>NZ_CP024608.1:0-4800000 GCF_002752675.1 Massilia violaceinigra
CATCTCGCCCACCTGTGTCGGTTTGCGGTACGGTCTCGTATGACTGAAGCTTAGAGGCTTTTCTTGGGAACCACTTCCGATTGCTTCAGAACCTAAGTTCCTCGTCTCGACCCCTTGAATTACGCGCCCGGATTTGCCTAAGCGCCTTCTATGAGTCAAAAACCAACACTTCCAACCGTTGGACAACCTTCCGCGATCCGTCCCCCCATCGCATCATACGACGGTGCAGGAATATTAACCTGCTTCCCATCAGCTACGCATCTCTGCCTCGCCTTAGGGGCCGACTCACCCTGCTCCGATGAACGTTGAACAGGAAACCTTGGGCTTACGGCGTGGGAGCTTTTCACTCCCATTATCGCTACTCATGTCAGCATTCGCACTTCTGATACCTCCAGCATCCTTTACAAGACACCTTCGCAGGCTTACAGAACGCTCTCCTACCATATAGATCAAGATACAAGTATCGAGAAATATATCCGCAGCTTCGGTGACTGGCTTAGCCCCGTTACATCTTCCGCGCAGGACGACTCGATCAGTGAGCTATTACGCTTTCTTTAAATGATGGCTGCTTCTAAGCCAACATCCTGACTGTTTTAGCCTTCCCACTTCGTTTTCCACTTAGCCAATCTTTGGGACCTTAGCTGGCGGTCTGGGTTGTTTCCCTCTTGACGCCGGACGTTAGCACCCGACGTCTGTCTCCCAAGCTCGCACTCATCGGTATTCGGAGTTTGCAATGGTTTGGTAAGTCGCAATGACCCCCTAGCCATAACAGTGCTCTACCCCCGATGGTGATACTTGAGGCACTACCTAAATAGTTTTCGGAGAGAACCAGCTATTTCCAAGTTTGTTTAGCCTTTCACCCCTACCCACAGCTCATCCCCTAATTTTTCAACATTAGTGGGTTCGGACCTCCAGGGCGTGTTACCGCACCTTCATCCTGGCCATGAGTAGATCACTTGGTTTCGGGTCTACACCCAGCGACTGTCGCCCTATTCGGACTCGATTTCTCTACGGCTTCCCTATATGGTTAACCTTGCCACTGAATGTAAGTCGCTGACCCATTATACAAAAGGTACGCAGTCACGGAACAAGTCCGCTCCTACTGTTTGTATGCACACGGTTTCAGGATCTATTTCACTCCCCTTCCGGGGTTCTTTTCGCCTTTCCCTCACGGTACTGGTTCACTATCGGTCGATTACGAGTATTTAGCCTTGGAGGATGGTCCCCCCATATTCAGACAGGATTTCTCGTGTCCCGCCCTACTTGTCGCACGCTTAGTTCCACACATCGAATTTCGTATAAGGGGCTATCACCCTCTATGGCACCAATTTCCAGTGGTTTCTACTATCCGTCATGCTAAAACGTGCAGGCTCATCCCATTTCGCTCGCCACTACTTTGGGAATCTCGGTTGATTTATTTTCCTGCAGCTACTTAGATGTTTCAGTTCGCCGCGTTCGCTTTGCATACCTATGTATTCAGTATGCAATGACCTAAAAGGCCGGGTTTCCCCATTCGGAAATCTGCGGATCAAAGCTTGTTTGCTAGCTCCCCGCAGCTTATCGCAAGCTACTACGTCCTTCGTCGCCTGTAATCGCCAAGGCATCCACCATGTGCACTTATTCGCTTGTCCCTATAACGTTAGCCTCTTAGTGTTGCCACTAAAAGAGCGTTACAGAGATAAGAAAGTACAGCGTTGTTGCTTTGTTTTGATACATACAATCACTACCCATCGAACCGCCTGTCGGCGATTCGATTAAAACTTTACTTCTTCCAGATTGTTAAAGAACGAAACAGCTTTAATCTCTAAAAGACCAAACCTAAACCCAGTGGCTTACGTTTGTACTTTCAGAAGTTTGTAGAGTGGTGGAGGATGACGGGATCGAACCGACGACCCCCTGCTTGCAAAGCAGGTGCTCTCCCAGCTGAGCTAATCCCCCAAGGTATATCTAAAGACATAACTGGTAGGGCTGGTTGGACTCGAACCAACGACCCCCGCGTTATCAACACGGTGCTCTAACCAGCTGAGCTACAGCCCCGACTTGGACACTGCTACTGTTTCTTCTTAATTAAACAGCCGATAAGTGTGGACGTTTGTTGAACCGGCTCTATAGCCTGGTGCAACTCTAGAAAGGAGGTGATCCAGCCGCACCTTCCGATACGGCTACCTTGTTACGACTTCACCCCAGTCACGAATCCTACCGTGGTAAGCGCCCCCCTTGCGGTTAAGCTACCTACTTCTGGTAAAACCCGCTCCCATGGTGTGACGGGCGGTGTGTACAAGACCCGGGAACGTATTCACCGCGACATGCTGATCCGCGATTACTAGCGATTCCAACTTCATGTAGTCGAGTTGCAGACTACAATCCGGACTACGATACACTTTCTGGGATTAGCTCCCCCTCGCGGGTTGGCGGCCCTCTGTATGTACCATTGTATGACGTGTGAAGCCCTACCCATAAGGGCCATGAGGACTTGACGTCATCCCCACCTTCCTCCGGTTTGTCACCGGCAGTCTCATTAGAGTGCTCTTTCGTAGCAACTAATGACAAGGGTTGCGCTCGTTGCGGGACTTAACCCAACATCTCACGACACGAGCTGACGACAGCCATGCAGCACCTGTGTTACGGTTCTCTTTCGAGCACACCTCGATCTCTCGTGGCTTCCGTACATGTCAAGGGTAGGTAAGGTTTTTCGCGTTGCATCGAATTAATCCACATCATCCACCGCTTGTGCGGGTCCCCGTCAATTCCTTTGAGTTTTAATCTTGCGACCGTACTCCCCAGGCGGTCTACTTCACGCGTTAGCTGCGTTACCAAGTTAATTAAAACCCGACAACTAGTAGACATCGTTTAGGGCGTGGACTACCAGGGTATCTAATCCTGTTTGCTCCCCACGCTTTCGTGCATGAGCGTCAATCTTGACCCAGGGGGCTGCCTTCGCCATCGGTGTTCCTCCACATCTCTACGCATTTCACTGCTACACGTGGAATTCTACCCCCCTCTGCCAGATTCTAGCCTTGCAGTCTCCATCGCAATTCCCAGGTTGAGCCCGGGGATTTCACGACAGACTTACAAAACCGCCTGCGCACGCTTTACGCCCAGTAATTCCGATTAACGCTTGCACCCTACGTATTACCGCGGCTGCTGGCACGTAGTTAGCCGGTGCTTATTCTTCAGGTACCGTCATTAGCAAGAGATATTAGCTCTCACCGTTTCTTCCCTGACAAAAGAGCTTTACAACCCGAAGGCCTTCTTCACTCACGCGGCATTGCTGGATCAGGCTTTCGCCCATTGTCCAAAATTCCCCACTGCTGCCTCCCGTAGGAGTCTGGACCGTGTCTCAGTTCCAGTGTGGCTGGTCGTCCTCTCAGACCAGCTACTGATCGATGCCTTGGTAGGCCTTTACCCCACCAACTAGCTAATCAGATATCGGCCGCTCCAGGAGCATGAGGTTCTTGCGAAGCCCCCACTTTCATCCTTAGATCGTATGCGGTATTAGCGTAACTTTCGCTACGTTATCCCCCACTCCAGGGTACGTTCCGATATATTACTCACCCGTTCGCCACTCGCCGCCAGGTTGCCCCGCGCTGCCGTTCGACTTGCATGTGTAAGGCATGCCGCCAGCGTTCAATCTGAGCCAGGATCAAACTCTTCAGTTCAATCTCTGTTTAATGTCCTTGCGGACAGATCGCTCACTCAAAATACTGACAGGCCACTTCTTGCGAAGCGCCTATATTTCTTTTTTGTGAACATTTGATAATTTAAGTATTCAACGTCGCTTACGCTTCGTTGGCACCTTCATCAAACGCCCACACTTATCGACTGTTAATTGTTAAAGAACTTATTCTGTACTACTTCTGCCGTTTGCTACGAAGCGTTGTGTTCGTTGCAGCAGAGAGGTGAGATTATGCAGCGTTTCGCGTTTCTCGTCAACCCCTTCTTTGCTACCGCGTCTCCTTGGAGACGGCCCCAACTGCCTGCTAACTACTTGATTTCGTTAACCCTTTCAGCGGGGAGGCGAACTATAGCAAAGGCCCCTGAGTTTGACAAGGTGCCTTTCGCATTTACTTGGACTGATGACTCATCAGCGGCAGTACCACTGCGGTCGTTATCAACGTTGTCTCGACCGCATGCGAGCTTCCCCCTCGCTCACCTGCAGCCAGCACGGCAGTTTGTACGGGTTCCACGACCCGTTGTATGTGTGCGTAAAACTTACGCAGAGGTATGCATTGCGTCGCGGCAATCACATCGCTCCCCTGTAAGTACGCGCGGTCTTTGATCCGCCCCGATGACGATCTGGCGAACTGCCCCTTCAACATGCAATTTCCTTCTCGTTCCCTCCCCCACATGGAAACGCTCGTGATCGGATTGATCGTGCTCACGGCAACCCTGCTCGTCTGGCAACACTTCGGAATGGAAAGGATCATGGAGTTTTCCGCCGCCAGTGGGCGACCGGTTGAGCTTTTGGATGACCGCCTGCAGCAAGGCGGCAGTGTCGCCAAGCTCACGCGACGACCCGATGCGCTGGTTATGGATTGCGATCTGCGCCTGACGGTCGAATGGCCCTACTGTCGCGTCCTTTTTACGCTAAGCAAAAATGAATTCGGCGTCGATCTGTCGGAATTCGACTCCATGAGCTTCGACATGTCGTACGAAGGCCCGGGCGACCATACCGTACGGATCTCTCTCCGTAATTTCGAGCCCGACATGTCGACATTGGACGACTACATGGCGCAAAAGGTGAACGAAACCCACTTTGTCGTCCCAGCGAAAGGCATCGTCAAAATGCCAATGAAGGTCTTGCGTACCGCGCCCTGGTGGACCGTGTCCGATCGCAACTGAGTAATAGCACGACCCGACTCGCTTTACTGAGCAAAGTGAATGAGGCTCTGGAGCTGGAAACCCGTGAACTGGCCGGCCAGGCCCACACGGATCCGCTCACCCAGGTTCTGAATCGGGAGGGCTTACGCGCTGCGCTGATGGAAAAGTGGCCGCATCCCGATGCGTCACCTGAGCAGTTCGCAGTGGTGTTTGTCGATATCGACCATCTTAAAAAGGTGGATGATACACATGGCCATAGTGTCGGCGATAAGGTGTTGTGTGCTCTCGCTGCTGCGATACAACGTGGAATTCGCGCAAGCGACAAGCTGGCGCGTTGGGATGGCGAAGAATTCCTGATCATTTGCCCCGGTACCAAGGCAGCCGATGCTCATCTATTAGGGGAGAAGCTGCGCGAAGCATTGAGTTATCAGATCTGGCCGCACGGGCTCCGGGTTACCGCGTCGTTCGGAGTGACGGCCCTTCAGCCTGGAGAAGTCATTGGTGACGCGATCAAGCGCGCCGACAGTGCGCTTGATCAAGCCAAATCGAATGGCAGGAACTGCGTGCGAGTTGCTTAACATGATGGTGCAATAATGCGGAGGTTGACATCATGCGACACCAGCATGTCGAGAGCCTGCCGGCCGGGCGCCAGCAGTAGCGCCGGCAATTTTCGCAACGCCGCACAGATGGCGACAGCCGGCAGCTGCGCCATTTTTGCAAGAAAGAATTAAATGAAACGACACTATCTTTTCGTTGTTGCCCTGGCCTTACCCCAGATAGGGCGAAAGCGACGACCCGAACCAAAGCTATTTTCTAAAGAAGAAATTCAAGGGCAGTAAATTTGATGCTGGAGTACAAGATTGAACGTAACTGCGGCCGCATTCCCGGACCAGGCAACGATGATCGTCTGGAAATTGTGAAGCGGCTGACTGTCGTGAAATAGCAATACTCGACTGCAGAGGCGCCAGGTGATCTCAAATTACCTGGTAATGAACACGTCCAAACGAATCTGCGGACGAAAAAAAACCCGCATGGCTTTCGCTCACACGGGTCTTTCTCTTATAACTAGCCTGACGATAACCTACTTTCACACTGGTTGCAGCACTATCATCGGCGTAAAATCGTTTCACGGTCCTGTTCGGGATGGGAAGGGGTGGTACCGATTTACTATGGTCATCAGGCATAACTTGTACAGCTTGGTGCTCCCGATCGGGCAGCACTAGCTTGAATCTGGAAGAAGTATCGTTTTATTGTATTACTGGGGTAGTGACTGTGCGTATCGCACAAAACACAACGCGCATTTCTTATCTCTGTACCTGCTAAGGTTATAGGGACAAGCCGTACGGGCAATTAGTATCAGTTAGCTTAATGCATTACTGCACTTCCACACCTGACCTATCAACGTCCTGGTCTCGAACGACCCTTTAAAGAGCTCAAGGCTCTGGGAAATCTCATCTCAAGGCAAGTTTCCCGCTTAGATGCTTTCAGCGGTTATCTCTTCCAGACTTAGCTACCCGGCAATGCCACTGGCGTGACAACCGGTACACCAGAGGTCTGTCCACTCCGGTCCTCTCGTACTAGGAGCAGCCCCCTTCAAATTTCCAACGCCCACGGCAGATAGGGACCAAACTGTCTCACGACGTTTTAAACCCAGCTCACGTACCACTTTAAATGGCGAACAGCCATACCCTTGGGACCGGCTACAGCCCCAGGATGTGATGAGCCGACATCGAGGTGCCAAACTCCCCCGTCGATATGAACTCTTGGGAGGAATCAGCCTGTTATCCCCAGAGTACCTTTTATCCGTTGAGCGATGGCCCTTCCATACAGAACCACCGGATCACTATGTCCTACTTTCGTACCTGCTCGACTTGTCAGTCTCGCAGTTAAGCACGCTTATGCCATTGCACTATCAACACGATGTCCGACCGTATCTAGCGTACCTTCGAACTCCTCCGTTACACTTTAGGAGGAGACCGCCCCAGTCAAACTGCCTACCATGCACTGTCCCCGATCCGGATAACGGACCAAGGTTAGAACCTCAAACAAACCAGGGTGGTATTTCAAGGATGGCTCCACGAAGACTGGCGTCCCCGCTTCAAAGCCTCCCACCTATCCTACACAGATTGGTTCAAAGTCCAATGCAAAGCTACAGTAAAGGTTCATGGGGTCTTTCCGTCTAGCCGCGGGTAGATTGCATCATCACAAACATTTCAACTTCGCTGAGTCTCGGGAGGAGACAGTGTGGCCATCGTTACGCCATTCGTGCAGGTCGGAACTTACCCGACAAGGAATTTCGCTACCTTAGGACCGTTATAGTTACGGCCGCCGTTTACTGGGACTTCAATCAAGAGCTTGCACCCCATCATTTAATCTTCCAGCACCGGGCAGGCGTCACACCCTATACGTCCACTTTCGTGTTTGCAGAGTGCTGTGTTTTTATTAAACAGTCGCAGCCACCAGTTTATTGCAACCCTTTCACCCTCATGGAGTAAACCAATCAAGCTACCGGGGCGTACCTTTTCCCGAAGTTACGGTACCAATTTGCCGAGTTCCTTCTCCCGAGTTCTCTCAAGCGCCTTAGAATACTCATCTCGCCCACCTGTGTCGGTTTGCGGTACGGTCTCGTATGACTGAAGCTTAGAGGCTTTTCTTGGAACCACTTCCGATTGCTTCAGAACCTAAGTTCCTCGTCTCGACCCCTTGAATTGCGTGCCCGGATTTGCCTAAGCACCTTCTATGAGTCAAAAACCAACACTTCCAACCGTTGGACAACCTTCCGCGATCCGTCCCCCCATCGCATCATACGACGGTGCAGGAATATTAACCTGCTTCCCATCAGCTACGCATCTCTGCCTCGCCTTAGGGGCCGACTCACCCTGCTCCGATGAACGTTGAACAGGAAACCTTGGGCTTACGGCGTGGGAGCTTTTCACTCCCATTATCGCTACTCATGTCAGCATTCGCACTTCTGATACCTCCAGCATCCTTTACAAGACACCTTCGCAGGCTTACAGAACGCTCTCCTACCATATCCTTGCGGATATCCGCAGCTTCGGTGACTGGCTTAGCCCCGTTACATCTTCCGCGCAGGACGACTCGATCAGTGAGCTATTACGCTTTCTTTAAATGATGGCTGCTTCTAAGCCAACATCCTGACTGTTTTAGCCTTCCCACTTCGTTTTCCACTTAGCCAATCTTTGGGACCTTAGCTGGCGGTCTGGGTTGTTTCCCTCTTGACGCCGGACGTTAGCACCCGACGTCTGTCTCCCAAGCTCGCACTCATCGGTATTCGGAGTTTGCAATGGTTTGGTAAGTCGCAATGACCCCCTAGCCATAACAGTGCTCTACCCCCGATGGTGATACTTGAGGCACTACCTAAATAGTTTTCGGAGAGAACCAGCTATTTCCAAGTTTGTTTAGCCTTTCACCCCTACCCACAGCTCATCCCCTAATTTTTCAACATTAGTGGGTTCGGACCTCCAGGGCGTGTTACCGCACCTTCATCCTGGCCATGAGTAGATCACTTGGTTTCGGGTCTACACCCAGCGACTGTCGCCCTATTCGGACTCGATTTCTCTACGGCTTCCCTATACGGTTAACCTTGCCACTGAATGTAAGTCGCTGACCCATTATACAAAAGGTACGCAGTCACGGAACAAGTCCGCTCCTACTGTTTGTATGCACACGGTTTCAGGATCTATTTCACTCCCCTTCCGGGGTTCTTTTCGCCTTTCCCTCACGGTACTGGTTCACTATCGGTCGATTACGAGTATTTAGCCTTGGAGGATGGTCCCCCCATATTCAGACAGGATTTCTCGTGTCCCGCCCTACTTGTCGCACGCTTAGTTCCACACATCGAATTTCGTATAAGGGGCTATCACCCTCTATGGCACCAATTTCCAGTGGTTTCTACTATCCGTCATGCTAAAACGTGCAGGCTCATCCCATTTCGCTCGCCACTACTTTGGGAATCTCGGTTGATTTATTTTCCTGCAGCTACTTAGATGTTTCAGTTCGCCGCGTTCGCTTTGCATACCTATGTATTCAGTATGCAATGACCTAAAAGGCCGGGTTTCCCCATTCGGAAATCTGCGGATCAAAGCTTGTTTGCTAGCTCCCCGCAGCTTATCGCAAGCTACTACGTCCTTCATCGCCTGTAATCGCCAAGGCATCCACCATGTGCACTTATTCGCTTGTCCCTATAACGTTAGCCTCTGTTCCGGAGAACAAAGAGCGTTACAGAGATAAGAAAGTACAGCGTTGTTGCTTTGTTTTGATACATACAATCACTACCCATCGAACCGCCTGTCGGCGATTCGATTAAAACTTTACTTCTTCCAGATTGTTAAAGAACGAAACAGCTTTTAATCTCTGAAAGATCAAACCTAAGCACGGATGCTTACGTTTGCGCTTTCAAACGCTGTTCTTCTTGATTGACAGTCGATAAGTGTGGACGCTTAATGAATTGGCTCTATAGCCAGTGCAACTCTAGAAAGGAGGTGATCCAGCCGCACCTTCCGATACGGCTACCTTGTTACGACTTCACCCCAGTCACGAATCCTACCGTGGTAAGCGCCCCCCTTGCGGTTAAGCTACCTACTTCTGGTAAAACCCGCTCCCATGGTGTGACGGGCGGTGTGTACAAGACCCGGGAACGTATTCACCGCGACATGCTGATCCGCGATTACTAGCGATTCCAACTTCATGTAGTCGAGTTGCAGACTACAATCCGGACTACGATACACTTTCTGGGATTAGCTCCCCCTCGCGGGTTGGCGGCCCTCTGTATGTACCATTGTATGACGTGTGAAGCCCTACCCATAAGGGCCATGAGGACTTGACGTCATCCCCACCTTCCTCCGGTTTGTCACCGGCAGTCTCATTAGAGTGCTCTTTCGTAGCAACTAATGACAAGGGTTGCGCTCGTTGCGGGACTTAACCCAACATCTCACGACACGAGCTGACGACAGCCATGCAGCACCTGTGTTACGGTTCTCTTTCGAGCACACCTCGATCTCTCGTGGCTTCCGTACATGTCAAGGGTAGGTAAGGTTTTTCGCGTTGCATCGAATTAATCCACATCATCCACCGCTTGTGCGGGTCCCCGTCAATTCCTTTGAGTTTTAATCTTGCGACCGTACTCCCCAGGCGGTCTACTTCACGCGTTAGCTGCGTTACCAAGTTAATTAAAACCCGACAACTAGTAGACATCGTTTAGGGCGTGGACTACCAGGGTATCTAATCCTGTTTGCTCCCCACGCTTTCGTGCATGAGCGTCAATCTTGACCCAGGGGGCTGCCTTCGCCATCGGTGTTCCTCCACATCTCTACGCATTTCACTGCTACACGTGGAATTCTACCCCCCTCTGCCAGATTCTAGCCTTGCAGTCTCCATCGCAATTCCCAGGTTGAGCCCGGGGATTTCACGACAGACTTACAAAACCGCCTGCGCACGCTTTACGCCCAGTAATTCCGATTAACGCTTGCACCCTACGTATTACCGCGGCTGCTGGCACGTAGTTAGCCGGTGCTTATTCTTCAGGTACCGTCATTAGCAAAGGATATTAGCCTTCACCGTTTCTTCCCTGACAAAAGAGCTTTACAACCCGAAGGCCTTCTTCACTCACGCGGCATTGCTGGATCAGGCTTTCGCCCATTGTCCAAAATTCCCCACTGCTGCCTCCCGTAGGAGTCTGGACCGTGTCTCAGTTCCAGTGTGGCTGGTCGTCCTCTCAGACCAGCTACTGATCGATGCCTTGGTAGGCCTTTACCCCACCAACTAGCTAATCAGATATCGGCCGCTCCAGGAGCATGAGGTTCTTGCGAAGCCCCCACTTTCATCCTTAGATCGTATGCGGTATTAGCGTAACTTTCGCTACGTTATCCCCCACTCCAGGGTACGTTCCGATATATTACTCACCCGTTCGCCACTCGCCGCCAGGTTGCCCCGCGCTGCCGTTCGACTTGCATGTGTAAGGCATGCCGCCAGCGTTCAATCTGAGCCAGGATCAAACTCTTCAGTTCAATCTCTGTTTAATGTCCTTGCGGACAGATCGCTCACTCAAAATACTGACAGGCCACTTCTTGCGAAGCGCCTATATTTCTTTTTTGTGAACATTTGATAATTTAAGTATTCAACGTCGCTTACGCTTCGTTGGCACCTTCATCAAACGCCCACACTTATCGACTGTTAATTGTTAAAGAACTTATTCTGTATTTCTATCTTGCCGCATGGTACGAAGCGTTGTGTTCGTTGCAGCAGAGAGGTGAGATTATGCAGCGTTTCGCGTTTCTCGTCAACCTCTTTTTGTTACTTCGCTTCTTTCGAAACGCCCCTGATCTGTCTTGCAACTACTTGATTTCGCTACTGAATCAGCGGGGAGGCAAACTATAGCAAACAGGCCGCGTTTCCACAAGCCACCTTTTGTGAATTACTTCGATTTATAGGTGATCAGCGGCATGGCCACGTCGACGTTGTTGACCACATCATTGGTTCCGCCCGACATATCGAGGCTCGCCTTGTCGCACCATTGCACCCGACCCGACGTACTCTGGCCCAGCACCTCAGCCATGACCTCATGAATCTTGGCCGCGACCTCGCCCTGGAGCGCAGTCCGCCTGGGGGGAGCCATGTCGGCCATCGCGCGCCGTTGCTTTTCGATAAAGCTGCTGTTGCGCTGCTTCCAGCCGTTGGCGGCGGTAACGAATTTCTTGCTCAGGGGCGCCGCATTGGAACAGACCGGCTCAAACTTGGCGGCCACTTCGGACATCAGTGCCACGACCAGCACGGCATGCTGCAACTCGGGCGACGGCACGCCGGCAGCCGAGATGCCGCCGCCGGACGCATCGGCGCCGCTTCCCTTGGGACGCGGCGCGATCTTGGGCTGAGCCGGCACCGGACCCTCCACTGCGCGCAGCACCGAGCCCTTCATCACGCTGACCTTGAGCTTGTCGCCGTTTTGGGGACGGTCGGAAAACGTGACTTTCCCATCCGGACCGACGGTCTTGTACATTTGCTGGGCGGATGCGCCGCAGCAAATAAGGGCAGCAATGATGACAAAAATGGGCTGTAATTTATTCATGTGACAAAAAGTGGCGCACTACTCCACACGAGGGTGATCGATTCATATACTAACGTAGCATGGGGGCGAAATGCGTAAATATATTTCCCATACGCACTTTTCTGAGCAAGAACACAACAGCCTGCTCTTCAACTGCATTTGAATGCAAGATTTATGCCTGAGATTGTTATATGGTAGCAACATCCCGCTGGCACCTGCCGGTCACCAGCCGTGCGCGCAGGTAGAATGTCAGGTTTCGCCAACGCCGCCCCGCCATGACCATCCTGCTCTCGACCCTGAACGCCCGCTACGCCCACGCATCGCTGGGGCTGCGCTATCTGCTGGCAAACATGGGCCCCCTGCAGGAGCAGACCAGCCTGCACGAATTCGTGATCGGCGCGAAAACCACCGAAATCGTCGAACGCCTGCTGGCGCAGTCGCCGCGCATCATCGGTTTCGGTATCTATATATGGAACGTCGAGGAAACCACCAGGGTCGTCGCCATGCTCAAGCGGATCGCGCCCCAGGTGGTGATCGTGCTGGGCGGGCCGGAAGTGTCGCACGAGCCGGGCGAGCAAGCCATTGTGCAGATGGCGGACTACCTGGTGACCGGCTGGGGCGACGTCACCTTCCCCAAGCTGTGCGGCGAGATCCTGCACGGCCCCAAGCCGCTGATGAAGATCCACGCCGGCGTGCAGCCGCCGATGGCCGACATCGCCATGCCCTACTCCTTATATACAGACAACGACATCGCCAACCGCACCTTATATGTGGAGGCCTCGCGCGGCTGCCCGTTCAAGTGCGAGTTCTGCCTGTCGGCGCTCGACAAGACCGCCTGGCCCTTCGGCCTGGACACCTTCCTGGGCGAGCTCGAAACGCTGCACGCCCGCGGCGCGCGCCTGTTCAAGTTCGTCGACCGCACCTTCAACCTGAATATCAAGACCAGCCTGAAGATCATGCAGTTCTTCCTCGACAAACTCGAAGCGAACCCGGACGACCCGGTCTACGCCCACTTCGAGCTGGTGCCCGATCACCTTCCCGATGCGCTCAAAGATGGCATCCGCAAGTTCCCGCCCGGCGCGCTGCAGTTCGAGATTGGCATCCAGAGCTTCAATCCGGCGGTGCAGGCGCTGGTCAGCCGGCGCCAGGACAACGCCAAGGCCGCCGAGAACATCCGCTGGCTGTGCGAACAGTCGCACGCCCACCTGCACGTCGACCTGATCGCGGGCCTGCCGGGCGAGGACATGGACAGCTTCGCGCGCGGCTTCGACCAGCTGGTGGCCCTCAAGCCGCACGAAATCCAGTTCGGCATTCTCAAGCGCCTGCGCGGCACGCCGATCATCCGCCACACCGAAGAACACGGCCTGGTCTTCGATCCCTACCCGCCGTACACCATCCTGGCGACGAAGCTGATCGACTTCCAGACCATGCAGCGCCTGGTGCGCTTTGCGCGCTACTGGGACCTGGTGGCCAACTCGGGACGCTTCGCGCACACGCTCGCGCACCTGCTGGGCGAGTCCCCGTTCGCCAACTTCATGGCCTTCTCCGACTGGATCTATGCAAAAACCGATGCCACCCACCGCATCGCGCTCGACCGCCTGGCCAAGCTGGTCGCGCAATGGCTCGAGACGCGCGGCATGAGCCGTACCGACGCGGCGCAACTGGTGGGCAGCGATTATGCCGGCCGCATCGACGCCCCGGCCGAGAAAGCCAAGCCGGTAGCGAGCGTGCCGCAGCGCCAGGCGCGCCATCTGGGAGCGTGACGGCCGTGCATACACCCGCGCTGTAAACAAACGATTACAAGGGGGGTGCCGCCCCCCGCGCACGAACTCCTGTAGCGGTCACGGCGATTCTCTTTTACACTGGCGCAATGCAGATTGAAAATGCGCCAACTTTAACCCTCGAATCGCCTGATGCAGGCTCGCCCCAATCGGTCGTCGCCAACGGGATCTGGCAGGTCCACGCGCTGGCCCAGTGCGGCGCGATCAAGACCATCAACGCCACCCTCACCTCGCTCAAGGACAAGCCGGCACTGGTATGGGACCTGACCCAGATCGTCCGCCTCGACCACATCGGCGCCCAGATGTTCTGGAACGCCTGGGGCAAGCAGCGTCCGGCCCAGCTCCAGCTGGCCGAAAAACAGGAAGAACTGTTCAAGCGCATCGAGGAAGCGAGCAAGCTGCAGATGCCGCGCACGCGCCCCAACCGTTTCAACTGGGTGATGACACTGGGCAGCGGCATGCTCAACTTCTTCGAGCATACGCAAGGCTTCATCCGCCTGATCGGCCAGGTGGTACAGGATATCGGCCGCTTCATCCGCCATCCGATGACGGGGCCGTGGCGCGAAGTCTCGGCCAATATTTTCCACTCCGGCTTCCAGGCGCTCGGCATCACCGCGCTGGTGGGCTTCCTGATCGGCGTCGTGCTGTCCTACCTGTCGGCCCAGCAGCTGCGCATGTTCGGCGGCGATATGTACCTGGTCAACATCCTGGGCATGAGCGTGATCCGCGAACTCGGTCCGCTGCTGGCCGCCATTCTGGTCGCGGGCCGTTCCGGGTCCTCCATCACCGCGCAGCTCGGGGTGATGCGGGTGACCGAGGAACTCGACGCCATGCTGGTCATGGGCATCTCGCACGGCTACCGCCTGATCATGCCGAAAGTGGTGGCGCTGGCGATTTCGATGCCGCTGCTGGTGGTATGGACCGATGCCATGGCCCTGATCGGCGGCATGGTCTCGGCCAAGGTCGAACTGAACCTGTCGGCGCGCTACTTCCTGCAAAAGCTGCCGGACGCGGTGCCGCTGTCGAACTACATCATCGGCCTGCTCAAGGGGACCACCTTCGGCATGCTCATTGCGCTGGTATCCTGTCACTTCGGCCTGCGCATCAAGCCGAACACCGAAAGCCTGGGGCGCGGCACCACCACCTCGGTCGTCACCGCGATCACGGTGGTGATCCTGGCCGACGCGGTGTTTGCGATTATTTTCAGCGGAGTCGGTTTCTGATGGATGAACAAAAAGCGGAAGGCGCGCGCCAGCATCTGAACATGCGGCCCGAGGAAGATGTCGGCCCGCCGGTGGTCCAGATCACCAAGCTGTGGACCAAATTCGGCCGCACCGTGGTGCACCAGGACCTGAGCCTCGACATCTACCAGGGCGAGATCCTGTCGATCGTGGGCGGCTCGGGCACCGGCAAGACGGTGCTGCTGCGCCAGATGCTGGGCCTGGAGACGCCCGCCAAAGGCTGCGTGCGCGTGTTCGGCGAAGACATCAGCGAGGCCGACGCCGACCAGCTGCAGCGCATGCGCAACCACTGGGGCATGCTGTTCCAGCAGGGCGCGCTGTATTCGGCGCTGACCGTGTTCGACAACATCGCCCAGCCGCTGCGCGAACTGCGCGCCCTGCCCGAAGACGTGATCCACGACGCCGTGCTGCTGAAAATGAACATGGTCGGCCTGGGCGTCGAACACGCCAAGAAGATGCCGTCCGACCTGTCCGGCGGCATGATCAAGCGCGCCTCGCTGGCGCGCGCGCTGGCCCTCGAACCGCAGCTGCTGTTCCTCGACGAGCCCACCGCGGGCCTCGACCCCGACCTGTCGGACGCGTTTGTCGCGCTGATCCAGTCGCTGCACCGCGAACTGGGACTGACCGTGGTCATGGTCACGCACGACCTGGACACCCTGTTCGCGCTGTCGACCCGGATCGCGGTGCTGGCCGAAAAACACGTGATCGCGATCGGACCGACGCGCGATGTCCTGAAAGTGGACCATCCCTTCATCAAACAATTCTTCCTGGGTGCGCGCGGCCAGCGCGCCCTCGAAGTGCTCGACGAATACGACGCCGAGCACGCACCGGAGCACTAGCATATGGAAAACAGATCGCACGCCCTGATGACAGGTTTCTTCACGATTGCGCTGCTGGTGGCCACGGTCCTGGCGGGCATCTGGTTCAACCGCGACCGAGTCGAGCGCGTGCCCTACCAGATCGCCACCATCCAGTCGATCCCGGGCCTCAATCCCCAGGCGGCGGTGCGCTACCGCGGCCTGGAAGTGGGCAAGGTCGATGCCATCAGCTTCGATACCAAGATCCCCGGCCAGATCCTGATCCACCTGTCGGTCGATGCGGAAGCGCCAGTCACCAGCACCACCTTCGCCACCCTCGGCTACCAGGGCGTGACCGGAATCGCCTTCATCCAGCTCGACGACGAAAAAACCGGTTCGCCCCTGATGGCCAGCAGCGAAGAGAAGCTGGCGCGCATTCCGCTGCGTCCGGGCCTGCTCGACCAGCTTGAAAAGCGCGGTCTCGTGATCCTCGACAAAGCCGAGGAACTGGTCACGCGCCTGGACGCCATGGCGGCGCCGGAAAACCAGAAGATCATCCTCGACGCCTTTGCCAATGTCAGCAAGGCGGCGATTGCCTACGGCGAGATTCCGGCCAAGCTCGAACCGACCCTGGCGCGCCTGCCGCAACTGACGGCCAAGGCCGACCAGAGCCTGGCCTCGTTCGACACCTTCACCGCCAGCGCCACCACCATGACGCGCAGCTACACCAAACTGGCCGACGACCTGCAGTCGCCCAACGGCGCCATTGCACGCCTGAACACCACTGTGGACCGGGTCGGCGGCTCGCTCGAAGCGGTTACCACCGATCTCGAAATGCAAACCCTGCCGCACTTCGTGGCCATGACCGACGAAGCGCGCACCTCGCTGCGCGCCGTGCGCCGCACCATGAATTCGCTCAACGACCGTCCGCAAAGCCTGCTGTTCGGCGCCGCGCCGCCCACCCCGGGGCCGGGTGAACCAGGTTTTACCGCACCGACCAAATGAGGACCACCGTGAATCACACCCAGAATCCACGCACGAACGTGACCACCACCGTGCGCCGCCTGCTGCTGGCCGCAAGCACCGGCGCCACCCTCCTGCTGGCCGGCTGCGCCAGCGAAAAACCGGCCCTGAACACCACCTTCGACTTCGGTCCCGCGACCAATGCCGCCCAGGCCGCGCGCGCGCCGATCGCCGCCGTCGTGGTGGGCGAAGTGACCGGTTCGGCGGCGCTCGACAGCGAGCGTATGTACTACCGCCTCAATTACAGCGACCCGCTGCAGGCGCGCGCCTACGCCAACAGCCGCTGGAGCGCCACGCCGCTGCAGATGGTCACCCAGCGTCTGAAGTCGCGCATCGCCCAGTCGGGCGCCAAGGTGCTCAGCGTGAGCGACGCCTCCGACGGCGTGCCGATCCTGCGCCTGGAAATCGACGACTTCACCCACAACTTCGACAGCCAGGCCCAGAGCCACGGCCAGCTGGTGCTGCGCGCGTCGCTGTTCCAGGGGCATAAACTGATCGACCAGAAAACCTTCGACCGCAAGAATCCCGCCACCAGCATGGATGCCGGCGGCGGCGCGCGCGCGCTGGCCGGCGCCACCGACACGGTCGCCGCCGACGTCATCGCCTGGCTCGCCACGCTGCCGCTCAAAAAAGAATGAATGCGCCCGACGCGCCGGGGCCCGGTCCCGTACCCGCACCGCTGACGGCCGCCGTGCGCGGTTCGCCCGTGGCGCGCGCGTCGCTGCTGGCTTACATGCTGCTGATCGTGTACGCCAGCTGGTTTCCGTTTTCCGGCTGGCGCGGCAGCGGCCTGTCGCCGCTGATTTTCCTCACCCTGTCCATGCCCCAGTACTGGACCGGCTTCGACGTGATGGTCAACATCATCGGCTACATCCCGCTCGGGACCCTGCTGGTGCTGGCCATGTACCCGCGCGTGCACGGCGTGTGGGCCGTCCTCGCCGCTGCCATCCTCGGCATCCTGGCATCGGGCACGATGGAAGCGGTACAGACCTACCTGCCCAGCCGCGTGCCGTCGAGCCTGGACTTCATCACCAACTCGGCCGGGTCGCTGGTGGGGGCCATCATCGGCGCCCTCGGCGCGCGCTCGTTCCTGGACCAGAGCCGCCTGTACAAGCTGCGCCAGCGCTGGTTCGCGGCCCACGCCAGCCAGGGCCTGGTGCTGCTGGCCCTGTGGCCGCTGGCCCAGATCTATCCGCTCGGCTATATGTTCGGCCATGGCCAGCTGCTGCCGATTTTTTCCGAATGGCTGTCGGCCTGGCTCGATACCGACATCGACCTGGTCACCATGCTGCGTCCCGGCGCCGCCATGAGCGTGGAACAATACTGGCTGTCGGAAACCATCATCACCGCCTGCGGCATGACCGGCGCCGTCCTGACCATGCTGTGCCTGCTGCGGCGCGGCGCCCCGCGCCTGTTGCTGATCGGCGCCATGCTGGGCGCGGCGCTGCTGACCAAGACCCTGGCCAGCTCCCTGCTGTTCAAGCCCGACAATGCGCTGGCCTGGATCACCCCGGGCGCCCAGGGCGGCTTCCTGATCGGCCTGATCATGCTCGCCGGCCTGGCGTTCGCGCCTGCAAAGGCGCAGCGGCGGCTGGCGGTGGTCACCCTTGTGCTCAGCCTGCTGGTGGTGAACACGATCCCGGTCAATCCCTACTTCAGTGCCACCCTGCAAGGCTGGGTGCAAGGCAAGTTCCTGAACTTTAATGGCGCAGCGCAATTCCTGTCCTTGCTATGGCCGTTTTTTGCGATCTGGTTCCTGCTGCTGCCCTCGCATAAACTCAATCGGCGCGAAGAGCGCGTATCATTGCGCTAGCTTTGCGCGTATGCAAATACCGATCACGCAGTACAGGAAAGAAACGGGAACCCCCATGAGCGATACACCCTACTTCGAGCAGCACGTCTTTATCTGCATGAATGTGCGCGAGGATGGACGCCAGTGCTGCGGCAAGCTCGGCGCCGAAATCGCGCAAAAGCACGCCAAGCGCCGCATGAAGGAGCTCGGCCTGAACGGGCACGGCAAGGTGCGCATCAACCAGGCCGGCTGCCTCGACCGCTGCGACGAAGGCCCGGTGCTGGTGGTCTATCCGCAAGGCACCTGGTACACCTATGTCGACACCAGCGACATCGATGAAATCATCGACTCCCATTTGGTTGGCGGCAAGGTCGTCGACCGCCTCAAAATCTGATTACTTGTTTACATGAACACTGCCACGCATAATCTGCTGAACAAAAACGCTGAAAAATTCACCCTGGCCGGCGGCGCCGGACCGATGGAATGCCTGCTCGACCTGCCCCCAAGCGCGCCGCGCGGCATCGCCCTGGTAGCCCATCCGCACCCGCTGTACGGCGGCACCATGGACAACAAGGTGGCGCAAACCCTGGCGCGCACGTTCGTTGCGCTCGGCTACGCGGTGGCGCGCTTTAACTTTCGCGGCGTCGGCGCATCGGCCGGCGTGCACGACGGCGGCGCCGGCGAGACCGACGACATGGCCCTCATGCTGGCGCACATGGAATCGCAATATCCTGGGCTGCCGCTGGCGCTGTCGGGCTTCTCGTTCGGCACCTTTGTGCAAGCCCAGCTGCAGCAACGCCTGATCGCCGCGGGGCGCCCGGCCGAGCGCCTGGTGCTGGTCGGCACGGCCGCCGGCAAGTGGCCGATGCCCGATGTGCCGGCCGACACCATCCTGATCCACGGCGAAGTCGACGACACCATTACCCTGGCCCAGGTGCTGGACTGGGCGCGGCCGCAAGACATTCCGGTCATCGTCATTCCCGGCGCCGATCATTTCTTCCACCGCAAGCTGGCCCACATCAAGACACTGGTGGTCCAACTGTGGCGGCGTGAGGGTGAAACCCCACTATAATTGGGCGCCCTTTTTTTGCACCACCTTTATTGAGTACTTATTCCCATGAGAAAATTTATTGCCGCACTGGCTGCCAGTGTCCTGGCGCTATCGTCCGCCGTTGCGCAAACCATGCCCTCGCCGACCATCGCTGCGCGCTCCTGGATGCTGCTCGACGCCACCAGCGGACAGATCATCGCCTCGCACGAGCCCAACGCCCGCATCGAACCGGCCTCGCTGACCAAGATCATGACGGCCTACCTGACCTTTGCCGCGCTCAAGGAAAAGAAGCTGGCCCTGAACCAGATGATCAACGTCTCGGTCCGGGCCTGGAAGGTCGATGCCAGCAGTTCCAAGATGTTCATCGACCCGGCCACGCCGGTCTCGGTGGACGACTTGCTGCACGGCTTGATGGTGCAGTCCGGTAACGACGCCGCCGTCGCCCTGGCCGAAGCGGTGGCTGGCGACGAAAGCGCCTTCGTGTTCCTGATGAACCGTGAAGCCCAGCGCATGGGCCTGAAAAACACGCGCTTCGCCAACCCGCACGGCTTGCCGCACCCCGACAACTTTTCCACCGCCCACGACCTGTCGGTCCTGGCCGCGCGCGTGATCGCCGACTACCCCGAGTTCTACAAGATCGACTCGGTCAAAAGCTTCACCTACAACAAGATCACCCAGCCGAACCGCAACCGCCTGCTGTGGCTCGACCCGACGGTGGACGGCATGAAGACCGGCCATACCGAAGCGGCCGGATTCTGCATGATCGCCTCGGCGCGCCGTCCGAACGGCAACAGCCAGCGCCGCCTGATTTCGGTCGTGCTCGGCACCAATTCCGACCAGGCACGTACGCAGGAAAGCCAGAAGCTGCTCAACTGGGGCTTCCAGAACTTCGATACGGTCAAGCTGTATGCCAAGGGCCAGGCGATCCAGACGCCGGAAGTGTGGAAAGGATCGGCCAACGTGGTCAAGATCGGCTTCAACCAGGACGTGCTGGTGACGGTGCCGAAAGGTGTCGCGGCCAAGATGAAGCCTGTACTCGAACGCAACGACCCGCTGGTCGCCCCGCTGCCGCTCAACAGCAAAGTCGGCACCCTGAAGATGATGGTCGATGGCAAGCAGATGCTGGAATTGCCGGTCGTCGCGCTGGAAGAAGTGCCGCAAGCCTCGATCTTCGGCCGCGCCTGGGACTCGATGCGCCTCTGGCTCAAGTAAGCCGCAACGTTGCCCAACCGGGGTCAGACCTCGGTTAGGCAATTGACACGATAGAATTCAAAAGAGAAAGAAACCGATGACCGCAGCCCTGCCCGCCGACCTGTTTTGCCCACGCGTAAGTACACGCTCCCATGGCCCCGACCTGTCGCGCATCGTCGCCGGCATGTGGCGCATGGGCGAGTGGGGCATGTCGGCCGAGCAGCGCGTCGCTTTCATCGAGCAGTGCATCGCGCTCGGCGTGACCAGCTTCGACCATGCCGATATCTACGGCAACTATGGCGTCGAAGGCCTGTTCGGCGAAGCCCTGCGCCTGCAGCCTTCGCTGCGCGACCGTATCGAGCTGGTCAGCAAGTGCGGCATCAAGCTGGTGTCCCCGCAACGCCCGCAGCATGCAATCCAGCATTACGACACCAGCGCCGCCCACATCGTGGCCTCGGTCGAGCAATCGCTGCGCCAGCTGCATACCGACCGCCTCGACCTGCTGCTGATCCACCGCCCCGATCCGCTCATGGAGTTCGACGAGATCGCCGCCGCCTTCGCGGCCCTGCGCCAGGCCGGCAAGGTGCGCCATTTCGGCGTGTCGAATTTTTCGCGCCACCAGTTCGAGTCGCTCAACCGCCGCATCGAACTGGCGACCAACCAGGTCGAGTTCTCGCCCCTGCACACCACGCCGATGTTCGACGAAACCTTCGACGGCCTGCAAGACCTGGACGTGGCGCCGATGATCTGGTCGCCGCTGGCCGGCGGACGCCTGTTCGCCAGCAGCGACGACAATGCCGATCACCTGCGCCTGGTCATCAAGGGCATCGCCGATGCGCTGAACCAGCCATTCGCCAGCGTGGTGTTTGCGTGGATCATGCAGTTGCCATGCCGTCCAGTGCCGCTGACCGGCACCGGACGCATCGAAGCAATCGCCGTGGCGGTGGCCGGCACCCGCTTCACGCTCAGCCGTGGCGACTGGTTCGCCATCCTGCGCGCCGCGCGCGGTCACGAAGTCGCGTAAGCCGCCCGGGAGCAAGGTGTATGTCGGACATCGTCGAGAGCACGGCCCTCACCGCCCTGCAAAAGAAGGATTTGCTGCATCGCCTGGCGCGCATCGAGGGCCAGTTGCGCGGGGTGCAGAAGCTGATCGCGCTGGCCGCCACGCCGTCCGATTGCGACGCCGTGGCCCAGCAGATGGCGGCGGCGCGCAAGGCGCTGGACCGCTCGTTCGTGCAACTGCTCACCAATACCATCCAGACCCAGAGCGCCAACGCGCGCGACCTGGCCGAAGCACAGGCCAGCGCCAGCAAGCTGGCCGCCATGCTCGACAAGTTCGCCTGAGGCGTTCCCGCCCCCGGTGCTAGTCTTCGTACACGGCCGGAGCCGGCACGCCGCGCCAGCCCAGCTGCCACGCGATATTGAGCAGCAGGGTAAAGCTGATATACAGCACGAAAAACAGCACGAAGAAGCGCGTCTGCAGCCAGGCGAGCAAGGCCACGCCGACGCCGATGACGACGAACAGCAGCATGCTTTTCGGCTGCTTGGAGCTCGGAAAGCGCACCGTCGAGACCATCAGCGTGCCGACGCCCACCATCAGCAGCATCACCAGATACCCTTGCATGGTGGTGGTCAGCGGCGCCGGCCAGGCGACCACGACCGCAGCCACGCAGGCCGCGCCGGCCGTGATCGGCATGCCGACGAAGTAGCGCGGATCGGTGCGCCCGACATTGACGTTGAAGCGCGCCAGCCGCAGCGCGCCGCAGGCCACGAACACGAAACAGGCCAGGCCGCCGGCGCGCAGCAGGGTCGGATGGTCGGCGCCCAGTTGCACGAAGCCGTAGCAATAGAGCAGCATGGCCGGAGCGCAGCCGAAATTCATGACGTCGGCGATCGAGTCGAGCTGCATGCCGAATTCGGACGAGGTATTGGTGGCGCGCGCGACAAAGCCGTCGAGCGCGTCGAACACGCCGGCCAGCACCAGCAGGATGGCGGACATGCGGTAGTCCGCGGCAAGGCCGACGTGGGCATTGTCGACCGACATGACGATACTGCCGAAGCCGCACGCAATCGATAGCAGCGTGACAAAGCTCGGCAGGGCAAACTTGGCGCGCGCGAGGCGCTGCTGGCGTGTGGGTTTCAAGTGGTTTCGCAATCGCATCGAGGATAGTGTTGGTATTTTACAGCGTCGACCTGCATGCGCCAGATCAAACGGCGGCAAACAAATCTCACCGATTTCTGAATTCCCCTAGAATCAATTCTCAAGAGATTTTTCCAGTCGGGGGAGAGCAGGATGAACAGAGTGCATCGCTGGAGCACGCTGGCAGCGGGTCTGTCATGCGCGCTGGCCATGTCCGCCTGCGGCGGCGACGGCGACAATCCCCCCTCGGCCCAGACCAGCGCCTCGGCCGCGCTGGCGCAGGTGCCGGGCGCCCCCCTCGCCACCAACAATACCGCGGTCGACGGCTTGAACTGGATTAACTTCCGCCGCGCCCAGATCGGCATGCCTGCACTCACGCGCAACGCCGATATCGAGCGCGCCGCGCAAGGGCACTCCGACTATCAGAAGAGCAACAACAAGGTGACGCACGACCAGACCGCCGGCGCCCCCGGCTATACCGGCGCGCTGCTGCTGGACCGCCTGACCGGTGCCGGCTATGTGTTCGTACCGAGCAACACCGCCTATGGCGAAGTGATCTCGGCCACCTCCAACGCTTCCGGCTTTTACATGGCGGAAGAATTAATCACCGCCATCTACCACCGCTTCGTGATGTTCGAGCCCAAATTCAAGGAAATCGGCACCGGTTCGGCCACCAACGCCGCCGGCTACACCTACTTCACCAGCAATTTTGCGGCCAACAATGGCTTCGGTCCCGGCGTGGGACGCGGCAATATCGCGACCTGGCCGGCCGATGGCCAGGCTGGCGTCACGCCTAACTTTTTCAGCAACTACGAAGAGCCGGACCCGGTCGAGAACCTCAATGAAGTGGGCTACCCGATCAGCGTGCATGCCGACCTCGACGCCACGCTGACGGTGGACAGCTTCACCGTACGCCCGCGCGGCGCGGCGCTGCTCAACGTCAAGCTGCTCAAGCTCGGCGTGGACAGCCACACGCCCAAGTCGGCCGCCGCCATCGTCCCGCTCACGGTGCTGGCGCCGCGGACGGTGTACGACGTCAGTTTCACCGGCACCATCGATGGCTTGCCGATCACGAAAACCTGGTCTTTCACGAGCAAATAGGGCGATGGGACTGCGGTTTTGCCGTTAAAAGTCTGCTATCGTGTAGTTTATTAGATAATGAACAACAACCTAATTCATGCCCCCGAGAGAGAAGCCGTCCATCCCCATCGAATTGCGCGCCGATGCGACCGCGCGCGCGGTGATCGATATGGCCGACGGCATCGACCGCATCATGGGCAACCGCGATCTGTACGCGCGCATGCTCAAGCGCTTTCGCAGCGATTATGCGCACGGGGCGGTGCCGATCGCCGAAGCGCTTGGCGCGGGCGACACCATCCTGGCGCATCGCCGGGCGCATACCCTGAAAGGCGCGGCAGGCATGATCGGCGCGCACCGTCTGCACGAGCATGCCAGCAGCCTGGAACTGGCGATCCGCACCGATCCCCTGGCGCAGCAAGTGGCGCTCAATGCGCTTGCGGGCGCCTTCGACAAGGTCTTGCACCTGCTCGACCAGGTGCTGGCCGGCAGTGCGCCGGACGGCTTCGTGCTCGACATGCCGCAGCGCCCGCTGATGCAGGACCCGGTGCTGCTGGCGCGGCTGGTGGAATTGCTGATCGACGCCGATGGCGCGGCGGTCGACCTGCTGGACGAATCGGGCGCGAGCCTGCGCGTGATCCTGGGCGAGCCCAGGCTGGCGCGGGTGACGGCAGCGGTGAATGACTTCGATTTCGAGGGCGCCCTGCGCGCGCTCAGGCAGTCCGCGCTTTGATCGACGGCGATCGCGCGGCATGGCGCGGCCGCGTCAGCGGGTGTATTCGGCTTCTTCGTCGAACGAATCGGCGCAGGCCTTGCCGCAGAAGCGCTTGACGCTGTCGAGCGGCTTTTCACAATACCAGCACGAGCCCTTGGGCGGCAGGGCCTGGCGCGGCCGCACCGGCGCCGACGGCGCGTCGGACGAGGCGTCGAGCCCCGCCTCCTTTTCCGGCAAACTTTCCTCTATCGTTCCCACGAGTCACCCCCAAAATGGCAGCACAGCGAATTCTCAGAGCAAGATTACTTTAGCGGAATACTTCGGACATGAGAATTCGCAAGTCCTGCGGCATTCGGTGAAACGGTCACGATCAATCCCAAGTTTGCACGCAATATGCGGCTGCCGCAATCAAGGGAAAAGACACGTTCGTTGCGACGCAACAACCACGGAGATACCCGACAGTGGGTAGATTCGCAGCGTTAAATCATAGCAGGGTTGGAAATGCGCGTCGGCCGCGGGGACGGCCGGGAAGGCAGGGAAAATGCCGGCGGCCTTACTTCGCCGGCTCGACCGTGACGATGAGGGAGGAGGCGGTGGTCTGGATGCGCGTCGGTACGAATTGCACCCCGGCATAGCGCAAATCTTCCGGGCGGAAGTTGTAGACTGCGACATCGGCGACGACCTTGTTCATCAGCACATTCGCCGCCGCGGCCAGGTTGCGCTGTTGCGCGGCGTCGATGCCATCGATGGCGAAGCGGTCAACGCGCGGCTCGGCCATCAGCACGGCGTTGCGGGCCGCATCGATATACGGGCGGCCGGACATGGCCAGGCTGCCGCGCCATGACTGGCGCGTGAAGGGCGAGGCCACCGCCGCCTCCAGGGAAACGCCGACGCGGCCGCTGCCGGGGACGAGCGACAGTTGCGGGCGGTGGAGCTGGATATCGAAGATTTCCAGCGCCCGGTTGCTGATGGGGAAGCGCCGGTCCATGCCTGCCTGCAGCTTACTTAAGGGGAGTTCAATCTGGCGCGGGCCGATCACGCTGGCGCAGGAGGCCAGCAGGCTGCCGGCCAGCGCCAGCAGCGCGCATGTGCGGAGGAGCTTTTTCATGAGACGAAGGCTAGCATAATTCGATGGGGGCGGCCGCGAGCGTGATGATGCGCCGGACTTTATGCCATGCTCTACGCCAGCTTTTGGAGTTGGGTTTCGGGCCGAATGCCGTTGCTTCAGCCGTTTTTGCCAGCACACTCAAAACCGTCATTCCCGCGCAGGCGGGAATCCAAGCTATGTTTGCTGGGCGAAGGTGCCTTGGATTCCCGCCTCTCCAGGAACTGGCGTTTCGACTCGATGGCGTTAGGTTCAGCGGTTTCTGACCACAAACTTCAAGACCGTCTTTCCCGCGCAGGCGGGAATCCAATTCCGTAGCGAAGTTGCAGGCGGCTCATTGAAACTTGGATTCCCGCCGAGTGCCGCCTTGGCGCGGGAATGACGAAGCTTGCGTTATCGGCATTTACCCCGGGACTTGCCTTGTTCCACGGAATTCGAGGAGTTTCTTGGAAACTGGGACCTGCGCGGGAATGACGGTCTTAAGGTTTGCAGCCCTACCCGGCGCCTGCGCCAAGCAGTACATCCGCCGGCGGCACGCAGCGCATCTGTCTATCCGTCTATCCCCCATCCCCAGCGCAACCTTGCGCGCGCGCCAGCAGCAGCGCCCGCTCGCGCAAATTATTGGTCAACTCCGCCGCCTGCTTGAACTCGGCACATGCCTCGTCCGTGCGCCCCAGGCGCGCCAGCAAATCGCCGCGCACGCTGGGCAGCAAGTGATAATTGCGCAGCGTATCGCTGGCGATCAGCGCATCGACCAGTTCCAGCCCGGCCGCCGGCCCGTACGCCATCCCCAGCACCACCGCGCGGTTGAGCTCCACCACGGGCGACGGCATCAGCTGCGCCAGCGCATCGTACAGCGCGGCAATGCGCTGCCAGTCGGTCTGCTCCGGTGTCAACGCGCGCGCATGGCAGGCGGCGATGGCGGCCTGCAGCGCGTACGGACCGTAGCTCTCGCCCAGCTGCCCGGCTTTCTCCAGCGCCGCCAACCCGCGCCGGATCAGCAACTGGTCCCAGCGGCTGCGGTCCTGGTCGAGCAGCAAGACCGGCTCGCCTTGAGGCCCGAGCCGCGCCCGTGCGCGCGAGGACTGGATTTCCATCAACGCCACCAGACCGTGCACCTCCGATTCGTGCGGCAACAGGCCAGCGAGGATACGCCCCAGCCGCAAAGCCTCGTCGCACAGCTTGGGGCGCATCCAGTCGCCGCCGGCGCTGGCCGAATAGCCTTCGTTGTAGATCAGATAAATGACTTGCAACACCGACGCCAGACGCGCCACCAACTGGTCGGTGCGCGGTACCTCGAACGGAACCTTCGCTTCGGCCAGGGTGCGCTTGGCGCGCACGATGCGCTGCGCCACCGTCGCTTCGGAGACGAGAAACGCATGGGCGATTTCATCGGTCGTCAGCCCGCCCAGCAAGCGCAAGGTGAGCGCCACCCGCGCCTCGGTCGAGAGCACCGGGTGGCAGGCGACGAACATCAGGCGCAGCAGATCGTCGCCGATGTCGTCTTCCAGGGTGGCGTCGAGGTCGGGCGCGGCATCCTGCAGCAGGGTTTCGATCTCGTAGGTAAGCTCGGACTCCTTGTTGCGCTGCAAGGTGGCATGGCGCAGATGGTCGAGCGCGCGGTTCTTGGCCACCGTCATCAGCCAGGCGGCCGGATTGTCGGGAATGCCGGCCTCGGGCCAGCGTTCCAGCGCACTGACCAAGGCGTCCTGCGCCAGCTCCTCGGCCAGGCCGACATTGCGCAGCATGCGCGCCAGCGCCCCGATGATGCGGGCCGACTCGATGCGCCAGACGCCTTCGATCACGCGCGCGGCCGTGTGCTTCGCCTGCGTCGCTTCCTTTGCTGGCATCGGTTCCTTTGCCGCCATCGGTTAGCGCGGCACGGGCGCGCCGGCCAGCTGCGCGCGCATGCCGGCGTCGAGCTGATGAGTGCGCATGTGCTGCTCGGCGGCGCGCAACTCGGGCGTGAAGACAGCGGCGCCGTCATGCAGCTCGGCCAGCTGGCGGATTTCCACCTCGACCGGCGGGCCGACCGGATACGGATTGCGCGTGGCCCAGGCGATAGCGTCCTGCAGCGACGGGGCGCGGATCAGCCAGTAGCCGGCGATCATTTCCTTGATTTCGGTGAAGGGGCCATCGACCACGGTCAGCTTGCCGGACGCCAGCCTGACGCGCGTGGCCAAGGCGCTCGAGCGCAGCCCGTCGGCCCCCAGCAGCACGCCGGCGCGCGCCTCGGCCGCATTGTGGGCGTCCAGGGCGTCAAGCCGGGCGCGGGCGACCGGGATTTCATTTTCCAGGTCGACGCTGGAACGCAGCAGGATGGCGTAACGCTGGCCCGACGCACCGGGCTGCTCGGCCGCGTGGACATCGGCGCAGCCATCGGGACAACCGCTCAGGCGCACCTCGACCTCGGCGGCGCCCGCCTCACCCGGCGGCCAGCGCGCGGCCCATTCCAGCGCTTCGCCTTTCGATGCGACATCGATCGCCGCGAAGCCGGCAATGAGCGCGTGCGCCGCCGCAAAAGGACCGTCAGTCCGGGTCACGCGGCCGTTGGCGATGCTCAGGCGCACGCCGCTGGCGCTGGGAAGCAGGTGCTCGCAGGCGCGCAGGATGCCGGCGTCCGCCATGGCGCCGGTGTAGGCCACCAGGGCCGCGCGGCGGGCGGGCGAGATGGGCAGGCCGGCTTCGTGGGCCGGGTCGGATCGCCGCAAGAGCATGTAGCGCATGGTGTTCTCCAGGTGGGGACGCAGTGAACGAATCGTGCCGACGAACCGCCCTTCCCGCGCCTGATGGGCGGGAAAGGGCGGGATCGACATGGGACTACAGCTGCGCGCGCAATCGTTCTTCCTGCTCGCGCAACTCCGGCGTGAATTCGGCGCCGAAATCTTCGGCCTCAAACACTTGCCGGATCTCGATCTCGGAATCGCTTTCCATCGGATTCGGACAGCGTTTGACCCACTCGATCGCTTCTTCCTTCGACTTTACCTGAATCAGCCAGAAGCCCGCAACCAGCTCCTTGGTTTCGGCAAACGGCCCGTCGACCACGGTGCGTTTGTTGCCCGAAAACTGGACGCGCGCGCCGCGCGAACTCGGGTGCAAGCCTTCGCCAGCAAGCATCACGCCGGCCTTGACCAATTCTTCGTTGTATTTGCCCATCTCGGTCAGCAGCTTTTCGCTGGGCATTTTTCCAGCCTCGGACTCGGGGCTGGCCTTGACGATGATCATGAATCTCATGTCAGGTCTCCTGTTTTCCGCCGGGTTCGCCGCAGGCCTTGGCCGCGCCTTCCTGCATTTCTTCCATGGTCATGTCGCGCACGTGATGGGCGATCGACCAGCTGTGGCCATACGGGTCCTTGACCACGCCATAGCGGTCGCCCCAGAACATGTCGGACGGCGGCATGACGGCGGTGGCGCCGGCGTCGACGGCGCGCTTGAATGCCGCATCGGCGTCCTGCACGTACAGATGCAGGGTGACGGGCGAGCCTTTCAGGGTCAGGGGGCCGATGGAACCCCACTCCGGCGTTTCTTCGGCCAGCATGATGGCGGAGTCGCCGATGCGGATCATTCCGTGGATCAGCTTGCCATTCGGCGCCAGCATCTTGCCGGTATCGGTGGCGCCGAAGGCCTTGACATAAAAATCGATGGCCGACACGGCGTCGGCGCACACGATGTGCGGGGTAACGGTGTGCATGTCTTCGGGAATACGTTTGACGGCTTGCGTGCTCATGGAGATTCTCCTTTGCGTATATTGGTTAGTCAGTCAATGGTTGGTTAAGTTCCGTGCGCCAGGTGGACGGATCGGGATCGAGATCCGGACCGCTGACGTACACTTCCCACAGGCCAGGCGCTTTGCTCAGGCCCTGCGCCTCGATCCAGGCCATCAGCTGGCCCCAGGCGCCGGGCAAGGCGTCGTAGGGACCATGCAGGACGGCGCGTGCCACCCGCGCCGCCGGCAGTACACCGGGCTGCACGCGCCCGGCTGGCGTGACCGGCGCGGACACCGGGACGCCGATTTCAAAGTCGAAACGGTCGGACTGCATGCTGAAGTGGTGCGAATAGCAGCGTCCGGCAGGGCCGACGCCCTGGGCCGCGGTCGTGGCCAGCAATTCGGCCATGCCGGGGCCCATCACGTGGACGATCTCGGCGCGTGGAATGTCGAGGCGAATGACGGCCGCCTGCACCGGGTCGGTGCGGGTAATATACGGCGTGTCGAGCATAGCGTTTTCTCCTTGAAGAGTGGGTTGCTACTACGACGACGAAGCAGCCGCCGCGAAATCGACAGCTTTTTTGAATATTTTTTTAGTTTACTTCCAGGCGGCCGGATCGACCACGCCGATCGCGCGGAACGCGGGCTGGCAGAACAGATAGCCCTGCATCAGATCCACGCCGGCATCGCGCAGGAAATCGCGTTCGCCCCGCGTTTCGATGCCTTCGGCCAGCACCGCGATACCCAGCTTGGCGCAAATGCTCACGATGCCCGACACGATGGCTTGCCTGGCCGGGCTGGTATCGATATCGCGCACCAGCTGCATGTCGATCTTGATGATATCGGGCTGGAATTCGGACAGGAGGTTCAAGCCGGCATAGCCGGCGCCGAAATCGTCGATGGCGGTGCGAAAACCGAAGCGGCGGTACTCTTCGAAGATATTGACGAGGTGCGGGCGGTCCATCACCTGTTCGCTTTCGGTGACCTCGAAGATAATCCGCTCGATCGGAAAGCCATATTCGCGCGCCGCATTGAAGGTGCTGCGGATGCAGGCTTCGGGCCGGTACACGGCATTCGGCAGGAAGTTAATCGACAGCAGCTCGGCGATGCCCAGTTCGGCCGCGCCGCGAATGGCCCGTACCCGGCACGCCTGGTCGAACATGTAGCGGTTGGTATCGTTGACCTTGGAAAGCACCGAATACGCCGATTCGCCGTTCGGCCCGCGCACCAGCGCTTCGTGCGCGTAAATGGCGCGCTGGCGCAGGTGAATGATCGGCTGGTAGGCGTATTCGAAATCGAAATCCAGTTCGTCGTTATTTCTGCATTGCACGCAAGCGGCAACCGGCTTGACGTGGGCATCATCGGCGGGGCAAATCGGGATCATCGGGCAGCCACTCCTGAAAATGCGGCGAATGAGCCACTATATCAAATGAGCGGACTCATGCGCGCACCGTGCGACTTGCCTTGTGCATATGCCGTCTGGCGGCGCCTGGCGCGGACTATTGCGCGAGGATCGCCGCTGCCGTCTGCTTCAGTATGCCGACCCGTTTGGCGGTGCAGCGCACGTCCTGCTCATCGTACGTTTCATCGGCCAGCTTTTCGCACTCGACCGCGCGGGCGATAATCTTATGCACGGCGCTGCCGCGGCGCACCAGCAATTCGCTGGTATAGCTGTTCATCCACGCCTCGTCGCCAAGGCCGGCGACCGGGAGCACCTGGCTGGTCGGCGTGGTCATCACCATGTCTTTTTCGGCGCCGGCCGGCAGTGGCTTGGTGTAGTGCTCGATGATGAACATGGAGGGACCCTGCTTGGCGGCCGCCGTCGTGAACACGCATGCTTCCGAAAACATCCCCGTGCTGGCTTCCTTGCCGACGACCGGCATGCCGATCAGCGCCGCGATGGTCGCGCTGGGCAGAATATCGCAGACAGGCGTGGCGATCGCGGGCGCGGCAAAAGCAGGCAAGGCTGCCAGTTGCACTAGCAGAATAGCTGCCGCGCGAAAATACTTCTTCATACACATCCCTTCGGTTGTCATTGTGTCGATCAGCTGAGCATTATAGCAACATTAGTTTCATTGCTATAGAGATAACTGATGCACATCCACAACACAACGGGACCGGCGGTCACGCCTGCCGCAGCTGCCGGCGCGCCTCCATCAGGGCGAATCCGAGCAGGTTCGGACCTTCCCACTGGTTCGGGTCTTCCGACCGGGGGTCGGCCGCGGCCAGGCCGGTGCCCCAGATGCGGTCGACCGGACTGGCTTCGACCAGCACGTGCGTGCCGGTACCGGTCAGGAACTCGCGCAGGGCCGGGTTTTGTCCGAATTTGGCGACATTGGCGCGGCAGACGATATCGAAACGGTGCGCCAGCCAGTCGGCATCGACAAAACCGGCCACGCTGCGGCCGAGCGCCTTGGCGGCGCCGGGGGTGGGCGCGGCCAGTACCTTGGCGCGGGTGGACTCGTCATTGAACAGGCGCGCCTTGGCGGCCATCATGAAGTGCTCGGCGGTGGCGTAACGGTCGCCGTCGAGCTCGAACGGGGCGTCGTACCACTGGCTGAAGCAGCTACAGGTGATCTTGCCATCCTTGGCGGGCGTGTGGCCCCAGAACTGCAAAAACGAAAACGATTCGCCGGCGTTGAAACGGCTGCGCAGTTCATCCAGGGTTTGAGGTAATGCCATGTCGGGACCTGTTATTCTTGTTGGAGATGGCCGCAAGTTTAACAGCCGTGGCGGGGCCGGCCAGAGACGAGGTTCGGTTCCGGGACGGCCGTGTTACTCGCCCCAGCGATCTTCCACATTGGCCAGCACTTCGCAGTCGCAATAGCCGCCGTACTGGCCCAGCCACGGCACGACAGTGGCTTCGGGCAAGGAGTGCGACGTCAGAAACAAGCGGGTCAGGCGCAGCGTATGCTGACACGGCTCCCGGCCCAGCGCTGCATCCAGATGGTCGAACAGGCCGGCCAGGTGCTCGCGCGAAATCGGCATCGCCGCTTCTTCAGCCTCCTGCTGCGCGCGCGCGGCGGCGCGGTAGTTATCCTTGTGCCGCTGAATGTCTTCTTTCGATGCCATACGGTTCCAATGAAAATTTACGATCCCACTTCGGCGGGCATCGTGGTTTCCATGCTGCGGTCGGGAACTGCCATTGCTGCCCAGAAACCTAGCTCCGTCATTCCCGCGCAGCCTCCAGTTTCTAAGAAACTTCTCCAATCCCTTGGAACGAGGCAAGTCCAAAGACTAATGCCGCTAACGCAAGCTTCGTCATTCCGGCGCCAAGGCGGCACTCGGCGGGAATCCAAGTCCGGCGTTGAGCCGACGGCTACGGAACAAAATTGGATTCCCGCCTCTCCAGGAACTGGCGTTTCGACTCGGTGGCGTTAGGTTCAGCGGTTTCTGACCACAAACTTCAAGACCGTCTTTCCCGCGCAGGCGGGAATCCAATTCCGTAGCGCAGTTGCAGGCGGGCTCATTGAAACTTGGATTCCCGCCTGCGCGGGAATGACGAAGCTTGCGTTATCGGCATTTACCCCGGGACTTGCCTTGTTCCACGGAATTCGAGGAGTTTTCTTGGAAACTGGGACCTGCGCGGGAATGACGGTTCTGAAGTTTGTGGTCAGAAAAACGCTGAACCTAAACGCCATCGAGCCCAGAGACCAGTTCCTGGAGAGGCGGGAATGACGGAGCTAAATTTAACGCCATTCGCGACATGCGGCTTATTTGCCGATGCAAAAGCGGCTGAAAATCACACCCAGCAAGTCGTCCGACGAAAACTGGCCGGTAATGCTCGACAGCTGCGCCTGCGCCAGCCGCAATTCCTCGGCAAACAGGTCGAGCGACTGGTCGTTTTGCGCGGCATGCTCGCCCGCCAGCGCCAGATGCTTGTGCGCCGAGCGCAAGGCAATCAGATGCCGTTCGCGCGCCAGGAACAGCGATTCGCCGGTCTGCTGCCACCCAGCGATGCGCAACAATTCCGCGCGCAGCAAGTCCATGCCCACGTGCTCATGCGCCGACAGATAGATATTAGTCGCTTCCTCGGTCGGGTTGACCGACGGTTTATGGCCCGACAGGTCGATCTTGTTCCACACGCGCAACACCGGCACGCCAGCCGGAAAGGCGGCGACGATGGCGTCGTCGGCCCGGGTCGGCCCCTGGTCGGCGTCGAGCAGGTGCAGGATGACGTCGGCCTTGGCCACTTCGCCCCAGGTGCGCTCGATGCCGATGCGTTCGACCACGTCGACGGCGTCGTCGATGGTGCGGATGCCGGCGGTGTCGATGATGTTGAGCGGAATACCTTCGATCTGGATGGTTTCGCTGACCTTGTCGCGCGTGGTGCCGGCGATCGGCGTGACGATGGCCACGTCGGCTCCGGCCAGGGCGTTGAGAAGTGAAGACTTACCCACGTTGGGCTGGCCGACCAGCACCACGTTGAGTCCCTCGCGCAGCAGCGCGCCCTGGGCCGCCTGCTGGAACACGCGCTCCAGGGAGGCAACGATGACGGCCAGCTGGCCGCGCGCGTCGGACTTTTCGAGGAAGTCGATCTCTTCTTCCGGGAAATCGAGGGTCGCTTCGACCAGCATGCGCAGGCCGGTGGTTTGCTCGACCAGGGTATTGATGGTCTTGGAAAAGGCGCCGGAGAGCGACTGCGTGGCCGACTTGGCGGCCGCCTCGGTGGAGGCGTCGATCAGGTCGGCGACCGCTTCGGCCTGGGCCAGGTCGAGCTTGTCGTTCAGATAGGCGCGGCGCGTGAATTCGCCCGGCTCGGCCAGGCGCAAGCCGGATTCGGCGCCCGCTTCGAGCACGCGTGCGAGCAGCATCTGCAACACAATCGGTCCGCCATGGCCTTGCAGTTCGAGCACGTCTTCGCCGGTGTACGAGTGCGGTCCCTTGAAATACAGGGCGATACCCTGGTCGATCACGCTGCCGTCGGCCTGCTTGAAAGGAATATAGGTCGCGCGGCGCGCGCTCAACGTGACATCCGGAAACAGCACGGCCAGCAGCGGCGCCAGCGATTTGCCGGAGGCGCGCACGACGCCGATGCCGCCGCGGCCCGGTGCGGTGGCGATAGCGGCGATGGGGGAAGTATCGAGTTTCATAGTCGTGATTGTAATTTAATTGCCGCAACAGGCTGGCGGCATTCTATTGGCGCGCGTGCGGGCATAAAAAAAGCCCGTGAGGAACACGGGCTTTTTTGAGCGCGGCTAACGCTTATTTCTTGGCTGCCGCATCTTCAAATTTCTTGGTGATCACCCATTGCTGGCCGATCGACAAGATGTTGTTGACTACCCAGTACAGCACCAGGCCCGACGGGAAGAAGATGAACATGACCGAGAACGCCAGCGGCATGAACAGCATCATCTTCGCTTGCATCGGATCGGCCGGGGCCGGGTTCAGCTTGGTCGTGATGAACATCGAGATCGCGTACAGCACCGGCAGGATGAAGTACGGGTCCGGCGCGGTCAGGTCGGTGATCCAGCCGATCCATGGGGCGCCGCGCATTTCGGCGGACGCCTGCAGCACCCAGTACAGGGCGATAAAGACCGGCATCTGGACCAGGATCGGCAGGCAGCCGCCCAGCGGATTGATCTTTTCGGTCTTGTACAGTTCCATCGTGGCCTGGTTCATCTTGGCCGGGTCGCCTTTGTACTTCTCGCGGATGGCTTGCATTTTCGGCGTGACCACCTTGATGCGCGCCATGCTCTTGTAGCCGGCAGCCGACAGCGGGAAGAACAGCAGCTTGATCAGGATGGTGAAGGCGATGATGGTCCAGCCCCAGTTGCCCAGGACGTTATGGATCTGGTCCATGACCCAGAAAATCGGCTGCGCGATGATGGTCAGGAAACCATAATCCTTGACCCGCTCCAGGCCCGGCGCGATGGTGGCCAGCTTGTTCTCGTCCTGCGGACCGGAATACAGCCGCACGTCGCTCGACACGCTCGCGCCCGGGGCGATGGCGCCCAGAGGCATCAGGGTACCGATGGCGTACAGGTTGGTGTCGATCTTCTTGGTGAAAATATCACGCGGCTTGTTTGCCGGCGGCAGGAAAGCCGAGACAAAATAGTGCTGCGAAATGGCGACCCAGCCATCGTTCGCCTTGGTGGCGTGCTCGGCGTGACCTTTTTTCTCGATGGCTTCGAACGTCAGCTTCTGGTAGTGCTCGGCCGGGGTGTACATCGTCGGGCCGGTGTAGCTCGAATTGAAGTAGGACTCGCCCTCTGGCTTGTTGCCGTGGTGCAGCAGCTGAACGTACAGCGACGGGTTGACCGGAACGGTGCCGACGTTGGCGACATCGTGGCGCATGCCGATCAGGTAATCGCCGCGCTTGAAGGTGAAGGTCTTGGTCAGCTTGACGCCGGCCTGCTCGGCTTCGAGCACGAGCTGGACTTCGTTGGCGCTGTCGAGCGCGCGCGGACCGGACTTGGCGATGAAGCCGGTTTCATGGCTCGGCATCGCTGCGCCGGCCACATTGCCGATCAGGCCGGTCTGGCCGACGTAGATGCCCTTGGGCGTCACATCGAACAGGACCTGGTTCTTGGTCTTGTCGATGGAATCGCGGAACTTGAGCAATTCAAGACGCTTGATCACGCCACCGGCGGTATCGATGTCGACTTTCATGACATCGGTGGTGATGGTGATCGTTTCGCCCTTGAAAGCGGCCGGCGCGGCGGTGCCAGGCACGCCGGCCACGCCAGCGGCGGCCGGCAGGCTGGTGGCCGGTGCGGTGGTGGCGACCACGGCCGTCTTCGCAGGCGGCGCGGCGGAAAACATGGACTGTTTACCGTTCGCTACCATCCAGTCGTTCCAGAGAACCACCAGCGAGACGGAAAACACGATCCACAGGATAGTACGTTTATTGATTTCCATTGAGGTATTGGTCAGGAGTGGTTGCAGCCGCAAGCGGCTGTAGAAGAATTCTTCGGGCGCGCGGGCGGCACCGGATCGAATCCGCCATCATCCCACGGATGGCAGCGGCACAGGCGGCGCGCGCTAAGCAGGCTGCCGCGCGCGGCGCCGTGGGTGCGGATCGCTTCGATCGCATAATTGGAGCAGGTCGGGTAAAAGCGGCAGCGCTGCCCCAGCATCGGGGATAACATCAGCTGATAGCCACGCAATAACCAGACGAGCAGGGTATTCATGGTGACGCTTTCGGCTCGCTTGCCGCATCGCCGGTCGCATCGCGCGGCGCACTATGTGACGCACCAGGTGACGCACTATGCGGCGCACTATGTGACGCACTATGCGGCGCACTACGTGGCGCCTGGGACGAAAACAGGCGCGCAATTTCAGCGCGCAGGATCGCCTTGAGCGCGGCGGTGGTGGCCGGGCCTTGCTTGGTGTTGACCGGGCGCGCGAGGCGCACGATGCAGTCGACGGGAGGCAGCGGCGCCATGCGGAACAGCTCGCGCGTCACGCGCTTGATCGTATTGCGGGTGACGGCACGGGGCGCAAAGCGCTTGGCCACGACCACGCCGAGCCGCGCATGCGGCAAGTCGTTCGAGCGGGTGTAGAGCACGAAATGGGCCGTTTTTTGGGCAGGGCGCAAACGAAAAACGGATGAAAATTCATCCGTTTTAACGATACGCCGAACGCGCGCGAAGTCGTGTGAACCTTCGCTAGTCATAGCCAACCGCGATCGAGCAGTAAGTGCCAGACTTATACAGCCAGGCGTTTGCGACCCTTGGCGCGGCGTGCATTGAGCACATCGCGACCGCCACGGGTAGCCATACGTGCGCGGAAGCCGTGCGTACGCTTGCGACGAACGACGGAAGGTTGGTAAGTACGTTTCATGGTGGTCTCGCTTAAAGCAAAATAAAATGCAAAATCGGGTCTGACGTCCCGTCAGTTTTCGGCGCCAATGACATTTCGCAGATGTTAAGCCAGCGTCACGCCACAGCAAAAATACTCATATTTACCCGCTAAGCCACACCAATAAGTCACAACAGATTGACTCATTTGCACGGAGTACGGGCGGGGAACCTTGGATTAGAACTCATTTGACTGGCTTTTGTCAAGGAAGGCTGTGGTTTGGGGGCTTGGCCGGGGTGTTTTTGGCGGGGAAATGTGGGGTGGGAAACACAGTGCCGCGCCCTTTGCTCCCGTCGACCACTGCCGCTCCCCGCCGTCGTTCCCGCGAAGGCGGGAACCCAATTCCGTGCCGAAGCCTCCGGCGGCTCAACGAACTTGGGTTCCCGCCTTCGCGGGAACGACGGCGGCGGCGGCGGCGGCGGATGCGGCGCGTGCAGAATACGAGAACGGCGTGAATTTACGACAACTTGCCTTTCCTCCATTTCCCCTCTGCCACGTCACCTCCGCACCGAAAATAAGCAGCGTGCCTGTGGATAACTCGGGCCGTCGCGGGTAGAATAGCGTGTTACGTGTGGCGAACCGCTCGCAACGCATGCGCTAGCGAAGCATCATCGAACCGCCCCTCCACACCTTATTCAGACAGAAGATTCATGGAAAATTTTTGGCAGACCTGTTCCGCGCAGTTGGAACTGGAGCTGACGCCGCAACAATTCAGTGCGTGGATCAAACCGCTGGTTGCCCTCGACTACGAGGACGGCAAGTTGCGCATCGCAGCACCGAACCGCTTCAAGCTGGACTGGGTGAAGTCGCAGTTCGCCAACCGCATCACCGCCCTCGCCTCCCAGTACTGGGAAGCGCCGACGGAAGTGCAGTTCGTGCTCGACCCGCGTAACGCGCTGCCGAAAAAACCGGTCGCGCCCCACCCGGCCCCGAACGACGGCCCGCTGCCCGGCACCATCAACAATGGCCCCGGCAATGGTAACGGTACGGCGGACAATCCGGCGGCACCGGAAATGTTCAACATCGGAAATTCGCCGCGTCGCGAACAGAGCCGCGTCAACACCGACCTGACCTTCGACAGCTTCGTCACCGGTAAGGCCAACCAGCTGGCGCGCGCCGCCGCGATCCAGGTGGCCAACAATCCGGGCGTGAGCTACAACCCGCTGTTCTTCTACGGCGGCGTGGGCCTCGGTAAAACGCACTTGATCCACGCGATCGGCAACCAGGTGATGGCCGACCAGCCGGGCGCGAAGATTCGCTACATCCACGCGGAACAGTATGTACGCGACGTCGTCACCGCCTATCAGCGCAAGGGCTTCGACGACTTCAAGCATTACTACCACTCGCTGGACATGCTGCTGATCGATGATATTCAATTCTTCGGCGGCAAGAGCCGTACGCAGGAAGAGTTTTTCTACGCGTTCGAGGCACTGATTGCAGCGAAGAAGCAGATCATCATCACCAGCGATACGTATCCAAAAGAAATCACCGGCATGGACGACCGCCTGATCTCGCGTTTCGATTCCGGCCTGACGGTGGCGATCGAGCCGCCGGAGCTGGAAATGCGCGTGGCGATCCTGCTCAAGAAAGCCCAGTCCGAAGGCGTGACGTTCTCCGACGACGTGGCCTTCTTCGTGGCCAAGCACCTGCGCTCGAACGTGCGCGAGCTCGAAGGCGCGCTGCGCAAGATCCTGGCGTACTCGCGCTTCCACGGCAAGGACATCACCATCGACGTGGTGAAGGAAGCGCTGAAGGATTTGCTGTCGGTACAGAACCGCCAGATCTCGGTGGAAAACATCCAGAAGACGGTGGCCGACTTCTTCAGCATCAAGGTGGCCGACATGTACTCCAAGCGCCGGCCTGCGAACATTGCGCGGCCGCGCCAGATCGCGATGTACCTGGCCAAGGAACTGACACAGAAGAGCTTGCCGGAGATCGGCGAACTGTTCGGCGGACGCGACCACACCACGGTGCTGCACGCGGTGCGCAAGATCGCACTCGACCGCACCAAGAACGCCGAGTGCAACCATGAGCTGCACGTCCTGGAACAGACTTTGAAGGGTTAAAGCCTGAATTAATGTGCGAACGGCAATTTCTGGCAAAATATAGCATTAGCAGCAAGGTTACCGTGGCCCTGTTGTTGCGTTGTCAGCCTCAAGGCAAGCCCGCTTGCCGGGGGCGGCCGGCGTAGCGGCACTGCGTACCGGGCCATACAGTATATTTCTGACAACTCTACCGAGGATTACTATGCAATTGGTCAAAACCACCCGAGATACCCTTCTCCGGCCACTGCAGATCGTGAGCGGTATTGTCGAGCGTCGGCACACTATGCCGATTCTGGCCAATATCCTCATCCGCAAGGACGGCGAAAACGTCTCGTTCCTGTCGACGGACACCGAAGTGCAGATCACGACGCACGCCAGCATCGGCTCGGGTGCCGATGTGGCCGGTACCACCGTGGCCGCGCGCAAGCTGCTGGACATTTTGCGCGCCCTGCCCGAGTCGGGCGACGTCACGATGACCCTGCTGAACAAGCGCCTGACGGTGCAGACCGGCAAATCGCGCTTTGCGCTGCAAACCCTGGCGGCGGAAGAGTTTCCGACCGTTTCGGTCGCGGACACCTACAACGCCACGGTCACCCTGCCGCAGAAAACGCTCAAGCACCTGTTCAACATGGTGCACTTTTCGATGGCGCAACAGGACATCCGTTACTACCTGAACGGCCTGCTGCTGGTGCTCGATGGCCGCAACGTGATCGCCGTGGCGACCGACGGCCACCGCCTGGCGTTTTGCCAGGTCGAGACCGAGCAGGAATTCACGCGCCAGGAAGTCATCATTCCGCGCAAGACGATTATCGAATTGCAGCGTTTGCTGGAAGAAAGCGACGAGACGGTCCAGTTGGACATTTCCACTTCCCAAGTCAAGCTGACCTTCGCCGACATCGAGCTGGTCTCGAAGCTGGTGGAAGGCAAGTTCCCGGATTACACGCGTGTGATTCCGAAGGGCTACAAGAACGACTTCACGATCGGCCGCGACGAGTTGCTGCGTTCGCTGCAACGCGCGGCGATCATGACGAGCGACAAATTCAAGGGCGTACGCTGCATCATCAGCCCGGGCAGCATGAAGATCAGCTCGACCAATGCCGATCAGGAAGAAGCGGTTGAAGAGCTGGAGATCGACTACGGCGGCGACAGTGTCGACATTGGTTTCAACGTGACCTATTTGCTGGACGTGTTGAACAATTTGAAGTGCGACCAGATCAACATCGCCCTGGGCGACTCGAACTCGTCGGCGCTGATTTCGATTCCGGATAACGCGGACTTCAAGTACGTCGTTATGCCGATGCGGATTTAAGCAGCAAGCAATACCGGGAACGTATGTTCCGTCGTTCCCGCGCAGGCGGGAACCCAAGTTCGTACCGTAGCTACAGGCGGCTCGATAACCTTGGGTTCCCGCCGAGTGCCACCTTGGTGCGGAACGACGAGGCCGTTTCCACATTTAGTACCCGATACATCGTTTTTTGAGAAAGCAGTCCATGTCCGAGAACACACCAGCAATCCCCGCCAAGATCGAAGAATACGGAGCCTCCTCAATCCAGATCCTCGAAGGTCTGGAAGCGGTGCGCAAGCGCCCCGGCATGTACATTGGCGACACCTCGGACGGCACCGGCCTGCACCACCTGGTGTTCGAAGTGCTGGACAACTCAATCGACGAATCGCTGGCGGGTCACTGCACCGAAATCCACGTCACGATCCACTCGGACAATTCGATTTCGATCACCGATAACGGCCGCGGCGTACCGACCGGCCTCAAATTCGACGACAAACACGAGCCGAAGCGCAGCGCCGCCGAAATCGTCATGACCGAATTGCACGCCGGCGGCAAGTTCGACCAGAACTCGTACAAAGTCTCGGGCGGTCTGCACGGCGTGGGCGTGTCCTGCGTCAACGGCCTGTCGAAACTGCTCAAGCTGACCATCCGCCGCGACGGCAAAGTGCACTACATGGAATTCGTACGGGGCGTGCCGCAGAACCGCGAAATCGAAATGATCGACGGCGTGGCTGTTTCGCCGATCAAGGTCATCGGCGAAACCGACAAACGCGGCACCGACGTCCACTTCTGGGCCGACGAAGAGATTTTCACGCACGTCGAATTTCACTACGAAATCCTGGCCAAGCGGATTCGCGAACTGTCGTTCCTGAATAACGGCGTCAATATCAAACTGACTGACCAGCGCACCGGCAAGGAAGAAATCTTCGCCTTCGAAGGCGGCACGCGTGGCTTCGTCGAGTACATCAACAAAGCCAAGACCGTCCTGCACCCGACCGTGTTCCAGGCCACCGGCGAACGCCTGTCCGACCAGGGCACCAATATCAGCGTCGACGTCTCCATGCAATGGAACGACGCCTACAACGAACAGGTGCTGTGCTTCACCAATAACATTCCGCAGCGCGACGGCGGCACCCACCTGACCGGCCTGCGCGCCGCGATGACGCGCGTGATCAACAAATATATCGACGAGCACGATTTCGCCAAGAAAGCCAAGGTTGAAATCAGCGGCGACGACATGCGCGAAGGCCTGACCTGCGTGCTGTCGGTGAAAGTGCCCGAGCCGAAATTCAGCTCGCAGACCAAGGACAAACTGGTATCGAGCGAAGTGCGCGGCCCGGTCGAGGAAATCGTCGCCAAGACGCTGACCGACTACCTGATGGAAAAGCCGAACGACGCCAAAATCATTTGCGGCAAAATCGTGGAAGCGGCGCGCGCGCGTGAAGCGGCCCGCAAGGCCCGCGACCTGACCCGCCGCAAAGGCATCATGGACGGTTTGGGCCTGTCGGCCAAACTGGCCGATTGCCAGGAAAAAGACCCGGCGCTGTGCGAACTGTACATCGTCGAGGGTGATTCGGCAGGTGGCTCGGCAAAACAAGGGCGCGACCGTAAATTCCAGGCCATTTTGCCGCTGCGCGGCAAGGTGCTGAACGTGGAAAAGGCGCGCTTTGAAAAGATGCTGTCGTCGGAACAGATCACGACCCTGATCGCGACTTTGGGTACCTCGATCGGACCGGACGAATTCAACGTCGAGAAGCTGCGTTATCACCGCATTATTATTATGACCGATGCGGACGTCGATGGCGCCCACATCCGCACCCTGCTGCTGACCCTGTTCTATCGCCAGATGCCACAACTAGTGGAACGCGGCCATATCTATATCGCGCAACCGCCGCTGTACAAGGTCAAGTCGGGCCGCGACGAGCGTTATCTCAAGGATGACGTGGAAGAAGCGAGCTACATGATGACGGTGGCGTTAAACAGCGCCGTACTGACCCCGCGCGACGGCGGCGAGCCGATTTCCGGCGAACCGCTGGCCGAACTGGTACGCCAGTTCAACCTGGCGAACGCGATCATGATGCGCCTGACGCGCGTGATCGACCGCGCCGCGCTGACCGCCATCATGACCGGCGTGACGCTCAATCTGGACACGCTGGACAACGCCGGGGTATCGGCCGCCGCGATGGAAAAGATGATCGACGACAAAGCCGTCAAGGTGAGTGTGCGTTCGGACGACCTGAGCGAAAAACACGCGCTGCGCATCGAGCGTATGCACCATGGCAATATCCAGGTAAGCTCGATCGATGCCGATTTTGTGCAGGGTGCCGATTATTCGACCTTGGCCAGTGCTGCGGCGACCTTCCAGGGTTTGATCGGCGAAGGCGCGTTTATCCGCCGCGGCGAAGGCGAGCGCATGAAGGAAACGGCGGTTGACGACTTCCACCACGCGATGCAATGGCTGCGCGACGAAGCCGAGCGCACTGTCAGCAAGCAGCGCTACAAAGGGCTGGGCGAGATGAATCCGGAACAGCTGTGGGAAACCACGATGGACCCGACTGTGCGCCGTTTGCTGAAAGTGCAGATCGATGACGCGATTGCGGCGGATCAAATTTTCACCACCTTGATGGGTGATGAAGTCGAGCCGCGCAGGAACTTCATTGAGTCGAATGCGCTACGGGCGGGAAATATCGACGCCTAAGCTGTTGTAGGTGGTCCCAAAAGCTGGCAGGTTGGGAACAGCAATCTGGCGAAGAAACGAGAGGCTCATGCAGAAACGCATGGGCCTCTTTCATTTCTAGAATTCTACCAAAGGACAAGTGCTTCGCCTTTCAATGTCAAATGGTTAATACTCAATTAGGTTATTGAATGGACAACCGCGCGGACCTTTAGTAAGACTCTGCAAGCTGGCCAACACTTTCAAAGCTTAGAATATAGACATCGGGTTTGCATGCCGTTCCTCAGCTAAGGGATTTCCGAAAGGAAATCGTCTTGGCTAAAAACTAAATTTTAACTAACGTTCCTTTGGAATGCCTCCTAAGCTATACTGCTTGGCACATGGCTTATATACGAGGGGTACGACGTTGGGCAACAAGAGGTTAACGGCTGTTAGCCTGTTCTCAGGGTGCGGTGGTCTAGACAGCGGGTTTGAGGCCGCTGGCTTTCGCATTCTGAGCGCACATGACATTGATCCTGTAGCGGTACAGAACTATAACAACAATCTCGTCCCTGTCGGCGTAGTGTCGGATATCTCATCCAAGGAATTCACCATACCGAGTGGTGTTGATGTCGTTATTTCAGGATCTCCATGCCAAGGTTTCTCCTTAGTGGGGAAACGGAACGTCCTAGATCCTCGCAACTCATTGTTGTTAACGTCTTGCGAACTTGTTCGTAAGGCCTCTCCTCGCGCAGCAATATTCGAAAATGTCCCCGGTGCCTTGGCTGGCGCACATAAAGAGATTTGGGACAATGGCGTCAAGATATTGCAAAGTGCTGGCTATCGCGTTCACTACGAAACTATCGCCATGAACGACTATGGTGTAGCGCAAATGCGCAAACGGGTTTTTCTGATCGCGTTTAAGGACAGAGACCCATTTTCTTTGAGCGATACTCTGCGCCCTGTCACTCCCCCATCTTTGCGTGACGTGTTGGACTCAGCTCATCGAGTTGGGTCAGGCGACTTGTTCTTGCCCATGGCCCCTGGAAGCTTGGACTGGCGAATTGCGGAGCGGATTGGACCTGGACGAAAGCTCTGCGACGTTCGTGCTGGAGAGCGGAGCGTACATAGCTGGGAAATCCCAGAAGTGTTTGGCGAAACTTCGTCTGAGGAAAAGGAGTTGCTGATTTCTATTTTGAAGCTAAGGCGGCAGTTGCGTCGGAGAGAAAACGGAGACGCCGATCCAGTTGATATTGCTGTTTTGACAAAACTCCACGGTAAGGGAGTTGTAAAAAAAACCGCTCAGCTTGTTGAAAAGAATTTCCTCACATTTGATGGGAATTATGTTGACCTCAGGCGACGTTTCAACGGCAAATATCGCCGTTTCTCTTGGGACGCGCCAAGTTACACGGTTGATACCAACTTCGGCAATCCACGTTATTTCCTTCACCCTAGCGAACATAGGGGATTTTCGGTGCGGGAGGCCGCGAGGATCCAGAGCTTCCCGGATACATTCGACTTTTCGGGATCCATCAGAGACCAATTTAAGGTTATTGGCAACGCCGTACCGCCTGCCATATCTGTATTGTTGGCTCAGCAGTTGAAAGCTGCTTTATATAGCAAATTATGAACCGCATATTCGATGAGTGGCAGTCCCATCAAGATCGAGAAATACTTTGCTCTCAGTTAATGGAGAAGTATGGCCTTTACGCAAAGAAACTTTTCGCGAATTATGAGCCGCTCATCATTTCCAATTCCGACTCTGTCCCGAGAGATTTTTTTCAGCGACTAGACCTTTGGCTGAAAAACTTTGCGAACGACGACGATCGATGGGAAGCATTCCAGCTAATAGATGATATATTTTATGTTGGTCGTCACGAGCTCGTTGAATTGTATCGCGTGGCATTCGAAATGACCGTGCCAAATTGGGTTGCCGAAGTTCACAATTTCGATCTGCGAAGCAAGAATATTATTGCCGAATTAAAGAATACCGTCGCGAAAACATGGTTCTGTCCAATTACAGATAGCCTGAGAATTAGCGCGTTTAGACACGTCAATCATATCGAGCAACCTGAATATTTTCCGGATTGGAGGTCTTTGGAGAGGTTTGGTTCTGAGACTGCAATCAAGGATTATATTAGAGACCAGAAATTTAAGCAAGTTGTGCTTATTGAAGATTTCGTGGGATCTGGTACCCAAATTACGCCGGCAGTAGAATTTGCAAAACGGATTAGTGAGGTTCCTGTATTAATTGTTCCACTAATTATCGGATCTAAAGGATGTGACACGCTACAGCAGCTGGCGGATAAGAGTGAGGGGAAAATACAGTTTAAGCCAGTGGTAGTGCTGAGCGGCGATTGTGTCGTCACGCGTTTAGCGGCGATTCCTGAACTCGCTACTTCTACAAGAGCCAGAAAGATGGTTGAGCTATACGCTCAGTCCACCGGCGACAAAAAAGCTTATGGCTTTGAAGATGAGCAAGGATATCTTTTTGTTTCTGAGGCGAATTGTCCGAACAATACGATCAGGCCCATACACTCCGAATCTAAATGGAGTCCTCTTTTCCCGCGGTCGGGGCGACGGAAGCTGAAATGAACTTCTCAATAAACCCATTCGCAGAATCGACCATCGCTGAACATATCCAGTCGGAAGAGTTCGTCCAGATTTTCAGTCCGGCTATTATTAATTCTGCTCAAGAGCTTTTTCGGCCCGGAAATGTGATCTTAAGGGGCGCGCCAGGTAGCGGAAAAAGTATGCTTTTAACGCTTCTAAAACCTGAAACGCAAGCCGCGTATGCTGATTCAGGGCAAGATTTCCCGATTCCTGCGAGGGTAGCAACGTACCTAGGTGCTGGAATTAATCTAGCTAGGGCCGGCGCTCAAGATATCGGCACCCGTTTATCAAGGAATGCCACTGCACAGGATAAACAGCGGCTGGCAGGTATTTTTGGCGATTTCATCAATTATTATGTGACACGTGACCTTCTTCGTTCAGTTCAAACGGTAGTCGAGAAGGGTGAGCCTAAATTAAATGCAATGACAGGTGTGCAGCCAGGGGCTTCAGCGAATTTAGACCAAGTGGCTATTAATCTTGCAAAGGATCCCTGCTGGGGTGGTTATTTGCCTATACCGTCATCCTTTGATAATTTGCTTCATTTGCTTGAAGACCGATTGAAAATTTATCGATCCTATTTTAACTTCGCAACTGACCTGTTGCCTGAGGCTGTAAGCAATTCCATCACGTCGATTGGTGAGCCGATAGCGGTTGCTGCTCAATGTCTAAGGCAATGTGGAGTGATTGGAGACGCCACAAGTGTTTTCATTCGAATAGATCAGCTAGAAGAGTTATATTACCTGGAGAAGAAATTCGATCTAGGTGTTATGTTTCGGCAAGTGGTTAATAAAGCGCTAGCTATGCGCGACCCCCGCGTGTCCTATCGAATTGGCGTCCGTGGATTTGCTTGGGAAGAGCAGCTTACGGTGTATGGCTCTGCGGCGCGACTGGAACAAGGGCGTGACTTTTCGGTTGTCGACCTTGATGTTATTTTTAAGAGATCCGAGAATTCGAAGACTTGGATATTTAAGAGCCTCGCCGCGGATGTTTTTAAGAGGCGGTTAATTGCAGCGCATCTCGATGTAGGGAAGGATGATGCCGCTAATATAATGAAGGCAGTTTTGGGAAAGGGAATTTCTCATGATATGCTTTCGCAGCTCTATGCAGGCAAGGCCCCAGATAAAACCCTGGATTTGGACGAACAATGGCCACAGCCTTGGAAGAGTTTCCTGGAAGATCTTGTGAAGAGGTCACCACTTGAAGCAAAATTTGCCGAGGCATGGTCGCGGCAAAGGGGTAAGGGCGATGTGGTTCGGATGGGGTTTGATCCCGGCTCACCGCCGTGGGGAAAATACTACTGGAGGAAAGAACGGAACGATCAAGCGCTAATGCAAATAGCTGCGAAGTCCAAGGCACGCTTGGTATGGTCTGGGGTTGAAGATGTTATAGGATTGAGTGGCGGCAATACGCTGTGCTTTATTACGGTTTGCAAATTTATATGGCAAGCTTGGTTGCGTACGCCTCAAGCGAGCCGCTATCCGAATGGCAAACTCCCACAGATTGAACCTTCAGTGCAAGCGACAGGTATATTCGATGCCAGCCGTACATGGTTTGAGAATGTAATTTCTCAAGGTCATAATGGCGATACACGTCGACGGTTGATTCAAATGTTGGGAATTTGGTTTAGTAAAGAAATGGGGGGAGATCGTGCTATGTCCAATCCAGGGCATAACGGATTTTCCCTAACGACTGATGACATCGAGTCCGATCAGGAAATCCGCCGTGTATTGGCTTTCGCCGTGGATTTTGGTGATCTCTTTGAAGGGCCTCATACAACCAAGCTCGCCGATAAGAAACCAAGACGCAAATGGTATTTATCTCCAATACTTTGTCCTTACTTTAGAATTCCACACATTCGAACGAAGGAACCGATTTATACAAATGTATCGGATCTTCGTCGGCGCATCGAGGCGGCGGAGGTGTTGATTGGCAATGGCAGTGGCTATAAATCACAACAAGCGCCTGTTGAAGTCGCACAGTTGAATTTATTCGACAAGGAATAGCTATGCGCAGACCTTGGGGGCATATAGATAGGTGGTTCACTGGCGATGTGGCCAGACATTGGGACTTTATCGGGACTTGTGGCTTTGAAGATCGTTCTACTACTGCACTTGAATTAATGAAACAGTACGTCAAGAACTCGATTTTCTTGAAGCTTGATCCGGCTTCTCCGCGGTTAAAGGAAGAGGTGGTAGGGAAAATTGAAAAAAATTCGAAGAAAATAGTCAGAATATTTCCAGCTATCAAATTTTTTGAGGCTGAGCTTTTGGATCCACCTCAAGATTTTATTGACATGATCGACGATTGGCTGGCAACTGGCCCAAAAAAAATCGTCATAGACATGTCGGCCATGCCGAAGCGATTTTTTGTTGTACTTCTGAAAAGAATATTAGGAAATAAAGGTGTTGAAGAGGTTCTAGTTACATATACCATTCCCGAGAGATACACGGCTAGTCCACTTGCAGAAGATCAAGCCCCTGTCCGTACGTTCCAAGCATTTTCAAAGGAGAGCTTGGTCGATGTTCAGTTGGAACATGTTGTGGTTGGCCTTGGTTACATGGCATTTGATCTCACGAACGTACTAGACTCAACTGGATACCAGCCTAAAACTAGCGTATTGTTCCCTTTTCCTCCTGGCGCTCCGAGCTTCCAGCGGAATTGGAAACTGCTAAATAACTTGTTTGGCACTGGCGAAGAATTTCCTGAGCCAATTCGAATCGACTCTCGGGATGTTTCCTATGCATTCGACGTAATAGATGATATCACTAGCGCTGGTACAGAGGCCTGCCTACTTCTTCCATTCGGACCTAAACCGCATTCGTTGGCGATGATATTGCATTCCATATATCGAAATAGCGAGGTTAGATATACACAACCAACTTTCTATCACCCAGACTATAGTACAGGTGTAAAAAAAATTGCAGGGAGGGAAGAAGTTTATGTGTACGCGATCCGACTAGATAGCGTTAATCTGTTCGCAGATTAAACCCCTCTGCGCACCGAAATGAACGAAACTTTTATAAAAAATTGGCAGAAATTTTGCAAAGGCTAGGAAACTGTTGCCGGTTGCCGAGCAGGAGCCAGCGATTTTTCAATTCCCAGACCCGTAGAGTCCCCGGCTTGACGCCCACCCGTGACGCATACCGTGCAATCAGTTGCCGCAGTTGCTCATAGCCCAATCTCCGGTACATGGCGCGCATGAGCTCATCGGCCTTGTCGACCTGAGTCCGGCTTAAAACCAACCGGTCGCCTTCTTGGTATAAGGGTCGAAGTTGCTAAAGAAAAGTAAGCGAGCCAGGCTTCCGAGCCGCAGCATGCTGCGGTAAATATGTGCAGCGGGGTCGGCACAGCAGACACCGGGCATCAGGCCCACCGCTTTTGGCGACATAGTAGTTCAACTCGCTCGCCATCAGGCGCGCCAACATGCGGAAAAAACTGATGAAGTTGCTCTTTCCTGCGCCATTAGCGCCAATCAGCACATTCAGATTGCTAAGCCTGAGCTTTTCCAATGAGCGAATTGACTTGTAGCCGCGAATAGTAATTTTATCGATAGAATTCATGCTGTATCATTCTTGAGGCGTGATGAGAACATCATAGCGCAGGCGCCCTTCTACCGCAGCTGCCGTCCGCGCAGGCTGTTTTTTGCGTTGATGACACAGAGTGGCATTAACCAGCGTCGTAGCCAAATGATTTATACTGCCGCGCAGCATAAATTTAGGCCCTACACAGCATACAATCCCGGTTCCGGCCCTGTGGCACCTTTGCCCGGCCAACCCTATCAGTCCGACACACAGCCGGCACACTCAGGAGTAATTGATGATCGACTCGACGCCAGACTCGAATCACCCGTCCCCGGACAACAACCCGCCTTCTTTCCTCCGCCGCATTCCGATCGCTTTCGGCGCATTCTTCGGCGCGCTGTCGGATGCCGACTTCGCCGGCCGGGTTGAGCGCGTGCGTCATGGCAGCATCCCCGCGCCAACGCCCGCCCCTGCACCAGTCGCCCCGGTGGCCGCCGCACCAGCGCCAGCCCCCAAGCCAGCCGCTCCCACGCCAGACACCGCCCTGCAGCTGCTGTCCCTGCTCCAGCGCGATGCGCGCCTGATCGACTTCACCCAGGAAAACCTGAGCGGCTTCTCCGACGCCGACATCGGCGCCGCCGCGCGCGTGGTCCACGAAGGCTGCGCCAAGGTACTGCGCGAACACTTCACCATCGTCCCCGTGCGCGACGAAGCCGAAGGCAGCCGCGTCACCCTGAACGACGGCTTCGACGCCCGCGCGGTACGCCTGACCGGCAACGTGGTCGGCAAGGCCCCGTTCAACGGCAGCATCAGCCATCGCGGCTGGCGCGCGGCGGACGTCCGCCTGCCCACTCTGGCCGCCGGCCACGACGCCACCGTGGTGGCCCAGGCGGAGGTGGAACTGTGAGCAACGCCTACTTCTCGATCGGCATCGATCTCGGCACCACCCACTGCGCCCTGGCCTATGTGGACCTGACCGCCAGCGATGGCGAGAAAACCAGCCACGGCGTGCTCGACATTCCCCAACTGGTCGATGCCGGCGCGGTCGGCAATGGCCACCTGCTGCCCTCCTTCCTGTACATGCCGCACGGCGATGAATTGCCGCCCGGCGCGCTGAACCTGCCATGGACCAGCACGCAAGACTACGCCGTCGGCGAATTCGCCCGCGCGCGCGGTGCCCAGACGCCGATCCGCCTGGTGTCGAGCGCCAAGAGCTGGCTGTGCCATCCCGGCGTCGACCGCCGCGCAGCCATCCTGCCGAGCGACGCGCCACCGGAAGTGACCAAGCTCTCGCCGCTGGAAGCGTCCACCCGCTACCTGGCGCACCTGCGCAACGCGTGGAACGCGGCCCATCCGGAAGCCCCATTCGACGAGCAGGACATCACCGTCACCATTCCTGCCTCGTTCGACCCGGCCGCACGCGAGCTGACCGTGGAAGCGGCCAAGGCCGCCGGCTACGTCAACCTGACCCTGCTGGAAGAGCCGCAAGCGGCGCTCTACAACTGGATCCAGAACAGCGGCGGACGCTGGCGCAAGGATGCCAAGCCGGGCGACATCATCCTCGTTATCGACGTGGGCGGCGGCACCAGCGACTTTTCGCTGGTCACCGTCCTGGAGCGCGACGGCAACCTGGAACTGCACCGCATCGCCGTGGGCGACCACATCCTGCTCGGCGGCGACAATATGGACCTGGCGCTGGCCCACCTGGTGGCGCGCAAGGTCGCCGCCACCGGCACCCAGCTGGACGCCTGGCAAATGCGCGCGCTGGCCTATGCTTGCCGCGCGGCCAAGGAAAACCTGCTCAGCGATGCGCAACTGGCCACCCAGCCCATCGTCGTGCCAAGCCGCGGCTCCAAGCTGATCGGCGGTTCGATCCGCACCGAGCTGACCCAGGAAGAAGTGCGCGCCACCATCCTCGAAGGCTTCTTCCCGCAAGTGGAAGCGGCCGCCCGTCCGGTCAGCCGCCCGCGCGGTGGTCTGGTCCAGCTGGGCCTGCCGTACGCGCAGGATGCCGGCGTCACCCGCCACCTGGCCGCTCTGCTGGGACGCCAGACCAACGCAACGGCCGAGCTGGAAGGCTTCGCCGGCAAGACCAGCGACGGCGCCAGCTTCCTGCACCCGACCGCCGTGCTGTTCAACGGCGGCGTGTTCAAGTCCGACGTACTGGCCGAACGTACCCTCACCACTTTGAACGACTGGCTGGCCGGCGAAGGCGCGGAACCTGCGCGCATGCTCACCGGCGCCGACCTCGACCTGGCAGTGGCGCGCGGCGCCGCGTACTACGGCTACGTGCGGCGCGGCAAAGGCATCCGCATCCGCGGCGGGACGGCGCGTGCCTACTACGTCGCCATCGAATCGTCGATGCCAGCCGTGCCCGGCTTCGAGCCGCCGATCCAGCTGCTGTGCGTGGCGCCGTTCGGCATGGAAGAAGGCATCGAAGCGCAACTCAAGACCCAGCAGTTCGGTCTGGTGGTCGGGCACGCCATCACCCTGCGTTTCTTCGGCTCGTCGGTACGGCGCCAGGACCGCCTGGGCGACCTGCTCGACTTCTGGCATCCGGACGACATGCAGGAAGTTGGCGAAATCCAGGCCACCCTGCCTGCTGAAGGACGCCAGGCGGGCGACGTGGTCGCGGTGACCCTGGCCGCCGTCGCCACCGATACCGGCACCTTGGAACTGGTGGCGCAAGCCGTCCAGGGCGAAGAGCGCTGGAGGGTGGAGTTCGACGTGCGCGGCAACAGCTAGGGCACGGCGTGGCGCGCCAGTACATCGTCGGCATCGACCTCGGTACCACCAATACCGTGGTGGCGTACGCGCCCATCGATGCGCAGGCGGACGGGCGCGCCGCCATCACTCTGTTCGAGATCGAGCAACTGGTAGCGCCCGGCCAGGTGGCTGCCTTGCCGCTGCTGCCGTCGGTGCGCTACCACCCGGCCGATGGTGAGTTACCGGCGGCCGATGTGCGGCTGCCGTGGCCGCAAAATAATAGCGAGGCGCAGCCGGTCGTCATCGGCCAGCTCGCGCGCCGGCTCGGTGCGCAAGTGCCGGGCCGCATGGTGGCCAGCGCCAAAAGCTGGCTGTCGCACACCGCGGTGGACCGCCTGGCGGCTATCCTGCCGTGGGGCGCCGCGCCCGATGTGGCCAAGGTCTCGCCGGTGGCGGCCAGCGCCAGCTATCTGGCTTACCTGCGGGCAGCGTGGAACAGCAAGTTTCCCGATCATCCCCTGGAGCAGCAAGAACTGGTGCTGACGGTCCCGGCGTCGTTCGACGAAGGCGCGCGCGCGCTGACCCTGAGCGCGGCGCGGCAGGCCGGACTGCATCAACTGCGCTTGCTGGAAGAGCCGCAGGCGGTCTTCTACGACTGGCTGTTCCGCCATCGCGGCGAACTGGCCGGGGAACTGGCGCAAACGCGCATGGTGCTGGTGTGCGACGTCGGCGGCGGCACCACCGACCTGAGCCTGATCAAGGTCGACCTGCACGATGGCCAGCCGCAACTGACGCGCATCGGCGTGGGCAACCACGTGATGCTCGGCGGCGACAACATGGACCTGGCGCTGGCCCATGTGACCGAAGCGAAAATGGCGCAGATGGCCGGCACCGATCAGCCGCGCACGCATCTGTCGGCCAGTGCCCTCTCTCAATTGATGGAACGCTGCCGCGCCGCCAAGGAACAATTGCTGGCGGCCGACGCGCCCGAACAGGCGCAAGTGACCTTGCTGGGCTCCGGCTCGCGCATGATCGGCGGCATGCGTTCGGTGGCGCTGACGCGCGATGAAGTCGGCAGCATCATCGTCGATGGCTTTTTCCCGCTGGTGGCGGCTACCGACCGCGTGCAGCAAGGCCGCGCCGGCATCGTCGAGTTCGGCTTGCCGTACGCGCGCGATCCGGCGGTCACCCGTCACATCGCCGATTTTTTGCAGCAGCATGCCAGCGCACTGCAAGCGGCGCAGGAAGACGGCACGACCATGCCCGATACCCTGCTGCTCAACGGCGGCGTGTTCCGCGCCGATGCGCTGGTCGAGCGCTTGCAGGAAACCTTGGGCAGTTGGCGTGGCGCGCCCTTGCGCCTGCTGCACAACGACAATCCGGACGTGGCCGTGGCCCGTGGCGCGGTGGCGTATGCCCTGTCGCTGCAGGGCCAGGCGCCGCGCATCGATGCCGGTGCGGCGCGCAGCTATTTCCTGGTGCTCGACGAGGCCGGCACGGGGCCCAAGCGCGGCATCTGCATCCTGCCGCGCGGCAGCGAAACCGGCCGTGAAATCCTGCTCAAGGACCGTACCTTCGCCCTGCGTCTCGGACAGCCGGTGCGCTTTCACGTGATGACGTCCAATGCCGATGGCGCCGATGCGCCGCCCGCGCCAGGTGAACTGGTCGACCTCGACGACCCGAAATACGTGCGCCTGCCGCCGATTGCGACCGTGCTGCACGCGGCCGACGGCAAGGTCAAGCCGGCGGGCAGCAAACAGGAAACCGCCGTGCAACTGGCCACCGCGCTAACCGAGGTCGGCACCTTGGAAATGCACTGCGTCAACCTGACCGATGCCGGCCAGCGCTGGCTGCTGGAATTCGACCTGCGGCACGACAACGCGGCGGCCGAGAACGACAAGACGGAGGCTGCGCCGTCGCCGCAACTGACGGCCGCCATCGACAAGATCGACCGCATTTTCGGCAAGAGCGGGCAGCAGGTGACGGCCAAGGAAGTCAAGCAGCTGCGCGCGCAACTGGAGCAACTGCTGGGTGACCGCGAGCAATGGCACACGCCACTGCTGCGCCAGTTGTTCGACGCCTTGTGGCAGCGCGCGCGCGGACGGCGCCGCTCCGCCGAGCATGAACGGGTGTGGCTGAACCTGACCGGCTACTGCCTGCGTCCGGGCTTCGGCTACGCACTCGACGAATGGCGCCTGGAGCAGCTATGGCCCCTGTTCGAGGCCGGCGTGCGCCATGCCGACGACAAGCAGGCGCGCGCGGAATGGTGGACCCTGTGGCGCCGCGTCGCGGGCGGGCTGGGCGCTACCGAGCAGCTGCGCCTGCTCGATGACTTCGCCTTCAATCTCCAGACGAATAAGGAGGGCGGCGACGCTGGCGGCACCGTGGTGGCCGGCAGCGATGACGACATGCTGCGCCTGGGCGCCTCGCTCGAACGCATTCCGGTCGATTACAAGGCGGAAATCGGCGGTTGGCTGCTGGAGCGCATCCAGGCGGCGCCCGCCACGCCGGGCAAGGACAGCACCAGCGCCAGCCGCTACCTGTGGGCGCTGGGGCGCATCGGCGCGCGCCAGCCTTTCCACGGCAGCACGCACGACGTGGTGCCGACCGAGGTGGTGGAAGGCTGGCTCGATGCCATCCTGGCGCTCGACTGGAAGCGGGTCGAGTCGGCCGCCTTTGCCGCCGTGCACCTTGCGCGCATGACCGACGACCGTTCGCGCGACCTGCCGCTTGCATTGCGCGAACGGATCGTGCAGCGGCTGGTGGCGATCAACGCGCCTCCGGCGACCATCACCATGGTGCAGCAGGTGGTGCAGCTCGACCAGGCGACCGAACGCTGGATTCTGGGCGAATCGCTGCCGCCGGGACTTAAGCTGATTGCCTGATGCGCACGCTCGCCATGCTTGACCCAAGGCGTATATATGTCATGCTGACGTCCTCGTTTATCTTCCCTACGCAAATGAATACATTGCCCGACGCACTGAGCAGCCTCACTGTCGAACAACTCAAGTCGCTGCTTGCCAACTTTCCCGATGCCGTGAAAATCGGACGCAAGGACGTCCTGATCGCTGCCCTGCTGGAGCAGATGTCGGACGCGGGCCTGCCACGCGTCTGGACGATGCTCGATCCCTGCCAGCAACTTGCGGTACGGGAAGCGGCCTATGATGTCCAGGGGCATTTCGATGAGCGCCGTTTTACCGCGAAGTACGGGCAAGCGCCGCGTTTTTACCATGATCCGAAGCACCCGTACGGCCGCGGTCCCACGACAGTGCTGAGCCTGTTTCTGTTCGAGCATGGCGACACGCGCACGATGCCCGCGCAGTTACGCCTGCGCGTGGCGGCCTTGTTCCCGGCACCCGTGCCCAACGCGCTGGCGAGCCTTGCCTCCTTGCCGGAGCCCGGGCCGGAGCTCAAAGCGCAAGCCGACGGCGACGCCGACGCCGATGTCATGCCGCTAACGCAGCGCAATACCTCGCCCGATGCGCTCTACGAGGTAGTGGCCATGCTGCGCATGGCGGATCAAAAACTGATCGCGGTCAGCGACAAAACACGCATGCCGGGGACAGCCGCCTTGCGTGCGATTGAAGCCAAGCTCGCCGGCGCCGATTTCTACGGACCGGACGCCGAAGCCAGCCCCAGGCATTCGGATCAGCGGATCGGACCGATCAAGGCGGTCGCCTGGCCGCTGCTGCTACAGGCAAGTGGCCTGGCCGAACTTCATGGCAGCAAGCTCGGCTTGACCACGGCCGGCATCAAGGCCTTGCAAGCGGCGCCGGCCGACGTGCTGCGTGGCATCTGGCGCGGCTGGCTGGCATCGACCTTGTTCGACGAGTTCAACCGGATCGACGAAATCAAGGGCCAGAAGGGCAGGGGCCGCCTTACGCCAGTCAAGCCGCGCCGGGCCATCGTCGGCCAATTCCTGCAACGCTGTCCGCCAGCGCGCTGGGTCGAGGTCGATGAATTGTCGCGTTTCATGAAGGCTGAGGGCGCGCCGCTCTCCGTGGCCGAGGATCCCTGGTCGCTTTACCTGTGCGACGCAAATTACGGTGCCTTGGGTTATTCCCACGATGAGTGGGATACATTCGAGACACGCTATCTGCTATGCGTGCTGTTCGAGTATTGCGCAACCTTGGGCATGGTCGATGTCGCCTATTGTTCGCCGCACCACGCGCGCACGGAATTTCAATCCCTGTGGGGCGGTGCGGGTATGTCGCTGCTGTCGCGCTACGACGGCCTGATGTATTTCCGCTTGACCGATCTGGGCGCCTACTGCCTGGGCCTGAGCACAGCCTACGCGCCGCCCGCGCGCGCCGCGTCCTGCACGCTGTCGGTCAGCGCCAACCTGCAGATCAGTGTGACCGGCGGCAGCCTGTCCGCCGACGAAAGCCTGCTGCTGGAGAACTGGGCCAACCGCGAAAGCGCGCAGCTGTGGCGCCTCGACCGCGAGAAAACCATGATCGCCGTCGAACGCGGCCAGGATACGGCGCCGCTGGAAGCGTTCTTGCGGTCACGCGACAGCCAGCCGCTGCCGGTGCAGGTGGAAGCCTTCCTGCGCGCCTGTAACAAGGGCGGCAAGGCGATGCAGGTGATAGGCAGCAGCTTGCTGATCGAATGCGTCGATGCGGAAACGGCCGAGCTGATCGCGCGGCATCAAGACACGGCGCCGCTGTGCATGCGTGCGGGCAAGCAGCACCTGGTGGTCCAGGTCAAGCACGACACGCGCTTTCGCAAGGCGGCACGCGCGCTCGGGTACGGCATCCGCGAATAATCGCCGCGCACATTGCAGTCACCGAAAATTTGTATAGGGGAAATTGAACGCCTGATACACTGGCCGCCCGAGGCGTCGACCAAGAGTGCGGATTGGACCGACGAGGAATTGGCCGCAGCCGTGCGCGCTTACGTGGCAATGCTGCGTAGCGAGCTGGCTGTCAAGGCCTGGGTGCTCAAGGTCGCCGACGGCATTTGCGAAGGCTGCGACATGCCGGCACCGTTCACGGGCACCGATGGTTTTCCGTATCTGGAAGTGCACCACATCATGCCGCTCGCCAGCCACGGCTCGGATACACCGTCGAACACCGGCGCGCTGTGTCCAAATTGCCACAGACGCTGCCATCTGGCCCTCGACCGCGACGAATTCCGGCTGGCGCTATACGAAAAAATCGACCGCCTCGTGCTGGAACTGCCGGAGCCGCCGCTGCACGACACCGCCATCTATATCGATGACGCAAGCGACATCTGATGCAGTCCTGCAACACATAAATACATGCAGCGCGACATTTTTTCTGATATTGCGCTACAGTAACCACCCTTTGTCATTTTAGAAACATCCCACATGCACGCCGCCCGACTGCCCCTCCTCCTGACCACCCTTTTCATCTCCGCTGGCGCCGCCCAGGCAGGCGAGCTCGAACAGCAAATGCTGCGCTGCTCCGTGCTTGGCGATCCGAGCGCGCGACTCGGGTGCTTTGACGCGCTCACCAAGGCCGCCACGGCCGACACCGTCGCCGGCAATCCAACGCCGGACGCGACTGTCGCCGCCCCAGCCGCCAAGAAGGGTGAGCCAGCCGAGCCGGCGACGCCGATCCCAGCCGTGGCATCGGCCACACCAGCGCCGCCGGAAACGCCGATTTCGCGTACCGAGCAGTTGTGGGAGCTGACCAAGGCGTCGCGCCGCGGCGTGTTTTCCTTCCGTCCGCACCGCGAGAATTACCTGCTGGTGGCCAACTACAGCACCTCGTCGAACGATGAGCCGTACCGCCATTTCACACCGGCCGGCTTGAAGACCAAGCGCGTCGAGCTGACTTATCAGCTGAGCCTGAAAATGAAGGCCGCCGAACAGGTTGCTGGTTTGCCGGTCGATATCTGGCTCGGCTACACGCAGCAGAGTTTCTGGCAGGCGTACAACCGCTCGCAATCGAGCCCGTTCCGCGAAACGAACTACCAGCCTGAAATCATGGCGGTCGTCCCGATTAACCAATCGTTCGCCGGGTTCAATCTGCGCTTCGTCAATTTTGGCCTGATTCACCAGTCGAACGGGCAGACCTCGACCCTGTCGCGCAGCTGGAACCGCTTGTACACCGAAGTCGGCATCGACCGTGGCAATTTTGCGATGAGCGCGCGCCTGTGGCGCCGTCTGGATAACGCCAAATCGAACAACGATAATGCGGACATTACCGACTTCCTGGCGCGCGGCGACGTGCGTGCCAGCTATCGCAAGGATGGCTACGAGTATTCGATCATGGCGCGCCGGAATATGTCGACCGACCATGGCGCGATCCAGGCGGCGATGTCGTATCCGCTCACGACCAACCTGAAAGGCTATGTCCAGCTGTTTTCCGGCTACGGACAAAGCCTGATCGACTATAACTATTCGCAGCGTTCGATCGGCGCCGGCTTTACCGTCGATTTCTGATCCGCGTTCAAGCGATGGAATAAAAAAAACGGCCTCGAAAGAGGCCGTTTTCATGTGTGCCGCAGCCGCCATACGCATGGCGGCCGGGTGATATCGCTACTTACACGGCGGCCGGCTTGCCCGACAGGCGCTGCAGGCGTTGCAGCGCGGTTTCGCCGCTGGTGTCGTTCTGCACCGACTTGCGGATCGCATCGATTTCCGCAGCCTGGTCGAGCGGCTTCTGGCCGATATCGGCGACGATGCGCATGCCTTCGGCTTCGTTGCTTACTTCCTGGGCACGGCGCGTCAGTGCGTTGAGCGCGGTCGAATTGCCTTTCATGCCGGTCAGGCCGGACAGTTGGCTCTGGCGCTCGGCGCGCATGGCTTGCAGATCCTTCTGCGCCTGGGCTGCTGCCAGCTGCTGCAGCGCTTTCTTGGCCTGGGCATCGAACTCGGCGAGCTGCTTGGACAGCGCATCGATGATCTTTTGCAGTTCGTCCATGTACGCCTTGGCGTCGGCTTCTTCCTGGATCTCTTGTGGCAGGCGGCTCTTGTTCGCTTCGAGTTCGTCGCAGAACATGGTCACGGTGGCTTCCGAAATCTTGCCCGCGGCCAGACGTTCGGCCAGCGTTTCCGTGGCTTTTTCGTCGTTGGCGATCAGCGCACGCAGGCTGACCACATCCTTGTGTTCCTTCTCGAAGGAGGAACGCGCCGATGCCAGCACTTGCGCGGTGGCGCGCAGGGTGTCGGCCAGACGGTCGCGGTCAGCCTCGGTCGCCGTTTCAGGGTCAAAATTGGCGATCGCTGACGATATACGGTCACCCAGCACGCCGAAGTGCTTCGAAATCAAACGCGCCGTCAGTCCCCATCCACTTGCATTGCTCATCTTGAATCCCTTTCGTTGTTAAGTAAGACTGCCTTTACCGAACCGTTATTGAATAACGACCCGTTCTTGCTCCACCGGTATGCCAATGACGAAATCGACATGGATACCGCGTTTTGAGTTATCGCCATTCACGCTGGAGATGATCTCCGTCGTGATCAGCAAATATTCGCTGCCGCCGGCCGCCAATTCGCGCACGTACGGCATGAAATACATTTCCTGCTTCAGACCCTGCACCCCGCCGGCATCATCGATCCGGGTTTCGGTGCCCTTGAACGGGGCCACGAACGTGGCGTTGCGGTCGCCCGCGTCGCGCACATAATCGAGGCGGTCGCTGTCGCCGAAAACCGTGGCCAGTTCATCCTCGCTCAAGCCCACGTCGTCGAGCTGCTCGCGCCACAAGGTGTAGGTCTGGTCGCCCAGGCCAAAGCCGGAACGGCCGGTGTAGGCATCCTGGTCTTCCGCCGTTTCCGGAATCACGCGCGCCAGCTGGGTGCAATACATGATCTCGGCCACCTTGCCATCTTTATCGGCGTACAGCTGCAAAAACTTTTCCTTGGCATCGTCGTCGCCCTTGGCCAGGTAATACCGATACAGCCCGCCCGCCAGATTGAGCTTGATCTGCGATACCGCCAGGATCAGCGTATCGGCATCGCGCGGCATGGCGATCAGCGAACCATTGGCCTGCGCCCGGATCAGGGGCGACATCTGCAGCTGGAGCATGCCGCCGATGCGCGCGCCGAGCGGCAAGCCTTCGTCTTCGCGCCGCGCTTTGCCATCGGCGCCATGGTTGCCGGCGATGCCGCGCATGTAATCGAATGCGTTCTTCCAGCCCATGTCAGTTCCTGTCAAAAGAATAGTTTGCCGTGCTTGGCGCTTTACCGCGCCGTAAAAACTTCCATCCCAGATAAGCCACCCACGCCAGCACCGACAGAATCACCAGCCAGACAAAGGTACGCAGCAGCGATTTACCGAGCGACCTTTCCGGCATCGCCTGGGACCCTGCCACCGGACCGGCGCTGGTGGCGCCGCTGCCCGGAACGGTACCAACCATCCCGCTATTGTTCGTATTACCCGGATAACCGCTGTTCGCATGCGAGTTGGACATCGACCGTCCCAGCAAGAAGCCGAGAATGGCATTGCCCATTCCGTTATTATTCTGCGGCACGATGATCGGTGCCGGCATCGAATTGCCGCCATACTGGCCATTCCGGCTGCCGTTGTACTGGCCGCTATTCGTATTCCCGTACTGCCCCGCATTGTTCGATCCGTACTGCCCGCCCGATGGCTGCGAGGACGGCACCGGCTTGATCTCGCGCGGCGCATTGGCCGCCTGCTCGGCCGCCCGGCGCGCCTCCAGCGTGCGCAAGGCATTGGCCTCGGCGTTGCCCTTGTCCAGGCGTTGCGACAGCACCGAACCCGACTTTTGCTGCCCTGGCTGGGCGCCGCTGTCCTGCCGCGCCGGCGCCCCGCCGAAGGACCCGAAGCCCCCGAACGAACCTTTCTTGTCCGCCTTGCCCGCATCCGCGCTGCCATCCTGCGAACGCTGCGACCACGACGACCCGGACTGCTGGGGCGGCGGCGACGAAGACCGGCTCCCAAACGAGCCGAACGACGAGTTCTTCGACGACGTTGACGACTTGCTACTTGATGGACTGGATTTTTGGGAGGAAAATCCACTCTTATACGAGCTCGACCGCGAGCTCGAACTCGAACTTGATGCCGGTTTCGCGCCGGCCGTGACTGTGGCCGCGGCGGGTAGCAGCAGTGCCAGCAGCAACATGATCTGAGTTGACTTCATTTTTCTTTGGCCGGGTTGAAGGTTGAAAGAAGCATAACAGCACCAATACTGCCAATGCACCGGTAAAAATAGGCAAGATTCACCATGACTCGTAAATATCTGGACATGAACCAGCACGATGCGCTGTACAGCGTGGCGCGCCGCTATCCCGGTGGCATTGACATGCTGGCCAAGGAGATTGGCATTTCCGCCAATGTTCTGCGCAATAAGCTGTCGCCCACCATTTCATCACATTACCCATCGTTCGAGGAGGTTTCCATCATCGTCGAGCATTGTCACAAGGCCGGCGTGCAGGAAGCGATGATGCCGCTGCATGCGCTGCTGAACCGGCACGGCATGGCCGCCTTCATCGTGCCGCAGCCGGAACAGGTGGGCCGCGACGACCTGTCGCAGACGGTATGCCGGGTGATGAGCGAAGTCGGGGCCGTGGCCGAAGCCGTGTCGGGCGCGCTGATGGACGGCGTTGTCACCAGCGCCGAAGCAGACCTGATCGAGCGCGAATTTCATTCTGCGTTATCGGCGTTGGGTGAATGGCGCGCGCGGCTGCGCATGCGTACTGGCGGAACCTGACAGGGGCGGCGATGCGCACATCATGCGCATCGCCAGCGCCTTATTGCGCCTGTGGCGGCGCGGCCCGCGCCGGCTTGAGCGAACGCAGGAACAGACCGAGCCCGCCAATGGCCAGCACCAGGATGCAAATGAGCTCGAACGCCGACATGGTGCGCAGGCTCATGCTGACCGAGGAAATCACGCCAAATACCAGCGCCGCGAACGAGCACAGGGCAATCAGCCAGCCAAGGTAGTTCTTCGAGTTATAGAAAACCATGCCGATACCGATCATCATCGGAATCATCACCATGCCGCCGCTGACGCCGAATCCCGAGCCAAAGCCGAACAGACGCGTGCCGAATCCGAAATTGGAACTGACCACGATCCCGTTAAGCAGTAAATAGAAACCGCCGCACATCATAATCAGGCCGAGAAAAAACTGGCCCGTGCCACCGCTGGTTCCACCTGCTCCGTTCATGTCCACATCTCCGCTATTCAAATAATGCCGACACTATAACAAAAAGTAATTCGGGTAAACATATCCGATCATGGGAGGGTTAAACAGGCAGTTGCCGCATGGCTTTTGTCTTTTCTTTGCTACACCAGTGCCGCTACCGGCTCGCTGACCACGACCTGGTTGCGGCCCTGGTGCTTGGCCTGGTACAGCGCCTCGTCGGCCGCGCGCAGCAGGGCTGCGGCATCGTCGCCGGCGCAGGGCAGGCCGATCGCCACGCCGACGCTGACAGTCAGCCTGCCGAGGTCGCTGTCGAGGTGCTCGATGTGGAGCGCCGCCACCGCGGCGGTGAGCACCTCGCCCATCGCCTGCAATTCGCCGGGAACCGGGTTATGCCAGATCACGGCGAATTCTTCGCCTCCGTAGCGGGCGGTCAAGTCGAGCGGGCGGCGCGCCAGGCCGGCGATCACGTCGGCCACGGCTTTCAAGGCCGCGTCGCCGCGGGCGTGGCCATAGCGGTCGTTATAGCGCTTGAAATAATCGATATCGATCATCGCGATGGCCACCGCTTGCCGGTCGCGCAGGGCCTGGCGCCAGACGCGCTCCAGGTGAATATTCAGGCTGCGCCGATTCGACAGTCCGGTCAGGCCGTCGAGCGCCGCCAGTTCGTGCAGCAGGGTGTCGACCAGAAAAGTGGTGCGGATGCTGTGTTCGAGGAAGTACGCGCCGTACGCGCCCACGCCATTGGCCGCGCACATGAAGATAATCTGGTACAGGCGCGCCTGGGCATTGGTCTGCAGCGTGAATTCCATGACGACGAAAGCGAACAAGGTAACCATATTGGCAAGCAGCGCGCGGCGCCATTCCAGGCAGGCGATCAGGTACACGAACAGCGCCACCAGCAGGATGCCTTCGTACGGGATCTGGTAACCGACGTCGAGCGCGCTGCCGATCACCGCGACGGTGCTCACCCCCGTGACCAGGGCGGCGGTAAATACCGCTGTTCCGAGATACGGGCGCCACGCGGCCCGGTAGCTGGCCAACAGCACGATGATGAAGCTCGGGATAATCAGCGTCACCCGGATGCTGACCGTGCGTACCGATACATAGGCGGGCAGCGTGGCCAGATCGATCAGCACGAACATGATGAACAGGACAATACTCACATAGGCGGCCACGCGCACGCGCACCAAATGCCCTTGTGTAAAAAACGCCTGGAACTGTTTTTCCAGGCCATCCTCGAAGCGCAGCCAGCGATATCCCTGCTCCAATGCGCGGCGATGCGGCGACATGCTGGCGTTATTCAGTAACTCAGGATCGATTTTCAGCATCGGCGGCGGAAGTGGAGTGGAAGCGGGCAAGCCCATGATACGCGCGCAAGCCCATGCACAGCGCGTTGATTGCACCGTTTCGTCACACGCGTGCGCACGACACGCAAACGGCCTGGGGGACCTGCTACACGGCCGCCGAGCACGAATGCGGGGATGCCACGCCGATAACGCCGTCCGGGCTATGATGGGTAATCTCAATCCCCGCGGGAACCGAACACCATGAAAATTGCCATTTTCAGCACCCAGGCCTACGACCGGCGTTTTCTCGATGAGGCGCTCCAAGCCCATCCGGACAGTCGGCACATCGAACTGGTGTATCAGGAGGCGTCGCTGGCGCTGCACACCGTCGCGCTGGCCCAGGGGTGCGATGCGGTATGTGCCTTCGTCAACGACCGGCTCGATGCGCCGGTGCTCGAAGCATTGCACCAGGCCGGCGTGCGCGCGGTTCTGATGCGCTGTGCGGGATTCAATAACGTCGATATCGAGGCGGCGCAGCGGCTGGGATTTTTTGTCGCGCGTGTGCCCGCGTACTCGCCGGAAGCGGTGGCCGAGCATACGCTGGCGCTGATCCTGACGCTCAACCGCAACACGCACCGGGCGTACGCGCGGGTCCGCGAGGGAAACTTCGCGCTCGATGGCCTGCTGGGCAGCAATCTGCACGGGAAAACCGCAGGGATTGTCGGCACCGGCAAGATCGGGCTGGCGACGGCGCGCATTCTCAACGGCTTCGGCTGCAAGGTGCTTGGGTACGATCCCGCGCCGGCGCCGGAGTTCGCCGCGCTGGGGACGATGGTGGACCTGCCGACCTTGCTGGCGAAATCGGACATCGTGTCGCTGCACTGCCCATTGGTGGACGCCACGCGGCACATGATCAATCGCGACAGCCTGGCTGGAATGAAGCGCGGGGCGATGCTGGTCAATACCTCGCGCGGGGCGCTGATCGATACGCCGGCCGTGATCGCAGCGCTGAAATCGCGCCAGCTGGGGTTTCTGGCGATCGATGTGTATGAGCAGGAAGGCTCGCTGTTTTTTCACGACCGCTCGGGCGATATCATCGAGGACGATGTGTTCCAGCGCTTGATGACGTTCCCGAACGTGCTGGTGACCGGGCACCAGGGATTCTTTACCGTGGAGGCAATGCGCGAAATTGCGGAGGTGACGTTCGGGAACATCGATTGTTTCGTAAGTGGAAAGCATTGCGCTAACGAGATACTCCCTTGATGCTGCGAACGTCTGATTCTCATTGAACACACTAGCGTTACCTGACGTTACCTCATGCGTTTCAAGCGCACGCCCAAAATGCCAAAGTTAGAACCGTTTTTTGATTTTCCATCAATATATATCGGAAATATCAGGTCGCCGTTTCGCGCAACCCAAGCATCGATGTTATGCGTCTTGCTGAGATCGACGAGACGATACTCAACCGGCGTGACATCCGGCCAACTTCTCGTTTCATAACGATCAATCCCCTTCCATTTTACGATATCAACAATCATGAAACTGACCGTGTAATTTATTGGTCGATCCGTACATAAGTGTTCCCAATAGTCTTTACAAAAATTTTTTTCAAACGGCATGAGAAAAGACATTTCTATTACTTCCCCAATCGGCCCGTCAAAATCCATTTTTTCAAAATTGTAATTCCCCGGCATTAGCGATAGACCAGCCGATTCCATGCGAATTTTCTGACCTATCGGAAAAGCGCCGGCGTGCGCTATCAATTGCTTTTCAATATTCTGCGGCACTTCTTTAAATTCATGGAAATCATAAGAATCAACACGCCATGTACCCGCAAACTGAAGGGCAGGATTCTCAAATTTTCTCACGGCAGCCCTCGCATTCTGGAACTCAAGTAGATAAGTTAAAATTACAAGCAACAGAAGTTTAACGATATATTTCACGATTTTTACTCTTTATTTTTTTCTGCTGGCATGGATTTATAAAGATATTCACGTTCGCGTATAGACGGAATCAGACTCCTTTTCCCTTGCCAAATAGCGTTTAACAAGTCATTCGTCGGCGTCCCGTATTGATATGTATGTGATAGCAGAGCGGTCTGCTGCTCGACAGTCAAATCCACGAAATCCGTATGTTTAGTATTTTTAATTCTGTATTGATATAGCGATATGGTTTTTTCCAACGCTTCGTCCTGCGATATTTTGTCTAAAAAATTCGTCTGCCGCTCGTTCAGAATCAACGGATTTTTGCGCAAAAATCTGCAGGCGTCACCACCGATAAGTTGGAAATAAGGTATGATTTTTTCATGCAGAGCTGATAACTCCTCATCTGTAATCTGATGTGCTCCTCCATTCCCTTTTTTCATCATTCGCAGAAACGCGTCTGGTGAAAACTGCCCTAAATCCACTCCGACTCCAACTGTTGTACCAGATTTATTGTCAGGCCTTCCGCCGTACCCTCCAGCGAGTCGAGGTACATCCGGCTCACGTATGCCCGGATAAAATCGAATAACTGGTTTATCATTTTCCACATAAGCCCACCATGGTATATAAGCGGCAGTGTGTTCCCCACCTTCGAGTTCCACTAACTTAGAAAAATCAATTTTAGTGCCATGCCGCTTGTTTATTTCATCTCCTATGGATTTTGGAAATTTAATTTTTTTAGCGTTCGTAACTTCAACGCATCCAGGATGACGGACGCGGCATGTTGCGTCGGGGATTCCTTGTAAGTGCACTATTTTTTGTTCAATATTTCTTACTTTTTCCTTGTAATTCTGTTCTTTTTTACTTAATATTTTTTTCTCTTTATTTAGCCGTTGTATTTCTCTTTTTGCAATTTCTTCGCTAGCTTTACATTCTTCCGATAGAGCAATCAAATCACGCTCTTTCTGCAGCTCCTCCTTATCATAGTCAGGTAAATTTTCTTCCACCAGAGACACGCGCTTTGAAAGCGAGGAGGATTGTTTTTTCTTGCTCATCTTATGCGACCTCTTCCAGGTAGATTTCAATCCAATTTTGGGCGTAATCTACGTTCGCAGCATTCGCGTGCATGAGAAAGTATTTCATCATCCCGATAATATCTTTCCTAGAACACATCAGCAAGTTAGCGCGCAAGACATCAAACCCCAAGATAGAAATTGACCCAACATCGCTCACCTTGTGGGCTTGGCACAAGAAATAAACTTCCCGCAAATCCGATACCACAGCGGCTGCTGAATAATCCGTTGCGTGCGGATGGTCACTTGTGTACCACGCCTCGGCCATCAATTTTGTCCATGCCCGGCAATCCCTGCGCATGGCCTTTTTTTCCTGATCCGCTGTGAACTTGATCATGCCCGACCTCTTCTCTATTGATGAGCCGCGATATCGCGCACAGCGAACTGCATCGCGTCGGGATCGAAGATACGGCTGATCAGCTTCATCCTTTTTCCGGCCAGCGCAATAATCTTCCCGCTCCCGGCGTCTTCGAAATAAATCGTTCGACACGTACTTCCAAAAAATTCACTCAACTGATCGTTGCTCGCAAGTCGGACAAAGCGCGCGAATGCCCGCGCGTCGTAGTAACGGAAATAGCAAACCTCTCCCTCGCTATTGCGGACATAACTGTTTTTCTTGAGCTGAACCTTGAGCGCCTCGCACCCCGCCTCGGACTCGACGAGCATGGTCACGCCACGGTGCCACACTTGGTCAGTAAAGCCTGCCACGTCCGCCTGAAACTGCTCGCACGGGATCAGATATGGCGCCACATTACGCAGTGTGATTGCCTTCGTGCCGCTGTACAGACACTCGTGCGTCAGCCCATCCCGCTGCAAATCGGCCAGCAAACTGTTGTCCGCTGCTGCGTCGTACAAGGCATATAGCGTGCCGCTGCGCTCGCTGAGCAGCCGGTGAAGCGCATTACAGGTCGCATCGTTCGCCATCTCAACTCCCCGGTTGGACCGTCATCGCGCCCGCTGCGGCGGCTTCGATAAGGCAGGTCTCGTCCTTATCCTTCCCGAACAACACCGTCATGCAGCCGCCGATGACGATGCCATGGCAACTGACCCTGTCGCTCATGCACGCCGCCGGTTTGCCGTTGATAAGAACTGTTTTCTCGCCCTCGACAATCGTATCCCTCGCTCCGTTGTGCTGGACCTTGTCGCCAATGCGCGCCGCAGGCAGGTTCCCAACAAGGACATCGGCGCTGCCCTCCAGAATGGCGCCACTTCCGCGCGGATGCGCGACGTCATCCGTTTGCCTTGCTGATGGCTTTCCCATTGCTGACGCCTCCGTGAATCGAAACAGGTTTAAATACCGCCGGCACCCTTGCCGCTGCCCTTGATGACAGCCGCCGCGCCGCTGGCCACCGAGCCAACCACATTCACAATGGCGCCAACGTCGCCGTTCTTCACCGCTTTCGCCGTCTGGGCAAGATTCTTGAGTTCCTTGAATACGGCCAACGGACTCATTTCCCCGCTCATCAACTTTTCCAGACCGGTATCGATGCCGCCCGTACACGGGCCACCGCAATCGACCAGCGAAGATCCAGTCGCCGCTGTCGTGTCGGGAGGCGTTTCCTTCTTCGCCCCGGGCGCGGCTGGCGGAGCTTTGGCAGCGCCGCAATTGAGCTGCACCAAGCCGCCGTCGGCGTTGATCTGCGCGCTGCCCTGCAAATGAATCTGGGTGCCTTGCAAAAAGATGCTGCCATCGCTGCGCAAGACAATCTTGGCCGCTCCGCACACCAGTTCCAGATGCTCGCCGACCGAAGTGATGTGGCTTTGTCCAATGGTTCTGGTTTCCATTTTGCCGATGCTGACTTCCTGCGTTTCGCCCACCGTCACCTTGCGCGATTTGCCCACCGTCAGCAGGTCGGCCACGCCCACGGCGGTATTACGGACCATCCCCACGATCAGCGAGTACGCAATGCCGATATTGGTCATGCGCGCCAGGCCGATATTCTCCAGATTGGCCATGCCGATATTTTCCTTCTTCAGGCGGCCCACCTTGATCGACCAGTTCTTGCCGATTTTGTCGGACTCATTATTGTGAACATCCTTGTCGCGGTTGCTCCCGATCGTGATGCGTTCGTTCTGCCCCACCGTCTCGGTGCGGTTCTGGCCAATGTGGATCGTTTCGTTCTTGCCCACGTCCTCATCGCGATGGTTGCCGATGCTGATCGCTTCGTTATGGTCGACCCGCTCGCTGCGGTTGTTATGAACGGTAATGGTTTCATCATGGTCAACCGTTTCGGTACGGTCGTGATGGACCGTAATGGTTTCATCGCGGTTGACGGTCTCGGTGCGGTCACGCTTGATATGACTGGTCTCGTCGCGATCGATGGTCTTGCGCCGGTCATTGCCGACCCATTTATCTTCATCGTGCTCGACTTCCGTCAGCTGGTCCTTTTCTGCATGTAGCCAAAGCTGCTCCGCGCCTTTCTTGTCCTCGAAACGCAGCGCATTGGCATTGTCGTATCTGCCGCCCGGGGTGGAACGCGTGAGGATGCCGGACTGGGTTTTGTTATCCGGCAGTGTCCAGGGCGGCATGGTATTCACATTCGGAACCATGCCGGTGATGATCGGACGATCCGGATTGCCATCCATGAACTGCACCAGCACTTCGGTTCCGACGCGGGGAATGGTGGTCATACCAAAATTGGCGCCCGCCCAGGGCGTTGCAACGCGCAGCCATGTGGAGCTTTTCTCGTCGTTGATTCCCGCGCGGTCCCAGTGGAATTGCACGCGTACGCGCCCGTATTCGTCGGTGTGAATCTCTTCACCGGCGGGACCGACAACCGTGGCGGTCTGGATGCCGTGAATGCGCGTGTCGCTGCTGTTATGCCCGCGCGGAGGCCGCCAGGTAATGATTTTGCGGATCGCCTTGAGCCGATTTTCATAATGCGATGGCGTGGCGGCCTTGCAGTGGTAATTATTGCTCGCACTGTGATGGACTTCGGTAATCAGGAATTCGCGCGCCTGCGCGTCATCGCCCAAGGTGGCGGCATCAAAATGTCCCGATAGGCGGAACCAGCGGCCCGGCATGGCGTGGCGGTTATTGCCACTGCCATCGAACTGCTTTCCGCCCGCTTCAAGCGCCTCGATCTGGCGCTGCGCTACCTCGCGCGCGTTGCCGCTGTCCTTGAAGCCGTAGGCTCCTGCGTATTCGTACGACTCGATATCGAGCACGTCGCCCTGCTGCTGCACCGTTGGCAGCGATGTTGTCGCCGGCCGGCCGGTCTTGAAATCATAGGACGCCAGTGCCAGCGTCCCCTGGGTGATCTGGCGGCCCGGCGACCATTCGCAGATGCCATCTTCTTCGGCCGATCCACCATGCCGCTGAAATGGCACCTCGGGATCGCCATCAATCGCCGGCGCGCTGGTCGAATCATCCGAGAGCACCAGTTTGTGGCCATGCTCCGTATGTTCGAACCAATAATGTATGCCCGCCGTTGCCCAGCGCCGCTCCAGGTAATTGCTGTCGGTTTCGCCGAACTGGCAGGCGTCAGTCATGATTGTATCGGCACCGCTCACGCGCCAGTCCCAGTCGGCCACGTTACCGTAGTCGCCGAAAATGCTGGCGGTCTGCTGGTAAAGCGTGGTGTTGTGAAACAGGTAGTTATCCTTGCGCATGTCCAGATAGTTGTACCAGGGCCCCATCCGCGCCTCGTAATACGACACGCCTCCATCGACCGTCTTGAGACTGAAACCGAAAACCCGGCCGGTGAAATAGCGCATGCTGCCGTCCTTGCGCACAAGCTGCACGCACAGCATCTTCCCCTGAAGGCTTTTGAGCGGGATATTCGGCTCGTCCGATAGCAGCTCGACGATGTATTCAAACGGCTTGGACAACGCCTCGAATGCGTCGAGCGAGTTGACCAGCAATTGCGTGGCCGGACCATCGTTGTGCGGAAACGACAGGCGCAGGATGCGGTCGTGCTGGCGATCGCTGATCAGGTCGCGCAGGCTGTGCGGCGCTTCGCTCATGCCGGCACCTTCCGATGGCGCAGGTCACGCAGCAGGCTACGGCAGATCACAAGGAAGGCGGCGGCTGGCATGGCGGTCCCGGAAAATTGAACGATTGGCGAAAGCAGATGTCTGACTTTAAGCTTCGCGTTTTATCGTTCAGATGACAGGGCGCAACATTTTTATTAGGAATTTAGTCGACGCCAGCCGTATGCCCCGAAAGCCGTCAAAGAGGAGGGAATTAGTGAGATAAATACGACAGATACGGGACGCAGAACGAGCGCAAAAGCGGCATCGTGCCAGTCATGGCGAGGCTGATATGGCCAACCTCGCCGTCACGTACCGGCGCGCGCTGCGCCGGCAATGTCATGCCACTAGCGCTTGCCGGCGTTCTGCTCGTTCGTAGCGCCCGCCACCGGCGGCTTGACACCGGCCGCAGGAGCCGGCGTTTTGGCGCCTGCCATCGGCGTGTTATGGGCGGCTCCGTGCGCGGCGCCGCCTGGCGAGCTGTGATCGTTCGCTTCGCCCGTTACTGGAGCTTTGGTGCCTTTGGCGCCGCCCTTGGCGGGGGTCAGGCTGATAGCCGAATGCAGGTGCTGTTCGACGGTCGGCAGCATCTTCGCGGCCAGGGCTTTAACGTCCGGGTCCTTGGCCTTGGCTTCGAACTTTTTCAGCGCCGCGTGCACGGCCTTGTGGTCGCCCACGCCTGCCTGGGCCATGTAAGCCTTGTCGAAGGGATCGCCGGTCAGCTTGCTCAGCTTCGCGGCCATCGCCTTGTGCTTGCTGTCGAGCTCGGTCGGGAGCGTGACGCCCTTGGTTTGCGCAAGTTGCGTCACGTCGCCCAGCGCCTTGGTGTGATCGTCGATCATTTGCTGCGCGAACGCTTTCACTTGCGCGTTCTGGCTGTTGGCCAGCGCCAGCTTGCCAGCCTCGATTTCGGCCATGTTCGCGCGTGCCATGTCGGCCACGATTTTCTGGTCGGCCTTGTTCAGCGCGCTTGCCGCTGGCGTGTCCATTGTCGCCTTGCCCGCTTGGGCGTAGCTGGTGACCGGCATGGCGAAAGCGGTGGCAATAGCGGCGCCCAATACACATTTGATCAAAGTCGTTTTCAGCATGTGGATCTCCTTTTTAAATAATGTCATTAAACCAATAACACTGTGGAGCCAGTCTAGCCGTGTAAGCATTTTCCGAGCGCCCGGTAGCCTTTACGCAAGCTTACTTTCTGGCTGGCGATGAACCATAGCGAGAGCTATGTACGCGGGGAGACAAAGGAAGGAACAACAAGGAGGGAGATCAACAGCGCGAGTGCAGGGAAAGCGCTTTTGCGGACAGCGCTGGCAATGCCAAAAAAAACCGGCGCCGGTATACCAGCGCGGGTATGCCGGCGCGTCATGCGATCACGTCAGATGCCGACCACGCTCTGGATGCAGGAATACAGCGTTTCCCATTTGAAGGGTTTGAAGATGTAGCCGTCGGCTCCCGCCTTTAAGCCTTTCATTACCTGGTCGTCGGATACTTCCGACGTCACCATGACCACCGGCGCCTTGGACCAGCCCTCATTGCGGCGGATGGCGGCCAGCAGATCGAAGCCATCCTTCCCTGGCAGGCCGGGCAGGACGATGTCGAGCAGCACCAGGTCGGGCGCCATGGCGGTCTGCACCACCGCCAGCGCATCGTTCATGTTGCCGGCCGCATGCACGGTAAAACCCTTTTCGCTCAGCAGCACCACCAGCAGTTCCGACAGTTCCTCATCGTCTTCGACCACCAGGGCCGTCAGGGCATGTTTGCTCGCGCCCAGCTGCGCCTTGTTCCCGTACGAATAGAAGCCGGTGTTTTTCAGTTCGGTCGCGCCGCGCCGGGCCTGGGCCCAGGCTTCCACGCTCTCTTGCGGGGTCAGCTCGGTCACGTCGAGGGTCGGCAGGGTTTCCGAAAAATCGAATCCGTCATCGTGCATGGCGGCCTGTGCCTGCGCTGCCGGCAGGCTTTGCTGTGCACCGGCAAACACGCGCACCAGACCCTGTTTGGTCAGCGCGTCGAGCTCGCTGACGAGCTTATCGATCGACATGCCGCCCAGCGCGAGAAAATCGTGCACGCTGGAGCGTCCGTTAATCATCGATAAAACCCGGGCCGGATCGCGGGCCAGGTTCTTGCACCCGTTTTTCAGCTCCGTCATGCCTTTGGAAGTTTTGCTGTAGATCGTCGATGTATCCATGATTTCCTGTTCCTGCCTGATAGGCGCTGTCTTTACGCTGCCGGCGTGGACAAGGCCATGAGCCGCAGCGCGGCCATGTCGGCACCGATGTCATCCAGATTCTCGATTGTCCAGTCGTTTTCGGCAAGCTGCGTTTTGATTTTTTCTTCGATGCGGCGCGCCGCCAGTCCCAGCTCGGCCGCACCAAACGTACCGGCCGCGCCGCCCAGCGAATGCAATAGCCGGTACAGTTCCTGCCCGTGCGCGCGCTCGGCCATATCGCTGCGGCACAGCGCATACGCCGCATCCATCTGCTCGAAACGGGCCGGCAGGCGCGTGCGGAATCCCTGTGCCAGCAGCGCCACCTTGGCCTGCAGATCGGCGGGCGTGTTCATGCCATCGCCTCGTCCCACAGCTGGCGCACTTGCAGCGGCAACTGCATCGGATCGAAGGGTTTGGCGATCACGCCGAGCGCGCCGAGCGAGCGGTAATATGCCACTTCGCTGGCCTGGACCTTGGCCGTCATGAAAATGACCGGCGTGCTGGCGGTATTGGGCAGCTTGCGCAATTCGGACAGGGTCGTCGGGCCGTCCATTCCGGGCATCATGACGTCGAGCAGGAGCAGGTCCGGCTTGCACTCTGCGGCCGCCGCCAGCGCTTCGCGGCCCGAACTGCAGGTACGCAAGGCCAGTCCGCCGACCATTTCGAGCGCCATCTGGGCGACGGTCTGGATATCGGGATCGTCTTCCACGTACAGGACCAGGGAAAGTGCAGTCATAAATAAGGACGTCCTGAAAAAAGCGGTTATGCCGCGAGCGGCAGTTCAAAGAAAAACTCGGTGCGCACGCCGCATTCGCTGAGAAAATCGATGCGGCCGCGATGCCGTTCGATGATGGCTTTCGAGATATTCAGGCCAAGGCCGGTGCCGCCTTTCGGGCGCGTGTCCGACGCATCGGCCTGGGCGAATTTCTGGAAAATACGGCTGCGGAACTGGTCGGGAATACCGGGGCCATGATCGGTCACCGACAGGCGCGCGTATCCCGGCTGGCGCAGCAGGCGCACTTCGACCACGCCGCCGGGCGGGGCGAACTTGGCCGCGTTCGAAAGCAGGTTGACGATCACCTGGATCAGCCGGTCGGTATCGGCGGCCACCATCAGGTCGCCATTGTCGGAACGCAGATCGAAGCTGACCTTGAAGGGAGAGGCAAAGGCATGGGTTGCGGCGATGGCCTGTTCCACCAGCGGCAGCAAGGGCTGGACCACCGGCTCGAAACGCATATTGCCGGACTCGATTTTTTCGACGTCGAGAATGTCGTTAATCAGGCGCACCAGGCGGTCGCAATTCTTGCTGGCGATATCGAGCAGCACCTTGGCGCGCACGGGAATCTCGCCCGCCGCGCCGCCCGCCAGCAGGCCGAGCGAGCCTTTGATGGAGGTCATCGGCGTTCTCAGTTCATGAGAGACCGTGGAAATGAATTCATTCTTCATGTTTTCCATTTTCTTGCGTTCGCTGATGTCCTGGGCGATGCCGACAAAGCCGGACAGCGCGTTTTCATCATCCCAGACGGCGGAAACCGACAACAGTACCGGCAGCCGGCTGCCATCCTTGCGGATATACGTCCATTCGGATTCGTCGGGCAGGCGCTCGCGCGCCTTGGCGATGAACATTTCCGCGCCAGGCCGGATCGGACGCCCCAGTTCGGCGCTGAGCGCATGCACGCGCGCTTCCAGCTCCGCCGGGTCGTGCAGCACCAGCAACGACGACTGGGTGCGCATTTCGGCTTCGGAATAACCGAGCATGCGCTGCGCGCCATCGTTGAACATGATGACCTGGCCGTGCACATTGACGTAAATGATGGCGTAGTTATTGCTGTTCAAAATCGCCTGCTGCAGGCTGAGCGTCTCCGCCAGGCGCCGGTTCAGGCGTTTCATTTCATCGGCCTTGCGGCGCCGCGCCGAAATATCGCGTACCAGGCCGGTAAAGGCGCGGCGCCCGTTGATGTGCATTTCGCTCACCACCAGGTTGGCCGGAAAACGGGTACCGTCGCTGCGCTGCCCGAATACCTGGCGGTTGATGCGCACGCCGTCGCCGATGCCGTCGCGCGCCAGTGCGCGCACATAACTGGTGACGGCGGCACGGTAATGACGCGCCACCAGCTTGCTGAATGACCCGCCGATGATCTGGTCGGGCCGGCATGCGAACAGGCGCTGCGCCTCGGGATTGAAGGTTTCGACCAGGCCCTGGTCGTCGATGGTGATGATGGCGTCGCCCGCGTGTTCGACAATCGCCCGCAGGCGCGCTTCCTTTTCGCGGCTGACCTCGGTGGCCTGCTTGATCGTGTACACATTCAGTTCGAGTTCGGCCCATTGCGCCAGGTCGCACAGGGCGGCAATATCGTCGTCGGAAAAGCTGCGCGGCACGCGGTCGATCAGGCACAGGGTGGCGACCAGGGCGCCGTTATCGGCGCGCAGGGGAATGCCGGCGTAAAAGCGGATGTGCGGGGGACCGAGCACCAGCGGATTATCGGCAAAGCGCGGGTCGGCGGCCGCGTCGGGAATGACGAATGGGAAGTTGCGCAGGATCGCGTGCGCGCAAAAGGAGATATTGCGCGGCGTTTCAGGCACATCGAGGCCAAGGCGCGATTTGAACCACTGGCGTTCGCTGTCGACCAGGGTCATCAGCGCGATCGGACAGTCGAACATGCGCTGGGCGCTGCGCGTGATGCGGTCGAAGCGCTCCTCGGGCGGGGTATCGAGGATATTGAGGCCGCATAGTGCGGCCATGCGCGCGCTTTCGTCGGCGGGTACTGGGGCATCAAGCAAGATAATGGCTTTCCAGGTTTGGCACCGCCCCCGGACAAGCAAGCCGCGGGCGCTCATTTCACATCTGGCGCGGTCCCGCCGCTATCGTTTGCCAGCTGCACAGATAGCTATCGGTAATGGTTAAATATACCCGATTCTCCTGTTTCGTGGCGTTGCTTGCGCCATGCAGGCAAGCGCCGGCCGGGCTGGTTCCCGCCCTCTGTTGTGTTTCCGTTAGGAAGTTATTTATTAGTGAAGGCTAATGGATTTACGATATTATCGGCACTGCTTGCACATGCCGGGCAATTGACTAAATGACTGACCAAGGATTTACCATGAACATCACCTCCAAAGCATTGCTTTTTGCTTCATGCCTGTCGGGTGCGGTATTGCTGCAAGGCTGTGGCGCCACCAGAATCAAGGCGTCGTCGACCACCAATCCGCCGCCATCCGAAGCGTTTTCGGCGTTTGGCCGCATCGACGTCAAGCCGGTGGTGTTCGGGCCCGACGTCAAGGCCGATCGGGATGGCCTGAACAAGATCGAAGCCAACCTGCAGAAGGATTTGTCGGCCTCGCTGCTGGAATGGAACGTGCGCCCGGCGAATGGCCGCACCCTGATCATCCAGCCTGTGATCGAGCAGATGAGCTTCAAGCGCGGCGCCCAGCGCGTGCTGCTGGGGCCACTGGCCGGCAGCTCGGGCGTGCTGCTGCGCCTGAAAATCACCGACGGCAAGGGCCGCGTGGTGGCCAATCCCGAATTCTTCCAGCGCGCCAACGCCATGTCGGCCGGCTTCACCCTGGGCGTTCACGACAACATGATGCTGACCCACGTGGCCAGCCTGGCCAGCCGCTATGTGATCAACAATTACAGCCGGGCCGAGGGTGGCGCGACCGGTGCCGACGCCAAGGCGATCGCCCCGTAAATAGCGCTTTCTCAAACAAGTTCATGCGGCCCCACGAGGGCCGCTTTTCTTTGGGCGGAGCGCAAACGGTTTGTTTGATCCAGTCGGCATGGTATGACGCGATGCGGGTGGACACTACTCCCATGGCGGAGTAGCAAAATGGCAATGCACCAGCTTGCAACGCTGGGGAAGTCGGTTCGATTCCGGCATCCGCCTCACCTCTTCCAGCACGATCCGGCGAAAAGGAACTGTTGATGAACTTGTCCAGGCCACACCATCCTCTCCTGCTGGCAGCATGCCTTGCCTGCCTCGGGCTGTCCTTGTCGGCGCGCGGCACCTCGGCGTCCGGTAACCCGGCGCCAGGCACACCGGCGGCCGTCGCCCCGGCAGCCGCCAGCTACCACTACTACGTTGCGAGCAACGGTTCGGACGCCAATCCGGGCACGTCGTCCCAGCCGTTCGAAACCATCCCGCGCGCATCCAGGGTCGCCCTGCCCGGCACCACCGTGCACGTGGCGCCGGGCACGTACGCGGGCGGCTTTCGCACCACGATGAGCGGCACGGCCGAGCGCCGCATCAGCTACATTTCCACCGTGCGCGGCGGCGCGCGCCTGGTGCCGCCGCGCGGCTCGACCACCAAGATGGCGTGGGAAAACCGCGGCGACTTTGTCGACATCGTCGGCTTCCAGGTGGACGGGCGCAACGGCCACGGCGGCGTACGCTGGACCTACGGCATCTACAACGCCGGCTCGGGCGCGCTGATCCGCAACAACCACGTGCACCATGTGGGCCAGGACGTGCCCTGCACCAGCGCCAGCGCGGCCGGCATCAGCATCGACAGCTACTACAAGGGCCGCATGGGCACGGTGACCGGCAATACCGTGCATGACATCGGCCCCACCGATTGCCGCTTCGTCCAGGGCATCAACATGAGCACCACCGGCAGCGTCACCAACAATGTGCTGTATGCCATCGGCGGCGCTGCGATCCAGATGTGGCACGACGCCACCAAGGTTGTCGTGAGCCACAACACGATCGCCCGCTCGATGACGGGGATCCTGGTCGGCGGCGGCGACCCCTACTACATCAAGGGGCCGAACGATTTCACCAATGTGCACAACAACATCGTCTACGACAACAAATACGGCATCTCGGAGCAGGGTTCGACGGGCCTGCACAACAGCTACCGCAACAACCTGGTGTACCTGAACGCGGTCGCCGACTGGCAGCTGAAAAACGGCCTCAAGCATAGCGGCACGGTGGCGCAAGCGCCGCAGTTCGTGCGCTACGGCAAGGGCGGCCTGCCGGATTTCCGCCTGCGCCCCAGCTCGCCCGGGGTCGGCAAGGGCAGCGGCGAACTCGCTTTACCAGCCGACATCGCCGGCAAGGCGCGCGCCAGGGATAGCGGCATCGATATCGGGGCGTACCAGCGTTAGACATCCTGCAGTAAACAAGCGTGGGGCTTGGGGTGGGCCGGGGGATCTTTCCTCCGGCTTTTTTGTTTTTTTGCGCCAACCAAAGCGATGTAGATATGCTACATCGACGTGAGATGAAATACAGCAAACCTTTCATCCCTAAACAAAATTGATACATTCTTTATACTTCACTTTACATTCAATGTAGTTATGCTACATTCCCACTCCGGAGACACATAAGGGCACAGCCCGCAGCCTCCGTCCGGTGCCCACCCGGCGCCGCAATACCGTCCGCGTTTCACACGGCCGCATCCCATGCATGGAGACAGATGGGATCAGCGTGCTTCTGCTGTAACTGTTGTGCATTCCACTACCAAAAACCATAAGGAAGCAACATGACATCACTTCGTACATCGCCCCTGGTGCGCTCGCTGATCGCCGCCGGCGTCCTGTTCGGCGCCGCTTCCGGCCAAGCAAGCGCGGCCGGTTTCAACGCCCCGGACACCTCGGTCCAGATGTTCCGCTGGAAATGGAACGACATCGCCCGCGAGTGCACCAACTGGCTCGGCCCGCAGGGCTACGGCGCGGTCCAGGTATCGCCGCCGCAGGCGTCCGCCAGCCTGGGCACGTGGTGGGACATCTACCAGCCCGTCAACTTCACTTCGCTCGCAAGCAACATGGGGACCGAAGCCGAATTCCAGGCGATGATCAATACCTGCCACGCCGCCAAGGTGCGCGTGTACGCGGACGTGGTGGTGAACCACATGGCGGCCGGCGCCGGCACCGCCACCAACGGCTCGGCCTGGAATTCGAGCGCGCTGACCTACCCCAACTTCAGCGGCCTGGATTTTCATCCGGCCTGCGACATCCAGGGCGGCGACTACGGCTCGCCGGGCAACCGCAACAGCGTGACCAACTGCCGCCTGAGCGGCCTGCCCGACCTCAAGACCGAGAGCAGCTACGTCCAGGGCCAGGTGCGCACCTTCTTCAACAAGCTGGTGGCGATGGGCGTGGACGGCCTGCGCATCGACGCCGCCAAGCACATGGCGCCGGGCGACATCAGCGCCATCCTGGCCGGCACCAACCGCACCACCACCTCGGGCGAAGCGCTGTGGCTCACGCAGGAGGTCATCCCGGACAGCAACGTGGTGCGCTCGGGCTACTTCGGCAACGGCACCCTGAACGAATTCCAGTACGCGTACGCCATGAAAGCCGTGTTTCGCAACGAGAACGGCGCCAATCTTGCGCAGATCCGCAGCATCATGGGCACGCCCGGCAACTGGGGCGGGACCTGGGGCTTCGTGCCAAGCGACAAGGCGAGCGTGTTCGTCAACAACTGGGACACCGAACGCAACGGCAGTTCGCTGGTGGCCAGCAACTACGTGGCGGGGCAGGTCAACGACACCCAGGGCAGCAAGCGCTACGACCTGGCCAATATCTTCATGCTGGCCTGGCCGTACGGACACGCGCAGGTGCATTCGGGCTTTCGCTTCAACAGCTACGACCAGGGTCCGCCGGCAGCGAGCCCGTTCGATGCGAACGGCAATCCGCTGATCAACCAGTCGTGGGATTTCATTCACCGCTGGTCGGACATTTCCAATATGGTCGCCTTCCGCGCGGCCACGGCCGGCCAGGGGATCGACCACTTCGTCAACGGCACGCCGAACCAGATTGCCTTTGCGCGCGGCAGCAAGGGCTTCGTCGCGATCAACAATGACGGAGCGGCGTGGAATGCCTCTCTGCAAACGCTGCTGCCGGCGGGGACGTACTGCAATGTCGTGACGGGCAAGCTCAATGCCGCGCAGACAGCTTGCAGCGGCGACAGCGCAACGGTCGGCAGCAACGGCATCGTCAGCGTCAGCCTTGCGGGCAATGGCGGTGCCAGCGTGCCGGCGCTGGCCTTGCATGTGAATCAGAAAGTCAGCGGCGGCGGAAGCACGCCGCCAGCCTGCAGCACCGTGGCGGTGACCTTCCGCGTGGCCAATGCGAATACGGTGCCGGGGCAGAACGTGCATGTGACGGGCAACCGCAACGAGCTGGGCAACTGGACCGCGACCAACGGCAACCAGCTGGCGATCGAGGGCAGCGGCGCCAATGCGGCGTGGTCGCGCACGGTACAGTTGCCGCCGTCGACCGCGATCCAGTACAAATTCCTCAAGCACGGCGCGGTGGCGGATGTGTGGGAACGCAACCAGGCGACCAGCAGCGGCAATCGCCAGGCCACCAGTCCGGCCTGCGGGGCGGCGGCGCTGGTGCTCGATGCAGGGAGTTTTGCGTTTTAACTGGTGGCGATGGGGCACGAAGGCGAACAATCCACCTCGTCGCCCCCGCGCCAAGGCGGCACTCGGCGGGGGCCCAAGTACGTCGATTAGCCACCAGCTACCGCACAAACTTGGGCCCCCGCCTGCGCGGGGGCGACGGTAGTGGGCGGGGGCGACGATAGTGGCGGGGGCGACGGTAGCGGGCGAAAACGACGACAGGGGGCAGGGCTTCAATCCGTACGGCAACAGCGCGTAGGGAAACAGTTGTCTTCTGTAGAATCGCCCCACGCCCCTTTTCCCCGCCGATGCTTTCCATGACGACTACCCACTGGTTTATTCTGATCGGTTGCCTGATGCTGGCGCGGGGCCTGATGGCGACCAGTATTTCGCGCCTGCCGTTCACGTCGGCCATCGTCTACCTGTGCGTCGGCCTCGGCCTCGGCCCCATGGTGCTGGGGATTTTTTCCTTCAGCCCGGTGGAGCAATCGCACCTGCTCGAAACCCTCACCGAAATCGCCGTGCTCGTCTCTCTGTTCTCGGCCGGCGTAAAGATGCCGGTGCCGATTTCGCGCCAGCGCTGGATGCCGGCCTTCCGCCTGGCGTGGGTTTCGATGAGCCTGAGCGTGGGCGTGATCGCCACCTTCTGCTATTTCGTGCTCGGCTTGCCGCTGGGCGCTGGCGTGCTGCTCGGCGCCATCCTCGCCCCCACCGACCCGGTGCTGGCCACCGATGTCCAGGTGCGCCATCCCGACGACCGCGACAGGCTGCGCTTCACCCTCACCTGCGAAGCGGGCATGAACGATGGCTCGGCCTTCCCTTTCGTGATGCTGGGCCTGGGCTTGCTCGGCGCCCATGAACTGGGCGACTTCGGCTGGCGCTGGGTGCTGGTCGACGTGCTGTGGGCCACCCTGGCCGCGATCGCCATCGGCACCCTGGGCGGCGCGGCGCTTGGCCGGCTCGGATGGATGCTGCGCGGCAAAGATCCCAAGCACGAGGTGCTCGACGACCTCGTCGGCCTGGGCCTGATTGCCGTCGTGTACGGCCTGAGCGTGGTGTTCGTGGCCTGGGGCTTCCTGGCCGTGTTTTTCGCCGGCGTGGCCCTGCGCCAGACCGAACTGGTGTTGTCGGGCGCCCACAAGGACCGCCAGGGCTTGCTGGTGCCCGAAAAATCCAAGGACGATCCGGGCGCCGAAGCCCCGCCGACCAACATGCCGCTGACCGTCAGCGCCGAGTCGCTGGTGTTCAAGGAGCATCTCGAACGGCTGTCGGAACTGACCCTGGTCCTGCTGCTCGGCGGCATGGTGTCGATGCATGACTGGAACTGGCGCAGCGTCGGCACGGCCCTGTTCCTGTTCGTGGTGGCCAGGCCGCTGAGCGTGATGATCGGCCTGCTCGGCTCGGACAGCTCGATGCGCATCCGCGGCATCACCGCCTGGTTCGGCGTGCGCGGCATCGGCTCGCTGTATTACCTGATGTATGCCATCAACCACGGCTTGCCGGTTTCGCTCTCGCGCGAGCTGATCCAGATTACGATCGTCGTCATCATGCTCTCGATCGTGGTGCACGGCACCAGCGTCAAGCCGCTGCTCGAGCGCTTCTGGCGCCGGAAACAGCGCTAGGCCAACAACCCGGCCGTGTCGCCTGGCCGCGATGCGGCGCGCATGAGCCAGGCCAAACCGGGCCCGCGGGGCGCGCCTACAATCGAACTCCTCCCCAGTGATTTTGCGCGAGGCGGTGACGGCCATGGCTACTTTTTCCAGTGCATCGACGGCGGCGCTGACAGCCGCGCTGACCCTTTCCTGCGGCGCCGCGCTGGCGCAGGCCCACTTACCGGCCGACGACCTGGCGCACTTCGGCGCGGCCGACAACAGCTGGCTATCCGAGCCGCCGCGCTATTACGCGGGCGCGGCCACGCGCATCGCCTCTCCCGAGTTCGCCCGCGCCATGCGCCTGAGCACCAGCGCCTGGTGGGGCATGGCCAACAGCAACACCACCAATTACTCGGTGGGCGGCATCGCGGTCATGCTCGGGCAGGATGCGCTGCCCGGCGCGCCGGTGGAGATCGCGCGCCTGCTGGCGCACCGCGCGCTGGCCGCCACACCGGCCGCAACCTCGACCTGCATGGTGCCCTGGCTGCAGTGCGCCGCCTTCGGCAGCCTGGAAGCGCGCATGCGGGCGCAACACGCCTTCCTGAACGGCAGGAACCCCGACGACGACGCCATGGGGGGCCGGCGCAACGTCATCCATGCCCTCAGCGCCGGCATGCGTTTCGATTTTCCGTACACGCGCACGGCCGCGCACGGCCCCTGGTTCGTGCAACTGCGGGCCACGCGCCGCTCGTCCGCGTTCAAAGGCTCGCTGCACAGGCAGGGGCGCAGGGGCGTCTCCCTGACCATCGGCACCGAGTTCTGATCTATACTTGCTGGCATTACTCCACAGGAAAGCGATCATGCGCAGGTTCTGGATTTTACTGACGCCGCTGCTCCTGGCCGGCTGCATCAAGGGCTCGGCCAGCTACTACATCGATGACGCCAGCAACGACCACGTCATTACCGTGCGCGCGGAGCAGGAATACTTCTGGAAAAAAGACATCACCCTGACCCTGGTCGCCTCGCACATGCCGGAATGCCAGCGCGTCTTTCCCATGACCAGCATGCCGGTCGACGAAGTGTCGGTCGAGCTGTTCTCGAACGGCGACGACATCTACACCGTGCGCTCCGGCACGGAAGTGATGCAGGTCGACACCCTCGGCTGCGCGCTGCTGGCCGAACCGGCGCCCAAGGCGCTGGGACAGCCGGTCGGCACCTTCTTCCTCGATGAGAAGACCATGACGTTTGAAAAGGCAACAGCGCCACCCGCGCCAGCAACAGGCGCTGCTGGCGCTGGCGGCTGAGGCGCCGCTGACGGGCGACCCAGCCGGCGCGTCAGTGCCGGCCCAGCACCTTGTGCAGGGTTGCCACGGTGTTGGGCCGGCCGATCTGCTCCAGCGCTGTTTCGAGCAGCATGGGTTCGCCCGGCCGCACCGCCGTCCACTGGGTAAAATATTCGTGCACCGTGCGCCAGGGCGGAAACCCCTCCGGCACGCCGCGCCAGGCGGTCCCACTTTCCAGAAAATACAACACTGCGCAAAACACATCGTACAGATCGTGCTTGCGCGGGCGCGTCTTGCGGCGCGCCGCTTCCAGCATGCCGCGTACCGCCTCAAACTCTTCGCGCGAAACGTCGCTCGCGAAATCGGGTCGTGCCATCGTCGTTAACCTCAAATCTTGTTTGAGGGTCTGATCTGGAACAGGTTCCCTAAATTTATTCGTTGACTCTGATCAGTAAGGCCTGCTTAAGTTTTTCGACTTGCTCGCCGGAACCATTCAAGGCGCTCAGCTTGTTCAGCATGCGTGCAAGCTGGGTGCCGTTGCGGCGGTAGTTGGCGTCCGTCATGCCGTCCACCTCAGACAGTAGCGCGGCGGCAAGGCGGCCGATGCGCTCCGCGTCAGCCGGCGTCGCATCGATCAGCGCCAGCAGGAAGGTGGCGCCCCATTGCAGGCGCGTGGCCGGGCCGCTGGCCTGTTCCAAGGCTTGCTGGTACCAGTCGAGCATGGCGGAAATATCGCCACGTTTTTTGGCGACGGCGGCCAGATTGTGCATGAAGTAGAACGGCGCGTGCGAACCGGGCAGCGCGGCGCGCAGGACCGCGTCGGCGTCGTCGAGCAAGCCCGCATCGGAAAACGCGCCGGCCGCGGTGTTGATCACGTGATGGCGCAGCGCCGGTTCTTGCGCGCCCGCCAGCACGCTGGCAACCCGCTCGCGCAGCAGTGCGTTCAGGCCGGCAACAGGGCTGCCCAGGCGCGCCATGCGCACCCGCACGCGCAAGGCCGCCAGCTGGTCGGCCGGATCCAGCGCCTCGGACGACTCGAGCCGCTGCAGCGCGTCGGACCACGCGCTTGTCAATGCCATGCGCTGTTCCGACTGCGGCGCCGTCAGCGCGCGCACCATGTCGACCGCATAGTTGGTCACCAGATCGACGTGCGCCAGCACCGCCTGCGCGTCGGCCAGCGTGCGCAGCAGCATGGCCAGCCCCTCATGCCCGTTGGCGGACGTGGCGGCGTGCAGCGCGTGCCAGGCCAGGCGCAACGCCGGCTCGGGCTCGGTGCAGGCATCGCGCAAGCCGGCGAGCGTGGCGGCCAGGTCGCGCCCGGCCAGCAGCTGGCCTTCATCGGTATCCCAGGAATAAAAAGCGAGCAGGCGCCACTCGTCGGCGGACAGGGCGCGCTGGCCCGACAGGGCGTCCCGCAGCGATTGCGCCGCCGTGAACGGCGCCGTCAGCGCCAGTTGCAGCATCTCAAGAAAGCGCGGCCCCGCCAGTTCGCACGGCAGGCGCGTGATTTCGGCGCCATCGGGACGGTACAGCACCAGGGACGGGTAGCTGCGCAGATGCAGGCGATCGGCTGCACGCTGCGCGCCGGCGGCGTCGCCATCGATGTGCAGCGGCACGAACGACGGCGCCAGCGCGGCAAAGGCGGGCTCGGCCAACACCGCCGCCTTGAGCCGGTTGCACGGCGGACACCACCCGGCGCCCCAGTACAGGAACAGCGGCTTGCCACTGGCGCGCGCCTGGGCAAAAGCGGCGTCCGGATCATGATGCCAGCCGATGACGGTGGTTGTCTGCGCGTTGGCATCGTTGGCCATGGTCTGTCCCGAGAATGTTGAAAATGGCGAAAGTATATCCAAAACAGGGGCGTGCCGGCGGGCCTGCCCGGTGCTACACTCGACGCCTTTCCCGCCTCCGAGTTTCGTCATGCAAGCACGCATCAGGATCGCCGTCATCGCGCTGGGCGCCACCGTGCTGGTGCTGGGCAGCGCCCTTGGCATCCTGGCAGCCCGCTTCGATCCGAACGCCTACAAGAGCGCCATCATCGAGCGGGTGCACGAAAAAACGCACCGGACCCTGAGCATCGGCGGCGATATCCGGCTGGCCGTGTATCCGCGCCTCGGCGTGCACCTCGGCAAAGCCAGCCTGTCGGAACTGGGCGGCAAGGGCGAATTTGCCGCGCTCGACAGCGTGCGCCTGTCGTTCGCGCTGGGGCCGCTGCTGCTGCGCCAGGAAATCGTGATCGACCGCATCGAACTGCGCGGCATGCGCGCCACCCTGGTGCGCCAGGCCGACGGCAGCATGAATATCGACGACCTGACCGCCGCGCGCGTCAAACCCAACGCCGGCGAGCGTGCCGGCGCGGCCGGAAACGCCGGCGCCGGGCCGGCCCGCATCCGTTTCGCCGTCGACAGCATTCGCATCGACAACGCCCATCTGCGCTTCGACGACCGCAAGGCCGGACGACTATTCGATATCGCGCGCCTGAACATCGATTCCGGCCCGATCGCGCACGGCGTGCCGAGCCGGGTCGCGCTGTCGGCCAATATCGGCGTCGACAAACCGGCGCTCAATACCGTCCTGATTTTCGAGAGCGGCTTTTCGCTCGACCGCGACACGCGCCGGGTAGCGATGACGGAACTCGACGCCAATCTCGACCTGTCGAGCCGGGCGGGAATCGAATCGCGCGCCAAATTGAAAGGCAGCATCGAGATCGACTTCGGCACGAAAGCCATCGCCGCCGCGCTCAAAGGCAAGATCGATGACAGTGCTGTCAGCGGCAAGGGCGCATTGCGCGACGGCATGCTGCAGCTCGACATCGATATCGACCGCCTCGACATGGCGCGCTATCTTCCGCGCGCGCCGTCCGCGCCGCCAGCCAGCGACGCACCGCCAGGCACTGACGCAGCGCCGGACCAGCCGGTCGACCTGTCGGCCCTGGCCCGGCTGCGCGCCAGCGGCACCTTGCAGGTGGGTGAACTGACGGCGGGCGGCCTGCGCGCCTCGAATGTGCACGCGGTGCTGCTGGCCGACGCCGGCAAGACCACCATCAAGCCGCTCTCGGCCACGCTGTATGGCGGCAACGGCAACGGCGCGCTGAGCCTCGATTTCACGGGCGACGCCAGCTCCCCGCGCATGGCGCTGGTGCAGGACCTGCGCGGCATCTCGCTCGGCCCCCTGCTGCTTGATGCCACCGGCAAGACGCCGCTGGCGGGACGCGGCGACGTCCAGCTCGACCTGACAACGCGCGGCGCCAGCACGATGGCCCTGCGCGAGGCGCTCGGCGGCACGGCGGCGCTGCGGCTGCGCGACGGCGTCATCGGCGGCATCGACCTGGGCCGGATGGTGCGCGAAGCCAAGGCCGCCGCGGGCGTGGGCAGCGGCGCCGACTCGACCGGCTTCACCGAATTGAGCGCAACCTTCCGCATCGACAGCGGCGTTGCCCACAACAAGGATTTGTCAGCGAGCACGCCGCTGTTGCGCATCGGCGGTGAAGGCCAGGTCGACCTCGCGCACGAAACCGTCGATCTGCGCTTGCGTTGCACGGTGGTACCGAGCCTGACCGGCCAGGATGGACCCGCGGTCGGCACCTTGAACGGGCTGACGGTACCGGTCGCCCTGAGCGGCCCGCTGGCGCAGATGACGTGGCAGGTCGATGTGGCGGCGCTGGGCACCGAGGCGGCGCAAAAGATGCGCGGCGCCCTGCCGAGCGGCGGCAAGGAAAAACTGAAAGACCGCGTGAAGGACACGCTCGGCGGACTGTTTCCGCGCTAACAGCCTGTTCGTGGCAAGGGCGCCACGGCGCCGCCTTTTGTTGAGCAAAACGGCGCCGCACGGCTGGGCTTTGGACTAGCGTCGGAGATAGCAAACCTTAGCAAACACATCGGGAGGATATATGTTCGGAAGCACAGTCCTTGAAGTGGCGGTTGGCCTGACTTTTTGCTACGCGACGGTAGCATTGATTGTCAGCACGGTGCAGGAAGCGCTGGCGTCGGCGCTGAAACTGCGCGCACGCGGGCTGCTCGAAGGCATCAAGAGCATGCTCAACGATCCAAATTTCAACGCCCTGGCGCGCACCCTGTACGCCCATGCGCTGGTCAATCCGCACAGCAACCCCGCTCTTCCCGAGCAGGAACACATCGGCACCAAGCCGTCGTACATCAAGCCCGAGCATTTCGCCATCGCCCTGATCGACGCCATCCAGTCGATTCCCGGCGACTACGCCCAGCTCGGGCGCGACATCGATGCCCTGACCGATCCGCAGATCAAGCGCGCGCTGCAAGGCATCTACCAGCGCGCGGAAGGCGACATGGCGCGCTTCCAGGCATCCGTGGAAGGCTGGTTCGACACGGCGATGGAAAGGGTGTCCGGCCTCTACAAGCGGCGCTCGATGGTGGTCAGCGTGCTGCTGTCGCTGCTGCTGGCGGCGCTGTTCAACATCGACAGCATTCACCTGTTCAGAACGCTATGGGCGCATCCCTCGCTGGCGGCCCAACTCGGTGCGGCCCCGGCCACCATGAACCCGCAAGCGCTGCAGATGCTGTGGACCTTGCCGATTGGCTGGGAACAGTTTCCCCCGGCATTGAACCGCGAGTTCGCGCTCAGTGTCGCCGGCTGGGCGCTGACGGCCTCGACCGCGCTATTCGGCGCCCCGTTCTGGTTCGACCTGATGAAGCGCACGGTCCAGGTGCGCGGCACCGGGCCCAAACCGTAGGGCCAACCGCCCGCTGTCAGGCAGTGCGGTCCGGACGGTGGGCGTCGACCAGGATCGTCGATACGGAATAGTGCGGCACGCGTTCGGGCCATTCGTCGTTCGGCCCGAACCAGCGCGCTTCGACGATTTCGCTCGGGTCCACGCGGATCTCGCCGTCCAGATAATCGGCGGTGAAGGCAATCATCAGGGAGTGGGGAAACGGCCACGACTGGCTCGAAAAATATTGCAGGTTGTGGACCCGTAATCCGACTTCTTCGAACACTTCGCGGTGCACCGCTTCTTCCACCGATTCGCCCGCTTCCAGGAAGCCCGCCAGCGGCGTGAACCGCTTGCTCGGCGAGGCGGCGTGCAGCGCCAGCAAGACATGGTCGCCCTTGCGGATCAGCACCATCATCGCCGGCGAAATGCGCGGATAGGCCATCATGCCGCAGGCGCTGCATACGTAGCAGCGCTCGCCGGCTTTGAGCTGCATCGGCTGGGCGCAGGCGCCGCAGTAGCGGTGGGTGCGTGCCCACTCGGCAATCTGGCTGGCGCGGCCGGCCACGCTGAGCAGATCCTCGTCGAAGCCGCCGAACAGGGAACGCATGCTGCGCCAGGTGTAACCCGGCAGGGCCAGCGCCTCGCTGGCGTGCCAGACGGTCTGGCAATAGCGACCGCCCAGGATGCCCACCGGATGCGGCGTGCCCGCGATGTCCAGACCGGCAAGCTCGTCTGCGGAGGGAATCCCCAGGTCGGCTTCGCGCAGCAGCAGGCGGCTGCCATGGAAGACAAACGTCACCGGATCGGAGTGGGATTGCGCCGTGATCAGCGGCGTAAACGTTGATGGCATCTGAAGCATGCGGCCTGCCTTTTGTGTTGTGGACTGCAGGCAGCATACCGCATTTTTCAAGCACGGATTGCGGGGCGAGGGCGACGCAACCGGTACCACATACGATCTGCATCAAGCTGCCGCGCGCTGCATCGAACGGATGCGAAGGCGCCCTGTCATACCGGGAAGTGCCCGCGCGGGCATGACCGGGCTGCGCAATCGGCGGCAAAGACGCTCACATCAATGGCATTACCCCATGACGACATCCTCCTGGTTAGCCCGGCACGACCACACCAGCGTGGTCATTTTCCGCGCGCTTCAGCTCGGCGATATGCTGTGCGCGGTGCCGGCACTGCGCGCCTTGCGGGCGGCCATGCCACGCTCGCGCATCAGTCTGGTCGGCCTGCCCTGGGCGGACCAGTTCGCCCGCCGGTTCAGTGCGTATGTCGACGAGTTCATTGCGTTCCCCGGGCACGAAGCGTTTCCCGAACAGCCGGCCAGGCTCGACCAGCTGCATGACTTCTACGCCAGCATGCGTGCGCGCCGCTTCGACCTGGCGCTGCAGATGCACGGGAACGGCCAGTACAGCAATGCCGTCGTGCGGGCGTTCGGGGCGCGCGCGATGGCGGGATTCGGTGCCGCTCCGGGGCGCGGCGATGAATGCCTGATTCCCTTCCCCGACACGGGAGCGGAACCGCTGCGGCTGCTGGAACTGGCGACCGGCCTCGGTGCGCCGGCGTGCGGTCCCCAGCTTGAATTTCCGATCACCGCTGCCGACGAGCGGGAGCTGGAAGCAAGCGGTGTGGCGCGCGGACTGGCGCCCGGCAGCTACGTGTGCATTCATCCGGGCGCGCGTTACGCCGACAAGTGCTGGCCGGCGAAAAAGTTCGCGGCGGTGGCGGACCAGCTTGCGATCCGGCCGCAGCTGAAAACGGTGCTGACCGGCTCGCCCGCCGAGGTGCCGCTGACGGCCGCCGTGGCGCGCCTGATGCGGCGTGCGCCGGTCGATGCGGCCGGGCCCTTGTCGATCGGCGCGATGGCGGCGCTGATGAGCCGTGCGCGCCTGCTGATCTGCAACGATACGGGTGTGTCGCACATCGCGGCCGGGCTCCGGCTGCGCAGCGTGGTTATTTTCAGCAAGGCGGATATTAGGCGCTGGGCGCCGCTCGACCAGCAGTTGCATCGCTGTTTATGGGACCCGTTTGGCGAGCAGGCGAAGGCCGTGCTGGATCAGGCGAGGGCGTTGTTGATGCTGCGTTGAGGAGGGTGGAGAGGAGGCGCCGTGCGTGCAATATGCCATGATGATTTCGCACGATTTTTGTGTGCTGCCATCTTCTGACATTCCGGGTACTGCCCTTCGTCATTCCGGCTACCATCTCCGTCGTTCCGGCTGCCTCCCCCGTCGTTCCGGCCACCCCCGTCGTTCCCGCGCCAAGGCGGCACTCGGCGGGAACCCAAGTTTGTACCGTAAGTGGCGGCTCCGCGAACTTGGGTTCCCGCCGAGTGCCGCCTTGGCGCGGGAATGACGGAGGTGGCGGATCAACGGTAGCGATCGGAACGGCGAGCTTAGTTGCGGTTATGGGAATCCTGACTCCGGTGGCCAACGCCGCTTGAGCCAACGCCATGAGCATCAGCACTGCGTCCGGCACGCAGCAACCCCAGCGCCAGCCCGTTGACCTCATCCTGCGTTACATCATCAACAAAGCTCGCATCATGCGCGCAGCGCGTCCTGATGTTTTCCTTGCCACAAACCGGACAGTGCACGCGCAGCGATACCGCGGCGCGATGGCCGTCCTGCCGCAGCGGCCCGGATTCGATCAGATTGGTCAGCCAGTAAATGCCCACGGCAGGCGTGCCGATCGCCAGCGCCAGGTGCAGCGGGCCGGTATCGTTCGATACCACCAGCGTGCTGCGCGCCAGGATGCCGCACAAGGCACCGAGCGACGCCTTGCCGCTCAGATCAATCGCCGGGTGGTGCATCGCCCCGATAAGCTCGCGCACCAGCGGCGCTTCCTCCGCGCTGCCGTTCACCGCCACGATGGCGCCTTCAGTCACCAGCAGATCGGCAAGCGCCGCAAAACGCCCGACCGGCCAGCGCCGCCGCGGGTCGCTCGCCCCCGGCTGCAGCAACACCAGCGGCCGGTCGCGCGGCGGCGGCAGCAGCAGCGCTGCCTGGGCAAGATCGTCCTCGGAAACGTCAAGCTCGCGCCGCATCGGCCAAGCCGCGGCACCAGCCAGGGCCGCCACTTCCAGCAGCTGCAATCGCCGGTTGACCAGCCCTTCATGCCGGACATTGCGGTCCAGCGGCTCGGCGCCGCCAGCGCACATGCCCACCGTCAGGCGCGCACCGAGCCGCCGGACGAACGGGTTGGCGTGGCGCCCGCCGCCAAACAGCTGGATGGCAAGATCGATCCCGCTCATGCGCAGGTTTTCCACAAACGCCTCGACAGCGCAGGGATCGGCATCGCCCTGCCCGCACACACCCATGCCGGGATACGGCGGCATGATGGCCACGGCATCGACCGGCCCCGGCCGCCCTTCCAGAAACGCCGCATGCCACGGCAGGCCGATGTACAACAACTGCGCCTCCGGATAACTGTGCTTGAGTGCATGCAAAGCCGGCAGGCAGAACATGAAATCGCCCAGCGCGCTCGGACGCAGCACGACAATATTGCGCACACGGGCCAGCCGCGCGTGCTGCCCTCTCTTCACAGCAACACCCTGGGTGCGTCGACCCGGCGCGACACCACGGTGGTCGGCAATTCCATATGATAGGCACCCGACGGAATGATGCCGCAGCCGCCCGAGCGCGCCATCACGCGCAGTTGTGCCAGCACATCCTCACCGCAGTGTTCCGGCGGCAGCTCTTTCCAGAAATCGAATCCGCCGGCGGCGCGCAGTTTGGCCGTGTCGAACAGCACGCAACCGCCGATCCAGGCAACCCGGTACGGCCGCGTTGCATCGCGCCCGATGCCCAGTTGCGCCTGCACGTGGAACAGGTTGGCCGCGCTGTGCAAATGATGCCGTTCCCAGGCGCTGCCGCCGGGCGCGACCAGTTCCGGTTCGACCTGCCCTTCCCAGAATTCGATGGCTTGCTGATGCGGCCGGCAGTCGTGCCGATGACTGAGGCCGTGCAGGGCGCTGCCGACGAAGCCGCAGCGCTGCTGCCGCATGGTGTGCGCCAGACGCTCGATCAGGTCGCTTTCGATGATGACGTCGTCGTCGAGAAACAGGCACCAGGGCGCCGCTACCTGCGCCAGCAGAAAGGCGCGCTGCTCGGCCATGCCGCGCCGCGGCAGGTGGCGCAGCATGTCGACCGGCACTCCGCGCGCCGCCAGATAGCGCAGCACGGCGCGCACTTCGGCGCTGGCGGCGGCGCCTTCTCCATCGGACTGGTCGGACACGACGATGCGCAGATTGCGCGCCGTTTGCGATGCCAGCGCCGTCAAGGTCACCGCCAGCGCCGCCGCCCGATTGCAGGTCGGAATCAGCACATCGATGCAGTCCTCGCTCATGGCGCAGTCCCGCTGCGGTCCCGGCCCGGCGCGGCTCCATACAGCCAGGGATTGAGCGCGGGGTCGTTGTACATCTTGAACTGGCGGTAGATCTTGAAGTAGGCATGCCCGTTGGCGACTTCGGCAAGCAGGCGGTCGAGGCAGCAAGCCAGGTCGTGCCGCTGCAGCACCAGCCGCTGCAGCCTGGCCAGGCAGGCGCTCACGTGCTCCGCGCCGGCCTCGGTGCGCCGGGTCTGCGCACGCATGTGGAAAATCTTGAGCGCGAGGATGGACAGCCGGTCGATCATGGCGCCCGCAGTCTCGCTGCTCAGGCGCGCGCCAGGCTGGGGCACCACGCCGTCGAGCTGCGCGAGCAGCGCTTCGTCGATCGCTTCCACCGCATCGTTGCGCAACTGGTTATGGCGGTCGATCAGGCGCTTGCTTGCGGCAATGGCGGCGCTGCCGGCATCGGTGCGGCGGGCGCGGTCTTCTTCATCCCACAGCAGGTGGTTGTGACGGTGATTGGCCTCGACCCAGCGCCAGAGCACGCTGTCGGCCGGGGCCGCCAAGCAGGGATCGTCCAGTTGCGCGTCGTGCCACTGCAACAACGATACGGCATCGAACTCCTTGAGCATCGCCACTCTCCTCGGGTGTACAGCCGGATGCCAGCGCAACCGGGTACAGCTTGGAGCGCCAGAGCGTGCCCGAAGTTCCCGTGGCCGCTCAATCGTCGTCGGGCCCCTTGAACGCCTGGCTCACCTCGGCCGGCGTCTGGAACTCTTCGTCGGGCAGCGCGTCGAGCGAAGCGCACACGTTCTCGTCGGCGCCGAGCTTTCTGGCATTGGCGATCAGGGCGGCCTTGTTGGCCGGATAGTCCACGCCCTTGAGGAATTTTTGAATCTGGAAGGGGTTTGCATGCGCCATGGTCGTCTCCCGAGTGGTTTACGGTTGGACAGCATGGCGCGGCGCAGGTTCACCCCAGATCGCAATAACAGTTCCGGATACTAGCTTGCGCCCTGCGCGATCGCATGGCGCGACAGCGAGCGTTCCAGTTCGGCCATGCCGGCCGGCAGGTCGAGGCTGGCGCCGCCGGCCTGCATGCTGGAACCGAAGGCGTGCAGGGTGCGGAACAGGTTGTGCGCGCGGCTCTGCTCGCCCATCTGGCCGATGCGCAGGATGTTCAGCCCGAACGCGCCGGAAATTTCGACCTTGTGAACGCGCGACATGTGCGCGCGCACCACGTCGGACGACACATGATCGGGCGTGACGATGCCGATCACGGAATTGAGCCGGTGCTGCTTGGGCACCAGCAATGCCAGCCCCAGCGCTTCGATGCCGGCCTGCAGCGCTTCCGAGCATTGCTGGTGGCGCGCGAAGCGGCGCGGCAGGGTCTCGGCGCAGACCAGGCGCAGCGCTTCGTGCAGCGCCAGGATGCCCGATACCGGCGCCGTGTAGTGATAGGACTTCTGGTTCCAGAACTGGTCGGCCAGCTGGGCGTCGAGGCACCAGTGGTAGGGCTGGTGGCTGCGCGAGGCAATCTTTTTGGCCCAGGCATGTTCCGAGAACGCCAGCAGCGACACGCCCGGAATCGAGGACAGCCCTTTCTGCCCGCCCGTGATGACGGCGTCGACCTGCCAGGCATCCATGTCGAGCGCCATCGTGCTCAGGGTGCAGACGGCGTCGACGATCACCAGGCAGCCGTGCTCGTGCGCCATGCGCGCGATGCTGCCCAGGCTGTGGTTGCACACCGTGTTCGAAGTTTCGCCCTGCACCAGGGTGATGGCGGCATAGTTGCCCTTGGCCAGTTCGCGCTGCACCAGCTCCACGCTCGCGCTCTCGTTGTTGTCGATGTGCAGCAAGGTCGGCTCGCCGCGCACGCGGCTGACCATCTCGGCCATGCGCTTGCTGAAGTAGCCGTTGCAGATGCATAAAACCTTGTCGCCGGGATGGACCAGGTTGGCGATCGCCATTTCCATCGCCGCCGAGCCCGGCCCGCCGACCCCCATCACGTGCGATGAGCTGGTCTGGAAGACGTAGCGCCCCATCTCCTTCACCTGCGCGATCACCTGGTTCATGGTGTCACCGAGGTGGTTGATGACGATCGAATTGGCGGCCGCCACGGCGGCGGGAATCGGCACCGGGCCCGCGCCCATCATCAGCAAGGGTTCATCCGGCAGGATGTGTTCGAGCGGAACTATGTCGGGAACGCGGATTGCCTCAACCATTCAATGACTCCTCAAATATGTGCGATGGATAGTCATCATAGCCTGCAATCGATTAACTAGTTTCCAAACGGTCATTTTTGATCGGACCAGGTTCGGACCGCGTCAAGCGGGATTCGGACGGACGGTTTTTTTCTACCCGACATGAGGTAGATCAATAACTTTGCTGAATATGCGTAAATACAACCTTTTATTGTCCGTTTTAGCATAGCAACCGCCGTTCCGCACATTCCATTGCCACATATTCAAGCGCACTCAGCTTAATAAACAGGCAGACGAATATGACAAGGCCGTGACAAATATGGTCTTTTTACCATAACAATTAATGTTCAATTAATTAATCGCGGGGTGTCGTGTCTATACATATACTTCGTCACCTCACTGCGGCAAGGCAGTGCGGAGTGATCGAATTTTCAACATCTCAATTGGCGCAACAACAACACCATGAAATAGAAGCGAAAACCAAACCCGTTTAAATTCAATTGCTTACCGCTTTTTCTTATGCGACATAAATTGCCATTGGTAATACCTGCGCAATATTGATTGACACTCCGATGCCAAATCGTTTTTAATCGCCCCGGCGAAATAACAATATTTCGCAAAAATGCCGCACCCGGCATTAACTGCGCGTTCCCGGCCGGCGCAAAAGGCCGGCCGTTTCATTTATCCGTCCTGCGAGTGGTGAATACAATGTCGATATTTCGATCTATTGATGTGATGTCCCGATCCGGGCAATTGGCTTTACCGGCCGGTTACACGACGCCCTGTGCCATGGGCCGCGCGGAGCTGTGCCGGTGAGCGCCGCTTTGCCCACCTTTGCCGACCTGGCCGCGCGCGTCGCCGGCGGCGCACTGAACCGGCCCCGCATCGCCATCATCGGTGCCGGCAGCAGCGGTCTGGCCTGTGCCACCGAGATGCTGCAACGCGGCCTGGACCCGGTCCTGTTCGAGGCGCGCTCGCAGCCGGGCGGGCTGTGGGGCAAGGATCCGCTGTCGACGATCTACCCGGACCTGGTCCAGAATGCGGCCTCGCAACTGCCGCTGTCGCGCCCGGAAGCCGGCAGCTGGGCCGCGTACACCGAGCAATGCCTCGACACCATCAAGCGCCAGGGCCTCGCTTCCCGCATCTTCACCTCGACCAAGGTGCTGTGCGTGACGCCGTCGCTGCATTCGGGCGGCGCCGACCTGCTGATCGCCAGCGCGGATCAGGCCGCCCCGCCCCTGCTGCGCCACTTCGAGCAGGTGGTGTACGCGGGCGGGCTGTACCACACGCCGCAGATGCCCGACATCGCCGGGGCGGCGGACTTTACGGGCCGCATCATCCATTCGTCCGACGTGCGCGACATCAGCCGCTTTGCCGGCCAGCGCGTGCTGATCGTCGGCCTGGGCAATACGGCCATGGAGTGCGCGGCCAGGCTGTTTCCGGTGGCGCAGCAACTGGTGCTGTCGGGCCGCAGTCCGACCTGGCTGGTGCCGCGCCTGATTTACGGCAGCCCGATCGATGTGGCCACGCGCGCGCTCAAGGATGCCTACCGCCACAGCTACCAGGCCAGGCTGTGGGAAGCGTGCCGCGTCCACGGGGCGATCGGCCATGCGGTCGACCCGTCCAGCCACGAAATCGACGTGGGACGCCAGCGCATCACCGTCAGCGACGCCATGCTCGGGCCGGTGCGCAGCGGCATGGTGCCACTGCGCCCGGCACTGGCGCACGTCGCCGAACGCAGCGTCCATTTTGTCGATGGCAGCAGCTGCGATGCCGACGTGATCGTCTGCTGCACCGGCTACCAAAGCCAGTCGATCCTGGCCGAGGGCAGCGAGGTGCCGCAGCAGCTGGTCGGCAACGTGCTGCATGCGCGCTACCCCGGCCTGTGGTTCACCGGCGCGCCGGCGCTGTGGGGCAGCCCGGCGCCGATTGCCAAGAAACAGGGCCGCCTGATCGCCCATGCGATCGCTGCCGGTTGGAACCGCGAGGACCTGACCCAGGCCGTGCGCCCGCACGCCAATTACGACAAGGCCGCCACGCGCCTGCCGTTCGGCTTCGAGGTAGCCGACTTCAGCGGATACGCACACATGGTCGACGAGGCCAGCGCCAGCGCGGTCCCCGGCGACGCGCACGCGCCGCTGGCCGGCAGCCCGGTCAACTACGCCGGATAGGATAGCGCCGCGCCGGATAGCGCCGCGCCGGACAGCGCCACGCCGGACAGCGCGCCGTATCCACCGGGGATGCACCGGGCCGGCAAGGAGTGCGGCAACCGCCGGCAGCGTGCGCCATTGTGAAATCGGCCCATGTTTTGCCGTCGGTGAAGTTACAATCCCGCCTTGTCAAATGGCCGCCCCCGCATGGTCATGCATGATGGCTGCCGGCGTGTTCACCGGGCAGCCACGCTCCCGGAAAAATCCTATGCCTGCACAGTATGTCAACACGCTTCGATACTGGTTCGATGTCGAAGCGCTCATGTATCCCGATATTCCCAGACCAGGCAAGCGGCCCGCCTTTTTCAAGCGCTACGACGAGAAGCTGCCGTGGCTGCCGGCGCCCCGGGGCACGCTGGCGGACGACGCGCCGCACGGCCGGCACAAGTATTTCGTCTGGTTCGGCCTGGTCGAGAAAGGCGTGCTGGAAGCGGAACTGGTGGAGATGTTCCCGCTCGAGGCGGCCGAGGAAAAATTCAGCGGCAACCACGTCCATCCGGCCAAGGGCAACACCTTTCTGTGCGCCGTCGAAATCGGTTCGGACGGCCGGCCCAGCGTCGACACGCTGCAGCTGGCCGCGTTCGCCGTCGCCTTCGCGGAAAAGAAAAACAAGACCCGGATCGGCTACGGCGTGACCCTGTTCGGGCTGAAGAACAAGCTGCACGAACTGGCCATGGGCAACCACGGCATCGCCGACGCCGACTGGTTCGACGACATCACCGACTTCCTTATCAGCGAGCTGGACTGGAAGCCGCGCACCCTGCTCGCGCGCGCCCAACTGTGCGCGCACGAGGTCACGCTGATCGACCGCCGCGGCAAGAAATTTCCGCGCGAGCCGGAGATGGACCCGGTCAATTCCTTCTATCTCGACGATCTCGACCGCATGCGCCAGGAGGCCGAGCACGGCGCCGGCTCGGCCCAGATCCAGGCTTACCTCGACGGCCACGAGCGTAGCGACGCCCGGCGTGGCGACGCCCGGCGTGGCGACGCGCGACGTAGCGACGCCCGACGCGATATCACCCGTCCCGCCTCGGTCAATGCCGCGCTCGATCCGCGCCGTTTTCCGCTGGGACGCTGGCCGACCGAGTTTCCACTTTTCCTGATGCAGCAGGTGGCCGTCAATATCGGTCTGGAAACCTTGGCCGACGGCGGCATCTTTTCGGTCAACGGCCCGCCCGGCACCGGCAAGACCACCCTGCTGATGGACATCATCGCCGCCCGCGTGGTCGAGCGCGCCAGGATCCTGGTGCAATTCGCCAATCCGGAAGCGGCGTTCGCGCGCTCGCCGCACCAGGTGGAGTATCCGGCCAACAGCAGCGGCGTCGCCTTCAGGGGGCCATGCTTCCACATCGATGAGCGCCTGCTCGACACCGGCATCGTGGTCGCCAGCGAAAACAACAAGGCGGTCGAAAATATCACGCTCGACCTGCCCAGCATCAAGAAAGTGGCGCCGCAGGCGCTGCTGGTGGACGGCGAACCGTTCGACTATTTTGCCGCCAGCGCCGAATCGATCCTCAACGAAGAAAAGAAAAAGCTGCCGGGCGAGGCAGGCGAGGCCGAGGCGCCCGGGGAAGACGACGCCGGCGACGAGCATGGCAAGATCCGCTGCTGGGGCCTGATTTCGGTCCCCCTCGGCAAGATGGCCAACCGCAGCCTGGTGGCCAACCGCCTCGGCGCCTTCAAGGAGTCAGGCCTGGCGAAACAGCTCGCCGCCGCGGGCGCCTCGCTCAACTGGGAAGCGGCGCGCACCCGCTTCAACCAGGCCGTGGCCGAGGTCGAAGCGATCCAGGCCGCGATCCTCGATTACGACGGCGCGCTGCCGGCATGGAAGGCGGCGCGGGAACTGAGCGCGGCGTTCGATGGCGCCGCCGCCGCGGCACGCCAGCGCAACGATGACGCCAGCGCGGCCCTGGCCGCGCTCGATACCGATGCCGCCGGCAATGCCTCGGCCATCGCCACCAATCTGCAGGAACGCGAACTGCACGCCACCGAATGGCCGGCCTGGCGCCAGTTGCTGGCGCGCTTTTTCAGCAAGGCGACATTCGCCGGATTCCAGTCGCGCCAGCAAGCATTGTCGGACGAGTACGACAGCCTGCGCACCGAGCGCGCGCGCTTGAAAGTGGCGCGCCTGGAAGCGCTGACCAGCGCCAGCAACTGCGCGGCGCACTGGCAGGCGGCCCGGGCCGATGCTGCCACGCACGCCGCGGCGCTGCGCACCGTCCGCCAGCGCCTCGACGCGCTCGCGGCCACCTTGGGCGAAGCCGCCTTCGACCCGGCCGCGTTTGCCGCGCTTCCGGTCGAGCAGCAACAGAAGTCCCTGCCGCGCAGCAACGCCAGGTATCACACGGCGCGCGCCACGGTGTTCGTCGCCGCCATGCAGCTGCACAAGGCTTTCCTCAAGCATGCCGGCAAACCGTTCGAAACCAACTTCCGCCTGGCGCTGGCCATGCTGGCGCAGGAAGGCTACATCCAGCCGCACCTGGCAGCCATGGCGCGCCACTTGTGGGCCACCTTTTTCCTGGCCGTGCCGGTGGTATCGAGCACGTTCGCGTCGGTATCGCGCTGCTTCGCCGACCTTGGCGAAGGAGAAATCGGGCTGCTGCTGGTGGACGAAGGCGGGCAGGCGGTGCCATCGCACGCGCTGGGCGCCATCTGGCGCTCGAAGCGCGCCCTGATCGTCGGCGACCCGCTGCAGGTCGAACCCGTGGTCACGATGGACAAGAAGCTCGACTACGGCATCCTCAGCTACCACCAGGCGCCGGCCGAGCACCAGCTGACCGCGTATTCGGCCCAGCACCTGGCTGACCGCGGCAACCGCTTCGGCGCCAACGTGGTGCAGTACGACGGCAGCGACCTGTGGGTCGGCGCGCCGCTGCGGGTGCACCGGCGCTGCGCCGATCCGATGTTTTCGCTGTCGAACCAGATTGCCTACAACGCCAAGATGGTCTACGGACCGGCGCGTGCCGAGGAAGAACAAGCCACCGCACTGCGTCCGCTGCTCGGTCCGTCGTGCTGGCACGACATAGTTGACGGCGAATTCGAGGAGCACTACAACGAGCGCGAAGGCGCGGTTGCTGCCGGCATCGTGGTGCGTTACGCCAGCAACGGCTGGGTCGACAAAGCGCACGGCTTGCCGGACCTGTTCCTGATCTCGCCGTTCAAATCGGTGGCGCAGGAGCTGACGGGGCTGCTGCGGGCACGCGCCGACGAGTGGGCGGGCGACGCGGACGACGAGGCCATTGCCAAGTGGCTGCACGGGCACGTGGGCACGGTGCATACCTTCCAGGGAAAAGAGTGCGAGACGGTGGTATTCGTCCTCGGCGGCAAGACCAACGAAGCGCGCAACTGGGCCGCTGGCCGGCCCAACATCATCAACGTTGCCGCGACCAGAGCCAAGCGGCGCCTGTACGTGATCGGCAACCGCCAGCAATGGTCGCGTACGCTGTTCGGCCGCCAACTGGCCGACGCCGTACCCTTACTTTCCCAACCGGGGTCAGAGCTCTGACTCGAAACTTTTTCGTTGCCTAACCGGGGTCAAACCCCTGAATCGAAACTTTTTCGTTGCCTGAGCCTGCTTCGCGCTATTGGCACGCACTGGCGCAGCACTTTTTTTGTTCACATCAGGCATTTGTTTCTAATTAGAGCTCTGACCCCGGTTGTAGGAATATCAGCCGTCCGGATTCGCAAGCGCTGGTTACCAATCTCCGAACCGGATGACCGTTTATCATGGTGACGTTTTCGATAACACTGGGCCCCTCTTCATTCACCACGAGCCGGCCCCCCATGAACACACTCCTGATCATCGACATGCAGAACGCATGGCTGAACAACCCCGCCCAACCGTGTTTCGACAGCGCCGGCGTTGTCGGGCGCATCAATCACGCCGCCAGCCACATCCGTGCGCAGGGTGGCAAGGTGATCTTCGTCCAGCATTCGGATGCGGATGCCGGCATCGGCTCGGCGCCCTGGCAAGTCATCCCGGCGCTGGAACAAGCCGCCACCGACAGCACGGTGCAAAAGCTGGCGGGCGACTCGTTCGCCGCGACCGACCTGGCGGCGCAGCTGGCCGCCAGCGCCACCACCACCTTGTATATCAGCGGCTTCGCCACCGAATTTTGCATCGACACCGCCGTGCGCGCGGCGGCCTCGCGCGGCTTGCACGTGGTGGTCTTGTCGGATGCGCACACCACCGCCGACCGTCCGCACCTCGCTGCGCCGGCCATCATCGCGCACCACAACTGGGTGTGGTCAGGCTTGCCGGTGCCCGCCGACAGCTCACTGACCGTGTGCACGACGGCCGAGGCGTTCCCCGCCTGAACGGCGCTTCAAAGATGCGGCAGCCACAGGATCATCGTCGCGGCAGCGACGCCTGCCGCGGTCGCCACGCTCAGCACCAGCATGGCGACGGCCATCGCGCTGCGCGCCACCACGCTGTCGCTCGCCTGCGCGCGCGCATACAGCTCCAGCACCGCAAGCGGCAGCAGGTACTGGGCAAACGACAGGAAGCTCAGGAACGGCCCCTGGAAGGTCACTGGATCGAACCCGGCAGGTCCCTGGTTGGCAACGATCCAGGCCATCAGGCCGATCCGGAAGAACCACACACCGCTGACCGCCAGGAACAGGCGCAGGGCCCAGCGCCGGTGCAGGGCGATGCGGCCGGCGCGCGCATGGTGCACGGCCAAGACCGCGCACAGCACGATCAGCACGGCATTGCCGCTGATGCCCACATGCTGCGCCAGGCCGCCCACCGCGCCGCGAAACCACACCATGTACAGGCCGACGAGGCTCGACGCCACCGCCAGCAGCACGTACACGCGCCCGTTCCATCGATGAAACGAGGGCGCCAGGCGCCGCAGCGGCGTCATCAGCTGGAGCGCGCCGCCAATGGTGATGACAACCGCCACCAGCATGTGCATGCCGATGGCGGCATTGCCAGCGGTATCGCCGGGGACATACCCGCGCGGCATGACCTTGTTCCACTGCGCCAGGTCGCCGTGCGCCAGCGCGCCGCCGTAGAAAGCGGCCACGTACCAGGCAAACAGCAGTTGCCCCAGCACGGCCACGCCAAACCACAGGCGCGCGGACCAGGCCAGTGCGGTGTCGACCCTGTCGCGCCGCGCGGTCATGCCCGCCGTGCCTCCGGGTGCCGTGCGCGGCGTGCTTCCAGCCGTTTGCAAGATCATGTGACTTCCTTTCGTGTGATTCGTGTGATATCGGATGGGCACACAGTAGGAGCAGGCGGCGCCGCTGGCGAGGGCGCGCGGCGATCGGCGCGACCGGCGGCGGTTTTCCGGGCTTGAACGACGGTCGGCGAACGGTTATTGTGGCGGGATGACCAACGCGCCGCCACCTGCCCTGCCCTCGCGCCATCCGGCGCTGCCGACCCTGCGCCAGGCGCTGGTGGTGACGCTCATCGCGCTACAGCTGACGTGGGTGCTGGCAACGCTGTCGTCGGGACCGTTTTTGTCGGTGCTGCTGCGCATCGGTTTCATCGCCATCGTCTTGCTGCTCACCTACACGGCGAGCGGCACGCTGCGCCAGCGCTGGCTGCCACCGGCCCTGGTGCGGCTGCTGGCGGTGGCGCTGATGGCACCGCTCGCCACGCTGGCCATTTTCCGGCTGACGGAAAACAGTCCCGCCAAACGCGAGCTGGCGTATGGCTACATCATGCTGGCCGTCGTCGCGGTGGTCGTCGGGGTGCTGGTGACGTTCGTGGCGCTGCGCGTCGAACGCAAGGCGCGCGAGCGCGCCGCCCGCCTGCAGACCGAACGCGAACGCCACACACTCGAGCGCGAGCTGCTCGACGCGCGCCTGCGCCTGCTGCAGGCGCAAATCGAACCGCACTTCCTGTTCAATACGCTGGCCAATATCGAGGCGCTGGTCGAGGCCAAGTCCGACAATGCGGGGCCGGTGCTGCGCCATCTGATCGCCTACCTCAAGGCCGCGATGCCGCGCCTGAACGATGCCGACGCCACCCTCGACACCGAGCTGCAACTGGTACGCGCCTATCTGGAGCTGATGCACATGCGCATGCCCGACCGCCTGCGCTTCAACGTGCAAACGGCGCCCGGGCTGAACGGCTTGCCGTTTCCGGCGATGGCCTTGCTGACCCTGGTGGAAAACGCGGTGCGGCACGGCATCGATCCGAGCCTTGACGGCGGCTGCATCGAGGTCGGCTGCAAGCGCGATGCAGCCAGCGGCCGCGTGAGCTTGTGGGTGAGCGATACCGGCGTCGGCATGTCGGAGCTCAGCCAGCCGGGCACCGGGCTGACCAATGTGCGCACGCGCCTGCTGGCTTTTTACGGCGCCGGCGCGAAGCTGGATTTACACGAACAGGCGCCGCATGGCTTGCACGTCGAACTGACCTTTCAACCACGGAGCGCCGCATGAACCACCCGACCGCCCTGATCGCCGACGACGAACCGCTGCTGCGCGAACACCTGCGCGCGCAACTGGCGCGGCTATGGCCTGAGCTGGACATCGTGGCCGAGGCGCGCAACGGCGGCGAGGCAGTCGAGCTGTTCGACCAGCATCACCCGGCAATTGTGTTTTTGGACGTGCACATGCCCGGCCTGAACGGCATCGAGGCGGCGCGGGCGCTGGCGCGGCGGGCGCAGATCGTGTTCATTACCGCGTACGAGCAGTATGCGGTGCAGGCGTTCGAGCAGGGCGCCATCGATTATCTGGTCAAGCCGATCGATGCTGCGCGCCTGGCCGACACGGTGCAGCGTTTGCAGGAACGGCTGGGGCGAGCGCCCGACGCCGGCGCGGCCTTCGACGCGGTGCTCGAACGCATGGCCAGCGAATTGCGCCAGCGCAGCGGCACGCGCAACTGGCTGCAGTGGATCAAGGCCTCGGTCGGCAGCCGGGTGCGATTGATTGCGGTGGAGCAGGTGGCGTTCATCCGCGCGGACGGCAAGTACACCTCGGTAGTGTGGGACGATGGCGAGGCGCTGATTCGCAAGAGCATCCGCGAACTGGGCGACGAGCTCGATCCGGACCGCTTCGTGCAGATTCACCGCTCGGTGATCGTCAATCTGCATTACGTGAGCGAGGTGGTGCGCGGGGTGAACGAAACGGCCGATGTGCACCTGCGCGGACGCGCGGAGGTGCTGCCGGTCAGCCGGAGTTACCTGCATCATTTTCGGCAGATGTAGCTGTCGTACCGCCCACTGTCAGGGCGGCGGCTGGCAAAACCGGATGCGGTTGCCGAATGGATCGCCCACTTGCATCACCCTGCCCCACGGCAAGTCGTCGACACCAGGACGCGCATAGGCGTATTCCTTGGCCGTCAGTTCCTGATGCAGCGCGTCGATGTCATCGAGATGGACGAAGATGGTCGAGCCGGGCGTGGCATCGCCATGGTGTTCGCTCAGGTGGATGACCAGCTCGCCACGCCTGATCTCCATATACAAGGGCATGCCCTCCTCGAAGCGGTGCTCCCACTCGCAGGCGAAGCCGAGGAAGTCCAGGTAGAACTCCCTGGCTTTTTCCTCCGAAAAAATGCGCAAAATGGGAATGGCCGGGGAAAGGTTCACGCGTCGCTCCTGATGGGTTCTGTGGCCCTCAGCGTGCGTCATCGGCATGCCTTTGTCAACGCATCAGCGCTTCGATGTCGTCGATTGCCTTGGGCACGCCGGCACTGAGCACTTCCCGGCCCGACGGCGTCACCGCCACGTCATCCTCGATCCGGATGCCGATATGCCAGAACTGTTCCGGCACGCCAGGCGCCGGCCTGATGTACAGACCCGGTTCGACGGTGAGCGTCATGCCCGGTTGCAGGGTGCGCCAGGCGTCGCCGCCCGGTTCGCGGTAGCTGCCGACGTCATGCACGTCCATCCCGAGCCAGTGGCTGGTTTTGCACATGAAGAACTGGCGATAGGCGCCGCTGCCGATGACGTCGTCGAGCGAGCCGGCGCGGTCGGCATCGAGCAAGCCGGTGTCGAGCATTCCCTGGGACAGGATGCGCACCGCGGCCTCGTGCGGCGCCATCACGTGTGCACCGGGGCGCACCGCGGCGAGCGCGGCCAGCTGGGCATTGAGCACGATCTCGTAGATCCGCCTTTGCGCGGGCGAAAAGCGGCCGTTGACGGGGAAGGTGCGCGTGATGTCGGACGCATAGCTGTCGAGCTCGCAGCCGGCATCGATCAGCAGCAGCTCGCCATCCCGCAGTTGCGTGCGCCCGGGATTGTGGTGCAGCACGCAGGCATTCGCGCCCGCTGCCACGATGGATGGATACGCCGGCGCGGCCGCGCCCTGGCGGTGGAATTCGTACAGCAGCTCGGCCTCGACCTGGTATTCGGCAAGGCCGGCGCGTGCTGTGCGCATGGCGCGCAGATGGGCATCGGCCGCCACGGCGGCGCTGCGCCGCATGATGTCGAGTTCCCCGCCGTCCTTGAACAGCCGCATGTCGTCGAGCAGCATGTGAAGGTCGTGGATGACCGGCGGTGCGCGCACGCCGGTCCGGCCCGCGGCGCGCAGGCCGCGCAGCGCTCCGTTGAGGCGCTCGTCGAAGGCTGTGTTACGCCCCATGCCGGCGAACAGGGCCGGCGCGTTGGCCAACAGGGCCGGCAGGTGCTGGTCGAGCGCCGAAATGGAATACGCCTGATCGAACCCGAAATGCGCGCATGCGCCGGCCGGGCCATGCCGGAATCCGTGCCAGATTTCATGCGCGGCATCCTGGTCGCGGCAGAAGAGGATGGAACGCGATTGCGCCCCGGCCACCAGCACGATCACGGCTTCCGGCTCGGTTACGCCGGAGAGATAATGAAAATAGCTGTCGTGCCGGAACGGATACTCGACATCGTTGTTGCGCATGACTTCGCGGGCAGTTGGAATGACGGCGACGCCGCCGCCTTGCTTGCGCATCCGCGCGATCAGCTGCGCGCGCCGGGCTTGATAGGGCTGCATCATGCGCCTTTCAGGGAAGGGAAAAAGTGCCATTGCAGGTTGACGCCGAGCGTGGCGCTGGCGATCAGCGCAAAGCCGGCCAGCTGCAGCGCGCCGATCGCGTGGCCGTAGACGACGAAGTCGACCACCAGCGCCGCAGCCGGATAGAGGAAGGTCAGCACGGCGATGACGGCCGTGTTCATGCGCGGCGTGGCGCCGTACACCATCACGTAGGCGAGCGCGGTGGGGATCAGTCCCAGTCCGGCCAGCCAGCCCCACTGCGCGGCAGCGATGCCGCCGGCGGGCATGCTGAAGAAGCCGGCCGTGAGCACGGTGCCGGTGAGGCAGTGCGTCAATGCCGTCAGGTGGGGCGGCATGCCGCGGATGGCGCGCGTGGTGAGGGTGACGCCGGCGTAGGCAACGGCGGCGCCGAGCGTGCAGGCGATGCCGATCAGATAGGTGGAACTGAGGGCCATGTCGGTGCGCAGGCCGCATGCCAGCACGAGGCCGGCGAATCCCACCACGACCCAGCCGATATTGTTGGCGCTGACGCTTTCCTTGAGCAGGAGCGAACCGACAATCAGGACCAGGAACGGTTGCACGTGGTACACGATGGTGGTCACGGAAATGCCGACGCGGGCGATCGCTTCAAAGAACATCACCCAGTTCACGCACATCAGGATGCCGCTGCCGAGGGCGAGCATGAGGTTCTTGGGCGATACATTGCTGCGCTTGAGCATGCCTTTGTACGCGCAGTACACCAGCAAGATGGCGGCCCCGAAAGCGCAGCGGAAGAACACGGTCATCACGGGCGCCAGCGCGGCCTCGTGGAAGAAGATACCGAGCGTGCCAAGCATGAGCATGGCAGCGGCGAACGATACGGCGGGATTGGACATGATCTGCTCCGGTGAGTGGTTTCGGGCTATCATCGGGCAGCACCATACATCAAACAAGCTGATTTAATTGATGAAATTCATTCGATAATCGAAACCATGACTCCAGACCTGAACCTGAACCAGCTGCGCACCTTTGTGGCCGCGGCCGATCACATGAGCTTTGTCGGCGCGGCCGATGCGGTGCACCGTTCGCAGGCGGCGGTGAGCATGCAGATCATGAAGCTCGAAGAGACGGTGGGGCAGGCGCTGTTCGCGCGCCACACGCGCCGCATCGAGCTGACGGCGGCGGGCGAGCGCCTGCTGCCGTATGCGCGCCAGATGCTGGCGCTGGAGGGGCAGGCGCTGGCCGCGCTGCGCACCCAGGAGGTGGCCGGGCGCGTGGTGCTCGGCGCGCCGGACGACTACGTGGCGTCCCTGCTGCCGCCGGTGCTGGAGCGCTTCACGAAGCTGTTCGCCAATGTCGAGATCGAACTGGTCTGCCTGCAAAGCACGCTGCTCAAGCCGCTGTTGCAAAAGGGCCAGATCGACCTGGCGTTCGTGACCCGCGCCGACGATCTGGAAGGCAGTTTCATCCGGCGTGAAGCGATGGTCTGGGTCGGCTCGCAGCGGCATGCGGTGTGGAAAAAATCGCCGCTGCCGGTGGCGCTGTTCGACAAGGGCTGCGTGGCGCGCGAGCACACCCTGGCCGCGCTGGAAAAGAGCGGCAGGCCGTATGGGGCCACGTACAGCAGCCCGAGCCTGCTGGGCATCGTGGCGATGGTCGATGCGGGACTGGCGGTGGCGGCGCTGGCCGAGTGCAGCATCCCGTCGCACCTGGTGCGGCTGGGCGAAGCGGAGGGCTTGCCGCCGGTGGAGCCGCTCGAGGTCGTGCTGATCAGGGGACGCAACAGCGGTTCGCCGGCGGTGGAGTGCCTGGCAGGCGAAATCATGGCGGCGTTGCGTCCCTTGCGCGCGGCAGCCTGAGGTTGCGCGCGCGCGTGGGGCAAGCGCCGGGCAGCATTAAGGAGGCCTGGTTTTACCCCACGTTTCCCCGTCCTTGCTCATCGCGGGTTGCGCCGTCAGACCGGAAGCGTGGCCGGGTCGAAGAAGCGGCGGGACAAGCCGCCGCGGCCAGGAAAGAACTTGAAGTAGGGGCGTGCCTGATCGATGGTGAGCGCCACCGAGGGATGATCCATCAGGCGCTCGACATAGGCCGCCAGGTGGCCATGCTGCGGCGGCAGCGGCACGTAGGCCATGGCATAGAACAGGGCCGGCGCCGCGGCGCAGTCGGCCATGCTGAATGCATCGCCGGCGACCCAGGTCCGGCCTTCGAGGTGACGGTCGATGAAGGCATAGGCCGACGTCAGGCCGTCCCGCGCCTTGGCCACGGCGTGTGCGTCGCGCTCGCCTTCGGGCCGCAGAAGGTCGGCTGTCAACGCCTGCATCGGCGTCATCACGTACAGGTCGAACAGGCGGTCCCACAAACGCACGTCGAGCGCCGCGTCCGGCGCATCCGGAATGAGCGTGCGGCCCGGGAGGGCATGGTGGCGCTGGAGATACTCGATGATGATGCTCGTTTCGGGCACGGGACGCAGCCCGTCCATCAAGAGCGGCATCTTGCCAGTCGGCCACAGCGCCAGGTGCGCGGCCCGCTCGCCGGGGTCGCCCAGGTTGAGCAGGCGCCTGTCCACCTCGATGCCCAGGACGTCGATGGCGATCAATACCTTGTGGCAGCAGGACGACAGTGGATGGTAGTGGAGCGTGAGCGCATTCATGCGATTGCCTATGCTTTCCAAAAGTGGAAAGTATGTGCCCGATGCCGCGCCGAGTCAAAAATCCGCTGTCGGGAGCACCGGAGGCAGAACTGTCGGAAATCTTTGTAATCGCCGGAATGTGCGTCGTTCAGCCAGTCCTGCAACGTCGATCGGTTCATGGACGGCGCCTTTTACCTGAAAACTCACGCGCAGTAGCCGAAAATGGCCTACCAATCTGGATTTGTGGGTAGGCCATACACATCCCCTTTTTCATTGCCTGTTATCCATACTGAATGGCACTCCTTAAAGGCGTGTGATAAAAGGAAAGGCCCGTGGCGTGCAAACAGCATCGGCCACACTGCCAGTTGCTTACACTTTGCGAGCAGACTCAGGACCGCACTGCCACCTGACGGTACGGCCTTTTTAGACGCCTCTTCATGTCTCGCATCGAACCCGTGCTCGCGGTGTCATTGAGCGGTCATTCTGTGTCGGTACAGTTGGCGGTTTCCCTGTTTCTTTCCGTAGAGTTCAATGATGGATAAAAATCTGGCTGTCTCCGGTAGAAAATATCCGCTGCAATGCATGGCATCTTCCGCACTCGCGTCCATGGCGATCTCAGCTTCCCTGCTATATCTCGGCGTGCTTGCAAACGCATCGGCACAGGAAAGCATTCGGCCCGCATACACTGCCGATTTTGTGGCGCAGATGCTCGATTATGTCTCCCGCGACTATGCGCTGGCCGTATCGAACGGAAAAATCATCGATGAAGATGAATACGTCGAACAACTCGTCGTTAGCGGTTCCGCACTGGAAGTCGGTGACCAGGTAAAAGCGATAAGGTCACAGCCTGCCATTCGTATTGATATTGCCAGGCTCATCGAGCTGATCAAGGAAAAGGCCCAGCCCGAGGCCATTAAGAAGCAGGCATTGAAAGCGCGTGATGCCATCTACGTAGCAGCCGGAACGGCAACAGCGCCCCGCAATTGGCCCAGCCTGACTCTGGGAAAACAGATATTCACCGCAAACTGCACATCCTGCCACGGCGCAATGGGCAATGGCCGAGGCGTCGCAGCGCAGACACTGGCATCGAAGCCAATGAATTTTCTCGATTCGGCACGTATGGCGTCCATGTCGCCGATGTCCGTCTTTACCTCCGTCAAATTGGGAGTTCAAAACACCGCAATGCCGAGCTTTTCTTCCTTGACAGAGGACGAATTGTGGGCCGTGTCGTTTTACGCACTGTCGCTTAGACCACGCATGGAATTGCCCGTCGCAGCCAAGCTTGACCAAACGGCTGCGGATCTTTGGCTGAAGGCAGCTGCCACGCTTCCTGATGAGGAATTGATGCAAACACTACCGGGGTCTTCCAGTGAGCGTCTGAAGTCGCTGGCGCTGCTCAGATCCCATTCCGAAGATCGCAAGTGATCCGAATTGGTCGACATGACTACCGAAGCTGCGCCGCCTATGAAACGATCACCCTGCCCTGCACGGTGCCGTGCGCCGGAACGAAGTCATCGCAAGGGCCTTACCAACGCTGTTCCACACACCCAGGATATGGAGAAAAAAATGCTACATAACAGAATGCATGGCGTTTTGAAGTCCTACGTCATGCTCCTCGTTCTGCTTTCGTCATCGCTTGCATTCGCTGCCACGGTAGTACGCGGGCCTTACCTTCAAAGCGCAAGCAGCGATAGCATCACCGTGCGCTGGCGTACCGATACTGCTACCGATAGCCGTGTCCAATATGGCAGCACGTCGGGCAGCCTGACGTCTTCCGCAAGCAATGCCACCTCCACCACTGAACACATCGTCAAATTGACCGGCCTCAGCTCGAACACGACATATTTTTACAATGTCGGCTCCAGCAGCGCCGCGCAGGCAGGCGACTCCACGTATTATTTCAAGACCTCGCCGGCGGCCGGCACCTCGGTGCCCACCCGGATCTGGGTGATCGGCGATGCAGGCACAGGTTCAGCCGGTCAGGCAGCCGTCTACAACGCCTACCGCAATCACACCGGAAGCACCTACACGGACTTCTGGATGATGCTCGGCGATAACGCCTACAACAGCGGTACCGATGCCGAATATCAGACCAAGATGTTCAACGTGTACCCGGAGATGATGCGCCAGTCGCCGCTGTGGGCCACGCTCGGCAACCACGACGGCGCCAGCGCCGATTCCGCGACGCAAAGCGGACCCTACTATGACATCCACACCTTTCCGAAAAACGCCGAGGCCGGCGGCGTCGCTTCCGGTACCGAGGCCTATTACTCGTTCAACTATGGCAATATCCACGTCATCGTGCTCGACTCGAACGAGACCAGCCGCTCCACCACAGGCGCGATGATGAACTGGATGAAAGCCGATCTGGCGAATGTCACCGCAACCTGGCTGATCGCCATCTGGCACCATCCGCCCTATACCAAGGGTTCGCACAATTCGGACACCGAGACGAACCTGATTGAAATGCGCCGGAACTTCCTGCCTGTTCTGGAAAACTATGGCGTCGACCTTGTTCTTACCGGGCACAGCCATTCGTATGAACGCTCGAAATTCATCGACGGACACTACGGTCTCTCGAGCACCTACAACAGCTCGTTTGAAATCAACGGCGGCAGCGGTCGCGTCGATGGTACGGGCGCCTATACAAAAACCGCCAGTTTGCCGCATTCCGGCGCAGTCTATTCCGTCGTCGGCGCCTCCGGCCAGGTCAGTGGCGGCATGTTGAATCATCCCGCCATGTTTTTATCGCTGAATGAATTGGGCTCCATGGTCATTGATGTTTCCGGCCAAACCATGGACATCAAGTATCTCAACAACAACGGTACCGTGCGTGACTATTTCACCCTGAACAAAAGCACCACGCCGCCTGCCATTCCAGCAGCGCCTGGCGGCTTGACGGCAACGGCCGCTTCGTCGTCCGCCATTAACCTGACCTGGATCGACAATGCCAATAACGAAGCCGGCTTTGATATCGAGCGGTCCACCGACAATGTCAACTGGGCAGCGCTCGCCACGGTCGGCAGCAACATCCAGTCCTACGGCAACACCGGGCTGGCCGCCAGCACAAGCTACTACTACCGGGTACGCGCCAAAAACAGTACCGGCGCCTCAGCCTATTCCAATGTGGCCAATGCGACGACGCTCGCTGCCGGCAGCACGACGGTGACGGTGGATCTGCGCGACGGCTTGAACGGTTACACCGGCACCCAGGATACCTATGTCGCCAGTGGTGCGACCGGCTCCAACTTCGGCACCTCGGCCAGCGTGCTGGCGGATGGGTCGGACGGCACGAATGGCCAACTGGTTTCTCTGCTCAACTGGAGCTTGTCCGGCATCCCGAGCAGCGCCACCGTCCAGTCGGTTCGTGTGAAATTACAGGCTTTCAACCCGAGCGCTGGCACGTACCGGCTCTATGCTCGAAATGCAGCCTGGAGCGAAAGCACGGCCACTTGGGCCAACGCCAATATCGCCGGCAGTCAGGGGACCGAGATCGGCAGCTTTGTGCCGAGTGTCAACGGGCTTCACACGATCACGCTCAACGCGGCAGGCATCACGGTGGTGCAGGGCTGGTTGAACGGTACGCTAACCAATAATGGCCTGAGCATCCGCTCCACCAGCAGCGACGGCGTCGACTTGCGCTCCAGTGAATATGGCACTGTCTCCCAGCGCCCGACTTTGAGCATTACGTATCAGAATTAATCGCTTACGATTGGCACGAATTTGGCGGGAGAAGAAACTCCCGCCTTTTTATTTGTTGAGGATCCCATCATGCAGTTCATTCGAGTGTTTTTCGCTCTGCTTTTTTTCACTGGGCAGGCGCTGGCCCATGGCTCCTTGCATAATCAGATAAAGGATCTCAGTACGACGATGCTGCGGGAAGGGAAAAGTGCGACCTTGCTCGTCAAACGTGGAAGGCTTCACATGGAGCACGGCAATAACAAGTCCGCGACCCAGGACTTCTTATCGGCTCTGAAGTTCAATCCCGAGGAGCGATCCGCCTACTATTACTTGGCAGAGCAGGCCTTCAATCAGAGAAGATTTCCCGCCGCACGGCGGTACGCTGAAAAATTTCTGGCGATGTTGAACGGTGAGCCAGGCGCGATAGTGCGAGGCCAAAGCCTGTACGGGCGGATTCTGCTCGCGCAGGGGCAGTATGGTGCCGCCGAGACGTCGTTCCGCATCGCAGTAGACCAGGCAGCTGAACCCTCGCCCGAGCATTACCTGCACCTTGCCGATGCGCAGAGCAAAGCGGGCGCCACTGCGCAAGCGCTCTCTAGTCTGGATGAAGGCGTGCAAAAACTCGGGATGTTGCACGTGCTGCAAAACAAGTCCATTAGCCTGAACATCGAAACAAGAGCATGGGACGACGCCCTGACACGCCTGGATGCCATGATCATGCAAGGCCAAGGTCTACCTGAGCTTTACCTTCGCAAGGCAAAAATATTGCTTGCTGCCGACCGCCACCCTATGGCGCAAGAAGTGGTGCTAAACGGGTTGGCGTCGATCGACCACATCCCTTTCGAACGACGTGAGACCCCGGCAATGAAGCAGTTGCGAGCCGAATTGCTTGCACTGCAAGCCGAGCGCTGAATTTCTTGGCATTTGCCCGGTGCTGATGTTGGGTGGACGGCCCGGGATCGGCTTGGCACCACAAGAAAAAGCCCGCATACCTTACGGAAGCGGGCCCGTATCAACAAAAAGCCTGTTTGTCTGGATTAGAACGGGATGTCGTCATCCATGTCCGAAAAATTCGGCGCCGGCTTCGGTGCCGGACGTGCCGCCGGCGCAGGTGGCGCCTGGCGCTGTGGCGCCGGACGGCTCTGCTGCGGCTGCGAATCGTAGCCGCCGCCATCGTCCATGCCGCCGCCGGCGTCGCCGCCCATGCCCTGGCGTCCGCCCAGCATCTGCATCTGTTCGGCGACGATTTCGGTCGCGTACTTCTCGACGCCATCCTTGTCGGTGTATTTACGGGTCTGCAGGCGGCCTTCGACGTAGACCGAAGAACCTTTTTTCAGGTACTGGCCGACAATTTCAGCCAGGCGGCCGAAGAACGAGATGCGGTGCCATTCGGTCAGCTCTTTTTGCTCGCCGGTGTTGCGGTCCTTCGATTTGTACGAGGTAGCGACGGCGATGTTGGCGATGGCGTCACCGCTGGGCATGTAGCGGATTTCCGGATCGCGCCCCAAGTTGCCGACGATGATGACTTTATTGACTGATGCCATGTATTACTCCTGTTGAACTGCTGCGGCGTCCCGCAACCCGATGATTTTTCTAGACGAGGATTATACTCCGCCGTGCGTCTCCAACGCATCCAAACTGCGTCCTCCATGCATCCATACTGCGTCCCGTTCGCAGCCATGGTGCCCCATATTATGCGCCCCTCAGACGCCTGCACACGCCAAAATACTGGTATTATATACAGTGAAAATAGACAAAAACCCTGAGCAACGTCAATACGCTTCTCGCGCAACTGCGGACGCGGCAATCGTCCCCGCAGACGTCGCTTCTGAAACACGGCTATAGTATTAGCTGACCCGTTTAAGGCACACAACACATGGAACAGATCCGCATTCGCGGCGCACGTACGCACAACCTGAAGAACATCAATCTCGACCTGCCACGCAACAAGCTGATTGTGATCACCGGCCTGTCCGGCTCCGGCAAGTCGTCGCTGGCGTTCGACACCTTGTATGCCGAAGGGCAGCGCCGCTATGTCGAATCGCTGTCGGCCTACGCGCGCCAGTTCCTGCAGTTGATGGAGAAGCCCGATGTCGATCTGATCGAAGGCCTGTCGCCGGCCATCTCGATCGAGCAAAAGGCCACCTCGCACAATCCGCGCTCCACGGTCGGCACGGTCACCGAAATCCACGATTACCTGCGCCTCTTGTACGCGCGCGTCGGCACGCCCTACTGCATCAACCACCCGGACCACGCGCTGGCCGCGCAAACGGTGTCGCAGATGGTCGACGCGGTGCTGGCCATGCCGGAAGATACCAAGCTGATGATCCTGGCGCCCGTTGTCGCCAACCGCAAGGGCGAGCACAGCGACCTGTTCGAATCGATGCAGGCGCAGGGCTTCGTGCGCTTTCGCATCCAGAGCGGAACGCACGACGCCAAGATCTACGAGATCGACGACCTGCCCAAGCTGAAGAAAACCGAAAAGCATACCATCGACGTGGTCATCGACCGCGTCAAGGTGAATGCGGAGATCAAGCAGCGCGTGGCGGAGAGCTTCGAGACCGCGCTGCGCCTGGCGGACGGGCGTGCCGTGGTGCTCGAGATGGACGGTGGGGCGGAACACGTCTACTCCAACAAGTTCGCGTGTAACACCTGCGGCTACTCGCTGCAGGAACTCGAGCCGCGCCTGTTCTCGTTCAATAATCCGATGGGCGCCTGCCCCGAATGCGACGGCCTCGGTCACATCGAATTTTTCGACCCGCGCCGCATCGTCGCCTTCCCCAACCTCTCGCTCGCTTCCGGCGCGGTAAAGGGCTGGGACAGGCGCAACCAGTTCTACTTCCAGATGCTGTCGAACCTGGCGGCGCACTACGAGTTCGATATCGACATGCCGTTCGAGCAGCTCGACCTGGCCTCGCAGCAGGCGGTGTTGTACGGCTCCGGCAAAACCTCGATCCCGTTCACCTACGTGAACGAGCGCGGTCGCACGGTCATTCGCGAGCACACTTTCGAAGGCGTGGTCACCAACCTGCAGCGGCGCTACCGCGAAACCGATTCGATGGCCGTCAAGGAGGAGCTGGCGAAGTTCATCAACGAGAAGCAGTGCCCCTCGTGCGAAGGCGCGCGCCTGCGCGTGGAAGCGCGCTACGTCAAGGTCGGCACCGGCAAGCAGCAGCGCGCCATCTACGAGGTCGCGCGCAAACCCTTGCGCGAATGCCTGGAGTTCTTCGAGAAGCTCACGCTCAAGGGCGCGAAGAAAGAGATCGCCGACCGCGTGGTCAAGGAGATCATTTCGCGCCTGAAGTTCCTCAACAACGTGGGACTCGACTATCTGTCGCTCGACCGCAGCGCCGATACCCTCTCGGGCGGCGAGGCGCAGCGCATTCGCCTGGCCTCGCAGATCGGTTCGGGCCTGACCGGCGTGATGTACGTGCTCGATGAACCGTCGATCGGCCTGCACCAGCGCGACAACGACCGCCTGATCGAAACGCTCAAGCACCTGCGCGACATCGGCAACAGCGTGCTGGTGGTCGAGCATGACGAGGATGCGATCCGCACCGCCGACTACATCGTCGACATGGGTCCGGGCGCCGGCGTGCATGGCGGCGAGATCATCGCCGAAGGTACGCTCAAGGACATCCTCAAGAACAAAAAATCGCTGACCGCGCGCTACCTGAATGGCTCGCTCAAGATCGCGGTGCCCAAGAAGCGCCACGTGGCCGACGCCAACAAGCAGGTGGTGATCACCGGCGCCACCGGCAACAACCTGAAAAAGGTCACGCTCAAGCTGCCGGTCGGCTTGATGACGTGCGTGACGGGGGTTTCCGGTTCCGGTAAATCGTCGCTGGTGAACGACACCTTGTACCCGGCCCTGTCGCGCCACCTGTATGGCTCGCAGACCGAACCGGCGCCGCACGATTCGATCAGCGGGCTGGAACACTTCGACAAGGTCATCTCGGTCGACCAGGCGCCGATCGGGCGCACGCCGCGCTCGAACCCGGCCACCTACACCGGCTTGTTCACGCCGATCCGCGACCTGTTCTCCGGGGTGCCGGCGGCCAAGGAGCGCGGCTACAGCGCCGGGCGCTTCTCGTTCAACGTCAAGGGCGGACGCTGCGAAGCGTGCCAGGGCGATGGCGTGATCAAGGTCGAAATGCACTTCCTGCCGGACGTGTACGTGCCGTGCGACGTCTGCCACGGCAAGCGCTATAACCGCGAAACGCTCGAAGTGCAGTACAAGGGCAAGAACATCACCGAAGTGCTGGGCATGACGGTGGAAGAGGCGCACGAATTCTTCAAGCCGGTGCCGCTGATCGCGCGCAAGCTGCAAACCCTGCTCGACGTCGGCCTGGGCTATATCCGCCTCGGCCAAAGCGCGACCACCCTGTCGGGCGGCGAAGCGCAGCGCGTGAAGCTGTCGCTGGAACTGTCCAAGCGCGATACCGGGCGCACGCTGTATATCCTGGACGAGCCGACCACCGGCCTGCACTTCCACGATATCGACCTGCTGCTCAAGGTCATCCACCGCCTGCGCGACCAGGGCAATACGCTGGTCATCATCGAACACAATCTCGATGTGATCAAGACCGCCGACTGGATCGTCGACCTGGGTCCCGAAGGCGGCGCCGGCGGCGGCAAGATCATCGCCAGCGGCACGCCGGAAGATGTGGCCGCCAATCCGGAGAGCGTCACCGGCAAATACCTGGTGCCGCTGCTGGCGTAAGGAACTGCATGCGCGTTCTCATCATGGGCAATTCGGGGTCCGGCAAGTCGTGGCGCGCGCGCCAGCTGGCCGGGCAGCACAAGCTGCGCCACCTCGATCTCGACACCATCTACTGGGTGCCGGGATCGGTGGCGGTGGCGCGGCCGGCCTATGAAGTGCTGGCCGACCTGTACGCCTTCGTGCGCGGCCATGACGACTGGGTGGTGGAAGGCTGCTACGGAGACCTGATCGAGGCGGCGCTGCCGTTCTGTACCCAGCTCGTATTCATCAATCCGGGCAAGGATGCCTGCATGGCCAACAACGCGTTGAGGCCGTGGGAGCCGCACAAGTACGCATCAAAAGAAGAACAGGACAGCATGCTGCCCTACCTGATGGAGTGGGTGAGCCAGTACGACGCGCGCGACGACACTTGTTCGTATGCCTTTCACCGCCGCGTGTACGACGGCTTCCAGGGCGCCAAGCGCGAAGACGCGCCGCCGTCCGGCGACGGCGCCTGAAAAGGCGCAATCGTGCGCGCGCCGCTGTAACGCTGCCGGAATCGCTCAGTACACCGGCCGATCACGCGGGACGAGAGGCCTGGGGGTCGTCGCCGAACACCGCCGCCAGGCTGGGCGCGTCCAGGCCGCGCTCAAACCACTGTTCCAGGTCGGCCTGCGTGGCCTGCCCGATACGTTGCGTCGCCGTCTGCGAAAGGTCGCCGAAACGCTTGTGCAACAGGCTGCCGAGCATGGCGCGCAGCGCGGTAACCTGCCCTTCCATCCTGGCTTTTTCTGCCAGCGCGAGTCCTTTCTGAAAGCCGATATCTTCGAACTCTTCGGCCCAGGTTTCAAATTTACGTTCCATATCAGCCACCTCTTCCACACTGTCAAACGCGAACGATTCCAGGTTACCGCGCCGTTGCGCCAGGTGCTTCATCCACTGCGCGACCGAGAGCCGCAGGCTTTCCTGGGGTGCGTCGTCGAACCAGGTTAGCAGCGCGGGCAAGACATTGTCTCGGACCTCGGAGGCGCTCGAAAGTTCCATCCGAAACAGCAGCGCCAGCAGGGTGGCATTCGCTTCCAGCGCCGCCCTGTCCAGGCGCTGCTGGTCGATCAGCAGGTAACGCTGGGATGGCTGGAACGGCGCCAGTTCGGCGGGCGCCTGCATGAGCAGCGCGGCCAGGTCCAGGCTGGCGCTCCAGCGCGGGGCGCCGTTATAAACCACTACCGGCAACACCGGCGGCAACAGTAAAGCCGACGACAATGCATGCCGCTTGACAAGGTCCTGGCACAGCAGGCCGACGTAGCTCTGCATGCGCAGCGCCATCCAGCGATCCACGCCAGACTGGAATTCGAGCAGGATATACACATACAAAACATGCTGGCCGATCCGCACGCGCCAGACCATGTCGCTCTGGCGCGCCGCCAGGCGCTCGCTCACGTACACGGGATCGACGCGTTCGAATGAGGACAGCGCCACATTCCGGAACAATGTGAAGGGTGTAAAGTGCGTGACCAGATCGCGCACCAGTTCCGGGTGGGCGAACAGCGAACGGTATCCGAGGTCGTTAAAGGTGGGCATGGGGCATTCTAGCCACCGCGCCTGCCCCGGGTTTGCGCTAGATCAGGCGTGCGCCGGGCTTGCCGTACAGTCTGAGCACGCCGATTACTGGGCGGCGGCGCTCCAGCCGCCGCCCAGCGCGCGGTACAATGCCACCATATTGTTCGCCTGGTTCTGGCGCAAGGTCACCGCGTTGAGCTCGGTCTGGTACAGGTTGCGCTGCGCGTCGAGCACTTCCAGATACGAGGCATAACCGGCCTGGTAGCGGTCCTTCGCAAAGTCCAGGGTGCGCGCCAGGATATCGCGCCGCTTTTGGGCATGCTCCATCTGCGTTTGCAGGCGCGTTACGCCGGCGAGGGCATTTTCAACTTCGCTGAAGGCTGTAAGCACCACGCCGCGGTAGGCAAACGCCGCCTGGTCGCGCTGCGCTGTGGCCGCGTCGACCTGCGCGCTCAGGCGCCCGCTCGAAAACACGGGCGCCAGCACGCTGCCGCCCAAACTCCACAAGGTCACCGGATCGTAATCGCGCCCGTTGGTAAGCAGGCTGCCGAATTTGGCGCTGATGGTCACGTGCGGCAGAAAATCGGCACGCCGTACCGCCAGGTTGACGTCGCTGGCAGCCAGCAGCAACTGGCCCTGCGCCACGTCGGGCCGGCGCGCCAGCAGGCTTGATGGCAGCGCGGCCGGCACCGGCAGCACCGGCAAATCCTGGAAGCGGCGTTCGCGCAGCACATCGCCGGGCAGTTCGCCCACCAGCACGCGCAGGCTGTTCTCCTGGCGGCGGATGGCCAGCTCCAGTTCGGGAATGGCTTGCAGCACCGATTCGTTTTCGGCCTGCGCCTGCGTCAGCTGCAGCTGCGAGGTGTAGCCCACGCGCGCCTGGTCCGACGCAAGGCGCAGCGCTTCGGCGCGCGAGGCGGCAGTCGCTTTGGTGATCCGCAGCTGGGCGTCCAGCGCCAGTAAACCCACGTAGGCCTGCGCGGTGCCGGCCGCTACCGACAGCGCCACGCCATCGCGTTCGGCCTGGCTGGCCTGGTACTGCAGCGAGGCCGCGCGCGACTGGTCGCGCAGGCGGCCGAACAGGTCGAGCTCCCAGCTGGCTTGCAATTCCGGCTGCAGCGAGCGCGAATTGACCATGGCCGCGCCGGCCGGTGTGCGCGCGGCAGCGCCGCCCAGTACCGTGTTGATGGCTGGCAGGCGCGCCGAATCGGCCACGGTCACGAGCGCGCGCGCCTGGTCGACCCGGGCCACCGCTGCCAGCACGCTGGTGTTGTGCGCGAGCGCCGCGTCCACCAGCCTTGTCAGGGTCGGGTCACCAAAGGCGCGCCACCACTGCGCATCCACCGCAGCCTGCCCGGCCGGGCCATCGCGCCAGGCCTCGGGCGCCGTGACTTTCGCGAGCGGCGGCACCGGACGCAGGGCCGGCATGCAGGCACTCAGGCCGCAGGCGATGCCCGCAGCCAGGACGAGGCGGCGCCTCACGGCTGCTGCTCCGCCGCGCCGACGGTATCGACCTTGACGATCACCGACATGCCGGGCCGCAGGCGCCGTGCCAGCTCCTGATTGGAATCGATGGCAATGCGCACCGGCAGGCGCTGGACCACCTTGGTGAAATTGCCGCTGGCGTTATCGGCGCGCAGCACGGAGAATTCCGAGCCGGTGGCCGGCGCGATCTGTTCGATATGCCCGCTCAATGCGGCGCCGTTGAAGGCGTCCACGGTGAACGTGGCACGCTGGCCGATGCGCATTTTCCAGGTCTGGTTTTCCTTGAAGTTCGCCACGATCCACATGGTGTCGGGGACTAGGAACAGCAGCTGCGATCCGGCCGTGACGTACTGGCCCAAACGCACCGACGCTTCGCTTACCTGGCCATCGCGCGGCGCCTTGACGAGCGTGTTGGACAAGTCGATTTTCGCCAGCGCCAGCTGCGCTTCGGCCGTCTTGACCTGCGCCTCCAGGCCGCCGCGCGAGACGGTGGTCGCCTTCACGGTTTCTTCGGCGATGGCGATATCGGCCTTGGCCTTCAGTACATTGGCGCCGGCCAGCTGGGTCGTCATGCGCACGCGGTCGCGCTCATTGAGCGATACCGATCCCTTGGCCGCCAGTTCCTCGACCCGTCCCAGTTCGGCCGCGGCGCGATTGCGCTCGGCCTGCACCGCCACCAGCGTGGCGCGCGCGGCGCCGCCACGGGCGCGGTTCTGGGCCTGGGTCTGGGTGAAGTTCTCCAACGCGGCGAGCGCGCCGTCGCGCTGGGCCTCGGCCTGCTCCACGCGCGCCTTGTAGATTCGGTCGTCGATGCGCAGCAGCGGCTGGCCGGCTTTGACGAACTGGAAGTCCTTGACCAGCACTTCGGCCACGTAGCCATTGACCTGCGGCGCGAGCACCGTGATCTGCCCGCGCACGTAGCCGTTGTCGGTCTGGACCAGGGTGCTGTTGAAGGGCCCAAGGCGCCAGGCCCACATGATCAGCACGATGCCGATCAGCGCGACGACGGCCATCAGCACCACGGTCCACAGCTTGGGCTTGATGTACTTGGGCGGCGTCTCGGGTGCCGCGGGCGTCACCGGCGCGGCGGCTGGCGGGATGGGAGCGGTGGTGCTGCTGGAGTCGCCCGGCACCGGCGGGTTGGCCTCGTCGGCGGTGGGTTCGCTGCGCGAAGGAGGAAGTGGATTGGTCATGGTTTATCTGGCAGGGGCGCCCGCGGGCGCCTGGTTAAGTAAGGCTGCTGCTTCGCGCTTCTGCCGGCGCGCGAGGCGCACGGCGATGATCAGCGACCAGCCGAGGAACAGGATGGCGATCACGCCGCTCAGGGCAAAGACATCGTTGAATGCGAGGACGTTGGCCTCGCGCCGGCTGATCTGGGCCAGCTGCCCCACACCCTGGGCGGCGCGCAGGGCCGGGTCGGTGTTCACACCCTGGTAGATCTGCTGCTGCAGGCGCAGGCGCTGGGCGACGACCGGATCGGCCGGATTGAGCTGGGCCACGATCTGGGTCGAGTGCACATGCTCGCGGTGCAGCTGGTAGGTGCTGAGCGCGGCGGCGCCGGTAAAACCGCCCAGGCTTTGCGTCATCGCCAGCATGACGACGAAGGTGACCACGTGGTCGGCCCCGAATTTGAGCGCCTGCATGATGCCGATCATGACCATCGGCCCCATGAACATGCCCGCGCCTACCGCCACCAGAAACTGGCTGACGAAAAAATCGTGCGGGCGGTCAAGGCTGGTGCGGCCATAATCGAGCCAGGCGGCTACGCCGAACAGCAGGATGGAGAACAGGATCTGCGGGATCACGGTTTTCGGGCTGAACGTGACCGAGCTGGCGACCATGCCGCAGATGGTGCCGGCCAGGATGACGGCGAACAGCGGCTGCATCTGGTCAGGCCCCATGCCCAATGTACGCAGCAGGCCGACCGCGCCGTAGGTCTGCTCGGACGTCAGAAAGCGGATCAGGAAGGCGCCGATCATGAAGCGGATGGTGGGCCCCATCATCAGCCAGCGCGTCTGGATCAGCGGGTTGGCGCGGTGGTGCTCGATGAAGAGCGCGATCGTCATCAGCACCACGGCGGCGATCAACAGGTACGCCAGCCAGGGCGTGTCGAACCACCAGCGGGTGAAGCCCTGGGCCAGCACGGCGACGATCATCGCCACCGCCGGCGCCACCAGCGCGAAGGTGACGAAATCGAGCGGCTCGATCACCTTGATGTGGATCCCGGGCGGCAGCTTGAGCACCACCACGGCGGCGAGCGAACATAGCGCCAGGCCGGCTTCGAACAGATACAGGTTGTGCCACTGGCCCATATCGAGCAAGGCCGGGGACATCAGCCAGGCCAGCGGCGTGGCGATCTGCGCGATGCCCACCCCGAGCACCAGCATCTTGCCGGTGTATTGTTTGGGCGCGGCCTGCAGCATGTAGAGCATGGCCAGGGTGCTGGTGGTGGCGCCGGCCAGGCCGCTGACGGCGCGCACCAGGATGGCCATTTCGAAGCCGCCCACCAGCAGGTGCAGCAGGGTGACGAAGGCGTACAGCGACAGGCCGATCTCGGCGAACAGGCGCAGGCCGAACTGCTGGCGGAACTTGAACACCATCAGGTTCGACGTGACGTTGACCATGATGTAGGCGGCCGGCAGCCAGGCCGCTTCGGCCGGGGTCAGGCCCAGGGTGCCCTGGATGGCCGGCAGGTTGGCCGAGACCAGCGCGTTGCCCAGGCCGCCGGTAATGCCGACCAGCAGCGCCACGCAGGCGTAGGCAAAGCGGATGTGGGGCGGATGCCAGGGCATCGACGCCGAACCCGGCATGGTGGGTTTTTCGTGCTCTTCCCAGGCGGGACTCGGTTTCAGGTACTGCGGGGGCGCTGCCATGCTAACGGACTCCGGTGGCCGGGCCGGCGATGTCGAGCGCATCGGCTCTGGGGTTTATCATGAGAAAATTATAAGATAAATAGCCCGCAGCTGTAGCACGATGGGTCCGCCAAGCGTGCGGACAAAAAAAAGCGCGTCCGAAGACGCGCTTTTTCCATCCGGTCGGTGCCGGTTTATGCAGCCAGGCGCTTCTCGAGCGTGGCTTTGGTCTCCACCAATTCTTGCGGCAGATGGTAGGCCAGCTTCTCGAACAGCTCATTGTGCAGCTTGAGCTCTTCGTTGAAGGCGTCCTTGTCGATCGAGGTGATGGTATCGAACTGTTCTTGCGTGAAGTCGATGCCGTCCCAGTTCAGATCGCCGAAGTTCGGGGTGGTGCCGAACACGTTCTCGGTGCCGCCCGCCTTGCCTTCGATACGCTCCAGCATCCACTTCAGCACGCGCATGTTGTCGCCGAAGCCAGGCCAGACGAACTTGCCTTCGGCGTCGGTACGGAACCAGTTCACGCAGTAGATCTTCGGCAGCGCGGCCGGGTTCATGGCTTCGATCTTCTTGCCCATGTTGAGCCAGTGCTGGAAGTAATCGCTCATGTTGTAGCCGATGAACGGCAGCATCGCGAACGGATCGCGGCGCACGATGCCCATCTGGCCGGCGGCGGCGGCGGTGGTTTCCGAACCCATGGTCGCGGCCATGTACACGCCTTCAACCCAGTTGCGCGCTTCGGTCACCAGCGGCACGGTGGTCGAACGGCGGCCACCGAAGATGAAGGCCGAAATCGGCACGCCCGCAGGATCGTCCCAAGCCTGGTCGATGACCGGGTTCTGGGTCGCGGCCACCGTGAAGCGCGCGTTCGGGTGCGCGGCCTTGGTGCCGGACGCCGGGGTCCAGTCCTTGCCCTGCCAGTCGATCAGGTGCGACGGCGCTTCCTTGGTCAGGCCTTCCCACCAGACGTCGCCATCGTCGGTCAGCGCGACGTTGGTGAAGATGGTGTTCTCGTTCATCGAGGCCATGCAGTTCGAGTTGGTGCGGGTGTTGGTGCCCGGCGCCACGCCGAAGTAGCCCGCTTCCGGATTAATCGCGTACAGGCGGCCATCGGCGCCCGGCTTGATCCAGGCGATGTCGTCGCCGATGGTGGTCACTTTCCAGCCGCCGAAGCTCGCTGGTGGAATCAGCATGGCGAAGTTGGTCTTGCCGCAGGCCGATGGGAAAGCGGCCGCAACGTAGTGCTTCTTGCCTTCGGGCGATTCGACGCCAAGAATCAGCATGTGTTCGGCCAGCCAGCCGGTGCCGCCGGCCTGGGCTTCCTGGTGGCCCATGTTCGAGGCGATGCGCAGCGCGAAGCACTTCTTGCCCAGCAGCGCGTTGCCGCCGTAGCCGGAACCGTAGGACCAGATTTCGCGGGTTTCAGGGTAGTGAACGATGTATTTGGTCGGGTTGCATGGCCATGCAACGTCTTTCTGGCCAGCCGACAGCGGTGCGCCGACGGTATGCACGCACGGTACGAACTCGCCATCGGTGCCCAGCACGTCGTACACGGCCTTGCCCATGCGCGTCATGATGCGCATGTTGACCGCCACGTAAGGCGAGTCGGACAGCTCGACGCCGATGTGGGCGATCGGCGAACCGAGCGGACCCATCGAGAACGGCACCACGTACAGGGTGCGGCCGGCCATGCAGCCGTCGAACAGGCCGTTGAGGGTGGTGCGCATTTCCGCAGGGGCCATCCAGTTGTTGGTCGGGCCGGCCTGCTCTTTGGTTGCCGAGCAGATGTAAGTGCGGTCTTCCACGCGCGCTACGTCCGACGGGTCGGAACATGCCAGATAGGAATTCGGGCGCTTTTCAGGGTTCAGCTTTTTCATCGTGCCGGCGGCCACCATCTCGGCGCACAGGCGGTCGTACTCGTCTTGCGAGCCGTCGCACCAGTAGATGCGGGCCGGCTTCGTCAGGGCAGCAATTTCGCTGACCCAATTGATGAGCTTTTGATGTTTGATGTAAGCTGGGACGTTCAGTGTTGCAACGCCACCCATAACGGGCTGATTCATAGTACCTCCAATGCCAATAAGAATTCTTTCTTGTCCCGGCACGGCAGGATCGTCGTCAGCGTTTCAGCTTGCGCTCAAGAATCCATTCCCAAAGAAAGGTTCGGCGATACGGCGGTCATGTCGACAACCTCGATGACGGCAAGGTTGGTGGAACGGTAGTGCGGGGACTTGAGACGGTCCGGGACGCGGTCAAAACACGGTCCGGGGAAGAGGTCAAATCCCGAAATTAGGGGGCGATTGTACACCCGCTATTACCTGTTTTAAATGCTCTAACATCAAAAATGTAGGAATAATAGTTGAGCAATGTAGTAGGCTATTCCGAATATTTCGTATCCTGTTATTTACCTACGAAGATTTATTTAACTTCTGCCATCTCCCATGAAAATAGCTATTCTTGACGATTACCAGGACGCCGTCCGCCAGCTCGACTGTTTCAAACTTCTCGACGGACACGAGGTCAAGGTTTTCAACAGTTCCGCCCGTGGCGCGGGGCAGCTGGGCATCCGCCTGGCCCCCTTCGACGCGCTGGTGCTGATCCGCGAACGCACCGTGTTTCCGGCCGCATTGCTGGAAAAACTGCCCAAGCTCAAGCTCATTTCGCAGACCGGCAAGCTGGCCGGCCATGTCGATGTGGCGGCGGCCACGGCGCGCGGCATCGCGATTGCCGAAGGGGTCGGCTCGCCGGTGGCCCCGGCCGAACTGACCTGGGCCTTGATCATGGCGGCGAGCCGCAAGATCGTGCCCTACGCCAACAACCTCAAGGAAGGACAGTGGCAGACCGCCTCGGTCAATCCGCTGCTCAACGGCCTGGGCCGGACGCTCAAGGGCCGCACCCTGGCGATCTGGAGCTACGGCAAGATCGGCCGCATGATCGCGGGCTACGGCAAAGCCTTCGGCATGAAGGTGCTGGTCTGGGGCGGCGAGGCCAGCCGCGCGGCGGCGGTGGCGGACGGGTTCGAGGCGGCATCGAGCCGGGAAGCCTTGTTCGAGCGCGCCGACGTGCTGAGCCTGCATTTGCGGCTGGCCGACGCCACCTGCGGCATCGTCAGCGCCGAGGACCTGGCGCGCATGAAGCCGGACGCGCTGTTCGTCAATACCAGCCGCGCCGAGCTGGTCGCAACCGATGCGCTGGAAGCGGCGCTGCGCCTGGGACGTCCGGGCAACGCGGCCATCGACGTGTTCACCAGCGAGCCGCTGGCGCCCGATGCGCCGCTGCTGCGCATTCCGACGGTGCTGGCCACGCCCCATATCGGCTACGTGGAAAAGGATAGCTACGAGCTGTACTTCCAGGCTGCGTTCGAGAATGTGCTGAACTTTGCGAACGGCGCGCCGTCTAACATTTTGAACCCGGAAGCGTTGCGGAAAGCGTGATGCGGGCGGACGCTGCCGGCCCCTGCCCTGTTAGGACGGTTCGCGCAGCTTGCGCTCGCCGGTGATGTCGATCGGCGGCGCCGGCATGACATGCGCGCGCGTCCACAGACCTGCCCAGCCGGGCGGCCATCCCAGTGCCGGGCCATCGTAGGCCGGCAAGCTGGCGCGCACGGGTACCACCGGCACGGGCGGGGCTTCCTGCAAGCCGCCGGCGCCGGGGCGCTCCATGTTCAGGCTGTACATATAGCCGGGAAGCAGTATCTTGCACGCGCCCTCGAACCACGCGGTGTGGTCTTCGTCGCGCCCGAGCGCCTGTGCCAGGCCTTGCGGGTCGAAGCGCGCAAGCGCGGTGACCAGTTCATCGGTGGTGGCGCCGGGCGAATCGCCCCAGCCCATCACCGGGTTGACGTTGTAGTCGGCACCGGAGCCGTACCAGCCTTCGCGCCAGGGGCGCTGCATCCAGTCGCGCTGGCCGGTGAACAAATGCCAGCGCCAGTGCAGGCCCGATGGCTTGGGCCAGGAATAGAGATACAGTTTTTCGTAGCCGGCCTGGTGCAGCGCGCGCACCATGGCCATCAGGCGCGCGTGCGGCATGCGGTCGGGCGGAGCGCGCCGGAACAGGATCGCTTCGCCATCGGCGTGCTGCACGTCGTCGGTGGACAGATTCAGGTCGAGTGTGCGCGCTTCGCTGCCGAAGCGCGCGGAGATCCAGCCGGTAAGCAGGTTGACGTGCGTGATGACGCCATAGCCACGATGGCGATGGAAAATAACAGTTCCTGGGGCAAGGGCTTTCATGGCTTCTTGGTGGACAAAAAAATGAATGTACTCATGCGCAGACAACGATTCTAACGCACTGGCAAGTGGAGCCGGCCAGTTTGCGCGCTTCGACATCGCCGACACTACACGTTATCATACGGCACCTTCTTCTTTCGAATTCCAGATCATTATGAGCTTGCGCATCATCGCCACCGGCGGCACCTTCGATAAACATTATGATGAACTGACCGGTAAGCTCGGCTTTGCGGAAAGCCATCTGCCTGCCGTCCTGGCGCGCACGCGCATGACGGTACCAGTTGAACTGGAGCAGCTTCCCCCGCTCGACTCGCTCGACATGCAGGACGCCGACCGCGCGCGCGTGCTGGCCAGTTGCCAGGCCGCGCCCGAGCAGGCGATTGTGATCGTGCATGGCACCGATACGATGCCGGAAACGGCCGCCCTGCTGGGCGGCGCAGCGCTCGGCAAGAGCATTGTGTTGACGGGCGCAATGATTCCGTACGAGATTGCAAATTCGGATGCGCTGTTCAACCTCGGCTGCGCTAGTGCCGCGGCGCAAATCTTGCCGCCAGGTGTGTACGTGGCGATGAACGGGCAGATTTTTACGTGGGATAACGTGACCAAGAATCGCGCGGCCGGGGTGTTTCAGCCGCTGTAAAAAACGGGAGCGAGACAGTACTACCGCTGGCCTTGAGAACCGTCACTGGCGGGAATGACGGCTCGTCAGCAAACGGTCAAACGGTATGAGGGCCAGGCAGGACCGGGCCCGCCGAGGCAGCCCGTCCGCGTCCCATTACGCCTTCGCTTCCCCGCCCAGCGCTTCCACCAGCTCGGTCATCAGCTTGGCCAGCTCGCCCGTCATCAGCATCATGTCGTTGTCGAAGCGCTCTTCATCATTGCGCGTGCTCGTGTCGCTTTCCTTGATGACGTCGAGCGGCTTGATGCCCTTGATCGCCAGCGATTCGGTCAGCACGAACGAAATCTTGTCGTCCCACGTCATCGCCAGACGCGTGCACTGCTTGCCTGCCGCGATGTGACGGCGGATATCGTCCACTTCCAGCGCGTGCTTCACGTAACGCACGGCCGCCTTGCTCTCACCGGTGGCGCGCAGTTCGGTATCCTGGTCGATCGTGAAGCCTACCGGCGCTTCGTCGGTTTCCAGCCATGCCGTCATCACGGCCACGGGCGAGCGCTGCACGCGCAGGCTTTCCAGCGGCATGCGGTCGACCGCCTTGAGCAGCAGCTTGATGACTTCGTCGGCCTTGGCCGGGCTGGCGGCGTCGACCACCAGCCAGCCGTTGACCGGATCGATCCAGGTGAAAGTGTTGCTGCGGATACTGAAGGCGCGCGGCAGCAGTTCATCGGCCACGCGCTCCTTGAGTTCCTTCATGGCTTTTTTGCCCGGTGCAAAGCCCTGGGCTTCTTCCAGCTCGGCCGCCTTGGCCTTGGCCACCTGGTTGATGACCGACGATGGCAGCAGCTTCTTTTCGGTGCCCAGCAGAATCAGCATCTGCTTGTTGACGGTGTGAACCAGCATGCCGTTGTTGCGCGGCGAATCCCAGCCCTGGCGCAGCAATTCGTTACTGGTGGCCGGAACAAAACTCATGGGCGCCAGCGCCGCTTCGAGTTGCTCAGGAGTGAAGGCCCACGGTGCGGGAAGACGGTAAATCTGAAGATTCTTGAACCACATTGTGCTTTACCTTGTTTGAGTCAGTATTTACAGCGGGATGAAGCAGGAAGGCGCGGCGAACCGCTTTCACTCCCTGCGTAACGGCCTGCCCGGGAGGCAGGACTTGCGTCGTCCGAGACAAATCATCTTTGCGAAGGGAACGACATTTTACACGTCCGCATCGGCGAACAGGCTTAACTGTTCGAGGTTTTCGGCCTCGCCCAGGCGCACCCCGACGCCCAGCAGCCGCACAGGCTGCTTGCCGCGCGCATAGCCGGTTTCCATCAGTTTGGCGTATTGCCCCATGTGTGGCGCGATGCCAACACATTCCACGGTGGTTTGGTGAAAATCGGCGAATTTGAGTTTAACAAACAGCTTTTGCACGCTTTTCTGGGCTCCGGCGCGGGCAATGCGGACGTTGAGGTTGTCGAACAGTTCCGGCAGCAGGGCGATGCAGGCCGGCAGGTCCGGCACGTCCGGCGTGTAGGTTTCCTCGACGCTGACCGACTTGCGTTCGCGCTCGTTGCACACGGCGCGGTTGTCGATGCCGCGGCACAAATCGTGGAGACGCGTGCCGAAGGTGCCGAAGTGGTGTTGCAGTTCGAGCACGGTCCACGTGCGCAGGTCGGCGCAGGTTTGCACACCCAGCTTGTTGAGCTTGGCGGCGGTAACCTTGCCGACGCCGTGCAGTTTCTTGACCGGCAAGGCGGCGACAAAGGCGTCGACCTCGTCCGGGCGCACCAGCCACAGGCCGTCGGGCTTGTTCCAGTCGCTGGCGATCTTGGCCACGAACTTGTTGGGCGCCACGCCGGCCGATGCGGTGATGCCGACGGTGTCGAAGATGCGCTTGCGGATTTCCTGCGCGATCAGGGTGGCGCTGCCTTTGCAGTGGGGCGAGTCGGAAACGTCGAGATAGGCTTCGTCGAGCGAGAGCGGCTCGACCAGGTCGGTGTAGTCGCCGTAGATGGCCAGGATCTGGCGCGAAGCTATGCGGTATTTCTCCATGGCCGGCGGAATGACCACCAGGTCGGGGCACAGCTTGAGGGCCTGGGCGGTGGCCATGGCCGAGTGGATGCCGTAGCGCCGCGCTTCGTAGTTGCACGTAGCCACCACGCCGCGCTGGCCCGGCTGGCCGCCAACGGCCAGCGGCACCTCGCGCAGGGCGGGATTGTCGCGCATTTCGACGGCTGCGTAGAAGCAGTCGCAGTCGCAATGGATGATTTTTCGGGCTGGGGCGTTCACGCGGGCTGGTTTGCCCGGATAAGGGCAACTACTGTAATTGCATACAGTATTCACTGAAATGGGATTTGTTGCAAGTTGGAAGGACGCGCAGGAGCGCTTGCGTCATCGCTCCCGCCCGCTCGTCGCGCCCTCTAGCTCGTCGTTCCCGCTAGCTCGTCGTTCCCGCTAGCTCGTCGTTCCCGCGAAGGCGGGAACCCAAGTACGTGCCGCAGGCAGAGGCAAAGCTACAAACTTGGGTTCCCGCCTGCGCGGGAACGACGGGTCGGCGGCTAACTCAAGTGGCTGCGGATCATCGCCAGCGTACTATCCGCAAAATCATCCACATGCACCTTGGCCGCGCGGTACTTCCAGCGCTTGATATACCAATCCTGGAACATCGCCACGATATGCGCCGCCAGCAAGTCCGGCTTCCCGGCCGGCACCGGCGCGAGCTGGCTGATCATGTCGGCAATTTCAGCCTGGATCGACAACTCCGAATTTTTCGCCATGCCGCGCTGCTCGAAACTGAGCACGCGCGAATCCATGTACACGAAGTAAAACCACGGCTGCAAAATCTCGGACAGGTAAATCGTCGCCCGCACCAGCGATTCGAGCCGTTCCAGCGGCGCCTGCACATGCTGGAACATGCGCGGCAATTCCTGGCTGGCATGCCGCACCACATCCTCGATCATTTCCGCCAGTTGGTCCTTGCTCTCGATGTAGCCGTACAGCCCGCCCATCGACAAGCCCGTCTCGCGGCACAGGTCGCGCAAGCTCATCGCGCGAAAGCCGACTTCGTTGGCCAGGCGGAACGTGGCGCCAAAGATTTTTTCCATGTTTTCCAGCGCCGGCTTGCGGCGCTTGACGCCGATCCGCTCGGCGTGGTGGTCAACAATGTAGGCCCAGATCGTGTCGCCGTTGAGTGGCGTCATCTTTTCAAACTGGGCAAAGTCGAAGCGGGTGGACACCAGCGTTCCCATATGTGCATCTACCGCTAGAGTTGGTTTCGGGAATGATTATAGCTCGTTAAAACCACACATCAATTCAAAGCGCAAAACAAGCCCTCCAGATGCTGCACTGCGCGATGCTTTATCAGAAAGCCAGTGCTACATTAAAAAAACCGAGCGCTCGCTCTAATTCGTATTTTTCTCTTGCAACAGCTGGCAGCAAGAGTGTACGCCCGGTAGCCGGAGGAATGCCCAGCTCGCACTGTGCAACTCCAGTTCCAGTAATCGACTTCAATCAAAAAACCATTATGGAGACAACATGAAGAATCGCTTTTGGAAGTGCCTGTCCGTTTTTCTCATCGCTATCCTCGTCGTTCCCACCCAGGCCCTGGCCGCGGGTTACACGCAAACCAAGTACCCCATCGTGCTCGTGCACGGCCTGTTCGGCTTTGAGAAACTGGGGCCGATCGAATACTTTTACCAGATCCCCTCGGCGCTGCGCAGCGGCGGAGCCCAGGTGTTTACCGTCACTGTCTCGGGCGCCAACAGTACCGAAGTGCGCGGCGAACAATTGCTCTCGCAAGTAAAGCAGATCATGGCCGCCACCGGCGCCGCCAAGGTCAATCTGATCGGCCACAGCCATGGCGGGCCGACCGTGCGCTACGTCGCCTCGGTGGCGCCCAGCCTGGTCGCGTCGGTCAGCTCGGTGGCCGGCGTGAACAAGGGTTCGGCGATCGCCGACATCCTGACCGGCAACGCCCCCAACGTGGGCAATGCGCTGGCCAACGCGGTGGCCGCGATGATGGACTTCCTGTCCGGCCGCTCGGGCTTGCCGCAAGATGGCGAAGCCGCGCTCAAATCGCTCACCACGGCCGGCTCGATCGCCTTTAACAAGCGCCATCCGCAGGGCGTGCCGACGAGCGCGTGCGGCGAAGGCGCCAACCATGTCAACGGCGTGTATTATTTTTCGTGGAGCGGCGCCAAGCCGTACACCAATATGTTCGACGCGATCGACCCGTTCATGGCGCTCACCGGCCTGGCTTTCGGCGGCAAGAACGATGGGCTGGTGAGCAGCTGCTCAAGCCGCCTGGGGCGCGTGATCCGCGACGACTACGCCATGAACCACCTCGATGAAGTGAACCAGTTCATCGGCATCGTCAACCTGTTCGAAACCAGCCCGGTGACCGTGTTCCGTCAACAAGCGAACCGCCTGCAGGCGCTCGGTCTGTAAGGAGGCCGCCATGACCGCACGCACGCAATGGAAAAGGTTCGGTGCCGGCGCCCTGGTGGCCGGCGCGCTGTACTACGCTTATCCGAAGCCGGAGGTGGCCGCCGTGGCGGCAGCGCCGCCGCAGTCGGATCCGTTCGCGTTCGTGCGCTCGATGGAAGGCACCAGGCCGGACGGCGCGGTGCGCCAGAGCGCCGAAGGCCAGCTGGTGGTCGATGCCGAACTGGGGCATCTGTTCGACTATTATCTGGCCGGCCTCGGCGAGAAGGATTTGCAAGCCATCCGCGCCGAAATCGAGCGCGAGCTCGATCGCCGCCTGGCACCCGGCCCGGCGGCCCAGGCCAAGCGCCTGCTGGCCAGCTATCTCGATTACAAGCGGGCGCTGGCCGATGCGGAAAAGTCGCTGGTACCGGTGGCCGACCTGGCCAAGGCGGGGCGTGCGCGGCTCGAACTCAAGCAGCGCCTGCGCCCGCAGTTTTTCAGCGCCGGCGATGCGGCCGGCTTGTTCGGTGCTGGCGACGCCTACGATGCCGACGCGCTGGCGCGGCTCGACATCGAGCAGAACGGCACGCTGACGCCGGCCCAGCGCGAGGCGCAGCTGGCGGTGCTCGACAAGCGCATGCCGGCGGCGCTGCGTGAAGACCGCGAAGCGCCGACCAGGGTGATCCGGACCGAAGCGTCGGTGCAGAAACTGCGCGAGCAGGGTGCCGGCGACGATGAGGTGTACCGGCTGCGGGCGGCGGCGTTTTCACCGGATGCGGCCGGCCGGCTGGCCGAGCTCGATCGGGAAGAAAGCGCATGGAAGGGACGCATCAAGACTTATCTGGCACAGAGGGCCAATCTGGGCGCGGTGCCGGAAGCGATGCTGCAGCAAGTGCGCGACCAGCATTTTTCAGCGGAGGAGCAGCGCCGGCTGGGAGCTTACGAGTAGGGAACGTCGGCGATCGATAAAAAAAGGGGACGAGTGGCAAGCCAGTCGTCCCCTTTTTCATGCAGCGGCCAGGCCGCTGCATTGACTTACATTACCACGACAGTTTCAGCGAGTAGGCGCCGCTGGTTGCGCCCGTGCCGCCGCTGTAGTACTTCACGCGCACATAACGGGTGAGCGTGGCAGTACCGGTGTTGGTGGTGCTCAGGCTGTCGGCTACGCCGGCGCCGTTTTCACTCATTGCCACCTGCGTCGTGCCCGTGCTGTTGTAGGCATACAGATCGTAGTCGGCGGTGGTGCTGCCGATGGTCATTGTTGCCGTCAGCGTTTTGCCAGCTGGCAGTTGAACAGCGAAGTAGTCGGAGTCGGTGCTCGTACCCATGTTACCCTTGACCACCGTGCCGCTGACCGTCACCGCATTGGCCGACGTGTACGCGTTGTTCGACTCGGTTTCATTGATGGTGGTGCCGGCTGGCGGCGTGGTGCCACCGGTGACCGACTTGACGGCGGCCAGCGCATCGACGATACCCGTGCCGCAGCTGTTGCAGGTCGCCGGGAAGGCGCGTGCGGTCGACTTCAGCTTGCTTTCGATTTCATCTGGCGTGAGGGCCGAATTTTTCGACAGCATCAGCGCGGCAACACCGGCCACGTGCGGGGTCGCCATCGAGGTACCGGCGTAGTTGGCGTAGTTGTCGGCGCCTGGAGCACCGGTGCCGGCGTTCAGGGTCGACAGGATCAGGCCGCCGGTGTCGCCACCAGGTGCCGCCACGTCGATCAGGGTGCCGTAGTTCGAGTACGAAGCGCGGCCGCCATCTTTACGGGTTGCGGCGATCGCGATGACGCCCGAGCAGTTCGCCGGGCTCGATCCACTCACGTTCACATTGTCGTTACCAGCGGCGACGATCACCACGGTACCGCGCGAACGGGCGCCGTTGATGGCGTTCTGGGTCGTGGTGTCGCAAGCGCCACCGCCGCCGAGCGACATGTTGATCACACGCGCCTTGTTGGCATTGACCGGCACGCCGGAAACGCTGCCGCCCGATGCCCAGGTGATCGCGTCGGCGATGTCGGAGGTGTAGCCGCCGCACTTGCCCAGCACGCGCAGTGGCAGGACCTTGGAATTGAATGCCACGCCAGCGACGCCGAGACCGTTGTTGGTCTTGGCGGCGATGGTGCCGGCTACGTGGGTACCGTGCCAGCTGGAGGTCTGGTTTTGCAGCGGACGGCCATTGCCGCACTCGCCGGCGACGACGGCGTCGCCCGGATCGCTGGCATCGCTATCGCGGCCGTTGCCATCGTTGGCGATCTTGGTGTCGGTGATGAAGTCGTAGCCGCCGACGAACTGGCCGGACAGGTCGGCGTGCGGACGGAAGCCGGTGTCGAGCACAGCGACGACGACGCCGGTGCCGGTGGCGATATCCCAGGCTGCGGGCAGGCGCAGGCCGCCGGTGGTGTCACCGTAGTGCCACTGCTCCGAGTAACGCGGATCGTTCGGGGTGAACAGCGGGTGCATGATGCGGTCCGGCTCAGCGTATTCGATGCTGGTATCGCGCTCCATCAAGTCCTTGGCGATCGCTGCGACATCCTTCAGGTCCATTTTCTTGTCGAGCTTGAGAATCTGGGCGCCATTGGCGGTGGTGTGCAGGGCCTTCATGGTCAGGCCGAACTGTTGGCCGGAACGCTGGACAACGGCCAGGCGCGCCTGGTTTGCGCCTGCCATGAGGGCGGCACCCGGCACGACAGGGCCGGTTTCCTTGTACTTGACGATCATGCGGTCGGTGGTCGTGGCAGCAGGCTGAACCTTGGCAGTCATGTCCATATCGCCCACGCTGGCGTGTGCGAATACCGGGCCGGCCGTGATCACGGCGGCGACGCAAAATTTCAAAAAGGATGGGTACTTCGATTGCGAATGCTTCATTGTCGTTCCTTAAGTTTTCCGATGAACATTTTATAAAGGAGAGGTGGCAGCGTTTAGCTGTCGCCCTTCCAGTGTCTCCACGTTGTTCTGCAACGTAGCCCCGCCTTTTGTCGGCGAGCGTTGTACATTACTGCGATTCAAGACCGATTTTGGAAATTTCCAACAGGATTCGGCTGTTTCGCAACACAAAAAGCCAAAAATTTTTCCTAAAGCAAAGTTAATTTGGCAATTTTTGCTTTTTTCCAAATGCAAACTTGTTCATTTGTGTTTATTTCTGAACATTAGACTGAAAAATGTCTAAATATGAACAGTTTTTAAGCGGCAATGAACGTTGCGGTTACCGGAAAAAGGACGAGATTGTTGAATGATTCAGAACAATTTCCTGTGCTACCGTGAATATGCTGTAGACCGTGGGAATCGGCTGAAAGTTCGCATGGAGGCATATACAACATCTGGTTTTTTGACGGAATCACGGTGCGGACATGCAGGCGAAAAAAAGCCACGAACGTGCGTGGCAAAGTGTTTCTCCCTCTGTATTCCCTATGACGGCAGCTCTTTTTCCGGAAAAAACCGGGGTATTGCAGACACGAGCTTATCCACCATTTCGGCGCCGCGTCCGACATGCTGTCGTGGTGGCGGCCTACTTCACCCCGGTCCCCGATCCGACAGCTGGGCAAGAAGTTGTCCTACCAAGGTTAAGTGTCGTCCTAGCTGTCGGTCAGATATTTCAGACAAGAGCTCATCAAGCATGGTGCTGCCGGGCGAAAAAAAAGCCGCGACTGCCCGCGGCTTCCGTAACACTTGGCAACGCTTAGAAGTTGCCTTTGAACTGCACGCCCCACAGGCGCGGCTCGTTGGTGAAGCCGGTCAGGTTATTGAAGTCGATGCCGCCGACGATGCGTTCGGTGCCGGTGACATTGCGGCCATACGCGGCCACTTCATACTTGCCGCCATCCCAGGTGTAGCCCACGCGCAGGCCGCCTTCGACCAGCGGCTTGCCGGTGAATTCTTTCGCTTCGTACAGGAAGAAATTGATCTTGCTGCGGTACGCCCAGTCGGTGAACACGAACATCTGGCCTTCGCCCAGGTCCATCGAGTAACGCGCGGTGCCGTTCAGGATCCACCGTGGCGCCTGCGGCAATGGATTGCCATCGATGACGACGCGGCCCGCCGCATTGATCGGATTGGTGATCGTGCACTGCGCGCACTTGTTGACCGACAGGCTGGCGTCGCGGATCTCGGTGAAGTTGTAGCTGCCGCCGGCCGATACCTTGAAGTTGCTGGTGACGAAGCCTTCAAAGTCGAGCTCGGCGCCACGGCCGTTGGTCTTGGCCGCGTTGATCAGGCGGTTGACGTTGGAGTTGCCGCCGACCACGGTCAGCTGCTGGTTCTTGACCTGGTAGTCGTACACGCTGAAGGCCACGCGCGCGCGCCGGTTCAGCAGGTCGGCTTTCACGCCCGCTTCCACCGAGGTGATGGTCTCGGCGTCGGCCACGGTGATCGGCACCGATGCCGAGGCCGCCGCGACACTTGGCGCGCGGAAGCCGGTCGCCACGCGGGCGTACACGTTGACATCCTTGTTCAGCTTGTAGGTGCCGCTCAAGTCCCAGTTGGCCTTGTTGCTGCTCGCGCCGACCGCGGCCGGTCCGATCTGCACCACGTTGACCGCCGACACGGTGTTGAAGTCTTTCTTGTCGTTGGTGTAGCGCAGTCCGCCGCGCACCGTGAAGGCGTCGCTGAAGGCATAGTTGACCGAACCGAATGCCGCCCAGGCGGTGTTCTTCTGGTGGCTGGCCAGGTGCGAGGTTTGCGCGCCGGTCGTGCTGTTGTAGTTGTTGGAAAAGCCGTTGGCATCTTCGTTGTAGTAATACACGCCAGCCTGCCAATTCACCGGACCGCTGTTCTTGGACTCGACCCGGAATTCCTGGCTGTATTGCTTGACGTCGGCGATGCCGCCCGCGGTTTCCACCTGGAATGGAATCACGCCCGGGCCGCTTGGGACGCCGCCGTCGATGTCGCCGCGGCTCAGGTAGTGGTCCACGCCTTCGTAACCGGTGATCGAGTACAGCTTGACCGCGCCCAGGTCCCACGACAGGCGCACGTTGGCGCCGTTGGTGCGCAGGGCCTGGAAGTTCAGGCCGTTGTTGGCGATCTTGTCGGCGTCGAAACCGTCGACCAGCTCGTTCGTGCCTTTTTTGATGATATTGGCGCGGAACAAACGCGAGCTGCCCGTGGTCGAGCGCTGGTGCACATTGAACAGGGCATTGAAGCCGGCGCCCGGGTTGTACAGCACTTGCAGCCGTTCGGCGTGCTCGTTATAGCCTTCGAGCGCGTCGTCCTGCTTGGTGAAGGTGTTGTCGACGAAATCGTCGCGGTGCTGGCGCAGGGTCGAGAAGCGCGCTGCCCATTCTTTGCTCAGCGGAACGTTCACGGCGCCGTCGACGTTGACCGTGTTGTGGGTCGCGACGGAGGCGTTGTAGTAGCCGCCGAATTTGTCGAGCTTCGGTTTTTCCGATTCAAACTTGACCACGCCAGCCGGGGTGTTGCGGCCGAACAGGGTGCCCTGTGGACCGCGCAGCACTTCCACGCCGGCCAGGTCGAAAATCGGGAAGCCTTTCAGGATCGGGTTCTCTTGCACGACATCGTCGTAGATCAGCGACACCGGCTGCGAAGCGAAGGTGTTGAAGTCGGTGTTGCCGTAACCGCGGATGTAAAAGCGCGGGAAGGTGCGGCCGTTCGACGATTCCACGTTCAAGCTTGGCACTTTACCGGCAAGCACGCGAATGTCCTGCCCGCCGGAGACGATCACGTCGAGCTTCTCATCCTTGAGCAGGCTGACGGACACCGGCACTTCCTTGATGTTCTCGGTACGGCGCTGGGCGGTCACGGTGACGGTTTGCAGTTCCGGAGCGGCTTGCGTCTGGACTTGGGCCTGGGCCATGGCCGACGCGATCGGCAGCAACGCGGTCAGGGCCAGCACGGCGCCGTGTGCGCCAATAACGCGCTTGTGCATCTTGGACATCTTGATCATTCGAGTTCCCTGGAAAAAGTTGATGAAGCGTACGACGAAGGTATTCTTGTCTCCTGCTCTACTCTTTTTCTGGACGTTCTCGCATGCAGCAAACGCGCGCGGCGATGGACGCCGTCGGCACTGCATCTTGTCGATGTCTATGTTGCCGACCTGGTAAGACTGAAGGCGGTATTTTCTGTCATCACTGCTGTGAATGGCAAGGAAGTTCAGGTGCCGCGTGATCTTCACGCAACATTTTTTGCAATAAACCACGCTTTGCTGCGTTCATCGGCGGGAAAAAACGATTCAATCCGCAATTCATGCACCGTGACGTCGTGCGGCGTGCCCATGGTGGTGATGGTGGTAAACACGTTCAGTTCCACGTCGTCCTTGCGGATCGTCAGCGGCAGAAACGGCAGCGCACGGCGGTCGAGGTTGGGCGCGTGGGCGGCGGTGCCGATGGCGTCGATGCCGGGCAAGGCGGCCAGCTCGGCCAGCAGGGTGGTCGCTTCGCTGCCGGGACCGTCGCCCATGGCTTCGCGCTGGATCCAGTGCAGCGCGTCGGCGCACACGGCTTCCCAGTTGACCAGGTATTGACGCAGGCCGGCGGGGTCGAGCATCAGCTTGAGGACGTTGAGCGCGCCGTTGCCGGGAATCGGCTGGCCGGGGGGCAGGCCGAGCAGCCAGCCGAACAGGTGGGCGGCGGGTTCGTTGTGGAGTTGGAGATTCCACAGCCGGTCGACCACCAGCGCGGGATACGGCGCCTGCTGCGCCAGCATGAAGTCGAGCGCTTGCCGCACCGAAGCCAGTTCGGGATCGGACAGGGTGCGCTCTTGGTAGGCGGGAGCGAATCCGGCGGCCAGCAGCATGATGTTGCGCTGCCTGAGCGGCACGTCGAGCGCCACGCCAAGCTTGAGGATCAATTCCTTGCTGGGATGGGCGCGTCCGCTTTCGAGGAAGCTGATGTGACGCTGCGAGACCTCGCTGACGGTGGACAGATGCAGCTGGCTGTATCCACGCTTGCCGCGCCAGTAGCGCAGCGCCGCTGAAAAATCACCGAAGTACTGATCGCGCGAGGGGGTCGATTGGCTTGGTGCTGGCATGGCGTTTTCCTGTTGTCCCGTATTCGATACCGTCATATGCCGCCGCTCCCTTCCGTCGTTCCCGCCTCCAGCCCCCGCGTCGTTCCCGCGAAGGCGGGAACGACGGGGAGGGGGACGGGAATTACGGGTGGCGAATCAGCGCCCGCCGCCAATAAACCCCATCAAATCCGCATTCACCCGCTCCGCATGCGTCACGAACATCCCGTGCGCCGCGTCATCGTACACCGCCAGGCGCGCCCCTTCGATCAACGCCGCGGTACGCCGCGCGGTCAGCTCCAGCGGCGCACTGACATCGAGCGCCCCCGCGATGATCAAGGCTGGCACCTGCACCCGCGCCAGCTCCGCGCGCATGTCCGCATGCTGAACCGCCACATGGCAATCGTGCAGCGCCTTGTGCGAGCACGCCAGCGCCATCTGGCGCAGCCACCTGATCATTCCCGGCGAGGCATCCGGCGTCAGGAACGGCAGCGCGTTCTCGTCGATCCAGTGCGGGAAATCGCGGTTCAGCTGCTGCTCGCGAAAGAGGTCGAGCAGCGCGCCATCGAGGCCCTCGGGATTGTCGTCAGCGCGCATGATCATCGGCGTCATTGGCCCCATCAACACAATCCGCGCCACCCTTGCGCTTCCGAACCGGCTCAGATAGCGCACCACCTCATTGCAACCCATCGAATGGGCGACCAGCGTGACGCCGTGCAGGTCGAGCGTATCGATCACGGCGGCCAGGTCGCCGGCCAGGGTATCGAAGTCGTAACCCTTGCCCGGATCGCTGGACCGGCCATGCCCGCGACGATCGAACGCAATGCAGCGCAGCCCTTGGCGTGACAGCGCCAGCATCTGGTAATTCCATGCATCCGACGGCGGCGACCAGCCACCCACGAACAACACAGGCGCGCCGGTGCCCCAGTCGCGGTAAAACAGGTCGACGCCATCAGTGGTGCGGATAAAGCCGGGGGTAGTGGAATGGGTCATGGCAGGTCTCCTTGGTTGGGCAGCGGGATACGGTGACACCATTGTCGGACACCCGCACCGGCGCGGCGATTACCTCCCAGGTAATCAATCCGCCGGCGCCTCGACCAGAATCGCGCGGAAGTCGTTGACGTTGGTGCGCGTCGGCCCCGTCACCACCAGGTCGCCCAGCGCCGCAAAAAAGCTGTAGCCATCGTTGTCAAGCAGCCGCGCGCCCGCATCCACCCCGGCCAGCGCGGCGCGGGCCAGCGACTGCGGATCGAGCAGCGCCCCCGCGTTGTCTTCGGTACCATCGATGCCGTCGGTATCGCACGCAATCGCATGCACTCCCGCCATGCCCTTGAGCGCAATTGCGAGCGCCAGCAAAAACTCCGCATTGCGTCCTCCCCGCCCGCCGCCGCGCACGGTGACCGTGGTCTCGCCGCCCGACAAAATCACGCACGGTGCCGCCACCGGCTGCCCATGGCAGGCCACCTGGCGCGCAATGCCAGCGTGGACGATGGCCACTTCACGCGCCTCGCCTTCGATGGACCCGCTCAGGATCAGCGGCGTGTAGCCGGCCGCGCGCGCCGCACTGGCCGCGGCATCGAGCGCGTGCTGGGCGCTGGCGATGACCACCGACCGATTGCCGCGCAGGCGCGCGTCGTCGATTGCCGGCGCGGCCAGCGCCGCATCCTCCAGCACCGCGCGCACCGCCGGCGACACGGCGATACCGTATTTGCCGAGCACCGCCAGCGCATCGGCCGCGCGGCTGCCATCGGGGATGGTCGGCCCGGACGCGACCACCGCCGGATCGTCGCCCGGCACATCGGAGACCACCAGCGTCACCACGCGCGCCGGATGGCAAGCCAGCGCCAGGCGCCCGCCCTTGATTGCCGACAGGTGGCGCCGCACGCAATTGATCTCGCCGATCCGCGCACCACTGGCCAGCAAACGGCGCGTCAGTTCGCGCTTTTCATCGAGCGTAATGCCCGGTGCCGGCAGCGACAGCAGCGCCGAGCCACCACCGGACATGAGGCACAGCACCAGGTCGTCCTCGCCCAGGCCGCGCACCAGCGCCAGCATGCGCTGCGCGGCCGTGGTGCTGGCATCATCCGGCACCGGATGGCCCGCCTCGATCACCTCGATATGCCGGGTCGGCGCGCCGTGGCCGTAGCGCGTGGCGACCAGGCCGGCGATCTCGCCCTGCCAGTGCTGCTCGACCGCCTGCGCCATGCGCGCCGCCGCCTTGCCGGCCCCGATGACAATGGTGCGCCCCTTGGGCGGTGGCGGCAGGTGCGGCGCCAGCACCGCCAATGGATCGACCGCCGCCAGCGCGCTGTGAAACAGCTGCAGGAGCAAGGCACGCTGGGGGCTCGTATGATTCATCTGGGTCCTCGGTGGGTGGGCCGCAACGCCGATTCGAAATCGCTATGTTTTTTGTGGTCGCGGGCCTATGATATTGACACAAAAATATCTTCCAGGAGTGTTCGTGCCTTCCCAAAAAATCCCCGCCATCCTCACCGCGCTGATGATCGCCATGTCCGGTACCTTCCCGGCCTTCGCCGCCGACAGCCCGGCGCCACCCGTGGCAGCCAAGGCCGCGTGGCAGGAAACGCGCCACGGCGACGTCGTCACCGACGACTACCGCTGGCTGCAAAAGAAGGAAGACCCCAAGGTCATCGCCCACCTGAACGCCGAAAACGCCTACACCGAAGCGATGACGGCCGATATCGCCCCGCTGTCGGACAAGCTGTTCGCCGAGATCAAGGGCCGCATGCAGGAAGTGGACCTGTCGGTGCCGGCGCGGACCGGTAAATACTACTACTACACGCGCTTCGAGGCGGGCAAGCAGTATCCGATCAACTGCCGCCGCCTGGCCGGTGCCAACCTGGCCTACGACGAGAAGGCGCCCGAGGAAATCCTGCTGAACCAGAACGAGATGGCCGAAGGCCAGAAGTTCTTCGCCGTCGCGGGCACCTTCGTCAGCCCGGACGACTCGCTGCTGGTGTACACCACCGACACCACCGGCTACCGCCAGTTCGAGCTGCACATCAAGGACCTCAAGACCGGCAAGCTGCTGGCCGACAGCGTGCCGCGCGTGACGTCGGTCGCGTGGGCGCTTGATAACAAGACCATCTTTTTCACCCAGGAAGACGCCACCACCAAGCGCTCCGACCGCCTGTTCCGCATGACGCTCGGCAGCAAGCCGGTCGAGGTGTATCACGAGCCGGTCGAGCAATTCAGCGTGCAGGTGGAAGCCTCGCGCGACCGCAAGTTCATCGTGGTCGATATCCTCGCAACCGATACCACCGAGGTGCGCATGCTGCGCGCCGACCAGCCAAAAGGCGAATTCCGTTCGGTGCTGGGACGCGAAAAAGGCCACCGCTACGGCGTCGAACACCGCAACGGCGAATTGTTCATCACGACCAACAAGGATGCGAAAAACTTCCGCCTGGTGCGCGCGCCATTGGCCACGCCTGGCCCCAAGTTCTGGAAAGAGCTGGTCAAGCACGACAAGGCGGTCATGGTGCGCGAAGTCGACGCTTTCCGCGACTTCCTGGTGGTGATGGAAAAATCGAATGCGCTCAACCGCGCGCGCATCTACAACTTCAAGACCAAATCGTGGAAGACGGTGCAGTTCGACGATCCGGTCTACATGGCCACGCGCACGCGTACCCCTGCCTACGACGCCACCAGCTACCGCATGGCGTACCAGTCGCCGGTGACGCCGTCGACCGTGCTCGATGTGGACATGGCCAGCGGCGCGCGCACGGTCCTCAAGCGCGTCGAGGTGGTGGGCGGCTACGATCCGACCCGCTATGAAAGCCGGCGCCTGTGGGTCACCGCGCGCGATGGCGTCAAGGTGCCGCTGTCGGCCGTCTACAAGAAGGGCGTCAAGTTCGACGGCAGCGCGCCGCTGCTGCTGGCCTCCTACGGTTCGTACGGCATTCCGACGGAAGCCAATTTTTCGATCAACCGTCTCAGCCTGCTCGAGCGCGGCGTGATCTACGTGCAGGCGCATATCCGCGGCGGCACCGACATGGGCCAGGCCTGGCACGACGACGGCATGCTGATGAAAAAGAAGAACACCTTCTATGACTTCATCGACGCCGCCGATTACCTGGTCAAGGAAAAATGGACCAGCCCGAATCGCCTGATCATCCAGGGCGGCAGCGCCGGCGGCCTGCTGATGGGCGCCGTGGTCAACATGCGCCCGGAGCTGTTCCACGGCGTGCATGCGGCCGTGCCATTCGTCGACGTGATGAACACCATGATGGACGCCACCCTGCCCCTGACCACCGGCGAGTACCTCGAATGGGGCAACCCGACCGAGAAAGCCGCCTACGACTACATGCGCAGCTACTCGCCGTACGATAACATCGAGCGCAAAGCCTATCCGGCCATGCTGGTGACGACAGGCCTGAACGACAGCCAGGTGATGTACTGGGAGCCGGCCAAGTATGTCGCCAAACTGCGCGCGCACAAGACCGATACCAATCCGCTGCTGCTCAAGACGAACATGGGGGCCGGCCACGGTGGCGCGTCCGGGCGTTACAACGCAGTCAAGGAAGGCGCCTTCATCATGGCCTGGATGCTGTCGCAGTGGGGCATCAAGGAGTAATCGGGCGGGCGATCCGGAACATCGGGCGCCGGGGATTTTTCGGAATTCTGCACTTTTTTCGCAAAAACCCTTGCGCACTTTCCGAACTCTAGCTATGATTCGTGCCTCTTCAGACGTGGTGACAAACGTCGGATGCAGTCTCTGAGGTAAGCGAGTTTGGGTGCTTAGCTCAGTTGGTAGAGCAGCGCCCTTACAAGGCGCGGGTCGGGAGTTCGAGCCTCTCAGCACCCACCACCATCAGAGACGGGGCATCATGATCAGCAGTACCGATCAGAGTAACACGGAGTGGTAGTTCAGTTGGTTAGAATACCGGCCTGTCACGTCGGGGGTCGCGGGTTCGAGTCCCGTCCGCTCCGCCAGCATCAAAGAAGGGCCCGATTCGTCGGGCCCTTTTTCTTTTTTCCTTTTTGTTTTTCCTTCATCTCGGAACCGCCTTGGCCCACGCCTACGTCACGTTTCGCCGTCGCCTCGCCATCCACGCGTTCCAGCGCTTTGCCGCCAGCCTGAAAAGTTCGGCCGAGATCATGCTGCTGGTATTTGCCCAGGTTCTCATCGGCCTGTTCGCGCTGGTCGCCCTGCCCTCCATGTACGCCGCCTCCCAGGGCGCCCTGCAAGCCATTGGCCTGCTCATTGCGCACGGCCTGGTGATGGCCCTGCCGGCAGTGGTGCTGCGCAAGCGCGTGCTGCCGCTCGACGTGGTGTACTGGGTGCGCCGCCTGCCGGTGCCGCCCGCCACGCAACTGGCGGCGGACGCGCTGGTGGCCGGCATGATGGTCGGGCCGCTGGCGCTGCTGTACGCGGTATCGGCGGCGGTCTGGCTGTGGCAGCGGCCCGACTGGCTGCTGCCCGTGCGCGGCGTGCTCGGTACCGTGTTCTCGCTGATGCTGACGTATGCCTGCGCGGTCGCGGTGCTGTCGCTGCGCGCGCGCCGCGCCCCGTCGAGCGCACGCTGGCTGCGCCGCCTGGCGCCGCCGCCGCTGCGCTATGAAACGCGCCACTGGCGCCCGCGCGTGCTCATGCTGTGGCATCGCTTGTTCTGGCTGCCCTTCTGGCGCAACGAGAACATGGTCGGCCGCCAGCAAACCCTGTTGCTGGCCGCCGCCGTGGGCGCGGCGCTGCCGTGGATGCAGGCGCCGCCCGGCATCGTGCGCGCGGTGCTGGCGCTGGCCACCAGCGCGCTGATGGTGCTGCTCACCGACCGTGGCGACAAGGCCGTGCGCGAGCAGCTCGCCGCGCTGCGCCCCGTCATGGCGGCCTGGCCGCTGCAAGCGCGTTCGGTGGCGCTGGCCGCGCGCGCGTTTGCGCTGCTGCCCGCGCTGCTGGTGCTGGCGATCGTGTTCGCCGGCGGCGCGGTCCATGGCCTGTGGGGACGCCCCGCCGGCCGCGCCTACCTGATCCTCGCCTGCGTGGCCCAGGTGCTGCTGGTGGCGATCCCGCGCTTTACGGCGCGCGGGCGGGTAGGCCTGGTGGTGGTTCAGATTCTGGTATTGACTGCGGTGGGGAGCGAATTATGGGAGTAGGACAGCAGCCGGTACTGCGCATCGAGGGCGTGCATTTTCACTTCGATACGCGTCCGGTGTTCAGCGATTTTTCGGCGGCGATCGAGCCGGGCATCACCTGGCTGCGCGGCGCCAACGGCATGGGCAAGACCACCTTGCTCAAGCTGGTGGCCGGCACGCTCACGCCCAACCGCGGCACCATCGCGCTGGGCGGCGTCGATTGCGCGGCGCAGCCGCTGGCCTACCGGCTGGCCACATTTTACTGCGGCGGCGACCTGCCGGACCTGCCGTGGCTGACCGTGCAGGAATTCCTCGACCTGCATCTGGCGCTGTATCCGGATACCGAAGCGCGCCTGGTCGAACGCCAGCTGGAAGCGTTCGGGGTCACGGGCACGCTGGAGCAGGCGCTGTCGACCTTGTCGCTGGGGCAGCACAAGAAGGTACAGCTATCGCTGGCGCTGGCCTTGCCGGTGCGCCTGCTGCTGCTCGACGAGCCGTTCAACGGGCTCGATGCGGCGGCCGTGGAGTACCTGCGGGGGCAGCTGGGCGAACGGGGGGCAAGGCAGGATATGTGCGTGCTGCTGACCAGTCACCTGGAGCCGCTGGTGGAGGTGAAACGAATGCTGGATCTGGATCGATGACCTCAGCCCCGTCGTTCCCGCCTGCGCGGGAACGACGGGGGTTAAGCGCACTGCCTCACCGGCTGTCCCGCCTCGATCCGGTTGCGCCCCGCGCTCTTGGCCACATACAGCGCGTGATCGGCGCGCGCCAGCGCGGCATTGATATGCTCGCCCTCCTCGATCGCCACCACCCCGATACTGACCGTCATCGCGTACGCCTCCTCCAGGCCCGGCAAACGCGCCGCGAGCACCGCGAGGCGCAGCCGCTCGGCCGCCTGCAGCGCGCCCGTCAGGCACGTCCCCGGCATCACCAGCGCGAACTCCTCGCCACCAAGCCGGCCCATGATGTCATGCTCGCGCAAGGTCGCCTGCGCGGTGGCGCTGAACACGCACAGTGCGTGGTCGCCGGCGGCATGCCCGAAGCGGTCGTTCAAACTTTTGAAATGGTCCAGGTCGAGCATCATCAGCGCGACCGGGGTGCGAAGGCGCGCGGCCAGCATGCGCGCGCTCTCGGTACGCTCGAAAAACGCGCGCCGGTTGACCAGTCCCGTGAGGCTGTCGGTGGTGGCCAGCAGCGCCATCGCGCGGTCGTCCTTCTCCTTGCACAGCAGCAGAAAGCCGAAGCCGTTCACGATCATCAGCAGGTAGCCGGCGATATACGCGACACTCTGCACCACGCCCGGCGTGCCGCCGCTGAGCACCATGCCGGCGGAACTGAAGCAGGCGCGCAGCGCCATGGCCACCGAGAACACCAGGTTGTTGACGCCGATGATGCGCTGCAGGTCCGATGCCGCGCGGCCGGGATGCAGCAGCGCGGCCGCCATCGCACCGCTGAACAGGGCGATCATCAGCGACAGCATCACGCCCAGGTCGCGCGCGCTGGCGCCGGCCAGCGCCGCCAGGTAGTACAGCAGCAGTGCCACGGTCGTGAGCGGATACAGCAGGCGCCGCCAGCGCCGATAGCCGAAGAAGGCGCAGTAGGCCGCCGCTTCGATCATGATGCCCAGCACCAGCACCGTCGACGCTCCGAGGCCCATCCACAGCGGCGCGCCGTCGGTCTGCAGGTAGGCCAGCAGGTTGGCCATGCCCTGCACCACCTTGGCCCACTTCCACATGCCCATGGCGGGATGGGCCGAGCCGGAACGCACGTAACCCGCCATCAGCATGGCGAAGGCAATATTGCCCACGGCCATTACCAACATGAAGGTTTTGATATCGATCACAGCGCTTTCCTCGTGAATAAAACACGGCCGCCGCAGCAGGCGTCGCATCAAGGCGGCCCGCACACAGAGAATGAGTATGTAAATGTTAATATTTATTACTTCGAGGCATTATCTTACACTAGTTATTGCTTCGCTTCTTACTGTGGCAAAATTATGGTAAACACGCACGACAACAGCCCTGGCGGCAAATCTGCTGCGCACGCCAGTTGCTTGGCGCATAATCGAGCTCGTGCGTGTCATCCCCCTCTGGAGTTAATTTGATCTTTGGTTTTCTGAAATCGCCGCCGCTGTCGCCACGCCTGCACCGCCTTAAAAGTTCGGTCCTGTTCAATTCCCTGACCCCGCTCGAACTGAAAATCGTCGATGGCCTGATGCACGAGCGGCGCTACCTGACCGACGAAATCGTGTTCGACCAGGGCGAGGAAGGCCAGGCCCTGTACCTGGTCACGTCGGGCAAGGTGGCCATCAGCCGCGCCAAGGGCAGTGCCTTCATGGTGGTGTCCGAACTCGGGCCGGGCAGCGTGTTCGGCGACATGGCGCTGCTGGACGACTCGCCGCGCACGGCGCAGGCGCGCGCCATGGAGAACTGCGAGCTGGCGGTGTTCTTCCGCGCCGATTTCCTGGGGCTGATGGAAACCGACGCCGTGATCGGCTACAAAATTTCGCTGACCCTGGCGCGCCTGGTCGGCCAGCGCCTGCGCGACTGGATGGGCGGCAGCCCGCAGGTGGAAGCCTTATGAACTCGCGCGATCGCGCAGGACCCGTGGTCTGGTGCGGGATCATCGCGGTCACCTGCCTGCTCCTGATCCTGCTCGAACACACGCTGTGGCTGGCCATTCCCTTCATCTTCGGCACGGTCCTGTACTACATCCTGCTCGCGCCCATGCAGCGCCTGATCCGCGCCGGCGTCGGCCAGGACCTGGCCGCGCTGACCGTGGGCGGCGGCTTCGTGGCCGTGCTCTCGCTGGTGCTGGTGCTGGTGTTCTCGTACGTGGCGGTGCCGGAGGAATCGTGGCAGGCGCTGCTCGGGCACTACCTCGATGGTGGCGTGACCTTCGTCCGCAACACCATGCAGCTGCTCGAGAAAAAATTCCCGGTGTTCGAACAGATGCACCTGACGCGGCTCGTGAACCGGCGCTTCAAGTCCTTCACCGACAATTTCGCCCAGCAGCACCTGGCCGGGCTGCTGGTGGTGATCGCCGGCTGGCTGCCGTCGCTCTTGCTGGCGCCTTTCCTGACCTTCTTCTTCCTGCGCGACGGCGCCAGCTTCAAGCGCTTTTTGGCGCGCGCAGTGCCGAATGCGTTTTTCGAGAAAACCCTGTTCCTGCTGCACGAAGTCGACCAGACCGCGCGCCGCTACTTCCAGGGCCTGATCAAGCTGACCGTGATCGACACCATCATGCTGGCGCTCGGGCTGTGGATGATCGGCGTGTCCTCGCCGCTCGCGCTGGCGCTCATTTCGGCGGTGCTGGCCTGGGTGCCGTTCGTCGGCTCGGTGGCCGGCTGCATCATGGTGGTGGTGGTGGCCGCCACCGACGCACCGTCCAATCCGGTGATCGGCTATGGCGCGATCGGCGTGTTCGTGGCGGTGCGCCTGCTGGACGACTTCATCTTCATGCCGCTCACGCTCGGACGCAGCCTGCAGATCCATCCGCTCATGACGGTGCTGATGATCTTCGTGGGCGGCTCGCTGGCCGGGGTGGCCGGGCTGATGCTGGTGCTGCCGCTGCTCGGGGTGGTGATGGTGGTCGGCGAAACGCTCGGCTGCCTGGTGACCAATGCGCGCCTGCGCGCGCGCCACCGCAATGCGATGGCGCTGCGGGTCAGGCAGGCCAGCGTGGGGCTGGCGAAGTAGGGTCCGCGCTGGCCGCCATGGCGCGCGTCTGCGCCATGAGCATGGCGTCGAATTCCTCGGCCGGGACCGGGCGCGCGAACAGGTAGCCCTGGGCGTAGTCGCAGCCGGCTTCGAGCAGCAGGTCGCGCTGCTCGTGCGTCTCGACGCCTTCGGCGATCACGCGCAGGCCGAGCTTGTGGGCCATGACGATGATCGCTTCCGACAGCGCCATGTCGCTCGACTCGGGCGCCAGGTTGCGGGTGAAGGAGCGGTCGATCTTGAGGTAGTCGATGTCGAATTTTTTCAGGTACGACAGCGACGAATAGCCGGTGCCGAAATCGTCCAGCGCCACCTGGATGCCGGCGTCGCGCAGCTGCAGCAGCTTGTCGGTCACGCCGCTGCTGGCGTCGAGCAGCAAGCCTTCGGTGATCTCGACCACCACCGCCTGGCCGGACAGGCCCAGTTCGCGCAGGTGCGCCAGCCAGCCTTCGTAGCCCTTGCCTTCGCGCTGGAATTCGAGCGGCGACTGGTTCACGCTGACCTGGAACTCGGGATGATGATCGCGCCGCCAGCGGCTGGCCCAGCGCGCCGACTCCATGAACACCCATTCGCCGATCTCGATAATCAGGCCGCTCGACTCGGCCAGCGGAATGAACTCCAGAGGGCTCACCAGCCCGCGCTGCGGATGCTCCCAGCGGATCAGGGCTTCGGCCTTGTGGATCTTCCCGCTGCGCAGGTGCACGATGGGCTGGAAGTACACGCGGAACTGGCCGCCCTTGAGGGCACTGCGCAAGTCGTTGGTCATGCGCATGCGGTTGATCGCCGCCACCTGCAGGGCCGGCGTGAAATAGCTGAAGCGGTTGCGCCCCGCGTTCTTGGCCGCGTACATGGCCTGGTCGGCGTGCTTGAGCAGGTCGTCGATATCGCGCGCGTCGTCCGGATACAGGGTGATGCCGACGCTGGCCGAGATATACGCCTGCTCCTGGCCGAGCGTAAACGGCGCCTGCAGCACATCGAGGATCTTTTGCGCGATCACGCCCACGCTGCCGGTTTCGCCCAGCTGCGGCAGGATCACGGTGAACTCGTCGCCGCCCAGGCGCGCCACCGTGTCCGAGTCGCGCACGCAGCCGCTGATGCGGCGCGCGGCGTCGACCAGCAGCACGTCGCCCTGCTGGTGGCCGAGCGTGTCGTTCACTTCCTTGAACTGATCGAGGTCGATGAACAGGATCGCGATGCGGGTGCCCTCGCGCCGGCAGCGCAGGATGTCGTGTTCGAGACGGTCGTGGAACATGCGCCGGTTGGGCAGGCGCGTGAGCGGATCGAAATTGGCCTGCTGCCAGATCAGCGCTTCCGAGCTCTTTTTCTCGGTCACGTCCTCGATCATGCACAGGTGGTGCGCGCTGGCGTTGGCCGTGGCGTCGATGGCGGCGATCGACATGTCGACCCAGACCACGGTGCCGTCGGGGCGCAGCAGGCGGCGCGCGCTCTTGAAGCCAGCGATGCTGCCGGCGCCCAGCTGCGCCATGCGCGCGGCCTCGCCGGCCACGTCGTCGGGGTGAGTGATGTCGTCGCAGCGGCCGCGCTTGAGCTCTTCCGAGGAGCGCCCGGTGATCTCGGCGAAGCGCGGGTTGATATCCTTGAACTGGCCGCTGACCGAATCGATCAGGGCGATGCCCATCGGCGCTTCCTCGAACATGGTGCGAAAACGCAGTTCGCCCTGGCGGATGCTTTCCTCGGCGCGGCGCCGTTCGCGCGCCAGCAGCGACACGTGCACGGCGGCGCCGCCGATCAGCAGCAGGCCGGCCGCCAGCAGCGCGCGGTACAGCCAGGTCAGGTAATCGGCGGCGGGATCGGTGCTGTACATGAAGCCGTCGAAAGAGGCGCCGCGCGGCAGCATGCCCAGTTCGGCGTAGATATCGGCGATATGGCGCCAGCGGTCCGGATTCATGTAGCCGATTTCGACCAGCACCGGCTGCACCAGCGGCTCCATCTGGCGCGCCTCGAACAGCAGGTGCTGGCGGTCGTGGCGGCGCGTGTACTTCGACAGGATCAGGTCCGCGATCTCTTCCTGGTTGGCCATGGCATAGGCCCAGCCCTTCATGCTGGCGGCGCGGAAGGCGCGCACGCGCTCGGGGTGGGCGGCGATCTGGCGCTCACTGGTGAACAGGTTGTCGCCGTAAAAATCGATGCCGGCCGCGCGCGGGCTGTGCACGTCGTAAGCGAAGCCGATGCGGTCCAGGTAATCGGGTTCGTTGGTGATGTAGGCCGAATAGGCCTCGATCTTGCCCTTGGCCAGGTCGTCCGGATTGAAGCTGTGTTCGACGCGCACCAGGCTGCTGAGAGGGACGCCTTCCTTGTTCAGGTAAGCGATCAGTTCGTCGGCCTGGGTGAGTTCATCGATGAGCGAGCCGATCATCACGCGCTTGCCCTTGAGATCGCGCACGTCGGGCGCGCCGTTGCGCTTACCTACCAGCAACACATAGGGCGAATGCTGGAACACCACGCCCAGCACCACCAATGGCTTGCCGGCCATGCGCGCCAGCAGCAGGCTGCTGCTGCCGACGCCGAATTCGGCCTTGCCGGCGCTGACATTGCGTTCGGGCTCGTTGCCGTCGGTGCCCTCGGAGATCAGCACGTCGAGGCCGGCGTCGCGGTAAAAGCCTTTTTCGAGGGCGGCATAGTAGCCGGCGAACTGGAACTGATGGGTATGCTTGAGCTGGAGGGTGACTTTATCGAGCGCCCGGGCGGGCAGGCTGACGCACATGGCGAGCGCAAAGACGAACGCCAGAGCTTTCGGCGCGGGCGCGAAAGCCGTCGACGCGCGGCGGGCCAGGTGGAGTCGGATCATCAGTCGGTCACACCGCTAGGTGTGCACTAAAGCAACGTATGGAGTCGATTGTACTGACCTTCCCGGCCGGGACAGCGAAAAATGCGAACTGTGTGCGTGGCACAACAATTGGGGTGTTGCAAATGCGACGGCCGGCATCCTCGACCCCGTCGCCCCGCACCAAGGCTGCACCCGGCGCGGAGCGACGAATTCCCGCCTTATTTGCGGCGGGCGCCGGCCTTGGCCGCAGGAGCCGCCTTCGGCTTGGTCTTGATGGTTGCCAGAATCGACGGACGCACCTTCGATTCCGGCGCGATGAACGGCGTCGGCGCCAGTGCGCGTTCGGTCTTGCGCTTGGGCGCGGCGACGAACTTGTCGAGCGTGCCGGCACCCGAGGTCTGGCGCTTGCGCTCGCCAGCGGCCAGGCCACCGTCTTCCGACGCCTGCCAGCTCGGCACCAGGTGACGGTCGCCATTGCCGATCAGGTCGCCACGGCCCATCTTGACCAGCGTCTCGCGCAGGATCGGCCAGTTGGCCGGGTCCTGGTAGCGCAGGAACGCCTTGTGCGAACGGCGCACCTTGCCGCTCTTGGCCGTTTCCACAATCTCGGAATCGGCCGTCACTTTTTTCAGCGGATTCTTGCGCGAGTGGTACATGGTCGTGGCCATCGCCATCGGCGTCGGCATGAAGGTCTGCACCTGGTCGAGCTTGAAGTTGTTTTTCTTCAGCCACAGCGCCAGGTTGAGCATGTCTTCGTCAGTCGTGCCCGGGTGGGCCGCGATGAAATAAGGAATCAGATACTGCTTCTTGCCCGCTTCCAGCGAGAAACGGTCGAACATTTCCTTGAATTCATCGTAGGCGCCGATGCCGGGCTTCATCATTTTCGACAAAGTACCTTCTTCGGTGTGCTCAGGAGCAATCTTGAGCAGGCCGCCCACGTGGTGGGTCACCAATTCCTTGACGTATTCCGGCGAACGCACGGCCAAGTCGTAGCGCAGGCCCGAGCTGATCAGCACTTTCTTGATGCCCGGAATGGCGCGCGCCTTGCGGTACAGCGAAATCAGCTTGCTGTGGTCGGTACCCAGGTTGACACAGATGGTCGGGTACACGCACGACAGGCGGCGGCACGATTCCTCGATCGCCTTGTCCTTGCAGGCCAGGCGGTACATATTGGCGGTCGGACCGCCCATGTCGGAAATGGTGCCGGTGAAACCCTTGGTCTTGTCGCGGATATGCTCGATTTCGCGCAGGATCGACGGCTCGGAACGGCTCTGGATGATGCGGCCCTCGTGCTCGGTGATCGAGCAGAAGGTGCAGCCGCCGAAGCAGCCGCGCATGATGTTGACCGAGAAACGGATCATGTCCCAGGCCGGAATCTTGGCCTTGCCGTAGCTCGGATGCGGGGCGCGCGCGTAGTTCATGTCGTACACGCCGTCCATCTCGTCCATGGCCAGCGGTAGCGGCGGCGGGTTGAGCCAGACATCGCGTTCGCCGTGCGCCTGCACCATCGCGCGCGCATTGCCGGGATTCGATTCGAGGTGGAACACGCGCGAGGTGTGCGCGTACATCACCGGGTCGTCCTTGACCACGTCGTAGGACGGCAGGCGCACCACGGTCTTGTCGTGCTTTTCCTTGGCCATGGCCAGGCGTTCTTCACGCGACATGATGCGGATCGGCTTGATCACTTCCTTGGGTTGGGCGTTGTCGGTGGCGCAGGCCGATTTGTCTTCCTGGGCCATCGCATACGGATCGTGGTGGGCGTCGACCTTGCCGGGCACGTCGACCCGGGTCGAGTTGTGCACGCCCCAGTCGTCGCCGGGCAGCCAGCCTGGCGGCACCATGAAAGCGGTACCGCGCAGGTTGCGGATATCCTTGATGTTTTCGCCGGCCGCCAGACGGTGGGTCAGGTCGACCAGCGCGCGTTCGGCGTTACCGAACAGCAGCATGTCGGCCTTGGAATCGGGCAGCACCGAGCGCCGCACCTTGTCGGACCAGTAATCGTAGTGGGCGATGCGGCGCAGCGACGCTTCGATTGAGCCGATGATGACCGGCACGTCGGGAAACGCTTCGCGCGCGCGCTGGGCGTACACGGTGACGGTGCGGTCCGGGCGCTTGTTCGGCTCGCCGTTGGGCGTGTAGGCGTCGTCGGAGCGGATCTTGCGGTCGGCCGTGTAGCGGTTGACCATCGAATCCATGTTGCCGGCGGTGACGCCGAAGTACAGGTTCGGTTTACCGAGCACGCGGAAGGCCTCGGCCGAGAGCCAGTCCGGCTGGGCGATGATGCCGACCCGGAAGCCTTGCGCTTCGAGCAGGCGGCCGACCAGGGCCATGCCGAAACTCGGATGGTCGATGTAGGCGTCGCCCGTGACGAGGATGACGTCGCACGAATCCCAGCCCAGGGCGTCCATTTCGGCGCGGGACATGGGAAGGAAAGGCGCAGCGGGAGCGCGGCTAGACCGTTTCGGGACGGTCGCAAACAGGTTGGTTGGGGAGCTCATTGGGCAGTATTGTACCGGAAAACCATCCGGAGCAACTTGCCCCCGCCCTTTTTCAAAGGCGATTGCAACGAAAAAACGTCTTATGTTTCAATAACTTGTGACGTTTGTGCCACATTAACAGGCAGTTGCCGGGGCGAGCGCGAAGGCGCTTGTGCCCCGTTGTTCAAATACCCATGTTCGACAGCATGCGGCCCAGCTCGCGCAGGGCGGGCTCCAGGCGCGGATGTTCGGCGGCAAATTTGGCCGTGATTTCCTGGGTCCGCTCGGCCAGCCCGTAGGTGGTGGTGTCGGCGGGTTCGGCCAGCAGGTAGGCCGCCGGATCAACCGGGTCGGCCGCTTCGGCTTGCTCGGCAAGCGCATCGTCGCTGATGGTGGCCTGCGCGGCGGCGGCGCGTTTGTCCAGCAGGGCCTGGATGTCGCCGTCGAGCTGCATCAGCAAGCCTTGCAGTTCTTCATCGACCTGATCCGTCTGCGCCAGGTTGGCATGCAGGGTTTTCAGATGCGACTTCAGGTTCGCTGTGTCGTCGTTCAACATGTCATCCTCGTTAGTTGTCAAAAGTGGTCGCCAGATACAGTTCTTCGACCTTGGTTCGCGCCCACGGGGTCTTGCGCAGGAACTTCAGGCTCGACTTGATGCTCGGATCGCTGATGAAACAATTGATATCGATCCGCTTGCCGAGCTCATCCCAGCCGTAATGCGCGACCAGCCTGGTTAACAGCGATTCTAAGGTAATACCGTGTAAGTCGTGAACACTCATTGCTGCACTTGATCCTATGGCGGTTGGGGGGAAACACTATACCGTCCTTATACACCCAAATGGCGGTGCGATCCATCGCGGAGCGCAGCAAGCTGGAGCGCCGAGGCGCCGGCTTACGTACGGAAAATGCGTACCTCGGTCCCGCTTTTCCCGGCCAGTTCGACCATGTGGACGGTGCCGCGCGCGCAGCCGGGTTGGCCGTAGTCTGCGTGGAAAGCCAGCACCAGATCGATGCCGGTAGCTAACATGCGTTCGTTCAGGCCGCGCCAGGCTTCGCCGGGGAAGGCGCGCTGGTCGGCGCGGTTCTTTTTCATGCGCTGCACGGTCAGGCCCAGCCCAGTGGCGACGGCAATCGCGCAGGCATCGGCGCCCGGGGTGTCGCCGGTAACGATCACGCTGTGCGGCGGCAACTGCGACAATGCACGCCGTATCGTCTCCGGATTGTCCCATGTGGTCGAGCCGGTGACCAGCACGCGCAGGAAAGGCCGCTCAGACACAGGACGCGCGCACATGGGACATCGGTATTTTCCTCGCGGCGATGATTTTATTGATTGATCAGCTGACAGCAGTCTGATTGCATTATATTAAATGAACAGGGAACACGACGGGTCAACCATGGATACGCAGCGACCAGACGGTTGCCAGCGCCCAGCAGGGGCCAGCCACAAGGCTTGCTACGGCGATCCTGCGCCATGCCACCCGGCGGGCCAGCGCAACGATGAGGGCGCACGGCGGCAGCAGCACCAGGCATTCGATCAGCAGGTTGCGCCATAAATAGATGTTGGTGAAGCTCAGGCGCCCGGCACTGGGCAGCAGTCCGATGGGCGACTCGACCTGCGCCAGCGGCAAGGGCCAGAACAGGGGAACCGGGTGCACCCCGACGAGCAGGTCGAGCAGGGGATGCGAGCAGGCCGCCAGCGCCAGCGCCGCAAACGGCAGCGCGCCCCGCAGCGCCAGCCACGCCAGCAGGCTGGCGCCCAAGCCGAACAGCAGCGAGTGCGACCAGCGCGGCTCGCTGTCGATGCCGAACAGCCAGAATGGCAGGTAATCGAGGTCGGGCAGCAGCGCCAGCGACACCAGCAGGACCAGCGCCAGGCGCGAGCGCGGGGCAGCACCCGGCGCATGGGCGAGGAACACGGTGGCGCCGGCCGCCGCGTGGCCGATCAGCGACGACACGGGCGCACCAGCAAAACCGCCACGCCCCACCAGATGGCGGCCCAGAACAGCACCACGCAGGCCCAGCCCAGCAGGGATGGCGCGGCCCAGCCGCCGGACGGCCAACCGCCGAACACCGGCAGCTTGATCGCATCGAGCACGAACAGGGGGCCGTAGATGGTGGCGGCGATGGCCGGCCCGATGGTACTGGTACCGGCCCAGATCCAGGCGACCAGGGCATGGGCGGTGCTCAGGCCGATGAACAGCAGCGTACGCAGTCGCATGGTTCCCACTCGTCAGGAGGGTTCAGCCGGGCGCGTGCGGGCCGGAACGGCTTGCTTGCGCTTCGGCGGCAACAGCCAGCCGTTCAAGCAAACGCAGCTGCGCGTCGAGGTGGGCGCTCTGCGACTCCAGCAGCACCATCATCCTGTTTTGCGGGGAATCCTTGCCGTTCGCACGCTTGATAAAGTAAATGTACACGCCAATTAACAGCAGCATCGGCCCCCAGCTGTACAGAATATCAAGAACTTGGGACATTACCGATGGCGACGGCTTGCGGTGCAGCTTGATCGCCTCGGCCGAGACAATGCGAATTTCCTGCGATGCGTAAGCCTCTTTGGGACGCGAGGCAAGATCGCTAATGCGGAATGCAACCTCACCGGACGCCGGCACGACAAGCTCATCGACCGACTGGGTTACGGTATCGATGAGGACGTGGCTGGCGTCGAAGTATTTCACTTCCAGCATGACATCCCTGACACTGTCGGCGGACGCATTCTTCAGCGTTGCCAGGGACGTGACCATGCCTGGTCCATCCGACACGCTGAACGAGGTCTTGCTGATCGAGAGCTTGTCGACCTCGGCCGGAGAAGCGTTGTGGTAGCTGCAGGCAAGCGCCGAAGCAGAGAAGGCAAACAGACATGCCGACCGGGCGATAAATTGTTTCATAGGGGTCCACATGGGGTGATTTGAAAAACGGTACTGGCCCCGGTAACGGGGCCAGTATTGCGCCGAAGCGGCAAAAATTGTTTCCGGGATTATCCCGATCCTGCTAAGGCTTACCCGCGCTGTACAGCACATCCGAGCGCAGCACATATTTGATGCCGCCGGTCAGCGCGGCGCCTTCATGCCAGGTATCGTGCACGAACAGCAGGGCCGAGCCCGTCTTCGGCGTGACGCGGAATTCCTTGAAAATCGTGTCGCCGCCTTCGTAGCCTTCGTTCAGGTAGACGAGGAAAGTGAGCTTGCTGCTCAGGCCATCTTCGCTCCACGGGCCATCCTTGTGCATCTTGAAGCGCTGCCCGGCCGCGTACTTGTAGAAGCGCAGTTCGCGCGGCAATCCAACTGCAGCCTGACCATCGAGTTCGGGCATGCCGGCCGCCGCCAGGCGCTGCCACAGCAGGGCGATCCAGTCGGGCGCCTCGAACTGGGCCCGCTCGTTATTGCGGATCGTCGGCATCGGCTTGGCGCCTTGCGCGGTGCGCACGCCGGCCGCGGCAAAGCCGCGCGCCTCGGCCAGCGCGATCAGCTCGCCGCACTCGCGCGCATCGAGAAAACCATCGATGGAAAACACCGTCGGCGCGTGGGTGACGACCAGCATGCGGCTCAGCTCACTTCTTCTTGCGCGCACCACGCGGCGCCGGCAGCGCGCACTTGTCGTTGAACAGCGCCGCGTCGGACACGTAAGCGCGCGCGTCCGCATCCTTGTCCATCGACGCCCGCAAGTGCGCGGCGATGGACTTCACTTCCGCATCGACCGCGCTGGCGCCGCCGCAGCCGGCGACCCTGCGCTTGAGCGTGGCGGCCAGCATGGCGGAGCGGCCGTGCTTGACCGTATTGGGCATGGTGACGCGCCGGATCGCCAGCACTTCCTCGTAGCGCAGCAAGGCCGCCGGATTCTGGCCCTGATGCTCGTGCATGCCGCCGATATCGTTGATGATGGCGACCGTTTCCTCGGACTGCGCGCCGAAGGTTTGCACGGCCTGCGGCAGCATCGCCTCGAACAGCTCCTGGGCGCGCTTGTGGTTGCGCTCCGCGCTGAAGCTCATCGCATGCGCGGCGCGTACTTCCAGCGTCACCGGGTCGGCCATGCCGAGCGTGGAGCCATACACCGCGATGGCGCGCTCGTACCATTGGCGGCCGGTCGGGTTGTCGTTCTGGCGCATGTAGCTGCCGCCCAGATTCACATAACTCATGCCGACATGGTAACTGTCCTCGCCATGGATCTTGCGGCGCAACTCCAGCGCTTCGTTCAACAAGCGGCGCTCGGCGGCCACGTCGCCCTTCAGACCCATCAGGCGTCCGAGCGCGTCCGCCGCATCCGCTTCGAGCTGCGCATTGACGTTTTTGCGCGCCTGGGCCAGCACCTCGGTCATATCGGCCTCGACGTTGCCGAGCTCCTTCATCTGCATGCGCTGCTCGGCGCTGTCGAGCAAGGCCTGGGCAACCTGGTTCGATTCCTTGCCGAAGCCGGCCCGGCAGGCTTGCACCGCGGCGGCGTAACCGGTGCGGCCGGCGGCCTGGTCGCCGCTGTCGCTGGCGCGCTGGGCGTCGAGCCCGTACGCGTGGCACAGCACCGCGGAGGCATCGTGCGCGCGCACCTTCTCGGCGCGGGCGCCGGCGATGGCTTGCTGCAGGGCGGCGGTCGAGGCGGCGCTCTTGCCTTCGTTATCCAGCGCCAGCGCACTGCAATACAGGCGCTGCGGCCCGAATTCGAGCGCTTCGGCATCGGTACAACAGTCGGCGCCGCTGCAGCGCGGGCCGGACTCGCCCGGCTCTTCGGTCAGTTGCACTTCGGTGGGCCGTACGGGTTCGGTGGTACAGGCCGCCAGGCCAAGGGCGCACAGCAGGACGGACGCGAGCGGGAGAAAGCGAGGTGTGAGCATAGAGGCAACGTTCGGAAAGAGGGACGTGCCTGATTATAGAGCATTGTCGCTATACCAATTTTTATCAAGGAAGCTGGGACGTACCGGCGTTTGCTTCAGATGGCCGATAAGGCGTTCGACATGGCGCACCTCGTCGATGCCCAAAAAACCATAACGCTGCAAAAGGTTCCCGCTCCTGGAGATCACCTCCGATGCGGGTTCGAGCAGGAGGTCGCCGCTGTCGTTACGGCCGCCGATGCAGTCGGCATGCACCAGGCCGGCCGGTGCGTAGGTACGCGTGATGAGCGGGCCGCTGGCGTCGATCGTCAAGGCCCGTGCGGTGGTAATGGCATGCACCACGCTGAGCGCAGCCTTGCGCATCTTGAACGGCTGATACAGGTGGTAAACACCAATCCACAGAAACAGCAAGGGTCCGCACAACAGCACCACTGGGGCGATGTCTCCCGGCCGAGTGGTTGCCCACATTGCCGGGGCCATAAACCCGGTGAGAACCAGGCTAAAGAGCGTCCACACGATAAAAAAGGATTGGGCCACCAAACCTCTTTTCAGATAACTGTTAGGGATGGGCTGCGCGGCCCAGACCAGCCGTTCGTCCGGCGCCATTTCCGCGCGCAGCGCCTGGCGCAGCTTGTGCGGCAAGGGCCCGATATCGGGCGTGATGAGGCAGCGCTGGAAGCTGGCATGCGGTGTGTTCGGCGCCAGCGGCAGCGTTGCCGCCAGCGCCGCGATGAGTCCATGCACGCGCCGCACCCCGGCAATGCCGAGCATGCCGTAGCGGTTCGTCGTATAGCTGTCACCGTCGTATTCGTGTTCGGTTTCCAGTATCAGGTCGCCCCAGCCGCCGGCATGCTCGGTGCGTTCGATTTGCTGCAACTGCACGGGACGATACAACCTGATCGTTTCGGGATCGTCGCCGCCCAACAGGATGACGCGCTCGCTGGTGATGGCGTACACCACGAAGCGTGCTTCTTCCTCGAGCCTGGACGGCGCCCGCAATCCGAGCACGCCGCCCAGCAGAAACGGCACGCCGATCAGCGGCAGAAAATCGAAGTCGAGGCCGTGCAGGAGCGTACGGGCGATGCCGCCGACAATCCAGAGCAGCCCGATTACCAGCATCGCTACAAAAACGGTACGAAGCTCGTATGCCTCCCGTTTCCTATAGTGCTGGGCGATCGGCTGGCCGACCCAGACCAGGCGCTCGTCCGGTCTCAACGCCGCCTGGAGGCGGTTCTGCAGATATTTGGGAAGTACCGCGATGTCGGTCAATATGGCTCCATGGAGGAAATTGGCGCCACCATTATGGCGCATCGGCGCATGCGGCCGGAAAATGCTCTGGACAAAAAAATGCCGTTCTGAGCGAACGGCATTGTTGAGGGTTCAGGCAGGCTTACTTGGCGTTCAGTCCGCGGCGTTCCAGCAGCGGCTCGATGGTCGCATCGCGGCCGCGGAAGTTGCGGTACATCTGCATGGCATCGAGCGTGCCGCCTTTCGACAGCAGCATCTTGCGGAAATGGTCGCCATTCTTGCGCGACAAGCCACCGTTTTCATTGAACCAGCCGACGGTATCGGCATCCAACTTTTCACTCCACAGGTAACCGTAGTACCCGGCCGAATAACCGCCCGAGAACACGTGCGAAAAGTAGGTGCTGCGATAGCGTGGCGGCACCGGCGCGAAGTCGACACCGGCCTCTTTCAATGCGGCCGCCTCGAAGGCCGCCACATCGGCCGGAATCTGCGCCGCGCTCAACTGGTGCCAGCGCTGGTCGACGATGGCCGACGCCAGGTACTCGGTGGTGCGGTAGCCTTCGTTGAACTGCTTCGACGCGATCACCTTGTCGAGCAATTCCTTCGGCATCGGCTCGCCGGTCTTGTAGTGCTTGGCATAGTTGGCCAGCACTTCGGGCCAGACGGACCACATTTCATTAACCTGCGAGGGGAACTCGACGAAGTCGCGCGGCACGCCGGTGCCGGCGAAGCGCGGATATTTCACGTCCGAGAACATGCCGTGCAGCGCATGGCCGAACTCGTGGAACAGGGTGCGCAGTTCGTCGTAGGTAAGCAGGGTCGGCTCGCCCGCGGGCGGCTTGGGAATGTTCAGGTGGTTGCCGATGACCGGGCGCGTGCCCATCAGGTGCGACTGGGGCACGTAGGCATTGGCCCAGGCGCCGCCGCGCTTGTTGCCGCGCGCGTAAAAGTCGGCCACGAAGATGGCCAGCGGCTTGCCGTTGGCATCGATCACGTCGAACACGCGCATGTCGGGGTCGTACACCGGCAAGTCCTTGCGCTCCTTGAAGCTCAAGCCGTAGACCTTGCCGGCGGCGTAGAACACGCCGTTGGTCAGCACATTGTCCAGTTCAAAATAGGGACGCAGCTGGCTCTGGTCGAAATTGAAGCGTTCGGCGCGCACCTTGTCGCTGTAGAAGGCCCAGTCGTGGGCGGCCAGCTGGAAGCCGCCCTTGCCGGCGTCGATGACTTTCTGGATGTCGGCCGCTTCCTTGCGCGCGTTCGCCACCGCCGGCTTGGCCAGCTCGCTCAAGAGCTTGTTGACCGTGCCGGTGTCCCTGGCGGTCTGGTCTTCCAGCATGTAGGCGGCGTGGTTGGCGTAGCCGAGCAGGGCTGCGCGCTCGGCACGCAGCCTGGCGATCTTGAGCACGACGCCGGTATTGTCGAACTCGCCGCCGCGGCTGCCGCGCGCGAGCGATGCCGCCAGCAGGCGTTCGCGCACCGAGCGGTCGGTCAGCACCGACAGCGGCGCCTGGCCGGTGGTGTTGGTGACGGGGATGGCGAACTTGCCGTCCAGGCCGCGTTTTTTGGCGACGCCGGCGGCGGCATCGATGGCGGCGTCGGACATGCCGGCCAGTTCGGCGCGGGTATCGACCACCAGCGCGGCGGCGTTCGCTTCGCTCAGCACGTTCTGGCTGAAGGTGGTTTGCAGGGTGGCCAGTTCGGCGTTATAGCCCTTGAGCTTGTCCTTGTCGGCGGCGTTCAGTTTGGCGCCGGCGCGCACGAAGTCCTTGCGGTAGCGTTCCAGCAGAAACGCCGATTCGGCATCCAGGCGCAGCTTGGCGCGCTTGGCGTACAGGGTGTCGATGCGGTCGAACAGTTTTTTATTCAGCAGCATGGCATCGCGGTGGGCGGCCAGCTTGGGCGCCAGTTCGCGCTCCAGGCCCTTGATGGTGTCGTTGGTGCTGCCGCCGGAAAAAATGCCGAAGGCGGTACCGGTGCGCGCGAGCAGCTTGCCCGAGCGTTCCAGCGCGACGATGGTGTTCTCGAAGGTGGCCGGCTTGCGGTTGTTGGCGATGGCATCAACTTCGGCGGCGTGCTGGCGCATGCCTTCGGCAAAGGCCGGGGCGAAGTGCTCGTTCTTGATCTTGTCGAAGGCCGGGTAGTTGAACGGCAGCGTGCTGACGCTGGCGAACGGGTTGGCGGCGTCGAGCGCGGCGGATGCGGGCGCGAGGAAGGCGAAGTTAGCCACGGCCAGGCTGGCCGCGATGATCATCAATGAGGGACGTGTCATGGCGTTTTGCGGAGAAAGAGGGAGAGCCGTCGTCCCCGCGCCTGGGCGCGGGGACGACGGTTTTAAAGATGCAGGCCCGGGCAGATGCCCAGGCGCGGTCTTAGTTGGCGTTCAGGCCGCGACGGTTCAGCAACGGCTCGATCTTCGGCTCGCGGCCGCGGAAATTGCGGAACAGGTCGAGCGCGTCGGCCGTGCCGCCGCGCGAGAGCAAGGTTTTGCGGAAATGGTCGCCGTTCTTGCGCTGCAGGCCGCCATTTTCCTTGAACCATTCGACCGTGTCGGCGTCCAGCTTCTCGCTCCACAGGTAAGCGTAGTAACCGGCCGAGTAACCGCCCGAGAAACTGTGCGAGAAGTAAGTCGTGCTGTAGCGCGGCGGCACCGGCGCGAAATCGACGCCGGCTTCCTTCAGCGCAGCCGCTTCAAAACCGATCACGTCGCTCGGCACTTGCGCCGCGCTCAGCTGGTGCCAGCGCTGGTCCACCAGCGATGCCGCCAGATATTCCGTGGTCAGGAAGCCCTGGTTGAATTTTTTCGAGGCGATGACCTTGTCCAGCAATTCCTTCGGCATCGCTTCGCCGGTCTTGTAATGCTTGGCGTAGTTGGCCAGCACTTCCGGCGCGATCATCCACATTTCGTTGACCTGCGACGGATATTCGACGAAGTCGCGCGGCACGTTCGTGCCCGAGAAGCGCGGGTACTTCACGTTCGAGAACATGCCGTGCAGCGCGTGGCCGAATTCGTGGAACGTGGTCTTGACTTCATCAACCGTCAGCAGGGTCGGCTCGCCCGCCGGCGGCTTGGGAATGTTCAGGTGGTTGGCGACGACCGAGCGGGTGCCCATCAGGCCCGACTGCGATACGTATTCGTTCATCCACGCGCCACCCTGCTTGTTGCTGCGCGCGTACATATCGGCCAGGAAGATGGCCAGCTGCTTGCCGTTGGCATCGAACACGTCGTACACGCGCACGTCCGCGTGGTACACCGGCAAGTCCTTGCGTTCCTTGAATTTCAGGCCGTACAGCTTTTCGGCCGCGAAGAACACGCCGTTGACCAGCACGTTGTCGAGCTCGAAGTACGGCTTGAGCTGGTTTGCATCGAAGTTGAAGCGCTGGGCGCGCACCTTGTCGGTGTAGAAGGCCCAGTCGGCCGCGCCGACCTTGAATCCGCCCTTTTCAAGATCGATGACCTTCTGGATGTCCTCCGCTTCCTTGCGTGCGTTGGTCACGGCCGGCTTGGCCAGCTCCGACAGCAGCTTGTTGACGGCGCCCGTGTCCTTGGCGGTCTGGTCTTCCAGCGAGTAGGCGGCGAAGTTCGGGTAGCCGAGCAAGGCGGCGCGGTCGGCGCGCAGCTTGGCCAGCTTGACGACGACGGCGCGGTTGTCGAATTCACCGCCGCGGCTGCCGCGCTGAAGCGAAGCGCTCATCAGGCGTTCGCGCACGGCGCGGTTGGTCAGCACCGCCAGCGGCGGCTGGCCGCTGGTGTTGATCAGCGCGACGGCGAACTTGCCATCGTGGCCACGCGTCTTGGCGTCGGCCGCGGCGGCGTCGATCGCCGCATCGCTCATGCCGGCCAGTTCGGCGCGGGTGTCGACGATCAGCGCCGATGCGTTGGTTTCCTTGAGCACGTTCTGGGTGAACGTGGTCTGCATGGTGGCGATTTCGCTGTTGAACGCTTTCAGCTTTTCCTTGTCCTCGGCCGACAGCTTGGCGCCGGCGCGCACGAAGTCCTTGTGATAGCGCTCGAGCAGGTGCTTCGATTCGGCGTCCAGGCCGAGCTTGGCGCGCTTGTCGTACAGGGTCTTGACGCGCTGGTACAGCTTGGCGTTGAGGAAGACCGCATCGTTGTGCGCGGCCAGCTTGGGCGACATTTCACGATCGATGGCGTCCAGCGTATCGTTGGTGTTGGCGCCCTGCAGGGCCGAGAAGGTGGTCGCCACGCGCGTGAGCAGCTGGCCCGAGCGCTCCAGCGCCACCACGGTATTGTCGAACGTCGGCGCCTTGCGATTGTTGGCGATGGTGTCGACTTCGCGCAGGTGATCGCTCATGCCGGCCGCGTAGGCGGGCAGGAAATGCTCGTCCTTGATCTTGTCGAATGCCGGGTAATGGAACGGCAGCGTGCTGAGTTTGGCGAAGGGGTTGGTCGCGACCAGGGCGGTAGCCGGCGCGACAGGCGCGGCAATGGCGGCGACATTGACCAGCGCCAGGCTGGCGGCAACGATAAGCATGTTTGGACGGTTCATGGCATCTTTCACGAGCGCTAAGTAAAGCTGCCGACGGATAGCCGGCAGCGCATGAGCGCACGATCATATCAGCATGCCATCGCTGCGTCATCCGCGACGATGTATGCATGCCGGCGCCGGCAACGCCGTATTGACGGGTGAAAGATCAGTAATGCGGCGGGCGGTCGTTGACCGGATTCGGTCCCGACTGGGGATTGTTGCGGATGTGTTCGGCCAGCTTGGCGACCATCGCATCGAGCTGGTCGATGCGGCGGCCTTGCTGGTACACCATCTGGTTCAGGGATTCGACCAGGTCTTCCTGGTGCGCGAGCTTGATCTCGATATCGACAAAACGGTCTTCCTGGCTCACGGCGGCGTCCTTGGGGGCAAAGCCGCCATTATGCCAGTGCGCTCAGGCCAGTCCGCCTTCCCACGCCGCCGGCGCCACGCCCACCAGCAGCAGCGGGGGCGCGTCCGGCGACTCGGGAGCGTCCAGGGTCGTATGCAGTTCGCCCGACATGACCGCCAGCATGGTCTTGATCACCGCGTGAAACGCCTCGACATCGCTGCCGGCGGTCACCGTTGCGAGCATGGTGCGCACCATCGAGGCGGCCAGGGTGGTGCCGTAACCGGCGATTTCGGACGGGCGGTCGATCGCCAGGGTGAAATCGGACGCCACCGCCAGCGTGTTACCGATGCGCTGGGCGTCGAGCAAGCCCTGGGGCGTGAGGTTTTGCAAGGCGCCCGACATGATCGACATGGCGGCATTGGCGCGCGAGAGCGCGCCGCTGTCGATGGCCTCGCTCCAGAACGCCAGGCCGGCCTCGGCCGGGCTGCGGCCGAGCACGTTCTTGAAGACCGCTTCGACAAACGCGCCGGTGCCGTCCGGATACAGCGCATCCGATTCGGCGCTGGCGCTGAAACTGTCGATCAGCTTGTGCAAGCCGGGATTGGTGTTGTAGGCGGCGCTGATGCCGGCGATGTCGCGCGGCGCGCCCAGCTTGGCCAGCTGGTCCTGGAAGCTCTGCATGCCGGCATGGTCGGCGGCGCGGCCGAAATAGGCCACGTACAGGGCTTGCACGACCGAGTCGTATTCGACATTGACGGTGCTGTCGCTGAACTTGAAGCGTTCGATATTGGACAGCAGCTTGAGGCCGCCGATAGCGCCGCTCTTGGGCAGCACGGCGTAACCGCCGGCGCCGGTGGTGATGTTGTAGTCGGCCCGCAAGCCGGCGAAACCGACCGTGTCGACGCCGCTGCCGCCGTTGATATCAACCAGCATGATCCATTCCTTCGATGTTGACCCGCCGGCGCTGCCACCGTGGCCCGCGCCCGTGTTAACTATACCAGCGTCTGCTCCCACGCCTGGAAGCCGATGCCAATCAGGTCGGCGTGGGCAATAGGCAGGTCCCCAGGCATATCGCCAGCGACGCGCACCGCGCCGGTCATGGCGCCCAGAGTGGCCTTGATGGTGCTCTGGTAGGCAGTCAGGTCGGTGGTGGCGGTGACCGCGCCGAGCATGGTGCGCACCGAGGCCGCCGCCGCCTTGGTGCCGTAACCGGCGATCTCGGCCGCGGTATCGATGGACAGGGTAAAGCCCGAGGCCACCGCCAGCTTGTTGTTGATCAGCTTGGCGTCGAGCACGCCCTGGGCGGTCTTGTTGTCGAGCGCGCCGGACATGATCGACAGCGAGGCATTCGCCTTGGACAAGCCCTTGTGGTCGATCGCATCGGTCCAGAACGACAGGCCGGCGCTGGCAGGAGCGCGTCCGAACACGTTCTGGAAGATGCCCTTCACGAACGTGGCGGTGTCGCCCGGATACAGGGCGGCCGATTCGGCGCTGCCGGCGAAACTGTCGATCAGCGCATGCAGGCCGGCATCCTTGGCGTAGGCCGCCGCCAGCGCGCTCATGTCGCGCGGGGCGCCCAGGGTGGCCAGCTGGTTCTGGAAGCTGAGCATGCCGTTGTAGTCGGCGGCGCGCCCGAAATAGCCCACGTACAGGGCTTGCACGACGGCCTCGTAGTCGAGCGACACGTTGGCGTTGGAAAAGCGCAGCGTTTCGATATTTGTCAGTACGTCATAGCCTTCGTCGCCGGCGTGGTCGGACACCACATAGCCGGCCGCGATCTTGGTGAGCTCGTAATTGGCGCGCGGCCCGACGTAATAGGCCACATCGTTGCCGGCACCGCCATCGATATCGTCGTCGCCGCCCGCCCCTTCGATCACTTCGCTGTTGTAGGTGCCGGTGAGGCGCTCGGCGATGTCGCGCCCGGTGAAGTAATCCTTGCCGCTGCCCACGCCATAGGTGCCGCCGAGGCCGTCGCGGCCGTACAGCCAGTTGAGCGCGGCGATATCGTAGGGGCTGTAGGTCTGGTACGGGCCGCCTACCCAATCGTAGGACATCAGGGTGTTGCCGGTGTGGTCATCGTCGTAGGGCAACTGCTCGTCGCCCTCGAAGGGGTGCTTCAAGCCCAGCATGTGGCCCAGTTCGTGCAGCAGGATTTCGTAGCCGGGGCCGCCCAGGCTCAGATCAGCGTTTTTGGCGCGAAACTCCACATTGTCGAGGTAGATATACGCCTTGGCGGTCAAATCGCGCACCGTAGTGCCGTAGCTCGGCGGCGTGTAGCTCGTCATCCAGCTGCACAGGCCCATGGTATCGGCGTCGGCGATATTGATCGAGGCCATGTGGATCTGGGCGCGGCTGCCGTCGGTCGTTTCGGTAAAGCCGATCCCGGTCAGCGAGGTGATGTAGGCCAGCGCCGTGCGCGTGGCGCTTTGCTGGGCCGGCGAAAACGCGGCCTGCCCCGTGCGGCTTTCTTCATTGCCGCTGGCCACGGAAAAAGTGTAGCTCAGCGAGCGGGCGCCGGTGCCGAGAAAATTCCAGCCCGGTCCGGAGCTCAGCAGAGCGTCGATGTTGTTGAAGCCGGATAGGCGGACGATTTCGATATCGGAAACGATAGTCATGCGGAGACTCTGAAAAAGGGTGATTGGCCGGACACGTGCGGCTGGCGCAGGACAGGCTGACGGAAAAGCGAGCAGGCATTGTTGCCAGATATTACCGCAAGTATCTCAAAAGCAAGTATTTACGTTACAAATCAGGCGCTCCGTTTCGCCAATAAACCACAAAAAACGGGCGCCTTACCCGGAATGGGTAAGGCGCCCGTTGCGGCCGAGTCTGGAAAAGGCCGCGCTTTACATCGGCGCGTCGATCAGGCCGCCGTGCTGCACGCCGACCAGGACAAGCGGCGTGCCGGGCAGACCGGTGTCGAGTTGCACGGTGTCGAGCTCCCATTTTCCGGACCCGGTCTGGGCGCCGATGCCGGGCAGGGACGCGAGCGTTTTGGCGATGATGGCCTGGAAAGCGGCGATATCGGTGCTGGCCGTGACGCTGGCGAGCATGCCGCGCACGGCGGCGGCGGCATTGATGCCGACGTAGCCCGTCACTTCGGCCGGATTGTCGATGGCCAGGGTGAAGTCGGAGGCGATGGTGATCTTGTTATTGACCAGCCTGGCGTCGAGCAAGCCCTGGGTGCTGGTGTTTTCCAGCGCGCCGGCCATGATCGAGAGCGAGGCATTGGCGCGCGACAAGCCGGCGTTGTCGATCGCATTGGTCCAGAACGACAGGCCGGCCGCAGCCGGGGCGCGCCCCAGGATGTTCTGGAACACGGCCGTGACGAAGGCGCTGGTGGCGCCCGGGTACAGGGCGGCCGATTCGGCGCTGGAACCGAAACTGTCGATCAGGCTGTGCAGCCCGGCATCGGTGGCGTAGGCGGCGGTGACGGCCGAAAACGTCAGCGGTGCCTTCAGGCCGCCCAGCTGGCTCTGGAAGGCCGCCAGGCCGCCGGAATCGGCCGCGCGGCCGAAGTAGGCCAGGTACAGCGCCTGCACCACGTCGTCGTATTCGAGCTTGAGGGTGGTGTCGCCGAACTTGATCGACTCGACATTGCGCACCAAGTCCATGCCGCCGGCGCCGCTCTTGGCGGTGACCACGAAACCGCTGCTGTCGCGCACCACATGGTAGTTGCCGCGCAAGCCGGGGAAGCTGGCCGTGTCGGTACCGCCGGCGCCGTCGATGAGGTCGTTACCCGGGGTAGACAGCAGCGAATCGTCGCCAGCCGTGCCGGTAACGGCGGTCACGTCGGTCGGCCCGAGAGTAAACAGCAGGTGCTTGGCGGCGGTGGCGTTGCCGGCCTTGTCGAGCGAACTCACAGTGACGTCGTACTTGCCGTTGGCCAGGACGCTGCCGCCCAGGCTCCAGCTGCCGTCGGACGCGACCGTGCCTTCGGCGAAGATGGTGCCGGCGTTGCTCAGGCTGATAATGCTGCCCACTTCGCCGGTGCCGCTGAACTGCACGCTGCCGCTGGCCGCGACTAGCACGCTGGCGCTCGGCACCGCCGGCGCCTTCGTGTCGACATTGAACTGCAGCGCGGCGCTCGGGATCGAGACATTGTTGGCGGCATCCGTGGCACGCGCCGTCAGCGACAGGTTGATCCCGTCAGCCAGGGCCGAGGTGGCAACCGACCAGGCGCCGTTGGCGCCGGCGGTGGTGGTGGCGACCAGGGTGGCGCCGCTGTACACCTTGACCGTGGCGTTGGCTTCGGCGCTGCCGCTGACGACCGGCTTGTCGCCGGCCACATAGCCGTTCGGGTTCTTGCTGGCGGTGAGCGTCGGCGCGGCCGGCGCGGTGGTGTCGCCCGCGGGAGGGATAGGCGGCAGGTTGACCACCGGCGGCGGCGTCACCACCGGCGGCGGGGTGACGGTCTGGGGCGACTGTACGCTCTGGTCGTCGAACTTGAGCACTTCTACCGAGGTCAGTGTGTCGCTGCCATCGGCGCCGCTGACGCGCACCTTGCCCGCGCCCAGGTTGGTGACCGTGTAAGAGGCGTAGTTGCCGCGGAAGACGGCGGTATCGGTGCCGTTGCCGCCGTTGAGCGCATCGTCGCCGCCGTCGCCTTCGAGGCGGTCGTTGGCAGCGGTGCCGGTCAGGCTGTCGGCACGATTGGTGCCGGTGACATAGCGCCCGCCGCCGGTCGAGTTGATCCCGAGCGCGCCGCGCAGGCCGTCGCCGCCGTATAGCCAGTTCAGTGCGGCAATGTCATACGGGCTGAAGGTGCTGTAGGGGCCGCCTTGTCCCGTGTACGACAGCAGCGAGTTGCTGGTATTGTCCTCGCCGGCGGGCAAGCGGATATCGCCCTGGAATGGATGCTTCAAGCCCATCATGTGGCCCAGTTCGTGCAACAGGATCTCCAGGCCTCCCGAGCCGGGCGCCAGGGTGGCATTCCCGGGGTCGGCGGCGGCGCTGTCGTCCAGATACACATAGGCCCCCGCGTGGAAGCTGAGGAGCTTGTCGCCTGAGTTGGAATACCCGGAATTCCAGCTGCACAAGCCCGCCGTGTTCCCGCCCAGATCCTTCGAGCAAAAATGAACGTTGGCGGCGGCGCCATCGGCCGTTTCAGCGAACACGATCCCGGTGATCGCACTGAGCGCCGCCATGGCCGCGCGTGCGCCGGCCTGCTGGCCCGCGCTGAACGCCATCAGTCCGGTACCCGCGTTATTACCTCCCTCGTTGTGCGAGGCGATCGAAAAGGTGTAGCGGATGGTGTTGGCAACAGGCGTTACAAAGTTCCAGTCGGGCCCACTGCTGAGCAGGGCGTCAATGTGGTTCAGGCCGGAGAGGGGGGTGTCGAGATCGGAAATGGTCGCCATGCGGGTATGCTCGTGATTGGAAGTGAAAAGGCTTCCAAACGATGCCCGATGATGAATGTTAGCGCAGCCGGCAGACAGGGTTGGAATGTTGCCGGATTTTGGCCGGCAAGCGCCGCAGTATTCCAAACTTGCTTATTGACGTCAAATATATTTCAAATTTGACATGCCAGCATTCCTTATTCGCCGGTCAAGCACGAAAAACGGGCGCCTTACCCGGCAATGGGTAAGGCGCCCGTTGTGACACAGCCGGGAAACGGCCGCGCTTTACATTACCGCGTCGATCAGGCCGCCATGCTGCACACCGACCAGGGCGATCGGGGTATCCAGCGGATCGGCACCGGGCTGCACGCTGTCGATCTGCATCATTGCGGCGGCGCTCTGCGCACCGAGGCCGGGCAGGGACGCGATCGTGCTGGCGATGATGGCCTGGAAGGCCGCGATATCGGTGCTGGCCGTCACGCTGGCGAGCATGCTGCGCACCGTGGCGGCGGCATTGATGCCGACATAGCCGCTCACTTCGGTAGGATTATCGATGGCCAGCGTGAAGTCCGAGGCGATGATGATCTTGTTATTGACCAGCTTGGCGTCGAGCACGCCCTGGGTACTGGTATTTTCCAGTGCCCCGGCCATGATCGAGAGCGAGGCGTTGGCGCGCGACAAGCCGCCGTTGTCAATCGCATTGGTCCAGAACGACAGGCCGGGAGCGGCCGGGGCGCGCCCGAAGATGTTCTGGAACACGGCCGTGACAAAGGCGCTGGTGGCGCCCGGGTACAGGGCGGCCGATTCGGTGCTGGAACCGAAGCTGTCGATCAGGCTGTGCACCCCGGTATCGGTGGCGTAGGCGGCGGTAACGCCCGGAAACGTCTGCGGCGCCTTGAGGCCGCCCAGCTGGCTCTGGAAGGCTGCCAGGCCCCCGGAATCTGCCGCGCGTCCGAAGTACGCCACGTACAGCGCCTGCACCACGTCGTCGTATTCGAGCTTGAGGGTGGAGTCGCCGAACTTGATCGACTCGACATTGCGCAGCAAGTCGGTGCCGTCGGCGCCGCTGCGGGCGGTGACCACGAAACCGCTGCTGTCGCGCACCACATTGTAGTTGCCGCGCGCGCCGGTGTAGCTGACGGAGTCGGTGCCGCTGCCGCCATCGATGACATTGTTTCCCGGAGTGGACAGCAGGGAATCGTCGCCGGCCGTGCCGGTGACCGTGGCCGCCGAGCCGACCGCAAACAGCAGGTGCTTGGTGGCGGTGGTGTTATTGCCGGCCTTGTCGAGCGAACTGACGCTCACGTCGTAGTTGCCGTTGCTCAGGGTGCTGCCGCCCAGGCTCCAGTTGCCGTCCGACGCGACCGTGCCTTCGGCGATGATGGCGCTGGCATTGGTCAGGCGGATCGTGCTGCCGGCTTCGCCGGTGCCGTTGAACAGGGCGGCGCCGCTGGCCGAGACCACCACGCTGGCGGTCGGTGCCACCGGCGCCACGGTGTCGACGCTGAACAGCAGCGCGGCGCTCGGGACCGAAACATTGTTGGCGGCATCCGTGGCGCGTGCCGTCAGCGACAGATTGATGCCGTCGGCCAGGGACGAGGTGGCAACCGAATACGTACCGTTGGCGCCGGCCGTGGTGGTGGCGACCAGGTTGGCGCCGCTGTACACCTTGACCGTGGCGTTCGCTTCGGCGGTGCCGGTGACGACGGGCTTGTCGCCGGTCACATAGCCATTCGCGTTCTTGGTGAGCGCGAGCGTCGGCGCGGCCGGCGCGGTGGTGTCGCCCGCCGGCGGCGTGACCACCTGGCCCGACTGCACGGTCTGGTCGTCGAACTTGAGCATTTCAATCGAGGTGAGGGTGTCCATGCCGTCGGCGCCGGTGACGCGCACGCTGCCGCCGCCCAGGTCGGTAACGGTATAGGAGGCGTAATTGCCGCGGAACACGGCGGTATCGGTGCCGTTGCCGCCGTTGAGCGCATCGTCGCCGCCATCGCCTTCGAAGCGGTCGTTGCCGCTCGAGCCGCTCATTGTGTCGGCGAAGCTGGTGCCGGCGAGATAGCGTCCGCCGCCGGTCGAATTGATGCCGAGCGCGCCGCCCAGGCCGTCGCCGCCGTACAGCCACTTCAGGGCCGCGATGTCATACGGGCTGAAGTTGGAGTAAGGACCGCCCTGGCTGGTGTACGACAGCAGCGTGTTGCTGGTGTTGTCGTCGCCGGGCGCCAGGTTGGGGCTGCCCTCGAACGGGTGCTTGAGGCCGATCATGTGGCCCAGTTCGTGCAGCAGGGTCTGGTAACCGCCGCCGCCGGGGGTCAGGTTGGCATTCTCGACGGCAAACTCGGCGTTGTCGAGATAGACATAGGCTTGCGCATCGTAGCTGTTGAGCGTGGTGCCGGTGTAGCCGTAGCTCGAATTCCAGCTGCACAGGCCGCTCACATTGTTGCCGGTGATATTCACCGCCGCCAGGTGCACATCGGCCGCCGCGCCGCTTGCCGTTTCGGTGAAGGTGATGCCGGTCAGCGCCGCCAGGGTCGCGAAGGCGGTGCGCGTGTTGGCTTGCTGGGAAGCGGAAAAAGCGGTCTGGCCGCTCTGCCCCGCTTCATTGCCGGACGCGACAGAGAAGGTGTACAGGATCGTGTTGCCGGCAGGCGTCAGGTAATTCCAGTCCGGTCCCGTGTCGAGCAGGGCATCGATGTGGATCAGGCCGGAGGTAGGTGTTACGGTGATGTCGGATACGGTCGCCATGCTGTGTGCTCGTCAATTGGAAGTGAAGGGAGTCCAAACGACGCGCAACCAGGCAACGCTGCCGGCAGGCGGATCTGGAAGGGTGCCGCGCTTGCGCTCGGCAGTGAATTCAGTATTTCAAAGTCGGAAGTTGCCGTCAAACAAAATTTGAATCGTGTGCGCAATTTATCGCAAATAAACACCACCGCAGATGATCACATCGTCGCTGGGCTGGCAATACATTGCCTTAGGTTCAATCTTCCCGCTGACGGGATTGGTGAACTTATATTCTTGCCAAAAAGAAGGATTCTTTTTTGCCATCTCGACCCGTTCGCGCACGAACGCCTTGCCGTCGATATCCTTCAATTCCATCAGATTCTTGCCCAGCATCTTGGGATTGGCGCCATGCGCGCGCACCACGCCGTCGAAACCGTAAGCCACCATGTACAGGTCGCGGACGGTGAAGGGACCATCCTTGCGGTTGATCTCGCTGTACGTCTTGTCCTTGCCGTTGGCCTTCATGAACACGATGGTCTTCTTGACCATGGCTTCGGCTTCCGGCTTGGTGGCAAACTCATCGGCAATGGCGGGCGCGGCCATCGCCCATGCCAGCAACGCGGCAACCATGGCGCCGCGCGCTGCGGTAGTGAATGTCGACATAAAATTTCCCTTCGGAAAAGTGCGCCACAACGACGCGTCGAAACATGCTAGCACGCATGTTCCGCGCTGCCGAGTGTTAAGTTGGACGCTATGTTTTCGCCGTTGCAAGCAGCGCCTTCAAGCTGGCCAGGCGGTCCTTGGGTGAAATGGTTTCCGCTTCGGTGGGCGGAGCGTCGCCGACGTCGAGCGCCATTTCCTTAATGAAACGCGATACATCGCAATGGACTTGCTCGCCGGCACGTTTACGTTTCTTACACCACGTAATGTACAAGGTGCGCTGGGCGCGCGTGATGCCCACGTACATCAGGCGCCGTTCTTCCTGGATGCGCGCGCCGATGGTTTCCACCGACGCGTCCGGGTCGCCCTTGTGCGGCAGGATGCCTTCTTCCACGCCGACCAGGAATACGTGCGGAAACTCCAATCCCTTGGACGCGTGCAGGGTCGACATGCGCACCGCGTCCGGCTCCTCATCCTTGCCTTCCAACATGCTCATCAAGGCCACCATCTGGGTCAGTTCCAGCAGGTTTTTTTCCTCGCCGGATTTATCCTTGCCGCCGCAGCCGCGTTCCTTGAGCCAGTTGGTAAATTCGAGCACGTTCTGCCATTTGCTTTGCGCGGCGCGGTCATCAAAAGTGTCGTACAGATAACTCTCGTAGGCGATCTCCTTCATCATGTCGTCGAGCACGGCGGCCGCGTTCTCGCCGCTGCCGGACGGGCCGGGGCGGCTGGCGCGCGCTTCGAGCTGGTTGATGAAGTTGCAAAAGGCGCGCAGCGGCAGCAGCTGGCGGTCCGGCAGCTTCGCTTCGATGCCGCCCTTGAAGGTGGCCTCGAACAGCGAGCAGTTCCACTGCTTGGAAAACGCGCCCAGCACTTCCAAGGTGGCCATGCCGACGCCGCGCTTGGGCGTGGTGACGGCGCGGATGAAGGCAGGATCGTCGCCGTCGTTGGCGATCAGGCGCAGGTAGCTGATGATGTCCTTGATTTCAGCCTTGTCGAAAAAACTCTGGCCGCCCGAAATCGTGTACGGAATGCGCTCCTTGCGCAGGCATTGCTCGATCACGCGCGCCTGGTGGTTGCCGCGGTACAGGATGGCGTAATCGGACCACTTGTTCTTGCGCTGGAAGCGGTCGGCCGAAATCATGATGGCTACCTGCTCGGCTTCCTGGTCGTCGGTCTGCATGCCCAGCACGGTGATCGGCTCGCCCAGGCCGTGTTCGGACCACAGGGCTTTCTCGAACAGCTTGGGATTGTTCGAGATGACCGCGTTGGCCGCCTGCAGGATACGGGTGGTGGAGCGGTAATTCTGTTCCAGCTTGATGACGCGCAGGTCTGGGAAATCGTCGCCCAGGGTTTTCAGGTTTTCCACCGAGGCGCCGCGCCAGGCGTAGATGGCCTGGTCGTCGTCGCCCACGGCGGTGAACATCGGTTTCTTGCCGATGCCGGTGACCAGCAGCTTGACCAGTTCGTACTGGCAGGTGTTGGTATCCTGATACTCGTCCATGAGCAGGTAGCGCAGGCGGCGCTGCCACTTGTCGCGGATCGGATCGTTGTTGCGGAACAGTTCCACCGGCAGGCGGATCAGGTCGTCGAAATCGACCGCCTGGTAAGCCGCCAGGGTGGCCACGTAGCTGCGGAACACGCGCGCGGCCTGGGCTTCGTCTTCATCCTTGGCGTTCTTGACCGCGTCTTCGGGGTCGATCAGGGCATTTTTCCACAAGGAAATGGAATTCTGGATGCTGCGGATCAGCTGCTTGTCGGTGGTGATTGCCAGATCCTGGACCAGGCCGAAGCAATCGTCGCTGTCCATGATCGAAAAACGGTCCTTCAGGCCCACGCCGGCCGCTTCCTGGCGCAGGATTTTCACGCCCAGCGAGTGGAAGGTGGAGACGGTCAGCTGCTTGGCCTGGCGCGGCTGCTTGAGCAGCTTGGCGATGCGCTCCTGCATTTCCAGCGCGGCCTTGTTGGTGAAGGTCAGCGCCGCGATGGTGCGCGGATCGTAGCCGCGGTCTTCGATCAGGTGCGCGATTTTCTGGGTGATGACGCGCGTCTTGCCCGAACCGGCACCGGCCAGCACCAGGCAGGGGCCGTCAAGATACATGACCGCTTCGCTCTGGGGAGCGTTCAGGCCGAAATTGGGAGTGGAGGACATCGGGCGGGGCAATCTGATGGGGGACGACCGGCCATTGTAACGTAGACCCCCGTCGTTCCCGCGCCTTGGCGCGGGAACGACGAGATAGTGGCGGGAACGACTGGATGTGGCGCCATCCGCCCAGGCCGGGTTTAAAACCCCGACAACACAATCTTGCCGATCGTCCGCCCCGCCTCCAGCGCCGCGTGGGCGCGCGTCAGGTTGGAGGCATCGATCCTGCCGCCGTTTTCCCCCACGGTGGTGGTCAACACTCCCGCATCAACCAGCTCAGCCACCTCATTGAGCAGCTTGTGCTGCTCGATCATATCGGCCGTCCCGAACATCGAACGGGTAAACATCATCTCGAACACCACCGTCACGCTCTTGCCGAACACCAAGTCCATCGGCAGCGGCCGCTCGTTGCGCACGATCGCGCAAATCTTGCCCTGCGGCGCAATCGCCGCCGCCATCGCCGCAAAGTGCGCATCGATATCGTTCAGGCACAAAATATAATCCACCTGCGCCAGCCCCAGCGCGGCCAGCTGGGCCGGCATGTCGCCATGGTGATCGATCACATGATCCGCCCCCAGCGCCCTGCACCACTGGCCCGACGCCCGGCGCGAGGCGGTCGCGATCACGTTCAGCTTCGCCAGCTTCTTGGCCAGCTGGATCGCGATCGAGCCCACCCCGCCCGCGCCGCCGATGATCAGCACCGACTTGCCCTCGTCGGCCCCGCTGCGCGACACGCCCAGGCGCTCGAACAGCGCTTCCCACGCCGTGATGCTGGTCAGCGGCAGCGCGGCGGCCTGTTCCACGCTCAGGCTGGCCGGCTTGCGCCCCACGATGCGCTCGTCGACCGCATGAAACTCGCTGTTGGCGCCCGGACGCACCACGCTGCCCGCGTAATACACCGCGTCGCCCACCTTGAACAGGCTGGCCTGGGGACCGACGGCACTGACGGTACCGGCCACGTCCCAGCCGACCAGGCGCGGCTCGCCATCGTGGGCGGCCGCCTTGCGCTGCTTGTAGTCGACCGGATTGACCGAAATCGCCTCCACTTTCACCACCAGGTCGCGCCCTTGCGGCTGTGGCACGGGCAACTCGACGTCGTGCAGGGTTCCGTTAATGACGGCAATGGCTTTCATGTTGTTTCCTTGTTTGGTTGACAGATGAGCCAGTGTAGTCCGCATCGATTCGATTGATAATTGGCATAATGATTGAATATCTCTTCAGCAAAACAGAATAATGAACTTCGACCTGACCGATGTGGCGCTGTTCGTGCGCGTCTGCGCTACCCGCAACCTGTCCGCCGCAGGGCGCGAATTCAGCCTGTCGCCGGCGGCGTCCAGCGCGCGCATGGCCCAGCTCGAACGCCAGCTCGGGGCGCGCCTGCTGCACCGCACCACGCGCCAGATCGCCCTGACCCAGGATGGCGAAACCTTTTTGGAGCGCGCCGTAGCCCTGCTCGACGCCGCCGAACAGGCGCGCGCCTCGGTCGGGACCGGGCGCGAACCGCAGGGCTTGCTGCGGGTGGCGGCCTCGGTCTCGTTCGGGCGCTTGCACCTGATGCCGTGGCTGCCCGCCTTCATGGAACGCTACCCCGGCCTGCAGCTCGACCTGCGCCTGTCGGACCGGGTGATCGACCTGGCCGCCAACGGCATCGACGTCACCATCCGCAACGGGCCGCTGCACGATTCGGCCCTGATCGCGCGCGTGCTGGCGCCCAGCCGCCTGCTGCTGGTGGCCTCGCCAGCCTATCTGGCGCGGCATGGCACGCCGCAGCGCCCGCAGGAACTGGCCGAGCACCAGTGCCTGGTGCTGGAAGGGGTCAATCCGTGGAATTTCAGGGATCTTGACGGCAGCCTGATCAGCGTGCGGGTGGGAGGACGGATGCGCAGCGATAACGGCGAAGCGATGCGCGACGCCGCCATGGCGGGCCTGGGGATCGCGCTGCAATCGACCTGGGCGGTGTATCAGCAGCTCAAGAGCGGCGCGCTGGTGCCGCTGCTGGCGGCGTATCCGATGGCCTTGAATTCGGTGGTGTCGGCCCAGTACCTGAACCGCAAATTCCTGCCGCCCAAGACGCAAGCCTTCATCGATTATTTCGCCGCGCGCTTCGGTCCCACCCCGTACTGGGACGAAGGCTTGCCGGGGATCGGGAATTAGGTGGCGACCTTGTTGTCCTCGCACAGGGCGTTGAGCAGGCGCAGCTGTTCATGCTGCATCTCGACCAGTTGCAGCTTGAAGGCATCCATCTTTTCGTGCAGGGCCATGATTTCCAGCTCGGCCTTGAGGTTGATCTCATAATCGTTCTGGGCGTTCAGGCGGTCGATTTCACCCTGGCGGTTCTGCGACATCAGGATCACCGGCGCCTGGATCGAGGCCAGCATCGACAGGAACAGGTTCAGCAGGATGTAGGGAAAAGGGTCGAACGGCTTGGCGCCGCCGCGCGTGAGCAGGAAGGAATTGAGCACCACCCAGGACACCAGCACCAGCGCGAACAGCATGATGAAGGTCCATGAGCCGCCGAAGCGCGCCACGGCGTCGGCCGCGCGCTGGCCGAAGGTGGCGTCATCCTCCGGGTCGGGCTGGCTGGGGGTCAGTGCGCGCCGTTCGGCGATGTGCTTGGCGACGGTATCGCCGCTGCGTTTTTGCAGCTCTTCGATATGCGCCAGATAATCTTTGCGTGTGGTCCTCATGCTGTGTTCTTTGCTGGTAGTGCCGACCGATTGTCTGCTCGATAAGCAGTGTATCCGCAAGTCACTTTCCAGCGCGCACAGATCGCTTGCGTTACCATCCCGGTATCGGGGCTGCGATGCCCTTCACCGACGAGTTAAAGCACCATGAAATTTGAACATCTGATTGAAATTAACGATCCCTTGAATCCGCTGATCGATACCCTCACGCGCGAGCAGGTGTGGCGCGGGCTGGTGCTGTGCGCCGAGTCACCCAAGCTGTTCGTGCCGCACCTGGACGAGTGCACCATCGACGAGCGCGAAAGCGGCAGCTTCCGCCGCAGCCGGCGCTTCGGCGAACTGGTGGTCATCGACCGCGTGCTGCTCACGCCGCTGCAGGAAGTACGCTACGAAGTGCCCGAGCAGGGCGAGATCGCCGCGTCGAGCCTGACCGTGACGATCGAAACGCCGGCCGAGCACACCATGTTCGTGCGCTTCAAGTACGACGACGGGCATGATGCCGAGACCGACAAGGCCAATGCCATGTATGACGAATACAAGAAGTCGGCGTACCAGGAAGCCGATATCGACACGATTCGCATCGTGCGCGAGATGGCGCAGGCGGGGCGGCTCGACGCCAGGGCACCTCGAATAACCCGTGATTTCGCGGTTGCCTGCGAACGGGGCGTTTGAATGTGGCCCGCATTGCGCGAGCGACGTTGTTTCCCGACCTGTTTTTCAGGCTACGTTGCTCAAATTCGGCGGCCCGAACGGACCTCGGGCGTTAGAACGCCTCGATACCTGCCTCCTTCAAGTAGACGAGGCGCTGCAAGTTGTAGGCAGCGACCTTCCAGTTCAGGTGCAGCGTGGCGCGCGCCAGGCCAATGGAGCGCAACGCCTTGCCGCCCATCTGGGCCATGCCCGCGAACACGTGTTCGACGCGTGCGCGTGTCTTGGCGATGCGATGGTTGCGGCGCTGCTGGGCATCGGAAATCGGCTTGTCCTTGCTACCTTTGCGCTGGATGTGCATGCGCCAGCCCTGCTTGTTCAACCGCGCTTCGCGCTCGCCGTCGACGTACCCCTTGTCGGCCAGGATGTTGCGATTCGTGTTGGAGGGATCGAGCACCTCCTCGAAATGCGTGGTGTCATGTTCGCTGGCCGTGCTGACCTTGATCTTGCGCACCAGCTTGTAGCGTTTGTCGGCGTTGACCGAGACCTTATAGCCGAAGTAGGACTTGCCGTGTTTCTTCGTCCAGCGCGCTTGCGTATCCTTCTGACGCCGCTTGGCCGGCTCCAGCCGGCCGGTATCGCGCCTTGCATGACCAGGGTTTTCTCTTCCTTGTTCAGCGACTGTTTCGGCGCCTGCACAATGCTCGCGTCGATCATCTGCCCGCCGCGCGCAATGTAGCCGTGCTGGGACAGTTGGCGATTGACCGCATCGAATACGCTCTCGCTGGCGCCGGCCTGGATCAAGCGCTCCTTGAAAGTCCAGATCGTCGTCCGATCCGGGACCTGACTACTCGCGCGCAAGCCGGCAAAGCGCTGGAAGCTCAAGCGATCGAGCAGCTGGAATTCCATCTGCTCATCGCTCAAGTTGAACAGCTGTTGGATCAACAGTACGCGCACCATCAATTCGGTGGGGAAAGGCGGACGGCCGCCGCGCTCGCGGCTAGGGCGTGGTGCCGCAAGGTCGACCTCGGCAGCCAGGGCGGCGAAGTCGACATGCCGCTCCATCACCACCAGTGCATCGCCGAGCTTGTTCAGCTTGGCTTCGCGCTCTTGGTCAGCAAACAGACTGGTCTTGATCATGAAAAATTACGTCAGAGTCGAGGCACCGATATCATGCCAGATTCACGAGGGTTTTTCGAGGTGCCCGCCAGTTACCTGAACTAGGCAAGGGGACGAGGCAAGCCCCAGGCAGCTCATGGAGAAGCGGGAATCGAAGTTCGTACCAGCTAAAGGCGGCTCGACAAACTTGGATTCCCGCCTGCGCGGGAACGACGGTTTACAGGTCAGCGGTACATAGACACCTGCCGGAGGTCTAACCCCGGTTAGGAAACAGCGGCTCCCGGCATCTACACGCCGGGTGTGTTGTCCGGCGCGGTGCTCGCTTTCGGGGTGCCCTTTTCCAGCTCCGCCGCCAGGTCGCGCAGGGCGGTGCGCACGCCTTCTTCGATCACCGGATGGTAGAACGGCATATCGAGCATCTGCGCCACCGTCAGGCGCGCCTGGCAGGCCCAGGCCAGCAGGTGGCCGAGGTTTTCCGCGCGCGGCCCGATCATCTCGGCGCCCAGGAAACGGCAGGTGCCGTATTCGCCGTACACGCGCAGCATGCCGTGGTTCTGCAGCATCACCCGGCTGCGGCCCTGGTTCTCGAACGACACCTTGCCCACTGCGAACTTGGGCTTGCCCTCGGCGCACAGCTCCTTGTAGCTCTCGCCCAGGGTGGCGATCTGCGGCTCGGTGAAGGCAATCGTCAGCGGCGTGCGGCGCAGGCCGGGACGCACGTCGGGATAGCGGCCGGCATTGTCGCCCGCTATCCTGCCGTGGTCGGCCGCTTCCGGCAGCACCGGGCGCTCGTTGTTGGCATCACCCGCGATGAAAATATGGCTGGTGCCGCACTGCATGGTGGTGGCGTCGAACAAGGGAATGCCGCGCTCGTCCAGTTCCAGGCCGGTGGCATCCAAGCCGATCTTGTCGACGTTGGGCGTGCGCCCGGCCGCCACCAGCACGTAGGCGAAGCGGTCGGTGTGCTCGGCGCCGGCGGCGTCGCGCGTGACCAGCACCACTTCCTCGCCCTGCTGTTCGGCGCTGACGATGCGTTGCTGGAAGCGCAGGTCGAGCTCGCGTGCAAGGGCCTTGGCGGCCACGTGCAGCACTTCCGGATCGCTCAGCTGGGCCACGCTGCCGCCGCGCGCGAATACGCTCACGCGCACGCCCAGGCGGTGCAGGGCCTGGCCCAGTTCCAGCCCGATCACGCCGGTGCCGATCACGGCCACCGATGCGGGCAGGTCGGTCCAGTCGAACACATCGTCGCTGACGATGATGCGGTCACCCACATCCTTGAGCTGAGGCAGCATGACCGGCGTCGAACCGCTGGCGATGACGATGCGCGAAGCCTCGATCGTGGTGTGCTCGTCCACCTGCAGCGATTGCGGCCCGGTGAAGCGGCCGTGGCCGCGCAGCTTGTCCTGGTCCGGAATGTTATCGACGCCTTCCAGCACGAAGCCGACGAAGCGGTCGCGTTCGCTGCGCACGCGTGCCATCACGGCCTTGCCGTCGATGCGGACGGGACCGGGGTGGACCCCGAATTGCGGCGCCAGCGCCAGCATGTGGGCGGCCTCGCTGGCGGCGATCAGCAGTTTGCTGGGCATGCAGCCGACCCGGGCGCAGGTGGTGCCGTAAGGGCCGCTTTCGATGACGAGCGTGGTTTTCCCTTGGGCGCGGGCGGCGCGGTAGGCGGCCAGACCGGCGGTACCGGTACCGATGACGGCGACGTCGACGTGTAACTTGTTCATGGCGGACTCTTCTTCAACTTGAGGTACAAAATGGGATGCCGGGGACTGCTGTTTTCAGGCGTCAACGATACGCCAAATTTCAGTTTACCGTGGCGCGCCGCTGTTGCGCGTTGGCAGCACCGGCCCAGGCGTATTAGTATTGCTCATCAAAATCACCATGGATCAGCTCTACTGATGAGTAATCTCGACTATCGCGGCCTGGCTGTGCTCGACGCGGTGGCCGTGAGCGGCAGTTTCGACAAGGCGGCGCTGCTGCTGGGAATCAGCCAGACGGCGGTAGCGGAGCGCATCAAGGCGCTGGAAGACACGTGCGGGCGCCTGCTGGTGGTACGCGGCGCGCCGTCGGTGCCGACCGGGCTGGGGCAGCGGCTGCTGGTGCATTTCCGCCAGGTCAAACTGATGGAAGCGGCGCTCGACATCGACCTCGGCCGCGACACCAGCCTGCCCGCGCTGGCGCTGGCGCTCGACGCCGACAGCCTGGCGACCTGGTTCGCGCAAGCGCTGCCGCCGCTGCTGTCGCCACCGCGCTGCCAGTTCCGCATCGAACTGGCCGACGGCGAGCGTGCGCTGCGGCTGGTGCGCGAGGGCGCCGTGTTCGCCTGCGTGGCCGAGGCCGGGGATGCCGGCGAAGCGGCGGTCGGCACCACGTCCACGCCGCTGGGGCTGATGCGCTACACCTGCGTGGCCACGCCCGCGTTTGCGGGGCACTGGTTCGGCGACGGCTTCATTGCCGAGGCGGTGGCGCTGGCGCCGGCGGTGACCAGCGAGCGCGGGCAACTGGCGCGGTTCCTGGCGCGCGAGTTCGGCGCCGCGGTGCGCTTTCCCCATCACACCATGCCGGTCTCGGCCGCGCTGGACAACTGCATCCTGCACGGCGTGGCCTACGGCCTGATGCCCGAGCTGAGCGCGCTGAGCCGGATTGCCACGGGACAGCTGGTCGATCTTGCGCCGGGGCAGACCGGGAGCACGCCGCTATCGTGGCATGCGTGGAACATCGACACCCCTTTCACGCGCGCTCTGACCGAGCACATCGTCACCAGCGCCCGCCGCTACCTCCCCCAGCCCTAAACCGGGGTCAGAGCTCTGACTAGCAATTGATTGCCCAACAGCTCTAAATACCGCACCACCGGGGTCAGAGCTTTGACTAGCAATTAGTTGCGGAACCGACCTAGACGACCGATGTATTGAGCCAATCGACGGCTATAAGTTGTCTAAAGGGAGTTAAGCGTACGAAAACGTTGTGAGAAGCCTACCAATGGCTGACCGGCACCATCTTTATTGCTAGTCAGAGCTCTGACCCCGGTGGTGGTTTGCTTGTTTTTTGACACCAATTATTTTTCTGGTTGGGATTTTATTGCTAGTCAGAGCTCTGACCCCGGTTGGGGAAAATTGCTTCAGATGTCGAGGGGGTCGACTTCGAGCGACCATTTGACGCGGCTTTTCATGGCGCGCAGCAGGGCCAGCCATTCTTTGAGGAAGGCTTGCAGCGCCGGCCGCGAGGGACTTTCAACCAGCAGCTGCGCACGGTCGACGTTGTGCACCCGCGTCATCGTCATCGGAATCGGGTCGTTCAAGGTGATGCCGTGAAATACCAGCGCGTCGCGCGCACTCTCCAGAAAGCCGATCGCCGTTTCCAGCTCGGGCGCCTCGGCCCGCAACAGCGCCTGGTACAGATACGGCGGCAGCGCAGCCTGGCGCCGCTCCGCCAGCAAATCGGTGGCGAAACGGTCGTAGTCGTGGCTCACCACCGCCGAATACAGCGGATGGCTGGCGTAGCGCGTCTGGATCAGCACTTCGCTCACGCTGCCGCCTTCCGTGCGCGCCGCCCTCCCCGCCCGCCCCGCCACCTGCATCAGCTGCGCGAACAGGCGCTCGCTGGCCCGGTAATCCTGCGAGAACAGCGCCGTGTCGGGATTGAGTATCCCCACCAGCGTCAGTTTCTTGAAGTCGTGCCCCTTGGCGACCATCTGGGTGCCGATCAGGATATCGACGTCGCCCCGGTGCACCGTGTCGAACGCGGCCTGCGCACTGCCCTTCAGGCGCGTGGAGTCGGCGTCGATGCGCAAGATGCGCGCCTGCGGAAAAACCTGCTGCAAGCCTTCTTCGACGCGCTGGGTGCCGCGCCCGAGCGGCTGCAGGTCGACATTGCCGCAGGTCGGGCAGTGGCGCGGGATGCGCAGCTCCAGGCTGCAGTGGTGGCAGCGCAGCCGGTGCTCCGGCTTGTGCAGCACCATGAAGGAGGTGCAGCGCGTGCAGTTGCTGATCCAGCCGCACGATTCGCAGCAGATCACGGGCGCGTAACCACGCCGGTTCAGGAACAGCAGCGATTGTTCACCGCGCTCCAGGCGCTGGCGCAGCGCGGCCGTCAGGTACGAGGTGATGCCGTCGACTGGTTTGTCGCGCTCCATGTCGAGCAGCTTCACGCGCGGCAGCACCGCATCCTTGACGGCGCGCTCGCGCAGTTCGAGCTTGCGATAGCGCCCCGAACCCGCGTGGTGCCAGCTCTCGAGCGAGGGCGTGGCCGATCCGAGCACGATCGGAATGTTCAATTGGCGCGCGCGCCACACCGCCAGGTCGCGCGCGGAGTAGCGCAGCCCTTCCTGCTGTTTGTACGAGGGGTCGTGCTCTTCGTCGATGACGATCAGTTTCAGATGCGGCAGCGAGGCCAGGATCGCCAGGCGCGTGCCGAGAATGATGCGGGCCTGCCCCTGGTGCGCGGCCAGCCAGTGCAGCATGCGCTCGCCCTCGGACAGGCTGCTGTGCAAGGTGGCCAGCATCACGCCGGGAAAGCGCGCGCGGATGTTCCCTTCCAGCTGCGGCGTGAGGTTGATCTCGGGGACCAGGATCAGGATCTGGCCGCCCTCTTCGCGCGCCAGCACCTGGGCACAGGCTTGCAGATAGACTTCGGTCTTGCCGCTGCCGGTCACGCCGTACAGCAGGATCGGGGTGAAGCCCTGCGCGCCGCCAATGGCGTCGGCCGCTTCCTGCTGCGCGCCGTTCAGCACCGGCATGTCGAGCGGGGTGTGGTCGTGCACAGGCGCGCTCTTGGCCAGCTTTTTCAGGGCGCGGTCCAGCGCCACGGTGGTGAGCACGCGCAGGTTCTTGGGCAGCCCGGGCAAGGCCACTTCGCCGAGCGGGCGCTGATAGTAGTCGGCGGCAAACGCCGCCAGCGCGATCCATTGCGGCGACAGGGGAGAGAGCTGGCTGCGCACGCCCAGCGCATCTTTGAGCTTGTCGGCCGGGACGTCGGTGTCGTGTTTGACGGCGACGATGAGCCCGACTACCTCGCGGCGGCCGAAGCTGACCAGCGCCAGCTGGCCCACCAGCGGCTCCTCGCCGGCGGCGCACGGCCAGCGGTAATCGAAGCAGCTGGTGAGCGGCGTGTCGAGCGCGATGTTGAGGATGCAGTACGCCATCAGGGTCGGTGTCGGTCGGGGTCAGCGGGTGGCAAAAAGCGGATCGTCATGGATGTCCAGGACATCGTTTCAAGCTGCTTCAGCTTGTGGACAACTTTGTGGACAAACAATTTGTGTGAGGCCAAAAGCTTTGTGCTTGCACAATAGATGAGCCTAACAACTGAAAATCAAAGAAATTTAATCCTTTTAAATCAACCACTTGTAAAATTCGCCTTGGGAGCCGGGGAAAACCATATTTTACCGGCGTTCTGTGCATAAGTGAGTCGGCAGGGCAGCAAAATGTAGTCGTCTGGCCAGCCTGGCGCTGTGGGTAAGCACAGCCGGCGGCGGGCTTGCGACGGTTGCCGCAGTGACTTCCGGAAACCACAAATTTGCCCTGCCGACACACTCCTGCGCCATCATGCAGCGCAGCAAACACTTCATGTAAAACCTTCACATATTCGCTAAGTCGCGGTAAACGCGGGACTTTTCATTTTTATCCACACAGCCTGTTGATAACTTTGTGGACAATGCTGGAAAAACCGCGTTTTCCCTCTGTATCTTGTCCACATTCGCACTCTTCGGCTCGACAGGGAAAATTTATAATCCGTTAAAAATCAACCACTTGCAAGTATCGGAAACTTTTCCGCGCCGCCTTCTTTTTAATCAGGGGTGTTTTTGAAAATTGTGAATAAGTGGGATATTGTCGTTTAGAAAACAGGTTCTGCGGGGTAGCGAAACCACCTTGTCAGGGTGGCATCGCTGTAGCCAGACTACAGGCCGGCGCGTTGCTGGCGGCTGAAGCTGTGGACCGCCTCGACCATGGCACTGACCGACTCGGGCGGGGTGAACTGCGAGATGCCATGACCGAGGTTGAACACGTGACCTGAGCCGTCGGACGGCTTGCCGTAGCTGGTCAGGGTACGCTCGACTTCGGCGCGGATCTGTTCCGGGCTGGCGAACAGGATCGCCGGGTCGAGGTTGCCCTGCAGCGCCACCTTGTGGCCGACCAGCGCGCGCGCACGGCCCAGGTTGACGGTCCAGTCCAGCCCGACCGCGTCGGCGCCGATGTCGGCGATCTGGTCGAGCCACAGGCCGCCGCCCTTGGTGAAGACCACCGCCGGGATGCGCACGCCGTCTTTCTCGCGCTTGAGCTGGCTCATCACCTGCTGCATGTACTGCAGCGAGAAGGTCTGGTAGGCGCCGTCGGCCAGCGCGCCGCCCCAGGAGTCGAAGATCATCACGGCCTGGGCGCCGGCGTCGATCTGGGCGTTCAGGTAGGCCGCCACCGCGCTGGCATTGGTCGACAGGATGTGGTGCATCAGGTCCGGGCGGTTGTACAGCATCTTTTTGATGGTGTGGAATTCCTTGGAGCCGCCGCCTTCGACCATGTAGCAGGCCAGGGTCCACGGACTGCCGGAAAAGCCGATCAGCGGCACGCGGCCATTCAAGGCACCGCGGATCTGGGTGACCGCCTTGAAGACGTAGTCGAGCGAGTCCAGGTCGGGCGCGCGCAGGGCCATGACGTCGGTCTCGGTGCGCAGCGGACGCTCGAACTTGGGGCCTTCGCCATCGACGAAGTACAGGCCCAGGCCCATCGCATCGGGGACGGTGAGGATGTCCGAGAACAGGATCGAGGCGTCCAGCGGATAGCGGTCGATCGGCTGCAGGGTCACTTCGGTGGCGTAATCGGGGTTCTTGGCCAGGCCCAGGAAGGAGCCGGCCCGCTCGCGCGTGGCGCGGTATTCCGGCAGGTAGCGCCCCGCCTGACGCATCAGCCACACAGGGGTGTAATCAGTCGGTTGGCGCAGCAGCGCGCGCAGGAATGTGTCGTTCTGGAGCGGGGCGAATTGGGGCATGGGAGAGAGTCGAAAGCTTGAAGAAAGGCGCTATTATCGCATTCCCGCGCCGCACGCCGCGCACCGCCATTTGCACGGGGCCGGGGTATTATCTATCATGCCATACCACCGCCAACCCGAGTGACATCCCCATGACAGCTTCGACCAGCCCACAGAGCGCCGCTTTCGGCCTCTGGCCTTCTCCTATCAGCGCCGCCACCGTGGCCGCCGGCGCCACTCCGCTGTCGCAGCCGCAGGCCGATGGCCTTGACGCTTACTGGCTGGCCGGGCGCGCGAGCGAGGGCGGGCGCACCACCCTGCTGCGCCAGCGCGGCGCCGAGCTGCTCGAACTGACGCCGGCCCCGTTCAATGTGCGCAGCCGTGTGCACGAATACGGCGGCGGCGCTTATCTGGTGGCGGCGGGCACGGTGTATTTCTCGCACTTTGCCGACAACTGTATTTACGCGATCTACCCCGGCCAGACGCCGCAGGCGATAACCCGTCCGGGCAGCGCGCGCTACGCCGACTTTGCGCGCGATGCGGCGCGAAATCGCCTGATCGTCGTGCGCGAGGACCATGCCGTCCCCGGCGCCCAGCCGGTCAATACCCTGTGCGCGGTCGGCGCCGACGGCACCGAAACCATCCTGGCCCACGGCAGCGACTTTTACGCCGCCCCGCGCCTGTCGCCGGACGGCGCCTCCCTGGCCTGGCTGAGCTGGGACCATCCGCGCATGCCGTGGCAGGGCACCGAACTGTGGCTGGCCCACATCAATCCGGACGGCTCGCTGGCCCCCGCCACACTGATTGCCGGCGGCCCCGAGGAAGCGGTCTGCCAGCCCGAGTGGTCGCCGGCCGGCGTGCTCCATTTCGTGTCGGACCGCAGCGGATGGTGGAATCTGTACCGCCTGGCCGAAGGGACAGTGCAGCCGCTGTGCGAGCGCGCCGCCGAATTCGGCACGCCGCACTGGACCTTCGCGGTATCGATGTACGGCTTTCGCAGCGATGGCGAGATTATCTGCACCTATATTGAAAACGGCGTGAGCCGGCTGGCCCAGCTCTCGCCCGAGACCGGCAAGCTGGCCCCGATCACCAACCCGTACGAGGAAATCCGCGAGCTGCGGGTGGGCGGCGGCGCGGCGCTGATCCTGGGCGGCTCGCCCACCATTCCCCTGGAACTGGCGCATTTTGATCTGGCCAGCGCCCGGCCCCACGTGCTGGCGCGCTCGATCACCGACCTGCCGGCCGACGGCTATCTGTCGATCCCGGAGAGCATCACCTACGCCAGCGGCGGCAATGGCCAGCGCACCGCGCACGCCTTCTACTACCCGCCCTGCAACGCCGGCGTCACGCCCGATGCGACGGAAAAACCGCCGCTGATGGTGATCGGCCACAGCGGCCCGACCGGCATGGCCGCCAGCACCCTCAAACTGGCCACGCAGTACTGGACCAGCCGCGGCTTCGCGGTGCTGGACGTGAACTACGGCGGCAGCAGCGGCTTCGGACGCGCCTACCGCGACGCCCTCAAGGGCCAGTGGGGCGTGGTCGATGTCGACGATTGCGTGGCCGGCGCGCATTACCTGGCCACGCGCGGCGTGGTCGATCCGGAGCGCCTGGTCATTCGCGGCAGCAGTGCCGGCGGCCTGACCACCCTGTGCGCCCTCACCTTCCACGATGTGTTCAAGGCCGGCGCCAGCTACTACGGCGTATCGGACCTGAAGGGCCTGGACGACGACTCGCACAAATTCGAGTCGCACTACAACGAATATCTGATCGCACCAAAGCCGGAATCGGACATGCAGTATCTGCTGCGTTCACCCATCAACCACACCGACAAGCTGACGCGCCCGATGATCTTCTTCCAGGGCCTGGACGATAAAGTCGTGCCGCCGCAGCAGTCCGAGGTGATGGTGAGCGCCTTGCGCGCGGCCGGCGTGCCGGTGGCGTACATGACGCTGGAGGGCGAAGGGCATGGCTTTCGCAAGGCCGACAGCATCGTGCGCACGCTCGAAGCGGAGCTGTACTTTTACCTGCGCATTTTCGGCTTGACCTCGCCCGAGCAGCCGGCCGTGGTGGCGATCGACAATCTTCCCGGAGCTGCATGAGCGAGCAAGACGCAACGACGATGCGGGCCCGCTTCGCGCAACTGGGCATGCTCGAAAAAAGTATCGCCGCAATGCTGGCGATGGCGGGTGAACCGATGGGCCGCATCCGCCTCCAGGAGCATCTGGCCAGCGCCGGCATCACGGTCAGTAACGACGGCATGGTCGAGGCGATGGAATCGCTGCGTTCACTCGGCATGGCGGGCGAGCTGCAGCACCGCGGCTGGATCGTCACGCCCGAAGTCACCTGGCCGGCACTGAGCGCGGCGCTCGACGCCGGCCAATTCGGCCCGCTGGCCGCCGCCTACGACAACCTGACCCCGCTGCGCCGCAACTGGGAGGGCTTCGCCATCCTGCGCAGCTACCGCCAGGGCGTGGCGCTGCTGCGCATCGCGCTGGCCAGCGGCCAGGGTCCGGCGCTGGTGGCGCCGCTGCTGGCGGCCTGCATGAATTGCCACGAGGCGGGCTACCTGCACCCGCTGGTCGATATCTGCGCGCGCCCGTTCGAGCCGGAGCTGTTCGCGCGCATCCACCCGCAACTGCGCGATGAAGTGCTGCGGGTGCTGATGGAGAATGCCCAGCGCGAACCGGCCAGCGCGCCGCAGCTGCGCGTGTTCGCCGAACGCCACCTGGCGCAGGGCGCGTGCTCGATGGGCCTGCGCATCGTCATGGCCGAACACCTGATCCTGTGCGGCCGCCTGGACGACGCCTCGAACCTGCTGCACGACATGGACGATGCGATGGCGCTGTTCTACCGCAGCGTGATCCTGACGCTGCGCGAGCACCACGCCGAGGCGCTGGCCGGCTTCGACCAGGCGCTCAAGACGCTGCGGCGCGAAACCGGCAAGCGCAAGATGACCTTTCCCGGCATCGGCGGCCACCTGTACGTGCTGGCGCTGCTGCGCAGTCCCGATCCGAAACACCACAAGCTGGCCGAGGCCTATCTCGACATCGTCACGCGCACCGTGCAAAGCCACGATACGGCGGTCTACCAGCAACTGAACATGCTGCGCCAGATCCGCGGCGGCACGGTCGACGCGGCAGTGCTGCCCACGCGCAGCTGGGAAAGCGCGCTGCAGCCGTTCATGTTCCGCGCGCTGCTGCATTACTGGCTTGCGCTGCCGCAGCTGGACGACAAGCGCGCCCAGCTCGAACAGATGATGACCCAGGCGGCCGAGGGTGGCTTCGACCTGGTGGCGGCGCAGCTGGGCGCCCTGCTGGGGCGCATCGGCGCCGTTTCGCACGAACAGGAAGCGATCGCCCTGCGCCAGCGCCTGCGCTTTGCCGACATGTGCGGCTGGTTCGAGCGCGAAGAGCCGTGGGAGCGCCAGCTCAATGCGCTGATCAACCTGCAGCCGGCGGTGAATGTGGAAGTGGTCAAGGAAGCGCGCCTGGTCTGGGGCCTGCGCTTCGATCCGCTGTACGGCGTGCAGGACATCGAACCGCGCGAACAGAAGCGCGACGCCCAGGGCGGCTGGAGCCGCGGCCGCGCCATGGGCTTGAAGCGCCTGTCGGACGACGCGGCCAGTTTCGACTTCCTCACCTCGCAAGACCTGCACGTGGTGGCGACCCTGAACGCCTACAAATACTACAGCGGCGGCGGGGTGCGCTACGAATTCGACATGGACAAGGCGGTGGCCGCGCTGATCGGTCACCCGCTGCTGTTCTGGATCGATGCCCCCGGCACGCGCGTGGAACTGCTGCCGGGCGAGCCGGAACTGATGATCAAGGCGCGCGCCGGCAATGTGACCATCACCCTGCAGCCGCCGATTCTGGATAACACCGACGACGTGTGCGTCACGCGCGAAACGCCGACCCGCCTGCGCGTGGTGCGCATCAGCGACGAGCACCGCCGCATCGGCGCCATTGTCGGCAACGGGCTGGTGGTGCCGCTGCACGCGGAAAAACAGGTGCTCAAGGCGATCGGCGCGATTTCGTCGATCGTCACGGTGCAGTCGGACATCGGCGGCAGCGCGGCCGATATCGCGCAGGTGGAAGCCGACAGCCGCCTGCACGTGCACCTGCTGCCCTACCAGCATGGCCTGAAGATGCAGGTGCTGGTGCGCCCCCTGCCGGATGCCGGCGCCTACTATCCGCCCGGCTCGGGCGCCGAAAACGTGATCGCCGACGTGGCGGGCGCGCGCGTGGAAGCGCGGCGCAACCTGAACGCCGAGCGCGAGGCCGAACGCCAGCTGGTCGGCGCGCTGCACGTGCTGGAGCAATCCGAATCGGACCATGGCGAATGGCTGCTGGCGAACCCCATCGAGTGCCTGGAACTGCTGGCCGAACTGCAGGAACTGGACCCGGCGAAGGTGCTGCTGGCCTGGCCCGAAGGCGAACCGTTTCGCCTCGCGAAAAAAGCCGACTCGAAGTCGGTACGCCTCTCCATCAAGCGCGACAAGGACTGGTTCGCGGCCAGCGGCGAAGTGCAGGTCGACGAAAACCGCATCATGGACTTGCGCACCCTGCTCGATATGCTCAGGGAAAACGGTAGCCGCTTCGTGGCGCTGGGCGACAACCAGTTCATGGCCTTGACGTCCGAGCTGCACCGGCGCCTGATGGAGCTGTCGGCCTTCGGTACCCCGAGCGCGGACGGAGTCAAGGTGCATGCGCTGGCCAGCTTCGTGCTGGAAGACCTGGCGCAGGATGCGGGCAGCGTCGACACCGACAAGGGTTGGCGCGACCACCTGGCGCGCATGGAACAGAACGCGGCCTTCGTGCCGCGCTTGCCGAGCACCCTGCAGGCCGAGCTGCGCGACTACCAGGTCGAGGGCTTCGAGTGGCTGGCGCGCCTGGCTCACTGGGGCGTGGGCGCCTGCCTGGCCGACGACATGGGCCTCGGTAAAACGCTGCAGGCGCTGGCACTGCTGCTGTCGCGCGCGCCGCAAGGCCCGGCGCTGGTGATCGCGCCGACGTCGGTGTGCATGAACTGGATCAGCGAGGCGGCGCGCTTTGCGCCGACGCTCAACGTCAAGCTGTTCGGCAGCGGCGACCGCGCCGCCATGCTGGCCGAGGCCGGGCCGTTCGACCTGGTGATCGCCAGTTACGGCCTGCTGCAGCTGGAAGCGCCGGCGTTCGCCAAGGTGCGCTGGAACAGCATCGTGCTCGATGAAGCGCAGGCGATCAAGAATACCGCGACCAAGCGCTCGCAGGCCGTGATGGCGCTGCAGGGCGAGTTCCGCATGGTGGCCACCGGCACGCCGCTGGAAAACCACCTGGGCGAGTTGTGGAACCTGTTCCGCTTCATCAATCCGGGCTTGCTCGGCACCAGCGACCAGTTCAACCTGCGCTTTGCCGGGCCGATCGAACGGGCCCAGGACAAGCGCGCCGAAGCCGGCGCACGCCTGCGGCTGCGGCGTTTGATCCAGCCGTTCATCCTGCGCCGCACCAAGGCGCAGGTATTGTCGGAACTGCCGCCGCGTACCGAAATCGTGCTGCCGGTCGATCTGACCGAGGAAGAAACGGCGCTGTACGAATCGCTGCGGCGCGACGCCATCGCCAAGCTGGTCGCGCTCGAAGCGCCCGAGAACCAGAAGTCGATCCAGATCCTGGCCGAGATGATGAAGCTGCGCCGCGCCTGCTGCAATCCGGCGCTGGTGGCGCCGGAACTGGGCCTGCAAAGCAGTAAGCTCACCGTGTTCGCGCGCCTGCTCGACGAGCTGCTCGACAACCGCCACAAGGTGCTGGTGTTCAGCCAGTTCGTCGACCACCTGACCCTGATCCGCAAGCATCTCGACGAACGCGCAATCAAGTACCAATATCTGGATGGATCTACCCCGATGCAGGAGCGCAAAAAGCGGGTCGATGCGTTCCAGGCCGGCGAAGGCGATGTGTTCCTGATCAGCCTCAAGGCGGGCGGGGTCGGCATCAACCTGACGGCGGCCGATTACGTGATTCACATGGACCCGTGGTGGAATCCGGCGGTGGAAGACCAGGCCTCGGACCGCGCGCACCGCATGGGGCAGCAGCGGCCGGTAACCATTTACCGGCTGGTGGCGCGCCACACCATCGAGGAAGGCATCGTCGACCTGCACAAGCACAAGCGCGACCTGGCCGACAGCCTGCTCGAAGGCAGCGATGTGTCGGCCCGCATGACACCGGGGGATATGCTGCGCATGCTGCAGGACGGGCTGAGGTAAGGCTATGCAAGCTTGTAGTAGCGTCCGCAGGCATTCCGTGACATCATGCGTTTTTATCAACCAATATTGAATTGAAGCCATGGAAGAAGAAACCGAATTAAATAACGCGACCGGTGCAACCCTCCTCGGCGTCAAGTCCTGGTTTGCCTACGCCCGCGTTGGCCTGCTGGCCCTCGTGCTGTTCGGCGTGGCGCTGCCACTCGCATTTCAGATCGGCACTATCTCCGCCCTCCTGGTGTTCGTTGGCTCGGCCCTGTTTATCGGCTACCGCGTCCTGCTGCTGCGCAGCGTGCAGCTGTACTACGACGATACCGGTGTCTGGCTTTATTCGGGCATACTGCCATGGGCCAAGGGCCGCCACGGCGTCTTGTGGCGCGACGTGGACAGCGCCACCTTCATCCCGGGCTTCTGGAGCTGGAGCACACGCTCCTACTCGGTGCGCATCGGGCATCGCTTCACCAAGGGCAGCGAAATCAGCGAGACCAACATCGCCAACGGCGACGACGTCGCGGGCCGGATCAATGGACTCCACCAGGATATGCTGCGCTCCGGCCGCGCCGTCTGAGTCCCAGCCGTTTCCATTTGTGACAAAGGCGCCCCGGCGGGGCGATTGATGCTAATCTGGCGCCCGCCGCATGCTTGCGGCTGCCCCCGCTTCTGTAACTACAAGGCCAATCACAATGATCAAGACTAAAATTGCACTGGCTGTTTTCATGACGTGCTTCGCGCTGGCGCCCGCAGGCGCTGCCAAGCCGAAGAAACAGTCCAAGGCAAAAATCACCAAGACGGTGAAAGCCGCCAAACCAGTCAAGCCGTCCAAGGCCGCAGCCATTGCAGCGCCGGTCGCCGCGGCAGCCACTGTCAGCGCGCCGGTCGCCGGCGCCGAGCGCTCGCAGGACCGCCGCTTCAATACTGTCAGCATGCAGTTCCTCGGCGCGCTGTGGCGCATCGATCCGGAAAGCGCGATCTATTCCGGCAAATACGATGGCGCCGCCAACCTCACCATTCCGAGCGCGGCTACGCGCGCGGCGCAACTGGCGTTTGCCGACGAGTGGCTGCAAAAGCTGGCCAAGCTCGACGTGCGCCAGCTGTCGGTCAAGCAGCGCACCGACCACGTCCTGCTGGTCAACAAGCTCAATGCCGACCGCTTTTACCTGACCACCCTGCGCGAGTTCGAGTGGAACCCGGCGCTGTACAACATCGCCGGCCCGATCGACCTGATTCTCGGTTCCGAATACGCGGCCAAGTCGCAGCGCCTGCGCACCCTGCTCAAGCGCCTGGCCAACGTCCCGGCCTACTACCAGGCGGCGCAGGCGAGCATCGTCAACCCCACGCACGAACACACGCAGCTGGCCCTGCAGCAGGCGCCGGGCACCATGACGGTGCTGGCGGACCTGGGCAAGGCGGCCCAGGAATCGATGCTGAACCAGGCTGAAAAAGACCTGTTCGCGCGCCGCATCGCGGCCGCCGGCGACGCCCTGATCGGCTACGTCAACTTCCTTACCGACCTCGATAAGGCCCAGCAGGCCAACAAGAGTGCGCGCTCGTTCCGCATCGGCAAGGCGCTGTACGAACAGAAGTTCGGCCACGATATCCAGGCCGGCGTGAGCGCCGAACAGATGTACCAGAAAGCGCTGGCGGCGCGCGAGCAGCTGCTCACGCGCATGGACACGCTGTCGGACGAGCTGTGGACCAAGACCATGGGCAGCGCCGCCAAGCCGGCCGACCGCACCAAAAAAATCGGCATGGTGATCGATACGCTGTCGGCCAAGCACGTCTCGCGCGAAGAGTTCTTCCCCGAGATCCGGCGCCAGATCCCGCTGCTGCAGGACTGGGTGGTCAAGAACAACCTGCTCACGCTCGATCCGAAAAAGCCGCTGGTGGTACGCGAAACGCCGCTGTACCAGCGCGGCGTGGCGGGCGCCAGCATCGATGCGCCCGGCCCGTATCGCCCGCAGGACCGCACCTTCTACAACGTCACTCCGCTCGACGGCATGACGCCGGAGCAGGCCGAGAGCACCCTGCGCGAATACAACCACTGGATTTTGCAGATCCTGAACATCCACGAAGCCATTCCGGGCCACTACGCCCAACTGGTGTACGCCAACAAGTCGCCTTCCCTGATCAAGTCGCTGTTCGGTAACGGCGCCATGATCGAGGGCTGGGCGGTGTACGGCGAGCGCATGATGCTCGAATCGGGCTACGGCGACAACACGCCGGAAATGTGGCTGATGTACTCGAAGTGGAATCTGCGCGTGGTCACCAACACGATCCTCGACTACAGCGTGCACGTGCTGGGCATGAACGAAGCCGAGGCGATGGACATGCTTACGCGCCAGGCCTTCCAGACCCGCAGCGAGGCCAGCGAGAAGTGGCACCGGGCCAAGGTCAGTTCGGTGCAGCTGACCAGCTACTTCAGCGGCTACAGCGAGATCATGGCCCTGCGCGAGCAGCGCAAGCAGGCACTCGGACCGAAGTTCGACCTGAAGCAGTTCCACGAGCAGTTCCTCGGCTACGGCAGCGCGCCGGTGAAGATGATCAAAGAGTTGATGCAATAAGGAGAGCGCGATGCGCATGGTGATTGGTTCGGTTCTTGCGGCGCTTGCGTTGTACATCGTCGCTTGCGTCGGCCTGTACTTCGCGCAGCGCTCGCTGATCTATTTCCCCCAGCCGCGCCGCTTCACGGCGCCCGGCTCGCTCATCCAGCTGCCTGTGGGCGGCGCCGTGCTGGACGTGACGGTGCGGCCCGAGACCGGGCCGCGCGCGGTGATTTACCTGGGCGGCAATGCGGAAGATGTTTCGGCCAACCTGCCGTCGCTGGCGGACACCTTTCCCGGACAGGCGCTGTACCTGCTGCATTACCGCGGTTACGGCGGCAGTACCGGCACGCCCACCGAGGCGGCGCTGTTCGCCGACGGGCTGGCCCTGTTCGACATGGTCAAGGCAAGCCATCCGCAGGTGACCGTGATCGGGCGCAGCCTGGGCAGCGGCGTGGCGGTGCACATCGCAAGCGCGCGCCCGGTGGCGCGGCTGGTGCTGGTCACGCCCTACGACAGCATCGTCGGCATCGCCGCGCTGCAGTTTCCGTGGTTTCCCGTGACGCGGCTCCTGAAAGACAAATTCGAGTCGGGCCTGTACGCCGCCAGCGTGAACGCGCCGACCACCATCATCGCGGCCGCGGATGACGAGATTATCCCGCGCGCCAGTTCGCAACTGCTGCTGACGCGCTTCAAGCCGGGCGTGGCGCGCTATATCGATGTGCCGCATACCGGCCACAACACGATTGCCGACAGCCAGCTGTACAACGCCAGCCTGGCGGGGGACGCGGCGGCGGCACAGCCCGCGGCAAGGGCCAACTAGCCGCCGCACCCGCGTCTGCGGGAGCGCACTGTGGTATTTGGCGCGGGTTGGGATGCAGTTGACTAGAGGCAAGTTACTTGCCGAATTGCATCGTTACAATGTGTGAAGTTTCCGTTCAACTTCACGCAAAGGACACCGCCATGACGCCAGGCCCAAACCCCGCCGTGCTCATCGCTTTGACAGTCATGGCCCTGGCCGGCTGCGCCAGCAAGCCGCCGCCTGGCAGCATCAAATCACCGAACAGCCAGCTGGAGCACTGCCCGCGCTCGCTCGGCACGCTCACCCTGGTCGAACCGGAGCGCCAGCCCGGGCGCAACCGGTCCGGCAGCGACGCCGACCTGCCCGCTCCCATGCCGCTGCTGCGCCTGATGGTCAAGTCGTCGAACTGCTTCACCCTGGCCCAGCACACCCCCAGCCTCAGTGAGCGCACACTAACCACCTCCGGCTACACCGCCACGCCCTCGCTCAGCTTCGGCGACGACGCTGCGGCCGGACGCATCGGTTCGCTGCACGAACTCGCCCTGCATCCGTCCACCCTGCTGATATTGACCGACAACCGTTCGGGCACCGAGCTGGCGGCGGCCCAGGGCAGCGCCAGCTACTGGCGCTTCGGCGCGGCCGGCGGCTTTTTCAATGGAGGCTTTGCGGGGGCGGGCGGCTATACCAGGACGCCTCAGGGCAAGGTGCTGACGGCGGCCCTGGTGGACTCGTACAACCAGATGGTGCGCTCGCTCAGGAACCACACCGTGCGGGCCGAGGGCGGCCGGCTGGCCGACGCCGGCGGACTCAGGCTATCCCGGGCGGCGCCGTCTGCTCTTCCACGTTCTCAATAAGCATCAGCAGGTCGGTCACGCCGAGGTCGGCGCCGGCCTGCGACAGCAAGGTGCTGGCTTGTCCGCGGTGATGGGTCTGGTGATTGAAAAAATGCAGCAGCAAATCGCCGAAGCGCTTCTGCGACGCAATGCCTTTGGTGCTGGCGTAGTGCAGCACATGCTCCAGGTCGGCGTCGCTCAGCTGCGTGGTCCAGGCGCCGATCATGGCGTCGAGCATGCGCCGGTGCGCTGCCAGCACGGCCAGGTCGTCGCTGTGGATGGCGTCCAGCGCGCCGGGGGGCGCCAGCGCCAGCACCGGTTCGAGCGCGGCAAAGCGCGCCGGATGGGTCGCGAAGCGGCGCAGCCAGATGGTGTCGCCCGCCACCAAGTGGTTCAGCGTGCCGAGCAGCGAGCCGAAAAAGGCGCCGCGCTCGGCCGCCAGTTCGTGGGCCGGGAGGGTAGCGGCGGCGGCGTACAGTTTCTCGTTCATCCAGGCGTTGTACCCGGCCATCAGCCGCAGGTGGGACAGTTCAGACATGGTGGCCTCGCGCGCGCAAGTGCTGGAGGACGGCGCCGTGGCCGCTGAGCAGCACCGACAGGCGGATCACGCTGCCGCTGCGAAATTTCAGCACGTACATGCCGCAGTACGCGCGGTAGTGCACGCTGCGCAGGTCGCGCCACAGCTCGTGACGCTTGCCGCCCCAGGGCGTGATGAACAGGATGCCGGCATCGTCGACCTTGCCGCGCGTGATGATGCCTTCGCACAGGCAGTACACGCCGCCGATGGCCAGCGCTACTGCCAGCGCGATCAGGGCGGTGTAACTGTCGTGCTCGCGCGACAGCGCGACCCAGACCAGCACGGCCACCCCCAGCAATTGCAGGATGCCCAGCCGCTCCATGAAGGGCGCGAACTCGAGGGTGCCGTCGCCGGCGCCGGTGCGCAGGCGCGCGCCGATCCAGCGCACGGCGAACCAGGCGGCGACGGCGCCGACAATACCTGCTGCAAGGGCGGACACGCTCTCTCCTCAAGGGGCGCGGCCGGACGGCCGCGCGGCTTGTCATTGTGCCTCACATCGCGCACGCTTGCCGTAGCCCCTGTGCAATTACGCACAGGCATCGTGCCAGGATGCTCCGCCGCGGCCGACGTGTTCATGATGCCGCTCCGGTAGAATTATTTCCGGCTGTTACTTCCCGTGAACCGTCCCGAAGGCTGGCCGCCCCGCGCGGCACCCTCCACGCCTACACCCGAGCTCTTCCCTGCAAGCAACCGCAGCCTTCCCGTATTTTCAATATAGAAAAATGGAGACATCATGGCAATCAACACATCTCTCGGCCGCTGCGCGGCTTCTTTCCTGCTCTGCCTGCCCGCGGCCGCGCTGGCCCAGGTCCAGGCCGGCCCCGGCGCCTGGAGCGGCAACCAGACCTGGGGCGCGGACAGCGTCAACGGCGGCAACCTGAGCGGCTATTTCTACTGGCCCGCAAGCCAGCCTGTGCTGGGCGGCAAGCGCGCCCTGGTGATGGTGCTGCATGGCTGCCAGCAAACCGCCTCGGGCGACGTCATCGATTCGGGGTCGGACAAGGGCTTCAACTGGAAAGGCGTGGCCGACCAGTACGGTGCCGTGATCCTGGCACCGAATGCCACCGGCAATGTGTCCGGCAGCCATTGCTGGGACTACAGCCTCACCAACCACAACCGCGCCAGCGGCCACGATGGCGTGCTGCTGAACCTGGTGAGCCGCTTCGTGAGCGATGCGCGCTATGCGATCGATCCGAACCAGGTCTACGTGACCGGCCTGTCCTCGGGCGGCGGCCAGACCATGGTGCTGGGCTGCCTGGCGCCGGATGTGTTCGCGGGCATCGGCATCAACGCGGGACCACCGCCCGGGACCACCATCATGCAGATCGGCAGCGTGCCGTCCGGATTCAGCGCCAGTACGGCGGCCAACAAGTGCACGGCCCTGGCCGGCGCCCAGCAAAGCAAGTTCGCCACCCAGATCGCCAGCGTCATCTGGGGCACCAGCGATTACACCGTGGCCCCGGCCTACGGCCCGATCGATGCGGGGGCCATGCGCATCGCCTACGGCGGCAGTTTTTCGCGCGGAGCGACGGTCACCGTGGCGGGCGGGGGCAGCAATACGCCTTATACCGACAGCAACGGCAAGCTGCGCACGTCGGAAATCGCGGTCACCGGCATGGGCCACGCCTGGCCGGCCGGTCCCGGCGGCCAGAACAACCATTTTGTGGACGCCACCAAGGTCAATTACCCGGCCTTCGTGATGGATTTCTGGTTCAAGAACAATTTGCGCGCCAGCAGCATCGCCGCGCCCGTGATGACCGCCTGCAAGGCAAGCGTGTCGGGCAACGCCGCCACCATCAGCGGCGCCGCCGTTGACGCGGCCGGCACGATCAGCAGCTACCGCGTGGTGCTCAGCGGGACCACCGCCGTCGACGATGCGGCGGCCGGCAGCGGCGCCAGTTTCAGCATCGGCTATGCGCTGGCCAACGGCTATTACAGCGGCACCGTCACGGCCACCGATGCCGGCACCGGCAAGACCTCGGCGCCCTGCCACCTGCCGCAATTCCTGGTGGGACCGGCGCCGGCGCTGCTGCCGCCGGCCGGCCTGAAGGCCGGCAGCGCCAGCGCCAGCAGCATCGCGCTGGCGTGGAGCGCGGCCAATGGCGCGGGCGGGTACAACGTCTACCGCAACGGCAGCAAGGTCACGCCGGCGCCGGTCAGCGCCACGAGCTACACCGATACCGCTCTGACGGCGTCGAGCACCTACTCGTACCAGGCGTCATCGGTGGCGAACGGGGTGGAAAGCGGCTTGTCGGCCAGCGTGAGCGCCAGCACCACCAGCGGCTTTACCTGCACCACGGTCACGGCCAGCAACTTTGCCCACGTGCAGGCCGGCCGCGCGCATGACAGCGGCGGCTATGCGCTGGCCAATGGATCGAACCAGAACATGGGACTGGACAATCTGTTCTACATCCAGACGCTGGCGCAAATCTCGGCCGGGCATTACGTGGTGGGCAACTGCCCATAATCGGCGCTGGCCGCTGGCCTTAATGGCTCTTGGCCAGGTTCTTGCCTTCGACCAGGACGTACGTCTTGCCGTCGTAGGCATAGCGGGCTGCGCCGTCCAGGCGGGTGATGTCCGACGCCAGCCGCGGCCCTTCCGCGCCCTTCCTGCGCACGTCTTTCTTGCTGTCTTCTTCGCCGCGGAACTGGAACACGAGGTCGTTATACGCCGCGCCGCTGGCGGACACGGCGAAGCGCCAGCCCGAGGTGACGTCGTAACACGTCTCCGTGTCGGCCGGCTCGCAAGCGAGCGCGCTCGCCGACAGCGCAATGCCATCGCCGGTGAGGTCGCGCAGGTCGGCGGCGCCGAGGTCGAACAGGGACAGGTAGCGCTCGACATAGCCTTGAAAGGCGCTGCCGTACAACATGGCCAGCCCCGGTTTGCCGGGCGCGAGGTGCATGAATTTGGCCGTGCCGATGCGCTCCCAGGTGCCCAGGCGCGCCACGTTGGCGTGGTGCTTGAGCAAGGTCCAGCGGCCATCGGCTTGACGCAGGATGAAGACGTTGAGCAGCCCGCCGTCGGTATGCACGCGGATGCCATCGCGGTCGGCCCGCACGATCAGGGCATTGGCGACCAGCGCGGCGTCGCCATTGGGCAGGAAGGCATGGGCCACCGGCTCGATGGTGTACATGCTCATGTCCGGCTCGTCCGGCGCCCGCATCTCGATCGAGGCCTCGTTGGCGGCCGGGTTGAACTTCGTACCGAAGATGGCGTGCATCAGCACGGCTCGCTCGCGCAGGGCGGCCGCCCCGGCTTCCAGTTCTTCCGGCGTGGGCGGCGGTGGCGCGGGCACGGCCTCGGCGACGCGGACAGCGGCAGGTGTTGCCGGCGCGCCAGCGGACGCCGAAACGGACGCCGCCGTGCGCTCGCGGCAGGAAGCCAGCAGGATGGGAAAAAGGACACCGAGAAACAGAACAGCTGAACGCATCGGATCGCAAACGGGACAGTAATGAATCCATCTTACCTTACCGCTTGCCAAGCTGTTTCAAACCATTACGCCCGCAAGCGATACCCGCATGCATCAAGTGGGCCTTGCACGCAGCTTGTTTGGCACAGGCCGCGCCGATGGCCGATTCAGACCGGAGACGATTGATGCATCTCACGCGCACGCGGGCTGCGGCTCCTAGGCTGGAAGGGTCGGCGTGACCGTCGTCGTTGCGACGTCGGCCCGCGCCCGACTTCATGCCAAGGAGCCATCATGTCTACCCGTCTTCCATTTCCACGCCCACACATCACGCGCCGCACGCGGCTGGGCGCGGCACTCGCCGTGATCGCACTGGCCATTCCCGGCCTGGCGCTGGCAAGCAGCAACTGGTCGTCCGTGGGATCGACCGGCACCCCGGACGAACTGTGCACTGGCCGCGTATCGTTCAACAACAATGATGCCGGCCTGGTCAGCGGCGCCACGGCCCTGAGCTGCACCATCCGCTACCAGGTGCACGATACCTGGGACGGCACCGGCATCCTGGGCGTGTACCTGGGCGCGCACTTCACCGACAAGGGCATCTACTCGGAGGTGCGCACGCGCCTGCGCGCACACAATACCGCCACCGGCGTGCTGACCACGCTGGCCAGCCAGTCGAGCAACAGCTACCCACCGGCGGCGACCCCGCAAACGCGCTACCTGACCAACTGCGTCGCGCTCAACTTCAACGCCAACAGCTACTTCATCGAGGTCGACCTGGTGCGCACCGCGTCCCCGGTGGGCGCCATTCCCGGCTTGCCCGTGCTGGGACAACTGCGCCTGCTGCGCTGCCAGTAGGCCATCAAGGAGCAGGACCATGCCCCATCCACACTGCCCAAAGGAAGACCCATGATGCGACTGATTCCCACAACAATGCTGCTGGCCGTGCTGGCCGCCCTGGGCGGCTGCGGCGGCGACGACATAGCCTCTCCAGCGCGGCAGCAGGCACTCCCGGTTACTCCCTCCGCGCCGGCGCCCGAGCCTGCGCGGCCTGCGGCAGCGCCAGTGCCTCCACCGGTGCGCGCCGCGCCACCACCGCCCGGCGCGCCGCCACTGAACGACATCGGCCAGCTGCGCCAGGAAGTGGCCAGCTTGCGGCGCGAAGTGGCCGAGCTGCGCATGATGTTGACGCGCGCGCCCATCCCCGCCCCGCCCGCTGCGGCGGCCATGCAGCAGATGGCCGAAACGCCGGCGGTGGCGCCGGCCGAAACCATGTTCCGTGCCGAGCAGACCGACCCGGCGTGGAGCATGTATGCGACGTCCGCCGTGCGCGCAGCGCTGGCGCGGACCAATGCCGAGCTCGAATCGCAGGTGCGGCGGCTCGAATGCCGCACTAAAACCTGCCGCGTCGAAATGAATCCGACCAGTGCCGATCTGCTGGAAAGTTCGCTGGGAGCCGTGCTGGCCAATGTGGGGGCGGCGATACCGAACATGACGGCAACGCAGGTGGGAAGCGATGATGGAAGCGAGGCGACGGTGCTGTACCTGACGCGCTAGAACAAACGGCGCCGCCGCGGGGAGCGGCGGGGCCGGTATTACACCGGTTCTTGCGGTGCCTGGGTGGCGCGCACGAAGGCTGGCGCCACCAGCAGGCCCAGCTCGAACAGCAGCCACATCGGTATGGCCAGCGCAAACTGGCTGACCACGTCCGGCGGCGTGACGATGGCCGCGATCACGAATGCGCCGACGATCACGTAGGAACGGATTTCCCTGAGCTTGGCCACGCTGACGATGCCCATGCGCACCAGGATCACCACCACCACCGGCACCTCGAAGGTCGCGCCGAAGGCCAGGCACATGGACATGACGAAATCGAGATAGTTCTCGATGTCGGGCGTGACCGCGATCGAGGTGGGAGAAAAGTCGGAAATGAACTTGAACACGCGCCCGAACACGAAGTAGTAGCAGAACGCCACGCCGCTCATGAACAGCGCCGAGGACGACACCACCAGCGGCAGCACCAGGCGTTTTTCGTGCTGGTACAGGCCGGGTGCGACGAATGCCCAGACCTGGTAGAACACCCACGGCAGCGCCAGGATCAGCGACAGCACCAAGGTCACCTTCATCGGCACCAGGAAGGGCGAAATGACGCCGGTGGCGATCATCTTCGAGCCGGCCGGCAGCGAGGCGATCATCGGCTCGGCGATGATGTCGTAAATACGGGCCGGCCCGGGCCAGATCATCAGCGCGGCGCAAACGATGGCAACGCCGATGGTGGCCTTGATCAGGCGGTCGCGCAATTCGACCAGATGAGAGATAAAGGTCTCTTCGCCCGCAGCTTTATCGGTCATTGAAAGTTAGGGGAACAAGGTTAGAAGAACGACCGGGTGGTGGTGGAACGCGGGCGGAATTTTTTGACGCGCGCGGCGCCCGACATGATGTGGGCCTTGCCGCCGTGACGCTGCTTGTACCAGCCCGGCACGGCAGAATTGCGCACCAGCTTCTTGCGGCGGAAATCGCGCGCCTTGCGTTCCAGGTCGCCCATGGTCGCGCTTGGTGTCGTCGACGAAGGCAGGTCGCGCCAGGCGGCATCGACATCGTCGATGTTCTGGGCGATGGTGTTTTCGACGCTGTCCTTGATCGACTGGGCCGTTTCCTGCACTTCCTTTTGCAGGTTGCGCAGTTCGTCGAGCTCGATTTCGCGGCTCACCTCGGACTTGACGTCGTGCAGGTAGCGCTGGGCGCGGCCGTACAGGGTCCCCGCCATGCGTGCCACCTTGGGCAGCTTTTCAGGGCCGATGACTACAAGTGCAACGACGCCAATGATGGCGAGTTTAGAAAGTCCAAGATCGATCATGGCGTCTGGAAGTGTCTGTTAGCGGGCGTGCGCGCGGCACGCACGGGTATCAGAACTTCGTTTTCTCTTTCGCTTCGGCGTCGATGGTCGTCTTGTCCACTACCGTGCCCGGCGCGACCGGCTTGTCGTCCTCGCCACGTACGCCATCCTTGAATCCCTTGACGGCCTTGCCAATATCGCCACCCATGTTGCCGAGTTTCTTGGTTCCGAAAACCAACACAACGACAAGCAACACGATCAGCCAATGCCAAACACTCAGTCCACCCATCATTTTCTCCTCGCGAGGCGCACGCGCCCGAATTCGTGAAAGCTTACGCCGGTATTCTACGCGATGCCGGGGTTTCCTGCCGCATTGTCAGCGCTGGCCGGGCCACGGACGCGCGCCGCCGTACATATGCAGGTGCAGGTGGTAGACTTCCTGGCCGCCGTCCGGACCGCTGTTGATGAGGGTCTTGTAGCCGCCGGCCGGCTTGCCGTCGGCGTCGTAAGTGACCTCGCAGCCATGCTCCTTGGCCAGCTTGGGCGCCAGCGCCAGCAGCTTGCCGAGCAGCGCGCCATGGGTTTCGTTGCACTCGGACAATGTCGCCACATGCACCTTGGGAATGACCAGCAGGTGCACCGGTGCGGCCGGGTGGATATCCTTGAAGGCCAGCAACTCTTCATCTTCATAGACTATGCTGGAAGGAATTTGCTTGGCGGCGATTTTGCAAAAAAGGCAGTCGGTCATGGATGGTTTCCGTTGTTGGGGTTGGCAGTGGTCGCGCTTCAGCTCGGGCGGGCGGCTTTTTCGGCCAGGCCCGACAAGCCTTCGCGGCGCGCCAGTTCATCGAGCACCTGCTGCGGGCTCAGGTCGAACTGGGCCAGCAGCACCAGCGAATGGAACCACAGATCGGCGCATTCGTACAGCACCTTGGAAACGTCGCCATCGACGCGCGCGTCTTTCGCGGCCATCACCAGCTCGGTGGCTTCTTCGCCGATTTTCTTGAGGATCGCATCGTCGCCCTTGGAAAACAGGCGCGACACGTAGGACGTGGCGGGATCGCCCCCGTTTTCCAGCTTGCGCGATTCGATCGTTTGCGCCACGCGGGCAAGGGTCTGGCTCATGGTGTGCTCTTTTTGGGATTGGTGTAAATCGTTTCCGGATCCTGCAGCACGGGATCGGTGACCAGCCAGTCGCCGGTTTTGGCGTCGCCGTCGAACTTCTGGAAGAAGCACGAATGGCGCCCGGTATGGCAGGCGATTGAGCCGGCCTGCTCGATCTTGAGGAGGATGACATCTTCATCGCAGTCGAGGCGGATTTCCAGCACCTTCTGGATGTGGCCCGACTCTTCGCCCTTGTGCCACAGCTTCTTGCGCGAGCGGCTCCAGTACACGGCCTCGCCCAGTTCCACCGTGCGCGCCAGCGCGTCGCGGTTCATCCAGGCGAACATCAGCACATCGTTCGAACCGGCTTCCTGGGCGATCACCGGCACCAGGCCGTTCTCGTCCCACTTGACCTTTTTCAGCCAGCTGAAATTGGCCGCACTACTTGTTACGGCAGGCATGATCATGTCGGTCTACTCCAAACGCATGGGAATGCCCTGCGCGGCCATGAAGCGCTTGGCTTCGCCGACCGTGTGCTGCCCATAGTGAAAAATACTGGCTGCCAGGACCGCATCGGCCTTGCCGATCCTGATGCCGTCGGCCAGGTCCTGCAGGCCGCCCACGCCGCCGGAGGCGATCACGGGAATGCCGATCGCGCTCGAGACGGCAGCCGTCAGGCCCAGGTCGAAACCGACCTTGGTGCCGTCGCGGTCCATGCTGGTGAGGAGGATTTCGCCGGCGCCCAGGCGCTCCATGTTCATCGCCCATGCGACCGCATCGAGGCCGGTGGCGCGCCGCCCGCCATGGGTGAACACTTCCCACTTGCCGGGCGCGGTCTGCTTGGCGTCGATCGCCACCACGATGCACTGCGAGCCGTGCTTTTGCGAAGCCTCGAACACCAGCTCGGGATTGGTCACGGCCGAGCTGTTCATGCTGACCTTGTCGGCGCCGGCGTTGAGCAGGCGGCGCACGTCTTCGACCTTGCGCACGCCGCCGCCCACGGTAAGCGGGATGAACACGGTGGAGGCCACCGCTTCGATGATGTGCAGGATCAGGTCGCGGTCGTCGGAGGACGCCGTGATGTCGAGGAAAGTGATCTCGTCGGCGCCCTGCTCATCGTAGCGGCGCGCGATTTCGACCGGGTCGCCGGCGTCGCGCAGCTCGGTGAAATTGACGCCCTTGACGACGCGCCCGTCGGTCACGTCGAGGCAGGGAATGATGCGTTTTGCAAGCATGGTGTGTTCTTCCGGCTTACGCCAGGTCGCCTTCGGTGAGTTCGTCGGCGCGGGCCTGGGCTTCGGCCAGGTTGATCGTGCCTTCGTAGATCGAACGGCCGCAGATCACGCCCTCGATGCCTTCGTCCTGCACCGCGCACAGTGCTTCGACGTCGCCCAGGTTGTGCAGGCCGCCGGAGGCGATGATGGGAATGCGCACGGCCTGGGCCAGCTTGACGGTCGCTTCGATGTTGATACCGCCCATCATGCCGTCGCGGCCGATGTCGGTGTAGATGATCGATTCGACGCCGTAGGCTTCGAATTTGGTGGCCAAGTCGATCACTTCGTGGCCGCTCATCTTGCTCCAGCCGTCTGTTGCGACCTTGCCGTCCTTGGCATCCAGGCCGACGATGATGTGGCCGGGGAAGGCGCCGCAGGCGTCGTGCAGGAAGCCGGGATTTTTAACGGCGGCGGTGCCGACGATGATGTAGGTGATGCCGTCGTCGAGATAGCGCTCGATGGTGTCGAGATCGCGGATGCCGCCGCCCAGCTGGACGGGGATCTCGTCGATATCGTTATCGACGGCGAACTCCTGCACCACCTGCAGGATGGATTTGACGGCGGCCTCGTTTTTCGGCTTGCCGGCAAAGGCGCCGTTCAGGTCCACCAGGTGCAGGCGGCGCGCGCCCTGCTTGAGCCAGTGCAGCGCCATCTCGGCGGGGTCTTCGGAGAAGACGGTGGCAAGTTCCATATCGCCCTGTTTGAGGCGAACGCAGTGACCGTCTTTGAGGTCGATGGCAGGAATGAGCAGCATGATCGGTTATCGCTTAGTTGGTTGGGTGGTGAATCAAGGATTCCAGTGAACGAAGTTCTTGTACAGCTGCAGCCCCGCGCCGGCGCTTTTCTCCGGGTGGAACTGGGTCGCGAAAATATTATCGCGGGCGACGGCGCAACAGAACGGCGCGCCGTAATCGGTTTCACCGGCGGTGAGGCTGGCATCGTCAGGCTGGACATAGTAGCTGTGCACGAAATAGAAGTAGCTATCGTCGAGGATACCCTGCCACAGCGGATGCTGGCGCACTTGTCTGACGCGGTTCCAGCCCATCTGCGGCACCTTGAAGCGCGAACCGTCCGGCTGCAGGCGGCCATCGAGCTGGAAGCGCACCACTTTGCCGGGCAACAGGCCCAGGCCGGGGGTGTCGGCTTCCTCGCTTGAGTCGAACAGCATCTGTTCGCCGACGCACACGCCCATCACGGGACGGGTCTTGGCGGCGCGCAGCAGGGCTTCCTCGACGCCGGACTGGCGCAGGCTGGCCATGCAGTCGCGCATGGCGCCCTGCCCGGGCAGGACGATCCGGTCGGCGGAATCGATCGCGGCGACATCGCCGGAAATAAGCACTTCGGCTTCTGGAGCGACGGCGCGCAGGGCTTGCGCCACCGAGCGCAGATTGCCCATGCCGTAATCGACCACAACAATTTTATTCATAGCAATTCAAATTTACCGTCGTTCCCGCGCAGGCGGGAACCCAAGTTTGCGCGCTCAGCCGGCAGAACTTGGGTCCCCGCCGAGTGCCGCCTTGGCGCGGGAATGACGAGGGTGGTGGTGACAGCATGATTGCCGGTGGACGCTTAGAGACTACCCTTTGTCGAAGGAATCGTCCCCGCCGACCGCGCATCGAGTTCCGCAGCCATGCGCAGCGCACGGCCGAAGGCCTTGAACACGGTCTCGCACTGATGGTGGGCGTTCTCGCCGCGCAGGTTATCGATATGCAGCGACACCAGCGCGTGGTTCACAAACCCCTGGAAAAACTCATGCGCCAGGTCGACATCGAAATTGCCGATCATCGAGCGCTTCCACGGCACGTGCATTTCCAGGCCCGGGCGGCCCGAAAAATCGATCACCACGCGCGACAGCGCTTCGTCCAGCGGCACATAGGCATGGCCGTAACGGCGGATGCCCTTCTTGTCGCCGATCGCCTTGGCCACCGCCATGCCGAGCGTGATGCCGGTGTCTTCCACCGTGTGGTGGGCATCGATATGCAGGTCGCCCACGCATTCGATATCGAGGTCGATCAGGCCGTGGCGCGCGATCTGGTCGAGCATGTGGTCGAGGAAAGGCACGCCCGTATTGAGCTTTTGCTGGCCGGTGCCATCGAGGTTGATCGCGACGCGGATTTGCGTCTCGTTGGTGTTGCGCGTTATGTCTGCGGTGCGGGTCATGGGAGGCTCGGTTAGTGCGAAGTCAGCGATGCCTTGATGGCATCCAGGAAAATGGCATTTTCTTCAGGTGTGCTCACGGTCACGCGGATGCATCCGCCCAATCCGTGCATTTTACTCACATTTTTAATCATGACCTTGTCCGCGTCGAGGCGCGCGCAGGACGCATCCGCATCGGGCAGGCGCACCAGCAGGAAGTTGGCGGCCGACGGAAATACCGTCACGCCGGGCAGCGCGGCCAGGTCGGCCGCCAGCTGTTCGCGCGCGGCGATCAGCAGGGTGGCCTGGTCGTTCAGGGCCTCCAGGTGATCGAGCGCGAATTCGGCGGCGGTCTGGGTCAGCACATTGATGTTGTACGGCGGGCGCACCTTGTCGAACTGCGCCAGCAGCTTGGGCGCGGCCGCCATGTAGCCCAGGCGGATGCCGGCCAGGCCCAGTTTCGAGACGGTGCGCATGACGACCATGTTCTCGAACTCGGGCAGGCGCTCCATGAAGGAGGTGCGCGCGAACGGGCCGTAGGCTTCGTCGACGACGACGATGCCGGTGTCGCCGACGGCGCGGATGATCTCGACCATCTCGGCCGGGTCGAACAGGTTGCCGGTCGGGTTGTTCGGGTAGGCCAGGAACACCAGGGCGGGCTTGTGCTCGGCGATTTTGGCGAGCATGGTGGCTTTATCGAGCGTCATGTCGGCGCGCAGCGGCACGCCGACGAAGTCGGCGCCGGCCAGCATGGCGGAACGCGAGAACATCACGAAGCCGGGCGTGGGCGCCAGGATCACGGGACGGCGCGCGCCGCCGGCGACGGCGGTGGCCATGATCGAGATCAGTTCATCGGAGCCGTTGCCGAGGATGACGTCGTAACCGTCCGGCACGCCCAGACGGGTGCAGATCTTGTGTTTGAGCGTGGCGTTGCTTGGCAGCGGATAGCGGTTCAGGACCGCGGCGGCCAGGCGATGGCCGAGTTCTTCGCGCAGGTGGGCAGGCAGCGAGTATGGGTTCTCCATCGCGTCGAGTTTGATGTAGCCGTCGGCGTCGGGGACGACGTAGGCATGGTCGGCCTGGACCTCGGGACGGATCGTGTTGGCGATCAGCGTGTCGATGAAACTCATGCTGCTTTGCTCCTTAAGTTATCGTCGTTCCCGCGCAGGCGGGAACCCAAGTTTGTCGAGCCGCTAATGGCTTCGGTACGAACTTGGGTTCCCGCCTGCGCGGGAACGATGGCGCTGGCGGTGGTGGTGGCGGTAGTTGTAGTGGGAACGACGCTATGCATTTTCAGCCTGCACAGTCTTCTTGGCCGGCTTGCGCTTCTTGACCATTTCCTGCTCCGGCGGCGACGCCAGTCGCGCTGCAATAATTTCGCAGTACGCGGCATTGAGCTCGAAGCCGACGAAATTGCGACCGCAGCGCTTGGCCGCCATGGCCGTGGTGCCGCTGCCCATGAACAAATCCATCACCACGCCATCCGGCGGGCACGAGGCCTTGACCATGCGCTCGATGATTTCCAGCGGCTTCTGGGTCGGATGATCGGCCCGCTCAGGGTGTTCCTTGTGCAGGCGCGACACGCTCCACAAATCCTTGGGGTTGTAGCCCACTTCGAGCCACTTCGCCCCGACGAAAATCGAGCGCGAACGGGCCTTCTTGGTCGCCGCGTCGTAGGGAATACGCACCGCGTCCAGGTCGAAGTAGTAATCCTTGCGGTTGACGAAGAAACCGATCGTGTCGTGCACCGAACTGAAACTTCGCACGCTGCCGCCCATCGACGGTACCCGCCGGTCCCAGATAATCTCGTTCATCATCGTCATGCGCTGCTTGAGCATGACGAAAATCTCGGGCGAAAAGCGCCACGTCAAAAAGATGTACAGGCTGCCGTTGGGTTTGAGCTTGGGCAGCGCCTTCGAAATCCATTGCTCGGTCCACGCCAGGTAATCGGCCACGCTTTGCTGGTCGGAGTCGTTGCCGTAGTCCTTGCCGAGGTTATACGGGGGATCGGTCAGAATCAGGTCGATGGAACCGTCCGGGATGCGCGCCAGTCCGGCCAGCGCATCCTCGCAAAATACCTGATTGAGCCAGTCGCTCATGCCGCCGGTCGCAATCGCAGTTCAGCGCTGCGGGCGTGCGCCTGCAAGCCTTCGCCGTACGCCAGTTCGGCCGCGACCTTGCCGAGCGTTTGCGCGCCCGCTTCGCTCACGAAAATGACGGACGAGCGCTTCTGGAAGTCGTACACGCCCAGCGGCGACGAAAAACGCGCCGTGCGCGAGGTCGGCAGCACATGGTTCGGGCCGCAGCAGTAGTCGCCCAGCGACTCGGACGAAAAGCGCCCGAGGAACATGGCGCCGGCGTGGCGGATGCGGTCGGCCCACTGCTGCGGGTCCTCGGCCGAAATCTCCAGGTGCTCGGCGGCGATGGCGTTGGCGATATCGCACGCTTCCTGCATGTCGCGCACCTTGACCAGCGCGCCGCGGTCGGTCATCGAGGTGCGGATGGTGCCCGCGCGCGGCATGGTCGGCAGCAGCTTGTGGATGCTCGCTTCGACCTTGGCGATGTAGTCGGCATCAGGGCACAGCATGATCGCCTGCGCCAGTTCGTCGTGTTCGGCCTGCGAAAACAGGTCCATCGCGACCCAGTCCGGGTCGGTGGTGCCGTCGCACAGCACCAGGATTTCGGACGGCCCGGCGATCATGTCGATGCCGACGGTACCGAACACGCGCCGCTTGGCCGCGGCCACGTAGGCGTTGCCGGGACCGACGATCTTGTCGACCGGGGCGATGGTGGCGGTGCCGTAGGCCAGCGCGCCCACTGCCTGGGCGCCGCCGATGGTGATCACGCGCGTGACGCCCGCGATCGCGGCGGCGGCCAGCACCATCTGGTTCTTCACGCCGTCGGGCGTGGGCACCACCATGATGATTTCAGCCACCCCGGCCACCTTGGCCGGCACGGCATTCATCAGCACCGACGACGGATACGCCGCCTTGCCGCCCGGGACGTAGATGCCGACCCGGTCGAGCGGCGTGATTTTCTGGCCCAGCACCGTGCCGTCCGGCTCGGTGTAGGTAAAGCCGCGCAGTTCTTCCTTCTGGCGCTCGTGGAATATGCGAATCCGTTCGGCCGCCGTTTCGAGCGCCACGCGCTGGGCCGCCGGCAGGGCGCGCAACGCGGCCTGCAGTTCGGCTTGCGGCACGTCGAAGGCGGCCATGCTGGCGGCGCCGCCGGGAATGCGGTCGAATTTGTTGGTGTATTCGAGGACGGCGGCGTCGCCCCGGTGTTTGACATCATGCAGGATCGCCGCCACCGATTTTTCAATCGCTTCATCGGTGGACGCTTCGAAGGCCAGCAGGGTTTCGAGGCGTTGTTTGAAGTCCGGCTGGGCGGAGTCGAGGTGGCGGATCTGAATGGTCATGATAGTGTGATGTTTAAGCTTGGTTGTTCAATCGCGACGCTCGTTCGAACGCCTCGAGAATCGGTTGCAAACGCTCTCGCTTGAGCTTGAGCGCGGCCTGGTTGACGACCAGGCGCGAGGAAATGTCCATGATCTCTTCGACTTCGACCAGGTTGTTGGCGCGCAGGGTGCTGCCGGTGGAAACCACGTCGACAATCGCGTCCGACAGGCCGACCAGGGGAGCGAGCTCCATCGAGCCATACAGCTTGATCAGGTCGACGTGCACGCCCTTGGCGGCGAAGTGCTCGCGCGCGGTCTGGACGAACTTGGTGGCCACGCGCAGGCGCGCGCCCTGGCGCACTGCCTTGTCGTAGTCGAAGCCGGCGTTCACAGCCACCGACATGCGGCATTTGGCGATGTTCAGGTCGATCGGCTGGTACAAGCCTTCACCGCCATGCTCGAGCAGGACATCCTTGCCAGCCACGCCGAAATCGGCAGCGCCGTACTGCACGTAGGTCGGCACATCCGACGCGCGCACGATGATGACGCGCACGTGCGGATCGTTGGTCGCCAAAATCAGCTTGCGCGAGGTCTCCGGATTTTCGGTGACGGTGATGCCGGCCGCCGCCAGGAGCGGCATGGTGTCGTCGAAGATGCGGCCTTTCGACAACGCCAGGATCAGGGAATTGGCCGGGTTACTGAATGTACTCATCGATATTTTCTCTGGCTTCTTTACTTGATGCGGACGATGTTGGCGCCCACCGCCGACAGCTTCACTTCCATGCGGTCGTAGCCGCGGTCGAGGTGATAGATGCGGTCGATGATGGTGGTGCCTTGCGCGGCCATGGCGGCGATCACCAGCGAGGCCGACGCGCGCAGGTCGGTCGCCATCACGGGCGCGCCCACCAGCCGGTCCACGCCCTTGACGTGGGCGGTGTTGCCCTCGGTCTGGATCGAGGCGCCGAGGCGGTTCATTTCCTGCACGTGCATGAAGCGGTTCTCGAAGATCGTCTCGGTGATGCGGCTCGCGCCCGAGGCGATGGTGTTCACCGCCATGAACTGGGCCTGCATGTCGGTCGGGAAGCCCGGGTATTCGGTGGTGCGGAACGACACCGGCTTGGGACGGCCGCCCATCTGCGCGCGGATCGAAGCGGGACCCATGGTCATCACCAGGCCGATGTCGCGCAGCTTGTCGAGCGCCACGTCGAAGTAGTCGGTGCGGGTATTCTTGAGCAGGATGTCGCCCCCGGTGGCCGCCACCGCGCACAGGAACGTGGCCGCTTCGATGCGGTCGGAAATGACCGCGTGCTTGGCGCCGTGCAGTTCGGCCACGCCCTGGATCACCAGGCGGTCGGTGCCGATGCCCTCGATCTTCGCGCCCATGGCGACCAGCAGGTTGGCCAGGTCGGTCACTTCCGGCTCGCGCGCGGCGTTTTCCAGGACCGTTTCGCCTTCGGCCAGGGTCGCCGCCATCAGCAGGTTTTCGGTGCCGGTGACGGTGATCATGTCGGTGCGGATGCGCGCGCCCTTGAGCTTTTTGCACTTGGCGTAGATGTAGCCGCCTTCGATAGTGATCTCGGCTCCGAGCGCGCGCAAGCCCTTGATGTGCTGGTCGACCGGACGCGAACCGATGGCGCAGCCGCCCGGCAGCGAGACCTTGGCTTCGCCGAAGCGCGCCAGCAGGGGGCCGAGCACCAGGATCGAGGCGCGCATGGTCTTGACCAGCTCATAGGGCGCTTCCAGCGTGGTGATGGCGCTGCCGTTGAGGGTGACGCGCTCGTCGTCCTGCGACACCGCCAGGCCGGTCTGGGCCAGCAGCTTGAGGATGGTCTTGACGTCGTGCAGGCGCGGCACGTTCGACAGTTCAAGGTTTCCCGAGGTGAGCAAACCGGCGCACAGGATCGGCAGGGCCGCGTTCTTGGCGCCCGAAATGACGATTTCCCCTTCGAGGCGCTTGCCTCCGACCACTTGGAGCTTGTCCATGCTTATTTATCCTTTTATCCTTGGTATTCTTCGGGGGTGAGCGTTTTCATCGACAGCGCGTGGATTTCTTCGCGCATGCGGTCGCCCAGCGCCGCGTAGACGATCTGGTGGCGCTGGATCGGGCGCTTGCCGGCAAACGCCGGCGAGACGATGACGGCGGTGAAGTGCTGGCCGTCGCCCTCCACTTCGAGGTGGGTGCATTCGAGACCGGCGCTGATGTAGCCGTGGATGAGTTCTGGTGTGGTAGCCACGATAAATTCCTCTGATTAGTGGCGCAGGTTGTAGCCGCGCTTGAGCAGGTTGATGGCGATACCCGCGAGTACCGCGAAGAAGGCCGACACGATCGCAAGACTGGTCCACGGCGAGACGTCGGACTGGCCGAAGAAGCCGTGACGAAAGCCGTCGATCATGTAGAAAAACGGATTGAAGTGCGACACGGTGAGCCAGAATGGCGGCAGCGAGTGGATCGAGTAGAACACGCCGGAGAGGAACGTGGCGGGCATGATCAAAAAGTTCTGGAAGGCGGCCAGCTGGTCGAATTTTTCGGCCCAGATGCCGGCGATGACGCCCATGGTGCCGAGAATGGCGGCGCCGAGCAGCGCGAACGCCAGGATCCACAGGGGCGCGGCGAACGAGAGCTTGGCGAACCACACGGTGGCGATGAACACGCCGGCGCCGACGGTCAGGCCGCGCGCCACGGAGGCCAGCACGTAGGCCGACAAAATCTCCCAGTGCGACAGCGGCGGCAGCAAGATGAACACCAGGTTGCCGGTGATCTTGGACTGGATCAGCGAGGACGAGGAATTGGCGAAGGCATTCTGCAGCACGCTCATCATCACCAGGCCGGGAATGAGGAAGGCGGTGTAGTTCACGCCGCGCACGTTGACGTGCCCTTCGAGCACGTGGCCGAAGATCAGCAGGTACAGCATGGCCGTCAGCACCGGCGCGGCCACGGTTTGCGTGGCCACCTTCCAGAAGCGCAGCATTTCCTTGTAGAGCAGGGTCTGGAAGCCCACCGAGAACATGTTCATAGCGCGCCCTTGTCCATAATCTGCAGGAAGATATCTTCCAGGTCGGCCTGCTGCAGCTGCATTTCGTCGATGACGGCGCCCGCTTCGCGCAGGCGTGCCAGAATCTGTTCGACTTCGCCGTATTCGTTCACGCGCAGGCTGTACTTCATGCCGCTGCCGCTGCCGCTGCCGCTGCCGTTTCCATCATCATGTTCATCGTGCGACACCAGGTGGCGCAGGTCGTCCGGCAGGCTGCCGCTGGCCAGGTGCACGATCAGCTGCGAGCCGGAGATGCGGCGGATCAGGGCCGACATGGTGTCGAGCGCGACCACCTTGCCGCCCTTGAGCATGGCCACGCGCTGGCACATGGCTTGCGCTTCTTCCAGGTAGTGGGTGGTCAGGACCACGGTGTGGCCTTCCTTGTTCAGGCGCGAAATGAACTTCCACAGCGTCTGGCGCAGTTCGACGTCGACACCGGCGGTCGGCTCGTCGAGCACGATCACGGGCGGCTTGTGGACCAGGGCCTGGGCCACCAGCACACGCCGCTTCATGCCGCCCGAGAGCGCGCGCATGTTCACATCGGCCTTGTTGGTCAGGTCCAGATTGCCCATGACCTCATCGATCCACTTGTCGTTGTTTTTCAGGCCGAAGTAGCCCGACTGCAGACGCAAGGTTTCGCGTACCGTGAAGAAGGGATCGAACACCAGTTCCTGCGGCACCACGCCGAGCTTCTTGCGCGCTTCGCGAAAGTCGGTGACGACATCGTGGCCGTGAATGGCGACCGTGCCCGCATCGGGGCGGATCAGGCCGGCGATGGTGGAGATCAGGGTGGTCTTGCCGGCCCCGTTCGGTCCGAGCAGGCCGAAGAACTCGCCTTCGTCAATCGTCAGGGAGACGCCACCCAAGGCTTTGAGGGCCTTGTAGCTTTTCTCGACGTTGGTAATTTGAATCGCTGTCATGCGTCTTTTTGAGTGAGCAAATGTCTATACAGCATGCACGGACATTGCGGGGTGAGCCGTCAATTATAGGGGAAATCGGAGGAAACAGAGTTGCCCGGAGTTACAGGCAGGGGGAGTGGGGAGGCGGATGCGCCTCCCCGAAGGCAGGATCAATGGTGGTGCAGGTTGGCGGGAGTGTCCACCAGGAAGGCATCGACGCCGTACAGCGCGGCCAGGCTTTTCAGGCTGACCGGAAGATTGACATAGGACAGGACCACGCCGGCGGTGCGCGCGGCGCGCTGCCATGCGAGCAGGACCGCGACCGCGGACGAATCGGCGACCTTGACGGAGCCGAAATCGAACACGGTCTGGCCCGCATTGATCGCATCGAAACCCTGCACCAGTGCCGCCTTGGCGTTGTGCACGGTCAGGGTATCGATGTTCTCGAGCTTGTTGGTTTGAACCATCTTATTTGATTGGCTTGGCCAGCGGCTTGGCGGCCAGCTTCTTGTTGCGCTCGGCCAGGGTCTTGATCAGGCCATCGATGCCGGACTTGTTGATTTCCGATGCGAAGGTGCCCTTGTAGGTTTCCACCAACCACGCGCCCAGCACGTTGATGTCGAAAATCTTCCAGCCGGTCGGGCTCTGGGCCAGGCGATAGTTCAGGGTGACAGGCTCGCCGCGCGCGACGTTCACTTGCGAACGCACTTCGACTTCCTTGTCTTCCGGCGCGGCGCGCAGCGGCTTGAACTCGACGGTTTCATTCTTGATCTGCGACAGCGCGCCCGAGTACGTGAAGATCAGCAGGGTGCGGAACTCGTTCGAGAGTTGCTTTTGCTGTTCCGGGGTGGCATCGCGCCAGGCACGGCCGGCGGCCAGCTGGGTCATGCGCTGGAAGTCGACGTGCGGCAAGATCTTGCTTTCGACCAGGTCCATGACCTTTTTCTGGTTGCCGGCCTGGATATCCTTGTCGGCTTTGGCGGTATCGATCACGTCGGCGCTGATGCGTTTGACGAGCGCATCCGGCGCTTCGGCAGGAGCGGCAGCGGTGGCGCTGGTGGCGATGGCCACGGTCGCGAGGGCGATAAGTTGTTTAATCAGTTTCATAAGCTCTTTTCGATAAGGTTGTGTTCAAACCGGCTGAACCGTCCGATGACGGTCCAGTTTAGCGGTTAACTACTTCGAGGGCGTTTCGGATGACACAGCCGGTGCGACAGCCGGCGTCGGCGCCGGTGCGACAGCCGGCGTCGGCGCCGGCGCGGTCGCCGTGGCGGCCGGCGCGGCATCATCATCGGCATAGGCGGCGCGGATGCTTTTCGCGTCGGCCGGCTCGTCCTTGGACGCTTTCAGGGCCTTGCGCGAGGATTCGCCATCGAACACCTGGCCCTGGCGGCGCTGCAGGAAACCGTCGCGGATGAATTCGTAACGGTCGAGTGCGGCTTCTTCCATCAGGTTCGAGGCGTCCAGGATGTTGGCGCGCCCATCGATCACACGCAGCGCGGTGCCGATGTTGCGGGTCGAGGATGGATCGACGTAAGACCAGCCGTTGGCGGCCATGTCGACCGGCAAACCGCTGGTGTCGCGCACGGTGGACGGGCCCAGCAGCGGCAGCATCAGGTACGGGCCGCTTGGCACGCCCCAGTAGCCGAGGGTCTGGCCGAAATCTTCATTGTGCTTTTTCAAGCCCGCTTCGGAAGCGATGTCGAACAGGCCGCCGATGCCGAAGGTCGAGTTGAGGGCAACGCGGGTCCAGTCGGACATGCCTTGTTCGCCCTTGCCTTGCATCAAGTTATTCGCGCCGGTCCAGACATCGGACAGGTTGCCGAAGAAATTGTTCACGCCGGTCTGCATGAAGCTCGGCACGACTTTCTTGTAGGCGGTGGCGGCCGGTTTCAGCGCAGCCTGGTCGATCGCGTCGTTGAACTTGAACACCGTGCGATTGAATGGCTCGAGCGGGTCGCGCGGATTGTTGGTGGCGCAACCGCTCAGGGTGGCAATGGCCACCAGGGCGGCAGCGCTGACGCGCCAGTTCAGGGCGCGGTTCGGCTTCGGTAATGTCATTGCTCTATTCCTTTCCGTCAGCCGCCTTGCTGTAGATGAACTGATTGATCAGGTCTTCCAGCACGGTGGCAGATTGGGTACTGTTAATCCGGTCACCATTGACCAGCTTGTTGGCATCGTCGCTGCCTGCTTGAATACCGATGTACTGTTCACCGAGCAGGCCCGCCGTCAGGATTTTCAAAGAGCTATCTTTGGGAAAGTTATAGCCCGTCTCAAGTTCCAAGGTTACCAGCGCCTGATAAGTTTTGTCATCAAACTTGATATCGCCCACGCGCCCCACCACCACGCCGGCGCTCTTCACCGGCGCCTGCGGCTTGAGGCCGCCGATATTGTCGAACTTGCCCGTGACCAGGTAAGTCTTGCCGAAGGACAATGTGCTCATATTCCCGGCCTTGAGGGCCAGAAACAGCAGCGCTGCCAGACCCAGCAGAACAAACAGGCCGACCCAGACGTCGATGGATTTACGTTGCATGTGATTTCCTAACTCTTGTTATGCGGCTGCGTTGCGCCAGTTTCATGTATTTAGTTAAACATCATCGCGGTCATCACGAAGTCCAGACCCCAGACGGTCAGCGACGCGATCACGACGGTACGGGTGGTGGCGCGCGACACGTCTTCCGGCGTCGGCTGGGCATGGTAGCCCTGGAACAGCGCGGTGAAGGTGACGGCGATGCCGAACACGAAGCTCTTGATGATGCCGTTGACGACGTCGTGCTGCACATCCACGTTCGCTTGCATCTGCGACCAGAAGGCGCCTTCATCGACGCCGATCAGCTGCACGCCGACCAGATAGCCGCCCACCACGCCGACGGCGCTGAAGATGGTGCCGAGGATCGGCATCGCAATGACGCCAGCCCAGAAACGCGGTGCCAGCACGCGCTGGATCGGGTTAATCGCCATCATTTCCATGGCCGAGAGCTGCTCGCCGGCTTTCATCAGGCCGATTTGCGCGGTCAGCGAGGTACCGGCGCGGCCGGCGAACAGCAGGGCGGTGACGACCGGCCCCAGTTCGCGCACCAGCGCCAGCGCGACCACCTGGCCGAGCTTCTGTTCGGCGCCGTAAGGCGTGAGGGTGATGTAACCCTGCAAGCCGAGCACCATGCCGACGAACAAGCCGGAGACGATGATGATCACCAGCGAATAGTTGCCGATGAAATGGATCTGTTCGGAAATCAGGCCAGGACGGCGCAGTGCGCCCGGAGTCACGCCGAGCAGGGTGAAAAACGAGCGCGTCGCAAAACCGACGCTGGCGATATTTTCGCGCACGGCACGGCCGACGGAAGCGAGCATATTAACGATCACGTGCGTTCCCCCAGGCCGAGGTCCTCGGCCAGCGACTTGCCCGGGTAATGGAAGGGTACCGGGCCATCCGGCGCGGCGTTGACGAATTGCTTGACGTAAGGGTCTTCCGAGACGCGCATGTCGGCCGGCGTACCCTGGGCAACAATCTTCCCGGCGGACATGAAGTACACATAATCGGCGATCGCAAAGCATTCGTGCACATCGTGCGACACCAGGATCGAGGTGGAGCCGAGCGCATCGTTGAGCCTGCGGATCAGGTTGGCGGTGACGCCCATCGAGATCGGGTCGAGGCCGGCGAAGGGTTCGTCGTACATGATCAGTTCCGGGTCGAGCGCGACGGCGCGGGCAACCGCCACGCGGCGCGCCATACCGCCGGAAATCTCGGCCGGTTTGAGCTTGGCGGCATTGCGCAGGCCGACCGCGTTGAGCTTCATGAGCACCAGGTCGCGGATCAGTTCCTCGGGCAGGTCGGTGTGTTCGCGCAGCGGGAAGGCGACGTTTTCGAACACGCTCAGGTCGGTAAACAGCGCGCCGAACTGGAACAGCATGCCCATCTTGCGGCGCAGGCGGTACAGGCCGTCGGTATCGAGCTGGTGGACGGTTTCGCCGGCGACAGTGACCGTGCCCTTTTGCGGGCGGATCTGCCCGCCGATCAGGCGCAGCACCGTGGTCTTGCCGCAGCCGGAGCCGCCCATGACGGCCACGACCTTTCCGCGTGGGAAGTCCATCCGGAGGTTCGACAAGATCGAACGGTCACCGTAAGAAAAATGTAGATCGCGGATTTCGACAAGATTAGGCACGGCGCTGTTCATATTTGGGAATGCCGTATTGTAGTGCAGAAAGGGCAATCTCTGCTGACGCCCCCCCGATCGATCATGGGTGCGCGAGGTGAGAATACAACACTACTGAACGGCGGGTCAGATATTTCCGTGCGTAAGTGCTTGTTTTTGTTGGGATTGCAGTGCAGAGGGGATTGGTACGAAGGCGAACTTCTTTCCATTATTCAACAATGCGTTTATGTAACTTTACATTACTTCATGCATATAAGGGCAGCGAAATCGGTCAAAAAAGAGACACATTTACCGCTTGCTTACGAGCCGTCGTTCCTGCCAGTGGCAGGAACGACGGGGTAGTGGCAAGCGGCTAGCGCGGCAGGACCGATTCGCCCATCAGGAATTCATCGACGGCGCGCGCGCACTGGCGGCCTTCGCGGATTGCCCACACCACCAGGGACTGGCCGCGCCGCATGTCGCCGGCCACGAACACCTTCGGCACCGACGTGGCATAGCAGCCGTCGCCATCGGTGGTGGCCTTGGCGTTGCCACGCGCATCTTTTTCAACGCCGAAGGCATCGAGCACCTGTTGCACCGGCGAGACAAAGCCCATGGCCAGCAACACCAGGTCGGCTTTCATCTCGAATTCGGAATTCGGCACTTCGATCATCTTGCCGTCTTTCCACTCCACGCGGCAGGCGATCAGCTTGTCGACCTTGCCGCCCTTGCCTTCGAAGCGCTTGGTGGCCACCGCCCAGTCGCGCTCGCACCCTTCTTCGTGCGAGGACGAGGTGCGCAGCTTGGTCGGCCAGTAAGGCCAGACCAGCGGCTTGTTTTCCTGCTCGGGCGGCTGGGGCATCAGTTCGAACTGGGCCACCGACAGCGCTCCGTGACGGTTCGAGGTGCCGACACAGTCGGAACCCGTGTCGCCCCCGCCGATCACGACCACATTCTTGCCGCTCGCCTTGATCTGGTCCTTGAGCTTGTCGCCGGCGTTGACCTTGTTTTGCAGCGGCAGGAAGTCCATTGCGAAATGCACGCCCTTGAGCTCGCGCCCTGGTACCGGCAAGTCGCGCGGCTGTTCGGCGCCGCCGGCCATGATGATGGCGTCGAAGTCTTTTTCCAGGTCTTCCGGGAAAATCGTTTCCTTGGCCCAGTTATTCACCGTGGCCGGGAAGTCCTTGCCGACCAGCACACTGGTGCGGAAAGTCACGCCTTCGGCTTCCATCTGCTTGACGCGCAGGTCGATGTGGGTCTTTTCCATTTTGAAATCGGGAATGCCGTAGCGCAGCAGGCCGCCGATGCGGTCGCTCTTCTCGAACACGGTGACGGCGTGGCCGACGCGCGCCAGTTGCTGCGCCGCCGCCAGGCCGGCCGGACCGGAACCGATGATGGCCACTTTCTTGCCGGTCAGCTTTTCCGGCGGCTGCGGCACCACCCAGCCGTGCTCCCAGCCGGTGTCGATGATCTTGTGTTCGATCGACTTGATGCCGACCGGATCGCTGATGATGCCCAGGGTACAGGCCGACTCGCACGGCGCAGGACAGACGCGGCCGGTGAACTCGGGGAAGTTATTGGTCGAATGCAGGTTTTCCAGCGCGGCGCGGTAGTTGCCGTGAAAAACCAGATCGTTCCAGTCGGGGATGATGTTATTCACGGGACAGCCACTGTTGCAGAACGGGATGCCGCAATCCATGCAGCGCGCCGCCTGCACTTTCGCTTGCGGATCGCTCAGGTGCAGCACGAATTCCTTGTAGTTCTTGACGCGCGCGCCGGGCTCGAGATACCCCTCGTCCTGACGCTTGAATTCCATGAAGCCGGTAATTTTACCCACGATGTTTTTCCTTGTATTCAGTAGGGCGCGGGCAGCGGGTGCCCGCGCGGGCCGTCTTAAGCGACGCTCTTATGCCGCAATCTTGGCGACCGCATCGATCTTGTCGTTCGCTTCTTCCATGCTGCTGTTGTGCAGTTCTTCCAGCGCCCGTTTGTACTCGGTCGGAAACACTTTGACGAACTTGGCGCGTCCGGTCGCCCAGTCGTCCAGCAGGTTGCGCGCACGGGTCGAACCCGTGTGCTTGAAGTGGCGTTCGATCAGGCGCTTGAGGATGGCTTCATCCGACTCGCGGTCGCTGCCGCGGCTCTGGCTGTGCCAGCCGGCGCGGTCGGTCTGTTCCTTGGTGCTGAGCACGCGCTCCAGGTTGACCATGGCGGTGTTGCATTTCTTCTCGAAGTCGCCCAGCGGATCGTAGACATAGGCCACGCCGCCCGACATGCCCGCCGCAAAGTTGCGGCCCGTCGCACCCAGCACCACGACCGTGCCACCGGTCATGTATTCGCAGCCGTGGTCGCCGCAGCCTTCGACAATCGCGGTGGCGCCGGAGTTGCGCACGGCAAAGCGTTCGCCCGCCACGCCATTAAAGAAGGCTTCGCCGGCAATCGCGCCGTACAGCACTGTGTTGCCGACGATGATGTTGTCGACCGCCCAGCCGCGGAACTCGGTATTGGGACGCACGATGATGCGTCCGCCCGACAAGCCCTTGCCGACGTAATCGTTGCCCTCACCCACCAGATCCAGGGTGATGCCGGCCGCCAGGAAGGCGGCGGCGGACTGGCCGGCCGTGCCTTGCAGCTGGATGTGGATGGTGTCGTCCGGCAAACCGGCGTGGCCGTAGCGCTTGGCCACTTCGCCCGACAGCATGGTGCCGACGGTACGGTTGACGTTGCGCACCGGCGAGATAAAGGAAACGCGCTCGCCTTTTTCCAGCGCCGCCTTGGCCTGGGCGATGAGCTTGTGATCAAGCGCTTTTTCCAGGCCGTGATCCTGCTCTTCGACCTGGCGCACTGCGCCGCCCACCGGCACCACCGGCTGATAGAAAATGTTGGAGAAATCCAGGCCACGGGCTTTCCAGTGGCTGATGGCTTTCGATTTGTCGAGCAGGTCGACCCGGCCGATCAGTTCGTCGTAGCTGCGGATGCCGAGCTGGGCCATCAGCTGGCGCGCTTCTTCGGCGACGAAGAAGAAATAGTTGACCACGTACTCAGGTTTGCCCGAGAACTTGGCGCGCAGAATAGGATCTTGCGTCGCAACACCGACCGGGCAGGTGTTCAGGTGGCATTTGCGCATCATGATGCAACCTTCGACCACCAGCGGCGCCGTGGCGAAGCCGATCTCGTCGGCGCCCAGCATGGCGGCGATGACCACATCGCGTCCGGTTTTCATCTGGCCGTCGGCCTGCACGCGGATACGGCTGCGCAAGCCATTGAGCACCAGCGTTTGCTGGGTTTCGGCCAGGCCCAGTTCCCACGGCGTGCCGGCGTGCTTGACCGACGACAATGGCGATGCGCCCGTGCCGCCGTCATGGCCAGCGACCACTACGTGATCGGCCTTGGCCTTGGTCACGCCCGCGGCCACCGTGCCGATGCCCACTTCCGAGACCAGCTTGACCGAGATCGAAGCGCGCGGATTGGCATTCTTGAGGTCGTGAATCAATTGCGCCAGATCTTCGATCGAGTAAATATCGTGGTGCGGCGGTGGCGAAATGAGGCCCACGCCCGGCACCGAGAAGCGCAGGCTGGCGATGTATTCGGTCACCTTGTGGCCCGGCAGCTGGCCGCCTTCGCCAGGTTTTGCACCCTGCGCCATCTTGATCTGGATCTGGTCGGCCGAGTTCAGGTACTCGGCGGTGACGCCGAAGCGGCCCGAAGCGACTTGCTTGATGCGCGAACGCAGGGAATCGCCTTCTTGCAAAGGAATATCGACCACCACGTTCTGTTCGCCGATGACGGAGGCCATCGTTTCGCCCTGCTTGATCTTGATGCCTTTCAATTCCTTGGTGTAGCGGAACGGATCTTCGCCGCCTTCGCCCGTGTTCGACTTGCCGCCGATGCGGTTCAGGGCAATGGCCAGGGTGGCGTGGGCTTCCGTGCTGATCGAGCCCATCGACATGGCGCCGGTGGCGAAGCGCTTGACGATTTCCTTGGCCGGTTCGACTTCATCGAGCGGAATGGCCTTGGTCGGATCGAGTTTGAACTCGAACAGGCCGCGCAGTGTCAAATGACGGCGGCTCTGGTCATTGATGATTTGTGCGTACTCCTTGTAGCTCGAGAAATTGTTGCTACGGGTGGAGTGCTGCAGCTTGGCGATCGCATCCGGCGTCCACATGTGCTCTTCACCGCGCACGCGGAAGGCGTATTCGCCGCCGGCGTCGAGGGCGTCGAGCAACAGCGGGTCGTTGCCAAAGGCCAGGGTGTGCAGGCGCAGGGCTTCCTCGGCCACCTCGAACACGCCGATGCCTTCGACGTTCGACGACGTGCCCTTGAAGTACTTGTCGACCAGCGACTTGTTCAGGCCGATGACTTCGAAGATTTGCGCGCCGCAGTAGGACATGTAGGTCGAGATGCCCATCTTGGACATCACCTTCATCAAGCCCTTGCCGACGGCCTTGGTGTAGTTATAGATGGCGGTGTCGCCGGACATCTCGCCGGTCATGCCCTGGGCCATTTCGACCAGGGTTTCCATGGCCAGGTACGGGTGCACGGCTTCGGCGCCGTAGCCGGCCAGCAGGGCGAAGTGGTGGGTTTCGCGGGCCGAGCCGGTTTCCACGACCAGGCCGGTGGAGGCGCGCAGGCCGCGTCCGACCAGGTGCTGGTGCACGGTGGAGGTAGCCAGCAGGGCCGGAATGGCGACCTGTTCGGCCGAGACGGCGCGGTCGGACACGATCAGGATGTTGTGGCCGGACTTGACCGCGTCCACGGCTTCCGCGCACAGCGAGGCGAGCGAGGCTTCGATGCCTTCCTTGCCCCAGGCGACCGGGTAGCAAATGTTCAGCTCATACGACTTGAACTTGCCGCCGGTGTGGGCGCTGATGTTGCGCAGGCGCGCCATGTCGTCGAAACCGAGCACCGGCTGCGACACTTCGAGGCGCATCGGCGGGTTGACGTTGTTGGTATCGAGCAAGTTCGGCTTGGGTCCGATAAACGACACCAGCGACATGACCATGGCTTCGCGGATCGGGTCGATCGGCGGGTTGGTTACTTGCGCGAACAGTTGCTTGAAATAGTTGTACAGGGGTTTGAGCTTGTTGGACATGACCGCCAGCGGCGAATCGTTGCCCATCGAACCGGTGGCTTCTTCGCCCAGCACGGCCATTGGCGCCATCAGGAATTTCAAGTCTTCCTGGGTGTAGCCGAAGGCTTGCTGACGGTCGAGCACGGAGGCCGGGGCTTTTTCGCCCTGGGCCGCTGCGCCAGGATGGGCGCCATCCTTGGCGCGGTTCTGGCCGAGCTGGCTTTCCTTGAGCTTGATCTCGTTGAGCTTGATGCGCACCGAGTTGATCCACGCCTTGTAGGGCTTGGCGTTGGCGTAGGTGTCTTTCAGTTCCTTGTCATCGATGATGCGGCCCGCTTCCAGGTCGATCAGGAACATCTTGCCCGGCTGCAGGCGCCATTTCTGGATGATTTTCGATTCCGGAATCGGCAGCACGCCCGATTCGGACGCCATCACGACCAGGTCGTCGTCGGTGACGATATACCGGGCAGGCCGCAATCCGTTCCTGTCCAGGGTGCCGCCGATGTGGCGCCCGTCGGTGAAGGCCATGGCGGCCGGGCCGTCCCACGGTTCCATCATCGCGGCGTGGTATTCGTAGAAGGCGCGGCGGTTGTCGTCCATCATCGTATGATTTTCCCAGGCTTCCGGGATCATCATCATCATGGCCTGGGCGATCGGGTAGCCGGCCATGATCAGCAGTTCGAGGGCGTTGTCGAAGCAGGCGGTGTCGGACTGGCCTTCATAAATCAGCGGGAACAGCTTTTGCAGGTCTTCGCCCAGCACGGCCGACTTCATCACGCCTTCGCGCGCGCGCATCCAGTTGAAGTTGCCTTTGACGGTGTTGATCTCGCCATTGTGGGCGATCAGGCGGTACGGGTGGGCCAGCGGCCATTCCGGGAACGTGTTGGTCGAGAAACGCTGGTGCACCAGCGCCAGCGCCGAGATGCAGCGCGGGTCTTGCAAGTCCTTGTAATAGACACCGACCTGGTCGGCCAGCAGCAAGCCCTTGTAGACGATGGTGCGCGCCGACATCGATGGGACGAAGAATTCTTTGCCGTGGAGCAGTTTCAGCGCCTGGATCGCGTGCCCGGACGACTTGCGGATCACGTAGAGTTTGCGCTCGAGCGCGTCGGTGACCATGATGTCCGGGCCGCGGCCGATGAAGATCTGGCGGATCACGGGTTCCTTGCCGCGCACGGTAGGCGACATCGGCATGGTGTCGTCGAGCGGCACATTGCGCCAGCCGAGCACGACCTGGCCTTCGATGCGCACGGCGCGTTCAATTTCTTGCTCGCAAGCGATGCGGGATGCATTTTCTTTCGGCAGGAACACCATGCCGACCCCGTATTCGCCCGGCGGAGGCAGTTCCACGCCCTGTTTCGCCATCTCGTCGCGGAAATACTGGTCCGGAATCTGGATCAGGATGCCGGCACCGTCGCCCATCAGCTTGTCGGCGCCGACGGCGCCCCGGTGATCGAGGTTCTTCAGGATCAACAAGCCCTGCTCGATGATGGAGTGGCTCTTGTTGCCCTTGATGTGGGCGATGAAACCGACGCCGCAGGCATCGTGTTCATTGGACGGATCGTACAAACCTTGGGCAATCATGCGCATTCTCCACAGCTTTTGAAAGTCGAAGACCAAGATTAGTGCAATGCAGCAGAATCGGCAATAGGATTAATTAGGGTCAGAGTCGAATTATTTGCGCCAGCGTCGCTCCGAAAATTAAATAGGGACACAGTGATGAGCTTTTCTGGTTTATGCGTTCCGCTTAGCTGGAACAACGGTTTTCGCCGTTTCTGGCAGGCGAAAAAAAACGCCCATCGGGCGTTTCAGGAGGCCGGAGCCTTGATCTTGAACGGTCGTCCCCGCTTGGCAGGCAGTACCTGCCGTTTGGCGCGGTGTTGCAATTCTGTCTTAAAGGCATCGGAACCGAGCGGCCAGCCCTTGAGCACGGCGGCGTTGATCTGGTCCAGCTGCTCGCGCGTGAGGGCCGGCCGGCTCAGTTCGATGTACGCGGCTTCGCGCTGGAAGGGGGTGTTGCCCAGTGCCCAGTAGAGCGCGTGGTCGGTAATGACGCTGTCGGGCTGGGCGCCGGCGTGGTGGGCGTAGCTCGACCAGGGGTAATTCACGGGATCGGACACCAGCTCGCTGCGCACCGGGTTGTGTTCTATATAGCGGCTGCAGAACAGGAAATAGGCGGCGGCATCGATCAGCGAGGTTTTGAAGCGCCCCTGGAACAGGCTGCCGCTGCGGCCGTACTTGGCGTTGAACCAGGGAACGTAATAGCGGCCGACCCGCTGCATGGTTTGCGCCAGGCCTTCCACCGTCGAGGGGGAGGCCAGCAGGTGCAGGTGGTTGGGCATCAGCACGTAGGCGTGGATGGCGACCTTGAATTCCCTGGCGCTTTCCTTCAGCCAGCCGAGGAAGCGCTGGTAATCCTCGCTGTCGCGAAAAATCAGCTGGCGGTCGTTGCCGTGCTGGATGATGTGGTGCGGCTGGTTGGGGAGAACGAGACGGGGAAGGCGGGCCATGGCGGTATGATAAAGGGACGGACCGCGGCATTTTACTGAATTATCATGACTCTGTCCCTGATTAAAAACAGGCTCATGATTATCAGGGGTGGCTATGTCCCCATTTTATGAGGAGACATGCTGAGTTCCAGAGTTCCCGCTCATCTCCAACAGCAGTTCGGTAGGAATCTTCATTGACGCTTTTTTCCAGCAAGAATACGGGAAGCCTGTTTTCGCCCGTTCCGTGAGCGATGTAACCGGTTACGCGAGCGTGAAACCGGCGGACAGGCTGTAGCCTTCGCCGTAGGCGCTGCGCAGCGGCAAATCCTGCCCGAGGCCTGAACGGGCTTTCTTGCGCAGGCGATAAACCAGCATGTCGACCCGGCGGCTGGCGTCGGGATCGTCGCCGCCCATGCCGGCCACGATCACCTGGCGCGGCACGGGACGCGTGTTGAGCGTGAGCAGGTGCAGGAAATTGCACTCTTTTTCGGTCAGGTCGATCACCGCCCCCATCAGTTCGAGCTGGCGCGCACTGACGCGCAAGGTCCACTTGCTCGGCAGCTGAGCCGCCGGCTCGGGCGGACGCACGCGCCGGTCCAGCGCCTCGATATGGGCGGCCAGTTCCGGAAACTTGATCGGCTTGGTCAGGTAATGGTCCGCGCCCAGGCGCAGGCCGAGAATGCGGTTGTCAAAGGCGACGCGGCCGGTCAGCACCAGCAAGCCGATTTCCGGATACAGCTGGCGCATGCGTGGAATGACATTGAAACCATCTTCATCGGGCAGGCCGAGATCGAGCACGACCACGGCGGTCGGAACCTTGGTCAGGGCGGCCCACATCTCGGCGGCGGTGGTCGCGACCATCACTTCATGGTTGAGCTCCGTCAGGAACTCCGCCATATCGCCGGCATAGTCGCCGTTGTCCTCAACAATCAATATCTGCGTCATGGGTTGGCCATTTTATTCATTTCATTACCCCGTGCATCGTTTCCTTATTTGCGCGCGGCGCCTTCCCTTGTCTATTGATTAGCGGAATTATCACTGCTGCACCCTTCTGGCGCAACTCTTTTCCCCGCAGCGCGTTGTACGGGCAGCCAGATTTTGAACAAGGCGCCTGATGGTGCCACATTTTGAACGCCGATGGTTCCCCCATGTACCTCGATCACGGACCGCGCCATATACAGCCCCAAACCGGACCCTTGGCCCACTGCGTTACTTCCACGAAATGCCTTGCCGAAAATCGCGCCGGTCTCCGAGTCGGGCACGCCCTCGCCGTGATCGCGCACCGATAGTTCGATGCCGTCCGCGGTACCGTGACCGGCCAGGATGACCGGCTGCCCGGGCGGCGAATATTGCAACGCGTTATCCACCAGCACTTTCAACGCCAGGCGCAAGCCGTTTGGCTGAGCCCGGATCGAGGGCGGCAAGCCGCTGCACTCGACCTGCGCACTGCCGCCCGCCGCGACGATTCGGGCCGCCGCTTCGCGCAGCAGCAGTTCCGGCACAACCGTGTCGGGCGGGCGCGTACCGCCGATCTCGTCCATGCGTTCTGGCGACAGGTACTCGTCGAGCATGCCGATCAGTCGATCCACGGCCGCCTGGATCTTGCGGTAACGCAGGCGGGTCGGCTCGTCAGCCTGGGTTCCGGTCGCTTCGAGGCGCTGGATGGCGCCGTCGATGGTCGACAAGGGCGTACGGAATTCATGGTTCAGCATGCTGGCGAAGCGGCGCTGCTGTTCTGCACGTTCCCGCTCGGCACTGGTATCGATCAGCACGCCGACCAGGGCGCTGGGCTTGCCGTCGGCATCCGTCAACAAAGTGGAGCGCACGTCGAGCGGGACCGTGCTGCCATCCGGACGCACCTGCTCAAAGTGGCGCAACAGCGCGCGCCGGCTTTGATCGCCTGCCGCAAAACGGGCCAGACGCTCGGGCAAGCCCGTGCACAAGGCGGCCAGCGGCGACGCCGCATCGTGGCCGGAAAGTTGCCTGATGAAATCTCTAGGCGCATATCCCAGCATGTCACGCACGGACGGGCTGATGTACGACAGCGTGCCCGATGCACAGTCCACGATCCAGGCGACGTCGCCACGCAACTCGGCGATGGCACGAAACTGTTCCATGAGCACAATGTCGCCGGAAGTCACGATTCCCTTGCTTCCCTCACCGCCACCGATATTCATGGAACGCTTTCTTTACCTGTTCAAAACCAATACTCCGCTAGTATATCGCCAACGTTGCAGGAAAGTATATGAACCAAAATCAGAGGACCTTACTCCTCCAGCGGCGCGAAAATGGCTTGCAGGTCTTCCTGCGTCAGACTCATTTTTTGCGACTCGCCTTCCGCCAGGATGGACTGGGCCAGATCGGATTTCTTTTGCTGCAGTAACTGGATCTTTTCTTCCAGGGTCCCCTTGGCGATCAGCTTGTACACGAACACCGGTTTGTCCTGTCCGATGCGCCAGGCACGGTCGGTGGCCTGGTTTTCGGCGGCCGGGTTCCACCACGGATCGTAATGGATCACGGTATCGGCGGCGGTCAGGTTGAGACCGACACCGCCCGCTTTCAGGCTGATCAGGAAAATCGGCACCGCGCCCTGCTGGAAGGCGGCGACCTGGGCCGCGCGGTCCTTGGTATCGCCGGTGAGCAAGGCATACGGAATGCGGCGCGCGTTGAGCTCTTCCTCGATCAGCGCCAGCATACTGGTAAATTGCGAGAACACCAGGATCTTGCGGCCTTCTTCGAGCAAATCGTCGACCATCTGCATCAGATCGATCAGTTTGGCGGAGCCGCTGTCTTTCTTCTTGGCGGGCAAGGCTTTCACCAAGCGCGGATCGCAGCACACCTGGCGCAGCTTGAGCAAGGCTTCGAGAATGACGATCTGGCTGCGCGCCACGCCTTTCTTGTCGATCTCGTCGCGCACTTTCTTGTCCATCGCCAGGCGCACGGTTTCGTACAGGTCGCGCTGGGCACCCGACAATTCGACCTTGCGCACCATTTCCGTTTTCGGCGGCAATTCCTTGGCCACATTGTCCTTGGTCCGGCGCAGCAGGAAGGGACGGATGCGGCGGTTCAGCAGCGCGCGCCGCAGCGGATCGTCCTGGCGCTCGATCGGGTGGCGGAACTGGCTGTTGAAGGTTTTTTCATCGCCCAGCAAACCCGGCAGCAGGAAATGGAATTGCGACCACAGCTCGCCCAGGTGATTTTCCAGCGGGGTGCCGGTCAGGCACAGGCGGTGGCGCGACTTGAGCAGGCCGGCGCTCTGGGCCGCCTTGGAGCGCGTGTTCTTGATGTAATGCGATTCGTCGAGGATGACGAGGTGGAACTCGTGCTCGCGCAGCTTTTCTTCATCGCGCGGCAACAGGGCATAGGTGGTCAGGACCAGATCGACTTCCTCGATCTTGTCGAACTGTTCCAGGCGCTCCTTTCCTTGCAGCAGCAGCACGCGCAAGTCGGGCGCGAAACGGGCCGCTTCGTCCTGCCAGTTGGTCATCAGGCTGGTGGGCGCGATGACCAGGGCCGGATGGGTCAGGCGGCCGGCTTCCTTCTCGATCAGGATGTGGGCCAGGGTTTGCACCGTCTTGCCCAAGCCCATGTCATCGGCCAGGATGCCGGCCAGGTCGTACTCGCGCAAGAACTGCATCCAGGCCAGGCCATCTGCCTGGTAATCGCGCAGGGTCGCCTGGAGCCCCACCGGAGGCGCCACTTTTTGCACGGAACCGAACAAGCTCAGCTTACGGCCGGTTTCGCGCAACTGCTCGCCGCCAAACCAGCGCAAAGCGGTTCCGCGTGCCAGTTCTTCGAGCCGGCCCGCATCCAGGGTCGAGAGCCTGACCTTGTTTTTGATCTTGTCGCTGAAATAAAGTTCACCCAGCGTGTTGAGAATCGGCTTGAGGCGGCCCCAGGGCAGCGCCACGCGCAGACCATCGGGCAGGGTGGCCAGCATCTGGTCGGCGTCGGCGTGCGCCGCCAGTACCTCGGGATCGAAGTCGCTCGGGGCACTGCGGATCAGTTGGACCAGCACCGGCAGCAGCGGCACGCGTTTCTGGTTGACCACGATCCCCAGCTCCAGCTCGAACCAGGCGTTGCCCGCTTCGGCCGGCTCGTCGATCTCGGCGTACCAATCTTCCACCGCGACAACGTCGTAGCGGTATTTGTTGGATTTCTGCACATGCCAGCCGGCCTCGATCAGGCCGGCGAGGTCGCCTTCGGCAAAGCGCAGCCAGTGCGCCTGGCTTTCCAGCTGCTGGGCGCCGGCCAGGGCGTTGAGCGGCGGCGTGCCGGGTTTGCGGAAACCAAGGGCGGTGAGTTCTTCCAGAGAGGCGGCCTCGGCCGGGATATCGCGGGCGATGACTTCGGTCACGTCGCCCACCTGGCGCACAACGCGCTGGGCCGGATCGAACGCGACCCGCTCACCGTCGTAATCGAAGGAAAGCACCGCATAATCGTGCCAGCGCTGGTGCGAGCCATCGGCCAGCGGCACGCTGTCGAGCAGCAGGTGCGGACGCGGCTTGACGTCGTCGCGCAGGCGCTGGATCAGCGGCTGCGGCAGGGGCATCAGTTGCTGCAGGCCATGGGCCAGCAACAGTTGCGAGACGCGTTTTTTATCGTTGCCGCTCAGCGCCGGGGCTTGCGCCACCAGCGCCTGCAAGTCGGCCAGGGAAATATCGACGCCGCCACGGTTGAGCGCGAGCGCGCCGCAGGACAGATTGTCGATGTACCACGGCGGATCGGTCGGCAGCATGTAATCGATCTGGTCGGCGGCGGTGTGGGTCGCGCCGCTGGCGGGCTGGACTTGCCAGCCGAGGCGCGCGGTGCGGCCTTCCTCACGCCAGACCAGGTTGGCTTCACGCACGGGGCCGGCCTGGAGTGGGTAGATCAGGCCGTTGGCCATGTCGGCCCAGGAATTCGCCCACAGCAGCTTGTCTTGTTCCAGCAACATTTGCAGGAGGATGGCGCCGACCTTGCCTTTCGGTTCGGTCGCGCTGCCGCCCTGGGACGCCGCGCCGCTGCGCATGGCGATGAAGAAGCGCACCAGGTCTTCGTCGTCGCCTTCGAGGTAGGCGGGCGGGGCCGAGAGCAGGGAAAACACTTCGCTGACCGGGCTGGCGGCAGCGACTTCGCCGTTCGGGCGCAGGCGCGCCTTGCACAGGCACAGGGCCACGTGGCGGCCGCCGCTGGTCGGGGCCAGGACATAGACGAACTTGTATTGGGCGACTTTGGGATCCTTGACCTCCAGGTCGAGCTTGGGCTGCGGGTGGGCGGCAGCCTCGACCCGTTGCAGCCAGCTGGCGATCGGCGCCGGCAAGGCCGACGCCGTGGCGTGCGGCGCAGCGGTGGCAGGGCGTCCTTCGCGGGGTTCGTCGCGCGTTAAATCCATCGTGTGCATGTGTTCTTAAGGGCAATATCGAAGACGATAACACCCGATATTATCCGACATAAAGACGCTTGTGTTCTGTTCTCTTTCGCACGCAGGGGAGCTTGTTTGTGCGGGTCATGGCCCCAGGGATGGCGTTCATGCTGCAAGGGTAAGCGCCGGTTGGAAAACGTATGCAACGGATTTTTGAAAAATCAGGCAGAAGTGTCTGCCGACCGCCCGCACATGGCATGCCGGGAAAACGGCAAATGTTCGGTGGTTTGGAGAAGGAGTGGTGCTCAAGCGAGCGCTTGGAGGAAGCGATTGCGGACCGACCAACTCACAAACAACCGATCCTCAATTACAGGAAGGGGCTGGAGCAATCAGGTAAGTGACATAGCCTATTTTGCCTGGCTGGACCTCATGCCCGTCACTTTTTCTCCACTCCTTACTTTTAGACGTTAAAGCGTGAATGAGACTTTATATTGGCCCAGCGGAGACTGCAAACCCGTCATGGCGACAGAATTAGCGCCAAAAAACCTGGTCAGCAAGTTCGGCATTACTGTCTCGGGAGGCAGGGATGACTTGGACTGGTTTGAAGGCGCGAGACTGAATATTGATGAGTTGGGGCCTGTTTTGGTCATCAAGCACGGAAATAACCCACTTGGATTGACTGCGCTTTACGTGGACGCTGATATCGATGCGACATTTGCTGAGAGCATTCTTATCCGATATTTCAATTTAACGGAAGGTGAAGTCGCGTGGAGAGTAAGTGTTGAGCTCGGCAAGCCTGCTTAGCCGACGGGTTGCAGGTACGCCTTTAGTTTTGGCGTCCCATACCAAATGTTGAGAATATAGATGTTGCAACTTATTCACTACATGAATAAAATTGCAACATTCGAGCTGCTTTCTTTCGTTGCGACGCTCGCCCCCCTTTCCCGAAAAATCATGAAACTGACCGCCGTTCTCACCCTGCTGCTTCTTACCGCCACTGCCAATGCTCAAGTCGGCGACCGTATGGTCATGGCCCGGGATGAAAATCCAGCAATGGCCGCTGCGATCACCAAGGCACAAGCGTCGCTCGATACCTTTCTCGCCACGTCCGCCAAGCCGCCCGCAGGCGCGGGCATGTTCCGGCTCAAGGTAAAAATCACCGACGAAAATGGCATCGAGCATATGTGGGTCATGCCGTTCGAGCAGACCAAAACCGGCTTCACCGGCACGATTGCCAATGATCCCCAAATCGTCGAAAGCGTCGAAAACGGCGAAGAAATCACCTTCAAGCGCGCCGATATTTCGGATTGGGGTTACGTTCAGAACGGCAAGCAAAAGGGCAGCTTTACCGTCTGCGCCTTGTTCAACACGATGCCTGCGAATGTGGTCAAGCAGTACCGTGAGCAGCATGGTTTCGAGTGCTGATCTGATTTCTTGCTGCTCAGTTTAATCGGACAGGCTTTCTGCTCCGGCCGGCAGGTTTGACCGATGCGCATAGTTGATCTATTCATACGCCAAGTGAAACAAGCGGGGGCGATGAGCCCGGCTGTCTTCATCGCCGGCTTCCTCATCATCGACATGAATGTCGCGTGGTCTGGCGGCTATTCCATACTGTTGGGAATTATTCCAGTGCCCCAGATCGGGGTGCTGCTGGCTGCGGGAAGCATGGTCACCCTTCTCATCCGTGCAATTGCCCTGTGCTATCAACGCAAGTTCGGCTCCCTTTGCCTGTTCATCGTGTGCACGACGGCGCTCTTGGTTTATTGTGCGGAGGACGACAACGGGTGTCCAAGGGCAAACGTGACGCGCTTAACGCAGTCAATGCCATGTTAAAAAATCCTGATAAACACAATATCTGGTATTTGAAACCCGAGTTGAAGCAAGTGCTTCACGCCATCGTCGACGAATCCGCACCCACGGCGCACTACGAGGGCAGCCTTCACCAATATTTCACTTACGTGTATAGCGTAAAAGACCGCAACGGCAATGCTCTGAAAACCACGGTTTTCATGTTGAAGGATGAGACGCAATTCAGAATCGATCGCCCGAACACGGCGACGGCTCGTCAGGCAGTGCCAAATGGCGTCAGTACCGATCCATAGAGGCGAGCGCTTCAACAGCATTTGGCCTTGAGCCCCATCCCGATTTTTGCAAAGCGTGACATCTATGAACCAGTTCAAATATATTTATCAACGCCACGACGGCGCGACATGCTTCGATAGATATTTCGCCTATCTGGGCACCATCCAGCAGGACATGCCGCCCGCGCTTGCCTTGTTTTCCATGGAGCCGGACCGCTATGCGCTCAACTCTGATGTCACCCTCCATGATGCGTGGCTGGAATCGCTGAACGTGGAAAAAGAGTATGCGGGCACTGCGCAAGGATCATCGACGGTCAACCTCAGGCTGCTGCACTCATCCCATGAATCAGTCATCAATCTGGTGTACACCGATGTGCTGGGCATGAATTCGTCTTTACAGCCCAGCCAAAGGCCCCTTCAGCCGGCGGACCTGCTGGTTCATGAATTCTGCATGCTGGAAGCCGGAATTTTCCGCCACTTCATTGAATTTGACAGGGAAATGTGGGTGGAAATTACATTCCGAGGCTTCGATTTCTCGGTACTTCCTCGTCATTGATTTGCCTTGCACCTGGTGCCGATACGTTGACAGCGGTGGACAGAAAATCCGCGATTGGGCGGCGCTGCCGTTTGCGCTCGGAGACTCGCATCCCTATGCTAAAAAAATGAAAAACCATCTATTTAAGCCGGGTTTCCGAATTTCATTCACGGATGTCATCGTCATTATTCTTGGCGTCTGTGGTTCGGTTGTGGGCATGCGAATTGACACTGGATTAGGTTTGCCAATCGCACTCGTCGTCGGACACTTTTTCGCTTTTTGCAACGTGTTCCGTCTTCCTCGCAAGCTTGAGCTGATCTGGGCCGCATTTCTCTTGATTGTGGCAGGTACGACCATTATCTGGCACTGACCAGGTTGGTATCCTGCATCGGCGCTCTCGATCATTTGCGCAATCGTACTTGTTGGCATTCATATGAGGCAGCCTTCCTACCACGGAGCAGGATGGAAATATCTGAATCCACATCTGCCTGCATGGTGGGAGGCCCGGCGCACCGATACCAGCGAGCCTGATGAGGCAGCCAATAGAGTATAGGCCCTGTCGGAGATCGATCCGTCGGCAAGTTCGGAACCTCACGCCAGCGCCGCCAGCAAGCACTCCATGTCCGGTTCCGCGCTGTCGCAGTTGGCCAGACAGATTACCGACAAACGCAGCGCCGGCACCCGCATCAGCAGCGTATTGAAGCCCCACAAGGCGCCGCTGTGGAAAACCACATCAATGCCGTTGCTCTCAATCACCTCCAGCCCGAAACGGTAGGGCAGCACCGTTCCATCCGCCATTGGCGATGGCTGCAGCATCGCATGCAAAATACTCCCGCGATCGCCCCACTGGCGATGCCATTCGCGCTCCCATAGCACCAGTTCATCGGTGCTGGCATACATGCCGCCATCGCCCACCGTATTGGCATTGCCGAGATGCTGTTTGTATCCGCGCGGCCGCGCCGCATCGGCCTCGTAACTGAACACGCGCTGCGCAATCACATTGCTGCGGTCGTCGTCAAAAACCATGCGCTCGATACCCAGTGGCTCGAACAGCGTCTCTCGCGCAAAACGTGCCGCGGACAAGCCACTCAAGCGCTCGATCAAGGCCGCAAGCAGGATGTAATTGCTGTTGCTGTAACCGTACGCGGTCCCGGCAGGAAAAGCGACCGTATCGACACAGGCAATCATTTTCAGAATCAGCGCATTGTTAAAATAATCGGCCTCGTGCCGGCCAAGCTGGCACTCCAAAAACTGAAAATAATCGGGAATGCCGCTGGTGTGATTGAGAAGCGAGCGCAGCGGAAACGCCTGCTCCATCCGCGCCAGTTCCGGCAGATGCAGGCACACATCGTCATCGAGCCCAATCCGCCCGGCGCGCACCAGCGCCAGCACGCAGGCCGCCGTAAATTGCTTCGATTCCGACGCCAGATAATAGGCCGACTTTCCCGACAGCGGCACCTCCAATTCCAGCGAAGCCAAGCCGTGATGCAGCTCGCATACCACCGCATTTTCCTGCAGCACGACCGCACTGAAACCCGGCCCATCGGCAGGTAATGTCGATTGAAGTTCGAGAAAATACTGACGCAATTTTTCCATCGTTATTTACGCTATTAAACGGGGCAAGAAAGGCACTGTACACTGCGCACTATCAATCAGCTAAACCAGCGGCCACACCAGCGGCCGCCCTGCACACCGTTCGAGCACTGTCAAGACTGGCGCATTCGCCGCGATTGCGTATCATTCCGTGCTTGACTCACCAGGATGTTCACCCATGCTCCCAACTATCGAACAACGTCTCGCCATAGAACTTGCCGCCAAGCCTGTACAGGTTGCCGCCGCCATTGCCCTGCTGGACGAGGGCGCCACCGTTCCCTTCATCGCGCGCTACCGCAAGGAAGCGACCGGCGGGCTGGACGATATCCAGTTGCGCCTGCTGGAAGAACGCCTGCGCTACCTGCGCGAGCTGGAAGACCGGCGCGCCGCGATCATCTCGTCCATCACCGAACAGAACAAGATGACGCCGGCCCTGCTCGACGCCGTCACCCACGCCGAAGACAAGACCCGGCTGGAAGACCTCTACCTGCCCTACAAGCAAAAACGCCGCACCAAGGCGCAGATCGCGATCGAAGCGGGCCTGGCGCCCCTGGCCGACAATCTGCTGGGCGACCCGACCATCGCGCCGGAAGAAGAAGCCGCCAAATACCTGCGCGAAGCCTTCACCAGCGACGACGGCAACAACCCCGGCGTGGCCGACACCAAGGCCGCGCTGGACGGCGCGCGCCAGATCCTGATGGAACGCTTCGCCGAAGACGCGACCTTGCTGCAGTCGCTGCGCGAATACGTGCAGGAACACGGCATCGTCGAATCGAAGGTCGTCGAAGGCAAGCAGGATGAAGGCGAAAAATTCGCCGATTATTTCGACTACTCCGAGACCATTTCCACCGTGCCCTCGCACCGCGCGCTGGCACTCTTGCGCGGCCGCCGCGAAGGCATCCTCGACGTGGTTCTGCGCCTGGACACCGAAGCCGAAAAACCGAAGTGGGACGCGCCGCACAACCCGTGCGAAGGCCGCATCGCCGCGCGCTTCGGCATCAAGAACCAGGGCCGCCCGGCCGACAAATGGCTGGCCGACACGGCCCGCTGGACCTGGCGCGTGAAGAGCTTCATGCACCTTGAAACGGAGTTGATGGGCGCCCTGCGCGAACGCGCCGAACTCGATGCCATCAACGTCTTCGCCCTGAACCTGAAAGCGCTGCTGCTGGCCGCGCCGGCCGGCCCGCGCGCCACCATGGGCCTGGACCCGGGCCTGCGCACCGGCGTCAAGGTGGCCGTGGTCGACGCCACCGGCAAGGTGGTCGACACCGCCGTCATCTACCCGCACCAGCCGCGCAACGACTGGGACGGCTCGCTGCACGTCCTCGGCGCGCTGGCCGCGAAACACAATGTGTCCTTGATCTCGATCGGCAACGGCACCGCCTCGCGCGAAACCGACAAGCTGGCGCAAGACCTGATCAAGCAGCGCGCGGAACTCAAGCTGACCAAGATCGTCGTGTCGGAAGCCGGCGCCTCGGTCTACTCGGCGTCCGAATTCGCTTCGCGCGAGCTGCCCGACATGGACGTGTCGCTGCGCGGCGCGGTGTCGATCGCGCGCCGCCTGCAAGACCCGCTGGCCGAACTGGTGAAGATCGATCCGAAATCGATCGGTGTGGGCCAGTACCAGCACGACGTCAGCCAGACCCAGTTGGCGCGCTCGCTCGATGCCGTCGTCGAAGATTGCGTGAACGCGGTCGGGGTGGACGTCAACACCGCCTCGGCGCCGCTGCTGGCGCGCGTGTCGGGCCTGTCCTCCAGCGTGGCGCAGGCAATCGTCACTTACCGCGACCTGAAAGGCGCCTTCACCTCGCGCGCGGACCTGAAAGCGGTGCCGCGCCTGGGCGAGAAGACGTTCGAGCAGGCGGCGGGCTTCCTGCGGGTGATGGGCGGCGCCAATCCGCTCGACGCCTCGGCGGTGCACCCGGAATCGTATCCGCTGGTGGAGAAAATCCTGGCCGATATCAAGAAAGAGATGAAGGCCGTCATCGGCGACGCCTCCCTGCTCAAGACGCTCAACCCGGCCAGGTACGCGGATGACAAATTCGGCGTGCCGACCATTACCGACATCCTCAAGGAGCTGGAAAAGCCGGGACGCGATCCACGCCCCGAGTTCACCACCGCCACCTTCAAGGAAGGCGTGGAAGAGATCCGCGACCTGCGTCCGGACATGATTCTCGAGGGCGTGGTGACCAACGTGGCCGCCTTCGGCGCGTTTGTCGACATCGGCGTGCACCAGGATGGACTGGTGCACATTTCGGCGCTGTCGAACACCTTTGTGAAGGATCCGCATACGGTGGTCAAGGCGGGCCAGGTGGTGCGCGTGAAGGTGCTGGAAGTGGACGAGAAGCGCAAGCGCATCGCCCTGACCATGCGCCTGACCGACAGCGCGCCGCAGCCCGGCTCCAAGCCGGAGCAGCGCGGCGACCGCACCGACGGCAAGCGCCTGGCGCAGCACCAGCAGAAGCAGGACCGCGCGCCGGCGCCGGCCGGCGGCAGCATGGCGGCGGCGTTCGCCAAGCTGCGTGGATAAGCCATCCATGATCGCCATCGCCGCCTGCGATCCGGACAGCCTTGATGCCCGCACGCTGATCGAGGAGCTGTCGGCGGCGCTGGCGGCCATCACGGGCGACAGCGGCAAGGCCTCGTTCTCGGCCGATGATGCGCGGGTGGCGCGCTCGCTGTTCGTGGTGGCGCGCGGCGAGGGTGGGGAATTGCTCGGCTGCGCGGCACTGCGCCCGCTCGACGGCGACGTCGGAGAAGTCAAGCGCATGTTCGCGCGCCCCGGTGCCAACGGTGTCGGCGCGGCTTTGCTGGCGCACGTGGAGCAGGCGGCGCGGGGGTTCGGCTACCATCAGCTGTGGCTGGAAACGCGCAAGGTCAATACGCGCGCGGTGGCGTTCTACGCAAAGCACGGTTACGGCATCATTCCCAACTACGGTAAATACGTCGGGCGCGATGATGCGGTTTGCCTGGGCAAATTGCTGAGGGACGATGACGCTGCCTTTTCGCCTCTCCTTCAAAGTAGCTAGAACCCCCTACTCCCAACGCCGCCGGGCCCCAAACGTCCACCCCCCGCCGTTTTCTTATAAAATGGCGGCATCTAACCTATTTCCCACCGAGGCAAGCCATGAGCGACGTAAAAACCTGGATCAAAGAAACCGTAACCGCCACCCCCGTGGTGCTGTTCATGAAGGGAACCGCGCAGTTTCCACAATGCGGCTTTTCCGGCCGTGCCATCCAGATCCTGAAAGCCTGCGGCGTCGAGAACATCGCCACCGTCAACGTGCTGGAAGATCCGGAAGTGCGCCAGGGTATCAAGGACTTCTCGAACTGGCCGACCATTCCCCAGCTCTACGTCAAGGGCGAATTCATCGGCGGTTCCGACATCATGAACGAAATGTTCGAGTCCGGCGAACTCAAAGCCCTGCTCGATGCCTGATTCTCCTGCGCGGCGCCTGGTTGTCGCCATCACCGGCGCCACCGGCGCCGTGTATGGCGTGCGCCTGGTCCAGCAACTGGCCGCCACACAAGGCATCGAAACGCACCTGATCGTCTCCGACGCCGCCGTCCTGACCCTGCATCAGGAACTGGGCATGCAGCGCCGCGAGGTCGAGGCGCTGGCCCATGTCGTCCACAAGAACCGCGATGTGGGCGCGTCGATCGCCAGCGGCTCGTTCCAGTCCGACGGCATGGTGATCGCCCCCTGTTCGATGAAAACCCTGGCCGCCGTGGCCCTGGGCCTGTCCGACAACCTGATCGCGCGCGCGGCCGACGTGGTACTCAAGGAGCGCCGCCGGCTGGTGCTGATGGTGCGTGAAACCCCGTTCAACCTGGCGCACCTGCGCAATATGACGGCGGTAACGGAAATGGGGGGAGTGATCTTCCCGCCGCTGCCGAGCTTTTATCACAAGCCGGAAAGCATCGACGCCATGGTCGATCATACGGTGGGACGGGTCATGGACCTGTTCGGCGTGGCGCACACGCTGGCGCCGCGCTGGGCCGGCATGAAAGCCGCATCCGACGCTCAGCCGGACACCTGAGGCGTACAGGCAGCCGCGCCAGCCTGGCGCCGGCACTGCCTTGCTACGCGCGGCAGGCGCTCAGCGCTTGTCGAACTGCCAGCTGTCGGCCTTTTTCAATTCTTTTGCTTCCTCGACCATGCGGCGATGCTGGATGCGCTTGCGCATGACTTCCGCGTGCTGCGCTGCAGTCATCGGGGGAACGGTCATCAGGTCCTTGAGCTGGGCGGTGTTGCTGTAGTTACTTTTCATAAGACGGCGGAATCCTCGGCTTGGTGCGTAACGGGATGACAAGAGTACAAGTGCTGTTGTGATTATGAGCCACTATGCCGGTTTTGGGCGGCACAATATAAATGCATTCCGCCGGGAAACTTTACCCGTGGTCTGACCATTGTGCATGAATTTTATGGCGTCGACATGACAAATCATAAAGCCCCGTCGAATTTGCAGTGGACGAGGTCGGGATATGGGATTGATGCGGCGCAAAGGACGCCCGTGGAGAAACCGCCGCCCCGGTTTGGGCGCCTCGGCATGGCAAGAAAACTATTTATGCCAACGCTGAAAAAGCCGATATACGTGCCAAATAGCTACTTTTGGTAATTAATGCGAACCAGCATGCGGATGAATTCTCGCGCAATTTGACGATGATGCTCGTCCAGACGCTGTAAATCAGCGATCAATTTCACATCGGCCGATTCAAAACGGGATAAACCACCCGCGCCATCGCCGTTGGCCGTGGCATTTTCGTCGCCGCCAAAGCGCAACCATTCCGCGGGCACGCCGAGCCATTGCGCGATCATGCGCAGCTTCTCTTGCGTGGGAATAGCCTCTCCTACCAGCCATTTGCGGGCGGCGTGCACCGTAATCGGCCGTCCATCGAAGCGAATGTTAAATTCCCGCGCCAAGCGTGTGGGACTGTCGGGTGAGTAATGGGCGTTCTTTAGTGCCTGCTGCAGGCGTTCACTAAAGCTTTCCCGTTCGTTGGATGAATTCATGGGTGGCACTATTTCACGCAACGGCATGAAAGTCAGTCTCTTCACGGTTGAGACCAATTGTGACAAGTTGCTTCCCGGATGTAACAATTTGACAGGCATTGTACACGCATCGCACGGGCTTGATGTGTGAAACAAAACCTTGATTCATAAACAATCATTTGCGCGGTCCGGTGCGGCGGGAAAGGTCACCTGGTCGAAAAAACCAGTGTAGATCGGCCCCACCCAGCCGCCCCGGCGCACGATGACCCGGTTTGTGCTGGATCAGATGCCTGCACATGAGTCCGGTATACAAATCGGGCGGAAAGGCGGCCGCGGGCGAACGCCGGGGGCGAACGCCATGGGCTCCGGCTGGCGACCATGCGCCCGCCATCTTTCGCATTCAGGATAGGGACAGGCACGCTACAATAGGTTGACGTTGACGTAAACGGAAGTTACCGCAGGCAATTTTCGCCCCGTCTCCTCCCACCCCCGCTTCTTATTAGTTATGAGCCACTGATGTCCATGCGTACTTATACCATCGCCGAACTGGCGCGCGAATTCGACATTACCGCGCGCGCCATCCGCTTCTACGAAGACCAGGGCTTGCTGCGCCCAAGCCGCGAAGGCGTGGGCGGACGCAACCGGGTCTACACGGCGCGCGACCGCACCCATCTCAAGCTGACCCTGCGCGGCAAACGCCTCGGCCTGACCCTGTCGGAAATCAAGAGCATCGTCGACATGTACGAGTCGCCCAAGGATACCGCGGCCCAGATGAACCGCTTCCTCGGCGTGCTGGCGCACCAGCGCGAAACGCTGGAGCGCCAGCGCGAGGATATCGACATGGCCCTGGCCGAAATTGCCGCCCATGAAGAAGAATGCCGCCGCATGCTTGCCGAAACCACGGCCAACGCCTGAATAACAGAGGCAATGCAAAAAGCGCGACTGCTTGACGTTTACGTTAACGTCAAACATGCGTATGATGAACTCTTCCCATTCCGACCCCCGCGAGGACGACACAATGCTGCATCTTCCAGGCTTGACCTTTGACCATGGCGAAGACATCGCCGCGCTGCGCGAAGCAGTTCAACAATTCGCCGCGGTAGAGATCGCTCCCCGCGCGGCGGAAATCGACCGCAGCGACCAGTTCCCGATGGACCTGTGGCGCAAGATGGGCGACCTGGGCGTGCTCGGCATCACCGTCGACGAGCAGTACGGCGGCGCCCAGATGGGCTACCTGGCCCACATCGTGGCGATGGAAGAAATCTCGCGCGCGTCGGCCTCGGTCGGCCTGTCGTACGGCGCCCACTCGAATCTGTGCGTCAACCAGATCAAGCGCAACGGCACCGAAGAACAGAAGATGAAGTACCTGCCGAAGCTCATTTCCGGCGAGTACATTGGCGCCTTGGCCATGTCCGAGCCGAACGCCGGTTCCGACGTGGTCAGCATGAAGCTGCGCGCCGACTTCAAGGGCGACCGCTGGGTGCTCAACGGCACCAAGATGTGGATCACCAACGGCCCCGACGCCGACGTGATGGTGGTGTACGCCAAGAACGACCTGGAAGCCGGCCCGCGCGGCATGACGGCCTTCATCATCGAAAAAGGCTACAAGGGTTTCTCGATCGCGCAAAAGCTCGACAAGCTGGGCATGCGCGGCTCGCACACGGGCGAACTGGTGTTCCAGGATTGCGAAGTGCCGGCCGAAAACGTGCTGGGCGGCCTGGGCAAGGGCGTCAACGTGCTCATGTCGGGCCTCGATTTCGAGCGCACCGTACTGTCTGGCGGTCCGCTGGGCATCATGGCGGCCTGCATGGATGCGGTAGTGCCGTACGTGCACGACCGCAAGCAATTCGGCCAGCCGATCGGCGAATTCCAGCTCATGCAGGGCAAACTGGCCGATATGTACTCGACCATGATGGCGTGCAAGGCGTATGTGTACGCCGTGGGCCAGGCCTGCGACCGCGCCAAGACGCCGGAAGCGATCCGCAACCTGCGCAAGGATGCCGCCGGCGCGATCCTGTACAGCGCCGAGAAGGCGACCTGGATGGCGGGCGAAGCGATCCAGACGCTGGGCGGCAATGGTTATATCAACGAGTATCCGGTCGGACGTCTGTGGCGCGATGCGAAGCTCTACGAAATCGGCGCAGGCACCAGCGAAATCCGCCGCATGCTGATCGGGCGGGAGTTGTTTGCCGAGACGAAGTAAGTCTGCTGCCATTCCGCAGAGTGAATAAGCCCACTAGACTAAAAACCGTCGTTCCCGCGCCAAGGCGGCCCTCGGCGGGAACCCAAGTACACGCCGTAGCCGTGGCTGCCCGACAAACTTGGGTTCCCGCCGAGTGCCGCCTTGGCGCGGGGACGACGAGCTTGCTGCGTATAGAATAGTCTTCCCACAAAAGACTGATCGAGAAGCCAGATGACCCAAGTTGCGTTCCCCAAGCTGCTGTCTTCGCAGATTGCTTTCGACATCGCCCGCACCATCCTCGACGGTTTCGACAAGCACTACCGCCTGTTCCGCCAGACCAGCCAGGTCGCCAAGCGCCATTTTGAAACCGGTTCCTGGGCCGTGGCCCAGCAGGCGGCGCGCGAGCGCATCGGTTTCTACGACCAGCGCGTGCAGGAATGCGTGCAAGTGCTCGAAGACGAATACGATAACGGCGAACTGACCGATGAAGTCTGGCGCGAACTCAAGCTGCACTACATCGGCATGCTCTCCGGCCACAAGCAGCCCGAACTGGCGGAAACCTTTTTCAACTCGGTCTGCTGCAACATCCTGCACCGCACCTATTTCCACAACGATTTCATCTTCGTGCGCCCGGTGGTGTCCACCGAGTACATCGAAACCGACGAGCTGCTGCCGACCTACCGCGTGTACTACCCGGCCAAGGATGGCTTGCGCTTCGCGCTCAAGCGCATCGTCACGAATTTCCAGCTCAACTGCAAGTTCGCCAACCTCGACCGCGACATCGCGCTGGTCGAAGGCCGCCTCAAGCTGATCTTCGGCAGCGAAGCGCTGGAACCGAACCACCAGATCCAGGTGCTGTCGAGCCTGTTTTTCCGCAACAAGGGCGCCTACATCGTCGGCAAGGGCATCAACGGCAACCGCGAATATCCCTTCATCGTGCCGATCCTGCACAACCGCCACGGCGAGCTGATCCTCGACACGGTGCTGTTCGACCACGAACAGATCACCATCCTGTTTTCGTTCACGCGCGCCTACTTCCTGGTGGACATGGAAGTGCCGTCGGCCTACGTGCAGTTCCTGCGCAGCCTGCTGCCGCGCAAACCGAGAAGCGAGATCTACACCATCCTCGGCCTGCAAAAGCAGGGCAAGACGCTGTTCTACCGCGATTACCTGCAGCACCTGAAACACACCGCCGACCGCTTCGAGATCGCGCCCGGCATCAAGGGCCTGGTGATGCTGGTGTTCGCGCTGCCCTCGTTCCCGTATGTGTTCAAGGTCATCAAGGATTTCTTCCCCGCGCCCAAGGAAACCACGCGCGCCCAGATCAAGGAAAAATACCTGCTGGTCAAGAACCACGACCGCGTGGGCCGCATGGCCGATACCCTAGAATACTCGAACGTCGCGTTTCCGCTGGAACGCTTTTCGGAAGAGCTGATCGCCGAGCTGATGCATCACGCACCGTCGCTGGTCGAGTACGAAGGCGACCGCATCATCATCCGCCACCTGTACATCGAACGGCGCATGGTGCCGCTGAACATGTTCCTGAACAAAGCGGAAGTGGCCGGCAACGACGAGTTGATCGAACACGGCGTGATCGAATACGGCAATGCCATCAAGGAACTGGTGGCCGCGAATATCTTCCCCGGCGACATGCTGTACAAAAACTTCGGCGTCACCCGCCACGGGCGGGTCGTGTTCTACGATTACGACGAAATCGAATACATCACCGACTGCAATTTCCGCACTATCCCGGAACCGCGCAACGAAGAAGATGAAATGTCGGCCGAGCCGTGGTATTCGATCGGCAAGCACGATGTTTTCCCCGAGCAGTTCGGCGCATTTTTGCTGGGCAACGCGAAAATCCGCCTGTATTTCATGAAGCACCACGCCGATCTGTTGACCAAGGATTTCTGGCAGTCGCGCAAGCAGCGCATCATGGACGGCCATATCGAAGACGTGTTTCCGTATCCGCAGCAGATCCGGTTCTGTAACCAGACGTCCGCCGACAACCCGGCGGTCTATACCCCATCTTATTTGGAGAACTTACACAATGAATGATCCAGTCGTTATCGTCGGCGCCGCCCGCACACCCATGGGCGCGTTTCAGGGCGATTTTTCCTCCAAGTCCGCCAGCGACCTGGGCGCCGTGGCGATCGCCGCGGCCGTCGAGCGTTCCGGCGTCGACGCCAAGCTGGTCGAACACGTCTACTTCGGCAACTGCCTGATGGCGGGCCAGGGCCAGGCCCCGGCGCGCCAGGCGGCCATCAAGGGCGGCTTGCCGTTATCAAGCGGTGCGGTGACGCTGTCCAAAATGTGCGGCTCGGCCATGCAGGCGGCCATCTTCGCGCATGACTCCCTGCTCGCGGGCAGCGCCGACATCGTCGTCGCCGGCGGCATGGAATCGATGACCAACGCGCCCTACCTGATTCCCAAGGCGCGCGGCGGCTACCGCATCGGCCACGGCATGATGTTCGACCACATGATGTACGACGGCCTGGAAGACGCGTACTCGCGCAACGAGAAGACCGGCGAAGGCCGTTCCATGGGCACCTTTGCCGAAGAATGCGTGGCCAAGTATTCCTTCACCCGCGAAGCGCAGGATGCGTTCGCGATCGCCTCGGTCAAGCGCGCGCAGGAAGCCAACAACGAAGGCTACTTCAAGTGGGAAATCGCGCCTGTCACGGTCACTACCCGCGCCGGCGACAGCGTGATCGACAAGGATGAAGGCCCGGCCAAGGCCAAGCTGGATAAGATCCCGGCCTTGAAGCCCGCCTTTAAAAAGGATGGCACCATCACCGCCGCCTCGTCGTCGTCGATCAACGACGGCGCCGCCGCACTGGTGCTGATGCGCGAATCGAAGGCGCGTGAACTGGGCCTGACCCCGATCGCCCGCATCGTCGGCCATTCCACCTTCGCGCAGGAACCGAACCTGTTCACCACGGCCCCCATCGGCGCGCTGCAAAAACTGTTCGCCAAGACCGGCTGGAAGCCATCGGAAGTGGACCTGTACGAGATCAACGAAGCATTTGCGGCAGTGCCGATGGCGGCGATGCACGAACTCGACATCCCGCACGACAAGGTCAACATCCACGGCGGCGCCTGTGCACTGGGCCACCCGATCGGCGCATCCGGCGCGCGCATCATCGTCACCCTGCTCGGCGCCCTGAAGAAAACCGGCGGCAAGCGCGGCGTGGCCTCGCTGTGCATCGGCGGCGGCGAAGCGACGGCGATGGCGTTCGAGATGATGTAGTCTGCAGCGGCTCGCCTCTGGGAGCCGTCGTCCCCGCGCAGGCGGGGACCCAAGTTGGTCGCTTATCCAGTGGCTTCTGCACGAACTTGGGTCCCCGCCGCCGCGGGGACGACGGATCGGGGTGAGCGGCAGGCTTGCGTATACGCGATTCCCAACCAAGAGACTCAATGCCAACAGCACTCATCATCGGCGCCTCGCGCGGCATCGGCCGCGAACTGGTGCGCCAGTACCTGGCCGACGGCTGGCGCGTGATCGCCACCGCCCGCAAAAGCGAAGATTGCACCGCCCTCGGCGCCATGGGCGTGCATCCGTACCAGCTCGATGTCACCAGCGCCGACTCCATCGCCGCGCTGGGCTGGAACCTGGACGGCGAACTGCTCGACGCCGCGGTCCTCAACGCCGGCGTATACGGCCCGCGCCACGACGGCTTTCCCACCCAGTCCGACTTCGACACCGTCATGCACACCAACGTGCTCGCCGCCCTGCGCCTGCTGCCCGTGATCGCGCCCATGGTGGCCGATGCGCGCGGCAAGCTGGCCGTGATCTCCTCGCGCATGGGATCGATGGGCGCACGCAGCAGCGCCTCCGGCACCTTGTACCGCGCCAGCAAGGCGGCCTTAAATTCGGTGCTGGTCGACACCAGCATCCGCTTCGGCCCCAAGGGCGCGACCTGCGTGGCCTTCCATCCCGGCTGGGTCCAGACCGACATGGGCGGCGCCGGCGCCGACATTACGTCCGAACAAAGCGCGGCCGGCCTGCGCGCCACCCTGGCCGGCATCGATGCCAGCGCCAATGGCGCCTTCCTCAATTACGACGGCACGCCAATTCCCTGGTAAGCCCAACCTAGCGAAACCTATGATACTGACCGAAGAACACCAGATGATCCGCGACGCCCTGCGCGCCTTTTCGCAGGAGCGCCTTGCGCCCAACGCCGCGCGCTGGGACAAGGAGCACTACTTTCCCAAGGAAGAACTGAAAGAACTGGCCGCGCTGGGCGCCTTCGGCGTGGCCGTGCCCGAAGAACTGGGCGGCGCCGGCCTCGATTACGTCTCGCTGGCGCTGGTGCTCGAAGAAATCGCGGCCGGCGACGGCGGCACCTCGACCATCATCTCGGTCAACAACTGCCCGGTGTGCAGCATCGCCATGATGTATGCGAACGACGCGCAAAAAGAGCAGTGGCTGCGGCCCCTCGCGCAAGGCAAGATGCTGGGCGCGTTCGCGCTGACCGAGCCGCATACCGGCAGCGACGCCTCCGCTCTGCACACCACCGCCACGCGCGACGGCGACGAGTACGTTTTGAACGGCACCAAGCAGTTCATCACCAGCGGCAAATACGCCGACGTGGTGATCGTCATGGCGGTCACCGACAAGGCAGCCGGCAAGAAGGGCATCAGCGCCTTCTGGGTGCCGACGGCGACCCCAGGCTACATCGTGGCCGGGCTGGAACAGAAGATGGGCCAGCATTCGTCGGACACCGCGCAGATCCTGTTCGAGAACTGCCGCATCCCGGCCGCCAACCTGATTGGCGAAGAAGGCCAGGGCTACAAGATCGCGCTGTCGGGTCTTGAGGGTGGACGCATCGGCATCGCTTCGCAGGCGGTCGGCATGGCGCGCGCCGCGTTCGAGGCGGCGCTGGTGTATGCGCGCGAGCGCGAAAGCTTCGGCAAACCCATTTTCGAGCACCAGTCGGTGCAGTTCAAACTGTCCGATATGGCCACGCAGATCGAGGCCGCGCGCCAGCTGATCCGCCACGCCGCGTCGATGAAGGATGCCGGCCTGCCGTGCCTGAAGGAAGCCGCGATGGCCAAGCTGTTCGCCTCCGAAATGGCAGAACGGGTCTGCTCGGATGCGATCCAGGTGCACGGCGGCTACGGCTACGTGAGCGACTTCCCGGTCGAACGCATCTACCGCGACGTGCGCGTGTGCCAGATCTACGAAGGCACCAGCGACATCCAGAAAATCCTGATCGCGCGGGCGCTGTAAGCATGGCGGGCGAAGCGATCATCCGGGCCGCGGCCAGCGAGGACCTGGACACCTTCTTCGCCTACCTGAACGACCACCTGCGCGACAACGGCAGCGGCGCCACGGCGCTGTTCATGCCGATGGCGCGCGCCGCGTCGCGCTTTGGGCCCGAGCGCGAACACGCCTTTCGCAGCGCCACCGGGACCGCCCTCGGGCAGCCCGGGTGGCGGCGCCTGTGGCTGGCGTTCGATGCGCAGGGCGGCATCGCCGGCCACATCGACCTGCGTGCGCGTCCTGAAGGGGCTTGCGCGCATCGCGCGCTGCTCGGCATGGGCGTGCACCGCGACGCCCGCAAACAGGGCCTGGGGGCGCGTCTGATCGGCGTGGCGGCCACCTGGGCCGCCAGCGAGGCGGGGCTCGACTGGATCGACCTGGAGGTTTTGTCGGTCAACGTGCCGGCGCGCGAGCTGTATGTGCGCTGCGGTTTCGTGCAGACCGGCGAAATCGCCGACATGTTCCGCATCGACGGCGAGGCGCTGGCCTACACTTTTATGTCGCGCAAGGTGGGCAAGCTCTGATACGCTTGGTGGTTCGAACCCACTGCCTGCAACGAAAGAGCCACATGCCGATTTCACCCCGCGCGTCCACCCGCGTCCTGATGCTTCCCTTGTTCCTGTCCCTGCTGCTGCCCCTGACGGTGCGCAGCGAGGAAGCCTGCAAATTGGCCCTGCCCGACGCCGCGGCTGGCGACGACATGCGCTGGCAGGGACCATGCAAGGACGGTTATGCGCACGGCATTGGCGTGATCGAAAAACGCACCAGCGACGTCAACACCTGGCGTTACGAAGGCATGGTCGAAGCCGGCCGGCCGCATGGCAAAGGGTACCTGATGTACTACCCGGGCCATGAGTACGGGGGCGAATTCCGCGATGGCCTGCGCGACGGCACCGGCACCTCGGTCAACCAGGTAGGCGACCGTTACAACGGCCAGTGGAAGGCCGGCAAGCGCGAAGGCAAGGGCGCCATCGTCTACACCCTGGGCGGGCGCTACGACGGCGAATGGAAGAACGACCGGCCAAACGGCAATGGCGTGGCGCTGTACTCGAGCGGGCGCCGGGTCGGCGCGGTGGCGGTCAGCCAGCCGGCCGACGCCGAACAGGGCAAGGTGAGCACACCAGCCAAGGCGCCGCCGGAGCCGTCCAGGAAACACGATCTCAAGGCGGAAGGGCCAAACCTTGGCACGCACATCCCGCGCAAGGTCGTCAGCGGAGGCCAGGTGCCGTTCAAGGCCTCGTACGAACAACTGAGCGAGCAGGAACGGGCCATCGTGCGCGGCTGGTATCCCTTGCTCGACCCGGCGGACGAACCGCCGTACCCGCTGCTCGGCAACGGCAACGTGCTGGGCGCGATCCAGAAGATCAATGCGCGCGACCCGGCCTACGGCCTGTTGAGCATGGTGGTCATGATCGACAGCGAGGGCAAGGCCCAATCGGTCAATGTGTACGTGACGCCGGACCCCAAGCTGTCGGAAATGGCTGGTTTTGTCGCCATGAACGAGAAATACAAGCCGGCACGCTGCTCGGGCAAGCCTTGCGCGATGGCCTTCCCGTACACCATGGTCTTTAGCCGCAGCTGGTTCTGACCGGTCCACGTTCTGTTCGCCGCGCTCAACCCTGGTGCGCGGACCCGGTCAGCGTGGTTTGCGCGGCGCTGAACCATTTTTGAACATGCCACTCCAATACATCATGATTAACTGATGAATGGGTGCCGTATGTCCTTGCTGCCTCGCATCATCCCGCTACTTCTCTTGCCTCTGCTGGCGCTCGCGCTTCTGCTTGCGCCAGCCGCGCGAGCGGAGCAATGCGCACTGGCCCTGCGCGGCCTCGAAACTGGCGCCGACCTGCGCTGGCGTGGCCCCTGCAAAGAGGGATTCGCCCATGGCGAAGGCGTCATCGAAAAGCACGGCAACGAACGCAAGCCCTGGCGCTATGCCGGCATGGTGGAGCGTGGCCGGCCACACGGAAGAGGCCACCTCACAAGCTATCCGGGTAACGAATACAGCGGCGAGTTTCGCGATGGCCTGCAGGAAGGACAGGGTGTTTCGCTCAACCTTCTGGGCGACCGTTACCAGGGCGAGTGGAAAGCTGGCAAGCGCGAGGGAAAAGGATCGATCGTCTATGCGCTCGGCGGCCGCTACGATGGAGAATGGAAGAATGATCAGATCACAGGCCAGGGCGTGGCGGTGCTGTCCGGCGGACAGCGCGTGGAGGGAGATGCCATCCCGCGCGGCACACCCAGTCTGGCTACGCCCATGTCTTCCGGGCAGTCCGGGACGCTGCATCTGAAGGCGGAAGAACCCAGGACCGGCTCGCATATCCTGCATCGCATCGTCGCGGGCGGCCGGCAACCGTACGGCGCATCCTGGGGGCAGTTGAGCGAGGAACAGCGCCGCACTTTCCGCGCCCGCTACGCCCTTCTCGACGAGAACGATGAGCCGCCCTATCCGCTTGGTGGCATCGGCGGTGTGCTGCGCTCGGTTCATGCTGTGACGAATGCGCACGGCGAGGCGTTCCCGGGCTTGCTCAGCATGATCGTCATGGTCGACAGCGAAGGCAATGCGGAATCGGTCAAGGCTGTCGTGACGCCTACCCCCGAACTATCGATACTGGCGGCGCGCGTCGGCATGAAAGAGAAATTCAAACCGGCAAGCTGCTCGGGCAAGCCGTGCAGCATGGCTTTTCCGTACCTGATGGAATTCACTTATCTGAGGTAGACACTGCGCGCCTGCTCACGCGGCAGCAACCCGGCACCAGATATTCAGCGCGGCGCGCCAGGCTTGGGCAAGACGCCGATCTGGAGCGGGCCGCCGTTCTTGCCTTCCTCGCCCTCCTGCGGTGCGATGAACATATCGTGCGGATACACGAACACCCAGTCCGCATAGCGGCCCTTGTTGCGAAAGCCGCTGTCATGCTCGTCGAAATTATCGACCTTCATGGGCGCGCGCTGCGACAGCGAATGCACGCCCACGATGCGCCCCTCGACCTTGATCAAGCCCCATTCGGCCTTGCCGGTGATCGGGTCGGCGTACAGGCGCCGCAGATGGCGCCTGGCGTTCGGGAAGCGCGGGTCCTTGATCAATTCCTGCAGGGTCAATGGATACATCTGCGGCCCGCCCGCGGCGCTGTCGTGATAGCGCGCGATGGCGGCGCGAAATTCGTGGCCGATGAACAGCAGCTCGCGCTCCTTGTCGCGCCGCACCGAGGTCGAATACAGTTCGCTGGCGATGCTGCTGCCGATCCCCATGAAGGCCACCATCAGCAGGGTCCAGATGTACGCGAACCCGCCCTGGTGTCCGCGCTTACAGCTGCTCATACGGTACGCCCGCACGCGTCTTGCCGCGCGCGCCGCTGCGGATATCGGCCACGCCCGGCTTGTCCGGATCGAGCGACGCCACGGGCTGCCACGTCACGCTCGATTCAGTGATCGGGTCGACCGGCACCGAACGAAAATACTTGTGCGTCACCAGGTCACTCAGCGAAGCCGGATACACGCCCTTGTCGCCGTAAAATTTGTCGATCCCGAGGCGCAGCACGTTCAGGTTTTCCTGAAGCGCCACTTCCTTCGACTTGTCGACCGAGCCGAAATAGCGCGGCACGGCAATCGTCAGCAAGGTCGCGATGATGGCCATCACCACCAGCAGTTCGACCAGGGTAAATCCAGTGTGTTTTCTTCTCATGTTCATCGCCCTCACCACAGCTTGTGCGGCACGCCGTTCAATCCCGTCGCCGCCGAACGCGAGCTGACGTCGAACACGTCCTCGCCCTCCCTCGGGTTATCCGGTGGCGACGAATACGAACGCTTGGCCCAGGTATCGGCGGCGCGTCCCTCGTCCTGGACGGCAAACGGATCGCGCGGCAGGCGCCGCAGGAAATAGATATTCTTCTTGGCGGGACTAAGCTGGTCGGGCACGCCCTCGACCAGTTCCTCCAGCTTTTTCGGGTAGCCCGAATCGCCCACCGCGATCTTGATGCGGCCAAGGTCGGCGGCCTTCTTGTACGCTTCGAGACCCTCGCGAATTTCGATCAGCGCGCTGCGCAGGCTGCGCTCCTTTTCGCGCTGCACCGCCACCTGCGCCATCGGTACCGCCACCACCGCCAGCGTCCCCATGATCGCCAGCGTGATCATCAGCTCGATGAAGGTGAAGCCGCGCGCCTTCACTGGATCACCTTGCGCGGCGCATCGGTGCCCGGCGGCTTGCCGGTCCCGGTCCCGGTTCCGGTTCCGGTCGGGCTGTCGCCGGCGGGCGGCTGCGGCGCCGCTTCATCGCCGCCGGTCATGGGCGACGGCACCGTTTCCGGCTGCGATGGCTGCGATGGCTGCGCTGGCTGCGCTGGCGGCGGCGCCTCGGGCGACTGGGCTGCCGGCTGGGGGCCGGCGGCCGGCGATCCGCCGCCAGGGCCCGGCCCGCGCCCGCCCACATTCGATTCGGTGCCCGAGTCGAACTGCGCGGTCATCAGGTCGGGCCGGCGCAGGCCGCGCAAGATCCGCGGCGTGATCGACAACACGATCTCGCTGCGCGAGGTATCGTCCTTCTGGCTGCCGAACAGGCGCTTGAGCACCGGCAGGTCGCCGAACCCCGGCAGCTTGTCGGCGCTGCGCCGGTCCTCGTCGCTGATCAGGCCCGCCAGCACCTGCGTCTCGCCATCCTTCAGGCGCAGCACCGTTCCCGCCGTGCGCGCGCCGATCTGGTAAGCCTGCGTGCCCAGTTTGCTGATGATTTCCTTGACCACCGTGCTCACTTCCAGATTGATCTTGATCGCCACTTCATCGTCGAGATTCACGTTCGGTTCGACGTCGAGCTTCAGGCCCACGTCGAGGTAGTTCACGCTTTCCGAACTGACGCCATTGTTGGTGGTGACGGTGATCACCGGCACCCGGTCGCCAATGTGGATCTTGGCCTTTTCCTTGTTGCGCACGCGGATGCGCGGGTTGGCCAGGATATTGCCGTCGGTGTCGACCTGGTTGGCGTTGATGGTGGCGCTGCCGATGGCAACGTTGATGCGCCCGCGGTTAATGCCGCCCAGACTGGCGACGGTCAGCGGCGCGAGCGTGTCGCCCCCGCTGGCCAGGCTCAGGGTGGCCTTGTCGGGCCAGCGGATGCCCAGTTCCATCAGGCGCGTGCGCTTCACTTCCAGCACCTCGACTTCGAGCATCACTTCCGGGTCGGCCATGTCCTGCATGGCGATGATGCGTTCGGCCATGCGGATCATCTCGGGCGTGTCGCGCATCATGATGATGCCGAGACGGTCGTCGGTGACGATGTCCTTGGCCTTGAGCAGGGTCTTGATCGAAAACGAGACTGTCTTCGCGTCGGCATTGGTCAGATAAAAACTGCGCACCACCAGCTGCTGGTAATCCTTCACCTTTTGCGCCGTGTTCGGGTAGATCGTGATGGCGCGCTCGCCGGTCACGGTCTGTTCGAGCTGGTTGGCCGAGAGCAGCATGCGGATCGCTTCTTCCAGGCTGGTATTGCGTACCGAGATGGTGGTGCGCAGGGCCGGGTCGACGTCGCGGTCGAACACGAAGTTCAGCCCCGAGACCTTGCCCAGGAAGTCGAACACCGAGCGCACCGGCGCGTCGCGGAACTCCAGCGTCACCGGTTTGCGGTAGGCGGCGGCCAGCTTGCCGCTGCCCGCGCCCTTCTTGGCCTGTTCGTCGGCGATGCGGCTTTTCAGCGCCAGCGCGTCGCGCTGGTTGGGGCGCTCCTGCAGCACCACGCGCAGCGCGTCGAGGGCCTGCGCCAGGTCGGCCTCGCCGGCGCGCCGCCACGATGCCTCGGCGCCGGCCACCATCTCCTTGTGGCGCTGTTCCAGCGCGATGGCCTGCATGCCCTGCTGCGCGACCGTATTGGCGGGGTCGATCGCCAGCACCTGGGCCGACAGCTTTTCGGCCTCGGCGAAATTGCCCTGCTGGCGCAGCTGCTCGGCGCGCCCGTTGAAAGCATTGACGATGCTGGCCTTGCGGTTCAACAGGCCAATCCGGTATTCGGCGTTGCCGGGTTCCTGGCGCACGGCTTCTTCCAGCTTGGCCAGGCCTTGTTCGATATGCCCCTGTTCGAGCAGGGCCTTGCCTTCCTTGAAGGTTTGCGGGCCGGCGCAGGCGCTCAGCGCCACGGCCAGTGCAAGCATGCGCAAGGGCGTGCCCGCCAGTTTCTTCGCTAATGTGTGATTCAATTCATCTCCCCTACTGCGAGTGTTTGCTTCTTCCGAAGCGGCAGATACGTGAACGTCAGCGTGTCATCGCCCGCGCTGTCGAAGGTGTAGCTCTCGTCGATCTTGTCGCCCACATAGGCAACGACGTTGCGTTCCTCGACCTGCAGGAAGTACGCCTGCCTGCCATCGTCGAGGAAGCGCCCGAGCAGGCGGATCGGCAGCTCGGGCGCGCCGCCCGCGTTACCGGACGCGCTGGCCTGCACCGGCTTGGTGACGGCGCTGTCGGCCGGCTTGACCGGCGCAGCGTCAGCCACCTGCGCCTGCCAGCTCTGGCGCGCAAAGGCGTTGCCCAGTTCCTCGTCCTGCGTGCGCGGGCGGATTTCCAGCAGCGGCGCTTCCGCTTCCGCTTCCACCGGCGGCGCCTGCACCACCACGGCCGGCGCCGGCGCGATGCTGCGCGCCTGGGCCGGCGGGATCATGTCGGTATCGTCATCGGGCGCGAAATAGCAGGCCAGCAGGGTCGCGCCCAGCGCCACCGCCATCGTCATCTTTTTCATCGACGTCCTCCTTTTGCCACAGCCGTCCTGACCAGCAGGTTGAAATGCACGCGCGCTTCGACCTCGCCGGTGTCGATCTGCTCGCGCTTGAATGTCACGGAATCGAGCGTCAGGGCCGGCATGTCGCGCAGGGCGCCGACGATGAACGCCTGCACCCTTGCGTAGTCGGCCTTGATCGGCAAGGTGATCTGGTAGCGCATGAACGCGGCGCCATCTTCGGCCTGCGCCTTGTAGTCGGCCTTGGCCAGCACCACGCCGTTCTTGGCGGCGACATCGACCAGCTGCTTGAGCAGGTCGGGAATCGTGTCGTGTGCCGGCAGGTAGGCGTAGAAGGCCGCCACGCGGCGCGCGCCGTCCGGCAGCGCCACCCGCTGCTGCGCCGGTTTGGCCGTGCGCGCGGCGCTGATTTGCTGCGCCAGGTCGTGCTGGCGCGCCTCCAGCCGGTGCGACTGCCATGCGCACAGGGCGGCCAGCGCCAGTGCGCAGGCGCCGGCGGCGGCGCCCCAGCCCACGCGCGCGCCAATGCGGCGCGCTTCCCAGCCCATGCGCGCGGCCAGCATCGACGGCGCCCGCGCCTGCTGTCCGCTGCTGGCGATTTTCAATCCTGCCATTGCGCCTCCAGTTGAAAACGGTACGGCCGGTTCGGCGCCGCACCATTCAATTCATGCTTGACCAGGTACACGGAGGTGAACAGGGCCTGCTCGTTGAGGTAGGCGACGTAGTTCATCATGTCGCCCGCGGTTTCGGCTTCGGCCGCGATTTTCAGGCCGCCGGCGGCGCTGCTGCCGCCACCCTGCTGCGCGCCGGCCTCCGGCTTGCTGTTAAGGTCCATGCCGAGCAGCGCCACGTGAATGTCGGCCGGGGCCTGCACGGTCTTGACCAGGCGCGTGACCGGCAGGTTAAGCTGGCGCACAGCGTCGCCGATGATGGCCAGCTGGCGGTCCTGGACGCGCTGGTCGGCTTCCGACAGGCGCGCGCGCGGCGCTTCGCGCGGCTGCACCAGCGCCAGTTGCGCTTCGAGCGCGCCAGCCTGGCGCACCTGCACTACCCAGTCGATGCCGGCCACGCCCAGCGCCAGCAGGCCGCCCGCCAGCAGTGCCAGGCGCCAGCCCTTGGGCGTTTGCGGGCCCTGCACGAAATTGAGTTGGGTCAGCGCCATCTCAGCACCTCATCATCGCCACGGCGGCATAGCCGGGCGCCGGTGCCGGCGGCAGCTTCACCGTCTCGAAATAGTCGGGCAAGGCGTGGAGCGCCGGGCGTTCGTCGAGGCTGACCAGCGCCACCTGCGCGATTTCGCCCAGCTCGGGCGCGCGCAGGGTCCAGCGCTGCCAGGCTTGCGGCAGTTCGCTCTCCCACGGGCCGCGCAGGGCTTGCGCCTGCACCGCGTGAATGCGGCCGTTGGCGGCGGCGGCCAGCACCAGGCGGCCCGGCTCGACCAGCGCGAACGCCTGCGGGTGGCTCGATGCGATGGCGCGCCAGGTGATCGACAGCACCGATTCGATCGCCACGCACGGATGGCCGCACTCGCGCGCCACGTCCTGCAATCCTTGCAGGAAGTCGCGCTCGATGGCGCAGGCCAGGCGCGGCTGGCCGTACGGCGCGTCGTCGCACACGATGGACCAGGCACGCGCTGCGTCGCCGTAGATGCCGACGAACTGCGCCTGCTGGAAGCGCTGCGCCGAATCCTGGTGCAGCAGCGCGTCGCTCCACGGGATCATGGCCAGCTGGCACCAGCGCGTGGTCAGCGCCACCGAGACCGGCACGCCCTTGAGGGTCACGCCGGCGGTGCGCAGGTAAGCGCCGAAGGCGGCCAGGGCGCCATCCCATTTGCCCTCGGCCTGGTCGAGGGGAATTCGTACTTCGCTGTGGGCGACGATGCGTTTGCCGCTGCGGACGACGGCGGTGAGCAGGTCGGGTGCGAGGGACACGCACACGGTGCGGCTGGAGAAGATTTCAGTAAGTGACACGGTTAAGCTCCATCAATGTGGTTTCTCCCTGGCGCACCAGGTCCAGCGCGGCTTCGCGCACCAGGCGCAAGCCGGCGCGCGACGCTTCTTCCTTCATGCGGCTGACCGGGGCGCGCGTGGTGATCATTTCGCGCATGGCGTCGTTGAGCATCAATACTTCGGCCACCGCCTTGCGGCCCTTGTAGCCGGTGCCGCGGCAGTGGCCGCAGCCGGCGCCGGCCTTGAAGCGCCAGCCGGCTACCAGTGCGGCCGTCAAGCCGCTGTCGCGCAGTTCGTCGGCATCGGGCGGCACTTCCACCGCGCAGTGTTCGCAATTGAGGCGCAGCAGGCGCTGCGCCACGATGCCGTTCAGGGCCGCGGCAAAGCTGTAGGCATCCACGCCCATGTGCAGGAAGCGCCCGACCACGTCGAACACGTTATTCGCGTGCAGGGTGGTAAACACCAGGTGGCCGGTGAGCGCGGCCTGCACCGCGATCTGCGCGGTTTCGTCGTCGCGGATTTCGCCGATCATGATCTTGTCCGGGTCGTGCCGCAAAATCGAGCGCAGGCCGCGCGCGAACGTCAATCCCTTCTTTTCGTTGACGGGAATTTGCAGCACGCGTGGCAGCCGGTATTCGACCGGGTCTTCGATGGTGACGATCTTGTCGCGCCCCGTGTTGATCTCGGTGATGGCCGCGTACAGGGTGGTGGTCTTGCCCGAGCCGGTCGGCCCGGTCACCAGCAGCATGCCGTGCGGCTTGGCAGCCAGGCGCCGGATCAGCACAATGGCGTCGGCGTTCAGGCCCAGGCTTTCCAGGCGCAGCGACTGGGCCGCTTCGGTCAGTGCGCGCCGGTCCAGCAGGCGCAGCACCGCATCTTCGCCAAAAATATTCGGCATGATCGAGACGCGGAAATCGATCTCGGCGCCCTTCACGCGCACCTTGAAGCGGCCATCCTGCGGAATGCGGCGCTCGGCGATGTCCAGGTCCGCCATGACCTTGATGCGCGAAATGATCTGTTCGGCCATCTGCAAGCCCTGCACCTGGCCGGCCTGCACCAGCACCCCGTCGACCCGGTATTTGATGATCAGCTTGTCGCCGTCGCATTCGAGGTGGATGTCGCTGGCCTGGAACTTGAGCGCGTCGTAGATGGTGGAGTTGACCAGCTTGACCACCGGGCTGCTGTCTTCGCTGATGCGCACCAGCGAGATGTCTTCGATGCTCTGGTCCAGGCTCTCGACCTGGTCGGCGTCGCCGGCCATGCCGGCCATGGCTTGCTGCACGTTTTCCTGCTGCGCCAGGTAGGCGGTCAGTTCGTCCGGGTGCGTCAGCGCCACGGAAAAGCCGCCGTGCAGGGCGGCGTCGGCCCACTGCAGGGTGTCGTCGGCGAACGGGTCGCCCAGCACCAGCACGGGAACGCCGGCGGGACCATCCATCAGCACGCACTCGCGCTGGGCGCAGTCGGTGTAGGGCATCAGGCCGAAGGCGGGCGTGCCGGCCTGCAGCGCGACGATGGTCCACAGCGGATAGGAAAACAGCGCGGCCAGCTGGGCGATGAACACCTCCGGCTCGGCGCCGGTCATCTCTTCGAGCACGGCCAGCATCGGCCGGCCCTGGGCCAGCGCGGCCAGGCGCGCCTGCCGCACCAGCGCGGCCGTGAGCGGCGCGCCCAGCACCGGCTTGTGGGGAAAATCAGGGGCGTTCATGACAGGCTCCCGGCAAGTTCAAAGATGGGCATGTACATCAGCACCACCACGCCGCCGATGACCACGCCGATGAAGGTCATCAGCAGCGGTTCGAGCAGGCGCGAGGCCCAGTCGACCCAGCGCGCGAACTCTTCATCGTGAAAACGGGCCGAGCGCTCCAGCATGTCGCCCAGGCGGCCGGTGTTTTCGCCCACTTTCAGCAGCGACTGCGCCACCGGCGTGGCCAGCTGGTTCTGTTCCAGCGCGCTGGAGAACGGCAAGCCTTCCTGCACCGCGCGGCGCGCCGCGTCGAGCTGTTGCTGCTGGCCAGGGAGCAGCATGGCCGAGACCATCGCCAGCCCTTTCGACAAGGGAATGCCCGCATGCAGCAGCAGGCTAAGCGCGCGGTAAAACCGCGCCAGCCGGAATTCGGCCGCGCGCGAGGACAGCACCGGCAGGCGCAGCAGCGCGAGGATCAGGCGCTGGCGGATGGCAGGGTGGCTCAGGGCAAACACCAGTCCGCCCACCAGCGCGGCCAGCGCCCCGAGAAACAGGAAGGGATGGGCCGCCATGACCTGGCCGAAGCCGAGCATCATCTTCGAGGCCCAGGGAATGTCGCGCCCCGAGGTTTCGTACACCACGCTGAACTTGGGCACCACGTAGCCGAGCAGGAACAGGGTGACCAGGCTGCCGACCACCAGCAGCATGACCGGGTAGATGGCGGCCGACACCAGCTTCTTGCGGATCGCCTCGAATTGCAGCTGGTAGGCGACAAAACGGCCGAGGGCTTCGGGCAAATTGCCGGAGCGCTCGGCCGCGTGGACGGTGGCGACGTAAATTTCGGGGAAGATGGCGGGAAAGTCGCCCAGGGTATCCGACAGGCTCTTGCCCTGTTGTAGGGTTTGCAAGATGGCGCCGATGGTGGCGCGCGTGCCGGGCTGGGTTTCCTTGTTGTGCAAGGTGGCGATGGCTTCGGTGAGGTTGAGCCCCGCTTCGAGCAGTGCCAAGAGTTCCTGGCTGAACTGCATCAGGGGAAAAGCGTGCTTGCGGCGCGGCTCGGCCGGCGCCTGCGGGCGCTCGATCGCGAGGACGCGCCAGCCCTTGCGCGCGGCGATGCGGATGGCATCGGCTTCGCTGGGGGCATCGATGGCGATGTGCTGGCGGCTGCCTGCGGCGGCAGCGGCCTGGACCTGGAGTTGAAACTGCATGGTTGACCCTTTGTACTGATTGACTCCTTGCTTCGCATTCGGCCTGGCTATCCAGGTGACATCAGGGCTCCTTAAAAGAAAAATAGCCCCGGCCGAAGCCGGAGCTGAAAAAAGAGGACGGACAGCCAGCCATCCTCTTGTGGGGTCACCCGGTTTATTGGGTAAGCAGGCTTACCTTGTCGACCACGAACGAGGTTTGCAGCGACGAGTCTTCACGCGCCGAGAACGACAGGGTCACGGTCTGGCCCTTGTACGGCAGCAGGTTGAAGGTACGGACCTGGTAACCGGCAGCCTTGTTCAGGTTGGTGTAGGTTGCCAGGGTGCCCAGGGTGGTGCCGGCCGCATTCTTGACCGTGACAGTCATCCTGTCGTAGACCACGTTTTCGTTTTCCGCCGTATCGATGTGCAGCGCGAAGCTCAGCGAAGCCGAGGTGGCCGCGGCCGGAATCGCGACCGACTGGGTGATGGTTTCGGTGCGGGTCACGCCATTACCGCCCAGCCATGCGTAGCGTGCGCCTTCGTAGGCGGACTGGCCGCTGAAGGTACCGATGGCGCCGGTGGTGCCGGCCCAGCCGTTGGTGCCCGACTCGAAGCCGCCGTTGACGATGCGCTCGGTGGTGCCGCCGCCGCCGCCCACCGTCAGCGTCGCATTCGAGCTGGTGGCGGTGGTCGGGCTGGTGGCCGAATCGGTCACGCGCACGCTGAACACGGCGCCGCTGTCGGCGGTTTGCGCGGTCAGGCTGTAGGTGGCCGAGGTGGCGCCGGCAATGGCCGTGCCGTTACGCAGCCACTGGTACTTGTACGGCGCGGTGCCGCCGGTGGCGGTGACCGAGAACGTCGCGGTCGCGCCGGCGGTCACGGTGACGCTCGATGGTTGCGAGCTGATCGTGACGCCGCCGCCCGGGGTGGTGGTTTCATCGATGTCGGCGCCGACGTTGATGGCCGCGTATGCGCGGGTGACGGCAATGGCTTCCTTGCTGCCCACGCCATACAGTTCCTGGGCCGCGGCAAGCACCTTGTTACGCGCGTCGGCGTAGTTGGTCGAGGCGGTGAACTTGGTGGTGGCGGCCTTGAACCAGATGCGGAAAGCCTTGTCGGTGCCGATACCGGTCATCGCGGCCGGGCTCTTGACCAGGTACTGGCTGTAGTAGTCGGACGACGAGGTGGCGTTCGAACCTTGCGACAGGAAGTAGAACATGCGGTTGTTCGGGCCGCTGTTGTAGTGGACGTCGAGGTTCTTGATCGTGCTGCTCCAGGCGTTCGGGCTCTTGCCGTCCAGGCTAGGCTTGTACATCCAGCGCAGCGGCTGGCCCGATTTGCTGATTTCCTTGCCCATCATCCAGTCGTTGCCGGTATTCGGAATGACCGAGCCGGTGCCGCCCGCACGCGCATAGGCTTCCACCACTTCGCCGGTGATATCCGAGCTCGACTCGTTCAAGCCGCCCGATTCGCCGGAGTAGGTCAGGTCGGAGGTGGCGTTGGTCACGCCGTGGCCCATTTCGTGGCCGATCACGTCGATCGAACCGAGGCTGGTGAACATGCTGCCGCCGTCGCCGATGAACATGCACTTGCAGGCATCGCTGTAGTAGGCGTTGTCATAGTTGCTGTTGACGTGGGCGGCGATGTAGGTCGAGGTGTTGTTGCCGTCCAGCGATTGCCAGCCGAGCACGTTTTTCAGCGTGTCGTAGGTGTTCATCAAGCCCCACATGGCGTTCACGGCCGCGGTCTGGCCGTTGGCGTTGGTGGTGCTGCCGCCGTTGTACTGCAAGCCGTCGCCCCAGTCGTTGGTGGAGTTGGTGTAGACCGCGCCGGCGCTGGTACCCTTGTTGGCGTTGGTGATCGCCATCATGCCGTGGGTGCCGCCGGTGCCGCGCGACGGATCTTTCATCGAGTAGGTGCTGCCCGACAGGCTGGTGTTGAGCGGCACGGTGCCGTTGTACTGGCTTTTGCCGGTGCCGGCCACGGTTTGCAGCGCTTTCCATTGCTTGATCACGCGGCCGTCGGCGGCGCTGACAATGGTGTCGTAGTAGACCGGATGGATTCCTTCCATCATGCGCGTCTTGACCAGGTAGGCCAGCTCGTAGCCGCTCACTTCCTCGACCAGGTCGAGGGCGTTGAGCTGGGCTTCGGACTTGTTCAGGGCGCCGGGAGCACGCTTGGTCACGACGGTCGGATAGATGATCAGTTCGGCGCTTGGCGGCGCATGGTGCACACCGTTCGGCGACACTTTTTTGACCACCGTGTCGATCGCGGCGGCGCTCTGGATTTGCGGCACCACATTCAAGCCGGCGCTGCGCGCGCGCAGGGCGGCATTGCCGCCGCTGCCCTGGCCCAGGCCCGAACGGCGGTCGGAAATCGACTCGCTGACGATCTCGCCCGCATCGTTGGTCACCACCACCGACTCGGACTGGAATACACGCACGCCTTTGTAGGTGTGGGCGGCGCGGCTGATGCGCGTGCCGATCACGCCAGGGTGCTGCACGGTAATGGAGAAACCGTGGTCGGCATCGAGGCCGTGGGTGGAGCGGGTGGCGGCCAGCTTGGCGACCAGCGCCTGGCCCTGTTGCGGCGAATGCAGGGCGCTCGGCCCGGCCATGATCGGTGCGCTGGCGAGCGCCTGACCAACCATCATCAAGGGTAAAGCAGCAATCGACGCAGCGAGCAATGTTTTGCGGAAGTTCATTATTTCTCCATTGATAGTTCAGTGATTGAATGAGATAACTGCTGGCCACGTATGCTGTGGCGGCCACCCGAGCGCGCCGATGAGTTGGTCCGGTGAACGCGAGAGAATGCACACTATTCCTGTTTCTTAAGCCAAGTCAAAAAAATGGGTGATTTGGTCGTATGCACACCAAATGTTCAGTTTTAGACATTCTTTTCCAGAAACGTGACGGTCCTTAATGCAATTGCCTGAAGAATGTATTGTTGACCTAGATCAATGTGACGCATTTTTCCTACATCCGCGAGAATTAGACGGCGTACTCTAAGACGTGCGGAAATGTAACAATTCGCACTGTCAACAGCTTCAATTCGATTGCGTTTTAACGGGGATGCGGTCTACACTCGTTCTCAGTTGCCGGGAAAAACTCTCAGGGGACATGGATTAAAGCGCACGGGGCACACTCCGGATAAAGCGCAATCAGTTAACGGGAAAATCATGACGTCACACTTCACCTTCGCATGGGCATGTTTGTCTCCTCCCCCGGTGCTGTTGCCCAAGCCCGATCCCCAGGGACCTCAGTCGACCTGACGATTCACCGACAGCGCACCCGCAGCAGGAACTGGCAACAGGCTTAGTGCCCAGTAGGAAAGTCCAAGAGAACCCATTCACGGTAACAAAGCGACAAACATGCACCGCAGACAGGGCTTTCTCCCGAGTACGTCGCGCGGCTGGATGGGCGGCGGCTACCCAAGTGAGGACCGGAGAGAGATGCTTTCGATCGCGACCAAAGTAGAGCAAATAGTGTCGGAATCGGCGTTCCTGACGGAAGGGATATCGCTCGGGCTGATCAATCTGTCGGAGCTGGCGCGCCAGCTGCGGCCCCAGCTCGAATCGGATTTGTGGAAACCGGTGGGGCAGGCGGCGGTGGTGATGGCGCTGCGCCGGCTGTCGGAGCGGCTGCCGCAGGCGACGGCTTCGCCGCCGATCGTGCTCTCGCCGCGCACCAGCGAGCTGACCACGCGCACCGATCTGACCCTGGTGACCTACCGGCTGTCGGACAACAGCAACGAATGCCAGCGCGAACTGCTGGCCCTGGCCGAGCGCCATCCGGGCAGTTTCGTCTCGGTCACGCGCGGGGTGCATGAAATGCTGGTGGTGTGCAGCCGGCCGCTGATCCACATGGTGGAATCAGCCTTCGCCAGCGAGCGCCATATTGCCCGGGTGGAAAACCTGACCGCGCTGACCCTGCGCCTCAATCCCGACGCCCTGAAAACGCCTGGCATCTATCACGGCGTGCTGAAAAAATTGGCCTGGAACAAGATCAACGTCGTCACCATGATGTGCACCTTTTCGGAGCTGACCGTGTTGCTGGAGCAGCCGCAGACCGGGCCGGCGTTTTCGGTGCTGTCGCAGATCGTGTCGCACTGACCAGCCGCTCGGCTGATCAGGAGACCGCGCTCTCGAGCAGGGTCACCGTCTGGCGCGCCGTGTCGAGCCGGGCCATCACGCCGACCGGCAGGGTGAACTGGTGGCGGATATGCCCGAACGAGTACCCGCTCACGGCCGGCACCACCAAGGGTTGCAGGTGCTGGTCCAGCGTTTCGTCGAGCGTGAGCGACGGTTCTTCATCTTCCGGTACGCAATGGTCGCAAATGCCGATCATGACCGCCGCCGCATTGCCCAGGCCAACGGCCAGGTCGAGCTGGGTCAGCCAGCGGTCGATCCGGTAGGGCGCTTCATTCACCTCTTCCAGGAACAGAATCGCTTTGCGGAAGTCGGCCGCGTAGGGCGTGCCCACCAGTGCGCTGACCAGGCTCAGGTTGCCGCCGATGAGCGGGCCGGTGGCTTGCCCGCTGGTCACCGTGCGCAGGGCGAAATGCGGTTCCAGCAGGGCGCGCCGGCTGTTTTCCAGCGCCATCGGGATGGTGTAGCTTTCCTGCGGGTGCATCAGCACGGCCAGCATGTGCTCGGTCGAATAGTCCGATACGCCCGACGAGGCCACCGGCCCGTGGAAGGTCACCAGGCGCGCCTGCTTCAGGATGGCCAGCTGCAGCGCGCTGATGTCGGAATAACCCAGCAATATTTTGGGATTGGCGCGGATCAGCGTGTAATCGATATGCGCCAGCAGCGAAATGCAGCCCGAGCCGCCCCGGATGCACCAGATCGCCTTGACGTCGCGGTCGGCGAACATGCTGTGCAGGTCGTTGACGCGCTGCTGCACCGCGCCGGCATAGCCGCCATGCACGGCGCGCAGATTCGGCCCCAGCCGCACCCGGAAACCCAGCGCTTCGATGCGCGCCACGGCATAGGCGATGCTCTCGTCATTGGTGCGTCCGCCCGGGGCAATCAGGCCGACCACGTCGCCCGCGCGCAGGCGGGGCGGTTTGATCAGGCTTCGCGGCATGGGACGTGGTGCATGGTGGGCTCCGGCTGGCAGCATGACGGCCGCCGCCAGCGTGGCAAAGGCACGCCGGCTGATCTTGTCGCTACTGGACATGGCTGCTTTCGGGAAAGGCGGCGCGGCATAGCCGGCCGCCCGCCTGGTGAATCAAAGGAACTTGTAATTGGCCATCAGGGTCAGCGAACGCCCGCGCGGATCGGCTACCCGCGGTTCCCATGAACTGCCGGCCCCGGTGTTGCCGTCGTAGGTGATCGCAAATGGCGGATCCTTGTCGAACAGGTTCTTGATCCCGGCCGTGAAGCTCAGGTTTTTCACGCCAGTGTAGCTCAGGCTGGCATGAAAGATGGAATACGCGTCGACCTTGGCGTTGTAATTGGACGGCACGATGCGCCCGCTTGCCACACCCGGCAGCACCTGGTCGGTGTAGCCGCTGCGATACACGTTCTGGAACATGGCGCTCCAGTCGCCCTTGGCAAACGTCACGTAGGCGGTGTGTTTCCACTTCAGGCCCAGATCGCCCGTGAAGCTGAATACGCCGACTTCATCCTTGCTGTACGGCGCAGTTTCCAGCGGCTTGCTCTTTTTCTTGAGCAAGTAGGAACCATCCACCCCGGCCGCCCAGTTGCCAGACCACAATTTTCCATTGGTGCGGGCGCCGATTTCGATGCCGCGCGTAATCGCCGCGCCCGTGTTGAGCCAGCGCCGGTCGATCACGGCCAGGTTGCCGTCGGCATCGCGCCCGAACTGCGCCTTGAACAGGTCATAGTTGGCCAGCATGACCGGCAGGTCGACTTCCTTGATGGTGTCGAAGCGCCGCACTTCCCAGATATCCATATTTGCCGAGAAACGCGGGGAGGGCTCGAACACCACTCCGACCGTTCCCTGTTTCGACGTTTCCGGCCCCAGGTTGGCCTTGCCGCCGGTGTAGACGACCGGCGTAATCGATTCGCAGCCGGGCTTGGAGGTGTCGACCTTGCCGCTGGCGCACTTGCCCGGATCGGCCAGGTCCTTGCCGGCGTACGTCGATTCGGTGATGCCGTTGAACAGCTGGTTGAACGCGGGCGCGCGGAAACCTTCGTTGTAGGAACCGCGGAACAGCAATTGCGTGCTTGGCTGGTAGCGGAACGATACCTTGGGGTTGAGCGTGTTGCCGAAGCCCGAATAATGATCCTGGCGCGCCGCCACCGTCACGTCCAGCTCCTTGGTCACCGGCACCAGCACCTCGGCGTAGACGGCGCGGATGTCGCGGCTCACTTGCGGCAGCACATTGACGTCGTCGAAGGGCGCATTGAGGATGGCGCGCCGCTCGGCGAGGTTGCGCAGGTCGCCATTGAATTTGTACTCTTCCTTGCGGATATCGGTACCCAGCGCGGCCATGATCGGGCCGGCCGGCAGCGTGACCACCTCGCCCGACAGCGAGGCATCGAAGGCGGTCAGGGTGGTCTTGCCGCCGTACAGCACGACGCCGGCGGCCGAGGTGGCGCGGATCAGGTCCAGCGCCTGCTGCGACTGCTTCTCGCCGGCTTTCAGGAACGGGTTGATCAGGCCACTGCCGAGCGCGGCGGCCAGGGGCGCGGTGTAGTTGTAGCCATTGCCCAGGGTCGATTCCGATTCGCTGGTGGCGCGCGTCAGGCCGACCTTGTAGTCGTACTTGCCGACCTGGCCGTCGGCACCCAGTTGCAGGCGGCCCGCACGGCTTTCGGTGGCGATTTCGCGGTCGCCGCAATCCATGCAGCGCCAGCGGTAGGCGATCGGCAAGCCACGGTTGGCCTCGATCGAAGGAAACTCGGCCACCAGGGCATTGAACACCTCGTTGTAGGCCGCGCCCGTGCTCGGATAGAACGAGCTGGCCGGGAAGGTGGCCGCGCCCGGCGAGACCTGGTTGGGCGAGAAGCGCTTGGCGACCTCGGTCTTGGCGCCGACCAGCTCGGCGAAAAATTCGTGCCCGCCGCGGCGCATGGTGGCGCGCGTGACGAAGTTGCTGTTCTTCACAGGCTGCTGCAGCACGGCCGCGCGTCCGGTATCCCATGCGCAGCCCAGGCCGCCCGACGGCGTGTCCCACAGCTTCTCGTCGTAGGCGCCCATGCCATCGACCGAATTGCAGCCGGCGCCGCCCGGCAAGTCCAGCAGGCTGACGCCGGAATAGGCTTGCGTGGTGCCGCGCCGCACCGGTCCGGTATTGCTGGCGCGGCTGAAAATGGTGTTGCCGAGGCTGGTCGCGAAGACATTGGCGAACGGCGCGCCGCGCGTGTCGACCGAGACGCCGCGGTCGGGCTGGAAGGTGTTGACAAAATCGCGCTGGTCGCCGCGCAAGGCCTTGTTTTCGCCCGTGGAGACGGCGAACAGCACGTTGAAACCCTGCTCCTGCAGGTCGCCGAAGCCGCCCGTGACCTGGTAGCGCTGGATATTGCCGCCGCCCGCTTCGGTGACATCGGTAAACGCCTGCGCTTCCAGCCCCTTGTAATTTTTCTTGAGGATAAAGTTGATCACGCCGCCGATGGCATCGGTGCCGTAGATGGCCGAGGCGCCGTCTTTCAGCACTTCCACCCGCTCGACCGCCGCGAAGGGAATCGAATTGAGGTCGACCGCCGAGCCTTTCATGCCGTGGGTAGCCACGCGCCGCCCGTTGAGCAGCACCAGCGTGCTGTCGGCGCCCTGGCCGCGCAGGTTGGCCGAGGACGCGCCATTGTTGCCGCGCTGCGAGCCGGACGTGACGTCGGCATTGCTGGCCAGGTTGTCCGACCCGTTGCCGTTGATGTTCAGGGTGGCGATCAGTTGCTCGGCGTTGACGATGCCCTGGGCTTCGATCTGCTTGCGCGAAATCACTTCAATCGGCAGGGCGCCTTCCTTGGCGATGCGCTTGATGCTGCTGCCGGTGATTTCCACGCGCGCCATCGGCTGGTCCGCCGCCTGCGCCGCAGCCGAACCGGCCACGCACATCAGGGCAATCAATTGCGCTAGCTTCTTTAACTCCACGGTTTCTCCTTTGTTTTTCTTGGCAAGACGTCATGAATCGAACGAGCGTACGCGGACGCCGGTAGGCCAGCTAATGAAATTTCCTGAGGCAACTATAACTTCAGGGCATGGCTTGCGGCGCTATTCACCCTGCATCAACGTGCCATTTTACTGGCGCGTTCGCGCTGTTCCGGATCGATGTCGAGGTAGCGCCACGTGGTGAATTCGACAGGATGGCGCTTGTAGTTTTTTAACCACGGATGCTGCAGGTCGGCCGACAGCGGGTGGCTCAGCGGTACCCACGGGTTGTAGGCGTGGATCAACTGATTCATTTCGCCATACAGCTTCTGGCGTTCCGGCGAGTAGCCCAGCTGGCGCGCCTGTTCGTAGCGCTCGTTATAGGCCGGCAAGTTGAAGCGCGCATAGTTGGCGCGGCCGCGGTTGGCGCCGTACAGCAACTGGTAGAAATTGTCGCCGTCCGGAAAATCGGCGATCCAGTTGCTCTCGAACATTTGCACCTTGCCCAGGCGCGAGGCCTTGATGATTTCGGTCTTCTTGTCGGTCCGGAATACCACGCGCAAGCCGATGGCGTTCAGGTTCTTGCGCCACAGCTCGTCGCGCAGGCGCCCGCCGACGGTCGCCTCGCTGTGCATGGTCAGGGTCAGCGGCTTGCCGTCCGGAGCGCGCCGGAACCCGTCCGGGTCGCGCTGGCGGTAGCCGAAGCGCTCCAGCAGCGCCTGCGCCAGCGCCTTGTTGTACGGAACCGGCGTGCGGTAGGCCGGGTCGTAGCCCAGCACATTCGGCGGCAGCGGCGACTCGGCGCGCAGGGCGAAGCCTTTCTTGAGCAGGCCGATATCTTCCGCGCTGTCGTAGCTGAGCGCAATCGCCCGGCGCAGGGCCACCTTGCCGTTGCCGTAGCCGCCCAGCACCGGGTCTTCCATGTTCATCCACATATAATAGGTTTGTAGCACCGGGAAGCGGTTCAGCATGATGCCGCGTGCCGCCAGCTCGGGTTTCAGCTGGCCGTTGCGGATGACCATGTCGGTCAGCGATTCCGGTACCTGCTCCAGGTAATCGTATTCGCCGCCCAGGAAACCCAGCATGCGGCCCTGGAATTCCTCGGCGATGCGCGCCTCCACCCGGTCCAGCAGCGGCAGGCGCCGGCCGTGCCGGGTGATGCCCCAGTCGTGGTTGGCCAGCAACACGATCTTGTCGCTGCGCTTCCACTCGCCCAGGCGGAACGGGCCGCTGCCGACCGGATGGTTGCCGGCCTGGCCAGGCCAGGCCTCGATCACTTCACGCGCCACCACCCCGGAGGCCGGCGTCGCCAGGTAAAACAGGAAATTCTTGTCCGGCGCGGCCAGGGTGATGCGCAGGGTGTGGCGATCGGGCGCTTGCAGGCCGGCAATGTCGGTGGCATGGCTGAAGCCGCTCTTGAGCGCGGCGTCGCCCTTGAGCTTGCCCTCGAACAGGAACAGCCAGGGCGACTTGAGGGCCGGATCGTACAGGCGCTTGAGGCTGTACACATAGTCGGCCGCCGTCACCTCGCGCCGCTGGCCACGAAAGGCCGGATCGGGGGTGAACAGCATGCCTGGACGCAGGCGGAAGGTGTACACCAGGCCATCGGCGCTCGCTTCCGGCAGCGCGGCGGCCGCGTTGGCGCGCAAGGCCACCGGCCGGGCGTCGTAATCGTAGCGCAGCAGCGGGTCGAACAGGTTTTCCAGCAGGCTCAGGGTGGCGATGTCGGACGCCACTGCCGGGTCGAGCCCGGTTTCGCTGGTGGTCAGCAAGGTATGCAGCACCTTGTCGGCCGCCTGCGCCGGCCACGGGACGGCGAGCAGCAGCGCGGCCGCAGCGGCGGCAAGAAGGCGGAAAATCGTCATGGCGGGTCCAGGCGGGTCTGGTACATATCGATGCGTATGATAGGCGAGGATGGCGCTCGCACGTTTTTTACATAGTCAAGCCGCATGGTTTCATTATTTCGCGGTAACCTGCGCCTATACTCTCGCTGCAACATCGGCTCCCTAACGCGAAACGAATACGATATGGCATTAAATTACATCTGGTCCGGTTTTTTCCTGGTCGGCTTCCTGGCCGCGCTGGCGCAGTGGATTTTCCTCGGCGATACCGAGATTTTCAAGAAAATCGTCGACGGCACCTTCGAGTCGGCCAAGATGGGCGTGATGGACATTGCCCTGCCGCTGGCCGGGGTGATGACCTTGTGGCTCGGCATCATGAACATCGGCGAAAAGGCCGGCGCCATCGGCTGGCTGGCCAAGGTGATCTCGCCCTTTTTCTCGCGCATCTTCCCCGACGTGCCGAAAGAACACCCTGCCACCGGCCACATGGTGATGAATTTTTCCGCCAACCTGCTCGGGCTCGACAATGCAGCCACCCCCTTCGGGCTGAAGGCCATGGAAAGCTTGCAAACGCTCAATCCCGACAAGGATACGGCCAGCAACGCCCAGATCATGTTCCTGGTGCTGCACACCTCCGGCCTGACCCTGATTCCGCTGGCGATCATGGCCCAGCGCGCCATCCTCGGCGCCAAGGACCCGTCCGACATCTTCATTCCCTGCATGATTGCCACCTACGTGGCCACCCTGACCGGCATCATCGTGGTGTCGATCAAGCAACGCATCAACCTGCTCAACCGCGTGGTGCTCGGCTGGCTGGGCGGGATGACGGCCGCCATCTGCGCGCTGATCTTCTTTTTCACCAATTACCTGACCAAGCCGGAAATCGAACTGGTGTCGCGCGTGTCGAGCAACCTGATCCTGTTCTCGATCATCATCATCTTCATCGTCGGCGCCATGCGCAAGCAGGTCAACGTGTATGAAGCCTTCATCGAAGGCGCCAAGGGCGGCATCCAGACCTCGCTGACCATCATTCCCTACCTGGTGGGGATGCTGGTGGCAATCAGCGTGATCCGCAATTCGGGCGTGCTCGGCTTCGTCGTGCGCGGGCTGGAGTGGATCTTCATCAGCCTTGGCATGCCGACCGAATTCACCCCGGCGCTGCCGACCGCGTTGATGAAGCCGCTGTCCGGCAGCGGCTCGAAGGCGATGATGATCGATGCCATGACCACCTACGGCGTCGATTCCTTCGTCGGGCGCCTGGCCTGCATCTTCCAGGGTTCGGCCGACACCACGTTCTACATCGTGGCGCTGTATTTTGGTTCGGTGGGCATCCGCAAGACGCGCTATGCGATTTCGTGCGGGCTGATTGCCGACTTTGCCGGCATCGTCACGGCCATCTGCGTCGCTTACCTGTTCTTCGGTTGATCGGGAGAATGGCCATGCTGCGTCCACTCGCCCTTGCCGTCCTGCTGGCCTTCGCCGGCGCCGCCAGCGCCCAGCTGCCCGCGCCGGTCAGCCAGTTGCTGTTTGATGCCACCATTCCCGAAGATGCCATGAGCGCGCTGGTGCTGCGCGGCGACGTGCCGCTGCTGTCGCACCTGGCCGAGCGCCAGCTCAATCCCGCCTCCACCATGAAACTGGTGACCACGATGGTCGCGCTCGACCAGCTTGGGCCGGCGTTCCGGGGGCGCACCGAACTGCGCACCGGCGCCAGCGTCAGCGGCGACGTGCTGCGCGGCGACCTGGTGCTGCGCGGCGGGGCCGATGCCGACTTCAGCGGCGAGGTGCTCGAACGCATGCTGCAATCGCTGCGCAACCAGGGCATCCGCAAGATCGAGGGGCGCCTGGTGCTGGACCGCCAGCTGTTCAACCCGGCCCGGCCCGACATCGGCGCGCCGCAGTTCGACGAATCGCCCGAGGCGTACACCAATGTGATTCCCGACGCGCTGATGGTCAACAAGAACATGCTCGAACTCGACCTGCGCTCGGGCTCGGGCACCCTGGCAGCGGTGGCGTATCCCGAGCTCGACGGCGTGACCATCAGCTCGGCCATGACCCTGGTCGACGCCGACTGCGGCAGCTGGGCCAATGGCTGGAAGCAACCCGACGTACAGCGCGACCGGCTCGGCAAGATCACGGTGGTACTCAAGGGCAGCTTTCCGAAGCATTGCGCCAAAACCTACCGCGTCAACATGCTCGACCGCCAGGATTACCTCGACCGCCTGTTCCGCGCCACCTGGAAACGCCTGGGCGGCGTGCTGATGGGCGAGACCATCGAAGCGGCCAGTCCGCCGGCCACGCGCCTGCTGGCCGAGCATGCGTCGCGCACCCTGCCCGACATCGTGCGCGACTACAACAAGAGCTCCGACAACACCCTGGCGCGTACCGTGTTCCTGACCCTGGGCAGCTTGGAAGCGGACCCGGTGGTGGGCAGCCGCGCGCTGGCCACCATCCCCGGTGAAACCACGGTGGCGCGCGCCGACCGCACCGTGCGCGACTGGATGCGCGCGCGCGGCATCGACGATACCGGGATGGTGCTGGAAAATGGATCGGGCCTGTCGCGCATCGAACGCATCAGTGCGGTGCAGATGGCTGGGGTGCTGCAAGCGGGGCTGCGCAGCAACTGGTCGCCGGAATTCATGAGCAGCCTGCCGATCGCGGCGGTCGACGGCACCATGCGCCGGCGCCTGGCCGACAGCCCGGCGGCGCAGCGCGCGCGCCTGAAAACCGGCACCTTGCGCAACGTGGTGGCGGTGGCCGGCTACGTGCGCGATGCCACGGGTCAGCAATGCGTGGTGGTAGCCATGATCAACAGCGAGCTGATCGGCAACGGCAAGGGCCGCGCCGTGCTCGATGCGCTGGTGGACTGGGTGGCACGTTCTGGCGCCACTAACTAACCCAAACGAATTATCTGGAATCGCACCGATACTGGCGCAGATCGCACCGATACTCAGGAAATCGCACCGATACTTTGAAAACCGCACCGATACTTCCGAATTTGCACAAATTCGGTAGAATTGGCTCACACTACTGAGCCAATTGATGCGCTATAACGGCCGCCTGCCCCCCGCAGTTTTGCTACAAGTCTTGACCGACATGGCCAAGGCTGGAAATGAGTTCGTCTCATCGTCTCAGTTGGTTGACGCTACCGGATCAAGCAAGGATGCGGTCAAGCGAGTGTTGGCCAGATTGACATCAGCCGGGCAGGTCGAGGTCACAGGCAAAGCCCGTGCTACGCGATATCGCCTGCTAGCAACAGTCGCTTCTGTTTCCCTTGAACAGGTGGACACACCGTTACTTGCCACAGCGAGCCCAAGCGAGATTGGCCCACGCTGGCGCGCGGAAAGCCTTCAGCTCCGGCAACAACTGACACGTCCTCTGGCTGCACGTACACCCGTCACGTATCGTCGGCAATTCGTTGACGACTACAAGCCCAACGAAACGTTCTTGCTGCCACCGGAACTCGCAGAGGAACTGGTTGCGCTCGGTCGTCTTCCGGGACAACTTCCGGCGGGCACCTACGCTCGCAAGGTCCTGGAGCAATTGCTCATCGACCTATCATGGTCATCCTCTCATCTCGAAGGCAATCGCTACACCCTTCTCGATACGGAAGAGCTGTTCAAAAGCGGCGCTGCCGCTACCGACAGCGATGCTGTCATGCTGCTCAATCACAAAGCGGCCATTGAGTTCATTGTGGATGCTGTTCCCATACAAGGGCTCAACACCAGTTTGGTTCGCAATGTGCATGCGGTACTCATGCATGACCTGCTGGTTGATGTTGCCTCACTCGGCGCGATTCGCACGAAAGTAGTCAACCTCAGCGGCAGTACCTATATTCCGAACCAAGTCCCGGCGGTGTTGGAAGAGATGTTCGAGCGCATTATCGTCAAGGCACAGCACATCAAGAATCCTTTGGAGGCAGCCTTTTTCCTCTGGGTAAACTTGGCGTATCTCCAGCCTTTTGAGGACGGCAACAAGCGGGTGAGCCGGGTCGCCGCCAATATTCCACTGATGCTGTACAACCAGGCCCCGCTGTCGTTTCTCGATGTAGACCGTGACGATTATGCGCTGGCGATGATGGGTGTCTACGAAGCTTGCGATGTCTCGATGGCGGTGGACCTCTTCGATTGGACATATCGACGCTCCCAAGCCAAATACAAGGCTATATCGGGATCTCTCGATTCACCAGACCCGTTCCGCGTCAAGTACCGCGAAGCACTTAGCGAAGCGGTGGGATCGGTGGTCCGACGCCGTCAGCCCATGGCCGATGCCATAGCGGCTCTGGAATTGCCCGCTGAGGACACGCCAAGGTTCCAGCAATTGCTTGCGCAGGAATTGAACGTTCTGGCAGATTTTAACTGTGCGCGTTACCGGCTTGGCATGAAAGAAACCCGGGCCTGGATCGATGAGGGACGCCCTGGCCGGTAGCTGTCGGCATTGCTTCGCCGCTATTGCCCACCGGCTGAGATACGCGGGTTTAATGTTCGGTGCCGGCGTAGATCCACATTGGCTCGGTGCGGCCGGCGCGGGTGAAGCCCAGCGACTCGTAGAAGGCGATCGCGTCGCCGTCGGCCGTCAGCATCTGCTGGTGAAAGCCGGCGTAGCGCGCGCACAAGGCTTGCATCATCAGGCGCCCGATGCCCTTGCGCTGGTGCGCCGGGTCCACCAAAAAATGCGGGTAGTAGACCACCAGATGGCCATCCGAGATCGCATTGCCAATGCCGACCAGCACGCCATCCTCGCGCGCCGTCACCAGGCTGTGCGAGTTGCGCAACGCGGCCAGCAGTTGCTCGGGCTTGTCGGCGGATGACCACGCGTTGGCGCGGTACAGGGCAATGACTTCGGCGTCGCCGATCTGGTCGTCCAGGCTGATATTCATGGGCAGAGGGGGCGGCGGGCGCCGGGCGTTGAAAGTGCTTTATGGTAACAGGCAGCGAGTCGACGCGCTGGCGCCGCCTTACAGCACCCGCTGGAAGGTTTGCCGCACCCAGTCGCGGTCGCCGCAATCGAAGTGCCACCATTCGCTGGCAATGCCCACGAAGCCGGCCTGGGCCATCGCTGCGCGCAGCAGTTGCCGGTTTTCCACCTGCGGCAGCGTCAGTTCGCCGCGCGCCAGCAGCAGCGCCTCGCGCGCCGGGTGCGAGCGCTCGCTCATGTCGTCGAAGACGGTCGCCATGTCGAGTTCATGCCCGTGTTCGTCGAGCAGGGTGATATCGAGCGCCATGCCGAAGGAGTGGATGGAACCGCGCTCCGGCGGCGCCAGGTACATGCGCAGGCCGGTGCCGTCGAGCGCGTCCCACAGCGCTTCCTGCACCCGCTGCGGGCGCAGCGCGTCGAGAATCAGCGCGCTGCAGCCGGGCCGCTGCAATGCCAGCCAGGCCACGACGCGCTCCAGTGCCGCTGCGGCGTCGCGGTGCAGCCAGGCACAGTCGAATGGCGAGTACAGGTCGCGCCCGGTGAAGTTGTCGACGCCCGCGTAGCGCAAGTCGACGGCGATCCCGGCAATGCTGGACAAAGGCCGGAAGTCGGCGCACTGGCCAAGCTGTTCGATCGGCAAGCCCTCGATCATGATCGGGCCCCGTGCGCCAGGCACTGCCGCGCCGCCGCACCGATGCTGGCGACCAGCTCGCGCGCGCCATGCGAGAGCGGCGCATGGCTGGCCGTGAGCAAGAACAATTGCACGGGAATGGCTGGGGCCCAGGCGCGCCGCTGCACCTTGCCGTCGTGCGCGGACGCGGCCGTGAAGGGATCGACCACTGCCATCCCGGCACCAGCCTCGACCAGCGAGCGGGCGATCTGGTAAGTCTGCACCACCGTGTGGAACACCGGATGGACGCCCTGCGCCTCGCACGCGGCCACCAGCAATTGGCCGAGCGGATCGTTGTCGGCGTGGCCGATCAGTGCGCCGCTGAGGCCATCGGCCGAGACCGGCTTGCCGCAGGCTTCTTCGCTCCAGCTGCCGGCCGGCGCGATCACCGTCATCACGCCTTCGGCGATCGCTTCGGCCACGATGCCGGGGTGGCGCGGGTCTTGCAGCGACAGGGCCAGGTCGGCTTCGCCAAGGCGCAGGGCATGGACGATCTCGCTGGTGTGGTGGGTGGCCAGCTCGCAGCGCGTGTGCGCGAACGCCTTGCGCCACACCGTCATCGCCTGCGGCAGCACGCTGATGGCAATGGTCGGCGTGGCCACCAGGCGGATGGTTTCGACCGCGCGGCCCTTGAGGCTGGCCGCAAGACGGCGGATGCCTTGCAGGTCGCGGTGCAGTTTCTCGGTTTCGGCGAACAGGCGATGCGCCTCGGGTTTGGGATAGAGCTTGCCGCGCACGCGCTCGAACAGCGGCATGCCCAGCTGCAGCTCGCAGTGCTGCAAGACCTTGGTCACGGCCGGCTGCGATATGTGCAGCACCTGGGCCGCGCCGCTGATGGTGCCCACCTGCATGATGGCGTGGAACACTTCGATGTGGCGCAGGCGCATGGTGCGGTTCCCGTCCTGTTATGCCGCTGGTTTCACGGCGGGCGCGGTCAGCGCATCGAGCAGGGCCGCCGTTTCGGCGTCCGGCGTGCCGTCGATGGTGGCCGGGCGGTATTTCATCTGGAAAGCGCCGATGACGTTGCGGGTCGCTTCGTCGAGCAAGCCGGTCTGCGGCACCGCGTAGCCGAAGGTGGCCAGGCGCGCCTGAAACCAGGCAACGTCGGGCAGCAGCAGGTCGTACACGGGGCGCGCCGCGGCCACCTTGGCGGCGTCGGGCCAGGCCACCAGACCGTGCCGGGCCAGCTGGAACCACGGGAACATCGGGCCCGGGTCCTGCTTGCGCTGGGGGGCGATATCGCTGTGGCCGAGGATGTTTTCCGGCGGGATGTTGTGGCGCTTGACAATGTCTTTCAGCAGCACGATCAAACGGTCCACCTGGGCTTGCGGGAAGGGGTACCAGATGCGGCCGTTGGGAGTTTCGGTGAAGCCGGGATTGACGATCTCGATGCCGACCGAGCTGCCGTTGAGCAGGGTATAGTTTTTCCAGTGCGATACGCCGGCGTGGTTGGACTGGCGCGTTTCATCGACCAGGCCATAGACGATGGGGGAGGTTTCGTCGGTCAGCAGGTAGTGGCTGCTGACCGTCTGCTGGGTCAGCACCTTGATCGATTGCGGCAGGTTGATGGCCGTGTAGTGCAGGATGACGAACTTGACGCGGCTGCTCTGGCCCTTGGCCGAGTAGGTGCGGTCGATGGTGGGACCGGTGGCGCAGCCGGAAAGCAGGGCGATCAGGAGCGTGGCGAGCAGGGTTTTCATCGGCGTAGAAAGAGGTAAAAGTTCAAATTCCCCCGTCGTTCCCGCGCAGGCGGGAACCCAAGTTTGTAATGCAGCCACAGACTGAGCTGCAAACTTGGGCTCCCGCCTGCCCGGGAGCGACGGAGGTGGCGCGAATGACGGCGCTCAGGTCCAGCTCGCGGAAATCCGCGCCGCTGCATGATGAGCGCGGGCTGTCGTCTGCGTCAAGCTTATCGCATCCGGCAAGCCGGCGCGCATCGTGTTCACAATCAGGGGATGCAGCGCGGCGGCGCGTCCGGCCAGCACCACCGGCCGCGCACCAAAACGCGCCGTCAAGGCCAGCGCCAGGCGCGCCAGCTCCCGTCCCGCTTCCGCAAGAATCGCGGCCGCCACCGGATCGGCCCCGGCACTGGCAGCGACGGCCAGCGCCAGCCGCCCCACCTCGCCGCGTTCCTGCCCGTACATGAACTGGCGCGACAGCGCCCAGTCGTCGCCGCCGATCTGCGCAAACACAGCCTGCGCCATGGGCGACGCACGCCAGCGGCCCGGTTCTTCATCCTCATTGCGCCAGATGTGGCGCAGCGCCTCGCGCGCGATCCAGAAGCCGCCACCGCCATCGTCGAGCATCACGCCACGCCCGCCGGCACGGTGGAACACGCCATCGGCATCGATCCACGCGCCGATCGAGCCGGTCCCGGCATACACCAGGTAACCCTCGCCCGGCGCAAAGCTGGCCAGGTAAGCAATCTCGATATCGCTGCACAGCACGACCTTTTCATCCGACAAGCCGAGCGGACCGGCCAGCCACTGCTGCAACTGCGCGCCATCGCCGCCGAAGCCGGTGAGCCCGGCGCGCACCGCCCGCGGACGGCCATGGGCGAGCACAGTGGCCGCGAGCGCCGCGAAACTGGCTTGCACGCTGGCGCGGCCGGCCGCACTGCCCATCTGCAAGGCGGACAAACCGCCCACTTCGCCCTCGGCCACGATGGACCCGTCGGCCGCCGCCAGCGCCCAGCGCGTGCGGGTGCCGCCGGCATCGATGCCGAGGCCCAGGCCACTCATGGCTTGAGGACGGAGATGCGTTCGCCCTCGTTACCCAGGCGGTCCACCGCGCTGACGAACACGGCGCTGGCCGGGCCGAGTTTGGCATCGTCAAGCACGGTCCAGTCGGCGCGTGAAGCGGGCACGACGGCAAAGCGCCATTCGCCGCCATGGCGCGACCAGATCGCATAGTGCGCGTTGGACTTGCCAGCCGTGAGCTTGAGGGCCACGCCATTGCCCTCGCGCCGCGCGGCCACCGTCGGCAGGCCCGGCGCGTCGTTACCCAGCCACGGCGATGCCGGCACCAGCGCCGGGGCGACGTAGTGGCCGGTCTTGAGCTGGTCGCTGAGGCCCTGGCGGTTTTCCATCAGCGCCACCATGCTGAAATGCACGTGGCCGCCGGCGCCCGGACGGCTGCGCGTCACGCCAATCTGCTGCACGATTTCCTTGGCCTGGAAGCCCTTGCTGGCGGCGCCGATGCGGCTGGTGAACAAGCCCGGCCAGATATGGCGCCGCTTGCCGTTCTGTCCCACCCAGTAATCGAGCAGCACGTCGTACGCTTGCGGGGCCTGGCCGATGGCCCAGTACAACTGGGGCGAAAGATAGTCGAGCCAGCCGTTGGCGAGCCACAGTTCGGCGTCTGCGTACAGCTTGTCGTACTGGCTGAAGCCGACGATGCCGCGCGGGCGCCGGTCCGGACGGCCGATGCCGAAGGGGCTGATGCCGAGCCGCACCCAGCTTTTCTCGCGGTGGATGCCGGTGTACATCGCCTCGATCAGCTTGTTGACGTTCTGGCGGCGCCAGTCTGCACGCGTGAGCGTGCCGCCGGAAAGCAGGTAGCGCTGCCAGGCCGGCTGGTCGGGAAAATCCAGCTCGGCCTTGGGCACGTAGGCACCGTCGAGCGCGGCCGTTTCCGCGCCGCTGGCGCCGGGCGCTTCGATCGGATACGGATAGAAATAGTCGTCCAGGTGCACGCCATCGATGTCGTAGCGCCGCACCACGTCGAGAATCACGTCCAGGGTGTGCTTGGACGCCGATTCTTCGCCCGGGTCCATCCACAAAAATCGCCCGTAACTCTTCACCGCCGCCGGATTGGCCTTGGAAATATGGTCGTGCGCGGGTGGCGACTTGGCCGTGGCGTGGCGCGCGCGGTAGGGGTTGAACCAGGCGTGCAGCTCCAGCCCGCGCGCATGGGCCTGGGTAACCCAGAACTTGAGCGGGTCGTACCACGGCTGCGGCGCCTGGCCCTGGGTGCCGCTCAGGTACTCGGTCCACGGTTCGAGCTTGGACGGATAGATGGCGTCGGCGCTCGGCCGCACCTGCAGCACGATGGCGTTCAGGTTCATGGCCTTGGCGCGGTCGAGGATGGCGATGGCCTCGGCCTGTTGTTTTTCCGCCGGCAGATTGGCGCGCGAGGGCCAGTCGATATTGGCCACCGTCGACACCCAGGCGGCGCGAAACTCGCGCGGCGCCACCGGCGGCACGGTCTCGCTGCCGCCCTGGATGGTGGCCGGGCTGGGAACCACGCCCACGGCCCCTCCCGTCCCCGCCACCGGCGTGGCCGTGGTACACCCTGTCATCAACCCGCCCAGCGCCATGGCGCCGGCTACCCCTGCTAGCGCGAATGCGCGTCTTGTCCTGTTCGGCTGCAAACCATTCCCCAATTTAAACTTTTACAAACCATTTCTTGCGCCACATCCACCATGCAAGCAAGAACATCGCCGCATTAAACAGCAGAGCATAAAGCAAAGAGCTGTTCACAGGCGACACGCCAAGCGCACTCACCTGTGAATACAGCCGTTGCGCCAGGCTCACACCGCCGACCTCGATAAAGCCCAGCATTTTAGACACCAGCCCGGAAAACGCGAAAATGAACAGGGCATTCATGCCGTAGATAATCAGCGGCGTGCTCCAGCGCGCCGCGGCGCTGCGCAGCGGAATGTGGGGATTGGCGTCGAGCAGCCAGTAAAAGCTGGAAAACACGATCAGCGCCCAGCCCGTCATGAACAGGCAGAAGGACGGTGTCCACAGGCTCTTGTTGATCGGCATGAGCATCACATCGAGCATGGCGCCGATCCACAGCAGGGCCAGGCCGGCCAGCAGCATCCAAACGGTCTGTTCGGTGCGCGAGTGGCTTGAGAGCAGCCAGCGTCCCGCCAGCACGCCCAGCAGCTGGCTGCACAGGGCCGGGATCGTCGAGAGCAAGCCTTCCGGGTCCCAGGTCTTGGACTGCGGCCACAGGTGGCCGTCGAGCAGCAGGCGGTCGATGTAGGCGCCGAAGTCCTGGCCCGGTTCGAGCACGCCGGCGCCGATGCCGGGCACCGGCACCCACAGCATCAGCACGCTGTAGAGCGCCAGCAGGCCGGCGATCCACAGCACTTGCTGGCGCCAGCTGAAATACAGCACGATGGGCGCGGCCAGCAGGGTGCAGATGGCGATGCGCTGCAGCACGCCGGGAATGCGCACGGTGGACAGATCGAAACCGGGAATGAGATTGAGCGCCAGGCCGATCAGGAAGATGATGGCGGCGCGCACGGCCAGCTTGCGCAGCAGGGTCGGCTTGTCGGCCCCGGCCGCGGCCAGGCGGCCCAGCGAAAACGCCATCGACACCCCGCCGATGAACAGGAAGAAGGGAAAAATCCAGTCGGTGAAGGTCCAGCCATGCCACTGGGCGTGCGCCAGCTGGGAATACAGGTGGCTCCAGTCGCCCGGATTGTTCACCAGGGTCATGGCCGCAATGGTGAAGCCGCGGAAGGCGTCCAGCGAGGCAAGGCGGGCCGGGGCCGTCATTGATCGGCCATCATTAATCAACCCGCTTGCCGAATTCCGGATCGATCTTCACCAGCGCCGCCATGATAAAGGCGGGAATGGTCATCACGCACACGTAGATGAAGAAATGCTGGTAGCCCAGGTATTCCTGGATTTTCCCGCTGAACATGCCCGGCACCATCATGCCGAGCGCCATCAGCCCGGTGCAGATGGCGTAGTGGGCGGTCTTGTGTTCGCCGTCCGAGATCATGATCATGTACAGCATCATGGCGGTGAAACCGAAACCGTAGCCGAACTGTTCCAGCGCGATGCTGGAGGCGATCAGCACGAAATTCTGCGGCAGGGCCGTGGCCAGGTAGACGAACACGACGTCGGGAAGGTGCACCGCGAACACCATCAGCCACAGGCAGCGCTTCAGGCCCAGGCGCGAAATCAGGAAGCCGCCCAACAGCCCCCCAGGGTCAGCGCGATGATGCCGATGGTGCTGTAAGCGAGCCCGACCTGCTCGGTGGTCATGCCCAGGCCGCCCTTGACGACAGGGTCCTTCATGAAGGGAATCGCGAGTTTCAGCAACTGGGATTCGCCCAGGCGGAACGTGAGAATGAAGCCGAGGATCAGGCAGATGTCGCGCTTGCCGAAAAAAGAGGCAAAGGTGGCGAAGAATTCGGCCAGCTTGTCGCCGCCCCCAAGCACGGTCTTGTCCTCGGCCGGCCGCCCCAGCACCACGCTGTGATAGGCGAACAACGCGATGAACAGGGCGGCCAGCGCGAAGAACACGACCGACCAGGCAAAGCCGACGTCGCCGGTGCTGGTGGTCAGATGGCCGGCCAGCATGGCCATCGCGCCGCCGCCGACAATCGTGGCCAAGCGGTAAAAGGTGCTGCGCACGCCGACAAAGGCGGCTTGCTGGTATTGCTTCAGGCCCAGCATGTAGAAACCGTCGGCGGCGATGTCGTGGGTGGCGGAAAAAAACGCCATCACCCACAGCACGGCCAGGCTGATCTGGAAGTACGCCGGCAGGTGCATGGTGAAGCCGACCGCGGCCAGCGCGGCGCCGATGGCCAGCTGCAAGGTAACGATCCACCAGCGCTTGGTGCGCACCATGTCCACCAGCGGCGACCAGAGCGGCTTGATGACCCACGGCAGATACAGCCAGCTGGTATAAAAGGCAATGTCGTCGTTGCCGACGCCGCGGTCCTTGTACATCAGGACCGACAGGGTCATCACCACCACGTAGGGAATGGCTTGACCGAAGTACAGGGAGGGTACCCAAAGCCAGGGGCTTTTATCTTGCGCTGTTTGCATAATTCTTTCGTGATCATGCAGGCCGGGCGGCCGCCGCCGCCGCTCCGCGCAAGACACGGAAAGACAGTCAGGCGGCCAGTGCCTGGCGCACGCTGCCGCGCGCGCTCTCAAGCAAGACCCTGGCCTGGGCGATACTGGTTTTTTTGGTCAGGGCCACGATGGCGACCTTGACATGGAAATCGCATTGTTCCAGCACCGCGCGGGCGGCCGCCTCGTCGGCGCCGGTGGCAAACATCGTCAGGCGGACCGCGCGCAGCACCAGCTTGGCATTGGTTGGCTTCAAGTCTACCATCAGGTTGCCGTAGACCTTGTGTAAACGCACCATCAGGGCGCTCGAAAAGGTGTTCAGTGCAATTTTCTGGGACGTGCCGGCCTTCAGCCTGGTGCTGCCGGAAATGACTTCCGGACCGGTATCGAGGGTGATGCCGATCTGCGCCTCGCGCACCACGGGCGCATCCGGATTGTTGGCAAAGCCGATCGTCAGGGCACCAGCCGCGGCGGCGGCGCGCAGGGCGCCAAGTACGTAGGGCGTGGCGCCGGAGGCGGCCAGCAGCAGCACCACGTCGTCGCGCCCCGGGTTGAGCGCGCGCAGGTCGGCCGCGCCCCGGGCGCTGTCATCCTCGGCCCCTTCGACGGCGACGAACATGGCATCGACGCCGCCGGCCAGCAGCGCCAGGGCGCGTTCGTGCGGCCAGGAAAAGGTGGGATACAGTTCAACGCTGTCGAGCACGCCGAGCCGGCCCGACGTACCGGCGCCCACATACATCAGGCGCCCGCCGGCGTCGATGCGCGGCAGGGCGGCCGTGACGGCGGCGGCGATCTGGCTTGAGGCCGCCTGCACCGCGCGCACGGCGTGGAACTGGTCGCCGATGAGGGTATCGACCAGTTCACCGGTGGGGTACAGGTCCAGGTCGGCATGCTGCCGGTCGGGGGTTTCTGTGTTCAACATGGCCGCTCCGCTGCTTCGATGCGGCTAGTGTAATGCCAAACGGGCGGCGTTCAGTATGAAAGGGACAAGAACGTCACAGCATCAGGCGACGCGGCGCATCTCCGCCACGAAGTCGTAATGGTCGCTCCGGCAATACGAATGGGTCAGCTCGACCGCCTGGCCCGATTCCAGATAGCCGACGCGCGTGATGTACAGCACCGCCTGGCCTTCCGGCACGCCGAGCTGGCCGGCCAGCACGGCGCCGGCATTCATGGCGCGGATATGTTGCAGTGCACGCACAGGGGTGTGGCCGGTGGTGGCCAGGTGCTCGTACAGGGAGTTGCCGACCGCTTCCGGCTTGGGCAGCACGCTGGCCGGAATCACGCTGACCTCGTATGCCATGACGACATCGTCGGCCAGGCGCAGCCGTTCGAGGCGGGCCACGCGGGCATTCGGCGACAGGCCCAGGCTCAATTGCTCGTCGGCGGACGCGACCACCACCGAGCGGCTGAGCCATTGCGAGCCGGGACGGTAGCCGCGCTGCTGCAGCTGCTCGGAAAAACTCGACAGGTTCGACAGGGGCTGCTCGATGCGCGGCGCCACATAGTTGCCCGAGCCGCGGCGGCGCACCACCAGACCCTGCTCGACCAGCTGGTCGATGGCCTTGCGCGCGGTCACGCGCGAGACGTCGAGCTGCTCGGAAAGCAGCCGTTCGGAGGGCAGCGCCTGGTCGACCTGGTAGCGCCCGTCGCGCACATCCTGGATCAGCTTGCGCGCCACTTGCATGTAGAGCGGGGAATTGTCGTTCAAATCGACCTTGAAATCGGTGTGGGTAGTGCTCATTACGGTTCCGCTCATGGTCATCGATCCTGTGCTGCCGCCATGCTGGCGTGCGCATCAGTGTAATCGTAATGCCGCCGCCGGTCAGCAGGCGCAGGCATGAAATTATCCACGGTGCGCATACCGGGACGTCATGGCGGCATTCGTCTTGCATTCTAGCCTGATTGGCCGCCCGGCTCGCGCCGCCATCGAGGAAATTTTATGCCATGCTGGCAAAGGCGCCAGACTTATTAGCGCATAGACAAGAGATATGAATCGGGGTTATGGGCGCCGGCGCGGGATTCATTGGCGCGCTGGGCGGCCTGTGCGTAAGCTGCTGCCAGGGGTCTAGCGAGAGAGGTGAAGCGGCATGCGGGAAGTCATGGTGATCGGCGGCGGGGTGGTGGGACTGGCTTCAGCGTGGTGGCTGCTGGAGGCCGGCTTCGGCGTGACCCTGCTCGAACGCGACGCCCTGCTTGGCGCCGGCGCCAGTTTCCGCAATGGCGGGCAGCTCAGCTACCGCTACGTGGCGCCGTTCGCCGATGCCGGGGTGCCGCTCAAGGCGCTGCGCTGGCTGTTGCAAAAAGATGGACCGCTGCGCTTCCGGCCCGAGGCCGACCGCCGCCAGTGGCGCTGGCTGGCGCAGTTCGTGGCGCACTGCGATGCCGGCATCCATCGCCGCACGACGGCGCGCCTGCTCCAGCTTGGCGAGCTGAGCCGTAGCGCGATGGGGCAGCTGGACGATATCCTCCCGCGCGCGGAATATGGCTGGCGCGAAGCCGGCAAGCTGGTGGTGTATCGATCCGGCAAGCTGTTCGACGCGGCCGCGGCGCGCGCCGATGCGGGCGCCGAGGTGCTGTCGGCGGCCGGCTGCGTGGCGGCCGAACCGGCGCTGGCGGCGGCGCAACCGGTCCTGGCAGGCGGCGTGTTCAACCGGGGCGAAGCGGTGGCCGACTGCCATGACTTTTGTACCGGGCTGGGGCAGCGCCTGCGCGCCCATCCGCGCTTTCGCGGCATCGTGCGCGGCGAGGCGCGCGGCTTCCTGCTTGATAAGGGCAAGGTGAGCTGGCTCGACACCAGCGCCGGCATGCTGGCGGCGGACGATTATGTGCTGGCGGCGGGCATCCGCAGCCGCACACTGGCGGCCACGGCGGGCATATACCTGCCGCTGTACCCGCTCAAGGGGTACAGCCTGAGCGCGCCGGTGCGGCCCGGGGACTGTCCGCCGGAGATCAGCGTCACCGACTTCGAGCGCAAGGTGCTGTATGCGCGCATCGGCGACCAGTTGCGCGTGGCGGCCATGGTCGACATGGTGGGGGAGGATGTATCGCTCGACGCGGGACGGATCGCCGGGCTGCTGCGCCAGGCGCGCGCAGTGATGCCGCGGGCGGCCGATTACGAGACGATGACGGCGTGGGCCGGCCTGCGCCCCGCCACGCCAAGCAGCGCGCCGATCATCGGGGCTACGCCCTTGAACAACCTGTGGCTGAACGTGGGGCACGGGCCGCTGGGTTTTACGTTTGCATGCGGCTCGGCCAGCATCCTGGCCGCTGTAATGCGCGGCGAGGCGCCGCCGATCAGCCTGGATGGGCTGGCCCTGCGCGGCTGACGATGGGGATGGGGTAGCGCGCAAGGCGGGCGCGGGTCAGCCGCCACGGTTCTGTTCGAACGCGGCCGCTATGCCAGGATTTCGATGCCGATAAGGCGTCCGGCAGCGTCGAAGTCCATGTAAATATCCGCGCCTTCATAGTCGACGAGGTCGGACAGACGCAGCGTTTTTTTGACACAGCCAGGCGTGTTCTCCGCCGGATGATCGGGAAGACTCAGGTACGCAACCGGGCTGTCTTCCTCAGGATCGCAGTCCGGATCCTCTTCAAGATCCGATTCAGCAATCTTCAATTCAATTTTTCCATTGGCCATAACAATCTTTCAGGCGCTAAAACAACAATGCGTGCGAATCGCCGGCTCCGGGAACAACTTGTTCCCCGGTACAGGCCAAGCACCAGCGCGGGGGAGGGTGCGTCCGCAACAGCGGGCGCACGGGTATGCAAGCATATAATATCCTTTATGGCGTGCTCAGGACGTGTTTGAGGGCTTCTTGCGCCGGCAGCCTTTCCGCATCGGCGCGACGTCAACTTTCAGTCTGGCTGCACTGCGCCTGCCGGCTTAAGCAACGTCGCTGAGATCGGTAGCCACTTCTTCCGGCTTGCCCCCCTTACCGTGCGTCAGCTCGAACATCCGATCATAGAAGGCTTGCGCTTTCGAGGAGACAGGCCTGGCGAGAGATGCCTCCAGAAGCTCGGCAATGTCACGGTCGTTCCAAGCAAGTTGATCCATCCTGCTTTCGCCCAGTTCGCCGTCTTCTCCGATAGGGCGGGAACTCCGGCTTTTGCTGGCCATAATTTGATTCAAAGAACTGTCCGGTAGGGATGTTCGCTTGGATGAGAAGCGGTTTTTACGTAGCGATGTTTTCTTCATGATGCTGGCTCCCATATGACAGCCGGATTCGCGTCCGAACTGTAGCTGTGCACGTTCACCGGCCGACTTGCGGCCATCAACGCACCCAGCGATGCCCATTGTGCGTCTGTCCCGGTATCGATGTCCATCCACGCTTTATAGTAGGTCAAGGCCGGATCGTTCGCATAGGTGTCAAAAATCATACTGAGTGGAACATACCTTCCTGTCTCCAGGAAGCGGACAAGGGCCCGTTTTGTTGCGTCGACCCGGTCAAGGAGCAGCGCTGTCAGATGCACTTGATACCCGTGATTAATGAACGAATTACGCATTGTTTTCAGACGCCGCTCATCATTTCCTATGACAGGGATGACGACGTTAAGTTTCTTTAAAACGCAATACTCTGACAGAGATCGGGGTTCCGCGAACGATTTGCCAAAAATGATCATGCTTGACTCCTTGTGCACCAGAGCAGCTCCTGCCAGCGCATGCCCGAATTCCGGGAGTTTGCGCTTGGCAAAATCGGAATCGAGCACCATTGCGCCAAGCCGGTCCGCGATCGCGCTGACGACGGTCGACTTGCCCGCTCCCGGAAGCCCGGTCACCAGATAAGCCCTTGCCCCTGCTTGCGCGTCTCGTCCTCGTGGCTTGGAGCCGCCACTGCCCAAACAAATGTTTTCGTCGGAATCGAGACGGTCATAAGAAATGAGTTCGGTAAGTATTTGATCGTGCAGAGCGGCGCGCGTATTCTCGCTGCGATATTGCTGGACCCGGTTACGCCGGCTCGATATCGTCGGATCGGCGTATGCCACCGCCACCGCGCTCTCTGCATCGCGAATGCGCTTGCACAGTTCAGGCAGATCGAGGCTGCCACCGCCATTCAGCGTGATTGCATGCCTGATACCAAGGCAACTGCCTAAAAACGCTTCGATGCTTTCATGGTCCCGCAGTGGCCTGGCATAGCTATCGGTCATGAGTTGCCCTGTCAACGAAAGATGTCAATCACCGACATCAAACTTAACAGCACCACCTGACCACGGTCTGTCCGCACGCAAAGTGCGCACGCCGTCCCGTCAATGCCGCCAATATGGCGGATAATTGCAAGATTCCGTTTTTGCAAACAATCATGCCCTCTCCCTCCACCTGCCCCTGCGGCGGCGCCACCTTCGCCACTTGCTGCGCCCCCTTGCTCGCGGGCGAGGCGGTGCCGCCGAGCGCCGAAAGCCTGATGCGCTCGCGCTACACCGCCTATACCCTGGGCAATGAGGCCTACCTGCGCGCCACCTGGCACCCGAGCACGGTCCCGGCCGAGCCGATCGTCGGGGAAAACGAACAAACCCGCTGGCTCGGGCTGGAGATTAAATCTGCTTTACGTTTACGTAAACGTCAAGCAAACCTGCTAGAATCGCCGGACGCCGATACCGTAGAATTCGTCGCCCGCTACAAGATTGGCGGGCGCGCGCACCGCCTGCACGAAGTCAGCCGTTTCGTCCGCGAAACCAACGACGGGGTGGCGCGCTGGTACTACCTGGACGGCAGTTTCCCGGACTAAAAAAGGATCGCAATGCCCCACATCGACAGCAAACTCAATCCGCGCAGCGAAGACTTCAAGGCCAACGCCGCAGCCATGCAAAGCATCGTCGACGACCTGCGCGCCAAGGTCACCGCGGCCGCCGCCGGCGGTGGCGCCGCTGCCAGCGCCAAGCATGTCGCGCGCGGCAAGCTGCTGCCGCGCGACCGCGTGCAGATGCTGCTCGATCCCGGCACGCCCTTCCTCGAATTTTCCCAGCTGGCCGCGTACGAGATGTACGACGGCGCCGCGCCCGCCGCCGGCATCATCACCGGCATCGGCCGCGTGTCCGGCCAGGAGTGCGTGATCGTCTGTAACGACGCCACCGTCAAGGGCGGCACCTACTACCCGATAACGGTCAAGAAGCACCTGCGCGCCCAGGAAATCGCCGACCAGAACAACCTGCCCTGCATCTACCTGGTCGACTCGGGCGGCGCCAACCTGCCCAACCAGGACGACGTCTTCCCCGACCGCGACCATTTCGGCCGCATCTTCTTCAACCAGGCCAATCTCTCCGCCAAGGGCATCCCCCAGATCGCCGTCGTCATGGGTTCGTGCACCGCCGGCGGCGCCTATGTGCCGGCCATGAGCGACGAGTCGATCATCGTCAAGGAACAGGGCACCATTTTCCTGGGCGGCCCGCCGCTGGTGAAAGCGGCCACCGGCGAAGTGGTCACGGCCGAAGACCTGGGCGGCGGCGACGTGCACACGCGCCTGTCCGGCGTGGTCGACCACCTGGCCCAGAACGACCTGCACGCACTGTCGCTGGCGCGCACCATCGTCTCTAACCTGAACCGCGTCAAACCTGCCCAGATGGCGCTGAGCGAATCCGTGGAACCAAAATACGCGCCCGAAGAACTGTACGGCGTGATCCCCGTCGATACCCGTAAGCCCTTCGACGTGCGCGAAGTCATCGCCCGCATCGTCGACGGCAGCGACTTCGACGAATTCAAGGCGCGCTACGGCACCACCCTCATTTGCGGCTTCGCCCATATCTACGGCGTCAAGGTCGGCATCATCGCCAACAACGGCATCCTGTTCTCCGAGTCGGCCCTGAAAGGCACGCACTTCATCGAACTGTGCTGCCAGCGCAAGATTCCGCTGGTGTTCCTGCAAAATATCACCGGCTTCATGGTGGGACGCAAATACGAAAACGAAGGCATCGCCCGCAACGGCGCCAAGATGGTCACGGCCGTCGCCACCGCGGCGGTACCGAAATTCACGGTCATCATCGGCGGCAGCTTCGGCGCCGGCAATTACGGCATGTGCGGCCGTGCCTTCTCGCCGCGCTTCCTGTGGATGTGGCCTAACGCGCGCATCTCGGTGATGGGCGGCGACCAGGCCGCGTCGGTGCTGGCCACGGTCAAGCGCGACGGCATCGAAGGCAAGGGCGGCCAGTGGTCGCCGGAAGAAGAAGCCGCCTTCAAGCAGCCGATCAAGGAACAGTACGAACACCAGGGCCACCCTTACTACGCCACCGCGCGCCTGTGGGACGATGGCGTGATCGATCCGGCCGACACCCGCATGGTGCTCGGCCTGGGTCTCTCGGCCGCCCTCAACGCGGAGATTGCCGACACGAAGTTCGGCGTCTTCCGCATGTAAAGCAATAGGTAAAGGAATCGCATGGACTATCAGACACTCGCCGTTTCAATCGCCGACCGGGTCGCCACCGTCACCCTGAACCGCCCCGACGTGCGCAACGCGTTCAACGAAATCACCATCGCCGAACTGTCGCTGGCCTTCGATGAACTGGGACGCAGCGACGATATCCGCGCCATCGTGCTCGATGCGAACGGGCCGGCCTTTTGCGCCGGCGCCGATCTGAACTGGATGAAGAAAATGGCCGGCTACTCGCACGCCGAAAACAGCGAGGACGCCGCCAAGCTGGCTGAAATGCTGCGCGCGATCTACCTGTGCCCGAAACCGGTGGTCGCCAAGATCCAGGGCGACTGCTACGCCGGCGGCATGGGCCTGGTGGCCGCGTGCGACATCGCGGTGACCGTCAACAGCGCCAGCTTCTGCCTGTCCGAAGTCAAACTCGGCCTGATCCCGGCCACCATTTCGCCGTACGTGATCCGCGCCATGGGCGAAAACGCGGCGCGCCGCTACTTCCTCACGGCCGAAAAATTCAGTGCCCAGGAAGCGCAGCGCATCGGCTTCGTGCACGATGTCGTGCCCGCCGACGCGCTCGACGCGCATGTGGCGGCGATCGTCAACGCGCTGGTGACCAGCAGCCCGAACGCCGTGCGCGAAGCCAAGGTGCTGGTGCGCGAGGTCACCGGCAAACCGGTCGATGCGGCGATGGTGGTCGACACCGCCGAGCGCATCGCCAATGTACGCGCGTCGGATGAAGGACGCGAAGGCGTCGCTTCCTTCCTCGAAAAACGCAAGCCTTCGTGGCTGGTGTGACGTGATGGCGGACATGCCCCAGGATTGGGTAGCGCGCAGCCTGCGCAGCGTGTGGCACCCGTGCACGCAGATGCAGCACCACGCGAATGGCGATAACAGCGTGCCGCTGATCCCGGTCAGCCACGGGCGCGGCGCGTGGCTGTACGACCATGAAGGCAAGCGCTATCTGGACGCGATCAGTTCGTGGTGGGTCAACCTGTTCGGCCACGCCAATCCGGTTATCAACGCGGCCTTGAAGGACCAGCTGGACCGGCTGGAGCACGCCATGCTGGCCGGCTTCACGCACGAACCGGTGGTGCGCCTGTCGGAGCAATTGTCCGAGATGACCGGCAAGGTACTCGGCCACGCGTTCTACGCGTCGGACGGCGCATCTGCGGTTGAAATCGCGCTGAAAATGAGTTTTCATGCGTGGCGCAACGCGGGCCTGTCCGACAAGCAGGAATTCGTCTGCCTGCAGGGCAGCTACCACGGCGAAACCATCGGCGCGCTGGCTGTCACCGATGTGGCGCTGTTCAAGGATGCCTACGGCCCGCTGCTGCGCGCAGCGCGCGTGGTGACGTCGCCCGACGCGCGCAACGCACAAGACGGCGAAAGCGCCCAGGACGTGGCGCGCCGCGCCGCGGCCGACGTGGAAAAGCTGTTCGAGGAACGCGCCGGCCACATCGCCGCCATCATCATCGAGCCGCTGGTGCAGTGCGCGACCGGCATGGCGATGCACGATCCGCTTTACCTGACGCTGGTGCGCGAGCTGTGCGACCGCTTCCAGGTGCACATGATCCTCGACGAAATCGCGGTCGGCTGCGGACGCACCGGTACCTTTTTCGCCTGCGAACAGGCCGCCATCTGGCCCGACTTCCTGTGCCTGTCGAAGGGCATCAGCGGCGGCTACCTGCCGCTCTCGCTGGTGCTCACGCGCGACGAGGTGTACCAGGCCTTCTACAGCGCCGACGTCACGCGCGGCTTTTTGCATTCGCACTCGTACACCGGCAATCCGCTGGCCTGCCGCGCCGCGCTGGCGACCTTGCAGATCTTCAAGGACGACGACGTGTTGAACCGCAACCGCGCGCGCGCCACGCGCCTGACGACCGCGCTGGCGCCCTTGGCCGAGCATGAGCGCGTGCGCAATTTCCGCCAGCGCGGCATGATCTGGGCATTCGACGCGGTCGAACCCGACGCCGCGCGCGCGGCCACCTTTTCGCGCCGCTTCTTTGCCAGCGCGCTGGAAAACGAACTGCTGCTGCGCCCCATCGGCCGCACCGTCTACCTGATGCCGCCGTATATCCTCTCCGACGAGGAAAGCGACGGCCTGGCCGAGCGCACCCGCGCCGTATTCGACACCGTGATCGCGAGCTGACCGATGAAGCTGATTGATGCAATCGAGCGCCAACTGCGCCAGTTGGACGAGCAAAGCCTCACGCGCGAACGGCGCGTGATCGACACGCCCTGCAAGCCGCGCCTGATGGTGAACGGCCGCGCGCTGCTGGCCTTTGCCAGCAACGACTACCTGGGCCTGGCGGCGCACCCGCGCGTGGTCGATGCGCTGCGCGAAGGCGCGGACCTGTACGGCGCCGGCAGCGGCGCCTCGCACCTGATTTCGGGCCATAGCCTGGCACACCAGCGGCTTGAAGACCGGCTGGCCGAATTCGTCGGCGCGCACCTGGAATCGGCACGCGCGCTGAGTTTTTGCACCGGCTACATGGCCAACCTGGCGATCCTCACCACCCTCGGTGCCGATGGCGACGCCCAGATTTTTTCGGAATCGCTCAACCATGCCTCGCTGATCGACGGCGCCAGATTGGCGCGCGCCGCCGTCAAGGTGTATCCGCACGCGGACCTGGCGGCCCTGGGCGCGCTGCTGGCCGCCAGCAACGCCACGGCCAAGCTGGTGGTCACCGACAGCGTGTTCAGCATGGATGGCGACATCGCCCCCCTGCCTGAACTGCTGGCGCTGTGCGAGGAGCATGGCGCGTGGCTGGTGATCGACGACGCCCACGGCTTCGGCGTGCTGGGCGCGCATGGACGCGGCGCGCTCGAACACTTCAACCTGCGCTCGCCGAATATCGTCTACATGGGCACCCTCGGCAAGGCCGCCGGCGTCGGTGGCGCTTTTGTCGCGGCGCACGCCAGCGTGATCGAACTGATGATCCAGCGCGGCCGGCCCTACATCTACACCACCGCAGCACCGCCGGCGCTGGCGCATGCCCTGATGACCAGCATCGACATCATCGGCGGCGACGAAGGCGCCTCGCGCCGCGCGCACCTGCAGTCGCTGATCGCGGCCTTCGACGAACAGATAGACCTGAAACGCTGGCAGCGCGTGCCCTCGGCCACCGCCATCCAGGCGATCGTCATCGGCACCAACGAAGAAGTGCTGCGCATCGGCGCCGGCCTGCACGGGCATGGCCTGTGGGTGCCGGCGATCCGGCCTCCGACCGTGCCCGAAGGGACGGCCCGCCTGCGCGTGACCCTGTCGGCCGCGCACACGCATGACGAAGTCGCGCAGCTCGCCGCTGTGCTCAACGACCTGGAAAGGACGTGAGATGAGCCTCAATGATCCCATCGTACCCGTGGTGACCGAACCGGCGGTCGACGCCGAACCTGTGCTGGTGGCCGAGCCGCAGCCGTCGCTGGCGGCCGAAGGCCTGCCCTCGCGCTTTTGCTGTTTTGTTACCGGCACCGACACCGAAATCGGCAAGACGCTGGTCTCGGCCGCGATCCTGCATACGCTGGTGGCCGGCGGCGTGCGCGCCTGCGGCATGAAGCCGGTGGCCGCCGGCGCCACCATGCGCAACGGCGAACTGCATAACGACGACGCCGACATGCTGGTCGGCGAAAGCAGCGTGCACCTGCCGGTCAACATCACCACCCCGTACATGCTGCGCGAAGCCTGCGCGCCGCACATCGCCGCCAAGATCGATGGCGTGACCATCGAACCGGTGCCGATCATCGCCGCCTATGCCGAAATCGCGGCCGCCTCGGACGCCGTGGTGGTCGAGGGCGTGGGCGGTTTCCGGGTGCCGTTCTCGGACCATTTCGACAGTGCCCAGCTGGCCGAACAACTCAACCTGCCGGTGATCCTGGTGGTGGGTCTGCGCCTTGGCTGCATCAGCCATGCGCTGCTGACGGTCGAAGCGATTATCGCGCGCGGCCTGGTGCTGGCCGGCTGGGTCGTCAACGAGATCGATCCCGACATGCGCTTCGCCGACGAAAATGTCAAGGCGCTGGCGGAGCGCATCCCGGCGCGCCTGCTGGGGCGCATCCCGTACCTGGACCAGCCGAATGCTGCCGACGCGGCCAAATTTATTGATCTCGCGGGGCTGCCTGGCTGGCCGTCCGCGTGCGACTGAACCTGAAGGAACCATGATGTCCCAAACCCAAGCTGTCTCTTTCCACCCGCCCGCGGCCGCGATCACCCTGCCGGAAGCGGCCACCTGGCCTCTGGCGGACGTGCTGGCGCTGTTCGAGCTGCCGTTCAATGAACTGATGTTCCAGGCCCAGACGGTGCACCGCAAGCAGTTCCCGGCGGGCGACGTCGAACTGGCCACGCTGTTGTCGATCAAGACCGGCGGCTGCGAGGAAGACTGCAGCTACTGCCCGCAGGCGGCGCGCTACGACACCGGCGTCGAAGCCAAGAAGATCCTCGGCATCGAGACGGTGCTCGACGCGGCACGCCAGGCCAAGGCCAACGGCGCCACCCGCTTCTGCATGGGCGCCGCGTGGCGCAGCCCGAAAGAGCGCGACATGGAAAAGGTCGAAGAGATGGTGCGCGAAGTCAAGGCACTGGGCCTGGAAACGTGCGCCACCCTCGGCATGCTTGAGGAAGGCCAGGCCGACCGCCTGAAAGAAGCTGGCCTGGACTACTACAACCACAATCTGGACACGGCGCCCGAGTTCTACAGCAACGTGATCTCGACCCGCGAATACCAGGATCGCCTGGACACCCTGGGCCGCGTGCGCAACGCCGGCTTGAAGGTCTGCTGCGGCGGCATCGTCGGCATGGGCGAATCGCGCCTGCAGCGCGCCGGCCTGATTGCGCAACTGGCCAACCTGAATCCGTATCCGGAATCGGTGCCGGTCAATCACCTGGTGCAGGTCGAAGGCACGCCGCTGCACGGCATGGACCCGCTCGACCCGTTCGAATTCGTACGCACCATCGCGGTTGCCCGCATCACCATGCCAGAGGCGCGCGTACGCTTGTCGGCGGGGCGCCGCCAGATGGGCGAAGCGGTGCAGGCGATGTGCTTCCTGGCCGGCGCCAATTCGATTTTCTACGGCGACAAGCTGCTCACCACCGACAACCCGGAAGCCGAAGACGACCGCGTGCTGCTGGCCAAACTGGGCCTGGTGACGCGCGCATCGACCCTGGAATCGGCGCCCAAGGCCAGCTGCGGCGGCTGATCCACCTTTTAGAACAACATCGATCGAGACCCACGCATGTTCACAAAAATCCTCATCGCCAACCGTGGCGAAATCGCTTGCCGTGTAGCCGCTACCGCGCGCCGCATGGGCATCAGGACTGTCGCCGTGTACTCCGAGGCGGACGCGAACGCCAAGCATGTCGCGGTATGCGATGAAGCTGTGCTGATCGGCCCTGCCGCCGCCAAGGAAAGTTATCTGTGCGGCGACAAGATCATCGCCGTGGCGCTGGCCACCGGCGCTGAAGCGATCCACCCCGGCTATGGCTTTTTGTCGGAGAACGCGGAATTCGCCGACGCCTGCGCCGAAGTGGGCCTGGTGTTCATTGGCCCGCCGGGTTCGGCCATGCGTGCGATGGGTTCCAAGTCGGCTGCGAAGTCGCTGATGGAAAAGGCCAATGTGCCGCTGGTGCCTGGCTACCACGGTGACGAGCAGGACCCGGACTTTTTGCAGAAACAGGGCGACCGCATCGGCTACCCGGTACTGCTCAAGGCCAGTGCCGGTGGTGGCGGCAAGGGCATGCGCGTGATCGAAAAATCGGAAGACTTCAAGGCGGCACTGGCCTCGTGCAAGCGCGAGGCGATCAGCTCCTTCGGCGACGATAAGGTCCTCGCCGAAAAGTACCTTCTGCGTCCGCGTCATATCGAGATCCAGGTATTCGCCGACACCCATGGCAATTGCGTCTACCTGCACGAGCGCGATTGCTCGGTGCAGCGGCGCCACCAGAAGGTGCTGGAAGAAGCGCCGGCGCCGGGCATGTCGCCTGAGCGCCGCGCCGCCATGGGCGAGGCCGCGGTGGCCGCTGCCCGCGCGGTGGGTTACGTGGGCGCGGGCACGGTCGAATTCATCGCCAACCAGGATGGTTCGTTCTACTTCATGGAAATGAACACGCGCCTGCAGGTCGAGCACCCAGTGACCGAAATGATCACCGGGACCGACCTGGTGGAGTGGCAGCTGCGCGTGGCCAACGGCCAGCCGCTGCCGAAAAAGCAGGCCGAACTGGGCATCCACGGCCATGCGATCGAGGCGCGCATCTACGCCGAGAATCCTGAAAAGGGCTTCCTGCCGTCGATCGGCACCTTGCGCCATATGGATACGCCGGGCGCTGTGAGTTTTGAGCTGGGCGGAACGCCGGGCGGTTCGCCGGCGGCGGTGCGCATCGATTCCGGCGTGCGCGAAGGCGACGCCATTTCGCCGTTCTACGACCCGATGATCGCCAAGCTGATTGTCTGGGGCGCGGACCGCACGCAGGCGCTGGCGCGCATGTCGCAGGCGCTGGCCGAGTTCCAGATCGTTGGCCTGGCCACGAATATCGCCTTCCTCAAGCGCCTGGTCGAAGGCGCCGCATTCGCGACGGCCGATCTGGACACGGGCCTGATCGAGCGCAATGGGGACACCTTGTTCCCGCTGCCGAAAGCGGCGCCTGTCGGCGCGCTGGCGCTGGCCGCGGTGGCCTTGACCAGCGCCGAAAAGCAGGCGTCAATCGGGCAGTCGCACAATCGGGCAGACCCGTGGGGCAATGCGCTCGGCTGGCGCCTGAACAGCGCCTACCAGCGCCAGCTCTCGTTCACCGACGAGTATTCGGCGGCGAAGGAAGGCAAGGGGTACAACGTCGGCCTGACGTATCGCCCACATGGGTGGGATTTGACGGTCAATGGCATCGACGCCGAGCTGGCGGTCACGGCGCAGAATGGCGCCGAGCTGTCGATCACGCTTGGCGCGACCTCGATCCACGGCGCCGTGCGGGTTGACGGCGACACCTTCCACGTATTCACGGGCGGCCGCCACTTCGTGCTGGTCTATAACGACCCGATGGCGCATGCCGGCGAAGCCGAAGCCGCAGGCGGGCGCCTGACCGCGCCAATGCCGGGCAAAGTGGTGGCGGTACTCGCCACCAAAGGACAGCAAGTCAAGAAGGGCGACCCGCTCGTCATCATGGAAGCGATGAAGATGGAACATACCATCGGCGCACCAAGCGACGGGCTGGTGGAAGAAATTCTGTATCAGGTAGGAGACCAGGTCGCCGACGGCGCACCGCTGTTGGCATTCAAGGCAGCATAAAAACCAGAAAAGCATAGTGGAGACAAGCATGCGCATTCTTCTACATCGAGCCGACGGCGTCACCGAGCCGTGGGTCCGCGATTTCGCCAGCGTGCTGCCCCAGGCCGAGGTGGTGCTCTGGCAGGAGGGCGTGCCCTGCGCGCCTTGCGATTACGCCGTTCTGTGGTCGCCACCGGCGGCGCTGCTCGACCACCTGGCCAAGGTCAAGGCGATTTTCCTGACCGGCGCCGGCGTGGACGCCATTCTCAAGTTCGGCGACGCGCTGCCGCCGGTGCCCATCATTCGCCTGGGCGACGCCGGCATGGCGATCCAGATGGCCGAGTACGTAGCCCATGCGGTGCTGCGCTACTACCGCCGCTTCGACGAATACGAACGCCAGGCGCGGCGTGGCGTTTGGTCGCCGCTGCCGCAGTTCGACAAGGCGCAGTTCACGGTCGGCGTAATGGGCATGGGGATGCTGGGACGGCGCGTGCTCGACTCGCTGGCCCACTTTGGTTTTCCGCTGCGGGGCTGGAGCCGCAGCCAGAAGGACATCGATGGCGTCACCTGTTTTTCGGGCGACGACGGCCTCGATGAATTCTTGCGCGGTACGCGGGTGCTGGTGTGCATGCTGCCGCTCACCCACGACACCACCAACCTGCTGGCGCGCGCCAATCTGTCCAAGCTGCCCGAAGGGGCGTATGTGGTCAACGTGGCGCGCGGCGCGCACGTGGCCGAGCCGGATTTGCTGACTCTGATCCGTGCGGGCCACATCGCCGGCGCCACGCTCGACGTATTCCGCAACGAGCCGCTGCCCGGGCCGCACCCGTTCTGGGACGAGCCGCGCATCACCATCACGCCGCATATCTCGGCGCTGACCTTGCGCAGCGAAAGCGTGGCGCAGATCGCCGGCAAGATCGGCGCGCTCGAACGCGGCGAGCCGGTGGCCGACATGGTCGACCGCGCACGCGGGTATTAACGCGCATGTATTCACATTTCGAACAAGGAACCGACATGAGCACCCTGCCGCAGAAAGTCAAGATCGTTGAAGTCGGGCCGCGCGACGGCCTGCAAAACGAGAAGGAGTCGGTCAGCGCCGCCGTCAAGATCGAGCTGGTCGACAGCCTCTCGCGCGCCGGCTTCGCCAACATCGAAGCGGCGTCGTTTGTGTCGCCCAAGTGGGTGCCGCAGATGGCGACCAGCACCGAGGTGATGGCCGGGATCACGCGCCGTACCGGCACCATTTATTCGGCGCTCACGCCGAATATGCAGGGCTTCGATGCCGCGCTGGCCGCCAAAGCCGACGAAGTTGTCATCTTCGGCTCGGCCTCGGAAGCGTTCTCGCAAACGAACATCAACTGCTCGATCGCCGAATCGATTGCGCGTTTCGAGAGCGTGGCCAAGGCGGCCAAGGATCATGGCCTGCGCCTGCGCGGGAGCATCAGCTGCGCGTTCGGCTGCCCGTACCAGGGCGAGGTGCCGCTCGACGCCGTGGCGGACGTGGTGGGCCGCATGCGCGAGCTGGGATGCGACGAGATCGACATCGCCGATACCATCGGCGTATCGACCGCGCGCAAGACGCAGGCGGTGATGCTGCGCGCGGCGCAGGAGTTTCATCTGGACCGGATCTCGGGGCACTTTCACGACACGTACGGGCAGGCGCTGGCCAATATCTACGCCAGCCTGGAAGTGGGTGTGTCGATCTTTCATTCGTCGGTGTCGGGCCTGGGCGGATGCCCGTACGCCAAGGGTGCGACAGGGAATGTGGCGACCGAGGATGTGCTGTACCTGATGCAGGGTCTTGGCATCGAGACCGGGATCGATCTCGATATGGTGGTCGATGCGGGGCAGTTCATTTCGCAGCACCTGGGGCGCAAGGGTTCCAGCCGCGCGGGCAATGCGCTTGCGGCCAAGCGCGCCAGCTGATTCACACCCGTAAGTTTAAAACCGAGTTTGCTTGCGGATCGAAGGTGCCTTGGATTCCCGCCTGCGCGGGAATGACGGTCTTGAGGGTACGGGTACTAAGACTAAGACCGGCTGTGGGCGATGAAGTCGCGCAGGAAGGCGATGAACATTCCCACCTTGGCCGGCAGATGGCGCGTGTTCGGATAGACCGCGTACACGCCCTGTTCGGGCAACGCATACCCGGGCAGTAGCCTTAGCAGACGTCCTGCAGCCAAATCCTCTTGCACCAGCCACTCAGGCAAAATCGCCACGCCGGCACCGGCCAGCGCGAAGCTGCGCATGCCGGCGGCGTTGTCGGTGACGATGCGCTGGCGTGGATGCGTGGTGGCGACGATCTCGCCGCTGGCCGTGTGCGTCCAGCTTAACGGTCCTTCAAAACGCGTGTGGAAGATGCCATCGAGTGCTTGCAGCTCTTGCGGCGTAGCGGGCGCCTGGTGGCGTTCGAGGTACGCGGCACTGGCGACGGGCACAGTGGCGAAGCGCTCCATCAGCGCCGCCCGATACGTCGAGTCGCGCAGGCTGCCAAGACGCAGGGCCAGGTCGAAGCGGTCCGATACCAGATCCGCCAGACCGGGCGAGGCCGAAAAATCCACTTTCAATCCTTCGTGCCGCTGCGCGAACGCGGCCAGCGCGGGCACCACCATGTGCGCGCCGTATTCGGCGGTCGAGGTCACGCGCAAGGTGCCCGTCAATGCCGCATGGCTGCTGCGGGCGGCGTCGATCGCGGCCTCGGCCTGCGACAGCACCTGCACGCAGCTGTCGAAGAAACGCTGGCCGGCGTCGGTGAGGGCGATACGGCGCGTGGTGCGGGTCAGCAGCGACACGCCGAGCTCGCCTTCGAGCCGCTTCAGGTTGAAGCTCAGCATGGCCTTGGTGACGTCGAGGCTGGCCGCGGCCTTCGTGAACGAACCGGTCTCGACGATAGCAACGAACATCTGCAGCCGGTTCAGGTTCAGCATAAATAGGCAATCGATTGTCAATTCAATTTGACAGTGTATTACGGTTACCGCTGTTTTTCTTCCTGTGCCGCACTCCTATAATGGCTTATCACTTAAGCAAAGGAGAGCTGCATGCCCCATCCCATCATCAACCTCGATCAGCTGGCGCTGCAAGACTTGCCGCCGCAATATGCAGCCACTGGCCCGGCTGCCGAACGGTTTGCGCCGCGCATGGCCATGATTGGCGAACTGATCGGCATGCGCGCGCTGGGCTGCAACCTGACCGTGCTGGCGCCGGGCAAGCGCGCCTTCCCTTTTCATAACCACAGAGTGAACGAAGAGGTGTTCATCGTTGTCGAAGGGTGTGGAACGATCAGGATCGGGGCCGCGAGCTATCCGCTGCGGCAGGGGGACATTGTTGCCTGTCCGGCGGGCGGGCAGGAGACGGCACATCAAATCATCAATACGGGGGAAGTGGAGTTGCGCTACCTGGCGCTGAGTACGAACAAATCACCGGAAGTGGTGGAATTTCCCGATTCGGGGAAGTATGCGACACTGCTGCTCGATGCAGGCGGCGGTGCAAACACCTTGCCACAACGGACAGTGGGCCACATTGGCCAATCGGTCGACTACTGGGAAGGAGAATGATGCTGCAAGAGAGAACTACGAGAGGGAGATATGACAGGCTGACGAGGTCTTTTTCGTCAGCCTGCATAAGAAATACTGGTCGGAGTACAAGGATTCGAACCTTGGACCCCCTGGTCCCAAACCAGGTGCGCTACCGGACTGCGCCACACTCCGAGGACCAGAATAATAACGGACGGAATTAACTTGGTCAAGGGTCAGTATGATTTTTTCGCGTTTTTCTGCAAAATAGATGAATTTTTATGCACCTGCACACGGTCAAACCGTTAGCGACCGGGTGTTGTTCCGGGTCGGTGCCGGCATCGCCATTTCGATCGCTGTGCATGGACTACTGCTGTTCGCGTATCGGCAGGGACTGATGCCGTCGTGGCGGCAGGATGCCGAGGTGCCGCGCGAGGCGCTGGTGGTGAGGTTGCGCGCGCCGGAGCCGGCGCCGCTGGCCGAGCCTGAGCTGGCGCCCAAGGTGACACCACAGCCGAAACCGAAGCCTGCGATGAAACCCGAGCCGGCCACGACCGAACAAGCCGAGCCGACACCAAAGACGCACACGGCGAGGGTCCGGCAAACGCCGGCGGAGAGCATTACAGCGCACGACGTAATCGCGTTGCCGGAGAAGGAAGCGGATGCACCGGAGGCGTTCACCGTGGCGCCACCATCAGGGGCGCCGCAGTTCGATCCAGACGCGGCGCGCAAGTTTGCACGCGAGATCGCCACCAAGCCGGATGCGGCGCGCGCGGGGATGGCCGTGGCGCAGATTCCGCCCAAGCCATACGCGACCGAAACCAAGGCGGCGCGGCTCATCGCGGGGGCCAAGCGGCGCGACTGCAAGGATGGGATTCCGGGCGGATTGCTGGCGCCACTCGTTCTGCTGCTCGATAAGAAGGATAGTGGGTGCAAGTGGTAAGCGACCGGCAAGCCTGCATTCCCACCGCCTACGATGCTCATCGTGCCGCCTGCCGGCCCGGGTAACAGCTGGCCGGCGGAGACACCAGGCGCAGGCCTGGCCGTCACTGCTTATTTAAGACGCAGCTTCAGTTCCTGCGATGCCTGCTCGAGCGCGCTGCGGGTACCCGGCAAAGTCGCCAGCGCGTTGAGCAGCCCGAAGTCGTGGATCATGCCGTTGTAGCGCACGCTCTTGACCTCCACACCAGCCGCGTCGAGCTTGCGGGCATACGCTTCGCCTTCATCGCGCAGCACGTCGAATTCCGCAGTCTGGATCAGCGTCGGCGGCAGGCCTTGCAGTTGCGCGCTGGTCGCTTGCAGGGGCGATGCGTAGATTTCCTTGCGGGCGCCGGCGTCCTTGGTGTAGTGGTCCCAGAACCAGACCATCAGGTCGCGGGTCAAAAAGTGACCGTCGGCGAACTGCTTGTACGACGGCGTATCGAAGTTCGCATCGGTCACGGGCCACATCAGCACCTGGGCGCGCAGCTTGGGTGCACCCTGATCCTTGGCCATCAGGCTGACCACCGCCGCCATGTTGCCGCCCACGCTGTTGCCGGCCACCGCCAGGCGCTTGCCGTCGACGTTGATCGCATCGCCGTTCTCGGCCACCCAGCGGGTCGCCGCATACGCTTGCTTGACCGCCACCCCGTAGCCCGCTTCGGGCGACGGCGTGTAGTTGACGAACACCGCCGCCGCGCCGGAGCCGGCCACCAGGTCGCGCACCAGGCGCTCGTGGGTCGGATAGTCGCCCAGCACCCAGCCGCCGCCGTGGAAGAACATGAAAGCCGGGATCTTGCCCTTGGCCCCTGCCGGGAGCACGATGGTCAGCTGGACCGGCTTGCCGTCGAGGGTGACGGTTTTTTGGCTCACATCGGCCGGCGCCAGCGCCACCTTGCTGCCCGCCTGCGCCCCGACCAGCACGGCGCGCGCTTCTTCCGGCGTCATCTGGTTGAGCGGCTTGCCGCCTTCGATCGCTTTCAGAAATTGCGCGGTGTTGCGTTCGACGCCGGGGAGGCTGGCCGCGTGGGCGGTCGACAGCGAGGCGGCGAGCAGGGTCAGGGCGAGGGTGGCTTTCATGATGGTTCCTTTTTAGTTGATGTCTATTAAGTAGTAAGCTATATATTGGATCGGATTACTTGGCCTGGGCTGCGTCTTCGATCAGGCGGGCAACGGCAGCCGGGTTCGAGGTCATCACGACGTGCGAAGCGCCCTTGATTTCAACGGTTTTGCGCGACTTGGCGCGTTCGGCCATGAAGCCGAGGGCGGCGGCCGGAATGTTCTTGTCGCCGGTGCCGTAGATGAAGTACGACGGCAGGTTCTTCCAGGCCGGGGCGCCGGACGCTTCGGTCAGCGCGGCTTCGGCGATCGGGCGCTGGGCTACTGCCATCAGCTGGGCATCGGCTTTCGGTACATCAGCGGCGAACTGCTGGTGAAACTTGTCCTGCTGGATGTAGAAGTCCTTGCCGCCGCCGGCGATGGCGACCGGTTCGGCCAGCGCCTGGCCCAGGGTGCCGCCGGGGAAGCGGCCGGACAGTTCGAGCGCCGTCTCGCCCTGGTCGGGAGCGAAAGCCGCTACATAAACCAGGCTTTTCACGTTCGGGTTGCCGTTGGCGGCGGTCGAGATCACGGCGCCGCCGTAGGAGTGACCGACCAGCACCACCGGGCCCTTGACGCTCTTGACGATATCGGACACCACGGCGGCGTCGCCTTTGACGCTGCGCAGCGGGTTGGCCGCGCCGATCACGCTGTAGCCATCGGCGCGCAGCTTGGCGGCCACGCCGTTCCAGCTGCCGGCGTCGGCAAAGGCGCCGTGCACCAGGATGACAGTCGGCTTGACGGTGGCGACCGACGCTGGCGCGGCCAGTGCCGGGGTGGCTGCCGCGGCGGCGGTGATCGACAGGGCGAGGGCGATGGTGTTGATGGCTTTCATGGTGGTTCCTTTTAAGAGATTAAAGTTAGTTAGCGATTATATAGTGCGCTACATTTTTACTCGGCCGGGGCAGGCGGTGACTGTCCGCCCCGGCTTGTCAGGTGCTACGTGTTCTTGTTCAGATTACTGCGCAGTACGTCGAGCTGCTGCTTGATGCTGACGACCTGGTCCAACTCACAACCAACGGCGCACAACAGCTGCGACGGAAATTTCTTCGCATCTTCCCGCAGAAGGCTCCCTGCTTCGGTCAGCGAGATGATCACCTGGCGTTCATCGCTGGCGGCGCGGATGCGGGTCAGCAGTTCAGCCTGTTCCATCCGCTTGAGCAGGGGAGTCAGGGTTGCCGAGTCCAGGAACAGGCGCTCGCCAATTTCCGACACCGTCAACTCATTCTGTTCCCACAGCACCATCAACACCAGGTACTGCGAGTACGTCAACCCGAGCTTGCGCAGCAACTTGCGGTACAGCTTGCTCATCGCCAGGGAAGTCGAGTACAGCGAGAAGCACAACTGGCCATCGAGCTGGGGGACTTCGTTATTCGGTGTTTGTTTGTCGTCCATGTGAAGAAGTATAAGTAGTGCACTATCGAATAGCAAGCGATTTTTAAAATCTTTTTACTTGCCGAACTTTGCTTCGCTGCCAGCACGCGAGCTGCCCCGCGCCAGCCGCCGGGCATAGTCCCCCGATACGACTTGCACGGCGGATGGTGCGAAGCAGCCCGCGTCCCGCTTGGACAATGGAGATGACGCAAAAGTGCGATTGACGCAGATCAGTCTTGCTGGCCTTTGATCTCGAGCGCGCGGTCGTACAGGGCATTCTTCTTGCGCCCGGTAATTTGCGCCGTCAGGTTGGCGGCCTGCTTGACCGAACACTCAGCCAGCAGGATATTCAGGATGCGCTCGGCCTCGGCTTCCTCGGCATCGCCCTCGGCCTGTGCGCCTTCGAGCAGCACCACGTACTCGCCCTTTTCGCGGTGCGCGTCGGCCTTGACCCATTCCAGCGCCTCCGACAAGGGACAGCGGTGGATTTCTTCGAACAGCTTGGTCAGCTCGCGCGCGAACACCACCTGGCGCGCCGGCTCGAACACGCCGGTCAACGCTTCCACACAATCAAGAATGCGGTGCGGCGCTTCGTAGAACACCATGGTCGCGCCGACCGTCAGCAGTTTTTGCAGGACGGTTTCGCGCTGCTTGGCCTTGGCCGGCAAGAAGCCCACAAAATAGAACTGGTCGTTGACCAAACCGCTGGCCGACAGCGCCGTCACCGCCGCCGAGGCGCCCGGCACCGGCACCACGCGCAAGCCGGCGCTGCGCACCGCGTCGACGATGCGCGCCCCCGGGTCGGACACGCCCGGCGTGCCCGCATCCGACACCAGCGCGATGCGCTCGCCGGCCTGCAGGCGCGCGATCAGCTTGTCGGCCACTTCGCGTTCATTGTGCTGGTGCGCGGCGATCATCGGGCGCGACAGGCCGAAGCGGGTCAGCAGGTTGCCGGTGTTGCGGGTGTCCTCGCAGGCGACCGCGTCGACCAGCGAGAGCACGTGCAAAGCGCGCACGCTGATGTCGGTGACGTTGCCGATGGGAGTAGCCACGATATACAGGGTTGCTGTAGGATAGGACTGATGCGCCGCCTCGCCGATGACGGGAAGCTGAGCGATCGGAGTGGTCTGGAATTCTGTCATTTGGGAGTGGTAATGCTGATTAAAAGTCTGAAGGGCCTGTTCGCCGTTAGCGCGCTCGCGATGCTGAGTGCCTGCAGCACGCCCTGCGACAGGCCGGGGGGATTGTGCGCGCCTATCGAGCCAAACACAAGTGTCGTGCCGGCGCAGCCGCGCGCGCCCGAGATCCAGGAACCGGTCGTGCCGGAAGCCGAGGTTGAAACCATGCCGGTCGACGCGCCTCCGGGAGCCGTGGCCGCCAACCCGCGCGCGGCGGACTTGCCTGCCCCGGTGCCGGCCGCCGGCCCGGCCACCCGCATCGGCCTGCTGCTGCCGACCCGTTCCGATGGACTCGGTCCGCCGGCAGGCGCCTTGCGCGCCGGTTTCATGGCCGCCTACGAACGCGACCGCAGCGGATTCGTGGTCAACCTGATCGAAACCGGCGACAGCCCGCAGGAAGTGCTGGCCGCCTACACCGAGGCGCTGGGGCAGAACGATATCGTGGTCGGTCCTTTGGCGCGCTCGGCGGTAAGCGCCATCGCGGCCGCCGGCGTGGGGGTGAGCAAGCCGACCCTGGCCCTGAACCATCCGGAAGGACGCGCCACCCACGCGGCCCTGCCGCACAATATGCTGGTCATGGGCCTGTCGATCGAAGACGAAGCACGCCAGGTGGCGCAGTGGGCCGCCAGCGAGCATCCGGGCGCGCGTGCGCTGGTCGTGTCCGGCGCAAATGCCTGGCAGCGCCGCATCGCCAGTGCGTTCGCGGCCCAGTGGAAGCAGCTGGGCAACCAGTCGCAGACCGTGGAACTGGCGGCCTCGAACGGCTACCTGAGCGAATCGGGCATTTACCAGCTGAAAGGCCGGGTCGATACCGAGATGCCGACCCTGCTGTTTACCGCGCTCGACGCCGACCAGCTGCGCCAGGTGCGCGCCTCGCTCGGCAGCAACGTGCCGGTCTACGGCACCTCGTCGGTCAATCCGGGCACGGAACCGGGCACCGCGCTGGCCGAACTGGACGGCGTGCGCCTGCTCGACCTGCCGTGGGAAGTGCAGCCCGACCATCCCGCGGTGATGGTATATCCGCGCTGGAACGCCAGCCGCCGCACGCTCGACCTCGACCGCCTGTATGCACTGGGCATCGATGCCTTCCGCGTGGCGCGCGAAATCACCCTGCACCCCGGCGCGTCGTTCACCATGGATGGGGTGACGGGCAAGCTGTCGGTCAGCTTCGGCAACGGTCCGGCGCGCTTCGAGCGGGTCCAGCCGACCGCGGTGTATCAGGGCGGCAGCTTCAAGCCGTCTGACAGCGTGAACTGACATGTGGCCGGCCCGGCTCAGCGGCAAGCAGCGCCAGGGCCAGCTGTGGGAGCAGACGGCACTGGCGTATCTGCAGCGCCAGGGCTTGCGCCTGGTGGAAGCGAACTACCGCTGCCGGGGCGGCGAAATCGACCTGATCGTGCGCGACGGCGAGGCGCTGGTGTTCGTCGAAGTGCGCCAGCGCGCCAGCAGCAGTCACGGCGGCGCGGCCGCCAGCATCACGCCCGCCAAAGTGCGGCGCATGGTGTGCGCCGCCCAGACCTATCTGCTGCGCTTTGCGCACCTGCCGCCATGCCGCTTCGACGTGGTGGCCATCGACGGCGAACAGCTCGACTGGCTGCGCGACGCCATCCAGTTGTAAGCAATTTTAATCGTACTTGGCCGGGTTCCCGGGCTGCTGCACTATAATCCCCCACTATGAATACTCAACGCATCCTCGCTCACTTCCACGAAAGCGCCGAACTCAAGATTCAGGCGGCTTCTGCCCTGGCCCAACCTATCTCGCAGGCGATCGAACTGATGTTCTTCGCCTTGTCGAATGGAAACAAGATTCTTGCCTGCGGCAATGGCGGGTCGGCCGCCGACTGCCAGCACTTCGCGGCCGAGCTGGTGGGCCGCTTCGAGCGCGAGCGCTTTCCGCTGCCGGCGCTGGCGCTGACCACCGATACCTCGATCATGACGGCGGTGGGCAACGATTACAGCTACCGCGAGATTTTCTCGAAGCAGGTGCAAGCCTTCGGCCAGGCCGGCGACGTGCTGCTGGCCATTTCCACCTCGGGCAACTCGGCCAACGTGATTGCCGCGGTCGAAGCGGCGCTGGAGCGCGAAATGCGCATCGTGGCGCTGACCGGCAAGGATGGCGGCGCGCTCGGCAAGATGCTGACCGATGCCGACGTGCATATCTGCGTGCCGCACGCGCGCACCGCGCGCATCCAGGAAGTCCATCTGGTGACCATACACTGCATTTGCGACGGCATCGATGTCGCCCTGTTCGGAGGAGATGTGAATGAATGATTCCAGTCTGCGCATGATGCGCCCGCTCGCGAAAGCGGCCGTCTGCGTCGCCTTGCTGGGCAGCCTGCAAGGCTGCGTCGGCCTGTTCGTGGGCGGCGCCGTTGCCGGCGCCGTGGCCACGGCCGACCGCCGCACGCTCGGCGCCCAGGCCGACGACAAGGCGATTGCGCTCAAGGCCGAGATGCGCTTGCCGAAAATCACCGGCGAAGATGTGCACATCAATGTCAACAGCTTCAACCGCAAGGTACTGCTGACCGGCGAAGTGCGCGACGAAGCGATGAAGGCGGCGGTCGAGCGCGAAGTGAACAACGTCGATGGCGTGATGATGGTGATTAACGAACTCGAAGTCGGTTCGCCCGCCACCTACACCTCGCGTTCGAGCGACGCGCTGATCACCACCAAGGTCAAGGCCAGCCTGGTGGACATGAAGACCATTTCGGCAACCTCGTTCAAGGTCATCACCGAGCGCGGTACCGTGTTCCTGATGGGCCGCGTGACCCAGCGCGAAGGCCAGATCGGCGCCGATGTGGCGCGCGGCGTTTCCGGCGTGAAAAAAGTGGTCAAAGTGCTGGAATACATCAGCGAAGACGAGCGCAACGCGATCTCGCCGCGCTCCTCGTCGGTCCAGTTGTAGTTCGTTGTAAGTACTTGCACCCGCCGGGGCGCCCAGCCCTGCGCGGGCCGTCATGCGGGCAGCGTTTCGACAGCGCGGCTATAATGACTTTCCGTTCTACTCCAGCTCACCGTCATGTCCACCCAGACCCCGTCCCGTTCTTCCTGGCTCAAACCGGCGCTCATCGGCGCGGCCGTGCTGGCCATTGCCGTCGCCGGCTACGCCTCGCTGGCGCGCAGTACCCCGGCGCCGGACGTGACCTTCATCGACATCAAGGGTAACAAGATCAGCTCGCAAAACTTGCGCGGCAAGGTGTTCATGGTCAATTTCTGGGCCACCTCGTGCGCCACCTGCGTCAAGGAAATGCCGCAGATGGTCGAGACTTACAACAAGTTCAAGGGCGAGGGCATGGAGTTCATCGCCGTGGCGATGAAGTACGACCCGCCCAACTACGTGCTCAGTTACGCCGAAACGCGCCAGTTGCCGTTCACGGTGGCGCTCGACAGCGCCGGCGATATTGCCAAGGCATATGGGGACGTGACCCTGACGCCGACCACGTTCGTGATCGATAAAGAGGGCAAGATCATCAAGCGCTACGTGGGCGAACCCGATTTCCAGGCGCTGCATAAGCTGCTGCAAAAGACGATCGCGGGATAAGCCGCTGCGGAACGTTCAGTCGAGCAGGCGCAGGCCTCAAAACCCCGTCTGTACCGACAAATACGCGCCTCTCTGGCGTTTCGGATTGAACACCGTGATGTCCCCCAGCACCGCATACGCCGCCGTCACCGACACATGCTTGCTCGGGAACCAGGCGACGAACACGTCGTAATACGCCTTTTCATTGTCCGCGCCCAGGTTATGCGGCTTGCGGCGGTATTCCACGCCGGCCACCATCTGGCGGTCCACCATGTACGCGGCCGACACTTCCAGCATCGCCTTGTAGGAGTCGCCCTTGTCGCCGCCGAAACCCAGCAAACCCATCTGATTAGCCTTGGTCGCGCGCACGGTGGCGTTGAGCAGCAGGCTCTGCTGCAGCAGTATCTTGGTCGCGGCCACGTACACATCGGTGCCGCTGTCATCCTTGGCGCCCAGCTGCGTCACATTGGTCACGCCCAGCGCCCCCAGCCCGCCCACGCCCTTGTTGCGCTTGTGCAGCGCACCGACGGCGATCTGCGGCAGAAACACATCCTGCCCGTAGACGGCGTCGCCCGCCAGTTTCACCTTCACTCCCAGGATATCCTGCTTGATGCTGAGCCGGTCGAGCGGCGCCAGGCTGCCCTTGAAGTGCTGCCGCGCCAGCGACAATTCGACCCGGTCGGCCAGCCCGACGGCAATTCCGGCCGTGTCGAGCGTGTAATCCTGGGTGCGCACGCCGGTGTAGTGCGCGTTCGCGCCCCAGCTGTCGCGGCTGCCGTAGCCGGTGATCAGGGCCCACGGCGTCAGGCCGCCGCCGCCGGCCCCTTCGAGCTGGCTGACACCGCCCGTCGCGCTCAGCTTGCCCATGTCGGGCCGGCCCTGTCCGTACGCTCCACCCACTGCCAGATTTGCCACCAAGAACAAGCCACCCAAACGCGCCATCTGCATAGGTTTTCCTTGAATACGCTGAACAAAATGAGCCGTCTCTACAATACTGCGTACGCAAGCGGCGCCCGATTGGATTCAACTATTTTGCTGTATTTTGCAAATAAGTTTGTTGTATTCTGATATGCCTTTGCGATAACCTCACCCTGCCCTCCGCGCTACGCCGCGGCCACCCGAACCCACTTTCAAGGCGCGCTGTGTCCACCGACGTCAACCCGCTCGACCCCCAGCAACTGAGAATCTGGCTCCTGGCCGCCGGCAAACGCGATGGCGGCGCCTTCCGTTCTCTCTACGATGCAACTTCTCCGAAACTGTTTGGCTTCGCGCTGCGTATATTGCACAAGCGCGAGCTCGCTGAAGAGGTTTTACAAGAGAGCTATGTCGCGATCTGGAACAATGCCGCCAACTACCAGAGCCATCTTGCAGCGCCGATGACCTGGATGGCGACCATTGTCCGGAACAAGGCTTTCGACCACCTCCGGCGCAGCGACGTCTCGGTTGAAATCGATGCGGAACAGTTTGATAGTGAAGTCATGAATGCTCTACAGGATCCGCAAGCGACGCCGATCGAGGCCTTGCAAATGAGTGGCGATGCGAAAGCGCTGGCGTGGTGCATGTCCGCGCTGGAAGGGATGCATCGCCAGGTCGTTGCGCTGGCCTATTACCACGACCTGTCGCACAGCGAAGTGGCCGAGCAGATGAAACTACCAGTCGGAACCGTGAAAACCTGGATCAGGCGCAGTCTTGAAAAACTGCGCACCTGCCTCGCGAAACGGGAGCAAACATGAACATCCGACATAACATCGTCCTGCGCCAGAAACTGGCGGCGGAATACGTGCTGGGCACGCTCAGGGGCGGCGCGCGGCGCCGTTTCGAGGGCTGGCTGCACCAGGATGCGGACCTGCGCAACATCACCGCGCAGTGGCAGCAGCGCCTGGCGCCCATGGCCGAATTCGCCGGCGACGTGCAACCGCCGAAAAGCGTGTGGAGCGGCATCGAACGGCGCCTGAAGCTCAAGCCGAGCGCAGCTGCCGGCTGGCGCTTCTGGCTCAATGAAAACCTGGCGTTCTGGCGCAGCCTGGGCATGGTCTCGACCGCGATGGCGGCCTTGCTGCTGGTGGTGGTGCTGACCAATCGTCCGGTCGATGCGCCGGTGATTTCCTACGTGGCCACGCTGAGCGACGACAAGGCGCAAACCGCCATGGTGCTCACCGCCGACCGCAAGCACCGCGCGCTCGATGCGCGGGTGGTGGGCGGCGACCTGGTTGCGGCGGACAAGAGCCTGCATCTGTGGGCGGTGCCCAAGTCGGGCAAGCCGCGCTCGCTGGGCGTGCTGGCCGACAACCGGGGCAAGTTCGCCTTGCCGGATAACGCGATCAGCGATGATGTCGCGGTGCTGGCGGTGACGCTGGAGCCGAAAGGCGGCTCGCCGGACCCGAACGGGCCGACCGGACCGATTGTGTATAAAGGTCATTGGGTGAGGTTGTAAGCGCGGAGAAATCCCGCTATTTTCCTGGCCGTCGTTTTTGCCGGTGGCAGAAACGACGGCGCGTGCTTTAACGCGATGCTAATCGGCGGGTCCGGCTCACTTCGTCACAATCTCCTTCTGCATCGGCGCCAGCCTGGCCACCAGCTTGTTCTGCACCGCCGGCGCGATGCCGTTCTTGTCCATCGCTGCCTGCAAGTCCTCGGCCAGTGCATTGAACTGCGCATTGGTGATGTTCAGGCCGTCATGGATCTCCTTCATGTCCTTGCCCTTGTACTTGCACGGGCCGCCGGCAAGTTCGCAGAACTGCTCTTCCAGCCGCATCGACAAATTCTTCAGGTCGGTATCCCTGAACGATTCCTTGATGCGCGCATCGGCCATGATCATCGGTACGAAAGTGTCCACGATCTTCTTGATCCCGCTCTGGCCGCCCAGCCCCTGGTACGTCGTGTCGTCGGTGGCCGGGCGGTGCGCGCAGCCGCTGGCCAGCGCCAGCGTGCCAATGCAAAAAAGCCGAGTCAGCGTTTTCATTCTCGAATCCGGTCGTGGTGAAAGACTATCAAACTTAGCAATGAATCGCATTCATCGCAACCGGTGTGCCGCAAAACCACACGCTCAGCCGGCGCCGGACGCCAGCGCCCGGTCCACCGCGGCGCTGAAGGCGTCGATGTCGATCGGTTTGGTCAGATAGGCAAAAAAACCGGCGGCGATGCTGCGCTGGACGTCGCGCTCCATCGCATTCGCACTCAGTGCGATCACGGGAATGTGCGCCGTGCGCGGGTCGGCGCGCAACTGGCGCTGCGCCTCGTGTCCATCCATGCCGGGCAGGTTGATGTCCATCAGGATGACCTGCGGCAGGTAGCTCTGCGCCAGGGCGATGCCGAGTTCGGCACTGGGTGCGGAAATGAGCGCCAGGTCGGGCCGGAAGCCGACGATTTCTTCCACCAGCAGGAGGTTGGCGGGATTGTCTTCCACGTACAGCAGGGTCGCCACCTTCGGATCGCTTGACGGCGCCGCCGGCGGCACGCGCGGCGCGGCCACGGCCGGGCTCTGGCCGAGCCCGGTGTTGATGCTCAGGTCGAGCTCGATCCAGAACACGCTGCCGATGCCGGCCGTGCTCGACACGCCCATGGTGCCGCCCATCAGCTCGACCAGGCGCTTGGTCACCACCAGCCCGATGCCGGTGCCTTCTTCGCTGCCGCCTTCCTGGCCGAGCCGGTTGAACGGCTGGAACAGGGCGCTCAGCTGGTCGGGACGCAAGCCCTTGCCTGTATCCTGCACCGACATGCGCACCCGGGACGGGCCGATCAGGTTGGCATTGACCACCACCACCCCTTGCTCGCGGTTGTACTTGATGGCGTTCGACAGCAGGTTGAGCATGATCTGCTTGAGCCGCGTATGGTCGGCCACCACCACCAGCGCTTCCGGCTTCGGAAACACCATGCGGATGCCGCGCTGGGTGGCGCTGTCGCCGACCATCGCCTGCACTTCATCGAGCAGGCCGGAGAGAATCACCGCTTCGAGCGAGACGCTCAGGGTGCCCGATTCGATCTTGGCCAGGTCGAGGATTTCGTTAATCAAGGTCAGCAGGTGCTCGCCCGCCGTGAGGATGTTGCGCACGAAATTGCGCTTTTGCTGGGCGGTCGAGGGCAGCGACTCGTTGGCCAGCAATTGGGTGAAGCCGAGAATGGCGTTGAGCGGGGTGCGCAGTTCGTGCGACATGCTGGTCAGGAACAAGTCCTTGGCCTGGTTGGCGCGTTCGAGTTCGACCTTCTTGTCGTTCAGGGCGCGCTCGATGCGCTTGCGGTCGGTAATGTCGCGGATCGCCGACGACACCAGCACCCCCTCCTCGGTTTCCAGCGGCGACAGGCTGATCTCGACCGGAAACTCGGTGCCGTCGCGGCGCAAGCCGTACAGTTCCAGTCCAGCGCCCATCGAGCGCGGGCGCGGGCCGGCCGAAAAGCTGGTGCGGAAATGCGGATGCTGTTCGGCAAAACGCTGCGGGATCAGGATCTCGACCTTCTTGCCGAGCAACTCGGCGCGCGGATAGCCGAACAGTTTTTCGGTCTGGGAATTGACCAGCACGATTTCGCCATCGCGGTTGACGATCACGATCGCGTCCGGCGCCGATTCGAGCAGGCCGCGGAATTTCTGCTCGGCCTTCTTGCGCTCGCTGACATTGCGGATCGCGCTGATGACAAAGGCGCCGGCGTCGGTGCTGATCGGCGACAGGCTGATCTCGACCGGGAACGCGACCTGGTCCTTGCGCACGCCGTACAGCTCCAGCCCGGCGCCCATGGTACGGGTGCGCGACTGCTCGAAGTAGCGCGAGCGGTGGCCCACGTGGCCATGCTGGAAACGGGCCGGCAGCAGCACCTCGATCAGCTTGCCGTTCAGTTCCCCCGGCGCGTAACCGAACAGGCGTTCGGCCTGGGCATTGGCCAGCACGATGGTGCCGGTCGGGTTGGCCATGATGATGCTGTCCGGGGTCGATTCGAGCAGGTCGCGAAACTTCGCTTCGATCAGCAGGGCGTCGCGCGCCGCCTTGGCCTGCGTCATGTCGCGCTGGCTCGACAGGATGTAGGCGACCTTGCCGTGCTCGTCGTGGATGGCCTTGTCGGAGGCGTCGACGTAGATCAGTGCGCCATCCTTGCGGCGCCGCAGCGTTTCGTAGTCGAACACACCGCACTCCGCGATCTGGTGCTCCGCTTCGCCATTGAGCTCCGTCGTGCCGGGCAGCGCGATCAGCTCGCGCAGATCGCGCCCCAGCGCTTCGTCGCTGGTGTAGCCGAAGATGCGTTCGGCGCCGTTGGTCCAGCGCAGCACGGTGTGGCCCGGCGTGATGACAATCACCCCGCCAGGGGCCTCGGTGAGTATGAGCTGATCGAAGTCGATGGGCATCCGGGGTTCTCTGGCTGGTGGACAGTGGTACCGGAAGGGGGTCGACCCGCCGCCCCCGGCGTCAGGCCATGATGCACTTTTTCAGGTAATTGTCAAACGGAAGTTGCTAGATTTAAAACTTCCAGTTCGCAATGACGTAAAACCATGCCGCCCTTACTTCGGATACAAAATCATCTGGGTGCAGCGGAACAGGGCGATGGTCTTGCCGTTGGCTTCATTGGTGACCACCACATCCCACACCTGGGTGGTTTTGCCGAGGTGGGCCGCCTTGGCCACGCAGGCAATCGCCCCGTCGCGCGCGGTGCCCAGGTGGTTCGACTTGATTTCAATGGTGGTGAAGCTGTTCGCCCCTTGCGGCAGGTTGGCCACGCAGGCGTAGCCGGCGGCGGTATCGGCCAGGGTGATGACGGTGCCGGCATGCAGAAAACCGTTGGGCGCGAGCAAGTGCGGCTTCACTTCCAGGCGCGCCGCCACTTCGCCGCCGCCGACCCGGGTGATTTCCACGCCCAAGTAACCGGGAAGCGTGCCGGCGCCGAAACTGTTCATCGATTCAGGGGTAAACTGCTGCTGCGTGCTCATGGCGTTTCCGTTCATGATTGAAATAAGCACGATTGTACGTTTTTCTTCCCCGCCCGGTTACCAGAGGTCCGATCTTGAAAAAACTTGTTTTAACGCTGCGGTATCTGCCCGTGCTGCTGCCCGTGCTGCTGAACATGCCGCTGCCCGCCTCGGCGCAGAACGCCACCCCGGTGCGCCTGGTCGACGCGGCGCGCGCCCAGATCGGCGTGACCACCCAATACAACGGACGCTACGAGCGCATCGCCTATCCCGGCGGCGACGTGCCGCTCGAGCGCGGCGTGTGCACCGACGTGGTGATCCGCGCCTACCGCAAGGTTGGCGTGGACTTGCAGGAACTGGTGCACAAGGACATGAAGAAAGCTTGGGATGCCTATCCGCACCTGTGGCAACTCAAGCGCCCCGATCCGAATATCGACCATCGCCGCGTGCCCAACCTGGCCACCTATTTCAAGCGCCACGGCAAGGCCATGACGCCCTCGCGCGATGGCGCCGCCTACCAGGCGGGCGACATCGTCACCTGGATGCTGCCGGGTAACCTGCCGCACATCGGCATCGTGGCCGGCCAGCGCAGCGGCGCCGGGGTGCCGCTGGTGATCCACAACATCGGCAACGGCACCCAGATCGAGGATCGCCTGTTCGCCTATCCTCTCACCGGGCACTACCGCTGGAACCCGGACGCCAAGCCGGCGCTCAGCGCAGCCCGGTGACCGATCCTTCCTTCGGATAGTCGATCCGGTACTCGACCTGGAACTTGGCGGTCGCGCCCGGCGCGAGCGTCTTTTTCCAGGCGACCACACCGCGCCGCTGTTCCCAGGTGTCGGTGAACGGTTTCGGATCGAACACTGCCTCGACCTTGACTTCCTCGGCCGTGCTGACGGGCGAGGAATCGAACACCAGCAGCTCGACCGGTGTCTTGTGGCGGTTGACCAGGGTGAACACATCGGCGCGCACGCTGGTGGCGCGGCCGCCGAACATGCCCTTGCTGCCGGTCTTGCCGGCGACCGGATCGAGCGAGACCTTGACCAGGTCGTCGCGCCCGAACGAGAACAGGGCGCGCTCCCCCTCCTGCAGATTCCACTGGGTGGCGCCGATATAACCGCCATCGCGGAACAGCTGCATGCTGCCGGCCGGCCACACGCCTTCCGGACGGGCCGCTTCGGCCATGACGATGGCAAATTTTTCCAGGCGCGGCGTCACGCGCAGATGCTGGGTGACCGGCAGCGCCAGGGTCGACAGCACGACCGAGGTGGCGCGTCCGTCGGCGGCCAGGTTGACCCGGCCCGGCACCTCGAATTCGGTGGAGAACACGCCCTGCATCTCGGCGACCTCGTCATCGTCGCGCTTGACGGCGTTGGCGGTGATCTGCACCTTTTCCCTCCTGTCCATTGCCATCATCGGCGCTGGCGCCGGCGCATAGGCCCGCATGCTCTCGGGCGCTTGCGGCGGACGGTAGCCCAGCAGCCACGGCTGCGGCTCGCGCCCCGTGGGCGACAGGCGCGGCTGGCTGGTCGAGAGGGTCAGCTTGACGTTGCTCCAGTCTTCCCCGGTGGTTTGCGAGATCGTGGCGAGCCGTTCCAGGTCGACCCGGGAAGCGGCCGAGTCGAGGCTGGCGCGGTAGCCCGGCTTCCAGCCGGCATTGTCGCGCTGGTAGCTGACCGTGAGGGTGCCGGCCTTGGCCGCGGACAGGCGCACCACCAGGCTACGCACATCCTTGTTCTCCGACTGCAAACCCGCCAGGTCGCGCTCCATGGCCTCGATTTTCTTGTCGAGCTCACGCTGCTGCACGGCCAGCTTCTGGATCTTGATCAGCGCCTCGCTGGCGCCGCGTCCCAGCGTATCGATCACGCCGGCCAGCGCCTTGCCATTGTCCGGCCCCTGGGCCTTGGCGCCCTCGGGGGCGCCGCCGTTGTAGCGTTCCAGGTAGCCCTTGACGATCGCGGCCGACTTGGCTTCGGCTTCGAGCATGGCGCGCTGGTCCTTGAGGCGCTCGATGCTGCCTTGCAGCTGGGCCCCGGCCGGGTTGACCGCTTCGCTGCCGGCGTTGACGCGCGAGACCACGTCGGCCACGCGGATACCGGAAGCGGCTTGCACGCGCACGGTTTCCACGTTGAAATTAGCGGGCAAGCCGTCGATGACGACTTCGGTGGCGCCGGCGGCGACCTGGGCGGTGCGCACCACGGTGGCGCTGCCGGGATACAGGGTGACGGCCGTGACCGGCGCGTTGGTGGCCATGCAGGCGGGACTCAGCAAGGCGAGGGCGGCAAGGATGGGGTAACGCATGGTGTGCCTTTCAAACAGGGATAAGGAAGACGGTTGGAACATGAAACGGATGGCGGCGGCAAACAGGGTTAAACCGCCCCGTGAACGTGTGCGAGTATCATATTTACAACATGATAGCTCAGCGAAACGTACGACTTGCAACGCGTGCACGCCTCGGTTAGGCTGTCGACGACATTTTCATCAAGAAATAATAATTGCAGCTAACCCACAAAACGATCAAGCGCTGGGCGATCCGTTGGCCGGTGCTGCATTCACTCCCCTATAACAAGGACGTTTCATGACTGCCGTTTTTCGCCTCACCTCTCTCGTCGCTGCCGCCGTCCTGGCCGTGCAACTGTCCGGCTGCGTGCAGTTCAGCATGGCCGTGCCGGCGGCTACGCGGGGCAATACGGTCAAACTGTACAATGCCAATTTTGACAAGGTCGCCGTCGGCAGCTTCACCTTCGACGCCAGCAAGGATCCCGCCCTCGACAAGAGCCACAGCGTCCGCCTCGGCGTGCTGTCCGCGCCAGGGGGCTCGTTCGCGCAATACCTGGGCAACACGCTCAAAGCCGACCTGCTGGCGGCCAGCCTGCTCGACGCCAACGCCCCGACGGTCATCACCGGCACCCTGACGCTGAACCGCGTGGATGCACCGGTCGGTGCCGGCAAGGGCGTGCTGGCCGCGCGCTTTGTTGTCACCCGGGCCGGCGCGGTGCGTTACGACCACGAACTCAAGGTCGAGTCGAGCTGGAATTCGCCGATCGCGGCTGCGACCGCAGTCCCGCAGGCCACGCGTGAATATGAACGGCTGTACAGCGACCTGGTCGGCGAGCTGCTGGATGACGACAAATTCCGTGCGGCCATCTCAAAGTAGCGTGTCACAGCGCCGTAAGAAGTCGTCGAAACGCCTGCGTCCGCAGGCGTTTGCGCATTCAGGCAGCGACGTGTTCGTGCGCGGCCAGCGCCCTTTCCCAGTACGGTGGCGTGCCCACATGGTCGCGCAGGTAAGCGATGAACAGTTGCGCCTTGACCGGATGCGAGCGCCCCGGCAAGCGCACAGCGTGGATGCCGTCGGTCACCCTTTCCTCCCCCTGGCTCGCGGGACCGAACAGCGGCACCAGCTGGCCGGCGACCAGCGCCTCGCTGGCCAGCCAGCTCGGCAGATGGGCGACGCCGGCGCCGCCGATGGCCGCGTCCAGCATAAAGTCGACATCGTCGCTGCGCAGGGAGCCGCTGACCGGCAAGGGTTTGTTGCGGTTGACGCCATCGAAGCTCCACCAGCAAGCCAGCGCGCTGCGGCTGACGTAGCTCATGCAATTGTGATCGAGCAAGTCCAGCGGGGTGGCCGGCGTGCCACGGCGCGCCAGGTAGGTCGGGCTGGCACAGGCAATGCGGCGGCGCGGCGCCAGGTACGTCGCCAGCAGGTCGCTGTCGGGCAGGGGGGCGAGGCGGATCGCCACATCGACGCGCTGGGCCGACAGGTCGACCACATCGTCGTTCAGTTGCAGTTCCAGTTCCATCAGCGGATAGCGGTGCAGGAACTCGCCCACGGCCGGGGCGATATGGCGCCGCCCGAAGGCGCGCGGCGCGGTGACGGTGAGCACGCCGCGCGGCTCGGGATCGACCGCGGTGACGGCCGCCTTCGCTTCAGCCAGCTCGGCCACCAGATGGCGCGCGCGCGGCAGGAAGCGCTCGCCGGCATCGGTCAGCAGCACCAGGCGCGAACTGCGCACGAACAGCCGGGCGCCGACTTCCTCTTCCAGCCAGTCGATCCGGCGCGACACCGACGAGACCGCCAGCTGCAAAGTCTTGGCGGCGCGCGACAGATTGCCGGTGTCGACCACGGTCAGGAAACAGTGCAGGGCGTCGAACATGGGCAGGGCTCCGGTGGGTTTGCGTGCAACGCAAAGATAGTTTGCACATTGCCATATTGTTCCGCGTTGTGCAACGCTGCATACTGCTGCTTAGTATTTTCCCATCACCCTGACCCGAAAGACGCCATGACCACATTCTTCCGCACCCCGCGCACCCTGCTCCTGGCAGCCGCCCTGGGCGTTGCCGCCTTCGCCGCCAGCCCTGTCCACGCCGCCGCGCCAATGGCCAAGGTATCGGCGCCCGGCTACTTCCGCATGATGCTGGGCGACTTCGAAGTGACCGCGCTGTCCGACGGCACCACCGAGCTGCCGGTCAACAAACTGCTCAAGACCGCACCGGCCAAGGTCGACAAGGCGCTGGCGAAAGTGTTCCTGGCCAGCCCGGTGGAAACCTCGTTCAACGCTTACCTGATTAATACCGGCAGCAAGCTGGTGCTGGTCGACAGCGGCGCGGGCGGCCTGTTCGGTCCCAATCTGGGCAAGCTGGTGGCGAACCTGAAGGCGTCGGGCTACCAGCCGGAGCAGGTCGATGAAATCTACATCACCCACTTGCATCCGGACCACGTGGGCGGCATCGCGAAAGACGGCGCGGCAGCGTTCGCCAATGCCGTGGTGCGGGCCGATAAGCGCGATGCCGATTTCTGGCTGAGCCAAGCCAACATGGAGAAAGCGCCGGCCGATGCCAAGGGCTTCTTCCAGGGCGCGGTCGCCTCGCTCAAGCCCTACATCGACGCCAAGCGCTTCCAGCCGTTCGAGGGCGATGCGGAACTGGTGCCGGGCGTGAAATCGACTTCCACCTACGGCCACACGGCCGGCCACACCAGTTATGTGGTGGAGAGCCGCGGCCAGAAGCTGGTCCTGGTCGGCGACCTGATCCACGTGGGCGCGGTGCAGTTCGATGATCCGACAGTCACGATTGCCTTCGATTCCGACGAGAAAGCCGCGCTGGCGCAGCGCCTGAAAACTTTCAGCGCCGCCGCCAAGGACGGCACCTGGGTGGGCGCATCGCACCTGCAGTTCCCGGGCATCGGCCACGTGCGCAGCGCCGGTAAATCGTATCAGTGGGTGCCGGTCAATTACACGCAGGTGCGCTGAGAAAGGAGCGCGGCGTGGGCGGGCCGGGGCTGACCACGCATGAAAAGGCACGACGCGCTTCTAAAAAATCAGCCGGCACTGCCGGCTTTTTTCACAAGTTCAAATTCGTGCGCAAGCAAATACAGGCCGCTACACGCCCATTGTCCCGGCCCCTCTTCCCACCAGTTGGTGACGCTGGCTTTGTCTTCCTCCGGGAAATCCTCGATGGGGTACTCGCTGTTCAACATCGCCAGCGTATGCGGCAACTCATCGGCGGGAAGCATATCGAGAAGGCCCTGATAGATTTCAAGGACGCGTACAATATCGCCAATCGCCACCTCGTTACCGTGCCGGTCTTTCATTGTGTTCTTTCCGCAGCCAGGGCGGCCACAAAGTTGTTGATCGTCGTTGCCGCTTGGCCGGGAACGCTTTGCAGCAGCAGATGCGGCCCCCGCAGCGCCACCAGGCGCCAGTCCCGGCATAGCGATGCCAGCAGACGCGCGGCGGCGGCTGGAACGATCCAGTCGCGCGTCGCTTGCAGGTACAGCACCGGAACGTCGATGGAGCGCACGCGCGCGGTGTAATCGACCGCCATCACTTCCTTCAAACGCAGGCGCAGGCGCGCTGGCGGCACCTGGTCGAGCGCCGCGCGCAGAGCCCGGCGCAACGCAAGGGGAGCACCGAATCCGAGCAGGAAGGGGGCGATCAGGGGAGTGAGCGTGGACGACATGGGCAGCACGCTGACCAGTATTCTCAACGGTGTCAGGAGCGGGCGCGGATTGCGCGCAAAGGTGCAGCACAGCACCAGCCCGATCAGTCCCGGAGGCTGAGAAGCAGCCAGCGCAACGGCGACCGGCCCGGAAAAAGACTCGCCGATCAGCACGAAAGGACGGTCAAGCGGTAATTGCGCGCGCGCATGCTCGGTCAGTCCGGCATAACCGAGCGCCAGCGCGGGAGGATAGGAAATGACAATAGCGTCGACTTGGTCCCCGAGCGCGGCAATGAAGCCTGCGAACAGGTCGCCGCTTCCGTCCATTCCAGGAAGCAGGACCAACGTCACCATGGCGGCATTGGCGACCTGATCAGGATTAATGAATCGCTCCGGCACAGGGTACACACGGCTCACCGTTTGCAAACCGGTCTGTTTCACCTCATCGATGAGGGAGGTCTTGCCGGATCCGTTGGGCCCACCGAACACGATGACGTGCCGGCCGTCCTGTTGAAGCAATTTAATGCTGTCGTCGTCCATGGAAGAAAACACGGCAACGCCGCGTCGGTAGGGAACGTTTTCGGCCTACAAAGGCCGAATTTGCTTTGCTACAAAACTGGCAACATCAAACGAGGTAGCTTGGGAAACGTCGCGCTTGACGCCGCTGTTCGCTCTGCGTTTAACTTCTACCAAACTCTCACGCATATTACCAGTGAGGGCCTTGTCCCATTCCTCGGCAGTCGCACCCAACATTGGCGTCTTACCGCTCAGCACCGTCACGCTTTTAAATCGACTCTTCAGCACAGTCATGATCGCTCTCCCGGCCTCAATTACAACATGTAGTTCAATTATAGGCTTCAACTTCAACAAAAAGTTGTAATGAACCTCGGCCGGGAAGGATGTGACACCTGGACAATCACTTCTGAGCTCTTTGCTCAACTAGAGATTGCGCAATAAAAAAGGGAGTGTGGCGAAGCAGGACACACTGGTCCGGCAAGTCGGCGCTCAGTGACTGTCGCGCAATGCGCGCCAGTCCGCAGCACGGACAAGCCGGATCCCAGCGGGAAAGCGCAAGCCAGTTCAATGAAAGATGGCGCCAGGAAGACGTGCAACCAGCACCAACGAACGACAGGAAATGCGCGCGCGCATGGTCGACCAGTCGGGTACTCAAGCACCACCGTGGGGATACGAGACGACGACGGCCGCAACCTTGCCAGAGCGCGGCAACGAAGCCGCCGAACTGGTCACCGCTTCCGGCAATGAACGGAAGCAGCAACAACCGTCAGCACTGACTTACGCGCTGATCGCCACGCCCGCGTTATGGGCCTGCTCGTCCGCATGGTACGAGCTGCGCACCATCGCGCCGACGGCCGCGTGCACGAAGCCCATCTTGTAGGCTTCTTCCTCGAACATCTTGAACACGTCCGGGTGCACATAGCGGCGCACCGGCAAGTGGTCCCCCGACGGCGACAGGTACTGGCCGATGGTCAGCATGTCGACGTTGTGGCTGCGCAGGTCGCGCATCACTTGCAGGATTTCCTCGTCGGTTTCGCCCAGGCCGACCATGATGCCGGACTTGGTCACCGCGTTCGGATACAGCGCCTTGAAGTCGCGCAGCAGTTCCAGCGAGTGCGTGTAGTCGGAACCGGGACGGGCTTCCTTGTACAGGCGCGGCACGGTTTCGAGGTTGTGGTTCATCACGTCCGGCAAGCCGTCGGCGAAGATCGCCAGCGCCTTGGCCAAGCGGCCGCGGAAGTCGGGCACCAGCACTTCGATGCGGGTATTCGGCGAGAGCGCGCGCGTTTGCTTGATGCACTCGACAAAGTGACCGGCGCCGCCGTCGCGCAGGTCGTCGCGGTCGACCGAGGTGATCACCACGTACGACAGGCGCAGTTCGGCGATGGTCTTGGACAGATTGTGCGGCTCGTTCACGTCGAGCGGGTCGGGACGGCCGTGGCCGACGTCGCAGAACGGGCAGCGGCGCGTGCACTTGTCGCCCATGATCATGAAGGTCGCCGTGCCCTTGCCGAAGCATTCGCCGATGTTCGGGCAGCTCGCTTCTTCGCACACGGTCACCAGGTTGTTGGCGCGCAGGATGTCCTTGATTTCGTAGAAACGCGACGACGCCGAAGCGGCCTTGACGCGGATCCAGTCCGGCTTTTTCAGGCGCTCGACTTGTCCGATCGGCACGATCTTGATCGGAATGCGCGAGGTCTTGCTGGCGCCTTTTTGCTTGTCGCTGGCGTTGTAGACTGGGGCGATGCTGGTATCGGTGTCAGAAGTCATTTGGCTGCTTGCCCATGGGGCTCGGTGGTGTTGTTCGATGCGTTGTTATGCGATTCGTTGTGCGGTGCGCCGCCCGATCCGAGCTGCTGCACCAGTTCGCGCGCCAGGGCTTGCTGCACGTCGGCCAGCACGGCCTCGGCGCCCATGCTGCGCATGTCCACCGTTTCCAGGCCCGCATAGCCGCACGGGTTGATCCAGGAAAACGGCGCCAAGTCCATCGCCACATTGAGCGACACGCCATGGTAGGTGCAGCCGTTGCCGCGCACCTTGAGGCCGAGCGCGGCGATCTTGGCGCCCTTGCGCGGCCCGCCGGCGATATAAATGCCGGGCGCGCCGGCGATGCGCTCGCCAGCCAGATTATACGCCCCCAGCACATTGATGATCGCCTGCTCGATTTTTTCGACGAATTGTCGAGCGTACAACTTGCCGCCCGGCTTGTTGCGGCGCAGGTCCATCAGCAGGTAGATCACCACCTGGCCGGGGCCGTGGAACGTCACTTCGCCGCCGCGGTCGGTCTGCACCACGGGCACGCCGTGGGCCGGGGTGCCGGCGCCGGCCAGCAGGTGGGCGCGGTCGGCGCCCAGGCCCAGCGTGAACACGGGCGGATGCTCGACGATCCACAGTTCGTCGGTGGTGTCGGGGTCGCGCGCGTCGGTAAAGGCGCGCATGGAGGCAAACACCGGCTCGTAGTCGGCACGGCCGAGGTCGCGGATGATCGCCTGCGCAGGGCGGATGGGGAGCATGGATCGTTGATCGGGGATAAAGGGAGCCCTGCCATTATAAGCGAAGGCTCACCTGGATGCTGGTCACAGGCCGCATAAGCATAGTTGACATTCGTTACCTATGCAGCATTCGCTCATCTGGTATCGATGTCTGGAACAATGCTTCTTTTACCGCGTCATGTCGTACCGGCCCGAATGAGACAGGGCCGCCCAGTCTTGGAGGAAGCGCTTGGTGTAGCTCGATTGCCGGGGCAGAGTCGTCCGCTTACTTGCCGCTGGCTTTTTCGAGGTCATCGAAGAGCTCGTCGGCGGTGGCAAAGCGGGCGCGGTTGCTCTTGATAATCTCTTCGGCCTCGGCCATTGCCGCAAGCGTGGCGGCGTTAGGTGTCCTGGAGCCGAACGGCAGTGTCTTGTCGTCGATAACATGGCTAAGGAACATGCGCACCGCATCGGGGAGGGTTAGACCCATCGCCGCCAGTGTTTCGATCGCCTGCGCCTTGGTCGTTTGGTCCACACGGACGCGTATTGTGGTCGTCGTTGAAGCAGTCATGATGACTTCCCTGATTGTGCATCTCAAGACCATGTTATCGCGCACGGGGCGTCACCGTAAACCGGGATTCGATTGAACGCCGGCCCATCTTTCCAAGTGCAGAAAGCCGGTTCACCGCCTTGATCCCGAACAAAGCAATGGCTCGGCAATATTGATCGCAGCGTGCCACCAGCCGCATTAGCATAGTTGAAATGCTTCGTTGCCGCGCCAAACGCGCGCCGATAAGCTGGGTGCTCGATCATCACCCGCTCACCGCCATGGCCGCCGTCCTCGATACCCGTTTCGACATCGTCCCGTTCGACGCCCCGCTGGGCGCGGCCATCACCGGCCTCGACCTGTCCGTTCCGCTGAGCAGGGAAGATTTCGCCCTGATCCACCGCGCCCACCTCGACCATCATGTGCTGGTGTTTCGCGACCAGCACATCACGCCGGCCCAGCAGGTGGCCTTCAGCCGCCGCTTCGGCCCGCTGCAAATCCATGTGCTGCGCCAGTTCCAGCTGCCCACCCAGCCGGAAGTGCTGATCATTTCCAACGTCAAGGAAAACGGCCAGCCGCTCGGCCTGGGCGACGCCGGCCATTTCTGGCATTCGGACCTGTCGTACAAGGCCGTGCCCAGCCTGGGCTCGATGCTGCACGCGCAGGAGTTGCCGCAAGACGGAGGCGATACCCTGTTCGCCAACCAGCACCTGGCCTGGGACCAGCTGCCCGGCTACCTGCGGCGCGCCATCGACGGGCGCAGCGCCGAACACAGCTACCTGGCCAAATATGCCGAACTGCAGAAACGCAGCCCGTGGCGCCCCGACCTGACCCGCGCCCAGATCGACGAAGTGCGGCCGGCGGTGCATCCGATCGTGCGCACCCATCCGGAAACCGGACGCCGCGCCCTGTTCGTCAGCGAACATTTCACCACCCGCGTGATCGGCCTGCCCGACAGCGACAGCCGCGCCCTGCTCGACGAGCTGTTCGCGTTCAGCACCCGGCCCGAATTCATTTACCGCCACCAGTGGCAGGCGCGCGACATGGTGTTCTGGGATAACCGCTCGGTCATGCACCTGGCCGCCGGCTGCCCGGAACACCAGCGCCGCCTGCTGTACCGCACCACCATCGAAGGCAATGCGCCGTTCTGACCCACGCCAAAGGAAACCACCATGAAGCTGTTGAACAAGGCCGCCTGCGCCCTCGCCTGCGCCGCCGCGCTGGCCTGCAACCCGGCCCGGGCCGAAGGGCGCATCCGCATCGCCGAGCAGTTCGGCATCGTGTACCTGCTGCTGAACGTGGCGCAGGACCAGAAGCTGATCGAAAAGCATGGCCGCAAGCAGGGCGTGGAGATCGACGTGGACTGGGTCAAGCTGTCGGGCGGGGCGGCGATCAACGATGCGCTGCTGTCGGGCTCGATCGATATCGCCAGCGCCGGCATCGGCCCCCTGCTGACCGTGTGGGACCGCACCGCCGGCAAGCAGAACGTCAAGGGCGTGGCATCGCTGGGCAACTTTCCGTATTACCTGATCAGCACCAATCCGAACGTCAAGACCATCGCCGACCTGAGCGAGAAAGACCGCATCGCGCTGCCGGCGGTCACGGTGTCGGTGCAGGCGCGGATTTTGCAAATGGCGGCGGCGAAACAGTGGGGCACGGCCGAGTTCAAGAAGCTCGACCGCCTCACGCAGGCACTGCCGCATCCGGACGCGGCCGCCGCGATCATTGCCGGCCAGACCGAGATCAATGCCCATTTTGCCACCCCGCCTTATCAGGAGCAGGAACTGGCGGCCAATCCCAAGGCGCACATCGTACTCGACTCCTACGAGGTGCTGGGCGGCCCGGGTTCGTCGACGGTGCTGTACGCCACCGAGAAATATCTGAAGGACAATCCGAAAACGTACCGCGCTTTTGTCGATGCGCTGGCCGAGGCCGCGCAGTTCATCAGCGCCAGCCCCGAAGCGGCGGCCGACGCCTATGTGCGCGTGAACAAGAGCAGCATCGACCGCGCCCTGCTGCTCAAGGTCATCAAGAATCCGAAAGTGCAGTTCCAGGTGGCGCCGCAAAACACCTTCGGCCTGGCGCAATTCCTGTTCCAGGCGGGCGCCCTCAAAAAGCAGCCGGCCAGCTGGCGCGATTACTTTTTCCAGAGCCCGGCCGTGGCCTCGGGGAGCTGACATGGACGTGCACCGCTTCCCCATGGCGCCCGGCGAAGCGCTGCTGCGCGCCGAGGGCGTCACGCTCGAGTACCGCAGCGGCGCGGCCACCGTGCGCGCCACCGAGAATGTCAGCTTCGAGGTGCACCGGGGCGACCGCCTGGTGCTGCTGGGACCGTCCGGCTGCGGCAAGTCGACCCTGCTCAAGGCGATCGCCGGCTTCATCACGCCGCGTGCCGGCAGCCTGACCCTGGACGGCCAGCCGATCCTGCGCCCCGGCCCGGACCGCTTCGTAGTGTTCCAGGAATTCGACCAGCTGCCGCCCTGGAAGTCGGTGCTCGGCAATGTCATGTTTCCTCTGCTGGCTGGCGGCGTGGCCAGGGCCGAGGCGCGGGCGCGCGCCCTGCACTGGATTAACAAGGTCGGCCTGTCGCCGTTCGCCGACGCTTTTCCGCACACCTTGTCGGGCGGGATGAAGGCGCGCGTGGCAATTGCGCGGGCGCTGGCGATGCAGCCGGCCATCCTGCTGATGGACGAGCCGTTCGCCGCCCTCGACGCGCTCACGCGCCGCAGCATGCAGGAGGAACTCCAGACCTTGTGGGAAGAAATCCGCTTCACGATGCTGTTCGTCACCCATTCGATCGAGGAAGCGCTGGTGGTGGGCAACCGCATCGTGCTGCTGTCGCCCCATCCGGGCCGCGTGCGCGCCGAACTGAACAGTCACCAGTTCGACCTGGGCAGCGCCGGGGGCGCGGCGTTCCAGGCGGCCACCCAGCGCATCCACCGCTTGCTGTTCGGCGACGATGCGCTGGCCGTGCCAGCGCTTGAACCGGTGCACGCATGAACGCCCGGGCGCTGCCGCCGATCCGCCCGGAATACGTGGTGCCGTTGGTGCCGCCGGGTGCGCCGGCCTCAAGCGTGATCGACGACGCGCCGGCCCCGCTGCGCCGTGCCCTGCAGCACGCCTGGCTGCGCAAGTCCCTCTTGCTGCTGCTCCTGGCCGGCCTGTGGGAAGCGCTGGCGCGCTGGCAGGATAACGAGCTGCTGCTGCCGACCGCGCTGCAGACGGCGCGCGCGTTCGCGGCCGGCATGCTGTCGGGCGAATTGCCCGGCTACGTGGCGGCGTCGCTGGCGGTGCTGGTGCAGGGTTACGCGCTGGGCGTGGCCGGCGCTCTGGTGCTCACCTCGCTGGCGATCGGCAGCCGCATCGGGCGCGACCTGCTGGAAACCCTGACCGCGATGTTCAATCCGCTGCCGGCGATTGCGCTGCTTCCGCTGGCGCTGCTGTGGTTCGGCCTGGGCCGCGCCAGCCTGGTGTTCGTGCTGGTGCATTCGGTGATGTGGCCGCTGGCGCTGAACGCCTACGCCGGTTTCGGCAGCGTGCCGGAAACCCTGCGCATGGCCGGACGCAATTATGGCTTGAACGGGGCGCGGCTGGTGTTCCAGGTGATGATTCCGGCGGCGCTGCCGGCCATTTTGTCGGGATTGAAAATCGGCTGGGCGTTTGCGTGGCGTACCCTGATCGCGGCCGAGCTGGTGTTCGGGACGACCTCGGGCAAGGGCGGGCTCGGCTGGTACATCTTCCAGAGCCGCAACGAACTGTTCACCGACAAGGTGTTTGCCGGGCTGGCGGCGGTAATCGCCATCGGCTTGCTGGTCGAAGGCCTGGTATTCCAGACCCTCGAACGCCTGACGGTGCGCCGCTGGGGCATGCAGCGCCAGGCGCTGGGCACGCCTACATGACGATCTTGACCATCGGGTGGCCGTGCAGCGCGCGGTACAGGTCGTCGAGCTGGGCGCGGCTGGTGGCGCGCACGGTCACTGTCAGGCCGGTGTAATTGCCTTTCGGCGAAGGGCGCACTTCCATGCGGCCGATGTGAAACGTGGGGTCGAATTCGAGCACCACGTCGACGATGGTCGCCGCGAAATCCACGTGCGTGGCGCCCATCACCTTGATCGGGAAGTCGCTCGGGTATTCGATAAGGGATTCAGTCGGGTCCATACACCATCCAGTTCTAAAAAAAACAACACAAATAACAACACAGCAGTATTCCCGTCATGGAAACACCGGTTTCACGCTCTTGGTGACATTGTAGCCAAAAAAAGGCCAGCACTTGGCTGGCCTTGAACTATTCCCTTGGGGGGGAACAGGTGAGACTGGTACGGAGCCGGGCGGCTCAGCGAATATCTTGCTGCACGTTGTGGCGGCGATCCTGGCGTTCCTCGCGCGCGCGTTCGCGCTTGTCGGCCTGCTCGGCTTGACTCTGTTGCTGCTGCTGCACTTGCTGCGGTTGCGGCTGCGGTTGCGGCTGACGTGCCTGCTGCGCCTGGCGTGCCGCCGCTGCCTCGCGCTGCTGGCGTTCGGCGTCGCGCTGCTGGCGCTCGGCCTGCTGGCGGCGCTCGTTGTCGGCGTCGCGCGCCTGGCGTTCAGCCTGCTGCTGGCGCTCGGCCTGCTGGCGGCGCGCATTCTCGGCATCCTGCTGCTGGCGTTCAGCCTGCTGGCGGCGTGCATTGTCGGCGTCGCGCTGCTGGCGCTCGGCTTGCTGGCGGCGCTCGTTGTCGTGCTCGCGCTGTTGCCGCTCGCCTTGCAGACGGCGTTCGTGGTCGGCGTCGCGCTGCACCCGTTCGACCTGCAGGCGCAGGTTGGCGTCGCGCTGCTGACGCTCGGCCTGCTGGCGATTGTTGGCGTCGCGTTGCGCCTGCAATTGCGCTTCGGCGTCGCGCTGGCGCCGTTCATTGTCGATCGCTTGCTGGCGCTGGCCTTCGGCGCCGCGCAGGCGCTCCATCTCGGCCTCGCGCCGGCGATCGGCCAGCTCGGCTTCGCGCTGGCGTTGCTGGCCCTCGGCGACACGGCGGCTGTCCACCTCGACTTCGCGCATGCGGCGCTCGTTGGCCATGTCGCGCTCGCGCCGTTCGATTTCGGCTTCGCGCTGGCGCCGGTCGCGCTCGGCCAGGCTGCGCTGAGGCTCGCCGGTCGTAAGCACCTGCGGCGGCGTGCGCACGAAACGCTCGTTGTCGGACGGACGGCCATCGCGGCGGCTGTACGGCACCACCGGCTGGGCGCCGTTGGGCGGGACCGTGATGACGCGGCCCGGCCCGTTACGGTCGGGACGGCCATCGCCATCGCGGTCGAAACGGTTGGACCAGTTGCCCTGCGGGCGCGGCGGCGCGCCGAACGGGGCGTTTTGCGTGGACTGCGGCGTGAGCACGGGCCGCGGCGCGCGCGGCACCACGATCTGGCCGCGGCCGTCGAACAGGTTCAGGCCGACCACCGTCAGGCCGTCGCGCCGGCCCGGACGATAGTCGGGACGGGCATGGCGGTTGTGGTGGCGCAGGTGTTCCGGGCGCAGGTGGTAGCCCGGCACGTAGTTTTCGCCCGGATTGAGCGGATACCAGCCCTGCGCGGGCGCCGCGCGGCGAGCGCCGTGATCGTTGAAAGTGAGGTTCCAGTTATTGCCACCGACCCAGCCCACCAGCGCCGGGGCCCACACCGGACGCCCGATATTGCGGCCCGGCGCCCATGACCAGCGCTGCCTGACCATGACCCAGCGCCCGTAGTGCGAGGGCGCGTAGCCCCACGGCGCGTTGTCGACCCAGGTCCAGCCCCATGGCGCCAGGTAAGTCCAGCGGCCGTCGCGGTACGGCACCCAGTCGGCCGCCACGCGGCGCGGAGTCCACAGGGGGCCGTAGTCGCTGTCCTCGCGCCACTCGCCGTGCTGGTCGAGTTCTTCGTAGCCGGTCATTTCGCTGGTGACGTAGCGGTCGGACGTGGTGCGCCCGTCGCGCTGATCGCGCTGCAGGGCCCACTCGTCGAAACCGTCGCGTACCGCCAGCGCGGTGCGCACATCGTCTTCGTGCACGTCGACACGCTTGCCGGCGCGTACCGCCAGGCTGGAGCCGCCACCGTCGACCTGGGCCACGCCCTCGAACACCGACACGTTGGTGGTGTCGCGCACGCGTTCGGCATCGATGCGGATGCGGCCCACGTCCTTCATGCGGATCTGGCCTTGCGGGGTGGTGATTTCCAGGCCGCGCAGCACCTCGGCATTACGCACGCGGATGCTGGCGCTGCCGTAGTGCAGGCGCAGGCGCACGGTGTCGTCGTCGAGCTCGACGACTTCGAGCGAGGAGTCGCTGTCGAGCCGCACCGAGGTCGAGCCGATGCGGATTTCGGTGCGGCCGTCGCGTCCGGTGTTGATCTGGCTGCTGGAGGTCACCGGCCAGTTCACCAGCGCGGCCGTGGCTTCGTCGCCCACTTCGGAGCTGATATTGACCGGTCCCTGGGCCAGGGCGATGCGGCCCACGCGCGCGGGCGTATCGGCCAGCGCCAGCGTCGACAGGGCGGAAAACGCCAGCAGCATCACGGTTTTACAGAAAGGAATAGTCATACAAGCTCCAGGGGCGGACGAAGGACGTCGTCCACATGTAACGCGCGAGAGCGCGGGCGGACGACACGGGTTACAAACAGTTGCACATTCTGCGCTACTGTTACCTGTTGAGCAACTCAGCTGTGGTTGCCGCGCTTCACGAAAAACAGGGCGCCGCCGATGAACACCAGCACGGCGCCGAAAAAGCGGTTTTGCTTGCGCACGGCGCCGGCATCGCGGAAATAGTGCTGCATGGACGAGGCCAGGAAGGCGTAGCCGTGCATGACGATGGTATCGATGACCAGCATGGTGGCGCCGAGAATGACCAGCTGCGGCAGCAGCGGCAGGGTCTTCGAGATAAACGTCGGCAGCACCGCGACCATGAAAATGATGCCTTTGGGGTTGGTCGCATTGGTCAGGAAGCCCGTCAGCGCCCGCTTTTGCCAGGATGGATGGGCCGGCAAGGGTGCGCCGGCCTGGCCGGTGCCGGCCGCCACCGGGGCGCGCCACTGCTGCACGCCGAGGTACATCAGGTACAGCGCGCCGATGATCTTGACGATATTGAACGCCAGTTCCGAGGCCAGCAACAGCGAACCGACCCCGGCGCCGGCGATGGCGAACACCAGCAGCAAGCCGCATTGCAGGCCGGCCACGGTGGCGCTGGCCTTGCGCAAGCCGTAGGCCAGGCCGTGCGACATCGATAGCACGGCGCCCGAACCGGGCGAAATGGCGATCAGCGAACCGGCGATGACGAAGGCAATCCAGGTGGCAAGCGGCATGGGAATGTGGTGCGCAGTAAAGGGGGACCAGCAGGATACAACAAGATACGGGGCGATGCAGAAGGATGCGGCAGGATGCAAAAGACGGGAAAACACGCGGCAGCTGAAGCGGCGAAGCCGGTCTGGGACCGACGCCGCCGCTTCAGGCCGCGCACAGAGCCGCTTACTTCTTCTTCGGGTTGACCGCAGCCTTCAGGGTCGCGCCAGCCGAAAACTTAGGCGACTTCGACGCAGCGATCTTGATCGCTTCGCCAGTCGATGGATTGCGGCCCTTGCGCGCAGCGCGCTTGGCAACGGAGAACGTACCGAAACCGGTGATACCAACCGTGTCGCCTTTTTTCAGACGCTCGGTGATGATATCGATGATCGTGTTCACCGCGCTGTTGGCAGCTGCGCCGGACATTTCTGTACGCTTCGCAAATTCCGCAATCAGTTCGCCTTTTTTCATAAAAATCCTCCCGTGTTAAAAGAGCGGGAAGATTAGCATAATTATTGCCTAGTGTAATAAATTCCGAAGAGTACGCGCAAAAGTAACCCCCGCTGTGACTGGATCACGACGATATCGGGGGCTATCGTGCGCGGCCCGAAAAGCGCCGCGCGGGGGGGGGGCGCGATGCGCATCGGCGCATGCTGCGCGCGTGCGGCGGCAGGCAGCGGGCGGGCCGGCGGCGGCGCCGGCGCGCTTACTCGGCCAGTGCCGGCTCGGGGCGCACCTGCGGCAGGCGGGTGCGCAGGGCGGCGTTGATCAGGGTCTGGTAGCCCTTGCCGCTCTGCTCGGAGAGCGAGCGGAACTGCTGCAATACCTCGTCGTCGAGGTAGATGGTGATGCGCGTCTTGCGCTTGACCGGGCGGCCGGCGGTGTTGGCGGTGTTGGAAAAATCGTACTCGGATTTCATGGTTGCCTCGCTTTACATCGTATGGTTGGCTTGCGTGCGTGGAATCGGTCAGGGCAGGCCCGGATTACATGGAAAATTGCCGGGCCTTGCACTGATTTCACTATACGTACATGACACCGCGACAACGGCCGGAAAGCGACGAGTTGCAGATTCCGGGGGGTGAAACGCAAAAAGCCGGGCTGAACGGACTCGGGTTAAGATGCTCCCTTTCGACCAACTTTGGAGCAGGACAGATGGCTGCAAGCAGTTTACTGGCATTAATCGACGATATCGCGACCATCCTCGATGATGTCGCGGTGATGAGCAAAGTGGCGGCCAAGAAGACCGCCGGGGTGCTCGGCGACGATCTGGCGCTCAATGCCCAGCAGGTCACGGGGGTGAAAGCGGACCGCGAATTGCCGGTGGTATGGGCGGTCGCAAAGGGTTCCTTCCTGAACAAGGCGATCCTGGTGCCGGCCGCGCTGGCCATCAGCGCCTTCCTGCCGCAGGCCATCACGCCGCTGCTGATGATCGGCGGAGCCTACCTGTGCTTCGAGGGCTTCGAGAAGATCGCCCACAAATACCTGCACAGCCCGGCCGAGGACGCGGCGCACCACGAGCAGCTGGTCAAGGCGCTCAGCGACGAGTCGGTCGACCTGGTCGCGCTCGAGAAAGAGAAGATCAAGGGCGCGGTGCGCACCGACTTCATTTTGTCGGCCGAGATCATCGTCATCTCGCTCGGCACGGTCGAAAAGGCACCGTTCGGGCAGCAGGTGGCGGTCCTGACCACGATTGCCATCGTGATGACGGTTGGGGTGTACGGCCTGGTGGCCGGGATCGTCAAGCTGGACGACGCCGGCCTGTACCTGAGCGAACGCGCCAACGGCGCCGCGCGCGCCTTCGGCCGCCTGCTGCTGTCGGCCGCGCCCAAGCTGATGAAGACCCTGTCGGTGGTCGGCACGGCGGCCATGTTCATGGTCGGCGGCGGCATCCTGGAGCACGGCATCGGCGCGCTGCACCACCTGGTCGACGACGCGGCCACGGCAGCCGGCGCGGTGGCCGGCATCGGCCCGGTGCTCAAGGCGATTGTCCCGACCCTGATCGACGCCATCGTCGGCCTGATCGCCGGCGCCCTGGTGCTGGGCGTGGTGATGGGCGCCAAGCGCCTGTTCAAGGGCAAGCAGGCCAGCGGCCACGCTTGATCGTTGTGACGCGGCGGCCGTTCTGGCCGCCGCTACCGTCCGCCCGTCCAGGGTTGCCGCGTTTCTTACGCGGAACTGACGAAACTATCCAAACTGTTGTTATCAGATCTGCATAACCCCCTTCGGAATTGACTTTGCCATATCTTCGTCTCAGTATGGTTCGGCAAGATTTCCGCTATTCACATAACTGAGTTGATAGGTTGAGTTAAAACAAAATTAATATTTCACCAAGGGAGCAGGTATGCAGACAACATTCGCACCGAAGAAGCACGTATTGGCATTATCGATTGCAGCGCTGTTCGCCACCGGCGCGGCGATCGCCCAGGACGCAGCACCGAATGACACTTCAAATACCGTGGTCGTGACCGGCACCCGCGTAGCCAACCGCACCGCGCTCGACACCGCCTCCCCGGTCGACATCATCTCGGCCGAATCGCTCAAAAATTCCGGCACCACCGAAATCAACCAGGCCCTGGCCGTGGCCCTGCCGTCGCTGAACTTTCCGCGTCCTGGCCTGGCCGACGGCACCGACACCATCCGCCCCGCCACCCTGCGCGGCATGGCGCCCGACCAGACCCTGGTGCTGGTGAACTCGAAACGCCGCCATGCCTCCTCGCTGGTGAACGTGAACGGCACCATCGGGCGCGGCTCGGCCGCCGTCGACCTGAACACGATCCCGACCGCGATCGTCAAGAATATCGAAGTGCTGCGCGATGGCGCGGCCGCCCAGTACGGCTCGGACGCGATCTCGGGCGTGGTCAACCTGCGCCTGCGCAGCAACCGCGACGGCGGCGAAGCGACCATCAATTACGGCGCGCGCCTGACCGAATACGAATTCCTGACCGGCCCGGCCCCGGCCAACGCCACCTGGCAGGCGCAGAACTCGCGCAAGCGCACCGACGGCCAGACCGCCACGGTGAGCATGTGGAAGGGCCTGGCGCTGGGCGAAACCGGCTATCTGACCATCGCCGGCGAATTCAAGGACCAGAAGCACACCGAACGCAGCGGCTACGACATGCGCCAGCAGTACGCGCTGGTGGGCGGCGCGTACGATCCGCGCGAAAACACCATCAACCGCTTCAACACCTGGTACGGCGAGCCGGAAATGAAGCAGTCGACCCTGTTCGCGAATGCCGGCGACACGCTCGGCAACGGCGTCAAGGTCTACGGCTGGGCCAGCTACCAGAAGCGCGAAGCCAGTTCGGCCGGCTTCTTCCGCTGGTCCAACGATCCGCGCAACATCCCGTCGATCTACCCGGACGGCTTCATGCCGATCATCTCGCCGGTGGTGGACGACTTCGCCGCCACCGGTGGCGCCAGCTGGAGCATGGGCGAGTGGGAAATGGATACCTCGCTCGGCTACGGCAAGAACAAGATGGCCTTCACCATCGAAAACACCCTGAACCGCTCGATCGGCCCGAGCAGCAAGACCTCGTTCGACGCCGGCGGCTTCGAATACGACCAGCTGGTATTGAACCTGACCGGGGTACGCTCGGTGGCGCTGACCAGCCTGTCGTCGCCGCTGAACGTGGCGGTGGGCGCCGAGGCGCGCCGCGAAGGCTACAGCCTGTTCGCCGGCGAGCCCGATTCCTACCGCTTCGGCGGCCAGCTGCTGCCGAACGGCCAGCCGACCGCGCCGGGCGCGCAAGTGTTTTCGGGCTTCCGTCCGCAGAATGAATCGGATACGCACCGCACCGCCATCGGCGCCTTTGTCGACCTGGAAGCGAACATCACCCCATCGCTGCTGACCTCGGTCGCGATCCGCGGCGAGCATTATTCCGACTTCGGCGACAGCCTGGCCGGCAAACTCGCGGCCCGCTACGATTTCAGCAAGGCGTTCGCCCTGCGCGCATCGGTGCAGAACGGTTTCCGCGCGCCGTCGCCGCAGCAGCAGAACTTCACCTCGACGGCGACCAACTTCATCACCGGCGTGCCGTTCGAGATCACCACCTTCCGCCCGACCGATTCGGTGGCCGTGGCGCTTGGCGCCAAGCCGCTCGACGCCGAGAAATCGGTCAACGCCTCGCTCGGCGCCGTCATGCGCCTGGGCGGCGCCAACGTCACCATCGACGCCTACCGCATCAAGGTGCGCGACCGCATCGTGCTGTCCGAAAACCTCACGTCCGCCGATGTGCGCAATTTCCTGACCAAGCAGGGCTTCATCGGCGTGGGCGGCGGGCGCTTCTTCATCAACGGCGTCGATACCACCACCGATGGCGTGGACGTGGTGGTGAACTGGGCGGCCAATGGCGGCGCGGTCGGCAAGTTCGACTTCACGGTGGCGGGCAACTTCACCAAGACCGACGTGACCAAGGTTCCGGCCACAGCGCAACTGGCGGCGCTGCCGACCCCGACCCCGCTGTTCGACCGCCTCAACGTGCTGTCGCTGGAGCAGGGACAGCCGAAGAACAAGTTCAACGCCAGCACCAACTGGAAACTCGGCCAGATGGGCGCCACCCTGCGCGCCACCCGCTACGGCAAGGTGCTCTCGCCGAACGCCTCGCCGGCGCTGGACGTGACCCTGAACGCGAAAACCGTGATCGACCTGGAAGGGCGCTATGCCATGACCTCGAAGGTGAACCTGGCCTTCGGCGCGGAAAACCTGTTCGACAAGTATCCTGAATCGGTCGGCAATGCGCTCAATCCGAGCGGCAATGCGCCATTCCCGAACTACGCCGCGTTCGGACGTGGCGGGCGCTTCGTGTACGCGCGCGCCACCTACGCGTTCTGATGGGCGCGTAAGCTACAAGCCGCCGTTGCCGCCCATGCGGGAACGGCGGCGCAGCCGCGAGGCAGCCAGGCCATCGCGCACACGCCACCCGAGTGAGGCGATGGCCAGCCCGCTCAAGACCCAGCTGGCCCAGCCATGGTCCACGCGCACCAGTGCCGGCGGCAATGCCGCCCACGCCAGCAACTGCTGCCCCAGCAGCGCAAGGATGATCCCCAGGTTGACGAACAGCACCACGTGCGCCGCGCGTTCGGTCGGCGGCAGCGTGCGGATATCCACCTCCAGCACCTGGTCGACCGTCGAGATCGCCAATTCCAGTGCCAGCAGCGCGCCAATGACGCCGTGGCCGATGAGCGCGAGCAGAAAACCCGCTATCATCCCGACTCCGGTGCAGGCTAGTCGCGCCGGATCAGCAAGGCGCCCGCCGCCAGGCCCAGCCCGAAAGCGCCGTAGACCAGCGCCAGCGAGGGCTGCGACAAGCGTTTTTCGTAGCCGGGCTTGAGGCGCTCGGGCGTCATCTGGTAATCGACGAAGCAGGCCACGGCCGAGGCGGCGGTGGCCGCTTGCAAGGTGGCGATCGGATCTTTCCTGTCGAGCTGGCGGCCCATCAGGCGCTCGAACAGCACGGCCCAGAAGGTCGCGCTGGCATGGTGGATCAGGTAGCCGGTCAGGGTGTAGCGCAAGGAGGCGCCGTCGCGGTGCGCGGCCTTCTCGCCCCAGATCCAGTGGCTGATGGCATTGGTCGGGCCGAAGCTGCTGCCGTCGGTTGCCTTGCCCAGGGCGGCCAGGGCGGCGCTCGAGAGCAGGCTGGCGGTGGCCCCCGAGACGAGGCCGCGTTGGGTTGCAGATTTCCAGGTATCCATGAATGTCCTCGTGGAATTAAATGAACGTGTTGTGTTGGCTCTATTGGTATGAATGGTAAGGAGGTCGGATGCGCATATTGCTGACAGGAGCGAGCGGGTTTATCGGCAGGCATCTGCTGAACGTGTTGCTTGCCGAGGGTTACTACGTGGTTGCGGCTGTGCGCAAGCCGCCCGCCGCCACGCACGCACGCCTGCGCTATATCGAAGCCGACTTCGTCAAGGATACCGATAAATCGGTCTGGCTGTCGCGCCTGGACGGCATCGATGTGGTGATCAACACGGTGGGCATTTTTCGCGAGCACGGCAAGCACACCTTCGCCACGGTTCACAGCGATACGCCGCGCGCCCTGTTTGCCGCCTGCGTCGAATCGGACGACGTGCGCATGGTGCTGCAGCTGTCCGCGCTGGGCGCCGACCAGCAGGCCGAGAGCGCCTATCACCTGAGCAAGAAAGCGGCCGACGATTACCTGGCGCTGCTGCCGCTGCGTTCGGCCATCCTGCAGCCGTCCCTGGTGTACGGCAAGGACGGGGTCAGCGCGCGCGTGTTCCGCACCCTTGCCAGCATGCCCTTGTGCGCCCGTTTCGGCAGCGCGCCGCAACTGGTGCAGCCGATCCATGTGGACGACGTGGTCAGCGCCATCGCCAGCCTGATCCGGCGCCCGCTGCCGGTCGGCCCGGGCGGCGCCACGGCCCAGCGCATCGCCCTGGTCGGCCCGGTCGCCATGCCGTTCACCGATTATCTGGCGGCATTGCGCAGCGGCATGGGCCTGGGCAAGCTGCGCGTGCTGCGCTTGCCGGCCTGGTGCGGCAGCGCGCTGGCCGGGCTGGCGCGCCTGCTGCCGGGCAGCCTGCTCAACCGCGATGCCCTGCGCATGCTCGACCGCGGCAGCAGCGCCGATTCCGGCATGACGGTGCGCCTGATCGGCCGCCTGCCGCGCCCGGTCAGCAGCTTCATCGACGACCCCGCCGCCGAGCGCATGCAGGCCAAGCTGCACTGGCTGATGCCGCTGCTGCGCGTCTCCATCGCGGCGGTGTGGATTGCCACGGCGGCGGTGTCGGCCGGGCTGTATCCGGTCGAACAGAGCTACCAGTTGCTCGAACGCACAGGCGTGCCGCCCGCGCTGGCGCCGCTGATGCTGTACGGCGCCTGCGCGCTCGACCTGCTGATCGGCATCGGCATCCTGACCCTGAAACGGCGGCGCTGGCTGTGGGGCGCGCAACTGCTGCTGATCGGTTTCTATACGCTGGTGATCGCGTTCAAGCTGCCCGAATTCCTGCTTCATCCCTACGGTCCGCTGACCAAGAACCTGCCCATGCTGGCCGCCATCTGGCTCCTGTTTGAACTTGATGAGGAAAAATAATGGACTACACGATCGTCAAATGGCTGCACATCCTGTCATCGACCTTTCTGTTCGGCACCGGCATCGGCTCGGCCTTCTACATGCTGTTCACCAGCCTGAGCCGCGACGTGCGCGCCATTGCCGTGGTCAGCCGCCACGTGGTGCTGGCCGACTGGATTTTTACCACCACCACCATCATCGTCCAGCCGGTCACCGGCCTGTACATGATCTACCTGGCCGGCTACCCCTTGAGGAGCGCCTGGATTGCGTGGTCGTTCGCCCTGTATTTCTTTGCCGGCGCCTGCTGGCTGCCGGTGGTATGGATGCAGCTGCGCATGCGCGACATGGCCCAGGTGGCCGCGCGCGACGGCACCGAGCTGCCGCCCCTGTACTGGCGCTACCTGCGCTTCTGGGTGCTGCTGGGGATTCCAGCCTTCTTCGCGCTGGTCATCATCTTCTGGCTGATGGTGGCCAAACCCGTATGAGCGCGCCCATGACCCCGTACGCCAATCTCTCGGGCGACTCCGGCGTGCAGGCTTACCGCATCGGCGCGCGCCAGATCGCCGTGCGGTTTGCCGGCGGCGCGGTGTATGTCTACACCCATGCCAGCGCCGGGCGCGAACATGTGGAGCAAATGAAACTGCTGGCGCAGGCGGGGCGGGGCCTGGCGACCTACATCAGCCAGCACGCGCACGACGCCTACGCCAGCAAGCAGCCCTAAACCACCGGCAAAGTCACGCGGAAGCAGCACCCTCCCGGCTCGCCCGCCAGGCAGCGCACCTCGCCGCCATGATGGCGCGCGATCTGGCGCACCAGACTGAGGCCCAGGCCGACCCCGCCGGCCGACTCGCTCGCCCCCGGCACCCGGTAAAACGGCTCGAAGATGCGTTCGCGCTCCGCCTCCGGCACGCCGGGGCCGCTGTCGCAGACGTCGAGCACGATCGCTTCCTTGCCGTGCAGGCGCAGGCTGGCGTGCACGCCCGAGCCGGCGCCGTAGCGGCCCGCGTTTTCCAGCAGATTGCGTACCAGGCGCCGCAGCAGGCGTGCGTCGCCCGGCAGGGTCAGCGCCGCCGCTTCGAAGCTCGCGCCCACCCGCGTGCACTCCTCGGCCACGATGGCGGCCAGGTCGGCCGACTCGTCGCTGCGCGCCAGCTCGGCGGTGGTGTCGAGCCGGCTGGCCAGCAGGACTTCATCGATCAACTGATCGAGTTCGCCGATGTTGCGTGTGAGTTCGTCGCGAATCGCCGGCGCCGCCTGTTCCTGCATCAGTTCGACCGCCATGCGGATCCGCGCCAGCGGCGAGCGCAGTTCGTGCGAGGCGTTCGCCAGCAGATTTTTCTGCGCGCCGACCAGCGCCTCGATGCGCGCCGCCGCCTGGTTGAAGCTGGTGGCCAGGCGCGCCACTTCATCCTTGCCTTCGACCGCGACGCGGGTGCCGAGCTGGCCGCCGCCCCAGGTTTCCACGCTCTCCTGCAAGCGTTCCAGGCGCCGCGTGAGACGCCGCACCGCCGGATAGGCGGCCACCGCCACCACCAGTGCGATCAGCACCAGCATCGCCAGCAGGCCGAGCGGGCCGCGCTTGCCGTAGGCGCGCTGGCCGACCAGCCAGCGGCCGTCCGGCAATTGCAAGGTGAACACTGCCATCGGTCCGAACAGCTTGGCGCCGCGCCGGGCCTTGGCCAGCGGCGGCAAGGGCTCGCCGGCGGCCGCGACCGGCTCACCGGCGCTCGTGTACAGCGCCAGGTCGGTTTGCAGGCGCTTGGCCCAGCGGGTCAGCGCGGCTTGCTGCTGAACACTCGACGCGCTGGCGGGCGGCAGCACGCTGGACGCCAGCTCGGCGATGGCTTCGTTGCCCGAGTTCAGGTGTTCCGGATCGTAGAGCCAGTGCGCCAGTCCGAACAGGAACGCCGCCAGCCCCAGGCTGATCAGCAGCGCACCGTACATGCGCAGGTACAGGCGGTGCGCTATCGAAAAACGCCCTCCGCGCGCTGCGCCGTCCGCGCACGCCGCCTTGCGCTCGCGCCTACGCATCCTGGACCTTGGCGAACACATAGCCGGCGCCGCGCACGGTGATGATGCGCCGCGGGTGCTTGGGATCGTCCTCGATGGCCTGGCGCAGGCGTCCGATATGCACATCGATCGAGCGGTCGAACGGTTCCAGCGACTCGCCCTTGACAGCGTCGATCAGGTGTTCGCGCGAGAGCACGCGCCCGGCGCGCTCGGCCAGCGCCAGCAGCAGGTCGAACTGGTAGGCCGTCAGGCTGCGCGCCTGGCCATCGATGCTGACCTTGCGCGCGCCGGTATCGATCGCCAGGCGCCCGAACTGGCGCACGCTGGTCTCGGCCTCGGCCAGCTGGGGCCGGCGCAGCACGGCGCGCAGGCGCGCCAGCAGTTCGCGCGGCTCGAACGGCTTGGGCAGGTAGTCGTCGGCGCCCAGTTCCAGCCCCACCACGCGGTCGAGCGGGTCGCCCTTGGCGGTGAGCATGACAATCGGCACCGAGGCCAGCGGCGCGCCCAGGGCGCGGATGCGGCGGCACACCTCCAGGCCGTCGGCGTCGGGCAGCATCAGATCGAGCAGCACCAGCGCCGGCGCGTTCGACTGCAGCTCGGCCAGCCCGGCGGCGGCCGTGGTGGCGTGCGCCACCGTGTAACCGTTCTGCCCGAGGTAGGTGACGACCATGCCGGCCAGGCGCTCGTCGTCTTCGATCATCAAAATGCGCGGAAGCATGCTGGAGGTGACTTGTCGTCCAAAGTGTCGGAAGGCCCAAGGATACATGGCTCGGTGGATTCAGGGCAGGCGGTCATTGCATGCGTTTTTTCATGTGCGCGGCGAAGCGCACGCGCTGCTCGGGGGTGAGCACGTCGGCCGCGTCCGCCACCGCTTCCAGGATGCGTTTGCTGACATGGTCGAGCCGCTGCACTTCATCCACGCGCAACTGTTCCAGGGCGACCCGGTCGATGGTCGGGGCCGATAACAGCGCGTGCGCCTTGTGGCGGCTGGCCTTGTGCTCGCGGTGCATCGGTTGCAGGTCGGCGAAGGCGGCTTTGGCGATGGCGGACAGGCGTGCCTTTTGCTCGGCCGTGCCGTCGCTCAGGAGGTGCTCGACCATCCTGTCGATGTGCTTGGCGGCGTCGGCCGGGTCCATGGCGGCGAAATGGCCGCGGTGGCCGTGCATGCCGCGCCCTTCGCCGGCAAAGCTGGCGCCGGCCAGGGACATGGCGCCGGCGGCCAGCCCGAGGGCGGCGCCGACCAGCCAGCGGCGGCCGCGCCGCTTGGGTCCGTGCTCGCCGTCAGGGTGGCCGTGGTGGTGTGGGTGCGAATGTTTATGCGGATTCATGGGCTGCCTTTCGTAAGTGCAAGACCAGGGTGGGCTCGCAGGGTTCCACTGTAGGCGGCGCCCCTGTCTGCTTCGTGTGCGGCCGGTAAAGTTTTGTAAAGCGGATGCTTGTGCACATTCGACGTTTCCAATATTATGGAAACATCGAACATGGAGTCAAAGATGGAAAACAAAAACGCACTGGCGGCGCTGTCCGCGCTGGCCCAGGAATCGCGGCTGGCGGTGTTCCGGCTGCTGATCGAAGCGGGGCCGGGCGGCATGTCGCCGGGGCAGATCGGCGAGCGGCTCGGCATTGCGCCATCGTCGCTGTCGTTCCACCTTAAGGAACTGAGCCATGCCGGGCTGATCGCACCGACCCAGAGCGGGCGCTACCTGATCTACGCGGCCCATATGCCGACCATGCAGGCGCTGATTGATTTTCTCACCGAAAACTGCTGCGGCGGCAATCCCTGCGGGCCGGACAGCGGCCCCATGCTGGCATGACGCTGGCGCGCCGCCTGGTGGCGGAAGGGCTGGGCAGCGCCTTCCTGCTGGCGATCGTGGTCGGTTCGGGCATCATGGCCGAGCGCCTGGCGGGCGGCAACGTGGCGCTGGCGCTGCTGGCCAATGCCATCGCGACCGGGGCCGGGCTGGTGGCACTGATTCTCACCTTCGGCGCGGTGTCGGGCGCGCATTTCAATCCGCTGGTGAGCTTGTCGGCGGCTTGGCAAGGGCAGTTGCCGGCGGCCCAGCTCGTGCCCTACATCGCGGCGCAGCTGGCCGGCGCGCTGGCGGGCGTGATGGCCGCGCATGCGATGTTCGAGCTGCCGCTGCTGTCCGCATCGCTCCATGTGCGCACCGGTCCGTCCCAGTGGTGGAGCGAATTCGTGGCCAGTTTTGGCTTGCTGGGCGTCATTATCGGCTGTTCGCGCACCCGCCCCGGGGCCACGCCCTTCGCCGTGGCCGCCTACATCACGGCCGCTTACTGGTTCACCGCGTCGACCTCGTTCGCCAATCCGGCGGTGACCCTGGCGCGCGCGGCGAGCGACACCTTTGCCGGCATCCGGCCGTCGGACACGCCGGGCTTCATCCTCGCCCAGCTGGCAGGGGCGGGCGCGGCGACGCTGCTGTTCTGCTGGCTGTACCGGCCCGCGCCGGATACCCGTTCCGATTGACTTCATTCACTTCAAGAAAATGCCCATGAAAAACGTCCTGTTCCTCTGCACCGGCAACTCGTGCCGCTCGATACTGGCCGAAGCGACCTTCAACCATCTGGCCCCGGCCGGCTGGCATGCGGTCAGCGCCGGCAGCAAGCCGACCGGCGCGGTGCATCCGCGCTCGCTGGCCCTGCTGGCGCGCGAAGGCATTGCCAGCGAGGGCTATCACAGCAAGTCGTGGGGCACGCTGCCGGTCGTGCCCGACATCGTCATCACGGTCTGCGGCAGCGCGGCCGGGGAAACCTGTCCCGCCTATCTGGGACCGGTGCTGCGCGCGCACTGGGGCGTGGACGACCCGGCCCATGCCAGCGGCACCGACGCGCAGATCGACGCCAGCTTCATGCAGGCGTATGCCACCTTGCGCGCGCGCATCGAGGCGCTGTTTGCGCTGCCGGCGGCGACCCTGGATGGCGCGCCCGACGCCGTGAAACGCGAACTTGACCGGATCGGTACGTTGCACAAATAACCGGCAGTCGGGAACTCTACCGTAGTAACAAATTGTTACGTCTTGCCATTCAGTTAAAAAAGCTGGAGGTGCGATGGCGAACGGTGTTGCCTAATAAGTAGGCATACCCTGAAGACAAGTAAGTTAATACGGGCAGCAAATGAAATACCGGGGGAAGGAAGCACGCAAGGCCTACGGCATGTCGCGCATGGTCAAGGCGATCGACCGCGCCATCGACTCATCGTCCGATGAGGAGAAGGCACGGGCGGCGCGCTGGGCCTCGGCGTGGGGGGCGATCAGCGGGATTCACTCGCGCGGCATCCGGCTGCGCCGCACCGACCTGTTCAAGCAGCTGCCGCGCAGAAAGACGGCCTCCAACGCCTGACGCGCCGCCACGGCGGTTACACGCGCCCTAACTCCTCCATCACGATCCGCGTTGCCGCAGCCAGAATATCGCTGTTGGCCTTGGCGTCCGGCGCCGCCTGCGTGTAGTACAGCGCCAGCACCACCGGCGCGCCCTTGGGCGGGAACACGATGCCGATATCGTTGCTCGAACCATAAGCGCCAGTGCCCGTCTTGTCCGCCACCGCCCAGCCGGCCGGTACGCCCGCGCGGATGCGTGCCGCACCGGTCGTGTTGCCGCGCATCCATGCCTGCAACAGGTCGCGTTGCGCCGGCGGCAAGCCGTCATCGAGCGCCACGCGGCGCAGCAGGGTCGCCATCGCCTCCGGGGTGGTGGTGTCGCGCGGATCACCCGGGATCGCAGAGTTGAGCTCGGTTTCCCAGCGGTCCAGCCGGAACGTGGTATCGCCCACGCTGCGTGCAAACGCCGTCACGCCCGCCGGGCCGCCGATGAGTTTCATGAGCAGGTTGGCCGCCGCGTTGTCGCTGTACTGGATGGTGGCCTCGCACAGCTCGGCCACCGTCATGCCCTTGTCCAGCTCTTGCTCGGTAATCGGGGAATACGTCACCAGATCGGCCTTGGTATAGCGGATGCGCTGTTCCAGCAAGCCCGGCACGTTCCTGGCGTGCGCCAGGATGGCGGCCGAGGCGATGGCCTTGAAGGTACTGCACATCGGAAAGCGTTCGCTGGCGCGATGTCCCATCTGCCGGCCGTTGCCGGTATCGACCGCCGCCACGCCCAGACGTCCGCCAGCGGCCTTTTCCAGCGCGGCCAGGCGCGCTTGCGTGACGCCGACGGTGCCGGACGATAAAGCGCAGCCCGCAAGAAGAGGAGCGCAGGCGCCCGCGATCAGCAAGCCGCGGCGGCGTGGGGAAAAGGGGAGTGATGAGGTCATACGGGCTTTCGGTTGTGGGTGGATGGCAGAGTGTTGTAGAGCCGCCATTCTCCACGATGCCTTGTCCCATCTCAACCATTGCATTGTGGAAATATGGTCTTCTGTCGATATCCCCTCTCCGCTTGCGCACCGTGCGCAGGGCGCCGCCGGGCTGTCCACAGAAAAGGAAACTCCCGATGAAATCCGAATCGTTCCGTCTCACTATTTTTCACAAGCTGGTGATCACCTTGCTGGCGGTGTCGCTCGTTCCGCTGCTGGGCGTCTGGTACGCGGGCAGCAGCCAGGCGCGCTCCGACGCGACAGCGACCAGTTCGCAGCACCTGATGATGACCGCCAGCGGCATCGCCACCGGCATCAACGGCTGGGACGAAGCGAACGTGCGCGCGCTGCGCCAGACCGCCAAGCTCGACGACATCCGCAGCATGGAGCCGGCGCGCCAGACGCCCATCCTGCGCGCCATGGGCGAGAGCTACGAATGGGCCTTCGTGGTCTTCACGATCGAACCGACCGGCGAAAATATCGCGCGCAGCGACGACAAGCCGCTGACGCGCTTCGGCGAACGCAGCTATTTTCAGTCGGCCATGAAGGGCGACGTATCGAGCCGCCAGGTGCTGATCAGCAAGTCGACCGGCCGTCCGGCCCTGACCCTGGCCGTACCGATCCGCAATGCGATGGGCGGCACGGTCGGCGTGCTGGCGATGGCCATGAAGCTGGACGATATTTCGCGGGTCATCAAGGATACCCGCATCGGCGAGACCGGCTACGCGATCCTGCTCGACGCCGATAACAAGGTAATCGCCTCGGGCCGGCCCGACCAGGCCACCGACGCGGTGCAGGACATGAGCAATTATCCGGCCCTCAAGATCGATGGCATCGCCGAGCAGCCGACCGTGTATGCGTCGGGCGACAAGCGCGTGGTCGGCTACTCGCGCAAGTTGCCGCAGGGCTGGACCTTGCTGGTGGAACAGGACTACGCCGAAGCCTACGCCGCGCTGGAACGCATCGAAACCGGTGCGCGCGCACTGATCCTGCTGACCGCCGTGCTGGTGGTGGGCGTGGCCGCCTTCCTGGCCAAACAGTTGACGATGCCGATCAACCAGCTGATCGTCGTGGCGGAACAGTTGAGCAAGGGCGAGTTTACGGAGACTATTCCGGGCACCATGCGGGGTGATGAGATCGGCTCGCTGGCACGTGCCATCGAACGGCTGGGCATCAGCATCCAAATGGCCATCAGCCGGCTGAGCCGCAGAGCATGACGTACGCAAGGGGAATGCCATGACACACCAGGAGCTGATGCCGTTCGGCGGCATCGTGGAACAGTTGCGGCATTTCCGCGACCAGGGCCGCACCGGCACCGCGTTCATCGTCAGCGACGACAACCGCATGGCCCAGGTGCACATGAACAGCGGCAATATCGTCATGCTGCTGTGCCGAGGGCATCGCGGGGAAGCGGCGGTGGCCGCGATGCGCACCATGCTGCGCGCCAGCGTGCGCTTCGACGACAGTTATGTGGCGAAGCAGACGGGAACCGGGGCGGCCGGGATCAACCTGATGGACTTGCTCAACGATCCGGCGCCGCTGCGCGCACCGGCGCGGGTGGGGCCGCATCCGACGCGCCAGCGTCCGGCGCCGGCCGAGTTTGCGCGCGAGGATCTGCACAAGCTCGAACGCATGCTGGCCGGGCACATCGGGCCGATGGCGACCATCGTCTGCGCCGAACATGCCAGCGAGGCGAGCGACCTGCGCACGCTGGTGATGGCGCTGGCGGCCGATATTCCGGACAAGAAGCAGGCCGCCGATTTCCGGCTCGATGCCGGACGTGCCGTGGGGCTGGGGGCGGTTTAGGGTGGTGGGGAGGGTGCGGTCTTCCGACCGGCGGCCAGTCCGACCAGCAGCAGGCCGCCGGCCACCATCAGGAAAGCGCTCCCGTAGGATGGCATGGTCCAGGCAAATTTCCACCAAATGCCGCCAGCTCCGCTCACCATCAGGCCGACGTAGGCAAGTATCCTGCGCCAAAGGGGCAAGTAGGCAACGAGCTCGGTCAGGTTCACGCTGTCGGAAGAAGCGGGCGGCGCTGCTTCGGCGGCGTCGGCCTGGGCCGCGCGTTTCAGCAGAATATCTTTGCCGCGCGCCGCTGCGGCAAAGCCGCAGGCGCTACAGGTATCGCGTGCGGCGCTATTGCTGTGTCTGCAGACGTGGCATTGCCACTCGTAAGCTTGCATGGTCGGACATCCAGAAATGAATCCGAAGCAGTGTAGCATCGGCTTACTTCACATTCGGCACATACCCACCGCACAAGCGCTTGCTACGCTTGTGGTCTGACAAGTTTCCCTGGAACGCCATGATCGACCATTACGAGGCGGTGCGGCTGCCTTTCAAGCCCGCGCTGCCGTATCACATGCTCAGTGATTCCGTTCGCGCAGCGCTGTGGTTTGGCGGCGTGATCCTGCCGCTGATTTCGCTCGCGGTCGTGCACGTCGGCTATGTGGGGGGCAGCATGCCGCTACCGGGCACCATGCTGATCCACGCGTTCCTGATTACCAGCATCCCGCTCGCCAATGCGCTGCTGCTGCGCGCAATGATGAGCGAGCGGCCTTTGCTGCCGCGCCCGCTGGCATTGCTGCACGGTTTCGCAGCGACCGTCAGCATCGTCTACACCATCGTCTTCCTGCCGCTGATTCCGTTCACCATGGCCGTAATCCTGAGTTACGGCATCTTCTTGCTGCTGGTGCTCGCACCGCTGCTTTCGCTGATCGCGTTGCTGGCCGGGCGCCGCATGCTCGGCGAGATGGTGCGGGAGACCGGTAGGGCGCCGCTGCCGTCCGCGTTGCCCGGTGTGCTGCTGGCGATGGCCGTCGGTGCCGTCGTCGAGTTACCGGCCGCCGTGACGCTGATCGGCATGCGCATGGCGAACAGCAGCGTGCATGCCACCAGGGCCGACGGCGTGCGCCTGCTGCGCCACTTGGGCAACGAGAAAATGATAGCAAGCATGTGCAAACGACAGGAGACCAGCGTCACGGACCTGAGCGGCCTGTTACTAACGATAGGCAACCCGATCAAGCGGACGCAAGCGTGCCCCGTCTCGTAGGCTTGCATGGTTGGTTATCCTGTCATTGCTGCGCAGTGGCGTATTATCGGCCCACTTCACATTCAGCACATTCCCACCGCACACATGCTTGTTACGCTCGTGGTCTGTCAAGTTTCCATTGGAATGCCATGATCGATCTGTACGACTCCGCAAGCCCCGCCGTCGCGTCAGCGCCGCCCCACGCAGTGCGTTCTCATCTGCGCGCAGCGATCTGGTTCGCCGGCGTGATCCTGCCGGTCATCGCGCTCGCTGCCCTGTTCATCGGCCTGCGCTGGGAAGGCATTGTCCTGTCGCTCACCCTGACGGTCTACATCGTCTTCATTGCCAGCGTCCCGCTGGCCAATGCCTTGCTGATACACGCCGTCGATAGCGAGTGGCTCGAGCTGTCGCGTCCGCTGGCGCTGCTGCACGGATTTGCGACCGGGATCAGCGCCATCTTCGCCATCTTGTTTCTGCCGCTCACGCCGGTAGCGGTGCTGGGCCTCGTCGTCTTCGGCCTCGGCTTGCTGCTGCTCGCGCCGCTGCTGGCGCTGATCGCGACGCTGGCCGTGCGTCGCGTGCTCGCCGGCCGCCTTCTGCACAGCGGCGGCGCGGCGCTGCCCTCCGCGTGGCCTGGCGTACTGCTGGCGCTGGCCATCGTCGGCGCCATGGAACTGCCGTCCGTCGTCACGCGGGTCGGCATGCGCATGGCGTCCGACGAGGCACACGCCACCAGCACGAACGGCATACGCGTGCTGCGCTACCTCGGCAATGAAAAAATCATGCGGCGCATCTGCGCGGGAGAGGGCGGCTTCCCCCCCGACTTGACCAGCATCGTGCTGACCACGCGCGGCGCGACCAGCGCCGAGGAAGCGCGCGCCTCCTACTACCGCCTCACCGGCACCCAGTGCAGCGCCGTGCCGGCTCCCTCCGGGAGATCCGCGCACGCCAGTGATGGCGCTGGCCGGTATGCAGGACAAGAAACAGGCCGCTGATTTCCAGCTCCAGCAGCGCAATACCGGCCCACTTCACATTCAGCACATTCGCACTGCACACTCGCTTGTTACGCTCATGGTCTGTTAAGTTTCCTTTGGAACGCCATGATCGATCATCACGAGTCCGTAAGCCCCACTCCCGCGCCGCGCCAAGCAGTGCGCTTTTCCGTTCGCGCAGCGATCTGGTTCGCTGGCGTGATCCTGCCGGTGATTGCGGTTGCGGTCCTGCTCATCGGCGTGTTCTGGGCGCAGATGATCCATCTGCTCACCTTGTCCGCGCACCTGTTCCTGATTGCGAGCGTCCCGCTGGCCAACGCCCAGCTGATGATCGCCCTCAAGAGCGGGCAGCCTTCGCTGTCACGTCCACTGGCGCTGCTGCACGGCTTTGCGATCGGGATCAGCGCCTTCTTCACCGTTCTGTTCCTGCCGGTCACGCTGGGGGGCGTGGCCATGATCATCTACTTCGGCATCGGCTTGCTGCTGCTCGCACCGCTGCTGTCGCTGGTGGCGACACTGGCCGCGCGCCGCTTGCTCCGCCGCCGCCTGCTGGAGACGGGCGGCGCGCCGCTGCCTTCCGCCTGGCCCGGCGCACTGCTGGCGCTGGCCATCGTCGGCGCAATGGAACTGCCGACCGCCATCACGCGGCTCGGCATGCGCATGGCGGCCGACAAAGCACACGCCACCAGCGCGAACGGGATACGCCTGCTGCGCTACCTCGGCAACGAGGACATCATGCTGCGCCTGTGCCACGGAGATGGTAACGTCGGACTCGACCTGACCAGCAGCATGCTGATGAAGGGCCCCGGGACCAGTGCCGAAGAAGCGCGCGCCGTTTACTACCGCCTCACCGGCACCCCGTTCAGCGACGTGGCGAACCTGCGTCTGGCCAGTTCGCGCATCGATGGCACGCTCGATGCCCGAGCGGCACTCGGCTCGCTGGAATGGACCATGGTGCTTCGCAAGGAAAAATACCATTGGAAGGAAGCGCGCGCACAGGTCACGTTACAGGCCGGCGCCGTGGTCACGCGCGTCACACTGCGGGACGACAGCGGGGAGCACGAGGCGACAGTCAGCGGGGGCGCACAGGCGCGCGCGGAGCGGGAAAAAACAGGCTGGTCCAACCGTCCGCCCATCCTGGTGACCACGGCTGGCAAGGACCGCATCATGCTCGAGCTGCGTCCGGATCAGAAGGGAAGCGAGCTGACTTTGCGGATCGCGATGACCGCGCCGCTGGTGCTCAATGAAGCGCGCCTGGGCTATCTTCAGCTGCCCGCGTTCAGCGAACGCAATTTCGAGATCGCGCCGGCCTTGCGCCATGCAGTGTCTTTGGAATCGGCCAGCGCGCTGCAGGGCGCGCCCGGCATGCGTGAGGAAACCGGCGCCACGCTGCCATTCGCGGTGCGCGGCGACCTCGCCGAGCCACTGCCCGGCGTCGGCGCGGCGATCATCAGCGCATGGCGCGCGTCGGACGATGCGCAGGCATGGAGCCCCGACCCGACGGTGCAAAACGGGGCCATCGTGCAAACCATCAGCCAGAAAGCTGCCCGCATTCCGCGCCGCGTGGCGCTGGTCATCGACGGCTCGATGGCGCTGGCGGCGCAACGCGAGCAGCTGGCGCGCGCCGCGACCTCTTTCCCGGGCAACGTGGAACTGGGCGTGATCGTGGCCGGTAGCGAGGCGCCACAGGTGTTCCTGCACGATCATTCCGATTCGCTGGCCAGCGTGCGGCATCTGCAGGACATCACGTACGAAGAAGGTCACGACAACAGCGCGGCGCTGCTGATGGCGTGGGAATGGGCGGCGGCCAGCAGCGACGGCGCGGTGGTGTGGGTCCACGGGCCGCAACCCATCATGCCGCGCTCGGCGAACGCGCTGCTGCAGCACTACCGGCAGCGCCCGGACCAGGTGCGCATGTTTGCGCTGGAAGCGGTCACCGGTCCCAACGTTTTGTGGGAAAGGATGGAGGACGTCGCCGCCCTGTCACGCGTGCCGCGCATCGGATCGCTGCACGACGACCTGGTACGCCTGCTCAGTGGCTGGAAACCGGGGGCGCGGCAGATCGTGGCCGAACGCCGCGCCAGCACCGACCGGCAGCCGGCGCAGGAGCAAACCTCGCCGCACCTGACACGCCTGTGGGCGGGCGAACGCGCCGCGCTGCTGCGCGCGAAGAGCGCCCTGGCCACGCCGCAGGAAGAAGAGCAATTGCGGGGCCTTGAGCAACTGAAGATGGAGAAGACCGACACGCCGGTGCCTGGGGCGCAGCCGCGAGCGATCACCGGCCGGAAAGCGGCGCAAGCAGCCGGCATGAGCATCGTGCCCGAACCGGAAACCGTGTTGATCACGGTCGTCGCACTGGCCGTGCTGGGATGGCGCATGCGCTTCCATCTGCGCACGCCTTACCCGGCTTCGCCCGAGTGAGGCGCGAGCCTGGTCAGTTATCCAGGGCGCCGTTGAGCAGGTCCGCCACCAGGGTGGTCAGGCGGTGGCGCGCCCGCGCGGGAGCAAACGTCTGCGCATGGCCCCATGCGCCGGCCGCGAAGGTGGCAAAGCCGTCCGCCTGCCACGGCGGCGAGCGGACCAGCGCCAGCTCGTCGCCGATGGCCTGGGCCAGCGCCGCGATGTCGCCCGTCGGCACCAGGCGCGCGAACCCGCCGGCGATGGCCGGCGTGTTGGAATTGTCGTAGCAGACTACCCGGCATCCGGCCGACAGCGCTTCCACGATCGGCACGCAAAACCCTTCATGGTAGGTGGGCAGGACGAATACGTCGCCCTGCACCAGCAGGCGCTGTTTGAGTTCGTCCGGGGCGTCGCCGTGCAGGCGCAGCGTGACGCGCGGGCCGAAAACGAGCGGCCACTCAGCCGCCGCGCTGTGCACCGCATCGACCAGCACCGGATCGGAGAAGCCCAGGTTGGCCACCAGGTCGAGCGCAATCTGCGCGGTGGTGTCGGCCCGCAGGCAACGCGCAACGGCGTCCAGCAGGTCGGCCACGCCTTTCGACTGCACCAGACGGCCGATGAAGACGATGCGCACGACGCCATCGGCATGCCCCGGCTTGGCGGCGCAGGGCTGCGCCTGGCCATGCACCGCCAGCGGCAGCACGCTTGCCGGCGTGGTCACCGCCGCCGCGCGCAGCACTGCCAGGTTGCTGGCGCTGTCGCAGGCCACATGGTCGGCGAACATGACGTTTCCCATCTGCGCGAACGACTTGTCGATGGTGGCGTGATGTTCGGCGCCGACGAACTGCTTGGGCGTGATGTTATGGAACACCACCAGGCGCCGCGCATGCGCCGGCACCAGCATGATCAGGTCGAACAGCGGATAGAAAATCCCGAAATGGAAAATGACCGCATCGCTGGCCTGGAAATGCGGGTCGGGCAATATGTCGGTGACGTCGCGCACGAGACGGTGCGGCACGGCGGCATGCTCGCAGGCGTAGGCGAACAGCACCACCTCGTGGCCGGCCTCGATCAGCCAGCCGATGTTGTCGGCGATGGCGTTCGAGATGGCGTCGTTCCTGACGCAGATGCCGTGGACAACCGATATTTTCATTGACGCGCCTGTGCAAAACGGCCGACCGCGATGCCGTACAGCGGCGCGCTGTCCTGCGCCATGCGGCGCGAGATGAATTTGTCTTCAAACAGCACGCGCCCCGCACGGCCCATGGCGGCGCGCAGTTCGGGCAATGCGGCCAGCGTGCCGATGGCGCCGGCCAGCGCGGCACTGTCGCCCGGGGCTACCAGGATGCCGTTGATGCCATCACTGACCACTTCGGGCATGCCGCCGGCGGCGCAGCCGATCACCGGGCGCGCCTCGCGCATGGCTTCGACGAACACCAGGCCGAACGACTCGTAACGGCTGGGCGCCACGAACACGTCGCAATCGCGGTAGGCGGCGCGCAGGGTGGCGTCGTCGACGCGGCCTTCAAACGTCACGCGCTCGCCCCACGCGGCCAACTGGCCATTGCGGCGGCAGTGTTCCTTGTAGCTGATTGCCCCGCCCGACATGAGCAGCATATCGTCGCCGATGATGCGAAAGCGCACCCGCGGATGCTGCGCCAGCACCGGGTCGACCGCCGCGAGCAGCACGTCGATACCCTTGCGCGCTTCAAGGCGGCCGACGAACAGCACCGTGAGGCTCCCATCCGCGCGCGTGGCCGGCGCCACCGCATACGGCACGTCGGGCATCCCGAGCGGCACCAGGCGCAGGGTGGCGTCGTCGAAGCGAAAGCCGTAAGCCTGCTCGATGTCGCGCCGGATCGCGGCGCTGTTGGCGCGGACCGCCTGCGAACGCTGCATGAGTTCCTTTTCGAGCGCCAGCATGGGCGTGCCGAAGCGCGTCATCCACGCGGCATCGTCGCGCAATTCGGTGCGGCCCTGCAGCGAGAAATGCAAGGTCGTGTGCAGGCTGGTGACGAGCGGCCACTCGGCGGCCAGCAGAAAGGCCACGCCTTCGGCATCCCAGATGGGCGCTTCGACCAGGTCCAGCGGGCGCTGGCTGGCAATGCGGCGCGCTTCGGCCAGCGCGGTGGCGGACCAGTTCCAGATTTCTTGCGGGATGCTGCGCTCGATCGCTTCGCAGGTACGCGCGTACTCGCGCAGCGCGATCCGGTGCACCCACACGCCGCCCACCAGTTCAACGTGGCTGTGGGTGGCGCTTTCGGTAATCACGTACACCTGATGGCCTTCGGCGGCCAGCGCCTCGGCCAGGTCGCGGCTGAAGGTGGCGATGCCGCCACGGTGATTGGGCGGGTAGTCGCGCGACACCAGCACCAGCGTGCGAGCCTGCGCGTTGTCGACGGTGGCAAACGCCAGGAATGCGCCCTGCCAGCGCGCGCGTTTGGCGGCGTCGATGCCGCTGGCGACAGGCGCCAGGGCGTGCCGCACACCACGTCGTTGCCCCACCTCCCAGGCGCGCGCATGTTCGTCCTCGAACCCGGCGCGGCGCTCTTCGCCGGCGCTGCCGTTGGCGATCATGAATTCCAGGTGGCGCCGCTGCGACGCGGCCGTCTCGCCGTTGTGGGCGTCGATCTGGACACGCGTGGCGTACTCCAGGCCGTGCTTGAGCGAGAAGTAGATGGTGTTCTTGAGGATCGGGTAAATCGCGCGCGGCAGCCGGGCATGATCGCGCACTTCATTGGGCGCGGTCTTGTGGTGCACGTAGGCGTGCGGCAGCTGCTTGAGCAGGTAGCCGGCATCGACCAGCCGGCAGCAGACGTCGGTCTCGTCGAGGAAGTACTCGAACTCTTCGTCGAAACCGCCCACTTCCAGCAGCGCCGAACGCAGGAAGGAGGCGTTGGTCCCCTGCAGATAGGGAAATTCGCGCGAGCCGGGAAAGCACAGCTGCGGCGTGCTTTTGCGGTGGCTGATATCGACGTCGCCGAGCCGGTTGGCGGTGGCGTAGTGGTACTGGAAAGTGTAGCCGCTGCTGTCCAACACGCGCCCGCCGGCGCCGCCCACGCCCGGCTCCTGGTAGGCTGCGGCCAGTTCGGTGAGCCATTCCGGTTCGGGAATGGCGTCGTCGTCGATGAACGCCACCACGTCGCCGGCGGCCATGCAAATGCCGATATTGCGCGACACCGACAGGTTGGCGACGTCGCAGCGCGCGCTGCGGATGCGCGGCAGCCAGGATGCGATCACCTGCTCCGAATCGTCGGTGGAAGGGCCGTTGACGACGATCACCTCGAACCGGCCCGCGTAGCGCAGGCGGCACAGGCTCTCGAGCGTTTCCTGCAGCAGGGCGGCGCGGTTGAGGGTATTGATCACGATCGAAAAGGTGATCATGGGCGCTGCGCGGCCTCCAGCTGGTCCAGGCGCTCGCGCAGCGCTGCCAGATCGCGCCCGATCAGGCGCAGCGCAACCGGCGTGGACGCGACCAGGTTGTGCGGATCGCGCTCGGCCGCCAGTACGCGGGCGTTGAGCTCCGACATCGTCTTAAGCAGCATCGGCAACTGTTCCCGGGCAAGGGCATCGCGCCGCAGGTTATCGTCCGGCAGGCGCACGACGGCCACCACGGTCCGGATCAGGCGGCCCAGCAGCGGCCATCCCGCCATGCTGCGCACGGCACGTTTGATCAGCATTTTCATCGGACAGCACCTATTTTCTCTATAGCAAGACTGCCGGATTCTGGGGGGGCATTAAGTATCTGTCAATAGTGCTCAAGAGGAAAGCGGGCTTGACGGCCTCAAATAGAATCTATATTCTATTTGAATGGTCAGACTCGCAAAATACAACGCACATACATTCATCGACGGCGCCATCGGCATCGCCGCCGCCTGCGGCATCGGTTCGGTGTCGATGTCGGCGATCGCCATCCGGGCCGGCGCGCCGATCGGATCGGTGTATCACCGCTTCGATTCGCGCAGCACGCTGCTGGCGCATGCCTGGCTGACGGTGAAAGCCGATTTTCGCGAACAGGTGGCCCGGCACTGGGATGAAGACGACACGTGGATACCGGTGGCGGCGCTGCTCGACTGGTGCCGCAGCAACCCGGTGTACGCGCGCTTTTTGCTGCAGTACGAAGACTGCCCGGACCTGGGCGCGCCGCTCACGCCGGAACTGAGCGAGCTGCTCGAAGCGGAGCAGGCGCGCCTCGACGCCTGCTTCGAACGCTGCCTGCAACGCCGCGGCGCCGCAGGCGACGATGCGGCCCATACGCTGCGCTTCATGCTGATCGACGCCCCGATCGCTATCGTCAAACCCTACCTGGCCCAAAACAAGGCGATTCCCGCCACGCTCGACGCGATCCTGCGTGCCTCGCACGACGCCGTCGGCGCGCTGGCCGCCACACCTCACTGAGAAACCCCATGCGCTATTCCACCCAAACAGAACACGGCAAACCGATTCCCCTGTACGACGAAGCGGGCTTCGAAGCCATGCGCGCGGCCGGCCGCGTGGCCGCCGACACGCTCGACTTCATCGCTCCGCACGTGCGCGCCGGCGTGTCGACGGCAACGCTGGACGCCATGTGCGAAGAATTCATGCGCGCCGCCGGCAGCATTCCGGCCACCATCGATTACCACGGCTACAAGCACGCCAGCTGCATTTCGGTGAACCACGTGGTCACGCACGGTATTCCGTCGGACAAAAAGATCCTGCGCGAGGGCGACATCGTCAACATCGACGTCACGCCCAAACTCAATGGCTGGTTCGGCGACACCAGCCGCACCTTCGAAGTGGGTACGGTATCGATCCTGGCCAAGCGCCTGGTGAGTTCAGCCTACGAGGCGATGATGACGGGCGTGCGCACGGTGCGTCCGGGCGCCACCCTGGGCGACGTCGGCGCGGCGATCGAGACGTATATCAAGGCGCAGGGCTTTTCGTCGGTGCGCGATTTTTGCGGCCATGGCATCGGCCAGGTATTCCACGATACGCCGCAGGTGACGCACTACGGCCGCCCCGGCACCGGCATCGTTCTCGAACCGGGCATGATCTTCACGATCGAACCGATGGTCAACGTCGGCACCCACCAGGTGACGGTGTTGCCAGACAAATGGACGACGGTGACCAAGGACCGCAAGTGGTCGGCCCAGTTCGAGCACTCGGTGGCGGTGACGGAGAGCGGCGTCGAGATCTTTACGCTGTCGGCCGCCGAGCGCTAACGGTTCTGGTAAGCGCCGATTTCGGCTTGCGCCGCCGCGCGCAGCGCTGCCGCATCGACGCCCAGCGCCGCCAGCGAACGTGGCGCCACGCCCTGGCGCATTGCCGCCACCAGCGCCACCACGTGCGCACCCAGCAAGGGGCCGCGTTCGCCCGAACGCTGCCGCGCCAGGGTTTGCATCAGGTCCGCGCCCGACGGCGCCGCCTCGTACAGGCCCCGGCTTGGTTCGAGCGGCTCGGATGCATCGAGCGCGCTGGCCGCTGCATCGGCCGTGAGGCCAGCAAAACGCAGCGCGTCGCGGTACTGCTGGGCGATCGCCTGCGGCAGTTGCGCCGGATCGGCATGAACCTGTTCGAAGGCGCGCCGCGCCGTGCCGTCGTCCAGGTCGAGCGCGGAGAGCAGGAAATGCTCCACCGCCGGTTCGCGCTGCTGGTCGGCCAGCGCGTATTGTTCCGCCCCCTGGCACAGATGCTGAATCGTCTTCATGTCGCCCAGACGCTGGCGTATGCGTTGAAACATCGACTGCCTCCCGTTTAACTGTCTTCGTCCGTCACTGAACCGGCCAGGCGCTTGTGGGCGGCCTGTTTCGACACGCCCAGTGCCTGTGCAATGTCGCTCCACGACCAGCCCTGCTTCACCGCCGCGTTGACCGCCTTGCGTTCGAGCGCATCGGCGTAACGGCGCAGCGCCACGACCGCCGCCAGGGCTTCGGCGGGGTCGTCGGGGGAAGGCATCTGGCGCGGATCGATCATGGGAGTGAAGATAAGCCAGGCCGGCGATTCTGTCAACATATGTTGACGAATCACCTGGATAACGCGGCAGGGCCGTTAATACCACATTTTTGCGCTTGCCAAATTGGTATGCATAAAACATGGCAAGCGGCACCCGGCTGCGGGATGCCGCCTGGAATCAAGTATTGGTGCAGGCCTTGCCGGCCAAGCCATCGGCCACGCCGCGCAAGGCGGGCTTTTGCTGATAGGCGCCGTCGAACAGCAGCGGCCAGTCGGCGTGCGCGTTTTTAAACAGGTCGCTGATGAGCCAGCTGCTTGGATCGCTCACACCCCACACCGTCACGCCGCCGCGCAATTTGGCCGGTACCGTGTCCATATACGCTTTCACGACTTCGCAATAGCGCTTTTTCTGCGCCAGCGCCAGTGCCGGCGTCAATACCCGCTTGATATCGCCGGCTTGGTATGGCGGGCTGAATGGATTATTGATCGGGATATCGAGCTCGGTGATCTTGACCTTCAGATTGCGGTCCACGGCCCGTTTGAAGGCCGCTGAAATGGTGCTCACCGATGGATAATCCATATAAATATGCATCTGGAAGCCGACCCCGCTGATCGGCACCGAACGCGCCTTGAAACCGTCGAGCATCTCGGTCAGGGTTTGCAGCTTGGCGGCGTCGGCCTCGATGTTGTAATCGTTGTAGTACAGGTCGGCCTTCTTGTCGGCGGCGCGCGCATTGATGAACGCCTGTTCGATATAGTCGGTGCCCGTCTTCTGGTAAAAAATCGAATTGCGGTAGCCGCCGCCGTCGTTAATGGCTTCGTTCACCACATCCCAGCTCGCGACTTTGCCGGAGAAATGCCGGGTAATCGTTTGCACGTGCGTCTTGAGCATCGCCAGCCACGCCGCTTTGTCGCCCTGATAGTTTTTCATGAACGCCGGAACCTGATAGTCGGAGTGCCAGATCAGGGCGTGCGCGTGCAGGGTTTTGCCATTGTCCCTGGCGAACTTTAAAAAGTCGTCGGCCTGGGTGAAGTTGTAAGTATCCTGGGCTGGATGCAGATAGCTCATCTTCATGATATTACCGGCCGTGAGCTGGCTGAAATGCGTCTTGATGACCGCCTGCTGCGCCGGGCTGTTGGTGTAGCTGAAGGCTTCATTGCCGTAGGCGACCGAGACGCCGACCGGGAACTTGGCCAGCCTGCTTAATCTGCTTACGTCGGTGGCGCTGGTTTTTTCGGATGAGCCGGAGTCGAAGCCGGTCATGCTGTCGTCCGCCTCGCCAGCCAACGCAGATGGAGGCGCATCGTCGGCCTCCGGGATCGCATCGGCCGTGTCGACGGCCGCCGTGTCGACGGCCGCCGCGTCGGCGGCCAACGGTGGCGCTGGCGTGGCCGTGGGGCTGCCTGGGTCGGCGTCGCCGCCGCAGGCGGAAAGGAGCAGGCATAAACTGAACGTGGCAGTAGAAAGTCGCATCGGATCTCCAGAATGGTTTTGTGGGTTGCAACATTGAGTGCAGTGAATCATGAAAACGTTTTCATTAGCAAATAAATAACGTTTTGATTTTTGATTGTGCGGTAAACACATGCGCAAGTCAATCATTGAAACCCCGTCGCGACCACTTCACGGCCTGCGTTTGTCCGCCTCGACATCGTTATCTTTTTGCTTGCAACAGAACCTTCCATCCCGCACTGGTATTGCTCGCAGGGGTAATTTTGAAAACCAGTTGACTACCACTTTCACGGCGATCATCCTGACGCATTTTGAACTGCAAGCGAGCGCGCGATGTCGGCCGGACCGGCTGTATGCGTGCTTCCGACGTCGTCCTGCCCGAAAGGTAAATCAACATGAAAACACTCACCACCATCGCCGGCGCCTGCGCGCTGTTATGCAGCGCCAGTGCCATGGCACACGGCTACATCACCCAGCCCGAATCGCGCAATCTGCTGTGCAAGCAAGGCGGCAACAGCGCCTGCGGCGCCATTCAATGGGAACCGCAAAGTCTGGAGGCGCCATCCGGTTTTCCGGCCCAGGGACCGGCGGACGGCGTCATCGCCTCGGCCGCACTGGCGCAATTCGGCGAACTCAATGAACAGACCAGCAGCCGCTGGACCAAGCGCCCCATGCAGGCCGGCGCCAATGTCTTCAAGTGGCAGTTTACGGCCAACCACGCCACGCGCAACTGGCGCTATTACATCACCAAGTCGAACTGGAATCCGAACCAGAAGCTTACCCGCGCTTCGTTCGACCTGACCCCGTTCTGCGTGATCGACGGCGGCAACCGCCAGCCACCCGCGCAGGTCAGCCACAACTGCACGGTACCGCAGCGTACCGGCTACCAGGTGATTCTGGGCGTGTGGGAAATCGGCGATACGCCGAACAGTTTTTATAACATGGTCGATGTGCTGTTCAAGGATGGCGGAACGGTGCCGGTGCCGGAATGGACGCAGCGCGGCGCGATCTATCCGTCGGTCGACTTGGCCGCCGGCGACAGCGTGGCCACGCGCGTGTTCGACGCCGCGGGCGAAAAACCGGAACTGCAGACCAAGGTCACCATCGGCAGCGCCAGCGAAGGCTTGCGCAATAACTGGGCGCATCTGCTGGCCACCCGCATCAACGCCGAACAACCGCAGCTGCACGCGGGCCAGATGGGCCAGGACGGCAAGATCACGCCGGTGTACGGACAAAACACCGTGTATGCAAAAACGGCCAGCGCGCTGACCCGGGTGGAAGTGCAGATCAACAAGGACCAGACGCCACCGCCGGCCGACTTCAGCGTCAGCGATTTGCGCACCTCGTATGTGATCAAGGGCGGGCAACTGGCGATCAACTTCAGCGTCAGCGCGAATACCGACATGGACGTCAGCGCGTATGTGTACGACCAGGCGGGCGTGTCGAAGGGCTTTGCAACGGCGCCGCTGAACAACAACAGCGCGGCGCTGGCGCTGAACCTGAGCGCACCCAAGGCGGGCGCGCACCAGCTGGTGCTCAAGGCGGTGGTCAAGGACGGCGGCGCGGTGCTGCAGAAGACCTTCCCGCTGACGCTGACCGAAGAAGGCGGCAGCGCGGCCTACGATCATGTGTTCCCGGCGTCGCTGGCCACCTACAAGGCCGCCACCCGCGTGCTGCAGCAGAAGAACGGCAAGGTCTACACCTGCAAGCCGTTCCCGTACAGCGGCTGGTGCACGCAGTGGACCGCGGCATCGACGCATTATGAGCCGGGCGTGGGCGCCAACTGGCAGGACGCCTGGATCGCACCGTAAGCCGGCAGGCTTGCTTATCTGGTAGCGGCGGCGGGGGCGCTCATGCGCACCTCCGCCAGCTTCCACGTTGCCAGGCCGTGTCGCTCCATCACGAGCGACATGCGCCGGTCACCGGGTTTGTCGGGGTCGAGGTGCATGATGAACTGGCTCAAGCCGACGCGCTCGGACGTGTACTTCGGATCGGGCTTCTTGGCCGCATCCCCTTCTGCGCGCTGCGGGCGTGGAGTCAGCGTTCCCTGTTCCATCGCGCGCATGACGAATTCCGGCCGCACCATGGCGTCGACCATCTTGTCGGCCATCGCTATTCCCAACATCTTGCCGATTGCCGCACCGGCCTCACCGAGTCCGCTGGTGTCGTTGCGCTTGACTTCCTCGTTCATGGCGGCGCTGAGCTGCACCTTGACGCTTTCGCGCAGGCGCGGGTAGTCGACGCGCTCGTTGAAGCGCTCGGCGTTGTTCTCGCGGGCCGCCGCGCGCATCTGGTGCAGGGCGATCAGGGGGGAGTAGTACCAGTACGCTGCGCCGGCGGCGACGCAGAGCGTGGCGATACCGAGTTTGAGGTGAATTGCCTTCACGATGTCCTTCTGTAGGTTGACGGTGTGCCGATCGCACAGGGCGGATTCTACACGGCGCGCGCCGTCAAAATGTGATGATGAAGCGCGCCCCGGCGCCGACCGATTTGGCATAGCGCACGGCGCCGCCATTGCGGTGCACCAGCTGGCGCACCATGGCCAGGCCGATGCCGCCGCCTTTGCTTTTGGTGGAAAAGAAGGGTGTGAAGATATCGGCGATCACCTCGTCCGCCACGCCCGGCCCGTTGTCGCACACTTCGATCCGCAAGCGCCCGCCGCGCGCCAGCCTGGCGCTCACCGCAACGTGCGGCGCGGCGCGTTGCGCGCACGCCTGCGCCGCGTTCTGGAGCAGGTTCACCAGCGCCTGTTCCAGCTGGCCCGGATCGGCCATCAGTTCGAGCGATTCCGGTTCCACCCTGAAGTCGGCGCTGCCGCCGCGCGCCTGCCACGCCGGCGCGATCAGGGCCGACAGGCGCGCGAACATCTCCTGCACCACCACCCGCTGCGGCGCCGCTTCCGGCACGCTGGCCAAGGCCCGGTAGCCGCTGACGAAATGGGTCAGGCTGTCGGCGCGGCGGGCGATTGCGTCGAGCGCGATGGCGAGGTCGCCGGCGATATCGGGCGGCAGGCTGGCGCGCACGCCGTGCACCATGTCGCGCGCACTGTGCGAGAGCGACGCGACCGGCGTGAGCGAATTCATGATCTCGTGCGTCAGCACGTGCACCAGCTTTTGCCAGGCCTGCATGGCCTCCGCCGCCAGCTCGTTTTCCATCGGGGTCAGGGCCACCAGCCGCTGCGGCCGGCCTTCGATGCTCAATGCGCCGGCAGTCGCCAGGGCACGCTCGATGCCTTGTTCGGTGTCGACATCGATCATGCGGCGCTGGCCCGGCGCCAGGCCAGCCAGGGTACGGCGCAGGGCATCGAGGTCGGTGGCGCGGCCGGGCGCCAGCAGGCGGCGCGCGTTGGCGTTGACCGGCTCTACGGCGAGGGGCAGCTGTGCACTGTCGATACGGAACAGGGCGATGGGCGCATGTTCGACCTGCGATTCGAGCGCCAGCACGCGCGCGGCCAGTTGCGCCTGGTCGTGCGGCACGCCGACCGGTATTTCCAGCGGCGGCAGGGGCGCCACCACCGCCGACGCGGCCAGTCCGCGACGAATCAACCCCACGGCCACCAGCGCCGCCAGGGCACCGCCCGCCGTCGTCAGCGAGACAGCGCCATGCGCACCGACGCTCCACGCGGCGGCGCCGAGCAGCAGCGCCCCGGCCCAGATGGCGCGCCGTGGCGCGGCGTCAGAGGCCATGCTTGGCACGCTTGCGGTAAAGCGCGGCGCGGCTGATGCCCAGCAGGCCGGCGGCATGGGTGATGTTGCCGCGCACCTGAGCCATGGCGGCGGCCACGGCGTCGCGCTCGATGGCGTCGAGGGCCAGCATGTCGGTGCTGGCCGCGCGCGGCACCGGGGCTGGCTCGCCGCCGTGCAGGCCAAAATCGGCGAGGCCGTGGATGCCGGGCTGGCCGAGTATCACCGCGCGCTCGCAGGCGTGGCGCAACGCGCGCACATTGCCGGGCCAGGGGTGCGCGCACAGCGCGTCGAAGGCGTCCGGGGCGATGGCGGCGGGCGGCTTGCCGTACAACTGAGCGTAATGGGCCAGGTAATGTCGCAGCAATGCGGGAATATCGTCGCGCCGCTCGCGCAAGGGCGGCACGCGGATCACGATGGTATTGAGGCGGAACAGCAGGTCGGGCCGGAAGACCTGCGCGTCATACAGCCTGGCTTCATCGAGGTTGGTGGCGCTGACGATGCGCACGTCGATCGCTTGCGGGCGGTCGGCGCCGAGCGGCGTGACTTCGCGCCGTTCCAGTGCCGTCAACAGTTTCGATTGCGCGGCCAGCGGCAGGTTGCCTATCTCGTCCAAAAACAGCGTGCCGCCGGACGCCGCCTGGAAGCGGCCGGCGCGGTCGCTGCGCGCATCGGTAAACGAGCCTTTACGGTGGCCGAACAATTCACTCTCCAGCGTCGCTTCCGGCAGGCTGCCCATGTCCACGGCGAGAAACTGCCCGGCGGCGCGGCGCGAGGCCAGGTGCAGCGCGCGCGCGACCAGCTCCTTGCCCACACCATTCTCGCCCAGCACCATGACGTTGGCCTGCGTGGGCCCGACGCTGGCGATCAGTGCGCGCAACTGGCGCATCGGCAGCGATTCGCCCATCAGGGCATCGAGGGCGCCGCTGGCCGGTAATGCAGGCGCAGCGCGCCGCGCCAGCGCGCCTTCGACGATGGCGAGCAGGCGCGCGTTATCCCATGGCTTGGTCAGAAAATCGCTGGCGCCGCGCTTCATCGCCTCGACCGCCAGCGCCACATCGGCGTAGGCGGTCATGACGATGACCGCCGGTACATCCGGCAGCGCGCGCAGCTGGTCGAGCACCGCCAGGCCCTCGGCGCCGTCGGTGCGCCCGGGTGCGAAGTTAAAGTCGAGCAGCACCACGTCGGGCACGCCGCCCTCCAGGTGGCGTGCCAGCTGGCGCGGATCGGCTAGCGTGGCCACCTTGGCCGCGCAGCGACGCAGCACCAGTTGCGCCGCATAGGCGACGTCGGCGTCGTCGTCGAGGATCAGGATGCGGGCGGGAGTGTCGGCCATGGCGCGGAGGATGAAAACAGGTGCGCCGATTCTAGCAGCAGGGCACCGGCGCCACCAATCAAACCGTCCAATCGCGGCCAAGGTGTCCGGAAGCGCACACTTCGCACCGTCCGCTTTCGCACGGATGACGGGCAACGCGCCTGTGCGAACCGGCGCTTGCCCTTGGCGGGCGCATGGCACGGATGTTGCGATCCATCCCTGCATTACTTCACAGCCCGATCGTCGCCATGATTGTTCCGATAGCCCCACCAGCAGAGCGCAGCAGCGGCGCCGCCATGGATCAGCCGCTGCAGCGGCGCCGCGGCAGACGCGCCATGACCGCTGCGGCGCTCGCGCTGGCGCTGCTGGCCGGCGGCGCGGCCCTGTGGCAGCAGCTCCCGCGCGGCTTGCAGGTGGCACGGGCGGACGCGCGCATCGCCAGCGTGACGCGCGGCGTGTTCCGCGACGACGTGGCCTTGCGCGCCATCGCGGTGCCGCTGCACTCGGTGATGCTCGACGCGGTCGAATCGGGCCGCGTGGAAGAAGTCTTTGCGCGCGACGGCGCGCCTGTGAAACATGGCGAGGTGCTGTTCCGGCTGTCGAACCCGCAGCGCCGGCTGGACCTGCTGGCGCGCGAGGCGGAGCACGCGCAGCAGATTTCCAACCTGACCAACCTGCGCATCGCGCTCGAAGCGAGCCGCATGGAGCGCGAGCGGCGCGGCGCCGAGCTGGCGTTCGCCCTGACCCTGGCCGACAAGCAGCATGCGCGCAACGCAGCGCTGGCGCAGAAGGGCTTCGTGTCTTTGAGCGCGCTGGAAGACTCGGAAGACCGCGTGGCGCAGCAGCGCCGCCTGTACGAGAGCGAGAAGGCCGGCTACAGGACCGAGACGGCCACCCAGCGCGACGCCGTCAGGCAGATGGAGCAAGCCATCGGCCGGCTCGAAGCGGGCCTGCAACTGGTCAACGCCACCATCGATGCGCTGGCCGTGCGGGCCCCGGTGTCGGGCCGCCTGACCGATTTTCATTTGCAGGTCGGCGAAACCGTCAAGCCCGACCAGCACCTGGGCCGCATCGACGACGTGGACCAGTTCAAGCTGGCCGCCCAGGTCGACGAGTACTACCTGAACCGGGTGGCGGTGGGCCGCCAGGGAACGGCCACGATCAATGGCCGCGCGCATGCGCTGACGGTAAGCCGGATCTACCCGCAGATCAAGGAAGGCCGCTTTGCGCTGGAACTGGCGTTCGCCGACGGCCAGCCCAAGACCCTCAACCCCGGCCAGGGTACCGAAGCGCTGGTCACGCTCGGCGGCGCCAGCGAAGCGCTGCTGCTGCCGCATGACGCCTTCATCAACGACAGCGGCGGCGTGGCGGTGTATGTGCTGGACAAGGATGGAGAAACCGCCGAACGGCGCGCGATTCGCACGGGCCGGCGCAATAACACCCAGGTCGAGGTGCTCGATGGCCTGGCGCCGGGCGAACGGGTCATCGTCTCGTCGTATGCCGGCTACGGCAAGGCGCCACGGCTTCAGTTCCTGGAATAGATTTTTCAAGTTTGCTCACCCGGAGATGACACAATGAACCCCACATCAATCCACCCCGCACCACAACAGAAGGACGGCATGCTCAAGCTACTCAATGTCAGCAAAACGTTCCAGGGCGGCGAAGTGCGCACCACGGCACTGGACCGCATCACGCTCGATATCGATGCCGGCGAATACGTGGCCATCACCGGGCCGTCCGGGTGCGGCAAATCGACCCTGCTGTCGGTGCTGGGATTGCTCGATACGCCCGACAGCGGCGAATATTGGTTCGACGGACAGAACGTGGCCGGGTGGAGCGAAGCGCAGCTGAACCGGCTGCGGCGCGGGCGCATCGGCTTCATCTTCCAGAGCTTTAACCTGATCGAGGAATTGTCGGTGGCCGAGAATGTGGAACTGGCGCTGGAGTACATGAACGTGCCGGCCAAAGAGCGGCGCGAGCGCGTGGCGGCGATGCTCGACAAGCTGGGCGTGGCGCACCGCGCCAAACACCGCCCCTCGCAGCTGTCGGGCGGGCAGCAGCAGCGCGTGGCGATCGCGCGCGCGCTGGTGGCGAACCCCGCGATGCTGCTGGCCGATGAACCGACCGGCAACCTCGATAGCGCGCATGGCGATGACGTCATGCGCCTGCTGCGCCAGATTAACGCCGAAGGCACCACCATCATCATGGTGACGCACTCGCCGTCGCACGCGGCGCAGGCATCGCGCACCTTGCGCCTGCTCGACGGCCGCATCCTGGTCGATGCCTTGCAAGCGGCGTGAGGGAGCGATCATGAAACTTACGGATTTTCGTATCGGCTGGCGCACGCTGTTGCAGGAACCGGCGTATTCGCTGGTTGTCATCGCCGGCCTGGGCGTGGGCTTTGCGGCGGCCCTGCTGCTGTTTGGCTTCGTGCGTTTTTCATGGCAGTACAACGCCGAGGTGCCCGGCGCCGATCACGTCTACATCGTCAAGCAGCGCTACAACGTGGATCCGAAGGCGCCGTGGTTCGACCAGGCGCCGATGATGCTGCGCATGGCGGCCGCCAAGGCGCCCGGCGTGCTCGCCTCGACCGCCTACATTCCGACGCGCCCGCACATCAAGGGACTGACGACGACCATCAACGGCCAACTGCATGCGATGGACGGGCTGACGGTGATGCCGGAATTCGCCGGCATCCTCGGCTTGCAGGCAGTGCGCGGAAACCTCGAGGCCGCGCTGGAGCGGCCGGAAGGCTTTGCCATCACCGAAGCGGCGGCGATCCACCATTTCGGCACGGCCGATATCGTGGGGCGCACCATGCTGGTCGAGGGCAAGCTGCTGCGCGCCACGGCGGTGCTGCGCACGCCGGCCGCCAACACCACCATCCCGTTCGAGGTGCTGGTGGGCGTGCGTTCGGTGCTGGCCGAGGCGCACGTGCAGGAAGAGATGATGACGGGTAAATCGGGCTGGTGGGGCAAGGTGCTGGTTCGCGTCGATCCGGCGGCGTCGGTAACGGCGCTCACGGCATCGCTGCAGCAGGCCGTTGACGACGCGCCCGGGATCCAGAACGTTCCGCCGGAAACCAAACAGCGGCTGGGGCAACGGAAGGTGATGGATGTCGCGCTGTCGTCGCTGCGGGACGCCTATTTCGACCGCGACATGGGACAGACCGAGGTGATTGCGGCCGGGGAGCGCGGCAACCCGGTGGTGATTGCCGCACTGGCGGCGATGGCCGCACTGATCCTGGCGATGGCCGCCATCAATTACGTCAACCTGGCGGCGGTGCGCGTGCTGCGGCGCCAGCGCGAGGTGGCCATGCGCAAGGTGCTGGGCGCGGGCGTGCGCCAGATCGTGTTGCAGCTGCTCGCCGAATCGATGCTGGTGGCGCTGCTGGCGACGGGCCTGGGCCTGCTGCTGGCGTGGCTGGCGCTGCCCTTGTTCGCGCAGCTGGTCGACCGCAAGCTCGATGGCATGCTATCAAGCGCCAATATCGGCGCGGCGCTGGCCCTCGGCCTGGCGCTGGGCGCGCTGACGGCGGCGTATCCGGCGTGGATCGCCATGCGCGTGCGTCCCAGCCAGGTGCTGGCCGGGCGTGGCGACAGCGAGTCGGCGCGCGGCATGCAGCTGCGCCGCGTGATGACGGTGGTGCAGGTGGCCACCGCCATGGGCTTTGCCGCCATCACCCTGGCCATTGCGTGGCAAACCGTGTATGCCATGCGCGTCTCGCCCGGTTTCGATCCGGCGCCGCTGCTGATTGTCGACCTGCCGGAAACGCTGCGCGACAGCGCGCGGGTGCGCAGCTTCGTCGCGGCGCTGTCGGCCCAGCCGGGCGTGGCCGGCACCGCGATCTCGGAAGACGCGGTGGGACGCCATCAGGTGTCGTGGCTGCGCGACCTCAAACGTCCGGGCGGGATCAGCGCATCGATGGAAATGAAGTCGGTCAGCGCAGCGTTCTTCGAGCAGTACCGCATCGCGCCGCGCGCCGGGCGGCTGTTCGGCGCCGCCGTCGACAAGGAAAACGATCCGGTGCCGCTGGTGTTGAACGCGATCGCCACGCGCGATCTCGGCTTCGCCAGTCCCGAGGCCGCGCTGGGCCAGACGCTGTTGTTTACCGGCTTCGATAACAAGGTCCTTCAGAAGCGCGTGGTGGGCATCGCGCCGGAGCTGCGCTTCCAGTCGCTGCGCGAGCCGCCGCATGCGATGGCTTACGAGTTGTGGACCGCCGGGATGACGCTGAGCGTACGCGCAACGGGCTCGCTGGCGCCGGTCGAGGCAGCGGTGCGCAGTTTGTGGCCCCGGTATTTTCCCGACGCGATGATCAAGACGCACCGCGCCGATGCGATCCTGGCGCTCAATTATGCCGAGGATGCCCGGGTGGCCAAGCTGCTGGCGATTGCCACCGGCATCGCGCTGGCGATCGCGGCGTTCGGCACGTACGTGCTGTCGGCGCACACGGTGCAGCGGCGCTCGAAGGAAATCGTGCTGCGCAAGCTGCACGGGGCGCGCCGGCGGGCCATTGGCCTCCTGGTGGTGCGTGAAATCGGCACGCTGACCGCGATCGCGGCGCTGATCGCATTGCCGCTGGCGGCGGTGGCGATCAACAGTTATCTGGCGACCTATGTCGAGCATGCGCCGATCGGCTACTGGACCTTGCTGTTTGCGCTGGCGTCGACCGTGGCGGTGGCGCTGGTGGCCGTGGCGCGCCACGCGTGGCTGGCGATGCGCATGCTGCCGGCGGACGCGCTGCGGGTGTAGGGACTTAGAGCAGCTTCATGAATTGGTTGCACATGGGTCGTGCGGTAGAATCGGAACGGTCGGCCCGCACTTTTGCGGCAGCCAATGCTCATTTCAGGTATCCGCATGCAGACACTGATTCAGATCATCGAAACGTGGTGGACCGGCGCATCGCGCGGCGCGCCGGGATCGGTTTTGCGAAACGCCGTTCCGGAGCGCGTTTCGATTCCCGATTGCTCTCTGTCCGATCCGGTTCTGTTGCATCTTGTGCGGTCCTATGAAAGCCGCCAGTTCGCCATCGATCATGGTACGGAAGTGGTCCGTTTCGCCCAACAGCACAGCGAGGCCTTTCCGCTCACTATCGAGCACACGGCGGCAGGCGTCCATGTCGCTTTCCTTGGCTATCACGCCCGGCGCAGGCCGGCGAAAGCCGTTTCCGACGTGCTGCTGGAACCGAACTGCTGGGTGCGGATCATCGGGAATTATCGCGTGGCGCAAGAGTGCGGTTGGGTGTACCGCAAGGTCGTGTTCAATATCTTCCACGGGCCGGCGCTGCGGGCCAACGAACTGATGGCAAGCAAGCCGCCGGTCGCGCGCATCGATCATCAGCGCCACCTGTGGTGACGCGGTTGGCGAATCAGCCTGCGCCGACGTCGCGCAGCATGTAGACGTCGTCGTAAAACACACCGTCGACGCACAGGGCGCGCGGTTCGTGGCCGAACTGGCGAAATCCCATCGATTCATACAGCGCCAGCGCTGCCGCGTTGCCGGCGGTGAGGGTCAGCGTTACCTGGCGCAGACCATGCATGGCATCGGCGAAGGCGAGCGCGTGCGCGAGCAGCTGCCGGCCGACGCCCTTGTTGCGCCAGGCCGGCGCCACCACCATGCCACGCACGAAGCCCTTGTGGCGCAGCTTGGGCGCACTCTCGCGGCCCACGCCGACGATGCCGACGAGTTCCGCGCCATCGAAGGCGCCGAAGCGGTTGCGTCCCGAGTCCGGTGCCATGTGCGCTTCGATGGTGGACAGCGGCGTGTCGCACTCTTCCTCGTAGCTGGAGCTGAAGGCGGACGGGCATTCCTGCAGGGACGCCAGACGCAGCGACTGGAATGCGGAGGCATCGGAGGGAACAAGGCGGCGTATATGCATGAAAGGCCAGTGAACGAAGTCGGATGACGATGATAACCCAGTCCACTACGGAAGGTCCCGTCGCCGCCGCTACGCTGTTCGACAATGCCGGCGTACAGATTGGCTCCGGCTGCAACGATTATTATCGGCGTTGCGCCATCCAGGCCATGACGGCGTCACCGTCCTCGAAGACGAACGGGATACGCATAATGGCCCGTCTTTGCCGCGAAGAGTACAAGAACAAATTTGTATTACCTTGCAACGTCATCTTCCCGTAGTCCGCTATGTCGCTGCGCGCAATTGTCCGGGTTGTGAATGCGCGGCGCAGGGTGAGCGAGCGTGGCGTCAGGGTTAGCCGAAAGCGTACCGACGTTGTCATCAGCCCGATGCCGCAGCACAAGATCACAAGAACAAACAGCGAGTTGAAAACCGGCTCGCCCTGATTAAGCTCGGCGCGTTTGGCTAGCAAAGAAAAACCAAGGGCAATGCTACCAATCGTTATGAAGGCGCCGAAGACGAAATACAGCACCCGTCTGGGAAAAGGTTCACAGTAGTTCATCGCCAAGTACCGTTCGCTGAGGAGGCAGTGACGGAAAGCGGATTTGGCATCATTTTTGGAATGGGGCTGCGTTGGGGAATAGATGTTGTCATTTTATGCAATGCGGCATCGATCCGCCAACGGTAAAAGGCAATGACAAATACCATCCCGACCAGCTTATTGGCTCTCGCCACGCTGATGCGTGACGAGCACGTGGCGGCCGGCGGGACTTATTGACAGCCACCGAGCAGTTGGCGAACCTGCTGGACGAATTTCTGCGCCGCCTGCGGTCCCTGCACTGCACTTTTCATATAGCTCACACGCAGTTTGACGAAGTTGTTTTTCATGGTGGTCAGATAGGATGCCGAGGCCAGTGTGCCTTCCGGCAAGTCAATCTCGAACTCGCGCACGATGAACTGGGGGCCGCAGCCAGCGAACGTGGTGGTCCTTTCGGCTTTTCCGACGGCTTGCGTCATGCGCACCTTGCCCGTGCCTTCCCATGCTTTCAGGTCGGCGACGACTTGTTCAAAATGCTTGCGCACGACCGGTGCGTCGATATCGGCCGGCACGGAGGCCAGCCCTCCATTGTAGATATACAGCGCCCCGCGCATCCCCCTGTCACTACCGGTATATTCGATTGCCACGCCGAGTGCCTTTTGCGGAAACGCCGTGCGTCCCTGCAAGGTCATGCCGGCGATTTCAGAGGGAAACGATACACCGATCGACGGTTCATACGTGGTGGCTTGCGCCATGCTCGTGGTGGTGACGCAGCAAAGTGCGAGGGCGACTAGATAATTGCGCATGCTGGGGTTCCGGTGCGTGGGATCTGGGTTCAGACGGGGAAAGACGGGATTGTAGCCTGCCTGAACGCGGCGCTTTCTATTTGTCCGGCCAGTCCGAGGGAGCGGCGGCATGCATACTGCTGCGAACAGCATATCAGCCAGTTCCCGTACCAGCGGCATCGCTCCAGGGACGCAGCATGTCCGGCGAGGGCAGGAACGATGGCGCGGCACCGGTCAAACCGACAACCTCTATTCCGCTCAGCATACTCTGGCTTGAAAAGATGAATATGCCGGCCAGATCGTCACCGGTGCCGAAGACAACATCGCCAAGGATGTGAACGCCAGCAGGGGCGGGGGGACGGCCCCGTACCTGGAAGTCGATGCTGGAGCAGCCACATCCGCAGCGCCATGGCGTGACTTCCAGCAAGTCCAGCTGGCCGAGGTATTGCTGTGCGTCGGCGTTGCCGTTGCCTAGCATGTGGCGCACGAGTCCAACCTCGGCTTCGGTGAGGGCACGATTGGCGGCAGCCGGCGGCACGGGGCCGTGGGTGGCATGTGTGTCCGGCACACTCATCGGGCCGATACAGCCTGGCGCCGGCGGGCACAGGCACCGAGCAGCGTCAGGCCGGCGAACAGCATCGCGTAGGTCTGCGGTTCGGGGACCGGTGGCGGCGGATTGGCATCGACAGTGGCGTGGTTGGTCATCTTGAAATAGCCATCCAGGGCAATGGCGCCGCTGCGCAGCTCGCCGAGAAAATGGTCGGAGCGGGTGCCGTCCTCCACCGAGGCGGTGTAGCTGAAGACGGTGTAATCGACCACCTCGGGTGGGGTCCACACGAAAAGGCCCTGGACCGTCACGCCCGACAGCGCCTGTATCGCGCCGCCAGTGTCGTTCGCGCGCAGGGCAATATCGGCGGAAAACTCCAGCCTCGTCGATGGTGTCAGGCTGAACTTGAAGCGGTATTCGTTTTGGCCGCCGAAGGTCTGATAGCCCGGCGTTACTGCGGTGTACTGGGCCTGCGCCTGCATGAAGTCGCTACCCGTATGGGTGGAAGACGAGCCGAACGCTTCGCTGAGCGCGGTCGTGCCGATATCGCCGATGGTAAAGAAATGGGTCACCGCGCCGTTGCCGTACAGGCTGGACGAGCGGCGGATCACATTGCTCTGGTCCGCCGGGGTAATCGTGATGTAAGGCGTGATGCCGTCCGCGAGGTCGAGATCGACGAGGCGGTAGCTGAAGCCGGTAATGTCCGAGCTGGCCGACGCCAGCTGCGCCTGGGCCGGGAACGCGCACAAGGCGCTGGCGGCAAGCGCGACGTGGCACAGCCGGTGAATGGAATGCGGCATGGTAATCCTTTCGGGTCGAGCGGCCATCGCCCTCTGGACAGCCATCAGTCAAACGTCAAGCATAACAAAACGATACCACTTTCCCGAGCAGGCAGGGGCCTGCGGCAAGACATTTTCGTCTGCCGTCGGGTTGGCGATCCGCGGCGATGGTGAACAGGACATATTTTCATCAAGCAATGCTGATTCATCGCATACCATAGCGTCCCAAGCGGACTGCCGGAAACGGATCAGTTCTGGTTTCATTTTTACTTTACAGCCATGTACCCTTCCAAGCGCACGTCCACCGTCATCATGCTGCTCATCTTCGCCGTTACGTGGATCAATCCGCCATGGCCGGTGGAACAGGCGCTGCATAGTTCGCTCACGCTGGTCGGCTTTGCGCTGTTGTGGAAGTTTTCCCGGCGCGGTGGCCTGACCGACTTCGATTTCCTGCTCATCGCCGTGTTCCTGTCCGTGCACTCCATCGCCGCGCGCTGGCTGTATTCCAACGTGCCTTACGATGCGTGGGGACAGGCGCTGTTTCACATTTCCATCGACCAGTCGTTCGGATGGACCCGGAATAACTTCGACCGGCTCGTGCATTTCCTGTTCGGCCTGTGCTTCACGCCAGGAGCCATCTCGTACCTGACTTCACGGCGCGGATTGTCGGTGCGGCTGGGATTCTATATTGCCGTGTCGGCGGTGATGGTCACCAGCCTCTGGTACGAATGGTTCGAGTTCGCGGTGGCGATGATCTTGTCGTCGGAGGACGCCGAATCGTACAACGGGCAACAGGGCGATATGTGGGATGCGCACAAGGACATGCTGCTGGCCACCTTGGGCAGCCTCCTGTGGGCCTGGTCGGCGTTGCGCGCGCCATCCGGGGGGCGCGGTCCCCAGGCCGGCGTTGACCAATAAAGCGGGAAGGCTGGAAGCGTGCTTGACGCGACGAATCACGCTTTAGGTAATTCCCATCACGGCACACGTTACGGGTCCTCGTCTGCGAATCCCGGGCGTGCACCGATGCCAGTTTTTATACCTGGCGGTCATTTTTATGGCTTCATGAGCATCCTGCCCTGCTATCAGGCACAGAAAAGGTTGTTAAACGGATAGTAATTCGTCGGCCTCATCTTGAAGCAAATTTTGATAAAAGATACAGCACTAGCGAGCCGAGCAGAAGGGTGCGCGGCGGATTGTCGTCGCGGCGTATGATGTTAGCTATCCACAACGATACCCCTACTGGAGACGGCTTATGGCACGCCAGGAAGTCACATTCGACGAAGTTGCAGAGGCGGCCATCAGCCTGCGGGACGACGGCGCCCGGCTCAGCATCGACGCGGTGCGCGAGGCGCTCGGCACCGGTTCTCCCAACACCATTCACCAGCATCTGCTGGCCTGGCGCGCCAGCCAGGCCACACCGCCCGAGCCGCCCAGGGCGGATATTCCGGAGTCGGTCGCGACGGTCCTGAGCAACTGGGCGCAGCAGTTCGCGCACGAGGCCGGGGCCGGCGTGCGCGACGCGCTGGCGCAGTCCGACAGCGACATGGCGGACCTGCTCGCGGCAAGCCAGCAGCTCGAAGCCGAGCGCGACGACCTGCGCGCGCAGTTGACCGGCATGACGATCGCGCGCGACCAGGCTCTGGCGACGGTGAGTGAGCGGGATGAGGATATCCAGCGCCTGACGGTGGAGCTGCGCAACGCGCGCCTGGTTGCCACCGAGGCACTGGTGGGCAAGGCAAAAGACCAGCTGGCCATCGAAGGCAAGAATGAGCAGCTGGTGGACTTGCGCGCACAGATCGAGCGCAATGTGGCGTCGCAGGCAGCGGTATCGGATGCGCGCCTCACCGCCGAGATGGAGCTGATCGGCGCCGTGACCGCGCGCGACAATTTCGAGTCGGAGATCAAGGATCTGCGCGCGCGGCTCGATGCCTCGAACGCCGAACGCAGCGCCTTGCGGGCCGAGGCGGAAGCGCTGCGCGCGCAGCAGTAGCCGGGGCCTGCGCCGCGCTCTTCACCCGTATGGCGGTTCAGGTCCGGTTGATCGACACGCCGCCATCGGTGATCAGGCTCGATCCGGTCGTGAAACTCGATGCATCGGACGCCAGGTACAGCGCCGATTGTGCTATCTCCTGCGGCCGCGCCAGACGCTTTAATGCATACAGCCCTTCGACGAAGGCGCGCACTTCGGACGTGTTGGTGAAGGCCCGCCCCATCGGCGTATCGGTGCCGCCCGGCAGAAGCGCATTGGCGCGGATGCCCTGCGCACCATATTCGACTGCGATCACTTGCATCAGGCCGATCAGGCCGGCCTTGCTGGCCGCATAGGCGCCCATTCCCGGAAAGCCGACGGTGTGGCCGACAAAGGTCGACGTGAAAATGATCGAGCCGCCGCCGCGTTTGAGCATCGCCGGAATCTGATATTTCGCGCCGAGAAAGGCGCTGGTGAGGTTGGTGCCCAGGATAGCGTTCCAGGCCTCGGCCGACATGCCGGCAACGGGCATGCTGTCGCCTGTCGTGCCGGCGTTGTTGAAGGCGATATCAAGTCCGCCGAAGCTGCCGACGGCCACTTCCACCAGGGCGCGGGCAGTGTCCTCTTCCCTGATGTCGCCGGCGACGGCAATCGCTTCGCCGCCGCTGCGTTCGATCTCGGCAACGAGCACGTCCAGCTCGGCCTGCCGGCGCGCCGTGACCACCACTTTGGCTCCCTCGCGCGCGAACAGCCTGGCCGTCTCGTAGCCAATGCCTGAACTTGCGCCCGTCACAATCGCCACCTTGCCTGATAACTGGTTCATTTACCTATCCTTATGCTGGTTGTCTGTCGGGCTTTCAGCATAGGGGAGGCTTGATCGCCGAGCTATCCGTTTCTTGCTGCGACATGCGGCGGGCGCGGATTCATTGAACCGGGCACTCGTTCTTTTGCGGCCGCAGGCCGCCGGCGGCATGATTGCGGTACGATCGGCCCCGAGCTGCGCATGGCCGCTGTCGCCACGCCGTCGTACTTCGCCCCTGCTGGCCGGCAACGCCGCGCAAGCTCATTGCGCATTGCTGCATTCATCCGTTTTGCAGCCCGGAGCGGCGTGTACGTCCGGGAGTTCGAGCGCAAAGGCCAGCCCTTGAATGTGGGCGCGGAGGGCCAGGTGGTATTCAACACGACGCCGCATGTGGTGGCCGCGGCACTGGCCACGCCATTCACCGTGGACCGGGAGAGCAGGCGAATCAAAAGGCATGGGGCAACAACCATAAATTTGCCTATTGCACCGCTCTGTCCAAGATGTCCGGCGTCGACAAGGAACCAAAGTGCTTCAAATTCGACGGTACGGACGACTATGGCTGCGACCGAGTAGACGGCTGACGGGCTTTCAACCGTTCAATGTATCGAACTCGATGACGGTGGCGCCGATCGCGTGCGCGAATTCATGGTCGTGCGTGGATACAAGGATGACGTTGTTACCGCTGCGCGCCCGCAGCAGCTCGATCAGGACCAGGCGCGCGGCGGCGTCGAGCCCGTTCGACGGTTCATCGAACAGCATCACGCACGGCTCGCCGATCCACGCCGCGGCCAGCATCAACTTCTTCTGCGTGCCAAGCGACATATCGCCGCAGCGCGTGTCCAGATGGTTCCCCAGACCGAAACGCGCGCAGATGTCCAGCACCTCGGCGGCGAGCGTGCAGCGTTTGGCGAATGCCACGAACGCGAGCAGCTCGCGTCCGGTCATGAAGGGATAGACCGGGCACTCATCGGGCGCGTAGGCCAGGCGCGCCCTGGCGGCGATGGACGCGTCCCGCAGCGACTGCTTGTCTATCCAGACCGTGCCGCTGTCGGCTTCCACCGCACCTGCCAGCACGCCCAGCAGGGTCGACTTTCCGATGCCATTCGGGCCGCGCAGCGCAAATGCACCGCATGCGAAATGGTGGCTGACATTGCGCAGGACGCTTTTGGCGCCATATGACTTACAAACCTGTTCAAAGCGCAGCAAGGTAATCCTCCTGGTTGATCAACGCAATCGTGAACGCGCCCCACGTGCCCGCCACGATCGAACTGAGCACGACCGCATGCCGCTCATTGAACAGCTGCGGCACGCGCAGCACGCACAACAACGCGACACTCGATGCGGCGCTGGCAATGATGCTCACTGGCGAGGCTACGTGATGAACCAGCAGCGCGACGCCGGGAATCGCAAGAAAAGGCAGGGCGAGCGTTACCACAACCACGATGTCGAACATGCGCCACCACGCCCGCCGCAGAGGCAGCGCCGCGAAATAGCCGGCAGCATCAACATGCGCCATCTGCAAGCCGCGATACAGGCCGCTGATCGACAGCGCCATGAGCACCTGCGCGATGACCGCAGCCCCGACAGCGCGCCCGTCATGGTCGAATACCTTCATCAGCGCGAGTGCGGCCACCGCAATACAGCCGGCGCCCATGGCCTTGCCGATCACCTCGGAACGGCGCTGGCGGAACAGCACACCGGCCGAAATCAGGATGGCAGGATGCAGCCGGCGGCTCATCGCCACCAGCAGCGCGGCAAGCGGTGCGCCGGCACGCCCGAACGCGTCTTGCCAGCGTGGTGCCGCGCGCGGAAGGCGCATCGCCAGCAGCGCGCAGGCACCCAGCCCCACGAGCACGCACGCGCCAGCCTGAAAGGGGGTGTGGACGACGGCCGCCAGCAGCAGATTGCCCGCCGCGACCGCGATCCAGGCCAGGCGGCGCCGGTCCAGCGCGCCCAGTTGGGCTGCCAGCGCCAGCAGGCCGACAACGAGCATCAGCAGAAAGTTCGCTCCTTGCCCGTGGCCCACGCTAACCACGAGAAGCGCGCACACCAGCGGCACCAGCAGTGGGCTGTCGGCCAGCACCAGCACGATGGTATCGACCCGGCGCCGGTAGCGCTCGGTGAACGGGAGCGAGCGGGCATACGCCATGAATGCCCCGCCTGTGATCTGCTCGCGCTGCATCAGTGCCCACATGACCGCGATGGCATGGAGCACCATGAGATAGCCGAAGCGCCACGCAGCGCCATGCTCGGGCGAGAGCAGCACCAGCAGCGGCGTGGCCAGCGCATCGACATTCGAGAACAGCGACATGTTGGCCGATGCCAGGATGCCGCACAACAGCACCAGCGCCTGCCAGCGCCGCAGCAAGACGCGCGCCGTGCTGACGGCATACCAGCGCAAGCGAAAGCGCAACAGGGTGGCGGACGAGATGCTGTTCTCCAGATGGGTCGACTGGCGCCGAGTGTAGGGCAGGATGATTAGCGAAAGCTTAACAACCTCCGATCCTGGTCCTGCCCGTCACAAACCCCTGTCGCCACCTTCTCAGGTCCGCGCCATCAAGCGCACGCTCAAGGCCAGGTCAGCGAAAACATGCCTTCCCGGGCCGAGCCGATCAGCACCTCGCGCGAGCCGGGCAAATAAAGCAGCCGCCGGCTCGACGGCGGGATACCGGATCGCTCATCGAGCGTCGCAACATGGCGCCGCTCCGCATCGAGCAGCACCACTTGTCCTGCCGAGAACAGAATCCACCATCGGCCCGCATCGTCGATGACGAGATCGACCGGATGGCCCAGCGGGCGAGACGGCTTCGGTTCGATCGCAAACAGCACGGGAACCATGCGCTCGCCGTGCCAGTACTGCACGGTAGCACCGACCGCACCGACGATATTGCGTGACGCATTGCGGTACAGCGCTTCAACGCGCTCTGCCGATATGCGTCGTGGGCTTCCCCTGGCGTCGGCTTCAATGATGCCAATGCGCGTGCCGGCCCACACCCGGCCGTCAGGCCAGGCCATCAGCCGGCCGCTCGGCTGTGCCTGGCGGTCCGGCAGCGGCAAGAAGCGGGCGCTGCCTTCGTTGGGCAGGAAGTGCAGACCGGCGGAACCGCCGCCCAACGGCGTGCTGCCGGCCGCGATCCAGATGCCGCCGGGCGCTATCGCCACATCGAGCGGCGTCGCGCCTTGTTCAAGCTCCACCGCTTGCGTTCCTCCTGGCCGCAGACGCAGCAGGCCCTGCGACAACTGCACGGCAATGATCTGGTCCGGCTCGGCGTAGGCGGCGGCGCCGTACACACCAGCCGGCAGGTCGACACCAGCCCGCCACTGGCGCGCCACCTGCCAGCCGTCCGGGCTGCGTGACAGCTCCAGGAGGCCGGCAGTCGGCGAACTGAGAAGCGCAAGCGCACCCCTCGCTTTGTACTCCATCGGCAAGGCGTCGATGGGAATCTGGGGCCCGGGCGCAGGCGTCAGGGCCAGCGGCGTGCCGTCCTTCCCAAGTTGCCAGACGGCGGCGTCGGTGGCCACCAGCAGGCCGAGGCGGGCGTCATGGGCTAATGCGGTGGCGTTGCTCACACGCGGGTCGGTGGAAAGCGCCTTGAGCGGCCCGCAGCTCAAGGCATGCACGCCGGCGCCGGCGCGCGCGACGATCAGGTCCGGGCCCGATTGCACCAGCCCTGTCACCTGCTCCTTGAAGCTGGCCTTGGAGCAGTGGGGCCTGAGCCGGCCGTTCTTGTCCAGGCTCATCACGACATGGCGGCGCGAAGCGGGATTGGCCGCGGACTGGGTCACCATCACCAGAATGGTGGAGCGGCCATCGGCTGCTTTGGCGATGGCGGCAACGCCAATGGTGCCGGCGGGCGCGCCGTCGGCAAGGCGCCAGGTCCGCAGTTGCCCGCCGCACTGGCGCGCATACCAGGGCCGCTGCGCCGCGCCATCGACCTGGATGCCGGCGAGGTGAAAACAGCCATCCTTGCGGTCGGCCAGGCCTGCCGTGGCCACGACCCCGCCGCCGAGCCGCACATCCCAGGGTTGTACGCGCTCGCCATCCCAGTGCCATAGCGATGCTTCAGGCTGGCCCTCGGCGCCGTAGGAATCGCGTTGCGTGAGCTGAAAGATCACCGAGGTCCCTCGGGTGGAAGCCAGCACCAGGTCGGCCGCCAGGGTTTGCTGGCCAATTTCCGGTGGCGCGATCGGCGAGCTGCTGCGCTCGCGCGGGTCGACCAGAACCAGCCCGCCCTGGGTGCCCACCACCAGACGGCCGTCGGGCAGCGCTGCGAGTTCCTGCGCGACGGCCGAGGGCAAGCCCTGGCCGAGATCGAAGCGCATGGTGCGCACAGCGCGTTCATACCCGATCAAGCCGCCGCCGCGGCTGGCCACCCACAAGCGCCCGTCCACGACCGCCATCGCGGCGCCCGCCAGGGGCGGCTCCAGCACGCGCCGCGCCGGCGGCAAGCTGGCGGCGAACGCGTGTCCGATCGATGCGACGGCGAACAGGGCGGCGATCAGGCGCCCTGCGCTCTTGCTCTGGTGTGGGGCGCGCATCAGTAGTCCGATCCTCCCGAGGTGGTGATGACGGCATAGGGCGGCGGAACGGTCCACAGGCCGGCGGCCGGAGAGGTGGAGATGCGTTCGTTGCCGTCCAACGCGTCGCGCGTGCGGGTGCGGTAGTACAGGCGCGTGAGGTGGCCGCCGCTTTGCAGCGTGGTCCACTGCGCCGCATTCGGCGTCCAGGTGTCGGAGCATTCCGGCGACGCCGGCGTGGCGGTGTTCAGGTCGACCACGCGCCAGCCGCTGTTGATGGTCGATGCCGGCGAGAAGGCCGGATCGGTCGACGCTTCAACAATATACTTGGCATTGCAGATCGCCGCGCCGCTGACGGGGCGGGCGCTGGTGCCGGTGAAGCGGAAGCGCGGGCCGGTCCAGACCTGGAAGGTCGGTGCGGGGCCGCCCAGCTTGAGGAAATCCGTCTCGCGGTGCGAAATGCCGTCCACCACCAGATCGTCGGCGAGATCGTTATCGTTCATGTCGATCACCGCGTCGCCGCCGTTTTCGCCGGCGGGGCAGATGGCCGCATCGGAGGTAGTGTTGTCGCCGTCGATACAGGCCGATGGCAGGGCAAACACGCCGCCCTTCGCGAACCCGGCAAGCACTTTGTTGGTCGTGTGGTTGCCGTTGTGCGCGAACGCCGGCGGACCGCCCGGCAAGCCGGAGGTGGCCCATTGCTCGACCATTTCAAGTTCCAGATCGCGCAGCACGTTATAGATGCCGCGGTCGCCGCTTCCCGGCGCCCCGGACAGGCCGGCGTTCTTGAGCGCGCGCGTGAAGCGCACAAAATACTGCGGATGCCCGGACGGCCTGCACTTGCTGCGCATGCCCTCGCGCACTTGCCACAGGATCGCCGAACCGATCTGCATGTCGGCGTAGTCGATGGTCGAAAAGTCCCGGTGTTCCGGGAAATGGTCGCCCGGGATGGCGGGATTGAACGGCGTCGTTACTTCATGCAGGCGCGGCAACCTGCCAGCCTCATCGTGGCCGCGGCTGCCCTGGCAGTTGTTGCTGGCATTCACGCCGCCCAGGTTCTTGGCGACCCAGCCGGCGGTGCAGTTGGTGTTATCGAAATGGTCGGCCCAGGCGTCGGCCAGGTCGTGCAATTTGCTCATGCCCACCGGAATGGCACAAGGCGCCATGCCGCACCAGTTGCTGGGGCGGTCGTCGGTGAATCGTTGCACGGCATTGTGCGCCAGCTCGTGACTGACGACCGTGTTGTCGTGGGCAAAATTCATGTAGTTGGCGCCGGCCGTCGTGCCATCCGAATAGTTGGGACATGCCGCGTCGAAGTAGCCCTGGCAGGCGCCGAAGTCCATGCTGGACCAGGCATTGCAGCCGGCCGAGCCCGACTCGATGCGCGGGTTCCATGGGCTGGTCGGGAAGGGCGTGAAGATCCCGTGGGAGATCGACGTCTTCCAATTCATGTGGAACACGCCGAAGTAGTTCACCTGCTGGAACCTCGGATTGGCGCCGCTGGAACAGACGCCGCTCGCGCCATTGTTGATGGGCGCCTGGTTGAAGTTCGCCAGGGTGGCGCTGCTCCCGCCCAGCGTGCTCGATACCGACACGTCCTCGGCATCGAAACCGTCGCCCTGGTGGTCCACGCGCGAGACGACGCCGGCCAGCTTGAGCGTGTATTGTCCGCCGACCGCGGGATCGACCGCGAAGCTGCGCACCTGGGTCGCCCCGGTGCCGGGATCACGCCGCCACACATTGCCCACCGCGTTGACGTCGGAGACGAGCGGGCGCATCTTCAAAATGGTGCCTGTCGCGGCATCGGACCAGACCCGGAACGGCACCGGCCTGCCGAAGCTGATGCCGCGCACGACCATGCGCCATGCGTAGCGCAGGGAAACGCCGCCGGCGCTGTCGTTACCATAAGGCAGCAGTACCAGGAATGGACCGTCGAGCACGCGCTTGCCGTCGACGCTGTCGATGCCCTTGACCCTGCTCAGGGCGGCATACGCGCGCAGATCGGCGCCTTCAGGGCTTTGCGGGCGCGCGTTGGCGATCGAATAGCGGTGGATCAGCGAGCCGCGCACGCTGGTGACGGTCTGGCCTTCCCAGCGCGATGCCAGCAGCATGGTGTGCTCGATCGGCACGTCGCCTTCGACCTGCATGAAGGGATAGATAATCTCCTGGCGTTCGATGTCGGCCTTGAACTGCGAGTAGGTCAGGCCGCGCGCGATCATCAGGTTGCGCTCGACGTCGTCGGTGGGCGCGCGCTTGCCGAGGAAGGCGTCGACCATGTCCAGGGTGCGCGGGCGCGTGGCTTTTTCGTTGCCCTGGTACTCAAGGGAGAGCAGCTGGGCGACGCCGTCGAGCTGCGGGCGCGTTTGCGGCAGGCCGGCATCCGGGGCGCGGCGCAGACGCCGCATGCCGCCTTCGAAGCGCATCGCGGTCAGCAGCGGCGTGATCACTTTATCGGCGACATCGGCGGCAGAGAGCGTGGCCGCTTGTCCTGGCGGGATGCGCAGGAAAACGTGGCCCATGTCCTGGTTGGGCAAGGAGGCTTTCGCACCTTGCGGCAAGGCTCGCATATCCACCACCGGTGCGCGGCCGGGCTTGATGTCGGGGGTATCGATCGATGGGAAGGTGACTTCCGACGGGGCAGGGCCGTTGGCCAGCCGTCGCGGGTCCGGCGCCGTGGCAGCCAGGGCGGTGCAACTGCCCATCAGGAGTGCGATTGCACCGAGCAATGGGCGCAGCTGAAAGCGGCGCGGGAGCGAGCGTAGAGAGTCCATGTTGCATCCTTCCAGGGAACTAACGAACGATTGACCAAAATCAGTATAGGTACTGTATTTACAGACAATCTCACCGATTGTCACTGTGGTGAAAATGGTAAAAAAGAAGCGCGCCAGGGCAGCTGGGCGGGCAGGTTGGCAGGGGCAGTCATGGGCCTTGAGGGTATGATGTTCATTCCCCAAGATCAACATCAAGATACCGCAGCCGCCGGGTGGCGCGCCCGTGGTCCCGCCAATGACTTTTTTGAAGAACCCCATGCGACCACGCTCGACGAACATCCTGATGGCCGCCGCGGGCCTGCTCGTTTCCGCCGCGATTCAAGCCGCGCCCGGCAAAGTATGCGACGTCGACACTGGCAAGAAATACCAGGCGAGCCAGGATCATGCGCGCGCTGTCGCGTGTTATGAAATTGGTGTGGCCAACGGTATCGGCGAAGCTTTCTTGCTCCTCGGGAGCATGCGCCTGGATGGCCTGGGGGTGCCCCAGGACACGGCAAAGGCGAAGGAGCTGTTCCTGCAAGCTGCGGCGAAAGGCGTGGCGCCGGCCATGTACAACCTCGGCGTGATGCACGAGCGGGGAGTTTTGGGAGCGCCGGATATGCCGGCGGCGGCAAAATACTATCGCCAGGCCGCCGATCTCGGTATGGCCGAAGCACAGGGGAACCTCGGTCTCATGTACTTGAACGGCAACCTGGTGCCCAGCGATTACGATGAGGCTGAGCGGCTATTGAAACTGGCTGCGGCTGATGGCCAGGTCCAGGCACAGTTCAACCTGGGCTTGCTCTACATTAATGGCTTCAGGAAAGCGACTCACCTCGGCCAGGCTGCGATCTGGCTTGAGCGCGCAGCCCTGCGCGGCCATCCTGTTGCTCCGAAAGTCCTCGGTGACATGTATGCCGGCGGCCATGGCGTGACAGCGGACCGGAAGCAGGCTGCTACCTGGTTCTTCATCGCCGACCGGGCCGGCAATCCTGACGCTGTAAAATCGCTGGGCAAGCTCCCGGGCGGCTTGAGCGAAGCGGAACGCGAGGCTGCGCGCAAGGGTATGCGGGAATTCCTGGACAAGCAAAAAGTCGTCATCGCGCGCGTCGCATCGTCCTCGCCCAACGACACGACTCCCATCCGTTCGCGTTGTGCCGTGGCCGTCATCACGATGGCGCCGCCAGAGTCGAGCGGCGACGGGGCAGCCCAATTCAAGCGCTTGATGGCCCTCACCAATCAAAATACGAGCGAATTTCTTGTCGATCAACTGCGCGACTACCGCTTGCTGGTGTTGAAGATCGACGCTGCCGACGCCGCGCGCGCGGGTGAATCGATGACTACCGCGATGCGGGAAAATGACTGTTCCCAGGCGATCGAATTGACCCACGAATATGGCAAGGCGGCGGGCGGCGGCGGCTTCGTGCAATACACGCTGAACGTCTACAAGCGTCCCGCCAACGGCGCGCCACGGGGCGATATCGTCCACACCAAGGTCTACCGCACCGACATGGCCGAGGCCTTCGAAAGCCTCGATTTCAGGACCCTGGCCGGCGTGTTCGTGGAGGATCTGAAAGCAAGCCGCATCCTGGTCGAAGCTGCCAGATAAGTTCCGTGCGCGGTGGCCCCGGGCCCGAACATGTGGGGTCACAAGGCCGGATGCTAGCGGCGTGGTGCGGGCAGATGCCACCGCAATCGGGAACCCTGATTTGGCACCTAAGGTCAAATCCGTGGTGGTGCCGTGATCGTACTGCTTACCGGTTTGCTGAACTTGCCACCTGATCAGTGCCAGGGCCGAAGCGTTTCAACTCGTACTCGAGCGCCTCTAATGACGAGGCCAGCGCATCCTCATTCGCCGACCACCATCCTTGCTGCTTGCACTCGCGAAGGATACGATGCGATTGCAAAATAAATGAATCGATAAACGGCCTGGCCGCAGCTTCGCCTGTCGCCGTTTCAAAGCCGCTCCGTATTCCGTTCACGGCCCGGAACTCAAACGTCGCGGCGGATGTTTTCAGCACTTTCACCGCATAATCTCCTTCCATGAAAGGCACGGTCACGGTGCAACGATCGTTATCCGACAAGCGCAGCAGTGCCTGGGCCCACCAACCCAAGATGGTGACCACAAAATCGTCCCACCCCTCCGTCGGAAATGCAACGCCTCCGATGGTGAGGAAGAGGACCCCTGTAGCTGCCCCATTTGGCCGCGTCTTCACCGTCGATGGATCGGTAGTCAAAAAGGTGTCGCTGTTCATATTTCAGCTTGTCCTGACAGTTCTTTGTCTGACTTTATCGAGTGTGCACACGAGTGCGGTCGCTGAATAGAGCCAATAAAATTGGCCGTGTTTTTCTCGGCTAAGCTCTTGATTCTACAGGTAGCGAAGTTTTCGGCAAGTTGGTCGAGGAGGCAGCAGCCCGGTTCCAGAACCTTGCCGCGACGAGCGTGCGGCTGTCATTGCCGGAAGAGCTGTGCCCTGAAATAACAACGCCCCTGTTCGGGGCGCCGTGTGGGTGAACAGCTGGAGAGAAAATGCTTCCTCTCCAACGCTGGATTACCTGCGATAGACGCGGACGTAGTCAACCTGCATCCGGTTCGGGAATACCGTAGACCCATCCGGGCTACCGGGCCAGTTGCCGCCGACGGCCAGGTTAAACAGGAGGAAGTACGGCGCATGGAACTCCGACGTGCCGTTGATGCCCCCGGCGATATTGACTTCGTGGAACTTGTTACCGTCCACATACCAGCGGATCACCGAGGCATCCCACTCCACGGCATAGACGTGGAACTGCGAGAAGTCCACGTTGCCCGATGGGCCGCCATAATTGGCATACGCGTTGTTATGATCCGACCAGTGGATGGTGCCATGGGTAACCGCTTCGGAATTGACGTGCTCCATGATGTCAATTTCGCCGCTTGCGGGCCAGCCCACGCTGCTGATGGAGTTACCCAGCATCCAGAAAGCCGGCCACGTGCCCTTGCCGGTCGGGATCTTCATGCGCGCTTCCATCCGCCCGTACTGCCAGCTGGCCTTGTTCTGGGTGGTAATGCGGCCCGAGGTGTACTGCTTGCCCATATAGGCTTCCTTGCGCGCCTCGATCACCAGTTCGCCGCCGCTGACACGGATGTTCTCCGGACGTGCGGTGTAGTACTGCAGCTCGTTGTTGCCGCCGCCATTTCCGTTGACCTCGATGTTCCACTTCGAGGTGTCCAATGAGGTGCCGTTGAACTCGTCCGCCCAGGCCAGCGTCCAGCCGCCAGGTGGCGGAGGCGTTGTGCCGCAGCTGGCGCCGGCGATACTGATCCAGTTCAGGTTGAAGCCCGCACTGCTGACGAACGTGCCGAGGTTGTAGGTACCGGCATTCACGTTAATCGTGCGCTGCACGGTGGTCCAGTTCTGCCAGCCACCCGTTGCGGGAACCGAGGTGGTGCCCAGCGGGATCGTGCCTCCGTTGAGGTCGGCCGAAATCACGCCGCCGGCTGAAGGGGCCGCGACACGGTAGGCAATGGTATAGGCGCCGCTGCTAGGGAAGGTAATGTTGTTGTGTGCCAGCCATTCGCCGTTGGCAGTCCAGGCAACGTTATAACCTCCGCCGGCATCGTTAGTGGCTTCAATATCGACGTTGTCGGTGCGGTGCTGGTTACCTGTATTGCCGGCAGTGGTGTCGAACGCGTTGGCATAGTCTTCAGCCTGGAGCGTGCAGATGGGGGCGATGTTGGAGCTGGAACCTGCCGCACTACCTGTCTGCGCCAGGGCTGTGGGAGTTTTCCCACCATCGCCGCTGTTGCTCGCCGTGTTATCGCCACAGCCGGCCATAGTGCCGGCAGCCAATAATGATGCCAGCACGACGTTAATCGTCTTCATCTTCATGTCGAAAGTCTCCGAAGTTATCGTTGGGGTTTTACGTTCGGGCAACAACCACTTCCAAGCGGCGTTATCTGCAATAACGATGGCTATGGAAGCGTTTCCACTGCAATTGAGTATCCAGCACATTTGGCGTATTGTCAAAACCCGCACAAGTCTGATGGCACTTTCGGCCCGGTTCTGTCGGGTTTACGTCAAAGTTTCTTCGCGTTATTATGCGGTCCGCACGCCATCGACGACCACAGCAAGCGCAAGCAGCCCGGCAATGAAACGGGAGCTCCCGTTGTTCTGACTGCCGGAGCATCCTCCCCTGCCATGTGAATTTTGCATAAGCATTGTCGTTGCCACCCGTTCATGGGTATATTGCACCATGCGACGGTCGGAATTCCCGGGCCGTAAGGAAAAAACGACGTGAACACCAGACACCTGCTCTTCGCATTTGCCGCACTGCTCTCGCTCGCCCCCCATGGCGCGGCGCAGGAGTCGCCGACCTTGCGAAAAATCGCGGAAACGGGCGTCATCAGCATTGGCTTTCGCGACAAATCGATCCCGTTTTCCTATCTCGACAAGCAGCAGCGGCCGACCGGCTATTCGATCGAACTGTGCTATCGCATCGTCGACGCCATCCGCACCCGGCTCAAGGCGCCCGGCCTGGAAGTGATGCTGCGCCCGGTCACCTCCGCCAACCGCAGCGCGTTCATGGTCAACGGCATCGTCGACCTCGAATGCGGCTCGACCACCAACACGCTCGAGCGGCAAAAGGAGCTGGCGTTTTCGGTGACGACCTTCGTCGCGGCCACCAGCCTGGTAGCGAAAAAGACGGCCCACATCGATTCGCTGCAAGCGCTCAAGGGCTCGACCGTCGTGTCGACGGCCGGCACCACGGCCATCCACGCGCTGGGGGAAACCGCCCAGGCACAGGGGCTCGACCTGCACATCATTCCGGGCCGGGACCACGCCGAAGCGTTTTCGATGGTCGAGGCCGGCCGCGCGGTCGCGTTCGTGATGGACGATGTGCTTCTGCACGGGCTGGTCGCCGCCGCCAAGGACCGGAGCATCTATGCCATCGTCGCCACCGATTTGCCGGTGCAGCCGTACGGGATCGTCGTGCGCAAGAACGACCCCGAATTCAAGAAACTGGTGGACGAAGCCATCGTCGCGCTGTTCAAGTCCGGCGAAGTGCAGCAGATCTACCGCAAATGGTTCGCGCCACTGCAGCTACCGATGAGCCCGGCTCTGAAAAAGGCGATTGCCGCGCCCACCGATTCGGGCGACCCGGCCGCCTACCGGTGAAGCAGGGAATTGGCGCGGTCTACCGCGCCCCTGCGCAACGAGCCTGCCTTGCAAGGCAGGCTTCCTTCGCCCGTTATCATAGGGCTAATCCTAGAAAAGACTTTTCGCCGTCCCGCAGCAGTGAAAACGCGTCATGAAAATGGCGCCGCCTACAAAAAACCCTCGTCCCTTTAGGAGATCGCATGCTTCACAAAAATCCCGCGCAATCGATGATCGCGCTGTTCGGCCTCCTGTTCTGCATGGCCTCGGCCACGCAGGCGCAACAAGCCGCGCCCAAGCTGGCCAACGTGACCATCCTGGCCACCGGCGGCACCATCGCCGGCTCCGGCGCGACCAGCACCACCACGGTCGGCTACACCGCCGCCACGGTGGGCGTGCAAAACCTGATCAAGGCGGTGCCGGAACTGGCCAAAGTGGCCAATGTCACAGGCGAGCAGGTATTCCAGATCGCCAGCGAGAACATGACCAACGAGCACTGGCTCACGCTGGCCAAGCGCGTCAACGTGCTGCTGGCGCAGAACAACGTCGATGGCGTCGTCATCACCCATGGCACCGACACGCTGGAAGAAACGGCTTACTTCCTGAACCTGGTGGTCAAGAGCCGCAAGCCGGTGGTGCTGGTCGGCGCGATGCGGCCATCGACCGCGATCTCGGCCGACGGTCCGATCAACCTGTATAACTCGGTGATGCTGGCAGCGAGCCCGGAAGCGGTCGGCAAGGGCGTACTGGTGGCGATGAACGACCAGATCCAGTCGGGGCGCGATGTCACCAAGGTCAATACCTCGACCCTGGACAGCTTCCGCACCAGCGAACTGGGTTTGCTCGGCTACATCCAGGGCAGCAAGCCATTTTTCTATCGCCAGTCGCTGCGCAAGCACACGACCGAGAGCGAGTTCGATATCGGCACCTTGCAATCGCTGCCGCAGGTCGACATTGTGTACGGCTACGCGAACATGAATCCGCTGGCGCTCGACGCCTTCATGGCGGCCGGCGCGAAGGGCATCATCCACGCCGGCGTGGGCGATGGCAGCCTGGCCGCCAAGGTCAAGCCGGCGCTGGTTGCCGCACGCGCCAAGGGTGCGGTCATCGTGCGCGCCAGCCGCGTGGGCCAGGGCATTTTGGCGCGCAACGGCGAAGCCAATGACGACGAGCTGGACTTCGTCGCGGCCGATACGCTCAATCCGCAGAAGGCGCGCATCCTGCTGATGCTGGCGCTGACCAAGACCAGCAGCACCAAGGAAATTCAGCGGATGTTCTATACCTACTAAGTTCTGCCTGGGAGCCTGCCCTGCATGGCAGGCCCCCTACCCAGGCGGCTAGAGCGCGCCGCCCGGCGCCGGCCGGAAGTCGTCGATGACGATGCCGTGCCGGTGCAGCTTGTCGTACAAGGTCTTCTTGCCGATGCCGAGCGCATCGCAGATCGCTTGCGGACGTCCGCTGTGCTGCTTGAGCGCCTGTTCCACCAGGGTCTTTTCGACCATGTCCATCTGCTGCGCCAGCGTCATCGGGGCCGCAGCCGCATCGGCGGCGCCCAGGTGCATCCCCGGCAGTCCCAGCACGAAACGGTCGGCCGCGTTGCGCAGTTCGCGCACGTTGCCCGGCCAGTCGCCGGCCATCAGCTTGAGCATGTCCTGTCCGGCCAGGGCCGGTGCAGCGCGCCCGTAGCGCAGCGCCGCCTGCAGCGAAAAATGTTCGAACAGGATCGGAATATCCTCGCGCCGTTCGCGCAGCGGCGGCAGTTCGAGCACGGCGACGTTGAGCCGGTAATACAGGTCGCTGCGAAACTTCTGCTGCTCGCTCAGTTCCTTCAGGTCGCTCTTGGTGGCGGCGACGATCCTGAAGTCGACCGGCACGCCCTGGTTCGAGCCGAGCCGCTCGATCTTGCGCTCCTGGAGCGCGCGCAGCAGCTTGACCTGGAGCGCCATCGGCATGCTTTCAATTTCATCGAGCAGCAAGGTGCCGCCGTCGGCATGCTCGATCTTGCCCACGCGGCGCTTGCTGGCGCTGGTGAACGCGCCCGCTTCATGCCCGAAGATCTCGCTCTCGAACAGGCTTTCGGGCAGGCCGCCGCAATTGATCGCGACGAAGTTAGCCTTGCTGCGTTTGCTGTGCTCGTGCAGGCAACGCGCCACCACTTCCTTGCCGGTGCCGGTTTCGCCGAACACCAGCACGTCGGCCGGCGTATCGGCCAGGTTCAGTATCTGGCGCCGCAGTTCGCGTATCGCCGGCGAGTTGCCGAGCAAGGTCGCCTCGATCCCGCGCCGGTCCTGCAGCTGGCGCTGCAGCGTGTCCACTTCAAGGCGCAGCGCGCGTTTTTCCATGGCGCGCGACGCCACCTCGACCAGGCGCTCCATCGCGAACGGTTTCTCGATGAAATCGTAGGCGCCGCAGCGCATTGCCTCGACCGCCATCGAGACGTCGCCATGGCCGGTCACCATGATGACCGGGATGGTGGCGTCGAACGCGCACACGCGGCGCAGCAGTTCGAATCCGTCCATGCCGGGCAGGCGCACGTCGCTGATGACGATGCCGGCAAAGCCGCTGCGCAGTTGCCCTAGCGCGTCCTCGGCCGACTCGAACGGCGCCACGTGGAACCCGGCCAGCTCCAGCGTTTCGGTGACGCTGCTGCGCACGGCCAGGTCGTCTTCGACGAACACGATGGTGAAACCTTCATACATGACTTGTTTCCTCTACTAGTGGCAGGTCCAGTTCGAAGGCGGCACCGCCCGGAAGATTCGACGCGCGCAAGGTGCCGCCGAAGTCGCGCACGATGTCGGCCGAAATGGCAAGGCCGAGTCCCAGTCCCTGGCCCGGCAGCTTGGTGCTGAAAAACGGCTCGAACAGGCGCGCCATCACGGCTTGCGGAATGCCGGCGCCGCTGTCGCTGACCCGGATGTGCGCGCGTCCGCCCGCGCTCCACAGGCGGATGGCCAGGTTCTTGACCGGCGCGTCCAGCATGGCGTCGAGCGCGTTGGCGCACAGGTTGATCAGCACTTGTTCGAGCCGGTTGGCGTCGCACATGGCGCGCACCGACGGCGCCAGGTCCAGCTGCACGCAGGCGTGTTCGGTGCGGATCCGGTTCTCCAGCAGCTGCAAGGTATTGTCGACCGCCTTGGACAGGGTCAGTGGGGCCATGGCCAGGGGCGTCTTGCGCGAGAAGGATTTGAGCTGCTCGGTCAGGCGGCCCATGCGTTCAGTCAGGTCGCTGACCGAGCGCAGGTTCTTTTCCACGCGCGCCAGGTCGCCGCGCTTGAGCAGCAGCTGGGCATTGAAGGAAAGCGAGCGCAGCGCGGTGAGCGGCTGGCTGATTTCGTGCGTGATACCGGCCGACATCTGGCCGAGCAGAGCGAGTTTGCTGGCGTGCAGCAGGTCGTCCTGGGAAGCGCGCAGCACCTGTTCGGCGTGTTCGCGTTCGCCGATCTGGTGCAGCAGTTCGCGGTTCATCGCATGCAATGCGGCGGTGCGGTCGGCAACGCGCAGTTCCAATTCATCGTGCGCGCGCTGCAGCGCTTCGCGCGCCTGCAGGCGGCTCGCTATCGCGCGCCGGCGCATCGCCACGAACATCGCGAGCAAACCGAGGAACCCGGCCAACAGGCCGGCGGCCACGGCGTTTTGCCCGGCCTGCAGCTTGACCGGCGCGGCATTGGTGAGCGTGAGCAGGCGCCAGCCCTGGCGCGCCATCGGCCGGCTCTGGCTCGCGTAGCGGGTCGATGGCGCGGCCGGATTGAGCGCGCGCCACGCGACGACCGGCTTGCCCTGGTCGATGGCCTGGAGGTCGGCCTTGCGGTTGCGCCACTGGGGCGCGGACGAGAGAACGATCGTGCCGTCGGCGTCGAGCACCATGAAAAAATCGTTGTGCGACTGCGCGGCCGCCGCGACCCAAGTCGACTCGATCGGGTCGAGGCTGATCTTGACCACCACCACGCCGAGCACCTGGCCGCCTTGCAGCACTTGCTGGGCGAAATAATACTCGGGCGAGTTGCGCGCCGCCGCGCGCGAAAAATAGCGCGCAGGCCCGCCCTGCATGGCGCCGGAAAAATACGGCAGGGCTGCCAGATCCATGCCGACGCTGGTCTCCGGCTGGTACCAGTTGCTGGCCGCCCGCACCATGCCCGCCGTGTCGAGCACGAAGATGGCGAGCGAGCCGGCGCGCGCGTTCAGGCTGGTCAGGCGCTTGTTGGCGCGCTCGCGCAGGCCGGCGCCGGCCGGGTTCCTCAGCAGGGCATGGACATCATGATCGAGGGCGACGATGCCGGGCAGGTATTCATGCCGGCCCAGTTCGCTTTCGAGGGCCGCCGCGTACAGGTCGAGCTGCTGCGCCTGGACCTCGCCAAGCTGCGCATAGCCGCGCCGTTCGCTCCATGCATACACGAAGGCGACGGCGGCGCTCAGGCCGATGATCGCGGCCCATGCCGCGACTGTGCCCACGGAGCGGGAAACGGCAAATTGTCGGAACGCCTGCAATGCTCACCTCGGCGCGTGTGGTTAGTGTTGGCGCGGTCCGGCAAGGGGAGGCGACTGCGTTCTATCTTACCCCAGAACATTCTTCCGGATATCAATTTCGGCAATAGCCAACAGGGCGGGTTTCTAAATCCACACGCCGGGAAACGGGTTTGTGTGGAATACCGCACGCGCGCCGCTTATCGGCGTTTCCGGACGATTGAAAATATCCATTCCAATCAAGGCGGTGCGGCGCTTCTGGGAATATTTACATTGCTGGCATGCAAACTGCTATGCATAGGAGGTAGGGATGGAAACACATGCCGAATAATCGGCAGTGCAATGGGTGACGGTCAATCGCGCCGGCCCATAAAAAAATAAATATAAGCGGGAGACAGCAATGGACATGAAATGGGTCGAAGACTTTCTTTGCCTGGCCGATACGCGAAGCTTTTCGCGTTCCGCCAGCGAGCGGCACTCCAGCCAGCCGGCATTCAGCCGGCGCATTCGCTCGCTTGAAACCTGGCTCGGCGCCACGCTTGTGGACCGCAGCTGCAACCCTCCCTCGCTTACGCCGGCAGGCCACGTATTCCGCGGCCATGCACTCGGCATCATGCAACAGGTCCACAAGGCCAAGCATATCCTGCGACACGCTTCGGATTATCCCGGCGGCGCCATTTAGATTACTCCCCATCGCGGCAATTCACCTGTTCCATGCACGGCTTGGAATGGAGCGGTATTGCCGATCAAATATAAAAAACGTTAAATAACAGAGGAAACAAATGAATAAGATCATTATCGCCATCATGGCATCGAGCCTGGTTCCGGCGGCCGCCATGGCGCAGTCGGCAGTTACCGTGTATGGCGTGGCCGACGTCGGATTTGTGCGCGAAACGGGTGGCGCGGAGGGCAGTGTCAACACGATCAACAGCGGTGTCGGCTCCGGTTCGCGGCTGGGCTTCAAAGGCAATGAAGACCTCGGCGGCGGCGTCAACGCCTACTTCGTCCTGGAAAACGGCATGAAGATCGATACCGGCAGCGCGGCCCAGGGCGGCCTGCTGTTCGGACGCCAGGCCTACCTGGGCGTGTCCAGCAAGCTCGGTGCGGTCAGCTTCGGGCGCCAGTATTCGCCGTACTACCGCGCCATGCGCGATGTCGTCGATCCGTTCTGCGACGGTTTGGCCGGCCAGGCGGGCAACATCACGGTCTCGAACGCCCGCCTCGACAACATGGTCGGCTACGCGTCGCCGACACTGCATGGCTTTTCGGCGGAGCTGGCCGTGGGCGTCGGTGAAGTGCCGGACAATTCGGCCGCCAAGCGCGCCTACAGCACGGTGCTGTCGTATACGGCCAAGAGCCTGGCCGTCTCGCTGGGCTGGCATCAGCAGCAAAATGCGCTGGCCACCGACAGCAGCGCCAATACGCTGCTCGGCGCCAAATACAACTGGGGCGTGGCCGAGGGGCACCTGGGCTACGCGCGCAACAAGGGCCTGGGCGGGGCGCGCAGCGAAGACGCGATCGTCGGCGTGAGCGTGCCTTTCGGCGCGCACAAGGCGTACGCCTCGTATGTCCGGCATGACGACACGACCCACGCCAACCGCGACGCTTCCCAATGGGGGCTCGGCTACACCTATGCACTGTCCAAACGCACCGACGTGTACGCGGCCTATGCGCGTATCGGCAACCGTAATGGCGCCAGCTTCAAGGTCGGCAACGCCACCACGGACGGCACCGGCAACACCGGGGCCAACCTGGGCATCCGCCACACCTTCTGATCCTGTTGAGTTCCCCCCCGGCCGCCGGGCGGCCGGATTATCGCTTCGTGCTTTCTTCACCCCTTTGGAGTTATCCGACATGAATTATGCAAAATATCTCGTTGTACTGCTCAGTGCAAGCCTGTTCGGCGCCGCAGCGCAGGCGCAGGAACTGACCGGCACGCTGGCCAAGATCAAGAAAAGCGGCGTCATCACGCTGGGCGTGCGCGACGGTTCCATTCCCTTTTCCTACCTGGACGACAAGCAGCAGTACCAGGGCTATTCGATCGACCTGTGCATGAAGGTGGTCGCCGCCCTGCAAAAGCAGCCGGGCCTGGCCTCCTTGAAGGTGGCGATGAATCCGGTGACCTCGGCCAACCGCATCCCACTGATGGCCAACGGCACGATCGACCTCGAATGCGGCTCGACCACCAACAACCTGGAGCGCCAGCAGCAGGTCGCCTTCGCCCCGACCATGTTCGTGGTCGCCAACCGCCTGCTGGCCAAAAAAACGTCGAACATCCATACGCTGGCCGACATGAAGGGCAAGACGCTGGTGGCCACTGCCGGCACCTCGACCCTGAAGCAGATGACGATCCTCAACCGCGAGCAAAACCTGGGCATGAACATCGTCGTCGGCAAGGACCATCCCGAATCGTTCCTGATGGTCGAAACCGGGCGCGCCGCGGCCGAGGCAAACGACGACATCCTGCTGGCGTCGCAACGCGCCAACGCCAAGCGGCCGGACGACTACCAGATCACGGCCGACGCGCTGTCGGTCGAGCCGTACGCGATCATGCTGCGCAAGGACGACCCGGCCTTCAAGAAGGCGGTCGACGACGCCCTCATCGCCTATTACAAGTCGGGCGACGACGTGTATCGCCTGTACCAGAAGTGGTTCCTGTCGCCGATTCCGCCAAAGGGCATCAACCTGCGCTTCCCGATGCCGCCGGAGCTGATCAACGTGCTCGCCAGGCCGACCGATTCGCCCGACCCGGCCGCGTATGCGGTGGTGCCGGACGCGCAAAAAGCGGCCTCCAAAAAGCGTTAATTTTTCTGTAGCCCAGCCTGGAACAAACTAAATACTATGAACTATCACTGGAACTGGCGCATCTTCTGGGAGATTGCGCCCGATGGTGCCGGCACGTATCTCGACACCTTATTCTCGGGCTTGATGTGGACCTTGGCCACCGCGCTGACGGCCTGGATCATGGCGCTGGCGCTCGGCCTTGTGGTCGGCACCGTGCGCACCACACCGAACACATGGCTGGTACGCCTGGCCAACGGCTATATCGAACTTTTTCGCAACGTGCCGCTGCTGGTGCAGATGTTCCTGTGGTATTTCGTCGCTCCCGACGTGCTGCCGCAAGCCGTCGGCGACTGGATCAAGGCCCTGCCCAACGCGCCGTTCGTCACGGCGGTGCTGTGCCTGGGCACGTTTACCTCGGCGCGGGTGGCGGTACAGGTCTCGGCCGGCATCGCCGCTTTGCCGAGCGGGCAAAAAATGGCCGGCACCGCGCTCGGCCTGACGCTGGCGCAGACCTACCGCTACGTGCTGCTGCCGATGGCATCGCGCGTGATCCTGCCGCCGCTGACCAGCGAGTTCCTCAACATCATCAAGAACAGTTCGGTGGCGTTAACCATCGGCCTGATGGAACTGACTGCCAGCGCCCGCGCGATCCAGGAGTTTTCGTTCCAGGTATTCGAGGCCTTCAGCGCCGCGACGCTGGTCTACGTGCTGGTCAACGCCGTGGTCGTGTTCATCATGCACCGGATCGAGAAAAAAGTGGCGATTCCCGGCTTTATCGTCGCCGGCGGCGCGGCGGGGGGACACTGAGATGGCGCTCGACTTCGATTTCGACGTGATCGCCCGCTCGTGGGTCTATCTGTTCCAGACCGGGATGGTCTTCACGCTCAAGCTGACGGTGCTGGCCATGACCGGCGGGATCGTCCTCGGTACGCTGCTGGCGCTGATGCGCCTGTCCAGCATCCGCGCGGTGTCGCTGCTGGCGTCCGGCTACGTCAACCTGGTGCGCTCGATCCCCCTGGTGCTGGTGATCTTCTGGTTCTACTTCCTGGTGCCGTATATCGCCGCCTGGATCATCGGCGCCAACGAGCCGGTACAGGTGGGCGCTTTCACGTCCGCGCTGATCACTTTCATCATGTTCGAGGCGGCCTACTACTGCGAGATCATGCGCAGCGGGATCGGCTCGATCCCGCGCGGCCAGGTATGGGCGGGGCGGGCGCTGGGCATGACGTACTGGCAGACGATGAGCCACGTGGTGCTGCCGCAGGCGTTTCGCAACATGATTCCCCTGCTGCTGACGCAGACGATCGTCCTGTTCCAGGACGTGTCGCTGGTGTACGTGCTGTCGATTCCCGATTTTGTCGGCGCCGCCAGCAAGGTCGCCCAGCGCGACGGCCGCCTGGTCGAGATGTACAGCTTCGTGGCGCTGGTGTATCTGGTCCTGGGCCTGGGGCTGTCGTCCCTGGTGCGCCGCCTGCAGCAGCGCGTGGCGATCATCCGCTAGCGCTTTTCAATTGGAGAAGAAGAATGATTGAACTTAACAATATCAGCAAATGGTACGGCAAGTTCCAGGTGCTCACCGAGTGCACCACGCGGGTCGGCAAAGGCGATGTGGTGGTCATCTGCGGCCCGTCGGGTTCGGGCAAGTCGACCCTGATCAAGACCGTCAACGGCCTTGAGCCGTTCCAGAAGGGGGGCATCAGGGTGGACGGCGTGGAGGTGGGCGACCCGAAAACCAACTTGTCCAAGCTGCGCGCGCGGATCGGCATGGTGTTCCAGAATTTCGAGCTGTTCCCGCATTTGTCGATCCGGGAAAACCTGACCATCGGGCAGATCAAGGTGCTGGGGCGCAGCGCCGACGAGGCCAACGCCAAGGGCCTGAAGTACCTGGATCGGGTCGGCCTGCTGGCGCAGCAGGATAAGTTTCCGGGTCAGCTGTCGGGCGGCCAGCAGCAGCGCGTGGCCATTGCCAGGGCCTTGGCGATGGATCCGATCGCGATGCTGTTCGACGAGCCCACCTCCGCGCTCGACCCCGAAATGATCAACGAAGTGCTCGACGTGATGGTCGGCCTGGCGCAGGAGGGGATGACGATGATGGTCGTCACCCACGAAATGGGTTTCGCCAAACGGGTGGCCAACCGCATCGTCTTCATGGACCAGGGAAAGATCATCGAGGACTGCACCAAGGACGAGTTCTTCGGCACCCGGCGCTCGGACCGCGCGGCCGACTTCCTGGCCAAGATCATCCACTAAAAGACACCACCTTCAAACTACAACAACGGAGCCGCCGCATGACACGCCAGCACGACATTCCATCCTACCTCGTCCCCAAGGAAAACAACCCCTGGAGCGTTTATCTCGAACAGATCGACCGCGTGACACCGCACCTTGGCGCACTGGCGCGCTGGGTCGAGACGCTCAAGCGGCCCAAGCGCATCCTGATCGTCGACGTACCGATCGAGCGCGACGACGGCAGCATCGCCCACTTCGAGGGCTACCGCGTACAGCACAACATGTCGCGCGGCCCCGGCAAGGGCGGCGTGCGCTTCCACCAGGACGTGACGCTGTCGGAAGTGATGGCGCTGTCGGCATGGATGACGGTCAAGAACGCCGCCGTCAATGTGCCGTACGGCGGCGCCAAGGGCGGAATCCGGGTCGACCCGAGGACGCTGTCGCAGGGCGAACTGCAGCGCATGACGCGCCGCTATACCAGCGAGATCGGCATCATCATCGGACCGAACAAGGACATTCCGGCGCCGGACGTGAACACCAACGAGCAGACCATGGCGTGGATGATGGATACCTACTCGATGAACCAGGGCAGCACGGCGACCGGCGTCGTGACGGGCAAGCCGATTTCGCTGGGCGGCAGCCTGGGACGGCGCGACGCCACCGGGCGCGGCGTGTACGTCGCCGGCTGCGAGGCTGCCCTCAAGTGCGGCATGCAGATCGAGGGCGCCAGGGTCGCGGTACAGGGCTTCGGCAATGTGGGCGGGATCGCCGCCCGCCTGTTTTCGGAGGCCGGCGCGCTGGTGGTGGCGGTGCAGGACCACGGCGGCACGATCGTGCATGACGGCGGCCTGGACGTGGAAGCCTTGCTGGCGCACGTGGCGCAGACGGGCAGCGTGGTGGGCTTTGCCGGCGCCGAGGACAGCATTGCGCCGGAGCGCTTCTGGAACGTCGATTGCGACATCCTGATTCCGGCCGCGCTGGAGCAGCAGATCACCAGGGAGAACGCCGCCCAGATTCGCGCGCGCATCATCCTTGAGGGCGCCAACGGGCCGACGACGCCGGAGGCCGACGACATCCTGCGCGAGAACGGCGTGCTGGTGGTGCCGGACGTGATCGCCAACGCGGGCGGTGTCACGGTCAGCTACTTTGAATGGGTGCAGGACTTCTCGAGCTTTTTCTGGAGCGAGGAAGACATCAACGCCCGCCTGACGCGCATCATGCGCGATGCGTTCGCGGCCATCTGGCAGGTGGCGCAGGACAAGGACGTGTCGCTGAGGACGGCCGCGTTCGTCGTGGCGTGCACGCGCGTGCTGCAGGCGCGCGAGGTGCGCGGCTTGTATCCTTGATGGCCTGAGGGGACAGCCTGCGGCGGTGGCGGTCTGGATGGTGGAAATAAGGGGAACTGGCAAGCTCAGCTTGCCAAAACCGTGACGATCCAACACCTCACTGACGCGGGAAGTGCTCCAGCAGCACTTCCCTTTGTTTTAGAAGCTGACGCCGCCAGTGACGTAGAACTGACGCCCCAACGGACTCGCATAGCGCGCGTCGAATCCCGCTTGATTTCCGCCGCCCGCAGTACGAATACTGAGAGGCGGTTCTGCATCAAACACATTACGAATGCCCAGGGAAATGCCCAGGTTGGCGTATTGTTTCATCTGAATTCGCGTTTGCCAGTCAACGGTCGTAAACGCTTTGACGTCTCGTTTGAGACCGGTGAACCCGACCGGCAAGGTGCCGTCATCGTTGACCAGCTTTAACGCGTTGTCGTCCGCCGTCAACACCTGGTCGTGATAACCGGAGCGGAAATTGATCGCCAAGGTGTGGGTGTAGGTATCAAGACTAGCCCAGCTGGCCGACAGCCGCGACACAATGCGAGCGGTGACGTTGTTGTACGCATCAAACCGGCCAACGCTGCTTTCCGTGGGAGATCCAGGCACGTCGACCTCGGATTTCAACATGTAGGTGCCGTTCCACTTGAAGTCGAACTTGCCCACGCCGGTTTTCATCGAATACGAGTTGTCCCAGTCAATCCCGCGGTATCGCGCTGCCGCAAGGTTAAATGTCGGAAGAAGTGTGACCAGCTTGTTGGCGCCGATACCCTGGTCATAGACGACGGAGAAATTATTGTTGAATTTGACGGGATCTGCGAAGGGAAACTGTTCCGGAAGGGTAGTCAGCTGGTCCTTCATGTTCACCGACCACAAATCCAGACCCAGCGACAAGCTCTTGACCGGATCGAATCGAACACCAACTGCGAATTGCTCAGACGTCTCAGGCCGCAACCCACTTGGCCCGGAGAGGTTATTTCCACCATTGAGCAAGTACTGCTGCGTCGTTCCCGTACAGTACGCCGCGCGAGGATCCGGGGCTTTGACAGGGCAAGCATAAGCCCCGGAAGTATTGCCGGCCTGAACGGTCGGCGAAGCGATCGAATCCATGCTCGCCACCTTGAAGCCCGTCCCGTACGATCCCCTGAACAGCAAATTCTCGACGGGAGTGAAGCGGAAAGCGAGCTTGTAGGTCGCCTTCTTGTTGGCATTGCCCTGGTCCGCTGGAGATAGAAGCTTCCCGTCCGAGGGATCGAAGACCATGCTATTTTTCACTGCCGAATACGCATCGTAGCGGGCCGCGGCCGTCACTTCCAAGGTCTTATGCAGTGGCGTCATCCACTCGGCTGAAGCGCCCCAGTTGCTGCGCTTGGCCGCGACAGGCAGGTGATCCGCCGAGTCACCCAAAGGGGTGTCGGTAAAATTGGGCTGTTGCGCGTTCGCCCCCTGCGAGATTGGACTCGGCATGAAATTATAACGTTGCTGCGCATAGTCACCGCTGAGCGCCAACTGAGAAGTACCACCAGGTGCGTCGAACAATGCGTGGCTGAGCGTCCCGCTAATCCTGTCCAGTTTTACTTCGATCTTGTTTTCGTTGGTATGCAGAATTGCCGGCGCCAGAACAGCAGACGAACTACCCGATGGACCGAAGGGATTGAACTGACCGGAAGCGACAATGCCGTTATAGGCATTCTTGCTCAGGAAGCCGCCCACAAAATTTGATTCCTGACTATTCTCGGAGTGCGTAAACGATGCCGAGTAATCGAAGCCGTTCTTCATGCCTGAAGCGCCAAAGGCGAGATGCTTTGCCTCTGTAATATAGTCCCTGGTCCTGCCTCCGGCGTCCGTGAACCGGATATTCATCGAAGCGGATCCCACGTCGCCTGGCGACACACCAATGCTACCAAGATACGGCAACACTTCATTGGTGTAGAGAGCCCCGGTCAACGGCAGACTCAGGCGTTGAGCAGCGGGCGCATAGCGCGCCGTCTGCTTATATTTTGAGAGCACAAGCTCACCAAAAACATTCAGGTCAGGATTGAGCTTCATGTTGAAAGACGAGAAGAGACTGTCCCGCTCGGACTTCGGAACCAGCTGAACAGTCCCCGCATAGTCGAACCAGCACGACTTGTCCTCTGCCGTACCAACAAATGCGGTGTTGGGAGCGCAGGCGCCGGTTTTAAAGTAACTCGGCGAGAGTATCTTCACCGTGTTGTCCTTGAGGCTCAACGTGGCCGACGCCGGTGCGGTATTGGCCGCCAGAAGGTAAGTGGAATAGGTTTTTCCGTTTTCGGTAAAGCGCCTCAGCCCGGTTTTTGCGAAATCGCGGTCCTTCGCATTGAGTTCACGTTGAGCGTCATGAGCGTACGTGACCAGGAAGTTGTACCCATCCTTGTCGAGGTCCCCGAACCCTTTGGATATCGAGAAATTGGAGTTTCCTCCACCTTTTTTTCCTGGCCGATTCGCGCCAGCATCAAATCGGAAGTCCTGCTGGTTTTTCTTGAGAATGAAATTGATGACGCCTGCAATGGCATCGGACCCGTATAAGGTTGAAGCACCGTCAGTCAGGATTTCCACGCGCTCGACCGCGCTCATCGGAATGCTGGCAAGGTTGACGGCGCTGCCCGATCCGTAGGACGCGATCCGGCGGCCATTGAGCAATACCAGCGTATAAGCGGCTCCGATACTGTGGATCGAGGCGTTTTGAACACCGCCGCCTCCGCCGTTCACGGACTCCGATGCAGTGGTAAAGCCCTGCATCGATGAGAGCGACTGAACGAGTTCTTCAACGCTTTTAGCGCCAGTTTTTTGAATATCTGCCGCGCTCAGAAATTGAACTGGCAGCGCCCCTTCCTTGGCGATGCGTTTGATCGCCGAGCCAGTGATTTCCACTCGCTGTATTCCTGCCTCCTGAGCGTTGGCGCTCAGGGAAAATGCAGTACTGCCGCCGATCAGACCTGTCATACATAGAAGTCGTATCGCTGCACAAATCGATTTCTCTTTCACGCGTGTCTCCCCAACATTTGGTTAGTTGATTCCTGGGTTTGTCCGGCTATGTCCATCGGTATCTGGTGAACGGCATGCCGGGCTTATAGGTCTATGCAACACGCATAGACATGTCGATTCCAAGCCCTTGCTCCGCTTGTGCCAAGTAGCGTGGCGAAGTGCGTGCTCTAAGCCGACTGGAATGCGCCATATCTGATGCATGCAGAAGCCGTGGTGACGAAAATTGCTTCGGCGAATGTAGACTAACCAGTTTGACCATTTGTATCTATGCGTCTTTCGCCATGTGCAGGCGCATAACGTACATAACTTTCCGAGCCAGGAAGTAAGCGGTCTGTTTACCCACCTTCCATTGCTCATTTTCGGCATCCGGAATCGGGGTTCCATCGACTCAGGAGTCACGGACATGCACGAGCCAACGAAGCACGAACGCTGGCCAGCGCGCCTGCAGGCACAGGCCGAATCCGGGCAAACGATTCGCGCTTGGTGCTCCTTCAACGGCGTCACGGAAGCGAGCGTTCACTACTGGCGCAAACGCCTTGCCACTACCGGCGCGCCCGCGTCGCCATTCATCGCACTGCCTGATCCCACCCGGAGCGCCACCATCCTGGAAGTGGAGACGCCAGTACGCCTGGGCAGCCCGGCACACATGGAGTGGCTGGGCGCTGTCCTGGCGGTGCTGCGCTAATGTGGGGCGCGCCGCAAGGCATGGTTTACCTGGCGACGGGCCACCACGACATGCGCAAGTCGGTCAACTGCCTGGTGCACGTGGCGCAGACAGGCAGCGTGGTGGGCTTTGCCGGCGCCGAGGACCGCATTGCGCCGGAGCGCTTCTGGAGCGTCGATTGCGACATCCTGATTCCGGCCGCGCCGGAGCAGCAGATCATCAAGGATAACGCCGGCCAGATTCGCGCGCACATCATCCTTGAGGGCGCCAACGGACCGACGACGCCGGAGGCCGACGACATCCTGCGCGAGAACGGCGTGCTGGTGGTGCTGGACATGATCGCCAACGCGGGCGGTGTCACGGTCAGCTACTTTGAATGGGTGCAGGACTTCTCGAGCTTTTTCTCGAGCGAGGACGACATCAAAGCCCGCCTGACGGGCATCATGCGCGATACGTTCGCGGCCATCGGGCAGGTGGCTCAGGACAAGAACGTGTCGCTCAGAACGGCCGCGTTCGTCGTGGCGTGCACGCGCGTGCTGCAGGCGCGCGAGGTGCGCGGCTCGTATCCGTGATGAACTGAGCGGGGCAGTCTAGGTCGGCGGCGCCATGCATTTCGCATGCCGTGGCGCCGCGTGTGGTTCGTGGATGGGTTGCTCCGCAAAATGACATCTGTCCCGAACTCGAATGTGTTGTCCCGGACTCTATTGCCAAGGAACATCAAGCTGACTGAAAACAATAAAGTTAGTCGGAATCGCACGCGATAAGTCGTTGATTCTGCCGGACTCATCAAGTGATTGGCGCTGTCCAACCAACAGGCAGACACCAGAAAGCTCATGAACGAGGTCGGTGGGATAGGCTGGGACCGCTTTCGCCCGAAAGCGCACTCTAGGGTTCAATGTTGGAACACTGGTAGTTCACCGTCTTTAAACAACTCCAGTTTTCCGAACTTTGAAGTGAGCGCGTCAATGAGATGTCCAAAGAACAAGTGATATGCGCCTTTTCTGGTAGTGATGAGGCCGCCTGTGATGAGCTCACAGTCGACATCAAACTCTGGTTGCCCCGGAAGGTGAGAGTAGAAATAAAACGCTGAACCGTCACGAAAGGCCGCAATGGAAGACAAGCCACGAAGAAGGCCATCCAACTCATCTGCGTCGTTACAATTAAATAAAATTACTTGCCACATAAATTCCTAAACGACACGTTTATCGAAACACTGCTCTCGGCCGTTGTCGGCCTAGTCACTGGACCAGTTCCAACTCGACATCGCCAAGTCCAAAAGCCATTAACCACTGCGTAATTCCGCCACCGTCACTGCACTCCAGTTCGTAACCAGCAGGTTCTAAATAGATCTCCACGATGGTTGCCACGTCACCCACTCGTGGCTGTCGAAGATGACATTCATCAGCAAGTTCAGGCATCTGCACGTTGAAACCCTTCAGCCTGACTACCGCGTACTGCTTAGATTTCATTTATGATTTTCTGGTATTGAGTGGCGGCTGCGGGCCGGGTGCAGTCGATTGAATCCGCAGCCGAAGCCAGCCGGTCGCCCGTGCTCACTCTACATGAGCCTCGATGTCACTTCCAGGTGAAGATGAGATAGTTTGAGCGGCGCCCAATCAACCTTATTGTTATTCGACTGACTTTATTGTTCCCAGTCAGTGGGGTAGGCCAGCGAATTTCGGTGCTGAAGTCAGGGTGAAATAAAAAAGCCCATGTGGCCAGATCCAGGCACACATGAGCTTCTGCAAACGGCAAGTAGCCGGGAGGTACCTGTGTCAAACCTTATTGTTTTGTGTCTGACTTTATTGTTTGCCTACCCCCGGCACCAGCCAGCAGTCTTACTCCACCGTCACCGACTTGGCCAGATTACGCGGCTTGTCCACATCCGTACCCTTGGCCAGCGCGGTGTGATACGCCAGCAATTGCAGCGCCACAACGTGCAGGATCGGGGACAGCAGGCCGTAGTGTTCCGGCAGGCGGATCACATGCAGTCCATCGCCCGAAGTGATGCGCGAATCGACGTCGGCGAACACATACAGCTGGCCGCCGCGGGCCCGCACTTCCTGCATGTTCGATTTCAGTTTTTCCAGCAGCGCATCGTTCGGTGCGATCGTTACGACCGGCATTTCATCGGTCACCAGCGCCAGCGGACCATGCTTGAGTTCGCCCGCAGGATACGCTTCGGCGTGGATGTACGAAATTTCCTTGAGCTTCAAGGCACCTTCCAGAGCGATCGGATAATGCATGCCGCGGCCCAGGAACAGCGCATTGTCCTTGCGCGCAAAGTCGTCGGCCCAGGCGATGATCTGCGGTTCCAGCGCCAGCACTGCGGAAATGGCCACCGGCAGGTGACGCATTTCTTTCAGGTAGGTCGCTTCTTCTTCGTCGGAGAGGCGGCCATTGACTTGCGCCAGGGTCAAGGTCAGCAGGAACAGCGCGGCCAGCTGGGTGGTGAAGGCCTTGGTCGATGCCACGCCCACTTCCACGCCGGCGCGGGTGATGTACGACAGGGCGCATTCACGCACCATGGCGCTGGTGGCAACGTTGCAGATGGTCAGGGTGTGCACCATGCCCAGGCTGCGCGCATGCTTGAGCGCGGCCAGGGTGTCGGCCGTTTCGCCGCTTTGCGAAATCGTCACCACCAGGGTGTTCGGATGCGGCACGCTGTCGCGGTAGCGGTATTCGCTGGCGATCTCGACCTGGACCGGGACCTTGGCCACCGATTCCATCCAGTACTTGGCGGTCAGGCCCGAGTAGTAGCTGGTGCCGCAAGCCAAAATCAGCACGCGGTCGATCTGCTTGAAGACCTTGAAAGCGTTGTCGCCGAACAGTTCCGGCATGATGCCGGTGACGCCTTCGAGCGTGTCGCCGATGACGCGCGGCTGCTCGAAGATTTCTTTCTGCATGTAGTGGCGGTACGGACCCAGCTCGGCGGCGCCGGTGTGGGCGTGCACGGTCTTGACTTCGCGCTCGACCGGTTTGCCGTCGACGTCGACGATCCAGACCTTGGCCAGTTGCAGGTCGACCACGTCGCCTTCTTCCAGGTAGATGATCTGGTCGGTGGTGCCGGCCAGCGCCATGGCGTCGGAGGCGACGAAGTTCTCGCCCTGGCCGACGCCGACGATCAGCGGCGAACCCTGGCGCGCGGCAACCACGCGATGCGGCTCTTCGCGGCTGAACACGGCAATGGCGTAAGCGCCAGTCAGGCGCTTGACGGCCAGCTGGACGGTCTCGAACAGGTCGCCGCTATACATGTGGTCGACCAGGTGGGCGATGACTTCGGTATCGGTCTGGCTTTGGAACACATAACCGAGGGCGGTCAGTTCGGCGCGCAGCTCGTCGTGGTTTTCGATGATGCCGTTGTGAACCAGCGCGATGCGGGCATTCTCTTCGGTTGGCGAAAAGTGCGGGTGCGCATTGTGCGATGCCGGCGCGCCGTGCGTGGCCCAGCGGGTGTGGGCGATACCGGTGAAGCCTTGCAGGCCGGCGCCGGCGATCTGCGTTTCGAGGTCGGCCACGCGCGAGGTGCTGCGCGAACGCTGCAGCTTGCCATCGACGTGCAGCGCGACGCCGCACGAATCGTAGCCGCGGTACTCAAGCCGCTTCAAGCCCTCGACCAGGATGGGGGTGATGTTGCGTTGTGCTACTGCTCCGACGATACCGCACATGATGACCTCGATCTGAAAATTAATGAATGCGCAGATCGTAGTTGAGCTACCATGAAATATGCTTTCTAATTTGATCTCATAATGTGTGATTATTTCATCAGTCACACGGCATGAATTTATATTTCATTTATCGACCATATTCTTTGCTAATCGCTAATATCCATGAACGCCAATGATCTTGACGACGTCGACCGTCGCATTTTGAATATCCTTCAGCTTGACGCATCGCATACCAATGCGGAGCTCGCCGAGCTGGTCCACGTCTCGCCGCCGACCTGCCTGCGCCGGGTGAAATACATGACCGAGGGCGGCGTCATCGAGCGCCAGGTGGCGATCGTGGCGCCGGAAAAGGTGGGCGCGCGCCTGACCGCCATCGTCGAGATCACGCTCGATGTGCAGGCCGCCGAGCGCATGGACGAGTTCGAGCAGCATGTGGCGGCCGAAGCGGCCGTGCTGCAATGTTACCGGGTGGCCCCGGGGCCGGATTTCGTGCTCATCGTCCAGGTGGCCGACATGCCCGCCTACCACGCGCTGGCGCACCGCCTGTTTGCCACGCGCACCAATGTGCGTAACGTGAAAGCGTATTTCTCCACGTTCCGCAGCAAGTTCGAGACCCGTATCGCCGTCTGATTATTGCATTTGAGCAATCTCAACGGCGCCCCGCCGGAAACAGGTTCTACTCAAACCTGCTGCGCGTCCTGGTGGACGCCGGACGAGACGAGGCGGGAGGTGGAGCGATGAATGACATCCTGGAACACGCTGGGCCGGCGCCCAAGCCGCATGGCGACCTGGTGCGCCTGACGGGCGTGCACAAGTATTACGGCGGCGGTCTGTCCGCCGTGCATGCCCTCGATGGCATCAACCTGCAGGTGGGCATGGCGGAAATGGTGGCCATTTGCGGTCCCGCGGGCAGCGGCAAGACTACGCTGCTGAACCTGATCGGCATGCTCGAATACGCCAACGAAGGCAGCGTCGTGATCGCCAACCTGCTGATCGCGCGCCTGCCCGACCAGGCGCGCGCCGACTTGCGCAACGAAATGATGGGCTTCGTGTTCCAGGCGTTCACCCTGATTCCGGTGCTGACCGCGCGCGAAAACGTGCTGTTGCCGCTGATGTTGCGCGGCCGCCTGGAACACAAGGAGTTGCAGGCAGCCCATGCCCGCGCGGACGAGCTCCTGGGCCAGCTTGGCCTGGCGACCCACGCCAACACCTATCCGCCGCGGCTCGACGCCAGCCAGAGCCAGCGCGTGGCGATTGCGCGGGCACTGCTGGCCAAGCCGCGCCTGGTGCTGGCCGACGAGCCCACCTCGCGCCTGGACAGCGCCTGCATCCGCCTCGTGATGGATTTGTTCACCCAGCAGCAGCACGAATACGGCACCGCCTTCATCGTCTCGACCCGCGACCAGCGCCAGCTCAGCCGCGTCACACGCACGCTGCAGCTGCACGACGGGCGGCTGCACGCCGTGCTGGCCGATGCCGGCCGCGAGCCTTTCCGGGTCAAGCTATGAGCCCGTACCGCCTGGCCCTGCGCACCCTGATGCTGGGACGCACCCGCAGCGTGCTGGCGATCGTGCTGATCGGGGCCAGCCTGTGCGTGCTCGACTTATTTGCGGGCAATATCGCCAGCACCCGCGCCGGCATCGAGTACCAGGCCGTGATCGGCGAACGGATGGGCCACCTGACCGTTATTCCCGCCCCTTCCGCCGGCGAGCCACGCCTGTTCGGTCCGGAGGAAGCGGAGCGCGCGCGCTCTGTGCTGGCGCGCGTGAAGGGCATCGCGCTGGTGGTGCCGGAAATCAGCGTGGCCGGGATCGCCGCCACGGCCGAGCGCTCGGCCACATTTGGCGGGCAGGGCATGCGCATGCCCGATGAATCGGTGGTGCCGGGCCTGCAAGGCTCGCCGGGCAAGCTGCAGCCGGGCGTGAGCAATGGCATTGCCATCAGCCAGGCCAAGGCCCGTGCGCTCGCGTTGCGTGTCGGCAGCCCGCTGACGCTGACCGCGGCGGTGTCCGACGCGGCGCCCAGGCACGTCATGGCCCAGGTGGTCGATGTGTACGCGCTGCCCGGCCGCGACGACAACATCCGCTCGCTGCTGATGCCGCTGGAACTGGCGCAGGACTTGCTCAATACCGACCGCAGCGAGCGCTTCGTGGTGTTCCTGTCCGACCCGGACCAGCTGGAACAGCAGCGCACGGTGGTGATGGCCGCGCTGCGCAAGGCGGGGGTGGGCGCCGAGGTGCGCACCTGGCAGGAATTGTCGCAGGCCTACATGCGCGCGCGCAGTGCGTCCGACCTGGCGTTCGACAGCATCGCCGGCATGGTGTTCGCGGTCATTGCGGCGACCATTGCAGCCACCATGTCGATCAATGCGCTGGAACGGCGCCGGGAAGTGGCGACCTTGCGCGCGCTGGGCATGCGCAGCCATTCGGTGTTCCTGATGCTGGTCACCGAAGCGCTGGGCATTGCGGTGGCGGGCGTGGCTGTCAGCCTGGTGGCGAGCGGAGTCATTGCGTGGATCATCAACAGGGTGACTGTCCAGGAGGATACGCAGCGCGCCTTTGCGCTGCCGATGCCGGTGGAGCTCGATGTGAACCGCATGATGATGGCGGTGGTGACGGTGCTGGCGGTGGCCTTGATGGCGGCGCTGGTGCCGGCGTTCAAGGCGGCACGCGGGAATATCGCGTCGGCGCTGGCGGCGTGAGCACGCGATGCTGCGCGCGCACGTCGCACGAAGGACATAATCGCCCGCCCCGATCTCGTCTGCGCCGCGCCAGGAGGGCACACGGCGCGGCGCAGACGGTCTTAAAGCTCAGGCAGCAACGTTGCGTGATGCCTGGGCTACTTCACCTTACTTCTTGACCTTCACCGGACGTGTCCAGTTGTCGATGGTCACCTGCCTGGTGCGCGAGATGGTCAGCTTGCCGGCTGGCGCATCTTTGGACAGCGTGGTACCGGCGCCCAGGGTCGCACCCTTGCCGACGGTAACCGGCGCGATCAGCTGGCTGTCGCTGCCGATAAATGCATCATCTTCGATCACGGTGCGGAACTTGTTGGCGCCGTCGTAATTGCAGGTAATCGTTCCCGCGCCGATATTGACGCGCGAACCGACCGTGGCATCGCCCACATACGCCAGGTGGTTGGCCTTGCTGTGCGCCGCGATCTGGCTGTTCTTGATCTCGACAAAGTTACCGATGTGGACATCTTCAGCCAGCTCGGTACCCGGACGCAGGCGCGCGTACGGCCCGATGACCGACTTGGCGCCCACCACCGCATCTTCAATATGACAGAACGGTTTGATATTGGTTCCCGCCGCGATGCGCGCGTTGACCAGCACATTGTGCGCGCCCACGCTCACGCCGTCGCCCAGTTCCACGCGGCCTTCGAACACGCAGCCGACGTCGATGGTCACATCGCGTCCGCAAATCAGTTCGCCACGCACATCGATGCGGGCCGGGTCGAGCAGGGTCACGCCTTTTTCCAGCAGCGCGTTGGCAATATTGAGCTGGTGACGACGCTCCAGCTCAGCGAGCTGCACCTTGCTGTTGACGCCGGCGACTTCCCATTCGGCCGACGGGTTGGCCGACACGACCGGCACGCCATCCTCCACCGCCCGGGCCACGATATCGGTCAGGTAATACTCGCCCTGCGCATTGTTGTTCGACAGCGAACCGAGCCACTTTTTCAGGTGACGGGTCGGCGCGACCATGATGCCGCTGTTGATTTCGCAGATGGCGCGTTCGGCTTCGCTGGCATCCTTTTCTTCGACGATGCGGGTAATCGTGCCGCCTTCGCGCACGATGCGGCCCAGGCCGAACGGATTGGCCTGCACCACGGTCAGGATACCGAGCTTGTCGGTGCCGGCGGCGTCGACCAGGCGCTTGAGCGAGGCCACGGCGGTGAGCGGCACGTCGCCGTACAGGATCAGGGTCGGGACATCTTCATCGAGCTGGGGCACGGCCTGGCTGACCGCGTGACCGGTGCCGAGCTGCGGTTCTTGCAGGGCGGTATCGATGGCGGCATGGCCCGTGCTGTCCTGGCGTTTGAGCATCTCGGGCACCGCTGCGCCGCCATGCCCGTAAATAACGCATAATTTGCTCGGTGCAAGTGCCCTTGCCGTATCGATCACATGCTGCAGGAGGGGTTTGCCCGCCAGCGGGTGCAGCACTTTCGGCAGCGCAGATTGCATACGCTTTCCCATTCCAGCGGCAAGTATCACTACGTTCATAAGCGTTCGTTCAAAAAGAGTTAATAAATGAAAAAGTTTAACACGCAGGAACCATTTTCCCAGCGCTTTCGCGTTCTTTGCCTCGTGGCCATGGTGGCCGTACTGACCGCCTGCAGCGGCATCAAACTGGCCTACAACCAGGGCGACACCTTGCTGTACTGGTGGCTGGACGCCTATGTCGACCTCGATTCGGAGCAGGCGCCGGAGGTCAAGCAGGATATCAAGGAGCTGTTCAAATGGCATCGCCAGACCCAGTTGAAGGACTACATCCACATCCTCACTAATGCCCAGCGCCAACTCGCAGGCAACCTGAGCAAGGCTGACCTGGATGCCGATTACCGCGACATCATCGCGCGCACCGAATTGCTGGCGCAAAAGGCCTTGCCGGAATTGACCGACCTGGCGCTGTCGATCAAGCCGGAGCAGCTCGCTCACATTGAAAAGAAGTTCGAGAAGAACAACGAGACCTTCCGCAAGAAGTTCATCCGTGGCAGCGTCGAGGATTTGCAAGAGAAGCGTTTCAAGAAATCGATGGAACAGTTCGACCTGTGGTTCGGCGACTTCAGCAGGGATCAGGAAGCCATTCTGCGCAAGGCATCCGATGCGCGTCCGCTGAACAACCAGATCTGGCTTGACGACCGCATCCGGCGCCAGCAAAGGATCCTGACGGTGCTGCGCAAGATCGACAAGGAAAACCTGGGCAAGGAAGCCGCAGCGCCGCTGGTGCAAGGCTTGATCAAGGATATGCTGGCGCGCGGGGCGGAGAACAAGCAATTTTTCGATACCTCCACCGACGGCACGATGCAGATGATCCTGACCGCGGTGAAAATTGCCACGCCAGAGCAGAAGGCCCATGCGCAGAAACGCATGCAGGGATGGATCAGCGACTTCAACACCCTGGCTGCCGAAACCAAGTAAGCCAACCCGCCTTACCCTGGCATCCGCCCAAGCCGACACGGCCCCCGGCGGGTGCCGGTTCCCCCTTCGCCGCCCGGCAACGCATCACACCCCCCGTGATATAGTGCGCCGGATCAGCAATCCCCCCTCGTCGCCATGCAAAAGAAACCCGCCAAAGTCCCGGTGCACCGTCCGCCGCCTCCGAAACAAGTCCGCATCATCGGCGGCGCCTGGAAGCGCTCGACGCTGCCCGTGCTCGACGCGCTCGGCCTGCGGCCCACCCCGGACCGGGTGCGCGAAACGGTGTTTAACTGGATTAACCACCTGTGGGACGCCAACTGGGCCGGGGCCGACGTGCTCGACCTGTTCGCCGGCAGCGGCGCCCTCGGTTTCGAGGCAGCCAGCCGCGGCGCCCGCTCAGTGACCATGATCGACAGCCACACGCCGGTCGTGCGCCAGCTCGGCGACGTGAAGATCAAGCTCAAGGCCGACAACGTCCAGGTGGCCCGCGGCGACGCGCTGGCCGGCGCGCAAAACATGGCGCTGCGCGGCCAGCGCTTCCAGCTGGTGTTCCTCGATCCGCCCTACCAGCAAAACCTGCTCGAGCGCAGCCTGCCGCTGACCGCCGGCCTGCTCGCCGAAGACGGCCTGGTGTATGCCGAATCCGGCGCGCCGCTGCCGTTCGAACCGGAAGACGGCAGTGCCGTGCCCGACTGGCTTGCGCCGTGGGAAGCGGTGCGTAATGACAAGGCCGGCATCGTGTTCTATTACCTGCTCAAGCTGCGCAAAACGGCAGCGTAATCACGATCGGTCAGCGGTTTATTCGGTCGCGATCCTCCCCGCCGTATGGCGCCGCAGGGACCGCGCATAAATTTCAGGCATAATGCGCGTTCTATATTGGTGCATCTCTAGGGAGCCGCAATGGTTGTAGCCGTTTATCCAGGAACCTTTGACCCGCTCACGCGTGGCCATGAGGATTTGGTGCGCCGTGCGTCCGGGCTGTTCGACAGCCTGATCGTGGGCGTAGCCGACAGCAAGAACAAACGCCCGTTTTTCTCGCTGGACGAACGCCTGGAAATTGCCAACGAGGTGCTGGGCCATTATCCAAACGTGCGGGTCGAGAGTTTTTCGGGCCTGCTCAAGGATTTCGTGCGCAAGCATGACGCCCGCGTCATCGTGCGCGGCTTGCGCGCCGTGTCGGACTTCGAATACGAGTTCCAGATGGCGGGCATGAACCGCTACCTGCTGCCGGATGTCGAAACCCTGTTCCTGACACCGTCCGACCAGTATCAGTTCATCTCCGGCACCATCGTGCGCGAAATTGCGATGCTGGGCGGCGATGTCTCCAAGTTCGTGTTTCCATCGGTCGACCGCTGGCTGCAAAAGAAGATCGCCACCATGGCGCCGCCTTCCGAATAAAAAGCTGAGCAATCATGGCCTTACTGATTACCGACGACTGCATCAACTGCGACGTGTGCGAGCCCGAGTGCCCGAACGACGCCATCTACATGGGCGCCGAGATCTACGAGATCGACCCCAACAAGTGCACGGAATGCGTGGGCCACTTCGATGAACCGCAATGCCAGCAGGTGTGCCCGGTCAGTTGCATTCCCTTCAACCCGGCCTGGCGCGAAACGCCGGAACAGTTGCGCGCCAAGTACGAGCGCCTGACCGCGGGCAAGGATGCCCCGGCGTCGCCCCTCCCCTGAGCGACAGCGTCTGACGCAGCGGTGGGGCAGCAGCCCCGCCAAGCTCAATGCAGCCTTACCAAGATGTCTTATCAAGTTATAAATTCATGTGCCTTCTAAGCCACAGATTTGTTTTGAAATCATCATAAAACCTGCATAAAATGCCTCCACGGCAATTTTTTTGAGAAATACAATGGTATATTTACCTAGTCCATTAGCTCGCCTACATTAAATTTTCCTCGCAGCGCACATTCCGGCACCATCTCGACCGTACGTAAAGACTATAATACCCGCCGCGTAAATACGATGGCGCTATGGCCTTGTCCACCGTCGTGCCGGCTGCTGCGTTGAAGGAATATGCTGGCGTGCCGGTCGACTTACTTGATGCTGGCAAGCCGCAGGCCAGCATGAGCGTTTTTCATGCGGAACAAAAACAGATTAATCACTGGAGACACCATGATCGCAATGAACAGATTCACTTTCAAAGGCTTGCTGGCAGGTATTGTCCTCGCTTGCGCCTTCGGCCAGGGTGCCTCCGCGGCGGAGATCAGCGGCGTCAAGCTGGAAGACACCATCAAGGTCGCCGGCAAGGATCTCAAGCTCAATGGCTACGGGATGCGCCAGAAATTCGTGGCCAAGGTGTATGTCACCGCACTGTACCTGCCGGAAAAGAGCAAATCATTCCCTGAGATCATGAAGATGGATGGCCCGCGCCGCGTCAGCCTCGTGCTGATGCGCGACCTGACGTCGGACGATTTCGGCGACGCCTTCATGAACGGCCTGAATAACAACCTCAATAACGATGAGAAATCCAAGATCGTCTCGCAGATCAGCAAATTCGGCGAAATGTTCGGCCTGCTGCAAGGATTGAAGAAGGGCGATGTCCTGCACCTGGACTGGATCCCCGGCACCGGGACCCAATGCGAGTTCAACGGCAAGAAAATCGGTGAAGTCGTCCCCGACCTGTTGTTCTACAACGCGATCTTGCGCATCTGGATGGGCGAGCGCCCGGTTGATGCGGGCTTGAAGAATGCCTTGCTCTCGGCGAAATAAAATTCTCTGATCAATGAAAAAGCGGCGCCGGAATATTCCAGGCGCCGCTTTTTTTTGTGCAGCCGCTTGCGCGACTGGCCAACGATCAGGAACGGGCGGCCATGGCGCGCAGTTCGGCCGTCAGGCTGGCGTTGCCGGAAGAAGAATTCGTCATCCGTTGCAGCAATTTGGCGTTGCGCATGTTGCGGCGGGCGTCCAGCTGGTCCCTGCTCAGGCGCGGATTCACCACCAGCACCAGCGCGCGGAAGATGCCGATCAGCAAAGGCTTGAAGAACAGGGCGACTGCGGCGATCGCCAGCACCAGGCCGACGCTGCGCAGCAGCGGCAGCAGCGTCAAGGCGGTGTCGCCCATGGTTTGCAGCAAAATAGACATGATGTTGAAATCGCAGTAGCAGTTGTTATGTATCAACTATAGTGCAACGCAACATATAAATCCAATTCCAAAATCCCATATCAATTATATTAATGGTGAATGGATTGCGGTATGATACCTAATCGCCAACTTTTCTGAATCGCCATGAGCTTTCTGACGCTGGACCTGAACCTGCTGCGTGTGTTCGACGCGGTGATGACCGAGCAAAACCTGACGCGCGCGGCCGGCCATCTGGCCATGACGCAGCCGGCGGTATCGAACGCGATCAAGCGCTTGCGCGAGAGTCTGGGCGACGAATTGCTCATCCGCACAGCCTACGGCGTCAAGCCGACCCCGCGCGCCGAGTCGCTGTGGCCGGCCGTGCGCCAGGCCCTGGCCGGGCTGGAAGCGGCTGTTACCCCGGAAACCTTCGACGTCTCCAAGGCGCATGCGACCTTCCGCATGGCGATGGCGGACGCGACGGCGGCGTTCTGGCTGCCTTCGCTGATGCGTTCGATCGAGAGCGAAGCCCCGGGCGTGAATGTGCGCATGGTGCCGCTGACGACGCGCGAACCGCGGCCGATGCTGCTGCGCGGCGACATCGACCTGGCGGTGGGTTTTTTCCCTGGCGTGGCCGCGCAATTGTCGAGCGACACCAGTTCGCCGATCCGCCATGAGCGGCTGTACTCGGGGCATTACGTGTGCGTGATGCGCAAGAATCATCCGCTGGCCAAGGTGGAACTGGGGATGGAAAATTACTGCGCGGCGAATCACCTGCTGGTCAGTTTCTCGGGGCGCGCGCATGGATTGGTGGACGAAGCGCTGGCGCAGCTGGGCCGCGAGCGGCGCATTTTGCTGACGGTGAACCAGTTCTTCACGGCGGGGCGGGTGGTGGCCAATTCGGATCTGATAACCGTGCTGCCAAAGCACCTGATCGCCTCGACGGGGATGACCGATGCGCTGGTGTGGCGCGAGCTGCCGTTCAGTTTGCCGGCCGTGCACCTCGACATGCTCTGGCACGAACGCGACGCCCGCAGCCCCGCGCATAAATGGCTGCGCAAGCATTTGGAGGGGATGAATACGACGACCTTGAGGGGGGTGGCGAATAGCGATTGAGTAGAGTCGGCCCGTAAACCGTCATTCCCGCACAGGCGGGAATCCAAGTTCGTGCCGCAGCCAGGTAGCGGCTCGCTAAATTGGGTTCCCGCCGAGTGCCGCCTTGGCGCGGGAACGACGGTTTGGGGGTTAGCGGCGGATTTCGGGGTTAGCGACCGTTTTGTGGGATTAGCGACGGTTTTGGAGTGAGCGGCGTTTTAAGGCTTACCAAGTTCATGATCGGTACCTACTTGGCCGCCGACCGATAACCGACCCGAAACCCACCCCAATGCTTCCCATCCACATAAATCGGCACCGACAAGTCGTGCATGACTTCCCCCGTATCGCGCTTGTACGTCTGCAGCAAAAACGGCTTGGTATTCGATCCGCAGCGCGACCCGGTGCGGTCGTTGAAAATCCGCTTGGTGCGGTTGTTCACGATATCCACATCGTAATCGCCCGTGAGCGGCTGCGAGAACTTCTTGTTGTGGGTCGGGAAGTAGCCATTATTATCCACCGCCCCCGCATAGGCCAGCTGCGGCATGCTCGCCAATAACCCCTCCTGCAAGGCCGGCAGCACGCGGTCGGTAAACGCATCGAAGCGCGTATTGTGCTTGGGTGGATCGGTATTCGGAATCGGCTTGTAACGACGGTCGAACAGCGCCTCATGGGTGATCTGGCTCGCTTTGAGCGCCGCGCTGAACAACTGTCCTACCTCTGCCGCTGCCTGCTGCGCCGCCATACGGATCGCATCGTGCGATGTCGCCAGCATGGACTCCCCCATGGCCCCGGCAATCGATTCCGCCTTTTCGGCCAGCGCCATCGCCGAGCCGGTCGCGCGCGGCAACGCCGCATTGGTCGACAGCATGCTGTCGCGGATCTGCGTCAGCGCGCCGGAAATGCCGCGCGTCGTTTCCACGTGCGTGCGCGCCGCCCCCGCAATCTGCCCGATTTCCGATTCCGACACGCCTGAGGAGCGTTCGATATTGCCCAGGAAACCGTGAACCCGCTCAACATTGCCAGCCGCATCGTTCACCAACGTGGCCAGCGAGGCCATGCCGACGCTCGCCATTGCTGCCTGTTCATTAATCGCACGCACCATCATGCTGATTTCGCCGGCAGCCTCGCGGGTGCGGTGCGCCAGTTGCCGCACTTCACCAGCCACGACCGCAAACCCGCGCCCGTGTTCGCCGGCCCGCGCCGCTTCGATCGCGGCATTGAGCGCCAGCAGGTTGGTGCGTGCGGATATTTCGGTGATGACGTCGGTAAAACCGGTGATGGCTTTCGACTTTTCCTGCAGCGCGCTCATGGTGCTGGCCGCCTGCTGGGCGTCGACACGGGCGCCGCTGATACGCCTGAGTCCTTCGGCCACCTCGGCGCGCCCGGCCACGCTTTCGCTGCGCACTTCGGCGGCCACCTTGGCGGCGCGCTCGGCATTGACGGCAATCTGCTCGGTCGTGTGTGCCACGTCTTCGGCGCTGGCGACGATGCCGACCGCAGTCTGCACGTCTTTCTCGATCTTTTTCTTGACCGAATCAACAAAATACGAGGTTTCGGCGGCGCCGATCATGATGTCGTCGATCGAATGACCGACAACGGCGATAAACTGCTGGCTATGGTCGCCATCGCCGTTCTTTTGCAGAAGGAGGAAGAGTCCAAGGCTGACCACGCCCGAGATGGCAGCCGCGGGCACGGGCCCCAGCGCCGGACCGGCGGCGAGGCCGAGCAGGAAAACAGCAAGGACGCCGCCGGCGGCAGCGCCGCAGCAGCCGAGCGCGAGGCGTCCCGACTTCGATCGAAGTTGCTTCATGTGTTCCTCTGGCCGCCGCTGGCGTCCCTGGTACAGCTGAGTATCCCGGTAGTCGAGATACATAACGTACAGTATTACCAAAGGAAGCTCAACGCATTTGCAAGGCAATGTGTCCAAAGAAAAACATTTCCACCAAGTGCTTATTTGATCGGCAGTTTAGTGGTATTTTTCACTTCCTCCATGACGGCGTAGGTATGGGTTTCGCGCACGCCTTTCTGGAGCAAGGTTTTGCCGAGGAATTCGCGATACGCCGCCATGTCCTTGACCCGCGCCTTGACCAGATAGTCGAAGCCGCCGGCCACCATGTGGCATTCGAGCACCTCAGGGATGATTTGTACGCTATTCTTGAAGGCATCGAAGACTTCGGGCGTGGTGCGGTCGAGCACAACTTCGATGAAAACGAGCAAGGAAACATCGAGCAACTGGGGATTGAGCTGGGCCGTGTAGCCCATGATGTAGCCCGATTCGTGCAGTTTGCGCACCCGTTCCAGGCAAGCCGCCGGAGACAGGTTCACCCGCGCCGCGAGCTCCACGTTGCTGATCCGGCCGTCGCTTTGTAGTTCCGACAGAATTTTCTTGCTAATCTTGTCCAGCATTCGAGATCTCCGCAATAAATTTTATTTGGTGAAATTGTCTCACCAAAAACTATCTATTGCTAGTCTTCTGTAATACCAGAATTAATCCAGAAGATTTCACTCTACAATCGAATCATCTTTTCGCGCACCTCCAGCGTGGCTTGCCTTCACGGAAAAGCCGCGCCGGAGGTGCGCGGTATCGTCTTTCCGATTCGTTTAATCCTAGTAAAGAGTTCTCAATGCAAACTGCCGCTGCTTCGGCCACCCCCTTCGTTCCCTTCTCTGCGCTGCTGGCCGAAATCAAACCGGACCAGACGCCGCTGCGCGCCGCCATCACCGCCGCTTACCGGCGCGATGAAGCCGAGGCCGTCGCCTGGCTGCTGGGACAGGGCAATCAAGCCCATCCGGAAGCGCACGCGCTGGCGCACCGCCTGGTGTCTGCCGTGCGCGAAAAACGCACACGTTCGTCCGGCGTCGACGCGTTGATGCATGAATTCTCGCTGTCTTCCGAAGAAGGCGTCGCACTGATGTGTTTGGCTGAAGCACTGCTGCGCATTCCCGACAGCCAGACCGCCGACCGCCTCATTGCCGACAAGATCAGCAAGGGCGACTGGCGCAAGCACCTGGGCGAATCGCCTTCGCTGTTCGTCAACGCCGCCACCTGGGGTTTGCTCATTACCGGCAAGCTGGTCGGCACCAGCAGCGAAACCGGACTGGGTTCGGCGCTGACCAAACTGATCGGCAAAGGCGGCGAACCGCTGATCCGCAAGGGCGTGGATTTGGCGATGCGCATGCTGGGCAACCAGTTCGTGACCGGCCAGACCATCGGCGAAGCGATCAAGAACAGCCGCGAGAACGAGCAGCGCGGCTACCGCTATTCCTACGACATGCTGGGCGAAGCGGCCCTGACCGAAGCGGATGCGAAAAACTATTACGCCTCGTACGAAACGGCGATCCATGCGATCGGCAAGGCATCGAACGGGCGCGGCATCAAGGATGGTCCGGGCATTTCGGTCAAGCTGTCGGCCCTGCATCCGCGTTACAGCCGCGCACAGCACGCGCGCATGATGAGCGAACTGCTGCCGCGCGTGCGCAGCCTGGTATTGCTGGCCAAGCAGTACAACATCGGCATCAATATCGATGCGGAAGAAGCCGACCGCCTGGAAATTTCGCTCGACATGATGGAAGCGATGGCGTTCGATCCGGAACTGGCCGGTTTCGAGGGTATCGGCTTCGTGGTGCAGGCGTACCAGAAGCGCTGCCCGTTCGTGATCGATTACCTGATCGACCTGGCGCGCCGCAGCGGCCGCAAATTCATGGTGCGGCTGGTCAAAGGCGCATATTGGGATGCTGAAATCAAGCGCGCGCAAGTCGACGGCATGCCCGGTTATCCGGTCTATACGCGCAAGGTGTATACCGACGTGTCGTACCTGACCTGCGCCAAAAAACTGCTCGGCGCAAGCAGCCAGCTGTATCCGCAATTCGCGACCCATAATGCGCACAGTCTGTCCGTGATTTACACCTGGGCGCAGCAGGACGGCATCACCGACTACGAATTCCAGTGCCTGCACGGCATGGGCGAAACGCTGTACGACCAGGTCGTCGGCAAAGCCAATCTGGATAAACCATGCCGCATTTATGCGCCGGTCGGTTCGCACGAAACACTGCTCGCCTACCTGGTGCGCCGCCTGCTGGAAAACGGCGCCAATTCCTCGTTTGTGAACCAGATCGTCGATGAAAAAGTACAGATCGAATCGCTCATCGCCGATCCGTTCGAGGCATCGCGCGCGCAGGGCGGTGCGCCGCATCCCGGCATTGCCCTCCCGCTTGCCCTGTTCAATGCGGAACGCAAGAATTCGGCCGGCCTCGATCTGACGAATGAAGATGTGCTGCGCAATATCGGCACCGCACTGGCACAGCCGCGCAATTACCACGCCGCGCCATTGATCGACGGCCCCGTGGTGGCAGGCGCGCCCGCGTCGATTCGCAATCCGGCGCTGCATGCCGACGTGGTTGGCCGAGTGAGCGATGCCAGTGCGGCCGATGTGGAAACGGCGCTGCACAGCGCCAGCAACTACGCCATGGACTGGCAAACCACCGGGCCGACGGCGCGTGCAACGATGCTCTCGCGCGTAGCCGATCTGTTCGAAGAAAACTATCCGGAACTGATGGCGCTCGCCATTCGCGAAGCCGGAAAATCGCTGCCGAATGCGATTGCCGAAATCCGCGAAGCGGTCGATTTCCTGCGTTATTACGCGGCCCAGGTGCACGGCACGCAGCATGTGCTGGCGCTCGGTCCGGTCACATGTATCAGCCCATGGAATTTCCCGCTCGCGATCTTTACCGGCCAGGTGGCGGCGGCGCTTGCCGCTGGCAACGTGGTGCTGGCAAAACCGGCCGAACAAACGCCGCTGATCGCTTATCGCGCGGTGCAGCTGTTCCATGAAGCGGGTATTCCGGCAGCAGCCTTGCAATTCTTGCCGGGCCGCGGCGAAGTGGTTGGTGCCGGCCTGACCGCCGATTCGCGTGTGAAGGGCGTGATTTTTACCGGCTCCACCGAAGTGGCGCAGTTGATCAACCGCACCCTGGCGGCACGCTCGGTCAAGGAATCCTGCGATATTCCGCTGATCGCCGAAACGGGCGGCCAGAATGCGCTGATCGTCGATTCCTCAGCCTTGCCGGAACAGGTGGTGCAGGATGTGATGACGTCGGCTTTCGATAGCGCCGGACAGCGTTGCTCGGCCTTGCGCGTATTGTTCCTGCAACAGGAAATCGCCGATAAAACCATCAAGATGCTCAAGGGCGCGATGCAGGAATTGCGCGTCGGCGTGCCGGATCGCCTGGCGACCGATATCGGTCCGGTGATCGATGCGGAAGCACAGCAAAACCTGCTGCGCCATATCGAGCGCATGAAGCCGACCGCCAAGAACCATTTTGCGCTGGAATTGCCGGCGGCAGTGGCGGCGCAAGGCACCTTCGTCGCGCCAACGGTGCTCGAAATCGGCTCCTTGTCCGAGCTCAAGCACGAGGTATTCGGCCCGGTATTGCACATCATCCGTTATCGCCGCGCCGATTTGCCTAAGCTGATCGATTCGATCAATGCCACCGGTTTCGGCCTCACGCTCGGCGTGCATTCGCGCATCGACGAAACGATCGATTTCATTACCTCGCGCGCGCATGTCGGCAATATCTACGTGAACCGCAATATCGTCGGCGCCGTGGTCGGCGTGCAGCCGTTCGGCGGCGAAGGCCAATCGGGAACGGGCCCGAAAGCGGGCGGTCCGCTGTACCTCAAGCGCCTGCAGCGTGCCGCGCCGGCGCTGCTGCAGCATGAGCGCTTGGCCACGCCGGGCCTGGACGCCTTGCTGGTGTGGGCCAAAGCCCACGGCCATGGCCACGTGGTCACCCTGGCCGAAGAATACATGCGCACCACGCTCGCCGGTACCAGTCTGAGCCTTCCTGGTCCGACAGGCGAACGCAACGACTTGTCGTTTGCCCCGCGCGGCGCCATTCTGTGTGCGGCGGTAACGCCTGGCGTTTTGCTCAATCAATTGGCGGCTTGCCTGGCAACAGGAAATCAGGCGATTGTGCTGGCGCGCGCGAAGGAAGTCATTCCCGAAGGCTTGCCCCCGGAAGTGGCGGACCGCATTACCTTTGTGAGCGGGGCCGATACGGCGGACTGCCAGTTTCAAATTGCCTTGGTGGAAGCGTCGCTGGCGGCCGAATTGTGGCCGGTGCTGGCAAGCCGCCAGGGAGCGATTGTCGGCGTGATCGATACCTCGGAAGAAGGTGCGATTGCGCTGTGGCGCATGGTGGCCGAGCGCGCACTGTGCGTCAATACCACTGCGGCTGGCGGAAACGCAAGCCTGATGACTTTAGGTCTGTAATGATTCAAATATAACTACCCCTTGGAGGATGACATGATTGTAGGCGTTCCAAAAGAGATAAAGAATCACGAATACCGGGTCGGCCTGACACCGCCGAGCGTGCGCGAATTAAGCTCGCGCGGGCACCAGGTACTGGTTCAGAAAAATGCGGGCGCTGAGATCGGGTTATCCGATGAGCAGTACGTCGCCGCCGGTGCGAGCATTGTCGACGACGCGAAAGAGATTTTCGCGCGCGCCGACATGATCGTCAAAGTCAAGGAACCGCAGCCGGTCGAATGCGCGATGCTGCGCGACGGCCAGATTCTGTACACCTATCTGCACCTGGCGCCGGATCCGGACCAGACGGCGGCGCTGGTGAAATCGGGCGCCATTTGCATTGCGTACGAAACCATCACCGGCGCCGGCGGCGGTTTGCCGCTGCTCGCTCCCATGAGCGAGGTGGCGGGGCGCATGGCCATCCAGGCCGGCGCCGCCCATCTCGAAAAATCCAAAGGCGGCATGGGATTGCTGCTCGGCGGCGTACCGGGCGTGGCAGCCGGCCATGTGGTGATTATCGGGGCGGGCGTGGTGGGTACCAATGCGCTGCAAATGGCGGTGGGTACCGGCGCGCGGGTGACGGTGCTCGACAAAAGCATCGACCGCCTGCGCCAGCTCGACCTGGTATTCGGCAACCGGATTTCGACCCAGTATTCCAATGCCCAGTCGATCGAGGAAGCGGTGCTGTCGGCCGACCTGGTGATCGGCGGCGTGCTGGTGCCGGGCGCTGCGGCGCCCAAGCTGGTCACGCGCGCGATGATTTCGAAGATGAAGGCCGGCGCGGTGGTGGTCGATGTGGCGATCGACCAGGGCGGCTGTTTTGAAACTTCGCATGCGACCACGCACGCCGATCCGACCTATATCGTCGATGGCGTAGTGCATTACTGCGTGGCGAATATGCCGGGTGCGGTGGCGCGCACGTCGACCTTCGCATTGAATAACGCAACGATCGGCCATGCTGTGGCGCTGGCGGAAAAGGGCTGGAAAAAAGCCCTGGCCGACGACGCCCATCTGAAAAACGGCCTGAATGTCTGCAAAGGCAAAGTCACCTACGCGGCGATTGCCCAGGCGCTCGGTTACGACTACACCGCGGCCGACTCCCTGCTGGACTGAGGCGGACGGCTTTTCAGGTCGGCGCAGAAACGCGTGACGATATGAAAAGCATAACGGGAGGCGACTGATTTCACGAAGCGCATGAAATCGGTCGCCGCCTCTTCATTCGCGTTATCCGAAATCGTTCGGATAACCGCAAACGGAATGCCCAGCTCGAAACACACCTGGGCCACTGCCGCTCCTTCCATTTCCACCGCCAGCAAGCCTGGCAGCGACCCATTCAACTGCGCCAGGTGCGCGCGCTTGCTGATGAACTGATCGCCGCTGGCAATCAGGCCGCGGTGCACCCGTGGCCGCTCCAGGCGAAATTCGGCACGTTCCGCCTCGTCGATCACCGTGTCGAAGTCCTTATCCAGAAATTCAAGCGCGGCACTGGCGACCCGCTGGCTCATGTGCAAATCCGACTGGAAGTGCGACAAGCCGGTCAGCGGCACCTCAAAGCGGGGAAACAGGGGACTGGCATCCATGTCGTACTGGACCAGCGATTCGGCCACCACGATGTCGCCCACTTTCACGCCAGCATCCCCGGCGCCGCCAACGCCGGTGAACAGGATGTGGGTAACTCCGTACTTTTCCACAAGCGTGGTCGCGGTCATGGCAGCGGCAACCTTGCCAATCCGCGACAGGACGCACACAGCGTCGATTCCAGCGACTTGTCCTGATGCGTAGTTGCGCATGCCATGGATGAGCGTGGCGGGGCCTTGCATGGCTTCCACGAGCCCTTCCTGTTCTTCGTGCAAGGCACTAATGATGCCTAAACGTATGTTTTTGCCTGAATTCATGCTTTGCAGAACCTTTTTGGTGAACGTGCATGTGGGTAAGTCGCGAGTTTTCCACAAGGATAAACAGTTCTACGTGCACTGCAAGCTGCGGAAGACGCGCAGAAGGCCGCCAGCGTCGATTTCTGCAGACAGTCCCGGCTTGCGGTCCACCAGCGTCTCCATGCCCTTGGCGGTGCCTTCAGGAGCTTCTCAGTGCATTGACGCTGCTGCGGTTTTACCAGGATGTGCTCGTAAACGCTTGTTTTTCAAGGTTTTTTGGCTTTTGGACGATTTTGCTGTGGATGACTTCGAGGTTATGCACCGCTTTGCCGGGGTTTAGGGTTTTATATAAGTAGTATGTATACAAATTTAGTAGTGATAGTAAACGGCGGTTTTTGTGTGGATAAGTCTGGTTTTATCAACAGGATCAGTAGTTTACGTATCGAAAAAGTCGCTGGAAAAGACCTGTATCTTCGAAGGATGACTGTTGGACAAAAATTTGCCTGTGAACAAAGTCGATGGTTCTACACATCTCATCCTGTGGATATCCATCGACTTATCCACATGTGCTGCCAATCAGACGAGCCGTTCGCGGCTTTTTTTTCGTCTTCAGAAAAGTGACTGACACGCTTTTGTGGCCGATTCTTTTTTTTTGGAAACTTTCGCTTTTTGTTAAGCAAAGAAAAATTTTTTGGATTTCAGGGGTCCCGGGTTTTTGGTTTTCGTTTTTCAAAGGTCTTGATGGTTTACCTAAAAAGGTTAAATATAGATTTAGTAGTAGTTGTTAACAGGTGCGTTTTTCTGTGGATAATGGCAAAAACCCGTACGAAATCATGAACTTGCGAGAGGTATAAGTCGGTGATCAGCTCTGTATCCGGCTGGTACCAATCTGGGACAAATTTTGGCCTGTGAATAAAGTCGCGTTTATCCACAAACGGTGCCTGTGGATATCAATAGGCTTATCCACAGGTCCCTATCAACTTTGATGGAGGTGGTATGGAGCTGCATGCATTGTTTAAGTTTCCAATTTTGCAAGGCCCGATGGCTGGCGGCGCCAGCCGGGCCGAATTGGTGGCTGCGGTATCGAATTCCGGCGGCCTGGGTTGCATGGCGGGATCGTTGATGTCGCCCGCAGCCTTGCGCGATGAGGTGGGCCGGATCAGAGCGATGACCGATGAGCCGTTTTTGCTGAATTTGTTTGTTCTCCAGACACCAACACCCAGTACGGAAGAGGTGAACGCCGCCGTTGAACTGCTGCGCCCGGTTTGGGAAAGCCTCGGCTGGGATAAATTGCCGATACCATCGCGGTGGTGCCAGGATTTCGATACACAGTTCGATACCTTGATCGAACTGCGTCCGGCAGCCGCCAGTTTCACGTTCGGCATCCTGACCCCAATCCAGGTCGAGCGTCTGCACGATGCGGGGATCTACGTCATCGGCACGGTCACCACCGTGGATGAAGCATTGGCCTGGGAAAACGTGGGCGCCGACGCCGTGATTGCATCGGGAATCGAGTCGGGCGGCCATCGCGGGACTTTTCTTGGCCCGCAAGAAGACGCCACCCTGGGCGGAAAAGCACTCTGGCCCCAGGTTGCCGAGGCGGTCAAGATTCCAATGATTGCCGCCGGCGGCATCATGACGGGAGTCGATATCGCCGAAGCGCTGTCACTGGGCGCGCAGGCAGTGCAGATGGGCAGCGCGTTTCTTGTGACCGACGAATCCGGCATCCACCCCGCCTATAAACAGCGCCTGATCGAGGCGCGCGACACGCCCACCCGCCTGACCCGCGCCTTCAGCGGCCGCTACGCGCGCGGCCTGGAAAACACCTTCATGCGCAAAATGGAAAATGTTGAGAAGCAAGTTCCAGCGTATCCTGTCCAAAACGCATTGACCACGGGCATACGCGCAGCTGCTGCCGAACGCGGCGATACCGAACTGATGTCGCTCTGGGCGGGTGCCGAAATCCGCCGGGCGCGGCCGATGCCGGTAGCGAAACTGATGCAAATGCTGGTGGCCGAGATGCGCACATCCTAAAAACGAGACGAGGAGCAGCATTTGGAATCGGCAGGAGAATACGACTACATCATTGTCGGCGGCGGCACCGCCGGCTGCGTACTGGCCAACCGCCTGACCCGGCGCCGCGAGACCAACGTGCTGCTGATCGAAGCGGGCGGGCGCGACGACTATGTCTGGATCCACATTCCGGTCGGCTATCTGCACTGCATCGGCAACCCGCGCACAGACTGGCTGTACAAGACCGAACCCGATGCCGGCCTGAACGGCCGCTCGCTGATCTATCCGCGCGGCAAAGTCCTTGGCGGCAGTTCCTCGATCAACGGCATGATCTACATGCGCGGCCAGTCGCAGGATTACGATCAATGGGCCGAACTGACGGGCGACGCCGGCTGGAGCTGGGACAAGGTTTTACCGTTATTTAAGAAGAGCGAGGATTATCACGGCGGGGCCAGCGAACTGCATGGCGCCGGCGGCGAGTGGCGGGTCGAGAAGCAACGCCTGTCGTGGCAATTGCTCGACGCGTTTCGCGATGCTGCGGAACAAACCGGTATCCGTAAAATCGAGGATTTCAACGGCGGCGACAACGACGGTTGCAACTATTTCGATGTCAACCAGAAGCGAGGCATCCGCTGGAACACGGCCAAAGCCTTCCTCAAGCCGGCCGCCAAGCGCGCCAACCTGACCATCATGACGGGTTGTCATGTGGAACGTTTGATCATCGACGACACCGAGCACGGCAAGGTGTGCCGTGGAGTCGAATTCACTGGCGGCGGCACGGCGTTCACGGCAACCGCCGTCCGTGAAACTGTGCTGACCGCCGGCGCGGTCGGTTCACCGCAGATTTTGCAACTGTCGGGCATTGGGCCGGCGGCGCTGCTGCGCGATGCGGGCGTGGCGGTTCATGTCGATGCACCCGGGGTTGGGGATAACTTGCAGGATCATTTGCAGCTGCGCATGATCTACAAAGTCAGCAATGCGCGCACCCTGAACACCACGGCCGCGAGCTGGTTCGGCAAGATGAAGATCGGCATCGAATACGCGATGTTCCAGAGCGGACCGATGTCGATGGCGCCGTCGCAACTGGGCGCGTTTGCCAGGTCCGATCCGGGCCAAGCCACGCCGAACCTGCAATATCACGTGCAGCCTTTGTCGCTGGAAAAATTCGGCGATCCCTTGCATCCGTTTCCAGCGTTCACGGCAAGCGTGTGCAATCTGCGGCCGACATCGCGCGGGCATATGCGCATTGCTTCCGCCGACTCCTACGCCGCGCCGAAAATTACGCCGAATTACCTGAGTACCGAGCAAGACCGCAAAACCGCGGCGGCCGCGCTGACGCTGACGCGCAAGATTGTGGCCGCGCCGGCGCTGGCGCGCTATGCGCCGGAGGAATTCAAGCCGGGCATCGCATTCCGTACGGAGGAAGAACTGGCCGACGCAGCCAGCCAGATCGGCACGACGATTTTCCACCCGGTTGGCACTTGCAAGATGGGCAGGGCAGGGGACCCGACGGCCGTCGTCGACAGTGAATTGCGCGTGAACGGCGTGCAAAAGCTGCGCGTGGTCGACGCCTCGGTCATGCCGCTGATCATATCCGGCAATACCAACAGCCCCACCATCATGATTGCCGAACGCGCGGCGCAGCTCATCGCTGAAGCGGCCAAGGCCAAATAAGCGATCCAGGTAGACTGCAAAACTGCCGCAAAGTTGCACTTCCATGTCGCTTGCCTGATAGGCATCACAGCTTGCGGCATGGTAGTTATACTGTATTGTGACCAAAATCCATTGTGTGTATTATCGAACAAAAAAGTTTTCAAAGCGGTATGAAAATAAACCGGAGACACAATGACAGATGTCATATTGGAAACAAAGAACCTGACCAAAGAGTTCAAGGGCTTTACCGCGGTCAATGATGTCAACCTCACCGTCCAGCGGGGCCACATCCACGCGCTGATCGGTCCCAACGGCGCCGGAAAGACCACCTGCTTCAATCTGCTGACCAAATTCCTGGTGCCCACGTCGGGCCAGATCCTGTTCAACGGAAAAGATATCACCGCCGCGCACCCGGCCCAGATCGCGCGCATGGGAATCATCCGCTCGTTCCAGATTTCCGCCGTGTTCCCGCACCTGACCGTGCTGCAGAATGTGCGCATCGGCTTGCAGCGCGAGCTGGGTACCTCCTTCCATTTCTGGCGCAGCGAACGGTCGCTCTCGCTCCTGAACGAGCGCGCCATGGAGTTGCTGGCCGAAGTCGACCTGACCGAATTCGCCGATACCGTCACGGTCGACATGCCGTATGGACGCAAGCGCGCGCTTGAAATCGCCACCACCCTGGCAATGAAGCCCGAGCTGATGCTGCTCGACGAACCGACCCAGGGCATGGGCCACGAGGATGTGCACCGCGTCACCGAGCTGATCAAAAAAGTCTCGGCCGGCCGCACGATCCTGATGGTGGAACACAATATGAACGTGGTCTCCGGCATCTGCGACAAGATTACCGTGCTACAGCGCGGCGCCTTGCTGGCCGAAGGCAGTTACGCCGAAGTCTCGACCAATGCGCAGGTGATGGAAGCCTACATGGGCACGACCAGCACCGAACTCGAAGGAGCGCACTGATGACCGCGGCGCTTGAAATTTCGCATCTACAAGCCTGGTACGGCGAATCGCACATCCTCCACAACGTCAACTTGCTGGTCAACAAGGGTGAAGTCGTCACCCTGCTGGGCCGCAACGGCGCCGGGCGCACGACCACCTTGCGCGCGATCATGGGCTTGACCGGGGCGCGCACCGGGTCGATCAAGGTGAACGGGGTCGAAGCCATCGGCCTGCCGACGCACAAGATTGCCCATCTGGGCATCGGGTATTGCCCGGAAGAGCGCGGGATTTTTTCCTCGCTGTCGACCGAAGAAAACCTGATGCTGCCGCCGCAACTGGCCGGCGGCGACGCCGGCATGTCGGTGGCCGAGATCTACGAGATGTTCCCGAATTTACTGGAACGAAGACACAGCCCGGGCACGCGCCTGTCCGGCGGCGAGCAGCAGATGCTGGCAGTGGCGCGCATCTTGCGCACCGGTGCGCGCCTGTTGCTGCTCGATGAAATTTCCGAAGGCCTGGCGCCGGTGATCGTGCAAGGACTCGCGCGCATGATTACCACGCTCAAGGCCAAGGGCTACACCATCGTCATGGTGGAACAGAATTTCCGCTTCGCCGCACCGCTGGCGGACCGGTTTTACGTGGTGGAGCATGGTCAGATTGTCGAGACCTTTGCTTCGTCGGAACTGAGCGCCAAGATGCCGGTTCTCACCGAGCTGCTGGGCGTATAGCAGGATAGCGACAGCCCAATAGCAGGACCATACTTACATCCTCAATGGAGACAACATGAAACCTAACATCATTGCTTTAGCCACCAGCGCAGCATGCCTCGGATTCGCCCTGCCAGTCCAGGCCCAAGTGTCGAACGACACTATCAAGATCGGCATGCTGACCGACGTGTCCGGCGTGTACGCCGACGTTGACGGGGCCGGCGGCGCGGAAGCGGTCAAGATGGCGATCGCCGACCTCGGCGGCAATATCAACGGCAAGAAGATCGAATTCGTTTTCGCCGACCACCAGAACAAGGCCGATATCGCCGCCAGCAAGGCGCGCGAATGGTTCGACCAGCAGGGTGTCGACATGCTGATCGGCGGCACCAATTCGGGCGCCAATCTGGCCATGGCCAAGATTGCGGCCGAGAAGAAAAAAGTCTTCATTTCGATCGGCGCCGGCACGGCCCGCCTGACCAATGAAGAATGCTCGCCGTTCACCGTGCACTACGCCTACGACACGGTGGCGTTGGCACGTGGAACAGGTGGCGCGATTGTGAAGCAGGGCGGCAAGAACTGGTATTTCCTGACCGCCGATTATGCCTTCGGCCAGTCGCTTGAAAAAGATACGACCGAGGTGATCAAGGCGGCCGGCGGCACGGTCGCGGGCACGTCCAAGCACCCGCTGTCGGCGTCGGATTTCTCGTCCTTCCTGATCAAGGCGCAGGGCTCGAAGGCGCAGATTCTGGGCCTGGCCAATGCCGGCGGCGACATGATCAATGCGGTCAAGGCAGCCAACGAGTTTGGTGTTGGCAAGTCGATGAAGCTGGCTGGTTTGCTGGTGTTCATCAACGATATCCACACCTTGGGATTGAACATGACCCAAGGCATGTATCTGACCGATGGCTGGTACTGGGATCAGAGTCCTGAAAGCCGGGCCTGGTCGAAGCGCTATTTCGCCAAGATGAAGAAGTTCCCGTCGATGCTGCAAGCCGCCGATTACTCGGCCGCGACCAACTACCTGAATGCGGTCAAGGCGATCGGTACCGACGACAGCGAGAAGGTCATGGCGCAGTTGAAGAAGACCAAGATCAACGACATGTTCACCAAGGGCGGCGAGATCCGTCCGGATGGCCGCATGGTGCACGATATGTACCTGATGGAAGTGAAGAAGCAGGCGGAATCGAAGTATCCGTGGGATTACTACAAGGTCGTCGCGACGATTCCGGGCGCGCAGGCATACACGACCAAGGCGGAAACGAAGTGCGCGTTGTGGAAGTAAGTTAGGTCGCGTTCGAACACCCGCCGTCGTTCCCGCGCAGGCGGGAACCCAAGTTTGCGAGCGTCAGCACAACGCGACGAACTTGGGTTCCCGCCTGCGCGGGAACGACGGAGCAAAGGGTGTTTGTTTTTTTCGCGCGCGTTTCCTCCTCCACCGGCCCGCCCGGTCCCATTTTATGAACTGAGATGCCATGGAAATATTCGGCGTTCCCCTGCAGGCCATGGTCAGCCAGCTTTTGCTCGGCCTGGTCAACGGCTCCTTCTACGCCATGCTTTCGCTTGGCCTGGCCGTCATCTTCGGCCTGCTTAATGTCATCAACTTCTCCCACGGCGCCCTCTACATGATGGGCGCCTTCGCCGCCTACATCGGCGTGACCACATTCGGCCTGAGCTACTGGGCGATGCTGGCGCTGGCGCCCCTGCTGGTCGGCGTGTTCGGCATCATCGTCGAAAAATCGATGCTGCGCTGGCTCTACAAGCTCGACCACCTGTACGGCCTGCTGCTCACCTTCGGCATCACCTTGCTGCTCGAAGGCGTGTTCCGCTCGTTCTTCGGCAACTCCGGCCAGTCGGTCAGTGTTCCGGAACTGCTGCAGGGCCGCACCGACCTGGGCTTCATGGAACTGCCCAACTACCGCCTGTGGGTCGTGTTCGCCTCGCTCACCGTGTGCCTGCTGACCTGGTTCGTCATCGAAAAGACCAAGCTCGGCGCCTACCTGCGGGCCGGGACCGAGAATCCGAAACTGGTTGAAGCCTTCGGCATCAACGTGCCGCTGATGGTCACGCTGACCTACGGCTTCGGCGTCGCCCTGGCGGGCTTTGCCGGCGTGCTGGCGGCGCCGATCATCAACGTCACGCCACTGATGGGTTCCAACCTGATCATCGTCGTGTTCGCCGTTGTGGTGATCGGGGGCATGGGATCGATCATGGGTTCCATCATCACCGGGCTCGGCCTTGGCGTGATCGAGGGACTGACCCGCGTCTTCTATCCGGAAGGCTCGGAAGTGGTGGTGTTCGTGGTCATGGTCATCGTGCTGTTGCTCCGTCCCGCCGGTTTGTTCGGCAAAGAAAAGTAACCGAGAACTGGAGCCATTGATGAACAAGAACATCGCTTACGGCGTCGCGCTGCTGATTGCGCTGGCGGCGCCTTTTATCGGCTATCCCGTGTTCCTGATGAAGTTGCTGTGCTTCGGGCTGTTTGCCTGCGCCTTCAACTTGCTGATCGGTTACACCGGCCTGCTGTCCTTCGGCCACGCCGCGTTCTTCGGTTCGGCCGGTTACGTGACCGGGCACGCGCTGACGGCACTCGGCTTGCCGACCGAAGTCGGCATTCTGCTGGGCGTGGCTGCCAGCGCGCTGGTCGGCCTGGTGATGGGTGCGCTGGCGATTCGCCGGCAAGGCATTTACTTTTCCATGATCACGCTGGCGCTGGCGCAGATGGTGTATTTCGCGGCACTGCGCGCGCCTTTCACGCATGGCGAGGATGGCTTGCAGGGAGTTCCACGTGGGAAGCTGTTCGGCCTGATCGACCTCAGCAACGACCTGACCTTGTACTTCGTGGTGCTGGCCATTGCGGTGGCGGGCTTTGCGCTGATCGTGCGCACGGTGCACTCGCCGTTCGGCCAGGTGCTCAAGGCGATCAAGGAAAACGAGCCGCGCGCCATTTCGCTCGGCTACGACGTCGACAAGTACAAGCTGGTGGCCTTCGTGCTGTCAGCCTCGCTGGCGGGGCTGGCGGGCGCCACCAAGACGCTGGTGCTGGGCTTCGAGACGCTTACCGACGTGCACTGGGCCATGTCCGGCCTGGTGATCCTGATGACGCTCGTAGGCGGCATGGGGACGCTGTCGGGGCCGATCATTGGCGCCTTCATCATCATCACGCTGGAAAACAAGCTGGGCGATATCGGCACCTTCCTGGCGACCCACACCGGGGTCGAGTGGTTCAATACGCTGGGCGAATCGGTCGGCATGGTGACCGGGCTGATTTTCATCCTTTGCGTGCTGCTGTTCCGGCGTGGCATTGTGGGTGAAATCGGCGCTGCGCTGGCGGCCTCCGGAATTCGTAAGAAATCCGTATGATTGCTTAAAATGCACGGTGCGGGCCGGGTCGCAGACCCGGCTTTTTTTATCCAATTTTTTACGGAGGAACGATGGAACAGACACTGACCGTGAATGGCATTGCGATGCACGTCGTGACCGAAGGGGAAGGGCCGGCCTTACTCTTGCTGCATGGCTTTCCGGATACGTATGCTGTCTGGCGCTTGCAGATCGACGCACTGGCCGCCGCCGGCTATCGCGTCATCGCGCCGGACCTGCGCGGTTACGGCAAGACTGAAGCGCCCGCCAGCGAGGATGCGTACGCCATGGAAGTGCTGCGCGCCGACATGGTGGCCTTGCTCGATGCGCTCGGAGTCGAACGCGCGCTGCTGATCGGCCACGATTGGGGGTCGGTGGTCGGCTGGAACCTCTGCATGTACGCGCCAGAGCGCGTGGAACGCTTCGTGGCGCTGTCGGTAGGGCATCCGGCTGCGTACACCGACGGCGGGCCGCTGCAGCTGCTCAAAGGCTATTACGTGCTGGTATTCCAGCTGCGCGGTATCGCCGAGTCGCTCATCAAGGCGTTCGACTGGCATGCATTGCGCGGCCTGGCGAGCACGCCGCGTCAGTTCGAGGAATGGCGTAACCATCTCGACCGTCCCGGCCGTCTGACCGCCGCCCTGAACTATTACCGCGCCAATCTGAAAATGTTCAACGCGAGCACCTGGCCTACCGTAAAGATTCCAGTGCTGGGCATCTGGAGCGCGGGCGATGTTGCGCTGACTGAAGCGCAAATGCGCGGTTCCGAGAAGTATGTCGGCGATACTTTCCAGTACGAACGCGTCGAAAAAGCCGGTCACTGGCTTCAGCTCGAAGCAGCCACACAGGTCAATGCATCGATACTTAAATTTTTCACAGCAGAGTAGGCGGATGTCCAAATTGCTTCACGTGAAACAATTCCATAAACTGGTTGCATAGCGAACTATCATCGGCTACAGTGGATGCATGTTTGATCACTGCCTCTATTTCAATACGACTGCGCTGGCCCGGGTTCTGGAGCGTGAGTGGACGCGTGCGTTCAAGCCGTTCGGACTGACGCCATCGCAGGCGTTCATGCTGCGCGCGATCCTGGCGCGTCCGGGCTTGCTGCAAAGCGAACTGGCCAGGGAACTGGTGATCAGCCGCCCAACCGCCACGCGCTCGCTCGACGGTTTGCAAAAGCTGCACCTGATCGACCGCCGCGCCACCGGCGGGGATGGCCGTGAATGCGCGGTGTTTCCGGAACCCGGCGCGCTGGCCATGCATGACGATCTCAACGCGGCAAGCGGGGCCGTCACCGCCCGGCTGAAACAGCTTCTCGAACCGGAACAGTTTGCCGCCATCGTCGGTTCGCTCAAGCAGGCGCGCGCGGCAGTGGTTTGATTTTTTTTACCCAAGTAGTTGCATAGCTAACCAATGGAGACGTAAATGCCTATTATCAATGTCAAAATCAGTGCCGTGAAATCCCCCGACATGATCCGCCAGATTGCCGACCTGGTTCTCGACAATACCATCGGCATCCTGCGGAAGAAGAGGGAGCTCATTTCCATTGCCATCGATTTCGTCGACCCGGACTGCTGGATCGTCGGCGGCAAGTCCCTGAGCGAGCAACGCAAGCACAGCGTCTACGTCGACATCAAGGTCACCGACGAGACCAACACCAAGGATGAAAAGGCGGCCTACATCGCCGAGGTCTTCGCGGGCTTCGGCGCGCTGCTCGGCGAGCTGCACGAGGAGAGCTATATCTACGTCGACGACGTGCGTGCAAGCGCCTACGGCTATGGCGGCCGGACGCAGGAGTACCGCTACCAGCATCCGGCCGCATAGAAGCCGGACCTAGCCGGCGGAGTCGCCCGCCGCCACGGATGCGCCGGCAGTGCCGGCACTGCCGGCACTGCCAGCACCAAAACGCCCGCCCGCCTGGCGCCGGAACTCCTTCGGCGTTACGCCCTTGATCTGCAAGAAGCGCCGGTTGAAATTGGCCACATTCTGGAAACCGACGTCGTAACAGACATTGGTGACGTACTGGTCGGTGTTCATCAGCAGCTGGCATGCCTTGTTGACGCGCAGCCGGGTGACGAAGTCAGTGAAACTGTTTCCCGTGGTCTTGCGGAAGAAGCGCGAGAATTTGCTCAGCGACATGCCGAGCTGATCCGCCACTGCCTCGGCCGAGATCGGATCGCGGTAGTTGTCGGTGATGTAGCTCAGTACCGCGTTGACCTTGGCCAGGGTGCCCTCATCGTCATACGAGCGCATCGTCGCGCTCGACAGCAGGCGGTATTTGTTGTTGCGCGCGAGACGGCACATGAAGTTCACGAAGTGGCCGAAGCGCTCGGCGCCGCCGCTGCCGCGAATGCGCAGGAAATCCTGTTCGGCCTCGGCGCCGATGTCGAGAAACTCGATGCCGTAGATCGACCGTTCCAGCAGGGGCAGCAACTCGCGCAGTTCCGGGATCAGCCGGGAGGCCTGCTCCAGCGGCTCGTGGGCGAACTGCAGGATCATGTCGCGCAACAGCACGCCTTCTTCCGGCACGCTGCTCGATATCCAGTTATGCGGCAGGCGCGGCCCGGTCAGCACCAGGTGGCCGGGCGAGAATTCGCCGATGTAGTCGCCGACGAACAGCTTGCCGCTGGTGGATACGATCAGATGCAGCTCGTACTCGTCGTGGCAGTGCCAGCGCACGCGCGGGCTGGGATAGCCGTGCTCGATGTAGTGGACGATGCCGTCGTAGTTTTCGCGTTCGAGCTCGGGTGGCTTGGGCTGGAAGCGCTGCGGTTCCACGTGGCGCATCTGAGGCAAAATGGTCATCCTGTCGTCCCCGTCTTTTTATGGCTTACCCATGGTCGTTCACTTTGCCGTTGTCAGCAAGTGCAACAGTGCCGCGCGTGCGCCATCCCGGTACAGCCGCGCCAGCGCATCGGCGACAGCACCCACGAAGCGGGGCGCCTCGCTTAACTCGCCGAACAGCTCGCGCAGCGACAGCAGCGGGCCCGGGTCGGCCGCGCCGCGCAAGGCCAGCTCGCGCAACTGCGCGGCCAGCGGGTCGATCAAGATCAGCGGCCGGCCCTGTTCGTCGCTGCCGTTCAGGTAGCGGAACCAGCACGCCACGGTAAAGCTGAGGAAGTCGATCGGGCCGCCGCGTTCAAGCTGGTCGCGCACCGATGGCAGCACGAATTTGGGCATGCGCGCCGAACCGTCGGTACCGATGCGCAGAAGCTGGTCGCCGACGGCCGGATTGGCGAAGCGTTCGATCAAGGTGCGCTTGTAGTCGGTGAGGTCGATGCCGTCCACCGCGGGCAGCAGCGGCGTGACTTCGATGTCCATCATGGTCGAAAACAGCTGGCGGATGTCGGCGTCCGCCATCGCTTCGTGCGCGTATTCGTAGGCGAGCAACATGCCGATGTAGCACAGCGACTGGTGGCCGGCGTTGAGCAGGCGCAGCTTCATTTTTTCGTAGGGCAGCACATCGTCCGTCATGTGCGCGCCGACCAGTTCCCAGGCCGGGCGCCCGCCCGGAAAATGGTCTTCGATGACCCAGCTTTTGAATGGCTCCGCCATCACCGGCCAGGCGTCGACAAGCCCGAACTTCTGGCGCAGCAGCAGGCGGTGTTCGTCGGTCGTGGCCGGCGTGATGCGGTCGACCATGCTGTTCGGGAATGCGCAGTGCTCGGCCAGCCATGCGCTCAACGCGGGATCGCGCAGCTTTGTAAAGGCCAGCAGCATCGCGCGGGCGACGTCACCGTTGCTTTGCAGGTTATCGCAGGACATCACGGTGAACGGCGCCAGTCCACGCTCGCGGCGCCGTGCCAGCGCCTCGGCCAGATAGCCGAAGCAGCAGCGCGGCGTGTGCGGGTGGGCCAGGTCGTGCACGATGTCGGGATGGCCGGCGTCGAAGCTGCCGTCGCCCTGGTTGACGTAGTAGCCGCCTTCGGTGATCGTGAGCGACACGATGCGGGTGCCGGGATCGGCCAGCTTTTCCAGCACCGCCTGCGGATCGTCCGGCGCGTACATGAATTGCAGCAGCGAGCCGACCACGCGCGCCGAGTCGCCGTGGGCGCTGCGCTCTACCAGCGTGTACAGGCAGTCCTGGGCCAGCATGGCGTCGCGCATCGCGGCATCGTGCGCCAGCAATCCGACGCCGCAGTAACCCCACTGCGCGTGGCCGGGCAGGCGCAGCAGGTCGTCCAGATAGAGCGCCTGATGCGAGCGAAAAAAACCGCCCACGCCAATGTGCACGATGCTGGGCGCGTGCATGCCGCGGTCGTAGCCGGGACCGGGTATGTGCGGCGGCAGGTGGTCGAGCGCGGCGTTGTTCAATGCGATCGCCATCATTGCGCTCCCTGCGCGGGCGTGCCGCACGTGGAACCAAGCTTGTCGAAGTGGTGCACGAAGCCGTGCTCGAACGCCAGGTGGGTGCGTGCGCCAGGCTGCAGGGCAATGCGTTCGCTGCCGCGCGCGACCACCTGCACGTTATTCTCCAGGCGCGCGTAGACCAGCGTTTCGACGCCGAGCGATTCGACCATGTCGACCGTGGCGGGCAGGCTGTCCGGCTGCGCCGCGTCCAGCACATGAACATGCTCGGGACGGATGCCGACAAAGCCGTCGCTCGGGGTCACGCCTGCGGCCAGGCGCGGCAAGCCCGCCGCCGGTACCACGTTCATGCTCGGGGTGCCGATGAACTGCGCCACGAAGCGGTTGGCCGGGCGGTCGTACAGCGCCAGGGGCGAGCCGTGCTGCTCGATCCGGCCGTCGCGCAGCACCACCACGCGGTCGGCCAGGGTCATCGCCTCGACCTGGTCGTGCGTCACGTAGATGGTGGTGGCGCCCAGCTCGCGGTGCAGCTTGGCGATTTCGATGCGGGTCTGCACGCGCAGGGCCGCGTCCAGGTTCGACAGCGGTTCGTCGAACAGGAACACCTTGGGGTCGCGCACGATCGCGCGGCCGATGGCGACGCGCTGGCGCTGGCCGCCGGACAGCTCCTTGGGCTTGCGTTCGAGGTAATCGCCGAGATTGAGAATGGCGGCGGCCTTGTCGACCTTGGTGCGGATCGCAGTGGGCGGCACGCCGGCCAGTTTCAGCGCGAACGACATGTTCTGGAACACCGTCATATGCGGATACAGCGCGTACGACTGGAACACCATCGCCAGGTCGCGTTTGGACGAGGGCAGGGCGGTGATGTCGCGCCCGTCCAGGTGCAGGCTGCCCTTGTCGATGGGCTCCAGGCCCGCGATCAGCCGCAGCAAGGTCGACTTGCCGCAGCCCGACGGGCCGACGAAGACGACGAACTCGCCCTTTTCGATCTCCAGGTCGATGCCCTTGATGGCGTGGTGCTCGCCGAAGAATTTCTCGATGTTTTTCAGTTGGAGGTAAGCCATGATCTTGATGTCCTATGGTTGTCTTATTTGACCGCGCCGAATGTCATGCCTTGCACCAGCTGCTTCTGGCAGAACCAGCCCAGCGCCATGATCGGCGCGATCGCCATCAGGGAAGCGGCCGAGAGCTTGGCCCAGAACAGCCCCTCCGGGCTGGAGTAGGAGGCGATCAGCCAGGCCAAGGTGCCGGCATTCGAGGCGCCCAGGTTGAGCGACCAGAACGATTCGTTCCACGCCCACACCATGCACACCAGCGCGGTCGAGGCGATGCCGCCCACCGACAGCGGCAGCACGATGTAGCGGAACTCGTGGAAGACGGTGGCGCCATCCATGCGCGCCGCCTCCAGGATGTCGCGCGGCAGCTCGCGCAGGCTGGTGTAGAGCAGCCAGATCATGATCGGCAGGTTCATGAGCATGAACATGATGGTCAGGCCGACGCGGGTATCGAGCAGGCCGGCATACTGGAAGCAGACGTAGATCGGCATCAGCGCGCCCACGCCTGGCATGTAGCGCGAGCTGAGAATGAACTTGAGCAGGCCGACGGTGCCGCCGGTCGGAAAGAACGCCATCGAATACGCAGCCGGAATCGCAATCGCCAGCCCGAACGCGGTCGAGAGCACGCTGGTGATGAGCGAATTGAACGCGTAGCCGGCGTAGTGGTCGCGCGCCATCACTTCCTGGAAGCTTTGCAGGGTCGGCTCAAAGAACATCAGCGGCGGCGTGGCGATGGCCTGGGCCTCGGTCTTGAAGGCCATCAGGCCGAGCCAGAAGATCGGGAAGAACAGCAGCAGCGCGAAAAACCAGGCGGCGGCCGTGCGGGTGTGCAGTGCGAGTTTGTTGGTCATCGGTGTCTCCCTATTTCGCCAGGTTCTTGCCGATGACGCGCATCAGGAAGAAGGCCGCGATGTTCGCCAGCAGCACCGCGAACAGGGCGCCGGCCGACGCCGCGCCGATATCGTAGGACTGCAAGGCTTGCTGATAGATCATGAAGGTGATGGTGGTCGTCTCGAAGCCGGGGCCACCGCCGGTGGTGGTGAAGATCTCGGCGAACACCGACAGCAGGAAAATCATTTCGATCATCAGTACCACCGACACCGCGCGCCCCAGATGCGGGAGGTACAGGTAGCGCAGCTGCTGCAGGTAGTTGGCGCCGTCCATGCCGGCCGCCTCCAGCTGTTCCTTGTCCATCGATTGCAGCGCTGTCATGAAGATCAGGCAGGCGAATGGGAGCCACTGCCAGGACACCATCATCACGATCGACAGCAGCGGGTATTCGGACAGCCAGTCGATGGGCGTCGCGCCGAAGAAGATGCTGACGTGCGCGAACAGGCCGTAGATGGGATTGAGCAGCATGTTCTTCCACATCAGCGCGTTCACCGCCGGCATCACCAGGAATGGCGATATCAGCAGCACGCGCACGATGGCGCGGCCGGGGAAGGCGTCGTTGATCAGCAGGCCCAGCGCAATGCCCAGCACGACCGTGATTGCCATGACGGAAAACATCAGGACGAAGGTGTTTTTCAACGCCGGCAAGAAGGCGCCGTCGGTGAAGAAGAAGTGAAAGTTGGCCAGCCCGTGGAAGTCATGTTCGCCGGGGGCGAGCATGCTGTAGCGGACGAAGGAGTAGTACAGGGTGATCAACAGCGGGACGATGGAGATGATGGCGATGGCAAGCACCGCAGGGGTCAGCAAGGTCCGGGGCAGGAGTCGTGTCATAAAGTTCCCAGGTGCGACAAAGGAACGCCGCTTGCGCGCGGGCGCAGCGGCGACTGAAAACGCAAGCGTGGAATGAACTACTTGTAGTAGCCGCCCTTGCGCATTTCGCGCTCGGCCGCCTGCTGGGTGACCGCCAGTGCCTGGTCGACCGTGACCTTGCCCAGCAGGGCCGCGCTCATCTGCTGGCCCGCCGCCACGCCGATGGTCTGGAATTCCGGGATCGCGGCGTACTGCACGCCGACGTACGGCGACGGCGGCAGGGTGCTCTGGTTCGGACGGCTGGTGGCGATCGCCGTGCCCTCGGCGGCCGCGAATTTGGCGGCTTTCATGAACTCGGGCGAAGCGTAGGTCGACTTGCGGGTTCCGGTTGGCACGCTGGCCCAGCCGGCCTCCCTGGCGACCAGTTTGATGTAGTCCTTCGAGGTAGCCCAGTTGATGAACTTTTGCGCCGCCTCGGGCTGTTTCGAGCTTTTTGGGATGGCCAGCGACCAGGCCCACAGCCAGTTGGCGCCGCGCTCGGTCGTGGCAATGGGCGACTGCGCGAACGCGACCTTGTCGGCCACCTTGCTCTGTTTCGGATCGGTGACGAAGGAAGCGGCGATGGTGGCGTCGATCCAGATGCCGCACTTGCCTTCGTTGTACAGCGCCAGGATTTCATTGAAGCTGTTCGAGGACGAGCCCGGCGGACCGAAGTTCTTGAGCAGGTCGACGTAGGTGGTGACGGCGTCTTTCCACGGCTTGCTGGTGAATTGCGGTTGCCATTTCATGTCGAACAGTTGGCCGCCGAAGGAATTTGCCATGGTGGTGATCAGCGCCATGTTGTCGCCCCAGCCCGGTTTTCCGCGCAGGCAGATGCCGTATACGCCCTTGGCCGGGTCGTGGATCTTGGCGGCCACGGCGCGAATGTGGGCCCAGCTCGGGCGGTCTTCGATGCTCATGCCGGCTTTTTTGACCAGGTCGCTGCGGTACATGATCATCGAACTTTCGCCGTAGAACGGCGCGGCGTACAGCTTGCCGTTCAGCGACAAGCCATCGCGAATCGAAGGCAGCAGGTCGTCGATATCGTACGTTGCGTCCGGTTTGAGCGGCATCAGCCAGTCTTTTTTGGCCCAGATCGGCGTTTCGTACATGCCGATGGTCATCACGTCGAACTGGCCGCCCTTGGTGGCGATGTCGGTAGTCATGCGCTGGCGCAACACCCCTTCCTCCAGGGTGACCCATTTCAGTTTGATATCGGGATTGGCTTGTTCGAAGAACTTGCCCATCTTTTGCATCTCGATCATGTGGCCGTTGTTGACGGTGGCGATCACCAGATTGGTGGCTGCCAGGGATGCGCTGCTGACACAGAAGAGGGCCGTGCACAAGGCACTGCTTGCGATACGTTTCATGCTGTCGTCTCCAGATTTTTTAGTTTTATTCAATGCAAGGTTTGCACCGTGTACAGAATGTAGCATCGGGCTCCGATACTTTCTGATACTGCAACACCTAGTGTCGATACTTTTTTGCACCCAGCGCTGGCGTGCCCGACGCTGTACGGGCTGCCAATGCGGGCTGGATAAAAGTATCGACTATTGCGTACGCCGTATCAGGCCTGATGCGCGATCGTTGCTAGACTTTTCAGCACTTCCCACACCCAAGGAGATTGATAATGTCCAAGCAGCGCGCAAGCATGAACCGGCTCGCATCCAGGCATGCCTTGCTGACCGGGGCCGGCGGCGGCATCGGCCTGGCCGTGGCCGAGGCTTACCTGGCAGAGGGAGCGCGCTGCAGCGTGGTCGATCTGGCCGCCACGCCGCCGGCCGCACTGGCGCCACTGATGGCGCGCTACCCGGAACAGCTGCACTATTTTGGCGCCGACGTGCGCAACGCCGGCGCGGTGGGCGCCATGCTGGCGGCGGCGAATGAACGCTTCGGCCCCGTCGACATCCTGTTCAACAATGCGGCCGTGTTCGACATGGCGCCGTTGCTGGAGTCCGATCTGGCGATGTATGAGCGCATCTTCGACGTCAACGTCAAAGGCATGTTTCTCGTGATGCAGCAGGTGCTGCGGGCCATGGTGGATGCGGGCCGGACCGGTGCCATCATCAATCTGGCGTCCCAGGCGGGGCGGCGCGGCGAAGCGTTGGTGGCGCACTACTGCGCGAGCAAGGCGGCGGTGATCAGTTACACCCAGTCGGCCGCGCTGGCGATGGCGCCGCATGGCATCCGCGTGAACGCCATTTCGCCTGGGGTGGTCGATACGCCCATGTGGGACCACGTGGACGCCCTGTTCGCGCGTTACGAACATTTGCAGCCGGGTGAGAAGAAGAGGGCAGTCGGGCTGGCTGTGCCGCTTGGGCGCATGGGAACGCCGGGCGACCTGGCGGGCGCGGCGATTTTCCTGGCCAGCGACGAGTCGGCCTACATCACGGCGCAGACGCTCAACGTCGACGGCGGCGCCGTGATGAGCTAGCGCTCAGTAGGCCGCAGTGTAGATGCGGTGGATATCTTCGCGCGTGAGCTCGCGCGGGTTGTTGCCGAGCAGGCGAGTCTGCAGCATCGCATCGTCGGCCAGCTTGTCGATATCGGACTCGCTTACGCCAACCTGCCGTAGCGTTGTCTGGATGCCGGTGTTCGCGGCAATCTTTTCCATCGCATTGACCAGCGCATTGGCGCGTGCCTCTTCGCTGCCGCTCACGCCCGGATCGATGATCCCGGCCAGCTCGGCATAATGCGCGCTCGCATGCGACAGGTTAAAGCGCAGCACATGCGGCAGCACCAACGAGTTGGACAAACCATGTGGCACGTGAAATATGCCCCCAATTGGATAGGCGAGGGCGTGCACCGCCGCCACGGGCGCGTTGGAAAATGCCTGGCCGGCGAGGCAGGCGCCGAGCAGCATGGCCTGGCGCGCCTCCAGGTCGGCACCGTGTTCGCACGCGCGCAGCAGGTTGCGCGACAGTAGCGACAGCGCCTGGCGCGCCAGGTTATCCGACAGCGGATTCTTCTTGTGCTTGCTGGTGAAGGCTTCGATGGCATGCACTATCGCATCGATCCCAGTCGCGGCCGTCACCATGGGCGGCAGGCCCAGCGTCAATTGCGCGTCCAGGATCGCCAGGTCCGCGTACAGCTGCGGCGCGACCACGCCCATCTTGGTGGTCGCGCCGGTGGTGACGATGGCGATGTTCGTCACTTCCGATCCGGTGCCGGCCGTAGTCGGAATCTGTACCAGCGGCAGGCGCGTGCCGCGTACATTGCCGATGCCGTAGATCTGGCTGAGCGGCTGGTCGCTGCCGGCCAGCACCGCGATCAGCTTCGCTACATCCATCGAACTGCCACCACCCAGGCCGATGACGAGGTCGGCGCCGTGCTGGCGCGCCACGTCCACCGCCTGCAGTACCACCGACTCCGGCGGGTCGGCCACCACATCGGACCAGACGTGAACGGCAAGGCCCGCCTGCTCGAGCGAGCGGCACGGCGCGTCCACCAAGCCGGTGGAAAGAAAGCCCGGGTCGGTGACGATCAGCGCACGACGGGCGGAAGGGAAGTGAGCGGCGACCAGCGTACCGAGCCGGCTGCTGGCACCGGGAGCGGAAACAAGATGGGGGACGGTACTGAAACTGAACTCGGCGGACTGGGTCATTGTGCACCTGCAGGACGATGGGGGATGTCAAAAGCTTACACCATCATGGTCACCGGCAGGAAAATGGGCGAGGGAAACGTCGATCAGATTTCTTCCGTACAATATCTGACTGAGCTGTTCAGCCTACATGCCTTGGAAAATTCATGATCGATTTCGCCTTACTCGGATGCGCGGCCTTCCTCGCCGGCTTGGTAGATGCTGTTGTGGGTGGAGGCGGTTTGATCCAGCTACCTGTGCTGTTTTCGATGTTTCCACGTGAAGTCCCAGCGACCTTGCTGGGAACAAGCAAGTTAGCGGGCATCTTCGGTACCGGCGCGGCGGCTGTCAATTACGCGCGCAAGGTGAGGGTGGCGTGGAGCGCAGCCGCGCCGGCGGCGGTATCGGCCTTGCTGCTGTCATTCGCCGGCGCTTACACGGTGACCAAAGTTCCTGCCGATTTCGTCCGCACCCTGCTGCCGGTCGTGTTGGTCGCGGTGGCGGTCTACACTTTCCGCAAAAAGGATTTCGGCAGCGTCCACGCGCCGCTGCACAGCGGCTCGACCGAGCGCTGGGTTGCGGTCGGCATTGGTGCGGCGATCGGTTTCTACGATGGCTTTTTCGGTCCCGGTACCGGCAGCTTCCTGCTGTTTCTGTATGTGCGCTTTTTTGGCTTCGATTTCCTTAGCGCTTCGGCTGCCGCCAAGGTGGTCAATGTGGCGTGCAACTTGTCTGCGCTGATGTGGTTCGGCTACAGCGGTCACGTCCTGTGGCAGTTGGGCTTGCTCATGGCGGCGTGCCAGGTCGCAGGTTCCCTGGTCGGGACCAAGCTGGCGATCAAGCACGGCAGCGCATTTGTGCGCAAGCTGTTCCTGGTGGTGGTCAGCTTGCTGATCGTGAAGACGAGCTACGACGCCATCGTGAAGTGGTAGATGTTCCACGTGGAACAGCGTTGATGGCTTGACTGACGTTCCACGTGAAACAATGCACGTTCGTCAAATTCGACGTTCCACGTGAAACATTCCGTTGTGTAAAAAACGGTGATTCTGGGTGCAAAAGAGTCGAGGGTCCGAAAAGACTCTATAATCGGGCCTCATATCCCTCGCTCTACACTCCATCATGCTATTTCCAACTGAATTCGACGTCATCGTCGTCGGCGGCGGCCATGCCGGCACCGAGGCTGCGCTCGCTTCTGCCCGCATGGGCCAGAAGACTTTGCTGCTCACCCATAACATCGAAACCCTCGGCCAGATGTCCTGCAACCCGTCTATCGGCGGCATTGGCAAGGGGCACCTGGTCAAGGAAGTCGACGCCATGGGCGGCGCGATGGCGATCGCCACGGACGAATCCGGTATCCAGTTTCGTATCCTTAACTCGTCCAAGGGCCCGGCTGTACGCGCTACCCGCGCGCAAGCGGACCGCATCCTGTACAAGCAAGCCATCCGCTCGCGCCTGGAAAACCAGCCGAACCTGTGGCTGTTCCAGCAAGCGGTCGACGACCTGATGCTCGAAGGCGACCGCGTGGTCGGCGCCGTCACCCAGATCGGCATCAAGTTCCGCGCCCGCGCGGTGGTGCTGACGGCGGGCACCTTCCTCGATGGGAAGATCCACGTCGGCCTGCAAAATTACTCGGCCGGCCGCGCTGGCGATCCGCCGGCGATTTCGCTGTCGGCGCGCCTGAAGGAAATGAAGCTGCCGCAAGGGCGCCTGAAGACCGGCACGCCGCCGCGCATCGATGGCCGCAGCATCGACTTTTCGCAAATGTCCGAGCAGCCGGGCGACCTCGATCCGGTGCCGGTCTTTTCGGTCATGGGTAACACCGCGATGCACCCGCGCCAAGTGCCGTGCTGGGTTACGCACACGAATGCGCAGACGCACGACATCATCCGTGCCGGCCTGGACCGCAGCCCGATGTACACCGGCGTCATCGAAGGCGTCGGCCCGCGCTATTGCCCGTCGATCGAAGACAAGATTCATCGCTTCTCCGGCAAGGAATCGCACCAGATTTTCCTCGAGCCCGAAGGCTTGACGACCAACGAATTCTATCCAAACGGCATCTCGACCAGCCTGCCGTTCGACGTGCAAATCGCCCTGGTACGCTCGATGAAGGGCATGGAAAACGCCTTCATCCTGCGTCCGGGCTATGCCATCGAATACGATTATTTCGACCCGCGCGGCCTGAAAACCTCGCTCGAAACCAAGGCCGTACAGGGCTTGTTCTTCGCCGGCCAGATCAATGGCACCACCGGCTACGAGGAAGCGGCGGCGCAGGGCATGCTGGCCGGTATCAACGCGGCGCTGCTGACCAAGGGCAGCGAGGCCTGGGTTCCGGGCCGTTCCGAAGCCTACCTTGGCGTGCTGGTCGACGACCTCACCACCCAGGGCGTGGCCGAGCCGTACCGCATGTTCACGAGCCGCGCCGAGTTTCGCCTGAGCCTGCGTGAGGACAATGCCGACATGCGCCTGACCGAAATCGGCCGCAAACTCGGCTGCGTGGGCGACGCCCAGTGGGAGGCATTCGAGCGCAAACGCGAAGCTGTCGCCGTGGAACTGGAGCGCCTGCGCACGACGTGGGTGAACCCGCGCATCCTCGCCAGCGCCGAATCGGAACGCGTGATCGGCCAGGCCATCGAGCGCGAATACTCGCTGGCGGACCTGCTGCGCCGTCCCGGCGTGGACTACGAGAAGCTGATGGGCCTGTCCGGCGTGGACGGCCAGGTGCTGGCCGGTCCGGGTGTGGAAGACCCCGCGGTCAAGGAACAGGTCGAAATCCAGCTCAAATACGCCGGCTATATCGACCGCCAGGCCAAGGAAGTGGAGCGTCACGACCACTACGAAAACCTCAAGCTGCCGGCCGGATTCGACTACCTCGACATCACCGCGCTGTCGATCGAAGTGCGCCAGAAGCTCGACAAGCAGCGCCCTGAAACGCTGGGGCAGGCGTCGCGCATCTCGGGCGTGACGCCGGCGGCGATTTCGCTGCTGCTGGTGCATTTGAAAAAACGTGGCGCCAAAGGCTTTGCCACCCTCAACGAGGAGCTGGCAGGATGAAGTTTTTCGACCGTAACGCCATCGCGCCAGTGCTGGCCAATGGCATCAAGGAACTCAAGCTGGACCTGAATGAACAGCAGCACGGGCAACTGCTCGACTACCTGGCGCTGCTGGCCAAGTGGAACTCGGTGTACAACCTGACCTCGGTGCGCGATCCCATGCAGATGGTGACGCACCATGCGCTCGATTCGCTGGCCGCGGTATCGGCTTTCGAGGGCGCCGTCAGCGTGCTCGACGTGGGAGCAGGGGGCGGCTTGCCAGGCATCGTGCTCGCTATCGCCCGGCCCGACATGAAAGTGGCCCTGATCGACACCGTGCACAAGAAAACCGCGTTCCTCACGCAAGTGAAGGCCGAACTGGGCCTGGCCAACGTCACCGTGCACACGGCGCGCGTGGAGCAGCTGCAGGTGCCCCATAAATTTGACGTGATCACCTCGCGCGCTTTTGCCGACCTGTCCGACTTCGTCAACTGGTCGGGACACCTGTTGGCCGAGGGCGGCAAATTCATCGCCCTGAAAGGCACGGCGCCGGCGGACGAACAGGAACGGCTTCCGAGCGACTGGAAAGTGAGCGAATTGAGGGCTATCCAGGTTCCAGGGCTGCAGGCGGAGCGCCACCTGGTATTCATCGAAAAGAACCAATAAACAGTATAAATCAAATAAACGATTTATATCGTTAAAACCATATAAATCGAATAAACGGTTTATACGATTAAAACAGTATAAATCGTTTGCATCAAAACTATCATAAGAGCATACATGGCGAAAATATTTTGCGTTGCAAATCAAAAGGGCGGCGTAGGCAAGACCACCACCAGCGTTAACCTGTCAGCGGGCCTGGCCAAACTGGACCAGCGCGTGCTGCTTGTCGACCTGGACCCGCAGGGCAACGCGACCATGGGCGCCGGCATCAACAAGGCGGGCCTGAAGGCATCGACCTATGAAGTGCTGCTGGGCGAGGCCGAGGTGAGCGCGGCACGCACGCGTTCGGAAGCAGGGCGCTTCGACGTGCTGCCCTCGAACCGCGAACTGGCCGGCGCCGAAGTCGAAATGGTCGAACTGGAAAACCGCGAGCGGCGCCTGAAAGATGCGCTGGCGGCAGTCGACAAGGAATACGACTTCATCCTGATCGACTGCCCGCCGGCCCTGTCGATGCTGACCCTGAACGGCCTGTGCGCCGCGCACGGCGTGATCATCCCGATGCAGTGCGAGTACTACGCGCTGGAAGGCTTGTCGGATCTGGTCAACACCATCAAGAAGGTACACGCCAACCTGAACACCGATCTGAAGATCATCGGCCTGTTGCGCGTGATGTTCGATCCGCGCATGACCTTGTCGCAGCAAGTGTCGGCCCAGCTGGAGCAGCATTTCGGCGACAAGGTCTTCAACACCATCATCCCGCGCAACGTGCGCCTGGCCGAAGCGCCGTCGTACGGCGTGCCGGGCGTGGTGTTCGATCCGTCCTCGAAAGGGGCGCAGGCCTACATCGCCTTTGGCGCCGAGATGGTCGAACGCATCAAAACAATGTAAACGAAGGCATTCACGAATTATGGCAACCAAAAAACTCAAAGGGCTCGGTCGCGGGCTCGACGCGCTGCTGGGCGGCGATGGCGAGGGCGCCAAGCCCGACACGCCGTCCATCCTGGCGGTGCACCAGATGCAGGCCGGTAAATACCAGCCGCGCACGCGCATGGACGAAGGCGCGCTCAACGAACTGGCCGCGTCGATCAAAACCCAGGGCATCATGCAACCGGTGCTGGTGCGTCCGATCGGCCAGGACGCCCTGACCGGCGCGGTGCGCTACGAGATCATCGCCGGCGAACGCCGCTTCCGCGCGGCGCAGCTGGCCGGGCTGAACGAGATTCCGGTGCTGGTGCGCGATGTGGACGACCAGGCCGCCGCCGCGATGGCGCTGATCGAGAACATCCAGCGCGAGGATCTCAATCCGTTGGAAGAGGCGCAGGGTATTCACCGCCTGATCTCCGATTTCAATTTCACGCATGAACAGGCGGCCACGGCGGTAGGGCGCTCGCGCAGCGCGGTGTCCAATTTGCTGCGCCTGATGAATCTGGCGGCGCCCGTGCAAACCATGCTGATGGCGGGCGATGTCGACATGGGTCACGCGCGCGCGCTGCTGGCGGTCGACTCGGCCAGCCAGATCAGCCTGGCCAACCTGGTGGTGGCGAAACGCCTGTCGGTACGCGAGACGGAAAAGCTGGTCGCCAGGGAGCTGGAAGAGCAGAGCAACCCGACCAGCGCGCGCCAGAAGGAAAAATCGGGGGATATTACCCGGCTGGAAGAAGAGCTGTCCGACAAGCTGGCCACGCCGGTCTTGTTCAAGATGGGACCGAAGGGTCGCGGCCAGATGATCATCGATTTTGCCGATCTGGATATCTTGGACGGCGTACTGGCGCGTTTGCGGGCCTAAGTTACCCCAATATCGTTGTTCTGACCGCCACCCTCGTCGTTCCCGCGCAGGCGGGAACCCAAGTTTGTCGAACCGCCGGTTACGGTACGAAATTGGGTTCCCGCCTGCGCGGGAACGACGGTAGCGGACAGCCCGGACCATCGGCCATAACCTCCCAGGTAATTGCCCCCTCCCCACCACGCACCTACGATATAACTGTACCCCGCGTCAGCAGCCAGAAATCAGCCACACCGACCGCTTCCGCCACCATTATCACGCAAGACGTTTCTTCTAGTTAACTTTTAGCAAGGAGGACCAGTTCGCCCCCGTTTAGTGCAAATTGCTTAAAAATGCGTGGCTTTTGAACACATTCGCGTTCATTCACAGTGCAGCAACGTTTGACGCACGCAAGCATAAGCACTTATAATCCCGCTGATTCACATAATTCAGACACCGAAACACGGCACTTATATGGCTGGCGCAAGGAATACAACATGTTGCGCTTAGTCTCCCTGCAATTGATGGTAACAGTCGCTGCTGGCCTCATCGCCGCGCTTCTGGGGGGATGGGCTGCGATGTTGTCGGCGGTGTTCGGCGGATTGTGTTGTGTCTTGCCCAATGCCGTATTCGCGTTGCGCCTGTTCGCCAATACGAAGAAACCAGGTGGGGCCGACCCGATATCGTTTTTTATCTGGGAATTCATAAAGATTGCTTTGACGGTGGCGCTGATTGCCGCGACCTTCTCGCTGTACCGCGACTTGAATGTGTTCGCCATGATTGGCGGCTTCATCGTGGCGCTGAAAAGTTACATATTCTTAATATTTAGGCACTGACATGACGAGTCCAACACTTGAAGCCGGCGCTGCACACACGCAGACCGCATCAGAATACATCAAGCACCACCTGGGTCACTTTTCGACCAAGCATCAGGAAAATGTGGTCGATTTCTCCATTATCAATATGGACACCATGTTTTGGTCGATCGCCATGGGTATTCTTGGCTGCATGATCATGTGGATGGCGGCCCGCAAGGCCACCTCCGGCGTGCCGACCCGCTTCCAGGCGGCTGTCGAAATGGTCTTCGAGATGGTCGACAACCAGGCCAAGGGCATCGTGCACGGCGACCGCAGCTTCATCGCGCCGCTGGCACTGACCGTGTTCGTCTGGGTTGCACTGATGAATTCGCTGGACTTCTTGCCAGTCGATCTGTTCTCCGGCCTGTTCAAACTGCTGGGTATCGAACATATCTTCCCGTATCACCGCGTGGTTCCGACCGCCGACCTGAACGGCTCGCTGGGCATCGCCCTGGGCGTGTTCGCACTGATGATCTACTACAGCATCAAGATCAAGGGTTTCGGCGGCTGGATTCACGAACTGTTTTCCGCGCCATTCGGCATTGCCATGGCGCCGTTCAACCTGCTGTTGAACATCATCGAGTACGCAGCAAAAACCGTGTCGCTCGGCATGCGACTGTTCGGCAACATGTTTGCTGGCGAACTGCTGTTCCTGTTGATCGCTTTGTTGGGTGCGATGGCTACGACGTTTGGCTTTGTCGGCCACGTCATCGCCGGTTCGGTTTGGGCTATTTTCCACATCCTGATCGTGTTCCTGCAGGCGTTCATTTTCATGATGCTGACCCTGGTATACCTGGGCCAGGCGCATGAAGGTCACTGATCGGCACAGCTCGAACAGAATCGAAACATAGTAGTAGTTGGCAAAGTTTGTAATTTTTAATCTAGTTTTTAATTTACTTTTTGAAGGAACTCTCATGACTGACCTTTCTTTTGTTGCTCTGGCTTGCGGTTTGATCATCGGTCTGGGCGCTATCGGCGCTTGTATCGGTATCGCTATCATGGGCGGCAAATACCTCGAAGCTTCGGCTCGTCAGCCTGAACTGATGAACACCCTGCAAACCAAAATGTTCCTGCTGGCTGGTCTGATCGATGCAGCGTTCCTGATCGGTGTTGGTATCGCAATGCTGTTCGCATTCGCCAACCCATTCGTTCCGAAGTAATTTTCGTTCGGCACTTCGCTGGTTATGAATTGCCGAACCTTCCGGGTTCGGCATCCGTTTTTGTAAGAAGGAAAACACCGTGAACTTAAACGCAACCCTGTTTGCCCAGTTCGTGGTCTTCTTCATCCTGGCTGGTTTCACGATGAAATTCGTGTGGCCCCCACTGATGAAAGCGCTCGACGAGCGCATCCAGAGGATCTCGAACGGCCTGGCCGCAGCTGACCGCGGCAAGGAAGAAATGCAGAAAGCCCACGAGCAAGTCCAGAAAGACCTGGCCGCTGCCCGTGACGAAGGTCAAAAGCGCATCAGCGACGCCGACAAGCGCGCCGCCATGATCCTCGACGATGCCAAGAAAGCAGCTGCTGAAGAAGCGGCCCGCATCATCGCATCCGCCAAGGCAGATGCCGAGCAACAGGTTAACCGTGCACGCGAAGAACTGCGTGGCCAGGTCGCTGCCCTCGCCGTCAAAGGCGCCGAGCAGATCCTCAAGCGCGAAGTGAACGCAGCGGCCCACGCCGACCTGCTGACGCAGTTGTCGGTCGAGCTGTAATCATGGCCGAAATCGCAACCGTCGCCCGTCCTTACGCCGAAGCCCTGTACCGTGTTGCCCAGCAAGGCGACGTGGCGGCCTGGTCCGAAGTGTTGTCCGAGCTGGCCCAGCTCGGCGCTCACCACGATGTGCTGGCCTTCGCGGCCAACCCGAACGTGGTCGCCGCCGACGTTGCCGCGACCGTGGTGTCGCTGCTCAAGTCGCCGGTCACCGCGGAAGTGAACAACTTCGTTGCCATGCTGGTCGAAAACCACCGCGTGTCGCTGCTGCCGGAAATTTATGCCCAGTTCCAGGTGCTCAAGAACACGAATGCCGGTGCCGCAGACGCCAACATCACCAGCGCCTTCGAGATTGCCCAGCCGCAGGTTGCGCAACTGGTCGCGACGCTGGAAAAGAAATTTGGCCGCAAGCTCAACCCAACGGTGACAGTGGATCCTTCGCTGATCGGTGGTGTGCGCGTGGTCGTCGGTGATGAAGTGCTCGATACCTCGGTACGCGCCAAGCTGCAACAGATGCATGTTGCGCTGGCTTCGTAACCGCCGTCTCGTAGAGTCGCACAACGCGCCGGCGCAGACGCCCTTGCCTTACGCATCAAGAAACTATTAGGAGTTAGCATGCAACTTAATTCATCTGAAATCAGCGAACTGATCAAAAGCCGGATCCAAGGCCTCGAAGGTTCGGCTGATATTCGCAATCAGGGCACGGTAATCTCCGTAGCCGACGGTATCTGCCGTATCCATGGCCTGTCGGACGTGATGCAGGGCGAGATGCTGGAATTCCCGGGCAACACCTTCGGCCTGGCGATGAACCTCGAGCGCGACTCGGTCGGCGCCGTGATTCTGGGTGCTTACGAGCACATCTCCGAAGGCGACACGGTCAAGACCACCGGCCGCATCCTGGAAGTGCCGATCGGTCCTGAACTCAAGGGCCGCGTGGTTAACGCCCTGGGCCAGCCGATCGACGGCAAGGGTCCTGTCAACGCCAAGCTGACCGCACCAATCGAAAAAATCGCTCCGGGCGTGATCGCCCGTCAGTCGGTGTCGCAGCCTATGCAGACCGGCCTGAAGTCGATCGACTCGATGGTACCGATCGGCCGTGGCCAGCGCGAGCTGATCATTGGTGACCGCCAGACCGGTAAATCGGCTGTCGCGATCGATGCGATCATCAACCAGAAGGGCCAGAACATGACGTGTATCTACGTCGCGATCGGCCAGAAGGCATCGACCATCAAGAACATCGTGCGCTCGCTCGAGACGCACGGCGCGATGGAATACACCATCGTCGTCGCAGCATCGGCTTCCGAGTCGGCTGCCATGCAATACATTTCCGCGTACTCCGGTTGCGCCATGGGCGAATACTTCCGTGACCGCGGCGAAGACGCACTGATCGTCTACGATGACCTGTCCAAGCAAGCTGTTGCTTACCGTCAGATCTCGCTGCTGCTGCGCCGTCCACCAGGCCGCGAAGCCTACCCTGGCGACGTGTTCTACCTGCACAGCCGCCTGCTCGAGCGCGCAGCACGCGTGAACCCCGACTACGTCGAGAAGTTCACCAACGGCGAAGTCAAAGGCAAGACCGGTTCCCTGACCGCGCTGCCGATCATTGAAACCCAGGCTGGCGACGTTTCGGCGTTCGTTCCAACCAACGTGATTTCGATTACCGACGGCCAGATCTTCCTGGACACCTCGCTGTTCAACTCGGGTATCCGTCCTGCGATTAACGCCGGTATTTCGGTGTCGCGCGTCGGTGGCGCCGCTCAGACCAAGGTCATCAAAAACCTGTCCGGCGGTATCCGTACCGACTTGGCCCAGTACCGTGAACTGGCTGCGTTCGCGCAGTTCGCTTCGGACCTGGACGAATCGACCCGCAAGCAGCTCGACCGTGGCGCACGCGTCACCGAACTGCTCAAGCAGGCTCAGTATTCCCCACTGTCGATCTCGATGATGGCCGTGTCGCTGTTCGCAGTGAACAAAGGCTTCTTCGATGACGTCGAAGTGAAGAAAGTGCTGGCGTTCGAAGCCGGTCTGCACGGCTACATGAAGACCAAGCAAGCTGCTCTCCTGGCCAAGATCGAAGAAACCAAGCAACTGGACAAGGATGGCGAAGCCGCCATGTCCGCCGCTGTTGCTGACTTCAAGAAATCCGGCGCATATTAATTGTCTAGAGGGGCCGGCCGTACGCGGCCCCCGATAGCGCAAAAGGAGTAAGGACTCATGGCAGTAGGCAAAGAGATACGTAACAAGATCAAGAGCGTAGAGAATACGAAGAAGATCACGAAGGCGATGGAAATGGTCGCCGCGTCCAAAATGCGCAAGGCGCAGGACCGGATGCGGTCCGCCCGCCCTTACAGTGACAAGATTCGTAACATCACCTCGCATCTGGCTACGGCGAATCCGGAATACACGCATCCGTTCATGGCGCAAGGCAAGGACGTGAAAGCGAAGGCGGTTGGTTTCATCGTCATCACGACCGACAAAGGTCTGTGCGGCGGCATGAACACCAACATCCTGCGTCTGTTGACGCAGAAAACCCGCGAGCTGGAAACGGCTGGCAACAAGATTGAAGCGGTTGCCATTGGCAACAAGGGTTTGGGTTTTATGAACCGCGTTGGCGTGAAGGTCGTGTCGCATGCGATCCAGATCGGCGATACGGTCCACCTCGACAAGCTGATCGGGCCGATCAAGGTCATGCTCGATCGCTACGAGGAAGGTGAGCTCGACGCAGTCTATATCTGCTACACCAAGTTCGTAAACACGATGAAGCAAATTCCGATGGTCGAGCAGCTGCTGCCGCTGACCGCCGACAAGCTGGAAGGCGACAAGAGCAGTCACGCATGGGACTACATCTACGAGCCGGAAGCGCAGACCGTGATCGACGAACTGCTGGTGCGGTATGTGGAAGCGCTGGTGTATCAGTCAGTAGCCGAAAACCTCGCGTCCGAGCAATCGGCGCGGATGGTGGCGATGAAAGCGGCAAGCGACAACGCCGGCAGCGTCATCGGCGACCTGAAGCTGATCTATAACAAGACCCGCCAGGCTGCGATTACCAAAGAACTCTCCGAGATCGTCGCCGGTGCGGCCGCGGTCTAAACCCGAATTTAAATACTATTGAAGGAACGAACATGGCTGATGGCAAAATCGTTCAGTGTATCGGCGCTGTGGTGGACGTTGAGTTCCCACGCAATGCAATGCCGAAGGTTTTCGACGCACTGAAAATGGCAGGCTCCGAGCTGACCCTGGAAGTACAACAGCAGCTGGGCGACGGCATTGTCCGTACCATTGCATTGGGTACCTCCGACGGTCTGCGTCGCGGCATGGCAATCCAGAACACCGGCAAGCCAATCATGGTACCGGTCGGTAAAGCGACCCTGGGCCGTATTATGGACGTGCTGGGCAACCCGATCGACGAGTGCGGTCCTGTCTCGCACGAGCAAACCGCATCGATCCACCGCGTGGCTCCTGCGTACGACGAACTGTCGCCATCGCAAGACCTGCTGGAAACCGGCATCAAGGTGATCGACCTGGTGTGCCCGTTCGCCAAAGGCGGTAAAGTCGGTCTGTTCGGCGGTGCGGGTGTGGGCAAGACCGTGAACATGATGGAACTGATCAACAACATCGCAAAAGCACACTCGGGCGTGTCCGTGTTTGCCGGCGTGGGTGAGCGTACTCGCGAGGGTAACGACTTCTACCACGAGATGGCTGACGCCAAAGTGGTCGATCTGGAAAATCCAGAGAACTCCAAAGTGGCGATGGTCTACGGTCAGATGAATGAACCGCCAGGTAACCGTCTGCGCGTAGCGCTGACCGGCCTGACGATCGCTGAATCGTTCCGTGACGAAGGCAAAGACGTTCTGTTCTTCGTGGACAACATCTACCGCTTCACCCTGGCCGGTACCGAAGTATCCGCACTGCTGGGCCGTATGCCTTCCGCGGTGGGTTACCAGCCGACGCTGGCCGAAGAGATGGGCCGTCTGCAAGAGCGCATCACCTCGACCAAGACCGGTTCGATCACCTCGATCCAGGCCGTGTACGTCCCTGCGGATGATTACACCGATCCATCGCCAGCAACCACCTTTGCTCACTTGGATTCGACCGTTGCTCTGTCGCGTGACATCGCCTCGCTGGGTATCTACCCTGCGGTCGACCCGCTCGACTCGACCTCGCGCCAGCTGGACCCGCTCGTCGTCGGTCAGGAACACTACGACACCGCGCGCGCCGTTCAGGGCACCCTGCAGCGCTACAAGGAATTGCGCGACATTATCGCGATTCTGGGCATGGACGAGCTGGCACCGGAAGACAAACTGCTGGTCGCGCGTGCACGTAAGATGCAGCGTTTCCTGTCGCAGCCATTCCACGTTGCTGAAGTGTTTACCGGTTCCCCAGGCAAATACGTTTCGCTGAAAGACACGATCAAAGGCTTCAAGATGATCGCATCGGGCGAACTGGATCACCTGCCTGAGCAAGCGTTCTACATGGTTGGCACGATCGAAGAAGCAATCGAAAAAGCCAAGAAGCTCAACTAAGACAGGCCAGGGCGCCGCGCTGAACCAGCGTGGCGCCGGAACCCGATAGGACACACATGGCAAACACATTTCACGTTGACGTGGTATCGGCCGAAGCCAGCATTTTTTCGGGCGAAGCCGAGTTCGTCGCGTTGCCGGGTGAAGCAGGCGAGCTGGGGATTTATCCCAAGCACACCCCGCTGATCACGCGCATCAAGCCGGGTGCGGTACGGATCAAGGTGGCTGGCCAGGCCGAAGAAGAGTTCGTCTTCGTCGCTGGCGGCATCCTGGAAGTGCAGCCGAACGGCGTGACCGTGCTGGCAGACACCGCGATCCGCGGTGGCGACCTGGACGAAGCAAAAGCACTGGCCGCCAAAAAAGCGGCCGAAGAAGCAATGGTCAACAAAGTATCGAAGATCGACTACGCCAAGGCGCAAGCCGAAATGGCGGCGGCGATTGCCCAGTTGCAGGCAATCCAGCGCTTCCGTAACAAGCGCTAAGACGCCGGGGTCACACCCGCATCAGCAAAAAAGGCAGCTTAGGCTGCCTTTTTTACGTCTGGTGCCGTGCTCCGTCGTTCCCGCACCGAACACCGTCGTTCTCGCGCTGGCAATGGCGTGTCCTCGCACGCATGAACATGCCCTCAAGACCTCCTTGGCCGATGCTGACAAAGGTGTGTTGCAGCGCTCTTGCCGGTGCGGATCGGCACCGGGCATCCGCGGCGTCCCGGCCGTTTGACGACATCATGCAGCAAAAAAGGCAGCCGAAGCTGCCTTTTTTGCGTCCGGTGCTACTGCCCCGGCAGGTCTGTCATCAGTCGTACGTGGCGCTGATGGTCACGCCGCTATAGCTCTGTTTAGCCTTGAGCATGATGTAATACCACTGCCCGGTGACCGGCGCGCCGAAGGCGACGCTCTCGCGGTTGCCTGGCGTGGCCGATGCCGCGTCATACCAGGTTGTGGTCGGATAATGGGCACGGCCCACATACAGGTCGACGTCGCCGGTCCCGCCGCTGGTGAACAGGCGCAGGTTCTTGGCGCCGGCCGGCAACGAGATGTAGGCATAGCGCTCGGACGAGGAAGCGAAACCGCCGATCGAGCAGTTCTTGCCCAGCTGGGTGCTGTTGGCGCACGGCGGCAGGGTCACCGTCGGCAGCGGCGGCTCGCCGGCCGTGGTAGCCGTCTTGGCCCAGGCGGCAAACTCGGCGTCGTAGCGGGTGCCGATGTACGCCATGTAGTTCTGGTAGCCGTCGTAATCGCCGGCCCGGAACTTGCCCAGCACCGCATCGATGTCGTTACGGTGCTTTTCCATCATGAAGCGGGTTGCCATGTAGCCCCAGCGATACGCGCGGTCGGTGTAGTCGCCCATCTCGTAGGTATTGCCGAAAATCTGGCTCAGCTTGTAGGTGCCGGTGCGCGCCTTGTCGATCGATGGCTGGTTATTGTTGCGCAGCGACAGGTATTCGCCGATGCCTTCCACCCACCAGATGGTTGGCTTGGCCACGGAAGCGGTAAAGTCGCCCTTCATGTTGAAGCGGCCATCGAGGTAGTGCACGTATTCATGTTCCAGGTTCCACACCGCGAACGTCGGCAGCAGCCACGATGCTTCGTGCGCGATAAAGCGCGCCTGGTTAGTGCTCGACTCCGGGTTGCCTTCCAGGTACATGCCGCCGTTATTGGTCGGGATATCGTAGATAACCGACGCGTATTTACCGTAATTGGCGTAATCGTTGAAGATCACCAGTTCCAGCGAGGTGTTCTTGTCGCCAGCCACCGGCGTGCGCTTGGTAAGCAGCATGTCATGGAAGTAGCCTTCTTCTTTCTGCAAAATGGCGCAGGAAGACTGAAGTTGGGCGGTCGTCATTTCCTGGGCGCGGATGCGTAGGGTCGGGCTGCAGGTGTAGCTGACCTTGAGCACGGTGTCGGCCAGCTTTTGCTCGTAGCCGCAGGTACCGTACTGGGTGCAGTTAGCATTGTCATAGTATTTGACAGCCGAGGCAGCGGCCAGCCACAGCGCCATGTCGGCACCGGTCATGGTGCTGCTCGCCAGCATGGTTTGCACCATCGGCTTCACGGTAGCTTTTTGCGCCGGGTACTGCATGAAGCGGAACGCTTCGTTGGCGGCATCGGTCAGCATGTAGGCAGTCGGCGTGCCCAGCAGCGCCGCCTTGTTCTGCACCACGAAATTGTTCAGCGCGATCGGATAGCTGGTATCGCTTTGCAGCAGCGGCAGCGCATCCGGGCGCGAATGGGCGTAGAACAGCACCGTCAACGCCGAAGTCATGCCGCCGGCAGCGTCGTATTGCTTGAGGGTATCAACTGCATTCGGATTGCTTGGCGTATTGGTAAAGCGCTGCACCAGCTTCTTCATCGACGGCACGAAATACGCTTCGTCATGCGTGTTGGTGATCAGCTTGATGATTTCCGACGCCGTGCTGCCACCCACCGGGTTGGTCTTGTACAGCACGGTGCCTTCGACCAGGTTCTTGATCGGGGCCCGCAGCGACGCGGTAAATGCGGCCGATGGCGTGGCAATGACGCCGCTGCCGCCCAGGTAGTAACCGGCGCGCAGGTACAGCGCCAGGTTGACCAGCGCGCGGCTGCTGGCGTTGTAAGTACTCGCTTCGCGTGCGAAGCGGGTGGCGACCGCATTCAGGTTGGCGGCCGAATAGGCCTTGGCGGCTTGCGCCGGGGTCAGCGAAAACAGCGGGTAGGTGCACTCGTAATCGGGCAGGGCGACCAGGTAATCGGCCAGCGCGGCGCCGTTGTACGTGGTCAGGGTATCCATGTTCTTGCACTCGGGCGTGGCCGCGAGCAGATTCATGTTCATGCTCATGCGGCCGTTCTCGGACGCCTTCGGCATCAGGTCGGTGCGCGGCTTGACGGTCGGCGCCACGTTGAAGCGCTGCTGTTCCACCGTCGGCGGCAGCGTCTGGCGCGCATGCGGCATTTGCGCCTGGTTCAGGCGCTGGTGCGTATGGCCTTCATCGGCCTGTTTTGCATAGGTGACACTGCTGAAACAGGCGCTGACCAGCCCGGCCAGTAATACGATTTTGCGTTCTACAAACATTGTCTCGCTCCTTGTAATTATCATCGGTGATTGACGCCGCGCCGGTCAGGTTGTGTGCCGGCGCAGGCGTCATGGCGCGGGAAAGGGGTGTTCCCGCTATGCTGCAAAGCCATCAGGCGTGCTGATACTATCCCGGATGCATATAGGTAAATGCTGCTGAAAGGCTTTCAAAAACGGGTTTGTTCAATTTCCCCGCCGGCGCCGGCAATTCCAGCACAGCGGGCGGACGGGGGATGACGAAAAAGCCACACTTTTAGCCGGCGCAGCTTGCCGCGCCGGCCACAGTGAGCGCTCGCTTACTTGGTGACGGTCAGCTTGTACTTGCCTGCGCCGCTGTAGGAAGAGACGATGATGCGGTAGTAGCCGGCCGCCGCGGCGTAACTGATCGTTTCCTGCGATGCATCGCCGCTCGACTCGGCCACCTTGGCCCACACATTGTTTTCCCACTTCTCGATGCGCAGGTCGAAGTCGGTGCCGGCCGGGCCGCTCAGTACCGCGCCCAGCATGCCGCCCTTGTACTCGAACCACGGCGATGGATGGATCGCTTCGGCCTTGTCGGCCAGGGTGGCGTTGTAGACGTCCGCAGCCGGTCCGGTGGTGGCCACGCCGACATCGAACGACACGGTCTTGGCCGGGGCGCTGATATTGGACAGCGCAAAGCCCGACGCAAAGCCGTTCCACCAGAGCGAATTGGTGCCCTTGGTCGCCACCGCGTTCGGCACGCTGGCGTTGAAGGCGCGCGTGGCCACGCCGTCGAACAGGTCGCCGCCGTCGCCCTGGTTCACATTGTTTTCCGGATCGCGCTTGCCATCCGCATGTTCCATCTGGATGTACGGATGCCATTCGTCATTGTTGCTGCCGGCCGGGTCGATGTGAAACACCGCCAGTCCCTGGTCGGGCTGGTACAGGTTCTGGTCGCTCTTGTGGATCGCTTCCACATAAAACGCTTCGGCCGCGTTGGCCGGGTTGCTCCAGCGGTACAGCGAATGGCCGCCGGAAGTCTGGCTCAGGCGCCCGGTCGGCGCGCTGCGGTTGATCGCCGGATTGAGTTCGATCGCCGTATCCCACCCGGCCAGATAGCGCAGGAAGCCGACCGGCTGGGTCGGACGGAACTGGCTCTCGTGGCCCACGCCGCCGAAGCCCATCACGCAAAAGTTGGCGACCGAGCCCTGCGAGCTGCCGTCGTAGTCGTACAGGTCGGGCCAGCCCATGATCAGGTGGCCCGATTCATGCACGAAGGTGCCGATCGCCAGCTGCTTGCCCATGTCGCTGATCTGGTAGCTGCCGGTACAGGCGCCGTTGCTGCAGAACTGTTCGCCCAGCCAGCCCATGTGCGGCCACAAGCCTTTCGACCATGGGCTGTCCGCTTCGCCCGCATAGAAGAAATTCAGGCCCAGGATGTGGCCCGTGCTGTCGCGGCTGAGGGTGGAGAAATCGAAGCCTTCGCTGTTCTTGACCCAGTTCAGCGCTTCCAGGATCAGTTCCTGCGCGCGCGGGCCGACGTCCAGGCTGTTGTCGGTGTAGTAGGACTTCGGACGCGTGGCGCGGTAGTAGCGCGTGACGCTATTGCTGTAATCGAGCTTGTTGCCCGAGACGGCCAGGAAGTAGCCGCGCACCGATTGCGCATTGCCGAACCCGGTGTACGCGGCATCGTTCAGGAACGATTCGACCTGCGGCTTGGTGATGGTGCCGGGCGCGTCGGAAAAGTCGATGATCACGGTCAGGCCGCGCATCTGGCCGGTCACGGCGGCGGTGGCCGAGGCGCTCGGCGCCATCATCGCGGCGGTGCTGCGCTGCGCCGATTCCAGCGTGCGTCCGTGCATTTTCTGGTAGCGCTGCTGCGCCAGGCGCGCTTTGGCCGCCGTGCTCAGGCCCGGCTCGCGCTTGCCCGCCGCGGTGCTGAACGTGCGCAGTTTGGCATTGGTGGCCAGCACGCCGCTCGACACCAGCTTGTCGCCCGTGGCGTTCACGTGTGCGTAGCAAAAACCGCGTTTGGCATTATCATAAATGATCAGCGAACCATCTTCGGTGCGCTGCTCGGCGTAGTAATCGTTGCCGTCGAGGCGGATTTTCAGCTTTTCCCCGCCCGGTTGACGGAATTCGTAGGTATGGCCCTTGTACGGAATGGCCGCGTGGGATGTTAACGCCGCCAGCGACAGCACCATCCCGGCTGCTGCCGTAAGACTTGCACGCATCAAACTCATCTGCTTCTCCAGTGTTGTAAAAAATGCAAGTATGCATGTGCAAAAAGCGCCCGTCTTGGCCTATTTCGGCGTCATTCCGGTCGAAACCGGCGTAAACACGGCTTGGACAAACCCCACTGACGTAGCCCGCGAACTACGATATTTCCGCGCGGACAGGTTATATTTTCGGTTTAACCGCCTTTCTTCTTGTGCATTAGGATTATTAAATACACACTACTGACTTGAACCACGACCAGGGCCGTTGTCGCCATGTTGAACCGCCTGTTAAAGAAACCACCCGAGGCTGTCCCTTCGTTTACGAAGCGGCGCTTTTTCGGCACTGAGCAAAAAGCGTTTTACGGCCGCCTGCGCCGCGCCTTGCCCAAGTGCTACATTTTCCCCGATATCCCGCTGAGCAAATTGATGATCCCGAGCAATCCGGATCCCAAGATCAAGAGCAGCCACCAGCAACACCTGAGTGGACGCCGCGTCGACTACGCTGTCTTCGACGCCCGCCTGCACCTGCTGTTCGTGATCGAACTGACGGTGCCGCCGGCGCCCGGCGCCAATCCGGATATCATTCCCATCGCATCCCTGATGGCCAGCGCCGGCATCCGCCGCTTCAGCTGGCCCAAGGACAACCTGCCGTCGACCGACCAGACCCTGCGCGCGCTGGCCGACTATTCGGCCGAGAACATGGCCAAGGAAGAGGGCGGCAACGGTCCGTCCTCGCAGTTGGGTGAGCCCGAGCACACCGATGCGATTCCCGTCGTCGACACCATCATCCAGCCGCGCGCGGCCACCACCCTGACGCTCGAAGCGCTGGCCGGCATGGCCCCGCAGGGCGCCCTGAAAACCCTGTATCCGCATGTGTGGGAACGCATCTGCCTGTTCTGCACCGAACCGCGCCACCTGCACCAGTACCTGCACTCGCTGTCGATGCAGGACCGCGGCGTCAAGCGGGCCGGTTTTTCGGAAGAGGCGCTGAACGAAATCGCCCGCATCCAGGTCGCCAACGTCGGCTATCTGCAAACCCAGACGGCGCCCGAGCGGGCCAGCTGGAACGACGTGTTCACCGACCGTTAAGGCAAAAGCACCGGCGGCGCGTTGCAAAGCCGCCGGCTGTCGCGCGAATTGACCGTTTGACATTGTTAATCCGCACTTCATCGCAGCGGCGGCCCGACGCGGGCGCGCCGCCCCTATAGTCTGGTCTGCAATTGCCGATCAACCAGACTATAGGAACCCTCGCATGTTCAAGCTTTCCGCCCTTTGTTTTGCCTCCCTTGTTGCGCTGCACGCGCCCGCCGCCTTCGCGCAGGACGCCGCGCGTCCCGCCAGCGAGCAAGCGCTGGCCAGCCGCATCGACGCCGCCATCGCCCCCTACTACAAAGCCGATGCGCCGGGCGCGACCGTCATCCTCACCCAGGATGGCAAGACTGTGCTGCGCAAGGCCTACGGCATGGCCGACGTAGCCAAGGGCAAGGCCATGACGCCCGACACGGCCCTGCGGCTCGGTTCCATCACCAAGCAGTTCACCGCGGTTGCCATCCTGATGCTGGCCGATGAGGGCAAACTGGCGCTCGATGACGACATCACCAAGTTCCTGCCGGATTACCCCACGCGCGGCAAGCGCATCACCATCGAGCATTTGCTCACGCACACCTCGGGCATCGTCAGCTACACCAGCAGGGCCGGCTTCGAGCGCAACTCCACGAAAGACATGAGCGTGTCCGGCATGATCGACACCTTCAAGAACGATCCGCTCGATTTCGATCCCGGCACGCGCTTTTCCTACAATAATTCCGGCTACTTCCTGCTCGGCGCGCTGATCGAAAAAATCTCCGGCCAGAGTTACGCCACATTTATCGCCGAGCGCATCTTCACGCCGCTGGGCATGCAGCACACCGCCTACGAAGGCCACGAACGCACTCCGGGTCCGCGCGCGGCCGGACACACCAAGGGCTGGTTCGGCGTCGGCGCGTCCAAGCCGCTGAGCATGTCGCAGCCGTACGCGGCCGGCGCGCTGGTCTCGACCGTGGACGACCTGGCGCGCTGGGATGCTGCCATTAGCGCCGGCAAGCTGCTCAAGCCGGCCACCTGGCAAAAGGCGCACACCAGCGCCGTGCTGGCCGACGGCAAGCCGACCAACTATGGCTACGGCTGGCAGATCGGCAAGCTGCGCGGCGTGCCGATGGTGGCGCATGACGGCGGCATCAATGGCTTTTCCACCTCCGCGTTGCGGCTGCCGCAGCAGAAAGTGTATGTCGCGGTGCTGAGCAATTCCGATGCACCCACGGTCCAGCCCGACATGGTGGCCAGCCAGGCGGCTGCCATCGCCATCGGCAATCCCTTCCCCGACTTCAAGGCAGTGAAAATCGACAACGCCTTGCTGGACGCCTATGCCGGCACCTACCGTATCGACGCAAACGCCACCCGCGGCTTCAAGCGCGATGGTGACAAGCTGGTCATGCAACGCACCAACCGCGCCCCGGTCATCCTGACGCCGTACGCGAACGACGGTTTCTTCATGCCCGCTTCGCTGACCACCTTCGTGTTTGCGCGCAACGACAAGGGCGAGGTGAGCCATGTGGTTGTCCACAGCCAGGGTTCGGAGATGATCAACCAGCGCGTCGGCGCGCCCTAACGTACGCGGCGGGGCTTGGTAAATCTGCTACGCTGGCTTGACACTTAACTTGGCGAGCGCAATGAGATCCATCCCCGATATCCTGAAAGACAGCAAGACAATCGCCGTGGTCGGCCTGTCGAACCGGCCCGAGCGTGCCAGCCACGCCGTGGCCGCTTACCTGCAACAGCAGGGCTACCGCATCCTCGGCGTCAATCCCGCCTATGCCGGCCAGCAAATCCTGGGCCAGCCGGTCTACGCCACCCTGGCGCAGGCCGCCGCCGCCCTGGATGGCCCGATCGATATCGTCGACTGCTTCCGCACCGCCGACGCCATGGTCCCGCTCGCGCGCGAAGCCATCGACATCGGCGCGCGCTGCCTGTGGATGCAGCTCGGCGTGGTCAACCAGGAAGCGGCCGACCTGGCCGCCGCGGCCGGGCTCGACGTGGTGATGGACCGCTGCATGAAAATCGAACATGCGCACAGCGGCGGCAAGGCATGAAGGCGCGCACCCGTTTCCGCGCGCCGGCGGACTTGAAGCTGCGCGAGGAGGATGCCGGCGCCACGCCGCTGCGCGAGAACGGCGGCAAGCATCCCAAATCGAAGGACCAGATCAAGGCGCACGAGCGCGCACTGACCGCTGCGCTGACCGCGAAGATTGCGCTGCACCAGCAGATGCTGTTCTCGCAGCGCCAGCAAAAAGTGCTTCTGGTACTGCAGGGCATGGATACCTCGGGCAAGGATGGCACGGTGCGCGCGCTGTTCAGCAGCATCAACCCCATGGGTTTGAATGCAACCCAGTTCAAGGCGCCCAGCCTGCACGAGGCGGCGCACGACTTCTTGTGGCGCATTCATCCGCACGTGCCGGGCGCCGGCGAAATCGCCATCTTCAACCGCAGCCATTACGAAGACGTGCTGGTCACCCGCGTGCACAAGCTGATCGACGAGAAGGAATGCAAGCGCCGCTACGCCCACATCGCCGATTTCGAACGCATGCTGGCTGAAACCGGCACGGTGATCGTCAAGGTGTTCCTGCATATCTCGAAGGATGAGCAACGCGCGCGCTTGCAGGCGCGCCTGGACGATCCGGAAAAGCAATGGAAGTTTGACGTCAACGACATCGCCCAGCGCAAGCGCTGGGATGAGTATCACGATGCCTACGAAAGGGCGATCGGCGCCACCGATGCCGACCACGCTCCCTGGTACATCATTCCCGCCAATTCCAAGACCCACCGCAACCTGCTGATTGCCAACCTGCTGCTGGAAGTGATGGAGGACCTGAACCTCGCCTTTCCCAAACCCGATGCGCGCCTGTCGAAGCTGAAGATCGAGTAGCCTGGAGGCGGGCGGCGAAGCTCAGGCCGCCCGAGCTTGCGGCTGCGGCAGCGGCTGCACCTGCGGCGCGGCCGCCTCGGTCAGGCCGCCGTCGAGCAAGCCGATCAAGCCGGCGAGCATGTCGCGGTCGGTCGGCACGTCGGCCGTGTTCAACGCCAGATCGCGCGCGATGTCGCGCAGGCGCCAGGTGATTTCGCGCGTGGCCACGGCTTTTTCGAACTGCAGGGTGCCGTCGTCGTGATCGTGCAAGCCATGATTGTTTTTCAGATACGCATCGAGCCCGGTGCTGATGAAGGCGCGCTCGATGTTCCTGATGCGTGCCAGCGTACGTTCGATCAGGGCCCAGACGCGCGGCGAGCGCAAGGTATCTTCGCGCAGCATCTGTTGACCGGCCTGCAGGGAATCGGCAATGCGGCTCCACAGCCGCGCGATGGCCTCGTCGTCGTTCTCGTCGGGCCGGGAAGGGGCGATCGGCCGGTTGGCCGGCTGGTTGCGCAAGGCGCCCGAAATGGCCGACAGAAAATGGTGCGGATGCTCCCCCGGAATGATTTTCAAGGCCAGTTCGGCACGCTCGAGCGGATAATCCTTGTGCAGCACGCCGGCCAGCATTTCGGCCACCGACACGGCCAGCCCCGGCCCGCTGATCATCCCGCCGGCCGACTGGCGCGGATAGCCGGTGCCGTCGAGCCGTTCGTGGTGTTCCGACACCGCCCGCGCCACCGAGGCCGGATACGACTCCAGTTCCGTGATCAGCACCTGGCCGATGCGCGGATGGATCACCAGGTGCGCCCACTCGTGCGGCAGCAGGCGTTTGCCCGGCTTCAGGTAGGCCGGGTCGATGTACAGTTCCCCAACATCGTGCAACAGGCCGGCCAGGGCCGCCGCCATCTGGTCGTCGTTCGACAGTTGCAACTTTTTCGCCATGCCGATCGACAGCAGGCTGACGGTGACGCTGTGTTCGAGCGCGCGCGGATTCTCGCGGTCGGTCAGGGTGATCATCATGCGCATGGCGTGGCCGAAGTGCATGTTCGCCAGCAGCGTCTGCGGCGAAATACCGCGCCCGGCGTTGCGCCCCAGGATACGGTTGATCGGGACGCTGGTGTCGAGAATGCGCTTGGCCGTTTCGAGGATCAGGCGGTTGTCGGCGCCGCCCTCGGCGCTCAGCGACGATTCCAGGGCCTTTTTGAGCTTGTGCCCGCCCAAGGTGTCCTGCTGGGCGCGCGTCAGCCTGGCGCCCTTGGCCACCAGCTTCATGCCGCGTACATCGACAATGTCTTCGCTGGCGGCGACGTCCATCACCTCGGTGAGCTTCATCAATTTGTTCAGGTAGTGCTGGTTGACGCTGGTGCTCAGGCTGGCGCGGTGCATGGGGTTCTCCGTAACGGTGCACATATGATAGCAAGTATTGCCGCACAGCATTACATTGAGTATCAAATATTTGCTGCTTTATTTGGCAAACTGGCAGCTTTGGCCATACCTGCGTCCCTGCCGATGCTCCCGGCCGCGCGGACGGGCGGTGTCGAATTGGCATAGAATGAATGCCCATTCCCACTGCACGGAAACGACAATGTTCAAGATCTCGGCACTTCTCCTGTCCAGCCTGTCCGCTGTTGTATTGATGAGCGATCCGGCGCAGGCCCAGACGCCTGCGGCAGCGCCGGCGCCGGCCGCGAGTTGCCCGGCCTTGCTCAAACATAGCTTCAAGCGCCTGCAGGACGAGGCTCCGCAGGACCTGTGCCAGTACGCCGGCAAGGTCGTACTCGTCGTCAACACCGCCAGCTACTGCGGCTACACCACCCAGTACGAGGGCCTGGAAAAGCTGTACGCCAAATACGGCAGCAAGGGCCTGGTGGTGCTGGGCTTCCCGTCGAACGACTTCGGCAAGCAGGAGCCGGGCAACGCCAAGGAAATCGCCGATTTCTGCTACAACACCTACGGGGTCAAGTTCCCCATGTTCGCCAAGACCTCGGTGACGGGCGCGGCCGCCAACCCACTGCACGCGGGCTTGATCAAGGCCACCGGCAAGGAGCCGAAATGGAACTTCACCAAGTACCTGATCGACCGCAACGGCAAGGTCATCGAACACTATCCAAGCAAGGTCACGCCGGAAGACAAGCAGCTCGTCAGCAAGATCGAGCAGGCTCTGGGCAGCTGATCGGCTCACTGCAGGTGGCGGCGTACTTCTGACCGTCAGGCGCTCAGGGCGAAACCTTCGTCGAGCCAGCCCGCGATCCCGCCCGTCATGATCTTGACCGGGCGTCCCAGCCGCGCGAGACGGATCGCAGCCCGCGCGGCGCCGTTGCAATGCGGTCCGGCGCAGTAGACGACAAAGACCGTCGCGTCGGGATACCGGGCGATGGTCGATCCGATGATCTTGCGATGCGCCAGATCGAGCGCGCCCGGAACGTGGCCGCTGCCGTATTTGTCGCTGCCGCGCACATCGAGCAGCACGAAATCCGCTCTGCCGGCGGTCAGCGCCTCGTGTACATCCCAGCAATCGGTTTCGAACGCGAACTGCGCTTCAAAGTGCGCCAGCGCGGCGGGGGAAGAGGCGGGGGCGATATCGGTAACAGCGGACATGAGGACTCCTTGTTGTGAACGAGCGACCATTATCGGCGGCCGTTGGCGTCCTGCTAAGTGGCGCAAAAGCCATTCTGCGTTAAGATTGCGCCATGAAAAAGCATCTTGTCGTCGCCCTGGCCTATGACGGCCTGTGCACCTTCGAATTCGGCTGCACGGTCGAAGTGTTCGCGCTCGAGCGTCCGGAACTGGAGGTGGACTGGTACGAATTCGCGGTGTGCGCGGCCGAACCGGGGCCGATCCGCGCCGCCGGGGGCATCGTCATCAGCGCGCCCTACGCGCCGCAACTGCTGGAGCGGGCCGATACCATCGTCATCCCCGGCTGGCGCGATCCCGACGAAGCGCCGCCGGCCGCCTTGCTGGCGCTGCTGCGCGCCGCCCATGCGCGCGGCGCGCGTTTGTGTTCGATCTGTTCGGGCGTGTTCGTGCTGGCCGCGGCCGGCCTGCTCGACGGCTTGCGCGCCACCACGCACTGGCGCTATGCCGACCGCCTGGCACGCCGCTATCCCGCCATCGAGGTGCTGCCGGACGACCTGTATGCCGATGCCGGCCAGATCATCACCTCGGCCGGATCGGCGGCCGGCATCGACATGCTGCTCTATCTCGTGCGGCGCGATCACGGCGCCCGGGTCGGCAATCTGGTGGCCCAGCGCCTGGTGGTCGCCCCGCACCGCGAAGGCGGGCAGGCGCAGTATCTGCCGCGGCCCATGGCGCATGACGAGAAAGGACGCCTGACGCGCCTGATGGATTGGGTGCGCGTGCATCCGGCCGAGCCGCATACGGTGGCCAGCATGGCGCTGCGCGCGGCCATGAGCGAGCGTACCTTGCAGCGCCAGTTCCACGACGCCACCGGTTTCGGCGCGCACGAATGGTTGATCCGCGAACGCATCGCGATCGTCAAGGACTTGCTCGAAAACCCCGCATTGCCGCTGGCGCAGGTGGCCGAGCGCGCCGGTTTTGCCTCGGAAGCGTCGCTGCGGCATCATTTCCGCCGCCTGGCCGCCACCACGCCGGGCGCGTACCGGCGCCAGTTCGCGCGTGTCGCAGCCTGAACGGCCGCGCTATCAATGGCGGATGCGGAACCAACATCGCCGACCATGATCAAAAAGGTTAGACTGGCCGGCTGGCGGCTGTTTGCGGAAATCTTTAAGGAGAATGCAATGTGTGCGAGAGACTTTTTTATTGAAGAACAAGGCATGCGGGCAGAAGATATTGATGTTTCCTGGCTTGGGAAAGGCAGCAAGCCACCGGCTGGGTTCGCTACGCAGGAAACCGGGGAACCGGCATTCGCGGACCAGTTCGGCAAAGCTGAGACGTTGCGCCAGTTCATCCTCGGTCACCTTCCGCGCATCCTCGTCATCGGCATGGTTCTGGTAGCGACGGCAGCCGCAATGGCGTCCGGCGACAGCGGCATTCCCGCGCCTTGCCGGCTCTGATCCATAGCGGTCACCGGCCACGCCGCTTATAACCCATCGCTTATAACTGGTAATTCTTGCGCACCTCGTCAATCAGTAAATGCCGCGAGCTGCGCTCTTTTTCATGGGGCGCAAACTGGCCGCTGGCGGTGTCGAGCAGGTCGACAGCCAGAGTCAGGCATATCCGGTCGCGTGTCGACAGCGCCTGCTCAACGGGCTTGCCGATGATGTCGCGGATGATCAGCGTCGCCAGTTCCTTCGAGGCGATTTCCTCCGGCAACCCGGTTTTGGTGCATATCCCATAGGTGCCCTCGAGGAAGTGGCGCCACTCTTCGCGCAGGTGTTCGTCCAGGCCCGCGCCGAGCTTGGGGTTGTCGGTGCACAAGCCGGCCGCCTTCAACTGCGTCAGCCGGGCGCGGTAGCGCTCGGCGAACACGCGGAAGGCGGCGGCGTCGCCGTGCAGCGATTGCAGCAGCCCGATCCACGAAGCGTAGCCTCTGGCATAGTAGGCCATCTCCTTGTGCTCCTCGTGCTGGCCAAAAAAGGAGTCGCAGCTCACGTCCAGGCGCAGCCGGTAGGATGCGCGCGGCATCATCGAGCGCCGCTGCAGCGCCGCCAGCTCTTCCGCATCGATGCCGGACACCGCCAGCAGCTGTTGCTCCGTGAAGAAGCAATCGCTCAGGTATCGGATCAGTTCCATGGCCCCCTCTTTCGTTAGTCGATACGGCTAACTATACAAGCTTGTGCGGCCTGCACGGTTCGGCTACCATCGAACCATGAAAGACGGACCCAACATTATCGGCATTGCCGCCCTGATCGGCGATCACGCGCGCGCGGAAGTATTGACCGCCCTCATGTCGGGCATGGCCCTCACTGCCACCGAACTGGCCGACATCGCCGGCGTCACCAAGCAGACGATCAGCGCCCACCTCGCCAAGCTGGTCGATGCCGGCCTGCTCGCGGTGGAAGCGCAGGGCCGCCACCGCTATTTCCGCCTGGCCGACGACGACGTTGCGCAGCTGCTCGAATCGCTGATGAACGTCGCCTTTCGCACCGGCGCGGTGCGGCTGCGTTCCAGCCCCCGCGAGCCGGCCTTGCGCAAGGCGCGCGTGTGCTACGACCATCTGGCCGGCGAACTCGGTGTGCTGGTGTATGAGCGCCTGCTGGCGCATGGCGCTTTCATTCCCGATGCGGATGGCCTGCGCCTGACCGGCGCCGGCAGCGCCATGATCAAAGCAATCGGCGTCGACACGGCGGCGGCGGCCGGCACGCGGCGCGCCTTTTGCCGCACCTGTCTCGACTGGAGCGAGCGCCGCCACCACCTGGCCGGCGCGCTGGGCGACGCACTGCTGGCGCGCTTCGAGGAAATCGGCTGGGCCAAACGCTCGCTCGATTCGCGCGTGGTTGCGTTCAGCGACGCCGGCGAACAGGATTTGCGCCTCTGGCTGGCTTAGGCCAGCACCGCCATCATCGGTCCGCGCAGCGCATTGCAAACCATCAGGCCGGTGGCGCGCTCCAGCATCGCGCGCGTGACGATGCCTTCTTCCGCATCCCACCGGGCGTCGGCCAGCACCAGCGCGCGCATGATCCCGGGCAGCAGGCCGCACGCCAGGGCGGGAGTGCGCCAGCGCCCGTCGACCTGCACGAACACATTGCTGCGGCCTCCCTCGGTCAGTTCGCCGCGCTCGTTGAAGAACAGCATATCGAAAGCGCCTTGCGCCTCGGCCGCGCGCCAGGCGGCGTCGTAGCGCGTGCGCACGCTGGTTTTGTGGCGCAGGAACAGATCGTCGGCGCGCATCGCGTCCTCCGCCAGCAGCACGCGCACCGGCTGCGCCAGCGCGGCCAGTGCGCCGCTTTGCACGCTGAACGCGCCGGACGGGCCGAGCGCGAGCCGCATGCGCGAGGCCACCCCGGGCGCCAGCGCGGCGCAGGCGGCGTCCAGCGCCGCGTGGGCATCGGCTTGGTCGAACGGGAAGCCGAAGTAGCGCGCCGACCGCGCCATGCGCGCCAGGTGCAGCGCGCGGTGGCGGCAGCCATCGTCGCGCGTGGCGTGCAGGGTTTCGAAGACCTCGATCTCATTTTGCAGGCCGGTCAGGAAGCGCGCCTTGAGCTGGCACTCGGCATATTCGTCGGCGGCGTCGCTGTCGTACACGATGCCGGCGCCCACGCCCATCTCGCCGCGCCGCGTGCCGCCGTGCTGCGCCTGCAGCGTCAGGGTGCGGATCGGCACCGACAGGCAAAAGTCGCCGATCGCGTCAGGCGTGGAAGCTGGATCGAACCAGCCGATGGCGCCCGTGTAGACGCCGCGCGCGGCCGGTTCGAGCTCGCGGATGATTTCCATCGCGCGCCGCTTGGGTGCGCCGGTGATCGAGCCGCACGGGTACAGCGCGGCGAAGATGTCGGCCAAGGTAGCGTCCGGGCGCAGGCGGGCGCGCACGGTGGACGTCATCTGCAGCACGCTGGCAAAGCGCTGCACGTCGAACAGCGCCGGCACCTCGACGCTGCCGGTGACGGCGATGCGTCCGAGGTCGTTGCGCAGCAGGTCGACGATCATCAGGTTTTCGGCGCGGTTCTTGACGTCGGCCGCCAGCGCGCTGGCGCGGCGCGCATTCCCGGCCTCGTCGTCGCTGGCGGGGGCGGTGCCTTTCATGGGGCGCGCGACCAGCTCACCGCCTTGGTGGCGCACGAACAGTTCGGGCGAGAGCGACAGCACGGCGCCGCCGTCGGGCAGGGCGATCAGGGCGCCGTAGGGCACCGGCTGGCGCGCGCGCAGGCGGGCATACAGCGCGTGGGGCGAGCCGAAGGCGTCGAAGTGCAGGCGGTAGGTGTAGTTGACCTGGTAGGTGTCGCCGGCGGCGATGTAGTCGTGGATGCGCTTCAAGGCGTCGCTGAACGCGGCTTGGTCGACGTTGGCGCGCACGTTGCCGATACCGGCCGGGCCATCCTGCGCCGGCGCGTGCGCGGCCAGCCAGGCCGTCACCTCGTCGAATGACAAGCGGGTGCAGGTGTCGAACAGCAGCAGCTGCGCCAGCGGACCGGTGGCATGGTGCGTGCCGATGCCGAGCAGGTGCCCGCCCAGTTCATAACTGAGCACCGCCACCGCATGCAGGCCGCGTCCGAGCGCCGCCTGCAACTGCGCCAGCAAGTCCGGCCATGTGCCGGCGTCGTCGCAGCGCAAGGCACCCGCATGGCCCGTGTACAGGCGCGAACCGCCGCCGGTGGCGTCGTCGAGCAGGGCAAAGCAGTCCACGGGGTTCATCGGTGTACGCGCGGTCAGGCCGCCAGCAACAAGGAAAGCTGGAGGGCCGTGCCCTCGGTCGGGTTGTGGCGGAAGCCGCTCTTGGCGTAGCGGTGCCAGCGTCCGACCACGTAGCTCACCAGCAGGCTGGCGCGGGCGGCGACGTCGGCTTCCTGGCCGTGTCCCTGGGTGACGGCCAGGCGCAGCGACTGCTTGCACGCCAGTTCGATCTTGTCGTAGAACTGGTTCATGCGCAGCTGCAGGCGCTCATCTTCGTTGACCAGGGCGTCGCCGATCAGCACGCGCGTCATGCCGGGATTGTTGGCCGCGAAGCCGAGCAGCATCTGCAGCACGGCGTGCGCCTGGTCGACGCCGCCCTGTTCGTTTTCGGCGATCTGGTTAATCAGGCCGAAGACGCTCGATTCGATGAATTCGATCAAACCTTCGAACATTTGCGCCTTGCTGGCGAAGTGGCGGTACAGCGCCGCTTCGGATACGTCCAGCCGTGCTGCCAGTGCCGCCGTGGTGATTTTCTCGCCTTTGGGCTGCTCCAGCATGGTGGCCAGAGCCTGGAGGATTTGCAGCTTGCGCTGGCCCGGCTTGGTGCTTGCCATGTGTTCTCGATGAGGTGGGTTGACGATGTCAGCGCAGTCGATTCATGCATCTCGGCAACTGAAGCACGGATTTTACTTTGACATCGACATAAGCGGGGCGTTTTAACTTTTTTGGCAACGGCGCAACACCGATCGGATCGGCCATGCGCAGGTACTGGGTGACCCAGGCGGTGCGCATTCCCACCTGTTTGGCGGTGCGCAGGTTGGCCAGGGTGTCTTCGACCAGGATGCAGCGCTGCGCGGCAACGCCGTGCTTGCGCAGCAGGCGGCGCAGCATCAGCTTGGACGGCTTGGGCCGCAGCTGGCCGTGCACGTGCATGTTTTCGATGGCGATGTGGTGACTGAAGTGGCGCCGCAATCCCAGATGGCGCATCACGTCGGTCGAATAGCGGGTCGGCGCGTTGGTCAGCAGGATTTTTTGTCCCGGCAAGCGCTTGAGCAGGCGCGCCAGCCCGCGTTCGTAGCGGATCATGTCTTCCAGCCGCTCGATGTGGTGGGTTTCGTGCAGGAAGTCGGCGGCGCTGACCTGGTGGTGCTTGATCATCCCGAGCAGGGTGGCGCCGTAGCGTTGCCAGTAGTCGAGGCGGGCGGCGTTGACCACGTCCGCGCTGGCGGGCGTAACGCCGTCGCCCAGCACGCGCGCGATGAACACGTTCATGTTGGCGGTGATGGTGGGGAAAATCGCGTGCGAGGCGTTATGCAGGGTATTGTCGAGATCGAACAACCAGAGCGGGGCGGAGCGGGTAAGATTGGACACAGGGGACCTGATTAAAAACGCAATAACGAACCAACAAGGAAATAAGGCATGAGACGTCCGATTATAGTGGTGTTCCTCAGTTTGCTGATGCTGGCCCTGCCGGCGGCATGGGGCGCCGAGCGCGGCGCGCTGTTCAAGATCAGTGGCAGCGGCCATACGATGCATTTGTTCGGCACCATGCATGTGGGCTTGCCGGAGTTCTATCCGTTGGAGCCGCGCATTGCCACCGCCGTGAAGGATGCCTCGGCGCTGGCGCTGGAAGTGGACCTGCTGCAGGACCCGGCCAAGCTGGGTGCGGCGATGCAGGCGCACGCCTTGCTCGCGCCCGGCAAGCCGGGCTTCCAGGATCGCTCGCCAGCCTTTCGCAAGCGCGTGGAACAGGCCTTGAAAAAGGCGAAGATCGATCCGGCCGCGGTGGCGCGCTTCAAGCCGTGGCTGGTGGCGACCACCCTGACCCTGGCCGAGTACGCGGCTGAGGGTTACCAGGCCGAGCTGGCGGTCGACATCAAGCTGGCGCAGATGGCGCGCGCGAGCAAGGTGCCGGTAATCGAGCTCGAATCGATCAGTGCCCAGTTCGCGATGTTCGACCGCTTGGGCGCGGAGGAGCAGTGGAAGTTCCTGGAAGAGAGCGTGGACATGATGGAGTCCGGCAAGCAGCGCGCCGAAATGCGCCAGATCGTCGACGCCTGGGGCTCGGCGGACAAGGCCGGGCTCGATGCGGTGGCGGCCAAGGTCGAGAGCGACACCAGCGTATCCGGCAAATTCATGCAGAAAATTCTGTTGGACGAACGCAACGGCCCGCTGGCGGACAAGCTGGCCGCTTTGCTGGTCAAACAGGACAAGAGCGTGGCGGCGATCGGGGTATTGCATCTGATCGGTAAGAACAGCGTACCGGCATTGCTGCGCGCGCGCGGGCTGAAGGTCGAGCGGGTGTACTGATCTGGATAGTGCAGAGCTTGGGGGAGGGTGCCGCGGGAGGAATGGTGCCCTTTACGTGGATTGAACACGTGGCCTCTCCCTTACCAAGGGAGTGCTCTACCACTGAGCTAAAAGGGCGGTACTGTTGGCGGCTGATGCCGCCATAAAAATTTTAGTGCGACCGGATCATAGTGCCAAAAGCCTGTTCGGTCAAGACTTCGAGCAGCAAAGAGTGCTCAATTCGTCCGTCGATGATGTGAACCGTGTTCACGCCCGACTTGGCCGCATCGAGTGCCGATGAAATTTTAGGCAGCATGCCGCCCGAAATGGTGCCGTCGGCGAACATTTCGTCGATCTCGCGCGCCGACAGATCGGTCACGAGGTTGCCTTTTTTATCTTGCACGCCGGCGATGTTGGTCATCATGATCAGCTTTTCGGCTTTCAGGATTTCCGCGATCTTGCCTGCGACGACATCGGCATTGATGTTGTAGGCCTGGCCATCCTGTCCGAAGCCGATCGGCGAAATGATCGGAATGAAGGCGTCGTCCTGCAGCGCCTTGACCACGGCCGGGTTGATGGCATCGATTTCGCCGACAAAACCGATGTCGAGGAACTCGCCCGGGTTTTCCTTGTCGGGCATGGCCATTTTGCGTGCGCGGATCAGGCCGCCATCTTTGCCGGTCAGGCCGACAGCCTGGCCGCCGTAGTGGTTAATCAGCATCACGATATCTTGCTGGACTTCGCCGCCGAGCACCCATTCGACCACTTCCATGGTTTCTTCGTCGGTGATGCGCATGCCTTGCACGAAGCTGCCTTGCTTGCCGATTTTTTTCAGGGCGTTGTCGATTTGCGGACCGCCGCCGTGCACCACGACCGGGTTCATGCCGACCAGCTTGAGCAGGATGACGTCGCGCGCGAAGCCGTGCTTGAGGCGTTCGTCGGTCATCGCATTGCCGCCGTATTTGATGACAATGGTCTTGCCATGGAAATTGCGGATATACGGGAGTGCCTCGGCCAGGATCTGCGCCTTGATCTGCGGGGAAACCGCGGTCAGGTCGTCTTGATGGTCGGTCTTCAGTTTGGGCAAAGGAGCGGTCATGGCGGGTCCGAAAATGAAATTTTGCGAGATTTTACAGGCAACAGGGAGAAGCTTGTGGGCATTATAGGGCTATCTTGTTGTATTTTCATTTTTGATCCGTTAGGCTGAGCTTAAATGAATCTCCTCCGCGCTCCAGCTCCGTTTCGCGGCGCCCGAAGCAGCGCACCAATTGATCAGGAAACATGCCCATGAATGGCATCGCCCGCACGTGTCTTCTCCCATTGTGGCTGACCTCGCCGGAAAGCGGCGCGCCATGAGTACCTGCAGCCGCTGTGGGGCGCAGTTCGGCTGCGCCATGGCCGACGGCACAGCGGGGCCGTGCTGGTGCACGGAACTGCCGCCGGCGGTGGCGGTGCCGGTCGAGGGCGGCGCGGCTGCTTGCTGGTGTCCGGCGTGCCTGAAGGCGCATATCGAGGCGCAGCGAGCCAGTTTGGCCGAGCCGGCGCGTGAATGAGCTGGCTGCACTACCGGGAGATCAGGCTGGAACGCGGCGCAATCGTAGTTTCTCCGGATGTTTACCCCAAGGGGCGGTTAATCGCCTTCCTGGGGCGCTGAAGGCCTGGAAGCGGGTTCTCCGAACGCCGGTTTGAGTGTTGGGTTGGCACCAAGGCCGACTGCTTTCTCCGTGGTGGCCGTTAGTTTTGCCAGTCCTACATAGCCGGTTAGAATCGACCCGACAATTGCCACCAAGGCCAGACTGGAGACAAATGCCGTTCCGATATCCTTCATCCAACCTCCGATCGTTTTCTTTTCGTCCAGTTGCGTCTGGATTTCTTTCAAGGCTGACTGTACCCGTGCATCCAGCGTGGCAAATTTTCCTGACAACTCCGACTGGCAAACCTCAAAAGAGAGCTCAGCCAGCCTGTCTTTCAAGGCCTCTTTGATGTAGCGCGCGGCAATGCGGTTGCCATGCTGCCTCAAGTGTGTAATGTTCACATCCAGCATTTGTACCTGAACGAACGCCTCTTCTTCAGCCGCACAAGGCTGGCGCAGGTGAAAAGCATGGAACTGCTCGCGCCATTCAATCTTGCTGCGCTTATAGTCGGCGTAAGCTAATGCGCCAGATACGTCATCCACACCGGAAACCAGGGTTGAAAACACGTGGCCCATGTGCTACTCGCTTGCCATTGCTATCGCGGCGGCGGTCGCAGCTTTTTTAACGTCTTCCGGTGAAAACTCCACAGCGTCAATGATTTGCTGGGTCCGCGCGGAAAAGGGCGGCCTCGGAGCAACCCTCAGAGATAGGCGTTCCTCAAGACGTTGAACATCTTCTTCAGTGAACGTTGTTCTAAATATGAACATGGCAAACTCTCCTTGCGGTCAAATTAATTAATCTCCCCCGGCGGCTGAGCAGGGACCTATGCACAAAGCTACAAGGATAGACCTCACTGGCGTGTTCAAGTTCCCTGCTCGCGCCGGCGCACGATTGAGACGCGTCGAAGTCAGGTCGGTATGCATGCTTAATATGAGGGCAGTCACAAGGAGTTGATGATGGCTAGTCTGTACGACATGGACGTGCTTGCCTGGTCGATCGAACAGGCGGCGCTGTTGCGCGAACGCCGGTGGTTCGCGCTCGATATTGAGAACCTTGCCGAGGAGATCGAGGAAGTGGGCAATAACGTGCGGCGCGAACTGGGCAGCCGGATGGCCGTGCTGATTGCCCACCTGCTCAAGTGGCAGCTTCAGCCGCAATTGCGCAGCAAAAGCTGGCGCGCAACGATCGATGTGCAGCGCGAGAGCATTGCAATAAAGCTCGCTAAAGTGCCGAGCCTGAAGCACACGCTGGCTGATGACGCGTGGTTTGTAGAGATTTGGAACGACGCGCTGGTCATTGCCTTCAATGACACCGGGCTGCACCAGTTCCCGCGGACGCCTGTATGGACCACCGCGCAAGTGTTGGACTCGACGTTTTTCCCCGCATAGGGAACGCTCACGTTCGCCCTTTAGCTCGGCTCGCCGCCAAAAAGCGAACTTGCCGCTGTCCGCAATCTGCGTCGCGTGGCGAAGTTTCTCAGTGGCACTGGTGCACGGTGGAGGTCGGTCGAATGGAGAATCGATATATATATGCTTGAAATTGTGGCAGTAAAAAGGTGCTGACGATGGCGAATCTGTACGACGAGGATGTGCTTGCCTGGTCGATCAAACAGGCGGCGCTGTTGCGCGAACGCCGCTGGTCCGCGCTCGATATTGAGAACCTTGCCGAGGAGATCGAGGACGTGGGCAACAGCGTGCGGCGCGAACTCGGCAGCCGGATGGCCGTGCTGATTGCTCACCTGCTCAAGTGGCAGTTCCAGCCGCAATTGCGCAGTAAAAGCTGGCTCAAAACGATGCAGGTGCAGCGCGCCTCGATCGCCCGTAAGCTCGGCAAGGTCCCCAGTCTCAAGAGCGCACTTACCGATAATGACGGGCGGCAAGAGGTCTGGGACGACGCGCTGGTACTTGCCCTCAAGGAGACCGGGCTGCATGAGTTTCCGGACACGCCAATATGGACCAGTGCGCAGATACTGGACCCGGCATTTCTTCCTCGGTAGTGGCTGGCTCATGCCGCCCCTTCAACCGGGTTCAACGTCGATAAAAGACATCGCCGCCGGCGTTTTGCCGGCACATCATCGTCATTCGCGCCACGATCTTGCCGCCGCGCAGGCATTTTCAGTCGTGCCGGGCTCGCTTGGGCTTACCATACGGAGACCGGGTTGGCTTTGAACAGGAGCGGTCAATGGCAGATTTGTACGACACCGACGTGGTGGCCTGGGCATACCAACAGGCTGCCTTATTGCGCGCGCGGCAGTGGTCGGCGCTCGACTTTGACAATATCGCCGAAGAGATCGAAGGCGTGGCCAAGGCTGAAAAGCGCGAGCTGGGGCGGCGCATGTCGGCCTTGTTTGCGCAATTGCTGGAATGGAAGCTGCATCCTGAGCGGCGCGACAGTGGATTGCTAAGGAGTATCGGCGACCAGCGCGTCAGTATCGGGCGCGTCTTGCGCAAGATGCCCAGTTTGCAATCGGCCTTGATCGACATCGAATGGCTCGACGATGCCTGGAAGGATGCTCTGGGCATTGCCGGCGGAAACATGGAACTGGACGGACTTCCGCGAAGGTGCCCGTGGACGCTTGTCCAAGTGCTGGCTGAGCATTTTTTGCCGGATTAGCGCTTCCAGATTGAATTTGCCTCATCAATCAAGCGCGGCGCTGCACCGTTGACCAGGCCAGGAGCGCGGTCGACGGGAATGTCACCCGTCGACGGCAGCCTTAGCGCTTGGTCTGGAAAAAACGCATCATTTCCCGGCTGGCATCCGGACCCTTGCCATCGGTATAGCTGCCGCGCGCGCTGCCACCGGACCAGGCATGGCCGGCCCCGTGGATCAGCCACTGTTCCGCCTGCGGGGTCCCGTCGGCGCGCTGGTGCACGGTGCGCGTGTAGGCGTGCCCGTCCGGCACGCGGCCCGGCTCGGTGACGAAACCTTTCGACTCGTGATGCGCGCCGCGCTTGATCAGCTCGTCGCCATTGACCGGATGCACGGTCGTATCCTTGTCGCCATGGAACACGATGATGGGAATCGACTTGCCGCTGGCCTTTTGCGGTCCGAAATTGCCCTTCATCGCCGCCAGCGCCGACGGCAGATCGTGGGCCGACGCGAACGGCAGCCCCGAATGCACACCCACGGCCGCATACAGTTCCGGATACAAGGTGCCCATGATGGTTGCCATCGCGCCGCCGGCCGACAGCCCGGCGACATACACCTGGCTCTTGTCGACGGCATGGTTGTGCATCACCGCCTCGGTAATGCCGGCAATAATCGATGGTTCACCCTGGCCGCGTTGCTGGTCGACCGCATTGAACCAGTTCCAGCAGCGCGAGGAATTGGCTTGCATCGATTGCGCCGGATACACGACCAGGCACTGCATTTCTTCGGCCAGCGCGTTCATCTGCGTGCCCGTGGCGAAGTCGTCCGGGTCTTGGGTGCACCCGTGCAACATGACCACCAGCGGCATCGGCTGCCCGTTGTAGCTGCTCGGCTCGTACAACTTGTAAGTCCGGGTGCCGGCCGCATTCGTGAAGCTGCCATCCGTAAATTTGCCAGGAAGCGCCTCCGCCGGGGTCGACGACATGCCGCCGTGCATGCCGGGCAGGTCGAAATGCGGCATCTTGAACGCGGTATGGCCGCTCGTTCCCGCACGGTCGAGCTTGGCCAGCAGGTCGGGCATCAGGTTGTTGAATGCCGCGGTTGCTTCCTGCACCGCATTTTTGACGTATTGCTCCTGCGTGGGCGCGGCTGCGTCCTGCGGCTGGGACCCTGCTTGCGATCCCGCTTGCGCTTGGGTTGGCGGGACCGGCGGTACCACGCTGTCGCGCCCGGCCGTTCTGGCGTGCGCCGGCGGCGTGTTCAGGTCGCGCATCGTGGCGGCGCCTTCGCGCGCTGCCGCTGCCTGCTGGGCAGCCGCGGCTTTGTGGGGCGTCAGGACCTTGAGGGCCTCATGAATGGCGCTGGTAGCGGCCTTCGGTCCCTGGCCCATCAGGGTCTTGGTTGCGGCCCGCATATTCGCGAACAGTTTCTCATTGAGTTTCATTGGCTTTCCTTATATAAGCGCATCAAAGGATGCGGCCCGCCAGTGCTGTCTTGATCACGCTGCTCGCATGCAGGGCGCCAAGCACAAAGATGGATTCGATGGTTGCCAGCGCCAGTTCCACCGACACGTCGCTGGCAATGCTGGCCATGCCCAGTACCTGGATCTGCAGCCGTTCCCCCGCTTCCAGCGCCGCTTCGAGGTCGGCGCGGGAATAGTGATGCATTCCCAACACCAGGCTCTTGCGCGCCACCGTTTGCCGTACCACCTCGGCATGGGTGTTCAACTGGTTCCGGATCGCTGTGCGTATCAGGTCGGTCCGGTTCGAATAAAAGCCTTCACTGACCAACAGGTCGATCTGGCCCAGATCGATCAAGCCCAGATTGATGGTGATTTTTTCCGATTCAGCGGGTTTGAGTTTCAGGTCCCGGGCATTCATACGTCTCCATATCATCTGTGTGGCATCCGTATGCCATCTGTATGGATGGTAGTCTACCCCTCTGAGGTCCTCCGTCAAGCGCGATTCGTCTGAATGCGATAATGGCGTTTTTATGTATCAATCCCGTCACAGCGGAGGAACGATGGCAAGTATCACAGGAATCGACCATGTGCAGGTAGCCATGCCGGTCGGCGGCGAAGCGCAGGCGCGCGCCTTTTACAGTGGCGTGCTGGGCCTGGCCGAAGTGCCCAAGCCGGCCCATCTGGCCGTGCGCGGCGGAGCCTGGTTCCAGTGCGGCGCCGCCCAGCTGCACCTGGGGGCCGACAGCGCCTTCCAGAGCGCCAGAAAAGCGCATCCAGCCCTCATCGTCGACGGTTTCGATGAGTTCGTCGGTGCGTTGGCTGACGTTGGCGTCCAGGTCCAGCTGGAAGAGATGGTCGCCGGCTTGCGGCGCGCCACCGTGAACGATCCCTTCGGGAACAAGGTCGAGCTCATCGAGCAACGTTAAAAGAAGGCATAATCCGAGCATGAGTCCCGACCTGCAACCCGGCTACCGCTTCGAGTGGAGCTACACCGTCCCGGCGCGCGCCACCGTGCCGCAGCTGTACCACGACACCGATTTCTGCCGCGACATGCCCGACGTGCTCGCCACCGGCTACATGGTCGGCATGATGGAACTGGCCTGCGTGCACGGCATCATGCCGTTCACGGACTGGCCGCGCGAGCAAAGCGTGGGCACCATGGTGCATTTTTCGCATTTCGCGCCGACCCCGCCCGGCATGACGCTGGTAATCAAAGGCGAAGTGCTCGAAGTGGCGGGTCGGCGCGTGCTGTTCCGCGTCGAGGCCTGGGACGGTGTCGACCGCATCTGCGAAGGCACCCACGAGCGTCACGTGATCGATCCGGCCCGCTTCAATGCCAGGGTGGCCGCCAAGGTTGCCACCGGCGCCGGGACCGGGGGCGGAGCCGCATGAATCCCGAACTGCAGACGCCGGTGCCGTCCCCCTGCATCAGCCTGTGTGAAATGGCGCCCGATACCGCATCCGGTAAGGGCCTGTGCCGCGGCTGCCTGCGCACCCTCGATGAAATCGTCGCCTGGGGCAATGCCCCGGACGAGTACAAACGCGCGGTCTGGGCCGAGATCCGCCGCCGCGAAGCCGAACTGGACTTTGACTAAATGAACTTCTATACGCCGCAGCAAGCGGTCACCGGTCCCGCCTACGGGACCGGCTTCAAGGCCTTCGCCACCGTCGTCACCCTGGTGCTGCTGCTGTACGGTGCCAGCGTGGCGTGGCGCTTTCCGGTGATGTCGTTCGGCCTCGGCGTCAAGGCGTTGCTGCTGGGCGCCGGCCTGATGCTGGGCGTGAGCTATTACTGGTTCCTGCGCGCCACCACCACCATCGACGCCACCGGCATCCGCCAGACCTGGCTGTACGACAAGCAAGTCGAATGGCGCGATGTGCGCGGCGCCAAGATGATCGGCATCCCCTACGCTTCCTGGCTGTTCCCGCCGCGCATGGTTGTGCGAACCGGCAATTCCTTCACCACCTTCAATGGCGGCTCGCAAGCCGTCCTGATCGAGTTCGCCAAGATCTCGCTCGCGTTCCAGATGAAAAAATGAGTTACCCATGAGTGCAATGTTAAATCCCGACCCGGCGCGGCTGCCGGCGTCGATGCAGGTGTTCGAGCGCGGCTGGTTGTCTTCCAATAATGTGCTGTTTACCGGTTCCGGCGAAACCACCCTGATCGACAGCGGCTACAAAACCCACGTGCCGCAGACGCTGGCGCTGGTCGGCCACGCGCTTGGCGAACGGCCCCTGGGGCGCGTCATCAATACCCACCTGCATTCGGACCACTGCGGCGGCAATGCGGCGCTGAAGGCGCGCTACGGCTGCCGCATCGGCATTCCGGTGGCCGAGGCCGCCAACGTTGCCGCCTGGGACGAGGACGCGCTCAGCTTCAAGGCCACCGGCCAGCAGTGCGACCGGTTCGGGGGCGATTTCACCGTCTCGCCCGGCGACGAGCTGGAACTGGGCGGCAAGCTGTGGCAAGCGCTGGGCGCGCCCGGCCACCATCCGCATTCGCTGATCTTCTTTTGCCCCAGCGAAGGCATCGTGATTTCGGCCGACGCCTTGTGGCGCAACGGTTTCGGCGTGATCTTTCCCGAGCTCGACGGCGAATCAGGTTTTCTGGAAGCGCGCGCCACGCTCGACCTGATCGGCAGCCTCGACGCGCGGCTCGTCATTCCCGGCCACGGCGCCATGTTCACCGACGTCCAGCCGGCACTGAAAAGGGCGTTTACCCGCCTGAACTTCCTCGAAGCCGATCCGCTGCGCAATTCCGAAAACGCGGTCAAGGTCATCCTCAAGTTCCTGCTGCTCGAACGCCAGCGCATCAGCCTGGCTCAAGTGGCGGCCATGTTCGCCGCCATCCCCGTGCTCGAAGGTGCGCGTGGGCGGCATCTGCAGCGTTTCGAGACATCCTCGCAGATGGCCGACTGGGCCGTGCAATCGCTGGTGCGGGCCGGGGCGGCCAAGCGCGACGGCGAGGATCTGGTCAACAGCGACTTGTAAACACGCCGCAGCCGATTTTCAAGCACGATCGTTCTTTTTTCGCACTATAATGCTTGGGAATTGCTTCCATCCACTTTTTTCGATTGCGAGACCGACATGGCATTGCCCGCCGCGCTGCAAAACCTCACCCTTCCCGTCATTGGATCGCCGATGTTCATCGCCAGCGGGCCCGCGCTGGTGGCGGCGCAGTGCAAGGCGGGAATCGTCGGTTCCTTCCCCGCGCTCAATGCCCGTCCGGCCGAGCTGCTCGACACCTGGCTGACCGACCTCAAGAAAGAGTTGTCCGATTACCAAGCCGCCAATCCTGGCGCCAAGGTCGGGCCGATCGCCGTCAACCAGATCGTGCACCAGTCCAACGACCGTCTGGAACACGATGTGGCGATGTGCGTCAAGCATCAGGTACCGATCATCATTTCCTCGCTGCGCGCGCCGCCGAAAGAAATGCTGGATGCAATCCACAGCTACGGCGGCATCGTGATGCACGATGTGGTGTCGATCCGGCATGCCGAAAAGGCGCTGGAAGCCGGTGTCGACGGGCTGATTCTGGTGGCTGCCGGCGCTGGCGGGCATGCAGGTCCCTTGTCGCCGTTCGCGCTGGTGGGCGAGGTGCGTAAATTCTTCCATGGCCCGGTGGCTTTGTCGGGATCGATTGCCACGGGCGACGCCATTCTGGCGGCGCAGGCGATGGGCGCCGATTTTGCGTATATCGGCTCGCGCTGGCTGGCGACGAAGGAATCGAATGTAACGGATGAGTACCGCGACGCGATCGTGGAATCGGCGGCGGCGGATATTATTTACACCAACTTGTTCACCGGCGTGCACGGCAACTACCTGAAAAAATCGATTATCAATGCCGGACTCGATCCGGATGCCTTGCCGGAGTCGGACAAATCGAAGATGAGTTTCGGTTCGGGCAGCGCCAAGGCGTGGCGCGATATCTGGGGCGCGGGGCAGGGCGTGGGGATGATGAATGATGTGCCGACGGTGGCTGAGATGGTGGCGCGGTTGAAGCAGGAATACGATGCCGCGCGCGCGCGTTTGGCGCTTTAAATCGCAGAGCCGGCGCCCACAAAAATAACGATATTCTAAATTCCGTCGTTCCCGCGCAGGCGGGAACCCAAGTCTCGTTGATCCGCCATGAGCATCGGCACGCACTTGGGTTCCCGCCTGCGCGGGAACGACGTATCACTGAAGTTTGACCTTCCAGTTATCCTGCACGCACTTCACATAATTGTCCGCAATCAGCGCGCTGTAGGGCGTCTGATAACTCACCAGCTGACACTGGTTCTGCCCACCCTCATTCCAGTTCTTCTCCCAGTAAATGCTGTACGACGCCGAACTTGACGGCCCGAAGCGCTGCATCGTGGCGCACGATAACTGCTCCGTACCCACATTCCAGCCCAGTTCGCCCGCAAACTGCTTGTAGTAGTTGATGCGGTTCTGCGCCGCCGCCTTTTCCGTCCCCTGGCCGCACTCGGCGTTGATGATCATGATCGTCGTGGCGAAATTGTTCCCAGCCCCCGCCGCGCGGTCGGCCGCATTCGGTACCCACGTTCCATCGATCACATGCAGCATCGATGGCTTGGGCGGCTGCGGATAGACGAAGAAAAACGTCGCCGATGCCAGGTTGAGCCACGTCGACGCCACCCGGTCCGGATCGCGCAGCAGTACCGATTGGTCGCCCTTGAACATGATCTGCGAGAACGGCCCGTAGTTGTAGTTGTACGACAGCTGCTTGGCTCCGCGTCCGAAATACTTCTTGAAGCTGCCGTCCGCATTTTTCCCACAGGTCCAGACCGAATTGAACACGGGATCGGCGCACTCGGCGTTGTAGCCGCAGCCGGCGCCGGTTTCATCGCAGCCCAGCTCGCGCAGGTACTTCAAGCCCTGGCGCCACTCGGGAATCGTGCTGCTCGCGTTGTGCTCGCCCGTTTCTTGCGCGAAGTGCGCGAACATGGTGGACAGTACATGTCGGCAGATGCCGTCGGCATCGCGCCCGTCGCTGTAGTCGTCGCACAAGGCTGGAAACTTGGCCACCGCCTGCAGGAAACGCTGGTAGGTATAGCTCGGCTCGCGCACCGCGAAGAAATGATCCCACTTGGTTGCCGGCAGCAGGCGTTCGACACGCTTCACGTTGATCGGATTGGCGCTGCGTCCCGGCACCACCTGCTCGACACCGGCGTTGTCCAGCGTGCGGATCGATGCTTTGATGCTGCGGAAGAACGCATTGTCGGTCAGCTGCGCTTCGCGCGTCTCGGCCTGCGCCTTCGTCGGAACGCCACCCGGTGTCGGGGTAGGAGTTGGCGTAGGAGTCGGTGTAGGTGTCGGCGTAGGTGTCGGAGTCGGAGTCGGCGTCGGCGTCGGCGTCCCCGCACTCAATTCCCACGGCCCCCACTGTTCCGCTCCCGGCACATTACCTTGCGTCCACCATTTGGCCTTGTACACCTTGCCCTGATGACTCGCGCACATTCCCACGGTGAACACCGCGCTGGCGCTCCACACCGGACAGGTGGCGCTTGCCTTGACCATCGAACGCGTCGCGCTTTCCGACCCTGTGGATTCGCCGCCACCGCTGCTGCCGCCACACCCGGCCAGCATTCCCGCCAGCAGTCCTGCTGCCAGCATCGATAATTGTTGTTTCATATTCTTATTCCAGAAAAAGGATAAAAGGCAGAAAAAACCCGGCAACGCGCGCTGGCGTTCCCGGGTCCTTTGCCTTGAAAGATCAGGCGATGCTTACGGCAGCGCGACCGGCAGTTCCGGATACTCGTCGGCCAGCGCATAGCGCTTGCCGCCGACCGTGATCACGTATGCCGATGGTCCCGAAATCGGCAGCTGATAGTTGAGCGTCAGCGACACCGATGCGCCCGGCGCCAGCGCTTGCCATGCCGGAATCGTGAACTGCGCGCGGTTGAAGTTCGCCTTGAAGCCGCCGATATTGTTCGGCCCGTTGTACCCGGCCGCAATCACTTTCAGTCCATACCCCGACTGGTCGCTCATATTGGCCGGTGCCGCCACCGGATACGAGAACTCCACCACGCTGCCGCCCGGAATGGTGGTGGCCGACTTGTTGGTCACCGTCATCACCGGGTTGATCGGGAAGTTGCTGTCGCCCATCTTCCAGCCACCCAGCTCGATGCTCACCTTGGCGCTGCTGGCAGGCATGGCGGTCTCGGCGCGCTTGTTGCCGTACGGCCCCGCCGCCTTGAAGGTGTTGAAGGTGTTGGTGGTCAGGGTGTTGCCCATGACGTACTGGCCCTTGCCGCCGTTCTTGCTGGCATCCCACGCGTAATCGCCCGCCATCTCCCAGATCATGATGCCGCCGACGTTGTTGTCGACGATGTAGCGTGCCTTGGCATCCATCGATTGCGCCGTCTCGGTCGAGAGGAACACTTTCGTGGTCGGATTCCACAGCCACGGCGCCGCCATGGTCGCGCTGTAGTTCGGCTGGTAGGTGCCGCGCAGCGTCTTGTCGGTCACCTTGTAGGCGTCCAGGTAATCCGGCAGGATCGCTTTTTCCAGGTTCAGTGCGTGCCACAGCGGATTGCCGCCGCCGGGGATCGGCTTGCCGTTGACATCGAGGTCGTGCCACAGGTTGTCGATGCCGACCGCGCCTTCGCCGCAGGTTTTGACGCCGGCGCAGGTCACGGTCGAGCTGACCAGGGCGGTGGTGCCCCACAGGCCGTTGGTGCCGCCGTTCACGTTCTTCCAGCCACGCGTGTAGTACGGCACGCCCAGGTTGATGCGCCCGGCTTGCAGCGCGCCGCGGTAGTAGCGGTAGGACCAGTCGACGTTCAGGTAGCCGATGTTGGCGAACTGGTAGGCGTTGCCGGCGCGCAGTTCGGCGTCGTTGCCGTCATCGAACAGGGGCGCGTTGGGACCGACGTACTGGTTCCAGCCGCCGTGCAGGTCGTAGCTCATCAGGCTGGCATAGTCGAGATACTTCAGGCCCGACAGGTTTTCTTCGCCGCGCAGAACCCAAGCCGAAGCGGAGCCGGCGATGGTCAGCAGGTAGTACTTCTTGTCGGCCACCGCTGCCGTGTCGAGCTTGGTACGCACGCGTTCCAGCAGCACGTTGTAGCTCTTCATCAGCCCGGCGAGGCGTGGTTTCGACATGCCGAAATCGAGCGGGTTGCCGGCCTCGTTGTTGGTGGTCGGGTGCTCGTAGTCGATGTCGATGCCGTCGAAGAAACGGTACTGGCGCAGGAACGCCACCATCGAGTCGGCCAGGGTGTCGATGCCGGCGCTGTTGAGCGAGCCGTCGGCGTTGGTGGTGGCCGTGTAGAAGCCGCCGCTGCCCGCCCAGCCGCCAACCGACAGCATGATCTTCACGCCGTGATGCTTGCGCTTGTATTGCGCCAGCAGGTTGAAGTGGCCTTTGTAAGGTAGGGACGGGTCCATCGCGGCGGCCGGGTTGTCGGGCCAGGTCAGGCCGGTGTCCGGATTGGTCGGCCCGCTGCCGAGCAGCAGCTTGGACGTGGCGGGGTCGACCGCGGCGAAGGCGTAGTTCACATGGGTGATCTTGTCCCACGGGATGTTGTTGACAAGGTAGGAAGGTGTGCCATCCTTGCCCGTGCGCCAACTGGTGAAGTAGCCGACGATGCGCCGGTTCAGCCCGTGCGCGAGCACTTCGCGGCCATTGGCGTCGTACACGCCGCAGTACGGCACGTTCGTGACCTTGGAGGTCAGGCCGTCAGGGCGGCAGGCGACCGGGGTTGGCGTCGGTGTCGGTGTTGGCGTCGGAGTCGGAGTCGGAGTCGGAGTCGGAGTCGGAGTCGGAGTAGGCGTCGGTGTTGGTGTCGGCGTCGGCGTTGGAGTCGGAGTCGGCGTTGGTGTTGGGGTAGGCGTCGGTGTCGTCGACAGCGCCCACGGTCCCCATTCCTCGGCGCCGGGCACGTTGTTCTGTGTCCACCACTTCGCCGTGTAAGTTTTACCCAGGTGGCTGACGCAGGCGCCAGCCGTGTACACCTGGGTGGCGGACCATGCGCTGCACACCACCACTTGGGCCAGCTGGCGCTTCGATTCGTTGCCCTGGCCTTGAGCGGCGTCAGGACCGCTGGCGCCTCCGCAGGCTACCAGGGCGCTGCCGAGAAGGGCGCCCATCAAACGATTGATAGTCATTCTTATTATCTCCGTTATTCATTGTGTTCCCCCTCAGAAATCGTGATTGGGGGGATAGTTACTGTAGAAGTCGTTCGGCCATCGGAAATTGGTCGCCGACAGCGTCACCGAAATATCGAGCCCTTCCACGTAGTGCCACCAGCCGACCGGCAGGAACAGGATCTCGCCCGGTTCCAGCACGCATTCGAGGACCTGCACCTCGGCCATGGCGGGAAAGCGCGCCAGGTCGATATTGCGGGCGTCCACCTCGGTGAAGCAGTGCCGGTGGTTGTAAACCCTTGGCGTGTCGCACGGCGCCATCAGCTTGATCTTCTTGCGTCCGATGATCTGGGCCATGAAGTTATTGGTCAGGTCGTGGTGGAACGGGGTGACCGTGCCAGCCGGGCCGAACCAGAAGAAGCCGCGCCGCGCAGGATCGTCGGTCAGGTACTCGGGCAGGGTGCCTACGTCGTCGAACAATTCCTTCAACGCTTCGCGGTTGAGCGAATCGTTGTTGGCGGTCATGTAGAAGTCATTGGTGCGCCCGCTGGTGCGGACCATTTCCACATACTCGCCGAAAGGCATCTTGCGCTTGTGGGCAATGCTGTTGAGCTCATATTGCGGATCGGCTTCGCGTCCGAACTGCACCTCGACCACGCGCTCGCCGAAGCGCTGCGCAAAATACTCGAGATTCCATTTCTGGCGTGCCGGGAAATGCTCCAGCATGCCGGTGATGATCACCGGCCTGTTGGTGCGGTAATACTCTTGCACGAAGTCCTCGCCGGAGAGCCGCTCTCGTCGTTCAATCCCCTCGTCGTACAGCTGGTTCAATTGCGACTGGATGGCCAGCACCCAGTCGCGCTTGTTGACCCGATTGGCCAGCCTGCGCGCAGCCTGCAGATACGGGCTGCGCAGTGCCGCGTCGATTTCGGTCCGGGCATGCGCCGGGGACACGTTCGATTTGACCAGGATGGAGGCAATCGCCTCGGGCGAGGTGCCCAGCATCAGGTTTTCGCCGATCCAGCGGCGCCAGTCGTCGTTGACCTGCATGGTCGGCTGTACGTTCGATTGAATTTTCAAGAGGTTTCTCCAGGAGGTTGCGGGCATGGAGATACCGGCCGCCGTTGATGGCAGCCGGCACCTCCGCTTAGCCGCTTAGCGGCCCTTCCATACTGCGCTGGTCAGGGCACCGTTGGCATCGCCGTCGAGTTCCCAGGAGAACGCGCCACGCAGGCCCTGATCGCGCACATATTGCATCTTCACGCCGATGGTGGCCGGATCGTCATAGCTCCACCATTCGCTGTTGGTCGTCAGCAGGTACAACTGCTTGGTCACAGGATGAGTCCAGCGGGTGCCGGCCTTGTTCACGAGAACCTTGTAGTCGTCGATGCCGGCTTCGTACTGACCGGCTGCCGGACCGGTCGCTGCCTGGTACAAACCGTCGCCGCGCGGGCCGGGGCTCACGCCTTTCCAGCCACGGCCGTAGAACGGCACGCCCAGCAGGATTTTGTTTTTCGGCATGCCGGCTGCGATCAGCGTCTTGATCGCGTCGTCGGTGTTGTACTTGGTCAGATTGCCGGTCGCCGGGTCAGCGGGATCGCGGTACAGCGGCGCGTGGAAATTGGTGGTGTTTTCCCATCCGCCGTGGAAGTCGTACGTCATCACGTTGACCCAGTCCATGTATTGACTATACAGCGCAGGTTCAGTCTGGGCAATCTTCTCGCCGCCGGCGCCGATGGCGGCCGTCAGTGGATAGCGTTTGCCGTCGATCTTGCCTTGCGCGTCGAGCTGGGCCCGGAACTCGGCCATCAGCAAGGTAAAGTTGCGCTTGTCGTTGACCGTGTCGACCGTGTTGTACGACTGGCCGCCACCGCCCGGGTATTCCCAGTCGATATCGATACCGTCGAACACGCCCTTGGCCGCGCCCGGACCGCCGCGTCCATCCTGCACCGGCAAGTCACCCGCGATGAATTGCTTGATGCACGACCTGGCCAGCTGCTTGCGCAGCGCGTCGGTCTTGGCAGCGGCCGAGAAGTAGCGCGACCAGCTCCAGCCGCCCAGCGAAATGAATACTTTCAGGTTCGGATGGGCCTGTTTCAGCAATTTGAGCTGGGCGAAGTTGCCGGTCAGCTTGGCATCCCATGGGATGACCTTGCCGTCGACGGTGCGCGCAGGGGAACGCTGGTAATCGGCGTAGGCGTCGCCACCGGTGCCGGCGTCGGCTGGCGGCGGCGTGGTGTTGCCGGTTTCAGCCTTGGTCACCATGTCGCACTCGTAGCCGCCGTTTTTGGCATACACGTTGCCGAAGGCGTAGTTGATGAAGGTGAGCTGGTCGGCCACGCTGGTCGGCACGCCGTTCACTGGTGTCTTGGTGGTATGGATGTCGGCCACTTCGTAGCTGCGGCCGTACACGCCCCACTGCGCGAAGTAGGAACCGATTTCACGTCCGCCGACCGGGGTTGGTGTTGGCGTCGGTGGCGTTGGTGTCGGCGGCGTTGGCGTTGGCGGGGTCGGCGTCGGGGTCGGCGGGGTTGGCGTCGGCGTTGGGGTATCGGTCGTCAGTTCCCATGGGCCCCACTGTTCGGTGCCCGGGATATTGTTTTGCGTCCACCACTTGGCTTTGTACACCTTGCCTTGGTAGACCGCGCAATTACCGACGGTGTAGATCGTGGCTGCATTCCAGTCGGCGCAGGCGACGACGGCAGCTGCCGTTTTGGTCATGCTGCCCTGAATGTCGGATTTATCGCCGCCGCTACCGCCGCATGCGGCGAGCATGCCGCCCATGAGGGCGATCAGCAGGCCGCTCTTTGTGTTGTATTCCATGTTGTCTCCTTGGTCGATGTGGTGTCCGTTTTACGATCAGTTGCAATCGGAACTACGCCGATCAATCGGAAAAACGGTGAGCCAGAGTGAGCCTCGGAGAATTGGTAGTCAAGTGGTTTTATGCGGTTAACTAAAATGAAATACCAGTTAGATTTGCGAAATAATGTCTCATCTAAGCAAGGTATGCCTTTATCGAGCATGCATATACGGGAAACGAATTGTTAAATGGTGAGGCGGAGAAAGGCGGGATATCAGAGAGATATCAAATTGTACACGATGCTGGTAGTACCGCTTTAGTACCCGTTTGGATTGGTATTAACGGCGCCGCGAGCGGTCGCGGCGCTTTTCTGGTGAGCGTCACGGTTTTGTGGAAAATCACCGAGGCTTGAGGTCTTCCGGACGTATTGCCCACAGCCCAGGCAAGTTGCGCCAGTACCCATACACATCCATGCCAAAACCGACCACAAACTTGTCGGGAATGGAGAGGCCGACGATATCGGCTTTGATGGGTTTGCTGCGTTTCAGGGCCTTGTCGGCGAACACGGTGATGACGACCTCGGCCGCGCCCATGTCGAGCAGGCGCTGCTTTACCTGGGCCAGGGTTTCGCCCTCGTCGAGGATATCGTCGAGCACGATGATGATGCGTCCGGCAACGCTCGGTCGCGGGATAACTTTCCACACGACATTGCCGCCCTGATCGTCGTCGCCGTAGCGGCTGACGTGGATATAGTCGAATTCGAGGGGGAAGCGCAATTGCGGGAGGAGGCTGCCGGTAAACACCACCGCGCCGCCCATCACGCCGAGCACGAGGGGGAAGGCGGCGTTGTCGGGCTGGTCGAAGCGGCTGTTGAGCTTGTCGGCGACCTGGCGCACGGCGGCTTGTACGGCGGCGGCGTCGAAGATTTCCTCCGCATTGTCGAGAAGGGCGCGGGCACGGGCGGTATGAAATTCTTGCATGGCGATAGGCTCAAAAAGGACACCAGGCAATTATCCTGCAAAGTGCACTGCACAATGAGTCTAGTTGGATTTGTGCCACAGGAGGGGGGCCCGTATGCCTGCCCTAATCGTCGTTCCCCCGTTACCTCGTCGTTCCCGCGCCAAGGCGGCGCCACCAGCCTTAACTGTAATCCCGCAAATCCTCAATCACCTTCCCGTCATCAGCCAAGGTCCCGGGCGACTCGAACCTGACTTCCCCGCGCAGCTTGGTCACCTCGCGAATCGACTCCACAATCGCGGCCGCCTGCTGCGCGTCCGGCGCCGTGGCCACCTCGCAGTGCAAAGTCATCACATCATTGGCCATCCTGCCGGTCACCACCATCCGCGCCTTCAAGATTCCCGGGTGCCGCCGCACGATATTGTTCACCTGCGACGGATGCACGAACATCGCGCGCACCTTGGTGGTCTGGTCGGCCCGTCCCAGCCAGCCGCGAATCCGGCTGTTGGTGCGCCCGCAGCGCGACGGCTCCGCGTCCACCAGCAGCGCCGACATATCTCCCGTCGCAAAGCGGATCAGCGGATAGTCCGTATTAAACAAGGTCACCACGATCTCGCCGATATCGCCAGGCGTCACCGGTTCTCCGCTCCCTGGCCGCACGATCTCGAGCACCACATCCTCATCGAGCACCATGCCGGGATTGAGCACGCCGCCGGTGGCCGTCTCATACGCCATGCTGCCGATATCGGCCGACGCATACGTCTGGAACACATGCGGCACGCCATTCTCGCGAAACCACGTACGCAAGGATTCCGGCAGCGCCTCCGCGCCCATCAGCGCGCGCTGCATGCTGCTGATATCGGCCCCCATCTCGCGCGCTTTTTCGATGATGATGCGCAGGAACGACGGCGTGCCCACGTACGTGTCCGGACGCAGGTCGGCAATCGCCTGCACCTGCATCTCGGTCTGGCCGGCGCCGGCCGGAATCACCGCGCAGCCGATGCGCGCCGCGCCGCCTTCCACCATGAAGGCGGCGGGCGTGAAATGATACGAAAAGCAGTTCTGCAGCAGTCCGCCCGCGCGCACGCCGGCCGCGTACATCGGCCGCGCAAAGCGCCACCAGTCCTCGCCGCGCCCTTCCGGGTCGAAGATTGGCCCTGGCGACACGTACACCCGCGACAGCCCGCCCACCGGCGTTACAGCCAGCCCGCCGAACGGCATCGACGCCTTCTGCAGCGCCTTCAGATCGGCCTTGCGCGTGATCGGCAGCGATGCCAGCGCGGCGCGGCTGTTGATGGCCGCGCCGTCCACGCCCTCCAGGATGCGCGCCCAGCCCGGCGCGCTGCGGGCGCGCTCGATCAGTTGCGGCAGGCGCGCCATCAGATCGCGCTCGCGCTCCTGCGGGTCGCGCGTCTCCAGTGCGTCGAGCGTGTCGAGGATATTGGCGGTGTCCACCTTCATGCTTGTTCTCCGATCTGGCGTTGCAGCTTGCGGGTCAGTTTGGCGAAAATCAGTTCGTAGGCGCGCTGCAGCAGCGCCGCCGCTTCCGCGTCGCTGAGCGCCTTCGCGTTCTCCACATACACCCACTTCGCCCGTGCCAGGTAAGGGGCGGGAATGATGCCGGGGCGGTCGGTCAGTTCCAGGAAGCGCTCGTCGTCCACCTTGAAGCAGATACCCGTGGCCGGCACGGCGTGGTCCGACATCGCAAACATCTTCTCGCCCACCGAATACACCGCCCGCGTTTCCCACTTCAGGTCTTCGGTCGCGCCGGGGAAGGTGCGGCACAGCGCTTTTGCGGTTTCAAAATCCATCGTGATCTCTCAGGCCAGCCAGCGTTTGCGGCGGCGGTAAAATTTCATGTCTCGAAAACTCTTGCGCTCCGCGCCAGCCACGCCAAGGTAGAACTCCTTGACGTCTTCATTGCTGGCCAGTTCCTTGGCCTCGCCTTCCATCACCACACGCCCGTTCTCGAGGATGTAGCCGAAGTCGGCGTAGCGCAGCGCCACCGTGGTGTTTTGCTCGGCCAGCAGGAACGACACGCCTTCCTTCTGGTTCAGGTCCTTGACGATGTCGAAGATCTCTTCGACGATCTGCGGCGCGATGCCCATCGACGGTTCGTCGAGCAGGATCATCGACGGCTTGGCCATCAGCGCGCGCCCGATGGCGCACATCTGCTGCTCGCCGCCCGAGGTGTAGCCTGCCTGGCTGGAACGCCGCTCTTTCAGGCGCGGAAAATACGCGTACACCGCTTCCAGCGCCGCTTTTAGTTCAGCGCGCGAGATGTTGCGCGTGTAGGCGCCGGTCAGCAGGTTTTCTTCGATGGTCAGGTGGCCGAAACAGTGGCGCCCTTCCATCACCTGCGACAGGCCGCGCTTGACCAGCTCATTCGGGGTCAGATGGTCGACCCGTTCACCCTTGAACTGCACCTCGCCCTTGGTCACGTCGCCACGCTCGCCGCGCAGCAGGGTCGAAATGGTTTTCAGGGTGGTCGATTTGCCCGCCCCGTTGGCGCCCAGCAGGGCCACGATCTTGCCTTTCGGGACCTGCAGCGAGACGCCTTTCAAAACCAGGATCACGTGGTCGTAAATGACTTCGATGTTATTGACCGACAGGTAAGGCTGGCTGGCAGTGATGGTGGTCATAGGCTCTTCGCGCGATGTAAAAATCCCCCACGCCGCTGTTCTGGCGCGGGGGCAAGGGAACGATTACTTCATATGCTTACTTCATGCAGCTTGGCGTGATCTTCTTCTCGGCCGCGTAGGCGTTCGACGAATCCTCGACCAGCTTGCGCGTGAGGGCCTTGTCTCCCACCACCCAGTTCGGCGTGATGGCGATCCACTTCTTGCCATCCCACTGCTGGACCTTGACCGCGCCCGACCCTTCGTGGTCGTCGCAGCTGGTTTTCACGGTCGGGAACATGCCGAAGGCACCCAGCGCTTTCTGGCGTGCTTCATCCACGTTCAGGTTTTCCAGGCCCCAGCGCATCTGCTCGCCGGTCATGATTTTGCCCTTGCCGAATTTGTCCTGCGCCACGCGGATCGCTTCGACCCACAGGATGCCGGCGGTCAGGCCGCGCATGTGATACACCGAACCGATACGCGCCTGGTCGGCCAGGTTGCCCTTGCCGGATGCGTAGACCTTCTTGCGGATCTCGTCGATCAGCGGATAGTTACCCGGCGTGTTGAAGGTCATCGAGGTATAGCCCTTGGCCGCATCGCCCGACGGGATCGTGTCTTCTTCGGAACCGGCCCACCACACGCCCAGCATTTTCTCGCGCGGGAAGCCGTTACGCTGCGCGGTCTTGATCGCGACCGAATTCATCACGCCCCAGCCCCACAGGATCACGTGGTCCGGCTTGGCCTGGCGGATCTGCAGCCACTGCGACTGCTGCTCGCTGCCCGGCGGCGCCACCGCGATCTTGATCAATTCGAAGCCGTACTGCTTGGCCTGCGCTTCCAGCACCGGCAGCGGTTCCTTGCCGAAGGCCGAGTCGTGGTACAGGTGGACGATCTTTTTGCCTTTCAGTTTGTCGTAGCCGCCGTTTTTGTCGGCCAGGTACTTGATCATCGCCGCCGCCTGGTTCCAGTAGCTGGTAATAAGCGGGAACACGTAGGGGAAGACCTTGCCGTTGGCCGCGTCCGAGCGGCCGTAGCCGAGGGTCGTCATCGGGATCTTGTCCTGCACCAGGCGATCGAGCACGCCGTAGGCGATCCCGGTCGACAGCGGTTCGACCATGCTGGCCCCGCCGTTCTTGGTTTTCAGCCGTTCGTAGCACTCGATGCCGCGCGACGGGTTGTATTCGGTCTCGCATTCTTCCCACTGGATCTTGACGCCATTGACGCCGCCGTTGGCGTTGATCAGGTTGAAGTAATCGATCGCACCGCCGTAAAAGCCCGAACCGCCGGCCGCATACGGACCGACGCGGTAGGACGGCAGCGCGATGAACTGGTCGGCCGCCTGCACCTGGTTGAATGCGCCGATCAGGGTGGCGCACAGCATGATGCTCTTCATCTTATGTTTTACGTGATTCATTGTCGTCTCCGGAAGAATGCGTTAGTGCGGGAACGGCCAAAGCCGCAGTTTTTCTTTACCTACTTGCCACAGGCGCGCTAGGCCATGCGGCTCCACGATCAGAAAAAAGATAATCAGCGCGCCGAACACCATCAGTTCCAGGTTCGACGCCACCGAGGTTGGCAGCGACAGGCTGTGCGCCAGAATATTCAAAAAGACCGGCAGCAGCACGATGAAGGCCGCGCCGAGGAAGGAACCGAGCACCGAGCCGACCCCGCCGATGATGATCATGAACAGGATGCGGAACGACAGATCGAGGTTGTACGCCTCCGGTTCGACCGTGCCCAGATAGGCGTAGGCGTACAGCGCGCCGGCTACGCCGCAGTAGAACGAGCTGACCGCGAAGGCCAGCAGCTTGGTTCGCATCGGGCGAAAGCCGATGACTTCGGCCGCCACGTCCATGTCGCGCACCGCCATCCACGAGCGGCCCACGTTCGAGCGGATCATGTTCTTGGCCAGCAGCGCCATGAGCGCCACGATCGCCAGCACCAGCACGTACTTGCTGGCCGGCGTATCGAACTGGTAGCCGAAGATGACGATCTTCTGCGCCGTGATCACGCCCGAGCTGCTGTAGTTGGTCAGGTAGGGGATCTTGGTCAGGCACCAGACCACGAAGAACTGCGTGGCCAGGGTCGACGCGGCCAGGTAAAAGCCGCGGATGCGCAGCGACGGCAGGCCGAAGGCGATGCCCACCATGGCCGCGCACAGGCCGCCCAGCACGAAGGCGAGCAGCATCGGAATGCCGGGCAGGCGCGCGATGAAGTTAAACGACGCGAACGCGCCCACCGCCATGAAGGCGGCGGTGCCGAGCGAGAGCTGGCCGCAATAGCCGGTGAGGATGTTCAGGCCGAGCGCTGCCAGCGAAAAGATCAGGAACGGAATCAGGATCGCCGACAGCATGTAGGGCGAGGCGAACACCGGCACGATGGCGAGCGCCAGCAGCAGCAGGCCGCCCAGGGCGATGCGGTCCTGGCGGATCGGGAAGATCTGCCCGTCCGACTCGTAGGTGGTCTTGAATTGTCCGGCTTCGCGGTAAAACATATCAGATTCTCCGGATGATTTTTTCGCCGAACAGGCCTTCCGGCCGCACCAGCAGGAACAGCAGGGCCAGCACGTACGGGAACCAGCCTTCGATGCCGCCGCCGACCATCGGGCCGATATAGACCTCGGCCAGTTTTTCGGATGCGCCGATGATCAGGCCACCGACGATGGCCCCCGGGACCGAAGTAAAGCCGCCCAGGATCAGCACCGGCAGCGCCTTCAAGGCGATGAAGGTCAGCGCGAACTGCACGCCGTTGCGCGCGCCCCACAAGAGGCCCGCCACCAGCGCGACCAGCCCGGCCACGGCCCACACCACGGCCCAGATCTGCTGCAGCGGGATGCCGACGGCAAGTGCGGCCTGATGATCGTCGGCGACGGCGCGCAGGGCGCGGCCCACTTTGGTTTTCGAGAACAGCAGCGCGAGCGCGGTGACCAGCACCGCGCAGATGCCGGCGGCGGTCACGTCGAACTGGGAGACGATGATGTTGTAGTTATCGAGCAGGAAGGGGATCGGCACATCGTCGATCGGCAGGTCCAGCTTGTGCACCTGCGAGCCCCACAGCAGCTGGGCCAGGCCTTCGATGAAGAACGCCAGGCCGATGGTGGCCATGAAGAGGGTGATTTCGGGCTGGTTGACCAGCGGGCGCAGGACGATCCGTTCGATGGCCAGGCCGAGCGCGATCATCACCACGATGGTGAGCGGGATCGCGAGCCAGATCGAGACGCCGAATTTGTCGATGATGCCGACGCAGGTGAGGGCGGCGAAAAATACCATTGCGCCCTGCGCGAAGTTGAATACCCCGGAGGCTTTGTAGATCAGCACGAAACCGATCGCCACCAGCGCGTACATGACGCCGGAGAGCAGGCCGCCGATCAGGACTTCAAAGAAAAAATTCATGGTGTACCCTTAACGCTGACTCCGTCGTTCCCGCAAAGGCCCTCTTGGCCATCGACCTTAAAGCCGTCGTTCCCGCCGAGTGCCGCCTTGGCGCGGGAACGACGGTGTAGGATGGCGAACGTTGTAGTGCTGCGAGCGGCTTCAATGCGCCACCCCCAAATACGCGTTAATCACATTCTGATTACTGCGCACTTCATCCGGCGTCCCATCCCCGATCTTCTTGCCGTAATCGAGCACCACCACCCGGTCCGAAATATCCATCACCACACCCATGTCATGCTCGATCAGCACGATGGTGGTCCCGAACTGGTCGTTCACGTCGAGTATGAAGCGGCACATGTCCTGCTTCTCTTCCACGTTCATCCCGGCCATCGGTTCATCGAGCAGCAAAATATCCGGCTCCGCCGCCAGCGCCCGGCCCAGCTCCACGCGCTTTTGCAGCCCGTACGGCAGGCGCCCCACCGGCGTCTTGCGGATCGCCTGGATCTCCAGGAAATCGATGATCTCTTCCGCCTTTTCGCGGTGCGCCATTTCCTCGCGCCGCGCCGGGCCCCAGTACAGGGCCTGCATCAGGAAATTCGACTTCATCTTCAGGTTCCGGCCCGTCATGATGTTATCCAGTACCGTCATCCCCTTGAACAGCGCGATGTTCTGGAAGGTGCGCGCAATGCCCGCCTTGGCCGCGCTGTAGCAGTCCATGTTCTTGCGGTGCTCCCCGCGCAGCACGATCTCGCCCTGCTGCGGGCGGTACACGCCATTGATCACGTTGAGCATCGAACTTTTTCCCGCGCCATTGGGCCCGATGATCGCGCGGATCTCATGCTGCCGGACGTTGAAGGAGATATCGGTCAGCGCCTTGACCCCGCCGAACGACAGCGAGATGTTGTTCAGGTCAAGGATCACCGGTCCGATCTTGCGCGTCGATCCGCTCGCCGTTGGTTCATTAAGTTCATTCATGTTCATCGCAACGCGCTCCTCACGCAGCCTTTTCCATGGCGGGATAGGTGGTGGCCCCGCAGATGCGCAAATCGGCGCTCACCACCCCCACACGGCCATCTTCAAACTTGACCTGGGTACTGATGAACTGACTGGCCTTGTCGGTGTACAGCGCGTCAATCAGTACCGCGTATTTGTCGGCGATGAACTTGCGCCGCACCTTGCGCGTGCGCGTCAGCTCATCGTCGTCCGGATCGAGCTCCTTGTGCAAAATCAGGAAGCGGTGGATCTGGGTCGCCCCCATCAGCGCTTCGCCGGCCAGGTCGGCATTGACCTTTTCCACGCAGTCGCGTATCAGGTCGTAGGTGGTGCCGTGCGCGGCCAGGTCGGTGTAGCCGGCGTAGGCGATGTTGCGCCGCTCGGCCCAGTTGCCGACCGCTTCCATGTCGATATTGATGAAGGCGCATACCTGCTTGCGCGCGTTGCCGAAGGCGACCGCCTCCTTGATAAACGGGAAAAACTTGAGCTTGTTCTCGATGTAGTTGGGCGCAAAGATCGCGCCGCAGTCCATCTTGCCCACGTCGGCGGCGCGGTCGATGATCTTCAAGTGGCCTTCGCTGTCGAACATGCCGGCGTCGCCCGTGTGGAAGTAGCCGTCGGCGTCGATCACTTCGGCGGTCGCGTCCTCGCGCTTGAAGTAGCCCGCCATCGTCGCCGCCGACTTGACCAGCACCTCGCCGCTGGCGGCAATGCGCACCTCGACGCCGGGCGCGGGCAGGCCGACGCTGTCGAACTTGATGTTCCCGTCCGGCTGCAGGCACACGTAGGCGCAGGTTTCGGTGGAGCCGTACAGCTGCTTGAGATTGACGCCGATCGAGCGGTAGAAGCGGAACAGGTCCGGCCCGATCGCCGCGCCGGCGGTGTAGGCCACGCGCACGCGCGACAGTCCAAGCACATTCTTGAGCGGACCGTAGACCAGCAGGTGGCCGAGCGCATACGCCGCGCGATCAAGCGCCGGCACCGGTTTACCGTCCAGGATGTCGGCGCCGCAGCGTTTGGCCACGTCCATAAAGTGGTGGAACATATTGCGCTTGAGGGTGCTCGCGTCTTCCATCCGGATCATCACGGTGGTGAGCATGTTCTCGAACACGCGCGGCGGCGCGAAATAATAGGTCGGGCCGATCTCGCGCAGGTCGGTCAGCACGGTGTCGCCCGACTCGGGGCAGTTGACCGTGAAACCGGCCACCATCGCCTGCGCCAGCGAGAACAGGCAGTCGCCCACCCACGCCATCGGCAGGTAGGACAGGATGTCTTCGCGGTCGGTCAGCTTGTCGAAGCCGACCCCGCCCACGCCGGCCGCCATCAGCGCGGCATGCGACTGGCATACGCCTTTCGGCTTGCCGGTGGTGCCGGAGGTGTACAGGATGATCGCGATGTCGCTGCCGCCGCCGGCGGCAACCGCCGCGTCGAACGCACCGGGGTGGGCCTGGTCCCATGCGCGGCCCAGTGCCTGCAGCGCCGCGAAGGAATTCAGGCCGGCCTGTTTGTAGTGGCGCATGCCGCGTTCGTCGTCGAAGGCGATGTGGCGCACCTGCGGGCACAGGGCCTGCAGTTCGAGCAGCTTGTCGACCTGCTCCTGGTCTTCGACGATGGCAAAGCCGATGTCGGCGTCGTTCAATACGTAGGCCATGTCGGCGGCCGGCGCGTCCTGGTACAGCGGCACCGGCACGCCGCCCAGGCATTGCGCGGCCAGCATGGCCCAGTACAGGCGCGGGCGGTTGTCGCCGATGATGGCCAGGTTCATCCCGCGCGCAAAACCGAGCGACGCCAGGCCGCAGGCCAGGGCGCGCACCTCGGCGTTCACCTCCAGCCAGCTCCAGGTCTGCCAGATGCCCAGGTGCTTTTCGCGGAAGGCGGGGCGCTGCGGGCGCGCCTGGCCGTGCGCCAGCAGGCGCCGCGGGAAAGTCTGCAATTGCGAGCCATCGGATGTATTCACCAGCGTCCCCTTTTGTTTGTCCGGCCCCCCTCCCGCGACGGCAAATGCGGGGTGGCGCGCTTTTTGTGTGATGATATTAGCTCGCGTTGGGCGAGCAGGTTGTCTTTTGGATGACAATTCACCCTCTAATTCGCGACTTTCGATGCTGCGACGCACAATGACAAACCAGACACAGACATTAATTGAACACTTGCGCTCGACCATATGGGCCCGTACCCTCACGAGCGCCGAGATGATCCGGGTGGAAGCCGACTGTTTCGAGCAGTTCGTGCCCAAGGGCGGCTTCGTATGCCGCAAGGGTGAGGCGCTGGACAACTGGGTCGGGATTATCGATGGCCTGGTCAAGATCAACAATTTTTCACCATCCGGTAAAAACGTGACCTTCGCCGGCGTGCCGACCGGCGGCTGGTTCGGCGAAGGCTCGCTGCTCAAGGACCAGACCCGCAAATACGATGTGATGGCGCTGCGCGACACGCGCGTGGCCCGCATGCCGCGCGACACCTTCGAGTGGCTGCTCGAAGTGAGCCTGCCGTTCACGCGTTTTTTGCTGATGCAGCTCAACGAACGGCTGGGCCAGTTCATCGGCCTGGTCGAAAACGACCGCATGCTCGACATCGATACCCGCGTGGCGCGCTGCCTGGCCGCGATGTTCAACTCGCACCTGTATCCGGGACTGGAGAAACTGGTGCAGATTTCGCAGGAAGAAATCGGCTACCTGTCGGGCGCCTCGCGCCAGCGCGCCAACCAGGCCTTGCAACTGCTGGAGAAGGAAGGGTTGCTGCGGCTCGATTACGGCGGCATCCGGGTGCTCGACCTGGAAGGCCTGCGCCACTTCCAGGCATGAAGCCCGCTTGTCCACCTGCGCACGCGTGTCGCCACGGCCGGGCGCGATAGAGGTATCATAAGACACAATGACACGACCCGATTCAACGCTGCCCATGCCCACATCCACCGCGCGCGATGAGCGCCTCGCGCAGCTGCGCGCCGCCATGCGGCGCGCGCAGGTCCACGCCTGCATCATCCCCTCGTCCGACCCGCACCTGTCCGAATACCTGCCCGGCCGCTGGCAGGGCCGCGAATGGCTGACCGGTTTCACCGGCTCGGTCGGCACCTTCATCGCCACGGGCGACTTTGCCGGCTGCTGGACCGATGCCCGCTACTGGACCCAGGCCGAGACCGAACTGGCCGGCAGCAGCGTGCAACTGATGAAAATCCCGTCCGGCGCCAGCCTGCTGCACATCGACTGGCTGGCCGCCAACCTGGGGCCGGGCCAGACGGTGGCGGTCGACGCGCGCGTGCTCGGCCTGTCCACCGCGCGTCTGCTGGCGGATGCCTTGAGCGCGCGCGGCATCAATCTGCGCACCGACATCGACTTGCTCGACTCAGTCTGGAGCGAACGCCCCACGCTGCCGCCGCCGCCAGTGTTCGAGCACGCCGCGCCGTTCGCCTCCACCAGCCGCGCCGACAAGCTGGCCGCCACGCGCGCCGCCATGGCCAGACTGGGCGCCGAGCGCCACTTCATTTCCACCCTCGACGATATCGCCTGGCTGTTCAACCTGCGCGGCGCCGACGTGAGCTACAACCCGGTATTCCTGGCGCACGCGCTGATAGCGCCCGATGGCGCGACCCTGTTCGTGGCCGAAGCCAAGATTCCGGCCGAACTGCGCGCGCGCCTGCTGCTTGACGGCGTCACCCTGGCGCCCTATGCCGACGCCGCTGGCGCCCTGGCCGCCTTGCCTCCCGGCGCGGGGCTGCTCGTCGACCCGCGCCGCATCACGGCCGGCATGCGCGACGCCATCGCACCGGGCGTGAAGGTGATCGAGGCGGTCAACCCGACCACCTTCGCCAAATCGAAAAAATCCGCCGCGGACGCCGCCCACGTGCGCACCACCATGGAGCACGATGGCGCGGCCCTGTGCGAATTTTTCGCCTGGCTGGAGGCCGAACTGGCCAATCCGGCGCGCGCGCCGCTCACCGAGGTGGCCATCGACCGCCACATCACGGCCGCGCGGGCACGCCGGCCCGGGTTTGTCAGCCCCAGTTTCGGCACCATCGCCGGCTTTAACGCCAACGGCGCCGTCATCCACTATCGCGCCAGCGAGGCGGCGCACGCCGTCATCGAAGGCGACGGACTGCTGCTGATCGACTCCGGCGGCCAGTACCTGGGCGGCACCACCGACATCACGCGCGTGGTGCCGGTGGGTGCCACCAGCGAAGCGCAGCGCAGCGATTTTACGCTGGTGCTCAAGGGCGTGATCGCACTGTCGTCGGCGCGCTTCCCGCGTGGGACCCGCTCGCCGATGCTCGATGCGCTGGCGCGCGCCCCGATCTGGGCCGCCGGCATCGACTACGGCCACGGCACCGGCCACGGCGTCGGCTTTTTCCTGAACGTGCACGAGGGACCGCAGTCGATTTCGGCAAGCGCCATGCCGGAGCCGCACACCGCCATGGAAGAAGGCATGATCACGTCGGTCGAACCGGGCATCTACCGGCCCGGCCGCTGGGGCATCCGCATCGAAAACCTGGTCCTGAACGTGGCGCTTGATGCCACCGAATTCGGCGACTGGCTGCGCTTCGAAACCCTGACCCTGTGCCCGATCGATACGCGCTGCCTGCACCTGCCGCTGCTGCGCGCCGACGAAATCGCCTGGATCAACGACTACCACGCCACCGTGCGCGCGCGCCTGGCGCCGCATGTGAGCGGCGCGGCCGCCGCCTGGCTCGAACAACGCACACAGGAGCTCTGATGTCGACCGCACGATCAACCCGGGCCAGCGCCGCCGTCGACCGCCTCAAGGTCCGCAGCGGGAATGCCGGCTATTCGATGGCCCGCACCGGCGACGGCCTGTTCTTCCTGTCGGAAGCGCCGGGCGAGCCGCCGCTGTGCGCTCCGCTCGACCTCGACGACTTCGTCGCCTTTGTCAACAAGCTCGGACCGCAGGTAGCGCGGCGCGTCAGCAAGCTCGATATCGCCTTCGAAAAGCAGCTGGTGAAAAAGAAGCCGGCCCCCTAGCGTCACCTTGAAGGAAACCGCATGTCGTTCACGGAGCTCATGTCGGCCTACTGGTCGCAACCCGAAATCGCCACCAATGGGCTGATTCTCCTCAATCTGCTGGGCGCGCTCATACTCGGGCTGCTGGTTGGCTACGAACGCTCGTACCACGGGCGCGCGGCCGGCATGCGCACCTATGGCCTGGTGTGCATGGCCTCGGCCGCGCTGACCATCGTCGGCGGCTATCCCGGCTTCTGGTTCGGCGGCCATGGCGCTTCGCTGCTGGCCGCGGTCGACCCCACCCGCGTCATCCAGGGCATCGTCACCGGCATCGGTTTCCTGGGCGCGGGCGTCATCATGCGCGAAGGCTTCAACATCAGCGGCCTGACCACGGCCGCCTCGATCTGGACCTCGTCGGTGATCGGCATCCTGGTCGGCGTCGGGTTTTACCTGGCCGCGATGGGACTGGCCTTCTTTTCGGCGATGATCATGATCTACCTGTCCAAGGTCGAAGCCTGGCTGCCCTCGCGCCACGCGGTGGCGGTGATGATGCGCTTCAAGCACGACTTCGTGCCGCGCGAGGATGCGCTGCGCCGCATCGCGCTGGCGCGCGGCTATGCGATTGCCGGCGGTTCGCTCACCATCGGCAGCGAGAACAACATGCAGGAATGGCGCTTCGTGGCGCTGGCGCTGTCCAAGAAAAGCGGTGCGCCGCTGTCCGACCTGGCGGCCGAACTGGCGCAGTTCAACGGCATCGACAGTTTCCAGATCTCCCACGCCCGCAATTAGCCCAAGCTGCAAATCAAGCTGAACGCAAGGAGCTGCCATGACGGCACAAGACATACTCGATTTCTGGTTCCTGCCCGCCGGCGCCGAAGGGCACGGCAAGGCGCGCGAGGTCTGGTTCCGCAAGAGCGACGCGTTCGATGCCGAGGTGGCCGAGCGCTTCGGCCCCCTGCTCGAACACGCGGTCGCCGGCGGCTTGCGCGAGTGGGACGCCGAAGGAGCCCAGGGCACGCTGGCGCGCATCGTGCTGCTCGACCAGCTCACGCGCAATGCCTGGCGCGGCCAGCCTGCCTCGTTTTCCGGCGACGCGCTGGCGCTGGCCGCGGCGCTGCGGCTGGTCGACAGCGGCGCCGATAAAACGCTTACGCCGCTGCAGCGCTGGTTCGTCTACATGCCGTTCGAGCACGCCGAGGACGCGCGCATGCAGGAGCGCGCGGTCGATCTCTTTTCCGACCTGGCGCAGTACGGCGAGGCATTCGAGGGCGCGCTCGATTATGCGCACCGCCATCGCGGCGTGATCGCGCGTTTCGGCCGCTTCCCGCACCGCAATGCGATCCTGGGGCGCGCCTCCACGCCTGAAGAAATCGATTACCTCAAGCAGCCGGGGTCGGGCTTCTAGGTGGCGCGCACGCTTAACATCATCGGCGCCGGCCATGTGGGGCGGGTGCTGGGGCGCCTGTTGGGCGCGAGCGGCAGCTTTGCCGTGCAGGATGTGCTGACGCGCTCGCACGCCAGTGCGCTCGATGCCGTCGGGTTCATGGGCGCCGGGCGCGCGGCGGCCGGCCTGGCATCCATGCGGCCGGCCGACGCGTGGATGCTGGCTGTCGGCGACGACCAGATCGGCGCCGTGTGCGCGCAACTGGCTGGAGCGCAGGCGCTCACGGGCGCCATCGTGTTTCACTGCAGCGGCGCCAAGTCCTCGGCCGAACTGGCGGCGGCCAGCGCGGCCGGCGCGCTGGTGGCGAGCGTGCATCCGATCCGCAGCTTTGCCGATCCGGCGCTGGTGGCGCAGCACTTCGACGGCACCTTTTGCGGGACCGAGGGCGACGCCGGCGCACTGGCCGTGCTCACGCCGGCGCTGGCGGCGATCGGTGCGCAGCCGGTAGCCATCGATGCGCAAGCGAAAACGGTGTACCACGCGGCCTCGGTGTTCGCATCGAATTATCTGGTGACGGTGCTCGACGCCGCGCTGCGCGCCTACCAGGCGGCGGGCGTGCCGGAACCGGTGGCGCGCGCCATGGCGCAGCCGCTGGCCTCGGAAAGCATGGCCAATGTGTTCCGCCTGGGCGCGGCGGCGGCGCTGAGCGGGCCGATTGCGCGCGGCGACATGGAGACGGTGGCGCGCCAGCAGGCCGCGCTGGCCGCGTGGGACGGGCCGAGCGGAGCGCTGTATGCGGCCCTGGTGGCGCCGACCCAGGATCTGGCGCGGCGCAAAACGCCCATTTAGGCGGCTGCCGGCGATGCAACGTCAGGCGCGCCTGCCGCTTATGCAACGGGGCTGATGCATTAATGCGAAAAGATGCAACCATGCATCGACAAACGCAAAAAATCGCAATAAGCTAGACCGTTACGGTGATGTTGCGGAAGACTTGCCAAAACGGCAGGCATTCCCATGCCCCTGCTTACGTCGACGAGGGAGACCAGCATGCTATTTTTGAAAAGTACGTCTGTGACAAAGGCGCCCGGCATTTATGAAGTCGATATCGCCGCCAAGCCCCCCGGCAAGACCTTCGGCGTCTTCCTCGCCACCGACCCCGACAATCCACCGAGTGCCATCCTCGCCGGCCTCGCCGAGCTGGGCTTCCAGAACACCCATAGCGAGGCCTACACCCACAAGGACCGCGGCAAGGTGCTCGACCTGCACTTCCAGAAAGACGGCACCGATATCTTCAAGGGCTGGAAAACCGAAGAGTGCGAGGCCAATCTGAAAGACATCGATACCTTGTTCGGCAACGTCGGCATCACCGTCACGCCGCGCGTGATGTCGCTGGCCGAAGCCTACGCCTGAGCGATTGCCGCCGGGGCGGCCTCATTGCGTGACCTCGATGTGATACAGGGCCCACGGGCAGGCGCCGAAGCGTTCAGCCACGGGCCTTGCGGCCATGTCGGGAAAACGATCCGCATCGTACACGGCCCACAAGGGCCCCAGTCCGCCCAGCGCCATCGGCTTGCCGTCGAGATGGGTGGCAACGATGAAGCGCTGCGCGCGCGCCTGCGCCACCGGCAGCGCGACCGCATAGCCGTCCACGGCGCGCAGCACCAGCTTGCCGTCGTCGCGCAGACGGGTGCCGCTGGCCGCCACCGCGTCGAGCAGCAGCGGGCCGCGCAGCGCATGCGCCTTGGCGTCGTATTCCAGGGTAGGATTGATGCTGACCGCCGGCAGGGCCAGCAGCGCGCCGAAATCGAGGCTGAACGCCTTGTCGAAGCTGATCTTTTGCTTGTGCATCATCTGGTCGAGCACGGGGTCGAACGGGCCGCGGTTGGTGCGCGCCAGCTCGCCGGTCAGGGTCAGCAGGGCTGGTCCCGGTGCCCGTCGGGCGGGCGTGCCGGCTGCGAAGGCGGGGAGGGTGGCCGCGCTTACGGCGGCGCCCAGGAAGTGGCGTTTTTTCATGCGAAAATACCTCGTCTATCGTGTCATCCTGCCATCATATCGCCAAGCCGCCCGCCATGGACCTGTTTCAACAAAGTCAGTTAACCCCCTTTCCGCTCGACGATGGCACGGTATCGGTCCTGCCCCAGCTGCCTTTTCATCTGAGTAACGCGGAGGTGCTCGCGCGCCTCGTTGCCGAGACCGGCTGGCGCGCCCAATCGATCATCTTGTGGGGAAAGCAGCATCCGCAGCCGCGCCTGACCGCCTGGCACGGCGAGGCAGCCTACACGTATTCCGGCCTGCGCCTCGAAGCGCTGCCGTTTACGCCGCTGCAGCTGGCCCTCAAGGAGGCGGTCGAGGCCGCCTGCGGCCAGCGCTTCAACAGCGTGCTGCTCAATTACTATCGAAACGAGCGCGACAGCATGGGCATGCACAGCGATGACGAAGCCGAGCTCGGCCCCGAGCCGGTGATCGCCTCGCTTAGTTTCGGCGCCGAAAGAACCTTCATTTTGCGCCACAAACAGTCCAAACAGACACTTAAGCTAGTCTTAAAAGACGGTACTTTACTAGTGATGTCAGGCAATACACAAAAGCACTGGCTGCACGGAATTAACAAGTCGACCCGGACTATCGGTCCGCGCGTGAACCTAACTTTCCGCTTCATCTTTTAATCTTCGCCTAAGTTCGCTCAACTGGAAAATGCATATAGCTGAACGCACAGTCAGTTATTTCAACGGCAGGCTATTTTTCACGTTACATTTCCTTACAAGTCTTACGGAATGCCCCTTCATGCGCTCATTCGGTGATGCTATCTTGGTTACCTCGCAATTCATTGGGAATTGCGGAACAGACTGTTTCACACAAAGGATTCCGCATGAAAAAGCTCATTTTTGCATTGATCGCTGGCGCCACCGCGATGACCGCTGCCCAGGCGCAAAGCCCGGTTCCTTACGTTGGTGTGGGCGTGGCATCGTCCGATCACAGCTACAAAATTAGCGGTAGCGACGACGGCGACGGCTACAAGCCATCGCTGAAAGTGTTCGGCGGCCTCGATATCACCCCGATGTGGGGCGTGGAAGCCGGTTACACCGACCTGACCAAGGCCGATTTCAACTACAAGATCGGCAATGACACCCGCAGCGGCACAACCGACGGCAAGCGCGCCTACATCGCCGGCAAGGCCACCATGCCCGTCAACGAGATGTTTTCGGTCTACGGCAAGCTCGGCGCTGGTTATACCAAGGTGGAAGGCAGTTCGCCTAACCTGCGCTACAAGGAAAGCGAGACAGGCGTGTACGGAGCCGTTGGCGGCCAGTACAACCTGAGCAAGCAGGTCGCCCTGACGCTGGAATATGAGCGCTATGGCAAGAGCAAGGACTTCGGTGCCAAGGCAGACGCCATCACCGTTGGTGCTCGTTACAGCTTCTGATCGGGCGTCCGAGGCTTTGCGCGCTGCGCGAAGCCCGGGCCGCAGTTGACAGAAGGGCAGACCGGAACAGGCACGGCGCCTTCCAGTGTGTGCAGCAAGCGCCCCCTCCGCTTGCTGTATCCACCGGGAGGCGCTTTGTCTTTTCGGGGCCGCGTTTGCGCCCCATCTCCTCCTTGGTACGTTCCCTCAGTACGCCACCATACCGGCCGCGATAAAGCGGTGCACCGACGACCATTGCCACTCCTGCGGCGCGCCGCACAGGCCGTGACGCAAGGGATTGTGGTGGATATAGTCGACCAGGCCGGCATAGTCGTCGCTGCCGACGGGATGCTGCTGGTAGTGCGGTTCCCAGATGATCTCGGTGCCCCGCGTCGCGCGCGCCTTGCTCAGGGATTTGGAAAACGCAATCTTGACGGCGCGCCAGCGGGCGGCACAATCCTCGTCGCCCGGCGGCAAGGTCCAGATGGCGTGGGCATGGTCGGGCAGGGCAACCCAGGCATCGACATGAAACGGCTTGCGGCTGCGCGCCTGGCGGATGGCCTCGCCGAAGGCGGCGATATGGTCGGTCAGCAGGGTGCTGCCGCGCTCGGACAAGCGGACCGTGAAGAAGTAACTGTGCCCGGCGACCCGGTTGGCGCGATAGTCATTCATCTGTCCAGTGTGCCGGGCATGGCGTGCTTGTAGGTCGATTAACGCAAAAGTGAGGGACTTCTGAAACGAGCTGTGCTGCAAAAAGGCATTGCGCCATCGCGCGCCGTGCCGCATGGCGCGCGATGGGATGGGTCTTACACCGTCAGCGGCTTGTAGCGGATCCGCTTCGGCTTGGCGCCTTCTTCGCCCAGGCGTTTCTTCTTGTCGGCTTCGTATTCCTGATAGTTACCGTCGAAGAAAGTGACTTGCGAGTTGCCTTCGAACGCCAGGATGTGGGTCGCGATGCGGTCCAGGAACCAGCGATCGTGGGAAATGACCATGACGCTGCCGGCAAATTCGAGCAGGGCATCTTCCAGCGCGCGCAGGGTTTCGACGTCCAGATCGTTCGACGGTTCATCGAGCAGCAGGACGTTGCCGCCTTGCAGCAACGTCTTGGCCAGATGCAGACGGCCGCGTTCCCCGCCCGACAGGTTGCCGACGATCTTTTGCTGATCCGAGCCCTTGAAGTTGAAGCGGCCCAGGTAAGCGCGCGACGGCATGTCGAAACGGCCCACGGTGAGCGTATCGGCGCCGCCGGCCACGTCGTCGAACACGGTCTTGGTATTGGCCAGGTCGTCGCGGTTCTGGTCGACGATGGACACGCGCGCGGTCTGGCCGATGGCAACTTCGCCGCTGTCGGGCTGCTCTTTGCCGGTGATCATCTTGAACAGGGTCGACTTGCCGGCGCCGTTCGGGCCGATGATGCCGACGATGGCGCCCGGCGGCACGATGAACGACAGGTTCTCGATCAGCAGGCGGTCGCCGAACGATTTCGACACGTTCTTGAATTCGATCACGTCATTGCCCAGGCGCTCGGCCACGGGAATGAAGATCTCGGACGTTTCGTTGCGCTTCTGGTATTCGTGCTCGGACAGCTCGTTAAAGCGCGCCAGGCGGGCCTTGCTCTTGGCCTGGCGGCCTTTGGGATTCTGGCGCACCCATTCGAGTTCCTTGGCCATGGTTTTCTGGCGCGAAGACTCGGTCGCTTCTTCCTGCTTGAGGCGGTTGCTCTTTTGCTCCAGCCACGAGCTGTAGTTGCCTTTCCACGGAATGCCGTGGCCGCGGTCGAGTTCGAGAATCCATTCGGCGGCGTTGTCGAGGAAGTAGCGATCGTGGGTGATGCCGACCACGGTGCCCGGGAAGCGCAGCAGGAATTGTTCGAGCCAGTCGACCGATTCGGCATCCAGGTGATTGGTTGGTTCGTCGAGCAGCAGCATGTCGGGTTTCGACAGCAGCAGGCGGCACAGTGCCACGCGGCGCTTTTCACCACCGGACAGGATGCCGATCTTGGCGTCCCACGGCGGCAGGCGCAGCGCGTCGGCGGCCATTTCCAGCTGCAGGTTCAGGTTGCCGCCGTCGGAGGTCGAGATGATCGCTTCCAGGCGCGCCTGTTCGGTCGCCAGCGCATCGAAGTCGGCGTCTTCGTCGGCGTAGGCCGCGTACACCGCTTCCAGCTTGGCTTGCGCCTCGAATACTTCGCCCAGGCCCGATTCGACCACCTGGCGCACGGTCTGCTCGGGATCGAGCACAGGTTCCTGCGGCAGGTAGCCGATGTTCAGGCCCGGCATCGGCACGGCTTCGCCCTGGATGTCGGTATCGATGCCCGCCATGATTTTCAGCAAGGTCGACTTGCCGGAGCCGTTCAGGCCCAGCACGCCGATCTTGGCGCCGGGGAAGAACGACAAGGAAATATCCTTGAGGATCTGGCGTTTGGGCGGGACGATTTTGCCCACGCGATTCATGGTATAGACGTAATTGGCCATTGAGTTTCTTGAAATGGGGACGGAAGGTCAACAGGATACAATAAGTCGCCTCCGGATTGGCCCTTTCCTGTGCCGCTCCCGCTGGCGCGCGCTGCGATCGCCATCCAATTGATGCATGCTGCAAGTATTCTTGCTGCCAAGTGTCGGAATTCTTTACACTTGCAAACGTGGCACGGCGCAATGTTTCTTCAAGTCATTGATTTGGCGCATCTTTTATTTCAGGTATGGAAATTGCTTAATTTTTCATCGGGCACCGCGCTCACAGAAAAACAGAATTCCAACTCTTACCTGAAAAGAACAAACAATGAAATTCAACTTGATCCGCAGCGTGATGTCGGCCGCCGCACTTCTTCTGGCCACCAGCTCGGCACACGCACTGGTCGTGACCAATACCACCAACGCAAGCACCCTGGCCAACGCCCTGGGCGGCACCGGCGTCACCATCACCAACGCCACCCTGGCCAGCGCCACCTCGGCCGCCAGCGGCACCTTCACCGACGGCGGCAACATCGGTTTCGGCCAGGGCGTCCTGCTGACCACCGGCCGCACCGCTTGCGCGGTCGGCGGCAATAACGGCGGCAGCTGCTCCGGCGACGGCACCACCACCTCGCTGAAATTCAATTTCACCAGCACCACCGGCAATGTGTTCTTCAACTATGTCTTCGCTTCCGAGGAATACAACGAATTCGTCGGCACCGAGTACAACGACCTGTTCGAACTCAAGCTCAACGGCAAGAACATCGCCCTGGTTCCTGGCGCGAACGGCGTCGTGTCGATCAATAACGTGAACAACAATATCAATGCCGGTTACTACCGCGACAATGCCAAACAGACCGTCGACACCGGCTACGATGGCCTGACCACCGTCATGACCGCCAAAGCCTTCGGCCTGGTTGGCGTGAACACCTTCGAATTCCTGATCCAGGACCGCGGCGATGCGAACCTCGATTCCGGCGTCTTCATCCAGGGCGGCACCTTCGCCGGCGACCCGGTCGGCGTGCCTGAACCAGGCAGCCTGGCCCTGCTGGGTCTGGGCCTGGCCGGTCTGGCCGTCGCCAAGCGCAAAAAAGCGGCGTAAGCGCGTCGCTGGAATGAAAAATAGCGGCCTAGGCCGCTATTTTTTTGTCCTGCCGCCGCCTGCTTATTTGCGCTTGAGCAGTCCCTCCGCCGCATACAGGGCCAGCGCGCTCCAGATGATCGCAAAGCCGATCATGCGCTCCTGCGTGAAGGCTTCGTGGAACAGGAAGATACCCAGGCTGAGCTGGATGGTCGGCCCGATGTATTGCAGCAATCCCAGCACCGACAGCGGAATCTTGCGCGCACCGCTGGCGAACAGCAGCAGCGGAATGGCCGTGATCGGCCCGGACGCGATCAGCAGCCAGCGCGTGCCGTTCGACGGGCTGTTCAAAAACGCGTTGTCGCCCGTCATGGTCAGCCAGATCACGAAGCCCAGCGCGAACGGGAACAGCAGCATGGTTTCAAACGACAAGCCTTCCAGCGCGCCCAGCGACGCCGTCTTGCGCAGCAAGCCGTAGCCGCCGAAGGACGCCGCCAGCAGCAGGGCGATCCAGGGCATGCGTCCGGCCTGCCAGGTCAGCCACAGCACGCCGCAGGTGGCCAGCGCGATCGCCGCCCACTGGACGATGCGCAGCCTTTCCTTGAGCACCAGGTAGCCCAGCATCACGTTAAACAGGGGATTGATGAAGTAGCCCAGGCTCGCTTCGATCACATGGCCGCTGTTGACGGCCCAGATGTAGAGCAGCCAGTTAAAGCTGAGCAGCAGCGCGCTCAGGGCGAAACTGGCGACCACGCGCGGCTGCTGCCTGAGCGCCCCCAGCCATTTCCACTGCTGGCGGATGGTCAGCACGATCACCAGGAACAGGAGCGACCAGAGCACGCGGTGGCCCATGATCTGGGCCGGCGGCACTTCCTTGAGGGCATGGAAATACAAGGGAAACAGACCCCAGCACAGGAAGGCCAGGGCGGCGGACAGGATGCCGGTACGCATGAGTGACAATCAAAGATTCATTAGATAAACATTATCTCGCAGTTAGGCGAAGCTTGCCGGGGACCGCCCATTCGCCGGTGATGCCAATTTGCCATTGGGAACGCACTTATCCGCCCACTGCGTTTATCATGGCATCTTCGTCGGCAAGGGACATTCTTGCTGTAACCAAGGGTATTAATTATGCAACGAATTGTGCTTGCTTTTTCTATGGTCATCTTCTATTGTGCAATGCACCAAAACAAGAATATGGTGCAATCTTGACAGCGCAACAAAACAAGAGCAGCCTGGCGGCCCTGACCCTGGCTGCCGTCGGTATCGTCTACGGCGATATCGGTACCAGTCCCCTGTACACCCTCAAAGCCGTGTTCCACGAGGACCACGGCCTGGCCCTGACCACCCCCAATCTGCTCGGCATTATTTCCCTGATCTTCTGGGGGCTGACCCTGATCGTCTCGCTCAAGTATGTCGCGCTGATCCTGCGCGCCGACAACCGCGGCGAGGGCGGCATCATGGCGCTGATGGCGCTGGCGCTGAACTCGGTGACCAAGGCGTCCAAATGGTATTTTCCGCTGATGGTGCTGGGCGTGTTCGGCGCCACCATGTTCTATGGCGACAGCGTGATTACCCCCGCCATTTCGGTACTGGGTGCGATCGAAGGCCTTGAGGTCGCCATTCCCGGCATTCCCAACTGGGTGGTGCTGCTCATTACCGCCATCGTGCTGGTGGCCCTGTATTCGGTGCAGCGGCGCGGCACGGCCGGCATCGGGCGCTGGTTCGGGCCGGTCATGCTGGTCTGGTTCGCCGCCCTGGCGGCCATGGGCGTGGCCAACATCATCGAGGCGCCCCAGATCCTGGCCGCCCTTAATCCCCTGCACGCTTTCCGCTTCATGCTGGAAAACAAGTACACGGCCTTCATCGCGCTCGGCGCGGTGGTGCTCTCGCTGACCGGCGCCGAGGCGCTGTATGCCGACATGGGCCACTTCGGCAAGAAACCGATCCGCGCCGCCTGGTTCCTGATCGCCTTTCCGGCGCTGGCGCTGAACTACATGGGCCAGGGCGCGCTGCTGATCATGCATCCCGAGCACGTGAGCAACCCCTTCTACAACCAGCTCGGCAGCTGGAGCATCTACCCGCTGGTGCTGCTCTCGACCATGGCCGCCGTGATCGCCTCGCAAGCCACCATTTCCGGCACCTTCTCGATGACCAAGCAAGCCATCGCGCTGGGCCTGATGCCGCGCATGCGCGTGCTGCACACCTCGGAAAGCGAAATCGGCCAGATCTACATCCCGGCCGTGAACTGGCTGCAGCTGGTGGTTGTCTTGATCGGCGTGCTCATTTTCCAGTCGTCCGACGACATGGCCGGCGCCTACGGCATCGCGGTCACCGCCACCATGCTGTGCACCACCATCCTGACCTTTTTCGTGACGCGCTACCGCTGGCATCTGCCGCTGGTGCTGTGCTTCGGCGCGACCGGCTTTTTCATCGTCATGGACATCATGCTGTTCTCGTCGAGCACGCTGAAACTGTTCCATGGCGGCTGGTTCCCGCTGCTGCTGGGCGCGATCCTGTTTACCGGCATGATGACCTGGAAGCGCGGGCGCCATCTGGTGTTCGAGAACCTGCAGTCGCATGCCATTCCGCTCGAAGAGTTCCTGCAGTCGCTGTTCGTGGCACCGCCGACCCGCGTCTACGGTACCGCGATTTTCCTGCGCGGCGAAAGCGACGGCGTGCCGCACGCGCTGCTGCACAACCTGTCGCACAACAAGGTGCTGCACGAGCGCGTGGTGTTCCTGACCGTGCACATGCTGGAAGAACCGTGGGTGCCGACGGCCGAGCAGGCCAAGGTCACCGCGCTGGGACACAATTGCTTCCAGATCAATGTGTTCTACGGCTTCAAGGATGAACCGGATATTCCCAAGGTGCTGGCCCAGTGCGAGGAGCACGGCCTGCCGTTCGAGATGATGGAAACGTCCTTCTTCATCGCGCGCCAGACCGTCATTTCGGCCCCGGGCGGCGGCATGGCGCCATGGCGCGAGCACCTGTTCGTGGCCATGTCGCGCAATGCCCGCGGCGCCGCCGACTACTATCAGATTCCTCCCAACCGGGTGATCGAACTGGGGACCCAGGTCGAAATCTGATTTTCGTCGACAGGATACAAGTCGATACATAAACCCCACACTTTTGATGCGAGACGAATAGTGCGGCGATGGGCAACTGCTGCTAAACTTTGGCAACTTTTTCCGTCACCGCCCAAGGATTTCATGAAACTCAAGCTTACTCTCGCCGCCGCCCTGGTTGCCACTTTCGCCCTGACCGCTTGCGGCAGTTCCGACGACAGCCCGGTCCAGGTGCCGCCGATCACGGTCGTCACCAGCCCGACCGCCCTGACCACCAAGGATACGGTCGTCGGTACCGGCGCCGAAGCCGTGGTCGGCAAGAAAATCAGCGTTAACTACAGCGGTTATCTCTACGATTCGAGCAAGCCCGACAATAAAGGCGCGAACTTCGAAACTTCCAAGGCGCCGGTGGAGTTTCCGCTGGCCACGGGCAGCTTGATCGAAGGCTGGGTCCAGGGCATTCCTGGCATGAAAGTGGGCGGCAAGCGCACCCTGTCGATTCCATCGAGCCTGGCTTACGGCGCGAGCGGCAGGGGCACCATTCCACCGAATACCGGCCTGGTGTTCGACATCGAACTGGTCGCCGTCAAGTAAGTGTGGCGCACGCCCCGCCGATGCTGACCGCATCGGCGCGCGACTGATGCGCCTCAAATAAAGCGCGCAAAGTCGGCAGATCCTTGATCCTTTCACAGCCTGAAAGGATCAAGCCATGTCTCCTCGTATTTTCCTGTTTGCCCTCGTGCTCGCGCCGCTGACCAGCGTTGCCGCGTCGCGTTATGCGGTCACGCCGCTACCCCTCAATACCAATCCTCTCGGCATCAACAATGCCGGCCAGATCGTCGGCGACCGCCCCGGCGACGGCGGCCAGCGTGGCTTCCTCTGGTCGGGCGGCACCCTGACCGAGATCGGCACCTTCGGCGGCCCCGCCAGCTCGGCCGCGGCCATCAACCGGCTCGGCCAGGCCACCGGCCACGCCAGCCTGCCGGGCGGGCAGGCGCGCGCTTTCCGCCATGCGGGCGCCACGCTGGCCGAACTGGCCATCCCCGGCAGCACCGACAGCCTGGGGACCGCCATCAACGATGCCGGGCAAGTGGCGGGGCAGTACCTGACCACCACGCCGGCCTACCGGGCTTTCCTGAACAGCGGCGGCGCCAGCACCGACCTGGGCACCCTGGGCGGCGGCTTCGCCTACGCGGCCGGCATCAACAATGCCGGCCACGTGGTCGGCGTGTCGGCGCTGGACGATAGCTCGCCCTATCTGGCGCACGCCTTCCTGTACGCGAACGGCAAGATGAGCGACCTCGGCACCCTGGGCGGCAGCTACAGCGCCGCCGCCGACATCAACGATGCCGGCACCGTGGTCGGCAATGCCTGGGTGCAGGGCCGCGAGCATGCCTTCATTTACGCCAACGGCAAGATGACCGACCTGGGCACGCTGGGCGGGCGGCGCAGCTACGCCAATGCGGTCAACCTGGGCGGCCAGGTGGTGGGCCGCTCGGACAGCCCCGGCGACGCCGACTCGCTCGCCTTTTTGTACGAGGGTGCCGCACTGATCGACCTGAACACGCTGATCGATCCGGCACTTGGCTACACCGTGCACAACGCCACCGGCATCAACGGCAGCGGCCAGATCGCCGCCTATGGCTGCCGCAACGGCGGCAGCGAGTGCGGCGGCCTGCTGCTGCACCCGAGTGCCGCGCCCGAACCGGGCACCTGGGCCATGCTGCTGGCCGGCCTGGGACTGGTCGGCTGGTGCCGCCTGCGCAGCGCCCGCATGACCTAACACAGGGCGCGCGGCGGCCGTGCGCGCACGATGGCAGCTGGTCCATCTTCGAGGATTTTGCCATGTCCACTTCCCATCCTGCCTTTGCCCTCGCGCTGCTGCTGTCGGCCGGCGCCGCAGCGGCCGCCCCTGCCGCGGTGCCTACCGCCGTGCCTACCGCCGTGCCTGCCGCTGTTCGCTCCTACACCGTGACCGTCTTGCCGGACGCAATGAGCCCCGCCGGCATCAACAATGCCGGCCAGATCGTCGGCACCCGCAATGGGCAGGCACATCTGTGGTCGGCCGGCGGCGGCATCGACCTGGGTACCCTGGGTGGCGCCACCAGCACCGGCACGGCGCTCAACCGCTTCGGCGAAGTGACCGGCGGCGCGCTCACCGCCAGCGGCGACGAACACGCCTTCGTCTACAGCAAGGGTGTGATGACCGACCTGGGTACCATCGGCGGCGGCACGATGACGCGCGGCACGGCGATCAACGAGCGGGGCCAGGTCGCGGGCAATTTTTATGCGCCAGCCACCGGCTGGGGCGCGTTTGTGGGGGAAGGCGGACAGCTGCGCGACATCGGCAACCTCGGCGGCGCCAGCATCTGGGCCACCGGCATCAACAACGCCGGCCGCGTGGTGGGCAGTTCGCTGGGGCAGGGCGAGTTCCATCCTCCGCAGACCGCGTTTGTGTACGAGAACGGCGCCATGAGCGCGCTCAACTATTCGGCTTCGGGCAGCAGCAGCGCCAACGCCGTCAACCAGGCTGGCCAGATCACCGGCACCGACTGGCATGGGCCCGAAAGCGCCTACCTGCACACGAACGGCATGACGCAGGTGCTGGGAAGCATGTATGGCCTGGCCGCCTGGGGCACCGGGCTCAACAACCGGGGCGAGGTGGTCGGCAATCTGGGCGGCGCGCTGCAAGTGCCTTTCTTTGCGTTTATCTATGCCGATGGTCACATGAGCGACCTGAACACGCTGATCGATCCGGCGCTCGGCTGGACCGTGCAGAGCGCCGCCGGCATCAACGACCTGGGCCAGATTGCCGCCTACGGCTGCCACGCCGGCGAGGGTTGCGGCGGCCTGCTGCTGGCGCTGACCAGCCCCGTGCCCGAGCCGCAGGCCCATGCCATGCTGCTGGCGGGCCTGGCGTTGCTGGGCCTGGCGTGGCGGCGCGGCCTCAGCGCAGCATGTCGATGTGCATGATGCCGTCTTCGTCGTAGGGCTCACTCACCGTCGCGAAGCCGAAGCTGGCGTAGAACGGTTCGAGGTGCTGCTGGGCGCCGATGCGGATGCGCTGGCCCGGATACTGGCGTTCGGCGCAGGCGATGCCCTCGGCCATCAGCGCGCGTCCACTGCCGCCGCTGCGCGCGCCTTTGGTGGTAAGCACGCGCCCGAGCGACATTTCATCGAACTTCACGCCGGGGGCGATGCAGCGCAAATACGCCGCCAGCACGCGCGCGCCGTCGACCGTGTGCCAGCCGAGCAGGTGGTGCGCGCCCTGGTCGTAGCCGTCGAGGTCCGGATACAGGCAAGCCTGCTCCAGGATGAACACATCCTGGCGGCTGGCCATCACCGCGTACAGATCGGCGCCGGAGAGCTCGTCGAAATGGCGCCATTCCCAATTGATCATCGTATTCCCTTCATTCACAGTGCGGGGCAGGCGTCGCCGGACGGCGGCGCCGGTGCGTGTTCGGGCGCGTCGGGCGCGGCGAAGGCGCGGCTAAAGGTAAAGGCGCGCGCAGTGGGACCGTGCGCGCGCAAATGCGCCAGGCTGGCGATGGCATCGTCCATCGTGGGACGCTGCCCGCGCGGCACCCACCACAGCACCATATAGGCCTCGCGCATGCGCTCGAACCACTCCTTGCGCCGCTTCATGATCTCCACGTGCGCGGTTTTGTACACGTAGTGGTTCAGCGCCGCCACGTCGTCCCAGACCGACATGTTGACGATCTCGTTTTCGCCGAGAGGACTGAGGGCGGTCGCGTTGCCGTCCTCGGTCTGCAGGCGCCATACGAAGCCGGGCGACTGGTCGGCGAGCGCATTGATGCGGTCGAGATTGGCGACGAAATCGGCCATCACGGGCGAATCGATCGGACCTTTCATCAGGGCGATATTGAGTTGGGCCAGCTGGTAACGCGACATGGGCTCTTTCGTTGTGCAGGGTCAGTTAGCGGTTTCAAAACCTTCTAATACATTCACCACATTGATGCCGATTTCGTTGACCGCATACCCGCCCTCGAACACAAACGCGGTCGGCAGGCCGGTGTGCGCAATGCGTTCGCCGATGCGCAGGAAATCGCTGCTTTGCAGCGCGAACGACGACAGCGGGTCGCCCGCGAACGTATCGACGCCGAGCGACACCACCAGCGCGTCCGGCGCGAAGCTGGCCAGCTTGATGCAGGCCGACTCCAGCGCCAGGAACCACTGCGCCGGGGTCGATCCGGGCGCCAGCGGCAGATTCATGTTGTAGCCCTTGCCCTCGCCGTCGCCGGTTTCGCTGGCGTGACCGAGGTAGAACGGATACTCGCCGCGCGGATCGGCATGCAGCGAGATGAACAGCACATCGTTGCGGCCATAAAAAATGCTCTGGGTGCCATTGCCGTGGTGGTAATCGATATCGAGGATCGCGACTTTCCTGGCGCCGTCGTCGAGCAGGTGCTGGGCCGCCAGCGCGGCATTGTTCAGGAAGCAGTAGCCGCCGAAAAAATCGGCGCCCGCGTGGTGCCCGGGAGGGCGGGTCAGCGCGAAGGTACCGCGCTCGCCCAGGCGCAGCGCATGCGCGGCGTTGACCGCGCAGTCGGCCCCGGTCTTGGCCGCGATCCAGGTGCCGGCGGTGAGCGGCGTGCCGCTGTCCATCGAATAGAGGCCCATGCGCGCGGCAAAATTATCGGGCTCGATATCGGTGCGCATGCCGCGGATCGGCCACACCGACGGAAACGCATCCTTGTCGGCGTTCGCTTCGTCGAGCGCCACCCACTCGCTCCAGGCATTGCGCAAAAAATGCAGGTAGCGCGGCGTGTGGATGCGTTCGAGCGAAACCAGCGACACGCCGTGCGGCGTGACCACCTTGCCCAGGCCGCGCCGCTCGAATTCGGCCAGCACCATGTCGACCCGCTCCGGCTTTTCGAAGCACGGCACCAGGGCGCCACGGAACATTTCGTGGCGCCCGCGGTGCTGGGCATGGTGCTCGTTATAAAAGGTCAGCACGCTGGGGTCAGCCTCAGTCGCCGCACAATGTGCTGCTGTTGTAGGCGGCCACAAACGCGTCGAAGCTGCCGGTCTGGGTCTGTTCGATGATGGCCTGTTCGGCCAGCGAGGTGGCCGCCATTTCGTCGAACAGCGCCGCTTCGGCCGGCATCAAGGGACTGTCGCGGAACGCCGCCGCGTGCAGCTCGCTCTGGCGCAAACCGAAAGCGGCCGAGGAGCCCAGCGCGCGCACTTCGTCGAGCACGCGCGCCGACGGCGTGAGCGCCGGATTGGCGATCTTGGCGCGCTGCGCGGCCAGCGAGGCCGCATGCACGCCATCCTCGTTATGCTGGCTGTCGAGCAGCGCCGCGACCGGGGCGATGCGCTCGATCAGTTCATTGGCCCAGGCGGACAGCGCGATCTCTTCGCCGTGGCGCGTCAGGGTCAGGCCGGGACGGCGCCCTTCCTTCACGGTGCGCGCGAAATTGCGGGCGTGGACCTGGCTTTCCATCTGGTTGATCAGCGGGCTCTCGTCGAGGGCGCAAAACAGCAGGAAGGCATCCATGAAGCGCCCCGTTTCGACGCTGATGCCGATCGCCTCGAACGGGTCGACATCGAGGCAGCGCACTTCGATGTACTGCACGCCGCGCTTGCACAGCGCCTGCACCGGACGCTCGCCGGTGCGGATCACGCGTTTCGGCCGGATCGTCGAATAGTATTCGTTCTCGATCTGCAGCACATTGGTCGACAGCTGGATCCACTGGCCATCGCGCCTGGTGCCGAGCGCCTCGTACGGCTTGTACGGACGGTTCACCGCGTCCATCAGGCTGGTGACGTAGCTCTCGAGCGAGTTCTCGTGCGGCGTGAGGCCCGATTGCGCATCGTTCTGGTAACCGAGGTCGCTCATGCGCAGGCTGGTCGCATACGGCAGGTACAGGGTGTCGCCGGACAGCGTTTCCAGCTGGTGCTGGCGTCCGCGCAGGAAGCCCGTGGACAGCGCCGGGGAGGCGCCGAACAGGTACATCAGCAGCCAGCTGTAGCGGCGGAAGTTGCGGATCAGGGCGATGTAGCTTTCGGACTGGAAGTCGCGCAGCGCGCTGCGCCGTTCTTCGGGGATGCCTTCGCTGTTCGAAAACAGCTGGAACATCTGCTCCGGCAGCGAGTAGTTGTAGTGGATCCCGGCGATGCACTGCATCGCTTTTCCGTAGCGCAGCGCCAGGCCGCGCCGGTACACGTGCTTGAGCATGCCGATGTTCGACTTGCCGTACCAGGCGATGTCGATGTCGGCTTCCTCGGGCAGCTCGCACGGCATCGATTCGCTCCACAGCATTTCGTCGCCCAGCTTGGTGTAGGCGTAGCGGTGGATGGCGTCGAGCTTGTGCAGGGTGGTGCCGATGTCGTGTTCCGCCGGCGTGATGAATTCGAGCAGGGCTTCGGCGTAGTCGGTGGTGATCTGCGGGTGGGTCAGCGCGGCGCCCAGCGCTTCCGGGTGCGGCGTGCGCGCCAGGCGCCCGGCGCGGTCCACGCGCAGGGTCTCGCGCTCGATGCCGCGCAGCCCCTGGCCCAGCAGGGCGCGGTGTTCATCATCGTCGAGCAGGGCCAGGCGGCGGGTCAGTTGGTTCGACACGGTGAATCCTTTCTTGTACTGCCAAATAGGTAAGTGCTGCGAGATTAACCGAAATCCGGCGAGCGCGCCTGCGGCTCCACTTTGAGGCACCAATTCTGCTGGGATGGGGCGTAATTTTTACGACAAGGCTTATTTTATATGCAATGCCAGGGCGGCGGGGGGACGCATCACGCGCTTACGAAGCCGGCTTTTTGGCCGCCGCGATCCATGCGTCGACCTGCTGTTCGAGCAGGGCCAGGGTCAGTGGCCCGTTATCGAGTACCACGCTGTGAAAGCGCCGGATGTCGAATTTGTCGCCCAGCGCCGCCTGTGCCTTGTCGCGCAGGGCGCGGATTTTCAGCTGTCCGACCTTGTATCCGAGCGCCTGTCCGGGCCATGCGATGTAGCGGTCCACTTCGAGCTCATTGTCGGAAGGCGCGTTGGCGGTATTGGCGTTCATGTAGTCGATCGCCTGCTGGCGCGTCCAGCCCTGGGTGTGGATGCCGGTATCGACCACCAGCCGCACCGCGCGGAACATGTCGGCGTTCAGGTGGCCGAAGGCCGAAAACGCATCCTTGAAAAAGCCCATCTCCTGGCCGAGCGACTCCGCGTACAGGGCCCAGCCTTCGCCGTAGGCGGCGTGCCAGCCGTGGCGGCGAAAGGCCGGCAGGTCGGCGATGTCGGCGGCGCGCGCCACCTGCAGGTGGTGGCCCGGCAGCGCTTCGTGCAGTGCCAGCGTTTCCATCTCCCACATGGGGCGCGTTTCCAGCAGCGAGGTGTTGACCACGAAGGCCGCCGGACGCTCGGCGTTGCCGGCCTCGTACCAGGCCGCGCCCTGTTTCTCGGTGCCCGGGCCGGAAGCTGCCTTGACCTGCACCTCCTGCGCGGGCACGGCCGCGAACAGCTTGGGCATGGCCGCGCTGGCGCGCGTGATGATGCGCCGGTAGCGCGCCAGCAGCGGGTCGGCGCTGGTGTAGAACAGGCGCGGATCGGTCTTGGCGAACACGATGAACCGGGCGAAGCCGCCGCTAAAGCCCGTGCGCGCGATCGCCGCCGTCATGTCGGCGCGCAGGCGCGCCACTTCCCTCAGGCCCAGCGCGTGGATCTCGGCCGGGGCCATGTCGATGGTGGTCTGGCGCGTCACCGCCAGCAGGTAATAATCGAGGCCGGACGGCAGCGCGCTGGCCGCGATCGACTCGCGCGCCACCGGCAGGTATTCGGTGCGGATGAACTCTTCGAGCTCCTGCAACGCCGGCGCCACGCGGGTGCGCAGCGCGGCGGGGCCGGCCAGCGCGAGGGCGTCGCGCACCGGCTTGTCGATGGTGGCCGGGATCTGGCGAAACGGCAGGCCCAGGGCGCCGTCGACCGCGTTCTCGCGCAATTGCTTGAGGATGGCCGGCACGGCGCGCACCGACACTTTGGGCGCGACCCAGCCGGTACGCATACCTTCGCGCAGCTGTTCGATCAGGCCCGAGACGTGGGCCGGCACCGCGTCCAGGCGCGCCAGGTAGTTGCGGTAGTCGGTCTCGGTGGCGAACGGCATCTGCGCGGCCAGTTGCGCCAGGTTGATGTGGATGCCGGCGTAATAACTGATCGGCTGCGCCTGGAACGGGTACAGCGCGGCCGCCTTGACCGCCTGCTCCTTCTCCCACACGAACAGGTCGTAGGACAGCTGCTGCTGGCCGGTGAGTTTGTCGCGTTCGATCTGCCTGGCCTGGTCGAGCATCCTGCGCTGGTGCGCATTGGCGGCCCGGCTGGCGGCCAGGGTGGTGTCGCTCAGGGTCGCGTCGTAGCGGTAGTCGCCCAGGGCGGTGGCGTATTCGGGCTGGTTTTGCAGGCGCCACTGCCAGTCGCTGTCGAACAGGGCGCGCGCCTGCTGGTCGGGCGTGATGCGCTCGGGCGTGACGGCCGGTCCCGCGCCCGCGGCCAGCGGGGCGAGCATCAGGACACAGATGGCGATCAGTTTGCGCATCTGGTCATTTTAGCAAAGCCGCTGTTGCGTACGCGGCACCGCAGAAACTTACGCGGCGCGCCGTCCACCGGTGACGCGCTCGATGCCGGCCAGGTCGCGCCAGCTCTGCACCTCGGAGTAGCGGCCATCGGCCAGCAGGGCGCGCACCTGGGCCGCCTGGTCGTAGCCGTGCTCCATCAGCAGCCAGCCCTGGGGCGGCAGATGGCGCGGCGCGCCGGCCACGATGGTGCGCAGGGCCGACAGGCCGTCGGCATGGTCGGTCAGCGCGCCCACCGGCTCGAAGCGCAGGTCGCCCTGGACCAGGTGCGCGTCGCCGTCGGCGATGTAGGGGGGATTGGAGACGATCAGGTCGAACGCTTCGGCCTCAATGGCCGCGAACCAGTCGCTTTGCACGAAGCGCACGGCGGCGCGGTTGGCAAGCGCGTTGGCGCGCGCCACGTCGAGGGCGGCGGCGCTGACGTCGAGGGCGGTGACGCCGGCGTCGGGCCGGGTGTGGGCCACGGCCACCGCGATGGCGCCGCTGCCGGTGCCCATGTCGAGCATGCGGGCGCGCACCGGCAGGCGTTCAAGCGCCAGTTCGACCAGCAGTTCGGTGTCGGGACGGGGAATGAGCACCGCCGCGTTGACGGCAAAATCGAGGCCGTAGAATTCGCGCCGGCCGACGATGTAGGCAATCGGCTCGCCTTGCATGCGCCGTTCGACCAGCGCGCTCAAGGCGGCCGCCTCCGCTGCGGTGAGTACCCGTTCCGACTGGGTGATCATGCCGATGCGCGTGATGTCCAGCGCATGGCAGGCCAGGATGCGGTTTTCCAGCGGGTCGAGCGGCAGCAGTGCCTGCAGCGCGCCGACCGTGGCGCCGGCGGCGACCATCAGCGTGCGCTGCGGCGCGCCAGCACGACCAGCAGCGAGACGCTGATGATGGCGAACCACAGTGTCGACCATTGCGGAATGGTCAGGCCGAGCAGCTTGTCGACCGCATCTTCGCACAGGCCGTCGGCTTCGAAAATCCAGGGCAGGTAAATCGCGGTCGGGACCTGGTTGAGCATGGTCTGCATCGGATCGATGCCGCACGAGCGGCCCGGATGGGCCAGTACCCACAGCTGCTTGCCGGCGAAGAACAGGCCGGTCAGCGAACCGGCCAGGCCGACGAAGCTCCACAGCTTGAACTGCTTGGCCGATGCCGCTGCCAGGCAGATCAGCCCACAGAAGAAGAAGGCGTAGCGCTGGATCACGCACAGCGGGCATGGCAGCATGTCCTTGTAGTGCTGCAGGTACAGCGCCGCGCCAATCAGGGCGAAGCAGATGGCGGAGAGTGACATCAGGATCGTGCGGTTATTTGGCATCGGATAAGTCCTAGAAGTGTTTTTATTGGCGTCTTTTGAAATGCAGCGCGGGTACGCCGCATGCGCAGTCTACAACGGACAGCTTACCAACTGCTTAATCGCCCAGGGCCGCCAGCAATTCGGCCTGGTGTTCGGCGGCCAGCGCGTTGGTCAGTTCGGTCAGTTCCCCATCCATGATGAAGTCGAGTTTATACAAGGTCAGGTTGATGCGGTGGTCGGTCATGCGGCCCTGCGGGAAGTTATAGGTGCGAATCCGCTCGCTGCGGTCGCCCGAGCCGATCAGGCTTTTGCGGGTGGCCGCTTCCTTCGACTGCTGCTCGCGCAGCTGCACGTCCTTGATGCGCGCGGCCAGCACCTTCAGCGCCGAGGCCTTGTTCTTGTGCTGGCTGCGGTCGTCCTGGCATTCGACCACGATCCCGGTCGGCAGGTGGGTGATGCGCACCGCCGAATCGGTCTTGTTGATGTGCTGCCCGCCGGCGCCCGAGGCGCGGTAGGTGTCGATGCGCAGGTCGGCCGGGTTGATGTTGACGTCTTCGACTTCGTCCGCTTCGGGCATCACCGCCACGGTGCAGGCCGAGGTATGGATGCGGCCCTGCGTTTCGGTGGCCGGCACGCGCTGCACGCGGTGGCCGCCCGACTCGAACTTGAGCTTGGAGTAGGCGCCGCTGCCGATCAGGCGCACGATCACTTCGCGGTAGCCGCCCAGGTCCGAAACCGATTCCGACACCGTCTCGACTTGCCAGCGATTGCGCTCGGCGAAGCGGACGTACATGCGCAGCAGGTCGCCGGCGAACAGGGCCGACTCGTCGCCGCCGGTGCCGGCGCGAATTTCAAGGAAGATGTTGCGCTCGTCGTTGACGTCTTTCGGCAGCAGCATCTTCTGCAGGTCCATTTCCAGCTGCGCCACGCGACCCTTGGCGCCTTCGATTTCTTCCTGCGCGAAGTCCTTCATGTCCGGGTCCGACAGCATGTCCTGCGCTTCGGCGATATCGTTCTGGGCGCTTTGGTACTCCTTGTACAGCGCCACCAGCGGACCGATTTCGGCGTGCTCGCGCGTCATCTTGCGGTAGGCGTCCATGTTCGAGGTCGCGCCTTCGCTCATGAGCAATTCGTCAAGTTCGACAAGACGGTTGGCCAGTTGATCCAGCTTGGCCAGCATCGATGGTTTCATAGGGTGCCCGGTAAATGGTAAGGAACGGCAGGGGACGGCGGGAGCCGCGGCCGCGGGATCGCGGCGCGGCGGAGCAACAAGCCGGGACGCTAACGGCGGCCGCGGAACAATTGCGGCAGCAAGGTCGCGAGGCGGGCGCGCTCGTCGCCCTGGGCGCGGTGCAGCGCCTGCTGCGGGCCGTGCAGGAACTTGGCGGTCAGGCCCTTGGACAGGGCGTCGAGCACGGCGTCGACATCGTCGCCGCGCGCCAGCATTTTCTTGGCGCGTTCGAGTTCGAACAGGCGCATCGCTTCGCTGTTTTCCTGCAGGTCCTGGATGACCGGCACCATGGCGCGGTCGTCGATCCAGTGCATGAACGACTTCACGCGCGTTTCGATGATGGCCTCGGCCTGGGCCACGGCGGCCTGGCGGCTCTCTAACCCGGTCTGGACCACCTGTCCGAGGTCGTCGACGGTGTACAGGAACACGTCGTCGAGGCGGCCGACTTCGGCCTCGATATCGCGCGGCACGGCCAGGTCGACCATGAACATCGGCTTATGGCGGCGCGCCTTGATCGCGCGTTCGACCAGGCCCAGGCCAATCAACGGCAGCGAGGAGGCGGTACACGAAATGACGATGTCGAACTGCGCCAGCTGGTCGGGCAGCGCGGCCAGGCGGATTGCCTTGCCGTTGAAGCGGTGCGCGAGCGTTTCGCCGCGCTCCATGGTGCGGTTGGCGATGGTGATGTTTTTCGGGTTCTGGGCCGCGAAGTGGGTGGCGCACAGCTCGATCATTTCGCCGGCGCCGATGAACAGCACGTTCTGGTCGGAGATCTTGTCGAAGATGCGCTGCGACAGGCGCACCGCGGCCGCCGCCATCGACACGCTGTGGGCGCCGATTTCGGTGGTGGTGCGCACTTCCTTGGCCACCGAGAAGCTGCGCTGGAACAGCTGGTGCAGATAGGTGCCCAGGCCGCCGGCTTCGTCGGCCAGGCGCATCGCGTCTTTCATCTGGCCGAGGATCTGCGGCTCGCCCAGCACCATGGAGTCGAGCCCCGAGGCGACCCGGAATGCATGACGCACGGCGGCATCGTGCGGCAGCATGTACAGGTGCGGCCGCAGTTCGGCGAAGTTGAGCTTGTGGTAATCGGCCAGGAAGTGGGCGCTCGCATCGAGCGGATTGGCGACATCGCTGGCGGCGTACATCTCGGTGCGGTTGCAGGTCGAGAGAATCGCCGCTTCGTCGCCGCCACGGGCATCGATGCGGGCAAACCAGCCGCGCGCCGCCTGCACCGCCTGGCCGAGCTGGTCAGGCGCGAGCGCCAGCTGCTCGCGAAGCGAGACCGGTGCGGTGGTGTGGTTGAGGCCGACGGCGAGCAGTTGCATGGCTTTACAGTGTACGGAGTTATACCGCCATTATACCGTGATGCGTCAATGGCTTACCGAAAGGAGGGGTTTTTGGTACGGGAGGGCAATGCCGGTGGCCGCTGTGCAGCTATGTCGGGCGGCCGATGTTGCGCCGCCCGCGCCGCTGAGGCGCGGGGGCGACGATCTAACTGGCGCCCAGCTTTTCCAGCCGGTATCCATAGCTGTACACCGGCACCAGCCGGAATCCGTTCTCCGGCCGCAACTGCAATTTGTTTCTTACACGCGACACATGGGTATCCATGGTGCGCGACGGCACCGCCGTTTCGCGGATCCACACCGCCTCGTGAATATAAGCGCGCGACAGCGGACGGCCGATATTCCGAAAAAACAACAGCGCCAGGTAGAATTCCTTGTGGGTGACCTCGATCACGTTCCCGTCCATGAGCAGGCGCCCCGGCCGGGTTTCGAAAATGTAGGGTCCGAACTGCAGTTGTTCCGCCCCGTTCTGGGCCGGATAGGCGCGCCGCAGCAGGGCCTGCACGCGCGCCACCAGTTCGCCCCGGCGCAGCGGCTTGACCATGTAATCGTCGGCCCCGGCGGTGATGCCGGCCACGATATCGTCCTCGGCCGAGCTGCTGGTGAGGAACATCATCGGCGTGGTGCCCGGCAGCTTTTCCTTGGCCCGGCGTAACACTTCGGTGCCGCTCATGTCGGCGACCTGCCAGTCGAGAACGAGCATGTCGAAGCTGTCCTTGCGTAGCTGTCCCAGCAAATCCTTCCCACTGTCAAACGACTGACAGACGTGTCCAGCGGAGGTAAGAACCTGACAGATCAGGTCCGCCTGGCTGCGGTCATTGTCTAGGACGGCAATTCTCATGGTGGCATGTGTCGTACGTAAAAACGTGTTGTCGGTGTCGTTCTACTATTGCTACTGAATAGTTACTCTGAATATAACAGACTTTTCCAAAGCAACACTAAAGTGAAACACATTAATTTACACGAGGCAACGAACTGAACTGTCGTGCCATGCCCCCATCTGATAACACGGTACACTGGAAAAACGCCTAATTCAATCGACATTTTGAGTCTTGAAAGAAATTTACATACCGAAAGGAGAACCATGAACGTCGACTTGACACTGATCCCGGACAATCCGGAAGCGATTTTGCAAGTGCGCGAGCAATGCCGCCGCATGGTGCGCAACCGCGCCGCCGTCTCGGCCGGCGTGGCGGCGCTGCCGGTGCCGGGGCTGGACGTGATGTCCGACCTGTCGATGCTGACCGGCCTGGTCAATGACGTCAACGCGGCATTCGGCCTGAGCGCCGAGCAGGTCGAGCACCTGCAGCCGGCCTACAAGCGCATCGTCTACGGGGCGGCCGCGGGGGTGGGCGGGATGATGGTGGGTAAATTGATCACGCGCCAGCTGGCGGTGCAATTGCTCAAGCGTACCGGGCTGAGGGTGTTCGCCAAGTCGGCCGCGCGCTTCGTGCCGCTGGCCGGACAGGTCGCGTCGGCGGCGATCGGGTTTACCGTGTTCCGCAAGCTCGGCTACGATCATGTGGAAGCCTGCACCACGGTGGCGCAGCAATTGCTGGCGGCGCGGACCGCCTAGCGTTGCGTGGTGCCCGCTCCCGCCGGGGCGGGAGCGATGGCCTTAACTATCGGGCAGCACCACGTTTACTTCAAGCACTTCCAGGTTGCCCTGGCGGTCCAGCGACAGTTTGATGTCGTCCGGGTTGACGCGGGTGTACTTCGAGATCACTTCAAGCAGTTCGCGGTGCAGCGCCGGCAGAAAATCGGGGCCGGTGCGGTGGCCGCGCTCGCGCGCGATGATGATCTGCAGGCGCTCCTTGGCCGCCGTGGCGCTCTTCGGCTTGGAGGGGAACAGGAATGAAAGCAGGGCCATGTCACTTCACTCCGAAGATGCGCTGGAATATGCCTGGTTTTTCATAGGTGGTAAAGCGCAGCGGCAAGTCTTCGCCGAGGAAGCGCGACACCACGTCCTCGTATGCCTCGGCCACGTCGGTGCCCTTGAAATGAATCGCCGGATTGCCCTGGTTCGATGCGTGCAGCACCGATTCGGACTCGGGAATGATACCGATCAGCGGAATGCGCAGGATTTCCTGCACGTCCTGGTACGACAGCATTTCGTCGTTCTCGACCCGCTTGGGCGAGTAGCGCGTGATTAACAGGTGTTCCTTGACCGGCTCGGCGCCCGTCTGGGCGCGGCGCGACTTGGCCTGGATGATGCCGAGGATGCGGTCCGAATCGCGCACCGACGACACTTCCGGATTGGTCACGATGACCGCTTCGTCGGCGAACGTGAGCGCCATCAGCGCGCCATGTTCGATGCCGGCGGGCGAATCGCAGACGATGTACTCGAAGCCCATGTTGATCAGGTCGTGCAGCACGCGTTCGACGCCTTCTTCCGACAAGGCATCCTTGTCGCGCGTCTGCGAGGCCGGCAGGATGAACAGGTTGTCGCAATGCTTGTCCTTGATCAGCGCCTGGTTGAGCGAAGCTTCGCCATTGATGACGTTGATCAGGTCGTACACGACGCGGCGCTCGCAACCCATGATCAGGTCGAGATTACGCAGGCCGACGTCGAAGTCGAGCACGGCGGTTTTGTGGCCACGCGTGGCCAGGCCGGTGGAAAAGCTGGCGCTGGAGGTCGTCTTGCCGACGCCACCCTTGCCGGAAGTCACAACAATAATTCGTGCCACAGGGGGTCCTTTTTTCGTATCTGGTATTTAAACGCGGGAGGCCGGGCTGATCGACAGTATATCGATTCGGTCGCCGATCAAGCGGATTTGGGTCGGCTGGCGCGCCAGCTGGGGAGCAAAGCCTTCTTCGAAGGTGCGGTAGACGCCGGCGATCGAGACCAGCTCGGGCTGCATCGCCATGGCGAAGATGCGCGCATCCGCATTGCCCGAGGCACCGGCCAGCGCGCGCCCGAACAGCGAGGCGTAGATATGGATGCTGCCGTCGGCGATGATTTCGGCGCCGTTGTTGACCACCGCCGTGACGATCAGGTCGCAGCCGCGCGCATACACGCGCTGGCCGGCCCGCACCGGGGTATCGATGATCATGGTGCCGGGCGTGACGATGGCGGTCGCCGGCGCTTGCGCCGCCGCGGCGGGCGCGGGCGCCACTGCCGCTTCGGCGCGCTCCTTGTCGCCGCTGGCGCCGTCGTCGAGCGAGAGGCCGCGCGCGCGGATCGCGTCGTGCATGGCCGCCGGGGCGCCGCGCACCGCCACCGCGTTCAGGTGATATTTCTTGAGCAGCGACACCATCTTGTCCCAATCGATGCGCGGCGCGTTCTCGGCCAGGGCGCTGATATCGATCACGGCGAATTCGTCTTCGAAGAAATCGGCCGTGCCGCCCGTCATCTGCTTGAGTGCCGCGTCGATCGCCAGCGGGTCGGCCGAATACAGAATCGTGGAGATCGCCACCACGGTGGAAATCTTGATTTCAATAGGCAGTTGGGACGGGCTTTTGAGCATAGACGAGTCGTGAGGGATGGGCGGATCACCGCCCAAAGTGGCGCAGGCTCGTGCATTCTACTGTGAAAATTGCGGTTAGGGGAGGGTTGCCACTTATGTTCCGCGTGGCAACTTCAAACCGGTTTTTGCGGTGTACAGCGAGCACTTTTGTTCAATAAGGATATCCCGGCCGACGGTGCTGTACCGCCTCTCAGGACGACTAGTCCGTCATTGCCCGGCTCCGTTTCGCATGTGCCCGCGCGGGCAGCGGGATACGGCCGGCAGCGATGTAACAGGCTGACGAACATTGATTATATGTAAATTTACTATTATATAATTGCAATGTTTGCGGTGCTTGTGCACCCGGGATGCGCTTGTCGCGCCAGCCCGGAGGTCCAGGCACCAGACTCCGGTGTGCGCAAGCGGCCGGACCGGACATTGTCGTGCCTGCTCTTATCTCCCATATCGAGGAAAGCATGTTTGAAGCTGCCCGCATCACCGATCCCATCTCCCATACCAATGCGCTGACCGGCTTCCTGATCGGTGCGCTCATCGGCATTGCCCTGATCGCCGCAGTGGCGTTCGCCACCTTCACCTGCGGTTTCGGCGTCGCGCTGATCGCCGGCCTGGCCGCCGGTTTTGGCGCGTCGGGTATCCTCAGTCTAGGCGAGGCGATCGGGAAAATGAGTACGACCGTGACGGGAACGCTGGTGACCGGCTCCCTCAACGTCTGGACCAATGGCCTGGCGGCGACCTACGCCAAAGTCAGTACAGCGGCGTGCAGCATGCACAACCCGGTGCAACTGGTGGCCGAAGGCTCTGGCAACGTGTACATCAACGGTTTGCCGGCCGCGCGCAAGGACGACGCCATCACCTGCGGCGCCAAGATTTCCGGCGGTTCCTCGAATGTCTTCATCGGCGGCGGCAGGGAACCCTATCTCCCCGTGGCCGACGAAATACCGCCCGGGCTGCGCACCGCGGTCGACTGGGCCTTCACCGCCGCCGGCGCGGTGGGCGGCATCGGCAAGCTGCTGTGCAAGGCGGGCGGGGGGCTGACGCGCGCGGTACTGCCTTGCGCGGCCCGCTTCCTGGCCGGCTTCGCCGCAGGCGAAGCGCTCAGCCGCTACGTCATCGCGCCCGTGGTCGGACGCGCCATCGGGGGCTTGCTGGGCGAGCCGGTCGACGTCACCACCGGCCGCAAACTGCTGCTGGCGCAAGAGGAAACCGACTTTGTCCTGCCCGGCCAGATTCCCCTGACCGGCGCGCGTTTTTATGGCAGCAACCTGGAGCGCGTCGGGGACTTGGGGCGCGGCTGGGTACTGCCGTGGGAAGTATGGCTGCAGGCGCGTGACGGCAAGGTCTGGTACAGCGACGGCCAGGGCCGCGAAACCGGTTTTCCCATGATGCAGCCCGGTCATGCGGAGTTCAGCGAGAGCGAGCAGTGCTTTTTGACGCGCAGCGCCGACGGCCGCTTCATCATGTACGACGTGAACGACGTGTATTACGACTTCGGCCAGCTCGACGTAACGGGCGGCGAACTGGCCCCGCTGCTGCGCATCGAAGACCGTAGCGGCCAATGGCAGCACTATGCCCGCGACGCGGCGCAGCGCTTGCTGTCGATCGAAACCAGTGACGGCCAGATGGTGCGGCTGGCGTACGGCGCGCAGTCCGGACGCCTGGAAGGCATCGAGCGCGTGCGCGGCGGCGCGCCGGCCTGGCTGGTGCGCTACGGTTACGACAGCCTCGGTCAGCTGATCAGCGTGCATGACGCCAACGGCAATCTGGCGCGCCAGTTCAGCTATGCCGACGGCCTGATGACGAGCCACACCAGCGCGCTCGGTTTCGTGAGCCAGTACCGCTGGGAGATCATCGACGGTGCGCCGCGCGTTGTCGAATGCGGCAACAGCGAAGGCGAACGCACCCGTTTCGCGTACGACCCGGCGGGCCGCCAGACCCGGGCCACCGACGAACTGGGGCGCAGCGCCCACTGGATCTACGACGCCCATTTCCAGGTCGTGCAATGCACCGACCTCGATGGCGGCGTCTACCGCATCAGTTACACCGACGCGGGATCGCCGGCCACGCTCGATCTGCCCGGCGAGCGCAAGGTCGTGTTTGAATACGATGCCATGGGCCGCCTCGTCGGCGAAACCGATCCGCTCGGCCGGCGCACCACCACCGGCTACGATGGCCACAGCATGCGCGTGACCCAGCTTGCCTTCGCCGATGGCCAGCGCTGGCAGGCGGAGTACGACTTTTCAGGGCGCCTGCTGCGCACCACGGATGTGCTTGGACGCGAGGAACGCTACGAATACGACGAGACCGGCGTGAGCCCGCTGCCCATTGTGCACGTGGACGCCCGTGGCGGGCGCCAGCAGATGCGCTGGGACGAGCGCGGCCAGTTGCTCGCGTACACCGACTGCTCCGGCAAAACCACGCACTACACGTACGACAACAACGGCGAACTTGAATCGTTCACCGACGCACTGGGCCAGGTCACGCGCTACGAGAACCTGCCGACAGGCGAGCCGGCCCGCATCCTGCTGGCCGACGGCAGTGTCGAGGAATATGTGTACGACGCCGAAGGGTTGGTGACGTTCGCGCGCCGCAATGCGACCCAGACCCGGCACTGGAAGCGCAACGCGCGTGGCCAGGTCATCGAGGCGGTGGACCCGGCCGGACACATCTCGCACTACCGCTACGATGTTCGCGGACGCCCGGTGGAACTGGCGACAGCCCCCGACACCCGCTATCTGTTCAGCTACGACGCGGGCGACCGCCTTGAGCGCGAGGTACGCCCGGACGGGGTCGAGCGGCACCGCCATTACGATCCCGCCGGCGAGATCATCGCACTCGACGAACACGGTGCGCCCACGCCGGGGCAAGCCGGGCGCGCCCTGCGCACCACGCTGTTCACGCGGGACAAGATGGGCCGGCTGCTGGTCAAGCAAACCGCTACCGCCATCAGCCGTTACGAGTGGAGCGCAGGCGACCTTCTGACCGGGACCGCGCGCATGCCGACCGAGGCCGGCGCCGCGCTGGGCGTCACCGAAAGCGCACTGCGCTTCGGCTACGATGCCGCCGGGCGCCTGATCGCGGAGGAGGGTGCCGAAGGCCGGGTCGACTATGAACTCGACGAACTCGACAACATCACGGGCCTGCGCCTGCCGCATGACCACCGTATCGATACGCTCAGCTATGGCTCCGGCCACGTGCACCAGATCCGCATGGGCGAGCGCGTCATCAGCGACTTCGAGCGCGACGACCTGCACCGCGAAGTCGCCCACACGCAGGGCGCCCTCATGCAAAAACTCGGCTACGACAAACTGGGGCGGCGCCTGTGGCAGGCTTCCGCCCGCAAGACGGAGGCACATGGCGCCGGGCTCGGTCTTTTGTGGCGTAATTACCGCTACGACCCGATCGGCGAGCTGGGAGAGCAGCGCGATAATATCCGCGGCGCCATCCAGTATCAGTACGATCTGGCGGGCCGCATGCTCAAGCAGAACCGGGTCGCGCAGCAGCGCCTCGAAACCTTCGCCTGGGATGCGGCGGGCAACCTGCTGGACGACGTGGCGCGCAAGAGCGGCGGCAGGATAGAAGGCAACCGCCTCAAGGCATGGCAGGATCTGCGCTTCGACTACGATCCGTGGGGCAATCTGCTTACCAAACGCAAGGGCGCAAACCAAGTCCAACATTTTTCGTTCGATGCGGACGACCGTTTGATCAAGGTGAGTACGCAGGACGCGTGGGGGACGGCGGAAACGCTCTTCGATTATGATCCTCTTGGGCGGCGCATCGCCAAGACCGAATTGCGCGGCACGAAGGGAGCAATCCCTGCGGAGGGACGGCGGCGCTTCGTCTGGCAAGGCTTGCGCATGGTGCAGGAAATTCGCGATGGCGCCCTCAGCTGCTATATCTACAGCCCGGATGAAGGTTTCACGCCGCTGGCGCGCGTGGATACGGCCATCGGCCAGGGCGTGGCCCTGGCGGCTGCAGGCAGCGAGCAGCCGCGTTCGCGCATTTACCACTTCCACACCGATCTGGTTGGTGCGCCGCTGGAGGTCACGGACGAAAGTGGGGAGATGGCCTGGACGGCCAGCTATACGGCATGGGGCAAGGCCGACATCGGCGACGAAACAGCCATGGCGTCGAGGATCGAGCAGCCGTTACGCTATCCGGGGCAGTATGCCGACCAGAGCACGGGGCTGCATTACAACACCTTCCGGTTTTACGATCCGGATATCGGGCGCTACATCAGCCCCGATCCGATCGGACTGGAAGGCGGCACCAATCTGTTTGCGTACGTGCCCAACCCGACCGGCTGGGCCGACCCGCTCGGCTGGGACTGGAATTATCATTTAACGGACAGCTCGGGAAAAGTGTATTACCACGGCCGCGCGAGCGACAAGCAGACCATGGCAGATGTGGCGCGACGTCATGGCAATAACAAAGGCAAGGATGGCTTTCGCTTCGGAAAGGGCGATACCATGACCCGGATTACCGCGCCGGGCACGCCGAAGCTGACTGCCCAGGGGATCGAGGGGATCGCCATCGATAAAACGGGAGTCATCGGCCGCAGGAAAAAGAATGGGAATCGCGTACGGGGCAATGCAATTGCCGGGGTCGACCCTAAAAAGAAAAGCGCTCCTGCAAAAATCAAGGCGGGCAAAGCCTTTTTGAACGGGCGGGTACCGAGTCAAATGGGGCAAGTTTCGGGCACACCATTAAAGGGAACAAAATGTTGAACAAACCGGTTGACAAGAAAGCGCTCAAATTATTGGCGCAATATGACAGCGTATCGCAATCGTATGCCCGTTTAAAACGTCCATTGGAGCCGGACGAACAGCAATGGATCGATATACGCGGCGTCACTTCAGACGAGGAATTTGCTTACATGAAAGAGCATGGATTGGCATTCGACCCGGTGGACATGAAACATGACGAGGCGGTTCGGAAGTGCTTTGAGTATGCGAAGCAGTGCAAGAAATCGCACGTGACCGATCTTTTCCTGGCAAGTTTCACGGCCGAGCGCCTTGATTTCCGGGCCGCTCTCGCGCCATTTGCGATGATGCAGACGATGCCTGACCACGGCTTTACGAAATACTCTGCTCCGGGTTTTTGCGCCGTATGCTCCGCCGCTCCTGTCTATAAGGACATGGATACCACCGACTGGAACGTGGATCGCTACAAATATGGATCGATCGGGCTGCTGAAGGTGCCTTATGTCATCCAGTTCCACCTGGCCCAGCATCTGGAGCTTGCTCGGCAAAAGCCGACGGCGGACGACTTCCATATTTTTAATGCCATTCTCGATACCTTACGCTCGGTGGATGCGAAGACCAAACCCAAGGATCTTCATAAAGAGCTGAAAAAAATCGAGGGTTTCAAGGCCACCAACGATCAGTGCAGGGTGTTGGTGGAAGCGCTGGGCATCGCGGGCATCCTGGAGACGCAGGAACACAAGGGTTACCTCACGCACTACACCAATCCTGGGCTGGCGCCGTCGAAATCGCACAGCTCCGACTGGGCCTACCCCGTCGATTTCTGGACCGGCGCCGATGGCGTCAACAAGAAGGCGCTCGAATTCTGGTTTGGGGCCTATCCCGAAATCCGGCTTGACTGACGGAGCCACGCGAACTCCGCATGCATCCTGCGAAGGAAAAATCGTGAATGCTCCGGTTGACAAGAAAGCGCTTAAATTATTGGCGCAATACAACAGCATATCGCAAGCGTATGCTCGTTTGAAACGTCCATTGAAGCCTTACGAACAAAGATGGATCGATCTGCGCGGCTTTACCACCGACGAGGAATTTGCTTACCTGAAAGAGCAAGGATTGGCATTCGATCCGGTCGACATGAAACATGATGAGGCGGTTCAAAAATGCTTTGAGTATGTGAAGCAGTGCAAGAAGTCGCACGTGACAGATCTTTTCCTGTCGAGTTTCACCTCGGAGCGTCTTGATTGTCGAAGCGGTTTCGCGCCATTTGCGATCATGCAGACGATGCCTGATCACGGCTTCACAACATCCTCCGCCCCCGGCTATTGCGCCATTTGTTCGGCCGCTGCTGTCTATGCCAACATGGATGCGACCGACTGGAACGTGAATCGCTACAAACATGGTTCAATTTGGCTGTTGAAAGTGCCGTATGTCATCCAGTTCCACCTGGCCCAGCATCTGCAGCTTGCTCGACAAAAGCCGACGGCGGATGACTTCCGCATTTTTAACGCCATTCTCGATACCTTACGGTCGGTGGAGCCGAAGACCAAACCCAAGGATCTTCATAAAGAACTGAAAAAAATCGAGGGTTTCAAGGCCTCCAACGATCAGTGCAGGGTATTGGTGGAAGCGTTGGGCATCGCGGGCATCCTGGAGACGGACGAACACAAGGGTTACCTCACGCACTTCACCAATCCCGGTCTGGCGCCGTCGAAATCGCACAGCTCCGACTGGGCCTACCCCGTCGATTTCTGGACCGGTGCCGATGGCGTCAACAACAAGGCGCTCGCATTCTGGTTCGGCGCCTATCCCGACATCCGGCTCTGATCGGCGGCGCCGTCCGCAAGCGCCGGATCAGGCGCGCATGCGTTTCGCCGCCGCCACCATGTTCGTCAGCGCCGCCTCGGTCTCCGCCCAGCCGCGCGTTTTCAGGCCGCAATCGGGATTGACCCACAGGTTAGCCGCCGGGATCACCTGCGCCGCTTTCCTGAGCAGGCGCTCGATCGCGTCCGTGTCCGGCACCTTGGGCGAATGGATGTCGTACACGCCCGGCCCGATCTCGTTCGGATAGCGATACTCGCCGAAGCCGTCGAGCAGCGCCATGTCCGAGCGGCTGGTTTCGATCGTGATCACGTCGGCATCGAGCGCGGCGATCTGCGGCAGGATGTCGTTGAACTCGGCGTAGCACATATGCGTGTGGATCTGGGTCGCATCCTGCGCCGCGCTGGCCGTGATGCGGAACGCGCGCGTGGCCCACGTCAGGTAATCGTCCCAGCGCGCGCGTCGCAGCGGCAAGCCTTCGCGCAGGGCCGGTTCGTCGATCTGGATGATGCCGATCCCGGCCGCCTGCAGGTCGGCCACCTCGTCGCGCATGGCCAGCGCGATCTGCAGCGCGGTCAACGCGCGCGGCTGGTCGTCGCGCACGAACGACCATTGCAGGATCGTGACCGGCCCGGTGAGCATGCCCTTGACCGGCCGCGCCGACAAGCCCTGCGCATGCACGGTCCACTCCACCGTCATCGGGCGCGCGCGCGCCACGTCGCCATACAGCACCGGCGGCTTGACGCAGCGCGAGCCGTACGACTGCACCCAGCCATGCTGCGTAAAGGCAAAGCCGTCGAGCTGCTCGCCGAAATACTCGACCATGTCGTTGCGCTCGGCTTCGCCATGCACCAGCACGTCGAGCCCGATTGCTTCCTGGCGCGCCACCGCATGCGCGATTTCGGCGCGCATCGCGCTCTGATACTGGGCCAGCGGCAGGGCGCCGCGGCGGAAGGCGGCGCGCGCGGCGCGAATCGCCGCCGTCTGCGGGAACGAGCCGATGGTCGTGGTCGGATAGGCCGGCAGCCGGAAACGCGCGCGCTGCAGCGCCTGGCGCGTGGCAAACGGTGCGCCGCGCCGGTCGGCGCCGCGTGGCAAGGCCTGGACCCGGGCCGCCACGGCGTCGCTGTGCACGCGGGTGCTGCGGGCGCGGCTGGCAATGGCCGCGCGCGACGCGGCCAGCTGCGGCGCGCCGGCCCCGCTCAGGGCCGCTTTCAGGGTCGCCAGTTCGTCGAGTTTTTCGGTGGCGAACGCCAGCCACGAGCGCACGTCGGGGTCGAGCGCGCTTTCATCGGCCAGGCTCAGGGGCACGTGCAGCAGCGAGCACGAGGGCGCCAGCCAGAGTTCGCCGCGGCGTTCCAGCAGCGGCGCCAGCACGTCGATGGCGGCGTCGAGGTCGGTGCGCCAGATATTGCGTCCGTCGACGATGCCGACCGACAGCACCTTGGGCAGGGCCAGCCAGTCGCACACGCTGGTCAGTTCATGCGCCGCGCGCACGCCGTCCACGTGCAGGCCGGCCACCGGCAGGCGGCAGGCCAGGCCCAGGTTTTCTTCGAGCGGCGAAAAATAGGTCGCCAGCATGATGGAAGCGCCCGACTGCGCCAGCAGCCAGTAGGCGATCTCGAAGGCGTTGCGCCATTCCTGCGGCAAGTCCAGGCCAAGGATGGGTTCATCGACCTGCACCCATTCCACGCCCTGAGCCTTGAGACGTATCAACAAGGCGGTGTAGACCGGGAGCAGCTTTTCGAGCAGGCTCAAACGGTCGAAGCCGCTTTGACGCGCGCTGCCCAGCCACAGGAAGGTGAGCGGGCCGATCAGGCTGACCTTGACCCGGTGCCCGAGCGCCTGGGCTTCGGCCACTTCCGCCTGCAGGCGTTCGGCGGCCAGGGTGAAGGCGGTGTCGGGGCCGAATTCCGGCACCAGATAGTGGTAGTTCGTGTCGAACCACTTGGTCATGTCGAGCGCGTGGCCGCCGTGCTGGTCCTTGTGCTGGCCGCCGCAGCAATCGCTGCGCTCGCCGCGCGCCATGGCGAAGGTGCGCGTCAGGGGCGAGGCCGCGTCGTCGAAACCGAAGCGTGCCGGTTCGCATCCGAACAGCTGGATGTGGCTGGCCACCTGGTCGTAAAAGGCGAAGTCGCCCACCGTCACCAGATCGAGCCCGGCCGCGGCCTGCAGGGCCCAGTGGCGTGCGCGCAGGGCGGCGCCGGCCGCTTCCAGTTCCGCCTCGCCGCTGGCGCCGCTCCAGAAGGCTTCGAGGGCGGTCTTCAATTCGCGGCGCGCGCCGATGCGGGGGAAGCCGAGCACGTGTGTCTGTAGCGTTTTCATCATGTCATCGAGATTTCATTGTTCGTGTGTAAAGTTTGCGGCAAAGTGTCATATAATCAAAACGAAACCTTTTGCAGTTCCGCATGAAAAATTTTCATAGAACGAGACCATGCTAGAACTCCGACACCTGCGCACGCTCACGGCGCTGCGCTCTTCCGGCAGTCTGGTGCGTGCTGCACAGCTGCTGAACCTGACCCAGTCGGCCCTGTCGCACCAGATCAAGCTGATGGAAGAGCGCTACGGCGCGCCCCTGTTCGAGCGTAAGTCGCTGCCGATCGCGTTTACCGCCACCGGCATGCGCCTGCTCGCGCTGGCCGACCAGGTGCTGCCCGAGGTGGAGCAGGCCGAGCGCGACGTGGCGCGCCTGTCGCAGGGCGACAAGGGCCAGCTGCGCGTGGCGCTCGAATGCCACACCTGCTTCGACTGGCTGATGCCGGTCATGGATGCGTTCCGCCAGCGCTGGCCCGACGTCGAGATCGACCTGGTGTCGGGCTTTCACAGCGAACCGGTCGACCTGCTGCGCAGCGGCCTGGCCGACTTGGTGATCGGCTCGGCGGGCGGTCCCGACTACACCGTGTTTCCCCTGTTCCGCTTCGAAATTCTGGTGGTGCTGGCCCAGAAGCACCGCCTGGCCACCCAGCGCCGCCTGGAAGCGGCTGATTTTGAAGGCGAAACCCTGATCACCTATCCGGTGCCGGAAGAGCGCATCGACCTGATCCGCGAAGTCCTGCGCCCGGCCAATGTGCGCTTCGAGCGCCGCACGGCCGAGCTGACCGTGGCCATCCTGCAGCTCGTCGCCAGCCGGCGCGGCCTGGCCGCGCTGCCCAACTGGGCCATCAAGAACTACGTCGACTACGATTACGTGCTCGCGCGCCCGGTGGGCGAGTTCGGCCTGTGGAGCGACCTGTTCGTTTCGGTGCCGCCAGCCCTGGCCGCCAAGGCCTACGTGAGCGATTTCGTGGGCGTGATCCGCGAGCAGTGCGCACGCACGCTCGACGGCATCACCTTGCTTAGCTGATATCCGGCTGGGGTAATTTGCGGCCGCAGGGCAATCCCCGATTGTTTTCGGTGAATAAGCTGATAAGATTGATTTTGCTCAAACTCGAACGGAATCTGGAAACTAAGATGGAGGACTTTGTCATGCCCAGCGCTGTCAAAGACCGTCCATCCGAAAAGGGAAACCATGTTTTCAAGTTCTGACCTGTTGTTCCGCTCCATGCGGGAACTGTTCGACACCCAAGCGGGCATGTATCAGCGCAGCGTCCACGCAGCCATGGACGCCGGCGTGTCCGCGGCGGAAGTGAATGTCGATTCGATAAGAACCCTGCTCGCCACGGCCACCGTCGCAACCCGGCAGTGGCAATGTGCGGGCGGCGCCAGCAACTGGCTGACCCCGGTTCCGCGCGATGCATGGCAGTTTGCAATTTTCGGTCGGCCCCAGTTGGCCGCGCCGCCGGCCGGAGCTCAGCCGGGAACGGCGACCGGCACCTAGTGCCAGGCCGCTCACTTGAAACCTATTGGCCACCGCGCCAGAACACAGTACATCGGAGATTCACATGGAAGACGTCGTAATCGTGGCCGCTGGCCGTACCGCAGTCGGTAAATTTGGCGGCGCGCTCGCGAAAATTCCCGCCGCCGAACTGGGCGCCCACGTCATCAAGCACCTGCTGGCCCAGATCGACCTCGATCCGGCCAAAGTCAACGAGGTCATCCTCGGCCAGGTGCTGACCGCCGGTGCTGGCCAGGGCCCGGCCCGCCAGGCCGTGATCAAGGCTGGCTTGCCGAACATGGTGCCCGCTTTTACCGTCGGTAAAGTCTGCGGCAGCGGCCTGAAGGCCACCCATCTCGCGGCCCAGGCCATCAAGTGCGGCGACGCCGACATCGTCATCGCCGGCGGCCAGGAAAACATGAGCGCCTCGCCGCACGTGCTCAACGGCTCGCGCGACGGTTTCCGCATGGGCGACGCCAAGCTGGTCGACACCATGATCGTGGACGGCCTGTGGGACGCTTTCAACCAGTACCACATGGGCGTGACCGCCGAAAACGTCGCCAAGAAATACGACGTCTCGCGCGCCGAGCAGGACGAATTCGCGCTGCAGTCGCAGCTCAAGGCCGAAGCCGCGCAAAAGGCTGGCAAGTTCAAGGATGAAATCATTCCTTTTGAAATTGTGTCCAAGAAGGGCACCGTCGTGTTCGACACCGACGAGTATCCGAAGCACGGCACCACGCTCGAATCGCTGGCCAGCCTGCGCCCCGCTTTCGACAAAGCTGGTACCGTAACGGCGGGCAATGCCTCGGGCCTGAACGATGGCGCCGCCGCCGTCATCATGATGTCCGCTTCCAAGGCCAAGGAATTGGGCCTGAAGCCGCTGGCGCGCATCAAGGCGTATTCCTCGGCCGGGCTGGACCCGACCATCATGGGCATGGGCCCTGTCTCGGCGACCAAGCTGTGCCTGCAAAAGGCCGGCTGGACCCACGAAGACGTGGACCTGATGGAAATTAACGAAGCCTTCGCCGCGCAAGCGGTGGCCGTCAACAAGGAAATGGGCTGGGATACCAGCAAGATCAACGTCAACGGCGGCGCAATTGCACTGGGGCACCCGATTGGTGCGTCGGGCTGCCGCGTGCTGGTGACCTTGCTGCACGAAATGGTCCGGCGCGACGCCAAGCGCGGGCTGGCCAGCCTGTGCATCGGCGGCGGCATGGGCGTTGCTTTGGCAGTAGAACGCGACTGAGCACCCTTGCGCGCAAGCGCAATGGGGTGAAACGGCGCGACAATGAGCGTTACTGAGCACCGCTGAGTGGCGCTCAAGCGGAGCAAGGGCGGGTCCAATCCGCCCCCGCGATTTGGTTGGAGTTGGAGTACAAAAACAGGAGAAGACAAAATGGCTAGAGTTGCATTAGTGACCGGCGGTATGGGCGGTTTGGGCGAGGCGGTCTGTTTCAAGCTGGCCGCTCTCGGGTATCGGGTCGTCACCACGTATTCCCCTGGTAACAAGAAGGTCGCGGAATGGCTGGCGACCACCAAGGACATGGGCTACGACTTCAAGGCCTATGAGTGCGACGTGGCCGACTACGATTCGGCCCAGGCCTGCGTGTCCAAAATCCAGGATGAGGTCGGCCTGATCGACGTGCTGGTCAACAACGCCGGCATCACGCGCGACATGACGTTCAAGAAAATGGACAAGCCGAACTGGGACGCCGTCATGGCCACCAACCTCGACTCCGTCTTCAACATGACCAAACCGGTGTGCGATGGCATGGTCGAGCGCGGCTGGGGCCGCATCATCAACATCTCGTCGGTCAACGGCCAGAAGGGCGCCTTCGGCCAGACCAACTACTCGGCCGCCAAGGCCGGCATGCACGGCTTCACCAAGGCGCTGGCGCTGGAAGTGGCGCGCAAGGGCGTGACCGTCAACACCATTTCGCCGGGCTACATCGGCACCAAGATGGTCATGGAAATTCCGAAAGAAGTGCTCGACACCAAGATCATTCCGCAAATTCCGATGGCGCGCCTGGGCAAGCCGGAAGAAGTCGCCGGTCTGGTTGCCTACCTGTCGTCGGACGAAGCCGCTTTTGTTACGGGCGCCAATATCGCCATTAACGGCGGCCAGCACATGTCCTGATCGCAGTACGCAGTCGCAGGAACCGAAAAGCACTGCCTGCGGGTGGTGCTTTTTTTCACCAAGGATCATCATGGCCTTCAGCGCCAAACCCTATTTACGCGAAATCTCGATCACCGATGATGCCGGGATCGATTTCGACAGTTACCCCTTCAATATCCCCGCCGTGCGCGACATGGGCGTGATCGAGCCGCACGCCGACGTTACCTTTTTCGTCGGCGAAAACGGCGCCGGCAAGTCGACGGTCCTCGAAGCGATCGCCGTGGCGATCGGCCTGTCCGGCGAAGGCGGCAGCCGCAGCGTCTCGCGCGGGCAGCAGAAGGTGTCGCCCCTGCACGATTGCCTGAAACTGGTGAAAGGCTTCCGCAAGCCGGCGTGGTCCTACTTCCTGCGCGCCGAAAGCCTGTTCAACGTCTTTACCTATCTCGACGAGCTCCCTCCCGGCGGAGGGCCATCGAAGCATCTGCGCTCGCACGGCGAAGCCTTCATTGACGTGATGCTGGAGTTTTCCGCCGGCGGCCTGTACCTGCTCGACGAGCCCGAGGCGGCGCTGTCGCCCAATCGCCAGCTGGCCGCGCTGTCGGCCATCGACCAGCTGGTCAAGCAGGACTGCCAGTTCATCATCGCCACCCATTCGCCGATCCTGCTGTCGTACCCGAACGCGAAAATCCTGCAGTTCGACGGCAGCGGCATCACCGAAGTGGCGTACGAAGACACCGAACATTTCGCCGTCACGCGCGATTTTCTCAACCACTATCCACGGCGCCTGCAGCAGCTGCTCGCCGATGACTGACCACAGGAACACGATCAACTTGAATACCACCTCCACGCTCACCTTCAGGCTGGCGACCGACGCGGACATCGCCGCCATGTCGGCCATCCGCCTGGCCGTTACCGAGAACCGCCTGCGCGATCCGGGCCGCGTCACCGTCGCCATGTACCGCGATTACCTGGGGCGCCTGGGCCGCACCTGGGTGTGCGAGGACGATGGCGTCATCGCCGGTTTTGCCAGCGCCGACCGCGAACAAGGGTCGATCTGGGCGCTGTTCATCGACCCCGCGCGCGAAGGGCAGGGCATCGGCAAGCGCCTGCTGGCGCTGGCGGTGGACGATCTGTTCGAGCACGGGCACGCGCAGATCGTGCTCTCTACCGGCGCCGACACCCGCGCCGACATCTTTTACGAATCGCAGGGTTGGGAGCGCGGCAAGATGAAAGACGATATCGAAGTGCAGTATTCGCTGCAGCGCGCACGCGAGGTGCAATCCATGAACGACAATCTGTACGAGGCCAGCGTGCCCGTGTTCCGGCGCTACCTGCGCCATCTGCGCGCCATGCTGGTGCTGGCCGAGGCGCATCCGGATGCGGACGCACTGCTGGGCGCGCGCCTGGCGCCGGGCATGCTGACCCTGGCCGTGCAGGCCGAGGTGGCGGCCAATTTCGCCGTGCGCGCCTGCGCCCCGCTGGCCGGCAGCGTCCTGTCGCAGACTGGCGCCTTTCCCGCCAGCGCACTGCGCGACAGCGGTACATTCGCGCCGACCTACGACGGCCTGCGCCAGCGCATCGACTTCGTGCTCGGCTTCCTGAACGCGCTCACGCCGGCGCAGTTCGAGGGCGCCGCCAGCCGCGTCGTCAGCGACCGCGCCGGCGAAGCCCTGGTCACCTTGCCGGGCCAGGCATTCCTGCTGCAGTACGCGCTGCCGAACTTCTTTTTCCACATGACTGCGGCCTACGCCATCCTGCGCCAGGGCGGGGTCGCGGTCGGCAAGGCCGATTTCGACGGCTTTCATGTCTACTCCAATGCCTGATCGTTCGCCCGCGTCCCGGCTCGAAGGCATCGGCATCGCTCCCGCGAGGGCGGCCGCCATCGCCGCCGATGTGGCGCAGGGCGACGCCAGCTCGCTGCTGCACGAACTGCTGCTGCGCGCTCTGTGGAGCAGCGTCATCGACGAAGCCGCGCCGGACGCACTGCAGCGCCATGGAGGCGCCGTCGGCAGGCTGCTGGCCAGCGGCGTGGACCCGCACGATCTGCTGGACGTCGTGCGCGAGGCGCAGGTCGACACCATCTACAACGTGGCGCAGCTGATCGACTGGCCCGACGAGGGGCTGGAATTGGGCGAATCGCTCGATGTCCGGCTGTCGGCCAGCCTGGCGCACGGTGGCGGCGCGCCGCAGCCGCTGCCCGAGCTGCATGCTTGCCTGATGGAGCGCGACCCCACCGGGCGATCCGGCGCGCCGCGCTCTCCCGAGCAGCGCCAGTTCGGCATGCTCGACGCGGACATCCGGCGCCAGATCACGGCGCTGACCGGCGAGCGCAAGTTCTCGGCCGCCGCCGTCCTGTGGAAACAGCACGTGGGGGGCGAACTGAAAACCGCGCTGGCGGCGGTACAGTCGCTGGCCGGACAGACGCGATAGGCGCGACAGGCACGCTCGCCGCGCCGGCTGCGTCAAGCCCGGCGGCAGCGGCGCGCCAGTGCGCTACAATCGGATGTCAACTACAAGAGGACTCCCATGCCCGCCATTCCGACCTGCCTGTTCCCGCCGATCCAGCCGACCCGGCACGGCATGCTGCAAGTCGATGCGCTGCACACCATCTACTGGGAGGAAGTCGGCAATCCGAAAGGCATACCCGTGCTGTTCCTGCATGGCGGCCCGGGCGCCGGCCTGTCGCCGCAGCACCGGCGCTTTTTCGATCCGCAGCAGTACCGCATCATCCTGTTCGACCAGCGCGGCGCCGGCAAATCGACCCCGCTGGGCGAGTGGCGCGAGAACACGACCCAATTGCTGATCGGGGATATCGAAACGCTGCGCGAGCAGTTCGGCGTGGACAAGTGGCTGGTGTTCGGCGGCTCGTGGGGCTCGACCCTGGCGCTGGCCTACGGCCAAGCCCATCCCGAGCGCTGCCTCGGCTTCATCCTGCGCGGGATTTTCCTGTGCACCGCCGCCGAAGTCGACTGGTTCCTGCACGGCGTGCGCTGGTTCTACCCCGAGCTCTACGAAGAATTCGTGGCCCCGATTCCCGAGGCCGAGCGGGCCGACCTGCTCACGGCCTACACCACGCGCATGCTGTGCGACGATCCGGCCGTGTACTGGCCGGCGGCGCGCGCCTGGAGCCGCTTCGAGGGGCGCCGCGTGTTCCTGCTGCCGCAGCCGGAAGATACCGCCTCCGACACGCTCGACCTGGGCGTGGGCCGGCTCGAATCGCACTACATGGCCAACCAGGGTTTCCTGCGCGAGGACCAGCTGGTGCAGGACGTGGGCCGCATCGCGCACCTGCCGTGCGTGATCGTGCAGGGCCGCTACGACGTCATTTGCCCGCCGCTGTCGGCCTACCGCCTGCACCAGGCCTGGCCGGGCGCGCGCCTGCGCATGGTGGCCGACGCCGGCCATGGCGCGCTGGAAGCGGGCATCGCCAAAGCGCTGGTGGGCGCCACCGAGCAGTTCAAGCGCAGCGGACGCTTCGATTAGGACGGCGGGGGTGGCCCTGCTACACTAGCGGCTGTACACGCATTATCAACTTACAGCGCCCTATGAATATCCAGCTCACCGATATCGGCCACGTCATCCAGCTGGCCATTGCGCCGGTGTTCCTGCTTACCGGCGTGTGCACCAACCTGATGGTGCTGACCAACCGCCTGGCGCGCATCATCGACCGCTCGCGCGTGCTGGAAGACCGGCTCGACATCGCCTACCACGACGCCTACATGGACGAACTCGAGGTCCTGTACCGGCGCTGGCACCTGGTTAACTACGCCATCGCCCTGAGTACCGCCTGCGGCCTGCTGATTTGCCTGGTCATTGCGCTGCTGTTCCTGGGCGATACCACCAACGTCGCGCTGGACCAGTACATCGCCGGCCTGTTCGTGATCGGAATGCTGTGCCTGATCGGCAGCTTTGTGTACCTGCTGCGCGAAATTTTTGTCGCCTCCAAGACGCTGCGTTCGCGCCGTCACGTGCGTCCGCGCGGTTCGCCGCCGGCCGCCAACTAACAGATTGAGTTTTCTTATGCACGATTACCAACGTCCTCCCACCCTGTACCGCTACGCGCCGCGCGCCGAACTGGAAGCCGCGCTGACCCTGGGGCAGTTCCGCCTGGTCCCGGCCAACAACTGCCTGACCCTGTCGTTCTCGCAAGCGTGGGACAAAGCCCTGTTCGAAATCTTCTCGCCGGCCGACTGCTGCCTGGTGATCCACAACACCGAGGAATTCGGCGAACGCCTGCACCGCGCCGTGCAGCGCACCCTGCCAAGTTGGGCCGGAATCGACGGCGCCGTCGAATACGGGGCGCGCGCAGCCTTGGGCGCCGCTTTCACCAAGAGCAGCGCCGAAGCGGAAGAACGTGAGTGGCAGTTCGCCTGGCGCGCCATGGCGCCGCAAATGAGTCTCAATCCCGTGACGGTCAAGATCGGCAGCATCGAAACCTTCGCCGAACTGCGCGAGCCGCAAAGCTATCAGGCTTAGTTGTCAGGCTTAGTTGCCAGGCTTGTCGCCGCGATCGAGCCGTGCCAGCACGGCCTTCATCATGCGCTCGATGTCGGAGCGGATGATGTTCGCCCCCAGCATGCCGGGCACGTAGAATTTGGGTACCAGCCTGCCGCTGTAAACGATGCGCGTGCCGCCCGTCTCGGGCACCGGAACGAGCTCCCAGCGGCACTCGTAGACGCGCATGTCGCCGGTGATCAGGCTGATGTCGATGGACGTCATCGCTTCCTCGGTCGCCTGCACGATCAGGTGGATGTCGCGCCTTATGAACAGGAAGCTGGCCACCCCGAACTGCTCGATGATGGCCTTGTTGCCGGTGCGCGAGAGGACCTTGGACGTTTTCAGGTCCGGCACGAACTCGGACATGCGGTCGTAATTGGTCAGCACCTTCCACACGGCCGCCGGCGCGGCGCGCACCTCGCCGCTGGACGCGACCTCGAACATGTGCTGGTCCGCCCTATCGACGCGCTTGACCGTCACTTCCAGCCTGGATTGGGCCAGGGCGGGTGTGGAGCAGGCAAGAAAGCAACAAAATAGGATTCGCGGAAACATAAGGCTAGCCTACGGGAAAGCGGCGACCCTGACAAGGGAGGCACGCTCAAGCGTGCGCGAGGTGGCGGCCGGCGCCGGGCCGAAGATTAGAACCCTGCATCTACAGAACTAGGTTGTAATGTCGTCTTGATATGCAGTCCCGACGTTCCGTCTTCACGCCCCCATCCATCACAATCATGACAATCCAAGCCTACCCGCACCTGCTCGCGCCCCTGGACCTGGGCTTCACCACCTTGCGCAACCGCGTCATCATGGGTTCGATGCACACCGGGCTCGAAGACCGCTTCTACAACTACGGCAAGCTGGCCGCCTTTTACCGTGAGCGGGCCAAAGGCGGCGTGGGGCTGATCGTCACCGGCGGCATCTCGCCCAACCGCCAGGGCTGGCTGCTGCCGTTCGGCGGCACCCTCAATTTCGCCGGCGATGTGTATAACCACCGGCGCGTGACGACCGCGGTGCACGAGGAGGGCGGCAAGATCCTGATGCAGATCCTGCACTCGGGACGCTACGGTTATCAGCCGCTGGTGGTGTCGGCATCGAACGTGAAGTCGCCGATCTCGCCGTTCAAGCCGCGCGCGCTGACGGAAAGCGGGATCGAAGCGACCATCCGCGACTACGCGCGCTGCGCCAGGCTGGCCAAGCGCGCCGGCTACGACGGCATCGAAGTGATGGGCAGCGAAGGCTACCTGCTCAACCAGTTCCTGTGCGCGCGCACCAACCTGCGCCAGGACCGCTGGGGCGGCAGCATCGAGAACCGCATGCGCCTGCCCGTAGAGATCATCAAGCGCATTCGCAAGACCGTGGGCGAGGACTTCATCATCATGTACCGCCACTCGCTGCTCGACCTGGTCGAAGGCGGCAACACCTGGGACGACGTGATCAAGGTCGCGCATGCCTTAGAGGCCGCCGGCGTCACGATCCTCAACACCGGCTACGGCTGGCACGAGGCGCGCGTGCCGACCATCGTCACCTCGGTGCCGCGCGCGGCCTTTGCCAGCGTGGCCGGACGCCTGCGGCGTGAAGTGAAGATTCCCGTGGTGGCCTCGAACCGCATCAACATGCCGTTCGAAGCGGACGACATCATCGCCCGCGGCGACGCCGACATGGTGTCGATGGCGCGCCCGTTCCTGGCCGACGCCCAGTTCGTCATCAAGGCGGCCAGCGGGCGCGCGGACGAAATCAACACCTGCATCGGCTGCAACCAGGCCTGCCTCGATCACACCTTCGCCAACAAGCGCGCCAGCTGCCTGGTCAACCCGCGCGCCTGCCATGAAACGGAACTGGTGTACGCCAGAACGGCCAGGCCGCGCAAGGTGGCGGTGGTGGGGGCGGGTCCGGCCGGGCTGTCGGCAGCGACCGTGGCGGCCGAGTGCGGGCACGCGGTGACCTTGTTCGATTCGAGCGACACGGTGGGCGGGCAGTTCAAGATCGCCATGCAAATCCCGGGCAAGGAAGAATTCGCCGAAACCATCCGCTATTTTTCGCGCAAGCTGGAGCTGACCGGCGTGACGGTGCGGCTCGGCGAGCGGGTCACGCGCGAGGCGCTGCTGGCGGGCGGCTTCGATGACGTGATCGTCGCCACCGGCATCAAGGTGCGCATGCCGCCGATCGAGGGCATCAAGCATCCCAAGGTGCTGTCGTACATCGACGTGCTGCAGAAAAAAGCGCCGGTGGGAAAACGCGTGGCCATCATTGGCGCGGGCGGGATTGGTTTCGACGTGGGCGAGTACCTGCTGCACAACCCGGCGCACCCGCTGCCGCTGCCGGTGGCCGAGTGGGCTGGCGAGTGGGGCGTGGACCTGGCAGCGACCACCAGCGGCGGGCTGGTGGCGCCGCACGCGGCCGAACCGGTGCGCCAGTTGTTCCTGATGCAGCGCAAGGCGTCCAAGCTGGGTGCGGGGTTGGGCAAGACGTCCGGCTGGGTGCACCGCGCGACCCTGAGCCGCAATGGGGTGGTGATGCTGGCCGGGGTGACGTACAACAAGATTGACGACCATGGCCTGCATATCACGGTCGGTGGGGAAGAGCGCTTGATCGCGGTCGACAACGTGATCATCTGCGCGGGGCAGGACAGCTTGACGGAGCTGATGCCGGAAGAGGGCGCGGCGGGTGGTGGGCCGGTGTTCCACAAGATCGGCGGCGCCGCGTTGGCGGCCGAGTTGGACGCCAAGCGGGCTATCAGGGAAGGCGCGGAACTGGCGGCGCGTCTTTAAAGACAACGTGCACTCAAAACCGTCGTTCCCGCGCAGGCGGGAACCCAAGTCCTTCGAGCTGCCTGTGACTACGCTACGAACTTGGGTTCCCGCCTGCGCGGGAACGACGGAGCTAAGGTTAGCGGGTAACGCTTAGCAGTTACTACTTCTTGCGCACCACCACGCACCCAATCGAATACCCCGCGCCGAACGAGCAAATCACGCCGTGCGAGCCGCTTGGCATGTCGTCCTGGTACTTGTGGAAGGCGATGATCGAACCCGCCGACGAGGTATTGGCATACGTGTCCAGAATGACCGGCGCTTCCTGCGGTTCGGCGTCGCGCCCGAGCAGCATGCGCGTGATCAGCAAATTCATGTTCAGATTCGCCTGGTGCAGCCAGTAGCGCGATACCTGCGCCACTTCCAGCCCCGCATTGGTGACCGTCTCGCGGATCATCTCGGCCGCCATCGGACAGACTTCCTTGAACACCTTGCGGCCCTGCTGGCGGAACAGCTTGTCCGGCATGCCCACGCCCGATTCGTCGAAGCGGTTCATGAAGCCGAAGTTATTGCGGATGTTGTTCGAGAATTTGGTCTTGAGCTTCGATTCGAGGATCTCGAACTGGTGCGCGCTGGTCGCCGTTTCGGCCGCTTCGATCACGATCGCCGTGCAGGCGTCCCCGAAAATGAAGTGGCTGTCGCGGTCGCGGAAGTTCAAATGGCCGCTGGTGATTTCCGGATTGAGCACCAGCACCGCGCGCGCCTGCCCGCTCTGCACCGCCGCCAGCGCCGTCTGGATCCCGAAGGTGGCCGAGGAACAGGCCACGTTCATGTCGAAGCCGAAGCCGTCGATGCCCAGCGCTTCCTGCACCTCGACCGCCATGGCCGGGTAGGCGCGCTGCATGTTGCTGCAGGCGACCAGCACCATGTCGATGTCGGCCGCCGTGCGTCCGGCCCGGTCCAGCGCCTGGCGCGCCGCGGCCACGCAGATTTCAGCCTGCAGCGAAATTTCCTCGTCGGCGCGTTCCGGAATGCGCGCCGTCATGTGCGCCGGGTCCAGAATGCCGGATTTTTCCATCACATAGCGCGATTTGATGCCGGAAGCTTTTTCGATAAAGGCGGCGCTCGATCCTTCGATCGCCGTCAGTTCGCCCGCCGCGATCGCATCGGCGTGTTCGGCGTTATACAGTTCGGCGTAAGCGTTGAAGGCGACGACCAGCTCTTCGTTGGAGATCGAATGGGGCGGCGTGAACAGACCCGTGCCGCTGATGACGACTTGTTTCATGGTAAAGCTTTCAAATAAGGTAAGCCGGGCATAACCCGGCACGTGCCGCTGATTCTACACAATGGACTTCATGGTGGCGAGAAAAGCGCGGGGCCACCCCGGTGGAGAGCGCCTATTTCCGCTTTTTCGCGGGCGCCGGCGCGGCTGGCGCCTCGGCGGCCGGGTCCTTGGCGGGCTTGGCCAGTTGCACCGGCAAGCCTTTCAGGTGATTGAGCGCCTGCGCCAGCTGGAAGTCGTCGGCGCTGCCGTATTCGAGCGGCTTGCGCTTGCGCTCGATCGCCAGCAGGCGGCGCTGGGCGTCGAGCTGCTCGCGCGTGCTGGCCGCGCTTTCCTTGTCGCGGTCGTTCGACAAGTGCTTTTCCAGGTCGGCCTCGCGCATGCGAAACCCGTTCAAGCCATCGCCATCGGCGTTTTCGTCGACCAAAAAGTCGGGAATGATGCCGCGCGCCTGGATCGAGCGCCCGTGCGGGGTGTAATAGCGCGCCGTGGTCAGCTTGACCGCGGTATCGCCGCCGAGCGGCTTGATGGTCTGGACCGAGCCCTTGCCGAAAGTCTGGCTGCCGAGAATCACCGCGCGCTTGTAATCCTGGAGTGCGCCGGCCACGATTTCGGAGGCCGAGGCCGAGCCGGTGTTGACCAGCACCACCATCGGCACCGTCTTGAGCGCCGCCGGCAGCCTGGCCAGCACGTCGCCGTCGCCCTGCAGGGTGTAATACTCGGGTTTGCCGAGGTAGCTCTGGCGCGAATTGGCCAGCTGGCCGTTGGTCGAGACGATCTCTACGCCGCGCGGCAAAAACGCGGCCGACACGCCGATGGCGCCTTGCAGCAGGCCGCCCGGATCGTTGCGCAAGTCCAGCACCAGGCCCTTGAGGGCCGGATCCTGCTGGTACAGCGCGCTGAGGCGGGCCGCCATGTCGTCCACGGTCGGTTTCTGGAATTGCGAAATGCGCAGCCAGGCGTAGCCCGGCTCGACAATCTTGCCCTTGACGCTTTTCTGGATGATTTCCTGGCGCGTGATCGTCATCACCAGCGGCAGCGCCACGTCCTTGCGCAGCAGGGTCAGGGTGACCTTGGTGAGCGGCTCGCCGCGCATTTTCTTGATCGCTTCGTCGATGCCCAAGTTCTGGATGGCCTCGTTGTTGATGCGCGTGATCAGGTCGCCCGCCTTGATGCCGGCGCGCCAGGCCGGCGAATCCTCGATCGGGGCCACGATCTTGATGTAGCCTTCCTCGCTCTGGGCAATTTCGATGCCCAGGCCGACGAACTTGCCCTGGGTGCCTTCGCGCAGGTCGCGGTAGGCTTTCTTGTCGAGGTAGGCGGAATGGGGATCGAGCGAAGCCACCATGCCGGTCAGGGCATCGGTCAGCAATTTCTTGTCGGGCACCGCTTCGACATAATCGGTTTTGATCAGATCGTAGGCGTCGGACAACTGGCGCAGTTCTTCGAGCGGCATGCCTTGTTCGACCGGCTTTTGCGCCAGCGCCGAAAATTGCATGGAAAAGGCCACGCCGGCCAGGGCGCCCAGGCCGACCAGCCCGGAATTTTTGAGGGTAGAACCCATGGTGTCACCTACGATGCCAGGAAAAATGCGCCATTTCAGCTGATGAGCTGGCACGAATCCAGTATAAACCCGATTGCGCGGCCCGCAGCGAAATTGTGCATGTGCGCTTTGTGTATCGAAAAGTAAAAAAACCGGGCCCGGCGGTTCCCCCGGGAAGGCAAGGGCTAGAATGCCAGCATCGCGAGCCCGATGATGCGCCACCCACTTGCCGTCCAGCCAGCCTGATTCACCCACTGAACCCCCGATGAGCAAACTGATTCCCTTCGCCTGCGCCGCCCTGATCGCCAGTATCGCCCCGTCCCTCCACGCCCAGGACGCGCCCGCCGGGCCGGTGACAGCCGTGCCGGCGGAGGAAGCTGCCGCGGTGCCTGCCGCCGTGCCCACCGCGGTGCCCGCACCCAGGTCCAAGGGCGAGCCCAAGGCTGCAGCGGGCGTGACGGCGGTCACCATCAGCGGCAGCCGCGCCGGCGACACCGAATCGCGCCGCCTCTCGACCGCCGCCAAGATGGTGTTCGGTCGCGAGGAACTGGACCGCAACGGCGACAGCAGCGTCGGCGAAATCCTCAAGCGCCTGCCCGGCGTGACCATGGGCGGGCCGCCGGGACGGGGCGGCGGCGGGGTGCGCATGCGCGGCCTGGGCAGCGGCTACACCCAGATGCTGGTCAACGGCGAGCGCCCGCCGGCCGGGTTTTCGCTCGAATCGCTCTCGCCGGACCAGGTCGAACGCATCGAAGTCATGCGCGGCCCGGTGGCCGAACACAGCACCCAGGCCATCGCCGGTACCATCAACGTGGTGTTGCGCGAGGGTTACCAGCAGAAAGATATCCAGCTCAAGCTGTCCGACAGCATCGAAGATGGCCGCCACGGACCGAACGTGTCGCTCACCATGCCCGGCAAGGTGGGCGCGCTGACCTGGCTGATGAGCGGCTCGATGGGCGCCAACCGCCAGCACGACGAGAGCGTCTCCACCTATCAGGATAGCGATCCGGCCGGCGTGATGCTGAAAGACCAGCAGGTCGACGCCCACAGCAACCGAAGCTCGCGCTCCGTGCACCTGACGCCGCGCCTGTCGTATAAATTCGACAATGGCGACACGCTCAATTTCCAGCCCTTCTTGATGCATAACCGCAGCGAAGGCGACAGCGGCAGCCGGCTGACCCAGCGCATCGGCCCGCCGCAGCGCGAATACGCGCTGGCGCTGTCCGACTCGACCTCCTCCATGACCATGCTGCGCGGCTTGGGCAACTGGCTGCACCGGATGGAAGCCGGCGCCAAGCTCGACGTCAAGTTCGGCTTCGGCGGCGGGCGCAGCGAAAGCACCTCGCTGCGCAAGCAGTACGGCGACAACGGCGTGCTCAAGGATTACTTCAACGACGTCGACACCTCGCGCAGCCACAGTCTCAACAGCGGCGGCAAATACAGCACGCCGCTGGCCAAGGGCCACCTGCTGGCCGCCGGCTGGGACCTGGAAGGCGGACACCGTGAGCAAAGCACGGTGGCGCTGGTCAACGGCCGCGCCCAGTTCGCGGAATCGGGATCGAGCATGGCGGCCGACACGCGCCGCGTGGCCGGCTACGTGCAGGACGAGTGGGATATCACGCCGCAATGGTCGGCCTACCTGGGCCTGCGCTGGGAAGGCATCCGCACCAGCGCCACCAACCAGGGGCGCGACGTGCGCAACAACAGCAGCGTGTGGAGCCCGGTACTGCATACCGTGTGGCGCATTCCCGGCTTTGAAAAGGACCAGATCCGCGCCAGCCTGACGCAGAGCTACCGCGCACCCCAGCTGAACGACCTGATCGCCGTGCCGACCTATTCGCAGCTCAACAGCGCAACCCGGCCCGACCGCACCGGCAATCCGAACCTCAAACCCGAGCTGGCGCAAGGGATCGACCTGGCCTACGAGCACTACCTGGGCAAGAGCGGCATCCTCAGCGCCAGCGGCTTCGTGCGCAAGATCGATAACCTGATGCGGCGCGAACTGACCTTGCGCGACACGCCGGATGGCCCGCGCTGGCTGTCGAGCCCGTCGAACATCGGCAGCGCGCGCACCAGCGGCATCGAGCTGGAAGCGAAGTTCCAGCTGGCCGAGCTGGTGGCCAACGCCCCGACTATCGACCTGCGCTCGAACTACAGCCGTTTCTGGTCGAGCGTGGATGGCATTCCCGGCCCCGACAACCGGCTCGACCAGCAAGCCAAACAAACCGCCAACGTCGGCCTCGACTGGCGGCTAAAGGACGTGCCGCTGACCCTGGGCGGCAGCTACAACTGGACCCCGGCGATCCGGGTGCGCACCAGTGCCGATGAAATCGCCACCACCGGCGTGAAGCGCCAGTTCGACGTGTACGGCTTGTGGAAGTTCAGCGCCGGCACCCAGCTGCGCCTGTCGGCCAACAACCTGATGCGCGACGACTACCTGGCCGGCCGCAGCGTGACCAAGGAGGGCATTGCCCAGCTGTCGGACACGGCCAGCCGCACGTACACCACCTGGACCATTCGTCTGGAAATGAAGTTATAGTGATCGATGCCATGGCCACAAGCCATTTTTTCCCCGCCCCATAAGGACACCCCTGTGAAACGATATCTTCTGAGCACCCTGACCCTGAGCCTGGCGGCCGCTTTTGCCAGCGCTGCCGAACCGGTCCAACCGCCCGCGCCCCTTTCCGGCATCGATGTGCAGTACATCGACAGCAGCGTGCGGCCGCAGGACGATTTTTTCAGCTACCTCAATGGCCTGTGGCTCAAAAATACCGAGATCCCGTCCGACAAGTCGAGCTGGGGCACCTTTGCCAAGCTGCGCGACGACACCCTGCCGCAGCTGCGCGTCCTGATCGAAGCGGCCCAGAACGAGAAGAACAAGAAGGCCGGCAGCGAGACGCAGAAAATCGGCGACCTGTACGCCAGCTACATGAACGAAGCCAGGCTTGAAAAGCTCGGTTACAAGCCGCTGGCCGGCGAACTGCAGCGCATTCGCGCGCTGCGTGAAAAGAAAGCCATTCCGGCCCTGATCGCGCATCTGTCGAAGATCGGCGTCAGTGTGCCATACGGCATCTATGTGGGCCAGGACAGCCGCGAATCGACGCGCTACGCCACCTACATCAGCCAGAGCGGCCTGGGCTTGCCCGACCGCGATTACTACCTGAAAAAAGACGACGCCAAGCTGGCCGACGTGCGCGCCAAGTACGAGCGCCATATCGAGAAGACCTTGGGCATGGCCGGCCACAAGGATGCGGCCGGCGCGGCCAAGGCCATCCTGGCGCTGGAAACCGCGCTGGCTGAAGTGCAGTGGAGCAAGGTCGAGCTGCGCGATCCGGTCAAGCGCTACAACAAGGTCGAGATCGCCAAGCTGGGCGAGCTGACCCCGGGCTACGACTGGAAGGGCGCACTGGGCGCCGCCAACGTGGCGGGCAAGGTCGACTACGTCATCGTCGGCCAGCCGAGCTACCTGAGCGGATTCAACCAGGTGCTGGAAAAGACCGACCTGGCGACCTGGAAATCGTATTTCGAATGGCAACTGTTGAACGGTTATTCGGAATACCTGTCGAAAGAATTCGTCGACGCCGATTTTGCCTTCTTTGAAACCGTGCTCAAGGGCGTGCCGGAAAACGAACCGCGCTGGAAGAACGGCGTCTCCACCGTCAATGGCGTGCTGGGCGAAGCGGTGGGCAAGGAATACGTCGCCAAGCATTTCCCCGCCGAGCGCAAGGCGCGCATGGAAGAGCTGGTGCAGAACCTGCTGGTTGCCTACAAGCAGAGCATCGACACGCTCGACTGGATGGGTCCGGAAACCAAGAAGGAAGCCCAGGCCAAGCTGGCCAAGTTCCGCCCGAAGATCGGTTACCCGAGCAAATGGCGCGACTATTCGGCGCTGACGGTCAAGCAGGACGACCTGGTCGGCAACATGATGCGCGCACGCACGTTTGCCTACAACCGCAGCATCAACAAGCTGGGCAAGCCGATCGACCGCGAAGAGTGGGGTATGACGCCGCAGACAGTGAACGCTTACTACAGCTCGACGATGAACGAAATCGTGTTCCCGGCGTCGATCCTGCAGCCGCCGTTCTTCGACATGCGCGCCGACGATGCCGTGAACTACGGCGCCATCGGTGCGGTGATCGGACACGAGATCAGCCATGGCTTCGACGACAAGGGCAGCCAGTCCGACGGCGACGGCAATCTGCGCGAATGGTGGACCAAGGAAGACCGCGCCAAGTTCCAGGCCAAGGCCGACATGCTGGTCAAGCAGTACAGCGGCTACAGCCCGCTGAAGGGCTACAACGTCAACGGCGAGCTGACCCTGGGCGAGAACATCGGCGACAACTCGGGCGTGGCGATTGCGTACAAGGCGTACAAGCTGTCGCTGGGCGGCAAGCCTGCGCCGGTGATCGACGGCCTGACGGGCGACCAGCGCTTCTTCATGGGCTTCGGGCAGGTATGGCGCATGAAGATGCGTGAAGCGCAGCAGATCGTGCAGGTGAAGACCGATCCGCACTCGCCGGGCCAGTTCCGCGCGAACGGGACCATGATGAACCAGCCGGCCTTTTACGAAGCGTTCGGCGTGAAGGAAGGCGACAAGATGTACCTGCCGCCGAAAGAGCGCGTCACGATCTGGTAATCGGGTGAATTGACACGACAAGGGCCACGTAAGTGGCCCTTTTTTGTGCCTGCGGTATTGGGAACGGGGATTTGCCGGGCGCCATGCTCGCGGCAGTTATATGTGTGGGAGCGCTCACTGGCGCCGCTCCTGCCCCTGGCGCTAACGCATGTGTTCCTGTCAAGTTCGCAACAACCGCCTGCGCCAGCCTCCCTCGGCTATTTCTCCAGACGAAAAAAAACCGCCCTGAAAAGTGCGGTTTAGCGGGCGTTCTGAACGCTTACTTGGATGCGGTAACCATGAAATCAACCGCTGCCTTGACTTCGTCATCCGATGCCGAGGAACCGCCTTTCGGAGGCATCATGCCAGCCTTGCCGGTATAACCCTTGATCGCGTGCTCGTACAGCATTGGTGCGCCTTGCGCGATGCGTGCGGTCCATGCTGCCTTGTCGCCGACTTTCGGCGCACCGGCGATACCTGCGCCGTGGCAAGCGATGCATGCGGAGTTGTAGACGGTCTTGCCTGTGTCAGCGGCCAGCTTTGGCGCTTCGGCCGGCGCTGCTGCTGCAGCCGGGGCCGCTGCGGGAGCTGCCACCGGTGCTGCTGCTTCGGCTGGCGCTGCTGCTTCCGCCGCTGCCGGAGCTGGCGCTGCTGCGGGAGCAGGAGCGGCTGGTTCCTTGAACTTGGCGCCGGACTGGTTTGCCATGTGCACGACTGCGCGCGCTACTTCGACATCGTCCAAGTCAGGATTGCCGCCGCGGGCAGGCATGCCGCGGATACCGACGATGGCGTGCTTGACCAGCGTATCGTAGCCCTGAGCAATACGGGTAGCCCAGCCGCCGGCATCGCCGACCTTCGGTGCGCCACCGATGCCCGCGCCGTGGCAGGCCACGCAGTTGGCGGTGTACACGGCGTCGCCGGCGAGGAAAATCTTCGGCGCGTTGGCATCCTTGAGGGTGTAGCCATCATCGGCCACCGGACGCAGACGCGCGGCGATCGCTTCGGCCTTCTGGCTGTCGGTGCCGGCGCCGGTGGTTTTCGTCGTCGTTACGAACGTTACCAGCAGAATGATGCCGATGACAGTGACGAGGAAGAAGCCGACCACCGCAGCGACGAGCTGCTTGGGTGTCCGGATCGCGGATTCGTGTTCGTTGTGTGCGTCGCTCATGATGTCCTTAGTACAATTTTCAAAAAGCTGCCGGCCGGTCGTGTTCGCATGGAGGAACTTGCAAATACTCGCCAAACCCGCGATTATAGACTCAAAGCACCTCTTATGGAACGCAAATTCCCTGTAACGCGACACTTTCCATGGACGCGGGTACAGAAAAAACGGTATCCTTCGCGTTACGTTCGACATTCCTCAGCGCGGCTGTAGCTCAGTGGATAGAGTATTGGCCTCCGAAGCCAAGGGTCGTGGGTTCGATCCCCGCCAGCCGCACCAGATTTCTTCAAGAATTTCAATAACTTAGCTTTTGCGGTAGCAAGCGATATCGCGCTTTTTTGCTTCCTCAAAACGACGATGCTGGCGGCTCATGGCATCTCAAACTGGTTTCCTTCGCCTTCAACTGTCGACATGCTTGCCGAGGTCATTCCTTATCTGGAAAAAAGTACTGTCCCGCGCGTGAGGGGCGATACCGTTACCGGGGCGCTTGCAACTTGGCGGCGGACTGCCTGATAAAGGCGAGCATGTCCGCATCGATCCAGCTGCCGGCCAGCAGCGCCGGCTCGCTGTCGAGCGCCAGACGCATTTTGGCCAACGTTGCGGGGTTGTCGCCGCGCCCTGCCTGAACAAGGCGAACCATTCGCGCGTCAGCGCCTGCACCGCTGGGTCGCCGGGTGCGGCGCCGGTTTGCATCTGCTGGTGCACCGCGGCGATCAGGGTGATCCACTGCTTGCCGTGCTTGCCCCCGTGCTCGCGTATCCGGCGCAGCTCGTCTGCTGTCGTACGCGCCCATCAGTTCGAGGGTGGACAACCAGTTCGCCAGATCCGGTTCGGCACCGAGCTACTGCTGCAAAAGCTGTCCGCGCAGCGCGCTCGCCGACGGCTTGAGCAGGCAGATATGGTCGTAATGATGCAGTGCGCGCACCGTCACGCCAGCCCGGCTGGCGAGCTCGCCGACCTTCAATAGTTCCAGCTGCAATTTCTCGTTCTACGCAAGGGCAACGGCGTGGCCACAAGTAAAGTCCAGAACCGCATGATTAACACTCCATTTTGAGTTAGGTGCTCAGGCACAGCAACCTTGTGCAATGGAAATTGTACGCGACGGCGCGCGGCGCTCAAGCCACGGCATCCTTGGGAAGTTTCAGCAGCAGCGCCAGCAGCGAGGCCAGTTCGGTCCGCATCTGCCTGCGGTCCACAATCATGTCGACCGCGCCGCGTTCGAGCAGGAATTCGGGACGCTGATAACCATCGGGCAAGGTCACGCCCAGCGTACTTTTGATCACCCTGGCGCCGGTGAAGGCAATCAGGGCCTTCGGTTCGGCGATCACCGTGTCGCCGAGGAAGCAGAACGAGGCTGACACGCCGCCCGAGGTCGGATCGGTCAGCACGGAAATGAAGGGCAGCTTCTTTTCCGCCAGCCGGGCCAGCATGGCAGTGGTCTTGGCCATTTGCAGCAGGGACATCAATCCTTCCTGCATGCGTGCCCCGCCGCTGGCAGTAAAGCAAATGAACGGCACCTGCTGGTCGATGGCTGCCTGCGCCCCGCGCACGAAACGCTCGCCGACCACCGACCCCATCGAACCGCCCATGAAGTCGAATTCGAAGCAGGCCACCACCACCGGCACCGACAGGATCGCGCCGCCCATGACCACCATGGCGTCGGTTTCCCCGGTCGCCTCGGTGGCGGCGCGCAGGCGTTCGGTGTAGCGCTTGCTTTCCTTGAATTTCAGGCTGTCGACCGGCAGCACTTCCTGGCCGATCTCGTAGCGCCCGCCGGCGTCCAACAAGGCGTCGAGCCGGGCGCGGGCCCGGATGCGCAGATGGTGATCGCACTTGGGACACACCTGCAGGCTCGCTTCCAGCGCGGCGCGGTACAGGGGCGCCTTGCACGAAGGACATTGAATCCACAATCCGGACGGAATCGACTGGCGCAGAGCGCCGCCGTCGCGCCGGATGCGTGGCGGCAGCAGCTTGTCGAGCCAGCTCATGTGGTGGCACTGCGTGGAGTTGGTGGGGCAGGATGAAACAATGAAAGCGGGGGCATGTGCGATCCTTTCTGATCGATAGTCATGCCCGCATGCTAAAGCCTCACCTTGCGTCAGGCTCAAGTGAAAGCGACGGCCGGCGGGCCGCCGTCATCCTTTTCTCATGCCAGCAGGCGCGAGTGCTTCGGCAGTTTGGCCGACAGATAATCATGCTGGTCCGCCAACACATTCCTGCCGCTCAAAATGAAGTGCTCGAAACGGCATGGCACATACGGCACGTACAGCAGCGGATGGAAGTCGTGCACCATAGTGGCGCCTTTGGCCTGGTTGCACGGCTTACACGCGGTGACGCAGTTTGTCCAGCTATCCTTGCCGCCGTGGGTGCGCGCCAGCACGTGGTCGCGCGACAGGTGCTGGCGGGCGAAGACGTTGCCGCAATAAGCGCAGGTATGGCGGTCGCGCGCGAACAGCAGGTGGTTATCGTCGCCCAGCGGCAGCGCCACGCGCAGTTTTTTGGTCATGCGCTCGCTGCCCGAAATGGAAATGATCGGCTTGACCGTCATCGTCGAGAGCACGCCCGCATTCGACACGCCGCCGCGAAACAAGAATTCACGGTCGCCCAGTTCCCACGCTACCTTGCCGACGGCGTAGTAGTGGATCGCTTCCTGGGCGGAGATCCATCCGAATGGATTTCCTGCGATGTCGAGTGCTAAGATTTGCGGAGTCATATTTTCACTTTTACTGATGCCTGTTTGAATGGAATAGTAGAAAAGACCGGCGCTTGGGCGCTGGCCGGAGAATGAAAATCTGGACAGGTATTAACGTGATAATACGCCTTGCAGGCAAAGCAGCAAGCACGAAAAAAAGGCGCAGCGCACCGCGCATTCCGGGGCGCCGTGAGGGACGCCCGAGCGATATCGCTTGCGCTGCATTGGAGTGGGGTGCCGGATTCGAACCGGCGAACAACAGCTTTGCAGCGTGCCCTTGGGCGCTGCGCCCTTAGACCGCTCGGGCAACCCCACGTAAAAATGGCATCCCAGGAAGGAGTCGAACCTTCAGCCTTCGGTTTTGGAGACCGCTGCGCTGCCAATTGCGCCACTGAGATAGTGCCTGGATGATTGCGGCAGACAGCGCGCAATCGAAGAAATGGGGTGACGTACCGGATTTGAACCGGCGGCCCTTGGAATCACAATCCAATGCTCTGCCAACTGAGCTAACGTCACCATTGAAACCTTATAAAAACTATTACTTTTTGCTGCCGCCGCAAGCGGCGATGGCGTCGTCAAGGCGGTTATGCCAGTACGAATCGCTGCCCTCGTCACGGCTGACCGCATTCCTGATCGCGGTTAGCTACGCCAGCAGTAGCGGATGTGCCATCATTTGGGCCGCTTCCAGTTCGAAGACCATGCAGTCTTCATCGAGGCGTTCGAGCAAAACCGCGATCACGCGTTCATCCTTGCGCGACGCCAGCCCGGCCAGGGCTTCGCCGCTGACGCTGTCGTTGCTGTCGCCATGGTTTTGCCACAGGCGCTCGCGGATCTCGGCAGTATCGGCTTCGTGCATGGAGCCGAGCGCAAAGGTGGCCCAGTCGCGCGTATCGTCGTCAGGGTCGGTCGCCAGCATCAGCAGCGCCTTGACCGAGGCATCCTCGTGATATCGTGCCAGGGCCGCTGCCACCTGAAAGCGAATATCCGCATCGGCGTGCGTGGCGAATGCGAGCAGCGCCGGCAGTGCCGATGGATGCGGACGGTGACAGAAGCCGGAAATGGCCGCCGTTACCACGTTCGTTACCGGGTCTTTTAAACCGGTAAGCAACAAGGCCTGGGTTTCCTCCACGGCGTACTCGTCGCTTTGGGTACCCCGGACTTTTGAATAGCGCTCGCGCCTGAGCTGCGAAGCGATATACATCGCCAGCGCGCGTTTGTGCGCGTTTTTGCTGGCCGCAAACCGCCGCGCCATCGCCAAGTTATCGGGTGAACCAAGCATCTGTAGCGCGCGGATGGCTTTCCAGCCCGTTTCGCTTTCCCACGCCTGGAGCGCGCTCGCGGCCAGGCTTTTCAATGAAGCTTGTTTTACAACGGTCTTTTTCATGCATGCCGATCCGGTTGATTGAATGCGGCCCAGTATAGGCGCGCTCAATACCGCGGCGAACATGGGTGATTGGTGCGCTCGGAGGGCGTCGAACCCCCAATGCCTTGCGGCGCCAGATCCTAAGTCTGGTGTGTCTGCCATTTTCACCACGAGCGCGGTGCGGGTCCCGGTTGCCTGCCGGGGTAGTGCGCGTCAAACTTTCGGAGCGCACCACGGCTTGCGCGTGCCGGGCTGATATCCGGAACCCGCACACGGACTTCGCCACGAACCCTATCCGGGAACTATGGGAATGCCGCATGCGGGCGACACGTGCCTTGAATGGACCCACCTGCAGGGATCGAACCTGCGACCTCGACGTTCGTAGCGTCGCGCTCTTCCATCTGAGCTAAGGTGAGAATAGTGGGGTGACGTACCGGATTCGAACCGGCGGCCCTTGGAATCACAATCCAAAGCTCTGCCAACTGAGCTAACGTCACCATTGAAAAAGAACCGCGCGGTCATACGCGGCAAACTGGCAGTGGATGCAGGAGTCGAACCTGCGACAACTTGAGTCAAAGTCAAGTGCTCTACCAGCTGAGCTAATCCACAATTGAATCTGGCTCCCCAAGCAGGACTCGAACCTGCATAACCCTGTCGGGCCTACAACGCATTAACAGTGCGTCCGCTTACCAGTTAGCGTATCGGGGAAAAAGGAATACGCGCCGCCTGAAAGCGGCGCATGAATGATGGTGGGTGACCAGGGATTCGAACCCCGTATGTCGGAGACGGCGGATTTACAGTCCGCTGCAGTCGCCAATGCTGCTCGTCACCCAAGGCTTGATCTGCCATTCCACAAAGCCTCTCGGCGTGAATCGCCCCTGGCAGGGCCATGCGCTGTCTGAAAGCGCTTTGTGGAATGGCGCGGGATGGAAGATTCGAACTTCCGGCCTCAACCCGTCAAGGTTGCGCTCTGCGATTGAGCTATTCCCGCGCCGTTCCACCCGCACTGGTATCGCACGTGAGGGTGCGATACCGATACAGGCGGAACCGTTTAATACCTGTCCAAATTGTGAAAGAACCTGCGTCTGGTCCGGGTTGTCCGGGGACGGCCTCAAACTGAAAGGGCTTGACTGCGTGTTGCGGTACTGCGGTTAAACCTCTGGCCAAAACAAAAAGGGCCCGGAGTCCTTGCGGAACATCCGAGCCCTTGAGCTTGACCTGCCGGTCAGCCGGGGAGGGGTGAGCCTCCGCGGCTAGGGGTTGCCCCCTCGGATGTTGTTTGTATGTTCCCAATTCGCGCCACAAAATGCGGGCCACTGGTGATGTTGGTGGGAATACGGCGCTGGCAAAGAACGGCGTGCATCAAGCGCGGCGGCGAGGGTACGGTAACCCTTGAGCCCGGCGGCGCCGGCGCCTTGCAGGGCGGCCAGAACAGCAACTTGCAACGACGCCAACAGACTGCTGGCAAGCAGCGACAGGCCGCGCGCTGCGCGCTGCGTCGTCATCTGTTGTTGCGTCGTTGTTTTCACGGTAAATCCCTGTGGTCGTTGCTGCGGTTGGTGCTCTTGCTGAGCCAGTGAATGCATTCTGACATGCACAAAATCGGAAAGCAAGCAAATATCGAAAATAATTTGCATCTGATGCAAATAAATGGCGCTGCTTGGGTTTTTTTGCAACAGATGAAAACGGGGTGAGCGGCAAAAGAGTATGATGGCGCCTGTCGTAGTGAGGTACGGCGAACCCATGCAAACACTAAAACCATCCCCCCTATCCACGCCCCTCCAGGGGCCACAGCGCAAAGCCGTCCTGCGGGTCCAGGTTTTGATGGCTGAACACGACATCCGTTTCGTCACAGAGCTGTGGAAACGCCTGACGGCCATGGGCGTGGAGATTTCGCACTCCCAGCTCACGCGCGTGGTCAACAACAGCACCAAGTCCCTGAGCATCGATTTGCTCGAGGGACTGGCCAGCCTGTTCGACTGTCCGGTGTCGGCGCTGTTCAAGGACGGCTAGGGCGATTGCCGCTGCCGTCCTTGCCTTTGGCTTACGGCGCGTAGGTCGCCTTGACGCTCAGCGTGTTGTAGGCCGAGTAGGCATACACGCCCACGTAGTAGCGGCCTGCAGCTGGTGCATTGATGGAGCAGTTTTCAACGCTGCTCGGCCCGTCCGACTTGCAGTTGTAGCTGGCCGTGGTCGGGGTGCCGCCCAGTTTGACGAACATGTCGGCGTCGCCATTGCCGCCGTTGAGGGCGAACGCGACCTGGGTTTTACCCGCCGGAACATCAATCGTGTAGTACTGCCAGCTGCCTGCGGCCGCGCCCTGGCCGGTCAGGGCCACGCCGTTGCCCAGCACCGGATAGCCGCCGCCCGCGCCCGCCAGCGTCCCCTTCATCGCGTAGTGTCCCAGCGACGAGTAGTTCGAGAAACCGTTGGCCGGGGTGCCTTCGGCGCCGCCGCGCACCACCAGGCGGTAGCTGCCAGCCGGCAGCGACAGATTGGTGAACTGGGCCGAACGGTTGACGCCCAGGTTGCTGCGCGACACCACCGCGCCCGCCGCGTTGAGGATGCTGGCGTCGACATCGAGCATGCGCAGGTATTCGAGCGGGTCGATGCGCAGGTTCAGGGTGGTGGTGCCGGTGGTGGTGAAGGTGAAGGTATCGGTATCGGTGTTGCGTTCGATCTGGCCGAAGTTGCGGGTCGGATCGATGGCGCCGCCCGTGCCCAAGGTCAGCGCGCGCGTGGTCGGGATATCGTCGGCCATGTACGGCACCGCCTCGTCCACGGTCATGATGCGCAGGTCATCCTCGAAATTGCTGGCCGTCGTGTACTCGCCGCGGCTCCACGTGAACAGCTGGTTGGCCCAGCCGCCGCCCATCCAGTAGTTGCCCATGATCGGCCCCCACTGGTAGGCGGCGATGCCCTCGAAATACTCGCCGCCGTTGCCGCCGCGGTCGTGGTTCATGCCCATCTGGTGCCCGACTTCGTGGGCGCCGGTCATGCCGATGCCGTAGCCATAGTCGAACCCGGACGATGGATTGCGGTACAGCGTGCCGGCGGCGGTGGTGCCGAAGGAGCGCAGCGGCGCGAACGAGCGGCCATCCTGGTTGATGAAGTTGATGATGCCGGTGCGCAGCAGGTTGGTGGTGCGCGCGGCGTCGTACACGGCGCGGCTGGTGGTCACGTTCAGGTTGAGCATCGAATACTGGTCGGCGATCGATTGCCAGGCGCGGTACATGTTTTCCTTGGTCACGCCGTTCAGGGGCGTGCTGCCGTTCATCACCGCCGTGATGTTGAGGTAAAACACATAAGGGCTGCCCGGTTTGCTCTGCAGCTGGGTCACGTCTTCATTCTGGTACGGGCCGATGTGGCGCGCCTGGCGCAGCGCCATCGGGCTGTAGACCGGATGCGAGACCGCCATCGCCAGCATGGCCGCGCTGCGCTTGTCGCGGAACTCCGGATCGAAGTCGGGCACGATCTTGGTGATCGGCACTTCCGTCAGCCAGACCTTGCCGGCGCTGTCGGTGGTGTATTCGTAGGCCTTGCGCGTGTCGTACTTGAGCAGGTAGCCGTACACGGCCTTCTTGTTCCCTTTGAGCACGAACACCGAATCGGGCGTGTCGACCGCGGTACCGCTGATCGATACCACGCCATTTTTCTTGGCGTAGTCGCGGATATGGGCGGCCACGGTGTTGCCGCGCATCGATTGCACTTGCATGCTGCGGCCGTTGGCGTGTTGCGCGGCAAAGCCGCTCAGCACCGCGTCGACGCTGCCGATCTCCATGCCGGGCGCGGGGCGTTCCCCTTGGGCGCTGGCGAGTTCGGTTTGGGCGGTGGCGCCGGCAGCGAAGGCTGCGGCCATGAGCAGGAACAGGGTTTGCTTGGATTTCATTCAGTCTCCGGATTCATCGTTTTTTATCGATCTTTGCTTCCCGCCCAGGCAGACGGTGAAGTTGTCGGCGAGCTATCAATTCCGACGGCAGAACGTTACCATATGAGCAAGAGTATGTATGTATCCAATCGGCACATTTTCTTCGTGGCCGAGCGTGCTGCCTTTCACTCTTCGCGGCCAAATCTTCTTGATGTAAATACTTGAATTTCCGCCTATTCCGGCATAAATGGGCGTTTACATCCGAGCTTATTCGGTGGATGGGGTGAATTTCCGTGTGTTTCCATGCGAAAAGGGTAGTCTTGTTCCCTTGGGTGTCTGCTGACGACTGACAAACGATGATATACACTACTTAACATTGAACAACTTTCGAGGCGCAACATGGGCCGCAATCCGAACGACGTCGCGGTAACCCATGTTCCAGGTGTCATTGCCGATGAAACAGGCAGGGGCGTGCGCGCAGCGACCGCGGTTGCCGAGCGGCCCCAGGCACCGCAACCGAGCGCTTTCGGCATCTGGAAAAAGCGCATTCCCGAAGATGGCGTGAGCTACCAGCACAGGTTGCGCGACGAATGGTAAAAGCGCTGTTCGATACCAACATCCTGATCGACTATCTGAACGGCATCCCGGAAGCGGAACTGGCCTGCGATCACTATGTCGACAAGGCCATCAGCGTGGTGACGTGGATGGAAATCATGGAAAACGTCGACGAGGACGAGGACGAGCGCCTGCTGGTCGAAGCCTTCCTGGGCCAGTTCGAGCTGGTGCCGATCGACCACCGGGTGGCACTGGAAGCGTCGCGCGTGCGCGAGGCGCATGCCATGCGCCTGCCGGATGCCGTGATCCTGGCCACCGCCAACCTGTCCGGGCGCGTGCTGATCACGCGCGACACCCGCGATTTCGTGCCCGGCGACACAGTCCTGGTACCCTACACCCTCGCTCCCGGCGACGACGCCTAGGGTGTGTCTGACTGATCGGCGCAAAGAGGCTCCATTTCGCTACCGTTGTAGCGTCGTTCCCGCGCAGGCGGGAACCCAATTTCGCGCCATAGCCACGGGCGGCTCGACTAACTTGGGTTCCCGCCTGCGCGGGAAGTCGTTTCTGGCAGTGCCAGGAACGACGGGAGAATTGCGGTTTTCTCTTCGATTCAGTCAGACACACCCTAGGCGCACCCGTCCGGCCTTGCGCTGCGCGAGCCCCCGGCAGCAGCGTCCGGCCCCCCCCCGCTTCGGGCACCCCTCGGGGCGCCACGGCGGCCGCCGGCGGGGCGCTATTCTTCTCGTTCTCCCGAGAAATCGATATAGAATATTAGAACGTCCCAGACCGGCCAGCAGGCCGGCGCACGGTCACTCAGCCAAACATTTCACGTTGCACACGATAGGGAAGTCATGTCAGTTACCAGAACCAAGACGCACGCCGGCGCCGCCGTGGTGTCCGCACTATTACTGCTGGGCGCCGTCGGCGGTTGCGGCAAGACCGAAACGTCGGCGTCGCTGGTGGCCGACGCCAAACAGTTCATCCAGAAGGGTGACAGCAAGGCGGCCGTGATCCAGCTGAAAAATGCGCTGGTGAAAAACCCGGCGGACGCCGACGCGCGCCTGACCCTGGGCCTGTTGTATATCGACACAGGCGACGCCGTCTCGGCCGAAAAAGAATTGCGCAAGGCGCTGGAGCTGGGCGTGCCCAAGGACAAGGTCGTCCCCGCCCTGTCGACTGCCCTGATGCAGCAGCAGCAATACCAGAAAGTGCTCGACCTGACCGCCGACGCCGGCAGCGACGCCGACATGCTGGCCCTGCGCGCCGACGCTAACGCCGGCCTCGGCCGTGCCGACCAGGCCAGGGATTTATACGCCCAGGCCCTGGTAGCGAAACCGGGCCATGTGGCCGCGCTGATCGGTTCGGCCCGGCAAGCCCTGGCGCGCAAGGATCTCGACGAAGCCAACCGCCTGGCCGACGAGGTCGTCGCCAGCAACCCGAACGACGCGACCGCCTGGATGTTCAAGGGCGACATGCTGCGCGCCCAGGCCAAGGCTGCACCGGCCCTGGCCGCCTACGACCAGGTCTTGAAGCTCAAGCCGAACCACCGCTCGGCCCACGTCGAGCGCGCCTTCGTCGAAATCGCGGAAGGCAAGTTCGACGCCGCCCGGGCCGACCTCGAAGCGGCCCGCAAGCTCACCCCCAACGCGCTGATGGTGGCCTACGCCCAGGCGCTGCTCGACTTCACTCAGGGCAAGCACGCGGCCGCCAAGGATGCGCTGCAAAAAATCCTGCGCGTGGCGCCCGAACACATGCCGAGCGTGCTGATGGCCGGCGCGGTCGAGCATGCGCTCGGCTCGATGCCGCAAGCCGAACAGCATCTGCGCAAATACCTGGCCGCCATGCCCGAGCACCGCTACGCGCGCAAGCTGATGGTGAGCACCCTGCTGAAAATGGGCCAGACCACCGAAGCGCTGACCCAGCTCACGCCGATGCTCGAGTCCGGAAAGGATGACGTGCAATTGCTGGCGCTGGCCGGCGAGGCCTACATGCAGGCGCGCGACTACGGCAAGGCCACCGCCTATTTCGAGCAGGCCAGCACGCTGGCGCCGAACGCGGCCGGGCTGCGCACCTCGCTGGCGCTGGGCAAGCTGGCCACCGGCGACGATGCGCGCGCCGTGAGCGAACTCGAACAGTCGACCAAGCTCGACGCCAAGTCGCCCAAGGCGGCGGTGCTGCTGGTGATGACCGAACTGCGCATGAAGCGCTTCGACAAGGCGCTGGCCGCGGCCAAGGCGCTCGAAGCGACCCAGCCGGCCGACCCGATGGTGCACAACCTCAAGGGTGGCGTGTACCTGGGCATGAACGACATGGTCAACGCCCGTGCCAGCTTCGACAAGGCACTCTCGCTCAAGGCCGACTATTTCCCGGCCGCCGCCAACCTGGCGCAACTGGCCCTGCGCGAGAAAAAGCCCGACCTGGCGAAACAGCAGCTGGTCAGTTTCCTGGAAAAGGACAAGAAGAATGTCGAAGCCTATTACGCCCTGACCAAGCTGGCCCTGGCGCAAGGGCGCAACGATGAAGCGAACCAGTGGCTGGAAAAAGCCAGCAGCGAAAATCCGGAAGCGATCGGCCCGGCCCGCACCCTGGGTGCGCACTACCTGGCGATCGGCCAGAAGCAAAAGGCGCTGACCCTGGCGCGCAAGTTCCAGGTCGCCAATCCGAAAAACCTCGATTTGCTCGACCTGCTGGGCCAGGCGCAGATCGCCAATGACGACCTGCCGGGCGCGCTCGATACCTACGGCAAGCTGGCCGGCGCCGCACCGAAATCGGCGATGGCGCATTTCCGCCTGGCGACCGTGCACGCGCAGATGAAGAACCTGAACGCCACCGCCGAGGACTTGAAAAAGGCGCTGGCGCTGCAGCCCGACTTTGTCGATGCCCAGGTGGCCCAGGCCGAGCTGGCCGCGCGCGCCGGCAAGGTCGACGATGCGCTGGCGATTGCGCGCCAGATGCAGAAACAGCGTCCGAAGGAAGCGCTCGGCTACCAGCTGGAAGGCAATCTGACGATGGGGCAGGGCAAGGCGGCGCAAGCGGTAGCCTCGTTCGAGAAAGCGTTCGCGCTGGCGCCGTCGAGCGCCAACCTGATCAAGCTGCACGCGGCCATGCGCCAGTCCGGCAAAGGCAAGGAAGCCGATGCGCGCCTGGCCAAGGCGGTGGCCGAGCACCCGAACGACGTGGCGCTGGCCCTGTATGTGGCCGAGAACGACCTGTCCAACAAGCGCTACAAGGCAGCCATTGCCGGGCTTGAAGGGGTGCTCAAGGAGGCGCCGGCGAATGTCGCGGCGCTGAACAACCTGGCCTGGGCTTACCAGCAGGAAAAAGATCCGCGCGCGCTGAAAACCGCCGAAAAGGCGTTCGAGCTGGGCGGCAGCAGCGCGGCCGTGACCGATACCCTGGGCTGGATGCTGGTCGAGCAGGGCGACGCCAAGCGCGGCTTGATCCTGCTGCAAAAGGCGGTCGCGCTGGCGCCGGAAGCGGCCGACATCCGCTACCACCTGGCGGCCGGACTGGCGAAAACGGGCGACAAGGCGGGTGCCAAACGCGAACTGGAGCGGGTATTGGCCAGCAAGAACTTCTCGCAGATGGAGGAGGCCAAGGCGCTGGCCAAGACACTGTAAGGGGTTACGGCGCGGCTCGCAGTCCTCCAGGAGCACCTGTGGGCCACACCTTCAAAACCGTCATTCCCGCCTGTGAAGTGACCCAAGAAAGTTGGACGGTGTTTTGATTAAATCAAAGCGAATGCTGGGTTCGGTATTGCACCGGGCTCAGTCCGTTCAGCTTCATCTTGATACGGCAGTGATTATAGTAGTCAATGTACTCGGCCAGACCTTTTTTCAACTCGTCGACGCTACTAAATTTGTTCAGGTGGTAATACTCCGTCTTCAGCACTGCGAAGAAGCTCTCCATGGCTGCGTTGTCGAGGCAGTTGCCTTTGCGAGACATGCTCTGCACGATGCCTTTCTGCGCCAGCATGTGCTGGTAGGCCGGCATGCGATACTGCCATCCCTGATCTGAATGGACGATCGGTTTATCGTCGGCACGCAACTTCCGGAAGGCTTTTTTGAGCATGCCTGTCACCAGTCCGAGTACCGGACGCGTGTCCATTTCATACGCTACAATTTCCCCGTTGAACAGGTCCATCACGGGTGATAGATACACTTTCTGACCAGCGACTTTCATCTCGGTGACGTCGGTTGCCCACTTCTGATTCACCCCCTCTGCGTTGAAATCGCGCAGCAAGATGTTCGGCGCAGTCTTGCCCACTTCCCCCTTGTACGACTTGTATTTCTTGATGCGTACCAGCGATGTCAGCTTCATTGCCTGCATGCAGCGCTGGACGGTATTGGCGCATGCGCGATGGCCTGCCTTGCGCAGCACGTCAGCGATACGCCGATAGCCCATACGCCCCTTGTGTGCCTGATAGGTCGTCTCGATACCCTGCTTCAAGTGCGCATGCTTGTCGCCGTCTTGCGCAACCTTCTTTTGATAGTAAAACGTACTACGTTTCAGACCGGTAAGCGCAAGCAACTGCGCAATGGGAAATTGCAGCCTTAACTCGTGGACTATGTGCGCTTTTTGCGCATTGCCGCAGCCTGTTCGGCCGCTTGAGCTAAGGCTCTCCGCTTTTTTAGAACGGCGACCTCCATCCGTAACTGGTTCAGTTCCACCAGCAACTCTTCACGGCTACGTGTGGCATCACTATGCACGCTGGCAGGTGCAACTTGCTTGGGTAAATCAGCCATGCGCTTGGGTCTTCCTCTGGGTTTGCGGATCAGTGGCACTATACCGCCATCACGAAAATCGCGCTCCCAAACCCCGACGTAGCCCTGCGCGCGAATATTGAACCTGGCCGCCGTTTCCACATACGATAATTTGTTCGCCCACATGTACCGCAAAACCTCAAGCTTCTCATCGGCGCTGTACTGAACAGACTTCCTCGGTTCAAGGCCAGCTTTGCCGTGATAGCGGTGGAACAGTACCCAACGGCGTACTTGGCCGTAGCTAACGTTGTTGATGCGGCCTACTTCCTTATAGCCCATCAAGCCACGTACATATTGCTTAGCGATTTTTAGCTTGAATGCCGTCGTATGCTTCGTCATCGACTTCCCCCAAAAAGTAGAAACGGTGTCCAACTTTTTTGGGTCAGTTCACTGCGCGGGAATGACGGTTTTTGTTGTTTTGGCGGAAGGAAAAGCTGGTGGGAAGTTTCACTTCAGCATCACTCAAAACGACCACCACGATCGCCGCATGGCTGTTGCATATTTGCGAAGAAAAAGTTTAATTGTCTCCCTGCATGTTGCCGACGATGTTAGGATAGCTGAGTTAGCAATATGTTACTGAATTCGCAGCTTGGACAATATCTTCGGGATCATAGTCGATGGATCAGTTTCCCAATATGGTTGAAACAACTCGTTTCAATTTTCCCGCGCCCGATGCTGGCAACCTGGGTAGTCATTGCGTTTTTGTCGAAGATTATTCTGATAACATCTCCGAAATGACGATCAATACAAGAAGCTTCGGGATCCGCGTTGCCGATACCGAAGAAGGGCGTAACCGCGCTAGCATGCTCATCAATAAGATGTATGCCTGGCGCGGTTATGCCGGTACTCATCGGCTTGAGGATAATCCCAACCAGATCACCCTGTCGGCCTTCGACCAGGGCGAAGTCATCGGCACAGTCACACTCGGCGTCGACTCCCCGGTCGGCATCCTGGCCGACGAGGTCTTCAAGGACCATATCGACGCCTTCCGCGCGCGCGGCGCCAAGGTGTGCGAGATCAGCAAACTGGCGTTCGACCCCACCGTACGCTCCAAGTTCGCGCTCGGCTCGCTGTTTCATATCCTGTACATCTATGCGCACCATATTTACCAGTGCACGGATGCATTTATCGAGATCAATCCGCGCCACCGGCGCTATTATGAGCACATGCTCGGTTTTCGCACCCAGAGCGGGGTGAGGATCAATCCGCGCGTTGACGCACCTGCCCATTTGCTCTGGCTCAGCCTCGATTTCATGGGCGCCGAGATCGAGCGCCTCGGAGGGGTGCACGACGATGCGGGTACCGAACGCTCGCTCTACCCGTATTTTTTCTCGAAGCGCGAGGAAGCCGGCATCGCCGACCGCCTGCTGTCGATCGGCTAGACGCCGGTCCAGCGAAACGGCGCCGGCTCACCGGCATGCCTGCGGCGCTTCATTCACGCAATCGGCGGGAAGCGTGACCACGCCACCGCCTGTAACAACAGGATCGTCATGTCAACGCAAGCGCATTCCCTGGCCGCCGCCGCCCTCGCCACCGCCATTATGCTCGGTGCATTAAGCGGGTGCGGCAAAACCGAAACGCCGGCAGCCCTGCTGGCCGAGGCCAAACAGTTCCAGCAGAAGGGCGACCACGTGTCGGCCCTGATCCAGCTCAAAAACGCGGTCGCCCAAAATCCCAGCGACCCCGAGGCGCGCCTGACGCTGGGCGAAACCTATAACAAGCTGGGCGACGCCGTCTCGGCCGAAAAGGAAGTGCGCAAGGCCATGGAGCTGGGGATGGCGCCGCAACGCACCTTGCCCGAGCTGCTGCTTGCGCAACTGCTCCAGGGACAATTCCAGAAAGTCATCGACGCCACTGCCGACAACGCCTATACGGCCGACGTCAAGGTGGTCAGCCAGCGCGGCGCCGCGTTCTACCAGCTCGGCAAGCGGGCCGAGGCGGCCGAAGCGTTCGAGCGCGCCCTCAAGCTCGATCCCGGCTACCCGGTCGCGCTGATGGGCCTGGCTAACATTGCCATGGCCAACGAAGACAAGGCCGGCGCCGCCCGCTATGTCGAACTGGCCGTGACGAAAAACCCCAAGGATATCCAGAGCTGGCTGTTCAAGGGCGACTTCGAGCGCGCCCAGGGCAATCCGGCAGCCGCCCTGGCCGCCTACGACCAGGTGCTGGCGCTCGACCCCAACAGCGCTTCGGGCCACCTGCAGAAGGCTTACCTGTTCATCGCCGAACGGCGCTATGACGAGGCGGCCGTGTCGCTGGCCGCCGCCAAGAAAAATGCGCCGAAGAACCTGATGGTCAGCTACGCCAGCGCCATGCTCGCCTTCACCCAGGGCAAGCACGCGGCCGCGCTCGACTCGCTGCAGCAAGTGCTGCGCGTGGCGCCCGACCACATGCCCTCGGTATTGCTGGCCGGCGCCGTGCAGTTCACCCTCAAATCGCTGCCGCAGGCCGAGCAGCATCTGAAAAAATACCACGAAGCCCATCCCGAGAGCGACTACGCGCGCAAGCTGCTGGCCTCGACCCGCATCGCCGCCGGCGACCCCAAGGGCGCCATCGCGGTACTGGCGCCGGTCGTGGGCGCCTCCCAGGATGCCCAGCTGCTGGCCATTGCCGGCAAGGCGTATACGGATCACCGCGAGTTCGGCAAGGCCACCGAGCTGCTCGAGCGCGCCAGCGCGCTCGACCCGAAAAAGGCGCAGCTGCGCACCGCCCTGGGCTTGAGCAAGCTCGAACAGGGCGAGGAAGCGCGCGCCCTGAGCGAACTGGAACTGGCCAGCACCCTCGACCAGACCACCAGCCACGCCGGCACCACCCTGGCCATGACGGCGCTGCGCCTGAACCAGTTCGACAAGGCCCTGGCCGCGCTGGCGCCGCTCGAAGCGCGCACCCCGGGCGACCCGATGATCCAGAACCTCAAGGGATTGGCGCTGCTGGGCAAGAAAGACCTGGCCGCGGCCCGCGCCGCCTTTGAAAAGGCGCTCGCCCTGCATCCCGATTTCTTTCCGGCGGTCGACAACCTGGCGCGCATGGACATGCAGGCCAAGAACCTGGACGCCACGCGCCAGCGCTACGAAGCCTTTGTGGCCAAGTATCCCAATAACGTCGAGGCGCTCACCGCGCTCGGCGCCATGGCGGTGGCCCAGCGCCGCCTGGCCGAAGCCGGCACCCTGCTCGAACGGGCCAACGCGGTCGACCCGGCCGCGGTCGGGCCGGCCATCGTGCTGGCCGGCCACTACGTGCGCATGGGCGCCGCCGACAAAGCCTTGATCCTGATGCGCAAGCTGCTGGTGGCCAATCCCGACAACCCGGCCGTGCTCGACCAGCTCGGCCAGCTGCAGGTCGCCACCGGCGACAATGGCAGCGCCATGGAAACCTTCACCAAGCTGACGGTGGCCGCGCCGCAGTCGGCCGAAGCCCATTTCCGCCTCGGCTCGGCCCACGCCGCCATGAACAACCTGCCCTCGGCCAGCGCCTCGCTCAAGCGCGCCCTGGTGCTGCAGCCCGATTATCTCGACGCCCAGCTGGCGCTGGCCAGCGCCCACCTGCGCCAGCAACAGTTCAACGATGCCCTGGGCGTGGCGCGCGCCATGCAGAAGCAGCATCCCAAACTGCCGGTCGGTTATGTGGCCGAGGCCGACGTGCTCTTGGTGCAGAACAAACCTGGCGCCGCCATCCCCTTGTACGATAAAGCGTTTTCTTTGGGCAACAATGCTGAGCTCTTGATCAAGCTGTACGAAGCGCTTCGCATCGGCGGCAAGGCCAAGGAAGCTGATGCACGGGTGCAACAATGGCGCGCCGCCCACCCGGATGACGTCAAGGTGCCGGGTTACCTTGGAGAGCAGTATATTTCCAATAAAAAATATCAATTAGCAATAACGGAATTTGAAGCCATACTGAAGAAGTCGCCTGGCTATCCGAGCGCCCTGAACAATCTGGCGGTGGCCTATGAACTGGCGGGCGATGCGCGCGCCCTGCCGACCGCCGAGCTGGCCTTCAAGGCGCTGCCCGGCAGCGCGGCGGTGATGGATACCCTGGGCTGGCTGCTGGTGCAGAAGGGCGACCTGGCGCGCGGCCTGCCGTTGCTGCGCGACGCCAGCGCCCGGTTGCCGGGCGTACCCGAGATCCGCCTGCATCTGGCCAAGGCATTGATCCAGGCCAAGGAGAAGGAGGCGGCACGCAAGGAACTTGAAGTGTTGTTAGAGAAGCACAAGCAATTTCCGCAACTGGAGGAGGCGCGGGGCTTGCTGAAACAATTATAAAGCGGGCACGACGGCGAGTCGCAGCCCACCGGGCGCCTTTTTCGGCGGCACCATGTGCCGGGCCGGCGCCGCGCCACAGGGAGTTTTCACATGAATGCAGGGCACGATGCAGTGGAAGCGATGGGCCAGGAGCAGACCCGTCTTGAGTCGTCTTACCTGGTGCGGGGCGAGGAGGAGGATCACGGCCGGCTGATCGGCAGCTTCACCGACAACGACCGTACCTTCGGGATCCGCCTGGCCGATACCGACCAGGGGCGCAATTCGGCCAGCCTGTTGATCAGTAAAATGTACGCCACGCGCGGCTACAACGTGGCGCGCATGGAACGCGACCCCAACCGCATCACCCTGTCGGCCTCCGACAAGGGTAGCCTGATCGGCACCGTGACCTTGGGGCTCGATTCCGAGCGCGGCATCCTGGCCGACGAGATTTTCCGCGACCATGTCGACGCCTTCCGCGCGCGCGGCGCGCGCCTGTGCGAAATCACCAAGCTGGCGTTCGATCCCCAGGTCAAATCCAAGGCGGCGCTGGCGGCCCTGTTCCACACCCTGTTCATCTACGCGCGCTACATTCACGGCCGCACCGACGTGCTGATCGAAGTCAATCCGCGCCACCGGCGCTTTTACCAGACCATGCTCGGCTTCGAGGACCAGGCCGAGCTGCGCCACAATACGCGGGTCGATGCGCCCGCCTACCTGATGTGGCTCAGCGTCGAGCACATGGCGCAGCAGATCGCGCTCCTGGGCGGCAGCGGCAGCAATCCGGGCACCGAACGCTCGCTGTATCCGTATTTTTTCTCGCCGCGCGAGGAAGAGGGCATCGCCAACCGCCTGATCAAGATCGGCTAGGCGGCGGCTTGGGACTTGGCGCGGCCGGCTGGGCATCGTAGCGCCCCGGCGCGATGATGCCGTCCGGATCGAGCCGGGTCTTGAGCGAATGGATGAGGGCCCAGTAGTGCGGGTCGCGCCGCACGATGGCGGCCATCATGTCGGCGCGCGCCCGGTACACTTCCAGCCCCATCGCGTGGATCTTGTCGAGCATGCGGTCGGCGCAGAAGTGGGCGCGCTTGACCCCTTCCAGGTTGCTGCGGTCGAACAGCAGGTTGATCACCGCCACCAGCGAGGTCGGGGTTTCGATATTGATGGTGATGTACAGGGTGTCGTGATAATGGCGCGCCGCCGTCTTTTTCATTTCATCGATGAACTTGGCCACGAAGGCCCCGTCCAGCGGCAGCGCCGGATTAATGAACAGCAAACCGCAGTTCGACTGGTCGAGCTGGGCCGCGTTCAGGTCGGTGCGCCCGAATTTCCACAGTAAATTATCGATCGCCGCGTCGGTCGGCACCCCCAGCGCCAGCGTGTGCAGGGGGCGGATGGCCGCGATCGCGGCGGCATTCGCGCGCGCCACCGGAATGAAGCGCAGCTTGTGCGCCACCGCATAGGCGGTGTCGAGCAGCTGGTGGGTGATCGGGCGCACCCGCGCCAGGCCCTTCATGCGTTTGCGGATCTCGGCCAGGTTGGCCTTGACCTGGGCGCGGGTCCCCGTGATGGCCCCCAGGCTGGCCCATTCGCCCGGGGCGATCAAGTCCATCACGCTTTCCGCTTCGCCAAAGGCGCGCTCGGGCGTGTACGCGCATTCCTCTTCGAGATAGCGGGTCACCCCGTACGCCAGGGTGGCGTGGGTGCGCGCGCGGTTGGCGATGTGGGTGACCGATTCGATCAAGCCTTCGCGCTTGCAATTGGCCAGTTCGTCGATAAAGGCCGGCAAATCCTCTTCGCGCCGCAGCGACAGCGACAGCGCCACCTGCCTGGGACGCTTGGGCACGAGGCGAAAGCAGGCGCTGACGACGATGCCGAAATTACTCTGGAAGAAAAGCCCGTCGAGTATCGGCCCCAGCCCGTAAGGATTGCTGGTGCCCAGCGGCGAGCGCTTCAGGCGCCGGAACCCGGTGCGCAGCAGCTTGCCGTTGCCGCATACCACGGCCAGTCCGAACAGGTCTTCCTTGCGCGGCCCGAAATAGCCGACCCCGCGGTCGAGCGCATTGCCGATGATGCTGGTGGCGCGCGCCGAACCGGTGACGTTGAAGGTCAGGTTCGGATGGTGTTCTTCGAGGAAGTCGTACAGCGCGCCCTGCGTGACGCCCGGACCGATCACGGCCACCGGCAGCACCCGGCCGTTGCGCTTGTCGACCGTCATCCGGATCGAGTTGAGCGCGCCGAGGTCGACCAGCAGGCTGCCGGCCATGGTCGGCGACTTGCCGCCGTAACCGAAATTGAGGCCCGTCGAGAACGGATACAGGGGCGTGCCGTTCTCGCGCGCCGCCCGCACCAGCTTGATCACGTCGCGCACGCAGGCCGGGCGCACCTGGCCGCGCACATCGGTCGCGCGGCCGGTGATGTTATTGCTCGGGTGGTCGCTCTGGGTGTAGGCCATGGTTCTATTATCGCTTAAAAGCGAGCGCGCAAAGGCAAACGACCCGGGCGCTCGAGGCGCCCGGGTCGTTCATCGACACACTGCGCGCACCGGCCTGGCCAGCCCGGCGCGCGCATCGGTCTTACTTGGCAGCCTTGCGGCGCGAAGCGGCGCCCAGGGCCAGCAGGCCCAGGCCGATCAGGACCATGCTGCCTGGTTCAGGCACGGCACGCACTTCCGAAGCGATCGAGTTCGATGCCTGGTTGATGGTCAGCTTGTAGGTACGGCCGCCGGTCAGGGTCACCAGATTCGACAGGATCGTGCCCGAGCTTTCCTTGATCGAGTTTTGCGAAATGTCGCTCGAGGTCACGCCGTCGTTGATCTCGGCCGGGCTCCAATTCATGATCGTGGTCGATACATTGCCGATCACTTCCTGCAGCGACAGCGTCCAGCTGATCGTGCCCAGCGAGGAACCGCTCACGCCATTGATCGCATTGACGAACGCGGCCAGATAGGCGTTGTAGCCGAGCGCGAATTTCGCTTGCAGTGTATTGCCGGCCGTGAAGGTGGTCACCGCGGTCGCCGAGTTGGCGATGGTCGCGTTCGCGCTGCCGGCGTTACCTGGCGACATCACGGACGAATCGGCACGGGTCAGGCCGTTGGCGCCCGTCACGCCCAGCGCGGTGCCGGCGATGTACATGTCACCCATGGCGTAGTTGCCGTTCGGTGCAGGAATGTGGGCCGTGAAGTTGTTTTCCATGCCGCCCGGGTAGTTACCTGCTGGCATAGCAGCGCAGGAAGGACCCGCGCAACGGTTCTTGACGTCGACCGTGCCACCGATGGTGGTGCTGAAAATGTTGCCCAAGCCGGCGCCGGTACCTTGCGCATTGTTGAAGTTCGAGTTTGCGGTGCCGGTGCGGTTTTCGTTCTGGATCACGATGCCGTTGGTCACTGGCGCGTTGTTCGCGTTCAGGATGATCAGGCCGGTGATGGCCAAGTCGGCCATACCCATGGTCGCTGCCGATGCTGGGGCGGCGACGAACGCTGCGGAGACGGCGGCTGCAGCGAGGTATTTTGTCAGTTTCATATGTGGTTCTCCCGGATTATGTTTGTTGATCCTACGTGCCTCTATGTAAGCAGGACTCGTGCCAGAAGTAAACGTTTGTTTTAAATCAAAGAGTTAGCTAGTAATTTATGGGTAAAGCATGAGGGGGTGTAAGGAAAACCGACATGTCGCGTTCGCATTAATCTTTACTAGGAGAAATAAAAGCTTTGTGAAACAGATGTCTTGTTAATAATATCGGCGGCATGCGCAGCCAGTTTCCGCGGATATACAGCAAAAAGCGCGCGCCGGCGCTCCAGCGGTCGGCGCAGCTGGGGTGGTTCGGCAGCAGGGCGCGCAGGAACAGGCTGTCCATCAGGGCCAGCAGCGGCGCGCCCGGTCCCGCCGGCCGCGCGGCGGCCAGGGCCGATGCCGGGACCGGCGTGTGCAGCATGCGCGCGCAGTAGCGCAGGGCATAGAACAGCGGGCGGCCCAGTTCCAGTTCGGCGGCGCGCGCCGGCAGCGCTTCCCAGAAGCCGGGCGTGGCGCCCAGGCTGGTCAGCAGGCGGTGCAGGTCGAGCAGGTCGCGCAGGCCGTGGTCGAATTCGCCGTCGTAGAACAGGTGCACGGCGCTGTGCAGCACCATGTCGGCCGGGGCCAGTACATGCACGTGCGCCTGGCCGGGGGCGGCTTTTCCTTGCGGCGCCAGGGCCACGGCGGCGGCGCGCAGCCTGGCCGGGTCGGGCCGCAGGCGCGCCGTTTCCGGCAGGATCGCGTGGTGCACATCGATTACGCTGGCGCGCCGCGCATGCTTCATCGGCGGCAATTCGTGCATCCAGGTGCGGTAATAGCGCTGGTCGTAGGCGTCCTGCGCCACCGTGGTCCAGCCGTGCAGCATCAGCGCCGCTTCCACCTGGGCCAGCTGGTCCTTCGGCACCAGGATGTCGATGTCGGAAAACAGTCGTCCGCGCGCCGCCGGCAGGCGCGCCATGGCGTAGGCGCCACCCTTGAGCAGGATCAGCGGCACGCCGGTGGCGGCCAGCGCCGCGCCGATCTGCGCCACTTCGAAGCGCACCGCGTTCGCGTGGCGTTCGGCATGCACCCCGGCCCAGTCGAGGTGGCGCCTGGCCTGGGCGGGAATCGCGCCGGCCACGCCGTGCTCGTCCAGCAAGCCGTGCAGGCTCGCTTCCAGGCGCGCGCTGGCGGCCTGGCGCAGCAGCAAATCCCATTCGGCCAGCGTCAGGGCGGCGCCGCGCGCGGGCTGGCGCAGCAGTTGCAGCAGCAGCGGGACGGCGCTCCGGGGAACTTCGCTGGGTGGCCGTTCGGATGGCATCACGGCGTGCCCGCGAGCTGCTCGAACACGGCCACCGCCTCGTCCAGCGCACTGTAGGTGAAATCGATGCAGCGCGACTGCTCCACCAGGGCGCCCAGGGTGGCGAAGCCGCGCGCACCCAGCACGCTGTAGTTAAAGCCGTTTTCGGCCACGCGCATGAAGGAACGCGCGTTTGGTACGTCCAGCAGCGTGGTGGCCGCGCCCGCCGCATATTTCGGAAACACGATCCAGCCCGGGCGCGCCAGTTCGGCGGCGCGCGCGATGCTGTCGGCCGGCGCCTTCAGGTGCGCCACCGTGCCCTTGGTGGTGTCGGGCACGGGGCGGCTGATGACGGCGTCCGGCTGGTAGCGCCGCATCACCTCGATCGAGGCGTTTTTCAGGCTGATCGGGCGCGGCAGCGGTGCCAGCAAGCCATCTTCGGGCCGCACCAGCGCCAGTTCGTCCGACAGCAGGCGCCAGCCGCGGCTGACCAGGGCGGCGCACAGGGTGCTCTTGCCCGAGCCGGGCGGGGCCGGCAGGATGGCGGCGCGTCCATGCTTTTCGACCACGGCCGCGTGCAAGATCAGGTAGCCATGGGCGCGGCTCGACACGCACCAGTTCATGCCCCACTCGAACATGGGAAACGCTTGCGCGGCCGGCAGCGGCAGGAAGGGCACCATGCCGTCGTAGACGAAGCGCGCCAGCGGCTTGTACCAGCGCCGCAGCGTTGGCGGCGGCGCGACGTCGACGTGGAAATCGGCAAAGCCATTGTTTTCCAGCAGGGGATAGTCGCCGTACAGCAGGTGCAAGCCATCGGCCACGCTGGCAAACGGGCTGTGCACGCGGGTCACGAAGGCGCCGGTCTGCAGGTCGATGCTGCCGTCGCGCAGGCGGCGGCCCAGTTCGGCGCGGCTGAGCGCGCTCAGGGTCGTCATGGATGCGCGGCGATCAGGGAAATGCCCGCCAGCTGCTCGAGCAATGCCAGGAGCTCGGGTTCGGCCTCATCTCCGGCATCGAGGGCCAGGCGCAGGGCGCCCAGGTCGGCCGCACCGCCCTTCACGGCCAGCAGCACTGCCAGCGCGTCGGCGTCGAGCAGGTGGGTGTCGCCGCTGAGGTCGTTAAACAGGACCGCTTCCTGGTCCCAGCTGTGGTACCGCAGGGATTGGCCGGGAAGGACGTGCCAGGAAAGAGCGTGCGGCATGAGGTCGGAAAGGCGGGCGCGCAAGGCGCCATCGCCGTGCAGGCTACTGATGGAAGGTGGTTTTCAGGTAAGCGACGATGTCGTCGCCATACCATTTGATGCCGGCCGTCGGTGCGTAATAGCCCAGCTTGCCGCCACCGGTGGCCTGGTATTCGCGCCAGATGTTGCGCAACTGCGTTTCGGTCAGCACGGTCGAGCGCTTGGTCTGGATGTTCAGGTAGGCGGCGACCACATGGCTGGCCACATTGTGCGGATCGAGGTCTTCGCTCTTGAAGGGACCCTTGCCGCTGTTGCCGCCGTTTCTCTTGCCATTGGTCTTGAGCACGTCGACCAGGGCCAGTTCGCCCAGCGCCGCCTGGCCGGGATTGACCGGGAAGATATCCTTGAAGTGGCGCGTGGAGGTCGGCGTCGATGGCCAGCCCGCCGGATTGTTGGCGTAAAAACCAGGCGAATTGCCGCCGCAGGTCAGGGGATTGTCGGGCCGGTGGCTCGATTGCAGGCCGTTCGAGAGCGAGCCGGACGGGGAAGCGCACGTGGTGGCGGCCATGCCGGGCTGGCTGGCCAAGGTCATCAGGACCCCGGACACGCCCACGCCGGTACGCGTGAAGCGGCGCCGCGCGTTGCCCGACGCTGACAAGCCCGCTTGCGGCTGGGCTGGTTCGCCGCTGGGGCGGTCCTGTTGCTGATTGATAGTCACGTCAGTTCCCTCGAATTGAAAGGCATCGTCAGGCGATGCCCAGTCAGGCGTGCACGATACGGAGCAATCTATGCAATTTTCGTACCAATGACGCATAGCGCCATAAAAATCTGATCTAGATCAAAGGCTTGGCGGCGGGGTGTGCTAGTGGTCCGGCAATTAAGCGGCCCAGCCTGTAAAAAAACCCGACATCCTGTCTTTTGCGCAAGTATTCCACGACTTGGGTCCGTTGTCGACCAGCTTTGGAAGAAGGGCGTGGAAGCGCGTTTAAAAGAAGATTTCCGGAATCACCAGCACGTCGCCCGGCCGCATGTAGATATTCGCCGAAATATCGCCCTGCTTGATCAGGTCGTTCAAGCGCACGGCCAGCTTTTCCGACTTGCCGTCGACCTTGCGGATGACGATGGCTTTGTTGCCCGAGGCAAACTCCGTAACGCCGCCGACCGCGATCAGCACATCCATCAGCGACATGTCGCGCCGGTAAGCAAGTGCTTGCGGACGGGCCGCCTGGCCGATCACGCGGATCTGCTCGCTGTAATTGCCGACGAAACTGGTCACGATCACCGTCACCACCGGTTGCTGGATATACTTTTCCAGCGCTTTTTCGATATCGCGCGCCAGGGTGGTCGAGGTTTTGCCGCTGGCCTGCAAGTCTTCCACCAGCGGGGTGGTGATCTTGCCGTCCGGACGCACCGGCACCGAGGTCGATACTTCCGGATTACGCCACACCACGATGTTGACGCTGTCGCCGGGGCCGATCAGGTATTCATGGGCGGTGGCCGGCATCGGATCGGGTACCACGGTCGAGACCGGGGAAGCGCAGCCGCCCAGCAACAGGGCGGACAAAGCCAGTGCGCTGCCGCCGAGCCATTTCATCGTTTGCGATTTGAACGTGTTCACCTGATTTTCCTTTATGCGGACGGCGCCGGTATTGAAGTACTGTAATGCAATTTTAATTACAACAGTTTCTATTTTAGCATGAAGTTTTTCAAGCGAAAGGACAGCCGCTATTTTTGTCCTGGCGGTGTTGTTTGTTGTAACAGGGCGCGTACATGGCTGACCGGGATCGCATAGCTGATCCCGCTCGGGTTGGTGATCGCGTTTTCCTTCAAGCCCTTGACGAACACCATATTGAGCACCGCCAGCACATGGCCAGTCTCGGGATCGTAGACCGGGCTGCCACTGTTGCCGGGATAGGCCGTGCCGTCGAGCTGGTAGATGGGGGAGGGAGCGCGCGCCAGTTGCGCGATCGCCCGCGCATCGAGCTTGCGCGAACTGACCGAGGGCATTACCAGCGGGGTGATGGCCGACAGCATGGCGCGGTGGGTCACAGGATGCAGACCGAGGACCATGCCGAGCGGAAAACCGGTAAACGCCAGCGCCTGGCCTTCCTCGATCCCCGTGCCGTCGCCCAGGCGCAGGGCCGGCATGGGCGCTCCCGCCAGGCGCAAATGGGCCAGGTCGTGCAGGCGGTCGAGCGCGGCCAGCTTGGCCGGCCGGAAATCGACCTTGTCGCCGCGCGCGATGACGATGCCGAGCGTTTCATTGCGCTCGCTGTCGAGCGTGTCGGGAATGCCGTGCGCATTGGTGACCACGCTCAGGCCGTCGCCGGTGACGAAACCGGTGGCCACGAACACGATCGCCGGACTGCGCGTGGGCTGGTAAGTGCCGATGCCGACCACGGAGGGCTTGACCGACTGGATCACTTGGCCGAAGCTGGCGGCCCCGGCTGGAACATTCAGCAGCAGGGACCAGACGGTCGCCGCCGCCAGGGTCTTGCAGAAGTGCAAAAGGGGGGAAGTAGCCATGCGCCGACAGTACCCGATTGGCGAGCACGCAACAACTAGTTTCATTCACGCAAAGCACTCAACCATGGTGACTTCGCCACTGTTGTAATTTCAGCTTTGCGGGCACGTTTTTCCTCCTTTTTTACGGGGCGATGTGCGAAACTCTTTGCGAGGGGCAACAGGGTTAGTCGACTTGTCATGGAATACACGAGTGGTGCCGTAAACAATTGTTGAATGTATACTTTCGTTAGCGAATTTACTATCAGCAAGCATCGGATTTCCTGTATCATATGATTATTAATCAATGCCTTGGAGCAATTCATTGGTAAGCTCCCTGAGCTGCCGCAACGAATTGCTTTTTGTGCATCCGACAACACATTGGCTGGCGCTTTGCGGCACCGGGCGCGCCGCGTCCGTGTGCAGAGCTGCCGGCCTGGGCCACCCTTGCGGGCCGCCCTTCATGGCGAGATTGACGAGATGGCAGAACTGCAGGCCCTACTGACGAACTTCCTGAAAGCGATCTGGAAATACCGCTGGTATGCGGTCGTCATTTCCTGGATCGTAGCCCTGGTCGGCTGGGCAGTCGTGTACCGTCTCCCCAACGAATACCAGGCGTCGGCGCGCGTGTACGTCGACACCCAGAGCATCCTGCAGCCGCTGCTGGCGGGCATGACCAGCGTGCCGAACGTGGACCAGCAGGTGGCCTTCATGCGCCGCACCCTGATCAGCCGTCCCAACGTCGAGCGCGTCATGCGCATGGTCGACCTCGACATCAAGGCTTCCACCCCCAAGGAAAACGAAAAGCTGGTCGACGACCTGATGGCGCAGATCAGCATCGGCGGCACCGAGCGCGACGACATCTACACGATCTCGTACAAGAATTCCAATCCCAAGCTGGGCAAGGATATCGTGCAGTCGCTGCTGACGATTTTCGTGGAAGGCAGTTTCGGCGGCAAGAAGCAGGATTCCGAAAAAGCCGTGCAGTTCATCGACGACCAGATCAAGAATTACGAAGAAAAACTGGTCCAGGCCGAAAACGCGCTCAAGGAATTCAAGATCAAGCACCTGGGCATGCTGCCGCGCGGCGGCGGCGCCGACTTCACCGCCAACATGACCCAGATCGAAGACTTGCTCAACCAGGCGCGCCTGGAACTGACCGAAGCCGAGCAGGCGCGCAACGCCATCAAGCGCCAGATCGCCGGCGAGGAACCGGCACCGCTGACCGCTCCCGAAGCATCAAGCGTCGCCAACCCCGAACTCGACGCCCGCATCGCCGCCCTCAACAAGAACCTGGACAGCCTGCGCATGCAGTACACCGATGCCCATCCGGACATCGTGTCGGCGCGCCGCCTGATCGCCCAGCTGGAAGCGCGCAAGCTCGAAGAAGCCAAGCGCAACAAGCGCAACAACGATCCCGGCGCCAACTACAGCCCCATGCTGCAGCAAATGAACGTGGCCCTGTCGGTGGAAGAAGCGCGGGTCGCCTCGCTCAAGGCCCGCGTGGCCGAATACGGATCGCGCGCGGCGCGCCTGCGCTCGCAGAGCACCAACGCGCCCGAAGTCGAGGCCCAGCTGGCGCAGCTCAACCGCGATTACCTGATCAACAAGGAGAACTACGAAAAGCTGGTCGGACGGCGCGAAGCGGCCAAGCTGTCGGGCGACTTGAGTTCGGCCACCGACATGCTGACCTTCCGCGTGATCGACCCGCCGACCGTGCCGTCGACCCCGTCGGGACCGAACCGCCACCGCCTGTTCTCGTTCGTGTTCGCCGCCGCGCTGCTGGCCGGCCTGGGCGTGGCCCTCCTGATGAGCCAATTGCGCCCGACCTTCATGAGCCAGGGCACCCTGCGCGACGTCACCGGCATTCCTATCCTGGGCAGCATCAGCATGAACTGGACCAACGAACAGAAGGTCATGCGCACCAAGCGCCTGTACGCCTTCGGCGCGGCGGTGGTCGTCCTGTTCGGCGCCTACGGCGGCGTGATGGCTGCCCTGTTTGTACGACCGCTGCTCTGATGCGGCCTTCACTGGAGAGAACAGCGTGAGCATTATCGAAAAAGCGGCCAGCCGCATCGACAACAAGAAGGGCGAGGCGCAGGGTGCGTTGGCCGGCACCGCGCGCCATGCCGACAGCCTGCCGCCAGCGCCGCCGGCCGCCGTGGCGGAAGCTGTAACTGCGACTGCGACTGCGCCGGCAGCCGCGCCGCTGCACGCGCCGCGCCGCACCGCCAACCACGTCGAACTCGATCTGGAACGCATGCATGGCATCGGCCTGGTGACGGCCGCCGGCGGGCGCACCACTTTGGTAGAGGACTTCCGCATCATCAAGCGGCCCTTGCTCAAGCGCGCTTTCGCGGCGCGCGCGCCCGGCGAAAAACCGGGCAACCTGATCATGGTCACCAGTTCCCTGCCGGGTGAAGGCAAGACCTTCTGCTCGATCAACCTGGCCATGAGCATCGCCATGGAACTGGACCACACGGTGCTGCTGATCGACGCCGACGTGGCCCGTCCCTCGGTGCTGCGCACGCTCGGCTTGCCGGCCCACCGCGGCCTGATGGACCTTCTGCTCGACGATAAGCTCGATATGTCGGACGTCATGCTGCGCACGAACGTCAACACCCTGAGCATCCTGCCGGCGGGCAGCAACAACCCGCGCGCCACCGAACTGCTGGCCAGCCAGGCCATGAGCACCTTCGTCTACGAAATCGCCAACCGCTACCCCGACCGTATCGTCATTTTCGATTCGCCGCCGCTGCTGCTCACCAGCGAAGCACATGTACTGGCCAGCCACATGGGCCAGATCGCGCTGGTGGTCGAAGCCGAGGGCACGACCCAGCACGCGGTCAAGGAATCGCTGCGCCAGCTGGAAGGCTGCAGCAATGTGAATCTGATCTACAACAAGACGCGCGAATTCCCCGGTACCGAGACGTATGACTACCACTATGGCTAAGCGTGGGTCCGGACGGCGCCGCGCCGCGGTCGTTCCCGTGGCGCTGGCGGCCCTGCTGGCCGCGCCGTCAGGGCGCGCCGCCTGGAAGTTCACGCCCACGCTCGACCTGCGCGAGACGGTCACCGACAACGTGGCGCTGACCCGCGCGGACCAGGCCAAAAGCCGCTTCGTGACCGAGCTCACGCCCGGTTTCACCTTGCTGGGCAAAGGCCCGCGCCTGAAACTGTCGGCCAACTACCAGCTGCACTACTACGCCTTCGACGACGACGATGTGGAAGGCGTGCGCCACGCCCAGTCGCAATTGCGCACGGCGGCCAGGGCCACCGTCATCGACGACCTGCTGTTTGTCGACGCCGACGGCGCCATCGGCCAGCAAGCCGTATCGGCCTTCGGCCCGCAGGTCAACAGCAACGGCTACGCCACGGCCAACCGCGCCAACGTCAAGACCTGGCGCATCAGCCCTTACATGCTGCACCGCTTCGGCAGTACGGCCACGGCGGCGGTGCGCTACACCCACGATTCGGTCGACGCCGGGCGCATCGGCTTTGGCGACAGCACCAGCGACGTGCTGATGATGAACCTGAACAGCGGGCGCACCTTCCGCCGCGTCGGCTGGGGCGTGCAGTACAGCCAGCAGCGCGTGGACGACAGCATTGCGCCCAAGTCGAACGTCAAGATGGTCAGCGCGAATGGGCGCTACCGCCTCGGCCAGGAGTTCAACCTCACCGCCAGCGCCGGCTACGACGAATACGATTACCAGGCCGGCGGCGAGCCGACCAAGGGCCGCTTCTGGCAGGGCGGCATCGAATGGACGCCGACCTCGCGCACCAGCCTCGTGGCCGGCGCCGGCAAACGCTATTACGGCAATACTTACAACCTGCAGGCGCTGCACCGCAGCCGCCGCTCGGTCTGGAGCATCAACTACAGCGATTCGGTGACCACCACCCGTTCGCAGTTGCTGCTGCCAGCTACCATCGACACCGCCTCGATGCTGGACCGCCTGTTCACCGCGCAGATTCCCGACCCGGTGGCGCGCGCGCAGGCGGTGGACGCTTACATCCGCGCCACCGGCTTGCCGGTCGCGCTGGCCGACAGCATCAACTACTTCAGCAACCGCTACATCCTGCAGAAGCAGTTCCAGGCCTCGGTCGCGCTCAACACGGCGCGCACCACGCTGATCCTGAGCGCGTTCGATAACCGGCGCGAAGGGCTGTCGCTGATCCAGACCGACAGCCTGCTCACCGGTCCGGCCAGCGCGCGCATCAACGACGACACCACCCAGCGCGGCGGCAGCGCACTGTGGAACATGCGCCTGACCTCGCGCAGCGGGATCAACGCTTCGTGGACCACCTCGCGCACGCAGTCGCATGCCACCGGCTTGTCGAGTAAGAATGCAGCCTTGCGACTGGCCGTGACGCGCCAGTTTGCGCCCAAAGTGCGGGGCGCCTTCGAGGCGCGCCGCGTGTCCGGTACCACGACCGACCAGGTCGCGTCGTACCGCGAGAACGCCTTGTCGGCGTCTCTGTCCTTACAGTTCTAGCGGAATCGAGTCAGCGATGTATGAAACTTATTATGGGCTGAGCGACAAGCCCTTCCGGCTGCGGCCGGACCCCCATTTTTTCTTTGCCAGCAAAGGCCACAAGCGCGCCATGGCGTACCTCGAGTACGGCCTGTCGCATGGCGAAGGTTTTATCGTCATCACCGGTGAAGTCGGTGCCGGCAAGACCACGCTGGTGCGCAACCTGTTCAAGCAAATGCCGTCCGAGCAGATCGTCGCCGCCCACATCGTCAACACCCATCTCGATGCCGACGACACCCTGCGCACGGTAGTCGCCGCTTTTGGGCTGCCGTACGAAAACGCCAGCAAGACCGCGCTGCTCGAGCGCCTCGAACAGTTCCTGCTCGCCTGCGACCAGGAAGGCAAGCGCGCCTTGCTGGTGGTCGACGAAGCGCAGAACCTGACCCCGCGCGCGGTCGAGGAACTGCGCATGCTGTCGAACTTCCAGACCGACGACAAGTCCTTGCTGCAAACCTTTTTGCTGGGCCAGCCGGAGTTCCGCACCATCCTGCACAGCGCCGGCATGCAGCAGCTGCGCCAGCGCATCACGGCCAGCTATCACCTCGGCCCCATGGATGGCCCGGAAACCCAGGCCTACGTCGAACACCGCCTGCATACGGTCGGCTGGACGGATGATCCCTCGTTCTCCCCCGGTGCGCACGCGGCCATCTACGACTACAGCGGCGGCATTCCGAGGAAGACCAACGCCCTGTGCGACCGCCTGCTGCTGATGGGCTACCTGGAAGAGATGCACTCCTTCACCGAAGCCGATGTGAATGAAGTGGTGCGCGACATCCGCCAGGAATACGAACTGCCGCCCGAAGCGCTGCGCGAGCAGGCTGCCGCCGCCCTGCGCGGCGTGGCCTCGATCGGCACGCTGGATAACCCGGGCTACCTCGACGAGCGCATTCTCAAGATGGAAAAGTCGATGGCATCGGTGCTGTCGATCCTCAAAAAAGTCGTCAGCACCCTGCCGGCGCTCTCCCACCACGCGCCGGATCACCACACCACGGACCACCACGAATGAACGACCGCCTGCATCCAGCCGCCATGCCGCGCGCGCTCGGCCAACCGATCCGCAATGCGATGACGATCGACGTCGAGGATTACTTCCAGGTGTCGGCGTTCGCGCCCATCATCGCGCGCGAGTCCTGGCCAGCGCGCGAATGCCGGGTTGAAGCGAACATCGAACGCATCCTGGCGATCCTGGCCGACGGCGGCGTGCATGCCACCTTTTTCACGCTGGGCTGGATCGCCGAACGCTATCCCGACATGGTGCGCCGCATCGTCGCCGGCGGCCACGAACTGGCCAGCCACGGCTACGGCCACCTGCGCGCCTCCGACCAGACCCGCGCCGAATTCGCCGACGACGTCGGGCGCAGCAAGGCCCTGCTGGAAGACATTGGGGCCCAAGCAGTGCTCGGCTACCGCGCGCCGAGTTTTTCGATCGGCACCGCCAACCTGTGGGCGCTCGACGTGCTGCACGACGCCGGCTACCGCTACAGCTCCAGCATCTATCCGATCCAGCACGACCACTACGGCATGCCGGACGCGCCGCGCTTCGCGTTTTACCCGAACGGGCCCGATGGCTTGTTGGAGGTCCCAATCACCACCGCCATGCTGGGCCAGCGCAAGCTGCCGGCCGGCGGGGGCGGTTACTTTCGCCTGCTGCCTTACAGCCTGTCGCGCTGGATGATGCGGCGCGTGAACAGCGACGACGGCCAGCCGGCGATCTTTTACTTCCACCCGTGGGAGCTCGATCCCGGCCAGCCGCGTCCCGAAGGCGCCAGCCTGAAAACCCGTTTCCGCCATTACGTCAACCTGCAACGCATGGAAGGGCGCATCAAGCTGCTCACGCGCGATTTTGCCTGGGACCGCATGGACCGCATATTCTTAGGGACTAAATGAGTTCGATTACCGACGCTGTGCAGGACCGCCCGACCACCAGCAGCGGCGCTGGCGCCACCGTGCATCTGTTGCGCGCCGGCGACGCGCGCGACATGGCGCGCTGGGATGCATTCGTGGCCGCCTGTCCGGAAGCGACGTTTTTCCACCGCGCCGGCTGGCAAACCATCATCGACCGCGTGTACGGCCACAAGACCTGGTTCTACTACGTGGAACAGGATGGCCAGATCGTCGGCGTGCTGCCGCTGGCCGAGATCAAGAGCCGCCTGTTCGGCCATTCTCTCGGCTCCCTGCCGTTCTGCGTGCTGGGCGGCGTGGCCGCCACGTCGGATGCAGCCCGTCCGCTGCTCGACGCCGCCGCCGACAAGCTGGCCGCTTCGCTCAAGGTCGGCCATCTGGAATACCGCAACCTGCTGCCGGCGCACGCGGGCGACCCGGCCTGGCACCAGAAGGAACTGTACGTCACCTTCCGCAAGGCGATTACCGCCGACGACGACGAGAACATGAACGCCATCCCGCGCAAGCAGCGCGCCATGGTACGCAAGGGGATCAAGTGCGGCCTCACCGCCGAGATCGACCAGGGCGTGGACCGCTTCTTCATCGCCTACGCCACCAGCGTGCACCGTCTCGGCACGCCGGTGTTCCCGAAAAAGTACTTCGCGGTGATCAAGGAAGTCTTCGGCGAGGAATGCGAAATCCGCATCATCGTCAAGGATGGCGCGATCGTGGCCGGGGTGCTGAGCTTTTACTTCCGCGACGAAGTGCTGCCCTACTACGGCGGCGGCATGCCGGCCGCGCGCGAATTCGCCGGCAACGACTTCATGTACTGGAACCTGATGCAGGCCGCCGCCGCGCGCGGCGCGCGCATCTTCGACTTCGGCCGCAGCAAACTCGGTACCGGCGCCTTTGACTTCAAGAAGAACTGGGGCTTTTCGCCCACGCCGCTGGCCTACGAATACCGCCTGTACGAGTCGACCGAACTGCCCGACAACAACCCGCTCAATCCCAAGTACCAGCTGTTCATCAAGCTGTGGAAAAAGATGCCGCTGGCGCTGGCCAATGTCCTGGGCCCGCACATCGTCAAGAGCCTGGGCTGAGCGTGGACGACCTGCTGCTGCTGATCCACCGGATTCCCTACCCGCCCAACAAGGGCGACAAGATCCGCTCGTATCATCTGCTCAAGCACCTGGCGCGCCACTACAAGGTGCACCTGGCGACGTTTGTCGACGACGCCGACGACTGGCAGCACCTGCCGCGCGTGCAGGCCCTGTGCGCGTCGAGCCACTTCGCCCGCCTGGATCCGACCATGGCGCGCGTGCGCAGCCTGGGCGCGCTGCTGGCCAACCGCTCGCTCTCGCTCGACTACTACCGCGACAAGGGTTTGCGCGACTGGGTCGCCAGCACCATGGCGGCCAACAAGATCGATCGCATCCTGGTGTTTTCCTCGCCCATGGCGCAGTATGCCGAGCCGTATCCGCAGGCGCGCCGCGTGGTCGACTTTTGCGACGTCGATTCGGACAAATGGCGCCAGTACGCCGCGCAGAAATCCTGGCCCATGAGCATGCTGTACGCGCACGAAGCGCGCCAGCTGCTGCGCTACGAGCGCAAGGTGGCGCTTGACAGCGCGGCCGCGCTGTTCGTCTCGGCGCCGGAGGCGGCGCTGTTTCGCCAGCTGGCGCCCGAAAGCGCCGAGCGCACCGGCTTTTTCAATAACGGCGTCGATACCGACTACTTCACGCCGCACGCCGACTACCCGAATCCCTTCATCGCCGGCCAGCAGGCGCTGGTGTTTTGCGGCGCCATGGATTACTGGCCGAACGTGGACGCGGTGACCTGGTTCGCGCGCGAGATTTTCCCGGCCGTGCTGGCGCGCCATCCGGCGGCGCAATTCGTCATCGTCGGCGCGCGTCCTTCCCCCGACGTGCTGCAACTGGCCGCGCTGCCCGGCGTCACCGTCACCGGCACCGTGCCCGATGTGCGCCCGTACGTCGCGCATGCGGCCCTGTGCGTGGCGCCGCTGCGCATCGCGCGCGGCATCCAGAACAAGGTGCTCGAAGCTCTCTCGATGGCCAAAACGGTGGTGGTGTCGCCCCAGGCGCTCGAAGGCATCGCCGCCGAGCCGGGACGCGACCTGCTGCTTGCCGCGGACGCGCCGCAGTTCGTTGCCGCCATCGGCCAGGCGCTGGATGCGCCACGCGCCGACATGGGCCGCGCAGCGCGCCACGCCGTCGAAACCCAGTATGGCTGGTCCAGCAACCTGGCGCCGGTTGTCTCCCTGTTAGAACAGATGTCCGTCGAAAGCGCATAGTGGAACAAGGCATTACCCTCAACCCGGCGCGCCCGGCCCAGTCTTATTTGCTGCAGTCGCTCCTGATCGGCGCCGTGCTGCTGTTTCCCTTCCTCGCCTACTTCGAGACGGCGGCGTCGATCGTCAACATCTGGGACAGTTCCGGCACCTTTGCGCACGGCTATGTGATCCTGCCGATCAGCCTCTGGCTGATCTGGGGCCGGCGCGATGCGCTGCGCGCCATGCCGGTGCAGCCATGGTGGCCCGCGCTTGTCCTGCTGGCCGGCTGCGGCGCCGCCTGGCTGCTCGGCGAAATGGGCGAAGTGCAGATCGTGCGCCACTACGCCTTTGTGGCCATGCTGCCTTTGAGCGCGCTGGCGATCCTCGGTATGCCGATCGCGCGCAGCCTGGCCTTTCCGCTGGCGTTCATGCTGTTCGCGGTACCCTTCGGCGATGTGTTCATCGAACCGCTGATCGGCATGACCGCCAACTTCACGGTCGACGCCCTGATCGCCACCGGCATTCCAGTTTTCCGCGAAGGGAACAACTTCAGTATCCCGACCGGCAACTGGTCGGTGGTGGAGGCGTGCAGCGGCGTGCGCTACCTGATTTCCTCGGTGACGCTCGGCTGCCTGTACGCCTACCTGACCTACCGCACCACCTGGCGCCGCGCGCTGTTCATCGTCGCCTCGATCATCGTGCCGATCTTCGCCAACGGCGCGCGCGCCTATCTGATCGTGATGATCGGTCACCTGAGCGGCATGACCCTGGCGGTCGGCTTCGATCATCTGATTTACGGCTGGGTGTTCTTCGGCTTCGTGATGTTCCTGCTGTTCTGGATCGGCGCCATCTGGCGCGAAGATACCGCGCCCGCCGCCGATGCGGCCGCAGCGCCGGCCGTGCCGGACGCGCCGCCGGCGCCGCTGAACAAGCTGCTGCCGGCCGCGCTGGCGGTCATCGCCTGCGTCGGCATCTGGCCCGCCTATAACCACTACCTGGAAAAGACCGAGCCGGCGCCGGCGCCCGTGGTGCTGACCGAAGTGGCTACCCGTGCGCCGCGCGGCCCCGCCTTTGTCGACTGGACTCCGGCCTTCCCGACAGCGAGCGCCGAACTGCAGCAGTTCCATGCGCAGGATGGCGTCGGTGTCGGCGTCAAGCTGCTGTACTACCGCAAGCCGCCCAAAGGCACCAAGCTCATTACCACCACCAACCGCCTGTCGCCGGTTGAAGATCCCGTCTGGCGCACCATCACCACCGTCGTGCGCGACGAAGCGATCGGCGAGCGCGGCCTGCGCCTGCGCGAGAGCAGCATGTCCGGCCCGAAGGGCAAGATGCTGGTGTGGCACTGGTACTGGATCGACGGCAGCACCACCAGCAGCGACTACGTCGGCAAGCTGCTGCAGATCCGCCAGAAGCTGCTGCATGCCAGCGACGACGGCGCCGCCGTGATGATTTTCGCGCCGTACGACGAGAATCCGGAGCCGGCGCGGGTAGCGATGCGCGCCTTCCTCAAAGGCGACCTGGCCGCCATCGAGGCCGCGCTGGCCGCCAACACGAGGGCCAGATGACCGATATCCCCCTCGTCGTCCACCTGATCTACCGGCTCGATTTCGGCGGCCTGGAGACCTTGCTCGTCGAGCGCATCAACCGCATGCCGGCCGCGCACTACCGCCATGCGGTGGTGTGCCTGACCGACTACACCGCGTTCGCCGACAAGATCACCAAGCCCGGCGTGGAGCTGTTCGCCCTGAACAAGCAGCCCGGCTTGTCGCCCGGTACCCACGCGGCGCTGTGGAAGCTGCTGCGCCGCCTGCGCCCGACCATCCTGCACACTTACAATCTGTCGGCGGTCGAATACGCGCCGGCCGCCATGCTGGCCGGGGTCCCGGTGCGCATCAACGGCCTGCACGGACGCGACGCCGGCGACCCGCAAGGGCGCAACCGCAAGCACAACATGCTGCGCCGCCTGATGCTGCCGTTCTACGACTGCTGCTACGCCAATTCGGCCGACATGCTGGCCTGGAACCGCACCGTGATCGGCGTGGCCGAGAACAAGAGCCGCCTGCTGGCCAACGGCATCGACGCCGACAAATTCAACCCGCAAGGCGGCGCGGTGCGCCAGTTCGGACCGGAGACGATTGTCATCGGCACCGTCGGCCGCATCCAGGACGTGAAGGACCATGCGACGCTCCTGCGCGCCTTTGTGCTGCTGCACGCGCGCCTGCCGCAGGTGCGCCTGGCGATTGTGGGCGGCGGCCCGCTGCTGGCGGCCCTGCAGGCCCAGGCCGCACAGGCTGGCGTGGCCGATGCGGTCTGGCTGCCCGGCGCGCGCACCGACGTTGCCGACATTTTGCGCGGCTTCGATATGTTTGCGCTGTCGTCGATTGCCGAAGGCACGCCCGGTTCGGCGCTGGAGGCGATGGCAAGCGGCCTGCCGGTGGTCGGCACCCGCGTCGGCGGGGTGCCGGAAGTGATTGCCGATGGCGTGACGGGCGCGCTGGTGCCGCCGTCCGACCCGGTTGCCATGGCCGATGCGCTGGAGCGCTACGTGATGGACGCCGCACTGCGGCTGGAACACGGCACGGCCGGCCGCGCGCGGGTCGAGCGTCACTACAACATGGCGGCCATGGTGGCCGCTTACGAATCTTTGTACGACGCCTTGTGCGAACATAAAAAACAATTCAGGAAGAGTGCGAAATCATGTGTGGAATAGTCGGCATTTTTGATACGCGCGGTGCGCGCGAGATCGACCCGGCGCTGGTCAAGCGCATGAACGAAACCCAGCACCATCGCGGCCCGGATGAAGGCGACGTGTACACCGAGCCGGGCGTCGGCTTCGGCCACCGGCGCCTGTCGGTGATCGACATCCTGAGCGGCCAGCAGCCGATGTTCAATGCCGAAGGCAATGTCGGCGTGGTCTTCAACGGCGAAATCTACAATTACCCCGAGCTGACCGAGGAACTGCAAAAGCTCGGCTACGTGTTCCGCACCAAGAGCGACACCGAAACCATCGTGCACGCCTGGTCGGCCTGGGGCGAGGACTGCGTGCAGCACTTTCGCGGCATGTTCGCCATCGCCGTGTGGGACCGCGTCAAGCAGACCATGTTCATGGCGCGCGACCGCCTCGGCGTCAAACCGTTTTACTACGCCGTGCTGCCGGACGGGATGTTCATCTTCGGCTCCGAGCTCAAGTCGCTGCGTGCCCACCCGGACCTGCCGCGCGCGATCGACCCGCGCGCCGTGGAAGACTATTTCGCCTACGGCTACGTGCCGGAACCGAAAACCATCTACAGCAGCGCTTTCAAGCTATCGCCCGGTTTTTGCCTGACCGTGAAAATCGGCCAGCCGATCCCGCAGCCGCGCCAGTTCTGGGACGTGCCGTTCAAGCTGCACGGTGCCATGACCCAGAGCGACGCCGAGGGCGAGTTGGTGGTGCGCCTGCGCGAAGCGGTCAAGATCCGCCTCAAGGCCGAAGTGCCGCTGGGCGCGTTTTTGTCGGGTGGCGTCGATTCGAGCGCCATCGTGGCCATGATGGCCGGCCTGATGAAGGACCCGGTCAACACCTGCTCGATTGCGTTCAACGACAAGGCATTCGACGAGTCGGAGTACGCGGAACAGGTGGCGCGCCAGTACAAGACGCACCACCATACCGAAACGGTCGACACCGACGACTACGCGCTGCTCGACACCCTGGCCGACCTGTACGACGAGCCGTATGCCGACAGCTCCGCCATTCCGACCTACCGCGTGTGCCAATTGGCGCGCAAACGCGTGACGGTGGCGCTGTCGGGCGACGGCGGCGACGAAAACCTGGCCGGCTACCGCCGCTACCGCTACGCCATGGCCGAGGACAGCGTGCGTTCGCGCCTGCCGACCGGCCTGCGCAAGCTGGTTTTCGGCCCGCTCGGAAAATACTATCCCAAGGCCGACTGGGCGCCGCGCATGTTCCGCGCCAAGACCACCTTCGAGGCGCTCTCGCGCGATCTGGTCGAGGGTTACTTCCATGGTGTGTCGATCATGTCCGACGCCATGCGCGCGCAGTTGTTCACCCCAGCCTTCCAAAAACAGTTGCAGGGCTACCGCGCAATCGACGTGATGCAGGGCCACGCCGCCAAATCGCCAACCGACGATCCGCTGTCGATGATCCAGTACCTCGACATGAAAACCTACCTGCCGGGCGACATTCTCACCAAGGTCGACCGCGCCAGCATGGCGCATGCGCTCGAAGTGCGCGTGCCGCTGCTGGACCATAAGCTGGTGGAGTGGATTTCGGGCCTGCCGCCGGAAATGAAGCTGCGCGGCAGCGAAGGCAAGTACATCTTCAAGAAAAGCCTGGAGCAGTACCTGCCCAACGATATTTTGTACCGCAAGAAGATGGGCTTCGCGGTGCCGCTGGCGGGGTGGTTCCGCGGCCCGCTGCGCCAGCGCGTGCGCGATTCGCTGCTTGGCGAAACGCTCAAGGATACCGGCATCTTCAACATCGATTACCTGACCGAGATGGTCGAGCAGCACGAGTCTGGCCGGCGCGATTACAGCGCTCCGATCTGGACCCTGCTGATGTTTGAAGCCTTCCTGCGCAAAGAGCTGCTGGGAGCGGGAGCATGACGGTGGCGGGCGAGCCGTTGCGCATTCTGCACGTGCTGGACCACTCCATTCCGCTCCACAGCGGCTACACCTTCCGCACGCGCGCGATCCTGAACGAACAGCGCGCGCTGGGATGGGACACCTTTCACGTCACCAGCCCCAAACAGGGGATGACCCAGGCCGCCTTCGAACACGTCGACGGCCTCGATTTCTTCCGCACGGCTGCGGCGGGCGGCCCGCTATCGCGCCTGCCGGTGTTCAACCAGGTCGCCGTCATCGACGTGCTGGAAGACCGCCTGCTCAACGTCGCGCGCGAGGTCAAGCCCGACGTGCTGCACGCGCATTCGCCGGCGCTCAATGCCGTCGCCGCCCTGCGCGTGGGGCGCCGCCTCGGCATTCCGGTGGTGTATGAAATCCGCGCCTTCTGGGAAGACGCCGCCGTCGATCACGGCACCAGCCGCGAATGGGGCCTGCGCTACCGCATGACGCGCGCGCTGGAAACCTACGCGCTCAAACGTGTCGACGCCGCCACCACCATCTGCGAAGGCTTGCGCGCCGAGATCGTCGGGCGCGGCATCCCGGCCGAAAAAATCACCGTGATTCCGAACGCAGTCGACGTGGCCGACTTCAGCGTCGACGGCGCGCGCGACGAGTCGCTGGCCTTGCGCCTGCACCTCGACGGCAAGTCGGTACTCGGCTTCATCGGCTCGTTCTACGCCTACGAAGGCCTGGACGTGCTGCTGCGCGCGCTGCCGGCCATGCTGGCGGCGAACCCCGACATCCGCGTGCTGCTGGTCGGCGGTGGACCGCAGGACGCGGCGCTCAAGGCGCTGGCCAAGCAACTGGGTGTGGCCGATCAGGTGGTGTTCACCGGCCGTGTGCCGCACGACCAGGTGCAGCGCTATTACAACCTGGTCGACGTGCTGGTGTATCCGCGCCTGAAGATGCGCCTGACGGACCTGGTCACGCCGCTCAAACCGCTCGAAGCGATGGCCCAGGGCCGCTTGCTGGCCGCATCCGACGTGGGCGGCCACCGCGAACTGATCGACGACGGCCAGACCGGCATCCTGTTCGCCGCCGGCGACCCGGCCGCGCTGGCGCACAAGGTGCTGGCCCTCCTGGGCGCGCCGGAGCGCTGGGCTGCGCTGCGCGCCAATGGCCGCGCCTTCGTGGAGCGCGAACGCACCTGGACCGCCAGCGTGGCGCGCTACAAGGCGGTGTATGGCTCGCTCAAGCGCGCCGGCGACGAATGAAAATCCTGACCTTCACGACCCTGTTTCCAAACCTGGTCAGGCCGAACAACGCCATTTTCGTCGAGACGCGCCTGCGCCACCTGGTCGCCAGCGGCCAGGTGGAGGCGCGCGTGGTCGCGCCGGTGCCCTGGTTTCCGTTCACGGACAAGCGGTTCGGCCAGTACGGCGACTTTGCACGCGTTCCCGCCAGTGAAGAGCGCTTCGGCCTGCCGGTGCTGCACCCGCGCTATCCTGTGATCCCGAAGGTCGGCATGAACTTCGCGCCGGCGCTGCTGGCGAATGCGGCAAAAGCCACGGTGGGCCGCATGCTCGATGAAGGCTACGACTTCGACCTGATCGACGCCCACTATTTTTATCCCGATGGCGTGGCTGCGGTCAAGCTGGGCAAGCATTTCAACAAGCCGGTGGTGATCACCGCGCGCGGCTCGGACATCAGCCTGATTCCGAATTTCGCCAAACCGCGCAAGATGATCCAGTGGGCCGCCGCCAACGCCGCCGCCGTCATCACCGTGTGCGACGCGCTCAAGACGGAGCTGGTGCAGCTGGGGGCCGACCCGGCCACCATCACGCCGCTGCGCAACGGCGTCGACCTGCAGCGCTTCCATCAGGGCGACCGCGCCGGCTTGCGCCGCGAAATCGGGCTCGATGGCTTTACCCTGCTGTCGGTCGGCCACCTGGTTGAACTGAAGGGCCACGACCTGGCCATCGGTGCGCTGCCGCTGCTCCCCGGCGTGACCTTGCTCATCGCCGGCAGCGGCGTCGAACTGCCACGCCTGCAGGCGCTGGCGCGCGAATTGAAGGTGGAGGAGCGCGTGCGCTTCCTGGGCGCAGTGCCGCAGCCCGAACTGCCGCGCTACTACGGCGCGGCCGACGCGCTGGTGCTGGCGTCGAGCCGCGAAGGCTGGGCCAATGTGCTGCTCGAATCGATGGCTTGCGGGACACCCGTGGTGGCCAGCCGCGTGTGGGGCACACCGGAAGTGGTGGCCGCGCCGGCAGCCGGTGTGCTGATGCGGGAGCGCAGCCGCCAGGGCGTGGCCGATGCCGTGCAGGCACTGCGCGCCGACTACCCCGCGCATGACGACACGCGCCGCTACGCCGAGCAGTTCAGCTGGGACAGCACCACCGCGGGCCAGCTGCGCCTCTTTAACGCGATTGTGCGGAAATAGCCATGCCTCACGCATCCACGCCGCTGGTGTCGGTCGTCATCCCCTGCTACAACGCGCAGCGCTACATCGGCGCGACCATCGCCTCGGTGCTGGCGCAAAAGGATGTGGAGCTGGAGATCATCGTGGTTGACGACGGCTCGCGCGACGGCTCGGTGGCACGGGTGCGCACGGGTTTTCCGGCGGTGCGCATCATCGAACAGGCCAACGCCGGTGTGGCCGCCGCGCGCAATGCCGGCATCGCCGCCGCGCGCGGCGAGTGGATTGCCTTTATCGACGCCGACGACATCTGGCTGACCGGTAAGCTGGCGGCCCAGCTGGCGCAGATCGCGGCGCTGCCCGATTGCCGCATGAGCTACACCGCCTGGAAGGTGTGGCCGAGCGACGTGCCGCAGCCGCCGCCCGACTACCTGGCGCGCCTGCAGGACGAGGCGATGGATAGCGCGCGCTGGGCCGGCGCGACCGGCTGGATTTATCCGCAGCTGCTGCTCGACTGCGTGGTGTGGACCTCCACGGTGCTGATGCAGCGCACGCTCCTGGCGGAATTGAACGGCTTCGATACCACCTTGCGCCTCGGCGAAGACTACGACCTGTGGCTGCGCGCCTCGCGTGTGACGCCGATTGACCGCGTGGCGCGGCCTTACGCCCTGTACCGCATTCACCCGGCCAGCATCACCAAGGCCACGCCCGCCGAAAATTACCGTGCGCGCGTGATCGGCCAGGCGCTGGGGCGCTGGGGCCTGGCCTCGCCCGACGGGCGCATCGGCGACGCGCAAGCGGTGCGGCGCATGCTTGCCAAAAGCTGGAGCGACTTCGCCGGCGCCCACCTGCAAGCGCGCAACCTGGGCCAGGCGCGGCGCGCCGGCTGGACCGCGCTGCGCACCGACCCCACCCACGTCCCGGCGTGGAAGGTGCTGGTCAAGACTGGCCTCAAGGCGCTGTCGCCATCAAAGGAAAAATCATGAGCCTCAACATTGGACTGGTAGCACGCTGCCTCAATACGGAACATATTCGCGGCATGGGCAAGTACGTGTACGAGCTGCTGAGCCACTCGAAGAACCATCCCGAGATGCACTGGCGCCTGTTCGGCGACGACGACCGCCATGGCATGGTCACGCCCCCCGGCGCCAACCTGGAAACCGACGTGTTCACCTTCCGCGGCGACCGTTTCCGCGCATGGGAGCAGGTCGGCCTGCCGCTGCGCCTGCGCAAACTCGATATCGACCTGCTGCACGCGACCGAAGGTGCCTTGTCGCTGTGGCAGCCAAAACCCACGGTGGTGACCTTGCACGATACGCTGGCCTGGGAAGAACGCCCCGACACGCTCGGCGCGCGCCTGTACTGGGACCACACGATTCCGGCGGCCCTGAAAAAGTGCGCGCACGTTATCACCATCAGCGAATGCTCGCGCACCGACATCCTGGCGCGCTGGCCGTGGCTGGAACCGAAGCTGACGGTGATTCCGCACGGGATCGACGAAGCCTACTTCACCAACGAGCAGAGTGCGATGCATCCTGAACTGGCACGCCAGATCGGCAGCGCGCCCTACGCGGTCTACCTGGGCGGGCCGATGAAGCGCAAGCGCCCCGAGTGGGCGATGGAAGTGATCGCCGCCAGCCGCCAGAAGGACCTGAAACTGGTCATCTGCGGTTTTGGGGCCGCCGCCCGCCGCACCGCCGTGGCCGAACTGCCGCCGCATCTGCAGGGCCGTGTGCTGTTCGCCGAATTTTTGTCCGACGCCGAACTGCGCGCCCTGTACCGGGGCGCCCAGGCGGTGCTGTACCCGACCCTGTACGAAGGCTTCGGCTTTCCCGCGCTGGAAGCGCAGGCGGCCGGCGTGCCGGTTATCTTCAGCGCGCTGGGCAGCCTCAAGGAATTGATTGGGCCGCTGGCCATGGTGGTGCCGCCGCACGACCTTGACGCCTGGGTGTCGGCGCTGGAGCGTGCCGGCAGCCTGGGCGAGCAGCGCGCGACTATGGTCGCCGCCGCCGCCGAGTGGGTGCGCAAGTTCGCCTGGTCCGAGAGTTTCGCCAGCCACCTGGCCGTGTACCGCAAAGTGCGTGGCTGAACGATGAGGAAAGTGCTGGTCATCGCCTATTTGTATCCGCCGATTTTCAATTCGGGGACGCGCCGCAGCCTGGAGTTCGTCAACCACTTGCCGGACCATGGCTGGACGCCAACCGTGCTGACGGTCGACAGCCCGGACCCGAAGGATTGCGATGCGTCGCTTTTGGACGAAGTGCGCCCCGGTACCCGCATCGAGCGCGCGCCCTTGTGGACCCGCCACATGGCGCCCAGGATCGCGGCGAAATTCGCCAGTGTGATCGACCCGCAACGACTGGCCGGCGCCATCGAATGGCGCGTGCGCCGTTTCTGGAACGTGCCGGACGAATGCGCCAGCTGGATTCCCATGGCGGTCGAACACGCCGTGCGGCTTCATGCGGCGGAACCCTTCGATGCCATTTACGCCACCGGCTGGCCGTGGTCGTCATTTCTGGTTGCCGAAAAGCTTAGCCGGCGCATCGGCGTGCCGTTCGTGATCGATTATCGCGACCTGTGGAAGCCGGCCGAAGTGGAGTGGGACAAGACCACCTGGCTGCAGCGGCGCCTGAACCCCGGCCTGGAGCGGCGCGTGCTGCGCGCGGCGTCCGGCGTGATCGCCACCACCGAATCGTTCCTTGGCCTGCTGCCGCAGGAGCTGCTGCCTAAGAACCGCTTTTTTATTACCAACGGCTTCGATGAAGACGACTTCCCGGCCGCCGCGCCGGCGCCTGCCGACGATCAGGTACGCATCGTCTACACCGGCGTATGGCGGCCCGGCTACGGCCCGGACGACCTGTACGCGGCGGTACGGCTGCTCAAGGAGCGTGGACTGTCATCGCTGGCGCGCCTGAACATCGTGGTGGCCGGCTACGCGCCGGGCCCCGCGCGCGAGTACGGCATCGACGACATCGTCGAGGAACGCGGGCGCGTGCAGCACGCCGAAGCGACCGCGCTGATGTCGGGCGCCAGTGTGCTGTACCTGCCGGTCTCGAAAGGCGTCTACGAGCATGCCAGCATGCCCGGCAAGCTGTTCGAATACCTGGGCAGCGGACGGCCGATCCTGGCGTCGGCGCAGCCGGTCAGCGAGGTGGCCAAGACGCTCACCCAGGTCGGCGGCGCATGCCGTGCCGACCCGGGCGACGTGGAGGCGCTGGCGGACATTTTGGCCCGCCTGTGCGAGAGCGGCCCTGCGTCGATCTTTTCGCCGCGCATTCCCAGCGAGCTGGCCATGTACACGCGCGCTAACCTCACTGGCAAACTGGCGCTCGCCCTCGACGCGATCGTGCAGCATCCACGGAGCGCCGCATGAGTACCGTGCGGCGCGCGATGGCGTTTTCGTTCCTGGAGAGTTATCTCGGCATCGCCCTGAACCTGGTTTCCTTCGTGCTGCTGGCGCGCCTGCTCACGCCCAAGCAGGTCGGCCTGTTCTCGGTCGCGCTGGCGATCATCAGCGTGACCCAGGTGATCCGCGATTTCGGTCTCGTGAATTTTTTGATCCAGAAGAAGGAGCTGACGAGCGACTACATCGCCAGCGCCTGGGGCCTGGCCCTGATCCTCGGCACCAGCCTGTTTTTGCTCATTCAACTGTGTGCGCCGCTGATCGGCGCCTTCTATCATGAAGAGAGCCTCACCACCATCGCCCGCATCGTGGCGCTCAACTTCCTGATCCTGCCCTTCAATTCGGTGTGCCTGGCCTTGCTGCGCAGGGAACTCAATTTCAAGACGGTGATGCGGATTAACCTGTCGGGCGCCGTGCTCTCGACCATCGCCACCTTGCTGATGGCGTGGCAGGGCGCAGGCGCGTATGCGCTCGCCTTTGGCGCCGTGTTGAACAACGCAATCATCGCTGCCGGCATCTGGCATGTGGGCGCGGCCGCGCGCCTGCTGCGTCCCGCGCTGACCAAGTGGCGCGAGATCATGAAGTTCGGCGGGCCGCTGACGGTCGCCAACGTGATCACCTCGATCACGATGGATATCAACGATCTGGCGGTCGGCAAGATCATGGGCTTTTCGGCCGTGGCCATTGCCAGCCGCGCGCAGGGCTTGATGAACCTGTTCCACCGCGACTTCATGGGCGCGGTGCGCAATGTGGCGTATCCGGCGTTCTCGAAAGCGGTGCGCAACGGCGACGCGCTCGAAGAAAAATACGTCGCCAGCGTCACCAACGTGACCGCCATCGCCTGGACCTTTTACGGCTTTGCGGCGCTGTTCCCGCTCGAAGTGCTGCGCCTGATGTTCGGGCCGCAGTGGGACCAGTCGGCGCCGCTCGTGCCGTTTTTCTGCCTGGCCGGCGCCGCCAGCGCCATGATCAACCTGACGCCGACGGTGCTGCTGGCCGCCGGCCACTCGAAACTGGTGGCCACGGCCGAACTGGTGATCCAGCCGGTCAAGGCCATCGCCCTGTGCCTGGTGGTCTTCTATTACCGCAACCTGCAGTATTTCGCGATCGGCTTCATGGTCATGGCCGTGGTCAGCGTGCCGTACTGGTATGCGCTCAAGCAGCGCCGCCTGCCGACCGACTTTGGTGCGCTGCTGCGCAATGTGGGCATGAACCTGACGCTCGCCGTCCTCAGTCTCGCACCGGCGCTGGCGCTGACCGTCTGGCTGCGTCCCGCCGGCCAGGCGCTCGGACACGCGGCCTTCTTTGCCTGCGCCGGTGCCACCTGCGTGGCATGGCCGCTGCTGCTGTGGGCCTTTCGCCACCCGCTGTACCGCGAGTTTCTCGCCATCGTCCAGGCGCGCCGCGCGCAGGCCGCCGCATGAACGCGCAGCCTGCTCACCCGGCCTACGTGCCCGCGCTGGACGGCTGGCGCGGCATGGCCATCGGCCTGCTGCTGGTCGGGCACTTCATGCCGCTGCCGGGGATTAACCTGGGGCGGGTCGGCGTGAGCCTGTTTTTCGTGCTGTCCGGGATGCTGATGGCGCGCCTGTTGTTTATCGACAAGGTGGCAATCGGCCATTTTTACCGGCGCCGTATCTCGCGCATTATTCCGGCTCACCTGGCGTTTATTATTCTCACCTCGCTCGCATGGCTGGCGCTCGGCTTGCCGATCACGTTGTCAGAGATATTACCACCGTTGTTTTTCTTTAATAATTACGTATTAAGCAGCGCGGTCCAATTCGGCCATATCTGGTCCTTGTCGGTGGAAGAACACAGTTATATCGCCCTGTCGCTGGTGGCGATTGCGGTGCGCGCCTGGCGCCGCGCGCCATTGGTGATTCTCCTGGCGCTGGCGGCGGCATGCGCGGCGATGATTATCTGGTACCAGCGCGTTTATCCGCCCGGACCGGAACTGTATGCGCACATGCTGCATACCGAAACGGCGGCCTATGGCATTGTGCTGTCGGCATTCTTTTGCGTGCTGTTTCACCGGCGCGGCGTTCCGCGCACGAATGGCGTGATGGTTCCCCTGCTGCTCGGCGGCGGCGTGGTACTGCACTGGTGGTCGGTGCCGCCCGCGATTGCCCAGGTCGTTGGGGTGGCCGCGTTCGCGCTGGCGGTCAACCTGCTGCCGCGCGCGGCCGCGCCGTTGCAGGCGCTGTTTTCGCTGCGCCCCCTGCGCCAACTGGGCTTGTGGTCGTTTTCGCTGTACCTTTGGCAGCAGCCGTTTTATGCGGCTTGCCTGAAAAAAGCACTGCCGCTGCCGCTCGCGCTGGCGGGCGCGGCGGCGCTCGGGATCGCCTCCTACTACCTGATCGAGGGCCCCGCGCGCCGCTACCTGAACGCGCGCTGGTCGCCCGCCCGCGCCGCGTAATATTAAAATTCTATAAATACCGGCAGCCCCTGTTAATATGCCGCCGGTTCGCCAGATAATGTCGGACCGCTTATCAAGTTAATCCGCCGGTAATATTGAGCAGAGTTTCATTGTTATTCCCTCGCGGCAATGTAATATTCATTGCCATTCAATCATCCCAAGAAAATTTATATTGATATTTGGCGTTTTGTTTGTGAACGGTCATTTCGCGTTCAACAAATATGCAGGTAGAATGTCGTTTCCATGCCGCAACAAACGATATCATCGCCGCGCTATTGGGGTTGTTTAAAAAACGAGCGACGCCGCGTTAATAGCTATTTTTTCATTGTTATTACGAAGAAACCATTATGACCGATCTGCAACGCCGTATTTTTCTCCGACGCTCAACAATGCTGGTCGCTTCCGGCGCGCTTACCGCTTGCGGTGGCGGCGGGGGCGGCGGCAATGGCGCCGCGGCTGCGCCCACCTCGACCGCCGCCAGCGGCGTGCAGACGCCGTCGTCCGGCCCGTTCGACCCCGGTACCCCGGCCACGCCGGAACCTGGCGCGCCGATTCCGAATGCGCGCTTTAGCGTCATCAGCACCACCGGCCAGGCGTCCGTGCCGTTCTGCCTGGGCTTTGCCTTTCGCCGCGGCGACCTGCCGGCGAGCCGCTCGATCGGGTCGGACAAGGGCGCCTTGCAGATCAACGTCAAGAACCTGTGGCCGGACGGTTCGGTCAAGTTTGCGCTGCTGTCGGGCCAGGCCAGCCTGCCCACGGCGGCCGGCACCACCATCAACCTCGGCGTAGTCACTTCCAGCGCGGGCGACGCCGCGATCGACACGGCACGCCTGCGCAACAGCGGCGCGGTCGCTGAAGTGGGCTGCGGCGCGTTCGGCACCGCCACCTGGCAGGGCGCCGACTGGGACAGCCCGTTCAAGGTCTGGGTCAGCGGTCCGCTGATGTCGTCCTGGATCTACCGCAAGCCGGTCGGCAGCGACCCGCACCTGGTGGCCTGGCTGGAAGTGCGCATGTGGGCCAACGGCGCGCTCGAAGTGCTGCCGTGGATCGAGAACGGCTACCTGCGCGTGGCCGCGCCATCGAACAAGGCCGCCACTTACACCTTCTCGCTCAATGGCAGTGCGCGCATGTCGGCCGCCATCGACCTCAAACACCACCAGCGCACCCCGCTGATCAGCGGTGCCGCCCTGTCTTACTGGGCCGGCGCCGATCCTGGCGTGGTACCGCGCCAGGACGCGGCCTACCTGCAGGCGACCGAACTGGTACCGTCGTACCAGGCGCGCCTCACCGCCGAATCGACCGCTGTCAAGGCGCTGGTATCGAGCTACACGCCGCTCCAGGCGGGCAATTTCATCTACGACGGCGACAGCATGGCGTCGTCCGGTTACCAGGACCCGATCGGACTCTTGCCGCAGCACGACGTGCTGTTCCTGGTGGCCGACGTGCCGGCCACTTACGCGGCCGTGGTGCGCAATGGTTTTTCGGCCGGACGGTATGGCTTGCACTACCGCGACGAGAGCACCAACCGCCCGCTGCGCTTCTCCAGCTACCCGACCCTCAACATCCGCAGCGGCCATGGCTTCAAGGATACCGGCGGCTCCACCAACGCCCAGTACACCCCGGTGGCCACCGGCGGCAATCCGCCGAGCTGGGATGTGGCGCACAGCCCCTCGGTCGGTTTTGCCGCCTACCTGGTCACGGGCCGTTTCTACTTCATGGAACAGGTGCAGTTCGCCGCCACCGCCAACTACCTTGGCAATGGCGACAACGCCGCCCTGCGCACCGGCAGCAAGGGCCTGGTGCAGACCGCCGTCGCCGCCTGGCAGACCCGCAGCTGCGCGTGGGACTGGCGAGCGCGCGTGCAGGCCCTGTGCGTCACGCCCGACGACGACAGCGCCCTGCGCGCCGAATTCATCGCCTCGGTCGAAGCCAATATCGAGCACTTCCACGGGCGCTACGTGGCCCAGCCGAACAACCCGTTCGGCTGGATCAAGCCGGGCGAAGGCTACGACGGCACCATCCGCGTGGCCTCGCCGTGGCAGCAGGACTTCGTCACCGCGGCCTTCGGCTATTCGGTTTCGCTGGGTCTGCCGATTTCGCCAGCCGCCAGCACCAAGCTGGGTGCCTTCTTTGCCTGGAAGGCGCGCAGCGCCATCGGCCGGCTCGGTACCAAGGACGGCTTCTGGTACGTCAACGCGGTACCGTACACGGTGGTCATTTCGCCGGTCGCCAAGCCCGATTACGATACCGGCGCCGGCCCCTGGTACAGCTCCGAGGCCGAGGTATACAGCGCAACCTATGCCAAGCCGCCAGTCTGGCTGGGCAAGGTCGAAGGCACCCTGGCCGGCGAATACATGCCGGGCGAGCGCGCCTTGTGGGGCAACCTGGTGCCGGCGATTGCCTACGCGGTGCGCCACGGCGTGCCGGGCGCGCGCGAAGCCTACGAGCGCATGACGCGCGCCACCAACTGGGGCACCTTGCGCGCCGCGTTCGACACCAAGCCGGTATGGGGCGTAAAACCGGCGCATTACACGCCGGTCCAGCCGCTGCCGGTGCCGAGCACGCCGCAGGCGGGCGATCCGATCTGGTTCTCCGGCAAGGCGCTGGGCGAGTGGATCGAAATCGCCGGCACCGCGGGCGCGGGCGGGGCGGCCGCGCATGCCTACAGCGGCATCGCCTTCAACGAACGCACCAACGAGATTCTGATCGCCGGCGCCGGCGGCCACCTCGACTCGGCCGACAACCGGGTGGTGTCGCTGCGCCTGACCGACAATGCGCCGGTGTGGCAGCTGCGCCATGGTCAGTCCTCGGCCACCGCGATCGACGTGGCTTACTACGCCGACGGCAAACCGACCTCGCGCCACCTGTACAGCACCGTGCATTTCGTGCCGCAGCTGAACCGCCTGATGATGTTCGGGGTGCGCGGCGCTTACGGCAATGCGCACTTCTTCAACAAGGTCGATGGTTTCGACCTGGAGACCAATAGCTGGGACCCCGCCGGTACCTGGGCCGACGCGCCGGCCGGCCACCTTGGCGCGGTATCGATCCGCGCCACGGGCGACACCTGGACCACGGGCCTGGCGCGCTTTTCGGCCGCCACCCGCACCTGGAGCCAGCCGATCACGCAGCGCACCAGCGACACCATCCGCTGGCCGATCGCGCACGACTCGCTGCGCAACCAGCTGTTTTCGCTGAACTGGGCCGATGGCATGGGCTACGGCGCGCTGGGCGTGTTCGCGTCGCGCGTGCCGGTCGACGGTTCGGCGCAGATCTCGGTGAGCTTCAATCCGAGTGCGGCGCTGGAGAGCTTCAAGGCCGACAAGCCGACCTACGCCGGCATGGACTACGACCCGGCCAACGACCGCTTCCTGTTCTACTGCGGCCAGGGCGGGGGCGCGGGACGCATCTACGTGATCAAGCCGAATGGGGGCAATACCTGGGATATGAGCATGTTCGAGCTGGCCGGTACCACCATGCCGCCCGCGACCACGTCGGCCGGGGTGCATAACCGCTTCCGCTACGTACCGGCGCTGCGCGGTTTCATGCTGATGCCGAACGGGAAGTCGAATATCTTCTTCATCCGCACCTCGGCATAAGGACTGTCAGATCAGCCGGTCGGCCACGCCCCGCGCGGCGCGGCCGGCCGCTTCGCGCGCCAGTCCCGTGAGTCCGCGCAGCGATTTGGGGTTGTACGCCACCAAACCCCAGCGCTCGCGCCGGTGGCTCATCCACGTCTTCTTGTAGGCGTCGTCGCCGCTCAGGTAATCGACTTCGTTCACCTTGTCCTTGTCAATCGCGTGCTCCATCAGCATGGCCGTGATCAGGGTTCCCGGCGAATAGCCCTTGAAGCGCTCGTCGTAGGCCAGCTTGTAGATTTCGGCGCGGCCGTGCGAGACGATCCACAGTTGCGCGGCCACCGGCTCGCCACCCAGCCACGCCAGGCCAAGGCGCAGGAATCCCTTGGCCGCGTAGGCCTGCATCAGGCCGGGCGTGAACGCCGGGAAGGGTTCGGGCTTTTTCCAGCTGGCCGCATACACCTTCTCGTACGCGGCAATCGCCACCGGCAGCTCCTTGGTGTTGGTGACGATCTCCAGGGTGCCGCCGTCGCCGGCGAACTTCTTGCGCATCCGGCGGATGGTGTTTTGCAGCGGTCCGCTGCGCGCCGCCAGATAGGTCGGCCAGTCGAAGCTCACCGGCTGGTACCAGTTCCCGAAAGTGAAATACTCGAACGCGATCCAGCCCTTGATCCGCATCGCGCCCAGCAAGGTCTGGTACGAGTGCGAGGCCGTGTCCATCGGCGCCAGGGTCAGCGACGCCAGGCCGGGAAACTCGGTCTGAATGGCCGACAGCACCGCCACCATCTCGCGCGACTTGAGGCCCGGTTCGAGCACCGGCTCGTACAGGCTCGTATAAAAATTCGACAGCGAATTGAGTTGCCAGCTGCCGCCGGCTTTTTCGGCGCGCAGCGGCAGCACCGCCATCAGCTGCTGGCCGTGGCGCAGCACGTAGAAGCGCAGGCCGGGATTTTTCGGATACACCGTTTCGACCAGGTTGCGGTACCACGCCAGGCCGCAGGCCACGTTGTGCTTTTCGGCCTTGGTCATGAAGGTCTGCACATCGGCGGGGAGGGCGTCGGGATGGTCGAACGCCTCCACCAGCAGACCGTCGGGGCTCTGCGGATTGCTGCGCCACGCGCGCAGCGAGACCGTCAGCGCTTCGGCCACGTTCCAGCGGTACAGCGTGCGGTGCTGGATCCAGCGCTGGGCGGTGGCCCATTCGAGCTGGTTCTGGTCGGCGTCGGTATAGAACTCGATGCTGCCGCCCGGATCGGCCGCGAAGGCGTGTTCGATCACGTCGCGCAGCAGCAGGCGCCCGGGCGAATAGTCGGCGAAGCTCTCGTCGTAGCTGGTCTTGAGGATCACGTACACGCCGTTCTGGCGCAGGATCAGGCGCGAGGCCGCCAGCGTGTCGCCGAACCACAGTTCGGAGACGAAGGCGTGGCCATCCAACGCGGCGCGCTGCATCAGGTCGCGGTAGAACTGGTGCTGGGCCGGGGTGGAGCCGACCGCCGTGCCGTTGCGGCCCTTCCAGCCGGCACCCTCCAGCACGGCGTAGCGGTCGACGGCCGCGATGATGTCGCCAGTCTCGCCGATGTGCACGCGGCGCTGCTCGATGCCGTTGTCGACCAGGCGCTTGTCGCGCTTTTTGATATTGCTTTGCAGTTGCTTGGAGCGCGACGACCAGTAGCCGGCGAAGCTGCCCGCCAGGTCGATCTTCATCGTCAGCGCGTGATTGAGCAAATGGCGGCGCGGCGCGGCGCCCGACAGCACGGCGCCCACGGCCGGGTCGTTGCACAGCAGGTCGAGCTGGATCGCCATGCCGGGCAGGCTGGCGAGCAGCGATGGCAATAGCGCGCCATCGGCCACCAGGGTGGCGGCGATCTGCGCCTGCGGCGGCAGGAAGCTGGCCCACACCAGCGGATTGCGCCGTTTGAGCACGCACATCGCCTCGATCACGCCGTCGCGCCGGTACACGCACAGGTGCTCGCCGCCGTCGCCGAAGTGCTGCAGCAGGCCGTCGATGAACAGGGTGGTGAGGAGAGGATGGTCGCCGAACAGGCGCCGGTTCAACAGGTCCCAGGCCGCGCCGTGCGCGCCGAGGGAGCGCTGCAGCGGCACGCTGGTCCAGCCGCTCATGCCAGCGCTTTCGCGACCAGCGCCGTCATCCAGGCCATCTGCTGCGAGGTCAAGCCCTGGTGGCAGGGCAGGTGCAGCAGGTGCAGGCGGTAATTGCGCGCCACCGTGCAGCTCGATACCGCCATGTCGTCCCAGCGGAAGATCGGCATGCCGGCCTGCTTCAACTGATAGAACACCGGGTCCGGTTCGGCGATCGTGATCGGAAACATGTACGGCGCGCAGTCGTCCGGCAGGTCGTGCATGAGGGCCTGGCCACCGCGCGCGCCGGCCACCGCCTCCAACCACTGGCGGTAATGCTGGCGGCGCCGTTCGATCAGGGGCGCGAGCAGCGTGCGCCGCATGACCCAGCGCGACAGGGCCAGGCTGTTCTTGTTTTCCATGGCGCGCTCGTACAGGGGCGACGGCTGGTCGTGGCGCTCGACGATGTCCTGGCCGCGCAGCGCCGGGTCGCGCGGTACCGCCTCGGTGGCGTCGACGCGCGCGGCGCGGTTGCGCGACCACGCCGAGGTGAAAGCCTTCGCCTCGCGCAGCAGGCCGGGACGGGCCGGTGGCGTGATCGGAAACAGCGCCGGGTTGGCCCACAACACGCCGCCATCCTCGCAGCCGAAAAATTTGTACGGGCTGGCCATCAGCACGTGGTCGGCATTCGCTTGCGCGCCCTGGGCGCGCTTGGCCGCCACCTGCCAGGCGTGCGAGCAGTCTTCGATGAACATCAGGCCGTGGTGGCGGCACACGGCCATCACGGCCGCCAGCAGCGCGGGCGGCTGTTCGAAGCCGAAGTAGTGCGGCAGGACCAGCGCCTTGATGCCGTGGTCGCGCGGCGCCAGCAGGGCGCGAATGCTGTCCACGCGCGGCGTCAGGTCGCTGTCGACTTCATAGAACAGGACCGTGCCGCCCAGCGCCAGCGCCGGGTCGATCATGGTGCGGCAATGGTAGGACGGGGCCAATAGCGCCGTACCCGGGCCGATGCCGGCCGCCAGGTAGGCCGCGTGCATGGCGTAACGGCCGCGCGCGAAGTGGCGCACGGCGGTGCCGTCGATCAGGGCTGGAGCGACCGTGCCGCTCCCGCCGAAACTCAGGTCGGCCAAGCGCAGGCTGGGGAACAGGGGAGCGCGCGGACGGGGGAATTCACATGCAACGGCGTCGAAACGCTGGTATTCGGGCATCGGTATCAGCTTTGCGGTGCGGAGCGTTGCTTGTACCACTGCTCCATCATCATCAGGACCCACACCATGGTGCCGTGGTAGCCGGCGTGCTCGTTGAGGTGCTGGCCGACCAGCGCATCGATGAACTCCGGACGCACGATCTGGCGCCCCTTGAGGTCCGAGAGGCTGTCGAGCGCGAGCTGCTGCAGCGGCTTGTGCTTTTGCAGCCACACGCCGAACGGCAGGCCGAAGCCGTGCTTTTGCTTGGTGATGATTTCGTCGGGCAGGAAGCCGCGCAGCGCTTCCTTGAAGAAGTAGCGCAGCTGGGTGCCGTTCAATTTCTGCTTGGCTGTCAGGCGCGCCGAGAACGCGACCATCTGGTCGGACAGGAAAGGAAAGGCCGCTTCCATCGCCGCCAGCTCGCAGGCCTTGATCACTTTCGGCAGGTCGTTGTCGGCCAGCGTCACTTTCAGGTCGAGCGCCAGCATGCGGTTGATCAGGCTCGACGCATCGTTCTGGGCGTAGGTATGCGACAGGCTGGCCAGCGGCGCGCCGACATCCGCACTGGCGAGAAACGCGCCAGTGAACACCTGCGACGGGCCGAAGCGGCCCAGCAGATTGTAGGTTTCCAGGCGCGCCGGCATCGGCAGCGAAGCTTGTTCGATGTAGCTGCGCGCCTTGCGAATCAGCTTCAGATGCTCGCCGGCCGGGAAGTTGAATACGGCCGGTTCCAGCAGCGCCTTGCGCAGCAGGCCGGGCACCTTGTCGTACAGGGCGAACACGTGCTGCTTGGAGTAGCGCTCGTTGCCGCCGAAAAGTTCGTCGCCGCCGTCGCCGCCCAGCATGCGGGTGACGCCGTCGGCCCGCGCCAGGCGCGCGCAGTAAAACGCCGGCACCGCCGAGGCGTTGCCGAAGGGCTGGTCGAACACGGCGCCGATGCGCGGAATGGCGGCCACCACGTCATCGGGCGTGACGTAGTATTCATGGTGGCTGGTGCCGAAGTGCTTCGACGCCAGGCGCGCGTACGACATTTCATCGTAGCCTTCGGCCTCGAAGCCGATCGAATAGGTGTTGACCGGCTTGTCGTCAAGCTCGCGCATGATGCCGGCGATGGTGGAGCTGTCGGTACCGCCGCTGAGGAAGGCGCCATAGGGCTGCTTGCCGGCGGCGTCGCGCACGCTGCTGCGCAGCAGTTCGCGGAACTGCTGCTTGAGGTCCTCGAACGAGTGCTGCGGCTGTTCGTCGAACACCATGCGCCAGTACGCGCGCTTGTCGACGCGGCCCTGCCTGAAGCGCAGGCATTCGCCCGGCAGCAGGCGTTCCTGGCCGCGGTACACGGTGCCCGGCGCCGGAACCATGTGGAAGTAGACGTAGTTGTACAAGCCTTGCGGGTCGATCGCTCCGGGCGTTTTCGGATGGCGGATCAGCGCATCCGACGAGGTGGCGAATACCAGTGCCTCGCCCACCGTCTGGTAGCTCAGCTGGTGGGTGCCCATGCGGTCGATCGCCAGCAGGGCGTCACCCTTGGCGTCGTCGAGAATGGCGAGCGCAAAGGCGCCGCGCAGTTTTACGCAGACCGCATCCGGGTCGCGCCGCCACAGGCGGGCCACGCGCTCGGCCAGGCCGGCGGCCTGTCCCTGCGCATCGGCGCCGTCGTCGAGTTCCGGTTCGCCCCACACGGCCACCACCAGGCCATCGCCTTGCCAGGCATGGCTGCTGGCGGCGCGTGCGGCCACCGCCACCGCGCTGCGCGAGGCTTGCAGGGTGCTGATGTCGGTCTTGTCGAAGGCCGCCAGCGGGACCGCCATGGCCTCGATCAGGACCTGGTTGTCAGCGGAACTGGCGCCGTGGCCGATCCATCCACATAGCCCGCTCACTGCGGCTTCCCGGAAAATTCAGTCATTGCACTCCTCGCGCTTGCGTTGGTTTTATTTTGTTGGTTGCGGATTATGGCATCAGACCAGCACTTCCAGCGCCACGGGATGGCTCAGGAAGGCGACCGGGCTGGCGGACAGGCCGTAGGCGCCGGACTGGAACACGACCACCAGGTCGCCGACTTCGGCTTTGGCCAGCGACATCTGGTCGGCCAGCAGGTCGAGCGGGGTGCACAGCGGGCCGACCACGGACACGGTTTCGCGTTCGTCGGCGTTCATGCGGTTGCCGATGGCGACCGGGTAGTTCTTGCGGATCACCTGGCCGAAATTGCCCGATGCCGCCAGATGGTGGTGCAGGCCGCCGTCGGTGACCAGGTAGACCTGCCCGCGCGACTCCTTGCGCTCGATCACGCGGCTGACGTAAATGCCCGCTTCGGCCACCAGGTAGCGTCCCAGTTCGATCACGATCTCGGTGTCGGGCAGGTCGCGCCGCACGTCGGGCAGGATGCGCTTGAGGTTTTCGCCCACGGCGGCCAGGTCGAGCCGTTCTTCGCCGGGGAAGTAGGGAATGCCGAAGCCGCCGCCGATGTTCAACGTGCGCAGGGGACCGGGCCAGTGCGCGGCCAGGCGGATCGCCAGCGCGAAGGTTTTTTCGTGCGCGTCCTGGATCGATGCCGCCTTCAGGTTTTGCGAGCCGCTGTAGATATGGAAGCCCTGGAAGTCGAGTTCCAGTGCGCGGATGCGCTCCAGCATGGCGGGCACGCGTTCGGCGTCGACGCCGAACTGCTTCGGTCCGCCGCCCATCTTCATGCCGGACGATTTGAGTTCGAAATCGGGATTGACGCGCACCGCCACGCGCGGCTTGATGGACAGGCGCCGGCCGATGACGGCGATGCGCTCCATTTCCGCTTCCGACTCCATGTTCAGCACCACGCCGGCGGCAATCGCGCAGCTCAGGTCCGTGTCGCTTTTGCCGGGACCGGCGAAGCTGACCAGGTGCGGCGCCATCGGCGTGTCGAGCGCCACGCGCTGTTCGCCGCCGGAGGCGATGTCGATGCCGTCGACCAGGGTGGCCATGTGCTGGACCACGGCCGGCATCGGATTGGCCTTCATGGCGTAGTGCAGATGGATTTCCGGCGGCAGGTGGCGGCGCAGCAGTTCGACCCGCTCGGTCAGCTTGGCGCGGTCGTAGGCGTAGAAGGGCGTGCGTCCGACCCGTTCGGCCAGGCGCGTGAGCGGCATGCCGCCGATCTGCAGGCAATCGCCCTCGACCTCGAATTGCGCCAGCGGCGCGTGTTGGGGACGTGGGACGCTCATTGGCTTGCTTCCATAAACAACTGTTCCATTTGCACGCTCAAGAGCTTGCGGTCGATTTTACCGTTCGGGTTGCGCGGCAGGCTCTCGGGCGAGATGATCACGCGCGCCGGCAGCATGTAGGCCGGCAGGTGCGGCTTGCAGGCCGCCAGCAGGCCTTCGGGGCTCAAGGCACTGCCTTCCTTCGGATGCGCGACGACGACGATGGCCTGGCCCAAGGTGGGGTGGGCCAGGCCGATGGCGGCCGCTTCGGCCACGCCGTCGCGCGCGTAAATCACTTCCTCCACTTCCGACGGGCTGACCCGGTAGCCCGAGGTCTTGATCATTTCATCGTTGCGGCTGATGAAGTACAAGAAGCCTTCTTCATCCTTGCGCACCGTGTCGCCCGACCACACCGCCATTTCGGTCAGGGTCAGGCCGTGGTGGGTCGATACCACCGGCTTGAAACGCTCGGCGGTCTTGGCGCGGTCGTTCCAATAGCCCAGCGAGACGAGCGCGCCGCGGTGCACCAGTTCACCAGCTTCGCCGGGATCGCACTCGGTACCGTCGGCTCGCAACACCATCACTTCGGCGTTCGGAATCGCCTTGCCCATCGAATCGGGGCGGCGATCCAGCTCGGACGGCGGCAGGTAGGTGGAGCGGAAGGCTTCGGTCAGGCCGTACATCAGGAACGGCTGGGCGTTCGGCAGCGCGCGGCGCAGCGCATCCAAGGTGGGGCGCTGCATGGCGCCGCCGGAATTGGTGAGGTAGCGCAGGGTGCAGTCGGCCGGCCACGGCAGGGGCGCGATCTGGATCCACAGCGGCGGCACCGCGGCCAGGCCGGTGATGCGCTCCGCTTCCACGGCTTTGAGAATATCGCGCGCCAGCAGGTGGTTGATCAGCACCGCGGTGGCGCCGACACTGAAGGCCGTGGTCAACTGGCTCAGGCCATAGTCGAAACTGAGCGGCAGCACGGCCAGGAGGCGGTCGGCCGGGGTGTTTTCCAGGTAACTGGCCACGCTGTTGGCGCCGGCCACCATGTTGCGGTGCGAGAGCACCACGCCTTTCGGCTTGCCGGTGCTGCCCGAGGTGTACAAAATCGCCGCCATGTCGGTATCGATATTGCGCGCGGGGGGGCGGGCACGGCGGCGGCCAGGGCGGCGTCCCAGGCCAGCACGTTGATGCGTTCGAGCGCGGGCGCGTTGTCGGCATTGCCGGTGACGATGACGGTCTGCAGGTCCGGGCAGCCGCCCAGGGCGGCAGCGAGCAATTTCAGGCGGTCGGCCGAGGTGACCAGGATGCGCACATTGCAGTCGGCCAGGATGTAGGCGACCTGTTCGGGCTTGAGCAGCGGATTGACGGGCACGAACACGCCACCGGCGGCCGCGGCGCCGAACATGGCGGCCACGTTCTCGATGTTTTTTTCAAGATACACCGCAAGCCGCTCGCCACGGCCCAGGCCGAGACCGAGCACGGTTGTCGAGACTTGCTGTACGGAATCCGCAAGTGTTGCGTAATCCAGACGGCGGCTGCCATAAACGAGCGCCTCCGCTTGTGGGGTGCGGCCGGCAGAGCGGAAGATGAAGTCGTGGATCAAGTCACTCATTGAAACCTTGCGTACGGCTGAAAGCCAAAACGTTGCTGTTCGGGACGAAAAGGGGGCGACTTGCGCCAAGTACTGACGCTAGCCAAATTGTGCGGAGAACAATTTTGCTCTGCAAGCGATATTTGGAGGAAGTTCAAGTACAATCTTACCACTTGAACACTAACAATATCAATTACATATTACTTAAGCGAATCCGCCACGGCCGCTTATCCTGATACCTTAGCCTAATTCTTAACCAGATCGTCCATGAGAGACCTAGTCATTACGCTGGTTGTTTTCGGCTCGCTACCGTTTATCCTGAAGCGCCCGTATATCGGCGTGCTGATGTGGGTATGGATCAGCGTGATGAACCCGCACCGGCTCAGCTGGGGCTTTGCCTATTCCTTTCCGTTCGCCGCGATCATCGCCGGCGTGACCCTGATCGGCCTGCTGGTCACGCGCGATCCCAAGAAGCTGCCCATGACGCCGATCGTGTGCACCCTGATGGCGTTCAGTGCCTGGATGGGCATCACGACGATTTTCTCGATGTGGCCGGACGAATCGGTGGTGATGCTCAACCGCGTCTCGAAGATCATGCTGATGACCTTTGCCACCATCATGCTCATCAAGACCCAGAAACAGGTACAGCTGCTGATCTGGGTCCTGGTCGGCTCGCTCGGCTATTACGGGGTGAAGGGCGGCATCTTTACCGTGATGACGGGCGGCGGCAGCATCGTGTGGGGGCCGCAGGGCAGCTATATCGAGGGCAATAACGAAGTCGCGCTGGCCTTCATCACCATCATTCCGATCATGTTCTACCTGTATATGTCGGCGGAAAAGAAGTGGATCCGCTGGGGCATGGCGGCGTCGATCATGCTGTGTTCGTTTGCCGCGCTCGGTTCCTATTCGCGCGGGGCGCTGGTGGGTATTGCCGCGATGCTGTTTTTCCTGTGGCTGAAAAGTCCCAAGAAAGTGTTGCTGGGCGGCTTGATGGTGCTGATGGTGCCGTTCGCCATCGCCTTCATGCCCGATAAATGGTCCACCCGCATGGAGACCATTAATACCTACAAGGAAGACAGTTCGGCCATGGGACGCATCAATGCCTGGTATATGGCATACAACATGGCCAAGGACCGTCCGCTCGGCGGCGGCTTCGAGATTTATAACCGTACCGCTTTCGAGCTGTACGCGCCGGTGCCGGAGGATGTGCACGCCGCCCACAGTATTTATTTCCAGGCGCTGGGCGAGCACGGCTTTATCGGGCTCGGCATCTATTTGTTGCTGGCTTTCCTGACCTGGCGCAAGGCGTCCTGGATCGTGCGCGTATCGGCGAAAAGGGAGGACTTCAAATGGGCCGGCAACCTTGCCCGCATGATCCAGGTCAGCCTGCTCGGCTTCGGGGTGGGCGGCGCCTTCCTCAGCCTGCTGTATTACGACGTGCCCTACTATCTGATGGCGGCGGTGGTGAGTACCGGCTACATTATCGAGAAAACGCTGGCGGCCGAGGCGGCTGCCGCCAGGGTGGCCGCGCGCGATGCGGCCCGGGCCGCGCAGACCGAGGCCCACGCCCAGGCGCACAGTGCGGCCGCGCCATGACCCTGTTGACCACGAAAGAGCATTCCATGCCGCACCAGCGCACCGATCGCTTCGACCCCGCGCCTGCCGGACCGGCCTGGGCCGGCATGGCCAGCCACGCCATGCGCCACCTGGGTTTTTTGGGCAGCGCGCGCCAGCGCCTGTCGATCCTGATCTTTCACCGCGTGCTGCCGCAGCAGGATGCGATTTTTCCGGACGAGGTCGACGCGCGCCGCTTCGATGCGCAGCTGACCCAGCTGAAACAGTGCTTCAATATCATCTCGCTGGCCGAGGGCGTGCGCGGCTTGAAGGCCGGCAAGCTGCCGCCGCGCGCGGCTTGCATCACCTTTGACGATGGCTATGCCGACAATGCCGGGATCGCCCTGCCGATCCTGCAGCGGCATGGCGTGCACGCGACGTTTTTCATCGCCAGCGGCTTCCTGAACGGCGGGCGCATGTGGAACGACACGGTGATCGAGCTGATCCGCCGCGCGCCGGAGCGCATCGATTTGCGTGCGGCCGGGCAGGGCGAGTTCGTGCTCGATACGGTGGCCAGCCGGCAGGCGGCGATTTCGACCCTGCTGAACGCGCTCAAGTACCTGCCGCTCGACGAGCGCCTGCGCCAGGTGGCGGCGCTGTGTGCGCTGGTGCCGGTCGCGCTGCCGGACGACCTGATGATGACGTCCGACCAGGTGCGCGTGCTGCACCGGGCCGGCATGGACATCGGTGCGCATACGGTGAACCATCCAATCGTCGCGCGCATGGATGCGGCTGGCGCGCGCAAGGAAATTGCCGACGGCAAGGCCGCGCTGGAAGCGATCATCGGCGCGCCGGTGCGGCTGTTTGCTTACCCGAACGGCAAGCCGGGACAGGATTACCTGGCCGAGCATGTGGCCATCGTGAAGGAGCTGGGGTTCGATGCGGCGGTGTCGACCTCGTGGGGCGCGGCGCGGCCGGGCGGCGACCTGTTCCAGTTGCCCAGATTCACGCCGTGGGACCGCGGCCAGTTCCGTTTCATGCTGCGCATGATGCAAAATTTGCGGTGCAATGGCGATACGGTGTAAGGCGCGCGCGCACGCCGATGGCGCTCTGGACTGTTTATCCGGCCGCCGTGTAACATGTCGCGACCTTTCCCGCCATTGGCGCAAGCGACGCGATCAGCATTCATTTATCTAGGATTTCCATGTATCTCGAAGACATCAAAACCATCCTCACCGACGTGCTCAGCCTGGGCGATGCCGGCAAGGAACTGAACGAACAATCCGCCCTGCTGGGCAGCATCCCCGAGCTCGACTCGATGGCGGTGGTGAACCTCATGGCCGCGCTGGAAGAGCATTTCGGCATCACCATCGACGACGATGAAATCAGCGCGAGTACCTTTGAAACGCTGGGCAGCCTGAATGCGTTCGTGAAGCAAAAACTGGCCTGATGACTGTCCATCCCAAGCCGCCCGGCGCCGAGCCCTTCTTTCTCCAGACGGACTTGGGACAACGTTTCTGCCTGTTCCATCCGCCCGCCGGGCCGCGCTGCCACGGCGCGGTCCTGTACGTGCATCCTTTCGGCGACGAAATGAACAAGGCGCGCCGCATGGCCGCCCTGCAGGCGCGCGCGCTGGCGGCGCAAGGCTACGGCGTGCTGCAGCTCGACCTGTATGGCTGCGGCGACAGCAGCGGCGAATTTGCCGAGGCCCGCTGGGAAATCTGGAAAGACGACCTGGCCGCCGGCTGCGACTGGCTCTCGGCCCGCCTGTCGGCGCCGCTGACCCTGTGGGGACTGCGCCTGGGCGCCTTGCTGGCGCTGGACTATGCGCACGAGAACACGCGCCACCCGCTCGCGCAACTGGTGCTGTGGCAACCGGTGCAAAGCGGCGCCACCTTCCTGACCCAGTTTTTGCGCCTGCTCACCGCCAACGCCATGCTGGCCGATGGCGCCGACGCCAAAAAGCCCAACAAAAGCACCGGCACGGCCGCCTTGCGCGCCGCGCTGCTCGGCGGCGAGATGCTCGAAGTGGCAGGCTACGACATCGCCCCGGCGCTGGCCGCCGCCATCGACAGCCGGGACGCGGCCAAGCTCGCGCCCCTCGGTTGCCCGGTGCACTGGATTGAAACCTCGGCCGCGGCCGAGCGGCCGCTCACGCCCGCCGTGCTGCGTCTGGCCGATGGCTGGCGCGAGGCCGGGGTCGACCTGCATTTGCAGCAAGTTACCTGCACGCCGTTCTGGTCGACCCAGGAAATCGCCGAGTCGCCCGAACTGCTGGCGGCCACGTCGGCCCTGTTTCAGGGAGCGCCGCATGGACTATCGTGAAGACGTGCTCAGCTTCGACTGCGGCGGCGATGCGCTGTTCGGCATCGTCAGCGTGCCCGCGCAGATAGCCAGGCGCGCGGTGCTGATCGTGGTCGGCGGGCCGCAATACCGGGTCGGCAGCCATCGCCAGTTCACCACGCTCGCGCGCGCTCTGGCGGCGCAGGGAGTCGCCTCGCTGCGCTTCGACTACCGCGGCATGGGCGACAGCCACGGCGCCATGCGCGACTTCGAGGCGGTCGGCGAGGACCTGCGCGCCGCCGTCGACAACCTGTTCAAGGCCCTGCCCGGCGTTGAGGAAGTGGTCATCTGGGGCTTGTGCGACGGCGCCTCGGCGGCGATTTTCTACGCCGCCGACGATGCCCGCGTGACCGGGCTGGTGCTGCTCAACCCATGGGTGCGCACCAGCGGCGGCCATGCCAAGGCCACCATCAAGCATTATTACCGCGCCCGATTGTTTGACCCGGAACTGTGGAAAAAGATCCTGCGCGGCCAATTCAATGTGGCTGCCGCGGCCGGCTCGTTCGTGCGCATCGCCGGTGCCGCGTTCGGCAACGGCAAGGGCGGCGCTTCCGGCGCCTCCGCTGGCGCGCCGGCATCGCTGCCCGACCGCATGCAGGCCGGGCTGGCGCGCTTTCGCGGCAAGGTCCTGTTGATCATCAGCGGCGCCGACCTGACCGCGCAGGAATTTCTCGACACCGCCGCCGCATCCGACAAGTGGCAGGGCTTGCTGGCCGCGCCGCATGTGTCGCGCCAGACCTTGCCTGAAGCGGACCACACGTTTTCGCGCCGCGTGTGGAAAGACCAGGTGGTGAACTGGACCGGCGACTGGCTGCGCTCGTGGTAAGCGCGGCTGCCTTCATGCCAGATAAAAGGATATCGATGAAACTATTGCCTTACCTGTTAGCCGGCACCGTGCTGCTGACCTCGACCGGCGCCCAGGCGCTGAACTATTGCGGCGAACTGAAAAATCACTACGGCCCGCTCGACTACCGCAAGCGCGGCCAGGTCAACCTGGAAATCGTCGAGGGCGCCCATTTCACGCCGGAAGTCGAAGCCGGCATCAAGGGCAACACCAGCTATCTCGGCGGCGATCTCGACTACACCCTGCGCGCGATTCCCAACCATGCGCGCGCCCTGGCCACCCTGGCCATGGTCAGCTTGCGCGACAAGCAGGTGAAAGTGCCCGCGACCAAGTGGCCGGTGGAATGCTATTTCAACCGCGCGATCCGCTTCGCGCCGGATGACGCCGCCGTGCGCGCCACCTACGGCAGTTATCTGCTCTCGCTCGGCAAAACCAACGAAGCGGTGAATATGTTTACCACCGCGGTGGAACTGCAGCCGGAAGACCCGACCATCAATTACAACGCCGGGCTGGCCTACCTCAGGAAGAAAGACTACGACAAGGCTCGGCTGCACGCCAAGAAGGCCTATGAACTGGGCTTTCCTTTGCCGGGGCTCAAGAACAAGCTGGTCGCAGCGGGCAAGTGGGACGAGCCGGCGCGATGACGGGCGTGCCGCCGCAGCGCCGCCCACGACGCGGCCAGGGCTGAGGCGCACCCGATGCGCCGCCTGGTCCTGCTCTTTGTCGTCCTGATCGTCTACGGCAGCCTGTATCCGTTTGCCGGCTGGAGCGAGCCCGGCGCGCCCCTGTTCAGCTTCCTGTTTGCCGGTCACGTGCGCGTGGAAAAGGCCGACCTGGTCCAGAACGTGCTCGCCTACATGCCGTTCGGCCTGTTCATGGTGGCTTGGCTGATGCGCAGCACGCGCTTTGGCGTGGCGCTGGTGACGGCGGCCGTGGCCGGTGGCATGCTGAGCCTGGTGATGGAAGCGATCCAGCAATTCCTGCCGAGCCGGGACGCCTCGCGTATCGACCTGGTATTGAATATTGCCGGCAGCATGGCCGGCGGCGTGCTCGCATCCCTGCTGCGTGGCGAAACCCTGGCCGGCCCGCGCCTGGCCGCTTTGCGCGCGCACTGGCTGCGGCGCGGCACCTTGCCCAACCTGGGGCTGGCGGCGCTGGCGCTGTGGGCCTTGTCGCAAACCAGTCCGCTGGTGCCGACCCTCGACATGGGGCAGCTGCGCCACGGGCTGGGGCTGCTGTACCGCTCGCTGCAGCAGCCGCAGGCGATGCAGGTGGCGCAGGTGCTGACCTACGCCTGCTATCTTGCCGGCCTGGGCATGGTGGCGCGCACCGTCACGCGCGAAGGCAAGCCGGCCTTGCTGCTGTTCGGTTCGCTGGTTGCCTGCGTGCTCCTGCTCAAGATCATCATCGAAGGGCGCCAGCTGTCGCTCGAAGCCATCGCCGGCGCATTCGCCGCGTGGATGTTTTTGCTGCTGACCAGCCGCATGCGGCGTGCCGCGTGGATCGGCATCGTGCTGATCGGCGCCGGTTTCGTCATCAGCGAAATGGCGCCGGGGCCGGATGGGATGATGTATGGTTTTAACTGGATTCCGCTGGTGGGGCAGATGCGCTCGCTGTCGGGGCTGCAGAATATCCTCGACATCTTCTGGCCGTTTTTTGCGATGGCGTATCTGGCGCGCCTGGCGACGCCGATCGGGCACCGCCAGCCGGTGGTGGTGATCGGCACCGTGCTCATAGGCGCGGTGGTATTCTGGCTGGAGTGGTCGCAGCAAGGCTTGCCTGGACGCTTCGGCGATATCACGCAGGTGCTGCTGGCCTGTGCCGGATGGGTGATCCCGTGGACGTTCGCGGGGCCGGATTTTTTGGTGGAGGTGGCTGGAAAAAAGACGGCTGCACGCGGAGCATATTAATCAGTTTCACAAAGTTCCGGCTGCGATTGTCTGCGATATGTGGCCGTCAGTCGCGCACGGGAAAATAATGACAAACAAGCTATTAATCTTCCTATAATATAGCGACGGTCAGCAATATAGCTGTCCGAGTATATTTCGCTCATGGTTTTCAAGGAGTAACTGCATGCCGAATAATGAAGAAACAGAACAGCAGTATGTTAGCGATGATCTCCAGCTCGCCGGGCGCGACGCGGCCCTCGAACCGTTAAGGCTGGCGGCCGAGAGCGGTGACGCAGAGGCTCAGGTGGAATATGCGAGGACCTTGCATCAATCCTTTGACGATCCGGATGCAGCCTTTCCATGGATGGAGCGCGCCGCCGAGCAGCAAAATCCGGATGGTTTGTACGGATTGGCCCTGTATTACAACAAAGGCTGGGGCTGCGTCGCCAACCCGGAACTGTCCTTTACCACCATGCGAACCGCCGCCGAGGCTGGCAATGCATGGGCCCAATTCGACCTGGGCTTGTACTACATGAAGGGCTACGGTTGCCAGGCCGACATGGCGAAGGCGGTGGAATGGATTTCCAAAGCGGCCGAGGCCGGCCTGGCGCAGGCCCAGTACGAAATGGGTGTGCTGTATCTGAATGGCGAAGGGATGCCGCAGAATCTCGGCGAATCGCTGGCGTGGTTCATGAAGGCTGGCGAGCAAAACCATCCTGATGCGGTCTTCTATATCGGCGCGGCTTTCTACGACGGTTTGGGCGTGGAAAAAGACCCGGTCAAAGGCATGGAAATCATGCGCGATGCCGTGCAAATGGGTTCGTACATCGGACAACAGTACATTCACAAATTCGAAGAGCGTAGCTCCGCGCCTTCCTGATTTGCGCCTGCGTCAAAGGGCCGGTCTCCACTTTATCAGGCGGCCGCGCCCCATCCATATCCTGTTGGGCGCCAATACGGCCGTTTTCTGCTTTTCGCGGGCCTTATGGACTCATTAAAAAGGACGCTGGCTCGTCTGGGCGACCTGCACGATGCACGCGTACAGGCGATCGTCTGGGATATCGCGGCCGGTACGCTTGAGTTCAAGTTCGCCGATATCCACGCTAATCTGCTCGGCTTGCCGGATTATCCTGGTCTGACCCCCGCATCGATCATCCTGCGCGAGATTGGCGACGTCGCCTTCGCTATGGAGAGCTGTGCACGCGATCAATATATTTCCGAGTTTTCCGTCAGCCAGGCTGGCGGGGGGTGGCGTGCGGCAGTTTTCTTTCGCTCCAATGGAAAAATCACGGCAACATATCGGTCTGCGGATTTCCCGGATGTCAGTGTCCTTTCACTTAGCGCGTCCGTGAGCGAGGCGACATGAGCAGATTGACGATTCAGGTGGTCGGCGACGATGGCATTGAAGAGAAGGTCTTTTCAAACGCGTGCTCGATACCTATGATGATGTGGATTTTTCTGCATTGGTCGTGGATGCGTTGCATGGCGCAAGGGCGGCACTTGGTCTTGCTTCGCTTTCGCTACTGAAAGCATTTTCGCCGCGAGTCTGTCTTTTACTCTACGCGGATGGGGAGCGTTTGCGTCCAGTACTCAATTTCAGCACTGAAGCCATCCTGGCCCTCGCGGAAGCGGAATCGTCTTTCGACTTCGATCCTTACATCTATGAGTAGTGTCCGGGCTGGCTTTGAGTGACATTTAATCCGCACTGACGGGGGCGAACCTGCCCGTTCGCGAGCTCTGCAACGCCATGCGCGTGGTGGCGGTACGCGCCTGACATTTTGGACCCTCTTTAACGCTGTTGGCCGGCTGCTCGCTCGGGCGCCATGTCGCTCATCTGTGCGCGACCGTCGTGATACGCAATCAGAATCGGTTTGTCCTGGACCGGGATGCCCGGCAAGTCGCGCAACTCGTGCGCGATGAAGGCTTTCTCGCCCACCGCCTGGACCGCGTGATAACTGGTCATGGCCGTCACCGGTCCCGTGTGCTTGCTGTCGGCCGCGGCAGTCCTCACTTCGGCGCTGTCGCCGCGTTGCGCACGGGCTGCCGTGGTCGCCTGTTCAAGGCTGTGATCGACCGACCGGGCCAACGCCTTGTCGACTTGGTCCTTTACCGCCGGCAAGCCTTCGCGGACATGCAATTCGTTGAAGTCGGCCATCTTGCCCGCCGTCTTGGATTCCGGAAAGGCAATCCCGACCTGGTGCTTCTCCGCCGCCGCGGTCGCCTTCTCGACGCCGGCATGGTCCGCCATGATGTGCACAGGGACGGTCGGATGGCGCGACTTCACCGAGTCGACCACGGCGTCCATGTTGCGCACATCGAAGGCCACCACCACCGGTTTTCCGGTGGCCTGGTGAAGCGAGGCGCCGCTTGCGTAACCTTCAGCCACCAGCACATCGTTACCCGGCTTGATGTCGCCGATGATGTGCATGTTGCCAACCCTGCGGCCGCCTTTTTCAAACGTCGCGCCGCCATCCTCGCCGGGCTGGATCGTCTGCGCCGACCAGATCTTGCCATCGATGTCGCGCAGCGGAACGACCACCTTGTCGCCATCGAACTTGACGCCGTGCCCATCGATCTGCTTGCTCGCCAGATAGGCATTGCCTCCCGCCGGAGGCGTATCGGGTAGTCGCTCGAATTTCTCCATGGTCTTCGCAGCGACGTTATTGTATTGCTCGGAAAGCTCGGTGCCGCGCTGCTGCCGGGCATTCTGCGCATCGACCGCCAGCTGGCTTTGCTGCTTGCTCGACAACGCCACCCCGTCCATGCTCCAGTCTTGCTTGACGCCACTGGCGAAATTGCTGATGTGTCCGTGCGGATGGCCGTCGAGATGACCGGCATACGCGCCGTCGCGGTTGCCCGGCAATCCGCCCGCGACGGGCACGCGCTGCAAGGTGCCGTCCATGACGGGCGAATCGTTCAGCGCCAGACCGGCTGCCTGAATCTGCTTGCCGAACGCGGCCGGTGCGTCCGGTATCGGGCGCCGCTGGCTCTCGGCCGGGTCCGTAGCGGGGCCAGGTTGATTCGGCTGAGGGGGCTGAGGCGGACTGAGGGTTACTGGTTTCTCGGTAGCCTTGTCCGGCTTTACATCCTTGTATGGATGCACCGATCCGAAACGTGGCGCATCAGTAGTGGGCTCGAATCGCGGTCCGGTCTCCAGCTGCCCGTTGGCCCCGACTTGCACCCAAACCTTGCCGGGGATCGTATGGGCCGTGACATTTTCCACTTCAACCTTGCCCCCTTTGTAGTTTCCCCGCGTCACTTCCCCCAAGTCCCGCGCGACAGCATCGGTGATGATGACCGCCGACTTCTCCGCCATATCCTTATAAATCCCGGCTGAAACTTTCTTTTGGGCTATCATATCCGGATCGACGGCGTGGGCTGCTTCATGCAGAAATACTGATGCTGATGATTGAACGCCTTTGATATTGCCGGTATTATCGCTCACCATCGTGGCTTCATTGGGGTTCCAGATGATTGTGTGTGCCGGGCGGCCGTATCCGGAGTCGGGGTTATCACGTGTTGGAAACAGTACCTTGGCGTGGCTTGCGGCTGCCGCTTCCAAAACGCCAATGGCGATCGGATTTCCAGTGGACTGGAGATAAATCAGAGCGCTTTCTAGTTTTGCAACATTTTCCGGCGTGGGATTGAGTATGGTAAAACTGGATGCAGTGACCGTCATGTTATTTCGCTCCAGCTTCATCAGGTTCAGGTACGGTCTTGGGAATATCTTTTACCGGAGCGCTTTTCTCGCTGTCGCAATAATAGTTTGGCTTTGTCTGCTGAAGCGTTGCAGTAAAAGCACGCAATTCCTTTTCAAACATGGGGCTCGATAATATCGCAGTGCGGTCGTTGTATTTGCCCCGCATACCCGCATTCAGCTCTGAAGCGTTCAGAATGATTTTCCGGACTTCTCCATCTGTTCGGTGGAGATAAACGCCTACGCGCACATCCATCTGATGAGGAGCTGGGTGTTTCGCAAATTTTCCACGCTCAAGAATACTTATTAAGGTGGACAGGGAATCTGCTTCGGTTAAAATATATTCGCACGAAATGATAGGCAAATCACTTTCTTTTCTCGCGAGGTTGAAGGTCCACTGTTCAGGACCGATATAAATAACAGCCTTCGCCACGTGCCCGCGCAGAGCTGCGATGTCGTTCGAAATTCGGGATTTTTTGGGGTTGGCTGCAATTGCTTGCGGTGATGCGAGAGTTGATAATATGGCTATTGTGGCCAATGCCGATTTCAATGACGCCAGTACGGAATGGTTTTTCATTCGTCAAGTGCTCCTGTTTGTAATTTTTATACTTGGTATTATTGCCGGGGTTGATCAACTGCTTCAGGTGCGTAAAAATAAATGCGGTCGCGGTGGGTCGCGCCGTCGTCCCGGCCGAGAGATTGCATCAACCTTTTTATCCGGCAGGGGCGTCGCTCTATTTGAATCATGTCGGCTCGCGATCGGCTCAACCAAAGGATGAGCAATTGATTCAACGAGTCTGCACAATCATTGATATTTTATCATTTTAATTGTCTGTCAGTACACTGTTTGCGGGTGTGCGGATTTGCCTGGACGTGGCGTAAGCATGCGGCTCCGGGCTGGCGCACAAATGTCGCTCACCAGTTTTTCTGAGACAATCCTTGCAGCATATGTCGCTGTCCTATTGGTAAGCAACAGGAACACGTCCATATCGGCGCTTTGTGCATTCTGCTAACCAGGTTATTTTCAAACATGACATTTTCAACGGTATTTTTCTGCTTGTTGGCGGCAAGGGTCGTCTCTGACATGGCAAGCCTGCTTAGTGAGCATCCCATTTTCGATATCATCTCGGGAGCGATCGTTCTGCTCGGCGCCGCTATCTTGCTGGCTGTGGGCGTGCGCGACCCATTCGGCTACGTCGCCTTGGTGATGGCTGGGTACTGGATGGTCTGTGGCGTGATGGGATTGTTGAAGCGGAAGCGCCAAAACGCCATGCTCGCCAACGCGCGTTAAACATCGATTTGCTACAGTCTTCGCCATGACTAACAAACCTGGTACGTTTGAATGGCTCATCATCACGGCCTCAACCGTGCTGTTCCTTGGCCTCGCTTTTTACGTTTTGCGCGTATTACCGAGCGGCGAGCTCGGCGACAAGGAAAAGTGGCGCGTGCTCCAGTATGTGGAATCGGTGTACCGGGGCGATCCACCGCCCGCCGCGCCACTGTACATTCCCGTATCGTCCGACCTGACTTACGCGGCACTTGGCATGCCCACCGGTGACACAAGGTGGCCGTATGTCTGGATACTGCCGGGCGATGACGATGCCGGCGATCCGTCAAGCGGATGCCCGCCGCGATGCCGCTGACAGTGACATGCGGCCAGATCGGCAAGCCCGCCGCGGCCGTAGCGATCGGGCGCCGCATGCTGGCCTTTTTGGAAGAGAACTGCCTGCCCCGCGTGAGCGCCCTACGCGCCCGCCGCCGCCGATTTGATCGCGTGCCGGCTCATCAGGTCGTACAAGGTCGGCCGGCTGATCCCCAGCAACTCCGCGGCCCGCACGATGTTGCCATCGACCCGCGCCAGCGCCTTGACGATGGCCGCATACTCGGCTTCGTCGCGCACCTGGCGCAGGTTGATCGGCTGCTCCGGTTCGGCCGAGGCCGACAATCCCAGATCGTCCGCCGTAATCTGCGGCCCGTCGGCCATGATGATGGCGCGCTTGATGCAGTTTTCCATCTCGCGCACATTGCCCGGCCACGGGTAGCTTTCGATCACGCCGATCGCTTCCTGGCTGAAATGCAAGTTCGGCCGCGATTCCTGCGCGCAGAACTTGTTCTTGAAGTGGTGCGCCAGCAGCGCCGCGTCGCCGACCCGGTCGCGCAGCGGTGGAATGGTGACCACGATTTCCGACAGGCGGTAGTACAAATCTTCGCGGAAACGCCCGCTGGCCGACAGGGCTTTCAGATTCTGGTGCGTCGCGCACACGATGCGCACATCGACCGCGATTTCTTCATGCCCGCCGACGCGCTCGATCACGCGCTCCTGCAAAAAGCGCAGCAATTTGGCTTGCAGCGACATCGGCAGATCGCCCACCTCGTCGAGGAAGAAAGTACCGCCATGCGCCAGCTCGACCTTGCCCTTGGTCTGCTTGACCGCACCCGTGAACGCGCCTTTTTCGTAGCCGAACAGTTCGCTCTCGAGCAGATTCTCGGGAATCGCCGCGCAATTGATCGCCATGAAGCGCTGGTTGGCGCGCGGACTCAACTGGTGCAGCGCGCGCGCCAGCACTTCCTTGCCGGTGCCGCTTTCGCCCAGCACCATCACCGACGCCGACGTCGGCGCCACTTTTTCGATATTGCGGCACACGCGCTGCATGCCGGCGTCGCGGCTGATCACGCCGCTCAGCGGCGAATCGGCCTGCGACTGGCGCATGCGGCGGTTTTCCTGCTGTAGCGCGTGCAGATAGAAGGCGCGCTGCACCACCAGCCCCAGCATCTCGGGGTCGAACGGCTTCTGGTGGAAGTCGTACGCGCCCAGCCCAATCGCTTCGACCGCGTGCGCATGGTTCTGGTTCCCGGTCAGGACGATGACCTTGGTGTCCGGCGCCAGCGCCAGGATCTGGCGCAGGGTGGCCAGGCCTTCGGTGGCGCCGTCCGGATCGGGCGGCAAGCCCAGGTCCATGGTCACCACCGCCGGCTCGTGGCGGCGCACCTGGGCCAGCGCGGCGTCGCGGTCGCCCGCCACCACCACCTCGTAGGCATCGAAGCACCAGCGCAGCTGCTTTTGCAGGCCGGGGTCGTCTTCGATGATGAGCATCTTCATTTTGTTCTGGGTCACAGCGATCCTCTGGCCGTCATGCGGCTTTGTCGACAGTTTGAGTGTCCTGCTGGCATAGCGGCAGGGTGATTCTGAATGTGGTGCCTTGCGGCGGCGTGCTGCTCACCGTCAGGCTGCCGCCGAGCTCATGGATGTACTCGCGGCTCTCGAAGGCGCCGATGCCCATGCCGGCCGATTTGGTCGATTCAAACGGCTTGTACAGGCGCTCGCGGATGAATTCTTCGCTCATGCCTTCGCCGGTGTCGCGGATCTCGATGATAACCGAATCGTCCGCGCGGCTGAGCGTGATTGCCACCTGGCCCTCCTTGGGCGTGGCTTCGATCGCGTTCTGGATCAGGTGGCCCACCACCCGTTCCAGCCGCTCCCAGTCGGCCACCACGCGCAGGCGCGGCTCGGCGACCGTGAGCAACGGACGCGGCTCGAAGGCGGCCTTGTTGGCGACCGCCTGGACCAGCAGTTTTTCGATGGACAGCGGAGCAGGGCGCTCCTGCGAGGCGCTGCGGCTGAGCTTTTGCAGCATCAGGCGCATCTTTTGCACCGACAAGGTCACCGTTTCAAGCATGTCGCGCTGGAACTCCGGGTTGTCCTTGTGCTTTTCGGCATTGGGAATGAGCAAGCCCAGCTGCGACACCAGGTTCTTCAGGTCGTGCACGACAAAGGTCGACATGCGGTTGAAGGACTCGAACTGGCGCGCCAGCATCAGGGCGCTGGCCGCTTCGTGTTGGGCCAGGTAGCTGGCGGCCTGGCTGCCGGCAATCTTGAGCAGGTCGATCACTTCCCAGTTCAGGGTGATCGCGCTGCGCGGCTGCAACAGCAGCATGAAGCCGAACAGGCGGCCCTGCAGCATCAGCGGCACCACCAGCCAGCCGCGCGGAAATTTATTCAGCCACTCGGGCAGCACCAGGCCCTCGTACTTGTCGGGGTCTTTGCTGAATTCCTGCAGGTCGACCACCCACTGGCGCGATTCCAGGAAGCGGCAAAAGGCCGAGTCGTCCGGCTCGGACGGCGCGCTGTCGGGCAAATGCCAGCTGGCCACCGGTTCGCACTGGCCCGCTTCGCGCCGGATCCACAGCATGCCGCCCGAACTTTCCACCAGCTCGCCCACCGCTTGCAGGGTGCGTTCGCCCAGGTTGGGACCGGCTTCGGACAGGGTGCGGGTAAAGCGCAGCCATTCTTCGCGGTAGTCGTAGTTGTAGCTGTAGAAATGCTTGCTGATGAACACTTTCAGCCAGGAGCGGAAGGTGCCCGAGAACAAAATGCCGGCCAGCAGCACCAGCGCGCCGAACAGGAAGGCCATCTGCATCAGCGAGCCCCACTGGCCGCCGAAGTAGCGCAAATAATAACCGGCCGCGCCCATGGCCAGCAGGTACGCCGCGGAGCCGAACAGGGCGGCCGAATGGAACAGCAGGCGGCGGGAGACGGCAATGTGGGTCGACCACGATGCGCTGCGCGCCACCGAGACCGCGATCAGGGGCGCGGTCAGGGCATTGACCACGCCGCGCGCGGACCAGATCTCGGGATTGACCTGGCGCATCAGCAAGGCGTTACTGTACAGATAGAAATCGTAGACGAAGATGCCGCCGATGCCGAGGCAGGCGAACTTGATGGCCCAGCGTTCCTGCACCGGCTTGTTGCGGTACAACTGTTCGACCAGCAGCATGCCGAGCACGGCCATGCCAATGCGCGCCATCACGCCCAGGATGCCGCTTTGCTGGCCCAGCACGGCGGGAAAGAATTCGGACAAGACCTTGTCGCCCAGCACCAGCACATACAGTGCCGCGACCGCCGGCAGGGCCGGGGTGCGGCGCAGCTGGCGCCAGCTGGTGCCCTCGAAGTGGCCCAGCAGCGACAGCAGCACCACGGTCCAGGCGCCGTTGCGCGCCACTTCCAGCAGTTCGCCGGCCCAGTTCTGGGGCAGGGTGCCCCAGGCCTGGGCCGCCAGCGCGCCGCCCCACAGCACCGTCAGGGCGCAGGCGCTGGCCAGCACCGACGCATGCTGGCGGCTGCGCCAGCGCGTGAGCAGCACGGCGCCGAGCAGCGCAAACGCGAGCGCGGCAATGGAATAGCTAAAGGTAGCGATGTTGGTCAGCATTCCGGTCCCGTCGTCTTTCCGGTGTGGATCGAATTGCCGGACGAGGCCGGCGCAGCCGCCCGCCGCAAGGTGCAGGCCGCGGTCAACGCCCGTGACTGCCCATGACGACCTTGAGGGTATCGATCAGGATCAGCAGGTCGAGGAACAGGCTGTTGTTTTTCACATAATACAGATCATACTGGAGCTTTTGCACCGCGTCATCGACAGATGCGCCATAACCGTAGCGCACCTGGGCCCAGCCGGTGATGCCGGGCTTGATGCTGTGGCGTACGTTGTAGTAAGGAACCTGCTCGGTCAGCTGCTCGACGAAGTACGGCCGCTCGGGACGCGGACCGACGAAGCTCATCTCGCCCTTGAACACGTTGAGGATCTGCGGCAACTCGTCGATACGGCATTTGCGGATGAAGTTGCCCACGCGCGTGACGCGCGGATCGTTCTGGGCCGCCCACTGCGGCTTGCCGCCCTTTTCGGCGTCGTTGTACATGCTGCGGAACTTGAGCACCTTGAAGGTTTCGCCATTGGTGCCGACCCGTTCCTGCTGGTAAAAAATCGGGGCGCGGTCTTCGATGAAAATCGCCAGCGCGGTCAGGAACATCACCGGCAGGGAGACCACCAGCAAGGTGCCGCTGACCACCAGGTCGAAAGTGCGCTTGACGAAAATGCGGATGAAGCTCTGGTCGAAACCGCCGCCGAAGACCAGCCAGCTCGGCTGCAGCGAATCGACCCGGATCTGGCTCGTTTCGCGCTCGAAAAAGGTGGCGGCATCGATCACTTTCACGCCGTACAGTTTGCACTCGAGCAGTTCCTTGATCGGAAAGGCGCCGCCGCGGCGGTTTTCCACCGACACCACAATTTCCTCGACGTCATGGCGCCGCGCCAGGGTCAGCAGCGATTCGCCGCCGCGCACTTCCAGCAGGGTCGAGGCCGGCACGCGCGATTCTTCGGACGGCATGGCGATGAAGCCGGCGATTTCGTAGCGGTGGTAGACCTGGTCGCGGTTGGCCAGTTCGCGGCATTCGTTGGCCAGGGCGCCGCCGCCGACGAACAGGATGCGCGACTCGAACTTGCGCGCTTCGGATGTCTTGAGGAAAATCGTGCGCGCCACAAAGATGCCGCCGGCCCCGATCATGAACACCAGCAGCATGATGCCGCGCCCGAAATACAGGTTCGGCGCCACGTAGAACAGCAGTGTCAGAATGCAAAAGCCCATCGCGAACGAGGGCAGCAGCTTCTGGAAGAAGGGATTGCGCAAGCCTTCGGTCAGGTTGAGCTGGTACATGCCGAGCGCGCTCATGCTGAACACGATGGCGATGGCATAGGCGATCGCCGACACCAGGAAATTGTCCAGGCCCGGCGGCAGCGTGGTCTTGCCGTCTTCGTAGACGCGCAGCGCCGCGCCCGCGTACGCCGAACCGATCAGGATCAGCACCTCGACAAACAGCAGCACGAACACGACGCGCGATACATAGTGATTAGAAATCCGAAGCATTTTCCACCCCTGGACAGGAAAAGTGGCGTTGCATGGCGGGCGCGGATGGCACCCTGCCGCAACGCTTTTAGTTGTTATAAGTCAAATTCCGGATGTACCATGCCATGGCTTGCCGCATGCCCTCGCCGATCCGGTGGGTGGGGGCAAAACCGAGCAGCTTGATCGCTTTGGAAATATCGGCCTGCGAGTGGCGCACATCGCCGGCGCGGAAAGGCGCGTACTGCGGCTGATGGTCGCGCACGTGCGGAAACTGTTCTGCCAGCAATTCGCACATCATCGCGTGCAGCTGGTTCAGGCTGGTGCGCTCGTTGAGCGCGACGTTGTAGACCTGGTTGCTCGCTTCGGGGTCGTCGGCCAGGGCGGCCAGCAGATTGGCCTGCACCACATTGTCGATGTAGCAGAAGTCGCGGCTGGTTTCGCCATCGCCATTGATGAACAGCGGCTTGTTCTTGATCAGCGCGGCAATCCATTGCGGGATCACGGCGGCGTAGGCGCCATCCGGGTCCTGGCGCGGGCCGAACACATTGAAGTAGCGCAAGCCGATGGTCTGGGTGCCGTAGCAGCGTCCGAACACTTCGGCGTACAGTTCGTTGACATACTTGGTGATGGCGTAGGGCGACAGCGGGCTGCCGATCTCGTCCTCGACCTTGGGCAGGGCCGGATGGTCGCCGTAGGTCGAGCTGGAAGCGGCGTACACGAAGCGCTTGACTTTGGCGTCGCGCGCGGCCACCAGCATGTTCAGGAAACCGGTGACGTTGGTATCGTTGGTGGTGATCGGGTCTTCCATCGAGCGCGATACCGAGCCGAGCGCCGCTTCGTGCAGCACATAGTCGGCGCTGGCCACGGCCCTGGCGCAATCGGCGGGCACGCGGATATCGCCGCGGATGAAGGTGAAGTTGCTCCAGGCGGCGCTGCCGACCAGTTCGCGCACCTGGTCCAGGTTGTGCTGGTGGCCCGTGGCGAAGTTATCGAGGCCGGTGACCTTCTGGCCCAGCCGCAGCAGCGCTTCGACCAGGTTCGACCCGATGAAACCGGCCGCGCCCGTAACCAGCCAGTGGCTGCGGTGCGCGCGCAAGTGCTGTTGAACCTCGATAAATTTACCCACGGCCGACTCCAGTTTCTTATTCATGCTGCATACAAGGAAGCGCCACCGGGCGCTCCCCAGGCACCCCTACAGGCGCCAGACGGAAAAACCGGCGGCGCGCAAGGCGTCCTGGTCGAACAGCGATTTGACATCCATGAAGCAGCCGCCCTTGTTCAGTTTGGCCTGGAGGTCGGACAGCGGACGCGCCAGCAACTCCTGGTGCGAGACCGCCGCGATGATGGCGTCGGCCTGCGGCAGACGTTCCCAGCTTTCCAGTTCCACGCCGTACTCGTGCATGGCTTCGGCGGCATCGGCCACCGGATCGTGCACGTGCACCTGCACGCCGTAGGTTTGCAGTTCGGCGATGATATCGGCCACCTTGGAATTGCGCAGATCCGGGCAGTTTTCCTTGAACGTCAGGCCGATCACATTCACCTTGGCGCCCTTGACGTTGAAACCGGCCGCGATCATCGACTTGACCGTCTTTTCAGCCACGAACTTGGCCATGCCATCGTTGATGCGGCGCCCCGCCAGGATCACCTGCGGGTGGTAGCCGATCATTTCGGCCTTGTGCGTCAGGTAATACGGATCGACGCCGATGCAATGCCCGCCCACCAGGCCCGGGCGGAACGGCAGGAAGTTCCATTTGGTGCCGGCGGCCTTCAGTACTTCGAGCGTATCGATGCCAATTTTATCGAAAATGATGGCAAGTTCGTTCATCAGCGCGATATTCAAGTCGCGCTGGGTGTTCTCGATGACCTTCGCCGCTTCCGCCACTTTCACGCTCGACGCCCGATACACGCCGGCCGTGATGATCGATTCGTACAGCTTGGCCACTTCATCGAGGGTGGCGTCGTCGTCGCCCGAGACCACCTTGAGGATGGTGGTCAGGGTATGTTCCTTGTCGCCCGGATTGATGCGCTCAGGGGAAAAGCCGACGTGAAAATCCTGCTTCCACTTCAGGCCCGAATGCTGCTCGAGGATGGGAATGCACACTTCCTCGGTCGCGCCCGGGTACACGGTGGACTCGAAAATGACGATCGCGCCCTTCTTCATATGCAGGCCGACCGTTTTCGTGGCGCCGGCGAGCGGGGTGAAGTCGGGATTGTGGGCGATATCGACCGGGGTCGGCACGGCCACCACGATGTAATCGGCGCCGGCAATGGCGGCAGGATCGGCGCTGACGGTCAGGTGCTGCGCGGCGCGCAACTGTTCACTGTTCAGTTCACCCGTAGGGTCGATGAAGCGCCGATAGCTGTCGATCTTGCTGGTCGACAGATCGAAACCGATCGTCGTGCGCTTCTTGCCGAATTCGACAGCCAATGGCAGGCCGACATAACCCAGGCCAACGACGGCCACTACTTTTGCTGCTGCTTCCATCTCGGATTCCCTGTTTAAAACGTATTTTGTTATTATAGCAACTGAATTACGCCAGCATAATTTCCTTGAAAACATCGGTGCGCTGGCTCACTTCGCCTCTCGGCCACGGCAGCCTGTCCCGGGCGCCGCCCGATGTTTATATGGAGCGACTCCGGGCCGGCAAAATTGCACGCGGCACAAGTCGCCGACCAAAAATAATGATCGGAACCATATGCTTAGGAATATACACTCTTTCCTTGCGAAATAGCAAAGTTCGTTACAACTTAACTAACTTTATAAGAAATTTGTGTTGTTATTTTTATCTGTCCATGACAGGGTTGGTCATTCGCGGGAGCGGCGCGCCCGGACGCGTCCGGAGGCTGCGACCGAGGTCGCATCGGGTTCCGGAAAAGGCCGCATAAGACGGGCCTGAATCCCTATTGTAATGAGGTGCCATCGGCCTAAAAAAGTATTATTAGTAACTGTTGCGTTTTTGCCCCGACGATTTTTTTCGCATATACAGCTGCCTATTCAGCGTTCGTTTGCGCGTTCGCAAAGTGTGTTTCCAAGAATTTGAACATGACTCCCATGCGGGAACATCTGGCGCCCGGCGCGGCCTAATTTTCATGACCATCGGGCGTCGCCACCAGCGGCGCCGGCCATCCGCACAGGAGACGTCATGGAAACGAGCAGCGACACCAGCCGGCGCCAGGCGCGTCCCGGTTCTTGGCAATACCCGGGCGCCGCGCCCGGCGTGGACGACGACCAGGCCGCCGCCGATGGCGGGGAGCTGGCGCGCCTGACCGGCCCGCCGCGCGCCGCCCGCGAAGCGCGGCTCGGCATCGCGCTGGGGTGGCTCAGCATCGGCCTCGGGCTGGCCGGCCTGATGGCGCCGCGCTTCATGGCGCGCGCGGCCGGCATGCCCGACTGGCCGCATGTCATGCGCGTGGTGGGCATGCGCGAACTGGTCAGCGGCGTGGGCCTGCTGAACCGGCCCCACGACCAGCTGTGGCGCTGGTCGCGCGTGATGGGCGACGCCATGGACCTGGGCATTGTCGGCGTCGCCGCGATCCACCCTTATGCCAACCGGCGCCGGCTGGCGTCGACGGCGCTGGCGCTGGCCTCGGTCGGCGCGCTGGACCTGCGCGCCGGCAATCCGCCGCGCATCACGCCGTCCCATGGGGCGCTGACAGGGCCGCAGGGCGGGCAGCGGGTGCAGCACGCGGTCAGCATCCACCGTCCCGCCGGGGAGTGCTACCGCTTCTGGCGCGACCTCGCGCGCCTGCCGGAGTTCATGCAGCACCTCGAATCGGTCACCGTCATCGACGAGCGGCGTTCGCACTGGTGCGCCAGCGGGCCGGCCGGGCGCAAGATCGAGTGGGACGCCGACATCACCGACGACCAGCCGGGCCAGTTGCTGCGCTGGCGTTCGGTGCCCGGTGCCGATGTCGACAACGCCGGCAGTGTGCGTTTCATCCCCGCCAACGGGGGCCGCGCCACGGTGCTGCAGGTGCAGATGAGCTACCACCCGCCCGCCGGGCGCGCCGGTGCCGCGGTGGCCAGGCTGTTCGGCGAGGAACCCCTGATCCAGGTGCGCGACGACCTGCGCCGCTTCAAGCAACTGATCGAGACTGGCGAAATCCCCACCACCCGCGGCCAGCCGGCCGGCGCGCGCAGCCTCGTATCCACCCTGTTTGGCAAAGGAGCCGACCAATGAAAGCGACCTGCTGGCACGGCGTGCGCGATGTGCGCGTCGAACAGGTGCCCGACCCGGGCATCCTCAATCCGGGCGACGCGATCGTCAGAATCACGTCCACCGCCATCTGCGGCTCCGACCTGCACCTGTACAACGGCGTGGTGCCGGGCATGATGCAGGGCGACATCCTCGGTCACGAATTCATGGGCGAGATTGTCGAGATCGGCTCTAGTGTCAAGCGCCTCAAGGTGGGCGACCGCGTGGTGGTGCCGTTTCCGATCGCTTGCGGCCAGTGCTTTTTCTGCGAGCAGAAGCTGTTTTCGGTGTGCGAGAACTCCAATCCGAACGCCTGGCTGGCCGAAAAAATGTGGGGCCACACGACGGCCGGCATCTTCGGCTACTCGCATCTGACGGGCGGCTACGCCGGGGGGCAGGCCGAGTACGCGCGCGTGCCCTTTGCCGACGTGGGGCCGCTGGTCGTGCCCAGGGAACTGCCCGACGACAAGGTGCTGTTCCTGTCCGACGTGTTGCCAACCGGCTACATGGCGGCCGAGGCCTGCGACATCGTGCCCGGCGCGGTGGTGGCGGTGTGGGGCTGCGGGCCGGTCGGGCAATTCGCGATCCAGAGCGCTTACTTGCTCGGGGCCGAGCGCGTCATCGCGATCGACCATTATCCGGACCGGCTCGACATGGCGCGCACGGTCTCGCATGCCGAAACGCTCAATTTCGACGAGGTCGATATCGTCGACGCCCTGCGCGACATGACCGGCGGGCGCGGCCCGGATGCCTGCATCGATGCCGTGGGCATGGAAGCGCATGGCGCCGGCATCGGCTATGTGTACGACCGGGTCAAGCAGGCGATGCGGCTCGAATCGGACCGGCCCACGGCCTTGCGCCAGGCGCTGCTCAGTTGCCGCAACGCCGGGGTGGTGTCGGTGCCAGGCGTGTACGGCGGCTTCAGCGACAAGATCCCGTTCGGGGCGGTGATGAACCGCGCCCTGACCATCCGCACCGGGCAGTGCCATGTGCAGCGCTACATGCAACCCTTGCTCGAGCGGGTGGTCAACGGCGAGCTCGATCCGGCCTGCATCATCACGCATCACCTCGACCTGGACGAGGCGCCACAGGGTTACGCGATGTTCAAGCACAAGCAGGACCGCTGCATCAAGGTCGTCCTGCGTCCGGGTCACTGACGGCACGCTTGAGAGGGTGGCGGTGTCATGTTTGTCCACGGCCGGTATCGAATATCGCTACCGGCGAAGGCGTTTACTTTTTTGAAACCTGGGTACCTATACTGCGACCCAACCGAATTTGCAGTGCGTCAGCCAGACTGGATGACGCTGCAGAGACGGGTTGCAGTGCGTTCTTACTCAGGAGATTGGTAACATGGTCAAGGCAAAACATATTCTGGCATTGGTAGCGGTATCGAGCCTGCTGTCGGCATGCTACGTCGTTCCGATCGATCAATATCCGCCGCGCGGCAACGGCAACTACCATAACAACAACGGCGGCGGCGTGGCCATCGTGCCGGTGCCGGCCGTGCGCCCGGTTTATACGGCGCGCCTGTATCCCGCCAACGACGAGGCATCGCGCCTTGGCCGTATTTCCGGCACGATCAGCAATCCTGAACGCGGCCATGGCGAATTTTCGTTCGCTGTCGGTGGCGAGGCATTTTCCGGCGAAGCGACACGCGACCCGGGCGCGACCAAAGGCGTGGCCAACGCGTCCGGCAACCGCGGCGGCTACACGCGCTGCGATTACGTCATGACCCGCGCCGAAATGGGTTCCGGCACCTGCGTGTTTTCCAATGGCGCCCGTTTCGACATGCACATCACGCAGTAAGCGGCAGCGGGGCGGCAACCGCAGCGAGCGGCACCGCGGTTGCAGCACCAATCAGCACAGCAGTTGCAGCGCCGATCAGAACGGCAGTTGCAGTAGCAATCAGCACAGCAGTTGCAGCACCAATCAGTACGGCAGTTGCAGTAGCAATCAGCACAGCGGTTACCGCAGCACTCAGCAAAGCGGTGAAGCGCTTGGTGCTATTCCAGTTGGTCCGTTCATTGCTGCATGTCCGCCACATCGTTCATCAGCTGCGTGCAATGCGATGTTCGCGCCCGGCTGTCGCGTCGCCAGCGTCCGGATCGGACACCGCCGGCGTCGCCGTACGATGGCCGGCGTGGTGGCAACGCATTCCCCCCTCCAGCCCCGCGCGCGCCAGCAGGCTGTTTAGTGCTCCCCGCTAAACTTCGGCAACAATCCCTATCCGCATTGACGGCGCCAAAAACGCCAGCCAAAATATTTCCATAAATACAAAAATTGCGCGTCCGGGACAGGGCCGCGAACGACGAATCCCCACAGGAGACAGTCTGGCGAATGCCGCGCGCGTTTGCTTGTCCGTCTGCCGAGCTTCTTCATCTGAATGCGAGGATCGCGCGCTGTCGCGGTCCCAGGAAAACCATTAAGGAGACACGATGAACACCGGTAATACGACAAACAAACGGCGCAAATTCCTGCTGGCGACGGGCGCCCTGATCCCCATGGGCCTGATCGGATGCGGCGGCGGCTCGGCGCCATCTTCCGCGCCGGCGTCCGCCGCGGCGCCGCCACCGCCAGCGCCAGCGTCCGGGTCGCAGGCCGGGTCAAGGGCACTGGCGAAGTCCTCACCGGCGTCGACCATGACGCTGGGACCGGCCATCGTCGTGGACCAGTTCGGCTACCTGCCGGCCCACGACAAGATCGCGGTGGTGCGCAATCCGCAGACCGGGTTCGACGCGGCCGACAGCTTTGCTCCCGGCGCCGTGTACGAGGTGGTCAACGCCGTCACCAACGTGGTTGTGTTCAGTGGCACACCGGTTGCCTGGAACGGCGGCGCCACCGATGCCACGTCTGGCGACCAGGCATGGCATGTCGATTTCAGCACAGTGACCGCTCCCGGCCAGTACTTCATTCGCGACACCCAGCGCAACGTGACGTCGCCGGCCTTCAGGATCGCGGCCGACGTCTACAAACCGGTGCTGCGCGCCGCTGTGCGCTACTTCTATTACCAGCGCGCCGGCATCGCCAAGACTGCGGCGCTGGCCGGCGCCGGCTGGGCCGACGCCGCCTCGCACCTGGGGCCCTTGCAGGACAAGCAGGCGCGCCTGTTCAGCGCTCCTGGCGATTCCTCGACCGAGCGCGACGTCTCGGGCGGCTGGTACGATGCCGGCGACTACAACAAGTACACGCGCTGGCACGCCGGCTACCTGATCGACCTGCTGCATGCATTTGCCGACAACCCCGGCATCTGGGGCAAGGATTACAACATTCCCGAATCGGGGAACCAGCACCCCGATCTGCTCGACGAAATCAAGTGGGGCATGGATTGGCTGATCAAGATGCAGGAAGCGAGTGGGGCGATGCTATCGATTGCCGGCCTGGCCCATGCCAGCCCGCCGTCGGCGGCCACTGGCCGGACGCTGTACGGTCCGCCCAATACGTCCGCCACGCTGGCCGCGGCCGGCGCTTTTGCGCTGGGCGCCAAAGTGTTCGGCGCGCGTGCCGGCCTGTCCAGTTACGGTGCGGGGTTGAAGGCGCGCGCCGAGCGCGCGTGGAACTGGGCTGTCGCCAATCCCGACGTTTTGTTCAAGAACAATGACGCCGCGTACAACTCCGTGGGACTGGGTGCCGGCCAGCAAGAAACCGACGATTACGGGCGCCTTGGCCACAAGCTGGCCGCCGCCATCTATCTGTATCAACTGACCGGCAAAGCCGTCTACAACAACTTTGTCAACGCACAGTACCTGAACGCGCATTTGTTCGTGTGGTACAACTATGCCTCGCCGTTTGAAGGCGCACTCCAGCAAGCGCTGCTGCATTACGCCAGCCTGTCCAACGCAACGCCTGCCACGGCCTCTGCCATCCGCACGGCATTTGCCACCGGTATGAACGGTACCGACCACTGGACCGCGATGAGCGGCAAGACCGACCCCTACCTGGCCCATCTGCAGGTGTACACCTGGGGCAGCAACGCCATCAAGTCGCAAGAAGGCGCGATGTTTGCCGCGCTGGCCCATTACGGCCTGGGCACGCGCCCGGCAGCGGCCAACATGAACGCCGCGTCGCACTATATTCACTACCTGCACGGGGTTAATCCGCTCGGCAAGGTCTATCTGTCGAACATGGGCACGCTCGGCGCGGAGAATTCGGTCGACCAGTTTTATCACACCTGGTTCGCGCATGGTTCCGCCAAATGGGATAGCGTCAAGGAGTCGACCTTCGGCCCGCCGCCGGGGTTTCTGGTGGGCGGCCCGAATCCGAGCTACAACTGGGAAAACGGCTGTCCCGGCCTGCATCCGGGCTGCGGCACGGCGGTTCCCGCACCGCCGTTCGGGCAGCCGCCGCAAAAGTCTTATCTCGACTTCAACGATTCGTGGCCGTTGAACTCGTGGTCGGTGACGGAAAACGCGAACGGCTACCAGAGCGCGTATATCCGCTTGCTGTCACGTTTCGTGTCGTAGCCGGACCTGGCTGGCTTGCCTGGTTTTCCCTGACGCTATGGTGCTGCCGGCGCACACGTAGCGTCGGCAACGCGCTTGTTCAAGGGATCGCAGGGGAACAGCAGTTGCATCGATGGGGTAGGGCGGACGCCGCTCATTTGCTCAGCAGCACCTTGTAATAGTCGACAACGTTATTGCCTGCACCCTTGCTGATGCGCTGCGACACGTGAGTCCACGGCCAGACGTTGGTCCCCGACGTGGTCCGCATCCCCGGTAGCGTTTGCCCTCCCAGCGGAGCCATGCCCCACGTGCCGCCATGTTTGAGGCGAACCACTTCGCCGAGGTAACTGCCATACATCCGCGCCACCGCCATGACCTGCTCGTCTGACGGCCGTGGCGATTTGGCCACGTATGACGCGTGGGCGCGCGCCAGCACGGCTTCGAGCTGCACCATGCTGGCATCGGTGCCGTCGAGCTTGATGCCGAACTGGTCGCGCGCCGTCGCCACCGCTTGCGCGGCGTAGGCGGTGGCGGCGCGCTGGACCGCCGCGTCAGGCACGAAGTCGGGTTTCGCTTTGTCGGCCGCCAGTGCATTGGCGCCGAACAGCGTGGCGGAGACAAACAGAAGGGCTTTGATCGACGGCATACGAATTTTCTAAGAGGAACCAGTCGATTTTAACATCGGCCGCATGGGCCGAATTACCAACCGTCGCCCCCGCGCAGGCGGGAACGCATGCGTTCCCCCCAAGTTCGCTCCGTAGCCTACGACTGAGCGTAGGACTTGGGCCCCCGCCTGCGCGGGGGCGACGGTATCGCGGCGTATATCAAGTACCTACCTCGACAATGCTGGGCGCGATACGGCGCCGTCGGCTCAAGCCCCATCCGGCTTGCGCAGCCGGCTCAGCAACTCCTCGACACTGTCGCTCACCGGCAAGCCATGCTGACGCAGCAACTGCAGATGCAGCACCAGATTCTCCAGCACCAGCTTGGCCGACACCGCCAGCAGGGTCATCAGCCGGTCTTCGGAGCTGAAGTTTTCCATCGCGGCGGCCATCTCGCACAGGTGCGCCGCCACCAGCTCGCGCAGCTCGGCCTCGCCGAAGGGCAGGTCGGCGAAATCGATGGGGTCTTCGTGCTCGACTTCCAGCATCAGCGCGGCAAGTTCTTGAGGTTTGATCGGCATGTCCGGCTCCAGAGAGTTGACTTGCTTCATTCTAGGCCGACACGCGACAGGCGCGCCGATCCGCGATAAAATTAAACAGCTTTGATTCCCCATCGTCGTCACACCTGTGATCGGATGCCATGGCGCGTCTCATTTTCACCCAGCAGCTTGCCCGGTTTACCGCCGTGCCGCAGGTCGACACCACGGCGGCCACCTTGCGCGGCGGACTAGACACAGCCTTCGCGGCCAATCCTTTGCTGCGTGGTTATGTTCTCGACGATCAAGGCCATCTGCGCGAAAACGTCGTCGTGTTCATCGATGGGCGCCGCAGCGAAGAACGCATCCGGCTCGACGACCCTCTCACACCCGACAGTACCGTTTACATCCTGCAAGCACTTTCCGGAGGCTGACAATGCATGCGCGTGCCTATCTTTCCACCCGCAAGGGCCTGTTTGAATTACAGCGCGCCAGCGCGGGATGGGAAATCGGTCCCAGCCACTTCCTGGGCGAGCCGGTCTCGATCGCGCTGGCCGATCCGCGCGACGGCGCCCTGTACGCGGCACTCAACCTCGGCCACTTCGGCGTCAAGCTGCACCGCAAGGATGCCGGCAGCGAGGTCTGGACCGAGATTGCCGCGCCCGCCTATCCACCCAAGCCGGAATACAGCACCGATAAAATCGAGTGGAAAAACAGGCTGATCTGGTCGCTGGAAGCGGGCGGGGCCGACCAGCCCGGCGTGCTGTGGGCCGGCACCCTGCCGGGCGGCCTGTTCCGCTCAAACGACCGCGGCGCCTCGTGGGAACTGGTGCGTTCCCTGTGGGACGTGCCCCAGCGCGCCGAATGGTTCGGCGGCGGTTATGACGTGCCCGGCATTCACAGCATCTGCGTCGATCCGCGCAACAGCGACCACGTGCTGGTCGGCGTCTCTTGCGGCGGCGTCTGGCGCACGGAAGATGGCGGCGCCAGCTGGACCATCAGCGCCACCGGCATGCGCGCCGACTACATGCCGCCCGAGCTCAACGAAAATGAAGCCGTGCAAGATCCGCACCGCATCGTGCGCTCCAACGGCGACCCTGATGTGCTGTGGTGCCAGCACCATAACGGCATCTGGCGCTCCGGCGACAACGGCCACCACTGGACGGAAATTACCCGGGCGCCGCTGTCGAACTTCGGCTTTGCCGTGGCAGTCCATCCGCGCGATGGCGGCACGGCCTGGTTTGCACCGGCCGAGGCCGACCAGCGCCGCATTCCGGTCGGCGCCGCCATGGCGGTTACCCGCACCCATGACGGAGGCAACAGTTTCAAGGTAACGAACGTCGGCTTGCCGCAGCAGCATTGCTACGACCTGGTCTACCGCCACGGCCTGGCGGTGGCCGACGATGGCGCCACCTTGCTGATGGCATCCACCAGCGGCGGCGTGTGGATGTCCGACAATGCCGGCGACAGCTGGCACACGCTGTCGACCACCATGCCGCCTGTTTATGCGGCGTGTTTCGCCTGAGCGAAGTAGCTCAGGAACATGCTGACGGCGGCGTCGACCACGGCGGCGTGCAGTTCCGGCGCCAGCGGTGGCGCGCCCATGGTCACCTGCGGCCAGAACGCCATTGCCTTGACCTGACCCTGCAGCAGGGTGGCGGCAAACACCGGGTCGCACTCCTTGAGTTTGCCGTCGGCCAGGGCCGCGCGGATCCAGCGCGTGACCCCTTCTTCGCGCTCGCCCAGGCGCGCCACGATGGCGCGCGCCCGCTCCGGTGCGTGCATGCCCTCGGCAATGGCTACCCGCGCCAGGTCGAGAAAGTCGCGGTCGGCCATCGCGCGCACTTTGATGGTCATCAGTTCGGTCAACTGCGCGCGCAGGCTGGCGTCGCTGCGATAAGCCAAGTCCAGTTCGGCAGCGCTGCGCTCGAACAATTGCACCAGCGTCTCGGCGAATAAATCATCCTTGCTGGGGAAGTGGTTGTAGACCGTGCGTTTCGACACGCCGGCGTCGGCGGCGATCTTGTCCATGCTGCTCGCTTCGAAGCCGCAAGTACGGAATTGTTCGGCGGCGGCGGCCAGGATGGCCAGGCGTTTACGGTCGGTCAGGCGTTGGGGTGCGTTCATTCCAATATTTTACACCCGCCAGTTTACTTTTCCAAAGAATGAAACTACACTGTGTAGTGTACATTTTTTGATCGGACGCCGCATGCACCGACTTTTCCTCAGCCTCATCTTCATAGGGACACTCCTTACCATGGCTTCTTGCACCTTCGGCGGCAGCGCCGCGCCGCGTCACCAGTCGCCCCAGTTCAGCGAGGGCAAATTCCGCAATCCGGTTCCCATGTTCAAGCAAAGCGCCGTCGACATGGCCGGCATCTTGTGGACCTTTTTGACCGGCAAGAACAAGAACACCGTGCCGAGCGGCGTGATTCCCGTGCAAGCACTCACCCGCGCCCAGTTGCTGGCGGCGCCCGACAACACCCTGTTCCGTCTCGGCCATTCGACCCTGCTGCTCAAGCTCGACAATGCCTTTTACCTGACCGATCCGGTGTTTTCCAAGCGCGCCTCGCCGGTGCAGTGGGCTGGCCCCGCGCGCTTTCACCAGCCGCCGATCAGCATCGAGGAATTGCCGCCGCTCAAGGCCGTGATCCTTTCGCACGACCATTACGACCACCTCGACCATGCCTCGATCCTGGCGCTGGCCGCCAAGACCGAGCAGTTCATCACCCCGCTCGGCGTGGGCGACCGCCTGGTGGACTGGGGCGTCGATGCCGCCAAGGTGAGCCAGCTCGACTGGTGGCAGGAACGCAAGGTACGCAATGTGCGCCTCATCGCCACTCCGGCCCAGCACTTTTCCGGACGCGGCGTAAGCGATGGCAACTCCACCCTGTGGGCATCCTGGGTGTTCGAGCACAAGGACTTGCGCGTCTTCTTCAGTGGCGACACCGGCTATTTCGACGGTTTCAAGGCCATCGGCGAGAAATTCGGCCCCTTCGACGTGGCCATGCTGGAGACCGGCGCCTACGACAAGCAATGGCCCGACGTCCACATGCAGCCGGAAGAAACCCTGCAAGCTTTCCTCGACCTCAAGGGAAAATGGCTGATGCCAGTGCATAACGGCACCTTCGACCTCAGCCTGCACCCCTGGCACGAGCCCTTTGATCGCATCGCCGCGCTCGCCACCGCGCGTGGGGTGCCCCTGACTACCCCGGAAATGGGGCAGGCACTCGACCTCAAGACCCCGGCACCGGGCAAGGCGTGGTGGAAACGGGTCGATCCCACGCCGGGCTGAGAAGTATTTGCAACGGGCGTCGCGTTATTGTCACAAGCCAATCTCACGCACCAGCAAAGGGTTTTGCTATAAATAGGGTCATTTAAAACTGGTTTCTTTGCTCATATGCACCGACATAGGTCTTTCATAACTGTTATGCAGTTTGTGAATGCAATATGTTGGTGCGAAGCAACAAGTTATGCGAATCTGGCATATCCGCCATTGGGATAATAAATTTAGAAAATATGCTGCAGCGCCGTATATTTTGAACTGTCAGCTGGCTACGCAGCAGACGATTCGAGCGCCAGAAGCGCCGAATTTATCCATTATCCCTCTGGAGGTTTTATGTTTGCCACGACCCGTTTTGCCGCCGTACTGTCCGCGACCTTACTGTGCCTGAGCGCGACCCAGGCCATGGCTGAAGACCGCCCGGCCCGCCTCGAGGTAGCCGGCTGCGAAAAACCTGAATTCCCGACCCGCTGGCAGGATGATGGCGAAGGCGGCACCGTGACCGTCGCTTACCTGGTCGATACCGATGGCAAAGTCGTGCAGTCGAAAGTGCTTGAGTCGAGCGGCGCGGTGCGCGTCGATCGTGCATCGGTCCGCGCTGGCGCCCGCTGCAAGTTTGAACCGGGTGCAAAAGACGGCCAGGCTGCGCTGGCTTGGGCCAAGGTCAAGTATGCGTGGGTCGTCGAGTAAATGGGCCGTGGCCCCGGCGTGGACAAGCAATCTGTCCACGCCTGCCATTGCTTGAATGCCGAGTCTTAGAACCGGTACAGTATCGACGCTTCCACCGCGCGCCCGAAAATCGGCCGTGCATTGATCGGACCGCTGCTCTGTGCCCCGGTCAGGCGAGAATTGCCCTCTGTCAGCCCCAATTCATTGCCCAAATTCGTGCCCGCGAGCCGGAATTCCCAATGCGCGCCCATCGATGCCAGGATGCCGGCGTCCACCGTTTTATACGACGGCAAGTACGACAGATTGGCCTGGTCGGCCCAGCGGCTGCCCACATGCGCGTAGGTTCCATACAGCTTGAGCGAATTGTCGCCCATCGGAATCCGGTAGCTTGGCGACAGGCGGAACTGCATCTTCGGCTGGCGCTGCACCAGCTTGCCCGAAATCGCCGGATTGTCGCGGTATTTTGATTCCTGATAGTTGCCCATCAAGCTCACCTGCAGGTTTTTCACCGGCCGCACGGCCAGTTCGAACTCCACCCCATGCCCGCGCGAACCGCTCACCGAGTTCAGTACCGCGTCGGTCGTGATCTGCTGGAACGAAATGCCGGTGAAGTCCGTGTAGAACCCGTTGATGTAGGCGCTGTACATGGCGCCCACGGTCTTGAAACCGACTTCGTACTGCGTCACTTTCGGCGTCGGCACGCCCTTGCGGTCGTTCAGCGCCGCCTGGGTGCCGGCGTTGCGCATGTCGTCGAAATAGATGAAGGTGTGGCCGGTATTGGCGCGCGCAAACACGCTCATATCCTTGGACAACTTGTAGATGCCGCCCACCGTGAAGGAATTGACGCTGTCGTCGCGGCTGAGCTGCGTGTTGGTGCCGGTCGCAACCGAGGTGCCGTTGTTGTACACCGTCAGCGGATTGGCATCCGTGTCCATCGAGGTCAGGTTCGAGATCGTCGCTTTCAGGCTCTGCTTTTCGCGGCGCGCACCCACGTCCAGCTTGATCTGCTCGTTCACTTTCCATTCATTGGCGACGAACAGGGCGGTATTGTTGCCCTTGTAGGCGGCCACCGGCGCATAAAACACATTGCCGTCCACCCCGTTGCGCGACACGATGGTGCCGTTGCTCAGTTGCACATTGATCAGGCTAGCGTTGGGCGTGGCCGTCATCAGGTGGCTGTTACCCAGATACCATTCGTCATTCGACTTGTAGCGCGCCACATACGCGCCTACCGTAGTCGTATTGTTCTTGAGCAGCTCGCGGCTGATGCGAAATTCGTTGGTGAACGAGCTCAGTTTTTTCTCGACCGACCACAATCCTGCCTGCACCACTTGCTGGTTGGGATCGACCGCGCCGCCTTTCACATAGCTGATGCTGCCCGAACCGGCCGCCGCGCCCGGATTGTGGGTCGCGTTGGCATTGGCCAGGTAGGCCGCGGCCGTCAGCGGGTTGTTCCCGGTGAACATCGAAATCGTGTTCAGGTCACCGCTAAAGTAATTCGCCTTGTTCGACACATCCCAGCCGCCCAGTTTTTGCTCGTACTCGGCGCCGAACACGGTCGCGTCCATGCCGCGTCCGTCGGCCAGGTCGCGCGTGAGCGTCTTGCCGGGTGCCGCGTCGATGGTGAAGTGACGCATCTCATTGCTCATCAAGGTGCCGGTGAGCGGATCGAAGCCCGGAAACTCGGTGATCGTGCGCCCGTTGTCGCTCGAAATGAGCGGCACGCCTGTGTAAAACGCATTCTTTTCCTTGGTGGTGCGCACGTAGGCGGTCACTTCGCCTTCGTCGAGCTTGCGCGTGAGCGAGGCGGTCAGCTGCTTGCCATCGTCGGCCTTGAACTGGGGATCGCGCACGCCCTGGGTCTGGCGCGCGAAGCCGCCGATGGTGCCGTACCAGCCATCGGCGATCTTGCCGCCCACAAAACCGTCGAGCCGGCGCAATTTGCCGGTGCCGGTGGTAAAGCGCAGGGTTGCTTCCGGCGTATCTGTCCCTTTTTTCAGGATGAAGTTCATGGTCGCGCCCGGCTGGCCGACCGAGTAAATCGTGCTCGGCCCGCCGCGCAGCACTTCGACCCGCTCCACCGTGTCGTCCAGGCGAAACGCGGACGAACCCTCGAAGAACGACAGTACCGGCACCGGATACAGCGGATTGCCGTTCATCTGCACCGACACGAACGGCGAATCGCTGCCCGACGGGAAGCCGCGCACTTCGATATTCGCGCCCGACTGGCCGCCGGTCGACTCCGCGTACACGCCCGGCACGAGTTTGAGCACGTCGGCGGTGCTGCTTGGCGAGGCCGATTTGAGCTGTTCCTCGGTCGCGGTGGTGATGGAAAAACTGGTGTCGATCTTGCGCGTGCCGCGCGCCGAGGCGGTGCCGGTCACCACCACCTGCTGGATTTCGGTCGCCACCGCACCGGCGGCCGCCGCATCCAGCGCCGGCGCGGCAGCAGGCGCGGCCTGGCCGGCCGCCTGGGCCTGGTTCATCAGGGTCAGCACGGCCAGCGTGACTGAGGAAAGCAGGAAGTGCTTGTGACTGTTCATCGTTATGCTCGCTTTTTTATCGTGTGTTCTTGTTGAAATCCGTCTCCTGGACTGGCTGCACATTCGCTTTCCGAGTGCCTGCCGCATGCGTGTCCACTTTTCATTCCCCACCTTGCCGCACATCGGGCTCGTCTGCAATTTATTAGGATGGCAAGGAAAGACGAATCATTGAAACAAGAAATGATATCGATGTCAATCAAAATGTTATCGATGTCATTTGGCCTGTGGCAGGACGTAAACCTGTCATAATGCGTCGGTGTCGTTGTTTTCTTACCAAAATTGAGCGTTTCCATGGCCGCAAACAAGGCAGCAAGCAAGACTGCACCCACCGCAGCAAGCGCGATCGCAGCGCGCAAGAGCGACGCCTCCCTGACGATGGAAGACCTCGCCAGCCTGGCGGGCGTTTCCACGATCACGGTGTCGCGTGCGCTGCGCGACAGCCCGCTGGTGACGGAAAAAACGCGCGAAAAAATCCGCCGCATCGCCGACGAGCAGGGCTACCGCTTGAACATCAGCGCGCGCAACCTGCGCATGCGGCGCAGCTACTCGGTCGCCGTGGTGGTCGAAATGACGCCGGTGAAGGGCCGCCCCATGTCCGACCCGTATCCGCTCGAACTGTTGGGCGGCATCACACAGGAACTGACCACCGCCGGCTACAGCGTGGTGCTCACCTCCAAGCAGTTGATGGATACCGCCCCGGTGCAGGGCGCCGACGGCCTGATTTTGCTGGGCCAGGGCTCGCACGGCGAAGCGGTGCGCTTCCTGCAAAAAGCCAACCTGCCGCTGGTGGTGTGGGGCGCGCCGGAAAGCGGCGCCACCACCATTGTGGTCGGCAGCGACAACCGCCGCGGCGGCGCCAGCGTGGCCGAACGCTTCCTCGCGCAGGGCCGCCGCAAGCTGGTGTTCCTGGGCGATGTTGACCACGCCGAAGTGCAGGAGCGCTGCGCCGGCTTCATCGACGCGCTGGGCGGGCAGGGCACGGTGCACATCATCCGCCCCAAGGCCTTCACGTTCGAGTCGGGCTTCGACAGCATGACCGCGCTGCTCAAGAAAAAGGGCCATGCCTTCGACGGCGTGTTTGCCGCCAGCGATTTGCTGGCCATGGGCGCGATCCGCGCGCTCACCGAACACCAGTTGCGCGTGCCCGACGACGTATCGGTCATCGGCTACGACGACACGCCCGGCGCGGCCAGCTTCGTGCCGCCGCTGACCAGCGTGCACCAGTACCTGCGCGACGGCGGCGTGCTGCTCGCGAAAAAAATGCTGGCGCTGATGAACGGCGAGCAGGTCGAGTCCGAAATGCTGCCGACCACCCTGATCGCCCGCCAGACCTGAACGCCAAGTGAGCGATTTTTGACCACAAACCCCCAAGCCGTCATTCCCGCGCAGGGCTAGGCGCCCCCACGGCAATCCAAGGCACGTTCGCGTAGGGTAAATCCCTTCAACTCCGACAAAGCTTGGTTTTTGATTTTTCCACCCGAATCTAAATAAATTGACTTTCCAAACCGATTTGAAATAGACTCGGCTCAAATCCAAACCGGTTTGAAGCGACAATTTCAAAAGACAGACAAAGGACAAACCCGTGCCGCACGCAAGTATCCCCCACGCTCTCCCGACCGATCCATGGTGCCTTCGCGAGACCCATTTCGACCCTGCCACGCATTTTTTGAACGAGACCCTGTTCGCTCTCGGTAACGGCTACATCGGCCTGCGCGGCACGCCGGAAGAGGGCTACAGCGGCCCGGCCGGCACCTCGCTCGACGGTACGTACCTCAACGGCTTCTACGAGTCCGAACCGATCGTCTATCCGGAAGCCGCCTTTGCGCTGGCCAAGACCAACCAGTTCATGCTCAACGTGCCGAACGCGAAAGGCATCGAAGTCTGGCTCGGCGAAGAACGCTTCGACCCACTGCAAGGAACCCTCGACCGCTACGAGCGCGTGCTCGACTTTCGCACCGGCGTGCTGCGGCGCAGCCTGGAATGGACTTCCCCGAGCGGCAAGCGGATTTCGCTCGTCACGCGTCGCGTGGTATCGCTGGCCGACAAGCACCTGTTCGCGCTCGATGTCGAACTGACCGCCCTTAATTTCTCGGGCCAGGTGCGCGTGGTGTCCGGTATCGATGGTGCTGTGCGCAACCAGGAAGCCGGCGACGATCCGCGCATCGGCTCCGCGGTCTCCGGCCCGGCGCTGCATCTGTTGGCGGTGGAGCAGGGCGCTACGGCGTCCAGCCTCACCCAGCGCACCCACAACAGCGGCTTTACGCTGGTGAGCGCAATCGACACCGTGGCCGCGGTGGCGGGCAGCGCGAGCCGGCGGGAGCAGGCGGCCAGCCACAGTTTCACGTTCGACCTGGACGTGATGCTGCCGCAAAGCCTGACCAAGTACGGCGTCTATTTTTCTTCGCGCGACTATCCCGAGGCTGAACTGGCGGGCCTCGCCAGCGCAGCGCTAAGCAAGGCCAAAGCCGACGGCTTCGACGCCCTGTGCGCGCGCCAGGGGGCGTACCTGGCCGACTTCTGGGACCGTGCCGACGTGGAGATCGCCGGCGACGACGCGCTCCAGCAAGGCATCCGCTTCAACCAGTTCCACCTGCTGCAATCGGTCGGCCGCGACGGAAAGACCAACATCGCGGCCAAGGGCGTGACCGGCGAAGGCTACGAAGGCCACTACTTCTGGGATACGGAGATCTACATCTTCCCGTTTTTCTTGTACAGCAAACCCGAAATCGCAAAGCAGCTGCTGGCTTACCGCTACGCCGGTCTTGAGCAGGCCCGCGCGCGCGCGCGCCAGATGTCGCACGCCAAAGGCGCGCTGTACCCGTGGCGCACCATCGCCGGCGAAGAGTGCTCCGCCTACTTCCCGGCCGGCACCGCGCAGTACCACATCAACGCCGATATCGCCTACTCGATCAAGCTGTATCTGGACGCTACCGGCGACCTCGATTACATGGCGTCGGCCGGCGCCGAAATCGTGCTGGAAACCGCGCGCATCTGGATCGGCATCGGCAACTACGACCGCGCCGGGCGCTTTTGCATCAACGAAGTCACCGGTCCCGACGAATACACGGCGCTGGTCAACAACAACTACTACACCAACGCGATGGCGCAGATGCACTTGCGCTTCGCGGCGGAGATTGTCGACACCCTGCGCGGTGCGCGCCCGCACGACCTCGAACGCATCGTGCAAGCGATCGGCCTTGACGACGCCGAACCGGCAGCCTGGCGCCGCGCCGCCGGCCGCATGGCGCTGCCCTACGACGCCGCCCTCGGCATCCATGAGCAGGACGACAGCTTCCTCGGCAAAAAGCCATGGGACTTCGCCGCCACGCCGAAAGAAAACTATCCCCTGCTGCTGAACTACCACCCGCTGGTGATCTACCGCCATCAGGTGTGCAAGCAGGCCGACGTGGTGCTGGCGCTGCTGCTACTGTCCGACCAGTTCACGCAGGACGACAAAAAGCGCGACTTCGACTACTACGAAGCGGTCACCACACACGACTCCTCCCTGTCGTCCTGCATCTTCAGCATCATCGCGTCGGAAGTGGGCTACCAAGACAAGGCCTACGATTACTTCATGGAGACCGCGCGCCTGGACCTGGACGACACGCACGGGAACACCCATTACGGCGTCCACACGGCGGCCATGGCGGGCACCTGGATGGGCGTGGCCTACGGCTTTGCCGGCATGCGCGTGGCTGATGGCGCGCTGCGCTTTGCGCCCACCCTGCCGGCGCGCTGGCAGCACTACCAGTTCCAGATTCACATCCAAGGCGCGCTGCTGCAGGTGCGCATCGACGCCACCCACGCGCGCTACACACTGCTGCAGGGCGAAGCGCTCGGACTGACCCACTGCGGCGAGCGCGTAGCGCTGACCCGCGCCACGCCGTCGCTATCGATTGCGCGTCCACTTCAGGAAGAAAAAGCATGAGCAGGTTCAAGGCAGTGATTTTCGATCTCGATGGCGTCATCACCGACACCGCGCATTATCATTGCCTGGCGTGGAAACGGCTGGCCGAATCGGAAGGCGTGCATTTCGACGAAGCGTTCAACGAACAGTTAAAGGGCATCGACCGCATGGGGTCTCTGAACCTGATCCTGGCTGGTTCGTCGCGCAGCTACAGCGATGAACAAAAGCTGGCGCTGGCCGACGCCAAGAACCGCCACTACCAGGAACTGATCGCCACCATGTCCGCGGCCGACCTGCTGCCCGGCGCGGTCGATGCGCTGGCGGCGGTGCGCGCGGCCGGCCTGCGCATCGGCCTCGCCTCAGTGAGCAAGAATGCGTTCACGGTGCTCGAACGCCTCGGCATCCGCGAGCGCTTCGATTATGTGGTGGACGCGGCGCTGATCGCCAACAGCAAGCCGCATCCGGAGATCTTTTTGACGGCGGCGCGCGAACTGGGCGTGGACCCGGCGCACTGCCTTGGCGTGGAAGACGCGGTAGCCGGCGTCGCATCGATCAAGAGCGCCGGCATGTGGGCACTGGGCATCGGCAGCCCGGCGGTGCTGACGCAGGCCGACCGCGTCATCCGCGCGCTGGACCGCTTCAAGCTGGAGGAATACCAGTAAGCGCCAGCATCAGGAAGTAGCACGCCAGAATAAAAAATAATGGAGACAGTGTGAAAAACCAACGCATCATGTTAGCCCTTTTTCTGATTTACTTTGTCTTTGCGATCCTGCTCAACAGCGTCGGCACGGTCATCCTCCAGGTCATCGGCAACTACGGCGTGAGCAAATCGAGCGCCAGCATCCTGGAAGCGTTCAAGGACTTGCCCATCGCGGTCGTGTCGTTTTTGGTGGCGTCCTTCCTGCCCCGCATCGGCTACAAGAATGCCATGCTCGCGGCGCTGGCGCTGGTGACCGCGGCCAGCATCGCCATGCCGCTGATACCCGCCTTCTGGACCGCCAAGCTGCTGTTCCTGTGCGTGGGCGTGGCGTTCGCGCTGGTCAAGGTGTCGGTGTATTCGACCCTGGGCCTGATCGCGCGCGACCGCCGCCACCACGCCGGCATCATGAATACGCTCGAAGGTGTGTTCATGGTCGGCGTGTTGAGCGCCTACTGGATCTTCGGCTACTTCATCGATTCGTCCGATCCCGCCTCGCGCAGCTGGCTGCAGGTGTACTGGGTGCTGGCCGCGCTGTGCGCCTTCACCTTCGTGCTGGTGCTGTCCACCCCTTTCGACGAAGGCACGGCGCAGCTGCCCGCGGGGCGCAGCCGCTGGGACGACTTTACCGCCATGCTCAAGCTGTTTTTCAAGCCGCTGGTGTGCGTGTTCGTCATGACTGCCTTCCTGTACGTGCTGATCGAGCAAAGCGTGGGTACCTGGCTGCCGACCTTCAACAACGAAATCCTCAAGCTGCCGGCGGCGATGAGCGTGGAAGTGACCAGCATCTTTGCCGCGTGCCTGGCCATCGGGCGCCTGTCGGCAGGTTTCGTGATGCGCAAGATGAACTGGTACCCGGTGATGAATATCTGCGTCATCGGCATGGCCGCCATGGTGCTGCTGGCACTTCCGCTCACGCACGACGTGGTGGCCGACCCCAACATCACCTGGTCCAGCGCGCCGCTGGCGACCTTCCTGTTCCCGCTGATCGGCCTGTTCATGGCGCCGATCTACCCGGGCATCAATTCGGTCATGCTCAGTTCCCTGCCACCGCACCAGCACTCGTCGATGACCGGGCTGCTGGTGATTTTTTCGGCGCTGGGCGGCACCACCGGCTCCTTCATCACCGGCTACGTGTTCGGCAATTTCAGCGGCCACTTCGCGTTCTACCTGACGCTGGTGCCGATCACGCTGGTGCTCATCACCTTGTACTTCTTTAAACGGCAGGTCGATCATGTGGCCTGATGCGATTGCTATAATTACCGTCTTTACAACATCGCCCAACGAAGTCCGACCATGAATCTCAAGAGCCTGGCCCGTACGCTCGGGATTTCGAAGACCACCGTCAGCCGTGCCCTGAACGGCTACCCCGAAGTCAATGTCCACACCCGCGAGCGCGTGCTGGCCGCGGCCAAGGAAGCCGGCTACGAAGCCAATCCGATGGCGCGCAGCCTGGCGGTGGGGCGCACCAATGTCTTCGGCATCATCTATCCCCTGCTGCCGAGCGACCTGGGCGACCCCATGTTCTTGGGCGTGGTGGGCGGCATGTCGGCCGCGCTTGAGAAGAGCAAGATGAACCTGATCATCGCGCCGGTGTCGCCGAAAAACGAGCTGCCGTCGTACGAGCAGATGGTGCGCGGGCGCCGCGTCGATGGCCTGGTGGTCAGCCGCACGCTGGTCCACGACGAGCGCATCGCCTATCTGGTGAAGAAGGGTTTTCCGTTCGTGGCGCACGGCCGCACGGAACTCAAGCAGCCCTACGCATGGTTCGACTACGACAACGAGGCCGGTATCGGACTGGCGTGCGCGCACCTGATCGAACACGGCCACAGCCGCATCGCGCTGGTGAGCGCACCGCTCGAACTCAATTTCGCGTGCCAGCGCAAGAACAGCTTCATCGCCTGCATGCAGGCGGCGGGGCTCGCTGTCGATCCGCGTCATCTGGTCGACAACACGCTCGACCGCCGCACCGGTTACCAGGCCATGCAGGAGCTGCTGGCCTGCTCGCCGCGGCCGACCGCCGTCATCGTCGACAATCACCTCTCCGGCGTGGGCGCGGTGCGCGCGCTGTTAGATGCCGGTATCGAAATCGGCAAGGACATGTCGGTCATCGTCTGGGGCAGCATCGAGGACAGCCTGGTCGGATCGAACGTCACCACCATCGACCAGCCGGGCCCCAACGAAGCCGGCGCCAAGATGACCGAGATGCTTTCGGCCCTGGTGGCGGGCACGCCGCCCGCGCAATTGCAGGTTCTGTGGCAACCGGTGCTGCTGCCCGGTGCCACCGTCGGGCGCTGCATCGCTTGAAATGCCGCGCGGCAGCCGCATTGACGTTCATGCAAAATTGCCTTACTCTCTACGCGGGCGGATCCTTCAAGCCGGCGTGTTCTTGCCTCGTGCAGGGACAAGCCTCTACGGGGCTACCCCGTGGGAAATTTATTGCTGTGCAATTCACCGCATGTGCCGCAATGCGCTCACGCGCATATAAGCTCATGCATCACGAGACTGGTTGAAGGCTCTCCGCCCCCCTTAAAGCCGACAACCGCTGACAACCCATGACTCCCAAAGACGCCGTCGCCCTGGCGCTCGCCGACACCATGCTGGCGCGCGAAGCAACCCTCGCCGGCCTGATCGCCAGCGCGACGTGGGCGTTCGACCATCCCTGGCCGTGGATACCGGCGCTGTGCCAAGAAATCCACGAGCGCACCGCCGAACATTTTTACCATTTCAGCCGCGACGAACTGGCACAGATCATTTTTGACCTGGACGTGTTTCACGAGGCGTGGGAAGGGGAGGGGCCGGCGCCGCAGCTCAAACGCTACTGCCTCGACCTGCCGCTGGTCCCTCCACCGCCCCAATGGCTGGCCGCGCTCGCGCTGCCGCCGCTGCCTTCCGTGGGCGACCTGGCGCAGTGGCTGCGGCTGCGCCCCGACGAACTGGGGTGGTTCGCCGACCAGTGGCGCCGCGAGCCGATGCCGCCCGCGCAACTGGAGCACTACCACTATCGCTGGGTGCCCAAGCGCAGCGGCGGCGTGCGCCTGATCGAAATTCCCAAGCAGCGCCTGCGCGCGATGCAGGCGACCATTTTGCGCGAACTGCTCGACCGCGTGCCCGCGCATCCGGCCGCGCATGGCTTTCGGCGTGGGCATTCCTGCGTCACCCACGCGGCCCTGCACACCGGGCAGCGCGTGGTGATCCGCATGGACCTCAAGGATTTCTTCCCCAGCATTCCAGCCTCGCGCATTCATGCGCTGTTTGCGAAGCTGGGTTATTCGCAGACCGTGGCGCGGGTGCTGGCGCGCCTGTGCGTCAACCGCGTACCGGCCGGTGTGGTGCGCGCTCCCGCCGGCGACGACGCGCTCACCTGGACCCAGCGCCAGGCACTGCGCGCGCCGCACTTGCCGCAAGGTTCGCCCTGTTCGCCGGCGCTGGCCAACGCCTGCGCCTGGCGGCTCGACCTGCGCCTCGATGCCCTCGCGCAGTCGCTCGGCGCGCGCTACAGCCGCTATGCGGACGACCTGGTGTTCTCCGGCGGGCGCGAACTGGAACGCGCCATGGACCGCTTTTACGCGCAGGTGGGTGCCATCGCCATCGAAGAAGGCTTTGCCGTCAACACGCGCAAGACGCGGCTGATGCGCGCCGGGACCCGTCAACAGGTCACTGGCATCGTCGTCAACCGCCATCCGAATATCGCGCGCACCGAATTCGATCTTCTCAAAGCCACCCTGACCAACTGCGCCCGCCACGGGCCGCAGGCGCAGAATCGCGGCCAACGCCCCGATTTTTGCGCTTACCTCGCGGGCAAGGTCGCTTATGTGACGATGGTCAATCCCCAGCGCGGAGAGCGTCTGCGGCGCCTGTTCGACGCCATCGCCTGGCCGCCGGCCCACCCCGGATAACAACAGCGTGCAAAATAGTTTTCCACAATCACTTGGCCTGATTAAGATTGCCTTCTCAACTGTTCCCGGAGTACGTAGTGAAACCGACGTCCGCCAATCCCTATGCAGCGCCGAAGGCCGCCTTCATGGACGTGGCGACAAACCGATGCTGGCGCGAGGGCGACATCCTGGTCGCGTCCAGGAGGGCGCACCTGCCGCCGCGCTGCATCACGTGCAACAAGCCGGCCATCATGGATACGCCGCGCGCCTTTTCCTGGCACCATCCCGGCTGGTATGTGCTGGTTCCGATCCTGGTGTACATCCTGGCCAGCATGTTCGTCCGGAAAAGGGCGACCCTTGTGATTGGCCTGTGCGACGACCACCGCCGCAGGCGCCGCAATATGTGGCTGGCCAAGTACGGCTTTTTCGCGCTCAATATCGTGGCGCTGATCAACCTGGCCCGCAACGTCGATCCTTTGCTGGGATGGCTTGCGTGGCTGCTCATGTTGTGCGGTCTCATGCTTGCCAGTGCGGCTCAGCGTACCTTGCGTGCGGTCAGCATCACCGAGCACGAAATCCGCTTGAAAGGCTGCGGCTCCGCCTTTCTCGACTCGCTGCCCGAGCGCTGAGCCCAAATTGCCTCCTCACCGGTTCCCGGAGAATGTCGTGACACCGATCTCCACCAATCCCTACGAAGCCCCGAAAGCATCTTTCGAGCCCATGGTCGGCGCACACAACGCGCTTGAAGAAGGACCATGCTGGCGTGAGGGAGACATCCTGATCGCTTCTGTGGACGCCCATCTGCCGCCGCGCTGTGTCAAGTGCAACAAGCCGGCCAGGATGGACAGTCCGCGCGCCTATTTGTGGCACCATCCCGGCTGGTATGTCCTGATCCCGCTACTTGTGTACATGGTGGCGTGCCTTTTCGTCAGGAAAAGGGCGGTGGTTGTGCTGGGCCTGTGCGATGAGCACCGCCGTCGCCGCCACAATCTGTCCATTGCCGCGCCCGTCTTTGGCGTGCTCGGCATGATCGGCCTGCTTGGCGCGTTTGGACTACACAATCCCTGGCTGGCATTCATCGCCGGTGTGCTACTGTTCATTGGCGCCGTGCTTGCTGTTACCGGCCCCCGCGTGCTGGAGCCGGTGCGCATTACGGAACACGAAATCCACCTGAAAGGCTGCGGTCCCGCGTTTCTCGACTCGGTCCCGATGCGCTGAAATACGAAAGAAAACCATTGGAAGCCATCATCTTCGTCGGCCTGCAAGCCAGCGGCAAATCGACTTTTTACAAAAACAACTATTTCAACACGCACCTGCGGATCAGCAACGACCTGCTGAAAACCAAATACCGCGAGAAAAAGCTGCTGGAGATTTGCCTCGAAACCAGCATGCCCTTCGTGGTCGACAACACTAATCCCACCCGGGAAGTGCGTGCGAAGTACATCGATGTTCTCAAGGGCAGCAAGTTCAGGATCATCTGCGTCTACTTCCGGATCGACCTGGAGCGCTCGCTGGCCTGGAACCGTGGCCGCAGCGGCGCAGCGCTGGTTCCGGACGTTGGCATTTTCGACACGCACAAGAGAATCGACGTTCCCACCATGGCGGAGGGCTTCGACGAACTGCATTACGTCGATATCATTGACGACCAATTTATTGTAAAGGCGTGGCATGAAATTTGACGAACTCGACGCGATGATGCGCGTCTACGAGACCGCCAACGACCGCTGCGTGGAGCAAGGCGTGTACATGGTGGCGCGCATCGATGGCCGCAGCTTTACCAAACTGACCAAGGAGAAGGTCAGCTTCGAGGCGCCGTTCGACGTGCGATTCCGCGAACTGATGGCCGACACCACGCGGCACTTGATGACCTGCGGTTTCAAGGTGACATACGGTTACAGCGAAAGCGACGAAATTTCGTTGTTGTTCGACCTGGACATCAATGTTTACGGGCGAAAGGTGCGCAAGTACAACTCAATCCTGGCGGGCGAGGCGTCGGCCAAATTCAGCCTGATGCTGGGCGAGCTGGCGGCCTTCGACTGCCGGATTTGCGAGCTGCCGGACCGCAAGACCGTCGTCGATTATTTCCGTTGGCGTAATGAAGACGCGCACAGGAATGGCCTGAACGCGCATTGCTACTGGATGCTGAGGAACGAGGGCATGGCGAAAGGCGCGGCGGCGGCGCAGATCGAGGGCCGCACCATCGAGGACAAAGTGGCGCTGCTGGCCAGCCGTGGCATCGATTTCCATACGCTGCCATCGTGGCAGTTGCGCGGGACCGGGTTTTACTGGGTGGACGACGAGAAGCGCGGATACAACCCGAAAGAACAGCGTGAGGTGGTGTCGAGCAAGCGTGCGATCAAAACGGATATTTATTTGCCAGAAGGCGAGGCATACGCTCAATTGGTCCGAGGTATGCTTCCCTGATGACTTGCGTCGTTCCTGCCGACGGCAGAAACGACGCAGGCTTACATATTCCTTCTGTACTGCCCACCCACCTCGAACAACGCAGTCGTAATCTGCCCCAGCGAGCAAACCCGCACCGCTTCCATCAGCTTTTCGAACACGTTCGCATTGTCGATGGCCGCCTGCTGCAATGCAGCCAGCACCTGCGGCGCCTGCTCGGCGTTGCGGCGATGGAAGTCGTCCAGGCGCGTCAACTGCGACTGCTTTTCCTCGTCCGTCGACCGCGCCAGTTCGATCTTTTGCGGCGTGTCGTTCGCCTTCGGATTGCGGAAGGTGTTCACGCCGATGATCGGCAAGGTGCCGTCGTGCTTCTGGTGCTCGTACAGCATCGACTCTTCCTGGATCTTGCCGCGCTGGTAGCCGGTTTCCATCGCTCCGAGCACACCGCCACGTTCGGCGATGCGTTCGAACTCCTGCAGCACCGCTTCTTCCACCAGGTCGGTCAATTCCTCGATGATGAACGAACCCTGGTTCGGATTCTCGTTCTTGGCCAGGCCCCATTCGCGGTTGATGATCAGCTGGATCGCCAGCGCGCGCCGCACCGATTCGTCGGTCGGCGTGGTGATCGCCTCGTCGTACGCATTGGTGTGCAGGCTGTTGCAGTTATCGTAAATCGCAATCAGCGCCTGCAGGGTGGTGCGGATATCGTTGAAGTCGATCTCCTGCGCGTGCAGCGAGCGGCCCGAGGTCTGGATGTGGTACTTGAGCTTCTGGCTGCGGTCATTGGCGCCGTACTTGTCGCGCATGGCGACGGCCCACAGGCGGCGCGCCACGCGGCCCAGCACCGTGTATTCCGGGTCCATGCCGTTACTGAAGAAGAACGACAGGTTCGGCGCAAAATCGTCGATGTGCATGCCGCGCGCCAGGTACGCTTCCACGAACGTGAAGCCGTTCGAAAGCGTGAACGCCAGCTGCGAAATCGGGTTCGCACCCGCTTCGGCGATGTGGTAGCCCGAGATCGACACCGAGTAGAAATTGCGCACCTGGTGATGCACGAAATACTCCTGGATGTCGCCCATGACTTTGAGCGAAAACTCGGTCGAGAAGATGCAGGTGTTCTGGCCCTGGTCTTCCTTGAGAATGTCGGCCTGCACCGTGCCGCGCACGTTCTGCAGCACCCAGGCGCGGATCTTCGCCGCTTCGTCATCGGTCGGCTGGCGCTTGTTCTCGACCACGAACTTGTCGATCTGCTGGTCGATGGCGGTGTTCATGAACATCGCCAGGATCGTCGGCGCCGGGCCGTTGATCGTCATCGACACCGACGTGCTCGGGCTGCACAGGTTAAAGCCGTCGTACAGCACCTTCATGTCGTCCAGGGTGGCGATGGACACGCCCGAGTTGCCGACCTTGCCGTAAATGTCGGGGCGCAGTGCCGGGTCGGCGCCGTACAGGGTCACCGAGTCGAACGCGGTCGACAGGCGCTTGGCGTCCATGCCTTCCGAAACCAGCTTGAAGCGGCGGTTGGTGCGGAACGAATCGCCTTCGCCGGCGAACATGCGGGTCGGGTCTTCGCCTTCGCGCTTGAACGCGAACACGCCGGCCGTGAACGGGAATGAACCCGGCACGTTTTCCAGCATCAGGAAGCGCAGCACTTCGCCATGGTCTTCGTAGCGCGGCAGCGCCACCTTGCGGATCTTCGTGCCCGACAGGGTGTGCTGGATAAGGCGCGTGCGGATTTCCTTGTCGCGGATCTTGACCACATAGTCGTCGCCCGCGTACGCGGCCTGCATTTCGGGCCACATCGCCAGCAGCTTCTTGGCGGTGGCGTCGAGCGCGTTGTCGCGCTCCGTAATCAGTTCGTCGAAGTCGGCGGTCTTGGACGCCAGCGCCAGCATGCGTTTGGCTTCCGTCAGTTGCTGGCGCTCGCGTGCCAGCTTGACCTGCTTCGATGCGTTCTTGTGGTAGCCGCGCACGGTGTCGGCGATTTCGGCGAGGTAGCGCGCGCGTGCCGGCGGCACGATCACGTGCTTGCCGCTCGAATGGCGGATGTCGGTCTGCGGCAGCTTGCCCGGCGCGATGGCCAGGCCGAATTCGCCCAGTTTCGGCAGCAGGCCGTGGTACAGGGCAGTGACGCCATCGTCGTTGAAGCGCGATGCCTGGGTGCCGTAGACCGGCATTTCCTCGGGGCGTTTGCTCCACATTTCGCGGTTGCGCTGGTACTGCTTGGCGACGTCGCGCAGCGCGTCGAGCGAGCCTTTGCGGTCGAATTTGTTAATCGCGATGAAGTCGGCGAAGTCCAGCATGTCGATTTTTTCGAGCTGGGACGCAGCGCCGAATTCCGGCGTCATCACATACATCGACACGTCCACGTGCGGCACGATGGCGGCGTCGCCCTGGCCGATGCCGGACGTTTCGACGATCACCAGGTCGAAACCGGCCACCTTGCAGGCGGCGATCACGTCGGGCAGCGCCTGCGAGATTTCGGAACCGGCTTCGCGCGTGGCGAGCGAGCGCATGAATACACGAGACTGCGCGCCCGCCTGGCCGTTCCATGGATTGATCGCGTTCATGCGGATACGGTCGCCCAGCAGCGCGCCGCCCGATTTGCGGCGCGACGGGTCGATCGAGATGATGGCGATATTGATCGCGTCATTCTGGTCGAGGCGGATGCGGCGGATCAGTTCATCGGTCAGCGACGACTTGCCGGCGCCGCCGGTGCCGGTGATGCCCAGGGTCGGCACGTGCAGGCCTTCGGCCGCGTCGACGATGGCGCGGCGCAGTTCCGGCGTGGCCTTCTCGTTTTCGAGCGCGGTGATCAGCTGCGCCAGCGGGCGGTGGCGCGAGGCCACGTCGCCCTGCTGCAGGGGCGCGAGCGTGGTCGGGGAATAGGTGGACAGGTCGATGTCGCAGGTCTGGATCATCGACTGGATCATGCCGACCAAACCCATGCGCTGGCCGTCTTCGGGGCTGAAGATGCGGGTGACGCCGTAGGCATGCAGGTCCGCGATTTCGTCGGGGACGATCACGCCGCCGCCGCCGCCGAACACCTTGATGTGGGCGCCGCCGCGTTCCTTGAGCAGGTCGATCATGTATTTGAAGTATTCGACGTGGCCACCCTGGTAGCTGGAGATGGCGATGCCTTGCACGTCTTCGGCCAGCGCCGCGGTGACAACTTCGTCGACCGAGCGGTTGTGGCCCAGGTGGACTACTTCGACGCCGTTGGACTGCAGGATGCGGCGCATGATGTTGATCGATGCGTCGTGGCCGTCGAACAGCGAGGCGGCGGTGACGAAGCGGACTTTATTGGCCAGTTTCGGCTGTTCGGGGAGATTCAGTTTGGCGGCGGGAGTCAGGTCGTTCATGATGATCCTTGCGATATCGTTCTTGTAAGGTATATGACGTTTACGTAAACGTCAAGCGACGTGTCCGTAACGGGAGGAGCGGGAATAGCCGCCGTCGCTCCCGCTAGCCCCCGTCGTCCCCGCGAAGGCGGGGACCCAAGTTCGTGCCTACGCTGACACACTTGGGTTCCCGCCTGCGCGGGAACGACGGAGCTAGCGCGAGCTGGGGCGAGCGGGGGGAGCTGGCGTCAGCGACGATTAAGCCGCGTGCTTATGCGCCCCATCCCCCAGCAGCCGCGCCTTCTCCACGCGGAACTGCGCCACTGCCTTTTCCTTCACATGTCCATACCCGCGAATCTGCTCCGGCAGGTTGGCCAGTTCCACCGCGGTCGCATGATTGTCGGCATTGAGCCCGGCGATCAAACCTTCGATCATCTGGCGATACTCCACAATCAGCGCGCGTTCCATCCTGCGTTCTTCGGTGCGCCCGAAAATATCGAAGGTCCCGCCGCGCAGGCCCTTGAACTTGGCCAGCAGCGCAAACGCCTTCCACATCCACGATCCGAATTCGGCCTTCACCAGATGCCCCTTGGCGTCCTTCTTGGCGAACATCGGCGGCGCCAGGTTGAACTTGACCGAGAAATCGCCCTCGAACTGCGACTTGAGCTGCTCCACAAACCGGCCGTCGGTGTACAAACGCGCCACTTCGTATTCGTCCTTGTACGCCATCAGCTTGAAGTAGTACTTGGCCACCGCCGTCGACAGCCGGTTGCCCAGTGACTGCGCCGTTTCCGCCGCCCGTACCTTGGCCACCAGCTGCTCGTAGATCGCCGCATACGCGCCATCCTGGTACTCGGTCAGGAACTCGACGCGCTTCTTGATGACGTTTTCCAGGCTTTGCGGCATCTGCACCACGATGGCCTGGGTTGGCGTGGCGACCTTCTCCACGCGCTTGAGGTCCACGGCGGCGCGGCGGCCCCACAGGAAGCTCTTCTTGTTCGGCTCCACGCCGACGCCATTTAACTCGATGGCGCGCAGCAGCGACGCTTCGGTCAGCGGAATGCGGCCCTTCTGCCATGCGTAACCCATCATGAACAGGTTGGCGGCGATCGAGTCGCCCATCAGCGCGGTAGCTAATTTTGTCGCGTCGATGAAGTCGGCCGCATCGTTCGCAGGCGCACCCACCGATTCCATGATCAGCGCGCGCACTTCCGCGGCCGGATATTCCCAATCAGCCTGCTGCGCGAACGTGCCGGGTGGCTGCTCGTGCAGGTTGATCACGGCCATGGTGCGGCCCGGACGCATCTTGGAAATCGCATCCTGCGCGCCCGCGGTGAGCATGTCGCAGCCGAGGATCAGGTCCGCTTCGCCGGTGGCGATGCGCTGTGCGCGCAGATGCTCGGGCGAGCGCGCCACCTTCACGTGCGAGGTGACCGAGCCGTTTTTCTGCGACATGCCGGTCATGTCGAGCACCGACGCGCCCTTGCCTTCGAGGTGGGCGGCCATGCCCATCAGCGCGCCGACGGTAATCACGCCGGTGCCGCCAATGCCGTTGATCAGGATGTTGTACGGCTGGTCGATATTGGGCAGCACCGGTTCCGGCAGCGGTCCGAAGCCGTCGTCCACATTCCCCTTGGTGACGCCGGTCTTGGTTTTTTTAAGCGTGCCGCCTTCGACGGTGACGAAACTCGGGCAAAAGCCCTTCACGCACGAGTAGTCCTTGTTGCAGGACGACTGGTCGATGGTGCGCTTGCGACCGAACTCGGTTTCCTTCGGCAGGATCGAGACGCAGTTCGACTGCACACCGCAGTCGCCGCAGCCTTCGCACACGGCGTCGTTGATGACCATGCGCTTGTTCGGGTCGGGGAACTCGCCTTTTTTGCGGCGGCGGCGCTTTTCGGCCGCGCAGGTCTGGTCGTAGATCAGCACCGACACGCCTTCGACCTCGCGCAGCTCGCGCTGGACCGCGTCCATGTCCTTGCGGTCATGCAGGCTGACGATGGACGGCAGCGAGGAGCGGTCGCTGTAGCGCGACAAGTCTTCGGTCACCAGCGCGATGCGCTTGATGCCTTCGGCCGCCATCTGCTGGGCGATCATCGGCACCGAGGTCTGGCCGTCGACCGGCTGGCCGCCCGTCATCGCGACCGCGTCGTTATACAGAATCTTGTAGGTCATGTTGACCTTGGCCGCCACCGCCGCGCGGATCGCCAGGTAGCCGGAGTGGAAGTAGGTGCCGTCGCCCAGGTTCTGGAACACGTGCGGCACTTCGGAAAACGCTTGCTGGCCGATCCACGGCGCGCCTTCGCCGCCCATGTGGGTAGTCAGCTTGTTCATGCCCGGGTAGATCGCGGTGGCCATCACGTGGCAGCCGATGCCGGCCAGCGCGAAGCTGCCGTCCGGGACCTTGGTCGAGGTATTGTGCGGGCATCCGGAGCAGTAGAACGCAGGGCGGAACGGCGTGTTGATGGCCTTGCGCAGCACCGCATCCTTGGCGTCCAAAAAGGTCAGGCGCGCCTTGATCAAGTCGCAGGTACGTGCATCGGTGATCAGGCGCGAAATGCGCGAGGCGATCACGCGCGCCACCTGCGAGACCGAGAAATCGGCCTTGGAGGTGAGCAGCCATTCGCCGCGCGGCGCGACCCATTCGCCTTTTTCGTCGAACTTGCCGATCACCTTCGGGCGCACATCGTCGCGCCAGTTGTACAGCTGCTCCTTGAGCTGGTACTCGACGATCTGGCGTTTTTCCTCGACCACCAGGATTTCGTCGAGCCCCTGGGCGAATTCGCGCACGCTGTCCGGCTCCAGCGGCCATGGCATGGCGACCTTGAACAGGCGCAGGCCGACGTCGGCCGCCATTGTTTCGTCGATGCCCAGTTCTTCCAGCGCTTCGAGCACGTCGAGGTACGATTTGCCGGATGCGATGATGCCCAGCTTGGCGTTGGCGCTGTCGATGGTGGTGTGATTGAGCTTGTTCTCGCGCGCATAGGCCAGCGCCGCGTAGATTTTATAGTCCTGCATCAGCGCTTCCTGCTTGCGCGCCTGCAGGCCGAGCGGATCGGACGAGAGGCGCGTATTGAGGCCGCCTTCGGGCATGACGAAGTCCTGCGGCAGTTTCACTTGCACGCGGAACGGGTTGGCGTCGACCGAGGCGCTCGATTCGACCGTGTCGGCCAGCGCCTTGAAGGCCACCGTGCAGCCGGAAAAGCGCGACATGGCCCAGCCGTGCACGCCCAGGTCCAGGTATTCCTGCACATTGCACGGGTACAGTACCGGCACCATGCAGGCCGAGAAGATGTGGTCCGACTGGTGCGGCAGGGTCGAGGAATAGGCGCCGTGGTCGTCGCCGGCCACCAGCAGCACGCCGCCGTGCTTGCTCGTGCCGGCGTGGTTCATGTGCTTGAAGACGTCGCCGCAGCGGTCCACGCCCGGGCCCTTGCCGTACCACATGGCGAACACGCCGTCGTACTTGGCCGGGCCGATCAGGTCGACCGTCTGCGAGCCCCACACGGCGGTCGCGGCCAGGTCTTCGTTCACGCCCGGCACGAATTTCACGTGGTGCGCTTCGAGGTGGGCCTTGGCTTTCCACAGGTTTTCATCGAGGCCGCCGAGCGGCGAGCCGCGGTAGCCGGAAATGAAACCGGCCGTGTTCAGGCCGGCGGCCTGGTCGCGTTCGCGCTGCATCATCGGGAGGCGCACCAGCGCCTGGATACCGGACAGGAAAATATTGCCCGTGGTCGCCGTGTATTTGTCGTCGAGGGTGACCGTGGTCAGGCGTGAAGCGACGTCCTGCTTCGCAGGCGTCGTTGCCGTGGTATCTGGCATGGTGTGTCTCCAAAAGGGTATTCGGGATGTCGCCCCGCCAGGACGGCGCCGGGTAAGCGCCTTGGTGACAGGGTAGGTTGCCGCTTTATGCGGCTTGTTTTTGCAGCTTGATTCTACAAGACTCTCCGGTATGGATCGCCGTTGGCGTGGAGTGTATGACCTTCACGCCGGTAGGGGAAATACGGTTTGCGGATGGGGGTATAAGAAAAAGTGATAGCTCGGGGCCGCTGCGACTTATTTGAGCAGGCGCGCGCCCGGCCAGGCGCCGCCGGCACACAGTTCTTCGGTCACCTGGTGCATCAGGCGCTTGACCGCGGCGGCGGCGTTGGTCAGGGGAATATTGCGCGAGGCGCACAGGGTGACCGTGCGCGCCAGCGCCGGGCTGTGGATAGGCCGGGCCAGCATGGCGCCGCGTTCGATGTCGGCCAGCAGCGGGGCCACCGGCAGGATGGTGGCGCCCATGTCGGCCAGAATCGCCGACTTGAGGATGGCGATCGAGTTGATTTCGATTACGTTCGACAGGTGCAGGCCGGCTTCGCGCGCCACGTTTTCGATGCGCGGGCGCACCCCTTGCTGCTGGGCCGGCAGGATCAATGTGGTGGCCAGGGCGTCGGCCAGCGCCACCCGCTCGCCCGGCGGGCTGAAGGCCGAACCGGCGCGGCAGATGAAACTCAGTTCTTCCTCCACCAGCGCGCTGCTGGCGAACGCCCCCAGCTGGCCATCGTCGAACAGCACCGCCAGGTTGATCCGGCCCGACTTGAGCTGTTCGTTCAGGTTGCCGGATAACTCTTCGGTGAGCTGCAGGGTGATCTCGGGATAGGTGCGGCGCGCCGCCATCAGCAAGGGCAGGGCCAGGGCGCCAGAAATGCTGTGCGGCAACCCCAGGGTGACGCTGCCCGACGGCCTGGTGGTCGACTGGGTCACGGCCGAACGGGCGTCGCCGACCTGCTTGAGGATCGCCAGCGCATGCTCGTAAAACACCTTGCCGGCGTCGGTGGTGAGCACGCCCTGGGCCGAGCGGTGCAGCAGTTGCGCGCCGAGGTCCTCTTCCAGCTGGCGCAACTGCTGGGTCAGGGCCGGCTGGGCCACGTGCAGCACCAGCGCCGCGCGCGAGAGCGAGCCGTGATCGACAATGGCGACGTAGTAGCGCAGCTGGCGTAATTCCATGAGCGTCCGGGGCAGTGAGTGAGTTCAGTGGCTTTCGGCAAGTATAAATGCATCAAAGAAATATTGACGTTATACTGACGGTGGTTTTCGCGATTGCGCGAGATTACACCACAGACGGACAGGATCATGCTCAAGAAAGTCGATGTTTCCCAACTCAAGCCCGGCATGTACATCCATGACCTGAGCTGCGACTGGATGACGCACCCGTTCGTGCGCAATCGTTTCCTGCTGAGCAGTGACGAGGAAATCCGCAAGATCATCGAGGCCGGCATCCACGACGTGGTCATCGATGGCAGCAAGGGGCTCGACCTCGGCCATGCGCCCACGCTCGACGAGGTGCGCCAGGGCACCGAGGAGGCGCTGGTGGCCATCGCCGCGGCGCCGGTAATCGTCACCCGCACCTCCCTGGCCGAGGAACTCAAGCGCGCCGCCGTGATCCGCCACCAGGCCACCGGGCTGGTGCGCACGGTGATGCAGGATGCGCGGCTGGGCAAGGCCATCGAACTGGACAATGTGGCGCCGGTGGTGCGCAACATCACCGAATCGATCCTGCGCAATCCGGGCGCGCTGATGGGCATGCTGCGCATCAAGACCAAGGATGACTACACGTTTTTGCATTCGGTCAGCGTGTGCACCCTGCTGGTGGCGTTTTGCCGCTCGCGCGGGATGGATGCCGATACCATCCACCAGGCCGGCCTGGGCGGGCTGCTGCACGATACCGGCAAGGCGCTGGTGCCGGACCATATCTTGAACAAGCCGGGGCCGCTGACGGACGAGGAGTTTGCCATCGTCAAGCGGCATCCGCGCGACGGCTACGATATCCTGGTCAAGTCGCCCGACGTAAGCGCGATTGCGCTCGACATCACCCTGCACCACCACGAGCGGCGCGACGGCAGCGGCTATCCGGACCGGCAGGGCGAGGGTGCCATCAGCGAACTGGCGCAGATGGCCGCCATTGTCGATGTGTACGACGCCATCACGGCCGAGCGCTGTTATCACAAGGGCATGCCGGCGGCCGAAGCGCTGCGCAAGATTTTCGAGTGGAGCACGTTCCACTTTCATCCCACGTACGCGCAGGAATTCATGCGCTGCGTTGGGATTTATCCGGTGGGAACGATGGTGATGCTCGAATCGGGGCGGCTGGCGGTGGTGATCGAGCCGCACGAGACCAATCTGCTGGCGCCCAAGGTGAATGTGTTTTTCAACACCCGGCGCAATGGGTATATCAAGCCGGAAACGGTGGATTTGTCGCGCCCGGTCGGCTTCGGCGGCGGCGACAAGATCGTCCGCCCCGAATCGCCCGAGAAGTGGCAGGTCGACCCGATGCGGTTCATCAGCGTCGCTTAGCCGTCCGGCGCCCGGCCGGGCGGACTAGAAGAACTCGGCCGTATCGTTCGACGCCACCGCCTGCAGCAGCCCGCCCGACACCAGCTCGTCGTAGTGGCATGCCTGGTTGCGTCCGTGGCTCTTGGCGTAGTACAGCGCCTGGTCGGCGTGCCCGAGAATGATCACAGGCGACTCGAACGGGCTGATGCTGACGAAGCCGACGCTCACGGTCACCTGCCCCACCTGGGGGAAATCATGCGATTCGACATTCGTGCGGAAGCGGTCGATGATCTTTTGCGCATTGTCGAGCGTGGTCGAACGCAGCAGCACCACGAATTCTTCGCCGCCGAAACGGAACACCCGGTCTTGCGAGCGGAACGACGATTGCATCAGGTTGGCGATCAGGATCAGCACTTCATCGCCGTACAGGTGGCCGAATTTGTCGTTGACCAGCTTGAAATGGTCGACATCGACCACCGCCAGCCACTGCTTTTCGGCGTCCGAATGCTGGCGCCGCTCTTCCTGGCCCGGTTCCAGCGATTCTTGCTCGGCGGTGACGTGCAGCATCTTGGCCAGCTGGTCGTCGAAGGTCTTGCGGTTGAGCAGGCCCGTGAGCGAGTCGCGTTCGCTGTAGTCGAGCAGGTTCTGGAAGTTGCGGTACACGCTGACGATGCCGCCGATGACATGGATGGTGTCGGTGGTGTACGGCGTCGGATGCAGGATTTCGAGGCAGGTGTCGACCTTTTCGCCGATCCAGATCGGCAGCCACAGGGTGCGCTTGCCGTCGGCCGCGATGCTTTCGGCACTCGTTTCGTTGTTGGCGATGCACGCGGCCAGGGCCGGGAAACTGCCGATCGGCTCGCCCGGCGCATTCGCATCGACAGGCTCTTCCATGCGCGCCGCGCCACCGGCGCAGATGCTGGCGCGCACGCGCACATACTGCTCCCCGCGCACATGCATGATGGTCAGCACGCGCGTCTGCGACGCCCGTGCCAGCTCCTGAACCGCCGAGATCACCGAGATGTCGAGCATCGTGTGGTCGCGGTGGCCAGTCATGTCCACCATGTGTTTAAGAAGGGAATCCATGTCGTTCTCAGAAATGTAAATCAAACAACTACCACCTAGCGGAAGAATCGATGTCCATCGACATTGGTGCAGGTTAGTGTACCTGATCGCCCGCTGCGTTCCGTTGGCGCATCGCGTGCCCGGTCCGCAGAGCCGCAATTGTCGTGCATAAACGCTCGCGTTCACCCGATTCTACCGTTGTGCGGCGCCTTGCGGCTCACCGCACAGCAACTTTTTCGCCATCCTGTCGTATATCGACCGTTTCAATAATAACAAAATTCATACCACGGAGGAAAGTTGCGTGAGGTCAAGGCATCTCTTCGGCAACTCCCTATAGTGAACTCAATGGCGGAAAAATTGAAGAACAGCGGCAGCGTACTTCAAGGTAAGGCGGCAACGATGCCGAACCCGTGCCAGAAGTTGGCAGTCCTTAACTAACCGGAGGTCACCATGAGCACCATCACCACCGCAGTGCAAGCCTTTATCAACGATGAAGACGGCGCCACCGCCATCGAGTACGGTCTGATTGCAGCACTGATTGCAGTTGCGATCGTCTCATCGCTGAAAGATGTGCAGGCCGAGCTGAAAGTCTTGTTCCAGTCGGTTGTTGACGGCCTGAAGAGCTAAGGCGTCCCGGGCCCCACCTGAGCCGTCGTTTGCTGCACCACGCCCCCCGGAACAGGGCCCTGTTCCGGGGGGCTTTTTTATGCGAGTAGCCCATGCCTGCCTTGACGCTTTCCCAATGTATTCTGATCGCCCTGCTGCTCGCCGCTGCCGCCACCGACCTGGCGTCGCGCCGCATTCCCAACCGCCTGCTGGGCGCCGGCCTGGCCTGCGCCGCCATCCTGCATTTATGTTGCGGCAACCCGCTGGCGCTGCTGAGCACGGGCCTGGCCGGTTTCGCCACCGGCCTGCTGCTATTTCTGCCCCTGTACTGCCTGCGCGGCATGGCCGCCGGCGACGTCAAGCTGATGGCCACCGTTGGCGCCTTCACCGGTCCCGCCCTGGCCCTGGACATCGCCCTGGCCGCCTTTTGCGCCGGGGGCCTGATGGCGCTGCTGATCATCCTTGCCAGCGGGCGCCTGCGCGATACCGGCGCCAATCTGATGGCGCTGCTGCGCCCCCTGTTCCTGCGCATCGGCGGCATGCCGGCCGTGGCCGAACCGATGCCGGCCCCGAGTGTGGGAAATATGCCATACGCCGTCGCCATCGCCGGCGGCACCTTTTTCACTCTGGCGCAGCCCTGGCTTTAAGTTTCCGCACGGTCAGAGCTTGCTGTTTGTCAAATCGGCCAAGGGAGGCGTGGCTAAAATAAATTGTGCCTTTCGGAAACGCCATCTGCCTTTTTTTAGGAACCGACATGAGTTACATCGATCCGACCGGAGCGCTTGCGCCCAGCAGCCCGCGGGTGCGCGCCACTTCCACCGACCACGGCATCAGCAGTCCGCCGCCGCAGCCGCGCTGCGTACGCGACACCGGCCTCGAACTGGGGCTGGTGATCGAACTGGTGACCAAGGGCATGTACGCGATCGGCAGGATTCACCTGCCTGTCCTCACCGGCAAGCTCAAGCTGTCGATCAATGTCTTGCGCGAAGTGCTGGACGCCATGCAGGCCGACCACCTGGCCGAGGTGGCCGGGCGCGGCGACTCCGATCTCGACGTCCACTATCAGCTCACCGAGGGCGGACGTTTGCGCGCGGCCGAGTTCCTGGCGCGTTGCCGCTATGTGGGGCCGGCCCCGGTCACCCTGCAGGCTTACCGCGACCTGGCCGAACGCCAGTCGAGCCGGCACGCCCAGGTCCAGCCGATCGGCATGGCCGAGATGGCCGCCGCCTTCGCCGACGACGTGCTCGATCCCGGCGTGCGCGACCAGCTCGGCGCGGCGCTGCAGTCGCGCCGCCCGCTGCTGCTGCATGGCCCGTCCGGCAGCGGCAAGACCACCCTGGCGCGCAAGCTGGGCCAGCTGCAAAGCGGGCTGGTGGCCATTCCGCATGCCATCCTGGCCGAGGGCCACATCATCCAGTTCCACGATCCGGCCTTGCATGTGCCGGCCTCGCCCCTGCACACGCGCCACAACGAAGAACGGCGCAAGCCCGATGCGCGCTGGGTGCTGTGCCAGCGCCCGGTGGTGCAGGTCGGCGCCGAACTGGGCTACGAAATGCTCGACCTGCGCCTGGACCAGGCCAGCGGCGTGTACCGCGCGCCGCCGCATTTCATGGCCAATAACGGCATCCTCGTGATCGACGACCTGGGACGCCAGCGTATTCCGGCCGAAGAATTGCTCAACCGTTTCAGCGCCCCGCTCGACAGCGGCAGCGACCAGCTCACCATCGAGGGCGGTTGCAAGATCGCCGTGCCGTTCGACGTCACCCTGGTGCTGGCCACCAACCTGGCGCCGCAACTGCTGCTCGACGACGCTTTCCTGCGCCGCATCGGCTACAAGATCCTGGTCGGTCCGCTCTCCGAAACGGCCTACGCCACCCTGTTCCGGCGCCAGTGCCAGCGGCATGGGCTGGCCTGCGACGAGGCCGTGCTGGACTACCTGATCACGCGCCTGCACCGCGCCAGCGGACGAGCGTTGCTGGCCAGCTATCCGGCCGAGCTGCTGGGACGGGTGAACGATTTCGCCGCCTTTGCCGGCGTCACGGCGCGCGTGAGCGCGGCCGCCATCGAGCAAGCCTGGCACAGCATGTCGGTGGCGCCGCCCGCGCTGGCCACGGCCCCGGCCCATCCGCCCCTGTCTTTTTCAGCCGATAACGGCACCACCCTGTACGAGAGGATCTCATGAAAAACAAACGCGCATTGCTGACGATGGGTGTGGCGGTCCTGCTGGGGATCGGCGCCGTCATCCTGGCTTCCCTCTGGCTGCTAGGGCAGCCGGCCAACGCGGCCAGCCGCATCGTCGTCGCCACCGGCGACATCAGCCGCGGCCAGCGCATCTCGCCCGACATGCTGCGCCTGGTCGACTGGCCGACCGCAACGATCCCCAAGGATGCCTTCAAGGATAGCCTCAAGCTGAGCGACCGGGTACTCAAGACCAACGTCCTCAAGGGCGAGCCGCTGACCGAAGCGAAGCTGGCCCCGGCCGGCACCCTGGGCGGCCTGTCGGCCCTGATCAGCGAAGGCAAGCGCGCCATCACGGTGCGCGTCAACGATGTCATCGGCGTGGCCGGCTTTGCGCTGCCGGGCAATTACGTCGACATCATCGTGCACACCGAGCGCGACCCGGGCGACCAGGTCAGGCAGCACCGCAATGCGCTGCACATCTCCAAGATCGTGCTCGAACGCATCCTGGTGCTGGCCGTGGCCCAGGAAGTGAGCCGCGACGAAACCAAGCCGAAAGTGGTCAACGCCGTCACCCTCGAAGTCACGCCGGAACAGGCCGAGACGCTCGACCTGGCACGCGGCGTCGGCACCTTGTCGCTGGCGCTGCGCAACCAGGTCGATCCCGGTTCGCCGCAGACGGCCGGAGCCACCAAGGCCAGCCTGCTCGACGAGCTGGCCGCCGCCGCCGCCACGCCGGTGCCCGGGTCCGGGTCCGCTGCCAAGGCGGCGCCGGCCAAACCGCGCGCAGCCCCGCGTGCCGCCGCGCGCCCCGCGCCGGTGGTGGCGCAAGTCCGGCGCGACTGCGTCAGCGTCTTGAACGGCGTGACCACATCACAAGAATGTTTTTGATTTTCGAGCAATCACCTTACAGGATGGCCGACATGAACAGACGCATGAATCAAGGAAAACCGACCCTCACCGCCGCCGCCGCGCTCGGCGTAGTGCTGGCGCTGAGCGGCGCCAGCGCCGCCGCCGCCACCCCCAAGGAAGCGCAGCCCCAGGCCGAGCGCGCCGACAGCGGTCCGCGCTGCAGCGGCGAAGCGGCGCGTCCCGGCAATATGACGCTGCTGGTGGGCAAATCGAACCTGATGCGCCTGCCCGAACCGGTGCGCAACCGCAGCATCGGCAACGCCGCCGTGGTGCAAGCCATGCTGGTCGCGCCGGACACCCTGTACCTGCTCGGGGTCGATGTCGGCACCACCAACATGATCGTGCAAGGCAAGAGCGGCAGCTGCAGCATCGTCGACATCGTGGTCGGCATGGACCCGGCCGCGCTGCAGGCCAGCCTGGCGGCCCTGATGCCGGAAGAGAAGGATATCCGCGTGCATAGTGCCGCCGACTCGCTGGTGCTGAGCGGCACCGTGGCCGATGGCGCCGCCGTGCTGCGGGCGGTCGAACTGGCCACCGCGTTCGTCAGCCGGCCGCTGCGTTCGCTGGCGCAGCAGGGCGGCGACGCGGCCACCGGCGGCGCGGCCGCGGCCAAGGGAGGCACGGCCGGCGCCGCCAGCACGGCTCCGGCCGCGCGCGTGATCAACTTGCTGGCGGTCAGCGCGCCCCAGCAAGTGATGCTCGAAGTGAAGATCGCCGAAGTCTCGAAAAGCTTGCTCGAACGGCTGGAAGGGGGCGTCACCTGGGGCTTCGGCTCGGGCAGCTGGGCCACCACCTTGCTGGCCAATTTCATCACTGGCAATGCCCAGGGCGCGCTCGGCTCGCAGCGGCGCAGCGGCAATCGCGTCAACCTGGAAGCGCAGAAGCAGGATGGCATCGTACGCATCCTGGCCGAGCCGAACGTGATGGCCGTCAGCGGCCAGGAAGGCAGCTTCCTGGCCGGCGGCAGCATCTTTATTCCGGTGGCCCAGGACAACAACAAGATCACCCTGGAAGAGAAGGAATTCGGGGTCGGCCTGCGCTTCACCCCGACCGTGCTGGCCGGCGGACGCATCAATCTGAAGGTGGCGCCGGAAGTGTCGGAAGTCTCGCGCGAAGGCATCGGCGTGTCGGCCGCCGGTTTTTCGGGCGGCGCGGTGCTGCCCTTGATCACCAAGCGGCGCGCCAGTACCACCTTGCAGCTGTTCAATGGCCAGAGTTTCGCCATCGGCGGCCTGATCAAGAACAACCTGATTACCAACCGCAAGGGCTTGCCGCTGCTGGGCGAAGTGCCGGTGCTCGGCGCCCTGTTCCGCAGCACCGATTTCCAGGAAGACCGCACCGAGCTGGTGTTTGTCGTGACGGCCCACCTGGTCAAGCCTCTGCCCGCGAACTACACCCTGCCGACCGACAGCCTGGCGCCGCCCTCGCGCACCCAGACGATGCTCGGCTCGCGCCTGGAAGGAGAGCAAGCCACTGCCCGGACAGCCGGCGCAGCGGCGAGTGCGCCAGGCGCCACGCCGGTTACCCCCGCCTCGTCCGCCCAGCGCGGTTTTGAACTGAAATAGGAGAGCGCCATGAACACACGCATCGGTAGCAGCATGGCCAGCTTGCTGGCATTGACGGTCTGTCTGGCTGGTTGCTCGAGCACGCCGCGCTGGGACGCGCGCTTCGGCCAGGCCGTGCGCACGTCGCTGGCGGCCCAGGTGATCGATCCCTCGGCCGTGCGCAACACCCGTCCCGTGGCAGGACTGGACGGCAAGACGGCGGCCGCCGCCCAGGAGCGCTACCAGCACTCGGCCGAAGCGCCCGCCGCGCTGGCGCCGCTGGCCATCGGCGGGGGCGCAAAATGAAGCAGTTGCGCCTCGCGGCCTGCCGGCGGCGGCGCCAGCGTGGCGCTTACATGCTCGTGTTCGCCCTGCTCCTGATGCCGCTGCTCTACCTGTGCGGCATGGCGATCGACCTGTCGATGGCGTACATGCGCCGCACCGACCTGCAGGCGGCGGTGGACGCTGCCGCGCTGGCGGCGGCGCGCGCGCTCGACGGCACCGAGGCCGGCATCGCCAGCGCCGCTGTGCGCGCGGCGCAAGTTGTCAATACCAGCACCTACGCGCTGACGAACACCATGACATGGAATTCCGCCGCCCTGCGCTTTAGCGCCACGCCCGACCTGGGCGGCACCTGGCTGCCGGCCGGCGCCGTCAATGCGGCCAATGTCGCCACGATGCGCTACGCCCGTGTCGATACCAGCGCTCTGGCGGAGGAGCTGGGCCAGGTGAAAACCGTGTTCGCCCGCGCCATCCATCTCGATTTCAAGATCCTGCGGGTGGGCGCGCAGGCGGTGGCCGGGCGCAGCGCGGTCCAGATCACGCCGCTGGCCATCTGCGCCATGAACAACCAGGCCAGAACGGTGCGCGTGAACGCACCCGGCTTCGAGGAAATCGTCGAGCATGGCTTCCGGCGCGGGGTCAGCTACAACCTGCTCAATCTCAATCCGGTCGGGGTTCCCGCGCTGAACTACCAGGTCAATCCCATCGATTTTCCGCCGGCGATCGAGAACGCGGCGCACCGCAGCCTGGCCACCCTGCGCCCGATGGTGTGCAGCGGCACCGTGGCGCTGCCGTTCCTGCCCAACGGCGCCAGCATCTACGTGCGCGAAGGCTTTCCCGCCTCGCTCACGGCCGAACTCAATTCGCGCTTCGGCAGCGGCAGCGGCTCGACCTGCGACCCGGTCTCGGCCCCGGCCGATACCAACATCAAGGAATACACGGTGCCCACCTTCTGGATGCGCATGCCGGCCGCCACCCCTGGCCTGACCCAGGTTCCGGCCAGCGCCACCCAGGTCGTCGGCGCCGGCGAGCGCAAGACTATTGCCGACGTCAGCGGCGCCACGCCCGGCACCAACCCGGTCAGCTACGGTCCCTTGTGGGCCTTTGCCAAACCGCAGCGCTACGACGCGGCCACGCCGGACACCCCCGGCGCCAGGTTTCCCAAGAGTGCCTGGCCGGTCCTGTACCCGGTCGCCACCACGGAGCAGGCCGAGGCGACCAGCATCTACCCCGCCGATCCGATGGTCCCGTACCGGGGGACGGGCGCCTTCAAGGTCAATCCCAGCCCATCGAGCTACCCCAAACTGGCGGGGCGGCGCATCCTCAACATTCCGCTGCTGGCCTGCCCGGTGGGCGCGGGCGGCACGGCCACGGTGCTGGCGGTGGGCAGCTTCCTGATGACCTCGCGCGCGACCGACAGCCCGCTCGGCGTGCATGCCGAATTCGGCGGCCTGGCCACGGCCGACTCCCTGAACTCCTCGACGGTCCTGTACCGATGAAAGCGGCTTCCACCATGGCTTCCACTCTCCCGCCGCGCGCGCACGGCATGGCCGCTATCGAACTGGCCATGATCATGTCAGCCATGTATATCCTGCTGCCAATCATCTTCAGCCTGGGCCACCTGTTCTATGTGTACGCGGTGCTCAAGCAGACCGCCGGCGCCGCCGCCGCCACCCTGGCCGCGGCACCGCCGTCCGAATGGATCAGCGGCGCCGCGGCCAACAGCACGATGAAGCTGCGCACCGTCGCGCTGATCGAGAAGTCGCTCCTCGACGCCAGGGTGGCGCCCCTCACTCCGCTGCTCGAATACGACTTCGACTGCAACGGCAATCTGGTGTGCGGGGGTGAGCGCCCGGACAGCATCACGGTCTCGCTGGTGGTCGAGGTGCATAACGGCTTTCAGCCCGTGACCGCACTGGGCATCCCCAGCAGCATGACGGTCCAGACCGCCGTCACCGTTCCTTACAGCCATTGAGCGCCGGGAGTCCACCATGCACCAAGCGTTCCGTACGACCCGCCAGCGCATGCGCGGCGCCACCATGATCGAATTCGGCTACACCTTGCCGCTGTTCCTGCTCTTCACGCTCGGCATGCTCGAAATGGCGCGCGCGGTGTACCTGTGGAACATGCTCTCGAACGCGACCTACACGGCGGCGCGCGGCGCGGCCCTGGTCGACGCCACCGACGGCGCCGCGCTGGCGGCCGTGGCGCAGGCGGCATCGCTGCCGGCGCGCGGCGGCGGCATGTCGCTGGGCGCCAACGGGGCCGATGCGCGCATCGCGATCAGCCACCTGCGCAGCGATTTCGGGCTGGTCACGTCGGTACCGGCCTGCCCCTCGCAAAACATAGTCAACTGCAACGCCAATCCGAATGGCGCCAGCTGCGTGCGTTTCGTGCGCGCCCAGCTGTGCGCCCCGGGCAGCGGCGCCGCGTGCGAGCCGGCCACGTACAAACCCCTGTTCGCCGGCAAAGCGCTGGGCTGGGGATTCACCTACCCGAGCTTCGCGGCGGTCGTCCCGGCCGCGTCGCTGGGTCGCCAAGCAGGTAACACCGAAATCTGCCCCGGCCCCTGAGCCGCGTTGCCTTACCCACGAGGATGTGCCATGAAAGCTTTACTTATCACTCACGACAGCCAGCTGCAAGCCGAGATCGCCGCCCAGGGCGCCGCGCGGATGCCGCCAGTGACCCTGGTGGCCGTGCGCGCCCGTCTGCGCGACGCGCTCGAGCGCGTGCTGCCCGACAGCCCGGCGCTGGTGATCGTCGATGCCAGCGGCCTCGATGAAAGCGAGGCCGAACAGCTGGTGCGCCTGGCCAAGCTGTACCCGGCCGCCACCTTCATGCTGCTCACCCGCGACCAGCAGCAAAACCTGCTGATCCGCGCCATGCGCGCCGGCGTGCGCGAAGTGCTGCAGCTGCCGCTGGTGCACAGCGCCTTCCACGACGCCATCAACCGCATCGCCGATGCGGCCAATGCCGGCAAGCTGTGCGACGGCAAGGTGCTGGCCTTCATCTCCTGCAAGGGCGGCAGCGGCGCCACCTTCCTGTCGACCAATTTCGCCTACGCCCTGGCCAGCCTGGCGGACAAGAAAGTCATCCTGATCGACCTGCACGGCCAGTTCGGCGACGCCACCCTGTATGTGTCGGACCAGAAGCCGGCCATGACCCTGTCCGACGTGTGCAGCCAGATCGCGCGCATCGACGGCGCCTTTCTCGACTCCTGCCTGGTGCACGTCACGCCCGGCTTCGGGATCCTGGCCGCGGCCGACGATCCGTCCCACGCGGTCGACCTGAAACCGGAACAGATGGACATCATCCTGCGCGTGGCGCGCCAGCACTACGACTACGTGGTGCTCGACGTGGGACGCCAGATCGACGCCATTTCCCTGCGCGCGCTCGACAACGCCGACGCCATCTACCCGGTGCTGCAGCTGGCCCTGCCCGACCTGCGCGACGGCCGCCGCCTGCTCGACATCTTCCGCTCGCTCGGCTACGCCATCGAAAACACGCGCCTGATCGTGAACCGTTACGAAAAGGGCGGACGCCTGCGCCTGCAGGACGTGCAAGCTTCGCTCGGCGCCGAGGTCATGCACACCGTGCCCAACGATTACGTGGCAGTGACCGATTCGGTCAACCAGGGCGTGCCGGTGCTGCAACTGTCGCGCGCCAGCCCGGTGGCGCGCAGCCTGGCCGAACTGGTCGAGCTGGTCACCGCGCGGCGCGTTCCGGAAACCAAGGGCTTGCTGACCCGCCTGTTCGGGCGCGCCGAGGCCGAACAATAAACCCCAGGAGAATCCCATGACCTTACGCGAACGCCTGACGGCGACCGACGACAGCCGCAACACCCAGCCGGCCGACGCCGAGCCGGCCAACCACGCTTATCACGACCTGAAGAAGAACATGCACCAGATGGTGCTCGACCGCATCGACCTGGAGCGCCTGAAGCGCCTCACGCCGGAGCAGTTCAAGCATGAACTGGGCTTGCTGGTGCAGCACATCATCGAAGAAGAACACATCGTGCTCAACCAGCACGAGCGGCACGACCTGGTGCTCGACATCCAGCATGAAATGCTCGGCTTCGGCCCGCTCGAATCCCTGCTGTCCGATCCGAGCGTCTCGGACATCCTGGTCAACACTTTCAACCAGGTGTACGTCGAGCGGCGCGGACGGCTGGAACTGACCGACATCACCTTCCACGACAGCGCGCACCTGATGAAGATCATCGAAAAGATCGTCTCGCGGGTCGGGCGCCGGGTCGACGAATCGAGTCCGATGGTCGACGCGCGCCTGCCCGACGGCTCGCGCGTGAACGCCATCATCCCTCCGCTGGCGGTCGATGGCGCGATCCTGTCGATCCGGCGTTTTTCGGCCACCCCGCTGACGGTCGAGAACCTGCTGCGCTTCAAGAGCATGACCCCGCCCATGGTGCAGGTGCTGCAGTCGCTCGGGCACTCGAAGATCAACATCCTGATCTCGGGCGGCACCGGCAGCGGCAAGACCACCTTGCTCAACCTGCTGTCGGGCTTCATTCCGGCCAACGAGCGCATCATCACCATCGAAGACGCGGCCGAACTGCAGATGCGCCAGCCGCACGTGGTGCGCCTCGAGACGCGCCCGCCGAATATCGAAGGCAAGGGCGAGGTGACCCAGCGCGCGCTGGTGCGCAACGCGCTGCGCATGCGGCCCGACCGCATCATCCTGGGCGAGGTGCGCGGCGCCGAAGCGATGGACATGCTGCAGGCGATGAACACCGGCCACGAAGGCTCGCTGGCGACGATCCACTCGAACACCCCGCGCGACGCCCTGGCGCGCCTGGAAAACATGGTCGGCATGGCCGGCGTGACGCTCACCCCGCGCGCGGTGCGCCAGCAGATCTGCTCGGCGATCACGGTGGTGCTGCAGGTCACGCGCCTGACCGACGGCGCGCGCAAGCTGGTCAGCCTGCAGGAAATCACCGGCATGGAGGGCGACATGATCGCCATGCAGGAAATCTTTTGCTTCGAGCAGACTGGAGTCGATGCCGAAGGCAAGGTGGTCGGGCATTTCCGCGCCACCGGGGTGCGGCCGCGCTTCGCCGACCGCCTGCGACTGTTCGGCGCGCCCGTGCCCGACTCGGCTTTCGACCCCAGCCGCATCTTCGAATAGGAGCCTCCATGGACTATGTCTTTTATGGCTTTGCCGTGCTGCTGTTCGCCGCGGTCATCCTGCTGATCGAGGGCGGCTACCTGCTGTGGTCGGAAACGCGCGGCGGCGGCGCCAAGCGCATCGCGCGGCGCCTGCGCGTGATGTCGGGCGGCACCGATGTGGAGGGTGGCGCGATTTCCATCCTCAAGCGGCGCCGCTACAGCGCCAGCGATGGCCTGGATGCCCTGCTGCACCGCCTGCGCCTGGCGCACGCCATCGATCGCCTGCTGATGCAGGCGGGCGTGAACTGGATGGTGGCGCAGTTCCTGGCGGCCTCGCTGGCTTTTCTGTGCGCGGCCGCGCTGGTGGCGCATGCCTGGGACACGCCGCCGCTGGTGACCTGGGCGATGCTGCTGGCCGGCCTGGGCTTGCCGTATTTCCTGCTGCGCCGCACGCGTGCCATGCGCATGGAAAAGATCGAGCAGCAGTTGCCGGAGGCGGCCGACTTCCTGGCGCGCGCCATGCGTGCCGGGCACTCGTTTACCAATGTGCTGCAGATGGTCGGCAGCGAACTGCCCGAACCGCTCAGCGGCGAATTTCGCACCGTGCACCAGGAGATCAACTACGGCGTGCCGATGGGTGAAGCGCTGCACAGCCTGGCCGAACGGATTCCCCTGACCGACCTGCGCTACATGGTGATCGCGGTACTGATCCAGCGCGAGTCGGGCGGCAACCTGGCTGAGATCCTGGGCAATATCGGCCACATCATCCGCGAGCGCCTCAAGCTGCTCGGGCAGGTGCGGGTGCTGTCGGCCGAAGGGCGTATCTCGGCCTGGATCCTGGGCATCCTGCCGTTCGCGGTCGCCGGGATGATGTATCTGACCAATCCCGAATACATCAGCATGCTGTGGACCGACCCGAGCGGGATACGCCTGCTGTGCTATGCCGGGGCGATGATCACCATCGGGGTGCTGTGGCTGCGCAAACTGATCAACATTCGCGTCTAGGAGAAAGCCATGAGCGGCTCGCAATTATTGTTTCTGGTGATCGTGTTCGCGGTCGTCGTCGGGCTGGCCGGCCTGGCGATGGCGACCTTCTGGCCCGGCTACATGCGCCAGCGCCTGGCGCGCGTGGGCGCCACCGCCGACACCGGCGCGCGCCGCAGCGATGGCTGGGTGGAAAAGGTGGCCAAGGTGGCCCAGCCCTTCAGCAGCCTGTCGCTGCCCGAGCAGGGCTGGGAAAAATCGCCCCTGCGCACGCGCTTCATGAATGCCGGCTGGCGCGGCCCGGCCGTGGCCAGCGTGTATTTCGGCTCCAAGACCTTGCTGGCGCTGTTCCTGCCGGCCATGGTGGGGCTGTGGATCGCGCTCTCGAGCGACTTCATGAGCGGGCAACGCATCATGCTGCTGCTGCTCGGCACGGCCGCATTCGGTTACTACCTGCCCAATGCCGTGCTCGAATTCACGGCGCGCCGGCGCCAGCGCGAAATTTTCGAGTCGATTCCCGACGCGCTCGACCTGCTGACGGTGTGCGTGGAAGCGGGCCTGAGCCTGGAGCGCGCGCTGATCAAGGTGGCCGCCGAAATCCACATCAAGAGCATGGTGCTGGCCCAGGAAATGCAGCTGGTGCTGATGGAAATGCGGGCCGGCTTCAGCAAGGAAAAAGCGCTGCGCAATTTTGCCCTGCGCAGCGGCGTGGAAGACGTCGACACCCTGGTGGCGATGATGATCCAGTCCGAGCGCTTCGGCACCAGCATGGGGACCTCGCTGCGGGTGCACGCCGACACCCTGCGCACCAAGCGGCGCCAGATGGCGGAGGAGCAAGCCGCCAAAATCGGCGTGAAGCTGATGTTCCCACTAATCTTCTTCATCTTCCCGACCCTGCTGATGGTCTTGCTCGGCCCCGCCGCCATGCAGATCATGCGCACGCTCAAGTCGGTCAACGGCCAGTAACTTCTTTCTGTTTCTTTCGTACCGGAGCCCGCCATGCGAACCACCCTGTCCCGCTGTTCCCTGCTGTGCGCCGGCGCGCTGCTGCTGGCCTGCACCAATCCCGGCGGCGCGCCGGCCTTGGCCGAGGCAGCCCCGCTGCGCGCCGAGGATGCCTACTTGCTGGGGCGCGGCGAGCACCTCGCTTACCGTTACGACGCGGCGCGCGCTTCCTACGAGGCGGCGTTGGCGCGCGATCCCGGGCACGTGAAAGCGCGCAACGGCCTGGCGACCCTGTACGCCGAAAAGGGCGAGTTCGCGCGCGCCATTCGTCTGTGGCAGGCCATGACGCAGGAAGCGGCCGGCGGCGGGCAGGACAGCGCCTTCCTGTTCAGTAATCTCGGCTACGCCCACTTCCTTAACGGCGAGTTCGAGCAAGCCCTGGCCGCGCTTGAGAAGGCGTGCCTGCTCGATCCGCTCAGCGAGCGCGCCTGGCAGCATCTGGGCGAAGCGCTCGCGAAAGTCGGGCAGCACGAACGCGCCGCGCAGATGGCCATGCAGGCCAGCGCCCTGCGCACGCACGACTTCAAGAGCGATTACGCGGTCGCCGAGCGCGCCGGCGTGCGCGCCATCGACACGGCGGTCAAGGCGGACGGGCAGGCGCTGGCGCAGGAGCCGCAGTGGGACCGGACCGACGTGCGCCAGGATGGCGCCGGGGTGTTCGTGGTGCAGCGGGTGAGCGCGCGGCCGGCGCCGCTGCCTGCCGCGCCCGCGGCGGTAGCGGTAGCGGCACAGGCACAGGCAGCGCCACAAGCGCGTCCGGCCCGGGCCCTGCTGGAGATTCGCAATGGAAACGGCGTGACCGGCATGGCGCGCTCGCTGGCCGGCACGATGGAGCAGGGCGCCCTGCGCGTGGTGCGGCTGAGCAACCAGAAAGGCTTCGGCGTGCGCCAGACCCGCATCGAATACCAGCCGGAATTTCGCGAGGCCGCCGAGCGCCTGGCCGAACGCTTCGGCGCCGCCCGCGTGGTGGCCGTGGGCGACATCGGCCGCGCCGACATGCGCCTGGTGATCGGACGCGACCTGGTGCCGGCCACGGCGGCCCCGGTCGCCATCGCGGCGGGCCGCAGGCAGGGGCCGGCGGCAGGCTGATGCACCTTTGGGCGCTGGTCCGTTTGTGCCATGTCAAATCCGGTGCGCGCTCTCACGCGACAATAGGATGATCCCTTCACTACCGGAGCATCCCATGACAATCGCAGAACGCCTCACACGGACCCTGTCCGGCTTCGCCCTGCTGGCCCTGGTCGCCTGCGCGCCCACCGCGCAGCGCGAAAGCGCGGGCGAATTCATCGACGACACCGTCATCACCGGCAAGGTCAAGGCGGCCCTGGTGGCCGATCCCGAGCTCAAGGCCACGCAAATCAATGTCGAAACCTTCAAGGGCACGGTGCAGCTGAGCGGCTTTGTCAGCGCGCCCGACCACGTTCCCAAGGCGGTGGCGCTGACGCGCAAGATCGATGGCGTCAAGAGCGTGAAGAACGATATTATCGTGCGCTGAACCGGGTATAAAAAAAGCCGCTCCGGATCGACGGGCGGCTGTGTGGCGTTGCGCGTGGCGCGCGCTCTATTCCCAGGTAACGCTGCCCAGGCCGTGGGCGCTGGCGCTGCGCACCGAGGGCTTGCCATGCACCGTGGCCGAGCCCAGGCCATTGAGCGTGAGCTTGGCCGAGGTCTTGGCATACACATCGGCGCTGCCCAGCCCCGACATGTCGAGTTCGACCGCATCGGCGCGCAGCTTGCCCGCCTCCAGGCTGCCGACGCCGCCGAGATCGGCGCGCAGCACCTTGGTCTGTCCATTGGCCGCGATGCGTCCGGCGCCGCGCAGCGTCATGTCGACCCGGTCGGTGTCGCCGGCGTTGAGCGTCATGTTGCCGGCTCCGCCCAGGCGCGCGCTGACCTGCTTGTACTGGCTGTGCAGATTGATGGCGCCGGCGCCGTCGAGCCTGAGCACGATGCGCTCGCCCTTGAAGCCGCGCAGTTCGGTCGAACCGATGCCCTCCGATACGAATTCGTTCAGGTTCGGCAGGGTCAGTTCGGCGCGCAGATCGTGCGTGCGGCTTCGTCCAAAATTGATGCCGCGCTTGGCGGTACCGATCTGCAAGGTGTCGCCTTGCTGGGTTACGGTCACTTGCGAAACGTCATCCTTGTCGCCGTACAGGATCAGGGAGGGCGTTGCGCCTTGCTTCACGTTCAGATGAATGATGCCGTTGAGCGCAATCTTCACCGCGCGCGCATCGACGCTGCGCTTTTCGCTGACCTGCTCATCCGCGCTGGCCGCGCCTGCGCTGGTGGCGAGGGCGGCGGCCATGAGGGCGCTGGCAAACAATCTGTTCATGATGGATCTCCGTGGTCGTGTCGGTGAGGTGGTGCTGCTCAGCCTTTCAGCTCGGCCTTTTCGGCGGCGCTGAGGCGCTTGGCGCTGACGGTGACCACGGTCATGTTGGCATCGGCACCGGATTGCACGGCGGCCGGCGCATGGATGCGCGGGGCCGGTGCGCTGGCGGTGGCAAAGCTCGTTGCAGAGACGACGACGAGGGCGGCGACGAAGATGGCTTCCATGTTTTTTGCGATGTTCATGATTGACTCCTGTGGGTTAAGTTCGTTGGGTTGAGTGAACTATAGCCACAGGGCGGATTGTCAACACGGCCATTGCGATGAACTGCGTGTTTGGCGGGATGGAGCGTCGGTTTGGGGCCCAAAACGTGCCGCCGGTGCGCGGCGCCGGCGTCGATGCGCGCGCGGCGCTTACGGCTTGAAGCGGATTTTCATTTCCGGACGCTGCTCGATGCTGCCGATCTTCCACGAGTAGGTGCCGATCAGGCCAAAGAACGACGGGGTCGAGGTGGCATTGTGCGACAACACTTGCGCGCTGGTCGGCACCGTCACCGACAGCGTGCCGTCGAGCTTGATGCCGAGCTTGGCCATGCTGGCTTTTTCCTTCTCGTCGAGCTTGCCGGCGGCCAGGGTGACCACGCCATCCTTGTCGGTGGCCACGCGCAGCACGCCCAGCAGGTCGAGCGCCTGGCCGCGCTGGCGCTTGCCCTCGACACTGAGGTCGTAGCGCGCATTGCCCTTGTAGTCGGCCTGGCGGATATCGCGGTCGCGCTTCATCTTCGCGGCTGCGTTTTCCAGGTTTTCCTCATCCTTGGCGTCGAGCTTGCTGCCCTTGGCCAGTTGCCCGGCCGCCATCGTGTGTACGGCAGTACCGGCATAGGAATACTCGTAGCTGCCGTCCGCCTGGAAGGCGGTCTTGGCGGTAAAGCGTTCAGGGACCAGGCATCCGGTCAGCAGCAGGGCGGCGCAGGCGCACGCAGGCAAGAGGCGACGGCTCATCGGGAATCCAGGGGGAAGGTCAGAATGGCATAAGTGTAGCTCAGTCGACACAACCTTGTCAGAGTAGACAATTTTACTTACAAAATGCAACCTTGTTCAGGCTGCCGGCAAGGCCCGGGCAGCGCCCTTGAGCACCGCCGGCGCGATGATGCGATGCACCGGCGTGAGCGGCAGCATGTAGGGTTGAACGTGCGGCAGCGCCCGCCGTGTGGGCGGGCCTGTCCATCTTCATACGTAACCGCGCAAGACGCGCGGTGCCGCCATTGCCTGGCCGTTTACTGCATGAACCAGCCATGGCTGACCACGATCGATTGCCCGGTCAGCGCATTGCTCGGGAACGCCGCCAGGAACAGCGCGGTCTGCGCCACGTCGTCGACGGTGGTGAATTCGCCGTCGACGGTTTCCTTGAGCATCACGTTCTTGACCACATCGGCTTCCGACATGCCGAGCGCCTTGGCCTGTTCAGGAATCTGCTTTTCCACCAGCGGCGTGCGCACGAAGCCCGGACAGATGACGTTGGCGCGCACGCCGTGCGCCGCGCCTTCCTTGGCGACCACCTTGCACAGGCCGATCAGGCCGTGCTTGGCTGTCACGTAGGCCGATTTGAGCGGCGACGCCTCTTTCGAGTGCACCGAGCCCATGTAGATTACGCTGCCGCCGCGGCCCTGTGCGTACATCACTTTCAGGCAGGCGCGCGTGGTCAGGAAAGCGCCGTCCAGGTGGATGGCCAGCATCTTTTTCCAGTCGGCGAAGGCGAAGCTCTCGAGCGGTGCCACGATCTGGATGCCGGCATTCGAGACCAGCACATCGATGCCGCCGAAGCGCGCCGCGACCGCCGCGATGCCGGCCTCGACTTCTTCTTCGCTGGTGACGTTCATGGCCACCGCCATGCTGCGTTCGCCGGACGGGTCGAGTTCCCGGGCGGCGGTTTCGGCCGCTTTCAGGTCGAGGTCGGCGATGACGATCCTGGCGCCGCTGTCGAAGTAGACCTTGGCGATATGTTTGCCGATGCCGCTGGCGGCGCCGGTGATGACGGCAACTTTATCTTGCAGGTTCATGGGATGGTTCTTTCAAGGTGTTGGTGGCGGCACTGGCGTGCCGGGAAGTGAGGAAATCGTAAATGGCGGGGCTTTGGCCGGCCGGCGGCAAGGCCATGATCTGCGGATGCGACAGCGTCAGCGCCGCGTCATCGTAGCCCGAGCGCCAGTGTTCGTTCATGGTGCGGCGCGAAAATTCGAAGTCTTTCGACTGGCCTTCGTAGTTGGGCGAGCGGTACACCAGCTGGACGATGTTATACACCGCCTCGTCGGACGCCTCGGCCAGCAGGCGCGCCTGCGGCGTGGCGGCCAGCGCGGCCGGCATCTGGGCCAGCAATTCGTTGAAGGCGGTGCGCAGCTCGGCCATTTTGCGGAACTTGTCGGTGGCGGCGCGCGTGCGGCTGGAAAACTGCACTTCCTTCATGCGTACCGCCACCTCGGTCAAGTCGCGCGGTAACTCGCCGCTGGCGCTCCACAGGTCGACCTGCAGCACCAGGGTGTCCAGGCCCGAGTGCGCCGACAGCACCCAGTCGAGCGGGGTGTTCGAGACCAGCCCGCCATCCCAGTAATGTTCGCCATCGATCTCGACCGCGTCGAAGCCGGGCGGCAGGGCGCCGCTGGCCATGATGTGCCTGGCGGCGATGGTGTCGATCGCGTTGTCGAAGTAGGCGAAGTTACCGGTGCGTACGTTCACGGCGCCGACGCTCAGGCGCATCTCGCCGCTGTTGATGCGGTCGAAGTCGACCAGATTGTTCAGCGTACCTTCGAGCATCGAGGTGTCGTAGTAGCTGGTGGCGCCGCGGTTGGCCAGCGGCAGGTATGGCGGCGGCATGCGCGGCTTGAAGAAGCCCGGCACGCCATGCGAAAGCACGCGCCCGGCCGCCATCTGGTTGGCCCAGCCGCGCAAGGCGTCGCCGGTGAGCAGTCCGGTCCAGTAATCGCTGGTGCCGCCGTCGCCGGCGTTGCTGACCGTTTCCCAAAAGCTGCGCAGCTTGGCGACCCGGTCCTCGCGCGGGTTGCCGGCAATGATGGCGCTGTTGATCGCGCCGATCGAGATCCCCGCCACCCAGGTCGGTTCGATGCCCGCTTCGAGCAGGCGTTCATAGACGCCGGCCTGGTAGGCGCCGAGCGCGCCGCCGCCCTGCAGCAGCAGGGCGATGCTGCCGAAAGCGGTGGCGCACGGACGCGCCGTTTCGGGCGGGGCGGTGGCGCGGTTGTGTGTGGATCCGTCACGCATGTTCGGGCACCGGTACGTCGAAACCATTGAGCGTGGTCGATACCATGGAATAGAGTCCGACCAGGTAAATCAGTTCATTCGTGCCTTTCTGGCCGAAGGTGGCCAGCGCCAGGCGGTAGATCGGCTCGGGCAGCAAGCCGCCGCGGCACAGCGCGTAGGCAAGGTCGTAGGCGACGCTTTCTTCCTTGTTCAGGTCGGACGGTTTGAGGTCGGCCACCAGGGTTGCCAGGCGTTCGAGCGGCATGCCTTCGGCTTCGGCCACGGCGATGTGAGCGTACAGCTCGTAGGCGGCGTCGAAGCGGGCGCCGACCACCAGGATGGCGATCTGGCGCACGTTCTCAGGGAGCACGGCGTTGGCGGTCATCGCCAGGGTCAGGTTCCAGATCGCCTTGCCGATGGCGGGCTCGTGCAGCCACGGGTTCCACGGCCCCATCAGCGCGCCATCCTCGCGCTGTGAGACGAAGGCGTTGAAGTTCGAGGCGATGCCTTTACGCATGTCGTCGTACAGCGGCTGCTGTTCGGGCGTGAGGTCGGAAGGGGCGATGAGGGGCAGGCGCATGGGGGCTTTCTGGCGTGGTTGGCAAGGGGGAAGCCGAACCGGTCGATGCTTGGTGGGGCGCTGGCCGGCGGCAGGTGGATCGTTTCAGTTCGTTGCCAGAGAATACAGGCGCTTACTTAGGTGAAAATTGATTCGATGCATCCTGCGGTTGAAATTTCCGGCTCAAGTTTGCCTTGAGTTGAAATGGCACCATGAAATTCGCTTGACATGAGAGCTAAGCGATGGGTAATGTATTCGCTATTCGCGAATGTGAAATGGATGGGAGTAGGGATATGCTCAAGAGTCAAGATATTTTAATCTCGTTAAAGTTATGTAGTCTGCACCTCTACGTGGAACGACGAAAGCAGGACCATGCCCCGGCCCCGGCCGCGCTCTTGAGCGCATGGGCTGGATGGGAGGCAGATCCTATTGAGACTGCACAATACGAAATGCGATTCGATCCCGCTGGGCATACTCTATTGGAGTGGACGTACGCGACGCTTTCCAAGCGTGTCGGGCTCAGCGCTTCAGAATGCAATCAGGCAGTTCGACGCGCTTTATACTGCGGTCTCTTGCGTAAGCCAAGAAACGGTATCCGCCCGGTGCCGTCCAGTAAGGCCCTTAAAGAGTTTTTAGTCCACGGACTTAAATATGTCTTCCCGGGACAAGAAGGCATTTTGGCACGGGGGATTCCCACCGGTTTCGCTGCACCTGTACTCGCGTCAAAACTTATCAGCGCAGGTGAGCATATTTACGTCTGGCCTGACGCGCGCGGTAATGCAACGGGGCTTACTTTAGAACCCATCCACAAAGCAGTTCCCTTCGCAGTACGATACGATCCTATTTTATACGAACTGATTGCACTGGTCGACGCCATTCGATTTGGCAAGCTTCGAGAAGTAAAGATTGCAACGGATGAGTTAACGGGAGCATTAGGTAACATATGAATACGAATGAGCGACTCATTTGGATGTTGGAGTGCTGTGGTCTAATTTGCCCGGACACCTCAATAGGTGGAAAATCCACCATCTGAGGAGTAATACATGGCAACAAGAAAACGGAAGACATTCGATCCCAGCCTGAAGCTGGAAGTGGTTCGAATGATCAAAGAGCAGGGACAGAGCATTCAGAACGTCAGCGAGAGCATGAGCATCGGCCAGACCGCGATTCGCCGCTGGCTGACCCAGTACGGTGCTGAGCAGAGCGGCCAGCCGGGCATCGGCAAGCCACTCACTGCCGAGCAGCAGAGGATCCGGCAATTGGAGGCGGAAAATCTGCAGCTGAGACAGGATGTGACTATCTTAAAAAAGGCCTCGGCCTTCTTTGCCCGCGAAATGAAATGATGCATCAGCTCATTGTTCAACTGCAAAAGGAGGCCATTCCGGTTCAGAGCAGCTGCCGCATCCTCGACGTCAGCCGGTCCGGTTTTTACGCGTCGCAGCGCCGCTCCATCAAGCCAGTTGTCTGCAAGGAAACCGTGCACCTGAAGGCTTTGTTCATGGCAAGCCATCAGAGCTACGGCAGCCGTCGGTTGGTCACGGCCATGGCTGGCGAAGGCTTCCAAATCGGGCGCTACAAGGTGCGCAGTTTGATGCGTAAGGCGGCCTTGAAGCCCGTCTGGAAGCGAAAATTCGTTCACACGACAGACAGCAAGCACGACTTGCCTATTGCCGCCAATGTGCTCAATCGGCAGTTCAATCCAACGGCCCCAAATCTGGCATACGTCAGCGATATCACGTACATTCGCACCGGCGCAGGATGGTTGTACCTGGCCACAGTCCTGGACTTGTACGCGCGCAAGGTGGTCGGCTGGGCCATGGCACCGAGCATGCCTGCTAAGCTGGTCTGCGACGCATTGAACATGGCCATTCAACAGCGGCAACCGGCACCGGGACTCGTCGTCCATTCGGACCGAGGCAGCCAGTACGCGAGCGAGCTTTACCAGGATCTGCTGGCAGAACACGGCTTCGTTTGCAGCATGAGTCGTAAGGGAAATTGTTGGGACAACGCCGTTGCAGAGCGCTTCTTCTTGAACCTCAAGATGGAGCGTGTCTGGCAGCGCCAATATGCCAATCATGCCGAGGCCAAGGCCGACATCACCGACTACATCGTCGGCTTTTACAACTGCAAACGCATCAATTCAGCATTGGGCAATCTGTCGCCCGCCGTCTACGAACGGAAAATGGCAGTACGCGAACCTATCGTTGTGTCCGAAATAACTTGACCACAGCAGAGCAGACAGCTGAGGCCTTGGGGCCCGCTCTGTTGGAAACCTCTGCGTTCGTAGGCGGATGCGTGGTAGGGCTACTTATCACTGATGAATTTACAAAGGAACAAGTACGGGCGACCGATGATGTAGACCTTATTGTTGATGTGATGAACTATGCCGCCTATGCGAAGCTATCTGGGGAACTTCAAAAACGCGGCTTTAAGGTGTCGATACAGGATGACATTCAGTGCCGCTGGCGGCTTGGTGAATTGATCGTGGACGTAATGCCGACCGATGAGAAGATTTTGGGCTACAGTAATCGCTGGTACGCTCCGGCAATTGAGTCTGCAATTTGGTTCGAACTTCCGAGTACTCATAGAATTCGCGTAGTTAATGCGCCATATTTTGTGGCCACGAAAATTGAGGCGTTTAAAGGCCGTGGTAACAATGATTTCTTCACAAGCCGAGACATCGAAGACATCATCACTCTTGTTGATGGCAGAGAAACATTGCTAGAAGAGATTGCTGCAATTGGCGGTTGTTTTGAAAAATATGTGAGCTCATCGATACAGGAATTTCTCCGGGAAAATGACTTTGAGTATGCGGTAGACTCGGCGGTGAGAAGTGATACGGGTCGGTCAACCGTAATTTTTGATCGGTTTGAATCGCTGGCGAGGAAATAAGAAAAGGTATGACTTTTCATTGGAATTGGCGCAGTAATATTGGAATAGAACGCCACGAAAATCAAGATTGCGCAGGTATCGCGTTGGGAGAGGACTATCTGTTTGCTGTTATTGCAGATGGAGTGTTTTCAAGACCAAGAAGCGGAGATCTGGCACGAGCACTGGTTACAGTGCTGGTGGACCGAGCATTCGGCCTACGTTATCAACCCGACAGTTCCGACGTTGAGCAATGGGTTGAGGATGCATATCACCGTCTACGCGATGTACGAGCACCCAGGTCGGCAGCCTCCTTCTTGGCCGCCGTTTTTTCGCCTCAGAAGCTCCTCTTTGCGGTCCATGCAGGTGATTGCCGGGCCGGTATTCAAGACAAGGAGTCTCGGATTGAATGGAAGACCCCCGTGCACTGTCTTGCAACAGCCCTCGAGCCTTTGTCGGAGGAAGAACTCCGCATCCATGAAGCTAGAAATCAGCTCACGCGCACTTTCCGTACAAAAGGTTCTTGCGATCCACAAGTAACAGAATTGGGCGACGAATATTCACACGGTGCCGCTTTGGTTACTGACGGATTCTGGGCAGGATTGCCGACGTCGATGCAGTCAGATTTTTTTTGCATAGATTGGATGCCGGACTTGAATTTTGATGACGACGTAAGTCGACTGGCAATACGATGGGAAGAGGCGAGCCCTGCGAGGACGGGCTGCGCCGATAACTTCTACGTTAGAGTAAGAGCCGTTTAATCAACGAGCGAACCGGCCATACCAAAAGCTTGCTTTAGAAGCACATAAAAAAGGGATACATGGCTGAACATGTATCCCTTCATTTTGCTGCTCAATTCTGGTGCCGACTGCCGGTTTCGAACTGGCCACCTGATGATTACAAATCAACTGCTCTACCAAATGAGCTAAGTCGGCGAAACTTTTACAGCCCGGATTATACGCTATTTGATGCGCGTGAGCGTCGGACGGCCGCCTTTTTTAGGCGGATCGTTGTTGTCGTCCGGCGACGGCGCGGTGGCCGGCACGCCCGTCGGCGCATTCTCCGACCCCGTGTCCGGCACGCTCGAGAGCGCCGCAGCGGGCGCCTTACCGGACGCCTTGGCCAGCGACGGCACGCTCGACAGCGGACTGTCGGTCGGCTGGCCAGCCGCGTTCTCGGACGCCGTGCTGTTCACCTCGAACGCCATCCCCTGGCCGTTCTCGTTCGCGTAAATCGCCAGCACATTTTGCACCGGGACGTAAATCTCGCGCGAGACGCCGCCGAAGCGGGCATGGAACTGGATCGCTTCATTGTCCATCTTCAGGCCCGAGGTGGCGCCGAAGCTGATATTGAGCACGATTTCGCCTTTTTTGACGTATTCCATCGGCACCGTGGTAGCGGCATCGACCTTCACGGCGAGGTAGGGCGTAAAGCCGCTGTCGGTACACCACTCGTAAATGGCGCGCAGCATGTAGGGCTTGGTTGAGATGTCGGGCATGTTCTGATAATGGTGTGATACGACGTGTACACGCCAGTCTACTGCGATTCGCCCGAAGGCGTTGGGACTGGCGTGTAACGAAAGTGGCGAAGGGCAGCCGCCGATCAGCGGCGCATGACTTTCTCGGACGGGGTCAGCGCTTCGATGTAGGCCGGACGCGAGAAGATGCGCTCGGCGTACTTCATCAGCGGTGCAGCCGTCTTCGACAGTTCGATCCCGTAGTGATCCAGGCGCCACAGCAGCGGAGCGACGGCCACGTCGAGCATCGAGAACTCGTCGCCGAGCATGTACTTGTTCTTCAGGAACAGCGGCGCGAGCGTGGTCAGACGGTCGCGGATTTCCGCGCGCGCCTTGTCGTGGCTCTTGTCGTTGGCCTTGGCGCGCTCGCTCTCGAGCACGTGCACATGGACGAACAGTTCTTTCTCGAAATTGAACAGCATCAGGCGGGCGCGCGCGCGCATCAGCGGATCGGCCGGCATCAGTTGCGGATGCGGGAAGCGCTCGTCGATGTATTCGTTGATGATGTTCGATTCGTACAGGATCAGTTCGCGCTCGACCAGGATCGGTACCTGGCCGTACGGATTCATCGTCGAGATGTCTTCTGGCTTGTTGAACAGATCCACATCGCGCACTTCGAAGTCCATGCCTTTTTCAAACAGGACCAGGCGGCAGCGTTGGGAGAATGGGCACGTGGTGCCGGAGTAGAGAACCATCATTTTTATAGTTCCTTAGAAACAAAGGGGGTGAAACGACGAGCGGATCACCCCGAAATGTGCCCGCTGAGCGAGTCAGCGGGCAATGAATGAAGCGTGCAGCCTGTCTTACTTGACTTCTTTCCAGAACGATGCGCTCAGGCGCCATGCGAACAGAGCGAAGATCGACATCAGGAACAGTACCCACACACCGAGGCTCTTGCGGGTAGCTGCGGCCGGTTCGGCCATCCACTCGAGGTAGGCGACCAGGTCGGCCGTCGCTTCGTCGAACTGAAGCGAGGTCATGGTGCCGGGCGCGACTTGCTCGAAACCCTTGAACGTGTGCACGGTTTTGCTTGCATCATGCGGATCTTTTTCTTCGACCATCTTGACGGTGCGCACACCCTGCTGCTGCCACATGACGTGCGGCATCGCCACGTTCGGCACCACCATATTGTTCCACCCGGTCGGACGGGTATCGTCCTTGTAGAAGGTACGCAGGTAGGTGTACAGATAGTCGGGACCGGTGCCGGCCGAGGAAGCCTTGGCGCGGGCGATCACCGACAGATCCGGCGGTACCACGCCGAACCATTCCTTGGCGTCGGCCGGGCGCAGCGCGGTCGTCATCAGGGCGCCGACTTTCTCGCCTGTAAACAACAGGTTTTCCTTGATTTGCTCTTCGGACAGCCCCAGGTCTTTCAGGCGGTTGTAGCGCATCGAGGAAGCCGAGTGGCAGTTCAGGCAATAGTTGACGAACAGCTTGGCGCCGTTTTGCAGCGAGGTCAGGCTTGGGCGCGCCGGCGCCTTGTCCAGCTTGAAGGTGCCTTCGCTGGCTAACGCCAGGCCCGGCAGCAATGCCAGGATCGCGATCAGTTTTTTCGGAAAATTCATGTAATGTCCTTTTGCTGTGATGTCGTCGATTAGTGCGGCTGGAACGTCACACGTTTCGGCACGGGCTTGAAGGTGCCCATCGAGCTCCACCAAGGCATCAACATGAAGAAACCGAAGTACAACAGCGTGCACACTTGCGACAGTGCGGTGAACAGCGCGGTCGGCAGCTGGGTGCCGAGGTAGCCCAGGGTCACGAACGACAGGCCGAACACGATGTACACATACTTGTGCCAGTCAGGACGGTAGCGGATCGACTTGACCGGCGACTTGTCCAGCCATGGCAGGGCGGCGATGATCATCACCGACGAGCCGAACAGCACCACACCCCAGAATTTCGCATCCAGCACCTGCGGCAGCATGCCGATGATGACCAGCAGCGAGACGACGGCGATGGCGGCCTTGACCAGGAACGGCAGGCGCGTGGTGACCCAGATGAAGGCCACGTACAGGGCGATCGCACCCATCAGCACGTACATGAAGTCGGCCGTGGTGGCGCGCAGCACCGAGTAGAACGGCGTGAAGTACCAGGTCGGCGCGATGTGCGCAGGCGTTTTCAGCGAATCGGCCGGGATGAAGTTGTTGTACTCCAGGAAGTAACCGCCCATTTCCGGGGCAAAGAACACCACCGCGCTGAAGATCAGCAGGAATACCGACACGCCGAACAGGTCGTGCGCCGAGTAGTAAGGATGCGACGGGATCGAATCGAGCGGATGGCCGTCGGGACCCAGGGTTTCCTTGACTTCGATACCGTCAGGATTGTTCGAACCGACTTCGTGCAGCGCGATCAGGTGGGCAGCAACCAGGCCCAGCAGAACCAGCGGAATCGCGATCACGTGGAAGGCGAAGAAGCGGTTCAGGGTCGCATCGGAGACAACGTAGTCGCCGCGGATCCACAGCGACAGGTCGGGGCCGATGAAAGGAATCGCACCGAACAGGTTGACGATCACCTGGGCGCCCCAGTACGACATCTGGCCCCATGGCAGCAGATAGCCGAAGAAGGCTTCGGCCATCAGGCACAGGAAGATCGCAAAGCCGAACAGCCAGATCAGTTCACGTGGCTTGCGGTACGAACCGTACAGCAGGCCGCGCGTCATGTGCAGGTAGACGATGATGAAGAAGGCCGAGGCGCCGGTCGAGTGCATGTAGCGCACCAGCCAGCCCCACGGTACTTCGCGCATGATGTATTCGACCGAACCGAAGGCCAGGTTGGCGTCCGGCTTGTAGTGCATGGTCAGGAAAATACCGGTGACGATCTGCAATACCAGCACCAGCATCGCGAGCGAGCCGAAGATGTACCAGAAATTGAAGTTTTTCGGAGCGTAGTACTGCCCCCACTGGTCGTTCCACAGTTTGGACAGTGGAAAACGGTCATCGACCCAGCCCAGTGCCTTGTCGGCCACCGGCGCATTCGCCGGGAACTTGGTTTCTTTAAACGCGGCCATGATTATGCCTCGCCTTTCTCGTCTTTACCGATGATCAGCTTGTTGTCGCTCAAGTACATATGGCGCGGCACTTCGAGATTGTCCGGCGCCGGCTTGTTCTTGAACACGCGGCCGGCCAGGTCGAAGGTCGAACCGTGGCAAGGGCACAGGAAGCCGCCGGCCCAGTCGTCCGGCAGGTTAGGCTGGGCGCCTTCCGCGAACTTCGAGGTTGGCGAGCAGCCCAGGTGCGAGCAGATGCCGACCGCAACCAGGTATTCCGGCTTGATCGAACGGTGTTCGTTGCGCGCATACTCGGGCGTGAGCGCGTCCGGGGTCCGTTCCGATTTCGGATCGGCGACCACGCCGTCGGTCTTCTTCAGCGAAGCGACCATGTCGGGCGAACGCTTGAGAATCCATACGGGTTTGCCGCGCCACTCAACGGTCTTCATTTCGCCGGCAGCCATGCCGGTAATGTCTACTTCTACCGGCGCGCCAGCGGCTTTTGCCTTCTCCGACGGCTGGAATGTGCTTACCAAGGCTCCCGCCGTGGCCAAACCGACAACACCACCCGCCGCGCACGTAGCGGCGAGCATGACGCGTCGGCCCGGATCGACCTGCTTTTCGTTACTCATACCAACCCCAATCAGTCAAAATGCGAAATCTTAAAAAGCTACTTAGAGCTTCTAGCAACCTTAAATTATAAGGGAATAGGGGGGCGAGTTAAAGAAAAAATGTTGCACGTGCGCCTGTCAAGGCCGAATCATCGCCATTTTGAAACGATTCGGGCGCCCGCCGTGCGCAATTGGCCGCCCGCGCGCCTCCGGGCGGCATATCGCGCTGCGGCCGGGAACCGATGACCCGGTTTGGTTTCTAACAGCCGTGAGGTATGATCGGCATGGCTATTACACAATCTTGGGGGCAATAATGACGATGATGGGCGAGTTCCGGCAGTTCGCGATGAAGGGCAATGTGGTCGACCTGGCGGTCGGCGTGATCATTGGTGGCGCTTTCGGCAAGATTGTCGATTCCCTCGTGCAAGACATCATCATGCCGCCCATCGGCCGCCTGTTCGGCGGACTCGATTTTGCCAATTACTACCTGCCGCTGAATAACCAGGCCATGAACCTGACCCTGGTGGAAGCCAAGAAGGCCGGGGCGGTACTCGCTTACGGCAATTTCCTGACCATCCTGCTCAATTTCATTATTCTCGCCTTCATCATCTTCCAGATGATCCGCCTGATGAACAAGCTGCGCCGCGCCGAGGAACCGCCGGCGGTGGCCCCCGCCCCGACGCCGGAAGACGTGCTGCTGCTGCGCGAGATTAGGGATTCCCTGAAGAAATAAAGAGGAGGGCGCGATGCGGCGCTTCTGGTTGTTGTTCGCACAAGTGGTCACGATAGCGCTGGCCGTGTATTTCGTGGTCGCGGCCCTGCGGCCCGACTGGCTGGCGCTGCCGTTGCGCCGGGTCGAGCCGGCCAAGGTCGCCAACAACGTCTCGGTGCTGCAGGCGCCGGGCGCGCAGCCGGCCCCGGGCAGCTACCGCGAGGCGGCCGGGCGCGCCATGCCGGCCGTCGTCAACATCTTCACCAGCAAGAATCGCGGACGCGAGCATCCGCTGCTGCGCGACCCGTTCTTCCGCCGCTTTTTCGGCGACCGCCTGCCGCCCGGCGAGCAGCAATCCAGCCTCGGTTCCGGCGTGATCGTCAGTCCGGACGGCTACATCCTGACCAACAACCATGTCATCGAGGGCGCCGACCAGATCCAGGTGGTGCTGGCCGACGGGCGCAAGTCGCCAGCGCGCCTGGTCGGCAGCGACCCCGAAACCGACCTCGCGGTGATCCGCATCGATGTGCGCGACCTGCCCGCCATCGTGCTCGGCAACGATGACGCCGTGCGCGTGGGCGACGTGGTGTTGGCGATCGGCAATCCGTTCGGCGTGGGCCAGACCGTCACGCTCGGGATCGTTTCTGCGGTCGGGCGCAACAATTTGCACATCAACCAGTTCGAAAACTTCATCCAGACCGATGCGGCGATCAATTTCGGCAACTCGGGCGGGGCGCTGGTCGACACCAGCGGCAATCTGCTCGGCATCAATTCGGCCATCTACTCGCAAAGCGGCGGCTCGGTCGGCATCGGCTTCGCCATTCCCGTCACCACCGCCAAGAGCGTGATGGACGCCATCATCCGCCACGGCGCCGTGGTGCGCGGCTGGATCGGCATCGAAACCCAGGACATCACGCCCGAACTGGCCGACAGCTTCGGGCTGGCGCAGCAAAGCGGCACCATCATCGCCGGCGTCGTGCGCGACGGTCCGGCCCACCGCGCCGGTTTGCGTCCGGGCGACATCCTGCTCACCGTCGCCGGCAAACAGGCCGGCACGACCATCGACACGCTCAAGCTGATCGCGCAGCTGCCGCCCGGCGGCAAGGCTACAATGACCGTGATGCGCAATAATCGCCCGGCAACGGTCGACGTCACCGTCGGCAAGCGCCCGCGGCCGCAGCCGCAGTAATTCCGCTCTACCTCATTTTTTGGATCCACAGCATGCATTTGCGCGACCTGACGCAGTTTTTGAACGAGTTAAGCGAGAACAACAACCGTCCCTGGTTCATCATGAACAAACCGCGCTACGATATTTTGCGCGAAGAATTTTTGGCCGTCGTCACCGAACTGATCCGGGAACTGACGAAGTTCGACAAGCAGGTGGCGGCCTGCAATCCCAAGAAAGCGATGTTTCGCATCAACCGTGACATCCGCTTCGCCAACGACAAGCGTCCGTACAAAACGCGCTTTTCGGCCGGCATCACGCCCAAGGATTTGCGCCGGCCGAGTGCCGGTGGCGGATCGACCTACTATTTCCAGATCGAAGGGAGCGGCAAGCTGCAGTTTGGAGTCGGCGAATACTTGCCGCCGGCACCGCGCCTGAAAGCGATCCGTGAGCAAATTGTCAACGATGCGACAGGATTTGCCAAAGTGCTGAAGAATAAGCAACTGCGCACCACCTACGGCGACCTGCTGGACGAAGACAAGCTGCAGCGCCCACCCAAGGGGTTCGATCCGCAGCATGTGCATATCGAATACCTGAAGCTGAAAAGCTTTTTCGTCTGGACCGAGATCGACCTGAAGGTGAACGAGCCGGACCAGCTGGTGCCGGACCTGGCGCGCGGATTCAAAGATGCCTTCGCGCTGGTGACATGGTTGCGCGGCGTGGAGATGAGCAACGCGGAAGAATAAAGGGAAACGTCATGGCCTTACAACATGCCGCCTCGGGCGAGCTGATACCACTCAAGCGGGGCGACGACGACATCGCCCATTTCACTTCGGTTGCGCTGGCCAAGACCGAGAATATGGAGCTGATCCGGCTGGTGCTGCCCAAGGACCGGGATATGCCGGTGCACAAGGTGGATGGAGAGATTACCTTGCTGTGCCTGCAGGGCGAGATCGTCTGCGATGCGTACGGCAACAGCACGGTGTTGCGCCCGGGCGAAATGCTGTATTTGCTGGGTGGTGTGCCGCATGGTTTGCGGGCCAATGAAGATGCGGTGGCGCTGCTGACGATTTTGTTGAAGCCCTAAGCACCTGGATCCCTGCGCATTCCCCGTCGTTCCCGCGAAGGCGGGAACCCAATTTCGTACCGTAGTCGGCGGCTCGACAAACTTGGGTTCCCGCCTGCGCGGGAACGACGATGATGTTGGCCGAAACGACGCGCTAGCTACGGCAACGACGCAGCTTAAGCAATCTCATCCCTTGGATCCCGTGCCAGCAACTGCGCCAGCATCGCCTGCGGCGTTCCGCCATCGAACAGCACGCCCGCCACCGCATTGGTGATCGGCATATCCACCCCCAGCTTGAGCGCCAGCGCGCGTACCGCCTTCGCGCACGGCACGCCTTCGGCCACATGCCCCAGCTCCGCCACAATGGCATCGAGGGGTTTCCCCTGCGCCAGTCCCAGCCCGACCCTGCGGTTGCGCGACAGGTCGCCCGTGCACGTCAAAATCAGGTCGCCCATTCCGGTCAAGCCCATGAAGGTACCTGGCGTGCCGCCCAGCGCCGTGCCCAGGCGGGTAATTTCAGCCAGTCCGCGCGTGATCAGCGCCGCGCGGGCGTTCAAGCCCAGCCCCAGCCCATCGGCCACGCCGGTGGCAATCGCCAGCACATTCTTGACCGCGCCGCCCACTTCCACGCCGACCAGATCGTCGCAGGAATACACGCGGATATTGCCGCCATGAACGCTGGACACCACCCGCTCGCGCAGCATCTCGGAGCGCGACGCCACCGTCAGCGCGCACGGCAAGCCGCGCGCCACTTCCTGCGCGAACGAGGGACCGGACAAGGCTCCGCCCGCCACCTGGCTGCCGAGTACCTCGGCCACCACCTGATGCGGCAGCAAACCGGTATCGCCCTCGAATCCCTTGCAAAGCCAGACGATATGCGAAATTGCGTGCGCTTTAAGCTGCATCAGCAGCGGCCGCAGCCCGGCGACCGGGCAGGCGGCGATCAGCAGCGGCGCCTCCGCCTCGGGCGTGCCCAAAACATGGGCCAGCGCCGCATCGAAGTCGGCCGTGACCTTCAGGCCGGCAGGAAACGCGCAGCCGGGCAGGTAGGCGCTGTTCTCGCGGGCGCCCGCCATCGCCTCCATGGCGCCGCCATTGCGGCCCCACATCAGCACATCATGGCGCGCCGCCAGGGCGATGGCGACCGCGGTACCCCAGGCGCCGGCGCCCAGGACGGTAATTTTGCGTGGTGAAACGCTGGATTCGCTGGTCGGCATGGGGTCAAGTGCCCCACACGTCGGAAGCGCGAATATAACCGGTGATGCCGTCACGATGGCGCACCTTGATCCAGCTTGAAGTCTGCGCGTCGATCAGTTCCAGCAGCACGCCCTTGTCGGCGGTCATCAGTACGCTGGCATCGTTGTCGGCGCCGCCGCGCACTTTGGCGTTGGCGGTGCGCACCACCACATTGCGGCGCGGACTGAGCGACTTCGCTTCGGCCCAGGCCAGGTCGCCGTTCGCATCGCGCACCTTGACCCATTCGCCATAGGTCAGCACGACTTCGACCGGCATGCCGCGCGGGGCGATGAACAGCTTGCCGCCTTTCAGCGATGGCGCGTCATACAGGATCAGACTGGCCGCGCCCACGCTCTTGAAATCGAAGGCGTGCACGGGGGCCGAGGCCAGCACAAATGCGGCACTGAGGAGAAAACGGGGAATTGTCATTGCGTGGCCTTCGCCGTGAGAGTGCAGGGTGGGGCGGCCGCCAGGGGCGCGCTCGCCCGGGCAGGTCCCGCGCGCAGCGGATGCGCGCGGGCGCCTGGCCCACCCTGCGGTCGTGCTTAGTGTGCTGCGGTGTCAGCTGGAGCAGCGGCGGCTGCTTCAGCCAGCGCCTGACGACGCTGCTGGTAGAACACTTCGAAATTGATCTCTGCCAGATGCACAGGCGGGAAGCCGGCACGGGTGATCACGTCGGCGATATTGCCGCGCAGGTAAGGGTAAACGATGTTCGGGCAACCGATTCCCAGCAGGGGATCCATCTGGTCCGCAGGAATGTTGCGCGCTTCAAAGATACCAGCTTGCTTGCCTTCAACCAGGAACGCAACCTTGTCCTTGACCTTGGCGGTCACGGTGATGGTGACGGTCGACTCGTAGATGCCGTCGGCGATGGCTTCGGCGCCAACGTCAAGCGACACTTCGATCGACGGTGCTTCTTGTTCGAGGAAGATGGCTGGGGAATTCGGCTGTTCCAGCGACATGTCTTTCAGGTAGACGCGTTGGATTTGGAATACGGGTTGCAGATTTTCGTCAGACATGGAACGCTTTCGTTGAGAAATTAACAGAACGGCGACACGCCGTTCCCTCTGTGCTTAGACTTCAAACGCGACGGCAATTGTAGCAAAATCATACGACTTGAAATAGTTTTGCGCAATCAATCGCTTGCATTCGGGCTTATATGCCGTTCAAACCCCTTTTAACAAGGGATCGAGGCGTCCTTGTTGATCGAGCGCATACAAATCGTCGAAACCGCCGACGTGGGTGTTGCCCACGTAAATCTGTGGCACCGTGCGGCGTCCGGTCTTGTTCATCATGACCACTTTCTGGTCCGGGTCGAGGTCGACGCGGATCTTCTCGATGTCGGTCACGCCCTTCGCTTCAAGCAGGCGCTCGGCGCGCACGCAGTACGGGCAGGAGGCGGTATGGTAGAGCACTACATGGGCTGTCATGGTGTTTCCTTTCTCACTTAGCGGTCGGCAAGCCAGCGGCTTGCCATGCGGTCAGGCCACCATCGAGGCCGACGACGTCGGTAAAACCGGCGGCTTCGAGGATTTTGGCGGCCTTGTCGGCACGCGCGCCGGTCTGGCACACGACGACGATGGTTTTGTTTTTCGCTTTGTCGAGTTCGGCAATGCGGGACGACAAGTCTGCCAGCGGAATGTTTTTCGCGTCGCGCAAATGCCCTTTGGCAAATTCATCGGTGCCGCGAATGTCCAGCAGCACGGTCTTGCCGCGGTTCATCAACTGGGTCACCTCCAAGGTGGATGCGCGTTTCCCGCGCGGAAGCAGGGCCGGCAAGAGCAGGGCGCCGCCCGACAGCACGACGATGCTGACGATTAAAAGATGGTCAAGAATGAATTTCACGGGGTTCCAATGGTTTAGGACAATCCGCGCATTATAAAATAGAAGCCGGATCTGCTAACACTTACCCTTTACACTGTCGCTTTGCCTGCATCTTGCATTCACCATTTTCGTATCAGGTTTCCCTTTTTCCACCTTCTTGAAAATTGCTTATGTACAAAATTGTCTTCATGCGCCACGGCGAATCCACCTGGAATCTTGAGAACCGCTTCACCGGCTGGACCGATGTCGACCTGACCGAAAAAGGCGTGCGCGAGGCGCGCAGCGCGGGCCAGGTGCTCAAAGAGGCTGGCTTTACCTTCGACGTGGCCTACACCTCGGTGCTCAAGCGCGCCATCCGCACCTTGTGGCTGGCGCTGGACGATATGGACATGATGTGGCTGCCGGTCAAGAACGACTGGCGCCTCAACGAGCGTCACTACGGCGCCCTGCAGGGCCTGGACAAGGGCGAGACCGCCGCCAAGTACGGCGACGCCCAGGTGCTGGTCTGGCGCCGCAGCTACGATACCCCGCCGCCGGCGCTGGAAGCGTCCGACGAGCGCACCTCGTTCAACGATCCGCGCTACGCCGGCGTGCCGAAAGACAGCATTCCCCTGACCGAATGCCTGAAAGACACCGTGGCGCGCGTGATGCCGGTGTGGGATGAGGAAATCGCCCCGGCCATCCGCGCCGGCAAGAAAATCCTGATCTCGGCCCACGGCAACAGCCTGCGCGCCCTGATCAAAATGCTCGATGGCATCAGCGATGAAGACATCGTCGGCCTGAACATCCCCAACGGCCAGCCGCTGGTGTACGAGCTCGATGCCGACCTGAAACCGATCCGCCATTACTACCTGGGCGACCAGGACGCCATCGCCGCCGCCGTCGCGGCCGTGGCCAACCAAGGGAAGGCCAAGTAAGTTTTGTATCGTAATGTGAAGCAGTTAGCGGCCGGGGCGCTGTTGTGCGCGCTCCTGGCCGTCTTTACGTGCAGTGCCGCCGCCGCGCCTGCTCCCCGCCAAACCGAGCGCAGCAAGCAGAAAGTGCTGGCGGAGAAGACGCGCGCCGGCATCCAGCAAAAGCTGGCCGAACTCAAGCGCGAAGTGAGCAAGACCGAAAGCGAACGCGAGGACGCGGCCGACACCCTGGCCGAGTCCGAGGAAGCCATTTCCGACGCCAACCGCGTGCTGCGCGACCTCGCCAGCGAACAGAGCGAAACCAATGCCACCGTGGCCGAACTGGCCGCCTCGCAAGAACGGCTGGCCGCCACCATCGCCAGCCAGAAACAGCAATTGTCGCGTCTCTTGCGCGAGCAATACGTTGCCGGCAACGAAGACCGCATCAAGCTGCTGCTGTCGGGCGACAATCCGAACCGCATCAACCGCGATCTGCAACTGATGGCCTACGTCTCCAAGGCCCAGGCCAAGCTGCTCGGTTCGCTGCACGGCAACCTGGCCGCCGTCGCCAGCAACCGCGACAAGGCCGAAAACGCGCGCGAGGAACTCAACGAAATCGCCCAGGAAGAGCGCGAGCAGAAAGCCGTGCTGGAAAAGGAAAAGGCGCGCCGCGCCGCCTTGCTCGGTTCCCTGTCGAACCGGCTGGCCGAACAGCGCAAGGAAATCGGCGGCCTGGAGCGCGACGAACAGCGCATGGCCGGACTGGTCGACAAGCTCTCCAAACTGATCAAGGAACAGGCCGAAGCGGCCGCCGCCGAGCAGCGCCGCCAGGAAGCGCTGGCCGCCGCGCGCGCCAAGGCCGCCGAACAGGCCCGTCTGCTGGCAGAGGCCAAAAAGGCCGAACGCAAGGCTGAACGGGAACGCCAGCGCGAGCGCGAACGCGAACGCCTGGCGCGCGAAGCGGCCAAAAAGCCGCCCAAGCTCGATCCGCGCACCGGCGCCAAGATTCCGCCGGTCCCTGTTCCGGTGCCGATGGACCCGATCGACGACGACGAGCCGCCGGTAGTGGCGCAGACGCCCGAGCCGAAGCCGGAACCGGTCGCGCCGCGCAAGCCCGATATTGCGCTGGCCCCGGCCATGCCCGAAGGCGCTTTTGTCAGCCTGCGCGGCAAGCTGCGCGCGCCGGTGTCGGGCAAGCTGGCGGCCCGCTTCGGCGCCAAGCGCGGCAGCGGGCCGAGCTGGAAAGGCATGTTCATCAAGGCCGACGAAGGCAGCGAAGTGCGCGCCGTGGCGGGCGGCCGGGTGGTGTTCGCGCGCTGGATGCGCGGCTTCGGCAACCTGATCCTGGTCGACCATGGCAGCGAGTACCTTTCGATCTACGGCAACAACCAGGCCCTGCTCAAACGCGAGGGCGACGCCGTCAAGGGAGGCGACCCGATCGCCAGCGCGGGAAACACCGGCGGCAACGAAGAATCGGGGCTATACTTTGAAATCAGGCACAAGGGCGCGGCGGTCGATCCGGCGGGCTGGGTGAACTTTTAGGTCAACAAGGCCATGCGGGTCCAACGGCCCGCGTGCGCTTCGCTGCTGCTTCCGACGGTATTGAGAATGGGTGTAAGAATGAAAGTCAAAAGTATCGGCCTGATCGGCTTTGGCATGGTCGCCGGCGTCGCCGCGTCCTTCCAGTTTTCGGCCATGGCGCAAAAAACCGGCAGCGCGCCCCTGCCGCTCGACGAGCTGCGCCAGCTCACCGATGTCTTCGGCCTCATCAAAACCGATTACGTCGAGCCGGTCGAAGACCGCAAGCTGCTCTCGGAAGCGATCACCGGCATGGTGGCTTCGCTCGACCCGCATTCGGTCTACCTCGACAAAAAAGCCCTGCGCGAAATGCAGGAAAGCATGCAGGGCCGCTTCGTCGGCCTCGGCATCGAAGTGGCCATGGAAGAAGGCTACGTCAAGATCGTCACCCCGATCGAGGATTCGCCGGCATTTCGTGCCGGCATCAAGGCGGGCGACCTGATCACCCGCATCGACAGCACCCCGATCAAGGGCTTGTCGCTGGACGAAGCGATCAAGAAAATGCGCGGCGAGCCGAAAAGCAAGGTGGTGCTGACCATCGCGCGCAAGGGCGACGACATGCCGTGGATCGTGCCGCTGGTGCGCGAAGAAATCCGGGTCCAGAGCGTCAAGGGCAAGATCGTCGAGCCGGGCTACGGCTGGCTGCGCATCAGCCAGTTCCAGGAACAGACCGTGGACGACATGGTGAAAAAGGTCAACGCGCTGTACGCCCAGGACCCCAAGCTCAAGGGCCTGGTGCTGGACCTGCGCAACGACCCGGGTGGATTGCTGCCGGGCGCCATCGGCGTATCGGCCGCGTTCCTGCCGCATGACAAGGCGATTGTCTCGACCGCCGGCCAGCGCCGCGACTCGAACGAAGTGTTTTACGGCCGGCGCGAGTTCTACGCCGCCCGCAGCGGCGCCGATCCGCTGGCCAGGCTGCCTGCCGCGCTCAAGAACGTGCCGGTGATCGTGCTGGTCAACACCGGCTCGGCCTCGGCCTCCGAAATCGTGGCCGGCGCCCTGCAGGATTACAAGCGCGCCATCATCATGGGCACCCAGACCTTCGGCAAGGGCTCGGTGCAAACCCTGCGCCCGCTCACCAGGGATACCGCCGTCAAGCTCACCACCGCGCGCTACTTCACGCCGCTGGGCCGCTCGATTCAGGCCAAGGGCATCGTGCCCGACATGATGGTCGACGAAACCGCCGAGGGCGATGGCTTGAACAGCCTGCGCGTGCGCGAAGCCGACCTGGAAAAGCACCTCTCCGACGGCAGCGGCAAGGACAGCATCGATCCGGGCAAGGCGCGCCGCGACGAAATGGAAGAAGACCAGCGTGCCCAGGCTCAGGCGCGCACCCGCAAGCCGCTCGAATTCGGCAGCAAGGACGACTTCCAGCTGGCCCAGGCCCTGAACCATTTCAAGGGCTTGCCGGTCAAACTGTCGAAGGTTGAACCGGTGCTCGACAAGGAAGCCGAGAAGTCCAAGGACAAGGCCGCGGTCAAGCCGGTGCCGGACGTGAAACCGCCGGAATTGAACAAAGGCGTCAAGAAATAATGCGGCACAGCAGGATCCGTACCCGATGAACGACGACCAGCTGCTGCGCTATTCGCGCCACATCCTGCTCGACGAGATCGGCATCGAAGGCCAGCAGCGGGCGCTGGCGGCGAGCGCGCTGATTATCGGCGCCGGCGGGCTCGGTTCGCCGGCGGCGCTGTACCTGGCCTCGGCCGGCATCGGGCGCATCGTGCTGGTCGATGACGATGTGGTCGACCTGACCAACCTGCAGCGCCAGATTCTGCATACCAGCGAGCGCATCGGCCAACCCAAGGCCGAGTCCGGACGCGCTTCCCTGCTGGCGATCAATCCCGGGATCGAGGTGGTGGCGCTGCGCGAGCGGGCCGATGATGCCCGTCTGGCCGAGCTGGTGGAGCAGACGTCGGTGGTGCTCGATTGCAGCGACAACTTTGCCACCCGCCACGCCGTCAACCGCGCCTGCGTGGCGCAGCGCGTGCCGCTGGTGTCGGGCGCGGTGATCCGTTTCGACGGGCAGATCAGCGTGTTCGACCCGCGCCGCGACGATTCGCCGTGTTACAGCTGCCTGTTTCCGCAAGACCAGCGCTTCGAGGATGCCGCCTGCAGCAGCATGGGCGTGTTCGCGCCGCTGGTGGGTGTGATCGGCGCGATGCAGGCGGCCGAGGCGCTCAAGCTGGTGATGCAGGTCGGGCAATCGCTGGCCGGACGTTTGCTGCTGCTCGACGGGCGCGGCATGGAGTGGACCAGTATCGGCGTGGCGCGCAATGCGGGGTGTCCGGTGTGTGGGTGCGCCAGCTAGCGCCTCCTTCGTACCGCTAAACTAAAAACCGTCGTTCCCGCGCAGGCGGGAACCCAAGTTTGTCGAGCCGCCTGTAGCTACGGCACGAACTTGGGTTCCCGCCTGCGCGGGAACGACGGTAGGTCATCTTACGCCTCCCACAACCTCCAAAATAATCATTTATTCATTTGTCTTTATGACATTGCTCTAGACCGTACGTACCCGTGCTATTCTTGCGTCCCAGCATAATAACTAACGTTCCGTCCAGGGAGATGCATCACATGAAACGTCCGCTCGTCCTCGCTGTCGCCGCCGCCCTGAGCTGGTCGGCGCACGCCGCCACCCAGACCCTCCGCTACGAGATGCACGCCGAAAACGGCAAGCGCATCGGGGAACAGGTCGTCGAGCGTGACGACGATGGCCTCACCCGCGTACGCTTCATCTACAAGGATAACGGCCGCGGCCCCGAGCTGACCGAACAGTTCCGCCTGGGAGCCGACGGCACCATGACCGAATACACGGTCAAGGGCAACTCGACCTACGGCGCCGTGGTGGACGACCGCTTCGAGCGCAAGGGCGACAAGGCCACCTGGAAATCGACCTCGGAAAAAGGCGAAAAATCGATCGCCGGCCCGGCCATGTACGTGCCCCTGAACGGCTCGGCCGAAATGGCCTCGATCGCCATCGCCGCCCTGGCCGCCAGCCCGACCGGCAGCCTGCCGCTGCTGCCTTCCGGCACCCTGACCCAGCGCAAGCTCGACGAAGTCGACGTCACCAGCAACGGCAAGACGCGCAAGGTGCAACTGTTCGCCCAGACCGGCCTGGGCATGTCGCCCCAGTTTTACTGGGCCACCACCGACGCCAAGCCGCGCCTGTTCGCGGTCGTCATTCCCGGTTTCATGACCGCCGCCGAAGAAGGCTGGAATGGCGTCTCCAAGGTCCTGGCCGAGCGCCAGAAAGTTGCCGAGAGCAAAATGCTGACCGACCTCGCCAGCCAGCTGCAGCACAAGCTGACCGGTTTGACGGTGGTCAAGAACGCCCGCATCTTCGACAGCGAAAAAGCCACCGTGGGCGCGCCGTCCGACGTCTACGTGCTGCGCGGGCGCATCAGCGCGATCCTGCCGGCCGGTTCGCCCGTGCGCGGCGCCGTCAATGAAATCGACGCGGCCGGACGCATCATGCTGCCCGGCCTGTTCGACATGCATGGCCACGTGGGCCGCTGGGACGGCGGCCTGAACCTGGCCGCGGGCGTGACCACGGTGCGCGACATGGGCAACGATAACGGGCAATTGCAGCAAATCCTCGACGAAGTGGCCGATGGCCGCCTGCTCTCGCCGCAAGTGGTGCCGACCGGCTTCCTGGAAGGCGAAAGCCCGTTCTCCTCGAACGGCGGCTTCGTCGTCAAGGACTTGCCGGCAGCCAAAAACGCGATCGACTGGTACGCCGAGCACGGCTATCCTCAGCTGAAAATCTACAACTCCTTCCCCAAGGCGATCCTCAAGGACACCGTGGCCTACGCCCACCTGCGCGGCCTGCGCGTGTCGGGCCACGTGCCGGTCGGCCTGCGCGCGCACGAAGCGCTCGACGCCGGCTACGATGAAATCCAGCATATCAACCAGGTCATGCTCAACTTCCTGGCCACGCCGGAAACCGAAACGCGCACCCTGGAACGCTTCATCTTGCCGTCGGAAAAAGTGGTGGACCTCGATTTCGACTCGCCCAGGGTCAAGCAATTCATCGCGCGCCTGAAAGCCAAGCAGACCGTGATCGATCCGACCTTGGCCACCTTCGCCTTCCTCAAGCAGCGCGACGGCGACCTGAACGAGCCGTTCGTGGCCGTGGCCGACCACATGCCGCCGGATGTGAAGCGCGGCTTTTACGTCGGCACCATGAAGATCGCCGACGAAGCTGCCCAGAAGCGCTACGAAAAATCCTACGCCAAGATGGTCGACTTCGTCGGCCGCCTGTACAAGGCCGGCGTGCCGATCGTGGCCGGCACCGATGAAATGGCCGGCTTCACCTTGCAGGCCGAACTCGAATTGCTGGTCAAGGCCGGCCTGACCCCGGCCCAGGCGATCCAGGTCGCCACCCTGAACGGCGCGCGCTACACCCGCACCAGCGCCGAGCGCGGTTCGGTCACCCAGGGCAAGCTGGCCGACCTGGTGCTGGTCGATGGCGACCCGACCAAACAGATCGGCGACATCCGCAAGGTGGCGCTGGTCATCACGCGCGGCTACGTGGTCTATCCGCATGAAATCGACAAGGCACTCGGCATCGTGCCTTTCGTCAAGGATGCGCCGATGGTCAAGGCCCTGGCACCCGTATCGAGCAACCTGGCCGAGGGCGGCAACGATGGCGCCCTGCATCGCCTGAGCGGCAGTAGTGCCAAGCATCATCACTAATCGGCACCAGGCTTGCGCCAACCGGCACTGTCGATTCGTCCATAAGTGGAAGACGGCGCCACACTGACTTACAATCAGGTGGCGCGCCTCCACCGTCGTTACCGCCACTGGCGGGAAGCGCGGCGGCATCGCCGGGGTAACTTGAATAACGCCCCGGCAACTTAGATTCCCGCCTGCGCAAGATGACAGGAAGATGACGCAAAATAGCCCGCAGTTGAATAGCGACGGCGGGCGTTATTGGCCTTATACTCCGACTCATCGTAGAACTTACATCACTGACTGACTATGAAACTCGCTGCACACCGTTCCATCCGCCAGCGCTTCGCGCGCGGCTTTACCCTTGTTGAAATCATGGTGGTGGTGGTCATCATCGGCATTCTCGGCGCGCTGGTCGTGCCCAAGCTGATGAACCGTACCGTCCAGGCGCGCATCACCGCCGCCAAGGTCGATATCGCCAACCTGATGCAAGCCCTCAAGCTGTACAAGCTGGACAACCAGCGCTACCCGACCACCGAACAAAGCCTGCAGGCGCTGGTCGTCAAGCCGACCAACGGCCCGACCGCCAACGGCTGGAAGACCGGCGGCTACATCGAAAAACTGCCGAAGGATCCATGGGGCAACCCGTACCAGTTCCTGTCCCCTGGCGTGCAGGGTGAAATCGACGTGTTCTCGCTCGGCGCCGACGGCCTGCCCGGCGGCACCGGCGACGACAGCGATATCGGTTCCTGGGAAAACTAGGCCCGGACCGAGGCGTCTTGAAGGTCATGAAAGCAGTGCGCGCCAGCCGGGGCTTCACGCTGATCGAGGTGATGGTCGTGATGGTCATCATGGGCATCGTGCTGGGCCTGGTTTCGATCAATGCGATTCCGAGCCCGCGCCAGAATCTCGAAGATGAGGCGCGCCGCCTTGCCCTGCTGCTGCAGCTGGCGCGCGACGAGGCCATCGTGCGCAACCGGCTGGTGGCCTTCGAGGCCGATACCGAACGTTACCGCTTCCTGGTGCGCAATGAAGCGGTCTGGGAACCGGTCACGCGCGACGACCTGCTGCGCGAGCGTCCCTTCAAGGGCGCCCCGGTGCAGTTGCTGCTCGACCCGCCGGTATCGGTGGGCGGCGGTCCGGTGCGCATTACCTTCGGGCGCGAGCCGGTCGACAAACCGTTCGTGCTGACCCTGGCGATCGGCGACGACCGGGTTGCCATCCGGGCCGACGGTATCGGCCACTTCGTCGTCGAGTAACCCTGTAAAGTATTTGTTGAACCAGACCATGCGCCATCCCCACGACAACCAGTCCGGCTTTACCCTGCTCGAAGTGCTGGTGGCGCTCGTCATCATCGGCACCGCGCTGGGCGCCTCGCTGCGCGCCGTGGGCAGCCTGACCTCCAACAGCGCCGGCCTGCGCGCCGCCATGATGGCGACCTGGTCGGCCGAAAACCGGCTGGTGCAGATCCGCCTGGCCAAGGAATATCCGGCGATCGGCAAGAACAGTTACGAATGCCCGCAGGGCGATCTGAAGCTGCTGTGCCAGGAAGAAGTGCTGGCCAGCCCGAATCCGCGCCTGCGCCGGGTCGAGGTCAGCGTGTTCGACAGCGCCAATCCGGAGCGCCGCATCATCAAGCTGGTCCAACTGGTGCTCAACGAATGATGCACACCGGGCAGCGGCAACATGAGCAACGGCGGCAACAGCGTGGTTTCACCCTGATTGAACTGCTGGTGGCAATCAGCATCCTGGCCATCGTGGCGGTGCTCGGCTGGCGCGGCCTGGACAGCATCGTGCGCGCGCGCGAAACGCTCACCGCGCGCCTCGAATCGGCGCGCGGCATGCAGCTCGCCTTTGCCCAGATGCAGAGCGACTGCGAGCACCTGGCCAATCCGGCCCTGATGCTGGGCCGGCCGTACCTGCTCTCCGGGCCCGACAAACTGACCCTGGTGCGCAATGTGTACGCCGAAAACGAACCGGCGCGCCTGCAGGTGGTCGCCTACCGCATCGTCGACCGCATGCTCACCCGGCGCGAATCGAACGGCACGCGCGACCTGGTCCAGCTCGACGTGATGTGGCAGGCCGCCATCAGCAACGCCGACACCACGCCGGCCGTCACCCTGCAGTCGGGCGTGAGCGCGATGCAGATCATGAGCTGGGAAAACAATGGCTGGCGCCAGAACACCCAGCCGGTGGCGCAGGCCGTGTCCAGCGCGCCGCCGCCGGCCCCGGTGCCGGCTCCGCTCAACGCGCCCAGCCTGACGCCGACCGGGCTGCAGGTGCAGCTGCAGGTCGATAACGTGGCCGCGGTGATGAGCAAATCGTTCCTGCTGGGGGGCATGTGATGCGCAAGCCTTTTCCGCGCCGCCAGCAGGGCGTGGCCATCATCACGGCCTTGCTGCTGACCATGCTGTCGGTGACCATTGTCGCCAGCCTGTTCTGGCAGCAGCAGGTCCAGGTGCGCTCGATGGAAAACCAGCGCCTGCACCTGCAGACCAAGTGGATCCTGCGCGGCGCGCTCGACTGGGCGCGCCTTGTGCTGCGCCAGGACGGCATCGATAACCGCAACCTGACCACCCTGAACGCGGTGTGGAACACGCCGCTGGCCGAAACCCGCCTCGACCAGTACATCGAGCGCGAGCGGGTCGAGGGCGAAGTGTTCGACGCCACCCTGTCGGGCCAGATTTCGGACGCCACCGCGCGCTACAACCTGATGAACCTGTCCAACGGGCGCGTCATCGACAAGGTCCAGGTGCAGGTGTACCAGCGCCTGCTGCAAAACCTGCAGCTCGATCCGGCCCTGGCCCAGCGCACCGCGCTGGCGGTGGCCTCGGGCGCCGCGCCGGCCGCGCCCAAGGAACAGGATCCCAACCAGCCGCCGCCGCAGCCCGACCTCGATCCGAATGCGCAAGTGCCGGTCCCGGTGTCGGCCGGCACCGCGCCGGTCGGCCTGACCCAGCTCGACGACCTGCTCTCGATTCCCGGCTATACGCTGGCCACCGTGAACCGCCTGCGCGAATTCGCCATCGTGCTGCCCGAACAGACCAAGGTCAACGCCAATACCGCCCCGGCCGAAGTGCTGGCCGCCATCGTGGAAGGATATTCGGTGTCGGAAGGGGCGGCCCTGGTGACGCGCCGCAAGCAGGCCTACTTTATCGACGATGCCCGCTTCAGGGAACAGTTGTACGGCAAGGATCCGGTCAAGAACACGTATAGTTTTAAGAGCGAATATTTCCTGGTGAAGAGCCGGATACGCCTGGACCGGGCCGCGCTCGACGCGGAAGCGCTGGTCCAGCGCAAGCTGGACGATCGTGTGCAGACCACGACCGTCTGGGTACGGCAAAATTAAGAACGAAAGCGAGATGGTTTGACTACTTTATATATCCGGCATCCGGCCAGGGCGGACAGCGAAGGGGCCCTGGCCCGCTTCGCGCTGGTCGCCGACGGTGGCGCGCTGATCCAGCAGGGCGATGGCGTGCTCAAGGGCATGGGCGAATTGATCGCTTCCAGCCGGCGCGTGGTGCTGCTGCTGGCCGCGGCCGACGTCACCTTGTTGCACGTCAAGGTGCCGCCGCTGTCGGCGGCCCGCCTGCGCGCCGCGCTCCCCAACCTGGTCGAAGAACAGGTGCTGGGCGACCCCGAGGAATGCGTGCTGGTGGCCGCCCCGGCCGCGGGCGCGGATGGCTTGCGCGCCATCGCCGTGGCCCAGCGCGCCTGGCTCGAAGCGCTGGTGCGCTCGGTGCTGGCCCAGGGTGCGCGCGCGGTGGCCGCCTTTCCCGCCCAGCTATGCCTGCCGCTGGCGCCGGGCAATGCCTCGGCCGCCATCGATAGCGGCGGCATCACCATCCGCCACGGCCAATATCACGGCCTGGGGCTGGCAATCGCCGGCGAACCGGCCATGGCCTTGCAAACGGTGCGCGCGCTGGCCGGCGACACCCCGCTGACCCTGTACGTGCCGCAGGAGCAACTGGGCGAGTACCAGGCCCTGTGCGCCGAAGCCGGTCCCGCCGTCACGCTCGAAGCCGAGCACTGGGCGCACTGGATCGCCGGCTCGAAAAGCACCAGCCTGGACCTGGTTCCTGGCCTGGGCTCGGCCGGCGCCAAGGCGCGCGACTGGCAGCGCTGGAAGTGGCCGGTGCGCCTGGCCCTGCTGGCCGTGGTGGTCAACCTGGCCGGCCTCAATTACGAATGGCTGCGCCTCAAGCGCGAAGCCGACAACACGCGCCAGGCCATGGTGCAGATCTTCCGCGCCGCCTATCCGAAGGAGACGGTCATCAGTAACAACCTCGAACGCCAGATGAGCCAGAAAATCGCCCAGGCCAGGGGCGCCTCGGGCCAGGTCGGGCCCGACGAATTCACGTTCCAGGCCGCCGCCCTGGGCGAAGCGGTGCGCACCTTGGGCAAGCCGCCCGAACTGGCCGCGCTCACCTTCCGCGAGCGCACCACCACCATCAAGCTCAAGCCCGAAGGCGCCGATCCGGCCCTGGCCGGCACGCTCAAGCCGGGCTTGGCGAAGCACAAGCTCGACGTCAGCGATATCGCCGCCAACACCTTGCTGCTGCGCACCGCGGGAGCCAAGCCATGAGCGCCTTCACCGCCGTGAGCCGGCTCAAGGACCAGATGGCGCTGTACTGGATGGCGCGCACCGAGCAGGAGCGCAAATTCCTCGGCATCGGCGGCGCCCTGGCGGCGCTGCTGCTGGTGTACGCGCTGTTCCTGGCGCCCGCGCTGGAAGGCAGCGCCCGGCTGCGCGCCGAACTGCCGCAGCTCAAGCAGCAGAAGGCCCAGCTCGAAGCGCTGGCCAAGACCGCCGCCGAGCTGTCCGGCCAGACGCCGCCGCAAGTAACACCCATGTCGCGCGAGACGCTCTCGGCCAGCCTGACGGCGCGCGGCATCAAGCCCGAGTCGCTCAGCATGACCGGCGAGTACGCCAAGCTGCAGGTGTCCGGCGTCGCTTTTTCCAATCTGTTCGCCTGGCTTGAAGCGCAGCGCCTGGAAAACCGCATCAGCGTGCTGGAAGCGGCCATCACGGCCTCGACCCCGGCCGGCCAGGTCGACGCCACGGTCACCTTGCGCCAGAACACGGATGCGAGTTCGCGATGATGCGCGCCGTGCTATGGTTAGGCGCGATCGTGCTGGCCGTGGCCCTCACCGTGCTGGCGTTCGCGCCGGCCTCGTGGCTGGGCGACGTGGTCGAACGCCAGACCGGCGGACGTTTGACTCTGGGGGATGCGCAGGGTACGCTTTGGCGCGGCTCAGCCTTTATTGGCGGGGCGGCCGGGCCGGGCGGGGCGGTCACGCCGCTGCTGCCGGGGCGCTTCGCCTGGACCTTGTCGCCGCTGGCGCTGATCGGCCAGGTCGACATGACCCTGGCCAATCCGCTGGCGCTGACCCAGCCGGTGACATTGACCGGCAGCTGGTCGCAATGGCAGGTCAGTCCGTCGGCGCTGCTGCTGCCGGCGGGAGGCCTGGCCGGTCTGGGCGCGCCGCTCAACACGCTGGCGCTCACGGGCGACATGCGCCTGTCCTGGACCACCCTGGGCCTGGCGCGCGCGCCGGATGGACGCGGGGTGGCGGTGGACGGGGTGACGACCCTGGAATTGAATGACATGGGCTCGCGCATGGCGCCGATCAAGGTGCTGGGCACCTATAAGATGACCATGGATTGGCAGGGGCAGCAGGCAAACGTGAATTTGAAGACGGAACGCGGTGCCTTGTTGTTGGCGGGAAAGGGCAGCCTGAACCAGGGCCGCTTCCAGTTTTCCGGCACGGCACAGGCCGCCGATGGATATGAAGAAACGCTGGGCAATCTCCTGAATTTACTGGGCCAGCGCCGAATGGTTGACGGCAAGAAAACTATCGCCTTAGAGTTTAAATGATGAAAAAACAGTCACTGAGCACTTCCACTTCCCCGGCGTTGCGCCGCATTGCCGCCGGCGTCCTGCTGTGCTGCGCGGTCGCGGGGGCGCCAAGCCCCGCGCTGGCCGCCGCGGACGTTCCGGCCGCCCTCAATTTCGTCGGCGCCGACATCGAATCGGTCATCAAGGCGGTGGGCCATTACACCGGCATGACCTTCATTATCGATCCGCGCGTCAAGGGCACGCTGACCGTGACGTCGGAAAAGCCGGTCACCAAGGCCCAGGCCTTTGGCCTGCTGACCTCGGCGCTGCGCCTGCAGGGCTACGCGGTGGTCACCGGCGACGGTTTCGCCAAGGTGGTGCCGGAAGCGGAAGCGAAGCTGCAATCGTCGCCGACCCAGGTCGGGGTGGGCGGGTCGGGCGTCAAGGGCGACCAGATCGCCACCCAGATTTTCCATCTGAGCCACGAATCGGCGGCCAACCTGACCGCGGTGCTGCGTCCGCTCATTTCGCCGAACAATTCGATCATGGCCAACCCGGGCAATAACAGTCTGGTCATCACCGATTACGCCGACAACCTGCGCCGCCTGGCCAAGATCGTCGCCGCGCTCGACGCCCCGGTGGCGGCCGACCTCGACGTCATTCCCGTGCGCCACGCGATCGCCTCGGACCTGGCGACCATGGTCAACAAGCTGATGGAACCGAGCGCCGGCGGCGATTCGGGCCGCATTTCGGTGGTGGCCGATCCGCGCACCAACGCGGTGGTGCTGCGCGCGCCATCGCCGGCGCGCGCCAACCTGGCCAAGTCGCTGATCGCCAAGCTGGACCAGCCGACTTCGCAGGCCGGCAACGTCCACGTCGTGTACCTGAAAAACGCCGACGCCACCAAGCTGGCGCAGACCTTGCGCGCGGTGGTCTCGTCCGATTCCTCGGCCCTGGGCCAGCAGCAGCAGGGCACCACCGGCGGCAGCGTGGCCAGCGGCGGCGGCGCCTCCGGCAACAACCAGAGCGGCGGCAACAACAACCAGAACAGCGGCGCCGGCAACAGCATGGCCCAGCAGAGCCAGACCAGCGGCGGCAGCGGCGGCAGCGGGGCCGGTTTCATCCAGGCCGACGCTTCCACCAACACCCTGATCATCACCGCGCCGGACGCGGTCTACCGCAACCTGCGCGCCGTCATCGACCAGCTCGACGTGCGCCGCGCCCAGGTCTACATCGAATCCCTGATCGTCGAAGTCAGTGCCGATAACGCGGCCGAATTCGGCGTGCAGTGGCTCGGCCTGTCGGGCAACGAGGGTAGCAAGTACCGGGTCGGCGCGATCCAGCATTCGGTCGATGTAGCCCGCGATAACAACCTGCTGGCGCTGGCCAGCAAGGGAGTTGCCGCCACGCCGGGCGCCGGGCTGACCATCGGCCTGTTCAAACAGGTCGCGGGCGAACTTGGCCTCGGCGCGCTCGCCCATGCGATGCAAAACACGGGCAACGCCAACATCCTGTCGACCCCGAACATGCTCACGCTCGACAATGAACTGTCGACCATCAAGGTCGGCCAGAACGTGCCGATCATCACCGGCAGCTTCACCACCAACACCGGTGGCGCCGCCGGCGGCAACCCGTTCCAGACCATCGAACGCAAGGACGTGGGCCTCACGCTCAAGGTGCGCCCGCAGATTTCCGAAGGCGGCACCATCAAGATGGCGATTTACCACGAGACCTCGGACGTGGCAAGCAACTCGGCCTCGGGCGTGATCACCAACGTGCGCATCATCGAAAACAATGTGATCGCCGACGATGGCCAGATCATCGTGCTCGGCGGCCTGATCAAGGACGATACGAGGGACGGCGAAGATCGCGTGCGCGGCCTGGCCGACATTCCCGTGCTCGGCAACCTGTTCAAATACCGCAGCCGCAAGCGCAACAAGACCAACCTGATGGTGTTCCTGCGCCCGGTGATCGTGCGCAGCAAGGAAGACAGCAACGCCATCGCCACCGATCGCTACGACTTCATGCGCTCGGCCGGCCAGGCCACGGGCGGACCGAAGGACAGCATCGTGATGCCCGATTACGGCACCCCGGTGCTGCCGCCGCTCAGCAACGGCCAGCCGCCGCCGGGCGGCGCCATGGCGCCAGTGCCGCCGCGCCCGGTTCCAGCGCCCGCCACGCCAGCCCCGGCCCCGGGCAGCACGACCGAGCGTCCCTTGAGCGCACCGGCCACGATCAACCCGGCCGACGTGAATATGTACCGTCCGGCCAAGCCGGCACCTGCGACCAAGTGATGACAGAGCGATGAGCAATCTTTTACCTTACGCTTTCGCGCGCGACTTCGGCGTGCTGGCGCGCTCGCCCGACAACGGCGAGCATCCGATCGAAGTGTGGGTCTCGGGCGCCACCGCGCCGGCGGCGATCGCCGAAGTGTCGCGCCGTTTCGGGCGCATCGCGCTGCGCTCGATGGACCGCGCCGACCTGGAGGCGGCCATTGCCAGCGCCTACGCCGGCGCCGGCGGCGACGCCTCGCAGGTGGCCGACGAATTCGATGCCGACCTCGATCTGACCAAGCTGCTGCAGGACGTGCCGGCCATCGAAGACTTGCTCGAATCGTCCGACGACGCGCCGGTGATCCGCATGATCAACGCGCTGCTCACGCAATCGCTGCGCGAAGGCGCTTCCGACATCCACATCGAGCCGTTCGAGCAAACCTCCGTGGTGCGCTTTCGCATCGACGGCTCCCTGCGCGACGTAGTCCGTCCGCGCAAGGCCATCCACGCCTCGCTGATCTCGCGTATCAAGATCATGGCGCAGCTCGACATCGCCGAAAAGCGCTTGCCGCAGGATGGCCGCATCACCCTGCGCGTGGGCGGCAAACCGGTCGACGTGCGCGTCTCGACCCTGCCGACCGGCCATGGCGAGCGCGCTGTATTGCGTTTGCTCGACAAGGAAGCCGGCCGCCTCGACCTGTCGCACCTGGGCATGAACGCCGCCCTGCTGCCGCAGTTCGATGAACTGATCAACCAGCCGCACGGCATCGTGCTGGTCACCGGGCCGACCGGTTCCGGCAAGACCACCACGCTGTACGCGGCTTTGACGCGCCTGAACGCGTCGACCACCAACATCCTGACCGTGGAAGACCCGATCGAGTACGACCTGATCGGCGTCGGCCAGACCCAGGTCAACGCCCGCATCGACATGAGTTTTTCCAAGGCCCTGCGCGCGATCCTGCGCCAGGATCCGGACGTGATCATGATCGGCGAGATCCGCGATCTGGAAACGGCGCAGATCGCGGTCCAGGCCTCGCTCACGGGCCACCTGGTGCTGGCCACCCTGCACACCAACGATGCGGCGGCGGCGGTCACGCGTCTGCTCGACATGGGGATCGAACCGTTCCTGCTGTCGTCGTCGCTGCTGGGCGTGATGGCGCAGCGCCTGGTGCGAAAACTGTGCGAGCACTGCAAGGTGCGCGACGAGGTCGAAACGCCGCAGGGCCGCACGGTGCAGTGGAAGGCGGTCGGCTGCGACAAATGCGGCCAGACCGGCTATCACGGCCGGGTTGGCGTGTACGAGCTGCTGGAAACGAACGACAAGATCAGCGCCCAGATCCACAACCGCGCTTCCGAAGCCGAGATCCGCACCGCGGCCCAGGCCAGCGGCATGAAAACCATGCGCGAAGATGGCCAGCGCTGGCTCGACAACGGTACCACCACGCAGGCTGAATTGCTGCGCGTGACCAAGGACTAGGCCGACCACGATGCCCGCATTCCGTTATGAAGCCGTCGATGGCGACGGCGCCACCCGCAAGGGCGTGGTCAACGCCGACAGCGCCCGTTCGGCGCGCGCCGACCTGCGCCTGCAGGGCCTGACCCCGCTCACGGTCGACGCCATCGCCGCCCAGCTCGACGCCGCCGGCGTGGAGAAAAGCCGCGGCTTCGGCGAGCGTCTGTCGCAGGTCGAACTGGCGCTGTTCACGCGCCAGCTGGCCAGCTTGCTGGAGGCCGGCCTGCCGCTCGAACAGGCGTTTACCGCGCTGCTGGAACAGGCCGAGCGCCCGTATGTGCGCGACCTGGTAGCCTCGATCCGCTCGGAAGTGATGGGCGGCGCCTCGTTTTCCGACGCGCTGTCGCGCCACCCGCGCGACTTTGCCGAAATCTACCGGGCGCTGGTCGCTTCGGGCGAGCAGATCGGCCACCTGGCGCGCGTGCTCTCGCGCCTGGCCGACTACATCGAACGGCGCAACGCGCTGGTGCAGAAGGTGCGCCTGGCGTTCACCTACCCGGCCATCGTCACCGTGGTGGCGTTCGCGATCGTGATCTTCCTGCTCACCTACGTGGTGCCGCAGATCGTCTCGGTATTCGCCAACACCAAGCAAAAGCTGCCGCTGCTGACCGTCATGATGCTGGCGGTGTCGAATTTCGTGCGCGCCTACGGTATCTTCGTCGGCATCCTGCTCGTGGCGGCCTTCTGGCTGTGGCGGCGCGCGCTGCGCAATCCCGTGCTCAAGCGCCAGTGGCACACCTGGCTGCTGACGGCCCCGGTGTACGGCAAATTCGAGCGCAGCCTGAACACGGCGCGCTTCGCCAGTACCCTGGCCATTACCACCGGCTCGGGCGTGCCGATCCTGCGCGCGCTCGATACCAGCCGCGACACCTTGTCGAACGTGGCGATGAAGGAACTGGTCGAGCAGGCCAGCGCCAGCGTGCGCGAAGGCGTCAGCCTGGCGCGCGCGCTGTCGGCCCAGAAGCACTTTCCGCCGATGCTGATCCATATGATCCGCGCCGGCGAGATCACCGGCGAACTGCCCGCCATGCTGGAACGGGCCGCCAATTCGCAGCAGCAGGACCTGGAGCGGCGCACGCTGACCATCGCCGGCCTGCTCGAACCGGTGCTCATCCTGGCCATGGGCGTGGTGGTGCTGCTGATCGTGCTCGCGGTGCTGATGCCTATTATTGAAATCAATCAGCTGGTGCGGTAAAAAGGAATGTAATGAAGCGTTTGCCAATAGTTGTTAGCCTGATTGCCGTGGTCTTCCTGTCGGCCTCGATCGCGTACTGGGCCATGCAGTTCTTCCGGGGCGAGCAGCGTCCGATCGTGGCCGTGGCCAGCGCGCCCGACCCGGTGCCGGCGCCCGACGCCGCCGCCACCCTGTTCGGCGGCCAGGCCGCCACCGTGGTGGTCAGCAATTACCAGCTGACCGGCGTGGTCTCGGCCGGGCGCGACAGCGTCGCCATCCTGGTGTCCGACGGCCAGCCGCCGCGCGCGCTCAAGGTGGGCAAGGAGATCGCCCCGGGCGTGACCGTCACCTCGGTGTTCCCGCGCTATATCACCCTGTCCGAAGGCGGGGTCGAGAAACGCATCGAGCTGGCCACCGACCCCAAACCCGGTGCCGAGATGGCGCCGCCGATGCCGATGCCGCCGAGCGACAACGGCGCGCAGAACCAGAGCCAGAACCAGCAGCCGCCGCCGCCGTCCGAACCGCCCCAGGCCCCCGGCCTGAGCCCGGAACCGCCGCAGAACGCGCCGCCGTCGGCGCCGCCGCCGCAAATGCCGGCCCCGACCCGCACCATGGTCAGCCCCGGCAACCAGCCCGCAACCCAATAAGCGGCGCATGAAGCGGTTGCGCATCCTGGCCGCGGCCTGCGCCCTGGGCTGGCACGCCGGCGCGGCGCTGGCCCAGTCGGTGGCCCCGGCCACGCCTGCCGGCGTCGCGGTGCCTGCCCGTCCGAAGGTGGCGCTGGTGCTCTCGGGCGGCGGCGCGCGCGGCTTTGCCCACATCGGCGTGCTGCGCGTACTGCGCGAACTGCACGTACCGGTCGACATCGTGGTCGGCACCAGCATGGGCAGCGTGATCGGCGGTGCCTACGCGGCCGGCTCCTCGGTGTCCGACCTGGAACAGATGGCGCGCCTGACCGACTGGGACCGCGTGGTGGCCGACCGCCCGGCGCGCGAAGACCTCGAATTCCGGCGCCGCGAAGAAGACGTGCTGCTGCCGTCCCGCATCGAGTTCGGCGTGCACCGCGACGGCATGTCGCTGCCGCCGGCCGCCGCCGGCAATGCCGCGCTCGAACTTGCCCTGGCGCGCCTGCTGCCGGCCGGCACGCGCGACCGCCCCGTCAATCAACTCAGCTTGCCGTTTCGCTCGGTCGCTTCCGACCTGGTCACGGGCGAGCTGGTCGACCTGGTCGACACCCCGCTGTTTCTGACCATGCGCGCCTCGCTCGCCGTGCCGGGCGTGTTCGCGCCGGTGCGCGTGAACCAGCGCCTGGTGGTCGACGGCGGCCTGGTGCGCAACCTGCCGATCGACCTGGCGCGCAAGATGGGCGCCGACATCATCATCGCCGTCAACGTCGGCACCCCGCTGGCGCCCGAGAAAAACCTCGGCAGCGCGCTCGGTGTGGCGCAGCAGATGATCAACATCCTGACCGAACAGAACGTGCAGCGCTCGATCCGCGAACTCGGTCCGGCCGACGTGCTCATTTCGCCCGAGCTGAGCGGCACCAGTTTTCTGGATTTTCGCAATATCGACAGCGCCATCAAGGGTGGCGAACTGGCCGCGCGCGAACTGTCGCAGCGCCTGGCATCGCTGGCGCTGCCGGCCGGCGAGTACGCGCTGTTCGAAAACAACCGGCTGGCCACGCCGCCGCTGTCGGACACGGCGCTGCCGCTGGCCGAGGTCAAGGTCGAGAGCAGCGGGCGCATCAACCCGAAAATCCTGCAGGTGCAGTCCGGTCTTGCGCAGGGACAGACGCGCACGCGCGAACAGGTGCGGCGCGCCGCCAACAGCCTGTACGGACGCGGCGACCTGGAGCGGGTCGAAACCGACATCGAGGATGAGGGCGGCCAGCGCGCCGTCGCCATCCGCGCCACCGAATCGGGCTGGACCAGCAGCCGCCTGCGCGTGGGCCTGGAACTGGCCAGCGACTTCGACGACGCCAACCGCTTCGCCCTGAAGGTGATGCACGTGCGTTCGTCCATGAATCCGTGGGGCGGCGAATTGCGCACCAGCGCCCAGATCGGCGACGAGCGCGGCATCGGCATGCAGTTCCACCAGCCGCTCGGCGCCGGCTCGCCCTGGTATGTGGCGCCCGAGGCCCAGTACGGTTCGAGTTCGGTCGACCTGTTCAAGGAAGGCCGGCGCCAGAGCCGCTACGCCTTCTCGCAGCGTTCGGTGCGCTTCGTGGTGGGGCGCGAACTGGGCACCTGGGGCGACGTGCAGGGCGGCATGGTGCGCCAGCACCTGGGCGCGCGCGCCGTGATCCCCGAACAAGGGAACGGCGAGCGCGCGGCCAGCACCTATCACTACCTGCGCTACCGGGTCGACACGCTCGATTCGCTCGGCTTTCCCAGCCGCGGCTACCTGCTCGACTCCCAGCTCAGGGGCTGGGGCAGCGGGGCCGACGGCGCCGGCGCGATGGCGCAGTTTTCCCTGCTCGGCCTGGGCGCCTTCCGCACGCGCGACTGGGCCGGCCACGTGTACGGCGAATATGCGATCGCCAGCAGCGGTGACGCGCCGCTCAGCCTGGGCGGCTTCTTGCGCCTGTCCGGCTCGCTGCCGGAATCGGTCGAGGGCAACCGCATCGCCTTCGGGCGGCTGGTCATGGCGCGCCGCATCGGCGCCTTGCCCGTGACCCTGGGCGGCACCGTGCGCGCCGGTTTTTCGCTGGAAGCCGGCGGCGCCTTCGACCGCTCGCAACAGGAGGCGGCGCAGAGCGGCGCATCCTTCAAGCAAGCCGTCAGCGGCTTCCTGTCGGTCGATACGCGCTTCGGGCCGGTGTATGTGGGCGCCGGCAAGACCGTGCACGGCGCCGGCACCGCCTACCTGTTTCTCGGGCCGATCTGGTAGGCGCGGCTAAGTACGGCGCAGGGCGGTGAAGGCGCTCGACTCCCACGATTGAAAGCCGAGCAGCAGGGTGACGCCGTTGCGCTCCTCGCTGGCCAGGCGGCGGTCGGCCTGGTGCAGGCGCGCCAGTTCGGCCGCCAGCTGCTGGATTTTCACCAGCAGTTCGCGCGAACTGCCCAGCGACAGGCGCGCGGGCAGGCACATCAGCGTTTCGCCGGCGCCATCGAAACGGCCGCGGAAGTAATCCTCCACCACATGCTCACGAAAATACTGCTGCACCGGCCCGTCCGGCAGCCAGCGGAAGGTGGTCGACACGCGCATGCTGTAGCGGTTCAGGGGCTTGAGTTCGATCAGGCCGAGGCGGTCCAGTTCCACCATCAGGCCGATGCATTCCGGCTCGCTCAGTCGATAGGTTTCGATGATCTGGTCGAGCGTCCAGTTGCCCAGGCAGCAGATGGCGACCAGCAGCAGGCGCGGATTGGCCATCAGCGACTTTTCCTGGGTCGGGGTGAGCGTATCGGCCTGGGGACGGGCGTCGGCGGCGCGGCGCAGCACGTCTTCGAGCGGCACCCCGGCCGCCTTGCAGATTTGCGCCAGGCGCGACAAGGCCATATCTTTCTGGCCGAACATCCGTTTGACGCTCGACTCGCTCATGCCGATGCGCGCGGCCAGCGCCTTGTAGGTGATGCCCGCCGCGCGCAACTCCGCGCGCAACACTTGTATGACCAGCTCAGGTGAGCTCATGCGATTCCTTTGATGGCGAAATGTACAGTTATCCGATACTCAATGTACCGAATTTCAATGCTTCGCACAAGCAGATAGGACTTTTTGAGGAAAAGCAGGACACTGGCGTCATACCAGAAACGTCTACGCCCGAAAGAGAACCGATGCCGAAACCCCCCCTGCTTGCCGCCCTCCTGCTGACCGTGTTCAGCGGTGCCGCCAGCGGCGCCAGTTACGGCGACACCAGCCCGATCTATGCGGGCGGCGGGGCAGGGCGGATGCAGTTCAATGCGGACTGCGGCGGCCCTCGGCAATGCAAGGGGCAGGACAATGGCAGCGGCAAGCTGTTCGCCGGCTTCAACTTTGCACCGTTCAGCGTGTGGCAGGGTTCCGAGCTGACCAGTTCGCTTGAATTGGTGGGCTACCGCGGCGGCAAGGCGAGTCTGGGGCAGCGCGGCGCGGCCTCGTTTGGCGGCGCGGGGCTGTCGTACCGCATCAGTTCGCGCGAGACCGATGCTGTGTCGGTGCATGCAAGGGTAGGGATGACGCGGCTGTCGGGCAAGTTCGATGGCGCTTCAAGCGCATCGACTGGCGTGACGGGCGGAGTGGGGATGGCGTATGCGCTCGACAAGCATCTGTCGCTGACCGCCGACTATGATTTGCTCAGGGCCAGTTTTGGCGCCTTGGCACGCACGCATGTGCATTTATTGACGTTAGGCGCCGCCTACAAGTTCTAGGCGGCGCGCACCAAGGCGGTGCACACAAGGATGGCCTGATCGCGGGCGCCCGCCGGGGCGCCCGCTGGCGGCCCCTGGAATTCGTTCAACAATCATGAGAGGACGGCTACGCCGTCATCGCTGCGCTGTACCGTGCCGGCTTCGAGCAAGCTTGGGCGTGCATTGCGGTCAGGCCCATTTCGCTGCCCATCCAGGGCGGAATTTCCGGAGGGACTTTGCTATGGAACAAGTAACGACATATTTGCCGGTCACCTGTTTGGCGGAAACTGGCGAAAGCTGGTACCGCGGTCTCGATTCCAACCCGTCCGAGTACTTGCTGGCCAGGGTCAACCTGGCGGCAGAACGATGGGCTGCACATCCCTTACTCGATATCAGGCTCAATTTCGCCACATTATTTAACCAGCCCAACCCGGGCGGTAAGCCGGACGAGACGGAAAATAGCGAAGTGGAGATGATCGGCCAGAAAATCTATGCTTATCTCAAGGACGCCGGTCCAGCCCTGCACGTGGCGACGTTTACTACCGGAATACTCAAGGAATGGGTTTTTTACCTGGGTAATCGTCAAGCGGTCCCGGCAATCCATGAAAAAATTCAATCCGAGATCAGGTCGCACGACGTGGAATGCGCGGGGCAGTCCGATCCCGCGTGGAAGGAATTTGCGTCCATTTTGAGCAAATGCCATATCCGCAAGAACGTGCATTCATAGGGGACCGGGTAGGTGCCCGCTGGCGGCCATAGAACCGGCGGAGCAACGGCATTAAAGCGCGCGCCCGGTTAATCCGGCTCCGGTTCCAGCTTGGCCTTCTTGAGCGCGCGCTTGGCCGCCTGGCGCTCCTGCGCCGGACCCTTGGCATGCGGCCCGGCGGCGCGCAGCTTGGCTGCCACGGCCACCGGATTGCGCACCTTGGCAACCTGCTGCGTGGGCTTGACCGTGATGCGCATCTTTTGCCGCGTCGCCAGTGCCTTGTTTGCCATTGCGCGCCCTCCTTACAGCACGTAGCGCGACAAGTCTTCGTTGTCGGCCAGTTTGTCCAGACGCTCGTTCACGTAGGCGGCGTCGATCGCCACCACGCTGCCGCCGGTCTCGCTGGCGGTGAACGAGACTTCCTCGAGCAGCTTTTCCATCACCGTGTACAGGCGGCGGGCGCCGATGTTCTCGGTGCGCTCGTTAACCGAAAACGCAATCTCGGCCAGCCGCGTGATGCCGCCCGGCGCGAATTCGACCTTGACGTCTTCGGTGGCCAGCAGCGCTTCGTACTGCTTGGTCAGGCAGGCATCGGTGCTCGTCAAAATGCATTCGAAATCGGCAATCGACAGCGATTCGAGCTCGACCCGGATCGGAAAACGTCCCTGCAGCTCGGGAATCAGATCCGACGGCTTAGCCAGGTGGAACGCGCCCGATGCGATGAACAAAATATGATCGGTGCGGATCATGCCGTACTTGGTGTTGACCGTGGTACCCTCGACCAGCGGCAGCAGGTCGCGCTGTACGCCCGCGCGCGACACGTCTGCCCCGCCCATTTCGGAGCGCGAGGCGATCTTGTCGATCTCGTCCAGGAACACGATGCCGTTCTGCTCGACGTTGGCGATGGCCTTTTGCTTCAACTCGTCGTCGTTGACCAGCTTGGCCGCTTCTTCATCGATCAGGATCTTCATCGCTTCGCGGATCTTGATCTTGCGCGGCTTCTTGCGCGCCGCGCCGATGCCGGAAAACATGGACTTGATCTGCTCGGTCATTTCTTCCATGCCGGGCGGGGCCATGATTTCCATCTGCGGACCGGCCTCGGCCAGCTCCAGCTCGATTTCGCGGTCGTCCAGCTCGCCTTCGCGCAAGCGCTTGCGGAAGGTCTGGCGCGTGCCTTCGCCTTCCTTGGTTTCAAGCGGCGGCGGCGTGACGTTAAAGCCGAAGTCGCGCGCCGGCGGCACCAGGATGTCGATGATGCGGTCTTCGGCTGCGTCCTCGGCGCGCTGGCGCACCTTTTTCATTTCGCTCGCGCGCGTCTGCTTGATGCCGATGTCGATCAGGTCGCGGATGATGGTGTCGACATCGCGTCCCACGTAGCCGACCTCGGTAAACTTGGTCGCTTCGATCTTGATGAACGGCGCGTCGGCCAGCCTGGCCAGGCGCCGCGCGATCTCGGTCTTGCCCACGCCCGTGGGCCCGATCATCAGAATGTTCTTGGGCGTGATCTCGTGGCGCAGCGGCTCGGCTACCTGCTGGCGGCGCCAGCGGTTGCGCAGGGCGATGGCGACCGCGCGCTTGGCCTTGCCCTGGCCGACCACGTGCTTGTCGAGTTCCGAAACGATTTCACGGGGCGTCATATTCATGGTGCTTGGCATGGTGCTTCCCCTTAATCCAGTGTTTCGATGATGTGCGACATATTGGTGTAGATGCATAGCTGGCCGGCGATGGTCAGCGATTTTTTCACGATCTCGGCCGGCGACAAATCGGTGTTCTCTTGCAGGGCCTTGGCGGCCGACTGGGCATAGGTGCCGCCGGAACCGATGGCGCCCACGCCGTCTTCGGGTTCGAGCACGTCGCCGTTGCCCGTGATGACCAGGGTCGACTCATGGTCGGCCACCAGCAGCATGGCTTCGAGGCGGCGCAGCACGCGGTCGGTGCGCCAATCCTTGGCCAGTTCCACCGAGGCGCGCAGCAGGTTGCCCTGGTGCTTTTCGAGCTTGCCTTCGAAGCGGTCGAGCAGGGTGAAGGCGTCGGCCGTGCCGCCGGCAAAGCCGCACAGCACCTTGCCCTGGTACAGCTTGCGCACCTTGCGGGCCGTGCCCTTCATGACGATATTGCCGAGCGTGACCTGGCCATCGCCGCCGATGGCGACCTGCTTGCCGCGCCGTACGCACAGGATGGTGGTGCCGTGAAATTGTTCCATTATCGTTGCCTCTCAGTTAATGAGCCGCCGCCAGGCCAGGAGGTCACTCCCGGGCCGGGCCGGCTGCTTGCATCCCAGAAATGGGGATGCTAAACGAAATTGCAAGATAGCTGCAGGCACCCGCACTGGCGCCGGCGAGGGTCAGTACTTGTGGGGGAACAGCTTGGCCACTTCCGTGAAGCCCAGTAGTTTGAACAGTGCGGCGACCAAATGGTTCAATTCGCGCAGCTCGATTTTTTTGCCGGCCGCGATCGGGCGCAGGCGGTTGAGGAGGGCGGCGGCGGCCGAATAGTCGACCCGCGCCAGGCGCGAGCAGTCGAGCAGCACCGTCTCTTCGCTGGCCGCGGCGTAGGCATCGATGGCATCGAACAGGGCCGCGGTGCTGCCTTCGATGACCGACGGCAGCATGAAGCGTTCGGTGGCCGGCGCCGCATGCAGGATGCTGACCGCGGTGGCCACCTTCGAGGGCGGCTCGAACGAGGGCGGCGACACCTCGTAGGTGACGCAGTAATCCATCGCCGTTTCCTCGAAATCCTTTTCGCGGTCGAGCAGCTGGAACAGCGCCAGCAGCAGCAGCCACGGCGCTTCGCTGGCGTCGCGCTTGCCGATTTCGATGGTCGAGTGAACCAGCTCGGCCAGTTCGGCGGCGCCGGCCACGATCAGTTCGCGCTCGCTGGCGCGCAGGCGCTTGATGGTTTCGAGCAGCAGGGCGCAGCCGTCCGGGGTGACGGTCTGGATGCGCGCGAATTCGAGGCGCAGTACCGGGTTTTCGCCGGCGCGCTGCAGCAGCCGTTCCAGGCGCGGGGCCACTTCGCCATCGAGCACGCCGGAAAACACTTCGGTCGGCGTGACGCCGGAAAAGGTGGGCTCTTCCATGCCATGCGGCAGCAGCGGCGGCGACCACGAGGGCGGCGAGGTTTCGAACTGGCTGGCGTAATCGATGGCGATATTGTCGAAGTCGTCCTGGCGCCCGCCCACCTGGTACAGGTCGAACAGCATCCACCAGATGGTGCGGTCGTCCTTGCCCAGCTCGGCCAGGCTGTCGAGCAGCATGTGCTCGGTGACCGCCATCTGGTCGTTGGCGAACATGATGGCGATTTCTTCGATGACGGGGGCGGTCTGGGGCGACACCGGCGCGTCCGGCAAGTCTTCGTCGGCCAGCAGCTCGGTGGTGGCCAGTTCGAGCAGCGGCAGGGTATCGGCCGCGACGCCATCGGCCACGGGCGGCTTGACCTTGCGCGGACCGCTGCCCCAGGCCGGTTCCGGCGTGTTGAAGATGTCGTTCGACATGGCCGACTCGATCGCATCGATCTTGGCGGCCGTGGCGCGGGCGATTTCGCGCTGGCGCGCGCGGTCGGCGTCGGTGTCTTGCGCCAGGCGCGACGGTTCGCCGACGCGCAGGCGCGAGTCCGGTGCCGCCTTGGCGCCGGGCTGATCAGTTTTCTTCTTGTTGAAGATGGAGAAGATACCCACGTCGTTCCCTGTCTCGTTCTAAGCTGCGCACTGCGCCGACCGTACCGGGCGCCCGACCGCGGCGGGCGCCATTATTGAACCAACCGCGGCACCCGCCCGCGCCAAAGCGCACGGTAGCATGCCGACCCGCACCGCGTCACCCACCCCCATGCCGCGCGTTTCCGGCCGAACTGGACCTGCAAGCATAGTGTAGCCTATAGGCAAGCTTCGAGTCGGTTTGGCAGGAGCGGCAAAACAAAAAAGCATGCGGGGGCGAACCCGCATGCTTCTTCGGAGGTGGCGTGCAGCGATGATCAATCGCCGTACAGTTTTTGTTTCAGCTCGCGCCGCTGCTGCGCTTCGAGCGACAGGGTAGCGGTCGGGCGCGCGATCAGGCGCGGAATGCCGATCGGCTCGCCCGTCTCTTCGCACCAGCCGTAGTCGCCCCCATCGATGGCGGCGATCGACTGCTGCACCTTCTTGAGCAGCTTGCGCTCGCGGTCGCGCGTGCGCAGTTCGAGCGCATGCTCTTCTTCGATGGTGGCGCGGTCGGCCGGATCCGGCACCAGCACGGTTTCGCGCAGGTGCTCGGTGGTCTCGCCTGCGTTCTTGAGCAAGTCTTTCTCGAGCTGCTGCAGACGGGCCTTGAAAAACGCCAGCTGCGCCGGATTCATATAGTCCTTCTCGCCCATGGCCCGAATTTCGTCTTCGGAGATGAGATGGCCTTCTGTATTGACGGCGGGGGTCGATTTAGTTGTTTTAGTCATGACTACTTACCTTCGATACGACAGTGGTTTTCATTTTATCAGCTAACTCGGCCGAGGCACCGGTAAAGCGGCGGTGCCTGCGCCCGAAGCGCCTACCTTGACGGCTTGCTGAACTGCCGCCTTGTTCGTGTCTTCCCGCACCTGGATGACTTTTTACTGCCGGTGCGATAAAGCGGGCATCTTAAAACCCGGATAGTTTATACCAAACATTGTTCCAAACCGCTGACAAAGACATCTTTCGGTAAATTTTTGCCAATAAAAACCATTTTGCTGCCACGTTCCTCGTTTTCACCCCATTTTGCGCCCAGATCGCTGCCCATCATCTGGTGCACGCCCTGGAATACCACCTTGCGCTCGGCCCCCTGCATCAGCAGCACGCCCTTGTAGCGCAGCATGCGCGGACCGAAGACATTGACCAGGCTGGCCAGGAATTCGTCCAGCTTGGCCGGATCGAAGGGACGGTTGCTCTTGAAAACGAAGGCGGCGATGTCGTCGCTGTGGTGGCCGTGATGGTGATTATGCTCGTGCTCGTCCCCGTGTTCGTGGCGGCAGGCGTCGGTGTGCACGTGCTCGTGGTCATGATCGTGCCCGTGTTCTTCTTCGGCCTTGACGAAGTCCGGGTCGATCTCGAGCTTGTCGTTCAGGTTGAAACCGCGGATGTCGAGCACTTCGGCCAGCGGGGCGCGGCCGAAGTCGACCTGGCTGATCGGCGCGCGCGGGTTGATGCGCATCAGGCGCGCCTTGAGCGCATCGAGCTGGGCCGGCTCGACCAGGTCGGTCTTGGAGATCAGCAGCTTGTCGGCGAAGCCGACCTGGCGCTGGGCTTCCTCGTATTCGTCGAGCTGGGTCATGGCATGGCGCGCGTCGACCACGGTCAGCACGGCATCGAGCATGTAGTGCACGCCGACTTCCTCGTCCATGAAAAAGGTTTGCGCCACCGGGCCCGGATTGGCCAGGCCCGTCGTCTCGATGATGATGCGGTCGAAGTGCAGTTCGCCGGCTTCGCGCTTTTTGGCCAGCGCCGACAGCGCCACGATCAGGTCGCCGCGCACGGTGCAGCAGATGCAGCCATTGTTCATTTCGACGATCTGTTCGCTGCTGTCCTGCACCAGGATTTCGTTGTCGATGTTTTCCTGGCCGAATTCATTCTCGATGACGGCAATCTTCAGCCCGTGGTCTTCCTGCAGGATGCGGTTCAGGAGCGTGGTTTTGCCGGCGCCGAGGAAGCCGGTCAGGATGGTGCTGGGTATCAGGGCCATGTTTGTCATCAGTCAGTGTGGGGCCCGGACCGGGCGAATAATCGAGCGATTATGCCGGATTTCGCCATTTGCTTCCAACTACCGCCACATCGCTTGATGCGGATCATGCCGCAAGCGGCACGAAAAGGGTGTTCGGTGTGCTTATTTGGCCTTGGCGCGCGGGTGCGCCTGGTCGTACACGGCCGCCAGGTGCTGGAAGTCGAGCGCCGTGTAGACCTGGGTCGAGGTGATGCTGGCGTGGCCGAGCATGTCCTGCACGGCGCGCAGGTCGCCCGACGATTGCAGCACGTGCGAGGCGAACGAGTGGCGCAGCATGTGCGGATGCACGTGCACCGGGGTGCCGGCCGCGATCGCGTGCTGTTTCAGGCGCAGCTGCACCACGCGCGGCGAGACCCGGGTGCCGCGTTCGGACAGGAACAGGGCGCCGCTGCCGTCGGCCGGGGGCGGGCGCACCGCCAGCCAGGCCGCCAGCGCCGTGCGCGCATGGCTGCCGATCGGCACCGTGCGCATCTTGTTGCCCTTGCCGGTGACCAGCACGTCGCCCGAGGCCAGGTCGATCCAGCCGAGCGAGGCGGGTTCGCCGTGGCGGCCCTTGCTGTAGGCCACATCGAGCCCGGCCAGTTCCGCCACCCGCAAGCCGCTCGAATAGAGCAGTTCGAACATGGCGCGGTTGCACAGCTCGGCGGAAGTGAGGGTGGCGCGCCCGGGCGGTGTGCTTGAGACCAGCTGCACCGCGTCGTCCACCGCCAGTGCTTTCGGCAGCGGGCGCGGACGCTTGGGCGCGCGCACGCCGTCGGTGGGGTTGGCCGCCAGGCTCACCTGGTGCGACAGCCAGCCGAAAAAGCCGCGCCAGCTCGACAGCTTGCGCGCGATCGAGCGCGGTCCCAGTTCCTGCGCGTGCAGGATCGCCGTCAGGCGGCGGATGTCGGCCTGGCGCACCTGCTGCCAGGGCATGCCCTTGGCCAGAAGGTGCAATTGCCGCAGGTCGCGCCGGTAGGCGCTGATGGTGTGCGGCGAGAGCTGGCGCTGGGTTGCGAGCTGGGCCAGGTAGCGTTCGACCCAGTCCAGCTCGCTCGCGCTCTCCATCTCAGGCACGCAGGGCCGCCAGCGCGGCGCTGGCGGTGTCGCCGATGTGGACCAGGAAATCGGTGCCCATGCTGGCGGTGAAGCGTTCCGGATCGGGGGAACCCAAGATCAGCAGGCCGAAGGCGCTGCCGTTGCTGCGCAGCGGCAGGATCACGGTCGACTGCACCGCGGCGGCGTCGGCCAGCCAGCGCACCGCTTCGAAGTCGTGGTTGCTGCCGCAGTAGGGCGCCAGCAGGCTGTTGGCGAACAGGCGCGCATCTTCCGACACGCCGTTCACATACCAGCTGCCCGCATGCGCCGGCGCCAGCTGCCACAGGCGCAGGGTGGCCTGGGGTACGCCGAAATGGGTGGCCAGGCCCTCGACCAGGGCGCGCGGCATGTCGCTGTCGTGGCGCGTCTTGAGCAGGGCCTGGGTCCAGCCGTGGAATTTGTTGGCGATGGCGGCGTTCGCTTCGGCCAGGCGCACCAGGTCCGACATGCGCAGTTCGAGCGCCTTGTATTTATCGCGCATCACTTCCATCTGGCGTTCCTGAAGCGAGACGGCCTTGCCGGTCAGGGGGCTGGACAGCTTGACTTCGCCCAGCAGGTTGGCGTGTTCCTGGAAAAAGTGCGGATGGTCGGCCAGGTAGTCGGCGACGGCGGTGGAATCCAGTGTGGCGGTCATTGAAGTCTTTACGTGAAGTCTTGGTGCGGGTGAAAAACGTCCCGCAATTCTAACCTAAGCGACCGCTTGCGCGCGCCCATGAAAAAAGACGCCCGCAGGCGTCTTTTTTGCAGAGCTGCCAGTGCGGCGCCGTGCTTAGAAGCGGTGACGCACGCCGATCTGGATGGCGTGGCTGTCTTCGCCAGCGACTTTGGTGAAGCCGCCCGGCGAACCGGCCGCGCCCGGCGTGTACTGGCCGTCGTTCTGGTTCTTGATGTGCGACAGCACGCTGTAGATATCGGTACGGGCCGAGATGTTGTAGTCGTAACCGACCGCCACCAGGGTGGCATCGCTGTTCGATGCGGTACGGTCGTTCTGGCGCGCTGCCGAGGCCATCAGACGGCCCTGGCCCAGGCGGTAGTGCATGCCGAGCTGGTAGCTGCTGGCATCGACCTGGCTGTTGCGGGTGATGTTGTCGTTGTAGATCTTGTTCAGGGCGGCGATGTTAGCAGCCGGAACGCCAGCGGCGCGCAAGCCCGGCGCGACCGAGCCGGTGAACACGTTGAAGTAGTCGGCCAGCAGGGCCGAATTGCGGTTGACCTGGTCGTGGTAGCCGGCGAACAGCTTGAAGTCGCCCATTTTCACGGAACCGCCCACGGTGGTGGTGGTCAGGCTCTTGCGGCCTTGCAGGTCTTCACCCTGGTTGTGGCCGACGCCGAGGTCGAAGTTGCCCTTCTTGTAGGTGACCGCTGCGCCCAGGAACTTGTTGTAGCGGCCCAGGTAGCCGGAATTCTTGGTGCCGTACATCAGCGAGCCGCCCAAACCGGACGGGGTGGCGATGCGGTACTGGATCGATTTTTGCGAACGGATATCCGCGCCCAGCGCGGTAAAGCCGGCGGTGCCGCCGGTGATGCCGCCCCAGGTGCCGCCGGTGCCGGTCTCGAACGCGTCAGCCGCGGCGAACACTTCATAGCCCGGGGTGTACATGCGGCCGATCATGATGGCGCCCACTGGCGTGATCAGGCCGACCATGGCGGTGCGGTCGAACAGGGCTTTCTCGGAATTGACGGCAACGGCTGGCTGCAGGCCGGTGCGCAGGCTGGACAGGGTCGATGCCAGAGCCGGGCTCTTGAAGGCGTCCATGCCCTTGGTCAGGTAGAAACCTTGGTTCGGGGTGACCAGGCCAGGACTCTGGGTACCGGTGTCGAGTTCGACGCGCGCTTCCAGATTGAAGATGGCCTTGAAACCACCGCCGATGTCTTCGGTACCTTTGAGACCGATGCGCGAACCGTCCGCGATGCCACTGACGAGTTTGGCCGATTCACCCTTGGTTTTCATAAAACCAGCGTCGGCGATACCGTAAATGGTCACGCTGGACTGGGCCAGGACCGGGGCTGCGAAACAGGTAGCGATTACACCAGCGATTAATTTTGTTTTCATTGTGTCTCCAGGAGATTATTTTGTCTAAAAACGAACGTGCGTACTAATTCGTTTTAACCAATATGCCATCGTTTTTTAGCCTTGTACAGAAAGCCGGGACCGCACGCAAGTACTGGTTGCGAAAAAGACACAGACGAAGCAAAAACGTCAATACCGTCTTATCTGAAACACCACAGCATAACGCGGATGCGACAAGGGCGTCGATGGTTACCCATGCGCCGCCCTTTGTTTTATCTGACAGACTTATGTTCGGTACGGTTCACACCGCATCTTGTATCAGAAAGCGTGATTCACGCCCAGTGCATAGATATTCATGCTCGACGGAATGGTCGGGCCTTTCTTGTTGGACGCATCGGCATACACATAGGTGCGTGGCGACAGGCTGTACTCGTAGCCGATCGACATTTGCTTGGTCTTCTGCATGCCCTGGTTCAGCGCGCCCTGGTTCTTCTGGCCGTAACCGGCGAGAATCTTGCCCGAGCCCATCTTGTAATTGGCGCCGACCACCCACGAACGGGCTTCCTCGCTATTAAAGAAGGTGTGGCCGCGGTCTTGCTGGACGCGCGTGGCCATCAGTTTCAGTTCCGGCGTGGCCATGACATAGCCGGCGATCGACAGCAGGCGCGATTCGACCGCGTTGCGTTCGGCGGCCAGCATCAGCGAGCCGGCGGCGCCGGTGTAGGTGGCCGAGACCGAGTACGGATTGGCCGACGCTTCCGAGCCAGGACGGTATTGCGGATTGGCCAGGGTACCGCGGCCGACGATGGCTGCCGAACCCGAGCTCGATTCCTTGGTGCCGACCGTGGCATTGATCTGGAAGCCGTTGATCACGTTCGAGTTATAGAACACGGCGTTGGAGAAGCGGTTGGTCGAATTGCCCACCAGGCCCAGCGGGTCCGAGGTGTAGCCGGCGACCATCAGGTCGGTCTGGAAACCGGCAGGGCTCGGAATACCGTGGAACGGCTCGAACTGGGTGCTGGTTTCCTGGAACGCGGTCAGGCCGCGTCCGATACGCACCATACCGAAGCCGCCTTGCAGGCCGACCCGGCTCTGACCCTGGAACAGCGGACGCTGGACGCCGCCGCCGCCCTGCTCGATGGTGCCCGAATCCGGTTCATAGCGAATTTCCAGCTGGAACAGGGCTTTCAGGCCGCTGCCGAGGTCTTCGACGCCTTTGAAACCGAGGGTGTTATTAGCGCGCTTGCCGATGGCCAGCGATTGGTCGGTACGCTTGATCATGCCGGCATCAACCGTGCCGTAGATGACCACAGACGATTGGGCTTGTGCAAAGCCGGCGCTTGCGCCGAGAAGTGCCAGAGCGACCAGTGATTTTTTCATGTACACGTCCTTAAAAGTGAATCCGTCGAATCCGACAGTGCGTTGAGTTTTCAATTGTCTGAACACTCAGATTAAGAAACCTTAATTGCTTGGCCTTCTGCTAATGGCCGTCGTGGTTGATTATGAGGGGTAGAATTGGTTGAAAGCCAATGATTCCAGCAGTGTTGTTGTATTTATGAAACGTGGCACTGTATTGATACAGGCAAGTGGTCATGCATTTAAATGAAAAGCTTTCATGCGGCATTCCACATATTCTTACTAACAAGCTTTGTGCGAAATCAAGGAAGTGGCCATCAGCGTCCCCCCGCCTGCGTGCCTGACGTAGACTTTAAAACGTCGGCTGCCCCGCATCAGCCAAGCAAATGTTGTATATTGGCAACCAAACCGGTGCCATGCGGGCTCAGCGGATTGATCTCCTCCAATCAACGTGATGGCATGAACCATGGCAAACCGTGAAGAACTAGCGCTCATCCGTGGCGCGCGCGCCGGCCGCGCTCCGGCCCAGCTCGAACTGGGCACGCTCTATCTGTTCGGCAGCGCGGGCTTGCCCAAAAGCTTGCCGACGGCACTGCACTGGCTCGACCGCGCCGCCCAGCAGGGCTGCGCCACCGCCTGCCAGCTGATCGGCACCCATATTCCGTTCGATGTCGCGCTGCAGAGCCAGCGCCCGGTGGCGTGCTGGTTCGGGCAAGCCTTCGACGAGGGCAACCTGCGCGCCGGCCTGGTGCTGGCCCAGCTGATCCTGGGCGGGCATGGGGGCGAGGTGCCGGGTCCCGAGCGGCGCGAGCAAGCCTTCGCCGCGCTCGAGGCGGGCGCGGCGGGCGGGCTGGCCGAGGCCCAGTGGCTGCTGGCGCAGCACCGGCGGCTGACCGGTACCCTTGCGGAAGCGGCCGCGCCGGCCGTGGGCGCAGCGGCCGCCACCCCGATGCGGGCGGCGCCGGCGCCGCTCGCCGCCGCCCTGGCGCCGCCGCGCGCGGCCGACCCGCGCTGGCTGCAGCGCGCCGCCGACAGCGGCATGCCGCAGGCCCAGCTCTCGCAGCTCGACAATGACTGGGAAGACGGCCTGATGGACGCCTACGCCAGCCGCGCCCTGCCGCTGGCCAGGGCGCTGGCGCGGCAACTGGGCGCCAGTGCGCGCCTGGGCGGCCAGCTCAGCGCGGCCGACGTCACCCTGCTGTCGCGCTGCGCCCGGGCGCTGGCCGCCGGCGCGGTCGCGGGCGAAGGGGAGGGCGGCGCCGACGAAGCGGAAATCCGCCATTTCTTCGAACTGGCCGCGGCCGAGCACGATGCCCCCGCCCAGATGGCGGTTGGATTGTGGTGCGCGCGCATGCAGGTCGACGGCAAGCGCATCGTGGTCGGCGAAGGTTCGGCCAACTTCAAGAAGGCGATCCGCTGGCTGACCCTGGCCGGCAACCAGGGGCTGGCCGAAGCCTGGTATGCGCTCTCGCGTATCTATATCAAGCCGGAATTCTCCCAGCGCAACGTGCTCGACGCCCAGCGCTATCTGGAGCGCGCCGCCGAAATGGGATACCGCGACGCCCAGCTCGAATGCGGCAACAGCGCCTGGCGTGCGCGCCGCGAAAACGAAAGCAACGATGTGCGGGCCGTGTACTGGCTGCAAAAGGCGGCGCTGCAGGGTTGTCCCCAGGCGGCTGCGGCATTGCACAAGATTGCTCCGCGCTGCGAGGGAGCGGCCTACACCGAAACCGGAGCCTTGAGCGCGTATGGCCTGGGCAGCACGCATCCGCTGCTGGCGGCGCGCCTGGAACTGGCGGCCTTGTTCGGGCTCACGCGCGCCGAGGCGCTGCTGCTCGACGTCACGGCGGCGGATCAGGGGCATTGCCTGGTGGTCGATATTCGCGGCAGTTACGGGCGCAGCAAACGGCGCCTGGTGGTGATCGATTCGATGCACGAGCGCCATGCGCTGGACCGCATCGTGCGCCTGTTCGATGGCATCGATTGTGGTCCGGGCGGTCCGGAGGGTAATTACAGGCAGCGGCTGTACCGCCTCAAGACGCTGGTGCCGGAGTCCGAAAGCGGGCATGCGGAGCACGGTGAGGTGGAAGCCTACGAGATGGCGGCGTGAGCTGAACGGCGAGCCCGATGTCGTTGACCTGAGAGCAACGGCGGCCCCCAAGGGCAAGACCGCATGTCGCGGCGGGTGCTAACGCGGCAGGCTAGACCGTGATTTCCCCGTCAAACACCGTCACGGCCGGACCGCTGAGCATCACCGGCTGGCCATCGCCTTCCCAGGCGATCGACAATTCGCCACCGCGCGCGCTGACGCGCACGGGCGAATCGAGCAGGCCGCGCCGGATGCCGGCCACCACGGCGGCGCAGGCGCCCGTACCGCAGGCCAGCGTTTCGCCGGCGCCGCGTTCGTACACGCGCAGCCGCACATGCTGCCGGTCCACCACCTGCATGAAGCCCGCATTGACCTTGTTCGGAAAGCGCACATGCGCTTCGATCAGCGGCCCGGTCTCCTGCACGGGCGCCAGGTCGACATCGTCCACCACCTGCACCGCGTGCGGATTGCCCATTGATACTACGGACACAAACACCGTCTTGCCGCCCTGATACTTAATCGGCAGCGGCCACAAGGTATCCCGGCCCTCGGCCCAGCCGCCCAGGCCGGCCGCGTCGAACGGCACCTGGGCCGTTTCCAGTACCGGCGCGCCCATGTCGACCGTGATCGTGCCATCGGTTTCCAGGCGCGGGGTGATGATCCCCTTCATGGTTTCCACGCGGATGCTGCTCTGGCGCGTCATGCCCTTGTCGGTCACGAACTTGACGAAAGCGCGCGCGCCATTGCCGCACTGCTCGACTTCGCCGCCATCGTTATTAAAGATCCGATAACGGAAATCGCACTCCGCATTCTGTGCTTTTTCAACCACAAGAATCTGGTCGGCGCCGATCCCGAAACGGCGGTCCGCCAGGCGTTGCCACTGGGCGGGGCTGAAATCGACCTGCTGGCTGATCGCATCGATCACGATGAAATCATTGCCGGCGCCATGCATCTTGGTAAATTTGAGTTTCATATTGTCAGTATATTCCTGGCGCTATTATTTTTTCAGGTAAGGCGAGGGCTCGCCGGGCGGACGGGTCTTGAAACGCTTGTGCGTCCAGAAATACTCGGCCGGCGCCTCGCGCACCCGCTCCTCGATAAATGCATTCATGCGGCGCGCCGACTCGACCATGTCGTCGCCCGGGTAATTCTCCCAGGCCGGGTAAAACCTCACCTTCCAGCCCGTGTAATTAGGCAAGAACGTCGCCACCACCGGAATCACTTGCGCGCCGGTGGCGGCCGCGATGCGCCCGGGGGCGGTCAGGGTGGCGGCGGGAATACCGAAAAACGGCACGAATTCGGCATCCTTGTCGCCGAAATCCATATCCGGCAGCATGAAATAGGGCAAGTGCTCGCGCATGGCGCGGATGATCGGCTTGACGCCCTCCTTACGCGAAAACAATTGCACAGGGCGGAAGCGCGACCGCCCCTTGCGCAACACCTCGTCGAAAGCGGCATTTTTCTGCGGCACGTACATCGAACACAAGCTCGTTTCCAGCATCACCGCCACGCCGGCCACGTCCAGGCTCACAAAGTGCGGGCACAGCAAGATGGTCGGGCTGGCCGCGATCTGGGCCAGCGGCACGCCCGGCTCGACCTGGATCAGGCGGCGCAGGCGCGCTTCAGGCGCCCACCACAGGATGCCGCGTTCCCACACGCTGCGCGAATACGACTGGAAATGCTGGCGCGCCAGCACCACCCGTTGCGCCTCCGTCAGTTCCGGCATGCACATGCGCAGATTGGTCAGTGCGATATGGCGGCGCGTCTTGAGCACCATGAACAGCAGGCTGCCCACGCCCGTGCCGACGCGACCCAGCAGGGGCAGCGGCAACCAGTGCATCAGCCACATCAGGCCCAGCAGGAACTTCATGCGCCCACCTGGGCATCTGGCGCGGCCACGCCGCCGGGCTGCTTGTAGCGGTTATAACTCCAGAAATACTGGGCCGGGCAGCGCGCGATCAGCTGCTCCATGGCGCGGTTGATGGTCGTCGCCTGCTCGGCGGCGGTGCCGTCGAGCGACTGCTCGAAGGGCACGAAGCGCACGATGAAACCCTTGCCCCCCGGGCGCCGCTCGGCGTACACCAGGATGATCTCGGCATTGCCCATCTGTGCCAGCTTGGCCGGCAAGGTCATGCTGTAGGCCGGGCGTCCGAAAAACGGCGCCCACACGCCTTCGCCCTCCTGCGGCACCTGGTCCGGCAGCACCCCGATCGGCTCGCCGCGCTTGAGGCACTTGGCCAGGATGCGCACGCCCGACAGATTGGCCGGCGCCAGATGCAGATTGTGGCGCGCGCGGGCGCCCTCGATCAGCGGCTTGAGGGCGGCCTGCTTGGGCGGGCGGTACATCACGGTCAGCTTGGTGCGCAGCGCGATCTGCTGGGCGGTGATCTCGAAGCAGCCCAGGTGCGGCGTGAGGAACACGATGCCGCGGCCGGCGTCGAGGACCGACTGGACATAGTCCCAGTTCTCGTCGGTGGCCAGGCGCGCCACTTTGTCGGGCGGCGCGCACCACACGAAGGCCAGTTCGATGATCGACTTGCCGGACTCGGCGATGGCAGCCGACAGGTGCTGGCCGAAGCCGGCCGTGCGCAGATTGGTGCGCATCAGCTTGCGGTAGGAAGGGGAAGCGAGATACACGAACCAGCCCAGCGCGGCGCCCATGACATGCAGGACCGGCAGCGGCAACTTCGATAAGGTACGAAAAAGGGGAACTAACATGGTTTTTGACGGTCGTTCAACAAACGGCTAGTTGCTTAGCCAAAATTTCTCAAGGAGCGTAAAATACCACGTATGCAGGATCCGCCGAGTTAATAGACAACTTGCGAAGCGGAATATAAATGTCGCTAAAGCGTCGCAGGCAACCCGGTTACTGCGACTTCAATTTCAACAGTAACAGGAGCATTGCATGTCAAACGACTATCTCTTCACGTCCGAATCCGTCTCCGAAGGCCATCCAGACAAGGTTGCCGACCAGATTTCCGACGCCATCCTCGACGCCATCCTTGAGCAAGACCCGAAAGCACGCGTTGCTGCCGAGACTTTATGCAATACGGGTCTGGTGGTGCTGGCCGGTGAAATCACCACCCACGCCAACGTCGATTATATTCAGGTCGCGCGCGAAACGATCAAGCGCATCGGCTACGACAACACCGACTACGGCATCGACTACCGCGGCTGCGCCGTGATGGTCTGCTACGACAAGCAGTCGCCCGACATCGCCCAGGGCGTGGACGAAGGCGCCGGGCTCGACCTGGATCAGGGCGCCGGCGACCAGGGCCTGATGTTCGGCTACGCCTGCGACGAAACGGCCGAGCTGATGCCGGCCGCCATCCATTATGCGCACCGCCTGGTCGAGCGCCAGTCGCAGCTGCGCAAGGATGGCCGCCTGCCGTGGCTGCGTCCGGATGCCAAGTCGCAAGTCACCCTGCGCTACGTCGACGGCCGCCCGGTTGGCGTCGACACCGTGGTGCTCTCGACCCAGCACGCGCCGGAAGTGACGCACGCCCAGATCGAAGAAGCGGTGATTGAAGAAATCATCAAGAAAGTGCTGCCGGCCGAGTGGCTGCACGGCACACGCTACCTGGTCAACCCGACCGGGCGCTTCGTCATCGGCGGCCCGCAGGGCGATTGCGGCCTGACCGGCCGCAAGATCATCGTCGACACCTACGGCGGCGCCGCTCCCCACGGCGGCGGTGCGTTTTCGGGCAAGGATCCCTCCAAAGTCGACCGTTCAGCGGCCTACGCGGCGCGCTACGTGGCCAAGAACGTGGTGGCGGCCGGACTGGCGCGCCAGTGCCAGGTGCAGGTCAGCTACGCCATCGGCGTGGCCAAGCCGATCAACATCACGGTCTATACCGAAGGCACGGGCGTGATTCCCGACGAAAAAATCGCCGCCTTGGTAATGGAACACTTCGACCTGCGTCCGAAAGGCATCGTCCAGATGCTCGACCTGCTGCGTCCGATCTACCAGAAGAGTGCGGCGTATGGCCACTTCGGCCGTGAAGAGCCGGAATTCACGTGGGAGCGCACCGACAAGGTCGCGTTGCTGCGCGCCGAAGCCGGCCTGTCCTAAGGCCACATCTTGCAAACCCGCCAACAGCGCGCGGTTTGCAACCCCCAACCGGGGTCAGAGCTCTGACTTGAAAGATTTCGAGTCAGAGCTCTGACCCCGGTTTCCGTTTGGCCGAGATTTTCTTTCGCGGCAATGGAAGTCTGGCTTCAGGCGTCAACATCGCCGTCAACTCCGGTGAAACCGCAGCCGCTATCCCCTGTCTGCCACTCGCCCAAGGAACATCGTTAGCCTCAGGTAAGATTTCACAACCGGGGTCAGAGCTCTGACTCGAAACATTTCTAATTAAAGCTCTGACCCCGGTTGTAGGAAAGTCGGATGGCGCTTGTGGGAACTGGCGGGTGGGGATTTTTGCACTGCGGTGTTTTTGCCGCACGTGCGAAATTTGGCTGGCGCAACTTGGCGTTAGCGGCTAAACTTCTCTGTTCCGAGGAGCGTTGCGACGAAATTCCCATTTCGCCAGGCTCGGAAATCCACCGCAACCGCGCTCACGTTACTTTTTTCTAACTGAAAGGAGGGCGTGATGAACGCCGTACTCAAATCTTCGCAAGACTTCCACATCGCCGATATTTCCCTCGCTGCCTGGGGCAACAAGGAAATCAAGATCGCTGAAACCGAAATGCCGGGCCTGATGGCTATCCGCGAGGAATTCGCCGCGGCCCAGCCCCTCAAGGGCGCGCGCATCACCGGTTCGCTGCACATGACCATCCAGACCGCCGTGCTGATCCAGACCCTGGAAGCCCTCGGCGCCAAGGTCCGTTGGGCATCGTGCAATATCTACTCGACCCAGGACCACGCCGCCGCCGCCATCGCCGCCGCCGGCACGCCGGTGTTCGCGGTCAAGGGCGAAACCCTGGATGAATACTGGGATTACACCCACCGCATTTTCGAGTGGCCAAGCGAAGCCGGCCAGCCGGTGTACTCGAACATGATCCTCGACGATGGCGGCGATGCGACCCTGCTGCTGCACCTGGGCACGCGCGCCGAAACCGATCCGTCGGTGCTGGCCAACCCGGGTTCGGAAGAGGAAATCTGCCTGTTTAACTCGATCAAGACGCATCTGGCCAAGGATGCCACCTGGTACTCCAAGCGCCTGCCGCAAATCCTCGGCGTGACCGAGGAAACCACCACCGGCGTGCACCGCCTGTACCAGATGCACAAGGAGGGCAAGCTGGCCTTCCCGGCAATTAACGTCAACGATTCGGTCACCAAGTCGAAGTTCGACAATCTGTACGGTTGCCGCGAATCGCTGGTCGATGGCATCAAGCGCGCCACCGATGTGATGATCGCCGGCAAAGTAGCCGTCATCGCCGGCTACGGCGACGTGGGCAAGGGCTCGGCTCAGGCCATGCGCGCACTGTCGGCCCAGGTGTGGGTCACCGAAATCGATCCGATCTGCGCACTGCAGGCGGCGATGGAAGGCTACCGCGTCGTGACCATGGATTACGCCGCCGAACACGGCGACATCTTCGTCACTTGCACGGGCAACTACCATATCCTGACCGAACAGCACATGCTGGCCATGAAGGACCAGGCCATCGTCTGCAACATCGGCCACTTCGATAACGAAATCGATGTCGCATCGATCAAGAAATACGAGTGGGATAACATCAAGCCGCAGGTCGATCACATCATCTTCCCGAGCGGCAAGCGCATCATCCTGCTGGCGGAAGGCCGCCTGGTCAACCTCGGTTGCGGTACCGGTCACCCGTCGTACGTGATGAGCTCCTCGTTCGCGAACCAGACCATCGCCCAGATCGAACTGTTCGCCAACACCGACAAGTACCCGGTCGGCGTGTACGTGCTGCCCAAGCATCTGGACGAGAAAGTGGCGCGCCTGCAGCTCAAAAAGCTCAACGCGCAACTGACCGTGCTGACCGACGAGCAAGCGGCGTATATCACCGTCAGCAAGGAAGGCCCTTACAAGCCTGACCACTACCGCTATTAATCAGTGGCACCGGCGCGCGGCCCGCGCGCCGGTTTGCGTGCCTGATGTTGTCAATTTATTATTAACCGGACTTTCGCTTCCCCTTATGCGCTTACTTTTGACGTGGTTGATTAACGCAGCGGCGCTATTCGCGCTGCCATTCCTGATGAGTTCAGTTGAAGTCACGAACATGGGGACGGCCCTGGTTGCCGCGCTCGTGCTCGGACTGGTCAATACCCTGATCCGTCCGGTGCTGGTGCTGCTGACCCTGCCCGTAACCCTGCTATCCATGGGGTTGTTCATCCTCGTGATCAATGCGCTGCTGTTCTGGGCAGTCGCGAATCTGGTCGGTGGATTCCAAGTGGCAGGCTTCTGGTCGGCTTTTATTGCCGCCATCCTGTACAGCATCATTTCGTGGGCGCTGTCTACCTTACTCCTCAAAAAAGATGGCAACTCTTGACTTCAGTATCGAATTCTATCCGCCCAAGACTCCTGACGGGGCGGACAAGCTACGCGTGGCGCGCGCCAAACTGGCGCTGCTGCAACCTAAATATTTCTCGGTAACCTTCGGCGCCGGCGGCAGCACGCAACAGGGCACGCTCGACACAGTGGTCGAGATCCTCGGCGAGGGCCACGATGCCGCACCCCACCTGTCGTGCGTGGGCGCATCGCGCGAATCGATCCGCACGATTTTGAAACAGTTCCAGTCGCACGGGATCCGGCGTCTGGTGGCCTTGCGCGGCGACTTGCCGAGCGGTTACGGCGGCGCGGGCGAGCTGCGCTATGCCAGTGAGCTGATCGAGTTCATCCGGGCAGAGACCGGCGACTGGTTTCATATCGAAGTGGCGGCTTATCCCGAGGTGCATCCGCAGGCCAGGTCGCCGCAGGATGATTTGCAAAACTTCGCGCGCAAGGTGCAGGCCGGCGCGAATTCCGCGATCACCCAGTATTTTTACAACGCCGACGCGTATTTTGCGTTCATGGACCAGACCCGCAAGCTGGGAATCGATATCCCGGTGGTGGCCGGCATCATGCCGATTACCAATTACACGCAGTTGATGCGGTTTTCGGACATGTGCGGGGCGGAAATTCCGCGCTGGGTGCGCTTGAAACTGGCCAGTTTCGGGGATGACAGTGCCTCGATCAAGGCGTTCGGGCTCGATGTGGTGAGCCAGTTGTGCGAGCGTTTGCTGGCCGGCGGCGCACCGGGCTTGCATTTTTACAGCATGAACCAGGCGGTGGCGACGACGGCCTTGTGGGAGCGCTTGACTGCCGCGTGATGAGCGTGCGGGCTGCCGGTTTGACAGTCATTCGCTAGCAGTAAGACCGTCGCCCCCGCGCAGGCGGGGGGCCCAAGTTCGTGCCGTCCCGGCAAGCGCGGCTACCGCAAATGGCGGAAGCGATGGAGTTTCGGATGGTGCCAAAGTTCATTCACCCTTCGTTAATTCCCCCTTCCGTCATCACCACATCGAGCGCCACATCATGCTGCGCGCCGGCAAACACCACCTGATCCCCCGCATACGCAATCCCCACCGTGTACGGCCGCGGCAGCGCCTCCAGGGTCCGGTCGTAATACCCCCCGCCATACCCCAGCCGGTAGCGCTCGGCGGTAAACCCCAGGCACGGCACCAGCAGCACCGGCGGCCGGTCCAGCACCCGCTGCACGGCCGGCACCGCCACCCCCATCCTGTCGCTCAGCATATCCTCGCCCGGCACCCACTCCACGAACGCCAGCGCGGTATCGGGCGCCAGCACCAGCGGCAGCGCCAGCCGCACGCCCGCGCCTGCCAGTTCGGCGTAAACCGGATGCAGATCGGGTTCGCCCCGCAGCGGCCAGTACACCCCCAGCAACGAGGCCGCGCCGCCGGCCATGTGACCCTGCCACCACGCCAGCACGCGCGCCGCGATCGCCGCATCGCGCTGCGCCTTTTGCAAGGGATCGAGCGCACGCCGGGCCGCCTTCAGCATGGCACGCAGCGCCGCCTTGTCCGCCCCATGTGCGAATGCAGCATGTGAGTTCGCCGATGCTGGCAGGGCGGCATGCCCGCATGGTATTCTAGGTTCGCCGGTCATGTGTTAAATGAAGTATCCATGGAGAGTTGCATACTAATGTTTCTGCCGAAATTGTTTGCCGTCGCGATTGTCGCCGGAGCCTGCCTGATTCCCGCCTATGCCCAGGCGCCAGCGCCCCCGTACGACCCGAGTGCCGACGACGAGACCTTCCTGCTGCTGCGCGAGGCCGCGCGCCAGGACGACGCGGCCAAGGCCAACGCCTACGCCTCGCGCCTGCAGAACTATCCGATCCCGTCGTATGTCGATTATTATCGGCTCAAAACCCGGATGCGGGTCGCATCCAGCGATGAATTCCGCAATTTCCTCACCCGCTACCAGGGCCTGGCCATCGCCGACCGCCTGCGCAACGACTGGCTGCTGGAACTTGGCCGCGCGCGCGACTGGGCCAATTTCGACCAGCAACTGCCCCTGTTCGTGCTCAACGACGATACCCAGGTCAAGTGCTACGCCCTCATGTCGCGCGTGGCGCGCGGCGAAAAGGTGGCGGACGACGCCCGTGCGCTGCTGACCAATCCGCCCGGCTACGGCGACGCCTGCGGCGCCCTCATTTCCACCCTGGCCCAGTCCGGCCAGTTCGATGTCAACGACCTGCTGGCCCAGCTGCGCCTGGCCGGCGAGTTCAAGGCCACCGGCCCGGCGCGCCGCATCGGCGCGCTGCTCGGCGTGTCCGAACTGCACGCCTCGCAAGCGGTCGACCTGCCGGCGCTGGCCATGGCGCGCGGCATCGGCGCCACGCGCGCCGACCACGAAGTCTATCTGATGGCGGTGAGCCGCATGGCGCGCACCACCCAGAAGCTGGCCGTGGTCGCCCTGGAAAAGAACGCGCCCAATCTGTCGCCCCAGGAGCAAGCCATCGGCTGGGCCGGCATTGCGCACGCCGCCTCCCTCACGCTCGCTCCCGAAGCCTACGACTACTGGCGCAAGAGCGCCGGCGCGCCGCTCACGGCCGAACAGATTCAGTGGAAAACCCGCATCGCCCTGCGCCGCGCCGACTGGAAAACCGTCAAGGCCACCATCGAATCGATGCCGGCCCCGCTGCGCGCCCAACCCGGGTGGACTTACTGGCTGGGCCGCGCGCTGCAGGCCGAACACGGCGCGCACGAAGCGGCTGTCGCCCTGTACCAGCGCATCGCCGACCAGAACAGCTTCTACGGCCAGCTGGCGCTGGAAGAACTGGGCCAGCTCATTTCGATCCCACCCCCTGGTCCCGCCCTCACGCCCGAGGAAATGGCGCCCATGGCCAGCAACCCGGGCCTGCGCCGCGCGCTCAAGTTCTTCAGCCTGCGCCTGCGCCCGGAAGGCACGCGCGAGTGGAACTGGGAACTGCGCAAGTTCAGCGAACGCGAGCTGCTGGCCGCGGCCGAATTCGCGCGCATGAACCAGATTCTCGACCGCATGGTCAATACCTCGGACCGCACCCGCACCCAGTTCGACTACACCCAGCGTTTCCCGACGCCGCATAACGACATCCTGCACCCGACCGCGCAGCAGCTCGGCCTGGACCGGGCCTGGGTGTATGGCCTGATCCGCCAGGAATCGCGCTTCATCATGGATGCGCGCTCGACCGTGGGCGCCTCCGGCCTGATGCAGGTCATGCCCACCACCGGCACCTACGTGGCGCGCAAGATCGGGCTGGGCGACTACGTCAAGAACAAGCTGACCGACGTACGCACCAACATCCTGCTCGGCGCGAACTACATGAGCATGGTGCTGGGCAATGCCGACGGCTCGCAGACCCTGGCCACGGCCGCCTACAACGCCGGACCGGGACGCATGCGCAACTGGCGCGGCAAGCTCGACGAACCGATGGAAGGGGCCATCTTCGCCGAGTCGATCCCGTACATGGAAACCCGGATCTATGTGAAGAATGTGATGTCCAACGCGACCAACTATGCCGCGATGTTCGAAAACAAGCCGCAGTCGCTCAAGGCGCGCCTTGGCAAGGTTTCACCGCGCGCCCAGGGCAACGACCTGCCCTGATGCGCCGGTCGCGGCGCATCATTGAGGAGCGTGCACGATGAAAGACATGACTGTAGTGGTGTTCGGCGGTTCCGGCTTCATCGGCAGCCACCTGGTGGCGCGCCTGTCGCAGGAAGGCGCGCGCGTGATCGTGCCGACCCGGCGCGCCGAACGCGCCAGGCACCTGATCTTTTTGCCGCGCGTGGACGTGGTCGGCGCCAATGCCGGCGACGACGCCACCCTGCGCCGCCTGCTGGCCGGTGCCGACGCCGCCATCAACCTGGTGGGCGTGCTGCATTCGCGCAGCGGCCAGCCGTACGGTCCCGATTTCAAGCGCGCCCACGTCGAACTGCCGCGCCGTATCGTCGCCGCCTGCGCCGCCACGGGCGTGACGCGCTACCTGCATATGAGCGCCCTGGGCGCGGCCGCCGGCGGTCCGTCGATGTACCAGCGCTCCAAGGCCGACGGCGAAGTGGCCGCGCGCGCCGAAGCGTCGGTGGCGGCCACGATCTTCCGCCCGTCGGTGGTGTTCGGCCCGGGCGACAGCTTTCTGAACACCTTCGCGCGCATGCAGAAGTGGCTGCCGTTTATTCCGCTGGCCGGCGCCGCCAGCGACTTCCAGCCGATCTACGTGGGCGACGTGGCCGACGCTTTCGTGCATGCGCTGGGCGACCTGAAAACGCGCCACCAGGTGTATTCCCTGGGCGGGCCGCAAATCTATTCGCTGGCCGAACTGGTGCGCCTGGCCGGCCGCTACGCGGGCCACCGGCGCCCGGTGTTCGGCATTCCCGATGGCCTGGCGCGTCTTCAAGCCTTGCTGTTCGAACTGCTGCCGGGCGACCCGGTCATCAGCCGCGACAACCTCGATTCGATGAAGGTCGATAACGTGGTCGATCCGGCCATCCAGGCCACCACCGCCGCCGCCCTCGGCCTGCAACTGCGCTCGCTGGAAGCGGTGGCGCCGCGCTACCTGGCGCCGCACGAGCGCTTCGACGATTACCGCGCACGCGCGGGACGCTGACGAGGCGCTCGCGCCGGGCGCTTATTTTTTACTTTTCTCCGGGACCGTAACAATGCAAACCACAGAACTTGATCCGACCCTTTCGCAGACCCTGGACGACGCCCGCAAGGCCGGCCTGACGCTCATCATCGGCAACAAGAACTATTCGTCCTGGTCGATGCGGCCGTGGGTGGCGGCCACCGCCTTCGGCATTCCGTTCAACGAAGTGCGGGTGCTGCTCGACCAGCCCGACACCTCGGCCCGCATCGCCGAGTATTCGGGCGCCGGGCGGGTGCCGGTGCTCGTCGCCGGCGAGATGACGATCTGGGACAGCCTGTCGATCTGCGAGTATCTGGCCGAGCAGTTCCCGGAAAAGCACATGTGGCCGCGCGACGTGGCGGCGCGCGCGATGGCGCGCTCGGTCACGGCCGAAATGCACAGCGGCTTTGCCGACCTGCGCAGCGCCATGTCGATGAATATCCGCATGAGCCTTCCGGGGCGCGGCCGCACTCCGGGCGCGCAGGGCGACATCGGCCGCATCAGCGAGATCTGGGAAGAGTGCCTGTCGCGTTTCGGCCACCACCAGTTTTTGTTCGGCGACTTTTCGATCGCCGACGCGTTTTTCGCGCCGGTGGTGATGCGCTTTAAGATTTACGGCGTGGCGCTGGCGCCGGCCCTGCAAGCCTATTGCGAGCGTGTCCAGGCCCACCCGGCCGTGGCGCGCTGGGTGCGCGAAGCGCTGGCCGAAACGGAAATCGCCGCCCACCACGACGAAGAAATCCGCAGCAAGCCATAATAGCGTTTCAGTCAACACCATCCTCAGCATGAAAACTTACATCGTTGGCGGCGCCGTGCGCGACGGCCTTCTGGGCCTGCCGGTGCAGGACCGCGACTGGATCGTGGTCGGCGCCACGCCCGAGGACATGCTGGCCGAAGGCTTTCGCCCGGTCGGCAAGGACTTCCCCGTCTTCCTGCATCCCAAGACGCAGGAAGAGTATGCGCTCGCCCGCACCGAGCGCAAGACCGCGCCCGGCTACCGCGGCTTCGTGTTCCACACCTCGCCCGACGTCACGCTCGAAGAAGACCTGGTGCGGCGCGACCTGACCATCAACGCCATCGCGCGCGACGCCGACGGCGGCATCACCGATCCGTTCGGCGGCCAGCGCGACCTGGAAGCGAAAATCTTCCGCCACGTCTCCGATGCCTTTGCCGAAGACCCGGTGCGCATCCTGCGCCTGGCGCGCTTCGCGGCGCGCTTTCCCGACTTTACGGTGGCCCCCGAAACGCTGGCGCTGATGCGCAGCATGGTGGCGGCGGGCGAGGTCGATGCGCTGGTGGCCGAGCGGGTCTGGCAGGAAGTGGCGCGCGGCCTGATGGAACAGAAACCGTCGCGCATGCTGGCCGTGCTGCGCGCGTGCGGCGCGCTGGCGCGCATCATGCCGGAACTCGATGCCCTGTGGGGCGTGCCGCAGCCGCCGCTGCACCACCCCGAAATCGATACCGGCGCCCACATGATGCTGGTGATCGACTACGCGGCCGAACGCGGGTTCGATTTGCCGGTGCGTTTTGCCGCCCTGATGCACGACCTGGGCAAGGGCGCCACGCCCGCCGAGCACTGGCCGCGCCACCACGGCCACGAGCAGCTCGGCGTGGCGCTGATCGACGCCGTCTGCGCGCGCCTGAAGGTGCCAAGCGAGTGCCGCGACCTGGCCGTCATGACCGCGCGCGAGCACGGTAACGTCAGCCGCGCCCGGGAACTGCGCGCCAATACCCTGGTCACCCTGTTCGAGCGCTGCGACGCCTTCCGCAAGCCGCTGCGTTTTGAACAGATGCTGCTGGCCGCCGAATGCGATTTTCGCGGGCGCGGCCGCGAGGGCGACGATTTCCGCACCCGGCCGTATCCGCAAGGCCCGTACCTGCTCGGCGCCCTGGCCGCCGCGCGCTCGATCAACGCCGGCGAAGTGGCGCTGCGCTGCGGCGAGAACAAGCAGCAAATTGCCCACGCCGTGCATACGGCGCGCGTCTCGGCGGTCAAGGCGGCGCTGCGCCTCGGCGACGATCCCGGTCAGGCGGACGACAGCATCGGTGCGAATCCTGCTATTCTTTGATCCGATATTGGCATTGACACGGAGAAACGGGATGCTGTTCACCTTGCGCCGGTCACTGGGTCGGTCCCTTGCAGCGCTCGCCTGCTGCTGGGCAGGCGTCGCCGCGGCCCAGGCGCTTGTCAATGAGCCAATCCGTCCGCTGCCCATGAAGGCGGTGGGCGACCCCGCGCGCATCGCGCTGGGCGCGCGCCTGTTCCAGGACCTGCGTTTTTCGCGCGACAGCACGCACAGCTGCGCCACCTGCCACCAGCTGCGCCGCGGCGGCGCCGACGGCAAGGCGATTTCCACGGGCGCGGACGGCAAGCCGGCCCTGTTCAACACCCCCACTGTCTACAACAGCAGTTTCAACTTCCGCCAGACCTGGACGGGGCGCTACAGCGGCGTCGAGCAGCTGCTCGACCACGTTATCATCAAGCCCAAGGCGTTTGCCGACAGCTGGGACCTGATGGCCGAGCGCCTGGCCAAGGACGAGGCGCTGTCGGCCCAGTTCATGGAAGTCTACGGCGACGCCCTGCGCCCGGCCTACGTGCGCGACGCGCTCGACCAGTTTCTGCGCTCGCTGGTGACGCCGTCGCGCTTCGACCGCTACCTGCGCGGCGACGCCGGCGCCATCACGGCCGAGGAAGAACGCGGCTACCTGCGCTTCAAGAGCTTCGGCTGCGCGGCCTGCCACCAGGGCATCAACGTGGGCGGCAACCTGTTCCAGAAAATGGGCGCCATGCGCGAGATGCCGGGGCTGGAAACGAGCGGCGCGGACCTGGGCCGCTATCAGGACACCAAGCGCAACATCGACCGCCATGTGTTCCGCGTGCCGGGCCTGCGCAATGTCGCGCTGACGGCGCCGTACTTCCATGACGGCTCGGTCAGCACGCTCGATCAGGCGGTGGAGCTGATGTTCAAATACCAGCTGGGACGCACCGCCTCGCAGCAGGACAAGGAACTGATCGTGCGCTTCCTGCACACCCTGAGCGGCGAGAAGCTGGTGCCGGCAGTGGCACCGGGAGCGCCGCCGTGAGCGGCGCCATGAGGGGCGCCCTGGGCACCTGGCGCCGGGTCGCCGCGCTGCTGCTGCTGATCGGGCTGATGGTGGTGCTCGGCGTGCTGTTCCAACGCACCCAGGCCGTCGACATCGAAGCGCAGAACCGGGTCATGCTCAACCTGCGCGAGCTGGAAAAGCTCGATTCGGAGTGGAACGTCAACATTCTGCGCTCGCACATCGGCTTGAACACCAATTACGATCCGCTGTCGGCACCCCTGCCGCGCATGCGCGAACTGCAGCTGCGCCTGGCCGGCGCGCTGCCCATGACCGGCAATCCCAAGGCGGAGGACGCGCTTGAGCAGGTCAAGCGCGCGCTGGTGAAGAAGGAAGAACTGGTCGAGCAGTTCAAGACCCAGAACGCGATCCTGCGCAATTCGCTGATCTTTTTTCCGCCCGCGATCACCGATCTGAAGACCGAGTTGAATGGCATCGAAGGCGCGATCGTGCAGGCGCGCACGGTGCTGGCGCTCGACAGCGCCCTTAATAACCTCCTGAGCGACATCCTGCGCTACAACCTGGCGCCGTCGCCGGCGCTGGCGGCGCAGATCGAACGCACGATCGCCTCGATGCAGCCGCTGCGCGGCGATTTTTCGGACAGCGTGAGCGACACCATCGACGAACTGGGTCGCCACGCGCACGCCATCCTGCGCTACCGCCAGAAGGAAAACGAACTCGAAATGCATATCGCGAACAGCCGCACGGCCGAGGCGATGGAAAAGCTGGGCAACCTGTTCGACACCTCGTTCGACCAGGTGCTGATCGAAAAGCAGCGCTACCGGACTTATTTGTTCGCGTATTCGGGCTTGCTGCTGCTGCTGCTGATGTACGTGGCGCGGCGCCTGCTGCGCAGCTACAGCATCATCGGCGAGGTCAATCGCAGTTTGCAGGCCGCGAACGAGACGCTCGAGCATCGCGTGGCCGAGCGCACGGCGGCGCTGGAAGCGCAGACGGAACGCCTGAAGCAATTGGCCCAGCATGACAGTCTGACGGGCCTGATCAATTACGGGGAGCTCACGCGCCTGCTGGCGCACGCGCTGGTGCGGGCCGGCCGGCGCGGCGACGTGGTGGTGGCCATGTTCATCGACCTCGATGGGTTCAAGGCCGTCAACGACACCTACGGACACGCCACCGGGGACCTGGTGCTGTGCGAAGTGGCCAGGCGGGTACAGGAGAAGCTGCGCAAGGAAGATGCGCTGGCGCGCCTGGGCGGGGACGAATTCGTGATCCTGCTGGAAGAGGTCAGTGGCCGCGACGGCGCCCTGCGGGTGGCGCAGCAGACGCTCGAAGCGATCCGCTCGATCACCGACGCGGGCGGCTGCCCGGTGCGCATTTCGGCCAGTATCGGGGTGGCCAGCGCCAAGGGCAAGGAAGGCTTCATGCGCGGCGCGCCGGCGCTGCTGGCCGATGCCGACCAAGCCATGTACCAGGCCAAGCAGGGCGGCAAGAACGGGATTTCGTTCAGTCCGCAGGCGCAGTGGAATGAGGCGCCAGCGGCCGCTACGACGGCCTAGCCCTCGTCGTTCCCGCGCAGGCGGGAACCCAAGTTCGCGCTGTAGTCATGGGCTGCTCTACAAACTTGGGTTCCCGCCGAGTGCCGCCTTGGCGCGGGAACGACGGTGGTGGAATGCGCTACAATGGTCAAATTGGTGCACTGCACAATCGACGTAACGGATAACGGCCGCAATCATGTTCACAAACCCATTCAGTAGCTGGCTCAACGCCCGCAGCGGCCGCAAGTCTCGCCGTACGGTGCTGGTCAAGCAGCTCCACGAACGCGACCGCCGACGTGTGCTCAAGCATTTTCTCGCGCTCGACGACAGTGACCGCTTACTTCGCTTCGGCACCAGGCTGCCCGACGAACTGGTGGAAGCCTACGTTGCCAAGATCGACTTTTCCCGCGACACCGTCTACGGCGTCTATAACCCGGTCTTCAAGCTGGTGGCCGTCGGCCACCTGGCGTTCGGGCCCCGGGAAGCCTCGACCCACGCGTTGAGCAGCACGACCAAGGACATCGTGGCCGAATTCGGCGTGTCGGTGTCGGCGTCGGCGCGCGGGCTGGGTATTGGCTCCAAGCTGTTCGAGCGCGCCGCCATCCGCTGCCGCAACCTCGATGTCGACACCTTATATATGCACTGCCTCTCGTCCAACCAGACCATGATGCACATCGCTAAAAAGGCCGGCATGGAGATCCAGCGCGATTACGGCGAAGCCGACGCCTACCTGCGCCTGCTGCCGCCCGACCCGGCCAGCATGCTCAGGGAAGCCATCGACGAGCAGTTCGCCACCATCGACTACACCCTCAAGGCCAACACCCGCGCCGCCGTCAAATTCTTCGTGCCGAAGAAGTAAGCTCCTCTATGCTGCGGCAACAACTGAGTTACAGCGACAGCGCTGATGGCGACGGCTACCTGCACTGGGCGTGATCGACCGGTGATCGATCCCGAGCCGCTAGGTAATACCTCGACTTGCAGCTCAGAAGCCTCGCCTAAAAAGGCGATTATCTTCCGGCTTTGTGGGCATAAGTCAATGATTTTAAAGGGTATTTTATGCATAATGAATGCTATTGCCAACCTCTGCAGGAGACCCAAAATGAAACGCAAAGATGGATTTTTGAAGCGAGCGAAAAACTGGAATAGTCGGAAGAGGGGCGCCTCACCTGCTACCCTTCAAACGTCTGGCTTAGCTCGGTGAAAGACGTTTGGAGGGTAAGCAGGTGAGGCGATTACTGTCAATTCATACAGTGTTTTATTTTTAGCTGCAATCGAATTAAAGCAGTAGTTTCCGCCATTATCCATGGCATATCCCTGACTACTCGTTTTGTTATCTCGGCTTGGCCAGTTTGAGGTCCACAATGCCCTTGTCGCTCAGCTGATACGGGATGCGCATTAATGGACTGGTATACCCCATCACATCGCGCGTGACCATGTAGCGGCCATCTGATTCGGCAGTAGCGAGAACAATTGCATCAGGCAGTTTGATCTTCTTGTTTGGGCCCAGAATGCTGTTGGCCCTGATATCGATTGCTTTGTCAGTGATTTTCTGATTGATCTGGATGACCAGCAGGCCAGCGAGCTTCGCCATCGAATCAGCAAACTCCGCAATCGTTATCACTCCGCCACCAACGTCCCGTCGAAGCCCAATAGCGAACTCCATGTAGGTTGCTTATTGCGATGTCTGTGTAGTACAGGAGCTCTTTCCTTGCATCGGGCACCCCTTTGAAGAAATCGATAACAATATTTGTATCAATTAATGCTATCGCCATTCTTCTCTCAACTCTCGTTGGAACTCCACCGCGTCATCGCCAAACACGCCCTTTTCCTTGAGGCTGCCGAAGGCGCTCATGAACTTCGCCAAATCCGGCGACTGAGCGGGTTCGGCGACGGCACTTGCCTGCGCTTCGAGCTTCACGTATTGCCTCTTTTTGATTACCTTGTGGATTCGGTTGCGAGAAAAGTTGCCGGTCAGTCCACCGAGAACGACAGCTCCGCCGGTAGCCGCGTCTTTTATTGTGACGACAAGCCGTCTCTTGTCTGAAAGCACGGTAATGTCATTCACTTCGACCGACGTATCACGCAACATCTGGGGTGCAGGCGTCATGGTTTCACCCCTCAGTCGTTTCCGACGAGGTCGACCAAGCATCTTTACCGGGTTTGTCATATGCCGCCTCATTTTGGTTTGATCCTAAAACCAGTGTAGCGCACTTCTGGCCGTCATCGCCTTGCGGGATAGGGTCTGCCTGATTCGGTCAATGAGGAAAGCCAAAACTTTGACCAGCTCTGCAGGACGAACATCCCACCGTACAACATGTGTTCAAAGTCCCAATGAATTTTAGCAATGACATGATGGTTGGTGAACACCTGCCTGACACAAACATGTGTCGTCGCGGGTGAATGTCATCGGACGCAAATGACGACCTTTGCCAATGGCGGCGTTATACCAGCGGCAGCGCGGTCGTATCCTTGATCCGCTGCAGCGCGAAGCTCGACTTCACGTCGGCCACCGCCGGGTGGCTGAGCAGGGTCTGCATCATGAAGCGCGAGAAGTGATCCATGTCTTCCACGTGAACGCGCAGCAGGTAATCCATCTCCCCCGTCATCGCATAGCAGGCCACCACTTCCGGCCAGTGCTCGACCGACAGCGCGAAGTCCGCATGCGGCGAACTGGTGGCGCGGCGCGCCCCGGCCGCGTTGCTGGATGCCTCGCTGTGCTTTTCCAGCCGCACGTTCACATACGCCAGCAAACCGAGGCCGATCTGGGCCGGGTCGAGCAGCGCCACGTACTGGCGGATCACGCCCGCTTCCTCCAGCCGCTTGATGCGCCGCAGGCAGGGCGACGGCGACAGGCTGACCCGGTCGGCCACGTCCTGGTTCGACAGGCGCCCGTCCGCCTGCAGAATCGCCAGAATCTTCCGATCTGTTTTATCGAGCACAATTTTTGGCATATTTTCTCCGAAAGCCGCATTTCAACGCAATATTATTGCTCAAATCGTCGTGCGTGGGGCAGTGTTTGAAATTTAATGCTGGTGTCGCAGGACTATACTGTGCCCTACTAAAATAGGAGACTGTCATGCAATTTACGCCTTGGGAAAACCCGATGGGGACCGATGGATTCGAGTTCGTGGAGTACGCGGCGCCAGATCCGAAAGCGCTCGGCGCCCTGTTCGAGCAGATGGGCTTCACCGCCATCGCGCGCCACCGCCACAAGGATGTGACCTTGTACCGCCAGGGCGACATCAACTTCATCATCAACGCCGAAAAAGACTCGTTCGCGCAGCGCTTCGCGCGCACCCACGGCCCGTCCGTGTGCGCCATCGCGATCCGCGTCGACGACGCCGCCATGGCCTATCGCCGCGCGCTCGAACTGGGCGCCTGGGGTTTCGACAACAAGACCGGCCCGATGGAGCTGAACATCCCCGCCATCAAGGGCGTGGGCGATTCGCTCCTGTATTTCGTCGACCGCTGGCGCGGCAAGGGCGCCAACGCCGGTTCGGCGCCAGGCACCATCGGCGACATCAGCATCTATGACGTCGACTTCGTCGCCATCCCGGGCGCCATCGCCAACCCGATCGGCAACGGCCTGACCTACATCGACCACCTGACCCACAACGTGCACCGCGGCCGCATGAAGGAATGGGCCGAGTTCTACGAGAACCTGTTCAACTTCCGCGAAGTGCGCTACTTCGATATCGAAGGCAAATTGACCGGCCTGAAGTCGAAAGCCATGACTTCCCCGTGCGGCAAGATCCGTATTCCGATCAATGAATCGTCGGACGACAAATCGCAGATCGCCGAATACCTCGACCAGTACCACGGCGAAGGCATCCAGCACATCGCGCTGGGCACCGATCATATCTATACGTCGGTTCAGGGCATGCGCAACAGCGGCATCGTGTTCCAGGACACGATCGAAACCTACTATGAGCTGATCAACCGCCGCCTGCCGGGCCACGGCGAGAACCTCGAGGAACTGCGCCGCCTGCGCATCCTGATCGATGGCCACAGCAACGAGACCGAGCGCGAACTGCTGCTGCAGATTTTCACGCAGACGGTGATCGGCCCGATCTTCTTCGAGATCATCCAGCGCAAGGGCGACCAGGGTTTCGGCGAAGGCAATTTCCGCGCGCTGTTCGAGTCGATTGAACTCGACCAGATCAAGCGCGGCGTGCTGCAGGACACGACCGCGGCTTAAGCCCGGCGCAGCGACGCACAAGAACATACGGAGACAAAGACAATGAACGCACCGCTAGACCGGGCTCACCTCGACGCTGAGCCGTCGCACGAGATTTCGCTCGACGACAAATGGACGCTGGAGCGCGGCCGCGCCTTCATGACCGGCACCCAGGCGCTGATCCGCCTGCCGATGATGCAGCGCGAACGCGACCTCAAGGCCGGCCTGAACACCGCCGGCTACATCACCGGCTACCGCGGCTCGCCCGTGACCTCGGTCGACATGACCGCGGTGAAGGCCAAGAAGCACCTCGACGCCCACCACGTCAAGTTCCATCCCGGGATGAACGAAGACCTGGCCGCCACCGCGGTCTGGGGTACCCAGCAAACGAACTTGTTCAAGGACGCCAAGTACGACGGCGTGTTCTCGATGTGGTACGGCAAAGGCCCCGGTGTGGACCGCTGCGGCGACGTCTTCAAGCACGCCAACAATGCCGGCAGCGCCAAGCATGGCGGCGTGCTGGTACTGGCCGGCGACGATCACGCGGCCAAATCGTCGTCCACCGCGCACCAGTCGGACCATATCCTGAACGCCTGCGGCATTCCGGTGCTGTACCCGGCCTCGGTGCAGGAATACATCGACTACGGCCTGCACGCCTGGGCCATGAGCCGCTACACCGGCCTGTGGGTATCGATGAAGTGCGTCACCGACATCATCGAGTCCGGCGCCGTGGTCGACTTCGACCCGGACCGCGTCCAGATCGAACTGCCGACCGACTTCGTGCTGCCCGAGGGTGGCCTGAATATCCGCTGGCCCGACACCGTGCTCGATATGGAAGTGCGGATGAACAGCTTCAAGTGGTACGCCGCGCTGGCTTACGCGCGCGCCAACAAGCTCAATAAAATCATCTGGGACAGCCCGAAACCGAAGATCGGCATCATCACCGCCGGCAAATCGTATCTGGACACGCGCCAGGCGCTGGCCGATCTGGGCATCGACGAGCAGGCCGCCAGCGACATCGGCATCCGCCTGTATAAGATCGGCATGACCTGGCCGCTCGAAGCGGAAGGCGTGCACGAATTCGCCAAGGGCCTCGACGAAATCCTGGTGGTCGAAGAGAAGCGCCAGATTCTCGAATACGCGCTCAAGGAAGAACTGTACAACCTGCCGGACGGCCAGCGTCCGCGTGTGGTCGGCAAATTCGACGATACCGGCGAATGGTCGAACAAGGGCGGCACCGGCCACGGCGACTGGCTGCTGCCGGCCACCTATGAGCTCAACCCGGCCCAGATCGCGCGCGCGATCGCCAGCCGCATTTCGCACTACTGCGCCGGCCATCCGGTCGAGCAGCGCGTCAAGGAACGCATCGCCTACCTCGAAGCGAAAGAGCTGGTGCTCAAGAGCGCGGGCCTGAAACCCAATCCCGACACCGATCGCACCCCGTATTTCTGCTCCGGCTGCCCGCACAACTCGTCGACCAAGGTGCCCGAAGGCTCGCGCGCGCTGGCCGGCATCGGCTGCCACTACATGGTGCTGTGGATGGACCGCGAAACGTCGACCTTCACCCACATGGGTGCCGAAGGCGTGACCTGGGTCGGCCAGGCGCCGTTCACCAACGAGAAGCACGTCTTCACCAACCTTGGCGACGGCACCTACTTCCACTCGGGGATCCTGGCGATCCGCGCGGCGGTGGCGGCCAAGGTCAATATCACCTATAAAATCCTGTTCAACGACGCGGTGGCCATGACCGGCGGCCAGGAATTCGACGGTCCGCTCGACCCGGGCATGATCAGCCGCCAGATCGCGGCCGAAGGCGTGGGCCCGATCATCGTCGTCACCGACGAACCGGAAAAATACCCGTCCGACTACAAGTGGGCCGAAGGCGTGACCGTGCGTCACCGCAGCGAATTGATGGACGTGCAGCGCGAACTGCGCGACAAGCCGGGCGTGTCGGCCATGATCTATGACCAGACCTGTGCGTCCGAAAAGCGCCGCCGCCGCAAGCGCAACGAGTATCCGGATCCGGCCAAGCGCGCCGTCATCAACGAGGCTGTGTGCGAAGGCTGCGGCGACTGCTCGGTGCAGTCGAACTGCCTGTCGGTCGAACCGCTGGAAACGGAACTGGGCCGCAAGCGCCAGATCAACCAGTCGTCGTGCAACAAGGATTTCTCGTGCGTGACGGGCTTCTGCCCGAGTTTTGTCACGGTCGAAGGTGGTTCGCTCAAAAAGCCTAAAAAAGCCGCCACCGGCGAAGCGGCCCCGCCGCAGCTGCCGACGCCTGTGCTGAAAGGCACTGCCGCGCCGTACGGCATCCTGATCACCGGGATCGGTGGCACCGGCGTGGTCACCGTCGGCCAGATCCTGGCGATGGCGGCCCACGTCGAAGGCAAGGGCGCCATTGTGCTCGACATGAGCGGACTGGCCCAGAAGGGCGGCCCGGTGATGTCGCACGTGCGCCTGGCCGACAAGCAGGCCGATTTGCATTCGACCCGCGTGGGCACCGGCAGCGCCGACCTGGTAATCGGCTGCGACCTGATCGTCACGGCCAGCCGCGACGCCCTGTCGCGCATGGGCGAAGGCCGCACTTACGCGGCGATCAATTCGACCGGTTCCTCGACGGCGGCATTCGTCAAGAACCCGGACTGGCAGTTCCCTGGCGCGTCGTCGCAGGCCGAAATCGTCAAGGCGTGCGGCACCGAGCGCGTGGACTTTGTCGACGCCGGCCAGATCGCCACCGCGCTGATGGGCGACTCGATCGCCACCAATATGTTCATGCTCGGCTACGCGTGGCAAAAAGGCCAGGTGCCCTTGACCGAAGCGTCGATCATGACGGCCATTGAATTGAACAACGTATCGGTGGGCTTTAACAAGAGCGCCTTTACGTGGGGCCGCACGGCGGCGCACGACTTGCAGTCGCTGGTGAAGATGACCACGCCGGCCAAGGTGATCGAATTCAAGCGCACCCAAAGCCTGGACGAGATCATCAACAGGCGCGTGGAACTGCTGACCGCTTACCAGGATGCCGCCTACGCCAACCAGTACAAGACCTTCGTCGACCAGGTGCGCGCCGAGGAAGCGAAGCTGGGCAAGGGCACGCGCCTGGCCGAAGCGGTCGCGCGCTACTACTACAAGCTGATGGCGTACAAGGACGAGTATGAAGTCGCACGCCTGTACACCAACGGCGCGTTCCAGGAAAAGATCGCGGGCATGTTCGAGGGCGACATCAAGCTCAAGTTCCACCTGGCGCCGCCGCTGTTCGCCAAGCACGACTCCAAGGGCCAGCTGATCAAGCAGGAATTCGGTCCGTGGATGATGAAGGCGTTCGGCCTGATGGCCAAGATGAAGGGCCTGCGTGGCGGCGCGCTCGATATCTTCGGCTACACGGCGGAGCGCAAGATGGAGCGCGCGCTGATTACCGAGTACCGCAACACGGTCGGCGGCCTGCTGCCGAAGCTGAACGCGGAGACCCTGTCGCAAGCGGTGGCCATTGCCAGCATCCCTGAAGATATTCGCGGGTACGGGCACGTGAAGGAGCGTCACCTGAAGGCAGCCAAGGAGAAGGAAGCCGTGCTGCTGGCGGCCTTCGGCAAGCCGGCTTCACCGGACGGAGTGATCCAGATTCATCGCGTCGCGTAAGACCGGGTCGCGTAAGATGAATGGCCCGCCTTGCAGCGGGCCATTTTTTATCCGGGGTATCATGGGGGCTTCGCAATTGACGAGGCCAGACCACCATGTTCATCACCGCCAAGGGAACCTTCGAGATCACCATGCAGGCACCGCCATCGGGAGAGGGCGCGGGCCGCGTCTCGCTCGGGCGCATGCTGATCGATAAATACTACAGCGGCGATTTGATCGGCATCGGGCAGGGCGAGATGCTCTCGGCCGGCAATCCCGCCGCAGGTTCGGCAGGCTACGTGGCCATCGAACACGTGACCGGCACGCTCGATGGCATGAGCGGCAGCTTCGCGCTGCAGCACGCCGGCACCATGCATGCCGGCGCCAGCCATCTGTCGATCAGCATCGTGCCCGGGTCGGGGACCGAGGGGCTGGCCGGCATCCAGGGAAAATTCAAGCTCGATATCGTCGACAGCAAGCATTACTACGAACTTGAGTACACGATGGATCTGGTGTAAAGCCGGAGGCTGGCGACACAGGGGCCCTACGGAAGTAAAATCGCCGCCAGAATCATCCCCAGTCCCGCCAGCGACACCATCCACACAATCGAGCGCACCACCGGAATGCCGGCCGCGTACAGCGGCACGTACACCACGCGCGCGATCAGATAAGCCCAGGCGCCCCACAAGGTCAGGTCGCCCTCGCGCCCGCCCACATGCGCAATGAGCACGGCCGCCGCGAACAGCGGCAGCGTCTCGAACAGATTGGCCTGCGCCCGCTGCAGGCGCGCCGTCACGGGCCGCGGCGGCGGCGCCCCGCCGTCGCGCGGCCCCATGTTGTATTCGGTCCCGGTTTCCTTGGTCCGGAACGCCCCGGTCACCATGATCTGCACCAGCGTCAGCACCAGGGTCCATCCCAGGATCATCAATTCGGTCGTCATCGCGTGTTTCCCTGTGTACGCCGGCGGTCGCCGGCAATGTAGTCAGATTAACAAAGTAATCCGCAAGGCCGTGCACGCTTGGCGTTGCTTTTTGTGCATATATATTGCGTTTAGGTAAAACACTCCAGCGTTTGTCCCTTAAAATTGAACGTTTTGCATCTTTGCACCTTCCTCAACGCCAGGAGACCGCCATCAACGCCCCGACCAACGCCCCGTCCCCGGAACTGGCAGCCCGCCTGACCGCTCCGAGCCGCGCCTATAAAAACAGCGCGCGCATCGCGGTCGCCGGCCTGCTGCTGTTCGTGGCGCTGTACTGCGGCCTGGCCGGCTGGTTCCTGTACACCCCCTGGCAGGTATTCGTCGAAGGGGCAGGTGGCGACCTTGGCGTTTTCGCCTACATCATGGCCGCCTGTTCGCTGTTTATTGGCGTGCTGATGCTCAAGGCGATCTTCTCGGTGCGCAACTCCAAGTTCGAGGACTTGCACGAAGTGACCGCCAGTGACCAGCCGCGCCTGTTCGCCTATCTGTTCGAGCTGGCCGATGCCGCCGGCGCGCCGCGTCCGCACAAGGTATTCCTGTCGGCCAGGGTGAATGCCGCCGTGTTCTACGACCTGTCGCTGTTCAACCTGATTTTCCCGTCCAAGAAGAATCTTGAAATCGGCCTGCCGCTGGTGAACACGCTCTCGCGCGGCGAACTGCGCGCCGTGCTGGCGCACGAATTCGGCCATTTCGCGCAGCGTTCGATGGCGGTGGGGCGCTGGGTCTACGTGGCCCAGCAGATCGCCGGCCACATGGTCACGCGGCGCGACAAGTTCGACGAGTTCCTGGTCGGCGTGGGCAGGATCGATTTGCGCCTGACCATGGCGGTGGGTGTGCTGCAGGTGATCATCTGGTCGATCCGTTCGCTGATCGACAGCCTGTTCCGGGTCGTGGTGATGATGCAGCGCGCCCTGTCGCGCGAGATGGAAATGCAGGCCGACCTGGTGGCCGTGTCGCTCACCGGCAGCGACGCCCTGATCCACGCGCTGCACCGCACCCGTGGCGCGGACGACGCGTGGGAGCGTGCGCTGGCCTTCATCACCGACGAACATGCCGCCGGCCGCGCCACGCGCGACGCCTTCGCGGTACAGACCCACATGCTGCAGCGGATGAGCAACATACTCAACGACCGCACCTATGCCGACGTGCCGCCGCTGCCCGAGCAGGGCAAGGACCAGCACCGCGTGTTCAAGGCCGAACTGGCCCAGCCGTCCAAGATGTGGCTCTCGCACCCGCTCAATCACGAACGCGAAGCGAACGCCAAGCGCATTTACGTGACCGCCCCGATCGACCCGGCCAGCGCCTGGTCGATCTTCGAGCAGCCGTCCGCGCTGCGCGAGCAGATGACCCGGAGCCTGCTGGGCGAGGGCGAGTCCACGCCGATCGAACTGGAAGAGTCGCTCAAGCTGCTGGCCCGTCCGTTCAAGCGCGAACAGTACAACCGCCGCTACTGCGGCGTGTATTTCGCGCGCCCGCTGACCCGCCATGCGGAGTCGCTGGCGCAGCTGCGCGAAGGCCACTACCCGGCGGCGCCGGAAGCGTTGGCAACGCTGTACCCAACCTCGCTGACGGCCGACGTGCATCTGCTGCGCAACCTGCAGGATGAACGCGCCCAGCTCGACGCGCTGATCGCCGGCGTGCTGACGGCGCCGGGCGGGGTGGTGCGCCTGCGCGGCGAAGAATTCAGCAAGAAGCAGCTGCCGGCGGCGCTGGCGCGGGTGTGCGGAGAAATCGATGCCGTCAACGCGCGCCTTCAGCGGCACGACTGGATGTGCCGCAGCTGGCACCAGAACATGGCGCGCCAGCTCGGTGGCGGCTGGGAAGCCTATCTCGACGGCTTGCTGGCGATGGTGCATTACGCCGAACACCGCCTGGCTGACCTGAAGGATGCGCAAGGCATGCTCATTAACGCGGCGGCGGTGGTCACGGCGGTGCGCCGCGTGACCGACGAAGGCGTGTCGCGCGTGGTCGGCCAGGCCAACGAACTGCATTACGTCATAGAGCAGATCTACAAGGAAGCAGGAGCGGTGCACCTGGACGCGCGCCTGGCCGCGCGCATGGAGCTCAATACCGACTGGCGCCAGGCGCTGGGCGAATTTACCCTGCCGCTGGCCTACTCCGACAACATCAACGAATGGATGCGCGCTTCCGAGAACTGGGTCAGGAGCCTGACCAACGCGCTCGACGCGCTGCGTCTGGACGCCCTTGAAGAGCTCTTGATCACCGAAACCATGATCGCGCGCTGCTCGCGCGGGGGCGAAGCGATGTCGGTCGCGCCGGCGCCATCGAAGGCGCCGCCGTCGTACCCGGTGCTGCTGCCGGGCGCCGAACGCAAGCGCCAGCAGCAGCTTGGCTGGCGGGCGCGCTTCGAGCGTGCCGACGGCTTCGTGCCGGGCGCCGCGCGCCTGCTGGTGGCAGCGTCGATCGTGCTTGCGGTCCTGAGCGCCGGTTCCTTTACCCGCGGCGGCGTGTCGGCCTTCGGCAGCGATCCGGTCATCATCGTGTATAACGGCCTCGGTACGCCGGTGAACGTGAACATCGACGGCAAAACCGTGAGCGTACCGGCGCATATGAACCGGGAACTGACCGTGCCGGCGCTGGGCAAGCACCATGTCGAAACGCGCAGCGGCGACGGCCGGCTGATCGAAGCGTTCGATGCCGAGGCCGCGCGCGGCGGGCATCCGGTCTACAACGTGGCGTCGGCCACGGCCCTGGTGCACTGGTGGGCCAATTATGGCAAGGTCAAGCCGAGAGCGGAACAGATGCTGGGCGCGCCGCGCTGGACCGACAGCGATGTCGACTTCCGCTTTACGGCACCGCCCAAGAGTATCTCCAGCAAGGGCGATGGCGGCTATCGCAGCGTGCTTGACGGCCTGGCCGACGAAGCCCCGGAAACCCAGCTCGGAACGCTGCCCGACGAGGCGCAGAAAAAACACCTGGGCCTGATGCACGCGCGCTGGGACGCTACCACCTTGGCATACAGCGAAAGCTGGTTCACGTATGCCGCCACGTTCCCCGAATATGCGGCCGTGCTGGAGGAACGCTTGCGGCGCGAGCCGCGCGACGTGTTCCTGCGGCGCGCCGAAATGGACCTGGCCAGCGAGGCGCGCAAGCCGGTGCTGTGCGCGGAACTGGGCGCGCAAGCGGCCGCGCAGCCCGACGACGGCGATGCCGTCTATCTCGCACTGCGCTGCCGCAACGATGATCCGAACGTGAAGCGCCTGATGCTCAAGGCGCGCGCACGCTGGCCCGAGAACGTGTGGCTGGCACGCTGGTCCGCGCACGACAAGCTGCACTCGAAAGACTTCAGCGCCGCGGCCCCCGATCTCGAACAGATCGTGCGCGCCACGCCCGGCGGGACCAATTACGCGGGCCTGGACCTGGCGCGTGTACGGCGCTACCTCGCGCCGGACGCCGATCTCGGCGATCTGTTGAAAGGTTCGCGCCGCCTGCAGGAACTGGTGACGATCGAGAAAGGGCCGCTGTCCACGGACTCGCCGCTGCGCGCCTATTTCGCCCTGTCGACCGGACGCCTGAACGAGGCGCACCAGATGGCGCAAGACGATTCCACCCGCGCGGCGCACGTGCTGCGCCTGGCCGCCGCTTCCGACGGCGCCGATGCGGACATGATCAAACGCGCCATGGCGCTGCCGTTCGCGGCCGGCACCGACAGCGCCACCACCTGGGTCGGACTCGCGCTGGCGCACAAGCACGGCTACGATACCGCGCCGTTCCGTAAAACGACGCTGGCGGCGTCGGGACCATACCAGCAGCAGATGCTGGCCTTCTTCGACAGCATTGCCGCCGGCAGGGATCCGCGCGCGGCTGAACGCCTGATCGATGCCGTCCCGCCTTCGGTGCGCGCACATGCGTACAGCGCGGCGCTGGTGCTGCTCGGGCCAAAGGCGCCGGCCGAATGGCGCGTGACGGTCAAGCGCCTGCTGTTCATATCCGAGCGGCCGTACTTCAAGGCATAAGCACTGCGGCGACATTGCCGATACGGGGCGCGCAAAGCGGACTATAATTTCCGGTTCGCGCGCACCATGCGCCCCGTATTGACACCTTTGCCGGAGCTTTACCGATGATTCGTTCTGCGCTGCTGCTTGCCCTGCTGTCCGCCATTCCCTTCTCCCACGCCGCCCCCGACCTGAGCACCGTCGCCGAGCGCTCGCAGTTCCAGAAAACCGGCCGCTACGACGAAGTCATCGCGCTTTGCTCCGCGTTCCAGAAAGCGTATCCGAAGCAGGTCAGGTGCATCGAGTTCGGACGCACGCCGGAAGGGCGGCCGATGCAGGCGCTGGTGGTCACGCGCACCGGTGCATTGACGGCACAAGCTGCGGCGGCGCGCGCCATCCCCGTGGTGCTGGTCCAAGGCGGCATCCACGCCGGCGAGATCGATGGCAAGGATGCCGGCTTCCTGGCGCTGCGCGAGGTGCTGGAAAACCGCGCCGCGCCCGGTGCGCTGGACAAGCAGGTGCTGCTGTTCGTCCCGGTCTTCAACGTCGATGGCCACGAGCGCTTCAAGCAGTGGAACCGCCCCAACCAGCGCGGCCCGGTCGAAATGGGCTGGCGCACCACCGGCCAGAACTTCAACCTGAACCGCGATTACGCCAAGGCCGACTCCATCGAAATGCAGTCCATGCTGGCGCTGGTGAACGCGTGGGATCCGCTGGTCTACGTCGACCTGCACGTGACCAACGGCGCCAAGTTCGAGCACGATATTTCGATCCAGGTCGAACCGGTGCATTCGGCCGACGTGGAGTTCCGCAAGACCGGACTGGCGCTGCGCAGCGGCGTGCTGGCCGATATCGCCAAACAGGGCTCGCTGCCGCAGCCGTTCTATATGTCGTTCGCGGAGCAAGACAATCCGGCGTCGGGCTTTGCCGACGGCGTATCGGACCCGCGTTTTTCGACCGGCTACTTCCCGTTGCGTAACCGGATTGCCGTGCTGGTCGAGACCCATGCGTGGAAGGATTATCCGACCCGCGTGCGCATCACGCGCAACTCGGTGGTCTCGGTGCTCGAACAGGTGGCGCAGCATGGCAAGGCGTGGCAGACGGCGGCGCGCGACGCCGATACGCGCGCGGCGCGGCTGGGCGGCACCGAACTGCCGCTCACCTACAAGGCCACCGACAAGGTGCGCATGATCGACTTCCGTGGTTATGCGTACGCGCGCACGCAGTCGGACGTGTCGGGCGCCTTGATGACGCGTTATGACGAAACCAAACCGCAAATCTGGACCGTGCCGCTGCGCGACGAGATCCGGCCGGACGTCTTGACCACCGCGCCCAAGGCCGGATACATCGTGCCGGCGGCGCATGCTGCCATGGTGGCGCGCAAACTGGGCCAGCACGGCATCGCCTACCGCACCCTGGATGCGGCGCAGGCCAAGACGAAGGCCGATGTCGAGACCTTCCGCGCCGAGAAGGTGACGTTCGCACCGGGCTCGCTCGAATCGCACCATCGCGTGACCTTGCAGGGCGCATGGAAAGCGGAGCCGCGCGCACTGGAGAAGGGCGCATTGTTCGTCCCCGTGGCGCAGGCCAAGGCGCGCCTGGTGGTCGCCCTGTTCGAGCCGGCCGCCCCCGATTCGCTGCTGCAGTGGGGTATGTTCAACACCGCGTTCGAGCGCAAGGAATACATGGAAGACTACGTGGCCGAGGAGGTCGCGCGCGAGATGATGGCGGCCGATCCGGCGCTGGCGGCCGCATTCAAGGCCAAGGTAGACAGCGATCCGGCGTTCGCCAAGAACCCGGACGCGCGCCTGGAGTTTTTCGCGAAGCGTCATACCTCGTATGACGAGCGCCTGAACCTGTATCCGGTTCTGCGCACGGCGGTGGCGCCGTAAGGATTTCCAGACGAACGATAGGGCCTTGCAACCGGCCCTAGACCGCGGTTCGCTTCCGATGCTTCGCTTTGCCAGCACGTGCTTGCTCGATGGATTTCGCTATATGCGCAGCGTTAGCAGGCGAGCTAAGCAAGTGCACGGTTTCCAACAGGCTGGTGTAATAGTCGAAGGACATCACCACGGCATCAGGTGCATCCCTGCGTGAAATAATCGTGACATCGGCATCCTCTACAACCTGATCAATAACTGCCCTCAGGCTGTTGCGTACATCGGAAAAATGAATGATTCTCATGCAGTACTCCGTCGTCCCGTATCGTTACAGCGTACCTGCACTTCAATCCGGCGCCGCGTTTCCAGCCCCGGTATGGCTTGCCACAGGCGCGACAGCGTCGACTGGCTGGCCCGCGCAGTAACAATCGCCTTAACTTTGTCAATATGCTCATTTTTAGCTATCGTACCGGCGCTGAATGAATAGATTCGTTCGCACCCCTGTCATAGGAAGAATCGCCCAAATGAATAGAATAGTGAATAGATCATACCCCTGGCTGCGGCAGACGTAAAAAAGCCCGCATCAGCGGGCTTTTCAGTCAAAACCGCCAGCCTCACATCGGCTGCAGCGGAATCGTCCCCATGGTCGGCGTCGAACACGGCTCTTCATCGAACGCGATATCGCCCAGCGGGCTGGCCACGCCATCGGCCTTGATCTCCTTGAACCCGAACAGCTCCTGGTCCATCAGATGCGACGGCACGACGGTGGACAGCGACGAGAAGATGCTCTCGACCCGGCCCGGATATTTTTTCTCCCACTCGCGCATCAGGTTCTTGATCTGCTTGCGCTGCAGGTTCTCCTGCGAGCCGCACAGGTCGCACGGGATGATCGGGAACTGCTTGACCTCGGCGTAGCGCTCCGAATCGGCTTCCTTCACGTAGGCCATCGGGCGGATCACCATGTGCTTGCCGTCGTCGGAGACCAGCTTGGCCGGCATCGCCTTGAGCTTCCCGCCGAAGAACATATTGAGGAAGAAGGTCTCGAGGATGTCGTCGCGGTGGTGGCCCAGGGCGATCTTGTTACAGCCCAGTTCATCGGCCACCCGGTACAAAATCCCGCGCCGCAGGCGCGAGCACAGCGAGCAGGTGGTCTTCCCTTCGGGGATCAGGCGCTTGACGATGCTGTAGGTGTCCTGGTTCTCGATGTGGAACGGCACGCCCAGCTTGGTCAAATAGGCCGGCAGGATATCGGCCGGGAAGTTCGGCTGCTTCTGGTCCAGATTGACGGCGATGATCTCGAAGTGGATCGGCGCGCGTTCGCGCAAGGTCAGCAAAATATCCAGCAGCGCGTAGCTGTCCTTGCCGCCCGACAGGCACACCATCACCTTGTCGCCGTCTTCGATCATGTTGAAGTCGCCGATGGCCTGGCCGACCTGGCGGCACAGGCGCTTGTGCAGCTTCTGGTTTTCGTGGGCGACCTTGTCGTCGCTGCGCTCGATCACGGCCGCGTCGCTCATGCTTCTTCCTTGATCTGGAATACTTCCACGCCCACGCCTTCGCAGTCCGGATACACGTCCGGCTTCATGGTCGACACGCGCACCGCGCGCACGTTCGGGTGCGCGAGCATCGAGCGCACCACGTCGTCGCACAGGGTCTCCTGCAGGTGCACGTGGCCCTGGGCCATGCGGCGCGCGATGGTTTCGCGCATGAAGTCATAGTCGACCACTTCCTGCAACTGGTCGTCCTTGGGCGTGGACAGCGCCAGCGGGATGTACAGGTCGACGTTGATCAGGACGCGCTGCTCGCCCTTTTTCTCGAAGTCGTGCACGCCGATGTTGATCATCACTTCGTAATTGCGCAGGAACAGGCGGCGGCAGGCGCTCAGCTTGGGGTGGGACAGGGCGGACAGCATAGGGAGTCTTTCAGGTTGTTTTATTTGGTAAGGAACATCACGTCGCGCTCCAGCGGCATCAGGTGCTGGCCGCCGTCGACCACCAGGGTGGTGCCGGTGACGGCGCGCGCGCCCGCCAGGTAGCACACCGCGGCCACGATGTCGTCGGGCGTGCTCGATTGTCCCAGCGGCGTGGCCCGGTGGGCCTGGGCGAAACCGGCCTCGGTCTGATCGCCCGACAGCATGGTGATCCCGGGCGCCACGCCGACCACGCGCACCGTCGGCGCGAGCGCTTGCGCGAGCATGCTGGTGGCGGTGTGCAGGGCGGCCTTGGACAGGGTGTACGACAGAAAATCGGGATTGAGGTTGTACAGCTTCTGGTCGAGCAGGTTGATGACGACCGCCTGTTCGCCGGCTTGGGTGGCCGCGTGCAGGGCCTGGGCCAGCAGGATGGGCGCGGCCACGTTGGCCTGCATGTGGCGCGCCAGCAGCGCCGGCGAAAAATCGGCCGCGCTGTCGTAGTCGAATTGCGAGGCGTTGTTGACGACGCAGCCGACGGGACCAAGTTCGGCCACCGCGCGCGGAACCAGGGCGCGCACGCCGGCTTCGTCGGCCAGGTCGCATTGCAGCAGCGCGGCCCGCCGTCCGAGCGCGCGCACGGCGTCGGCCACCTCGCGCGCGTCCGCTTCCGAGCTGCGGTAGTGCAGCGCCACGTCCCAGCCGGCGCGCGCCAGGCCGAGCGCGATGGCGCGGCCGATGCGGCGTCCGGCGCCGGTCACGAGGGCGACCGGTTGACGTGGGGTGGATGCGGGTTGTTGCATAAATGAGCAGACTAATAGGCAGAAAAGCAGGCGGATTGGACGCCGTGCCGGCGCGAGCCGCTATTATCGCCTAAAGTTCGCTCAAGGTCCCCAAACGGGACCGTTTATGCTTCCTTTATGCTCCCATCCGTTGTTCCGTCGCCGGATCGAACAGAATCGCCTTGGACAGGTCGAAGGCGAGGTTGATGCGCTCACCCGGCAAGGCGTGCGCGCGCGGGTGCGTGCGGCAGGTGGCGCGCACGCCGCCCACCCAGGTAAATACCAGCGTATCGGGACCGGTTGGCTCGGTCATCTCGACCAGGCAGGTCACTTCGGTCGGCTCGTAGCCGTCGTGGGCGCTCGACTGGCGCGCGCTCAGGGCGTCGGTCACGTGCTCGGGACGGATGCCCAGAATGACTTCGCGGCCGTGCCAGGCACCGTATTCCTTGCCGCCGGCGGGCAGCGGCAGCAGGGCGATGTCGCCGTCGACATCGAGCGTGAAGGCGGTGCCGCCGTTGTGCTGCACCAGTTTGCCTTTCAAGAAATTCATCGACGGCGAGCCGATGAAACCGGCCACGTACAGGTTGTCCGGGCGGTCGTAGATCTCTTGCGGGCTGCCGTACTGCTGCACCACGCCGTCGCGCATGACGGCGATCTTGTCGCCCAGGGTCATCGCCTCGATCTGGTCGTGGGTGACGTAGACGATGGTGGTGCCCAGGCGCTGGTGCATCAGTTTGATCTCGGCGCGCATTTCCACGCGCAGCTTGGCGTCCAGGTTCGACAGCGGTTCGTCGAACAGGAACAGCGACGGGTCGCGCGCAATGGCACGCCCCATGGCCACGCGCTGGCGCTGGCCGCCCGACAGCAAGGCGGGCTTGCGGTCGAGCAGGTGGGTCATCTGCAGCGTTTCGGCCACGCGCGCCACGATCTTTTCCTGTTCCGCCTTGGGCACCTTGCGGATACCCAGTCCGAACGAGATATTCTCGCGCACCGTCATGGTCGGATACAGCGCGTACGACTGGAACACCATGGCGATGTCGCGCGACTTGGGCGGCACGTCGTTGACGACACGGTCGCCGATCAGGATCTCGCCCTCGGACACCGTTTCCAGGCCGGCGATCATGTTCAGCAAGGTCGACTTGCCGCAGCCGGAACCGCCGACCAGGATCAGGAACTGGCCATCCTCGATCTCGAGGTTAATGCCTTTTAAGATTTCAGCGCCGTTCGGGTACACCTTGCGCACATTGCGAATCGATAAACTGGCCATCGTTGTGGTTCTCCTGCCTTGAATTAGTTGAAATCAGCCCTTGACCGCGCCCGCGGTCAGCCCGCGCACGAAGTATTTGCCAGCCACCAGGTACAGCCCCAGGGTCGGCAGCGCGGCGATGATGGCGGCGGCCATGTTGACGTTGTATTCGGTGACGCCGGTCGAGGTGTTAACCAGGTTATTGAGCGCCACCGTGACCGGCTGCGCATCGGCGCCGCCGAACACCACGCCGAACAGGAAGTCGTTCCAGATCTGGGTGAACTGCCAGATGAAGCAGACCATGAAGATCGGCAGCGACAGCGGAAAGATCACGCGGCGGTAGATGGTGAAAAAGCCGGCGCCGTCGATGCGCGCCGCGTTCACCAGTTCTTCCGGCACGGTGACGTAGTAGTTACGGAAGAACAGCGTGGTAAACGCCACCCCGTAGATGATGTGCACGATGATCAGGCCGGTGGTGGTGTTGGCCAGGCCGGCCATGCCGAGCAGGCGCGCCATCGGCAGGATCACTACCTGGAACGGGATGAAGCAGCCCACCATCAGGGCCGTGAACACCACGTTCGAGCCGCGAAAGCGCCAGTGCGCCAGCACGTAGCCGTTCAGGGAGCCGATCAGGCTCGAAATGAGCACCGCCGGTATCGTCATGCTGACCGAGTTCCAGAAGTAGGGCGCCAGGCCCTCGCAGCGCACGCCGGTGCAGGCGCCGCTCCAGGCGCGCGTCCAGGCTTCGGTGGTCGGGGACAGCGGCAGGTCGAGGATGGTACCGGTGCGGATCTGCTCGAGCGACTTGAACGAGGTGGTGAGCATCACGTACAGCGGCGCCAGGTAGTACAGCGCCACGAGTGTGAGCAGCACGTAGATGAAGATCCGCCCGGGAGTGAGCTGGTTCTGGTCAGCGCCCATGGCGTGCTCCTTTGGTTTCGAGGTACATGAGTGGCACCAGTACCGCCAGCACGGTGGCCAGCATCATCATGGCCGACGCCGCGCCCAGGCCCAGCTGGCCGCGCGTGAACGAGAACTGGTACATGAAAATGGCCGGCACGTCGGACGAGGTGCCAGGTCCGCCGGCGGTCAGCGCCATGACCAGGTCGAAGCTCTTGATGGCGATGTGCGACAGCACCAGCAGCACGCTGAAGAACACCGGCCGTAGCGCGGGAATGACGATGCGCAGGTAGATCGTGGGCAGGCTGGCGCCATCGACCATGGCGGCCTTGATGATGGCGTCATCCACGCCGCGCAAACCGGCCAGGAACAGCGCCATCACAAAACCCGACGACTGCCAGACGCCGGCGATGACGACCGTGTAGATCGACATCTCGGAGTCGACCAGCCAGTCGAGGCGGGCGTTGACGAAACCCCAGTCGTGCAGCATTTTTTCCAGCCCGAGGCCGGGATTGAGAATCCACTTCCACGCCGCGCCGGTCACGATGAACGACAGCGCCATCGGGTACAGATAGATCGCGCGCAGGGCGCCCTCGGCGCGGATGCGCTGGTCGAGCAAGATCGCGATCGACAGGCCGATGGCCAGGCACAGCAAGATGAACAGGCCGCCGAAGATGCCCAGGTTGGCCGCCGCGGTCCACCAGCGATCCAGGCCGAACAGGGCGGTGTACTGGCCGAAGCCGGCGTACTCGAAGCGCGGCATCATGCGCGATTCGGTCAGCGACAGAAAGGCGGTCAGCACGATGAAGCCGTACACGAACACCAGCGACATCAGGATGGTGGGCGCCAGCACCAGGCGCGCCATCCAGGCGTCGACGCGGGCGGCCCAGCGGCCGGGAACCGCGGGGGCGCGCGTGCGCGCCTGCGGCCCCGGACTGGAAGTCAGGGAGGAAGCGGACATGAATAGATCTCCAAAAGACGGATGCAGGCCGGCGCCAATGCGGCGGGCCGGGCTGACGGGTGCGCGCGCGGCCGTGAGCCGCGCACGGGGGTGCTACGAGAGGCTTACTGCGTCTTTGCTGCCTTGGCCAGGGCTTGAACCGCTGCCTGCGGGGTCATGGTGGAGTTCATGAACTTGGCCACCACGTCCTGGATCGCGCCGGCCTTGGCCGAGTCGAGTGCCATGCCGTGCGCCAGGCTTGGCAGCAGGGCATTGCCCTTGTTGCTGGCCGCCATGTCATCCATCGACTTGGTGGCGCAGCTGTCGAACTTGGTGCGGGCGATGTTGGCGCGCGCCGGGATCGAACCCTTGTTCAGGTTGAACACTTCCTGGAATTCCGGGCTCATCACGGCCGACGCCAGGGTCAGCTGGGCTTTCTGCTCTTCCGGATTCTTGACCGTGAACATGGCCAGCGAATCGATGTTGAAGGTGAACGATTTCTCGGTGCCCGGCGCGGCGACGCACAGGAAGTCCTTGCCCGCAACCTTGCCGGCGGCGGTGAATTCGCCCTTGGCCCAGTCGCCCATGAACTGCATGCCGGCCTTGCCGTTGATGACCATGGCGGTTGCCAGGTTCCAGTCGCGCCCGGCGGCATCCTTGTCGATGTAGGTCTTGATCTTCGCCAGCGTTTCGAACGACTTGATCATGGTCGGGCCGGTCAGGCTGGCCTGGTCGAGCTTGACCAGCGACTTGTTGTAGAAGTCGGCGCCGCCGACGCCCAGCACCACCGTTTCAAAGATGGTCGTGTCCTGCCATGGCTGGCCGCCGTGGGCGATCGCCACCAGGCCGGCTTTCTTGATCTTGTCGGCCGCGGCGAAGAATTCGTCGAAGTTGGTCGGGGTCTTGGCGCCGGCCTTGGTCAATACCGCAGGGTTGATCCACAGCCAGTTGACGCGGTGCACATTGACCGGCGCAGCGACGTAATGGCCCTTGTATTTCATCACGTTGGAGATGACCGGCGGCAGCAGGCTGTCCCATTTGCCGGCCGTGGCCGCGCTGTCGATATTGGCCAGCACGCCTTCATTGCCCCATTCCTGGATCGCCGGGCCCTTGATCTGGGCCGCGGTCGGTGGGCTGCTGGCGATCACGCGCGCTTTCAGGGCGGTGGTGGCGTTCTCGCCGGCACCGCCAGCGACCGCGAAGTCTTTCCAGACCACGCCTTTCGCTTCCATCATTTTTTTCAGTTCGGCAATCGATTTGGCTTCGCCGCCGGAAGTCCAGTAGTGCAGCACTTCGACTTGCGGTGCGGCTTGCGCCACGCCGGCCAGGGTGGCCAGGCCGGCCGCGGCCAGGAAGAACTTGAGTTGTTTGATTTTCATCTGGTTCGTCTCCAACGATTTTTTGATTTGACTGCGAGTGTGACTGCGTCGATCTCGGTGCGCGGCGTCAGCCGCGCACCATTGCTGCGGGTTTTCCTGCTGTTACCACCAAGCTTCCAGGTGGACGCCGTACGACGTGCCGCTGGTCTTGTCGCCATACACCGGGCCGCCGTTGTTGAAGGCATTCACGGCGCCCTTGGCGGCGTCGTTCCATTTGCCGTAGCTGACAAAGGCGCGCAGTTCCGGACGCGAGTAGTAGTCGCGGCCCAGGCTGATGGTCGGGGCGATGGTCAGCTTGGTCAGGCGCTGGGCGGACGGGTTGGCCTTGTCTTTCAGGCGGGTCACGCCCAGCTCGGCTTGCATCTTGAAGTTTTCGGCCAGGGCGTACACAGGGCGCGCGCCGACGGTGGTCCAGGTGGCGCTACCGTTCAGGTCCGACTTGTCGCGCTGGTACAGGGCCACGAATTCCATGCTGAAGTCGCGCGTCGGCTGGATCACGATATCGTTGAACACGCGCACACGGGTCACGTCCGAATCGAGCAGGGTGCTGCCGGAAGGGCCGATACGGGCGCAGCAAGGACCATTGATGCCGGTGCCGGGGCCGACGCCGTACTGCACGCCGAAAGTGTTGCCGCCGCCGAGGATCTTGGCCTGGCGGTGGAACAGCGAGACCTGGTAGCCGTCGTGGGTCTTGACGTTGTTGTTGTCGTCCTGGGCATGGATCAGGCTGACAGCGATGTCGAGGGTGCCGTTCGGATTGACCGGCAAGCCTTCGTACACGATGTTCTGGCGCAGTGCGGAATTGGTGCTGCGCAGGGTGCGCACGCCGGTCAGCGGATCGGTGGAGTAGACGTTGTCGTCGTTGTCCTTGAACAGGGCGTAGCTGATCTTGCCTGGGCCGACAGGGTAGCCGTCGACGCCGCCGCCGGTGCCGTTCATGTTGATGTACTGCATGTCCAGCATGTGGATATCAGGACGGTAGTAGTGACGCTTACCGGCCCAGATGATGCCGCCGTTCATGAACGGCAGGTTTTTCGCTTCCACATAGGCTTTCGAGACGGCCAGTTTGGCGTCGGCGAAGTCCGAGCCGTTCTTGTAAGCGTCGACCCAGAAGGTGCCGACGAAGGTGGCGCCGTTGCTGGCCTTGGCCAGGGCGTGGGTGTAGCCGAATTCGGTGAAGCTGTCGCACTCGTTGCCGAGGCGGTAGGACATGGTGATGCCGCCCAGGCCGTAGCAGCTTTGCGAACCGCCGTTGGTGGCCGAGCCGACGCCTGCGCGCAGGTAACCGTGGAAGCCCTCGGTCTCATGGTCCCCGGCGACGGCGCCGCTGCTGGCGAAAGCGAGCAGCAATGCGGTTGCTAATGTACTCAAAGTAATGCGTTTCATTTAGTCTCCTTATTAGTATGTAAAGTAGCGGGGCGAGGTGGCGCTACCTTGATCAGCACGCTTGCGGCACTGTTACGTCGACATCCCGGCCACCTTAAAGCGTGTTCAAGCGACAACGTGGGCGACAGTAGCATCGGCTCGCAAAAAAGTGCGATTGGCGAACAATCGCCCCTTGTAACATTCCAAGTGCTTGATTTGTAAGGAAAGCGCCGATTTCGTGCTGTTGAGCTTGCAACATATCTTTACAATCGCCGCGCGCAGGAATTTACGTTCGCTCACTCTGCCGTGGCGCCGAAAACGCCGGTAAATCCGGACGGCGCCGCCTGCAACAAAACGAAACAATTCGCAAAATAACTTTGCAAATCGCTGTAGTAAAATTACATTTTTTGTGCGGTTTTTTCGTTATACACTGTCCCGCAAACAGGAGGGCGTGATAGTGGCGAAAGCGACAACGGGCAAAGTGCCCCGGGAGACAGGCGCGCGCGGCAGGCGCTTGCTGGCCGCGCTGGCGCTCGCTGTGCTGGCGCTGCCGATGCCGGCCCGGGCCGACGCCAAGGCGGATGCCAAGGCCAAGGCCGAGGCCAGGCCCGTGACCGAGTCGCTGCAGGTGCTGCACTGGTGGCAGTCGGCCAGCGAACGGCGCGCGGTCGACCTGCTGGCCGAGCGCTTGGGCCAGCAGCACGTGCAGTGGCGCGACGCCATGGTGCCCGGCGGCTCGGGCATCGGTGCCGGCATCGTCCTGCGCAGCCGCGTCCTGGCCAAGGATGCGCCGGAAGTCGCCCAGCTCAATGGTATCGTGATCCGCGACTGGGCCCGGCTCGGTTTGCTGGCCGATCTGGACCAGGTGGCCGCGCGCGGCGACTGGGAGCGCCAGTTGTTGCCCGGTATCGCAGCCCTGATCCGGCCCGGCCAGCATGTGGTGGCGGCTCCGCTCGGCATTCACCGGATCAATATCCTGTTTCACAACCGCGCCCTGTTCGCCCGTCACGGCTTGAACGCGCCGGTCACCTGGCCCGATTTCGAGCGCGCCGCCGCCGTGCTGGCGCGCGCCGGCGTGACGCCGCTGGCGCAAAGCAGCGAACCGTGGCAGGTCGCCACGCTGTTCGAGACGCTGGTGCTGGCCGAGGGCGGGGCGGCCTATTTCCGCCAGCTGTTCCAGCAGCGCGAGCCGGCCGCGTTCGCCGATCCGCGCCTGGGGCGCGCCTTGACGCGCCTGCGCGGCCTCAAGAAGTGGATGGGCGCGCCCGTGCGCGAACTGAGCTGGGCGGAGGAAGTGCGCCAGGTGGCCGACGGCAGCGCCGGCATGCTGGTCATGGGCGACTGGGCCAAGGGCGAGCTCAACGCCCTGGGATTGCACAGCGACCGCGATATCGGCTGCGGCGCCGTGCCCGGCACGGCCGCCTATCACCTGTATAACGTCGACATGCTCAGCATGCTGGCCGAGCGCCCGGCCCAGCGCGCCTCGCAGGAAACGCTGGCGGCCATGGTCATGCAGCCGGCCCTGCAGCGCGATTACAGCCGCGTCAAGGGCTCGGTCCCGGTATTGCGCGCGCCCGACCTGGCCTCCATGGATGCCTGCGCGCGCGCTTCCTGGACCCTGTTCGCCACCTCCCCGGCCGGGCAGGTGCCGAGCATGGTGCACCGCATGGCCACCGACGAAACCGCACGCGACGCCATGGTGGCCGAGCTGCACCGCTTTTTTCTTAACGAACGCGTCAGCGTCGCCGATACCCAACGCCGTCTGGGCGTGATCGGCCGCCGCCCGCAAGACAGGTAAGCTACACATAATGCGAAACATCCTCATCGTCGACGATGACCAGAAGATCAGGACCCTGCTCAAGACTTACCTGGAAAAGAACCAGTACTCGGTCACCCTGGCTCACAACGGCGCGTCCTTCTTCACCGAATTCAACCGCAGCGTGGACACCCTGTCGCTGGTCATTCTCGACGTCATGCTGCCCGACACCGACGGCTTTGCCCTGTGCCAGGCGGTGCGGCGCCGCTCGAACGTGCCGATCATCATGCTCACCGCCAGTTCCGACGAAGCCGACCGCGTGGTCGGGCTGGAACTCGGGGCCGACGACTATATTTCCAAGCCGCACAGCCCGCGCGAGTTGCTGGCGCGCATCAAGGCGATTCATCGCCGCACCGGCATGGAAGCGGCGGCGCCGCCGCGCTACCACCGTTTCGGCGGCTTTACCATCGACACCGTCGAGCGCAGCGTGGTCGACCACATCGGCACGCCGGTGCCGCTGTCGGGGCTCGATTTCCAGCTGCTCAAGTATTTCATCGATCACGCCGGCGAAATCCTCGACCGCAGCGTGCTGTGCGAAGCCACGCGCGGGCGTGACGCCGGGCCGTTCGACCGTTTCCTCGATGTGCAGATCAGTCGCCTGCGCCTGCGGTTCAACGATTGCGGCAAGCAGCCGTGGCTGATCAAGACCGTGCGCGGCGCCGGCTACGTTTTCGCCGCCAGCGTCATCAGCAGCCATGAATAAACGTCCGCGCGGCTGGGCGCGCTGCCTGCCGCAGTCGCTGCTCGGACGGCTGACCTTGCTGATGGTGGCCGGCGTGATGCTGACCCAGCTGGCCGGCAACTACATCTGGGCCAGCCAGCGCCGCGCCGAGTCCCAGGTCGAGGTCGCCAACGCCGCCCAGCAGCTCGGCCACAGTGCCGCCAGCGCGGTGCGCTTTTTCCTCAGTTTGCCGCCGAATTACCGGCCCCTGATCATCCAGCAGTTCGGCGAAATGGGCGGCACCCGCTTTTTCGTCAGCCTGAACCGCGCCGCGGTGCCGGCCGAGAGCATCGGGCCGCAGCCGCTGGCCGATATCGCGCTCGCCACCGTCCAGTCCACCCTGCACGCCGACCTGCCCAACAACCGCAATGTGCGCGTCGCTTTCGTGTGGCCCGAGCACCTGGTGGTGGCCGACGACGGCACCCGCCTGTCGGCCCTGCCGGAGAGCCGGGTGCGCCAGATCGTGCTGGCCAAGCCGGCCCCGGTGCTGCTGATGCAGGTGGAAATGGAACCGGGCCACTGGCTGTATCTGGCCACCCTGATGCCCAGTCCCTATTTTCTCGACAGCGGCAAGCTGTTTACGCGCGACCACCTGCTGCTGCACGCGCTGTCGCTACTGGCGGTGGTGATGCTGTCGATTCCCGTGGTGCGCTGGACCACGCGCCCGCTGGCGGCGCTGTCGGAAGCGGCCACCGCGTTCGGCAACGGCGAGCGCATGCCGGCCCTGCCGGAGACCGGCAGCCGCGAATTCGTCAACACCGCGCGCGCCTTCGGCGCCATGCGCGAGCGCATCGGGCGCTACATCGACGACCGCGAACGCCTGTTCGTGTCGATCTCGCACGACCTGCGCACCCCCATCATGCGCCTCAAGCTGCGCGCCGAACTGCTCGACGACGACACCTTGCGCGCCGAATTCCACGAAGATATCGACGAACTGGAAATGATGGTCAAGGGCGCGCTCCAGTGCGTCAAGGACAGCGATATCCACGAAACCCCGACCGAAATCCGGCTCGACGCCTTTTTGGCGCGCATGGTGCGCGGCGCCCAGCTGGCCGGGCACGAAGTCTCGTTCGCGCCCACCGGCCTGTCGGTGACGGCCAAGCCGCTTGCGCTCAAGCGCGCCATCGGCAACCTCTTGGAGAATGCGCTGCACTACGGCGAACGGGCCCAGATCGCGGTGCGCGCGGTTGGTTCGAGCATCCGCATCGCCGTGCGCGACCACGGTCCCGGCGTGCCGGAAGACGCCCTGGCCCAGCTGTTCGAGCCGTATGTACGCCTCGAACACGGGCGCAAGCAAAACAGCAGCGGCATGGGGCTGGGACTGGGCATCGCACGCGGCATCGCCCAGGCCCATGGCGGCCAGCTGCTGCTGCAAAACGCCGAGGGCGGCGGCTTTTGCGCCACCCTGGTGCTGCCCAACGCGTCCGGGGCCGGGGGCGCCGGCTGACGCGATTGTCGACGTAATTGTTGACCGCGGCCGTTGTCGCTACAATGCCGGGATGTCCCTTCCTGTCCCCGATAGCGACGCGCTGGCCGCGTCCCACGCCCTGCAAAACCTGATTGCCGCCGAGATCGCGCGGCACGACGGCGCAATTTCCTTTGCCCGCTTCATGGAGCTGGCGCTGTACGCGCCAGGCCTGGGCTACTACACCGGCGGCGCCGCCAAGCTGGGCGCGGCCGGCGACTTTGTCACCGCGCCCGAAATCAGTTCCCTGTTCGGGGCCGCGCTGGCGCAGGTGGCCGCGCCGCTCATGGCGCAAAGCGCGCCGGCGATCCTGGAGTTCGGCGCCGGTACCGGCAAGCTGGCGCGCGACGTGCTGACCGCGCTGGCGGCCGATGGCGTGCCGGTGGCGAGCTACGCGATCATGGAACTGTCGGGCGAACTGCGCGCGCGCCAGCAGGAAGCGCTGAAAGACTTCCCGCAGGTGCGCTGGCTGGACGACTTCCCGGCCGCGTTCGACGGCGTGGTGCTGGCCAACGAAGTGCTCGACGCCATGCCGGTGGCGCTGGTGCGCAAGGATGCGGGGCTGTGGCGCGAGCTGACGGTCACGGTGGAGGAGGGCGAGTTCGCCTGGCTGCCGCGCGTGCCCGACGCCGCGCTGGCGGCCCAGATCGCGCGCCAGATTCCCGACGCCGACCTGCTGCCGGACGGCTACCTGACCGAGGTCCATCCCGTGGCCTGCGGTTTCATAGGGTCGCTGGCGCGCATGTTGGGCACCGGCAAGGGCGCCGCCATCCTGCTCGACTACGGTTTTCCGGCGCACGAGTTCTATCTCGACCAGCGCATGGGCGGCACCCTGATGTGCCACTACCGCCACCACGCCCATCCCGAGCCGTTTTACCTGCCCGGGTTGCAGGACATCACCGCCCACGTCGACTTCACCGCCATGGCGCTGGCCGCCCAGGATGCCGGACTCGACGTGCTGGCCTACATGAACCAGGCCTCGTTCCTGCTCGGCGCCGGCATTGGCGAACTGCTGCTGCGGCACGACCCGTCCGATCCGATGCGCTACCTGCCGCAGTCCAAGGCCCTGCAAAAACTGGTTTCCCCCGCCGAAATGGGGGAACTGTTCAAGGTGCTGGTGGTGGGACGCGGCGTGGCCCTGCCCGAGGCGCTGGCGCGGGCCGACCGCAGCCACCGCCTGTAGAGCATCTGGCAACTTGCCTTGCCGCTACAATGACGATGAAGGTGTTACGCCGGGCGGGCTTGCCGGCGTGACGACATCGGCTATCATGGACGACTGCCCGCTTCCCCGACCCGACGACAATGGCCAAGATCCACACACATTATGACAACCTGAAAGTGGCGCGCCTGGCGCCGCAGGAAGTCATTCGTGCCGCCTACAAGGCATTGAGCCAGAAATACCATCCCGACAAGAATCCCGGCGACGAGAAGGCCGCGCGCATCATGGCGATCCTCAACAGCGCCTACGGCACCCTGTCCGACCCGGTGCGGCGCAAGGAGCACGACGAGTGGATCGCGGCCGAGGAATGGGAAATCGAATGGCTGGAAAGTACCCGCACCGAGGACGGCCGCGACAAGCCGCGCCATGAAGCGGCGCCGGCGTGGGATGCGGCGCCGGTCGAGGTGGTGGCGCCGTACCGGGCCGTGCGCGATCCGCGCTGGTGGTTCGGGCTGATGCTGTGTTTCGGTTTGGGTTGCGCGGCCGGCGCCTTGTTCATGGACCAGGAGCGCGCGGTACCGGTGCCGGTGGCACTGGCGTCGGCGCTGGGAACGCCGCGCACGGGGGCGTCCGCGCACGCCGGGCCGCCGGCCGACGCGCGCGTCGACAGCTGGGCGATGGCCAAGCCGCACGTGGCCGACGCCGGCCAGCGCCCGCCCGATATCCGCACGCTTGGCGTGACCGAACTGGTGGTGCCGGCGCGCGTGGCCGACTGCGAGACCGAACTGCATTCGCTGATCGCGCCCAACGGCGAGCCGTGGCCGGCGCAGTCGGGCTATGTGGACGGTTTTCCGATCGGCAACCAGGGGCCGGAAACCCAGATCAGCCTCGACAACACGCGCAACGGCTCGCCGGTGCTGGTCAAGATTTTCGATCTCGAACGGCGCTCGAACGTGCGCCATGTGTACGTGCTGGCGCGCGACACGTTCGTGGCCGACCGCCTGGCGGCCGGCAAGTACGAAGTGCGCTACCAGAATATCGACGTGGGCGGCAGCCAGGCCGAATGCGTGGGGCGGCGCAAGCAGGCCGCCGCGGCGCGTCCTCTTGATCCGGGTTGAACCGGATTTTTTTTCATCCCGGGTGCGCCCGGAGTTGCCAGGATGTTTCTTTGATGACCATGTTACGAACGATGTTGTTGCTGGCGCTGGCCGCCGGCGCCGTATCCACCGCCACCGCCGCCGCGCCGGAGGGCGCGCCGGGTACCGCGCTCGGAAAGCAGTACGAGCGCTGCATGAACAAAGCGGTCAGCAATGTTGATATGCAGGAGTGCATGTCGGCGCAGTACGCGCTGGAGGATAAGCGCCTCAATGTGGCGTACCGGGCGCTGCTGGCGCGCCAGCAAGGCGCGCGCAAAAAAGAGCTCCAGGAAGTCCAGCGGATGTGGCTGAAATACACCGAGGCGAACTGCGGGTTTTATGACGATCCCGATGGCGGCACGGCGGCGCGTCTGGCCGCCCATGAATGCGCTGTCAGCGCGCGCGCGGCACGGGCCGCCGAGCTGGAGGAACTGGCGCGCGTTCGGTGAGCGATGCCGGTCAGTCTTCCGGTTCGTACGCAAGCACGAGCGCGGCGCGAATCTGGCGCATTGCCTCGTCGTGCGGGACGCCGGGGCTCGGATCGTCAATCGATGCCTGCACCTCGGCCTTGAGCCACTCGGTATAGGTATCAGCGGCATGCGCATCTTTACTCGCAGCGGCGCGGTCGGCTGTATCGCCCTTCATGATTGGCTCCTTGCTTTGCGTGCGTTCTATCTCGAGAATTATCCGCGCATGTCAGGTGATTGCAAGCGCCACACGGGAGACCAAGTTTTTAAACGCAGTAGCGCTCCTTGTATCGCCTGACCATGAATGAGATCACCGAAGCGCGGCAGCTGGTCGATCAGGCCTGGCAGCGCATGGAGCACTGGGACAGCAACATTGCCGCCGCTCAGGCGCTGCTCGAGCAGGCCCGCGCCGGCCATCCGCATGATCCGCAAGTACTGACCTGCCTCGGCGCGCTGCTGTGCGACCGCGCGCTGTACCGCGAGGCCGAAACCGTGCTGCGCGAAGCGCTGGCGCGGGGATCGCTTGATCGCCACACCACCTTCAATCTGGCGGTGGCGGTGTTCAATACCGGCACGCGCAGACAGGCGCTGGCGCTGTTTGGGGCTGCGGCCAAACTGCAACCGTCGGCCATCACCTGGGCCGCCTACTTCGATCCGCATGGACAATAAGCCGCGCCGCCTGCTCATTTTCGATCTTGACGAGACGCTCGTGCACGCGAGCGAGGTGCCGCTCGCCCATCCCTGTGACTTTGAAGTGGCGCCCTACCTGCTCTACCAGCGTCCGTTTGCGCGCGAACTGATCGATTTTGCCGCCGAGCGCTTCGATCTGGCAGTATGGTCTTCGTCCAGTGCGGCGTACGTCGCTGCAGTGGTGGAACAGCTGTTCGCCGGCGTACCGCTGCAGTTTGCCTGGTCGGTGGAGCGCTGCGTGCAGCGCATCGATACGCGCAGCAACAGCTATGTGTACATCAAGGATTTGCGCAAGGTCCAGAAGTTCGGCTACGCGCTCGATCGCATCACCATCATCGACGACAGCCCGGAGAAAATCGCCAGGCAGCCGCGTTGTCACCTGGCCGTGGCCCCGTTCACGGGCGCGCCCGACGACGTGGCGCTCCTGGCGTTGTGGCAAGCCCTTGAGCTCGCCACAGCGCCAGGAAGTCGGTAACGCGGCGCTGACGACCGTTTAAAGATCGCACTGACAGCAATTACAGATATACCACTGGTCCGTGCGAGAAAAAACTGTTTAAAAACTAAGGCTTACAAAGTTTTTTTGCAGATGGTCCGAAGAGCAATTCAAGATAATCTCCGATATGTGCGAATGGGCGACGCTGTTTCAGTGCTAAATTTGGCGTTCTGCCCGAGCGTTCAGCTCGCCAAGGACTCAATCAGCCCCATGTCGCTCGACGACATCAGTTTGTCGATATCGACCAGAATCAGCATGCGTTCGTCGATCGTGCCCAGCCCGATCAGGTAGTCGCTGCCGAACGCGGTGCCCATTTCCGGCGCCGGCTTGACTTGCTCGGGGGTCAATGTAGTCACGTCGCTCACGCTGTCGACCACCATCCCCATCACGCGCCCGGAAATATTGAGGATGATGACCACGGTGAACTGGTCGTACACGGGCGTGCCGAGATTGAACTTGATGCGCATGTCGACCACGGGAATGATGATGCCGCGCAGGTTGATCACGCCCTTGATGAATTCGGGTGCGTTGGCAATCCGCGTCACCGCCTCATAGCCGCGGATTTCCTGTACCTTGAGGATGTCGATCCCGTATTCTTCCGAGCCGAGCGTGAACGCAAGAAACTCGTGGCCCGCGATATCCTTGCCGGATGGCCCGCCACCGGCTACAGTCGAAGAAGGAACTTGCATGGTGTCTCCCTGTCAAAGCAGCGCCGCGGCGGACGCCTGTGCTGTCAAAGAGTAGCAGATGCCGCGCCAAATGACGAGCGGTGCTGTTGCCAGCCCGCAAAATATGAATGCAGCGGTGCTCGCCTGAGACAAAACATTGTTTATAATTTGATTGGTAAAAAGCGGATGGTACCGATGTCACAGTCGCACTGTTTGCTTAAAGTTACGGTCGGGCAGGAAAGCGCTGTTTTGATTGCATCACGTATGACGCCCCGTTGGCAGGGGCACTTATGGAGCCTGTATGACCGACCCCACAGATGCATCGGACGATAACTGGCTGCTCGACGAAGACGACGAGAGCGGCGCGACCGCCAGTGCCGCGGCGATCGACCAGCGCCTGTGGCGCGTGCTGATCGTCGACGACGACGTCGACGTGCACGCCGTCACCCGGCTGGCGCTGCGCAACGTGGCCTTCAAGGGCCGCGAACTCGAACTGTTTTCCGCCTACAGCGGGGCCGAGGGCTACCGCATCCTGCGCGACACGACCGACATCGCCCTGGTGCTGCTCGACGTGGTCATGGAAACCGACGACGCCGGCCTGATCCTGGCGCGCCGCATCCGCGAGGAATTGAACAACCAGATCGTGCGCGTGGTGCTGCGCACCGGCCAGCCGGGCCAGGCGCCCGAGCAGCGCGTGATCATCGAATACGACATCAACGATTACAAGGCCAAGACCGAGCTGACCACGCAAAAGCTGTTCACCACCGTGATTTCGGCGCTGCGCGCCTACGAGAGCCTGATGATGCTCGAACGCAGCCGCATCGGCCTGGGCAAGATCCTGGCCGGCGCCACCAATCTGTACCAGATCCATTCGCTGCGCGAATTCGCCTCGGGCGTGCTCAACCAGGTCAGCGCGATCCTCGACGTCGGCGCCGACGGCGTGCTGTGCGTGATGTCGGCCGAGACCGGCGGACCGACCGTGGTGGCCGCCACCGGCAGCTATACCTCCCTGGCCGACAGCGAAGCGCTGCCGGCCGATCATCCTTTGATGCCGGCGATTGTCAAGGCGTTCCGCGAAAAGCAGAGCCAGTTCGAGCATCCGGTCAATGTGTTGTACATCCACACCCAGGAAGAGCGCCAGCTGTGCATTTCGGTCACGCCGCCGTGGCCGCTGGCGCCGATCCAGCGCGACTTGCTGGAAGTGTTTTGCCAGCGCATCGCGGCCGCTTTCGACAATCTGTACATGTTCGGCCAGCTGCGCAAGGCGCAGGAAGCGACCGTGGTGGCGCTGGCCGACCTGGCCGAGTTCCGCGACCATGGCACCGGCGGCCATGTGCGGCGCGTGCAGGACATATCGTCGCGCATCGCGCAGCGCATGAAGCAGGATGGGGTGGACGATCCGGGCCTGACCCCGCAACTGCTGGAAATGATCGGCCTGGCCAGCATCCTGCATGACGTGGGCAAGGTGTCCACGCCCGACCAGGTCTTGCTCAAGCCGGCCGCGCACACGCCCGAGGAGCGGCGCGTGATGCAGAGCCATGCCGAAATCGGCCGCTCGATCCTGGAGCGCGCCGCCAGCATGGTCGACGGAGTCAGCTACCTGACCTACGGCGCCCAGATCGCCGGTGCCCACCACGAGCATTTCGACGGCGCCGGCTATCCCGAGGGCCTGCAGGGACGCGCCATTCCGCTGGCCGCGCGCATCGTGGCGGTGGTCGACGTGTACGATGCGCTGCTGCACCGGCGCCCGTACAAGGAACCGTGGCCGTATCCCGATGTGGTGAGTTACATCGCCGAGCGCAGCGGGACCCAGTTCGACCCCGAGGTGGTGACGGCGCTGCTCGACATCATCCGGACCAGCCCGCCTGAACCGGTCGACGCCGACGATTGAAGCGGCGTGCGCGGCCCAGCCGGTGTGGCATTCCCGCATCGGCTTCGCCGTTCCGCACGGCTGAATTCAACTATTTCGTTCCTCTGCCGTAATATACTGAGACCCAGCGTGCCGACGTACGTCGCGGAACTCTGCCCGCCACAGGCTGATCGGAAAACAAGAGATGAACGAACTTGAGGGACTGACCGCGTTGATTGTCGAGCCGCATGCGGGCATGCGCGCGAGCATCCACAACATGCTGACCCTGTGCGGGCTGACCAGGATCGACCATGCGGGCAGTTCCAACGCCGCCATCAAGCACCTGGGCCTCAAAGCGTTCGACGTGGTGCTGTGCGAGTACGACCTCGACGGTGGCCAGGATGGCCAGCAATTGCTGGAAGACTTGCGCCACCATAAGCTGATGACCATGTCGACCATGTTCATCATGGTCACGGCGGAAGGCAATTACAGCAAGGTGGTCAGCGCGGCCGAACTGGCGCCCACCGATTACATCCTCAAGCCGTTTACCGCCGACCTGCTGCTCGAGCGTATCGGGCGCGCGCTCGACAAGCGCAATGTGTTCATGCCGGTCTATCAACTGATGGATTCGGGCAACCAGCGCGAGGCGATCGATGCCTGCGCCGAGGGCATGCGCCTGCACCCGCGCTACGCGGTCGATTTCCTGCGCCTGCGCGCCGAGCTGCACATGTTCCTGGGCGAGCCGGAGCTGGCCGAGCCGATCTACCAGCAACTGTTCGATGCCAAGGCGATCGCCTGGGCCCGGCTCGGCCTGGCCAAGACCCTGTTCATGCGCGAGCGCTTCGACGAAGCCAAGGAGATCCTGACCTCGCTGGTCGACAGCAACAAGAAATTCGTCGATGCCTACGACTGGCTGGCGCGCACGCATGCCGCCGTGGGCGAACTGGAGCAGTCGCAGGCGGTCCTGAGCGATGCGGTGGCGGTGTCGCCGCACGCGGTGCGGCGCTTGCGCAAGCTGGGCGAGGTGGCGCTGGAAACGGGCGACACCGAGACCGCCGAAAAAGTGCTCAAGCAAGTGGTGAGCAAGGCCAAGTATTCGACCTTCCGCGACCCGGAAGACCACGTCAAGCTGGTCCAGACCTTGGTGAAGAAGGGCGATCCGGTGCAGGCGGCGGCCGTGATCCGCGACCTCGACAAGTCGATGGGCGGGCAGAAGAATACGGCCGTGTGCAGCGCCATTTCGTCCGCCATGGTGCATGAGTACACCGGCAACGATGCGCGCCTGGAAGAGTCGCTCACGGCGGCGCTGGAAGGTTGCCGCATCACCAGCGGGCTGTCGCCCGAGGTCAAGATGGAGCTTGCCCGCAATTGTTTGCAAAACAATATGGAGCAGGGCGCGGCCGAAGTCATGAGCGATGTGATGCGCAACGCCGCCAACGGCGCCGTCATGGCCAAGGCGATGGCGGTGTTCGAGCAGGCCGGACGCACCGACCTGGCCCTGAGCGTGGCGCACGAGAGCCGCCAGGCCGTGGTCGACCTGGTGGCGGCCGGCGCGGCCAAGGCCAACGAGGGCGATTACCGCGGTTCGGTCGAGCTGATGGTCGAGGCGGTCGGCAAGCTGCCGGACAATCCGCAAGTGGTATTCAATGCCGCCGTCGCCGTGCTCAAGTGCCTGGAAAACGTCGGCTGGGACGAACGGCTGGCCCAGGATGCGCTGGGGCTGATCGACAATGTGCGCCGGCTCGACCCGGTCAATCCGAAATTGCCGGCCCTGGCCGGCCTGCATCAGCAGATCCTGACCAAATACGGCAAGGGCGTGCGCAGGAAAGCCGGCGCGCCCGCCTGAATTTCGCCACCTCCGCCCCTTATCCATGTCCAGCGCTTCTCCTCCTTCCGCTTCTCCCTCCTACGCCGATGGCGATACCCGGCGCGTGCGCGCCTCCCTGATCCACAAGGTGTGCGGCGACGAAGACATGTTTGCCCTGGGCGCCTCGGTGGCGCGCGTGGTCGAGATGGCTTCCTCCGACGACGAGGGCACGCACGACCTGGCCTACTACGTGCTGTCGGACGTGGCCCTGACCCAGCGCATCCTGCGCCTGTCGAACACGCCGACCTACCGCACCAAGTCCGGCACCACCGTGACCACGATCTCGCGCGCCATCTCGCTGCTCGGCTTCGACAATGTGCGCACCACGGCGCTGGCCATGCTGCTGGTCGACGCCCTGTCGAACAGCGCCCACGCCACCAGCGTGCGGATCGAGCTCGAAGCGGCCCTGTGCGCCAGCCTGGTGGGGCGCGAAATGGCGCGCCACAGCTTTTACCAGGGTGCCGAGGAAGCGTCGATCGGGGCCCTGTTCAAGAACCTGGGGCCGCTGCTGGTGGCTTCGCACGAGCACGACCGCTACCGCGAGATCAACGCGCTGGTCAAGGGCGGCACCCACAGCGTGGGCCAGGCCTCGCAGATGATCCTGGGGGCGAGCTACGACGCCCTGTCGCAGGCGGTGATGGCGGAGTGGAAGATTCCGGACGTCATTGTCCGCTCGCTCAGTGCGCTGCAGGCGGGGGCGCAGAAGGTGGCGATCAACCGCGGCGAGTGGATGCGCCAGGTGGCGTCGTTCGCGATGGAGGTCTCGCGCCTGCTGGGGCGCTCGGCCAGTCCGGCCGAGAGCAAGGAGTTCCAGGCGCTGCAGCTGCGCTACGGCGTGGCGCTGAACCTGACCGCCGACCAGATGAAGGAATTGTTCGAGACGGTCCAGACCGAGATGACGGCGCTGCTGCGCAGCATGAACATGGAGCCGCAGCCGCGCGACGAGGAAACGCTCGATACGGGCGGGCTGCCGAATGTGCTGCTGCTGGCCACTATGGACGCCGGCGGCGGCGCGGCGGGCGGGACTCATCCGAGCGGCAAGCCGCACAATGCGCGCGAGCTGCTGCTGGCCGGGGTGCAGGATGTGACGCAGTTGCGGGCCGCGGGCGACGCCAAGGTCAACGATGTCATCCTGGCCGTGCTGGAAACCTTGTACAAGAGCATGGGTTTCCGCTTCGCCACGGTGTGCCTGAAGGATGCGCGCAGCGGCCAGTACCGGGCACGCCTGGCGTTCGGCGAAGACCATGCGCGGCGCCAGGCCGGATTTGCCTTCCCGATGGGGGCGGCGCGCGACCTGTTTCACCTGGCCATGGAAAACGATGCCGACCTGATGATCGCGGACGCCACCAGCCCCAAGATCCGCGACCTGCTGCCGGCCTGGCACAGGGCCTTGCTGCCGGACGCCAAAAGCTTCATCGTGTTGCCGCTGGTGGTGAGCAAGGTGCAGGTGGGATTGTTCTATGCCGACCGCGCCGAGCTCGCGCCGGAGGGCGTGCCGCCCGATGAAACCTCGCTGATCAAGGCCCTGAAAGGGCAGGTGCTGCTGGCGCTGGCGCCCTGAGTCAGAGGTAGCCCCGTCATTCCCGCGCAGGCGGGAATCCAAGTTGCTCGCTCAGCTAACGGCTCCAGCCCGAACTTGGATTCCCGCCTGCGCGGGAATGACGGTTTACAGGCTAACGTCCTTACTCAAAAGTAGCATCCAAAAAAAGATTTCACATTTTTTCGTCCAGCCCTTGCACATCCCGACTTCTTCCCGTTACAATCACGCCCCGAAGCAAGACGTCAATGAGATAGCAGAAAGCACCCTGCAAATATAATTGACAGTAGATTGATCTTGCTTCATACTCTGCGGTTCCTCGCGGAGGGGTGGCCGAGTGGTTAAAGGCGACAGACTGTAAATCTGTTCTCTATGAGTACGCTGGTTCGAATCCAGCCCCCTCCACCAAGTTGTTGCAGAAGATGTTGTAGTCGGTGAAGTAGTAACTCGCGGGTGTAGCTCAATGGTAGAGCAGAAGCCTTCCAAGCTTACGACGAGGGTTCGATTCCCTTCACCCGCTCCAGTGCTTCATGCAATGCGCGATCGGTGGCAGCAAGATCGCAAAATCGTAATACATAATCGCCCTTTTAGCTCAGTGGTAGAGCACTCCCTTGGTAAGGGAGAGGCCACGTGTTCAATCCACGTAAAGGGCACCAGAATTCAGTGCTTCAGGCATTCGTAACATTCGCAGTATTCAATAGTTAGTCAGGCGCGTGCCTGGTCACACTCAAAATCGTTAGGAGTCTAAAATGGCAAAAGGTAAATTCGAACGGACCAAGCCGCACGTCAACGTCGGTACCATCGGACACGTTGATCACGGCAAGACCACCCTGACGGCAGCTATCGCAACCGTTCTGTCGAAGAAATTCGGCGGCGAAGCAAAAGCATACGACCAGATCGATGCAGCACCAGAAGAAAAAGCGCGCGGCATCACCATCAACACCGCTCACGTCGAGTACGAAACGGCTAACCGCCACTACGCTCACGTTGACTGCCCAGGCCACGCCGATTACATCAAGAACATGATCACCGGCGCGGCACAGATGGACGGCGCGATCCTGGTTTGCTCCGCAGCTGACGGCCCAATGCCACAGACCCGCGAGCACATCCTGCTGGCACGCCAGGTTGGCGTTCCTTACATCATCGTGTTCCTGAACAAGTGCGACCTGGTCGACGACGCAGAACTGCTGGAACTGGTTGAAATGGAAGTGCGTGAGCTCTTGTCGAAATACGAGTTCCCAGGCGACGACCTGCCAATCATCAAGGGTTCGGCACGTATGGCCCTCGAAGGCAACACCGGCGAAATGGGCGAAGTGGCGATCATGGCTCTGGCCGACGCACTCGACAGCTACATCCCAACGCCAGAGCGCGCAATCGACGGCGCCTTCCTGATGCCTGTGGAAGACGTGTTCTCGATCTCGGGTCGCGGCACCGTTGTGACCGGCCGTATCGAGCGCGGTGTTGTTAAAGTCGGCGAAGAAATCGAAATCGTCGGCATCTCCGACACCGTCAAGACCACTTGCACCGGCGTGGAAATGTTCCGCAAGCTGCTGGACCAGGGTCAAGCTGGCGACAACGTCGGTCTGCTGCTGCGCGGCACCAAGCGTGAAGACGTACAGCGTGGTCAGGTTCTGGCGAAGCCAAACTCGATCAAGCCGCACAATCACTTCACCGGCGAGATCTACGTACTGTCGAAAGACGAAGGCGGCCGTCACACCCCGTTCTTCAACAACTATCGTCCACAGTTCTACTTCCGTACCACGGACGTGACTGGTTCGATCGAGTTGCCAGCGGACAAAGAAATGGTTATGCCAGGCGATAACGTGTCGATCACCGTCAAGCTGATCAACCCGATCGCGATGGAAGAAGGCCTGCGTTTCGCAATCCGCGAAGGTGGCCGTACCGTTGGTGCAGGTGTTGTTGCAAAGATTCTCAGCGAAGTAGCTGGTAAGTAATTAGTTAGGGCGAGCCCGGACTCTCCGTCCGGCGCTCCGCCGCAATCAGCAATTTGCCATCAGCGGCCGGACGATGGTATAATTGCTGATTCCACTGAAGTTTTACGTAGGGACGTAGCTCAATTGGCAGAGCGTCGGTCTCCAAAACCGAAGGTTGGGGGTTCGATGCCCTCCGTCCCTGCCACCGTTCTGGTGCAGGGCACCGAAAGTAAAAACGTATGTCTAATCAATCCGTGCAAACCGTCAGCACGTCGAACGACAAGTTTAAAGTCGCGCTGGCAGTGGTTGCCGCGATTGCAGGGGTCGTCGGGTTCTTCTACCTGAAGGGCCAAAGTAAACCAGCTTGGATGTGCGGTTCCGCACTCGCGGCTGGTTTAGTTTTTGCCGTCCTGCTTTTGTGGACCTCGTCCAGTGGTCGTGAGTTCTTGAATTTCGCCAAAGAGTCGGTGCGCGAGACCAAGAAAGTCGTTTGGCCCGCTCCCAAAGAAGCTATGCAGATCACGGGTATCGTGTTTGCGTTTGTGACCGTCATGGCGCTGTTCCTGTGGGGCACGGACAAGATGCTTGAATTTTTGTTGTACGACGTGATCCTGGGTTGGAAATAACATGAGCGAAAATGTGCAAGATGATGCGGCCGGCGAACCTGCGGTCGACGCTCCGGCGGCGGATGCATTGGCGCCGGGCGTAGAAGCTCCGGCACAAGACGCTGCTGCAGCGCTGAGCGTGCCAGTTAGCAACAAGCGCTGGTACGTTGTGCATGCTTATTCTGGCATGGAAAAAAGTGTCATGCGTGCACTGACCGAGCGCGTCGAGCGCGCCGGTATGCAAGATCAGTTCGGCCGCATCCTGGTGCCGGTCGAAGAAGTTGTTGAAGTCAAGAATGGCCAGAAGTCGGTCACCGAACGTCGTTTCTTCCCGGGCTATGTGCTGGTTGAAATGGAAATGACGGACGAGACCTGGCACTTGGTCAAGAACACCAGCAAGGTCACCGGCTTTATTGGCGGTAAGTCGAACAAGCCGACGCCGATTCCCGCGCGCGAAATCGACAAGATCATGCAGCAGATGCAAGAAGGCATCGAGAAGCCGCGCCCGAAAGTGCTGTACGAAGTGGGCGAGCAAGTGCGTATCAAGGATGGTCCGTTCACCGACTTCAACGGCAACGTCGAAGAAGTCAATTACGAGAAATCCAAAGTGCGCGTCTCGGTCACCATCTTCGGTCGTGCAACGCCTGTCGAACTCGAGTTCGGCCAGGTCGAGAAAGTATAAAACGTCGTTCCCGCGCCAAGGCGGCACTCGGCGGGGATCCAAGTTTGTGCCGGTGGTAACGCATAGAAACTTGGGCTCCCGCCTTCGCGGGAGCGACGATGGTAAAACGCCTAATCGGAGCGCCGCGGTGGTTTAGCGAAATCCGGTAAGAGGAGCCCTGCCATGATTGTACCGGCGGGGCGCTACTACTCAATCCAAGATAGGAGCCATCATGGCAAAGAAAATCATTGGTTTTATCAAGCTGCAAGTGCCAGCTGGTAAAGCAAACCCATCCCCACCGATTGGCCCAGCACTGGGTCAGCGCGGCCTGAACATCATGGAATTCTGCAAGGCGTTCAACGCCCAGACCCAGGGTCAAGAGCCAGGTATGCCAATTCCAGTCGTGATCACGGCGTTCGCGGACAAGTCCTTCACTTTCGTGATGAAGACGCCTCCAGCAACCTACCTGATCAAGAAGTTCGCCGGCATCACCAAAGGTTCGCCAACGCCACATACCACCAAGGTAGGCAAGCTGACCCGCGCTCAAGCTGAAGAAATCGCTAAAATCAAACAGCCGGATCTGACCGCTGCCGACATGGATGCCGCAGTGCGCATCATCGCCGGTTCCGCTCGTTCGATCGGCATCACGGTGGAGGGTCTGTAATGGCTAAGCTGTCCAAACGCGTTAAAGCAATCAAAGCCAAGGTCGACCGTAACAAGTCCTACGGCTTCGACAATGCAGTCGCTCTGGTGAAAGAATTCGCCACCGCCAAGTTCAACGAATCGATCGACGTATCGGTTCAGCTGGGCGTGGATCCTAAGAAGTCGGATCAAGTCGTGCGCGGCTCCGTCGTTCTGCCAGCAGGCACCGGCAAGACCGTTCGCGTTGCAGTATTTGCAACCGGCGAAAAAGCCGAGCAGGCAAAAGCTGCCGGCGCCGACATCGTTGGTATGGAAGACCTGGCTGAGATGGTTAAAGCCGGCAACATGCCTTTCGATATCGTCATCGCTTCGCCAGATACCATGCGTATCGTTGGTACCCTGGGCCAGATCCTGGGACCACGCGGCCTGATGCCTAACCCGAAAGTCGGCACTGTTACTCCTGACGTCGCTACCGCCGTGAAAAACGCGAAAGCCGGCCAGGTTCAGTACCGTACCGACAAGGCAGGTATCATCCACGCAACGATCGGCCGTAAGTCGTTCGCTGACGCTGACCTGAAAGCCAACCTGGTTGCGCTGATCGATGCACTGAACAAGGCTAAGCCAGCCTCGTCGAAAGGTGTTTACCTGCGCAAGGTAGCCCTGTCGTCGACCATGGGCGCCGGCGTTCGCGTCGACCAGGGTTCCCTGGCAGCTTAAGTTTTGAAGAATTAAGTCCACGGTGCAAACCGTGGCGACTCTTTGGGATGTCCGGGCGCAAGTCCGGGCAGACAATCAAAGACCGTTGGGCTGAAGGCAGCAGGCAGGCCGGAGGTTAATAGACCACCCAACGCAGATGGTGCACCCGAGCAAGTTTTGTTAGTCCCGCTGCGTGAATTCATCCGCTCAGTTGTACTTCTAAACGTCGGACGCCGTTGTTCGAACCGATGCAAGGCATTTGCCGCGCATCATTTTAGGAGGTTGACCGTGGGTCTCAATCTGAATGACAAAAAGGCCGTCGTCGCCGAAGTTTCCGCAAAAGTAGCAACTGCGCAAACGATCGTCGTGGCCGAATATCGTGGCATCCAGGTTGGTCACTTGACGCAACTTCGTGCCAAAGCGCGTACCCAGGGTGTGTACCTGCGTGTTCTGAAGAACACGCTGGCTCGCAAATCCGTTGAAGGTACGCAGTTTGCTAACCTGGCCGACTCGATGGTCGGTCCGCTGATCTACTCGATCTCGGATGATGCCGTTGCAGCAGCTAAAGTCATCGCTGACTTTGCTAAAACCAACGACAAACTGGTTATTACCGCAGGTAACTACGCAGGTAAACAGCTGGATAAAGCAGCTGTTATCTCGTTGGCAAGCATCCCTAGCCGTGAAGTCCTCATCGCCCAGGTTCTGGGTCTGATGCTGACGCCGGTGTCGGCTTTTGCACGTGGTCTGGCTGCCCTGGCAGCGAAAAAAGGCGAAGGCGCCGCTCCTGCAGAAGAAACTGCAGCAGCAGAAGAAGCCCCAGCAGCAGCGTAATCGTTCGCGATTACCCTTGCACTTTTTTAGTCAATACCAATCTATACAACGTATTAGAGGACATCGCCGCACAGCGGCCCTGTCCTCCACAAAATAAATGGAGTTTCAAATGGCAATCAGCAAAGACGACATCCTGGCAGCAGTTGGCGAAATGTCCGTAATGGACCTGAACGACCTGGTCAAGGCATTCGAAGAAAAATTCGGCGTTTCGGCAGCTGCAGTATCGAGCGGCGGCGGCAACAATGCAGGTCCTGCAGCTGTTGTTGAAGAGCAGACCGAATTCAACCTGGTTCTGGCTGATTTCGGCGCGAACAAAGTTGGCGTCATTAAAGCAGTTCGCGAAATCACCGGCCTGGGCTTGAAAGAAGCTAAAGATCTGGTCGATGGCGCACCAAAAACGGTGAAAGAAGCGATCTCGAAAGCTGACGCTGAAGCCGGCAAGAAAAAGCTGGAAGAAGCTGGCGCGAAAGCCGAAATCAAGTAATAGCAACAAAGCCTTATTTGGCGTTCAGTTCTGCGCCGGAGTCAAAGCTTGCGGTCCTCTCCCGAAAGGGGGAGGATGCGGCTTTGGCTCTTTTGTCGTCCCTGTCGTATAAGTAACGCTTAAGCAGTACCCAGTAGTATTCGTATTATCTTCTTATCACCTGGCAAAAAGTTCGAGACTTGAGGCCTTTCTAGTGCGCGCCCGGCCCTGGAAATTCCTGAATTCTCATCCTTTCTGTCACTCACGGAGTGTCCATGCACTACTCATTTACTGAGAAGAAACGCATTCGCAAGTCATTCGCGAAGCGCGCCAACGTTCACAACGTTCCCTTCCTTCTGGCTACACAGCTCGAATCCTACGAGAATTTCTTGCAAGCGGATACCATCCCATCGACCCGCAAGAACGACGGCCTGCAGTCGGCTTTCACCTCGATTTTCCCTATCGTGTCGCACAATGGTTTTGCGCGTCTCGAATTCCTGTCGTATGTCCTGGGTGACCCGGCCTTCGACGTCAAGGAATGCCAACAGCGTGGCCTGACGTTCGCGTCGCCGCTGCGCGCCAAGGTGCGTCTGGTGATTCTGGATAAAGAATCGCCGACCAAGCCTGTGGTTAAGGAAATGAAAGAGCAAGAAGTTTACATGGGCGAATTGCCGCTCATGACGACCACCGGCTCGTTCGTCATCAACGGTACCGAGCGCGTGATCGTCTCGCAGCTGCACCGTTCGCCTGGCGTGTTCTTCGAACACGACCGCGGCAAGACCCACTCGTCGGGCAAGCTGTTGTTCTCGGCACGGATCATTCCTTACCGCGGCTCGTGGCTGGACTTCGAGTTCGATCCGAAGGACATCCTGTTCTTCCGCGTCGACCGCCGCCGCAAGATGCCTGTGACGATCCTGCTGAAGGCTATCGGGATGTCGCACGAACAGATCCTGGCGAACTTCTTCGTATTCGATAATTTCAATCTGCGCTCAGAAGGCGCCGAGATGGAATTCGTCGCCGAACGCCTGCGTGGCGAAGTCGCGCGTTTCGACATCGTGGACAAATCCGGCAAGACCCTGGTGCTGAAAGACAAGCGTATCAACGCCAAGCACGTGCGCGATATCGAAGCGGCCGGCATCAAGCACATTTCCGTGCCTGAAGACTACCTGCTCGGCCGTGTGCTGGCCAAGAACATCGTCGACTCGGACACCGGCGAAGTCATCGCGTCGGCCAATGACGAGCTGACCGAAGACGTCCTGGGCCGCCTGCGCGACGCTTCCGTGAGCGAAATCCAGACCCTGTACACGAACGACCTCGACCAGGGTGGCTACATCTCGCAAACCCTGCGTATCGACGACACCGCCGACCAGATGGCCGCGAAAGTGGCGATCTACCGCATGATGCGTCCAGGCGAGCCGCCAACCGAAGATTCGGTCGAAGCGCTGTTCAACGGCCTGTTCTACAGCCCTGAGCGCTACGACCTGTCGGCCGTCGGCCGCATGAAGTTCAACCGCCGCATCGGCCGCGATGAACTGACCGGCATGATGACCCTGTCGAACGACGACGTCCTGGCTGTGATCAAGATCCTGGTGGAACTGCGCAATGGCCGCGGCGAAGTCGACGATATCGATCACCTGGGTAACCGTCGCGTACGTTGCGTCGGCGAACTGGCGGAGAATCAATTCCGTGCCGGCCTGGTGCGCGTTGAGCGCGCCGTCAAGGAACGCCTCGGCCAGGCCGAAGCGGACAACCTGATGCCGCACGACTTGATCAACTCGAAGCCGATTTCGGCCGCGATTCGCGAGTTCTTCGGTTCGTCGCAGCTGTCGCAGTTTATGGACCAGACCAACCCGCTGTCGGAAATCACCCACAAGCGCCGCGTTTCCGCGCTCGGACCTGGTGGTCTGACCCGCGAACGTGCCGGCTTCGAAGTGCGCGACGTGCACCCGACCCACTACGGCCGCGTGTGCCCGATCGAAACGCCAGAGGGCCCGAACATTGGTCTGATCAACTCGCTGGCTCTGTTTGCCCGCCTGAACGAATACGGCTTCCTCGAGACGCCGTACCGCAAGGTCGAAAACAGCATGGTCACCGACAAGATCGACTATCTGTCCGCGATCGAAGAAGGCCGCTACATCATCGCCCAGGCGAATGCGACCATCTCGAAAGAGGGTACCTTGTCGGATGAACTGGTTTCCGCACGTGAAGCCGGCGAAACGATCCTGGTCTCGCCGGAGCGCATCCAGTACATGGACGTGGCGCCTGGCCAGATCGTCTCGGTCGCAGCTTCCCTGATTCCGTTCCTCGAACACGATGATGCGAACCGCGCATTGATGGGTGCCAACATGCAGCGCCAGGCCGTTCCTTGCCTGCGCCCTGAAAAAGCCTTCGTCGGTACTGGTATCGAACGCACCGTGGCAGTCGACTCCGGCACCACCGTGCAAGCGCTGCGTGGCGGCGTGGTTGACTACATCGATGCAGGCCGTGTCGTGATTCGCGTCAACGACGACGAAGCACTGGCGGGCGAAGTCGGCGTGGACATCTACAACCTGATCAAGTACACCCGTTCCAACCAGAACACCAACATCAACCAGCGTCCGATCGTGCAGGTTGGCGACCGTGTCGCCAAGCGCGACGTGATCGCCGATGGCGCGTCGACCGATCTGGGCGAACTGGCTCTGGGTCAGAACATGCTCGTGGCATTTATGCCATGGAACGGTCTGAACTTCGAGGATTCGATCCTGATCTCGGAAAACGTCGTCAAAGACGACCGCTACACCTCGATTCACATCGAAGAGTTGTCGGTGGTTGCACGCGATACCAAGCTGGGCGCCGAAGAAATTACGCGCGACATCTCGAACCTGGCTGAAAACCAGCTGGCTCGTCTGGATGAGTCCGGCATCGTCTACATCGGTGCTGAAGTGCAAGCAGGCGACACCCTGGTCGGTAAAGTGACGCCAAAAGGCGAAACCCAGCTGACCCCGGAAGAGAAGCTGCTGCGCGCGATTTTCGGCGAGAAAGCATCGGACGTCAAAGACACCTCGCTGCGCGTGCCTTCGGGCATGGTCGGCACCGTGATCGACGTGCAAGTGTTTACCCGTGAAGGCATCGTCCGCGACAAGCGCGCCCAGCAGATCATCGATGATGAACTCAAGCGTTTCCGCCTCGACCTGAACGACCAGATGCGTATTGTGGAAGGCGATGCCTTCCAGCGTCTGGAAAAAATGCTGATCAACAAAGTTGTCAACGGTGGCCCTAAAAAGCTGGCCAAGGGCGCGAAGATCACCAAAGAGTACCTCGACGACCTCGACAAGTACCACTGGTTCGATATCCGTCCAGCTGACGACGATGCCGCCACCGCCCTCGAAGCGATCAAGGAATCGATCGCCGAGAAGCGTCACCAGTTCGACCTGGCCTTCGAAGAGAAGCGCAAGAAGTTGACCCAGGGCGATGAGCTGCAACCTGGCGTGCAGAAGATGGTCAAAGTCTACCTGGCCGTCAAGCGCCGCCTGCAGTCGGGCGACAAGATGGCCGGCCGTCACGGTAACAAGGGTGTGGTTTCCCGTATCGTGCCAGTCGAAGACATGCCGTACATGGCGGACGGTACCCCGGCCGACATCGTGCTGAACCCGCTGGGCGTTCCGTCGCGGATGAACGTCGGTCAGATTCTCGAAACCCACTTGGGTTGGGCAGCCAAGGGCCTGGGCCTGCGCATCGGCGAAATGCTGAAAGCGCAAGCCAAGGTCCAGGAAATGCGCAAGTTCCTGAACCTGATCTACAACGAAACCGGCAAGACGGAAGACCTGGACAACTTCAGCGACGACGAGATCATGACCCTGGCGCAAAACCTGAAGAACGGCGTGCCTTTCGCGACGCCAGTGTTCGACGGTGCGCACGAGTCGGAAATCCATCGCATGCTGGACCTGGCGTATCCTGACCATATCGCGACCAAACTCGGCATGACACCGTCGAAGAACCAGGTCACGATGTACGACGGCCGCACCGGCGAATCGTTCGAGCGCAAGGTAACTGTTGGCTACATGCACGTACTGAAGCTGCACCACTTGGTCGACGACAAGATGCACGCGCGTTCGACCGGTCCTTACTCGCTGGTAACGCAGCAGCCACTGGGCGGTAAAGCCCAGTTCGGTGGCCAGCGTTTCGGTGAGATGGAAGTCTGGGCACTGGAAGCGTACGGCGCATCGTATGTGCTGCAAGAAATGCTGACCGTCAAGTCGGATGACGTGAACGGCCGTACCAAAGTGTACGAAAACCTGGTCAAAGGCGACCATGTGATCGACGCGGGTATGCCGGAATCGTTCAACGTGCTGGTGAAAGAGATTCGTTCGCTGGGTATCGATATTGACCTCGAGCGTAATTAATACCGCCACCTCGTCGTTCCCGCGCAGGCGGGAACCCATAGCACCTCTGATCTGCCGTGCTATGGACCCCCGCCTTCGCGGGGGCGACGGCGTAACGCATTGGTGGATGTAATAGAAGTTCCATCACCTGGAGTGATACATGAAAGCACTGCTCGATCTATTCAAGCAAGTTCAGCAAAACGAAACGTTCGACGCGATCAAGATTGGTCTGGCGTCGCCTGAAAAAATCCGTTCGTGGTCCTACGGCGAAGTAAAAAAGCCGGAAACCATCAACTACCGTACCTTCAAGCCAGAACGCGATGGTCTGTTCTGCGCCAAGATTTTTGGTCCTATCAAGGACTACGAGTGCCTGTGCGGCAAGTACAAGCGCCTGAAACACCGCGGCGTGATCTGCGAAAAGTGCGGCGTCGAAGTCACGCTGGCCAAGGTGCGCCGTGAGCGCATGGGCCACATCGAGCTCGCTTCGCCAACCGCGCACATCTGGTTCCTGAAGTCGCTGCCGTCGCGTCTGGGCATGGTCCTGGACATGACGCTGCGGGACATCGAACGCGTTCTGTACTTCGAAGCATACGTCGTGACCGATCCAGGCATGACCCCGCTGAAGAAGTGCCAGATCATGTCGGAAGACGACTACGCCGCCAAGTACGAAGAGTACGGCGACGACTTCACCGCCTTCATGGGCGCCGAAGGTATCCGTGAACTGCTGCGCTCGATCGACATCCACCGCGATGCCGAAGCCCTGCGCGTGGAACTGAAGGAATCGAAGTCCGAAGCGAAGATCAAGAAATACGCCAAGCGCCTCAAAGTGCTCGAGGCATTCCAGCGTTCGGGCATCAAGCCGGACTGGATGATCATGGAAGTGCTGCCAGTGCTGCCGCCGGAACTGCGTCCGCTGGTACCGCTGGACGGCGGCCGCTTTGCGACCTCCGACCTGAACGACCTGTATCGCCGCGTTATCAACCGTAATAACCGCCTGAAGCGCCTGATGGAATTGCGCGCTCCGGAAATCATTACGCGTAACGAAAAGCGCATGCTGCAAGAAGCGGTCGATTCGCTGCTGGATAACGGCCGTCGCGGTAAAGCGATGACCGGCGCCAACAAGCGTCCGCTGAAGTCGCTGGCTGAAATGATCAAGGGTAAAGGCGGCCGTTTCCGTCAGAACTTGCTGGGTAAGCGCGTCGACTATTCGGGCCGTTCGGTCATCGTGGTCGGTCCTCAGCTCAAACTGCACCAGTGCGGCTTGCCGAAACTGATGGCCTTGGAACTGTTCAAGCCATTCATTTTCAACAAGCTCGAACTGATGGGTCTGGCAACGACGATCAAGGCCGCCAAAAAGCTGGTCGAGATTCAAGAGCCGGTCGTGTGGGACATCCTGGAAGACGTGATCCGCGAACACCCGGTCATGCTCAACCGTGCGCCTACGCTGCACCGTCTGGGTATCCAGGCGTTCGAGCCGGTCCTGATTGAAGGCAAGGCCATCCAGCTGCACCCACTCGTCTGCGCGGCGTTCAACGCCGACTTCGACGGTGACCAGATGGCGGTCCATGTCCCGTTGTCGATCGAAGCGCAGATGGAAGCGCGTACGCTGATGCTGGCGTCGAACAACATCCTGTTCCCGTCGAACGGCGAACCGTCGATCGTGCCGTCCCAGGATATCGTGCTGGGTCTGTACTACGCGACGCGTGAAGCGATCAACGCCAAGAACGAAGGTATGCTGTTTACCGACGTCTCGGAAGTGATCCGCGCCTACGACAACAAGGAAGTCGAACTGACGACCCGCATCACCGTGCGTATCGTCGAGAACCCGAAGGATGCCGAGACCGGCGAATTCGTGCGCACCGTCACGCGCTACGAAACCACGGTCGGCCGCGCGATCCTGTCCGAAATCCTGCCGAAGGGCTTGCCGTTCTCCGTACTGAACCGCGCCCTGAAGAAGAAAGAGATTTCGAAGCTGATCAACACGTCGTTCCGCAAGTGCGGCCTGCGTGCCACCGTCGTGTTCGCCGACAAGCTGATGCAGTCCGGTTTCCGTCTCGCGACGCGCGCCGGTATCTCGATCTGCGTCGACGACATGCTGGTACCACCACAAAAAGTGACCCTGATTTCCGCCGCAGAGCAGGAAGTCAAGCAGATCGAGCAGCAGTACGCTTCCGGTCTGGTCACCGCGGGCGAGCGTTACAACAAGGTCGTCGACATCTGGGGCAAGACCTCGGACGAAGTCGGCAAGGCGATGATGGACCAGCTCAAAGTGGAAGACGTCGTCAAGCGCGACGGCACCAAGTCGACCCAGGAATCGTTCAACGCGATTTACATGATGGCCGACTCGGGCGCGCGCGGTTCGGCAGCCCAGATTCGCCAGTTGGCTGGTATGCGAGGCCTGATGGCCAAGCCGGATGGTTCGATTATCGAAACGCCGATTACCGCGAACTTCCGCGAAGGTCTGAACGTGTTGCAGTACTTCATTTCGACCCACGGCGCTCGTAAAGGTCTGGCCGATACGGCACTGAAAACGGCGAACTCGGGTTACCTGACCCGCCGTCTGGTCGACGTGACCCAGGATCTGGTTGTGATCGAGGACGATTGCGGCACCACCAACGGCGCGCTGATGAAGGCGATGGTCGAAGGCGGTGAAGTGATCGAGCCGCTGCGCGACCGTATCCTCGGCCGTGTCAACGTGCATGACGTCGTCAATCCTGAAACCCAGGAAACGCTGTACGAAGCCGGCACCCTGCTCGACGAAGACATGGTCGAAGAAATCGAACGCCTGTCGATCGACGAAGTCAAGGTTCGCACGCCACTTACTTGCGACACGCGCTTCGGCCTGTGCGCCAAGTGCTATGGCCGCGACCTGGGCCGCGGCATGCTGGTCAACGCCGGCGAAGCGGTTGGTGTTGTCGCTGCGCAGTCGATTGGTGAGCCGGGTACCCAGCTGACCATGCGTACGTTCCACATCGGTGGTGCGGCATCGCGTGCGGCGGTGGCCTCGTCGGTGGAAGCGAAGTCGAACGGTACCATCCGTTTCACCGCGACCATGCGTTACGTTACCAATGGCAAGGGCGCCCAGATCGTCATTTCCCGTTCCGGCGAAGTGCTGATCACGGACGACCACGGCCGTGAGCGCGAGCGTCATAAAGTGCCGTACGGCGCGACCCTGATCGTCAAGGATGGCATGGTCATCAAGGCCGGTACGGCCCTGGCAACCTGGGATCCGCTGACCCGTCCGATCATTACCGAGTACGCCGGTACCGTGCGCTTCGAGAACGTCGAAGAAGGCGTCACCGTCGCCCGTCAGGTCGATGATGTGACCGGTCTGGCAACCCTGGTGGCGATCGATGCGAAGCGTCGCGGTTCGCTGACCAAAACGCTGCGTCCGCAAGTCAAGCTGCTCAACGACGTCAACGAAGAAGTCAAGATTGCCGGTACCGAACACTCGGTGGCGATCGGCTTCCAGGTCGGCGCGCTGATCATGGTCAAGGACGGTCAATCGGTATCGGTCGGCGAAGTGCTGGCACGTATTCCGACGGAATCGCAAAAAACGCGCGACATTACCGGTGGTCTGCCACGGGTTGCCGAGCTGTTCGAAGCGCGTTCGCCGAAAGACGCCGGCATGCTGGCGGAAGTCACGGGTACGGTTGCGTTTGGTAAAGAAACCAAAGGCAAGCAGCGTCTGGAAATCACGGACATGGACGGCAACAAGCACGAGTTCCTGATCACCAAGGACAAGCAAGTGCTGGTACACGACGGCCAGGTAGTGAACAAGGGCGAGATGATCGTGGACGGCCCGGCCGATCCGCAAGACATCCTGCGTCTGCTGGGTATCGAAGCGCTGGCGCGTTACATCGTTGACGAAGTGCAGGACGTGTACCGTCTGCAGGGCGTGAAGATTAACGACAAGCACATCGAAGTGATCGTGCGCCAGATGCTGCGCCGCGTGCAGATCGTGGAAGCGGGCGATGCGAACTACATCGTCGGCGAACAGGTCGAGCGTTCGGAGCTGCTGGACGAAAACGATCGCGTGATTGCTGCTGGCAAGATCCCTGCGACGTACGAAAACGTACTGCTGGGTATTACCAAGGCATCGCTGTCGACCGATTCGTTTATCTCGGCCGCATCGTTCCAGGAAACCACCCGCGTGCTGACCGAAGCGGCGATCATGGGCAAGCGCGATTCGCTGCGCGGCCTGAAAGAGAACGTCATCGTCGGCCGCCTGATTCCTGGCGGTACCGGTCTGGCATTCCACCGCGCCAAGAAAGAGAAAGAGGCGTGGGAAGTGGAAGAGCGCAAGGCGCTGCTCGATGCTGAGAAGGCCAACATGGCTACCGAACTGCAAGCCATGGAAGACAACACGGCGGCACAGCACAGCGACGAAGCGTAATCTAGCTTAGACGCACACGAAAACGGCACCGAGGAGCAATCCCGGTGCCGTTTTTTTATGCTCATCGGCGGTTCCTTCAGGCGGGGCCCTTTCACCACAGACGATCGTAAGCGGTAAGCGTCCGGCCCCTCCACCTATGAATGTAAGCGTCCGGCCCCTCCACCTATGAATTCCTGATCGCCCAAGCCAAACTATCCGCTCATTCTTTCAGGAGGTGATAGTGTCAAATTCGGAACGTGAGAAGGTATGGGAAGAGCGCGTCGCGCAGTGGCAGGCCAGCGGCCTTTCGCAGCGGGCCTACGCAATCGAGCAAGGCTTTCCGGTACGCCAGGTTGGCTACTGGGTACGGCGTTTGACCAAGCGGGAAGCGATGCCTACACTGCTCCCGGTGCGGGTGGCACAGGCGGGTCCGGTGGCGGTTGCGATCAGCTTGCGCAACGAGCACGGTTGGACCTTGAGCTTGCCGACCGATATGCGGGCCAGTTGGCTGGCGGAATTGATGCGTGCGTTGTGATGCAGCTGTCGGCCGATACGATCTGGCTGGCGACGGCGGCGGTGGACATGCGCACGGGCATCGACGGACTCTCCCTGCACGTGCAGCAGGCGTTAGGGCGAGCGCCGTGCGACGGCACGGCCTACGTGTTTGCCAATCGCCGCCGGACGCGCATGAAGCTGGTGTGCTGGGACGGCACCGGCGTCTGGATGTGCTTGCGCCGGCTGCACCGTGGCCAGTTCGTCTGGCCGCAGGCAGACGAGGCAAGTTGGCAGATGAGTGCCGAGCAATGGCAGTGGTTGGTGGCCGGTGTGGACTGGCAGCGCTTGTCGGCCACAGCGCCGGTGCAGTGGCGCCTGTGAGGACGTAAACTGTTTCGCTTGTAACCATTATCCATGCTCGGTAAACTACCGAGCCATGGATCTGCTTAACGAACTTGCCCTCACTAACATCGACCCAGCTATGCTGGCGCAGGTGCGGGCCTTGTTCGAACAGCAGCGGACGAAGCTGGCCGAGAACGACTTTAAGATCAAGGCGCTGACGTTCGAGCTGGCCTATTACAAACGGGTCCGCTTCGGCAAGGCCAGCGAAGCGCTGGTCGGCGAACAGCGCATGCTATTTGACGAGGCAGTCGATATGGACCTCGCCGCCATCGACGAGGAACTCCACAGTCAGGCGCCGACCAAGCAAGCGCGCAAGCGTGCCGGCCGTCAGCCACTGCCGCCGGAACTGCCGCGCATCGAGCACCGCCATGAGCCGGAATCGTGCCAGTGCGGGCAATGCGGCGCAGGCCTGGTCAAGATCGGCGAGGACGTCAGCGAACAGCTGGACGTGGAACCGGCGCGCTTCTTCGTGCATCGCCATATCAGGCCGCAGTACGCCTGCAGGCCTTGCGAAACGGTGACGGCAGCGCCAATCCCGTCGGCCGTCATCGACGGCGGCCTGGCTGCAGTCGGTCTGCTGGCGTGGATCGCCGTCTGCAAGTACTTGGACCATCTGCCGCTATACCGGATCGAACAGATCGCCGCGCGCCAGGGCGTGCCGCTGGCACGCTCTACGCTGGGCGAATGGATCGGCCGCATCGGCGTGGCCCTGCAGCCGCTGGCCGACCGGCTGGCCGAACTGCTCAGGGAGCGAAGTTGCCTGCATGCTGACGAAACACCAGTACGCCAGCTTGATCCCGGCAGCGGCAAGACCAAGCACGCCTATCTGTGGGCCTACCGTTCGAACGCGCTCGACGACGGGCCGTCAGTGGTCGTGTTTGACTACCGGACGAGTCGTGCTGGCGCGCATGCGCGCGCCTTCCTGCAGGACTGGCGCGGTCACCTGATGGTCGACGACTACGCCGGCTACAAGGCAATGTTTGCCACGGGTCCGACCGAACTCGCATGCCTGGCCCACATCCGCCGCAAGTTCTTCGACGTGCACGCCGCCAGCGGCAGTCCGGTGGCTGAGGAAGCGTTGCGCCGTATCGCCCAGCTGTACGCCATCGAGCAGCAGACAAAAGGCATGACGTCGTCGCAGCGCCTCGCCTTGCGCGAGCAGCATGCCATCCCGGCCTTGGCCGAGATGCATACCTGGTTACTGACTACGCAGCGCAGCGTCGCCGCCGGCAGCGGCACTGCCAAGGCCATTGAACATGCCCTCAAACGCTGGCCAGCGCTGCAGCGCTACGCCAGTTCGGGCAGCCTGCCCATCGATAACAACCCGGTCGAGAACGCGATACGGCCGATCGCTATCGGCAAGAAGAACTGGCTGTTTGCCGGGTCGGAACGGGCCGGCGCCGCGCCGCTGCCATCCAAAGCCTGTTCGCGACCGCCAAACTGAATGGACTCGATCCTGCGCGCTGGCTAGCCGACACACTTGAAAAACTTCCAACCTGCCCGAACAGCAGGATCGACTCGCTGCTACCGTTCGCAAACTCTACACAGGCCTAAGCGCTTACGGAAGGTGGGGCCGCTGGCTGCTTACAGACGATCGCCTTACCGCTTACCTGCTTTCAAAAAACACTTACGAAACAATGCTGGAAAGGCTGGATGATCTCGAGGATCAGCTTTGGACGTTTCACGCGGTGGCCGCGCGCAAGGAAGGCTTCGCCAAGGTGGAAAAGGTGCAAATGCTTCTTCGCAGCGTTAGGGATAGCGAAAGTGAAAACGATAGAGCGTAAGCGGAATATTTACCCCACCTTCCATTCCTGATCGCAGGTAAACAAACTGGCGGCACCAACAACAGAAGGAGTCGCAACAATGCAAGGAGAATCGAACCAGCATCTAATGTGCCCACTCCCATTATGTGGCCGCAACCCCGAGCACCGCCTGCTCTGGCGCGGCCCTCCACATAATGGGAGTGGGCACATTATGTTCACAACGGCGTGCCAGTTCTGTATTATCCTTGTCAAAATTACAAAGGAGAATTATGAGACTGTGCTTCCGCCTGTTTGCCTTGACAGCGTTTTTCCTTCCGATTGCCGCTGCGGCGGCGAACACGCCGTTGCGCTTGTATGTGCTCGATTGCGGCACGCTGGCCGTGGCCGACCTGGCTGCCATTGACCCGGTGGCTGGCAAGGGCAAAAGCAAGACCCTGGCCGACGCCTGCTACCTGGTGGTCCATCCGAAAGGTACCTTGGTCTGGGACACGGGCCTGGGCGATGAGCTGGCCGCCAAGCCGGAAGGCGTGCAGGCCGCGCCCGGTTTCCATATGAGCATGAAGAAGAGCGTCGCGGCGCAATTCAAGGAGATCGGCGTGGCGCCGGACAGTGTCCGCTACCTGGGGCTGTCGCATATGCATGGTGACCATATCGGCAATGTGAGCTTGTTCCCCCATTCAACCCTGCTGATGCAGAAGGAAGAATACGCAGCCGCATTCGGCCCGCGCGCCGCCAGTTTCGGCAATGATCCATCGGCCTATCCGACGCTGGCGCGCAACCCTGTGACCAAGCTCAATGGCGACCACGATGTGTTCGGTGATGGGAGCGTACTGATTAAACGCGCGCCGGGCCACACGCCGGGCCACCAGGTATTGTTCCTGCAGCTGCCAAACACGGGCAAGGTGCTGCTGTCCGGCGATATGACGGTCTACGAGAGCCATTGGCACAGCCGCACCGTGCCGACTTTTAACTTCGACAAACCCGCGTCGCGCCGGACGATGGCGCACATGGCGCGCTTCCTCAAGGCGAATCAGGCCAAGCTGTGGATACAGCACGATTTTGAACAAAACGCGACGCTGCGGCGTGCGCCTGCTTACTACGACTGATTTCGCTCTGCCAGCGCAGGGGCGGCAAACGGACATTTGAGGCCTTTGACGAACGTGAAATGGTCCCGAACATCGTTTCGCCCCATCTGCCCCTTCGCTCTCTGAGGGGCCTAAGGACGGGCCCGCTGGACGGTCAGCGCCCATACCCATCATTGTCTGCTTCAGCTCGCGATAGCTGGTCTCGATCTGCCAACGGCTGGTGTGGCCGGCAGCGATGTCGGCGGCTGTGTAGCGTTTGCAGAGATAGCGGTTCGCGTTCGCGCCACAGTCCTTCGGCGCGGAAGAAGCGCCGAACCGACGCGTACGAGGGCAGGCCGCCCGGTGCGGTGACGAGCTTGAGCCAAGCCCAATAGGCTAGCTGGTGGCGCAGTTAGCCGCCAGTTTGTTTGCCTGCGATCAGGAATGGAAGGTGGGGTAAATATCCCGCTTACGATAGAGCTAAGTAAGCTGCCGACGCTGGCAGTGCGCCGACAGTAATTGCGCAATTACTCAAGCCAGCCGCGCGACCATTGGTGCTGCTTCCTCACAGCACGGACTTGGCCCACCCATCCCACAAGCTGCCCAATTTCCCCAAGTTGCCCGTTGCCTGCATTGCCGTGGAATCCGGCGTACCCAGCGCGTCTTCGACCGCTTGCAACCCCAGCTCTTCCGCAAGCCGGCAGGCTTGCACACCTGCGGCCAGGCGTTCTTCCTTGCGGGCGAAATCATTGAAGCGCAGGCGGTCATGTTTGCCGAAATAGGCAAACCGGATCACCGGACGCCTGGCCAGCCAGGCAATCAGCGGCCAGTCGAAGCTGGCGAAGGCTTCCTCCACGCCGGGTACGACAATATGGTCCTGCTCCCACTCGATCAGGGCGTGGAACAACTGTTCGCGCTTGTTACGCGGATACTCGGTACCGGCCTCGCAGGACGCATGGCAGTCGACCAGCAAATCGGTGAAACGCTCACCGATCACCGAGCGGATGAAGGCGCTGCCGCCATGCTGTCTGGTGTAGTAGAAAATGGCATACGATTCGGCGCAGACCTGGCGGTTGATGCTGCGAAAGCGGTCCACAAACGCGGCAACCGCCGCAAGCTTCTGAGCGCGCATGCCGGGCATGCACAGCCACGGCAGCGAGGCGATGCGCGCGCCCAGCATTCCCAGCTTGAAATAGCCTGACGCCCACAAGGTGCCGTGCGCCGCGATCAAGGCGAACATCAAGCGCTTGCCGGAATCCTGGTAGACGCGCTGATACAGCCTGACGCGCCGCTGCAGATCGTTCGCGTGGCCCGCCAGCGCATAGCCTTCGGTCCTGAATTTCTCGTACGCTGCTGCTGTCATTGTGTCCTCGCCTGCTGATAAGTTTGCCGTACTCATCTATATGCAAGCGCCATGCCACTCGCCCAACTCTCTCAAGTACCTGATTTTTAAGACATTCATGCCAGCAGCCGCGCCCCGTCTGTCAACTTCATGTACAGCAAGCAGCCGGCAGGTATCAACGATGCTTACACCAGCCCGGCGATCGCACATCGCGATGTCCCCCAAGCGAGGGATGGATTCGCCGGCACGGCACTGCACTGCGATCCCGAAGTCAGGCGGTATGCCGGGACTCACATTACCAATAAAAAATTGCTATTTTGTATACTCGTAAATACAATGATCGCTGCCTGTGTGCCCACAATGATGCTGATCCATATCATCTCGGGCCCCGATTTTCGCCGCTTGTTCCTCAAGGAACAGTATTTCAGGAGGTCCCGAATGCCATACCGATCACTCCGCCAACGCGTCCATGCGCTGTCGACCCAATCCGCCGCCATTGCCGCTGTGCTGATGCTGGCCTGTGCTCCCCAGTCTGCTGTTGCTGCGGGGCCCTTTCCCGGCGCCGCCGACCGCTATCTTCCGCTGACCTTGAACGCCGGACCGGCGGCATCGTCGGTACCGCTGCGTACCGGCATTCCCTTTCCCATCGGTACCTTGAAATCGGTCGCCAACCTGCGCCTGGACACTGGCGATGGCAGCAGGGAAGTTGATGCCCAGTTCGACGCGCTCGCCACCTGGCCGGACGGCTCGGTCAAGGTCGCCTTGTTGAACGTGGTCGCCGACGTCGGCAATGCCACCAGCTTTCGCGTCGCCTATGGCCCGGGCGTGAGTCGCAAGCCGCTGGCGCGTCCGCTGTCCGTTACCGGCGCCGCGGGCGCCGACCTCACGGTGGACACCGGCCCGCTGAAGTTCGTGCTCAACAGGCAGGGAATGATCGGCGCCCTGTGGCGCGACGCGGATGGCAACGGCCGCTTCGACAGCGATGAACACGTCATCGATGGCGGCGACCTGGTCATGCTCAATGCCTTCGATAACCGTGACTACACGGCGTCCGGTGCGCGCGATGCCGTTGTCAGCGTCGAGGAAATCGGTCCGGTGCGCGTGGTGCTGAAGGCCCAGGGATCGCTGACGGACGCCAGCGGCACGGTCCTGATGAAATACCTGGTGCGCTATTACGCCAGCCGCGGATCCGACAAGGTCGACATCGAAACCACGGTCATCGACGACCGCCTCGAACCGAACGTCGAGCTGCGCGCACCGGCCCTGGCGATCGCGGCGAAAGCGCTGCGCATGCGCTGGAACTACCGCTCTGACAGCGCCGCCGGCTACCGTTTCGGCGGCGACAATGGCAGCGTCTATGCGGGCACGGTGCGTGGCGAACACTATCTTTCGCAAGCCGGCAAGTTCACCGCAAGGACCGATGCCACAAGCGAACTGAAAAATTCCTACGAATTCGGCTACAGCGGCGTCGGTAGCGGGTCGAAGGCGCCCGGCTGGGTCGCCGTCGATACCGGCAAACGCCACATGATGCTCATGGTCCGGGACTTCTGGCAGCAGTTTCCGAATGAACTCAACATCAACGGCAACGTGATCACTGCCGCCTTGTTCCCCGAACGCTCGGTCGGCGCAGCGGCCGACCTGGCCATGCCGGCCCAGTCCGGGGACGTCTACAAGCGTCCGAACACCTTGTATTTCCACCGCCAGGGCGGCGCCAAGACCTACCAGCTGCGCCTGGCGTTCGGCGATGCCGCCGCAGCGAGCACGGTACTGGCCAGCATGAACGACAGCTACCAGCGCCACAGCATCGACCTGCTGGCCGAGCGCGCGTGGTACGCGCAATCGCGTGTCTTCGGCGAGATTGACGTCGGCTCGCCGTCCACTGCCACGACCGGCTACGACGCCAGCCTGATGCGCGATATCTACCTGCCGAGTTTTAATCATCCGCCCGAAGCCGGCAAGGTCGGTAACAGTTATGGCTGGCATGATTTCGGCGCCCGACGGCGTCCGGGTTGGACCCGCGTGGAAAACGGCGTGCGCATTCCGGGGTTTTACAACGATACGCATGTCGGCTCGAACAACTTCTTCAAACAATTCCTGCGCACGGGCGACCAGCGCTGGTTCGGCATGGCCGATATCGCGACCCGCAATTTCATGGACATCGGCGTGCATCACGGCCCGCGTTCAGGCTATTGGAACGGCCATATGGGCGGCCGGCAGCAACCGGCCGGCGAGCTCAATTCCGAAATGCACGATACTGCGGACACGGACGGCCGCAGCCTGCACTGGGGGCATGCCCACGTCAGCGGCCTGAGCGATCTGTACTTGCTCACTGGCGACAAGCGTGCACGCGACGTGCTGGAAGAAATCGCCGGGTGGTGGAAGGCGGTCACGCCGCATTTCTTCAAGCTGCCCTTCAGCGCCGGCAGCGAATACAGCCTGCCCGGCAAGGCCGGCAACTACAAGCCCGCGCTGTACCGCGAAGCGGAGCGCGATTTCGGCTGGCCGCTGTACGTGATGAACGAATACGTGCGCGTTACCGGCAACAGCGACTGCCATCGCAGCGTCTCGGCCCATCTTGCCAATTATCTGGTTCAGTGGTGGCAGACGCCCTTGTGGAACATCGGCTTCAATCCCGCGACAGGCGTTGCCTCGAACGCGGTGATCGGCCTGAACGATGCCCGCAACGGCACCGGTTACTGGACGATGAGCAAAATGGACAATCACGAAGGCTCGATCGCCACCGGCACCAATCCGTGGATGGCGGGCGCACTGATCAGCAGCGTGATCCAGTTCTACGAACAGGACAAGCAGTTCGCCGCAGTGGGCAAAGCATCGGGCGTACGTCACGACCAGCTGAAGGATATGCTGTTCCAGGGCATGAACTATGTCGTCAAGCACGGTTACGACAAGACCAACCAAGCCTTCTACTATTCCGAGATGCGGCGCGTTCCACGCAGCGGCGGCGCCGACCACGACCACCATATCGTGTACGGGCTGGCGTATCTGGACAGGCTGTACAAACAGGAGCTGGCCGCAGGGCGTATCGCCCATCCGCAGTGGTACGACACCCAGCCGCTGTGGGGCACCATGGCCACGCGTACCTACCAGCAGCTCAAGAACAAGCCGGCCGGGAAGGGCAGCCAGTCCTCGGGATTCTACGGCTATGAGATGATTTATCCGGTGGACTTCTTTCAAATCATGGGAGCCAGCGCCGTACGGTAAGCTCTCGCTAGACCGGCTTGCCTTCTCCATCAACCCAATGCTAAGGTGCGCCGTATTGTTCCAATAACACTCACAAAGTAACGGCCTACTTTTACGCGTGAAACATTCCACAGGACGCATGTCATGTATCAGCTCGCACTGCATCAGAAAGAACGCAATCTCGTCTCGGTCGATCGCAGTGGGATTGATGATCAAGCCATTCAAGGTTTTGTTCTCGGATCATCGGACGATCTGCTGCTGCTTCAATACGTCTACGACTTCAATCTTGATGGATTGATGGTGTTCAGAATCGCCGACATTACGGGCGTCGAGTGCTCCGGCACATGCAAGTTCCAACGCGAGCTGCTTGCACACGAAGGGTTGGTAGAGCAGGTGCCGTTCGATCTTCGCCTTGATCTGCGCAACTGGAAAACGCTGATTACGCAATTGTCCGCTATGTATCCGCTAATGATTCTCGAGTGCGAAACGTTGGATGATCCGGACTTCGTGATCGGCTCAGTCGACGAGATCAGGTCAATGGAAGTCGCGATGCAGTGGTTTTCGGGAACCGGTCGTTGGGACGACGAGTTGGCAACGTTGACGTTCGGCGATATCACCTCGTGTCAGGTCGAGACAAATTACACCAAATTTTATCAACGCTATTTCGAGCGCACTGCGAACTGCCCATGACCGTGTTTCGCTTTCGCCTCCTGTTGTCCCTGTATATCGTCTTCGTGCTCGGAGAATTTGTCGCCGCCTGGTTTTTCGCTGACCTTGTGCCTCCCGCGCTAGCGGCGGTAGCTGACAGCGACCCGGAGAGCTGGTTCATTTCCAATCTGCCGCTCGCCTTTACGATATTCGTCCCTCTTTCCACCGCATATCTCGCAGGACTGGTCGGCATGTTCATGCTCAAGGCCTGGGGCCGCAGCTTCTCGTTATACGTGACGCTCGCTGGACTGGCCCTCACGCCCTTTATGGGAGCGACAGTGTCGTCGTGGCTCGATAATGTATTGTTGGAAGTATGCGCCATGCTGTGGGGAGCGGTGTTGGCGCTGGCGTATTACTCGCCGGTGAGCCGCGAATTTTCCAGACCACCGGAAGCACGGTGACGCTGCGCCCGCCGACATCGTTTATTACCGTAACGCCTCACTGAATCGTCGCCATGCCCCGTTTCGCCCGCCTCGCTCACTATCTGCTGATCGCCGTCTTCCTGTACGCCGCCGTGCGCTCGGTGCAGCGCTATCTCGATGACAAATCCAGCTTTTACGTGGAACTGATGTTATTGCTATTTCTCTGCGCCGGCATTGTCGGCCTTTACCGCCGCGTTGCCTGGGGACGTTTTTTCGCCTCATGTTTCAGCGTGGCGATTGCCTTCGCCGGCCCCCTCTCGATCATCGCGCTCGATGGCCCGCTGCCCCACGCGCCAGTCCTGCACGCGCTCCTCGGCGTCTCCACCTGGCTTACCTGGGCTTACATCGTTATCACAGCCACGCTCACGCTCTTGCCCTCAGTGCTGATCGGCATACGGCGCGACTGGTTCCGGGAGGTATGGTGGTAGCCATCATGCGGTCCACTCGCCGGCATCTGCAACAAAGGCCACCATGTCCACACCAAAAAAACTGATTTTCCTTCCCGGCGCCGGCGGCAATCCTGCCTTCTGGCAGCCGGCGTCCGATTTGCTGGCGCATCCGGCATCGCGCTGCCTGCTGGGCTGGCCCGGTTTTGGCGTGGCGCCGGCCGATCCCGGTATCGAAGGAATGGACGGGCTGGTCGCGCTGGTGCTCGATCAGATCGACCGTCCCTGCGCCCTGATCGCCCAGTCGATGGGCGGCGTCGTCGCCGTCCTGGCGGCCCTGAAGCGGCCGGATCTGGTCAGCCATCTGGTGCTGGCCGTCACGTCCGGCGGTGTCGACATGGCCGACCTGCGTGCGGAGGATTGGCGCAGCGCCTTCCTTGCGGCCAACCCGACTGTGCCGCGCTGGCTGACCGATTATCGGAGCGACCTCAGCGACGCCATCAAAACGCTGCGTGCGCCCACCTTGCTGCTGTGGGGCGACGCCGATACGATCAGTCCGGTGGCGGTCGGCGTCCGCCTGCACGGCTTGCTTCCTGAAAGCAGTCTGCACGTCATCGCTGGCGGCGGCCATGATCTGGCCAATCGGCTTGCCGCCACCGTCGCGCCGCTGATCGACGCGCATCTGGTATCGGCCAACAACGGTGCGCCTGGCGTGGTCAATCGGGAATGCCCAGCAAGCGCTGCTTCAACGCAGGGTTGACGGGCGCCGATCCCAGCCACACCCGCAGTAACTGTGCGGGAAATACGTCATCTTCGATACACCCGCGCACCACGCCATTGACGGTGAAGTGCACGCCGCCGGCACGCCAGTCAAAACGCAGAACGTCGCCACGGGCGAGCGGCGTGCCGCTGCCCAGCATGGCATCGATGGCGGCAATATGCGGCTGCGCCTGGCGAAATTCGTCGGCGCTGGTGTTGGCGCGCAGGCCTGCGCGCAGCCGCTCGGCAATCAGCGCGCCGCTCAGGCCAAAAAACCGGATGCGCATGACCAGCGACTTGTCGCCAGCGGAGGCCAGAATGGATGCGGCGTCCGTTTGTTTGGCCGGCAGATGCAGTTCGGCCGCATACAGGTCGACGAACGCCTTGCTGCTCACGCCCGCGCCATTGAGCACCAGCGGCGGCGCTGGCCCATCCACGCCAGCGCATCCCGGCACCTGCGTTTGCGCCTGGACCGTGCCGCACAGCGTCCAGGCCAGGCATCCCAAAGCGACACGCATCCGCATGGTCAGGCTCCCGCCGGTTCGACTTCGCGCGCGGCCAGCGCTTCGTCGAAGAACGCTGCCGTGTCGGCCCGCACTTGCGCCGCCTGGCCGGTGCAGCAATGGTCGCCCGTGGGATGCACCAGCAGGGAATGGCGCACGCCCGGATGCAGTTCATCGAGCCGGTCGAGCAGCCACTGCTTGTCGCTGGTCTTGACCAGCGGGTCCTTGTCGCCATGGACGATGCGTACCGGGCAGCTCACTTCCCTGAGCAGGTCGATGCTGTCGATGGCGAACGCGGTGTTGTTCTCCACGTGCTGGCTGGCCACGGGGCCCAGCACCTGGAACGATTTACTCTTCAGGAAGAAGGGAATCTTCATGAAGGTGCTCGCGTTGATTGGCCCGCCCAGATCGAGCACACCCTTGATGCGCTTGTCGCTGGCGGCCAGCTTGATGGCCCAGGTGCCGCCCCAGCTGATGCCGATCACGCCCACCCGCTGGCTGTCGCAGTCATGCTGCGCGCACAGCACGTCGATGGCGGCGCTGGTGAAGTCGTTGAAGTCCTCTGGCCACACGATCTCGTCGCAGAACAGGGCCTCGCCCTGGCCCGGACCGTCGAAGCAGAACACGGCATAGCCCCGTTCCTGCAGCGCGTTTTCGGTCGTCAGGTGCTCTTCCTTGGTGTCGTCCATGCCGTGAATGATCACTACCAGCGGGAACGGCCCGCTGCCGCTTTTGGGCAGATGCAGGTTGCCCCAGCAGGTCGCGCCCTTCCACGGCACGCCAACGCGCCGGTAGGACGCGCCGTGGGCCTGCTGTTCGGCGGCGATGTAATAGTCGCGCGAGAGGCGGTAGCAATAGCGCTTCTGAACGGTCAGCCCCAGGCAGCCCCACTGGCCCATGTGGCACAGGTAGGACAGGCGCCGCAGGGCGGTGATCCGCTCGCCCTGGGTACCGCTGGCCATGATGGCCTGCAGCTTGGCCTGCTCTTCGCCGATGATCTTGATGACCGCGTCAGGCCAGTCGTTGATGGTGTTGATACTGCCCAGGAATTTGCTGATGGTCTCCTCGCCGATCAGCGAGGCGCGCCAGCGGTTCCAGAACGGCAGCATGATGTTCTTGACGCCGACAATGGCCGACAAGCCCCGTACGGCCTTGCTCGCGACCCGGTCCATCAGCGAGTAGTATTCGCTGTTCTCAATGTTCGCCATGGTTTTTCACCTTCTTGATGTCAAATTCGCTCATTTCGGATTCGCTCAGGCCGATCAGTGTGGCGCCCAGGTAAACCGCGTCGTCGTCGAGGGCCGGCTCCAGTGTCGCCACCGCGGGCGGCGCGCTGTTGCCCATGCGCCGTTCGTGCGCCTCGATGACCTGGTACAGGTCGAAGCCGAAGCGGGTGCGCATGACCTTGCGGCCCAGTTCATTCATCATGCAGTTGGTGCTGCAGGCGCCCGTATTCTTCGGCATCTCCCAGCCCGCTTCCTCCAGCATCCGGATCTGGTCGTCGAATTCCGGCTTCTTGACGAATTCATAGAAAGGGATGAGCACCGTGTCGCAGGCGCCGTTGGCCAGGATGCCGGCCGCTTCGGGGTGGGTCTCTTGCGCATGGTTCCTGAACGGCGTGACGAACTTGCGCACCAGCGCGTCCAGGCGCGGCAAGCCCTGTCCGGCCAACGCCGGTTTGCCGTTCAGGTCGAGCCGGTTCTGCCCTTCCTGGGTGCCGATGAAGCACAGGGGGATATGATGGGTTTCGCAAAAGCGCGTCGAGGCGGCGGCAATGGCGGCAAAACACGGCATGCACGCCGAACCATAGGTCATCACCGCGCGCGTGAGCTCCACGTTCGCCGACGACTTTCCGACCTTGAAGCCAGTCCGGAACAGGGTATCCATCGATGTGCGCTGCGGACGTTCGATCACCAGTGTGACGCCCAGCTTGTCGCACAGGCGCTGGGCATTGGCGATCGCCGTGGCCGACTGGTAGCCCTGGTCCAGCATCCAGGCGCATACCCGCAGGCCCCTTTCGGCCAGCTTGATGAGCATGTACGACGAATCCTTGCCGCCGCTATAGAGCACCAGCGCGTCGTAGTCCGACTCGGTGCGCCTGCGCGGCAGGCTCCCGACCAGGGTGGCCAGCACCTGCACCTTGGACGGGATCGCCACCTTGGCCAGGTTGACCATGCGGGCCAGCGCGCGCTTGCCGTCGCTGCCTGTCTTATAGATGTTGAGCAGCATGTCGAGCACCCAGGTGTTATCGGCGCTGTCGCGGTAGGTGCCGGTGGCGGCCGTGGCCGGGTCGGCGCAATAGGAACACAGCTGCGCATGCTGCGCCAGCGCTTGCGGCGCGCCGACGGTGAAACGGTCATATTCGTGGGGCATGCCGCACTGGCTGCAGAATTGCTCGCTACGGTGGTTTGACGTCATGGGGTGTTCCGCATCAATGGGGGAAGGGGCGGGGTGGGACGGGCAAAGCGCCCGGGCCGTCATCTCAGGCGGAGAAGTGCTTGCGGATCTCGTCGATAGGCAGCTTGTGGTTGCCGCACTGGAGCGCGGGCACCTTCAGGCCACACTTGCCGAACGCCTCATCGTAGGCCAGCAGGTTGTCGATGCAGGGCTCGCCGATGGTCGGCGGCAGGTCCGGCGCCACCACGCGCAGCAGGCCTTCGGCCATGCATGACCACGAGGTGCTCGATTCGCCTGTCTCGTCCTGGTCGGCGAAGTCGAAGCTGAACCTGGAGCGGTAGCCGATGCTGCTGCAATCGATCAGGCCCGCTTCGCACGGCGCGATATCCTGGCGCGCATGCACGCGCGCCCAGGCCGACTGGCGCGACCAGCAGTACGGCTGGCTGTCGTCGATCAGCACGGTGCCCGGCGCTACCCGGTCGATGTCGATGATGTTGGCGGTGCTGACGGCGCTGATCACGAAGCGCGAGCGGTAGGCCGCGCTATCGATCGGCAGCGCCCCCGCCGGCGAGGTGAACTCCACCTCGACGCCAATGCCGCAATCGGCCTGCAGCTGTTCGGCATAACGCCTGACATGGTCGGCGCGGCTCGGCGTATCGACCAGCACGATGCGTGCGGGCCGCCGGCGCTGGCGCGCAAGCAGTTGGGTGAACGAGCCGCCGATGCTGCCCACGCCGATGACGGTCATGGTGGCCCTGGCGTGATCGATGCGCAGGTCGTCCAGCGCGCGCAGATAGGTGCGCAGCACGGAAACGGCCGTCATCGAGTGGCCGGTGGTGATCTGCAGGCCCAGCTCATTGGCCTTGACCAGCAGGCGACGCCCGTACAGCGACAGCGCGCCGGTCAGCCCACCCAGGCAAATCATTTTGGCGCCGGCCCTTGCCGCAATCTCCAGCGCCGTCTCTTCGAGCACCTTGCGGCAGTGCGCGCGGGTGCGCGGGTTGATCATTTCGTCGGCGTACATGGGCAGGAACAGGATGCCCGCGTTCAGGGTCGGCGTCTTGATGATTTCGCCGAACACGGGCATCAGGATGCGCGTGAGGGCGCGCCGGTCCTGCATGGTCAGATGTTCGCTCCACGGCAGCAGGCGTGGCAAATCGGTTTCGTCGCGCGGGTGGGTCAGCAGCACCACCTGAAGCTCCTCCTTGCTGTTGCTGGTTTTTTGATAGCTGACCCAGTCATCCATCGACGAGGCGCCAATCAGGCACATGTTTTCGCGTTCCAGTTCCATCAGTTCCACAGTATTCTCCGGTCAGGCTTGACTTCAGGGCTCTCGCGGCGGGCGAGGGTGTTTTCTTGCGTGCTTTATTGCTGCCGCAGCGGCAGTACCAGCGTCGATTCCAGGCCCCGGTCGAATACAAGCCTCATGCTGAAACGTTCGCCCGGGCGCACGGCCGGCGCGTACAGCGGATCGGCCGTATCGATCACGATGCCCAGGTGATGCCCGGCCGGGATGTCGTACGCGGCTGCCGACAGCTCGATCGGATAGCGCAGGGTCTGGCCCGGCACGGCCGCATGCACGCTGCGCGAACCGTAGGTAATCAGCCTGGCGATGCCGATCGCGTCGACGTCGTACAGATACGCCACCAGTTGCGCGCGCGCCTGCGATGGCGCCACCTGCACCGTCAGGCGCGGGACGCCGCGAATCTTCAGGGGCGCGGCCAGAGCGGCGCCTTCGTAGCGCACACCGGTGCTCAGGCCGACGCTCTGCATCATCGTGACGATGGGGATATCGTTGGCGGCGCGGATGCTGGCCAACAGCGGCAGCGGGCCCGTGGTGGCGGTGGTATCGGAAAAGTTATGGACAGTGTCGGCCGCACTGCTGCTGTTGCGCACGGCCGCCAGGCTGCCCTTGTCGCCCTTGCGGCAGAAGCAGGAAAAATCGAAGCGCAGCGCGCCGCGCGGCGTCAGGTGCCACGTCTGCTCCGCCACTTCCGGCGCCGGCCAGGTGCCGAACGACTCGCGCGCGTTGGCCGGACGCACCTGCATCGACACTTGCGGCTCGGTGTCTACACCGTTGCGCACGCCCTTGAGAAAACGGTCGAACCAGCGGCGCGCTTCGTCGTACGGGTAGTTGTCTTCACCCAGCAGCGCACCGGGAAATTCGGTCAAGGCATGGATGCCTTTATTGAGCAGCAGCTTTTTCGGCCCCGTCAGGGCGCTGAACATGGCCATGCTGGAATTAGCCGTGAACATATCGTCCTGGAGGTTCTTGCTGATGAAGACCGGCGCATTGCGCTGGTTGATCTGGGCGATGAACTGGGACGGCGAGCGCGGCGCGGCCCACGCGGCCACGTCGGCGATCTGCGCGCTGGTGCTATCCGGATCGTTCAGTATCCGCACCTGCTGATCGACGAGGGGATCGCGCCGGCCGGTGGCCGCGCCCAGCAGATTGAGCACGTTCGACCAGGTGTAGTTGGCGCTGCCGTCGAGGTACATCTGGTCCATCAATTGGCCCCAGCCGGAAAACGCGACCGCCGTCTTGAAGCGCGCATCCTGCGCCAGCGCCATCATCGACAGGCCGGCGCCGTACGAAATGCCGCTCACGCCGACGTTGTGCATGTCGACGGGGGTATTGGCCTGCAGCCAGTCGAGCACACTGGAGACGTCGCGCACGTCGGCCGGCGCGGCCACGCCAACGAGCCCTTCCGAATTGTGGAAGCCGCGCGCGGTGTAGCTGACCACGATGTAGCCGCCCTTGGCCAGGCGCTGCGCCTGTCCCATGTATTCGTACTGGCCGGGCGTGGCCCAGCTGCCTACCATCACGATGCCGGGCGATACCGCGCCGCCTTGCGCCCCATTGGGCAGGAACAGGCTGGCCATCAGCCTGGTGCCATCATGGCTGGTGATGGCGATTTCCGGGACCCAGCAAGTGCCGTCGACAGGAGAAATGATCGACGGCGAACTGAATGGGGACACATACCCGGCGATCTCGCCAGCGGCCGCGGGGCGGCACAGGCTCGCGTGAGCGGCCGGGGTACAGATGGCCATGGCCACCAGGGACAGCGATATGTAACGCGACATACGGGACTCCTGACATGGTCGAAAAATACCGGCGCTGGCGCCGGCGCCGGCGTTGATGTCGGCGTGCCTTCACAACCCGGCACGTCGATTTGCTGCCACACCGGCCAGGAATACCCTGTCCCGCCGCACCTGGTCACTGGCGATTCAGTCCAGGGTTTTATGAAACAGCATCAGGCCCATGGCCATGACCACGGCGATGAACGCCATCAGGGGCCAGATGTTGGGCCACAGCTCGATCCAGCCGTTGCCCTTCAACAGAATGCCGCGCGCGAGCCGCACGAAATGGGTCAGCGGCAGCGCTTCGCCCAGCGACTGGGCCCAGTGCGGCATGCCGCGAAACGGAAAGGCAAACCCCGACAGCAGAATCGAGGGCAGGAAAAAGAAGAACGTCATCTGCATCGCCTGCAGCTGGTTGCGGGCCAGCGAAGAAAACGTGATGCCCAGCGTCAGATTGGCGCCGATGAAAATCATGATCACCACGTACAGCTGCAGCACGCTGCCCACGAACGGCACGTGGAACACGAAGCGGGCGGCGGCGATCGTCAGCGTTGCCTGGATCAGGCCGATCATGATGTAGGGCGTGATTTTCCCCGTCATGATTTCCAGCGGCAGCGTGGGCGTGGCCAGCAGGTTTTCCATGGTGCCGCGCTCGCGTTCGCGCGTCATGGCCAGGCTGGTCATCAGCACCATGGTCATGGTCAGGATCACGCCCATCAGGCCGGGCACGATGTTGTACTGGGTGATGCCCTCTTCGTTGTAGAGGCGGTGCACGCGTACCTCGAACGGCGCGGCGCCGCCGTTCAGTTTGGACAGGGCGCCGCGCAAGTCCTTCTGCAGCACGTTGTGCGACAGCTGCGTGATGGCCGCCAGCGCATTGCTGGTCGACGCCGGATCGGTGGCGTCGGCCTGGATCAGCAGGGCCGGGCGCTCGCCGCGCATCAGCTTGCGGCTGAAATCGGGAGGAATGCTGACCACGAACTGCACCTTGCCGGCGGCCAGGGCGGCATCGGCCTGCGCTTCGCCGGCGATGTTGCGGTCGATGCTGAAGTAGCGCGTCTTCTCCATGCCGGCGATGAAGCTGCGGCTAAATTCCGACTGGTTCAGGTCGATAACGGCCGTGGGCAGGTTCCTCGGGTCGACATTGATGGCGAAGCCGAACAGCAGCAGCTGCACGATCGGGATGCCGATGATCATGCCGAAGGTCAGGCGGTCGCGCCGCAGCTGGATGAATTCCTTGAGCACGATGCCGTACCAGCGCAGCAGCGAAAAGCGCACCGGCAACGCGGACGGCGGGATCATGGTCTCCATCATGCGAAATTGTCCTCGGCACGCTTCATCAGGTAGATGAAGGTATCTTCCAGCCCCGTGGCGATCTGCTCGTAGCGGAACGCCATGCGGCCATGCAGCTCGGCCAGGGTGTGCGCCAGCGTGTCGCCCTGTTCGCCGATCACGTGCAGGCTGTTACCGAAAATGATGATCTGGTGGACGCCGGGGCTGCCCCGCAACGCCTGGGCCACGCCCGCCATTGCGCCGCCATGGAGCACCCAGGTGCTCAGGTCCTGGCTGGCGATGACCTCGTCCACGGTGCCCTGCACCAACAGCTTTCCGTAAGAGAGGTAGGCCAGCTTGTGGCAGCGCTCGGCCTCGTCCATGTAGTGGGTGCTGACCAGCACCGACACGCCCTGCGCGGCCAGCAGATGGATCTCTTCCCAGAAGTCGCGCCGGGCCTGCGGATCGACGCCGGCGGTGGGCTCGTCGAGCAGCAGCAGTTCGGGCTGGTGCAGCATGCAGGCGGCCAGCGCCACGCGCTGCTTCCAGCCGCCCGACAAGGCGCCGGCCAGCTGGTGGCTGCGCGAACCGAGGTTGAGCTGCTCCAGGGTGCGTTCGACGACGGCGCGGCGCTTGGGCATGCCGTAGATGCGCGCAATGAAATCGAGGTTTTCGCGGATGGTCAGGTCTTCCCACAGCGAGAAGCGCTGGGTCATGTAGCCGATGCGGCGCTTGACCTGCGCACTGTCGCGGATGACGTCGAACCCCAGGCAGGTGCCGCTGCCCGAATCGGGCGTCAGCAGGCCGCACATCATGCGGATCGACGTGGTCTTGCCGCTGCCGTTGGGGCCGAGGAAGCCAAAAATCTCGCCGGCATGCACCTGCATGCTCAGGTCCTTGACCACGTGCTTGTCGCCAAAGTGCTTGTTCAGCTGGCGCACGTCGATAACGCAGCGGTTCATCGTGGCATTCCGATGCGAATGGGTTGGCCCGGATGCAGGGTAAAGCCGTCGCGCGCATCGACGGGCAGCGCTTCGACCAGAAACACCAGCTTGGCCTGGGAATCCTTGCTGTAGATGACGGGCGGGGTGTATTCGGCCTGCGGCGAGATATAGTTGATGCGCGCGTCGACCTCCCGGGCGCAGCCATCGCACTGCACCTTGACCGTCTGCCCGACCTTGAGCGAGGCCAGCGCCGCGGTGCTGGCGAAGAAACGCACCTTGATGGCGCCGGGCGGCAGAATCGTGATCACCTGGTTGCCGCTGGCGATCCAGTCGCCTTCCGAATACAGGGTGTCGAATACCAGTCCGGCGCGGGTGGCCACGCCGCTCTTCTGGCGCAGCTGCCAGTCGGACTGGCGCAGCTGCGCCTTGGCGACGGCGATTTCAGCTTTCTGGATGCGCAGCTGGTCGACACGTCCACCCAGCTGGGAGGCCGTGAGCTGATGTTCCAGCTCGGCGATGCGGGCACGGTCGCGCAGGTTGTTGGCCTGCGCCGTTTCTTCCTGCACCCTGGAGACGAAGCCCTTGGCGACCAGCTCGCGGCTGGTATCGAGCTGCGTGGCGGAGATTTTTTCCATCGCCACCGACTGGGCCAGCTGCGAACGGGTGACGTCGAGTTCCTCGGACCGCTTGCCCTTCATCAGATCGTCCAGGTGGGCCTGGGCCGATTGCAGACGCTCCGCGGCCATCTTGCGGGCCGACGCTTCGTTTTCATCTTCGAGCGAAAACAGGGGCATTCCAGCTTCGATGTGCTGGCCGCGCCGCACATGCAGCTTGACCAGGGCGCCGGCAAACGGCGCCACCACCCGTACGAACTCACCCTCCACGTAACCGGTGAGCTGCGCCGGTCCGGTCTCGGAACAGGAAGTGAGCGCCATGCATACCAGCAACGCGCTCGACAGGCGGCGAAGATTCATCATGGGAAGCGGAAAAATAGTAGGGTGAGGTCGATCACGGTGCAGCTCCCGGTAGGGCAGGATCACTGACTTCCTGCAAGGCATAAAATTGAGTCTATGCAATGGAGGTGGGCGCCACATTGATTATGGGCAAGGTGAGCAACTGATGAGCAGGTCGATGGGATCTCGCCCCGCGCCGGTCACCACGTCGTATTTTTGCCACGCATGCTTGAACCAGTGCAAAATAGCCAGTTCGACAACTGCCTCTCGAACGCGTCGCAGTGCGACCAGTTCACTCCCATGCGCAACTACTTCTTTTTAGCCAGCTTCTTTTTCCTTCTGCTTACCAGTTTGCCGGTGTGGGCCGCGCAGATCACCGTATTCAAAGCGAAACGCATCCTCGAGTACAAGGCCGACGGCGTGAGCCGCACCTTCAAGATCGCGCTTGGCGCCTCCCCAACCGGACGCAAGCTGCGCCAGGGCGACCGCAAGACGCCCGAGGGAAGTTACGTCATCACGCACAAAAATCCGCAGAGCCAGTTCTATCTGTCGCTGGGCATCAGTTATCCCAATCTCGATGACGCCGCGCTGGGCCGCAAAGCCGGCGTGATCTCGGCCGCGCAGTACGCGGTGATCGAGGCGGCGATCAGGCAGGGCCGCACGCCATCCCAGCACACCCCGATGGGCGGCGATGTTTTCATCCACGGCAAAGGCGCTGGCAGCGACTGGACCTGGGGCTGCATCGCCCTCGACGACAAGCAGATGCGCGTGCTGTACGACCTCGTGCGCCCGGGCGACAAGATCAGCATTCGTCCTTAGCCCTGTTTCAGCTTGTCGATGAACCAGCGGCCGGCGCGGTCCGGCGGATTGTCCGCCAGGTGGATCGCATGCATTGAAAACCCCGGCCCGGCCGTCGCGAACACGTCCAGCTGAATCGGCACCAGCACACCGCTGCCGATGTCGGCCTCGACCATGTGCAGCGGCATGTGCCCTGCCGGAAGTAGATGAAAACGGCCCCGCGCAGAGCCAGTACCTGGCGCCGGCGCAAGTGCAGAGCCATGGTCCGGCCCGCGTCATCATCGGCAAGTACGGCAATGCAAGCAGCGGGATTCGTCCGCGCGCATCGATCAACTATCGATTCACCTGCTGAAAAACCTGGCCATGGCCGGTGGCCTACTGCAAGTGGTCGCCTTTGGCGCCGGTGCATACAGCCTGGAGTCGAAAGCCGCTGGCGCGATGGATCGTCAGCTTGCCTGATCGCGGTTTTGGCCGGTAGGAGCGTCGAGGTCGGCGCTACGTTAAGATCTTGTACCGTCAGGCTCAGCCCGGCAGTTGCCATTCAAGCTTACAGAAACGGATCACCTCATGCTGCTGGAAGACCTCGATACGCACTGCCCGGTTCACGGCAATCCGCTGAATGATGGGGTTGTCATGATTTCGTATGGATTGTTCCGCTATAGCGAGGCGTTCAACAAGGCCCACCGGTATCTGTTTCCCAAATCGAAATTCATGGTGCGGGGTGGGTGTGCGGTAAACGATGAGATCATTTACCACATGCGCTACTGCAATGCATGCCGCAGAGCCCATCTCTTGTGGGCGGCGGAAAATAAGTCGAATGAAGGCTTGCCGCACCTGGCGGACGAATTTGAGCGAATTCTTCATCTGCGCTTTGGCATGGAAAATTCGGTCACCAACGTACCGCCAGACGTGCACGACTTAATGCATGCGCATAACCTGGTCGACGCACTAAAGCTCCTTCAGCGCGCCAACCCGGGTGTGGAGATCCCCGAGTTACGCGCACACATGCGTTACCTCAGTCGCGGCGCGGAACTTGAGCAGGCGATCCTGGCGATGCGCATGGGCGGCCCGCAATTGGTCTATGAGCAGCTTGCGGCGCTGGCTGAGCGCAGCGGCAAAGATGAGCTACAAGAGCGCTTCGTCGGCAATTGACCGATGGCGCCCGGCCCGCACCGGGTCATTGCGCATACGCTTCTTCTTACGGTCGAACCGGTCCAGCGCCAGATACATCACCGGCGTCACATACAGCGTAATGAGCTGCGAAAACACCAGCCCCCCGACCACCGCAAGCCCCAGCGGCTGGCGCAGCTCCGCCCCCGCACCCCATCCCAGCGCAATCGGCAGGGCACCCATCAGCGCCGCAATCGTCGTCATCATGATCGGCCGAAAGCGCAGCAGGCAGGCCTGCCGCACCGCCAGTTCCGGCGCCATGCCTTCCTCGCGCTGCAGGTGAAGCGTAAAATCGATGATCATGATCGCGTTCTTCTTCACGATCCCGATCAGCAGCAAAATGCCGACCACCGCGATCATGGTCAGCTCCATTCCGAACAGCCATAAGGTCAGCAGCGCGCCCACCGCCGCCGACGGCAGCCCGGCCAGAATGGTCAGCGGATGAATATAGCTTTCGTACAGCACCCCGAGCAACATGTAGATCACCCCGAGCGCGGCCACGATCAGCCACACCTGGCTCGATTGCGCCTCCTGGAACACCGCCGCGTCGCCGCCATAACGCGCCACGATCGACGCTGGCAGCAACATGTCCCGCCCCATGGCATCGATGGCGCCGGTCGCCGCGCCCAGCGGCACGCCCGGCGCCAGGTTGAACGACAGCGTGATCGCCTGCAGCTGTCCCTGGTGATTGACCGACAATGGCCCGAGCGTGCGCTCCACCGTCGCAAAGCTCGATACGTTCACCAGCTCACCTGCCTTGCTGCGCACGGACACATGGCCCAGCGCATCCTCGAACTGGCGCTCGGCCTGCGCCGATTCCAGGATCACCGAATAGGTGGCTGCCGTGCCGTAAATGGTCGCCACCTGGCGCTCGCCGAAGGCCGAATACAGCGCGCTGCGCAGATCGGCGACCCGCACGCCCAGCACCGCCGCCTTGTCGCGATCAATCTTCAAGGTCGCCTGCAAGCCGCCGTTGCGCGCATCGCTGGTGACGTCGCTAAAGCGCGGGTCGGCCCGCATCCGCTCCAGGAACCGGGCTGCCCATTCGTCGGGACTACCGGCGCCCACGCTTTGCAAGGCGTACTGGTAGCGGCTCTTGCTTGGCCGTCCGCCGACCTGGAAATTCTGCACCGGCTTCAGATACACGGCCACGCCGGCAATGCCGCTGGTGGCGCGTTTCAGGCTCTTGATTACATCGGCCATCGCCGCGCGCTGTTCGCGTGGTTTAAGCAGCAGGAACATGCTGCCGCTGTTGTCGCCGCTGACCGACGATGTCACATCGCGCACATTCGGATCGGCCTTGATTGCCGCCGCCACTTTCACTTGCAGTGCCAGCATGGCGGAGGATGAAATATCTTCCGATGCTTCGGTCGATACGCGGATCTGGCCCAGGTCCTCTTCCGGCAGAAGCCCCTTGGGAATGGCCACATACAGCCCCACCGTCAGCAACAGGATGGCCAGCGCAGCCAGCAGCACCACTGTGCGGTGCGCGAGCGCGCGGTCCAGCGACCTGGCATACGCCCGTTCAAGGCGCCCGAAAGGGGTACCGGTGGCTGCGACGTGATGTTCATTTTCGCGCAGCAGGCGGCTCGACAGCATCGGCACCAGCGTCAGCGACACCAGCGCCGACACCAGCACCGCCAGCGACACCACCACCGCAAACTCGTGGAAGAGCAATCCCATCACGCCCGGCATGAAGAAAATCGGCATGAATACCGCCGCCAGCGAGATCGAGATCGACACGATGGTCAGGCTCACTTCGCGCGCGCCGACGATGGTCGCATCAACCGGCGTTTTGCCCGCCTCGATATGGCGCACGATATTTTCCAGCACGACGATCGCATCGTCCACCACCAGCCCCACGGCCAGGGTGATCCCCAGCAGAGAGACATTGTTCAGGCTGTAGCCGAGCCAGTGCATCAGCAGCAGCGCGCCAAGCAGGGAAATCGGAATCGTCAGCGCCGGAATCAGCGTGGCCGCGGCACGGCGCAGGAACAGGAAGATCACCAGGATCACCAGCACGACGGTCAGCCCGAGCGTGATGTTCACGTCAATCATCGCCTCGCGCACCGATACCGAACGGTCGTTGACCATATTGATCGCCACCGACTGCGGCAGCTGCGCGCGCATGCGTTCAAGCGTTCGCTTGGCCGAGTCGACCACGGCCAGTGTATTCGCATCCGGCTGGCGGTACAGCAGCAGCACGATCGAACGCTCTCCGTTAAAGCTGCTGGCCGAACGCACCGACTGGTAGCTGTCCTCGACGTCGGCCACGTCCTCCAGCCGCACCGGCTGGCCTGCGCGCATGGCCACGATCAGCCCCGCGTAGTCGGCTGCCTTGAGCAGTTGCGCGTTGCCCTGGATGACCATCGTCTGCGCCGGCCCGTCCAGCACACCGAGCGGTGAATTGGCATTGGCCGCTTGCAGCGCGGCCGACAGTTCATCCATCGACAGGTCGCGCGCCTTCATGCGGCCCGGATGGGCGCGCACCCGCACGGCAAAGCGTTTCTGCCCGAGCACCGTCAACTGCGCCACGCCCGGAAGACCCGACAGGCCCGGCGCGATCAGGTTCTCCGCATAGTCGTTCAACTCCGACAAGTCCATCGACGGCGACGTCATCTCCATCGACAGCACCGGCGCTTCCGCCGGATTGACCTTGCGGTACGATGGCAGCTCGGTCATTTCGCGCGGCAGTGCGCGCTGCGCCCGCAGCAGCGCCGCCTGCACGTCCACCGCGGCGGCATTGATGTCGATGGCCGGGCCGAATTCCAGCGTCACCGACGTGGCGCCCAGGGTGCTGGTGGAGGTCAGCAGGGTGACGCCCGCAATCGCGGAGAACTCCTTCTCCAGCGGCAGCGCCACCGATGACGCCATCGTCTCGGGGCTGGCGCCCGGCAGATTGGCCTGCACGTTGATGACCGGCGTGTTGTAGCTCGGTAGCGCGGACACGGGAATGAAGCGGTACGCCAGCAGTCCGGCAATCACCAGGCTGACCGACAGCAGCACCACCATCACGGGGCGCTCGATGCAATATCCGGATAAGTTCATCCCTGGCCCGCCTTGATGCGCGCGTCCGGCTTCAGATTCTGCTTGCCCTCCGTGACGATGGTTTCGCTGCCCGCCAGGCCCGTGACCGCCGCACTCGATCCGAACGCATGCAGCCGCTTTACCGCCACCTGTTTCACCGTCTGGTCCGGCCCAACCACGTACACAAAGCTGCCGGTGGGGTTGGTGATCATCGCCGCCTGCGGAATCACGACCGCGCCGCGCAGGGTGCGCACGGTCACGCGCGCGTCCACGTACTGCCCCGGCCACATGCCGGCGTCGCCATTCTCGAAACTCGCCTTGACCCGGATCGCCCCGGCCGCCGGGTCGACGCTGTTGTCGATGAAGCTCAGCTTTCCTGTGCGCTTGTTGGCCTCCACCGCCACCGCGCCGCGCTGCTGCGCCGCCAGCAGTTCGCCCACATTCGATTCCGGCAGCGTGAACGCGACCGCAATCGGATCGAGCCGTGTGACGGTGGCAAGCAGGGTGCTGACCTGCACCAGGCTACCCGGATACACCGTGATCGCGCCAACCCGTCCCGCCATCGGTGCGCGGATCGTGTTGTAGCTGGCGCCCACCTGCACCGCACGTAGCGCTGCCTGGTCGGCCCGCAGCAGCGCACGCGCCGCATCGACTTCGCTGCGCAGCGTATCGACCGCGGTGATGGCGATGAACTGCTTGTCCAGAAGTTCCACGCTGCGCCGGTAGCGCTGCTCCAGGCCGGCCAGCGCCGCCTCGTCGCGCATCACTTGCGCCTGCGCGCGCTCCACGCCGGCGCGCTCTGCGCGATCATCCAGCGAAAACAGCAGCTGGCCTTCCTTGACGAACTGGCCTTCGCGAATGTGCACTTGCTTCACCGTGCTGGTGGTCTGCGCGTGTACGTCCACCACGCTGATCGGGGTCACCGTGCCGTTCGCCCGCAGTACCACCGGTACGTCGCGCACCACCGCCACCACGGTGTTGACCACCATGGCGGGCGGGGAGGGCGGCGCCGCTTGGGCGCGCGCGGGTGTGCTCCAGTAGCGCGCCGCGCTGGCCACAACGATTGCGCCGCACAGCATCGCAATCGCATGCCGCTTGTTCATGTGGCCTCCCGCGCGCGTGGCGCCAAACGAAACAGGCCGAACGCGCTCAGGAGCCCGACGGCGCAGAAAATCATCCACGGCAGTTGCGGCCATTGCCGCGCGCTTGATAACTCGACCAGCCAGCCTCCGGCCACATTCCCGATCGCGCCGCCGAGCGCCAGGCTGAGCGAACTGAAACCGAGAAAGGTCCCCATCGCCTGCGGATTGGCCATGCTGGCGATCAGGTTCTGCATCGTCGGCCGCACCAGGATGGCGCCGACCGAAAACGCCGCCACGCACACCAGAAAGGCCGCAAAAGTATGCGCCAGCGCGATGGCGCCGGCGCCGAGCGCGATGATCGTCACGCCCAGCACGAGAATCTGCTGCGTCGACAGCCAGCGCTCCGCCACCCGCAGCAGGTGGTATTGCAACAGCACCGTCAGGCCGGCGCTGAGCGCGAACATGATGCCCACGCTATCCTGATTGCCGCTCAGGCGTTCGGCCAGCAGCGGGAAGCTGATATTGATCTGCACCGCCACGAACCAGTACCCCATCATCAGGCCGGTGAACAGCAAAAAGGGCCGGTCGCGCGTGACCAGGCCGAGGCGGTGCGTCATGGCCTGCGGCGCCTCCTGGATTTCCAGCGGCGGCAGCATCCACAGGGCGATGCCGCAGTTGAGCGCAAAGCAGGCCGCAGCCGCCAGGCACACCATCTGGAAGTCCACATGCAGCAGCGCCACGCCGACCAGCGGGCCGATGGTGCTGGCAATGCCGCTGACCCAGTTACTGAGTGCGTAGTAGCGCGGCCGCGTCTCTTCCGTGGTCAGTGCCGCAATCGCCGCCTGGTAGGGCGCCTCGAACAGCGCACCGCCCAGCGCCGACACCACCATTGCCACGCACAGCATGAGGGCGTCATCGGCGAACGCCAGGCTGGCAAAGCCGGCGGCGCGCAACAGGACGCCGAGGCAGATCATCGGCCGCACGCCGAAGCGGTCGGCCAGCATGCCGCCCACCAGCGCGAGCCCCTGCTGCGTCATCTGGCGCAGCGCCAGCGCGCCTCCGACCACGGCCGCGGCCATGCCAGCATTGCTCACAAAGTGCACGCTCACCAGCGGCATCAGCATCGCAAAGCCGACCACCATCAGGAAGGTGTACGCCAGCAGCGCATTGAGCCCGCGCTTGCGAACCTGGTCGGAGAGAACGGTCATGGCGCGCGGTACAGGTAGACGGAAGTCGGATCGGCGCTGAACTGCGAGAACGGGAACGGTTCGGCGCATACCGCGGCCACGCCGTCGCCCAGGAAGCGTGGGATGATGCCGCTGCCGGTCTGCGCGTACACGATCAGCGGAATGCCGCGCCGCCGCGCCGCCATCAGGATCTCGTCGAACGACCCGTTCGACAAGGTCATGCCGGTGGCGATGATCATGTCGGCCTGCTCCAGGATCGGCAGCATGTCGCGCGCCACTTCCAGCCCGTTCTGAGTGCGCTCCATGTTGAAGTCGCACGGCAGGCAAATGCCGCCATGCTGCACGATCGCGTCGACCAGCGGATTGACCACACCGATCAGGCCCACGCGCTGGCCCGACTTGATCGACACCAGCGCGGCAATCGCATTGTCGCGCGCCACCGCACGCACCGGCGGCGCGCCGGCCGGCAGCAGCATCGCTTGCGCCAGCGCCGACTCGCGCGGCGGGCGCACCGCATTCAGGTACGCGTCGAGCGCGGCGATGCGCACCGGCAGGCGCGGATCGACCAGCAGGTCGGCCACGCTGCTGCCTGCCAGCGCCGGCGCAATTGTCGGATCGAGCGCATCGCGTTCGATGCAGCAGGCGCCAAAGGCCGCGCCCACGCGCAGCACCAGATAATAGTTGCGATAGGTTTGCTGCGTGCCCGGAAAGCGCGTGCTCTGCGAAATCCACGATGCGCCGACCACGTGCATCGTCGCCGGCGCCGGTCCGTACAGGCCGCACTGCACGTCTTCGATCAGGCCCGCCACGTTCCATGGCGCGGCCGGCTCTTTCACATCGCCGGCAAAACGCATCTCAACCCGGGAGAGTGCCTTCTCGGCATATTTGCGCGCATCCAGGCCGTCCGGATCGACGGCGACGACGTGGCCGAGGTAGCAGGCGTTGTCGATGGGCGCGGCCAATTCCTTGCCGGCCGCATTGGCGATCAGCGCACGCACGACGTGTGGCGCGTTGGCCACGCTGTCGATGCCGGTCATGGCGCTGACCCGGCCCACGCCTGCAGGGACCAGGAACTTGATGGCGGCGCTCTGCACGCCGGTCTCCTTGCGCGTGAGGTCCGGCTGCCGGCCGAGCGCAAGGTCGATCTGGGCGGACAGGAATTCAATGCCCGTAACCCGCTCGATCAGCTCCGCAATGTAGTTCCCGCCCGGGCGCGGATTGATTTCGACGATGCGCGGTCCCTTGCGCGTGATCTTCACTTCGGTGTGGCTGATGCCGTGGTCGAAGCCGACCGCCTGCAGTGCCGCCGCCACCAGCTCGCATACCGCTTCGCTCACGTCGCCGTCCAGCCGCGCCGGGAACATATGTCCGTCCTCGATAAAGTAGGGGAAGCCTGTCAGGCTCTTGTCGGTGATGCCGATGATGGTTGTCTGTCCGCCGAAGGTGCACGCTTCCACGCTCACTTCCTCGCCCTTCATGTACTCTTCCAGCAGCCAGAGCGGCTCGCGCGCCTGCTCGCGGAAGTTGGTCGGAAATGCTTCCAGCGCCGTGAAGGCGGCCTGCAGCTCCGCTTCATCCTTGACCAGCTTGACGAACGCGCTCGATGCCAGGTCCGACGGCTTGAGGATCAGCGGATAGCCGATCTCGCTGGCTGCCTCGCGCGCAGCGTCCCACGACGTCACCGCACTGAAAGCCGGATTGGGCAGCCCGGCTTTTTCCAGCGCTTCGCGCACCAGGTGCTTGCGGCGCACCATGGCCACGTTGCTGCAGAACGCCTGCGGCAGTTCCAGCGCTTGCGCCACCTGGGCCACGGTGTCGATGTAGTAGTCGCAGATGGTCACCACGCCGTCGAACTTGAGTACGCGGTGCTGTGCGCGCAGGAAGGCGATCAGCGCCGGCACGTCGTTCGTCTCGGTTGTGAGCACATTGGCGGCGTGCGCCAGCACCGGGTGGATCGGAGCATCCTGCCCGTCAAGGTAGTGGCCGCGGTTGCGCGTCACGAAGGTGTAGGTGTGGCCGGCGCCGGTGATGGTGGAGGGGAAGATGCGGCCGGTGCCGCCGACCCAGCTTTCGATCATTAACAGGTGTGCCATGGTGTGATTACTCCCTTTTCAGTTGAATGTTTCGGTGGCGGTGCGGCGGTTCCAGGCCATCACGGACCAGGGCAGCACAAGCTGCTCGTGCGAGTCGACGTGGACGGGCGCCAGCGTATGCAGTTCCAGCGCGTCGGCGTGCTGCGCGAAGACCGCGTCCACGTAGCGGTGGCCGGTATCGGGCGCGATGAACAGCACGTTGCGCTCGGGCCGCAGTTGCGCTTCACGCGCGGCGGCAAGGTAGCAGCAGCCGCTCGACAGGCCGGCGAAGATCGCGTGCCGGCGCAGCAGGGCCACCGCGCCCGCCAGACCGTAATCGAAGCCGACCCAGTGGATCTGGTCGTACAGCGCGTGCTGCACATTGCGAAAGGGGATGCCGGTGCCGATGCCGGCGATGATGATGCCCGGGTCTTCGATGTGGGCGCAGCCGAAGGTGACGCTGCCGAACGGCTGCACGCCGACCAGTTCCACCGCATTGTCGGTACAGCGCAGCGCGCGCGCCAGGCCGCCGGTGGAACAGCCCGAGCCCACGCCGCCGACAATGGTCAGGCCATCGGTGCCGAGCAGGCGTTCGATGTCGCTGGCGATCGGCTCGTAGCCGGCGTAGTGAATATCGTCGTGGTATTGCTGCATCCAGTGCACATGCGGATTGGCGGCGCGGATTTCCTGGATGCGCGCCACGCGCAGGCTCTGGTCCATCTTCAGGGTGGCCGACGGCGGCACCTGCTCCACGTTCGCCCCGAGCAGCTGCAACTGCACCATCAGCGTCTTGTCCACCGTTTTCGAGGCGATGATGTGGCACTGCATATCGAACTTGTGGCACGCCAGCGCGAGCGCGTAGGCGTAAATGCCGCTGGAGCTGTCGAGCAGCGTGTCGCCGCGCCTGACCACGCCGGCGGCCAGCAAGCGCTCGACCGCAACCAGCGTCGAATACACTTTCATCGTCTCGAAACGGGCGACGTACAGGTTGGGGCCGAGGCGTACGAAATCCGGCACCTTGATGGCGTCTGCAATGTGATCGAACATGGTCAGAATCCTGTCTGGACGAAGCGGCTTTGATAGCCAAGGCCGCGAAAAAATGACGAGAGCGCCCCCATTTGCGTGGGGCCCGGTTTGTGGATATACAGATAGCCCGCCAGGCTGCCCGTGTGTGCGACGAAGATGCCGTCGGCCCCGTAGCGCGCCTGGTTCTTGAGCAGCACGCCCAGGTTGCGCTTGGGGATGGCGTCCTGCCCCAGCACCGCGCTGACCGTGGCGCAGGCGGCGATGGCGGCCAGGTCGCCGCGCAGAAAGGCGTCGACGGCATTATCGAGATTGGCCGTGTATGGCGTGAGCCGCTCCTGGTACAGCGCGAGCAGCCGCGCGCCGGTTTTTTCGGTATCGATGCGGTTACCCTCATCGATATAGCAGGCATGGAAGGTCGGTGCGCTGCCGAAGCACTGCACCACCTGCTGGCGCCCGCTCAGGTACAGCGCGTAGGTATCCAAAAACACGCTGTCGGAACGTTCGATGGCGCGCAGGGTGGCCGATATCGATTCGCCGGGCGACTCGATGCCGAAGATCGCATCGAGGCAGCGGATGGTGGCCACGATGTCGGCCGTCGAACTGGCCATGCCTTTCCCTTCCAGCAGTTCGGAATCGTGATTCCAGGTCCCGGGCGGGAGCTGCTTGCGGTGCAGCGCCAGGTAGTGGCCGATCGCCTGTTGGCATTTGGTTTTGGTGGCGAGTGCGTTATCCGCTCCGGCGCGCTCGCCGTGGGTGAAGTGCATGCAGCTGTATTTTTTGACCGGCAGCGAGATCAGGCTGATATGCGCCGCCCCATCGGATATATACGGGCCTTGAATCAGCTCGCCCAGGGTACCGCGGCAGATCCCGCTGCTGATCGTTCCCGGCGCGCTGGCCGGGTCGGTAGGCCAGGCGAAGTCGCGCCGCGCCGCTGGTGTGGATCTGCTGTCTGCGAAGTCGATGGAAGGCACGGGATGATGGCTTTCGTTGTGGAGGTCGGGAGAGCATTACCTGACTGCTTGGCGTTAACGATAATGTATTATCATTAGCGGGGCAAGTGTTTGTTCAGCTTTATGGGATAATGGGTTTTTGCTTCAACAGCCTTGCCATGGAACGTTCTACACGCCAGCGGACAGCGATTCGTACTGTCATCGATGCGGCGGCCCGCCCGCTCACACCTCAGGAAATTCTCGCCGGGGTACGGGAGACCGTGTCCGAAATCGGCATCGCGACCATTTACCGCAACCTCAAGCTGCTGCTCGACGAGGGCACGATCCAGACCGTGAGCCTGCCGGGCGAGAATGCGCGCTACGAAATGAGCCACGCCGCGCATCATCACCATCACCACTTTCATTGCGTGCCGTGCGACCGCGTGTTCGATGTCGAAGGCTGCCCGGGCACGATGGAAAATCTCGCGCCGGCCGGGTTTGTGATCGACCGCCACGAACTGACCTTGTACGGCGTGTGCGCCGACTGCTCGGCGGAGCGCGCGAAGGCAGCGCCAGTACCAAAACGCCGGGCGCGCGCACCGAAGACGCACTAGTTACGTCGTTCCCGCGCCAAGGCGGCACTCGGCGGGAACCCAAGTCTATTCCGTAATTGCAGGCGGCTTTACGAACTTGGGTTCCCGCCTGCGCGGGAACGACGGGGGATAGCGGTTACAACCGGAACCGCCGCCCGCTCCACAGCATCAGCATCACCGCACACGCCAGCACCCACAAATACCCCACAGCCCCGCCAATACTCGCGGCCACGCCATCGAGCGGCCGGTCGGCCTGAAAGCGCGGTATCTTGTCGTGATCCGTGAAGTTCAGGCGCGCCGCGCAGCCCTGGCATGCATTGGCCGGATTGGCTGCTTCCGCCAGCGCGCGCGGCCAGAAAAACGCCCGCAGTTCGTCCGTATATTCGCCGGTCCGCTTCAGGAAGCGCTTGTGACGTTCCACGCCGCTGCCCGCGGCCTGCTGCAGCAAGGTATCGAACACCATCGCCGGCGACAGCCAGCGCAGCGCGGCCGCCCGCCCCGCCGCGGCCTCGTTCTGGTGCGCCGCAGCCGAAGCGCGCTCCTCGATTTGTCGTTCCACTGCCTGCTGCACCGCAATCTGCTTGGTCGCATACGACACCTTGTCAACCCGCTCGGCTGCCGCCGCGTACGCCGGCTCGGCGCGCGCAAACGCGGCAAACAGCGCATCGCGATTGGCCGGCGTGAAGTCGTTCGCACGCCGCAGGTCGTCGAGATAAAGCAGTGGCGACGGCGCCGGATACGCCGTGTCGATGATCAGGGCGCCGGCTGCCGGAACGAAGAACGTGAAGCCGATCCACACCGATACCAGCCGCAGATAGCTCCCCACCACCCCGATGCGGCTTGCCAACAGCGCCGTCAGCGCCACCCAGAACAAGGTGAGGCCGGCCAGCGCGGCGCCCAGTAGCAGCACGGTGCCCGCCGTCTGCATGCTCCAGCATGGCGTGCCCGCCACCAGCAGGGCCAGCACCGTCGCCACGAGCGTGAACGGTACGCACACGATGGCGGCAACGCCAAACTTGAGCATCACCAGTTGGCGGAACGACGGCAGTTGCGCCGCCATCAGCCGCAGCGCGCCGGAATCGCGTTCGGCCGCCAGGAGCGAGGCGCCGATGGCGATCAAGGCCAGCGGCAGCACATACACCAGCACGAACGACAGGTCGAAGTCGCCCAGGCTCAAAATGCGCGGGTTGATGAAGTCGAAGGCGGCAGCCGGCGGCGCCACGTAATCGAGATCCGTCTTGATATAGAACGGCAGCAGGCGTGACTGGCCGATGGCAATCCCCGCCAGCGGCGACGGCGGCTTGACCGCATACGCCGACAGGCCGTAGCGCATGTAGCCGGCGGCGTCGGACGGGTCCTGCCAGTACGGCAGCACCGTGTCGGCGGGGCGGCTGTAGCGCGCCACGTCGGCCTGCTGCTTCAGGACCTTGGCTGCCGCATGCATTTTCACCCGCTCGACCGTGGCTTGCTGCCCGTCGGCGTTGGCCTGGCCGTTGATCGCTCCCCACGCCAGCGCGGCAAACAGCAGTGCGCCGATGATCCATGTGAAGCGCGCCCTGAGCAGCATCGCCAGTTCGAGTCGAAACAGTGCGCGCGTCATGGTTGCACCCCTTTCACCGCGCGCCAGGCGGCAAGGCCGGCAAGGACGCACCATCCCGCCAGCAGCAGCAATGGCGCCGCCGCGTTGGCGAGCACGCCGCGCAAAGGCGGCGCGCTGTAGGCAAAGGCCGGCACCGATTCCCAGAACTGCTTGCCGGTCGAGGCGCTTGCGTCCTCGTGTTCCGCATGACGCATCAAATCTCCATTAAGGCGGTTGACCATCGCGCGCCGGTAGGTTTCGGCGGCTTCGATGAAATGCCGGTGCTGGTAAAAGTCGGTGCCTGCAACGGCCGCGCCGGACGCTTGCAGCGCAACGGTCGGCGTGATGGCGCCCAGCCAGCCGAAGGTGCGGTCCTGCTGCTCCACCGAGTCGTAAAAGCGTCCGAGCACGCGGTCGAACACATCATGCGATTCGCGCTCGGACTGGTCGAGCTGCGCGGCGCGCACATTGGTCACCTTGGCCTTGACCAGCGCCTGGCGCCGCGCTTCCCATTTCTCGGCGCCTTCGTACGCGGGCGACTCGTTCTCAACGCGGCTGCGCAGCTCCTGGTATGACGGCACGGGCGCGAGCACTTGCGCGGCATTGCCGGCGGCGCGCGGCAGTACCACGCACAGCACCAGCCAGAGCACCAGCATGATGGCCAGCGCCGCGCGCGCACTGGGCGCCTTGAGCGACACCGCCAGTGCGATCAGCAAAAATACCAGCAGGTACATGAAGTTCAGCAGGCTCCAGATGGCCAGCCGACTCGCGCCGTTCCAGCCTGCGTCGGGCAGCGCCTGCAGCGCGAAGGTCCCCATCGCCACCACGGGAGCGAGCGCCATGCACACCAGCGCGCCCACCATCACCGCGAAACGCGAGAGCAAAAGGCGCCCGGGCGTGGCGCCGTTACCGAAGGCCATGCGCAGGGTGCCGCGCTGGCGGTCCTGGGCAAAGCCGGCAAAACCGAGCAGGATCGCAAACATCGGCCCGAGCACTTCGAGCACCTGCGCCACCGAGGCGGCACTGCGCATGATCGGATCGGCATCCTGGTTGGGGCGGAAAATCATCTCGTTGCGCTTGTGCGCCTCCAGCCAGACCGACAGGCCGACGAAGGGTTCGATGCCTGGCGCGAGCACCAGCAGCGGCGACGACGGCTTGACCGCCCACACGCCGAAGTGCGCGGCGCTGTGCGGGTCTTTCTGGCCCTGGGCGACCCAGCGCGCGCGCTCGGATGCGGCGAAGCGCGTGCGTTCGTCGGCCATGCGCGTCGCGCCATTCATGGACGAGAAAAACACGATCAGCAGCAGCAGCGGCGCCAGGATGGCGACCCAGCGCAGGCGTGGTTCGCGCCACAGGCGCTGGGCTTCGGCGCGCAGCAGCGCCGGATGCAGCGCCCCGCTCATCGCGCCAGCTGCGTGATGTAGACCTGCTCCAGCGCCGCATGCCCGGTCGTTTGCGGATCGATTTCGCGCTCGATGCGCCCCGCGTGCAGCACACCGACGCGAGTAGCCACTTCCTTGATGCGGTACAGGTCATGGGTGGCCATCAGAATGGCGACGCCACGCTGCGCCGCCGCGCGCAGAAGGCCAGACAGCTCCGACGCAGCCAGCGGGTCCAGGCCCGAGGTGGGCTCGTCGAGCAGCAGCAGCTTGGCCTCGCGCGCCATCGCGATCGCAATGCCGACCTTCTGGCGCATGCCTTTCGAGTAGTTGCGCGCGTGGCGGTCGTGCGCGTCGGCACGCAGGCCGGACTCGCTCAAGAGCTGGCGCAAGGTGGCGTCGTCCAGCTCCTTTGACGCCAGCAGCGAGAAGTAGCGCAGGTTTTCCAGCCCGCTCAGTTCCGGATAAATCGCCACCTGTTCCGGCAGATAGGCAATCGAGCGGCGCGTGCGGGCCGCGTCGCCCGCAACCGGTTCGCCGCACACATGGATGCTGCCGCCGTCCGGCTGCAGGAAGCCGAGGATCAGATTGAGCGTCGTGGTTTTGCCGGCACCGTTGGGGGCGAGCAGCGCGTACACCTCGCCCGCCTGCAAGGTGAGCGAGAGGCCGTTCAGGGCCACGCGCTCGCCGAAACGGCGCGTGACGTTGTCCATCTGGAGGGCAGGTTTCATCATGTCCATGGGGTTGACTTAACTAAAAGATTGCGGAAGTGTCGAGGACTATACGATAATGAGAGCTTATTATCAATAGGAGTCTTGCCGTGAAATTGAGAAAGCTGCCGTGCGCACTGCTTTGCCTGTATAGCCCCTTGCTCGCGTATGCCGACGACGCACCGCCGCCAATGCAGGTGGTTGTCATCGACAGCGCCCGTGCGCCGGCCGGCAGCGACAGCACTGGTGTAGGCAGCCGCCTCGACCTGGCCCTGCGCGAGACGCCCGCCTCGGTCGAAGTGATCAACCGCGACCTGATCGAGGTGCGCGGTGCGCGCAGCCTCGATGAAGCGGTGCGCGGCGCGGTCGGCATCACCCAGGGCGGCAATGCCACCTCGCCGTCGCAAACGTCGTCGCGCGGGTTCAGCGCGGGCTTCGTCAGCTATCTGTACGACGGCAGCCGCATCGCCGTGCCGACCATGAGTGCGCGTACCCAGGACACATGGAATTTCGAGCGCATTGAAGTGCTCAAGGGACCTGCCTCGCTGATGTCGGGCGACGGCGCGATTGGCGGCGCGATCAATTTCGTCACCAAGCGGCCGGACCGCACGCTGCCCGCCAGCGAAGCGATGCTGTCGTACGGGAGCTTCAATACCTGGCGCCTCGGCGCGGGCATCAACCGGCCGCTGGGCGAGACGAGCGCAGTGCGCATCGATTACAGCCACCAGCAGTCCGATGGCTACATCGACCGCAACAAGCAGCGTTACGACAGCCTGACCTTGGCCACCACCAGCGCGCTGACGCGCGACATCACGCTCGACCTGAGCCTGGATCTGCTGTCCGATAGCGTGAAGGCGTATCAGGGCTCGCCGCTGGTGCCGCGTGCTCTGGCGACCGATCTGGTGGGCGCGGTCAGCGAAGCTCGCGGGCGCGTGATCGACCGGCGCCTGGCCTTTAAAAACTACAACGTCGACGACGCGGTCATGGAGTCCGACAGCGCCTGGGCGCGCGCCAAGCTGACCTGGAAGCTCGCTCCCGACTGGACCTTGCGCAACGAACTGTCGTACTACACGGCCGACCGCAACTGGCGCAACGCCGAGAGCTATACCTTCAGCGCGCCGCGCCAGATCGTGCGCGACCTGGTTGGCGTGACGCACGACCACCAGGTGTTCGGCAACCGGCTCGACCTGTCGTACACCGGCAATCTGGCGGGCATGAAGCACCGCTTCGCCGCCGGCGCGGAATACACCAAGACGCGCTTTGCCACCGGCCGCAGTTTTTCCAACGGCGCCGGCGCCGCCAATGCCGCGTTGACGGTCGACCTGTTCGATCCGGCCTACGGCACCTATGAATCGCTGAGCGCCAACGCCGCGCTGTACACGGGCGCCGGCAACCGCACCAATTTTTCGACCAGTATTCCAACCGTGTCGCTGTACCTTGAGGATGCGCTGTGGGTGACCGACAAGTGGACCATCGTGGCGGGCCTGCGCCAGGACCGGGTCAAGCTCGGTCGGCGCACCGCGGACCTGAATACGGGCGTGGCAACCGCGTACTCGCAGACGTACGACCCGCGCTCGCTGCGCATCGGCACTGTGTATGCGTTCGACAAGGACATCTCGGTGTACGCGCAGCACACCAGCGCCTCGGCGCCGGTCGGCTCGGGCAACCTGCTGCTGCTCAGCGCCGCGAATGCCGCCTTTGAACTGTCGAAAGGCACGCAGAGCGAAATCGGCATCAAGCAGTCGCTCTTCGGCGGCACGGTCGACACCACGCTGGCGCTGTACCGGATCGAGCTCGATAACATCCTTTCGCGCGATGCCGCGGTGCCGACCTTGACCGTCAACAGCGGCAAGCAATCCTCGCGCGGGGTGGAGCTGGCGGCGGCGTGGCGGCCAACGCGCCAGGTGAGCATCAACGGCAACCTGGCCGTGCTCGACGCCCGGTTCGACCAGCTGCTCGAAGCGGGCAAGGTGTCGCGCGCGGGGAACCTGCCGCCCAACGTCGCCAAAAAGACCGGCAACCTGTGGGTCGACTACAAGGTGGACCAGATGCCGCTCAAGCTGGGCGCCGCGCTCAATTACACGGGCGAGCGCTACACCAACAACGCCAATACGGTCCGCATGAACGCATTCACCACGGCAGACGTGTACGCGAGCTGGCGGCTCGGCACGGGCGATCTGACGCTACGTGTGCGAAATCTGGGCGACAAGCTGTATGCCGGCTGGAGCGGGGCGAACGTGAACAGCCAGGTGATTCTGGGTGCGCCGCGCAGCGCCGACCTGACCTGGCACGCGCGGTTTTGAGCGCCGCTTTGTTACGGCCGGCTTAAAGGAACGTCCGTTTGCTGTAGTGAAGCTGAAAATCAGAGTAAGATTGCCGTTCTTATCAACTTGCAAACCGGAGTACACCATGAGTTTCGACAATTTTCTGACTCGCCTGAAAACCAAAGCCGGTGAAATGAAAACGGAAGCCCTGAAATTCAAGAACAAGAATTTCATGGATGCGGCGATGGCCGGTTCGGCGCTGATCGCCATGGCGGACGGTAACATCACGTCGGACGAGAAGCAAAAAATGGTCAAGTTCATCGAGACCCACGACGCGCTGTCGGTCTTCACGACCAGCGACGTGATCAAGGCGTTCCAGGACCATGTGAGCCAACTCGAATTCGACAAGGATATCGGCGAATCGAAAGCCTACCAGGCACTGGGCAAGATGAAATCGAACGGCGAAGCGGCGCGCCTGCTGGTGCGCATGGTGATCGCCATCGCATCGGCGGACGGCAAATTCGACGACGGCGAAAAAGCGGTGGCGGTCAAGATCTGCAAGGAACTCGGCATCAACCCGTCCGAGTTCGAGCTGGCATAAGAAGATGGGGTGGGCCGCAAGCCCACCCCCTTACTGCATTACTTGGCTGAGGCGCGAACCTTGCCGAAGGCGTCGCCGGCTTTCCAGGCCGGCATCTTCGGTGCGTCCGCCACGCGGCGACCCAGGTTCAACGTGAACTGCGCCTGCTGCACCATGCCCGACAGATCCCATGTCGGATCGTATTCATCGCCTACCTGGTGGTAGCGCGCGCGGTACGAGGCCTGCTTGGCCTTGGCGCCTTCGATATCCTTCACATAGTCCTTGCCGCCTTCGATCGAGAAGGCTGGAATGCCGGCTTTCGCGAAGCTGAAATGGTCGCTGCGGAAGTAGCCGCCCGCCAGGTCCGGCTCGGGCGTACGCACCACCAGGCCCATGGCCTTGGCGGTCGCTTCGGCCATCGCGCCCAGTTCCGTGCGCTCGCTGCCCTTGGTGCCGATATCCTTGGCCGCGCCGACGAAATTGAGGCTGTCCAGATTCAGGTTGGCCGCGGTTTTATTGACTGGCCACAGCGGGTTGCTGGCGTAGGCCGCGCTGCCCAGCAGGCCCTGTTCTTCGGCTGCCACCCACAGGAACATCTGGCTGCGTTTGGCCGGCGAGCGTACCGCTTCCTGCGCCATGGCCAGCAAGCCGGCGGTGCCGGATGCATTATCGACCGCGCCGTTGTAGATGGTGTCGGCGCCTTCGCCTTGCTTGCCCAGGTGATCCCAGTGGGCGCTGTAGATCACCACTTCGTCCTTGAGTTTCGGATCGGTGCCCGGCACCACGCCGGCCACGTTGAACTGTTCGACCATGCGCACGGCCGCCTTCATCTCGCCTTTGATTTTGGCTTTCAGGGCCACCGGCTTGAAGTTCTTGTTCTCGGCGGCAGTACGCAGCGCGTCCAGATCTTCGCCGGCGGCGGCGAACAGGGTGCGCGCGGAGGCTTCGGTCATCCAGCCTTCCATGTTGGCGCCCAGTTTGCCCTGCGCCAGCTGAAAGCGTTCGCTCAGCCAGCTGTTTTGCACCACGCTCCAGCCATACGAAGCCGAAGCGTCGGTGTGAATCAGCAGCACGCCGGCAGCGCCCTGGCGCGCGGCTTCTTCAAATTTGTAGGTCCAGCGGCCGTAGTAGGTCAGGCCCTTGCCGTTGAAGCGATTCGGCTCGGCTGCCGTCGGCGCCGGGTCGTTGACCATCATGACGACGACCTTGCCCTTGACGTCCATTCCCTTGTAGTCGTCCCAGCCTTCTTCCGGCGCGGTGATGCCGTAGCCGACGAACACCAGGTCGGCGTTCATCGCGTGCGAGGCCTTGGCGTCGCCCGGCGCCCAGACCCAGTCCTTGCCGAAGGCGAGCGATTGCGCCTTGCCGCCCGCTTCCAGCGCCACGCTGCTGCTGTCCGGCGTGGCTTTCACGCCCGCGATCTTGACCGACTGGCGGAAGCTGTCGCCGTTGCCCGGCTTGAGTCCGACGGCCAGCGCCTGTGCTTCAAGGTAGGCCACGGTCAGGTCGCCGCCGCGCTGGCCGGTGCCGCGTCCTTCGAGTACATCGCTCGACAGGAACGACAGGTGGGCGCGCAGCGGCGCTTCCTTGACGGTGGGGACGGAGGCGGCGCCGGCGGCGTACGCGGGGAAAGCTGCGGCCAGGCTGGTAGCCAGGGCCGTGCTCACGAGGGAGGAAAGCATCTTTTGCATGGGTTCCTAGTGCGGTAGAGGGTGGTAAATACGGCGCCCACGGCGGGCGGAGCGAAACATTGTATGCCATTCCGCCACCCCGTTTGCAAAGGAAATCGCGCGGCGCTAGCGCAGTACCAGCATGTCGGTGGAAAGGGTGCGGCCGCGGCGTGGCGCGTGGGTGCGCTCGTGGGCAATCGCCTCGGCCGGCAGGCCCGGGATCGATTCCTGGATATGGATGCGCGCGGTGGCGCCGCCCTCCAGCTCCAGCTTGATCGGCAGGCGCCGCTGGCCCATGCCGTGCAGGGTCAGCGTCCAGTCGCCGCGGCGTTGCGTCGCCAGCACGCGCCCGCCAAGCCGCGCCGCCAGCACGCGCGCGCCTTTTACCCGCAGTTCGATGGTCGGCGCCGCGTTTTTCGAGGTTAGCGCAAACGCCACCCGGCGCCTGGCCGGCGTGTCCTCGTTTTTAAGCATCTCGATCTGCGGAAAGGCGATGCCGGTGCGCGGCGCCGCCGTGGTTGCGCGCGAGCCGGCGCCATCGAGCCAGTACGATTTCCAGGTGGTGGCGTCGGCCAGGTAGGTGATGCTGTCCGGTGGCGCTGTCGTCGGACTTGGGCGGGTGCATACGGCTGCCGCCAGCGGGACCAGGAGCGCGATGGCTGGCATCGTGCCGGTGGCCAGGATGGCGGCCCGCGCATGGCGCGACAGGGCGGCCGTCAGCGGCAGGTGCAGCGCACCGGCAGCCAGCAGCACCCCGATCAGCGGCCATGCCAGCAGGTGGGCGGCGCCGGGCTTTGCCGCGCTCAGGACGATCAGCGCTACCAGCAGGCCCGCCATGGCGGCGCTCAGCGCCAGTGGACCGGTGCGTTTCGCGCCGTACCGCAGCGTGGCCCAGCACACCAGAAGGCATAGCGCGCAGGCGACGCGCGTGATGTGCCAGACGATGCGTTCCGGGTAGTGCAGCGCGCCGGCCAGCGGCACGGTGAAGTACACGCGGTCCGGCGCGGTGATGGTTTCGAGACGATGTGCGCCGAATGTGCGCGCCAGCGACACGATGGAGTCGCCGCTGTGCTGCATGGCGGCGCTGCCTGCCGTAGCGGCGAAGCGCATGCCGGCCAGGCCGAGCGTGCGCAGTGGTGACTGGTCGGCCTCCCCGGCCGAGGCGTGCGAGGAGCCGGCCGGCGCCGCGTCCAGGCGCGCCCATGCCGCCACGGTGCGGCCGTTGCCGCCGTGGGTATCGAGCAGCGTCAATGGACCGTGTCCTTGTACTCCCTCGAAACGCAGCACCAGCCCGATTTTGCGGGCCCACGGATGCTGCTCGACAAAGGCGCGCGCGCCCAGCGAGCCAGCGTGCTCGCCATCGGCAATGAGCACGATCAGGTCATTGACCAGGGGCGCACCCTGGCGCAGGGCGCGTAGCGATTCGAGCAGGGCGGCCACCGCGCCGGCGGCGTCGGGCGCATCGGGCACGCTGTCATAGTGCGAGGCCAGCATCAGCGGATGCCCGCGCACCGGTGCACTGCCACGGATGCGCAGCACGATGTTGTGCACCACCGCGACCGTGAGACGGGCATGGCCGGCGTCATCGCGTCGGCTGCTGCTGACCGTCGCCGTCTGTACCTGCGGGTCGAGGCCGAGCGCGCGCAGCTTTTCCAGCAGATAGTCGCGTGCGCGCACATTGGCGTCGCTGGCGATAGGGCGCGGCGTCTGTGCCAAAAAACTGGCATGTACCAGTGCGCGGGTGGCCGAAAACGCCGCCGGACCGGCATCGGGCGGTGCCGCCGGCAGCGGGGCGGGCCGCAGCGCGAGCCAGGCCAGCGCCGCCGCCATCAGCAGCGCTGCGGCCAGTCCTGCGGCGCCGGCTGGAATGGCGGCGAGTCTGTTCATGTGCATGGCAGGCAGGGGCAGTTCAAACCCCTTGCCGCTTCGCTCAGTCGAGCGTCCAGACGTAGGCGATCTGCGCCCATGCCGGCTCGGCGACGCCGTTCGTCGTGGCCGGCTTGAACCTGCACATGCTCAGGGCGGCGACGGCGGCCTTGTCGAGGTCACGCGATCCGCTCGATTTATCGATGCGGGCATCGGTCACCTTGCCGTCCACGCCGACCAGCAGCGCGAGACTGACGGTACCGGTGTCGCCATTGCGGGCGGCGCGCGCCGGGTAATCCGGCTTGACGCAAGCGGAAGCGTCGGCCAGTACGGCGGATCGGGTCTGTTTGGCCGGCTGCACCCCGGCTGGCGGAATGACCTGTTCGACCTTGGGTCCCGTTTCGATCGGTGCTGGCGGCGGCACCTTGTCGATGACGGTGCCGGAGATGGCCACGTTCGGCGGCGGAGGCGGGATATCGACAAATGGCTTGGGAATCAGCATCGGCGGCACGACCTGTTCCGTCTTGAACGGCTCCGGTTCCGGCGGCGGATCAAGCGGTTTTTCGATCACCGGCGTTACCTCGATCGGCCCCGCTTCGGTGACGCTGAGCGCCGGAACCCGGTTCATATTGTGGATGAGCGCCGCGCCAACGAGGACGTGCAGCGCGGTAACGATGGCTATTTTGGTGAATTTGTTGCCGCTGCCAATGTGCTGTTGAGAGAAATGCATGGTGTGCTCCGTATTGTTGTGTTCACGAAATGGCTCGCATGGTGGAAGTCCGCACCGCTATTTCCAGTCCATGGATCAAATATATGCTATGTCCTAGCAATTGAAAAGGGTTTTTGTAGTAATTCTATTGCCGTGGCTGCTTCCATTCGGGTGAGCCGGCTGGCAAATCTTGCCCGGCGGGGCGCGGCTCGCGTCAGGGGCGGATGTGTGAAATAATCTGGTAGGCGCGGCGTTCCTGCCGTCTGGTCGCACATATTGATGCGATTCAATGGCAAGGCGGGGTAAGCCAACGCAGCCTTTACCCGTGGAGAATGAAAGTGCAGACTGAGCAAAAATCGATTCGGGTCTTGCTGGCGGACGACCATCCCATTGTGATGACCGGTTTCGCCATGTCGCTGGCCGGTGTCGGCATGGATGTGGTGGGACAGGCCAAGACGCCCGATGAAGCCGAAGAGATGTACGCCGCCCTCGATCCGGACGTGCTGGTGCTCGATATCCGCTTCGGCACCGAGCTGACGGGGCTGGACGCGGCCAAGAGCATCCTGGAGAAGTTTCCGGCTGCGCGCATCGTGTTCCTGAGCCAGTTCGACCAGGATAGCCTGATCAAGGAAACCTACCGCCTGGGGGCGCGCGCCTTCGTCACCAAGGATTGCGACCCGGCCGACCTGGCCACCGCGGTGCGCCATGCGCATGAGGGCAAGCTGTATTTCCTGCCGCAGATCGCCGAGCGCCTGGCCAATCTGTCGGTGCGCGGCGATGCGTCGCCGCAGTCGCAGCTCGACCAGCGCGGGCTGGAGATCTTCAAGCTGATGGCCGAAGGGCTGACCAATGCCGAAATCGCCGAAAAGCTCAATCTGTCGACCAAGACGATCAGCAATATCAGCCAGTCGGTCAAGGAAAAGCTGGGCGTGCACCGGCAGGCATATATCACCAAGCTGGCCGTCAAGTACGGCTTGATCGAGCCGTAGTGGGAGGTCGCGTGTTCGCAGGCTTGAGGAGATGGGTCGCGAATGCGCGCTGTCGCCCAACCGTCTTCCGCCGTCGCGGGGACGACGGTGGCAGGGTTGTACTTTCGGCGATCGCCCTTGCCATCGGCCTCACCCTGTCCGGCACCGCCGGCGCGGCCGGTGTCGTCAGCCCGGCCAGCTCCGGCAATCCCACCGGCTTTCGCTTCGAGATCGTCACCGCCGACGATTCCGGCGTCACCCGCCGCATCGCCGACGATTTGTACAAGCAGCTGGTCCCCATCTTCGGCGGCTTTCGCACCGAACTGGCCCAGCACCGGCGCATGGTGTACGTGGCCATCGGCCCGGTCGCGCTGCGCAACGTGGCCGCGCGCAAGTGCGACTGCGTCGTCATCGCCGCCTTCACGTCCAGCCAGGTCTGGCGCTCGGTCACCGAAGAGCTGCAGCCCGCGCGCGTGCTCTCCATGACGGCCATCTACGCCGAGCCGGCGCCGGTCGACCAGCTGCGCCTGATCGAACTGCTCTACAAGCGCCCCGTGCGCGTGGCCGCCATCGTCAGCAGTAACACCGGCTTTCTCAAACCGACGCTGCAAGGCATCGCTGAAATCGAACATTACGACCCCAGTGAGGATATCAACGTGGTCCTGAACCGCATCGGCAAAACCGAGGTCCTGCTGGCCATGCCCGACCGCAGCGTCTACAACACCGAGAACGTGCGCAACATCCTGCTCTCGACCTACCGCCACAACCAGGCGGTGATCGGCTTTTCGGCCGACATGGTCATGGCTGGCGCACTGGCCACCACCTATTCCACCATCGAGCAGATCAACGCCCAGGTGGCCGACGTGGCAAACGAATTCGTGGTCACGGGCGAACTGGCGCCGCCCCAGTTCCCGCGCTACTTCAGCACCGTCATCAACGAAGGCGTGGCGCGCTCGCTCGACGTGGCGGTCGACGACGCCGCCCGCAATTTCACGCGCCGTCCACCGGTGAGGCGCCAATGAATCTGCGATTCTGGCAAAGCTGGAGCATCGGAACGCGCATGGCCTTCATCACCATGCTGCCGGTGGTGTTCCTGTTCTCGTCGTTTGTGGGCTACTCCTGGTACTCGCACCGCGCCCAGGTGGCGCTCGAACTCGAAGAGCGTGGCCGCATCCTGGCCAAGGCGCTGGCCGAAACGAGCGAATACAACGTCATCTCGGGCAACCTGTCCGACCTGCGCCTGACTATCAATGGCCTGGTCCAGTCGGACAAGAGCATCCACCGCATCGAAGTGGTCGACGCCAACCAGAAAGGCGCCATCAGCGTCGTTTCGCAGAACTCCGCCATCGGCGAGGACCGTTTTTACGAGGCGCCGATCAAGAAGCAGATGATTTGGATTAACCTGTTCTCGGACAACGGCGTGCCGCACGTCTCCGGTTCGAGCGATACCAAGCCGACCACCGTGCCGACCGAAGTGGTGGGCTACGTCAGGGTGACGATGTCGCCGACGAACATGCTGCACAAGCAGGCGCGCCGCTTCCAGGTCGAGCTGGCGATGGCGGCGCTGGCGCTGGTGGTCAGCGGCGCGCTGGCCTACGTGCTGGCGCGCAGCCTGACCATTCCGCTCAAGTCCTCGATCGGCGCGCTGCGCGAGATCCGCGGCGGGAACTACCAGGTGGCGCTGCCTGTTACCACCGGCGGCGAGGTGGGCGAGCTGCAGGAATCGATCACCGAAATGTCGGTGGCGCTGGGCCGCTCGCGCCAGGACCTGGAAAACAAGGTCGCCGAACGCACCAAGGACCTGGTCGAATCGCGCAACGAAGCGCTCAAGGCCGACGCCGACAAGCGCAAGCTGATTCAAAAGGTGAACTCGATCGTCGAAGATGAGCGCAAGAGCATCGCCATCGAGATTCATGATGAACTCAATGCCTCGCTGATCGCCGCGCGCCTGGAGTCGCAAAGTATCCTGCACCTGGCCGGGAAGGTGGAGCAGGGCCCGATGATCGACGAGATCAAGCAGAAGTCGCAAGCGATCACCAAGCTCACGCTCGACCTGTACGCCAGCGGACGGCGCCTGGTGCGGCGCCTGCGTCCCGAGGTGCTCGACATGCTCGGCCTGCACGGCGCGGTGGAAGAGATGATCCGCCACTACGACGCCAGCCATCCCGAATGCCACTTCCAGTTTCACTCCGACGGCGATTTTTCGGGCCTGGAGAGCGAACTGGCCATTTCCGCCTACCGCATCGTGCAGGAAGCGCTGTCGAATGTGCTCAAGCACGCTGGCGCCACGCATGCGCAGGTGGCGATGACCTTGTCCGAGCAGGACGACACGCTACATATCGAAATCGCCGACGATGGCGCCGGCTTCAGCACCGCCAGCGCGTCATCCGGCATCGGCATCATCGGCATGCGCGAACGCGTGTACGCGCTGGGCGGCACCATCGACTTCAGTTCCGAGCCTGACAAAGGCACCGTGATCGGCATCGCCCTGCCGATCGCACAAATCGCCTGACTGCTGTGCCATATCAGCAGCGCACCGTTCCAACCTTTCATCGCACAACACATAATGTCGAACGAATTGAAAACACCCTACGAACAGGGTAACAAGAATCAGACCACGACCTGGGCTGACTGCATCGCATGGTACGAAGAGCTGGCGCGCCGCTATCCCGGCGTGCTTCACTTCAGCGTCGTCGGCACCTCCGATTGCGGCCTGCCGATCCACGCCGGCGTGGTGAGCGCCGACGGCGTGTTCGACCGCCAGCGCCTGAAAGACGAAGGGCGCCCGGTTTTCTTCAACAATAACGGCATTCATCCGGGCGAGCCGGAAGGCGTGGACGCCTGCATGGCGCTGGTGCGCGACTTCTGCACCGGGCCGGCGCGCCTGGCCGCGCTGGGCAAGACCGTATTCCTGTTCGTCCCGCTGTACAACGTCGACGGCAGCATCAACCGCGCCGATACCTCGCGCGTGAACCAGGACGGCCCCGAGCAGTTCGGCTTTCGCGGCAACAGCCGCCACCTCGACCTGAACCGCGACTTCGTCAAGTGCGACAGCCTTACCGCGCTGGTGTTCAACAAGCTGTTCACCGCCTGGGACCCGGACGTGATGGTCGACACCCACACCTCCAACGGCGCCGATTACCCGTACACGATGACCCTGATTCACACCCAGACCGACAAGCTTGGCGGCGCGCTCGGTGAATTTTTGCAGGACACCATGCTGCCGCATATGTTCGGCGAGATGGCGCGGCGCGGCTGGCCGACCTGCCCGTATGTCAATCCGGTCAAGGACAGCCCGGACCACGGCATTGCCGAATTTTTGGAAACGCCGCGCTTTTCGACCGGCTTCGCGGCGCTGCACCACACCATCGGTTTCATGCCCGAGACGCACATGCTCAAGCCCTTCGCCGACCGCTACGACTCGATGCGCGCGCTGGTCGAAACGGCGCTCGACTTCACGGTCGCGCAGGCGGCCACCATCCAGGCACTGCGCCGCGCCGCGCGCGACGAAGGAAAAGCGCGCCGCGAGTGGCCGGTGCACTGGTCCATGGATGCGGACAATCCGTCCACCTTCCTGTTCCGCGGCTATGCCGCCAAATACACGCCCAGCGTGATCGGCAATTACACGCGCCTGTCGTACGACCGCAACGAGCCGTGGGAACGCGACATCGCCTACTTCAACAGCTTCCCGGCCGATATCGTGGTGGCGACGCCGCGCGCGTACGTGGTGCCGCAAGCCTGGCGCGAAGTCATCGAGCGGCTGCAGTGGAACGGCGTGGCGATGCGGCGCATCGAGGCCGACCGCGTGGAACAGGTGCAGTGTTACCGCATTGTGTCGGTCGACTCGCGCGCGGACGCGTACGAAGGCCATATGTTCCATGACGACGTGCGGCTGGAAAAATTCACCCAGGCCGTGACCCTGCGCGCGGGCGACTGGTGGATTTCGCTCGACCAGGACATGGCGCGCTACGCGATCGAAACGCTGGAGCCGCAGGGCCATGACAGCTTCTTCCGCTGGGGCTTCTTCAACAGCGTGCTGGAGAAGAAGGAAGCGTATTCGGATTACGTGTTCGAGGACCATGCGCTGGAACTGCTGCGCGACGAGCCGGCCTTGCAGGCGAAGTTCGAGGCCTGGAAGGCGGCCAATCCGGCCTTGTTGTCGGACCAGTGCGCGGTACTCGACTTCATCTTCGCCAATTGCGCGCGCTATGTGGAGCCGGAGTGGCGGCGCTATCCGGTGCTGTCGGTGATGTAAGCATGGCGGCTATCCGGCGCTGACATGTTCAGCATAAAAAAACGGCACCAGTCTCGCGACGGTGCCGTTTTCACAGGTGCGGATAGTCGCTCAGCACACGATGCCGCCGATGCTCTTTCCGCTTTTCAGATCGAACCCGAAATTGCAGGAGTACACGCCCTGCTTGCTGCGGCTGCACCACAGGCGTTCCTGATCCTTCGTGCGCACGCGCGTGCCGGTGCCTTCGGTACACGCGTCCTTGACGTCCTTGCCCATGGCATCGAACATCTCGCGTGCGGCCTTGCCGTCGATGGAAAACATGATCTTGGTGTCGGCAGCGGTGGGATCGCCAGGGTCTCCGATGCCGCGCGAATAGGTGCGGTACGCGCCCTTCAATGTGGTGTAGCCGGAAGCGTCTTCCTGGCTGTTCGCTGGTGCCATGCTGGCGAGCGACAGGAGTACGCCGAGCAAAACGATGGTTTTCATTGCGTCTCTCCCTGGTGTCGTCCCCGACAATGAACGGATTGGTTCATCGTCGGGGACATTCATCTTCTTACTGGTTCTTTTCGATCCAGCGATTGACCTTCACTTCCAGCAGCGACAGCGGCAGGGTACCGTCTTCCAGCACGATCTCGTGGAACTTCGGCAGGCTGAACTTATCGCCCAGCGCCGCTTCCGCGCGGCGGCGCAGTTCGGTGATTTTCAGCGCGCCGATCTTGTAGCCGAGCGCCTGTCCCGGCCACACCATGTAGCGCTCCGTTTCGCTGCGCGCCATCGATTCCGGGAAACCCAGGGTATCGCGCATGTACTGGATCGACTGCTCGCGCGTCCAGCCTTTCGCGTGCATGCCGGTATCGACCACCAGCCGCACCGCGCGCAGCATTTCGTCATTGAGGTGGCCGAAATAGTCTTCCGGCTTGTCGAACAGGCCCATCTCCTTGCCCAGGGTTTCCGCATACAGCGCCCAGCCTTCGGTGTAGGCGGTGTTGCCGCTGAACTGACGGAACTTCGGCAGGTCCAGCTCCTGCAGCAGGGCGATGTGGAAGTGGTGGCCCGGCTGCCCCTCGTGCAGGAACAGGGTCACCATGCCGGTGCTGCCGTACTGTTTGGGGTCGTTCACCACCGACCAGAACACGCCAGGGCGCGAGCCATCCATGGCCGGCGCGGTGTAGTGATCCGACGCCGTCGCGCGCGACAGTTCCGGCTCCAGGCGCAGGTCGAGCGGCGCCTTCGGCATGAGCGTAAACAAGGCCGGCAGCTTGGTGCGCAGCAGCGCATCGAGCTTGCGGTACACGTCGATGACTTCCTGGTCGGTCTTGAACGGCTTGTATTTTTCCTGCTGCGATACCCACGCCGGCAGCCCCGCGGCCGGCCCGGTGTAGCCCATCTTCGGGCCCACCACGCCATACTCGCCCTGGATGCGCGCCACTTCCTTCAGGCCGATCGCATGGATCTGCTCCGGCGTCAGGCTGGTGGTGGTCTGGATCGCCACGTTCTTTTCGTACCACTCCTTCCCCTCGGGCAGGGCGCTCCAGCCGGTGCTGGTGCGCGCCGCCGGCAGGTAGTCCTTCTCGATGAAGCTGGCCAGGCGCACCAGCGCCGGCGCCAGCTTGGCGTCGATCGCCTTGCGGTAGCCGGCCGTCAGCGCCGCCTTGTCGCGGGCCGAAAAACTGGCCGGCATCTTGCGGATCGGGGTGTAGTAGATGCTCTCGTCGGCCTTGGCGCTGATCAGCTTCTGGTATTGCGGCAGCATCGACACCACCGTCGCGCGCGGCAGGGTCACGCCCACGCGCATCCCTTCGCGCATGTTGGCGATGGCCTGGTCGATCCATGCCGGCAGCTGCGTCAGGCGGTTCAGGTAAGCCTTGTAGTCCTTGACCGTTTTCAGGGGCTGGGCGCCGTCGCCGCTGGCGTAGTTGGCGATGGTGACGGGGATGCTGTCCATCTGGTTCAGCGGCAGCATCAGTTCCGGCAGGTTGGCAAACGACAGGAGGCTGTTCAACTCGAATTCGAGCACGTCGTAATTGGTTTGCGAACGCAGGTCGAGCGCGCGCCGGTCCAGTGCGTGCAGGCGGTTCAGAAAGACGTTGTAGCGCGCATTCTGGCGCGCGCGCTCCTTGGGACCAATGCTCATGCCGATCTGGTCGTCGAAGCGGTTGTCGCCGCGGTCGGTGGCGTTGACCGGGTCGAAGCGCGCCACGGCTTCGTAATACTCCAGGGCCAGCGCATCGAGCTGCTTTTTGGCCTGGGCCGACACCACGCCCGACACTTTGCCGGCCGGCGGCGCCGGCGGCGCCGCGAGCGCGGTATTGGATGCAAAGCTCAGGGCGAGCGCCGCCCACAGGGCGGTCCGGGCAAGACTTTTATGCATAATATATATCCGGTGGAAAAATGAAATCGGCCATCAGGATACGCGATTTTCAGATGGGATAACGCCATCCAAACACCCGATAGATTTGCCTTATCGCCAACGCACGCACGAATGGGAATTTGTATTGTCGCGCCGGCGCGGGCGCGCGTATGATCGACGCCAGACGACGTGCTTTCGCCGAGCCAGCAAACAGCGAGATGCTGACCGGCCCCGGCAAGCCCGGCTTGCAGCGCCTTGCGCCGAGCCCGTGGCCTCTGCCATTCAAGCCGCTCACCGATTCACGTGAGCGGCTTTTTATTTTACGGTTGCGCGGCGGGTTTCTCAGTGAGAAAGCCGCGTCGCTGGTACCAGATTTCCATCGGAATCGTCACCAGCGGCGGCACCGCGGCGAGAATGGCGAGGGTGGTGGCCCACCACGGCCAGCGCAGGCGCAGCGCGGCCAGCACCGCCACGACCACGTAGAACATGAAGGCGACGCCGTGCAGGCGCCCGAACAGCCAAACGCCCAGGTCGGTCGTCTCGGTGACGTACTTGAGGAGCATGCCGATCAAGAGGCCGGTCCAGGTCAGGCCTTCGATCAGGCAGGCGGCGGCAAACAGTTTTCCGATGCCTGTTGGTTTTTGTGTGGTCATGCCAGCTCCGCAATAGTCAGATGCGCGAAGCATAGTCAATCCGGCTGAGTCTATCAAGCAACTTCTATACAGGAGCGATCCGGTAAACACAGCGCGTGGCACCGGCCAGCACATGCTGTTCGCGCGTCACCGTCGTGCCGGGGCCGGCGATTTCGCTGAACAATTGCAGCTCGGAGCGGCAAAAGCCCTGGCAGGTGCGCGCTGCCGCGCAGATGGGGCAGTGGTCTTCGATCAGCAGCCAGCCCTGCTGGTCGGACTCGATGCGCGCCATGTAGCCTTCGCCAGTGCGGATCGCGGCCAGCTGCGCCAGGCGCTCCGGCACGGTGGCGCCGCCGCAGGCCTGCTGGTACAGCACGCGCGCCTCGCTCTCGCGCTGCGCCACCAGCTTGTCCAGCCCTTCCTCGCCGAACAGCTGCCGGATCGATCCGATCAGCTGCACCGTCATTTGCGCATGCGTATCGGGAAAACGCCGGTTGCCGGCCTCGGTCAGCACCCAGTTCTGGCGCGGCCGGCCCACGCCCGCGGCGCTCTGCTGCTGGCCTTCGATCAACCCTGCCGCGACCAGCTTTTGCACCTGCTGGCGCGCCGCTTCGGGCGTCATCTCCAGCATCTGCGCCAGCTTTGCGGTGGCACTCGGCCCATTGGACTTGATGAAAAACAGGATGCGGTCGGCCGTCTTGCCATCGGCCGAGTTATCCAACGATTTGCTTGCGTAATTCACAGCTGCGCCTTATTATCCAATCAATCTCTTGCATATTAGTCCAATCCCGAATCCCTGTCGATCACGAGCCATGTCCGCTGCCTTACCGTCCACCGCCTCCTGGGGCGAGCTGTTTTCCGGCCATAACGGCCTGCTGGCCCTGGCCCTGACCGGCGGCGTGGCGCTGCACGCGATCAACGTCCATATCGTCACCACCGTGCTGCCGTCGGTGGTGCAGGACATCGGGGGCCTGGACTGGTATGCCTGGAACACTACCTTGTTCGTGGTCGCCTCCATCATCGGCGCGGCCCTGTCGGTGCGCCTGCTGGCCGACGCCGGTCCGCGCGGCGCCTGCCTGGCGGCGCTCGGCATATTTGCGCTGGGGTCGGCCGCCTGCGCCAGTGCCACATCTATGCCATGGATGCTGGCCGGGCGCAGCGTGCAGGGCCTGGGCGGCGGCGCCCTGGCCGCACTGAGTTACTCGCTGATCCGCGTGGTCTTCCCCGCGCCCCTGTGGCCGCGCGCGGTGGCGCTGGTATCGGGCATGTGGGGCGTGGCCACCTTGTGCGGGCCGGCCGTGGGCGGCCTGTTCGCCCAGGCCGGGCACTGGCGCTGGGCCTTCTGGACCTTGCTGCCGGTGGCCTTGCTGCAGGCGCTGCTGGTCGCGCTGCGACTGCGTCCGGCCGGTGCCGCCGCATCCGCGCAGCCGGTCATTCCGGTGGCCCAGATCGCGCTGCTGGCCGCCTCCGTGCTGGCGGTGGCCGCCGGCGGTCTGTCGCGCATGCTGGCCGTGCAGGGCGCGGGCGTGGCGGCCGGGATCGCGCTCGGCGTGGCGGCCATCGCCGTCGAGCGCCGCTCATCGGTGCGCCTGCTGCCTGCCGGGACCACGGCCCTCACGTCGCCACTGGGCGCGGTGTATGCCAGCGTGGCCTTGCTCCTGGTCGGCACCACCACCGAAATCTACGTACCGTACTTTTTGCAGACACTGCACGGCTACACGCCGCTGGCGGCCGGCTACCTGACCGCGGCCATGGCGGCCGGCTGGAGCGCCAGTTCCATGCTGTCCTCGGGCCGCGAAGGCGTTGCCGCGATGACGATGCTGCGCGCCGGCCCCGTGCTGGGCGCAATCAGCCTGCTGGCCCTCGCGCTGCTGGTGCCGGCCGGCGACGCGCTCTCGCCGGCCATGCTGATGCTGTTGTACGGCCTGGCGCTGGCCGGTGCCGGTGCCGGCGTGGGACTCGGCTGGCCGCATCTGCTTACGCGCGTGCTGACCTTGGCGCCGGCGGGGGAGGGCGGCCTGGCGTCGGCGGCGATCACCACCGTGCAGTTGTACGGCATGGCGATCGGCGCGGCGGTGGCGGGACTGGTGGCCAATGCCGCCGGACTGACCGAGCCGGGAGGCAAAGCGGGCGCGCAGTCGGCGGCAATGTGGCTGTTCGCCAGCTTCGCGCTGGCGCCCGCGCTGGCGGCGCTGCTTGCGCGCGCAACCGGCAAACGATAGGAGAAAACAATCATGCGCGAACAACTGGAAAAACTGCTGGCGGCGGGGCGCGATAACGCCCTGCTGCGCTTCGGCCTGGGCAACGCCTGTCTCAAGGACGGCGACGCGGCGGCGGCCGCGCTTCACCTGCAGCAGGCCACGCAGCAAAATCCGGCTTACTCGGCGGCGTGGAAACTGCTCGGCAAGGCATGGCAGGCGCTGGACCGGCCGGACGACGCCGAGGTGGCATGGAACAAAGGACTGGAGGTCGCCGTGAAGCAGGGCGACATCCAGTCCTCGCGCGAGATGACCGTGTTCCTCAAGCGCTTGCGGCGCTGACGGCTATTTGTAGAAGCGCCAGAGCGGCTTGAAGTCGCGCGCGACCTTCTCGTTTTTCAGGCGCGCGCGTACCAGTTCGATGGGCAGCACGCCGCCTTCGAGAATGCGGTCGTGGTATTGAAGCAGCGTCATCTTGCCGCCGTCGACCAGCTCGCGTTTGAGTTCGCGCAGTTGCAGCGCCCCCACCATGTAGCCGGCCTGGTACAGCGGCGGATAATCGCCGTTGAACGAGCGCCGCACCTCGGCGCGGGCATTATCCGGCTCGTGGCCGACGCGTTTGATCAGCATCTCGACCGCCTGCTCGGGCGTGATTTTCCCCATGTGGAAGCCAAGCGAGAACAGGATGCGCGCCGCCCGGTGATTACGCCAGAACATCATCCCGATCCGGTCTTCCGGCGTGACGGCGAATTTGCGCTCGTACAGCAGCATTTCCCAGTACACGGCCCAGCCCTCCACAAAAAAGGGCGAGTCGAACAGGCGGCGCTGCGGCTGGTAGCGATCCGCCATGAACCCTTGCAGATGATGGCCTGGAATGAGCTCGTGCTGCACGGTCGCGCGCGAAAAGTGCGGGTTATTGCCACGCATGGACATGAGCTTCTGCTCGTGCGTCATGTCGGCCGTGGGGTAGGACACCAGGATCGTGTCGCCGCCCAGGAAAAATGGGCTGATCAGCTGCGCTTCGGGCGAGAGCATGTCCATGCGCCAGCTGCGGCGCGCCACTTCCGGCACCGTCACCAGCTTGTTGGCCGCCATGTAATCGATGGCTTCCTTGGCCAGGCGCCGCACCATGGCCGGCTGCTCGCCCGGCGTCACATACATGGTCTTGACCTTTTCCATGGCCGCATGCCAGTCGCTGCCAAAACCCATTTCGGCCGACGCCACGCGCAGTTCGGCCTCGCCCCAGGCCAGCTCCTTTTCGGCCAGCGCCATCAGTTCTTCCGGCGTGTACGGGATCATGTCGCGCTGCAGGGCGCTCATCAAGCCTTCGCGCCCGATCGGGTCGCCCGTCACATTGAGCAGCTTGACGGACGCCTTGCCCACCAGCCGTTCGTTCAGGCTGGCCGCGTAATCGCTCATGGCCTTGTCCAGGTCCGCGTACGGGCGCTTGACCCACCACGTGAGCTGCGGGTCGTATCCTTCGTAATACGCGTACCAGGCTTTCAGGTCCTTCGCGGTGGATGCCAGCACCTGCGCCGCGCGGTTGGCCACGCTGCGCGAGGCCATCGGCTTGGGCGCGTTGATGTCGGCGCCGGCCAGCAGTGTTTCCTGCGCCTTGCGCACCGCCACCAGCGCCCGCTGCAGCACGGCCGCACTGGCCGCGCCATCCTGCGCCTGCATCACGCGGCGCGCTTCGGCCATGTCGATCAGCGGACGCACGAACGGCGCCAGCGGCTCGGCCTCGGCGAAACGCTTGCGCTGGGCCGCCAGTTCGCGCAGCTCGAACTCGATCTGGCTGCGCATCATGACCACGTCGATGCGGTCTTCCACGCCATAGCTGTCGAACGGCAGGGCATCGAGCGCCGCGCGCCACTGCTCGAAAAACTCCTGCATCTGGCGCGCGCGGGCGGTGCCGTTGGCCACCGTGTACAGTTTGTCGAGACTGGCGTAATCGAGCTGGTAGCGCTGGATAAAAGCCGGCATGGCTTGCTGCGCAATGCCGAACTGCGCCAGCGGCGGTGTCAGCGCGGCCGGTGTCTGTGCGGTCGCCGACGCGGCGGCCGACGCGGCCAGCGCCGCCGCCAGCAGCAAGGACGCGCGCATCAGTAGGTGGCCAGCGCGGAAGGCACGCCGTTCTTGAAGGTGTAGACGGTCACGGTCGACTGCTTCATATTGCCGTTCGCATCATAAGCATACGAACCCACCACGCCCTTGTAGGTGCTGGCGCGCATGGCCGCGGCCACCACCGACGGATCGAGCGAATTGGCCGACTTCATCGACTGCGCGATGAACATGGTCTGGTCGTAGAACGACGCCGCATACACGTCCGGCGCCTGCTTGAAGCGCGCCTTGTAGCGGGCCTGGAAGGCTGGGCCGTCGGCCTGCTTGTCGAGGATCGCGCCGCCTTGGGCACACAGCACGTTTTCGCCGACCGCATCGCCACCGAGCTTGGCCATTTCGGGGCTGCACAGGGTATCGCCGCCGAGCAGCTTGGCCTTCAGGCCGAGCTGGCGCATCTGGCGCACCATCGGCGCGCCCTGGGGCGCGTAGCCGCCGAAGAAAATCGCATCGACGTTTTTCGATTTCAGCTTGGTGAGGATGGCGGCGAAGTCGGTCGCCTTGTCGGTCGTGAACTCGTGGCCCGCCACCGTGATGCCGGAGGCCTTGGCCTGCTTGACGAATTCCATGGCGATGCCCTGGCCGAAGGCGGTGCGGTCGTCGATCACGCCGATCGTCTTGAGCTTGAGCTGCTTGGCCGCATAGCCGGCCATCGACCCGCCGAGCTGGGTGTCGCTGGCGACGATGCGGAACACGCCCTTGTAGCCGTTCTGCGTCACCTTGGGGTTGGTGCCGACGGTCGACATGATCACGCCGGCGTCGTTGTAGACGCGCGAGGCGGGAATGGCCACGCCGGAGTTGTAGGGCCCGAGCACGAAACGCACACCGGCATCGACCAGCTTTTGCGCCACCGCCACGCCGGCTTTCGGATCGCCCTGGTCATCCTCGGAGTGGAGTTCGAACTTGATGGTCTTGCCCGCGATGCTGACCTTTTTGGCGTTCAGTTCTTCCACCGCGAGGCGCACGCCGTTTTCGTTGTCCTTGCCGGCAAAGGCGTTGGCGCCCGACAGCGGGCCGGTGATGCCGATCTTGACGACCTGCTCCTGCGCCAGCGCGGCCTGGGATACCAGCAGCAGGGCCGCCGCGGCGAAGGGAATACTCTTGTTGTTCGATGCCATACGATGTCTCTCCTCTGATCTGGACAGCGGCATCATCGCACGATTCTGCACAATTTTATATGCCGTTTTAGGCAGGAAGACGCTTCAAAATCAGGTCGAGCGGCAGCGCCGTGGTGTACTTGATCTGCTCCATCGAGAACGCCGACGACACGCCGGTCAGGTGCGCCGTCTTGATCAGCTTCTTGTAAAAGAGGTCGTAGCCGCCGATATCGGTGGTGACCACCTTGAGCAGGTAGTCGACGTCGCCGCTCATGCGGTGAAACTCCATCACCTCGGGCAGGGCGATGACGGCGGCGGCGAAGCGGGTCAGCCATTTTTCGTCGTGTTCCGTCGTGCGCACGCTGACGAACACGGTGACCGGCAGCCCGACCTTGTCGCGGTTGATGATGCTCACGCGGCTCTGGATATACCCCTCTTCTTCCAGCCGCTTGACGCGCTTCCAGCACGGGGTGCTGGACAGACCGACCTTCTCGCTCAGGGCCGCGATCGACAGGGTTCCGTCGGCCTGCAGGGCCGCGAGGATGGCGCAATCATACTTGTCGAGAGAACTCATTCTGCTTTCCGCTGAAATTTGGTATGAATATGCTTAATGGGTGCGAATACCAGCAAATTTTGGCATATTTTCTCACGTTTAAGACGTTAACATATCACGCAAGAATGACATCCACGTTTCACCATCCTGTTGCCACTGCCCGGACCTGCCATGCATACTGAAATTTACCTCGACGCCAACGCCACCTCGGCCGTTCATCCGGCCGCCATCGCCGCCGCCGCCCTGGCCATGCGCGACTGCTACGGGAACCCGAGCAGCAGCCACGCCACCGGCCTGAAGGCCAAAGCGATGCTCGACGGTGTGCGCGCACTGGCGCGCCGCGTGCTGGGCGCGGGGCAGGGCAAGCTGACCTTTACCAGCGGCGCCACGGAAGGCATCCAGACCGCGGTGCTGTCGGCGCTGTGCGAGATCCGCGCGCGCCGCGCCCGGGGTGAAACGACCGGCGACCTGCTGCTGTACGGCGCCACCGAACACAAGGCGGTGCCCGAAAGCCTGGCGCACTGGAACGCGCTGCTCGGCACCGGCCTGGAACTACGCGCGCTGCCGGTCGACGCCGACGGCCGCCACCGGCTCGATGTGCTGCGCGAACTGGCGCCACGCGCTGCCTTCGTGTGCACCATGGCCGCCAATAACGAAAGCGGCACCATCTCCGACCTGGCCGGCATCGAAGCGCTCTTGCGCGAGTGCGCGCCCACGGCGCTGTGGATGGTCGACAGCGTGCAGGCGCTCGGCAAGCTCACGCTGGACCTGGCCGCGACCCGCATCGATTACGCGCCGTTTTCGGGCCACAAGCTGTATGCGCCCAAGGGCATCGGCATGCTGTATGTGCGCGAGGGAGCGCCCTACACCGCGCTGATGATGGGCGGCGGGCAGGAAGCCGGGCAGCGCTCCGGCACCGAAAACATGAGCGGCATCGCCGCCCTGGGCGCGGTGCTCGCGGCGCTCGACGATGGCGCGAGCTTTCGCACCCACGCGCAACTGGTCCGGATGCGCGAACGGCTGGCCGCGGCCCTGCGCGCGGCGCTGCCTGGCATCGTCTTCAATGCGCCGTTCGAACACTCGCTGCCAACCACCCTCAATTTTTCCGTGCCTGGCCTGGCCGGCAAGGAACTGCTCGACCTGTTCGACGCCGCCGGCGTGCGCGTCAGCGCGGGGTCGGCCTGTTCGGCGGCCAAGGCCGCGCCCAGCTATGTGCTCACGGCGATGCAGCTGGCCCCGTGGCGCTGCGCCGCGGCGGTGCGCATGTCGTTCGGGCCGATGGCGGACGACGCCCTGATCGACGCCGCCTGCGAGCGCATCGCCCGCTGCGGCGCGGCCTTGCGCGCCAGTTGCCTGATCCCGTCGGCCACGCCCGCGCAGGACAGCGACGGCGTGGTTCAACTGGGTGTCGACGGCGCCTGTACCTGGCTGGTGCTCGACGCGGCCAGCCGCACCTGCGCCATCATCAATCCGCTCGCCGCGCTGGCGGTGCGCATCGCCGACCAGGTGCGCTGCCAGGGCTACCGGGTGCGCGCCGTGATCGACACGCATGGCGGCGCCGGTGACGGCCGTGCAGCCCTGGTGGCGGCGCTGGGCGGCCAGCTTGCCGGCGGCATCAGCCACGAAGCGCTGGGCTGGCCCGTGCTGGACGACGAAGCCACGCTCGATAACGGCCAGGTCGCCAGTGCCCTGATGTTCGGCACCCGCGTGCTGGCGCGCGTGGCGCACGCCAGCGGCGCCAGCTACCTGTTCGGCGAGCGCTCTGCCGCGGGCCTGGCCGCCGGCGACGTGCGCTTTGCCTTCACCGGGCCGGACGCCGTCATTCAAGAACTGGCGGAACTGGTGTCGCGCAAGACCATCGTCTGTCCGGCGTGCGAGGCGGGCAGCCTGCCTTGCACCACCCTGGTGGCTGAACGCGGCGGCGCAGCACCACCCGCCAACCCCTTGGCGATGCAGCTCGAGGCGCATGGCCTCGAGCGCTTCTTCAACGACCATCCCGATGCGCTGCTGATCGACGTGCGCGAAGCTTACGAGCACGCGGCGGCGGACGCGGACCACTGGCACGGACGCGCGGTGCAGAGCGTGCCCCTGTCGCGCCTGGCCGACCGCCTGTCGGTGTGGCTGCGCGCCGAAGAGCGCCCGCTGGTGTTCTTCTGCCGCAGCGGCGCGCGCAGCGTCAAGGCGGCGCAGTGCCTGCACCGCCTGGGCTACCGCAATGCCTGGCATGTGGCGGGCGGCGTGGCACTGGGCGCGATGTTGCCGCAGGCGGCATAAACGCGGAGGCGGGGGGCTCAGGGCGCGCAGCCCTGGAGCGCGTCTCGCGGCCATCGGCACGCGCTTTCAATAACAGCATTCATCGTTTGATGCCCTGTATCACCAGCCATGATGCAAGGTGCAATCCAAAAGTGTTCAGCTTGCTTCTGACGGACAACCTCGAAATGTTCGCTGGCGCACAGTCGTGAACATGGTATCGTTATAAGATTGCAACAGCCGTACGACCCGGTCGCAACTCGCTGTCCCGCAGCGTGTTGGCTACTCATGCCCACGCGAGGTCTCTGTTGAACCAAGAAAACACTAAATTAGCGGACACGCTCTATGCCTGGCGCAACGTCCTCGACGGCGAACGACCCGTCGACGATGAATTTCCCCTGCGCTCGGAATTGTTCAGCGCCGCCCAAATGGCGATGCACGGCAAGCATCTTGCCTCCTCCCACCAGCTCAGCGAGCGCGGCGGTCCCGACCGCCTGTTGCCGCGGCTGACCGAAAACGCGACAGTCATCACCGACACCTGCACGGAACTGACCACCGCGATCAAGGCGGGGCGACAGATTACGCCCGCATCCGAATGGCTGCTCGATAACTTCTACCTGGTCGAAGAGCAGATCCGCATCGCGCGCCGCCACCTGCCGAAGGATTACTCCAAGGAGTTGCCGCGCCTGGCCAATGAGGATGCCGACGGCAATCCGCGCGTGTACCAGATCGCGCTCGAAATCATTTCGCACGGCGATGGCAGGGTCGATCCGGAGAGCCTGTCGCGCTTCGTCGACGCCTACCAGGAAGTGGCGACGCTCAGACTCGGCGAACTGTGGGCCATTCCGATCATGCTGCGCATCGCGCTGATCGAGAACCTGCGCCGCGTGGCCGCGCGCGTGTACGACAACCGCGTCCAGCGCGACCGCGCCAACACCTGGGCCGACCAGATGGCCGAGACGGCCGAGAAAAATCCGAGCGACCTGATTTTGCTGGTGGCCGACATGGCCCGTTCCGGCCAGCCGATGAACAGCGGTTTTGTGGCCGAACTGGCGCGCCGCCTGCAGGGACAGAGCCCGGCACTGACGCTGGCGCTGCAGTGGGTGACCACGCGCCTGGCCGACGCCGGCCTGACCATCGAGCAGCAGATCCAGGCCGAAATCGGCCAGCAGGCCGCCGACCAGGTCTCGATCAGCAACAGTATCGGCAGCCTGCGCTTCCTCGGCACCATGGACTGGCAGGAGTTCGTCGAAACCATGAGCGCGGTCGAACAGACCTTGCGCCTGGACCCGGCCGGCACCTACGGCAAGATGGATTTCTCCACGCGCGACAATTATCGCCACGTGATCGAAAAGCTGGCCAAGCGCAGCGACTTCACCGAAGTGCAGGTCGCCGAAACCGCGCTCGAACTGGCGCTGGCGAACCGCTCGCTGGCGGCCGGCGGCTTGGATGAACGTACCCGCCACATCGGCTACTACCTGGTCGGCAGCGGCCAGGCGCAGCTCGAAAAGCGCCTGGCCGTGCGCAATCCGCCGCTCGAAGCGCTCAATAAAAGCGGGCGCGCCTCGCCCCTGTCGACCTACCTTGGCGGCATCGTGGTGCTCACCCTGCTGTTTACCGGCACCGCCATCATCCACGCGCGCGCCGACGGCGTCGACGACTGGATGCTGGCGCTGCTGGGCGTGTTCGCCCTGCTCGGATCGAGCCAGCTGGCGCTGGCGCTGGTCAACTTCATGGCCACCCAGCTCACGCGCCCGCACCCGCTGCCGCGCATGGACTTCAAGGAAGGCATCCCGACCGATGCGCGCAGCATGGTGGTGGTTCCGACCCTGCTGTACAGCCGCGACAACGTGGCTTCGCTGTGCGAAGCGCTGGAAGTACGCTACCTGGCCAACCGCGATCCGAACCTGCGCTTTTGCCTGCTGACCGATTTCGTCGACGCCCCCAAGCAGCACATGCCGGGCGACGAAGACCTGGTCGAGCAAGCCCGCGCCACCATCGCCGAACTCAATGAGAAATACGGCTGCGACGTCGACGAAGAGATTCTCGGCGCCGATGGCGAGCCGGCCATGTCGCGCTGCCACCTGCAACCGTTCCTTCTGCTGCACCGCCCGCGCGTGTGGAGCGCCAGCGAAAACGCCTGGATCGGGTACGAGCGCAAACGCGGCAAGCTGGCCGCGCTGAACGCATTCCTGCGCGGCGGCGCGCACGACCAGTTCTCCATGGTCGCCGGTTCCACCGACGGCCTGGCCAACGTGCGCTACGTGATCACGCTCGACACCGACACCCAGCTGCCGCGCGACGCCGCGCGCCAGTTCATCGCCACCATGGCGCATCCGCTGAACCGCCCGACGCTCGACAAGGCCGGCAAACGCGTGGTCGAAGGCTACGGCATCCTGCAGCCGCGCGTGGCCGCGGCGCTGCCGGGCGACACCGCCTCGCGCTACGAGCACCTGTGCGGCGGCGAACCGGGCATCGACCCTTACACCCGCACCGTCTCCGACGTGTATCAGGATGTGTTTTACGAAGGCTCGTTCGTCGGCAAGGGCATCTACGACGTCGATACCTTCGAGACGGTGCTCGGCCACCGCCTGCCCGACAACCAGATTCTCAGCCACGATCTGCTCGAAGGCTGCTACCTTCGCGCCGGTTTGCTGAGCGACGCCCAATTGTACGAAGAATACCCGGCGCGCTACAGCGACGACGTGAGCCGGCGCCACCGCTGGATTCGCGGCGACTGGCAGCTGGCCGGCTGGCTGCTGCCGCGCGTGCCTGGCGCGAACGGCAAGCGCGAATCGAATCCTTTGAGCGCGCTGTCGCGCTGGAAGCTGTTCGACAACCTGCGCCGCAGCCTGATCGCCACCACCTTGACCGCCCTGCTGATCTTCTGCTGGGTCCTGATGCCGACCCCGTTGTTCTGGACCCTGGGCGTGCTGGCGGTGATCTTTTTGCCGACCTTCTTCAGCGCCATGTTCGACATCATCGAAAAACCGCACGACGTCCTGTGGCGCCAGCATCTGGCGACCGCGTTCAAGAGCGCGCGCCTGATGTTCGGCCACTCCGCGCTGCAACTGGCCTTTTTGCCGTACGAAGCGCACTTCAGCCTCGACGCCATCGTGCGCGCCTCGTGGCGCATGCTGGTCACGCGCCGCCGCCTGCTGGAATGGCGTCCATCGAGCCTGAACCGCTCCAGTACCGATATGGAGAGCAACTGGAAGAGCATGTGGATCTCGCCGGTGCTGGCCGTGGCCACCGCCGTCCTGCTGGCTTACTTCCACCGCGAAGCGCTGCCGATCGCCGCGCCCGTGCTGCTGCTGTGGTTCTTCGCACCGGTCGTGGCATGGTGGATCAGCCTTCCGCAAGAACGCGCCGCGACCGAACTGTCGTCGCCGCAGACCCTGTTCCTCGAATCGCTGGCGCGCAAGACCTGGAGCTTCTTCGAGACCTACGTCACGGCGGAAGACAACTGGCTCGCGCCCGACAACATGCAGGAGCATCCGGTCAAGGTGGTTGCGCACCGCACCTCGCCGACCAATATCGGCATGGCGCTGCTGGCCAACCTGACGGCGTGGGACTTCGGTTTCATCACCACCGGACGCCTGCTCAAGCGCACCCGCGACACGCTCAACACCATGGCGCGCATGGAGCGTCACCAAGGGCACTTCTATAACTGGTACGACACGCTGACCCTGAACCCGCTGCACCCGATGTACATTTCGGCGGTCGACAGCGGCAACCTGGCCGGCCACCTGCTCACGCTGGCGCCGGGCCTGACCCAATTGGCCGACCAGCCGATCGTCGGCAAGCAGACCCTGGACGGCATCGCCATCACCTTGAACGTGGTGCAGGAACACGCGCTCGATGCCGGTCCGGCCGTCAAGGCCGCGATTGACGCCATGCGCAGCCACCTGTCGGCCGACCGCGTGCGCGAAACCGAAAGCCTGCCCGGCATGGCCGCCGAACTGGCGCGCCTGTCCAGCTGCGCCGACGCCATTCTGGCCGCCATGCATCCGGTGGGCGAACCGAACCTGCAGGGCTGGGCCGACAAGCTCGCCGAGCAGTGCCACACCGCGCGCGACGAACTGCTGCAACTGGCGCCGTGGATGCGTGCGGCCCAGGAATACGTGGTCGACACCAGCCTGACGCGCATTCCGACCCTGCGCGAACTGGCCAACTTTGCCCTCACCGGCAGTGCCAGCACCGACCTCGCCCCGAGCGAGCGCGAACGCCAGCAAACCCTGACCGACCTGGTGGCCCAGGGCAGCGCCCGCGCCGCCCAGCGCATCGCGGACATCAACCGCATGGCGTTTGAGGCGCGCGAGTTCGCGAACATGGACTTCCGCTTCATGTACAACACCACGACCAACCTGCTGGCGATCGGCTACAACGTATCCGACCGCCGCCTGGACGCGGCCTGCTACGACTTGCTGGCGTCCGAAGTGCGCCTGTGCAGTTTCGTCGGCATCGCCCAGGGCCAGTTCCCGCAAGAGCACTGGTTCGCGCTGGGCCGCCAGCTGTGCATCATCGGCAACGAGCAATTGCTGCTGTCGTGGAGCGGCTCGATGTTCGAGTACCTGATGCCGCTGCTGGTCATGCCGACCTACCAGAACACGCTGCTCGACCAGACCTATCATTCGGTCGTCAATGCGCAGATCGAGTACGGCAAGCAGCGCGACGTGCCATGGGGGATTTCCGAATCCGGCTACAACACCGTCGACGCCAGCCTCAATTACCAGTACCGCGCGTTCGGCGTGCCGGGCACGGGCCTGAAACGCGGCCTGGCCGACGACCTGGTCATCGCCCCGTACGCAACCATGATGGGTTTGATGGTGAACCCCGACGCCGCCGTCGAAAACCTGCAGCGCATGGCCGACCTGGGCTTCATGGGCAAGCATGGCTTCTACGAAGCGATCGACTACACCGCCGCACGCCTGCCGCGCGGCCAGACCTTTGCCGTGATCCGCTCCTTCATGGCGCACCACCAGGGCATGGGTTTCCTGGCCCTGAGCTATCTGCTGCACGACCGTCCGATGCAGCGCCGCTTCGAGTCCGATCCGCTGTTCCAGGCCACCTTGCTGGTGCTGCAGGAACGCGTGCCGCGCGCCGGCGCCTTCTATTCCAACACCGCCGAACTGGCCGTCATGCGCGCCCCGGCGCAGGAAGTGTCGACCTCCGCTACCCGCATCATCACCCAGACCACCACGGTGCAGCCGGAAGTCCAAATGTTGTCGAATGGCCGCTACCACGTGATGGTCACCAGCGCCGGCGGCAGCTACAGCCGCTGGAAAGACCTGGCAGTGACGCGCTGGCGCGAAGATGGCACCTCCGACAACTGGGGTAACTTCTGCTACGTGCGCGACGTCGACAGCGGCCATTTCTGGTCGACCGCCTTCCAGCCGACGCTGGTCGAACCGCAGTCGTATGAAGTCATCTTCTCGGAAGGACGCGCCGAATTCCGCCGTCATGACCGTGGTCTCGACCTGTACACCGAAATCGTGGTGTCGCCGGAAGACGACATCGAACTGCGGCGCACCCGCATCACCAACAAGTCGAACGTCAAGCGCACCATCGAATTCACCAGCTACGCCGAAGTGGTGATGGCGCCGGCGGCTGCCGACAACGCCCACCCGGCGTTCAGCAAACTGTTCGTGCAGACCGAAATCCTGCGCAACGAAAACGCGATCCTGTGCACCCGCCGTCCGCGCGCCAAGGACGAGCAGATGCCATGGATGCTGAACCTGATGACGGTGCACGATGGCGTGCTGATGGACGTTTCTTACGAAACGAGCCGCAGCGAATTCCTCGGCCGCGCCAACAGCACGGTCGCCCCGCGCGCCATGCTCGAACCGCAGCCGCTGGGCGGCAGCGAAGGGTCGGTGCTCGATCCGGTGGTCGCGATCCGCTACAAGGTGACCCTGGAACCGGACCAGATGGTGGTGCTCGACATCGTTACCGGCATGACCGAAACGCGCGAACAGGCCGTGCACCTGATCGACAAATACCAGGACCGCCATCTGGCCGACCGCGTATTCGAACTGGCATGGACGCACAGCCAGGTCGTGCTGCGCCAGCTCAACGCCACCGAATCGGACGCGCAGCTGTACAGCCGCCTGGCCAGCACGGTGATCTACCCGAATGCCTCGCTGCGCGCCGATGCCGGCATCTTGATTCGCAACCAGCGCGGCCAGTCCGGCCTGTGGGCGTACGCGATTTCGGGCGACCTGCCGATCGTGCTGATGCAGATCAAGGACCCTGCCAACATCGACCTGGCGCGCCAGATGGTGCAGGCGCATGCTTACTGGCGCCTCAAGGGCCTGGTGGTCGACCTGGTCATCTGGTACGAAGACCAGTCGGGTTACCGCCAACTGCTGCACGACCAGATCATGGGCCTGATCGCCTCCGGCATCGACGCGCAAGCGATCGACCGTCCGGGCGGCATCTTCGTGCGCCTGCTCGACCAGATCGCGCAGGAAGACCGGGTGCTGATGCAATCGGTGGCGCGTGCCATCATTTCCGACAGCCGGGGCACCCTGGCCGACCAGGTCAAGCGCGCCGTTCCGGTGGCGCCGAAACTGGCGCCGCTGGTGGTCGAAGCGCGCGGCGAGGAGTACCAGCCACGCGCCGGGATTGCTGTTGCTGCACGCGACCTGATCCTGCACAACGGACTGGGAGGCTTCAGCGCCGACGGCACCGAATACGTCATCCGCACCGATGGCCAGAACCGCACGCCGGCGCCGTGGTCCAACGTGCTGGCCAACCCGAATTTCGGCAGCGTTGTATCGGAGAGCGGCCAGGCCTACACCTGGAGCGAGAACGCGCACGAGTTCCGGCTCACGCCGTGGGCCAACGACCCGGTGTCGGACAGCAGTGGCGAGACGTTCTATATTCGCGACGAGCAGACCGGCCGCTTCTGGTCGCCGACCGCGCTGCCGGTGCGCGCGGCGGGTGAATACATCACGCGCCACGGCTTCGGCTACAGCGTGTTCGAGCACAGCGAAGAGGGCATTCACACCGAACTGTCCACTTTCGTGGCGCTCGACGCCTCGGTCAAGTACTCGGTCATCAAGATCCGCAACGACAGCACCGTGCCGCGCCGCCTGTCGGCTACCGGCTACGTGGAATGGGTGCTGGGCGACCTGCGCGCCAAGTCGGCCATGCACGTCACCACCGAGCAGGATCCGATGAGTGGCGCGATCTTCGCGCGCAACGCCTACAACACCGAGTTCACCGGCCGCGTGGGATTCTTCCACGTCGACGCGCCGCAGAAAACCTTCACCGCCGACCGCAATGAATTCATCGGCCGCAACCGCACGCTGGCCAGTCCGGCGGCGATGGGACGCGCGCGCCTGTCCGGCAAGATCGGCGCCGCGCTCGACCCGTGCGCCGCGCTGCAGGTGATGGTGGAACTGCAGCCGGGCCAGGAACGCGAACTGGTGTTCATGCTCGGTGTTGGTGGCCGCCGCAATGCGGACGCCAGCGGCCTGGTACAGAAATACAGCGGCAGCGTGGCCGCTGCGGCGTCGCTGGCGATGGTGCGCAAGCACTGGGACCACACGCTCGGCGCGATCCAGGTGCAAACGCCCGATCCGTCGCTCGACGTGATCGCCAACGGCTGGCTGATGTACCAGACCATCGCCTGCCGCCTGTGGGCGCGCAGCGGCTACTATCAGTCCGGCGGCGCTTTCGGCTTCCGCGACCAGCTGCAGGATGCGATGTCGATGATCCACACCGAGCCGCACCTGCTGCGCGAGCACCTGCTCATGTGCGCGGCCCACCAGTTCGTGGAAGGCGACGTGCAGCACTGGTGGCATCCGCCATCGGACCGCGGCGTGCGTACCCATTGTTCGGACGACTATCTGTGGCTGCCGCTGGCGGCGCACCGTTACGTCATCGGCACCGGCGACCGCAGCGTGCTGACCGAGCCGGCGCCGTTCCTCGAAGGGCGCCCGCTCAAGCAGGAAGAAGAGTCTTACTACGACATGCCCGGGCGTTCGAGCCAGACCGGCGACCTGTACGAGCACTGCGTGCGGGCGATCAAGCGCGGCCTGCGCTTCGGCGAACATGGCTTGCCGCTGATCGGTACCTGCGACTGGAACGACGGCATGGACCGGGTCGGCAACGAAGGCAAGGGCGAGAGCGTGTGGCTGGCCTTCTTCCTGTACGAAGTGCTGCAGCGATTCTCGGAAGTGGCGGTGGTGTACGGCGACCACGCGTTCGCCGAAACCTGCAAAACCGAGGCAGCCACGCTGGCGGCCAACGTGGAAGCCAATGCCTGGGACGGCCAGTGGTATCGCCGCGCGTACTTCGACGATGGCACGCCACTCGGATCGCACACCAACGACGAATGCCAGATCGATTCGATCTCGCAGAGCTGGGGCGTGATTTCGGGCGCGGCCAATCCGCAGCGCACGGCGTCGGCCATGAAGGCGGTCGACGAGCGCCTGGTGCGGCGCGACTACGGCCTGGTGCAGCTGCTCGATCCGCCGTTCGACGATGGCGTGCTTAATCCCGGCTACATCCGCGGCTACGTGCCGGGGGTGCGCGAGAACGGCGGGCAGTACACCCACGCCGCGATCTGGACCGCGATGGCGTTCGCCAAGATGGGCGACACCGAGCGCGCCTGGGAGCTGCTGCGCATGATCAATCCGGTGCAGCATGGCAGTACGCCGGAAAGCGCGGCCCTGTACAAGGTCGAGCCGTATGTGGTGGCGGCGGACGTGTACGCGGTCTCGCCGCACATCGGCCGTGGCGGCTGGAGCTGGTACACGGGTTCGTCGGGCTGGATGTATCGCCTGATCGTCGAGTCGCTGCTGGGTGTGAGCCTGGCCGGCGACAAGCTGACCATGACGCCGCACTTGCCGGCCGACTGGCCGGGCTTCAAGCTGCAGTACCGCTATCGCGAGACAATGTATGCGATTTCGGTGCAGGCCGCCGAAGCCGATGCGATGACGGTCGACGGCGTGCCGCAGCCGATGAATGTGATTCAGCTGGTCGATGACGGCCGCCCGCACAAGGTGGAATTGCGGGTGCGCCGCCAGGGGGCCGCACAGCCTTAAACCGTGCCGATTCCCGCGCAGGGCGCTCAGCCCTGCGCGGGTTTTGTCTTAAATTAGACATTTTCGTGTTTCATACAACAAATGTTTTATTTAGTTTTCCACAGGCGCGTCGCGCTGCTCCAAGGCAACAATTTCCACTCTCCCTGCTAAGTCCGCTATTCTCGCGTTGACCATCGGCAAAATACGTGTTGATTCACGTAACAAAATTCTACTTCTCTACGGATTCAATTTCCAAATGTAAATACTTTGTCACGTTTACGTCATGCATAGTTGCGAGAATTCAGTTGTTCGTCACTATCAATGTAAACGGGAATCTCATGCGCCACCTGACCACGTTCAAGCTGTTCCGTCCGCTCGCCATCGCCCTGGCGCTCTCCGCCAGCCACGCCGTCATGGCGTCCGAAGCGGACCACCAGGAGTTCGAAGCGACCCTGCATGTGCCGTATGCGACCTCGTCCCAGGCGCGCGTGTTCACCTTGGCCTTCGAGTATCCGCACGTCGAGCGCCAGCAGGAAGTGAGCTGGAAGCTGGAACTGGTCAGCCCGACGGGCCAGGTGGTCCAGCGCTGGCACGGCGTGCAACGCATGTTCCAGAAGCCGGTCGACGTCAAGGTGCGCTGGGCTGGCCGGGCCGGCTTGCCGGACGGCGTCTATAAAGTGCGCATGCAGGCCGTCTCCAATGATGCCGCCGAGCGCGGCCGTGAGCCGGATCTGTCGGAGGAATCGGTCGACCGCCTGCTGGCGGCCGGTGCGGGCGAGCTCGTCGAGCAGAGCTGGGACCTGGCGCTGGGCAAGACCACCAAGGCGGCCATGCCCACCTTCCGTGCCTTGCCGACAAACAAGACCGACAGCAAGGCCGAGAGCAAGTCAGGCGAGCTGTCCTCGGTGCAAATGGCCGCGCCCGCGCCCGGCTCCCTGCCATACACAATCTACTTCGCCAACCTGCACAGCCAGACCAACCACAGCGATGGCGGCGGGGCGCTGGGCAGCTGCAGCGGCTCGCAATCGCCGCAAAGCGCCGCCTTCGGCCCGGCCGACGCCTTCGCGTATGCCCGCAACAAGGGCCTGGACATCCTCGCCACGTCCGAGCACAACCACATGTTCGACGGTTCCGACGGCACCAACAGCTCGGCCACTCCGGCCACCGCCAAGGCGCTCTACAAATCCGGCCTGACGGCCGCCGCCGATTTCAATGCCGCCCATCCCGATTTCCTTGGCGTGTACGGCCTCGAGTGGGGCGTGATCAGCAATGGCGGTCACCTGAACATTTTCAACTCGCCGGAATTGCTGCAATGGGAGCTCAACAGCAGCGGCCAGTTGATCGGCGACACGCTCACGCCCAAGGGCGATTACAGCGGCCTGTACACATTGATGCGCCAGCGCGGCTGGGTTGGACAGTTCAACCATCCATCGTCGAGCGGGCAGTTCCTCATTAATGGCGTGCCGCTCGGCTACACGGCTGATGGCGACCAGGCCATGGTCCTTTGCGAAGTGCTCAACACCTCGGCGTTCTCGACCAACACCACCGAAACCGAAACCGGCCGCAGCACTTTCGAGGGCGCGTGCAACAAGGCGCTGGAATCCGGCTTCCACATCGCCTTTGCCACCAACCAGGATAATCACTGCGCCAACTGGGGCGCGTCCTACACCAACCGCACCGGCGTGCTCATTCCGAACGGCACCCCGCTCTCGCAAGCCAGTTTCATCGAGGCGCTCAAGGCGCGGCGCGTGTTCGCCACCATGGACAAGACCTCGCAATTGGTGCTCACGGCCAATGGCCGCGTCATGGGCGAGCGCTTCAGCAACAGCGGCCCGCTCAACCTGATCGCCAACTTTGCCAGTACCAGCGGCAAGACGGTGTCAACGGTGTCCATCGTCGAAGGCGTACCGGGGCGCAACGGCACGGTCACCCAGCTGTCCACCACGGCCAACACCATCGTCACGCCCTCCGTGGGCGAGCACTTTTACTACGCCAAGCTGACCCAGGACGACGGCAAGATCCTTTGGTCGGCGCCGATCTGGGTGACCCAGACCAATGGCGGCGGCGACACCACGGCCCCGCGCGTGACTGCCGGTCAATCGGGCAACAGCGGCAATATCAGCTTCAGCGCCAGTGCCAGCGACGACGTGGGCGTGACCCGGGTCGAATTCTACGTCGACAACCAGCTCAAGGCGACCAGCAGCGCGGCGCCGTACAGCGCCACGATCAACTCGGCGACCCTGAGCAATGGCACGCACAGCCTGGTGGCCAAGGCCTACGATGCCGCCGGCAATGTCGGCACCTCGGCCGCGGTGACCTTCAGCGTCAGCAACGCCAGCGGTGGCGACACCACGCCGCCGGCGGTCAGTGCCAGCGCGAACGGCAGCAGCGGCACCATCAGCCTGGCGGCGACGGCGAGCGACAACGGCGGCATCAACCGGGTCGAGTTCTATGTCGACAATATCCTCAAGGGTACGGATACCACCTCGCCGTATGCGCTGAGCCTGAACTCGGCGACGCTGAGCAACGGCAGCCACCAGTTGACGGCCAAGGCGTTCGATGTGGCGCTCAACAGCGCGGTATCGGCGCCGGTCAGTTTCAGCGTGAGCAATGGCAGCGTGGCGCAGCAACTGCTACTCAATAGTGGATTCGAGTCGGGCGCGAGCGCGTGGGTTGCCACCAGCGGCGTGATCACCTCGTCGGGGCAGGCGGCGCGTGGCGGCAGCTGGAAGGCCGCGCTCAACGGCGCCGGCTTCGCCAATACCGACAGCGTGTACCAGCAGGTGACGATCCCATCGACGGTGACGAGCGCCAACCTGGCGTTCTGGCTGAAAGTGGTTTCGAGCGAAACGACGACCACGAGCGCCTACGACAAGCTCAAGGTGCAGGTGCGCAGCGGCAGCAATGCCGTGCTGGCCACGCTGGCGACGTACTCCAACCTGAACAAGGGCAGCAGCTACGTGCAAAAGACGTTCGACCTGTCGGCCTACAAAGGGCAGACGGTGCGGATCTATTTTGAAGGCGTGGAAGGCTCGACGATCCCCACCGCCTTCCTCATCGACGACGTGACCCTCACGACCCAGTAACCAATCGCAACAATTTCTCAACCGGGGTCAGAGCTCTGACTCGAAACTTTTTTTGTTGTAAAAACGGCGGCCGGCGAGCGGGGTGGCAAACCCGGTTCGACGGGCGCCGTAATTACAACAAAACGTCGTCTTGATAGCAGCACGGGAACAATCGTCCTCAAAACTTGCACGATGGAAGACTGTCGCCGGCGCGCCCGGCCGCCGGTTTTGCAATGTTTCACATTAAAGCTCTGACCCCGGTTGTAGGTAAATGGAGCTGTTGCTAGGACTAAAAGCCGAAGCGGGCGCCGGCGCCGAGCAGGGTGGCGATGCCGAGCACCGCAAAAATGGCGGCGGCGATGCCGTGCACCAGTCTCAACGGCACCTTGTTGGCGATCCGTTCGCCGAAATACACCGCCGGTACGTTCGCCAGCATCATGCCGAACGTCGTGCCAGCCACCACCGCCAGCATCGCGTCGTAGCGCGCCGCCAGCGCCACCGTGGCGATCTGCGTCTTGTCGCCCATTTCTGCCAGAAAGAAGGCGATCAGGGTGGTCAGGAAAACGCCGTAACGCCCCATTCCCGGCTGGTCGTCGCCATCGAGCTTGTCCGGCACCATGGTCCACGCGGCCATCGCGAGGAAGGACACGCCCAGCACCCAGCGCATCACATTTGGTCCCAGCAGGGTGCTGATCCAGGCCCCCACCGCCGCCGCAAACGCGTGGTTGGCGATGGTCGCCACGAAGATGCCCAGCACGATCGGCACCGGCCGCCGGAACTTGGCCGCCAGCAGAAACGCCAGCAGCTGCGTCTTGTCGCCGATTTCGGCGAGGGCGACGATGCCCGTTGAGACAAGAAAGGCGTCCATACAGAGTGATTTGATGCGGAAAGCGCGGATCATAGCAGAGCCACCGGTGTAGCTACGCGCGCCAGCCGTCCGTCAATACGCGCCCGCACGCTTTCGTCCCGCCAGCGGAAGTGATATTCTGCCTGCGCCAATTCACACGCCACCGAACCCGGAAAGACCATGAAGACATCGACCCTCCTGCGCGCCGCCGCCTGCGCCCTGTTTGCCCAGTTGAGCGCCCACGCGTACGCCCTCGACCCCCTCAGCTACGCGCGCTACGACCAGGTGAAAACCAGCGCCGTGCACATTGACCTGAAGGCCGATTTCGCGAAGAAGACCTTGTCCGGCCATGCCGAATTGACGCTCAATTGGCTCGATAAGTCGGCCCGCATTCTCGATCTCGATACGCGCGCGCTGACCATCTCGAAGGTGCAGGCGCAGGGCGCCAACGGCAAGTGGGTCACCGTGCGCCACTCGCTCGACAAGTTCGATGACGAAAAAGGCCATGCCATGCACATCGACTTGGCCGCGCTGCCTGCGCAGCCGCAGAAGGTGCGCATCTATTACCGCACCTCGCCCAAGGCGACCGCGTTGCAGTGGCTCGCGCCGGTGCAGACCATGTCGGGCAAGCGTCCGTTCATGTTCAGCCAGTCCCAGACGATCGATGCGCGTTCCTGGGTGCCGCTGCAGGATACGCCTGCCGTGCGCTTCACCTACAGCGCGCGCATCGAAGCGCCCAAGGATCTGCGCGTGGTCATGAGCGCCGATAACGATCTCAATGCCACCGGCAAGGGCGGCTGGAACTTCAAGATGCCGCAGCCGATTCCATCCTACCTGCTGGCGATCGGCATCGGCGAGATCGACGTACGCGCACTCGGTGCGCGCACCAGCGTGTACGCCGAGCCAAAGCGCATCGGCGCGGCCGCCTACGAATTCGGCGATACCGAAAAGATGGTCGCCGCCGCCGAATCGCTGTACGGCCCTTATCGCTGGGGGCGTTACGACATGCTGGTGCTGCCGCCATCGTTCCCCATCGGCGGAATGGAAAACCCGCGCCTGACCTTCCTCACGCCGACTATGATCGCGGGCGACCGCAGCTTGGTCGACCTGATCGCCCACGAACTGGCGCACAGCTGGTCGGGCAACCTGGTCACCAACGCGTCTTGGAAGCACTGGTGGCTCAACGAGAGCTTCACCACCTACGTCACGACCCGCATCCTGGAGTCGCTGTACGGCCCCGAAGTGGCGGACATGAACCTGCAGCTGGAGCAGGAGGAGGCGATCGCTTCGCTGGCCACCATCCCGCTCGCCAAACAGGCCTTGCTGACCAAGGACCCGGACACCTCGTCGGCCAACTACACCGATGAAGGCCTGGCTTATCCGAAGGGCGCGTGGTTCCTGCGCACCCTGGAGCAGCGCGCCGGCCGCACGGTGTTCGATCCCTTCCTGCGCGGCTGGTTCGACCAGCATGCGTTCCAGAGCGTGACCACCGAGCAGTTCGTCGATTACCTGCGCAAGAACCTGCTGGCCCAGCATCCAACGGTGCTGAGCGAGGCCGAACTGGAAGAGTGGCTGCACGGCGCCGGCATTCCGGCCAGCGCCAAGCGCGCGGTCTCGACCCGCCTGGCCGCACTTGATGCGACCCGTGCCAGCTGGCTGTCGGGCGCCACGCCCACCGCCAAACTCGATACCAAAAAATGGAATGCCACCGAGTGGATGAAGTTCCTGAACGATATCGACAACAAGGCTAGCGCCGCCCAGCTCAAGGAACTCGACCAGGCATTCGGCCTGGCCAAGAGCACCAATAACGAGGTGGCCTTCCGCTTCTACCGCGCCGCCATCAACGCCGGTTACAGCGAGGTGCGCGCGCCGCTCGAAGCGTTCCTCATGAGCGTCGGCCGCCAGAAGTTCGTGGTGCCGCTGTACGCCGCGCTGCGTGCCAAGCCGGCCGACAAGGTCTTCGCGGAGTCGGTCTACAAGAAGGCGCGCGAGCGCTACCACCCTGCCACGCAAACCAGCGTCGACAAAAAAATGGCCGGCAAATAAAAGGACCGACACATGCTGCACATGAACCGTATCGCGGCAGCGATCCTGCTCGCATTCACCAGCTTCGCGGCCGTCGCCCAGGCACCTGCCGCCCCCGTTGCCGCCAGTGCGCCGGCACGCGCCTATGACCTGGAGGCTGACGTCACCCGCGTGATGAAGACTTTCGATGTTCCCGGCATCGCGATTGCCATCGTCAAGGATGGCAAGGTAGTCGCTGCGCGCGGCTTCGGCGTGCGCAAGCTGGGCGAGCCGGCGCCGGTCGACGGCAAGACCATCTTCGAGGTGGCGTCGAACTCCAAGGCTTTCACCGCCGCGGCGCTGGCGATGCTGGTCGACGAGGGCAAGCTGGAATGGGACGACAAGGTCACCAAGCACCTGCCCGACTTCCAGATGTACGACGCCTACGTCACCCACGAGATGACGGTGCGCGATCTGCTGGTGCACCGCAGCGGCCTGGGACTGGGGGCCGGCGACCTGCTGTGGTGGCCGACCACCAGTTTTACGACCGATGAAATCATCGCCCAGCTGCGCTACGTGCGCCCGGCGACGAGCTTTCGCAACAGCTACGCCTACGACAACCTGCTCTACATCGTGGCCGGCAAGATCATTGCGCAAAAGGCCGGCAAGCCATGGGGCGATGCGGTGCGCGATCGCATCCTCAAGCCGCTCGGCATGAATACGACCACCACCAGCCTGGCCGAGAACGCGGGCAATGCCAACGTCTCGGCGCCGCACAGCAAAATCAACGGCAAAGCCGCCGTGGTGCGTGCGCTGCCGGTGCCCAATGCTGTCGGCGCGGTGGGCATCAATACCAACGCTGAGGATATCGCGCGCTGGATGACGGTGCTGCTCGACGGCGGCGCCATCGCCGGTGCGCCAAAAGATGCGCAGGGCAAGGAAGCGCGCCTGTTCAGCGAAACGCAAAGCCGCGAGATGTGGACCGCGCAAACGCCGATGAAAATCAGCGAGCCGAAACCGACGCTGGAGGCGACCAAGCCGAATTTCTTCGCGTATGGCCTGGGCTTCCAGCTGCGCGACTACAAGGGCCGCAAGCTGGCCTTGCACGGCGGCGCGCTGCAGGGGTTTTATTCGCGCGTGGTGATGGTGCCGGAAGCGAAGCTGGGCATTGCGATTTTTACCAATGCCGAAAGCGGCGGGGCGCTCACGTCGCTGCAGTATCGCCTGCTCGATCATTATCTCGATGCGGCGCCGAGCGACTGGATCAAGCTCATTAGCGATGTGGAAACCCAGACGCGCAACAAGGATCTGGCCAAGCAGAAGAGCGCCAGCGCCACCCGGGCCGCGGCCTCGCGCCCGTCGCTGCCGATTGCGGCGTACGATGGCGAGTACAACGACGCCTGGTATGGCGCGGTGACCATCAAGCCGGTGGGCGGCAAGCGGGTGATGAGCTTTACCCGTACGCCCGACCTGACCGGGGAACTGGAGCACTTCCAGCACGATACCTTCATCGTGCGCTGGAAGGAACGCAATTTCAACGCGGACGCCTATGTGACGTTTTCGCTGAACCCGGACGGCAGCATCGAACGCATGAAGATGGCGCCGGTGTCGTCCGAGACCGATTTCAGCTACGACTTCGCGGACCTGCTCTTCACGCCCGCGAAGAAGAAGGACGCGAAGGAAGTAAAGTAGTCTGCGCTTAACCCTTCGGCAGGGCGGCGGTCAGGTCGACCCAGCTTTTCGGCTGCGGTTGGCCGCGTTCGCGCACACCGAAAAAGCTCACCACCTGTTCGCCCTCGTTGTCGTAGAACTCGACCGAGGTCACGCCGGCGCGCCGCACCACCCAGCCGCTCTTGAAGGCGGTTTCGCGCAGGTGCAGGTTGAAGGCTGGATCGAGCACGTTGTACCAGCCCGGGCTCGCCGCCGTCTTGGTGATCTTGCCGCTGAAGATCTGGATCACCGCGCCGTTGCCCAGGAATGACATGATCGGCAGCTGCTGTTTGGCCGCTTCATCGAGCAGGGTGCGGACCGCTTCGGGTTTGAGGCGCTGCACCATGCCGGCCGGCGCCAGGCGCATCGCCTGTTCGCGCGTGATCTTGAACTCGGTCAGCAGGCGGTTGAACTGGTGCACGTCGCTCATCTCGTTCCAGGCTTGCTGGAATTCCTTCACATCGACCTTGCTGTCGGCCAGTTCGGCGGCCTTGGGTGCGCGCGCCGGCACTTTCAATGCCGCGTTCTGGTCGGGATGGCGGAAGTCGGCCACCAGCTTGTCGAACACGGCCACGCCGGCGGCATCTTTCGGATAGATCTTGTGGATCGCGGCGCCGTTCTCGTCGAAGAACTGGAGGCTGCGTTTGACCACGCCGTCGGCGCCCGGCTGCGCCACCGCGAAGGCGTGCTTCCACTTCGAGAACGTGAAGCGCAGGTCGATCTCGCCACCGAGGTAGCCGCCGGCGATGTTGCGCTGGCGCGCTTCGCGTTCTTCGTCCTTCGCCGCTTCCTTCGCGTCCTTGTCGTCCTCCGGCTGCGGCTTGACCTTGGTGGCCACGCCGGTGCGTTCGATCACGCCATTTTCGTTGCGCGTCAGTGCCAGCACGGTGCCCAGGTCGAGCGCGCGGCGCATGATCTCGCGCGGGTCGTTGCCGTCGCTGCGCAGGCGGGTGACCGTGCTGCCGATGCCGGTAGCCAGCAGTTCGGCTTCCGATACGCCGAGCGTGCGCGCAGCGTCGCGGATCATCACCTTGGGCTGTTCGGTGCGCAGCGCGCTCCAGCGCTCGGACAGGGTGGCGGCGCCGGCGTGGCCCGCCAGGACAAGCAGGGCGCCGGCAATGGCCAGCGGAAGGGTGCGTAGGCGTTTCATGGAGTCTCCGGTGTGGTGAAAGAAAGGGTTAATACTGGAACGTCAGCATGGCCGCCGCATTGCGGCCGGGACGCGCCTGGCGTTCGATGTCGGCCAGCGTGGCGGCGTCAAGGCCGGCAGCGAGCGAGCGCGAGGCCGCGTAATCCCAATAGCGCTTGTCGCCCAGGTTGTAGATGCCGACATGGAGCTTGACGTGCTTGCCGATGTTCCAGTACGCGGCAAGATCGGCCACGGTGGCGCCGGCGATGCGGAAGCGCCGCGTGCTGACGTCGCCGACGGTATCCGACGCCGGCTGCTTGCCGGCAGTGGCGACGGCGCTCAGCGAGACGCCGTACGCATCGTTCGGCGCATCGTAGGCGACCGTGGCGCTGGCCTTGCGCGGCAGGGTGGAGGCCAGTTCGCCTTCCTTGCTGGTGCTGCTGTCACGCGCCTTGCCGTGCGAGACGCCGGCCGCGGCGGCGATGCTGTAGCCGGCCAGCGGCGCCGACCACGTGCCCAGTTCCGCGCGCAGCGAGGCTTCGCCGCCCCAGGTGCGCGCGCTGCCATTGTTCTGCGGCCGGTACAGGCCGCGCGTGATGGTGGGGTAATTGACCGGGTCCGGCGCTTGCGTCACGTAGTCGATGAAATTCTTGTACTCGGTGCGAAACACCGAGGCGCTGATCCGCATGCCCTTGGCAGGGCTGCTTTTCAGGCCCGCTTCGAAGGCCTGGCTGGTTTCCTTCTTCAGGTTCGGGTTGCCCAGCACGGCGTAGCCGACCCCCGATCCGGTGTAGCTGAACGAGTCGTAGGTGCCGGTGCGTTCCGCCGCCGTGGGCAGGCGCGCGCCGCGATTGAGGCGCGCATACACCGACAGGTCGGGCGCCAGGGCGACGGCCAGGTTCAGGCTAGGGGTGGCGTAGGCGTCGCTCTCGGTCTTGATTTCACCGGCCGCCGCGGGTACCGCGATCAGGTAGCCGGTCAGGTTCCTGGGTGTGAGCTTGCGGTATTCCGCGCGCAGACCCGGCGTGAGCGTGACTGCGTAGCCGCCCAGCGTGAAGCCGAATTCGCCGCGCAGGTAGGCGCTGGCCTTGTCGCTGTCCATGTCGGCCATGCGGTTTTTCACCATGATCTGGTGCGCGCCGCTGGCGATGACGGTGCGGTCTTCCAGCCACGGACGGCGCGTTTCGGACTGTTCGTAGGCGGCCCCGTAGGCCAGGCTGAGCGACTCGCCCAGCTTCAGGGAGGCGTCGGCCCCCGCGCCGACGCTCTTGTTGAAGTAGCCGGTGTCGATGTTGCGCAGGTAGGGCTGGTTGCCGGTGATGTAGCGCGCGCGGGTGCGGTCGTCGACGCTGGCGTCCTGCACGTACACGCGGCTCTCCAGCGTGTCGAACAGGCCGTGGGTGGCGCCGGTCATGCGGTGCTCCAGGCTGACGCGGGTGCGTTTGGTGCGCGAATCCTGCTGCACGCCATTCGGGTACAGGCCGCCGGTCTTGTTGACGTAGCTGCGCGCGTTGTCGCGCTCATAGCCGTCCAGGGTCAGGCCGATGCGCTGGCCCTGCATCGGGGTCCACTGGAATTTGGCCAGCAGCGCGTTCGAGTCCCAGTCGTCCGGATTGGCCGGCACGCTGCCCTTGTTTTCGGTCTCCTTGCCGCTGCGGTGCACGGCCACCGCCAGCGCATCGAGTGACCCCATCCGGGCCGCGCCGGTCAGGCTGTGCGAGCGGCTCTTGTTGGCATCGCTGTAGCCGAGCGCGTACGCCAGGTAGCTGCGCTTGTCGTCGCTCAGATAGTCGCCTGGCGACTTGGTGACAAAGGCAACGCTGCCGGCCAGGCCGGGCGTGCCCGCCGCCGCCGCGCCCGTGCCGGAGCCGATCCGCACTTCGCGGAACATGGCCGGATCGAAGTAGTCGCGCCCGATGCCGAAGGTGTTCATGGCGGTGCCGTCCGGCTTGGGCGCGGCGTCGGGCAGGGCGATGCCGTCGATGTCCAGGCTGACCCGGTTGCCTTCGACGCCGCGGATATTGAAGCCGGTGTTCCCCGCCCCATCCCACACGCTGCCGCTGCCGCTGAACGCCGCCGGCACGCTGACCAGCGGCTCGTAGCGCGCGATGGCGCTCATGTCGCCCGCGTTACGGCGCGCCAGCTCCTCGGCGCTGATGACGACCACGCTGCCTTGCAGCGCATCGTGCGTCTTCTCGCGCGCTTGCGTGACGACGATGCCGGACAACTGCTGCGGCGCGCGCGGGCTTTGCGCATGGGCCGCGCCGGTGCCGATCACGGCCAGCAGCGTGGCATTGAGGGTGGTGCCGAGAACACGGCGCAGTGGTGCGGAAGCGGGCCGGCGCGCAGAAGCGCGTGCCGCAATCGGGGTCGAAGTGATCATGGTGGTCCAGGTCGGAGAGTATCAGGCTGGCTCTCGGACCTGGCGACGCGGATGCGTCGGGAAGGAACACTTGCTGGCGGGTGTCAAATGATAACAAGAATCATTATCATTTGCAATGCATCCCGCTCAGCGGCTGTTTGACGACGATTTACTTGCGATTCCAGACATCCATCATGTCCTGGCTGCCCTGCAGGCGGATGCCGTTATCGGAGAGGATGCCTTCGGTGGCGTCGATCATGTCCTTGCGCCGTACGACGATGGTTTCGCCGCCGCGCTGGTCGAAGTGCAGCACGATCAGCTCATCCTTCGAGTCGCGCAGCAGCTGCACCATGTGGGCCAGGCTGCGCACGGGGACCTTGTTGACCGAGTAGATCACCGAGCCGAAACGGTTGGAGTAGCCGGCCACCGATTTATGCGGGAAGAAGGGCGAGCTGACCACGACCAGTTCCTGGCGCTCCGGCGTCGGCGGGTCGCCGCGGCGCGTCACCAGCGGGTTGGCCATGTAGCTGGCCGCCGCCATGTTGGTAACGTTCGAGTTGAGGAAGGCCAGGAAGTCGGTGCTGGCGCGCGAGAACACGATCGGCCCGTAGATGAAGTACGACGGGTAGCCGTTGTTCAGGTCCGGAATGAGCAGCTTGCGTCCGCCCACGGCCGGCACCCTGACGTTCATGCTCTTGCCGGCGCGGACAACCGTCAGCGGCACCGCCCCATCTTTCGTCACCTGCTGCACGCGGTACTGGAAGCGCACGCGCAGATTGGTGCCCAGCTTGACCATGCCCTGGTTGTCGATCGGCGAATCGCCGATATGGGTGATCACGTCCCATTCCTTGAGCGGATAGGCGGCGTCGTTCTGGTTGGGCCGCTGCACCACGGCGCCGGAGACGTCCTTGCCGAGCTTGAGGAACTCGCGCAGGACCGGATTTTCCAGCGTCTGCACTTCGTCGGTCAGGGATGGCTTGCCGTCGTACTTGCCGTCGGCGACGTCGCGCAGGAACAGGTCCACTTCTTCGTTGGGGATGATGTAGCCAATGTTCTGCGTGTTGGCGGCGCCGCCGAAGGCCAGGCCTACCATCTTGTCGTTGGCAATCGCCGGGCCGCCGCTGTTGCCCGGGTTGATGGCGGCATCGATCTGGATGCGCAGGCCGGTGGTGCCCATGCTGTAGTTGGCGAATTCGATGCGCGAGACGATCCCCTTGGTGATCGACAGCGAGGTGCCGCCGGTCGGGTAGCCATAGGCGAACACCTGGTCGCGCACGTCCGGCAGCACGCTGGCGCGCGACACCGGCGCGTGGGTGTCGAAGAACGATTCGTCATCGAGCTTGAGGATGGCCAGGTCGATTCCGCGCGCAACCGCCACCACCGTGGCCGATACCTTGCCGCCGGCCTGGCTGGCCTGCACCTGGACCTGGCTGGCATAGCCGACCACGTGGGCGTTGGTAAGAATGCGCTTGCCTTCGATGACCACGCCGGAGCCGGTCACCTCTTGCGGCGAGGCCTTGGTCCATGGCTTGTACGGGTCGGGACGGCGCAGCGTGGCAAACACCTTGACGACCGAGTTTTCGAGATTGGCGGGAATGGCGGCCACCGGCGCGGCCGGCGACGCGCTGCTGGTGGCGTCTTGTGCGGCATGGGCCAGCAGGCTTGCCGCGGCAAGGATGGCGGCAACGGCGATACGCGATATGTTCATTGGGTAATTTCTTGTTGGAGGAAGGAGCGACGAGCGTTAATCATACACGCGCATGGCGCGCCGCTCCAGCGTCCCGCCTGTGCGGAACAGGCAGACAAAAAACGGCCCCTTGCGGAGCCGTCATCACCTGTTAAGGCTTTACGAACTTGAGCGTCATGCGGTCGCTCTCGCCGATCGCCAGGTATTTCTCGCGATCGACATCCTTATTGGCCAGCACCGGCGGCAGGGCCCACACGCCCTTGTTGTGGTCAGCCTTGTCCTTGGGGTTGGCGTTCACTTCCGATTTGCCGGCGAGCTTGAAGCCGACGCTTTCGGCCATCTTGATCACGTACGCTTCCTGCACGTAGCCGGTATCGGCTTTCGGCTCCTTGCCGGCCGGGGCACGGTGTTCCACCACGCCGAACACGCCGCCCGATTTCAGGCTGTCGTGGACCTTCTTGAACACTTCCTTGACCTTGTCGTCGCCATTGCCCATCCAGTTGTGGAGGTTGCGGAAGGTGACCACCAGATCGGCGCTGCCCGGCTTGGCGAAGTCGTACGTGGTCGGCACTTCGAACACGCCGCGCTGGACCTTGTCGAACATGGCCGGCTTCGATTCAAGCTTCTTGGTCAGGTTGGCCGCGTACTTGCGCGCGCCTTCCTTGGCCGACGTCGGCGACTCGCCGGCGACGATCAGCTTGCCCTTGTCGCGCAGGTAGGGAGCCAGGATTTCGGTGTACCAGCCGCCGCCCGGCGACAGCTCGACCACGGTCATGGTCGGCTTGATGCCGAAAAAGGTCAGCGTTTCGTATGGATGACGGGCGGCGTCGCGCGCGACGTTGGCGGGTGTGCGCTCGGTATTGGCGATGGCTGCCTTGAGTGCGTCATCGGCGTGGGCTGCGCCGGCCATGCCAGCGGCCATCATCGTGGCCAGGATCAGTTGTTTCATGTGTTTTCGTCTCCGGTATTGGTATGTACTACGGGGAAAAGCTGCGGCAGGCAATGTGATATCGCCGACAAGCGCGATGATCGAGTATGCACGCTTGAAGGTCAAGCCGAATCTCATATGTACATACTGTCCGCCACAGCGTGCGGACACTGCTTCGGACAGTGCGGACACCGTCCGCCGGACACTCCCGGATTCCCGAATCAAGGACTTAGCCAGTGGCACAATCTTTGCGTATTCTTTTGGCCATTTTGCTGGTATGGTTCTTTCTGATTTTTTCATTCAGACCGCTGTTCGGCATGGTTCAGGTGAGCTGCAAAACAAAGCGCGTTCGCGCAGTTCGGCGGGCCGCTACCTTCGTGGTGAGTGTTAGGAGATACTATGGAACGACGTGCTTTTCTCAATATCAGCGGCCTCGCATTGGGCACGATGCTGGTGCCGGTCTTCGGCAATGCCATCGCCGCTGAAGAATTACTCAATCCCCTCGCGGCAAAGTTCAAGAAGACCCTGGCCGACGTGGCCCTTAACGCCGCCACCGGCGCCGGCGCCAGCTATTGCGACGTGCGCATCGGCCGCTACCTGAACCAGTTCATCACCACGCGCGACCTGAATGTCGAAAGCGTGACCAATACCGAATCGGCCGGCGTGGGCGTGCGTGTGCTGTGCAACGGCGCCTACGGCTTTGCCGCCACCTCCGACATGTCGCCCGATGCGGTGGCCGGCGCCGCGCGCCAGGCGGTCGCCATCGCCAAGGCCAACGCCAAGCTGCAATCCGAACCGGTGCGCCTGGCGCCCGTGAAGGGCGTGGGCGAAGTGGCGTGGGCCACCCCGATCAAGAAGGACTGGCGCACGGTCCCCATCAAGGAAAAAGCCGAGCTGCTGATCGCCGCCAACAAGGCTGGCATGGATGGCGGCGCGAGCTTCATGCAGTCGCTGATGTTCCAGGTGAACCAGCAAAAGTATTTCGCCTCGACCGATGGCTCCTACATCGACCAGGACGTGCACCGCATGTGGATGCCGGTGTTCGCCACCGCCGTCGACAAGGCCACCAACAAATTCCGCTCGCGCCAGGGCTTGTCCACGCCGGTCGGCATGGGCTACGAATACCTCGACGCGCGCTTTGATGACAAGATCAAGGCCGCCGGCGGCGTGTGCACCCTGTACAAGAATTCGTACGACCTGATCGAAGATGCGCGTGCCTGCGGGCGCCAGGCCAAGGAAAAGCTGACCGCCAAGTCGGTCGCGCCGGGCAAATACGACCTGGTGCTCTCGCCAGAGCACCTGTACCTGACCATCCACGAATCGGTGGGCCACCCGACCGAACTCGATCGCGTGCTGGGCTACGAGGCCAATTACGCCGGTACCAGCTTCGCCACCCTCGACAAGTGGGAAACGAAGAAATTCAAGTACGGCTCCGAGCGCGTGAACATCGTGGCCGACAAGGTCGAACCAGGCTCGCTGGGCGCGGTCGGCTACGACGACGAAGGCGTGCCGGGCAAGCGCTGGGACATCATCAAGGACGGCATTTTGGTGAACTACCAGGCCACCCGCGACCAGGCCCACATCATCGGCGAGAAGGAGTCGCACGGCTGCTCGTATGCCGACAGCTGGAGCAGCGTGCAGTTCCAGCGCATGCCCAACATTTCGCTGCAGCCGGGTAAAGCCAAGCTCACGCCCGACCAGATGGTCAAGGATGTCAAGAAGGGCATCTACATCGTCGGCGCGGGCTCGTTCTCGATCGACCAGCAGCGCTACAACTTCCAGTTCGGCGGCCAGTTGTTCTATGAAATCAACAACGGCAAGATCGGTGCGCCGCTCGAAGACGTGGCCTACCAGTCGAATACCCAGGAATTCTGGAACGCCTGCGGCGCCATCTGCGACGAGAGCGACTGGCGCATGGGCGGCTCCTTCTTCGACGGCAAAGGCCAGCCAAGCCAGGTCAGCACGGTGTCGCACGGGTCGAGCACGGCGCGCTTTAACGGCATCAACGTCATCAACACCGCACGCAAGATCGGCTAAGCCAGGGAACCGCATATGAAAGTTCTGACTCAAGAAGAAAGCAAGCGTATCGTCAACCGCGTCATGTCGCTGACCAAGGCGGATGAATGCACCGTCCGCGTGACGGGCGGGCGCACCGGTAACATCCGCTATGCGCGCAACAACGTCTCGACCGCGGGGCTGGTGGACGACGCCTCGCTGGTGGTGCAGGTCGCGTACGGCAAACGCCAGGGTACCGCCAGCATCAACGAATTCGACGACAAGTCGCTCGAAAAAGTCGTGCGCCGTGCCGAGGACCTGGCGCGCCTGGCGCCGGAAAACCCGGAGTTCATGCCGGCCGTCTCGAAGCAGGCGTACAAGGCGTCGGAAACGTTCAGCCGCGCCACCGCCGCCATCGATCCGGAGTTCCGCGCCCAGACCGCCGCCTACAGCATCGAGGCAAGCCGCAAGAACAAGCTGGTATGCGCCGGTTTCTTCACCGACAGCCACTCGTTCCAGACCATCGCCAATTCGAACGGCGTGTTCGGGTACCAGGAAAAGACCAACATCGATTTCACCTGCACCGTGCGCACCGAAGACGGGCGCGGGTCGGGCTGGGTCAAGCGTTCCGCCACCGACGTGGCGCGCTTCGATGCGCGCGAAGCGTCCGACGTGGCGATCGAAAAAGCCCTGCGTTCGGTCGACGCCAAGGCGCTCGAACCGGGCCGCTACACGGTCATCCTGGAGCCGGCCGCAACGTCGGACCTGATCGGCTTCATGCTCGGTGGTTTCGATGCGCGCCAGGCTGACGAGGGCCGCAGCTTTTTGTCGAAGAAGGGCGGCGGCACGCGCCTGGGCGACAAGCTGTTCGATGCGCAGGTCAATATCTGGTCGGACCCGTGGGACAAGGATGTGCCGGTCATGCCCTGGGATACGGGCAACATGCTGGCGCGCGAGCGCATGAACCTGATCAAGGATGGCAAGGTGTCGGCGCTCGACTATTCGCTGTTCTGGGCGAACAAGAAAGGCGTGCGCGCCATTGGCGCGCCGGGGAATATGATCATGGGCGGGACCAGCAAATCGACCGCGGAACTGATCGCCAGTACCAAGAAGGGCGTGCTGGTCACGCGCACCTGGTACATTCGCGAGGTGGACCCGCAGTCGGTGCTGCTGACCGGTTTGACGCGCGACGGCACGTTCTATATCGAGAATGGCAAGATCAAGTATCCGATCAAGAATTTCCGCTTCAACGAAAGCCCGGTGACGATGTTGAACAATATCGAGGCGATCGGCAAGCCGCAGGTGATCGCGGGCGACGAGGTGCCGTATTCGATGCTGATTCCGCCGATGAAGGTCAGGGATTTTAACTTTACGTCGTTGTCGGACGCGGTTTAATCCCCGTGCAGGCAAAAGAGCGCGGCATTAATCGATAGCCCGTCGTTCCCGCGCAGGCGGGAATCCATAGCACCTACGCTGAGCCGATGTGCTATGGATCCCCGCCTTCGCGGGGATGACGGAGCTTTGCAAGCAGGAGTAAAAGTGGAACGACGTACCTTCCTCAAAATCAGCAGCGGCGCTGCCGGCGCCATCATGGTGCCCGTGTTCGGTAACGCCATCGCGGCCGAAGAATTAATGAACCCGGTCGCCATCGCGTTCAAAAAGTCGCTGGCCGACGCTGCGATGAACGCCGCCACCAAGGCCGGCGCGAGCTACTGCGACGTGCGCATCGGCCGCTACCTGAACCAGTTCATCACCACGCGCGACCTGAGCGTGGAAAACATCGTCAACACCGAATCGTCCGGCGTGGGCGTGCGCGTGATCGCCAACGGCGCTTACGGCTTCGCCTCGACCAACGACATGTCGTTAGATAGCGTCGCCGCCGCCGCGCGCCAGGCGGTCGCCATCGCGCGTGCCAACAGCAAGCTGCAAAGCGAGCCGCTGCGTATGGCACCGGTCAAGGGCGTGGGCGAAGTGGCATGGACCACGCCGTTTACCCGCGACTGGCGCACAGTGCCCATCAAGGACAAGGCCGATATGCTGATCGCGGCCAACAAGGCGGGCCTGGACGCCGGCGCCAGCTTCATGACCTCGACCCTGTTCCAGGTCAATCAGCAAAAATACTTCGCCTCCACCGACGGCTCCTACATCGACCAGGACATCCACCGGCTGTGGGCGCCGCTGACCGCCACCGCCGTCGACAAGGCCAGCAACCGGTTCCGCACACGCGACAGCCTGGCCGCGCCGGCCGGCATGGGCTACGAATACTTCGACGCCCGGCCGGCGGACAAGATCAAGGCCGCCGGCGGCGTCGCCACGCTCTACACCAGGTCCTACGACATCGTGGAAGACGCGCGTGCCGCCGGCCGCCAGGCGCGCGAAAAACTGACCGCCAAGACGGTCGAACCGGGCAAGTACGACCTGGTGCTCTCGCCGGAACACCTGTTCCTGACCATCCACGAGTCGGTTGGCCATCCGACGGAACTGGACCGCGTGCTGGGCTACGAAGCCAACTACGCCGGCACCAGCTTCGCTACGCTCGATAAGTGGCAGACCAAAAAATTCAAGTTCGGCGCCGACCGGGTCAACTTCATCGCCGACAAAAACGAACCGGGTTCGCTCGGCGCGGTGGGCTACGACGATGAAGGCGTGCCGGCCAAGCGCTGGGACATCATCAAGGACGGCGTGCTGGTGAACTACCAGGCCACGCGCGACCAGGCCCACATCATCGGCGAGAAGGAGTCGCACGGCTGCTCGTATGCCGACAGCTGGAACAGCGTGCAATTCCAGCGCATGCCGAACATTTCGCTCGCCGCCGGCAAGGAGCGCTTGAGTCCCGACGAGATGATCAAGGACGTCAAGAAGGGCATCTACATCCTCGGGCGCGGCTCGTACTCGATCGACCAGCAGCGCTACAACTTCCAGTTCGGTGGCCAGCTGTACTTCGAGATCAAGAACGGCAAGATCACCGCCCCCCTGGAAGACGTGGCTTACCAGTCGAATACCCAGGAATTCTGGAACGCCTGCAGCGCCATCTGTGACCAGCGCGACTGGCGCATGGGCGGCTCGTTCTTCGACGGCAAAGGGCAGCCCAGCCAGGTCAGCGCGGTCTCGCACGGATCAAGCACCACCCGTTTCAACGGCATCAACGTCATCAACACCGCTCGCAAGATCGGCTAAGGAGAAAGCGCAGCATGAAACAGCTGAACCAGGAAGAAGCAAAACGCATCTGCGACCGCGTGCTCGGGTTTTCCAAGGCCGACGAATGCCGCGTGGTGCTCAACGGCGCCCGCACCGGCAATATCCGCTACGCGCAGAACAGCGTGTCGACGGCGGGCCTGAACGAAAACATGCAGCTGACCGTCAGCGTTGCCTTCGGCAAGCGCCAGGGTACCGCCTCGATCAATGAGTTCGACGACAAGTCGCTCGAAAAGGCCGTGCGCCGTGCCGAAGACGTGGCCCGCCTGGCGCCCGAGAATCCGGAATTCATGGCGGCGATTGGCAAGCAGGAGTACAAGGCCTCGCACGCGTTTGCCCGCGAGACCGCCGCCATCGACCCGGAGTTCCGCGCCGAAGTGGCGTCGCACAGCATCCTCGCGGGGCGCAAGAACAAGCTGGTAACGGCGGGCTTCTTTGTCGATAACACGGGTTTCGAAACCATCGCCAATTCGAACGGCGTGTTCGGCCACCACGAATTCACCAACGTCAGCTTCACCTGTACCGCGCGCACGGAAGACGGCCGCGGTTCCGGCTGGGTGACCCGCTCGGCCAACGACGTGCGCAATTTCGATGCGCGCGAAGCCTCCGCCGTGGCCATCGAAAAGGCGCTGCGCTCGGTCGACGCCAGGGCGCTGGAGCCGGGCCGTTACACGGTGATCCTGGAGCCGGCCGCCACGTCGGACCTGATCGGCCGCATGTTCGGCGCGTTCGATGCGCGCCGCGCCGACGAGGGCCGCAGCTTCCTGTCGAAGAAAGGCGGCGGTAACCGCTTCGGCGAAAAACTGTTCGACGAACAGGTCAACGTGTGGGCCGACCCGTGGAACAAGGACGTTCCGGTGCGCCCATGGGACACCGAATCGATGCTGCCGCGCGAACGCACCGACATCATCAAGAATGGCAAGATCGTCTCGCTCGACTACTCGCTGTTTTGGGCCAACAAGCAAAAGATGAAGGCGCGCGGCCGTCACGGCAACATGATCATGTCGGGCGGTAGCAAGTCGCTCGATGAGTTGATCGCCTCGACCAAAAAGGGCATCGTCGTCACCCGCACCTGGTACATCCGCGACGTCGATCCGCAATCGCTGCTGCTCACGGGTCTGACGCGCGACGGCACCTTCTACGTCGAAAATGGCAAGATCAAGCATCCGGTGAAGAACTTCCGCTTCAACGAAAGTCCGGTCTCGATGCTCAACAACCTCGATGAACTGGGCAAGCCGCAGATTCTCGGCGGCGATGGCATGAACTTCCAGATGATGATCCCGCCGATGAAGATCCGCGACTTCAACTTCACGTCGCTGTCGGACGCGGTGTAAGGCGGGGCCGGGCGATGCGCAGCTACGATTTCTACTTCACGCGCCTGATGTACGAGTCTGGCGACTGGGACGTGGACATCCGCATGCCCAGCAATGTGCTCAATTCGCTGGTGGAGTACACCACCCTGCGCGTCGACCCGGTGGAGCGCGTGATCGCGCTGTCGGATGCGAAGATGCTCGAGTCGCCCTTCTGCTACCTGGCCGGGCACAAGCTGGTGCAGTTCACGCCCGCCGAGCGCAAGAACTTCGAGCGCTACGTGCGTGGCGGCGGCTTTGTGTTTGTCGACGACTGCAACCACGACATCGACGGCTTGTTCGCCAAGTCCTTCGAGGCAGAACTGGCGCGCATCTTCGGCACGAAAGCGTTGAAAAAAATCCCCAACAATCACCCGGTGTATTCGAGCTTCTTCCAGTTCGACGGCCCGCCCAACACGGGCAACGAGCTCAATGGCTGGGGCGACGACCTGGTACACGATTACCTCAAGGCGATCGAAATCAACGGGCGCGTGCGGGTGCTGTATTCGAACAAGGACTACGGCTGCGAGTGGGACTACGACTTCCGCAACAAGCGCTGGCTGGTCGTCGACAACACCCGCTTTGCGGTTAATATCATTCAGTATGCTTTGGGAGCGTGACAGTGTCAGTAGCTTGGGAAGAGAAAGAAATCGCGGACCTGACGGCAAAGATCGGCGCGCTCAAGGCGAGCATGTCGAGCGTGATCATCGGCCAGGATAGTGTGATCGAGTCGCTGATCATCTGCCTGCTGGCCGGCGGCCACGCGCTGGTTGAGGGAGTGCCGGGCCTGGGCAAGACCTTGCTGGTCAAGTCGCTGGCGCAGGCCACCGACCTGAAATTCCAGCGCGTGCAGTTCACGCCCGACCTGATGCCGTCCGATATCATCGGCACCGAAATCCTCGAAGAAAACCAGGCCACCCGCCAGCGCGTGTTCCGCTTCCAGCCTGGTCCTGTGTTCACCCAGGTGCTGCTGGCCGACGAGATCAACCGCGCGCCGCCCAAGACCCAGTCCGCGCTGCTCGAAGCGATGCAGGAGCGTGCGGTCACCTTTGCCGGCGTTACCCACAGCCTGGAAAAGCCGTTCTTTGTGCTCGCGACCCAGAACCCGATCGAACAGGCCGGCACCTATCCGCTGCCGGAAGCGCAGCTCGACCGATTCTTGCTGCGCATCGACGTCGGCTACCCGACCGAAGATGAAGAGATGATGATGGTTTCGCGCACCACCCACGCGGGTCTTGCCGACGCACCGCAGGTGATGGATGTGGATAGTTTGCTGCGCCTGCAGAAGCTGGTGCGCGACATTGAAATCGGCGAACACCTGCTGCGCTATGCCACGCGCCTGGTGCGCGCCACGCGCCCGCAGGACACGCATGTTTCCGCCGTCACCAAGCATGTCGGCTGGGGCGCCGGTCCGCGCGCCGGGCAGGCGCTGGTGCTGGCAGCCAAGGCGCGCGCACTGATGCACAACCGGCTGGCTGTCACGCGCGACGACATCGGCGCGATGCTGTTACCGGTGCTGGCGCACCGCGTGCTGCGCAACTTCGAGGCCGAAGCCGACGGCGTGGCCATTGCCGACATCCTGCTCGCCCTGCGCGCCGAGATCAAGGCCGACAAGGATTAGCCATCGCATGCTGTCGACGTCCGCGCTGCTCGCGCACACCAATGACCTGAACCTGATCATCCGCCACGTGCTGGCGGGGCTCGGCCACGGCATCCATGCGGGCCGCGAGCGTGGTGCGGGCGTCGAATTTTCCGAATACCGCGCCTACGCGCCCGGCGACGAATGGCGCCGCGTCGACTGGAAGCTGCTCGCGCGCGCCGACCGCTACTACGTGCGCGAAGCGGAGCGCGACAGCCACGTCGCCGTCTGGCTCTGGCTCGACGCCACCGCATCGATGGCGGAACCGAGCCGCAGCGGCGTGGCGGGGCTCGACAAGCTCTGGTACGCGCGCACCATCCTGGCCTGCATCGCCGCCATCGCCCAGCGCCAGGGCGACGCCTTCGGCCTGGTCATCTGCAGCGGGGAGCGCGTGCAGTTCACACCCGCCGCGCGCGGGCCGCGCCAGATGCAACGCGTGCTGGCCCAATTGCAGCGCGCCCAAGCCGGCGGCACCCTCCCGAACAGCGAGACCCTACGGGCCAGCATGCCGTTCGTCCGCGCGCCCAGCCTGGTGTTCGCCGCCAGCGATTTTCTCGACTGGCCTTCCGGCCAAGCCGAAGCGCTGTTGCGCCTGCGCCGCATGCGCCACGACGTGCGCCTGCTTTGCCTGCAGACGCGGGCCGAATGCGACGCCAGCTTCGCGCCCGAAACCACGTACCGCGACCCCGAAAACCCCGACGGCGTTTTCCGCTTCGCGCCCGACACGGTCGGCGTGTACCGCAAGAACCGTGACGAGCACTTCGCCCGCATGCTGGCGCAGTGCCGCAGTAACGATATCCCGGCGCTGGCCGCGTGCATCGAAGAGCCGCTGCCTGCCGTGCTGCGCGCTTGGCTGCGCCAGGGCGGACACGCATGAACGCCCTCTGGTGGCTCGGACTGGGCCTGCTGGCATTGCCGGTGTTGTGGCACCGCCAGCGGCGCCAGCGCATCCGCCAGGAGCCGCTGGCCACGGCGCGCTTCCTGCCGCGCGCCGATCCGCAGCAACTGCGCGTGTGGCACTGGACCGAGCGATTGCTGCTGCTCGCACGCTGCCTGCTGCTGGTCGCCGTGATTGCATGGCTGGCCGACCTGGTGTTGCCGTGGCGCCGCGACGCGGTGCTGATACCGGCCGGTACCGACAGCGTCTGGGCCGAGCGCCAGATCAAGCAGGCCGGCTTGTACGACGCCAGCTGGATCGCGGTGCCAGGCGGCGATCCCTTCGCCTGGCTGGCGCGCCACGACCGCGAATGGCGGCCCGATGCGCGCCTGCTGGTACTAGGTAACGTGCCGATGCCCGCCATGCTGCCACGCTCGCGCCACCGGATCGAGGTGCGCAGCAGGGCGCCGTCGTTCGCAAGCACCGAACAGCGCGTCGTCGTCGTCAGCAAGCGCGCCGTTCAATGGCGCGCCATGTTCGCTGCGCTTGACGGACCGCGCCGCTACAAGGTGGACGACGCGCCGGACGGCGCGGCCGAACTGGTGGTCTGGGACGTGCCGCAAGCGCCGCCCGCAAGCCTGCGCGCACCGCTCTGGTGGGCCGGCGACGAGTCGTCTTTCCCCGAACTGAAAAAGGCCGCGCAGGCCGACGACATCCGTTATGCCGACAGCGCGCGCGGGCGAGTGTGGGCATCGAACGCATGGCCGCCGGCAGGTCCGCAGGCCGCGCGCCGCTTGTTCGAGAGCTGGCAGCGCCTGCATTACGCACCCGTGCCCTACACCATGCCGTCGCAACCGATCGCGCCGACGACCTCGGTCACGCCGCTTCAATCCAGCGGCGCCTTGCGCTACCTGCTTACGCTGATCCTGCTTGGGTTGTTTGCGGTGGAACGGATACTGGCCCATGCAAGCCGACGCTGACATCATCGACCAGTTGCAGTTCGCCGCCACGCGCCGGCGCGCGCCCCTGTGGATCGCGGCGATCCTGCCATGGGTGCTGCTGCTGTCGTTCCCCGGCATTGTGCTGTGGAGCGCGTGGGCGGTATGGGATTGCCGGCGCCTGCGCGCGCGCGTGCGGCGCGACTGGACCGGCTGGATCGATGCCACCGTGCCCGCGCTGGAAGACAGCAGCGCGCTGCTGGCAGGGGCCACGAGCGCTATTGGCCAGCTCCAGCGCCGCCGCCTGCTGGCGCGCATCGCCACTACGCTCACCGACGACGTGCTAGCGGCGATTGCCAGGGAGCGGGTGCGCTTCGATGCCCGCTGGTTCGCGTTGAGCGTGTGCGCGGCACTGGCCCTGCTCGCGTGGCGCCAGGTGCAGGCCGTGCCGCCCACGCCGCACGAAGTCAAAGCCCTGATTGCAAAGCAGACCAGCGAGATCACCGTGCGCGTGACGCCGCCCAAATACACGGGCGTGGCCGCGTCCGTTGGCGCGCCGCGCGAGCTGCATGTGCCTGAGCACAGCGTCGTCGAGTGGTGCCTGCGCGTGCCGCAACCGGTGGACACGCCCATTGAACTGAGCGACGGCCAGTCGCTCAAGATCGGCCGCGCATGCGCGCGCTGGAATGCGACGGAGTCGGTGTTCTGGCGCTGGCGCGGCGCGCGCTACAAGCTGCGCGTGATTCCCGACCAGCCGCCCGAGGTCAGCATGTCCGCACCGCGCGAGATGATTCACACGCTCGCGCGCGATGCCGCCAGCGCCACCATCACGCTGGCGGTGCGCGACGATTACCAGGTCCGGCGCGCCACCCTGCACCTGACGCTGGCGCGCGGCAGCGGCGAGAACATCCGCTTCAGCGACCGCGAACTGCCGCTGCCCGAGTCGAGCGACCCGCGCACGCGCACCTGGAACAAGCAATGGACGCTGGCGGAGCTGGGCATGGAGCCAGGGGACGAACTGTATTTCTTCGTGCGCGCGACCGACAATGCCGAGCGAGCGCACACGACCGTCTCGCCCACTTACACCCTGCGTCTGCCCGGACCGGTGGAAGAGAGCGACGAATCGTCGGCGCAGCCGATGCTGGTCAAGCCCGAGAACCTGCGCAGCCAGCGCCAGATCATCATCGACACCGAGCAGCTGCTGGCCGACCTGAAGGCGACGCCCGGCATGAACCCGGCCACCGTGCGCTCGCGCAGCGAAGCCATTGCCGACGACCAGGCCCAGTTGCGGCGCCGTTACGGCCAGTTCCTCGGCGAGGAGTCGACCCTGTTCGGCGGCGAGGACCATCACGACGAGGACGAGAAGCACGACGTGGTTGCCGAATTCGGCCACATGCACGACCAGGCCGAAAACGCGACCCTGTTCGATGAATCGACCAAGAAAATCCTGCGGCGCGCCCTGAGCGCCATGTGGGACGCTGAAAAAGCCCTGCGCGCGATCACCCCGAAAACTGCACTGCCGCCCGAACACAAGGCGCTCGACGCCATCAAACAGCTGCAGCAGGCCGACCGCATCTACCTGCACAAGACCGCCTTTGTGCCGCCCGCGCTCAAGGAAGACATCCGCATGACCGGCGACGTGGTCGGCGCCAAAAGCTACCGCCGCGAACAGGGCGCCCCGGCCGTGCCGATTCCCGGCGAGGTGCGGCGCCTGATCGAAGCGCTCGATGGCGACGGCACCTTACCGGCCCTGTGGAGCCGCGACGCGCACGCATGGATTCGCGAACGCATCGTCAACGAAGAACAGCGCCTCGAAGCGCAGCGCGCCGTGCAGGATGTGGCAGACGGCTGCGCCGCGTGCCGTCCGGTGCTGCGCGCGTGGCTGCGCGGCGCCATCACCCAGGCGCCGGTGCTGTTGCAGGCCAAGGCTGCCCCGCAAACCCCATTTACCCGCGCCCTGCGCAACGGAGTTCCCCGATGATCGCTGCCGGCCTGATTTTTTTGATGGGCATCGGCAGCGCCGCGGTGTACTTGTGGCGGCGCCAGTGGATCGACGCGCTGCTGATCGTGGTGGCCGCGGCGGCGCTGGGCGTGATCGTCGGCGACTTCCCGATGCCCGCCGGGGTGGCCGCCACGCTGACGATCGATTCCGAGGCCGAGGCCATCGACCTGAACGAGGCGGCGGCGGTGAGGCTGACCGGCGATGGCTTGAGCGCCGCGCAATGGCACGACCTGCCGGCGCGGCCGCTGTTGTGGGAGACGCCCACCAGCGAGGTATTGCACCTTGATTTCCCGCGCGAGCTGACCCTCGGGCGCATGTTCGCGCTGACCGTGCGCCGCAGCCAGGCAGCCAGCTGGCGCCTGCAACTGCTGGCCGAGAACAAGCAGGTAATCGCCGATGTCGCCGGCGACGGCGCGGCGCTGACCGTGCAGTGGCTGCCACCGGTGGCCGAGACGCTGGTACTCAGTGCGCGCATGCTCGATGGCAGCGGCAAGGTGATGGCGCACGGCCCGGTGCCGTTTTCGGTATCGGCGCCGGTGCCGCTGCAGGTGGTGGGGCGCTTCGGCGCGCCGTCGTTCGATGCGCGCGCGCTCAACGATTTGCTGGTCAACAGCCATGCCGCGCTGGACTGGCAGGTCACCCTGGGCAAGACCGTCACCCGCGGCGAAAGCCCGGCGGCGGCCCTCACGCAGCCCAATCTGCTGGTGGCCGACGCCGCGCACATCGAGCATCTGGGCGATGGCGCACGGGCAGCGTTGCTGGCCCAGGTGGCGGCGGGCATGCCGCTGGTGATCCTGGCGACGAACGCGCAGGACAAGCAGGTGTGGGCACGTGCCATACAGCTGGAACTGAAAGAGCAGGCTGATGCCCGGCCTTCCGGCACGCCGCTGGCGCTGGCGTCGGCGCCGTTCAATCCGGCGACGGCCTCGGGTCCGTGGAGCGTCGCGGACGACAGGATCTGGACGCGGGCGTGGGAAAAGGGCCGCATCGTCTGGCTCGGCGTCGCCGACTGGCACCGCTACGCGATCAGCGAGCCGCAGGCGCTCGGCCTGTGGTGGCAGGGGGTGCTCGACCGCGCCGGCATCGAGCGGCCGCAGGACGTGGCCTGGCTCGACCCGCAGGAGATGCCCCTGCCCGGCCGGCGGCTGGAAGTGTGCGCGCTCGGCGTGAAGGGCAACGTGACGTTCCCCGAACTGAAACAGACGCTCGCCTGGCAGCGCCGTCCGGACAAGGCCGACGCCTCCTGCGTGGCGGTATGGCCGCGCAAGGCTGGCTGGCTGACGATGCACACCGGCGGTGCGAAGCCGCAGGCCGGCAAGCTGTATGTGTACGACAAGGCCGACTGGCCCCTGTGGCAAAAGGCGCAGCGCCGCGAAGCCACTGCGCGTTATGCGGCGCGCACGCCCTCGCCGGCGCAAACGGGCACGGTGCCGGTGCCGGCGTGGCCGTTTGCGCTGCTGTTCGCGGCGGCGATGCTGCTGCTGTGGTGGCGCGAGCGGCGCTAGCGCCACCGGCCAGCACGGCGGCGGCTTCGGTTAAGATGCCGTTGCAAGCCTCGCAATCCCGCCTTCACGTTCGTCACCCCGGAGTTTCTTTATTCGTATGGCCGCCCATATCATGTCCCGGCTGTTTTCGTTGCGCCCAAGCGCGGCCGATGCGCATCTGCTGGCATTTCATCCCCGGCCCGGGCTTACCGGTTTGTCGCGCTTTGCCGCGGAGTTTCTCTACTTCGGCATCAAGGAGGCGCGCGCCTGCCTGTTCGCGGGGCTGTTCTTTGCAGCTGTGTTTTCGGTGCCGCGCACTGGCCTTTTGGGCGTTGCGCGCTACGACGTGCTGCTGATCGTTGCCCTCGCCATACAGAGCTGGATGATCTGGGCCAGGCTGGAGACGCGCGATGAACTCAAGGCGATCACGCTGTTTCACCTGATCGGCTTCGCCCTGGAAGTGTTCAAGACCTCCGGCAGCATCCAGTCATGGTCCTACCCGGACTTCGCGTACACGAAGCTGTTCGGCGTGCCGCTGTTTGCGGGATTCATGTATGCCGCCGTCGGCAGCTACATCATCCAGGCGTGGCGCTTGTTCGATTTGCGCGTCGAGCATCATCCGCCGCACTGGATGGGGGTGGCGATCGCGCTCCTCATCTACGTCAATTTTTTCACGCACCACTACATCGGCGACTATCGCTGGTATGTGGCGGCGTGCGCGCTCGGGCTGTATGCCAGGTCGACCGTCATCTTTCGGCCGCTCGACGTGGAGCGCCGCATGCCTTTGCTGCTGGCCTTTGTGCTGATCGGCTTTTTCATCTGGCTGGCCGAAAACATCAGTACATTTTTCGGTATCTGGAAGTACCCCAACCAGCTGGGCGCGTGGTCGATGGTGCATGTCGGGAAGTGGAGCTCGTGGTCTCTGCTCGTCGTGATGACGTTTACGATCATCGTCAATCTCAAGCACATCAAGGCGCGCATTCACGTGCCTGCATAGGCGGTGAATGAAAAAAGGCCACGCCGTCGCCGGCGTGGCCTTGTCATGCGAAGTAGAAAAGCTTAGAAAGCCCAGTCAAGCTTCGCGTACATCTGGCGACCGTTGATGCCGATCGGGCAGGTTTCCCAGCAGTGCGTGAAGCCCAGTTGCGGGAACGGTGCGGCCTTGGTCTTGTCCCACTCGGTCGGGTAGGTGTCGAACAGGTTGTTCACGCCGATCGATGCGCTGATCTTCTTGGTGAAGGCATAGCGCAGCGACATGTCGACCAGCCACTTCGCTTCCCAGGTCTGGATGTACGGGGCGGTAAAGCCCTGGCCCTGCACGGCGCCGTAGTAGTTGGCGCGGGTGTTCACGTTCCATGGGCCGGTGGTGTAGTCGGCCGCGAGCACGTGCTTCTTGCGCGGCTGGCCGCGTTCGATCAGGGTCACTTGCGCGTCGTCGAACAACTGGGCGCCGGTCAGCACGGGCGACTGCGATTTGCGGGCCTTGACTTCGGTCTTGCTGAAGCTCATCTGGCCGGACAGCACCAGGGTCGAGCCGCTCCACTTGGTGGTGTGCTCGGCCACCATGTCCAGGCCATCGGTGGTGGTGTCGATCGCGTTGGTGAAGAACTGGGCCTGGCCGACCTTGAGCGGATCGAGGATCGACTTGATCGGGCACTTGGACGCTGGCACGCAGGCGCCGGATTCCGGTGCGATATTGCTCGAGAAGACAATGCGGTCGTCGATGTCGATGCGGTACAAGTCGGCGGTCACCGAGAAGTTGGGCATCGGGCGCACGATCATGCCGATGCTGGCGCTCTTCGAGGTCTCTTCCTTGAGCGGGGAGATGCCGAAGGCACGCGTGACCGGGCTGCCTTCGCGCGCGGTCAGCGTTTCGGTCAGCACGCCGGCCGAATTGAGGTTGGTCGACACGGAGCTGTAGAACTTCTGCTGCACGCTCGGTGCGCGGAAACCGGTCGACACGCTGCCGCGCATGCCGAACTGGCGCGACGGATCGTAGCGCATGCTCAATTTGCCGGTGGTGGTGTTGCCGAAGTCAGAGTACTTTTCAAAACGCATCGCGGCGGCGACCAGCAGCTTCTCGGTGATGTTGTGTTCCGCATCGAGATACATGGCGATGTTGTGACGGCCCTGGTCAACTTCGGTGCCCGGGGTGTAGCCAGGGAAGCCTTGCGCGCCGGAGGCCGCGATGCCGCCGACCTGGTCGAAGATCTTGATGGCCGGGTTGTTGGTGCGGCCGTACTGGTACGAGACCGGGTCGCCCGCTTCGATGGCGTAGTTGTCGCTGCGGTACTCGAAGCCGGTCGCCAGCTGCACGGTGCGGTCGCCAAACTTGATCGGACCGCGGATGTCGGCGTTGAAGGTGGTCTGGTTGAATTTCAGCTTGCCGGTATCGGCTTCCAGCGGCGATTCGGCATAGATGCCGCCGCCCGGTTTCGGCTCATACCAGTAGCTGACGTTGATCGAGTTACGTTCATGGAAACCGAGTTCGCTGCGGCCGTGGTTCACGCTCACGTCGAACTTCCAGTCGTTGGCCAGCTCGCGCTTGTAGCCGACCGCGAACGACATGTCTTTTACCGTCGTCAGGATGTTCGGCAGGTAGCCGTTCGGGTAGACGGCAGGCACGGTGCGCCCGTCGCCCGGCGAGCGGAAAAAGCCCGCCGAGTCGCCGGTGCGCTTCGAGACGCCGCCGAAGGAGTAGATTTCGCTGCTGTCGTCGATCGGCAGCGCCGCATTCCACCACAGGTAGGCGTCTTTCGCCAGGCTGTCGCCGATGCGCTGGGTCACGCGCGGCGGGTCGACCCGTAAGGTGTCCGGGCCGGCGCGGTTGGTTTCGTTGCGGCGGCGGCCTTCGACCGACAGGTTCAGGTAACCGTTTTCACCCAGTTTGAAACCCTTGTTGGCGCTGCCGGAGATCAGGTCGCCGTCGCCTTCGGACGTGGTGCCGACGCTGCTGCTCAATTGCGTTTCGTTGGTCTGGGTCTTGAGGACGATGTTGATCACGCCGGCGATCGCGTCGGAGCCGTATTGGGCGGCCGCGCCATCGCGCAGCACTTCGATGTGGTGGATGGCTGACAGCGGAATGGCATTGATGTCGGTACCGGCCGAGCCGCGTCCGACGGTTTGCTGCACATTGACCAGCGCCTGCTGGTGGCGGCGCTTGCCGTTCACGAGAACCAGCAGCTGATCGGGACCGAGGCCGCGCAGGGTCGCAGGGCGGATGATGTCGGTACCATCGCTGATAAAGGTCGACGAGAAGTTGAACGACGGGTCCAGCGTTTGCAGCAGCTTGCCCAGTTCCAGCGGGCCGGCGGTCTGCATGTCCTTGATGTTGATCAGGCCGACCGGCGCGGCGGTATCGAGCGAGGTCTTGGCGGTCGAACGCGAACCGAGGATCACGACGGAAGCGGGGGTGTCCTCGCCACTGCGGGCGGCGGGGGCGGTGCCTTGCTGCGCGTAGGTGCTATTGAGCGCGAGCAGGAGGGCCGATGCGAGCAAGGTGCGTTTGAGGTGAGGGCTGCCTGGGTAATTCGTCATGTAGATGTCTCGTTTCTTTTCATTTTTCGGGAATTCACTGGACACACCCTCGTGGGGCCAGCCAATGTGAAACGATACTACCTGACGAGTTTTGAGACGCGCAACGAGTCATGACAGAGTGTTGTAAATCCGTGCAATGGCAGCAATATTGCGTGCTTCAATTCATAAAACGCTGTAATCTCGACTACGTACACCGCGCGCGCGAGTCACTTATACGCTGCCGTTATTAGCTTATTCCTGCTGGTCCTGCATCCAGCCTTTCAAACCGGCGACCCAGTTCTTGGCGGGCAGGTTCATGCTTTTCTTGATGGCGCCCGCGCGTTCGTACAAGACCGAAAAATCGATCGACGGCGCGCGCTTGAACGCCAGCACGACGATGTTCGCGTCATGCACTTCGGGCAGCCACACCACGGCGTCGAACACCAGCTCCATGTTCTGCAAATTCTTGTCGTAGTTCGAAAAGTCGCCGAACACGTTGGTGGTCATGATGCCGTCGTCGGCCAGGCAATCCATGCAGGCCTGGTAGAACTCGGGCGAGTCGAGCACGGGGCCGCGCGCTTCCTCGTCGTACAGGTCCACCTGCAGCACGTCGACCGTGCCGTGGTTGGCCGCATCGAGCACGAAATCCATCGCATCCATCTGGCGCACATTAAGGCGCGCGTCGTTCGGCGGCAGGCCGAAATGCGCGTGGCAGATGTCGATCACGTTGGGATTGAGTTCGGCCACCGTCACGCGCGCGGCCGGAAAGCGCTGGTAGCTGAATTTGGTCAGCGCCGCGCTGCCCAGGCCCAGCTGGACGATGTGCTTCGGATTGTCGAGGAAGAGCATCCACATCATCATCATCTGCACGTATTCGAGCTCGATGTTGTCCGGCTTGGCCAGGCGCATGGCGCCCTGCACCCACGAGGTGCCCAGGTGCAGGAAGCGCACGCCCTTGAATTCGGTGATGGTGGCCGGCGGGTGGCCGGGCGCGTCGAAACGGGAGGAAGCAGGGGTGTCGGACATCGCTGGCGGGGTAGAAAATGGAACCCGATCTTACCATTGCGCCCGCTTACGCCGGCAGGATCAGGGTGACCATCAGGCCGCCGCCGTCTCGGTTGCCGAGCGTGATACGCCCGCCGTGCGCTTCGGCGATTTCGCGCGCCAGCGCCAGTCCCAGGCCGGTGCCACTGCGCTTGGTCGAGTAGAACGGCACCAGCGCATTGGTCAGCACGGCGTCGTTCATGCCCTGGCCGCGGTCCATCACCTCGATGCGCAGCATGCCCGGCGCCAGGCGCACCTGCAGGGTTACGTCGGCGGCCGGCGAACCCGATTCGTGGGCGTTCTTGAGCAGGTTGAGCAAGGCCTGTTCCATCTGGGCCGGATCGAACCTGGCCGGTTCAGGCGGCAGCGTGCCGGCTACCGTCAGGCCGACCTGCGAGGCGAGCCGGCTGATGAATCCCGGCCACGGGCATTCCTCGATGCGCGGCGACGGCAGTTTGGCGAAGCGCGCGTAGCCGAGGATGAAGCTCTCCAGGTGGCGCGTGCGCTCTTCGATGGTTTCAAGGATCTGCGGCAGGCGTTCGGTCTGGCCGCGCCGCACCAGCTCCGCGCCGGAATGGGCCAGGGAGGTCAGGGGCGCGAGCGAATTATTCAGTTCGTGGCTGATGACGCGGATGACTTTTTTCCAGGTCTGCACTTCCTGGCGCCGCAGTTCGTGGGTCAGCTGGCGCAGCAGCAGCAGTTCGTGCTTGCGGCCATTGAGGCTGAAGCTGCGGCGCGCCAGGTGATACACCTCTTCATCCTCGCCCTCGCCGGCCGTGAACAGGCCGTCGCCGCCGCGCGCCAGCGCTTCCACCAGCGCGGGCGAGGCCTGGCTGAGGATCTCGGAGAGGCGATGGCCTTCGAGTTTGCGGCCGTCACCGAGCATCTGGCGCGCCGACAGGTTGGCGTACACGATCGCTCCTGTGCCACCGGCACCGTCACCGACCAGCAGCATCGCCACCGGCGTGTTCTGGACCATGGTATCGAGCAGCAGTTCGCGCTGCACCAGCGCCAGGCGCTGTTCGCGCAGCACGTTGCCGAGCGCGTTGTGGGCAGCCACCAGGTCGGCCAGTTCATCGTTCTGGGGCCAGTGCAGGCTGAACGAAAAGTCGCCATCCTTATAGCTGGTGACGGTGCCTTCAAGTGCGCGAAACAGCGAGAGGATCGGCCGGATCTGGGCGCGCATGGTAATGACCGCGATCGGCACGACGCATGCCAGCGACAGGGCGAGCACCAGTAGCGCACGCCCCGGCAGCAGGTGGTCCAGCCCGAGCGCGATGAGGATGCCTAGTGCCAGCAGGGTGCCGACCAGGGCGGTCCAGCGGGTGACCAGGGACAGGCGCATGCCCATCGCTAGCGGGCGATTCCGAGGCGTTCCATGCGCCGGTACAGCGCCTGGCGCGACAGTCCGAGGTCGGCCGCCGCCTGCGCCACCACGCCGTTGGCGCGCGCCATGGCCCCGACGATGGCGTCGCGGTCCGGCTCGACCTCGGTGCTGGCGGCAACCGTCAGCGTCACCGGTAGCCCAAGGTCGGTGGCCTTGATGATGTCGCCAGCCGCCAGCAGGCTGGCGCGCGCCATCACGTTCTTGAGTTCGCGCACATTCCCCGGCCAGGCGTGCGCCAGCAGCGCGGCCTGGGCGCAGTGGTGCAGGCTTTTGCCGCGCGCGAGAAAAGCGGCCGCCAGCGGCAAAATGTCGGCCGGGCGCGCCGCCAGCGCAGGCAGGCGCAGTTCGATCACGTTCAGGCGGTAGAACAGGTCTTCGCGGAAGGTGCCGGCGCGGATCATCGCGCCCAGGTCGGCGTTGGTGGCGCTGATGACGCGCACCTTCACCTGCCGTTCGCGGTTCGACCCGAGGCGCTCGAAGCGCCCTGTTTCGAGCACGCGCAAGAGCTTCATCTGGCCGGCCAGCGGCAGGTTGCCGATTTCATCCAAAAACAGGGTGCCGCCGTCGGCCGCCTCGAACTTGCCTTCGCGCGCGCGCGAGGCGCCGGTAAAGGCGCCCGCTTCGGCGCCGAACAGTTCGGCCTCGATCAGTTCGGACGGCAGGGCGCCGCAGTTGAGCACCACGAACGGCCCGTCCTCCACCAGCGAATTGGCCTGGATGATCTCGGCGATACGCTCCTTGCCGGTGCCGTTAGGGCCGCTGATCAATACCGGCACGTCGGCCCGCGCCACCTGGCAGGCCAGGTGCAGGATGCGTTCCATGGCCGCGTCCTGCCACACCATGCCGCGCAAATCGAAACCCTGTTCCAGGTCGCGCCGGGCGCGCCGTTCGAGCTGCACGCGCTGCTGCAAGGCGCGGTTGGCCTGTCCCAGTTCGATCAGGTTCGTCACCGTCGCAATCAGGCGGTTGTCGTTCCACGGCTTGGCCAGGTAGTCGGCCGCGCCCGACTTGACCAGGTCGACCGCCGCGTCGAGGTGGGTCCAGGCGGTCAGCAGGATCACCGGCAGGTCCGGGTGACGCTTGCGGATTTCGCGGAACAAGGCCGTGCCTTCCTCGCCCGAGGTGGTGTCGGCCGAAAAGTTCATGTCCTGGATGACCAGGTCCACGCTGGCGCGCTCCAGGATGGCCAGGCCTTCTTCGGGCGAGGCGGCGCGCAGCGCTCCGATGTCGTGCAGCGAAAACAGGACATCGAGGGCGATGGCGACGGCGGCGTTGTCGTCGATAATCAATACAGTAGGCATGGCCGCTAGCATACCATCGGAACCCAGGTGATCACGGCGTCAGGCACTGCGGGTGGCTGTGGCCGGCGAAATGGAGGCGGCGCGAAACGCCGGTCCATACACCGCGCAGATGCCCAGTGCCCAGAATACGCCCGCGCCGACCGCCAGATACGCGACTGGCAGCCTGGCCATCTCGAGCTGGCTGACCAGCAGCTGGTTCAGCGCCACCGACATCGCCACGCCGCACAGCACTCCCACGCTGGTGATCATGAAATTCTCGGTGATGAAGTAGCGCAGGATGTCGGCGCGCCGCGCCCCAAGCGCGCGGCGCACGCCGATCTGCTTGCGGCGCTGGGTGACCCACAGGCTGGCCATGCCGACGATGCCGCTGGCGGTGATGAGCAGAAGCAGTACGCTGACCCCGACCAGCATCCACGACAGCGCCATGTCGGCGCGGTAGCGCTCCTCGCGGTCATCGCTGACTGTCTGCATGGTGATGATCGCGCGGCCCCGGGTGCTGGCGCGCAGTGCCGCTTCGGCTTCCTTCATGACCCGGTCCAGCTGCCCCGCTTCGGCGCGCACCGTGTACATGACCGTGCTGAATGTCTTGCGCATCGGCACGATGAGCGCCAATTCGCCGCGTGTGCCCAGTTCCGCGCCCTGCGACTGCAGCGTCGCCACGACGCCGACCACGGTGGCGGCGTTACCGTCAGGGTTGCTGCCAAAGTAGAGTGTCTTGCCGAGCACCTGGCCAGCGCCCGGCCACAGCTTGGCGGCCAGCGCCCTGGTGACCAGCACCGATTTGGGAAACAGCGTTTCGGGAGAGGTGTTGCCGTCGATGTCGACCAGTTCTTCCGGTTTCAGGTCGCGGCCCTCGACCAGTTGCAGGCCCCAGGTATCGACCAGCGAATCGCTCGAATAGTACATCGACCCGAGCGCCGTTTCGGTGCCGGGCGTGCGCGATGCCGTCACGGTGCTGGTCCAGCCGGAGCGCGAAATCGGGGCCTGGCTGGCAAACGCCGCCGATGCCACGCCGCCGATGGCGCGCAGGGCCCGCGTTTCGGACTGCTGGCGCGCCAGCTGCTCCTGATGGCTGCCCTCGACCAGGTGGCGCATCTTGATGTGAAACACATCGCTCTCCCCGGCGATGCCGCTCGGGCGCGCCGCCACGGCCTGGCGCACATTGACGATGTGCAGTGCGTTGGTGAGGATGGCAAGGCTGATCGCCACTTGCAGTGCCACCAGGATGGCGCCGGTTTTGCTGCGCAATAGCGCAGAGAGGATGGGACGGATTTCCATATTGATTACCTTACTGCGATTTGAGTTGAATGGCCGGCGTGACCTGGCAGGCGCGCCAGGTCGGCAGCAGGCCGGCCAGGATGGCCGCGCCCAGCGACAGCACGAAGGTCGCGCCCAGCATCTGCCAGTCCATGTTGGCGACGATCCGCAATTGCTCCGATTGCATGCGGATCAAGGCGAGCGCACCGAATGCCAGCGCCAGTCCGAGCAGGCCGCCGGCCAGACCGACCACCGCGGTCTCGGTCAGGAACTGGCGGAAGATCTCCCTGCGCGAGGCGCCCAGCGCACGCCGGATGCCCACCTCGGAGGCGCGCACCGAAAATTTGGCCAGCAGCAGGCCGATGGTGTTGACCAGGCAAAGGAGCAGGAAGCCGAAAGCCAGCCAGGCGGCAAGGCGGTTGTCGTTGCCCACCACCTTGCGGTATTCGAGCCACTGCATGACGTCGAACAGCTGGTTCGGCTGCTTGCGCTTCAGGCGCCCCAGCTTGCGCTGAGCGTCGGCGTAGTTGTTCAGGTAATCCTGCAATTCGGCGCGTCCGGCGCCGGTTTTGGTCTCGAAGAAGACCTGCAGCCAGGTGCACTCCGACTTGAGGAAGCCCTGCCAGCCCGGATCGGTGCGCCCCTGGCAGCTGATGCTGCCTTCCGGGTTGGCTTCATGCCGGATCGCGGTGGCGAACGGCATCATGATCTCGTCTTCCTGGCTGAAGGCGCCGCCGCCGATCAGCTTATAGAACTTCGGCACCGGCAGCCACGGCTTGCGCACGCCGACCACCTGGAATTGCGCCTCCATCAGGCGGATGCGCTTGCCGACGGGGTTGACCGCGCCGAACAGCTTCTCGGCCAGTGCCTGGCTCAGGACCACCACATCGGCGCCGGCACGCTCGTCGGCGTCGCTCCAGGCGTGCCCGTACAGGAAGGGCACGTCCATCATCGCGAAAAAGTCGCGCGTCAGGGCCAGGCCGGTGACCGACATCACCGGCATGTCCTTGCGCTCCGGTTCGAGCGGGGCGGACACGCCGTACAGCACCGTGCGGCGCTCGCCATGCCCATCCCTGAGAAAGTTCATCGCGTCCATGTACGTCGATTGCGGATCGTCGCGGTCCTGGTCCTGCGGGTTGAAGCCTTCCAGTTGGCCATTGTCGATTTCCGGAACGAACAGGCGCTCGCTCTTGTGGGCAATGGGATTACTGGACATGACGTGCAGGATGGTCAGGGTCGATACGCTGGCCGCCACGCCGATGGCCAGGGTGAGCACCATCAGCGCGGTGAGCACCGGGTTGCGGCGCAGGCTGCGTAGGCCCAGCAGAAAATAGTACGAAAACATGGATGCTCCTTATGCGACCTGGCCGCCAAGCCGGGCCCCGGCCAGGGTGGACGGCTTGCGCACCAGGTCCGACACCTGGCCGTCGATGATGTGCACGTTGCGTTGCGAGCGCACCGCCAGCTCCGGGTCGTGGGTGACCATCAGGATGGTGGTGCCCTGGGCGTTGATCTCTTCGAGCAGTTCCATCACGCCGCGCGCCATTTGCGTGTCGAGGTTGCCGGTCGGTTCATCGGCCAGCAGCAGCTTGGGCGAGCCGGCCAGCGCGCGCGCAATCGCCACGCGCTGCTGCTGCCCGCCCGACAGTTCGGCCGGATAGTGCTTCATGCGCGAGGCCAGGCCGACCTTGGACAGCGCGTCTTCGATGCGCTCCTTGCGTTCGGCGGCGTTGAAGCCCCGGTAGCGCAGCGGCACGTCCACGTTGTCGAACAGGGACAGGTCGGGAATCAGGTTGAAACCCTGGAAGATGAAGCCCAGCTTTTCGTTGCGCAGGCGCGAACGGGCGTTGTCGTCCATGCCTTTCACATTCACGCCATCGAGCACATATTCGCCATCGCTGAATTCTTCGAGCAGGCCGGCGATGTTCAGAAAACTGGTCTTGCCGGAGCCGGAAGGGCCGGTGACGGTGACGAATTCACCCTGTTTCACGTCGATCTCGAAGCCGCGCAGGGCGTGCGTCTCGATCATGTGGGTGCGGTATACCTTGCTCAGATTGGTCATGCGCAGCATGGACGGTCCTTTCGTTGGGAATCGGTTGATATCAGTTGTTGATCGACACGCGCGCGGCGTTGGCGAAGGTGTCGGTGCCGGCGACGACGACCTTGTCGCCGGTTTTCAGGCCCGCCAGGATTTCGACGGACGTCACGCTGGTCGCGCCCAGCTTGATCGGGGTGCGCACGGCCACGCCGTCCGCAAGCACGTAGGCGAAGCGGCCCCCTTCGCTTTCGACGAAGGGGCCGCGCGGCAGCAGGATGACGTCGCGCTTTTCTTCGATCAGCAGGCGCGCGCTGACGCGCTGGCTCTGGCGCAGGCCCTTGGGTTGGGCGCCGTCGAAGCGCACCCGCGCCAGTACCTGGTTCTTGACCACTTCGGGCGAGAGGGCCGACAGCTTGCCGCTGGCAGTGACGTTGCCAAGCGCGATCTCGGCGCTCATGCCCAGGCCCATGTCGTCGACGTAGGTTTCCGGGACTTCGAGTTCGACTTCGAGGCGCGACAAGTCCACCAGCGTCATGAGCGCCGCGTTGGCCGCCACCACGCTGCGGTTCTGCACCGACAGCGTGCCGATGAAACCGTCGACCGGCGCACGCACGGAGAGTTCATCCACGCGGCGCTGGGCGTTGGCCATGGACAGGCGCTGGCGATCGAGTTCGGCCACCTTGGTTTGCAGCGCCAGGCCGACGTCGTCGCCTTCCAGCGCGGCCGCCTGGGACGCATGGCGCGCGCGGATGCCGGCCGAGTTGAGCGCGTCCTTCGCCTTCTGATAGTCGATCTTGGCGATGATGCCTTCCCGGGCCACGCTGTCGTAGCGCTCCAGGGTGCGCTGGGCCGACAGGCGGTCGATTTCGGCGGTGTCGGCTTCGCGCTGGGCCAGCAGCTTCTGTTTTTTGGCCAGGATGCGCTGGCGCGCCACTTCCGCTTCGAGCTGCTGGTAGCTCGATTGCTCGCGCTTGAGCGCGTCGGACAGGTCGGGCGATTCGAGCAGCGCCAGGACCTGGCCTTTTTTGACCGTGTCGCCGGCGGCCACCTGGAGCGTGACGGTGGCTGGCGCGGTGGCGTACAGGGTGGGACTGACGGCGGCCACCACGCGGCCGTTGACCGAGGCGTCGCGCACCAGCGTGCCGCGGGTGACTTCGGCCACGCGCAGGCGCGCTGCGCTGACCGCATGCTCGCTGGTGCGCCAGGGCGACAGCAGCAGCGCCAGGCCCCCCAGCGCGCCCAGGGCCACCACGGCGGCCACGATGCGGCGCCTGGCCTTCTGTGCGGGCGGCGCGCTGATGGTGGCGTCCTGGGAAGAGGTATCTCGGATCATGGTTGTTGTCTGAACAGTAAATGACATCATCAATGCAGGAAGCGTGCCAAGTGCCAAGTGATTGATTCATAAGGGATTCGCTTATCGATGCGAGGCTGTCCGCGCCGTCCGGACGCCGTGTATGGACAGCGCCCGGACAGTGTGGACTTGCATTTTGTCAATTTATCCACATCTGGCAGGCTGGTTGCGCGATACCCGCGCGGCCGCAGGCCAGAAAGGCAGTATGTCCGCGTTCGTATCGACCTTGTCCGCCGTGTGGACGCAAGCTGTGACCCAGTTGCGCGCGTTCCTGATCATTCCCGACAGGGAGCCGGTCGATTACGGTTTCGTGGCGGGCGACGTGGCGCAGGTGCACCGGCTGTGCGCCGATCCGGCGCGCGGCGCGCTCGATGACGCCACCTGGAAGGACCTGCTGCTCGATACCTACCGCGCGCAGTTATCGAAAGAGGTGAGCATCTTCGGCCAGCAGGTGCTGTACCAGCGCCTGCGCGCGGGGCTGGACGACGACGCGTGCGCCGCCGTGGGCGAGCGTGTGCGCGACCTGATGGGCGATCCCGAGCGCCTGGCCGCGCTGCACCGCGACTGCACCTCGCTGCGCCATGCGGACAAGGAGATCGCCACCTTGCTGTTTGAAGATACCGCGCCGCCCGCGCCCTGGTGGGTCGGCAAGACCTGGCCGCTGCCGCTGCTGCTGCTGGCGTCGATCGCGGCCGTCATCGTCACGCCGGCCGCGTGGCTGGCCACCGGCGTGGTCGCGTACATATTAATGAGCACCCAGATGCGCTACTACGAACGGGTGGAAGAGTGGGAACGCTCGATGAATGCGCTGCAGATGCTGCTGCGGGTCTCCAGCATCCTGGGCGCGCGCAAGGATGCGTTGCTGCTGCCGTTTGCCGGCCCGGCCGCGGCGGCGGGCAAGCTCAATCGCCAGCTTTCGCGCGCGCCGATGGTGGTCATGACGCCGGGCGCGCGCACCTACCTTGACTGGTTCATGCTCGACAACGTGAATCACTACTTCAAGGGCGTGCGGCTGGTGCACGGCAACCTGGACTTCCTGCGTGCGTGTTTTGTGTGGGTGGGCGAGCTGGAGGCCGATATCGCGCTGGCGCGCCATCTGCTCCAGGCGCCCGTGCTGTGCTGGGCCGAGCGCCACACGTCCCAGTCGATTGCGCTGGCGGGCACCGTGCATCCGCTGCTGCCGCAGGCGCAGGCGCTGTCGGTCAGGCTCGATGGGGGCGGCGCCTTCATCTCGGGCCAGAACGGGGTCGGCAAGAGCACCTTGCTGCGCACCGTGGGCGTGAATCTGGTGACGGCGCGCGCCTTCGGCTTTTGCTATGCCGAGAAGGCCAGCGTGCCGGACCTGCCGGTCTACACCAGCATGCAGAGCGAGGATTCGCTGTTCGGGGGCGAGAGCCTGTACATGGCCGAACTGCGGCGCGCGCAGGAGCTGCTGGCTGCGGCCGACGGAGCGCATCCCGGCATCTGCATCATCGACGAGATTTTCCGTGGCACCAATCACCTCGAATCGGTGTCGGCGGCCGCCTCGGTGCTCGATGTGCTGGCGGCCAAGGGGCTGGTAATGGTCTCGTCGCACAACCTGGTGCTGGCGTCCTTGCTGGCGCAGCGGCTATCGCCCCTGTGCGTGCGGCTGGATGCCGATGGCCGGCTGGCGCTGGAAGCGGGCGTGCTGGCGCATACCAACGGCATCGCCTTGCTGGCGCAGCGCGGCTTCGGCCCCGCCATCGAAGCGCGGGCGGGCAGGGTGTTCGACTGGCTCAATGGCTATCTGGCGCATCCGGGCGATTGCGACGGGGTGCTGGCGGGCGAGAACATGAGTGAACCGGTATCGCCTTAGCGCAGGCCTTCGATTGCCGCCTGCGCGGGATCATGTCGTCCTTGGGGGCGGTGATACGCTATTTTTCGCGCTTGAGCGGCGTGCCCTTGTCGATGATCTCGCGGCAGTCGCCTTTCCAGGTGGCGTTGTCGTAGTCGCTCCAGCCGTAGCTGTCGACGTAGCGCTTGTGCTGCTTGAATCCGGGATTGACGAAACTCCATTCCAGGCGCTCGTCGGCGTAGCGGATGTCGGCCAGGTCGAGCAGGGTGTGGAACATGTTCTCGGTCGACAGGCGCGCCTTGCCGTGGCGCTGCAGCTGCGCCACCTTGTCGGGATAGCGCGCCAGGTACTGGTCCGAATACCAGAGCAGCGCGGGCACGTGGAATTCGTACTGGGTATTGTGGCCGTGGAAGGCCAGCTTGCAGCTGTTGTCGTACAGCGTCTGGCCGTGGTCGGACACGTACAGCATGGCGCTGCGCTGCTGCGAGCCTTTCAGCTGCCCGATCACGCTGGCCAGGAACCAGTCTGTATACAGGATGGTGCTGTCGTAACTGTTATTGAGCTGGGTCTTGAGCGCGGGGTCGGTGTAGACCGGCTTGTCGATGCCGAACAGCGATGGCTGCCAGCGGTCGAACTGTTTTGGGTAGCGCTGGCTGTAGTTCCAGTGGCTGCCCAGCGAGTGCAGCACGATCAGCTTTTTCGGGGCCGGGTCGGCGATGGCGTTGCGCAGCGGCTCGAACAGGATCTCGTCGAAATTGGAGTTGTTGGTAAAGCCGCCCAGGTTGAGGAACTGGATCACATCCGCCTCTTTGGCAAAGACCGAGACGGGCGTGTCGAATTCGCCGAACGAGATCTGGTTCGACAGCCAGTAGGTCTTGAAGCCGGCTTCCTTGTAGGCGGTCAGGAAGGATTTTTCGGCGAAGCCGTCCTTGAGGCTCTTGATGGCCGGTTTGCGCGAGATCATGACCGGCACCGACAGGCGCGTGGCCGAGACGGACGTGATCACGTCGGGCAGGGTGACCAGGTTGGCTTCCTTGCCGAGCAGGGGATTGGTGTCGCGCGCGTAGCCGTTCAAGCTCCAGCGGTCGAAGCGCGACGATTCGCCGATCACCATCAGCACGATTTCCGGCTGCGTATCGGGCGCTGCCTGGCGCGCGCCGAAGGTGAAGCCGCTGTTGCGCTGTCCCAGCTCGGCCAGGTGCTTGCGTTCTTTATAGAAGTCGACGCCGCGCGCCGTGATCCCGAAAGGCCAGGATTGCGCAAACGCGCCCAGTTCGAGCGGCAGCACCGCCCAGTGGGGCAGGGGAACGGACTTCCAGCCGGTGTGCCCGGCGCCCGGGGCGGGCTTGCTGGCGCTGGCCGCCGCCGTCTTCGATGCCGCGCCTGGCGCCGCGGCGCGTGGAGCGACGCCGAATTCGTGACCGTACGCCCACACGCCGGCGCCAATGGCCAACAGGCCCAGGCTGAGCCAGCGCGAGCTGTCGTCCCAGTCGAGCTCGCGGGCGCGGCGGGCGGCCTGAAAGGTCGTGACCCACCAAGCGACGACCGCGGCCATGACGGCGAGCATCAGCCAGACTGTCTTGCCGAGAAACTCGAGCGCTTCCTTGGGACTGGTTTCGGCAATGATGCCGAGATGGTGGGTGGAAATGCTTTGCCCGTAGAAACTGAACAGGTAGATTTCGGTCGGCAGCGCCAGGAAAGCCGGGATCAGCAGCCAGTGGAACCAGGCGGGACGCTTGAACAGCGCCCACACCGCCACCCAGGCCACCGCCTCGATGCCGAGCACCTGCCACGGACGGTCGAGCCGCTTGCCCAGCAGCATGGGGAAGAAGGGGATGGCCGACAGTGCCGCGTACGTCAGCAGCAGGTAGAGTGGGGCAGGGCGCAGCAGATGTCGCATCAGGGAAACGTGGTCCAGCCAAATTGGCCATTATCCCGGGTTTTTAGTTCTCTCTGCCAAATATTCGATGCAGCAAAGTGTTGTCTCGATTGTAATTATATGTAGTTGGATGCAATTGATGATGCTTCATGCTGTTACAATGGCAACGTTTTTATACTAATAACCTGAATGAGAGTAACTTCATGACATCCACAATTCGTATTGCCGCGCTGACCATGTTCATCCTGACCTCCGGCGCCGCTTCGGCCATCGACCTCGGCGGCATGCTGGGCGCGGGCAAGGATCTGGCCAAGGCCGCCACCATCAGCGACAAGGACGTGATCGAAGGTTCGCGTCTGATGATGCGCCAGATGGACAAGGAAGAAAAAGTCGCGCCGGCCGGCAGCAAGTACGCCAAGCGTCTGGCGATGCTGACCAAGGGCCTGGAAAATGAAGATGGCCTGAAGCTGAACTTCGCGGTGTACCAGTCCAGTGAAGTCAATGCCTTCGCCACGCCGGACGGCAGCATCCGTATTTACGCGGGCTTGATGGACCTGATGAACGACGACGAACTGCGCGGCGTGATCGGCCACGAAATCGGCCACACCAAGCTGGGTCACTCGGCGTCGCAGATGAAAAAGGCGCTGTTGCTGTCGGCCGGTACCAAGGCGGCGGGCGCGAGCGGCAACCAGATCGGCGGCATGGTCGCCGCCAACGAAGAAACCATCAAGGCCTTCGGCAATGCGCAGTTCTCGCAGTCCGATGAGACCTCGTCGGATGATTATGGCTTCAAGTTCATGCAGAAGCACAAGTACGACGTGCGCGCGATGGAATCGGCATTCCGCAAGCTGGCCAAGCAGGAACAGGGCGAAGGCAGCATGATGGCGAGCCACCCGGGTTCGAACTCGCGCGCCGATCGCATGAAGGCGGCGGCTGACAAGCTGTAATAGTCGGGTTGGGGACCTCTGAATAAGCTCCGTCGTTCCTGGCACTGCCAGAAACGACTCCCCGCGCCAAGGCGGCACTCGGCGGGGACCCATGGTGCTCGCTCGGGTCGTGGCTGCGCTACGAACTTGGGTCCCCGCCTGGCGCGGGGACGACGGTGCTGAGGTTGACGGCCGCAGAGGGCACGATCGCCCATGCTGGCTATAACGCACTGTCTCACCCCCGCCACACTCTCCCGTTTCCCCAGCACCATCGCCCCACATCCGCATTGCCGAGCGTTAAACTGTTTGACTGCCTGTCCCATCGCGTCTATACTCGCGAGTTCTCGATTTTATTCTGCGCATTGTTTACGCATTCAGCGCCGCTCCTCGCAGGGCGGCTGTCGGTGCCTCTCCTGCGTAGTCCTCGTCGGGACTCCGTTTTAGTCCCCGGACACTTTGTCCGGGTTATTCATGTTGTAATTTTGTTGGATTTATAACGATGCCAACCATCAATCAACTGATTCGCAATCCACGTGTCGCTCTGACCGTGAAAAGCAAATCGCCGGCGCTGGAAAACAGCCCGCAAAAACGTGGTGTTTGCACCCGTGTGTACACGACGACTCCAAAGAAGCCAAACTCGGCTCTGCGTAAAGTCGCCAAAGTTCGCCTGACCAACGGTTTCGAAGTCATTTCGTACATCGGCGGTGAAGGCCACAACCTGCAAGAACACAGTGTCGTGCTGCTGCGCGGCGGTCGTGTTAAGGATTTGCCGGGTGTGCGTTACCACATGGTTCGCGGTGCACTGGATACCCAGGGCGTTAAAGACCGTAAGCAAGCTCGTTCGAAGTACGGTACGAAGCGCGCTAAAGCAGGCAAGAAGTAATTTTTCGCCCCGCTTTCACTAGAAGTTTAACGAGTTGAACCGACCGTAATGGTCGAGTAAGTGGATGGCTATGATGGCCGCCGCGAGTGCGCACCGCGCGCTCAACTGAAGATAGGAAGGAATTGATATGCCACGTCGTCGTGAAGTACCCAAGCGCGAAATCTTGCCAGATCCAAAGTTCGGTAACCAAGATGTCGCCAAATTCGTCAACGTACTGATGTTGTCCGGTAAAAAATCGGTCGCAGAAAACATCATCTACGGTGCATTTGAGCACATCAAGCAAAAGTCCGGCAAAGACCCGCTCGAAGTGTTTGCAACCGCGATCAACAATGCCAAGCCGATGGTCGAGGTTAAGTCCCGCCGCGTCGGTGGCGCCAACTACCAGGTGCCAGTTGAAGTTCGTCCGGTTCGTCGTATGGCGCTGTCCATGCGTTGGTTGCGCGAAGCCGCAAACAAGCGCAGCGAAAAATCCATGCCGCAACGCCTCGGTGGTGAACTGATGGAAGCCGCTGAAATGCGCGGTGGTGCTATGAAGAAGCGGGACGAAGTTCACCGCATGGCAGAAGCGAACAAAGCGTTCTCGCATTTCCGCTTCTAATCAATTGGCCACGCCCCGGTTTGCACATTTGTGTGAGCCCAGGCGCGGCCATGTATCTGTTGTTCGAGGCCGGGCTCATTTTGTTCACAAAATGCCGCTCGGTTTTGTCCATTAAAAGATTTAGGAATAATTATGGCACGCAAGACCCCCATTGAGCGCTACCGCAATATCGGTATCTCGGCTCACATCGATGCTGGCAAGACCACCACGACCGAGCGCGTCCTGTTCTACACGGGCGTGAACCACAAGATCGGCGAAGTGCATGATGGCGCGGCCACCATGGACTGGATGGAGCAAGAGCAGGAACGCGGTATCACGATTACCTCGGCTGCGACGACCTGCTTCTGGAAAGGGATGGCTAACAATTTCCCTGAGCACCACATCAACATCATCGACACCCCGGGCCACGTTGACTTCACCATTGAAGTTGAACGCTCGATGCGCGTGCTCGACGGTGCTTGCATGGTTTACTGCGCAGTGGGCGGTGTTCAGCCACAGTCGGAAACCGTATGGCGTCAGGCGAACAAGTACAAGGTGCCACGTCTTGCTTTTGTCAACAAGATGGACCGTACCGGCGCCAACTTCTTCAAGGTCTACGAGCAGATGCGCGCTCGCCTGAAGGCGAACCCGATTCCGCTGCAGATTCCTATCGGCGCCGAAGACAACTTCAAGGGCGTGGTCGATCTGGTCAAGATGAAAGCCATCTACTGGGACGACGCGTCGCAGGGCATGAAGTTCGACTACCGCGACATTCCTGCTGAGTTGCAAGAGCAGGCTGCCGAGTGGCGTCTGAAGCTCGTCGAAACCGCTGCTGAAGCGAACGACGAACTGATGAACAAGTACCTGGAAGAAGGCGACCTGACGGAAGCCGAGATCAAGGCTGCTCTGCGCCAGCGTACCATCGCGTCGGAAATCGTCCCGATGATGTGCGGCACCGCGTTCAAGAACAAGGGCGTGCAAGCCATGCTCGACGGCGTGATCGAATACCTGCCATCGCCAATCGACATCCCGCCAGTCAAGGGTATGGACGAAGATGACCAGCCGACCACGCGTAAAGCGGAAGACGACGAGAAATTCTCGGCGCTGGCATTCAAGATCATGACCGACCCGTTCGTGGGCCAGCTGATCTTCTTCCGCGTCTACTCGGGCATGATCAAGTCGGGCGACACCGTCTACAATCCGATCAAGAACAAGAAAGAGCGTCTTGGCCGTATTTTGCAGATGCACGCTAACCAGCGCGAAGAAATCAAGGAAGTCCACGCCGGCGATATCGCCGCCGCGGTCGGCCTGAAAGACGCGACCACGGGCGAAACCCTGTGCGATCCATCGTCGATCATCACGCTGGAAAAAATGGTCTTCCCTGAGCCGGTGATTCAGCAGGCAGTCGAGCCGAAAACCAAGGCTGACCAGGAAAAAATGGGCCTGGCGCTGAACCGCCTGGCACAGGAAGATCCTTCGTTCCGCGTAAAAACCGATGAAGAATCGGGCCAGACCATCATCGGTGGTATGGGCGAGTTGCACCTGGAAATTATCGTTGACCGCATGAAGCGCGAATTCGGCGTCGAAGCGACCGTCGGCAAGCCACAAGTGGCTTACCGCGAAACGATCCGCAAGGTGTGCGAAGAATCCGAAGGCAAGTTCGTCAAGCAGTCGGGCGGTCGTGGTCAGTACGGTCACGTTGTCCTGAAGATCGAGCCGCAAGAAGCCGGCAAAGGCTTTGAATTCGTCGACGCCATCAAGGGCGGCACCGTTCCACGCGAATACATCCCTGCAGTTGAAAAGGGTGTGCGCGGCACGCTGAACGCCGGCGTGATGGCCGGTTATCCAGTGGTCGACGTCAAGGTCACGCTGTTCTTCGGTTCGTACCACGATGTGGACTCGAACGAAAACGCGTTCCAGATGGCCGCTTCGATGGCATTCAAAGATGGCTGCCGTAAAGCATCGCCAGTCATCCTCGAGCCAATGATGGCCGTGGAAGTGGAAACGCCGGAAGACTACGCCGGTACCGTGATGGGCGATCTGTCGTCCCGCCGCGGTATGGTGCAGGGCATGGACGAGATCCCAGGCGGCGGCGGCAAGATCATCAAAGCCGAAGTGCCACTGTCCGAAATGTTCGGTTACTCGACCTCGCTGCGTTCCGCAACGCAAGGCCGTGCTACCTACACGATGGAATTCAAGCACTACTCGGAAGCGCCTAAGCACGTTACCGATGCAATCGTAACGGCCAAGGCCAAGTAATTTAGTTAGTTATAGTTAGTTGAGGACAGAGCACATGCGTGAAAACCGTGCTCTGTCCCACAAAAATGAAAATTTAAAGGAAATTCAAAATGGCAAAAGGTAAATTCGAACGGACCAAGCCGCACGTCAACGTGGGCACCATCGGTCACGTCGACCACGGTAAAACCACCCTGACGGCAGCTATCGCAACCGTTCTGTCGAAGAAATTCGGCGGCGAAGCAAAAGCATACGACCAGATCGATGCAGCACCAGAAGAAAAAGCGCGCGGCATCACCATCAACACCGCTCACGTCGAGTACGAAACGGCTAACCGCCACTACGCTCACGTTGACTGCCCAGGCCACGCCGATTACATCAAGAACATGATCACCGGCGCGGCACAGATGGACGGCGCGATCCTGGTTTGCTCCGCAGCTGACGGCCCAATGCCACAGACCCGCGAGCACATCCTGCTGGCACGCCAGGTTGGCGTTCCTTACATCATCGTGTTCCTGAACAAGTGCGACCTGGTCGACGACGCAGAACTGCTGGAACTGGTTGAAATGGAAGTGCGTGAGCTCTTGTCGAAATACGAGTTCCCAGGCGACGACCTGCCAATCATCAAGGGTTCGGCACGTATGGCCCTCGAAGGCAACACCGGCGAAATGGGCGAAGTGGCGATCATGGCTCTGGCCGACGCACTCGACAGCTACATCCCAACGCCCGAGCGCGCAATCGACGGCGCCTTCCTGATGCCTGTGGAAGACGTGTTCTCGATCTCGGGTCGCGGCACCGTTGTGACCGGCCGTATCGAGCGCGGTGTTGTTAAAGTCGGCGAAGAAATCGAAATCGTCGGCATCTCCGACACCGTCAAGACCACTTGCACCGGCGTGGAAATGTTCCGCAAGCTGCTGGACCAGGGTCAAGCTGGCGACAACGTCGGTCTGCTGCTGCGCGGCACCAAGCGTGAAGACGTACAGCGTGGTCAGGTTCTGGCCAAGCCAAACTCGATCAAGCCGCACAATCACTTCACCGGTGAGATCTACGTCCTGTCGAAAGACGAAGGCGGCCGTCACACCCCGTTCTTCAACAACTATCGTCCACAGTTCTACTTCCGTACCACGGACGTGACTGGTTCGATCGAGTTGCCAGCGGACAAAGAAATGGTTATGCCAGGCGATAACGTGTCGATCACCGTCAAGCTGATCAACCCGATCGCGATGGAAGAAGGCCTGCGTTTCGCAATCCGCGAAGGTGGCCGTACCGTTGGTGCAGGTGTTGTTGCGAAGATTCTCAGCGAAGTAGCTGGTAAGTAATTCGTAGTAAAGGGCAGGAAAGCAGGTATACTTGCTTTCTTGCCTGATGTGCCCAAGCAAAAAATTCATATTGCCGGTTCAACGCCGGTTCGTTCTTTTTAAGGGAATTACCATGTCCGCACCAAACCAGAAAATCCGCATTCGCCTCAAAGCGTTCGACTACAAGCTGATCGACCAGTCCGCACTGGAAATCGTCGACACCGCCAAGCGTACCGGCGCTGTTGTCAAAGGCCCAGTCCCACTGCCAACCCGCATCCAGCGTTTTGACGTCCTGCGTTCGCCGCACGTCAACAAAACCTCGCGCGACCAGTTCGAAATCCGTACGCACCAGCGTCTGATGGACATCGTGGACCCAACGGACAAGACCGTTGACGCGCTGATGAAGCTGGATCTGCCAGCTGGCGTCGACGTCGAAATCAAACTGCAATAATCATTGCAGTGTTGCCGCCGGCGCATTGATATGCGCGGGCGAGTCAGGGCCGGGCGAGTTCGCTTTTAGCGAACGGACCCGGCCCTGATGCGTTTTACGGGCCGCATGCCTGAATGGGCTCACGAGATCGGCGCCGCGAACCTCGCCATACCGCACACATTGTGGGATTTTCAGTATCCATAAAGTTACTATTGTTGTGATGCGACATGGCGGCGTCGATACTCTGGCGCCCTATCTTCCTGCCCGTGCGCCACCCATCCGCTCCCATGACCGCTTTCCTCCTCCTCTCGCTGCCGCGTTACGCGCGTGTCTTGTTCCCGTTGCTGCTGTCCCTCGGCGCCGCTCCCTGCAGGGCCGAGCCTCCCATCCTGGGCATCAAGGAGGCACTGCGCCTGCCGGCCTACCTGTCGATGACCCTGTCCCCGGACGGCAAGCACATCGCAGCGATCGCGCGCAAGGGCGAGGCCAGCAAGTTGGTGCTGATCGATACGGCGACCATGGCCCCGCGCTTTCTCGAAAGCAAAGGTTCCCCTATGACGAACCCGAGCGACGTGGATTGGGTCGACGATACCCGGCTGGCGGTCGATGCCGACAATGGCGTGGAGTTGATCGGCCTGAGCGGCAAGTACCTCACCTTCCCCGGCAGCCGCTTCATCGGCAAGATCACTCCTGACGCGGCCGGCAACACGCGAATCCTGGCCAACCGGTACCGTACTCCGGCGTACATCGCCCGCATAACGCTCAAGACGGGCGAATCGGAGGTGGTCAACTTCCATATGCCCGGCAAGCCGGTGTGGTGGGTACTCGACGACAATGGCGACGCCCGGGTGGTGAGCACCATCAGCACCGCCATCTGGTCGGACGACACCAGCATCACCCACTGGTATCGGGCGGCGCAAGACAAGCCTTGGGAAAAATTGGCCACCTTCGGCTATAGCGAAGAGCAATGGTGGCCGCAAAGCCTGTCGCGCGACCAGAAGTCGCTGGTGGTAAGGTCGCGCCAGGATCGCGACACGTTCGCCTACTTCCGTTACAGCCTGGAAACCCGCACCATCACCGACATGCTGGCCGGCCACCCGACCCAGGATATCCAAGTTCCCGACGCCGAGGAAGATGGTTCGTTCCGCGTGGTTGCCACCGCCGGCATGAAGCCGTCGCTCGAATGGTTCGATCCGGCCTGGGCGGCCATGCAGCAAAGCGTCGATGCCGCCTTGCCGGATCGCCTCAACTTTATCGAGGGTAAGCTGACCGGGAAGCTGCTGATCCATTCCATCAGCGATACCGACCCCGGCCAATGGCTCCTGCTCGATGGGCCGAGCGCGACGATGCGCAAGGTGGCATCGGCCAAGCCCGAGATCGATGTCGCGGCCATGCGGCCGGTACAGATCGTGCGCTACGCCGCGCGCGACGGCTTGAGCATTCCGGCCTATCTGACCTTGCCGGCCAAAACAGGCGCGATCAAGCCGGCGGTGATTCTGATCCACGGCGGCCCTGCCGCGCGCGACGGCTGGACCTACAATCCCGAAGTGCAGCTGCTGGCCACGCGCGGCTACACGGTCCTGCAGCCGCAGTTCCGCGGTTCTTCCGGCTTCGGCAAGGCGTTCATGCAGGCCGGCTACGGCCAATGGGGATTGGCGATGCAGGACGATATCAGCGATGGCGTGCGCTGGCTGGTCGAGCAGGGGCATGCCGATCCGCGGCGCATCTGCATCTAAGGCGCCAGCTACGGGGGCTATGCCGCCATGTGGGGCCTGGCCAAGACGCCCGAGTTATACCGCTGCGGCGCCAGCTTTGCCGGCGTCAGCGATATTGCGTACATGCTCAAGGACGATTCCGATACCAATGCCAGGGCGACCGGACGCTTGAGCATGAATATCCTGGTGGGCGGGGCAGGGCGTGACAAACAGGCGTTCGAGCAGGTGTCGCCGCTCAAGAACGCGGCGCGCATCACGGCGCCGGTGCTGCTGGCCCACGGCGAATGGGACCGGCGCGTGCCGATCGCGCACGGCCGCAAGATGCACAAGGCGCTCAAGGAGGCGAACAAGGAAGTCGAGTGGATGATCCTGGAAAAAGAGGGCCATGGCATTTACCACGAGGACAACCGCGAGAAATTCTACGGCGCCCTGTTCAAGCTGCTCGACCGCACCATCGGCCCGGGCGCCCCGCGCTGATCCCGGTCAGGCCGGCTGGCGCGTGCGGCGGCGCGCGCCCAGCATCGCCAGCGCCCCCAGTCCCAGCAAGCCGAGGCTGACCGGTTCCGGCACCGCCGCGACGGTGCTCATCGAAAACTCCTCGATATCGCCAGAAAACACCGTGGAGCGGCCCGTGAGCACGTCGTTGTAGCCGAACTGGGCCTGTTTCATCGTGTAGTCGTACAGATCGGGACGCACCGTGGTCGAAAAGGGCGTGGTCAGGCTGGCGTTGGCGCCGGCAAAAAAGTGCTGCACCGATTCGATGCCGTGATACGCGTACATGCTTTCTTCGCGCGTGGTCCAGTTCACCCCGGCAAACGCCTGGTCCGATCCCCACGCATTGCCGGCCGTGGCGCCGTTGGCGGTCTGCTGCTGGAAATGCCCGGTGCGGCGGTAGTTGCGCGTCACGCCGTCGACGGTGATGCTGGCGCTGAACAGATTCAAGCCATACAGGCCGTCGTACTGGTTCAGATAGTGGTCGTGGGTGGCGCCCGTGTCGTCGAACGTCAGCGTCATCTGGTAGCGCTTGCCGACCAGGTTGCCGGGCCCGAATTCATCCAGGGTATTCTGGTAGACGCTGCTGATCACGCCGCGCGAGGTGGTGGTGAGAATGGTCGCATGGGCACTGGAGATCCAGGCCGAGGCAACGAGGGCGAACGCGAAGAATGTTTTTGCTGACACGATATTCTTTCTTATAGTTTGGTTAAGGTGGCATATATACCAAGCAAAGAACATGCCATTGGGAAATTAGTGTTTGGTATCATCGGCTTAGGATTTTCGGTTAAGAAATCCCATGAACTTTTGTAAAATTTTCCGACAAGCGTGGCACACGGGCAGGGCGCCGCGCCCTGCCGCCGGTTGACTGGCCCGCGCCCGCCCCGGATACTGTCGCCATGACCACGATGAACGGAAGCGCATGCCTGTAACGATCCTGATTGTGGAAGATGAACTGGCGATCGCCGACAGCATCGCCTACGCCCTGCGCACGGACGGCTTCGTGCCGCGCCATGTGAGCCTGGGCGCGCAGGCGCTGGAAGCGATGCGCGGCGCCGACCCGGCCGCCCTGCCGGCGCTGGTGGTGCTCGACGTCGGCCTGCCCGACATGAACGGCTTCGAGGTGTGCCGCCAGCTGCGCCAGTTCTGCGACGCCCCGGTGATCTTCCTGACCGCGCGCAGCGACGAGATCGACCGCATCGTCGGGCTCGAAATCGGCGCCGACGACTACGTCACCAAACCGTTTTCGCCGCGCGAACTGGTGGCGCGCATCCGCGTCGTGCTGCGCCGCCTGGCGCCGCCCGCCGCCCCGCCCGCCGGGCGCTTCGACATCCGCGCGGCCCAGGCGCGCATCCTGTACCGCGGCCAGGTGCTCGAGCTGACCCGCTACGAATACCTGCTGCTCAAGGCCCTGTGCGAGCATCCCGGACACGTGCTCTCGCGCGCGCAGCTGATGGACCGGGTCTGGGCCGACGCGCCCGACACGCTCGAGCGCACCGTCGACGCCCATATCAAGTCGCTGCGCGCCAAGCTGCGCCAGGTCGACCCCGCCGACGACCCGATCCAGACCCACCGCGGGATGGGCTACAGCCTGGCGGGCGCATGAGGATCGGCCTGCGCATCCTGCTCGGCTACTTTCTGATCGTCGGGCTGGCGGCGTGGTTCTTGCTCAATGTGTTCGTGGCCCAGGTCAAGCCGGGCGTGCGCTCCACCCTCGAAGACACCCTGGTCGATACCGCCCACCTGCTGGCCGAAGTGGTGGCCGACGATGTCAAGGCCGGCAAGATCGGCGACTCGCAGATGCTCGCGCGCATCCAGAGCTTCGCCAGGCGCCATGTGGACGTCGAGATCGATGGCCTGAACAAGCGCAGCCTGAACTACCGCGTCTACATCACCGACCAGCACGGGCGCGTCACCTTCGATTCGAGCGGCAAGGATGTGGGCAAGGATTACTCGCTCTGGAACGATGTCTACCTCACCCTGCGCGGCGAATACGGCGCACGCAGCACGCGCGACGCCGGCACCGACGACACCAGCGCCGTGATGCACGTGGCTGCGCCCATCATGGACGGCGAGCGGATCATCGGCGTGCTGACCGTCGCCAAGCCGGTCTCGACCGTGCAACCGTTCGTCGAACGCAGCCAGCGCATCATTTTGCAGCGCGGCGCTGTGCTGCTGGGGCTGTCGCTGCTGATCGGCGTGGCCTTCGCCTGGTGGCTCAACCGCGCCCTGCGCACGCTGATGGTGTACATCGCCGATGTCGAGGCCGGCCGCAAGGCCACCTTGCCGGCGCTGGGCAACAACGAGATCGGCACGCTCGGGCGCGCGCTCGAAGCGATGCGCAACAAGCTCGAAGGCAAGGAATACGTGGAAGAACTGATGCACACCCTGGCGCACGAGCTCAAGAGTCCGATCGCCGCGATCCAGGGCTCGGCCGAGCTGATGCAGGAAGACATGCCGGCCGCCGAGCGCCAGCATTTTCTCGGCAATATCCTCAACCAGAACCTGCGCCAGAGGCAGCTGATCGACAAGCTGCTGGCGCTGATCCGCGTGGAAAAGCAGCAGCGCCTGAGCGCCCCGGAAACGGTGCCGCTGCGCGCACTGGCCGAGCAGGTGCGCGCGGACGTGTCGGCGCGGCTGCTGGCGCGCGGGCTGACCCTGGAAACTTTTATCGACAACCTGATCGTCAAGGGCGACCCGCTGCTGCTGCGCCAGGCGGTCGGCAACCTGCTCGACAACGCGATCGATTTTTCCCCGCCGGGCGGCGTCATCACCTTGCGGGCCGAGCAAATGGGCGATGAAACGGTCATCAGCGTGAGCGACTGCGGGGATGGCATTCCGGAGTTCGCGCGCGAGCGGCTGTTCGAGCGCTTCTACTCGCTGCCGCGTCCGGACGGCGCCAAAAGCACTGGCCTGGGCCTGCCTTTCGTGCGCGAAGTGATGGCGCTGCATGGCGGCCGGGTGACGGTCGACAACGTCCAGCCGCACGGCGTCTGCGCCAGGCTATGCCTGCCCATCGTCATAGTTTCCTAACGTGGTCAGACCTCAATAAGGAAATCTTTCTAATCGGAGGTCTGACCCTGACCCTTCCCCTCAAATGTCATATGTCTTGATCATATGTCGTAGCTGGGTGAGGGCCTGAGCAAGTTCAGGGAGAGTCATTCGCTTTTGATGCTCGTCGATCCAACGACGAGCAAGCGTAAGTATGGATACGGTTTGTGAAGCCTTCGCTAGACTGCCATATTGAATGCGAAATCCTCGGGCAAGGGCAGCCAGGCCGATTAGCCAGAACGCGAAGCTGAGTAATGCGGCGATGAGCAACAACGCCTTGAGACGTCGTGGTTTGCGTGTCTGGCTGTCGCGCAGTCCCATTCCCCATTGGGGGTTTTTCAAGTCTCGGAAGGTTTGTTCAATTTGCATCCGGCACTCGTACCACTTGACGATCTCATCGGCATTAAGGGCGGCTAACTTGGTGGACACGGCGAGCAGCCACGGCTCGCGTTGCCCCTTGGCCTGCTTTTTACTATGCGCGCTTTGTTTTTTCTCGCCGAATGCAGTTTTGTTCTGCCGACCTTTTCCATCTTTTTTTGTCAAGACCATACGACATTTGACGGGGGCACTTTTGACATGGTCAACGATGCCGAGATCCTGCGCGTGCTTGCGTGCACGGGGATACAACTGCTGACAGTCAACCCACTCCTCGCTTCCCCGCAGAAGCATCTGCTCACGATTACGCACACGGCCGATCCAGGCAAACTTCAGTTTATTGAGCATCCTAAACCAAGTGCCGCGAAAGCCAGCGTCAGTGATAATGATGGGCTCGCATCGCTCCGGAAGAATGGTTCGCAGCGTCTCCATGAATTTGCCATGAACCGCTGCCACGTTATAGGAATCGGAATCATGGATCTCTTCATAAATCACGAAGGATCGCCCTTCAAGGACGACCGTTGCACGCAGAACGTGCTGGCTGACGTCCTTCAACAGATCCGACCAGTCGACAATAATTGCCACACGGCGGTGCTCATGCAACACGCGCCTGGCCAGCGCGCGATAAATCTCCGGGCGCTCCGATTCTAGATGGCCATTGCTCAACAACCGGTCGCACTGTTTGATTCGATGGCGCAGAGCTGTTGCGCTGTCGACTTGCCTGCTCAACCGAAGCAAGGTGAGTCCGCCTCGCTGTGCAGCATCAGTTACAAGCGCTAAACAGGCTCTACGCTTAACGTGAATCGACGGGCAATCTTCATCTAAAAATTTCTGTATGATTCGCTGTGCATGCATGGTCTGTGCCTTTTCTTCGCAGTTTGGTCGCTACGAAGTAAAGGGCTAACACAGCCATGCATGCACCGTTTTTGGGATTGAAAGTTAACAGCATCCCAACTTGTTTACAAGCGAAATTTGAGGGGATGGGTCAGGGTCTGACCCTAATGCCGCTAACTTAAGCTCCGTCATTCCCGCGCCAAGGCGGCACTCGGCGGGAATCCAATTCCGTAACGCAGTCACAGGCGGCTCGACGAACTCGGATTCCCGCCTGCGCGGGAACGACGGTTTTGAAGTTTGCGGTCGGAAACCGGCTTAACTTAGCGGCATTAAGGTCTGACCCCGGTTAGGAAACTTTCATGCGGGCGACTTCACACGCAGCGCATACCCAGCGCATACACGCTCCCTACACTGGCTCCACCACCAATCGGGAGCCTTCATGCAAAAAACACTGCTGTACAAAATACTCGCCATCCTGGCGCTGACCCTTGTGATCTGCCTGCTGCTGGCAATGATCCAGGGCACCATCCACGACCGCTCCGAATTCCGCGCCGAGGCCGTGGCCAGCATCGCCGCCGATTCCGTGCGCGAACAGTCGATCATCGGTCCCGTCATGGTCATCCCGTACACCGATGAATTCGATGTGACCGTGCCCGCCACCACCGATGCCGCCAGCAAGACCGAAACGGTGCGGCGCTCGGTCAGCCGGGTGCATCTGGTGTTTCCGAACCAGTTGACGGTCGATGGCCGCTTCGATACCGATTACCGCTACCGCGGCATCCACCGGGTCCTGTATTACAGCGGCCAGCACGCGCTGTCGGGCGACTTCGACTTGCCGCTCAAGTCTTCCCTGCCGCGCACCAATTCGCTCTCGCGCATTACCGTGGGCCAGGCCAGCATCGCGGTCGGGATCGAGGATGTGCGCGGCATCCGCAATATTCCGACCATTACCTGGGGCAAGCAGCCGATCGAATTCCAGCAGGGCACCGGCAGCATCGCCCTCGGCAGCGGTTTGCATGCCGATCTGCCGCCCATGGACATGGAGCAGAGCGGACGCGTCAACTTCGCGTTCAACCTGGCCCTGGACGGCATCGAACGCCAGCATTTTTCGCCCGTCGCGCGCAATAACCAGATCACGCTGGCTTCGAAGTGGCCGCATCCGCAATTCGGCGGCCGTTTCCTGCCGTCGACCAAGGACCGCAGCATCAGCGACAATGGTTTCAAGGCCAGCTGGTCGATCTCTTCGCTGTCGACCGCCACCCAGCAGCAGTTGCGCGCCCTGCAGGAAGGCAGCGCGCCGGCCGCGAACGCCACCCCGGCCGAGCGCATCGCCGCGGCCGTCGCCGTGGGCGGCGGCACCGACCCGCGCGCCGACCGCTTCAGCGTGGCCTTCATCGAACCGGTGAATGTGTATTCGCTGGCCGGGCGCGCCACCAAGTACGGTTTGCTGTTCGTGGCGCTGACCTTTGCCGCGTTCTTCGTTTTTGAAATTCTCAAGCGCTTGCCGATTCACCCGATCCAGTACCTGCTGGTCGGGCTGGCGCTGGTGCTGTTCTTCCTGCTGCTGGTGGGCTTGTCGGAACATATCCCGTTCATCATGGCGTACCTGATCGCCAGCGCGGCCTGCATCCTGCTGCTGGGGTTTTACCTCAGTTTCGTGCTGCGCAACCGGCTGCGCGGACTGGGCTTCGGCGTGGCGCTGACCGTGCTCTACGGCGCGCTGTATGGCTTGCTCAGCTCGGAGAATAATGCGCTGGTGCTGGGCAGTATCCTGCTGTTCGCAGTGCTGGGCGCGATCATGGTCGCTACCCGCAAGGTGGACTGGTATCAGATTGGCAAGACCGGGACGGCCCCGGACGAGCTCGGGAGCTGAGGCGCGAACGCGGGGATCGGCCCAGGGGCGAACCGTCCCCGGGCTGAACTCGGCACGCCGTTCAACCCTGGCGCAGCATCCAGCGTTCGAAGGATTTGCCGATCAAGTCCGGGAACGCATCGGCCCGCACCGCTTTACTGTAATAAAAGCCCTGGGCCGCCGGGCAGCCATGGGCCATCAAAAACTCTGCCTGCTGCAGGGTTTCCACTCCTTCGGCGATCACCCCCAGGTGCAGGCTGGCAGCCATGGCGATGATGGCCGTGACCAGCGCCGTGTCATTCTGGTCCTTGCCGATGTCGCGCACGAAGGATTGGTCGATCTTGAGCGAATGCACAGGAAAGCGCTGCAGGTAGGCCAGGCTGGAATACCCTGTGCCGAAGTCGTCGATCGACAGCTGGATTCCCATGTCGCTCAACCGGGTCAGCATGGCAAGATTGTATTCGCTGCGCCGCATCAGCATGCTTTCGGTAATCTCCAGTTCGAGGGAGGTGGCGGCAATCCCCGTTTCGGTCAGGATTTGCCCGAGCAGCGAGCAAAAATTGACTTGTTCGAGTTGTCGGGGCGATAGATTGACGGCCATTTTCAACTCCGGGTGGCCCGCAGCGTGCCAGAGTTTCAATTGTCGGCACGCCTGGCGCAATACCCACTCGCCGATCGGCACGATCAGGCCGGACTCTTCGGCGTTGGCGATGAAGTCGCCGCAGGAAATCGGCTGGCTTCCCGGCGGCTGCCAGCGCAGCAGCGCTTCGGCCGAAAAAATGATGCCGCTTTTCATGTTCACCTGCGGCTGGTAATGCAGGATGAATTCGTCTTGCGCCAGCGCATGGCGCAGGCGCTGGCCGACGTCGAGGCGCTGCTGCACTGCATGGTTGAGCGCGGCAGTAAAGAATTGGAAATTGCCGCGTCCCATTTCCTTGGCATGGTACATCGCGGTATCGGCGGCGCGCATCAGGGAGTCGACGTCGAGGCCGTCATCGGGATAGACGCTGATGCCGATGCTGCCGCCCAGATGCAACTGGTTCACTTCGATGCTGAAAGGCTGCGACAGGCTGTCGAGCGCCTTGCCCGCCACCCGCGCGGCATCGCTGCTGTCATCGAGCAAGGGCACGATGAGGACGAATTCGTCGCCGCCCAGGCGGGCGACGCTGTCGCCTTCGCGCAGGCATTGCTGCAAGCGGATGGCCGCCATTTTCAACACTTGGTCGCCGATATAGTGGCCGAGCGAGTCGTTGATATTCTTAAAATAGTCGAGATCGATGAACAAGACCGCCACCCGGCGCCGGTGGCGATGGGCGAAGGCGATTGCCTGGTGCATGCGGTCCTGCAGCAGGGTGCGATTGGGCAATCCGGTCAAGGCGTCGTGCTCGGCCATGTGGTGGATGCGCTCATCGGCCTGCCTGCGTTCGGTCAGGTCGAGCACGAAGCTTACCCCCTCTTCCTGCGGCCCTTCGAACAGGGCGCTGGCCAGGAGGACCGGAATCAGCTTGCCGTCCTTGCGGATGTACTCCTTCTCATAGGGAGTGCAACGTCCGGTCGTCTTGAGTTCTTCGAGGGCATGCTCATCGGCCGCATCGTATTGTGGCGGCGTCATGTCGGTCCAGCGGATTATTCCCGCCAGCACGTCTTCCTTTGAATAACCGGAAATTTTCAGGAAGGCGTCGTTCGCTTCACTGATGTGCCCGCTCAAATCGCCGATGAAGATGCCGATGATGTTCGCATCCACCAGGCGCCGGATGCGCGCCTCCCGGTCGCGCAAGGCGTCTTCGGCTCGCTTGCGCTCGCTGATGTCGCGCGCGATCGCCGACACGCCCGCGATCATGCCCTCGGCGTTCCGGATCGGCGAGGTCGTGAGCGACACATTGATGCGGCCGCCATCCTTGCGCACCCGCACAGTTTCGAGGTGTTCGACCCGCTCGCCTCGCTGCAGGCGTTCCAGGACGGCTGGGATTTCCTCCGCCAGCTCGGCCGGGATCAGGATCGAAATCGAGCGGCCCACTACCTCGTCGGCACTGTAACCGTACATGCGTTCGGCACCGGCGTTCCAGCTGACGATGGTGCCGTCGAGCGTCTTGCCGATGATGGCGTCGTCGGACGAGGTGACGATGTCCGCCAGTAGCAGTGCGGCCTGCTCGGCCTGGCGCGTGCGCTCCAGGTCCTGCGTGCGTTGGGCGGCCAATTGCTCGAACAACATGGAATGACCGCTGATCACCAGCAGGAAGGCACCGAGCAAACCGGTGAACGCCAGTCCGCCGGCCAGCACGGCCCAGGCAATCCTCAGGTGCGGAGGAGAAAAATACGGTTCCCTGGCCCCGAGGAACACGCCCACGATCAGCGTAAATGCCAGGCAGATCGGGACCGCCACCGTCTTGCGCCGGCGCCGCCAGATGGCGTGCGGCTGCCCGCACCAGGTCAGCACCAGCGGCGTGGCGACTTGCACGCCGATGGCGTCGCCGAACCACCAGGCCCACCAGGTGAAGGCGTAACTATCCGCCGGCAACTTACCGGCGAGCACCAGCACCGTCGCGCCCACGCTGGCGCTGACGATGCAACTGAGCGGCCCGCCCAAGCCGAGAAACCGGATCACATCGCGGGAGCGGTCGAGCGCCGTCGGATAGCCGACGAAACGGCGGACCAGGTGGGCGCCGGCGATGGCCTGCAGCATGGCGCCAACGCCGATGCCGGCCGGTAGGAGCAGCGATGTCGCGATCACGGCGCTGCTGCCGGCATCGAATGCGACGCCGGCATTGGCCAGAAACGAGCCCAGCCAGATACCCGGCGCCACGCGATTGCCGCGCACCAGGATCGCGGCCAGCGCAATACCGGCTGCGGGCCAGATGGGGGCGGCATAGCCGGGCGTGAACGCCAGCAGCAAGCCGAAGCGGGCGGCAATGTAATAGACAAGGGCGAGAATGACGATCTCGCCGCTTCGGCGGACCACTTCAGTGTGCATGTTCGTGCCTGGAACCGTGAGCCTGTAAGTAAGACCCGCTGTTCGGACGAAAAGTTCTGGAGCCGGGGACGGCCGCGCCATCGGATGGCGCGGCGCTACCGGGCTGGCGGGAGCGGGCCGCCGGCGGCGCGCGGGCTCAGTTCTTCGAGCCCGTGGTCCAGCGCAGGCCGAAGCCGAAGCGCCGGTCCATCAGCTCGTGCCCGCTTTCGCGGCCTATCTGCGAGAAGTATTCGGCCAGCTTGGTCACCTGCATGCTGCCGCCGCGGTTTTCGATCATGGCAATGGCGCACATCATCTGGTTGCCGCCCTGGTCGAGCCGCACTTCGATCGGTGCCTGGTCGGGCATGTTGATGGTCGCCACGCCATCGGTGGCGGCCCAGTTGGGTGCGCCTTCGTAGATGAAGGCGAAGATCAGCGCCCGCTTCATGTCGTGGAAGTGGTCGCCGTTGATGGCCAGGTTTTCGCCTTCGGCCGAACGCCCGGTGCGGTCGTCGGCCGCCAGGCGCATGTAGGGCGGACGGTCGAAGTCGCCCCAGGCGTTGCCCAGCGCCTGTACCAGGCCCGGGCGGCCATCGGCCAGTTCGTACATGCAGCCCAGGTCGAGGTCGATGCCCTTGCCGGCGCCGCCGCTGGCGCCGCGGTTCCAGTTCAGGTTGACGTGGATGCGCCCGAAGCCCTTGCTGCCGCCGCGCTTGTCGAGCGAGACCTTGTCGCCACGCTTGTCGAGCGTGACTTTCGACAGCGACACTGGCTGTTGCTGTTGCTGCGCGGGCAGGACCGGCACGCTCGCCGGTGCCGGTGGCGTGGGCGCGGCCGCCGGCGCCGCCTCGGTGCCGCCGAAATGCTTGAGCAGGGCCGACAGGCCGCCGTTGAAGCCCTGGCCGACCGCGCCGAAGCGCCAGATGCCGTCTTTCCGGTAAATTTCGCCGACGATGACAGCTTTTTCATCCTGGAAATCGGCGCCCGACCATGGGAATTGCACGCTGTCGCCCAGCTTCAGGCTGCTGGGGCCCACCTTGCGCATGGTGCCGCCGCCGTCGATGGCGGCCACGAACACCAGCTTGGCGACCGAGGCCGGCAGCGCGTCGAGGTTCACGACGAAGCTGGCGCCACGCCCGCCCAGGGTCATGCTGATTTCATTGGCGGGGCTGGCCAGCTGGTTGTAGAACACCATGTAGCGCTCGTCCGCGAGCTTGTCGGCGCTGTCCAGGCCGAAGCAGGAGATGTCGACCACCATGCCGGCGCTGTCGATATCGAGCACCACATTGAAGGGTGCTGTCAGGCCGAGGTCGGCCAGCTTGCCTTTTTGTCCGCGCGAAAAATTTGTCACGATAGCGTCCTTTTCACTCAAATCAGGTTCAAAGTTCCCGTGGAATTGCCGAGCTCATCGGAGGGTGGTCGTGATGAGCGCCAAACACGTTCGACTGTTCGATGGTGCGTTCGGCCCAGGCGCGGTGGGTGGCCACTTCGCACATCGAATTATGCATCTTGAACACGGCCGGCGCGTCGACGTCGAGAATGGCCCTGGCCGCCGCCAGGTCGTTCGGCTTGACCCGGTAATGCTGCTCGATCGGCGCGATCTGGCTCGGGTGGATGGCGGTCTTGCCGACCATGCCGTGAGCCAGGTCCTCGGCCACTTCCTGGTCGAGCAGTTCTGGCAGGTCGAGGTGCTCGAACACGGGCGCGGTCAGCACGAAGCCGTACGGACGGAAGGTGGTGACCAGGCGCGCGATCACCGGCCCCAGGGGAGTGCGGTACAGGGTCATGGTGCGCGGACGGCGCAGGCCCAGCAGGGCCAGCAGGTCGTTGCCGCCGATGCGCAGCGCCAGGATGCGCTGGCGCACGCCGGGCCCTTCGAGCATCTTGCGAAATTGCCGCATTTCCCAGTCGTTGAACACTTCCGCCGTTTCCAGCGTGGGCATGAGCATGTGATCGGTATTGCGGATCTGCTTGAAGTAGGCGTCGAAGTTGTAGCGCGTGGCTTTCGGGACCACGAAGCCGGCCAGCTTGTCGGCGCCCGGCATGGCCAGCACGCGCGCCATCACTTCCGGATTGCGCACGCGCACGAAGCGCTCGGCCACGCCCTCGGTCCTCATATTGGCCAGCACCACGGACAGGTTGAACAGCGCCCAGCTCAGGTCGGCGTCGGCGACCGCGTCCTCGGTGCAGAAAATCAGCGAACGCACGTGCCCCATGCGCTCGCCATTGGCCACTTCCATCAAGTATTTGTGATTCGCCGGCACGTACAGCGACGCTCCCATCGACTTAACCATCCAGTGCACTCCTGATCAATGAAACGGCGTGATACGGCAACGCGCGGTCGACGATCACGGGGATATTCTTTTCCTGCGCCAGCAGGGCCAGGTGGGCCACGTCGGGCGCGCCGGCGTCGCGCAGGATCAAGAGACGCGGGCTGCGGCGCAGCAACACGCGGGTCGCTTCGCCGATGCCGGGCTTGATCATGTTGACGTCGGTAATGCCATGCTGGTCCAGCGCGGCCAGCATGTAGGCGCGCGAAACGGCGCCGGCCTGTTCGCGGTCGACCGCCTGGGCCTGCTGCGCGCCGCCAGCCGCTGCGATTTCCAGCGCGGCGGCCACCAGGCCGTCGGCGAAGCTTTGCGACTGGTCGTGCGCTTCGAACTGCTGATAGTACACGCAGCCGTGGAAGTCCCCCGGGCCGATTGAATCGTTCAGGATCGAGCGGCTGATCAGGCCGGACACGGTGGCGTTCAGTATGCTCGACGGAATCAGGTAGTCGTCGCAGGACGCGGCGCAGGCGGCGCTGCCGGCCAGGTCGGACAGCACGTACAGGCCGCCGTCAATCGCCGTGCCGCGGCGGGCGTTGAATTCATCGATGGCGGCGGACAACTCGCGCGAAATCACGCCCTTGCCGGTCCAGCCATCGATGAAGACGATCGATTCGGGCGCGTGGCCCTGCGCCAGGATGTGTTCGAGCGCGACCAGGTCGATGCCGCGGTCGCGGATGATCGAGACCGAGTAATGGGTGCTGGCGCGGCCATGGACCTTGGGCAGCAGGCTGTTGAGCACCACGCCGACCGGGGTGCCGGCGCGCGCCAGCGAGACCAGGGTCACCGGGCCGCTGCCGCGCTGGACGATCAGGCCGGCCAGGGTCAGGCAGTCGCGCGCCATGCGCGCCGTGTTGGCGGCGCATGCTTCGCGAAACACCGCCAGGTAGCGCTCGGACGGCAGCGATTCGGGCGAGAGCATTTCGCTGTAGTGGCGCTGGCCCGACTGGATCAGGAATTCCTTTTCCGGGACATCGACGAAGTCCTGCATCGCCAGCGGCTTGAGCAGGAAGCTGACGTCTTCCGAACGGTAACTGCCGGAAAAATTCATAGGGTCTCCAGGGTGAGGCCGGCGAGCTGGGTGCGGCTCGGCACGATGGCGTAGTCGCAGGCGGCCATGAAGCGCGCGTCCGATTTGCTGTCGCCCATGCCGAAGGTCAGGATATCGCCATGTTCGGCGCGCAGGCGCGCGCTCACGTGCGCCACCGCGTGCGATTTGTTCAGCGCTTTCGGCAAGATCGCCAGGTTGTTGCCGTTGCGGTGGATGAAGTAGTCGCGCGCACCATCGTCAATCCATGGTTGGACCACTTCGCGCTCGATCGGCTCCAGGTTGGCCGCGATTTTTTGCGGGTCCTTGACCACCAGATAGAACGGCGTATCAAAATCCTCGATCAGGCGCGCGCGGTTGCCGAAACCGGTGCGCTCGGCCCAGGCGTCGATCAGCCCGGCCAGGGCCAAGAGGCCGGGCAGGGCGGCTTGCATGGCGCCGCGCATGTGCTCGAGCCACTCCTGGTCGACGCTGCCGTCGGGCAGCAGGATGATCCCGCCGTAGTCGAGCACGGCATAGCTGTGGAAGTCGATTCCCACGCGCTGGAACGCGTTCAGGTTGCGCGCCGTGGTGGGGATCATCGTCATGCCATCCTGGGCAAAGGCGAGAAAGGCGCGCTGGCCGGGCGTGGTGTACGAGATCGGGCTGCCATCCTTGAGGAAGGCGGCCGCTTCGATCGGCAGGCCGCGGCCCTCGCACTTTTCCAGCGACTGGAACAGGGTGTCGTCCAGGTCGGCGAACAGGAATTTATGAAACTTCTTCAACATGGGTCTCGGTCTTAAAATGGAAAAGACGCGCTTTGAGCGTGTCTGCAAGGTCCAGCAGCGCCTGTTTTGGCGCAGTTTCGTGGCAAATGAATACGTGCTCGTATTGGCCGGGGGTGACGTTATACAGGAAATTGGCGACACCCTCCCCATAATTGTCCGGGAACGTGAGCGCGGCTGTCACGGCGCCCCAGGTCAGGATCGGCGAGCGTGTGGTCGATTGCACAACGACGTTCACGCCCAGCCGTTCCAGCGCCGCGCCGAGCAGGTAGGACGGGTGCATGAATTCGCCCGTGCCGAGCACCAGCACGCGCTCGCCCGGCTTGACATCGCCCGCCAGGCGCTCGGCCAAGCCATCCGGCAAGGTGAGGGCGCGGTGCAGGCCGTAGCGGCCGAACTCGCCGCTGGCGCCACGGTCGGCCGAGGCATCGAACAGCTGGGCCGGGGCGCTGGCGCTGGCCAGCTGGCCGGGCGTGAAGCGGTATTCGCCGCTGACCGGCGCACCCATCGTCACCGGCAGGCCGAAGCGCTCGGATAGGGCGGCGGTGGCCATGGCGCCCATGAAGTTGGTGATCGTCGCCAGGTGCACGTGGGCGATGCCGGGATTGAGCTTGCGGCAGGCGTCGGTCAGGTTGAGGAAGGTGTTGCCGGTGCTCGCTTCATCGTCGACCAGCACCAGGGCCTTGGCACTGAGGAGCAGCTCGCGCGTGTGCGCGTTCGGCGGCATGTGCAGAAACTGGCGCGGGGCGTGGCTGTGCGCTTCCTCGAATTCGATGATGGGGGCGGCGCCGACCCGGTAGCGCGAGGTGTGCAGGAACAAGCCTTCGCGCCCGGGATGGGCGGCCAGCCAGGCTTCGAATACCCCCTGGCCCAGGCCGATGGCGGTTTCGGCCATGGCGATGAAGACCACCGGGCCGGGCAGTTCGGGCACGGTGTCGGCCAGACTGGCGTGGACTTTGCGCATCATGCCAGGTGTGACCGGCCAGTGCTTGCCCAGCACCTTGCTCAGGAACAGGAAGCCGCGCTTGGCGTTGGCGCGCGCGGCAAAGCCCATCACGTCGTCCAGCGCAAACTGACTGTCGTGGATGTCGAGTTCGAGTTCGCCTGTGGGCAGGCTCAGGCGATGGCGCTCGGGTGCTTGCGGCATGCTCACACCAGGTCCACCGAAGTGAGTTCGGCCGGGGCAGTCAGTTCGGCCACGCGAATGCCGTCGCGCACCGGCGGCACGGCGACCTTGTCGAAACCGTCGGCAAAGCCGCACAGGGCGATATAGGGCAGGTTGGGGCCGGCCACGCAGGCCATGCCGATGCCGCCCGACATGCGCGGGTTGATTTCGAGCAGGTGCAGCTTGCCGTCGCCTTCGCGGAACTGGACGTTGAACACGCCGTTCAGGCCATGGATGCGGGCCAGTTCGGCGGTCGCTTCCATGATGTCGTCGCGCATGTCGATCAGTTGGCCGCGGCCGGGCTTCATCGGCTTCTTGCGCGCCACCGCGCACACCAGGCGGCCATGGTCGCCCACGCAGTCGACGCTGTATTCGACGCCATCGAGGTAGGCCATCAGCAGCATGGTGCGAAATTCGCCCAGCTCGGCCAGGCCGCGGCGCATGTCGTCGCGGCCGATGTGGTATTCGGCGCCGGCCAGCAGCAGGGCGGCGCTGCTGCGTTCCTCGTCGAGGATGGCAAAGCCCAGGCCGTACACCGAGCGCGAGGGCTTGACGCACAGCTTGGGGTAGCGCGCGCGCAGCTCGGCGTAGGCGGCGTCGAACTGGGCGACGTTGTCGAACACGCGGAACTCGGCCACCGGCGCGCCGGGCAGGTTGGTGGTGGCGTAGAAACGCGCCTTGTCGTGGATCAGTTCGAGCTGTTCCTGCGAGGCGGCGCTGAGCACGCGCGTGCCCTGGGCTTCAAAGCGCGCGTGTGCGCTGGCCAGCTCGCTCGACAGGCGGCCGGGGATGAATATGTCGATGCGGTGCTCGCGGCAAAACGCCAGGCACCAGTCGATGTAGGCGTCGTTGTCCAGGCCGGTCGGCTCGACGAAGAATTCGTGGGCGACGCGTCCGGCGACGGCGTGCGGATTGGCATTGCTGTAAATGAGATGGAAACGGCCTTCCAGATCGGCTTCGCGGATGAGGCCGATTGCCGCGTACACGGACGAGAACGTCCTGTTGAACCAGACACGCATGAGTTGCTTTCTTATTGAATCGTAATTGTTGCTAGTCGTACTAGGCGAGCAGGCGGTGTTGTTTGGCCAGTTTTATCCAGCCCGGGTATTCTGCCATGAGCAGGTCGTACAGCTCGGAATCGGAATGTTCGTCGGGCGAGCTGACCGAAAAGAAGTCGGCATTGTCGATCAGGCGCCCCGGGAGTTCATCGAGCTGTTCGAGGAAGGGGAAGTCGGTCTCGGACGACTGGAAAAATCCCTTCTTCGCCTTCTTCGATTTCCTGCCCTTGCCGATGCCCATGAATTGCCAGAAGATCGGTTCATGGCTGGCCCAGCGCAACTGCTTTTCAGTCAGCGGCTTGTCCGAGGTGGTGCCGTCGGTCACGAACATGACGAATACCGGCAAGGGCGCCGACACCGCGCTCTTGCGCTCGCCGCCCTGCGCATCGGGAAAATAAAAGCGCCGTACCGCTTCCATGGCGCGGCCGTAGCGGGTGTCGCCTTCGAGCGGATGGGCCTGGACCACGTCGCGCACATAGCTGCGCGCGTTGCCAAGGTTCATGGGGGCGGGCTGGTGCACGCCCGAGCCGAACAGGAACACGTCGATTTCGCCATCGTCGTCGAACTTGCATCCAAGGGCCAGGATGCGGTCGGCAAACTGCTGTACCAGCCCCTTGCGGTAGAGCGTGCCCATGGAGCCGGAAATGTCGAGCACCAGCGCGACCTTGGCGCGGTGGTCGGCCAGGCCCACTTTTTCGAGCGAGACAGTGGCTTGCTTGACCAGGCTGACCAGGTGGGGCGCGCTGCTTTCGATGCGTTTTTCGAGCGAGATGCGGCCCGGTTCCGCAGCCGGGCGCGGCGCCGGTGCGGGCACCGGAGCGGGGGCGGCCACGGCGCCGCCGAAGTGGGTTACCAGCGCGTCGAGGCCGCCGTTGAAGCCCTGGCCGACCGCCATGAAGCGCCACTGGCCATCCTTGCGGTACAGATTGCCCAGCATGATGGCGCGTTCCTGGGCGAAATCGGCGCCGGAAAAGGCGAAGCGCGCTTTTTCCTCGGCGTCGGCGAGCAGGCGCAGGTAGCCGCTGGTCAGTTGCGACATGGTGCCGTCGCCGTCGACGCTGGCGGTGATCGCCAGCTGGTCGACGTTGGCCGGCAGCAGGCTGGTATCGATGCGAAAGCCGAGCAGGTCGCCGGGGATGTCGATCAGTTCGGCGCCGCCGCAGGGCGTGCGCGGCTGGTTGAAGAACGTCATGTACGACTCATCGAGCAGCTTGCCGTCGGCGCCCAGGCCGAAGCAGGCGAAGTCGAGCCGCAGGCCGGCGGCGTTCAGGCCGATGTCGATGCGGCCGTTGGGGGCGATGTTGGCCAGCGGCAGACGCTGCCCGCGTGATAAGTTTTCCATGGTGTCCGCTATCAGGTAAAAGGAAGAGTTGGGTAACCGGTCACGCTATTGTGGCCGTCACCCTCAAACCGTCGTTTCTGCCAATGGCAGGAACGACGGGGGAGGGGCGGCGGCCCGGCCGCTCACGGGCCGCACTCATGCATACGCACCCCCCACACGTCACAACGCCCGCAAGGCGCCGCCCTGAAGCAGCCATCCTTGCGGGCGAGGACCGGCGGGTCGTGCTTTACGCGTTGACGCCGAACGACTTGGCCAGTGGCCCCAGGCCGCCCTTGAAGCCCTGGCCGATGGCCTTGAACTTCCATTCCGCGCCGGCGCGATACAGCTCGCCGAAGATCATCGCCGTTTCGGTCGAGCCGTCTTCCGACAGGTCGTAACGGGCCAGTTCCTTGTCGCCGTCGGCGTTCAGGCAGCGGATGTAGGCCTTGCCGACCATGCCGAAGTTCTGCTTGCGCGTTTCGGCTTCGTGAATGGTCACGCAGAACGACACCTTGTCGATCTCGGCCGGCACCGCGCTCAGGTCGATGCGCACCTGTTCGTCGTCGCCTTCGCCGGCGCCCGAGGTGTTGTCACCGGCGTGCACCACCGAACCGTCGCTCGACTTGAGGTTATTGTAGAAAATGAAGTCGGCGTCGGCGCGAACCTTGCCGTCGGCCTTGAGCATGAAGGCACTGCCGTCGAGGTCGAACGCGCTGCCGTCGGTCGCACGCGGATCCCAGCCGAGGCCGATGACGACCTTGGTCAGTCCCGGAGCTTCCTTGCTCAGGTTGACGTTGCCGCCTTTTTGCAAACTGATTGCCATGTATAACTCCTTGTAACGGGTTGAGGGACACTTCACGCCAACGCTGTGGCGCTCGATAACAAAATTACAGTGTTGCAATTTCCGGTCGTAATATACAACGTGCTTGCCAGCCTGTATATGGGCGCACTTGATTCGTAGGCAAGCCTTATATTTTTGTTTTGAGGTTTTCCGGTCACGCCGGCTGGGCGTTGCTGGACAGAAATCACCGCTGGCCATAAACTGGCGAGGTTACCTAGAAGCTTCGCCACCCTGTCCATGACCCCAGATCTTGCTATCCGCCGCTCCATCCGCAAGGTCACGCATGCCGACTTTGCCTCCTATCCCATCTGGGAATGGGCGATCGATGAAGAGGTCAACCTGGGCAATGGCGAGTCCTTCGTGCGCCCGACCAGCCTGGACGCGGTGCCGCTCGACCCGCTCGGGCATTATATTGTGGCGGCCAACACCACCCTGAGCGATGGCGTGATCCTGCCGTCCTGCGTGGAGGTGAGCATGCGCGGCAAGAAGCAGCATATCGAGCCGATGTTCGTGTTCCTGCTGGACCGGCATCTCGATTTTGCCGGGGTGGAAACCACCGCGCTGCTGAGCCGGTATACCAAGCGCGTGAATATTTATCCGGTGCGCTGGGAAATGGCCGTGCCGATGGCGGGCGAGACGCGCCTGCGCACGGGCAATGTGCGGCGCGGGCTGTGGGAGCGGATGGTGCAGTTCTGGCTGCGCTTGCGGATCGGGGCGGGCGGACAGCCGCTGGCGCGGTAGAGGTAAAAGACCGCTAGCCTGAGGGCCGTCGTTCCCGCCTGCGCGGGAATGACGGGGGGTAGCGAAACCAGCTGGCTTTACCCGCTTTCTAACGCTGTTGACCCCGTAAAACACCCCGCTTGCGTCCCTCGCGACAACCCCGCATCCGCCGCTGTACAACACATCGACATACCTCCAACTAAGTTGTTGCGTCAAGCCTTTTTGCATGCTATCCTAGCCGGCTTCGGTATGGATTCGTGTGTTTTTGAATCTGTCCTTTACTTGGTAGTTAAACAGTCAGCCCCGCCCAATCGCAGGTGGGAATGGAGAAAAAATGAGCCTAGGCCTTCTCGGTCGCAAGGTTGGAATGATGCGCATCTTTACGGATGAAGGGGACTCGATCCCTGTCACCGTTCTGGACGTGTCGAACAACCGTGTCGCACAAATCAAAACCCCTGAAACAGATGGTTACTCCGCTGTTCAGGTCGCATTCGGTCAACGTCGCGCTTCCCGCGTGAACAAAGCTGTTGCGGGTCACCACGCCAAAGCTGGCGTCGAAGCAGGTACCATGTTGCGCGAATTCCGCGTCGACGCTGGTAAAGCTGCCGAACTGAAAGCTGGCGACGTTGTTGCCGCTTCCCTGTTCGAAGTCGGTCAGAAGATCGACGTCCAAGGCGTCACGATCGGTAAGGGTTACGCCGGCGTCATCAAGCGTTACCACTTCGCTTCCGGTCGCGCAACGCACGGTAACTCGCGTTCGCACAATGTTCCAGGTTCCATCGGTATGGCGCAGGATCCAGGTCGTGTTTTCCCTGGTAAGCGCATGACCGGTCACCTCGGTGACGTGAATCGTACCGTACAGAATCTCGAAATCGCCCGTATCGATGCCGACCGTCAGCTGTTGCTGGTCAAAGGTGCCGTACCAGGTGCGAAAAATGGTCAGGTGATCGTTTCGCCAGCCATTAAATCCAAAGTTCAGAAGGGAGCTTAATTATGGAACTCAAGCTTCTGAATGAGCAAGGTCAAGCAGGTTCGAACGTCGCCGCAGCCGATACCGTTTTCGGTCGTGACTACAACGAAGCCCTGATCCACCAGATCGTCGTCGCTTACGCTGCCAACGCACGTAGCGGTAACCGCAAGCAGAAAGATCGTGAAGAAGTTCACCACACGACCAAGAAGCCATGGCGCCAAAAAGGTACCGGCCGCGCGCGTGCTGGTATGTCGTCCTCGCCACTGTGGCGCGGCGGCGGTCGGATTTTCCCGAACTCGCCTGATGAAAACTTCACCCACAAAGTGAACAAGAAGATGTACCGCGCAGGTATCTGCTCGATCTTGTCGCAACTGGCACGCGAAGAGCGTCTGGTCGTGGTTGAAGGCATGAACCTGGATGCTCCTAAGACCAAGCTGCTGTCGCAAAAGCTGCAGGGCATGGGTCTGGAATCGGTCATGATCATCACCGACAAGCTCGAAGAAAACCTGCTGCTGGCATCGCGCAACCTGCCTAACGTGCTGGTCGTCGAGCCGAAGCACGCTGATCCGATGTCGCTGGTGTTCTACAAAAAAATCGTGGTCACCAAAGCAGCACTGGCCATGATCGAGGAGATGTTCGCATGAGCGGCGTAATCAAATTTTCCGAAGAGCGCCTGATGAAGGTGCTCCAGGCGCCAGTCATTTCCGAGAAGGCCACCATGGTCGCGGAAAAGAACGAGCAGATCGTGTTCCGCGTATTGCCGGATGCGACCAAGCCTGAAATCAAGGCAGCCGTTGAACTGTTGTTCAAGGTTGAAGTGCTGTCGGTGCAGACAGCCAATCGCGAAGGTAAGCAAAAGCGTTCGGGCCGTTTCAATGGCCGTCGCAACCATACCAAGCGTGCTTTCGTGTGCCTGAAGCCTGGCCAGGAAATCAACTTCTCCGAGGAGGCTAAATAATGGCACTCGTAAAGATGAAACCAACCTCGCCAGGCCGTCGCGGCATGGTGAAGGTTGTGAACCCGGACCTGTACAAAGGTCGTCCGTTCGCAGCCCTGGTTGAAAAGAAATCGAAAACTGCCGGCCGTAACAACAACGGTCACATCACCACCCGCCACATCGGCGGTGGTCATAAGCAGCACTATCGCCTGATCGACTTCAAGCGTCAGAAGGATGGTATTCCGGCAAAGGTCGAGCGTATCGAATACGATCCAAACCGTACCGCGAACATCGCCCTGCTGTGCTATGCAGACGGTGAGCGCCAGTACATCATCGCAACCAAGGGCATGTCCGTTGGCGATTCGGTGATGAATGGTTCGGAAGCGCCTATCAAGTCGGGCAACTGCCTGCCTATCCGTAACATCCCAGTCGGCACCGTGATGCATTGCGTCGAGATGCTGCCAGGTAAAGGTGCCCAGATGGCACGTACCGCCGGCGCTGGTGTTGTTCTGATGGCGCGCGAAGGTACCTACGCTCAAGTACGTCTGCGCTCGGGTGAAGTGCGCCGCGTGCACATCGAATGCCGTGCAACGGTTGGCGAAGTCGGTAATGCCGAGCACAGCCTGCGCAAGATCGGTAAAGCTGGCGCGATGCGCTGGCGCGGTGTTCGTCCTACCGTTCGCGGTGTGGTCATGAACCCGGTCGATCACCCGCACGGTGGTGGTGAAGGTAAAACCGCAGCTGGTCGTCATCCAGTGTCGCCTTGGGGCCAACAGACGAAGGGTAAGAAGACGCGCCGTAACAAGCGTACGACTTCGATGATCGTCTCGCGCCGCGGCAAGAAATAAGGATAAGACATGACACGTTCATTGAAAAAAGGGCCGTTTATCGACGCCCACCTGGTGAAAAAAGTCGAAACCGCGCAAGCGAACAAAGACAAAAAGCCAGTGAAAACCTGGTCGCGCCGTTCGACGATCTCGCCAGACTTCATCGGCCTGACGATCGCAGTGCATAACGGCAAGCTGCACGTGCCGGTATACATCTCCGAGAACATGGTTGGTCACAAGCTCGGCGAATTCGCACTGACCCGTACGTTCAAGGGCCATGCCGCTGACAAGAAGGCGAAGAAATAATGGAAACCAAAGCTATCCTCAAAGGTGTGCGCCTGTCCGACCAAAAAGGTCGTCTGGTTGCCGATCTGATCCGTGGCAAGAAGGTTGATGCAGCACTCAACATCTTGCAGTTCAGCCCGAAAAAAGGTGCAACGATCATCAAGAAGGTTCTGGAGTCCGCCATCGCGAACGCCGAGCACAATGATGGCGCTGACATCGACGAGCTGAAGGTCGTTCAGATCTACGTTGAAAAGGGCCCGATCCTGAAGCGCTTCACTGCACGCGCTAAAGGCCGGGGTGATCGCATCTCAAAACAATCCTGTCACATCTACGTGACTGTCGGCAACTAAGGGGTCACGATGGGACAGAAGATTCATCCAACAGGCTTTCGCCTGTCAGTAACCCGTAACTGGGCATCGCGTTGGTACGCGGGCAATGGTAACTTTGCCCAAATGCTGAACGAAGATCTCAAGGCACGTGCGTTCCTGAAAAAGAAACTGAAGAACGCTTCGGTTGGCCGCATCGTCATCGAGCGTCCTGCCAAGAACGCGCGCTTCACGATCTACAGCTCGCGTCCAGGCGTGGTTATTGGTAAAAAAGGCGAAGACATCGAAGTACTGAAGTCGGCGCTGACCAAGATCATGGGCGTTCCTGTGCACGTGAACATCGAAGAAATCCGCAAGCCGGAAATCGACTCGCAGCTGATCGCCGATTCGATCTCGCAGCAGCTGGAAAAGCGGATCATGTTCCGCCGCGCCATGAAGCGCGCGATGCAAAACGCCATGCGTCTGGGTGCCCTGGGCATCAAGATCATGTCGTCGGGCCGCTTGAACGGTATCGAAATCGCACGTAAAGAGTGGTATCGCGAAGGCCGCGTGCCTCTGCACACCCTGCGCGCCGATATCGACTACGGTACCAGCGAAGCAGCAACGACCTACGGCATCATCGGCGTCAAGGTCTGGGTATACAAGGGTGACCGCGCGCCAAATGGCGATGCACCAGTCATCGATACCCCGGCCGACGAGAAGAAGAGCCGCGGTCCGCGCCGTGACGATGGCAAGCCAGCAGGCCGTCCGCGTCCAGCCGGTGCTCCAGGCCGTCCAGGTTCAACCCCAACTGGCGCTCCAGTCGTCCGTGCTCGTCCTGCAGTCGCAGTGAAGAAGCCGGAAGCGGCTGCTGCTGCACCAGCTGAGAAAGCAGGAGAATAATCATGCTGCAACCAGCACGCAGGAAGTATCGTAAAGAGCAGAAAGGCCGTAACACCGGCATTTCGCACACCCGCGGCACCGCTGTCTCGTTCGGTGAATTCGGTCTGAAGGCAGTTGCCCGCGGCCGTATCACAGCACGTCAGATCGAAGCAGCTCGTCGTGCCATGACCCGTCACATCAAGCGCGGTGGTCGTATTTGGATCCGTATTTTCCCGGACAAGCCAATTTCGAACAAACCAGCTGAAGTCCGTATGGGTAACGGTAAAGGTAACCCGGAGTACTACGTCGCTGAAATTCAGCCAGGCAAGGTACTGTACGAAATGGACGGCGTTGATGAGACGCTGGCCCGGGAAGCGTTCCGTCTGGCCGCCGCCAAACTGCCACTGGCGACGACGTTTGTCATCCGCCAAGTCGGCCAATAAAAGGAGTCGTATATGAAAGCAACAGAACTCCGCGGCAAAGACCAGGCAGCTCTCCAGAAAGAGCTGAATGATTTGTTGAAGGCACAGTTCGGCATGCGCATGCAAATCGCTACGCAACAGCTGAGCAACACTTCGCAACTCAAGAAGGTACGCCGCGACATCGCGCGTGTGAAGACTGTTATGAACTCGAAGGAAGCCAAATGACCGAAACTACTAAAGTCGCCCTGAAGCGCACCTTGGTCGGTAAAGTGGTTTCCGACAAGATGGACAAGACTGTTACCGTCCTGATCGAGCGTCACGTCAAGCACCCTTTGTACGGCAAGATCATCATGCGCTCGAACAAGTATCACGCGCATGACGAGACCAACTCGGTCAAGACCGGTGATACGGTCGAGATTCAAGAAGGTCGTCCGATCTCGAAAACGAAGGCTTGGACTGTTACTCGTGTCGTGCAAGCGGCGCAGGTTATCTAAGACTTGAAGACGGCAGGGTGGCTCAAGCGCAAGCGGGGGGCATCCTTCCAGTAATGCCAGTGGTGCCGGATGGGGGTGTTGCACATTTGTTGTGCAGCAGCCAGCTTCCGGATAAAAGTTCTTGCGGGCCCGCCAGTATTATGTGATACTAGCGGGCTTCGTTCATGTAACGCCGCATTTTTAGTCACCCCGGTGGCCGCGGCCTGCAACGAAAGTTTTTGGAAAGTCCATCACCCAATCAATCGACCCAGCAGGGGAGGTTGGCGGGACCAAGACTGACCGCAGGCCCACATTGTGGGGATTCTTCGGCTTAAGTTGGGAAAGAGAATACTATGATTCAAACTGAAAGCCGGCTCGAAGTAGCCGACAATACAGGTGCCAAAGAAGTCATGTGCATCAAGGTATTGGGCGGTTCCAAGCGCCGTTATGCTGGCATTGGCGACGTGATCAAGGTAACCGTCAAGGTTGCTGCGCCACGCGGCCGTGTCAAAAAAGGTGAAATTTATAACGCTGTGGTTGTGCGTACCGCTAAAGGTGTGCGCCGCCAAGACGGCTCCCTGGTGAAGTTCGACGGCAATGCTGCTGTTTTGCTCAACGCCAAGCTCGAGCCGATCGGTACCCGTATTTTTGGACCAGTCACGCGCGAACTGCGCACTGAAAAGTTCATGAAGATCGTGTCCCTGGCACCTGAAGTCCTGTAAGGAGTCGTAATGGATAAGATTCGTAAAAACGACGAAGTCATCGTTCTGACCGGGAAAGACAAGGGCAAACGCGGTGTTGTTCAGCAACGTATCGATGCTGAGCATGTCGTGGTTGAAGGCGTCAACGTCGCTAAAAAAGCGACCAAGCCGAACCCAATGACCGGTGTAACTGGTGGTATCGTCGACAAGACAATGCCGATTCACGTGTCCAACGTTGCATTGTTTAATGCAGCGACTGGCAAGGCAGACCGCGTGGGCTTCAAAGACGTAGACGGCAAGAAAGTCCGCGTTTTCAAGTCCTCCGGCGAAGTAGTGAAGGTTTAAGACATCATGGCCCGTCTCCAAGCATTTTATAAAGATAAGGTCGTTGCCGACCTGGTCGCCAAATTTGGCTACAAATCGGCAATGGAAGTGCCGCGCCTGACCAAGATCACCCTGAACATGGGTGTGGGTGAAGCAATCGCCGACAAGAAGGTTCTCGAGCACGCTGTCGCCGATCTGACCAAGATCGCCGGCCAGAAGCCAGTGACCACCAAGTCGCGCAAGGCAATCGCGGGTTTCAAAATCCGTGAAGGCTATCCAATCGGTACCATGGTCACCCTGCGTGGTGCCCGTATGTACGAATTCCTGGATCGCTTCATCACCGTGGCTCTGCCGCGCGTGCGTGACTTCCGTGGCGTCAATGGCCGTTCGTTCGATGGCCGTGGCAACTACAACATCGGTGTCAAGGAACAGATCATTTTCCCTGAAATCGAGTACGACAAGATTGACGCGTTGCGCGGTATGAATATCAGCATCACGACAACCGCTAAGACCGACGACGAAGCGAAAGCTCTGCTCGCCGCCTTTAAATTTCCGTTCAGAAACTGAGATCATGGCAAAACTAGCACTGATTAACCGCGAACAGAAGCGTGCAGACCTGGTGGAGAAATTCGCCCCGAAGCGTGCCGCTCTGAAAGCCATCATCGACGACCAGTCTAAGTCGGAAGAAGAGCGCTATGAAGCCCGTCTGAAGTTGCAGGCATTGCCGCGCAACTCGGCCCCGACCCGCCAGCGTAACCGCTGCGCCGTGACCGGCCGTCCACGTGGCACATTCCGTAAATTCGGTCTGGCCCGTATCAAGCTCCGTGAATTTGCCATGCGTGGTGAGATTCCGGGTATGACTAAAGCAAGCTGGTAATAGGAGAATATGCAATGAGTATGAGCGATCCTATCGCCGATATGCTGACCCGCATTCGCAACGCACAAGGTGTCCAAAAAACGACCGTGGCCATGCCATCGTCGAAAGTTAAAGTAGCGATTGCTGTCGTCCTCAAGGACGAGGGTTACATTGAAGATTTCGCCGTCACCGCAGCTGGTGGCAAGGCGGAACTGAAGATCGGTTTGAAGTATTACGTTGGCCGTCCCGTCATCGAGCGTTTAGAGCGTGTGTCCCGTCCGGGCCTGCGCGTCTACAAAGGCAAAGATGACATCCCTACCGTGATGAATGGCCTGGGTGTGGCGATCGTGTCGACCCCGCAAGGCGTCATGACGGACCGCAAAGCACGCGCCACCGGTGTCGGCGGCGAAGTTATTTGCTACGTGGCTTAAGGAGTATCGACAATGTCCCGAGTAGCTAAAATGCCGATCGCTGTCCCAGCTGGCGCCGATGTGGCGATCACTGCAGCAGCGATCACCGTCAAGGGCCCGTTGGGCACCATGACCCAGGCCCTGAACGGCCTGGTAAAAGTAGAAAACAACAATGGCACGCTGAGCTTCGACGTCGTCGACGACAGCCGTGAGTCGAACGCGATGTCCGGCACCTTGCGTGCCCTGGTCAACAATATGGTGACCGGCGTGACCAAAGGCTTCGAGAAGAAGCTGTCCCTGGTCGGCGTGGGCTACAAAGCCCAAGCCGCCGGCGACAAGCTGAACCTCTCGCTGGGTTTCTCGCACCCTGTTGTGCACTCGATGCCAGCAGGCGTGACTTGCGCCACCCCAACCCCGACCGAAATCATCATCAAGGGTATCGATCGTCAACAGGTTGGTCAGGTCGCTGCAGAAGTGCGCGCTTACCGCTCCCCTGAGCCTTACAAAGGCAAGGGCGTCCGCTATGTGGACGAAGTGGTTAAGCTTAAAGAAACCAAGAAGAAATAATAGGGCTGACCATGGACAAGAAAGAATCACGTCTGCGTCGTGGACGCCAGACCCGCATCAAGATCGCGGAACTGAAAGTAAATCGTCTGTCGGTACATCGTACCAACCAGCACATTTACGCCAACCTGATCAGCCCGGACGCGAAAATCCTGGTTTCGGCGTCCACCGCCGAAGCCGAAGTTCGCGCCGAACTGGCAGGCAAGTCCGGCAAGGGTGGCAATGCCGCCGCTGCCGCACTGATTGGCAAGCGCGTCGCCGAGAAAGCACTGAAAGCAGGGATTACCGAAGTTGCGTTCGACCGCTCCGGTTTCCGTTACCACGGCCGTGTGAAGGCGTTGGCAGAAGCCGCGCGTGAAGCCGGTCTGAAGTTCTAAGGAAGAATCGTCATGGCAAAAATGCAAGCGAAAATGCAAAGCGACAAGCCGGATGATGGCATGCGCGAAAAGATGATCGCGATCAACCGCGTGACCAAAGTGGTCAAGGGTGGTCGTATCATGGGTTTTGCAGCACTGACCGTTGTGGGCGACGGCGATGGCCGTATCGGCATGGGCAAGGGCAAATCGAAAGAAGTGCCAGTGGGCGTGCAGAAGGCAATGGAAGAAGCCCGTCGTAACCTGATCAAGGTTCCTCTGAAGAACGGTACTTTGCACCACACAGTCACCGGCCGTCACGGCGCATCGAAAGTAATGATGATGCCTGCCAAGCCTGGTACCGGCGTAATCGCGGGTGGCGCCATGCGCGCTATCTTCGAAGTAATGGGCGTAACCGATGTCGTGGCGAAATCCACGGGCTCGTCGAACCCTTACAACCTGGTCCGCGCTACCCTGGACGGTCTGTCGAAAATGAGTACTGCAAGCGACATCGCCGCCAAGCGCGGCAAGTCGGTTGAAGACATTCTGGCTTAAGGCGGACAAAATGACACAAGCTACCAAAACAGTCAAAGTTCAGTTGGTCATGGGCCTGATCGGCACGCGCGAATCGCATCGCGCTACCGTTCGCGGTCTGGGTCTGCGTCGCGTCAACTCGGTTTCCGAGCTGGAAGACACCCCTTCGGTGCGCGGCATGATCAACAAAGTTTCGTACCTCGTTAAAGTTGTTTCGTAAGCCTTCGGGCTTATGAACGGAGAAAACAATGGAATTGAATACAATTCAACCAGCTGAAGGCGCCAAGCATTACAAGCGCCGCGTAGGCCGTGGTATTGGTTCGGGCATCGGTAAAACCGCTGGCCGTGGCCACAAAGGTCAGAAGTCGCGTTCGGGCGGTTTCCACAAGGTCGGCTTCGAAGGCGGTCAGATGCCTCTGCAGCGCCGTTTGCCTAAGCGTGGTTTCAAGTCGCTCAATGCAACGTTCAAGGCTGAAGTGCGTCTGTCCGACTTGAACAACCTGGCGGTCGGCGATGTCGACATCCTGGTGCTCAAGCAAGCAGGCGTTCTGCAAGTGCTGGCGCGCGATGTGCGCGTGATCCTGTCCGGCGAGATCACCAAAGCGGTGAACCTCAAAGGCTTGAAAGTAACGGCAGGCGCGAAAGCGGCCATCGAAGCAGCTGGCGGCACGGTAGCGTAAGTTGCAGGCTAACAGCTTGATCGGAGCATAAATTGGCGACTAATTCACAACTTGGTAAAAGTGCAGCGGCCGGTTTCCCTTGGGGTCGGCTCTGGTTTTTGCTCGGCGCATTGGTCGTGTACCGTCTGGGTGCCCATGTCCCTGTTCCAGGGATCAACCCAGAGGAACTGGCAGCGACGTTTAGCAGGAATCAAGGCGGCATCCTGGGCATGTTCAACATGTTCTCGGGTGGCGCGCTGGAGCGCGCGGCAGTATTCGCACTCGGTATTACGCCGTACATTTCGGCTTCGATCATCATGCAGCTGGCCGGCCTTGCAGTTCCGGCCATCGAGGCATTGAAGAAAGAAGGCGAATCCGGGCGCCGCAAGATCACGCAGTACACGCGCTACTTCACGGTGGTGCTGGCACTGTTCCAGGCGACGGCGATTGCCGTGGCATTGGAATCGCAGCCGAATCTGGTGATCGAGCCTGGCATGGCTTTCCGGTTCGTGGCGGTGGTATCGCTGTTGACCGGTACGATGTTCCTGATGTGGCTCGGCGAGCAAATTACCGAGCGTGGTCTGGGCAACGGTATTTCGATCATCATCTTTGCCGGCATTGCCGCTGGCCTGCCGTCGGCGCTGAGTAGTCTGTTTTCGCTCGTGTCCAGTGGCGCTATCGGCAACCTGTCAGCGATCTTTATCGTGGTCCTGGTCGGATTCGTTACTTTTGGTGTTGTTTTTGTTGAACGTGGCCAGCGCAAGATCCTGGTCAACTATGCGAAGCGCCAGGTTGGCAACAAAGTCGTTGGCGGTCAAACCAGCCATCTGCCTTTGAAGCTGAACATGGCCGGCGTGATCCCGCCGATCTTCGCATCGTCGATCATCTTGTTCCCTGCCACCATCGTGGACTGGTTCACGAAAGGCAAAGACTCCAGCAGCCCAGTGATCGGCTTCCTGAAAGACTTGGCGGCATCGATGGGGCCAGGCGAGCCTATCCATGCTCTGTTGTATGCAGTGGCAATCGTATTTTTCTGTTTCTTCTATACGGCGCTGGTCTTTAACAGCAAGGAAACAGCGGATAACCTGAAGAAGAGCGGTGCTTTCGTGCCGGGGATTCGTCCCGGCGACCAGACGGCGCGCTATATCGACAAGATCCTGATGCGCTTGACACTGGCCGGTGCGGTGTACATCACTTTAGTGTGCTTGTTGCCGGAATTTATGCAAGCCCGTTGGAAAGTGCCATTCTACTTTGGCGGTACTTCCCTGTTGATTATTGTGGTTGTCACCATGGACTTCATGGCTCAAGTACAAAACTACGTCATGTCGCAGCAATATGAATCGCTGCTGCGCAAGGCAAATTTCAAGGGCGGAATTCCGACGCGCTAACCGGCGGTTACCGCGAACAAGGAGTGTACAGACCGAATGGCAAAAGACGACGTCATACAAATGCAGGGCGAGATTCTTGAGAATCTCCCTAATGCAACGTTTCGAGTAAAGCTGGAAAACGGGCACGTGGTGCTCGGACACATTTCGGGTAAAATGCGGATGAACTACATCCGCATCCTGCCCGGCGACAAAGTCACGGTGGAGTTGACGCCGTACGACTTGAGCCGGGCCCGCATCGTGTTCCGGACCAAGTAAATTTAAGTAATCAATCCGAACATAAGAGAGTGCAAATATGAAAGTTCTCGCATCAGTCAAGCGGATCTGCCGCAACTGCAAGATCATCAAGCGCAAAGGCGTCGTCCGCGTAATCTGCGTGGAACCGCGTCACAAGCAGCGTCAAGGTTAATTTAACGTTATTTATTGAGGAATAACGAATGGCACGTATTGCAGGGGTTAATATCCCCAATCATCAGCACACCGTAATCGGCCTCACGGCTATCTACGGTGTTGGCCGCCCACGCGCACAGAAGATCTGCGCACAAACGGGTGTTGCGACCAACAAAAAGGTCAAGGACCTGGACGACAGCGAACTGGAAAAACTGCGTGATGCCGTCGGCACTTTCGTAGTCGAAGGCGATCTGCGTCGTGAACTGTCCATGAACATCAAGCGTTTGATGGATCTGGGCTGCTACCGCGGTATGCGTCATCGTAAAGGTCTGCCTTGCCGCGGCCAGCGTACACGCACCAATGCCCGTACTCGCAAGGGTCCGCGCAAGGCCGCACAATCGCTTAAGAAATAATAGGACAACACCATGGCTAAGCAACAAAGCAGCGCCGCAGCAGCGCGCGTTCGCAAAAAAGTTAAAAAGAACGTCGCTGAAGGCATCGCACATGTCCACGCATCGTTCAACAACACCATCATCACGATCACCGATCGTCAGGGCAATGCCCTGTCGTGGGCGACGTCCGGCGGTGCTGGCTTCAAGGGTTCGCGTAAATCGACCCCGTTCGCAGCGCAGGTTGCGGCTGAAGCAGCAGGCAAGGTCGCTGTCGAATGCGGCGTGAAGAACCTCGAAGTACGTATCAAGGGCCCAGGTCCTGGTCGTGAATCGGCTGTTCGCGCTTTGAACAACCTGGGTATCAAGATCACCGAAATCCAGGACGTGACGCCAGTGCCGCACAACGGCTGCCGTCCACCAAAGCGTCGTCGTATCTGATACGGCCCGCTGGCGACCGGAACGTTGTTTCCGGCCGTTCGTTGTAAATTAGTCGTTGATGATCGCCGGCGCAGTCCCCGAATAGGGTATACTGCCCGGCTGTTGTCGCCTGCCGCGTTGTCGCGTGCGGGTTTATTGTCAGCCACCGTCCGACGCAGTTGTGTACGGACTAGCGCCTGGCCAGCATCACAGGATGCCGCCGGGGCGTCATTATTCTAAAGGAAACATTGTGGCACGTTATATCGGACCTAAAGCAAAACTGTCCCGCCGTGAAGGTACGGACCTGTTCCTCAAGAGCGCACGTCGTTCGCTCGATTCGAAATGCAAACTGGACGTCAAGCCAGGCCAGCACGGTGTCAAATCCGGTGCCCGCACTTCGGACTACGGTAACCAGCTGCGCGAAAAGCAAAAAGTCAAGCGTATGTACGGCGTTCTCGAGCGTCAGTTCCGCCGCTACTTCGCTGAAGCAAACCGTCGCAAGGGCAACACCGGCGAAGCGCTGCTGCGTTTGCTGGAAGCGCGTCTCGACAACGTTTGCTACCGCATGGGCTTCGGCTCGACCCGCGCCGAAGCGCGCCAGCTGGTCAGCCACAAAGCGTTCACCGTCAACGGTAACGTTGTGAACATCGCTTCGTACGCTGTCAAGACCGGCGACGTCATCGCCGTTCGCGAAAAGTCGAAAAAGCAAGTGCGTATCGTTGAAGCCCTGTCGCTGGCTGAACAAGTCGGTATGCCTAGCTGGGTTTCGGTTGACTCGAAGAAAATGGAAGGCACCTTCCGTTCGTTCCCAGAGCGTAACGAAATCGCTAACGACGTCAACGAATCGCTGATCGTCGAACTGTATTCGCGTTAATCGACCACGTTGCGGGCAGCGTAGCTGTCCGCCCAGTGGTCGTTCCCGGCCTGGGCGGCCCCCTGGCCAGGGAACCAATTGTCGGCTTCCCGCCACGCGGGGAGCCGTCCCCGCGAAGGCGGGGAGCCAAGTTTCTCGCGCAAGCGAGAATTTTCATTTCTAATGCCATCAGCCTTATCGGTGTAATGAGCCGAGGGTATTGAAAAGGACATTTCATGCAAAACAGTCTGTTGAAGCCACGTATTATCGATGTAGAAGCCCTCGGTGCCGGTCACGCCAAAGTCGTGATGGAGCCGTTCGAGCGTGGCTATGGCCATACATTGGGTAATGCGTTGCGCCGCGTACTGCTGTCGTCGATGGTTGGCTACGCGCCAACCGAAGTGACGATCGCCGGCGTTGTCCATGAGTATTCGTCGCTGGACGGCGTGCAAGAAGACGTGGTCGACCTGTTGCTGAACCTGAAGGGCGTTGTGTTCAAAGTGCACAACCGCGATTCCGTCACGCTGACCCTGAAAAAGGAAGGCGAAGGCGCGATCCTGGCTTCCGACATCGACCTGCCGCATGACGTCGAGCTGATCAATCCAGACCACGTGATTGCCCACCTGACCGCTGGCGGCAAGCTGGACATGCAGATCAAGGTCGAAAAAGGCCGTGGCTATGTGCCGGGTAACGTGCGCCGCCTGTCGGAAGACACCAACAAGACGATCGGCCGCATCATTCTGGACGCCTCGTTCTCGCCGGTGCGCCGCGTGTCGTACTTCGTTGAATCGGCTCGCGTCGAACAGCGTACCGACCTCGACAAGCTGGTGATCAACATCGAAACCAACGGCGTCATCACGCCGGAAGAAGCGATCCGTCAATCGGCGCGCGTCCTGGTCGATCAACTGAACGTGTTCGCGGCGCTGGAAGGCACCGAAGCAGCCGCTGAAGCTCCTTCGCGCGCACCGCTGGTCGATCCGATCCTGCTGCGTCCGGTCGACGACCTGGAACTGACCGTGCGTTCGGCCAACTGCCTGAAAGCAGAAAACATTTACTACATCGGCGACCTGATCCAGCGTTCGGAAAACGAACTGCTCAAGACGCCGAACCTGGGCCGCAAGTCCCTGAACGAAATCAAGGAAGTGCTGGCTTCGCGCGGCTTGACCTTGGGCATGAAGCTCGAAAACTGGCCACCAGCCGGCCTCGAGAAGTAATCGACGCGATAGCGTCGTCCCCGCGCAGGCGGGGATCAAATTTTTTTAACCAAGCTACAAACCGGCCCGCGCTGAAAGGCGATCGAAGAGCTGGATTTAAACAACTCGAAAGGAATTACCATGCGTCACCGTCACGGCCTTCGCAAGCTGAATCGTACTTCGTCCCACCGTCTGGCAATGCTGCGCAACATGACCGTTTCCCTGCTGCGTCATGAAGCCATCAAAACCACCGTGCCAAAAGCCAAGGAACTGCGCCGCGTAGTCGAGCCGATCCTGACGATGGGCAAGACCGACACGCTGGCAAACAAGCGTCTGGCATTCGCCCGCCTGCGCGACCGCGAAATGGTGTTGAAGCTGTTCGCCGAACTCGGCCCACGTTATGCAAACCGCAATGGCGGCTACCTGCGTATCCTGAAAATGGGTTTCCGCGTTGGCGACAATGCACCAATGGCTTACGTTGAACTGATGGACCGTCCAGAAGTCACCGAAGTTGAAGACGCACCAACCGCTGAGTAATCGGCGCGGTACGTAAAAAAAGCCAGGCTCAGCCTGGCTTTTTTTACGTTTGGGGCAGCCTCATCGTCCCGCTATGAAATCTCGCGCCAGCATGGCGGGAGTATCCATTATGGATCAAGGCAGCCGGCTGCGTTCTGGCCGATGAAACGCAGCAGCTCGCGTGCGGGATCCGCGCGAAAGCGGCTATCTGCATTTTCCAGGCTTTACCAAAGACAAGTGTTCCTCGAAAATCCGTGGGTCGAGCTTAAACATCGCCTTTCCATTTCGTACCAGGCCGAGACGGTTGACGAAGTATTTTCGGCCGTCGGCAAGGGTAATTACAGCCCGCACGTCCCGTTTGTCGTACTGGCTGGTTGAGGATAAGTCCCGTAATAGAAGGTTCAAAAATTCCTTTTCAGAAATCGTGTACGCACAGCCGTACTCACGGATTTGATGTTCCGGTACGCCGGTGATGATTTCAATTTCAAAGCCTGCATAGGAAACTTCCGCGACGTCACCAGCAGGTTCCTTGCCTATCGGTTTTGCAAAGGCGTGCGTCAACCAGATAAGCAACATGGCGATCAGCGTCCTAAAGATATTATTCATCGAGACTCCAAGTCAGGAAATGATGGCGAATAAAAATTATTCAAGTCAATTGTTAGCTTCATGGATTTTTTGATGAACTTTCATAACCGTGCTGACTTTGTCATAGTTGAAAAATCGGGCGTTTCAAAACATATATATTTAAAGTGTTTTCTTGAGAAGATCATTGCCGACGTTAATTATCCCTTCTGCAAGCCAGTTGGCCAGATCAATATTCTTATGGGGTTGTGGGATAAGTCGAGAGTGTTGAAAACGCCAGATATCGGTACAATGTTGTTGGTTTGGATTTCCCGCCACCATGCACGTATCTCATTCTTATCCTCTTCAGAGAGAACTCGGGAGTTGACATTAGCGGGAAATTTCCCGGCCCTGTATCCGCTAATAAGAAAGGCCGCCTCGTTGCCGACGGTTGATCCCATCTGAATCTTTGAACTGGCTCGCAGAGCGACAGACATGCATTGCTCTTGCGAATCCAATAAATCGATGAGAGCGGGAATATGCTCATCGTTAACCCAATTCACGACGGGTTCGCGAATAAAATATATCTTCTGATTTTTATTTTTCTGTAAGAAAATTAAAAAACCTGTCGGGCTTTCACGCGAAAAATCGAAGCCGGTCTCGTCAGCGCTCCAACTGTTGATTGAGCCTGCCGCAAAGAGAAATAAAAAACCTAACATCAGCGCGTATTTGGTAAGGGTTTTCATTGAGATCCATTATCTTTCTGTTCCGGTTTAGTGCAAAGGCTACCCAGTCTTGATTGGTCGATACCGGCCCTCTGTCCGTTCACGGGGACAGGCTGTCCACTGATTAGGCGCTGTGTTTAATTGCCATCAAATTCTTTGGCCGCTTGGGCAAGTGCAGGCAGCAAACACGCAGCATCTATTTCATCCAGCGTAGGAATGGAGCGCCTTGCTCTGACAAGTAAGATTTCCACTCGTCTTTTAAATTGCGGGTATTCTCCATAAAATTTTCGGTCTATCCTCAGCACATTGCATAAAAGGTCGCCTTTATAGTGCGTGCCCTCGCTATAGGGGTCTTTTGCTAGATGTGCCAATGCCAACGGTAGCAGGAACTTCGTACCTATTTCTTGACCCAAGCATAGCCCCAGATCTTCAATGTCGAATTGGCCGATCGGTTTGTGCTGAAGCCCTGCCAAGCGTCGAATCATTGGCGATGCATCGTCCGGGACAGTGCCCCAATCCCGCGGCTCAAGCTGACTCAATGATTTTCTTAAATCCACCATATAACCAGTCGCAAATGTGATAGGAGGCATAAGTTTAGTTATTATGCCATGTGATTATCCCGTGGCGTGCGGAGGTCCGCGCGCGCTTTTCCACTTGCGGTACCATGTCCGGCACGCCATCGAATTCATATCGATTGTAAGCGCTCGCCGGCGGTTAGCGGGCGATGAATTGAAGCGATGTCCCGACTCCTCCGCTCACATCCATTATTCCGCTACCCCGCGCGTAATCGAGAGTTTCCTCCGCGTACGCTGAAGCGTAGTTTTACTGTGCCAAGCTAGGAGTTATTTTCGTGCTGCAATCGATGGCCCGGCCAGCGTGCGAAACCAGATTTGGGGAAGGGCGTCCGGACCCCGGCTTGGCGCTCACATGAGCCGATGGCTGTTGGTCGACATGGAGGTGCCCACCCCAGCTCGCTGACTCCGACGCCGCGCGTCGTAATATAAGTGTTAAACACGCCCGCTTCCAATACGTCAAACTGCTGTGGTCTAATTTGCCCGGACACCTCAATAGGTGGAAAATCCACCATCTGAGGAGTAATACATGGCAACAAGAAAACGGAAGACATTCGATCCCAGCCTGAAGCTGGAAGTGGTTCGAATGATCAAAGAGCAGGGACAGAGCATTCAGAACGTCAGCGAGAGCATGAGCATCGGCCAGACCGCGATTCGCCGCTGGCTGACCCAGTACGGTGCTGAGCAGAGCGGCCAGCCGGGCATCGGCAAGCCACTCACTGCCGAGCAGCAGAGGATCCGGCAATTGGAGGCGGAAAATCTGCAGCTGAGACAGGATGTGACTATCTTAAAAAAGGCCTCGGCCTTCTTTGCCCGCGAAATGAAATGATGCATCAGCTCATTGTTCAACTGCAAAAGGAGGCCATTCCGGTTCAGAGCAGCTGCCGCATCCTCGACGTCAGCCGGTCCGGTTTTTACGCGTCGCAGCGCCGCTCCATCAAGCCAGTTGTCTGCAAGGAAACCGTGCACCTGAAGGCTTTGTTCATGGCAAGCCATCAGAGCTACGGCAGCCGTCGGTTGGTCACGGCCATGGCTGGCGAAGGCTTCCAAATCGGGCGCTACAAGGTGCGCAGTTTGATGCGTAAGGCGGCCTTGAAGCCCGTCTGGAAGCGAAAATTCGTTCACACGACAGACAGCAAGCACGACTTGCCTATTGCCGCCAATGTGCTCAATCGGCAGTTCAATCCAACGGCCCCAAATCTGGCATACGTCAGCGATATCACGTACATTCGCACCGGCGCAGGATGGTTGTACCTGGCCACAGTCCTGGACTTGTACGCGCGCAAGGTGGTCGGCTGGGCCATGGCACCGAGCATGCCTGCTAAGCTGGTCTGCGACGCATTGAACATGGCCATTCAACAGCGGCAACCGGCACCGGGACTCGTCGTCCATTCGGACCGAGGCAGCCAGTACGCGAGCGAGCTTTACCAGGATCTGCTGGCAGAACACGGCTTCGTTTGCAGCATGAGTCGTAAGGGAAATTGTTGGGACAACGCCGTTGCAGAGCGCTTCTTCTTGAACCTCAAGATGGAGCGTGTCTGGCAGCGCCAATATGCCAATCATGCCGAGGCCAAGGCCGACATCACCGACTACATCGTCGGCTTTTACAACTGCAAACGCATCAATTCAGCATTGGGCAATCTGTCGCCCGCCGTCTACGAACGGAAAATGGCAGTACGCGAACCTATCGTTGTGTCCGAAATAACTTGACCACAGCAAACGCGCCTATACGCCGGCCGGCCCTCCGGTCATCCGTTGGCCGTCATATGACCCTGCCGCAGACGAGACCTCTTCCCCCGGTGTACTATTCTGCTTCGCGTCCCGCTAAGGAAGTCATGTTTGCCTTTTTGTTGAAAGCGCCGGCTCACGCCCTCGCGCTGATCCTGCTTGCTCTCTCGTTCCTGTTCGCCAGCCCGGCGCGTGCGGAGGAGGATTACCTGGCCCCCGAGGTGGCCTTCAAGTTCTCGGCCCGCATGGTCGACCCGCAGACGATCGCCGTCACCTACCAGATCGCCGACGGCTACTACATGTACCGCGAGCGCTTCAAGTTCACCGCCGCCAACGCTACCCTCGGCACCCCGGTCATCCCGCCCGGCAAGGTCAAGTTCGACGAAACCTTCCAGAAGGAAGTCGAAACCCACCGCAAGACCATCACCATCACGATTCCCGTCCAGTCGTCCGGCATGTTCACGCTGACGGCCACCTCGCAGGGCTGCGCCGACGCCGGCCTGTGCTACGCGCCGCAGGATGCCGAGGCGCGCCTGGTGGGCGCCGCCGGCTCGTCCCCAGCGCCCGGCATGTCCAAGCCACCGATGTCCATTCCGGCCGCATCCATTCCCGTCGCCCAACCGAAGCAGGATGCCGGCAACGCCGACTTCACGCCGAAGGCGTCCACGTCGGCAGCGCAAGCCCCGGCCGCGGTCCAGCCCCCGGCCGCAACGCCCGCCACCAGCACCGGCGACGGCGCGGCGCTCCTCGGCGGCGGCAAGCTGTGGCTGATCATCCCCACCTTCATCGTCCTCGGCCTCGGCCTGTCCTTCACCCCCTGCGTACTGCCCATGGTGCCTATCCTGGCATCGATCATCGTTGGCGAGGGCGCAGGCACCACGCGCGCGCGCGGATTCATCCTGGCACTGGCCTACTCGCTCGGCATGGCCCTGGTCTACACTGCCCTCGGCGTAGCCGCCGGCCTGATGGGCGAAGGCCTGGCCGCCGAGCTGCAAAAGCCGTGGATCCTGATCGGCGTCGGCATCATGATCGTGGCCCTGTCGCTGTCCATGTTCGGCGTGTATGAGCTGCAAGTGCCATCCTTCCTGCAAAACCGCCTGGTCGACGCTTCCGGGCGCCAGTCGGCCGGTAAACTCATCGGCGTGTTCGTGATGGGCGCCATTTCCGCCCTGATCGTCGGTCCCTGCGTGGCCGCGCCGCTGGCCGGCGCGCTGACCTTCATCTTCCAGTCGCGCGATGGCGTCATCGGCGGCGTCGCGCTGTTTTCGCTGGCCATGGGCATGAGCATTCCATTGCTGCTGGTCGGCCTGTCGGCCGGCTCGCTGTTGCCACGTACCGGCGCCTGGATGAACCACGTCAAGCGCTTTTTCGGCGTCACCATGCTGGGCATGGCCCTGTGGCTGACCTCGCCCGTGCTGCCGCCGCTGCTGCAAATGCTGCTCTGGAGCGCACTGCTGCTCGGCTACGGCGTCTACATGCTGCGCCACGTGCGCCATTGGGCCGGGCTTGCGCTGGGCGTCGTATGCGCCATCCTGGGAGCGATCCAGCTGGTCGGCGTGGCCACCGGCGGGCGCGATCCGCTCGCGCCGCTGGCCCACCTGGGCGTCGGCGGCCAGCAGCATGGGCTGGCCTTCACCCGTATCAAAACCGTGGCCCAGCTCGACGCCGCGCTGGCGCAAAATGCCGGCAAGACCGCCATGCTCGATTTTTATGCCGATTGGTGCGTATCCTGCAAGGAAATGGAAAAGCTGACGTTTGTGGATGTCCGTGTCAAGCAGCAACTGGCCGGCACGCTATTGCTGCAGGTCGACGTGACGGCCAACGATGCCGACGACAAGGCGATGCTCAAGCGCTTCGGCCTGTTCGGGCCGCCGGGGATCATCTTGTTCGACAAGGGCGGCCAGGAAATTGCAGGCAGCCGCGTCATCGGCTATCAGAATGCGGACAAGTTTACGGTCTCGCTGAACAAGCTGAACTAATGTAGTGAGTCAGGTAATTCCCACACAAAACCGGGCGCTGCGCGCGCGTCCGGCATTGGCCCAATTTTTCCATGCAAACGGCTTCGGTTCGGCATTATTTAGTGCGAAATATGTGCCAATAGCATCCTCCAACTGACGAGTAGAACGATGCTTGCCGCGCCGAAGGTGCCTCTCGTCAATGCATCAAGCCAGCGTTCGACCTGGCCGCGACGCTCAGCTTGTTGTGAAGTGGACACGTACGCCGGATACACTTGAAAAGGGGCGGGGCGGGGAGCCTATGCGCATAGATAGGCGTCGCTGCTGGCGCCCGTCGAGCCGGGGCTGCCTCGCATGCCTGCCAAATACCCTCGCTGCCCCATGGACCATGGGTCCTCCTCGCGCCCTTGTGCGCTCTTGCCAGGCATCGCCATGCCCAACGCCCTATCTACTTGGATAGGCTCCAGGCCGCCGCTTGTGGCCCACGCGCATGTCAAAATGAACCGCAATGCACTGTCACGCCAGGCCGGAATACGCAGCCGTGTTCACGACGTCAGCGACTTCCCGAAGAACGGCGACGCATGCCTTGAGGTGGCGATCCTCCGCCTTCAAGCCATCGTCAAGCGCACTCGCCAGTCTTAATCCCGGCGCTGCCCGGATGACAGCCATAACGCGGTTCCATATGCCTGCCGAGATTTGCGCCACCCGTCACGGGTTAAATACGCATCCATAAAAATTATATATATCCGTTATCACGGTTTTTTATGCCGGCATTATTAACCATGCGCTCCCGGACAATATATTCATATCGCATAAAAATAGGCTTTGTGAAACGGTTCTTTCAATATAGCTATAGTTTATTGTGCATCCCTCGACCGCAATGATCGTGTTATATTTCGCCGATTGAAAAATTCTCGACAAACCGATAGGAAACATCATGTTCGAGCAAATGTTCTATTTGTAGGCATATATTAATTTTTCTTGTGGCATGGCAACTGGAGCCGGCAAGCCGGCGCGCGTCTGCTTGATAACCATTCGTAATCACGCTATCACATGAATATTCAAAATCTCAAACACGATCTGCCCGCGAGTATTGTCGTCTTTCTGGTTGCCTTGCCTTTATGCCTGGGTGTCGCCCTGGCTTCCGGCGCGCCGCTGATTTCCGGGATTATCGCCGGCATCATCGGCGGCATCGTCGTCGGAATAATCAGCAAATCGCAGACCAGCGTCAGCGGCCCGGCTGCCGGCCTCGCTGCGGTGATATTGGCGTCGATTACCAAGCTGGGATCGTTCGAGCTCCTGCTCACCTCGGTTCTTATCGCGGGATGTCTGCAATTGGCGATGGGTGTTTTTCGTGCCGGCTTTATCGCGAACTATATACCCTCTAATGTAATCAAAGGCCTGCTCGCGGCTATCGGTATTCTCCTGATACTCAAGCAGATTCCGCATGCGATCGGCTATGATAAACAGAGCGACGACGGTTTCTCGTTTATCCAGCCGAATGGGGAAAATACGTTCTCCGATATTATCCGCGCTTTCGATGTGCTCACTCCCGGGGCAGTCGTCATTGCCGTGCTGTCGGTGCTGGTTTTGTATTGCTGGGATAAAACGCCGCTGAAGAATCTCAAGTTGCTGCCCGCCTCGCTGTTTGTGGTCGTGCTGGGCGTATTACTCAATCTGGTATTCACCAACTCCATGCCGTGGCTGGCGATCGGCAAGGACCATCTGGTGCACCTGCCACCTATCGACACCAGCAACCTGGGCGCTTATCTGCACCTGCCCACCCTCGGCCATTTCACCAACGGCGATGTGTGGGTGGTCGGCATCACCATTGCGATCGTCGCTTCCCTGGAAACGCTGCTCAATATCGAAGCGGTCGACAAACTCGATCCCCATAAACGCGAAACCCCGCCGAATCGGGAACTGCTCGCGCAAGGCGTGGGCAATATTTGCGCAGGGCTGTTCGGCGCCCTTCCGGTGACGTCGGTCATCGTGCGCAGCTCGGTCAATATCCAGACCGGCAACAAGACCAAGGCGTCCGCCATCCTGCATGGCGTTTTCATGCTCGCCAGCGTCCTGGTATTAAGCCCGGTACTCAATCTGATTCCCTTGTCGGCACTGGCGGCGATCCTCATCATGACCGGATACAAGCTGGCAAAAGTGTCGCTGTTTCGTGACATGTACCAGAAAGGCTGGTCGCAATTCCTGCCGTTTGCTGTCACCGTGGTCGCTATCGTGTTCACCGACCTGCTGATGGGCGTGCTGATCGGCCTTGCGACCAGTATGTTTTATCTGGCGCGCAGCAATTTCCGCAATCCCTACTCGCTAGAGCAGTACCGTCTGCACATCGGCGAAGTCATCAAAATGGTCTTGCCGAACCAGGTGTCGTTCCTGAACAAGGCCACCATCAAAACCGCGCTATGGGAGACGCCGAACGGCTCCAAGGTGCTGATCGACGCAAGCAATGCGGACTTCATCGACCACGATGTACTGGAAACCATCCAGGACTTCCGCGATGTGGTGGCGGCCGAACGTAACATTCAGCTGAACGTGATCGGCCTGCGCGAAAAATACAGCCTGAGCGATCCGATCCAGTTCGTCACCGTGCTGGATAAGGAAACCCAGAAAAGGCTGCGTCCTGAAGAAGTGCTGCAACTGCTGCGCGATGGGAATCAGCGGTTTTTCGAGGGACGCTGTACCGAAAAGTACTACCACCATCAGGTCGGCGCCACCGCCGCCAGCCAGCACCCCATGGCCGTGGTGGTCAACTGCATCGACTCGCGAACATCCCCTGAACTGATTTTCGACGCCGGCCTGGGCGATCTGCTGACGATTCGCATTGCCGGCAACATCATCAGCCGCGAGATTATCGGCAGCCTGGAAATCGCGTCCAAGCTCGGCGCCAAACTGATTGTCGTGAAAGGGCACTCCAACTGCGGCGCGATCGGCCTGGCGATGAAGGGCGAACAGGCATACAGCATCGGCGCGATCACCGGCAAAATCGAGCTGGCCATCCGGCAGTGCCAATGTTCGGCGCACGATATCGCCGCTGGCGAGAAGACAGTGCTCGAAAAGGTCGCGCTTCAGAACGTCGAAAATTCGCTCGCTGAAATCGTCAACAGCAGCGAATACCTGCGTGGATGCCTGCAGCGGGGCGAGATCGGCCTGGTCGGCGCCTACCACGACATCTCCGTGGGAAAAGTGCAGTTCGGCGAACTCGTCACGGACGAGAAGATCGCGCGTTTCCGGCAATTGCACACGCCCGCCGCGGCCTGAGCCGTCGAGCGCGTACTCAAGTCACCGCGACGCCCGGGCCGGAGTAAACGCCTGCGGCCGCTCCGGGCCGCAGGAACTTAATTGTCCGGGAGGGTGAAGTCGTCGTGCACCGGCTTGCCGCCCAGCAGCTCGTCGAGGCGGCCGCGCAGGCTGCGCGCCATTTCGCTGCCCTTGGCCTTGAGCACCGCTTCCAGGTACTGCAGGCGCAGTGCGCGGAAGTCGTCGACGTTGTTGCACTTTTCCACCTTGAGCTGCAGCATGATGCCGCGCAGCCCGATCGTGCTCTTGATGGTCTGGTTATAGAAGTCGTACAGATGGCGAAAGCGCGTGGCGTCATCGAGCTGGCTCTCGGCCAGCGCTTGCGCGGACGGGGCGTCGGCGCTGGCAACCGCGGGCAGCGGCGCTGCGCCGTCGTCGTGCAGGTAGTCATGGTGGGCGCCCTCGGCCCCGGCCACGCGCCGCGCCACTTGGCGCGCACGCGCCGATGCCGGCAACTTGGGCGCTGCCGCCGCCGCCGGCTCTTCACCGCTGGCCAGGAAAATGTAGCCTTCTTGCAGTAATTCCTTGACGCTGTCCGCAGTCACGCCCACGCCGGCGAAATTGCGCAGCAAGTCCTCGAGCGAATGACGCCCGTCGATCATCACCAGGATCGTGCGCAAGCGCGACGACAGTTGATTCTTGCGTGTGGAAATTTCCTCTCGACCCTTGTCGGTCTTGTCGTACACCATTGTGCTCATGCTGCCCCCGGAATATGGTTTGATACCGCAGCCGGAAAATGGTTTGGAATTGCCGCGCGGATAGATTTTCTTGAGGATACACCACGTTACACTTTGCAGGAATGCCCGCACCGCTTTATTTGGTGCAGCGCGCAACAAGTGAGGTGTAAGTACAACGTTGCAACGGATAAAACCCCTCCGCGCCGGGCCGGCGGGGAGGGGCACCGGCCCCGTTCCGCGCAGGGAATGGACGGACTAAAACGCCGCTCAGGCCTGGCGTTTGTGCTTGCCGTGATGTCCGCGCCGCATGCTTTGCTCGTCAAAAACTTTCTTTTGCTCCGGCGTTAGTGTCGAATAGAAGGTGTTCAAGGCAGCCAGCCGGGTTTCCATGGCCGCGACATGCTGCTTGGCCATTTCCAGCTGCTTTTCCATGCGCTCCGGCGCCGTCAGGCTGGCCCACTGGCCGCGTTCGCCACGAGCGGGGCGCTGGCCCGGTTTGCTGGCGGCGATGAACGCCGCCCAGGCCGGTTCCTGTGCCGCAGTAAGCTTGAGCTGGTCGTGCAGGCGCGCCTGGCGCGCGGCCATGTGCGCGGCCCGGTTGCCATGGTCGCCGTGGTGACCGCGGTGGGCTTCCACGCTGGTCGCTTTCGGGTTGACGCTCTCCTGTGCGTGTACGGCAACGGCGGCGCCGCCCATGCCCAGCACGGCAAGACTGATCACGAGGCTTTTGCGGACGGTATTGAGTACGTTCATGGCGTTTCCTTTTGGATGAATGGTGCGGGGTGCATCTGCATCATGTTCCCGGCATGTTTCCAAGCCGTGTCCGCTGCCAAAGAGTTTGTATCAATATGTATCGGCGCCATGGCAATATACATGACGATACAAAACCGCTATCCGGGCCCTCGCTAAGTGGTGATAATTGCGGACATGGATACTCCTTCTACCATTCTCATCGTTGACGACGACCGCGACATCCGTTCGCTGCTGGCCGATTACCTCGAATCGAACGGCTACCGCGCCCTGGCCGCGGCCGACGGCACGGCCATGTGGAAGACGCTCGACGAAGCGCGTCCCGACCTGATCGTGCTCGACCTGAACCTGCCCGGCGACGACGGCCTGACCCTGTGCCGCAAGCTGCGCGCCACGTCGACCCTGCCGGTCATCATGCTCACCGCCCGCAACGAGCCGCTCGACCGCATCCTGGGCCTGGAAATGGGCGCCGACGATTACCTGCCCAAGCCGTTCGAGCCGCGCGAGCTGCTGGCGCGCATCCGCAGCGTGCTGCGCCGCAGCCACGCCATGCCGTCCAACGCGCCGTCCGACAATGCCCAGCAGATGCGCTTTGCCGGCTGGACCCTGGACCTGACCGCGCGCCACCTGCTCAATCCCGAGGGCATCGTCATCATGCTCTCCGGCGCCGAATTCCGCCTGCTGCGCGTGTTCCTCGAGCATCCCAACCGCGTGCTCAACCGCGACCAGCTGCTCAACCTGACCCAGGGCCGCGACGCCGATCCTTTCGACCGCTCGATCGACATCCAGATCAGCCGCCTGCGCCAGAAGCTCGGCGAGGATGCGCGCCTGCCGCAGATCATCAAGACGGTGCGCAACGGCGGCTACGTGCTGGCCGGCCAGGTGACGGTGGAGCCCGGCACGTGAAGGCCTTCTTCGGTTCGATGACCGGGCGCGTGTTCCTCACGCTGCTGCTCGGCGTCGTCATCACGGCCGTGCTGACCCAGCTGCTGGCCGAAAACGAACGCCAGCGCGTGATCGAAGCCTTCCGCGACCAGCACGCCATGGACCGCGCCGAACAACTGATCACCGCCACCGAAACCGTGCCCGCCTCGGCCCGCCTGGCCTATCTGTCGGCGGCCAACCGCCCCGGCATCCAATTGGTCGTCATCAGCGACGAGCTGCCGGTCAAGCCGGCCCCATCGCCCTTCACGGCGGCGCTGGCGGTGCGCATGGGGCCGCAGTACAAGCTGGCCACCATCGCGGCCCGGCCCGCCGCCTGCGACGTGCCGCGCATCCAGAACAGCATGTTCGGGCCGACCGAGTCGCAATGGAAGGGCGTGTGCGAGAGCATCAACGTGCGCCTGCGCGATGGCGAACTGCTGCGCTTGCTGGTGCTGCCGCCGCCGCCCTCGGTCATCGCGCACGAGACCGATTACCGCATGATCATCGGCATGTTCCTGGTCAGCATCGCCTTCCTCGCCTACCTGGTCGCGCGCATGACCACGCGTCCGCTCAAGCAGCTGGCGCAGGCCGCCAAGGACCTGGGCAACGACATCAACCATCCGCCGCTGCAACTTTCGGGCGCGAGCGAGATCCGCCAGGCCAGCGCGGCGTTCAACGCCATGCAGGCGCGCATACGCCAGTACATTTTCCAGCGCACCCAGATGCTGGCGGCCATCACCCACGACCTGCAAACGCCCTTGACACGGATGCGCCTGCGCCTCGAAAAAGTCGGCGACGGCGAACTGCGCGACCGCCTCGTGGGCGATTTGTCGGCCATGCAGGAAATGGTGCGCGAAGGCCTCGATCTGGCGCGCAGCACCGACACCACTGAAGCGATGCAGGCGCTCGACCTCGATTCGCTGCTCGACAGCGTGACTTGCGACGCCACCGACGCCGGCCAGCAGGTAGCCGTCCACGGCCACGCCGGCATGGCCCTGCTGGGACGCCCGATGGCGCTGCGGCGCTGCCTGGTCAACCTGATCGACAACGCCGTCAAGTACGGCCAGCGCGCCTTTGTCACGGTGGAGGCGGGCGCCGGCGCGGCGCGCATCCGCGTGCGCGACAATGGCCCCGGCATCGCCCCGGGCGAACTGGCGCGCGTGTTCGAGCCGTTCTACCGCGTCGAAACATCGCGTTCGCGCGAATCCGGCGGTACCGGGCTGGGCCTGACGATCGCCCGCAATATCGCCGAGCAGCACGGCGGCAGCATCGCGCTGGTCAACCATCCGGAGGGCGGCCTGGAGGTCACCCTGGTCCTGCCGGAGTATTACGCCGGCAAATAGCTGCGCCCGCCGGCACCGTCATCGCTTACCATTGAACTGAACCGATCATAAAAAGCCGCCCGCAGTGGCGACCAGGGACACGCATGAAAAAGAAGAGCATCGTCATCATCGTCGGCCTCGCCGTCCTCATCGGCGCCGGCGCATGGTATCTGGGCCGGGGCGGGGAGAGCGCCGCTCCGGGCGAGCAGCAGGCCGGGACCCCTGCCGCGGGCGAGAAGAACGGCAAGGGCGGCGCCCAGCCGCCGGCCATCGTCAACGTGGTGGCGCCGCAGCGCCAGGACGTGCCGGTGGTGCTGCAGGCCAATGCCAGCGTGACGCCGGTCAGCACGGTCGACCTGCATCCGCAAACGACCAGCACGATCCGCAAGGTGCATATCAAGGAAGGCCAGTTCGTCAAGGCCGGGGAATTGATGTTCTCGCTCGACGACCGCAGCGAGCGCGCCAATATCGACAAGGCGCGCGCCCAGATGGCGCGCGACGCCGCCACCTTCGCCGACCTGGAGCGCCAGTACAAGCGCAGCGAGGAATTGTTCGCGCAAAAATTCATCGCCCAGAGCGCCGTCGACACCCTCAAGAGCCAGCGGGACTCGGCGCGCGCGCTGGTCGGCGCCGGCCAGGCCGCGCTCCAGGCCGAGCAGGTCAACGCCAGCTACAGCGCCATCCGCGCGCCGATGGCGGGCCGGGTCGGGGCCATCAATGTGTTCCCGGGCAGCCTGGTGCAGTTGTCGACCTCGCTGACCACCATCACCCAGCTCGACCCCATCAACATCGCGTTCAGCGTGCCGGAAGCGGCGCTGGGCGAGCTGCTGGCCGCGCAAAAGAGCGGCGCGGTCACGGTCGAGGCGCTCGGCACGGCTGGCGCCAAGGCGGCCAGCGGCAAGCTCAGCTTCATCGACAATACGGTCGATCCGCTGGCCGGCTCGATCAAGGTCAAGGCCCTGTTCGACAACAAGGCCACCAGCCTGTGGCCGGGCCAGTACGTCACCGCGCGCGTGACGGTGCAGACCATCAGGAACGCGGTGGTGATCCCGCAGGCGGCCATCATCAGCAACAGCCGCGGCACCTTCGTGTACGTGGTCGATGCCGATCAAAGCGCGAAACAGGTGCCGGTGACGCGCCTGCACGCCTTCGGCGTGAACGCGGCCGTCTCGGGCTTGAACGGCGATGAAAAGGTCATCACCGAGGGCAAGCAGAATCTGCGTCCGGGAGGCAAGGTCAAGCTGGCCGAGGCCGCCAATCCGGCACGCGCCGGCAAGAGCGCGGTGGCGGCACAATGAATCTGTCCGAACTGTGTATCCGGCGCCCCGTCATGGTGGTGCTGCTTTCGCTGAGCATGATCCTGGTGGGCGTGCTGTCGTACATGGCCATTCCGGTCGCCGCGCTGCCCAGCTATAACACCCCGGTCATCAACGTCCAGGCCAACCTGTCCGGCGCCAGCCCGGAAACCATGGCCTCGTCGGTCGCGCTGCCGCTCGAAAAGCAGTTTTCGACCATCGCCGGCATCAACCTCATCACCTCCACCAGCACCCAGGGCCAGACTTCGCTGACCCTGGAATTCGACCCCAGCATCGATGTCAACGTGGCCGCCATCGACGTCCAGGCCGCGCTGCTGGGCGCCCAGCGCCAGTTGCCGCAAGAGATGACGGAACTGCCGTCCTACCGCAAGGTCAACCCGGCCGACGCGCCGGTGCTGTTCATGGCCATGACCTCGCCCTCGATGAACCTGTCGGAACTGAACGACTACGCCGAAAACCTGGTCGCCCCCAGCCTGTCGACCCTGCCCGGCGTGGCCCAGGTGACGGTCAACGGCCAGAAGCGCTTCGCGGTGCGGGTGCGCGCCAAGGCCGACCTGATGAACGCGCGCAACCTGTCGATGGACGAGCTGGCGCTGGCGCTGCGCGCCGCCAACTCGAATGCGCCGCTCGGCGTGCTTGACGGCCCGAGCCAGACCATGACCATCCAGGGCAATGCCCAGCTGATGAACGCGGCCGCGTTTTCCGACCTGATCGTGGCCACCCGCAATGGCGAGCCGGTGCGCCTGAAAGACGTGGCTTCGGTCGAAGACAGTTACCAGTCGGTGAAAGCGGCCGGCAGCTACAACGGCGAGCGCTCGATCGTGCTGCTGGTGCAGCGCCAGCCCAACGCCAACACGGTGCAGGTGGTCGACGCCGTGCGCCAGCTGCTGCCGCGCTTCCAGGCCCAGTTGCCCGCCTCGATCAAGATCACGCTGGTCAACGACCGTTCGGTGTCGATCCGCGAAGCCATCCACGACGTCAACCTGACCCTGGCCGGCACCGTGGCGCTGGTGGTGCTGGTGATCTTCCTGTTCCTGCACCGCGCCGCCGCCACTTTCATTCCGGCCGTCACCATGCCGATTTCCCTGCTGGGCGCCTTGTCGCTGCTGTACGCCTTCGGCTACAGCCTCGACAACGTGTCCCTGCTCGGCATCACCCTGGCCGTCGGCCTGGTGGTCGACGACGCCATCGTGGTGCTGGAAAACATCGTGCGCCACATCGAAATGGGCAAGAAGCCGGTCGAGGCCGCCTTGGTCGGGTCGCGCGAAATGGGCTTTACCATCGTCTCGATTTCGATTTCGCTGGTGGCCGTGTTCATCCCGATCTTCTTCATGCCGGGCGTGATCGGCCTGCTGTTCCACGAATTCGCGGTGGTGGTCGGGCTGTCGGTGCTGGTGTCGGCGCTGGTGTCGTTGACCTTGGTGCCGATGCTGGCCAGCCGCCTGCTGCCGGCCCATTCGGAGCAAGAGGGCGGCGAGAAGAGCTTTATCGGACGCCACTTCGAGGCGGGCTTTGCGCGCGTGCGCGATGGTTACGCGCGCTCGCTCGACCTGGCGCTGGCGCACCGCTTCATCGTGCTGGCGGTCGCCGTCGGCACGTTCGTTTTGACGATCATCCTGTACACCACCATTCCCAAGGGCTTTTTCCCCGAGGAAGACCTGGGCCAGCTGCGCATGACCATCGAAGCGGCCGAGGATACCTCGACCGACGCCATGCTGATCCTGCAGGAAAAAGTGGTGGCCGTGATCCGTGCCGACCCGAGCGTGCAGGATGTGACGTCCTTCACCGGCGGCGGCAACACCGGACGCGGCTTCATCGCCCTGAAACCGCGCGACCAGCGCGTGAAAATGCCGCAGGTGGTCGAGCGTTTGCGCAAGGCCACGCGCCAGGTGGCGGGCGTGTCGGTGTTCCTCTCGCCGATCCAGAACCTGCAGCTGGGCGGACGGCCCAGCAAGAGCCGCTACCAGTACACGCTGCAAAGCGTCAGTTCCGACGCGCTGGGCGACTGGGCCAACAAATACCTGGAGCGCATGCGCGCCGACCCAAGCTTCCGTGACGTCACCAGCGATTCCCAGAACCGCGGCCTGCAAGCGACCCTGAAGATCGACCGCGACAAGGCCAACGCCATGGGAGTGCAGATCGCCGACGTGCGCACCGCCCTGTACGCGGCCTTCGGCGAGCGCCAGGTCTCGACCATCTATTCGGCCGCCGCCAGCTACAACGTGATCCTGGAAGCCGAACTGGCCGACCGCCAGTCGGAAGACGCCGTGGGGCGCGTCTCGGTGCGCAGCAAGGGCGGCCAGCTGGTGCAGTTGTCGAGTTTTGCGACGGTCGAGCGCACCGTGGGGCCGACCTCGGTCAATCACCAGGGCCAGCTGCAGGCGATCACCCTGTCGTTCAACCTGGGCGCCGACGTGCCGCTGGGCGTGGCCACTGGCAAGATCGACAAGATGGGCGTGGACATGAAACTGCCGGCCTCGGTCATCACCAAATACGGCGGCGACGCGGCCGTGTTCCAGGATTCGCAGTCGAGCCAGATCATCCTGATCGTGGCCGCGCTCGGCGTCATCTACGTGCTGCTGGGCGTGCTGTACGAGAGCTTCATCCACCCGCTGACCATCCTGGCCGGCTTGCCCTCGGCCGCCGTCGGCGCGCTGCTGACCTTGCGCATCTTCGGGCTGGACCTGACCATGATCGCCATTATCGGTATTCTGATGCTGATCGGGATCGTCAAGAAAAACGCCATCATGATGATCGACTTCGCCCTGCACGCCCAGCGCAACGAGGGCTTGAGTCCGGCCGAGGCGATCCGCGAAGCCTGCATCCTGCGCCTGCGCCCGATCCTCATGACCACCCTGGCCGCGCTGATGGGCGCGCTGCCGATCGCGCTCGGCCTGGGCGCCGGCGCCGAACTGCGCCAGCCGCTCGGACTGGCCGTGGTCGGCGGCTTGCTGTTTTCGCAAGTCATCACGCTCTACATCACCCCCGTGATCTACCTGTTCCTCGACAAGTACAGCGGCAGCGGACCGATGACCGATGCCCAGCTGGCCACCCTGGAAAAGGCGCATTGATATTTCCGGGCGGGATTTAATTGACTGGAAACAACACGATCTTTCGACCGCCTGCCACCATGGAACCTGCATTTCATTGACAGGCGGCCACCATGAAACGTTACAGCGTCACCCTCATCGGCATGGGCCCGCGCGGCCTGTCCATTCTCGAACGCATCGCCGCGTTTGCGCGCGCGCACAACACGCCGCTGCAAGTCAATCTGATCGAGCCGGGCGAGTGCGGGCCCGGGGTGCACTCGCCGAACCAGCCGCAGCACCTCCTGATCAATACCGTGGCCAGCCAGGTCACCATTTTCCCCTTCCGCGAGGCGGTCGAACTGGCCCCGGTCTGCGCCACGCCCTCGCTGACCGAATGGGCGCGCGACGAAGGCTACCGCCGCTTCGGCGAGCAGTTCGTGCAGGTGGTGCCGGGGGAAGAGGGCGGCACCGCCATCACCGAGTCCGACTACCTGCCGCGCCAGCTGCTGGGGCGCTACCTGATCTGGGCCTACGACACCATCCGCGCGGCCCTGCCGCCGACGGTGACGCTGACCCACCTGCGGCACCGCGCCATCGACATGTTCCAGATGCCGGACGGCAGCTTCATGGTGGAACTCGACAGCGGCTTTTCGGTCAGCAGCGATTTTGTCTTCCTGACCACCGGCCACAGCCGCAATAACCTGACCGACGAGGAAGCCTGGTGCCACAAGTTTGCCCAGGACCACGCGCGCTACAACGGCAAGCTGGCCTTCATCCGCCACGTGTATCCGCTCGACAAGCTGGTCGGCATCGCCAGCGACGCCCGGGTCGCCATCGAAGGGCTGGGCCTGACGGCGCACGATGTGGTTTCGCAGCTGACGGTGGGCCGGGGCGGGCGCTTCGAGCCGGCCGGCAGCGGCCTGCGCTACGTCCGCTCGGGACGCGAGCCGGCGCTGATGCTGTTTTCGCGCAAATGCCTGCCGGCGGCGGCGCGCGGCGTCAACCAGAAAGGCTTGAATGGGCGCCACCAGGCGCGCTTTTTCACGCGCGACGCGGTGCGCACCCTGCGCCAGCAAGCCCAGCGCGAGCGCGGCAGCCCCCAGCTCGACTTCGACCGCGAACTGCTGCCGCTGCTGATGCAGGAAATGGGCTGCGCCTGGCGCAGCGCGCTGGGGCGTCCCGTGCCCGAGGGCGCGGCGTACGAGCTTGGCGCCGAGGAGCGCGCCGCGCTCGAGGGCATGCTGTTTCCCCTGCAGGGACGCAGTTTTGCCAACGCCGACGATTTTTCGACCTTTTTCACCTGCGTGATCGCCGACGACCTGTCGGAAGCGCGGCGCGGCAACCAGGGCAGCCCGGTCAAGGCCGCGGCCGACGTGCTGCGCGACGCCCGCACCGTGCTGCAGGACATGATCGAGCATGGCGGCCTGACCGCTTCATCGCACCGCAAGTTCCTCAGTGTGTATAACCCGGCCATCAACCGCGTCACCTTCGGCCCGCCCAGCCATCGCAACGAGCAATTGCTGGCGCTGATCGAAGCCGGCGTGCTGAGCGTGGCGGCCGGCCCCAACGCGGCCATCCGCATCGACGAAGACCTTTCCCAGTTCGCCCTGCACACGCGCTTCGCCTCCGGCGCGGCGATCCAGCACGTCGATGCGCTGATCGTGGCCCGGCTCGACGTCTTCTCGCCCGAGACCGACGAAAGTGCGCTGATCCGCAACCTGCTCAAGCGCGGCACCATCCGGCCCTTTTACAACGGCACCTTCCACCCGGGCGGGGTCGACATCGACCAGGCCAACCATCCGCTCGACAGCGCGGCGCGCCCGGTCGGCAACCTGTGGGCGCTCGGCTACCTGGTCGAAGGCCCCCATTACTATACCCACGCCCTGCCACGGCCCCGGATGCACTCGCGCCACGTGCTCGACGCCGAACGCTGCGTGCGCGAACTGTTCGGCCAGCTGGAAGAGCGCGCCAACGCGCGGCGCCCGCTGCGTCCACGGGTCCTGGCGGCCGCCGAACGCGCCACCACCTGACGGCCTTCCGCTGCCCGATTGTTGCAGCATTGATACATATAGTAACAACCATCAAGACACTCATCTTGTAAGCTGCACAAGGTGTGCTTGCCAGTGCGCAAAAACCACAAAACGTATAGACTTCGGCACCTGTGCCGCATTTCGTTGACGCCGTCCCTGGAAAGTTGTTTCTATTTTGCGTGACCATTCCCACCATTCGACCGAGAACACCGGCTACTGCGAGCATTGCGGTCAGCCCTTGCCCGGTTACGCGGTGCCCAGTTACGAGATCAAGCGCTTCAATTCGGTCGGGATCGCCGTCACGGTGCTGTTGCACGTGCTGCTGGTGCTGCTGTGGGTGTTCAAGCCCCAGGACGAGAAAAAGGCGCCGCCGCCGCCTTCTGGCGCGGACATGGTGTACGTCATGCCGGTGCCGCAGTCCAAGCCGCAGCCCAGGGAGCAGCCGAAAGTCACGCCCAAGCCGACCACCCAGGCCCGGCCCGACAAGCCGACCGTGGCCAAGGTGCGGCGCTTGCCGAACACCATTACCATCCCCAATGAAAAGCCGGCCAAGGAAGTCGATGTTCCCGAGCCGCCCAAGCCGGTGCGCCCGACCGCGGTGGCGCCCGAGACCGACATGGCGGCCGCCATCGAAGCGCGGCGGCGCGCGCGCGGGCAGACCGAGAGCGAGCCGGCCGAGGAAAGCGCGGCCGAGCGCGGCATGCGCATCGCCAAGGCGAATATCGCGGCCGCCAATGGCCGCAGCCAGGGCGACGACCGCAACGACACGGGCGGCGTGTTCGAGGTGAAGAAAAATTCGATGAGCGCCACCGTCAAGTTCCGCGGCTGGAACCCGAGCTTCAAGCGGCGCTGGCTGCAGGAAGTCACGGTCGAGCTGGGCAACGAGAAGGATATCGAGACGGCCGTGATCAAGAAGATGATCGAGATTATCCGTAAGGAAAAGACCGGCGATTTCGAGTGGGATTCGCACCGATTGCAGCGCGTGGTCAAGATGAGCGCGCGGGTGGAAGATACGGCGGAGCTGAGCGATTTCCTGTACAAGGAAATGTTCCCGGAAACGCGGCGCGGACGCTAACTCCGTCGTTCCCGCGCCAAGGCGGCACTCGGCGGGAACCCAAGTTGCTTGTGCAGCTAGGGGGACGGTACGAACTTGGGTTCCCGCCTGCGCGGGAACGACGTAGCGCGAGAAAAGCTTAAGCTTTCGCCTTGAGCAAACGCGCAATATCGAGCGCGAAATACGTCAGCACGCCATCGGCGCCGGCGCGCTTGAACGCCATCATCGCTTCCATCATCACCTTGTCATGGTCCAGCCAGCCGTTCTGCACGGCCGCCTTGATCATCGCGTACTCGCCGCTGACCTGGTAGGCAAAGGTGGGCACGCGAAACTCTTCCTTCACGCGGCGCACGATGTCCAGATACGGCATGCCCGGCTTGACCATGACCATGTCGGCGCCCTCGGCGATGTCGAGCGCCACTTCGCGCAGCGCTTCGTCGCCGTTGGCCGGGTCCATCTGGTAGGTAAACTTGTCGCTCTTGCCCAGCGAGGCCGCCGAACTGACCGCCTCGCGGAACGGACCGTAAAAGGCCGACGCGTACTTGGCCGAATACGCCATGATGCGGGTGTGGATGTAACCCTGTTCCTCGAACGCCTGGCGCAGCGCGCCGATGCGCCCGTCCATCATGTCCGACGGCGCCACCACGTCCACTCCGGCCTGCGCGTGGCACAGGGCCTGGCGGATCAGCATGGTGGTGGTTTCGTCGTTGAGCACGTAGCCGTTATCGTCGATCAGGCCATCCTGGCCGTGGCTGGTGTACGGGTCGAGCGCGATGTCGGTCAGCACGCCCAGTTCCGGAAAGCGCGCCTTCAGGGCACGCACGGCGCGCGGAATCAGGCCGTCCGGATTGATTGCTTCGATTCCGTCGGCGGTTTTCAGGGATGCATCGATCGAGGGAAACAGGGCCAGCACCGGAATGCCGAGGCTGACGCATTCCTCGGCCACCTGCAGCAGCAGGTCGACCGAGAGACGCTCGATGCCCGGCATCGCCGAGATCGGCTGGCGCTGGTTGACGCCATCGACGATGAAGACCGGATAAATCAGGTCGGACGAGGTGATCGTGTTTTCGCGCACCATGGCGCGCGAAAACGGGTCGCGCCGCATGCGGCGCATGCGCGTGGCGGGGAACTGCACTGGAATGGTGGACATCGTTGTTTTCCGAGTGAACAAAAAATCAGGTAATCAACACACTTAGTCGTCGCTGTCGACCGGATCGACCAGCGGCGTGTCGGGATCGGTCTCGATCGGCGTCAGCCCCAGCAGGTCGATGATCTTGTCGTTGGCTTCCTCGATGCCGACGCGCTTGAGCGCCGAGAACAGCTGCACCGTGAACGGGAAGCCTTCGCCATCTTCGTCGACATAGCTTTCGAGCATCATGCGCGCCTGGCGCAGGGCATTCGTCGATTCATTGCGGTTGAGCTTGTCGGCCTTGGTCAGGATGCAGTGGATCGGCTTGCCGGTCGGGGCGAACCATTCGAGCATCTGCACGTCCAGTTCGGTGAACGGACGGCGCGAATCCATGATCAGTACCAGTGCGGCGAGCTGGTCGCGGCGCTGGACGTAGTCGCCCAGCAGCTTTTGCCAGTGCAGCTTGGCCGAACCGGACACTTCGGCGTAGCCGTAGCCGGGCAAGTCGACCAGCAGCGCCTCGATTTCCTCGACGATGGTGGCATCCTTGCGGTGTTGGCCGACGTGCGCGCCACCGATCGAAAAATAATTAATGTGCTGGGTGCGGCCCGGCGTTTTGGACGCGAACGCGAGGCCTTTCTGATTTGTCAGAATGTTAATGGCGGTCGACTTCCCTGCGTTGGAACGCCCGGCGAAGGCGATTTCCGGTGCCTGCGTATTGGGCAGATCGCGCAGTTGGTTGACGGTCGTGAAGAAACGGGCTTGCCAGAGTTTGGACATGGGATGGGCAGAAAATGCAACAAGAGGGGCGATAACGCGAGAAAGCTATTGTACAATAAGGGGTTACGAATTGTTGTCACGCAAAAGCCATGGCGAGCACACAAGATCGTTTGCACTACATTAGAACCGAATTTCCGGCGCAGGTTTGAGCCGGAATTTCTCAACAAAACCAATTTTCGACTTGTCTCAGGGTGTTTGAATGAATCGTGCGTTTTTACCGGCCGCCGGAGCGGCGTTTGTGAAATCCTTGCTGGTGGCTACCTTTGCCGTATCGGGCCTCGTGTCCGCTGCCGAGCATGCACCCGCCCCAGCCAAGGCCGACGCCGCCAAAGGCGCGACCCTGTACGACAACGGCGATGCCGCGCGCGGCTTGCCCGCCTGCGTCTCCTGCCATGGTGCGGCCGGCAATTCGACCATCGCCGACAATCCCAAGCTGGCTGCCCAGTTCGACGCTTATACCCACAAGCAATTGATCGATTTCACCACGCCCAAGCGCAAGCAGGCCGTGATGACCATGTACGCCAAGATGCTGTCGGAAGACGAAAAGAAAAACATCGCAGCTTACCTCGCGGTCCAGAAACCAAAACCGGGCGCTGCCAAGAACAAGGACACTGTCCTGCTGGGCAAGCAAATCTATCGCGGCGGCATTCCTGCCACCGGCGTGGCCGCCTGCGCCAGCTGCCACGGCGCCAACGGCAACGGCATCCCGGCGCAATTCCCGCGCCTGGCTGGCCAGCACCAGACCTACACGGTTTCGCAGTTGCAAGCATTCAAGGAAGGCAAGCGCGAAAACAGCGTCCAGATGACCACCCTGGCGCAGCGCATGTCGACCAAGGAAATGGAAGCCGTCGCCGATTACATCGCCGGCTTGAAGTAAGCGGTACCGGCAGCGCGCCGCCAGGCGCGGACCTGCCAGAGAAATCAGAGGGCGGCGGCGCGCAAGCGGGCTGCCCTTTTTGTTGGTATCCTCGCGGGTTATGTCGTGCCTGCACATAGGGATCTGTAGAGAATGAGCACCACCGGAATAGTTCTGAACACGCGCCGCCCCATCCTGGACGAGGCAGTCGAGCTGGTCTCGTCGATGCGCTTTGCCATCAGCATGCTCACCATCATCGCGATTGCCTCGATGATCGGCACGGTCCTGACGCAAAACCAGCCCATGCCCAATTACGTCAACCAGTTCGGTCCGTTCTGGTTCGATGTATTCAACAAGCTCGGCCTGTACGCGGTGTATTCGGCCTGGTGGTTCCTGCTGATCCTGGTATTCCTGATCATCTCGACCTCGCTGTGCATTGTGCGCAACGCGCCGAAAATGATCAAGGACATGCGCAGCTGGCGCGAAAACGTGCGCGAAACCTCGCTGCGCAACTTCCACCACAAGGCCGAGTGGAGCGCGCCGCTCTCGCGTGCCGAGCTTGCCCGCCAGAGCGCCGCGCGCCTGGTCGACGCCGGCTACGCGGCCAAGATCGTGGAAAAGGAGAACGGCACCCTGGTCGCGGCCAAGAAGGGCGCGGCCAACAAGTTCGGCTATATCTTCGCGCACAGCTCGATCATCATCATCCTGGTCGGCGGCATGCTCGATTCGGACATTCCTATCCAGTTCCAGGAATGGTTCCTGGGCAAGAAACCCTTCGTGGGCGGCGGCCTGATTTCCCAGATTCCCGCCGAGAACCGCCTGAGCTTGAGCAACCCAACTTACCGCGGCAATACCCTCATCCCCGAAGGCCAGTCGAGCGATATCGCCATCATTGCGCGGCCGGACGGCTCGCTGCTGCAGCCGCTGCCGTTCACAATCGAGCTCAAGCGCTTCATCATCGATTTTTATTCGACCGGCATGCCCAAGCTGTTCGCCAGCGAAGTCATGATCCGCGACCACGAAACCGGCAAGACCTTTCCGGCCACGATCAAGGTCAACGAACCGCTGATCTACAAGGGCGTGGCGGTGTACCAGTCGAGCTTCGAAGATGGCGGCAGCAAGCTCAAGATGCTGGCCTACCCGATGAGCGGCACCGACAAGGCTTCCTTCGCCATGGATGGCGAAGTGAACACGTCCACGCCGCTGGCGCGCGGCGGCGAGCAATACACGGTCGAGTGGAGCGGTTTCCGCCCGTTCAACGTCGAAAACACGGCCGGCAACCAGGATGTGCGCGCGGTCACCAAGGGCCAGAGCCTGAACGAGGAGTTCGCCGCGACGCTGTCGAAGTTTTCGGGTTCGGCCGGCAAGAATGCCAATAACAAGGACTTGAAGAACGTCGGCCCGAGCGTGCAGTACAAGCTGCGCGACAAGACCGGCCAGGCGCGCGAATACCAGAACTACATGCAGCCGGTGACGGTCGACGGCGCCGAAGTGTTCCTGGCCGGCGTGCGCGCCTCGCCCAACGATCCGTTCAGCTACCTGCGCATTCCGTCCGACGAAGCGCACACGGTCAAGGAATGGATGCGCCTGCGCGCGGCGCTGGCCGATCCGGCCCTGCGCGAGCTGGCCGCCGAACGCTACGCGCGCCGCGCCATGCCGGCCACCAGCAACACCCCGGCGGCCACCTTGGCGCGCCAGCTGCAGGATTCGTCCTCGAAGAGCCTGTCCATCTTCGCCGGCGACGGCAAGCAGGGCGGTTACGTGGCGGTGTCGCGCTTCCTGGAAAAAATTCCTGCCGCCGAGCAGGAAAAGGCCGCCGATATCTTCATGAAGATTCTCAACGGCACCCTGTGGGAATTGTGGCAGGCCGCGCGCGACAAGGATGGCCTGCCCCAGATGGCCGGCGACGACACCCATGCGCGCTTCCTGCAACTGGCCACCAATGCCCTGTCCGACAGCTTCTTCTACGGCGCCCCGGTGTATCTGCAGCTCGACGAATTCGTCGAGGTCAAGGCGTCGGTGCTGCAGGTGACGCGCTCGCCGGGCAAGGCCGTGGTCTATCTCGGCTGCGTGTTCCTGGTGCTGGGCGTGTTCGCCATGTTCTACATCCGCGAGCGGCGCCTGTGGGTCTGGGTGCGCGACGGCGACGATGGCGGCCCGGCGCACGCGCTGATGGCCATGAGCACGCAACGCAAGACGCTTGATTTCGAGCATGAATTTAACGATCTGAAAGCCAAGCTGCCGCAGTTGGCGTAAGCTGTACCGACAGTGTCAGCAGTACTGGAGAACAAGATGGAAGCATCCCAAGCAGCACAAGCAGCACAAGCATCGCAATCGCAGACCTACCGGCAGGCCCCCGGCTATTTCAAGCGTCTCGACCTGTTCGACTGGGCCTTCGCCGCCGTGCTGATGGGCGCGGCCCTGTTCGCGCTGAACCGCTACGGCGCCTATATGGATATCTACGAAAAGGTGATCCTGGTGCTGACCGCGCCCACCTTTGCCGCCCTCGGCTGGCACTGGAAACCGGTACGCTGGCTCATTCCCGTGGTGGCCCTGCTGGCCTTCGCGGCCATTGGCTTGTACGGCGGCAACCTTGAGGCGGCGAACAAGAATTTCTTCCTGAAATACATGCTGTCGAGCCAGTCCGCGATCTTGTGGATGAGCGCGCTATTCCTGTTTTCCACCGTGTTCTACTGGGTCGGGCTGCTCAGCCGTTCGAACTACGGTTCCTCGGTCGGCTCCAAGCTGTGCTGGGCTGCCGTGGTGCTCGGCTGGACCGGGATGATGGTGCGCTGGTACGAGTCGTACCTGATCGGGGCCGACGTCGGCCATATTCCGGTTTCGAACCTGTATGAAGTGTTCATCCTGTTTTCGATGATCACGGCCATGTTCTATCTGTACTACGAACAACATTACGCCACGCGCCAGCTGGGCGCCTTCGTGATGCTGATCATCGGTGCCGCGGTCGGCTTCCTGCTGTGGTACGCCGGCTCGCGCGATGCCGCCGACATCCAGCCGCTGGTGCCGGCCCTGCAAAGCTGGTGGATGAAAATCCACGTGCCGGCCAACTTCATCGGCTACGGCACCTTTGCGCTGGCGGCCATGGTCGGTTCGGCTTACCTGATCAAGTCGCACGGCTACCTGGCGGACCGCCTGCCGGCGCTGGAAGTGCTGGACGACATCATGTACAAGGCGATCTCGGTCGGTTTCGCCTTCTTCACGGTCGCCACCATCCTGGGCGCCCTGTGGGCGGCCGAAGCCTGGGGCGGCTACTGGTCGTGGGATCCGAAGGAAACCTGGGCCCTGATCGTCTGGCTCAATTACGCGGCCTGGCTGCACATGCGTCTCATGACCGGCCTGCGCGGCCGCGTGGCGGCCTGGTGGGCCCTGATCGGCCTCTTGGTGACGACCTTCGCCTTCCTGGGGGTGAATATGTTCCTGTCCGGCTTGCATTCTTATGGCAAACTTTAATTGCTAAAGTGTGATGGGCTGAATACGGCAAGATGGTGTAAGGTAGGTCATCCCTAGCTGAACCATCTGATTTGCCGAAAGACGCCCATGCTGATCAAACGTAGCCCCAACGGTATCGACCTGCCGTTTTCATCCGAAATCACGCCGCAGGCGGTCTACGAATCGCGCCGCCGTTTCATCGCCCAGATGGCGGCCGGCGCCGTCGCCGGCGGTGCCTTGTGGGAAATGGCCAACCGCGAAGCGTTCGCGGCCGCCGCGCCGGCGCAAAAGCTGGTCGGCAAGCTCAATCCCGCCTACGCCGCGCTCGACAAGCAGACCCCGTTCAAGGATGCGTCGACCTACAACAACTTCTACGAATTCGGCCTCGACAAGTCCGATCCGGCCCAGAACGCGCATACGCTCAAGACGCGCCCCTGGACGGTGACGATCGAAGGCGAAGTCAAAAAGCCGATGACGCTCGACCTCGACGCGCTGCTCAAGCTGGCGCCGCTGGAAGAGCGCGTCTACCGGCTGCGCTGCGTGGAAGGCTGGTCGATGGTGATGCCGTGGGTCGGCTATTCGCTCTCCGAGCTGATCAAGAAAGTCGAGCCGACCGGCAACGCCAAATACGTCGAATTCGTCACCCTGGCCGACAAGGCGCAGATGCCGGGCGTGAGCAGCCGCGTGCTCAACTGGCCGTATGTGGAAGGCTTGCGCATTGATGAAGCGAATCATCCGCTGACCTTGCTGACCCTCGGCATGTACGGGCAGACCTTGCCGAACCAGAACGGCGCCCCGGTGCGCCTGGTGGTGCCTTGGAAATACGGCTTCAAGTCGGCCAAGTCGATCGTCAAGATCCGCTTCGTCAAGGACCAGCCGCGCACCGCGTGGAATGTGTCGGCGCCATCCGAGTACGGCTTTTATTCCAACGTCAATCCCGAGGTCGACCATCCGCGCTGGTCGCAGGCCAGCGAGCGCCGCATCGGCGAAGATGGTTTCTTCCAGAAAAAGCGCAAGACGCTGATGTTTAACGGCTATGGCGACGTGGCGTCCCTGTACAGCGGACTCGATCTGAAAAAGAACTTTTAAGCACGATGGCCTTCAATCCCGGTTCAAGGCAACTGTTTGCCATCAAGGCCGCGCTGTTCGCGCTGGCGCTGGTGCCGCTGGCGCGCATGGTGTACCTGACTGTCAGCGGGCAGCTGGTCGAGCCGCTCGAATTCATTACGCGCGGCACCGGCGACTGGGTGCTGTACATGCTGTGCATCACCCTGGCGCTCACGCCGCTGCGGCGCCTGACGGGCTGGAACTGGCTGGTCAGGCTGCGCCGCATGGCGGGGCTGTTTACTTTTTTCTACGGCTGCCTGCATTTCCTCACCTTCCTCTGGTTCGACCATTTTTTCGATCTGGCGGAAATGTTCCGGGACGTCATCAAGCGGCCCTTCATCACGGTCGGCTTCATCGCCTTCGTGCTGCTCATTCCGCTGGCCGTGACCAGCACCAACGGCATGATCAAGCGCCTCGGCGGCAAGCGCTGGCAGTGGCTGCACCGGCTCATCTACCTGATCGCGCCGCTGGCGATCCTGCATTTCTGGTGGATGAAAGCCGGCAAGAACAACTTCACCGAGCCGTTGATTTTCGGCGCCATCGTCGCGGTGTTGCTGGGGCTGCGGGTGTTGTGGAGCCGCCAGAAGGCCGCCGCCGCGCGCGCCTGAGGCAGCGCAAAGGCAGGGCAGGGGCGCTCGCTACAATGCGCCATGCCCACCCCTCACGCCCCTCACGACCTCGGATACCGTTCGCTGTTCGCCCACCCGGAACTGGTGCGCGAACTGATCACGGATTTTACTTCCTTCAAACTGCTTGATGACGTTGCGCTGTCGGCCTTCGAGCGCGTCAATCCGGCGTATGTGAGCGAACGCCTGTCGGCCCGCGAGGATGACATCGTCTGGCGCGTGCGGCTGGGCGACCAGTTTCTTTACGTGTACATCCTGCTGGAATGCCAGTCCGGCGTGGACCGCTGGATGGCCTTGCGCATGCAGACCTACATCGGTTTGCTGTACCAGGATCTGGTCAAGGGCCACGAATTATCGCCGGGCCTGCTGTTGCCGCCGGTACTGCCGCTGGTGTTCTACAACGGCTTGCCGCGCTGGAGCGCCAGCATGGAGCTGGCCGGGCTCCTCATGCAAGCGCCCGCCGAGCTGGCGGCGCTCCAGCCGTCCCAGCGCTATGTGCTGATCGACCAGCAGCGCCTCGACAGAACGGCGCTGGAAGCGAATGCCAGCTTGCTGGCGCTGCTGTTTCGGCTTGAACTTTCAGCCGGTCCCGATGTCTCAAAAAATGTCTTTGCTGCGCTGACGACATGGTTCAACGGAGCCCCCCAGGCCACCCTGCGGCGCTCGGTGCAGGTGTGGATTAACGCATTGCTGGCACGCGGAGCCAGCAAAGAGGAACTGTTCATGGTTGAGAATGTGGAGGAGGGTGCTGACATGGGAGGCAAGCTCGCAACCTGGGCCCGGGAGTTCGAGGAACTCGGCTTTCAAAAGGGGTGTGCGCAAGGTAAGGCGGAAGGGGTCGCGGAAGGGGTCGCGGAAGGCGTAGCGAAAGGTAAGGCCGAAGGGCAAGTCATCGCACTGCGCGATGCGCTCAAAAGCCTGTTGCGCATCAGGTTCGGCGACATCCCGCAACCGGCTGCGCAACGGATTGACCACGCCACGCAGGCAGAACTTGAAGGCTGGATCGAGCGCAGTATCGACTCGCCCAGCTTGCCCGCGCTGTTCGGTCAGGACGCGGCGCCCGCCTGAGCGCACCGCGTCCAGGCTTACTTGAGCATCGATTCCAGGGCGAACAGCTCGGCTGGGTCTTCGCGCCGGCGCACCAGGTGCACCGTGTCGCCGTCGACCATCACCTCGGCGGCACGGCCGCGCGTGTTGTAGTTCGACGACATCGTAAAACCGTAGGCGCCGGCCTGCATGATGGCCAGCAGGGCGCCCTGCGCCACGCTCAGTTCGCGCTCGCGCGCCAGCCAGTCGCCCGACTCGCACACGGGGCCGACCACGTCGTAGCTCACGGCCGGCTGCGTGCCCGCCTGCACTTGCTGCACATCCATCCAGGCCTGGTACAGAGCCGGGCGCATCAGGTCGTTCATGGCCGCGTCGACGATGCAAAAATTCTTTTCGGCGCCCGGTTTCAGGAACTCGACGCGGGTCAGCAGCACGCCGGTATCGCCCACGATGGCGCGGCCCGGCTCGAAAATCACCTTGATCGGAGCGCCGCCGTAGTTCGCCGCGCGCCAGGCATCGATGCGTGCGAACACGCGTCCCAGGTAGTCGCCCACCGGCACCGGCGGCGCATCGCCGGCGGCGCCGTAGTTGATGCCGATGCCGCCACCCATGTCCAGATGGTCGAGCACGATGCCTTCGGCGCCGAGCGCGTCGACCAGTTCGATCAGCTTGTCGAGCGCTTCGAGCAGGGGCGCGTCGTCCAGCAGCTGCGAGCCGATGTGGCAATCGATCCCGACCGGGGTCAGGTGCGGCAGGCCGGCGGCGGTGCGGTAGGTGGCCAGCGCATCGTCGAAGGCCACGCCGAATTTGTTCGCTTTCAGGCCGGTGGCGATGTACGGATGGGTCTTGGCATCCACGTTCGGATTCACGCGCAGCGACACGCGCGCCTGCTTGCCCATGGCGCCGGCCACCTCGTTCAAGCGGTGCAGCTCGGGAATCGATTCGACGTTAAAGCACAGGATATCGTGCGACAGCGCCAGGCGCATTTCGTCGACGGTCTTGCCGACGCCCGAAAAGATCACCTTGGCCGGATCGCCGCCGGCGGCGATCACGCGCAGCAGTTCGCCGCCGGAGACGATGTCGAAGCCGGCCCCGCGGCGCGCCAGCAGGTCGAGGATGGCCAGGTTGGAATTGGCTTTCATCGCATAGCAGACCAGCGCATCGCGCCCGGCGCAGGCGTCGGCGAAGGCGTCGAAGTTCTCCAGCAGCGCCGCTTTTGAATACACATAGGTCGGCGTGCCGAACTGTTCAGCGATGCGGGACAGGGGGGTGCGTTCGGCGTGCAGGACGCCGTCCAGGTGAAAGAAATGCGGCATGGTTTATTGGGCAGCGGGAGAAGAGGGTGGGGGCGGCGTGGTCGGCAGAGCGGCGGCTGCGTTGGCGGGTGCGGCCGGCTTGGCGGGCGGCTTGGGCAGGTACAGCGGACCGGTCTGGCCGCAGCCTGCCAGCAAGCCAAAGACCACGGCGGCGATGCCGATATTGAGCGCAGATGAAGACTTCACGATTAGAATCACGGTTTGATTGGCAGACCTTGGAGTGTAGCATGAGCGAAAAAGAATTTTTGGACCTGGCCGAAACGACCCTGAACAAGATCGAAGCGGCGATGGACCGGCTGAACGACGAGGATGTCATCGATGTCGAGTGCAAGCGCAGCGGCAACGTGCTGGAGATCGAGTTCATCGACAACGGCAGCAAGATCATCGTCAACAGCCAGGCGCCGATGCAGGAACTGTGGGTGGCGGCCAAGTCGGGCGGCTTCCACTACAAGCGCGTCGACGGCGCCTGGATCAACACGCGCGACGGCAGCGAACTGTTCGCCGCGCTGTCGGACCTGGCCAGCGCCCAGGGCGGGGCCCGCGTCACGCTCTGACCCCGGTTCCACCATGCCCGATCAGAACAGTTCGTTCTTGACCGCGTCCTTGACCTTTTCCTCGGCCGGCGTGCCGCGCGCGCCGATGTCGAGGCTCTGCACTCCCGTGCCGGGCGGATTTTCGACATAGTAATAGTCGTCGCCCGCCATCACCAGCCCCTCGGGCACCGCCCGCTCCTCGTTCGGCACGCCCTTGAGCGCCTTTTGCATGTAGCCGATCCAGATCGGCAGGGCCAGCCCGCCGCCGGTTTCCTTGTTGCCGAGGTTTTTCGGCTGGTCGTAGCCGATCCACGCGATCCCCACCAGTTTCGGGGTGTAGCCGGCGAACCAGGCATCGATCGAATCGTTGGTGGTGCCGGTCTTGCCGGAAATGTCGGTGCGCTTGAGCGACAGGGCCTTGGTGGCCGTGCCGAAGCGCACCACATCCTTGAGCATGCTGTCGACCAGGAAGGCATTGCGCGCATCGATCACCCGGTTCGCTTCGTCGCCCGACTTGTCGGGCGTCGCTTGCGACAGGATCTTGCCGCTGCTGTCGGTGACCTTCGAGATCAGGTAGGGGCTGACCCGGAAACCGCCGTTGGCGAACACGGCGTAGGCGCCGGCCAGCTGCAGCGGCGTGGTCGAGCCCGCACCAAGCGCCAGGGTCAGGTAGGGCGGGTTCTTCTCGGACTCGAAGCCGAAGCGGGTCGTGTATTCCTGGCCGTACTTGGCCCCGATCTTGTTGAGGATGCGGATCGAAATCATGTTCTTCGACTTGGTCAGCCCGCGCCGCATGGTCATCGGCCCTTCGTACTTGTTGTCGTAATTCTTCGGCTCCCACGCCTGGCCGCCGGTCTGGCCGGCGTCGAACGAGATCGGGGCGTCGTTGATGATGGTCGCCGGCGACAGGCCGCGCTCCAGCGAGGCCGAATAGATGAACGGCTTGAACGAGGAACCGGGCTGGCGCCACGCTTGCGTGACGTGGTTGAACTTGTTGCGGTTGTAGTCGAAGCCGCCCACCAGCGCGCGGATCGCGCCATCGGTGGCGTCGGCCGCCACGAAGGCCGACTGCACTTCCGGCATCTGCGTGACCGACCAGGCCGTCCCGCCATCCTGGCTGATGCGGATCACCGCGCCGCGCTTGACGCGCCGGTTGGCCGGGGCCTTGCTCGAGAGCCAGTTCTGGGCGAATGCCAGGCCGGTGCCGCTGATCTTGACTTCCTCGCCCGAGGCCGTCACGGCGGTGATGCCGGTGGGCGACGCCTGCAACACCATGGCGGCGATGATGTCGTCGCTGTCGGGGTGCTCGGCCAGTGCGTTTTCGATCGCTTCATCGGCTTCTTCCTTCGCCTGCGGGATCTCGATATACGATTCCGGACCGCGGTAAGGGTGGCGCCGCTCGTACTCCATCACGCCGCGGCGCAGGGCCAGGTAGGCCGCATCCTGGTCGGCCTTGGTGATGGTGGTAAACACGTTCAGGCCGCGCGTATAGGTTTCTTCCTTGAACTGCTCGTACACCAGCTGGCGCGCCATTTCGGCCACGTATTCGGCGTGCACGCCGAATTCGCTGCTGTCGGTCTTGATGCGCAGCGTTTCGGCCTTGGCGGTCTCGAACTGGGGCGTGGTGATGTAGCCCAGCATGTGCATGCGCTGCAGGATGTATTGCTGGCGCGTGCGCGCGCGCTTGGGGTTGACCACCGGGTTGTAGGCCGACGGCGCCTTCGGCAAGCCGGCCAGCATCGCGGCCTCGGCCACGGTGATGTCTTTCAGGTTCTTGCCGAAGTAGATCTGGGCCGCCGAAGCGAAGCCGTAGGCGCGCTGGCCCAGGTAGATCTGGTTCATGTAGACCTCGAGGATCTGGTCCTTGGTCAGGTTTTGCTCGATCTTCCAGGCCAGCAGCACTTCATACGCCTTGCGCTTGAGCGTCTGCTCGCTCGACAGGAAGAAATTGCGCGCCACCTGCTGGGTGATGGTCGAGGCGCCCTGCTTGGCGCCGCCGGTGGCGTTGTGCAAGGCCGCGCGCAGGATGCCGGTGTAGTCGACCCCGCCGTGCTGGTAAAAGCGGTCGTCTTCGATCGCCAGCACCGCCTTCTTCATGACCTCGGGAATATCCTTGATGTGCACCAGGTTGCGCCGTTCTTCGCCGAACTCGCCGATCAGCACATTATCGGCCGAAAAAATCCGCAAGGGCATCTTCGGGCGGTAGTCGGTCAGGGTGTCGAGCGGGGGCAGATTCGGGTAGGCCATGGCCAGCGCGAACACCACGACCAGCAAGCCGATCAGGGCCGTGCCGGTCAGGCTGCCGAGGACAATTAACAACAGTCGCTTGGGCGAGCGCGCGCGGGCAGGGCGCGACGGGGAAGAGGGGTTGGCGTCCGGCTTGGAAGAGCTCATGCGGGTCGAATCTTTCGCTTTATGGGTGCCCCTCATTATAATGCACCGCCACTGCCTGCGGCACATCGCCAACTACTTGCCTTTAGGAACATTTGTGACCCCCGAACAACTGTGATGACCCATAGTTCACAGAGTGTCGCATTCCAGCCCACAGGCATAAAATTTCAAAACAGAAATACCTTTACATGGGATCACGCTTATTGCTACGATTTAATGTACTGCCTTATGTATGGATGCTAAATGGCGGTTTTGTAACAAATTCCCCGCGTCGGGCACTTTCATTTTTGGTTCTGCAAGGCCCGTTTTGCAGCGTAAGCATTGATTATAGGTAGGTAAGGGAGTACGGTCTTGATGGTCAATTTAGGTTCCTTGTTCGGTCAATCCAGCCCGCCTCTGCTCGGCCTGGACATCAGCACGTCCGGCGTCCGGCTGGTTGAGCTGGTCGTGGTCGGCAAAAACGAGCTGCGTCTCGAACGCTATGCGTCCGAACCGTTCCCGCGTGGTGCGGTCGTCGACGGAAACATCGAAAATATCGAGCAGGTATCGGAGGCGGTGCGCCGCGTCTGGAAGAAAAGCGGTACCCGCGTCAAGCTGGTTGCGCTCGGCATGCCGCCGGCCTCGGTGATCACGAAAAAGATCATCCTGCCGGCCGGCATGTCCGAAGACCAGCTCGAAGTGCAGGTGGAGTCCGAAGCGAGCCAGTACATTCCTTTCGCGCTCGACGAGGTCAGCCTCGACTTCGACGTGATCGGACCGGCCGCCAATTCGGTCGACGACATCGACGTCATGCTGGCCGCCTCGCGCAAGGAAAAGGTCGAGGATCGCGTGGCGATTGCCGAAGCGGCCGGCCTGACCGCGGTGGTGATGGATATCGAATCGTATGCGGCGCGCGCCGCGCTCGAACGCGTGACGTCGCAGATGAAGGGTTCCGAAGGCCAGATCGTGGCGCTGTTCCAGATCGGCGCCCAGGTCACCCATATTTCGGTCATGCTCAACGGCGAAACCATTTACGAGCGCGAGCAACCGTTCGGCGGCAACCAGCTGACCCAGGATATCGTGCGCTCGTACGGCCTGTCGTTCGACGAAGCCGACGCCAAGAAGAAAGCGGGCGACCTGCCCGACAACTTCCAGGCCGACCTGCTCGCCCCGTTCCTCGAAAATGCCGCCCTCGAAGTGACCCGCGCGATCCAGTTCTTCTACACCTCCACGCCCTACACCCGGATCGATCAACTGTTCCTGGCCGGCGGCTGCGCGCTCATTCCCGGCTTGCTCGACATCGTGGCGAGCCGTACCAAAATTTCCAGCGCGGTGGTATCGCCTTTCAAAGGCATGTCGCTGGGCCCGTCCGTGCGCGAGCAGCAGCTGCGCACTGAGGCCCCCGCCTACCTTGTTGCCTGCGGGCTGGCCCTGCGGAGGTTTGGCTGATGATCAGAATTAACCTGCTTCCCCACCGGGAAGAAAAGCGCAAGCAAAAGAAGAGTGCCTTTGTCGCCCTGATGGCCTTGTCGGCCGTGCTCGGCGTGCTGGTCGTGTTGGCGGTCGGCGGTTACAACGAGCGCCGCATCTCGATTCAGGAGGAACGCAATGGCGTGCTGAAAGCGGCCATCGTTGAACTCGACAAGAAAATCGTCGAAATCGCCGCCCTGAAACAGGAAATCGAAGCGCTCAAGGCACGCCAGCAGGCCGTCGAAGACTTGCAGGGCGACCGCAACCAGCCGGTCTATCTGCTCGACGAACTGGTCAGGCAGACCCCGCAGGGCGTCTACCTCAAATCGTTCAAGCAGGATGGCCAGCGCGTCACCGTGGGCGGTTTCGCCCAGTCGCAGGAACGGGTTGCCGAATTGCTGCGCAATATCGCCGGCAATTCGCCATGGCTCGAGCGTCCCGACCTGACCGAGGTACGCGCGGTGCAACTGGCGCAGAGTAAAACCGGCAAGAAAGTCGTCGAGTTTTCGCTGAACCTGTACATCAAGCGTCAGCGCGAGAAGGATGAAGCGCTCAAGCCGGGCCAGAAACCGGCCGCCGGCGCCACTGCTGCCGCCCCCGGCTCACCGGTTCCCGCGACAGCGGCCCCCTAGCCAGAACGGATTGAGAGAATGAATATAGACCTGAAATCGCTGGGTGGCTCGCTCAGCTCCCAGTTCCAGAACCTGGGGGACCGCCCGCCCGGACAATGGCCGATCGCTCCGCGCATCCTGTGCGGCATCGGCGTCATTGCGGCGGTCGTCACGGCCGGCCACTTTTTCTACTGGAGCACCCAGTTCGAAGAGTACGACCAACTGGCCGCCACCGAGCTGACCCTGCAGGGCGAGTACAAGACCAAGGTCGCCCAGGCGATCAACCTCGAAGCCCTGATCGCCCAGAAGGCGCAGGTGGACCAGTATGTCGAGCGCCTGCAGAAGCAATTGCCAAGCAAGGCTGAAATGGCGGCCCTGCTGTCGGACATCAACCAGGCCGGCGTCGGCCGCGGCCTGTCGTTCGACCTGTTCAAGCCGGGCCAGGTGGTGGTGCGCGATTACTACGCCGAACTGCCGATCGATATCCGGGTGTCCGGCACTTACCATGACATTGGCGCCTTCGCCAGCGACATGGCCAACCTGCCGCGCATCGTGACGCTCAACAATATGGCGCTGACGACCAACAAGGATGGCGGTCTGGTGCTCGAAGCGGTCGCCAAGACGTTCCGCTACCTCGACCCCGAAGAAGCGAACGCGCAACGCAAGATCAAGGCCGACCGCGACAAGAAGGCCAAAGATGGCAAAGGGGCCACGTAAATGAACACCACACGTAACAGCCTCGCGCTGCTGATCTGCGCGGGCCTGCTGGCAGGCTGCGGCGACAGCGACGTCCAGGAAGTCAATGCATGGATGGACCAGACCAGGAAGGAAACCAAGGTCGACGTCCCACCGCTGACCGAACCGAAAACCTTCGTCCCGTTTGCCTACAGTACCGCCGGAGAAATCGACCCGTACGACCCGAACAAGCTGCTGGCCGAGCTGGCGCGGGCCGCCAACGGCGCCAATAATCCGCTCAAGCCGGACCCGGACCGGCGCAAAGAGCCGCTCGAAGCCTTCCCGCTCGACACCATGTCGATGGTGGGCAGCATGAAATCGAAAGGCGTCACCTATGCGCTGGTACAGATCGACAAGACCATGTACCACGTCAAGCCAGGCGACCGGGTGGGCCAGAACTTCGGCATCATCACCGGCGTGAACGATGAAGCAATCAGTATCAAGGAAACCGTCCAGGACGCCGGTGGCGAATGGATCGAACGTCCCACCAAGCTAGAGTTGCAGGAAAGTAAGGAGAAGAAATGATCGCACTGAGAATGAATGGCACCGCCCTCATGGGCGCGGTGATCCGCATGGGCGCATTACTGGCTCTGGCCCTTGGCGCCAACAACGCCATGGCGCAAGACAACGCGATCGAATCGATCACGGCCAACCAGCAGGGCTCGAATGTGGTGGTGAACGTGGCGATGAAAACCGCCCCGACCAAATTGCCGATCGGCTTTTCGATCACCAATCCGACCCGCATCGCCCTCGATTTCGGCGCCACGGTCAATGCCACCGGCAAGACGGCCCAGGACGTGAACCTGGCCGACGTGCGCGGCATTAACGTGGTCCAGGCCGGCACCCGCACGCGCCTGGTGCTAAACCTGAAGCGTCCGCTCAACTATGCCACCGCCATCGACGGCAAGTCGATCATCGTCACCATCGACGGTTCCGGCGGCGTGGCGCAAGCCGTCGACAGCGTCGGCAAGCCGGTGCTCAACGGTGCTTCCTCTTCCTCGGCGCCGCTGGCGTCGGAACAGGCCGGCAAGCGCCAGGTCCTGCGCGACCTCGACTTCCGCCGCGGCGCCAACGGCGAAGGCCGGGTCGTGGTCGACCTGCCGAACAGCCAGGTGGCCGTCGACGTGCGCCAGGTTGGCAACACGGTGGTGGTCGATTTCATGAAAACCGGCTTGCCGGAAACCCTGCGCCGCCGTCTCGACGTGACCGACTTCGGCACCCCGGTGTCGCAGATCACCACCGTGCCGCAGGGCGACAATGTGCGCATGACCGTGGAAGCGCGCGGCCTGTGGGAACAGACCGTGTACCAGAGCGACACCCAGCTGGTCATCGACGTCAAGCCGATCAAGGAAGATCCGAACAAGCTGACCCAGGGTACCCAGGGCTACCGCGGCGAGAAAATCTCGTTCAACTTCCAGAACGTGGAAGTGCGCGCCGCGCTGCAGGCGATCGCCGACATCTCGGGCCTGAACATCATCACCAGCGATTCGGTCAGCGGCAACCTGACCCTGCGCCTGAAGGAAGTGCCATGGGACCACGCGCTTGACGTCGTGCTGCAGGCCAAGGGCCTGGACATGCGCAAGAACGGTTCGGTGCTGTGGATTGCGCCGAAGGATGAACTGCTGACCAAGGAAAAGCTGGAACTCGAACAGCGCGCCCAGATCGCCGACCTCGAGCCGCTCAAATCGGAAATCTTCCAGCTCAACTACCAGAAGGCAGAATCGTTCCGCATGGTGTTCGGCCTCAATGCCGACGGTACGCCAATGCCCGACTCCGATTCGAATCGCACCCGTATCCTGTCCAAGCGCGGCAGTGCCGTGATCGAGCCGCGCACCAACCAGCTGTTCATTACCGACATCTCCTCGAAAATCGAAGACTTGCGCAAGCTGATCCAGAAGACCGACGTCGCTTCCAGGCAAGTGCTGATCGAAGCGCGCCTGGTCGAAGCCAGCGACGGCTTCAGCCGCAACCTGGGCGCCAAGATTGGCTTTACCGACCTGCGTACCCGGCGCGGAGGCGATTCCGGCTATGCGTACCGCGGCAACGAGCGCATCGCCATCGGCGGCAACATGCTCGGCGTCGGCCAGACCACCGGCCAGGCCGTGAACACGGACGATAGCTTTAACAATACCACCCTGCTGAACCTGCCGGCCGCCAATATCGGCGGCAACCCCGCTGCCACGCTGGCCGCCAGCCTGTTCTCGGCTGCCGCCAACCGCTTCCTGAACCTGGAACTGTCGGCACTGGAAGCGGACGGCAAGGGCAAGATCATTTCCAGCCCGCGCGTGGTTACGGAAGACAAAAACGTCGCCGTGATCGAGCAGGGTGTCGAACTGCCGTACGAAAAGTCGACCAGCAGCGGCGCTACCTCGATCGAGTGGAAAAAAGCCAACCTTCGCCTCGAAGTGACGCCGCAGATTACGCCGGACGGCAACGTCGTGCTGGAAGTGAACGTCAACAAGGATTCCAAGGGCGAAGAAACCCGAGCCGGCTTTGCAATCAACACCCAGCACGTGCAAACCAAGGTGATGGTCGAAAATGGCGGCACGGTCGTGCTGGGCGGTATTTACCAGCAAACCGAAAGCAGCCAGGTCCAGAAGGTACCGCTGCTGGGCGACCTGCCGGTCGTGGGCCATCTGTTCAAGAAAACCTCGCGTACCAACAACAAGACCGAACTGCTGGTCTTCATCACCCCCAAAATCGTCGCAGACCGTCTGTCGACGCGCTAACACCCGAATACATTTAATCAGGACTTAACATGCTGCCGACTTATTTACAACGCGCTTTCGCGAACCCCGCTCGCCTGCTGACCTGCGTCTCCATGGCCACGGCCCTGGCCGCATGCGGCGGCGGCGGGGGTTCCCCGGGCGGGCAAACCTCGACCACCAACCCGACCAACCCTGGCACCAACCCGGGCACCAATCCGGGCACAGTGACGCCGCCGGTGCCGGCCGAACCGAAAATAACGCTGCAACTGGTGGACGCCGCCGGCGCCCCGATCACCACCCTGTCCGGTGGCCAGACCGGACAGGTCCGGGCCACCGTGGTCGGCGCTAACGGTAGCCCCGCCGCCAACGAGGTCGTCAAATTCAAGACCGACGACAAGCTGCTCCAGTTCACCCCTGAATCGGCGACCGCGCTGACCAATGCGTCCGGCGTGGCGATCATCACCGTCAAGCCGGCCAGCGTCACCGCAGCCGGTGCGGTCAATATCGGCGCCACCGTGGTCACTGCCGGTAAGACTGCGGAAGCGGGCGTCAATCTGGAAGTGGGTGCGGCGCCGCTGACTCTGGGCGAAGTCAAATTTGTCCCGGAACAGACCGACATCCTGCCTGCCTTCGGCACGGCCGTGCTGTCTATTCCGGTTACCACTGGCGGCGTTGCTGCCACCAGCGTCTCGGGCCTGACCATTAATTCGCTGTGCACTAACGATGGCACGGCATCGCTGGTGATGGGAACGCTGTCGGAAGGAAAGCAGTCTGTCACCTATACCAACAAGGGCTGCCTGCGCGTCACCGATACCATCACCGTCTCGCTCGGCGGCAGCAACCAGACCGTTAAAATCAACGTGGGCAAGGCCAACATCGGCACCATCCAGTTCGTCGGTTCGGATCTGAACGGCAGCTCGATCGTGCTGCGCGGCTCTGGCGGCCTGGGCCGTAAGGAGTCGGCCGTCCTGACCTTCCGCGTGCTCGACCAGAACAGCATCGGCCTGCCGGGCGTGGACGTAACCTTCAAGACCACCACCAGCACCGGCGGCCTGATCGTGCAGCCCGCCAAGGCAACCTCGGATGCCCAGGGTAACGTCACCACCACCGTAGCCTCGGGCACCATTCCGACCCCGGTGCGCGTCGTTGCGCAGGCGTCGCGTAACGGCACCACCATCAATGGCCTGTCGGACAGCCTGATCATTTCGACTGGCTTACCGATCCAGCGCTCGATGTCACTCAGCTCCGACAGCTACAATATTGACGGTCTGTATTATGACAATGCGATCGCCAAAGTGACGGTCATGTTGGCCGACCAGTACGGCAATCCGATTTCGGACGACACTGCTGTCAATCTGGTCACCGAGGGCGGCGCGATTGCATCGTCGGACACAGGCGGTTGCCGAACCAAGGGCGGCGCTTGCACGGTCGACTTCAAGAGTCAGGAATTCCGTCCTAAAAATGGTCGTGTCACAATCTTCGCTTACGTTCAGGGCGTGGAGAACTTCATCGATGCGAATGGCGACGGCCAGTACAGCTGCAGCAATTTCGTTCAGGTGCAACCGGTTGACCCAGGTACGCCATACCGTCCGCTGGTCGATTACTGCACACCGGGTTCGGGTGAGTCATATACCGACCAGGGAGATCCTTTCCTTGACACGGGCAGTGCACCAACCGTCCCTGGCACGCCGAACGTGACCAACACCTTCGACGGTCAATACGATGTGGCGCGCGGCGATTTGCCGTTCCCTTACAACCATCCGGTCTACACCCCGGCAGGCAATGGCCAGTGGGGTATCAACTACATCTGGCGCCAGGCAGAAATCGTCTTCAGCGGCGACACGCCAACCTTGAAGCGTCAGATCCCCGATGCGAGCACCGGCAAGCTGCGCGACTGGACAGATGCTGACGGGAAAGAGTTTGAGGTGGTCGGCTTGTCGAACACTGATTTGTCGGCGGACTCGAAAGAAGTTCCGTGCAGTAATCAGCTGCTCTTTTTCCGCCTCTCCGATGAAAACAACAATCCGCTGCCAAGCGATACCAAGGTGGAAACGGCCAACGTCGACCGTATTACGCCGGGTCAGGTTTCGCCGGACAAGGTGAGCGCGACCAACGCGATTGGCGGCACGTTCCACAGTGTGAACATCAAGGCCGACACGACATGCGTCCGAGGTGAGTTCTCGATCCGTACCATCACGCCACGCGGCAAGGGCGTCTCCTCGCCGATGTTCAAATCGGTTCCTGCTCTCAAGAAATAATTGAAATCGGAGAATATCTTTCTGGTAGGGTTGATGGGCGCGGGCAAGACAACCATTGGCCGCATCCTTGCCAGGAAGCTAGGTAAACGCTTTGTCGATTCCGATCACGAGATCGAGGCCCGCACCGGCGCCACGATCCCGTGGATTTTCGAAATCGAAGGCGAGGCGAGTTTTCGGCGCCGTGAGGCCGAGGTCATCCGTGACCTCACGGCGCAGGACGGACTCGTCCTCGCCACCGGCGGCGGGGCCGTGCTCGACCCCGCCAGCCGTGCCTTCCTGAAACAACGTGGCCGCGTGGTTTACCTGCGCGCCAGCGTCAACAGCATCATGCTGCGCACCACCCACGACAAAAGCCGGCCGCTGCTCCAGACGGCCGACCCCCGCAAGAAACTCGAAGAATTGACGGCCCAGCGCGAGCCGCTGTACCGCGAGATTGCCGATCTGGTGATCGACACGGGCCGACCTAACGTACAATCGATGGTCCAAACAATTCTGACGCAACTGTCCGCGCTCGGCCCAGCCGCCGCGAGAACAGCGCGCGGGCCCCAAATGCACACCTTGCAACCATCGCAGCCATCGATCACCGAACAATCCCGGATTTTCCTCAACGTCGACCTGGGCGAACGCAGCTACCCGATCACCATCGGTGCCGGTCTGCTGTCCGACCCGTCGCTGCTTGAGCGGCATATCGCCGGCCGCAAGGTCGCCATTGTCACCAACACCACCGTGGCCCCGCTGTACCTCGAACGCGTGGCCGCGCCGCTGCGCGCGGCCGGGCGCGATGTGCTCGAAATCGTCCTGCCCGACGGCGAACAGTTCAAGAACTGGGACAGCCTGATGACCATCTTCGACGCCCTGCTGGCCAATAAATGCGACCGCAAGACCACCATGGTGGCGCTCGGCGGCGGCGTGATCGGCGACCTGACCGGATATGCCGCCGCCAGCTACATGCGCGGCGTGCCCTTCGTCCAGATGCCGACCACCCTGCTCTCGCAGGTCGACTCCTCGGTCGGCGGCAAGACCGGCATCAACCACCCGCTCGGCAAGAACATGATCGGGGCCTTTTACCAGCCGCGCGCCGTGCTGGCCGATACCGCCTCGCTCGACACGCTGGCCCCGCGCGAACTGTCGGCGGGCCTGGCCGAAGTGATCAAGCATGGCGCCATCATCGACGCCGAATTTTTCGACTGGATCGAAGCGAACATCGGCAAGCTGATGGCGCGCGATCAGCAGGCGCTGGCGCACGCCATCTCGCGCTCCTGCGAAATCAAGGCCGACGTGGTGCGCCAGGATGAACGCGAGGGCGGCTTGCGCGCCATCCTCAACTTCGGCCACACCTTCGGCCATGCTATTGAAGCGGGCATGGGCTACGGCGCCTGGCTGCACGGCGAAGCGGTCGGCTGCGGCATGGTCATGGCGGCCGACCTGTCGCACCGCCTCGGCCTGGTCGACGCGGCCACCGTGGCGCGCATGCGCGCACTGGTCGCCGCGGCCGGCCTGCCGACCGTCGCGCCGGATCTGGGCACCGAACGCTGGCTCGAGTTGATGGAAGTCGACAAGAAGAACGAGGGCGGCGCCATCAAGTTCATCCTGCTCAAACCTCTCGGCAGCCCGAACATCACCAGCGCTCCGCGCGAGCAATTGCTGGCCACCCTGGCTGCCTGCGTCGGCTGACATGCATCCCGAAGCCCACCTCGCCCCGTACGCCGTGCACTCGGAGACGGCGCGCGGCCGGCGCCATGCCGAAACGTCGCACGCGTCGCGCAGCCAGTTCCAGCGCGACCGCGACCGCATCATCCACTGCTCGGCCTTCCGCCGCCTCGAATACAAGACCCAGGTCTTCCTCAATCACGAGGGCGACATGTTCCGCACGCGCCTCACCCACAGCCTCGAAGTGGCGCAGGTCGGGCGTTCGATGGCGCGCAACCTGCGCCTGAACGAAGACCTGGTCGAAGCGCTCGCGCTGGCGCATGACCTGGGCCACACGCCGTTCGGCCACGTGGGCCAGGATGTGCTCAACGAATGCATGCAGGATCACGGCGGCTTCGAGCACAATCTGCAAAGCCTGCGCGTGGTCGACGAACTCGAAGAGCACTACGGCGCCTTCGATGGCCTGAACCTGATGTTCGACACGCGCGAGGGTATCCTCAAGCACTGCTCGCTGGCCAACGCCAAGCTGCTCGGTCCCGTGGCGCAGCGCTTCATCGACCGCAGCCAGCCCTCGCTGGAAGCGCAGCTGACCAACCTGGCCGACGAAATTGCGTATAACAGCCACGATATCGACGACGGCTTGCGTTCCGGCCTGATCACCATTGCGCAGCTGGAGGAAGTCGATTTCTTCGCGCGCCGCTGGCACGATGTGCAGAAGGCGTATCCGGGCCTGTCGGGCCGGCGCGCCATTTATGAAACCTTGCGCCGCCTGATCACCGTGCTGGCCGACGACCTGATCGAAACGTCCAGCGTGCTGCTGGCCGAAGCCGCGCCGGCGGACACGGACGCGGTGCGCGCCAGCGGGCCGCTGATCCGCTTTTCCGACCCGATGCGCAAGGATGCGACGGAATTGAAGCGCTTCTTGCGCGCCAACCTGTATCGCCACTTCAAGGTGAACCGGATGCGCGTGAAAGCGAGCCGCATCGTGCGCGAGCTGTTCGACGCCTTCATGGCCGAACCGGTGCTGCTGCCGCCCGATTACCAGGTCGGCTCTGGCAACGCAGTGGGACACCCCTCGCGTCAGGCCCGCAAGATCGCCGACTACATCGCCGGCATGACGGACCGCTACGCGATCCGCGAACACCGGCGCATCTTCTCGCTGGATGACTTGTAACTAGAACAGGGACGGCGCGGAAAGGTCGAGCAGCAGCTTCTTGACCGGCGCCGGCAGGGGTGCGCTGTCGATGCGCGCCAGGTCCCACCACAGATACGGCGCCGCCAATATCGCGCGCCGCGACAGCGTCACCTGGAACGGCGCGATGTGCAGCCGGTAGTGCGTGAACACGTGCACCAGCGGCAGCAGCGCCGATATCTCTTCCACCTCACCGAAGGCGCCCGCCAGCGGCGCCACCGCGTCGATGGCGAGCGCGCCGCGCACGGCATGGCCATCGGCTTCCGGCAGCGACATCAGCCCGCCCCATATGCCGCTCTGCGCGCGCTGTTCGAGCAGCACCTGGCCGCTCTCGATCACCACCAGCACGGCAGCCTGTTTCTCGGGAATGGTCTTTTTCGGTTTGCGCACCGGCAGTTCGGCGGTGCGTCCGGTGGCGTGGGCCACGCAGCGGTCCCGCAGCGGGCAGCGCGGGCAATCGGGCTTGCTGCGCGTGCACAGCGTCGCGCCCAGGTCCATCAAGCCCTGCGTATAGGACTCGATGCCCGATTCGATGCCTTCAAGCGGCAGCAGCGCTTCGGCGCGCCGCCACAAGCCATCTTCGACCGCCTTCACGCCGGGGAATTCATCGATGCCGAACACGCGTGCGAACACGCGCTTGACGTTGCCGTCCAGGATGGCGGCGCGCGTGCCGCTCGAAAAAGCCGAAATGGCGGCCGCCGTCGAACGTCCGATGCCGGGCAAATCGGCCAGCAGGGCCGGATCGCTAGGGAACACGCCGCCGTATTCCTCGACCACGCGCTTGGCGCAGGCGTGCAGGTTGCGCGCGCGCGTGTAGTAGCCAAGGCCGCTCCACTGCGCCATCACATCTTCCGATGGCGCCGCCGCCAGGTCGTGCAGGGTAGGGAAGCGCTCCAGGAAGCGCGCGTAGTAGGCCAGCACCGCGGCCACCTGCGTTTGCTGCAGCATGATCTCGGACAGCCAGATGCGGTAAGCGTCGCGCGTGTTCTGCCACGGCAGGGCGTGGCGCCCGTGCGATTTCTGCCAGTTGATGACGGCAGCGGAAAACGAAGGGTCTTCCAGCTGCCCGAACTCGGTCAGTCTTTTCACGCCGCCGCTTCGAATGCCGCCGCCGTGGTGCGCTGCATGGCTGATTCGACGTTGCCGGCCAAATCGTTCAGACGCCCCTTGACCTTCTCCAGCGCGAACTGGCTCGCCTCGAACGATTCGATCTTCGTTTCCAGGCTGTCGGTCGCATCGTGGATGCGCTGGATCGACGCCAGGCGGTGCTTGAGCTGGTCCTTGTGCTGGCGGATCTGCGCTTCGAGCGGCGACATGATCACCTTCAGCCACGCTTCGACGTCGGCGTTGGCCGCGCGGTAGCTGCGCCGCACGCGCGAGGCGATCGAGTCGAAAAAGCGCTCGATCACGGCATCGCGGCTGGTGATGAGCAAGGTGGTGGTGCCGAACTGCTTGACGTAGACCTCTTCGATGGCGTCGACTTCCTTGCGGTATTTGTCGAGCGAGAGCGTCATCGGCACCGCAAGGCTCAGGCCATGTTCGGCGGCGAATTTACGGTACATCATTTCCATCATTTCGCTGATCTCGGCGATCTTGCCGTTCGAGACCTCGAGATTGGCGCGCGCCTGGTCGAAGAAGTGCTTGACCGGGCCGCGAATGCCGGTGGTGACGAAGCGCGATGCCGCCATCGCTTCGCGCACGGCGGCGATTTCCTTGTGCACGATGTCCATGCCGAGCGTGGTGTACAGCTCCGTCGACAGGCGCGCGAACACGGCGCGCGTGCCCTGCAGCTTGAACAGGCTGCCGTCGAATTCCTTCTTCTCCACTTCGACGCGGCGCATCATGTGCGCTATCACGCCCTGGTTTTTTCCGCGCAGGCTTTTCAGTTCCTGCAGCTGCTCGACGATGTCGCGGATGCGCGCGCCGATGGTCGCCTGCTGGATGCTGACCACGGCGTTCAGGTCGTCCGAGAGCTGCTTGCGGATGATGTCCTGCTTGGCCGGAATGAGTTCGTTGAACAGGGCCGCTTCGAGCGCGCCCAGGCGGCTTTTCTCGAGCAGCGCCATGTCGCCGTTGATCTTGCCGACCAGCGCCTTTTGCGCCGACACCGGGAACACCTGGCGTGGTTCGAGCGCCAGCATGTGGGCCACGGTGGTTTGCTGGCGTTCGATCTCGGCGTCGTTTTCCGCCTCGGTCTTGAGTTCATCCCACATCGCGTCGATCTTGTTCATGACCACGATGCGCCCGGCGCCGGCGCCGATGTGCGTGCGCCAGACTTCGATGTCGCTCTTGGTCACGCCCGTTTCGGCGGCCAGGATGAACAGCACCGCGTGCGCGTTCGGAATCAGGTTCAGGGTCAGTTCCGGCTCGGTGCCGATCGCGTTCAGGCCAGGCGTGTCGAGAATGACCAGGCCCTGTTTGAGCAGCGGGTGAGGGAAGTTGATGATGGCGTGGCGCCACAGCGAAATTTCGATTTCGCCGTTGTCGTCGAGCGTGGCGGCGACGTCCGGGTCGGTCTCGTCGAACAGGCCGTAGCGCTTCGCTTCCTCGACCTTGACGTGCTTGGTCATGCTGACCTGCTTGAAGGTCTCGTGCATTTCCTCGCCGGCGTCGAGCGCGAGCGGCAGCACGGTCCAGGCGGCGGGGTCGTCGCGGTAATCGCTGGTCGACAGGTTGCTGGCGCGCGTTTCGATCGGCAGCAGGCGGATGCATGGCGGGAAGGCCGGGTCGTACATCAGCTCGGTCGGGCACATGGTGGTGCGTCCGGCCGCCGACGGCAAGATGCGCTGGCCGTAATCGGCAAAGAAAATCGCGTTGATCAGTTCGGATTTGCCGCGCGAAAATTCCGCCACGAACGCCACCGAGAGCCGGTCATCGGCCAGGCGCGCCAGCGCGCGCGCAATGCGCTGCTCCGTTGCCGCGTCGGCCAGTTCGGCCGCGTTGACCCACATCTGATACTTCTCCAGCGCCATGGCCACGTCCTGACGCCATGCGCTGTACTGCTCAAAATCTTGCACCATTATGCTCACGTTGCCCTCGCGTACAGGTTCTTGCGAATCCTGCTCGATTGTCATTTTTGACAATTTACACAATAAAAAGTCGACCGCTGTCCCTGCTTGATCTGACGAATCTCTGCCCCACAGTTGCGGCAAGGCACTCCAGCACGATCATAGACGAAATATGTCTGTTGGAAATAGCCCGATTGCCCATTTACAGCAATAAAGTCACGTAAAGTGCTGCCCCCTTGCACAATAGCCTCAGACAGGATAAGGCGGATCGCCTCGGCCAGCCTGTTGTAGCGTTCCCGGCCGATGCGCGCGGCCGGCGTTTTCGGATTGATTCCTGCCCGAAACAGGCTCTCGCAAGCGTAGATATTGCCCACGCCCACCACAATGTCGCCGGCCAGCAGCACCTGCTTGATCGGCGCCGAGCGCTTGCGCGTTTCGCGGTACAGCAATTCGCCCGAAAACCCGGCTTCCAGCGGCTCGACGCCGAGGCCGCGCAGCAGGATATGCTGGTCGAGTTCGCCATCGTCGCCGGGATGCCACAGCACGGCGCCGAAGCGGCGCGGATCGTTCATGCGCAGTACCTGGCGCCCCGCGTCGCCCTCGACCACGAGGTCGAAATGGTCGTGTTTTTTCACTTCGGTGTCCGGCGGCAGCACGCGCAGGTGGCCGGACATGCCCAGATGGATGATCAGGGTGCCATGATCGAAGGCGATGAGCAAGTATTTGCCGCGCCGTCCCGTGTGCAGAATGCGCTGTCCGGCCAGCAAATCGGACAAACCCGGCGGAAACGGCCAGCGCAGTCCCTCCCTGCGCGTCAAGACGCTATCGACGATGCGGCCATCGATATGGGGTGCGACGCCGCGGCGGGTGACTTCGACTTCGGGCAGTTCAGGCATGTCGGGTAGGAAAATTTATGTTAGTGGCGGTGCGGCCCCGTACGCAAAGCGGGCGTTGGGCGTAGAATCGGAAATAATCGCTGTCATTCTGGAACCACCTTGAAAAACGCTTTCGTCATTGTAACCCTGTCCGGACTGCTCTCGGCGTGCGCCGTGGCGCCAACGCCTCACGCTCCCGCCCTGGCCGGCAGCGCGGCCGATGCCAAGGCGGACGCCCCCGCGCCCGCCGCCACGGCCGAACCCCTGCCGCCGGCTGCCGAGGTCCTCGCCGAAGGCGAACGCGCGTCCGCGCCGGACGAGCCATCGCCGGACCTCAAGCTGCCGCACGTGGCACTGAGCAAGGAAATGCTCTACAAGCTGATGAAGGCCGAGCTGGAATTTCGCGGCGGCACCTGGCAGGGGCCGTACATGACCCTGATGGCCCTGGCCCAGCAGACGCGCGACCCGCGCCTGGCCCAGCGCGCCGCCGAAATGGCGCAGGCGGCCCAGAAGGGCAGCGAAGCGCTGGCCGCGATCCGCCTGTGGCGCGAACTGGCACCCGAATCCGACGAAGCCGGCCAGTACTACATCGCCGCGTCCGTCATGGCCGACGACTTGAGCGAGGCGGGCGTGCTGTTCGCGGCGCGCCTGCGCGATGCGGCGCCCGCCAACCGCGGCATGGCCATGTACCAGATCCAGCAACTGCTCACGCGGGCGAAGGACAAGGCCGCCGCCGGCGCGCTGCTCGAGCGCCTGCTGGCGCCGTACATCGCCATGAGCGAGGCGCGCGTGGTGCTGGCGCAGTCGGCCTACGCGCGCGGCGCCAGCGACGAAGCGCTGGCCCATGCGCAGGAAGCGCTGCGCATCAAGCCCGATTCCGAGATCGCCGTGCTGACCCTGGCCCAGGTCAGCGGCGAGCGGGACGACGTCGGTTCCTTGCTGGCCAAATTCCTCGCCGCCAATCCTGGTGCGCGCGAAGTGCGCGCGGCCCTGGCCCGCATCCTCGTCACGCAAAAGCAGTACGAGCCGGCGCGCAAGGAGTTTCTTGCCCTGCTCAAGGAGCAGCCGGACAATCCGGGCACCCTGTACGCCCTCGGCATCCTGTCGATGCAGCTGTCCGACCCGGCCGCGGCCGAAACCTACCTGGCCGGTTTCATCACGGCGCTCGACAAGAATCCGGGCGACGAGCGCGATCCGGCCAAGGTGCTGATCATGCTCTCGCAGCTGGCCGAAGAGCGCGGCGACCTTGCCGCCGCCCGCGCATGGCTGGGAAAAATTGAACCGGAAGACGCGCCGGCCTGGTTCTCGGCGCAGTTGCGCAGCGCCCAGCTGATGGGCAAGCAGGGCGACCTGGACGGCGCACGCGCCTTCCTCGACGCCCTCAAGGCCGAGGAGCCTGCCCAGCAGGTGCAAGTGGTGCTGGTGCAAAGCCAGGTGCTGCGCGACGCCGGCAAGATCGAGCAGGCGTACGCGGTGATGGAGCAGGGCGCGGCGCGCTTTCCCTCCAACCCCGATCTGCTGTACGACTTCGCGCTGCTGGCCGAAAAACTGGGCCGCGTCGACGTGATGGAAAAAAACCTGCGCCTGGTGATGGAGCAGGCGCCCGACAACCACCACGCCTACAATGCGCTGGGCTACTCGCTGGCCGAGCGCAATGTGCGCCTGGACGAAGCGCTGGCGCTGATCGACAAGGCCCTGAAAATGGCCCCGTCCGACCCCTTCATCATGGACAGCATGGGCTGGGTCCAGTACCGCCTGGGCAACCTGAACGAAGCCGAGGCACACCTGCGCCGCGCCTACGCCCTGCGCAACGATGTCGAAATCGCCGTGCACCTGGGCGAAGTGCTGTGGCACAAGGGCCAGAAATCCGACGCCCAGCAGCTGTGGCGCGAAGCGCGTGCCAAGGACCCCAAGAACGACACGCTCAAGAGCACGCTTGCGCGCCTGCAGCTCAAGCTGTGATGGGTCATAATGCCGCGCATCTCCTTTACGCTGTCGGATTGCCATGATGCCCAGAACTAAAACCCGCTTCCTTGCCCTGGCGTGCGCCGCGCTGCTGTCCGCCTGCGTCACCGCGCCGACCAACCTGTCCAAGGCCAGCGTGGCCGCCTACCGCGAAGCGATCGAGCTGAACGGCCGCCTGACCGTGAACTACCAAAAAGACGGCCAGACCGAGACCCTGACCGGCAAGTTCGCCTGGAACCAGACTCCCGCCGCGGTCAACGTCAGCCTCGCTTCGCCGCTGGGCCAGACCATCGCCACCATCAGCGTCACGCCCGATTCTGCCACCCTGGTCCAGGGCGACCGCGCCCCGCGCGTGGCGCGCGACATCGACACCCTGACCGCGCAAACGCTGGGCTGGTCGCTGCCCGTGTCGGGCTTGCGCGACTGGCTGCAAGGCTACGCCACCGGTGCCGACGGCCGGCGCTTTACCGCCTCGCCCGCCGCCAACACGGTCACCACCGCCGATGGCTGGCGCCTGACCTTCGTAAGCTGGCAAGACCCGGACGCGGCCAAGCCGGTGCCCAAGCGCATCGACGTCGCCCGGGTAGCCAGCGCCACCGTGGAAGCGATGGAAATCCGTATCGTGATCGACCCGCAAGGCTGATATGCGCGCGACTCGCCTGCACGACTGCCCGGCCCCGGCCAAGCTCAATCTTTTCCTGCACGTGAACGGACGCCGCGCCGACGGCTACCACCTGCTGCAAACCGTGTTCCAGATGGTCGACCATGGCGACGTGCTGCACTTCGACCTGCGCGCCGACGAGCGCATCGTGCGCACCACGGACGTGCCGGGCGTGCCGGAGCAGGGCGACCTGATCGTGCGCGCGCTGCTGCTGCTGCAAGCGGCCTACGCGCGCCGCCACGGCCATCCGCCGCCCGGCATCGACGTGGCTATCGACAAGCGCCTGCCGATGGGGGGCGGGCTCGGCGGCGGCTCATCGGACGCGGCCACCGCGCTGATGGTCGCCAACTCCCTGTGGGAGGCCGGCCTGACGCGCGAGGAACTGATGGCCCTGGCCCTGCCGCTGGGCGCCGACATTCCGTTTTTCATCTTCGGCCAGACCGCCTTTGCCGAAGGCGTGGGCGAGGCGCTGCAGCCGGTGCAGGCCCCCGATTGCTGGTACGTCGTCATCGAACCGGGGGTCGCGGTACCCACAGCAGCAATATTTTGCTCAGAGCATTTGACAAGGGACACGAAACCCGTCAGAATAACGGACTTTTCCAGACACACCATGAATCGCACAGATTCGACGGGGTTCGGAAGAAATGATTTGCAAGCAGTGGCAGTGAGTCTGTTCCCGCCAGTAGCACAGGCGATCGACTGGCTCTCGGCTCACGGTGATGCCAGGATGACTGGCTCTGGAGCGTGTGTGTTTTGCGCGTTTTCCAGCGAAATGGAAGCTGACACGGTACTTCAACAAGTGCCCGGCATCTGGACCGCATGGAAAGCAAAAGCGCTGATGCATCATCCTCTCAACACGGTGTTGCAAGTTAGTGCGGTTATAGAATAGAATTTGGCCTGGCGTTGTGTTTGACGATAAAATGTCAAGTGTGACGACAAGCAGTCAGTTGCGTAGGGGAATCGCCAAGCTGGTTAAGGCACTGGATTTTGATTCCAGCATACCAAGGTTCGAATCCTTGTTCCCCTGCCATTCGTTTTGCCTGGTCTGTCGATGCGAAGTCAGCGTCCAGCAGGCGGACTCGGTGGCCTCGCTCTCGCGAGTCACTTGTTAGCTTAGCGTCAGCCGGCCGGTTCTGTCCGGCGACATTCAAAGAAATCAACGCTTACCTCTTGGGACTCCCATGGCTTACGAAAACCTGATGGTTTTTACCGGCAACGCTAACCCTGCGCTGGCAGAAGGAGTCGCAAAGAATCTGGGCATCCCTCTCGGCAAAGCTGTCGTCTCCAAGTTCTCGGATGGCGAAGTCATGGTCGAAATTAACGAGAATGTCCGCGGTAAAGACGTTTTTGTCCTGCAATCGACCTGCGCACCGACCAACGACAGCCTGATGGAAATCATCCTGATGGTCGACGCTCTCAAGCGCGCATCCGCCGGCCGCATCACCGCGGCGATCCCTTATTTTGGTTATGCCCGCCAGGACCGCCGTCCGCGTTCGGCGCGCGTGGCCATCTCGGCCAAGGTCGTGGCCAACATGCTGGAAAAAGCCGGTGTCGAGCGCGTCCTGATCATGGATCTGCACGCCGACCAGATCCAGGGCTTCTTCGATATCCCGGTTGACAATATTTACGCATCCCCGATTCTGCTGGGCGACCTGCAAAAACGCAATTACGACGACCTGCTGGTCGTGTCGCCGGACGTCGGCGGCGTGGTGCGCGCACGCGCCCTGGCAAAACGCCTCGGCTGCGACCTGGCCATCATCGACAAGCGCCGCCCGAAGGCGAACGTGTCGGAAGTGATGAACATCATCGGTGAAGTTGAAGGCCGTAACTGCGTCATCATGGATGACATGGTCGACACCGCCGGCACCCTGACCAAGGCCGCCGAAGTGTTGAAAGAGCGCGGCGCCAAGAAAGTGGTGGCGTATTGCACGCACCCGGTGCTGTCGGGTCCCGCGATCGACCGCATTTCGGCATCGCCGCTGGATGAACTGGTTGTCACCGACACGATTCCCCTGTCGGCCGCCGGCCTGGCTTGCGACAAGATCCGCCAGCTGACCTGCGCACCGCTGCTCGCTGAAACGTTCAAGCGCATCAGCAAGGGCGACTCGGTGATGTCCTTGTTCATCGACTAACTCGCGACTAATCCAGTCGCCAGAAATACCCGATTCGCAGGGTGGCAAGGCGGGAACCGAGCGTTCCTGGCCCTGCCACCCTGAAGTTTATTTCAGTACCAATTTTTCCGGACACGCTAGCGTGGCCGTTTTCGAGTACCCCTGGTCGCGGGGGCGCTCACACCGCAGGGCGATCAAGCCCCGCACTTTTTGGAGTTTCACATGAAAGTTATCGCATTCAATCGCAATCTGCAGGGGTCCGGAGCGAGCCGCCGCCTGCGTATCGCTGGTCAAACCCCAGGTATCATCTACGGTGGCGCTGAAGCCCCGGTCATGATCCAACTGGACGGCAACGCTCTGTACCACGCACTGAAAAAAGAAGCGTTCCACGGTTCGATCCTGGACATGGAAATCGACGGCAAGACCCAGCCAGTGCTGCTGCGCGACTTCCAGATGCACGCATTTAAGCAATTGGTTCTGCACGCTGACTTCCAGCGCGTCGATGCCAACAGCAAGCTGCACAAGAAAATCGCCCTGCACTTCGTGAACGCCGACGTATCGCCAGCAGTCAAACTGCACGGCGCTATCGTTTCGCACGTGTTGCAAGAGTTGGAAGTGTCCTGCCTGGCAACCGATCTGCCAGAGTTCATCACCGTCGACCTGACCACCATCGACGTTGGCCACTCGATCCACGTTGCTGACCTGGTCCTGCCAAAAGGCGTGACCGCGATCACCCACGGCAAGAACCCAACCGTTGCTACCGCTGCTGTTCCAGCTGGCCACGTGTCGGCTGACGCTGCTGCTACCGCTGAAGCCGCACCTGCTGCTCCAGCTGCCAAAGGCAAAAAGAAGTAATCATTCGCGCGCCGCTGCGGCGGCGTGTTGGAGAAAAACCCGCTTGGCCTTGCGCCCAGCGGGTTTTTTATCGTCTGTTATCCTTGCACTCCATTTTGATAATTTAGAACACCATGCCCATTCGCCTGATCGTCGGCCTCGGCAACCCCGGCCCCGAGTACGAACAGACCCGCCACAACGCCGGTTTCTGGCTGGTCGACAACCTCGCCAACAGCCTGCCCGGTTGCCGCCTGCAGCGCGAAACGCGCTTTAACGCCTTCGTGGCGAAAACCTCGGTGGCCGGCCACGAAGTGTTTTTGCTCGAACCGCAAACCTATATGAACCGTTCCGGACAATCGGTAGGTGCTCTGGCGCGCTTTTACAAGATTAATCCCGACGACGTGCTGGTCGTGCACGACGAGCTCGACCTGGCGCCAGGCGCGGTCAAGATGAAGAAGGGCGGTTCCAGTGGCGGGCACAACGGCCTGAAAGACATCACGGCGGCGCTCGGCACCCAGGATTACTGGCGCTTGCGGCTCGGCATCGGCCATCCGCGCACGCTCGGCTCGCAGCAGCCGGTGGCCGACTTCGTGCTGCACCGGCCGCGCAAGGAAGAACAGATCCTGATCGAGGAAGCCATCGACAAGAGCTTGCGCATCCTGCCGCTGGCGGTCGAAGGCAAGTTCGATATCGCCACCATGCAGCTGCACACCGCTTGACGCCGCGATTCAGCCACCCTTGACGATGATCTGGCTCTTGAGGTCGCGCATCATGCGTTCGAGCAGCGGACGCAGGCGCACGTAGTCGGCCGGCGTGCAGATCATGCCGGCATGGCGGAAGCGCACGTTGCGCCGGACCAGCACCGTGTTGGCCTGGCGCGTGTAACTGGCCTGGTACGACAGGCCGGCATCGTTAAGAGACAGCGCTTTCGGCAGCGCCATGATGCGGATGCCGGGCGCGAACGCGATTGCCGTTTCGTCGGCGGCATCGATCCCGGGACAGATAAAGTCTTGCGTGCGGGTTTTTTCCTGCGCCATGCTAGCGACCGACTCGCCCAGTCCGCCCCAGAAATTGAAGCTGGTCGCCACCCCGGCCGGCCCCGGCAGGTCGGCGAAGTTGTCGCTCACGCCGGTAAACCCCATGCGGTACTCGTCGCCGGCGCCATCGAGCAGGCCGGCATCGAATGCACCATCGCCGTGCTGGCCCAAGGCTTGCAGCGTGCGCTCGACGAACAGGGCGCGTTCGGCCGGCGCCGTGTCGCGCACCGCCTGGCGGTAAGGCTCGGCCATTGCGCCGCCGGCCGTGCGCACCACCTTGAAACTGCCGCGGCCATTCTTGCCGACCTCGAAGCGCGCCAGCGTGCGGTTTGTCTCCGGCTGTACGGACGGGGTCTGCGCCAGCTTGCCTGTCTTGGCCAGCAACACTGGTTTACCGAGCGCGGCCGGCGGCAGATAGCCGGCGGTGACCGCATCCGAGGTCGAGTCCAGGTACAGCTCGAGCGCGGGAACGTAGGTGATTACGTGGTTGAAGATGCCCAGGGTGGGGGCATCGGGCAGGCGGTAGGCATTGCCGCTGTTGATCAGGGCGGCGCTGCTGTCGATGCCGCTTGCGGCCAGCAGCGCTTCGAGCAGGATCGCATGGTCCTTGCAGTCGCCGTAGCGGTTGTTCAGCACCGTGGCGGCCGCATGCGGCACCACGCCGCCGGCGCCGGTGTACACGGCCACGTAGCGGATATGGCGGCGCACCCATTCGGACAGGGCCAGCGCTTTGGCGCGCGCGGTGTCGAGACCGGCCGTCAGTTCGCGCGCCAGCGCGGCGATGGCCGGGGTAACGGCGGCTTGCGCCTGCGCGCGCGCGTGGTAGGCGCGGGCAAAGGCGGCGTAGTTGGGGAAGGTGGATACCGCCAGCCGCTTGCCGTAATCGAGATAGCTGACCGACTCCGCCTCGATGCGCCGGTTCGGCCCGCTGACGTACTGCCACTGATACACCTGGCGCCCGGATGGGCTGGTTGCCGGGACCGGCACGAAGCCGGCCGCATCCGCGTACAGCAGCATCGAGGAAGGCATGTCGTAGATCAGGTGAAACTGCTTGCTGGCGTAAAACTGGGACGAGGACAAATCCTCGAAATGCCCGGGGAACAAGGCGGTCTTGCGCTTGAGGACGTAGCGCACCGCCACCTTGTCGCCCACCGCGACGTCGGAAAACACGACGACTTTCAGGCGCGTATCCTGGAACATGGGCGCGTCGCCCGAGGCCGGCTCCTGCTGGTCCTTCACCTGTTCCGGCGGCACCGGGATGCGCCGTCCGTCCGGCTTGACGGTGTAGGCTTCGACTTCGCTGATCTCGTCGAGGCTGGTGTTGTAGCTGATGTAGTACTGGCTGTGTGCCTGCACTGCGCGCGGCAGAACGATGGTTTTGACGTTGTCGACCGTGAGGCGGTAGCTGCCGTCGGTGTCGACCACGAAGTGCTGGATGTATTTGTCGACCACCATCGAAGGATCGGTTCCGGTATCGGCGTCGGGGGCGGCGGCTGCGCTGGCGTTGGAAAGAAGGAAGAGGGCGCTCAATACTGCGGCGAGGCAAGTGTGCATGTAGGGCTCCGGACGAGGGGCATCAGCGGCCCATGTTACGCAGGCTCATGCTTCCGGATTTGACTTGCCGCAATCGCGCTCCGGTGGCGGGCATGAAGCTGGCCCGCGGCAGCCCGCATTGGCAAGTGCCGGGTGCGCGGCCAGCGTCTTTCGCGCTTGTTGCCTTCTTCATTCAACCTATACTGACGACTTAAAGGAGGCAACCATGTCCGATATAAAGGCGCCATCCGCGAAGCCAACGGCTTTGGTCCCCACCGCACAGTGAGCGGTCCGACATTGCCGTAACGCAGTCGTATCGAGGCGACCCGCAACAGCGAATCGAACTCATTCGCGGTGGCATACCGGCTGCTCGCATCGGCCAATTATCCTCACGCATGGGAATGAGCAAGGAGCAGCTCATTCATAGTCTCCGGCTTTCCCGCGCGGCCGTTAGCCGCAAGGAGAAGGAGGGGGCATTGCTGTCAAGCGATGAATCGGAACGCGTGATGGGCGTCGAGACCCTCATCGGCATGGTGCAGAGTATGGTGGAAGAGTCCGGTAACCCGGAGGGCTTTGATGCGGCGCGCTGGCTTGCCACCTGGTTAACTCAGCCGCTGCCGGCGCTAGGCGGCGCAACCCCTGCCAGTTACATGGACACGTTTGAAGGTCAAAAACTGGTCGCCGGACTGTGGTCCATGATGCAGAGCGGCGCATACGCATGACGGTGTCGCTATGGCGGATCGCAGTCGAGGCAGCAGGCTATTCAGCGAACGATCTCAGCGGAACCGGCGCCAGGATGATGGGAGGACACCCGGATGCCGCCGGTATCAGCGCAACAACGCGCAAGCGCTGGATGTACGATCCCCGGTTCTTTCCCTGATGCGCGCGCGGCTTGGTTCACCGCAAGCGCTGCTGTCAACATGCAACTTGCCGCAACAGACGTCTTGTCGCCATAATCACGGCATGCACGCACTTTCCTTCCACGCCGGCCCGCACGCGCTGGCCCACATCCGCCAGCACGGCTTGCGCGCGCGCGACATCGCGGTCGTTCCCGCCGCCGCCGGCGGCCCCAAGGGCTTGATCTTCCAGTCGCTCGACCAATGGCTGTTCGGCGACTGGTTCCCGCAAGCGCCGCGCGAGCGTGCCCTGATCGGCGCCTCGATCGGCGCCTGGCGCATGGCGGCCGCCTGCCGGGCCAATCCGGTCGCCGCGCTGGCGCGCTTGGGCGAGCTGTACTGCGGCCAGCGCTACACCGCCAAACCCTCGCCGCAGGAAATCAACGCCGTCTGCCGCAAGCTCCTGCACGAGCTGGTCGGCGGGCACGAGGCGCAAGTGACCGCTCACCCTCACCACCGCCTGCATGTGATCGCGGCGCGTGGACGGCGCGCGCTCGCAGAGCCAGCCCACCGGCGCGCCGAAGCGACCGGCTTTGCCGCCGCCGCGCTGCTCAACCTGGCCTCGCGCGCCAGCCTGGGCCGGGTGGCCGAGCGGGTCGTCGTCGGCGATGCGCGTGGCGCACCAAGCTGGATGCCGCCCGGCTTCGACAGCTTCACCACCCATTTCGCCACCCTCGACAGCGGCAACCTGGCCGACGCCCTGCTGGCCTCGGGCACCCTGCCCATGCTGATGCCGCCGGTGCGCACGATTGCCGGCGCCCCGCCCGGCGCCTACTGGGATGGCGGCCTGATCGACTATCACCTGGCGCTGCCCTACTCGAACCTGGCGCCGGGCGAAATCGTGCTGTACCCGCACTTCAGCGAGCACATCGTACCCGGCTGGCTGGACAAGGCGATGCCGTGGCGGCGCATGGCGCGCGGCGCCCAGCGCGGCTGGCTCGACAACGTGCTGCTGGTCGCGCCGACCCCGCATTTCCTCAGCACCCTGCCGCGCGGCAAGCTGCCCGACCGCAAGGATTTCACTTTCTACGGGCTCGACCACGACGCGCGCATCCGCAACTGGCAGCAGGCGATCGGGCAGGGCCAGCGCCTGCGCGACGAGTTCGCCGCGTTTGTCGACCAGCCCGACCTGTCGCGCATCCAGGCATTCTGAAGAGCAGCTTGATCCTGCGATGAGCATCGCCGTTTTCGTCTTGGAAAGGTCGGCGGCGGGCGTCGTCTTCCCTGCTGGGATCGACTTTCGGCGAAGCCTCCGAGCGTCAACGCGGCCAGTTGCGCCCGCCATGGGCGCGCGACACACGTCAGGAAGCGGCCAGGCGTATCGTCGTGCGTGAGCCAGAAACTCATACTTATTGCATTGTAATGCGTAGTACGGGATGCTACAGTTATCTATGCCAAAAAGAACCGCGCCTTCCAAAGCCGCCTCAACGGCAGCCCCTCCAGTCGCGGAGGCGCGGGTTTTCAAGACAGCTTGGTTCGCCAGAGCGGCACGCAAGCGCGGGATTACCGACCCCGAGCTGTGCAAGGCCATGAAGGAGGTCATGGAAGGCAAAGCCGACCCCTTGGGCGGCGGCGTCTGGAAGAAGAGGCTCAATGACAACATGGATCGATCCATCATCGCCGCGAAAGGCGAAAAGAACTGGATCTTCATGTTCCTGTTTATGAAAAAGGACCGTGAAAACATCGACAAGGCTGAGGAGACTCATTTCAAGAAGTTGGCGGGCAGCTATGCACTACTGACACCGGCAGCCATCACGGCATTGTTGAAATCAAGCGATTTTGTGGAGATATGCCATGAGGAATGCTAAACCGGCGACAGCCAAGCCCGCCAAGGCCGCCAACAAGCCAGCGGCAAAATCCGCGCGACCTGAAACAAGGCAGAAAGCTGACGCCTTGGCGGCGATGGCAGTAGCCGCCCCCGCGCGCCAGGCGGTGAAAGCCGCCAAAACGGGCGCTGGCATGAAGAGTGCTTCCAGCGCGCGAGCGCGGCCTCACCGTAGCGACGCGTTCGAGGCGATCCACAGCGCCGCGGCCGCGCTCCATTCGGTCGGCATTATCGACAAAAAGACGATGCGCGAATTTGACGAGAGTTGCTTTACCCCGCCATCGTTTACCGCGCGCGACGTGCTGCGCATCCGCAATAAGGAGAACCTCAGTCAGGAAGTTCTGGCGCGCTATATGGGGATAACGAAGTCGACCGTGGTCAAATGGGAGTCGGCGTACAATATTCCAAGCCCAATGGCACAGCGGTTGTTGAAAGTCATCGACGAACAAGGCATTGATGCTATTGCCGCAGCGCCAGGACGCCGCACTGGGCGTGCTTAGGCCGAAAACGCAGGAGGGCGTGCTTGACACGGCGCGACGGCCGAGCGCCGCGATTGCCGTCCTGACTGCCGCCGCGTCCGGGCATGGCACGCCCAAACCCGGTTTTTGCGGCCCCCGGTCCCGTCCAAGGTTACAATATGGGGTTTTGGGGCTTGCCTGTTTGAGCGCCCCTCGTCCATCGAACTAGAAAGTCTTCCCATGAGTCTCCAATGCGGCATCGTCGGCCTGCCTAACGTCGGCAAGTCCACCCTCTTCAACGCGCTGACCAAGGCCGGCATTCCGGCCGAAAACTATCCGTTCTGCACGATCGAGCCGAACGTCGGCGTGGTCGAAGTGCCGGACCCGCGCATGGCTGCGCTGGCTGACATCGTCAAGCCGGAACGCATGGTCAACGCCATCGTCGAATTCGTCGACATCGCCGGCCTGGTCGCTGGCGCGTCGAAGGGCGAGGGCCTGGGCAACCAGTTCCTGTCGCACATCCGCGAAACCGATGCCATCGTCAACGTCGTGCGCTGCTTCGAGGACGACAACGTGATCCACGTGGCCGGCAAGATCAGCCCGCTGGACGATATCGAAGTTATCCAGACCGAGCTGGCGCTGGCCGACATGGGCACCGTCGAAAAAGCCATCCACCGCGAGAACAAGAAAGCCCGTTCCGGCGACAAGGATGCCGCCAAGCTGGTCGCCCTGATGGAACGCATGATGCCGTTCCTGAACGATGCCAAGCCGGTGCGCGCGATGGGCCTGGATGCCGAAGAAATGCTGCTGATCAAGCCGCTGTGCCTGATCACCGCCAAGCCGGCCATGTACGTGGCTAACGTGTCCGACACGGGCTTTACCAACAACCCGCTGCTCGATCAGTTGACCGCCTACGCCAAGGGTCAGAATGCCCCGATCGTGGCCATCTGCGCCGCCATCGAGTCCGAAATCGCCGACCTCGACGATGCCGACAAGGGTGCCTTCCTGGCAGACATGGGCATGGAAGAGCCAGGTCTCGACCGCCTGATCCGCGCCGCCTACAAGCTGCTCGGCCTGCAAACTTACTTCACCGCGGGCGTGAAGGAAGTGCGCGCCTGGACCATCCACGTGGGCGATACCGCGCCGCAAGCGGCCGGCGTGATCCACACCGACTTCGAACGCGGCTTCATCCGCGCGCAAACCATTGCCTACGATGATTTTGTCGCGTACAAGGGCGAGGCCGGCGCCAAGGAAGTGGGCAAGATGCGCGCCGAAGGCAAGGAATACGTGGTCAAGGATGGCGATGTACTGAACTTCCTGTTCAACGTCTAAGCCGATTGCCGGATGTCGCCGCCTGTCGGCGCATTCCGGTGAAAAACAAAAGCCCCGTGCATCCTCGTGATGGCGGGGTTTTTTCATGCCGCAATGGTTTTCCGCACCCGAGCGCCAAGGCCCATGGCCCGATGCTGTGACGCGTGTCATGGGCGGCTGAAAGTAACAACCTACAATCAATAATCGATTGGCAACACCAACAGTAACCCCGGCCCGGCCCGGCCCGACGGCGACGGCGGCAGGCGGCACGGCTTGACTGCGAACGGAACGACAACGATGGTCATCGCGGACTCCCCCCTCGACAAGGATGCTGCCGGTACGGTGGCGCAGTGGGATGTCGCCTATAGCCAACTGGTCGCGCGCATCCGGCTGGTGCTGACCGTGTCGGCGGTCCTGGTCGCCGTCCTCGACCACGCCGGCCCCGACCGTATCAACGTCACCGCGCTGCTGGTCCTGTCCGTCTATGCGGCGCTGTGCGCGGCTGTCTACCTGTTCCCCCAATGCCAGCCGCGCTGGACCCGCGGCAAGCTGCGGCACCGGCTCGACGTGGCCGTGTCGGCGGCCGTGGTGGCCGCGGTCGGCCCGGCCGAGATTTTCCCGCTGGTCTTCCTGCTGTTCGCGATCGTGGTCGCATCGCTGCGCTACGGCCTGGCCGAAGGCGTGCGCGTCACCATCGCCACCGTCCTTCTGTACTACGTGGCGGCCATCATCACGCTGCCCGACGTGACGCCGGCGCGCCTGCTGCTGCGCGCGGTCGTGCTGCTCGCCTTCGGCCGCGTAATCGCCCAGCTGGGCGAGATGCACATTCTGGCGGCACGCCGCCAAGCACTGCTGCGCGAACTGAGCCAGGTGGCCAATCCGCGCTTCGGCATCGACCGCAGCATGACCGCCGCGCTGGAGCGGGTGCGCGCGTTTTTCACTGCCGACAGCTGCCTGCTGCTGCTGGGCGACCACGACAGCGGCGGCCACGCGCTGCGCACAGTGCGCGCACATGGCCCGACGGTGGCGCCGGCGGACCCGATCGACCCCGCCCTGGCGCGCGCCCTGCTGCCCGAGCCACCTACGCAGGTGCTGCTGTTCACGCGCGCGTGGCGCTGCTGGCGCGCCTTCGGCGGCTGCGCGCTCGGTCATGACAGTGCCTGGGCGCCGCACGACCCTGCCCGCCTGGAGGAAGTGGCCGACCTGCTGGGCACGACCTCGTTCATCAGCGCCCCCGTGAGCTTTGGGCGCGGCAAGGGCCGCATCTACGTGGCCACGCGCCTGCGCCACCTGGGCCGCGGCGATGCACTGTTCCTGGCGCGTATCGCCGAACAGGGCTTGCGCGCCATCGACCGCATCGATCTGCTGGACCGCATCGCTTCCGACGCGGCCGGCCTGGAGCGCAAGAAGATCGCGCTCGACTTGCACGACACAGCCATCCAGTCCTACATCGGCTTGCAGCTCGGCCTGGTCGCTCTGTGCCGCAAGGCCGAGCCCAGCAATCCGCTCGCCCCCGACCTCGACAAGCTGGTGACGATGGCGGCCGAGGTCATCGCGCAGCTGCGCGACGAGGCCCAGCGTGCCTGCGGCGCCGCACCCGCCGACGACGCCATCTTCCTGGCCGCGCTGCGCCGTCAGGCGGCCCGGGCGATGGCGACGTACGGCGTCGAGATCCGCATCGATGTCGGCGCCAACGTCACGCTCGGCGACCGGCTCGGCGCGGAAGTGCTGCAGATCGTGCGCGAAGGCATCAGCAACGTTTGCCGCCACACCGACGCCACAACGGCCACTGTGGCGCTGCGCTGCAGCGGCGCCATGCTGCATATCGAGATCGTCAACGCGCACAGAGGCAATGCGCCGCCGATCTTCCAGCCGCGTTCGCTCAGCGAGCGTGCCAGCGCCCTTGGTGGCGCTGCCTCCGTGCGCCAGGGCGGCGCCAACGACACCATTGTCACCGTGGAGATCCCATTATGAAAAGTGAAGCACAGGACGACTCCGGCCCGGTCAAGGTCATGCTGGTGGAAGACCACCAGACCATGCTGTGGGGGCTGCAAACCCTGGTCGACGCCGAACGCCCGCGCATGACGGTGGTGGGCACGGCGCGCACCTGCGACGAGGCGCTGGCCGGCGCCGCGCAACTGGCGCCGGACGTGATCCTGCTCGACCTCGACCTGGGCGGCGTGTCCACGGTCGAGTTCTTGCCGGAACTGCTGGCCAACGGCGTCTCGCGCGCGCTGGTGCTGACCGCCGCCCACGATCCGGACCTGCTCGACCTGGCGGTACGGCGCGGCGCGCGCGGCATCCTGCACAAGGAAGTGACGGCCGAACAAGTCATCAAGGCCATCGCCAAGATCCACCGCGGCGAACTCTGGTTCGACGCCGACACCATGGACCGCGTGTTCGGCCAGATGCTGGGCTGGCGCCGCGCGCTGCGTCCCGATCCGCCCGAGGAAAAGCACGCCGCCCTGACCGCGCGCGAACGCGCCATCGTCAGCGCTGCCGTCGAACACAGCGGCTGCGCCAACCACGAGGTGGCGCAGCGCCTGTTCATTTCCGAGCACACCCTGCGCAACCATCTCAGTTCGATCTACCGCAAGCTCGACGTCCCCAACCGGCTCGGCATGTACGTGTACGCGATCCGCCATGGCCTGGTCCAGCCCCAGCCCGGCGAGACCGGCCCGCGCCACGAGCGCCTCAATGGGCACTGAGCACCGGCATGATGGTGCGCACGATGATGATCATCGCCGGCCCCAGCACCACCATGATGATCGCCGGGAAGATGAACAGGGCCAGCGGAATGAGCATCTTGGTCGGTACCTTGGCCGCATGCTCCTCGGCCCGCACCTGGCGCTTGTGGCGCAGGTCTTCTGAAAACACCCGCAGCGATTCGCCGATGCTGGTGCCGAATTTATCCGATTGCGCCAGCATCGTGGCGAAGGTGCCGACTTCCTCGATACCGGTCCTTAGCGCCAGGTTGCGCAGCGATTGGGCGCGGCTGGCGCCGGCCCGCATCTCCAGGTTGGTCAGGTGCAGTTCCTCGGCCAGCGCGCGGCTGCTCATGCCCATTTCATCGGCCACCCGCGTCAAGGCGGCGTCCAGCCCCAGGCCCGCTTCCACGCACACCAGCATCAGGTCGGCGGCATCGGGAAAGTGCTCGAAAATCTCGCGCTTGCGCTCGCGCAGGCGCAGCCACAGCGCCACGTTCGGCAGGTAGCAGCCCGCCAGCGCCGCGATCCCCAGGTTCATCAGCACCGTCATTTCGTCCATGCCGGTGAAGGCGCGCAGCAGCAGCCAGGTAGCGCCCGCGAACACCAGCGGCAGCACCGTCTTGAGGCCGAAATAGATCAGGCGCGCGTCGTTGCGCCGGATGCCGGCATTGATGAAGCGCAGGCGCAGGGGCGAACTTTCCCAGTCGCCGGCGGGCGCCAGCACGCGCGCGAACGGGCCGACCGCCTGCGCCACGGTGGCGCTCCAGTCGGTTGCGGCGGCCGGATTGCCGATCGCGTCCAGCCGCCGGTCGAGGCGGGTGGGCACGAGCAGCAGATACAGGCCGGCGATGGCGGTGGTGACGGCCAGGCAGACCAGGGCAGCGAGCACGAACATGATGATCCCCTTTTCAGATACGGATACGAATGATGTGGCGCAGCAGCAGAATGCCGAACGCCATCGAAATGAGCATGCCGCGCACCAGGCTCTGGCCCAGCGGGTCGGTCCACAAAGGCGCCATGAATTCCGGGTTGAACACGCTCATCAGGCCACCGATGGCGAACGGCAGCAGCGACAGCAGCCAGGCCGACATGCGGCCCTCGGCCGAGAGCACGCGCACATGCCAGAACAGCTTGAGGCGCTGGCGGATCAGGCGGCTCAGGTTGGTCAGCACCTCGGTCAGGTTGCCGCCCGAATCGCGCTGGATCAGCACTGCCACCACGAAGTAGCGCAGGTCGGTGATCGGCGCGCGCACGCTCAGGTTGCCCAGCGCCTGTTCGAGCGAGACGCCGAAGTTGATCTCGTCATGCACCAGCCGGAATTCGCTGGCGATCGGCTCGGCCATTTCGTCGCCGATCATCTGCAGGCCGGCCCCGAAGGCATGGCCGGCGCGCAGGGCGCGCGCCAGCAGGTCCAGCGCGTCGGGCAATTGCTGCTCAAGTTTCGTCAGGCGGCGCCGGCGCCGGCGCAGCATATAGGCCAGCGGCAGCCAGGCCACCACGCCCCCCGCCAGCGCACCGGCCATGAAGGGCTGGTGCAGCAGTCCCGTCACCAGCAGGAAGCTGGCCGCGCCCAGCGCCACGCAGGCCAGCAGCAGTTTCGAGACGGTCCAGTTCAGGTTCGCCTGCAGCAGATAGCGGTCGAGCTGGTGGGCGCGCGGCAGGCGCAGCAACAGGCGCTGGAACAGCGGAAGCTCGCTCATCATGCGCTCGCGCAGCAGGTGCGACTGGGCCGAACTGTCGCCCGCCGCCGACAAGGCGTTGAGGCGATGTTCGATCTTCTTGGCCTGCGGTCCCTTGTAGGTCTTCCACATCAGGTACATCCCCTCGAACAGCAGGACCACCGCGATGAACACCAGCACCGACAGCAGCGGCGAAATGGGAGCGCCGCTGCCAGCGCCGTTGACTTGACTGAGCATGATGGCCTCCTACTGGTAGCGGCGGGTGCTGTCGAACATGGCGTCGGGCAGGCTCACGCCGAACGCGCGCAGGCGGTCGCTGAACTTGGGGCGCACGCCGCTGGCCTGGAAGTAGCCTTCGACGGCGCCGTCGGCGGCCACGCCGGTCTGGCGGAAGGCGAAGATTTCCTGCATGGTGATGATGTCGCCTTCCATGCCGGTGATTTCCTGGATGCTGGTGATCTTGCGGCGCCCGTCGATCAGGCGCAGGCCCTGGATCACCACCGTGATGGCCGAGGCGATCTGCTGGCGCGCCGCCTTGTGCGGCAAATTCAGGTTGGCCATGCCGATCATGTTTTCCAGGCGCGAGAGGGCGTCGCGCGGGTTGTTGGCGTGGATGGTGGTGAGCGAGCCGTCGTGGCCCGTGTTCATGGCCTGCAGCATGTCGACCGCCTCGGCACCGCGCACCTCGCCGATGATGATCCGGTCCGGGCGCATGCGCAGCGCATTGCGCACCAGCGCGCGCTGCGTGATTTCGCCCTTGCCTTCGATGTTGGCCGGGCGCGTCTCCATGCGCACCACGTGCGGCTGCTGCAGCTGCAGTTCGGCCGCGTCTTCGATGGTGACGATGCGCTCGGCCGGCGGAATGAAGCCGGACAGGATGTTGAGCAGGGTGGTCTTGCCGGCCCCGGTGCCGCCGGCGATGATCATGTTGACCTTCGACTTGCACAGCCCTTCGAGCACGGTCGCCATGTCGGGCGTGAGGCTGTGCAGGTCGTGGATCAGGTTATCCATCTTCAGCGGAATGTGGGCGAAGCGGCGGATCGACATCATCGGGCCATCCAGCGCCACCGGCGCGATCACGGCGTTCACGCGCGAGCCGTCCGGCAGGCGCGCGTCGACCATGGGGCTCGATTCGTCGATGCGGCGCCCCACCAGCGAGACGATCTTGTCGATGATGCGCAGCAGGTGCTTTTCGTCGGTGAAGCGCACCGTGCTCAGTTCCAGCCGGCCCTTGCGTTCCACGAAAATGCGGTTGTAGCTGTTGACCAGGATGTCGGAGACGGTCGGATCGGCCATCAGCAGTTCCAGCGGGCCGAAGCCGAGCATCTCGTGCTGGATGTCGCGGATCAGCGAGCGCCGTTCCGATTCGTTGATGGCCGCCTGCTCCTCGTCGAGCAGGCGTTCGGCCATCACCGCGATTTCGCCGCGCAGCATGGGACCTGGCAGCGCTTCGAGCGCGGCCAGGTCGAACTTGTCGAGCAGTTTCAGGTGGATGCGCCCCTTGATGACGTGGTAGTCGTCGCTGGCGCCGGAGGCGGCCACGCGCATGTCGGCCTGGCTGTCGATGGCATTGAGTTGTTCACGGAAGGACATGGGATTCTCCTGAGTGGCGTCCAAACAGGCGTCCGGTAAGGCGTCCGAACAGGCGCGACGGCACGCCGTCCTGCGCGGTGTGCGCGGCCTGCGGGCGCGTCATGAGCGCTTCGGCCAGAGCGGCCACGCCGTGCAGCACCGGGTTGGCGCGCGCGTTCGCCGTCAAGGGTTCGCCATGGTCGATCGCCGCGGTCACCTGCTTGTACGAGTTGGCGACCGTGTGGATCGCATACTTGCCCAGCGCCCGCTCGATCTCGGCCACGCCGATCGCCCCTTTGCGCTCGAAGCGGTTGACGATCAGTTCGATCTTGTCGGCACCGTAATCGAGCGACTTGAAAATGGCCAGCATCTTCTTGGCGTTGCGGATCGACGCCAGGCCGGCCTGCAGTACCGGATAAATGCGATAGGCGCGGTCGAGCGCCTTGATGCTCAGGGTGGTCACCGGGCGCCCGATATCGAGCACCACGTAGTCGTAGTGCCGCACCGCCAGGGCCAGTACCGCCTCCACGTGCGCCGCGCTGATTTCGACCGCCTGCGCATGGTCGTCGGGCGCGGCCAGGATGCTGAAATTGGGCGTCACCTTGACCGTGCTGGCGGCCAGGAAGGAAGCGTCCAGGCGCGCGATGGCGCGCGCCACGTCGGCCAGGGTCGATGCGGGACGGCCATCGTGCACGAACGCGAGCGCGTCGCCGAACTGCAGGTTCAGGTCGACCAGCAGCACGGAACGGGTTTGCGCCAGCTGGTATCCCAGGCTGGTGGCGAGGAAGGTGGCGCCGCTGCCGCCCTTGCAGGAGATGAAGGCGAGCACCTTGCCTTCGCTGTGCGCCTGGGCGCCGCGCAGCTTGGCGCCGATGCGCAGCAGCGCCGCCTCCAGTTCGGCCGGCGCGAGCGGCGCCGGCAGCACCTCGCGCACGCCGGAGCGCATGGCGTTGATCAGGAAGTCGGGGGTGCAGATCGCGCACAGCAGCACCACGGCGATGTGCGGATGGCCGCTGGTGAGCGCGCCGATGGCGGCCAGGCCCGCGCTGTCGGCGCAGCCGTCGACCAGCATCAGGTCGGGCTGGTCGCGCCCGGCCAGCGCCAGCAGGTCGCCGGCGCCGCCGACGGTGGGCAGCACCACGTGCGCGCCGCCCTGCAGCAGCTGCCCGATCTCGTTGATGCGTAGTTTGTCGGGCGATACGATGGCAATTTTCATGGCGAGTTCCTTGGTTCGGTTTTATTGGCAGATGAGCGCGTTATTGGGATCGCGCCGCATCATTTCGCGCGGCAGATAGGTGCTGAACGCGGGCAGCGCGCGCACCGGCATCACCGCCCCGACCACCGGCGAGAGCCAGCGGTATTGCAGGCTGGTGACGGTCACCGTCACCCCGGCGCAGCTGGCGGCGTCGCAGCCGGACGGCTCCCACGCCAGCGCCACCGCGCCGATTTCGGGCACCATCATGCGCATCTTCTGCAGTACCTGTCCCTGGTTGGCCGGGTCGGCGCACACCACCGCGTAGCGCGCGCCGGCGCGGGTCGCCTCGGTGGCAGCGTTCCAGGTGAACAGCATGCGCGCCACGTCGGTCACGCCGAGCAGGAACATGAAGAAGAGCACCAGCACGAACGCCAGTTCGATCGTCGTCGCGCCGTTGCGGGGGGCTGTTTTCCTGGTTTTCATAATGGGCTGCGCATGGTGGCGCTGATATCGTTGAAGGAAATGACCGCGAACCTGGCCCCGAACATATTGGCCATCAGCGGCCGGAATTGGTAGCCCGAGACCCGGATCGTGACGGTGTTCATCAGCGGATCGCTGCCTGCCGTCTGCCAGGTCGGCGCCGGCACGTTGGCCGCCGTCAGCGCAGGGTCGAGCAGGGTGCCGGTGCCGGCCACGTTCCCGTACAAAATCATGTTGCGCGCCTCGACGACGTGGGTGCCCGGGGTTTGCACCGACAGGTAGCGCACCGCATTGCGCACGGTCTTGGCGGTGGTGTTGTAGCGGTAGACGGCGCGTCCGAGTTCGGCGCACACGAGCGAGAGAATGAGCAGCAGCGGCAGCACGAACGCGAATTCGACCAGGGCCACGCCTTGTTGACGTTTTTTCATGGCGCTCACCTCACCAGTACCGGCACCAGCGGCCCGGCCAGGCCACCCGGCGTGCCACCCGGCGAGCAGGGCGAGGCCGCGATCCCTGCCAGGCCGCGAAACTCCAGCCTGGCCGGGTCGTTCGGGCCACTGAGTGGATGCAGCATGAACATGCACACGAAATCGATGACCTGGGACGCGCCATTGATCACCGGGACGATCACCAGGCGCCGGCTGGTGCCGTACTGGCGGTGCTCGCCGGCCGCGCCGGGCGTGGCCAGCTTGTGGAAGCTGTTCAGGCGGTTGTTGTCGTTGAAGGCGATCTGCGACCCGGTCTTGATACTGGTGCCGGTGTCGGCCAGCGAGGCGTAGGCGGCGCGCTTGGTGATGTAGTTCTGGGCGCTGGCGTGCGAGCCGGGTGCCGGCGTGCCGGCAAAGGCATTCTGCGGTACCGCATTCTTCCAGTTGGCGGCAGTGTACGAGTATCCGCTCTGGTCGGGATGGTTCAGGGCGGGGGAGTCGCTGTTCTTGTAGACCCCGAAGCGGTAGTTCCACGGCCGGTCCACGCTGGTTTGCGCGCCCGGGGTGCCGAGCGTGTCGCCCAGGCGTGTGCCGCAGTAGCCTCCTTCGGCCAGTTCGGCGGCCGTTTCGCTGGCGCTTTTGCTGCCATCGAGGTTGTACCAGCCCATTTCGCCGGCCGAGGAGGCCGCGCCGGCCTTGTCGAACACGGTCACCCATTCGCCGACCAGGAAACCGTAGTTGTTCGATGGCGTGCCGCCCACCTTGGCTTTCATCGCCACCGGGATCGGGCAGGTGCTCTGGGCGCTGCCGCGCGTGGCGACCGCGCTGGCCAGCACCGCGCGCGTGGACGGATTGGCCGTGCCGTTGCCGGCAAACGTGCCCAGCGCGTGCAGCAGCCACATTCTTATCCCGCTCTGGCGGTGCTCGCACTGCGCGTAGCGCGCGCTGGCGGGGGCGGTGGTGGGCATGTAGCTCTGGTCCCGGAAGCTGATGCCGGTGTCGGGCAACTGGCCCTTGCCGTCCCAGCTCGCCGACTGCAGGTTGACCCGGTTCAGGTTAGCCGCGGTGGTGCCGGCGCGGCGCGCCCGCGCCAGTGCGCTCGACTGGCCGTCGAGCTCCTGGGCCGCGGCCAGGGCGCAGCTGTCCATGGCCGTTTGCAGCTCGGTCTTGACGATGAACAGGCGCCCCAGGTCGAAGGCGATGGCGACAAACCCCAGCAGGAAAAACAGCAGGAAGCAGACCGTCAGAATCACCGCGCCGTGCTGGCGCTGGCGAACTGCGTATCGATTGTGCGGGATCATGGTTTTCATCCAAAAAATGACGGGCCGCGGGCAGGCCGCGGTCCGTCGGCTGGTGGGTCAGGCGCAGGCGCCGCCGGTCAGGCAGGATTCGACGCGGGCGATGAAGCCGGAGAAGCTGGTGCCGGTGAGATTGCGCAGCGCGACCACCAGGATGATCGAGACGACCGCGATGATCAGCGCGTATTCGACCACCTGGGCGCCTTCGTCGTCGCGCAGGAAGGAGCGGATGCTGCGGCTGGCGTTGTTGAGCAGGGCGTTCATGGTGTGGACCTTTCAGTTTTGTTATCGGGAAGAGTTTGTTGGTACGCCGCGCATCAGGCGCAGGCGCCGCCGGTCAGGCACGATTCGACGCGGGCGATGAAGCCGGAGAAGCTGGTGCCGGTGAGGTTACGCAGCGCCACCACCAGGATGATCGAGACGACCGCGATGATCAGTGCATACTCGACGACCTGGGCGCCTTCGTCGTCGCGGGCGAAGGATTGGACCGAGTGGTTTATCGATTTCAAAAAAGTGTTCATTTGACGTACCTTTCATGTGAGATGGAGGGACAAACATGCCCGCCCATGCGGGCGGGGTACTGCTCCGGACGGCGGCCCCATGGCCGCTGCCAGATCCTGTGGCGAGCCTGCCGGCTCACTTGGCGGCGGGGCCGCCGATGTTGATGACGTTGACCACCGGCGGCGGCGCCTTGAAGCTATCCTGGTAGCGCGTCATGGCGTCGCGCGCGGCCTGGCCGTCGATGCCGGCCACCGGGTCGGGCGTGGCGCCCGCCTGCGGGTCGATGGTCATGGCGCTGCGCGCTTCGCGCACGGCGTCGCCGAAACGCGCGTCGTAGCGGGGGGCTGCGGCGCAGCCGGCCAGCATGGCCAGCACGGGCAGCGCGGCGCGGCAAATGAGTGTGTTCATGGCGCTCTCCTTATTCGGTTTTTGCGGGGGCGGACTTGCCTTCGGTCTTGCCCATGAAAATCCGGTCGGCACGACTGGCCGGCACGTGGTGGTCGGTCGGCGCCGCCAGTTCGCTGGCCGGTTTGACCAGGCGCGGCGTGACGATGAAAATCAGCTCGGTCTGGTCTTTCTGGAACTCGGTCGAGCGAAACAGCGCGCCGAGCACCGGTATGTCGCCCAGGCCGGGAAAGCGGGACAGGGTTTCGGTCACGTTGTTGCGGATCAGGCCAGCGATGGCGAAGCTCTGGCCATCGTTCAGCTGCACCGTGGTGTCGACCCGGCGCGTGGTGATCGAGGGCAGCACCGAGGTCACGCCGCCGCTGGTGGTGAAGGGCGAGCCGGTCTGGGCCAGCTCCGACACTTCCGATACCAGCTTGAGGTTGATGCGGGCCCCGCCCAGCACCGTCGGCGAGAACTTGAGGCCGACCCCGAATTCCTTCTCTTCCAGGGTGACGGTGGAGCCGCCGCTGTCGCGCGACTGGGCCACCGGAATGAAGATCTTGCCGCCCGACAGGAAGCTGGCCGACTGGCCGCTGATGGCCATGATGTTCGGTTCGGCCAGCACCCGCACCAGGCCATCTTTTTTCTGCGCGTCGACCCCGAACAGGGTGGCGCCGCGCGCTCCCGCCGACAGCCGCGCCCCGGCGGCCGAATTGCCGCCCCTGACCGCGGCGTCGGCCACGGCGCCCAGTGCCGCGCCCGAGCCGCCGTGACTGTACTGCCCAACCACCGCCGGCGCTCCGCCCAGGATGCCCGAGATGAGGCGCGAGCTCAGGCCGTCGGCCGAGGCCACCATGCGGGCAAAATCGACGCCGAACTTGTCGAGCAGGGTCTTGCTGACTTCGGCGATCTTCACTTCCAGCATCACTTGCTGGGGCGAGCCGACGCGCAGCAGGTTGAGCACGCGCTTGCCGCCGCCGTAGGCACCGGCCACGCGCAGCGCTTCGTCGAGCTGGCCGGCGTCGCGCACCGTGCCGGTCAGCACGATGGCGTTTTCGGCACTCTTGACGACGATGCCGGTTTCCTCGGGCATCAGCTCGGCCAGCTTGGCTTGCAGGGTGGCCGGGTCGATCTCCACCACGATGTCGCGCAGGTAGCACACCCCGCTCGCATCCTGCAAAATGAGGCTGGTGGCGCCCGCTTTTTTCCCGAGCAGGAACAGGTCGGTCGGGCTGAGCAGCAGTACCTCGATCTCGGCGATGCTGCCCACGTCCGCCGCGTCGCCCGCCGCCGCCGGGGTTGCCGGGGAAGCCTGTTTGGCGTCGCGCTGGCCGCTGGCCACGATGCGGGTCACCGGCGCCGTCAGCGCAATCACCGACGACTTACCGAGCATCACCTGCGCTGCCTTTGCGACGACCACCGACTTGCAATTTTTCGGGCCGCCAGCGCCCCGCGTTGCTGCTTCTGCTGCCCAGGCAGGCGTGGCAACCATGCCTGCGGTCGCGACGGTCCATGCCGCCATGCGAATGTGCTTGTTCATGATTCAGGTCTCCGTGGCTGTTCAAAAGCAGTTCACTGCCAGCACGCCGTGCTGGATCACTTCCACACAATGGCGGCGGCTGGCGGCCGGCGCGGCCGCGCTCATGGCCGGACGCGGTTTGCGCACCGCCGCCGGGGCGGGCACGGGGGCCGGCGCTTTCTTGCCGCCGAACAGCTCGTCCTTGGTGATGCCGGCCGTTGCCACGGTCTTCTGGTCGATCTGGTTGCGCAGCACCAGCGACAGGGTGCCGACGCTGCGCGCCAGGTCGAGCTTCTCCGAGTCTTCCAGCGACAGCTCCAGGGTGACGGCGCTGACGACCTTGGGCTTGGTATCGTCGCGGCCCGCTTCCTGCGCCACCGCCAGCACCAGCACCCGTTCGAGGACCGTTTTGCTGATCTGCTTGCCCTCTTCATTGCCCGATTTTTCCTGCTGCGCATTGACCATCACGTCGACATAATTGCCGGGCAGGGCAAAGCCGGCCACGCCCACCACATCGTTGACGCGCACCGTCATGGCCCGTTTGCCCTCGGCGATGACAGCCGACAAGCCGCCCTTGGTACCCTGCGGCGCCAGCTTGCCGTCGAGCAGCGGTTCGCCGCGCAGGATGCCGACCTTGGCGATGCGGTCCTGCAGCTCGACCGCGTTCTTGAAAGCGCCCGGCGGGGTGGCGCCGGCCGGCCAGTCGAGGTTGGACAGCATTTCGGGGTTGATCTTGCTGCCGGGTTCGATGTCGACCGCCGCCACGACGACTTTGTTCAGGCTGACGCCGCCCTGGCGCGATACCCATCCGGCGGCGTAGACGGCCGCCGCCAGTCCGATGACGAGGGCGAACACGATCAGCCCGAGTGCCTTGAGGTTTTTCATGGTGATCTCTTTCCGAGGTCAGACGAGGTTGAATTGCTGGGCCACCAGATAGCTCGTGGTGCCGAGCGCGATGCTGATGCCGTAGGCGAGCTTGCCGACCGATTGCATGGCTTCCGGCTGCAGCCTCGGCGTGCCGCTGGCGACGGCGGACCACAGCATGCCGCGCATGGCGTCGCCGGTGTTGGCCAGCATCCGTCCCATCACCCGCTTGCGCAGGCCGAAGACGAGGGCGGCGATGCCGGCGGTGATCACGCAAAACAGCAGGGCGTACAGGGTTGCGTCAAAGCCGAGAAAGGCGCCGACCATGGCCATCAGCTTGACGTCGCCGGCGCCCATGGTGCCGATCGCGTACATCGGCAGCATCGCGCCGAAACCGAGCAGCATGCCGGCCGGCGCCCAGGTCCAGCCGGCGCGCCAGTCGGGCGGCACGACCGTGTTGTAGACCAGTGCGAACAGGATGCCGCCGCCGGTGATCAGGTTGGGAATGCGGAAGGTGCGGTAGTCGCACACCCCGGCGGCGGCCAGCAGGGCCAGCAGCACGCCGGTACGCGGATCGGTGACCAGCATGCCGAGCAGTTCAAAAAAGAAAGCTGTTTCGTCCATGATTACTCGCCGGTGATGTTGTCGGGTGACCCTGCAAGGCCTGGGGCCGTTTGCGTGATCGATGGAGTGAGTATATTTAGACGGGCCCGGCGGCGAATCGGCGGGATGTCCTTTTCGGGATGGGACGGCGCTCCTGATTTTTGGGCTTGCGCATGGGGCGTGCGGACCAGGCAAGGACGGGGCGGCGTAGTACGAATGTCACGCGCCGCCGTGGCCCAAGGGGTGCTGTTTAAGGAGTAACATTGCAAACTTCGCATGGCGCGAATCGGCTGGGCAGTCGGTGGCAACGGGCGCGCCGGCGCCCATTCTTCATTGGAGATAATGCATGGCAATCTTGCGCAGGCTGGCACTCGCCCTGGCGATCACGGCAACAGGGATGACGGCGGCAATGGCCGATGACGTCAAGTGCGGTCTCTGCGAGGAGTGGAACCAGCCGCAGCAGCCGTTCCAGATCGTCGGCAATACGTATTATGTCGGCCCGCGCGGCTTGTCGGCGGTGCTGGTGACCGGTGACCAGGGCCATATCCTGCTCGACGGCGCGCTGCCCCAGTCGGCGCCGCTGATCATGCGCAACATCGCGGCGCTCGGTTTTCGCATCGAGGATGTGAAGCTGATCGTCAACTCCCATGCGCACGACGACCATGCGGGCGGCATTGCGCAATTGCAGCGCGCCAGTGGCGCCACCGTGGCCGCCAGCGTACTGGCGGCGCGGGCGCTGCGCGCCGGCCTGGTCGGGCCGGACGATCCCCAGTACAAGGCCAACGGCCCGGACCGCTTTCCGAAGGTGGCGCAGGTGACCGAGGTGGCCGATGGCGGCATCCTGCGCGTGGGAGCGCTGGCTGTCACGGCCCACCTTACCCCCGGCCACACCACCGGCGGCACCACGTGGTCGTGGCAATCGTGCGAGAACGGGCGCTGCTTCAATGTGGTGTACGCCGACAGCCTGAACCCGATGTCGCAGGATGGGTTCCGCTTTCTGGGCAACGCTACCGAACCCGACCGCTCGGCATCGTTCCAGGCCAGCATCGACAAGGTGGCGGCACTCAAATGCGATGTGATGATTGCCGTGCATCCGGGGTTTTCGGACCTGCTGGAAAAGCATGCGGCGCGCACCAGCGGCAGCAACCGCTTCATCGTGCCGGGCGAGTGCCGCACGTACGCGGCCAATGCGCATCAGCGGCTGGCCAAACGCCTCAAGAGCGAAGCGTCGCAATGACGCCACTGGCGTGATCGGGCGCATCGTCTTCGTCGCGCTTCATCTGCTGCTCGTCGTCGGCCTGACCTTTGCCTGTGCCGATGGCGCCAGCGGATCGTCATGGCGGCGCGCGCTGCTGATCCTTCCCGCGCTGGCCAGTCTGGCGCCCCTGCCGTTTGCGGTGCTGGCGGACGTGAAGCGCAATGCGAAGACAGCGAGGACGCTGCTGCTCAGCGTCATGCTGTCGCTACCCGTAAGCGTCATCCTTTTGCTCCTGTTACTCGTCTTCAGGCGCCTCGGCAATGCTGGGTGGCATTGAGCAAGCGCCTGCGTCCGGCCATGACGTAGCGTGCAGTGCGCCTCAAGTGGCTCGTTGAGCTGGCACATTGGACGCCGCATCCGTGTACTTACCATGACTGAAAGCCTCGCGCCGATCGTTACGGCAAACCACATGAGGTCGATATGAAACTCTCTCAATAGCAACGAACAGAGGAGCTTGTCATGGCTAAGATTCCGGAAGCACCATTTCCCACAGCGGCAACAGCGGTTCCCGTTGCAGATAATCCAACGCATCGAGAACGCCAGCCTGATGCCCTCCATGGTAACTCGGGAGGATGGGCCGCCGACTGGTTCCCGATTCCCGGCCCAACCGTGTTCGAACACAACGAGCAACGGATCGCTGCCGTGGCGCGGGCACCGGGCATCCTCGACCTGTTCGTCATCGGTTTCGATAACCGTGTGTGGTCCACATTCTGGACCGAGGGCACCGGGTGGAACGCCGACTGGTTCCCGCTCCCGGGCGGGGCGAGGTTTGACCACAGACATCAACAGGTCACCGCGCTGTCGCGGGCGCCGGGCATCCTGGATCTGTTCGTCATCGGATACGACAACCATGTCTGGTCCACCTACTGGACCGAGGCGTCGGGGTGGAGCAGCGAGTGGTTCCGGCTTCCCGGCGCAGCTGTCTTCGATCACCAGACGCAACAGGTCGCGGCCGTCGCGCGGGCGCCGGGGATCCTGGACCTGTTCGTCGTCGGATTCGATGACCGTGTCTGGTCCACGTACTGGACTGAAGCCTCGGGGTGGAATAGCGATTGGTTCCGGCTTCCTGGCAGGGCGACCTTCAACCACAACACGCAACAGGTGGCGGCGCTGGCGCGCACTCCGGGTAATCTGGACCTGTTTATCATTGGATTCGACAACAATGTCTGGTCCACTTACTGGAGCGATGCAACAGGGTGGAGCAGCGATTGGTTCCCGCTGCCGGGCGCGACGAGGTTCGATCACGCCAGGCAGCGGGTCGCTGCCGTTGCGCGGGCGCCGGGCATCCTGGATCTGTTCGTCATCGGATTCGATAATCACGTCTGGTCCACGTACTGGACCGATGCCTCCGGATGGAGCCGCGACTGGTTCCGGCTTCCCGGTGGGACGACCTTCGATCATGGCACGCAACACGTGACGGCGCTTGCGCGGGCCCCCGGCAACCTGGATCTGTTTCTCGTCGGCTTCGACAACCGTGCCTGGTCCACCTACTGGAGCGACGCCACGGGGTGGAGCGGCGATTGGTTCCAGCTTCCGGGCGGGACGACGTTCGACCACGACAAGCAGCAGATCGCCGCGGTTGCGCGCACCGGCGGCATTCTGGATCTGTTCGCCATCGGATACGATAACCGTGTCAGGAGTACGTACTGGACGGCCGGGTGAGGCCGCGGGGGGCGGCGCTGTCGCAAGCCGGCGCCGTCCTGAGCCTGGCGTCGAATTGATCAGCGGTGATCGTGAACGACGCGATTGCCGGTCAGGTTATGCGCTGCCATCGGGCGCCGGTGCGCGGGAGCGGGCATCCAGCAGGAAATCCACAAACGCGCGTACCTTCAGGGACAAATGCCGGCCATGAGGATACATCACGGAGAACGGGCGCGAGCAGCCTCCGTGCGCGGACAATACTTCGACCAGCGACTTGTTGCGCAAATCCTCTTCGATCGTAAATCGATATGCCTGGAACAGGCCCGCGCCGCTGCGCGCCAATGTCACCCCGGCGAGTATGTCTTCGTACAAGCAATAACTGCCGGTCGCCGCCACTTCGATTAACTTTCCTTTTTCGCGAAACAGCCAGGGAATCGGGCGGCCAGTACTGGGCAACACAAAGTTAATGCAGTCGTGCTGCGCAAGCGAGGCGATTGAATCCGGCATGCCGGCCCGGGCCAGATAGCCGGGCGCGGCCACAACGACCAGCTCCGCATCTTCCAGCTTGCGGGCGACAAAGCTCGAATCGGCTGGTTCGCGCGCACGAATGGCGAGGTCATAACCTTCATCGACAAAATCGATATTGCGGTTGCTGACATGAACATCGACCCGCACTTCCGGATACAGTGCCCGAAACTGCGGCAGCAGCGGCAGCACGCGATGATGGCCGTAGGTTGTCGGCACGCTGATCCGCAGCACGCCGGAAGGCATGCTTTGCTGGCCAGTGACCGCACGTTCGGCATCGATCAGTTGGGTGAGCGCCTGCCGGCATTGCTCGAAATAGCGGCGTCCGTCGTCCGTCAAGCTCACTTGCCGCGTGGTGCGCACGAACAGCCGCGCGCCAAGCCGCGCCTCAAGCCGCGATACGGAGCGGCTTACTGCGGCGGGCGTGACGCCAACCGCATTGGCGGCGGCGGTAAAACTGCCGTATTCGGCGGCGGCGCAGAACAGCTCGATGCTGCCTACCAAAACATCCTCGAAATGGCGTCTCATTTGGCTGTTTTATTCATTACAGGATGTATCAGATGAATTGCGTGGATGTGGCTTTATCTCCGAAAAGAACATCAATAGACTACACCATATTGCAGATCACGCAATCAGCCGCTTTCGGCGCCATTGAAGCCAACCTCACCGGAGAACATCCATGAAACTCTACTATTCGCCCGGCGCCTGCTCGCTCGCGCCACATATCCTGCTGTGTGAAGCAAAACTGCCGCATACGCTCATCAAGGTCGACACCAGCACGCACCGTACTCAAGACGGGATCGATTTTTACACCATCAATCCGAAAGGCCATGTGCCGGTTCTCGAACTCGATGATGGCCAGCGACTGTCCGAGGGACCGACCATTGCGCAATTCATTGCAGACCATGCTCGCCGCGACGATTTGATGCCCGTCGCCGGATCGATGGCGCGCTATCGGGTGATGGAGTGGCAGAACTACATCACGTCCGAGCTGCACAAGTCGTTCAGTCCGCTGTTCAATCCGGCACTGGATGCAGCGGCGAAGGCAGTCTTCGCCGCAATCCTGAGCAAGAAATTCGGCTGGGTATCGGGCCAATTGCGCGGCAGGCCTTACCTGACCGGTGACAGTTTTACCGCCGCCGACGCCTACCTCTTCACGGTCGCGGGCTGGGCCAACTATGTCAAGCTCGATTTGTCGGACTTCGAGCATGTGCAGGCATTCCTCAAACGCGTTGCATCGCGCGCGGCTGTGCAGGAAGCGATGAAGGCAGAAGGTTTGCAGAGTGCGAAATGAACCAAACAGTCCGCGGGATAACATCGGGAATCTGAACCATGTGGAAAAATACTGAAGTAGCACGCCGCCTTGGCTTGGCCGCGCCGATCATCCAAGGGCCGTTCGGCGGCGGAATTTCGTCGGTCGACCTGGTCGCTGCCGTTTGCGAAAGCGGCGGCCTTGGTTCATTCGGCGTTCATCATCTTGATGCGAGCGGCATCCTCGATGTCGCAAGCCGGATTCGGGCACGCACATCGGGTCCGTTCGCATTGAATCTATGGATCCCGCTGGACGACGCCGACGAGCCGCGGATTGATGATGCGGCATTCGCGCGCAATACGGCATTGTTGCAGCCGTACTTCACGGAACTCGGGCTGCCAATACCGCAACGGCCGGAGCGATTCGCTCCGCCTTACGCCGAGCAGATCGAGGCAGTGCTTGAAGTGCGTCCGGCGGTGTTGAGCTTTGTGTTCGGGATTCCGTCGCACAGTGTGCTCGAGCGCTGCCGCGAACTTGGCATCGTGACACTTGGCGCCGCGACCACGGTCGACGAGGCGATTGCGCTGGAACAAGCCGGCGTCGACATGATCGTCGCCACCGGTTTCGAGGCGGGCGGGCACCGCGTGTCCTTTCTGCGCGGCGCGGAAGAGTCGCTATCGGGAACCTTTTCGCTCATACCGCAGGTGGTCGATGCCGTTCGCATTCCGGTGATCGCCGCGGGCGGCATCGCAGACGCGCGCGGTATCGCAGCCGCGCTGGCGCTGGGTGCCCAGGGCGTGCAGATCGGCACGGCGTTTCTCGCATGTGAAGAATCGAATGCCGACGCCATCCATCGCAAGATGCTTTTCAGCCCGGACGCGCGCTACACGGGATTGACGCGGGTGTTCAGCGGCAGGCTGGCGCGTGGCATCCGCAACCGGCTGATGAACGAATTGCAGCCGCACGCCGCGCGGATACCGCAATACCCGGTACAGAACTGGTTCACCGGAATAATGAAAAAAGCCGCCGGTGCCCAGGAGCGATCCGACCTGATGTCGCTATGGTGCGGACAGTCGGCCCCACTGCTCACGCATCGCGATGCACGCTCGCTGATGGCGGCCCTGGTGGAGGAAACGTCAGTGATCAGCAGGCGAATAGGGGGCGATTCTTCCTGAACGCGGACATGTGCTTTCTTATTACTACACAAGTGTATAATAAGTCGCATGAACCGTCCTTCCCAAAAAATCGATGCCCAGCTGATTGCCTCCGGCATGGTCTTGCTGCCCCAGACCGGCTGTGCCGGCCTGTCGGTGCGCAAACTCGTCGAACATGCCGGGGTCAACCTCGGAATGTTCCACTACCACTTCAAGAACAAGGATAATTTCCTTCGCGTGCTGCTGCAGCACATGTACGAGGAAATGTTCGCCGCCCTCACGCTCCGGGCGCAAGCGTCGCGCAGCGGTGCGCAGAATCTCGATGGCGCCCTGCGCGTGCTGGCCGGCTTCGCCTGCAAGCACCGCCACCTGCTGCTGATGCTCCTGTCGGAAGCGAGCCGCGGCGAGGCGCTACCGGTGTCGTTCCTGCGCGAGAACCTGCCGCGCCACATCACGGTGCTGGCCCAGCTGCTGCGCCAGGGCCAGGCCGAGGGTGACATCATCGACGCCCCGGCCATGCAGCTGCTGCCGTTCATGCTCGGTGCCATCGCCGGCCCCGTGCTTGCCGGTGGCGCGCTCGAACGCCTGCCCGCCGCGCCGCCCGAACTGGCGGCGCTGGCGCAGCAGGCGCTGTTGTCGGAACCGGCCATCGCCCTGCGCATCGACCTGGCCATGCGCGCCATTCTCATCGCTTCCACGGAGCCTGCGCCGCCATGAACCTGTCCCAGCTCGCGCGCGTCTGCGCCGCGGCCTTGCCGCTTACCCTGTGCGTGGCCTGCGGGCCGGCGCGCGACGATGCCTTTCCCGGCTACGCCGAAGGCGACTACGTGCGCCTGTCGGCCCCCTTGGCTGGCACATTGACCGCGGTGCACCTGCGCCGTGGCGATCAGGTCAAGGCCGGCGCGCCCGCCTACGTGCTGGAACAGGCCAGCGAAACAGCGGCGCGCCAGGAAGCGCAAAGCCGGGTAGGCCGGGCCGAGGCCCTGCTGGCCGACTTGCGCAAGGGCGCGCGCAGCGATGAAGTGGCGGCCCTGGTCGCCGCGCTGCGCGAGGCCGAAGCGGCGCTGGCGCTGTCGCAGGCGAACCTGGAACGCGAACGCAAGCTGGTGGCCGACAAATTCATCTCGCGCGCCCGGCTCGACCAGTCGACAGCGGCGCTGGCGGCCGACAGCGCCCGGGTGGAACAGGCGCGCGCGCGCCTGCGCAGCGCCGGTACCAGCGCCAGGAGCGACCAGGTCGCGGCCGCCGAAAAGGAAGTCGAGGCCGCGCGCGCCCAGCTGGCGCAGGCACAGTGGAAGGTCGACCAGAAAGCCCAGGCCACGCCGGTGGGCGGCATGGTCAGCGATGTGGCCTACCGCGCCGGCGAATGGGTGCCGGCCGGCGCGGCCATCGTTACCGTGCTGCCGCCCGCGAACATCAAGGCGCGCTTCTTCATTCCCGAAACGGAGCTGGGCAAGATCCGGATAGGGCAGGGCGCCGTCATCGCCTGCGACGGCTGCGCGCAGCCGGTGAAGGCGCGCATCACCTTCATTTCGCCCGAGGCGGAGTTCACCTCGCCGCTCATCTACAGCAAGGAAAACCGCGCCTCGCTGGTGTTCATGGTGGAAGCGACGCCCGAGCCGGGACAGGCAGTGCTGCATCCCGGCCAGCCGCTGACGGTGCGCACGGAGCCGCGGTCGTGATCTCATCCGTGATCTCGCCGCCCATCGTCATCGACGTGCAGGGCCTGACCAAATCGTATGGCGGGCGCATGGTGGTCGACCATGTGGATATCCGCGTCGAGCGTGGGCGCATCTATGGCTTCCTGGGCCCGAACGGCAGCGGCAAGACCACCACCATCCGCATGCTGTGCGGCCTGCTCACTCCCGACGAAGGCCAGGGCCGCTGCCTCGGCTACGACATCCGCACCGAGGCGCGCGAGATCAAGAAGCAGGTCGGCTACATGACGCAAAAATTCGGCCTTTACGACGACTTGAGCATCGAAGAAAACCTCGACTTCGTCGCCCGCGTCTACCAGGTCGCCGGACGCCGCGAGCGCATCGCCGACACGCTCGACCGGCTTGGCCTGGCCAGCCGCCGCGCGCAGCCGGCCGGCTCGCTCTCGGGCGGATGGAAGCAGCGGCTGGCGCTGGCGGCCTGCCTGATCCACGATCCGCAACTGCTGCTGCTCGACGAACCGACGGCCGGCGTCGACCCGTCCGCGCGGCGCGAATTCTGGGACCAGATCCACGACCTGGCCGCCGCCGGCATGACGGTGCTGGTCTCGACCCACTACATGGACGAGGCGGAGCGCTGCCACCAGCTGGCCTACATCGCCTACGGCAAGCTGCTCGCGCGCGGCAGCGTGGCCGAAGTGATCGCCGGCGCCGGGCTGCACACCTGGTCGCTCTCCGGGCCGGACCTGCAGCGCGCCGCCCACAGCCTGCGTGGCGCGCCGGGCATCCGCACCGTCGCGCCGTTCGGCATGGCCCTGCATGTGAGCGCCAACTCCGCCGACGCGTTCGCGCAGGCGCTGGCGCAGCCGGCCCTGGCAGCGCTCACGGCCACGCCGATCGAGACCAGCCTGGAAGACGTCTTCATCGCGCTGATGCAGGACGCGCAGGATAACTTTGGCGGAGCGGCGTCATGAACTGGCGGCGCATGCTGGCGGTGCTGCTCAAGGAACTGCGCCAGGTGGGGCGCGACCGCCTCACTTTCGGCATGATGGTCGGCATCCCGATCATGCAGCTGATCCTGTTCGGCTTTGCCATCAACGGCGACGTGCGGCACTTGCCGTTGGCCGTGGCCGACCTTGACCGCAGCGTTTTCTCGCGGCGCCTGGTCGCTGCGCTGGAGACGTCGCAGTACTTTCGCACCGTACGCCACGTCAAAGGCCCGGCCGAAGGCGATGCGCTGCTGGCGCGCGGCGAGGTGCAGTTCGTGCTGGTGGTGCCGGGCGACTTTTCGCGCAAGCTGGTGCGCGGCGAGCGGCCGGCGATCCTGCTGGCGGCCGACGCCACCGATCCGGCGGCCACCGGCAATGCGCTGGCGTCGGTCAACGCGATCGCGGCGCGCGCCATCGGCTCGGAGCTGCGAGGGCCGCTGGCGCGGCTGCGTCCGGGCGAGGCGCCGTACGAAATCCGCAGCCAGCGCCGCTACAACCCCGAGGGGCTGACCCGCTACAACATCGTGCCCGGGCTGATGGGCGTGATCCTGACCATGACGATGGTGATGATGACGGCGCTGGCCATGACGCGTGAGCGCGAACGCGGCACCATGGAAAACCTGCTGGCCACGCCGGTCTCCCCGCTCGAAGTCATGATCGGGAAAATCGTGCCGTATATTTTGATCGGTTACATCCAGGTGGGCGTGATTTTACTGGCATCAATGCTGGTGTTCGATGTGCCGATGGTGGGCAGTTTGCTGCTGTTATCGAGCGCGCTGGTGCTGTTCATCGCCGCCAACCTGGCGATCGGCTTCACGTTCTCGACCATCGCCCGCAACCAGATGCAGGCCATGCAGCTGACCTTCTTTTTCTTCCTGCCGTCGATGCTGCTGACCGGTTTCATGTTCCCGTTTCGGGGCATGCCGGGATGGGCGCAGGCGATCGGGGAAGTGCTGCCGCTGACGCACTTCCTGCGCATCACGCGCGGCATCATGTTGAAGGGGAACGGGCTGGCCGAAGTGCTGCCGCATGCATGGCCGATTGGGCTGGCGATGGGAGTGGCCGGCACGGTTGCCATGCTGCGGTACCGGCAGACCCTGGATTGAAGCGGCTGGCGGTTTGACGACTTAGTCAGCGCTTGCGCGCTTCTTGCGGCGGCGGCGGATCAGCGCCCCCAGGCCGATCACGCCAGCGAATGCGATGCCGGCAATCGGCAGCGGCACGAGGCTCGACTTTTTCGGCGGCGGCGTATTGGCGTCGCGCAGCGCTTCGGGAAACGGGCGCGGTCCGACCGGAACGATTTTCCAGTCGGCCTGGTTGGGCGGCGTGCGCTTCATGAATTCGCTGAACGAAAACACCGGGTTCGATCCCATCACACGGCTCGACGGCACTTGCGGAATGCGCACCAGCACCAGCGCCTCGATGTCGTGCTGCAGCTGCTTTTCGTACGCCGTCAGCTTGCGCGCCTTGCCCTTGGTGGCGCCCACCAGTTGCAGCAAGTCGTTGCCGGCCGCCTCGAACGCCACCGCCGGATACAGGCGCACCTGTTCTTCGGTCAGGTAATCGTAGATCTTGCGCCCGCTGGCCAGGCTCATGTCCTTGGCCGACAGGTAAGCGTACGCGCCCAGCGCCTTGATATTGCTGGTCGGTCCGCGCTGCGGGATGTTCCAGCCCAGGCCCTTGAACACGTCCAAGCTGATGCCGGCGCAGTTGGCCTTCGCATGCTGGTAGGTGAAGTCGTGGCGGTAGAAGTGGTTGAATACGCGCTGCACGCCGCCCTGATAGGCGGCCGCGGTGCGCGCGTTGCTCAACACCGCCACCAGCATGTACGACGGACGGTAATACTGCTGGCCGCTGTTGAGGTCCATCAGGTAGTTATCCATCGGGACGGGCGCGGCGATGATGCCTTTTTCGCTGACCGAATCGAGGTTGTAGAAGTTATTGACGATCCAGTCCGACCATTCGCCTTCGCGGCCAAGGTGGCCGGTGGCGACGGCGAAGTGGCCGCCGTAGGCTTCATCGTCGTCGCCCTGGGCGCCGTTGAGCATCATGCCGAGGACCGGTTTTTCCTGCCACTGGCGGGCCTGGCCCGGTTTGCGTTCCCACAGCAGGCGGGTCGAGAACGGGCTCGATGCGCCGCCGCCTTCCGCGCGCACATAGGTGGCGAAGGTTTCATCCTTGCCCAGCGGCTGCGGGCGCATCGTGGACTGGTCGATTGTGAAGTCCTTCGGCCAGACAGTGCGCGCCACGAACGACGACGTGCCGTCTGCTTCGCTATAGGTGCCGCGCATGCGCACTTCGCGCTTGGCGAAGAAGGCGGTGGTCTTGGGGTCCCAATACGACAGATTGCTGGCGATCTTGGGCGCCAGCGCCAGGTCGGTGACGGCATCGTCGGCGGTGCGCACGTGGGCGCCGTCGGGCAGGATGTGGGCGTCATCGAGAATGTGCGGAGCGCCCAGCCACACCAGGCCCGGAAGGGCCAGCTGGTCCTTGGTGCCGTCCGGCGCCCATTCCTTGGTGCCGCGTACGATATCGCCGCCGCGCTTGAAGCTCGATACCGGCTGCGATGCCAGCGGCACCGCCAGCACTTCGTTCTTGAAATACCATAAGCCCTGCTTGATCGTGACGCAGTCCGGGCAATTGCCATTGCTGAGCCGGAACTGCATGGCCGGCAACAGCCCGAGTCGTTCTCCGGCGAGGGCGCTTTTCAGCCCTGCCGGTTCGGTGGCCTGCGCGCCGGATGACATCAGCAGCGCGCCGGCACCGAGTAAAGAACGGGTTTTCAACATAAGTTGTCCTTGAGCGTTAATGGATAAAATCGCAAGCTTGCAAATCTACACTGGTTGCGTGACAACACCATGATTTTAACTGCTACAAGGCAAGAAAAAGGTTAGGGAAGATACACTTTCGGGTCTTTTGTTGTGGCCATGGAAATAAGTAGTCCGCTTGTATTTCATTGTCGGCAACACAAGCATGCGGTGAGCGCCAGCGCCGGCCGCATGGCGGCGCTGCTGCCCGGCTACCACCTGCCCGATATCGATGTGTTGGCGGTGTACCCAAGCCGGCGTCACATGATCGACTTCCTGGCGGCCGAACTGAGAGCAATGGCGCCATGGGACAAAAACTGAGATAGACTTGGCTATTTCTTAACTACAGCGCAAACCCGATGGCGATCCTGTCCGAACTGATTCTGTACCCGATCAAATCCTGCGCCGGCATCTCGGTGCGCGAAGCCACGCTGACCCGTTCCGGCCTGTCGGTCGACGCGGTGTACGACCGCGAATGGATGCTCATCGACGAGAACGGGCAGTTCCTCACGCAGCGCGAGCATCCGCGCATGGCGCTGATCACGCCACGCCTGTTGTCGGACACGCTGGAGTTGCGCGCGCCGGGCATGCTGCGCCTCGAAATACCGCTCGGCCTGCCCGACCCGGACCACGAAATCACACGCGACGTGACGGTCTGGGAAGATACCGTGCTGGCCTACGACTGCGACGACACCACCGCCACCTGGTTTTCGAAAGCGATCGGCACCCCGTGCCGGCTGGTGCGCTTCCACGCCACCGCCACCCGTTATTCCAGCACCAAGTGGACCGGCGGGCTGGCCGAGCCGACCCTGTTCTCGGACGGCTATCCGGTGCTGCTGGTGGGCCAGGCCTCGCTCGACGACCTGAATCAGAAAATGCAGGCGGCCGGGCGCGCGGCCCTGCCCATGAACCGCTTTCGCCCGAATATCGTCATTGACGGCATCGACGCCTTCGAGGAGGACTACGCCGACCATTTCGCGCTGGGGGCGGCGCGCCTGAAGCCTGTCAAGCCCTGCTCGCGCTGCCCGATTCCGGCGGTCGACCAGGCCACCGGCGAGCCGGGGCCCGATCCGCTCGATATCCTGCGCACCTACCGCAGCAAGGCGGTCATGGACGATAAAATCTGCTTCGGTATGAATGCGATCGTAACTGACGGTGATGGCGAGCGCCTGCAAGTGGGCCAACCGGTGACAATGACGCTGGCATTCTGAGGCCGTGGCGGCACTGTTGGCGGCGATGCTAAATGCGATCCGGGTAAAATTTTTCGTTTTCAACGCGGACCGGATCGCGTAAGGTGGCACTATTGTCGAGGTCGACAGGAAAAAGGTGGGAACCGTATGCATGATCCCGGCGCTTCGGCGCGCGATGTGGAAGCTGAAAACGAGTCCTTGCGCGCGCGCCTGGACTATCTGGTGGAGCAGGCCGAGCGCAATCACGAGATCATGTGCCGGCACCAGGCGTTCGACCTCGAGATCGTCGGTTCCGACAGCTTCCAGGCGCTGATCGGCACCATTTTCAGCAGCCTGCCGGCCATTGCCGGTCTCGATATCGTGACACTGAGCCTGGTCGACCAGGACGCCGACATCCGCACCGTGATGGACAAGCTGGGTGTGGACTTCAACGATTTCCCGCACATGATCTTTGTGGACTCGGTGGCGGCACTGGGCTTCGTGCCGTCGCGCAGCGAGGTGTTCACCGGGCCGCCCAAGCCGATGCTGGGGCCTTATCACCCGGCCGGTCACCAGCCGATGTTCCCGAACCAGCCGCCCGGCCTGCAGAGCATCGCGCTGGTGCCGCTGCTGCGCAACAAGCGCCTGATCGGCAGCCTGAATCTGGGCAGCCTGGATCCCACACGTTTTACGCCGGCCATGGCCACCGACTTCATCGAGCACATGGCGTCGATCATCGCGATCTGCCTCGAGAACGTGATCAGCAATGAGATGCTCAAGTATATCGGGCTGACCGATTCGCTGACCGGGGTGTACAACCGGCGTTACATCGACCGCCGCCTGCTCGAGGAAATCGGCCGCGCGCGGCGCCAGGCGTACCGCATTTCGTGCCTGTACATCGACATCGACCATTTCAAGCTGGTCAACGACAGCTCCGGGCACCAGGGCGGCGATGAAGTGCTGCGCGAGGTCGCTGCCCGCATCAAGGCCGAGCTACGGCTGTCGGACGCGCTGGGGCGTTTCGGCGGCGAGGAATTCGTGGTGCTGCTGATCGATGCGAATCTCGACAGCGCGACCCAGGTGGCGCAGCGCATCTTGCAGAGCATTGCCGGGACACCGTTCACGCTCTCAGGCGGGGAGCGGCTGACGGTGTCGGTGTCGATCGGGGTGGCCACGCTGGACGATTTCGAGCGCGATCACGCGATCGAAGGCGTGGCGCAGGCGCTGGTGGCGCATGCGGATACGGCGCTGTACAAGGCGAAAGAGGGTGGGCGCAATCGGGTGGTGTCGTTCGTTTAGCCGCCCCGTCGTTCCCGCGCCAAGGCGGCACTCGGCGGGAACCCAAGTACGCGGATCAGAGTAGACGTAACGCGGAGCTGCGGAACTTGGATTCCCGCCTGCGCGGGAACGACGGTAGCCTGCGCGGGAACCACATGCTAACGGCTAATGCAGCAAGCGCTCCTCCGCCCGATTCACAGCATCGGCCGACCCCCGCAGCACCACCACATCACCGACTTCCAGCTGCGTCAGCGGCGTCACATCGAGCCGCTCTTTCCCGCGCCGCACCGTGGTCACGTCGGCTCCCAGTTCGGCCAGCTCCAGCTGGTCGATGCGCTTGCCGACCGAGGCGGCATCCTCGCGCAGGGTCACCGAGTGCAGCCGCACGAATAAATGCTCCGGATCGTCGCTGACGTCGCCGCTGCCATGAAAATAGCCGCGCAGCGAGGCGTAACGCTCGTCGCGCGCGCTCTGCACCCGGTGTACCACGCGCCGCAGCGGCACGCCCATCATCACCAGCGCGTGCGAGGCGAGCATCAGGCTGCCCTCCAGCGCTTCCGGCACCACTTCCGCCGCGCCGGCTTTTTTCAGCACATCGAGATCGGTATCGTCATAGCTGCGCACGATCACCGGCAAGGTCGGCGCCAGCTCGTGCACCAGGTGCAGCACCTTGATCGCCGAGGGCGTGCTGGCATACGTGATCACCAGCGCGCTGGCGCGGTAAATACCGGCCGCCACCAGGCTTTCACGGCGCGCCGCGTCGCCGTACGACACATGCGCACCCGCCGCCTGCGCTTCCGCCACTCGTTCCGGGTCCAGGTCGAGCGCCTGGTAGGCCACTTTTTCTTCGGTCAGCAGGGTCGCCAGGGTCTGGCCGCTGCGCCCGAAGCCGGCGATGATGACGTGCTTCTGGGTCGACATGGTGCGGCTGGCGATTTGGGTGAGCTGGAGCGACTGCATCATCCACTCGTTGGACGAGACCTTCATCACGATCTGATCCGACTTGGCGATGATGAAGGGCGCCACCAGCATCGACAGCACCATCGAGGCGAGCACCAGCTGGATGATGAAGTCATCGATCAGGCGCGCGCCGGAGGTCAGGTTGAGCAGAACGAAGCCGAATTCGCCCGCCTGCGCCAGCGCCAGGCCGGTGCGTATCGACACGCCGTCGGATGCGCCGAACAGCTTGGCCAGCACCGCGATCAGCGCGAACTTGAGCGCCACCGGCAGCACCAGCAGCAACACTACCAGCCACCAGTTTTCCAGCACCAGGCCGACATTGAGCAGCATGCCGACGGTGATGAAGAACAGCCCAAGCAGCACATCGCGAAACGGCTTGATGTCTTCTTCCACCTGATGCTTGTACTGGGTCTCTGAGATCAGCATGCCGGCCACGAACGCGCCCAGGGCCAGCGACAGGCCGGCGTGCTCGGTGATCCAGGCCGCGCCCAGGGTGATGAGCAGCAGGTTGAGCATGAACAGCTCCTGCGAGCGGCGCTTGACGACGATGGCAAACCACTTGCGCATGATCTTCTGGCCGATGAACAGCAGCAGCACCAGCACGATCACCGCTTTCAGGCCGGCCCAGGCCAGCGTTTCGGCCAGTTCCTCGGGCGGCTTGCCGAGCGAGGGGATGAGAATGAGCAGCGGCACCACGGCCAGATCCTGGAACAGCAGGATGCCGATGATCTTGCGGCCATGCTGGCTTTCGAGTTCGAGCCGCTCGGTCAGCATCTTGACCACGATGGCGGTCGACGACATGGCCAGCGCGCCGCCCAGCGCAAACGCGGCCTGCCAGGTGATTTTCAGCGACGCCGGCAACTGGGTCGAAAGCAGCCACCCGAACAGCATGGTGGCGACAATCGTCAGCACCACCTGGGCCATTCCAAGGCCGAACACGATGCGCCGCATCGCCATCAGCTGCGACAGGGAGAATTCCAGACCGATCGAAAACATCAGGAACACCACCCCGAATTCGGCCAGTGTTTCGGTGGTTTTGCTGTTTTCGGCCAGGCCCAGCGCGTGCGGGCCGATCAGGATGCCGACAGCCAGGTAGCCAAGCATCGGCGGCAGGTGCATCATGCGGAACGCGACTACGCCCAGGACGGCGCTGCCTAACAGAAGGAGGGTAAGTTCTAGTCCTGAAAACATGCGGTGCCGTGTAAAGGAATGGTAAAGGCCGGGCGAAAACACGGGGTGAAGACGATTTCTGCGTCTGGCAAGTTTTTTGCTTTCGCAATTCGTTTATACTTCTGCCATGAGTGTAACCCATGAAAAAACAATGCTGAAAGCTTTTGACAAAAACCTCACGCAACGCGCCATGCAACTGGCCCGCGAGACGCTCGAAATCGAAGCGGACGCCATCCGCGCCCTGCACGCGCGCCTGGAAACCGACGACAGCGTCGGCCAGGCCGTCGGCCTGCTGATGGAATGCGGCGGGCGGGTGGTTGTCTCCGGCATGGGCAAGTCGGGCCATATCGCGCGCAAGATCGCCGCCACGCTGGCGTCGACCGGCACCCCGGCCATGTTCGTCCACCCGGGCGAAGCGGCCCACGGCGACCTTGGCATGGTCACCGCGCAGGATGCCTTCATCGCCATTTCGAACTCCGGCGAGACGGCCGAACTGATGTCGATCCTGCCGATCATCAAGCGCATGGGCGCGCCGCTGATCGCCATGACCGGCAATCCGCAATCGAGCCTGGCGCTGCTGGCAGATGTGCACCTGGACGTCTCGGTGGCCAAGGAAGCCTGTCCGCTCAACCTGGCGCCGACCGCCAGCACCACCGTCACGCTGGCGCTGGGCGACGCGCTGGCCGTGGCCCTGCTCGACGCGCACGGCTTCAAGGAAGAAGACTTCGCCCGCTCGCACCCGGGCGGCGCCCTGGGCCGGCGCCTGCTGACCCACGTGCGCGACGTCATGCGCAGCGGCGACGCGGTGCCGAAGGTGAGCGCCGATGTGTCGCTGTCGGTGGCCCTGCTCGAAATCACCCAGAAGGGCATGGGCATGACCGCCATCGTCGACGAGGCCCAGCGCCCGATCGGCGTATTTACCGACGGCGACCTGCGCCGGCTCATCGAGCGCGTGCAGGACTTCACCAGGATCACGATCCGCGACGTGATGCACGCCGATCCGCGCTGCGTCGGTCCCGACCAGCTGGCGGTGGATGCCGTCGCCATCATGGAAGAATTCCGCATCAACCAGATGCTGGTGGTCGACACCGACGGCAAGCTGGTGGGCGCCCTGCATATCCACGACCTGACCCGCGCGAAGGTGATCTGATGATCCAACCAGAAGTCAACTTTACCTACCAGCTCGACCACCTGCGCCGCGCCGCCGCCGTCAAGGTCATGATTTTCGACGTCGACGGCGTGCTGACCGACGGCAGCCTGACCTACGGCCCCGATGGCGAAGCGACCAAGACCTTCAATGTGCTCGACGGCCTGGGCATCCAGCTGCTGCAAAAGAGCGGCGTGGCCACCGCCATCATCAGCGCGCGCCAGTCGCCGATCGTGGTGCGGCGCGCGGCCGACCTGGGCATCATGCACGTCCACCAGGGCATCCACGACAAGCGCATCGCCTTTGCCAAACTGCTGGAAGCGACCGGCGTGACGGCCGCGCAGTGCGGCTACATCGGCGACGACGTGATCGACCTGCCGCTGCTGCTGCAGGTCGGCTTTGCCGTCACCGTGCCGACCGGGCACCCGGAAGTGCAGTACCGCGCCCATTACGTCACCAAGGCCGGCGGCGGGCGCGGCGCCGTGCGCGAAGTGTGCGACATGGTCATGCGCGCGCAGGGCACCTACGAGACGGCCCTGGCGCCGTACTTCGCCTGATGCAAACGACAAGGAACGACCATGCATAAGCGCACCGCACACCGCTGGCGCCTGACCGCGACCATGGTGGTCGGGACCTTCTTCGCCTTCGGCACCTTCTGGCTGGTCCAGCTGGCGCAAAACAGCGACACGTCGGTCGATCCGAACAGTTTCAAGAATGAACCCGACTACATCGTCGAACAATTCAGCTTCGTGCGCATGACGCCCGAGGGCAAGCCGCGCTACCTGGTTTCCGGCGCCAAGCTCACGCACCGCCCGATCGACGATTCCTCGGATGTCGACCTGCCGGTGCTGCAGGGCGTCGCGCCCGGCCAGCCGGTTACCACCATCACCTCGCAGCGTGCGCGCATCCGCCACGCCCAGAACCAGGCGGACCTGATCGGCAATGTCAACGTGGTGCGGCCCGAGTCGCCCACCAACCGCGGCATGCAGCTTAAAACCGAAGCGCTGACCGTATTTACCGACGAAGACCGCATGACGGCGGACCAGCCGGTCCAGGTCACGCTGGGCACCGCCACCATCACCGGGACCGGCATGGAGGCAAACAACGCGACGCGCGAGCTCAAATTCGCCAGCCGCGGGCAGATCATCTATCCACCGAAAGCGGCGCGCGCAGCGCCACCCATCACAGGTAAACCACAATGAAAAAATTTCTAGCCTTCGCCCTGCTCGGCCTGGCCGCGGTCACCGCGTCCGCCGAAAAGGCCGATGCCGCCAAACAGGCGGTGATCACTTACGACACGCTCGAAACGAATGAAGTGACCCAGGTGACGATCCTGACCGGTAACGTGGTCGTCACCAAGGGCACCCTGATCCTCAAGTCCGACCGCGCCACAATCAAGGAAACGCCGGAAGGCGATATGTTCGTGACCCTGACCGCCAACGGCGGCAAGGTCGCCACGTTCCGCCAGAAACGCGACGGTGGTCCCGACTTGTGGGTCGAAGGCCAGGCCCAGCGCATCGAATACGATGAACGCAACGACATGATGAAGCTCTTCTCGCACGCCAAGATCCGCCAGCTGGAAGGCCAGAAGCCAACCAACGAAATCGAGAGCGAATTCATTTCCTACGACAGCCGCAAGGAAGTTTTCCTGGCGCGCAATGACGCCAGCGGCACCAACAAGCCGGGCCAGGGCCAGGGCACGATGGTCATCGCACCGCGCAAGCCGCGCGCGGCACCGGCCACGCCGGCACCGGCGCCAGCGCCGGCCACCACGCCACCGGCGGGAACCCAATGATGGAACCGAAGAATTGCGGCAGCACGCTGATCGTGCGCGGGCTGCAGAAAAGCTATGGCAAGCGCCTGGTCGTGCGCGACGTGTCGCTGCAGGTCGACTGCGGCGAAGTGGTCGGCCTGCTCGGCCCCAACGGCGCTGGCAAGACCACCTCGTTCTACATGATCGTCGGCCTGGTGCCGTCGGATGCGGGTACGATCGATATCAGCGGGGTCGATATTTCGAGCCTGCCGATCCACCGCCGCGCCGCGCTCGGCCTGTCGTACCTGCCGCAGGAAGCGTCGGTGTTCCGCAAGCTGACGGTGGAAGAAAACATCCGCGCCGTGCTGGAACTGCAAAAGGTCGATGGCAAGTCGCTGACCAAGGCCCAGATCAACGAACGCCTGGACACGCTGCTGGCCGACCTGCAGATTGAAAAACTGCGCGAGAACCAGGCCATGTCGCTGTCGGGCGGCGAGCGGCGCCGGGTCGAGATCGCGCGCGCGCTGGCGACCAACCCGCGCTTCGTGCTGCTCGACGAACCGTTCGCCGGGGTCGATCCGATTGCCGTCATCGAGATCCAGCGCATCGTGCGCTTCCTCAAGCAGCGCGGCATCGGGGTTTTGATCACCGACCATAACGTGCGCGAAACGCTTGGTATTTGCGACCGCGCCTACATCATCAACCAGGGTGCGGTGCTCGCCTCCGGTCGACCCGACGACATCATCGCCGATGAATCCGTGCGCCGGGTCTACCTGGGCGAACACTTCCGGATGTAGGCATGAAACAGTCCCTTCAACTACGCACCTCCCAGCACCTCGCCCTCACGCCCCAGCTGCAGCAGTCGATCCGGCTGCTGCAGTTGTCGACCCTGGAACTGCATCAGGAACTGGAGCAGCTGTTAAGCGACAACCCGCTGCTCGAACGGCTCGACGACCCGCTCGATCATTCGGTGCGCCTGCTGGGCGATGGCGCCATCAGCAGCACCTCGACACCGACCGAAGCGGCGCCCGAGCCGGGAGCGCAGGATGCGCCGGCGCCGGCCGAAGGGGAAGGCTTCGAAGGCGGCGACGCGGACAGCCCGGCCAGTAGCAGCGACAACGATGGCGAATGGGGCGACCTCGGTCGCGCCAAGACATCCGACGACGAGGATTCGCGCCCGCAGCTCGAAGCCTCGGCCACCACCTTGCGCGAGCACCTGATGGAGCAGATGCGCGTGACCGTGCTGGAGGCGCGCGACCGCGCGCTGGTCGAACTGATCGTCGACGCCATCGACGACAACGGCTACCTGACCGAATCGCTGGAAGAAATCCAAGAGCGCATGCCGCCCGAGCTGGAGATCGAAATTGAAGAATTGCGCACCGCGCTGGCGCTGCTGCAAAGTTTCGATCCGATTGGCGTGGGCGCGCGCAATGCGTCCGAATGCCTGGCGCTGCAGATCCGGCGTATGCCGGGCGTGGCGCTGGTGACGCGCCGCATGGCGCTGACGATTGTCGAAAACCACCTGACCTGGTTCGCGCAGCGTGAATTCAACAAGCTGAAAAAGGCGCTCGACTGCGACGATGAAGACTTGCGCGAGGCGCAGACCGTGATCCGCCAGTGCAATCCGCACCCGGGCGCGGAGTTCGCGTCGGACGTGTCGGACTACGTGGTGCCGGACGTGATCGTGCGCAAGGCGAAAAACGGCTGGTCGGTGATGCTCAATAACGATGTCATGCCGCGCCTGCGCGTGAACAGCATGTACGCCGCGCTGCTCAAGCAGGGCAAGGGCGAAGGGCAGATGGGCGCGCAGCTGCAGGAAGCGAAGTGGCTGATCAAGAACATGCGCCAGCGCTTCGATACCATCTTGCGGGTGGCCGAAGCCATCGTCGAACGCCAGCGCAATTTCTTCTCGCACGGCGCGGTGGCGATGCGCCCGCTGGTGCTGCGTGAAATCGCCGACACGCTCGGCCTGCACGAGAGTACGATTTCGCGCGTGACCACGCAAAAGTACATGATGACGCCGCACGGCATGTTCGAGCTCAAATATTTTTTCGGCAGCCACGTGGCTACCGAAGCGGGCGGCGAAGCGTCATCGACGGCGATCCGCGCGCTGATCGTGCAGCTGACCAGCGCCGAAGATCCCAAGAGTCCTCTGTCGGACAGCAAGATCGCCGACATGCTGGGCGAGCAGGGCATGGTGATCGCGCGCCGCACGGTCGCCAAGTACCGCGAAGCGCTCAAGATTCCGCCGGTCGCCCTGCGCAAGTGTCTCTAGCCTGCCCGGAACTGCGCGGCGCCTAGAAAAATTCCGGGTGCTCGCGCAGCAGCACCTGCTCGTACTGGTTCACCGCCTTGAACTGTTCCAGCCCCGGCGCCATGCGCCGGCCAGCGTCCCAGCTGCGCCAGGCGCGCGCCATGTCGTAGCTCAGGAACAGCGCATCACCCATATCCTTGTAGGCCCCGGCCAGCGCCGGATTGGCGCGCAACACGCTGGCGTACAGCGGTAGCGCGGCGCGTACGTCGCCCAGCTTGGCGCGCCAATTTGCTTCAAACAGCGCCAGCATGTGCTGCTTGTGTGTGGTGAGCTTGCGCAGTTCCTGCAGCTTGGCGAGCGCCGCCTCCATCTCCGCCTTCCCCTTGGGCCGTATCGCCGCCGCGAACGCGCGCACTTGCGGATCGGCGTTGAGCAGCACCTTCTGCTCCGAGGTCGGCATTTTCATCTGTTCGCCGCTGACAAACGCCAATTCGGACATGCCGAGCATGGCGTCGAAGGCACGCTTGTCGGCGAACGCTTGCGCGATCTCGGTCTCGAAGGCTTGCCTGGCTGCCGCCGTCGGCGGCGCCGCATTCGCCTGCGCCTTGTCGAGCAGCTGATCGAGTTCGTCAGCCGCTGCCGCGCGCGGCTTGTACGGCTTGAGGTCGTAGCTGGCGGGGGCGCTTTGCCTGAGCGCGCTGACCGTGTAAGTGCGCGTCTGGCTGTGGCCGACCTGCTTGTGGTGCATCACGAAGCCGGCCGGCACGCGCTTTTCGCTGGCCAGGCGCGCCAGCACCAGCGGATGGCCGCCGAAACGGTAGCGCATCATGCGCTCGAACTTGGCCGCGTCGCCGGCGCCGATGCTGGTGCCGCCGGCCGGAATGCGCGCCAGCGGATTGCCGTCGACCGCCAGCACGGTGGCGCCGGCCTCGGTCGATTCGGACAGCTTGCGCGCCGCTGACGCGACCGACAGCTCATGTTCGTCGAAGACCGGGTCGAACGCCGGCACGTCGACCTTGGCTACGCTCAGCGCCCGGTTCAGCACCGACCGGTTCTTCAGTTCCTGGACGCGAAAGCCGGCTTCGTCGAACAGCGAGTAGTCGACATAGCGCCGATTGGCAAGGTCGATCTGGTAGCGGCGCCGGGTCGCCAGGTCGTAGATCGTCGATTCGCTCGCGCTGCTCACCGACAGATAGTGTTCGCCCAGGACCACCTTGTACTGCTTGATCTCGTCCGGCGGCGGGTTGTGGCCGTGCGACGCCACCGCGTATTTGGTGGCCACGCTCAGGTCGAAAGTGAGTGAGGCAAAGGCCGGCGCGGCGTTGCACAGGGCGCCGGCCAGGGCCAGGCGCAGCAGGGAGGAAAAGGCGGATCGCTTGAACATATCGGCATTCGGGAAAGGGGCGGGGAAGCGATTGTAGGTGAAGACCGTTGTCTTATATATATTAGTCTACGCACCTGCTACTTTCCGATCCTGCCGGTATTACGAGAATATACCGCAGAGAATATACCGGCTATTTCCCCTTGATTCCTGGCGTCTTTGTGCTTACCTTGTGCTATGCCAAATAACTGATACACTTGGTTTACACGAGAGAAAGTTGCTCGGGTACAAAAATGAAGGAGTTGAATACCATTAAACCCATTAATCGATTGGCAATTTTGCGGGCGTACAGAATCACCTCGTCCGTGCTGTCATAACGCTGTTCCTCTGCGCTGCCATGCGTACGAACGATAGTAACAAGAAGTGCCATTATCATTAGGAGTGTGTGTATGAATCTCACAATCAGTGGACATCATCTTGAAGTAACGCCAGCCATCCGTGAATACGTACAGAGCAAGCTTGAGCGCGTAAGGCGCCATTTCGATCAAGTGATCGATATTGCTGTCATCCTCACCGTCGACAATCTGACGGAAAAAGAAAAACGTCAAAAGGCCGAGATCAACCTGCGCCTGTCGGGCAAAACCGTGTATGTGGAAAGCCTGTCGCACGATCTTTACGCCGCCATCGATACCCTGATCGACAAACTGGATCGTCAGGTCATGAAGTACAAGAGCAAAGTCCAGGACCATAATCACCAGGCCATCAAGCACATGCCTGAAGAGATGCCTGAAGAAGAGACGCCGTCGGCCGCATAAGCAGGCCCCGTCCCTTTCGCCAAAGGGCGCCCGCGTGGCGCCCTTTTTGCATCCATGCGCGATAAAATAGCGCTCTTTTCCTCTTCTACCAGCCAGCCATGAGCGAATTCGTCCAGACCCGCGTTGCCAACCGTACCGGCATGATTATCCTCGACCGCCCCAAGGCCCTCAATTCGCTGTCGCTGGCGATGGTGCGCGACCTGACGGAGGTGTTGAGCGCATGGCGTAACGATCCCGCCATCGATGCCGTGGTCATTGGCAGCAGCAGCGAGAAAGCCCTGTGCGCGGGCGGCGATATCCGCTTTTTCCACGACTGCGGCCATGCCACGCCCATGGGCGGCAGCGCGCTGCTGGAAGATTTTTTCACCGAAGAATACGCGCTCAATCACCTGATTCATTTTTACCCCAAGCCGTATATCGCGCTGATGGACGGCGTGGTGATGGGCGGCGGCATGGGCATTGCCCAGGGCGGTCCCGAATGCCGCATCCGCATCGTCACCGAAAAAACCAAGATGGCCATGCCCGAGGTGAATATCGGCCTGTTCCCGGATGTGGGCGGCAGTTATTTTCTGTCGCGCGCGCCGGGGCAGCTGGGGCATTACCTGGGCTTGAGCGGCCTGACCATCGGCGCGGCCGACGCCCTGTATGTCGGGCTGGCCGATCTGTTCGTGCCTCAGGCGCACATGGGCGCGCTCCAGGAGCTGATCGAGGCCACCCCGGGCGCGCAGCTGCGCGCGGCCATCGAGGCGTTTGCGGCGCCGTTTTCCGCTGACGCGGGCGCGTCGATCCTGGCCGCGCAGCGCGATGGCATCGACCGCCATTTCGGCGCCGCTTCGGTTTCGGCCATCATGGCCTCGCTCGAAGGCGACGACGGCGAGTTCGCGCAAAAGGCGCTGGCCGCGATGCGCCAGCGCTCCCCGCTGATGATGTGCGTGACGCGCGAACTGCTGCTGCGCGGCGCCTCGCTCGATGTCGCCGATTGCCTGCGCATGGAACGCACCGTGGTGCGCCACAATTTCGAGCACGGCGAAGTGCTCGAAGGCGTGCGCGCGCTCGTCATCGACAAGGACAACGCGCCCAAGTGGAATCCGGCCAGCCTCGATCAGGTCGACGCCCCGATGGTCGAGCGCTTCTTTGCGCCGGTGTGGCCGGCAGCCGCGCATCCGCTGCGCCATCTGGATTGATGTAAGGCGCGCCGCCCGGTTGGCGCTTGACCTTATGTGACAAATGTCGCATACTTGCCCCATCAGTCACAATGTGGAGCACCGTCATGTCAGCCATTCCCTCGGTTTCAGAACTCAGCCTGCTCAAAGTCCTCTGGAAAGACCAGCCCCTGAGTGCGCGCGAACTGCACGAGCGCGCCGTCGCGGAGCTGGACTGGTCGTTTTCCTCGACCCGCAAGACGCTCGAACGCATGCTCGACAAGCAGATGTTGTCGCAGGACGCGCAGCACGGCGTGCAGGTCTACCGCGCCCAGCTCGACAAGGTGACGACCCTGGCCGCCTTTGCGCGCGACTTCGGGCGCCGCGTGATGGAAATCGATGCGCCGCTGCCCGTCAATATGTTCACCGGCAGTAAACTGGTCGACCAGCAGGAACTCGCGGAACTCGAGCAGATGCTGCAAGACTGGCCCGACGCGAAGGAGTGAGCATGTTTAACGCGATCGCCTTTCCCTTCCTTAAAGCGAGCATCACCTGCGGCATTGCGGCCGCCATCATCCTGGCCCTGCTTTCGCTCGCAACGCGCGTGTGGCCGGTGCTGGCCGGGCACCGCTCGGTGTGGCTCTGGTCGCAGGCAGCCATCGCATGCGCCTTCGTGCTGGCGCTGCTGCCGCACAGCGCCAGCTACAGCGTGCTGCCGGCCATCGAGATCGAACGTGCCGTGGCATCAGCCCCGGCGCCGCTGCAGTACGCCGGCGCCGGCGAGGCCGATGGCGCCGAGGACGACGTCGACGCCATCGAACTGCTCGCGCAAGCCTGGCTGGCGCTGTACGCGGCCGGCCTGCTGGCTGCCGGTGCGCGCTGGGTGCATGCGCAGCGCGGCCTGCGTGCCTTGCTGGCCAGCGCGCGCGCGCTCGATGCCGCGGCGCTGGCGCAGCACGCGGGATTTGGCGCCGAGCCCGTTGCTGCGCTGCTGCGGCGTGGCCTGCGCGTGTCCGAAACCGATGCCGCCATCTCGCCCATGCTGACCGGTCTCGCGCGGCCGCACCTGCTGCTGCCGCGCCATCTGCGCAGCTTCAGCGACGAGCAGCAGCGCCTGATCGTGGCTCACGAATTGACTCACTGGCAGCGCCGCGATCCCTTGTGGCTGCACGCGGGCATGCTGCTGCAAACGCTGTTCTGGTTCAATCCCCTGCTGGCGGTGCTGACCCGGCGCCTGAACTGGGCACAGGAACTGGGGTGCGACCGCGCCGTCCTGGCCGGCCGTCCCACCCAGCAGCGCAAGCAGTATGCGGCCGCCCTGGTGGCCCAGCTCAAGGTACAGCAGGAGAGCTTCTGCGCGCCTGTCGCCAGCATCGCCTTCGGCCACGGGAACGCCGCGTCGCTGCGCGCCAGGGTGAGCCTGATCCGCGAGCAGGGATTGCGCGCGCCTGGCTTGCCGGGCAAGGCTGCGGTGGCCGGCGCGCTGGTGTCGGTGCTGGGCGCGAGCCTGTTATTGCAGCCGGCGTTTGCCTGGCGCGCGCCGGAATCGACCGCGCCAGCGGCATCGACATCGGCCACCGTCGCCAGCGCGCCGCAGCAGTGGCAGATGCCGCTCGACCGCGTGCGCGTCACCAGTTTTTACGGCGCCGCGCGCAAGAACCTGGAAGGCGGCCATCACGGCATCGACTTCGCCGCCCGCACCGGCACGCCGGTATTGGCCGCGGCAAGCGGCACCGTTGTCACCTCAAGCGCGCAGTACGAGGGCGGGCCGCAGTACGGCGACGTGGTCCTGATCGAACACGCCAACGGCGTGCGTTCGCTGTACGCTCACCTGAGCGTGCGCTCGGTGCAGCCGGGCCAGGTGGTGCGCGCCGGCGACATGATTGGCCTGGCCGGCGAAACCGGCAAGGTCACCGGTCCCCACCTGCATCTGGAAGCCTTTCGTAACGGCGAGCGCATCGATCCGCAGCAGATGCTGACGTCCCTCGACGCCTACGCAACCTCCCAGGCGCTGCGCAAGCGTCCCGCCAAACCCTAACCACCCCTTCCGGTCAAGCGCGGTTCCTTGTGCGGCGCAGCAGCGCCGCGGGACCGCGCTCGTCCCTGCACACCATTCAAGGAAACCCATGCAGATCCGTCCGTATGCCTGCGCCTGCGCGCTGGCTTTATCCTCAACGGCGCTGGCCGACGATGTTCTTCCCAAAATCGAGATCGCGGGCGCCCGCTACGACCAGCGCCGCGAGGAAACCGCCGCCAGCCTGGTGGTCGGGCGCGAAGAGCTGATGCGCCACGGCGACCGTTCGCTCGGCGACGCCCTCAAGCGCGTCCCCGGCATCACCATCGGCGACGGCGGCGGCCGCACCAGCGATATCCGCCTGCGCGGCCTGGGCAACGGCTACACGCAGGTGCTGCTCAACGGCGTGGCCGCGCCGGCCGGCTTCTCGCTCGAATCGCTGGCGCCGGAACTGATCGAACGGGTCGAGATTGCGCGCGGCGCGTCGGCGGCGACGAGCATGCAGGCCATCGCCGGCAGCGTCAACATTGTGCTGCGCAAGTCGGCCACGCGCCTGCGCGCCACGGTCAAGGCAGGGGTGGACACGCAGCATGGCCGGCGCTCGCCCAGCCTGGGCGGAGAATTGAGCGGCAAGGACGATGCGTTTTCGTATTCGGTTCCGGTGAGCCTGTCGTATTCGCGCGTACCCGCCCCATCGCGCGAGGAAGAAACGGCGCCTGGCCTGCGCCGTGAAACGCGCCTGAACGAAGACAACACCACGCGCCTGGTGAGCCTGTCCCCGCGCGCCAACTGGAAGCTCGCCAACGGCGACACGCTCGGCTTGCAGGCTTTTCTGAGCAACAGCCGGCGCGCGACCGACGCATGGGCCAAGGAGACCACGCTGGTCGGCACGCCGACCCTGCATCCGCAGCGCGCGGCGGTGTTCGATATGCCGGCAACTTGGCTGCGCGCCGATCTGGAGTGGACGCGCAGCCTGGGCGAGGGTGCGCGCATCGATGCCAGAAGCGGCATTCACCGCAGCCGGCGCAAGAGCGATTTCGAGTTCGGCGACATGATCGATGGCCGCCGTGCGCCCGCGCTCAACCTGGTCACGTCCGACCTGCGCGAAGGCGGCTATCACGCGGGTGTCACCTGGACCCGGCCCATGGGCGGTGGCCACACGCTCACTGCCGGCTGGGATGGTGCGCACACCACGCGCAGCCAGACCCGCGTGGCCAGCGAGCGCGATAGCTTCGATCAGGCGTCGCTTTTGACCGATCACCGCTATCACGGCATCATCGACCGGCTTGGCGTGTTCGCGCAGGATGGCTGGGAGATCACCCCCGCGTGGTCGCTCTCGGCCGGCCTGCGCTGGGAAACGCTGCGCACCTCGGTGGCCGAAGCCGGCGTGGCGGCGGTGCGCCAGCGCAACGTGATCCCCGCGCCGGTGCTGCAGGCACTGTACAAACCGGCCGCCGGCCATCAGCTGCGCGCCGGGCTGGCCCGTACCTACAAGGCGCCCACCATGGGTAGCCTGATTCCCCGCCGCTATACGGTCGACAACAACAACAGCGCCACCAATCCGCATAGCCAGGGCAATCCCGCGCTGCGGCCCGAAAAAGCCTGGGGCGTCGATGTGGGCTACGACCGCCAGGTGGGCAAGGATGGCTTGCTGGCCGCCAGCGCCTACGTGCGCCGCATTGACGACGTAACGGTCACGCGGCTGTTTCAGGATGGCGCGGACTGGATATCGACGCCGGCCAACCAGGGCGGGGCGAGCGCGCGCGGCATTGCGCTGGAAGCGAAGCTGCCGCTGCCCGGTTTTGCGCGCGCAGCCTTCAACGGCAACGTGGCGCGCAACTGGTCGCGCATCGACAAGGTCCAGGGGCCGGACAACCGGCTGGCGGAGCAGGCGCCGCTCACGGCCAGCCTTGGCATCGATGTGCGCGCCGCGCTGACGGTGGGGGCGAGCTTCACGTATGCGCGCGGTGCGGTGACGCGCTACTCGCCCGTATGGAGCGAATCGAACGGCGGCACGCGCTTGCTCGATATGTATGCCTTGTGGGGAGCGGGCAAGCAGACGCGCTTGCGGGTCGGAGTGACCAATGTGCTGCGGCGTTCAAAGGTATCGCAATCGGACCATGGCAGCGCCGGCGCCATGCGCTCCACCAGGCGCGAGCTGACGCCAGGCGCTGCGCTGCGCATCACGTTCGAGCATGATATTGAACGGCCCAAATGAGCCGGCAGATCAGGACTGTTCGCGGTGCCTGAGCACGACCCGTTCGGTCGGGCTGAAGTAAGCGGCGAGGCGCTCGGCCATGTACACCGAGCGATGCTGCCCGCCCGTGCAGCCCAGCGCCACGGTCAGGTAGCTGCGGTTGTCGGTCTTGAACGACGGCAGCCACTTCTCGACGAAGGCGCGGATATCTTCCAGCAGCTCGGCCGCGCTGGGCTGGGCGTCGAGGAAAGCGATCACCGGCGCGTCCATGCCGGTAAGGGGTCGCAAGGTCAGGTCGTAATAGGGATTGGGCAGGGCGCGCACGTCGAACACAAAATCGGCGTCGAGCGGCACGCCCAGTTTGAAGGCAAACGATTCAAAGAAAAGCGTGAGCGGCGCGCGCTCGATCTCGACCAGTTCCTTGATCCACGCGCGCAGCTTGTTGGCCGACAGGTCGGACGTGTCGATCACGTGGCCAAGCTGCTCGATGGCGGACAGGCGCTCGCGCTCTTCGAGAATGCATTCGATCAGGGTGCGGCGCGAGGCCGGATTTTCGTCGGGGCGCAGCTGGTGCGACAGCGGATGGCTGCGCCGCGTTTCGGAAAAGCGCGCCACCAGCGAGTGCGTGTTCGAGGTCAGGAACATGACCTTGATATCGTGGCCCTGGTCTTTCAGCAAACGGATGTTGGTGGGCAGTTCGACCAGCGACTGGGCGCTGCGCGCATCGACCGCGACGGCGGCGCAGGCAGTGCCGTCCGCGATCAGCGCGTCGATCAGGCTCGGTAACAAGGCTGGCGGAAGGTTGTCGACGCAGTAGTAGCCTGCGTCTTCAAGGACGTTGAGGGCGACCGATTTGCCCGATCCGGAAATACCTGTGATGAGTACGATGCGCATAGGCCCGATGATACCCCAAGCGGGTGGGGTTTGCTTAGGCACTATGCATGATTCTCAAGAGGCAACAGAGATTTTACAACGGTCCCGGCGGCTACCTATGTATACGGCTAGGGTTAATCGCTGCTCATCGCCAGGCGCTGGCGCTCCATGAATTCTTGTAATGTGTCGATGCCGCGCAGTTGAAGAATCGTATTGCGCACCGCCGCTTCAAGCAGTACCGCGATGTTGCGGCCGGCGGCGACGGGAATCACCACTTTGCGAATCGGCAGTCCTAATACATCCTCGGTCGGAAACAAAAACGGCAGGCGCTCGACTTCTTCTTCCAGCGCGCTGCGGCGCACGAGATGGACGATCAGCTTCAAGCGCATCTTGCGCCGCACGGCCGTCTCGCCAAAGATCGCCTTGATATCCAGCAGTCCCAGGCCGCGCACTTCCAGCAGATTTTGCAGCAGCGCCGGGCAGCGTCCTTCGATCATGTTCGGGGCGATGCGCGAAAACTCCACCGCATCGTCGGCCACCAGGCCGTGGCTGCGCGAAATGAGCTCCAGTCCCAGCTCGCTCTTGCCCAGGCCCGAGTCGCCGGTAATGAGCACGCCCACGCCCAGCACGTCCATGAACACGCCATGCATGATGATGCGCTGCGCGAGCTTCTTGGACAGGTACACGCGCAGGAAGTCGATCACCTGCGCGGCCGGCAGCGGCGTGGAAAACAAGGGGATGTTCTGCTCGTCGCAGATGGCCAGAATGTCGGGCGGCGTATCGAGTCCCTGCGCGATGATCAGCGCCGGCGGCCCGCCGGCAATGAGCTCGCCGATGACGTGGCTGCGCGAGCCGGATTTAAGGCGGTGGTAATACGTCAGTTCCTGATGCCCGAATACCTGGATGCGGCCCGGGTGGATCAGGTTCAGGTGGCCGACCTGGTCGGCGGCGGAGGCGACGTCGCCCGAAATGAGGCGTTCGCCGCCGGGAAAGCCGGCGAACCAGCCCAGCTGCAGACTTTCGCGATTGTCGTCGTACAGCCGTTGGATGGTCAGCGGAGTTTGCAGCATGAACGGGTCTTCAGAAAAGTGAGGGCGCCAACGCGCCCGGCATCCTGAAGTTTAACCCAGTGCTTGCAGGCTTGGTTGCCAATTGATGATGCGCGAGTGAACCGATTTCGGGTCCGGATCGGTCGCCAGCGCTGTGCGGAAACCGTCGTCGGAAAACATCTCGGCGATCTCGGACAAAATCTCAAGGTGCTGCTGGGTCACGTGGTCGGGAATGAGCAGGAAGAACAGCAGGTTGACCGGCTGGCCGTCAGGCGACTCGAACGGAATCGGTTCGAGCAGGCGCACGAAAGCGGCCAGCGGGCTCTTGAGGCTCTTGCTGCCCTTGATGCGGCCGTGCGGCACCGCCACTCCATGGCCGAGCCCGGTCGAGCCGAGGCGCTCGCGCGCAAACAGGTTGTCCGAAACGGTCGAGCGGGCAATTCCGCAGTTGTTCTCGAAGATCAGCCCAGCTTGCTCGAAAGCGCGCTTCTTGCTGGAAACTTCGAGATCGAGCAACACGTTCTCGAGCGATAAAATTTTGCTAAGGTTTGTCATAACGCTGAGTATTGGTGCGATGCACAAGGGTGCTTGCGAGCCAGAATTATAGGCCTGTTTTCCGGCTGTGTAATCGGAATTCGTCGTCGATTCATGTCAAGTCTGCATTGACATTTCGCAAGTTGAATAGCGATTCATACAAGCCGGACGACATGCTATCGCGCCAAGTGATGGAAAATTTGAATTTCCGCCATGAAATTGAGGATTTTGCACATAAATGCTGGTCCTTAACGCAGTTTGCCATTTTTCCTGTGCTTGCTGCCCGTTTTTTCAGCGCCACATCCGTACCCGCGCCCGTTGTTTAATTATAAAGTTGGTGGCAATTGTCTGTCGCCCGAAAAGCACACTCGTTCCCTTACCGATCAAGGTATTCCCGCATGGCAATGCCGTCAAGCGCGCGCGCAGGGGGAAAGCGGGCCCCTTGCGCTGCCTCAAACGTCATTGGCGTGCCGTGCGCAGATTGGGCGGACGGCCCGAGCTGAAGTTGCTGCGCCATGGGTTGATATCGAGCCCGCCGCGGCGGGTATAGCGGGCGTACACCGCCAGCTTTTGCGGCGCGCACTGGCGCAGGATGTCGGTAAAAATGCGTTCCACACATTGTTCGTGAAATTCATTGTGCTCACGAAATCCGATCAGGTATTTCAGCAAGCCTCCCTGTTCGATCTGCGGGCCCACGTAATGAATCTGTACGCTGGCCCAGTCCGGCTGGCCGGTGACCAGGCAGTTCGATTTGAGCAGGTGCGAGACGAGCTTTTCCTCGACCGGCGCGCCGTCCGCCGCGGCCGTGAGCAGGGCGGGCGAGGGCGAGTAGTTGTCGATCTCGACGTCCAGGCGGTCCAGCAGCATGCCATCGAGTTCGCCCATTTTGACGGTGTCGAAGGCGTGCGGCTCGATCAGGGTGATGTGGACCGGCGCGCCGAAGCCGCCGGCCAGGTCTTCGCGCAGCAGGGCCAGCAAGGCGTCGCTGTTGGACAGGCGCGTCTGGTTGAAGGAATTTAAATACAGCTTGAACGATTTCGATTCGACGATGTTGGGCGAATCGGCCGGCACCGTGATCGTGGCGATCGCCACCTGGGGTTTGCCGCGCATGTTCAGCCACGAGATTTCGTAGGCGTTCCAGATATCGACGCCGAAGAAAGGCAGGGTGCCGGTGAGCTGGAGTTCATCGCGCTTGCCCTGGCGCGGGATCGGAAACAGCAGGTCCGGCGCGTATTGGGTTTGGTAGGCGGAGGTTTTGCCCAGGGGAGATAGATCGGCGGTGTTGGTCATATCGATTCAGTCAAATTCAACCACCGTCGCTCCCGCGCCAAGGCGGCACTCGGCGGGGGCGACGGCGATCAGGTCAGCGAGGGTATTGGCATCACCCCAAAAACATCTTATACACCGGATTGGCACTCTCATCCCAATGACGGTATCCGAGCGTGGTGAGGAACAGGCGGAACTCCTCCATTTCCTCGACCGGCACTTGCAGTCCCACCAGAATGCGTCCCACATCGCCGCCTTGATTGCGGTAATGGAACAGCGAGATATTCCAGTTCGGCGCCATGCTGTCGAGGAAGCGCATCAGCGCGCCCGGCCGCTCGGGGAATTCGAAACGATACAGCAGTTCGTCATGGGCCAACGCACTCTTGCCGCCGACCAAATGGCGGATGTGCAGCTTGGCCAGCTCATCGTGCGTCAGATCGAGCGTCTTGAAGTCGCTCTGCTCGAAGGTCCGCGCCAGCACGCCGGACTCGCCGCGGCTGGCGATCTGCACGCCCACGAACACGTGTGCCTGGGCCGCATCGCTGACGCGGTAGTTAAATTCGGTCACATTGCGCGGCCCGATCAGCGCGCAAAAGCGCTTGAAGCTGCCGCGCTGCTCGGGAATGGTCACCGCGAACACCGCTTCGCGCGCTTCGCCCAGCTCCGCGCGTTCGGCCACGAAACGCAGGCGGTCGAAGTTCATGTTCGCGCCGCAGGCAATCGCCACCAGCGTCTCGCCGCGCACCGGGTTCTTGCTCATCGCCGAACGCTCGATGTAGGCCTTGGCGCCGGCCACCGCCAGCGCGCCGGATGGCTCCAGGATCGAGCGCGTATCCTGGAACACGTCCTTGATCGCGGCGCAGATCGCATCGGTATCGACCAAAATGATCTCGTCCACGTACTGCTGCGCCAGGCGGAAGGTCTCTTCGCCCACCAGGCGCACCGCGGTGCCGTCGGCGAACAGGCCCACATCGGGCAGGGTCACGCGCTCGCCGGCTTTCAGGCTGCGCGCCATCGCGTCCGAATCGGTCGACTGCACGCCGATGATCTTGATGTCCGGGCGGATCTGCTTCACGTACGCCGCCACCCCGCCGATCAGGCCCCCGCCGCCAATGGCCACGAAGATCGCATGGATCGGGCCCGAATGCTGGCGCAAAATCTCCATGCCCACCGTGCCCTGGCCGGCAATGACGTCCGGATCGTCGAACGGGTGCACAAAGGCGAGCTTCTGCTCTTTTTCGAGCGTGAGCGCGAAGTTATAGGCGTCGGTGTACGAGTCGCCATGCAAAATCACTTCCACATTGGTTCCGCCGAAGGCCTTGACCGCGTCGACCTTCACGCTCGGCGTGGTGGTCGGCATGACGATCACCGCGCGGCAGCCCGTTTTGGCCGCCGACAGCGCCACGCCCTGCGCGTGATTGCCGGCCGACGCGCAGATCACGCCGCGCTTGAGCTGCGCCGGGGCCAGGTTGGCCATCTTGTTGTACGCGCCCCGCAGCTTGAAACTGAACACGCTCTGCATGTCTTCACGCTTGAAGTAAATGCGGTTCTCCATGCGCTGCGACAGGATCGGCGCGAATTCGAGCGGCGTTTCGGTGGCGACGTCATAGACGCGGGCGGTCAGGATTTTCTTGAGGTAGTCGATAGTCATAGTCTGCAAACAAAGTGATTCTGGGCCGGAAAATCCGGAACGCGATGCTGTTGACGCTGGACTGTGTTGTCGGCGGATGGCCGAGGCTTGCAGTGCGATGCGCGGTTCCGGATGGCGGGCTCGGCGTATCGTGTCGGTGCAATACTTTTTCCTCATTATAATGGACGGCTTCAGCAGTCATCAAAGTGCCTCCATGATCGAATCCGCTGTCCTCTGGCTGCTCAAATTGCTGGCCGCTCCCACGGTCGGGCTCAGCTCGGTCTTCGTGATAGCGTTCGTGTCGGCCACGCTGGTGCCGCTCGGGTCCGAGCCGGCCGTGTTCGCCGTCATCAAGGCCAATCCAGCCATGTTCTGGCCAGCCATCCTGGTGGCGACCCTGGGCAACACCCTGGGCGGGGCGCTCGACTACTTCATCGGCTACCGCGCCAAGGTCGCGTTTGCGAAAGAGCGCAAGTCGCGCTGGTTCGCCTGGCTGGCGCGCTACGGCGCCAAAACCATGCTGCTGTCGTGGGTGCCCGGGATTGGCGATCCGCTGTGCACGCTTGGCGGGTGGCTGCATTTGCCGTTCTGGCCGAGTCTCGGCTATATGGCGATCGGCAAATTCATGCGTTACCTGACCATGACCACCGCGCTGCTGTATGTGCCGGATAGCTTCTGGAAGGGGCTGGGCGCGACCTTGTCCAATTTCTGGCATATGTTTTTTTAGCGATACCCTCCGCTTCGTCATTCCCGCCTGTGAACTGACCCAAAAAAGTTGGACACCGTTTCTACTTTTTGGGGGAAGTCGATGACGAAGCATACGACGGCATTCAAGCTAAAAATCGCTAAGCAATATGTACCTGGCTTGATGGGCTATAAGGAAGTGGGCCGCGTCAACAACGTTAGCTACGGCCAAGTACGCCGTTGGGTACTGTTCCACCGCTATCACGGCAAAGCTGGCCTTGAACCGAGGAAGTCTGTTCAGTACAGCGCCGATGAGAAGCTTGAGGTCTTGCGGTACATGTGGGCGAACAAATTATCGTATGTGGAAACGGCGGCCAGGTTCAATATTCGCGCGCAGGGCTACGTCGGGGTTTGGGAGCGCGATTTTCGTGATGGCGGTATAGTGCCACTGATCCGCAAACCCAGAGGAAGACCCAAGCGCATGGCCGATTTACCCAAGCAAGTTGCACCTGCCAGCGTGCATAGTGATGCCACACGTAGCCGTGAAGAGTTGCTGGTGGAGCTGAACCAGTTACGGATGGAGGTCGCCGTTCTAAAAAAGCGGAGAGCCTTAGCTCAAGCGGCCGAACAGGCTGCGGCAATGCGCAAAAAGCGCACATAGTCCACGAGTTAAGGCTGCAATTTCCCATTGCGCAGTTGCTTGCGCTTACCGGTCTGAAACGTAGTACGTTTTACTATCAAAAGAAGGTTGCGCAAGACGGCGACAAGCATGCGCACTTGAAGCAGGGTATCGAGACGACCTATCAGGCACACAAGGGGCGTATGGGCTATCGGCGTATCGCTGACGTGCTGCGCAAGGCAGGCCATCGCGCATGCGCCAATACCGTCCAGCGCTGCATGCAGGCAATGAAGCTGACATCGCTGGTACGCATCAAGAAATACAAGTCGTACAAGGGGGAAGTGGGCAAGACTGCGCCGAACATCTTGCTGCGCGATTTCAACGCAGAGGGGGTGAATCAGAAGTGGGCAACCGACGTCACCGAGATGAAAGTCGCTGGTCAGAAAGTGTATCTATCACCCGTGATGGACCTGTTCAACGGGGAAATTGTAGCGTATGAAATGGACACGCGTCCGGTACTCGGACTGGTGACAGGCATGCTCAAAAAAGCCTTCCGGAAGTTGCGTGCCGACGATAAACCGATCGTCCATTCAGATCAGGGATGGCAGTATCGCATGCCGGCCTACCAGCACATGCTGGCGCAGAAAGGCATCGTGCAGAGCATGTCTCGCAAAGGCAACTGCCTCGACAACGCAGCCATGGAGAGCTTCTTCGCAGTGCTGAAGACGGAGTATTACCACCTGAACAAATTTAGTAGCGTCGACGAGTTGAAAAAAGGTCTGGCCGAGTACATTGACTACTATAATCACTGCCGTATCAAGATGAAGCTGAACGGACTGAGCCCGGTGCAATACCGAACCCAGCATTCGCTTTGATTTAATCAAAACACCGTCCAACTTTCTTGGGTCACTTCACTGCGCGGGAATGACGGTTTTGAAGTTTGTGGTCAGAAAAACGCTGAACCTAACGCCATCGAGTCCAGAGGCCAGTTCCTGGAGAGGTGGGAACGACGATGGTGATTAGAGGCTTGTTTCCAGCACCACCCGCACCACCGCCGCCGTCGATGCGCGCCCCGCGCGCGCGTTGCTGCCGTCAGCATCGGCATACGCGCTGCCGCTCCTGCGGTCGCGGTGCAGCGCGTTCGCCACCGACAAACGCAGCTGCGTGTGTGCCCCCGCCTTCCACACCCCAACCACATCGAGCACGCGCACCGGCCCCGTATCGCTGCGCAGGTATCTGCTCATTTGCGTCGCCCCGCCATATTGCAGATTCAGGTTCATCCCCAGCGTGTACTGCGCCCCGATGCGCGCATCGACGCCGAAATTGGCTGTGACGCGCGCCTGGTCGCCCAGCCGGTTGTCCGGCCCCGGCACCGCGTCCAGCCGCGACCAGTTGCGCGCGGCGTTGGCGCGCAGGTCCATGTCCGGCGCCGACGGCAGCACGCTGCGCAGCGGGAAGCGGGCGTCGAATTCAAGGCCTGCCACCTTCGCCTTGCCGTTGTCGAACGGCGTCGATATCCAGGCGCCATCCTCCTGGTACAGGGTTTGCACCGTCACCGCGTCGATCCGGCGCGCGTAGGCCGACACGCTGACGACCCCGTTCTTGCCGAAGTACGACTCGTAGGCCGTGTCGACACCCCACGCCAGTTCGGGCTTGAGCGCCGGGTTGCCGCGCACATCCGGATTGGTCGGCCCGTTGGCGTTGTTGACCGTGTACCGGCGCGGCACCAGGTTGCGCACCGCCGGCGCCTTGTAGGTGCGCGAGAGCGAAAAGCGCAGCTGGTCCTTGCCCTCCAGCTTCCACAGCAACTGCGTGATGGGGCTGAGCACCGACGACTTGCTGCTCACTTCCTTCAGTGCGCGCCCTTCTGTCGACGTGTGCAGCCCTTCCCAGCGCAGCCCGAGGTAAGCCTGCAGGCGTGGCGACACGGTCCACTCGTCTTGCGCGAACACCGCCAGGCGGCCGACCACCGCGCGATAGTCTTCGTCGAGCTGCGACAGGAACCGGCCGGCGGTGGTGCTGTCGTTCTGGCGCCGCGATTCGGTGCGCTGGGTGCGCCCGCCTTCCCAGCCGATGCCCATGCTGTGGCCGGGTATGAGCGGCGCCAGGTATTTGCCGCTCAAGACGGCGCTGTTGTCGACCGCGTCCGAGAGCACCTTGCGCGCCAGCGTGCCGGTACTGCCAGCGCCCCTGAACAGATAGTCCGTTTCGCGCTTGTTGTGATTGAGCCCGGCCTTGACCGTGAGCTTGCCATCGGCGCCGATCTGGCGCGCCAAGCTGATGTCGCTGCGCGCTGACACCGTATCGGACCTGGTGCGGTAATCGTTGATCGGATACTCGGTGCTCGCACCCGAGACGGTGGTTTCGACCGCATTGCCGTTGTTGGCATTGCGCGCGACGTCGATGAAGGTCTGCCAAACCAGGCTGCCGCCGTCGGGCAGGGTCCAGTTCACGCGCGGCGTCAGGTTCAGCCGCGTGTTGCGAAACGATGCCCACTCGCGCAGTTCGCGCCGCGCCAGCGGCGCATCGTCAACGTCGGCGTCATCGACCGTTTCAAGCGTCATGTAGCGGTTGTCGGTGGTTGTGCGCGTCATTTCGGCCGCCAGCGAATAGGCCAGGTCGCCGGCGCGCTCGCCCCATTGCAGCGACGCCGACGGGTCGCCGCGCCCCGCCAGCAGGCCCGCACCGAGCTTGACGTCGCGCTGATTGCGTGCGTTGCCCTTCTTGAGTATCACATTGATGGTCCCGGCGATGGCCTGCGAACCCAGTTCCGCCGTTGCGGTGCGCAAAATGTCGATCCGCTCGATCATGGCCGGGGCGATGCTGTCGATCGAAAAGCCGGCCGCCACCGGATCGCCGTTAACCAGCAGCTGGGTGTACCCCGCGCCCAGCCCGCGCATGCGAATTTCGCCGCCGGCCAGCGACACGCCGCTCTGGCGCTTGAGCACCGCCGAGAGGGACGTGTCGCCGTATTGAATAATCTCGTCGCGTCCGACCACGATGCGGGCGGCGGTGTCGTCGCGCCGCACATTGGCGCCGGCGGCGCCGCTCACCTCGACCCGCTGGATCGTGCCGGTGGCGTCCTGCGCGTGGGCGGCATGGCTAAAGGAAGACAGCAGGGCGAGCGCCTGCGCGGAAAAGACGAGAGAGGATTTCATGAACGATCAAGTGGTGGACAGGGACGCCGATTGTGTGGGCTCGCCCGCCCGCGCAGAACCGGTATGTGACGAGTCGCCGGAACTGGATGACGAAGGCCGCAGCACGGCAGAAAAATGGCGTGGCCGCGCTGGTATACTTTGCGTCGATGATCACTGCACAAAATCCGCCCCGACCAAGCAGCCTGCCCAAGGCGCTCCTGACGATCGTATTGATCTGGACGGTGCTGTGCGCAATCGGCGCCGTTGGCAACCACAGCGACGAGCTGCAACGCGGTGGCTTCAGCCGCTCCTACGCGCATATGTTCTGGCTCTGGTGGCGCGAACACCTGCTGCTGATGGCAATGAGCTTTGGCTGCTACGCCTTTTTCACCGCCCGCCCGGCGGCGCTGGGCAGCGTGCCGCGCATCCTTGCCGCCTACCTGCTGGTCGCGGCCGTGTTCACGCCGCTCGACCTGCTCAATGCCGGCATGCTCAAACTGTATGACGAGGGAACGCTGTCCGGACTCGCGCCGGTTGTCGACGCCGCACTGGCGCGCTCGCGATTCTGGCAATTCATGGCGCTGGTGTGGGTGACGTTTACGTTCGTGGCCGTGGTGGCCGTGTGCAGCTGGCGCGAAGGCCGCCGGCGCGAACAGGCCTGGATGCGCTCTCAGAGCGACAATCTGAAACTGCGTCTGGAACTGGAGCAGCAACGCTTGCTGGCGCTGCGCGGCCAGCTGGAACCGCACTTCCTCTTCAACGCCCTGAACGCCATCAGCGCGCTGGTGCGCTCGGACGACAAGCGCGTGGCGCTGGACGGCATCAACCATCTGAGTGCCTTGCTGCGCTATGCGCTGGAAGCGAGCGCGCGAGATCACGTCGGCGTGCGCGAAGAGTGCCAGTTCCTCGACGACTACCTGGCCTTGCAGCGCCTGCGCTACGGTGCGCGCCTGCAGGTCAGCGTCGAAGGCGACAGCGAGGCGGTGCTGGCCGGCGACATGCCGCCGCTGTTGCTGCAGCCGCTGATCGAAAACGCGCTGCGCCATGACCTGGACTGCCACGACCGCCCGAGCGATATCCGGGTCGCCTTTGCCGCGACCGTGGACCGCTTGTCGATCCACGTATCCAACCCCGCCGGCGAGGCCCGCTCGGCCAACCCCGGCCTTGGGCTGGGCCTGCGCCATACCCGCGCACGCCTTCAACTGGCCTACGGCGATGGCGCCGCGCTGCAAACGGGCCTGAAGGACGGCCGCTTCGTGGTCGATATCCGCATGCCGCTGCACGCGCCCGACAAATGATGCTGCGTGCGCTGATCGTCGACGACGAGGAACCGGGCCGCGTCAACCTGCGCTACGCCCTGGCCGACCACCCGCGCTGGCAGGTTGCCGGGGAGTGCGCCAGCGTGGCCGCGGCGCAGGCGGTCATCGCAACGCAGGACGTCGACGTCGTATTCCTCGATATCCAGATGCCGGGCGACTCCGGCCTGGTGCTGGCGCGCGCGCTGGCCGGCCTGGCCAACCCGCCGCTGGTCATTTTCGTCACCGCGCATAACGCCTTTGCGCTCGACGCGTTCGAGGTGCACGCCCTCGACTACCTGCTCAAACCTGTACACGACGCGCGCCTTGCCACTGCACTGGCGCGCGCCGAAGCGATGCTGGAACTGCGTCAGCGCCCCGCCTACGGCGCCGCGCTGCGCGCCTGGGTCGACGCCAGCGACGCGCCTCCCGGCACTCCTGGCCGGTACTGGCAGCAGGTGAGCGTGCGCTCGGTCGGGCGCATCGAATGCATCCGGCTGGCCGACGTCGACTGGATCGAAACCTGCGGTAATTACGTCAGCCTGCATCTGGCCACGCGCAGCGTGATGCACCGGCTGCCCCTGAGCCGCCTGCTGGCCCATCTCGATCCGGCCCGCTTCCTGCGCGTGCACCGCGGCGCAGTGGTGCGCACCAGCCAGGCCGCCAATCTGGACGTGGTGGGCGATGGCGCCTGGCGCCTGACCCTGCGCTCGGGCGCCCACCTCGCCGTCAGCGAACGCTATGTCGAGGCCCTGCGCGCGGCGATGCGCGAGTGCTGACGCGGCGGGTGATTCAGTATTTCGTTCCGAAAAGTTTCATTTCGACTGAACTTTGATCGGCGGTGGGCGACGTTAAATCCAAAAACTATTGTCATTATCTCAAATTGCCATCGATTTGTTTGCGCGCTTTCACCCTGTAGCCCTTGTAAAAGCGAAGGCTGTTCCTGCGTTGTGCAGCGCAATACGCTAGAATGAACTCCCTTAGGGTCAGTCCACATAGTCCACCAATACATGAACGCCCCCGCACAAATCCAAGCACTTCTGGCCGAAACGCCAAACGGTCACGCCGCGACCCGCCTGCGCGAAATCCCTTATAACTACACCTCGTTCTCGGACCGCGAAATCGTGATCCGTCTGCTGGGCGAGTCGTCCTGGGAGCTGCTCGACGAATTGCGCGGTTCGCGTCAAACCGGGCGTTCGGCGCGCATGCTGTACGAGGTGCTGGGCGATATCTGGGTAGTGCGGCGCAATCCGTATTTGCAGGACGACATGCTGGACAACCCGAAGCGGCGCCAGGAACTGATCGACGCGCTGCATCACCGCCTGGCCGAAGTGGACAAACGCCGCACCAGCGTCGACGCGCTTGAGGGCGATGACCCGACCGGCGAAGTCGCGCGCGCGCGCAGCGCCAACGTGGAAAAGCTGCTCAAGGCAGCGTCCAAGGCCGTCGAAGACTTCGGCAACGAATTCCGCCAGACCTGGGACCTGCGCAAGCGCACCACCAAGGTGCTGGGCCGCTACACCGAAAAGCACAATATCTGCTTCGACGGCATGAAGCGCGTCGCCCACGTCACCGACGCCACCGACTGGCGCGTCGAGTATCCGTTCGTGGTGCTCACGCCCGACACCGAAGACGAGATGGCGGGCCTGGTCAAAGGCTGCATCGAACTCGGACTGACCATCATTCCGCGTGGCGGAGGAACCGGCTATACCGGCGGCGCCATTCCGCTCACGCCCATGTCGGCCGTTATCAACACTGAAAAACTGATCACCCTGGGCGAGGTCGAAATGACCATGCTGCCCGGCGTGGACCACGAGTACGCGACCATTCATTCGGGCGCCGGCGTGGTCACCAAGCGCGTTTCCGACGCCGCCGAAAAGGCCGGCTTCGTATTCGCGGTCGACCCTACATCGGCCGAGGCCTCCTGCATCGGCGGCAATGTCGCCATGAATGCCGGCGGCAAAAAAGCCGTGTTGTGGGGCACCGCGCTCGACAACCTGGCGTCGTGGAAGATGGTCGACCCGAACGGCGACTGGCTGGAAGTGACGCGCATCGGCCACAATTTGTCGAAGATCCACGACGCGCCGACTGCCACCTTCAAGCTCGAATGGACGCACCCGAATGCGCGCGGTGAAGCAAAAGACGCGCCGTTCAAGACCGACATGCTGGTCATCGAAGGCCGGCGCTTCCGCAAGGAAGGCCTGGGCAAGGACGTCACCGACAAATTCCTGGCCGGCCTGCCGGGCATCCAGAAAGAAGGCTGCGATGGGCTGATCACGTCGGCGCGCTGGATTCTGCACAAGATGCCGAAGTACGCGCGCACCGTCTGCCTCGAATTTTTCGGCCAGGCGCGCGATGCGATTCCATCGATTGTCGAAATCAAGGATTACCTCGACGGCCTGCCTGCCAAGGGCGGCCCGGCGTTTGCGACCATCCGCCTGGCCGGTCTGGAACACCTCGATGAGCGCTATCTGCGCGCGGTCGGCTACGCCACCAAGTCGAAGCGCGGCGTGCTGCCCAAGATGGCGCTGTTCGGCGACATCGTCGGCGACGACGAGAACGCCGTGGCGCAAGCCGCTTCGGAAGTGGTGCGCATCGCGAACACCCGCGTGGGCGAAGGCTTTGTGGCCGTCAGCCCGGAAGCGCGCAAGAAATTCTGGCTCGACCGCGCCCGCACCGCGGCAATTGCGCGCCACACCAACGCCTTCAAGATCAACGAAGACGTGGTCATTCCGCTCAACCGCATGGGCGAGTATACCGACGGCATCGAGCGCATCAACATCGAGCTGTCGATCAAGAACAAGCTGCAGCTGACCGACGAACTGCGCGCGTTTTTCGCCGCCGGCAATCTGCCGGTCGGTAAAAGCGACGACGCCTCGGGCGAATCGATCGGCGACGAAGAAATGCTGGGCGACCGCGTGCAGCAAGCGACCGAACTGCTCGGCGCCGTGCACGCGCGCTGGACCTGGCTGCTGGCCCAGCTCGACCAGCCGCTGGCCGGCGCGCGCGATGCCTTGCGCGCAATCGGCATGGAGCGCCTCGACGTCGTGTTCGACGAGCGCCTGGCGCAGCAGCCCGACGCCACCCTGTTCGACGTGGTCCAGGACCGCACCGTGCGCGTTTCGTGGAAGCAGGAGATCCGCGCGCAACTGCGCCAGATCTTCAACGGCGCCGCCTACAAACTGATTCTCGACGAATCGACCGCGATCCACCAGAAGGTGCTGCGTTCGCGCGTGTTCGTGGCGCTGCACATGCACGCCGGCGACGGCAATGTGCACACCAACCTGCCGGTCAATTCCGACGACTACGCCATGCTGCAGGATGCGCACGAAGCCGTGGGCCGCATCATGAAGCTGGCGCGTTCGCTCGACGGCGTGATCTCGGGCGAGCATGGCATCGGCATCACCAAGCTCGAATTCCTGACCGAGGAAGAAATCGGCGAATTCCGCGACTACAAGCTGCGCATCGATCCGGAAGGGCGCTTCAACAAGGGCAAGCTGCTCAACCTGCCCGAATTCGGGGCCGACCTGCGCAACGCCTACACGCCGTCGTTCGGCCTGATGGGCCACGAATCGCTGATCATGCAGCAAAGCGATATCGGCGAGATCGCCAACAGCATCAAGGATTGCCTGCGCTGCGGTAAATGCAAACCGGTGTGCACCACCCACGTGCCGCGCGCGAACCTGCTGTATTCGCCGCGCGACAAGATACTGGCGACGTCCTCGCTGATCGAAGCGTTCCTGTACGAAGAGCAGACCCGCCGCGGCGTCTCGATCAAGCACTGGGAAGAATTCGAAGACGTGGCCGACCACTGCACCGTGTGCCACAAGTGCGTCACGCCATGCCCGGTCAACATCGACTTCGGCGACGTGTCGATGAACATGCGTAACCTGCTGCGCAAGATGGACAAGAAGACCTTCAGGCCGGCCAACGCGGCGGCGATGTTCTTCCTGAACGCCACCGACCCGGTGACCATCAACGCCACGCGCCAGGTCATGGCCGGCTGGGGTTTCAAGGCGCAGCGCTTCGGCCATAACGTGCTGAAAAAATTCGCCAAGAAGCAGACCAAGGCGCCGCTGCCCACGACCGGCAAGGCGCCGGTGCGCGAGCAGGTGATCCACTTCATCAACAAGAAAATGCCGGGCAACCTGCCCAAGAAGACCGCGCGTGCGCTGCTCGATATCGAAGACGACAAGATCATCCCGATCATCCGCAATCCGAAGGTGACCACGGCCGATACCGAAGCCGTGTTCTATTTCCCGGGCTGCGGATCGGAGCGATTGTTCTCGCAGGTTGGCCTGGCCACCCAGGCGATGCTGTGGGAAGTCGGCGTGCAAACCGTGCTGCCGCCGGGTTACCTGTGCTGCGGCTATCCGCAGCGCGGCGCCGGCCAGTACGACAAGGCCGACAAGATGATGACCGATAACCGCGTGCTGTTCCACCGCATGGCAAATACGCTCAACTACCTCGACATCAAGACCGTGCTGGTGTCGTGCGGCACCTGCTACGACCAGCTGGCGACCTATGAGTTCGACAAGATATTCCCGGGTTGCCGCATCATGGACATCCACGAGTACCTGCTTGAAAAAGACGTCAAGCTCGAAGGCGTCAGCGGTACGCGCTATATGTACCACGAGCCTTGCCACAATCCGATGAAGCTGCAGGATTCGGTCAAGACCGTCAATGCGCTGGTGTCGACGGTGGACAACGTGAAGATCGAAAAGAACGACCGCTGCTGCGGCGAGTCCGGTACCTTCGGCGTGTCGCGTCCCGACATCGCCACGCAGGTGCGCTTCCGCAAGGAAGGCGAAATGGAGAAGGGCGCCGACAAGCTGCGCGCCGATGGCTTCAGCGGCGACGTCAAGATCCTGACCAGCTGCCCATCGTGCCTGCAAGGCCTGTCGCGCTACAACGACGATGCCGGCACCACCGCCGACTACATCGTTGTCGAAATCGCGCGTCACAAGCTGGGTGAAAACTGGCTGCCCGAATACGTAGCCCGTGCCAACAGCGGCGGCATCGAAAGGGTACTGGTATGACGTGTGAACTGTGCGAACTGGCGGCCGAGCCGATCTGGCGCAACGACAGGCTGTCGGTCATCCTGGTCGACGACGCCGCCTATCCGGGCTTTTGCCGCGTGATCTGGAACGATCACGTCAAGGAAATGACCGACCTGGCGCCGAGTGACCGCCTGCTGCTCACCGACGCGGTGTGGCATGTGGAGCTGGCCCTGCGCGATGTGATGAAGCCCGACAAGATCAACGTCGCCAGCCTTGGCAACATGACGCCGCACCTGCACTGGCACGTCATTGCGCGCTACGCCGACGATGCGCATTTTCCGAATCCGGTGTGGACGGTGGCGGTGCGTACGACCGAAGAATCGACCCTGGCGGAGCGCCGCGCGCTGCTGCCGAAACTGGCGGCCGACATTGCGCGCCGCATGGAAAAATCAGCATGAACCCGACCGCACTGACCGTCCACCAGAAGTCCCGCGTGCTCGATATCGCCTTTGACGACGGCAGCAGCTTTTCGATTCCGTTCGAGCTGCTGCGCGTGTATTCGCCGTCGGCCGAAGTGCGCGGCCACGGCCAGGGGCAGGAAGTTCTCCAGCTGGGCAAGCGCGATGTCGGCGTCATGGCGCTCGAACCGGTGGGTAACTACGCGGTGCAGCCGACCTTCTCGGACGGCCACAACACCGGTCTGTTTTCGTGGGATTACCTGTACAAGCTCGGTAGCGAGCAAGCTGCCTTGTGGGCCGACTACATGGCACGCCTGCGCGCCGCCGGTTTCGAGGGTGACGCAGGCCGCGAACCCGGCGCCGAGCTGCCGGGCGTGCCGACGCGCCACATGGGCTGCGATAAACCGCACTAAATCCCGAAAGGCGAACGGTACCATCGGTCTCGGGTAAGCAGGCGCTCTACTGGCCGATATCTTTGTTTCTGGTGCAATGATAGCTGGCTGCGGATACGGTTTGCCAAAAATACAGGAGCAGCGTAGTGTCGTGTTAACTTTGCCGCGGAGGTAAGAACATGGCCGTTAACATCACGTTTCGGACTCAGTAGCTCGGAGGTGTTGCTGAGTTTTGCCATAGTAGCAAATTGCCATTTCTTGCTAATTCACTACATTTGGTTGAGCTTGTCGTTCTTCTGGCGCGCTATATGGAAGAAGGCGTAAAACTGGTTCCCAAGGTCTATTTGACCGATGACATGACGCTGTTGAGTGCGATGCTCCCAGGCGGCGAACGCATGAAGATCGGAACGACTACCAGAGACGTCGACGGACTCAAAACCGCAATAAAAAAATGTGCCCCGCTTGCTGCGGGGGGGGGGATGATTTACATCGAGGATCGGGCGGAGACGATCGACTACGGTGTTTTCAAGGATTCCGGAAATCCCATTGCGGTACTGGTTGATCAGATTTTGATGATCGAAAATAATTCATTCTCGGTTGTAAAGGTTTTTCAAGTTGCCGATGATTGTGTGGAAATTCGTTCGAATCAGGGCGCTTTTCATTATGTGTTCCTGAATCATCGCAAGGAAGACGCAGCGCCGCCCTTACAATTTCTCGACAAGCTGGTCCTGGCGATCGTGGCCGAGACGGAGGCCGACGTTCGTGAGGCGGCGCATGGCTATCTCACCCGCTTGTTGTTCGAAACCCTGCGAAAATCCCACGGCTGCATAATCGCCGTCACGGACCTTGCGGAGCCTCCTCGTTTCCTTGCTGAAGACGGCGTAATTTTCGACCAAGCAATCGACTTCCCCGCATTAATCAACGAATTCAAAAAAGATCCTGCTCAACAGTCAAGACTCGAAAGCAAAGGCTATTTGCTTCAGGGGATGCTTAATTCCGACGGAATCATTCTGTTCGACAGCAGGGGACGTTTGCTTGGCTATAATTGTTTTGTGAAGCTCGAGCCGGAGGCGGCAGCCGCTGCGAGGGTTGTTCAAGGAGGGGCGCGTAGACGCGCTTTTCGCAGTCTCAGTGGAAAAGTTGGAAATGGCCTGCGTGCAGCGTTCATGCAATCGCAAGACGGCTGGTCCGAATTTAAGGGGAGCGAACATGGATAATATGACGGTTTGGCAGCAAGAGAATGGAGCGCTTCCCGCGGAGGCGAAATCGCCAGTACAAATTTCGGATTACGCGTTGCAGTTGAGTAAGAAGGATAAGGCTCAACTGGTGGCGGCGTTCGAATCCCAGCACTACGAAATGGCGGTCAGTTATCTGTGGGGGAAAACCATCACCGCCTTGAAGAAAGAGCTTGCGACCGTTGGCATCCGTCTTCTGGGAGAAATGCTTGGAAAACTGGGCGTTGATGAAGACGACGATGTGGATGACATCCTGACTGTCAAGGATACGATACGCCTGGCGGAAGAATTGGGAATTGTGTCCCCCACTGATGGACTTCGGCTCAGGCATACCTACGAGCTGATAACGCATTTTTCTCAGATGGATTCTTTGGAAAGCGATGCCGAGGACATCGATGAATCGGAAGCGATATCTTCGCTAAAAGCCTGTGTGAAAGGCGTGCTGGGGCGTCCTAAAATAGAAGTTGCAAAGAAATTTGTGGATTTCCGCGAGGCTTTGGAAGGCGCGACCCTGGTCGACGACGATCCGCGGGTGGTCATGCTAAAGAGTTCTCCCTATTTTTTCTATAAGCTCACCATCAGTGTGCTTATGAGCGCGGCGAAGAAAAATGCGGGGGCAAATTTGGAGCATGCCCTTGCAAATATCAACGTGGTGGTGCCGGCTATCTGGCCCAGCCTGCGCGATACCGAAAAATGGCAAATCGGACATACATACGCTGAAGCTTATGCCGACGGAAAAACCACGGTCGTGAGCGGTTTGAAAAGTGCCCTTTTGAAGGTGAAAGGTTTCGATTTCGTCCCTGAAAATCTTCGAAGCGATGCGTTTGTAAAAGCAGCCGAGGCAATCATCAAGGCCCACGAAGGACTCAATAATTTCTATAACGAAGCGTCGCCCGTAAAAAATCTGGCGAAGCTGGGCACGACCATTCCAACGCCTGCGCTACCCGCTTGCATTAGTGCTTTGCTTTGCGTTGTATTGGGGAACTCGTACGGCGTTGCCTGGTCTGCCGAGGAGGAGGCGTCCCAGATGCTTGACCGCATGAGCCAGGAGCGTTGGTCCTATTATCTGAATAATGTTTTCCCGGGCGATATCCGGGTGATGAGCAAATTGACATCTAGCAAACCGTTGGAACGTTGGATAGATTTTGCCGAGCAGCATGGTTTTCAGGATGTAGAGTTGAAAAATGCCACGCTCAATCAGCTCATACGAGCGTCGTCCGAGAAGGACTTGGGCAAAACAGAGCGGATGGCAGTTCGATTGCTGAACGAATACTACGGTCGAACTCAGGCTTGAAACGCCATGGCGCATCCGGGTTCCGCTCGATTCCGCCGACGCTTGGTTCCGCTTCTTCCTTCGCACTGGCTGCGTAAGCGAGTGCTTGCCTATGCGGCAAGCGCCTGCGGCGACACGCCGGCCGACTGCATCGCGCCGGCGCGCGCGTAGATTGCGGCGGCCACCGGCGAATTCAGTTTGAGCACCAGGCGGCGCCGGTCCGCAGTCGCCAGGCGCTCATTCATCTGGTCGAAAATGTCCAGCGGCCCCAGTTCCTGCGCCTTGAGCTGAACGCCCAGCGCATCGACCGCCGGATACTCCGCCAGCTTGGCGAGGACGTCGTCCACATTCATGCCCGCGTGGATGACGATCAGCTGCGGCTCCAGGCGCGCCCAGGTTTCAACCGTCAGCTTGAGCTTGCGCTTGGTGTTATCGAGCAGCGCGACCTGCACGGCTTCGGTCCAGGCGACGTGGTTCATTTCCAGCGCATGTTCGAGCTGCTGTCCGTGCAAGCTGTCGGCGGCGCCCTGGGCGGCTGCGTGCGATTTGATCTGGGGCAGGGTCGGGGCGGCGGCCAGCTGATGGTCCATGCGCGCCGCATGCACTCGTTCAAACAGCACGATCAGGTTGTTCACGTCGAGGGCGCGCCCTTCCGGCGTGGAGGCAAACGCCGCGACCGCCGAACGCCATGACGCCTTATTATTCGGTTCCACCGTCAGCGTGGGAAGGCGCAGCGCGCGCGCGCCAGGAGCGCCGCTCAGCACCCCCACGGTGCCGCTGGATGACAATTTGAGGAATTCGACGAACGGACGCATGCCGCGCTGCAGGCCCACCAGGCCGACGATCTTGTTGTCGGGGTGCTGGCCGATGATGTACACGCGCTGGTCTTCGTCGGACGCGAAGGTGCCGAGCAGTTTCATGCGGTGGTTGGTCATCCCCGACCACAGTTTTTTCATCTCGGCGTAGGCATCGGCGTCTTCCTCGCCGATATATTCACGTCCCAGGGGCTGCACGCGCAGGCGTACGCGCGCGGTTTGCTCGACCAGATAGGGAGCGTACAGCTTGAAATCGCCCGCCAGCCTGCTGAATTGATTGCGCTGATAGTAATAGAAGCCGGCTGCCACGGCGCCGGCCACGATCGCGATCACGGCAAGGATCATCAGAAAAGTCGACATGCTCATTCGCTAACAAAATAGGGGGGCTTAGGGTAACACCAATCATCCCCCAAAAACCGCCCGCGGCCCAGCGTTGAAGCTCGTTATTGCGCAATTACAACATTCACCTTGGCCTCGCGCAGCACCCTGGCCAGCGCTTCGGGCGGTTTGGCGTCGGTGAACAGCACGTCGATCTGCGAGGCGTGGGCCATGCGCATCAGCGCCTGGCGTCCGAATTTGTCGTGATCGGCCACCAGCCACACCGCGCGCGACTGCTCGATGATCGCCTGCGCCACCTTGACCTCGCGCGGGTCGAAGTCGCGCAGGGTGCCATCGGGCTCGATGCTCGAAATGCCGATGATGCCGATATCGACCTTGAACTGGCGGATGAAATCGATGGTGGTTTCGCCCACGATGCCGCGGTCGCGACCGCGCACCACGCCGCCGGCCAGGATCACTTCGCACCCGGGGCTGTCGCACAGGATGGTCGCCACATTGAGGTTGTTGGTCACCACATGCAGTCCCTGGTGGTGCACAAGCGCGCGCGCCACTTCTTCGGTGGTGGTGCCGATATTGATCAACAGCGAACAGTGCGACGGCACCTGCGCCGCCACCGCGCTGGCGATGCGGCGCTTGGCGTCCACGTTGAGCACCTGGCGGTCGCTGTAGTCGATGTTCTGCACCGAGGACGGCAGGCCCACGCCGCCGTGGTAGCGCGCCAGCAGGCCCGCTTCTTCCATCAGCTTGACGTCGCGCCGCACGGTTTGCGGCGTCACTTCAAGCTGCTGCGCGAGTGCCTCCAGCGACACCGTTACCTGCTGGCGCACTGCGTCGAGAATGCGCCGCTGGCGTGGGTTGAGCGTCATCGTGGGGCTCCTGTTAAAGCGCCAAATTTATCACAAACGAAATAAAACGAAAACAAACAGATAAATTTTTGTTTCATTTTTTTCGTTTTTGTCTTATTGTTCATCTTTGTAGTGTACCCAGATTCCCCTTTTGAAGCGAGAGTGGCATGGACAAGGCGGGCAGTATCGCGTGTGATTTATTAGTGGTCGGCGGCGGCGTCAATGGCGCCGGCATCGCGCGTGACGCGGCGGGGCGCGGCATGTCCGTGGTTCTGTGCGAAAAGGACGATCTGGCTTCGCACACCTCGTCGGCGGCCACCAAGCTGATTCACGGCGGCTTGCGCTATCTGGAACAGTACGAATTCGGCCTGGTGCGCAAGGCGCTGATCGAGCGTGAAGTGCTGCTGCGCGCCGCTCCGCACATCATGTGGCCGATGCGCTTCGTCACCCCGGTCGACAAGGGCCAGCGCCCGGCCTGGATGATCCGCGCCGGCCTGTTCCTGTACGATCACCTGGCCCGGCGCGAGCTGCTGCCGGGCTCCGAAGGCATCGACCTGCGCCGCCATGCGGCCGGCGCGCCGCTCAAATCCACCTTTACGCGCGGCTTTGTGTATTCCGACGGCTGGGTCGACGATGCGCGCCTGGTGGTACTGAACGCAATCGACGCCGCCGCCAAGGGTGCGTGCGTGTTCACGCGCACCGCCTGCGAGTCGGCACGGCGCGAGGGCGAGCGCTGGGAAGCGCAACTGCGCCGCGCCGACGGGCAAGCCATCGACGTGAGCGCGCGCTGCATCGTCAACGCCGCGGGGCCATGGGCGTCGCGCTTCCTGCAGGGGACCAACCCGGGTCCGGCCGACAAATCGGTGCGCCTGATCAAAGGCAGCCATATCGTGGTGCGGCGCCTGTTCGAGCATCCCTACGCCTACATCTTCCAGCATCCGGACGGGCGCGTGGTGTTTGCCATTCCGTACGAGCAGGACTTCACCCTGATCGGCACCACCGACCTCGAATACCACGGCGACGCCGGCAAGGTCGAAATCGACCAGGCCGAAATCGACTACCTGTGCGCACTGTCGAGCCGCTACTTCACCAAGCCGATCACGCCGGCCGACGTGGTGTGGAGCTATTCCGGCGTGCGTCCTTTGCTCGACGACGAGTCCAGCGACGCGTCCGACGTCACGCGCGACTACACCTTCGAGCTCGATACGCAGGGCGCGCCGATGCTGTCCATTTTCGGCGGCAAGATCACCACCTTTCGCAAACTGGCCGAGCAAGCCGTCGACCTGATCGCGCCGGTGCTGGGGAACACGCACGGCGCCTGGACGGTCAACGCCTGCCTGCCCGGGGGCGACGTGCACGGGCCGCTGCCGGACAACCGCAGCGTGCTCGAATTCGACGGTTTTGTGGCGAACCTGCAGAAGCAGTACGCGTGGCTGCCGGCCGCGCTCGTGGCACGCTACGCGCGCGCTTACGGCACCCGCATTCACCTGATCATCGAGCAGCGCACCAGCATCGGCGCCATGGGCGCCGAGATCGTACCCGGCCTGTACGAAGCGGAAGCGGCTTACTGGATCGATCATGAATGGGCCACCACGGCGACCGACATGCTGTGGCGCCGTTCCAAACTAGGCTTGCATTTGCCAGCCGATGCGGGCATTGCAGTCGATGCCTGGATCACAGAATTTCGCAAGTAGAAAAAGCAAATCCCGCCACAGGGATGCAGCAGTAAGACAGGAAAAAACAGGAGACATGATGCAGCTGGCATTGGAAAACGTGAGCACGAAGTATGGGGCGCAGGATCACCTGTACCCGATGTCGCTCGAACTGGTACCCGGTACCATCAACGTCCTGCTGGGCACCACGCAGGCCGGCAAGACGTCGCTGATGCGGGTCATGGCGGGTCTCGACCGGCCCACGCACGGCAAGGTGATCGCCGGCGGCAAGGATGTGACAGGCCTGCCGGTACGCCAGCGCGACCTGGCGATGGTGTACCAGCAGTTCATCAATTATCCATCGTTCACGGTGTTCGACAACATCGCCTCGCCGCTGCGCATCAAGCGCGTGCCCGAGGCCGAGATTCGCACCCGCGTGGAACGCATGGCCGAACGCCTGCATATTTCGGCCCACCTGAACAAACTGCCGGCGCAGCTGTCCGGCGGCCAGCAGCAGCGCACCGCGCTGGCGCGCGCGCTGATCAAGGAGTCAGCCCTGCTGCTGCTCGACGAGCCGCTGGTGAACCTCGACTACAAGCTGCGCGAAGAACTGCGCAAGGAGCTGGCCGCCCTGTTTGCGGAAGGGAAGACCACCGTCGTCTACGCCACCACCGAGCCGCTCGAAGCCTTGCAGCTGGGCGGCCACACGGTGCTGCTGCACGAAGGGCGCCTGCTGCAGCATGGACCGACGCTCGACGTTTTCAACGCGCCCAATTCGGTGCAGAGCGCGCGCACCTTCAGCGACCCGCCGATCAACCTGATCCCGGCCACCGTCGGCGCCGATGGCATGGCTCGCGTGGCGCCGGATCTGGCGATTCCCCTGAATGACGCGCAGCGCCGCCAGGCCGCCCAGCATGGCGAGGTGGTGCTGGGCCTGCGTGCCCACAGCCTGCGCCTGGCGCCCCTGCACGCCGACGATTTTCCGCTCGCCGCCCAGGTCGAACTGGCCGAAATCAGCGGGTCCGAAACCTACGTCCACTTGCAGCGCGGTCCGATCGGGCTGGTGGCGCAGCTGACCGGGGTGCATAACCTCGACCTCGGCGTGCCGTGCACCGTGTACCTGCGTCCGGACGAATTGTTCATGTTCGCACCCGGCGGCGCCTTGCTGTTCGCGCCGCCGCAGACTCAAGACGGAGTGTAAGCATGGCCCGCATCGAACTTCCCGACCTGGCGCATGCCTACAAACCTAATCCGCAGCGGCCCGAGGACTACGCCCTGCGCCCGATGAACCTGACCTGGGACGATGGCGGCGCCTATGCGCTGCTCGGCCCTTCCGGCTGCGGCAAGACCACGCTGCTGAACATCATCTCAGGCCTGGTGCGCCCCTCGCACGGACGCGTGATTTTCGACGGCAAGGACGTTACCGACCTGCCGCCGGAAGCGCGCAACATCGCGCAGGTGTTCCAGTTCCCGGTCATCTACGACACCATGACGGTGTTCGACAACCTCGCTTTCCCGCTGCGTAACCGCGGCTGGAAAGAAGCCGAGGTACGCAAGCGGGTCGAACATATCGCCGCCATGCTGGAACTCTCAAGCGACTTGAAACACCGTGCCAGCGGCCTGGCGGTCGACGCCAAGCAAAAGATCTCGCTGGGCCGGGGCCTGGTGCGGCCGGACGTGGCGGCGGTGCTGTTCGACGAACCGCTGACCGTGATCGACCCGCACCTCAAGTGGCTGCTGCGCCGCAAGCTCAAGGAAATCCATCACGAACTCAAACTCTCGCTGATCTACGTCACCCACGACCAGGTCGAAGCGCTGACCTTCGCCGACAAGGTGGTCGTGATGACCCAGGGCGAAGTGGTGCAGACTGGCAGCGCGCAGGAGCTGTTCGAGGAACCGGCGCACACCTTCGTGGGCTACTTCATCGGCAACCCCGGCATGAACCTGCTGGCCTGCCCGGTGCGCGACGGCCGCGTTTACCCTGGCGCGGATGGTATCGCGCTGCCGCCAGCGGCGCAAGCCGCGCTGGCAGGCAGCGCCGGCATCACCATCGGCATCCGTCCGGAGTTCGTCGAGTGCGCCCCCGCGCAGGGCGTCGACACCGTGGCCGCCACGGTGGCCAGCGTGCGCAATATGGGCACGCACTTCATGGCCGAATTTACGGTAGGTGCGCATACCGTCACCGCCAAGCTGCGCAGCGCTCCGGCGCGCGCCGGGCAGGCAGTGTGGCTGCGCTTTCCGCCTGAGCGCACTCTTTACTACGTCAACGACAAGCGGGTGGCCTGACATGAAAACCTATAACAACCGCGCCTGGCTGCTGATTCTCCCGGTGATCATCTGTGTGGCCTTTTCGGCCGTGCTGCCGCTGATGACGATCGTGAACTACTCGGTCCAGGATATCCTCAGCCCCACCAACAGCGTTTTTGTGGGCACCGAATGGTTCAAGATGATCATGCGCGACAGCGAACTGCATGGCGCGCTGGTGCGCCAGCTGGGCTTTTCGATGGCCGTGCTGCTGATCCAGCTTCCGCTCGGCATCCTGATCGCGCTGACCATGCCGGCCAGTGGCTGGCGCGCCTCCCTTGCGCTGGTGCTGATCGCGCTGCCGCTGCTCATTCCCTGGAACGTGGTCGGCACCATCTGGCAGATCTTCGGCCGTGACGACATCGGCCTGATGGGCAATACCATCAACCGCATGGGCATCAGCTACAACTACACCGGCAGCGTGGTCGACGCCTGGGTCACCGTGCTGGTGATGGATGTGTGGCACTGGACGCCGCTGGTGGTGCTGCTGGCGTACGCCGGCCTGCGCTCGATTCCCGACGCCTACTACCAGGCGGCGCGCATCGACGGCGCCTCGCGCTTTGCGGTGTTCCGCTACATCGAGTTGCCGAAGATGCGCAATGTGCTGATGATCGGCGTGCTGCTGCGCTTCATGGACAGCTTCATGATCTACACCGAGCCGTTCGTACTGACCGGCGGTGGGCCTGGCAACGCCACCACCTTCCTGTCGCAGTACCTGACGCAGAAAGCCGTGGGCCAGTTCGACCTCGGTCCGGCTGCTGCTTTTTCGCTCATCTATTTCCTCATCATCCTGCTGTTCTGCTTTGTGCTGTATAGCTGGATGCAACGCCTCGGTACGGGAGAGTCCAAATGAAGCGCCTGTCCTCACCGCTGCTGGTGTTCTATCTGGTACTGGCGATGCTGCCGATCTACTGGATGTTGAACATGTCGTTCAAGACGAACGAAGAAATTACAGGCGCGCTCACGCTCTTCCCGCGCGAGTTCACGCTGGCGAACTACCGCACCATCTTCACCGATCCGTCGTGGTACAGCGGCTACATCAACTCGATGATCTACGTGATGATGAACATGGTGATGTCGGTATCGGTGGCGCTGCCGGCCGCGTATGCGTTCTCGCGCTACTCCTTCATCGGCGACAAGCACCTGTTTTTCTGGCTGCTGACCAACCGCATGACGCCACCGGCGGTGTTCCTGCTGCCGTTCTTCCAGCTCTATTCGACGGTCGGCCTGATGGATACCCACCTGGCCGTGGCGCTGGTGCACATGCTGTTCAACGTGCCGCTGGCGGTGTGGATCCTGGAAGGCTTCATGTCCGGCATCCCCAAGGAGATCGACGAGACGGCGTACATCGACGGCTACAGCTTTCCGCGCTTCTTCTTCAAGATCTTCCTGCCGCTGATCAAATCGGGCGTGGGCGTGACCGCCTTCTTCTGCTTCATGTTCAGCTGGGTCGAACTGCTGCTGGCGCGCACACTGACCTCGGTCGACGCCAAGCCGATCACCGCGATCATGACGCGCACGGTGTCGGCCGGCGGCATGGACTGGGGCGTGCTGGCCGCGGCGGGCGTGCTGACCATCGTGCCGGGCGCGCTGGTCATCTGGTTCGTGCGCAATCATATTGCCAAGGGTTTTGCGATGGGGAGGGTGTGACATGGAAAACCTGTTTGCCTGGATGGCGTGGACCGCGCCGGTGGCTATTTTCTTTACCTGTATCGGCCTGATGCTGGCCGGGATGACGATCTGGCAGATCCGCTCGCCGTCGATCGAGCGGCGCGGCTTTTTGCCGATGTCGACCACGCGCGGCGACCGCCTGTTTATTGGCCTGCTCACCGCCGCATATGTTAACCTCGCGTGGGCGGGCCTGAGCGAGCTGCATCAGGGAATCGGTGCGGCGATCGGATTTGTGGTGCTGTTGATTGTGATGCGCTGGGGTTGAACCGGGCACCGGCGCATGGTGGGGTACTTTTTTAACGATGTACATAAAAAAAGGCGGAGACATGAAATTGAAAATGACATTGATGGCGGCTGCATTGCTGGCCACGGCGAGCGCTTGGGCCGAGACCAAGGATGCCGAAAAATGGATTGGCCAGGAATTCCAGCCGTCCACGCTGTCGAAACAGCAGCAGCTCGAGGAAATGAAGTGGTTCATCGACGCTGCCGCCAAGTTGAAGGCCAAGGGCATCAAGGAAATCAGCGTGGTCTCCGAAACCATCGATACCCACGTCTACGAATCGAAGGTGCTGGCCAAGGCCTTCGAGGAAATCACCGGCATCAAGGTCAAGCACGACATCATCCAGGAAGGCGATGTGGTCGAGAAGCTGCAAACCTCCATGCAGTCCGGTAAAAGCATTTACGACGGCTGGGTGTCCGACTCTGACCTGATCGGCACGCACTACCGCTATGGCGCCATCGTGCCGCTGTCGGACTACATGGCGGGCGAGGGCAAGGCCTTTACCAATCCGGGCCTGGACCTGAAAGACTTCATTGGCGCGAGTTTTACCACCGCGCCGGACGGCAAGCTGTATCAGCTGCCCGACCAGCAATTCGCCAACCTGTACTGGTTCCGCGCCGACTGGTTCGCGCGCAAGGACCTCAAGGACAAGTTCAAGGCCAAGTATGGCTATGAGCTGGGCGTGCCGCAGAACTGGTCTGCGTATGAAGACATCGCCGAGTTCTTCACCAACGACGTGAAGAACATCGATGGCAAGAAGGTGTTCGGCCATATGGATTACGGCAAGAAGGACCCGTCGCTCGGCTGGCGTTTCACCGATGCCTGGCTGTCGATGGCTGGTGCCGCCGACAAGGGCATTCCGAACGGCCTGCCGGTCGACGAGTGGGGCATCCGCGTGGCTGCCGACAAGTGCACGCCGGTCGGTGCGTCGGTCTCGCGCGGCGGGGCGACCAATTCGCCGGCGTCGGTGTTCGCGCTGACCAAGTACGTCGACTGGATGAAGAAGTACGCACCGCCGCAGGCGGGCGGCATGACGTTCTCGGAATCGGGCCCGGTGCCGGCGCAGGGTGAAGTGGCGCAGCAGATTTTCTGGTACACGGCGTTCACCGCGTCGATGATGAAACCGGGCCTGCCGGTGGTGCAGGCGGACGGCAAGCCGAAATGGCGCATGGCGCCGTCGCCGCACGGCCCGTACTGGAAAGAGGGCATGCAGAACGGTTACCAGGACGTCGGTTCGTGGACCTTCTTCAAGTCGACCCCGCCGGACCGCCGCGCCGCAGCCTGGCTGTATGCGCAGTTCGTCACGTCGAAGACGGTGTCGCTCAAGAAGTCGATCACGGGGCTGACCTTTATTCGCGAGTCGGATATCAAACACGATTACTTTACCAAGAACGCGGATAAATACGGCGGCTTGATCGAGTTTTACCGCAGCCCGGCGCGGGTGGCGTGGAGCCCGACCGGCAACAACGTGGCGGATTATCCGAAGATGGCGCAGCTGTGGTGGAAGAACGTGGCCACGGCGGTGAGCGGCGAGAAGACCCCGCAGGCCGCGATGGATAACCTGGCCGAGGAAATGGATTCCGTGATGTCGCGTTTGCAGCGGGCGGGGATGCAGAACTGCGCGCCGAAGTTGAATCCAAAGGTCGATCCGGCCACGTATTTGACCGACAAGGCCGCGCCGTGGAAGAAGCTGGCCAACGAGAAGCCGAAGGGGGAGACGATTGCGTATGACGTCTTGCTCAAGGCGTGGAAGGAAGGGCGGGCACGCTAGGCCTCCACCGCGTCGTCCCCGCGCAGGCGGGGACCCAAGTTCGTCGCTCAGTTGCTAAGGCACGAACTTGGATCACCGCGGGGGCGCCGAGCCCTGCGCGGGGATGACGTGGTATCTCTCGTTTTACCTATCTCATCATCGCGACCCAGCATGACCAAATTCATTCTCGCCATCGACCAGGGCACCACCAGTTCACGCGCGATCCTGTTCGACCGCGCCGGTCACATTCACGGCGCGGCGCAGCAGGAATTCCGCCAGTTCTTCCCCCAGCCCGGCTGGGTCGAACACGACGCCAACGAAATCTGGCAGTCGCAGCGCGCCGTCATCGACGAGGTCCTGCGCAGCAACGGCGTGCCGGCCAGCGACATCGCCGCCATCGGCATCGCCAACCAGCGCGAAACCACCGTGCTGTGGGACCGCGCCACCGGGGAACCGGTTGCCCCCGCCATCGTCTGGCAGGACCGCCGCAGCACGCCCTGCTGCGAAGAGCTGCGCGCCGACGGCCACGAAGACCTGTTCCAGCAAAAAACCGGGCTGGTTCTCGACGCCTATTTTTCCGGCCCCAAACTCAAATGGCTGCTTGACAACGTCCCCGGCGCGCGTGCTCGCGCCGAGCGCGGCGAGCTGGCCTTCGGCACCGTCGACAGCTGGCTCATCTTTAAAATGAGCGGCAAGCACCTGACCGACCCAAGCAATGCCGCGCGCACCCTGATGTTCAACATCCACACCGCGCGCTGGGACGATGAGCTGCTGGCCCTGCTCGACATTTCCCCTGGCCTGTTGCCGGAGGTAGTCGCCAGCAGCGGCGTGGCCGCCCACACCGACGCCCGCCTGTTCGGCGTGGCCGTGCCGATTGCCGGTATCGCCGGCGACCAGCAAGCCGCCACCTTCGGCCAGGCTTGCCACAGCCCCGGTATGGCCAAGAATACCTACGGCACCGGCTGCTTCATGCTGATGCACACCGGCCAAACGGCGACGATTTCGCAGAACAAGCTGATCAGCACGATCGGCTGGACCCTGCCAAAAGGTACCGATTACCTGCTCGAAGGCAGCGTCTTCATGGCCGGCGCCGCCATTCAATGGCTGCGCGACGGCTTGGGCATCATCAAGAGCGCGGCCGAGGTCGAAGAACTCGCGCTCGCCGTGCCGGACAATGGCGGGGTGCTGTTCGTGCCGGCGTTCGCCGGCCTGGGCGCGCCGCACTGGGATGCCTACGCGCGCGGTACCATGGTCGGCATGACGCGCGGCACCAACAAATCCCACATCGCGCGTGCCACGCTCGAGAGCATCGCCCTGCAAAGCGCCGACGTGCTCGACGCCATGCAGGCCGACGCCGCCATGCCGCTGACCCAGCTGCGGGTCGACGGCGGCGCCGCCCGCAACAACCTGCTGATGCAGTTCCAGGCCGATATTCTCGGCGTGCCGGTGGTGCGCCCGGTGGTGACAGAAACCACCGCCCTGGGCGCGGCCTTCCTGGCCGGGCTGGCGGTGGGTTTCTGGGCCTCGCAGGAGGAAATCGCGGCCCAGTGGCAGATGGAACGGCGCTTCGAGCCCGCCATGGCGAAGGATGAGCGTGCGCAGCGCATGGGCGAATGGCGACGCGCGGTGGAGCGCTCGCGCGCCTGGAGCCAGTAGGGCGTCGGGGATCGCTCGCGCCGCTCACGGCTGCATCGCGCGTCGCGTAGCGTGCCGCTGCCGTGGGTCGCTTGTATAATGCACGCAGACAAACGGCGGCCCTACTATGACAAACAGCACACATTTCGGTTACAAAACGGTCTCCGAGGACGACAAGGTCCACGAAGTGGCCAAGGTGTTCCATTCGGTCGCATCCAAGTACGACGTGATGAACGACCTGATGTCGGGCGGCCTGCACCGGCTGTGGAAGACCTTCACCATCGCCAACGCGGGCGTGCGCCCCGGCTTCAAGGTGCTCGACATCGCCGGCGGCACGGGCGACCTGGCCAAGGCTTTCGCCAAGCAGGCCGGCAAGACCGGCGAAGTCTGGCTCACCGACATCAACGAATCGATGCTGCGCGTCGGCCGCGACCGCCTGCTCAACAAGGGCCTGATCACGCCGACCCTGCTGTGCGACGCCGAAAAGCTGCCGTTCCCCGACAATTATTTCGACCGCGTCAGCGTGGCCTTCGGCCTGCGCAACATGACCCACAAGGACCAGGCGCTGGCGGAAATGCGGCGCGTCCTGAAACCCGGCGGCAAGCTGCTGGTGCTCGAATTCTCCAAGGTCGCCACGCCCCTGCAAAAGCCCTACGACGTGTATTCGTTCTCGGTACTGCCGTGGCTGGGCCAGAAAATCGCCGGCGACGCCGAAAGCTACCGCTACCTGGCCGAGTCGATCCGCATGCATCCGGACCAGGAAACCCTCAAGACGATGATGGAAACGGCGGGCCTGGAGCGGGTCCAGTATTTCAATTTGACTGCCGGCGTGGCGGCATTGCACACCGGTATCAAGTTCTAGGAAACGTACGATGAAAAAATTTGTTGCAAGCATGATTTTCGCCATGTCGGCACTGTCCGGCACGGCGCTTCCCGGCGCGGCCATGGCGCAGCAGGCCCCGGCAGCCGCTCCCGCCGCCGCCACATCGGAATACCCGCCCCAGGTTCTCATCGGCGGCGCGGTCATGCTGTTCGGCCTGGCAGGTTTCTTTGGCTTTCGCATCATCCGGCGCCGCGACGCGGCGGCCAAACCCGCGCCTGTCGCGGTCAGCGCCAAACCCGCCTTTCCGCCCGGTTTCGACAACACCGCCTTCCTGCGCCAGGCCAAGGCCACCTTCATCCGCATGCAAAAGACCTGGGACAAGGCCGACGCCAGCGACCTGCGCCAGTTCACCACGCCGCAGGTATTCGCCGAACTGCAGCCGCAAATGCAGGCGCCCGGCGCCAGCGTCACCGAGGTGGTCTCGATCGAGTCCGAACTGCTGGGCGTCGAAACCGTGGGCGACAGCTTCCTGGCCACGGTCCGCTTCAGCGGCCAGATCCGCACCGCGCCGGGTGCCGCTCCCGAGCCGCTGGCCGAGGTATGGAATATGTCCAGGCCGCTCAAAGGCGGCGGCGACTGGAAGCTGGCGGGCATCGGGCAGCTTTCCTGATTATTCTTTCTCAAAGTAACAGTGCTGCCGGAAAAGTGCCCGGCAAACTGGTAAGATCAAAACCGCCCGCTGTCCTGGGCGGTTTTGTTCTTTAAGCGTGCCCACATGTCACCACCGAACTCGTTTACTCCCCAATCCGCGCTGATGGCGCCCGCCATCGCCGCAATCAATCACTTGCTGGCGCAGGAAGCGTGGGCCAGGGATGCACTGGCGTTGCACAGCGGTAAAGTGGCCTGCATCGATGCCAGCGGCATGGCGCTGCGCCTGCTTGTCACGCGCGACGGCATGGTCGAGGCCAGCCCGGCCGGCACGCCGGAGGAGGGCGCCAGCGTCACCATCCGCGTCAAGCTGGCCGACCTGCCGCTGATCGCCCAGAACCGCGAGCGGGCCTTTTCCTACGTCAAGATCGAAGGCGATGCCGAGTTCGCCAACACGATTTCGCAACTGAGCAAGGGTTTGCGCTGGGAAGCCGAGCACGACCTCGAACGCCTGATTGGCCCGATTGCCGCCACCCGCCTGGTGGGCGGCGCCAGAAGCGTGTTCGACGGCGTGCGCGCCGCCCACGGCAAGGTGGCGGAAAACCTGGCCGAATTCTTCCTCGAAGAGCAGCCCCTGCTGGTGCGTCCGGCCACGGTCGACGATTTCGGCGCCGAAGTGAGCCGCCTGCGCGACGATGTCGAGCGCACCGCCAAGCGTCTCGCCCGGCTCGAACAAAAGCTGGCGCCCACGGGTGCCGCACCGGACGCGCTAAATGCTGCCGGGCAACAAAAACTGGATCTTTAATGGTATTGAAATTCCTGCGCCTGCTTAAAATTCTCCGGGTCGCGGTCAAGTACGGCCTCGACGAAATCGCCATCTCCGGCCTGAAAGTGCCGCGCACGGCCAAGCTGATCGACAATGTGATCTTCTGGCGCGATATCTCGGCCCCGCGCGGCGTGCGCCTGCGCATGGCGCTGGAAGAACTGGGCCCGATCTTCGTCAAGTTCGGCCAGGTACTCTCGACCCGGCGCGACCTGATGCCGTTCGACATCGCCGACGAGCTGACCCATCTGCAGGACCGGGTGCCGCCGTTCAGTTCCGAACTGGCGATTGCCCAGATCACACGCTCGCTGCGCGCCCACCCGGACGAACTGTTCGCCAGTTTCGACCGTACCCCGGTCGCGTCGGCATCGATCGCCCAGGTGCACTTCGCAATCTTGAAGGATGGCAAGGAAGTCGCCGTCAAGGTGCTGCGTCCCGGCATGAAAAAGTCGATCGATGAAGACGTGGCGCTGATGCATATCGCCGCCGAGTGGATCGGGCGCATCTGGGCCGACAGCAAGCGCCTGAAACCGAAGGAAGTCGTCGCCGAGTTCGACAAATACCTGCATGACGAACTCGACCTGATGCGCGAGGCCGCCAACGCCAGCCAGCTGCGCCGCAATTTCGCCGGCTCCAACCTGCTGATGGTGCCCGAGATGTACTGGGATTACTGCGCCAGCAGCGTGATCGTCATGGAACGCATGCACGGCATTCCGGTCTCGCAGATCGACCGCCTGGCGGCCGAGGGCGTGGACTTGAAAAAACTCTCCAGCGACGGCGTCGAGATTTTCTTCACCCAGGTGTTCCGCGATGGCTTTTTCCATGCGGATATGCACCCGGGGAATATTTTGGTCTCGGTGGCGCCGGAAACCTTCGGCCGCTACATTGCGCTCGACTTCGGCATCGTCGGCACCCTGAACGACTTCGACAAGGATTACCTGTCGCAAAACTTCCTGGCCTTCTTCCGGCGCGACTACAAGCGCGTGGCCGAAGCCCACATCGAATCGGGCTGGGCCCCGCGCGAAACCCGGGTCGACGAGCTCGAATCGGCCGTGCGCGCCTGCTGCGAACCGATCTTCGACCGCCCGCTCAAGGATATTTCCTTCGGCCAGATCCTGCTGCGCCTGTTCCAGACCTCGCGCCGCTTCAACGTCGAAGTCCAGCCGCAACTGGTGCTGCTGCAAAAAACCCTGCTCAATATCGAAGGCCTGGGGCGCCAGCTCGATCCCGACCTGGACCTGTGGAAAACCGCCAAGCCTTATCTGGAGCGCTGGATGGGCGAACAGGTCGGTGTGCGCGGCATGGTCGAGCGCCTCAAGGCCGAGGCGCCGCGCTACACCCACATCATTCCGCAACTGCCGCGCCTGGTTCACCGGGCGCTGCTGCAGGCGGCCGAGCCGGCTACCATCAACCATGACTTGCTCAAGATCCTGGTGATCGAGCAGCAGCGCACCAACCGCCTGATCTCGGTCGCGCTGGCCTGCGCCGCGCTGGTCGTGAGCGGGGCGGTGGCGCTGCTGGCCTACGGACGCTGGTCGCACCTGATCTGACCATGCCCGACTTCGCCAGCCGCGATCCGCAGTCGCCCGCCTTCTGGGACGAGCGCTTCGAGCGCGGTTTCACGCCCTGGGACCGGGGCGGGGTGCCGGCGGCGCTGCGCGATTTCGTCGGCCGCGCAGCTCGCCCGCTGCGCACCCTCATTCCCGGCTGCGGCGCCGCCTACGAACTGGCCTATCTATCGGATGCCGGGTGGGACGCCACCGCCATCGATTTTTCGCCGGCCGCCGTGGCCGCTGCCAGGGCGGCGGTGGGGCCGTGGAGCGAGCGCGTGCGCGAGGCGGACTTTTTTGCGTTTGCGCCGGACCAGCCGGTCGAATTGATGTACGAACGTGCTTTCCTGTGCGCCTTGCCGCGCGCCATGTGGCCGCAAGTGGCCGCGCGCTGGGCCGACCTGCTGGCGCCCGGAGCGCTGCTGGCGGGATTTTTCTTCTTCGACGATGTGCTCAAGGGGCCGCCGTTCGGAATCGGTCGGGCCGAACTCGATGCCTTGCTCACGCCGGCATTTCGCTGCGTGGAAGATGCTGCCGTGGAGGATTCGATTGCCGTGTTTGCCGGCAAGGAGCGCTGGATGGTGTGGCAGCGCAGGTGAGCCGTTCCCGCTGGGGGAACGGCGTGATGCACGCCGCGGCGTAGTCGCCGCGACGCCGGCCGGAGCCGCTTACTTCGATGCTGCCGGGGTGGCGGCCGCTGGCGCTGCCGCCGGTGCAGGTGCTGCGCCGTGGTCGTGGCCATCGTGGGCCGCTGGTGCGGCCGGTGCCGCTGCGCCCGTTGCCGCTGGCGCTGGCGCCGGGGTGGTGTACACAATCTTGGCGTCAGCTTTCAGCTTGTCCAGATACGCCTTCATGTTGGTGCGCTGAACCTGCTGCTTGAGCTGATCCTTGAGCTGTTCCAGCGGCGGCGGGGTGATCGGACGCGAATCTTCCAGCATGATCACGTGGTAGCCGAACTGCGACTTGACTGGCTCTTCGGTGAACTTGCCTTTTTCCAGCTTGGCCACGGCCGCGCCGAACTCGGGCACCATGCTGGCCGGGTTGAACCAGCCCAGATCGCCGCCGTTGACTTTCGAGCCGGGATCGTTCGATTTTTCCTTGGCCAGGCTGGCGAACGCCTTGGCATCCTTTTTCAGCTTGACGATGATGCTTTTCGCTTCGGCTTCTTCCTTGACCAGGATATGGCGCGCCTTGAATTCGGTACCGCCGGCCGTGCCGACCATCTTGTCGTATTCAGCCTTGACCATCTCGTCGGTCACCGGATTGGCCTTGATCCAGTCCTGGATGAAGGCGTTGGCCGTCATCGACTGCTTGATCAGCTCCAGCTGGCGCTTGACGTCGTCGGTCTTGTCCAGGCCCTTCTTGGTGCCTTCGTTGGCCACCAGGGTCTGCATGGCCAGGTTGTCGACGATGGCCTTGCGCAGCTCAGGGGTGTCCGGCTGGCCCTGGGCGGTGCGCTCCTTGACCATCATGTCGACCGTGGCGGTCGAGATCGCGGTTCCGTTGACGGTGGCTGCGACGCCATCTTTGGCGGCAGGAGCCGAGGTGGAGGTCGCACCGGACTTCGCAGGCGCTGCGTTGGCCGTATCTTTTGGGCCGCAGGCGGCCAATGCCAGCGCCGAGGCAGCGCCGATGAACAGAACACGAGACTTTATCAACATCGTTCAATTTCCTTTTTCAAGTTAGCCCGGCGCATGCCGCGCAGCAGGCACGCATCTTACCATCCTCGCGGCTGGCCATTTATGCTTGTGACTTTGAAAAAAGCTTATAATTCAGGGTTTTGACGATTTTTGCGGAGTATTCAATGCCGATTTACGCCTACCGCTGCGATGAATGCGGTTTTGCCAAGGATGTATTGCAGAAGATCTCCGACCCTGTGTTGACGGTCTGCGTGTCCTGCGGCAAGCCTTCTTTCAAGAAGCAATTAACCGCCGCCGGCTTCCAGCTTAAGGGAACCGGCTGGTACGCCACCGATTTCCGGGGCGGAGCCGCGCCATCGACGGGTACCGCCAGCGGTCCGGCCGAGGGCGGCGCAGCCGCGCCCGCAGCCCCGTCTACTGCGGCAAGCCCGGCCGCCGAGTCGTCCGCGCCCGCGGCGCCAGCCAAGCCGTCGGCCACGCCGGGCAGCGGCACGCCCTGAGCCAAGGGACGCTGTGGCGTCCCGCCAATTACCGAGAGCCGAATGCGTAAATATTTCATTACCGGATTACTGGTCCTGGTCCCGCTGGCGATCACCCTGTGGGTCCTGAACCTGGTCATCAGCACCATGGACCAGTCGCTGCTGCTGGTGCCCGAGCGCTGGCAGCCGCATACCCTGTTCGGGCGCGAAATTCCGGGCCTGGGCACGATCCTGACCATCGCCATCGTGTTCCTGACCGGCCTGCTGGCCAACAACCTGGTTGGCAACTATCTGGTGCGCCTGTGGGAACGCCTGCTGCACCGCATTCCCGTGGTCAGCTCGCTCTACGGCAGCGTCAAGCAGGTATCGGACACCTTGTTTTCCTCGTCCGGCAACGCCTTTCGCAAGGCCGTGCTGCTGCCGTATCCGCACGCGGAGTGCTGGACCATCGGCTTCCTGACGGGTGTGCCGGGCGGCGACGTCAAGAACCACCTGGTGGGCGACTTCGTCAGCGTGTACGTGCCGACCACGCCCAACCCCACCTCGGGCTTTTTCCTGATGATGGAACGCAGCAAGGTCATCGAACTCGACATGAGCGTCGACGCGGCCCTCAAATACATCGTCTCGATGGGCGTCGTCGCCCCCGAGCATTTGCCAACCAAAGAGTAAGAGTGCGGCGCTTCGTTTCCGCGCCCGTTGAATAACCAACCTAGACTGAAAACAATATGTCCTCCATGCGTACAAACTACTGCGGCCTTGTCACTGAAGAATTGCTGGGCCAAACCGTCAGCCTGTGCGGCTGGGTACACCGCCGCCGCGACCACGGCTCGCTGATTTTCATCGACCTGCGCGACCGTGAAGGTCTGGTGCAGGTGGTCTGCAATCCGGAGCAGGCGGAGATGTTCAAGGTCGCCGAAGCGGTGCGTAACGAATACTGCCTGCGCGTGACCGGTGTGGTCACCGCGCGTATCGGCAACACGGTCAACAACAACCTCAAGTCGGGCAAGATCGAAATCGTCGCCAGCGCCGTTGATGTGCTCAACGCCTCGGTGCCGGTACCGTTCCAGCTGGACGACGACAATCTGTCGGAAACGACCCGCCTGACCCACCGCGTGCTCGACCTGCGCCGTCCGCAGATGCAGAACAACCTGCGCCTGCGCTACAAGGTGACGATGGAAGTGCGCAAGTACCTGGACAACCTCGGCTTCATCGATATCGAAACGCCGATGCTGACCAAGTCGACCCCGGAAGGCGCGCGCGACTACCTGGTGCCGTCGCGTGTCAACGCGGGCAACTTCTTCGCGCTGCCGCAGTCGCCGCAGCTGTTCAAGCAGCTGCTGATGGTCGCCAACTTCGACCGTTACTACCAGATCACCAAGTGCTTCCGCGACGAAGACTTGCGCGCCGACCGCCAGCCTGAATTCACCCAGATCGACTGCGAAACCTCGTTCCTGACCGAACAGGAAATCCGCGACCTGTTCGAGGACATGATCCGCATCGTCTTCAAGAACACGCTCGACATCGACCTGCCGAACCCGTTCCCGGTGATGGACTTCGCCACCGCGATGGGCATGTACGGTTCGGACAAGCCGGACATGCGCGTCAAGCTGGAATTCACCGACCTGACCGACGACGTCAAGGATGTCGAATTCAAGGTCTTCGCCGCGCCCGCCAACATGGTGGGCGGGCGCATCGTGGGCCTGCGCGTGCCGCAGGGCGCCAGCATGCCGCGTTCCGAAATCGACGCTTACGACCAGTTCGTGCGCATCTACGGCGCCAAGGGCCTCGCCTACATCAAGGTCAATGAAAAAGCCAAGGGCCGTGAAGGCCTGCAGTCGCCAATCGTCAAATCGCTGCACGATACCGCGCTGGCCGCGATCCTCGAAAAAACCGGCGCCCAGGACGGCGACCTGATTTTCTTCGGTGCCGACAAGGCGAAAGTCGTCAACGACGCCATCGGCGCGCTGCGCGTGAAGATCGGCCACTCGGACTTCGGCAAGAAGGCTGGCCTGTTCGACGACGTCTGGAAGCCGCTGTGGGTTGTCGACTTCCCGATGTTCGACTACGACGAGGAATCGGACCGCTGGACCGCGACCCACCATCCGTTCACCGCGCCGAAAGACGGCCATGAAGACATGCTGGAGACCAACCCTGGCGCGTGTATCGCCAAGGCCTACGACATGGTCTTGAACGGCTGGGAACTGGGTGGCGGTTCGATCCGTATCCACCGCGAAGAAGTGCAGAGCAAGGTATTCCGCGCACTGAAGATCGATGCCGAAGAAGCCCAGCTCAAGTTCGGCTTCCTGCTCGACGCGCTGCAATACGGCGCGCCGCCGCATGGTGGCCTGGCTTTCGGCCTGGACCGCATCGTGACGATGATGACCGGTTCGGACTCGATCCGCGACGTGATCGCCTTCCCGAAAACCCAGCGCGCCCAGTGCCTGCTGACCAACGCACCGTCCGAAGTCGACGAGAAGCAACTGCGCGAACTGCACATCCGCTTGCGCAACGCCGAACCGAAGATCGTTTAAACTGAAAAGCACGGTTCGCCGTGCTTTTTTTTCGTCCGCGGCCTTGGCCCGATCCTGATCAATGATTCATGCCCGCTAAAATTCCGGAATCCGTCCTCGTCGTCATTCACACGCCCGCGCTGGAGGTGCTGCTCATCGAGCGCGCCGACAAGCCGGGATTCTGGCAGTCGGTCACCGGCTCGCTCGATGCGCCCGATGAACCGCTGCTCGACACCGCCGCGCGTGAACTGTTCGAGGAAACCGGCATCGTGGCCGATGGCGACGCCATTGCGCTGCGCGACTGGCAGCTGTCGAATATCTATGAAATCTATCCGGTCTGGCGCCACCGCTACGCGCCTGGCGTGACCCACAACACCGAACATGTGTTCAGCGTGTGCGTACCGCGCGACACGCCCATTGTGTTGAGCGCGCGCGAGCACCTGCGGCACGTCTGGCTGCCTCACGTGGAGGCGGCCGACCGCTGCTTTTCATCGTCCAACGCGGAGGCGATACTGCAACTTCCGCGCAGGTTGAACCGGCCCGACTGACCGGCGGGCGGGGCGCCAGCCAGTTCGTGCGCCCGCCTGGTTACAGCAGCGGTGGCGTGGCAACCCCCATCAGATCCACATTTATCTCGGGCGCGGCCATGCTGCCCCACGGCGCGGCGGCCGGTGCCGGCGTGCTGTCGGCCACCAGCTCCGCATTGATCCTTGCCAGATCCCAGCTGATGCCATCGGCGAAGGTGATCTGCTGCAGTGGATTGGAGGGATTCGGCGTCGCTGTTTCAGACAGGAAGCTGTAGACCGTCAACTGGTCGCTGCCGCCGGCGATCTTGATCAGCAAGGTGGTGCCTGACTTGCTTAATTGCAGATCGCTACCGGCGATGCCAATGTCCAATTGCAGCGTATTCAACTTGCCTTCCGGGCTAGGCTTGGCGCTCAACAAGGTATCCTGGCCATCACCCCTGCCGAACAAATAGGTATCGTTGCCGTTGCCGCCGATGATACGGTCGTCGCCGGCGCCGCCGCGAATAATGTCGTCCCCGCCCTTGCCATCGATGGCATCGTTCCCGGCCAGGCCGCTGATCACGTCGGCCTTCACGGTGCCGTCGATCCGGTCGTTGGCAGCGCTGCCCGCGAACAGCTTCGCTTCGATGGCCGCCAGGTTCCAGGTGGCGCCGTCGGCAAAGCGGATCTGCTGCAGCGGGTTATAGGTGTTCGCGGTGTTATCTTCGTGCAGGAAATATTGCACGGACAGCGAGTCGGCCGAGCCGTCGATCTTCACCGTCAAGATTCCGTTGCCGCTCTCCAGGCTGATGTCGCCAGGCAGGATGCCGGCTTTCAATTGCAGGGTGTCGACCTTGCCGGTGGCCCAGTCGTTGACCGCACCGACCAGGTCCGCGCCATCGCCGCGCCCGAACAGGTAGGTGTCGCTGCCTTCGCCGCCGGTGACGGTGTCGTCGCCGGCGCCGCCGTCGAGCGTGTCGTCGCCACCCTTGCCGCTCAGATTGTCCGCCCCGGCAAGCCCGGTGATGGTATCGGCAGCGAACGTGCCGCTGATTTCTTCAGCGCCATTGGTGCCGGCAAGCAGCAGGCTTTGGATGGTCGCCGTGTTCCATACCGTGCCATCGGCGAAACGAATTTCCTGCACGGGATTGGTGCCGCTGGCCGGGTTGTCCTGGCTGAGGTAGCCCTCGGCGCGGACCTGGTCGGCGCCTCCGTTGAGCTTGACGACCAGCGCGCTGTAGGAAGTTGCCAGGGTAATGTCGGCTGGCGCAATACCAGCCTTGAATTGCAGCACATCGATCTTGCCGGCGACGTCATTGTAAGTGGGCATGAGCGTATCGATGCCATCGCCACGCCCGTACACGTAGGTGTCGCTGCCGCCTCCGCCATTGATTGTGTCGTTGCCGAGGCCGCCATCAATGGTGTCGTTGCCTGCGTTGCCAGACAGATTATCTGCCCCGGCCAGGCCGAACATGGTGTTCGCGTTGACGGTGCCGGACACCCGGTCCGCACCCGCGCTGCCGCCGTACAGCTGCGCCTCGATCTGGGCCACGTTCCAGGCGGTGCCGTCGGCAAAACGGATTTGCTGAAGCGGATGGAGTTCGGTCGCGGTACTGTTGTTGGGCATGAATTGTTCGACGGTGACTTGATCGGTCCCGCCCTTGATCTTGACCACCAGGCCGCTGTAAGGCGATGCTTCGAGCAGCACATCGCCAGCGCTCACGCCAGGCTTGAGCTGCAGGGTATCGATGCCGCTGCCATGAATGTGGGTGATCCTGTCCTGGCCATCGCCTTTACCGAACAGGAAGGTATCGGCGCCTTCGCCGCCGTCGAGGACGTCGTTGCCGCTGCCGCCATCAAGGGTATCGTTGCCGCCGAGGCCATTGAGCTTGTCAGCCCCGCCTGCTCCGCTGAGCACGTCATTGCCGCTGGTGCCGCTGATGGTGTCGTTGCCTTCGGTGGGCGTGGTCAGTTTGGCGAGAATGGTGGCGGCATCCCATGCGGTGCCGTCGGCGAAGCGGATTTGCTGCAGCGGGTTGAGGGGGTTGTTAATGCTGTCGTAGGCCAGGAATTGACCAACCGTGATCTTGTCGGTCGTACCCTTGATGCCGACCACCAGCGTGCTTAGCATGCGGCTCAGGACAATGTCGCCTGGAGCAACACCGGCCTTCAGCTGCAAGGTATTGATCGTGCCTGGCGCATCGTCGCTGGCTGCGCGGAGATCATCCTGGCCATCGCCTCTGCCGAACAGATAGATATCGTTGCCTCTGCCGCCATGAATGGTGTCATTGCCGGCGCCGCCATCGAGGGTATCGTCGCCGCCCTTGCCGTCGAGCCAGTCGTTGCCGCCTTGTCCCGTGATCAGTTCGCCCTTGACCGTGCCCTCGAGACGGTCGGCGTCCTTGCTGCCCGCGTACAAGGCGGCCTGGATGGCCGCCAGGTTCCAAATCGTGCCCTCGGCAAACCTGAACTCTTGCACCGGATTGTAGGCTGAAGCGGGGTCATCCTGGAACAGGAAGCCGCCGATCGTCACCTGATCGGCCGTGTCCCTGATCTTGACGATCAAGCCGCCGTAGCCTGAGGGGCCGGGAGTGACGATCACGTCCGCCGGCAGAACGCCCTCCTTGAACTGCAGCGTACCCAGGCGGCCCGGCGCATTGGTCATGCCCATCGAAATGGTGTCCTGGCCGTCGCCTTTACCAAACATGTACACATTCTTGCCGAAGCCACCCGTGAGGATGTCGGTGCCGGCGCCGCCGTCGAGCGTATTATCGCCGTCCCCGCCATCGAGCTCGTCGTTGCCGATTCCGCCCAGCAGCAGATCGTGGTCGAGGCCGCCGTTCAGATAGTCATCGCCGTCGCCACCGTCAAGCGTATCGGCGCCTTGCGCGCCGTCAAGCAGGTCGTCGTTCGCGCCGCCAACGAGCTTGTCGTTGCCGTCATCGCCCGCCAGCTTGTCGTTGCCTGCGCCGCCGAGCAACTGGTCGTTGCCCAGCCCGCCGATGAGGGTGTCGGCATCGGCGCCGCCATCGATGGTATCGTTGCCGGCGCGGCCGTCGAGCAGGTCGCTGCCCCCCAGGCCGGTCATGGCATCACCCAGGTAGGTGCCGCCGCGCACGTCGGCGCCGTCGGTACCGGCGTATAGCTTGGCCTGGATCTCGGCCAGGTTCCACGTAGTGCCATCGGAGAAAATGATTTGTTGCAGTGGATTGGCGCTGTTGGTGGTGCTGGTTCCGTACAGGAAGCCGTCCGCCCGGAACTGGTCGCCGGTGCCGATGATATTGATGAGCAAGGACGTGCCAATCATGTCAAAGGCGAGGTCGGACGGCAGCACGCCTTCCTTCAGGCGCAGCGTGTTCACCTCGGTTTGCGGACGGACATCGATCATGTACGCGATGTCGCGCCCGTCGCCACGGCCGAACAGGTAGACATCGTCGCCCAGGCCGCCGTTGAGGAAGTCGTTGCCGGCGCCGCCATCAAGGATGTCGTTGCCGGCGAGACCGAATAACTGATCGTTGCCGGACAGGCCGTTCAGTACGTCATCGGCAGCGCCGCCGTTCAGCGTGTCGTTGCCGGCGGTGCCGCTGACTGGGGTGGTGAGGTTGGTGATTACAGTATTCGTCGCGATAGTGTTGAGGGGCATGGCTCTCTTTCTGGCGGTGGGGAGATCAATTATTCGGTGCGGGCTTAGTTTGCAAACATCGACGCGCAAATTGCCGTCTAACCAATGTTGTGTTCATAAAGAAATAATAACATACGAGCAATCATGTCAAACTTCAAATTTGAGAAAAATAATTAAGAGCAACAACGTCTGATTTTTCACTGCACCGCGCAAGAAAAACACATATGCAAGCGCGAAATGATTCGTTCCGTTTGCGGCGCGCCTGCGCTAGGCTCGGCGCATGAAAAACGACATCCCCGAACCGGCCGGCGCCCGCGCGCCGCATTGGAACCTTGGTCCCGTGATCGAGGAACTGCGCGTCTCGCGCGAAGCCACGCATAACATCCGCCACCACGGGCGGGTGCGCGAGCTGCCCTCGCGCGAGGCGCTCACCGTGATCGTGAATGGTCTGTCGGCGGCGCTGTTCCCGACTCATTACGGGCGCCCCAACCTGACCGACGAGAGCATCGATTATTTCGTCGGCGACACCCTCACCACGACCGTGAACCGGCTGGTCGAGCAGGTGCGCCGCGGCCTGCTGTTTTCGGCGCAGCCGGACGACGCCAGCGAGGAAGCACTGGTGCAGAAAGCGGGGGCCATCACACGCGACTTTGCCGCCGGCCTGCCTGGCATCCGCGCGCTGCTGGTGTCGGATGTGCAGGCCGCACTGGCGGGCGACCCGGCCGCCACCTCGGTGGCCGAAATCATGCTGTGCTACCCGGGCACCATCGCCATCCTGTACCACCGCTTCGCGCACCGGCTGCACCAGCTGGGCGTACCGTTCCTGGCGCGGCTGGTGTCGGACATCGGCCACTCGCTGACCGGGATCGACATCCATCCGGGGGCGCGCATCGGGGGCAGCTTCTTTATCGATCACGGCACCGGCGTGGTCATCGGCGAAACCGCCATCATCGGCCAGCGCGTGCGCCTGTACCAGGCCGTGACCTTGGGCGCCAAGCGCTTCCCGGCCGAAGAAAACGGCACCCTGATCAAGGGCGTGGCGCGCCATCCGATCGTGGAGGACGATGTGGTGATCTACGCGGGAGCGACCATCCTGGGACGGATCACCATCGGCGCCGGGTCTACCATCGGCGGCAATGTGTGGCTGACCGACAGCGTGGCGCCGGGCAGCACGGTGTCGCAGGCGCAGATGCGCAGCGACTAGATCGCGTGCGCTGCTTCCAGGCGGCGCAGGATGGCCGCCTTGATCGCCGCCTGCGCGCTGTCGCCACGCAGGCGCGGGCGTGCCAGCGGCACAGCGAATTCGGCCGCCACCGGGCCGGCGGCGCTATCGAGCAGCACCACGCGGTCGCTCAGGTACAGCGCCTCATCAATGTCGTGCGTGACCAGCAGCAGCGTGAGTGCATGTTCGCGCGCCACGCGTGTCAACAGGTCTTGCAGCTTCATGCGCGTAAAGGCGTCGACCGCCGAAAACGGTTCGTCGAGCAGCAGCACGCGCGGACGCGTAAACAGGCCGCGCGCAATCGCCACGCGCTGCGCCTGCCCGCCCGAGAGCTGCTTGGGCAGCGCAGCGGCGTAGCCATCGAGCCCCACTTCCTCCAGCAGGCGCTCCACCGCGGCGGCGTTGCGCGCGGCCGGGCCCCTGGCCGAAGGCGATGTTCTGGCCCACCGTCAGCCAGGGGAACAGGCGCGGCTCCTGGAAGATGACACCGATATCGCGGCTCACGCCTGTCTGTGCCACGCCATCGAGCAGCACCTCGCGGCGAAACTCGCGGTCCAGCCCAGCGGCGATGGAGAGCAGGGTGCTCTTGCCGCATCCGCTGGCGCCGATCAGGCTGACGATTTCGCCCGCGTGCAGCTGCAAGTGAGTGTCGCGCAGCACCTGGCGCGTGCCGTGGCGCTTGTCGGCGATGTGCGCCTCGAACAGAGGCGTCATGCCGGGCCTCGGTCGACATGGTTGTCGCGCCAGGCCAGCAGCCGGTTCTCAAGCAGCTGCATCATACAGTCGCTGGCTTTGCCCAGCACCGCCAGCAGCACGATGGCAGCGAGCACGATATCGGCGCGGCTGGTTTCGCGCCCGTCCGAGAGCAGGTAGCCGAGGCCTTTGCTGGCCGCGATCAGTTCGGCCGCCACCATGAACATCCACGCCAGGCTGAGGCCATTGCGCAGGCCCGTCGTCAAGGAAGGCAGGGCGGCCGGCAGCAGTACCCGGCGCGCCAGCGCGACACGGCTTAACCGGTACAGGCGCGCCACTTCGACCAGCTTGCGGTCGACGCCGCGAATGCCGGAAACGACGCCCATGTACACCGGGAAGAAGGCGCCGATCGCGATCAGCACCAGCTTGGGCAGCTCGTCGATGCCGAACCACAGCAGCAGCAAGGGCACCCAGGCCAGCGAGGGAATCGCGCGCAGCGCCTGGAAGCTGGGGTCGAGCAGCGCTTCGGTGCGCCGGTTCAGCGCCACCGCCGCTCCCAGAATCACGGCGAGGCTGGCGCCGGCCGCGAAGCCGGTCAGTACGCGGGCGGTGCTGCTGGCCACGTGCGCCGCCAGCCCGTTCTGCGCCAGGTAGACAAGGGTGCGCAGGATATCGCTTGGCGCCGGCAGCAGGTTGGGCGGAATGACGCCGCTGCGCGCGCCCGCCTCGGCGGCCACCAGCACGGCGCCCGGTACCACGAGGCCGAGCGGCATGCGCAGGGCAAGGCTGCGCGCTGGCGCCGGCAGGTCGAGTGAACGGGCGGTCATGGTTTATTCGCGCGCGATGAGCGCTTGCGCAAAGCGCGTGTCGACCAGTTCCGCGATCACCTTGTCGAGGTCCGTACCCGACTTGACCAGCGCTTCGTCGCGCAGGATCGGTGCCGCCAGTTGCAGCGCCTTGAGGTGTTCCGCCGATGGCTGCGGGTTGCTGAAATCGCTGCGCAGCTTGATGATCTGCAACAGCGCCACCGGCAGCGATACCTTGGCTTCTTCCGCGAGTATCTTCGCGGCCTCGTTCTGATTGGCGCCGATCCATTTGCGGGCGCGCTCGTAGGTCTTGATCACGCGCGCCGTCTCCGCCGGGCGCGCGGCCAGGAAATCGTCGCGCACGTTCAGGAAGCCGTAGGTGTTGAAAGCCACGTTGCGGTAGATCAGGCGCGAGCCGCCTTCCAGTTCGCTCGCCGCCATGTGCGGATCGAGTCCGGCCCAGGCATCGATCCGGCCCTGTTCCAGCGTCGCGCGCCCATCCGCGTGCTGCAGGCCGACGTGTTCGATGTCGCTGCGCTTCAGGCCCGCCGTCTTGAGCGCGCGCAGCAGGAACAGGTAGGGATCGGTGCCTTTGGTGGCGGCGATCCTTTTGCCTTTCAGGTCGGCCAGGGTGCGGATCGGCGAGTCCTTGCGCACCACCAGTGCGGTCCACTCAGGGCGCGAGAAAATGTAGGGCGCGCGGATCGGATTGCCGTTGGCCTTGGCCAGCAGGGCGGCCAGGCCCGCGCTGGAACCAATGTCGATGCTGTTGGCGTTCAGGTATTCGAGCGCGCGGTTGCTGCCGGCGCTGTGCACCCATTTGATGGCGGTGCCGTCGGCCTTGAATTCTTCTTCCAGCCAGCCGAAGCGCCGCAATACCAGGCTGGTTGGCGAGTAGTAGGCGTAATCGAGGCGCAGTTCGCGCCGCGGCGCCGCGCTGGCCACGCCGGGGAGGACCGACAGGGCGGCCAGTTGCAGGAGATTGCGGCGTTTCATGGGGTCCTTGGGTTGTGGGGGTCAGGCTGCCGACTGCAGCAGCGGAGCGATACGGACCTGGCGGCCGTGGTGGCCGTCCGGCAGGCGCGAACTCTTGCCGGTCAGTTGATGGCGCAGGGTTCCGCCGACGCTGTCATTGCGGTAGCGGCCGCGCCGCTGCAGCTCCGGCACGATCAGCTCGACGACATCGCGCATGGTTTCGTGGGCGATGGCAAAGGCCAGGTTGAAGCCATCGACGCCGGTCTGTTCCATCCATGTTTCCAGCTGATCGGCCACCTCGGACGGCGAGCCGACCAGGATCGGGCCGCGCCCCCCAAGGCCGATGAAGCGCGCCGCTTCGCGCACCGTCCAGGTGCGCGACGGATCGGCCGCGCTGAGCGAGGCGAGGGCGGAGCGCCCGGCTTCCGTCTCGATGTAGTCGATGGTGGCGTCGAGCGGGATGCGGCTGAAGTCCACGCCGGTCCAGCCGGACAGCAGGGCCAGGGCGGCGTCGATGTTGATGTGGCGCTGGTAGTGCTCGTACTTGGCGTGCGCTTCTTCCGATGTGGGCGCGGTGACGATCAGTGCCTGCGCGTAGACCAGCAGGGCGTCGCCATCGCGCCCGGCCGCGCGCACGGCGGCGCGGGTATCGTCCACGTAGCGCTTGACCACGTTGACGCTCGGGCCGCTGACAAACGTCGCTTCGGCGTGGCGCGCCGCGAATGCCATGCCGCGTGGCGAGGCGCCGGCCTGGTACAGGAAAGGCGTGCGCTGCGGCGACGGTTCGCACAGGTGAATGCCGGGCACCTTGTAGTAACGGCCTTCATGGTTGATCGGATGGACCTTGCCGGGGTCGGCATACACGCCGCGCGCCTTGTCGCGCACGACGGCATCGTTTTCCCAGCTTTTCTCCCACAGCTTGTAGACCACGTCGAGGTATTCGTCGGCCAGGTTGTAGCGCTCGTCGTGGGCGAGCTGTTTTTGCAGGCCCAGGTTGCGCGCCGCGCTGTCGAGGTAACCGGTAACGATGTTCCAGCCGATGCGTCCCTTCGTCAGATGATCGAGCGTGGAGATGCGCCGCGCAAAGGTGTACGGGTGCTCGTAGGTCAGGGCGGCGGTGACGCCAATGCCCAGGTGGCGCGTGGCGTTGGCGATCAGCGGCACCAGTGCCAGCGGATCGTTCAGCGGCGCCTGCACTGCATGGCGCAGGGCGGCGTCCGCGCTGCGCTCATACACGTCGTACACGCCCAGCACATCGGCCAGGAAAATGGCGTCGAACCGGCCCGCTTCGAGCAGTTGCGCCAGTTCGATCCAGTAGTCGGCGTCAAGATAGCGGTGGCTGTTGTCGCGCGGGTGGGTCCACAACCCGGGGGATTGATGGCCCACGGTGTTCAGCTGGAACGCGTTGAAACGGATCGGTTTGGCCATGATGCTATTTGGCTGCCGCTTGCAGGGCCAGTTGGTAGTCGGTTTTGGCGTAGCCGGCGAAATGCTTGTTGGTGACCGCCAGGAACTCGGGCGAGCGGTAGGCCGCCGCGATATCTTTCGTAAACTGCTTCTGTTTGTCGGCAGTGCGTACCGCCACCAGGTTGATGTAGTTGGGCGAGATCTTCTCGGTGACCAGGGCTTCGGTCAGTTTCAGCCCCGACGCCAGCGCGTAGTTCCCGTTGACGAAGGAGTAGTCGGTGTCCTGCAGCGAACGCGGAAGCTGGGCCGCTTCCAGCGGCACCAGTTTGATCTTCTTCTGGAAGCTGGCGATGTCCTTTTCGGATGCACGCACCGGGTCGAATTTCTCGCGCAGCTTGATCCAGCCCAATTGGTCGAGCAGCACCAGCGCGCGCGCCTGATTGGTCGGGTCGTTCGGCAGCGCCACGGTGCTGCCGTCCTTCACTTCGGTCAGCGATTTGTGCTTTTTGCTGTAAATGGCGATCGGCGCGGTCGGAATCGTCACCAGGTCGGTCAGCGCCAGTTTGTGCTCGGTCGCGAACTTGTTCAAGTAGACGATATGCTGGAACACGTTGGCGTCGAGCGAGCCTTCGGCCAGCGCGAAGTTGGGCTGGATGTAGTCGTTGAATTCGATGACCTTGACCTTGTAGCCCTGTTTTTCGAGGATCGGCTTGATCCCCAGCTTGATCTGGTCGGCGTACGGGCCGGCGCTGGTGCCGATGACGATTTCTTTCGGGTCCTTGGCAGCGCTGGCGGAAGTGGCAATGGCCAGGCCGGCGATTGCAGCGAGAATGGTGCGGCGTGCGATAAACATGGTGTCCTCTGAATGAAGTGAATGTGATTTCTTAGCGCTGGTCGATGCGGCGCGCGATGCGCGTGCCGGTGAACTGGATGGTCTGCACCAGCACCACCAGAATGGCGACGGTGACGAGCATGATGTCGGTCTGGAAGCGGTAATAGCCGTAGCGGATGGCCAGGTCGCCGATGCCGCCGCCGCCCACCACGCCGGCTACCGCCGAATACGACAAAAAGCTGATCGACAGCACCGTCAACGCCAGCACCAGGCCGGAACGTGCTTCCACCAGCAGCACGCGGGTAACGATCTGGAACTCGGAGGCGCCCATGGCGTGGGCCGCTTCGATCACGCCGCGCGGCACGTCGCGCAGGTTCTGTTCGACGAGGCGCGCAAAGTAAGGAATGGCCGCGAACGAGAGCGGCACGGCGGCTGCCAGCGGCCCGATCGAGGTGCCGGCGATCAGGCGCGTGAAAGGCACCAGCGCCACCAGCAAAATGATGAAGGGGAAGGAACGCACGGTATTGACGATCCAGCCGAGGACCAGCGCAAGCGGGCGGTTTTGCAGCGACTGGCCGTCGGCCACCAGAAACAGCACGATGCCGAGCGGGCCGCCCAGCACCACGGCGGACGTCAGGCCGATCGCCAGCATGGTCATGGTCTGGCCGAGCGCCACCCACAGTTCGGGCAGCAGGGTGACGAGATTTTCAAACATGTTCAACTCCTTTCCATGCGGTGGCGGCGAAACCTTCGCTGCCGTAGTAGGCCAGCTCGCGGCCCAGCGCGGTGATGCGCGCGCTGCTGGTATCGGCCAGCGCGAACTGTTCGGCCAGGGCGCCGTCTTCGATGACCGCGACCCGGTTGCAGATGGCGCCCAGCACCGACAGCTCGTGGCTGACGATGACGATGGTCACGCCCAGGCGCAGGTTGATGTCGCGCAGGGTGTCGAGCAGGGAGCGCGTGGTTTCGGCGTCCAGCGCGGATGTCGGTTCGTCGCACAGGAGCACGTCGGGCCGGCTGGCCAGCGCGCGGGCGATGGCTGCGCGCTGTTTCTGGCCGCCGGATAGCTGGGCCGGATAGTTTTCGGCCTTGTCGGCCAGGCCGACCAGCTCCAGGCATTCGAGCACGCGCGCGGCCAGGCGCGGCGCGTTCAGGGTGCCGTGGATGCGCAGTGGGAAAGCGACATTCTCGTACACGGTGGCGTTCTGCAGCAGGTTGAACTGCTGGAAAATCATGCCGATGTTCTGGCGCGCGTCGCGCAGTTCTCGCTTGCCGAGGGTGGTCAGTTCGCGTCCGGCCACGGTGATGGTGCCGCGGTCGGGACGCTCGAGCAGATTAATCAGGCGCAGCAGGGTCGATTTGCCGGCGCCGCTTTTGCCGATCAGGCCAAATACGTCGCCCTTGTCGACCGTGAGGCTGACATTCCTGACGGCGTCGAACTGGCCGCCGCGCGGCAGGGCGAAGGATTTGCTGGCGCCGTCGATGCGGATCAGCGGCTCGCTATGGGTGGTGTGAGCGCTCATGGTGTCAGGAGTAGGCGGTCGGTTCGGGAACGCTGCCATCGAGGACGTAGCGTCCGAGGTCGCGCAGCTTGTAGTCGATCGGGTCGTGCAGGGTGTGCACGCGCACGTTGCGCCAGAAGCGGTCGTAGCCGAATTTGGCAGAGGTGGCGCGCGCGCCCGTCAGCTCGAACATCTGGCTGCTGATTTCGATACCGGCGCGGTGCGACAAGGCTTTCGCTTCGGCTACCGCCACCGCCACTTCGCCGCGTTCGCGCGCCGTCAACAGGGCGCCTTTGTTGAAGGCGCGGTCAAGCTCGTGGGCCGCATGGTCGGCCAGCACCTGGGCGGGACGCAGCAGCAGCCACAGTTCGCCGTAGCGGTGCTGGATGAACGGATCGTCGCTGGCGGCATCCACGCCGGACGCGAACCAGGGGCGCGACTGCTCGCGCGTGTAGGCGCGGGCGGCGTCGAAGGCGCCACTGGCGATGCCCAGGTACAGATTGGCCATGATCAGCTGCGCCACCTGCGAGCGCAGGGTAGCTTGCGCGGTTGGCGCCTGGCCGGGCGCCTGCAGCACGTATCGGGCCGGCAGGGGCACCTGGTCGAAGTGAACGTTGCCGCTGTCGGTCTGTTTCTGGCCGAAGGCGTCCCAGTCGGCCTGCACGCGCACCCCTGGCTGCGCGGTCGGCACCACGCCGATCAGCGCTTCGCCGGCGGCGGCGTCCCAGGCCGATACGGTCAGCCAGTCGGAACCGACCGAGCCCGATGAAAAGCTTTTGACGCCATTGAGGGTGAAGCCGTCGGCGCCGCGCAGTGCCGTGGTGCGCTGGTCGAGCGGATTCAATGCGTTACCCCAGAACAGACCCTGTTCGACAGTGGCGGTGAGCAGGTGGCGCTGCTGCTGCGCGCTGCCGTACAGGCGAATACCGGCCAGTTGCAGGTGATGGAAGCCGAAGACATGCGCCAGTGCGCTGTCGGCGCGCGCCAGGATGCGGATCGCCTGGTACACCACCGGCCATGAGGCGCCCTGGCCACCGAATTCGGCGGGAATCGACAGCGTCAGCAAGCCCGATTCGCGGATCCATTCGCGCTCCTGGGCCGCATGGCCGCCATCCCGGTCGCGCTGCACCGCGGTGTGGGCAAGGCGCTCGGCGAGGGCGGTGGCAACGGCCAGCGGATCGCCGGGCTGGATATCGGGTACGGGGCGGAGCAGGGTGGCTGACATGATGGAACAAGCCTTGAAGGACAGTCGAGGAGGCCAGTATTGCACCGCACATGGCGCGCCGTGAACGAAGATATCCGCCCTTCCTTATGCGTAAAACGATGGAACGAAAAGCGCATATCGAAGCGTGAAAGCATTCGTTTCGATTTGCCGTCGTGCGCCGTAGCCTGTGTCCATTCCATTGTTGAACCTCACACCGGATCGGAAAAATCATGAGCGTACTTTTGCTGGGCGGGAGCCCGTCGGTATCGTCGAGCGGCGCCAGGCTGCTGCAGCACGTGGGCGACAAGCTCGCCCTGCACGGCCACCGCTGCAACACCCTGCAGGTGCGCGACCTGCCGGCGCACGCGCTGCTGCATGCGAATTTCGACGACCCGGCCATCGTGCGGGCCACGGCGCTGCTGCTCGATGCCGACGCCATCGTCATCGCCACGCCTGTCTACAAGGCGTCGTACACAGGCATCCTGAAAGCCTTCCTCGACCTGCTGCCGCAGGATGGCCTGGACGGCAAGCTGGTGCTGCCGCTTGCCACCGGTGGCAGCCAGGCGCACATGCTGGTGCTCGATTACGCGCTGCGGCCGGTACTGGCGTCGCTCTCGGCGCGCTTCATCCTGCCCGGGATTTACGCCACGTCCGACCAGTTGCGCTGGAGTGCCGCCACCGGCCTGACGCTCGATGCACCGATTGCCGCCCGCGTGGCGCGCGGCGTCGAGCAGCTCTCGTCCGAGCTGTTCGCGCTGCCGCAGCGCCGCCCGCACTCGCAGCACACCCTGCATTCCCTCGCAGCCTGACCTTTACAGAAAGACCGCACCATGACTTCGCATCTGGACAAACGCAGCGCGCGCCGCCGCACCCTGGGAATGATGTTCGCCGCCGCCGTTGCGGGCGCCTTGCCCGGTGCGGCCATGGCGCAGGGCGCCAAGGTGGTGCGCATCGGTTATCAGAAATACGGCACGCTGACGCTCCTTAAAGGGCGCGGCACACTCGAAAAACGGCTGGCGGCCAAGGGCGTGACGGTCAAGTGGACCGAATTTCCGGCCGGCCCGGTGCTGCTGGAAGGGCTCAATGTCGGCAGCATCGACTTCGGCACCGTGGGCGAGGCGCCGCCGATCTTTGCGCAGGCTGCCGGGGCCAATCTGGTCTACGTGGGCAACGAGCCGCCGTCCCCAAGCTCCGAAGCGATCGTCGTGCCCAAGGGATCGGCGATCCGCACGGTGGCCGATTTGAAGGGCAAGAAGATCGCCCTCAACAAAGGCTCGAACGTGCACTACCTGCTGGTGCGGGCACTGGAAAAGGCCGGCATCGATTACAAGGACGTGCAGACCGTGTTCCTGCCGCCGGCCGATGCGCGCGCCTCGTTCGAGCGCGGCGCCGTCGATGCGTGGGTGATCTGGGACCCGTTCCTGGCCGCGGCCGAAAAGCAGCTCGGCGCACGCGTGCTGGCCGATGGCAAGGGCCTGGTGTCGAACCACCAGTTCTATCTGGCGGCGCGTCCGTATGCCGAGGCGCAGCCGGAGATTATCCGCATCGTCATCGAGGAACTGGCCAAGGTCGATGAGTGGGGGCGCCGGAACATCAAGGAAGTCACCGCCATCCTGGCGGCGCAGACGGGGCTCGAAAGCAGCATCGTGGAACTGGCGGCGCAGCGCTATTCGTATGGCGTCAAGGCAGTGACGCCGGAAGTCATTGGCGAGCAGCAGAAGATCGCCGATGTCTTCGCCAGTCTCAAACTGATTCCGAAACCGATTGTCGTCAAGGACGCGCAGCTGGCGTTCAAGCTTTAAATTCAGGAGTATTTCCATGTCGTTGAATGTGTTCTGGTTTATCCCCACCCATAGCGATAGCCGCTATCTTGGTACCAGCAAGGGTGCGCGCAGTGTCGATGCCGACTATCTGCGCCAGGTCGCCGTTGCAGCCGATACCCTCGGCTACGACGGTGTCCTTCTGCCAACCGGGCGTTCCTGCGAGGACGCCTGGGTGGTGGCCTCGTCGCTCATGGCCGTCACGCAGAAGCTCAAGTTCCTGGTGGCGATCCGTCCCGGCCTGTCGACGCCAGGGCTGGCGGTGCGCATGGCGTCCACGTTCGACCGCCTGTCGAACGGGCGCCTTTTGATCAATGTGGTGACGGGAGGCGACCAGGGCGAGCTGGAAGCGGATGGCTTGTTTGCGGATCACAGCAAACGTTACGAAATTTCGGATGAATTCTTCCGCATCTGGCGCGCCACCATGGCGGGCGAGGGCGGCGCGGCGGGTTACGACTTCGAGGGCAAGCACTTGCAGGTCAAGGGCGCTAAGACCTTGTATCCGCCGGTGCAAAAACCGTATCCGCCGCTGTACTTCGGCGGCTCGTCCGAGCCGGCGCACGAACTGGCGGCCGAGCAGATGGACGTGTACCTGACCTGGGGCGAGCCGCCGGCCGCGGTGGCCGAGAAGCTGGCCGATATCCGCGCGCGCGCCGCCAAACACGGACGCACATTGCGCTTCGGGATTCGCCTGCACGTGATCGTGCGCGAAACGAATGAGGCGGCGTGGCGCGCGGCCGACGAATTAATCAGCCATTTGGATGACGAGATTATCGCCAAGGCGCAGGCGGCCTTCGCCAAGATGGATTCGGTGGGCCAGCGCCGCATGGCAGCCCTGCACGGCGGCCGGCGCGACCAGCTCGAAGTGTCGCCCAACCTGTGGGCCGGCGTGGGCCTGGTGCGCGGCGGCGCCGGCACCGCGCTGGTGGGCGACGCCGAAACGGTGGCCGCGCGCATGCAGGAATATGCGGACCTGGGCATCGAGACCTTCATCCTGTCCGGCTATCCGCACCTGGAAGAATCGTACCGCTTCGCCGAACTGGTGTTTCCGCTGCTGGGCAAGGGCAAGCAAGCCGGCGAGCAGTCGATCACCGGGCCGTTCGGCGAGATGATGGCCAGCGATATCTTGCCGAAGAAGGCGGCCTGACCATGGCCGGCGCTGGCGTGCCTCGGCCATCGGCACTGGCACCATGGGCGTTGCCGGTTGGCCTGATCCTGGCCTGGCAGATTGCGGCGCAGGCGGGCTGGCTGTCGAGCCGCATCCTGCCGGAGCCGTGGGCCGTGGCAAAGGCGTTCTGGACCCTGGCCGTGTCGGGCGAGCTGTGGCAGCACTTGCGCACCAGCCTGTGGCGCGCGGTGAACGGCTTTGCCATCGGCGCCGGGCTGGGTTTGCTGTTGGGGTTGCTGAACGGCAGCGTCAGGCGCGCGGAAACCTTGCTCGACACCACCTTGCAAATGATCCGCAACATTCCGGCGCTGGCCCTGATTCCGCTGGTGATCCTGTGGTTTGGCATCGACGAAACCGCAAAGGTGTTCCTGCTGGCGATCGGCGTGTTTTTTCCGGTATATCTGAATACGTTTCACGGCATCCGCTCGGCCGACCAGGGGCTGATCGAGATGGCGCGCAGTTATGGCTTGTCCGGCTGGCCGCTGTACCGCGATGTGATCCTGCCGGCGGCGCTGCCGTCGATCCTGGTGGGTGTGCGTTTTTCGCTGGGGCTGGTATGGGTGCTGCTGATCGTGGCCGAAACCATTTCCGCCCAGGCCGGCATCGGCTACATGACCATGAATGCGCGGGAGTTCCTGCAAACCGATGTCGTGCTGGTTGGCATTTTGCTGTATGCCCTGCTGGGCAAGGCCGCCGATCTGTTGTCGCGCGGGATGGAAAAGCACTTCTTGCGCTGGAATCCGGCGTACCGCTAATCAAGCTCGGGAAACAGCATGCAAATCAATCGTATCGAAGAACGTACCGTTGGGGCGGCCGCCGCGCTGGGGCAGCATGGGGTGGGCGTGTCGCTGCGCGGCGTGACGAAAAGCTATGCCGGACGTGAAGTGCTGGGTGGAGTCGACCTGGAACTGGCGCCCGGCGAGTTCGTGGCCGTGATCGGACGCAGTGGTTGCGGCAAGAGCACCTTGCTGCGCACCATCGCGCAACTCGAGTCCTTGGATGCCGGCCAGATCCGCATCGGCGACGGCTTGCGCGATCCGGAGGTGCGCATCATGTTCCAGGAAGCGCGCCTGTTGCCGTGGAAGAGCGTGCTGGAAAACGTGGCGCTGGGGTTGCCGGGTTCGCGCGAGCGCGCCGCGGCAGCGCTGGAAACGGTCGGCCTGGCGGGGCGGGCAGGCGACTGGCCGACCGAACTGTCCGGCGGGCAGCGCCAGCGCGTGGCCCTGGCGCGGGCGCTGGTGCACGAGCCGCAACTGTTGCTGCTCGACGAGCCGCTGGGCGCGCTCGATGCGCTGACCCGCATCGAGATGCAGCAACTGATCGAATCGCTATGGCTGGCGCGCGGCTTTACCGCCGTGCTGGTCACGCACGATGTGCAGGAAGCGCTGGCCCTGGCCGACCGCGTGCTGCTGGTTGAGGACGGTCGCATCAGCCAGGATTTGCACGTGGACTTGCCGCGTTCGGGCAGGCGCGGTAGCGCTCCCTTTGCCGCGCTGGAACAGAGCGTGCTGGCAAGGGTATTGCACAAGTGAACGAGGTTCGGCGTTGCGGCAGATTACTCGCCTGATACGGGGCAGTGCCTACGGAAAGCGTGACCCACGGGCATTGAGCACGGTAGCGGACATTCTTCGGTGCCGGACGGCTCCAGAATCACCCGCCGCACGTGGCCGGCCAGAAGCACGTCCTGCGCGGACGCGTGCGACATGGTGCCCAGGACGATAAGGGCAAGTGCTCTGAAAAGGCGCATTGCGGGCTTTCTGCGGTTGAAATTGCGATAATACCAACCATATCATCTTATTAATCACAAAACCCGTTTTTTTGAAGCCTTCAGAAAACGCCTTTTCTTGTTTGTTGCCATCGCTGAAGCGGGTAGTCCTTGGACAGCTGCCGAAAGCACGGATGTGCCGCCCGCCACGGTCACGCGGCCTGCCGGCGCCGGTGCGCGCTGCCCGATCACCTGGGGTTTTTCATCGCCGCAAATCCGCTCTGAACGGGCAGAAGTGCGCACGATAGAGTTCCTTCTGAAGAACATTCACTGAAGGGGTTAGAATGTTCCCATGAAGATTCGTGTCGCTACCTATAATATCCACAAAGGCGTGTCCTCCATCCGGAGCACACCACGCGTGCTGGCCCTGAAAAAGGCCATTGCCCAATTCGACGCCGACGTCGTGTTCCTGCAGGAAGTGCAGGGCAAGCACGACCGCAACTCGGCGAAGTTCGGCGACGAGAGCCGCGGACACCGGCACTGGCCCGAGCGCGCCCAGCACGAGTATTTCGCGGGCGACTCGCATCATTCCGCCTACGGCATGAACGCGGTGTACGATCACGGTCACCACGGCAATGCCTTGCTGTCGGCGTATCCCATCGGCGGCACGCATAATCATGACGTGTCGGACCATGCATACGAGCAGCGCGGCATCCTGCACTGCATCCTCGATACGCCCAAATGCCAGGTGCATTGCTACGTGGTCCACCTGGGCCTGTTCGAATCGGGACGCGGACGCCAGACGCAGGCGCTCATCGACTGCGTGAAGGCATCGGCGCCGAATGGCGAGCCTGTCATCATCGCGGGCGACTTCAACGACTGGCGCAACAACCTCAGCGACAAGCTGCGCAATGAGCTCGGTGTGGTTGAAGTCTTCGACGAACTGGGTGCGCGTTCGCGCCTGGGCGATCTGGTGCGCAGCTTTTCGGGACGCGAGAAAACGGTCACGCCGGCGCGCACCTTCCCCGCCGCGCTGCCGTTCTTCCGCCTCGACCGCATTTACGTGCGCGGCTTCAAGGTGGACGGGGCCGAGGTCCTGCATGGTGCGTTATGGGCCAAATTATCGGACCACGCCCCGATCGTGGCCAACCTCAAGCTGGCCTGAGGCTTTGCAACCAAACATGAAGCACTATGCGCCCGGTCCATTACACCGCCCACAACGATATCGCCCTGCTTGAAACCGGACTGGAATTTTTCCCTGCGCTGATCGCGGCCATTGATGGTGCGCAGTACGATATCTATTTCGAAACTTATATCTTTGCGGACGACGCCACCGGCCGCTCCGTGGCCGACGCCCTGTGCCGCGCCGGCCAGCGCGGCGTCAAGGTGCGCGTAGTCACCGACTGGTGGGGCACCGGACACGCGCAGTCGACCCGCCTGGGCATCGCGTTCGCGGCCGCCAACGTGCGCTTTCGCGCCTTCAACGCCTGGTTCAAACGCGGCGTGACCCGCACCCACCGCAAGATTGTCGTGGTCGACCGCGCCGTGGCGTTTGTCGGCGGCATCAACGTCAACGATGACTGGTACTGCGATTACGACCCGGGCAAACGCTTGCCGGCGCCGCGCTGGGACTTCGCGGTGCAGGTGCGCGGCCCGCTGGTGGCGGCCATCCATCATGAAATGCAGACCCAGTGGGCGCGCGTGGGCCACCTGGGGCTGATGAAACGGATCGGTCTGTTCCGCGAAATGCGCAAGGACCAGTCGCTCGAAGGCGACAAGCCGATGCAGGCCGCGTTCGTGGTGCGCGACAGCTTGCGCAACCGCCACACGATCCAGCGCGCCTACCTGCACGCGATCGGCCATGCCAAGAAGAGCGTGCTGCTGGTCAATCCGTACTTTGCCCCCGGACACAAATTCCGCAAGGCGCTGGCGATTGCCGCCGAGCGCGGGGTCGAGGTGAAGCTGCTGATCGGGGTGGGCGAAATCAAGCTGCAAGACATGGTGGCGCGCTCGTTCTACCCGAAACTGCTCGACAGCGGGGTCGAGGTCTACGAATACCGCAAGACCCAGCTGCACGCCAAGGTGGCCGTGGTCGACGACGACTGGTCGACGGTCGGGTCGAGCAATTGCGATGGCTTGTCGCTGTTTTTGAACCAGGAAGCCAATGTGGTCGTCAAGGACGAGGAATTCGCCCGCACCATGCGCGAACACATCCGGCGCGGCATTGCCGACGGCGTTATGATTTGCCGGGAAGATTTTGAACACGTGGGATGGGTACGGCGCAGCGGTTACGAGGTGGCGTATTTCTTCTATAAAATGGCGATGCGGATTTTCGCTATAGGATATGCCTGATGGACAATGTACGAATAGACAAATGGTTATGGGCGGCGCGCTTTTTCAAGACGCGTTCGCTGGCGACGGATGCGGTCGATACGGGCAAGGTGCGCCTCGACGGCGAGCGCATCAAGCCGGCGCGCACGGTCAAGCTGGACGACAAGCTGACCATCGACAACGGCGCCGAGACGTGGGAAGTGCGCGTGATGGGCATTTCCGACGTGCGCGGCGGCGCCCCGGTGGCGCGCACCTTGTACGAGGAGACCGAAGAGAGCGTGAGCAAGCGTGAAAACGACCTGGAAGCGCGCAAGCTGTACCGCGAGCCGGGAACCACCATCAAGGGGCGCCCGACCAAGCGCGACCGGCGGGCGATCAGCAAGGCCGGCGAGTAGCCAGCCTTGCCGCTGCCGGGAACGGTATCCGACGCATGCGTTCCCGTCATCCCGGGGCGCGGCCTTACGGCCGACGCGGGGTTTGCGCTATTTCCAGGTAAATTTAAAGACGTTTTCTTCCTGCGTATAGCTCAGGCTGGCCGACTCGTATTCCGGGATGTTCTTTGCATGAGGCTTGCCGTCCTTCCAATAGAAGTGAAGCGAGCCGTTCGGGTCTTCATATTCGCCGTTCGGTTTCCTGACGAAGATTGCCGTGACGAGGGGCTTGGTATCGATATCGGTCTCTTTCAGCGTGGCGAATGCGCGCGCGATATTCGGATCGGCTCCTTCTTCCGGTTCGGGATTCGGCTGGATGACCGAGCCGAATCCTGCGCTTTGAAGCGTCATGCTGCGGCCTTGGCCGGTGCTGTCGCTGAACTCGAATAACAGGGCGTGGTGCCCGGCTTTATTGAGCACGATAAATGCGCTCATGCCCCCGATATCGATATTGCCCGTGTCGGCAATCAGCTCTTTCGATGGATTCCCGTAATTCGCACGATAGAACGCTACGACCTTGCATGCGGAGCCGATTTTCACTGAATTCAATTTGTCATTGAGGGGGCGGTAGCTGCGATAAATATCGACTTGTGCGCCAAGCGTGGACAGATAAGCCTTGCCGTCAAAATTCCGGCCTTCGTAGAAAATAACCTCGTCGTGGCCGGGAGAAGTGAGCGTAGTTTCTGTCAATGACATAGTTTATCCTTGATAAAATAATTTCATTTGCCCTGTTTATTCACCATGCGCTTTAGGGTCGACGCGCGGGTGCGGCGGCGTGATGTCCTTGTCCATTGCAACATTGTCAACAACATACCGCCTCGATCCGTCGGCTGGAAGTGTCACTGATGACATCCCCCAAGTTCGACAAATATTGCTTTGTGTGCAATATTACGCTTAATTCAATAGTGAATAACCCCCACAATGATGAGCTATCGCTGCCTGGCGCAGCTGTGCTTTGAACGTCGTCGCGGGTGCCTGTCGACTACGCCGCTGGCCAGGGCAATCCTGCTAGCCTCGGGTCTGACCGGTTCCACAAGATTTTTGCCACCGAGTTGCATGAAGTGCACGGACGCACAAAAAACGGCATGGCGCCTTGCCCGCCTCGACGGCCCGTAGCATACGCAAAGCCCCGGAAATTCCTGGTATTGCTGCACCGCAGCAATAGACTCCCACCTCTAAGTTCCCGTTTGACATTTGCCTTGTAGTGGATAATAGTACGAGCGTTCGGATTTCATTCAACGGGTCGCATTTTCAACTACCATCGGGACCATCTATTAACACTTCAGTCAAATTCATGCGCAAGGGCGAGCTCACGCGGGCAGCCATTCTGGACGTCGCGCTCGACCTCGCCAGCCGCGACGGTCTCGAAGGGCTGACGATTGGTTTACTCGCGGACAAAATGAACATGAGCAAGTCCGGCGTGTTCGCGCACTTCGGTTCGCGCGAAGACTTGCAGATGGAAGTGCTCAAGCTCTACCACCACCGTTTCGAGCAGGAAGTGTTTTTCCCGAGCGTCAAGGAACCTCGCGGCCTGTCGCGCCTCAAAGCCATGTATGCCCGCTGGATCAAGCGCGTCAGCGTCGAGATCGCCTCCGGCTGTATCTATATTAGTGGCGCCGTCGAATACGACGACCGTCCGGGCCCGATCCGCGAAGAACTGGTGTCGATGGTGCGTGCGTGGCAGGGAGCACTGCTAAGATGTGTGGAGCAAACCATCGAGTGCGGCGACCTCAAGGCAGATACCGACGCCAACCAGATGGTCTACGAGATGTATGGCTTGATCCTGGCGTTGCACCACGATGCGCGGTTCCTGCGTCGGCCGGGCAGCGTCGATCGCGCGCGCAGCGGCTTTGAGCGCCTGATCATGAATTACCAGAATCCGTCCAAGAATCAACCGAATCAAGCGCAGTAAGCGAATCGGGCGCAGTAACTGAATCAATCGAGTCAACACCTTGCCGGGTCCAGCACGTCGCTGGCCTGGTCACCAACCATACGTTCGTCAGGAGAAAATCATGGGTCAATACGTCGCGCCAATTCGGGATATGCAGTTCGTGCTGCACGAGTTCCTCAATGTATCCGACGAATTGAAGCAGTTGCCTAAATTCGAAGATGTCGACGCCGACATCATCAACCAGGTGCTGGAAGAGGGTGCCAAGTTCACGCAGGACGTGCTGTTCCCGCTGAACCACTCGGGCGACCGCGAAGGTTGCCACTATGATGCGGCGACCAAGTCGGTGACCACGCCAAAAGGCTTCAAGGAAGCCTACAAGCAGTATGTCGAAGGCGGCTGGGCTGCGCTCGCGTGTGACCCGGAATACGGCGGCCAGGGCTTGCCGGTCGTGCTGAACAACTCGTTCTACGAAATGCTCAACTCCTCCAACCAGGCATGGTCGATGTACCCTGGCCTGTCGCACGGCGCCTACGAGTGCCTGCTGGAGCACGGTACCGACGAACAGAAAAAAACCTACCTGCCGAAACTGGTCTCGGGCGAATGGACCGGCACCATGTGCCTGACCGAATCGCACTGCGGCACCGACCTGGGCATGCTGCGTTCCAAAGCGCTGCCGCAGGACGACGGTTCGTGGCTGATCACCGGCTCGAAGATCTTCATCTCGGCCGGCGAACATGACGTCGCCGAAAACATCCTGCACCTGGTGCTGGCACGCGTGCCGGACGCACCGGAAGGCTCCAAAGGCATTTCGCTGTTCCTGGTGCCAAAATTCCTGCCGAACGCGGACGGCACCCTGGGCGAGCGCAATCCGATTTTCTGCGGCGCGATCGAAGAAAAAATGGGCATCCACGGTAACTCGACCTGCCAGATGAACCTGGACGGCGCCCGCGGCTGGATCATCGGCCAGCCGAACAAGGGCCTCAACGCCATGTTCGTGTTCATGAACGCCGCCCGCCTGGGCGTGGGCATGCAGTCGCTGGGCCTGACCGAAGTGGCGTACCAGAACGCGCTGGTGTATGCGAAAGACCGCATCCAGATGCGCAGCCTGTCGGGCGTGAAAGCGCCTGAAAAGCAAGCCGACCCGATCATCGTGCACGCCGACGTGCGCCGCATGCTGCTTACCGCCAAGGCCTACGCCGAAGGCGCGCGCGCATTCACTTCGTACGCCGCGCTGCAGATCGACCGCGAACTGCACCACCCTGACGAAGAAGTGCGCAAGGACGCGGCCGACGAAGTCGCGCTGCTCACGCCAATCATCAAGGCCTTCATCACCGACAACGGCTGGATCGCGACCTCGGAAGCGATGCAGGTCTACGGCGGCCACGGCTACATCTCCGAGTGGGGCATGGAGCAGTACGTGCGCGACGCGCGTATCAACCTGATTTACGAAGGCACCAACACGATCCAGTCGCTCGACCTGCTGGGCCGCAAAGTGTTGATGGACAACGGCGCCAAGCTGCGCAAGTTCGGCGAGAAGATCAAGAACTTCGTCGAAGAAAACGGCACCGACGAAGCGCTGTCGGAGTTCATCACGCCGCTGGGCGACCTGGGTGACAAGGTCACCAAGCTGACCATGGAAATCGGCATGAAGGCGTTCCAGAATCCGGATGAAGTGGGCGCGGCGGCGGTTCCTTACCTGCGCGTTGTCGGTCACCTGATCTACAGCTACTTCTTCGCGCAGATGGCGAAGATCGCGCTGGCCAAGCAAGACTCGGGCGATAACTTCTACAAAGCCAAACTGGCGACCGCGCGCTTCTACTTCGCCCGTCTGCAGCCTGAAACGGCAATGCTGATCCGCCAGGCGCGTTCCGGCTCGGCCAACCTGATGGCGCTTGACGCCGACTTGTTCTAATACGCCAAGTGCTCCCCGCACTCCCGTCGCCCCCGCGCAGGCGGGGGCCCAAGTTCGTACCGTATCGACGAACTTGGGTCCCCGCCTTCGCGGGGACGACGGCTCAAGCGGCAGCGGGGATACGCAATCAGTAATCTGGAAAACAAAGGAAAGCCATGACCAATTTCATCATTAAAAAAGTCGCCGTGCTCGGCGCTGGCGTGATGGGTGCGCAGATCGCTGCCCACTGCGTCAACGCCAAGGTACCGGTCGTCCTGTTCGATCTGCCTGCAAAAGAAGGCAACAAGAACGGCATCGTCCAGCGCGCCATCGACAACCTGAAAAAACTCAGCCCTGCGCCACTCGGCAACAAGGACGACGCAGCCCTGATCGAAATCGCCAACTACGAAGACAACCTCGAGCTGCTGGCCGGCTGCGACCTGATCATCGAAGCGATCGCCGAGCGCATGGACTGGAAGCACGACCTGTACAAGAAGGTCGCTCCGCACATCGCGCCAAACGCGATCTTCGCCTCGAACACCTCGGGCCTGTCGATCACCACGCTGTCCGACGGCTTCGACGCCGAACTGAAAGCACGCTTCTGCGGCGTTCACTTCTTCAACCCGCCGCGCTACATGCACCTGGTCGAAATCATTCCGACCGAGTCGACCAAGCCTGAAATCGTCGACCAGCTCGAAGGCTTCCTGACCACCACCCTGGGCAAGGGCGTCGTGCGCGCCAAGGACACCCCGAACTTCATCGCCAACCGCGTCGGTATCTTCGGCATGCTGGCGATCATCCACGAAGCCGAACAATTCGGCCTGACCGTGGACGTGGTCGACGACCTGACCGGCGCCAAGCTCGGTCGCGCCAAGTCGGGTACCTTCCGTACCGCCGACGTGGTCGGCCTGGACACGATGGGCCATGTGATCAAGACCATGCAGGACAACCTGGCCGACGATCCATTCTTCGCCGTCTACAAAACCCCCGACGTGCTGGCCAAGCTGGTCGCCGCGGGTGCGCTCGGCCAGAAAGCCGGCGCCGGTTTCTACAAAAAGGTCGGCAAGGACATCCAGCGTCTCGACTTCGCTACCGGTGACTACGTCGCCGGCGGCGGCAAGGCAGCCGACATCGTGGCCCGCATCCTGAAAGAAAAGGATCCGGTCAAGAAGATGAAAGCGCTGCGCGAATCGACCAACCCGCAAGGCCAGTTCCTGTGGGCGATCTTCCGCGACGCCTTCCACTACATCGCCGTGCATCTGGGTTCGATCGCCGACAACGCGCGCGACGTCGACTTCGCCATGCGCTGGGGCTTCGGCTGGAACGTCGGTCCTTTCGAGACATGGCAGGCGTCGGGCTGGACCCAGATCGCCAACTGGGTCAAGGAAGACATCGACGCCGGCAAGGCACTGTGCGCGGCTCCATTGCCGGCATGGGTCTTCGAAGGCCAGGTTGCGGAGAAGGGCGTGCACACCGCTGAAGGTTCGTTCTCGGCGTCCAAGAACGCCTACGTGCCGCGTTCCACGCTGGCCGTGTACGAGCGCCAGCCGTTCCGCGCACCGGTGCTGGGCGCCGGCGCTGCCGACGGCAAGACCGCCGGCGTGACCTTCCACGAAGACGACTCGGTGCGCATCTGGCACCAGAACGACGACGTGCTGATCATCTCGCTCAAGACCAAGATGCACGTCATCGGCGAAGGCGTGATCAACGGCCTGAAAATGGCGCAAGCCGAAGCCGAGAAAAACTTCAAGGGCCTGGTCATCTGGAATACCGACGCAGCCGAAGGCGGTGCCTTCTCGGCCGGCGCCGACCTGCAATCGGCACTGCCATTATTCATGCAAGGCGGCGCCAAGGCCATGGAGCCAGGTATCGCGCTGCTGCAGGATACCTTCATGGCGATGAAGTATTCGAACGTACCGGTCATCGCCGCGGTGGCGGGCCTGGCGCTGGGCGGCGGCTGCGAAATGGCGCTGCACGCATCGAAGCGCGTGGCTTCGATCGAATCGTACATCGGCCTCGTTGAAGTGGGCGTTGGCCTGATTCCCGCCGGCGGCGGCCTGAAGGAAGCGGCTGCTCGCGCTTCGAATGAAGCCAAGGGTTCGGACATCCTGCATTTCCTGAAAACGGGCTTCACCAATGCCGCTACCGCCAACGTGTCGAAATCGGCGCTGGAAGCGAAAGCGATGGGCTACCTTAAAGAGGACGACGTCATCGTCTTCAACCCGTACGAACTGCTGCACGTGGCGAAAGTCGAAGCGCGCGCGATGTTCGACGCCGGCTACCGTCCTCCGATGAAGAAGACGATCACCGCGACGGGCCGCTACGGCTGGGCGACCATCCGTGCGCAACTGGTCAACATGCGCGACGGCGGCTTCATCTCCGCCCACGACTACAAGCTGGGCGACATGATCGCCGAGATCGTGACCGGCGGCGACATCGACCAGGGCAGCCAGTTGAGCGAGCAGTGGTTCCTCGACATGGAGCGCAAGGCATTCCTCGAACTGCTGAATCATCCGAAATCCCAGGAACGGATCATGGGCATGATGCAAACCGGTAAACCGGTACGCAACTGATCGACCGGCAATGTCGATCCTGACCCTGGCGTTCAAATTTCTACTGCGAGTGAGGCCAAGCATGGTGTATGACCGTATCAAGCAGCAAATGATGGACACGCTGCCGTTTGTGCGGCTGCTGGGAATCCGGATCGACGCAATCGGCAATGGCACCTCCGAGGTGTCGATGCCGGCCGACCCGAAACTGAACAATCACCTCGGCACGCAGCACGCCGGGGCGCTGTTCACCCTGGCCGAAACGGCTTCCGGCGCGGCCATGGCCGGCGCGTTCGCCGACCTGATTCTGGGTCTGCGTCCGGTGGCCAAGGAGTCGCGTATCCAGTACCAGAAAGTGGCCAAGGGCGCGACGCGCGCCAGCGGCCGCGTTCCGGGCGATATCGCGGCGCTCAAGGCTGCCTTGAGCACGGACGGCAAGGTGGCGTTCCCGGTGGAAGTCGACGTATTCGACGAACACGGCACGCTGGCGGCGCAGGTGCAGGTCGACTGGTATTTGTCCGAAAAACGGTGAATCAGCATCCCATTTCGAACCACAGAATTTTTGAGAGAACACTATGAGCAAACAACTTCAAGACGCATACATCGTCTCCGCTACCCGCACCCCGATCGGCAAGGCGCCGCGCGGCATGTTCAAGTCCATGCGCCCGGACGACCTGCTGGTGCGCGCGATCCAGTCCGCGATGGCGCAAGCGCCCGGCCTCGATCCTGCGCTGATCAACGACGCCATCATCGGCTGCTCGTTCCCGGAAGCCGAACAAGGTTTTAACATCGCCCGCATGTCGGTGCTGCTGGCCGGCCTGCCGAAAACCGTCGGCGGCGTCACCGTCAACCGTTACTGCGCATCCGGCATCACCGCCATCGCCATGGCCGCCGACCGCATCCGCGTCGGCGAAGCCGATGTGATGATCGCTGGCGGCGTCGAATCGATGTCGATGGTACCGATGATGGGCCACCACCCATCGATGAACATGAATATGTTCACCGACGAAAACGTCGGCATGGCATACGGCATGGGCCTGACCGCGGAAAACGTGGCCAAGCAGTGGAAAGTGACGCGCGAGCAGCAGGATGCATTCTCGGTCGAGTCGCACCGCCGCGCCATCGCCGCGCAGCAGGCTGGTTTCTTCAAGGACGAGACCACCCCGGTCGAAATCATCACCCGCACGCCTAACCTGGCAACCGGCCAGGTCGACATCAAGACCCGCACGGTCGATACCGATGAAGGCGCACGCGCCGATTCGACCATCGAATCGCTCGGCAAACTGAAGCCGGTCTTCGCGGCCAAAGGCACCGTCACCGCGGCCAACAGCTCGCAGATGTCCGACGGCGCCGGCGCGCTGCTGATCGTCAGCGAAAAAATCCTGCGCGAGCATAACCTGACCCCGCTGGCGAAGTTCTCCTCGTTCGCGGTGCGCGGCGTGCCGCCTGAAATCATGGGCATCGGCCCGAAAGTGGCGATTCCAGCGGCATGCGCCGCCGCCGGCATCACCCAGGACCAGCTGGACTGGATCGAACTGAACGAAGCGTTCGCCGCACAGGCGCTGGCGGTCATGGGCGACCTGGGTCTGGACCCGTCCAAGGTCAACCCGATGGGTGGCGCGATTGCGCTGGGCCATCCGCTGGGCGCGACCGGTGCGATCCGCGCCGCGACCGTGATCCACGCGCTGCGCCGCAATAACCTCAAGTACGGCATGGTCACGATGTGCGTCGGTACCGGCATGGGCGCGGCAGGCATTTTCGAACGCGTATAAGCGTCGGTTAAAATAATGTCATCAAGGGCGCTGCGGTTTAACCTCGGCGCCCTTTTCACTTTTTGGAGAATACATGGATATTTTGACGAGCAAGGCCGACGGCATCCTGACGATCGAATTTAACCGCATCGAACGCAAGAACGCGATCACCGGCGTGATGTACCAGGCCATGGCCGATGCCCTGGTCGACGCCGAGAGCGACGACGCGGTGCGCGCCATTCTCATCGCCGGCAAACCCGAGATTTTCACTGCCGGGAACGACCTGGACGACTTCATGAAGAACTCCAAACCGGTCGAAGGCGTGCCGCCCGAAATGCGCCCGGTATTCCAGTTCATGCGCGCTCTCTCCGGCAGCAGCAAGCCGGTGGTGGCGGCGGTGTCCGGCGCGGCGGTCGGCATCGGCACCACGCTGCTGATGCACTGCGACCTGGTCTACGCGGCCGACAATGCGAAGTTCTCGATGCCGTTCTCGCAGCTGGGACTGTGCCCTGAATTCGCATCGAGCCTGCTGCTGCCGCAATTGGCGGGGTTCCCACGCGCGGCCGAAAAGCTGTTGCTCGGCGAAGCGTTCCTGGCGCAGGAAGCCTACGACATGGGCCTGGTATCGAAGGTGCTGCCGCTGGAAGAACTGCGTCCGTACGCGCAGCGCCAGGCGGCCAAGCTGGTGGCGCTGCCAGCGGCCTCGATCCGCGCAACCAAGTCGCTGATGAAGCGCTCGCGCACTGCGGCCATCAACGAGACCATGGGCGCCGAAAACGCCTTGTTCGGCGCGATGCTGCTGGCGCCTGAAGCGAAGGAAGCGTTCACCGCGTTTTTCGAAAAGCGCAAGCCGGATTTTTCCAAGTTTGCCTGAACCGGAAGCGGCGCACAGCGTGCCGACACGTAAAGGCCGGATCCGGCCGATGATCAGGAGTTGGTCGATCTGGGTTCCAGCGACCAACTGGTGTGCCCAGCGAGCGCGTCGGCCCACAGTGCGATCAGGCTCGATAGCAAGGTACCGCCTATCATGCAAACTCCGGCTGATTTTATGCTAAAGTCGCCGTATTGGAGAAGCATCATGAGCCACATCTTGCTCAACGAACAATCACTGCAATCTGAATCGCACGATTTAGAGCAGGATAAGTACCGCCGACAGGAACAGTCGCGTTGGCTCGTCACTGCTGGGCATCGCTCGCTTGAACAAAATTCCTTTATCCCCCAAGAAGTTGTAGAACGGTCAACATACACTTTTAAGGGATGACTGAGCGCGAGCAGGTTGCAGTCACTCCAGCGTTAGTCGAGCTTGTTCTCGCAGCTGTCCAAAATAAAGGTGTGCTTGTAGGCGGGCAGGCCTTGTCGGTCTGGTTAGATGTATTCGGCCTTCGTTCCTACGCGACTTGCGCCCCAATAAGTATCGATGCGGACTTTCTTGGTGATCGCGACCTGGTCGAAGCAATCCATCAGAAGATACCCGGAAGCACAGCGAAACTCCAACTAAGGTCGGCGATTTCCAGGCTAATTGGCGTTGTCGAAATACCGATTACACCTGACAAGTTCATGTCAATTGACGTCATTGAAAAGTCCCGCCGCTGAGTGTCCGGCACGTCTTTGAGCGCGCGATCGAGATGCGCCAAGACAGCGGTCAAACCTATCTCGTCCTCCATCCGGTAGATCTGCTCACCAGCCGGGCTTATAATTTACGTACGTTCGAAAAGAAACAGACGGAGAATGGTGTAGAGCAGTTGCGGCTGTCATTGCAAGTTGTCAATGCTTACTTAACGTCCGCGCTAAGTGACCCCAGCAACCTACGGGCGGTACTGCGTATTATTGAGGAAATAGTTCGGCTGGCGAAGGGGCCCTGCGGGGCGGCAGCCAAGGCTTACGGAATCGATTTTCTAACGGCAATGCCGCTTGATCTCGTCGATAGCGCTGGATTCCAACGTACGCGCCGTGGCCAAATAGCGCTAGAGCTGGCTAAAGTGAAATGCCCCGGTTACTTAGTCGAAACCACACTTGCACAGGTCCCTGACGTTGATGAGTGCACAGGTTCTGACGAGTCCTTGTAAGGTGAACCAGGGCTAATTACCGCCTTCCAAGTTCGCCTGAGGCGCAAGCGGCGGTGTGGTAATTCAGGCGAGGAGTTCCTCCCGGTCTTGCGCAGCCCCGTCGTCCCGCCAGTCGCGTGCGAGAACGGTGGCGACCTCGTAATCGTCGTGCTCCCGATGGCGATACATGTCGATACCAACCGCATTTGCCAACACCTGGCAGAAGGCGTGAAATTCGCGTACCAGCGATTCCGGCGCCGATGCCGGATAGACCTCGAACATGACCAGCCGGTCGCGTTCATCGATTGCCACCAACTGGCGCGCCAATACCCTTCCGGCGGCGTCGCGCGCATAGATGACCTGTTTGTTTGCATCGAGCAGGCAGGCCACCGCGGAATAGTCGAAGTACCCGCCCAGCCCGAGGCAACTGCCCACGTAGGTTCCAAGCATCAGGGTTTCGAGAGGATCCGTTTCGATCGCCAGACGGATGCCGTGCGTGCCTTCGCCTGTAGGTGCCGGCGCTTTCCCGCACCACAGGTCGGCGTTGATGCGTGGATGGCGCGCGAACCACGCGCGGTTGAGCGGATGGTCGAGATAGGCGTGCGTGCGACCCTGGCCGTGCTCCAGCAGGAAGCGCCGTAGTCCCTTGCGATTGTCATCCACGCCAGCGAGCAGGCGCACGGCATGGCTTGCCGCGCTCGATTGCCCGCGCAGATTGAAAGGCATGTCGATGCTGCGCCAGATATGCCATTCGAGCGCCGCCAACAAGACAGTCGGCAATCGCGCCAGACTCACCCGGCAGTGACGCGCGATCTGCTTGTCGGTGAGTGTGATTTCCCCTTCAATATGGTCGCGCAGGCGGCGCGGTACGGGGCTATTCAGGCCGACTTCGATGCAAAGCCGGTAAAGCGTGCGGCACGCTTCATAGGGCTCGGCATGGTCCCAGTTGGTGGTGAACCACGCGGCATGCGATGTCTCCGACAGGAACTGGCGCCGCCGTTCGTATCGCAGGCATCCCAACAGCCGCGCGGTGCGCATCAACCGTATCGGCGACGTCGAAAAAAGCCGCAGCGTAAAAGCCGGCCAGCATTGGGTAAGACTGAACAGGCCGTATCGGATCAAGCGGGCGTCATTGTCGCGACGGCAGGCGCGTTCGACCATCAGCCAGGTCTGCTCGCCGGTTGCGGCAAGCTGCCGCCAGCCCTCGACCGGCAAATTTCGCGCCATTGATGACAGCACGGCGTCGCCATCGGCCGTGGCTGAAAAGGGCGGGCGGCACAGCCGTTGCTGGAGCGGTAGCAGATACCGTACGCTCTCGCGCAAGCTGTCGACATCGTCCCAGCCGGATGCGTGGCTGCGTAACATGCGCACGTACTTTACCTGCCACGGGCCTGATAGCGCAATGAGGCCACGGTGCCACTCGGGGAAAATCGCCGCATAGGCACGCCATCGCCTGGCGTTTTTCTCTTCGTCTTCTTCATCCGATTGGATGTCTTTGAATATCGCCATCCACTGATCGGCGGCATCCGTGCCAAGCTGTTCCCAGCAAGTTTCGCGCAGCACGTGGTCGAATCCAGGCAATTTGCCGCAGTTTTCCCAGGCGATCAATTCCCAGAACTGTCCGTCCGTACCCACCGCACGGCTCATGCGGTCGATGTCCGCCATCGGAACATGCGCGCAATTCTTGTCGGTGAACAGGTAGGCACGCAGGGTGGATATCCGATTCGCATCCGTGCACCGTTCGGCGAGGAGGCAGCCGCACAAGGTGTAGGCGGCACTGACCTGATGGCTCAGATTGGAGAGCAGGGCATTCACGTAGAGGTCGAAACGCTGTTCGTCCGCGCTTGCGGCGTCGAGCTCCATCAATTGGGTGACGCTTATTGCGTCGCATGGCAGCAGGCAGGCGCGCTGCGCGAGCACTGCCCTGAGAAAGACGATCTGGCGCGTGGGTGGCAGATGCAGGGCCAGCATCGCCCACTTGTGCGCACCTGGGGCAAGCGCGCACAAACGGGCGGGAAGCACCAATTCCACGCCTTGCTGCGGGCTGCCGAGGCCCCGCCAGACATGGAGCCAGGCCAGCAGCGTGTGTGCTGGCGCCATCCGCAAGGACCATGCGAAGGCACGCCGGAATGCCTCTGGAAGCGCGGGCCACTGGGCCGCTTCGATGCCTGCGCCATGCGCGAGCAGTGCGCAAACCGTCGGTGCCTGATCCGGGCCGGGGAAATTCAATAAAGGGTGGCCGTGCGCGTCAAGGCAAGGCAGGTGCGCAAAATCATGGCGCGCGAAAAAGCCGTCAAGCAGGCGGTGGTCGGACAGCCATGCGGATATATCGAGGATTGGTACCGGCTGCTTCGGCGGCTGGTATTTGGTGCCACGAAAAGCGCGCGGATGCGCCGCGGTGGCCGGCGGTCGCGCTGCCGGCGCCACGCGCTGCGGCATCGGCAATGGGGCATGGTCGCGTGTCCGCGTCAGCGTATGCCAGAATACGCGCCAGAACGCCGGCCACACCGGCACAAGTTCGCGTGCCGCGCACAGGCTTTGCCAGTCCGCCAGCAAAGTATCGCGCTGCGGATAGAGCGCGAGTGGCAGACGTGCCAACGGGACGCAGCTCAGTAGCGTGTCGATGCCGTCATCGGCCGTGTGGCTGACCCATGCGGTCAGACCATCGCTAGCGCGCTGCAGATGAATGAGGACGGCGCAGTTCATTGGTTGACAGCCCATGGATAAATCCGGTCACGATCGGTTGATGTGCTTGGTGCCGGATGTTATCAGGCTATTCGCGCGCAAGTACACCGCCGATTCTCAATGGAAATGCTTTTGCCGCAATTGGTCGAGCCTGGCGAGATACGCTTGATCGCCCGCGTTAGGATATTGGCGCTGCAGCGCCGCCAGCTCGTCGGCGTAGGCGTTTCGCTGCGCTTGCTGTTGCTCGCTACGCCGTTCCAGTTGAGAGATATCCTGCGCCCGCTCGCGCGGGAAATGCCGCGCGAGCAAACGATCCCGCAGCTGGTCCGCCGCCTGTGCATCGCCGGCGTCGAGACGGGCCAGGCCTAGCTCGATGCGGTATTGCCCCATCGGCCCTTCCGCGGCGCGAAGGTCGTCATAAAACGCCCCGTAATGCTGGCCGCGCAAATCTTCCACACGGGCCAGGCGCGCCGCCAGCGACATTGCCGCCGCCTCGCCGGCGGCGAATTCGTTGACGGCGGCGGTAAAGCCGACCTGCGCCTTCTCGCGCCCGAACCACGCCTGCGCCTCCTCGCGTCCCATCGTTGCTTCGCGCAGCGCAGTCAAGCGTTGCAAGCGCTGCGACAGTGGCGTGTCCATGTCCTGCACCAGGCGCGCTTGTGCTTCCTTCACGGCGGGCAGGCGCTCGATGGTGCGCGATGCGAGCGCCGCCGCGCGCGAGTCCGGCCAGGCGGCGATCGCATCGCGCAGCCAGCGTTGGCAATCGTCGATCCCGAGTGCGGCGCATTGCGCCTGGCCCGAGCGCCACCAGTCTTGCAAGCGTCCTTCGCGCAGCATCTGCGGGCCATTCGCTGCGAGCGTCGCAGCTACCGCCGCGCGCCGCTCCATGCCCGACGCGCGCGGACCAGGCCTGCCTGCGGCAGCGGCTGGTGCCGCAAACGCCACCGGCGCGGCCGGAGGCGGCGTGACCGAATCGGGCGCCGGCTCCGGCCCCGCGAAACAGGCATAGACGGCCAAAACAGCCGTGGCCAATGCGGCAGCCAGGATGGCGGTGCGCATCCGGCTCAGAAGGCGAACAGGCCGGCCACCGGGAAGTGGTCCGACAAGTCATGCGCGTACCATACCTCCTCGCGCAGGCTGCGCAGGATGCGCACGTTGTTCTCCTTGCGCACCGGCTGCCGATTGTCGTTCGCCACCAGGATGTAGTCGAGGTATTCGGTGGTGCCGCCGGACACCACGCTGGTGGCGTTGACATTGACCGCCGCGTCGTACGTATAGGCGTAACCGGTGCTCGCCGGCGCCGATGCGCGCAGGATCGACTGCATGCGCGCGTAATCGTCCGGGAACTTGTACTTGTTGATATTCATGTCGCCGGCGATCAGCAGCGCGTCCGCGGCGGGAATCTTCTTGCTGTCGAGCATGGTGCGGATTTTTCCGAGGGCATCAAAACGCGCCTGGCGCGCTTCATCGCTATCGGTGGAGGGCGCATGGGTATTGCTCAGGTGGTAGGCTTTGCCATGCTTAAGGATCTGGACATAATTGGCGCCCTTGTTGGCCAGGCAGTCCGAGCCGACGCAGCGGTCGAACACGATGGTATCGTCGGCCATGATCGGCCAGCGGCTGAGCACCATGGAGCCGCCGTTGAGCAAGATGTTTGAAGGAATATCGACCAGGCGCGACTGATAGGGGAAGGCGGCGCCGACCTTGGCGAGGAAGCGCGTGCGGCAGTCATTGTCGAAGATTTCCTGCAGCGTGACCACGTCGTAGCCGGCCAGATTATCGGCGATCTCGTCCAGCCGCGCGCAAATGTTGTTGGCCACCACGGGCAATGCCCACACGTTATAGCTCAGGACCTTCAATTCGTCGGCCCCGCTGGCCGGCTCGACCGTGTTCTTGTTGTGAACCACGTAGTGGACATCGTCGTAACCGCCGGTGAACTTGGCGCGGTAGGAGGCTACCGACGCCTTTTGCGCGAACGTGGTGTCGCGCTGATGGACGTTGCGGTCGCCATACCATGGATCGTCGAAGCCGGCGCCGCGTGCGGAGTGCCACAGATTGCTCGAAACGAGCGTGCCGGTCAGCTTCTGGCGCAGCACCATGCTGCTGTCGCCACTGCTCACGGTGGTGTCGAAATAGAACGTCTTGCCATTGGTGATGCCGACATTCCGGTTCATCCACATCACACGCCGGGTTGCATAGGCGGGAATCACGTTCGCTTCGCGTCCCCAGCTGCTACCCAGCGCAAGCTGGGCGTCACCGCTTTGACTGACCTGGACCGTTACCGGGGCGGCGGTGGTGTTGGTGACATACACATATGTTTCGGCGTGCGCCGCGTTGCCAAACAGGGTGCCCAGGCACAGGCAGGATAGAACAAGACGTAAAACGTGCGGCATGCTGATCTCCGGTGGTTGAAAATGCAGGCTCGATGGGCCAAAGCGAGGCAATTCTTTAGTTGACCTGAAACGTGCGGCTGATGCCGGTCAGCGCGCGGATGCTGCCGTCCCAGCCATTCTTGTAGTTGCCGTCATGCCGGATCCGGTATTGGCCGGTGGCGGCATCGGCGGGAATGTCCCACGAAATGGCGGCCTTGGAGCTTCCCCACACCGGATCGACCCTCACCCAGCGGTAAATGGTGCTCCAGTCGCCATCGGTGGCCACGGTGCGCCAGGCGGCGCCGTCCCAGCGCTGCACTTCAAGGAAGGTGCCGTTCTGGCGCAAGTCGTTTTTCGGGTGCCCGGTCCAGAACTCGACATCGACCCGCTGGCCGCGCACGTAGCTGGCATTGGCTTGGCGTACCACGTCGCCAAAAGCCTTGAACAGCGGCGTGTTATCGAGCACCACGCCGGTCTGGAACGACAGCTGCTTGTCCGACAGGTCGCGCGTGGACGCGCTGGCATGGGCCGGCAAGCCTTGCCGCATCGCCGTGGCCAGCTCGTGGTAGCTTTGCTGGTAGGCGCCCAGTGTCCATTTGCCGAAGTGGGTGGAGGCGCCTTCGTAGTGCTGGGCGTCGTATTCCTCGGGCGTGGTGATGTAGCCGGAATACGCGTTGGCATAGCCGGCAATGACGACATGCCTGACGCTCTCGCCCAGCGCGGCCTGGACGGTCTCGCGTATGCGGCGGCCAGCCATGACGGTCAGCTCTCCGGGTGCTGCCACGATCGCCAGCTGGCCAATGCGCACGATCGACACCGGCAGCACTTCCGGCGACCAGGGCACGGGCTGCTGCACGCCTGGCGAGAGCAGCACCGGTTTGACGCCGTGGCAGTCGCGCACCCATTGCGGCGCCGGCGTGAGGATGCCGCCAAGCGCCTGGAAGAAGGGATTGCCGGCCAGGTCGCCTTCGTTGAATCCATCCAGGCCGCGGCCATCTTCCGTGCCGGCCGCGAACGCGGTGCCCAGCGCCGCCGGGCAGGTGCCGCGCGCGTGGCCGTCGGCAAAACTGGCGGCCACGCTGACGCGCGAAAAATCGATGAAGCGCTGGCGGTAGTCCAAGGTGCCGGCCAGCGGCTCGAGCGCGCCGTTGTAGATCGCCAGCGCCTTTTGCAACTGGCGCTCGCCGATGATGCGCGTGTTGTCGAATTCATTGCGCGTGGGGCCGGTCCCGTCGAGGTTCAGGTTGGGCGTCATGTCGCCCGCGTTCGACTGCGCGAAGGCCGCGACGAAATCGCCGTCCGCGTTATAGCGCACGCCTTTGAGGTCATGTTCCCAGCGCCAGGCCGCATAGCCCTTGTTGTCGGGGCTGAGCAGGCGGTTGTTGGGGGCCATCGATACGCCGTGCGTGGCGAACCAGCTGATGACGCCCACATCATCGGCGCCCTGCCTGAAGCGCAGCACCGTCATGTCGGGGTCGATCGGGCTGTTCCAGCGCGCGCGTTCGGCCAGCGGATTGCGCTGGTAGGCGGGCAGCGAGCGGTTGTTGCTGGCATCGGTCAGCTGGCCCTTGCCGATGGCGATGGAGCCCGGTTTCAAGTCGCGGTGCGCCTTGTCGATGGCGGCCACGATGCCGCTGACGATGGCGTCGAAGCTGCGTTTGTTGTAGCCGTAGGTGGTGATGTTATACAGCGCGTAGTGGGAAAAGCCACCCGACCCGGCGTGCGTATGGGTGGCCGCGAGGATCACGTTGTCGGCCCCATACAGGCTGCCGTACCTGGCCCGCAACTGCTTGAGAACCGCCTGCTGCACGCCCTGGAACACCATGCCCAGGTCGTTGTTGACGAAGATCATGCGCTTGCCGCTGGCCTGGTCGGCCACGATGAAGGCGCGCGCGCGCTGGCGCATGTGAATGCCGGCGCTCACCTGCGAGAGCGAGGCGTAGCCCATCATGCCCACTTCGGCGGCTTCGCCGGTGATGTCGGACATGCCGCGTCCAACCATAAAAGGATCGGCGCTGGCCGCGCCGCAGGTCGCCGCCAGCGCCATGGCCAGGGTCAAGCGCCGGAAAGGAATGTTCGATGCCATCGTTGTCTCCTTTGTACTGGTTGGGATTGACCGTCAAAAACGCTTGGCCAGCGACAGGATCAGCGCCGCCCGATCCACCTTCCTCGTGTTTCCTGAACTATCGGGCACCACCGCCAGTTCGCGGTTGCGCAGGATGGCGCCCGCCAGCTCCGCGCCGAAATCGAGGCCCCAGCGCGTGTGCACGATGCCCAGCTTGTAGTCCACCAGGTCGGCATCGCGGAAGTGGCGCATCTTTTGAAACCCGATATGCGCAATCAGCTTGTTCCTGCCATCGAGCTTGTGCTTGATGCCGATGTCGAGCAGCTGCGAGCCGCGCGAGTGCTTCAAGCCTCCGTCGTAGCAGGCGATCGCCTTGCCAGGGTCGCCCCCGGCCAGCACGGCCGGCAGATAGGTCGATCCGCAGATGGTGGCCGTGTTATTGCCGCGCAGCTCGTCGCTCAGGACATACAGATAGCGCGCCTCGATGGCGCCATAGGCAAATTCGAACACGCCGTAGCGGGTATCGAATTTGGTGTTGGCCACGCCGGTCGGTTCGCCCGTGGTCCAGTCGATGCCGGTCGGCGCATCGTTGACCTTCGCGCCCGGGAACCACTCCTGCGCCACGCCTACGCCGAAGTGCCAGCCGTCGGGATTGCCCCAGCGGTAGCCGAGCGCGCCGGTCACCTGCAAACCGTTTGTGTCGGGGAAGATCTCCTTGCGGACCGTGCCCAGTTGCAGATAGCCGACCACGCCCGATTCGTGCACCGCTTCCATCGTCAACTCGGCGCCGGGGCGGTTGTAGGTATCGGAGACGCCGCGGTTCTTGCGGTCGGTGAGCACCTTCGCTTCGATGTCGAGCGCGTAGCTTTGGATCGCCCGTTCATCGGCATGGGCCTGCCCGCTGTGGACGGCGCCCGCCAGCGCGGCCAGCACGACAAATTTGTTCATGGCGTCTCCCTGGATTTGCAGCCGGCCGGAATGCTGGCCACGCGGGTCATGATTTCGGTTTCGCCCAGCAGTTCGCTGCCGATGTAGGCGCGCACCAGCAGCGTGTCGTTCTTGGTGCGCACGACGCCCTTGTAGTTTTTCCTGGTACGCGGGTCGTGCACCCAGCCGTTGCGCCAGGCGTCATCCTGCCAGGAGTGCAGTTTGGCGATCATAACGCCGCACGCGTCGTCGGCCGTGCCGGCATCCTTGTCCCAGACGATGATGCCGCACAGCGCATCCTTCGGCTCGGGACAGGCCTTGAACGCGATGACCGCGGCCTTGTCGGCGCTGAGCCACAGGCCCGGTACGGTGTCCGGCGCGGCCCATGCCGGCGCCACCCATGCACATGACAGCATCATCATCGCTATTGCTCGCATCTTGTCTCCTTGGTGTTATGGTCCTTGTGCCTACGGCATGGGCGTCAGTACCGGCCATCGTTGCGTGATGCGGCCCGACTCCATCACGACGATGTCGCCGAATTGCTGGAGCACGGACTCGCTCTGGCGTGGCCGAAGGAAGATGACATCGTCCACGTGCAGTTGTTGTGCGCCGGAGCCGAGCAGGACCTGCTGGTTCGACGATGTTCCGTACAGGCCGCTGGGCGCCATGCCGGCAGGCGAGACGGGATCGGCAAGCCAGTTGCCGCCGTAAATGAACCAGGCGCGCGACTGGTTCACGTCCCACGCGCGGGCGGCGGCGCCGATCCATTCGACCCCGTTGGGCATGTCGAATCGCGCCGGCGCCTTCAGGACCGGCGTGGCGATGAACGCGGCCGGCGCCAGGTCGCCCAGCAGTTCGGTGTCGAAGTCGCCCGGCTTGACGAGGGCCGAGCCGATGGCCACTTCGTTGGCCGCGCCTTTGCCGTCATGAAGCCGGTACGTCGGCGAACCGCCGGCGTTGAGGGTCAGGCCGGCCGGCGCCGCGCCGCCATGCAGTGCCCGCGCCGCCTGCGCCGCATAGTCGCGGTAAATGCCAAGCGCGTTGGACAGGGAGCCCGCGCGTACACCCGGCAGATCGGGCAGCTTGGAGATGTGGGCGTCGTAACCCATCATGCCCGACCACTGCAGACGCGGTTCCGACTTCACGATGTCGAGCATCTGCTGCAGCGCGGCCGCACTGGCAACGCCGCCCCGATGCAATCCGACGTCGATTTCGACATTCACGCGCAACTGCAACTGGCGCTGGCGCGCCAGGTCGCGATACTGTGCCAGGCGCTGGGGACTGTCGACCAGCCATTGCAGCTGGCGCGCCGGATCGAAGCCCCCATTCTTGAAACGGTCGTAGAACTGGGCGGCGGCGGCCACCGGCAGCGGTTTGCCAAGCAGCAGATCGAGTGCCGGGCGCTGCGCGGCCAGCTGCTCCAGGTATGCCAGGTTGAACACCATCAGGCGCTGCGTGCGCATTGCCGCGATCAAGTCGTCGAGCAAGGGCAGGCAGGGCAGGGATTTGGCCACCAGGCGCAGGTCCATGCGTCCGCCGAGGTTGCGCATGACCTGGCCGGCATTGGCCAGCATGCGGTCGCGGTCGAGCACCATGGTCGGCGTGGCGATGCCGGCTGCGCGCAGTGCGCCGGCCATGTGCGCGAAGTAGGCGTCATGCGGGGCGCCATGCGCGCGCGGACGCAGCGCAAGCGCGCCGGCGCCCGCCAGGCCGGCGATGGCCATCAGCGCCGTGCGGCGCCTCATGCCGGGACCCCGAACAGCGCGCGCAAATGGGGATTGAGCATGCGCCCGTGCGGATCCATCTGCTGCCTCAGCGCCTGGAAGTCCTTCCAGCGCGGATACAGCGCGGCCAGTTCGGCGGAGCTGAAATTGTGCAGCTTGCCCCAGTGCGGACGGCCGCCATGTTTGCGAAATACCGGGCCGATTTCGGAGGTCAGGTAGTCGTAGGCTTCGCCGTGCGCCGCATGCACCGCGATCGAGCAGCTGTCGCGCTGGTAAAAGGGGCTGAGCCAGGCGTCGTCGGCTTTGACGAAGCGAAATTCAAGCGGGAAGAACACCTCGTTGCGCCGTTCAAGCGTGCGGATCACATCGCGCACGCAGGCGATACCCGCCTCGCGCGGGACGTGGCATTCGGTTTCGTTAAATCGCGTCGGCCGCACGTTCGAGAGCAGGCGAAACGAGCGGTTGGTGGCGTGTTCGGTCAGGTCCGCGTCGATCAACCTGGCCGCACTCCAGCGCCGCAATTGGGGGAACTTGCCGAGCCAGTCGCGCAGCTGGCGCAGGTCGCGCAGCATGTCTTCGTCTTGCGACGCCGGCATCTGGATGTCGCTGCCGGCGTAGGCGTCGTGCGTGATGGCGGCGGCATAGCCGGTAAACGGCAGGTAGTAGAACTCGAAGTGGCGATGGGTACGCGCCAGCTCCGGCGCCAGCTGCAGCATCTCTTCGACCGGCTTTAGCCAGACCTTGCGGCGCAGATTGTGCGCGGCCACCACGCGCATCGTGGCCCGGGTGATGATGCCAAGGCTGCCCAGCGAGACGCGCGCGGCCGCCATCTGGTCGGCGTGGCGCTCTTGCTGCCAGTCGATCACGTCGCCCTGCGGCGAGACGATGCGCATGGCGATGACGTCCGCGTGCAGCGCCGGCAGCGCGGCCCCGGTGCCGTGGGTGGCGGTGCTGATCGCACCGGCCAGCGACTGCATGTCGATGTCGGGCAAGTTGCGCAGCGCCAGGCCGGCGCCGTCGAGCTGGCGCGACACTTGCGACAGGCGGGTGCCGCCATGCAGGGTGGCGCTCATGGCCGCCTTGTCGTGGGACTGCAGGCCCGCAAGGCGGTCGAGCGACAGGATCGTTCCGCCGGTCGGCACCAGGGGCGTGAACGAATGGCCGGCGCCGACGCAGCGCACGGCGCCGCCGGACGCGCGCAGCAGCGCGGCGATGGCAGCTTCGTCGGCCGGTGCGACCAGGGCGCGGGCCGTGCACTGCGCGCTGTCGGACCAGTTTTTCCAGGTGACGGTCGATGCGCTTGCCGACGCCGGGGTGGTGCGGCCGGCCAGCAGGCCCGCAGCCGCGGCCATCGCCCCGGCTTTCAGGAACAATCTGCGGCGCCGTGACAGGGGGCTCATTGCGCGGCCCCGGCGCTCATGAAGCGGGTCAGTGCGCGCAGGTCGTCGGGCGAGCAATCGTTGCACTGGCCCCGAGCCGGCATCGCGTTGAGGCCCTCGGCGGCATGCTTGACCATCTGGTCCATGCCTTGCGCGAGACGGCGTTGCCAGTGAGGGGTGAAACCGGTGAGGGGGGCGCCGCTTGCCGCGACGGCGTGGCAGGCCATGCAGGAGCGTTCGTAGCGTTCGGCCAATTGCGGGTCGCTCGGACGTGCCGCCTGGGCCCGTTGCAGGTCGGCCGCGCCGGGCTCTCCGGTCGATGCTGAACAGCCACACAAACCCATCGCGACAACCGCCATGCCCAGTATCGTTCGCATCCGTTCACCTCGCAGCCGCATAGTTATCGGAACAACGTTCTGGATAATAACGACGTATCAAAAATAAAACAACGTTTTATTTTTCGCGGTGTTGCGGGCGTTTATTGTCGGAAACGGTGCAGGATTCCTGTCATCAATACATCGAGCAAGTCTTCAAGGTGCTGGTCGAAAGCGGCATGCTCGAACCACTGTTCCGACTCGCCGAACACGAGCCGCAGCGAGGTCATCCCGTGGATGCCTTCCCAGAAGATTTGGCCCATGGAATCGAGGCGGTCGGCGCGTACCTGGCCCGATGCGGCCAGGGCCGCGAACAGCTGGTGGCCGAAGGCATACGGGTCCTGCGCCTGGTTGCCATGTTCGATCTTGGCGCTTTCGACCGGCGCATGGGGCCGGCGTTCCAGGAACACCAGCGCGTACTGGTCGGGATGGAGCATGCCGAATTTGACATAGGCACGGCCGGCGCGCTTGATATTTTCAATCGGCGGCAATGCCGGGTCGGTGGCGGCGCGCATGGCCTTGGCCAGGTTGAGCAGGTCGCTGTCCATGGCCTGGGTAATGAGCGTGGCCTTGTCCTCGAACAGCGCGTACACCACGGTGGTGGAAAACCCAGCTTCCTCAGCAACCTTGCGTAAGGTAATCGCGCGTGCACCGCCAGCCTTGATCAGCTTTCGGACCGCCTTGATGATGTCTTTACGGCGCTGTTCGGATTCCCTCAGCTTGCGATCCTGCACGCTGCTTGTTGCCTTCACCATGTGATTCAATCCTAAATAGATGCTTGGTTCGCGGCCCGAGCCTATCAGAAATCATACGGGGATGGGCGGGAATACGATTGCCGGCTGGCGCTGCCGCCCCTCTCCCTGATGCAGCCGGGCCGCAACGGCGCCCTCACGCCGGCCAGGCGATCGTGGGGCCGTTCTGGATCGAGCGGATCAGTATCGGCGCCACGTGCTGGATCTTGTTCCAGTCCAAATAATAGCGGTCCATCGTCGCTGGCGAGGCGATATGGCGTTTCACGCCCTGGTCGATCAGGTACACCGCCGCATCGCCCTGCGCCTGCGCCAGCACGGCGCCGTGGCTGAGCGGGGTTCCCGTATCGATATTATTCAGATGCGGGTCTTGTACGATGCCGCTCCAATCGCGGAACAGGTTGTTGTAGGTCGTCGGATCGGGAATATGCCGCTTCATGCCCTGATCGATGAGGTAGATTGCCGGTGCGCCGGGCAGCTGCATGCGCAGACCGTTGAGATCTTTTCTGATAGCCATGATGTTCCCCTGATGGGTTGCGCCGCAAGCGATACGATCGATCCTTGCCAGGCGCCGCGCCGTTGCGGCAAGACGGACAGCTCTGCCGGGCAAGGCGTTGCCAGGCGCCATGCGGGCGCGAGCCGCCTGCCTGGGCGCCCGCGCCTGTCAGCGCACCTGCGCCTGTTCAGCCAGATTACAAGGCGTCAGCTCCGCAACGGTTGTGTCCGCTCAAGCGCTTGCCTGACGTAGAACGGAGGCGCTTCGCACGCCGCAGGACGCTGCCTGGCAGCGCAGGCCCGGGCCGCTTGCCGCGCTGCGCGACACCTCACTTTCCTATACGAATCGATGCGCCGCGCGCCGCTTCACCGGCCTGGCCGTACACCCTATACAACACTCGATCTTGTTTTTTGAATAAGCAAGAGGAAATGGTCCCAATGTCATTTTATAAATCGTCATATCAGCGTAATGTTGACAGTTCACAATCTAAAAATTGTGTCCACGTCATCTGATTATTCCAATCATCCATAGGAGATTTTCATGTTGAAACCTGTTGCGCGCTGTGTTGCGATTGCCTGTGCTTTTTCCGCCTTGCCTGCCGTTGCCGCTTGTCCCGATTACACCACCGCGGCCAATCCGCCGGCTTTTTCCGGCCCCGCGAAGAAAACGTTTTCAAAGTTCGGCAATACCATCCTGGCGGGTTTGTACAAGCCCTGGCATATGGCGCATGACACCATCGTCAAGGCAGGTTCGCAAGCAACAATCACGGGCAAGTTCGACTACGACGCCGTGCTGCACAAGGACCTGGAAGGCGAGCGCGTGCACGCGTATCTGTACGGGACCGGCATGTCGCAATGGCAGTACGTCGGCAATTACGTAACCGACAGCGACGGCAAGATCAACGTGCCGCTGGGCGTGCGGCCGGTGGGCGACTATGTCGTGCGCTTCGTCGTGGAAGGCGATCTGAGTTCGACGACCGGCTACCTGAGCGTGGTCGATCCGGGCCGTGACGCGGTGCTGTTCGACATCGACGGCACCCTGACCATCAATGACTTCGAAGCCTATGCCGATTATGTCGGCGTGAAGACCGCCACCCCGTATTACTACGCGCCGCAAGTGGTCAACGCTTACCGGGACAAGGGTTACCAGGTGATCTTCCTGACCGCGCGGCCGTACTGGGTCACCAAGGATGGACTGGAGTGGCTCGATATCCAGAAGGTGGGGCGCTGGCACTACCACTCCAATCCGTACGGCGACGGTCCGATTCCGCCCGATACCCAGAAATTCAAAACCGATTACGTGCGCCATTTGCGCGATGTGGTGGGCTTGAACATCGTGCGTGCGTACGGCAATGCCACCACCGATATCGCGGCCTACGCCGACGGCGGCATCGCCAAGGCGAATACCTACATCATCGGACCCAATGCCGGCGCATCGGGCACCTAGGCGATTCGCGGCGAGTACGGTTCGCACTACTCGTTTGTGGTCACGCCGACGCCGGAGGCGCGTTGCCGCCGCTGATGGAGCCCGGGCGCCAAGCGCCGGCGCGTTTTTGGAGGACCTCCTCTAATCATGTTATTAATCTTGTCGTCTTAACATAGAATAGTTTTTTAATAGCCGGCGCCGCGGCATGCCCGCGATCGCGCCGGCGATAGATGTGGATTCTGGAGCCAAAGTGTCATGCTGGTACGCGATCAAGAGATCTTCAGCGAGTTTGGAGAAGTGGTTGAATTCCAGTCCGCTCAACACCGCGATGATGTGGAGCTGTTTCGGGCGCAGATCGTGCGCAAGGTGTTTTCTCCCCATGTGCATGACGGCTATGTGATCGGGGTTGTCGAAAGGGGCGTGGAGCGGTTTCACTGGCGCGGCGCGGAGCGTTATGCGACCAGTACCGACCTGGTATTCATCAATCCCGACCAGGTGCACACCGGCGAGGCGGCCGAACGCAGTGGCGTCCTCTACCGGAATATTTTCGTGGCCACCGATGCCATGAAACAGATCGTCGGTTGCACCGTGTATTTTCCGGAGCCCGTGGTCAGCGATCCCGTGCTCGGCCAGCGCCTCAAGCTGGCGCTCGACACCCTGGCCATGGCGACCGAACCGCTGGCCTACGACAGCATCATGGAAGCGCTGATTTTCGATATCGCGGCGCGTCATGGGCGCGGTTTTCAAGACGATACGCCCGATCTGATGCACGGCTTTCCGGGCATGTCGCGCATGATCGAGTATATCGACGCCAATATCGGCAATACGCTGCGGGTCGAAGAGCTGGCCGATATCGCGAACCTGAGCCGCTTTCATTTCATCCGGCGCTTTCGCAAGATGACCGGGGTAACGCCGATCGCCTTCGTCCAGGCACGCCGCACCTCGATGGCCAAGACCCTGTTGCGCAAGGGCGGCAACCCATCGTCGATCGCACTGATCACCGGTTTCGCCGATCAAAGCCATTTGACCCGCTGGCTCAAGGCCTGTTACGGGGTGACGCCCCGGGTGTACAAGGGCAAGCGATAAGCGCCTGTCCAGTAACCCGGGGACGCCGATATTTACAGAGACATGCTCATGGACGCATCGGCATGCGCATGCACACGCTCCGGCGGCTGCGCGCGCCGCGGCGGCGCCAGGAACATCTTGCGGGCCTGTTCCAGGATGGCGCTGTCGGCGCGCGCGCTGGGTCGCCTGCGTGTCGTCGGCAGCGTCGATGGTTTCATATACGCGAGGTAAGGCTTGCCCGCGTGCCAGAATACCAGGCCGCTGCCGCCCTGCGGAATCGCGCCGACGTAATCGGTCAGGATCACCATCCGGTCGCCGATTGCGTAGACCAGGGGCGGCGTGGGGAGTTCGGGTGTGGAGGGAATCATAGGGAAATGATATTGCTGGCTGCGAATAAGATCAGGACAAGGCCCAGGAACAGGTCGATGGAGCTATTGAACCTCAGGTAAATGCGGCGGATCGCATCCTGGCCGAAGACAAAGGCGACAAACGAATACCACAGGATTTCGAAGGTGCTGCAGATGGCGATGATCGTTACCTTGTCCATCGTCGTCGACGAATGCGCCAGGAACGATGAAAAAATACTGATCATGAACGCGATCGTTTTCATGTTCGTGATATTGGTGATGAAGCCCATCTTGAAGCTTTTGAAGAAGGTGTGCGAGGGCTCGGCGGCCGGCGCGCCATCCACCGGTGCCGCCGCGGCGTTGTCGCGTTGCTGCTTCTTGCTGTGCAAGGCGCTTTTGATGAGCAGATAAGCGATATACAGCAGGTACAGCGCGCCCAGGATGCCGGCGATCTTGTTCAAGGCCGGGAACTGGTTCAACAGCAGCGCCAGGCCCAGTATCGACGAGGTCGAAAAAATCAGGCCGACGCACCAGATGCCCAGGGACGCGCCGATGCCGGCGGAAATCGAGTTGGACGCGGCGAACCGGCTCACCAGGATGAAATTGGGACCGGGACTGATCACGGCCATGATGTAGACAAGTGCGGGTGAAAACACGGTGCATCTCCCTTAGAATGGGCCGCGCGCAGGGATTGCACGCGCGCCCATATGAATCACATTGCAGGAATCGTGTTCCCGATTACGCCGCGACGGCGGCCAGGCGTTCCTCCTGCGCGGCGGCCGGGTGCGCCGGCGCGGCGGCACGCGCCGGCCGCGGCGCCAGCAGGCTGTCGGCGATGACCTTGGCGCGCAGCGACACCAGGCTGAACGAGCCTGCATCGCCCAGGCCATGCGACGACTCGCACAGGCCGTTGAGGAACAGGCGCGGTGCGGCCGGGTTTTTCAGGCGCACGCTGTAGTCCCGTTCGACGGCGACGACCCCGTTATCGTCCAGCGGAAGCTGATCGGCAACGGTAGCCAGCAGGCGCGGATACGGTTCGCCGCGCGGCGCCGCCGAAAAATCGAGGAAGCCAGTTGCCAGCACCAGTGCGTCCAGTTCCACCGACGAGGTTTCCCCGGTATTGACCTCGCGCAGCGCCATTTTCACGCCGCCGCCGTCCAGGCTGGCGGCGCTGTCGATCGCCTGGTTGGTCAGCAGGTGGAAGCGGTTTTTGCCGTGCAGCTTTTCCTCGTAAATGCGCACGTACAGCTGGTGAATCACGTCGCCATCGGCCGATGAATAGTTGGTGCCGCGCAGCTGGTTGCTCAGATGGGTTTTGGCCGCCGGCTTGAGGCCATAGAAGTAATCGATAAATTCCGGGAAGTAGACGCGGTCGCTGAACGGACTGGTGTCCTTCAGGCGGAAGCCGAAACCGCGCTGCAGCGAATAGATTTGCTTGTCCGGAAAGCGGTCCATCAAATCGAGCAGCAATTCCACCGCGCTTTGACTGGCGCCCAGCACGCCGATCTTGTCGCAGCTTGGGGGCAGGGCGGCAATGTGGCTCAGGTATTTGGTCAGGTGGAAGACGTTCTTGCCTTGCAGGGGCGCCAGCAGGTCCGGAATGTTCGATGCCCTGCCGGTGCCGACGATCACCGAACGCGCCAGCAGGCGTTCGCCGCCGTGGCAGATCACTTCCCATACCTGCTCGCCGTCGATGTCGGTCATGCTCATCGACTGGACCCGGGTATTGTATTGAACGATGGCGGCGAAACTGGCCGATACCCATTCGATATAATTGGCGAATTCCTTGCGCAGGGGATATTCCAATCCCAGGTTCAGATATTCAAGCAGGCGGTCGTTTTCTTTTAAATAATTAATAAATGTGTAGTGGCTTTTCGGATTGCGCAAGGTGACCAGGTCGCGGATCGGGTTATTCTGAATATCCGATCCGCGCAGCAGCATGTCCTTTTGCCAAACGGCGCTTTCCTGAGCTTCGATAAAACGTACATTGGCCAGTGAAGCTTCTTCTTCGAGGCAAATGGCGAGCGCCAGGTTCGACGGTCCAAAACCAATTCCCAACAGATTATAAATATGCGATGCCATGGTTTCTACTTTGCGGTGGGTACGACGTTAATCTGCTCATCCGGGGTGGTGGCCGCCGCATGCAATGGATAGTGATAGTAGTAATAGCCGCGATTGCGGATGAAACCGAACCGCTCGTACAGGGCGCAGGCGCGCAGGTTATCCACCGCGCCTTCGATGAACAGTTGCTTGGCGCCAGCCTGATGGGCGAAGTTGGCCGCCCCCTGGAGCAGGTTTTCACCGATGCCCAGGCTGCGAAACGCCTGTTTCACATACAGATCGTTGAGGATCCACAGGCGCTGCATCGTCACGCTGGAAAAGCTGGGGAACAGCTGGGTAAACCCGGCGATTTCATCCCCGACCACGGCCACGATGACCTGGGATTCGCCCAGGAACACCCGTTCGCGCAGGAAGTGCAGGGAGCCCACATAGTTCGGCTCTTCGTTATAGAACTGGCGGTAGGAATCGAACAGGGCGGCGACTTCCTCCATGTCGTCCAGCGTCGCATAGCGGATCACCGCTTCGGCTTGGGCCGTCATGCCGCTTTCTCCTCGGAATAGCGGGCAATCCCGATCACTTGCTCGAACGCGGCCGCGAGCATATCGAGCCCCTGCACCAGGACCTCGTACTCGATCGTCAGGGCGGGCAGCAGTTTGACGACCTGGCCGTGGACGCCGCAGGTTTCGACGATCAGCCCGGCGCGGAAGGCCTCTTGCGAAATGTTTGATGCCACCTCGCCGCTGCCCACGTCGATGCCGCACATGAAGCCGCGGCCGAGGAAGCGGGCTTCGGGAATGTATTCGCTGCTGCGTTCGGCAAGCGCTTTGAGCCGGCCGTGCAGATACACGATTTTCTGCTGCAGCTCGCGCTCGAAGGCGGGCGCGCTCCAGAAGGTATCGATGGCAGCCTTGGCCGTCACGAAGGCCAGGTTATTGCCCCGGAAGGTGCCGTTGTGTTCGCCCGGCTCCCACACGTCGTGATCCGGGTTGATCAGGTTCATCGAGAACGGCAAGCCGTAACCGCTCAGCGATTTCGACAGGCACACGATATCGGGCGTGACGCCCATGCCCTCGAAACTGAAAAAGCGCCCGCTACGGCCGCAGCCGGACTGGATATCGTCGATGATCAGCAAGGCGCCATGTTCGTGCGCCAGGGCTTGCAAGCGTTGCAGCCAGCGTGCGCTGACGCAGCGCAGGCCGCCTTCGCCCTGAATGGTTTCAATCAGGAAGGCGGCTGGCGCTTCGACGCCGCTGCCGGGCTGCAGCATCCGCGCGATCAGGTCGATCGAATCGACCTGCTCGCCCAGGTAGCCTTCATACGGCATGAACGTCACGCCGCCGAGCGCCACGCCGGCGCCCTGGCGCTTTTTCGGGTTGCTGGTCGCGGCGAGCGAGCCCAGGCTCATGCCGTGAAAGGCGTTGGAGAACGCGATGACGTTGCTGCGTTTGGTGACTTTGCGCGCCAGTTTCAGCGCCGCCTCGACGGCATTGGTCCCGGTCGGGCCGGTGAACTGGACCTTGTACTTCATCCCGCGGCGGTGCAGGATCTCCTCCTGGAAGGTGTAGATGAAGTCTTCCTTGGCTTCCGTATAAAAGTCCAGGCTGTGCGTGATGCCATCGTTGTCGAGATACGCCTTGAGCTTTTCCTTGAGCGGTTCGCAGTTATGGCCGTAATTGAGCGCGCCGGCGCCCGCGAAAAAGTCCACATACACCTGCTGGTCGACACTGTGGATCTTCGATCCCTTGGCGTGGCGGATTTTTACGGGAAAGTCGCGGCAGTACGAACGGACCTTCGATTCATGCACTTCGAATGTGCTGAACGCTTCATTGATTGATGCGAGATTGTTTGGCATTGGAACACGACCATCCGGTTGTTGGGGTCCGGAGAGAATATGAAATCCAATGCCTCATTTATAGAATGAGATTGCTCTTTTTGCGATTATCATGCATGTGGCATGTATTTTAATGTTTTTTATCTGCTATCTCGATTTTATATAATATTAGTAAATAACGATATATTAAATATGATGGGTTTCGCAATGCTGCAACGCAGTTTCGCCGCATGCTCTCTATTTGAATTTTTGCACGACCGGTTATATGTTCGCGCCGTCATCGCCACGCCGTTCATGGCTGCGTGCGTTACGTCGGCGCGCTCACGGCGTCGATCATTGGTCAGTCGGGCATGCCGGGGGACGTGGTATGTTTACCGGGCCGCAACGCCCCTACGTGAAAGGAGTCCATCGTGCATGAATTCGTCGTTTCCGCCTTGCGCAGGTTTCCATCCGAGCTGGCCGCGCTGTACGCGACCATTCCAAGCGCGTATGCCGCCTGGGCGCCGCCGTCCTGGGAAGGGATACCGAGCGAGAAGTTCACGGCAATCGAACAGATCTGCCATGTCCGCGACATTGAAATCGATGGTTACCAGCTGCGCCTGCGGCGCCTGCTTGAGGAAGACAATCCGCTGCTGGTATCGATCGACAGCGAGCGCGTGGCGCGCGAGCGCGGCTACCCCGACGCACCGGTGGAACAGATCTTCGAAACGTTCCGCGAGGCCCCGGAGCGGACGGCGCGGACGATCGCCGGGCTGACCGACAGCCAGTGGCAGCGGCGTGGCGTGTTCGAGGGTTACGGCCCGGTGACGGTCACGGGCCTGGTGCATTACCTGTGCAGTCACGATCAACAGCATCTGGCCGGGCTGCACTGGCTGCTGGGGAAAATGGCGTCGGAGGCTAAAGCCGCTAAGTTAAGCTCCGTCATTCCCGCGCAGGCGGGAATCCAAGCTCCGCCGCTCTGCAAAGATGCCTTGGATTCCCGCCTGCGCGGGAAAGACGGTTTTTGAGTTTGTGGTCAGATAACGGCTTAACTTAGCGGCATTAGCGTCGGAGGCTGGTTAATCGAGGTCGCCCTCGGCCGGCGGATTCTTTTTCCCCGTGATCATCGCGCCGACCAGGTTTTCGCGGTGCTGCCAGCTGGTCAGCAGCACTCCGCCCACGTGCAGGGTCACCAGCGCGACCAGCAGCCAAGCGAGCGCCGCGTGCACCCGCACCGGCCAGGCATAGCCCCACAGCAGGTCGGTGCCCAGGGCCCACCCGCTCACGGCCAGCAGGGCGACGCAGGCCAGCAGGGCCACGACCATCCAGCCGCCCAGCGGATTGTGGCCGATATGGCGCGCGGCGCGGCCTTTGGCCACCGCGCGCAGGTACTGCACGGTGGGCGCCGGCGGGCGCACGAACTGCGCAAAGCGCGCATAGCGGTTGCCGGCGAAGCCCCAGGCCAGGCGCGCCAGCACGATCGCCGCCGCGCCATAACCGAGGTATTCGTGCGCCACGCCGACCTGGTCGCTGGTCACCCACGCCGCCGCCATGGCCGCCACGAGCGACCAGTGCAGCAGGCGCACCGGCGCATCCCAGACTGTCAGCTTGCCCGGTTTCAGCGGGGGCTCGCCGCGCTTATTTTTCTTCAACGCGCGCGAACGTCACCGGGTCGAAGAAGGCTTCGATGCGCTTGCCCTGCGGGTCCTTGGCATACACTTCGTAGCAGCTCGGGGTCGCTTCCATGCGGCGCACGACCCAGCCTTCCTTGGTCAGTTTTTCGTGCAGTTCGGTGTGCGGCTTCCATTCCGATTTCGGACGCGTGGTGCATTTCACGTCACCGTGGGCCCAGGCGCCGTTGACGGCGAAGACGAGGGCGAGCGGGGCCAGTTTGGCGAAGGTCGAGGTCATGAGGTTTCCTTATCTATTTGAAAATCAGGTCGCTGCCCAACGGCGCAGCAGATTATGGTAAATCCCGGTCAGCTTGAGCAGATTGCGGTCGTCCGCCGCCAGGCCGGGCGTCAGGTTCTGGATTGTCTGGTCCAGGTCGAACAGCAAGGTGCGCTCGGCATCGTCGCCCACCAGGCTTTCTATCCAAAAAAACGAGGCGACCCGCGCCCCGCGCGTGACCGGCGTGACGCGGTGCAGGCTCGAGGCAGGGTACAGCACCATGTCGCCCGCACCCAGCTTGACGGTCTGTACGCCGAATTCGGTGTCGATTTCCAGTTCGCCGCCGTCGTACTCGTCCGGCTCGGACAGGAACAGGGTGGCGGCCAGGTCGCTGCGCAGGCTCAGGTGCGTGTTCGGAATCTGCATCACTGCGCTATCAACGTGCGTGCCATAGGTTTCGCCGACAGCGTAGCGATTAAACTTGGGCGGATAAATCTTGCGCGGCAGGGCGGCGGCGATGAACAGCGGCGTGTTGCCGAGCGTGCGCAGGATATGGTTGCCCAGGCTGATGGCCAATTCGGCACGGTCGTCGATCTGGGCATTGTTCTTGGCCGAGCGCGCCAGGGTGCCGGCCGTGGCCGCGCCATCCTGCCATTCGGCCTGGTCGAGGTAGGCGCGAAATTGCCGCACCTCGTCCTGGCTCAATACGGCGTCGAGGATGGTCAGCATGGCGCGTCCTGGCGCCGCAGCACGGCGCCGCTGCCGATTTCGCCTACCGTGGCGCAGCCGGCCAGCGCCATGCACACTTCGAGTTCCTCGCGCAGCAGCTTGACCATGTGCGCCACGCCGAGCGCGCCGGCCACGCTGAGCGCGTACATCTGCAGGCGCCCGATCAGCACGGCGTCGGCGCCGAGCGCGAGCGCCTTGAAGATATCGGTGCCGGAGCGAATGCCGCCGTCGAACAGCAGCGGGAAGCCGGGGCCGGTGGCGGCGCGGATGGCCGGCAGCACGTCCAGGCTGGCCGGCGCGCCGTCCAGGGTGCGCCCGCCATGGTTCGACACCACCACGCCGGCCACGCCGATGGCGCGCAGGGCCACGGCGTCGTCCGGGTGCAGCACACCCTTGACCAGCACCGGCAGGGTGGTCTGGCCGATCAGCCAGCGCAGGTCGTCCCAGGTCGGGGCGGTGCCCATGATGCCCTGGAAGATGCGGCTGTGCTGGGGTGCCAGCGGCGGCGTGTCGGCCGGCGCGTAGCCACGCAGGTTGGCCGCCACGCAGTCGGCCGGCATGCGAAAGCCGGCGCGCAGGGCGCGGTTGCTGGGCACCTGGATCGGAGCGTCGAGCGTGACCACGATGGCGCTGTAGCCGGCCTTGACGGCGCGCGCCAGCAAATCTTGCGTGTCGTCGCGGCGCAGCTGGAAGTACAGCTGGAACCAGCGCTGCGGACCGGCGCCGCGCGCCACGTCTTCCAGGCTGCACGACGACAAGGTGCTGCTGACCAGGCAACTGTCGACCGCATGGGCCGCGCGCGCGCTTTGCAGCTCGCCGGCGGCGTGCGCCAGGTTCTGGAACGCGACCGGCGCCAGGAACACCGGATGGGCGAACTGCTGGCCGGCGACGTTGATGCGGGTGTGGCCGGCGCTGACGTCGCGCAGCAGGCGCGGATAGATGTCCCAGCGCGCGAACGCGGCCAGGTTGGCGGCCACCGTCAGGTCGCGCCCGCTGCCGCCGGCAACGTAGTCGTAGCTGGGCGGCGCCATGAAGCGCTGGGCCAGCAATTCGTAGTCGGCGGCGCAGGCGATTTCCGCGGGGATCTTGCCAAGAGGCGGCTGGGCGCCAGGGAGAGGTGTGGTCATCATTAAATGAAAAATGCCGGGGGTTACCCGGCATTGTATCGAACTTGATTGCTAGTCAAGGGACTTGACGCGGCCCGCGCTTACAGTTCGTAGTTCAGCGCCACGCGGACCGCGCGCGCATCACCCTTGTACAGGAAGGCGCCCGAGCGGTACACGGCCGTGAAGTAGTCCTTGTTGCCGACGTTGAGCACGTTCACGCGCAGGTCCAGCTTCTTCGAGAAGCGGTAGGCGGCGAACGCGTCGAACACGGTGAACGACGGCACTGGCTGCGCGCACTGGTTGTCGGCGGTGTACAGGGCAGCCGTGTCAGGCTGGCCGCCGCAGCGCTTGCTTTCGTAGCGGGCCGCGGCGCCGAGCGAGAAGGCGTCGGTCAGCTGGTACTTGGCCTGGGCCGAGAACGATTTTTTGGCGAAGTTGGCCAGTTCGCGGCCGATGCCGGCCGCGACCGACGAACCGGTCACTTTCGAGCTCATGACGGCAGCGCCGACCTGGGCCGACAGGGCTTCGGTGATGTTGCCGGTCAGGCCGAATTCCACGCCTTGCACCTTGTTCTTGCCGGTGTTGAAGGTGCCGAGGGTGTCGTAGTTCGCACCTTCCATCACATCCTTCTTCTTGGTCTGGAACACGGCGGCGGTGGCCAGCAGCTTGTCATTGAGCAAATTCCACTTGGTGCCGAGTTCCAGGTTGATCGAGGTTTCCGGCTTGGCGCCTGCAATCTTGTTCTGGTACAGCACCGCGCCGCCGTAGCCGCTGTTGGTGCCCGAATCGGCTTCGCCGCCGTTGATGTCCTGCGAGGTCGCCGCGCTGCCGTAGACGATCAGTTTCGGCATGACCTTGAAGCTGACGCCGCCGTGGCCGTTGACCAGGGTGTCGGTGTAGCTGTAGTCGCCCGTGATCACGTTGGTGGCCGGGGTGCGGCGTGCCAGCGACAGGTCGAAGCGGTCGGCGCGGATGCCGGCAAACGCGGTCAGGCGGTCGGTCAGGTCGACCGTGTCCATCGCCGTCAGCGAGAACGTCTTGACTTGCCAGTCCTGGTTCCAGCTGTTGCGGGTGCTGCTGCGGCCGGCGAAGTTGGTCAGGTCGGCGACCGGTACGCCATTGACGTTGAAGCAGCGGGCGTTGTTCGGACCGACGGCAACGGCGCTGCGGCAATTGAACGCGCCGGTGTTGGCGACGGTGAAATTGCCCGACACGACCTGATGGTCGGTGTATTCGGCACCGAAGATGAATTCATGCTTCATGCCCATGATTTGCTTGTCCCAGCGCAGATTGCTCTGGTGGGCAAAATAGTCCACGTCCTGCCAGCCGGTGTGGCCGCCGTCGAGCGCGGCGCTGACGAACGACTGGGTGGTGTCGGCGGTGGCGCCGATATAGCGCGTGTTGCTCGACGCGCCGGTGGTGACGTAGGCATTGCCGGACTGGCCGTAACGGGTCAGGCTGGTCAGGGTCAGGGCGGGCGCCAGCTTCCAGTTCACGCGCGCGGTGATGGTGTCGACGTCCGAGCTGAGGAAGTCGTTCGACTGGGCGTACACCGGCACGTCCTTGGCCGGTACGCGGTTCGGCACGGTGCCGACCAGGAAGTGGCCCAGGTCGGGCAGCTTGTCGTCGGTACGCAGGCCGTAGTAGTCGAGCGTGACGGACAGGTCCTTATCCACTTCCCACAGGCCGGACACGGCCACGCCCTTGCGGGTGCGGCTCGACGGCGCGCGGTCAGGCACGTCTTCGTCGCCGTACAGCACGTTGGCGCGCAGGGCGAAGTTGTCGCCGAAGCCTTTGTTGAAGTCGGCGGTGACGCGCTTGTGGCTGTCGGTGCCCACGCCCACGGTGACGCGCTGGAAGTCCTTGTCCAGGGTCGCTTGCTTGGTGATCGCGTTGATCGCGCCGCCGGCGGTGCCGCGGCCGGCGAAGCTCGAATTCGGGCCCTTCGAAATTTCCAGCTGCTCGATGGCGAAGCTTTCGCGGGTGGTCATGCCCGGATCGCGCAAGCCGTCGACGAACACGTCGCTGCGCGCTTCCTGGCCGCGGATGATGTAGCGGTCGCCGAAGGCATTGCCGTTTTCGCCGGTGCCGAGGGTGATGCCTGGCTGGGCGCTGAGGATTTGTTTCAGTTCGGTCATGCCGGAATCATCGATCGCGGCCTTGGTGATCACCGAGATGGTCTGCGGCGTTTCGGCCAGCGGACGGGTGTGGCGCGAATCGCCCGAGGTTTTCGCCTTGTACGGCGCGCCGACTTCGGCGTTCGGATTCGGGTCGAGGTACTTGCCGTAGACGACTACGTCCGGCAGGACTTTGCTGTCCTTTTCCGATGGTGCGGCCGCAGCCGTCTGCGCGCTGGCGCCGAACGGCATCATCAACAAGGCACTGGAAATGCCCATGGCAATACTGGTTTTCTTCATCGTATTGAACGTCATGTCGCTCTTGCTACGAAGGCTTTTTGGCTGTTGCGATTGTTGTTGCTTCAAGATTAACTCCTCAAATAATTGTGGCAAATTATAGCGAAATCTCTCATGTGCGTAAACGTTAATCAATCTCATTTGCATTCACGGTATTTACATTTCCACTGGGAAAATGATGCGGAATGCATGAGGCCGCGACCTGGCCGGCGCGCCGGTTGTCATTGCCGAGGGGATCAAACGGAGGAGCGGGGAGGGCGCATGATGATGCGCCGGAGGGGCTGCGCAGCGTGGTCGCGCCAGCGGTCGCGGCCGGCGACCGGGGGATCAGGCGAAGGACAGGGGATTGCCGTCGTAGGCGCGGGTGGCGATGGCTTTTCCTTCGCTCAAAAAATGCGCGATCGCCTCGTCCACCGTGCGCGTTTGCAGCGCGATGAAGGGGCTGTAATAGGAAAACACCCGCCCATCCTCGCCGATGGCGACAATCGAATTGCCGCGGTTGATCTCGCCGACCGGACACAGGCGGGTGCCGACGCTGGCGCTGAAATCGTCGATATCGTCCACGTCGACCTGGCCGATGACGCGGTCCAGGTCGAAATGACAGGTGTTCTTGCCATCCTCGTATTTGCTGGAGGGATGGGTGAAGCCGAGGCCCTCGAAGCGGGTCAGGAAGGCCAGGGCGGCGGGATGGGGAACAAAGCCGGCTGCGGCCAGCCGCTCGCGCAGGGCCTCGACCGGCACGCGGCGCTCCTCGGTCCAGCCGGCGTCATGGAGGATGGCCAGGGTTTGATCGGAATAAGTCATGGGAATCGAAGGTGGCAATAAGCGTCAGTGATCGGTGATGGCATGCGCGCCCTTGGTCGTGACCATGCAGTTGGCACAACGGGGGGCGCCGCCCTTTTGCCGGTTGATAGTATACATTTCCAGGTCTTCCATCCTGGCGCCATCTTTCAGGGCCTTGTTGGCGGCCTTGAATTCCGCGCAGTTTTCCGGCACGTGGGCCTCTTCCAGGCTTGGTTTGGGCATGCGGTCGCGCAGGGTCGGGTGGATATCCTCGGTTTTCGGCAGGGGATAGCCGGAATCCTCCTGGTACACCTTGCCGGTGCGCTTGTCGACCACGGTCGACGCCTTGACCGGCTTGCGCCCGTTCTCGAAATCGGTTTTCGGCGCATTGTTAATTGCATCGACACGGGCTTCGGACAGTTCCTTGGCCAGGGCCGCGCGGTTCTGGGCCGCTTCCTTCATGCCGCCCAGCCCGCCCTTGAGGAAGCCCTGGGTATCCGACAGCGGCTTGGGAATGACCTTGTTGGCGAGCGCGGAGCCGCCCTTGGCGCCCAGCAGGCCGCCGATGACGCTGCCGCCCAGCGCCGACCACTTCTGGCCGTCCGAGCCTTCGCCGAAGATCTCGCCGCCCAGCCAGTCGCCGCCGATGCCGCCGGCGATGCCGCCAGCCAGGCCGGCCACGGCGATGAACGGACCGGCCAGCACGATGGCGCTGCCCAGCCCGACCACCAGCAAGGCCCCGTGGACCCAGCCCGGCACCAGGTCTTCGGGGAAGATGTCGTCGGTTTTCTGGGTGCCGCCGCCGATGTACACATTGTTCGAGCCGGAAGTGATCACCGCGCTGCAGACGATCGTATCGTCGACCCTCGCCGCCGGCTGGCCGTTGATGTACACGTTGCCGCTGCCGGTGGCGATCGGCAGCGGCGCCGGTGGCGCATGCTTGAAGCAGGTCGTCATGTCGAGGTGGGCGCGGGCGGCGGGACGCTTGTTGGTAAACACATTGAGGGAGCCGACGCCGGCGATGAAGCCGCATACCTCCTTGGGCGCCCAGCTCATGGTGCTCATCGCTTCGCCCAGGCCGGCGCCCATGGCGGCGGCACCGCCGACGATGGCGACCGCGGCCAGGCCGCCGGTGCCGACAATGGCCACCGCGGCGATCGCGATGGCGGCGCCCGCAAGCAAACCTGCGAGCAGCCAGCTCATGGTGGGGCTATGCCCGATCGGGTCGGTGATCCTCGCTGCTTGCGGCATCGCTCAACCGTGCCTGTTCAGTGGGCCGGGCAGCGCCGCGCCGGACAGCGCCCCGCCGGATAGCGCCGCGCCGTCGCCGCCGGCACGCGCCAGCAAGTAGGCGCGCACCTCGTCGATGCTGGCGAACGGCAGGGCCGGCGCGAGCGCCTGCAGCACCACGCCCTGAGGCAGGCAGGCCGTCAGCGGCGTGGCGCCGGCCGTCTCGGGCGGCGCCAGCAGATAGCTGCCGGCCTTGCGCCACAGGGTGCCGGAATTGGGTACCACGAACTGGGCCTGCAGGGCTTCGCCATCGGCATCGAAGAAGGTCCAGGTCTCCTGTTCGACTTCGCGCGCGTCGGTCTTGCGGCAAGCTTCGTCGCGGTCGGCGAAGACATTGAGCATGCGGCGCCGCTCGGACAGCGCGAAGATGAAGGGCGGGGTCGGTCCGGCGGCCGCGTCCGGCGCATTGGCGGCACCGGCCGCGGTCCCCGCCGCCAGCGGACGGCGCAGGCGCACGCTCGCCAGCATCCGGTCGAAGGTGGCGTTCCAGGCGTCGCCAAAGCTTGCCAGGCAGGTGGCGGCGATCATGATGGCCTGGGTGCTGCCGGGCACCGTGCCCCGCATCAGGGCGATCACCTGGCGCTGGTGCATGAAGATGCCATCCTTGCGCCAGCTATAGGCCAGGTCGATCGCCGGCCCGCCGTCGAGCAGCGTCTCCTTGCTGTGCCTGAGCTGGAACTTGGGCAGGGCGCGCCCCATTTCCTGGACCAGGCGCGAGCTGAAGTCGTCGAGCTCCTCCTCGGGCTGGGTATCGGCATGCGAGATGACCAGGCTGAACTCGCTCGCGCCCTGGTCGCTGACCGTGAACATGTGCATGGTCTTGTCCCTGAGCGCGGCGGGCAGGTCGAAACTGAGGTCGTTGGCGTGGTAGGGTTGGGTTGCTTGGTCGTCCATGTCCGCTTATTTATTCAGGTCGATGCGGCTGCTGCCGATCACGTCCACATGCACGCCCTGGATGGTAATGGTGCCATCGGCTTTCATGATGATCTTGCTGGCGCCCACTTCAAGGGTAATGTCGGTGGTGGCGGTCAGGTGGATATGCCCGGTTTCGGCCTTGCCTTCGATGTTGGTCTTGGCGGTTTGCTTGATGTGCTCCGTCTCGGCCGTCAGTTCGATGTTCTTGTTGGCGGTCTGGTGGATATGCGCCGTTTCCGAGGTCGTCTCGATGTGCTGCTTGACGGTGGTGACGTGGAAGCCGGTGCTCACCGTATTGGTCTGGGACGGACCATGGACCAGCGTGTCCTGCTTGTTCTGGACCGTGGTGACCATATCCTTCTGCGAATGGATATTGATCAGCTCCTTGCCCTTGGAATCGTGGATCACCATTTCCGAGAAGCCGCCGCCGCCCGGGGTCGAGCGGCTCTTGAAGCCCATCATGTGGGCCGCGTCCGGCAGCGCGTACGGCACCGGCTGGTCGGCATTGAACAGGCGGCCGGTACAGACCGGGCGGTCCGGGTCCCCTTCGAGGTAATCGATGATCACTTCCTGGCCGATGCGCGGAATCGAAATGGTGCCCCAGCCCTGGCCGGCCCACGGCTGCGACACGCGGATCCAGCACGAGCTGCGCTCGTCGCGGCGGCCGTAGCGGTCCCAGTGGAACTGGACCTTGATGCGGCCGAATTCGTCGGTGTGGATCTCGGTGCCTTTCGGGCCGACCACGGTGGCCGTCTGCGGTCCCGGCATCTGGGGCGGGCGGTGCGCGCGGCGCGGCCGGTACGGAATCTTGCGCCGGATCGCGCTGAAGGTATTCCGGTACACGTCGCTCATGCCGCGCTGGAAGTAGTTATTGCGCGCGTTGTACTGCACCGACAGCACCAGGAAATCGTTGTCGGTGCCGTCAGCCGCGTCGAACCAGTGGTGTTCCAGCAGCTTAAGGGTGTGGCCGGCGATCAGGCCGCGGCAATCCGAGGCGCCGTGGAAAATCTTGGCCTGCCATTCCAGCACTTCCATGCGCTGGCGCGCTTCGCGCTTGCCGTCGTCCTTGTTCTTGTACGAAAAGGCCGGATTGCCGTCGTAGATTTCCATCGACGGCACGTCGCCCTGCACCGAGACGGTCGGCTGCTCCACGTACTGCATGCTGTTGGGCGCCTTGAAGTCGAAGGTGTTCAGGGCCAGCTTGGTCGACTGCAGCATGCGCTCGGCCGTGAACGCCGTCACGCTATCCTTGTCCTGGGTGCGGTTGCCGCCGTTGAAGGTGACCTCGGCATGCTTCTTTTGCGGCGGGCAAAAGCTGCTGTTGCGCGAGTCGTCGCTGATGACCATGATGTGGCCGGACGCGCTGTGCTCGAAGTAGTAGAACAGGCCGTACTTTTCCATCAGCCGGCTGGTGAAATGCTCGTCCGTCTCATCGTACTGGACGATGTAGTTTTCCGGCTTGTAGGTCTGGCTGGTACGAACTTCGTAGGTGGCCAGGCCGCTGTAATCGCCCTTGAAAATCTTGTCGAGCACGCCGAGCACGGTCTCGTCCTGGAAGATGCGCGAGTTCACGCGCCGCTTCAGGTAAGTGAACCAGGGCACGATTTCGGCGTGATAAAAGGCAAAGCCGCCGTCCGAGTGCGTGAAACCGAAGGAATTGACGTAACCGTTGATGAAATGCTCGCTGCCATCGGCTTGCTGGACGCCGACGCTGACGTTCTTGCCCATCAGATCCTTGAGATCGATCGAGGCATTTTTCGACAGCAGGTTGAGCTGGAACACGTATTGTTCCGACAGCGAGGTCACGCCGCTCATCGATTCGATCAGCAGGGCCTTGCTGCCCTGCAGCGGCGAATAGAAACGCAGCAGGCGCGTGCCGTCGACGAAGTTGGCGGCGCCGCCACCACCGGCCGCGCCGGCACTGGCCGCGCCAGCCGGATCGGCGCTCGGCGGCGCCGCGCGCGACGGATCGATCGGCGCGGGCATGAACAGCGATTCCGGGGTGGCGAAGTCGTTGACCGCCTGGCCGGCCAGGGGGTGCTCGGCGATGACCAGTTGCGCGGGGGCCGCCACGGCCGCCGGCACCGCCTGCGTCAGTGACGACGGCGCCGATGCCAGCTTGCTGCCGGCGGCATCGGCCAGGGCTTTCGCCTGTCCGGCCACCGCTTGCGCCTGGCCGGCCACGGCCAGCGCCTTGGCTACCTCGGGACTGGCCTGGGCGGCGATGGCGACCCCACCTCCCGCCAGCGCCTCCACGCCACCGCCCGCCTGCACGGCCGCGGCCGTATCGAGTGCGGTCTTGCCGACCGCCAGGGCGGTGGGATCGGCCCCGGCCATGCCGGCCACGCTGGTGGCCAGCTTGCCGGCAGCCAGCGGGGTGGCCAGGTCGGAGGGGCTCGCGCCGGCAATACCGGCGAGGGCGGGGGATTTGTCTACAGGTTGGAATGTCATCGGGAGCTCGCGCGAACAAATCAATCACGTTGAACAGCACCAGAACCGCCGCGAACGGCAGTATGGCCACGAATGGTTTTCATGGGGCTGCGCGCGAGATGCGGCGCACATTCCCTGGTCTTGCCGGAGTCTGAAACTATGAATGCATAAAAGATTGTGTATATACTATCATAAGCAGGCTCGTCCATTTAGAGTTATTGAACCGCACTAACCTACCGCGTTGCATCGACGCCAGAAAGTTCGCCGCGTATGTCATCTCCTGATTCCCCCAACCATTTTTTCGACTTCCAGCGCGCCCTCAAGGATGTGGGGCGCGCCTACGACAGCGCCGGCGAACAGGTCCGCCACGACATCGACCAGCGCCTGCAGCGCTGGTCGCACCGGGTGGCCGAATCGGTCGACTCGCTGGGGCGCGCCGCCATGCGGGTCGATGCGGTGCGCAGCACGGTGGCGGTCGGGCTGGCCATTGACGGCGCCGAGCGCCGCTTCCACGAATTGCTCAAGACTCAGCTCGAAGGCCTCGATTTCTCGCAGATCTGGGGCGTGCTGTGGACGGTGGTCAAGGAAGTGGTGCTGTACGTCGGCGGCGGCGCGGTCCTGGGCGGCACCGTGGGCGGCGTGGCCGGGGCGTTCGCGGGCGGCGCCGGCGCGGTGCCGGGCGCGATCGGTGGCGCGGCCCTCGGGGCCCAGATCGGCGGCGAAATCCTGGTGTGGATGGGCCTGGGCAGCCTGGTGCTGTATATCGGCGAAACCATTCCCACGATGTGCGGCAAGATGGCCGAAGGCTTCGCCACCGCCTGGCATGCCGGCGAGTTGCCGGACAGCGCCAAGGGCCAGTACGCGGCCCAGCTGCGCCAGGCCAGCGAATCGTTCGCGCAGGGCAAGTTGCTGCTGGTTAAGGCGATCCTGGCCGCGATCGTGCTGTACCTGTCGCGCGGCCAGGCCAGCAAATCGCTGCTGATGAAGGAACTGGGCAGCAGCAAGCTCGGACCGGCATTCGCCGACTGGGTGGCGGCCAACCAGGCCAAGTTGATGAAGCATCCGGCGCTGCAGCCGCGCATCGCGGCAGCCGAGGGCGAAGCGGCGTCGGCGGCCAAGGCCGGCGCCGGCAAGGCCAGGCCGGCAGCCGAGCCCGTGAAGTCCGCCGAGCCGGCCAAGCCGGCGAGCAAGCCAACGCCCAAGAATGAAGGCAAGGCGCGCCGGCCTTGTCCGGCCTGCCTGCTGGTGGCCAACCCCGTCAATCCGCTTTCCGGCAGCAAGATCCTGGCCGGCGAGCTCGACCTGGACTTCGCGCTGCCGGCGGCGCTGGCGCTGGTCTGGCAGCGCAGCTACAGTTCGGCGCAGGGTCAGACTCAGACCCGGGCCGGATGGCTGGGCGCGGGGTGGAGCACGCCCATTTCCGATGCCTTGCAAGTCGGCGGCGGGCAAGTCGTTGTGCTTGACGCCTGGCAGCGCGAGGTGACGTTTTCGCTGCCGCAGGTGGGCGAGGCGATCTATTCGCTGTCCGAAAAAATCACCTTGTCCCGCACCGGCGAACGCAGCTTCGAACTGATCGACGAGGAAGGGCTGCGCCGCCAGTTCTCGATTGCGGCAACGGCAAGCGATATCGCGCGGCTGGTCGGGCTGGTCGACGCCAACGGCAACAAGCTCGGCATCGCTTACAACCAGCAGCAACTGCCCGAGCGCATCGAAGACAGCGCCGGCCGCGTCTTTTTGCTGGAGTTCGGCGAGCATCGCGGTGCGCCGCGCCTCTCCGCCATCAGCCTGCTGCCCGAGGCCGGCGAGCGGGTCGATGTGCTGGCCAGCTACGCCTACGATGCCGACGGCAACCTGGCCGAGGTGCGCAATCGCCTGGACCAGGTGACGCGCCGCTTCGCCTACCGCAACGGTTTGATGATCGAGCACGCCCAGCCGGGCGGTCTGGTGTCGCGCTATGAATACGACCACGACGGCCCGGACGCCAAGGCGGACGCCAGGGTCGTGCGCAACTGGACCAATAACGGCCTGTCGTGGGACTTCCGCTACTTGGCGCGCGAAACGGTCGTGACCGATCACCTCGGGCGCGAGCAGCGCTACCGTTTCGACGCCGATGGCGAGTTCATCGGCCATGTCGACGCGATCGGCGGCGTCACCGAGCGCCGCCTCGACGGCAACGGGCGGCTGCTCGCCATCGTCGACCCGGGCGGACGCGCCATCGGCTACCGCTACGACGGGCGCGGGCGCGTGGTGCGGGTGGAACGCGACGGCAAGGGAACCGGCATCGTCTACGATGCAAGCTTCGACAAGCCGGCCCTGATCACCGATGCGCTCGGTGCAAGCACTGCCCTGCGCTACGACGAGCGCGGCAACCTGGCCAGCGTGACCGATGCGCTCGGCCGGCGCACCTCCTACCAGTACGACGAGCATGGCTTGCCGGTCAGGGTGCTCGACCCGGCCGGCGGGGTCAAGCGGTTGGCCTACAATCGCGCCGCGCAACTGACGGCCTACACCGATTGTTCGGGCAATACCACGCGCTTGAGCTACGACGGCAATGGCAAACTGGTGCGCTCTACCGATGCCCAGGGCAATGCGACGGCGTATTCGTACGACCCGCTGGGGCGCTTGCTGGCGGTGGTGCAGGCGGACGGTTCCACCGAGCGCTACGAATACGACGTGCTTGGCCGCTTGCTGGCGCGCATCGATCCCGCCGGACATCGCACCAGTTACGTGCTCGACAGTGACGGCAAGCCGCTCAAGCGCATCGATGCGCGCGGCGGCGTGCTGGAGTACCGCTACGATGCGGCGCGGCGGATCGCGGAATTGATCAACGAAAATGGCGATGCGCACCGTTTCGTCTACGACGCGCTCGACCGCCTGTCCGAAGAGACCGGCTTCGACGCGCGCCTGACGCGCTACCGCTACGATGCCAGCGGGCTGCTGGTGGCGAAGGAAGAGCACGGCAGCGGCGCGCGCACCGAGTTCACGCGCATCGACACCAGCTATCTGCGCGATCGCGCCGGCCAGTTGGTCGACCAGATCATCTCGCGCACCACCGGCGAGGCGCAGGCGGAGCAATTGCGCTTGCGCTTCGCCTACGACGATGCCGGCAGGATGGTCCGCGCCATCAACGCCGACGCCGAGGTGGCGATGCAATACGACGCCCTGGGCCAGCTGGTGGCCGAGCAGACCCAGGCCGGCGCCGAGTCGACTGTCTTGCGGCACGCCTACGATGAACTGGGCAACCGGATCCAGACGGTGCTGCCGGACGGGCGCGTGCTCAACAACCTGTTCTATGGTTCGGGCCACCTGCACCAGATCAATATCGATGGCGAGGTGATCACCGACATCGAACGCGACCAGCTGCACCGGGCGGTCAGCCGTACGCAAGGCGCGCTGACCAGCCAGTTCCGCTACGATCCGATGGGACGGATGCTGTCGCAGGTGGCGGGGCCGATTGGCGCGGGCGAAGGGGCCGATGCGCTCATTGCGCGCAGGTACGACTACGACGAGAGCGGCAATCTGCTGGCGATCGACGACCGGCGCAACGGGCGCACGACCTACAGCTACGACGTGCTCGGGCGCATTCTGTCGGCGCTGCAGCCACTGTCCGATGAGCGCTTCGCGTTCGATCCGGCGCACAATCTGCTCGATGAGCGCAGCGCCGGCGCGGGCCGCATCGAGGGCAACCGGGTACGCGTGTTCGAGGACAAGCGCTACGACTACGACGCCCATGGCAACCTGAGCGAGAAGCTGGTGGGGCGCCATACGCGCATGCGCTTCGAATGGAATGCGGCGCATCAGCTGGTCAAGGCGGTGGTTATGCGCAACGCCGGCGCCGCGGCACCGACGGTGCAGACGGTGAAGTATGTCTACGATCCGTTCGGCCGCAGGATCGCCAAGCGCGACAGCTTTGGCGTCACCCGCTTCACCTGGGACGGCAACCGCTTGCTGTGCGAGACACGCGCCAGCCATACGCGTACCTATCTTTACGAACCGGCGTCCTTCGTTCCGCTGGCACAGTATGACAGCGTCGGCGGCACCGGGCCGCAGGAACCATCCTTGCGCGGCAGGCTCCATTATCTGCACACCGACCATCTCGGCACGCCGCGCGAATTGACCGATGCCGGCGGCAGCCTGAGCTGGTCGGGAAGTTACCGGGCGTGGGGCAACGTGCTGACCGTGAACATGGCCGCGCCGCTCGCCGATACCGTGTCCGGGGCGCTGGAGCAGCTGCAGCCGATCCGGTTTCAGGGGCAATACCACGAAGCGGAAACGGGGCTGCACTACAACCGCTTCCGCTATTACGATCCGGACATCGGCCGTTTCGTGTCGCAGGATCCGATCGGGCTGGCGGGTGGTTTCAATACCTACCAATATGCGCCCAATCCGGTAAGCTGGATCGATCCCGCGGGTTTATCGGGCACACCGATCGTGGTCATCGGCGAAGGCCAGGGAGCCGTCGACGAGGCTGCGCGCCTGCTGAAACAGCAGGGCTACGCCGCGGAAAGCATGATGTTTCCCAAAAATCAATGGCGGGGCGGTAGACTCACTCCGGGGATGGCCGCGAGCGACTTCGAAAAGACGGTGCAGTGGAATAAGGAGTGGCTGGCGGAGAAAATCCGGCAAGGATATAAAGTGGTCGATATCGGGCCGGACGGGCGGGCGACGCCGAGCCGCTTCTATTTGGCCGAACAGGAAGCCCTGGCGGAAGCGAAGGCCGCGAAAACCACCTTGAAAAAATTCGGAAACGGCGAGACCGTTGCCGAGATGCGTGCCCGGGTATGTCGTTGCTGAGGTGTCGTTGCCGAGGTGTCGTTGCTGCGATGTCGTCGTCAAGCTGATCGTTGTGAAGGATGAAATGAGAACGGATATTTTTCTGAAGGTCGCGTCGGCGCCGCTCGCCATCAAGTTTTATGTGGAAGAACTTGGTATGTTCGAGATTGCCGCGGACTATGGCATGAACGACTTTCTGCTGCGAGCGATTAACAATCCCAACGTCTGCCTGCAGATCAGCGAGCGCGCGCACAAAACCTCGGGTTCGCCGCTATTCGGCATGAGCGTGGAAAACTGCGACGCCGAGTTTCAACGCCTGCAACAGACCGTGTTCAGCAGCGGCGCCCGCCTCGTGCCCGATCATGACGGCAAGCTTGCTGTATTTGAATGGCCCGGTGGAAAAAGCTTTCTGGTTGAAGATCCTTCGCAGAACCAGTTCATGCTGTTCGAAGATCGCATCGCCACGTAGATCGACAGACCCGCGGGCGGGATGGCTGCCGCTAACCAGGAAGGCACGTTTGGCGATCGCCACGTTGAGAGAGGGAGAAGGCGATGGGCTTGGGCAGTCACTTCAACGTTTATAACACCTGCTTGCTGATTTTGCGCGATCGCGGTTTCAAGATGCATGTGCAAGGCGAGATGGATGGCGAGGGTTGTTATCCGACCGATGCGCTGTGGATTGCCGAGAAAGATGGTTTTCGCTTCATGGGAGATAATCCGATCGAGCTGCTCGGACTGGTGGCGATTTACGACGAGGTGCAGCCTGCGGCGGATCTGCCATATTGGTGGCGCAAAGAGGGTGAGGATATATGGCGACAAATAATGCGTGAAGCTTTCCCTGACCGGGACGCCGGCCCGTCATGACATCCCCCAGCCACACGACCACACAGGATGATGCCGGTGCTATGACGATCAGACCAGGCCGGGTACCGATGAAACTGGTATTCGAGCTGAAAGAAGCACTCAGGCACGATCCTAAACGCATCGAGCTGGCCCAGGCGCTGACGCTCGACGAGTCCCGGCCCGGCATGGGATTGCGCGGCCGCTTCGGTTTGTTCGCATCGCAGCAATGGTGGGATCACATCGAGCAGGGCAAGATGCCGCGCCGGCTGGTGTCGGGCGTGATCAGCCGGGTGTACATCAGCGGGCAGAATGAGACGGTGAACAATACAATCGACCTGGTGACGCCGGAAGGCGTGGTCCGGGGCGAGGCGATTTACGTGAATAGGCGCGCCGATCTCGCGCTGTTCCAGGTCGGCCATCGCGCCGATATCCTGTATGCGCTCGACGAGCTGAAGCACCAGCCGGCGCCTGACGGCGGCGTCAATTATTCCAGGGTCGCGCTGGAAGTGGCAGTCTCGCTCCATCCGGCATGACGCTGGCACATCGGAAGATGCGACGCATGTTGAAATCGTTCGCCGCGCGCGCCTGAGGCAGCGCAAAGGCAGGGCAGGGGCGCTCGCTACAATGCCCCATGCCCGCCCCTCACGACCTCGGATACCGCTCGCTGTTCGCCCACCCGGAACTGGTGCGCGAACTGATCACGGACTTTACTTCCTTCAGGCTGCTCGATGACGTTGCGCTGTCGGCCTTCGAGCGCGTCAATCCGGCGTATGTGAGCGAGCGCCTGTCGGCGCGTCAGGACGATATCGTCTGGCGCGTGCGGGTCGGCGAACAGTGTTTGTACGTGTACATCCTGCTCGAATGCCAGTCCGGCGTCGACCGCTGGATGGCGCTGCGCATGCAGACCTACATTGGCTTGCTGTACCAGGACCTGGTGAAGGGCCACCAATTGTCGCCAGGCTTGCTGTTGCCGCCGGTGCTGCCGCTGGTGTTCTACAACGGCTTGCCGCACTGGAGCGCCAGCATGGAGCTGGCCGGGCTCCTCATGCAAGCGCCCGCCGAGCTGGCGGCGTTCCAGCCATCCCAGCGCTACGTGCTGATCGACCAGCAGCGCCTGGATAGAACGGCGCTGGAAGCGAATGCCAGCTTGCTGGCGCTGCTGTTTCGGCTTGAACTTTCAGCCGGTCCCGATGTCTTACACCAAGTCCTGCCTGCCCTGGCGACGTGGTTTGCGGATGCGCCCCAGGCCAGCTTGCGGCGCTCGGTTCAGGTGTGGATCAACGCTCTGCTGGCGCGCGGAGCCAGCGAACGGGCGTTGTTGGTGGTTGACAGTGTGGAGGAGGGTGCTGACATGAAAGGTAAGCTGGACACCTGGGCCGAGGAGTTCGAGGAGCTCGGCTTTCAAAAGGGGAGCGCCGAAGGCATGGCGAAAGGTAAGGCCGAAGGTAAGGCGGAAGGTAAGGCGGAAGGTAAGGCGGAAGGGCAAGTCATTGCATTGCGCGCAGTGCTGGACAGCCTGTTACGCAACAGGTTCGGCGATTTGCCGGCTTCGGCAACGCAGCGCATCGGCCAGGCAACCCAGGCTGAGCTTGAACAGTGGTTCCGGCGCAGCCTCAACGCGGGCAGCTTGCAGGCGGTGTTCGACGACGGTGCGGCGTCCACCTAGACACCTCAATCATTATTGCCGCCGGCATGACATCCGGCTTCGTGTCGCCTGCTCCCTTCTTCTGGCGCGGGATCCGGTCCGTGTCGTCATGACCGGTGTACAGGCGCGAACAATCCATTGTCGCGCACGTGAACGCCACAGTTCACCAACAACCTGCCTTTCACCTGCCTGTCAACTGAAAAAATACGCATGAGCCTGTCCCGCCACAGTCATCGCATCGTCACATTTCATCGTTACATTTTCACATTTCTTCCTTCGCGAATCATCCACGCGGTCGTCGCATCCGTGGAGTCAACCTGGAGTAACGATGAAACCCGGACTGCTCGCCACCAGCCTCGCGCTGGCCCTGTTTGCCAGCGCACCTGCCAAGGCATGGCAACAAGAAACGCACCGCCGCATCGTGCTCGATGCGATCACCTTCATGAAGAACAACCCGTCCACCACCAACTACGCCAAACTGGCCGCCGGCGTCGCCAAGGCCGGCTACACGATGGAGCAGTTCGCCCAGGCAGTGGGCCAGGGCGCCTACGACGTCGACGACTTCGCCGACACCTACCTGTGCGGCGCCACCACCGGCAGCTGCCAGATGGCGCCGGTGTGGGGCCTGGGCTCCTCGCTGGCCAACTACACTTCGTACTGGCACTTCCAGAACCACAGCGGCGGGCGCGATGTGCACGGCAACGCCTTCGGCGGCTACAACTACGCCAAGCTGAGCAATCGCGGCGATATCGACAAGCTGGCCGCCGGCTGGCTGGTGGGCGACTATCTCGACGATGGCGCCGGCGGTCTCAAAGGCTGGTTCGGCGACAGCAGCAAGTACAACAGCTTCGGCGTGACCGAGGCCAACTACCGCTTCGGCGGCACCTCCACCAGCAAGCAGTACGCCGATTTTGAAACCATGCCGTTCCAGCCGATCGACAATCTCGGCCAGTACTGGTGGCAGCAATTCCTGGCGCGTCCGACCGCGCAGTCGCTCGGCTTCGTGCTGCACACGACCGACGTGGTCCAGCCGCACCACACCTGGGGCACCTCGGGCAATGGCCATTCGGGCTGGGAGCAGTGGGTCGGCGACTATTACGAGCGCGAGCAGTTGAACGATGCCGCGCTGGTGCGCAGCGCCCTGGCCAGCTTTACGCCGCTGGCGCCCGGCGCCACCGATATCCGCGCGCTGCTGACCCAGGGCGGCAGCTATTCCTATGCCAACGGCGGCATCGTGCTGTCCTCAACCGACCATGCCGACCGCCGCGCGGTGGCGCGCGCCATGGTGCCGCATTCGATCGCGATGGTCGTGCACGTGCTCAACCGCGCCGCCGAGCGCCTGGCGATTTGAACCCGGCACGCACCTTGCGCGCGCTGGCCGGCGCCGTCTGGCTGGCCTGCGCCTGGCCGGGCGCGGCGGCGAACGGCCAGGGTGGCCAGGGCACGGCCGCCGCGCGCATCGACGGCGCGCCGCTGCTCGCGTTCAGCGTCGAGACCAGCTGGCGCATCGCGCGCGCCGCCGACCCGGCCGCCAGGCGCGGCGCCACGCTCGACGCGCTGATCGCCAACCGCCTGCTGGCCGACGCGGCGCGCAAGCGCTTCGGCGAGGCGGTTCTGTCGACCGGCCAGCGGGTCGGCTTCGCGCGCGATGTCGCTATCGACGACCAGCTGGTGAGCACCCTGCGTACCTTGTACGGCGCGGAGATGGAGCAGGACCTGCGCAGGCTGCCCGGTGCCGGCCTGGACAGCCTGCTGCACCCGCAAGCGGTGAGCGAGGCCGCGCTCGACGGCGTATTCGGCAAGCCCGGCGTGCTGCAGCTCGATCTCAATCTCGATACCGCGCAACTGGCGCAGGCGGACAAGCTGGTGCTGCTGCGTTTCGCGCTGCCGCATGGCGGCGATGGCAGCATCACCTTGGGTGACGTGTACCGGCGCCAGAACGTGCAGGGCAGGGTCGCGCTGTTCGCGCGCGAACGCAACTTCATGCAGCGGCAAGCCAGGGTGCAGGTGGCGGCGAGGTACGTGCTGGACTGGAGCCGGCGCCGTTTCGGCACCGACGCCGTGGCCGACCTGCGCCGGGTGCTGGCCGACCAGGGCGATGTGCAAGCCATGCTGCGCCTGCACGGCATGGGCGACGACCAGCATGCCGGCAGCCGCCTGCTCGACCAGCTTGCCAGCCAGGTCAGCCCGGCCCAGGTGCGCGACTGGTACCAGCGCCACCGCGAGGACTTCGTGCGCATCGAACGGGTGCGGGCGCGCCATATCCGCCTGCCTGACGAAGCGACGGCGCGGACAGTGTCGGCCGCGCTGGCCGCAGGCGCCGATTTCGCCACTCTGGCGCGGCGCCATTCGGTCGCACCGAGCGCCGCGGCCGGCGGCGCGCTCGGCTGGGTTCGCCACGAAGGCCGCCCGGGCTGGCTGGCGCAACTGGTATTCGCCCAGGCCGAAGGCAAGGCCTCGGTGCCGGTGCGCACCCCGGCCCCACCGGATGCACAGGCGCCATGGGAAATTGTGCTGGTCGAGCAGCGCGTGCTGGGCTACCAGGAGGCCAATTCCGAATCGGTGCGCTACGTGGCCAGCCGGGCGCTGGCGCGCGAGATGGCGGCGGCGCAGCTGGCGGCGCTGCGCGCGCAATTGCTGCGCAAGGCGCGCATCGACATCACAGCGGCCGGCACGGCGTCGGCGGGGCCGGCATGAAGGCCGGCGCCCTGATCGCCGCGCTGGTGGTGGCCGCCGGCGCATCCTGGCTGGCGCGCCCGCAGGCCGCCACGGCGCCGGCCGCGCCGCTGAACGATCGTGCGGCCGTGCCGTCCGTCGCTGCCCCGCCACAGGCAGCGCGGGCCGCCCAGGCCGCGGGAGCGGGATGGTTCGGCGAGGTGCCGCGCGCCATGCCCGTGCCCGCGCCCGTGCCCGCAGCGGAAAGCATGGCCGATGCGCGCCGGCACGGCGACGCGCGCACGCCGCCACTGGCCCCGCCAACGGCGGCCGGCGCAGGCCCGACCGCCGCCCAGCTGGCCGATCCGCGGGCGTACCAGGCCTACCAGGCGGGCCAGGATGCGCGCGTCATTGCCGCCTTCGCCAACGCCGCCGAGCTTGAAGTGCCGCGCTTGCAGGCCGATGTCGAGCGCGCCCGTGCGGCCGGCATTCCGGCGGCGCAGATCGCCAGGGTGGAAGAAAAGATCCGCCGCCTGGAACAGCTGCGCCACGAGATCGTCAACCCCGCGCAACTGCCGCGCAACTGAGCTTTACGGCCGGCTGCGCACGGGCGCCGCTGCCTGGCCGGCGGCCGCGCGCTTGTGGGCATCGCAGATGGTCCAGACGTAGATGGTGCTGCCGTCGACGCGCTCGGTTTTCTCGGGCGGCCATTCGCTCCCCATGTCGAACGCATGCGAGACCACGCGCGTGCCGACTTTTAACTGGCGCCACAGTTGTGGACGCAGGTCGCGGTTGACGCTGCTGAGCAGGTACAGCGTGACGACATCCGCGTCCGACAAGTCGGTCTTGAACAGGTTGCCGGCGATGAATTGCACCTGCTGGCCAACCCCGGCCTTGCTGGCATTGTCGCGCGCCTCCCTGATGCGGGCCGGATCGAGGTCGATGCCGACGCCTTTTGCGCCGTAGCGTTTGGCGGCGGTGATGACGATGCGTCCATCGCCACTGCCGAGGTCATACAGGATGTCGCCCTTGCCAACCCTGGCGAGGACCAGCATGCGGTCGACCACGGCTTGCGGCGTCGGCACATACGGCACATCGAGCGCGGGCCGCTGGGCCGCTGCCATGGGACTCATGCCGGCCAACAGCATGAACAGCAGCATGCCGGCGGCGAACCAGGCCGCGTTCGGGAATTGCTTGTTGCATCGGAACAGGTGCATGGTGAACTCCTTGTGATTGAGGATGGAAGATCAGGGTGTCGGCGCGCTGCCGGGCCGGCGCAGCAACGGCAGCAGCAGGCAGCCGCCCAGCGACTGGTTGTAGACGTACGACAAACTGGCCCACAGCATGTAGGCGCACATCGCGCAAAACAGCAGCGGCAGCAGCGGGAACAGCGGCACCTTGAACGGCCGCGCCACATGCGGCTCGCGCACCCGCAGCACGAACAGCGATAGCCCGGCGAGCAGGAAGAACAGCCGGAACACGGGGGCGCTGAATTCGACCATGGCCTTGAAGCCGCTGCCGGTCCACGCACCGGCCAGCACCAGCAGCAGCGCCGCCGCGCACTGGATGCGCAGGGCATTGGCGGGCGTGCCGCGCCGCTCGTCCCACACCCCCAGGCGCGCCCGGCCGCGTAGATCGAGCGCGCGCCGACGATGATGGTGGCGTTGATCGAGGTCAGCGCGGCGATGGCGACGATCAGCGAAATCATCGCGGCGCCAGCGCGGCCGAGGGCGGCATGCAGCAGGTCGGCGGCGAGCGCTTCCGAGCGGCCCATGCCCGCCATGCCCAGAGCGCTCCGATCAGCGACATGAGTCCGCCCCGGGCCCAGGCGGCGAACATCCACGGGGCCGAACCGGTCATGCCGGCCACCAGGGCCGGGGCCTTGAAGATGCCGGTGCCGACGACCACGCCGACCGTGAGCGCAATGGCTTCAGCGGGGCCGATGACCGCGCGCGGCGCCGCAGCGGCCGCGGGTTTTGCAGGCTCGACGAGGGGTATGGGCGTGGTTCCGGGCATGCTGGAGGTCCGGTTGGCGGTGGCGCTCCATGTAAGAGGGCGGCGCCGGCGCTTCGTTGGGACCTTCGGTGTTGAGCTTGAGCTAGCTCAATGTTTGTGTTGTCCGCGCTCGCGCGCTCTTGACGTACAAGCTTGCGCCAGTGCCGGACATGCTAATCTGGCTGGCAGGCTCGACGCGAGAGGAAAGCATCACTTGGCCGATAGTGCCTGCCGTACCCTGGACTGTTCAAGCCATCTCACCAAGCGGGCCGCTCGCGGCCGCAGGAAGGAAACGCACCATGAGCAATACGTTCTTGAAGGGGATCGACGTCTCGCATTTCCAGGGCACGATCGACTGGGCCAAAGTCGCGCAACAGGAGGTCGTGTTTGCCTACGCCAAGGCCAGCGAAGGCAACAGCGTCAGCGATCCCTTTTTCAGCGCCAACTATGCGGCCATGCGCGCGGCCGGCATCGCGCGCGGTGCTTATCACTTCCTGCATGCGGACGCGGATGGGACGGCGCAGGCGCGCCATTTCCTGAGCCTGCTGGGGACCCCGCAGGCCGGCGACCTGCCGCCCATGCTCGACGTTGAGAAGGCCTGCGGCATGCAGGCAACGGCCATCGATCGCTGTGCGCTGGCCTGGCTGACGCAGGTGCGCGAGAGCTTGTCGTGCACGCCGCTGATCTATTCCTCGCGCGGCTTCTGGAACAGCAACCTGGCCGGCTGCGCGGCGCTGGCCGCGTATCCGCTGTGGATCGCCGAGTACACCAGCGCCGCCGCGCCGGTCTTGCCGCAAGGCGTGACCGGCTACGCGATCTGGCAGCACTCGCAAACCGGCAAGCTCGACGGCATTGCCGGCGCGGTCGACCTCGATCTTTTCAACGGCGACGCGCAGGCGCTGGCGCAACTGGCCAGGCCCGCGTCCTGAGCGGCTGAGCGCTTACAGCGGGGCGCGTACCACCGCCCCTTTTTTCCAGATCGCCATCAGGGCGCTGCTCAGGTTGATGCCTTCGTGGTCGTCTTCCGAGAACGGCTTGTTATAGGTCGCGATCGCGCCCGGCACCGGCAGGCTCAGCCTTTCCAGCGCGGCCTTGATCTTGGTGCCGTCGGTGCTGTTGGCCTGGCGGATGGCGGCGGCCAGCAGCAGGATCGAGTCGTGCCCGCCGGCCACGGCGGTAGGATTGTTCATGCGCGGGCGCTTGTATGCGGCGCGGTAGGCGCCCTCGAATTCGCGTCCCGCCGCTGAACTGGCGCCTTCGACGAAGGTTTGCGGCGAGATCGCCCCTTCGGCGTGGGCGCCAGCCACGTTGAGGAACGATTCGGTGGCGTTGGTCCACGATCCGATGATCGGCAGGTGCATCCCCAGCTTGGCGCCGGTGGCGGCAACATGGCCCTGTTCGGTGCCGATGCCGTACAGCAGCAGCACTTGCGCGCCGGCTTCCCTGGCCTTGGCCAGCTGGGCCGACATATCGGTGTCGCCGAGCTTGAAGCTGCCCACCGCGACCGCCTTGACGTCGTGCGTGAGCAGCTGCTTGACCATGTCGTCGTGCCCGCCCGTGCCGTACGGCGTGGTGTCGTGCAGCAGCGCGATTTTCTTGTAGCCCTTCTTGATCGCATAGTCGACCATCATCTGCGCCTGCAGCGTATCGGACGCCTGCACGCGGAAGGTGTAGTTGCCTTCAGGCGCGTTGGCGAAAGCCTTGGTCAGCTTGGTGCCGGCCGATGCCGGGACCACGTTGGGCAGCTTGGCCGCCTGCATCACCGGCTGGTAGGCCAGCACCACGCCCGTGTTCACGCCGCAGGAGCAGGCCACCACGCCCTTGGACAGCAGGGCTTTCATGTTTGCCGCCGCGTTTTCCGGCTTGCTTTCGTCGTTGACCTCGACCAGTTCCAGATTGCGTCCCATCACGCCGCCACGGGCATTGATCTGCGCGACCGCCAGACGCTGGCCGTCGCGCACCGCCAGACCGAGCGGCGCGGAACCGCCCGTCAGCGGCAGCATGGCGCCGATCTTGATGGTCTCGGCCGCAAACGTGGCGCTGCCGAGGCACAGCGTGACCGCTGCGAATGCGATATGGCTTAGTTTCATGCGTAGTCCTTTTCCTTCTGGTCGGTGAGAGGCAAACTGCTGATGTTAAGCAAACTGATAGGGTTTCTGGCAAGGGCGCTTTAGTTTAAGGCAAATTTGCGGTACTGCAACAGTTAACTGTTGTATTTGCGCCAGCCATATGCCGGAATAGATAGCGGTTATGCACAACTCATGCGATTCAGCGGCGAGCAGGTAGGATACGGTCGCAGACGGCACCTCGGCTGTTTCCATTCATCATGCATATTCACCAGGAGAGACCATCTTGTCGTTACTTGAAAACCATTTCAAACTCAAGGAAAACGGAACCGATGTCCGCACCGAGCTGCTGGCCGGGCTGACCACTTTCCTGACGATGGCCTACATCATTTTCGTCAACCCCTCGATCCTCGGCGACGCCGGCATGCCCAAGGATGCCGTGTTCGTCGCCACCTGCCTGGCCGCCGCCCTTGGCAGCCTGATCATGGGCTTGTACGCCAATTATCCGATCGCGCTCGCGCCCGGGATGGGCTTGAATGCCTACTTCGCCTACGTCGTGGTCAAGCAGATGGGCTTGTCGTGGGAGGTGGCGCTGGGCGCGGTCTTCATTTCCGGCTGCCTGTTTTTACTGGTGAGCCTGTTTCGCCTGCGCGAAATCATCGTCAACGGCATTCCGCATTCGATCCGGGTTGCCATCACGGTGGGGATCGGCCTGTTCCTCGGCCTGATCGCGCTGCGCAATGCCGGCATCGTGGTGGGCAACGAGGCCACCCTGCTCGGCGTGGGCGACCTGCACGCCGCGCCCGCCCTGTTGGGAATCACCGGCTTTTTCGTCATCGTCGCGCTCGACAAGCTCAAGGTCAAAGGGGCGATCCTGATCGGCATCCTGCTGGTCACCGTGCTCAGCTTTTTCTTCGCGGGTAACAAATTCATGGGCCTGGTGTCGGCCCCGCCATCGCTCGCGCCGACCCTGTTCAAGCTCGACATCATGGGTGCGCTGTCGGTCGGTATCCTCAACGTGGTGCTGGTGTTCTTCCTGGTGGAACTGTTCGACGCCACCGGCACCCTGATGGGCGTGGCCAGCCGCGCCGGGCTGCTGGTCAACGGCAAGATGGCGCGCCTGAACAAGGCCCTGATGGCCGACAGCTGCGCCATCGTGGCCGGCGCCACCCTGGGCACGTCGAGCACCACGGCCTACATCGAAAGCGCGGCCGGGGTCCAGGCCGGCGGGCGCACCGGCCTGACCGCGGTGGCGGTGGCGATCCTGTTCCTCGGCTGCCTGTTCCTCTCGCCGCTGGCGTCGGTGGTGCCGGCCTACGCCACCGCTCCGGCGCTGCTGTACGTGGCGTGCCTGATGCTGCGCGAACTGGGCGAGATCGACTGGAACGACACCACCGAGAGCGTGCCGGCCGCGATCGCCGCGCTGACGATGCCGTTTACCTATTCGATCGCGATGGGGGTGGCTTTCGGTTTCATCTCCTACGCCGTGCTCAAGCTGATGACCGGGCGCGCGCGCGAGGTCAGGGCGGCGGTGTGGGTGATCGCCGGGGCCTTCCTGTTCAAATTCATCTACCTCGGCGCCGGCTGAAAGCTTGCGTGTTTGTCCAGCTTACGACAGGCACGCAACACTTCGGGAGGGCGATAGCACGCTCCAGTACGTTTGGTCTTGACCTGACGCAAGCTAGAAAGGAATATGGTCCTACTGTGTGACTCCCCGTCACCGAAAGGACACCGCCTTGACGCTGTTACGCCACCTCTCGATCCAAAAGAAATTGATGTTGAGCATGGCAGCCTGTTTGCTGCTGTTCGTTGCGATCTCTTCCACTCTGAGCATCATCATGACCGGGCGCGGCATCCGCGAACGGGTGGTCGAGCAGGAACTGCCATCGGTGATCGGCGAGATCCGCAACGACGTGCTGCGCCAGATCGCCGTTCCGCTGGCGACCTCGCTGGCGCTGGCCAACAATAGCTACGTGCAGGCGTGGGAGGCGGAGGGTTTGCCGGACACCGGCATGGAAGCCTGGAAAGCCTACGCCGGCCAGATCAAGGCCAGGAACAAGGCCGCCACCGTGTTCTGGATTTCCGAGTCGACCGGCAAATACATGACCGACCAGGGCCTGAGCCGCACCCTGGCCAAGGCCGCCGGCACCGATCAGTGGTTCTACGGTTTCCTGGCCAGCGGCAAGCCCTACACCCTGGACCTGGACAAGGAAGTCGGGTCCAACGAATTCATGCTGTTCATTAATACCCGTGCCGAGGCCGCCGGCGGCAAGCTCGGCGTGGCCGGCCTGGGCCTGTCGGTGACCTCCCTGGCCGATACCATCCGCGCCTACCGCATCGGCCAGTCCGGCTTCGTGTCGCTGGTGCGCGCCAATGGCCTGGTGCTGGTGCACCGCGACCCGGCGCTGGCCGACGGCAAGCATTACCTCAAGGATTTGCCGGGCTACGATGAAGCGCTGAGCAAAACGCTGCTGAGCGGCGCCAAATTCACCCACGCCGAAACCGACCTCGGGGCAGCGCGGCGGATGGTGGTGTCGTCCTTCGTGGCGGACCTGAACATGTATGTGGTGGCCGAAGTGCCGGAAGCCGAAGTGCTGGGCAATGTGGCGCGCGACGCCACCGTCTCGGCCCTGGTGGCGGCGCTGATCGGCGGCGGCATCGGCCTGTTCGGGATTTTCCTGATCAGCCGCGCGATCGCCGGCCCGGTAGCGCGCGCCGCCCACATGCTGAGCGACATCGCCGGCGGCAATGGCGACCTGACCCGCCGCATGCCGGTCGAAAGCAGCGACGAGGTGGGCGAACTGGCGGCAGCCTTCAACCGCTTCGTCTCCTCGCTCAACCTGACCATCAGCCAGGTGCGCGGCAGCACCGAAACCATCGCCGCCGCATCGAGCGAAATTGCGGCCGGCAATATGGACCTGTCGGGGCGCACCGAAGCGCAGGCATCGAGCCTGGAAGAAACCGCCGCCGCCATGGAACAGATGACCTCGACCGTGAAGCAGAACGCCGAGAACGCCAGCCAGGCCAATCAGCTGGTCGTGTCGGCCTCGACCCATGCCGTCAAGGGTGGCGAAGTGGTGGGGCAGGTGGTCAGCACGATGGGATCGATTACCGACAGTTCGCGCAAGATCGTCGACATTATCGGCGTCATCGACGGCATCGCCTTCCAGACCAACATCCTGGCCCTGAACGCGGCCGTGGAAGCGGCCCGTGCCGGCGAGCAGGGACGCGGCTTTGCCGTGGTGGCCAGCGAAGTGCGCAACCTGGCGCAGCGCTCGGCCAGTGCCGCGCGCGAAATCAAGACCCTGATCGACGACTCGGTGCAGAAGGTCGACGCCGGCAGCCGCCTGGTCGACGAAGCCGGCGTGACCATGCACCAGATCGTCACCTCGGTGCAGCAGGTGGCCGACCTGATGAGCGAAATCGCCGCCGCCAGTTTCGAGCAGAGCCAGGGCATCGGCCAGATCAACCATTCGATCAGCGCCATGGATGACGCCACCCAGCAGAACGCGGCGCTGGTGGAAGAAGCGGCCGCGGCGGCCAAGTCGCTGCAGGACCAGGCCGCCAACCTGGCCAGCGTGGTCAGCGTATTCAAGCTCGACGAGAGCGCCACGCCGCCGGCCGCGCGCGCCGCACCGGCCCGGCACGTGCCCGCCACCCGCAGCGTGGCGCGCGCACCGGCGCCACGGGCGGCCGGCAAGCCGGCCAGCAAACCCGGCGGCAAGCCGGCGGGCAAAAGCGTCGCCCCGGCCGCGGGCGACGACTGGGAAGAATTCTGAATGCCGTCCATTTGTCTTCGACTTTCAACCACGGGAGCATCATGAACGCAACCATCCTGCGCGGCCTGCCCGCGGCCTGCATCCTTGCCACGGCCAGCCTGGCCGGCGGCGCCGCCCATGCGGCCGAATGGAGCGACACGGCGATCAGCTGGCGCACCGGCGAGCGCTATCGCGAACCGTTCAACCGCGAGTACGTCGGCAAGCACATTTTCGCGCTGACGCACGCCAGCGGCTACCAGTACGGCAGCAATTTCTTCAATGTCGACATGCTCATTTCCGACAGCAAGGACCCGGCATCGCTGAACCAGACCGACGGCGCCCAGGAAGCCTACGTGGTGTACCGCCACACGCTCGACATCGGCAAGCTGCGCGGCGCCCCCATCAAATTCGGTCCGGTGAGCGGGGCCGGCGTGACGCTCGGCTTCGACTGGAACGCCAAGAACGATGTCGGCTACAACTCGCGCAAGCGGATGCTGGTGGTCGGCCCGACCCTGATGTGGGATGTGCCGGGCTTTCTGTCGACCAGCATCTTGCTGCGACGCGAGAGTAATGCGCCGAGCGGCGCCTTTCCGCCCATCTCCAACGTGCGCGGGCGCTACACCTACGACCTGCATCCGATGCTGACGGCCAGCTGGGGCATCCCGCTCGGCACGCTGTGGGCCTTCGAGGGCTATGCCAACCTCATCGCATCGAAGGGCAAGAGCGAAACCGGGGCCGACACCGGCGCCGAAACCAACATCGACATGCAGATCATGTTCGACGCCGGCGCGGCCATGGGCTACAAGAAGCGCACCTTCCGCGTGGGCCTCGAATACCAGTATTGGAACAATAAATTCGGCAACACGTCGGCGACCACGGGCGGGCAGGGCTACCGCGCCAAAACGCCGATGGTGCGCGTGGCCTACCACTTCTGAGGGGTCGGCAGCAATCTTGCAACTTTTGCTATAACATGGTTGGCTCGTTGTCTTACTTTTTGCCCACCGGAGCCCATCATGCAAGAGTTGATCCTGTACGTCGATAGCCGTTTCACCAGTCCGTGGGCGATGTCGGTGTTCCAGACCCTGACCGAGAAGCAATTGCCGTTCACCTTGCACACGGTCGACCTGGAGAAGGGCGAGCAGCATCAGGCGCGCTTTCGCGACCTGGGCCTGACCGGACGCGTTCCTCTGTTGGTGCATGGCGAGCTGGTGCTGGCCGAGTCGAGCTCCATCGTCGAGTATCTGGAAGAAGCCTTTCCGCCGCCGGCCTGGCGCGCGGTGCTGCCGGCCGGGCTGGAGCAGCGCGCCCGCGCGCGCCAGGTCCTGGCCTGGCTGCGCAGCGACCTGATGGCCCTGCGCGCCGAGCGCACCACCGAAGTGGTGTTTTGCGCGCCGACGGCCACGCCGCTGACGGCGGCCGGGCAAGCCGCGGCCGAGCGCCTGATCGGCATCGCCGAGCGCCTGGTGACGGGCGAGCACCTGTTCGGCGAGTGGTGCATCGCCGACAGCGAGCTGGCGCTGGTGCTCAACCGGCTGATTTTGAACGGCGACCCGGTGCCGGAACGCCTCAAGACCTACGCCGCGGCGCAGTGGCAGCGCGACAGCGTGCGCCAGTGGGTGGCCAAGCCGCGCGGCTGACCCGGGGAACTCGGAGGCAAGGATTGCGCTGAATTCCATCGGGCTGTATATTGTTGCCGAAAGGGAGCAGCAATGGAAGAGCGACGCAAGAATCATGCAATGGCCGCGACGGTGGAGAAGGCAATCCTTCTCAAGGACACCGTATCGGTTCACCAAGCCGCAATTTACCTGGCCTCAGGCGGCGTGCCGCTCGATGTGACGGGACGCGTCCTCACGACCCCGTACCGGCGCGGCATGGTGCGCTCCGGGGTCAGCGACGAGGCCTACACCACGCTGCCGGCAACCCCGGCAGCGCCGCCCGTACGCGTGCCCGCCACTGCTCCCGCGGCCGCGCCTGCAGCTGCTCCCGCACCTGCCTCCGCCGCCGCGCCAGCACCTGTACCGCCAGCGCTTGCGCAGTCGGCCGCTCCGGCGCTGCCGCAGCCCTTGCGCGATGCCGAGGCTGTGCAGGATACGGTCACGGTGCCGCAGATGGTGCCGGGCACGCCGCCGGCTGTGCGTTCGTCCTGGCGCGACATCATCCATTCCGCCGGACCCACATTCCGCTAGCGCCCGGCCGGTTTTCCCGGCCGGCTGTTGTGAAACGTTAACAAAATAGCGGTGATTTTCACCGTCCGTACCTGATCCTGCCGCTCATCGAGCGCCGCCGCCGGTGACTGCCGCGCCATCTTTTCACGATGGTTCATACCGCATCCCGGGCGACGCCATGGCGCGCGCTGTTAACTCGTTGACACCTAAAATCGATGGGTGTTATATTCGTGTGCTTGCGATGGTAACGTTTCCAATCCGACGTTGCCCCGGCGAGCGGACACAGATCCGCACACAAGGAGACAGGATGCACAGAGCACACAAGCTGGCGCTGGCGGCAGCGCTGGCGCTTGGCTGCGCCACGGCGCACGCGGTCGGACCTCAAGCCGAACGGCCAAAAGCGGAGGTGATTCACTGGTGGACCTCGGGCGGCGAATCGGCCGCCGTCAAGACCATCGCCGACGCCTACCGCGCCGCCGGCGGGGCCTGGATCGATACTGCCGTCGCCGGCAACGAGCAGGCCCGCGCGGTGGCGGTCAACCGCATCGTCGGCGGCAATCCGCCCGCCGCCGCCCAGTTCAACGCCTCCATGCAGTTCCTCGACCTGGTCGAACAGGGCATGCTCAATCACGTCGATGACATCGCCGCGAAAGAGCGCTGGGACACGACCCTGCCGGCCCCGATCCGCGACGTCATCAAGGTCAAGGGCCATTACTACGCGGTGCCGCTGAACGTGCACATGCCGACCTGGATCTGGTATTCCAAGGCTGCCTTCAAAAAAGCCGGCATTGCCAAAGAGCCGGCCACGATGGACGAACTGTTCGCCGCGCTCGACAAGCTCAAAGCCGCCGGGTTGATTGCGCTGGCGCACGGCGGCCAGTCGTGGCAGGAGAATATCGTGTTCATGGCGGTGCTGGCCAATGTGGGCGGCAAGGACCTGTACCTGAGCGTATTTCGCGACCGCGACCCGCGCGCGATCGCGTCCGAACCGTTCAGGCAGGTGCTGCTGGCGTTCAAGCGCCTCAAATCCTATGTCGATCCGGGCTCGCCCGGGCGCAACTGGAACGACGCCACCGCGCTGCTGGTGAACGGCAAGGCCGGCGTGCAGATCATGGGCGACTGGGTCAAGGGCGAATTGAATGCCGCCAGACTCACCGCCGGCAATCAATACGGCTGCATCACCGGCTTCGGCGCGCGGGCACCGTTCCTGATCCAGGGTGACGCTTTCATCTTCCCCAAGAGCGCCAACGCCGACACCATCAAGGCCCAGAAGCTGCTGGCCGGCGTGATGGTGGCGCCGGCCACGGTGGCCGCCTTCAACCGGATCAAAGGTTCGCTGCCGGTGCGCGCCGACCTCGATGCCTCCGCGCTCGACGCCTGCGCCCAGGCCGCGCTGGCGGTGATGAAAGACCGCACGCGCCACGTCGGCAACGGCGAGGTGTACCTCACGCCCGACCAGAACGGTGCGCTGGTCGATGTGCTGACCGCGTACTGGAACACTGCCATGCCGGTCGAAAAGGCGCAGAAGAATATCGCCGCCGCCCTGAAAGGCTGACCGATGCGCATCCGCCACCCGCTGCGCCAGGTCATTCCCTTTGCCGCGCTGCTGCCGATGGCGCTGACGGTGATCGTCGGCTATCTCGGCACGGTCCTCTGGTCGCTCAGGATTTCGCTGACCAACTCGCGCAGCTTCCCGTCCGATACCTTTGTCGGCATGGCGCAGTACACGCGCCTGTTCGAGAACGAACGCTGGCTGCTGTCGCTGCATAACCTGGCGCTGTACGGCGTGCTGTTCATCGGCGCCTGTCTGGTGATCGGCTTTCTGCTGGCTGTGTTCATCGACCAGAATGTGACCGGCGAAGGCGTGCTGCGCACGATCTTTTTATATCCGTATGCGATGTCGTTCGTGGCCACGGGCCTGGTGTGGCAGTGGATGCTTACGCCCGGCAACGGCATCGAGCAGGCGGCGCACCAGTTCGGGTTTGCGGGCTTTTCGTTCGACTGGATCGTCGACCAGGACATGGTCATCTACACGGTCGTCATCGCCACCGTGTGGCAGGCGTCCGGTCTGGTGATGGCGATGATGCTGGCCGGCCTGCGCGGCATCGACGGCGAAATCTGGAAGGCCGCGCGGCTCGACGGCATTCCGACCTGGCGCGTGTACCTGTCGATCGTGCTGCCGATGATGTGGCCGACCATTGCCACCGTGCTGCTGCTGCTCTCGACCGCCGTGGTCAAGCTGTTCGACGCGGTCGTCGCCATGACCCAGGGCGGTCCCGGCACGGCCAGCGAAGTGCCGGCCAAGTTCATCATGGATCACCTGTTCGGCCGCGCCAACATCGCCCTGGCTTCGGCCGGCGCGGTGGTGCTGCTGGTGCCGGTGCTGGCCATGCTGGCGCCGTACGCCTATGCGCGCAGCCGCAAGGGGCGCGCATGAAGCGCCGTTCCTACTTCAATCCGGCGCGCATCGGCATCTACGCTTTCCTGATCAGCGCCGCGCTGTTCTTCCTGCTGCCGCTGTACGTGATGCTGGTCACCTCGGTCAAGCCGATGGAGGAAATCCGGCTCGGGAACATCTTCGCGCTGCCGCTGCAGATCACGCTCGAACCCTGGCGCGACGCCTGGAGCGGCGCCTGCACCGGCGCTTCGTGCGAAGGCATCCGCGGCGGCTTCTGGAATTCGGTGGCGATCACCGTGCCGAGCACCATTTTGCCAATCCTGATCGGTGCCCTGAACGGCTACGCGCTGTCGTTCTGGAAGCCGCGCGGCGCGTCAACGCTCTTCGGGATCCTGATGGTGGGCGCCTTCATTCCGCTGCAGGTGATGATCTATCCGCTGGTGCGGGTGCTGGCCACCTTCGGCCTGTTCGGGTCCCTGGCGGGCATCGTGCTGGTGCACATGATCTTCGCCATGCCGGTCATGACGCTGCTGTTCCGGAACTACTACGCGGCCATTCCGCACGAATTGTTCCAGGCCGCGCGCATCGACGGCGGTGGCTTCTTTCGCATCTTTATCCACGTGATGCTGCCGATGTCGCTGCCGATCATCGTGGTGGCCGCGATCATGCAGGTGACCGGCGTGTGGAACGACTACATCCTGGGACTGGTGTTCGCGGGGCGCGACAACGCGCCGATGACGGTGCAGCTCAATAACGTGATCAACACCACCACCGGCACGCGCCTGTACAACGTCAACATGGCCGCCACCATCCTCACATCGCTGGTGCCGCTGGCGATCTATTTCATTTCAGGGCGCTGGTTCGTGCGCGGAATCGCCGCCGGCGCGGTAAAAGGGTAATCAATGTCGAATGTCTGTGTCCGCAAGCTGTGCATCACCCTGGGTGGCAACGAGATTATCAAGGACCTCGACCTGGCGGTGGAGGAGGGCGAATTCCTGGTGCTGCTGGGGCCTTCCGGCTGCGGCAAATCGACCCTGTTGCACAGCATCGCCGGGCTGATCGAAGTCAGCGCCGGCACGGTGGAAATCGGCGGCGAGGACATGACCTTCGCCGACCCGAGCGAGCGCCATATCGGCATGGTGTTCCAGTCGTACGCGCTGTATCCGACCATGACGGTGGAGAAAAACATGTCCTTCGGTCTGCGCATCAACGGCACGCCCAAGGCGGAGATTGCGCGCCGCATCGCACGTGCCGCCGGGATGCTGCACCTCGAACCCCTGCTGTCGCGCAAACCGGCGCAGCTCTCGGGCGGTCAGCGCCAGCGCGTGGCGATCGGGCGCGCGCTGGTGCGCGAAGCGGGCGTGTTCCTGTTCGACGAACCGCTCTCGAACCTGGACGCCAAGCTGCGCGCCGAACTGCGGCGCGAACTCAAGCTGCTGCACCAGACGCTGCGCTCGACCATGATCTACGTGACCCACGACCAGGTCGAGGCGATGACCCTGGCCACCCGCATCGTGGTCATGCGGGCCGGTAAAATCCAGCAGATCGGCGCGCCGGCGGACGTGTACGAGCGTCCCGCGAACCTGTTCGTGGCCGGTTTTCTCGGTTCGCCATCGATGAACTTCATCGATGGCGCGATCGATGCCGACGGCTGCTTTGCCGGCAACGGCTTTCGCCTGGAAGGCGGCACCGCCGGCGCGGCGGCCGGCCTGGCGCTGGTCCTCGGGATTCGTCCCGAGCATATCCGCATCGCCGACGATGGCGCGCTCGAAGGCACGGTGGCGCTGGTCGAACCGATGGGCAACCACCAGATCGTGTGGATCGCCACCGCCGGCCAGCAGCTCTCGGCCATCGTCAACGACACGCGCGTGTTCGCGCTGGGCGAGACGGTGCGTTTCGCGGTCGACGCGGCGCGCGTGTCGCTGTTCGACAAGGCCACCGAGCAGCGCCTGTGAACGGCGCGCCGCTACTTTGTCTGGAAAGGGACGCGCCGGGCATGCATAATTCGCGGTTTGCGGTATGCTTCCGCTGTATTTACTAATCTGACCGATCAAAGGAAGTCGTGGCCAATATCAAAGACGTAGCACGCCTTGCCGGCGTAGGCCTGGGAACCGCGTCGCGCGTGGTCAGCGGCAAGGGCTCGGTCTCGCCCGCGACGCTCGAACGGGTCAAAAAAGCCATCGCGGAACTCGATTTCCGCCCGTCGCACGCGGCGCGCTCGCTGCTGTCCGGGACGTCGCAGATGATCGGCGTGTACATCCCCGTCCTCAAGGGCACCTTCTACACCCCGATCCTGCAGTCGATCGACACCGCGCTGCGCGCCGCCGGCCTGCACATGGTGGTGGCGTTCGGGGTCGGCTCGGGCGATGCGCGGCGCCAGGCCATCGAAGGCATCGATTTTTTGATGGAGCGCGGCTGCGATGGCCTGATTCTGCTGACCAATCACCTGTCGGACGAGGACATCGCCGCGCTGGGACCGAAGCAGTCGCGCGTGGTGGTGCTGAACCACTGCTTCGCCAGCATTGCCGAGCAGTGCTTCTCGGCCGACCATACCGAGGGCGGCATCGCGGCGGCGCGCGCGCTGCTGGAGCACCGGCACCGCAAGATCGCCGTGATCGCGGGGCCATCGACCTCGCCCGACAACGTCGACCGTATCGCCGGCTTCATGGGCGAGCTTGAGCGCAACGGCATCAATACCGAAAAAATGTGGGTGGCCGAGAGCGATTTTTCGCCCGAAGGCGGATGGGCCGCGGCGGCCGAGCTGGTGGCCTCGGGCCACAAGTTCACGGCGCTGTTTTGCGCCAATGACGAAATGGCGGTCGGCGCGCTGTCGTACTTCCAGGACGTGGGGCTGTCGGTGCCGGGCGACGTGTCGGTGCTCGGTTACGACGATACGCCGAGTGCGCAGTTCTCCGCGCCGCGCCTGACCTCCGTGCACATTCCATGGCGCGACGTGACCCTGAGCGGGCTCAATGCGCTGCTCAACCGCTGCTACGGCAGCGCGCATCCGGTGGAGCGCGATTTCCCGATCAGCGTGACCGTGCGCGCCTCCCTGGGCAAGCCGGCCAAGCGCCGCGCGGAGTAGGGGGCGGCGGCTGCGCCGCTTAACCTCCACGCCGCCACTACAACCACCGCCACTACCGTCGTTCCTGCCATTGGCAGAAACGACTTCCCGCGCCAAGGCGGCACTCGGCGGGAACCCAAGTTTATTGAGTCGCCGGTAGCTGCGCTACGAACTTGGGTTCCCGCCTGCGCGGGAACGACGGTGTTGGTGTGAACGACGGTGATGGTGCGAACGACGGTGATGGTGGCCGAAATGACGTGGATTTACGCAATCTTATGATTGACAAAATTTCTTCATCGTCGCACTATTGCCCTTCGGTTGGGAGCGTTTCCAACTTGTGGCAGCAGCAGATCGGACCCTGACAGCGGTTTTCACCGGCGGGGATTTTCACTTTTTCGCACTGATACCATGATCAAGAATTCCTGTCTTATCGCAGCCGTCGCGCTGCTGCACGCCAGCCACGCCGGCGCCGCTCCTCAAACCCTGACCGAGTGGCCGCGCCTACGCAGCGCCATCGCTGCCGACGCCGCGCTCGAAGCCAAGGTCGCCGGCATCGTGGCCGGCATGACCTTGGCGCAGAAGATCGGCCAGATGACCCAGCCCGAAATCAAGGCCATCACGCCGGACCAGGTGCGCGAGTTCTACATCGGCTCCGTCTTGAATGGCGGCGGCAGCTGGCCGAACGGGAACAAGTACGCCACCCCGGCCCACTGGGTTGCGCTGGCCGACAGGTTTTACGACGCATCGATGAGCACCGACATGAAAGTGAAAGTGCCGGTCATCTGGGGCATCGACGCCATGCACGGCAACAGCAATGTGTATGGCGCCACCCTGTTCCCGCACAATATCGGCCTGGGTGCGGCCCACAACAAGAAGCTCGCGCTGCAGATGGGCGAGGCGGTCGGCAAGGCGGTGCGCGCGACCGGCATCAACTGGGTGTTCGCGCCTACCTTGGCGGTCACGCGCGACGACCGCTGGGGGCGCACCTACGAGAGCTTTTCGGAAGATCCGGCGCTGGTGAACAGCTACGCCGCCGAATACGTGCGCGGCATGCAGGGCAAGTTCCGCGACGACGCCAACGTGGTCGCCACGGCCAAGCACTTCATGGGCGACGGCGGCACCGACCAGGGCAAGGACCAGGGCATCACCAAGGCCACTCCCGCACAGATGATGAACATCCACGGCGCCGGCTACTACAGCGCCCTGCAAGCCGGCGCCCAGACGGTGATGGCGTCGTTTAACAGCTGGGACGATGTCTCATCCGGCAAGGACTACGGCAAGGTCCATGGCAGCCGCGAGCTGCTGACCGATATCCTCAAGACCAAAATGGGCTTCGACGGCCTGGTGGTGAGCGACTGGGACGGCATCGGCCAGGTGAAGGGCTGCCGCAACGACAGCTGCGCGCAGGCGATCAACGCCGGCATCGACCTGGTGATGGTGCCGAACGACTGGAAAGCCTTCATCGCCAACACCATCAAGCAGGTGGAAGCGGGCGAGATTCCGATGGCGCGCATCGACGATGCCGTCACCCGCATCCTGCGCGTGAAGCTGCGCGCGGGTCTGTTCGGACAAAAGCCGTCGGCCGGCAAGTACGCCGGCAAGCCGGAAGCGCTGCAGGCGCGCGCACTGGCGCGCCAGATGGTGCGCGAATCGCTGGTGCTGCTCAAGAACGACCGCGGCACGCTGCCTCTCGCACGTGGCAAGAAGATCCTGGTGGTCGGTAAAAGCGCCGACGACCTGTCGCTGCAGACGGGCGGCTGGTCGCTGACGTGGCAGGGCACCGATAACAAGAACAGCGACTTCCCGAACGGCGAAACCATCCTGGCGGGCATCAAGGACGCCGCCGGCGCCGCCAACGTGACCTACAGCGCCACCGGCGAAGGCGTCGACGTGGCAGCGTTCGATACCGTGGTGGCGGTGATCGGCGAAACGCCGTACGCGGAGTTCGGCGGCGACATCGGCCCATCCGGCACCCTGCGCCACAGCGGCCGCCATCCGGAAGACCTGGCCGTGCTCAAAGCCGTCGCCGGCAAGGGCAAGCCGGTGGTGACGGTGCTGGTGTCGGGCCGCGCGCTGTACACGAATGACCTGATGAATTTGTCCGACAGTTTTGTCGCCGCCTGGCTGCCTGGCTCGGAAGGCAAGGGCGTGGCCGATGTGCTGTTCAAGGGCGCGCATGGTTTCAAGGGCAAGCTGTCGTTCTCGTGGCCCAAGTCGATCTGCCAGGCGACCGTGAACGTGGGCGACGCCGATTACGCGCCGCTGTTCAAGACCGGTTACGGCCTGACCTACGCCAGTAAGCAAAAGGTCGGTCAGCTCGACGCCACGTACGCCGATGGCGGCTGCGGCGTGACCAATCTGTACCCGGTATTTAACCAGTCGGACCGCGCCACCTGGCCGCTGTACGTGGTGGTGGGCGACAAGCGCAGCGCGCTCGGCGCCGATTTGAACAACGCGTTCACCCAGCCCGGCGTGAAGATCGAGACCTCGCAGGTGAACACCCAGCAGGATGCCAAGAACGTGACCTGGAGCGGCCCTGCGCGCCTCGAAGCGCACGGTGCCAGGGCGGTGGCGCTGCCGGCCTTCGCCAGCAAGGATGGCGCGCTGCAGTTCGATACGATCGTCAACAGCGCGCCGGCCGGCAAGGTATTGGTGTCGATGAACGGCGCCGCGCTCGACCTGACGACGGTATTCAAGGGGCTGGTGGGCAAGGCCAAGCAGACCGTCAGGATTCCGCTGGCCTGCTTCACGGCCAAGGGCGCCGACCTGGCCAAAGTGGAAACGCCGTTCGCGGTGGCCAGCGACGCTGCTTTCAGCGCGGCCTTTGCCAATATCGAGGTGGCCGGCGGAGCTGCGCTCGAGAAGGATGCGCTCAAGTGCGCGGACCTGAAATGAGTGCTGGCGCGTCCCTGAGTGATCGGCCGCGCCTTCCGGCCGACGTGGGCGGCACCAACGCCCGCTTCGCGCTGGAGACGGCGCCGCGCGTGTTCGATGCGGTTCAGGTGCTGTCCTGACGCCGGGATGTACCAGCGCTGATCTTGTATCGGCCAGTTCAGCACCGCCGCTTGCCGGCGGTGTTTTCATTTGGGGATGCCGTTCGTCATCGTCGACATTCGGACGACGCTGAGGTGAACTTGCGGGGCCGGCGCGCTGTCAAAAAGTGACAAGTGCTCGTGCGCGAGCTTCAATCCCAACCTCATCAGGAGATCGACATGCTCAACAAGAAACCAGTAAAACGAATGCGCGGCGCTGGCCTCGCAGCAGTGCTGTGCGCCGCGCTGGCGGTTCAGGCCCAGACGGGCGGAACGCAGCAGTCTGGCAGTCAGGGCAGCACCGGACAAAGCGGGACCGGACAGAGTGGCACGGGGCAAAGCGGAACGGCGCAGGGCGGCACCGGGCAAAGCGGCACCGGGACGACCGGCGCACAGAGTACGAGCGGTCAGAGCGCGACCCAGGGCAGCACCGCCAGCGGCACCGGTGGCGCCGCGACCGTGAGCAGCACGGACCGCAAGATTGTCACCGACCTGGCCATGGCGAATATGTCCGAAATCGAGGCGGCCCGTACCGCACAGAGCAAGAGCCAGGACGACAAAATCAAGAAGTATGCGCAGCAAATGATCGACGACCATACCAAGGCGCTGAGCGAGGTGCAGCAACTGGCGCAGACCAAGGGCATCACCTTGCCATCCACGCTGGACCGCGCGCACAAGGCCAAGGCCGACAAGCTGGCCGCGCTCTCGGGCGATGCGTTCGACCGCGCCTACATGGCGCAGGCGGGCGTGGCCGAGCACAAGAAAACCCACAGCATGCTGACGAGGGCACAGGGCCGCGCCAAGGATGCCGATATCAAGGCGCTGGTGACGCGCATGACGCCAACCGTGGACCAGCATCTGAATGCGGCACAGGAACTGCACGGCAACAAGAACAACGCCAAGGGAAGCTCGGGCACGGCCACGGAGAAATCCGGCCAGTAGCCAGCAGGCAAGGCAGGCAAATCCTGGGCGCCGGGCTGTCGATGGCGCCGGCGGGAGGGTCGCGAGCGCGAGCTGAGCGGTCACGCTACAATGACCGTTCATGCTCGCGATCCTCGCCATCACCTTCCCGTTTTTCGCATTGGTCCTGTGCGGCTACCTTGCCGTGCGGCGCCATATGCTGCCGCAACTGGCCATTCCGGGCCTGAACAGCTTTGTCCTGTATTTTGCCTTGCCGTGCCTGCTGTACCGCTTCGGCTCGACCACGCCGCTGACCCAGCTGCTCGACGCCGGGCTGTTCGGCGTCTACCTGCTGTGTGCGCTGGCGACAGTGGGCCTGGCCATGCTGGTCACGTTGCGCCGCGCCGGCTGGAACGATGGCGCCTTCGGGGCGCTGGTCGCCGCCTTTCCCAACACCGGCTTCATGGGTGTGCCGCTGCTGCTGGCACTGCTCGGGCCACGCTCGTCGGGTCCGGTGATCGTGGCGCTGGTGGTCGATCTGGTGATCACGACGTCGCTGTGCATCGCCCTGTCGCGCCTCGGGCCGGCAGGTGGGCAGAGTAGCGCGGCGGCCCTGCGCAACGCCCTGGCCGGCATGCTGCGCAACCCCATGCCGTGGTCGATCCTGCTCGGCGCGCTGGCGTCCGGCGTGGGGCTGGTATTGCCCGCGCCGCTGATGAACACCATCAGCCTGCTGGCCGACGCCGCCTCGCCCGTGGCCCTGTTCACCATCGGTGCGGTGCTGGCGCGCTCGCAGATGAACGCCAGCGGCGCCACCGCGCTGACCGATTTTGTCCCGATTGCCCTGATCAAGCTGCTGATCCACCCGCTGCTGCTGCTCGCCATCGGCCATGCCGCCATCGGCCTGGGCATTCCCATCGATCCGTCCGCCCTGACTGCGCTGGTGCTGGTCGCCTGCCTGCCCAGTGCCAGCAACGTGGCGCTGCTGACCGAGCGCTTCGGCGCCGACACGGGCAGGGTGGCGCGCATCATCCTGGTGTCGACCGCGTTGTCTTTCCTGAGCTTTTCGGCGGCCGTCTCGTTGCTGATATGAAACATTTCCGACTTCTGGTAGCCTGTTTGTGAAATAATAAAGGGCATGTCCCATCGACGGTGTGGCGGCAAATTCGGGGGTTTCGATTGCTAGAAATGTTTGCAGTGGACCAGGATCTGACGCAGCTGGAAGAGGAGCTTTCTTCCCAGTACGGCGTCGCGCGCCTGAAGCCGATGCTGGCGCTGGCCTGGCATTTGCGCCAGCGCGATCCGGCTCGCGCCCGCGCGCTGTCGGTCGACGCCGCGCCGCTGTTGATGCTGCTGCCCGAATCCGAACGCCGCCTGGAACAGGCGCGCTGCCAGCTGATCGATGGCGAAGCGGCCTGGCTGGCCGGCCATCTGGACGCCGCGCGCGCGCTGGCGGACGACGCCTGGGCCGAATTCCACCGCCAGGACAATTCCATCGGCAGCGCCGACGCGCGCTGGCTGCGCGCCTGGATCGAGGTCGATCGCGGCAATGCCGCCGCCAGCGATGCCGAACTGGTGGGCGCCGCGCATGACGTCTGGCGTGCCGGCGACCGCCTGCGCGCCGACGTGATCGACGCCGCCGCCGCCCTGTTCGCGGTGTTCCGCAATCTGCAATCGGCCAATGAGCGCTGGGGCAAGCGTTTCGACCCGGCCGAAATAGGCCTGCACCCGGCCGCCGCCGGATGGATCAACGATTATCTCGGCACCGCGGCTTTTCAGGCCAGCGACTTCGGGCGCGCCATCGGCCTGTTGATGAATACTTTCGAGGCGGCGCTGGCCACCGGCCAGGTGCGGCGCGCGATCAACGTCGCCACCAATATCGGCAATGCCTTCACCAGCCTCAATGCGCACCACGCCGCCCTCGAATGGATGCAGCGCGGGCTGGATCTGGCGCGTCCGACCGGCTGGCCGATGAGCATTGGCCTGGCGCTGATGCAGACCGCCGAAACGCTGCGCCAGCTGGGCCAGCGCGAAGCGGCGCTGGAACTGCTGCACGAAGCGCTGGCCACGCTCGCACCCATGTCCGGATCGCGCGCCTACGCCATCGCGCTCGAATACGAGGGCGACCTTGCGCTCGACGGCGGCGACTATGCGGCGGCGCTGGCAAGCTTCGCGCGCCTGGAAGCGCGCGGCGAAGCGCTGCACCAGGCCGACTTCCAGAGCGGCGCGCGGCGCGGCCAGGCGCATGCGCTGTCGCACATGAACCGCCCGCTCGAGGCGCTCGACAAGGCCGCGGCGGCGCTGGCGCTGGCGCGCGAACACGGCGACGCCTACAACCAGATCGCCGCGCTCAAGGTGCTGGCCGAGATCCACGCGCGCCACCGCTTGGCCGATCCCGCGCCGCTGGAAGCGCCCAGTCCCGCGCTGCACTACCTGAAGCAGGCCATGGCGGTGGCGGCCACCATCGACGGCTACACCGTGCCGGGCGACCTGTACGACGCGGTGGCGCGCGAGTACGCCAGCGTCGGCGACTATCCCCAGGCCTACGAGATCGCGCTGCGCGCAGGCGCCGCGCGCGACAAGACCCACAGCCAGGAGGCGACCAACCGCGCCGTCGCGATGCAGGTGCAGTACCAGACCGAGCGCGCCAAGACCGAAGGCGAGCATCACCGCCAGCTCGCCGCGGCCGAAGCCAAGCGCGCCGAGGTACTGCAGCAGACCAGCGCCACGCTCGAACATCTGTCGGCCATCGGGCAGGAGATCACCACCCATCTCGACGCCGCCGCCGTGTTCCGCGCGCTCGACCGCCACGTGCACGGCCTGCTAGACGCCACCCACTTTTCCATTTTCCTGATCGACGCGGACGGCAGCTCGCTGCGCTGCGCGTTCGGCGTGGAAGCGGGCAAGCCGCTGCCGGCCACGCGCTATTCGCTCACCGACGAACATGCCAATTCGGCGCGCTGCGTGCGCGAGCGGCGCGAGATCCTGCTCGACCTCAATGCCGGCGACGACATGCCGAACCTGATCCCGGGTACCTTGCCGACACTGAGCCTGCTGTTTGCGCCGCTGCTGATCGGCGAGCGGGTGCTGGGCGTGATGACGGTGCAGTCGCTGCAGGCCAACGCCTACCGCGAACGCGAGCGGCTGATTTTTCGCACCCTGTGCGCGTACGGCGCCATCGCCCTCGATAACGCCGGCGCCTATCTGCAGGTGGCGGCCACCCTCAAGGCCCTGAGCGCGACCCAGGCGCAGCTTCTGGACAAGAACGTCGAACTGGAACAGGCCTACAAGGCGCTGGAAGAGGTGAGCCTGACCGACCAGCTGACCGGACTGCGTAACCGCCGCTTCTTCCTGCAGCATGTCGACGCCGACGTGGTCATGAGCCTGCGCGGCTATGACGACCCGCTGCGCAACAGCGCGCCGGAACGCGAAAATGCGCCGGGCAAGGACCTGGTGTTTTTCATGGTCGACCTGGATCACTTCAAGGAAGTCAATGACCGGCATGGTCACGCCGCCGGCGACGCGGTGCTGGTGCAGATGCAGGAGCGATTGCGTGAAGTGTTCCGCGAGTCCGACTATCTGATTCGCTGGGGCGGCGAAGAATTCCTGGTGCTGGCGCGCGCGACCCATCGGGATGACGCGAAAGTGGTGGCGGAGCGCATCCGCGAGGCGGTTGCCAATCGCGACTTCGTGCTGCCCGACGGGACGACGCTGCGCAAGACCTGCTCGATCGGATTTGCGTGCTTTCCGTTCGTGCCGGAAGAGCCGCGCCTGTTGTCGTGGTCCGAAGTGGTGGAGCTGGCCGACCAGGGCCTGTACTTGGTCAAGCGCTCGGGGCGCAATGCCTGGGCCGGCATCTACAGTACGCCCGAGGCGCGGCACGACGGCGTGTTCTCGCGCCTGATTCACCATCTTGAGCAGGCGCTGGCCGACGGCGAGGCGCGGCTGGTGACCAACATCGACGAGGTGCAGGTTGCCGCAGGCGCCAAGACACGGCGCCTGGTGCTCGCTTCCGACAAAGTGACGCCGCGCTAGGCCGAGCGTCGCTGCATCGCTTGCGCCATCGGCGCATCCATGGCCGACTCGATCGTGCGCTGGTCGTTCTGCGATCGGTTCTGGCTCACCTTCCATTTGCCGTGCATGCGCTCGACCGGAATTTCGATCCCGACGATCATCGTCACCAGCCGGTCGATGAAGTCGGACGGTGCGTCCTCCAGCGACCATGGCGCCGCCTGCGCCGCTTCGTGGCGCGCGGTGAGGCGGCCGAGCAGTGCGAGTATCCACGCCGGGTCTTCGATGGCGCGCAGCGTGCCATGTGCGTGCACCACGGCGTAGTTGTAGGTCGGGACCACTTTGCCGTTGATCTTCTTGTCTTCGTACAGCGCGGGCGTGATGTAGGCCGACGGCCCCTGGAACACCACCAGCGTCTCGCCTTCATGGCGCCAGAGCGGATTGGCGCGGGCGACGTGGGCGCGCAGGATGCCGAACGGCGCGTTCTCATCGCCGGCATCGATCTCGAACGGAATGTGATTGGCGTCCAAACCGCCGTCGCCGTGCGTGATGATGGTGCCCAGCGGGTGCGCGTCGATCAGGCCGTGCAGCAGCGATGGACGGATTTCGTCGAAGGCGGAAGGTCCGTACATTAAGCACTCCCTTCGATGACCACGTCGGCCTTGATCGAGTTGGCGATGTAACACTGCGCGTGGGCGGCGTGGTGAAGGGCGTCGAGTTGGGCGGCGTCGGGGCGCGTGCCGTCGGCGAAGGTGATCGCGGGACGCAGCACGATTTTTGTCATCGCCATCTTGCCGTCCGCGTTTTGGTCCATGGTGCCGAGGGCATGGTCGCGATAGTCGTCCACCACGTGGCCGGCGCGCGCCGCCAGCGAGAGGAAGAACAGCATGTGGCAGCTCGATACCGACGCGACCAGCGCTTCTTCCGGATCGACGGCGGCCGGGTCGGACATCGGCAGCGCTACGGACAGCGGCGATGACGAGGCGGGTACGCGCAGGCCGCCATCGAACGACCACGCGTGCGCGCGGCTGTAGCGGTTGTCCAGGAAGGGCTGCGCACCGCGCTGCCAGACCAGTTGTGCTTCGAATTGCTGCATCTTGCTTGGCTCCGGAGGGTGATTGGACACGACGTGTCCATCCGCTTATCTTATGCGCCGGTTTGGCTTGCTCAAATATCCAATTCACGCGATTATATGAAGACCAATTACTGGATAGCCATGCTCGTTACCGATATCCTCGCCGCCTTGCCCCTCGCGCGCGGCACGCCCGACCCTTTGTTCCGCCAGCTCTACGCGCAGATCAAGGAAGCCATCCTGCGCGGCACGCTCAGCGCCGGCATGCAGCTGCCGCCCACGCGCGAACTGGCGCGCCTGCTCGCGGTCTCGCGCCAGACGGTCCTCAACGCCTACGACCAGCTCAGCGCCGAGGGCTATCTCCATGGCGCCGTCGGCAAGGGCACCTTCATCAGCGACCATCTGGCACAGGCCGCGCCCGGGCCGGAAGCCACGCACGCCCCGATGCGCCCCCTGTCCGCGCGCGGCGATGCCTACGCCACGGCCATGGAAAGCGTCGGCTTCCACCAGGGGAAACTGCGTCCATTCCGGGTCAGCATGCCGTCCCTCGACCTGTTTCCGTTCGATGTGTGGAGCCGGTTGGAGGGGCGGCGCTGGCGCCATCCCGACCATCACATGGGCTACAGCGACCCGGCCGGCTACGCGCCGCTGCGCGAGCTGCTGTGCGTTTACCTGCGCGCTTCGCGCGGCGTGACCTGCACGCCGGAACAGGTGATCATCACCTCCGGCTCGCAACAGGGCCTGTTTTTGCTGTCGCAACTGCTGCTCGACCCCGGCGACCAGGTATGGGTGGAGTCGCCCGGCTACCAGGGCGCCAGCGCGCCGCTGTTCGCCGCCGGCGCGAATGTGTGCACGGTGCCCGTGAACGCAGACGGCATGGATGTCGCCTACGGCATGGCACAGTATCCGGACGCAAAAATGGTGCTGGCCACGCCCTCGCACCAGCTGCCGCTCGGCGTGACCATGAGTTTGCAGCGCCGCCTGGAGCTGCTGCGCTGGGCCACCGCCAAACGCGCCTGGATCATCGAGGACGATTACGACAGCGAGTACCGCTACACCGGCCCGCCGCTGGCGTCCCTGCAAAGCCTGGACCGCGCCGGCTGCGTGCTGTACGTCGGCACCTTGTCGAAGGTACTGTTCCCCGGCCTGCGCCTCGGGTACATCGTGGCGCCGCCGGCGCTGGTCGAAGCGGTGGTGCGCGCCAAGGCCGTGATGGACCGCCACACCGCCATCGTGCCGCAGATGGTGCTGGCCGACTTCATGGCCGACGGTCATTTCGGCCGTCACATCCGGCGTACCCGCGACGCGTATGCCGAACGGCGCGCGGCGCTGCTGGCCGCGATCGAGGCGCGCATGGGCGAGCAGGTGACAGTCGGCCCGTCCGACGCCGGCCTTGATCTGGCCGTGCATTTCCGGCGCGGCCACGATGAAGCCACGGTCGTGGCGCACGCGCTGGAGCAGGGCATCGAAACGCGCGCGCTGGACTATTATGCCAACCGCATGGCCACGCCCGCGTGCGCATTCGCCCCCGGCTTGCTGCTCGGGTTTTCGTCGCTGACGACAGCGCAGATCGTGCACGGTATCGACGTGCTGGCGAAGGTGCTGAAACGCGCGCCTTGAACTATACTGACATCATGACTATTGAACGCTGCTCCTGGGCCAACCCCGCCAATCAACGCTATCTCGATTACCACGACCATGAGTGGGGCGTGCCTTGCCACGACGAGAACACGCTGTTTGAAATGCTCAATCTCGAAGGCGCGCAGGCGGGCTTGAGCTGGGAGACGATCTTGAACAAGCGCGATACCTACCGCCTCGCTTTCGACAACTGGGACGCCGAAAAAATCGCCCGCTACGATGCCGCCAAGGTGGCCGAGCTGCTGGCCAATCCCGGCATCGTGCGCAACAAGCTCAAGGTGGCCGCCGCCATCACCAACGCCCAGGCTTACCTGCGCTTGCGCGCCGAGGGCAGCACGCTCGATCAATACCTGTGGAGTTTTGTCGACGGCGAACCGATCGTCAACCACTACAGCGCTGACGAGCGCTCGCCGGCCAAGACCGAGCTGTCGGACCGCCTGTCCAAGGACCTGCTCAAACGCGGCTTCAAGTTTGTCGGCTCGACCATCGTGTACGCGTACATGCAGGGCATCGGCATGATCGACGACCATTCGGCCACCTGCTTTCGCCACGCGCAGCGGATCGCATGAACTGGCAGACCACCTGGAGCGAGCGCGCCCACTTCGTCATTTTCGATGCCGCTTATGGCGACGGCGCGGCCTTTCAAAAGACGCTGCACGCCTGGCGCAACGATCCGCAGCGGCCCGCGCGCCTGCATTACATTGCGCTGGCAAATGAAGCACTGCCCGGCTATCGGCGCATTCCGCAAATTGAAGACGCGGTGACGCTCGACCTGCTCACCGCGCCGCTCGACACTGCCCTCGAACAACTGACCGCGCGCCTGGATGCCATCTGGCTGCACGACATTGGCGACGCCGGCCCCCGCTTTGCGCACGCGCTGGGCAAACTGGCCGAACCCGGCGCGCTGCTCGACGCCGACGGCCTCACGCACACGCAGATGGCGACCCTGGCGCGCGCCGGCTTTGCCTGGGAACCCGGCGTGCAGCGCGCGGTCTATGCCAGCCGCCGTCCCCAAGCCGGGCCGGCAGCACCGCGCGCGCGCCGCGCCATCGTGATCGGTGCGGGCCTGGCCGGCGCGGCAGCCTGCGAGCGCCTGTGCGCGCGCGGCTGGCAGGTGACGCTGATCGAACGCCACGCGCAGCCGGCGCGTGAAGCGTCCGGCAACCTGGCCGGCATCACCATGCCGCTGCTTTCAAAAGACGATAATCTCATGACGCGCCTGTCGCGCGCCGCCTTCCTGTATGCGCAAGCCTACTGGGACCGCATTGGCGAGAACGGCATCGACAGCGCGCGTTGCGGCGTGCTGCAACTGGCGCGCGACGCCGCGCATGCCGACGTGCAGCGCGCCATCGCGGCAAGCCACGCCTACCCCGCCGATTTCGCCGAATGGCTGGAAGCGCCGGCCGCGGGCGAGCTGCTTGGCGCACCCGCGCCCGATGGCGCCTGGCTGTTCCGCCAGGGCGGCTGGATACGGCCCGCCAGCGCCTGCGGCGCCATGCTTACCGCCTGCGGCGAGGCGCTGGTGCGGCACTTCGGCGCCGGCACCGTGACCTTGGAAAAGCGCGGCGCCGACTGGTGCGCCATCGACGCCGCCGGCGAGGTGCTGGCGCAAGCGCCGGTGGTGGTGCTGGCCAACGGCACCGGCGCGGCCGACGTGGCGTTCGCCGCCGGCCTGCCTTTGTCCCCCGTGCGTGGCCAGGTGACCCACCTGGCCCAGGGCGCCGCGCCGGCGCTGCCCTTCGTGCTGTGCCGCGAAGCCTATCTGACGCCGGCCGTGGGCGGCATGCACAGCCTGGGCGCGAGCTACGACGACGATGCCGACCCGGCCCTGCGCCAGAGCAGCCAGGACGAGAACCTGGCAAAGATCCGCACCATGCTGGGCGATCCGGCGCTTGGACGCGACGCGCCGCTGCAGGGGAGGGTCGGCTTTCGCTGCGTGGCGCCGGACCGCATGCCGCTGGTGGGCGCCTTGCCGGACCCCGACGCGGCGGGCCGCATCGAACGCCTGCGCGACGTGCCGCGCCACGCCGGCGTGTATGGCCTGCTCGGCTACGCTTCGCGCGGCCTGACCTGGGCACCGCTGGCGGCCGAACTGCTGGCCGCGCAGCTTAACGGCGAGCCCTTGCCGCTGGAGGCCGACCTGGTCGCGGCGCTCGATCCGGCCCGTTTCCTGCTGCGCGAACGGCGCCGTGGCGAGGTAGGATAGCGAACCGGGCACGGTGTCATCCGGTTATAATTGGCATGCAGCAACTCTTTTGCAACTGATCGCCGCGCCCAGCGTGGCTGGAGCCGAGCACGATGGACGATGCGCCCGAGTCGAACGAGCTGTTTCTGTTTCTTGCGTCCACTGCGCACGATATGAAAAACTCTGTCAGCGTGCTGAGCGGCACGCTGGAGACCTTGCTTGCCAACGCCGCGCCCGGCACGGAGACGGCCTATCCGCAGATGGCGCACATGCTGTACCAGACCAAGCGCCTGAACGACAACCTGATCCAGCTGCTGGCCCTGTACAAGCAGGTCGGCAAACCCGCTTATCCCTTCGACATGCAGCCGCTGGCGATGGGCGACCTGGTGGCGCAGGTGGCGGGCGCCAGCCGCATCCTGCTCGACTCGCGCCATATCAAGCTGGAAACGAGTGCCGATCCGGACCTGGTCTGGCATGTGGACGAAGATCTGATCGTCGGCGTGCTCGGCCATGCGATCAACAATGCCATCCATTACACCAAAGACACGATCCGCCTCGTCATCGGCGTGGTCGACGGCGACCTCGAGATCCGGATCGAAGACAACGGCGCCGGCTACTCGGCCGCCATGCTGGAGGCCGGCGTATCGGCCACGCTTGGTGCCAGGGCGGGCGTGAATTTTTTGACCAACAGCACCGGCCTGGGTCTGTATTTCTCCAGCGAAGTGGCCAAGATGCACAAGCACCGCCAGCGCGCGGGCCGCCTGCGCCTGGAAAACGGCGGCACTTACGGCGGCGCCTGCTTCGTGCTGAGCCTGCCATGATCGTCGATCCCAAGCCGACCGCCAACCTGGCCACCAGCATCCAGCTGGTCGACTGGGCCGGCAAGAATTACCTGGTGGTGGACGACTTCATCGGGATCCGCCAGTTGCTGCGCGAAAGCTTGCGCAACCTGGGCGCCAAGAATATCGACCAGGCATCGAGCGGCGGCGAAGCTATCGCCATGCTGGCGCGCATCCGCTACGACGTGGTGCTGTGCGATTACAACCTGGGCGAGGGCAAGAACGGCCAGCAAGTGCTGGAAGAGGCGCGCGTACGCAATTTGCTGCTGCCGAGCAGCGTCTGGCTGATGGTGTCGGCCGAGAAGGGCATCGAATCGGTCATGGGCGCGGCCGAGCATCAGCCCGACGCCTACCTGATCAAGCCGATCACCGAGGGCGTGCTGCTGACCCGCCTGAACCGCGTGTGGCAGAAGAAACAAGTGTTCAAGCAGATCGACCAGGCTTTTGCCGAAAAGGATTACCTGCGCGCGGCCAAGATGTGCGACAGCCAGATCGTGGCCAGCAAGGTGCATGAAATGGAATTGCTGCGCATGAAGGCGCGCCTGATGCTCAAGAGCGGCGAGCCGGAAAAGGCGCGCGAAACCTACGAGCGCGTGCTGCAGGAGCGCGATTATCAATGGGCCAAGGCGGGCCTGGCCAAGATCCGCATGGCCAACGGCGAATACGAGCAGGCGCGCCAGATGTTCCAGGGCGTGATCGCCGAAAACCGCTACTACATCGACGCTTACGATCAGTTGGCGCTCACTTACCAGGGCATGGGGCAGCACGAGGAAGCCTGCGCCGTGCTCGAGCGCGCGGCCAAGCTGTCGCCCAATTCGGTGATGCGGCAGCGTTCGCTGGGGCAGGTGTCGCTCAAGCTCGGCAATGTGGCGATGGCTGAAAAAGCATTCCGCAAGTGCATTTCAATCGGCGAATATTCGGTCATGAAAACGGTCGACGCTTATCTGGGCCTGGCGCGGGTCTGCGGACTCAAGCACGACACCAAGGAAGCGATGCAATTGCTGGTGCTGGCCCAGCGCGAGTTTCCCGGCGAACAAATCCAACTCCGCAGCAAGATTACCGAGGGCATGGTCTACCACGAGAGCGGCGACTTCCAGCGCGCGCGCAAGGCCGGCGACGAGCTCGACGAGATGCTCATCGGCAGTTCCGAGCGTCCCGATACGCCCACTTGCCTGGAACTGGCGACCTTGCTGTTTTTCGTCGGGCACCGCGAGTCGCCTGTCGAGCTGCTGTGCTATGTGATCAAGAACAATCACGACAACCTGCAATTGCTCGACGACGTACAGAAAATCTTTGACCACGTCCATATGGGCGACGAGGGGCTGGCGCTGATCCGCTCGTCGAGGAAGGAAGCGAGCGACCTGATGAATCAGGGCGTGTCGTTATGGAAAACCGGCAAGCTGCCCGAGGCCGTGGCCTGGATGCGCAGCGCGCGCATGAGCTTGCCCAACAACCTGCGCATCCTGTTCAACTCGGCGCAGATCCTGATTTCGCACATGCAGCAGCTCGGCTATGACCCCGCCCTGGCGGCCGAAGCGACCGAGGTGTTGCTGCACGTGGACAAAATCCTGCCCGGGCAACAGCGCTTCGCCCAGCTCATGGAACAGCTCGCCGCACTGGCGCCGGGAGCGGGCGCTGAGGCCGATGGCGTTGACCCAGGCTGAGCCGTTTGCACGTTTGCGCTTGTCCCCACGCTTGCTGGTGATAAACTGATCACTGCGCGGAAGTTTCCGCATACAACAAGAAAGGGACGTACATGCGCGACATCGCAAATGAAGTCTATGAAAAAATGCGTGTAGGCAGCAGTGCATGGATACGGCCAGTGGCCGCCAAGGGCGATACCGTGCCCTCGTTCCAGGCTGTGCATGAGCAAGTCAAACAGATGGCGGAAGATGGTTTGATTACCATCTCGACCATCAAACGCCAGGAAGACGGCCTGATCGACGCGATCCGGATTCAGCGTCTGGCGTAGGCAACTGCTGTAACTGGGCAGCCGCTGCCGCCCCTTCGGGCGGCGTGCCCTGTCAGGCGCCGGTTTTCGGCTTGGCGCGCCGGGTTGCGGCCTTGGCCTCACTCTCCGGCTCGCCCTGGCTCGCGTTGGCCGCGTCCGCTGCCGACGGCCGCGCCGCGGACGGCGCCGCGTTCCCGGCAGCGTCTCCCGCCTTCTCCGTGCCCGCCTCGGGCGTCATTGCAGTGGTCACCGCCTGATTAAATTGTTCCTGGAGCATGTTCCACCACGCTACGGGATTGCTCATCGCGTTCGCCGGTGGCGCGTCTTTCTGCTCTTTGGCTGGCTCGGGCGCAGGCGCCTTGGCGGGGGCCGGCTGGGTGAAAAATGCCGACGCGAACGGCGCCGCCGCCAGCACCGATTTCTCATCCGCACCAGGTTGCTTGACGGCAGCCGCCAAGGTCGCGCCCATCGATTTCAGGGTGGCGATCGTACCGCGCTGCACTTCCATGGTTTGGATGGTGCCGCGCAGCATGGACACATTGATGTTGAGCCAGGCTTCGACGGCTTTCAGGTCGGCGATTTTCTTGTCCAGCTCGTCGAGCGAGACAGGCGGCATGGCCATATTGGGGAAAGACATCCCCGGCACGGCCATGCTACCCCACAAATTCTTGACGAAGTCCAGCGTGTCGGTCACGGCGCCGACACCGGGGATGTTGGGCATGGGTGGTTTCAGCATGGAAGTCTCCGTAAAGTAGAAGCTTGAGCGTAGCAGATAATTAACATCCCATCAAAGTATGTTGTGCGAGCAGCAAAGCGCGCACTGCTTGGTATCAGCGGGAAAAGCGCCAGACACGTTAAACTGTGGCCATGACGATCGCATCCTTTCTCTCCCGACGACGCCGCGCGCTGGCGATCGGCACGGCGACAGTGCTGCTGCATTATCTGGCGATCAGTTTTGTCGGTGCGCGTATCGGTCCGGCGCCGGCCACTGCGCCGGACCCGGAACCGGTCACCATCGTCGCCCAGTTGCACGCGCCGGCGCCGGTGGCAGCGCCCTTGCCGCCACCGAAGCCGACACCGAAGCCAGCTGCCGCGCGGCCGCGTGCGCCGGCCAGGAGCACGCCCGTACCGGCCGCGCCCGTCGCCGAGGTGAACAGCGAGGCCGAGGCTGGCGGCGCGGGCGATGCCGCCGATGCGGCGCCGGCGCCCGTTCAAGCGAGCGTTGCCGAGGTGGCGCCCGCCGTGGAATTGGCGCCCGAGCCGCCGCCCGTGGCAGAAGCGGCACCGGCGGAACCGGTCAAGCCGGCGCTCAAGGTCAGCCTGCCGCCATCGGCCGAGCTGAACTTCGACGTGGCGCGCACCGACCGCGACGGCGGCACCTGGTCCGGCCTGTCGACCATATCGTGGAAGCAAGCGGGCGGCGCCTACAAGCTGTCCATGGAAGCGAGCGTGAGCGTGCTGGTCGCGCGCGTGAACCTGGTGCTGCTCACCAGCGAAGGCACGGTCGGCGCGGACGGCATCGTGCCGCGCACCGCCACCGAAAAGCGGCGCGGCAAGACCCAGACGGCCACCCATTTCGGCGGGGCGGACGGCAAGATTACCTTTTCCGCCTCCGAGCGCAGCTATCCGATGGTGGCCGGGGCCCAGGACAAGGCCAGCTTCCTGCTGCAGCTGGCCGCCATCGGACGGGCCGACAGCGCCCAGCTGGCCAGCGGCGTCGAGCTGTTCGTGGGCGAGGAAAAGGATGCCAACCCGTTCGGCTTCGTGCTGGTCGGGAAGGAAGAAATCGATACCCGGATGGGGCGGATGGCGACCTGGCACGTCGCGCGGCCGCCGCGCCCGGGGGCCTATAACTCACGACTGGACATCTGGCTGGCACCGGCACACAACTGGTATCCGGTGCAGATCCGCAATACCGAGTCGAACGGCTCGGTCACGACCCAGACCATCCGCAAGATTCTCATCACCGATTCAGGAAACTAAACTATGCGACCTACACTATTGACACATCTGTTGGGCGGCGCCGTACTGGCCGGTACCTTCTCCGGCGCCAGCGTATTTGCGGGCGAACATGAGGCGCAGCTGCGTCCGGTCAACATGCCGCCATCGGCCGACCTGCACTACACGCTCAAGGCGCGCCAGAAAGGGCTGAGCCTGAGCGGCGAAGCCCAGGTGGCCTGGCGCGCGGGCGAGGGCAAGTACAGCCTCGTCACTGAAACGAAAGCCCAGATGCTCGGCAAGATCCTCGACAGCCGCAGCGAAGGCAAGATCGATAACTACGGCATCGCGCCGGATCAGTTCGTGGAGAAGCGCTACCGCAAGGAAGCCACCACGGCCACCTTCGACCGCGCCGCCAAGATCCTCAGTTTTAGCGCGGGCAAGGAAACCTATCCCTTGCTCGGCGGCGAGCAGGACCGCAGCAGCGCGCAGTGGCAACTGGCGGCGCTGGCGCGCGCCCAGCCGGACAAATTCACGCCGGGTTCGGAATGGCGCCTGTTCGTGGCCGGGCGCAAGGATGCGCAGCCGTGGTCGTTCAAGGTGGTCAAGCGCGAAAAGATCGCGACCGGGCTGGGCGAAGTCGAGGCGGTGCACCTGATCAAGGCGCCGCCGCCGGGTGCCAAGGACCAGGCCATCGACCTGTGGCTGGCGCCGGCGCACGACTGGTATCCGGTGCAATTGCGCTACAGCGATGAAGAAGGCGAGTTCATCGAGCAGACGGTCGACAAGATCAGCAAGAAATAAGCGTTGCTCCCGGGCGCTGCCGGCCCGGGTTTATTGCTGCCGTTGTTTGATCTGTGCATACGGATTGCCCACCGTTTCGCCGAACTCGGCAATCGCGCGCCGGATGCCGGCGGCGATGATCGTCTCCAGGCTTTCCGGGTCGACCGAGGCGGCGTACGACAGGGCGTCGGCCAGCCCCAGGGTACGGATGATGGTCAGCATCAAGGCGGTCGAATCGAGGTCGCGCCGGTCCCACACGCCGATCACAAACGCGCTCAGGCGCTTCCTGGCCGCATGCGGCAGGATTTCATAGGTTTGCCATTGCCTGTCGGCCAATTGCGACAGTGCTTGCATCATCATCAACTTTTCCGCCGGGTCCGGCACCCCGTGCCGGAACGAGCGCAGCAGGGAGGCGAGTTCCTTCTCCACCTGCGGAGACGGCAAATAATCGGGCAAGGCAGTAATCCTTTGCAACTCTTCTTGATCCACGCATCTCTCCTCTTAATGATGTGATATTACTTTAGTTTCAATAGTTCTTGCAATTATGAAACAAGATTGCAAACAGGGTGGGTACGTTTGGTCGGATTGCCTTGGCTTAACTGATATACTGACGCCCCCAACGGCAAGACCTTTTGCCGAGAGCAAGAAACTGGTACCGGAACACGATGATGGAAACAACGGCAGGCGTGGCTGCAGAACCACTGACTTTAGGGCAAGACGACCACGATTCCTTGCAGGCGCATTTTCACGCCGGCATTTCGGCTGACGAGATCGAGCAAGTCTTTCATTTGAAGCGGGCGCAACCGACCCTGCAAGCGTTCACCGCGCTGTTCCATGGCGGCGCCGACGGCGTGCTGATCCGCCTGCTGGTGCTGCGCGAACTGGCGGCCGATACCAGCACCACCGCGTTTTCGCGCGCCGACATCAACCAGAAGCTGTCCTACCTGATTCCCGAAAGCCTGGAAACGGTGCTCACCCGCCTGCGTTCGCACAGCCTGCTGGCCTGGGATGCCCAGGCCGCCGTCTACCGCGTCACGCCGATGGCGCGCAACGTGCTCTCGTCGCTCGACACCCTGCTCTCGATGGGCCAGGCCGACGACGACGCCGAGATGGGTTTCCTGCTCTCGCAGGTGGCCGGCGCCCAGGCCGTGGGCGGGGTCACCGTCGAACAGCTCAAGCACCTGCTGGGACGCCTGGTCGAACTGACCGAGGAATTTCGCGATGCGATCGCCTCCGGTTCCGAGTTCCGCCTGCGTACCTCGCAAGCGAAGTGGCACATGGCTTGCGACTGGGTCGAGAAGGGTTCCGAAATCCTGCGCGCGATCACCAGCGACGAACGGGCCGACTCGGCCACCCACAAGGCCGCGCAAGCCATCGGACGCGCCCAGAGCGCGCTGCTGAACATGCAGGGCATGTTCTCGCGCGCGCTGAACCAGATCGAGCGCCAGCGCGTGCACCTCGGCCAGTCCGGCCTGTCGACCACGGACGTCAAGCGCTGGCTGCTGGCGCACGACGATTTATCGAGCCTGGCGCAGGGCGCGATCGACCGCCCGGTCATGCCGCTGTTCGTCACCCCGGCCGAAATGATCGACGTGGCCGAAACCGAACTGCTGGCCGAGCGCAGCGCCAGCACGGGCCCGAGCGGCCTGCCGCAGGGCGAGGATGCCCCGCTGACGATCAACGACGGCCCGGCCATCCAGGCCGAACTCGATGACTGGCTGGCGCGCCTGGCCGACTTTGCCAACCTCGGCAACTTCCCCAGCTTCTCGGAGCACGGCCCGAAAACGGTACCGATCCAGGATTCGCTGCTGCCGGCCAGCTTTGCGGTGGCGTCGTACCGCGCCTCGATGCTGCCGCTGCTGGGCGACGCCGCCGAGGCCAGCCTGCAGGGCGCCACGGCGCAACTGGCGCGCCTGCCGATCACCTTCACGCCCACCGACGAAATGGTGCAGCTGAACGACCCGCACGTCTTTGCGATGTCGATCGCCACCCTCTCACTTGATCTGGAAAGCGGCCCGGCCGATGATAAATGACGACTCCCAAATCCTGATTGCGCGCCTGCTGACGCACCAGACCCTGCGCCGTGACGACAAACTGGTCAAGCGCGTGCTGTCCGATGAACTGTTCCGCGCCGAAGTCGACAAGCGCCTGCTCGAATCGGGCTTGAAGCTGCTCGATAACGTCTACGCCGACCACGTCACGCTGGCGCTGCACCGCGCCGTGGAGCCGAAGATTTTCGGCGCCAAGGATATCTGGCAAAACAATAACTTCGGCCTCACGCGCGACGGCGTGGCGCTGCTGGTGGTGCTGTGGGCGCAGATCATCCTGCCCAAGCGCGAGCGCCAGGAAACCCACCAGAACGCCGACGACGACCAGAACGACCTGTTCGACAAGGACAAGCCGATGCCGCGCGCGGAAGATACCTCGATCGGCATCTCGTACACCGCGCTGCTGTCGGACTTCGGCGACAAGCTCGGTAAAAAGACGCGCATGGACATGAACCTGGGCGCGCTCTCGCGCATGGGCTTCATCGAACGGCGCGGCGACGTGATCCTCGAAGGCCCCCTGCTCGACCTGCTGATGGATACCGACGTGCTCAAGGAACGCATCATCAACGGCGCCCTGGCCGACGTCTTCAAGCGCGCGCCGGTAGCGGTGGTGGTGCCCAAGCCGGCCGCCAGCGAAGCGGCCAACGAAGCCGCCAACGACGCCACCGCCATGCGCGACGCCAGCGCCATCCGCGAAGCCGAGGCGGACGCCCTTGCGCTGGCCGCCATCGAGCCCGATCCTGGCGCCGCCGAAGCTGACGCCGACGCCGATACCCCAACCTGAGGCTAGCCCATGTTCCACATTAAATCGCTCGAACTGGTCCACTGGGATTACTGGCAACGGATCAAGAACATCCCGCTCGACGCCAAGATCATCACGATCGCCGGCCAGAACGGCTCCGGCAAGACCACCTTGCTCGATGCGCTGCGCACCCTGTTCGGCCTCGATTGCTCGATGGGCCGCACCTACAAGCACTATGCGCGCCACTCGGGGCAGCAGACCGCGTGGATCCGTTCCGTGGTCGACAACAAGGCGGTGGGGCGCCAGCTGTCGAACCGGCCGTTCCGCAGTTCGGGCTTTTTCAGCGACGATGAAGTCACGCTGTTCTGCAAGATCGAAAAGAACGGCGGCGACTGGAAGCGCCAGTACCTTATGCGTCCGGGGAATATCCAGATCGAGGAAGTCAACGACGCCACCGACTGGCTCGGCGTCGAGAATTACCGCAAGCGCCTGCACAACGCCGGCCTGTCGCCGGCCATGGCCAAGGTACTGGCGCTGGAGCAGGGCGAAACCGACAAGCTGTGCGAATACGCGCCGCGCCAGCTGCTCGACCTGGTGTTCCAGGTCTTCGGCGACAAGGAAGTGCTGGACGCCTACGACGAAGCCAAGCGCCACCAGCGCGACACCGAGACGGAACTGAAGCGCTTCGAGAGCGAACTGGAAGCCTCGCGCACCAACCTGGAAGGCTTGCGCCTGCGCGTGGTCAATTACCACCAGTGGGAAGACCTGCACAAGGAACGGCGCAACCTGCTGGAAGAGGTTCTCCCGAGCCTCGAATACCATGAGGCGCGCGAAAAGGCGGCCGCGGGTAGCCGCGCGCTGCGCGACGCCCGCAAACCGATGGCGCAGGCCGACACGCAGCTGATCGAAAAGCGCAACGCGCTGGCGGCGCAGGCAAAAGCGCTGTCCGACGCGCAGCAGCAGGAAACGCTGCTGGAGCAGGAGGCGACGGTGCTGGGCAGCCGTTTGACCCAGGTCAACGCCAGGTTGAAACCGCTCGACAGCCTGCTCGAACAGAAGGAGCGCCTGCAAAAGCTGGCCGCCGATTCGGGCGCCGACATCGCCGAAGTGGCGGCCCAGCTGGACCAGAAAGAAGCCGAACTGGCACGCCAGCGCCAGTTGCGCGATGCGCTGGCCAGCCGCATCCTGACCGAAAAGTCGACCATCTCGGCCTTGCAGGGCAAGAGCGCCATGCCCGAGCCGGACGCCGTGCGCGGCATGCGCCGTGCGCTGCGCGACGACGGCATCCCGCACGCGATGCTGTCCGATATCGTCGAAGTGACCGATCCGAAGTGGCAGGGCGCCGTGGAAGGTGTGCTGGGCGGGTATGCCTCGGTGGTGCTGCTCGAACGCGCCAAGGATGCCGCGGCCGCGTACCGGCTGGCCGAGAAGGAGCGCTATCGCCACTTCATCGTCCCCGAATGCATCAAGGCACCCGCAGTAAAGGATGACAGCCTGTTGTCGGTGGTGCGTTTTTCGGCCGCCGCTCCGCCATGGCTGATCGACCAGCTGGCGCGCATCGAGCGGGTCGACTCGGTGGAGAAGGGCTTCAAGCTGCACAAGGACGCCGAGTGGATCACGCCGGACGCGTATCACCGCGAACGGCGCGGCGGCCGCTCGCTGTTCGTCGAAGTATCGCGCTACCGCTTCGGCACGGCCGGCCGCACCCAGCGCATGGAAGCGCTGCAAAAGTCCTTGCCGGCGCTGGAAGCGCAGGAAGACGCGTTCACGCTCGCCATCAGCAGGCTCGCTTATGAAGTGGGCGCGCTCAAGGCCCGCATCGCCGGGGTCGATGCGGCCAAGGAACTGGCCGCGCGCCAGGCCGAATTCGACGAAGCCTTGCGCGGCACGGTGCCGCTCAAGGCCGAGCGCCTGGAAGTCGGCGCGCGCCTGGGTGAACTGCAGGCATTGACGAAAGCGGCCACGGTGGCGCGCACGCGCGCCGACACCACATGGCAGAACGCGCGCATGTCCCTGTCGGAAGCCGAAGCCGGGCTGCGGCTCGGTCACAAGCGCCAGATCGAGCAGCGCGCCGACCACGCGCGCGCCTTGCTCGAACTGCGCCGCGCGTGGCGCCATCTGCCGCAAGGCTGGCGCCGTCCGGCGCGGCGCGCCTCGCTGGTGGCCGAACACCAGAATGCGCACCAGGTCGACCTGCGCGTCGCTTCGCTGGAACACAGTTTGGCGCGCGACGACTGGGAGCTCGACGCCACGGTCATCGACCAGCATCACCGCCTGAACGAGCAGTTGCAGGGCCGCCAGACCGAGACCGACGAGCGGCGCTACCAGAACAACCGCGCGATCGAAGCGACCGCCAATGCGCGCGGCGCGTACATCGAGCGGCTGCGCTACACCATCAAGACGTACAGCAAGAACATCAAGGAGCTGGGGGAACTGGCGGGCATCGAGGTGCATGCCGATCCGGTCAAGCTGGAGAATGAAGACGTGCAGCTGTCGCAGGCCGGCCTGCACGTGCGCTTCAAGTTCGACGGCAAGGACCAGATCGGGATGAACGACGGCGAAGCGTCAGGCGGGCAGCAGGTGATGAAGTCGCTGGTGCTGCTGATTGGTTTGCTCAAGTCGGAAGACGGGTCGGGCGGGTTTGTGTTCATCGATGAACCGTTTGCCCACCTGGATATCCGGAATATCCAGCTGGTGGGCGAGTTCCTCAAGAACACCGAGGCGCAGTATTTGATGACGACGCCGCTGACGCACAACACGGATGTGTACGACCCGTCGGAACTGACGCTCATCACCAGCAAGAAGAAGAAAGACATGCCGTGGGCGCAGCCGATTTTCGTGCTGCAGCGGCGCGTGACGCCTGCGGTGGCGGTTTGAGGGTATAGCTGCCTCCGCCGTTCCCGCCGCCACCTACGTCGTTTCAGCCACTAACCTCGTCGTTCCCGCGAAGGCGGGAACCCAAGTTTGTAGAGCAGCCCATGACTACAGCACGAACTTGGGTTCCCGCCTGCGCGGGAACGACGGAGGTGGCGGCGGGAACGGCGGTGGTGTCACAAAGACGATTATGCCGCGTTGACCGCCTTCTTCAACGCCCGGCGCCAGCGGATCAATCCCGCCGAATACGTCCCGAAATACCCCGCCGTCACTCCCAGCGCAATCAAGGTGATGAAACTGTCGGTGAACCCCGGCGTCGGCACATTGCTGCCCTGGTTCGCATAAATCTCCACCCCGATATACATCACGCGCGCGAAAAACAGCATCGCAATGACCATCCCCAGGCGTGCGTTCGGCGTGAAGTAGCAGGTATCGTTTTCAAACCTGGTCAGCCGCAGCCCCCAGATCCCGTACGCGATGCCGGCCGCCGTGCCCAGCGCCAGCCAGCCGAGCAGCACCGGCCGCGACATCACCTCCGACCCCGCCACCAGAATCATGGCCGCGAACACGCCCACCCCGGTGTAATGGCGCGAGACGATCGAGCGCTGGCGCATCATCATGGCCTTGAGGCGCTGATAGAAGCGCCACACCAGGAAAGGGGCGAGCACCAGCAGCGCGAGAGTGGTAATTGACATGGCGATTGTGATTCCGGTCCTGAAACACGCATTATAAACGCCCGCCGCACGCCGCCGATTCCACCCGCCGTGCATGGCATACGCCCCGTAAATACCGGAAAAGAGCGGATTGACAAGCCCGTCAGTAGTGCGCAAGATGGAGGATCGCCTTCACCCGAGACCCTTCCATGCGCCATCGCCTCCCTATGGTCCCGCTGACCATGTCCCTGCTCGCTGCCGCACCCAATGCGCATTCCCAGTACCAGCTGCCGCCGGCGCAGTTGCAGGCCATCGTGGATGCGCCGCGCGCCCCGGCGCTGGGCCTGTCGCCGCAGCGTAACCTGGCGATGATGGTCGATACGCCGGCCCTGCCCAGCATCGCGGAAGTGGCGCAGCCGGAACTGAAGCTGGCCGGCCTGCGCATCAATCCGCGCACCTATTCGCCGAGCCGCTTTTCCTTCGGCACGGGTCTCAAGCTGCTTGATATCGCGACCCAGAAGGAAATCAAGATCATGGGCTTGCCGCGCCAGCTGCGCCTGGCCGACAGCGCCTGGTCGCCCGACCAGCGCTACCTGGCCTTCACCCACGTCACCTACGCCGACCGCGATGGCGCGTCCGGCGTCGAACTGTGGCTGGTCGATATCAACACCCGCATCGCGCGGCGCCTGACCGCGCAGCCGCTGTCCTACCTGGACGGCTCGGGCTTTACCTGGATGCCGGACGCCAAAGGCCTGCTGCTGCACCTGAAACCCATCGGGCGCGGCAAGGCGCCGCAGTCGACCGGCGTGCCGGGCGGCCCGATTCTGCAGGACAGCCAGGTCAGCGTGGGCGCGCGCCAGCTGCGCACCTACCAGGATTTGCTGAAAAATGAAGAAGACGCGCGTCTGTTCGAGCACTATGCCAGCTCGCAGCTGGCGCTGGTCGACCTGTCGGGCAAGCTGCGCCTGATCGGCAATCCCGAATTGTTCACCAACGTGTCGGTGGCCCCCAACGGCAAGCTGCTGCTGGCCTCCGTGCTGCAGCGCCCCTTCTCGTACGTGGTGCCGGCATCGGCCTTTCCGCGCCGCGTCGACGTGCGCGATTTGAGCGGCAAGCCCGTGCACCTGGTGGTCGAGAAGCCGCTTGAAGAAGGCCTGCCACCGGGGAACGATGCCGTTTCCGCCGGCGTGCGCAAGGTCAGCTGGCGCGTCGACGCCCCGGCCACCCTGGTCTGGGCCGAAGCCCAGGATGGGGGCGATCCGGCCAAGGCGGCCGAAGTGCGCGACATCGTGTATTCGCACGCCGCGCCCTTCGCCGGCGAGCCGAAGGTGCTGGCCAGGCTCGGTTCGCGCTACGACCGCGTGGTCTGGGGCAATGGCGATGTCGCCCTGCTGGGCGAAGGCTGGTACAAGACGCGCGCCGTCAAGATCTGGCGCATCCAGCCGGAGCACGACACGGTGGCGCCCGAGCTGCTGTTCTCCTACTCGGCCGAAGACCGCTACAACAATCCCGGTTCGCCCGTGACAATGCCCGACAGCGCGGGCCGTCCGCGCCTGGTGCTGGGGGCCGATTCGACCATCCTGCTAGGTGGCAGCGGCGCCTCGAACGAAGGCGACCGTCCGTTCCTGGACCGCTTCAACCTGACCACCAAGGCCAAGGAGCGCCTGTTCCAGAGCGAGGCGCCGTATTACGAGAGCATCGTGACGGTGCTCAGCGACGATGGCACGCGCCTGCTGACCACGCGCGAGTCGCCCACCGAGCGCCCCAACTTTTATGTGCGCGACCTGAACCGCAGCGGCGCGGCGCAACTGACGGCGCTGACCAATTTCCCGCATCCGACCCCGCAGTTGAAAGACGTGCAGAAGGAGCAGATCCGCTACAAGCGCGCCGACGGCGTCGACCTGACCGCCACGCTGATGCTGCCGCCGAACTACGAAGCGAAGCGCGACGGCCCGCTGCCGCTGCTGATGTGGGCTTATCCCCAGGACTTCAAGAGCGCCAGCGCGGCCAGCCAGACTACCGGCTCGCCATTCCGTTTCAATGCGATCAGCTACTGGGGCCCGGCGCCGATGCTGGCGATGGGCTACGCGGTGCTCGATAACCCGTCGATGCCGATCGTCGGCGCCGGCGACGCTGAACCGAACGACAGCTATCTGCCGCAGCTGGTCGCCAACGCCGAAGCGGCGGTGGCCGAAGTGGTGCGGCGCGGCGTGGCCGAGCGCCACCGCATCGCCATCGGCGGGCACTCGTACGGCGCCTTCATGACCGGCAACCTGCTGGCCCACACGCGCCTGTTCAAGGCCGGCGTGGCGCGCAGCGGCGCCTATAACCGCACGCTTACCCCGTTCGGCTTCCAGTCCGAGGAGCGCGAGTTCTGGAAGGCGAAGGAGGTGTACCAGGCCATGTCGCCGTTTAATAACGCGGACAAGATCAAGGATGCGCTGCTGCTGATCCACGGCGAGCAGGATAACAATTCGGGCACCTTCCCGATGCAGAGCGAGCGCATGTTCCAGGCCATGAAGGGCCTGGGCGGTACTGCGCGCCTGGTGATGCTGCCTAACGAAAGCCACGCGTACCGCGCGCGCGAATCGATCATGCACATGCTGTTCGAGACCAATTCCTGGCTCGACAAATACGTCAAGAACGCCAAGCCGTAAAACGCGAAAGGGGCCGCATTGGCGGCCCCTCGGGGTCTTTCAAGCGTACGGCCCCGCGCCGATGCTTATGTTAATGTCATCGCTCCACCAACCAGGAGCGACCCACATGAACCCAGCAGCCATCGACTTTCACCGCGCACCGGACCCCGTGCCGGTCGATGAACCATCTCCGGAGCCGTTCGACAATCCCCACCCGCATCACCCGCCGGTCAAGCACCCGCAGGACGACGATCCGGTGCCCGACCCGAAGCCGAGCACCTTTTTCCTGCACTAGGCTAGTCGAACGCCCACGAATACAGCACGTCGAGCGCGGTGTTGGTTCCGGTCTGGAACTGCAGCGTGATGCGCGGATTGAGCTTGTAGCGCAGCTTGACCAGGCTCGATGCGGTCGTCGCCCCCTGCTCGAAACTGAGGTAGGCGCGCGACGAAATCCGCTTGCCGACCGTGACCACGGTGCTTTCCAGTCCCTTGGCCTGCGACAGGCCCAGTTCATCGACCCCCAGCGAATTGGCCAGGCGCGACTGGAAACCGCCGCCGCTGCCCGAGCCGCCCAGCAGGGCAGCGGCGGCGGCGCTGAGCAGGCCCGCCTCGTTGCCCGATGTCGCGGCCATGCCATGTCCCAGCACCAGCCAGGACAGCTTTTCGCTGTCCGGCACCGACGGCGTCGACACCAGCTTGGCCACCGGCGAGAGGGCCGAGCCGCGCACTTCGACACCGGCTTCGACGTTGGTCTCGGACAGCTGCTCGCCCTCCGGCCGGCTGCGCACGGCGAGGATGTTCAGTGCCGGATTGTCGGACGGGCCGCTGAAGGTCAGCACGCCGCGTTCGATGTCGAGGTTCTGCCCATACGCCTTGTAGGTGCCGCTGACCACGCGGATGGAGCCGTTCACGCGCGGCGGACGCCCGCCCGTGGTGCGCACCCGCAGCGCACCTGCCAGTTCGGCATCGATGCCCATGCCGCGCAGGCGGAAGGCGTTGCCCAGGTCGGCCTCCACATCCATCGTCAGCGGCATGGTCGGCTCGCCCTTGACCGCCGGCGTGCCGACCCCGGCCCGTCCCAGCACGATCACGTCGTCCGACAAGGTGGGGCGGCCTTGCGGCGCCAGTTCGATCAGCGCGCGGTCGGCCTTGAATTTGCCTTCCAGCGAAAAGCGCTTGGCGTCGCGCACCAGCGTACTCTGGCCGCTGATGACGACGGTGCGGTCGGGGCGCGACAGGATTTCGAGCTTGTCGGCCACCAGTTTCAACTGCATGGTCGCTTCGCCGCCGGCGAAGCGCACCGCGCCGTCGGCCACCATCGTGCCCTGTACGCCGTCGAAACTGAGGCGCTGCAGCAGCAGCTGGTCGCCGGCCAGTTGGGCGCGCAGCTGGCCGTTACTGAGCTTGATGCCCTGTTCGGCCCAGCGCAGCGCCAGTTTGTCGCCGTTGACGCTGCCGTTCAGGGTCGGGGTGCCGACCGTGCCGCCGCCGGTCAGCGCGAGCTTCAACGCGCCATCCAGTTCCAGCGCCGGCTGGCCGGTGAAGGGAGCCAGCCACGCGATCGAGACCATGTCGGCGTTCGCCGTCATTTTCAAGGGGCTGGCGTTGCCCAGGCGGCCGTCGATCATTTGCGCGGTGGCGTCCACGTCGGCCTGGCCGACGCGGGTGCCGTCGACCTTGGCCTGCATGCGCAGCACGCCCTTCGCCACGTCGGCGCGCAGGTCGAGCGTGCGCAGGCCCAGCACCACCGGCACTTCGGCGCCGGCGATGATGTCGCCGCTCTCGCGGAAGACGTGCACCGAGCCGTTCAGGGCTGGCGTGGCGCCGCTTGGTGCCTGCATGTCGAGCGCCCAGTCGGCGCCCAGCAACAGGTTACCGCTGATGGCGTCGCGCATGCCCGGCGAGAATTGCGCCAGGTAGGTGAGCGGCACGCCGGCCGCCACGCCCTTGCTGGTCCAGTGCGGGCCGTTTTTTTCCAGCGACTGGATGCTCACGCTGCCGTTGGGCAGCTTGATGACCGCGTTGCTCATGCTGATCTGCTGCGGCTTGGCCAGGCCGGCCACGCCGGCGCCGGGTGCGACCGCAATGCGCACAGGTACCGGCGCCTGCAGCGCGAACGCGTAGCGGCCCTTGTTCTGCAGCGCCGCCACGGTGCCGGTCCAGGCGCTGTTGGCCCAGCCGCCGCGGATGTCGCCGGTGGCGTCGAACGCTTCGCTGCGCGCGTCCAGTCGGATGACGTGAGCGCCGCGCGTGCCGCTCGTTTGCAGGTGCGCGCTGTCGATGCGGGTGTCGCCGCTGACGTATTCGGTGATGGCGATGTCGCTCACCAGAGGATCGTCGGCCCCGCGCCCGCTGCCAAGGTTGGCGCTGGCGCGCAGGGTCTTGACCTGGTGCTTGCCGAGCACTTTGAGGTTCTGGCCTTCCAGCGCGGCGCTGACGGCCGGTGCGGCCATCGTGCCCGACACGGTGCCCGAGCCTTTGAGCACGCCGCCGAAGTCGGGGCCGAGCGCGGCCAGCTGGGTCGCGTCGATACGCCAGTCAAGCTTGTCGGCGGCAGTGCCGAAACTGCCCTTGGCGGCCACGATGTTCGGTCCCACGTGCAGGTCGACGTCGGCGTTCGAGACGTGTTTGGCGTCGGCGGCGATCTTGGCATGGCCCCACAGCGGCGAATTGGCCAGGGTCGATGGCTGCAGCGCCAGATTCAGGTTGCCGCGCCAGTCCGGACCAGAGCGGCCGGTAACGTCGAACGTGCCGTTGATGCTGCCCGCCAGCGGCGAGCCGAAGGCGCCCGGATTGAAGCGCTGCGCCGTGCCGGCCGCCTTGACTTCGACCGCGCCCGCATTTGGTCCCCCCGCGAGCCATGCTTCGCCGCTGGCGTGCAGCAGGCTGTTATTGGTCTTGCGCGCCGCCGCTATCCAACCGAGGCCGGTCGCGTCGACCTCGAACGTCGTGCGCGGCGCCTTCATGGTGCCGGTGACGACGCCGTTGGCCGCCAGCGCGCCGTACAAATCGCTGCGCGCAGCCGCCAGGTCGGTGGCGTTGACGCGCCAGGTGAGCTTTTCGCCGGGTGCGCCGAACGAACCTTGCAATTGCGCCGTATTTTTTCCCAGCGCCAGCGTGGCGTCCACGCCGCTGATGTGGGCGGCGTCGGCATTGAGTTTGCCCTTGCCCGACAAAGGCTGGTCGAACAGGCGGCTTGGCCGCAGCGCGAAGTCGGCCGCCACTTTCCAGGCTGGCGCAAGAACGCCGGCGGCGTTGATGTCGGCATTGATGTCGGCCTTCGGCAAGTCGCCGAACGCGGCCGGGTTGAACTTGACGGCACTGGCGCTGACCTTGAATTCACGCTTGCCGGCCAGGTTGGCGCTGCCGGTCAGGCCCACGCTGCTGCCGCCGGCGGCCAGGCGCGCCTGCTGCACGGTCAGCACGTTGTCGGCCAGGGTGGCTTTCGCTTCCAGGCGCATGCCCGCTTCCACCAGTTTGGTGGTGAAGGTCTGGGTGGTGCCCGCGTTGGCGACCGTGATGTCGCCGGCGATGTTGGTCGACTTCATGCGGCTGTGGATGCGCTTGAGGTCAATGCCGTCGGTATGCAGCGCAAAGCCGGCCGTGCCGATACCTTTGTCGGCGGCGCTGCGCGCCACCGTGCCGCTGCCGGTGAATTTGCCGGCCTCGCCCAGGTCGATCAGCACCGCGCCGATTTCGAGCGCCGACAGGTTGCCTTTCAGTTCGCCGCGCATGGAGCGCAGCGGCAGGCGTTGCAGGTCGATCGGGCCGGTCGCGCCGGCGTTATCGATCGTGACGCTGCCGGCGATGTTGCGGTTCGCTTCGATGCGCGCGATGATCGTCAGCGACAGGTCGGCCTTGGGCAGTTCGGGATTGAAAAAGCCCGGGTCGATGTTCTTGCCATGGATGGTCATGGCGCGCAGCGGGATCGGGTCGAACGGCGCCAGCGTGAATTTGGCGTCGCCCTGGGCCTTGCCCGAGACGGCGGTGGCGTCGAGCTGGGTGGTCACCAGGTCGCCGCCCACGCGCAGCTTGATCTGCGCCGGCTGCTGTCCGGCGGGTACCACGAGCTGGGTCAGGCTGGCCGTGCCGGCCAGCTTGAACGGCTTGTTCGCGCCGATGCTGGCGTCGGCCATGGCCTTGCCCCAGGGGGTGATGGCGCTGGCCTTGCGCAGCGCCCATTGCTGCTGGTCGCCCAGCAGGTCGAAGCGCACGTCGGCGATCACCGTTTCGGCACCCGGGACGGCCGCATTGGTCAGGATGACCTTGGCAAGGCGCGCATCGTCGACTTCGAGCTTGAAGGGCGGCGCGAGTTTGACCGGCATCTTGGCCGGTTCGCCTTCGCGCAGGGTATTCATGCGCAGGGTGGCCACGTGCAGTTTGTTGATGGCCACGCCGCGGCTGAGGTACTGGAAGGGCGACCAGTCGATGTCGATGTTCTCGGCGGTGATCACCTGTTCCGGGGTGCGGTAGACGACTTTATCGAGGTGCATGGCGCCGTACAGCGAGCCTTTCACGCCGCTGACGACGATGCTGCCGCCGCTGGCGTTGGCCACGCGCTGGACCAGCATTTGCAGGGTCGTTTCGCGGCCGAGGTACCAGTAAGCGCCGCCCAGCAGGGCGCCGGTGACGGCGACGCCGATGGCGACGCGGCGCGGCCAGCGGCGCTGGCCGTGCTCGCGGGGCGGCGGGGTGGTGGGAGTGTCGGCGGTAGTCATCAGAATGTAAAGCCCAGTGAGAAGTGCAGGCGCGCTTTTTTGAGCGCTTGTCCGTATGCGATGTCGACGTTGATCGGGCCGACCGGGCTGCGCCAGCGCGCGCCTAGCCCATAGCCCGATTCCGGTTTCAGGTCCTTGAATTTGTCGGCGGCGTTGCCGGCGTCGTAGAACACGGCCACGCCCCACGGTGGCTTGAACCAGTACTGGTATTCGACGCTGCCGGTGAGCAGATAGCGCCCGCCGACGATGGCGTCGCCTTCGCGCACGCCCAGTTCCTGGTAGCCGTAGCCGCGCACCGACTGGTCGCCGCCGGCGCGGAACAGGAAGGTCGATGGCACGCCTGCCTTGTCGCGCGAGGCCAGCACGCCCGCTTCGGCGCGCACGATCAGATTGCTCGACGCGCCGAGCGGGCGGTAATTGATGAAACGCGTGCTGGCGCGCAGGAAGCGTTCGTCGGTCAGCACCGGCAGCACGGCGCCGCCGAACTGCGCGTTGAGCACATAGCCTTTGGTCGGCAGCACCAGGTTGTCGAGCGCGCGCTTGGTCCAGCTGAAGGTGAGCGGCACGCTCTGGCTGCGGCGTGTCTCCACGCCTTCGACCATGCGCCGCTCGCTCAGGTATTCGAGCGTCAGGCTGCGTTCGAGCAGCGGCGAGCCCCAGGCGCGCCGTCCGGCCACGGTGGCCACGTTGGTCACTTCGCCGCGCAGGTCGTTGCGCTCGAAACCGGCGCCGAAGCTGTCGTTGTAGCCTTTTTCGGTGGTCGGGAAATAGAAGTCGGCGCGCGCGGTCTGGCGCTTCTGTTCCGTGATGACGTTACTTTTCATGCGCAGGCCGAACACATCGAGGTCGTCGTAATTGAGCTGGGCGCGCGCGCCGGTGTTGGTCGAATAACCGAGACCGACGTCGACGTTCTTCTGCTTGTTCTCGGTCACGCGCACCAGCACCGGCAGGATCGCCGGGTTGGCCACGGGCGGGCGCGGGATGGCTTTCTGGTCGTCGGTCATGGCGTCGATGTCTTCCGACAGCGCCGCCGACATGTCGGCGCTCACTTCCACGGTGCTGAAGTAGCCGGTGTCCTGCAGGCGCGCCTGGAAGGCTTGCAGGGCCGCTTCGTTGTATTCCTGGCCGGGGCGGATGCGATTGAGGTTGCTGACGATGGTGCGCGAATAGCGCTTCAGGCCTTCGATGCGCAATTCGCCGAAGCGCGCTTCCGGGCCGCTGTCGAGGACCACCTTGAGCAGGGCGCGGCGCATGTCGGGGTCGACGATGGCGCTCGATTCAACCAGCTGGGCGCGCGGATAGCGCGCCATCATCACCTGGCGCAGCAGGTTGCGCTTGGCGCCTTCCCAGTCGGCCTGGCGGAAGCGGCGGCCCACGGGCAGGGCCCAGCGGTTGCGCAGGTCGGCCGCGTCGTACGGGGTGGAATCGACGCCGACCGGCTCGAAGCCCTTGAGCACCAGTTCCACGTCGCCCACCAGCACCGGCTGGCCCGGGTCGACCGTGATGCGCGCCACGGGTTTACCGCCGCTGGTGTCCAGGCCCGCACTTACCTTGGGCGAGTAATAGCCCTCGGTGGCGATCAGGGTCTTGGCTTGCTCGGGCGCGGCCTTGACCAGGCGCTGCAACTGGTCGAGGTCGAGGCGCGGGTTGCCCTGCCAGCGCACCAGGTCGAGATTTTCTTCGAGCAGGTCGTCGAGCGGGCCGGGTGCGTCCACCTTGACCGAATAGTCGATGCCACGCGCGGGAGCTGGCTGCACCTGTACCTGGGATTCGGGCTGCGCCTGCTCTTGTGAGAAGGCCGATGCGGCGGGAGCGGCAAGGCACACGGTCACGGCGATTTGTGCCAAAATTCGCCGCTGGCGCGGCGTCCGGGCTGTTGTTTTGTCTGGTGTTGCGGGAAACATGTCGCTCCATTCGGGAAAATGCTTTTGGCATCTTACCGGATCGGCCTGAATGATGGCGAACGTCTAATGATTTGGAAAATACACTATGCAACAAGCTGACGGCGCACTGGTTTTGTTTAGCGGCGGGCAAGACTCCGCCACCTGCCTGGCCTGGGCGCTGGAACGCTACGGGCGGGTCGAAACCATCGGTTTCGACTACGGCCAGCGCCACGCGATCGAACTGACCGTGCGCCCCACGGTGCTGGGCAAGATGCGGGCATTGAAGCCCGATTGGGATGCGCGCCTGGGGGAGGATCACATGGTCGACCTGTCCCTGATCAGCAAGATTTCGGACACCGCCATGACCAGCAACGTGGCCATCGAAATGCAGGCCAACGGGCTGCCCAATACCTTTGTACCGGGCCGCAACCTGCTGTTCATGACCGTGGCGGCTACGGTGGCTTACCGGCGCGGCTTGAATGTGCTGGTCGGCGGCATGTGCGAAACCGATTTTTCCGGCTATCCGGATTGCCGCGACGACACCATGAAGGCGCTGCAGGTCGCGCTCAACCTGGGCATGGCCACGCGCCTGAAGCTGGAAACGCCGCTGATGTGGATCGACAAGAAGCAAACCTGGCAGCTGGCGCACGAAGCCGGCGGCGACGCCCTGGTCGACCTGATCCGGGAAGACACCCACACCTGCTACCTGGGCGAGCGCGGCGCGCTGCATGCCTGGGGCTACGGTTGCGGCACCTGCCCGGCCTGCGCCCTGCGCGCGCGCGGCTACCTGCAGTACGCCGGCGCCGCATGAACGAGGCTGGGGAGCCGGCCGGGCCGGTTCATTACCAGCCGCATCTGTTCCAGGCAGCGGGCCGCATCGGCCGCGTGCGCTACATGGCGTATTCCATCGCACCGGTGGCGCTGTACCTGCTGTTCTCGTTCTGCGTGCTCTACTTCCGCACGGACCAGGTAGTCGACCTGCGTTTTCCGCTCCTGCTCCTGACCAGCGCGCTGCTGGCCGTGATTGCCTCGCGCCGGCTGCGCGACATCGGCCTGCCGTGGTGGCTGGCCGCGCTGCTGTTCGTCCCCATGGCGGGCGCGCCGGCATGGCTGCACTGGCTGGTGTTCGCCGCGCTGTCCCTCCTGCCCGGCAGCGAGCTGGCCAACCGGGACGGACCAGCACCCTGCGCCAACGATGGCCTCACGGTCGCCGCCGCTTACCTATGGATCGTACTGTTCGCGGGCGCCGCCTGGCTGATGCTGTCGCTGCGCGAGAGCCTGATGGCCATGTGAATGGCCGACAAAGGCAACAACACGATTATTCATTTTGCATGATTTATTTATTTGCAATATTGTTGTCAAAATAATTCCTCCGTAGGACATTCAGGACAGGCACAACGGGGGGCCGTTCCTACCGGCCCCGCGGCCTGCTGCCCCGCGCTTTTCTCACCGCCTGCGCTCTGGTTTTAGTCTTTCCGCTGTTGAATTTCATGGTTCGTCCATCAATCAATCAGGAGACTTCTTACATGCCATCCCCCGTCAGTTACCGTATTCACCCGTCGATCGGCGTCGGCCGCGTCGGCAACAGCCTGGACGCGTATTACCTTGCGCCCGACAGCATCGGCGGCTTGCCGATCGAAGCGAGCGCCAGCGGCGATCCGGTGTTCGAAAACAATGCGCCCAAAAGGGTGACCCAGTTCAAGGATGCGAAAGGCCGCATCAAGCGCCAGGCGGCCACCTTTGCCATCTATCAGTCCACCCCGGACGGATTGGGCGAAGTCGAGCTGGACCTGACGGGCGACCTGGTCGAATCGGTGGTGTGGTCCGTTCACGTTGCCAATAAAAAATCGGCGTGGTGGGATTTCGTGCCCTTGCTGGGCGACCTGATGTTCGGCAAGTACAACAGCTACGAAACCTGGCAGGCGCCGCCCGCCGCCTGGGATGTGGGCTCGGCCGCCTGGACCGGATACCGCAATTCGGACACCACCGGCGACGCGCGCCAGGCCCTGATCATCGATCCGGGACCACGCAGCGTGACCGGTGCGCTGGCGGCGCCGGTGGAATTTACCGCCGACACGGTTCCCGAAGGCTACACCCACGCCTCCTTCCCGCCGACGAACGTCAGCCAGGGCTTGCCGGTGAAGTCGCTCGGCGAAATCCGCACCGATTCGCGCGCCAACCTGCTGGTGCTGGGCGGCTTCGGCCACGCCGGCGGCAACGAGAGCATCACCGGTTTCGGCGGCGGCAATACCTGGAACGACGATATCGCCGACGGTCCGGTGACGGCGCTCATCACCTTCAAGGACCAGACGCAGGTCACGCTGTCGGCCTGGGTGGTGATCGGTTCCCCCAAATTCGCGCCCCAGCTGGTCAATGTGTCGACCTGGGACGATGTGGCGCTCGACTGCGCGCTCAAATACCAGGGCGCCCGGCCCGACGTGTACGACCTGGCCAGGTGGGCGGACACGAGCGGCTGGAATCCGGAGTACAAGGTCAACTACTGGGAAGACATCAAGCCGTTCCTGAACCGGATGGCGGACTACCAGTGGGTGGCGACGGTGCCGTCGATGACGGCGTTCATCAATCCACCCTTCGATCCGAGCGACGCCAGCGAAGCGGCGCGGCCGCAGCGCGAGCAGTTCCTGCGCTACTTCCGCCAGCCGCCGACCCGGCGGCCGGCTTTACCGATGGCCAGAACCAGCAATTGTTCAGCAGCGGCTTGCAGGACGTGACGGGCGTGCCGCTGGTGCCGATGAATTCGGGTTCGAATTCGGTGCGCAACAATGTGATCGACAAGTTTTCGGTGCTGACCGATACCCAGTATTTCCTGCTCAAACAGTGGGCGGCGGGCCAGTTCGAACCGAACGCGCCGGCGTTGACCATTCCCAATGTGCATCCGCTGGACCGGGCCGGGATCGGCAATTGCGTGGGCGAGCCGATGTGTCCCGGCATCGAAGTGACCTGGTCGGTGCGCAATCCGACCGTGTATGCGGCGCCGTACGAAATTCGCCACCGCCATGACGCAGCGTATTACGTCAGCAACGGCCTGTCATGGTCCGAGGACGAGACCGCGCCGATCGACTGGAGCGCGCCGACCGTGGGCGCCGGTTGCGAGCCGGGCGACCTGACCAAGCGCATGGCCATTCCGTGGCAGGCCGACTTCTTCGATTGCTCGGTCCAGTTCATCAATTTCGACAATCCGAACGAGGTCAAGAACCCGATCTCGATGATCCCCACGCCGCCCACCTACTATTCGTACTGGTGGCCGCCGCAAAGCCCGTGGAACGTCATCGCCGGCGCCTACACGGCCGAGGAGCAGAAGCTGACCGGGGTGCCGGCCGGGATGCAGGTGATGTACAGCCGCGGCGTGAACAGCTTCACGCAGATGATCACGTCGTGGAAGTACCTCGGCTTCGTGGCCAACCAGAATCCCGATCCGGTCTACGGGCGCCAGTATCCGTACTTTGCGGAGCAGGAGCGCAATCACGACCGCTTCAACCTGGCCAGCGTGGCGGTGGGCAATGTGAGCAGCTTCGTCACCGGCGACGATTCGAATTTCTATCCGGCTTGGTTCCTCAAGGATGAAGATCCCGAGCCGCAGACACGCCAGGGCGACAAACCGCGCAAGATCCTCACCTCGTCCCATGGCCGCACCAGCCGCCGCTGATACGGACGGGCCACGAGAGGCCGGGCCGCGAGAGGCCGGGCCGCGCGCCGGCGATGACGACGCCGATTTCGACGTCGTCATCCTCGGTGCCGGGCCGGCGGGCGCCGCCGCGGCGATTACCCTGCGCCGCTTTACCGGGCTGCGCGTGGCGATCGTCGAGCGGCGCCTGTTCGATCCGTTCCGTCCCGGCGAGACCGTCTCGCCGGCCTTGTTTCCACTGATCGACTACCTGGGTATCGCGCGCGCCGGGTTCGAGGAGCGCCATCTGCAATCGTATGCGCACGCGGCCGCCTGGGGTGGCGAGCAGCTGGTGGTGCGCGATTTTCTGTTCAACGGCCAGGGCAGCGGCCTGCACCTGGACCGCATGGCGTTCGACAGCATGCTGCTGGAGCAGGCCGGCAAGCTGGGTGCGGTGATCCTGCAGCCGGCCGAGCCGCTGGCGGTGACGCCCGGCGCGCGCTGGACCATCAGCGTGCGCCATGGCGAACGGCGGCGCGCGCTAAGTGCCGCTTACGTCATCGATTGCAGCGGGCGCAACAGCGTGATGGTGCGCCAGCAGCAGTGTCCGGTGCTGCAGACCGACCGCATGGTGGGGGTGTATGCCTACTACGAGGCCGGCGACGATCAGGAGCGGGTGCAGCGCACGCTGGTCGAAACGACAGCGGACGGCTGGTTTTACCTGGCGCCGCTGCCGGGGCGGCGCACGGCGGTGGCCTTCATGACCGATGCCGACACCTTGCGCACGCTGGACTTGCTCGATCCGGAGCAATGGCGGCGCCATGCGCTGGCAACCCAGCATATCGGCGCGCTGGTGCGGGAACTGCCGGCGCCGCAAGCGTTCCGCCAGTATCCGATCCACAGCCGGGTGGCGCGCTTGCCGGCCAATGCGGCGTGGACGGCGGCCGGGGATGCGGCGGCCAGCTTCGATCCGGTATCGTCGCTGGGGATCGGGCATGCGCTCAGTTCGGGCATGCATGCCGGCCGGGTGGCGCATGCGCATGTGGAGCAGGGCGGCGGGCTGGGGGAGGGCTACCGGCAATCGCTGCTCGATCACTTCCAGGCGTATGTGGCAACCAGGCGCAGCTTGTATGCGAATGAGCAGCGCTGGCCGGGGTCGGGGTTCTGGCAGCGGCGCCTGATGGACGGGCGGGAGCGCTCGGCGGCTTGAGGAATCGGGCGGCGTGTCGCAGCACGTTGCGTGTACTCCATCATCGTTCCTGTCCCCGCCATCGTGGTGCCGGTGCCGGTGCCGCCCTTTGGTTCCGGCGCCACCCTCACCGTCACGGCACCCACCCCTCGTCGTCCCCGCGCAGGCGGGGACCCAAGTTCGTTGAGCCCTCGAATACGCTACAGACTTGGGTCCCCGCATGCGCGGGGACGACGGTGGGGGCAGGTGACAAATTTTCCAGCCTGCGTGGCGTGCCGATGAGCAAGGAGCGAGGGGAGCGCCTCCCGAACAGGCGGCCTCGGCAGCACATCCCACGCTATAATGAAGTTGAACACTAGTCATCAATTGTAAAATAACAATCTTAATTGCGCGCCAAGCGACGCCGTCCCCCACCATGCGCCTTGCCCTGCTGACCGACCTGCACGCCAATCGCGAAGCCCTCGATGCTTGCCTGACGCATGCGCGCGCCCAGAAAGCCGACCAGTACGCGTTTACGGGCGACTTTGTCGGCTACGGCGCCGATCCGGCCTGGGTGCTCGATACCGTGATGGAGCACGTGGCGCGCGGGGCGGTGGCGGTGCAGGGCAATCACGATTATTCGGTCACCCATGAAACGCGGCCGCAGATGCATTTCGAGGCGCGCGAAGTGATCGAGTGGACCCGCGGCCAGCTCAGCGGCGAGCAGATGGCTTTCCTGTCCGGCTTGCCGCTGACCCAGGAGTTCGAGCGCATGCTGTTCGTCCACGCCAGCGCCCACGACCCGGTCAAGTGGGAATACGTGACCGGGCTGGAACCGGCCGAGCGCAGCCTGCGCGCGGCGCGCAAGCGCATGGTGTTTTCCGGCCACGTGCACACGCCCGCGCTGTACCGGCGCGCCGACGACGGACGCATGGGCTCGCACGTGCCGGTGCCGGGCACGCGCATCGCGATCGCGCCCCAGCACCAGTACCTGGTGATTCCGGGCGCGGTGGGCCAGCCGCGCGACGGCAACAGCGCCGCCTGCTACGCGCTGTACGACGATGTCGCGCGCGAGCTGGTGTATTACCGCATTCCCTACGATAACGGCGCCGCCGCGCGCCGCGTGATCGCCGCCGGATTGCCGATTGTGTTCGCCATGCGTCTGATTGAGGGCATCTAGACAACAGTCGTATTGCAACGCAAGGTGGGCTAACGTACTATCAGTTGGTAAGTGGCCCGCCGCGGGCCCGTACCAGGATCGCTCCCATGGACAATGCCGCTCCCACCCCGGCCGTACCGTTCCCTTACCCAGGCATGCGCCGGCCCGCGTGGCTCGGCGCCGCTGCGCTGGCGGGGCTGGTGATGGCCTTGTGCCTGTGCCTGACCTGGCAGTTGTGGGAAGCGGCGCGGCGCGAAGCCAAACGCGAGCTGCGCACCGAATTCGAGACGGCCGCGCGCGCGGTGGTCAACCAGCTGGCGCTGCGCATGGCGGCCCATGTGCAGATGCTGCGCGGGGTGCAGGGATTGTTCGCCAGTTCGGATGATGTCACGCGCCAGGAGTTCACCGATTTCGTGCGCACTCAGCAAGCCAATGTCGAGTATCCCGGCATGAAAGGGATCGGCTATATTCTTGCCCTGTCCGACGCCCGGCGCGGCGCGCACCTGGCACAGGTGCGCGGCGGCGGCTTGCCCGACTACGCGATCTCGCCCCCCGGCACGCGCCCGTCCTACGCGCCGCTGATGTACCTCGAACCATTTACCGGTGCCCGCCTGCGCCCGCTCGGCCACGACATGTTTTCCGAGGAGCCGCTGCGCCTGATGCTGGAACAGGCGCGCGACAGCGGCCAGCCGGTCATGTCCGGCAAGGCCACCGTGGCGCGCGAACGCGGGCGGGGCGCTTCCGATGGCGTGCTCATTGCCCTGCCGGTATATATCGGCCGCAAGGCGCCGGACAGCGTCGAGCAGCGGCGCGACCTGCTGCGCGGCTGGGTGTATGCGCCCTTCGTCATGGAAGATCTGATGACGCATGTGGGCGGCGCGCGCGCCGGCGCGCTGGCGCTGGAAATCTACGACGGCAATCGCGCCACGCCGCAGGCGCGCATGGCCGCCGGCGCCGTGCCCTATTTCGGCGCCGCGCCCGCGCTGCGCACCGAACAGCGCCTCGGCATCGCGGGACGGCGCTGGACCCTGGTCATCAGCGCTGGCGCCGGCTTCGGCGCGGCGCAGCAGGACCAGGCGCCGCAACTGGTGCTCACGCTCGGCCTGGCGGTGACGGCGCTGCTCTCCCTGCTGACCTGGATGCTGGCGCGCAGCAGCGCCCTGGCCGGCCGCGCGCTGCGCAAGTCGCAGCTGCTGACGAACCAACTGACCGCGGGCCAGCGGCGCCTGGCCGCGCTGGCCGAGTCGGCACAGCGCTCCGACGCCATGATGCGCAGCATCCTCGACTCGACCTTCGACGCGATTTTGGTCGACAACGGCGACCGCCGCATCCTGGCCTCGAACCAGCGCTTCCGGGCGCTGTGGGGCGTGCCCGACGAGCTCGACCTGACGGCCGACGACGCGGCCTTGGTCGCACACCTGCTGACCCAGCTGGTGCATGCGGGGCCGCTGCTGTACAGCCGCTCGCTGCGGCTGGAGGAGCACGAGGAGCACCGCGAGCTGCTGCGCCTGAAGGATGGGCGCTTCATCGAGCAGTTCACGCGCCCGGTGCGGCTGGGCCACGAAGGTGCCCGCCTGTGGTCGTTTCGCGACATCACCGAGCGCAAGCAGGTCGAACAGCGCGAGCGCGCGCACCGCCACGTGCTCGAACTGCTGGCGCACGGCGCCCCGCTGCAAGCCGTGCTGGGCGCGGTGGTGCTGGGGGTGGAGTCGACCAATAACGGCATGCTGTGCGCGATCCTGCTGCTCGACGATGAAGGGCGCTTCCTGTACACCGGCGCCGCGCCCAGCCTGCCGTGCTTTTTCAATGCCGCCGTCGATGGCTTGCCGGCCGCTCCGGGTTACGGATCGTGCGGCAGCGCGGCCGCCAGCGGCCAGCGCGTCATCGTCGAGAACATCCAGACCCACCCCGACTGGGCGGCCTACCGCGAGATTGCCGCGCGCGCGCAACTGGCGTCGAGCTGGTCGGAACCGATCCGCGGCGCGTCCGGGCGCGTGCTGGGCACCTTCGCGATCTATCACCACACACCGCATTATCCGAGCGCGGCCCATGTGGTGCTGATCGAGCAGGCGGCCCAGCTGGCCGGCATCGCGCTGGAACAGGCCCAGGCCGCGCAAGCGCTGCGCGTGGGCGAGGAGCGCTTTCGCAGCCTGTACGACCACGCCCCGGTGGCGCTGTGGGAGCAGGACTGGTCGGCCGCGCGCGAGGCGGTGGGGCGACTGCAGGCCTGCGGCGTGGACGACCTGGGCGCGTGGCTGCGCGAGCGTCCCGAAGAAACGCAGCGCCTGGCGTCGCTGGTGCGCATCACCGACGTCAACGGCGCTGCGCTGGTGCACGTGGGCGCCTGCGCCAAGGAGCCGGGCACGCTGGGCCTGGCGCAGAACTTCGGCAGCCTGGGCGCCGGCGCATTCATCGACGCGCTGGTGGCGCTGACCGGTGGCGCCCTGTTCCACGAATGCGAGAGCAGTTTCCTGCGAATCGATGGCGTGGCGCGCCAGCACGAACTGACCTTGCTGGTCATGCCGGGACACGCGCAATCGCTCGACTTCGTGATTGCCTCGACGGTCGACATCACCGAGCGCAAACGCATCGACGACGAACTGCAGGCGCTGGCCAGCACCGATTTCCTGACCGGGCTGCCGAACCGGCGCGTGTTCATGGCGCGCCTGGACGACCAGTTCGCGCGGCTGCAGCGCAGCGTGGACGAATGCGCATCGGTGCTGATGCTCGACATCGACCATTTCAAGCGCGTCAACGACGTGTTCGGCCACGCGGTGGGCGACGCGGTGCTGCGCCATATGGCGGCCCTGATGCGGTCGGGCCAGCGCAAGATCGATACCCTGGGCCGGGTCGGCGGGGAGGAATTCGCGGTGCTGCTGCCGGGGACGACCGGCCCGGCGGCGCAGCAGTATGCGGAGCGCCTGCGCCAGAGCGTCGCCGACAGCCCGCTCGATGGCGATGGCCGCGAGATTGCGATCACGGTCAGCATCGGCATCGCTACCATCGAGGCCGGCGATGCGGGCCCGGATGCGGCCCTGATCCGGGCCGACAAGGCGCTGTACCAGGCCAAGGCCGGTGGGCGCAACCGGGTTTGCGACCACGCCGGCGCGTCCGCGCCAAACAGCGTGGACGCGATGGCCGCTTTTACGAAGGCTTGACTGCGTCAATGCCGGCGCGCGGCTTGCGCGCGCGGCTGGCCAGATACCAGATGATGGCCAGCGGGATGGCCAGCGGCAGCAGCAGCGGCGACACCATCACGGCGAGCACGAGGGCGCCGAGCGCCAGGCCCCCAACGGCCAGCACGCCCAGGCCGGCGAAGACCAGCGCCAGGACCATGCCCACGAACAGCATCACGATGCCCGCGATCAGCAGGCCGCCGCCGGCGAACAGCATGCCCACCAGGGCGGCGGCGGGGCCGTTGAACTCATCGCCGTCGATGTTGACCGACATGCCGGACGGGCCCACCATGGCCTCCCAGGCGACCATGATGAACAGGAACAGGAGCAGCAGGGGAGCGTATTTTTTCATGACAGTGGCCTCGGTTGGGGATAGGTGTTTGCTTGGTACGCTTGCACTGTAGCGAGGCTGCTGGCGCGGCGCCATGCGCATGCGACAGACTGCATTTTTGACGGGGTGGGCGGTGCTGCAGGCGGTATCGCCAGCGCTGGCGCGCGCGCCGCCGCGGGTGCATGTCCGACTTACCCAAAACGCAATTTTCTACCTTGAAATTCCCACTTCATTGCCTATACTGAATACTCTGTCGCATGGAGAAGCATATGGACTTTGTACACTATTCAGGGGACCGGTGGGCGGTGGTGGCGGGCGGCTTCGTGGCGCGCCAGTTGCGCATCCTGCTCGCCGGCGGCGGTCCCAAAGGGCCGCCGTCGGCGCCCCCGGCCATTCCACCGATTATCATCACCCCGTTCAACTACGGCACGCCGGCACCGGCCATCGATCCGCGTATCCCTCCGCCCGGTCCGCCGCTGCAGCCGCCCGCGCCGCCGCGCCAGCGGTTCGCATAAAAAAAGCCCACCGAAACAGGTGGGCTTTGTCATGTGGCTCCGTCGGACTAGCGGGTGCGCCGGCGCGCCAGGGCGAGCATCAGCAGGCCCGCGAGCAGCAGGGCGCCGGTGGCCGGCTCCGGTACCGGATTCAGCTTGCCGTCGAACGCTTGCAGATGCAGTTCGCCGTACTGGTCGAGCGACTTGACGAACACGCCGCCCTCGATGTTCTGGTTATTGGTCAGCCGGGCCGATGGCGCCAGGATGGCGCCGCCGAACAGGGCGTTGGTGGTGATGCTGGTGGCATTCCGAAAATTCCAGATCAGCTTGCTGCCGAGGGATTGTGCGGAGCCACCCAGGAAGTTGGCGCCAATTGTCGCAGTCTCATCACTCGCGTTCAGGATCACGGTGGTGGCGTCGCCCAGGTTGAATTCGAATTCGCTCGCCTTGAACACGCCGGCGTCGATCAGGTTGAACACCGCCACACCGCTGGCGTTGGCCACGGCGTTGAAGGTGGCCTTGCCATAGCCGTTGAAGGTGACGGTGCTGCCGGTGCCGCTCATCTGGCTCAGGCTGGCCGAGAGCGCGCCCAGCGCGGCCGCGAAATCGGTCGAGTGCGCCGCATCGGCGTTGGTCTGCATGGTGCCGTCGAGCGAGGGCAGGCGTCCGCCATTGGTGTTGCTGCCGCTCAGGCTGCCGCCGACCCAGGCTGCACCGTTGAGGTTGCTGTTGTGGACATTGCCGTAGATCACGCCGCTGCCGGCATTGATGGCCGCGCCGCTCAGGTTGCCCCCGATGACGGCGCCGAGGGCATTGACCTGCACCCTGTTGGCGTTGCCCATGACGGTCAGGCCGGCGTACTTCGACGCCGGCGTGTCGTTCGCGTGCTGCGCATAGTCGCCACCGGTGGCCGTGCCGCCCACCCAGGTGCGGCCATCGACGTGCGATTGCGAATGCATGTCGGTCAGGACCACGGCGTTGAATTCGCAAGATTTGCTGGGTGCTGAGCGGCGTGGCCGCCGCTTGCGTGGAAAACACGGCGGCGGCGATGGCGGTAGCGGCGAAGCGAAGGTGGCGGGAGATCATGGGATACCTGTGAACGGCGAAGAGGGATGTTGCAGCGCAATATATACGCGCGGCAATATTACCTTTTTTTCAACTGGCAGGCGATCCCGTAATTAGAGGGAGTGCTCTAATCGCTACTTGTGGTGCCTTTCGCGCTTGCGTCGTCCCCTGGCGCTGCGCGGGGCCGACGCTGTGGAATGCGTCGAATTCGACTATCATTCTCCTCTCGGGCAAAGCCCGCTACACCAATGCGACCTCATGACAGAAGAATTTCCCGACGACAGCCCCCACGACGACGACGCGCCCGTCCAGGAACCGCGCCTGTGGAAAGGCAATGGCTGGACCGCGCGCGTGATCAAGAACGAGGATGACGAAGGCTGGGCCGTGGCCATGATCAAGGATGGCGAGCCGGAACCGGCCCTGGTCGGCCCGTGGACCATGGGACGCGATAAAAAGAATCCCAAGCCGCTCGACACCAACGCTTTCAACACCCTGGTCAAGACCGCCGCCGAAGTGCTGCGCCGCCACGAACAGCAATTGCACGCCATGCTGCACAAAAGCACCGTGGTCTCGCACGAAGGCGCCGAAATCAAGGTCACGCTCGATATCGTGCCCGACGACGAGCATCCTTACGCGCTGCTGGCCGCCATCGATGAAGATGGCGAACGGATCGCCCAGGTGCGCATTCCGGCCAACTTCAAATTAACCCCCGCCAGCGCCACAGCCTGGGTCGAAAACGACTTTCGCAACCCTTCCTGACCTGCTAGTATTTCCCTGATGCACTTCTAAAGGGAAATGCGATGGAGAGCCGTCTCGACCGTCTGGAAGCCGTCCAGGCCATGTTGCTGGGCATCGGACAGATCTCGACGGGGTGCGCCGACATCGCCGACTTCGTGGGCGCGGTGCACCGCGCGCTGGGCCGCATCATGTATGCGGCCAATTTTTATGTGGCGCTGAGCGACCGCGAGGAGAACACGGTGCGCTTCGTGTACTACGTCGACGAACGCGACCCCACGCCCGATCCCCAGGAAAAGCTGCGCCTGGCCTCGCCCGAGCAATCGCCCACCGCCTGGGTGATGATGAACCGGCGCAGGCTGGTCATGACGGGCGCCGAGAGCGCCGCGCATGAGGTCGATGGACATACCTGGGGCCGCGGCACGCGCGCCGAGCAGTGGATGGGCTGCCCGCTGCTCGACCATCAGCACCAGGCGCTGGGCGCCATCGTGCTGCAAAGTTACAGTCCGCAACACAGGTACAGCGATGAAGACCAGGCGCTGTTTTCGCTGATCGCCAACCACGTCTCGAATGCGCTGCAAGGCATGCAGAGCATGGACCGGCTCGAACGCGCGGTGCACGAACGCACCGCGCTGCTGGCGCACGAAGTGGCCGAACGGCGCCGCGCCGAAGCGGTCCAGCACGCGCTGTACGAGATCGCCAACCTGTCGGCCTCGGCGGTCGATGCGGAGATGTTGTCGGGTAATCTGCACCACATCATCAGCGAACTGATCGTCGCCGAAAACTTCCTGATCGCGCTGTACCACCCGGACACGCACGAGTTCAGCATCCCGTATTTTGTCGACCAGAAGCATGCCGAGGCGCCGGTCAAGCGTTTCGCTTACGGCGTGGGGATGAGTTCCTACATTTTGGACAGCAAGCAGGCTTGCCTGCACGACGCGGCCAGCTATGCGCGCCTGGTGGCCGAGCGCAGCATGGGCCAGCCGTTGGGCAGCGTCGAGATTGCCAGCTGGATGGGCGCGCCGATGCTGGTGCACGACCGGCCGTACGGGGTGATCATCGTGCAGAGCTACGACCCGGCCATCGTCTACACCGAGGCCGACCTGGAACTGCTGGCCTTCATGGCCAGCCACGTGGCGGTGGCGATCGCGCGCATGCAGGCCGACCGCGCGGTGCGCTTGGCCAAGGAGCGCCTGGAGCAGCAGAATGGCGCCCTGAACACGGCGCTGACGGCGCTGCGCGATGCGCAGAGCGAACTGGTGCGTCAGGAAAAGCTGGCCTCCCTGGGACGGCTGGTGGCGGGCGTGGCGCACGAGATCAATACGCCGCTGGGGATTTGCGTGACCGCCACCAGCCATCTGGTGCAGGAATTGAAACTGACGCGCGAGGAAATGGCGGCCGGCGAGATGACGGAGGATAGCCTGGAGCAGTTTTTCGACATCCTTGAGCAGTCGCTGCGCATCATGACCACCAACACGCAGCGCGCGGCGGCGCTGGTGCGCAGCTTCAAGCAGGTGGCGGTGGACCAGTCGTCGGAAGACATTCGCAGCTTTGAGATGAAGGCCTACCTGGCCGAAGTGCTGCTGTCGCTGCAGCCGCGCCTGAAGGGGCAGCGGGTGTTGGTCGAAGTCGACTGCCCGGAGGATATTGTGCTCGATAGTTTTCCGGGCGCCGTGTCGCAGATCGTGACCAATCTGGTGATGAATTCGCTGGTGCACGGCTACACGCGCGAGCAGGCGGGGCTGATCCGGATCGAGGTGCGGCTCGACGGCGGGCAGGTGTGGTTCGATTACAGCGATGACGGCGCCGGCATGGACCAGGAAACGCTGGCGAAGCTGTTCGATCCGTTCTTCACGACGCGGCGCGGGCAGGGCGGCAGCGGGCTGGGGGCGCACATCGTGTACAACCTGGTGACGGGGCTGCTGGGCGGCTCGGTGAAGGTCGATAGCGCGCCGGGTGAAGGCTTGCATTACCGGCTGCGGTTTCCGCAGAGCCGCAAGCAGGCTGGCGCGGGAGCGGCGGCTTAGCCATCTGTCGGAACGTTGCTGGCCGGGTCAGTGCCTTGGTGTGGATGCTCGGCCACTGGGCAGAATGGCGACATTAAACTTGCTGAGCAGCGCGCTAAATGCCGGATGATTTTTCAATGGCATGACCGTAGACGATCGCTGCAGGCAGGACCTTTCAAACAAGGCAACTGCACGGCCGGTGTTCATTTGCCGACTGACATAGATGATCCCGTCTACATCTGGAAGTTGGTCATGCAACGAGGCGCTAACAAGCATGGAATCCGCATAATCGTCGGACGAGCACAGGTCGTTGTTAAGCCAGAGGGCTTTGAGATATGAGCCAGTGAGATTCACCAATCCAAGGAGCGGCTTTTTCGGGCGCTGGAAGCCAACAATGTGCCTTGCGGCGATATTTTTCTCGTCGATGAACCACGCGCCACTCGAAAATTGCCCGTTTTGATGCAAGATGGTTTCTGCGAAAGCGACGTCCAGCATAAGCGCGGCATAGGTCGTCCCGAACGCCTGGGCAGGATCGTCAAAGCGGTACGCCTTGCTCTTTCCCCAGTATGGTTCGGTTGCCGGGAAACGGCTCAGCCGCACAAGCCGGTTCACGTGGAGGGGCAAGATGTGCAAGATACCCGCTGCGGCAGCAGCCTTGAAGTCCCATCTGGAGCTCAAGTGCGTGCCCAGCTGGCAGCGAGACGCACTACATCGTCAAGGTCGCCATCGGCAACGGCATCTGCAACGATTCTACCGCCCAATGCCCCGTGCTGACGCAGGAAAAACAGCAGTTTGCTCGATGGGTCGACATCGCCCAGCGTGCGGTTGATACGAGCCAGCTTGCTGCGTTCGAGCTTGAGTGCCTCGAGCGCGTACCAGTGCTTGCCCTTGGCCCATACGGCAAATATTTCCCCGCGTTTGCGTGCGGCATGCACTGCCGGGCTGTTGATGTTCCAGGCGTCTGCCACTGCGTTGGCGTCGACCAGGACGCCCTCCTGAATCCATTTCGCCAACACAGCTTCACCGCGCGCGAGCGCACGCATTGTTGCTTCTTCGTTGGCACGCCTGACCGCATCGGCTGCTGGCGTGCCCGGCTGGGGGTGGATTGCTGCTGACATCAATGTCCCTCGACTGTGAGTGGTTTCAGTCTACGTTGGACATGCAAACGGCACAATCGTTCCGAATCAATTACCCGATCAATCTGGCCAGCGCCGGTTGATATCGACCGCAGCGTCGATATTGGCGATCAGCAGCTCCACAAACACCGGATCGAGGTGCTGGCCCGATACCTCGCGCAAGTGCGCCACCACCTCATCCAACGGCCAGGCTTCCTTGTAGCAGCGCTTGTGGCTGAGCGCATCGAACACGTCGGCCACCGCCACGATGCGCGCGTACACATGAATGTCCGGCCCCATCAAGCCCTGCGGATACCCGCTGCCATCGAATTTTTCGTGATGCTGATGGGCGATCACTGCCGCCGCCTTCAAAATCGGCCGCGACGACCCATCCAGGATCGACAGCCCCACGGTCGGGTGCTGCTTCATGATTTCCCATTCCTCGGGCGTGAGCTTGCCGGGCTTGAGCAGCACCGCGTCCGGCGTGGCGATCTTGCCGATGTCGTGCATGGGCGCGGCGTGCATCAGCACCGCCGTTTCATCTTCCGGCATCCCGGACGCCTGCGCCAGCATATGGCACACCTGCGACATGCGCCGCACGTGGTTGCCCGCTTCGTTCGAACGCGATTCGACCACGTCGCCCAGGCGCATGATCAGCTCGGCCTGGGTATCGGTGATCTCTTGCGTGAGCAGGATATTGTCGAAGGCAATCGCCACACCTGAGCAGAACACTTCGAGCAGCTGCGCATCGATGTCGGCGATTTCCTCCACGCCCTTGAGCACCAGCAAGGACGCCTTGCCGCTGCTGTTGGGAAAGTAGCCGACGTAAGTATCGCCATGCAGGCGCGAGATGCGGTTGCTGTGCGCGTCGTCGAGCTGGGCCATCAGTTCCGGGCCGAGCATGGCGTCCCCGATGTCGCCGATCTGGGCCAGGATTTCGTATTCGCTCGTGCCGGTGATGACGCTGGCGCCGGACAGGCGCAGCAGCATGCTTTTTTCCAACCGCAAGAGGGCCACGACCTGCTGCAGCAAGCCGCTGGCGAAGTCTTTCAGATTGCGCTGCTGGAAAATGTGCGATGACGCCGCGATCACCCGCTCCAACCCTTCGCGGTAATTGGCTTGCAGCAGGCGCGCATCCTCGACCTTCATGATGTCGCGGTAGGCGCGCAGGGCGGCGAAGGTGGTGGTGAACAGTTTGGTGCGGTCGAGCTCGGTCTTTTCCTTGTAATCGTTGATGTCGTAATTGACGATCACGCGCTCTTCCGGCGCCTGGCCCGGCTGGCCGGTGCGCAGCACGATGCGGGTGAAGTGGTTGCCCAGGTCTTCGCGCATCCAGCGCGCCACTTCCAGGCCACTGTCGTCGTGCTCCATCACCACGTCGAGAAACACCAGCGCGATATCGCTCTCACGCGCCAGCACTTCCTTGGCCTCTAGGCCGGTGTAGGCATGCAGAAACGTCAGGGCGCGCCCGTCGAGTCGGAAGCGGCTCAGGGTCAGCTTGGTGATGTCGTGAATGTCCGGCTCATCGTCGACCAGCAAAACTTTCCATGGAGCGAGTTTGGGCGTGGCGGATGACAAAAATGACATGAACAAGTTCCGATACCGGTACGTTGCAAGGCAAGCGCATCGGCAGCCAACAAACTGCCGGTGACGCCCGGAGGAGTCCGTTCGATTGTAGACCCACTACCCCCTATTAACAACATGCAATACAAAACCCGTCATGCTTGCACCCGGATTTGGTCAGCGCTGTTGCAAGCGCGCCATTAGCCGTAGCGTTTTTGGCATTTCTCGCAATAAAATGCGCGCCGTTTGGTGAGTCCCAGATGTCCTTTTGAAAAGGGAATATCGCAGCGCGGACAGATGGTCTTGCGGTGCGCCAGCCAATGCTGTTTGAGCACGAACTGCTTTTTCCATTCGAGGAAATCGAAACTGTATTGACGTGCCTGCTCCACCAGGGCGCGCAGCTTGGGCGCCGGCAGCGCGCCGATGGTCGAGAGCGGATGCAGGCGGATGCGGAACAGCACTTCGTTCTTGATGATATTGCCCACGCCGGCGAAGATGGTCTGGTCGAGCAGGGCATCGCAGGCCAGCATGTCGGGCGCGGCGCGCAGCTTCTTGCGCGCCTTGGCCGCGTCCCAGGTGGGCGACATGATGTCGGCGTCCCAGTCGTAGCTGGCGTCGAGGTCGGGTTCGATATGCTTGACGGAACAGGCGTAGAAATTCAGTTCGCTGCCATCGGTAAATTCGAGCGCCATGCGCGGCGGCTTGTCCTTGCGCTCGTCGATGCGGTAGCTGCCGAACAGCATGAAGTGAATGCGCAGCACCGTGTGCGGCAATTCGATGATGAAATGCTTGCCCCAACTGCGCAGCGAGACGATTTTCTGCCCCTCCAGGCTGGGCAGGTCGACAGTCTTGGTGTTGCCAGTGGCACGGGCAATTTCCTTGCCGACGAAACGCGTGGTTTCTTCGCGCAGGATGACGAGCGATGGTCCTTCGGGCACGGTGATCTCCTTTTTTTCCGATTCTGGATTGAAAGCGGGAAAGGCGGTGTGCGGCGACTAACATTTCGATACAAACCGTGACAAATCGTGACCCGACGCCGTTGTCAAAAGCGCGTATATTCAATAGGAAGAAGCGCTGTGCGCATTGAAAGGATGGACATGAAAAACGGATGGATCAAGTTATTGCAAGCGGGCGCGCTGGCTGCGGTGATGGCCCTGCCGGCCAGCGCCGCAACCGCCGTGGCGACGGTGACGTATGCCGAGCCGGACCGCTTTACCGACGTGCCGTTCACGCCATGGGAACGCGAGCGCGTGCTCAAGCAGCTCACGGCCCACTTCGACAAGCTGGCGGCCAGTTTGCCGCCCGGGCAGGAACTCAAGGTGGAGGTGCTCGACCTTGACCTGGCTGGCCAGACCAAGCCGAATTTTCGCGGTGGCCAGGATTTGCGGGTGATGAACGGCGGCGCCGACTGGCCGCATATTCATCTGCGCTACAGCATCAGCGAGGGTGGCAAGGTGCTCAAGTCGGGCGAGGAAAAGCTGAGCAATATGCAGTATCTGCACCGGATGAATTCGTACGGCAACAACGAGCTGCTGCGCTACGAGAAGCAGATGCTCGATGACTGGTTCAAGCAGACCGTGGCGGCGCGCCAGGCGACGCGCTAGGCGACGCGCTAGCCGTCTGGTCCGTCCGGCGCTTCAGCGGTTGCCGGCCGCCGCCTTGGCGCGCTCGGCCATCACATCCCTGACCGTGTAATCGGTCGGCACGGCAAACAGCGCCGCCGCCGGTTCCTCGCGCTTGATGTTGGTCAGGCGGTAGATCCGCTCGCCGCTACGCGGGTCGGTGTGCTTGCTGTACACGGTCACCTTCAGGTCCGGCGCATACCAGCTTTCGTGCGACACCACGATGGCATTGCGGTTGCCGACTTCGCCGGCGGGAATCTCGTAGGTGCGCAGCTTGCCGTCCGCCTTGATGCCGTCGATGTCCTTGCTGCCCAGCTCGCGCGTGCTGGCCTTGGAAGCCCAGCGCATGTCGCCGAAGGCCCCCGCCATGGCCGGGCCGAGGCGCGCACCGGCCATGCTGTCGGCGATCTGGATGCGCACCTTTTCCTGGAACTGCTTGCGCGCTTCGCCATCGCCCCGTTCGACGCCTTTGACGATGACGTCCTCGGCGTCCGCGCGGCGCTCGGGCAGCTTGCCGTCGGCGCGCAGTTGCGCCATCCGGGCCTGGGCGGCGGCGCGCGCAGCTGCGCTCGGGTCGGCCACCCGGGTCGCGCTTTTCTGGCGCGGGTTGAGGATGTAGGTGACCCCTTCGGCCGGCTCGTACAGGGTAATGGTGCGCACGTCGCCGCTCGCATCGCGGATTTCCTGGCGCGTGCGGCCGGCGCTGTCGCGGTAATTCATGGTGTTGCTGGTGCGGCTGATCTCGTTGCCGTCGGCCAGGCGCTGCATCTGTTCCGATACCGCTTCGGCGCTGTAGGGCGCGTTCTTGACGGCCTTGCCGTGCATCGGCATCAGCGGACCGGTAAAGCGCAAGGGATCGGGCGGGGTGCTGACGGCGGCCTGCGCCGCGGGGAGCAGCGCGCTGCCGAGCAGAACGGCGAACAGGAGTGGGGTGGTGTGCATGATGGTCCTTTCCGGGTTGAATGGGATTACTGTGAACTCAGGCGCAGGGCCAGCGGCGCGCCGTCGGCGCCCACCAGCATTTCGGCGCGCACCGAGTCGCCCGCCGTGTCCGGGCTGACCGGCACGCCGAGCGAGGCCAGTTCGGTGCGTGGCAAGGTCGTTTCGAGCATGCGCGGATGGGGTTCCTGCTCGATCCGCTCTTGCGATGCGAGGGCGATGAAGGCGAGGCCGTCGTCAAGCTGCAGCAGCGGCGCGTCGCCGGCGGCGCCGGGCAGGGGCGCGCGCACGATCAGCACGGCGAGCATCGCCGCCGCTGCGCTGCCCAGGCTGCCCGCCAGGCCCCATTGCGCCGGGGACAGGCGCTGATACCAGCGCTTGCGCGCAAACTGCGTGGCAAAGGCGGCCATCAGCGCCTGCTCCACGCGCTCAGGCGTGCTGCAATCGGCGGTAGCGCTGCGCAAGGCGGCGAGGGCGGGATCGATGGGGTCGTGGTTCATGGCGCTCTTTCAGCAATCAGTCGTGCAAGGCGGGACGGTAGGCCGCCAGCCGTTTGGCCAGCGCGGCGCGCCCGCGCGAGAGGCGCGAACGCACGGTGCCGATATCGATCTGGCAGATCTCGGCAATCTCCAGGTAGGACATGTCGTGCAGCTCGTAGAGGATGACGGCGTCGCGGTAGTGGGGCGCCAGCAGGCTTAGTGCGCGCCGCACCTGCTCGGCCAGTTCGTTGTCGAGCAGGCGCGCCAGCGGTTCGCCTTCCTCGCTGCCGGGCTCGAATGCGCTGTCGTCATCGTCGCCGGGATCGGGCAGGCTGGCCAAACGCAGGCGCGGCTGCTCGTGCTTGAGGATCAGATTGCGCGCCACGCCGAACAAAAAGTGCAGCAGCAGCCCGCGCAGCGGGTCGTAGCGCACGCTCCCGGTCAGCAAACCCATGAACACTTCCTGGACGATATCGGCCGCCGTGTCGCCCGAGCCGGTGCGCAGCAGGGCGAAGCGGTACAGGGGCGCCTGATGGCGCTGGTACAGCGTCTGGAATGCCGCGCCCACGCCATCGCGCAGCTGGTGCAGCAGGTCGGTATCAAGCGGTGTGGGTGGGGGCGGCATCGTCATGGTGGTCTCGTCCCTGTATTGCCGCCCGGGGACGAATAAGTTCCAACTATTTTTTGGCGATGACTCAGTCGATCCAGTTCACGCGCGGGAATTTGGCGCGGAAATCGTCCGGCATCGTCACCACTTGCGTGGTTTTGTAGTTGAAGAAGACGAAACCGGACTTGGCCATGGCGATCTGTTTCTTGTCGCGCGGACGGCTCACGCGGAAGATCAGGTCGCCGCCATATTTATTGAAATCCATCACGCCGACCTCGAACAGCAGCTGGTCGCGCGCATGCGCTTCGGCGCGGTAGGTGGTGGCCATGTCGGTGACGATGATGCCGGTGCCGTCGCGCTCGGTTTCGGCGATGCCGAATTCGTACAGGAAGCGCGCACGCGCTTCGGAAATCATCGAAATCATCGAGTCGTTGCCGAGGTGGTTGGCGCCGTTGATGTCGGTTACGCGCACGGTCAGCGGGGTGGTGTAGCAGTACTGCTCTTCCGGAAATTCAAGGATCAGGCGGGCCATAAGGGTACCGGTTCGTGAAAGGCGGGGCGAACGCCGATTCTAGCGCGTCACGCTCCGCCCGACCGATTTGTTACCGCACCGGCTACCGTGCGGTCTTGTCAGGACGTACCCGCGCGCACGATCCGGTAGACCTTGCCGGTGGCGGCGATCATGTACAGCTCGCCGTTGCCATCCTGGCCGAACGATTGCACGGCGTCGATGTCGGGAATGGCCCAGCTGGCCGGTTCGGTGACACCGTTGTCCTTGTACAGGAAGCTCTTGAGGTAGCCGCCGCAATAGTCGGAATAGAAGTAGCGCCCGGCCAGTTCCGCAATCGCCTTGCCGCGGTAGACGTAACCGCCCGTGATCGAGCAGCCGTTGATCTTGTTGGGGCCGTGCTCGTACTCGAATGCGGGCAGGGTCAGCCCGGACTTGTCGCAGATGGCCGCGTTGTAGCACAGCGACGCTTCCATGATGTTCCAGCCGTAGTTCAGGCCGCCCTGGGAAATGCCGGCGATGTCGACTTCCTCGCGCTTGCCCTGGCCGACGTCGGCGATGTACAGGCGGTCGGCGTCGAAGGCGTAGCGCCATGGATTGCGCAGGCCGGAGGCCCAGATCTCGGCGCGGCGCCCGGCCTGTCCGGCGAAGGGATTGGTCGGAGGAATGACGTACGGCTGCGCGCCCCGCGAATTGGCCACGTCCAGGCGCAGCATTTTGCCGAGCAACACGTTGAGGTTTTGGGCATTGCCGTTCGGGTCGCCCGCGCCGCCGCCGTCGCCCGTGGCCAGGTACAGGAAGCCGTCCGGGCCGAAGCTGACCAGGCCGCCGTAGTGGTTGGTGGCGCCGGGGTGGGGGATGCGGATGATTTCCAGTACCGCGGTCGGTTCGGCCAGGTTGCGGTTGGCGGAGGACACGCTGTGCCGCTCGACCACGATGTTGTTGCCGGCGTCGGTGTAGTAGATGAAGAACCAGCCGTTGCTGGCGTACTGGGGATGGAAGGCCATCGACAGCAGGCCGCCTTCGCCAGTGGCGGCGACCCGGTTGCGGATGTCGAGGAAGGGCGTGCCCAGCAGTGCGCCATCCTGCATGACGAGGATGCGGCCGCTGCGTTCCACGATGAACTGGCGCGCGTCGCCGCTGGGGGCGGTGAGGAATACGGCGCCGCTCACGCTGGCCACTTCGCGCACGCCGAGCGCCAGGGTGCTGCTGCCGTAGCTGACGTTGACGATGGCGGTGCCGCCATCGGCCACAGTGGCGCTTTGGACCGGCGCGGCGGCGCTCCAGCTCAGGTTGCCGCTCAGGATGCTGTCGGCGGTGACGGTATAGCTGCCGGCCTTCAGTCCGGTCAGGGTTTGCCCCGCGCTGATGGTTTTTGCGTAGGATGCCGGGCCGCTGATGCGCACGGCCGCGGGCAGGCCGGCGGGCAGGTTGGCCAGGTTGACGGTCAGGGCACCGTTGCCGGCTGGCGGCTTGTCGTCGTCCGAGCCGCCGCAGGCGGACAGCAGAAGCATGGCGAGCGCGGCCAGGATGGTCCGCAGGTGGCGTGTGAGCATGTCATCCTCCGCAGTGTCTTGAGCGATTGACAATACTGGCCGTGCCGGTACCGGTCTGTGCGCCATCGCACGCCGTTCAGCGGGCAGTGGCGGCGGCCGGGGAGCTGCTGCGCACGGCTAGCAGATAGAACAGGAGCGAGGCCAGCGAACAGCCCAGCAGCAGCGAAAACAGCAGCGCCGGCGAGGAGTTGAACTGGAGCAGGGCGGCGATGGCGATGGGGCCGGCGGCGCGCGCGATCAGCGCCGGTCCGGCCAGGGCGCCGGAAATGGCGCCATAGTTGCGCGCGCCGAACAGGATCTGCGGCAAGGTGCCGCGCACGATGGTCAGAATGCCGATGGACAGGCCGTACAGCACGCAGAACAGTGCCACCGCGACCTGGTGCTGGCCCCAGAACAGCACGGCCAGCAAGGCGCCGGGCAAGACCGCGAAGCAGAAGGTGCCGCTCGCCTGCGGGCGCGCGTGGCGGGCCATGCGCATTTCGCCGAGCCGGCCGGCCACTTGCATCGGCCCGATCAGCGCGGCCATCCACACCACGCTGGACAAGGCGTGGCCATAGGATTGCAGGATGGGAATCAGGTGCGCCGACAGCGCCGAGAAGATGAAACTGTTGGCCGAAAACGCAAAGGCGAGCTTCCAGAAGGCGGGATGGCGCAGCGCCTGGCGCAGGCTGAAATCGGCACCGGCCGCGGCTTGCTTGTGCATCTGGGCGGCTTCGGGCGGCGTACTGAGCAACAAGTGCAGCGGCATGCACAGCAGCAGCTGGACCAGCCCGTAGGCCAGGTAGGTCGTGCGCCAGCCAGCGATGCCGTTCAGGTGCACCGTCAGGGGCCAGAACACGGTGCTGGCGAAGCCGCCGAACAGGGTGAGGGTGGAGATCGCCCCGCGCGCGCGCATGCCGAACTGGCGGTTGAGGGTGGCGAAGGCGGCGTCGTACAGCACGGCCGGCATGGCGGCGCCGAGCACGGTCCAGGCCAGGTAGTACGCAGTGGCGCCCCGGGCCTGGCTCAGCATGATGAAGCCGAGGCCGCACAGCAGCGAGCCGCCGGCCATGACCAGGCGCCCGCCATGGCGGTCGATCAGGATGCCGGACGGGGTGGCGGTGATGCCGGCCACCAGCAGGCACCAGGAAAAAGCGCCGAACACGGCGGCGCGCGGCAAGGCCAGCTCGCGCGCGATATCGTGGGCCACGACGGCGAAGGCGTAGTACAGCGTGCCCCAGGACAGGATCTGGGTGACGGCGAGAATGGCGATGGTGGCGATGGTGGCGACGGGGCGGGGAGGGCGGTCCATGGGGTGGCTTGCTTGCGCGTGGTTGGCGCAAGGGCGCACCCGACGATTGTACGAGTATCCGAAAAATATTGCTGACGGTCATGTTCCGCCGCGAAGGGGGCGCGGGCCGGCGCGAACGGGGCCGATTCAGGCGCTCAGCATTATCCGCGCGTGCAGCAGCGTCTCGAACTCGTCGGGCGGCAGCGGTCCGCCGAACAGGAAACCCTGGCCGTAATCGCAGCCGGCCCGGCGCAGGATCTGGTATTGCTGTTCGGTTTCCACGCCTTCGGCAATGACTTTCAGCCCCAGCTTGTGCGCCATGACGATGATGGCCTCGCACAGCGCCACGTTGGCCGCGTCGTGCTCCAGATTGTAGACGAAGGATTTGTCGATCTTGAGGTAGTCCAGGTTGAACTTGCGCAGGTAGGACAGCGAGGAATAGCCGGTGCCGAAATCGTCGAGCGAAATCTTGATGCCGGCCTGCTGGAAGGCCAGCAACTGCTTCATCACCGCGCTGTTGGACGCCAGCAGCAGCCCCTCGGTGATCTCCAGGCCCACTTCGGGCGGGCCGGCGCTGCCGTTGAGATCGAACGAGTTGTCGGTCAGCCAGTGGCGGCAGTTTTCGCCGTTGGTGTGATAGAACTGGGCCGGCGACACATTGATGTTGACCGTCAGCTGCTTGTCGAAACTGCGCCAGCGGCGCGCGTGCGCCAGCGCCTTGCGAAACACCCAGTTGCCGATCGTGACGATCTGGCCGGTGTGCTCGGCGATGGGGATGAAGTCGACCGGACTGACCGCCCCGCGCGCCGGATGCTGCCAGCGCACCAGCGCCTCGGCCTTGCGGATGCGCCCGTCATTCATGTCGACGATAGGCTGGAAATAGACCTCGAGCTGCTCTTCGTCTATGGCCCGGCGCAGCTCGTTGCTGATCGCCATGCGCGCCTGCGCCGCCTCCTGCATGCTGGGCGTGAAATAGGTGAAGCGGTTGCGGCCATTGTCCTTGGACTGGTACATGGCCTGGTCGGCGTTGCGCAGCAGCTCGCCCGCCGACTGCGCGTCGCGCGGGTACATGGTGATGCCGATGCTGGCCGAAATATACGCCAGTTCATTTCCGAGCAGGAAAGGCTTGGCCAGGTCGTTGCGGATTTTCTGGGCCACGTTGGTGACCGTGTCGACATTGTGCAGTTCGCTCAGGGTGATGGTGAACTCGTCGCCGCCCAGGCGCGCCACGGTATCGCTCTCGCGCACATAGGTTTGCAGGCGCTGGCCGACCTGCTTGAGCAGCATGTCGCCCACCTGGTGGCCGAGCGTGTCGTTGATTTCCTTGAAGTGGTCGAGGTCGATGAACAGCAGGGCCAGCGGCAGCCCGCTGCGGTGGGCTTTTTTGATGTCCATTTCCAGCCGGTCCTGGAACACATTGCGGTTGGGCAGTCCGGTCAGGCGGTCGATGTTCACTTCACGCAGCGCCTGTTCGATCAACTGGCGGTCGCGCACCTCGGTCGAGAGCGAATAGGCTTGCTGCTGCAACGATGCAATCGTGCGCTGGAGCATGTGCACATTGGCCGCCGGATCGTAGCTTTCGGCCGGCAGCACGTGGGTGTGCAGGGTGCACACTTCGTCGAACATGGGCGCGTCGGCGGCCGACGGAAAGGCGTTGAGCGGATAGGCGCACAGCAGCTCGAAATCGAACTGGCGCTGCAGGTTGTTGAAAAAGCGCTCGACCCGGATGGCGGCGTCGTGCTTGCCCACGGCATTGAGCGAGCAGTGCGAGGTGGCGCACAGGATCGCCACCATTTCGCCGAACACGCACACGCGGCCGCGATGCGGCTCGCTGGCCTTGCGGATGACGTTGCCGATGGCGGTGCGGAAGCGCCCCTCGTCGGGCAAGCCATTTTCCATGAACATGGGCAGCATGTGATCGGCGTGCAAGGCCAGGTAGCTGCCGTTGGCGCTGCGGCCCTGCGCGTCGACCAGCCCGCGCGCGAGCAGGTTCTCGTGCAGCATGTCGAGATGGCCGCTGGTGGCAATGGCAATGCCCTTGTCGCCACGCTCGAGGGCGTCGCCGATGTAGTCGGCCAGGCCCTTGATGAGAAAGACGTCGTCCTCGTAAAACTGGACCAGATGATCGTTCATGCGATCCCCGCGAAGGGGTGATGGAACCAGTTAGACGACGTCTTAGCGGATAGGTTCCCCCGCCGGGCCAGAAATATGGCTGCGCCGGCGCATTTTTCGTACCACGCCCTGGGCGTCGAGCAGCACGACGATTTCCTCGAAGCCGGCGCCGGGCACGGCCAGCTGGTACAGCCAGGCTTCATACCCGCTGTCGAAGCGGACCTTGTGCGTGGGGCCCAGGCTGGCCAGCAGGCTGGCGCGGGTCGATTCGCCAGGGCGGATGACGCTGCCCACCTGCGCCGCGCTCACCTGCGTGCCCGGCGGCGGCGCCGGCGTACTGGCGCAGGCGCCCAGCAGCAGCGCCAGCAAGGGGAAGCAATGCCTCGCCGGGATCATGGTGTGGCCCCCGGCGCATCGTCCATGTAGTCGAATTCGACGATGCTGTCATCGGGCCAGCCGGGGTCGAAAATCGGGGCGTAGTAGCTGCGCTCGAGCAGCACCTGGCAATCGCAAAAGCGCAAGTCGGAGGCAGCCAACCGGCCGCCGGCGTACAGCATGCTGAAGGGCAGCACCTCGCTACGCGCGCCGTGGCGCACGGTCACGCCAAACACGGGCCGATCGGTGAAGAACAGGTAGTTGCCGTCGGCGCTGTTGCACACCTGGTCGGCGCTGCTCAGGGCGTCCGACAGCCAGCCGAAGATGGGCGAGCTGTTCGACACCAGGCCCGCGTCGATGCCGACCCGGCATTCAAGCCGCAGGTCGCCCAGCCGGCGCGTGCCGGGCGCCAGGCCCGGGCTGTGGATGGCGGCGCGCCAGGTCAGGCTGTCGCCGCGCCGGTTGGCCACCACGGCGGCGTCTTCGCGCACGGCCTGTTCGTTATGCGGCAATACGAAACTGTGGTCCGCATCGAGCGCGAGCGGCACGCTGACGCGCTCGCCCGCGATGCGCAGCGCCACTCCGGCCATGTCGGTGGTGGGCAGGCGCGGCAGCAGGCGGAAACGCAGGCTGGCGGCGGGCGCGAGCGCATGGTCGCGCTCGAAACGGGCTAGCCCGGCCAGCATCTTGCGGTAGGACTTGTCGACCGGATCGCGCACGTAGGGAACGATCACGGTCTGGATCGGCGCGGGCACAGGGACCGGGACCGCGCGCGCGGGCAGGCAGGCCATGGCAAGGATGGCAACAACAATGCGGGACAATGATGGCAGGGACATAAGTCCGGCCGGCGGCGCCACTGTGGCGCCGCGTCCGCCGGGGCGGCGCGCGCAGGCTGCGGCGCCGTCCGGCCGGGAGCTTACCAGCGGCGCAGGCGGCCGGTATCGAGGTGGACGAATTGCGAGTCCGGGTAGTAGCCGACGCCGCCGCCGCGCGCGTTGAGCGCCGCCTTGTGCACATGCGACAGGCTCTTGCCCGGCATGCGGATATCGATGGCCTTGCCTTCGAGGTGCATGCTGTGGCGCGCCACGCCATCGCTGGCCGCGGCCAGTTTCAGGTTGGTTTCGGGGGAGCGGTAACCGGAAATGACGTGCAGGACCGGATCGCTGCCGAGCTGGGTGCTGACCCGGTTGAGCAGCACCAGCAGTTGCGGGTCGATTTCGGCCACGGTGTTGCTGCGGTGGTCGCGCAACAGCTTGTTGATGTCGGTGAGCGACTCGGACAGGAACTGGCCCTCGGCCCAGAATACGCTGCGCAGGCTTTCGCCCGTGTGGGTGTTATACAGGCGCAAAGTGCGTTCGCCTGATGCAGCCTTGGCGCTACGGGCCATGGCGGGAAGACTCAGTGCCGATGCCAGTACAACCGAACTCTTCAGAAAGGAGCGGCGTGGGTTCATGATCGATCCTTACGCTTATACACGAAGGTCCATCATACACACCCTCGGCGCCGCGCGCACGCAATTACGCTCGAAAACGGAAAAAGAGTCAAGCGGAGCTAACACAAACAATGTTGGCAAATGTGGTGAAATTGTCACGGACCAATTTGATACCTTTTCATAGAGGAAACGAAACAAGCTATGGTGAAACCCGTAAAAATATGAACAATTTACGTTGAGAATATTGCTACAACAATTATTTCCTTTGCTATAGTCTTTTGCACTTTTAAGAAAAGTAGCAAGCAGGCACCTCGACCTGTACGCCCATTGATCGAAATAATTCAAACATAAGGCAAGAGATGAATCGCACAGTCACCCCGCTGGGTACCCCACGGCGCGCCACCCGCGCACTCCAAACGATCGCTGCAGCAGCCGCACTGATGTGCGCGCTGCCGGCCATGGCCGGTCCTATCACCTTCGAATCGGTCCAGCCGAACGCCCTGGTCAACGGCGAATCCGTCAGCGAGGGCGGCTACGAAATGCTGGTTCTCGGCAGCGCGATTGCCGATGAGCTGAGCCTGACCGGTCCGTTCGCCGCGATCGCCAACAGCAACGATCCGGATACCTGTTTCTCGATCGGCTGCCCGGCGGGCGCCAGCGGAAATTTCCTTGCGGTTATCAACGATGGCGGCGTGAAATTTACGCGTTCCGGCCACCAGTTCCAGGTCGGCGGCCTGAGCCTGGCATTCCTGCCACCGGTTAGCGTTCCTGACGGCAACTATGGCTTGCTGCAATTCTCCGGCATCCGTGCCGACGGCACCGTGGTGTCGAGCACCTCGGAATTCCCTGGCCAGAACGCCGGCGGCAGCTTCACCTTCGGCTCGGCCCTGATCGACCAGAAATTCCGCAATGAAGTGCTGACCAGCCTGACCGTCAACGCCTGCCTGTTCGACGGCAACGGCGGCTGCTTCAATTCGCTGGCCAATCCGGCCAACGGCCAGGCCCAGTTCGCGCTGGACGACATCAGCTTCAACGCCGTGCCGGAACCGGGATCGTTCCTGCTGGTGGGCCTGGGTATCGGCGCCATCACCCTGACGCGCCGCCGCAAGGCTGGCGGCACCACCCCATCGACCCCGGTTACCCTCTAAGCGCGCAAGGAATTCCACTATGACACTCCGCCCCGTTTCCCTTGCCGTCATGCTGATGCTGGCTGGCCTCGCCACCACCACCTCCGCTGACGAAGTACGCCGTTCCTACATCGTGCAACTGGTCGACAAGCCGGTCGCCACCTACACCGGCCAGGTCGCCGGCTTCGCCGCCACCAAGCCGGCCGAAGGCCAGCGCCTGGACGTCGACGCGACCGATGTGCAGAACTACATCACCTATCTCGAAACCAAGAAATCCAAAGTCCTCAGCGGCGTCAACGCTGCCCAGGTCACCCACAAGTTCAACGTCGTCTTCAACGGCTTTTCGGCCCTGCTGACCGACGCCGAAGTGCGCGCCCTGAAAAAAGATGCGGGCGTGGCCAACATCACGGCCGACTCCATCATGCAGATGGACACCAACTACACCCCGACCTTCCTCGGCCTGGATAAAACCGGCGGCCTGTGGGAACAGGTTGGCGGCAAGGTGGCCGCGGGCGAGAACATCGTCATCGGCATCGTCGACAGCGGCGTGTGGCCGGAAAATGCCTCGTTCGCCGACAAGGTCGACGCCAATGGCGTGCCGAGCCACTCGGGCACCACCCTGGCCTACGGCGCGCCGCCGTCGACCTGGAAAGGCTCGTGCGACACCGGCGAAGGCTTCGCCCTGACCAATTGCAACAACAAGCTGATCGGCGCGCGCTACTTCAAGTCGCCAACCCAGGCCCTGCACTGGACCGAATTTAACTCCCCGCGCGACTCGGTCGCCGGCGCCGAAGGCCATGGCGGCCACGGTACCCATACCTCGACCACCGCCGGCGGCAATGCCAACACCCCGATCGTCAACGGCGGCCTGACCCTCGGCCTGGCCAGCGGCATCGCGCCGCGCGCCCGCATCGCCTCGTACAAGGTGTGCTGGACCGACGCCACCTCCGGCAAGAACGGCTGCGCCACGGCCAACAGCGTGGCCGCGATCGAGCAAGCCGTCAAAGACGGCGTGAACGTGATCAACTTCTCGATCGGCCCGAACGCCGGCGGCGGCGCTTTCAACGAAGCGACCGAAGTGGCCTTCCTCGGCGCAGCCAGCGCTGGCGTGTTCGTGGCAGCCTCGGGCGGCAATTCCGGCCCTGGCGTGGCGACGCCTGCCCCGGTATCGCACATCAGCCCATGGCTGACCACGGTCGGCAACTCGACCCACAACCGCCTGTTCGTCGGTACCGCCACCCTGGGTAACGGCACCAAGCTGACCGGTTCGTCGAGCAATGCCTCGACCGGCACGGCACCGCTGATCCTGTCGCGCGACGCCGGCCTGGCCGGTGTCGATCCGGCCCTGCCGAAACTGCTGCAGTGCTTCGGCGCGGCCGACGGCGAGCAGCCGCTGATCGATCCGGCCAAGGTGGCCGGCAAGATCCTGGTCTGCGACCGCGGCGCCAACGTGCTGGTCAACAAGAGCCAGAATGCCAAGGATGCGGGCGCTGTCGGCGCGATCATCGCCAACGTCGTCGTGACCAACAACACCATCATCAACCAGTCGCACGCGCTGTCGACCGTGCACCTGCCGGTCGCTGAAGGCACCACGCTGAAAAGCTACATCGTCGCCAATCCGACCAGTGCCGTTGCTTCGCTGGGCGACCTGAAAGGCGTGGTCAATCCGAACGTGGCGGCACCGGTGATGAGCGGCAGCTCCTCGCGCGGACCGAACGTGGCCAACGCCAACATCCTGAAACCGGACGTCACCGCACCGGGCAGCGACGTGCTGGCCGGCGTCACCGCCGACCTGACCCGCGCGCAGCGCGATGCGATTGCCGCCGGCAACCCGTCGACCATGTCCGACTGGGCCTTCTACTCGGGTACCTCGATGGCCAGCCCGCACGTGGCCGGCCTGGCCGCGCTGCTCAAGCAGCTGCACCCGACCTGGTCGCCAGCGGCGATCAAATCGGCGCTGATGACCAGCGCCGGCAGCACCCAGCCGGACGGCGTGACCGCGGGCGTGAAGTGGGATACCACCGCCAAAGCCACCGGCACCTTGCCATGGGGCCAGGGAGCCGGCCACGTGACGCCGAACGGCGCCGCCAATCCGGGCCTGGTGTACGACGCCAGCGAGATCGACTACGCACGCTTCCTGTGCGGCCTGAACGCCGGCGTGTACAGCGCCGCGACGTGCCAGGCGATCGGCACCATCCAGCCGTACAACCTGAACCTGGCGTCGCTGACCGCCAGTAACGTGCTGGGCAGCCTGACCCTGAGCCGTACCGTGACCAACGTCGGCACCACCGCCGCGACCTACAACGCCACGGCTAACCTGCCTGGCTACAAGGTCGAAGTGCAACCGCCGACGCTGACCATCGGCGCCGGCCAGAAAGCCAGCTTCAAGGTCAAGGTCACCCGCATCGATGCCCCGGTCGATACCTGGACCTACGGCAGCCTGGTCTGGTCTGACGGCGTGACCAATGTGCGCAGCCCGCTGACGGTGCGTGGTTCGGCCCTGGCGGCAGCAGCTTCCGTGTCGAGCGAATTTGCCACCGGCAGCAAGCTGATCACCATCGGCACCGGCTTCACCGGCGCCATGACGTCGGTCAAATCGGGCCTGCTGCCTGCGGTCGTGGAAACGCGCACCATCGGCGAATCGGGCACCGACGCCGATATCTACCAGGCAGCTTGCCTGGCCGGCGGTGGTCCTGGCGTGAACGTGCACACGGTCAACGTGCCAGCATCGACCATGGCAGCGCGCTTCTCGCTGTTCAACGACGACACCAGCGGCGGCGCAGCATCCGACCTGGACCTGATCGTGGTTGGCCCGAACGGCGCCATTACCTCGAGCGGCAACGGCGGCTCGAACGAGCGCGTGCAACTGGTTTCGCCAGCAGCGGGCGCCTACAAGGTGTGCGTCATCGGCTACGAGCCAGCCGGCGGCGAAGCCGAGTACAAGCTGTCGTCGTGGGTCCTGCCAGCAGGCGCCACCAACGGCAACTTCAAGGCACTGGTACCGGCGTATTCGTACGTCGGCGGCACCGGCACGGTCAGCATGAGCTGGTCGGGCCTGGCGGCCAACCAGCGTCACCTGGGCGCACTGCGCTATGTGGTGGCAGGTGTTACCCAGGGCATGACGATGGTTGAAGTCAACACCGACGATCCGCTGCCACAGTTCGACGCTCCGCGTCGCGCCGCGCCAATGGCGAAGTAAGCTTGGCAAGAGCAGGCGCGCCGCCCGGCGCCCCTGTGAAAAAAGGCTGCGGCATTCTTGCCCGCAGCCTTTTTTTATGGAGCGGCGCCGCTTGAAGCGGCGCTACCGGTCAGCGCGCGTCGACCCCGCCCAGGCTGCGCGGTTGCAGCACGCATTTGCCGGCGCTGCAGGTCGCGCCCGGGTCCTGTTCGACCGAGCAGGTCGACATCATGCCGCTGTTCTCGTTCATTTTCTTTTCCGCAGCGGCCTGTTCGGCCGCCAGCCGCGCCAGCAGCTCACCGTTGCCGCGCTTGGTCGACCATGGGAGGAAACCGGCCGGTCCGCCGCAGGCTTTGCTGCCGACCGGCAGGGTCCGGCATTGGCTTGCGTTGTCGCAGGCAGCGTCGCCGATCTCGGCCGTGATACGCGCGCCGAGCGAGCTGGCTGCATCGCTGGCGGCGGCCGGCGCCTGCTTGGCCGGCGCGGCCGATGCCGGTGCCGCCGGGCTTGCCGCGGCGGACGTGTTGGAAGGTCCGCCGCAGGCGGTGCCGGAGGCGATCAGCGCGGCAGCGAAGCACAGGCGCAGGAAGGAGGAGGGGATATGTTTTTTCATGCCCCATCATCCCGGATCGATGCGCCCTTGGCAAGCGTGGCGCGCTTCGCTGCTGCTTGCCGTCAGTTGCGTCCCGCCATCACCCCGCCATCCACATCCCACACCGCGCCGGTGACCCAGGCCGCCTCGTTCGACAGCAGGAAGGCCACCGTGTGGGCGATATCCTGCGCGGTGCCGATGCGTCCGATCGGATGGAAGCCGTTAAAGCCCTGCAGCGCGGCCGCCACCTGGTCCTTGGGAATGAAGCCTTCGTACACCGGCGTATCGACCACGGCCGGCGAGACGGCGTTGACGCGGATTTGATGCGGTGCCAGTTCCATCGCCAGGTGCTGGGTCAGCGCGTGGATGCCGGCCTTGGCCATCGAGTAGGCCGACGACGGCGTGGCGGCGACCGCCTGGCGCGCCCACATCGAGCCGATGTTGACGATGGCGCCCGGCGCGCCGCGCGCCACCATGGACGCCACCACCGACTGGGTCAGGAAGAAAATGCCGCGGTTGATCGCCTGGTACTGGTCGTAGTCTGCCGCGCTGTGCTCGAGGAATGGCTTGGGGAAGAAGATGCCGGCGGCGTTGAGGATCAGGTTGATGTGCGGATGGTCGGCGGCCAGTTGCTGGCGCAGGCGCGCCAGGTCGGCCTCGTTGCCGATGTCGCCGGCCAGGGTGTGCACGCGGCCGGGGGCGTCGAGCTCGTCGGCGGCGCGCGCGTTCTTGGCGGCGTCGCGTCCGAGCAGCACCACCGCGCCGCCGCCGCGCACCACCAGACGGGCCGAGGCCAGGCCCATGCCGCTGTTGCCGCCGATGGCGAGAAGAGTTTGTCCTGCAAATGCGGTGTTCATGAGATACCTTTCTATACCAACTGGTTGGTAGGTTTATGTTGCCAAAAAAATGCCGGCCAATGCCGGCAACGGTGATGCCGGTTCAGGCCAGCATGTTCGATACGTAGGTGGTGCCGGCGAGGGCCGGGCTGTGGTCGCTGCCGAAGCCGCGCCCGACCATCATCGCCCCTTCCAGCGCGCTGAGCAGCCCGTAGGCTTGCGCCTCGGCACTACCGCGCACGCGCAGCAAGCCGGCGCGTTCGCCCTCCAGGATGGTCTTGCTCAGCCAGTCCAGGTTCATCTGGAAAAAATCGCGTACTTCAAGCGCGACCTCGGGCGACATGGCCGCCGCTTCCGCGCCCAGGATGCCGCACACGCACAGGCGCCGGTCCTGCTGGTAAGTGGCCGCGAACAGCTCGCCGTAGCGGGCCAGTCGCGCGGGCGCGTCCTCGCCGGTCTCGTCGATGGCGCGCAGCAGGGTGGCGAAACGGTCGCCATAGCGCTGCACGATGGTGTGCACCAGATCGGCCTTGGTGCGGAAATGGTGATAGATGCTGGGCTTCCTGATGTCGATTTCGCGCGCGATGTCCTCGTACGAAAAGCCGTTATAGCCGTACTGCTGGATCAGCCGCTGGGCCGCGTCGACCACTTGCTCGGCCGAGGCCGACAATGTCGAAAATCGTTTTACCATCTTGCCTCCGCTTGACTACCAACTGGTAGGTTTGCATCATGCCCAAGCTTGGATGCGGCGTCAAGCGCTTTTGGCGGGGGAGGCCGGCTGCAGCACCGGCAGGGCGGCCAGATGGGTCGCCAGGAAATCGATGCAGGCGCGCAAACGCGGCGCCATGTGGCGCGCGCTCGGCACCAGCAGCTGCACCGGCAGTGGCGCCGGTTCGCTCTCTGGCAGCAGGCGCACCAGGGTGCCGGCCGCGAGCTGTTCGGCCACCTGGTACGACAAGGGACGGCCGATGCCGTGCCCGGCCTGCACCGCCAGCAGCATGGTATCGATTTCGTTGACGATCAGGCGCGGCGCCAGCCGCACCGCGAAGTCGCGTCCATCGGCGCGCCCGGCCTCCAGGAAACGCCATTCGGTCGCCGCGCGCTGCTCGGAAAAGATGATGTCGTGCGCGTCGAGTTCGCGCGGGCTGGACGGCGTGCCGCGCCGCGCCAGGTAGGCCGGGCTGGCCACCAGCATGCGCCGTACCTGGCCCACCTGGCGCGCCATCATGCCGGTATCGGGCAGGGGACCGATGCGCACCGCCAGGTCGAGCCCGTGTTCGATCATGTCCAGGTTGCGGTCGTTGAACACCAGCTCGACCTGCAGGGCCGGATGCAGGTCGAGAAAATCGATCATTGCCGGGGCCACATGGCGGCGCCCGAACACGGCCGGCACGGTGATGCGCAGGCGTCCGCGCAGAGGAGCGTTGTCGTCCTCGCGCACGGCGTCGTCGTAGTCGGCCAGCACGCGGCGCGCCATCTCGGCCAGTCGCAGGCCAGCTTCGGTGGCGGCCAGGCGGCGCGTGGTGCGCTCGACCAGACGCGCGCCGACCCGTTCTTCCAGCGCGGCCAGCGCGCGCGTGACGGCGGGAGCCGAGCGGCGCAGGCGCCGTGCCGCGCCGCTCAGGCTGCCCGCGTCGAGGATCGCCACGAAAATCTGCAATTCGTCAAACCGGTCCATGCATTCTTCCACAAATTGAAATAATAATTTTCAATTTATCACTATTCTCGTTAAAGCGTGCAAGGGATAGCATGTGTTTCCTGTTCCTTTCCTGATCACTTTTTGAAGCGAGACGCCATGCAAACCACTTCCCTGATCCTCCACGGCCTGACGGTGTCGGGCCATGTGCACCGTGTCGAGCTGCTGCTGCGCATGCTCGATCTGCCGTTTACGTTCGTGCCGGCGCCGGCCGAAGTGCGCGACAGCACCGCTTTCCGCGCGCTCAATCCGCTCGGACAGATCCCGGTGCTGCAAGATGGCGAGCTGGTCATCAACGACAGCAATGCGATCCTGGTCTACCTGGCCAAACGTTATGCGCCCGGCAGCGACTGGCTGCCCGAGGACGCGGCCGGCGCGGCCGCCGTGCAGCGCTGGCTGTCGATCGCGGCCGGCGAGCTGGCCTTCGGCCCGGCCAAGGCGCGCGCCAACGCGCTGTGGAATGTTCCGGCCGACCTGGTCCAGACCAGCGCCGTGGCGCAGCGCCTGCTGGCCTTCATGGACCAGCATTTGACAGGGCACAGCTTCCTGGCGGCCGGGCATGCCACCTTGGCCGACCTGGCCTGCTACAGCTACGTGGCGCACGCGCCGGAAGGCGGCATTTCGCTGGCGCCGTATCCCGCGCTGCGCGCCTGGCTGGCGCGGATTGAAGCCTTGCCGGGGTTTGTGCCGCTGCCCGACTCGCCTTTGCCGGCCGCCGCATGAACACGCCGTTCCACGAAGGCGAGCTCAGGGCGCAGGCGCTCGCTGGCGTGAGCAGTTCCGGCAACGGCATCCGCGCGTTCATGCCGGACCAGCACCGTGATTTTTTTGCGGCGCTGCCGTTCGTGCTGATGGGCACAATCGACGCGGATGGCCGTCCGCGCGCCCGCGTGCTAAGTGGCAAGCCGGGGTTTATCGACAGTCCCGATCCGGCCACCCTGCGCATTGCCGTGGACGACAGCGGCATGCAGGCCGGGCAGGTGCTCGGCCTGCTGGGGCTCGACTTCGCTACGCGCCGGCGCAATCGCGTCAATGGCGTGGTGCGCAGCGCGGGCGGGGGCGCATTGCTGATCGATGTGCGCGAAAGTTTCGGCAACTGCCCGCAGCACATCGTGCTGCGCGACGTGCATGCGGTAGCGGCTGTGCCGGCGGTGGTGCGCGAGTTCGACGGGTTGGGCGAATGCGCCATGATCGCGCGCGCCGAGACCTTCTTCATTGCCACCAGCGGCGGCGCGCACGGGGTCGATATCTCGCACCGTGGCGGGCCGATGGGTTTTGTGCGGATCGAAGGCGACACCTTGATCGTCCCCGATTTCGGCGGCAACCGGTTCTTCAACACCCTGGGCAATTTGCTGCTCGACCCGCGCGCGGCACTGCTGTTCATCGATGACGCCAGCGGCGCCGTGCTCGAACTCGAAGGCCGGGTGGAGATTGTGTGGGAAGACGGTCCCGCCGCGCCGGGGCAGGGGGGCGGGCGGCACTGGCGCTTCACGACCGAGCGCGGCCGCATCACGCACGGCGCCCTTGCGCTGCGCTGGACGCGGCGGCAATAATTTCCTAACCGGCGTCAGACCCGAATGGCGTTAATTGAACCCTTATCTAACCACAAACCTCAAAACCGTCATTTTCGCCTGCACGAGAAGTCATTTCTGCCAATGGCAGGAATGACGGAGCTTAAGTTAGCGGCATTAGAGTCAGACTTCGGTTAGGAAAGATACCCGCAAACGTTTCTTAATCGGGGTCAGCGCAGCGATCGCGGCCACGGCAGCCCGATCCACCTATACTGTCGAGCATGGAAAACAATCACCTCGTACTGCGCGAAATCATCGATCTTTTCGTCGAACCGTCGCGCAAGGCGCGCTATGTCTATTTATGGGAAAAACCGAAGCGCCGCTCCCAGCTGCTCGATGAATTGCTGCATGATGCCGGCTACTTGCGGCACGACCGCAGGCGGGAGCTCGATCCGCCCCTGTCCGATCCCGACCAGTTGCTGGCGCTGATGCGCAAGAAGGGCGCCGGCAAGACCTGCCACGCCTTCGGTCGCTCGGAGTTCGATGGACAGGAAACCGACTTGTGCGCAGCGCTGGCCGAGGTGGCCGGGCGCATGTGCGAAGTGGTCCTGTATTCACGCGAGGCGAAAGTCGCGTTCGTGGAAGAGCACGACGGGCATCAATTCATCCTCTCGGTGAAGTGACGCCCGCCGCCATGCCGGATCAGAACTTGTAACGCAGCCCGGCCAGCACTTCGCGTCCGGTCACGTTGTTGACCACCACGCTGTTGCGGGCGCGGCTGGCGAACTGGTCGTTCTCCTCGTTGGTCAGGTTCACGCCTTCCAGGGTCAGCTCCAGCTTGTCGTTGACCTTGTACGATACCGACACGTCGACGTTGAAGGTCTTGTTCTTGCCCTCGACATCGTTGTTGTTCTGGCCCGGCACGCGCGTGACGAAACCGGCACGCTGCGAGGTCGATACGCGTGCGCTCAACTTGCCGTCATCGTAGTACAGGGTGGCATTCCACGATTTGGGCGACAGGTTGAGCAAGTCGTCGGTGACGGTCTGGTTGCTGTTCGGCGAGACTACATACTCCATCTTCGACTTGACGTAGGTGTAGTTCAGCAAGCTGCCGAAATTGCGGCCCCAGCCCGGCAGGAAGGTGAACGGTTGCTGGTAGTTCAGTTCCAGCCCGCGCAGCTTGCCGCCTTCGGTATTGATCGGCGCGGTGAACTGGAAGATTTCATCGCCCGTCATGTTAGTTGGCAACAGCGACAGCGGCAAGCCCGTATCCTTGAACTTCACATCGTTGCGGATGCTCTGGATGTAGGTGGCGATGTTCTTCTGGAACAGGCCCAGGCCGATAAAGGCGTTCTTGTCGAAGTACCACTCGAAGCTGGTGTCGAAGGCCTTGGCGCGGAAGGGTTTCAGCATCGGGTTGCCGCTGGTGATCGACAGAGTGCCGGTGGTGGCAACGCTGCCGCCTGGCGTCAAATTGGCCAGCTGCGGCCGCGACATCACCTTGGCGGCCGCGCCGCGCACGATGAAATTCTTGGTGATATTGGCGGCGATGTTGAACGATGGCAGCACGTCGTGGTAGTCGTTGTCGACCGTGACGGCGGTGCCGTTGCCGACGGCCTGATAGCCGGTCGAACTCTGCTGCGTCTCGACATAGCGCACGCCCAGGTTGCCGCGCAGCGGAATGCCGCCCAGCTCGCTGGTGAATTCGCCCATCAGGAACAGGCCGTTGTCTTCCTCGCTGACAGAGCGGTTGTTGCCGCGCGCATTGGCGTTGCTGATCGACGACAGGGTGAAGTCGCCAGGGCCGCCGGCCGGACCGCTCTTGATGCAGTTGCAGTAGATGTCGTAGGCCTGGGCGATGGCATTCAGGTTGGGCAGGACCCAGGCGGTGGGTGTGCCGGCCGGCATGCCGAGACCCTTGCCGAAACCGTTGATCTGGGTCGTCAGGCTGGCCGCCGACGCGCCCGCCGGCGGGGCGAAGATGGTGTCGCCCTGGTTCACGCGGCGGAATTCGTAGGAATCGAATTCGAACTTTTTATAGTCGGCGCCGGCTTTCAGGGTGAACTTGTCGGGCACCACGTCCCAGGTGAGGTCGATGTGGCCGACGTCGTTGCGGTTGTTGGCGCCTTGCGGACGCATGCGGATTTCGCTCGGGCTGGTATTGGCGATGCTCGATGGCTGGGCGCCACTGGCCACCTGCGGCACGCCGACGATCCCGAGCGCGCCGCCCGGCTGGCTGACGTTGAACGGGTAATTGATGCTCGGCAGGCGGTCGTTGCCGCGGAAGTCGATGCTGTAGCCATTGACGTTGAGTGCGTCGAGCGTGGTGGTGGTCTGGATCGGATTGCGGAACTTGGAGGTCGCGCGGCCGACCCGGGCGTTCAGGCGCATGGTCTGGTTCAGGTCGTGCTCGAACGTCAGGGTCGGCTGGGTGAACGTGGTGTTGAGCTCGTCGTAGCGCGATTCGGCGCGGATGTCGACCCCGTTGTAGGTGCCGTGCAGCAGCGCGCCGTTGGGCGCGTAGGCGGCGTCGATGACGCTGGTCTGGGGCTTGCCGCCCTGGGTGCCGCCGCGGCTGAACGAGGTCGCTTGCAGATAGTCTTCCTGGCGCGTGGCATCGAGCTTGGAGTACAGCATGTCGAGCGTCAGGCGCGTACCGGCGACCGGACGCCACTGGACCGAGGCGGTCAGGCCGAGGCGGTCCTGGTCGTGCGTCAGGCGGCCGTAGCGTGGAATGCGCGGGGCGAAGTTGCCGGCGCTGCTGGCGGCATTGTAGGCGGCCACGGCGCCCGGGCTGTTCGGCAGGCGCGCCACGCCCTGGGCTGCCGGGCCGCAGGTGGTGGCGGTCGAGTTGGCCGGGTTGGCGGCCATGCCCATCGGCGCGCACCAGCCGCCCGAGGAGGGGCCGTTATCCCAGCGCACGGTGCTGAATCCTTCTTCATACACCTGGCGCTTGGAGTAGGCGCCCGAGACCAGCACGCCGAGCTTGCGGTCGGCGAAGGTATTCGAGACCAGGAAGGCGACGCGCGGATCGGTTTTTTCGGACAGGTCGTTGTAGCGGCCCTTGAGCATGACCGTGGCGTTGAAACCCTTCAGGTCGAACGGGCGCATGGTTTGCAGGTCGACCGTGGCGCCGAGCGAGCCTTCGTCGACGTCGGCCGAGGAGCTCTTGCGCACCGTGAGGGAGCTGAACAGCTCGGCGGCGAAGACGTTGAAATCGAAGCCGCGCGAGCGGTTGGCGCCGCCCGAGCTGTCGGTGCCGCCGGTGGTGGCCAGTCCCTCTACGCCGTTGATGCGCACGCGCGTGAAATCCTGGCCCAGGCCGCGCACGGTGATGTTGCGGCCTTCGCCGGCGTCGCGGTCGATGACCACGCCGGGGACGCGCTGCAGGGACTCGGCCAGGTTAGTGTCCGGAAACTTGCCCATGTCTTCGGACTTGATGACATCGACGATGCCGAAGTCTTCTTTTTTCTTGTTGAGGGCGCTCTCGAGCGAGGCGCGCAAGCCCGTCACGACGACGGTCTGGGCTTGCTCGGCGGGAACGGCGCTGGTCTGGGCGTAGGCCCCGCTGATCGCCATGGCTGTGACGGATGTGCTGCCCACGAGGCGCACGGCGAATTTGCCGAGCGCGCGGGTCTGGTCGGTGATGCGCATGCTGCTGTCTCCTATCATTATTAGAATACAGCCGGATGCCGCGCGGTCTTAATGCCGCTGATCCAACAACCGGCCGGGTTACCGCCGCGCCGCTTGGTCGATATCGTTGACGTGTGCCGTATGCCACAACACTCAAAACCGTCTTTCCCGCGCAGGCGGGAATCCAAGTTCTCGTTGCTAAGCGAAGATGCCTTGGATTCCCGCCTGCGCGGGAATGACGGAGGTAACGTCAACGCATCTCCCAACCCCCGTGGCGCCTGGCTTTGTACTGCCAGTTAATTAAGCGGTTGACCAATTCTAGGCTGGTTTATAAATTTGCACAATTGGTCAGACCAGAATCTTGTTATGGTCCGACCGCTTTGTGGTTTTATGGCGTGGCGGCCACGTTCACAGTGACCGGATTGCCGGCGCGCGCCGCTGCCGCGACCAGGTACCGTTCCCAGTCCTGGCCCGTGAGGATCTCGCCGGAACGGCTCCACGCCGCGCCCGCGTAATAGCGCAAGGGCTGGCCCGAGGCGACAGGCGCCACCACCAGGTGATTGAGCGGGTCTTCGGTAAACCGGGTGGCCGACGGCAGGACAATGGCGGTGCCCATGGCGCCATTGCTGGCCTGCTCGACCCACTGCATCAGAATGCCGGGCGCCTTGTTGCCGACCTTGATGGTCGGATTCTGGCCCTTGTCGGTCGGGGTCTTGTTCAGGCCCACGGCGATGTCGATGCCCGGCTTGCCGGCGAAGGTGAAGGTGCTGTCGATGCGGTCCAGATAGTGCCCGGCGTCGACCGTGAAGCGCTTGACCTCGGACACGGCGGTGCCGCCCGCGTCCCAGCTGTCGTAGCTTAGCTCGAAGATGGCGCGCACCGGACCGTTGGCCAGCACTTTCCAGCCGCTGAAGTTCCTGCTGGTGAACAGCACGGTGCCATCCCACACCCCGGTGCCGCCCGCGCCGCGCGTCTTGCCGACGTTGTACATGTCCATGCCTTCGCCCTCATCCTTGTGATAATGGTCGTGGCCCTTGTTGTACCAGCGGTCGACGACCGGATACGGCACGCGCTTGAACCAGATATCGAGCCCGCTGGTGACCAGCACCTCCTTGGCGCCGGGGCTGGACGCCGGCGCGCCCAGGGCCGGACCGTAGGTGCGGTGCGCCAGCTTGTCGTTTTCCCAGGCGAAGTCGTCCAGCCGCTCCGGCACGAAGCGGGCGAAGGCTTTCACCGGAAACGGCGGCGCCACCGTGTCGATTTTCTCGACCGTGAAGATGGCGCGCTTTTCGCCGGCCGCGAAGCTGTGCTGGAAAATCAGCTCGCCGTAAGCGATGCCGACGTTTTTCGGGTCCTTGGCCAGCGGCGCGATATTGGTCACCTGGTAGGGCAAGACGCGGCCGGCCGCATCCTTGACGGCAATGCGCTGGATCAGCGCGCCGGGCAGGGCGCGGTTGATCTCGCTCCACGGCAGGACGATGGTTTCCGACGGCCGTTCGATGTCGAGCTCATGGCTGACGGTGATGGTCGCCGCCGGCCCGGCCTGCGCCAGCGGGGACGTCGCCGCGGCGGCCAGGGCAAGGAAAGTAAGCGAGGCAAGTGATCTGGTCATGGCGCTCTCAGTGATGTTCGCGGTAGTTGGTCTGGCCGGCACCCTTGGGCATGTAGTGATAGGTGCGCACCTTGTGCTGGACTTCGACGTTCGGGTTGTTGATCAGCTTGATCATCTCGGCGCCGGCCAGCAGGGTCGGACCGTAGCCGTGCAGCGCGAACGGGCTGGTTGGGCGGTTGTAGTAATACACCTGGTCGCTGGCGAAGGTGGTGCCGACGCAAGTGCCGTCCACCTGGCCCTTGTCGTTGATGCGGGTCGACAAGCCGGCCCAGCCGGCCTGGGCGATGGAGCCGTAGGTCGTCGGGCTGATCCAGCCCTGGTTGATGGCGTGCGCGAACACGTAGACGAACATCGCGCTGGCCGAGGTTTCGAGGTAGGAATCGTTACGGTCGAGCATCTGGTGCCACAGGCCGCTGCCGGACTGGCGCTCGCCGATGCTTTTCAGGGTCGTGCGCAACTGCGCCAGCACCTGCGGATAACCGGGATGGTCCTTCGGCAGCACGTCGAGCAGGTCGGACATGCTCATCACCGCCCAGCCGTTGGCGCGCGCCCAGTAGAAATTCGGCGCATCCGGGTTGTTGGCGTTCCAGCCGTGGGTGTACAGGTTCTGCTGCTTGTTGAACAGGTAGCCGCTCATCTGCAGCACGTTCTTGACGGCGTCGTCGAAATGGGCGCGCTTGCCGGTCATGCGCCCCAGTTCGGCCAGGGCCGGCACCGACATGTACAGATCGTCGGCCCACAGCGAGACCGCTTGCGGGCGCTCGCGCGCCATGGTGCCGTCCGGCAGGCGAAACTGCTTGTTGACCACCCAGTCGCTGCAGGTGGCGATGATGTGCGACAGGTCCGGGCCGATTTTCAGGGCGCGGGCGCGCATCATGGCGGCGCACATGGAGCCGGCGTCGTCGAGCGCGCGCGGGTCGAGGAAGCGCGAAAAGCTGTTGCCGCGTTCGAGCTTGAATTCTTTTTCCTGGGCGCGGAAGTAGGGCAGTTTGTCGGCGAAGAAGTTGAAGTGGCGCGCGGTCAGGTCGGTGAAGCGCTTGTCGCCGGTCACTTCCTGGGCCTTGACCATGCCGGCGTGGACCACGCCCATTTCGTAGACCATGATGCCCATGTCCGAATGGCTCGCTTCGGTGATGGCGGTGGCGACCGGTTTCTTGAAGTCGAGGATGGGCGCGCCGGTTTTTTTGTCGACCACGCGGGTCGGCGTGGCCGTTTCCATGAAGCCGCGGATACGGTGCAGGGACGCAGTGATCTCGGCCACGGTGGGCTTCTTGTACGGGACCGGGTAGGTGCCTTCGCCCGGGTCGCTCAGGTTCTTGTTGTCCGGATTGCGGTACGGGCCTTCGGCTTGCGCCTGGCTTCCCATGACCGCGACCGCGGCGATGGCGGCAAACAGTTTAAGTGCTGTATTCACATTGTCCCCTGTTATCAGTGATGATTTTTTAAGCGCTATTTGGTCAGGCCATTCTAGTTTGGTCAGGCCAAATGTGCAAGGCGGACTAGCCACTTCCGCCGCCCCATGGCATACTTTATCGACACGTGGATGAACTGGGAAGGTCGGCGATGCGCAATGCTGTTCGATGCTGGGCAATCGTATTTACCGGGGTGCTGCTCTCAGGTTGCGCGGGAATGACGGATCATAAGATACCGGCTGCAGTTCCCTACAACGCTGCGACAACCTACGCCAAGCTGGTCAAGGCTTATCCCTTCATTCAGATCGCCGACACCCGTACAAACGCGGAGATCGTCACCATCAGCGGCATGGGCTATGTCCGCCGTGGCGCGCATCTGCTGCAGCTGGACCTGTTCCTGCCGCCGCAAGCGACGCGCGATAAAGCACCGGTGGCGGCGGTCGTGCTGGTGCACGGCGGCGGCTGGCGTTCCGGCGAGCGCAGCAACATGGCGCCGCTGGCAGCTCGTCTGGCCGCGCGCGGCATCGCCGCCGCCGTGATCGACTACCGCCTGGCCGACGAGGCGCGCTACCCGGCCGCCATCCACGACGTCAAGGCCGCCCTGCGCTGGATGCGCGCCAACAGCGCGGCCCACGGCATCGACCCACGGCGCATCGCGGTGGCCGGCGGCTCGGCCGGCGGGCAGATCGCCAGCCTTGTGGGCGTCACCAACGGCATGAGCAAGTTCGATCCCGATGGCGCCGGCAGCGCCGTTTCGAGCGCCGCGCAGGCGGTCATCAACATCGACGGCCTGTCCGATTTCACTTCGTCGGCCGCGCGCGCAAATGAAGACGATCCGAAGAAAAAACCATCGGCGGCCGGCTTCTGGTTCGGCGGCAGCTATGCCGACGCCGCCGCCCTGTGGCACGAAGCCTCGCCAACCTTCTACGTCGAGCGCCGCACGCCGCCGATGCTGTTCATCGGCAGCGGCCAGGCGCGCTTTTCGGTCGGGCGCGACGAGATGGCCGGCAAGATGCACGCCGCCGGCGTCGCCGCCAAGGTGGTGATGCTGCCCGACTCGCCGCACTCCTTCTGGCTGTTCGACCCGTGGATTACGCCCACGGCCGAAGCCATGGCCGACTTCCTGACGACCCAGCTTCCCATTCCAACAACAACGAGACACCAACCATGACGACAACTTCCCTCCTGCACCGCGCCGCGCTGCGGGTTTTGCCACTGGCGTTGCCGCTGGCGCTGGGCGCCTGCCAGAGCACGCCGACCGCCCCGCAACAGCCGTGGACGGCGGACCTGGGCAACGGCCAGTACCAGAACCCGATCCTGCACGCCGACTATTCCGATCCGGATGCGATCCGCGTCGGCGACACCTACTACATGACCTCATCGAGCTTCAGCAACACCCCGGGCCTGCCGCTGCTGCAATCGACAGACATGGTCAACTGGGAACTGGTCGGCCACGCGCTGCCCAAGCTGGTGCCGGAGAACGTGTTCGCCACGCCGCAGCCGGGCAAGGGCGTGTGGGCGCCGTGCCTGCGTTTTCATGACGGCAAATTCTGGATTTTCTATCCCGATCCCGACTTCGGCATCTACGTTATCACCGCCACCAACTTCACCGGACCGTGGAGCGCGCCGCACCTGCTGGCCGGCGGCAAGGGCCTGATCGATCCGACCCCGCTGTGGGACAACGACGGCAAAGCGTACCTGCTGCACGGCTGGGCCAAGAGCCGGGCCGGCTTTAACAACGTGCTGACTCTGCGCAGCATGGCGCCGGACGGGCGCACCTTGCTCGACACCAGCGGCCAGATCGTCATCGACGGCAACAAGCTGCCGAACTACAAGACGCTGGAAGGGCCCAAGTTCTACAAGAAGGATGGCTATTATTATGTGTTCGCACCGGCCGGCGGCGTCGAGGAGGGCTGGCAGTCGGTGTTCCGTTCGCGCAGCATCACAGGGCCGTACGAGGACAAGATCGTTATGGCGCAGGGCAAGTCCAGCACCAACGGTCCGCATCAGGGCGCGTGGGTGACGGCGCAGGATGGCAGCGACTGGTTCTTCCACTTCCAGGACAAGCGCGCCTACGGCCGCGTGGTGCACCTGCAGCCGATGCGCTGGAAGGATGGCTGGCCGCTGATCGGCGAGGAAGTCGAGGCCAGCGGCGTGGGCCAGCCGTTCCTGCGCCATGCCAAGCCGATGGCATCGGGTGCGCTGCGGGTGCCGCCGACGGGCGACGAGTTTTCAGGCGCGGCGCTGGGATTGCAGTGGCAGTGGAGCGCGAATGGCAAGCCGGAGTGGTATTCGCTGGCGGCCCGGCCGGGCCAGTTGCGCCTGCAGGCGCAGCCGGGCACCAATCTGCGCGAGATGGCGTCGGTGCTGACGCAGAAGCTGCCGGCGCCGGCGTTCACGGTCGACACCCGCATCGAACTGTCGGCCACGCGCGAGGGCGATCGTGCCGGGCTGGTGCTGCTGGGGATGAAGTATGCGTGGCTGGGGCTGCGCCGCGCCGGAACCGGCTCGCAACTGGTGCTGGGCGTGTGCGAAGGCAACGAGCACGCATGTACCGAGAAAGACCAGCTGGTGCTGCCGATCGACGCCAACGCCGCCTGGCTGCGCATGACGATGGCGGACGGCGTGGCATCGTTCTCGTACAGCCTCGATAACAGCAAGTTTATCGAGGCCGGCCAGCCGTTCAAGGCCAGCATGGGGCGCTGGGTTGGCGCGCAGATGGGCTTGTTTAGCACCGGCGGCACGCAGGCGCACGCCGATGTGGATTACTTCCGGGTCAGCAAATAGCCTGCCCCGTCGTTTCTGCCAATGGCAGAAACGACAAGCGGGGGAAACGCGCTTAAAACGCCGGGTCGTTGGCCGCCATGCGCGAACGGCGCCAGCGCCAGACGTTGAAGGCGGTCAGCGCGGCGGGCACGGCGGTCACGACCAGCCACGCGCTGGCATCCATCTCGCGCGTGATGACCACGCCGGCGCCGAGGGCGAAGGCGATCAGGCCGCGCAGCAGGATCCAGTTGAGCTGGGCTTTTGAGTTCATTTTTTGCATGGTCGATTTCTGGTCAATATTGGCCCCGCAGGCACGGGCAAAGACGCCGCGGCGGAAACAGGCCGCTAGCGTATCACGAACGCCGTTCAGGGCGCCGCCTGGCCAGCTTCCGGGTTCCATCCGCGGCCGCCGTCGAAGCCGGAAAACACCGCCGCGCGGGTCGACAGGGGCGCCGCCTCCTGGGCGCTGAGCACATAACCGCCGGCGCGGCGCGACAGGTCGAGTGGCTTGCCGTCCAGGTCGGTGCTGCCGAACTCGCGCCAGCCGCTGTTCGCGGTCGCGCTGGCAGGGTTGGGCGCCGGCTCGCGCGTCGCATCGCGCTGCACGCCGTTGCCGGCCCAGCCGACCGGGGCGATATGCTCGCCCATTTTACAGTTGATGTAAGCCACGTTATCCCAGGTGGCCGCCGTGCCCGGGCTGCGCGCGAGATAGGTGGCGCCGGGCGGGATCTTGTTGGCCAGCGGGCCGGGACCGGGACCGTGGGTCAGCGCGCTGTTGAGGAACACGAAGCCGCGATCGGATGCGTTCACCGTGCGGGCCTGCACCACGTAGCCGCCGCTGGACGGGTTGGCGCTGTCGCCGACCGAGCGCAGTTCGCTTTCCTCGAACAGCGCCGCGCGGTTCGCGCCCCAGATGAAGTCGACGTTGCCTTCAATCAGGGTGCGGTAGAACCAGGAATAGCCTTTTACCTGAATCGTATCCTGCTCGCTGAAAAAACTGGCGTTGCGCGCGATCAGGCGGCCGCTATCGTTGTTGAAGAAGACGGTTTCCGCCTGCCCCGCGATCTTGTCGGAGCGCAGGGTGGTGTTTTTGAGGGTGAGCGTGTCGAGCGTGAGCACGTCCGACTTTTCGGCCATCAATAGCGCCCGCCCGCCTGTGAAGGAGGGCGACTGCGGACCCTGGCTGAGGCCGGAGCCGGGGTTGTAGCCATCGTTGTTGCCGTTGTGGATGACGACGCCGTCGCGGCTTTCGCCCTTGATCGTCAGATTGTCCTTGCCGCGGATGAACAGCATCTCGTCGTAGCGGCCATTCCTGACGGCGACCGTGACCGGCGTGGCCTGGCCGGCGTGCTGCATGGCGTGGTCGAGGGCGCCCTGCACGGTGCGGAAATCGGCCGGGCCGTCATCGTCCACGCTCAGGATGGGGCCGGAAGGGGCGGCGGCGCGGGTGCGGAAGGTCCAGCCGGCGGCCTTGCCGATGCCGGCGAAGGGTGCGCCGTTGATGGTGGCGTTGTCGAACACGCCCGGCTCGACGACCACGTAGTAGGCGCTGCCGTAAGCGAGGCGGTGGGCATGGGGGCGGATGATGGCGCTGTTGCCGTCGATGGTGATCGGGGTGCGGCGGGTGTAGCGCCGCTGGTCCTGGCCCGGGTAGCCGATGGCGGCGACTTCATCGCCGGGGCGGATGATATCGACCAGCTTGTGGTCGGCCTGGCGGTAGATGCGTACCGAGCCGGCGCTGCCGAGGCGGGGTGGCTGGTCGAAGCGCAGGCGCAGCGGGGTGTCGGGCTGGACCGCATCGGCGCGCGCGGGCGGGATGATGGCGCCGACGAGGTCGGCCTTGTGGACGGGCGGCGCGAAGGCGGGCGCGATGCTGGCGTCGATGATGCTCTGCACGCTCGGGTCGGCGACGCTGGCGAGCACGAGGCTGGCGCTGCCGGGTCTTTTTGGCGTCACCACGATGCTGCTACCGCGCACGGTGGCGCTGGCCACGGCCGGGTTGCTGGAGCGTACCGTGAAGCGTGCCGGTGTGAGGCCGTCGCTCGCAAAGGCGCTGATGGGCAGCGTCGATGGCGGATCGCCCGCTTGCGCCTTGAAGCTGTTGGCGGCGACGGCCGGTGCGATGCGCATCGGTTTGTTGGCCGGGTCGCCCACGCGGATGTTTTCGAGCTCGAAGCCTTTGCCGCCGCTGTAGATGCCGAGCGCGCCCGGGATGGCCGATGCGGGCACGGTGGCGGTGCTCAGTTTTTCGCCGTTGAGGTAGACGCTGAGCGCTTCGCCGGCCATCTCGAAGCGGACGGTGAGGAAGCGGCCCTCGCTGGCGATGGCGCGCCTGACCTGTTTCAACCGGCTCAACTTGCCATGCTGCTGGCGCACGATATCGGCCTGGACGGTCGGGCTGGCGTCGCTGATGTGCAGGCCGGCGCCGAACCAGTTGCCCGCATCGATATGCCGGCCCAGCAAGTACAACTGGCCGGGCGGGCCGGGCAGGGCGCGGATGCGGGCCTCGACAAAATAGTCGGCGGCGGGCGGCACATGGGTGAACAGCGTGCGCACTGCGGCGGGGCCTTCGTCGAGATGAAGGGCCTTGGGTGAACCGGGGTCAGAGCTCTGACTCGAAACATTGCTAGTCAGAGCTCTGACCCCGGTTGTAGGTGGTTTTACCTGTGTTTCAGCCAAAGCGCCAGCGGGTAGCAGCAGGGCGAGGAGCAGAGGGGAGGTCAGATGCTTGGACATGGAGAAGGACTCAGGGCGAAGGACGATGCGGAATGTTTGCAGCACACCAAAGCACACCGGGGTCAGAGCTCTAAATTGAAATATTTCTAATTGGAGCTCTGACCCCGATTGTAGGACGTGGCTTAGGGCTCGGGGGCGAAGGCGGGACGCAACGCGGGGATTTGGCGGCGCAGCTCGCTCGCAACCATGCCGGAAAACAGCGCCGCGCCCTTGGCGCCAACGTGGGTGCGGTCGAAGCTGATTTTTGGGGCGCCTTGCGGTTCGATGGCTGCACCAGGCAGCGCGGCCACCGCCATCACCGGCGCCGCATTCGGGTCCGGCGGCGCTTGCGCCAGGGTGTCGGCTTCGGCCGATCCCATCGCCTGCACCGCGTCGGCGCTGATCTTGTTCAGGTCGATCAGGGTGGCGCCGCTTTCGCGCGCCACGCGCCGCACTTGCGCTGCCCACGGGCCGAGATCGTCGCGCAAATACTGGCCCTTGAAGCTGCGCCGCGTCAGCGGCGTGACCAGGACCGGCACGCCGCCCAGCGCGCGCGCCTCGCTGACGTAGCGTGCGATGTTTTGCGGGAACTGGGTGACGAAGTCGGTCGAGCGGCCCGGTTTGCCCGGCTGGTCGTTGTGGCCGAACTGGATCAGCACGTAGCTGGCGCTGTAGGCCGCACCGTCGCGCAGCAGCGCCTGCACGTCGTCCCAGCGCCCCTCGGCGCGAAAGCTGCCGGAACTGCGTCCGCCGCGCGCGAGGTTGATGCAGGCCACTTGCGCGCGCAGGCGCTGGCACAGGGCGTCGCCATATCCGGAACGGGTCGCCATGGTGGAGTCGCCGACGAGGATGATGCGCGCCGACCGCGCCGCATCGTCCTCCGCCTGCACCGGCACGCTGGCAGCCATCGCCAGGCATGCCAGCGCAATGAGGGTGTGGACCGGCTTCATCGTCAGAAGGTGTAGTTCACGCGCACGTTGTAGGCGCGGCCGATCGGCTTGGCGATGTTTTGCGCGTACACCACGCGCGAACTGAGGCGCTGGTTAGACAGCGGCGGGTCGACATCAAACAGGTTGTTTACGCCCACGGTGAATTTGAGCTGCTTGTTCCACGCGTAGTTGGCCGTCAGGTTGTAGAGGATGTACGGCTCGATCTCGTTATAGAACGGCTGGCCCGGCTTCTGGCTCGGCAGGGCGTTGGTGTCGATGTAGCTCGACGTGTAGGACTGGGTCAGCTGGGTGCCGAAGCCGCCTTTGCTCCACGACAGGCGCAGGTTGTGCTTCCACTTGAAGACGTAGGTGTTGGCCGAGGTGGCGCCGGTCGAGAGCGCGCCGGGTTTGCCGACACTGTCGAACCAGTCGCCGCCTTCTTCGTTCTGGCCTTCGTATTTGTTGACGTAGGTGCCGTCGAAGGAGAGGCCGAAACGCCCCATGGTGGAGGTCGGCAGGGTGTAGTTCAGGCTGGCGTCGATGCCCTGGGTGCGCAGGCCGCCCATGTTCAGGCGCGTCTTGGTGATGTAGGCCAGGGTGCCGTCGGCGTTGCGCACGAACAGCTTGTTGTATTTGTTGACGTCGCCAAAGATCGTGTCTTCGGAAATCTGCGCGATCGTCCCTTTCATCTCGACGTTCCAGAAGTCGAGCGAGGCAACCAGGTTCTTGACCGGTTCGATCACGATGCCGGCGGTGAAGGTCTTGGACGTCTCCGGCTCCAGATTGGGATTGGCGCCGGTCAGGACCGTCAGGGTGCTGCCGCAGACCTTGGCCGCGTCCAGGTTCAGGCCCGCGTACTTGGGATCGGTGGTGAGGGTGCCGGTGCCGCTGATGCCGGGCGTGGCGCTCGGGCACAGCACGGGATCATCCCATTTCGAGGTCGAGGGCACGCGCGTTTGCGGGGTGCCGTACAGCTCGGGCAGGGTCGGGGCGCGAAAACCCGTGCTGGCGGTGGCGCGCAGCATCAACGCTTTCGATGGTTCGTAGCGTACGCTGGCCTTGGGGTTGAAGGTGGTGCCGAAGTCGCTGAAGCGGTCGGCGCGCACGGCCAGGTTGACGTTGAGCTGCTTGGTGAAAGGCGCGTCGAGCTCCAGGTAGGTGCCGAGCACGGTGCGCTCGCCGTGCGGGTAGCGGTTGGGCGTGCCGGAGACTTTGTAGACCACCGAGTCGCCGATGTCGCCGGAGGCGTCGCGGTAGGTTTCGCGGTGCAGGTCGGCGCCGACCGCCAGCGCCAGCGCGCCGCCGCCCAGGGGCATCAGCTCGCGGTTGAGGGTCAGGTCGGGGCCGTAGTAGTGCACTTCGGCGCGGCGGTTGACCAGGCCGTCGGCGGAGATGCTGTCGAGGTAGGCTTTGCCGGCGTCGTCCTGCGGGCCGAAAGGATTGAGCACGCCGTCGGCCACGCCCTTGTACAGCTCGGGCGTGCGCAGGAAGCCGTTCAGGAACTTGACCGTGCGCTTGCTGTAGGCGTAGTTAAAGCCCGCCTTGTAGTCCCAGCCCTTGACCTGGCCTTCTTCGGTGACCACCAGGCGGTGGCTGTTCTGGCGGTCGTCGGTAATGGCCGGGCCGAGTTCGTCCAGGCTCCAGGTCAGGGCGAGATCGGCGCCGTTCAGGCCGGCCACGGCGGGCACGCCGCCGGCGCCGCCCGGATACCATTTGCTGGCCTTGGTGATCATTAATGGCTTGCGCAGGCCGGGATTGACTTTGTCGTAGTCGGTCTGGGCGCCGAACGGCTGGGGCGGATTGAGGGCGTCGATGTACGACTCGGAACTGAGCAGCTCGACCGTCAGCAGATTGCCGTCGCCGTGGCGCAGGCTGCCCTTGGTAAGAAACGTGGTTTGCTTGTTCTCGGCCAGCAGTTGCGGATACAGGGTCGGGTCGAGCACGCAGGTCTTGCTGCCGGCGCCGCTCGGCTTGGTCGAGGGCAGGCTGTACTGGCCGGGGTAGGGGGCAACGCAGCCGGCGGCGAAATACGGGTTGCCGGTGACGCTGGTCGGCTTGCCGTTGGCGTAGACGGTGTAGTTGGCCGGCGAGGACGAGGAGCCGGAGGTGTTGCTGGTGAAGGCGGTGCCGCCCAGGCGGGCGATGTCGTCCGGGTCGCTGATGTTGGGGCGGTCGCGCTGCATCAGCGAGGTGCGCTTCTGGGTGTCGAAGGCGGCGTAGACGTTCCAGCCATCCTTGGCCAGGTCGCCGGTGCCGGTGGTGATGCTCAAGCGGCGCTGGTCGCCGCCGCCGCTGCGCTCGGGCGCCATGACGCTGGCGCTGACGGTGGTGTCGGAAATCGAACGCTTGGTGATGAAGTTGACCACGCCGGCGATGGCGTCGGTGCCGTAGATGGCCGAGGCGCCGTCGCGCAGCACTTCGACTCTTTCGATGGCGCTCATGGGGATGACGTCGACGTTGATCGAGCTGTCGCCGATGGCTTCGTTGGCCAGGCGGCGGCCGTTGAGCAGGACCAGGGTGCGGTTGGTGTTCAGGCCGCGCATATTGATCATGGTGCCGCCGCCACCGCCGCCGACCGGTTCGTTGGTGGCGCCGACGGTCAGCGAGGTGGCCACTTCGGACATCGTGGTCAGGCCGCGGCTGACCAGTTCTTCGGATTTGATGGTGGTCAGCGGCAGGGCGTTTTCGCTCGCCAGGCGCTTGATGGAGGAGCCGGTGACTTCGACGCGGGCCATGGCGGCGTCGGCCTGCTGGGCGGCAGCCTGGTTCATCAGGGTCAGGACCGCGATGGCGATGGAGGAAAGCAGCAGCTTGGGTTGCGGGAACCGGGATGATGTTGGCACGGCGAGTCTCCTGATTGGATTGTTTTTATGGTTAGACCAATTCTAGTTTGGCCTGACCAATTAATCAAGGTGGACTTGCCAATAACCCGTCCTTCCGGCCACTATCCCGTCGTTCCCGCGCAGCCTCCAGTTTCTAAGAAACTTCTCCAATCCCTTGGAACGAGGCAAGTCCAAAGACTAATGCCGCTAACGTAAGCTTCGTCATTCCCGCGCAGGCGGGAATCCAAGTCCGGCGCTGAGCCGACGGCTACGGAACAAAATTGGATTCCCGCCTGCGCGGGAATGACGGTTCTGAAGTTTGTGGTCAGAAAAACGCTGAACCTAAACGCCATCGAGTCCAGAGACCAGTTCCTGGAGAGGCGGGAACGCATGCGTTCCCCCCAAGTTCCTACCGAAGCTACCGACGGCTCGACGAACTTGGGTTCCCACCTGCGCGGGAACGACGAGGTGGGGGCGGAAAGAAAAGGTGGTGGTACCCTCGGAGTACGAGTGGAAAACAACGCCCAGGCGGTTTACCCGCGCGAGAACGTGCGCGTCACCCGTTCCAGGTGCGCGCGCATGGCTTGGCGGGCGCCAGCCACATCATGCGAAGCGATCGCTTCCAGAATCTTGCGGTGATCGGTCAAGGTGGTCACGCGCAAATCCTCGGTCTGGAAATGCTCCTTGAGCTTGTGCCACAAACTGCCGCGCTGGTTCCACAAGTAATCGACCACGCCCACCAGCGCCGTGTTTCCCGTGGCGCGCGCAATCGCCAAATGGAAATTGCGGTCGGCCTGCTCGTTGCTGGCCCGGTCTTCATGGTGGTGCTCCATCTCCAGCACCGCCGTCAGGATCGCGTCGATGGCCGAATCGGTGGCCATCTTGGCCGCCAGCGCCGCCACTTCGGACTCGATCATGCGGCGCGCGGCCAGCACCTCGAACGGACCCGGCCCCACTTCGGGCACGTCGGCCTGCGCGGTGGCCTGCTCGCTCACGTACACGCCGGAGCCGCCGCGCACTTCCACGATGCCGCTCAGTTCGAGCACGATCAGCGCTTCGCGCAGCGACGCCCGGCTCACGCTCAGCTTGGCGGCCAGGTCGCGCTCGGCCGGCAGGCGCTCGCCGGCCTTGATACTCTCGTCGCGAATGAGTTCTTGAATCCGGGTGGCCACCACACGGTACAGGCGCGGCTCAGCCGAGTTCGATTCTTGCGGCGCAGAGGGTTTCTTCATTGATTGCTGGGTCCGGGGTAAGGCGTGAGGGAGGGTGTTCGCATGCTCGCCTGATTTTAGTTTGCTATGGCTAATGTTGCAAGGCTCTCCCCCACGTGCGCGCTACCAGCTCGATTCGCGCTCCGGGGTCGATGAGATGTGGTGGATCGACAAATCGGCGCCCTGGAATTCCTGCTCGGGGTCGAGGCGCAAGCCCATGGCTTTTTTCAGCACGCCATACACCAGGTAGCCGCCGGCCAGCGCGATGGCCACGCCCAGCACGGTGCCCACCAGTTGCGACGCGAATGACACGCCGCCGATGCCGCCCAGGCTCGTGAGCCCGAAGATGCCGGCGGCGATGCCGCCCCAGGTGCCGCACAGGCCGTGCAGCGGCCACACGCCGAGCACGTCGTCGATCTTCCAGCGGTTCTGGGTGAGGGTGAACATGGCCACGAAAATCGCCCCGGCGATGGCGCCGGTGGCCAGCGCGCCGAGCGGATGCATCAGGTCCGAGCCGGCGCAGACAGCCACCAGTCCGGCCAGCGGGCCGTTGTAGGTGAAGCCGGGATCGTTTTTGCCGAGCACCAGCGCGGCCAGGGTGCCGCCGACCATGGCCATGAGCGAGTTGACGGCGACCAGACCGTTCATCTTGTCGAGCGTTTGCGCGCTCATGACGTTAAAGCCGAACCAGCCCACCGCCAGAATCCAGGCGCCGAGCGCCAGGAAGGGAATCGAGGAAGGCGGGTGGGCGGAAATGGCGCCGTTGCGTCCGTAACGTCCGCGCCGGGCACCGAGCAGCAGCACGGCGGGCAGGGCGATCCAGCCGCCCACGGCGTGCACCACGACCGAACCGGCGAAGTCGTGGAACTCGGCGCCGAAGGCCATCTTGAGCCAGGCCTGGATGCCGAAGCGCTGGTTCCAGGCTATGCCTTCGAACAGGGGGTAGATGAAGCCGACCAGCAAGGCGGTGGCGATCAGCTGGGGATAAAACTTGGCGCGTTCGGCGATGCCGCCCGAAATGATGGCGGGAATGGCGGCGGCGAAGGTCAGCAGAAAGAAGAATTTGACCAGCTCGTAGCCGTTGCGCGCTGCGAGCACGTCGGCGCTGGCGAAGAAGTCGACGCCGTAGGAAATGCCGTAGCCGATGAAGAAATAGGCAATCGTGGAGACGGCGAAGTCGGCCAGGATCTTGACCAGGGCGTTGACCTGGTTCTTTTTCCTGACCGTCCCCAGTTCCAGGAAGGCAAAGCCGGCGTGCATCGCCAGGATCATGATGGCGCCGAGCAAGATGAAAAGTGCGTCGGCGGCGTGGTTGGTTCCGTTCATTGGACGATTCCCGATAAAGGTGCATGAAAGTGCTGCTGCCCTTAAAGAAAGCAATAATCGTTCCATTTTGGTGCGGTAACGCAAGCGCTTGATTTGATGGGGAAATGCGCGCTTCCGGCGACTGGCGCCGGTGCGCGCGCACCACGGCGGCGCATCCGTTTTGGTGCAACGTTCAGGCGCAGTAATTGTGGCCGCGCAGCAAAAGATCGAACTGGGGCGCGGTCAGCGGCCGCGAAAACAGATAGCCCTGGCCGAAATCGCAGCCGGCGGCGGTCAGCAGGTCGCGTTGTTCCTGCGTTTCGACGCCTTCGGCAATGACCTTGATGCCGAGCTTGTGGCCCATGACGACGATGGCTTCGCACAAGGCCAGGTCGTCCGAGCCGGCCACCATCTTGAGGACGAAGGACTGGTCGATCTTGAGGTAATCGATGTGGAATTTCTTCAGGTAGGACAGCGAGGAATAGCCGGTGCCGAAGTCGTCGATCGACATCTGGATGCCGCTTTCGCGAAACGAGAGCAGCTGTTCGCGAATGTTGTGGGTCGATTCCATGAGCATGCCTTCGGTGATTTCGACCACGATTTCGGTGCCGACGTAGCGCCCCAGCACCGGATGGGCGCGCACGTGCGGCGGATGGCAGGCGTGGCCGGCACCGGGCGAGTGGCGCCGGAACTGGGCCGGCGACATGTTCACGCTGATCTGGAAGTCGGGGTCGATGCTGCCGCGCCAGCGCATGGCCTGGTGGAACGCTTGCTGGAACACCCAGTCGCCGATGCTGATGATCAAGCCCGATTCCTCGGCCAGCGGGATGAATTCGGCCGGGCTGACCGGGCCGCGCTGCGGATGCTCCCAGCGCAGCAGGGCTTCGGCCTTGCGGATGCGCCCGCTGGCCAGCTCGACGATGGGCTGGTACAGCACGCGCAGCTGGTCGAGCGCGAGCGCGACGCGCAGGTCGTTGAGGGTGCGCATCTTTTTCTGCGCGGCGCGCTGCATCGATTGCATGAAATAGCCGAACTGGTTGCGTCCGCGGTTCTTGGCGGCATACATGGCCTGGTCGGCGTTCTTGAGCAGGGTGTCGACGTCGGTGGCGTCGTGCGGGAACAGGGTGATGCCGATGCTGCCGGACAGGTACAGCGTTTCGGCCTTGATGGCGAACGGTTCGGCCAGCGCGGCCAGCATCGCGTGGGCGATCCGCTCGACGCTGTCGAGATCGTCGAGCTCGCCGAGGATGACGGTGAATTCGTCGCCACCCAGGCGCGCCACGGTGTCGGCCTGGCGGATGCAGGCCGACAGGCGCGCGGCCACTTCGCGCAGCAGCTTGTCGCCGGTATCGTGGCCGAGGGTATCGTTGACTTCCTTGAAGTGGTCGATATCGATGAACATCAGCGCCAGCGGCAGGCCGGAGCGGCGCGATTTGCGCAGCTCGTGTTCGAGTCGGTCATGGAACATGCTGCGGTTGGGCAAGCCGGTGAGGAAGTCGAAATTGGCTTGGCGCCAGATGGTGTCTTCCGCCAGTTTCTGGTCGGTGATGCCGGAAAACATATTCACGCGGAACTTGACCTGGCCGCGCTCGTCGTAAATGGTATCGACGCGCAGCCATTCGGCGCACTCGTCGCCGTTCTTGTGGCGCGCCCACACCTTGCCCTGCGCATGGCCCGCCTTTTCCAGGCGCCGCAGCAGTTCGCAATTGTGGGCCTGGCCCAGCACGCCGGCCAGCAGCATGGCGGCCGGCTGGCCGATCAATTCCTGTTCGGTGTAGCCGCTCAGGCGGATAAAAGCGGGATTGACGGCGACGATGCGGCCGTTGGGCTCGGTGATCATGATCGCTTCGCCGATCGCCTCGTACACCATGGCCGACAGGTTCAGGGCGCGCTCGGTCTTTTTCCATTCGCTGATGTCGGTGGAAATGCCGATCACGCCGATCAGGCGGCCCTGCTCGTCGCGGATCGGCGAATCGGTTACGTGCATGGGGAAGGTCCTGCCGTTGCGGTGGCGTACCAGGAATTCGCCCGACCAGCTGCAGCCGGCCTGCAGCCGCGCCATGATCTGGGCGGCCCGTTCGGTAGAGTTGTTGGCCGGGACCAGCTCGATGATGTTGCGTCCCAGCGCTTCGGCGGCCGACCAGCCGTAGAGTTTTTCGGCAAAGGGGTTCCAGTACAGGATGGTGCCGCCCACATCGGTGGCGATGACGGCTTGCTCGACCGAGGCCAGCAGGCTGGCCTGGAACTGGATCTGGCGCTCGCAGTTTTTGAGCTCGGTGATGTTGCCATGCACCAGCACCACGGCCGGCGTGCCGGCATGGTCGAGCGCGGTAATCTTGAGCGAGAACCAGCGCTGCTGGTCGGGCGCGTCGCAGGGATAGTCGAAGGTGGCGCTGCGGCGCCGCCCGGACAGGACGTCGCGTACCAGGATGCCGACCTGGGTGCCGTCGCTGCAGCCGGACGAGGCCGCTCGGTCGCACACGTCGAGGTAGTTAATGCCCTCGCACACCCGGGACGGGTCGCCGCCGTTGGCGGCGGCAAATTCGCGCCACGCCTTGTTGGTCGACAGAATCGTGCCGCGCTGGTCGATCAGGACGATATGCTCAAGCAAAGCATCGATCGTGACCTCGGGGATGGAGTCGGGTAAGGCGGCTAGCATTGTCACACGGGCTCCTTGCAGCAGAGGAGGCGGAGTTCGTCCCGCGTCCGCCAGTCGTGTAAGACAGTCGTGCTGCAAGAAAGTGCGGTCTTGTGCCAAATTATTTTGCGCCGGCGGCGCCGGCGGCGTGCCGCCCATCGCGCCGCCCGGTGCCGGGCACCGGGTGGGGTGGCGTTATTTCGGGGCGCTGAGGCAGGATTTCATGAAGGCTTTGCGCTCGTCGCCTTTTTTACCGGTGGCGTCGGCGTTGCAGGTCTTCATCTTGTTTTGCTGGGGCGTGGCGCTCGGGGCCGCTGGTTTGGCGCTCAGGCACTCTTTCATGAAGGCTTTGCGTTCGTCGCCTTTCTTGCCGCTGGCGTCGGCGTTGCAGGTTACCATCTTGTTCCGCTGGGCCGACTTGGCCGCCGGCGCCGCAGCCTCGGGCGCGGCGAAGGCGGCACTGGTGAACGCCAGCAGGGCGCAGGTCATCAACATGTTTTTCATCGGTTGGTCCTCATAGTTGGATTGTTCTGGCGTGCAACAGAACAAATATACGTCAGATGATGCCGCTGCCACCACTTTTTCTTGGCGACCGGGCTTTTTGGAGCACTTCCAACTGTCCATGATTTGAAGCGGTATAATGGATTTTTCACGGTTCATAAGCGGTTCAATACGAAGGATGACGCCATGAATGAACTTTCTGCCGACCACGATACGGTGCGCTCCGACGATACTGGCGCCTACCGCAGCGGCGTGGCCGCGCGTCTGGCGGGCTTGCCCGTCGAAACCTTGCGGGTGTGGGAGCGCCGTTATGGCGTGTCCGAACCGCAACGCTCGGCGCGCGGACAGCGTTTGTATTCGAGCGCCCAGGTGCGGCGCCTGAGTCTGATCAAGCAGCTGGTCGACCAGGGTCATCCCATCGGCGCCATGGCCCGCTTGCCGCTCGACCAGCTCCAGCATCTGGCCGAGCCGTTGGCACCCGACACCGGCGCCAGCGGCCCGATCAGGGTGGCGGTGGTGGGCGCCGGGCTGGCGCGCCAGCTGACGGCCGGCGGACGCGAGCGGCTCGCGCTCGACGTGCGCCAGTCCTGCGCCCGCCTCGACGAGGCGGCCACGGCCTTGCGCGGGGTGGATGCCGATGTGCTGCTGATCGAATTATCCGAACTGGACGATTCGGCCCTGCCGCAGGTGGCCGCCGCGCGCCTGGCGTGCGGCACCCCGGCGGTGGTGGTGCTGTACCGTTTTTGCGCCAGCGCCACGATCCGCCATCTGCGCGCCCTCGGCTGCCTGGTGGCGCGCGCGCCATCCGACATGGCCGAGGTGGCATTGCTGTGCCAGGTGGCGTTTCCGGCGCGGCGCGCGCAGGTGGCCGCACCGGCCCGTGCGCCGGCGCCGCGTCCCGCCGGCACGGTGGCGCCGCGCCGGCTGGACGACCAGGCCCTCGCGGCCCTGGCGGCGGCCAGCAATAGCGTGATGTGCGAGTGCCCGCGCCATCTTGCCGATATCCTGATGATGATCGGCAGTTTCGAGCGCTACAGCGTGCAGTGCGGATCGCGCAATCCGGGCGACGCCGCCTTGCACCAGGAGTTGGGCCAGGCGGCGGCGCAGGCGCGCACCCTGCTGGAAAACGCACTGGAACGGCTGGCGCGGGCCGAAGGCTTGCCGCTGCCGGATGGCCTGGCCTGAGCCGGACCGCCATTTTTATCATCTTTCACAGGAACTGAGCATGTCGAACGGATTGACTACCGAATACCAACCGAGCACCGTGACGGTGTCGGAGCGCATCCGCGAGCGCCTGGTCGCCAGCAAGACGCGCTTCCACGCCAACGACAATATCGCGCGTTTCATCGAGCCGGGCGAACTCGACGAGCTGCTCGACGAAGTCAGCGCCAAGCTGCAAGGCGTGCTCGAAAGCCTGGTGATCGATACCGTGAGCGACCACAATACCCAGGATACCGGGCGCCGCGTGGCCAAGATGTTCATCAACGAGGTTTTCGGCGGCCGTTATGTGCCGATGCCGCCGGTCACCGAATTTCCCAACGCATCGCACTTGAACGAACTGATGATCATCGGCCCGATCACGGTGCGCAGCGCCTGTTCGCACCATCTGTGCCCGGTGATCGGCAAGGTCTGGATCGGCGTGATGCCGAACGAGCATTCGGCGCTGATCGGCTTGTCGAAGTACGCGCGCATTGCCAACTGGATCATGAGCCGTCCGCAAATCCAGGAAGAAGCGGTGGTGCAGCTGGCCGACCTGTTGCAGGAAAAGATGCAGCCGGACGGTTTGGCCGTGGTCATGGAAGCGGACCATTTTTGCATGCAGTGGCGCGGCGTGAAGGATATGGATGCGAAAATGATCAACAGCGTCATGCACGGGTCGTTTTTGAAAGATCCGGCGCTGCGGCGCGAGTTTTTGTCCCTGATTAAACGCTGATCTTTCGGAGAATCACACCATGCTCGTCCGCCTCCTGTACGCCAGCCGCGCGATTGCAGCGCCGCAGCCCGATACGATCCACGACATCATGTGCCAGTCGCACGCGCACAATCCCGCCCAGGGCATCACGGGCATCCTGTGCCACAGCGAGCACGTCTACATGCAAGTGCTCGAAGGCGGGCGCGAAGCGATCAACGCGCTGTACGCGAAAATCGTGCGCGATACGCGCCACACCGATGTGGTGCTGCTGCACTATGAGGAAATCAACGAGCGCCGGTATGCCGGCTGGACCATGGGCAAGGCGAACCTGGCGCGCATCAATCCGTCGACCTTGCTGCGTTTTTCCGACTTGCCGGGACTGAACCCGCATGCCATGTCGGGAAAAAATTCGCTGGCGCTGATCGACGAGCTGATGGCCAGCGCGTCGGTGGTCGGCCACCCGTAGGGCAAGGCCGTCACAGCGGCCGGCTGGCCGCGCCCGCGGCAGTGGCAGTGGCGCGCAACGGTGCCGCTGGCGCGGCTCGAGAAAAGCAAGGCTTATTCTTCGTCCGCGGACACGTCGCCGGTCTTGCGGTTGTATTTGAGCGCCGACAGATGGGGGCTGGCCTGTGCCGGGCGTCGATCTGCAGTGAAATATATCATGCTCAAGAGAATCAAATTGCGGCATGTGAAATTCCTTGTGAATGACGATGCAAGCGCGCAACAAACAAGTTTGTTCGTTATTTTTCGCACACGGAACGGAACGGGACGGGCAGGCGCTGTTCTGATCTGATCCGAGTCGTCCTCCCACGAGTCCTCATGCACTTTATTTTCCACGCGGCTCCCGCCCGTGGCACCGGCGCGACGAAGGGCCAGCGCACACCGCAGGCTTCGTAGCGCCGGTGCTGTCGCCTGCGTACGTTACGAGACGTTGATCTGCACCCTGCGCGGCTGGGCGTGCGCCGTTTTGGGAATGCGGATTTTGAGTACCCCGTGCGTCAGTTCCGCGCTCGCCTGCTCGCCATCGAGTTCCCTGGACAGGGCGAAGGTGCGCTGGTATTGCTGGTGCTTGACCTCGGCGTAGCGCGATTCCATCCCTTGCGGAACATCGAGCGATACCGCGCCGTTGATGGTGAGGCTGTTCGTCTCGAGGCGCAGATCGAGCTTGTCCCTGGAGACGCCGGGCAGGTCGGCCAGCAGGGTGATGCCGTTGGCGTCTTCGATCACGTCCACTGGCGGTATCAGAATACCGGTGCGGGCGACGGAGGCGCCGCCGGCCTGGTCGGTGGAGGAGGCTTGGGTCATCGCGCCGGTGCGAGCGTCCGCTGCCGCACTGCCTTGGCCGCCGCCGGCGCTGGAGCGCATGTCAGCACTTCCTGGGCCGCCGTCCGCATCGCCGCCCAGGGAAGCACTGCCCTGGGCGCTGTCAGCGGCGGCGGAACCACCGGTTCCGCTGCTGCCTGCGGATGCGGTCATGTCGCCACCTGCCTCGCTGCCCGCCCCGCTGGTGCCGCCTTCAGCAGCTTGGCCCGGGCTCCCGCTACCGCCAGCGCCGCCAGCGCCGACATCGCCGATGTTGCCCGCACTGCCGGCGATCGCCGCGTCGGCCGGATCACCCGTGGCTGGCGGATGGCCTGCCTGGCCGGCAGTACCTGCCGCGCCGCTGTGTTCTTTCTCGTTGGTCGTCATGGTGCGCTCTCCTGGTCAATGAACTGAAATGCGGCGTGGCTGGGTTGCCTCGCGCCGTGCCACGGTGACGTGCAGGACGCCGTCGCGATAGTGCGCCGATACCGATTCGGGGTCGATGTCGTCAGGCAGGCTGACAACACGCTTGAAACGGCCCGCGAAGCGCTCGTTGATCTGTACCGTCGCTTGTTGCTGCGCACTCGACAAATCGTCGGCCCGCTCGCCGGCGATGGTCAGCACTCCGTGTTCGAGCTGTACTTCGATCGATGACGGGTCGAGCCCCGGCACGAAGGCGTACATTTCGACGCTGTGCGGCGTGCTGCCGACGTTCAGCGCAGGGAAACCGCCACGGCCCAGGCCGCGAATGCTGGGCCCCAGGTCGAAGGCTTGCTGGATTTCCCGCTGAAGGCGGTCCATCTCGGCGAATACATCGCCAGGAAACATGGATCGATACATCATCATGTTGCTCTCCCATTTAAGTAATGCGAGTTTGACCTTGCGCCACGGGCGAGGTTCGCGCGCATGGCGTCGGCGCGCGGTCCGGCTGCGCGCGTTTGCGCTCGATCAAACATGCGTGCGAACCGTCGGCCACACTGCCTGCATTGCGTCGCTGCCAGATAAGGGATCAGGGAATGAGGCCGCTTGCCGACGAACAAAAGAAGGAACTACGCCAGCGCCTCGACCAGGCGCGCGCCGCGCTGACCGCGCAGGTACGCGTGCGCATGTCCGGCGGGGAAGAGCCGGGAATGGCGTCGCATCTTGCCCATCTGGGCCAGCCTGACGATATGGCGCAGGCCAGCGAGATTGGCGATACCGAACTGGCACTGCTGGAACACGAACAGGCCCGGCTGCGCGAGATCGATGCCGCGATGGTCCGTGTGGAAGAGGGTGTGGCGAATGTGTGCGGCGTGTGCGGCGACGACATCGCGCTAGCCCGGCTGCTGGCCAACCCGACCGCGCAGACCTGCATCGCTTGCCAGGACCAGCTGGAACGGCAGGCCCCGCCTGTGCGCGGCCCGACGCTGTAGTTGCGGTGAGTTGCGGTGAAGGGCGGCGGATTGCCGCCCGGGTGATGTCTCCGGCTCGGTACCTCAGCCTTTGTCGCGACGGTCCTGCAGGTCGTCGGCGCGGGTATCCTGGTCACGCTGGCCGGCCGGCGTGTGCGCGCCGGACGTCGCGCCAGGGGCTGTGCCCAGGCCAGCGCCGCCGGCATTGTCGATCGCCGGACCGGAGCCCAGGCCAGTGCCGCCGGGTGCCGCCGGCCCCGAGCGCACAGCGCCGGCCGGGCCGGCGACTTTATCGGCGTCGCCGGCGGCAGCCGGGTCGGGCGGATGGGTGGGAATAGGGGGTTGCATGTCGCGGCGCTTCGGGTCCTGTTCGTCCATGGTGCTCTCCTGTGTTGTCGGTCATGCCGGACCGCGTGGCGTGAAACCGGTTCGCGCCGCGCGGAGGGGCGATGACTTTATAGCAGTTTGAGCAGAGCCTCGGCGCCCGCTTCCGACGACGCCGGATTCTGGCCCGTGATCAGCAAGCCATCGGTGAGCACGTACGACGCCCAGTCCGGCCCTTTGGAGTACATGCCGCCGTGTTCCTTGAGCATGTCTTCGACCAGGAACGGCACCACCTTGGTCAGGCCCACCGCTTCTTCCTCGGTGTTGGTGAAGCCGGTGACGCGCTTGCCGGCAACCAGCGGCTTGCCGTCCGGACCCTTGACATGGCGCAGCACGCCCGGTGCGTGGCAGACAGCGGCTACCGGCTTGCCGGCGGCGATCATGGTTTCGATCAGGCTGATCGAATGCTTGTCTTCGGCCAGGTCCCACAGGGGGCCGTGGCCGCCCGGATAGAACACGGCGTCGAACTCGGCGGCCTTCATGTCCGCCAGCTTGTGCGTGGCGGCCAGGGCTGCCTGTGCGGCCGGGTCTTGCTTGAAGCGGCGCGTGGCGTCGGTCTGCGCATCGGGTGCGTCGCTCTTGGGGTCGAGCGGCGGCTGGCCGCCGGCCGGCGAGGCCAGCACCACGTTGGCGCCTTTGGCTTTGAGCACGTAATACGGTGCCGCGAATTCCTCGAGCCAGAAGCCGGTTTTGTGACCGGTGTCGCCCAGCTGGTCGTGCGAGGTCAATACCATTAATACATTCATGCGGACTCCAGGGTTGGGAAAGAAACAATCCTGGCAGTGTGGCACAGATGCCGTTACGGCGTCGTCAAGCAGGCCTTATGCGGCTTGCAGTTCGTGATACAGCGCCAGCATTTCCTGGCTCAGCTTGTGGCGCGGGTCGAGATGGATCATGGGCAGGTTGCGGTCGTGCGATTCGCGGATGCGGATCGAACTCGACAGCTTGTTGCCGAGCACCGGCAAGCCTTCCGCGCCCAGTTCGTCCACCAGGCGCTGCGGCAGCCGGGCGCGGGCCTGGAACTGGTTGACGACGATGCCTTCGATCTCCAGCGCGGGATTGTGGTCGGCCTTGATCTCGGCCACGTTGGCCACCAGAGTGTACAGCGCCTGGCGCGAAAAATCGTCGCAGTCGAAAGGAATCAGGCAGCGGTCCGCCGCAATCAGCGCTGACTGGGTAAAGAAGTTGTAGGCGGGCGGGGTGTCGACGAAAATCTCGTCGAAGTCTTTCGCCAGTTCGCTCAGGGTGTCGCGCAGCTTGTAGATCTTGTGGCGCGATTCGAGCTTGGCCTGCAGGTCGCCCAGTTCCGGGTGCGACACCATGATCGACAGATTCTCGAATGGCGTAGGGTGCACGAACTCGCTGGCCGGCTTGGGAAAGACGATGAAGTTGAGCATCTGCTCGAAGTAGGCGCCCATGGTCGGCGCCACCTCGCTCATGGCCGCGCCGAGCAGGTAGCGGCTGGCGTTGCACTGCGGATCGATGTCGATCAGCAGGGTTTTCTTGCCCTGATGGGCCGCGATGGCCGCCAGGTTGACCGCGATCGTCGACTTTCCGACGCCACCCTTCTGGTTGAAAATCACACGTTTCATCTGCCGGCCCGGGAAAAGTGATTAATTTACAATACTAGCATGCTGCGATGCAGCATCGGGGGCGACGGGCGGAGAAGTGTGAGCTTGATGCGACGTTTGGTCGCAGGCGGGCGCCGGCCGGGCACAAGAGGCGCGGCCGGCGCCGGCGAATTAGTCTTCGAGCAGGCTGCGCAGCATCCAGGCGTACTTTTCGTGCGTCTGCATGCGCTGGGTCAGCAGGTCGCAGGTAGGCTGGTCGTTGGCGTTCTCGGCCACGGTGAACAGGGCGCGCGCGGTGCGCACCACGGTGGCCTGGCCTTCCATCAGGTCGCGGATCATTTCCTTGGCGTTGGGCGTGCCGCTGGTCGGCGTGATCGAGGTCAGCGACGCGAACTGCTGGTAGGAACCGGGCGCCAGTTCACCCAGCGCGCGGATGCGCTCGGCGATCAGGTCGACCGCCAGCCACTGCTCGTTGTACAGGGTCATGAACATGGTGTGCAGGGTCTGGAACATGGGACCGGTGACGTTCCAGTGGTACTGGTGGGTTTTCAGGTACAGCGTGTAGCTGTCGGCGAGCAGGCGCGACAGGCCTTCGACGATCTGTTTGCGGTCATCGTCGGCAATGCCGAGGTCGACCATGGGGGCGGGCGAGGTTTTGCTGTTCATAAGTACATGCTCCTGTATGAGGCGTTGATTGGAAAGCGGTTGAGAATATAGGCGATTTCAGGCCATCGCGTGCGCGCCGGCGGCATGCACCTGGCCGACGATGTCGTAGGAATGCAGGCGCGCCTGGTGATCGAATACTTGCGAGGTGATCATCAGCTCGTCGGCGCCGGTGCGCTCGATGAACTGCTGCAACTGGCGCGCGACCGTTTGCGGCGATCCGATGGCCGAGCACGACAGCACCTGGTCGAGCATGGCGCGTTCCTGCGGACCGAGGGCGTCGAGGTAGCCGGACACGGGCGGCTGCAGGCGTCCCGGACGGCCGCTGCGCAGGTTCACGAACGCTTGCTGCATCGAGGTGGCCAGCAGCGCGGCCTGGTCGTCGGTATCGGCGGCGAACACGTTAAAGCCGAGCATCACATACGGTTTGTCGAGCTGGGCCGACGGACGGAAACGGGCGCGGTACAAGTCCACGGCCTGCATCATCTGGGCTGGCGCGAAATGCGAGGCGAAGGCATACGGCAAGCCCAGCTGGGCGGCCAGCTGGGCCCCGAACAGGCTCGAACCGAGGATCCAGAGCGGCACCTTCAGGCCCGCGCCGGGCACGGCCATGACCGGGCGGCGCGAGGCATCGGAAAAGTAATCCATCAGCTCGACTACATCTTGCGGAAATTCGTCGGCGTCCGATTGCAGGTTGCGGCGCATGGCGCGCGCGGTGGCCTGGTCCGAGCCGGGAGCGCGCCCCAGGCCCAGGTCGATGCGGCCGGGATAGAGCGATTCGAGCGTGCCGAACTGCTCGGCGATGACCAGCGGCGCGTGGTTCGGCAGCATCACGCCGCCGGCGCCGACCCGGATGCTTGAGGTGCCGCCGGCGACATAGCCCAGCAGCACGGCGGTGGCGGCGCTGGCGATGCCCGGCATGCCGTGGTGCTCGGCCAGCCAGTAGCGGTTGAAGCCCCAGCGTTCGGCATGCTGCGCCAGGTCGAGCGTGTTCTGGAACGACACGCGCGCGCTGCTGCCTTGGGTGATCGGGGACAGGTCGAGTACGGAAAAGGGAATCATCATCAGTGCCTTGGGACGGTAAGGGGGCTGGCGCGGCCTCTGATTGTGCAGCGCAGTCTTACCCACATGGGGACGGGTGCGCCGTTTAAAAGGCGTTTTGTCCCCATGTCGTCAGGCAATTCACAGCGCGGGCGCGCTGTGTTTACAAGGTGTGCGCGGCCGCTTACGCCAGCCGTTCCCGCCTCGGCGCGCGTCCCGCCAGGGCGCCGCGCCGGCCCTCCATGCCGTCCAGGCGGAACACGCCCACCACCTGCGACAGGCGCGCGGCCTGGTCCTGCATGCTCTCGGCCGCGGCGGCGGCTTCCTCGACCAGCGCGGCGTTCTGCTGGGTCGCCGCATCCATCTGGGCGATGGCCTGGTTGACCTGGGCGATGCCGGCGCTCTGCTCATGGCTGGCGGCCGAAATCTCGGCCATGATGTCGGTCACGCGGCGCACGCTGGCCACCACATTGTCCATGGTGCCGCCGGCGTCGGCCACCAGCTTGTTGCCGACCGATACCTTCTCGACCGAGTCGCCGATCAGGGCCTTGATTTCCTTGGCGGCCGCGGCGCTGCGCTGGGCCAGGTTGCGCACTTCCGAAGCGACCACGGCGAAGCCGCGTCCCTGTTCGCCGGCGCGCGCCGCTTCCACCGCCGCGTTCAGCGCCAGGATATTGGTCTGGAAGGCGATGCCGTCGATGACGCTGATGATGTCGACGATCTTCTTGGACGAGTCGTTGATCGAGGCCATGGTGTCGACCACCTGGGCCACGACGGCGCCGCCCTGCATGGCCACGTCGGATGCGGTGGCGGCCAGCTGGTTGGCCTGGCGCGCGTTGTCCGAGTTTTGCTTGACGGTGCCGGTCAGCTCTTCCATCGACGCCGCTGTTTCTTCCAGCGAACTGGCTTGCTGCTCGGTGCGCGAGGACAGGTCGAGGTTGCCGGACGCGATCTGGCTCGATGCGGTGGCGATGGTATCGGTGCCCATGCGCACCTGCATCACGATCTTGGCCAGGTCGTCGCGCATGGTGCGGATGCCGTGCAGCAGGCTGGTGGTGTCATTGTGCTTGAGGTCGATGTTGATGCTCAGGTCGCCTTCGGCAATGCTGCGCGCGATGCCGGCCGCATAGTCGGGCTCGCCGCCGAGCTGGCGCAGCAGGCCGCGCCCGATCACCAGTCCGATACCCATCAGCACCCCGGCCAGCGCCAGCGCGCCCAGCGAGAAGGAAATCAGGCGCGCGCGGATGGTGGCGTCGACCGTATCGATGTAGACGCCCGAGCCGACGATCCAGCCCCACGGCGCGAAACCCTGGACGTACGACACTTTCTGCACCGGATGTTCGCTGCCCGGCTTGGGCCACATGTAGAACACGAAGCCGGCGCCGCTGGCCTTGACCGTGTCGACGAACGCGACGAAGAGGTGCTTGCCGGTCGGGTCCTTGGTGGCGCTGACATTGGTATTGTCGAGCGCTGGCTTAATCGGATGCATCAATACCACCGGCGTCTGGTCTTGCACCCAGAAGTATTCGGTCTTGCTGTAGCGCAGCACCTTGATGGCGGCCAGCGCGTGCTTCTGCGCCTCGGCCTTGGTCATGCCGCCCTTGTCGGACAGGCCGTGATAGTAGGCGATGATGCCGTGCGCGGTTTCGACGGCCTGGCGCACATTGTTCTCGCGCTCCTCCAGGATGAGGCGCTTTTCGGACACCAGGAACAGGGCGGTCAGCACCACGATGCCGACCACGCTGCTGAGGATCAGGGTGGCGAGCTTCTTGGCGATGCTCATCGATTCGAGAAAGGGAATACTCATGGCGACTTCCTTTGCGTGCAGTCTGCGAGCCCGTCTGTCTATTGAAAGATAGCACACGCGCCGCGCTTTGTTGATGTTGATCAGTGCTTTTTGGAACGCCACCGAGGCCGGTGGGCGACAGACTGCGCTTGCTTGCCCGCTATCGCTACAGGGCCGCCGACCGGACCTGCGCCGGGAAGCGCGGCACCGGATGACGGGCTCGACCTGGAAGCGCAATGGTCGCCGCCGACAGGAGTGTGAATTCTTACAGGAAAGGTTACGTTATGGAAACTGCCGAGTCAAACACTGACTGCCGCAGGCCGGACAAAACCGGCCTGGCCTGCCCGAAAAGCAACAAGCCGCATGCTGGCAGAATGGTTATCTGGAAATAATGTGTAATTGCAAGGTCATCCGGAGGTCACTCTGGCGTAACATTACGGCAATATTATCTTTCTTGCTCGCCCGATAGATTGTGACCCAGATGATTTTCCAGGAAAGACATGCTCATGTTGTACTTCACGCCAAGATCCCGTTCGATGCCGCTGGCTGCGCGCGTCCTGTTTGCCGCGCTGATGGGCGCCAGCCTTGCCGCCTGCGGCAACGACGACCCGTCCCCGTCCGTGCCGGTGGCGCAGCAACCGGTGCCCGCGCTTGGCGCCGCCGACCCCTCGCGCGCCTGCAGCGCCAAGTCCGCCAGCATGCGCTGCGCCCCATGAGCGCGGCGTCCCCCCGCACCACCCGACAGGCTTGACCGACCATGACGATGACACCCAACAGCAGACGCGCGTTTTTGCGCAAGGCCGCCAGTATCGGCGGCAGCGCCGCGGCGCTCTCCATGTTTCCGCCCGCGATCAGCAGGGCCCTCGCGGTGGCGGCCAACAACCGCACCGGCACCATCAGGGATGTCGAGCATATCGTCATCCTGATGCAGGAAAACCGTTCCTTCGACCATTACTTCGGCACCCTGAAAGGGGTGCGCGGTTTCGGCGACCGCTTCCCGATCCCGCTGCCGGCCTCGAACGCGATGGGCAAGCACCGGGTCTGGTACCAGCTCAACGACAGCGTGGCGGCGGCGCCGCGCGTGGTCGCGCCCTTCCATCTGAATACCCAGCAAAGCTTCGATACGATGCGGGTGGCCGGCACGCCGCACAGCTGGCCGAACGCGCAGTACGCGTGGAACCACGGCATCCTCGCCAACTGGCCGACGCACAAGCAAAACCATTCGATGGGCTATTACAAGGAAGCCGACATTCCTTTCCAGTTCGCGCTGGCCAACGCGTTTACGGTGTGCGACGCCTATCACAGCGCGTTCCAGGGCGGCACCAACCCGAACCGGGTGTTCGCCTGGACCGGCGCCAACGACCCGCTCAAGCAGGGCAACGGCCCCGTGATCGGCAACAGCTACGACAGCGTCGAGCACGATCCGACCGGCGGCTACGCCTGGCTCACCTACCCGGAACGGCTGCAGGCGGCCGGTATCCGCTGGCAGGTGTACCAGAACATGGCCGACAACTTCACCGACAACCCGCTGGCCGGCTTCAAGCGCTTTCGCGATGCGTTCGCCAATGTGCCCGGGGCCGATCCGCAACTGCGCGAACGGGGCATGAGCACGCGCGACCTCGACCAGCTCAAACTGGACGTGCAGGCTAACCGGCTGCCGCAAGTATCGTTCATCGTCGCTACCGCCGAAGGCTCGGAGCATCCCGGGCCATCGAGCCCGGCGCAGGGCGCCGAGTACACGGCGGCCGTGCTGGACGCGCTGACCTCGAACACCGAGGTCTGGAGCAAAACCGTGCTGTTCCTGATGTTCGACGAAAACGATGGCTTTTTCGACCACGTGCCGCCACCGGCCGCGCCATCGTACGTGCAATGGAACAGCGATGCGAAGCAAGCTGTGCTGGCCGGCGCATCGACCGTCAGCACCGTGGGCGAATATCACGAGTTCGTCACTACCGAAACGATGGAAGCGCCCGCGCTCATGCACCGCCCGTACGGCTTGGGCCCGCGCGTGCCGATGTATGTGATTTCGCCGTGGAGCAAGGGCGGCTGGGTCAACTCACAGGTGTTTGACCACACCTCGGTCATCCGGTTCATCGAAGCGCGTTTCGGCGTGATGGAACCGTCCATCACCCCGTGGCGCCGGGCTGTGTGCGGCGACCTGACGAGTGCATTCAACTTCAAGGACCCGGATGGGGCGGCCTTCGCCAGCGCCTTGCCGGACACCAAGGCACTGGCCGCCCGCGCCCGCGCGCTGCCCGGCACCAAGACGCCGGACTTGCCGGTGCTGCCGGAACTGCCGACCCAGGCGACGGGCACCCGGCCATCGCGCGCCTTGCCGTACGAGCTGCACGTGAGTGCGCGCGTTCATCCCGACAAGGTCGAGGTCGAGCTGCTGTTTTCCAATACGGGCGCGGCGGCGGCAGTGTTCCACGTGTACGACCAGAACCGCCTGACCCAGCCGCCGCGGCGTTACACGGTCGAAGCGAACAAGGACTTGAACGGGGTGTGGGCGCTGGGCGACCAGCACGGCATGTACGACCTGTGGGTGCTGGGGCCGAATGGCTTTCACCGCCACTTCAGCGGCACGGCGTCGCGCCAGGGGCCGCAGCCGGAAATCCAGGTGTGCTACGACATTGCCAACGGCAGCGTGTCGGCCAAGTTGCGCAACAACGGCAACGTGGCGGCCACCTTCGTGCTCAAGGCGAACGCCTACCTCGATGCACCGGCGTGGAACGTGACGGTGGCGGCCGGCGCGCTGTCGGAGCAGGCCTGGCCGCTGTGCGACTGCGGAAACTGGTACGACTTCAGCGTGCGCGTGACGGAACTGCCCGGTTACGTGCGGCGCTTTGCCGGCCGCGTGGAAACGGGCAAGGATTCGATCAGCGACCCGGCCATGGGCGGGCTGGCGCTGGCCGGCGATTGATCGACGACGAATCGGCAACTCGCCGGCGAGTAAGCGTCAGGTAAGTGGGGAGTAAGCGGTGATTAGCCGGCGCATACAGTGCCTGCCCCCGTGGGCGCTACGGCGCCTGCTCGCGCGTCTGCAATTGCTCGCGCAGTTGCCGCGGGTTCAAATGGGTATAGTCCTTGTTGATGTCGAACTTGAGCAGCGGCGTCAGTTGCGGGTCGAGCGGCTTGCGCAGCACGCCCAGGAACTGCGGCGAGGCAACCAGCACCAGCTGGCCGAAGCGGTTTTCGTGCAAGCCCTGCAGCAGGAAGCTGTTAATGCTGCGGGCGAACAGTTCGGTCTCGTGCTCGGTCGGCGTTTGCGGCGGCTTGTAGCTTTTGTTGGGCGCGGCGCCGCCGGTGTTATGGATGCTCTTGGTCGCGGAAGTCGGGCCGATTCTGTCCGTTTCGGTCTCCGTGGTGCGCAGGCGCACCGCCGTATTGACCATATCGTTGATTTCTTCCAGCTCGCCATTGTCGCCAATGTCGCCGGACCCGGCAAAAAAGCGCGCCCGTCCGGCATTGGCCACCACGATCCAGGTCGCCTCCATGACATCTCCTTTCAACCCACGATAAAGGATGTTGGAGTGTCGGGGCGCGCAATGGTTCCGAGCGCCGCCTACGGCGCTGCCGAGAAAGAACTGTGAGAAGGGAACTTGGCTTTCATCGACTCGCGGTTCAATTGCAGGGGCCGTGATGATGTTTTGCGGCAGCGTAAAATGGCAGGCGGAGTAAGGTGCTCATGGTCAGCGGGACCAGTGCAGCACATGCGCGGGCAAAGGAGAAGGGATGCGGTCAGGTTTTATGCGGTTCGGCGCATTCGCCGTTGTCGGGTTGACGATGTTGGCGGCCGGTGTTTTCATCGGCCGTGAATTCGACGTCGATGCCGAACCCGATGGCGTCCTCGTCCCGGAGTGGTACGGAAACAAACGTCCTGATGCGCAATTGTTTCGCGACGTGCGCGAGGGACTGCAGACCTACCGCATGCGCGACGTGCCGCTCGGCCCCGGTGACCTGCGGCTAGTGGAAGACCCTCAAACCGGTCTGATCCAGACTGCGTGGTTTCTCGTTCACAAAGGCGAGTCGTCGCAGAAAGTGCAGATCGCGGTCTGGGGATCGTTGTATCGCATCGATGTCTGGACACGCAGCACGCTGACTGGAAAAATAGAAAAAACGTTCTTCAGCCGCGTTGCGGAGCGCGAGATTCAGCAAGCCATTGAAAAGGTCCGTCACAGCCGCGGCGCGGCCGTGACCAGTCCGGCGAGCTGAACGCCTACGGCGCTGCCGAGAACGAACTGTGTGAAGGGAACTTGGCTTTCATCCACTCGTGGTTCAGTTGCAAGGCTGTGACGATGTCCTGCGGCAGCGAATCGAGGATTTCCGGGTCGTCGCTCGGGGTATCGGCCAGCAGGCTGGCCAGATGAATAATGCCGCCGAGCTTGCTGAACGGATGGGCCGCCATCGGGTCCGACGAGCATTCCAGCGCGCGCACGATCGTCTCCGGGAAGTTCCAGCGCCGGCCCAGCTCGGCCGTGATTTCGCCTTCGCAAAAACCCAGCAGACGCTGTTCGCGCTCCCAGCGCCCGCCCGGCAGGTGCGGCTGCTGTTCGATTTCCGCAAAGGCGGTCGGTTCGGCCTGGTAAATCAGCAATTCGCCCAGGCGCACCATCATCCCGGCCAGCCAGGCATCCTGGCCGTCGCTGCCCAGGCTCGACGAGAGCCACTTGGCATAGCCGGCGCAAGCCATGCTGCTTTTCCAGAATTCATCGCTGTCGAGGCCCGGCAGGTCGGGAAAAGTTTCTGCGAAGCAGGCCGCCAGCGCCAGGGTGCGCACGTGCGACATGCCGGTCATGGCGATGGCGTCGTCGAGCGAATTGACGCCGCGCGAGACGCCGAAGCGGGCGCTGTTGGCCAGGCGCATCAGCTTGGCGGTGAGCGCCGGATCGCGCGCGATGATGGAACTGATCAACTTGGCCGAGGCATCTTCATCATCGAGCGTCTTGATGAGGGAGTGGGCCACTTCGGAGATCACCGGGAGTTTGACGTTCTGAAAAAATGCGGAGAGATCGGACATAGTGCTTCCTTTGAAGGTCAGTCGCGGCGTGGTGAACGGGGAGGCAAACGGAACAGCTTGGACAGGACAAGGGCACCGCCGCCGGGGTGGGCCGGGCGCGTCGATGGGTCAATGGCATTGCGGCATTGGGCAGGCATGCTTCGGTTTTCCCCGGCTTGCGTTGATGATCCAGTCTACTATGAGTAATGCCTCATGCAAACAAAATCCGCAGCGTCCAGGACAGCGCGCCAGGCCCGCGCCGGCGCCGGTCCGGCCACGCGCGCAGACGCTTTCCCGTTTCCTCTACGGGCGACTGGCGCGCCATGCGGGATGCGTAAAAATGCGGCGCGCGCGAGGTGGGCCAAGGGTGTTGTTTTTAGCGTGCGCAAGGGGGAGGGTGGCGGCCGCGCGGACTGACTGTCCTCAATGCCGGGGGCGAATGGCAGAGCAAGATTGACAACGCTTGGGTGTTGGACAATCGAGCGGAGGACTATTGCAATGAATCATAGTAAACCTTGGAGCGTGGGCGCGCTTGCCGCCGTCGCGATAGCCGGATGCGGCAGCGCCATTCCCATCCAGGAGCCGGGTATTGCGCTGCGGGTGCTCTCCAGCGAGCCGGCCTGGGTGTCCGGCGGCGATGCCCGCATCGAGGTCAGCGCTCCGGTGGCACTGCAGGGCAAGCTGGTATTCCGGCTCAATGGCCGCCGCATCGAGCCGCCCATGGCGGGCTCGGGAAACCGCGCCGAAGGCATCATCACCGGTTTGGCCGACGGTGACAACCTGCTGGAAGTGACGTATGTCGATGCGCGCGGCAGGGCCATGTCGGATACGCTGGTGCTGACCAACCATCCCCTGACCGGGCCGATGTTCAGCGGCCCGCAGCAGATGCCCTTCGTTTGCCCGTTCCGAGGAGTCCGGCCTCGGCCAGCCGCTGGTCGACAACCAGGAAGGCATCGGCCATCCGGTATTCGAAGCGGGCAGCAAGCGCTTGCTCGGCTACAGCAGGTACTGCGGCATCAAGCCGCAGGTTCAGTACTTTTACTATACCGGCGACGCGTTCAAGCCATTCGATCCGGCCAGCGCTTACGCCACGCCGCCGCCGGACCTCAAAACCATCACGGTCGATGGCGCCAGCGTGCCGTTCGTGGTGCGGGTCGAAGGCGGCAGCATCAACCGCTTCCTGTACACCATCGCGATGCTGGCGCCCTTTGCGCAGGCGCCAGGCGCGGTGCAGGCGCCGGACGGCTTGCTGTGGAACCGCAGGCTGGTGTACTGGATGCGCGGCGGCGCCGGCATCGGGCATCAGCAGGGCACCGCCATGTGGTTCAACGATGGCCTGTGGAGCGCCGAGCGCCAGCTGATGCCCATGCTGCTGGGCCGTGGGTATGCCGTCATTACCACGTCCGGCAACGAAAGCGGGGTCCAGCTCAATATGCGCCTGTCCGAAGAAACGGCCATGATGACGAAGGAGCATTTCATCGAGGCGTACGGCGTGCCGCGCCATACGATCGGGATCGGCGCTTCCGGCGGCGCGCTGCAGCAGTACCTGCCGGCGCAAAACCGGCCCGGATTGCTGGACGCCGGCATTCCGATCCAGTCCTATCCGGACATGATCACCCAGTCGATTCCGATTTCCGATTGCCCCCTGCTGGAGTAGTATTTCGCCGGCGAGGTGGCTCTCAATCCCGCCTCGCCATGGACCGTGTGAAGCCGGCGCTCCCTGGTCGAAGGCATGAACGCGAGCGATACCGTTATCAATCCCATCACGAAGACGCCCGGATCGACCGAATGCATCACCGGCTGGCAGGAGATCGTGCCGACCGTGATCAATCCCGCCTACAAGGATCCCGAATACGACGAAGCGGCCCGGCGCTACGGCTACCCGGCCGAAGTCTTTGCCGATGTCAAATGGACGCACTGGAACGACCTGGCCAATATCTACGGCACCGACGAACGCAGTTTCGCGCCGACCACGGTCGATAACGTCGGCGTGCAATATGGCCTGGGCGCGCTGGCGCGTGGCCAGATCGGCAAGGACGAATTCTTGCGCGTCAACGCATGCGTGGGCGGATGGAAAAATCAACCGGAATTCGTTTCGTGGGACCGCGCCAGCGATCCTTTCGATGCGCGCAACATGCGGCGCAGCGCGACCTGCCGCGATCCGCACGGCACGCCGGCGCCGCGGCACGAAGGAGATATACAGGCCATGCGCGCCGCCTATATCTCGGGACACGTGTTTACCGGGCGCCGCCTGGCCTTTCCGGCGATCGACCTGCGCCCTTACCTTGAACCGGTGCTCGACATGCACAATGCGCACCAGTCGTTCTCGATCCGGGCGCGCCTGCTGGACGCCAATCCGGCGGCGGCGCGCAACCAGGTGATCTGGTTCAACGCGCCGCAAGTGCCGATGACCACCCTGGTGGGCGACGCCCTGGCGGTGCCGGAGCGCTACCTGGGTACCGGCGTGGCGCCGGCGGAGTTTACCGACCGCTGTATCGACGACAGCGGCGCCGTCATCGCCGCCGGTCCGCACGTCTGGGACGGGATATTGAACCGCAAGCCGCCAGGCGCGTGCACCCGGGCGTTTCCGGTTTACTCAAGCCCGCGCATGGAGGCCGGGGAATCGATCAAGGGCTTGATCTTCAAGTGCACGACCAAGCCGCTGGCGGCGGCGTTCAGGGATGGCACGTATCCGCCCCATGTGGTGTTTACCGCCGAGGAAAAGGCATGGCTGCAGCGGATCTTCCCGCAAGGCGTATGCGACTAACGCCTACCCGACCAGGGCCGGCCAGCCAACTTGTGACCATCACGGCGGGCCCGCTCGTGCCGCGCGAGAGTTGTTGACACGGGCCCATCCGTCATCTAATTTCAATGGTGTTGGCTCAGCGTTCCGAACGCGTCGGTTGATGCTTCAGGAAGTTGACTATGGTCAAGGCTGTTCAGGCATCGCAGAGCAAGATTGAAGACTGGTCGGTCCCGTTCAATCACTCGGAGGCAATCGCCATGACAGCTTGGAACCCAACAGCCGCTTGCGCGCTCGCGGCAATCGTACTGGCCGGATGCGGCGGCACGGTGCATCTGCCGGACCGGAAGATCTCGCTCACCGTGTTGTCGAGCAAGCCGGATGAAGTGTCCGGCGGCGATGCCCGCATTGCCGTCAGCGCGGCCGCCGACATGCCCGGCCAGATGAGATTCCGGCTCAATGGCCAGCGCATCGATCCGCCGATGGCCGCCGCCGGCGCGCGCATGGAAGGCGTGGTGTCGGGCCTGGCCGACGGCCGCAATACGCTGGAAGTGAGTTATACCGATCATGGCGGCAGGGAGGTGTCGGCCGCGCTGGCGCTGACCAACCACCCGGTGACCGGTCCCATGTTCAGCGGTCCGCAGCAGCAGCCTTTTGTGTGCCGCACCCAGGAGTCGGGCCTGGGCCAGCCGCTGGTGGATAACCAGGACGGCATCGGCCATCCGGTGTTCGAGACGTCGGACGGCGCCACGCCGGGCGGGCGCCTGCTCGGGCACAGCCGGTACTGCGCCATCAAAACGCAGATTCACTACTTTTACCACACCGGCGAGGGGTTCAAGCCGTTCGACGCCGTCCAGGGCTACGCCACGCCGCCGGCCGACCTGAAAACCATCACCCTCCATGGCGCCAGCGTGCCGTTCGTGGTGCGGGTCGAAGCCGGCACCATCAACCGCTTTGCGTACACCATCGCCATGCTGGCGCCGTTTCCCGGAGCGGCGGATGCGACGCCGCGCTTCGATACCACGGCCTGGAACCGCAAGCTGGTGTACTGGCTGCGCGGCGGCGTCGGCATCGGCCATCAGCAGGGCACCGCGATCTGGTTCAGCAGCGGCATGCGCGGCATCGAGCGCCAGATCATTTCCCGGGTGCTGGCGCAGGGGTATGCGGTGGTCAATTCGTCCGGCAACGAAGCGGGCGTGCATTACAACATGCGCCTGGCGGAAGAAACGGCCACGATGACCAAGGAACGCTTCATCAAGGCGGTCGGCCAGCCGGCCTTCACGATCGGCATCGGCGGCTCGGGCGGGGCGGTGCAGCAGTATCTGTTCGCGCAAAACCGGCCCGGATTGCTGGATGCCGGCATTCCGGTGCAATCGTATCCGGACATGGTCACGCAAACGATTCCCGTGGCCGACTGCCCGCTGCTGGAGCAGTACTTCAGCGACGAGGTGGCGCTCGATCCCGCCTCGCCGTGGAAGACGTGGACCCGGCGCGCCCTGATCGAGGGCAGCAATGCCAGCGATACGGTGGTCAATCCCCTGACCGACAAGCCGGGATCGACCGAGTGCATCAACGGCTGGCAGGGCGCGGTGCCGACCGTGGTCAATCCCGTCTACAAAGACCCGCGCTATGACCTGGTGGCGCAGAATTACGGCTATCCGGCGGACGTCTTCGCCAAGGTCAAATGGACGCACTGGAACGACCTGGCCAATATCTACGGCACCGACAGCGCCGGCTTTGCGCCATCCCCGATCGACAACGTCGGCGTGCAGTACGGACTTGGCGCGCTGGCGGCGGGGCAGATCGGCACGGATGAATTCTTGCGCATCAATGCCTGCGTCGGCAGCTGGAAAGAGGCGTCGCAGTTCGTCATGTGGGATGCGGCCGCCGACCCGTTCGACGCGCGCAACATGCAGCGCAGCGCCACCTGCCGCGACCCGGCCGGCCAGCCCGCGCCACGGCGCGCGGCAGACCTGTCGGCCGTGCGCGCGGCCTATACGTCCGGCCACGTGTTCACCGGGCAGCGGCTGGACATTCCGATGATCGATGTGCGGCCGTACCTGGAGCCGGTGCTCAACATGCACAACATGCGCCAGGCCTTTTCGGTGCGCGCGCGCCTGCTCGACGCCAATCGCGCGGCGGCGAAGAACCAGGTGATCTGGCTGACGACGGCCGCAGCGGACCAGCCGGCGCACGTCATCGATGCGCTGGGGGTGCTGGACAGCTACCTGAGCACGCGGACCGCGCCCGCGCAATTTACCGACAGCTGTTTTGACGCCGGCGGCGCCGCGATCGCGGCCGGCGCAGCGGTCTGGGACGGCGTGTTGAATCAACAGCCGAAAGGCGCCTGCAGCGCAGCCTTTGCGGTGCATGCAAGTTCGCGCATGGTGGCCGGCGAGTCGGTCAAGGGCGATATCTTCAAGTGCAAGCTGAAACCGGTGGCGGCGGCGCTCGCGGACGGCACCTATCCGCAGGCCGCCCGCTTCAGCACGCGCGACAAGGAATGGCTGGAGCGGATTTTTCCGCAAGGCGTATGCGACTATCGCTTCGGCGACCAGGGCCGGCCGGCGCGCTGGTGACAGCGGCCGGTGGGGGAGCAGCGGCGGCCTATTTGGCGCCGCTGAATTTGAACGCCAGGATCGCGCCCGGATTTCCAGATTTTTGGTGGGCGCGCCGCTGTCGCTGGTGCCGAGCGAGCCTTCGATATCGGTCGCCACGTAGATGGTGGCGCCATCGGCGCTGACCACTATATCGCGAGAGCGGTTCACGGAGCGAAACAGCGGCTCGGCGTCGCCGAGCGGCAGGTGACCGTTCGGATCGAGCCGCACGCGGTAGACGATGCCGCGTTTCAGGCTGCCGATCAGCAGCGAATGCTCCCATCCGGGAACGCCAGCCTTGCCGCCACCCTTGTAATACGTGACCGAGGAAGGCGCCACCGTGGGCCAGCAGATGTAATACAGGCTGTTTTCGGCGCACACCGGGTCCTTGAAACTGAAGCTGCTGTCGACCGTGTAGAAGGTCTTGAGCGGTTCGACGAAGTCCGGATCGGTCCATGCCGATTCGCGCTGCACCGGCACGCCGGGCGGCACGCTGGTGCCGTTCCGGGCCGGGTCCTTGACGCCTTCGCAGCCGCCTTCGGCCGCCGAATAATTGGCGTAGGCGTAGCCGGCGTTATCCTTGTAGGCGGCCACATTCGGCCAGCCGTCATTGCGGCCGGCCAGGCGCCAGTTGATGTATGTATGAGCAACCATGCAATATACGCTACCTGGCGTCAGGCGGACCGGGCCGTGCTTACGGGACCGTGTCGCCCGGCGCCGCCAGCACCTGGGTCCAGTAGACGCGTGCGCTCTCGCCCGCCTGGTTGATGGCGTAGCCCGCGCCCATGTCGGCAAATTGCGCATCCATCACATTGGCGCAGTGGCCCGGGCTGTCGAGCCAGCCAGCGACCACCTCGTCGGCCGAGTCCTGCCCGACCGCGATGTTTTCGCCGATGCGGCGCCAGCGATAGCCGGTGTCGAGCGCGCGCTCGCCCACCATGCGGCCATCCTTGCCGGCGTGGCTGAAATAGCGCTGTTTGGCCATGTCGCTGCTGTGGCCCAGCGCCGTGCTTGCCAGCTCCTCGTTCCAGGCCAGGGGCGGGGCGGCTTCGAACGCTTGCGCGCCGCAGTCGCGGGCGCTGGCGCGGGCGCGGTTGACCGCTTCCAGGATGCGCTGCCCGGCGTCGCGCGGCGGCGGCAGGCGCGAGGCGGCCGAGGGCGGGGCCGGCTGGGCAAACACGATCATCCAGCTGTCGCCGGTGCGTCTTGCGCCCACGTCGGAAAATTGCGTGCTCAGCAGTGTCCTGCAATAGCTGCGTTCGAGGCTGGCCATGACGCGCACGGGATCGGATACCCCTTCCACGAAAATTGCATCGGCGTGCGCCACCGCATAGCCGGCGCGCGCAATCGCCTGGTCCAGCAAGGTGCCGGGAGGAGCCTGGACCCTGGACAGTGCCGCATGCGGCGCCAGCGGTGCGACCGGCCCCATGGCGCGGCCCTGGCAGGTGTGCGGCGCGGCGCGGTAGGCGTTGATCAGCTCGATGAGCGAGGTGCGCTGCTGGGCGCCCGCCGGCAGTGCGGCCAGGAGCAGGCTGGCGGCCAGCCATCGCAGCCGGGTGCGGGTGGACCGGTGTGGCGGGGCAGTGTGTGGAGCGAGGGTCGTCATGGCGGCGATTCTAACAGCGGCCGCCGGACCGGTCGATTCAGCCAATTCCCGGGCAGTAGGGGCGACATTTTTGCTATGCTATCGTTTTTCCACCGGCCGGCGCGTGTGCCCGGGCTGGCGAACCTCATTTACGGAGTAGTGCATATGGCCTCGTTGCAAGAGCAGTTTTTGAAAGCCGGCCTGGTCGACAAAAACAAGGTCAAACAGGCCAATCAGGACAAGAGCAAGCAGAAGAAGGTCGAGCGCCGCACCGGCACCGAGACCGTCGACGAAGCACGCCTGGCCGCCCTCGAAACGCAGCGCAAGAACGCCGAGCGGGCGCGCGAACTCAATGCCCAGCGCGACGCGGCCGCGAACGAAAAGGCGATCGGCGCGCAGATCACCCAGATGGTGCAGAAAAATCGCCAGAGCAAGGGCAATGGCGACATCGCCTACAACTTCACGCACAATAACAAGATCGAGCGTTTCTACGTGTCGGCCGCGGTCCAGGCGCACCTGGTGGCCGGGCGCCTGGTGATCATTCGCCAGGGCGATTCCACCGAGCTGGTGCCGCGCGTGATTGCCGATAAAATCGCCGAGCGCGATGCCTCGATCGTGGTGCGCGTGAATAAAAACAGTACCGAAGTCGATGCGGACGATCCGTACGCAGCGTTCCAGATTCCCGATGACCTGATGTGGTAACGCAGGTCCGCCAGTCAGGTCGCGCGCGCAGGTCCCGGGCGTTCCGAAAAACGGGCGCGGTACTGCAGCGGATTGACGCCGAAATTGCGGAGAAAAACCCGGCGCAGCGTTTGTTCTTCGGCGTAGCCAATCTTCGTGCAAATGGCTTTCAGGGGCAGGGTGCTCGATTCCAGCGCCCGGCAGGCCGCTTCCATGCGCATCGCCTCGACGGTCTTGGCCGGCGTGCGGCCCACCGTGGCGGTGTAGACGCGCACGAAGGTGCGCAGCGACATGTTCGCCATCGTCGCAAGGCGCGCCACGCCGAGGTCTTCGTCGATGTGGCTGGCGATCCATGAATGCAGGCTGGCGAAATTGCCGTCATCGCGCGCCTGCGTGGCCAGGGGAACGCTGAACTGGGATTGTCCGCCGGCGCGCTTGATGAACATCACCAGCTGGCGCGCGGTCTGGATGGCGATCTGGTGGCCATGGTCCGCTTCGATCAGCGCCAGGCTCATGTCGATGCCGGCGGTGACCCCGGCCGAGGTCCAGAGGGCGCCATCCTGGATGAACAGGGCATCGGCATCGACCCGCACTTCCGGGTGGCGCTGCCGGAGGCGATCGACCCAGGCCCAGTGCGTGGCCACGCGGCGAGCGTTCAACTGGCCGGCGGCGGCCAGCACGAACGCCCCGGTGCACACCGAGCACAGTCGCCGCGCGCTGGCCGCGTGCCGGCCGATCCAGGCCACCAGTTCCGGACACACGGTAAATTCCTCGCCCTTGCAGCCGCCCGCGACGATCAGCGTATCGATATCTGCTCCGTCAAGCGTGGCCACGGCGCGCGTGTCGACCGCCAGGCCGGCGCTGGACATGACGCTGCCGCCGCTGACGGAGGCAATGACGGTTTCATACAGCAGCGGCGCACCCTCGACCTGGCCCAGCCGGTTGGCTGTGGCGAAGGCCTGCAGCGGACCGGCCAGGTCGAGCAGGTTCATGTCCTCGTACGCGAGAAAGACAATGCGGCGCGTGGTCGAAGCAGGCATGCGTGTTCCTTATGTAAGCCAATACCGAAAGCGCATTATCGCCCCTGCCACGGATACTCCGCTTCCAGCACGACGAAACGGGCGGCCGCCGTGCCGTAGCGGGTGGTGATGTCGTCGAGCGCTTTGTCGAGTACCCGGGCTGAAGGCGTGGCGTCGAACTCGGGCAGCACCCAGTCGAGCGGCTTGCCCTGGCCTGCGACCATGTCGGGAATCAGCATCAAGCCGTTGCGCGTCCTGACCGGCGCGCCGGACTGCGCGAGCGCGTGGACGCGCGTGCGCAGGGTGGCGGTGTAGGCGTCGGCGGCGAGCGAGAGCGCCATTTCGTCCACGCCGGGGGCGACGGGAATGCCGATATCCTGGCTTGGGCGCAGAAAATACGAGGTGACGGCCGTCACGCGGTCGCCGAAGGTGATGCGAAACGCGTCGCTATTGTGCACGCTGCCCCAGTCGCCGACGCCGAGCTGCGTGGCCAGGACCTGCGCGCGTTCGGTGCCGCCAATGGCTTCGACCAGTGCCAGGGCAGTCGGTATCGCCGCGCTGATGCCGGCACTCGATACGATTTTTCCATCGGCGACATAGCGCGTGTTCTTCACCCAGACCGTATCCGGATAGGCCGCCACGCGCGACTGGTGGGTGCTCCAGTGGCCGGTCGCGCGGTGGCCGCGCGTGAGGCCGGCCTTGGCCAGCACGATCGAGCCGTTGCAAATGCTGACCATCGTCGCGCCTTTGGCCGCCTGGGCGCCGACCCAGGCCAGCAGGGTCGGGTCATCGTTCTTTTTCAAGGCCGGGACGACGACGTAATCGGCGCCGTCGGGATAGCGCTGGTCGAATTCGGCGACGGTATTGTCCGGCTGGATTTGCAGTGGGGGCAGTTGCAGCAGACCTGGCTGCGTGGCCACGCTGACGACATCGGCCAGGCCGGATCGGGCCAGCACGCCGTAGGGGAGCACGAAGTCGGACATCACCGTGCCGCTATTTTCGCCAATAACCGCGATGACTGGGCGGGTGCGCCCGAAGCGCGGCGCGTAGGTGCTGATTTTTTCGGTGGGCTCGATGCTGGCCGCGGCCGGCGCCACGACGGGCGCGCCCTCCTGGGCCGACGTGGGACCCGTAAAGGCAAGGGAGGCAAGTGCGATAAGCACGAGGCGCGTGAATCCAGTCATGATTGAAACTCCTGTCAGGCCATACGTAAAGTCGCGGGGACGTCAACGCCACCGGGTATCAGGCCATCTTACGAGCAGGTGGTTTTGGCGTAAATGACAAAATACAGTCAATTCACGCCAAATCGACATGGATGCGCGGATGCGGTTAGTCCCAAATTTGCTCCGGAAACGAAAACGCCAACCTGCATGGGTTGGCGTTTTGCTTGCCGCAAAGGCGGTCAAGACCATCCCCGCCGCAGCGGGGACCGGTGGGAGATTACTTGGCGGCTGGGGTCGCGGCCGGGGTCGCAGCTGCCGTGACAACCGGCGCCGGCGCTGGCGCGCTGGCGGTTTTTTCCGCTGCCTTGGTTTCTTTCGCTGCCTTGGCGCGGGCCTTGGCGGACTTCTTGTGGGTTTTCACTTCGGTCTTGGTGGTGGTGACTTCTTCCTTGGCACCGGGAGTGACCGTGGTTTCCTTGGTTTCCGTCTTGACCACGTGCGCATCCTTGGCATCGGTTTTCACGACCGTGGTTTCCTTCGATTCGGTTTTGACGACGTGCGCTTCGGTCTTCGCCGCTGGCGCAGGTGCGGCGGCAGGAGCAGGGGTTTGAGCGAAAGCAGCGGTAGCGAACAGGCCGGTGATCAGGGTAGCGATAGTTTTTTTCATGATGCGGTTCCTTGGATTGGTATAAACGGTTTATTTTATTTGTGTGAAGCGTCTTGCTTACTTGCTTGCCTGCGGGGCCGGCTTGGCGGCTTCCGCGGCGGTCTTGATGTCCTGGGCTGGTGCTTTGACTTCGGCTTTGGTTTCAACCTTTACTTCAGCCTTCGCTACCGGTGCTGCTGGTGCCGGAGCCGGTGTCGGGGAGTGCGCGAATGCGGCGCTGGCGAACAATCCGACGGTCAGGGTAGCGATTACTTTTTTCATGGTCAGTCCTTTTTCTGGGTTGAGGTTCGGTGCACAGTTGCCGTGTCACTGAGCTGAAAACGCCGCCCGAAACCGATGAGTTGACCGCCTTTACACGCGCTTACAACTCGCGCTGTTTGCTTACAACTAGGCAAGCTGGCGCCGGACAGATCGTGGCAAGCGATTGTGCTGCCACCGGGGCTGTCCGGGATCAAGGGTGACGAGAAGGTAGACTCCTACTATTTGAGTCTTCAACGAAAGGAACTTCATGAACATTCGCTTGATGGGGCTCATCGCCGCGCTGGCAACCGGGTTGAGTGCCGGGGCTTGCGCGCACACGAATCTGACCAGCATGTACACCGACATCGCGGGCAAGTCCTGCAAGAAAACGGTTGCTGATAAAGTTACCGGCGCTTATACATTGAGATGCCCTGGCGTGGGCAAGTACCGCCTGCATATTCATGACGACGATGAGCGAAGTTCGATTGACATCGTGACCCCGGATGCACGGGTCTTCGCGCTCAATTACTGGGAGGTCGTCACCCACGGGTTTTCCTCGCTCGGGAAAAAGGCCGAATGGCGGGTTGCCAATGTCGGTGGAAAAACGGTTCCGGTCGCGCTGATCGTGCGCCTGAACGTGATGGATCAAAGCGACCCGGAACGCCCGAAGCGGCGTCAGGTCCTTGTGGTGGCGCACATCGGCAAGGACACGGCGTGTGTCGTGAATGTCGTCGATGCGGCCTCCACCGACGCCAACGCAGCGGCCAGGGCCGCCGCTGATCGTCCGGAGCAAACCTGTTTGAAGTCTGCTGCGCCCTGATTGACGCGCCAGTACAGGGCGTCTACGTTGCCAGCACTGGCATGACACGAGTGGAGCGCTCCAGTCCGGCCGGCCCGGGTAAGGGACCGCCCGGCACGCACATCAGGACGCGTGACCGGCGTGCCGCATGATGGCCGCTTGCCACAGCGGTTCACCCGCGAGGGGCATTCCGGCAAGCTTGAGCAGGGAGTCGATGTAATCGGCGTAGCCGGGATCGGCCAGCTCCTTGATCAGGGGCAGGTTGAGCAGGGCAAACGCGGCATGCCAGCCATCGCCTTCCTGGCCCGGCTGGCGCAGCGCCAGTGCCGGATTGAACTGGTAGCGCCCGGTCGACAAGCGTTTGAACAGGCGCCGGTTATACGCGTAGTCGCGGCTGACCTCGTTACGCGCCAGTACGCCCGAGATAAAGGCGCGCTTGCCCCGTTCCGGCGCCACGACCGTGGGTGGCCACTTTTCGTAGGCGGCCAGCAGCATGCCGGCATCGAAGCTGCCGCGGTCGCTGGCGTCGGCCCGGCCAAAGCAGGACTTGAACAGTACCCACATGGTTTGAAACAGCACATACTCGGATTGACGGCGGTCGATGCGCACCAGGCGATCACCGGCAATGACGTCGATGCAGGGCGGTGCCACCAACTGGACCACGGCGCCGAAGGGACCGGCCGCGTAGGCACTGTCGCGCAGGGCGGTGGCCATGGCCCAGTGCAGCGCGTTGCGGCCCAGGTGGTCGGTGGCGGAGGTGTCGGCGCCGCGCGCCAGCAATGCCTCGATGAGGGGGACGTTGCCGGCCGCCGCCGCCGCCATCAGGGGCGTCTGGTTCATCGGCGTGCGATGCTCGACGCCATGCTTGTCGCACAGCCGCAGCACATCCTTGATGTTGCGCGCGAAATAGGGCATGAAGTGGCGCCGCCCGAGTGTTGCACCGAGCTTGCGAAAATTGTACGCCTGCGCGTAGCCGGCACAGCCTGCCAGCACGTCGGCCAGGACCGGTTCGTCGAAGCAGGCTGCATACTCGTACAGCTGGCCCTTGTGCTTGCTGCCGGGGGCATGCTCGCGGAATACCTTGGACAGGCTCTCGCGCAACCTGGCCTCGTCGAACACCGGCCAGGGCACCGGGGCGCTCTTGAGGATCAGGCGCTCGATCGCGTCGGCTTGCTCCTGCTTGCCCTGCAGGGTAAGCTTGCGCGCTTCTTTTTGCCAGTCTTCCAGGCTGGACGCGGGCGCATCGTGTTTGGGCGCCGCGCCCGCCTGCGCGATATCGAGCAGGCGCACCAGCGGATGCGCGGCGTCCGATTCGACCAGGTACACATGGCGGATCGACCGGGTCAGGGCCACATACAGGGCATTGATGTAGAACTTGTAGATTTCGAGCGACTTGTCGGACTTGTCCCTGGCACGGCTGTACTGCAGATCGTCACTGGCGATGTCGGCCGCGCTGATGCCCTCGGCGATCTCGCCGAAGCGGGCCCGGTTGTCGGAGATGAAGCGGAACAGCACAATGCTGTCGTACTCGAGGCCCTTGGCCTCGTGGACCGAAAAGATCAGCGGCGTGTCGAAGTGCTTTTTCGCTTCCTCCTTGTCCTCGTCGCGCAGCACCAGCACCGCAAAGCGGGTGGAACGGCGCGTTTGCGCGTTCAGGTCGCGCCGCGCGCTGTCGCTGTCGGCCAGCAGGCTGACCGTGCCCGCTTCCTGGTTGACAGCATCGACCAGGAAATTGCTCTCGCGATCGATCGAGCCGAAGCGCCGGTGCTTGATTTTCAGGAGCGTGTTGGCCACCCGCGTCACTTGCGTGCCGTTCCTGAAATTGGCGCGCAACACCTGCAACTGCTGCCGCTCGGCCAGTTCGGGATCGCGCCAGAAGAGGGATTTGACTTTGCTCCAGGAGAAAAAGTTCGGGTGCACGATCTGGTTCGAGTCGCCGCACAGCAGGAACTGGCCCGGCTTCCTGAGCGCCTGGAGCACCAGCGCCAGTTGCGCCACGGTCAGGTCCTGCACCTCGTCGACCACCACGAAGTCGTAGCGCGGCTGCACCTCGGGCCGCCAGTCATGCGCCACCAGGTTCAGGTCGAACAGCCGGGCCTGTTGTAGCCATGCGCAGTAGCGCTCGAACAAATCGTACAGGGTATCGCGTTCGGCCGCGCCGAAGATCGACTGGCGCGTGCCGAGCGCGCGGTATTGCTCGCGCGTGAGCACGCCGGCGGCGTCGGCGGCGAGCACGCCACGGATTTCCTCGAATGCCTGGTGGGCGTCGATGCCCTTGAATTGCTGGCGCATGCGCGCGAACCAGGCGGAGAAATCGCGCCAGGTGGCCTCGCGGCCGTGCGGGACCCGGACCGATTCGAGAAACTCGCGGTAGGACAGGAAGGTGGCTTCCTGGCCGGCCTGCTCGAAACCGTCGGCGTAATACAGATCGCGCGCGGACTGCGCCAGATAGGCCGAGTGGGTCACGTACAGGACGTCGCCCTGGGCCTGCTTCATTTTCTCGAGCGTGAGCGCGGTCTTGCCGCTGCCGGCGCTGCCGACGATGATCAGGGGCGCGTTCTGCACGTAGACCGCCTGCTGCGCATCGTCGAACGACATCACCTTGTCGAGCCAGTGCACCTGGCGCCGTTGCGGATGCAGGTAGGGAACCGGTGCCGCCTGCGTGATGGCCTCGCCGGCGTCGGCCGCGGCAATGCTGTTTTCGTCGATCCGGGCTCCGCGCATGAAGCGCGATTTGTCGTAGTCGTGCTGTTCGATCACTTCCAGCAGCAGCGCATAGACTTCGCCGCGGTAGCGGATGGTGGAGAACAGCAGGCGGTCGGCGTGGTCGAGCTTGGCGCGATAGATCTTGGCGTGGGTCAGATTGGTCAATTTCTTGACATCGACCGCACGGAAGTCGTCGCGCTCGATGGCCTGCCGGACCTTGTCGTAGTGGGCTTTGTTGCGGGGCGGGCAAAAATTGCTGTACTCAAGAATTTTCATCGGGATGGTGTGATTCTGTGGATTTTCAATGGCGCTATTGTAGCCAGGGTGACCGGCTGCGCGGCGCGGAAATGAACGCTTCGGCGCAGGGGCTCATCATCCGGGCACGGCGGCGCGCGGGTGCCGATGCCGCCTTGCGTGACGTACCGTACGGACGAGGCTGGTTTTTCAGGGCATTCTGAATGCATCAACATCACACAACATCAACAGGAGCGAGATCATGGGTAAATATGTCATTGGATGGATGCTGGGCATTCCGACCGTCGTGCTGGTGGTTCTGTATTTCATCTTCAACTGAGGGGACGGCCTCAGGGCTGGAAGTCGGACCGGGCGCGACGAGGCCCGGCCGCCGCACATGAAAGCGCCACCTTCGGGTGGCGTTTTCATGTGCGGCCAACGCCTTCCTGACGCGCCGCATCAAGCCCTTTCTCCCGCGCCGCACCAAGGACATGTGGGTGAGAGGCGCCGAGATGAAATATACTGTATAAACGCACAGCGTTAACGCGATCGAGCGTGCGCTCAAGCGCCGGCGATGCCCACTCGCCAATCTTAATTATCAGCACAATCAGGTATAATGCCATCCCGATTGCACTGGTTAATGTCGAACATTCATAGATTAATGATCAATATTAATTATTGTATGAATTATTTTCATTAGTATATGATCGCGGCCATGACTTACGATGAATTTCGCCGACATATCGGTAAAGCCGGGCTGACCGTGCACGCGTTCGCTGATTTAGTGAAGATGAACCGCATCTCCCTCTCGAACTACAAACAGGGGGACGTGCCGTCGCATCTGGCGGTCATTGCGTCTCTGCTGGGGGCAATGGCCGACGGGCAGACGGATTTTCGCAGCGTATTGTCCAATATTGATATCGCACCGAAGAAGCCGCGTGGTGCCGGCATAGGCAAGTTTGGCGGCGATAAACAGGAAGGGTTGGATTTGTTCACTCAGGGAGATAGTCATGGATGACCTAGGCAGCGCCCCCCTCGACGGGCATGGGGACGCCGCTGGCAAGGAAGCAATTTCGGACATGAAATCTTCGAGCAGCGTACTCAACAAATCTATGCAGCGCGTCGCCAAGTGGTCTTCGGGCCAGGCGGATACCGGTAATGCCCTGATTCATGGCGACAACCTGGCCGTGCTCAACATGTTGGCCAAAACGCATGCCGGGCAAGTGCGGTGCGTTTACCTCGACCCGCCGTATAACAACGGCGAAAGTTATCAGCACTATTTTGACAGCATGGGCCATGAGGAATGGTTGCAATCGGTGTCGGCCAGGCTTGAGAAAATCAAACTGCTTTTACGCACGGACGGAAGCGTCTGGATATCGATCGACGACTCCGAGCTGCACTACCTCAAGGTTGCTGCCGATGCCGTGTTTGGCAGGGGAAATTTCGTCGGCACGATCATTTGGGAACGCAGAACGACGAGAGAAAACCGGAAAGTTTTGTCGCGAAACCATGAATATCTGCTGGTATACGCCAAGAACATTGCTACCTGGTCCAAGTCGCGGAACTCACTGCCCTTGACGGACGAGGTCAAGAGCCGTTACAAAAACCTGGATGAAGATCCGCGTGGTCCGTGGCAGTCGGTGTCGGCGAATGTCCAGGAGGGGCACGCGACGCCGCAGCAGTATTATTCGCTGAAGGCGCCCAACGGGAAATTGCACTCGCCGCCAAAGGGACGCTGCTGGGGATTTTCCGAACAGCGGATGATCGAGGAGATCGCCAAAAACAATGTGTGGTTCGGCCGGGATGGCAATGCGGTTCCGCGTCTGAAACAGTTCATTGCAAATCGTACCGCCGGCCTCACGCCTGAAACGCTGTGGCGAGCTGACGATGTGGGGACGACGAGTCAGGCAAAGAAACATTTGCTGGCGTTGTTTAAAGAAATTTCGCTGTTCGATACGCCCAAGCCGGAGCATTTGATTCAGCGCATCCTGCAAATCAGTACCGACCCGGGCGACCTGATTCTCGATCCCTATCTCGGATCGGGAACCACCGCGGCAGTCGCGCACAAGATGAACAGATCGTATTTGGGAATCGAGATCGGAGAGCATATTAAGACGCATTGTACTCACCGGTTGCAGCAGGTTATTGCGGGCGAATCGGGCGGAATTTCCGGGTTGATGGACTGGAAAGGCGGTGGTGGTTTTGATTTCTACCGCATCTAAGGTTCAGGCAAATGGGCAGCTGAACGCATTTCGTCCTATTTACTACCTCGGTTGCAAGGTAAGTCTCACATCCGCAATCCGGGCCGCTATCGACGAGGTTGATCCGAGCGGCGGGCGGATGGTCGATCTCTTCGCCGGTACGGGCGTTGTCGCCAGCGCCATGGGGGCAAGCCGCGACGTCACCACGGTCGATGTGCAGGAGTATTCGCGCGTCATTTGTTCCGCCGTTCTGCGGCCGCCGCGCTTGTCCGCGGCGGACACGCGCAGGCTCTCCACTGACGTTGCCGAGGGGCAGTTTACGACGCGCCTTCTCTGGTGTCTTGCTCCGCTCATGGAGCACGAGCACAAGAGTTTGATTCGCGCCGTGCAGGGAGACGTTGACGGGCTGATCGAGCTACTCGAGGCGCCATCGCTTGTTCTGACTGAAGAATTCGGGTTCCTGGACGCGGATTCGCCCTTGACCGAGGCTACGTCGGAAGTGATCCGGCGGATGCGCGCCGAGGGATTATGGAATGCACCGGAGACGACTGTTGCCAGAAATTTCGGCGGCGTGTATTTTTCCTATCAGCAGGCTGCGCTATTGGATGCTGCACTCAATGTTGCCGCGCGTTCGGGCGACGACGTGAAGGATGCGTTGACTGCCGTGGCAATCAGTACGGCCAGTACCTTGGTGAACACGGTGGGAAAGCAATTTGCCCAACCGATTCAGCCACGATCGAAGTCGGGCGACATTAAAGCGGGTCTGGTCAAAACCGTTCAGCGTGACAGATCAATCGATATGTCCGCCAGTTATAAGTCGTGGCTGCAGAAGTACGCGGATCTGACCCCTGCCGCCGGAGCTGCGACCATGCTGCGCGACGATTATCTCGACGCGTTGACTGCGCACGGCAAGGATTTCTCGGTGGTGTATGCGGATCCGCCCTATACGCGCGATCATTACAGCCGCTTTTACCACGTGCTGGAAACGATGTGCCTTCGTGATAATCCGCAGATATCGCGCGTCAAAAAGAAGGGGGAAACGACGTTCAGCCGGGGAATATACCGCGAAGAGCGCCACCAGTCCCCCTTCTGCATCAGGTCCGAAGCGCCGCGCGCCTTCGATTTGCTCTTCGGCGCCGCCCGGGCGCACGATTTGCCGCTGGTACTTTCCTACTCGCCGCATGAGGCGGGCGACGGCACCCACCCGCGCGTCGTCTCCATGGCGCAGGTCATTGATCTGGCCAATGCGCACTACAAACGGGTGGAAATAAGCGTGGTTGAAGGGATGTCGCACAACAAACTCAATCATAACAACCTCAATCTCGCCAAGCGCGAGCACGCGGAGATTTTGCTGAAATGTTTTTGTTGAGCGCCCGGTGCGTCGACTAGGGTTCCGGCGTCGACGTCTCCAACGGTAAAAGATTGTCCGGCACGCCGGGCCAGACGCTTTGCAAGTCGGTTGAGGAGACAAACGCCTCGCGCATCGGCCGGCTGCGTCCGCGCATTGGCGGAACCGCGCCCAGGAGTTGCGCTACAGCGGTATATTCGGGGGCGGTTACCGGAACAATGGTGTAGCGAAACGACCGCAGATCGAGTTTGGTCGCGATAACAAGCATCCTGCTGTCGTCGTCGCCGAGGTCATAATTCAACCCGGCGATTTCACGAAGCTCCAGCCGGTAATTTTTGCTTTGGTTAACGAAAAGTAAAATTGGCTCTACTGGTTTTGGGAGGTTGTCCAACGATACATATTGGACAAATACTTTTTTCTCAGATCCCTCGTAGCCGAAGAAGTCGGTCAGCGCTTTTCTTCCAAGGTCGGCCTGCCCGGTCCTGTTGCGGGGAATCTCCCGCACCAGGATCTCGGGTGTACTGAATCTGATGCCATCAACCGGAGCTACCTCGATGTCGGCCGCGGCGCCGGCCGGGTGCGCAGGCGCGCGCGCACGCGGCGTCACGGCGGCAAATCTCATCCTTCCGTTTGCCATTGCGCGTTCGCGGACGCGCGCGTCATCGAGCGCACAAAGGGTTCCGGCGGCTAGCTGGCCAGTAAGCCACTCGTCGATGCCGGCCATCGCGGCAGTCGCCTCATCGCCGTGCATGGACTGAATGCTGAACGCTTCCCAATTTCCGGGCTGAGCGCCTGATGCGATCGCCGACTGCCCCAGGCCACGCATTGTCAGGTTGCCCGAGCCTGTCACCAAACGCACATTCCCGCCTTGCCGGAACCACGAAAATTTAGGATGAAACGTACTGCGGGGATGTTCGTGGAAAAAGACCTTTGCCGACAATATGCCATCATACTGCGCTACTTTTTCGCCGAGGAACAGCAACGCTTCAGCATTGGTAATTGCGTCAACGCCGACAATAAGCTGGAATTGCTGGCGCCGGTTTAGCATGCGCGCGATATTAGGCTGGGCGAAGAATGCCTCAATCCCGCCTCGTGACGCAAACGCGAAAACGCCGCCGCCAGCGCTTGCCCTGGCCGCCGCTGCATCGATCGCTTCCAGTAATTTTGTCGTGCCGGGCTGCTGAAATACAAACGTCATGGCGTGGCCTGTTGATAGGGAGCTGCAAATGATTATTGTACAGCGGAAAGAGTATGCGGCGCGCTGTCGGTATAGCTAGGACGAGGTTGCGAATGCGTGTGGACAGGGCGCGCAGAAAGGGTTTTCTGTTCGTGAGATAACAACCCCCACTGGCATGCGTGGGCGTCGGGGCGAGGCATGTTCCCGGTGGCCCGGGGCGGAATCGAAGCACCGGCACAAGGATGTTCAACCTTCTGCCCTACCGACTGAGCTACCAGGCCAGGCGCCGGATTATCCGGCATTTGCTGGTCCCGCTGAAACCATGGCCGCGCGCTTGGCCTTAGCGTAGAAACGTCTGGCATGAGAAATTTGCCCGTCAATTTTATTGATACTCATCAATATCCAGGCTTTATCCGGGAAACCTGGCTCAGGTTTATAGGAAAGATGCCGCCAATCCTCTCTGGCACTCCCTACTTCCAGAGGATATCCCTTGCAGAATTTCAACGGTACCTATCACTCGGGCTTGGTTCTGCTCTCCGTTTTCGTCGCCATGATGGCGTCCTACACGGCGATTACCCTGACCGGCCGCGTGGCTGAAACGCGCGGCCGCGCCAGCGTGCTCTGGCTCGCCGGCGGCGCGCTGGCCATGGGCTGCGGCATCTGGTCCATGCACTTCATCGGCATGCTGGCCTTCACTCTGCCGATCCGCATGAACTACGACATTGGCGTCACGCTCCAGTCCCTTCTGGTGGCGATCGGCGTTTCCGCATTTGCCCTGTGCGTCGTCACCCGTGCCACCGTCAGCAGGGTGCATTACCTGATCGGTGGCGTGCTGATGGGCCTGGGTATTTGCGGCATGCACTATATCGGCATGCATGCCATGTACGTGTCCCCGGCCATCGCTTACGACCTCGTGGGGGTGGCTGCGTCGGTGCTCATTGCCATCGTGGCCGCCACCGTGGCGCTGTGGCTGGCGTTCACCCTTCGCGCTGGCAATAGCTTGCTCGCCCACATCAAGAAAGTGGGTGCGGCAGTGATCATGGGGCTTGCCATCGTCCTCATGCATTACACCGGCATGGAGGCGGCACGCTTCGATGCCGGCAGCGTCTGCACGTCCATGGGCGGGGTCAACGGCAACTGGCTGGCGGTGCTCGTCGCCGTGGCCGCGTTGTCGCTCATGACGATCGCCTTGCTGCTGTCGGTGGTCGATTCGCGGCTGGCGGCGCGCACGGCGACCCTGGTCAACTCCCTGCGCCATGCCAACCGGCAGCTGCATCATCTGGCACTGCACGACGGCCTGACCCGGCTACCCAACCGCAGCCTGCTGGAAGACCGCATTCGCCAGGCCATCCATGGCGCCGAACGCTCGGGCAAGCGCTTCGCGCTGATGTTCCTCGATCTCGACCGCTTCAAGACCATCAACGATTCGCTCGGTCATCATTACGGCGACAAGCTGCTGCAGGCGGTGGCGGCGCGGCTGACCCAATGCCTGCGCGTCAACGATACGGTGGCACGCCTTGGCGGCGATGAATTCGTGGTGCTGCTGAGCGAGGCCGGCTCGCCGACCGCAGTGGCCGGCGTCGCGCAGAAAATGCTCGACACCATCGCCATGCCGCTCGACGTGGACGGGCAGATCCAGAGCGTGTCGGCCAGCGTCGGTATCAGCATGTATCCCGACGACGGCACCAGCCTGCGCGAATTGATGAGCAACGCCGACAGCGCCATGTACCACGCCAAGAAGGTCGGGCGCGCCAACCACCAGTTTTTCGCGCCCGAGATGAATGCCGCGGCCGGTGCCCGGCTGGCGCTGGAGCACGCGCTGCGCCAGGCGCTGGAAAACCAGGAATTCGAGCTGCACTACCAGCCCAAGGTCGATGTCGCCAGCGGCGACGTGGTGGCGATGGAAGCGCTGCTGCGCTGGCGCTGCCCGCAGCGCGGCCTGGTGCCGCCCAACGATTTCATCGGCGTGACCGAGGAAATCGGCCTGATCATTCCGCTCGGCGCCTGGGTACTGCGCGAGGCTTGCCGCCAGAACCGCGCCTGGCAACTGGCCGGCATGGCGCACCTGCGGATGGCCGTCAACTTGTCGGCCTGCCAGTTTCGCCAGAAAGACCTGCCGGAGTTCGTGGCCGGCGTGCTCGCTGAAACCGGCATGGAAGCGTCCTGCCTGGAGCTGGAGGTGACCGAAAGCGTGGTGATGCACAACCCCGCCGAGGCCGCGCAGATCCTCGACCGCCTGCATGCGCAAGGGATCCATATTTCGGTGGACGATTTCGGGACCGGCTATTCGAGCCTGAGCTACCTGAAGCAGTTCCGGCTCGATACGCTCAAGATCGACCGTTCCTTTGTGCGCGACATCAGTTCCGACGCCGACGATGCCGCGATCGTGCGTTCGGTCATCGCGCTGGCCCACAGCCTGCGCCTGCAGGTCATCGCCGAAGGCGTTGAAACCGACGAGCAGCTGGACTACCTACGTGAACTCGGATGCGACCAGTACCAGGGCTACCTGCGCAGCAAGCCGCTTCCCGCGGCGCAGTTCGAGGCCATGCTGCGTGCAGGCGCCGCCGGCGCAATCGGTCCGGTTCTCAAAGTGGTGGGCCGCTAATCGCGGCCCGGCTCGGGATCCTCGGGTTGGATAGGGATTTTCATCCTCGCCGTCTCGCCCGTATCGTACCGTGCCCAGAGTGTCGAGCGCGTGATAAGTAAAAATGCCATCCGACGCCGGCGTGCTGCTTCTTTTCTGTTTCTCACGTAGTCCGTTTCCGAAAGCTGAATAGCTCCGTAAGAAAAAATGCCCACGGCACGCAGAACAATGCGGGCAACAGCGCCAGGCCCGCGGGAACGCCCGAGCCGGCTGTCGAAAGGATGGCGCGCCGATATCGCCGGCCGTCATGGACGTCACCGGCAGCCGGAAGCGCCGCCAGGGGGCTAGGGATCCCCGGAAACAAAAACGCCACCCGAAGGTGGCGTTTTATATATTCTTGGTGGCCCGGGGCGGAATCGAACCACCGACACAAGGATTTTCAATCCTCTGCTCTACCGACTGAGCTACCAGGCCAAGGGTCGCTATAATAGCAGCCCCCGGCCGGTCTGGCTAGTGCGGCGCGTTCGGGAGCACTTTCAGGCCCGCACCGCGCTTCCGATCCTGCCGCTTATTTCGGCATCACGACCGTATCGATCACGTGAAGCACGCCATTGTCGGCGGCAATATCGGTTTTGATCACGTGCGCCTTGTCGAGCATGACCTTGCCGCCTGCCGCAGTCACGGTCAGGTTGCTGCCTTGAACCGATTTAACCGCACCCGGTTTCACATCCGCCGCCATGACCTTGCCTGGCACCACGTGATAGGTCAGCACCTTGGTCAGTGCGGCCTTGTCCTTGAGCAGCGCATCAAGCTTGGCTTTCGGAATTTTTGCGAAGGCTTCGTCGGTCGGCGCGAACACCGTGAACGGGCCCGGGCCTTTCAGGGTGTCGACCAGGCCTGCCGCCTGAACCGCCGTCACCAGCGTGTTGAAGGTACCTGCCGATTTGGCGGTATCGACAATATCGGCTGCGTTCGCTGCGCCAAATGCCAGGGTAAATGCGGTTGCGATCAGTACTTTTTTCATAGCGATTTCCTTTAGATAAATTAACCACTGCAGGATGCGAAGGCGTCCGGCGGGAAGATATATGCAGGGCGCTCACACAGGCTGGAAGCGCCACTGCCTCTCTGTTGCACCGTTATTGAACCGGTATGTGCTTAATTGATCGTTGATATCTATTCAAGTCTATCGTGCGCGCCCGGAGATTTGACAATAAACGGTTCAGTAGCGGTTCATTTCGCAGGGTTCGCGTGCACGTTATGCGGCCGGATGGCACTGCTTCAGCGCATGAGCGGCCACGCAGCCTGCGGACAAGAAGAGGAATGGGGGAATGCGCGCTGTTACGCCGTATCGGCGATTTTCAGGCAGGGGGGATAGGAAAAGAATGGCGAGCAGAAATGCAAAACGCCACCCGAAGGTGGCGAAATTGAATTCTTGGTGGCCCGGGGCGGAATCGAACCACCGACACAAGGATTTTCAATCCTCTGCTCTACCGACTGAGCTACCAGGCCAAGAGGCATGATTATAGACAACCGATCCACGCTTTGCAAGTCCGACCGACAACTTTCTCGACAAATCATCTGATCGGGGCAAAAACTGTCTCGTTGCCAGCCGCTATAATGTTCTATATGACTAGTCCAAATTCCTCTTCCGCGCGTCATCAGAGCGCGGTGTGCATCGTTGGCAACGGCGCCATCGCCAAGACCGCCGCCCTCGGGTTTGCCCAGGCCGGTCACAGCGTCACCGTGCTGGTCCCGCCATCCGCCTCATCCACCCCTGCGGCAATGGCCGGCGAGCAGCCCTGGGATGTGCGCGTCTACGCGCTCAACCACACCGCTCACGGACTGCTGTCCTCGCTCAAGGTCTGGGGCGCCCTCGACATGGACCGGGTGGCCGCGGTCGACACCATGGCCGTCAATGGCGACGGTGCCCGGCCGGGCGACCTGGCGTTCGACGCCTTCGGCGCCCATGTCGGCGCGCTGGCCTGGATCGTCGAAGACCGCAACCTGAACCAGGCGCTCGACGCCGCGCTCAGGTTCGCCGCCAACGTCACCATCGTCAAAGGCCGCGCCGTCAGCCTGGCCCTGGAGGCCGATGGCGCCACTGTGCGCCTCGACGACGGCAGCGCCATCGCCAGTGCCCTGGTGGTGGGCGCCGACGGCGGCCAGTCGTGGGTGCGCGGCCAGTGCGATATCGGCGTCGACTATCGCGCCTACCACCAGCGCGCGGTGGTGGCCAATTTTTCCTGCGAAAAGCCGCACCACGGCGTGGCGCACCAGTGGTTCACCGGCGAAGAGGGCATCGTGGCGCTGCTGCCGCTGCCCGGCAAGCGCGTTTCGCTGGTGTGGTCCGCGCCCGATGCGCTGGCCGACACCCTGATGAACGAAAGCCTGGGCGAACTGGCCGTGCGCCTGGCCGTGCTGGCCGGAGACAAGCTGGGCGAACTCAAACCGCTGCAGCCGGAGGCGGTCAAGGACCTGCCGCTGGCATTGATCCGCCCGCACGCCATCGTCGCGCCGCGCGTGGCGCTGGTGGGCGACGCCGCCCACGTGGTCCATCCGCTGGCCGGCCACGGCATGAACCTCGGCTTTGCCGACGTCGCCGGCCTGCTCAAGACCATCGCCGCGCGCGAGCCGCAGCGCGCCATTGGCGACGAGCGCGTGCTGGCGCGCTATGCCCGCGCGCGCAAGGAAGACATCCTGCTGATGCAGGTCGCCACGGACGGCCTGGCGCGCCTGTTCGGCACCAACCTCGAACCCGTGCGCATCGCGCGCAACCTGGGATTAAACTTGCTGGATAAGTTGCCTGTTCTCAAGCGTCGACTGATGTCGCACGCCATGGGCAAGTAGCGCTGTTAATGAATCGGAGATCATCATGTTAAACAAAAAATTCGCGCTGCTCGTCATGACGGGCTTGTTCGCCGGCGCCGCGGGCGCCAAGCCGACCGTGGAAGAAACCATCCGCAAGCGCGTCGAGCCCAAGCTGGGCAAGGACGTGAAAATCGAGTCGATCAAGAAGACGCCATACAGCGGCCTGTATGAAATCCGCGCGCACGGCGACATCCTCTACACCGACAAGCAGGGCAAGTACCTGTTTTTCGGTCAGGTGATCAATACCAAAACGCAGCGCAACCTGACCAAGGAACGCGTCGATCAGATCAACATGATCAAGTTTAACGACCTGCCGTTCGAACACGCGCTCAAGCTGGTCAAGGGAGATGGCAAGCGCATGATGGCCATCTTCGAAGACCCGAACTGCGGCTACTGCAAGCGCTTCCGCCAGACCACGCTCAAGGAAATCGACAACGTGACGGTGTACACCTTCATGTACAACATCCTGTCCGAGGATTCGTCGGCCAAGTCCAAGAACATCTGGTGTTCGCCGGACCGTAACAAGGCCTGGGATGACTGGATGCTCGATAACAAGGCCGCGCCGGCCGCCGCCGCCAATTGCGTCAATCCGAACGAGAAGGTGTTTGAACTCGGCCGCAAGCTGCGCATCGAGGGTACGCCGGCGATCTTCTTCGTCGATGGCAGCCGTATTCCAGGCGCGATCGACACCAAGGGCCTGGAAGCCAAATTCACCAGCCTGGGCATGCCGGGCAAGCCGGCCGCCAAGCCGGCGCCCGCGGTTGCGGCAGCGGCGCCCGCCGCCGTCGCGAAAAAATAAAACACAAAAAAAGCAGTCCAAAGCGCAGTCCACCAAGAGGGAGTTACAGATGGTCACCTTGAATATCAACGGCCGCGAGATGCAGGTCGACGCCGATCCGGCCACGCCCATCTTGTGGGCGTTGCGCGATAACCTGAACATGACGGGCACCAAATTCGGCTGCGGCGCAGCCCTGTGCGGTGCCTGCACCGTGCACCTGAACGGCGACGCGATCCGTTCGTGCATCACGCCGATTTCGGCTGCCGCCGGCCAGAAGATCACCACCATCGAAGCGATGGAGGCTGACCCGGTCGGCAAGGCCGTGCAGGATGCGTGGGTCCGCCACGACGTGCCGCAATGCGGCTACTGCCAGAGCGGCCAGGTGATGAGCGCCACGGCCCTGCTGCGCACCAACAAGAAGCCGACCGATGCCGATATCGATGGCGCCATGAGCGGCAATATCTGCCGCTGCGGTACCTATCAACGCATCCGCGCGGCCATCAAGGACGCGGCGACCACGTTAGCCTGAGGAGAGCCGCATGCGTACAGAATGGATTAACCAGGCGGCGTTGACACGCCCGCCCGAAGGCGGCATGTCGCGCCGCAGTTTCATGAAAGCCGGCGCGGTGGCCACCAGTGGCCTGGTGCTGGGCTTCTTCATGCCGGGTGTGAACAAGTTCGCGCGCGCGGCCGATGCCGCCGCCAAGCCGGTTTACGCACCCAACGCGTTCCTGCGCATCGCGCCGGATAACAGCGTCACGGTGATGGTCAACCGGCTCGAATTCGGCCAGGGCGTGCACACCGCGCTGCCGATGCTGATCGCCGAGGAACTCGACGCCGGCTGGTCGCAGATGCGCGGCGAACTCGCGCCCGCCGGCGATGCCTACAAGGACCCGGCGTTCGGGATGCAGATCACGGGCGGCTCCGGCACCATCGCGCACTCGTTCATGCAGTACCGCGAAATCGGCGCCAAGGCGCGCGCCATGCTGATCGCCGCCGCCGCGCAGCAGTGGAAGGCCGAACCCGGCCAGCTCACCACCGCCAGCGGGTTTGTCATTCACCCGGACGGCCGCACGGCCAGCTATGGCTCGCTCGCCGATGCGGCGATGAAGCAGCCGATGCCGGCCACGGTGGTGCTCAAGGACGCCAAGGATTTCCGCTTCGTCGGCAAGCCGGTCAAGCGCCTCGATGCGCTGGCCAAGTCGAGCGGCAAGCAGCAGTTCGGCATCGACTTCACCCTGCCCGATGCCAAGGTGGCCGTGGTGGCGCGCCCGCCCGTGTTCGGGGCCAGGGTCGCCAAGCTGGATGCCGGCAAGGCGCGCGCGATCAAGGGCGTGATCGAGGTGCTGGAAATCGCGCTTGACCGCGGCGGGCGCGGCGTGGCGGTGATCGCCGACGGCTACTGGCCGGCCAGGCAGGGCCGCGAGGCGCTGGTGATCGACTGGGATACCAGCGCGGTCGAGAAAGTCACGACGCGCAAACAGATGGCGGACTTCAAGGCGCTGGCCAAAACGGCCGGCACCGTCGCCAGGCAGGCCGACGTGAGCAAGCTCGCGGGCGCGCCGAAGAAAATCTCGGCCTTCTACGAGTTCCCGTACCTGGCGCACGCGCCGATGGAGCCGCTCAACTGCGTGATCGACCTCAAGGCCGACAGCTGCACCGTGTGGGCCGGTACCCAGATGCAGACGGTCGACCATGCGGCGATTGCCGCCACGGCGGGGCTGAAGGCTGAGCAGGTAACGCTCAACACCATGATGGCGGGCGGCGGTTTTGGCCGCCGCGCCGTGCCGACGTCGGACTACCTGGTCGAAGCGGTCAACGTCGCCAAGGCCTACAAGGCCGCCGGCAAAAGCGGTCCGCTGAAAGTGATCTGGAGCCGCGAAGACGACATCAAGGGCGGCTACTACCGTCCGTCGCACGTGCACCGCGCCGATATCGGCCTGGACGCCAAGGGCAATATCCTCGCCTGGGATCACGCCATCGTCGGCCAGTCGATCATCAGCGGCACGCCGTTCGAGCCGTTCATGATCAAGGATGGCGTGGACGCCACCATGGTCGAAGGCATGGGCGCACCGTACGACGTGGCCATGAAGCTGACCGTCCACAATGCCAAGGCCAACGTGCCGGTGCTGTGGTGGCGCTCCGTGGGCTCGACCCACACCGCTTTTGTGATGGAGACGCTGATCGACGAAGCCGCGCACGTGGCGAAGATGGACCCGGTGGCTTACCGCAAGAAGCTCATCGGCGAGAAGCACACGCGCCACCTGGCCGCGCTGGACCTGGCGGTCGAGAAGTCCGGCTACGGCAAGCGCAAGCTGCCCAAGGGCCGCGCCTGGGGCGTGGCGCTGCACAAGTCGTTCGGCTCCGTGGTCGCGTACGTGGTCGAAGCGTCCATCGTGAAGGGTGTACCCAAGCTGCATAAGGTCACCGCCGGCATCCACTGCAACCAGGTCGTCAATCCATTGACGATCGAAGCGCAGGTGCAGGGCGCGGTGCTGATGGCGCTCGGTACCACCTTGCCGGGTGCGGCGATTACGCTCAAGGATGGCGTGGTCGAACAGCAGAACTTCGGCGACTACACCGTGGCGCGCATGACCGACATGCCGCAGGTGGACGTCTATACGGTGGCGTCAAGCGATGCGCCTACCGGCATGGGCGAACCCGGCCTGCCGCCACTGGCGCCGGCGTTTGCCAATGCGCTGTTCACGCTGACGGGCAAGCGGCTGCGCAAGCTGCCGTTCGACCTGAAGGCGGCCTGAGCGCGCATGCGGCCATGACCCCCGTCGGCATTTTGCTGGCCGCCGGCAGGGGGCGTCGATTCGATCCGACTGGCGCAGCGAGCAAGCTGCTCCAGCCTTTGCCTGGCGGCGAGCTGGTTGTCGCCGCCAGCGCCCGCGTTCTGCTCTCCTCAGTAGACAAAGTGATCGCCGTCGTGCGGCCCGGCGACGGCGGCGTGGGCGACTGCCTGCGCGCGCTGGGCTGCATCGTCACGGTTTGCCAGGACGCCGACAGCGGCATGGCCGCGTCGCTGGTGCACGCGCTCCGTCATTCGCTGCCCGAGGCGCCATCGTGGCTGATCGCGCTGGGCGACATGCCCCATGTGCGCGCCTCCACCATGCTGGCGCTGCGCGCCGCGCTGGAGCAGGGCGCGCCGATCGCGGTGCCGGTGCATGCCGGCCAGCGCGGCAACCCGGTCGGCTTTGGCCGCGTCCACCTCGACGCGCTGCTGGCGCTGCAGGGCGACCAGGGCGCGCGCGCCATCCTCAAGGCGCATCCGGCGAGTGTTGTTCCGGTCGACGATCCGGGCATTTTTTCGGACATCGATACCGTCGCGGACCTGTTAAAAACAAGTACACTCGCGTAAAGGTTGACAGCCTGCGCTGGTCCATCTCCACGAACTACCCACTGATCATGAAAAAACCGACACCCAAGAAGCCGGCTGCTATCAAGTACGCCATTGTTCCCAAAGACCTGGGCGCGCACCTGTTCGACGTGACCGTCACCGTGGCTGTACCGTCGCCGGATGGCCAGGTATTCGCCCTTCCCGCATGGATCCCGGGCAGTTATATGATCCGTGAATTTTCGCGCAATATCGTCCAGATCCGCGCCGAATCGAACGGCAAGCCGGTCGCGCTGACAAAACTCGACAAGCATTGCTGGCAGGCCGCTCCGGTGGCCGGCGCACTGACCGTGCAGTACGAAGTCTACGCCTGGGACCTGTCGGTACGCGCGGCGCACCTGGACCAGACCCACGGCTTTTTCAACGGCACCAGCGTGTACCTGCGCGTGCTGGGGCAGGAACATACGGCGCACGAAGTCGACATCCAGCGTCCTCTCGACGCCGCCGCCAAGACCTGGCGCGTGGCGACCTCGCTGCCCGAACTGGGCGCGAAGCGCTACGGCTTCGGCACCTATGTCGCCGGCGACTACGATGAACTGATCGACCATCCGGTTGAAATGGGCGATTTCGCACTGGCCACCTTCAAGGCGTACGGTATCGCGCACGACATCGTCGTCTCCGGCCGCGTGCCCAACCTCGACATGGCGCGCCTGCAGGCCGACCTGAAAGCCATCTGCGAAACCCAGATCGCATTTTTCGAGCCGCGCACCCGGCGCGCGCCGATGGACCGCTACGTCTTTCTCACGCTGGCCGTGGGCGACGGCTACGGCGGCCTGGAACACCGCGCTTCGACCGCACTCATTTGCGCGCGCGCCGACTTGCCGAGCACCGCGGCACCGCGCACGGCCGACATCGGCGAAGGCTACCTCAAATTCCTGGGCCTGTGCAGCCACGAATATTTCCATACCTGGAACGTCAAGCGCATCAAGCCGGCCGCGTTTGCGCCCTACGACCTGCAGAACGAAACCTACACGCCGCTGCTTTGGCTGTTCGAAGGCTTCACCAGCTACTACGATGACCTGATGCTGGTGCGCAGCGGCATCATCGGCGAAGCGGCTTACCTCAAGCTGCTCGGCAAAGCCGTCAGCGGCGTGCTGCGCGGCAGCGGGCGCACCAAGCAAAGCGTGGCCGATTCCAGCTTCGACGCCTGGGGCAAATACTACCGCCAGGACGAGAATGCGCCCAACGCCATCGTCAGCTACTACGGCAAGGGCTCGCTGATCGCGCTGGCCTTCGACCTGACCATCCGCGCCAAAACCGAGGGCAAGAAGTCGCTCGACGATGTGATGCTGGCGCTGTGGCAGCGCTATGGCCGCGATTTTTACCCGACCGCGCGGCGCGGCGTGACCGAAGCCGAAGTCGAAGCGCTGTTCGACGAGATCAGCGGCTTGAAACTCAAGCCCCTGTTCGACAAATACGTGCGTGGCACGGCCGACCTGCCGCTGGCCAAGCTGTATGCGCCGTTCGGCGTCAAGCTGGAAGACCTGCGCAAGAACGCCAAACCGGCGTTCGATGTGGGCCTCGGCCGCGATGGCGGCGACTGCAAACTGACCCAGGTGCACGAAGGCGGCGCGGCGCATCGCGCCGGTCTGTCGGCGGGCGATATCCTGGTGGCGGTGGAGGGCTTGCGCGTGTCCGGCAGCCCCTCCAATCTGGATGGACTGCTGTCGCGCTACAAGGTGGGCGACACGGTTGGCGTGCACGCGTTCCGGCGCGACGAGCTGATGACGTTCAGCGTGCAGCTGCAGGGCGACTGCGTGCCGGATGTGAAACTGTCGCTGGTGGACGAGCGCAAGAAAGGCGCGGGGCCGGCGCGGCCAAGCGCGCTGCGTTGATGCGGCTGCGATAGACGCGTAAGGAAAGTGACGCCCGGTGCCGGCATGTACAGAGCCGTCGCCCGGGCGCTTTCATCGTGATGGACAGTCGATTCCCGTCACGGCTTATTGCGCGATGGCGTCTTCCTTGTTCAGGGTCAGTTCGGCGCGCTGCTCGGGTGTCTTCTTGAGCAGGTCCGCGATGGCGGCGGCCTTGGCGGTCTCGTTCCCCACCTTGTACTTCGCATGGAGCAGGTCCGCTTCAGGCGACTTTTCGACGAAGCGGGTTTTCGACACCCACCCCGCGAAATCCGGATTCTCCACCGAGAAGCCTGCCTTTCCGCTGGTGCGGATCGGACGCAGCTGGAATCCCATGCCGTAAATGAAGCGCGCCACGACATAGTAGCGTTTGCCCGCTTCCACGTTCGCATCCATCAGATAGTTATACGCGCCATAACCGGCCATGAAGCGGTGTGCGCCCGGCGTGACCAGATGGACCGACTTGCTGTGCGTGGGGAGCATGGACAGCAAGGTCATGTCGCTGTCGGTGACGTCGTATATGCCGACGGCGGCGAGCGGCATCATCAGATTTTTCGGCTGCAGGAAGATGATTTGCGCCTTGTCCGCCGGCGGCGCCGACAGGGTCGTTGCCGTGGCGTCGATGAACGTTGGCGGTGGCGGTGGGCCGGATGACGCGCAAGCGCTCAACGCCAGGATGGCGGCGACCATGATCAGTGTTTTTTTCATTGGATTAAAGGCACGGTGTGCGGGTGTGTCAAAAGGTGGGCTTTCAGCTGAACAGGCGCTGCAATTCCACGCCCGGTTCCGGCGCGCGCATGAAGGCTTCGCCGACCAGGAAGGCGTGCACGTTCGCGTCGCGCATGCGCTTGACGTCGGCCGGTCCCATGATGCCCGATTCGGTCACCACCAGCTTGTCGGCCGGAATACGCGGCAGCAGGTCGATGGTCGTTTGCAGCGATGTCTCGAAGGTGCGCAGGTTGCGGTTGTTGATGCCGACCAGTTTCGTATCGAGCTTGAGCGCCGCTGTCAGTTCGTCGCCGTCGTGCACTTCGACCAGCACGTCCATGCCCAGTTCGTGCGCGCAGGCTTCCAGCTCGGCCATCAGGCCGTGATCGAGTGCCGACACAATCAGCAGGATCGCATCGGCGCCCATCGCGCGCGCTTCATATACCTGGTACATGTCGATCATGAAGTCCTTGCGGATCACCGGAATCTCGCAGGCGGCGCGCGCCTGTTTCAGGTACTCGACCTGGCCCTGGAAGAACTCCACATCGGTCAGTACCGACAGGCATGCCGCGCCGTGGCGCGCGTAGCTCTCGGCGATGTTCGCCGGACGGAAGTCCGCGCGCAGCACGCCTTTCGACGGCGACGCCTTTTTTACTTCGGCGATCACGCCCGCCTGGCCGGCAGCGATGTGCTTGCGCAGGCTCGCTTCGAAGCCGCGCAGGTTGCGGCGCGCTTCGGCATCGGCTTCGACTTCGCGGCGCAGGCTGGCGAGGTCGCGGTGTTTTTTTGCGGCGGCGACTTCGTCAGCCTTGACCGCCAGGATTTTATTGAGGATATCGGACATGATGAAGTTTCAGTTGGGTTTGGAAAGCGCGAGCTTGACGCCGAGCCAGATGAACAGGCCGCCGGTCACGCGGTTAAGCCACAGCGACACGCCCGGGCTGACCTTGATGCGGGCACTGGCCTGCGCCGTGAACAGCGCGAGCGAGGTGCACCACAGCATGCCGTTCAGGTTGAAAATGCAGCCGAGGATGACAAAGGCGAGGGCCTTGCTGGGCGCATCGTGCGCGATAAATTGCGGCACGAAGGCCAGGAAGAACACCGCCACCTTGGGGTTCAGGACATTCGTCAGGAAGCCCTGCGCGAAGATTTTTGCGTACGGCAGCGGGGGCACGGTTACCACTGCGGCCGGGTCGGTCCGCTTGCTGCGCAGCAGGCCGATCGCCATGTAGATGATATATGCCGCGCCGACGTACTTGACGACCATGAAGGCGGTCGCCGAGGTGGACAGAATGGCCGACAGGCCGAGCGCCGCGGCCAGCACGTGGATCATGGTGCCGGCGCCGATGCCGAGCGTGGCGGCCACGCCCGCACGCCAGCCTTGCGTGGCGCTGCGCGTCATGATCAGGAGCGAGTCGGGTCCGGGCATGATGTTGAGCAGCAGGCCGGAGACGATGAACAGGGGGAGGTCGTGGATGCCAAACATGGTGGAGAAATCCTAGCCGTCATTGCCACGCGTTGGCGCGGCAATGACGGCATTAAGTTCGAAGGCATATGGCGCCTTCAAGTCGATACTTCGACGATCAGACACCGAGTCGCTGGGTCACCTGGACGAACTGGTCGACCTTGGCGCGCGCGGCGCCCGATTCGATTGCGGCGCGTGCTTTTTTCAGGCCGTCTTCAATTGAGCTGGCTACGCCGGCCGCGTACAGCGCCGTGCCGGCATTGAGCGCCACGATGTCGTAGGCCGCTCCCGGCTCGCCGTTGAGCGCTTCCATCATCTTGATCTTCGACTCGTCCGCATTCGCCACCTTGAGATTGCGGCTGGCGATCATCGGCAGGCCGAAGTCTTCCGGATGAATTTCGTATTCGCGAATTTCGCCGTTGACCAGTTCACCGACCATGGTGGCCGCGCCGAGCGAGACTTCATCCATATTGTCGCGCCCATACACCACCACCGCATGCTGCGCGCCGAGGCGCTGCAGCACGCGCACCTGGATGCCCACCAGATCCTGGTGGAACACGCCCATCAGGATATTCGGCGCGCCGGCCGGATTGGTCAAGGGACCCAGGATGTTGAAGATGGTGCGCACGCCCAGCTCGCGCCGCACCGGCGCCGCATGCTTCATGGCGGCGTGGTGATTGGGCGCGAACATGAAGCCGATGCCGGTCTGCGCGATCGACTGCGCGATCTGCTCGGGCGAAAGGTTGATGTTGGCGCCCAGCGACTCGATCACGTCGGCGCTGCCGGACGACGACGATACGCTGCGCCCGCCATGCTTGGCCACGCGCGCACCGGCGGCCGCGGCCACGAACATCGCCGTGGTCGAAATATTGAAGGTGTGGGCGCCGTCGCCACCGGTGCCGACGATGTCGAGCAGGTGGGTGGTGTCGGCCATCGGCACCTTGGTCGAAAATTCGCGCATCACTTGCGCGGCGGCGGCGATTTCGCCGATGGTTTCCTTCTTCACGCGCAGGCCGAGCGTGAGCGCGGCGATCATGGTCGGCGACATTTCGCCCGACATGATCTGGCGGAACAGGTGCAGCATCTCGTCGTGAAAAATTTCGCGGTGTTCGATGCAGCGCAACAGTGCTTCTTGTGGAGTGATCGGCATGGCAGTTCCTTGATCTGGGCAGGGCGTTACGAGGGCTTAGCGTTCGAGAAAATTCTTCAGCAAGGCATGGCCATGCTCGGACAGGATCGATTCGGGGTGAAACTGCACACCCTCGATATCGAACTCCCTGTGCCGCACGCCCATGATCTCGCCGTCATCGGTCCATGCCGTCACCTCAAGGCAGGCTGGGAGCGACGAGCGCTCGATCGCCAGCGAGTGGTAGCGGATGACCGTAAACGGACTCGGAAGATTCTTGAACACGCCCACGCCGGTGTGCGCAATCAATGAAGTTTTGCCATGCATGACCTGCTTGGCGCGAATCACCTTGCCGCCGAACGCGGCGCCGATGGCCTGATGGCCGAGGCATACGCCGAGGATCGGCAGCTTGCCCTTGAACTGCTCCAGGATGGAAACCGAGATCCCGGCTTCGGCCGGTGTCTTGGGACCGGGCGAGATGCAGATGCGGTCCGGCTGCATCGCGCTGATCTCGTCGATCGTGATTTCGTCGTTGCGGAAGGTAGCAACTTCCTCGCCCAGCTCACCGAAATACTGCACCAGGTTGTAGGTGAACGAGTCGTAGTTATCGATCATCAGCAGCATCTCAGATCTCCCCATCCAGGCCGTCTTGCACTTGCTCGGCTGCGCGCAGGACCGCACGCGCCTTGTTTTCGGTTTCCTGCCATTCCATTTCGGGGATCGAATCGGCCACGATGCCGGCGGCGGCCTGCACGTACAGCATGCCGTCCTTGATCACGCCGGTGCGGATCGCGATCGCCACGTCCATTTCGCCGCCAAAGGACAGGTAGCCGCAGGCGCCGCCGTAGATGCCGCGCTTGGTCGGTTCGAGTTCGTCGATCACTTCCATGGCGCGCACTTTGGGCGCGCCGGTCAGGGTGCCGGCCGGGAAGGTCGCGCGCAGCACGTCCAGGTTGGACATGCCGCTCTTCAAAGTACCTTCGACGTTCGAGACGATGTGCTGCACATGCGAGTATTTTTCCACGACCATGCGCTCGGTGACCTTGACGCTGCCGGTTTCGGAGATGCGGCCCAGGTCATTGCGCGCCAGGTCGATCAGCATGACGTGTTCTGCGATCTCTTTCGGGTCGGCCAGCAGTTCCTTCGACAGTTCGGCGTCGCGTTCCGGCGTGGCGCCACGTGGGCGGGTGCCGGCGATCGGGCGCAGCGTGACTTTTTTGGTGCCGTCGGCCGCGGTTTCGTTGCGCACTAAAATCTCTGGCGAAGCGCCGACGATCTGCATGTCGCCGAAATTATAGAAGTACATGTACGGGGACGGATTCAGGGAGCGCAACGCGCGGTACAGGGTCAGCGGGTTGTCCACGTAGGGCTTGCGGATACGCTGGCCGATCTGCACCTGCATCAGGTCACCGGCCATCACGTATTCGTGGGCACGGGCCACCGCCTTGAGGTAATCCTCTTTGCTGAAGTCGCGCACCGCTTCGGTACGCACCGAGCTCGATGTCACCGGCGCGTCGACGCCACGGCGCAGCATCATGCGCAGGTCCTTCAGGCGCTGGCGCGCCTTGGAATACGCTTCCGGCTGCGTGGTGTCGGCATACACGATCAGATACAGCTTGCCCGACAGGTTGTCGATGACCGCCAGTTCCTCGGTCACCATCAGCTGGATGTCGGGCAGGCCCAGGTCGTCCTTGGGCTGGGTATCGGCCAGCTTGCGCTCGATGTGGCGCACGGTGTCGTAGCCGAAGTAGCCAGCCAGGCCGCCGCAAAAACGCGGCAGGCCCGGACGCAGCGCCACTTTAAAGCGCGCCTGGTACTGTTCGATGAAGTCGAGCGGATTGCCGTCGTGGGTTTCGATCACCTCGCCGTTCTTGACGATCTCGGTGCGCGTGCCGAAGGTGCGCAGCACCGTCGATGCGGGCAGGCCGATGAAGGAGTAGCGCCCGAAACGCTCGCCGCCGACCACCGATTCGAGCAGGAAGGTGTTCTTGCTGACGTTCTGGGTCTGGGCCAGCTTGAGGTACAGCGTGAGAGGCGTTTCGAGATCGGCGAAGGCTTCCGAGATCAATGGGATACGGTTGAAGCCTTCGTTGGCCAACGATTTGAATTCGAGTTCGGTCATGCTTTTCTCCATGCCGCCATGGCGCATCCGCGGGCGGTGGGTTTCAAAAAACCTGCCGGCGCACAGGGGCAGCCGACAGCAATCACTACAGGGTTACTTAGCCCAGGATTGCCAGCGTCGCCAAAGCCAGGCCTCAATCGAGCCGGTTTGGGTGACATTGTGTTTTTTGATGAAAAACATATGTGATGGAAGGTTAGTATGTGTTGTGGTTGTGGGAACGAATCAGGGTTGCCGCTTCTACAAGTGAGGTAACTATACCATCGGAATCTGTTTCGTGTATAGCCTGCCCGTGGTTATAACCATACGGTACCGTCAACACAAAGCATCCAGCTCGACGAGCGGCCTCGGCGTCGTTGGACGAGTCGCCGATCGCCACCACCTGCGACGGCGCCAGATCGAAGTCGGCGCACACCTGCAGCAGCGGCATCGGGTCCGGTTTTTTGCGTGGCAGCGAGTCGCCGCCGTACACAATTTCGAAATACTCCGCCAGGCCTTTTTGCGCCAGCAGCGGCGTAGCAAAGGCGATTGGCTTGTTGGTCACGCAGGCCAGGCGCAGGCCGTCGGCTTTCATGGCGTCGAGCCCGTCGAGCACGCCGTCGTACAGCAGGCTATGGTCGCCGTTGATCGCCAGGTAGTGCCGCTGGTAGAGCGCCATGGCCTCGTCGAAGCGCTGTTCGACACCGGTGGCGTCGTGTTCCAGCGCGAGCACGGCGCGGATCAGGTTTTCGGAGCCTTTGCCGATCATCAGCGCGATCTGCTCGTGCGCGATCGGCGCGTAGCCGAATTGTCCGCGCATGGCGTTGATGGCGACATGGAAGTCGGGCAGGGTATCGAGCATGGTGCCATCGAGATCGATGATGGCCGCGCGAATCGGGGCGTGGATCGACTGGATAAAATTGGTCATCGGGGAATAGGGACGGTCAGGATTGGAACATTTTATCGGAGCTGAGCGTAGCGGTGTCGGTCGATCTTCCTGTCATTGGAGCGGGTTGCCAATCCGGGTGATTATTCGGATGCATCCGCTTCTTTCGAGATGAGCATCTTGTGCCAGTCGTCAGACCATCGCAGCAAAGGCATCATGGCTTTCAACAAGCTCGCTCCGCTCGGGCTTAAGGTGTAGCCGCCGGATTCCGCAGTGTCGAGGATGCCGGTTTCGCGAAGTTCTCGCAGGCGCAGATTGAGCACCGTCGGCGACATATCGTCGCAGCACTCACGCAATTGACGGAACGTCAGCGGCGTATCGCGCAGCTCCCAGATGATGCGCATTACCCAGCGCCGGCCAAGCAAATCGAGCAAGGCCATGATCGGCCGCCCCGTGTGCGAGCCGCGTACCGGTCGACCCGGTTTTGGAACAGTCATCACTTCTCCTTTTTTTTGCTACGTTAAACGTAGCATAGTGCTACACTATCCGTAGCATTCGAGTGATTTTACCACTCGTACCCAAGGAGACCGGCATGTCGACCACCAGAATTGTTCCGCTTGAAGCCCCGTATGAAGATGCGGTTGCCGAGACATTCAAGCGATTCCTGCCACCGGGCATGGAACCGCTGAAATTATTCAGAACGCAGGCGCACAACCCGCGCGTGTTACAGCGCATGTTTGCGGGAAATCTGCTCGACCAGGGATCAATCGATCTGCGTGCACGGGAACTGATTATTTTGCGTACCTGTGCGCGCTGTGGTTCCGAATATGAATGGGGTGTGCACGTCGCGTTGTTCGCGGAGCGGGCGGCATTGAGCACCACCGACGTGGCGGCAACGCTTGGCAGCGATCCTGAACATAGTGCCTTGCCCGCGCACGAGGGATTGCTTTTAAAGGCGGTGGACGAACTGCACGACTCGTCCACCATCTCCGACGGGCTATGGGATGAATTGGCGCGGCATTATTCGTCAGCGCAGATCCTTGAAATCATCGCGCTGACCGGAAATTACCATGCGATCTCGTTCGTGACGAATGCCGCCAGGGTGGAACTGGAAACGTTTGCGCCGCGTTTCAGCCGTTGAAGCATAGGCCGGGGAGGGCCGGGCGCTCTTCCCTGTGCCAAGCGGATGATGAGGCGCCGGAGTGGACGCCGTCAGCATGATTTCCTGGTTGACCTGTGACGTCGCCCGCGTCCATGCGGCCAAATACGGAGGGAACGTGTCGGCAAGCCGATCGGCTTTGTAAATCGCCTGCCTGATTATCTTCTGCTCCCGTTTATCGAGCTGGTGCCTTCCCAGGTCGTAGTCCGCGCAGCCGTGCCACACATACCCGTTCGATTGTCTTGATCGTTAACGGTTCAACACCGCCGTTGATCGGCGCATCGGTGCATCAGCGCCGATGCGGTGTGCACTTGAGTGCACGACCTGGCGTCGCTTCAGGCAGCGACGGTGCGCGCTTACTCATCCGCTTGTGTCTCGGACTCGGTCGCTGGTGTTTCGGGTTCAGCCGGTTCGGCTGGTTGACCGGATCGGCCCGGTGCCTGATTGGTGCGCAGGATTGTCATGAGCGTCGATCCGCCGGCTTTTTCGCAATCGGGTGCAGCACCGGTCCACTTGATCGCCTCGCCGCGAGCGACGGGGCGTACGACACGCCATGGGAAGAAGCCAAACCGTTGCGAACCGTTATAGTTAATGATGGCGTCCCCACCTCTCGCTTTGGCGCGTTCGGACAGTTCCTCGACCAGCTCCGAGACGCTGCCATACGTGCCCTTGGCCGCTTTGACTTTCCTGATTACCTTGTACGGAAACTCCGCAGGCGGCACGCTGGCGAAAAAGCAGAAATTGCTCGGGTCGGATGTTGGTGCCACATCTTCCGCCGCTGAGGCTGTGTTCAAAAAGGCAAGCGCCAGAATGCAGCAGAGCGAGATTTTATTCATTTTAAAGCGATCCCTTCGTCAATTTTTATTGCAAATATGCAAGAATATAAATACAGGCAGCGAGTATGAGCTGAAACAGGCAATTCATCAATTGGCGTGTGCTATTGGCCTGTGCGACGTTGTAAATTCGCCAATTTGACCGGAAAGCTGCGCTGTCGCACCGATCAAGCTGATGGATTCATACGATTGATCAGGCAGCGGGGTTGCTCATACTGAAAACGAAAGCCAGTAGAACCGGTCCTTTTCGGCGTATTTCTCGTCTACGATGTGCGCGCGCGATAATCGATCCGTTTTCTCTGATCCAGAAACGTCGGGGCAGTGGATTTCAATTGGCGGAGGTGACAGCGTCAAGGTAGTTTCCCTGCGTCGACCGGTGCCGTGATGGCCAGCGGCGAATCAGGAAATATCGTTACTGAATCGATCGGATTGAAACGGATAGGTTTTCATGATGTGGACCAGTTCCGCAGCCGCCTTGGCCCCTTCCAGAACTGTCAGTGGATATGCTTTCCTGAAAGCGCTGACCAGCGCGAGCCTTGTCCCCTTTTGAGCAAGGGAGATCAATTCGGGGGACGAAACGACAACGTCGCCAAGCACCATGGGATGACCCGTGTAAGAGATTGGCGCACGCTTGATGGTCTTGATCGCCGACGGGTCAACACCGTGACCAATCAGCGCATCGGCATCGGTGCTTTGCACTATCCAATGGACGGCTCGGCTTCGTTTCAGGAGCAGATCCATAGGGAGGATCTGCGCCAGACCCCTGCGAGGGCCCTCGAAGCCCGATAAATCGACGATCAAGTTGCAGTGATCGGACAGGGCGCCTACCCGCGTTTCGATGTCGTTCGCGTCGTTTCGATGCGCCCGCGGCGCAAGGCGAAGGCGCAGGGGAACTTCGTCGTACAAGGTCACGGGCGACTGCAAGTCGAGGTAGCTGCGGATGATCTCGAGCTGTTCCTCGGCGACTCCGCCGCAGCGCTCGGGAGGGAAGCAGTCGAATACAGCACGGAGCATCGCGTGCGCTGCGCTGCCTGGATCGGGACTCCACAGCGAAAAATGCCGCGGCTGAACGCCGGTCGAAGCGAATGTACCCCCAATGCGCATGCCATCGCAGCCAGATTCGCTCCACCGGTCATCCCAATCTGCCAGCATGGCCGAACAACAAGCATGAATGGCCGCCATGACGCGCGCGTCCACCGGCAGCGTGAAGACCAAGCCCGGAAGAAGTCCTGTGGGATGGGCTTCGAATGTGGCAATGCCGGTAACGTCGCCCTCGACCCGAATAGAACCGCCCCGATGGAACGACGGCCCAAATCCGAGGCGAAGGTCGAAATACGGCATCGCGGCGCTTTACGCGCGGCCCTGTGGACCGACCTTGGCCAGCTCCACGCGCATGGCGTCGATGACGGCCTTGTAGTCCGGCTGGCCGAAAATCGCCGAACCGGCCACGAAGGTATCCGCGCCGGCAGCCGCGGCGGCGGCGATATTGTCGATCTTGATGCCGCCGTCGACTTCGAGCAGGATGTCGCGGCCGGAGTCGTCGATCATGCGGCGCGCCAGCGCGATTTTCTTCAGCGCTTCCGGAATGAAGGACTGGCCGCCGAAGCCCGGATTGACCGACATGATCAGGATCATGTCGATCTTGTCCATCACATGGTCGAGGAAGTGCAGCGGTGTGCCGGGATTGAATACCAGGCCGGCCTTGCAGCCGTTATCGCGAATCAGCTGGAGCGAACGGTCGATATGCTCGGACGCTTCCGGGTGAAAGGTGATGATGTTCGCGCCAGCCTTGGCGAAGTCCGGGATCAGGCGGTCGACCGGCTTGACCATCAGGTGCACGTCGATCGGCACCTGCACGTGCGGGCGGATCGCCTGGCACACCAGCGGGCCGATGGTCAGGTTGGGAACATAATGGTTGTCCATGACGTCGAAGTGAATGATGTCGGCGCCCGAGGCGACAACATTGCGGACTTCCTCGCCCAGGCGGGCGAAATCGGCGGACAAAATGCTGGGAGCGATGCGGAAAGTGGTCATGGCGGCTGGCAAGGAGCTTGCGGTGAATGAAGATGCGCTATTTTACGCTGTCCCACGGAGCGCCCTTGCAGCGAGGCCGATTTTGCGGTGCAATGTATGATGCCCCGCCGGCCCTCGTCGGGCCGGCGCCTGAAAATTCACTCGGGCAACTTTTACAGTCTCAATCAAGGAATCAAGATGGCCGCTTACGAATTTACTGTTACTGTCAGGACCCAGTACCTGCCGGAGCAGTCCGATCCGAGCCGAAGCAATTACGTGTTCACGTATTCGATCACGATCAAAAACACCGGCACCGTCGGCGCGCAGCTCATTTCGCGGCACTGGGTGATCACCGATGCGAACAACCACGTTGATGAAGTGCGCGGCCTGGGCGTGGTCGGTCACCAGCCGTTGCTGCAGCCGGGCGAACAGTTTGAATACACCAGCGGCACCCAGCTCGCCACCGCGCAAGGCTCGATGACCGGCGAATACTTCTGCGTGGCCGAAGATGGCCATCAGTTCGAGACCAAGATTCCCGAATTCGTGCTGTCGCTGCCACGCACCCTGCACTGATATCCGCGATCAGTGGGCGGTGTCGTCGGGCAGTTCCTTTTTCTTCTCCGGCGCGTTCAGCTCCTGACTGTTATTGGTCGGCTTCTGTCCCGAATACATCGTCCACCACACGATAAACACCAGCAGGAACAGCGCCACGCCTGCTTCTAGCATTAATACCCACATATCGACTCCCATGTCTTCAACACGTAGCAGTTTACTCGTTTCGGCCGGCGCCGTCGCGCTGGCCCTCGCGGCATGCACCACGCCTGAACCGCGGCCGGCGCCGCCGCCGGTCGTCATGCCGCCGCCGGTGATGCAGATACCGCCGCCGGCCGAGCCACCGGTGGCGCCACCCGTGAAGGCCGAACCGGTGCCGCTGATGACGCCATCGACCTTTGGCGCGCTGCCCGGCTGGGAGCGCGACGACTTGCGCCAGGCGTGGCCGGCCTTCATGACCTCGTGCGGGGTGTTGGTGCGCAAGGCCGAATGGAAAACCGCGTGCGGCGCCGCGCGCACGGTCGATGCCAAGGATGGCGCGGCCATTCGCGGTTATTTTGAAACGCACTTCGTGCCGAACCAGGTGCGCGCGGCGGACGGCGCCGACACGGGCCTGATCACCGGCTACTACGAGCCCCTGCTGCGCGGCGCCCGCAAACGCGGCGGCGCCTTCCAGACGCCCCTGTACCGGGTCCCGGACGACCTGCTGACGATTGACCTGGCCAGCGTCTACCCGGAGCTGAAAAACAAACGTGTGCGCGGGCGGCTGGTCGGCAAGAAGGTGGTCCCGTACGGCAGCCGGGCCGAGATCGAACGGGCCGACGTTAGCGGCAAGGAGCTGCTGTGGGTGGACGATCCGGTCGAAGCGTTCTTCCTGGAGGTGCAGGGTTCGGGCCGGGTCAAGCTGGCCGACAGCGGCGAAACCGTGCGCGTGGCCTACGCCGACCAGAACGGCCATCCATACAAGGCGATCGGGCGCTGGCTGATCGAACAGGGCGAACTGACATCGGCGGAAGCTACCGCGCAGGGCATCAAGGCATGGATCGCCGCCCACCCCGAGCGGCGCCAGGAACTGTTCAACGCCAACCCGAGCTTCATTTTCTTCCGCGAAGAGCGCCTGCCCGATCCGTCGGTCGGGCCAAAGGGCGCGCTGGGCGTGGCATTGACGCCGGCGCGTTCGGTCGCGATCGACCCCACGTTGTTACCGCTCGGCGCGCCGATTTACCTGGCCACGACCGAATCGGGCAGCGACGTGCCGATGCAGCGCCTGGTGATGGGGCAGGATACCGGCGGCGCCATTCGCGGCGCGGTGCGGGCCGACTTTTTTTTCGGCTTCGGCTACGAGGCGATGGAAAATGCCGGCCGCATGAAGCAGCGCGGCCAGCTCTGGGTGCTGCTGCCCAAACCCTGACGCAGCCAAGGATTGGCTACAATCGCACATTACCCCACGCTTTTTTTAATGAGGATTCCATGAACTATGCAGACCTGCTGATCGCGACCCACGGCAAAGTAGCCGTGATTCGCCTGAACCGTCCCAAGGCGCTCAACGCGCTGAACGACAACATGATGGACGAACTGGGCGACGCGCTGTACAAGTTCGACGCCGACAGCAGTATCGGCTGCATCATCCTGACCGGCAGCGAAAAAGCCTTTGCCGCCGGCGCCGACATTGCGGCGATGGTCGACTACGACTACGGCGACACCTACGGCGGCAACTACATCGGCCGCAACTGGGAACACATCCTCAATGTGCGCAAACCCGTCATCGGCGTGGTGCAGGGCTTTTGCCTGGGCGGCGGCTGCGAGCTGGCCATGATGTGCGATTTCCTGATCGCGGCGGACACCGCCAAATTCGGCCAGCCTGAAATCAAGGTCGGCGTCACCCCGGGCGCCGGCGGCACGCAGCGCCTGCCGCGCACCATCGGCAAGGCCAAGGCCATGGACATGCTGCTGACGGCGCGCATGATCGATGCGGCCGAAGCGGAGCGCACCGGTTTGGTGTCGCGCGTGGTTGCGGCGGACAAGGTGATGGAAGAAGCGCTGGCCGCGGCCACCACGATCGCCTCGATGTCGGTAACGGTGGCGATGGCGATCAAGGACAGCGTCAACCGCGCGTTCGAGACCACGCTGACCGAAGGCGTGCGCTACGAGCGCCGCTACTTCCACGCGGCTTTCGGCACGCCGGCGCAGAAGGAAGGCATGCAGGCGTTCCTGGCCAAGCGTCCGGCCAACTTCGACGGCCTGTAAATCAGTCTCTGGCGCGCCAGCTGCCGTGAAAGCCGAACGGTATCCGGTACGGCAGGCATACCGTTGCGACGGGGCCGGCCGCCACGTCCGTGGCGTCGATCACCAGCAGGTCGCTGCGGCCTTCCTGTGCGCGCCACGCGACCGCCAGCAGCCAGCCGTCGCCTTCGGGCGACTGCGCCGAGCGCGCGACGAATACCGGTTCGGAGATGACATCGCCGGCCGGCAGTGTGTATAGCTGGCGCGTGCCCGACGCAAAGTCGAAGCAGGCCAGCGAGTCGTACAGCACACTTTCGGCCCCATTCCTGACGCGTTGCTCGCTGTGGCAGCAGTAAAAACCGACGCGGTTGCGGCGCCCGGTGTAGCGCTCGTCGATGCGCGGAAATTCCGCCGCCAGGTCGTCGAGGATGGTGCGCTCGAAGCCGTCGCCATCGCTCTCCAGATCGAACGTCCAGCGGCAAAGACGCGCTGCCATCCCGGCCGGGTTGCCCCGGGAGCCGTCGGCGTTGGGCATGCCCGGTGCGGTATCCGACTCCATCACGTAGGCCACGATGCGGCCGCCATCGTCCCAGGCGTTCATCACATGGAATACGTGGCAGGCATCGCTGGCGAACCAGCGCAGCGTGTCCATCGGCTGCCCGCGCATGCCGATGCCGACGTAGCTGCGCTTGTCCGCTTCCCACGCAAACAGGGGCAGTCCTTTCATGGCGCGTTCCACGCTGATGGTCAGTGGCGTGACCGGAAACAGCACGTGGCGTTCGGTCAGCATGAAGTCGTGCATCATGCTCGCGTAAGGCGCGCGGAAGGGTTCGAGCGTGCTTACCTTGCAGCGGGCATCAAGGACGCCGTACAGCATGTTGGGTTCATCCGGGCTGTCGGGCAGGTAGGCGAAGAAGTGCAGCTCGCCCGTGGCCGGATCGGCCTTGGGATGCGCGGTAAAGCGCTTGTCCACGGCGCCGCCGAAATCCTGGTGTCCCTTTGACGCCAGCGTGTGCGGATCGATTTCAAACGGCTGGTGCGACTCTTCCAGCGCAAACAGGCGCCCGCCGTGCCACACCATGCTGGTATTGGCGGTGCCGCTGTTTTTGCCGTGGACCGACGGGTCGCTGGTGGCCGGGTTGCCGAAGGTGCCGAACAGGGCGCGGCCGGCATTGTCTTCGAGCTGCCATTTCGGCGTACGCGCCCAGCGGTTGGCATAGGCGACCTTGCCATCGCCGATGAAGAAGGCGTGCACCATGCCGTCGCCGGAGAACCAGTGATAGCGGTCGTCGCGCGGCGCGAACCGGGGGTTCGGTCCGACGCGGTAGAGCGCACCGCGCAGTTGCGGCGGCAGCGCGCCATGGACCGGCAGGGCGTCGATGTCGCATTCGGTGTCCAGGGGAGCGTAGTTCCCGCTAAAGAAATGGCCTGACATGGTGATTCCTTGGTGAGTTCAGAGACTTTGCACGGCAGCGCGGACATAAGCGATCAGCGGCGCATCGATGCCGGAACCGATGCGCAGTTCGGACTCCTGCTCGAAGGCGTGACGCAGTTTGGCCTGGAGCGCGGGGTCGCCCGCCGCCTTGGCCAGCGACAGCGCCTGCCACTGGCGTGCCAGCGCTTGCACGTCGGCGCTGTCGGGCGGCGTGTCTTGTGCCAGGTGCTCGCGCACGGCGCAGATGAGAATGGGCCAGGCGTCGGTTTGCTTGACGTAGTGCTGGCGCAGCAGAACCATTTCGGCTTCGCTGCAGTAGGCGGCGTAGATGGCCAGGCGCCGGTGCGCCATGGCGTGCGAGATGAACTGCATCGCCGTGCGGTCGACGCCACTGAGCATATGCAGGGTGGGTTCGTTCCAGTTCATGGCGTAGAGCTTCATCAGCATGGCCTCGTCGCCGCCCACGTCGTCGAGCAGGGCGGCGATCCAGCATTGCGCGAGCGCGCCCGCTTCAAGACTGTCCGGTTTAACACCCCGGCCCATGAGATCGTGCAGCGTGGAGGTCAAGTGCGCGTTGCCGCCGTTGCGTTGCTGGCGCCGCGTTGTCAGTGTGTGCAGTTCGGCGTCGGTGAAATAGCGCGCGCTGGCGGCCATGCGTTCGAGGGCGGCCAGCCAGTTGTCCATCGATGGTTCATGACGTTCGGCGAGCTGCGCCTGCAAGTCGCGCAAATGGCCGTGCAGGGCCGATGCTTGTGCGATCTGGCGTTCGAGCGACGCGATCTGCTGCTCCACCACTTGGGGCAGGCTGGCGCCGCCATCGGCCAGCATGGCCTGGATTTGCGTCAGCGACAGGTCGAGACGGCGCAGCGCCTGGATGCGATACAGGCGGGCGACGTCCGCACTATCGTACAGGCGGTAGCCGTTGTCGGACCGGGCCGACGGTGTCAGCAAGGCGATATCGTCGTAATGGCGCAGGGCGCGCACGCTCAAGCCGCTGCGCCGTGCCAGTTGTCCTATTTTCAGTAGCATGCCGGTTTCTCCATTTTCAAGATGGTAAACCGTCACGTAGCGAGAGGGTCAAGCACTTGTGGATGGAGATACTTGCAAAAAAACCGGGGCACCTGAGCCCCGGTTTTGCAATGCAGACCGGTTAGATCGGCCCGTTGATGCTCATGCGCTGGGTATGCGTCCAGCGGTGATCGGATGCCGATACGGCGGAGTTGTAGGTGCGGTAGGTCTGCCCTTCACCCGGCCACGGGTCCATGATGTACACGTAGTTCACGCCATTGGTCGTCGCGTAGCCGCGCCCCACCATGATGTGGCCGCCGCCGTTGCTCCAACCGTAGCGGATCACGAATGGGCGGTTGGCGTTGATGTCATACACCACGCTGCTCCACGACGACGCCACGCTGTACGCGCCGTTTGCCACGCCCCATGCTTTCAGGATGTTTTGCACGCTACCGTTGGAGCCGTACATATTGTTCGGCTGGTTGGCGTAGCTGTTCCAGTTGAAGTAGGTGTTCCCGCAGGCGTAGTTCAACCCGAACGCCCAGTTCACGATCTGGCACTGGCTCGGTGTCTTCTTGTAGAAGTTCAGGATCGCCTTGCTCGAGGCGGACCAGCACCACTGGCTGTGTTCCTGGGTCGTCAGCGGAACGGCGAGCGTGCGCCATTGTGCCATGGCTGCTGGCAGCGCCAGTAAAAGCGAAGCACCGACGACGAGCTTTTTGATATTTGTATTCATGTTATCTCCTGATTCGTTCTAAGGATGGTGTAGCCGATGCCGGGCTTACTTCGAGGCGTCCATGGTTTGCTTGACCACGCTGCGCAGCGGCTGCAGGATGTCTGCCTCTTCCATCAGCGCTTCGCTGGCCTTGCCTTCCTTGACGGAACGCTGCTGCATCAGCAGCGATTCGCGCGCCGAATGCAGTGGCGCGTAGCGGGTGCGGCCATCTTCGCGGCCAACCACTTCGAGCAGGTCCGAGCGCGCCTGGTAGATGCGCACGAAGCGCACATTGCTGCGCTCCGCGTCGCCGTAGTAGCCCATCGAGGCATCCACATCCTTGGCCAGCACGGCGGCGCCATAGGCGACCGTTTCGTAGTTTCCGTTGTTGAGCTCTACCGTCGCCATGCCGATCGGACGCTGGTTCAGCAGAATCACGAAGCGCCACTGGCCGGTGGCCTTGGCCATCTGCTTCATGCTGCCGCGCCCTGCCAGCAGTTCTTTCGGATCGATCGTGTAAACCGGGAAGCCGTAGCCGATTTTCGCGTCCTTCAGATCATGCATGTCGTTGATTTCAAGCGGGAAGTCGACCGGCGTGCCGCTGGTGCCACGCGTCTGCAGCTGGCCTGTGACGAACTGGGCGAAGTCGCGTTGGGCCGCAGCTTGCGCCGCCGCGGCGGCGCGCTTTGGCACCGCTTTAAAGGTGCTGGTTCCATCCGACTGGGCCATTGCTGGCGCGCCGGCCAGGGCCAGGCTGGCGCCGCACAGCAGGGCGGCGAGCATGGTGCGGGCTGAGAGCATTTTTGTTTGCATTATTGACTTCTCCTCACATAGATTGATACAAGAACCCCGCCTGTCCAAACGGGGTGAGTGCTGCAACAACAAGGGCATTCACGCATGCCGGACACCAGTGTCAACGCACGTCGTCAGTGCGTTGGAAAATCGAGGGAACGGTGCATCAGGTCGCCGATCATGTCGGCGGTGACGGCCGACAGGGTCCAGCCCAGATGCCCGTGCCCAGTGTTGTAGAAGACGCAGGGCGATTTGCCGCGGCCGACGCGCGGCAGCATGGTCGGCATCATTGGCCGCAAGCCGGCCCACGGAATCACGCTGCGCGTGTTCACGCCCGGGAAGCATTCGTGCACCCAGTCGATCAGAGGGCGAATCCGGTCGTCGCGGATGTCGCGGTTAAAGCCGTTGAATTCGGCCGTGCCGGCCACGCGGAAGCGATCCGTCCCCAGGCGGCTGGTCACCAGCTTGGTGGCGTCGTCGAGCAGGCTGACGGTGGGCGCCGCGGCCTGGCTGGCGGCATCGGGCAGGTTGACCGTGATCGAGTAGCCTTTCACCGGGTAGATGTTGACCCGGTCGCCCAGGCTCGCGGCCAGGGCGCGGCTGGCGGTGCCGGCGCAGATGACGACGCCGTCGTAGGTCTCGGTCTGGGTGCGCTCGCCGTCGCCCAGAGTGACGTGGGCGTGGCGGCCGTCGGTGCGCACGGCGCCGATCTGCATGCCATAGCGGCAGTCCACGCCGTTGCGGCGGGCGGCGGCGGCAAGACCGGTGGTGAATTTGTGGATGTCGCCGGTGGCGTCGCTGTCGGTGAAAAAGCCGCCGTAGTAGTCGCCCGCCAGGGTTGGTTCGATGCCGCGCATTTCGCTTGGGGTCACCGCGCGGCGCGCGAGGCCGCCGGCGGCCAGCATCTTGCTGACCGTGGCGGCGTGCTCGAAGCCGGCCTTGTCGCGGTAGATGTGCAGGATGCCTTCGCGCTTGACGTCGAAGTCGATGTTCTCCGCCTCGGCCCACGCAAACAGGTGCTCGCGCGCGGCAATCGCCAGGCGCGCCGTTTCGACCGTGTTGCGGCGGTAGTGGGGAATGGCGGCGGCAAATTCGGCGAACCACGACAGCTTGTGCCAGCTCGGTTTGGGGTTGACCAGCAGCGGCGCGTCGCGCCGGAACATCCACTTCAGGCCCTTGAGCATGGTGGAGCGGTGGTTCCACACTTCCGCGTTGGAGGCCGACAGCTGGCCGCCGTTGGCAAACGAGGTTTCCATCGCCGCGTAGCGATGTTTTTCCAGCAGCGTCGTGGCAAAGCCACGTTTCGCCAGGGCGTAAGCGGTCGTGACGCCGGTGATGCCGCCGCCAATTACTGCAATGGTTTTCATGTGTCGTCCGGGTTCCAGAAACGTCAGATAGGGAGTCCGCGCGCTGGTGCGCGTCGGTTACCCCCTCTGTGCTGGACCTGAGAGATTCACCGGCAACGCGCGATGCGTGGCCGGTTTGCTCCTTCGGTGCACCGGATGACGACTTCCGGTGGCTCTTCAGAGTTCAAATGGGTTATCGGTCCTTTTGCCTGAGAGATTCCGGGGCGGTTGCTCCTTCGGCGCCGTCGGCATACAAGACCAGCTTGTAACCGACAGACTCTCCCGATAACGCCTTAGCATTGCGCTAAATATGCCATAAGCATATGTATGCAGAATACCGCAGAAAATGACGTCAATACAACCATTTTTAGTGATAGGTGTTGTTTCCTCGACAATACCGACAGAGCGCTCGCTTTACGATTTGCCGCAAACCTGGTCCCATTCGAGCGCAAAGCGCGCCAGGAATTTCTTCAGGCGGTCGGCATCGTTCGGTTTGCTTTTGGCGCTGCGCGAGACGGCAAACAGCTTGCGCCCCGCGTCCGACAAGGTGACCGAATGGCGGCATACCTTGACCACGGCGGCCAGTTGCATGGCGTCGAACAGGTCGAGGCCGGCGGCGGCCTCGTCACCCATCAGTTCTGCCAGGTTGACCTCGGCCGCGCTTGGGGCGCGCGTGTAGTGGTGCCACAGTTTTTGCAATCTGGCCACTTCGGCGCTGACGATGCTGTCCGAAATGCCGCCGGCTTCGGCCAGCGTGGCCATCCTTGTCACCGAGGCCGACAGGTCACGGAAGTTGCCGGCCCAGACCGCCTCGGGCGACATCGCGAAGCGCATGTAGCGCTCGCGCGCTTCCTTGTTGAAGCGCACCATCTGGCCGTACTCCTGGCTGAACTGGTTCAACTGGTAGACCAGGTTGGGTTCGATGTCTTCGGGCCGGTCGACCAGGCCGGGCAGGGCGTAAGTCCACAAATTGATGCGGGCGTACAAGTCTTCGCGGAAGCTCCCGGCCACCACTTCGCTGGCGAGATCGCGGTTGGTGCCGGCGATGAGCTGGAAGTCGCTTTGCACTTCGCTGTCGCTGCCGACCGGATGAAAGCGCTTTTCTTCGATGGCCTTGAGCAGCATTGCCTGTTCATCGGGCCCCAGTTCGCCGATTTCGTCGAGGAACAGCAAGCCCTTGTGCGCGCTGCGCAGCAAGCCCGGGCGGTCGGCGGCGGCGCCCGTGAAGGAACCTTTGACGTGGCCGAACAGGGTCGACGCGGCGCCGTCGCCGTGAAGGGTGGCGCAGTTGAGCTCGATGAATTTGCCGTCGAGCTGGTGCCGTGTTTTCTTCAGTTCGTACACGCGGCGCGCGAGGAACGATTTGCCTGCCCCGGTCGGGCCCATCAGCAGCATGGGTGCGCGCGACTTGATGGCGACGCGCTCGATCTCGTCGATCATGGTGTTGAAACGGGCGTTGCGGGTGGCGATGCCGGACTTGAGGAAAGCCACGCCTTCGGCTTGCTCGCGCGAAAAGCGCTGGGCGATCTGGTCGTAGCGCGACAGGTCGAGGTCGATCAGCGCGTAGCTGCCCGGCTCCTTGCTGGACTGGCGCCGCGGCGGCGAGCTTTGCAGCAGGCGGCCGGGGAAGAAGCGCGCTTCGGTCATCAGGAACATGCAGATCTGCACGACGTGGGTGCCGGTGGTGATGTGGACCCAGTAATCCTCGTTATCCGGATCGAAGGGGTAGGTCTTGGCGAAGTCGAACAGGGCGCCGTAGACCTCGCCGAAATCCCAGGCGTCGCTGATCGGAATGTGGTGCGGCACGACTGTGGTTTCGGGCGAGACGGCGGCGATGTCGGCCGTGACCGCGTCCACCAGCGGGCCGAATTTGCCGCTGAAGAGCATCTCGAAGCGGTCGACGATGTATTCCTCGTGCTGGGTGATGGCGATGCTGGGACGCCACTTTTCCCAGCGGGCCGGGCCTTGGCCGCTGTCGAGCTGGGTGCCGACGAAACCGATGACTACGATGCGTTTCTGTTTCATATTCGTATAAAGTTTTATCTGATCGGATAATTTATCACGGCGTTGCCTGCTTGTCCATTTCTTGGTGTTCTTGTTTGGTGAATTGATAATCTTTTTTAAATCAATGACTTGCGCTGGTGTGGCTGGGCTGGCAGCAGACCTGGCACAGCATTTGCAATAGAGGAGATACAAACGAGATAAGTGAGGAAGTAAAAATGGCAAACGCACAGTTGTTCCAGACCTTGAAGGGAATCTTTGTCCCTCGTGCCAACGGTCTTAATTCGGAAGGCGCTCCGGCTTACACCATGACGCCGAGGCACCAGCTGGCGCAGTATGCGGCCACCGGTTGCCTCAATTCGACGTACTACGTCAATGCGCAATCGCAGCTGGCGACGGTGATGGAGCTGTGCGAAAAGGTCGATACCAGATTCATCGCGCAAACGGCGATTTACTGCCGCGAACGTGGTTATATGAAGGATATGCCGGCGCTGCTGACGGCCGTGCTGGCCGCCAAGGGCGCGCCGGAATTGACGCCGGTGTTTCGCCGGGTCGTCAATAACGGCAAGATGCTGCGCAATGTGGTGCAGATCATCCGCTCCGGCGCGGCCGGCCGTAAATCGCTGGGCACCCGGCCGAAAAAGCTGGTGCAGCAATGGTTGAACCGCGCTTCGGAAAAAGAGCTGCTGGCGGCGTCGATCGGGAATGCGCCTTCGCTGGGCGATGTGGTGAAGATGGTGCATCCGAAGCCGTCGCAAGCCTGGCGTGAAGCGTTTTTCGCCTGGTTGATCGGCAAGCCGTTCAATGCGCAGGAGCTGCCGGATGCGCTCAAGGCTTTCGAGGCTTATAAGGCAGACCAGTCGCAGCCGGTGCCGGAAGTGCCGTTTCAGATGCTGACGTCGCTGACATTGTCGGCGCAGGCGTGGGCGCAGATTGCGCGTCAGGGCGGCTGGCACATGGTGCGCATGAATCTGAATACGTTCGGACGCAATGGCGTGTACCAGTTGCCCGGCATGATAGAAGTCATCGCCGACAAACTGCGCGATCCGGAGGCGATTGCCCGGGCGGGCGTGTTTCCTTATCAGTTGATGTCGGCGTATACGGCGGCATCAAGCGACGTGCCGCGGGCCATCAGCGATGCCTTGCAGGATGCGCTGGAGCTGTCGCTCGCCAATGTGCCCAAGGTCGAGGGCAAAGTGGTGATCTGCCCGGATGTGTCGGGATCGATGCAGTCGCCGGTGTCGGGTTTCCGTGGAACGGCTACCTCGACGGTGCGCTGTATCGATGTGGCGGGGCTGATTGCCGCGGCCATGCTGCGCAAGAATCCGGATGCGCTGGTGCTGCCGTTCGAGAATTATGTGCGGGTGTGCGACTTGAATGCCCGCGATACGGTCATGACCAATGCGCAGAAGCTGGCGGCGATAGGCGGTGGCGGTACCAATTGCAGTGCGCCTCTGGCGCAGATGAACAAGCAGAAGGTGATGGCCGACCTGGTGGTATACGTGTCCGACAATGAATCGTGGATCGACCAGCGTGCGGGTGCCACCGCGACGATGGCGCAATGGGCGGTGTTCAAGGAGCGCAATCCGGCGGCGCGGCTGGTGTGCATCGACTGCACGCCGAACAGTACCAGCCAGGCGGCGGAGCGTGTCGATGTATTGAATGTGGGTGGTTTTTCGGACGACGTATTCAAGATCATCGCGGCGTTTTCAGCCGGCCAGCTGGGCGCCGGGCACTGGGTGGGCGAGATCGAATCGATCGCGCTGGAGTAAGGAAAGTTGAAGTACGGGTTTTGAGTGCAGCGCGAATGCTGATGCGAATACATTTTCCCATGTTCCATTTCGCATCGACTCCTTGTCGCGCTGTGCTCAATCGTTTTACCCCGAATGCAGGCAGGACTACATTCCAGGGTTGCCAGGGCTTCGCGTCCGACAACCAGAAGTCTTGCCGCTCCTTGTCGGGAATTTGTTGTACAGGTTTTGAGTGCAGTGCGAATGCTTGATGCGAATACATCTTCCAAAATTTACTTCGCATCGGATTTTTTGTCGCATTGTGCTCAATCGTTTTACCCCGAATGCGGGCAAGGACTACATCGATGTTGTGCTTTGGCGTTATGCCGGCAACAAGTGTCCTGCCGATCTTGTCGGGAATTATTTTAGGGCGAATGCTGTCCGGATTACATTGTGTCCCCGGTTCGAGTCCGGGCGGTTGCGCGAGTGGCTGTAGCTCAGTTGGTTAGAGTAAATGTCCGGGCGATATTGTCGCCACCCTTGTTTCGATGAATGCAGATGAAATTACATTGGAAGAGCGCTGAAGCGTGCTTCAGCTAAACCCGGTTCGACTCCGGTCGGTCTTGTGCCTGGCTCACATTTCATCACCTTTGTCATCACTTTTTATACTGAGAAAAATTATGAAAAACGAAAATTACGATGTCCTGAACGTGGAAGATGGCCGCCATGTCAAAATGTGGACCAAAGGCGTGCCGGTGGAAGAAGTGGCCAAGAAGCAGCTGACCAATACCGCCAAGATGCCCTTCATTTACAAGCATATTGCGGTCATGCCGGACGTGCACTTAGGTAAAGGTTCGACCATCGGTAGCGTGATCCCGACGCTCGGGGCGGTGATCCCGGCGGCGGTTGGCGTGGATATCGGTTGCGGAATGATGGCGGCCAAGACCACCCTGACGGCGAACGACCTGCCGGATAACCTGTCCGCGCTGCGTAGCGCCATCGAGCGCGCGATTCCGCACGGTATGTCGCCGAAAACGCGCGGCTTCCGTGGCCGCGATGAAGGCTCGTGGAATACGCCGCCAGCGGCTGTGGATGTCGCCTGGGGCCAGTTGAAGGATGAATTCGACGCTATCTGCCTGAAAACGCCGAAGCTGAAAACCACGAATAACTACCGTCACCTCGGTACCCTGGGTAGCGGTAACCACTTCGTTGAAGTGTGTCTGGACGAGGTAGGTTTCGTATGGTTCATGCTGCATTCGGGTTCGCGCGGCGTGGGAAATGCCATCGGTACCCACTTCATCGAGCTGGCCAAGAAGGATATGCGCACCCACTTCATCAACCTGCCCGATCAGGACCTGGCGTATCTGGCCGAAGGTACGCAGCACTATAACGACTATATCCAGGCGGTCAGCTGGGCGCAGAAGTTTGCGCGCACCAATCGCGATGTGATGATGCAGAACCTGATCGCGGCGGTACGTACGGTGATCACCAAGCCGTTCGAGACGCACGTGGAAGCGGTGAACTGCCACCATAATTATGTGCAGAAGGAGCATCACTTCGGTAAAGATGTGCTGATTACCCGTAAGGGCGCCGTGTCGGCCCGTCCGGGCGAGCTGGGAATCATCCCGGGGTCGATGGGGGCGAAGAGCTTCATCGTGCGCGGAAAAGGTAATCCGGACAGCTTCAACAGCTGCAGCCACGGTGCCGGCCGCACCATGAGCCGTACGGAGGCGAAGCGCCGCTATACGCTCGATGACCAGATCAAGGCCACCGAGGGCGTGGAATGCCGCAAGGATGCCAATGTGATTGACGAGATTCCGATGGCGTACAAGGATATCGACGCGGTCATGCATGCCCAGCGTGACTTGGTGGAGGTTGTCCATATCCTCAAGCAGGTGGTGTGCGTCAAAGGTTGATGCCGCTGCTGGTTACTCGCTGGTTACTATATATATAAGAAGAAGAGTTGAAGATGATTGAATTAGATGGCGCCGTCGGCGAAGGCGGCGGACAAATCCTGCGCAGCGCGCTGACCTTGTCCATGATTACCGGGCAGGCGTTTTGCATCAAGAATATCCGGGCCGGGCGCAAGAAGCCCGGGTTGCTGCGCCAGCATCTGGTCGCGGTGCAGGCGGCCACGCAGATCAGCGGCGCAACCGTCACCGGGGCGGAACTGGGTTCGCAGACGCTGGTCTTCGCGCCCAAGGCGATCAAGGGCGGCGATTATCAGTTCGCGATCGGTTCGGCCGGTAGCTGCACGCTGGTGTTGCAGACGGTGATGCTGGCATTGCTGCATGCGGACGGCCCGTCGACGGTGCGTATCAGCGGCGGCACCCATAATCCGATGGCGCCGCCGGCGCAGTTCCTGCAACGCGCTTATATTCCTTTGCTGCGCAAGATGGGCGCCGATATCGATATCGAGCTGCTGCGCTCGGGTTTTTATCCGGCCGGCGGCGGCTGCATTGTGGCGACAATCGCACCGTGCCCCCAATTGCAGCAGTTGACGCTGATGGAGCGCGGCGAGCGCGTCGAGGGGTATGCCGAAGGGATCGTGGCAGGCTTGCCCGCGTCGATTGCATTGCGCGAACTGGAATGCGTCGGCCTGGGAATGAACTGGACCGGCGATCAGCTGCGCATGCGTGGATTGCCGGGCGAGCAGGGGCCGGGGAATGCTTTGCTGATCACCCTTGAATACGAGCATGCGACCGAGGTGTTTTGCGCTTTTGGTGAAAAAATGGTTCGGGCCGAAACCGTCGCCAAGGACGCCATGCACGAAGCGCGCCGCTACATAGCCTCCCAGGCGGCAGTGGGCGAGCACCTGGCGGACCAGCTGATGCTGCCGATGGCGCTGGCTGGAGGCGGCAGTTTCACGGCGGACGTGCTCTCGCAGCATGCCATCACCAATGCGGAAATCATCGGCCGTTTTCTGCCTGTGGCGATCACGCTGGAAGAGGGCGAACAGCGCAGTACCTGTACCGTTCGTGCGACGGCGTGAAAAGAGTCCTTGTCAGTTTGCAGCAGGCTTTGCTATAGTTCGCCTCCCCGCTGAAAGGGTTAACGAAATCAAGTAGTTAGCAGACAGTTGGGGCGCCTCGAAAGAGGCGCGGTAGCAAAGAAGGGGTTGACGAGAAACGCGAAACGCTGCATAATCTCACCTCTCTGCTGCAACGAACACAACGCTTCGTAGCAAACGGCAGAAGTAGTACAGAATAAGTTCTTTAACAATTAACAGTCGATAAGTGTGGGCGTTTGATGAAGGTGCCAACGAAGCGTAAGCGACGTTGAATACTTAAATTATCAAATGTTCACAAAAAAGAAATATAGGCGCTTCGCAAGAAGTGGCCTGTCAGTATTTTGAGTGAGCGATCTGTCCGCAAGGACATTAAACAGAGATTGAACTGAAGAGTTTGATCCTGGCTCAGATTGAACGCTGGCGGCATGCCTTACACATGCAAGTCGAACGGCAGCGCGGGGCAACCTGGCGGCGAGTGGCGAACGGGTGAGTAATATATCGGAACGTACCCTGGAGTGGGGGATAACGTAGCGAAAGTTACGCTAATACCGCATACGATCTAAGGATGAAAGTGGGGGCTTCGCAAGAACCTCATGCTCCTGGAGCGGCCGATATCTGATTAGCTAGTTGGTGGGGTAAAGGCCTACCAAGGCATCGATCAGTAGCTGGTCTGAGAGGACGACCAGCCACACTGGAACTGAGACACGGTCCAGACTCCTACGGGAGGCAGCAGTGGGGAATTTTGGACAATGGGCGAAAGCCTGATCCAGCAATGCCGCGTGAGTGAAGAAGGCCTTCGGGTTGTAAAGCTCTTTTGTCAGGGAAGAAACGGTGAGAGCTAATATCCCTTGCTAATGACGGTACCTGAAGAATAAGCACCGGCTAACTACGTGCCAGCAGCCGCGGTAATACGTAGGGTGCAAGCGTTAATCGGAATTACTGGGCGTAAAGCGTGCGCAGGCGGTTTTGTAAGTCTGTCGTGAAATCCCCGGGCTCAACCTGGGAATTGCGATGGAGACTGCAAGGCTAGAATCTGGCAGAGGGGGGTAGAATTCCACGTGTAGCAGTGAAATGCGTAGAGATGTGGAGGAACACCGATGGCGAAGGCAGCCCCCTGGGTCAAGATTGACGCTCATGCACGAAAGCGTGGGGAGCAAACAGGATTAGATACCCTGGTAGTCCACGCCCTAAACGATGTCTACTAGTTGTCGGGTTTTAATTAACTTGGTAACGCAGCTAACGCGTGAAGTAGACCGCCTGGGGAGTACGGTCGCAAGATTAAAACTCAAAGGAATTGACGGGGACCCGCACAAGCGGTGGATGATGTGGATTAATTCGATGCAACGCGAAAAACCTTACCTACCCTTGACATGTACGGAAGCCACGAGAGATCGAGGCGTGCTCGAAAGAGAACCGTAACACAGGTGCTGCATGGCTGTCGTCAGCTCGTGTCGTGAGATGTTGGGTTAAGTCCCGCAACGAGCGCAACCCTTGTCATTAGTTGCTACGAAAGAGCACTCTAATGAGACTGCCGGTGACAAACCGGAGGAAGGTGGGGATGACGTCAAGTCCTCATGGCCCTTATGGGTAGGGCTTCACACGTCATACAATGGTACATACAGAGGGCCGCCAACCCGCGAGGGGGAGCTAATCCCAGAAAGTGTATCGTAGTCCGGATTGTAGTCTGCAACTCGACTACATGAAGTTGGAATCGCTAGTAATCGCGGATCAGCATGTCGCGGTGAATACGTTCCCGGGTCTTGTACACACCGCCCGTCACACCATGGGAGCGGGTTTTACCAGAAGTAGGTAGCTTAACCGCAAGGGGGGCGCTTACCACGGTAGGATTCGTGACTGGGGTGAAGTCGTAACAAGGTAGCCGTATCGGAAGGTGCGGCTGGATCACCTCCTTTCTAGAGTTGCACTGGCTATAGAGCCAATTCATTGAGCGTCCACTCTTATCGACTGTTGAAATTAGAAGAAACAGTAGCAGTGTCCAAGTCGGGGCTGTAGCTCAGCTGGTTAGAGCACCGTGTTGATAACGCGGGGGTCGTTGGTTCGAGTCCAACCAGCCCTACCAGTTATGTCTTTAGATATACCTTGGGGGATTAGCTCAGCTGGGAGAGCACCTGCTTTGCAAGCAGGGGGTCGTCGGTTCGATCCCGTCATCCTCCACCACTCTACAAACTTCTGAAAGTACAAACGTAAGCCACTGGGTTTAGGTTTGGTCTTTTAGAGATTAAAGCTGTTTCGTTCTTTAACAATCTGGAAGAAGTAAAGTTTTAATCGAATCGCCGACAGGCGGTTCGATGGGTAGTGATTGTATGTATCAAAACAAAGCAACAACGCTGTACTTTCTTATCTCTGTAACGCTCTTTGTTCTCCGGAACAGAGGCTAACGTTATAGGGACAAGCGAATAAGTGCACATGGTGGATGCCTTGGCGATTACAGGCGACGAAGGACGTAGTAGCTTGCGATAAGCTGCGGGGAGCTAGCAAACAAGCTTTGATCCGCAGATTTCCGAATGGGGAAACCCGGCCTTTTAGGTCATTGCATACTGAATACATAGGTATGCAAAGCGAACGCGGCGAACTGAAACATCTAAGTAGCTGCAGGAAAATAAATCAACCGAGATTCCCAAAGTAGTGGCGAGCGAAATGGGATGAGCCTGCACGTTTTAGCATGACGGATAGTAGAAACCACTGGAAATTGGTGCCATAGAGGGTGATAGCCCCTTATACGAAATTCGATGTGTGGAACTAAGCGTGCGACAAGTAGGGCGGGACACGAGAAATCCTGTCTGAATATGGGGGGACCATCCTCCAAGGCTAAATACTCGTAATCGACCGATAGTGAACCAGTACCGTGAGGGAAAGGCGAAAAGAACCCCGGAAGGGGAGTGAAATAGATCCTGAAACCGTGTGCATACAAACAGTAGGAGCGGACTTGTTCCGTGACTGCGTACCTTTTGTATAATGGGTCAGCGACTTACATTCAGTGGCAAGGTTAACCGTATAGGGAAGCCGTAGAGAAATCGAGTCCGAATAGGGCGACAGTCGCTGGGTGTAGACCCGAAACCAAGTGATCTACTCATGGCCAGGATGAAGGTGCGGTAACACGCCCTGGAGGTCCGAACCCACTAATGTTGAAAAATTAGGGGATGAGCTGTGGGTAGGGGTGAAAGGCTAAACAAACTTGGAAATAGCTGGTTCTCTCCGAAAACTATTTAGGTAGTGCCTCAAGTATCACCATCGGGGGTAGAGCACTGTTATGGCTAGGGGGTCATTGCGACTTACCAAACCATTGCAAACTCCGAATACCGATGAGTGCGAGCTTGGGAGACAGACGTCGGGTGCTAACGTCCGGCGTCAAGAGGGAAACAACCCAGACCGCCAGCTAAGGTCCCAAAGATTGGCTAAGTGGAAAACGAAGTGGGAAGGCTAAAACAGTCAGGATGTTGGCTTAGAAGCAGCCATCATTTAAAGAAAGCGTAATAGCTCACTGATCGAGTCGTCCTGCGCGGAAGATGTAACGGGGCTAAGCCAGTCACCGAAGCTGCGGATATATGCTTGCATATATGGTAGGAGAGCGTTCTGTAAGCCTGCGAAGGTGTCTTGTAAAGGATGCTGGAGGTATCAGAAGTGCGAATGCTGACATGAGTAGCGATAATGGGAGTGAAAAGCTCCCACGCCGTAAGCCCAAGGTTTCCTGTTCAACGTTCATCGGAGCAGGGTGAGTCGGCCCCTAAGGCGAGGCAGAGATGCGTAGCTGATGGGAAGCAGGTTAATATTCCTGCACCGTCGTATGATGCGATGGGGGGACGGATCGCGGAAGGTTGTCCAACGGTTGGAAGTGTTGGTTTTTGACTCATAGAAGGCGCTTAGGCAAATCCGGGCGCGCAATTCAAGGGGTCGAGACGAGGAACTTAGGTTCTGAAGCAATCGGAAGTGGTTCCAAGAAAAGCCTCTAAGCTTCAGTCATACGAGACCGTACCGCAAACCGACACAGGTGGGCGAGATGAGTATTCTAAGGCGCTTGAGAGAACTCGGGAGAAGGAACTCGGCAAATTGGTACCGTAACTTCGGGAAAAGGTACGCCCCGGTAGCTTGACTGCTTTACTGCAGAAGGGTGAAAGGGTTGCAATAAACTGGTGGCTGCGACTGTTTAATAAAAACACAGCACTCTGCAAACACGAAAGTGGACGTATAGGGTGTGACGCCTGCCCGGTGCTGGAAGATTAAATGATGGGGTGCAAGCTCTTGATTGAAGTCCCAGTAAACGGCGGCCGTAACTATAACGGTCCTAAGGTAGCGAAATTCCTTGTCGGGTAAGTTCCGACCTGCACGAATGGCGTAACGATGGCCACACTGTCTCCTCCCGAGACTCAGCGAAGTTGAAATGTTTGTGATGATGCAATCTACCCGCGGCTAGACGGAAAGACCCCATGAACCTTTACTGTAGCTTTGCATTGGACTTTGAACCAATCTGTGTAGGATAGGTGGGAGGCTTTGAAGCGGGGACGCCAGTCTTCGTGGAGCCATCCTTGAAATACCACCCTGGTTTGTTTGAGGTTCTAACCTTGGTCCGTTATCCGGATCGGGGACAGTGCATGGTAGGCAGTTTGACTGGGGCGGTCTCCTCCTAAAGTGTAACGGAGGAGTTCGAAGGTACGCTAGATACGGTCGGACATCGTGTTGATAGTGCAATGGCATAAGCGTGCTTAACTGCGAGACTGACAAGTCGAGCAGGTACGAAAGTAGGACATAGTGATCCGGTGGTTCTGTATGGAAGGGCCATCGCTCAACGGATAAAAGGTACTCTGGGGATAACAGGCTGATTCCTCCCAAGAGTTCATATCGACGGGGGAGTTTGGCACCTCGATGTCGGCTCATCACATCCTGGGGCTGTAGCCGGTCCCAAGGGTATGGCTGTTCGCCATTTAAAGTGGTACGTGAGCTGGGTTTAAAACGTCGTGAGACAGTTTGGTCCCTATCTGCCGTGGGCGTTGGAAATTTGAAGGGGGCTGCTCCTAGTACGAGAGGACCGGAGTGGACAGACCTCTGGTGTACCGGTTGTCACGCCAGTGGCATTGCCGGGTAGCTAAGTCTGGAAGAGATAACCGCTGAAAGCATCTAAGCGGGAAACTTGCCTTGAGATGAGATTTCCCAGAGCCTTGAGCTCTTTAAAGGGTCGTTCGAGACCAGGACGTTGATAGGTCAGGTGTGGAAGTGCAGTAATGCATTAAGCTAACTGATACTAATTGCCCGTACGGCTTGTCCCTATAACCTTAGCAGGTACAGAGATAAGAAATGCGCGTTGTGTTTTGTGCGATACGCACAGTCACTACCCAAGTAATACAATAAAACGATACTTCTTCCAGATTCAAGCTAGTGCTGCCCGATCGGGAGCACCAAGCTGTACAAGTTATGCCTGATGACCATAGTAAATCGGTACCACCCCTTCCCATCTCGAACAGGACCGTGAAACGATTTTACGCCGATGATAGTGCTGCAACCAGTGTGAAAGTAGGTTATCGTCAGGCTAGTTATAAGAGAAAGACCCGTGTGAGCGAAAGCCATGCGGGTTTTTTTTCGTTTTGAGTTAATTTTCGACGGCGCTGCCCGATTCCGGAAAACGCCAGCAAAATCAGTTCAGGCGCTTCTTCATGACGTACTCAGCCGCTGGCTGGACGTACATGGCCCACGCGTGATCTGCTAACCCGTATGGCCGCCCGGTTTTTGAAACCGGCCGTTATTGCGGAGCTCCCGAGTTCGACAGTTAATTGCGTAAGTAGTTGATTTGTAAGGCAGCGCCTAGCAAACGCTCCATTACAAAAGGGTTAATTGCGTTTTTAGCGTCGGTTTCTTGATGGCCAAAGCGGCCAGAATCTCGGTATGCTCCTTGCTGATGTTCGATAGCCCTGCAACGGGCTGGGCGCCGTTTACGGCGACAGTATGGTGCTGAATGCGGCGCAGTTTGGCCAGCGCGCGCTCGGGCGACATGCCCGCTGCGCTGGCGTACAAGCGCGTGCGCATGACGCGGTACAGGATCAGGGCGATGAAACAGATCGTGGCGTGTGCGCGTATGCGATCAGGCAGTCGATGGTAGATCGGCCCGATCTCGATCTCGGACTTGAGAATGCGGAAACCGCGCTCGATATCAGCCAACGACTTGTAGCGTCGCACAACCTCGGCCGGCGCCAGGTCCTTCGTGTTTGTCACGAGCAGCAATTTCCCGTCCATCATGCGCGCGTGCGTGAGCGAGCGCTCGTTGATGGTGTAGGTGAACAGCTCGCTCTTGAGGTCGACCTGAATGATGCGTGTCAGGTGTTCGTCGCACACTTCCCGGTAGAAGCGGGCGCGGGCGCCGCCGTCCGACAGTTTGCGGCCGCGCTTGCGCTTGCCGCCATCCTGGCCGTCGAGGGTGCTGGTCCACTGCGCCGCTTTTTTCTCAAGCTCCTCGATGAGGTTGTCCCGCTTGGCGGACGTTTGCGCGGCCACATCGGGATCGTGGGCGACGATCAGGCGCAGATTGCCCCACGCCACTTCGCCGATCAGCTCATTGTTCACGTCGGCGCAATGCTCGGCATGGAAGGGGGCCAGCAGGTCAACGAAGTCCGCGTAGCGCCGACCTGGCACGGCCAGAATGAACTCAAGCGCCCCGCCGCCGGGCAATTGAATTGCCTGTAGTTCTGCCAGATTGTCGGTCGACAGCAAGCCGCGGTCGGCCACCGCGATAACGCGCTTTACGGGAAAGCGCGCAATGATCTTTTCAATCGTCGGCTTGAGCGTCGTCACCTCGGCGGTGTTGCCGTCAAATACTTCGTGATAGAGGGGCAAGCCCTCGGCTGTTTGCACCACCCCGAGCATCACCTGGCGTGCGATCACGCCCTCCTTGGACATGCCCAATTTGCGCACATCGTCGCTCTGCTGCGACAGACCGGCTGCGCGGATCGTCGTCATATCGTAGAACACGACGGCCAGATCTTGATCGACCAGCGGGCGCAGCAGGCCCGCGAGAACCTGATCGACTTCGTCCTTGTGGTCGACCATCGCATCCATCGCCCGCAGCAAGTGCTGGTGCTCGATCGTCTCGGCCATCACGCCGGGCAAGGCAATGGTCTCGACCCAGCGCAGTACGCCGACCTTCGAATCCGGATCGCACAGGCGATTCAATACCATCACGCGTATGAGCGCCTCGACATCGATGTTGTGGCGCGTGCGCTTGAAAATCTGGCGCAGGCGGTCGAAGCCGAGCGTATTCCACAGCTCAGTCAGCGCCCATACGTCGCCGTAGTCCCGTGCCGGCTCGAACGCAAGAGAAGGTGTCGGCAAGGCCTCTGGCATGGTCTTGCCGGTGACGCGCAGCAGCCCAGAAATGACCGATTCGAGATCGGTATTGAGTTGATCGAGGCGGCCGAGCGTGGCAACTGTACGTTGCTTCGGGCGCCCCTCAGCGTCGCGATATGCCTCGACGAGTTGGACGTAGCGCCTGGGGCCGGATGTCGTAACCTTGATAAACATGCCGCTACTCTAAAACCATAGCGTAAGGATGTCAACCGGCATAAAATTTAATAAAACGTGCCATTACAAGAACTTTTCGACTGATCGGCCGAAACCCGCATGGATGCTGGCTCCCGCGATCAAAAAATGGGAAAACCTGATCAAAGTGTCGAACTCGGGGGAGCTGGAACCGGTAGCGCCAGCGCCGCCGGTGGTGCTGCGCAAACGCGGCTGACCTACCACTTCAGGGTAACCGCGCTCCAGATCAGGATAATAAAGAGGAACCAGCCCCAGCGCGGCTTGCGCAACATGGCCGATTGCAGCACGATCACGGCCATGCAGGCGGACGGCAGCACGCGCTGCGTGGCCAGCGCGAAAGCGCAAATCAGCGCAACCTGCACTGCAATCGCCACCTGAAAATTGTTATCGCCATCCGGCTTGGCGCCAGGAGCCGGATTGGCCGTGGCATCGCTTGCCGGCGGCGCATGAACCGCCGCGGCAGGAGTCGCAACAGGAGTCTGTGCAGCCGCCGGTTTTTTCATGTTGACGGGCGCTGGTGGCACCGTCGGCGCCTCGGCCGCCTTGCGCTCCTTCTTCTCCACCGCCAGTTGCGCGGCGGTTTTTTCCAGCACCGGCGCCGATGCCAGCGTGGCCTGCCACCATCCGTCCCAAGGCGCCTTGCCCTGGGCCGACAGCGCCCGGAACGCGCTGCTGCGTTTCGACTGCATCAGCTTCATGTCGATGCCGGCCGCCCCCCATCGTGCACGCGCGGCGCGCACGCGCACCAGTAGCGGCAAGCCCTTGACCGGATCGACCATGCGGATGAACTGCGCATAGCCTTCCAGCGCATCGATGACATTGGTATTGCCGTTCCACTGCTTGCCCTCCGGCCCATCCTTTTCGAGCTGGAACAGCGTGGCGCGAAAACGCCGCAGGGTCTCGCGTTCGAGCGAGGGCTTTTGATTGACCACGATCCCGGTTACCATCTGGCGCTGCGCGTCGCGCATCACATGCTGTTTGTCGGGATGCGGCGTGAAACCCTCGTCGATGACGATCTGCTTGGCGCGCCACAGCAGCTTGCCGGCCAGCTTGCGCGCATCGGCATCGCCCGAAAACGTCAGGTCGTCCGCATAGCGCGTGTACTTGAAACCCAGCTTGGCCGCGCATGCCTGCAGACGCGCATCGAGCCGCCGGCACAAAATATTCGTCAACGCCGGGCTGCTCGGCGCGCCCTGCGGCAGCGCGCGCGATCCGTGCGCGACAAAAAATCTCTCGCCATCGATGCGCACTTTGTCGGTCGGCGCTTCGGTGCACAGCAGCGCCAGGACGGTTGCCAGCTGCTCGCTGTAGCCCAGCTGTGCGAACACGCCTTTAATGCGCGGCATGCCGATCGACGGGAAAAAATCCTTGAGGTCCAGATTGATGACCACCGCCTGCCCGACATGGGGCGCCGCGTTGCTGACGATCGAGCGGCCCGGCACGAAGCCGTGCGCCGCCTGATGCAGCGGCGCGCGCGCCAGCACGTTGTCGAGCACCCAGTACTGGGCGCGTTTCAGGCGCGGCATCGGCGCCGAAATAATCCGTTCGCCGCCGGTTTTCTTGGGCATTGCGAAGCGCCGGTAATGGCTGATGCGCGAGACGCGCCGTTCGAACGCCAGGAAGCGCAGCTCCGACAGCGTGATGCCCATCGCCTGCGCCAGGTCGTCCGCCTTGTGCAGCACCGGCATGGCCAGCCCCGCCAGTTTTCCGGCGTCGCTGTCGGCGCGACTAAGCCCCCCCGAAACGCCCGCGCCCAGGTACAGCACTTCGTGTTCGCGCCGCTGGCGCCACGCTTGCGCCTTCTCGAAGCGCACCAATGCGCGTTTCTGGCGCGTTTCCTCGCGCCGCGCTTTGGCCTTGGCCATGCGCTCCTTGCGCAGCATGCGCAGCGCCGCCTCGGGATTTTGCAGGTGATGCAGCTCGCTGCCCAGCCTCTGCAAGGCTTGCGTCAGCTCCGCTTCGCGCCGGATCAGTGCCGATTCAACCGACGGCTTACCGCTGTCGGCCGGCCAGAAGCCCAGGCGCTGCATCTCGGTCAGCACGACTTCTTCTTTGGAGCTGGCGCGTATGCGCTCGTACAACTGCGCGCGCGTCAGTTCGGAGGGAGAGGGAGTAGGGGAAGTCATCGTGTCCTGGTCTCGCAAGGAGCGCCACGGAAAACACTGTCGGGAAAACGCAAACTACACAAGCACGGCAGGATAATCATCGAAGGGCCTGCAGGACTGGAGCGCTCCACTCGACGCCGTACCGCACCAGTAGCGCTGATCGGCTTCAGGGAAGCCAAACCGTGTCGCGCTACTGGTGCAGGTACGGCACAGTGAAGAGCGTGCCAGTGACGCGTGGGAAGAGCTGACAACGTGGACGGCGATCCGCCGTCCGGTTTGCAAGAGCCATCCCGCCGTGCTTGTTGATGCGAGTATAACAGGTGAATTCCGGGCTCCTCAAGCATTGGTTGGAATACGTGGTTGAGTGAAGGTGCGACGCCGCGCATTACACGCCAGGCGCGGCGTCGCGCCTGGCCTGGTCCATGCGCAGCGCGAGCATGTGCACGCACGGCCCCTTGTGCATGCGGTTCTGGGTGAAGTGATTGCACTCGCAACTGCCGTCGACGATGCGCCGGTCGGCATCGAGGCGCAGCATGACCTGGTACGGCCGGCCATTCTCCTTGCTGCGCGCGCGCAGGCGCAGGCCGCCATCGGGTTGCGCTTCGCTCGCCTGTTCGCTCAGGCTTTGCACGGCCAGCAGGGTCGCCGCCTTTTCTTCGATCGCGCTGGCAAAGCGCAGCACGTCCAGCGGCAACGGCTCGCGCGACAGCTCGCGCAGGCGGTACACACCCTGCGTCAGGTCGTAGATCACACGTCCGGCCTGGGTGTACAAGGTGAGCGCGCTTTCGACGATGGCGCGCGTCAGGCCGGTGTCGGCCGCCAGCTGGTCGGCGGTGGCGAACCAGCGCTGTCCCAGCGCGGCAAAAACGCGCGTCTTGCTGTCGTCGTCGACGGCGCCGCGCGGCGCCAGCAGGTCGAACTGGCCGGCGCGCGCCCAGTCGTTGGCGGTCCAGCCGGACAGGCCGAGCGTGAGCTGCATGTCCGGCAGGTTGGCAATCCAGAAGCTCGGCATGCCGCTGCCCATCAGGTGCACGGTAAAGCTGTGCGCCACCGGGATCAGGCGTTCGAGCAGCATCAGGCGGCGCCGCCCCCAGATGCGGATTTCTTCAGCCGCATTGCCCTGGTAGATCGAGCGGCGGCATACCAGTTCATCGTTCCACGGCTCGAACAGCGCGCGGATCGGTTCACCCGGCGTGAGCACGAAGCGGATCGACCGCGGGCCGACGCGTTCCTTCTTGCGGCGCAGGAGATGGCAGAAATTATGCACATCCATCGGATGCAGATCGAGCCTGCGCGCCGGCAGGTTCATTGCGCTGCTCACCTGCAGAAAGCCGCGCACCCAGGTTTCCGGCACGTCGATCTTCTCTTCCTTGAACGATGGATCGCCAGCGGTGGCGACCTGGAAGCCGCTCGGATCGATCGCCAGACGGGTCGTCTTATAGTCGCGGATCTTCTGGAATTCGCCGTACAGCCCTTCGGAGTAGTCGACATTGGTGGTGCCGCAGGCGAAGTCGCCCACGCGGTCGAACACATTATGGCTGCAGCTGAGCGAGGCGTAGCTCAATTCGTCGCGGCTGAAGCACTCGAAGAACACGCGGTCGGGATGGACCGTGATCACCGGGTCGAGCACCACCCAGGCGTCGAAATTGGCCTTGTATATATAGTCGAAGTATTTGGCCTGGGCTGCGGCGAAGGGCTTGAGGATGATGCTCTTTTGCGCCCGCAGTGCCTTCAGTTCCTCGCTCAGCGGCGCCATGCGCGCGCGCAGGTCCGCATTGCGGTCGATCAGTTCGGCCAGCGCCGGGTCTTCGTTCTGCGCGCGCCATGCCAGATAGGCGGTCTTGTCGGGCGGCTGGTAGCGCTGGTCGGCCACCACCACGTCGTGCAGCGCGGAGATGGCTTCCCGGAAGGGAATGTGCTTGTTCAACTGGGCGACAAAATGGGTCGGCGCTCGCAAGGTGTCGGGCGCGAAGCGCATCTCGGTGCTTGAAGCGCTGTTGCTGACGGTGCTGGCGCCGTAGTAGCGGTATTCGAATTTCATTGTGGTCCCCGCTGGGCCGCATGCGCGCGCGGCGGCTCGATCGTCATCACCGCCGGCAGTGCCGGAAAGCGTTCCTGGATCGCGCGCAGTCCTTCGATGTACTGCGCCTTGTCGGCGATGGCGACGGTGAGCACCTGGCGCGCGAACAGGCGCGCAACAAAAGCGGCGATCGCCTCCGATATCTGCGCCTGCGCGCGCAGGAAGTCGAGCACGCGGTTCTTGACCACCCGGCCGCGGTTGACCTGCGAGAGCACGTTCAAAAAGTACGGTTCGAGGCGTTCCAGCTTCGACAGATCGCCGGCGCTTGCGCTGGCAAGCCAGCCGCTGACGAACAGCTGCATGTTGGCGGACGGATGCTGGCTAAGTTTGAGCATGTATTCGGTGACGTCGGCGACGTCGAAATGGGTCGTGAGCATGGTGCGCCCGAAGCGCTGCACTTCTGGATCGAGATGGTCGCACAGGCTGACCAGCAAGGACGGATTCCAGTCTTCGGTGGCGCATTGCTTGCTGAAGAACTCGCGCGCGAACGCGCGGGTGTCTTCCCAGGTGCTGTCGAGCAGGCGCAGCGCCGCTTCCATCTGGGTGCGCACCAGGGCTGCGTGTTCGGTAAAGGCCGCACAGGCCCAGCGCCGCACGCTGGCGTTTTCGTTGCGGCCGAACTGCGCCCATTCGGTCACGCTGAACTGCGTGTTGACGAAGCGCGGCAGCATCTGCGCGCCAAGCAGTTGCGCGCCCTTGCTGCGCGCGGCCAACAGACGCACCAGCAGCGCGCGGTCAAGGTGGTCGGCGCCCGAATTGAGCGGTCCCAGGATCCATGCGATCAGGTCCGCGTGGACGCCCTCGGCCGGTTCGCTGTGGAACAGGGTGTCGAGCAGCAGCGGCAGCAAGGTGGCGCGAAACGTGGCGTCGCTTGGGGCGATGCGCTGCAAGGCGCCGTCGATGGCGCGCCGCACGTCCGCGTCCGGGTGCGTGCAGAACACGGCGAACAGCAAGGCTTGACTTGCCAGCATGTGCTCCGGCAGTGCGCTGAACAGTTTGATGCCGACCGCGCGCACCCCCGCATCCGCTTCCTGCAGCAGCGCCGCCAGGGTGGCCGGCGGAATCGCGCCCGCCGGCTCGGCATGGCGCAGCAACCATTCGCCGGCGGCGATGCGCACGCTGGCCAGCCGGTGCGCGAGCAGGGCAAGCAGGCGCGCGTAGGGCGCTTGGGCCGCGGCTGCGCGCAGGGGGCGGTCGAGCAGCCATATCAGGTCGGCGGCGATGGCCGGGACCACCAGTTCGGCCTGATCGAGGTCACCGCAGTTGTCCAGCCAGTCGAGCAGCAGCAGGACGATGACGTCTGCCTGGCCGGGCAGGGCCAGCGCGCACTGGCACAGCATGCGGCCATGGCGGCGCACCGCTTCATCGGGCGAACAGGCCAGGGTTGCGACCAGCAGCGCGTCGGCGCAGTAATCATCGGGCGCGCGGCTGATGCATTCGAGCGCGAAGGTGCGCGCTTCCGGAAGGCTCGATTGCAGCAGCAACAGCAGCCAGCGCGTATCGGGCACGCCGTCGGCAAAGCGCTGGCGGCACAGCTGGAAGGCGAAGCTGGCGGTCTCGCTGTAAGGGCTGCGCAAAAGCGCGCCCAGGTCGTCGAGCGCGATGCGGTCGCAAAAGGCAGTGTTGTCGATCAGGGCGCGCGCGGCAAAGGCGTGCACGCCCTCGCAGCGGCTGCGCTGCATCAGCCAGAGCAGAGCGGCGGGACGCGCATCCCACAGCGCGGGAAAAGCTTCTTCGCGTCCGTTGGCGGGCACGATCGGGCCGACCTGGAACCAGCTGCTGCCGCTGCGGTTGCCGGTCCAGGCGCCATGGCTGCGCAGCAGGCGGTTGAACACGGTCCAGTGGCTGTAGATGTCGTAGCTGCGGTTGGCGCGCATGAAATAGCGGCCCTCGCGCGTGTAGGGCTGGCCGGAGTCGGCGTCATCCATCGCCATCAGCGCGCCGAGCGCCATCGTGACAAAGGCCGGGTCGTCGTCCTGGCCGAGACGGCGCAGCGTGCGCCAGCCGCGCAGGCGCAGGTAGGCGCGCGTGCGCGTGCTGTACGCGACAGTGCTGTCGGGACGGGCCGCCATTTCCGCGTACGGCACCCATTTGCGGTCGATGCGTACATATGTGCTGGAGGTCTGGGCAGTGGTGGTATCGAAGCGCTGCTGCAGCAGTCCAAACAGCTCGCCGTCGTCGCGCATTTCGGCGGCCTTGTACAGATGCCGCACGGCGCGGAACGTGCCCGCGCGCAGGGGCAGCTGGCGCAGCTGCGTCAGCAGGATGCTGCGCGCCAGCGGGTCGGCCAGCGCCACCTGGTCGAGCTGTTCCAGCCAGTCCGACAGCGACAGCGTGGTCCATTGATCGGGGCGCGCGCACAACTGTGCAATCGCTTCCTCGTCGCGCGCGGCCCAGGCTTGGCGCAGCTGCGCCGGCCAGTCGCCGGTGAGTTGCGCGGCGTGTTGGACTAGCGCTGCCTCCCCGGCCAGTTGCAGCCACGCCTGTCTGGCGATGCGGCGCACCGCATCGCTGCTGCCGCGCGCGTGCAGTTCGAGCATCGCCTGGGTGGCGCCAGTGTCGCCACAGCGGCCGATGGCCCAGGCCAGGCAGTAATCGAGTGCGGAGGTACCGCGCCCGATCAGGCCGACCATCAGCGGCACCGCGGCGGCCAGCCGGCGTTCGCCGATGCGCCATGCGGTGCGGGTGCGCTGCTGGTCTTTCAGGCGCCGCCAGACGCCGGCGTCCAGCCGTCCAAGCAGCACAGCGTCGGCGGAGCGCCGTTCGGCAGTTGCCGGTGCTTTTGGTGCGGTGTCGTCGAGGCGCGCGGGCGGCAGGGCTGCCGCGTCGGTGAAGCCCTGCGCCTGGCGTTCGGCCAGCAGTAGGTCAAACAGGCGTTCCGCCGTGGGTTGGCCGACCGGCTGCGGCGTGCGCGTGGTCTCGCGCCACTCGTCGCCGCGGCGGCCCTGGCGCATGTTGACGAGGTAGCGGTCATCGCCATCAGGCAGTTCGCACAGGTCGATTTCGCACTCGACCACACTGTGTTTTTGCCTGCGTACCAGGCGGGTTGTACGAATCAGTCTCACCGCGTCTGCCCATGATTGAATAGAGGTCAATAGTAACCCGCGGCAGAACTGCTTGTAAATCAGGCAATGAAAATCTAGGCGGCGCCGCGCTGTAGCGTGAGCACGAAGGCGACGCCGTCATCGAGGTTTTTGGCGACGATGGTGCCGCCCATTTTGGCCATGTAGGTCCTGGCCACGAACAGGCCCTGGCCGCGGTTGCCGTGCGCGCCCGCTTCTTCCTGGTCCGACACGCCGTACTCGAAAATGGTGCCGATGACATCGTCGGCGATGGTCGGTCCGCGGTTGGCGATGGTAACGCCGGCACTCGTTTCGCTGGCCTCGAGCGTGATGTCGATGCTAGTGCCGGGCAGGCGGTAGCGCTGGGCGTTGACCAGCACATGGGTGACCACGTCTTCCAGCGAATATTCGTCGGCCCGCACCAGCACCGCCTGCGGAGCGCCGTGAAATACTACATCGGTGACGCCGGCGCAGGGGGCGTTGGCCGCCACGTTGCGCAAAAAGGCAGTCAGATCGATTTCGCTTACCTGCAGCACGGTCGACTGGAACGCTTCGCTGGGCGAGGCGCGTCCATACAGCACGCGGATCGCCTGCTGCATGCGCAGCACATAGCGTGCGCTCTGGTTGCCATCGGTGCCGTGCAGGGCGATGAGCGACTGCAGCGGCGACATGATCTCGTGGCCGACCGCATGCCACATGTCGCGTTCCTGTTCCGCGCGGATGGCTTCGCGCTCTACATCCTCGCGCACGCGGCGCAGCAAGTCGTGCAGGCAGGTGGCCAGCACGCCCAGTTCATCTTCTCCGCGCAGGTCCGACAGGTTGGGCTGCGAAGCGTCGCCGCGCTCCTTGACGGTGCGCGCCACCGAATCGGCGCGCTCGATCAGTTCCTTGATGCGGCTGATGATGCCGATCTCGATCACCAGCCACGCCAGCATCAGGGCCAGCAGCATGGCGCCGACAAACCAGGCCATGCGGCTGGCCACCACGCCCAGGCTCTGGCTGACGCTGCGCACGTCACCGGCCAGCACCACGTCATAGCTGCCCAGCGGCGTGGCGATGCGGTGGGTCGCCGCCAGCGGGGTGTCGTAGGTGTCAACCGGCAGGCGCCGGATCAGGGCAGTGAGGAAGTGCTGCGACGCGTCTTCGGTGCCGCTGGCGCCGGCCAGTTTGATCAGCGAGGCCGCGCCGGTGGCGGCGACTTTGTCGATGCGCAGTGTTTCGCCCGGCAGCAGCATGGGCGCCAGGTCGGCCAGCGAGAAGCCGCTCGCCGCGCTGCTCTTGTCGCTGTCGAGCACCACCGCCCCTTCGCCGGGGGCGAGCAGCACCACGCTGACGCGGATCTTATCCAGATCGGCCGGCGGCCAGATGCGGCGTGCGCTGTCGTCTCCGAACAGGTCTTCCTGCAGCACGCTGACCGGCAGGCGCACCGAAAAAAAGGCATTGCGCAGGCAGGTGTCCGGATTGGCGCCGGCGGCAGGTTCGTTGCACTGGGCGTTCTGCCACATCCAGCCGCGGAAGTCCTTCACGGGGCGGGTATGCTTGCGGCCTTCGTCGGCCGCGTTAAAGCCGGTTAGCCGTCCGCGCAGGGGTGCGTACGGGCCAGTTGACTGGCGCGAGTCTTCCTCGAAGGGGGCGATCCACTGATAGGTGCGTCCGCGCAGCGACACAGTGACGCGCACCCGGTGCGACTGGTTCAGTACTTCGTCGCCGCTGCGGTGCGAGACCAGGCGGGCCAGGTCGACGCTGCCGGCCACGTAGATGAACCCACCGGCCCAGGGGTTGTTGCCGATGGCCGCGCACAGGTTCGCGCTCGGGCCGAACTGGCGCATGCAGCCGGACATGGCCACGGCCTGCTGCACCTTTTGCTGGTCGTCGAAGTCGAGCGCTGGAAACGGCAGCAGCAGCGGGCGCAGGCCAGGTGCGGCCGCGCCGGCCGAGGGTGGATTGAGCAGCGCAAGCTGGCCGGCCGGATGGCGCAGGGTGGCGCTGATCTGCTCCCCGGTCTTGCGGAAGCTGGCCTGGTAATTGGTGTAACTGAGCTGCTTTTCCTGTTGCAGCACCGATAGCGCCAGGCCAAGCGTGGCCAGGGCCAGCAGCAGGAAGGCCGCGCGCAGCAGGATGCGCAGGCGGTAGGGCACGAACCAGAGCCGGCGCGCCGCCATTTAGTCGGCCCAGCGAAAGCCGCGCATCGGCACGTTTTCGATGCACTCGAAGGCCGGATCGATCTCGCGGAAGGCGTCGCGGATGGTGCTCACGTGCTTGCGGATGTTGTCGCGGTTGCGGCCACTCTTGACCACTTCGTACAGTTCCTCGTACGAGACCACCTGGCCGCGCCGCGCGAACAGGGCCGCCAGGATGCGCTGCGCCGTCAGCGGCAGGTTGATGCGCTGGCCGCGCCAGGTGGGCGAGCGCTGGCGCAGCGGGTCCATGGCCAGTTCGTCGGCGCCCTGGGCCGGCTTGTCGCGCTCTTTCACCGCGCGCAGGATCTCCAGGAAGGTATCGGTGAAGTCGGCTTCCTCGAAGGTGGCCTTTTGCAGGTAGTCCCAGGCGTCGAGCGCCTTCATGATGCTGCGGTAAATGGTGGCCGGCATGGCCGACACCACCAGCACCGGAGTCGCGTGCTTCTTGTTGATGGCGTTGATGATCGCCACGCCGGCATGGCGTTCGCGTCCCAGTTCGATGTCGAGCACCACCAGGTCGTAGCGCTCGCGCGCGATCGCCGCCTCGGCCTCGTCGCGGCTGAACCACTGGTCGACGACGATGCCCGGCTTGGCCGCCTCGATCCAGCTGCGCAGCTGGTTACTGGTCGGGAGGTCGTCCTCGATGACGGCCACTCTGGGCATGTGCTGCTCCTGCTGATTGGTGAGGGTGCCAGTATCCACGCTTTTGGCCGAAAAGTCATACGGGCCTGTGAGCTTTTCTTCACAGGGCGCCGCGAAAGCTCCGCGCCGTGAGGGTTCTGGCCAGCCGTGCGCATTGATACTTCCACCCCATGGCGGGCACGATACGTTTCAGGGTCATGCGGGTGCAGGACCGGCAAACTGAAAAGGTGAGGCAAATGTCCGATCGGATCAAGAAGGTGGTGTTGGCGGTGCGCGCGGTGCTGGCAAAGGGCGCGGCGGGCGTTGGCGCGGTGGCGCGTTCCGGCGCGCGCCCGGGCCTGCGCGGCGTGCTGGCGCTGTGCGCCATCGGCGGTGGCGGCTACCTGCTGGTGAAGCATCCTCCGGTGGCCAAGATTGAGCGCGGCAATGTCGGCATCCGCCTCAACCAGTTGAACGGCGCGGCCAGCGTGGTACGCGACGGTACCGTGGTGCTGATACCCGGCGTGCATGAACTGCGCCAGTTGCCGGTACTGGATCAGATCTACAAGGCGGCCGGGAGCGGCGAACAGCCCTACCAGTCGGTCGAAGGGCTGGCGCTGGGCGTGGACCTGAGCGTGCGCTATGCGATCGATCCGGCCAAACTGGTGAAGGTGGCGCAAACGCTGCCGGACGATATCCGCGCCGCCGTGATCGACCCGGCGGTGCAGGGCGTGATCTACAAGGTGGTTACGCGCTACACCGTGCGCGAGATCTTTTCCAGCAAGCGCGCCGAAATCCAGCAGGTGATCGAGGCCGAACTCAAGCCCAAGCTGGCGGCCGACGGCATCTTGCTGCGCCATGTCACCATCGGCAAAATCACACTGCCGCGCGAGTACATGGCCGGCATGGAAACGCTCCTGGCCGAAGAACTGCAGACCGAGAAGATGCGCTACACGCTCGAACTGAAGGAAAAACAGGTCAAGCAGACCGCGCTCGAAGCGGACGCCGACAAGATCAAGCGCGAAAAAGCGGCCGAAGCGGCCGGCAACGAGCAGATTATCGCCGCAGGGCGCAGGAGCAGGCCATGGCGCACGTGCTGCCGTTCAAGCAGAAACAGATCGAGCAGCGCCGGCTGGAAGCGGAAGCCGAAAAGACCTCGCGTATCAAGACGTCGGAAGGCGCGGCCCAGGCGCGCGTGATCGAAGCGACCGGCGAAGCCGATTCGCGCCGCAAGCTGGCCGACGCCGAGGCGTACCGCCAGGAAGCGGTCGGCAAGGTGAGCACCGCGCAGATGGAACGCGACGGCGCCGTGATCACCCGCCACCCGCTGCTGATCCAGAAGACCATGGCCGACAAGCTGTCCGACAAGGTGTCGGTGATCATCGCCGCGCCACCGACCGATGGCGGGTTTATCGGGGCCGCGCTGCTGGGCCAGGGCAAGGGCACCCCGGCCGCAGGCGCCATGGCCGCCGCTCCCGCCGCCGACACCGCAGCGGAGGAACAATAATCATGCTCGCTACCCTGACCGCCGCCGCGGCGATTGCCATCGTCACGCGCGACGAGATGCAGCTGCGCGCCGCGCCGCGCGATTCGGCGCCCTCCCAGGCCGTGCTGTGGCAGGGCGACAGCCTGGAAATCCGCGGCGCCAAGATGGATTACCTGCAGGTCTACGACCACCGGCGCGAGCGGGCCGGCTACGTGCGCATGGCCCATGTGCGCCAGATCGACCTGGCGCCGGCGGCAGCGCCAGAGTTGAAGTCCGTGGTGCGCTTCGTGCGCGACACGCCGGGTGCGGAGGCGCTCGGAATCGGTTACGCGGCGGCCTTTCTCAAGGCCGCGCCGGCCACCGCCATCGACGCCGAGGTGTTCGATGCCCTGGGCAGCATGGCCGAACGGCTGGCGCGGCGCGGTTCTTCGCGGCTGGACAAGCGCAGCGAGGCGGTCGTGGCGGCGCACCTGGAAGTGGTGGCCGACTACGGCGTGGTCATTCGCAGTTACGAGCGCGACGGCGCGATCCAGCTGTGCTACGACGGCGAAGCGTTCCGCCGCGTGCTGGCGATGGCGGCCAGCCCGACCCAGCGCGCCACCGCGGCGCTGGGGCTGACGCGCGACGAGTGCATCGACCCGGCGCTGCGGGTGGCGCAGCGCAACGCGCTTGACCAGTGGCGCGCCGAGGTACTCGACAAGGTGGATGTGAAGGACCTGCCCGAGCATGTGCGCAACCGGGTGTACACGCGGCGCGCGGCGGTGTGGTCCTCGATCGCCTTCGAGCTGGCGCGCAAGAATGTCTCGCCGACGGATGCGGCCAAGCGCGCCATCCTGGAACTGGCCAGCGTGAACAAGGCCGAACTGGCGGAGGAGGATCGTACCGCGTACGCCGAAGCGGCGGTGCGCGCGGGCAGCGTGCGCTGGGCGGCGGAGGCACCCGTCGCCGCGCCCGCGGGCCTGAACGTGGTGACGCGGCCCGGCCAGCCGGGCGAAACCTGCGTGCTGCTGGTCGACGCGCAGCACGGCGAGCGCGCGCCGCTGGCCTCGCGCTGCACGTATGGCATCGTGTGGAATGCGTCGGCGCGCGCCAATGCGCAGGCCAGCGCGCTGGCGCTGGCGGTGCAGCCGCTCGACGGCTGGCGCGAACTGTGGCTGTTTCATCGCGGCGCGGCCGGCTGGCGCATCGATGTGCTGCCGCCGGCGCCGATCGAACCGACCCTGGGTTACGCCGAATTTGCCGGCTGGGTGCCGGGGGGGCCAAAGGTGCTGGTCGCGCGCGAGGCCCGGATCGAGGGGCGCATCAAGCGCACGTTCGAGATTGTCGACATCGATACCCTGGCGGTGGAGAAAAGCGCGGACCGGCCTGATGCGCTCAGCGGCTTCTACCGCTGGCAAGATCCCGCGTGGAAACGCCAGACGCTCAGCCTGCGTTAAAGCGATCTTCAACTTCCATGATCGATCTTGAACTTATATGCCGCCGGCCGCTCCAATGAAGTGTACTCACTTCCTGGAGCGGAGGCGGCATCATGTGGAAGCAATCTGTTACGCACTGCGGGGGCGCCGGCGCGCCTGTTGTCCTTGGCATTAATCGGACGCAGGACGCAAGTATTTGCCTGATGCATGGGTCCGAACTGGCCTGGGCGATCCAGAAAGAGCGCCTGACGCGGCACAAGCACCACTGGGGCCGGCTGGACGACCTGCGCAACATTTACCGGCCGCGCCTGCCCGGGCTGGAGGCGCCCATCGATATCCTGGTCGAGTGCTACTCCTGCGACGCCGAGTTCTCCCGGGTGGCCGAGTACGAACGCGAGCTGGCCGCCACGCTGGCGCTGGCGCCCGGCTGCCGGCGCGCGCGCATCTCGCATCACCTCTCGCATGTATACAGTGCGTTCCATCCTTCCCGTTTCGAGGACGCCGCCGTCATGATCATCGACGGCCAGGGCAGCCGCGTGGCTGACTTCACCGAAACCTGGGCGGGCGCGGCCGGCGTGCCGGGCGACTGGTGCGAGGTGGCCTCGTTCTACCGCGCCGACCGGCAGCGGGTGGCATGTATCGGCAAGCAGCTGTGGAACCGCGACGAGCGCCAGCCCGTGGGGCTGGGCATGTTCTATTTTCTTTTGACGCAGGCGATGTTTCCGGGGGAGGGGAACGAAGGCAAGGTCATGGGACTGGCGCCGCATGGCAAGGCGGCGGCGCTGCGCTTGCCGCCGCTCGATGTGCGCGACGGGCAGGTGACGATTCCGGCACGCTGGCGCGAGCTGTTCGCCGAACGCGGCCGCTTTCGCCATGGCGGGGCGGACGATGCGCGCTTTGCCGATATCGCCAATCTCGCCGCGGCCGGGCAACGGGCATTTGAAGAAGCGCTGCTGGAGGTGGCGCGCTGGCTGCAATCGCGGACCGGCGCCCGCAACCTGTGTTTCGCGGGCGGCACCGGGCTCAATTGCTCGGCCAACGAGCGCCTGCTGCGCGAGACGCCGTTTCGCCGCGTGTTCATTCCACCGGCGCCGAGCGACGCGGGCACGGCCATCGGGTGCGCCTTGTACGGTTTGGCCGAGCTGGGCGGCGCTCCCTGCGATTTTCGCTGGACCAGCGATTATCTGGGGCCTGAACCGGTGCCGCACCAGATCGACGCGGCGGCGCAGAGTTGCGGGGACTTGCTGGTCGAGCGCATCGACGATCCGCCTGCCATGTGCGCGCGCATGGTCGACCTGCTGTGCGAGGCGCGCGTGGTGGCGCTGTACCAGGGCCGCAGCGAATTCGGCCCGCGTGCGCTCGGGCACCGCAGCATCCTGGGCGACCCGCGTATCGGTGCGATGCGCGACGATATCAATGCGCAGATCAAGCAGCGTGAATGGTTTCGTCCGCTCGCGCCGGTGGTGCTGCTTGAACGGGCCGAAGAATTTTTCGACGTGTGCCGGCCGGTACCGTTCATGCAGTACGCCGCTCCTGTGCACGAGCGGGTGGCACGGCGTATTCCGGCGGTGACGCACGTCGACTGCACGGCCCGCCTGCAAACGGTGGGGCCGGATGACGATCCTTTCCTGCGCGGCTTGCTGCGCGAGTTCGAGGCGCGTACCGGCGTGCCGGTGCTGCTCAATACCTCGTTTAACCGCAGGGAGGAGCCGATCGTCGAAACGCCCGCGGAGGCGGTGGCGACTTTCCGCGGCACGCCGATCCATGCACTGGCCATGGCGCCGTATCTGCTGCGAAAACGGGATGGGGATGGGTTGTTGCGCGGAAATGTGCTGGAGCGGCCGTGATACGTGGCTATCCTGCGCGTGCCAGCGTGAAGCCGGGGGAGCTGCTGGCGCTGCATGTGTCGACCGACGCAGCGCGCTTCAGGGTGTGGTTTTATCGCTGGTGGGACGGGGCGGAGCTGATGTCGCGTTCGGAGTGGCAATCCGGCCGCTTCGCGCCGGCCAGGGGCGCTGATGAGGACTGGCACTGGCCCCGCTACGAGTTTGCGATTCCTCTCGCATGGCCTTCCTCGGCGTATATCGCCTATCTGGAGGAAGAGGGCGGTTTGCCATTCGATATTGCATTGACCAGTGCGGCTGCCCTGTTCGTTGTAAGGGGGCGTGGCGGCGCGGACTTGCTCTACGAGATCCCCCTGGCGACCTTTCACGCCTATAACTATAGTGGTGAAGGATGTTTTTATAGGAATCCGCCGCGTTCGAGGTCGCCGCCTGGGGCCCGCGTGTCGCTGTTACGCCCTGGCGGTGATATAGGCGGTGAGACCTGGGGCGCGGCCGATTATTACGATGAGCGCTCTGCCCGGCAGACATTCGCTCATTGGGACGCGCCTTTCATCCGCTGGCTCGCAGGGGAGGGGTACAGGATGGATTTCTGTCTGGATTCGGATATTCACCAGGATGCGGGCCTGCTGGCGCGCGGGTATCGCCTGCTGCTCAGCGTAGGGCATGACGAATACTGGAGCGAGGATGCGCGCAACCACGTCGAGGACTTTATCGGCAGCGGGGGAAATGCCGCTTTCTTCGCAGCGAACGTGTGCTGGTGGCGCATCCATTACGTGGACGAGGGACGCGCGATCGTTTGTCACCAGGGTGGGCCGTACGGCGCGCTCGACCATTGGTGGCCCGTCACGGGAGTAAGCCGCCCTGAGGATGCGCTCGCCGGCGTGAGTTACCGGCATGGAGGAGGCTGGTGGGATGGCCCACGGTCCACCCAGGGCTATGTGGTTCAGCAAGCGGATCACTGGGTGTTTGCGGGGACAGGACTGGAGAACGGCGATGTGTTCGGCGCGACGTCATCGCCGCCACTGGTCGGGTACGAGTGCGATGGCGCGCAGCTTGCGTGCATGGACGGTTCCGATGGGGGCATCAGGCTCGCAGCGCAGGCCTGGAGGAATGGAACTTCGGCCAGCTTTGTCGTTCTGGCGGCGAGCATACTTGACGAGGGTTGGCAGGAGCTTCCGGCACGTTCCGGTCTTGCGGCAAGGGAGGGAATGCATGCTGCCACAATGGGTATCTATGCACGCAAGGGGACAGTTTTTACTGCAGGCACGATAGATTGGGCGCAGGTGCTTGCTACAGGGCACGATCCGGTTGTGGAGCGCATCACGCGTAACGTTATGGAGCGCCTGAGAACGCTGTAAGCGTTGCGAAAATGCGTGTCTCGCAGCGGGCCTCATAAAACGCCTTGCCAAGCTGGCAGAGGGTTTGCTATAGTTCGCCTCCCCGCTGAAAGGGTTAACGAAATCAAGTAGTTAGCAGGCAGTTGGGGCCGTCTCCAAGGAGACGCGGTAGTAAAAAAGAGGTTGACGAGAAACGCGAAATGCTGCATAATCTCACCTCTCTGCTGCAACGAACACAACGCTTCGTAGCAAACGGCAGAAGTAGTACAGAATAAGTTCTTTAACAATTAACAGTCGATAAGTGTGGGCGTTTGATGAAGGTGCCAACGAAGCGCAAGCGACGTTGAATACTTAAATTATCAAATGTTCACAAAAAAGAAATATAGGCGCTTCGCAAGAAGTGGCCTGTCAGTATTTTGAGTGAGCGATCTGTCCGCAAGGACATTAAACAGAGATTGAACTGAAGAGTTTGATCCTGGCTCAGATTGAACGCTGGCGGCATGCCTTACACATGCAAGTCGAACGGCAGCGCGGGGCAACCTGGCGGCGAGTGGCGAACGGGTGAGTAATATATCGGAACGTACCCTGGAGTGGGGGATAACGTAGCGAAAGTTACGCTAATACCGCATACGATCTAAGGATGAAAGTGGGGGCTTCGCAAGAACCTCATGCTCCTGGAGCGGCCGATATCTGATTAGCTAGTTGGTGGGGTAAAGGCCTACCAAGGCATCGATCAGTAGCTGGTCTGAGAGGACGACCAGCCACACTGGAACTGAGACACGGTCCAGACTCCTACGGGAGGCAGCAGTGGGGAATTTTGGACAATGGGCGAAAGCCTGATCCAGCAATGCCGCGTGAGTGAAGAAGGCCTTCGGGTTGTAAAGCTCTTTTGTCAGGGAAGAAACGGTGAGAGCTAATATCTCTTGCTAATGACGGTACCTGAAGAATAAGCACCGGCTAACTACGTGCCAGCAGCCGCGGTAATACGTAGGGTGCAAGCGTTAATCGGAATTACTGGGCGTAAAGCGTGCGCAGGCGGTTTTGTAAGTCTGTCGTGAAATCCCCGGGCTCAACCTGGGAATTGCGATGGAGACTGCAAGGCTAGAATCTGGCAGAGGGGGGTAGAATTCCACGTGTAGCAGTGAAATGCGTAGAGATGTGGAGGAACACCGATGGCGAAGGCAGCCCCCTGGGTCAAGATTGACGCTCATGCACGAAAGCGTGGGGAGCAAACAGGATTAGATACCCTGGTAGTCCACGCCCTAAACGATGTCTACTAGTTGTCGGGTTTTAATTAACTTGGTAACGCAGCTAACGCGTGAAGTAGACCGCCTGGGGAGTACGGTCGCAAGATTAAAACTCAAAGGAATTGACGGGGACCCGCACAAGCGGTGGATGATGTGGATTAATTCGATGCAACGCGAAAAACCTTACCTACCCTTGACATGTACGGAAGCCACGAGAGATCGAGGTGTGCTCGAAAGAGAACCGTAACACAGGTGCTGCATGGCTGTCGTCAGCTCGTGTCGTGAGATGTTGGGTTAAGTCCCGCAACGAGCGCAACCCTTGTCATTAGTTGCTACGAAAGAGCACTCTAATGAGACTGCCGGTGACAAACCGGAGGAAGGTGGGGATGACGTCAAGTCCTCATGGCCCTTATGGGTAGGGCTTCACACGTCATACAATGGTACATACAGAGGGCCGCCAACCCGCGAGGGGGAGCTAATCCCAGAAAGTGTATCGTAGTCCGGATTGTAGTCTGCAACTCGACTACATGAAGTTGGAATCGCTAGTAATCGCGGATCAGCATGTCGCGGTGAATACGTTCCCGGGTCTTGTACACACCGCCCGTCACACCATGGGAGCGGGTTTTACCAGAAGTAGGTAGCTTAACCGCAAGGGGGGCGCTTACCACGGTAGGATTCGTGACTGGGGTGAAGTCGTAACAAGGTAGCCGTATCGGAAGGTGCGGCTGGATCACCTCCTTTCTAGAGTTGCACCAGGCTATAGAGCCGGTTCAACAAACGTCCACACTTATCGGCTGTTTAATTAAGAAGAAACAGTAGCAGTGTCCAAGTCGGGGCTGTAGCTCAGCTGGTTAGAGCACCGTGTTGATAACGCGGGGGTCGTTGGTTCGAGTCCAACCAGCCCTACCAGTTATGTCTTTAGATATACCTTGGGGGATTAGCTCAGCTGGGAGAGCACCTGCTTTGCAAGCAGGGGGTCGTCGGTTCGATCCCGTCATCCTCCACCACTCTACAAACTTCTGAAAGTACAAACGTAAGCCACTGGGTTTAGGTTTGGTCTTTTAGAGATTAAAGCTGTTTCGTTCTTTAACAATCTGGAAGAAGTAAAGTTTTAATCGAATCGCCGACAGGCGGTTCGATGGGTAGTGATTGTATGTATCAAAACAAAGCAACAACGCTGTACTTTCTTATCTCTGTAACGCTCTTTTAGTGGCAACACTAAGAGGCTAACGTTATAGGGACAAGCGAATAAGTGCACATGGTGGATGCCTTGGCGATTACAGGCGACGAAGGACGTAGTAGCTTGCGATAAGCTGCGGGGAGCTAGCAAACAAGCTTTGATCCGCAGATTTCCGAATGGGGAAACCCGGCCTTTTAGGTCATTGCATACTGAATACATAGGTATGCAAAGCGAACGCGGCGAACTGAAACATCTAAGTAGCTGCAGGAAAATAAATCAACCGAGATTCCCAAAGTAGTGGCGAGCGAAATGGGATGAGCCTGCACGTTTTAGCATGACGGATAGTAGAAACCACTGGAAATTGGTGCCATAGAGGGTGATAGCCCCTTATACGAAATTCGATGTGTGGAACTAAGCGTGCGACAAGTAGGGCGGGACACGAGAAATCCTGTCTGAATATGGGGGGACCATCCTCCAAGGCTAAATACTCGTAATCGACCGATAGTGAACCAGTACCGTGAGGGAAAGGCGAAAAGAACCCCGGAAGGGGAGTGAAATAGATCCTGAAACCGTGTGCATACAAACAGTAGGAGCGGACTTGTTCCGTGACTGCGTACCTTTTGTATAATGGGTCAGCGACTTACATTCAGTGGCAAGGTTAACCGTATAGGGAAGCCGTAGAGAAATCGAGTCCGAATAGGGCGACAGTCGCTGGGTGTAGACCCGAAACCAAGTGATCTACTCATGGCCAGGATGAAGGTGCGGTAACACGCCCTGGAGGTCCGAACCCACTAATGTTGAAAAATTAGGGGATGAGCTGTGGGTAGGGGTGAAAGGCTAAACAAACTTGGAAATAGCTGGTTCTCTCCGAAAACTATTTAGGTAGTGCCTCAAGTATCACCATCGGGGGTAGAGCACTGTTATGGCTAGGGGGTCATTGCGACTTACCAAACCATTGCAAACTCCGAATACCGATGAGTGCGAGCTTGGGAGACAGACGTCGGGTGCTAACGTCCGGCGTCAAGAGGGAAACAACCCAGACCGCCAGCTAAGGTCCCAAAGATTGGCTAAGTGGAAAACGAAGTGGGAAGGCTAAAACAGTCAGGATGTTGGCTTAGAAGCAGCCATCATTTAAAGAAAGCGTAATAGCTCACTGATCGAGTCGTCCTGCGCGGAAGATGTAACGGGGCTAAGCCAGTCACCGAAGCTGCGGATATATGCTTGCATATATGGTAGGAGAGCGTTCTGTAAGCCTGCGAAGGTGTCTTGTAAAGGATGCTGGAGGTATCAGAAGTGCGAATGCTGACATGAGTAGCGATAATGGGAGTGAAAAGCTCCCACGCCGTAAGCCCAAGGTTTCCTGTTCAACGTTCATCGGAGCAGGGTGAGTCGGCCCCTAAGGCGAGGCAGAGATGCGTAGCTGATGGGAAGCAGGTTAATATTCCTGCACCGTCGTATGATGCGATGGGGGGACGGATCGCGGAAGGTTGTCCAACGGTTGGAAGTGTTGGTTTTTGACTCATAGAAGGCGCTTAGGCAAATCCGGGCGCGCAATTCAAGGGGTCGAGACGAGGAACTTAGGTTCTGAAGCAATCGGAAGTGGTTCCAAGAAAAGCCTCTAAGCTTCAGTCATACGAGACCGTACCGCAAACCGACACAGGTGGGCGAGATGAGTATTCTAAGGCGCTTGAGAGAACTCGGGAGAAGGAACTCGGCAAATTGGTACCGTAACTTCGGGAAAAGGTACGCCCCGGTAGCTTGACTGCTTTACTGCAGAAGGGTGAAAGGGTTGCAATAAACTGGTGGCTGCGACTGTTTAATAAAAACACAGCACTCTGCAAACACGAAAGTGGACGTATAGGGTGTGACGCCTGCCCGGTGCTGGAAGATTAAATGATGGGGTGCAAGCTCTTGATTGAAGTCCCAGTAAACGGCGGCCGTAACTATAACGGTCCTAAGGTAGCGAAATTCCTTGTCGGGTAAGTTCCGACCTGCACGAATGGCGTAACGATGGCCACACTGTCTCCTCCCGAGACTCAGCGAAGTTGAAATGTTTGTGATGATGCAATCTACCCGCGGCTAGACGGAAAGACCCCATGAACCTTTACTGTAGCTTTGCATTGGACTTTGAACCAATCTGTGTAGGATAGGTGGGAGGCTTTGAAGCGGGGACGCCAGTCTTCGTGGAGCCATCCTTGAAATACCACCCTGGTTTGTTTGAGGTTCTAACCTTGGTCCGTTATCCGGATCGGGGACAGTGCATGGTAGGCAGTTTGACTGGGGCGGTCTCCTCCTAAAGTGTAACGGAGGAGTTCGAAGGTACGCTAGATACGGTCGGACATCGTGTTGATAGTGCAATGGCATAAGCGTGCTTAACTGCGAGACTGACAAGTCGAGCAGGTACGAAAGTAGGACATAGTGATCCGGTGGTTCTGTATGGAAGGGCCATCGCTCAACGGATAAAAGGTACTCTGGGGATAACAGGCTGATTCCTCCCAAGAGTTCATATCGACGGGGGAGTTTGGCACCTCGATGTCGGCTCATCACATCCTGGGGCTGTAGCCGGTCCCAAGGGTATGGCTGTTCGCCATTTAAAGTGGTACGTGAGCTGGGTTTAAAACGTCGTGAGACAGTTTGGTCCCTATCTGCCGTGGGCGTTGGAAATTTGAAGGGGGCTGCTCCTAGTACGAGAGGACCGGAGTGGACAGACCTCTGGTGTACCGGTTGTCACGCCAGTGGCATTGCCGGGTAGCTAAGTCTGGAAGAGATAACCGCTGAAAGCATCTAAGCGGGAAACTTGCCTTGAGATGAGATTTCCCAGAGCCTTGAGCTCTTTAAAGGGTCGTTCGAGACCAGGACGTTGATAGGTCAGGTGTGGAAGTGCAGTAATGCATTAAGCTAACTGATACTAATTGCCCGTACGGCTTGTCCCTATAACCTTAGCAGGTACAGAGATAAGAAATGCGCGTTGTGTTTTGTGCGATACGCACAGTCACTACCCCAGTAATACAATAAAACGATACTTCTTCCAGATTCAAGCTAGTGCTGCCCGATCGGGAGCACCAAGCTGTACAAGTTATGCCTGATGACCATAGTAAATCGGTACCACCCCTTCCCATCCCGAACAGGACCGTGAAACGATTTTACGCCGATGATAGTGCTGCAACCAGTGTGAAAGTAGGTTATCGTCAGGCTAGTTATAAGAAGAAAACCCCGCAGAGATGTGGGGTTTTTTTTCATCCGCATTTTTAGCACCCGCGCATCAAAGTTCATGCCGTCAGCTGCTTGACCGCCGCGGTTTCCACGCTTCCATGCGCCGTAGCCGCTAGTCTTTGGTGTTAAAGTATCGCTCACGCCGAACCAATTCCCATAGCGATGGACTACCAGCAACTCATCACGCAGCGGCGCACGCATCCCGCATGGCGCTTGCTTGCCGCCGACAATGCCGCGATGATTGCGAGCTTCCTGCACGCGAGCTTCATCGCGCCCAACCAGCGCACCATCGGCCGCCAGCAACTGGCCTCGCAATTGGACGATCACCTCTACACCCTGCACCAAAGCGCCGGCGAAATCCTGTTTCCGAAAGCGGCCACCGCTTATCTCGACGACTGGGCCTCCGACGAACGCGGCTGGCTGCGCAAATACTATCCGCCCGCCGACGACGAAGCCCACTACGACCTGGCCTCGGCCACCGAACAAGCCCTCGAATGGCTCAAGAACCTGGGACAGCGCACCTTCATCGGCACCGAATCGCGCCTGATGACGGTCTTCGACCTGCTGCACCAGATCGTCGACGGCAGCGAACTCGATCCGCGCGCCCGCATCGCCGAACTCAAACGCCGCAAGGCGGACATCGACGCCGAAATCGCCGACATCAGCGCCGGCAGATTCGCCCTGATGGACCCGACCCAGGTGCGCGAACGCTTCCTGCAAATGGCGGCCACCGCGCGCGACCTGCTGTCGGACTTCCGCGCGGTCGACACCAACTTCCGCACGCTCGACCGCCAGGTGCGCGAACACATCGCCACCTGGGATGGCAGCAAGGGTGAACTGCTGCAAGCGATCTTCGGCCAGCGCGACCTGATTGCCGACACCGACGAAGGCCGCAGCTTCCGCGCCTTCTGGGACTTGTTGATGTCGCCCTCGCGCCAGGATGAACTCACCGGCCTGCTCGACGCCGTGCTCAAGCTCGGCCCCGTGCGCGAACTCCAGCCAGATGGCCGTCTGCAGCGCATCCACTATGACTGGCTCGAAGCCGGCGAAGTCACCCAGCGCACCGTCGCGCGCCTGTCCGAGCAGCTGCGGCGCTACCTCGACGACCAGGCCTGGCTGGAAAACCGCCGCATCATGCAGCTGATCCGCGACATCGAACAGAAAGCGCTATCCCTGCGCGGCCAGGTCGACGAACGCGCCTTCATGGAGATCGACGACGCAGCGCCCGCAGTCGCCCTGTCGATGGACCGCATCCTGTACAATCCGCCGTTCAAGCCGAAGATCACGCAGCAAATCATCAGTGACGATGGCGTCGAGATCGCGTCCGACGCGCTCTTCGAGCAAATCTACGTGGACCAGCTGCGCCTCATGTCGAACATCCGGCGCGCCCTTCAGACCCGCAAGCAGGTCTCGCTCGGCACCCTGGCGCGCGAATATCCGATCGAGCAGGGCCTGGCCGAACTGGCCACCTACCTCAAGCTGGCCACCCAGGACATGCACGCCGCCATCGACGACGATCAGTCCGAAACGGTCGACTGGCTTGATGACAGCGGCCGTCGGCGCCAGGCCACGCTCCCCCTTATCATTTACGCGGCATGAATCCTGAACCGACTACCCCCAACGATCAAAACCGCCTCGGCCAATTGCTGGTAGCGCTGTTCCAGGGCGTGCTGTACCGCGACACCGACAGCGCCCTGTGGCAGCCGCTGATGGACCTGCAGGCGCGCGTGCGCGACTACGGCGCCACGATCGGCCTCGAACTCATTCTCGACGAGGCCGAAGGCTACGCCTATCTGCGCCAGCGCCCTGCCGTGGTGGGCGAGCCGGAACTGCCACGCTTGATCCAGCGGCGCCAGCTCAGTTACCCGGTCAGCCTGATCCTGGCCCTGCTGCGCAAGAAGCTGGCCGAATTCGACGCCACTGGCGGCGACACCCGCCTCGTCATCGACCGCGACCAGATCGCCGAACAGGTACGCCTGTTCCTGCCGCAGAGCGGCAACGAAGCGCGCCTGCTCGACCGCATGGACGCGCACCTGAACAAGGTCGTGGAACTCGGCTTTTTGCACCGGCTGCGCGGGCAGGACAACCAGTTCGAAGTGCGGCGCATCCTCAAGGCGTTCGTGGATGCCCAATGGCTGGCCGACTTCGAACAGCGCCTCTCAGGCTACGCCGCCCACGCTGCCAGCGGCGAGGAGGAAGCATGAGTCACGCTTGTGTGGCCGATATCCCCGCGGCCGATGGCAGCGGCCCGCTACTTGAACGTGCTGGCTTCCGCCTTCAGCACTTCGAGGTATTCAACTGGGGCACCTTCCACGAACGCGTCTGGCGATTGCACCCGGGTGGCGACAACATGCTGCTGACCGGCGACATCGGCTCCGGAAAATCGACGCTGGTCGACGCCATCACGACGCTGCTGGTGCCGGCTCAGAAGATCGCCTACAACAAGGCGGCCGGCGCCGACGCGCGCGAACGCAGCCTGCGCACCTACGTCATGGGTAACTACAAGTCCGAGCGCGGCGACAGCGGCCTGGCGGCGCGCGCCGTCGCCCTGCGCGATCACAACAGCTATTCCGTGATCCTCGGCGTCTTCCACAACGAAGGCTTCGACCAGACCGTCACCCTGGCGCAAGTCTTCTGGTTCAAAAACCCGCACGGCCAGCCCGAACGCTTCTACGTCGTGGCCGATGGCGCGCTGTCGGTAGCCGAGCACTTCGCCGGCTTCGGCAGCGACATCGCGCAGCTGCGCAAGCGCCTGCGCGCGCTGCCCGGCGTCACCCTGCACGACAGTTTCCCGCCGTACGGCGCCGAGTTCCGGCGCCGCTTCGGCATCGCCAGCGAACAGGCGATGGACCTGTTCCACCAGACCGTATCGATGAAATCGGTCGGCAATCTGACCGACTTCGTGCGCGACCACATGCTCGAAGCGTTTCCGGTCGAAGCGCGCATCGCCGCCCTGATCGCCCACTTCGACGACCTCAATCGCGCGCATGAAGCGGTCCTCAAGGCCAAGCTGCAGATCGACCAGCTCACGCCCCTGGTCGGCGACTGCGACCGCCACGAAACGCTGCAGGAACAGGTGGTCCAGCTGCGCGGCTGCCGCGAAGCGTTGCGCCCGTGGTTCGCCCATCTCAAAGGCGAGTTGCTGGAAAAGCGCATCGGCCTGCTGCAATCGGAGCTCGACAAACTGGCCGGGCGCCTGGCGCGCCTGCAGGAAGAAAAACGCAGCCAGATGCTGCGGCGCGACGACATGACCCAGGCCATCGCGGCCAACGGCGGCAACCGCATCGAGCAAATCCGCGCCGAGATCACACGCCTGCAAACCACGCGCGAGGAACGCACACGCCGCTCGAACCAGTATGACGCGCTGGCGGCGGCGGTTGGCTTGCCCGGCGCGGCCGAGGCGAGCATGTTCGACGCCAACCGGCGCGCCATCGACGACGGCAAAGCCGGCTGCACCGCGCGCCGCGACGACGCGCAAAACCAGCTGATGGTGGCCGGCGTGAGCCTGCACGAACTGCGCGACCAGCACGGCGCCATCACCACCGAACTCGATTCGCTGCGCCAGCGCCGCTCCAACATCACCAGCCAGATGCTGGCCGTGCGCGCCGCCCTGTGCGACGCGCTGCGCATCGCACCGGAAGACTTGCCGTTCATCGGCGAGTTAATCCAGGTGCGCGAGGAGGAACGCGCATGGGAAGGCGCCGCCGAACGCATGCTGCACAGCTTCGGCCTGTCGCTGCTGGTGCCCGAAACGCACTACGGACAGGTGGCGGCCTGGGTCGATGCGACCAATCTTGGCAACCGGCTGGTGTATTTCCGGGTGCGCGCCAATGTCAGCGCCGACCACCACGGCCTGCACCCCGACGCATTGGCGCGCAAGCTCGCCATCAAGCCCGATTCGCCGTTCTACGGCTGGATCGACGCCGAACTGGCGCGCCGCTACGACCACGCCTGCTGCGAAACGCTCGACCAGTTCCGCCGCGAAAAGCGTGCCATCACCCGCAACGGCCAGATCAAGGCCGGTGGCGAACGCCACGAAAAGGATGACCGCCACCGGATCGACGACCGTTCGCGCTACGTGCTGGGATGGTCGAACCAGGGCAAGATCGCTGCGCTGGCAAAGCAGGAGCGCGACCTCTCCACGCGCATACAGGCGCATGCGGCCAAAATCCAGTCGGTCAGGGCCGATATCGCTCGCCAGGAAGCGCTGCTGGAAAACTGGGGCAAGCTGACCATGTTCTCGAATTTCAGCGACCTCGATTGGAAGCCGCTGCTCTCCGCCATCGACGCGCTCGAACGCGAACAGGAAGCGTTGGCCGCATCGTCCGACATCCTGCGCACTTTGCAGCAGCAGCTCGCCGAGCTGACCGTGGCCCAAGCCGACACGGACGCACAGGCGCACAGCGCCACCGCCGATCACGCAAAGACCATCGAAAAGCTGGAAGTGGCCGGCGCCGCCCTGGACGACTGCGCCACCCTGCTCGATGCGACGCCAGACCAATCGCGCGCCACGTATTTTCCGCAGCTCGAAGCGCTGCGCGACGAGGTGCTGGGTGAGCACACGCTCACGGTCGAGTCGTGCGAGAATCGCGAGAAAGAGCTGCGTCAGGAACTGCAGAACCGGATCGATGCAGAAGAGAAGAAAATCAGCCGCCTGCGCGACGCCATCATCCGCGCCATGCAAGACTACACGCGGGCCTGGCCGCTGGACGCGCGCGAGGTCGACGTGAGCATCGACGCGGCCGCCGAGTTCCGCAAGATGCTGGCGGTGCTGCAGGCGGACGACTTGCCGCGTTTCGCAGGACGCTTCAAGGAACTCCTCAACGAAAACACCATCCGCGAGATCGCCGGCTTCCAGTCGCAGCTCAAGCGCGAGCGTGAAACCATCCGCGAACGCATCGACACCATCAACGGTTCGCTGCGCCAGATCGACTACAACCCGAACCGCTACATCGCGCTCGAAGCGGAGAACAACATCGACGCCGACCTGCGCGACTTCCAGCAAGACCTGCGCAGCTGCACCGAGGGCGCGCTGACCGGATCGGCCGACGAAGAGTATTCGGAGGCGAAGTTCTTGCAGGTCAAACGCATCATCGAGCGGTTTCGCGGACGCGAAGGCAGTGCCGAGATGGACCGGCGCTGGACGCGCAAGGTCACCGATGTGCGCAACTGGTTCGTGTTCTCCGCATCCGAACGCTGGCGCGAGGATGGCCGCGAGCACGAACACTACACCGACGCCGGCGGCAAATCCGGGGGCCAGAAAGAGAAGCTGGCCTACACCGTGCTGGCGGCCAGCCTGGCTTACCAGTTCGGGCTGGAGTGGGGCGTGGTCCGTTCGCGCTCCTTCCGTTTCGTTGTCATCGACGAGGCATTCGGGCGCGGCTCCGACGAATCGGCGCGCTACGGCCTGGAACTGTTCAAGCGCATGAACCTGCAACTGCTGATCGTCACGCCGCTGCAAAAAATCCACATCATCGAGCCTTACGTGTCCGGCCTGGGCTTCGTGCACAGCGAAGAAGGGCGCCAGTCGCTGCTGCGCTATCTAACGATCGAACAGTACCAGGCCGAGCGCAGCGCGCGTGCCGCATGAGCGCCGCGCCATCCTGGTCGAGCGCGGCCGCGATCCGCGCTCAGGTGCAGCGGCTGTGGGACGATGGCCGCCTGCTCGCCGCGCGCCTGCGCGGTGAAGCCCTGTTCCCGCTCGAACTGCGTTTGCGCCAGCCCACGGTGGCGCAAACGGGCGAGCGCTTCGACGAGGTGCGCGCGTGGATCAGGGAACTCGACGCCGGCAGCAAAACGGCGCGCGGCTACGGCTACCGGATCGTTTGGCGCGACATCAATCATCGCCAGCTCGGGCGCAACCGCATTCCTGACAGCGTGGTGTTCGAGAGCGACGAAGACGCCCTGCGCCTGATCGGATGCCAGGCCGAGGCACGCCGTGTCGACCAGCTTGCCGCGGCGACCGTCAGCGCGTTTCCGCAACTGGCCGACTGGCTCGCGCGGCGCGCGCTCGTGGTGCTGGAGCAAAGCGAGGCGTGGGCGCGCATCCTGGCGATCCTGGAATGGTTCGCCGCTCATCCACGTCCCGTTTTATATCTGCGCCAGCTCGATATTGCGGGCGTCGACAGCAAATTCATCGAAACGCGCAAGGCCTTGCTCACCGAATTGCTCGACCTGGTGCTGCCGGCCGGCGCCATCGATACCCGGGCCATTGGCACGCGCCAGTTCGAGGCGCGCTACGGGCTACTAAGCAAACCTGCGCTGCTGCGCTTTCGCCTGCTCGATCCGGCGCACCACATCGGCGGCCTGTCGGACCTCGCCGTGCCGCTGGCCCAGTTCGCGGCGCTGCAAACGGGTGTGCATCGCGTCTTCATTACAGAGAATGAAATCAACGGTCTCGCCTTTCCCCCGGTGCCCGATGCCATGGTGATTTTTGGCGGCGGTTACGGGGTCGAGCGGCTCGCCGATGTGCCCTGGCTGGCCACGCGCGCGGTATATTACTGGGGCGATATCGACACGCACGGCTTTGCCATCCTGGACCGCTTGCGCGCCGGTGTTCCCCACGCGCGCTCCATCCTGATGGACAGCGCGACCCTGATGGCGCACCGCGCGCTGTGGGGCGCCGAAGACCAGGACAAGCGCTTCAGCGGGCAGCCGGCACGGCTCGATCCCGACGAGCGGGCGCTGTTCGACGCCCTGCGCGACGATGTGTTCGGCGAGCGAATCCGGATGGAGCAGGAGCGCCTTTCGTACGGCTGGCTGCAGCAAACCCTGGCCGCGCTCATCGTAGGAAGCGGTGACAGCGCTTACGCCTTCACCCGGCTGAGATGATAGGCCACCAGGGCATTGGCGTGTCCATGCCCGAGTTGATGCTCCGACTTGAGCCAGTCGACCATCTCCATGTGCTTCATCGGGCCGGTCGATTCCAGAAGGCCAAGCCAATACGCCACCGGGTGCCCATATTTCGCTTCAATGGCGGGAAAATAGGAAGCCGGGCCTTTTACCTTGTCAGTCATTGTCGTTCTCCGTTGGTTGATGTTGTGCGCTGCGGGGCAAAGGCACCGGAGTGCATGCTGACCCGCTAACCATACGACGTTACGGAGTGGCTGATATCGACATCGACATCGGGAAAATCAGGTTATTTGCGGCGGCGGCGAGGGGATGCGCCGGAAGTGCTCACCCACCCAATACCGCCGCGCTGCCCAGCGCATCGGCCGGCGCCTGGATCGTCGCATGCGCCACCGCCATGCGCAGCATGGTCGGCGTCACATACGCGCGGTGAGTGCGGTCGATCGCCCACATATAAAAGCGCCCGAACAGGTTCTTGCAGCGCACGCGCGAGCCCAGGCTGAACTCCACCTGGCCGCCCTTGACGATGCGCGCCGCCACGCAGGAGCGAAACGATAGATGCTTGTCGTCCGCGCCCAGCACCACTTGCGCGCGCGTATTATGCTCGTCCGTGCTTTGCTCGAGCACCGGAAAACGGTTCGAGAACAGCCGGCTCTTGTCCGGCGAGAGCAGCGACGACACCGGACAGCCCAGCGACGAGGTCCGCAATCCCATCGGCCGTACCAGCACATTGCGCACGGCCATCATGCGCGTGACGCCGCGCGGCGGATTTTCCATGAAGCCATCGAGCAGGCGGGTCAGCAGCGCCGTCGCATTGCTCTCCTGGAAGCTGGACAGCGGCATGGTCAGGGTAAACGTATCTTCATGATGAAACGGCGTGCCCTCGAATTGCTTCAGCAGCAACGATCCGGCCGGCGTGGCATCCAGCTCGCGCACTTCGCTTCCGTCGCCGTGATGCGACACAAAGCCCTTCGAGCGGCGCCACGCGCCCCATTTGCCGAGAATCGTGCCGACGGTGCCGCGTGCCGTGTAGCACATCGCGCGTTGCAAGGTGCCCGGCGGCGCTTCCAGCGACAGGTCGACAGTGGCAACTTGCCCCTTGGCCATTGCCGCGTCGAGCAAATCGGCCACTTCCGGCGGCAGAAGCGAGGTCAGCGAGGGAATACTGGCTTCGTTCGCCATGACCTGTTGCCGCAGGTCTTCGGACAAGTCGCCGCCGAGCTCGTTGGTGTGGCAGGACAGCGCGAAAAACACCGGATGCGGGCTGTTGCGCGTCAGCGGCGCGAACTGGTGCCAGGTCTCGCCGCCGAAGCGCACGGTGAACATGCAGTCCGGCGGGATATTGATGCATTGAAGCGCGCGCAGGAAACTTTGCGGGTCTTCATCGATCTGCGCCGTGGACGCGCTGGAAAAGCGCAACTGCGCGCCGCCGCTGCCGGAAATTGCCGTGAAAATGCGATGCCCGGCGTGCCGGTGGAAAGGGTGCCCTTTGGGGCCGACAACGAAGGAGTACAGCGAGGTCGGATCGCCTTTATCGAAATTGGTGCCCCCCAGCTTGGCCGATGGCTCGTCAAGCTCGTCGACAAACTCCTGATGTTGCTGTTGTCGCGCCGATACGCTGGCGAACAAATGATTACCCGAGCCATGTACCAGTTGCGCGATCAGTGACACTTCGACCGGCAGCCCGCCCGAGCTGGACAGAATCCGAACCGAAGGAAAGGTTCGCACAACCTTAATCATTGATAACATGGCACTTCCACAGATTAAATTATTGCTCACATTCTACACATGTAGTCTGAGCGTCAACCGCGCAAAGTGCGCTCCGCTGACGTTTTTGCAACAACTGGAAAATGCCTTATTTTATAGCACACAGCGCGTCGTACAAGGGACGCGCGGCTTGCGCAATGCGCTCCAGGCTGGCCTCGCGCAGTTGGTTGGTGTCCACTGTGTTTGTGCTGTCGAGCCCCGCCCAGCGCAGCAGCGCGGCGCAAGCTTGCGGGTGATCGAACATACCGTGCAGGTAGCTGCCCAGGATCCGGTCGTCGCCTGAGCGCGCACCTTCGGCCCGGCCATCGATGTGGAACGCCGGCGTATCGAGTGCAGCGCCACTGGAAACGCCCATGTGAATCTCGTAGCCCGCCACCTCGGCATCGGCAAAGGCGCAGCGGCCCGCCACTTGCGCCAGGCGTTTTTCGGTGGTCAGCTCGGTGCGCATATCGAGCAGGCCGAGACCCTCGGTCATGCCGCTCTCGCCTTCCACGCCGTTCGGATCGGCCACCTCACGCCCCAGCATCTGGAAGCCGCCGCAAATGCCGATGACCTTGCCGCCGTAGCGCAGGTGCTTGTCGATATACGGCCCCCAGCCCTCGTCGAGCAGATAGGCCAGGTCGCCGCGCGTGTTTTTACTACCCGGGATAATCAGCAGGTCGCACGCCGGCTTGGCCTCGTTCTGGCGCACGAACTGCAGGTCCACATCCGGATGCACGCGCAGCGCATCGAAGTCCGTGTGATTGCTCATGCGCGGCAGCGACGGCACGACCACCTTGAAGGCCCCGCGCGAGGCCTGCACCGCCTGCACCGCGTCTTCCGCATCGAGGAACAGCCCTTGCAGATACGGCAGCACCGCCAGCACCGGTTTGCCGGTCTGCTGTTCCAGCCAGTCCAGGCCCGGTTCCAGCAGCGAGATATCGCCGCGAAAGCGGTTGATCACGAAACCGATGGTCCGGTCACGCTCGCTCTGCGACAGGCACGACAGCGTGCCGACAATGTGCGCGAACACGCCCCCGCGGTCGATGTCGGCCACCAGGATCACCGGGCAGTCCACCGCCTCGGCAAAACCCATGTTGGCGATATCGCGGTCGCGCAGGTTGATCTCCGCCGGGCTGCCCGCGCCTTCCACCACGATCGCCTGGTACTGCTGGCGCAGGCGCGCGTACGATTCGAGCACGGCACCCATCGCCACCGTCTTGTACTGATGGTAGTCGCGCGCATTCATCTCGGCGCGCACCTTGCCGTGAATGACCACCTGCGCGCCGATGTTACTCGATGGCTTGAGCAGCACCGGGTTCATGTCCGTGTGCGGCGCCACGCCGGCGGCAATCGCCTGCAGCGCCTGCGCCCGGCCGATCTCGCCGCCGTCGGCCGTCACCGCGCTGTTCAAGGCCATGTTCTGCGGTTTGAACGGCGCCACCGTGACGCCTTCGTTTTTCAGCAGGCGGCACAGGGCCGCCACGACGGTACTCTTGCCCGCGTCCGATGTGGTCCCCTGCACCATCAGGGTGTGATAAGGGAAGCGGCTCATGGCTTGGTACGGCGCTGGCGCACGATGTCGAGTTTTTCGCACAGCAGTTCGGCGCCGGCGACCATGCGCGGACCCGAACGATTAAGCAGGTTGCCGTCAATGCTGAACAGGTTCCCGCGCTTGACCGCCGTCATGGTGGTGTACGGCTTCCAGAGATTCAAACCGACGTCCGTGGGACTGCGTTCGCCGCTGAACAGCGCCTCCGGATCTTCCTCCAGCACAGCCTCCACCGTGACCACCGGCGCGGTGACTTTCAGTTTGCCGAATACGTTCTCGCCGCCGCACAGGAGCATGGCATCGCTCAGGATATGGCCATCGTTGAGCGTGTAGAGTGGCTTGTCCCACACCTGGTAAAACATGCGCACCGGCGCGCGCTTGGCATATTTGAGCTGCAGCGCGCCGAGGCGCTTGCGCAGGTCGGCCGCCGCCGGGGCGGCAACGGCTTCGGTTCCCATCAGCTTTCCGAGGCGTGTCAGGTTGGTGGCGATGTCATCGAGTTTGCGCGGCTCGCTGTGGAACAGGGGAATGCCGAGCGCGCGGATCTGATCGATCTGGCGCGCCGAACTGCCATGCAACCAGACCACGATCAGGTCCGGCTTGAATGCGGCGATGCGTTCCATGTCGATCCCGCTGTTACTGCCCACTTGCGGCAGGCGCTTGGCCGCTTCCGGATAGTCGCTATAGGCGACGGCGGCAATCAGGCGCTCCGCGCCGCCGGCCGCGTACAGCATCTCGGTCACATGCGGCGCCAGTGCAATCACGCGCTGGGCGGGCTTTTGCAAGGTCACCGGCTTGCCATCGTCGTCGTGGACCGTGATGGCTGCGCTGGCATTCAATGCAATCATGCCGGCAAGGGCAGCAAACAATATTTTCATCGTGATCCTCGGTTCCATTCTTCCAGGGCGAGCGCCAGGCGCCACCATCCTTCTTCATCTAACGGCAGGCCAAGGCGGATGCCCCGCGCTGCCTTGGGAAACAGCCGCACCCAGATTCCGCGCTCGGCCATGTGCTGCCAGAATGCTTCCGGCTGCGCCTCCGGCCACCATTGAAACAGGTCGGTGCCGCTCGACGCGATGCCATTCGCAGCGAGCAGCGTTCGCAAGCGAGTGCCTTCGCTGGCAAGCCGCGCGCGCATCGCTTCCTGCCACGCAGCATCGCCCAGCGCCGCCGTTGAAACCTGCTGCGCCGGACCGCTGACCGTCCACGGCCCGAGCAAATCGGCGAGCTGCGACAGCAAGGGCGCATGCGCGCCCACAAAGCCCATGCGCACGCCGGCCAGGCCAAAGAATTTGCCTACCGAGCGCAGTACGATCAAACCGGGACTGTCGCTGTGCGCGGCCACGCTCAGGTGCGGCGCCGTGTCGCCAAAGGCTTCGTCCACCACCAGCCATCCACCGCGCCGGCCCAACTGCGCGGCCCAGTCCAGCAAGCGTTCCGGTGCCACGGTGGCACCGGTTGGATTATTCGGATTACACAGCACCAGTACATCGCAGTCGGGCAGCGCCGCATCAAGCGCGTCGTATTCCACCTCGCGCATGCTGTGCCCATGCCTGGACCAGTGATGCGCGTGTTCGGCGTATGAGGGCGCGGCCACCACCACACGCGATGGCGCCCGTAGCTGGGGCAGCGCCTGGATCGCGGCCTGCGTGCCGGCCACGGCCAGCATGCGCGGCGCACCGTAGAAGGCGCTCGCCGCCCGCACCAGTTCAGGATCAGTCTCCGGAAGGCGGTGCCACGCATTGTCCGCCAGTTGCGGCGCCGGATACCATGTGGGGTTCAGTCCCGTCGACAGGTCCAGCCAGTCAGCCAGTGGACGGTTGAAGCGAATCGACGCCGCGCGCAGATTGCCGCCGTGTTCAAGCATGAAGTGCTCCCGTCAATAGGGCCGCTAGCGCGGCCACGCCAAGCCACAGCAGCGCGGTGGCACGCACCAGCTTCCAGGCGCGCGCGATATCGCCCGCCTGCGCGGCGCGCCCGCGTCCCAGCGGAGGGCGCTGTTCGGCCACGCCGTCATAGGTGGCGCTGCCGCCCAGCGCCAGGCCCAGCGCGCCGGCGCCGCTGGCCATCACAGGGCCCGCGTTCGGGCTTGGCCAGCCCGGCGCCTGCGCGCGCCAGCATTCCCAGGCGGCGCGCCGGTGATCGGCCAGCAGCACATACGAGAGCGCGGTCAGGCGCGCCGGAACGAAATTGAGTGCATCGTCGATGCGCGCCGCCGCCCATCCGAATTGCAGAAACCGGGTGCTCTTGTAGCCCCACATTGCGTCGAGCGTGTTCGCCAGCCGGAACAGCAGTGCGCCGCCGCCGCCGGCCACCACGAACCAGAACAGGGTGCCGAACACCGCATCGTTGCCGTTTTCAAGCAGCGATTCGGCGCTGGCCTTGGCCAGATCGGCTTCGCTGGCGCTGGCGGTATCGCGGCTGACGATGCGCGCCGTCAGCAGGCGCGCCTGCGCCAGGTCGCCGCTTTCCAGCGCCTGCGCTATCGGCAGGTTATGGTCGCGCAGGCTGCGAAAACCCAGGCAGAAGTACAGCAGGACAGCGTGCGCGGCCAGCCCTGTCCCGAAGCACAGCAGCGCGCCCAATGCCGCCAGCGGCAGCACCGCCAGCGCCCACGCCAGCACGCCGCGCGCAAAGCGGCCTTGCCCACGATTGAGCGCGCGCTCGATGCGGTTGGCCAGATTGCCGAAGCCGACCAGCGGATGAAAGCGGCGCGCTTCGCCCAGCAGCAGGTCAAGCAGCACGCCGCCGGCGAGCAGCAGTGCCACCTGCGCCAGCGTCAGCCCACTCAGCATGCCTGGCCTTTCAGCGTGAGCGGCATGCCGGCCACGATGAACAGGGCGCGGTCGCACACCTTGGCGACGGCCTGGTTCAGCCGCCCCGCCTCGTCGGTGAAGCAGCGCGACACGGCGCCGTAAGGAACGATTCCGAGCCCCACTTCGTTCGATACCAGGATCACGTCGCCCGGCGCTTCCGGCAGGGCGGCCAGCAGCGTGTCGCACTGTTCGTAGAAAATGTCCGGCAGGTCGATCACGCCCACTTCCGGGAAGTCCTGGTCGACCGAGAAAATCAGGTTGGTCAGCCACAGGGTCAGGCAGTCGACCAGCACCAGGGTATCCGGCTCGCTGCAGCGCAGGATCGCGTCGCCGAGCAGCAGCGGCTCTTCGATGGTGGTCCAGCTTCCCGGGCGGCTCGACCGGTGGGTTGCGATGCGCTGCGCCATTTCACCATCGCCGGGGCGGGCGGTGGCGATATAGACCACCTCCTTGCCCGATTCGAGCGCCAGTTTTTCGGCGTACGAGCTTTTGCCCGAACGCGCGCCGCCCAGGATCAGCGTGGTCGTCATGCCTCGCTCCTTGAAAACAGGGCCGCCACCGCGGCCGGACAGGATGGAAAGTAGGCGTGGAAGTACGATGCGCTCAAGGACCCGGCGCGGTACACCGCCTCGCCGCTGGCACCGCTCGGATGCTTGACCGTGTGCGCCATTGGTGCGACGCCGGTTTCAAGCTTCGAGTAATGAAAGGTATGCCCGCGCAGCAGGCCGTGCGGCGTCTCAAGCCCTTGCGAACCGAGGCCCGCTATGCGCGCCTGCATCGTCACGCTGCCTTCGAGCAGGCCGGCCATCGGCCACACCTTGCCCGCCTGGTCGGCCAGCGAATCGGCCAGCGCCATCATGCCGCCGCATTCCGCGAGAATCGGCATGCCTGCCGCATACACGGCGCGGATCGATCCGCGCCAGCGCGCGGCAGCGGCCAGCGTCTCGCCGTGCAGCTCCGGATAGCCGCCGGGCAGGTACACCGCATCGGCCTGCGCCGGCACCGCATCGTCGGCCAGCGGCGAAAAGAAGGCGAGGGTGGCGCCCAGCGCGCGCAGGGTGTCCAGGTTGGCCGGGTACAGGAAGGCAAAGGCGGCGTCGCGCGCAATGGCGATGGTACGCCCCGCCAGCAGCGCGGCTGGCGGTTCCACGCGCGCGGTGAGGTCGATGCGCGTGCTGCGCAGTTTCGCCCAGGCGTCGTCGTCGAACTCCAGCTGGTCGGCCAGCAGGTCGAGCAGGCCATCCACATCCTGCACTTCGGACGGCAGCACCAGGCCCAGATGGCGTTCGGGCAGCGTCTTGGTCTGGCGCGGCAGAATGGCGATGAGTGGAATGTCGCGCATCGAAGCGGCGACCATCGCCCCGTGCCCCTTGCTGGCGACGCGGTTGGCGATCACGCCCGCCATCTCCACCGGGCCGTAATCGCGCAGGCCGTGCACCAGCGCGCCGGCGGTTTGCGCCATGGCCGAGGCGTCGATCACCGCCATCACCGGCAGGCCGAACTCGCGCGCCAGGTCGGCCGACGAGGGCGTGCCGTCGTACAGGCCCATGACGCCTTCGATCAGGATCACATCGGCTTCCAGCGCGGCCGCGGCCAGCTGGCTGCGGCATTGTTCGCGCCCGACCATCCACAGGTCGAGCGAGCCGACTTGCGCGCCGCTGGCGCGTTCCAGCAGCATGGGGTCGATGAAATCGGGGCCGCACTTGAAGACGCGCACGCGCTGGCCGCGCCGTACCAATGCGCGCGCCAGGGCGGCCGTCACGGTGGTCTTGCCCTGGCCGGACGATACGGCGGCCACCAGCAGCACGCGCACGTCTGCGTGGTCAGTCATCAGAATTCCGTCCCGGCCTGCGCCGCAATCCCGGCCTTGAATGCATGCTTGACCACCGTCATGTCGGTCACCGTGTCGGCAATCGCAATCAGTTCGTCCGGCGCGCCGCGCCCGGTGATGACCACGTGCTGCATGTCGGGCCGGTCGAGCAGGTCGGCGATGACGGCATGGACGTCCAGGTATTTGTACTTGAGCGCGATATTGAGTTCGTCGAACAGCACCAGGCCGATCGTCGGGTCGGACAGGAAGCCCTTGGCCAGCGCCCAGGCTTCCTCGGCCTTTTCGATGTCGCGCTCGCGGTTCTGGGTGTCCCAGGTGTAGCCTTCGCCCATGGCGTGAAAGCTCACTTCGTCGGGGAAGCGGCGCAGGAATTTTTCTTCGCCGGTCGACATCGCGCCTTTGATGAACTGGACCACCGCCACCTTCATCCCGTGCCCCATCGCGCGCACCACCATGCCGAAGCCGCTCGAACTTTTACCCTTGCCGTTACCGGTATTGACGATGATGATGCCGATTTCCTTCTGCGCCTCGGCGATCTTCTGGTCGATGATGGCCTTCTTGCGTTCCATGCGGACGCGGTGGCGTTCATTCAGTTCGCTGTTTGCGGTGTCGTCGATCATGCGGATTCCTCGGTTGGGATGAAAATACGGCGGGCGCCGTGGGGAAGGACTTCAATCGGGTGGCCCAGGTAGCGGCTCAGGACCGGTGCTTGCATCACCTCGTCGACCGGGCCGGCCAGCCATTCGCCGTCGCCCATCATCAGGAGCGCGTGGCTCGACGCCTGGTGCGCCAGGTTCAGGTCGTGGCCGATCATCACGGCCGTCTTGCCCTGCTCGCGGCACAGCTTTGCCAGCAGGCGCATCACGCTGTGCTGGTGCGCCAGGTCGAGCGCGTTGGCCGGTTCGTCGAGCAGCAGCAGGGGCGTATCCTGCGCCAGCATGGCGGCAATCGCCACGCGTTGGCGTTCGCCGCCGGACAGGGTGCGCACGTCGCGTTCGGCCAGGTCGGCCACTTCCATCGATGCCAGGGCGGCGTGCGCGATGGTGTAGTCGTCACTGCCTTCCCAGTAGCGGTTGGCGTGGTAGGGATGGCGCGCAGCCAGCACGGTTTCGATGGCGCGGTAGGCAAAGGCGTCGCTGCGCGCCTGCGGCAAGAAGGCGCGCTGGCGTGCCAGCTCTTCTAGCGGCCAGTCCTTGAGCGCGCGCCCGCCGATGGCGATGCTGCCGCCATCGGGCTCGCGCAGGCCGGCCAGGGTGCGCATCAGCGTGCTTTTGCCGGCGCCATTGCGGCCGATGATGCACCACGATTCGCCGCTGTGCACTTGCCAGTCGAGGTTTGCCACCAGCGTGCGGCTGCCGGCGGTAAGTAGTAGTTGGCGCGCTTCGATCATCATGAGCGGTTCAGCCGGTGGAGTTGATACAGGAAGACGGGTGCGCCGATCAGCGCGGTGATGACGCCCACCGGCAGCTGCTGCGGCGCGAGCACGGTGCGCGCCAGCGTATCGGCCAGCACCAGGAAGGCGCCGCCGGCCAGCGTGGCTGCGGGGATCAGCAGGCGGTGATCGGGTCCGCAGGCGAAACGGCAGGCATGCGGCACGATCAGGCCGACGAAGCCGATGCTGCCGGCGCTGGTGACGGCGCTGGCGGTCAGCATACCGGAACAGAAAAACAGGCCCTTGCGCAGTGCGCTGACGCGAATCCCAAGGGTGGCGGCGGCTTCCGCGTGCAGCGCCAGGACGTTCAGCGACCGGGCGCTGCGCAGGGCGAAAGCCAGGCCCACGGCGAGCACGATCCACGGCAGCGGGCGCAAAGGAGCGCCGGCTATGTCGCCGATCATCCAGAAAATCATGCTGCGCAAGCGGCTTTCGGGCGCGATCGAGAGCATCAAGGTCACCAGCGCGATGCAGGAGGTGGAGATAATCGCGCCGGTCAGCAGCAGCAGGGACGAGCCGCCTTCGGCCGCCGCATTGCCGCGCAAGTCGCGCCGCGCCAAAAGATACAGCAGCATCGAGACGGCCACCGCGCCCGCGAATGCAGCCAGGTCGACCATCCACATGGCCCACATGAACAGCAGCGCGGCCAGCGCGCCGACCGAGGCGCCGGCCGAGATGCCGAGTACATACGGCTCGGCCAGGGGATTACGCAGCAAGGCTTGCATCATCACGCCGGCCAGCGCGAGCGCGCCGCCTGTCACAAAAGCGACCAGCGCGCGCGACAGGCGCAGGTCGAGCAGGGTGGCGGCCAGGGTCGAGGTATTGCCTTTCGCAAGCGCCATCAGCGCGCCCGGCATCTCCGCCAGCGGGACCGGCACCGAGCCGACCATCCCGGCGACTACCAGGCTTGCCAATGCCAGCAAGGAGAGCGCCGTGATGACGACGCTGGCCCGGTGGCGCATGTTGCGAAAGAACGGATGCATGCGATTCCTATTTGCTGCCGTAGCGGATGCCGGCAAACACCTGGCGGCCGGCGGTGGCGTAAGTGCGCGCCAGTTCATACTGTTTGTCGGCGACGTTGTTCAACCGTAGCACGGCCGACCAGTCGGGCGCAAAGCGATACTCGGCAAACAGGTTCACCAGCCCGTAGCCGGGCAGCGTGTTGCGGTTGGCCAGGTCGTCGAAGCGCTTGCCGGACAGGTGCACGCCCGCGCCGGCAACCAGCGCCCCCGCCGTGTACTCGATGGCGAATTTGGCGTGGCGCTTGGCACGCCGCTGCAGGTTTTTGCCGGTGGTGTCGTCGCGCGGGTCTTGCAGGTCGAGCGAGCCGCTCATGTCGAAGGCGCCCATGCGGGTACGCGCGCCGAGGCTGATGCCCTCCAGGGTGGCGCGGTTGACGTTGTAGGCGCAGCCGTATGGATGCGTATCCTGCTGGACCGGACATATGATGGTGTTGACCAGCAGGTCTTGCAGGCGGTTGCGGTAGTAGACCGCGCTGGCTTCAAGCGTGCCATCGTTGTAATACACGCCGCCTTCGACGTTCTTGCCTTGTTCGGGCTTGTTGGCGTCGACCCCGTAACCGGGGTAATACAGTTCGTTGAACGTCGGTGCGCGAAAGCTGGTGCCGGCGCTGGCGTTCACGCGCAGCGCGCGCGTGAGTTTGTAGCCGTAGCCGACGCCGCCGGTGACCTTGTTGCCGTACTGGGTGCTGTCGTCGCGCCGCGCGCTGGCGCTGGCCAGATGGTTGCCGCGCTTGAGCGAGTAGGCCGCAGCCACGGAATTGGTCGCGCGGCTGGCGTTCAAGGCGCGCGTGGTGTCGGCGAACACGTCTTCCACCCGGCGTTCCAGAACCAGTTGCAGCAGGTCGCTACCCAAAGCGATGTCATTCTGCATGCTGTAGGCGTGCAGGCGCGTGTCGATACGGTTGCTGCTCGCCGCACTGGAGAAGTTGACCGATTTGTCGTCGGCCTCGGATGCCTGCAGGCTCACTTTCCAGTTGCGCGTGATCTCGTGTTTCGAGTACACGGCGATGTTGTCCATGTTCTGCACGCTGCGCACGTCGAAGGGACCCGCGCCCGCATCGTACTGCGACTTGAGGTGGCTGTGCAGGTACAGGAGGCCCGCTTCGTGGCCCTTGGCCAGCACGATGCCCAGCTGGCCGCTGGCGCTGTCGCGCGCATAGCCGTCGTTGTCCTGGTTGTAGGAGAAATTGCCCGGTTTGGTGGCCGAGAAGCCGTCATCCTTATCCTTCGACACACCGAACGCGTAGCTGATGCTGTTCTCGCCTTCGCTGGCGCCGGCCACGCCGAACGCCATCGAGCGCGCCTTGTCGCTGCCCGCTTCAACAGCGGCCGTGACGTTTGGCGCTCCGGCGCCGCGCCGGGTGAAAATCTGCACCACGCCGCCGATGGCGTCGGCGCCGTACATGGTGGCCAGCGGGCCGTAGACGATTTCGATGCGGTCGACGTTCGCCAGCGGCAGGGTGGCCCAGTTGGCGATGCCGATCGTGGACGAGCCAATGCGCACGCCGTCGACCAGTACCACGGTCTGCTTGGCGTCGCCGCCGCGAATGAACACTTGCGATGCGGTACCCGGACCGCCGTTACGCGTGATTTCGATACCGCGCTGCTTTTGCAGCAGTTCGACGACGCTGCTCGCACCGGAACGTGCGATGTCGGTGGCGCTGATCAGCACATGGTCGCTCAGCACCTCGCTGGACGGTTGCGGCGCGCGCGTGGCGGTGATGATGACGGCGGCACCGGCCGTATCGGCGGCGCTGTCGGCGAGGGCACAAGGGGAAGTAAAAGCTAGCGCGAGCGACGTCAGGGCCGCGTGGCGTACAACAGGAAAGGTCATGACAAATCTTCAGTGAATGCGATTGCGAGCAACCGGCCGACGTCCCCGTTGGCCAGATTGAAAAGGAACGCGCAAATCCTGCGCGTTCCCACCTGTCCTGGCCGGTATCCGGGCTGGCAAATGCGGCCGTCTCACCTTCCCATGCCAAATGCACAGTGGTCATACGAGGCGGCTCGTCGCCATGTCAGCGACATTTGCTTACCGTTGCGGGGGCAGCACACGTTGGCCTGTTGCAGGCTTCGTGTTTCCCAGTTTAACTGCGCTCATGGACATGGGCGCGGGCACCAAAACCCGATAATTATACACAGTCGATGATGACGGTCTCGCCGTAGGCGATGGCGTGGGGACGCTGCGCCGCTTCCAGCGCCATGGCCTCGGGACCCAGGCCGCGCGCGCGTGCCGACAGCAGGCGGATGGTGCCGGCGTGGCAGATGACGATGGCGCAGGGTGCCTGCGCGCGCATGCAGTCGGCATAAAACGCGGACACGCGCTGCGCCATGCCGGTCACGCTTTCGCCGCCGCCGGGGCGGTAGCGGGCCATGTCGGCGGCCCAGGCGTCGACGCCGGCACGGTCGATGTCGTCCCAGCGGCGCATTTCCCAGTCGCCGAAATCGAGTTCGGCCAGGCGCGCGTCATACCGCACCGCCGCGCCGCCGATTGACTCAGCCAGCATGGCACAGCGCCGCAACGGGCTGGAAAATACCGGTACGCCGGGGGGAAGGGTGGCGCGCAGGGCGGGCAGGGCCAGCGCCTGCAAATCAGGATCGACAGCGAGGTCGGTGCGCCCGTAGCACACGCCGGATGCTACTTGCGGCGCCAGGTGGCGTACCAGGTACAGGCGCATTCTAAGCCCCAGAGGCCGTGATGGAAAAACGCCAGCAGCGCCAGGTAAATGACCACTTCGGCCACTTGCTGCACGGCGCCCAGGCAGTCGCCGGTATAGCCGCCGATGCGGCGCAGGCACTTGGCGCCCAGCCACCACGCCACCAGCGCGGCCCCGGTCACGCTGGTGAGCAGCGCAAGCCAGGGCACCATGCCGGCCGTGGCCAGCGCCAGTGCAGGCACGCCAGCGCAGGCGCAGGCGATGCCGAATTCACGGTTGCTCATATGCTGGGCCATCGGCTTGGCCTTGCCATCGGCGCGCGCATATTCCATTTCCCAGATCAGGCTCACCGCCGCCAGGCGCGACAAGGGATGGGCGATGAACAGCGCGGCGATAGCGGCGGGTACGGAAAAAAAGGACAGCAGCGCGCATTTGAGCGCCACCGTCAGCCCCATGCCGACCGCGCCGTAGGTGCCGATGCGCGAGTCCTTCATGATCTCCAGCACCCGCTCGGTACTCAAGCCGCCGCCGAAGCCGTCGCACATGTCGGCCAGGCCGTCCTCGTGGAAGGCGCCGGTCAGGTAGATCGCCGCCGCCGTCGACAGCAGCACCGCCACCGGGGCCGGCCATAGCAATGACGCGCCGGCATACACCGCCGCGGCCACCGCCGCCACCACCACGCCGACCAGCGGAAAATAGCGCGACGCATGGTGCAGCCAGGACGGGTCGAATCCGACCCAGCCCGGAATCGGCACGCGGGTGAAGAATTGCAGCGCGATGAAGAACAGCCGGCACTGGTGGACGATGCTGGCCATGGTCTGTACTTACGCCGACTGGCCGCTGACGCGCGCCGACTGGAAGGTGGCCATCTCGCCGAGGAAGTTGACGGCCGCGTGCAGCAGCGGCAGCGCCAGGGCGCAACCGGTGCCTTCGCCCAGGCGCAGACCGAGGTTGAGCAGCGGCCTGGCCTTGAGGTGTTCGAGCATGCGCGCGTGGCCCGCTTCGTCCGAGCAGTGCGAAAATACGCAGTAGTCGAGGATGGCCGGCTGCATGCGCGCCGCCACCAGCAGCGCGCTGCTGACGATGAAGCCGTCGATCAGCAGCACCATGCGCCGCTCGGCCGCCTTGAGCATGGCCCCAACGATCATGGCGATCTCGAAGCCGCCGAAGGTGGCCAGGATGTCGAGCGGCTCGCTCATCTCGCCATGCAGGGCGACCGCCGCCTCGATCACGTCTTGCTTGTGCAGCACGCCCTCGGGCGACAAACCCGTGCCGGCGCCGACGCAATCGGCCACCGGCACGCCGGTCAGCTTGTGCATCAGCGCGGCGGCGGCGGTGGTGTTCCCGATTCCCATTTCGCCGAAGCCGATCACATTGCCTTCCAGGTTGCCGACGATGCGCATGCCGTGCGCCAGGGCGGCGGCGCATTCGGCCCAGCTCATGGCCGGCTTCTGGGCAAAGTTGGCGGTGCCGCGTCCGACCTTGCAGTCCATCAGGGCCACGCGTTTGCCGAAATCGTGGTTCACGCCGGCGTCGATGATCTGCAGCGCGCAGCCGTTCTGGCGCGCGAACACATTGATGGCCGCGCCCTTGGACAGGAAGTTCTCGACCATCTGCCAGGTGACGCTTTGCGGATAGGCCGAGATGCCTTCTGCCACCACGCCGTGATCGGCCGCGAACACGAGGATGGCCGGCTTGTGCAGCGCGACCTTGGTCGTTTGCTGGATCAGGCCAATCTGCCGGGCCAGCGTTTCGAGCGCGCCCAGGCTGCCCAGCGGCTTGGTCTTGTTGTCGATCGCTTGGGCCAGTTCGCTGGCCAGCAATGGGTCGTGGGTGGAAAGTATGTCAGGGAGGCGCATCGTGGAGATAGATAAGAAAGTGTCAAGAAAATTCCGCGCTAAGATAGCACACTCACGCTGCGTCGTTTCTCGGAGACCAGCGTGTGTCGGCACAATGCGGCAAAGTGCGGCACAATTGGCCTGTGAATGTTGTCGCTTCATACAAAAGATTTCGTTAAAAGAAAACAGGAAGAACATGAACGAGCAGGTTGCACGGGACGTGGTGTTGGTACGCTCCGTCGAAACAATGGACGGCAAGCACGAGATACTCAGCGACGACGATCGCCTGTATGCCAGCCGCAGCGCCAGGGAACTGGCGCAGTGGCAGGCGTCCGACAGCAAGGCGGCGGTAACGAACGAGCATTTTTTGCAGCAGAGGGCCGAGCAGATCCTCAAGCGCCTGGGCGAACGCACGCCCGCTTTCGCGGCTATTGCGCGGCGGCGTGCCGGCTTCAAGGCGCTGTCGCTGGGCTTGCCGCTGCTGGCGCTGGTGCTCGGCGCCGCGGTCGATCGCATTGGCGACCCGCACCGGGTCGACCTGCTGTCGGCGCCGCTGCTGGCGATTATCGGATGGAATGTAGCGGTGTACCTGCTGTTGCTGGCCTGGCTGTTCGTGCCCGCGCGCAAGAACGGCTGGGTCTCGCCGGCCTTGCTGCGGCGCCTGAGCGGAGCGCAATTGACGCTGCCGCGCAAGTTGCCGAATGTGCTGGCGTCCGCGCTGGCCGATTTCAGCCTGCAGTGGACCGAGCTGAGCGCCAAGCTGACCCTCGCGCGCCTGGCGCGCACCATGCATCTGGCCGCCGCCATGTTTGCCCTGGGCGCGGTCCTGTCGCTGTATGCGCGCGGTTTTCTGTCCGAATATGTGGCCGGCTGGGAAAGCACCTTCCTGGGCGCCGGGCAGGTGCATGCCATCCTGTCGGCCCTGTTCGCGCCGGCCATGGCGCTGTTGCCGCTGGAGGGCTTCAGTGTCGCCGATATCGAGGCCCTGCACTTTTCCAAGACGCCGAGCGGGGTGGGCGGGGCCAGATGGGTGCATTTATATGGCGCAACCTTGCTGCTGCTGGTGGTGCTGCCGCGCCTGATTCTGGCCGGGGTGGCGCATTGGCGCGCGCAGCGGATGCACAATCGCTTTCCGCTGGACCTGGAACAGCCGTATTTCCGCAAGCTGAACGGCGAGGCCGGCACCACCGCGCCGGCTGTGCTGCGCGTGCTGCCGTACAGCTTTACGCTCGACGAGGCGCGCGACAAGGGACTTTCGCAGGTGGCGGTCACCCTGTTCGGCGAACAGGCCCGGGTGATGCTGCGCCCGTCCTCCGGCTATGGCGAGGAAGCCGTCGATTCCCTGCGCGACCTGACGGCGGACGATCCGAACGTGACGGCGACCGCCGTGCTGTTCAGCCTGGCCGCGACGCCGGAAAAGGAAAACCAGGGCGCTTTTCTCGATTATCTGGTGCGCTCGTCCAAGCGCGGCATTGCCGTGCTGATCGATGAGTCGGCGCTGGTCGAGCGCAGCGTTGCGCAGGACGGGGACGATGTGCGGCTGGCCGAGCGTATCGCGCTGTGGCAACAGTTCTGCAACTTCCACCGCGCCCCGGCGACCATCGTCAACCTGCTCGATCCCGAGCGCCGCCCGCTGGAGCCCGGCGCCGGACTTAGTTTATCGAAGGCATCATGAGCGATACCCCTGACCACATCCAGTTTGCGCTGATCTCGCATACCAACAACGGCAAGACCACCCTGGCGCGTACGCTGGTCGGCGTGGACGTGGGCGAGGTGCGCGATGCCGCCCACGTGACCATCTTTGCCGAGTCGCACCTGCTGCTCAAAACAAACGAGGGCGATACCCTGCAACTGTGGGATACGCCTGGTTTCGGCGATTCGGTGCGCCTGTTCAAGCGGCTGGCCATGTCGGGCAATCCGATCGGCTGGTTCCTGCGCGAAGTGCTGGACCGCTACCGCGACCGTCCGTTCTGGCTCAGCCAGCAGGCGCTGCGCACCGCGCGCGATGAAGCGGACGTGGTGCTGTATCTGGTCAACTCGTCCGAACATCCGCGTGATGCCGGGTATTTGCCGGCCGAAATGCGCATCCTGGAGTGGCTCGGCAAACCGGTCGTGGTGCTGCTCAACCAGCTGGGTCCGCCGCGTCCCGCCAATGAAGAACAGGAAGAACAGACGCGCTGGAAACAGCATCTGGACCAGTACAAGATCGTGCGCGACGTGCTGGCGCTCGATGCCTTTGCGCGCTGCTGGGTGCATGAGCGGGTGTTTTACGAGGCGGTCGGCAAGCTGGTCGATGAGTCCAAGCAGGCCGGCTACGCGCGCCTGTTTGCGCTGTGGGAGTCGAATAACCGCGAACGCTTCCTTGAATCGATGCGCATCACCAGCGCGCAATTGGCTGGCGCCGCGCGCGACAGCGAGCCGGTCGAGGCGGATGAAAAGACCTTGCTCAAGTCGGCCATGAAAGTGGTGGGCCTGGGCAAGAACGACCAGCAGCGGCAGGAACGGGCCATGGCGGTGCTGATCGACCGGCTCAACCAGAACATTGCGGCCACCACCGCGCGTCTGCTGGCGCTGCACAAACTCGATCCGAGCGAGGCGCCCAAGATCAACGCGCGCGTGAGCAAGAATTTTACCGTGCGCGCGCCGGTCGACCGGGCCCAGGCCGGGCTGCTCGGTGCGGTGGTGTCGGGCGCGGCGACGGGCTTGTCGGCCGATCTGATGGCGGGCGGATTGACTTTCGGCGCGGGAGCGCTGCTGGGCGGCGTGGTGGGCGCGCTGACGGCGGCCGGGGCGGCCTGGGGTTTTAACACCAGCACCGACCGCAACCGCACCACCATGCAGTTCGCCGACGATTTTCTGCAGACTTTGCTGGTCAGTAGCATCCTGCGTTATCTGGCGGTGGCCCACTTCGGACGCGGGCGCGGCAATTTCGTCGAAGGCGAGGCGCCGGCGTTCTGGCAGGCCGAGGTGGAGGATGCGGTGGCGCAACAGGCCGGGAAGCTGGCCGGGCTGTGGCAGGCGCTGCGGGCGGAGGGCGAGGCCGGCAAGGCGGCCGCCGACGTCGAGGCGATTGCAACGACGGTGGCGCGCGCGACCCTGGCAAAGCTGTATCCGGGGCCTGTCTGATCTTGCTTTTCGTGAAAGATGGCTAGTAAAGCAATTTTTTAAGCCCTGTCATGCTGCCGAGGTCCGCCCGATGAAACTGTCCTTGCCCGAGCGCGAAACCTTGCTCGCCCCACTGGTGATCGGGATTTTTATCGGACTCCTTGGCGTTCTGAGCGTTGCGAGAAATAGCCCGGACCAATATCAGCCGATAGAAGAGCAACAGGGGCCTGCGCTGCACGAGGTCCTGCTGGGATTTTTCCTGGGATTTAGTCTCGTCTTCATTCCGTTTGGCGCGGCGCCGGTGCTCATTGTCCGGGCATATGCCCGAGCCAATCCCGACGCCGGGTAGCGGCCGGTTTTTTCAGCCGCGCCGGTTTCCGACAAATCAGAATACGTACTGCGCACTCACGCCCGCCAGCCAGTTGCGCTGGGGCGCCGCTTCATAAAAGCGCTTGTTGGCGTCGCCGACGATCACCGATCCCACATACCGGCGGTCGCTCAGGTTATTCAAGCGCACGAACTGTTTCAGGCGCCATCCGCCCAGGGACTGCTTGGCCTGGAAGCGCGCATTGAGAATCGCGTATCCCGGCGCGGCGACGTCCGCGTTGGCGTCTTCCGCATATATCTTGCTGCTGGCGATGGTTTCCAGCGCCGCGCCGAAGCCATCGCCGCTGCTTTTCCATGCCAGCTCGCCGAACAGGTTGGCCTTGGGTACGCCGGGCAAGCGGCTGCCGGCAGCGACGTTGCCGAATCCCTGCTGGTAGGTGGCGTTCAAGGCCGTCATTGCCAAGCGTCCACTGAATCCCGCGCCGAAGTTGCTGTCCAGAGAGACTTCCGCGCCTTTGCGCAGGGTTTCGCTGGCATTGCGGTAACTGGTGCGCCCGCCGCCCGAGATATCGACCACCAGCTCGTCACTGGTTTTAACGTGGAACAAGGCGGCGTTGATGCGTGTATTGCTGCCGAGATAGGCTTTCACGCCCGCTTCCACATGGGTGCTGGTGGCGGGCTTGAGCGCGAAGTTGAAGCCGGCGCCGGCGCCGGAATAGAACAGCTCGTTCAAGGTCGGCGTCTCGAAGCCGCGCGCCGCGCTGGCGTACACATTGATGGTCGGCGAGATTTTGACCAAGGCGCCGAGCACCGGCGTCGTGTGGCGGTAGCTGACGCCGCCGCTGTCGTTGCCATTGGTAACAAAGCGGTCATCCACCGACACCTTCATGCGGCTGTGGCGCAGGCCGGCCGTCAATACCCAGTCGCCGCCTTGCCATTCGGCTTGGGCGTACGGGTCAACGCTGGATACGGCGTTGCTTTCGTCGCGGCGCAGCTTGCCCTGCAATCCGAACTGGTTGCCCATGAAATTCTCGTAGCCCTGGCGCTCGTCGGTGGAGCGGCCGTAATCGATGCCGATGGTGGTGCTCAGCTTGCCGCCAGCCATGCTGCGCACGCTCAGCCAGTTGATGTCCGCGCCGTAAAAGTCGCGGTCGAAATCGACCACGCCGCCGGACTGGCTGGCGGGCGTCTGCACGAATTTCGAGAAGGCCTGGTACTGGATGACCTGGCGATTGCCGCCGTACACCATCGCACGCAGGCGGTCGTCGCCCAGGCGCTGCTCGAAGGCGGCGCCGGCTTGTTTGTGGTCAATGCTCTTGCGCGTGTTGTAGCGGTCGGCAATGGTGCGCTTGGGAATTTGTGTATCGGTGGCATCGGTTTCGCCGGCGCGCGGGTCGCGCTGGTAAGTGGCCCAGGTGACGCCGAGCGGATCTTGCGTGTCATCCTGGCTCAGGGCGCTGGCGGTCAGGGTCAGCTTGCTGGTGCTGGTGGGCGCCAGGGTCAGCTTGGCGAAGCTCTGGTCGCGCGTGGCGGCGCTGTGCGCGCGGTAGCCATCGGTCTCGAAGCGGGAGGTGTCGATCACGTAGCCGATGCCGTTGGCCGCTCCTTGCGCGTTGACGTCGACCTTGCGCGTGCCGTTGCTGCCGCCGATGACCGTGCCTTCCACGCTTGGCCGGCCCTGGCCGTCGCGCGTGAACAGCTGCACGGTGCCGCCGGAATGGTTGCCGTAGATGGCGGAGAAGGGGCCGCGCAGCACTTCGATGCGCTCAGCCATGTCGAGGTTGAAGGTTGCAGCTTGTCCCTGTCCGTCGGGCATGGTGGCAGGGATGCCGTCGGCAATCAGGCGCACGCCGCGCACGCCGAAGGCGGAACGGGCGCCGAAGCCGCGTGAGGAAATCTGCAGGTCCTGTGCGTAATTCTGGCGATTCTGGGCCACCAGGCCGGGTACCGCGCTGAGCGATTCCGATGCGTTGACGCGCAACTGGCCGTCACGGATGCGTGCCGCATCGAGCACATCGATGGCTGCCGGCAGGTCGAAACTGGTGTGCTCGACCCGGCTTCCGCTGATAACGATCACATCGGCCAGCGGCGCGTTGACTGGCGCGTCGGGTGCGGCCGCCGCTGCCATGCCTGCCGCGCTCAGGGCGAATAAGGTGGCGATGTAATTCAAGCGAAACGGGTGCTGCTTCATGGGTTCTCCGGTGGATTTTTGGCGTCGGTACGCAATATACGCGGGCCGCCCGAATCCTGCAGGGAGCACGGATGCCCCGCTGGTCTAATGTGCGCCAGAGCACTAACGAAAGGACTAGCCTGTCGGTAGCCGTTGACAATTCTTTGCGTTTGCGCAGGCACTCCTTTTGATCTGCGTCTATGCTGAGATTCCCGGTATATAACCATAAAGGAAGAGGACGACATGAATCTCGCAGATATCAGCAAGCTGGGCGTGGCCAACCCGTTCAAACAACGCTACGACAATTACATTGGTGGAAAATTTGTTGCGCCGGTGAAGGGCGAGTATTTCGGCAACGTCACGCCGATCACCGGGCAGGTGTTTTGCGAGATAGCGCGCTCGAGTGCGGAAGATATCGAGCTGGCGCTGGATGCCGCGCATGCCGCCCGGGAAGCGTGGGGCAAGACGTCGCAGGGCGAGCGCGCGAATATCCTGAATAAAATTGCCGATCGGATGGAGGAGAACCTCAGCCTGCTGGCCACCGCGGAGACCATCGACAACGGCAAGCCCATCCGCGAGACGACCGCGGCCGACATTCCGCTGGCCATCGACCATTTCCGTTACTTTGCCGGGTGCATACGCGCGCAGGAAGGATCGGTCGCACAGATCGACCACGAAACGTATGCCTACCATTTCCACGAACCATTGGGCGTCGTGGGGCAGATCATTCCCTGGAATTTTCCGATCCTGATGGCCGTGTGGAAGCTTGCGCCGGCGCTGGCGGCGGGCAATTGCGTCGTGCTCAAGCCCGCTGAGCAAACGCCGGCGTCGATCATGGTGTTCATCGAGCTGATCGGCGACCTGTTGCCAGTGGGCGTGCTCAATATTGTGAATGGTTACGGGTTGGAGGCGGGCAAGCCGCTTGCATCGAGCAAACGCATCGCCAAGATCGCCTTCACGGGCGAGACCGCTACCGGCCGCCTGATCATGCAATACGCGGCGCAAAACCTGATTCCCGTCACGCTGGAACTGGGCGGAAAATCGCCGAATATCTTCTTTGCCGACGTGATGGATGCGGACGACGCGTTTTTCGACAAGTGCCTGGAAGGGTTTGCCATGTTCGCGCTGAACCAGGGCGAAGTGTGCACCTGTCCGTCGCGCGTGCTGATTCAGGAATCGATTTACGACAAATTCATTGCCCGCGCGCTGGAGCGGGTGGCGGCGATCAAGCAGGGAAATCCGCTCGATGCGTCGACCATGATCGGCGCGCAGGCGTCGCAGGAGCAGCTGGAGAAAATCCTCTCCTATCTCGACATCGGCAAGCAGGAAGGCGCCCAATTGCTCACCGGCGGCGAGCGCAATATGCAGCCTGGCGAGATGGAAGGCGGCTATTACGTGCAGCCGACCGTGTTCAAGGGCGATAACAAGATGCGCATCTTCCAGGAAGAGATCTTTGGTCCGGTAGTGTCGGTGACCACCTTTACCGACGAAGCCGATGCCCTGCGCATCGCCAACGATACCCTGTATGGACTTGGCGCCGGTTTGTGGACGCGTGACGGTTCGCGCGCCTTCCGCGTGGGCCGCGCTATTGAAGCTGGGCGCGTGTGGACCAACTGCTATCACCTTTATCCGGCGCATGCCGCGTTTGGTGGGTACAAGCAATCGGGCATCGGGCGGGAAAATCACAAGATGATGCTCGATCACTACCAGAAGACCAAAAATCTGCTGGTCAGCTACAACCCGAACGCGATGGGCTTCTTTTAACCGCACGGGAGTTTCGCATGGGTGACGCGCTTTCACGCGTGGTCGCAACCGATGCCGCGCGCGCGATGATTGACGAGTTGCGCGCGCGGCATGGGCCGGTCATGTTCTTTCAGTCGGGCGGCTGCTGCGATGGCAGCGCCCCGATGTGCTATCCGGACGGCGAATTCAATATCAGCGATACCGATGTGTACCTGGGCGACCTGCACGGCGCCGCCTTCTATATGGGACGTGATCAATTCGCCTACTGGGAGCATACGCAGCTGGTCATCGACGTGGTCGCGGGCAACGGCGGGATGTTCTCTCTGGACAATGGGACGGGACGCCGGTTTCTGACGCGCTCCCGGCTCTTCACTGATGATGAGTTCAACTCTCTGCCAGCCGTAAGGGAGGGGCCGCATGACACATAAATACGTGTATTGGTGAGCAGGGCGTGGGCCGGAGGCGACGAAATGTGTGGTCTCTCAGAAAGTTCTTGCCAGCGCGGCGAGGGCTTTGCTATAGTTCGCCTCCCCGCTGAAAGGGTTAACGAAATCAAGTAGTTAGCAGGCAGTTGGGGCCGCTTCGAAAGAGACGCGGTAGCAAAGAAGGGGTTGACGAGAAACGCGAAACGCTGCATAATCTCACCTCTCTGCTGCAACGAACACAACGCTTCGTAGCAAACGGCAGAAGTAGTACAGAATAAGTTCTTTAACAATTAACAGTCGATAAGTGTGGGCGTTTGATGAAGGTGCCAACGAAGCGTAAGCGACGTTGAATACTTAAATTATCAAATGTTCACAAAAAAGAAATATAGGCGCTTCGCAAGAAGTGGCCTGTCAGTATTTTGAGTGAGCGATCTGTCCGCAAGGACATTAAACAGAGATTGAACTGAAGAGTTTGATCCTGGCTCAGATTGAACGCTGGCGGCATGCCTTACACATGCAAGTCGAACGGCAGCGCGGGGCAACCTGGCGGCGAGTGGCGAACGGGTGAGTAATATATCGGAACGTACCCTGGAGTGGGGGATAACGTAGCGAAAGTTACGCTAATACCGCATACGATCTAAGGATGAAAGTGGGGGCTTCGCAAGAACCTCATGCTCCTGGAGCGGCCGATATCTGATTAGCTAGTTGGTGGGGTAAAGGCCTACCAAGGCATCGATCAGTAGCTGGTCTGAGAGGACGACCAGCCACACTGGAACTGAGACACGGTCCAGACTCCTACGGGAGGCAGCAGTGGGGAATTTTGGACAATGGGCGAAAGCCTGATCCAGCAATGCCGCGTGAGTGAAGAAGGCCTTCGGGTTGTAAAGCTCTTTTGTCAGGGAAGAAACGGTGAGAGCTAATATCTCTTGCTAATGACGGTACCTGAAGAATAAGCACCGGCTAACTACGTGCCAGCAGCCGCGGTAATACGTAGGGTGCAAGCGTTAATCGGAATTACTGGGCGTAAAGCGTGCGCAGGCGGTTTTGTAAGTCTGTCGTGAAATCCCCGGGCTCAACCTGGGAATTGCGATGGAGACTGCAAGGCTAGAATCTGGCAGAGGGGGGTAGAATTCCACGTGTAGCAGTGAAATGCGTAGAGATGTGGAGGAACACCGATGGCGAAGGCAGCCCCCTGGGTCAAGATTGACGCTCATGCACGAAAGCGTGGGGAGCAAACAGGATTAGATACCCTGGTAGTCCACGCCCTAAACGATGTCTACTAGTTGTCGGGTTTTAATTAACTTGGTAACGCAGCTAACGCGTGAAGTAGACCGCCTGGGGAGTACGGTCGCAAGATTAAAACTCAAAGGAATTGACGGGGACCCGCACAAGCGGTGGATGATGTGGATTAATTCGATGCAACGCGAAAAACCTTACCTACCCTTGACATGTACGGAAGCCACGAGAGATCGAGGTGTGCTCGAAAGAGAGCCGTAACACAGGTGCTGCATGGCTGTCGTCAGCTCGTGTCGTGAGATGTTGGGTTAAGTCCCGCAACGAGCGCAACCCTTGTCATTAGTTGCTACGAAAGAGCACTCTAATGAGACTGCCGGTGACAAACCGGAGGAAGGTGGGGATGACGTCAAGTCCTCATGGCCCTTATGGGTAGGGCTTCACACGTCATACAATGGTACATACAGAGGGCCGCCAACCCGCGAGGGGGAGCTAATCCCAGAAAGTGTATCGTAGTCCGGATTGTAGTCTGCAACTCGACTACATGAAGTTGGAATCGCTAGTAATCGCGGATCAGCATGTCGCGGTGAATACGTTCCCGGGTCTTGTACACACCGCCCGTCACACCATGGGAGCGGGTTTTACCAGAAGTAGGTAGCTTAACCGCAAGGGGGGCGCTTACCACGGTAGGATTCGTGACTGGGGTGAAGTCGTAACAAGGTAGCCGTATCGGAAGGTGCGGCTGGATCACCTCCTTTCTAGAGTTGCACTGGCTATAGAGCCAATTCATTGAGCGTCCACTCTTATCGACTGTTGAATTTAGAAGAAACAGTAGCAGTGTCCAAGTCGGGGCTGTAGCTCAGCTGGTTAGAGCACCGTGTTGATAACGCGGGGGTCGTTGGTTCGAGTCCAACCAGCCCTACCAGTTATGTCTTTAGATATACCTTGGGGGATTAGCTCAGCTGGGAGAGCACCTGCTTTGCAAGCAGGGGGTCGTCGGTTCGATCCCGTCATCCTCCACCACTCTACTTAACTCTTGAAAGTACAAACGTAAGTCAGCGCAATTGGCGCCTGGGTTTAGGTTTGATCTTTCAGAGATTAAAAGCTGTTTCGTTCTTTAACAATCTGGAAGAAGTAAAGTTTTAATCGAATCGCCGGCAGGCGGTTCGATGGGTAGTGATTGTATGTATCAAAACAAAGCAACAACGCTGTACTTTTTTATCTCTGTAACGCTCTTTGTTCTCCGGAACAGAGGCTAACGTTATAGGGACAAGCGAATAAGTGCACATGGTGGATGCCTTGGCGATTACAGGCGACGAAGGACGTAGTAGCTTGCGATAAGCTGCGGGGAGCTAGCAAACAAGCTTTGATCCGCAGATTTCCGAATGGGGAAACCCGGCCTTTTAGGTCATTGCATACTGAATACATAGGTATGCAAAGCGAACGCGGCGAACTGAAACATCTAAGTAGCTGCAGGAAAATAAATCAACCGAGATTCCCAAAGTAGTGGCGAGCGAAATGGGATGAGCCTGCACGTTTTAGCATGACGGATAGTAGAAGCCACTGGAAATTGGTGCCATAGAGGGTGATAGCCCCTTATACGAAATTCGATGTGTGGAACTAAGCGTGCGACAAGTAGGGCGGGACACGAGAAATCCTGTCTGAATATGGGGGGACCATCCTCCAAGGCTAAATACTCGTAATCGACCGATAGTGAACCAGTACCGTGAGGGAAAGGCGAAAAGAACCCCGGAAGGGGAGTGAAATAGATCCTGAAACCGTGTGCATACAAACAGTAGGAGCGGACTTGTTCCGTGACTGCGTACCTTTTGTATAATGGGTCAGCGACTTACATTCAGTGGCAAGGTTAACCATATAGGGAAGCCGTAGAGAAATCGAGTCCGAATAGGGCGACAGTCGCTGGGTGTAGACCCGAAACCAAGTGATCTACTCATGGCCAGGATGAAGGTGCGGTAACACGCCCTGGAGGTCCGAACCCACTAATGTTGAAAAATTAGGGGATGAGCTGTGGGTAGGGGTGAAAGGCTAAACAAACTTGGAAATAGCTGGTTCTCTCCGAAAACTATTTAGGTAGTGCCTCAAGTATCACCATCGGGGGTAGAGCACTGTTATGGCTAGGGGGTCATTGCGACTTACCAAACCATTGCAAACTCCGAATACCGATGAGTGCGAGCTTGGGAGACAGACGTCGGGTGCTAACGTCCGGCGTCAAGAGGGAAACAACCCAGACCGCCAGCTAAGGTCCCAAAGATTGGCTAAGTGGAAAACGAAGTGGGAAGGCTAAAACAGTCAGGATGTTGGCTTAGAAGCAGCCATCATTTAAAGAAAGCGTAATAGCTCACTGATCGAGTCGTCCTGCGCGGAAGATGTAACGGGGCTAAGCCAGTCACCGAAGCTGCGGATATATGCTTGCATATATGGTAGGAGAGCGTTCTGTAAGCCTGCGAAGGTGTCTTGTAAAGGATGCTGGAGGTATCAGAAGTGCGAATGCTGACATGAGTAGCGATAATGGGAGTGAAAAGCTCCCACGCCGTAAGCCCAAGGTTTCCTGTTCAACGTTCATCGGAGCAGGGTGAGTCGGCCCCTAAGGCGAGGCAGAGATGCGTAGCTGATGGGAAGCAGGTTAATATTCCTGCACCGTCGTATGATGCGATGGGGGGACGGATCGCGGAAGGTTGTCCAACGGTTGGAAGTGTTGGTTTTTGACTCATAGAAGGCGCTTAGGCAAATCCGGGCGCGCAATTCAAGGGGTCGAGACGAGGAACTTAGGTTCTGAAGCAATCGGAAGTGGTTCCAAGAAAAGCCTCTAAGCTTCAGTCATACGAGACCGTACCGCAAACCGACACAGGTGGGCGAGATGAGTATTCTAAGGCGCTTGAGAGAACTCGGGAGAAGGAACTCGGCAAATTGGTACCGTAACTTCGGGAAAAGGTACGCCCCGGTAGCTTGACTGGTTTACTCCAGAAGGGTGAAAGGGTTGCAATAAACTGGTGGCTGCGACTGTTTAATAAAAACACAGCACTCTGCAAACACGAAAGTGGACGTATAGGGTGTGACGCCTGCCCGGTGCTGGAAGATTAAATGATGGGGTGCAAGCTCTTGATTGAAGTCCCAGTAAACGGCGGCCGTAACTATAACGGTCCTAAGGTAGCGAAATTCCTTGTCGGGTAAGTTCCGACCTGCACGAATGGCGTAACGATGGCCACACTGTCTCCTCCCGAGACTCAGCGAAGTTGAAATGTTTGTGATGATGCAATCTACCCGCGGCTAGACGGAAAGACCCCATGAACCTTTACTGTAGCTTTGCATTGGACTTTGAACCAATCTGTGTAGGATAGGTGGGAGGCTTTGAAGCGGGGACGCCAGTCTTCGTGGAGCCATCCTTGAAATACCACCCTGGTTTGTTTGAGGTTCTAACCTTGGTCCGTTATCCGGATCGGGGACAGTGCATGGTAGGCAGTTTGACTGGGGCGGTCTCCTCCTAAAGTGTAACGGAGGAGTTCGAAGGTACGCTAGATACGGTCGGACATCGTGTTGATAGTGCAATGGCATAAGCGTGCTTAACTGCGAGACTGACAAGTCGAGCAGGTACGAAAGTAGGACATAGTGATCCGGTGGTTCTGTATGGAAGGGCCATCGCTCAACGGATAAAAGGTACTCTGGGGATAACAGGCTGATTCCTCCCAAGAGTTCATATCGACGGGGGAGTTTGGCACCTCGATGTCGGCTCATCACATCCTGGGGCTGTAGCCGGTCCCAAGGGTATGGCTGTTCGCCATTTAAAGTGGTACGTGAGCTGGGTTTAAAACGTCGTGAGACAGTTTGGTCCCTATCTGCCGTGGGCGTTGGAAATTTGAAGGGGGCTGCTCCTAGTACGAGAGGACCGGAGTGGACAGACCTCTGGTGTACCGGTTGTCACGCCAGTGGCATTGCCGGGTAGCTAAGTCTGGAAGAGATAACCGCTGAAAGCATCTAAGCGGGAAACTTGCCTTGAGATGAGATTTCCCAGAGCCTTGAGCTCTTTAAAGGGTCGTTCGAGACCAGGACGTTGATAGGTCAGGTGTGGAAGTGCAGTAATGCATTAAGCTAACTGATACTAATTGCCCGTACGGCTTGTCCCTATAACCTTAGCAGGTACAGAGATAAGAAATGCGCGTTGTGTTTTGTGCGATATGCACAGTCACTACCCAAGTAATACAATAAAACGATACTTCTTCCAGATTCAAGCTAGTGCTGCCCAGTCGGGAGCACCAAGCTGTACAAGTTATGCCTGATGACCATAGTAAATCGGTACCACCCCTTCCCATCCCGAACAGGACCGTGAAACGATTTTACGCCGATGATAGTGCTGCAACCAGTGTGAAAGTAGGTCATCGTCAGGCTAGTTATAAGAAAAAAACCCCGCAGAAATGTGGGGTTTTTTTTCGTCCGCAAAAATTGAAGGAGCTCGACTGATGACCGATCTTGACCGCATCACGAAGCTGCAAAGCGCCATGTGCGAGAAATACGGCTCCGATTTTCTTCCGCCCGACCCAGCGCTGACATTGGGACTCGCGCGCCAAACCTTGCTGTCGATGCCCATCAGTGGCGTGCGAATCTGCCCGGAAAACGGCACCAGCGGCTGGTACATTTACGGTGGCGATCATTCGGACGCGGCAGACTTTTACAGTCCTCTCCATCACAGTCATCTTTCCGTCGAGCTTCCGATGGTCATTCCTTATCTTGCACTGGCGCCCGGATTCAGGTTTATCATCGACGACGAAGGTTACGAAGACGTATGGTACGAGCCGCACGACGTATCCGCGTAAAGGCGGCGCTGGCAGTACGCTTATCTGCCGTCCTTCAATGAAGCGCCACGACAAGACCGATTGGCTTTGGTATCAGAGAGCTTCAAGATTTGCTCCGCGCATGCCAACGAGTAGTGCCTTTCCATTCGCATCGACGCGGAATTCGCCGTACTTCGCTGCCTCCCAGCGTTTTCCTTCCCCTTCCTGGAAGTACCACGCATCGGTCACCAGCGTATGGCCACCGTGACGTGGCGTGAGTTCGATCACGATCTCGCCAGGCGCAAGCGGCGTGCCATCGTGGAGCCGGGTCAGCTCCACAATTCCCTTCTCGTTCACCTTGCCGGCGACTTTCAATCTCGCGCTTCCAGCTTCATCGTCACTCAATTGCGATAGCTCCTGCGGCAAACTGAAATTCAGGCGCATGTAATCCCCCTGCATGAGCGAGCGCGGATCGACCGGCGCCAGTTCCACCAGGACCGGGCGGCCGTTGGCAATCAGGGATTCCTTTTGCCAGATCCCGATATTGGCGATGGCCAAAACCGCGACCGCCGTCAGCGCAATGCCGATCCGGCCTGCATGCGTTTCCTTCGGCGCAGGGGGCGCGCTGGCGCCACTGACCACCGATGCGCGGTCGCGAATGGCAAGCCAGGCGATCAAGGCGAACAGCGCGCCGGCGCCGATCAGGATAAGCGCCTTGGTCGCAAGCGGATACGCCAGTTGGTAATACAGCGCGCCCACAATCCAGGCGGCTGCAGCGCCGGCCGCCGTCGCGATGCCCCAGCGCCCGCTACTCGCACACAATGCGAGAATCATCATCACCGCGCCGAGCGACGGCATCAATACCGCCAGCCCCGTGAATGCCGCGGTAGTGAGCGCATACCACGGCGTGTGTAACGTGGGCCAGCGCTTGGCCAGCCAGGCTGCCCCGCCAAGCGTCAGCGCCGCCGATGCCAACTGCGCAAAGGACGCCAGCGGCTGCGACAGCGGAGCCATCGTGCTGACGGGACCGCTGTTGATGGTGGCACCGACCAGGAAGGTCATCCCTGTCCAGAACGCAAGGCCCGCAATGATAGTGAGTACCCACCCCGTCGCCAATCTGTCCACCAGCACGCTACGCAGATGTTGTCGCTGGACGAAGTCGGTAACAAGCCAGATTCCCATCGCAGCATGCACCACGATCCAGAATCCATCGCGATCGCGAGAAGCGGCGAGGATGACGATCGCCGCCATGATGAACGCACAGGAGATCGCCCCCAGCAGAACGCGCAGCCAGTTGCGTGGAATAAGAGCAGCCAGGGCGATTGCCAACAGCGCGACGCCGGCAGAGCCATTACCAATTGACATGTCGATGTAAAAAGCCGCACTCATGGTCGCCGCGCCGGCGAGCAATGCCGGAATGGCCAGCTGCTCGATAAACAAGGGAAGGGATGCACGGCGCAAGATGGCCACTGCGACGCCGCACATGATGATCGAAAGCGGATACAGTGCACGGGTGTCGCGGGTCAGGTAATCGCCGCATAGCAGAAAAATGATTCCCATCAGTGGGATAGCCGCCAACCATGCTCCGAACGCCGTCAACAATACGACGGGCCAGGGGCGATGGGCTTCGTGCTGGATAGAGGTGGCTGCGGAGGGGGGAAGAATACCCGCCGCAATAGCCTCGGCGATAATCTCGTTAAGTGGACGCTTCATTGCGCACCTCCATGCAGCGGGCCGCGTTTCGACAGCCTGAGAATGATGCTCACCGTCGCGGCAAGCAGGCCGGCGGCGACAAGGCCAAGCACCAGCAGCGCCAGAATCGACCAGCGCGCGTGATCGACGAGCAGGAAGTGGGCCAATAATCCAATCAGCAGAACATTCAGGGCCAGCCCGATGCCGCACAGTGAAAACATATCGAACAAGCGCTGCGACGAAAACGCGGCAGCAGTAATGGCCAATACCATCAAGGCCAGCCAGTATTGTGCGGTTACCTGACTGTTCGTCAGACCGGCAATCCCGATCAGTGCGACGCTGATGACCGCCAGCGCGACGCTCACGCGCATGGACAGCAGGCCTGCACCGGTCCATAGCGCACACAGGGGGCTGAGTAGCGCCGCCACGGTAAGTGCACCAAGGCATGCTGCCGCCTGATAATTCAGATCGCTGGGTCGGAAGCGCCAACTATGGCCCGTGTTCGCATGCAGCCAGAGCGAGATGGCGCTCATGGCGATCAGCGCCCACGGTGTCCACAGCGCGTCATGGCGTACGGAGAGGCATAGGGGTAGTCCTAGCACCGCCCACAGCGCGAACAGTTGCCAAGGGTCTGCGCCCGTCTGATAGGTCTGCCCGAAGTAAGCGAACACCGCGCCGATGGCGAGCAGGGCCAACAGGCCAAGCGGCACGCGCGCGCGTGGCCGCGCGTACGCGCCGATGCACATGACAGCCACCACGCCCTGCAGCAGGATGAAACGGCCCGTGCGGCCAAGCGAATCCCAGTTCGCCGCAATCCAGAAAATGATACCGAGGCCGATCAGCACCGCCGCAATGATCGCCAATCCGGTGCGAAACCGTGACGCCAGGTTCGCTGGCTCATCATCGAGGCCGGACAGTTCGCGAAGCCGGCGGTGCTGCTCATCGTTCAAGGAATTTGTCGCGGACACTTCTAAGGAAGCACTGATTTATTCATCCAACACCATGCCGGGCTCGGGCGATACCTGAGACAATAACAGCGCCTCCACGACCGCTCAATCGATCATGCAGAAGAGTTTTTCCGATCTCGAATACGCCGCCAAGAAGAAGTTGACACGTCGTGACGTGTTCCTGGCAAAGATAGACAGTGTGACGCCATGGTCGCAGTTGCATGCGCTGATCGAACCGTTCTATCCCAAGGTTGTAGGTGCTGGCCGCCCGCCGATCGGCTTGGCGCGCATGTTGCGGATGTACGTGGTCCAGCAGTGCTTCGGTTTGTCCGATGAGGGGATCGAGGACGCGGTCTATGACAGCCAGGCGATTCGTGGCTTCGTCGGTATCGACCTCAGTCGCGAGCAGGCGCCGGACGCCACGACGCTGTTGAAATTTCGCCGCTTGCTGGAGAAGAACGAGCTCACACGCAAGATCTTCGAAACGATCAACGGGCATTTGGCGGCCCAGGGTTTGATGATGCGCGAAGGCACGATTGTGGACGCCACGCTGATAGCGGCGCCGCCATCGACCAAGAACAAGGACAAAAAACGTGATCCCGAAATGCACCAGACGAAGAAGGGGAACGACTGGCACTTCGGGCTCAAAGCGCATATTGGTGTTGACGCGAAGTCGGGACTGGTACACACGGTGGTGGCCACTGCCGCCAATGTGGCTGATGTGACGCAGGCACATGCATTGCTGCACGGCGATGAAGTGGCGGTACTGGGCGATGCGGGATACCAGGGCGTTGAAAAACGCGAAGAGAATCTTGAAACGAAAGTGACTTGGCACGTCGCAATGAAGAGAACCAAACGCAAGGCGCTGCCTGCCAACAAACTCGGCCGCATGACGGAAAAGCTGGAGCACTTGAAGGCAAGCGTGCGGGCCAAAGTTGAGCATCCGTTCCATGTCGTCAAGAACCTCTTTCGTCATCGGAAAGCGCGCTACCGCGGCTTGAAGAAAAACACTGCCCAACTGTTCACCCTGTTCGGCTTCGCGAACTTGATACTCGCGGGCCGGCAATTTACGGTCTCGGAAACCCGAACTCCGTCCTGACAATGAAAGGGCGAGAAAAACGCCCTTGAAACGGAAGAATTGGCCGCCTCAACTGTGTAGATATCGCCGATGCGGCTCGTCAGAAACGCGGCATCAAAAACTTTGCACCGCCAGCCAGAATCGTCAATAGATCAGCGCTTCCCTAACAGCGCGAGGCCGATCTCCATGATTTTCTTTCAATTTTGGAATTACGGCTGAGTTTACCCGGCTTTGCATCAAAAAGGCTTGCCAAGCGATCGGGGCCTTTGCTATAGTTCGCCTCCCCGCTGAAAGGGTTAACGAAATCAAGTAGTTAGCAGGCAGTTGGGGCCGTCTCCAAGGACGCGCGGTAGTAAAAAAGGGGTTGACGAGAAACGCGAAACGCTGCATAATCTCACCTCTCTGCTGCAACGAACAAAACGCTTCGTAGCAAACGGCAGAAGTAGTACAGAGTAAGTTCTTTAACAATTAACAGTCGATAAGTGTGGGCGTTTGATGAAGGTGCCAACAAAGCGCAAGCGATGTTGAATACTTAAATTATCAAATGTTCACAAAAAAGAAATATAGGCGCTTCGCAAGAAGTGGCCTGTCAGTATTTTGAGTGAGCGATCTGTCCGCAAGGACATTAAACAGAGATTGAACTGAAGAGTTTGATCCTGGCTCAGATTGAACGCTGGCGGCATGCCTTACACATGCAAGTCGAACGGCAGCGCGGGGCAACCTGGCGGCGAGTGGCGAACGGGTGAGTAATATATCGGAACGTACCCTGGAGTGGGGGATAACGTAGCGAAAGTTACGCTAATACCGCATACGATCTAAGGATGAAAGTGGGGGCTTCGCAAGAACCTCATGCTCCTGGAGCGGCCGATATCTGATTAGCTAGTTGGTGGGGTAAAGGCCTACCAAGGCATCGATCAGTAGCTGGTCTGAGAGGACGACCAGCCACACTGGAACTGAGACACGGTCCAGACTCCTACGGGAGGCAGCAGTGGGGAATTTTGGACAATGGGCGAAAGCCTGATCCAGCAATGCCGCGTGAGTGAAGAAGGCCTTCGGGTTGTAAAGCTCTTTTGTCAGGGAAGAAACGGTGAGGGCTAATATCTCTTGCTAATGACGGTACCTGAAGAATAAGCACCGGCTAACTACGTGCCAGCAGCCGCGGTAATACGTAGGGTGCAAGCGTTAATCGGAATTACTGGGCGTAAAGCGTGCGCAGGCGGTTTTGTAAGTCTGTCGTGAAATCCCCGGGCTCAACCTGGGAATTGCGATGGAGACTGCAAGGCTAGAATCTGGCAGAGGGGGGTAGAATTCCACGTGTAGCAGTGAAATGCGTAGAGATGTGGAGGAACACCGATGGCGAAGGCAGCCCCCTGGGTCAAGATTGACGCTCATGCACGAAAGCGTGGGGAGCAAACAGGATTAGATACCCTGGTAGTCCACGCCCTAAACGATGTCTACTAGTTGTCGGGTTTTAATTAACTTGGTAACGCAGCTAACGCGTGAAGTAGACCGCCTGGGGAGTACGGTCGCAAGATTAAAACTCAAAGGAATTGACGGGGACCCGCACAAGCGGTGGATGATGTGGATTAATTCGATGCAACGCGAAAAACCTTACCTACCCTTGACATGTACGGAAGCCACGAGAGATCGAGGTGTGCTCGAAAGAGAACCGTAACACAGGTGCTGCATGGCTGTCGTCAGCTCGTGTCGTGAGATGTTGGGTTAAGTCCCGCAACGAGCGCAACCCTTGTCATTAGTTGCTACGAAAGAGCACTCTAATGAGACTGCCGGTGACAAACCGGAGGAAGGTGGGGATGACGTCAAGTCCTCATGGCCCTTATGGGTAGGGCTTCACACGTCATACAATGGTACATACAGAGGGCCGCCAACCCGCGAGGGGGAGCTAATCCCAGAAAGTGTATCGTAGTCCGGATTGTAGTCTGCAACTCGACTACATGAAGTTGGAATCGCTAGTAATCGCGGATCAGCATGTCGCGGTGAATACGTTCCCGGGTCTTGTACACACCGCCCGTCACACCATGGGAGCGGGTTTTACCAGAAGTAGGTAGCTTAACCGCAAGGGGGGCGCTTACCACGGTAGGATTCGTGACTGGGGTGAAGTCGTAACAAGGTAGCCGTATCGGAAGGTGCGGCTGGATCACCTCCTTTCTAGAGTTGCACTGGCTATAGAGCCAATTCATTGAGCGTCCACTCTTATCGACTGTTGAAATTAGAAGAAACAGTAGCAGTGTCCAAGTCGGGGCTGTAGCTCAGCTGGTTAGAGCACCGTGTTGATAACGCGGGGGTCGTTGGTTCGAGTCCAACCAGCCCTACCAGTTATGTCTTTAGATATACCTTGGGGGATTAGCTCAGCTGGGAGAGCACCTGCTTTGCAAGCAGGGGGTCGTCGGTTCGATCCCGTCATCCTCCACCACTCTACAAACTTCTGAAAGTACAAACGTAAGCCACTGGGTTTAGGTTTGGTCTTTTAGAGATTAAAGCTGTTTCGTTCTTTAACAATCTGGAAGAAGTAAAGTTTTAATCGAATCGCCGACAGGCGGTTCGATGGGTAGTGATTGTATGTATCAAAACAAAGCAACAACGCTGTACTTTCTTATCTCTGTAACGCTCTTTTAGTGGCAACACTAAGAGGCTAACGTTATAGGGACAAGCGAATAAGTGCACATGGTGGATGCCTTGGCGATTACAGGCGACGAAGGACGTAGTAGCTTGCGATAAGCTGCGGGGAGCTAGCAAACAAGCTTTGATCCGCAGATTTCCGAATGGGGAAACCCGGCCTTTTAGGTCATTGCATACTGAATACATAGGTATGCAAAGCGAACGCGGCGAACTGAAACATCTAAGTAGCTGCAGGAAAATAAATCAACCGAGATTCCCAAAGTAGTGGCGAGCGAAATGGGATGAGCCTGCACGTTTTAGCATGACGGATAGTAGAAACCACTGGAAATTGGTGCCATAGAGGGTGATAGCCCCTTATGCGAAATTCGATGTGTGGAACTAAGCGTGCGACAAGTAGGGCGGGACACGAGAAATCCTGTCTGAATATGGGGGGACCATCCTCCAAGGCTAAATACTCGTAATCGACCGATAGTGAACCAGTACCGTGAGGGAAAGGCGAAAAGAACCCCGGAAGGGGAGTGAAATAGATCCTGAAACCGTGTGCATACAAACAGTAGGAGCGGACTTGTTCCGTGACTGCGTACCTTTTGTATAATGGGTCAGCGACTTACATTCAGTGGCAAGGTTAACCGTATAGGGAAGCCGTAGAGAAATCGAGTCCGAATAGGGCGACAGTCGCTGGGTGTAGACCCGAAACCAAGTGATCTACTCATGGCCAGGATGAAGGTGCGGTAACACGCCCTGGAGGTCCGAACCCACTAATGTTGAAAAATTAGGGGATGAGCTGTGGGTAGGGGTGAAAGGCTAAACAAACTTGGAAATAGCTGGTTCTCTCCGAAAACTATTTAGGTAGTGCCTCAAGTATCACCATCGGGGGTAGAGCACTGTTATGGCTAGGGGGTCATTGCGACTTACCAAACCATTGCAAACTCCGAATACCGATGAGTGCGAGCTTGGGAGACAGACGTCGGGTGCTAACGTCCGGCGTCAAGAGGGAAACAACCCAGACCGCCAGCTAAGGTCCCAAAGATTGGCTAAGTGGAAAACGAAGTGGGAAGGCTAAAACAGTCAGGATGTTGGCTTAGAAGCAGCCATCATTTAAAGAAAGCGTAATAGCTCACTGATCGAGTCGTCCTGCGCGGAAGATGTAACGGGGCTAAGCCAGTCACCGAAGCTGCGGATATATGCTTGCATATATGGTAGGAGAGCGTTCTGTAAGCCTGCGAAGGTGTCTTGTAAAGGATGCTGGAGGTATCAGAAGTGCGAATGCTGACATGAGTAGCGATAATGGGAGTGAAAAGCTCCCACGCCGTAAGCCCAAGGTTTCCTGTTCAACGTTCATCGGAGCAGGGTGAGTCGGCCCCTAAGGCGAGGCAGAGATGCGTAGCTGATGGGAAGCAGGTTAATATTCCTGCACCGTCGTATGATGCGATGGGGGGACGGATCGCGGAAGGTTGTCCAACGGTTGGAAGTGTTGGTTTTTGACTCATAGAAGGCGCTTAGGCAAATCCGGGCGCGCAATTCAAGGGGTCGAGACGAGGAACTTAGGTTCTGAAGCAATCGGAAGTGGTTCCAAGAAAAGCCTCTAAGCTTCAGTCATACGAGACCGTACCGCAAACCGACACAGGTGGGCGAGATGAGTATTCTAAGGCGCTTGAGAGAACTCGGGAGAAGGAACTCGGCAAATTGGTACCGTAACTTCGGGAAAAGGTACGCCCCGGTAGCTTGACTGCTTTACTGCAGAAGGGTGAAAGGGTTGCAATAAACTGGTGGCTGCGACTGTTTAATAAAAACACAGCACTCTGCAAACACGAAAGTGGACGTATAGGGTGTGACGCCTGCCCGGTGCTGGAAGATTAAATGATGGGGTGCAAGCTCTTGATTGAAGTCCCAGTAAACGGCGGCCGTAACTATAACGGTCCTAAGGTAGCGAAATTCCTTGTCGGGTAAGTTCCGACCTGCACGAATGGCGTAACGATGGCCACACTGTCTCCTCCCGAGACTCAGCGAAGTTGAAATGTTTGTGATGATGCAATCTACCCGCGGCTAGACGGAAAGACCCCATGAACCTTTACTGTAGCTTTGCATTGGACTTTGAACCAATCTGTGTAGGATAGGTGGGAGGCTTTGAAGCGGGGACGCCAGTCTTCGTGGAGCCATCCTTGAAATACCACCCTGGTTTGTTTGAGGTTCTAACCTTGGTCCGTTATCCGGATCGGGGACAGTGCATGGTAGGCAGTTTGACTGGGGCGGTCTCCTCCTAAAGTGTAACGGAGGAGTTCGAAGGTACGCTAGATACGGTCGGACATCGTGTTGATAGTGCAATGGCATAAGCGTGCTTAACTGCGAGACTGACAAGTCGAGCAGGTACGAAAGTAGGACATAGTGATCCGGTGGTTCTGTATGGAAGGGCCATCGCTCAACGGATAAAAGGTACTCTGGGGATAACAGGCTGATTCCTCCCAAGAGTTCATATCGACGGGGGAGTTTGGCACCTCGATGTCGGCTCATCACATCCTGGGGCTGTAGCCGGTCCCAAGGGTATGGCTGTTCGCCATTTAAAGTGGTACGTGAGCTGGGTTTAAAACGTCGTGAGACAGTTTGGTCCCTATCTGCCGTGGGCGTTGGAAATTTGAAGGGGGCTGCTCCTAGTACGAGAGGACCGGAGTGGACAGACCTCTGGTGTACCGGTTGTCACGCCAGTGGCATTGCCGGGTAGCTAAGTCTGGAAGAGATAACCGCTGAAAGCATCTAAGCGGGAAACTTGCCTTGAGATGAGATTTCCCAGAGCCTTGAGCTCTTTAAAGGGTCGTTCGAGACCAGGACGTTGATAGGTCAGGTGTGGAAGTGCAGTAATGCATTAAGCTAACTGATACTAATTGCCCGTACGGCTTGTCCCTATAACCTTAGCAGGTGCAGAGATAAGAAATGCGCGTTGTGTTTTGTGCGATACGCACAGTCACTACCCGAGTAATACAATAAAACGATACTTCTTCCAGATTCAAGCTAGTGCTGCCCGATCGGGAGCACCAAGCTGTACAAGTTATGCCTGATGACCATAGTAAATCGGTACCACCCCTTCCCATCCCGAACAGGACCGTGAAACGATTTTACGCCGATGATAGTGCTGCAACCAGTGTGAAAGTAGGTTATCGTCAGGCTAGTTATAAGAGAAAGACCCGTGTGAGCGAAAGCCATGCGGGTTTTTTTTCGTCCCGAATGAAGTTCCAACGGCGCTGTCCAATTCCGGAAAACGCCTGCAAAATCAGTTCAGGCGCTTCTTCATAAAGACGCTCAACGGATCGTCACGATAATCCCCGTAGCGCTCGCACCGTTCATATCCGGCGCGGCCATAAAACCCCAGCGCGTCCGGCTGCGAGGGCCCCGTTTCCAGCATCAGCATATCCAAACCAGCCTCCCGCGTGGACGCTTCCAGCAGCGCCAGCACCTTTCCTGCTACTCCCATACCGCGCTGGGCCGGCGCCACGTACATCCGTTTCAACTCCACATACTCGTCATACAGCACCACCGCGCCGCACCCGATCGCCGACCCGTCGACATCGCGGGCCACCGCAAACCGCACGTTCGGCTGCTTCAGTGAAGTCAGATCCAGCGCATAGCGGCTCTCGGCGGGGTAAAGCGAGTCCTGATAGGCATCCAGGTCCGCGATCAGCTGAATCACTTCCGGCTGATCGGGCGTTTCAATGGCGATATTCATAGGCGGTCCTCAAGCTCATAATGGGAATTCAATTGTGCACTAGAATATCCGCATGCGTATCCTTATCATCGAAGACAATCCCGACATCGTCGCCAACCTCTACGGTTTTCTGGAACCCAAGGGCTACATCCTCGACTCGGCAGCCAACGGCTACGCCGGCCTGGCCCTGGCGGCCCAGAATACCTACGACATCGTGGTGCTCGACGTCGTGCTGCCCGGCCTGACGGGCCTGGACATCTGCCAGAAGCTCCGCGGAGAACTCAACAGCGCCATTCCCGTGCTGATGCTGACCGCGCGCGACACGCTGCAGGACAAGGTCGCCGGCTTCGACAGCGGCGCCGACGACTACCTGGTCAAGCCATTTTCCCTGGTCGAACTCGACATCCGCCTCAAGGCCTTGCTGCGCCGTGCCAACGGCGCCGTCAGCGGTGCCACCATCCTGCGCGTCGGCGAGCTGAGCTTCAACACCGGCACCTACGAAGCCGCGCGCGCCGGCGTACCGCTGGCTCTCACCAAAACCGGCTACACCATCCTCAAATGCCTGATGCGCGATTCGCCCAAGGTCGTGCCGCGCCACGTCATCGAGCAAGCCATCTGGGGCGACGACCGGCCCGACAGCGACGCCTTGCGCACCCACATCCATGCCCTGCGCCAAGCCCTCGACAAACCCTTTCCGGCCGCCATGCTGCGCACCGTGCCCGGCCTCGGTTTCAAACTGGTGAACCCCGATGACATCGCGTGACTCCCTGCGCAACCGCATCGCGGTTGCCTACCTGCTGTTCGCGCTCGGATCCTCGCTCTTCCTCGCGGCAATTGCCATCGTGGCGGTCGAGGGGATCGAGGTCCACCTGGTCGACAACCGCCTGACGGAGGCCGCTGCCTGGGCGGCGCCACGCCATGCCGGCGGCTTGCCGGTTGCCATGCCCGCCGGCCTGAGCTTCTACCATGGCGCATCGATTCCGGAGCCACTGCGCAATCTCCCCGAAGGCGTCGGCGAAGTACACGTCGACGGTATCGGCCTGCACGTGCTTGCTGGCAAAGATGCGAGCGGCAACTACGTCGTGGTCGATCACGAAAGCGACTACGAAAAGGTCGAACTGGTCGTCTATTCGATGTTCGGCCTCGGCTTCATCGGCATCATGCTGTTCTCGCTGTTTCTGGGTGGCTTCATCGGACGCCGCTTCGTCACCCCGATCACGATCCTGGCCAATGCCGTGCGTGAAAATTCCTCCGAATTGCCCTTGCTCGAACGCCAGGACGAACTCGGCATCCTGGCGCGCGCCTTTGCCGCCCATACCAGCGAGCTGCGCATTTACCTTGAGCGCGAGCGCCTGTTCACGGGCGACGTCAGCCACGAACTGCGCACGCCGCTGACGGTGATCACCGGCGCCGCTGAAATCATCATGACCCAGGCTGACGCCAACCCCGCCACCGCCGCCGCGGCCGAGCGCATCCTGCGCGCCGCCAACGAGGCGTCCGCCTGCGTCAATGTCCTGCTGACCCTGGCGCGCTCGCGCGACCGCATCGCCCATCCCGTCACCAGCCTGGAGCAGATCGCCAGTGCCGAAACCGAGCGCTACCAGCCGCTGGTCGCGGGCCGGCCGGTGGCGCTGCGTTTCCTGGGCGGCCCCGCCTTCGCCGTCGCCGCCCCGCCCGAACTGCTGGTGGCCGCCGTCGGTAACCTGATCCGCAACGCATGCCAGTACACCACGCACGGCGAGGTGTCGGTTCGCCTCGGCGACGGCCTGGTGCGGGTGGAAGACACCGGCCCCGGCTTGCCGCTCGCCGTGCGCGCCACCTTCGACCAGGGGCAGGGCGCCGCCCCCGGCTTGCCGCTCGCCGTGTGCGCCACCTTCGACCAGGGGCAGGGCGCCGCCCCCGGCGCGGGATCGGCGGGCGCCGGCCTGGGCTTGGCCCTGGTGCGGCGCATCTGCGAGTATCTCGGCGCCACGCTTGCCTTCAGCGAACGCGAGGGCGGCGGCAGCGTCTTCGAGATCCGCTTCAATATGGCCTTAACGAAATCTTAACGCCCGGTTGACGCCGGCTTGATGTTCTCAACTGTATCTTCGGTCGCGTGTGCCGCCTTGCCGGGCGGCGCCGTTCACCCTGGAGCATCTGTTGAAATTGAATACCGCACCGCGCATCCACGCTTCCCTGCTCATCCTGGGCGCCTCGACCTTTCTGCTCACCGCCTATAACGGCAATTTCTGGCGCACCTTTTTCAGCGCCACCGGCGGTGTCAGCCTGCCGCACCTGCCGCTTCACCTGGGCAGCTTTCTCCTGCTGGTCCTCTTGTTCAATGCCTGCCTGAACCTCATCAATTTTCGTTTCATCGTCAAACCCGTGCTGGTCGTCCTGTTCATGGCGACCTCGGCCACGTACTACTTCATGAACGAGTACGGCACGGCCATCGACAAATCGATGATCCAGAACCTGCTCGAAACCGATGTCCACGAAGCCCTCGAACTGCTGAACTGGAAACTGCTGCTGACCATCACCGTGCTCGGGATTATCCCGTCGCTGCTGGTGTGCCGCGCGAAGATCAGTTTCTGCGCAGGCAAGCGCGGCCTGATGCTGCAGGCCGCCAATATCGGCGGCTCGCTGCTGATGGCGTCCGTGTTGCTGTTCCTGTTCTTCAAAAGCCTGGCGCCTGCCCTGCGCGAGCACCGCGAACTGCGCTATCTGCTGGCGCCCACCAACTACATCCAGGCCATCAACGGCTACATCAAACAGCAGCGCGCCCAGGCGCTGGTGATGGCCCCGCTGGGCATGGATGCGACCAAACGCGTGGTGGGCAGCGGCAACCGCCAGCGCTCGGTGACCCTGATTGTCGTCGGCGAGACCGCGCGCGCCGCCAATTTTTCGCTCAACGGCTACACCCGCGCCACCAATCCGGAACTGTCGGCACAGCCCGACCTGCTCAATTTCACCGATGTGCAATCGTGCGGCACGGCCACGGCCGTCTCGGTGCCCTGCGTCTTTTCGGCACTGGGACGAAAAAACTATTCCGACGACAAGGCGCACGCCCAGCAGGGCTTGCTCGATGTGCTTTCGCATGCCGGCTTCAGCGTGCTATGGCGCGATAATAATTCCGGCTGCAAGGGTGCTTGCGACCGGGTCGACTACGAAGACCTGTCCAAGACTGAACCAGGCAACCGCTGGTGCGTCGACGACGAATGCTTCGACGAACGCCTGCTCGATGGCTTGCCCGAACTGATCCGCAAGGCGTCCCAGGACATGGTCATCGTGCTGCACCAGAAGGGCAGCCACGGCCCGGCCTACTGGAAGCGCGCCCCCGCCGCCTTTCAGCGCTTCGGCCCGGTGTGCCAGACCAACCAGCTCGAGTCGTGCTCGCGCGAATCGATCGTGGCCGCCTACGATAATTCGATCCTGTACACCGACCACTTCCTCAATCAGGCCATCGAATTGCTCAAGGCCAGCGCCGCAAAGGAACAGATCAACACGGCCATGCTCTACTTTTCCGACCATGGCGAGTCGCTCGGCGAACACAATATGTACCTGCACGGCGCTCCGTATGTCATTTCCCCGGCCGAGCAGCGCGCAGTGCCGTTCATGCTGTGGCTGTCGGACGGATTCCGCTCGCGCTTTCACATCGACCAGCGCTGCCTGGCGGCCCGCACCGGCCAGGCGTTCTCGCACGACAACGTGTTCCACTCGGTACTGGGGATGCACAGCATCGGCACCGCCGTCTACAATCCCGGCCTCGATATCTTCGGCCCGTGCACGCATGAGGCATAAGCGGCTGGGCTTGGCGCTTGCCGGGAGCGCACTCGCCATCGCGTCGATCAACGCCTTCACCGATCTCGACCTGATCCTGGCGCGCGCCATGTTCGACCCGGCCAGCGCCACGTTTCCGTGGCGTCATACGTGGTTTGCCGAAACATTCAGCCACGTCTGGGCCAAGATCATGCTGCTGACCCTGGCCGGCGCCGTGGTGCTCGCGGCCGTGTTCGACCTGTTGTGGCCGCGCCTGGCCTGGCAAGACACCTTCCGCCTGCGCCTGCGCGTGGTGGCCCTGGCTGCCGTGCTGGTGCCCGCGTGGATCGGCGCGCTCAAGCATGTCAGCACCTCGCATTGTCCCTGGGACCTGGACCTGTTCGGCGGCAGCGAAACCTATGTGCGCCTGTTCCAGGCGGTATCGCCCAACGCCTCGGTCGGCCACTGCATGCCGGCCGGACATGTGTCGAGCGCGCTGTGGCTGGTCTCCGTGGCAGTGTTCTGGCTGCCGCACCAGCCGCGCACGGCCCTGTGGATGGGTTCAGCCATGCTCGGCCTGGGCTTTGCCCTCGGCTGGGTGCAACAATTGCGCGGCGCCCACTTCCTCACCCACACCCTGTGGTCGATGTGGTGGACTTGCCTGATCGTCAGCATCTTGTATGTGCTGCTGATCGACCGCCGGGCTGCCGGCTGCCGGAGTGGAAATACTCAACTTTCTTGAATCCACTGGGCGCCGTTCTCCGTATAAGACTGTGTGCCGCGCATGTTTCGCGTCCGTACCTACTGGGAGAACCCGATGAAACGCATTTCCGTTGGCATGATTGCCGTCCTGTTGTCGACCAGCTCCTTCGCCGCCGACCCGGCACCGATCGCCGTCCCGGCTGGCAACACGCTCGCCCTGACCGTGCTCGGCGCGGGCGACCTGGCCTACGAGTGCAAGGTCAAGGCGGGCACCCCCGGCGCCCATGAGTGGGTCTTCGCCGGCCCCACCGCGGTCCTGTACGACAAGACCAGCAAGGCCGTGATCGGCAAATATTACGCAGGCCCGACCTGGGAAGCGAACGATGGCAGCAAGGTCGGCGGCAAGCAGCTCGGCGTGAGCCCGTCGGGCAATGCCGCGTCGATTCCGCTGCAACTGGTGCAAGCCGCGCCAGCCACCGGCAGCGGCGCCATGACGGGCGTCACCTACATCCAGCGCATGAATACCAAGGGCGGCATTGCGCCGGCCGATGCTTGCGGCGCCGACAATCTGGGTGCGAAAAAGATGGTCAAGTACGAAGCGGACTACCTGTTCTACAAGGCGTCCTGAGCAGCCAGCCAAGCACGCAGGTCCGCCAGCGGGCGGGCCGCATCAAGCTCGTTGAAAATTTCGTGATACATCTCGTCGTACACATGCAGCTGCGCCATGCCGGACGGCAGGTGCGCGGCGAACCGGCGCACCCCGTCCGGGTCGACCAGATGGTCGTCGCCGGCGGCCAGCAGCAGTGCCGGCACGGCCAGCTTGCCGGCGTTCGCCTGGCAATACGCGACTGAGCGCAGCATCGAGCGCATCAGGCGCGCACTGATTTTTCCGTGCACCAGCGGATCGGCTTCGTAAGCCGCCACAACCTTGGGATCGTGCGACAGCCAGCGCGGCGGCAGGCCGTTCGGCACCGCCAGCGACGGCGCGACCGCGTGCAGCACATCGAGCAACAGCATTTGCAGGCGCGACAGGCGCAGCCCCAGCGCAGGCGAGGACAGGATCAGCCCGCGCAGTGGCGACACGCCTGATAAGGCAAAGCGCGCCGCGAACAGTCCGCCCATGCTGTGGCCGAATAAAAAGGGAGGCAGGCGAAAGCGGGCGGCGAAATCGTCGATGACGATCTCGGCATCTTGCAGTAGCGGATCGCCGTTGATGACGTCGCCGCGTTTCCCTTGCGAGCGGCCATGGCCGCGGTGGTCGTAGCAGCGTACCGACAGGCCGCATTCGTTGAAGAAGGCGGCCAGGTGGCGATAGCGTCCGCTATGTTCGCCCAGGCCATGCATGATCACCACGCTGGCGCGCAGCGGCGACGCCGGCAACAGGTAGTCGCTCACGAACAGCGTGGTGCCGTCGGCAGCAACGAGCTGGTGGCTGTGCTGCGCCACCAGCGCGGGCATTACACGCCCCAGACGACGTCGTGTCCGCCGGCCTTGGCGGCGCGCAGCATTTCCACCAGGGGATAGGCGCGCGTCGAGAAACTGACCGCCTGGATTTGTTCGTGATCGGTATCGTCGCCATCTTCGTTGTGATGCGCGTGGACATCGCGCTCGACATCTTCCGACACCGAATGCTGGCGGCTCTCTTCGATTTCTTTTTCGAGAACCTGCAAGGCATGCGGCGCTTCCATTGCCGTGATCACACCCTGGTCGACGTCTTTATGGAGGAGGTCGAGGATGCGTTTTGCGTGTTCCTTGTACATCAAAACTTCTGATGCTGCTTTGGAGGTAAAGGTAATTAACATAGGAACTTTCTAATTATGCGTACGTAGTGAAACGATAACACGAACCGGCGCTGTCGGTCGTGCCGCCTGGCCTCGTGTGCGTCATGTCAAGCGGGTTTCTTGCGCAAAAAACGCGCCGTTGCCGCGAACGCGATCAGCAGCAGCACGTTCAGGGCGGCCCCGACCACGACCGGCGCCTGCCAGCCGGCAACGGTCAGGCCGTACGCCAGGATATAGCTCAGCGTGGCCCAGCCGGCCCCGGTCAGGATCTCGGCGATGGTGCACACCAGGTTGCCCTTGCTGCGGACCTTGAAGTCGCCGCGCAGCGCCGGCCGGCTGCACCATGCCACCACCATCGCACTGTTGAGCGCACACAGGGTGCAGGTCAGCAGTATGGTCGCCGCCGCCGCCGGCTGGCGCAAGGCCAGCCAGCACAGCGGCAGCAACGCCACCGCGATCGGCGGGATCACCACCGCGGCCAGCTTGGCGCGCCGGATGGTGCCCTGGCTGCAGGGCGCGCCGCGCAGCATGTCGGGCGCGTCTTCCGCCGAGATCACGATCCAGCTCAGCGAGGCGCTCAGCGCGCCGCACAGGAAGGCCAGCGCCGCCGCCACCGCCGGCAACGCCGCCGCGCGGCCGAACAGCAGCGGCATGAACAAGGGCAGCAGGTACATCAGCTGCAATCCCACCTGCGCAATCAGCTGCGGGTCGCGCCAGATCAGGCGCCATTCCTTGACCAGGATGGTGCGCGTCAGCCCGCGCCCGAAGCGAAAGCGCAGCCCGCCCGGCGGCGCCTTGGCCACGCGCGCCGCGCCGGCCGCCTGCTGCACGCCATGCACGAAGAAGCCGTGTGTCAGGCGCGCCGTCAGCCAGAACACGGCGCCGCCCACGCCAATCATCAGCAGCGCCGGCAGCGGCATGCCCAGCGCGGCCTTGGCCGGCAGCCAGAAGATGCTGTCCGCGCCCAGCGCCGCGCCATTGTCCAACAGCGGCAGCAGGCGCTTGACGAAGCGCTGCAAGGCCGGCCCGAGCGCGCTGTTGTAGGCCTGCGCCAGCAAGAATATCGCGGCGCCCGACACCGCGCCGAGCAGCTGCGCCGTCACGCGCGTGCGGCGCACGCCGAGCGAGCGCACCAGCGCCAGCGTGAGCAGCATCGATACCGACGACGACACCAGCGCCATGCCCACGATGGCCGGATAGATGCCCAGCCAGCGCAACTGCCCCAGCACCATGCCGGCATGCGCGAACGGCGTGAGGAAAAACAGGTACAGGGTGCAACTGGTGGCGGTGATCGCCGCCAGGCGCACGGTGAACACGCTGCGCGACGGGATCGGCGACGACAGCAGCAGGTCAAGGTCGCGCCGCTCGAACAGCGCCGTGACGCTGGTGTTCAGGCCAGTCGACATCATCATCGTGAACAGCCCGGCCATCGCCGCGCTGACCATCAGCAGCAGCTTGTGGGTCGGCGCGCCCGCGGGCAGCCTGGCTTCCATCAGTACCATAAACGCGAAGCCATGCATCAGCAGTGCCAGAATGAGCCAGACCGCGACCGCCTTCTTGTTCACGCCGGTGCGAACCGTATCCTTGCGCGCCCCCAGGATGTCGAACATGAACAGGCGCAGCTCGTGCCGCAGCAGCCACAGGGCGCTGCCGGCGCGTGCCATCAGCCTTTCCCCGTCAGGTGCAGGAACACGTCTTCCAGCGTGCCGCCCTGGGCCAGGCCGCGCAGCTGGTCGAGCGTGCCTTCGGCGATCAGACGCCCGTGCTGGATGATGCCGATGCGCTGCGCCAGCCGCTCCGCCACTTCAAGAATGTGGGTGGTGAGGATCACCGTGCCGCCGCCGTCCACGTGCGCCAGCAGCAGGTCCTTGACCTGGCGCGCGGCGGCCGCATCGAGCCCGGTGAGCGGCTCGTCGAGAATGAGCAGGCGCGGTTCGTGAATCAGTGCCCCGGCCAGCGCCAGCTTTTGCTTCATCCCGCGCGAAAAGCCATCGGTCAGTTCGTGCGCGTGCGGCGTCAGCTCGAGCCAGTCGAGCAGGCGCCGCGCGCGCGGCTCGGCTTCATCGGCTTCTATGCCCCACAGGCCGGCCACGAATTCGAGGTACTCGGTCGGTTTCAGTTTGGCGTACAGCAGCGGGTCGTCAGGCAGATACGCCATGGCGCGCTTGGCGCCGGCCGGATCGCGCGCCAGGTCGACGCCGAGCACCTCGATGCGGCCGGCGTCGGGCGCGAGCAGCCCGGCCACCATGCGCAAGGTGGTGGTCTTGCCGGCGCCATTCGGCCCGAGCAGGGCATACAGCTCGCCGCGCCGCACCGTCAGGTCCAGATTGTCGACCGCGGGACGGCCGAAATGCTTGACCAGTCCAGTGAGCCGCAGTGCGTCGCCGTTATCGGTGTTCATGTACTTGGGTTCCCGGGTTGTGCGCGGTTGAGGAGGAAGAAGACCAGCGCGCCGGCCTGCAGCAGCACCGCGACGGCGAGCGTGGCGCGGAACGCATCGGCGGCGAGCACGCCGTGCGCCTTGAACAGGTCGACCGCCACCCCGAAGCCCCACTGGGTGGCAAAGGCGCCGATGAACAGCTGCAGGTTGTAGGCCGAGTTGGCGCGCCCGGCCAGCGCGGCCGGGAAAGCCAGCCCGACGTGCGATTGCACCAGGGTGGTGACCGGCACGCAGGCCGCCAGCAGCAGCCAGAGCAGCCAGGCCATGGGCGCGCTGGTGAACAGCATGGCCGCCTGCGCCAGCACCATGCCGCCGATGCCGATGCCGATGATGCGGTGCGTGTTCCAGCCGCGCGCCACCAGGCGCGGCGCGGCCCAGCCGAGCGCCAGGTAGGACAGCAGCAGCACCAGGTTAAACGCAAACAGGATCTGGCCGGTCTGCTGCGCGCTCTTGCCCAGCACCGTCATCATCCACGGTCCGGCCCACAGGGTTTGCAGGGCGAAGAAAATGCCGTGATTGAGCAGGCCCGGCACGCCCATGCGCCAGAAATAGGCGCTGCCGAAAATGCGCCGGTAGCCGCCGTCGGGCGCCGCGTCGCCTGTTGCGGTGCCGCCCTTGGCCGCGCCGTCGTCGAACTGGCGCTCGACCTCGCGCAGCAGGAAAAAGATCGCGCCGGAGACGGCCAGCAGCAGCGCCGCGACCACCCAGAAAATGCCGCGCCAGCCCAGCGCCGGCAGCGCCAGGGTCACCGGCACGGTGGCGGTGAGCGCGCCCGAGGTGCCGGCCACCAGCATCCAGCTGGCCAGCTGGCTCTGGCGTTCGAGCGGGAACCACTGGCGGTACGCCTTGAAGGCGGCCATCAGGCAGGCCGACACGCCGATGCCGATCAGGGCGCGCCCGATCCACAGGCCGGCCAGCGAACTGCTCGACGCAAACACGGCCGCGCCCAGGGCGGCGCACAGCAGCAGGCTGGCCTCGGTGCGGCGCGCGCCGTATTTGTCGAGCCACACGCCGAGCGGCAGCTGCATGGCCCCGAAGCTGACGAAATAGGCCGACGACAGCAGCCCCAGGTCGGCGTTCGACAAGTGCATCTCCGCCACCAGGGCCGGCGCGATGACGGCGTTGACCGCCCGCAGCGCGTACGACAGCAGGTAGCCGAAGGCAAAGCACAGGAACACGCGCGCCGCGCGCGCACCGCTCAGGGGGGCTGTCACGCGCTTACTGCAGCTTGAACGACGACATGAACATATCGACCTGTTCCTGCGAAATGTCCTTTTCCTTGCCCATCACGATGACCTGGTAGAAGCGCTTGTCGCGCGCTTCGAAATGGCCCACCAGGCGCATCGGCACGCCTTTCTGCACGCCGCTGGCGTCGATGTCGATGGCGCTGCCGCGCGCCGTGGCGCTGCCGGCGGCGGCCGAGGACTTGCCGCCTTTTTCGCTCTTGATGGTGGCGCCGATATTGCGCACCAGCGCCGTCTTCATGGCCGCCACCGCCGCTTCGGCCTTGTCGGCGTCGGGCGCCACGCCGCTGCCGACGGCGAACATGGTGCCGTCGACCTGGGCCGCCGTCATGGTCATCTTGACCTTCATGCCGTCGAGGTCGACCTCGCGCGCATGGGTGGCCGGTTTGTCGGGGAACATCACGCGGAACGGCGCGTCCTGGCTGCTGTAATCGCGCCAGTTGTATTGGGGACTGCACGCGGCCAGGGACAGGCTCGCGAGCAGGGAGAGCAGAAGGGGTTTGAGGTGGGAGGTTCGCATGCCTGAATGTTAGCAGGAGTTGACAGGAATGCGGGCCAGCTTCCTCCCTACGGCGCCGGTTTGCTGGTGCGCAGCAGCGCGTACATATTGTCGCTGAACGGCGTGGTGTCGAGCGCGCTCATGCGCACCACGTCGAGGCCGGCGCGCGCGGCGATGGCGCGCAAGGTCTTGGGCGTGAAGTAGTTCACGTGGTCGGGCCAGCGAAAGCCGCTCCAGCGCGGGCCGCGGATCATCCGGTTGTAGCAGGCGAAATTGGGCACCTTGACGATGATGGTGCCGTCCGCCTTGAGGCGCTTGCGGCAGTTTTCCAGCACTTCGAGCGGACTGGCTTCGTGTTCGAGGTAGGAAGCCATGACGATGACGTCGAAATAGTCTTCGTCGAAGCGCAGCACGCCATCCTGGGCCGAGGCGTGCACGCAGCGCCCGCCGAGGGGCCGCAGCTTGTCGTCCGACAGGGTCGACAGCGCGCGCGAAATTTCCACCCCGTGCGGCGCCACGCGGCTGCGCAGGGCGGGCGGCAGGGAAGTCATCAAGGTTTGCAGCAGTTCGCCCCAGCCGCAGCCGACGTCGAGCACATTGATGCGCGCCGAGGGCGAGGCGGCGATCAGCTGGTTCAGGATGCCCAGCACCTTGTTGCGCTTTAAGACCTTGGCGCGGAAGCGCTTGAGCATGGTGCTGAAGGCGTAGCGGATCGGTTCGGCCTGCTTGCGCGCGGCCGATTCCTTGCTGAAGGTCACTTCGTAGGCGTAAGTTTCGCTCAGCTCTTCGTAGGCGGGCGGATTGGCCAGGAAGATGATGTCGGTTTCAGCGCATTGCTTGAGCACCCAGGGTGCCGGCGCGTAGTCCAGGTCGTGTTCGCGGCCTTGTACGGCCAGTAAAGGAGAAATGCGCAACGGTGTGGCTTGAACCAAGGTAGGTCCCCCGACAGGGTTTGCTGGCCGCCATCGGATTGCGCGGCGGGTACGTGGACGGCGCGGAGGTGACGCTGCTGCCCGATATGCATACTACCATCACGAAATCTTCCGCGCATGCAATTTTGCAAACAGGTTTCGCACGATGCTTCCCGGCATTACTGGGCGGGTGCCCGATCTGCGATCTCGACGATGAATTGCGGGTCGAAGTGAACATTTTCGGTGCCGCCGGCGCGGTTTTTGTAGCCGCAGGGATTCGACACCACCCGGCACTTGCCCACCATGTAGTCGACCGGATCGTGCATGTGGCCGTGCACCCACAGGTCGGCCTGGCTCACCAGTGCGTCGAGGCGCGATGCGTAGGCGGCCGAGAAGCGCGACTGCCGGTAGTCGTCCGCCACCGACTGCATCGATGGCGCCATGTGGGTGACGACCACGGTGGAGCCGGCGAACGGCTCGGCCAGCCGGGCGCGCAGCCAGGCGGTCTGGACTGCGTGGAACTGGGCCGTGTCGGCGGCGCGCAGATGGCGGTAGTTTTTCTGGGCCAGGCGGATGCGCTTGTAGTCGTTCATTACCGCTTCGGCTTCGCGCATGGCCGCCTGGCGGTCGTCGTCGCCGAACAGGCGGAAATCGGTCCACAGGGTGGCGCCCAGAAAGCGCACATTGCCGATGATTTTTTCGTCGCACGAGAGGAAGTGCACATTGCCGGCCCCCATGCAGGCTTCGCGCAGTTCGCCTTGCACGCTGTCGAGATTGTGGCCGTAGCCTTCGTGGTTACCGTGCACGTACAGCACCGGCAAGCCGGCGAAATTGCGCGCGGCCCAGGCTACCGCCTTGGCTCCGGTATCGATATCGCCGGCCAGGATGACGACATCGGGACGGCTCAGCGCCGGGTCGATGCGGGGCGCGTCGTCGCGCCAGAGTTCGTGGTGCAGGTCGGAAAGAATAAGCAGGCGCATGGACGGCGTGATCGGGAGGCGGGATATGCATACTAGCCTATCGGGCGGCCGGCTGAAACCGGGAACAGCCCCGGAGAGCCAAACACCGCTCGTCGAGGTACACAAACCTGCCGCCGCTGGCCTTGATTGGCGCCGCCGGCAGGCGCTTATCGATGCGCGCGGGGCTGGCAGAAAACGGGGATTTTCGGCGTCCGCGGGGCGAACGGCGATTGCCCGGAGAACCCCGGCGCGCTGCAAAGGTGGGGCGCCCAGGCAAGCCGAAAACAGCGCCGATAAATACGCCGCGATCGGCCGCATTTTCAGTCGCAAGCGCCGGCGTATTTACTTTCGTCTAATCCGCGTGAATTAAGAGTTACTTAAAACGGCACTCGATGAATAAATTGGCTCTGCGCGGCGAATTTAATTGCGCAATGGACAATAATGGAAACGTCCTGCAAAAAACGCCAAAATGTGGTCTATTTCGGTCTTTTTCTGATCTAGGAGGGTGTTCTCATTGCCGCTTAATCCATGGCGGGTGGAAAATCACACAGGGTTGCGGCATCATTTGTTGTTTTCTAGATATATGTACAACATGAATAATTGACAGGAAAGCGGGCGTGGTGGTTATATATGCAATCGATGATTTGAACACGACAAATCACACGAACGCGTCCGAGAGACGATTGCAAATATAATTAATCCATGACCGTTTTGCATCACGAGAGCAAAACGCGTTCATATACTTACAAAATGAGGAGCTTTGCAATGATGGTGGAGACAAGATTGTCGCGGTCGATTCGGCTGATGTTTATTGGTGGTATCGCCCTGAGCATGCAGATGGCAAATGCGCAGACCGCAGGCGACAGCATTCAGAAAGTGGAAATCACCGGTTCGAGCATCAAGCGCGCCGAAGCGGAAACCATTTCGGTGGTTCAGACGCTCAGCCGCAAGGACATCGAGCAAACCGGTAAAACCTCGATTGCCGAAGTCGTGCGCAGCATTTCCGCCGACAACAACGGCAGTATCAGCGGTTCCTTCACCAACGGCTTTGCCGGCAGCGCATCGGGCGTGTCCCTGCGCGGCCTGAGCGTGAGTTCGACCCTGGTGCTGATCAACGGCCGCCGCACCGCGCCGTACGGCTTTGGCGATGACGGCCAGCGCAGCTTCGTCGACTTGAATTCGATCCCGCTCGACGCGGTCGATCGCATCGACATCCTGAAAGACGGCGCTTCGGCCATTTACGGTTCGGACGCGATCGCCGGCGTGGTCAACGTGATCCTGCGCCAGAACTATGTTGGTAAAACCATTTCCGCCAGCGCCGGCACTTCCGGCGAGCGCGACGGCACCGTGACCAGCATGTCGGGCGCCATCGGCTTCGGCGACCTGGACAAGGATAAATTCAACGTCTTCGCGACCCTCGACGCCAAGCACCAGAAAGAAATCAAGCAGAGCAGCCGCGAAAAATGGCTGGGCCAGGCGGATTCGCGTCCGTGGGGCGGCCGCGACCAGCGCAACGGCCATACCACGGCGGGCAACGGGGGCGGCAGCAGCTTCCTCGGTACCCTGCGCCCACTGAACGCTGCCGGCGGTCCTGCCGGCGGTGTCAAGAACATGCCAGGCAGCTGCGATCCGATCAACCAGGATCCGACCGGCGGTACCGCGCATGACAACACCGGCGGTGGTTGCTTGTGGGATCCGGTCCAATTTTCGACCATCCAGCCAGAAACCAAGAACCTGAACCTGTTCGTGCGCGGCACGCTGGCGCTGGGCGAAAACACCCGTGCCTACAGCGAAGTGGGCGTCTTCAAGTCGGAAGCGATTACCCGCACCTCGCCGTCGGGCCTGACCGGCGCCGGCTTCGACCTGGTCAATGCACGCGTCAACAACACCAGCACCGGTCCGGACCAGCTGGTCATGCCGGCCAACCACCCGGACAACTTCCTCGGCGTTGCCGCACGTCCACGCTGGGTCGACGCATCGCGTCCACGCGCCTCGGACCTGGAATCGACGGTCACCCGCGTGCTCGCCGGCGTCAAGGGTAATATCGCCGACTGGGATTACGACACCGGCGTGCTGTACGCGGAAAGCAAGACCGACAAGACGCAAAACGGCTACTACCGTACCAGCGCGCTGCGCCAGGCGCTCAACAACGGTACCTTCCGCATCGGCAAGGGCGTCATCAACACGCCGGAAGTGCTGGCGCTGGTGTCGCCAACCCTGAACAACTCGGGCATTACGAAAAGCACCTCGTTCGACTTCAAGGCGTCGCGCGAGCTGATGGAACTGCCGGGCGGCAAGATGGGCATCGCCGTCGGTGCTGAGTACCGCAAGGAAAAGACTGATAGCCAGTCGACTCCGTACACGGACATCAACGATATCGCTGGCCTCGGCTATTCGGCATCGAAGGGTTCGCGCGACGTGACCGCGCTGTACACCGAGCTGGCGGTGCCGGTCCTGAAATCGGTGGAACTGCAGTTTGCGCTGCGTACCGATGATTACTCCGATTACGGCCGTTCGACGACCCCGAAAGTGGGCTTCAAGTTCACCCCGACCTCGAACTTCGCCCTGCGCGGTACCTATGCGGAAGGCTTCCGTGCGCCTAGCGCTGCAGAAAACGGCGACAGCGCAGTGGCAGCGTTCACCAACATTGCGAACGATCCGATCCGTTGCCCGGTTACCAAGCTGGCCCTGGACTGCTCGAACCAATCGGTTGGCGCCATCACCATCGGCAACAAGAACATCAAGCCGGAAGAGTCGAAGAGCTACAGCCTGGGCATGGTGCTCGAGCCGATCAAGAACGTGAACCTGTCGCTGGATTTGTGGCAGATCGTGCGTACCGGCGAAATCAACGGTTCCGATCCTGGCGCTGTCGTCGACAACCCAGCCGGCTACCCTGATGCGCAAATCGTGCGCGGCGAAGCCACCACCAACTTCCCGAACCTGCCAGGCCAGATCCTGATGGTCAAGGCGCCGTACCTGAACGCCGGTGAAACCAAAACCAGCGGCGTCGACCTCGACCTGCGCGGCCGCATCAACCTGGGTTCAAGCGGCAAGCTCAATTCCGGCATGACGGTCACCTACATGAAAGAGTTCACCCGTACCAATGCCGACGGCACGGTACTGGAGTTCGCTGGCACCCACGGCGACATCAACCTGTCCGGTAACGGCGGCACGCCGAAGACCAAGGTCCGCTTCACCCTGGGTTGGGAAAATGGTCCGTTCCAGCTGACCGGCAACGTCAATTACGTCAGCAGCATCAGCAACACCAACCAGGTTGGCGGCGAGTGCCTGGATGTGGATGAAAACGACGTGGCCCTGCTGAACTGCCGCATCGCTTCGTTCACCACCATGGACACCTTCGGCAAATGGGCATTCTCGAAGAACTTCGAACTGACCGCGTCGATCAGCAACCTGTTCAACAAAAAAGCACCGCTGGACGTGCAGACCTACGGCCGCGTCAACTACAACCCGTCGCTGCACCAGACGGGCGCGGTTGGCCGTTACTTCACGCTGGCAGGACGCTACACGTTCTAATAGTGAGTTAGTCGTACCGCAGCCGGATCGGCTGCCGTCCACTCTTCGGGGCCGGACGGCGGTTGCTCCGGCTGTTTTTTTTCGTCCGCAGGTCCGCGCAGTGCGCGCGATGCCGGATGGGCTGAACAGCAAGTTAAACATCGTCGCGTTCGCATGGCCAGTCAGGGCTAACCCGTACGTTACAATCCCTCGAACAAAGTGAATCGGTAATCATCAGTAATGTCGCGGAGACATATGAATCAACCGGAAACGGTGGACAGTTTATCCGCTTTGGCTAATACGGATCCACAAGGCGAATCTATCGCTACCCTGCATCCATCCAGCGCGACATTCGTCAATCCGCTCGTCCGGCAGGTTGGCCCAGCCGACGTCATCGCGGCAAATACGGTCTGTGGGACCGGCGAGGCGCTGCATGGCGCATGAGCGCATCGCGTTTCCCATGCCGGCCTCGTGCGAGGTCGTGTTCGACGTCTTTCACTACCATCGGTGGCGTGCGCGCTGGGACAGCCTGGTGTCGCACACCGAGGTCGACGGTGGCGCGCCTTGCCCCTATGTCGGCGCGGTCAGCGAGAATGTCGGCGGCGGCCTGCTGCGCGCGCTGTCGATGCGCACCGAGTTCGTCAGTTACCAGCGCCCGCGCCTGGCGGCGGCGCGCATGCTCGGCACGTCATTTCCATTTTCCAAGTGGGCAGCCTCGATGAAACATGAGCCCGCTGCCGGCGGCGGCTCGGTCCTGATCTACACCTACAACATCGAAGCCGGTCCGCGCATGTTGCGCTGGCTGATCGAACCGGTGGTTCACCACGTATTCCGCCGCCAGACAGTCAAGCGCTTCGAGCGCATGCGTGCGTTCCTGGCCACGAACGGCAGCGAGGTGGAAGCGTGGCAGCGCGGCTATCACGGCGCTGGCTCGCCCGGTGCGCAGTAAGGCTTTCGTCCAGAGCACGCGCTCAGGGTGCGCGCAAGCCGCGCCGTAGCTGTATTGCTTGGGAAATGGTGCGCGCCACTTTCAGCACGCGGTGATACACGCGCGCCGACCAGTTCAGGTGCAGCATGGCCTTGCGCAGCAACAGCTCGCCGGATTTGTCGAGGCGGCAGTGACGCTCCACTTCGCCCGTGATCAGCGCCTGGCTCTGCTACTGCGGGCTCTCAAGAGTGGGAGGCGGTGGTTCGCGACTCGCACGCCGTGATCGAAAAAGCGAAAGTCGCCGGCGTCTACATCTTTGGAGGTGGCATCGACGAAGGCGTGCCGCCCGTTCCCGTCGCGGCAGACGGTGCAGCCGCCGAGGGCGGCTACCCATGGGCCCCACCGCTTGATGGCGGCTTCGCCGTGCTGGGACTACCCTCGCGCGAGGGAGCCGTCCGGTAGGCCGCGCGCATTGCGAAGGCCTGTCGTTGTGACCAGAGGTACGCGTCTTCGGCTTCGACCCGCAGTCCTGAGAGCGGTGTAGACAGAGAGGGCGTTCTGACTATTCACTCATGCCGACGCTGCTCGCGTTCCGGCTTCGTTGGGAAAAAAAGGGAAAACGGATTAAATAGCACGCTAATTGCGGGCAGTTGCGGCCGGCACCGCACAACGACGGACATGGTCTAAAGTTGATTTTTAGATTACGATGACGAGCCGACATGATTTTACATTCAGCAATCTTGAAACGGGATCTGTATAGCTACCCTGGACCCGATGTCATTCATATTCGAAACCTTGGGCCGTCGAAGCTCCCCTCACAAACTGAAAATGCATGCATGCGGATATGGTGCTGTTGCGGCCATCGCTTTGCTTCTACTTATAATCCTCATGAAATGAAAAATATGATGTTAAAAAAATCGCTATATCTGTTGACCGCCTTGGCCTGTGCGTCATCGACCGCACTTGCTGTCGTGCCGACCAATAACCAGGAAGAACTGGCTTTGATCGACTTGCAGATGTCTAGCTTCGAACGGTCGCCGCCGGCGCATCCACGCTTCGTGCGCGGCGCCCAGGGAGAAAGTATTGTCGCTGCGGCCAGGGGGGGGCGCGATCCCGCCGTCAAGGTGATCGCCGACCGTATTGCACGCTGGCCCACATCACGTATCTCGACGGACGGCTTGACGGCGCTTAAGTCGGATATGACGATGGACCTGTGGAATCACGAGAAAGACAAGATGAGCCTGCATTTCGAGGCGATCGCTGAAGCAGCGTTTCTGTTTTACCTTGATCCAACCAAAGCAGCGCTTTTAGCGGATTTGCGCAGCCGGATTCAGCTTTTTGGGCCGGCAATTGTCGCCCGTGGATGTAGTGATGACATTTACTTTAGCCGTGAATACATGCGCCAGTTTGCGCTAGCCTACGATTTTGCAGGCCAGAACCTTGCATCCGGTGACGTGGTCATCATTAAAGACGTGATGAAGGCATGTGCGGCGAAATTACCTGGGTTGCTCACGACGCTGCAGAACCACCCGGATTACGCACTGGGTTTTAATGCGCTGGGGAAAATGTCGGCCGCGCTTCTGCTGGTGCGGGGCGACGCTGCCTTTGTCGATCTGTCCGCCGAAGACCATCGCAGGGCATTGAAAGCGTATATTAACCGCTTGCCGAGCTGGGGTGGGACAGATTACCTGTCCGATGGCGGCTATTCGAACGGTTCCTCCTACTTCCTGTACGATACCAGCGAGTCCGTCGCCATTTGGGATACGTTTGCGCGCGTGCTGGATTATCCGATCTACGAAAAGCCTTACGTCAAAAATCTGCCGAACTTTCTGCTATATAACGTTCCGCCTAATTCGCCAGCGGGCGTTTTCGGCGACGGAGCTGAAGTGGACCGTCGTGCCGGTGGCGAGACGCTGTATCTTACCTATCCAATCGTGACACGCTACACCGGTTCGGCCAATCCGGGGATCGCCACGCTGAGCCAGTGGTATCTCAAGAAAAACAACGGTGCGGGCGACCAGGGTCGTTTGAGCTATTTGTTTAGTCCACCGGAAAGCGCGGCGAGCCCCGCCTCGCCAACGAACATACTGAGCAAGAATTTTTCCTCGGTCGGCGTGGCGGCTTTTCATACTTCTTTTAATGACGTGAACCGAGCCTCGCTATATTTCCGTAGCGGCCCAATGGGTTCGTCGAATCACGCCCACCACGATCACAACAGCTTCCTCCTCTATAACAAGGGTCAGGTCCTGGCGATGACCAGCGGCAGATACGAATCCACAACGGAATCTCATTGGGGCGGTTACTACAAGAAGACGATGGCGCACAACGCGATTACCTACAATGACGGCCAGGGCCAGGAGCTGGTTGGCGGCTCGGAAGGTACCCGCTCGGAAAAGGGGGAGATTAGCTATTTCAACCCTAACCCTGATGCGAACGGTCTGTCGACTTCCCCGCGCGGCGTCAAGTATGACATCGTGAAGGGCAATGCGCTTAACGCCTACGGGACAGCGAATTTGTCGCGCGCCGAACGGACCATGATTTTTGTGCGTCCGTCGACGATCGTGATTTTCGATCAGCTCCGGAGCGCAAACGCAAACAAGAAATGGGAATACAATTTGCACACGCCGGTTACGGGTAAACCGGTCGGCGACGAGTATAAGTTCGAGACGGTGCCAGGCACGAGCATGTGTGTAAAGGTAATGTCGCGCAGTCCTTTGATTCGTTCGGAAAAAAGTGGCACGGACAGCTTTGGCACGGACAGCCTGGGCAGCTTCCCTCCGAAGACGCCAGTGACCCACTTCTGGAACAAGTTCGCCTACGCGAATCCCACGCTTGACGGTCTGTTCGTCTCCGTTATCCGGCTCGATTGTTCTCCCACGCCGATTGCCAACGTTGCCTTTTTCAGCGGGATCACCAGCGTTAATGTTGGCAATTTCGATGTATCGCTCACCGACGCTGGCGTACTGCAAGTGAAGTAAGCATCTCGAACCCCGGCTTGGTCGTGTGCCCTATTGGTATGGGCACCAATGCGCGATGGGAAAACTCAAAATCGGCATAGGCTCTGCACAGCGGGAGTCACTACCCATGGTAATCCCGCCATTTTTTGAGCGCGCTACAAGTAGAGGTTAAGCTGCCAGAGCAAATTTCTGTTTGAGCGTAATGACTCCCAGTGCCATATTTGGCCGGTCGTGATTGTAAGTCCATAGCCAGCGCGTAGCGAAGTCCTGAATCTGGGTTTGAGGCGCAACGGAGCGGAATGCCGGTTCAAGCTTCATTAGCGACTTGCTGGGTTTCGTGAACAAAAAAGGGCGGCTGAAAGGCCGCCCTTTCTCTTGTTTATCGCTTCGAAGCAGGCGCTCTGAGTATCGATATGAGGGCGGTACTGAAGTACTCCCATCCAAGCATGTAGAAGCCGGCGACGAAGGTCCTCAATGGGGCCATAGCGGCAGCGGCTGCAGTCCACCCTGCGGGGTCGGGCGGCGGTTGCTCCGCCTTTATTCGTGCGCGGGTTCACTATCACGGCTCGCGCAAGCCGCGCCGTAGCTGGATCGCCTCGGAAATGTGTTCGGCAAGAATGACCGGCGCGTCGCCCAGGTCGGCAATGGTGCGCGCCACTTTCAGCACCCGGTGATACACGCGCGCCGACCAGTTCAGGTGCAGCATGGCCTTGCGCAGCAATAGTTCGCCGGATTGGTCGAGGCGGCAATGGCGCTCAACCTCCCCCGTGATCAGCGCCTGGTTGGGCTTGCCCTGGCGCGCAAGCTGGCGCTGGTGGGCCAGCGCCACGCGCGCGGCGATCACGCTGCTCGCTTCCCCATCGGCATCGGCCAGCAGGGTGTCCGGCTGCAGCGCCGCCACTTCGATCTGGATATCGATGCGGTCGAGCAGCGGCCCGGAAATGCGGCCCTGGTAGCGCAGCACCGCGTCGCTGGTGCAATCGCACTTGCCGGACGGGTGGCCGAGAAAGCCGCACGGGCAGGGGTTCATCGCGGCAATGAGCTGGAAGCGCGCCGGAAAATCGGACTGGCGCGCCGCGCGCGAAATCGTCACCCGGCCCGATTCCATCGGCTGGCGCAGCACTTCCAGCACGCGCCGGTCGAATTCCGGCAGCTCATCGTCCATTATAGCTAGCATAATATTCGATCGGTCAGAAATTTCTTTTAAAATCAAACGCTTGTAGTCAATCTAATGACCGCTTCATTAGTCGGGACTGGTGCCAGCCTGCGCCACACACGGGTCGCGTACATGAATCAAGCCAGATAGCTCTTTGTAGTGGTAGATCCAATAGCTACTACGGTCTAGGATTTCGCGTGCCTCGCAGGTGACGCAGAACCCAGAGCCGCTTTGATCGAAACTTGACCGTGCCATGATGCCGGTATTGATCAGCGCTTTCCTACATTTCTAACGCAATTTTAACTCTGCGTGACTATCCGATCAAATGATCTTTCCTGTCAGATCCCCCTAAACTGTACCAAACCCGATCAAACCGGAATAAGTTTGTTGTCATTTGGAACTTCATAGTACACTTCACTTTAGATCTGCAATCTTGGAGATTTAATTTATTTGGAAGCTGATATGGACGACCGCTGGCTCTCTGTAGATGAAATTGCCGACTATCTTGGTGTTGCCAAAGACACAATTTATAGCTGGGTGACCACAAAAGGTATGCCTGGGCACAAGGTCGGACGCTTCTGGAAGTTCAAGAAAGAAGACGTGGATGCCTGGGTGCGAGAGGGCGGTGCGGCCGCCAGCAGTGATGACTTTAACGACAAGGAGCCCCGCAATGCCTAAGCAGCGCTCCGCACAGGATAACAATGATATGAACGACCTCGAACACGAAACCCCAGCGCCTGAGAGCGCACTCGACGAGGGCAAAGTCTTCGACTACATCACTGGCAATCCAGTGAAGGACAGCGATAAGGAGCAAGTTCGCCAGCGCATCGCGCGCGCCATCATCCATGAGTATGGAATCGCTGCCGAAGATATGGAGCCTGACTTTAAGGTGAAGGTGTTAGGCAAGAACCGCAAGATCGATATCGCCATCTTTAAGCCTGGTCGAATGCACACAGTCGACAACCTCTACCGTGCCGTGGTGGTTGAAAAGGAGCCAAAGATCGGCACCAAGGGTGCCTATCGAATGCGCGATCCGGAAGAGGCGCGCAAAGAGTTTGATGTGCTGGAAACCGTGATGGCCGAAGTCAATAGTTGCGACTACGGCTTGTGGACAAATGGCCTGGAGTTTTTCTTCTTTAAGAAAGAGGTCACCCGCTTTGACACTAAGTTCAAGCCCATCGGCGATTGGCCCTTGGGCGATGACACTTTTAGCGTGGAAGGTCACTCCATGGGTCGCCTGCGTCGCGCCGACCCGGTCATGTTGCGCATTGCATTCCGCCGTTGCCACAACTACATTCACGGCAACGAAGGGATGCCCAAAGATGCTGCTTTCTGGCAGTTTCTGTACCTCATTTTTTGTAAGATGTACGACGAACAGCAACCCAACGACGCACGTCGTTTTTGGGTGGGGCCGTTCGAGCCGTTTGAACCGGCCGGTCGTGAGCAAATCCGCCTGCGCATCAAGCCGCTTTTTGACGCGGTAAAGAAGAAGTACGGCAGTCTGTTTAAGGGCAATGAAGAGATTACATTGTCCGACCGGGCCTTGGCCTTTATTGTGTCCGAACTGGCCCGGTACGATTTTGGCCGCACTGACGTGGACGCCAAAGGCACTGCGTACCAAGAGATCGTTGGCACGAACCTGCGCGGAGATCGCGGCCAGTACTTCACGCCGCGTGGCGCCATAAGTCTTGTGGTCAAAATGCTTGCGCCGAAGGAGCATGAGCGCGTACTTGATTCGTCCTGCGGCACGGGTGGATTCTTGGTTGAGACCCTCAACTACCTGAACAAAGCGTTTCACGAAGAAAAGCGCATTAAGGCGGGCGACGAGAACACGGAAGAGTTCATCTCCATCCGCGACCGGCTCGCTAACTATGCAGCTAAGAACCTGTTTGGCGCTGACTTCGACCCGTTCCTGGTCCGCGCCGCACAGATGAACGTGATGATGGCGGGTAATTCATTGGGTAGTCTCTATCACATGAATTCGCTGGAGTTCCCAGCCGGGCATTTACCCGGCGTCCAAGCTGCGAAAGAGACCATCCCGCTTGGCACCATCGATGTTTTGATGACCAATCCTCCCTTCGGCTCAGACATCCCGGTCACTGAAAAAACCATACTAGAGCAGTACGAACTGGCCCGCCGTTGGGAACGACAAGGTGAGGGTTTTGTGATGACCAACGCTATCAAACCTGCGGTGTCTCCCGAAGTGCTGTTCATCGAACGTTGTGTCAAGTGGCTTAAGCCGGGTGGCCGGGCAGGCATCGTGCTGCCTGATGGCATCTTGGGCAATCCTGGTGATGAATTCATTCGGTATTGGATTCTTCGCCACTGCTGGGTTTTAGCCAGCATCGACCTGCCAGTAGAGTCCTTCATCGTGGAGGCGAATGTCAACATACTGACCAGCTTGCTCTTCCTGAAGCGCAAGCCCTCAGAAGTAATCCAAGCGGAAGATCTGGGCCAGAAGAAGGATTACCCCGTGTTCATGGCGGTGGCTGAAAAGGTAGGCTTTGACCGCCGTGGCAACACCCTTTATAAGCGTCACCCAGACGGTGAAGAAATTCTTGTGGATGTCAGCCATGAAGAGAAAGTGCGCATCGGTGGCGGCCTGCAAGTGCGCACGTTGCACCGCAAAGAACGCATTCTCGACGACGACCTGCCTGAAATCGCCAAGGCCTACGCAGCGTTCCGCGCTCAACATCCGGAGCCCAACAAGTGATCACGCGACTGGAAGCCACACGCTATCGCTGCTTTGAACGCCTCGGTGTTGATGTCGGCGAGTTTCGCGTTCTCGTCGGCGCCAATGGCTCTGGCAAGACCACCCTCCTTGATTTGCCCGGTCTACTCGGCGACCTATTGGATGCCAAGTATGTAATCGATGCATTCGTGCCGCGACGTCGCAAGTCGTCGGAGCGAAAAGCTCGCGCAAGTAGCCTAAGAGAACTAGTTTTCGCTGGTCGGGGAGATGACTTTTCCTTCGCCATCGAGGCGAAATTGCCGGAGGCAGTTCAGTCAAGGCTCGTCGAAGGCATGTTTCAACGATTGAGTAAGGCCCAACGGCAAAAGACTCAGTCCGCGCTGGACATCGATAAGAAGCGCTGGCCTTCACATATCAGGTACGAGCTAGGGCTTAGAGTTTCTGAAGATCGCGAACTTCATGTTGTTCAGGAGTACCTTTTCGTCTTCCCCGAGAACTTCAAACCGAGTCGCACGGAGCCCGGATACCAGGGCGTTCGCGTGGGCGAGCGGGGAAGCAAGGGTTGGCGAATGATTCTACAGCGCGAATTTGGCCAAACGGCTGAATTTACGCCAGAAGTGCCGCCGCCAGGCGCGCGAACTCGCTCCACAAAAGTCGGAATTGGCAATACCTTGCTAGCAATGCCTCGAATGCTTTTTGAATCAGAGCATGAGTTTCCCGCGTCACGTTGGTTACACAGTCTGCTCACCACTGAAACAGTGTTTCTTAATCCGGATTGGGAGGAGATGCGGTTCGCCTGCCCGCCAGGGCAGCCGAAAACCATCACATCCGACGGTCGGAATGCGCCGTGGCTCGCGTTGGAGTTGATGCGCGAGGGCGCACCGCAAGATGCGGGTGCCGACTACCGCAGCGAGCGCTATGCCGATTGGGTTGCGCACGTGCAAACCGCGCTCCCGCAGGTAATGGACGTGGAGGTGCGCGAGCGCGAAGACGATCATCATGCCTACTTCGTTGTCAGCTACAAAGGCGATTTCCAAGTGCCATCCCCCGGCTTGTCGGACGGCACCTTGCGCATCCTTACACTGACGCTGTTGCCCTACCTCAGCAAGCAGCCCGCTATTCTGGTGACTGAGGAGCCGGAGAACGGCATCCATCCGCGCGCCATCGAAGCCGTCTTGCAATCGCTCTCATCCATGTACGACAGCCAAGTATGGGTGTCGTCGCATTCACCCGTGGTGCTAGCCCGTGCCAAGCTGAACCAGTTGTTGTGTGCCCGGCTGGCCAATGAAGGCGGTGTCGAGATGGTTGCTGGCACAGATCACCCTCGTTTGCAGGAGTGGCGTGGTGGCATTGATCTTGGGAGTCTATTCGCAGCGGGGGTATTGGGATGATAACCAAACGACCCTGCGTCATTTTGGTGGCCGATAGCAACATGGCAGCTACCTTCCGTGGCTACTTTAAGCGGGATGGTTGGTACCTGAGCCTCGGCTGTGCACCATTTGAAATCAATACCGATGTGGGCGCCGACCTATTAGTGGATGAAGGCGGCAATGACCCTGGCGTGTACACGAAGGGCCACGAGCTACTGCGCCCCTACCAAAACAGCCACCATCGCGCCCTCGTGGTGCTGGATTGCGAATGGGGCGGCTCGCCTCGCAAGGACGCCATCATTGCCCATATCACGGCTAACCTAATCGCCAGCGGCTGGGCTGAGTATGCGGTCAAGGTGATTGCGATCGATCCGGAGTTGGAAAACTGGCTGTGGCAGGACAAGCCGCAGGTTGCAGACGTGCTTCGCTACAAGGGCGACAAGTCGCTGCGGCAACATCTGTCTGATAGTGGATGGTGGCCGGCTGACGCCGCTAAGCCACCGCGACCGAAAGAGGCCGCTGAGTGGGTGCTGAAGCAGACCCGGCAACCTCGTTCTTCCGCAATTTACCAAAAGCTGGCTGAGCACATATCGATTAAAGGGTGTACAGACACGGCCTTTGTCGAGCTGCATACCGCACTTCAGCAATGGTTCCCTCAGGAGGCGGCGGCATGAGTAACCCGAATTGGAAAATTGTTCGCTCCGCTTGGCTGCAAGAAGGTGGCCGCCGACTCGATTGCAACCCGTATATGTCGGGAGCGCTGGAGGCGCGGGACACATTGAATCGATTGCCTCTGACGGAAAGACTTTCAGATGTCACAGATCGAATCTTTCATGCAGGACGAGAGGCAAGACTTTGGGTGGAAGATGCCTCGTACGGCACAGCATTTATGGGTAGCTCAGATATTCGGATGTCCGACTTTTCCGCCTTACCGTTAATCTCCAATCGGCAAGTCCGGCGAAATCCATTGTTCACCTTGCGCTCAGGGTGGACGTTGATCACCCGCTCCGGGACCATTGGGCGGATGGCATATACAAGGCCAGACATGGATGCTATGGCGTGCTCTGAGCACGTGCTACGAGTCGCTCCCGATGCGCAACGTATTCCACCAGGCTATCTCTATGCCTTCTTGTCTAGCCGCTATGGTGTGCCTCTAGTGGTTTCGGGGACTTACGGCGCGATCATTCAGCACATTGAGCCCGAGCACATCGCTGAATTGCCGGTGCCGCGGTTCGAGCCAGGCTTCGAGCAAGAAGTGGGGGAAGCCATCGACGCTGCTGCGGCCGAGCGCGTTGCGGCATCTATGCATCGTCGCGCCGCGCTTGCGCTTTTCCAGGCCAAGATTGAATGGAGCCAACACACCGGCCCTGCGGCTGGTACTCCCATGGCATCGTCACTACGCGGGCGAATGGACGCCTTCCACTATTCACCGAATGTTGAGGCAGGTCGAGCCTCGTTAGCCGCCCATTGCGGTGTTCGGCTGGGCGATAAAGTGGAACGAGTCTTTGAACCCAATCGAGGCTCTCGGCTGAAGGTCACCGACCCTGCCTTTGGCGTTCCCTTCCTGTCATCCTCTTCCGTGTTCGAGTTGAATCCCAGCGCAGAGTATTTGGTTTCGCGATCACTGACACCGCATCTAGAAGGACTATTGCTATCGGATTGCGATGTGTTGATTCCGCGTAGTGGTCAGCTTGGCGGGATCATCGGCCGTGCGGTATTGCCCTTGCCAATGAACGTCGGTCAGGCTGGAAGTGAGCACCTGGTTCGCGTTCGGTGTCATTCGCCCTCAGATGCCGGTTACCTTTGGGCTGTTTTGGCATCCGAGCCAGGGTACTGGGCGCTGATCGGTACGGCATTTGGATCATCCATTCCTAGTCTTGATTCGTCATTGGTCAGTGACCTAACCGTTCCATGGCTGCCTGAGCTGGATCGTCAAGAGATCGGATCACGTGCTGAAAAAGCGGTCGTCGCGCAGAACAAAGGCAACGAATTGGAAGCAGCAGCCGTTGCGATGCTAGAAGAAAAAATTCGGAAGGAAAGCTGATGGCAAAGGTGATCCCAGTAGGCCAGCCGGTCAACGATGCGGAGCGCAACGCCATCGCTTACCTTCGGGATCGCCTACCAGAAAGTTTTGTCCTGCTCCATAACTTCGAGATTGAGCGCCACGGTGAACGCTTCGAGATCGACATCGCGCTGTTGACCCCGCATGCCCTTTACCTGATTGACGTGAAGGGCACGCGCGGCACCATCGACGTGTACGGCAACAAGTGGTATCCCGAGGGGCGCGCTCCGTATCCCTCGCCGCTGGGCAAGTTGCGAAGCCACGCCCGCACCGTGAAGGGCTTGGTGACCCAGGCCAATCCCGGACGTCATGAGCTGGACGGCATCTATGTAGATGCCGCCATCCTGCTCACCGCGCCTGATGCACATTTGAACGATCGCGAGCAACTTGACGCGGACCGGGCAGTCAAACTGAAGGACGCTGAGCGTTACTTTAAAGACGCGACGCGCATCCCTGCGCGCTTCTCCAAGAACATCCTGCAGCAGCAGGGACTCATCCTGCATGCGTTAAAAGTGGTGAAACCTGCTTCCGCCGTGCAGCGGTTCGGTCACTGGCAAGTAACAGAAAAGCTCGGGGCAGCAGAGGCTTATACGGAGTTCCGTGCCGAGAACGCGTTCGCGGGTGGCACGGCCCGCCTGCGGGTGTACCGAGCTGACCCCTATCAACCTGAAGATGTGCGTAAGGCGCAGGTCAACCGCATTACCAATGCCTATCGGGCACTTTCCAAGCTGCCGCTGCACCCCAACATTGTGGCGGCGCGGGACTTCTTCCCAACCGATGACGATAAGTCGTTCATCCTGATCCTGGATGATGCACCCGGTCAAGCGCTGACGGTACACATGGTCCGACCTCAACTGGCGCTGACGCTGGACCAGAAGTGGCGAGTCGCCAAGGACCTGTTGGCAGCTTTGGCCCATGCGCACCACTACGGCGTGGTTCATCGCAACCTCACGCCAGGTGCGATCTTGATCGGTCAGGACGGCACCACACGCATCACCGACTTCGATTTCGCCAAGCCTGGCGCCGACCGCACCCTGACAATAGCGCCAGACATTGTTGAACTCGTGGAAAAGGCCTATGTAGCCCCGGAGGCATTCCGCGAGCCGGGTGCGGCATCCACGGCGTCGGACATTTTTTCCGCCGGTGTCATCCTCTATGAGCTGTTCACTGGGGAGCGTCCGTTCGCAGGCGATCCCACAACGGTGTGGGATCGAGCGGGCGAGTTTTTGAACAAGCCCTCTGCGCTGCGACCTGAGCTGAACGAAACTTTTGACGGTTGGCTACAGAGCCTGTGCGCATTTGACGAACACAAGCGCTTGACCGCCACCGCCGCGCTGGCGACATTGAACGCCATTCTACAACCGGCACCCCAGCCACATACTGGGCCAATTGAAGTGCTGAAGCTTGAACCGGTTGAAGCGGCAGAACAAGCACTCGTCGATTACTTGAACCTTGCAGCAGGCTACCGGCTGACTCACAAGTTCATCGTCGAGAAGAAGCTGGGGAGAGGCAGTTTCGGCGTGGTCTACAAGGTGATCGATACCTTAGGGGATGTAGCACGCACGGTGAAGCTTATCGTCAGCGACCGGCACTCGACCCTGGACCGATTAAAGAAGGAATATCGCCACCTGGTGCAGATTCCGGAACACCCTCACGTGGTACGGGTGCTGGATGCGGATGTGATCCCTGGCCATGACATCCCTTTCCTTGTGTTTGAGTATGTGGAAGGCTCAGACGTTGGCGACATGATCCAGGATCGCCTCCTGTCACCCGAGGACGCGCTGGAACTAGGCAAGCAGGTGATGGAAGGACTGGTACACCTGCATGCGCACGGCTTCCATCACTGCGACATTAAGCCCCGTAACCTGCTCTGGACCCACAAGGGCGCCAAGATCATCGACTTCAATGTCTCGGTTCGAGCAGATGATAAAGAGTCGCGCGGTGGTGGCTCACGACGCTATCTGCCCCCGGACTTTGACCCCGAGGTCATTCCACACAACGGAGAGCGCGCGGACCGTGATCTCTATGCCTTGGGCCTGACCCTTTATGAGGCACTGACATCCCGGTACCCCTGGGACACGACCGAGCCGCCCATCAACAAGCCAGCGCCCGACCCGCGCGATTTATCGGGTTTTGACGACTTAGCCTCAGAGCTGGTGAACGTGGTGTTGAAGGCAATTGCCCCGCGTCGGACTGAGCGTTATCACACCGCCGTTGATTTCCGGGATGCGCTGGCAGAGGTGCGCCACGCGCGGCGCATTCAAAGCGGCAGCCTGACAGCCATGGCGACGGCGGTCAGCAGTGGGCAAGCCGTTTTGACCGAACCCGCTTTGAATAGAAATGCTTTTGTGTCGCACCTGCTGACGTTATATAGCCAGAGCAGCCGTAGCAATGCGGGCACGCGGGGCATGGACGCGCTGGGCTTCTCCGCTTACGTGGACACAGCGCTGGATCGGGCCTTGTTACCCGCTGTGCTGCAGGGTGAATTTCGATTGGTGCTGATCTCGGGGAATGCAGGTGATGGCAAGACGGCCTTCTTGCAGCGCCTGGAGAAAGAGGTTGAAGCCCGGGGCGGCTCAGCCAATCGAGGCCTGCCCAATGGCAGCGAGCTGCTCCTGGCGGGCAGGCGCTATTTGATCAACTACGATGGCAGCCAGGACGAGGGCAACAAAGACAACAACCAGGTTTTGTTGGATTTCCTGGCACCGTTCAAAGGCAACGACGCGACATTGTGGAAGCCAGCTGAGACCAGGCTGATCGCGATCAATGAAGGCCGATTGGTGGACTTTCTGGCGACCCATGAGATAGGCTTTCCCGCATTGACGGCGCTCGTTCGGAGGGCGTTTTCGAGCGGCGAGGCAGAATCTGGTGTGGCGGTGGTAAACCTGAACAGGCGCAGTGTGGTAGCCGACGCTGAAGGCGGTTCAATTCTGGAGCGCACGCTGCAAAGCATGGTACAGCCCAAGAATTGGTCCGCTTGCGAACAATGTGTCCTGCAGGACAGTTGCTACGCCTTGCACAACGCACGCAGCTTCCAGGACGAAATCGCCGGCCCGCGCTTGCTAGAGCGCCTCAAGATGCTTTACACCATGGCGCACCTTCGCGGGCGCTTGCACATCACGATGCGCGACCTGCGCTCGGCTCTGTCCTTCATGTTGATCGGGAACCGCGACTGTGCCGAGATACATGCGCTGTACGCGGCTGGGAAACATGATGACGTGGCGCGCAGCTTCTACTTCAATAGCTGGATGGGTGCCGAACAACCCACCTCAGACCGGCTACTGACGTTGCTTAGCGATCTTGATGTCGGCAAGCAGGAAGACCCACGCTTCGACCGTGGGTTGGACTTTGTGCAACCTGACGACCGGGCCTTGTTCCGTTTTGAGCGCCGGAGGCAGTTCGACTTCGAGATATTGAAACGGCTATTCGCCGATCTTCCGCGTGGACTATCTGATTCTTCCGTTCGCCAGCGCGCCCGAAAGCACCGGGCATACGTCGCAATGGCTCGCCGCAAGCACTTCTTTGAACGGCGCGACCCTAGCTGGGAAAAGATGCTGCCTTATCGCTCCGCCAAGCGCATGGTGGAGATCGTTCGCGGGGAAACGCCCATCGAAGAACTCACCAGCGAAATCTTGCATGCGATCAACCGCGGTGAGGGACTTCAGCGACCCGAGCGCCTGGGGGCCAGCTTGGCCTTGCAGTTGCGCCAGGTCGAACACGGCACGGTTCGAAGTTACCGGCTCTTCCCTACGGAAGGCTTCGATCTGCAAGTGCAAGACTTTGCGGCAAAGGCGCGCTTCGTTGAGCACCTGCCGACAGGCCTGCTGTTGAAATATGAAGGGCAAGGCGTGGGCGCGATCACAAGCGAGTTGATCATCAACCTGGATGTGTTCGAGATGCTGGTACGCCTCAACGAAGGCTATCGGCCCAGTGTCGAGGAAATGCAGGGTTTCTATCTTTGCCTCGGCGTATTCAAGAATAGTCTGAACGCACAGCCCTATCGGGAAATTCTGCTGACCACAACGGGACACGACTTCTTTCGCTTGGCTCGCCATGACGATGGCCGCCTGGAGATCCGTTTGCTGCAGGGTCCAGTAGTGAGTAGTGGCGGAGCAGTCGTTAAAAACGGCGTCAAGGGGAACTGATGGCATTGCAGAAGAAGGACAGGGAGTTTCGCCTCCCGAAAATTAGCTATCTCGATTTCAAGACGATCGAGATGGACCGGGTACTCACAGGGCTGTTCGAGCGCCTTGAGCATGGCGGCTATCCGAGCGTCTTCCGGGACAAGCGCGAGTTAACCGTGGACAAATTCGTGGATGACATCCTCGACGCTAGCGACAAATTCTTGGGCTTCAGGCAGCACCGAGACATAGTGGAGCGTTGGGTCGAAACCCACCTGATGGACATTGTGAATCGAGGCAAGAAAAACGCGGCCGTGGCTGGTCCGCGCCCCTTGCATGGCTATACTTACCGCTTTCGCAATCCGAAACACTCGCGAGACTATGGCGCTTCCCAGCATCTCTACCAGATGCTTCATCACGCTCGAAACCTTACAGGTCACAAGGCAATCGAGCATCTAAAGAGCTTCTTCTTCGACGGGTTCGACAAGCTCACGCGAGAGTTGAACGAGAAAGCGCTGACCGACATTGAGACTGCCACGCTGCTGCATTTCCTTTCTCAGCGAAAAGACACGGCTGATACACGTGCTGGAGGCGACCGCTTCGCGCCGGTTTGCATCGGATCGGCTGACTTGATGGCCGAGGACGTTCAGCGATTGCTTTTCTATAAACCCTTTATGCCACGCTCGGTGATGGTGGAATATCTTAAGGTCCTGTTGTCGTTCCACTTGGCCCTTTATCACCTGCGTCTCATGAAATTGCTGCCTGCTTGGCAGAAGCTGGAGGGTGCAAATTCCCTCTGCGCCGAATCGACGTGCCCAATGAAGCCCCGCGAACAACGCGATCCGCAGGGTGACTGCCCTTACAAGCTCGGTCTATATGTTGATCTCTCCGGCAGCGCGAGTTCTGCAACGGCGACGCTGGCTGAGCGAAGCGCCGACGGGTATTACCGGCGTATTCCTAGTTTTGTCCGTGCGTACTTCGTCGCGAAGAAGCTGGACGAGTTCTCAGAGCACCTGGTCAGACGTGGAAAGCTGATCCGCCCTTTGAACGCGGTATTTTCCGTTGGCCAGCTATACGGGTTGCAAGGCGAGCCTTTTGCGGAGGAGCGGAACAAGTTTTTCGGCGAACGACTTTCCGGACTGTTGGAATCCCTGGCTGAGGGGGGGGCTGGCTTAGATGCGGAGGTAGAGGCGATTACCAAAATGGGCCTCCCGGATTTTGATACTTACATTGAGATTCTGGTGGCCCTTCGTGGCGCCTTCCATCGGAAGTACATCGTCGAGTCACTGGATGCCACGATGCTCAAGAACAAGTCGGGAGCGCTGCTCGCACAAACTCGCGCGCGAAATGCCCCCCGGCGATTTGTTTTAGAAAGCCGCTTGCTTGAAGTTCTTTTGCAGATTGCCGTCCTGCGGCCCGGTGGTGATCAAGGCTATTTCACGGGGGAGATGCGGATCGATGAGTTGATGTCGTTTCTGCGTGAGCGTTACGGCATTCATATTGACCAGCTGCCGCCCGGCGAAGGCTTCAGCACGCCAACTATCGAGGAGCGCAAGGCGCTAAGGAGCAACGTACAGGCCTTCACCGGACGCCTTCGCGAAATTGGTTTCTATCGAGACCTTTCCGATGCATACGTGACACAAACCGTCGTGCCGCGCTATGTAATCGCGGAACACGCGGAGGGAGCAAGCACATGAGCCAAGGATTACGTGAACTCACCACCCAGGAGCTGAACGCCGCGCTGGAAACGGTACTGCTGCCGAAGCTTTCTAAGCTTTTGGCGACTCGCGATCTCGGGCATTGCATGCGGGTCACGGACCTTGACCGTGAGCTGATGATTCGCTTGGCCGGCGGTCTTCGTGCTGCAGTTCCTTCGGCTAACGTTGTGGTTCTTGCAGATGACAGCCTCCGTGCTCTGGCACCAGATTTAGCGGTTAGCAGTACCAAGCTTGTGGAACTCAGAAATCCGCTGCCTAACGAAGAGCTTCGGCCGCCGCTGCTCGTGTTTGTGCCGAACGACCTGCGGGCATCAGCTGAGGACTCATTCGGGGTTGCGACGTTTGAAGAGGTGTCAATTGATGGAGCCTATGCCGAGCTGAATGCGCTTCTAATTTCACAGGTTCCAGCCGATGTGAGAGTTGCCGTGGAAGCTTGCCTAGGTGAGCTGCGCCGAGGCGAGACCCGTTGGCGATATGCCGACGATGCCGCAGTTGCGCGGTATCTGCTGACCTGCAAGGTCAATGATTTTGAGCAGGATGCCATGGGCGCAGCGCTGTGCGAGTTCGCTCTGATACCTGACTTTGAGCTGTACCAGCAAGCTGAGCGAGCACCCGCTCGTGTGGCGCGTAATCGCGAGTGCGTCGAACGCATCACTTGGTCTACAAAGACCGAGCGCGTTCGAGCGCTGGAGCTAGGCTTGCTTGAGCCTCTGTTCTGCAAGCAATTGGGCGAGTTTTTCTCGCGGGTGGGTGTTGCCAATCCCAAGGAATGGACGCAGCTGATTGTCCGCGACCGGGTGCATTGGCCTCTCGCGTTCAACAAATGGCATTTTGCGGATGGTGGTGTCAATCCGGACGCCGTCTATATTGGTGATGTAGTCTTGCCAGATTTGCCAGTGGTGAAGGAAGATAACGAGGATCCTCGCTTGGCTGAGCTGATTGGCCACAAGGTGCTGCCTATCTCAAAGACTGGGCTGAAGAAGTTCAGCGTGTCTTTCCGTGTCGATCCCGTTCCATCTAAAGTCGAGGGCTTGTCCCGCTTTGTAGCAGAGGTGGTTTCGCGCGACAATGGTCCGACCGGGCTGCGGCGGCGTAAAGCGGCATGGGCCAAAGGTATGGATTCAGGGGTGATCGCCTTTTCGTCGATTGGTAAGACCGACTGGGAAGAGGGTTGGCATTTCGTTCGGGTGTATGCAGAAACGGAGGACGGTGACCGAATTCCACTGGCTGACGGCGAAGGCAATCCGGTGCGCTTTAACAACGATGCATCGGAAACACACGCCAGCGCCAATGAGAGCGATCTTTTCTATGTTGTTACAGATGAAGAGGTCGAGGTAGAGCCGCCGCAACGCGCGGTGCCACGGGATTCCAGTTTAATGCACGCGTTGCTGCGCGCACGTTTCGCTGCGGTGTCTCAGGATCGTGATCCCGGTTCTGTCTCGATCACTGGTTGTGCATGGGTCGAACGAGGCAGTAAAGCTGCGACAACCGCTGAGACTCTGGAGATTCGGCTGGGCAAGGAAGGTAAAGCGAACGTCTTGGTGTCTGGTGTGCTGGCCAGCCTTGAGCGTGCCTTTCTTAGTGATCCAGATGGTCTCAACCGATTGAAGTTGTCGGTCAGTGCCTCAGGAGTCGCCACACGCTCAACGATGTCCTTCGTATGGCCCAGCTCAGAAGAGGTGGCGCGCTTCAGGGAAGCTCGGGCGGCGCTCTTTGAAGCCGTTCTACAGGGCGATCAGCGACTGATCATGCAGGCAAGTGACCTTCTTCAGCTGCAGGAGCCCGCGCAAAACTACGCTGCTGCTTACTTAGCTTGGATTGATGCCGTACTGGTCCGATCCAGCTCGAGCGATGCGGCTGTGGCGCGCCAAGCAATGGATGAACTACGGTGTGCGTTGACCATTGATTCGGTGGCGTTGGTCCTGGAAGATTATCAAGGCAGACGCCGAGACGCTGTGCTGCTGGGGCCAACGCATCCGCTGCGCTCAACTTGGCATGCCGCGTGGGGCCAGCTCGGACAGACCTGGATGGAGCGAAGTCGAATGAGCAGCCGCGAGTTCGTGGTTCCGACCCGTGATGCTGTGATCAAGCAGCTTGCCCCCGCAGCTTTTCCTCCGGTACTCCCCTTCGGTGAGGAACTGGGGCGCTCGGCTCTTGCCGTTGACAATATCAATCCATTCTGGGCGCTGTATGCTGCGACCGATGAGAAGGACCCTCGGGGCTTAGTTGGAGAGGTGTGTGCGGCGCTTGGTCTTCAGGAGCCTGCCATCGGCGGTGCAACCATCGACAGCGCCTATTTGGCGTCGCGTGTTCAGCGATATTTGATTCAGCATCCCTATGTTGAGACCTTGACGATCAATGCCTTCAACGCCGGGAGAGCGGGGGCATTAGCTGATGTTCTATTGGCACTGCAGCGTCATTCTGAGTTTTCCGATCTTCGGTACGACGTTCGGCTGTTCGTACTTGACCCTGCCGTCCCATCGACCGGGGAAGCTCTGTTGGAACTTTTGGCGCCAGACTCGGGCACCAGTGCGAAGGAGGCAGATGCGTTTTCAACGCCAACAGACAGCCATTTGCACCCGAAGTTGCGATTGGCGGTCCGGGCCATCAAGGAATTCCGAGACGCCCCAGACTCGCATGCTGCGCACCTGTCGTTCCTATTTGACCTGTTCCCTGCCGAGGAAATTAGAGCCGTAGACGTGCGAGAATCGGATGATTCCTCATTCGTACATGGCCTAATTCAGCCCTTTAAGGTGGATTATTTAGAGGACGAACAATCCATTACGTGGCTTCGGCGCCCCCTACACGGTATCGCTCAGCCGCTGGAGGGAGCTGAAGCCTTGTCCGACCTTATGGGCGGTATCTCCCGCGCGGTATCGATTGCCGTGGCTGCGGTCGCCCGCAGCCAGTATCTTCCGCACGCGCGCCCCGTGGTTGCGCTAAGCTTGTCAGCTGACGAGCGCGCAATGCTTCATCAAGTTCACGAGGTCAGCGATTGGGTGATCACGATTGATCGAAATCTTGGCATCGAGTTCTTTGATCATCGTCGACATTCCAATCGGCCCGACTATCTTATCGATCACTCGCCCGACATGGCCAATGCGATGAGCCATCGGTTGGCGATTACTTCGCGCTCGGTGGCGGAGCTGGAGTCTTTATTGGTTCCCATCCTAGGCGAGTATGGTTTGCCGAACACTGGCCGCCATGCCTTGGCGATGTTGGATCAGTTGCGCTCACTGTCTGGTCGTTTGGCCCTGAAGTTACTCTCCTCCTCGTCGCAACGAGCTGAGGCAATGGGACTTGCACTCTCTCGTTTGTTCCTGGAACATCAAGGCGTTTTTCAAAACCAAGTGGTCGTGCCGTTGGATGCACATTTGGAGCTGTACAAGGCATTCCGGCAGAACGCCGAAGAGTTGGGGGACGACGTCAACTTCCGGCGAACTGATCTGGCACTGTTCGATCTAGATCCGTCCAGTCGCGTGATAACTTGTCGATTAGTAGAGGTGAAGTGCTACAGCCAGGTTGGTGATGTTGGTGCCTATACCCAATTGAAGGCGTCCATTGCTGAGCAGATAGCACAAACGGAACAAGTAATCGCTTACCACTTCGACCCTAAGCGCGCTGAAGTGGACCGTCCTGATCGCCCGATAAAAAACCGGGATTTAGCGGCATTGCTGGCCTTCTATTTGGATCGTGCGGAGCGGTATGGCATCGTTCTCCCCGAGGCAGCAGAAGAAGCGCAATATTTTTTGCGTCGCCTTGATGAGCGTCCCTACACGCTGATGTTTACGCGAAGTGCGGTGGTGTTTGATTTCAGCAAGCCCGGAACCGAGCCCGCCGAGCACGAGGGTGGCATCGAGTACTATCGAATTGGCAGCGACCTAATTCGGCAGCTCGTTGAGTCTGCTGTTATTGAGACCGAGAGCATAGCCAGCCTGCAGACTGCCCGGTCCGTAGATACGGCTCGGGAAGTCACGCACGAGCTTCTGCGCCGCCGGGAGTTGGCACCAGCAGTTCCGACCTTTGAGACCGCAGCCTTCCTCAGCCCGCACCGCGATCGTACGTTGGCTTGGGATGACGGCCGGCATGCCACATACCGCCCTCTCAAAGTCGTTCCCGCCCCCCCGGTGGGCGAATCAGCGCCTGACGTGTTTGTACCCCCTTTGGTGGTTGCTTCTACCCAGTCGCCAATCGTCAAACGCGAATCAACACCATCCGCTCTGGATGAGAAAACGAGAGATCAGGGTCCGCTGGCGAATGACAGTTTTGCTAAACGGCCTGCCAACGTCGTGCCCTTGACTCCACCTATCGTGGCAGAAGATGCTCCGGTTCCTTACGACATTATGCTCGGTGCTACTGGCCTGACGCCTCAGTACGGCCTGCTAGGAGAAGTTTCCGGGCGCAAGGTTGCGCTAGACCTCAATCAAACCCACACCATTAGCTTGTTCGGTGTCCAGGGTGGAGGGAAGAGCTATACCCTAGGCAGCATTGCAGAGATGGCCTCTTTGGCTATCCCTGGTATCAACTGCCTGCCCGAGCCATTGTCTACAGTGATCTTCCACTACAGCCCAACCATGGACTACAAGCCCGAGTTCACGTCAATGGTTGGAGCTAATAGGGTCGAGGATCAGGTCCGCGCGTTAAAGGAAATATACGGGGCGGAGCCAAAGGCGCTTGCAGATGTCTTGCTACTTGTGCCTGCAGACAAGATTGAAGAGCGGCAGATCGAGTATCCCGATATCGAGGTTTTGCCGTTACAGTTCTCTGCATCAGAGTTGAAGGCGTCGCACTGGAAATTCTTAATGGGTGCGGTGGGCAATCAGGCCACCTATATCCGTCAAATCATGCGCATCATGAAGGCAATGCGCGATGACATCAGCTTGGATGGACTGCGTGCAGGAATCGAGGCCTCATCGGTTCCTGAGCACCTGAAAGAGCTTGCCCGGATGCGCCTAGACTTAGCTGCGGAATACATCAACGACTCCACCTCGCTAACTGACGTGGTGAAGCCGGGACGTTTGATCATCGTGGACCTTCGTGACGAATTCATCGAGAAGGATGAGGCACTCGGATTGTTTGTAGTGCTCTTACAGTTGTTTGCAGAGGCACGGATCAACGGGCGCAGCTTCAACAAGTTGGTGGTATTCGATGAGGCTCACAAGTATATTGAGAGCCCCGACTTGGTTGCCGGACTGATCGAGGTGGTTCGCGAAATGCGGCATAAAGGTGTAAGCATATTGGTGGCCAGCCAAGACCCGCCTTCTGTTCCCGTGAGCCTAATCGAATTGTCCACCCAGATCATCATGCACAAGTTCAACTCGCCAGCGTGGCTGAAGCATATTCAGAAGGCCAACGCTGCGCTGGGTAACCTGACGCCTGAGCGAATGGCTCTGCTAAGGGCGGGGGAGGCGTACGTGTGGTCCAGCAAGTCAACCGATGAGTCTTTCTCGAAGGGGGCCGTCAAACTGAGGTGTCGGCCTCGTGTGACTCAACACGGTGGAGCAACGCGAGTGGCCGTAAACGAATGATCGGTGTAGCTACAACAAGCGGGCTTAGCGATGCAGGCGCCTTATGAATTCCGTTGAGGAGTCGAAATTGTCGCGAAGCCTGTTCCGGCGCGAACTTTGCAAACCTAGTTGCGCAAGGCCAGGGGTAAGCGTCTTCCCAGCACCGTCTAGAGATTTACTGCATTAAGAATCCATTGCGCTATCCCTTCCGGGCGCGGTAATTCGCGCAGGACAAGTACACTCGGCAATCATGTGGTCAATTGTTGCAACGAAAGGGGGTACCATGGTTGAGTCATTCGTTGAACGCAGCTTTGCACGTATGGTCGAGAAGGTCTCGGACTATGCAATCTTCCTGCTCGACCGCGAAGGAATTATCCAGACCTGGAACCCAGCCGTTGGACGACAGATCCATCTGCACTAGCGACACATCCGGTTGCACGGAACGACGCATCATCTTGCACTACGATATCGTGAGGTAACCTGAGTTCCGTGGACGCTTCCATTTGATAAACTTGTCAAAGGGAGTGTACTTATGAAATTAACGACATATATGCCGGAGTTCCGTGCGAAGGCGGTCGAGCTGGTGCTTGCTCAAGGCTTGACGCTGGAAGAAACGGCGAAACGAATCGCCATCCCGAAGGGGACATTGGCGAACTGGGTGGCTCGGCCAAGCGCGGTAGCGATCCGAGAGCGCCAGGCAGCCATAGCGTCGCTGAGCTTGAAGCCGAGGTTGCGATGCTGCGCAAAGAACTGGCTGTCGAGCGCATGGAGAAGGAAGTGCAAAAAAAGCCACCGCGTACTTTGCGAGGGAGTCGCTGGCCGGTACGCGTTCATGAAGTCGGTGCGACTCGATTACCCACTTGGCCTGTTGTGCCGTGTCTTTGATGTGTCGCGCAGCGGCTTCTATGCAGCAGTGGAGTGCCCGCCATCCCGGCGCGCTCAGGCCGATGAGCGGCTGAAGGTGGCGATCAAAGCTGCGCACGTCCAGACACGGGAGACATACGGTCCGTCGCGGCTGCAGCCCAAATTTGTCGCGCAAGGATTCGATACGGGGCGTGACCGTATAGTGCGGCTACGGCAGGAACTGGGCCTGCGGTGCAAGCAGAGGCGCAAGTTCAAGGCGACGACCAACTCTCGCCATGCGTTCGCGGTGGCGGAGTACCTGCTAGCGGTCTTACTCAACGGGCGTACCATCGCCTATGCCAGCGGGTCATCCGATGCCAGCCCCCTCGCATGGCCGACATTTCACGAAGTGCTTAAGTCCCGGCCACCCTCCGGTGCCACCACACATCGCACATTCCTCACCGTTCTGACGAAGCTGCTCGGCGCGCTCTAGACGCATGGTCCAGTCGCCGGGCACAACTAAAAACGTCACATGACGATTGCTAGGTTCCACTACATCAACCATTGCCAGATCCCCATGCAAACTAACGAAAAGATCGTGCCAGCGATAGCGAGAAATGCTAGACAGACGATCAATTTTCGCAGTGCGTAGCTGATGCAGAAAAGTGTGAGCCCAGTGAAAACGTAAATGAGCTTGGCCGTCGTCGTGTGGACAACAAAAAAAGGAAGCAGACTAAGTGCGCCGTGCAGGTAGTAAATTGCGAGTGCGGTCACCGTGCCGGGCACCAAGATCGAAACGAGCTCCTCGTTCTGCCCGCGCAGCTCGTCGTCTGAATAAATCGAATTGCCAATGCGATGAAAAGCCATGTCTGCCTCCAAGTCACGATGTCATACCGCATAATATCCCATTTTGGGATAATTTTACGGAAGTGGTCACATGGGCGGATGAAATCCATCCACGACCCACGCTACATCGAGTTCATCGAGCAATTAATTCTTGAACGTTGGAAGAGAAAAATTACGCAAGAGCAACTTTCAATTTCTCTTGGCCGACCTCAATCATACGTCGCGAAAGTGGAGAACCTCGACCGTAGAGTCGATGTGGTCGAAACGCGAGACTGGTTGAGCGCGCTGGGCGTCGCACCATCGGAGTTTATGGATCGAATCCCGTGGTGGAGTTCTGGGTCGTCTCCACCGCAGAAATGAAAAACAGCCAAAGCTGGCAGACACATTACGCGAAGATAGCTATTCTCTGCTCTTGACGCGCAGTACTAACGGTCGTTGATAGCTTCAAAGTAACTGGGCTCTCGGCCGTCAGTGCTGGATAAAATTTTCTGAAGTTGTCGAGCTGCGCGATGGCTCAGAAACGGCTCGTCGCCAAGCTCCAAAAGGAAAGCGGCACGAGCCTCGACCGCTAGCGCGAATGCTCCGTTATTGCCGTATTTTTCGATCGAATATCGCTTGCTACGAGTGGATACACCCTTGTTTTTTGGACTGCGTGCTACCCACGATGAGTACTTCGTTTTCCCGGAGGGGCGGGACAGGAAGACGCCGGCTACGCCACTTGTATTGACAGTATTGATGCGCGCAGCTACCTCTCCCGTTGGTAATGTCGGGTTGTCGAGAAATACGCGATCCCGCCATGCCTTCGCCGCAGACAACGCATCATCCGCAGTGCCATATACGGAATCGGAAAACGTCTTACGGTACTTTACTCCGCCGCGTTCGATGCTCACCCTCCAGTTACCAGTCATCGATTTCGTAATGTAACGGCCTATGTAGGGCTCGCCGCTACGATTAGAGGCGGCGAGGAGGTCCGCGTCCCGCTGAGCGATAGCGACGCGCTGCGCTTCAGCGGCCCTCTGGCGCCGAACAGTCCGGGCCTGATCGCGCTGCGCACGCTGCTGGTCCCGCAACGCCCGGCGCTCGGCTGGTTCGTTAAGCAATGCTTCAAGCGCGTCCATATGAGCGCGGCTGCTGACCTGCATCGGTTGCATTTGCTGTCGGAATACGACACTCTCCAGCTCAGCGAGGCCTTGCTCGCGTGCTTCTATCGCTAGGCGCCTCGCATCATCTTCGCCTAGCTTCGCGATCGAGAAGTGACGCACACTAACGGTGCCCCCGCTGCGCGGAACACACGCTACCCAGTACGCGTTTCTTACATCAATACCTTCCTTGGTCCGATAGCCTTTTTCGCGCCGCGCGACGCCAGGAATACCCGATGTGTTGTTACTACGCACAATGGAACAGAACTGCGCCAAAGTCATTGCGGGATGTTGAGCGATGACACGGTCGCGCCATGCTTGCGCCATTTGCAACGCCTGCACGTGGTCGCCGCAGCGATGTTCCCAAAACCGCTTTGTGAAGACAATACCATTACGTCTCAAAACAACGTGAAGCACATACCCAGCGATTGCGTGTGGAATGCGGTATATCCCGATGCGGTCAGGCGCGTGTTGTGATCTGGTTATGGGCTGCATAATAAATTCATGGCAATTTGAGACATGTCGTTAATTTGACAAAAGGTGATCCCAACAGTTCTATTTTCGCGAATTAATTGCCGCGCATGACATCCATATGTCAGCGCGCCCCAGACGAAGACAAGAATATCGACGAAAATGGCAGCTGTGGTAAATATTCCACAAAAGTAATGTTAGCAATATGTCATATTATGTTATGATCTGTAACTAAAATGGTGAGCTCAGTGGCAATGGGGGGAGTGCTGCCCTCCCTGCCGGGGACGTGTTTCATCGATCTTTTTATCACTCATCAGGAGCGAACGTATGAGCTTACAGGAATTGGTTGGTGACCGTCAGCACGCCCGCTTGCTGCGATTGTCGTTTCCAAACGGCGACGGCCCTTCGTCAACCCTGCTGGTAAATCGGATCGATGCCTTTGAATCTCTGTCACGACCATTCGAGTTCACCGTCGAATTACTTTCCGACGACCCAAACGTCGCTCTGAAGGAGCTACAAGGCAAAATGATGTGCGTCGCGCTGGTGCGGCGAGATGGTTCCATGCGTTATTTTACCGGACGCGTCTTTGGATTCGCGCTAAAAACGGTGGATGGAGGAGTATCGTTTTACGAAGCGAAACTTGGCCCTTGGTACAAATATCTGACCATGCGTAAAGATAATTTCCTGTTTCATTACACTACAATGTACGACCAGACTGCCAGCATCTTCAGTGATTATGGTGGGCTGGCCGACTGGGACTGGCGTGTTCAAGGGGCAACTGATGTGTTCACGGATTGCTGCCAATTTGACGAAAGCGATCGCAATTTTCTCGAAAGGCGCTGGGTCGCTGCGGGGATTTTTTACTGGTTCGAGCACACTGCCACAGGGCACAAGCTCGTCCTATCCGACGATTCAACGGCCGTTGCGCCTATCGATGGAAATCCTGAGGTGCCGTTTCAGCGGCATGCCGGTTCGACACACGAAGATGGGTTGGGAGAATGGTCGCCAGGCCGCCAGATCGTGACCGGTAGCGTAGCCTTAGCGTCGTTTGACTTCAAAGCGCCCCACCCCGCGCTCACTTCGCTGCCCAGCGTCAATCAGCAAGGCGACATACCGAATATTGAGTCATACGAGTACACGGGCGCCTTAGGGTTTAAAAGCGGCGGCGGCCGTTCCCTGGCCCAGCTCCGCATGGAAGAAGTCGAGGCAGCTGGCAAGCAGTTTGATGGCAGCGGTAATTGCCGCACTGTGATGCCAGGGCGCTGGTTCCGACTCACTGGTCACTTCGATGCCAGTAGCACCGGAGGCGACGATCAAGCGCGCGAGTTCCTGATTACGGAGGTGACCCACAGTGCCTCGAATAACTACCACGTCAAAAATACATCAGAATCCCATTATGAGAATCGTTTGTCGTGTATCCGTAAGATCATTCCCTTCCGCGCAGGACGCGATCACAACAGCGTCGAAACAAAGATCCACGGAATACAGACGGCAACGGTAGTCGGTCCTGCTGGTGAAGAGATCCATACTGACGAATATGGCCGGGTTCGCGTCCAATTTCATTGGGACCGCGCAGGCACTAATGATGAGAAGAGTTCAGCATGGATCCGTGTCGCGACCCCTTGGGCGGGACCGAATTTTGGTATGACTTTCGTCCCTCGCATCGGGACTGAGGTGCTCGTTCAATTTCTTGATGGCAATCCAAACCGTCCGGTAATCACTGGCATGGTTCCGAACGCCAATACGATGCCACCATGGACACTTCCAGCTAACAAGACTCAGAGCGGCATCCTAACGCGCTCCACGCCCAAGGGCAGCTACGACAATGCCAACGCATTACGCTTCGAAGACAAAAAGGGGCAGGAGCAGCTCTGGCTGCACGCCGAAAAAGACCAGCTCACCGAGGTCGAGCACGATGAAGACAAATGGGTCGGCAACGATCGGCGCAAAACTATCGATAGGGACGAGACCACGCTGGTCAAGCGCGACAGAACCGAAACGGTGAACCGGGACGAGACAATCACTATTCACCACAACAGGGTCGAGGTTGTGGACAACGACGAGACCATCACGATCCATAACAATCGCTCTGAACGCGTCGACCACAATGAAAAAATCAGTATTGGCGATAATCGAAGCGAAGATGTCGGAAAGAACGAGAAAATCGATATCGGCGGCAATCGAACCAAATCGGTAGCGAAGAATGAAAAGGACAAAATTGGCAAAAACTGGTCGATCAATGTCTCCAAGATGAAGACCGAAACGATCGGCATGGCTTATATGCAAAACGTAGGAATGGGACGGATGGAGAACGTCGGCATGGGGTACAGCCTCAATGTCGGCATGATCATGTCCACGATCGTCGGCATGAACAAGATGACCAACGTCGGAGTCGACTATTCAATTTCTGCGGGGACAAGTTATACGGTGGAAGCAGGCGGCGAGGGCGGCAGCGTGCTCAAAATGGATGCTGACAGCATCACATTGACGATCGGAAAATCGAGCCTCACGTTGAAAAAATCCGGCGAGATCGAACTGGTCGGCGATGAATTGCAGATTGCAGGTACCGATAGCATTTCGCTGATCAGCCCGAACATTCACAATAACTAAGCGATCGTTATAACCCAACAGGTTAAGGCCTCAACGTGAATAGTTTGTTGACGAACCAAACACCACTACCGGCGATTGTGAAGCCATACCGCGATCACCTTGGGCAATCGCATGTTCTTGTCATCGCCAAGGCAAGCTGGCGCATTAGTACCGACCGCATGGCGCCAGCTGAGAAACAAGTACCATTGCACATGGAGCCGGTACGTCTGCGTATTGGCGACTTCGAACTCGATACGGCGCAGTGTGAAGCGGTAAGGCAGCGGCTGGATCAGCAGGTCGTTTGGATCGACCATGATCTGATGCCGCCAAAGCCAGCCTTCGATGTCATCGTCGCAGGATACGCGACAGCCCCTCCCAAGCATGCCGAAATGTTTATCGACGCCGGAATCAAGATCGGAGAGAACACAGGTTCAATCCGGGCGCACACGCCACGATGCTGGCAAAAAAGCTGGCTCGGTTATCGTCCCAGGCCCCTGTCTCCTGTCGTGCGCCGCGTACCCGTTAGCTATGCTTTTTCGGATTGGTCGGAAGGATTTGATATCGATCCTGGAAAGGATGGTCCTGACGTGGTGGCTTACCTGCCGTGGATCGAGTCACTGCATGCATCCGCGAAGCGGCGTGGACACGCACGTGCGCCCGCCGGCCTCGGGTATTGGCCAGAGAACGCGGCCCATCGGCGCATACATGCTGGCAAGTACGACGACGAATGGCAAAAGAATGTCTCGCCGCACCTGCCCAAGAGCTTCAATCCGTGTTTCTTTAATGCGGCCCACCCGGATCTACAACTCAAAAGCGCGCCACTACCAGGCACTGCAATACGTCTGGTTCACTTGGCACCACAGGCCATACTCGACTGCTCGTTTCCTCATTTGAACCTGAGCGCACAAGGTCGTACCGCCGGTGGCGAGATGCTAGTTCCGGTGTCCTTGAAGCCCGACACGTTGACGATTGAGCCAGATGAGGACCGCTTTTCGATCGTCTGGCGTGCCTTGCTTCCGGCAGGCTCCGCACAGTCTGCCGTCCGAACTGTGCGACTTTTCAGGTCCTAGCTGAACCGACATGCGCAACCCCTCGGCCCGCACGCTAACACAGCTGCAACTATAACTTCCCAGGAAATTTATGCAAACAAATGCCCAACTCGCTTCGCGCCAATCCATGGAGACATTGCACCAGTATAGTGCCAAGGTGTTGTCCGTCGCGGGCACCGTCTGCGAGCTATCGCTTGACGAGATGACGGTGCAAGCATCGATTGCGACCCATGTTTTGGGAATCGCGCCCGGACAGCGGGTCGTTGTCCTGGGGGACAGAAGTGGCACCGGGTGGCTTGTTACAGCCGCTTGGCCAGACCCGGCAGACCAGCGTGCCCCCCTGCTTGCGTTCGAACCGGCCACGGGCACGCTCAGGATCCGGGCAGCACGCCTGGACTTGGTGGCCCTTGCAGAAGTACAACTTAGCTGCGGCGAGGCGCGCATTGGACTCAGTCTCGACGGTAAGGCGCACATTGAAGGCGCCGAGGTATTGTCGGCGGCAACTGGATCGAACCGTATTGAAGGAGCCACGATTGATCTCAACTAAGGTAGCAAGCTTGAGCCATCGATTGCCACCGTTGGCGGGATTGCTAGACGATACGCTGGACCAGGCAATCCGAGCCCGCCAGCGGCGCGTCATGATGGCGGATAACTTAGTCGTCAACCTCGCCGCCTTGCGGGTGCCCGACCGCAGCCTGGATAGCTTGCTGCAGGCCGCAGCAATGTACGGCCGCGATGCCGTCCTGCAGCTTGACTCAAGGCTGGCAACGCTGAACGGCCCGCGCAAGGAGGCGGCCGTATTCCTGCGCATCGCCCTTGCCGTGCAAAGCGGCGATCCGGCATTGTGTCAACTCGCCGCCACTTTCCATACTGAGTTCCGGCGCGCGGTTCTGGATGGCTGTGCCTTCTATCCTGTGCCTGGCGGTACGTTCAGTGGCAATGACGATCATATCGTACAGTTGTTCTCCTTTAGCAGCACTGTGCCCGCACTACGCCCAATCGCCCTTGCGCTGGCAGGCATGCGTGACGTCAAGCGGCTCGCAGCAGAGATCGACGCCTTGCGGGATGATCCGCAATGGGCTGGCCCCGCCTATCTGGCCTTGACGAGGATGGGGGCAGCGCCACCCGATACCAGTAACTTTATTGAGGACGCATTGCAGTCGGTTTCGCCAGCCCAGGTCGCGCTCGCCATGGATCTGATTGCCGCCGACCCACGGGTCATCAGTAACGAGCAGCTACTGCAAGCAAGCGCGCGCATGGATGCCGACACCGACAATGCCTGGCTCATCGCTGCTTGCCGTGCGCCCCGGGCGGTTTACGAGCGCGCAGCCGCCAGCACATCGATTGCCTATCCGCTGCTGCTACAAATTTCAGCCTTGACCGGCTACTTGGACGGCGTCATCCGCGCCTGCCATGCAATCGCCGCGACACCGGGGCCGATTACCCAGCTCGAAGCCGATCTGCTCACATTGGTGCTTGGCGAGTTGCCGGTCGAAGCACGCTGTGCGCCAAATGATGGCCACGCCAAATCGCTGGCACTACGCAACCTGTTGCTGCGGACGTGCCGAAACGCGCATGTTCCGGTATGCAACGACGCTGATATCTGCGCCTGGAATGTAGACGAGATATTGGCCAATCCCCAGGCTGCCTATGGCATTCGCTTCCGCAATGGTGCTCCCCTCACTCAGCAAGTCCCTCCCTTAAACAGCGTTGTTTTTGAAGTTAGCCATACCATGCGCCAGGCGCTCTACATTGAACGCGCCACGACGGCGGGTCACGCGCTGGCACTATCGGCAAAAGATGTGACGCGGCGTCAAGAACTTGCATGCATGATCAGTGAATTCGCCGACGCGATGACTGAAAACTGATTGCACAGCCGCCCATCCATTCAAGGCCAGACACCCGCGTATGACCTCTATCCCAGCACCACTATTAATTCTGCAAGCCCAGGGCTTGGTCACCGCCATTGGCAATTCGACCGGGCAGACTGTCGCCTCATGGATCGCACAGTCACGGCGCTCGCGCAAAGTACGCCTGGCAGGATTTGCCGATCCGTTCACCATCATCGATTGTGCCCACGTCTGCGGCGATTCGGTGGGGCCAGAACGGCTCGGCCGACTCCTTCCGTCCGCTGTCGCAGAGGCGCTGGATGACTTCGCCGCGCCTTCGCCCCACGATCGGCAGCCTGCCTTGGAAATACTAGTCCTCCCAACATGGCTGACGCATGAGCAATGCAATGCCCTAGACGCTCAGTTCAGCGCCTGTCTTGCAGACCATACAGATTGGACTGCGCGACCGCGCGAGCGACTGATCGTGCAAGCAGGAACGTGCGGAGCCTGGATCGCTCTTGAACATGCCTATCGAGCAATGGACGCGAATCTACAACTGGAACACGTTTTGATCGCGTCGGTTGACAGCGCGTGCGAACCCGGTGTCCTCGCCGATCTGGCCTCACGAGACCTCATTTTCGGTCCGGGCCACGCACAAGGTTTCGTTCCGGGTGAAGCAGCAGCATGTGTCCTTTTGAAGCGTGCGGCCCATGCAGGAAAGATTCCGGCGACGAAGTTCGCACTGCATCGGCCCGCGCTCATCGCGTCCCCCAGCGGCTTCCGGATTGACGACGGCGCGCCGGACGCTTCGTCCCTGGCGCAAGCCCTGGCGCGCGCACTAGACTTTGCGGCGATGGAGGCCATCCACATCAGCCATCTCGAAAGCGATATGGATGGCTCAGACTGGCGTGCTTTGCTTGAAGCAAATGCCTTAAACCGGGTGATCTTCAGCGTCACCACGGCGCTGCCCCAATGGCGCCCGGCGACACTGCTGGGACAGACCGGCATTCCCTCCGGCTTGATCGGGTGGATTCTCCCGGCAGTTCTTCACGCCCAGGGGATCGAACAGGTAAACACCGTGCTCAACTGGAGCGTGGACGCCTCCGGCCAATGCGCTGCCTGTGTACTCGAACGCTCGCCCTACTAACGTACTGAGAATCTATGCCTACCAACGTTCGTACCGATAACAACGACCTGGTCACGCAATATGCGCGCGGCACGGTTTTTCAGCAAGCCGATCCGGTCCTGCTCAAGCCGAAGGGCGACCCAGGCGTCGCGCCACACTTCAATATCAGTACCACCATCAAAAACCCGGCCGGCACCGTCTACGACCACAAGACCAAGGTAGCCCATAGCGAAAGCTATATGGGACAGGGCAAGCATCTGCCGATCGTCATCGTTGGACGCAATACGGGCCAAGTGGATGGCGACAATGGTTTCCTGTCGTGGGCAAAAACCTTGTACGTAGAAGGTCGCGGCGCCGTGATGCATGGCGTCCAGACCGGCGTCAATGCCTTGTGGAGCATGCTGCCCCCGGCAGTCAAGAACATTGTGCAAAATGGTGGGCAGGTTGCCGGTGGGATGACGACCAAGGACTTCGCGGATGCTGCACGCGATGATGCCGAGGCCATGCTTAATGCGTTGAAATCGACAGATACCCTGATTGCACTGGCACAGACGGCCGCCTTGATGGGTGTGTCAGCTATTCCGGTGGTAGGCCAGATTGCCGGTGGCGCAGCGGCCGTCCAGCGCATCAAAAGCGCAGTCGAAGCGACGGCGGGGGCGGCCGATGAGTTAAAGGCGATGATGGACCGCTGGAGCAAACCGATGAGTCCGACGCAAATCGCGGCCGAGCGCAAGAAACTTGCCTCGTTTCTCATTCGGGTCGGCGTGTCGGCGATTCTCGCGGCGCTCGGCAAAGCGATGGGCAAGCTGTCGGCCCGTTCGAAGGGGAAAGAGAATTCGACAAAAGATGTTGAAGTTGGCACGGCAGCGGCACCAGCGGTGACTGGATGCCCATGCAAGCGCGGCAGGCCGGTGATCGTTGCAACAGGTGAAAAGACGCTTACTCAAGCCGATTTTTCGTTGCCTAGTACGCTTTCGCTTGAGTGGACTCGTGTCTACCGCTCCGGCGATGAACGGATTGGCTGGTTCGGCCAAGGCTGGAGCGCACCGCTGTGCGTCGAACTGCAACTCTTCGCCACTGAGCTAGGCTATCGCGATGAAAACGGGCGGACCGTTATTCTCCCCGCGCCTGGCGTCGGCGCCGCCCATTTTGATCCATACGAACAATTTACGGTTAAACATCCGTCGGTCAATGATTGGGAAATTTGCTTCAAGGATGGGATCACCCAGCACTTCGTCCGGTCCAGTCAGGATCAATTGGTACTCCCGCTGTGCCACATTTGGGATCGGAACAACAACCGCATCACACTAACTTATCCAGGCGAACCGGCTGATCCAATGGAAGTCGCACGGCCCGATTACATCACAGATGCCAGCGGTCGAGTTCTGCAACTTTCCTGGAGCGATGCCCGCCTTTTGACCGGGGTCAGGCTTCAAGACTCAGCGCTAAAGAACTCGTCAGTACTGTCGACCTACCAATACGACCAGGACCAAAATTTGGTCGCTCATCTTGATTCCAATGGAGGACTAAGGACCTACGAGTGGCGCAACAATATCCTGACCGCTTATACCACCGCTGATGGTGCGCGCTATGTGGCGCAGTACGATGAATATTCCCCTTTTGGGCGCGTGGTGCATTCATTTAGTGAACAAAGTGGTCAAGGACTTCATTTTTCCTATAGCGATAGGGCACGCACAACCCTAGTGACAGATAGCCTCGGGCGCCAAACATGCTATGCGTACAATGATCGAAAGGACGTCGTTCTTACCAGGCTGCCGGATGGAACCAGCACCGAAACTCCTTACGATGCGAACGGCAACCGGCGCGGAGCCAAGGATGGCTTAGGCCGGCAGACCCACTATCGATTTGATAAACGCGGCAACATCATCGAAATTGTCGACACTGCAGGAGCGCGAACGGTTATCGATTACAACGAAGCGGACCAAGCGGTTTGCCTAACCGATGCGATGCAAAACAAATGGGAGCGGAAGTACGATGAGCGAGGGAACCTAACCGCCGTCATCAATCCTCTCGGGCACAAAACCGCCTACGTGAACGATACTCGGGGACTACCAATCACCGTTATCGATGCTCAAGGGGGAGTTAAAAAGCTCAAATGGGATGCTTTCGGAAACCTAATTGCCCACCAAGACTGTACAGGATCTGAAATACACCTCGAATACGACTTTCTGGGTCGCTTAACGCGTCGGACAGACGCCATGGGACAATCGACTATGTACTCGTGGGACGCGGTCGGCCGCCTCACCTCGATGCGCGAACCCGACGGCGCAGAACACCAGTACGAATGGAGTGCAGGCGGACAGCTCGTAAGCTACCTTGACCCTGAAGGAGCCCGCACACGGTATTTTTACAATGGCGACGGCGACCTAGTTCGTCGGGTTGACGCAAATAATTGCGAACTGCAGTATGTCTATGACGAGTCGGCTCGCTTGGTCAGGCTTGTCAATGAAAACGGCGACTTTACCGAGTTTCGCTACGATATTCTCGACAGGCTGACCGACGAAATCTCGTTCGACGGACGGCACCAGCGCTATTGTTACGACGCTGCAGGCGAAGTGACGCACATCGTGGAACCCGGCGAGGGGGATCACGGCCCGGGCAAAGTGACACGACTGGAACGCGATGCGGCAGGACGAATGATTGCACGCATTGTAGAGTGCGATCCGGCAAGCGAAGCTACTTATTCGTACGACATCTTGGGCCGCATGCAATCTGCAACGAATCGATATGCCCAGCTATCTTTTGCTTACGATCCGCTTAGCCAGCTTCTCTCGGAAACACAAGTACTGAGTGGCGGTACCCAGCTAAGCTTGAAACATGCCTATGACGAGCTTGGAAACAGGATTCAGACGACGTTTCCCGATGAGCGAAAGATCAATACGCTGTTCTACGGTAAGGGCCACGTGCACCAGGTCAATCTGGAAGAAGGCAGCAATAGTCTTGTGATCGCCGATATCGAGCGAAACAAGAATCATCAAGAGGTTCAGCGGCGCGCCGGCGCAGTCGAGCGGACGTTTTCATATGATCCAATGGGCAGGCTCACTGGCTTCAAACGGCAGTTTCTTGTCGAACCAATGCAGGATGGGCAAATCACAACCTCGCGTAGCTATGTCTACGATCATACGGGAAGGCTGACTCGGTCTTCCGATGACCAAAACGGCGAAAAACGGTTTCTCTACGATCCATTAGGGCAGATTTTGCAAGCGAGTGGCCGGATCGACGAATATTTCTCGTTCGATCCGGCCGGCAATATTCTCGATACCAATTTGCATTCCCCTAATAAAGCGCCCGGCAATCGGATTTCCAGCTTCAAAGGCCAATCTTATGCGTACGATGCTTACGGGAACGTGCAGAGCCGAGTGGGCTCGGGTGATCGCATGGAGTTGCTCTGGAACGGGCTTAACGAACTTGTAGAAGCGGAGTGCAACAACAACGGCGTACTGAGCCACACTTCCTTCGAGTACGACGCGCTGGGCAGACGCACACGGAAACACGATCAATTTGGATGTACAGAATTTCTTTGGGATGGTAACCTTCTGGCCCAGAGCCGTCGCGGCGGAAGGGTCTCACTATTCCTTTTCGAGCCCAACACATACTTCCCAATGGCAACCATCCAAGATGGCGAAGTATTTTGGTATGAATGCGATCAAATCGGTACTCCCATTGTGCTACTGGACAACGCCGGTCGCGCTGTATGGGACGCTGACTATGCTGTGTGGGGAAAACAAATTGCTAAGCGAAATGGCACTGACGGTACTATTGCAACATCGTATGCAAGGGAAAGCAACCGTATTGAACAGCCGTTCCGTTTCCAAGGCCAACAGTTCGACGCCGAGACCGGACTGCACTACAATCGTTTCAGATACTATGACCCATGGTGCGGAAGGTTTATCTCACCTGATCCCATAGGTTTAGCAGGAGGCACTAACGTATATGCATACGCCCCCAATCCCTTTTCTTGGAGTGATCCGCTCGGCTTGAAAAGCACGGCGAAGCTGCGGCAAGGTATGAAAGCCTCAGGTGTGACATGTCCGAAAGGATACGCTGCGCACCACAAGATTGCCGAACAGTTTGAAGACCATCCAGCCCTTGCGGAGGCAAAAAAGAGGGGCATATGGAACATTAATGAGGGGTCGAATGGAGTTCCGCTCCCGAGGACCCAGGCAGAGTCGCTGGCGACAGGGAAACCGCTCCATTCAGGCAATCATCTTGGTACCTATTATGATGAAGTTTTACAGGGCTTGGATAAAATCGGGACCGTTCCTTCAAAGCTCGCGAAAATGAGTGATGCGCAATTACTCGGTAAAATAAACGGCGTCGAAAACAAATTACATTCTATGTTGGAACAAGATCAGATCAGATTGCAAAGTACTGATCCGCGTCCTCCTGGAACGATTTGCAGCTTATGAGGAATATCAATGTATTATTTCCTAAAAAATAACAAAATTGATTGGGGCACTCTTTATTTCGAGCCTCCTGATGATAACTATTCTGGTATAGGCGGGATCGAGCCGCCAATAGAAGGGACGAAGGTAACTTTCAAATTAACTTCACCCAACACTCGAAAACTCGATGCGGATTTTATTCGAGCTAACCGGGGTTTTCTGTGTTCAAGAAAAATGCGAAACATATTGATTGATTCGGAGGCCAATGTAAATTTTTTGCCAGCATCCCTCTATGATCGAAAAGGCAAACTGGCGAGCGACGACTACTTTCTAATGCATATCTCGCACCAGATAGATTGCCTTGATTACACAGAATCCGAATATGAAGATCGTGAAGCATTTAAAGCCTCAGGCGAGACAGATCTGGACGTGATTACGAAAGTCAACAAGATTGTTTTGGATGTCACTCGGATTGGAGGGGTAAATGCTTTCTTCGTCTCTAATGCTCCATTTGCTTACTTGCCGGTGGTCGATGAGTCGGTTGGGCAGAAATTCCGGGGCATCGAATTAAAAGGTTTAGAATTGATTCCGGTAAATACCTTTGTTTGGAAAGACCTTGGCGTTCTGTGACCTTCCGGAAACCTTGCGGCTATGCACACGACACTCATGAGGCAACTATGAACAACGTAATTCGTACATTTTCTTCCGGAATCGACAAAAAACTCGGCGAATACATTTATGCCCTTAGGGACCCGCGCGACAATAAAATTTTTTACATCGGTAAGGGTAATGGAAACCAGGCCATCGCCGGTCCACCACAGCACTTTGATCATGTCACCGCGCCGGCCCCACGGAACACAAACACGTGACCGCTGTAGGGATCTTCCGTTAATGTCGTCTCCACGGTAAGCGATTTCGTCGGCCAATGCTGAGTTAATTTGTTTCTCATTGGACGCGCGGCGCCGATGCCATCATGGCCGCAAAAAAATCATTAGGGCAAGTGAACGTGATTTTAGCGATTTTAGATACTGGGTGCGAGATATCGCGCTGCAATCCTGCTGACGGCACGACCGGACACAGCGGCAACGGTCCGACCGTTCAGGCCACGCCGTCAATAGTTTGAGCACCAGTAGTCCCCTCGGCGACGCCGAGGAACTACCAACCCGAATTGCCTGTTTCAGTCATCTTTTTGCATCCCACGCATATAGCTAGTCCACCCCTCCATATCCATGTCCTCGTCCCCGATGTACCGCTGAGAAATCCTAGCCAAGAATGCTTCCCTTGCCTCAGGGGTGGCTAGCAGCAACTTATCTTCCACGCTGTGCGACGAGACGATCATATTCCCGTTAGATGTTTCGACACACTCAAAAGAGCCCATGTTGGTGCATTGATTGACCGCCGTGTAGAGTGCATACGCTTCCTCATGATCGGTGACATCGGCTTGATCAAGAAAGGCAGAAAAATCTGTAATGGTAGTCATTTTTTTCCTTTGCAAAACTGATGGAGGTCGTACCGAGAGCTTACCACCGCATTGAAAAAAACAGCACACTGAGCAGCGGAGCTTACAGTCGCCGGCCGTTTTCGCACTCGGCATCGCTGTTTTCATTCCACGCGGCGGCGGTGCCGGTTCCCTGGCAGGGGCGACATGACACGAATTGATGTTGGCCGGGCCACCCGCCAGTACCCCCACACATTGCGCACTCAAGCCCGCTCTCACGAAGTAGCGCGGCTTGTACTAGCCGGAAGTTCCAATCTTCCGGCAACGACGAAAGTGCCCCCGTGCCATCTTGAGGTTCTAATGCATCAGCCATTGCCAAATTCCCATTCCACACAAAGTAAAAATTGTGCCGCCAATCGCTAGCACCACTAGCGAAACGATCAACCGGCGAAAAGTATGCCCAATGCAGAACAGCGTAAGGCCCGTGAAGACGTAAATCAGTTTAGCCGTGGTGGTATGCACAACAAAAAATGGCAGAGGGCTCAGCGCGGCATGCAAATAGTAAATCCCGATGGCCGTCACCGCCACGGGCACGAGAATCGAGATGAGGTCCTCATTTCGACTACGCAGCTCCTCGTCAGAGTAAATCGAATTTCCAACGCGATGAAAAGCCATTTTGATCCTCCACGGTGTCAGTGTAGGGGGTCATAATATCCCATTTTGGGATAATTTCACGGAAGTGGTCACATAGCTGGATGAAATCCATCCATGACCCACGGTATCTCGCATTTATTGAACAGCTGATCTTAGAACGATGGTCGCTCAAAATTACTCAAGAGCAACTATCGATGGTACTTGGGAGACCGCAATCCTACGTCGCTAAAGTGGAAAACTTGGACCGGAGAATTGATGTCGTTGAACTGCGTGATTGGCTGATGGCCCTCAATATTGAGCCTACGGAATTCATGTGTCGGATTCCGTGGTGGAGTTCGAACTCCGCGTCAACGGAACAATGAGGGTCGTGCTGGCGCGGCAAAATAGCTCCTAAAGTGTAGTCGTTCGGATCGTCAGAACCTCCCCAGCTGAGCACATCGACGTAAGGATTGCCGGCCGCATCCTCGACATTCGCGGGACCGCCATTTGAAGCTAATTTCGGGCGACTATGTGCATTTTGGATTCCGACCGAAGGACCTCGAGCTCAGCTCTCAGCGACGTTAATTCGGCCCTCACTGTCAACAGCTCAAGCTCCGTGTCTCTATGAGACTGCGCGAGTCCAGCATACATGGTTTTCCAATCATTCATCCTCTCATCAGGGCCACGGCTGCTTTTACGGGGAGATGCGCTCATTGCGGATTTTCTGTGTGCCAACCAGATGTTGACTTCTTCTCTTAAGACCTTGTGGCGGTGGCTGAAGTAAGTAGTAATATGGACATCAGCTCGGCGCGCCACTTCCGCGAGGGAAAGTGTTCCTCCGTTTTGCGGATACACTCCGTTACTTGAGTCGATCTCGTGTCCTATGGACTTCAACGCTGCCCGAGTGCGGCTTACGATATCGAGAGTTCGTTGCGCGCCTTGGCGTAACGCTTTTTCTCTAATTTTCTCTTTTGTTTCGGCTGACTTTCGAAGCGGCGAAAATCCGGGAGTGATATTTTTTTGGGTCATGGTCATCCGTCGTTCATCAAAAGTCTTACGGTTGGATCGTTCAACCAATATGCACGAATATCATCAAAACGTGTTACGTTTGCGCGAAGCTGTCCGGCCCAAAATGACTGCATAAGCTCATCTTCCTCGGCCTCGGCCGTCTTGTACTGTTCGAGAGACTCTTGTATTGCACTGCTCACATCCTGCCTCAAAAATCCTTCCTCCAGACGGTGCTCGCAGGTAGACTCACATTTTGACGGCTCTGGTTGTCCCTTGCTACCGTTGCAAGGGCCAAACTCAGTGCCCGGAAATTTTGTGCAGATTATTCCTTCCCGAACCAAATTCCATGCCTGGCCTTGCAAAGTCAGAATTTCAGCTAGCTCTTTGACGTTGTTAGCGTTCCAGTTTTCTCCGCGCTGATGAATTCGCCTGCCGTGTGCACTCACTGCACTCTTTATTTTTTTCTCAGCTGGTCCACCGTAGAGCGTCGGTTCATCTGATTTAGCAAAAGTCTGCTCCGCTAGGATATGCTCGACTGCGTCCGACGCTCGCATGACACACAGTTCGCGACAAACTTTTTCGACATCAACTTGCAGGGATTTATCGGCGAGCACGTAATACAACGTCATTTCAATAGACTTGTGGCCAAAAACGTCCATTAGTATTTTTGGCGCTTGCGTGAGTGCGAGGGCGACAAGACGAGCTACCGTTTTTCGGAGTCTGTGAGGCTTTAGATTCTGTCCTCCTGGGTTTGTACTTAAGCCAAGCGTCGTCGCTAGTCGGTTTAAGGAATTGCGCAGATTTGTCAGAGGGGCGGACCGATTGCACTTCGCAGTGCCGGGAAGTTGAGCCCACAGATGTGCTGCCGGTCCTGCATTCCCTCTGTGGAGGGCTCGGCGCTTTGCATGTTGCGGTCCAATGCGTTCTACCAGATTGACTAACGTGACCTGCTGCTTTATAGCCTTCATCGCTACCTCCGGCAAGATCCATTCCTTACTTTGTCCTTCGAAATTTTGAACCAGCTTGAACGTTAGTCCAGAAGCGTACGGCTGCCCGTTTTTGCTCAAGTGCAAGCAGTGACGGCTGAGGCTTAATACTTCCGAGCTTCGTGCGCCAGTCGATAGTGTTACTACGAACAGATGAGCCTGCTGGAGGGTCGCCAAAAGCCCCATGACGTCTGCGAAGGAACTTGGAGGCCACGTTGATGATCTATCTTCCCAATCACTGGATGCTTCCGAGGGAATTCGAAGGTTTGACGCGCTCATTTTGGCACTCATATCTGATTGCGCATTTCCGCCAACAGATTTTCCAAGTTGATTAAAACGAATAAGAAATGGCGGGCGAGTTATCAAATTGCCGTAGTTGTCCTTCCACACTGCCGCGTTTAGGTACTTGCGGAGTCGCGTTCGGCGTAGCTGTTCCACTTCTAAGGTGGAGACCGCTGCAAATTCTGTCTCGCTCCAAAGCGCTGCGATTCCTTCTGCTACTTGTAGTAGTGTTGGAGCAAGCTCGTCAATGAGCCAGAGACAGCAACGGCCCATTTGGGCAACATAGTCATCTGGCAAAGGGGAATGGGGTTCAATTGTTCGGATTGCAGGGTATGTTCGTTCACCTGGGGCAGCAATCGCGACCGCTGTCTCCATCATGCCTATACGGGGAGTATCGATCCAATAGCCCCGCTCTGTGAGAACCCGCATCCGCATGATTTCCATACTAACGGCACGCCTTTCGCTCGTATTCAACAGTTGGAGGTCGTCCTCAGTGACGAAAGCGAAGAATTTAAAGGAAGATTTTTTATCGACGCCGTGGTGGATCGTTTTCGCGCGAGCCCGCCAAATATTTTGTACGGCAAGAGCAGCAAGCAACGGCATCGTTCGATAGGCAATTCCCATAATGTTTCCAGGGTCAAGCGACGCAGAACTTCCCTTGCGGCCAAGCCCTACCGGGCCTATCCGAAGTAGTAGCAAATATCTTGTAATGGAAAGAATTGCGTCATCCATTTCGGAAGCGAACAAGTTTTCTGGCGCGTCTAAAATCTGGCAGTTGAACTGAAATCGCTTCCAAAGGAAATGACGGATTCTTCCGGCTAGATCGACTCGCGAGACTACTGCTTGGGTGGAAATACGCGTCCATTTTTTTGGCGTCTCCCATATGCCGATTTCGTGGCCGTTCTCAATCAGAGATTGGAGCAGCTGAATATCGACCTTGTTGAGTCTATGTATGTTCTCTGCCGTCGAAATTCCTTTTGCCCTATCGATTGCCTCGAGAATGCTGCTCTTCCGGCCCTTTTGTGAAACGAGAGGCGAGGGGCTGGCAGCTATGGCTGACCCTGTGTCGGGAAAGGAATCTGTGCTCATCCAGAGTTTCTTTCGTATCCATTCAACTGTATAACTCGATGCGCGCCATCCGCGATTTTTTTCGACCATTCGTCAGTCTTAGCGAGCACGGAAGCTGGGTCGAAGCCTGTCAATGCAAGTTCAGTATTTCTTATTTCTTCAACAAACGATGATTGGATAAATGCGAGGGAAGACATGGTCGACTTCAAGTATTGCAGTTCCGCTAAGCGCATTGTTAGGCCGGGCAAACTATCTGGAAAGATCACTGCATGCTCGACGCATAGAGTGCATCGCTGAACAGAGCACACAGCTTTTCCGTCACGTAGAAAACCTGGCGCGATCCTCTCCGGCGGATCGTGCGGATTTTTGCAGCCTACTCCAAGTCTGCTTCGCTGCAACGACCGATACTTTTCAACACGGTCTCGTTGATCGGCCGTGATATGGCCGTCCTGAGAAATCTTTGCTATAACCGATGCATCAACTCGACCGTTTACCTTTATCTCGTCCCAAAGCGCATCGCTAAATGTTTTGTACAATCGTCGGGATTCCTCGTTGATCAAAGTGTTGTCTAGATAAATTTGGGTCGTGTTTGGCGATTTGTGACCAAGAGCCTTCATAACGTATAAGATCATCCCGCCGCTCAGCGTGTAAGCGTTCGCTGCGAAAGCATCCCGGAAGTCGCTAGGAGTGATACGGCCCAATTGTCGCTCAGAGTTTCTTCGTGTGTTCATATCGGCGATGATTTCTTCTAGAAATGAACTGCCCTGGCCCCTCTTTAGGCCGCTTCCGTAAGTTTGGTTGTGCAGCCATTGAACGTTCTTGTTTGCCCCAACCGCGTACAGCCAGGGAGACCGTAGTCCGCGCTCCAAGTTAGAAATTTCTGAGTGGGCTTTCTCAAAAGTGGTAGAGCTTTTCAACTCGTCATGCATGGCATCTAGCTGCCGTCGCTTGCCCTTCAATTCCCGTGCTAACTTTTCCCGTAAGGGGTGAGTTTGCTTCATTAGGGTCTGGAGAATAACTCCCGGGGAGCCCTGGGACTTAAAGAGCCCTTCACTAATCTGCTCCGAACTGCCGCGCGCTTTATAGCCACGCAGTAGATAGCGGGACGAATCTTTTGGATGCTCAGTCAAGAACTCTTCTTCTACGTCGAGATCAAGCAGCACCGATGGGTTCCATCCTGTATTCGCGAGGCAAAGATTGAAGGCGACGCGTATGTCTTCTGCATTGGGGTAGAAGCCACTCAGCATGAGAGGAATGGACAACCCTTTCATCTTGAAAGCGTCTGAAGAGAGACCGTTATAGAAATGCTCCGCAGTCGGGCGGGGATCTGCAGTCGCTAAAGTTCTGGTGCGAAAATGCAAGTAGTTTGCCTGCAGACGCTCCTCCGTTGCGTTCAGTGGAGAGTAATCCAGCGATAGTAAACAACGGGCTTTCTCCCAGCGAAAAATGGCGGCGAACCACCGATGTTTAAGTTCAAATCGAATCTGGTCTGTCTGCCATTTTGGTGGCAAAGATCTGGGAGCAATCGGTCGCTCTGGAGCAGACCAGTGCAGCGGTGGCGATTGACTGCGCCGCCGTACTAAGTTTGCTAACCTCACAAAGTTACTGAACGCGAGACTCTCCATCGCACTGTCCAATGCTAGTTGTCTATGCACGTCGGTAAGATCGGCGACTGTAGAGACTTTTGGCGCGCCGGAGGACTCCGCAATATCCAGTGCGCGCCACCATTTTCGTAACGCATGCAAATACTGCGAAATCGTGTTAGCGGCTGCGTATTCAACTAACTCTTTCAGCACTGGGGCGATCTCAGCTATTAACGCCGGACGACCGCTGTACCGGCCACTCCATCTTCCTGTGACCGCCTCTTGCTTCGCGCCGGTGTGAAAACTGGTCAGGTCGACCATGATCGACTTCGTTGAATGCCTAGTCCAAAAGCGCAATGGGTCGAGTGTTGGCTCTCGCTCATTTTCTGGGTTGGCCGCGGCTGCAAGTCGCTGCGCGAGTTCCTTCAGGTGATCTTTTTTATAGGTACGAATACTCATCAGTGTTGCTCATGCTTTCGTCGTTATTGAGGGCCTGATTCGTATAAGATGGGCAGACTTTCGCCGAGCGCTGCAATTGCCCACTTGAGATAAATCATTGTTGACGAATCGTGTCTATGGCCTAGTTGAGGTTGTATCTGCAATCTTAGAATGCTCATGGCCGTTGACTCAAGGAGCGCCGCTGCGACCCCGATGCCCAGGTCACGCAAACGCTCATGCCTCTTCATCTCCTGTAACAAAGTCGAGCAGGCCCACCAGTGCCGACCTTGATGAGGAGCCCAACCCTTCACGGGCAGCGCGCCGCAAGTCCATGCGCTGTAGAGTTTCTTAGCCGAGACTCTGCGACCACTTTTCTCGTCAATAAAAAGGTGGACAGCGTCATTCACCCTTCTCCTTTTTTCATCCAATGTTGTGGCCTGGTTCACCCATGTTTTTAACGCCGGCGAACGCATTTTCATTCGATATTCGTGGATCCGCTCTGCTAAGTGAAGTGGAATCCATATGAACCTAGCTGGTCCAATCTTGTCGCCGTGATCGTGTCCGTAGGATGGGCCCTTCGTTCCATACTGAAGTTTGATTTGCACCCGCTGCTGTGCCAACGGCGTACCGGAACTGCTAAGTTCCCAGTCGGACGGATTCAATGGAAGAGTATTGGTTCGCAGACAGCAGAGCTCCTCCCGCCTAAGCCCAGATAGCAAAATCGTCTCGCACATTAATCCTCTTATATGCCCAACCTTTTCGTACACATCTTTTAGCCATATTTTGAGGTCGCTGGACGCCGGCATGTGAATAATTTTGCTCGCCTCACGCACTTTTCCTTTTCTAACGTTGACGTACTGCGCAGCATGACCAACTGCACTTAGTGAACTTCGCCCCTTCAACAGTACGGTGTCACAAGGAATTTCGAAAGGCTGGCGATGGCTATTGTCTTCGAGCCATGATAGGTAGTCGCATGCTTGTTGTACCCTCAGGTTCACCGTGCGCGGCGAGAGGCCGCTGCCATCACATGACCAAATTCCGTTGAGCATTTCCGCTTGATACCGTCCCTGCACATGGTCGCGATATGTGCACGTTACGAGATCGATGTTCCGGAGTTCTGCCCACTCTAAAAAATTAACGAGCCAGTGTGCATAATTGCGCATTGTCTGGTCGCTTGGCGGATTGTTTCGCGCAGGTCCTCTCCTGGTTATCGGATGCCAAATGGCCAAACCTCGATCCAGCAAGTAGTGGCTTGCGAATCGGTGATAGCCGGGCCGCGCATCGAAGATACAGGGAAGATGTGCGGCACGACCGAATCCCGCGCGAGTGGTCGTCGGGTTATCACTGTAATAGACGCTGAATTTCATTTGGTGCCCATGTTGAGGTATAGATGGAAGACTCAGATTGAACTCCATCTAATTCCACAAAGTCTAAGCTATATCGAGAAACAGCACACCGCAATGCGCGAGCGAAATTTCGCCGGGCCGCGGTACCGCGCCGCCGCCCACCAGCGCCACGCCGGACGTGGTGTGATGCGGGCTGCGGAAGGGGCGCGCCTTCCAGTTTTCCGCACAAAAGCCACCGGTGAGCGACTGCACCGCCGCCGATTCCAGCGCTTCCTGATCCGTCATCGGCGGCAGCAGGCCGGGAAAGCGCGACGCCAGCATGGTCTTGCCGGCGCCGGGCGGCCCGACCATCAGCACGCTGTGGGCGCCGGCCGCCGCCACTTCGAGCGCGCGCTTGCTTGAGCGCTGGCCTTTGACGTCGCAAAAATCCGGATAGTCGGGCAGGCGCGTGAGCGCGCGCGGCTGATGGCGGCCGAGGCGGCAGGCGTCATCGCTGGCGCTGAAGTGGGCGCACACCTGCAGCAGGGTAGCGGCCGGGTAAATGACGGCGTCGGCCACCAGCGCCGCTTCGTCGGCATTGGCTTGCGGCAGGATGAAGCCGCGATGCGCGCCGGCTTCGCGCTGCATGGCGAAGGTGATCGCCAGCGCCCCGCGGATCGGCCGCAACTCGCCCGACAGCGACAGTTCGCCCGCGAATTCGTAGCGTCCCAGTTCCCGCGACGGAATCTGTCCCGACGCAGCCAGGATGCCGATCGCGATCGGCAGGTCGAAGCGGCCCGATTCCTTGGGCAGGTCGGCCGGGGCCAGGTTAACGGTGATGCGGCGCGCCGGGATCTGGAACCCGGCATTTTGCAGCGCGGCTTGCACGCGGTCTTTCGATTCGCGCACTTCCGCGTCGGGCAGGCCGACGATGGTGAATTTCGGCAAGCCGTTCGCCAGATGTACTTCGACGCTGACGGCGCGCGCTTCCATGCCGGCCAGGGCGCGGCTGCGTAGAACGGCGAGGCTCATGGTTTCCCGATGGGGCAAGTGATGATCCGGCTGATCATAAGCAGTGTTCACCTTCGCCTATTGATGGCGACCAAACGTGCGGGCATGGCGAGGCCCGATGGACGATGGATTGCCGCATCGTGATAGCCCCAGTGCTATTCGGCAAACTAGCAGATAATTGATGGCTGGAAGCCAATAGAGTGCGCAAGTGGCCTCGCCGGTGGCCATCCACCGGACTCAAGGTCTGGCGGCGCGATCCATATCAGGGACAGGAAATTGATGACCAAGCCTTATCGACAGCGGCCCGTCCGCATTTCAATAATCTTCCTCTTTGCCATTTCCGTGCTTCCGATGCAAGCCGTTCAAGCTCGGGACGACGTTGCATCGCTGATCGCCCAAATCGAAACGCCGCAAACTTTTCCCGACCGTGACGATCTTGACTCCCTCGCTATGGCGGCGTTGATGAAGCGCCTTCGCGTTCCTGGCGTGAGCATCGCTGTGGTCAAGGATTTCAAAATTCACTGGGCCAAAGCCTACGGCGTCGCCGACGCGCAAACCGGGCGCGTTCTGGACACGGCAACCCGCTTCCAGGCCGCGTCGATCAGCAAGCCAGTGACGGCGCTGGCCGCCATGCGCCTGGCGCAGGAGAACCGGCTCAACCTCGACGCCGATATCAATACGATGCTCAAGTCCTGGCAGGTGCCGCGCTCTGCATTGACGCGCAAGCAAGCGGTCACGCCACGTTCGCTGTTTAGCCATACATCGGGCGCGGACGATGGTTTCGGTTTCCCCGGTTACGAGCCAGGCGCGCCACTGCCGACGACGGTCCAGATGCTCGACGGCCGGCCGCCATCGAACGTCGGCAAGGTCGCCTTCGCGCGTGCGCCTTTCGAAGCCTACAAGTATTCGGGCGGTGGATTGACCATCATGCAGCTGGCGCTGACGGAGTTATCCGGGCGCCCGTTTGCGCAGTTGATGGCATCGTCCGTGCTTGGTCCGGCAGGCATGTCCGACAGCTCCTTCGGGCCGCCAGCGCTGGAGCGCGCCGCGCTGGCGCACGATGAACAGGGCCGCCGCATGGGCGCTCCCTGGCGCGTCCATCCGGAGCTGGCCGCCGCCGGCTTGTGGACCACCCCGAGCGACCTGGCCAGGTTCGTCATAGAAATCCAGACGGCTGCGCGCGGTCCAAAGGGCAGGGTGCTGGAACAGCGGTTCGCGCGGGAAATGCTAACCCCGGTCGGGATTGGCCGCTACGCAGTGGGCCTGGCAATCGACCGCCATGGCGACGGGTGGTACTTTTCGCACAACGGTAGCAACTGGGGCTATCGCGCCTGGATGACCGGCCATGTTCGCAAAGGGTACGGGCTCGTCATCATGACCAATGGCGACAACGGCATGCCCCTGATGAACCAGATCGCAGACCGTGTCGCGAAGGCATACAACTGGGATTCGATTGAAAAGCCATAAATAATGCGGGGGACCTGGAGGTCCGGCGTACCGGACCTCCTCTGCTTACTTCTCGCCGCCCTTGCGGGTGATGAACAGGCTGGCCACACAGCTTGCTGCAATGAGCACGGCCACGACGGTCAGCGATGCCTGCACCGGCACGTGATACCACGGCATGATCAGCATTTTCGTGCCGATGAAGGTCAGTACCATGGCCAGGCCATACTTGAGCAAGTGGAAGCGATCGGCCACATCGACCAGCAGGAAGTACAGTGCCCGCAGACCAAGTATGGCAAACAGGTTTGAAGTGAAGACGATGAACGGATCGGTCGTAATGGCGAAAATCGCCGGAATCGAGTCGACCGCAAACACCAGGTCCGTCACTTCAATGAGCAGCAGCACCAGGAACAGCGGCGTGACGTAGCGCAGTCCATCCTTGGTGATGAAAAACCGTTCGCCGTGGTCGCCTTCTGCGACACGCAAATGGCGGCGGGCAAAGCGCAGTACCGGGTTGTTGGCCACGTCGGGCTCCTGGTCGACCGCGACCAGCATGCGCAGGCCGGTAAAGAGCAGGAACGCACCGAACAGATACAGGACCCAGCTGAACTCGCTGACCACCCACGCGCCCGCCGAGATCATCACTGCGCGCATGACAATCGCACCGAGCACGCCGTAGATCAGCACGCGCCGCTGATACTGCTGGGGCACCTGAAACGCGGTGAATATCAGCAGGAACACGAACACGTTATCCACCGACAGCGCTTTCTCGATCAGGTAGCCCGAGAAAAACTCCAATGCCTTTTGGTCCGCGATCTCCGTTCCTACCGTGCCCTTCAGGTACCACCACAGGCCACCGTTAAACAGCATGGCCAGGCTCACCCACACCAGCGACCAGATGCCTGCCTCCTTCACGCTCACCTTGTGCGCCTTGTTGCCCCCGAATACGAACAGATCGAGGGCGAGCATGACGAGCACGAAGACGATAAAAGCTGCCCACATGGGGGCGCTTGCAATGGTTTCTAAACCGTTCATGGAATGCTCTCCGTTGTCCTTGGTCGCTTAGCTTGCCGCGTCGTCATCCAGGTCGCGCAGATCGCCGTCGCGGTCCATATCCGGCGCCTGGGTCGCCGCCAGGCGGGTGTGGGTAAAGTCACGCTTGCGCTCAACCTGCCGCACCACCGCGCGGTCGGCGCGATCCGTAGCGCGGTCGATGGCGCTGTAAAGATCGGCTTCCGTATCTTCGATGATCACTTCCTTGCCCCCGCCGAGCTGCACCTGGATCTTGCAGCGTTTGTCGATGCCGCCGCGCGGGCCGTTGATGTCGGACAGCGACACCGCCAGCCTGCGCATATGCTGGCCGGCCCAGCCTAAGGCGATGGCCAGGCGCTGCTCGGTGTACGAACGCAATGCCTCGGTGAGTACAAATCCGTTTGCCTGAATGGTGACGCGCATGATTTCCTCCTGTTGGGTTAATGGATTCACTATAGTTCGTGGAAAAGCATCGTACAATTCGAATATAATGTGCTGTCAGATCGATTTAATCGATGTATTGAAGGCTTCCATGTCATCATTGAATTTCAAGCACCTGCGCTATTTCTGGATGGTGGCGAAAACCGGCAGCATTGCCAAGGCTGCCACGCAGCTGCATCTCACGCCACAGTCCATTTCCGGCCAGCTCTCCGAATTTGCCGACACGCTTGGCGTGGAGCTGTTCCGCCGTGTCGGACGCAACCTGGAACTGACCGAAACCGGGCGGCGCATCCTGAGCTATGCCGAAGACATTTTCACCACCGGCGACGAACTGCTTGACCTCGTGCGCGACAAGACGTTCACCACGACGATTACTTTCCGTGTCGGCTGCGCCGATTCGGTATCAAAACTGATTGCCTGCCGGCTGGTGGAACCGGCCCTGAAACTAGGGGAACCGGTCAAGCTGATCTGCCGCGAAGGCAGGCTCGCCAGCCTGGTGGCGGACCTGGCGGTTCACCGGCTCGATCTCATCATTGCCGATCGCCCCATGCCGAGTCACCTCAGCGTGCGCGGCTTCAATCACCTGCTCGGTGAAAGCGGCATGACCGTGTTTGCCACCGCGGCGCTGGCGAAGGAGCTTGGTGAAGGATTTCCGGCTTGCCTGAACGGCGCTCCCATGCTGCTGCCCGGCGAAGACTTCGCCATCCATCAGCGCGTCTTGCAGTGGCTGGAAAAGAGCCAGGTGCATCCGCGCGTGGTTGGCGAGTTCGATGACAGCGCGATGATCAAGGCCTTCGGCCAGTCCGGGGCGGGGGTCTTTTTTGCACCGACCGTGATTGCCCGCCAGGTCAGCGATCAATACCGGGTGGTGCCGCTCGGCCGGGTCGATTCGCTGGTCGAACAGGTGTACGCCATCACCACGGAACGCCGGATGAGCCATCCTGCCACGTTGGCAATCAGCACAATGGCGCGCAACACACTGTTTGCCTGAGCTGATGCCCCCGCCGTGTTTCGACGGCCTTGCCGCCCATTTCAGCCGGGCTGGCGGCGGCGCCCGCATGGGCCGGGAACCACGTAAAACAGCGCTCGCGGACTTAGCGCATACAATGCATCCATACACCCGCCCCGCGTCAACGCGACCGGCGGCGTTCGCACATGCTTTCAGAGAACAGGAATATCGATGGATTTTGACGTAGCGGCATGGGAAAAAGAGATCGGCCGGCCAGTACCACCCCTCATGGCCAAGTTCTTCACATGGCTCGCGCCCTATGAATACGGCGACCTCGGCTACTTCGAGCTGGCGCCGGAAAACCTGGCCGGCGGTACCGCCTGGGAAGGCATGGAGCGCTGGGGCGACAGCACCTGGGGCTTCATCAGCCTGCCCGACGGTTCCCTGATCGGCCTGTGCGAAGCGGTGCAGCCGCCTGCCGTCGTGCATATCGGTTCCGAGGGCGAACTGCGAACCCTCTCCGACTCGTTCGAAGCCTTCCTGCTGGCCATCGACGCAGGCGAAACCGACACCGAGATCGATCTCGGCGACGATGAGCTGGAACCGGAGCAGGTGGCTGCGCGCAAGGCATTCAAATCCTGGCTCAACAAGAGCAAGATCGCCGCGCCGGCCGTGAGCGGGCAGTTCGACTTTTCCGCCTACGCCGCAGGTGATCCGCCGGAACGCCGCGCGCCGCCCACGCAGCAGGGCGCCGCGCCCGTCATGGACCCCGGCTACCTGAGCCACATCGACGGCATGGGCGAGCGCCTCAAGATGTTGTGCAGCCTGGTGGGCCGCACCGCCGCCGATCCCGAACTGTGCGCCGTCGCCGAACAGATCTTCGGCAAGGCGCCGCCCCAGTCCATCGGCAATGCCAAACACGACGACAGCATCTGGCTGACCGCGAAAAAGGCCGACGTCAGCTTTCTTTTCAGCCGCAAGGTGCTGAACCCGAACTACGCGCCAGTCCCGATCAGTAACAAGGCCATCTGCCCGTTCCTGGAAAGCGTGTTTCTTGGTGACGCGTACAGCGAGCCAGTCCTGTTCGGTTTGCATGGCGACGCACTGTGGGACGCCATTGCGCAGCGCCTGCCGCAACAGTACAAGGAAACCGTCGATGAGGACGGCGAGGTCGAAAAGGCGTGCACCTTGCCGCTCGATCCGGCACGCGACACCGAACTGAGGCTGTGGATGAACAATGGCCGCACCAATGCCTGCGTGCAAATCGCCCAGGGACGTGAACTCGCCCGGCCCGAAGCGGCCAACCAGATCCACAGCGGCGCTGGCCTGTTCATGCAATGGGCGCTGGAAAACGGCTGGCTCGAGCGCGCCATGTTCCCCGGGCAGGACGAGCTCATCGACTCCATGCGCCGCAGGGAAGCGCGTCCGTCGCAGCTGGTGCAGCTGGGGCTGACGCGCGGGCTGTGGGACACGCATCTGACGGACGAGCCCGGCCTGCGCCAGTTTGCCTACATTTACTTCCACAACATGGACGGCATCTGGATCAATGCCGATCTGAAGACCATGTTCGGCAAGCGCCAGGGCCAGTACGGTCATGACGAACCCGTGCTCGACGACGATCCGGTCGAGATCTACGACGCCTTGTTCGCGCTCTTCACCAAGCAGTTTGCGACCTGGAAGCAAGCCAATTCCCAGGAATTGGCCTAAGGTTCCTTCGGACCGGACTGCAGCGGACCACGCTCCCTGCAGCACCGGTCGCGCCGCTGCGCTAGCCGAGGTCCCCACCTCGACAGTCAGCGCTTGCGGGCAGGCTGCCATCTTGTCCTGGTTAGCATGACATTCCCGCTCCAGTTGGCGGCGGTGATGTCGTCGCCGCCGCTCGCGGCCTTGCCGCCTGGGCCACCCGGCCACGCCATGCAAGCGGCGAAGCTATGCTATTAATCTGATTACCTATGTCAATTGCAGATATTGACTTGGGTTAACACGATTGTTATATTCGTCCAAAAATTACATTTGGATAACTTTAAGCGTCGAGACACAGCGTGACCGTACACGGCTCTGGGCTGATCAATCTATCCATCCATCCCAACCGTTCTGCCGGAGTTCGTCATGCCCCCCGTCAATCATCGCCCCGCCTTGTCCATCCTGGCGCTGTCCATCGCTCTTTCCGCCTGCGGTGGATCGTCATCTTCGAATAAAGTGGGTCCGGACGCGCAAGCCTCGGTGAACCTGCCGTCCGCTGCCGCGCCAGTGCCGACGGCACCGGCCACGCCACCCGCAGCTGTTATTCCCGACACCGTGCCGGTCGCCGGCCCGCCGGAAGCGGCTCCTGCTTTGCCTGGCGCTGTTCCGGTGGCCGATGACAGCCCGGTTGGCGACCCCGTGGCCACCAAACCGATCATGGTACCGACGCCGGCTGTGCTCATTCCTGCGCCGTCCACGCCGCCGGTTGCTGCCGTGCCTGTGGTCACTCCGCCAGCCGTTGTTCCGCCGGCAATCACCCCGCCGGTGGTCGCACCGCCGGTCGTCACGCCGCCAGTCGTCACGCCGCCAGTCGTCACGCCGCCGGTGGTCACCCCACCTGTCGTCAAGCCGCCGGTCGTCGTCACCCCATCCGTGGTCGCTCCACCGGTCGTCACGCCACCGGTGATTACGCCGCCGGTCGTTACCCCGCCGGCTGTGGTCCCGATCGCCGTGCCGGCTGCCTGGACCACGGGCGTGACCAGCTTCGTGCACCCCGGCATTGGCTACAACGCGGCCGACCTGGCGCAATACAAGGCGCACGTGCTCGCTGGCGAGGAGCCGTGGGCCAGCGGCTACCACCATCTCGGCGGGCGCACACCCCTGAACTACGCGATGCTCGGCCCGTTCGCCATCGCCAACCGCAATTTCGACCTGAACCGCGGCGCCTTCGAGCGCGACATGCAGATGGCCTACAACCACGCGCTGATGTGGTACGTCTCGGGCAACAGCGCGCACGAGGAAAAGTCGATCTCGATCCTCGACGCCTGGGCCACCACCAACACCTCGCTCGATGGCGTCGAGGCCGCGCTGATGCTGGGCGACTATTCCGGCCGCGCCATCGTCGCCGCCGACATTCTGCGCGGCCTGTATCCCGGCTGGACCGCGACCCATACGGCGCACATGAAGTCCTGGCTCGAGAATGTCTGGTGGCGCCGCCTGCAGGTCGGCGGCAGTTCCGCGATCGGCACCGCGCTCGGCAACGGCAGCCTGCTCAAGCCATGCAACCAGGGCGGGCTGGCGCTCAAGGCCGCGCTGGCGGTGGCGGTATTCCTCGACAGCCCGCTCAAGTTCGACCAGGTCATCAACGCTTACCTCAGCGATCCGGGCGGGCTCGACCAGATCATGTCGAATGGCGAGGTGGGCGATACCGGCCGCGACCAGGGTCACGCACACGGCCAGATCGCCACCTACGGCGCGATTGCCGAAACCGCCTGGAAGCAGGGCATCGACCTGTATTCTCTGCGTAACAACCGCTTGCTGGCGGCCGGCGAATACTACGCCAACTACAACCTGGGCAAGCCGTTCACGTTTAATCCGGTCTCGTGCGGCTACGGTTACTACACCCAGATCGGCGCCCAGCCCCTCCAGACCATGCCGGCTAACCTGTTCGAGACCTTGTACACGCACTACGTGGTGCGCAAGGGCCTGAAGGCGCCGAATGTCGCGGAATACCGCGAGCTGGCCAAATCGCGCGGCGAAGCCGGTCCGTACAGCGGTCCGTACTCGGGCCAGGTTTACCGCCGCACCAAGGACAGCTCGACCGCACGCGCGCTAACGTTCCCGTTCACCCCGCCGGTGATGACGGCGGCGACCAGCTTCACCCAGGCCGACCTGGGCAAGGTCCAGACGCCGGGCAGCGCCACCAATACCGGCGCGAACTGGAAGATGACGGCCTCCGGCGCCGGTGCCGAGAAGGGCTATCACTTCGCGTACAAGGAGCTCAAGGGCGACGTCGAAGTCATCGCCACCGTCACCGATCCGGGGGCGCTGAGCACCGGCGTGGCCGGCATCATGATCCGCAGTTCGCTCGACGCGCGTCCCGCCACGGCGGCGGCCCAAATTTACGTGGCGCCGGCCAGTTCCGGCAACGGCACGCATCTGTTCTGGCGCGTCGGAACGCAGCACTACGGCGGCTACCATGCGGCGCGCCGGTTCACATCGGCGGTGGCGCCGATGTCGCTCAAGCTGGTGCGGCACGGTAATTTCGTCTATGCCTACCTGTCGAGCAACGGCGGGACCGACTGGTCGGCCATCGGCACCATCATTTATCCGGAACTGTCCGATACCTTGTATGTCGGCATTTTCTCGGCCTCGGGCGATCCGGTGGCCACCACCACCGCCAGTTTCGAGAACGTGAAAATCGGATCGAAGCCCGGCAGCCTGGTGGCGCCGCCCACCAAGGTCAGCGCCAGCGCGCGCAGCGGCGGCGTCGCGGTGCAGTGGGCGGCCAGCCCGATGGCGCGCAGCTACGATGTGTTGCGCGCTACTAACGCAAGCGGGCCGTTCGAGCGGGTCGGGACCGAGCTGACCGGCACCAGTTTCGTCGACGCGGGCGCTACCGGTAGTGCGGCCTACTTTTATGTGGTCAAGGCATCGACTTACAGCGGCCTGAGCGCACCATCCGCGGTGGCGAGCCTGCCGGCGCGCTAACGCAGGCAAAAAAAAGCAGCCGGATGGTTTCCGGCTGCAAGTATCTGGTGCCGGTGTTCGAGGTCACCGGACTAACCTGTGGGAAATGCAGAGGCATGTCACCAACAGCGTCAGAATAATCCTCTCAGATGACCGGAGCATGACGTAAGGCGAACGGCAGCGCGTTGTGCAACGCGTCGTGCAGAGCGGGGCGTTGCCGGAAGCGTCATGCAGTGCTTCAGGTCAGGCTGATGGCGTCGAAACCCTGCGCTTGCGGCGGCCCCGCCAGCAGGGGCATGACCGCGACGATCGGCCCGCGGTAAAATTCGGGTGCGCCGGGCCGACTTGTGCTGGCGAGACGGGGGACGGCAACGCGTCTGCTGCCAGCCAGTTGCCAGCATGTCGATTTTCTCCCACACCGCAATCATTTCATCGATAGGCATGCATGCACCTATTCCTGCTTGTAGCGGGATGTCTGTTTCCGTTGATCAGCTGGCTAACCCTGTTACTCAGCTATATCGTTGCACGCGGCGGTCGCAGCTCATCCGGTATATATATCCCCTTTGTCGGGCCAGCGCTGCTCAGCATCTGGCTGGTGCGGGTCGACGCTCCGCATTGGACGCTTCCGCTCCCTTGGATTGCCGATATCGGCACCGTGTTCTTCCTTGTATGGCTACCACGCCTTGCCCGAGAAATTTGGCAAACCAGTCGATTTACGCGGCTCTACAAACTCACTGGCAGCGACGGAAATGAATCGGTCGTCATCTCGTTTCACCGGGGTGGGAATTACTTGCTACAGAAACATTGGTACCGTCCAGCTGGCGAGCCGGGGATGATCGCGATAGGCGAACCGGGCACTTTCTCAAGCCAGCAGGGCATCGTCAGCCTGTGCAGTCATACCGGACGCCAGCGCTATCTTGTGCCCGAAGGCGCAGTCCATGCCGTCACCGATGCAGGCGAAAGTGATGAGCTTCAACTTCAGGGCTGGCGGCTTTTGAAAACCACCGGCTGAGGGCAGGGCGCAAGCCAGGTGCCAACATCTTGAAGAACGGCGGTGCACGCGACGCTGCCAACTGCAATGGCAATCGCGGCATGCATGTCGATCATGCTGCGAAGGACTGCGCGCCGTGCAACGCGTCGCCGGAAGTACCATAGGAATTGCTTTATGTCAGGCTGATGGCGTCGAAACCCTGCGCTACCGGGGCCGCCGCCAGTAGAGGCATGACCGCGACGATCGGGTCGCGCAAGGCCGGGTCGCTGTCGCCGGCGAGGCGGTCGGCCTCGGTTTCCCACAAGGTAATCGACATGCCTTTGCCGCTGGCCGGATCGGTCAGGAGAAAGGTTGACTTGAATCCTTGTAACTGTTGAAGAACCGGCAGCACCGAATCGTTGTACAGCGCCACGATCTCGGCGAGTTTTTCCGGCTTGGCTTGAACATGGGTAACTCTTGCAAACATGATGTGCTCCCTGGGATGAAAAACGACCGGTACGGGCACCGCTGCGTCCGAACCATACAGTGTGTATGGTTGCACTATACACGATGTTTGGGCACTGCCGGGTTTGCTGGCGGTAAGCTATGATGCGAGCGCATCGCACCGCATGCCGCGGGACCGTTCCTGGCGCCGGCGTCGTATTGATTGGAGCCGCCATGCCGTCCCCCCGTTCTCCCGGACAAAATCGTTTATCGCGCGACACCTGGCTCGACTTCGGCCTGGCCGTGTTGCGCGACGAGGGCCCGCAAGCCTTGAAGGCCGATCCGCTGTGCAAGCGCATGGGAGTGAGCAGGGGAAGTTTTTATTGGCATTTCGATAGCGCCGGCAGCTTTGCGCTGGCCGTGCTCGAGCGCTGGGAATCGATCGCCACCGACCAGATCATCCGCGCCATTGAAGAGGCCGCGGACGATGCGCTGGCGCGGCTGCGTCTTTTGTTGACGAACGTGGGCGAACTCGATATCGGCCTGTACCAGGCCATCAACACGCTCGGCGCGCAAGACCCGGGCGCGGCCCAGGTGCTGCGCCGGGTGCACGAGCGCCGTGTCGCGTTCGTGGCGAACTTGCTGGAGGGGCTTGGTTTTGACGCGGCCGAGGCAGCCACGCGGGCGCAACTGATCTACGCCTGGGCCATGGGCGAATTGCTCACGCGCGAGCCGGGCCGCAACGCTTTTTCAGCGGCCCAGATCGATGCGGTCGAACGCTTGCTGATGCGGCGCTAGCGCCGCCGCAGGTTCAGACTCTGACTCAGACCTGCGGCTTGGTGGGCACCAGGCGTTCTTCGAGCTCGGTGACGCGCTGTTCCAGTGCTTCGAGCTTGGCGCGGGTCTTGGCCAGCACCTGCGCCTGGATATCGAATTCCTCGCGCGTGACCAGGTCGAGCTTGGAAAAGCCCTGGGTCATCATGCTTTTGACGTTCTTCTCGATATCCTTGGCCGGCGAACTCTCGATGGCCTGGTTGATCTTGCCCTGCAAGTCGTTGAAAAAGCTGTTCATGTCCATCGCAATCCTCGTGAAATCGGTAGCGCACCGCAGCGGTGCGCCAGGTGGGCCAGTTTGGTGCATTCGCGCCGGCCGCGACCGGAATCGCGGATTTTTTACTGTTTATTAACAGCAAGTTGGGGACGCCGGGCGCAAAAACAAGTTGCGGCCGGGCGCAATCGTAGCTGGCATGACTTCTGCTAATGGTTAAGCAGTGTGCATGCTCCAGGCTTCATTTTAAACCCCAACCGCCGTCTCTGTTAAAAAACCATAAGGGAACCGTCATGAATAAGCTGTCTACTCCGTTGTCTCTCGCCGCCGCGCTGACCCTGGCGCTGGCAACCCTGGGGGCACCGCTGGCCCAGGCTGCCGACGCGCCCGCGCCCGACAATGTGGTGAGCTTCAACGCTGCCCTGACCAGCGACTACCGCTACCGCGGCCTGTCGCAAACCCGCATGAAGCCGGCCGTGCAGGGCGGGGCCGACTACAGCCACACGCCGAGCGGCGCCTACGCCGGCGTCTGGGCGTCGACCATCAAGTGGACCAAGGACCTGGGCGGCGACGGCGATGTCGAAATCGACCTGTACGGCGGCAAGAAGGGGGAAATCACCAAAGGCATCAGCTACGACGTGGGCGGCCTGTACTACGGCTACCCGTCGAACGGCTTGCATCCGAACGCTAACACGTTCGAGCTGTACGGGCAGGTCGGCATGGGGCCGGTGTCCCTGAAGTATTCGCATTCGACCACCAACCTGTTCGGCACCACCGACAGCAAGGGCAGCGGCTACCTGGACCTGAGCGCCAATCTCGACCTGGCCACCGGCCTGGTGCTCAACCTGCACGTGGGACGCCAGCGCGTGGCCCACAACGATGCGCTCAGCTACAACGACGCCAAGATCGGCCTGACCAAGGACTTCGGTTTCGCCACGGTCGCGCTGGCCGTCATCAGCGCCAATACCGACATGTACGTCAGCCCGGTCAACGGCAAGGACCTGGGCCGTTCCCGCGCCGTGCTGACCGTGTCAAAAACTTTCTAAGAGGCCAGCCATGAAAATGATCACCGCCATTATCAAACCCTTCAAGCTGGACGAAGTGCGCGAAGCGCTCTCGGCCATCAACGTGCAAGGGATTACCGTTACCGAAGTCAAGGGCTTCGGACGCCAGAAAGGCCATACCGAGCTGTACCGCGGGGCCGAGTATGTGGTGGACTTCCTGCCCAAGACCAAGATCGAGGCGGCTGTGGACGACGCCATCGTTGAACAGGCCATCGAAGCCATCGAAGGCGCTGCGCGCACCGGCAAGATTGGCGACGGCAAGATTTTTGTCTATAACCTGGAACAGGTGGTGCGTATCCGCACTGGCGAAACCGGTAACGAAGCACTTTAAGCTGAGGGAACACTGATGAATAAAACGATAACAAAGTGGCTGGCCGGACTTGCGGTGCTATGCGCAATCGGCGGCGTTTTGCCAGCCTCGGCCCAGGATGCTCCCAAGCCCGATACGACGGCCGCGGTCGTCACGCCGGTCGAGGCGCCCGCCACCACCGCGCTCACGCCGGCCGCCACCACCGCCAGTGCCGCCGTCCCGGCGGCGGCCGCCGCTCCGGCGCCGGTGCCGCATAAAGGCGACACCACCTGGATGTTCATTTCCACCGTGCTCGTGGTCCTGATGACGATTCCCGGGCTGGCGCTGTTTTACGGCGGCCTGGTGCGCACCAAGAACATGCTGTCGGTGCTGATGCAGGTATTCGTGGTGTTTGCGCTGATCATCGTGCTGTGGTGCATCTACGGCTACTCGTTGACATTTACGGCAGGAAACGCCGTGATTGGCGGCTTCGACCGGGCTTTGCTGACCGGTATCTTTGATCCGGTCAAGGGCACGTTCGCCTACGCCGCCACGTTCAGCAAGGGCGTGGTCATTCCGGAGTTCATTTATGTCGCCTTCCAGGGCACGTTTGCCGCGATTACCTGCTGCCTGATCGTCGGCGCCTTTGCCGAGCGCATCAAGTTTGCCGCCGTGATCGCCTTCATGGTGCTGTGGTTCACCTTCGGCTACCTGCCGATCGCCCACATGGTCTGGTTCTGGACCGGTCCGGACGCCATCACCGACGCCGCCACCCTGGCCACCGAAACCGCGAAAGCCGGCTGGCTGTTCCAAAAAGGTGCGCTCGATTTCGCCGGCGGCACCGTGGTGCACATCAATGCGGCAGTGGCCGGCCTGATGGGCGCCATCCTGATCGGCAAGCGCGTCGGCTACGGCCGCGAAGCCATGGCGCCGCACTCGCTGACCATGACCATGATCGGCGCCTCGCTGCTGTGGGCCGGCTGGTTCGGCTTTAACGCCGGCTCGGCACTGGAAGCGGGCGACATCGCCGCGCTGGCCTTCATCAACACCCTGCTGGCCACCGCCTGCGCCACCCTGTCGTGGGTGTTCGGCGAGTGGATCACCAAGGGCAAGCCATCGATGCTGGGCGCCGCTTCCGGCGCGGTAGCCGGCCTGGTGGCGATCACCCCGGCGGCCGGCTTCGTCGGCCCGATGGGCGGCTTGGTCATTGGTTTGCTGGCTGGTATTATCTGCCTGTGGGGAGTGAACGGCCTCAAGCGCCTGATCGGCGCCGACGACTCGCTCGACGTGTTCGGCGTGCACGGCCTGGGCGGTATCCTGGGTGCCTTGCTGACCGGCGTGTTTGCCGCGCCATCCTTGGGCGGACAGGGCATTTTCGACTACGTTGCCAACAAGGCATCGGCGGAATATTCGATCGGCGGCCAGGTCATCACGCAGCTGACCGCGGTCGGCACCACGATCTTGTGGTCGGCGGTGGTGTCCTTCATTGCCTACAAACTGGTGGACCTGGTGATCGGTCTGCGCGTACCGGAAGAAGAAGAACGGGAAGGGCTCGACATCACGAGTCACGGCGAATCGGCCTACCATTCCTGATTCACATTTTTGCTCCGGCCCGCGCAAGCGGGTTGTTCCAGGCGCCCCGCGGGGCGCCTTTTTGCTTTCCGCGACGCCGCAGGACTTTAAAACGCCGGTTCCGCCCCGATTTGTGCAGTTCATCATTATCATCAAGCAGTCTTTAAGGACGTCTTACTCATGGTTCCCCACCTCGTCACCGCCCTCACTGGCCCGCTGCTCGACCTCGAAAAGAAAATCCTGGCGGCAACGCCGGCCATTGAGCGCTGGTTCCGGATGGAGTGGCAGGAACATACGCCGCCGTTCTATTGCTCGGTCGACTTGCGCAACGCCGGCTACAAGCTGGCGCCGGTCGATACCAACCTGTTCCCTGGCGGTTTTAACAATCTTGCCACCGAGATGCTGCCGCTGGCGGTGCAGGCCGCGATGGCCGCGATCGACAAGTATTGCCCGGATGCCCGCAACCTGCTGCTGGTGCCGGAAGGCCACACCCGCAATCCGCATTACCTGCAGAACGTGGCGCGCCTGATGCAGATTTTCCGCCAGACCGGGCTGCACGTGCGCCTGGGTTCCCTGTCGCCCGAGATCACCCAGCCCACGCCGCTGGCGCTGCCGGACGGGAACATGCTGGTGGTCGAGCCGCTGGTGAGGTCCAGCAACGGCCGCCGGGTCGGGCTGAAGGATTTCGATCCTTGCACCATTTTGCTCAATAACGATTTGTCGGCCGGTATTCCATCGATCCTGGAAAATATTCACGAGCAATCGCTGCTGCCGCCGCTGCACGCCGGCTGGGCGCTGCGCAGGAAGAGCAATCACCTGGCCGCCTACGATGAAGTGGCCAAGAAGTTCGGCAAGCTGATCGATGTCGATCCGTGGATGGTCAACCCCTTCCACAGCAAATGCGGCGCGATCAATTTCGACGAAGACCAGGGCGCGGAATGCCTGGCCGACAATGTGACCATGCTGCTGGCCAAGATCCGCAAGAAATACAAGGAATACGGGATCAAGGAGCAAAAGCCGTTCGTGATCCTGAAACCCGATGCCGGAACCTATGGCATGGGCATCCTGACCATCAAGGATGCCAGCGAAGTGCGCGAACTGACGCGCGCGCAGCGCCAGAAGATGTCGGTGATCAAGGATGGCGTGGAAATCAGCGACGTCATCATCCAGGAAGGCGTGCCGACCTTCGAGAACATCAAGGATGCGGTGGCCGAGCCGGTCGTGTACATGATCGACCGCTATGTGGTAGGCGGGTTCTACCGGATTCACGCCGAGCGCGGGATCGACCAGAACCTGAATGCGCCGGGTTCGCAGTATGTGCCGCTGGCGTTTGCCCAGCAGCATGCCGTGCCGGACCTGAAGGCCAAGCCGGGGACGGCGGCGCCGAACCGCTTCTATGTGTATGGCGTGGTGGCAAGGTTGGGGTTGATTGCGGCGTCGCTGGAGATGGAGCGGACGGATCCGAACCCGGAAGTTTATTAGGCTACAGCGCGAACTTGGGGGGAACGCATGCGTTCCCGCCGAGTGCCGCCTTGGCGCGGGAAGTCGTTTCTGCCAATGGCAGGAACGACGAAGTTAGCACCCGTACCCTAATATCCGTCGTTCCCGCGCATGCGGGAACCCAAGTTCGTCGCGTATCGCCGCACCCCATCCAGACTCATCCCAAGCCAACATCGGCGTTTCCGGCTAAAATCAGGCATTACCCCGAATGGAATCGCCCATGAAAATCGCTTTCCTCGCTGATCCGCTGTCCGGCTTCAAGACGTACAAGGATTCGACCTTCGCCATGATGCGCGAGGCGGCACGGCGCGGCCATGCGGTTTACGCCTTCGAGCAGCGCGACATGGCCCTGGAAGAAGGCGTGGTCAGTGCCGACATCGCCCAGATCACCCTGACCGGCGACGCCGACGACTGGTACCGCGCCGCGCCCAAGGCGGCGATGCGCCTGTCCGAGTTCGACGCCGTCATCCAGCGCAAGGACCCGCCGTTCGACATGGAGTACGTGTACGGCACCTATCTGCTCGAACTGGCCGAACAACAGGGCGCGCGCATCTTCAACAAGCCGTCCGCGATCCGTGACCACAATGAAAAGCTGGCGATTGCCCAGTTCACCGAATTCACCTCGCCCACCCTGGTCACGTCGGACGCGGCGCGCCTGCGCGCGTTCCACGCCAAGCACGGCGACGTGATCTTCAAGCCGCTCGACGGCATGGGCGGGGCCGGCATCTTCCGCATCGGCGCCGACGCCATGAATCTCGGTTCGGTGATCGAAACGCTGACCCTCAATGGCGCCCAGACCATCATGGCGCAGCGCTACATTCCCGATATCGTCAAGGGCGACAAGCGCATTCTCGTCATCGATGGCAAGCCGGTGCCGTTCGCACTGGCGCGCATCCCGCAGGGCACTGAAATTCGCGGCAACCTGGCCGCCGGCGGCATCGGCGTGGCGCAGCCCCTGACCGCGCACGACCTCCACATCGCCGAGAGCATCGGCCCCTTGCTGGCCGAGCGCGGCCTGTTACTGGTAGGATTGGATGTGATCGGCGAGTGTCTCACCGAAGTCAATGTCACCAGCCCGACCTGCTTCCAGGAGATCACCGACCAGGCGGGCTTCGACGTGGCGGCGATGTTCATCGACGCCGTCGAGCGGCGCAGCAAGGGAAAGTAAGGCAAACATATTATGGTAGGTATTCTGTTGATGACCCATGCGCCGCTCGGACAGGCGTTCATCGCCGCGGTGGCGCACGTGTTCCGCGGCCCCACCGAGCATTTTGAGGCGATCGACGTCACCGCCGACCAGGACCTGGCCGAGGTGAACGAACTGGCGCGCCAGGCGATCTGCCGCCTCGACGACGGTACCGGCGTGCTGGTAATCACCGATATCAAGGGCGGCACGCCGGCCAACTGCTGCAATTCGCTGGCCGACGCGGGGCGGGTTGAAGTCATCGCCGGCATCAGCCTGCCGATGCTGCTGCGCGCGATCACCTACCGGCGCGACACGCTCGACGTGGTGGTTGAAATGGCGCTGGCCGGCGCGCAGAGCGGTGCGGTGCGGGTCGACAATCGTATCAGGGTAGGACCGGCGTAAAAAGCGATTGGGCGGTGGCTGCGGCCACCGGGTGTGCGAATGTGCAGGATCCGTGTGAAGAGACGACAAAAAAATGATTCAACAAGATCTGGAAATTATCAACAAACTTGGTTTGCATGCGCGCGCCTCGGCCAAATTCACGCAGCTGGCCGCGAAGTTTTCGAGCGACGTCTGGCTCACGCGTAACGCGCGCCGCATCAATGCCAAGTCGATCATGGGCGTGATGATGCTGGCGGCCGGGAAGGGCGCCAAGGTCACCCTGGAAGCCGACGGCGCCGACGAGAAGGAATGTGTCGAAGCGCTTGCCGCGCTGATCAACGACAAATTCGGCGAAGGCGAGTAATGCCGGTCGGACGCACCTCCAGCGGATCATCCATGGCATCGTTCACGCTGCACGGCATTCCTGTGTCGCGCGGTATCTCGATCGGCCGCGCGCACCTGCTCACGCCCGCCGCGCTCGACGTCAAGCATTACCTGGTGGCCGAAGAGCACCTGGAAGCGGAAGTGAAGCGCTTGCAGGATGCCCTGGCCGAGGTGCATCGCGGCCTGCAGGCGCTATGGACCGACCTGCCCAAGGACGCGCCGACGGAACTGGGCGCGTTCATCGACGTGCACGCGCTGATTCTGTCGGACCCGATGATTTCGGAAGCGCCGCTCGATATCATCCGCACGCGCCACTACAACGCCGAGTGGGCGCTGGTGACGCAGATCGACGAATTGTCGGCGCAGTTCGACGAAATTGAAGACCCGTATCTGCGCGAGCGCAAGGCCGACATCCAGCAGGTGGCCGAGCGGGTGCTCAAGGTATTGATGGGCACCGCCCAGCTGGCGCCGGCGCCCGTCACCGACGAAGAATTCCAGCCGCAGATGATCGTCGTCGCGCACGACATTTCGCCGGCCGACATGCTGCAGTTCCGCGACCGCTCGTTCATCGGTTTCGTGACCGACGTGGGCGGGCAGAACTCGCACACGGCGATCGTGGCGCGCAGCCTCGATATTCCGGCGGCGGTGGGCATGTCGCAGGCGTCGCAATTGATCGAGCAGGACGACTGGGTGATCATCGACGGCGATGCCGGCGTGGTGATCTGCAATCCGAGCACGCTGGTGCTGGAGCAGTACCGGGCGCGCCAGGCGGCCATGCTCAAGGCGCGCAAGAAGCTCTCGAAGCTCAAGAAAACCCCGGCCATCACGCGCGACGGCACCGTCATCACCCTGCTGGCCAACATCGAACTGCCGGACGATTGCCCGCACGCGCTCGACTGCGGCGCCGAAGGGGTGGGCCTGTTCCGCTCCGAGTTCCTGTTCATGGGCCGCAGCGGTCAGGCGCACAAGATTCCGAGCGAGGACGAACAGTTCGAGCAGTACCGCAAGGCGGTGGTGGCGATGAAAGGGCGGCCGGTGACGATCCGCACGCTCGACATCGGCGCCGACAAACCGCTCGACCAGACCGAGCACACCGCGCTCAATCCCGCGCTGGGACTGCGCGCGATCCGCTATTGCCTGGCCGAGCCGCAGCTGTTCCTAACGCAGCTGCGCGCGATTCTGCGGGCCTCCGCGTTCGGCAAGGTGCGCCTGCTCATTCCAATGCTGTCGCACGTGTTCGAGATCGACCAGTGCCTGGCGATGGTGGAGCAGGCCAAGGCGCAGCTGCGCGAGGCGGGGCAAAAGTACGATGCGGCGATCGACGTCGGCGCGATGATCGAGATCCCGGCGGCGGCGCTGTCGCTGCCGATGTTCGTCAAGCGCATGAACTTCCTGTCGATCGGCACCAACGACCTGATTCAGTACACCTTGGCGATCGACCGGGTCGATTACGAAGTGGCGCACTTGTACGACCCGCTGCATCCGGCGATTTTGCAGCTGATCGCGATGACCATCTCGGCGGGGATGAAGGCTGGAATCGACGTGGCGGTGTGCGGCGAGATGGCGGGCGATGTGAAGTTGACGCGCCTGTTGCTGGGCATGGGACTGCGCGAGTTCTCGATGCATCCGGCGCAGCTGCTGTCGGTCAAGCAGGAGATCTTGAATTGCGACCTGACCACAATCACCCCGCAGACGCGCAAGATCTTGCGCACCACCGAGCCGCATGCGATTGTGGAGGCGGTGCAGCAGTTGCAGGTGATTTGACAGTCTTCCCGCGCCATATCCTCCGTCGTTCCCGCGCCAAGGCGGCTCTCGGCGGGAACCCAAGTAATACATGGTTAGCGAAAAACCTTGGGTTCCCGCCGAGAGCCGCCTTGGCGCGGGAACGACGAGGTAGCGCTCTTAACTCATTTTTTCGAATCTCATGTCATCCATTGGAATAGTCTCCCCGCAAGCGATGCGCTTTGCCGAACCGCTGCGGTTGCAGGGCGGTGGTGCGCTGGCCGAGTACACCCTGGTGTACGAAACCTACGGCACCCTCAACGCCGACAAATCGAACGCGGTGCTGGTCTGCCACGCCCTGAACGCCTCCCACCACGTGGCCGGCACCTACGAGGGCGACCCGAAAAGCACCGGCTGGTGGAACAATATGGTCGGTCCGGGCAAACCGCTCGACACCGACCGTTTCTTCGTCATCGGCGTCAACAACCTCGGCTCCTGTTTCGGCTCCACCGGCCCGATGCACCTCAATCCGGCCACCGGCAAACCCTACGGCGCCTCCTTCCCGGTGGTGACGGTGGAAGACTGGGTCGCCGCGCAGGCGCGCCTGGCCGACGCCCTCGGCATCGTGCAGTTCGCCGCCGTCATGGGCGGCTCGCTGGGCGGCATGCAGGCGCTCGCGTGGAGCATCATGTTCCCCGACCGCCTGCGCCACTGCGTCGTGATCGCCTCCACCCCCAAGCTGTCGGCGCAAAACATCGCCTTCAACGACGTGGCGCGCCAGGCCATCCTGTCGGACCCGGATTATCGCGGCGGCGACTTCTACGCGCACGGCGTGGTGCCCAAGAACGGGCTGCGCGTGGCGCGCATGGTCGGTCACATCACCTACCTGTCGAACGACGACATGGCCGAAAAATTCGGCCGAAAACTGCGTAACGCCGCTGAAAACAACGACTACAAATTCGACTTCGGCATCGACTTCGAGATCGAGTCCTATTTGCGCTACCAGGGCGACAAGTTCTCGGAATACTTCGACGCCAATACCTACCTCCTGATCACCAAGGCGCTCGATTATTTCGACCCGGCGCGCGAATTCGGCGGCTCGCTCACGCGCGCGCTGGCCGGCACCAAGGCCGACTTTTTCGTCGCCTCGTTTACCACCGACTGGCGCTTTTCGCCCGAGCGCTCGCGCGAGATCGTCGAGGCGCTGGTATGCAACCGGCGCCGCGTGACCTACGCCGAAATCGACGCCCCGCACGGCCACGACGCCTTCCTGCTGGAGGACCAGCGCTACATGAACATGGTGCGCGCCTACTACCAGCGCATCTGGGAAGCCATGCCGGTGAAAGGGCAAGCATGAATTTTGAAGACCTCTCCAGCCTGCGCCCCGACCTGGCGTTCATCGCGCACTGGGTGCCGGAAAAATCGCACGTGCTCGACGTGGGCTGCGGCGACGGCGCCATGCTGCGCTACCTCCAGAGCGGCAAGGGCTGCACCGGCTACGGCATCGAGATCGCCGACGAATCGCTGCTGGCCAGCGCGCGGCGCGGCATCAACGTGATCCAGCAGGACATGGAAAAAGGCCTTGGCCTGTTTTCCGATAATTCCTTCGACACCGTCCTGTGCCTGTCGTCGCTGCAGATGATGCAGCACGTCGAGGCGCTGCTGCGCGATATCGTGCGGGTGGGCGCCGAAGCGATCGTCTCGTTCCCCAATTTCGCCTACTGGCCGCACCGCATGGCGCTGCTCAAGGGCCGCATGCCGGTGTCCAAGTCGCTGCCGTACCAGTGGTACGACACCCCCAACGTGCGCTGCGCGACGATTTACGATTTCGAGGAACTTGCGCAAGAATGCGGCCTCGAAGTACTGGAGCGGGTCGCGCTGGCCGACGGCAAGCCGGTGTCCTTCCTGCCCAACCTGCGCGGCAGCCTGGCCGTGTTTCGGCTGCGCAAAAAGACGCAAGCGGCGGCCTGAGCGGCCGGAAACCTTATCGTGTGCGACTTTACGGGATTTCCTGCGATGATGGTGTTATCAAATACATAGCAGGAATTGAAACATGCATAAGATTAAACCTATTCTCCTGGCCCTGACGCTCGGCGCCTGCACGGTCCTGGCCACCGCCCAGCCGCTGCCGGAGCCGATCAAAGGCAAGACCGCGAAGGCCGCGGTGCAGGACGGCATCCAGGTGCGGCCGATGCCGCGCTACCGCGTGCTGGCTTCGGCCGAGAAAATGGACCAGCAGGCGGCGCAGCAATATACGCAGCTGATGGGCCAAGCCCAGCAAAAGGGGGCGCTGGTGCCGGACGACCATCCGCAGGTAGTGCGCCTGCGCACCATCGCCAAACGGATCATTCCGTACGCCACGCGCTGGAATCCCGAGGCCGCCAAATGGAAGTGGCAGGTCAATCTGCTGTCGTCCAAGCAAATCAACGCCTTCTGCATGCCCGGTGGACGCATCGCGTTTTTCAGCGGCATCCTCACCACCCTGAACCTGACCGACGATGAAGTGGCCGCCATCATGGGCCACGAAGTTTCGCACGCCCTGCGCGAACACGGGCGCGAGCAGATGGTCAAGTCGACCGCCACCAATGTCGGCGCACGGGTGGGCGGCGCGGTGCTGGCGGCGGTGCTCGGCATCGATCCCGGCATTACCGACACGGTGGCCCAGTATGGCGCGCAGTTCGCTTCGCTCAAATTCTCGCGCGACGACGAACGCGAAGCCGACCTGATCGGCCTGGACCTGGCCGCGCGCGCCGGTTACGATCCGCGCGCCGGCATCATCCTGTGGCAAAAAATGGCAGCGGCGGGCGGCGGAGCGCCCCCGGCGTGGCTGTCGACCCACCCGGGCGGCAAGGAACGCATCCGCCACATGGAAGAGCACATGAACGTGCTGCTGCCGCTGTATGCGCGCAGCAAGAACACCTCGGTCGCGCAATTGCCGCCGTACCGTAGCAGCGCGCCCAAGTAAATGGGACGGCAGGCCGACGCCAATGCAGTTGTTCCGCTGCCGGTCCGCGATGGCGTCGCGCCCAGTTATTTATGGCTGGACGATAGCCCGCTTGAGGGCGCGCTGGCGTTTCTCACCAGCCATTTCGCCGATGTAGGCGAGGCTGTCTGGCGCGACCGCATGGCGCGCGGCGAGGTGGTCGACGCCAGCGGCGACATGCTTGGCGCCGACAGTGTGCTGCGGCGCGGCATGCGCATCTGGTATTACCGCGAGCTCGAGGCCGAGACGCCGATTCCCTTCGAGGAACAGATCCTGTTTCGCGACGACCATCTGCTGGTGGTCGACAAGCCCCATTTCCTGCCGATGACACCGGGCGGGCGCTTCCTGCATGAAACGTTGCTGGTGCGGCTGAAGAACAAGACCGGGTTGGCCCAGCTGACCCCGATTCACCGGCTCGACCGCGAAACGGCCGGGGTGGTGGTTTTTTCGCACCAGGAAGCGACCCGTGGCGCCTACCAGTCGCTGTTCCAGAAACGCAGCGTGCGCAAGGTGTACGAGGCGCTGGCGGCGCCCTTGCCGCAGCTGACCTTTCCACTGGTGCACCGCAGCCGCATGGTGGAGGGAAATCCGTTTTTCCGCATGCAGGAAGTCGACGGCGAGCCGAATTCGGAAAGCGTGATCGATGTGATCGAGCCGCAGGGGGACGCCATGCTGTACCGCCTGCAGCCGCATACGGGCCGCAAGCACCAGCTGCGGGTGCACATGGCCGCGCTCGGCGCGCCGATCATGAACGACGCGTTTTATCCCGAAGCGCTGCCGTGCAAGGGCGACGACTTCGCCAACCCGCTCAAGCTGCTGGCGCGCAGCATCGGCTTCGACGATCCCTTGACGGGCTTGGCGCGCCGGTTCGAGAGCCGGCGCACCCTGTAGCGGCGTCCTAGAGGCGGTAATCGATGATCAGCGGTGCGTGATCCGAAAACCGCTCATCCTTGTAGATGAATACTTCCTTGGCCTGAGCGGCGATGCCGGGGGTTGCCACGTGATAATCGATGCGCCACCCAACGTTCTTGGCGTAGGCCTGGCCGCGGTTGCTCCACCAGGTGTATTGCTCGGGGCGCTTGTCGATGCCGCGGTGCACGTCCACAAAGCCGACTTCATCAAACACACGCGTCAGCCAGGCGCGCTCTTCCGGCAGGAATCCTGAATTCTTCTTGTTGCCTTTGAAGTTTTTCAGGTCGATTTCATTGTGGGCAATATTCCAGTCGCCGCAGATGACCACTTCGCGGCCTTCGGCGCGCAATTCCAGCAGATGCGGCAGGAACAGTTCCATGAAGCGGAACTTGGCTTCCTGGCGTTCCGGCGACGAGGAACCGGACGGGCAATAGACCGAAATGATGGTCAGGTTGCCGAAATCACAACGCACGTAGCGGCCTTCGGCATCGAATTCGGGGCTGCCGAAACCAATGCGCACGGCGTCCGGCTTGGTCCGGCTGTAGATACCGGTACCGGAGTAGCCTTTTTTCTCGGCGTAATGGAAATGGCCGTGATAGCCGCCCGGCATCAGGAATTCCTCGGTCATGTCGGGCAGCTGCGCCTTGAGCTCCTGGACGCAGACGAAATCGGCGGTCTGGGTGGCCATCCAGTTGAAAAAACCCTTCTTGTGGGCGGAGCGGATCCCGTTCAGGTTCGCGGAAATAATTTTTGGCATGGTTCCAGGGGGTGTGGAGGGTGGCGTAAAATAGCGCCACTTTTCTATATGAACAAATGAGGTCGTCGTGAATAATTTGCGCCAACAGTTTATCGCGTTTTCGGTGTCGGCGGGCGTGTTGCGCTTCGGCGAGTTCACCACCAAGGCTGGCCGCCTGTCGCCGTATTTCTTCAACGCCGGCCTGTTCCATGATGGCGCCACCCTGGCCAAGCTGGCGCAGTTTTACGCGCAGACCCTGATCGATTCGGGGATCGAGTTCGACATGCTGTTCGGGCCGGCGTACAAGGGCATCACCCTGGCGTCCGCCACCGCGGTGGCGCTGGCGGGCAAAGGGCACAACACCTCGTTCGCCTATAACCGCAAGGAAGCCAAGGACCATGGCGAAGGGGGCACTATTGTCGGCGCGAAGCTGGCGGGCAAGGTCGTCATTATCGACGATGTGATTTCGGCGGGCACGTCGGTGCGCGAATCGGTCGACATGATCCGCGCCGCCGGCGCCGAGCCGTGCGCCGTGCTCATCGCGCTCGACCGCATGGAGCGTTCGGGCAAGGATGGCGAATTGTCGCCAAGTTCAGCGGTGCAGCAGGTCAGCCAGGAGTTCAATATTCCGGTGGTGTCGATCGGGAACCTGGAGGATTTGTTTACTTACCTGAACGCGGCCGGGGCCGATCCGGAGATGGCGCAGTACAAGGATGCGGTGGCGGCGTACCGGACGCGCTACGGGGTGTAAGGCGGGCGGGCGGCCCGCAGCGCCCTGAGTGCCCTCGTCAGACGGGCTGGTCGGCAGCCCGCTCGTGCTCAGGCGGTGCCGCTTCCGCTGTGCGCCTCTTGCAGGTGAAAATATAGCCGCGATCGAATTCGTTATCGAAATAGCGGCTGTATTTCATTTTCACCATACCGTGCTCGACGTCATAATCGTCCAGGATGTCATCGAGCTCGTCGTCATCCGTGTCGATGATTGTCACGTTTGCAATCATCATCCGCTCGGGATTGCTGCACACTGCATAGTATTGATCGACGATATAGCTGATCGCCGCAGGTCTATGCTCACGATCGGCCCAGTGCGCGGAAACGGTAAGTTCCCATGCTGGCTCCAGCCCGGCCCATGGCAAAAGCAAGGCGAAAAAGGTCAGCTCTCCTTTTTCTTCGGAAATCTCGCGTTCAATTACCGCCATTTTGTTCAATAAGACCTTCAATTCCGCTTTCATATACTCCTCACAAGAAACGATGCGGCAGCAAGCCTGGCACGCGCCGCACTTCCAGGTACAGCCCCGGGCGGTCGATAGCGTTCTTCAGGTGACCAATCTTTTACATTCGACCAGTGGGAGATATATTTGGTTCGAACTTTTTCTTGATGACCTGTCAGGTTAAGCAGTGTTTCAAGATAATGCGTGCGAAATGAGGTATAGCGTTCAAACTCGTGGCGCGACTCGGGATATCCATTCCAACGCAAGTTGGCGCAAATCCTTGCTTTCAGGATCAACTCGACCGCGTATCCGCTGAGGTAAGCCGACCCGTCGAACTGTTGGGTGACCAGGAGAGCGGTGGCCTCATGCAGACGCGTGCGAGCGAGCTTTTCAAGATCGGCGATGGTGAGCATGATGGGCAGTCGGGAGGATTCACATCAACCAGTCTGACGCCGAAAACGAACGCTTGTTTGCGCCCCCTCAATCGCGTTCAGCTCTGCGGTAAATCCTGCGCAATGCCGGCCGCGCCCGCCAGTGCCTGCTCGCGGCAAATGCGGTCGACCGTTTTCAGCAGCACCGGCATGCGGTGCGGCCCGTGCATGGCAGCGATGTGTTCCTTCGCCTCCGCCAACTCAAGCCCGATGCAGGTAATGAACAGCGGCTTGATGCTGTCGCCGCGCAGCAGTTTGTAGTTGTCGCCGATGCCGGCATACGACGTTTTCGCCACGCCGATGACTTTGGCCTTGCCGTCCAGCGCATCGTACAGATGCTTGCCCAGTCCCGCGTGAGAATGCCCGTCGAGGAACACAAAGCCATCGATGACGACGACCTCGGGAAGCTGGTCGAGTTCGCCGAGCAGGGCCAGGATGCACGGCAGCTCGCGCTTGTAGAATTCCCCCGGAACATACTCCCCGACGCCGGCCTGCTTTTTGCAGATAGTCGCCGCTGGCGTCAAGGCATCCCAGCGCTCGAACAGCAGCCCCGCGGCATAGCCGCAATCGGCATCGTATTGCACGTCGACTGCTAATATCATCAGGCATTTCTCCTTGGCGGAAACAAAGCCGGCCGTCAATATTGCTTAACCGGGGTCTGACCTCGATTGAGCAACATTGACGGCCGGTATGGATGCGAACTATGCCGCAGAGCCTACGGCAGGTATCAGCCAGCCAGCTTTTTCTTGAGCAGCTCGGTCAGCTCGGCCGGGTTGGCCTTGCCTTTGGATGCCTTCATGGCCTGGCCGATCAGCGCGTTGATGGCCGCTTCCTTGCCGGCGCGGTATTGCTCGACCGATTTGGCGTTGGCCGCCAGCACATCGTCGACGATCTTTTCCAGCGCGCCGCTGTCGGAGATGGTCACCAGATCTTTTTCCTTGATGACCACGTCGGCGATGTTTTCATCGTTCGATTTGGCTTCCCACATGCCCGCAAACACTTCCTTGGCGCTCTTGGTGGAAATCGTGCCGTCGGCAATGCGCTTGATCATCAGCGCCAGTTGCGATGCTTCCACCGGCGAATCGGCGATGTCGACGTTTTCGCGGTTCAGGGTCGAGGCCACGTCGCCCATCAGCCAGTTGGCCGCGGTCTTGGCTTGCTCTTTTCCGGTCTTGGCGACGACAGCTTCGAAGTACGCGGCCATCTGTTTCGACGAGGTCAGGAACAGGCTGTCGTATTCCGGCAAGCCGTAGTCGTTCGCGAAGCGCGCACGCATCGCGGCCGGCAGTTCCGGCATGTCGGCCTTGATGCGCGCGACCCACTCGTCGGAAATGAGCAGCGGCGGCAAGTCCGGATCGGGGAAGTAGCGGTAATCCTGCGCGTCTTCCTTGGTGCGCATCGAGCGCGTTTCCTTCTTGTCCGGGTCCCACAGGCGCGTGGCTTGCTGCACTTTGCCGCCATCTTCGATCAGGTCGATCTGGCGCCGCACTTCATAGGCGATCGCTTCTTCCATGAAACGGAAGGAGTTCAGGTTCTTGATCTCGCAGCGGGTGCCCAGTTCCGTCGTGCCAACCGGACGCACCGAGACGTTGACGTCGCAGCGGAACGAGCCTTCCTGCATGTTGCCGTCGCACACGCCCAGCCACACGACCAGGGTATGCAGTGCCTTGGCGTACGCCACGGCCTCGGCCGCGCTGCGCATTTCCGGCTCGGACACGATTTCCAGCAGCGGCGTACCGGCGCGGTTCAGGTCGATGCCGGTCATGCCTGCATAGTCTTCGTGCAGCGACTTGCCGGCGTCTTCTTCCAGGTGGGCGCGCGTCAGGTTCACAGTTTTGGTCTGGAACTGGCCATCTTTTTCGAAGCCGAAGGTGAGCTGGCCGCCGATGACGACCGGATCGGCGAACTGGCTGATCTGGTAACCCTTGGGCAAATCCGGGTAAAAATAGTTTTTGCGCGCAAACACCGATTCCGGCGCGATTTTCGCGTCGACCGCCAGGCCGAAACGGATCGCGCGTTCGACCGCGCCGCGGTTCATCACCGGCAGCACGCCCGGCAACGCCAGGTCGACCGGGCTGGCCTGGGTGTTCGGCTCGGCGCCGAACTGAATCGAACTGCCGCTGAAAATCTTGGAGTTGGTCGTGAGCTGCACGTGGTTCTCAAGACCGATGACGACTTCCCATTGCATAGTGTTCTCTTTTCTTGTCAGGTTGCCGGTGCGCACGCGGTGCGCACCCGGCGAAATCAGATGCCGGCCGGCGCGCGGGTGTGCCAGTCGGTCGCCAGCTGGTACTGGTGGGCAATATTTAGCAGCTTCGCTTCGGCAAAGTAATTGCCAATGATTTGCAGGCCCACCGGGCGCTTGCTGTTCTTTTCGCCCTGGCCGAAGCCGCACGGGACCGACATGCCGGGCAGGCCGGCCAGGCTGGTCGACAGGGTAAAAATGTCGGCCAGGTAGTTGGCGACCGGGTCGTTGGCCTTGTCGCCCAAGTCCCAGGCGACGGTTGGCGCGACCGGGCCCATGATGACGTCGCAGGTGTTGCCCAGCGCGGCCTGGAAGTCGTCGGCGATCAGGCGCCGGATCTTCTGGGCCTGCAGGTAGTAAGCGTCGTAATAGCCATGGCACAGCACGTAGGTGCCGACCAGGATGCGGCGCTGCACTTCGGGACCGAAGCCTTCGGCACGCGACTTTTTGTACATGTCTTCGAGGTTCTTGTATTCGCTGGCGCGGTGGCCGTAGCGCACGCCGTCGAAGCGCGACAGGTTCGACGACGCTTCCGCCGGGGCGATCACGTAGTAGACAGGGATCGAGAGCGACGTTTTTGGCAGCGAAATGTCAACCAGGGTTGCGCCCAGTTTCACAAATACGTCGAGCGCGGCGCGCACGGCTTGTTCGACGTCGGCCGCCAGGCCTTCGCCAAAATATTCTTTTGGCAAGCCGATGCGCAAGCCCTTGAGCGGTGCGTTCAGGTCGCGCGTGAAGTCTTCGCGCACATTGCCCTGTTCGGCCGTCAGGCTGGTCGAATCGCGCGCATCGAAGCCGATCATTTCATTGAGCAGCATGGCGCAGTCTTCGGCGCTCTGGGCGATCGGGCCGCCCTGGTCGAGCGAGGACGCGAACGCGATCATGCCGAAGCGCGACACGCGCCCGTAGGTCGGCTTGATGCCGGTGACGCCGCAAAACGCGGCCGGCTGGCGGATCGAGCCGCCGGTATCGGTGGCGGTGGCGGCCGGCGCCAGGCGCGCGGCAATCGCCGCGGCCGAGCCGCCCGAGGAGCCGCCCGGCACGGCCAGCGTGTCCCACGGATTCTTGACGGCGCCAAAGGCCGAGTTTTCGTTCGACGAGCCCATCGCGAATTCGTCGCAATTGAGCTTGCCCAGGGTGACCATGCCGGCGCGGTTGAATTTGTCGACCACGGTGGCGTCGAACGGGCTGGTGTAATTGGCCAGCATCTTCGAGCCGGCCGTCGAACGCCAGCCTTTGGTGACGAAAATATCCTTGTGCGCGATCGGAATCCCGGTCAGCGGGCCGGCATTGCCGGAGGCGAGGCGCACATCGGCGGCGCGCGCTTGTTCAAGCGACAAGGCTTCGTCGACCTGCAGGAAGGCGTTCAGGTCGCTCGCTTTGGCGCGCTGCAGGAAGTGGGTGGTCAGCTCGGTGGCGGAAACCTGTTTCGCGTGCAGGAGCGCGGACAGCTGTTGAATGGTTTTAGTATGCATGGCGGATGCTCGGCTGACGTAATTGCTCGGTTTGCTCGGGAGTGTGCCCGGTACTCGGCGACGCGCGCGGCGCCGGTCGGACGAAGAGGGTGGGCGGCCGTTATTCGATCACTTGCGGCACCAGATACAGGCCGTCCTGGGTCTTCGGCGCCGGCGCCTGGTAGGCTTCGCGGGCGTTTTCCTCGGTCACGACGTCGTCGCGCAGGCGCAACGGCAGCTTGCCCAGGATGGCCGCGAGCGGGTGCGAGAGCGGCTCCACGCCGGTGGTGTCGACATCCTTCATCTGCTCGGCCAGCGCGAAAATACCGTTCAGTTCCGCCAGCGCGATGTCGGCGTGGGCCTCGTCCATCTCGAGTTTGGACAGATAGGCGATTCGATTTACATCTGATAGTGTCAGGGACATGAAATTTGCGCGGCGCGGGCCGCGTTCAAAATGTGGTGGACGAATAGTGAAGTTTCGATAACAGAGCGCTAAAGCCGATAAAAGCTTCCTAAAGGCCCTGATCTCACAGGGGGAATAGGCGCGCAAAACACCGGTTTTTCAGCGATTAACGCGCAAATTATAAGGTAGAATGGCGGGCTAATGCGTTGTCGGCGCCGAATAGGAGTGGCCGCAGCATGCAAACGGCCGTGCCGGTGCGGGAAGGTAGCGCGCGGCGGCTGTTTATTTCGTAGCGTTTTTCTACTCATTTTAATGCTTACGCGCAGCCCGTTGCGCATCAGGACACTCATGTTTGGTTTTTTACGCAGCTACTTTTCCAGCGATCTGGCCATTGACCTCGGTACGGCGAACACCCTGATTTATGTACGCGGCGAGGGCATCGTCCTGGACGAACCTTCCGTCGTTGCGATCCGCCAGGAAGGCGGCCCGAACGGCAAAAAGACGATTCAGGCAGTCGGCAAACAGGCAAAGCAAATGCTCGGCAAGGTCCCTGGCAATATCGAGGCGATCCGCCCGATGAAAGATGGCGTGATCGCCGACTTCACCGTCACCGAGCAGATGCTCAAGCAGTTCATCCGCATGGTGCACAACACCAAGGTCTTCCGTCCTTCCCCCCGCATCATCATCTGCGTTCCCTGCGGTTCGACCCAGGTCGAGCGGCGCGCGATCCGCGAATCGGCGCTCGGCGCCGGCGCTTCCCAAGTCTACCTGATCGAAGAACCGATGGCGGCGGCCATCGGCGCCGGCCTGCCGGTGTCGGAAGCGACCGGCTCGATGGTGGTCGACATCGGCGGCGGCACCACCGAAGTGGGCATCATTTCGCTGGGCGGCATGGTCTATAAGGGCTCGGTACGGGTGGGCGGCGACAAGTTCGACGAAGCCATCGTCAACTACATCCGCCGCAACTACGGCATGCTGATCGGCGAACAGACGGCCGAAGCGATCAAGAAGGCCATCGGTTCGGCCTTCCCCGGTTCCGAAGTGAAGGAAATGGAAGTCAAGGGCCGCAATCTGTCCGAAGGCATCCCGCGTTCGTTTACCATTTCGTCGAACGAGATTCTCGAAGCGCTGACCGACCCGCTCAACAACATCGTCTCGGCCGTCAAGAACGCGCTCGAGCAGACCCCGCCGGAACTGGGTGCCGACATCGCCGAAAAAGGCATGATGCTCACCGGCGGCGGCGCCCTGCTGCGCGATCTCGACCGCCTGCTGATGGAAGAAACCGGCCTGCCGGTGCTGGTGGCCGAAGACCCGCTGACCTGCGTGGTGCGCGGCTCCGGCATGGCGCTCGAGCGGATGGACAAGCTGGGTTCGATTTTCTCGTACGAGTAAGTCCGAGCCCGTAGCGAGCCGCGAGCGCGCCGGCTTGCACTGCCGGCGCGGCCGGCGTACCGTTCAGATCTTCGGCTTGCAATGCGTTGTACAACCCGGACAGACCAGGTTGAACAATGTGTGCAAGCCGGAGGTCTGACCCCGTGCCGCACCGGGACAGGTTGTTAGCACCGATTATTGGATTTCATGGAATACAGTCCTCCGCCACTCTTCAAGCAAGGCGCCCCTGCCCGGGTCAAGGTGACGGTTTTCGCGTTTATTTCGATCGCCCTCCTGATGATCGACGCCCGCGTCCATGCGCTGGCCACGGTGCGCCAGGTGGCCGGCACCGTCCTGTATCCGCTCCAAATGGCGGCCCTGATGCCGCGCGAGGCGCTGGCCAACATGGGCAGCTACTTCTCTTCCATTTCCTCGCTCAAGCAGGAAGTGCGCGATCTCCAGGTCGCCCAGGTCGCCGTCGCCGAAAAACTCCAGCAAGCCCAGCTCCAGAGTGCGGAAAACGCCCAGTTGCGCAAACTGATGGGCGCGCGCGAGCATGTGCCGGTCAAGACCATGCTCAGCGAGATCCTGTACGACGCGCGCGACAGTTCCAGCCGCAAGATCGTGCTCGACCGCGGCAGCCAGAACGGCGTGGCGCTCGGCCAGCCGGTGATCGATAACGCCGGCGTGGTGGGCCAGGTCACGCGTGTATTCCCGTTCACCGCCGAAGTCACCCTGCTGACCGACCGCGAACAGGCCATTCCCGTGCAGGTGCTCAGAAACGGCTTGCGCAGCGTGGCCTACGGGCGCGGCCAGTCCGGCACGCTCGACCTGCGCTTCGTGGCACCGAACGCCGACATCCAGGTCGGCGACGTACTCATTACCTCGGGCATGGACGGGGTCTACCCGGCCGGCCTGGCCGTGGCCAAGGTCACCAAGGTCGAGAACAGCGCCGCCGGCGCCTTTGGCGGCGTGGTGTGCCAGCCGCTGGCCGGCATCGACCGCAACCGCCATGTGCTGATCCTCACCACGCTGCCGCAAGTGCCGGCCCGCCCGCCTGAAGAGCCGCCGGTGCCGTCCAAGAAGAACCTTCCCAAGATGACACCGATCAAAGAGGGTGCCGTCCCGATTGCCGCCGCCGCGCCGAAAACGCCGGCGCCGGTGGTGCCCGCCGCCAGGACCCCGGCCACGCCGTCGCGCGCGCCCGCCACGCCGGCCCGCGCGCCGGTCCCGGCGGCTCCCGCGCCCGCACCCAAGGAAGCGACCCGATGAACCGCCCGCACTACATCCTGCTGCCCGTCAGTCCGCTGTTCATTACCTTCAGCCTGACCTGCGCTTTCATGCTCAATCTGCTGCCCTGGGGGCACTGGATCGGCGCGCCCGACTTCGTGGCGCTGGTCCTGGTGTTCTGGGGCATCCACCAGCCGCGCAAGGTCGGCATCGGCGTCGCCTTTTTCATGGGCCTGCTGATGGACGTGCATGACGCCACCCTGCTCGGCGAGAACGCGCTGGCCTACACGCTGCTGTCCTACCTGGCCATCATGATTCACCGGCGCGTGCTGTGGTTTCCGGTGCTGACCCAGGCGCTGCACGTGTTTCCGCTGCTGCTGGCCACCCAGGCCATCCAGGTCATCGTGCGCGTGATCGTCTCGGGCAAATTCCCGGGCTGGATGTACTTCATCGAGAGCGTGGTGGGCATCGCGCTGTGGCCCGTGATTACCTGGATGCTGCTGGCGCCCCAGCGGCGCGCCGTCGACCGCGACCATACGCGCCCGATCTGATGGTGCGGCTGCGTCATGACTGAATTAACCAATAACGACCGCGAAATCCACCTGTTTCGCCTGCGCGTGGTGGCGCTGATCGCGCTCGTCTTCGTCTGCTTCGGCGCGCTGGTGGCGCGCCTGGTGTTCCTGCAGGTGGTCAAGCACGACGACTTTGCGGCGCTGGCCGAAGACAACCGCATCGCCATCGTGCCGATCGTGCCCAACCGCGGCCTGATCGTCGACCGCAAGGGCGTGGTCCTGGCGCGCAACTACTCGGCCTACACGCTCGAAATCACCCAGTCCAAGCTGCGCAACACGCTCGACTCGGTGATCGACGAATTGTCGACGCTGATCGAGATCGAGCCCAAGGACCGCAAGCGCTTCAAGACCCTGCTGGCCGAGTCGAAGAATTTCGAGAGCGTGCCGCTGCGCACCCGCCTGACCGACGACGAAGTGGCGCGCTTCGCCGCCCAGCGCTTCCGTTTTCCCGGGGTCGAGGTGCAGGCGCGCCTGTTCCGCCAGTACCCGCTGGGCGAAACCGCCTCGCACGTGATCGGCTACATCGGCCGCATCAACCAGAAGGAAGCGAAGGAACTCGAAGAGCGGCCCGACAAGGCGAACTACAACGGTACCGACCATATCGGCAAGGAAGGGCTGGAAAAGAGCTACGAAGCGCAGCTGCACGGGCGCACCGGCTACCAGAAGATCATCCGCACCGCCAGCGGGCGCGCGGTCAGCATCCTGTCGCGCACGGAAGCGACCGCCGGCAGCAACCTGATTCTGTCGATCGACATCGAACTGCAAAAGATCATCGAAGAAGCCTTCGGCGAGTACCGCGGCGCGCTGGTCGCCATCGAACCGGAGACGGGCGACATCCTGGCGTACGTGTCGCGTCCCGGGTTCGACCCGAACCTGTTCGTCGACGGCATCGACACCCAGAGCTGGAACGAACTCAATACCTCGCTCGACCGCCCGCTGATGAACCGCCCGCTGCAGGGCACCTATCCGCCCGGATCGACCTTCAAGCCGTTCATGGCGCTGGCCGCGCTGGAACTGGGCAAGCGCACGCAGAACCATACGATTTCCGACGCCGGCTATTTCACCCTGGGCGGCCACACCTGGAAGGACGACAAGGTGGGCGGGCACGGCATGGTCAGCCTGACCGATTCGATCATCGTCTCGTGCAATACCTACTATTACCAGCTCGGCAACGATCTCGGCATCGATGCGATCCACGACTTCATGAAGCCGTTCGGTTTCGGCCAGAAGACCGGGATCGACCTGGAGAACGAAAAAATTGGCGTGCTGCCCTCGAAAGACTGGAAGAAGGCACGCTTCGCCAAGAACAAACTGATGCAGACCTGGGTCGGCGGCGACACCGTCAATATCGCCATCGGGCAGGGCTTCAACAGCTTCACCATCCTGCAGCTGTCGCACGCGGTGGCCACCCTGGCCAATAACGGCGTGGTCATGAAGCCGCACCTGGTCAAGATTGTCGAAGACAGCAGCACGCGCGCGCGCGCCCTGACGGTGCCGAAGGAAAGCGCGCGCATCCCGCTAAGCCAGGGCAACATCGATTTCATCAAGCGCGCCATGGTCGGGGTGTCCGAGCGTGGCACCGGCAAGACCGCGTTTGCGAACGCCGGCTACATCGCCGCCGGCAAGACCGGCACCTCGCAGGCGGTGGGCCTGCGCCGCGGCGAGAAGTACAACGCCAAGAACGTCAACGAACGCCTGCGCGACAACGCGCTGTACATCACCTTCGCGCCGGCCGACAAGCCGCGCATCGCGGTGGCGCTGATCGTCGAAAACGCCGGCTTCGGCGGCGTGGTGGCGGCCCCGATCGCGCGCAAGGCGCTCGACTACTACCTGCTGGGCAAGCGCCCGGTGGGCAAGGACGGCACCAAGGTGCCCAAGGAAGACGTGGAACTGCTGCCGCTGGAAGAACTGAAGACCGATACGGCCACCGAAATGCCATACAAGCCGGGCGCCGAAACGCCGGCACCGAAGGAGTGACGGCCATGCGCATCAACGAACGGCGCTCGCTGTGGCGGCGCGCCAAGCCTTACCTGCTGGTGTTCGACGCGCCGCTGGCCATGGTCATCTTCCTGCTGCTCGGTACCAGCCTGGTGACGATGTACTCGGCCGGCGCCGATTTCCCCGGCCGCATCGAAGGCCAGTTGCGCAACATGATGATCGCATTCGTGGTCATGTGGCTGGCGGCCCAGGTGCCGCCGCAAACCCTGATGCGCCTGGCCGTGCCGATCTACACGGTCGGCGTGACCTTGCTCATTGCGGTGTTCCTGTTCGGCGTGATCAAGAAGGGCGCGCGCCGCTGGCTGCACATCGGCTTCGACATCCAGCCGTCCGAGATCATGAAAATCGCCATGCCGCTTATGCTGGCCTGGTACTTCCACCAGAAGGCGGGGCTGGTGCGCTGGCATTCGTTCATCATCGCCACCGTGCTGCTGGCCGTTCCCGTGGGCCTGATCCAGCTGCAGCCCGACCTGGGCACCTCGCTGCTGGTGCTGGCGTCGGGCTTCTACGTGATCTTTCTGGCCGGGCTGTCGTGGAAGGCGCTCATCGGCCTGTTCGTGGCCGGCGCCGCCAGTTTGCCGGTGGCCTGGTCGCTGATGCACGACTACCAGCGCGAGCGGGTGATGACCCTGATCGATCCGAACGCCGACCCGCTGGGCAAGGGCTTCCACATCATCCAGTCGGTCATCGCGATCGGCTCGGGGGGGCTGAGCGGCAAGGGCTGGATGAAGGGCACCCAGGCCCACCTCGAATTCATCCCCGAACGCACCACCGACTTCATTTTCTCGGTCTTTGCGGAGGAGTTCGGGCTGATGGGCTTCCTCGGGCTGCTGCTCTTGTACCTGCTGCTGATCGGGCGCGGCCTGATGATCGCGGCCAACGCACCGACCCTGTTTGCGCGCTTGCTGGCCGGCGCGATCACGATGATCTTCTTTACGTACGCCTTTGTGAACATGAGCATGGTCAGCGGCATCCTGCCGGTGGTGGGCGTGCCGCTGCCGTTCATGAGCTACGGCGGAACCGCTTTTGTGACCCTCGGACTGGGGGCAGGTATACTGATGAGTATCCAGCGGCACCGCAAGCTGGTGCAAACCTGACCCCGGAGACACAATGGCGGTAACACGAGCGCTTCCACCTTCCATTGCGCTGAGCGCACTGGCCTTGCTGCTGACCGCCTGCGCCACCGACCCGGAAGGCCACCGGCGCATGCTGCCGATGCCTGCCCCGGGCACCCCGGCGGCCAAACACGGCGATGTCGGCAAGAACCTGCCGCGCATGCCGCGTGCCGGTTCCGGACGCGGCGGCTACTACCAGGATGACGGCCCGGGCGACAATCCGCCGGCTAACCTGCTCGATGTGCCCGATGCCGTGGTCAAGGCCGAACCGTATGCGCGCTACGCCAACCGGCCCTACGTCGTCTTCGGCAAGACCTACACGCCGATATTGCACGAGCAGCCATTCCGGCAGCGCGGCGTGGCGACCTGGTACGGCAAAAAATTCCATGGACAGAAAACCTCGTCGGGGGAACTGTACGACATGTACAAGATGACGGCGGCCCATCCGACCCTGCCGATTCCTTCGTACGCCCGCATTACCAGCCTCGATAGCGGCAAGCAGGTGGTGGTGCGGATCAACGACCGCGGCCCCTTTCACTCGAGCCGCGTGATCGACGTGTCGTACACGGCGGCGCTCAAACTCGGCCTGCTCGGCAAGGGCACCCACACAGTGGAAGTGGAACGGCTGCTGCCCAACGCGCAGGAGCGCATCGCCACCATCAGGCGCCTGGCGCCGGAGCCGGACGGGGAAGTGAGCACGATGGCGGTGGACATGCCGCCGCCGGGCGAAAGCAGCGCGATCACGGTGACGGCCCCCGCCTTGGCTCCCGCCTTGGCGCCCGCGAGCGCGCCTGTGGCGGCGCCGCCACAGGTGCTGACGCAGCCGGGGTTTTACCTGCAGCTGGGCGCATTTGCCCGGGCCGACAAGGCGGCCGATGTGCGTGCCCAGATCGCGGCCACGGGCGGGGCGCTTTCCGCCGTCGAAGTGGTGCAGGGCGGTGCGCTGCACCGCCTGTTCAGCGGCCCATTCCCGAGCCGGGCCGACGCCATGCAGGCGCTGCGCGATCTGCCATCGACCCTGCGCCTGAAACCGATCGTCGTACAGCGCTGACCTGGGCCGGGCGCGCTGGCGTCATTTGCAGCTGCGCGATTCCTGATCCGGAAAGCGCGCCACGATCGCATCGACCTTGGCCTTGGCGGCCGGTTCGAGCGCGCGGAAGCGATACGCCATTTTGGTCGCCTGGCTGGTGCGTCCGGCCACCTTGGCGCCGACCACGCCCTGCTTGGTGAGCGTCGCCAGCAAGGTCTGGGCCGACGTCTCCGACTTGAACACACCGAGCGAAATCGCGTACTTCATCGGGCTGTTATCGTTCATGATGAAGTAACTGGTGATGCCGAGTTCCTTCAGTTCGGCCGCCTTGCGGTCGGCCGCTTCCTTGCTGCCCGGGGAAGGGATGAACACGATATGGCTGGTGACCTCGGGGACGGCGACGTTTTCGCGCGTCTGGCGCTGGCCCAGCGCCAGCGGCGAGAGCATGGCTTCGAAGCGGCGCGCTTCCGGCGGCGCGAAATTTCCAACCAATGTGCAGGCAACCAGGTCCGGCTTCGGCTCCGGCTTGGGTTCCGGCTTCGGCTCGGCGGGCGCTGGCACCGCGGCGGCGGGCTTGGTCATGACCAGCACCGGCGTTGGCGGGGCGACCACCGGCTCGGGTTCGGCCGCCGCTTCCGTGTCCGGCGATGGCAGCGGGCGCGCGGCGACCAGCTTGATGTTCTCGGTGGCGAGCTGGTTGCGCATGCGGCCCGGCTCGCGCTCGTTTTCCCTGAAGTTGCCGAGCATGCCCTGGCCGTACGCGAACAGCACGGCATTGATGGCAAGGAGGGTCCAAAATATGAATTTCAACACGGGCTATCCTGGAGTGGCGAAGACGTGACGGTGGAATGAAGGCCGATCAGGACGATATTATCGACGATCCGGTGATCGATCGGGAGCCTGAGCACGGGGCCGATGTACTGGGCCGCGCCGCCCGAGACGATGCAGGCGGTCGCGCCATGCAGGGCGCAGGCGCGTTCGATGGCGCCGGCCTGCGCCGACAGGCAGCCCGACAAAATGGCGTCGGCGGTATTGTCGGCAAAGCCGGCCGGCAGGGTGGCGCCCGGCGCGACCTCGGGCAGCTGCGCCGTATTGCGCGCCAGCGAGGTGGCCATCAGGCCCAGGCCGGGCAGGATCATCCCGCCCAAAAATACCCCGTCTGCGCTGACCGCATCGATGGTGGTGGCGGTGCCGCAGGTGGCGACGATGAGCGCCTGGCGGGGCGCCAGCGCGCGCGCGCCGAGCGCCGCGGCGAAACGGTCGCAGCCAAGCTGGGACGGATTGCGGTAGGCGTTGCGCATGCCGGCCAGCTGCGCCGTTGATGCGAACCAGCTGATCGCGGTGGTCGGAATCATCAGCTGCAGCTGGTCGCGCAGCTTGCTGCCGGCGACGTTCGACACCAGTGCGCGCTTGACGCCGTGCTGCGCCCAGCTGGCCGGCAGGTGATTGAGGTCGGCGTGGGCGACGGCGCCGCTGGCGATCCAGACGCCAGGCGCGGCGCCGTCCTCGGCCAGCGCCCATTTGATACGCGTATTGCCGGCGTCGATCAGCAGCAGCATCTCAGTGCTCCCGCACGCGCAGCGACACGTCGCCGGCGACGATGGCGATGCGCCCGCCCGCCGTGTCGAGCAGCAGGCGCGCGCCATCGTCCACGCCGGCGGCCACGCCTTCGTGCAGGGTGGCGCCGCGGTCGATGATGACCACCGGCAGGCCATGATAAGCATGCAGGCGGTTCCAGCGCGCGCAGAAAGGCGCAAAGCCGCCGTGCGCGAACTGGCCGAGGTTGGTGGCCAGCACGCCGAGCACCTGCGCCATGAGCGCATTGCGGTCCATCTGCGCCAGCCACGGGGCGGCCGCCACGCTGCGGCCGATGCGCTGTTCCATTTCGTCGGGCATGAGCAGATTGAGGCCGGCGCCGATCACCGCCCACACGCCGCCGCCGGGCGCAGCCTGGGTTTCGATCAGCACGCCGGCCAGCTTGGCGCCGTCGCGCAGCACATCGTTGGGCCACTTGAGCTGGACCGGCACGCCGAGCGCGCCGAGGGCGTCGGCCAGCGCCACGCCGACCGCCAGCGGCAGGCCGGCCAGCTCGCGCAGCGGTCCGGAAAAATGCCAGGCCAGCGAAAACGTCAGGGCCGAACCGGGCGCCGACAGCCAGCTGCGCCCGGCGCGTCCGCGCCCGGCCGTCTGGTGCTCGGCCACGCGCAGCACGGGGCGCGCAAGGCCGGCGGCGCGCGCCAGCAGGTCGGCGTTGGTCGATCCGGTTTCGGCCACGACTTCGATATCGATGCCGACCTGGTCCAGCGCACGGTAGTGGCGTGCGAGCGCGGCGGCGTCCATCCCCAGGCTGGAAGAGGCGGCGAGGGCGTCGTTCATGGCGTTTCCTTTGCCTTGCGTGCCTTATGCGGCGCGTTCACGAAGGCCAGATCGTACAGGGTATCGGGCAAGAGGCGCAGCAGCTTGGCCACCACCCCCATCTGCCACGGGATCACGCGATAGCTGGTGCCGGCGTCGATGGTGCGCGCGGCCCTGGCGGCAAAGCGCTCCGGCGACATCAGGAAAGGCATCGGATAGGCGTTGTGTCTGGTCATGGGGGTATCGATGTAGCCGGGCGCGATGGTGACCACCTTAACGCCGTGCGGCTTGAGTTCGAGCCGCAGCGACTCGCAATAGCAGCGCAGCGCCGCCTTGGACGCGCTGTAGGCGCCGGCACCGGGCAGGCCGCGCACGCCGGCCACGCTGCCGATGCCGACCAGGCGGCACGGCGTCGCCTGGGCTTTCATGGTGGCGATGAAGGGCGCGAAGGTGGCCACGGTGGCGCTCACGTTGGTGGCCAGGATGGCGTCGAACACCGGCATGTCTTCGGCATATTCGGTCAGGGTTCCCACCGAAATGCCGGCGCAGGCGATGACGATATCGGCGCCGCCGAGGCGTTCGATGAAGTCAAGGGCGGCCGCCGCCAGCGCGGCGCGGTCGGTGACGTCGAGCGCGTACACCGCATGGCGTTCGGGATTGGGCAATTGCGCGCGCAGGGCGTCGAGCGCGTCGCGGCGGCGCGCCACCAGGCCGACGGTCGCGCCGCGCGCGGCGTACTCGCGCGCCAGCGCCGCACCGAGCCCGCTCGACGCGCCGGTGATGAACACGCGGTTCATTGGGCGCGCGCCGGCATGGTTATTTCTTTTCCGCTGCCGCTTTGGCGACGAGATGATCCATCACTTGCAGCGCCATTTGCTGTTGCTGCGCTTCGGTGGCGGCGCTCGCGCTGGCGCCGGCCAGGTGGGGCGAGGTAAGGTACTTGCCGCCGATGGCCACCTGCGGCCACTCCCTGATCTGGTACGACGCCACCATGCCGTTGGCGCGCGACAGCCTGGCCTGGATACCGAAGGAGCGGTACACATCGATGAATCTGGCGCGGTCGATGCCGGCGCTGGCGGCCCAGTCGAACACCTGCTCGTCGTTGCCGAAGCGCTGGTGCTGCTGGTGCAAGGCGGTGAACACCTTGGCGTGGTATTGCGGCACCAGCTCCATCGACTCGAGCGTGTAGTACAGGCGCTGCTGCGGCACCACGGCCGGCGTGTGGCCGAGGTGGACGCGCTTGAAGACGATCTTGTCGCCCTGTTTTTTCACCCACTCGGCCAGCGCCGGCTCGAAGCTGGCGCAGTGAGGGCAGGAGTAGGCGAAAAATTCGGTGACTTCGACTTTCTGGCCGGCGTCGGTGTTTTGCGCCCCGGGCAGCGTCACATAGTCGGTGCCGCTGACCGGCGCTTCGGGCGAGGCAGTGGCGTGGCTGCCGGCGCCGCACAGGGCCAGCGCGAGCATGATCTTGAAAAGAGTGGGCATGCGGGTTTTCCGTGGTGTCGTGGGTTATTTCTGGTTGCGCACGATGGCGACGTCGATGCCGGCGTCGACCAGCTTGGCGCGCGCCTTGTTCATCGCCTCGACCTGGCCGTAAGGGCCGATGCGCACCCGGTGCAGCACGCCGCTGTCGTTGGCGCGCTCGCTGATGACGGCCTCGAAGCCGAGCAGGGCGAGCTTGGCGCGCGTGTTCTCGGCGTCGGCCACTTCGCGGAAGGCGCCTGCCTGCAGGTAGTAGGTGATCTTTTCCTCGGCCGGTTCGGCCGCCGCGGTCGGGGTCACATTCTGGGCGGACGGCGCGGCGGCGACCTGGGTTGGCGCCGGTGCCGGCGCAGGTGCCGGCTTCTCCGGCTTCTCCTTCATGTTGGCGATGGCCGCGCCCAGCGGATCGGCTTCGGCCGGGGTGGCGGCCTTGGGCTTGTCGGTGATCTGCTTGTTGGCGGCGCGCGCCGCTTCCTTGTTCCCGTACAGCGGCTTGTTCGGATCGGCCGCCTGGCCGGCGGTCGGCTCGCCCATCTTGCCGGCCTTGCCGGTTTTATCGGTAAAGGGCGTGGCGCCCTTGGTGATCGCCAGTGCCACCGCGACAGCGATCACCAGGCCCACGATCAGGCCGATGACGATGCCGGTGAGGGTATTGCCTTGCTGGTGCTTGAGCGGTAGTTTGAGCCGAGGGCGGGAATCGCGTGTCATTGGAGCTTTCAATCGAAGAAGCGGTTACATTTTTTCCGGCGCCGACACGCCGATCAGGGCCAGGCCGTTGCGCAGCACCTGGCGAGTGGCGACCATCAGCGCCAGGCGCGCCAGCTTGAGGGCCTCGTCGTCGACCAGCACGCGTTCCGCAAAGTAGAAGCTGTGCAGGTTGGCCGCCAGGTCGCGCAGGTAGAACGCCACCTGGTGCGGACCGAGTTCGCTCTGGGCGCGCGCCAGCGTTTCCGGATAGGCGGCCAGGGTCGCCAGCAAGGTCATCTCGGTCGGTGCGGTCAGCGGCGCCAGATCGGCCGAGGCCAGGGACGACAGCTCGCCCGTGAACTGTTCGAGCATGCGGCAGATGCGGGCGTGCGCGTACTGCACGTAATACACCGGGTTCTCGTCCGACGTTTTCAGGGCGACGTCGACGTCGAACACGAACTCGGTATCGGCCTTGCGCGAGATGAGGAAGAAGCGCACGGCGTCGCGGCCGCGGGCGATGTCGCCGTCGCCCGACCATTCGATCAGGTCGCGCACCGTCACGTAGGAACCGGCGCGCTTGGAGATCTTGACCTCGGCGCCATCCTTCATCACGGTGACCATCTTGTGCAGCACGTAGTCCGGGTAGCCCTGCGGGATTTCCAGGCCGACCGCCTGCAGGCCGGCGCGCACGCGCGCGATGGTGCCGTGGTGGTCGCTGCCCTGGATGTTGATGGCCTGGGTGAAGCCGCGCTGCCATTTGACGATGTGGTACGCCACGTCCGGCACGAAGTAGGTGAAGCCGCCTTCGGACTTGCGCATCACGCGGTCCTTGTCGTCGCCGTAGTCGGTGGTGCGCAGCCACAGCGCGCCATCGAGTTCATAGGTCTTGCCGGCCTTGATCAGGGCCTCGACGGCTTTTTCCACTTTGCCGTCGGCGTACAGGGACGATTCGAGGTAGTAGTTATCGAACTTCACGCCGAAGGCCTGCAGGTCGATATCCTGCTCGTTGCGCAGATAGGTGACGGCGAACGGGCGGATCGAATCGAGATCGTCGACGTTGCCGCTGGCGGTGGCAGGCAAGCCGTCGCTGGCCGAGACGGTTTTGCCGGCCAGGTAATCGGCGGCGATATCGGCGATGTAGTCGCCGTTGTAGGCCGACTCGGGCCATTCGGCGTCGTCCGGCTTGAAGCCGCGCGCGCGCGCCTGGACCGAATTGGCCAGGGTGGCGATCTGCACGCCGGCGTCGTTGTAATAGAACTCGCGGGTGACGGCGTAGCCTTGCGAATCGAACAGCGCGGCTAATGCGTCGCCCAGCGCGGCCTGGCGGCCGTGGCCGACGTGCAGCGGGCCGGTCGGATTGGCCGAGACGAATTCGAGGATGACTTTCTTGCCGGCGCCGGCGTCGCTGCGGCCGTAAGCCTGGCCTTCGGCGAGGATGGTCTTGACGACCGACTGCTTGGCGGCGGCGGCCACGCGCAGGTTGATGAAGCCCGGGCCGGCGATATCGGCGCTGTCGACGAGGGTCTTGCCGGCCGGGTTATCGAGTAGGGCGGTGACGATTTTCTGCGCCAGTTCGCGCGGATTCATCTTGAGCTGCTTGGCCAGCTGCATGGCGATATTGCAGGCGATGTCGCCGTGCGACGGATCGCGCGGGCGCTCGAGGACGACGGATGGCGTGATGCCGGTACCGTCGAGGACAGGAGCGAGGGCGGCCTGGAACAGGGCGGCGATTTCTTGTTTTTGTGAGGCGAGCATGAGTGGTGATCTGTAGAGTAGTCGAGCGGTGGCAGTGCCACGGGCAATAGTAGCTCAATTATACTGGTTTGCCGCCCCTCTGAGTCCGCCCTCGCAGCCCATCGACGCCGGCGCCTCGGTCAAAAATTCCTTAACCGGGGTCAGAGCTCTGACTAGCAACAAAAATACGACTAGTCAGCGCTTTGTCCACAATGAATGCGCTAAAGCAGCGCACGCAAAAGTACCGTGCCCCTAGGGCGGCTTGGCGCTGCCTTTCCGTCTGCAGAGATGGTGATTGTAGGAAGAATGTTTCTAATTAAAGCTCTGACCCCGGTTGTAGGATTTTCGGTTGAGTGAGTGCGTCGGAGCTCTGACGGCGGTGGTAGGATTTTTCGGTTGGGTAAGGGTTGGGCGTTGGAAGAATGTGTTGTCATAAAGGATCGTTTAAGCCTGTGCGGGGGCTAAACCGGTACAATTGCACCTTTATAAAGTAGCGCTAAGCCGACCCCGACCATGACTAACAAGCGTCCGACGCTCTCCATCAAACCCGCCGCGGCCAAAGCGGACAAGCCGGCAGCGCCGCGCATGCGCGCCAGTTTCGAGGTCAAGCCCGTGCTGCAGCCCGGCTATCGCCCCGATCTGAAGCCCGATTCGCTCGCGCTGTGCCTGCTCGGCGCGGCCAATGCCGTGGCCCAGGTACGCGGCGGTGCAGCCCTGCCGCAGGCACTGCTGACCGCGTTCGGCGTGACCGCCGCCGCGCCCCAGGCGCGCGGGGCAATCCAGGATATCGCGTACCGCACCATGCGCCAGCTCGGCCGCAGCGAGACCCTGCTCGGCCTGATGACATCAAAGGCGCCGGAACCGCCGATGCTGGCCAGCCTGCTGTGCTGCGCCCTGACCCTGATCGATACCCCGGACGGCGCCGAGCCGCCGTATGAAGTATTTACCGTCGTTGACCAGGCCGTCACGGTGGCCAGCTCGCACCCGGACATGGCGCACGCCAAGGGCATGGTCAACGCCGTGCTGCGCCGCTTCCTGCGCGAACGCGAGGAGCTGCTCAAGACGGCGCTGATGCAGCCGGTGGCGCAATGGAATTATCCGCAGTGGTGGATCGACGCCGCCAAGGCCGCCTATCCGGCCAACTGGCAAGCCATCCTGGCGGCCGGCAACGCCCAGCCGCCGTTGACCTTGCGCGTGAACGTGCGCAAGACCACGGTCGAGGCTTATATACAGTTGCTGGCCGACGCCGGCATGGCGGCCACGCAAATCGGCCCGTCCGCCGTGCGTCTCGAGAAGGCCCTGGGCGTGGCCCTGATTCCCGGTTTCGACGAGGGCCTGGCCTCGGTGCAGGACGCCGGCGCGCAGCTGGCCGCGCCACTGCTCGATGTGCAGGACGGCATGCGCGTGCTGGACGCCTGCGCCGCCCCCGGCGGCAAGACGTGCCACCTGCTGGAACTGGCGCAGCTGGAGCTGACCGCGCTCGATTCGGACCCCATGCGCCTTGAGCGCGTGGGCGAAAATCTGGAACGCCTTGGCCTGTCGGCGACGCTCAAGGCGTTCGAGGCGCAGACCAGCGTGTGGTGGGACGGCCAGCAGTTCGACCGCATCCTGGCCGACGTGCCGTGCACGGCGTCGGGCATCGTGCGGCGCCACCCCGACATCCGCTGGCTGCGGCGCAAGGGCGATGCACTCCAACTTGCAACACTTTCGGCCAAAATTCTCGACAACCTTTGGCAGATGCTGCGCCCGAATGGTAAATTGCTGTTCGTGACATGTTCGCTCTGGCCCCAGGAATCGGAGGCGCAGGCCGCCGCATTCGCGGTGCGCCACAATGCGACCCGCCTCGCCGCGCCGGGACAGTTGCTTCCGACCGGTACCGCCGTGCAGGATCATGACGGATTGTTCTACGCCCTGTTTCAAAAAAACGCGACGTAACGGGTCCTTCGACTATGCGAACTTTTAAAACTCTGGCCCCCCTGTGACATTACGATTTTTCCGCCTTCTCGCCTGCCAGCTGCTGCTGATGTTCGCGTCCGTATGCGCGTGCGTGCCGGCGTGGGCGGCGGGAGTGGTGGACGTCACGCATGCCCATATCGAGGCGACCGACGATGGCTACCGCCTGGCGGCCAGCTATGCCTTCGAGCTCAACGAGGGGCTGGAAGACGCCATCAAGCATGGCGTGCAGCTGTACTTCACCACCGAAATCGAACTGACCCGCCCGCGCTGGTACTGGTATGACGACAAGGCGGTGTCGGCGCGCCAGACCATCCGGATCTGGTACAACGTGCTCACGCGCCAGTACCACGTGTCGGTACTGGGCAGCATGGCGCAGAGTTTTCTCACCCTGGAAGACGCGATGGTGCTGATCCGCCGCCCCAGCCGCTGGGTGATCGCGCCGAAGGGCGCGCTCAAGCGCGGCGAGACCTACAACGTCACCCTGCGCATGTTCATGGACCGCGAACTGCTGCCCAAGCCGATGCAGGTCAATGCGCTGAACAATTCCGACTGGCGCCTGGCTTCCAAGAACAAAACCTTCCCCTACACGGCGGAATAAGCGGTGAATCAAGCCTTGCGCTATGCAGTGATCGTCGGCGCCGCTGTCGTCAGCATCCTGCTGTTCCTGCTTGCCTCGGCATCCGACAATTCCGGCTTCTTCGACCGTTACTACACCTGGCTGCTCGGCCTGAACGCGGCGGTGGCCGGCGCGCTGCTGGTATTCGTGGTGGTGGCGCTGGCGCGCCTGTATTCGCGCTACAAGAGCGGCAAGTTCGGCTCGCGCCTGATGGCGCGCCTGGTGCTTCTGTTCGCCGGCATCGGCATCCTGCCCGGCCTGGTCATCTTCCTGGTGTCGGTGCAGTTCGTGTCCAATTCGATCGAGTCCTGGTTCAACGTGAAGATCGAGGACGCGCTCGAATCGGGCGTGAGCCTGGGCGTGGCCGCGCTCGACCAGGCGCGCAGCGAACTGGGCGCCGTCGGCGAGATCAGCGCGGCCACCATCGCCGGCCAGGATGCGGTGGCGTCGCACGATATCCTCACCCGCCTGGTGCGGGAACAGGAGGGCATGCTCAGCGCGGTCGTCATCGGCCAGGACGGCAGGATGATCACCAGCGCGGTCCAGGGACGGCGCGACCTGAAGGCCGATCTGCCCACGCCGGCGATGCTGCTGCAGGCGGTGATGCCGGGCGGGTATTCGGTGGCCGAGGGCGGGGTGGAGCGCGATTTCAAGGATGTCAACGGCAACCACGGCCCGCCGGCCAATGCGCTCGACGGCGCCACCAGCCTGCGCCTGCGCGTGGTGCTGGCCATTCCCGAGCCGCCGGGCGCGGCGCCGCGCTTCCTGCAGCTGATGCAGGCGGTGCCGGTCAAGCTGGCGCTCAACGCCGAGGTGCTGCGCAACGCCTACAGCGAGTACCAGGAGCGCTACGTGGCGCGCACCGGCCTGCGCAAGATGTATATCGAGACGCTGACGTTGACCTTGCTGCTGGCGATCTTCGGGGCGATCGCCAGCGCGTTCGTGATCGCCGGCAAACTGGCGCAGCCGCTGCTGGTGCTGGCCGAGGGCACGCGCGCGGTGGCCGAGGGCGACCTGTCGCCGCGGCCGATCGTGGCCACCTCCGACGAACTGGGCACGCTCACGCAATCGTTCAACACCATGACCGGCCAGCTGTTCGAGGCGCGCAGCGCGGTCGAGCGCAACCGCGCCGCCCTGCAGAGCGCCAAGGCGCACCTGGAGTCGGTGCTGGAAAATATGTCGGCCGGCGTGATCGTGCTGGACGCCGATTCGAAACTGGTCAGTTCCAACGAGGCGGTCGAGCGCATCCTGCAGCACAACGTGGCCGGCCACATGGGCATGGCGCTGGCTGCCATCGACGGGCTGGAAATGTTCGCGCAAGCCATCGCCAAGGCGTTTTCGACCCAGAGCGCGCAGAGCGCGGCCGGTTCGCCCCGCAAGCAGACCCACTGGCAGCAGCAGATCGAAATCCCGCGCCGGCTCGGCACCAGCGACGACCATGACATCACCCTGCTGGCGCGCGGCTCGCGCCTGCCGGTGGGCGCCGGCAGCGGCTACATCGTGGTGTTCGACGATATTTCCGATGTGATCTCGGCGCAGCGCTCGATGGCCTGGGGCGAAGTGGCGCGGCGCCTGGCGCACGAGATCAAAAATCCGCTCACGCCGATCCAGCTGTCGGCCGAGCGCATGCAGATGAAGCTCGAATCGCGCCTGCAAGGGACCGACCGCGACCTGCTCAACAAGGGCACGGCCACCATCGTCAACCAGGTCGACGCCATGAAGCGCATGGTCGATGACTTCCGCGACTATGCCAAGGCGCCGCCGGCGGTGCTCGACAAGCTCGATCTGAATGCCCTGGTCGGCGAAATCCTGCATATGTACCTATCCGGCGACGAAAGCGATATTATTCATGCTGAGCTTGCCGATAACCTGCCGGCGGTCATGGGCGATGCGACCCAATTGCGCCAGGTGATCCACAATCTGCTGCAAAATGCGCAGGATGCGATGAGCGAGCGCGGTCCTGACGCGGCAGCGGCGCGCATCGATATCACGACCGAGGCGATTCATTACCAGGGGGCGAACGGGGCCGGAACCGCGGTGCGCCTGTCGATTGTCGATAACGGACCGGGATTCGCCCCTAAAATCCTGTCGCGCGCATTCGAGCCGTATGTCACGTCGAAAGTGCGCGGGACCGGGCTGGGACTGCCGATGGTGAAGAAAATCGTCGATGAACACGGCGGTAAGATCGAGATACAGAACCGCAGTGACGGAACTGGCGCGTCGGTGTTGATTTTACTGTTAAAGTTAGCACCGGCCAGCGTTGTGGCGTAAGCGTTGAACTAAGAATAAAATCGCGGCTGTGAGCGGTATGCGCTGCATGCCATTGGAGCGGGCAAAAAGAGGAAGGCAAACACATGGCAAACATTCTCGTAGTTGATGATGAAATGGGCATCCGCGAGTTACTCTCGGAAATTTTGGGCGATGAAGGCCATGCGATCACGCTCGCCGAAAACGCGCAGCAGGCCCGTGACGCGCGCGCGGCGGGGGCACCGGACCTGGTGCTTCTGGATATCTGGATGCCCGATACCGACGGCGTCACCCTGCTCAAGGAGTGGCAGCGCGACGGCTTGCTGACCATGCCGGTCATCATGATGTCGGGACACGCGACCATCGATACCGCGGTCGAGGCAACCCGGATCGGCGCGCTCAACTTCCTCGAGAAGCCGATCGCGCTGCAAAAACTGCTCAAGGCGGTGCAGCAGGGCCTCACGCGGGCCCAGGAAGTGGTGCGCGCGCCGGTAATCGCGCCGCGCCCGATGCTCACGCCCCAGCCCGAGGAAAGCCCGTTGACGGCGTCGGCCATGTTTTCGGCGCAAACCCCGCAATCGGCCATCGCGCCGCGCATGGGCGGCTTGCCGAACGGGGAAGGGCATGGCTTCAACCTCAGTTTCGACCTGCCGCTGCGCGAGGCGCGCGACGCCTTCGAACGCATGTATTTTGAGCATCATTTGGGACGCGAGGGCGGCAGCATGACCCGCGTGGCCGAAAAAACCGGACTCGAACGCACCCACCTGTACCGCAAGCTCAAGCAACTCGGCGTCGAGCCGGGCAAGCTGGCTAAAAAGAACGGATGACCGCGGCGCCTGCGCGCAGGGCTGCCCTGACCCTGGTCACGGGCGGCTCGGCGCCGCAGCGCGAGGCCGCCATCGCGGCGCGCCTTGCGGCATCGTCCGCTGCCGGCCTGTGCGCCGTGCTGCTCGAAGGGTTGCCATCCGGCCAGCCCCTGCTATCCCCCTCCCACGACCTGCAAGTGCACCGGATCGCGCCCGGCTGCCTTTGCTGCACCGGCAATCTCGTTTTACGTGTAACATTAAATCGGACCCTGCGTCTGCGCCCCGACTGGCTGTTCATCGGGCTGGCCGCCACGGACCACCTTGATCAGTTGAGATCGTGGCTGCAAGACCCGCCATACGATCAGCTGTTGGAACTGACAGCGGACCTGCACACTTGAAATCGGTCCGCATAGCCCCACCTGCCCTGATGAGCACAGTGGAACGTCTGATCGAGCGAAGGAGCAATAATGAACATGATCTACAACAGTGAACAGTACAGCGTGGTCGAGTTCGGCGTCGATCACAATCTCGAAGCCTTGCGCTTCGGCGGATATGAAATCGTCGACAAATCCGGACGCCGTGAAGCATTTATCGGCGGCAAACTTGCGCAATCATTCAGGCGCGACGTCAACAACCTGATCGCCAGCGAACCAACCATGGAAGAAATCGATGATTTCCTCGGTTCGTATGACTCGCTGATGAGCCAACCGGTGTTGTTGCACTAATATTCTGCAGGTGCTGGGACAGTAGCTGGCGGTCTCGCTAGCGCGGCGCTCGCAGCTCTGTTACCGGCAAAAATCAATTCCCGCGCCCGGCAGGCTGTCTTGCGCGGGAATGCAAGAACAGGGCAGTGCGTCGGCGTATCGTATCGGTGCGCATCGATACGCCTCCTTCGCGTCGCTGGCCGCGTCCATAGTGCCAAGGCACGCGCAGCGCACAAACAGACCCAGGTCGGGTGCATCACGGTACAAGCCGGCAGCCAAGCCGATTGCCGGTGCCGCCGCGCTCCCGCCGCAGGCATCGCCAATGCCTCGGAGGACCACCCGAACATGGTATTCTGGCGTCATGTGCCAACTCCTCGGAATGAACTGCAATGTCCCTACTGACATTGTTTTTAGCTTTACCGGCTTCGCCATGCGCGGCGGCCGCACCGATACCCACCACGATGGCTGGGGCATCGCCTTTTTCGAGGGCGCCGGCGTGCGCCATTTCGTCGATCACCAGGCTGCCGTCGAGTCGCCCGTCGCCGAACTGATCAAGCGCTATCCCATCAAGTCGAAAAACGTCATCGCCCATATTCGCAAGGCGACCCAGGGCCATGTGGCGCTGGAAAACTGCCATCCCTTCGTGCGCGAATTGTGGGGCCGCTACTGGGTGTTTGCCCACAATGGCGACCTCAAGGAGTTCGCGCCGACCCTGAACGGCCCGTATCGCCCGGTCGGCAGCACCGACAGCGAAAAAGCCTTCTGTTTCCTGCTGCAGGAATTGCGCAACCGCTTCGGCGACACGCCGCCGGCCTTGTCCTTGCTGCGCGCGGCGCTCAAGGAACTGGTGGCTGCCGTTGCCGTGCATGGCACTTTCAACCTGATGCTGTCGGACGGCTCGGCCCTGTTCGTCCATTGCTCGACCAAGCTGCATTACGTGGTGCGCCAGCACCCCTTTGTCACGGCCAGTCTGTCCGACGAAGATGTGAGTGTTGATTTTTCTCAAGTCACCACACCGGAAGATCGGGTAGCCATTATCGTCACCGAACCCCTGACCACCAACGAAAAGTGGACCGCCTTCGCGCCCGGCGAATTCAACGTGTTTGTGGATGGGATGTCAATACAAGAGCGTTAAGTATTTCCGCCACGCACTGGTATTAATTAGGTTACATTACCGGCTGTTATTATCCATATTTACAGGACAGATGAGCCACGACTCCGACCTAATGGCGCAGCAGATGCCAGTGCGGGATTTTTATCTGGGGCGCCAGCCTATCCTCGACCGTCAGCAAGGGCTGTACGGATACGAAATGCTTTTTCGCAACGCTCCAGGCGAGACGGCCCAGATTGACAGCGATGTGGCCGCCACCGCCACGGTCATTGCCCACACCGCCCAGCTGGGGCTGGAAAAAGTCATTGGCGACGCGCTCGGCTTTCTGAATGTGGATGCCGAAGTGCTGATGAGCGACATTTTCGTGTTCCTGCCGCGCGAGCGGGTGGTACTGGAAATTGTCGAGAGCATGGTGGTCACCAAATCGGTACTCGACCGCATTGCCGACCTGAGCGCGCATGGCTTCCGCTTTGCGCTTGACGACGTGCGCGTCGACGCCCCCGACGTGCAACTGCTGTTGCCGATGGTCGAGTACGTCAAGCTCGACGTGCGCGCGCTGCCGTTGTCGTCGCTGACGGCTCTGGCGCCACGCTTCAAGCGCCAGAACAAGAAACTGATCGCCGAAAAGGTCGAAACGCGCGAGGAATTCGATGCCTGCCTTGGGCTGGGTTTTGATTATTTCCAGGGTTATTATTTCGCCAGGCCGGCCGTGATCAGCGGGCGCAAGCTGTCGCCGTCGCAGCTGACAGTCCTTGAACTGATGAGCTTGGTCACCTCGGATGCCGAGAATATCGAGATCGAACGTGCCGTCAAGCGCGACGTGACCCTGGCCTTCAATTTGCTGCGGCTGGTCAATACCCCGGCGATCGGCATGCGCCACCGCATCGATTCGATCAGCCAGGCGGTGACGATCCTCGGCCGCCGCCAGTTGCAGCGCTGGCTGCAGATCATGCTGTACGCCGAACCCACGCGCCGCGGCAACAGCATGTCGCCCCTGCTGCTGCTGGCCACCACGCGCGGCCGCTTGCTCGAACTGCTGGCGCAACGCTTGCGCCCGGGCCAGCGCAATGTGGCCGAAATCGCCTTCACGGTCGGTATCATGTCGCTGATGGATGCCCTGTTCGGCATGCCGATGGCGGTCATCGTCGAGCAGATTCCCGTCATCGACGAGGTGGCGCACGCGCTGCTGCAGCGCACGGGCTTTTTCGGCGACTTGCTGCACCTGGCCGAGTGCATCGAGCGCATGGAAGAATCCGACGACCAGGTGCTGCCCGCATTGCGCGAACTGGCTATTTCCAGCGAAGAACTGATCGAACTGGAAGTGGCGGCATTCGAGTGGAGCGACAAGGTGGTGCGTTTCGCCATTTAGCACCTGTTGCGGCGGATGCAGCTCTCATCTGCCGCCACAGGCTTGCAAGCGCGGGCAGGGCCGCCGGGTTGCCGGCGGGCCCCGCTGCGCGTGGCGGCGGCTAGGTGCCGCCCGCCCATTGCTTGTGCAGGTCCGGATCGCTGCGCAACTCCCACAAGGCCAGGATGATGACCGCGATGCCGACGATGAGGCTGTTGTTCATCATGGGCCCGCGGTCGGCCACGACCGGAATCCATGGCGATACAGCCACCCACACGCCCGCCAGCAGGTTGACGACGACGGCCCAGACGTAGGTTTTGTACAGATCGAACGCGGCGAGCACGGCGATGACCGCGCCCGCGATCCAGGCATTCATGGCCTGCGGGGTGTCGGCGGGGTAGGCCAGCACCCAGGGTGAGACGAACAGCCAGAGACCGAGCAGCAGGATCGCCTGATCCTGCCACCGCCTGGCGGAGCGTTGGATTTTCATATTGCCTCCTGAACGCGATGTGCGGCGCGGAAAAGCGTGACCAGGGGGATGCGCCGATACTCCCCGGCTGACAGAGAGTTAGGCAGAAAAAACGCGGAAAAGTTCACGCTATGTGGTTCTGCCATCGGCAGAAACGACTCCACGCGCCAAGGCGGCACTCGGCGGGGACGCGTGCGTCTCCCCACGTTCTTACCGCAGTTACGAGCGAATCAACAAACTTGGGTTCCCGCCGAGTGCCGCCTTGGCGCGGGAACGACGGTGGAGGGCGCTGCGCTTTACCAGAAGGTGGAGGGCGCTGCGCTTTACCAGAAGGTGGAGGGCGCTGCGCTTTATCAGAAGGTGGAGGGCGCTGCGCTTTACGACAAGGTGGAGGGCGCCGCGCTTTACGACAAATTCGGCGCCAGCCAGCGTTCCAGGTCTTCTTTCGGCACGCCACGGCGCTTGACCATATCGTTCAACTGGTCTTCGCCGATCTTTCCGACCACGAAATACTTCGCTTCGGGATGGGCGAAATAGAATCCCGATACCGCCGCGCCCGGGAACATGGCGAACGACTCGGTCAGTTCCATGCCGATGTCCTGCGCCTGCAATACCTTGAACATATCGGCCTTCACCGTATGCTCCGGGCACGCCGGATAACCGGGCGCCGGACGAATACCGGCATAGCGCTCGGCGATCATGTCTTCATTCGACAGATTCTCGCCCACCGCATAACCCCACAAATCGGTGCGCACGCGTTCGTGCATATATTCGGCGAACGCTTCGGCCAGGCGGTCGGCCAGCGACTTGAGCATGATCGACGAATAATCGTCGTGCGCATCTTCAAAGCGCTTTTCGTACTTTTCGATTCCCAGCCCGCTGGTCACCGCAAACATGCCGATATAATCCTTGATGCCCGACGCTTTTGGCGCGATAAAATCGGCCAGGCACTGGTTCGGCCGCTGCACGCCATCGACCAGCGGCTTGACGCCCTGCTGGCGCAAGCCGTAATACGTGAATGCCACGGTGGCGCGCGTGTCGTCGGTATAGACTTCGATATCGTCGTCGTTTACGCTATTGGCCGGCAGCAGCGAAATGACGCCATTGGCGGTCAGCCAGCGTCCTTCGATGATCTTCTTGAGCAGCGCCTGGCCTTCCTCGAACACCTTCGACGCCGCTTCGCCGACCACCTCGTCGGTCAGGATCGCGGGGAACGGGCCGGCCAGGTCCCAGGTCTGGAAGAACGGACCCCAGTCGATATACCTGGCCAGCGTGCCCAGGTCGACGTTCTTGAATTCGCGCCGCCCGATGAATTTCGGCCGCACCGGCTCGAACGCCAGCGCCATCTTGTTGGCGCGCGCGGCGGCCAACGGCAAGATCGGCAGCGCCTTCTTGTTGGCGTGCTGCTCGCGGATGCGCACATAATCCTGGGCGATGTCTTCGATGTACTGGTCGCGGCTTTCCGGCGTGAGCAGCGACTGCGCCACCGACACCGAACGCGATGCGTCCGGCACGTACACCACCGGGCCTTCGTAGTTGTGGGCGATCTTCACCGCCGTGTGGGCGCGGCTGGTGGTGGCGCCGCCGATCAGGAGCGGGATCTTGAGCATGCGGAAGTGCGGGTCGCGCTGCATTTCCTTGGCCACGTGCGCCATCTCTTCCAGCGACGGCGTGATCAGGCCCGACAGGCCGATCATGTCGGCGTTTTCGACCTTGGCGCGCGCCAGGATCTCGGAGCAGGGCACCATCACGCCCATGTTCACGACCTCGAAGTTATTACACTGCAGGACCACCGAGACGATGTTCTTGCCGATGTCGTGCACGTCGCCCTTGACGGTGGCGATGACGATCTTGCCCTTCGGTTTGGCGACGATGCCGGTGCGTTTTTCTTCGAGCAGTTTTTCTTCTTCGATGAAGGGAATCAGGTGGGCCACGGCCTGCTTCATCACGCGCGCCGACTTGACTACCTGCGGCAGGAACATTTTCCCTTGTCCGAACAGGTCGCCGACCACGTTCATGCCGTCCATCAGCGGGCCTTCGATCACGTGGATCGGGCGGCCGCCGTTGTGCAGCAGTTCCTGGCGCGCTTCTTCGGTGTCGTCGACGATCCACTGGGTGATGCCGTGCACCAGCGCGTGCGAGAGGCGCTGCTGCACCGTGCCTTCGCGCCAGGCCAGGGTCTGCACGTCCTGCTTGTCGCCCGCTTTCAGGGTGCCGGCAATCTCGATCATGCGCTCGGTCGAATCAATCCGGCGGTTGAGCACCACGTCTTCGACGCGCTCGCGCAGCTCGGGGGCGATGTCGTCGTACACGCCCATCATGCCGGCGTTGACGATCCCCATGGTCATGCCGGCCTTGATGGCGTGGTACAGGAACACGGTGTGGATCGCTTCGCGCGCCGGGTCGTTGCCGCGGAAGCTGAACGACACGTTCGAGACGCCGCCCGAAATTTTCGCGTGCGGCAGGTTGTCCTTGATCCAGCGCGTGGCGTTGATGAAGTCGACCGCATAGTTATTGTGTTCTTCGATGCCGGTGGCAATCGCAAAGATGTTCGGGTCGAAGATGATGTCTTCCGGCGGAAAACCCACCTGCTCGGTGAGCACCTTGTAGGCGCGCGCGCAGATTTCGGTCTTGCGCGCGAAGGTGTCGGCCTGGCCCTGTTCGTCGAAGGCCATCACGATCACGGCGGCGCCGTAGCGGCGGCACAGGCGCGCCTGGCGGATGAATTCTTCCTCGCCTTCCTTCATCGAGATGGAATTGACGATCGCCTTGCCCTGCACGCATTTGAGGCCCGCTTCGATCACCGACCACTTGGACGAGTCGATCATGATCGGCACGCGCGAAATGTCCGGCTCGGAGGCGATCAGGTTCAGGAAGCGTTCCATCGCCGCCTTCGAGTCGAGCATCGCCTCGTCCATGTTGATGTCGATGACCTGGGCGCCGTTTTCCACCTGCTGGCGCGCCACCGACAGCGCTTCGTCGTACTGCTCATTCAAAATCATGCGCGCGAACGCTTTCGAGCCCGTCACGTTGGTGCGCTCGCCGACGTTCACAAAAAGCGAGTTCTCGTCGATGGTGAACGGTTCCAGGCCCGACAGGCGCTGCGCCACCGGGATCTGGGGGATCGCGCGCGGCGCGGTGGTGGCCAGCATGTCGGCAATCGCCTTGATGTGGTCGGGCGTGGTGCCGCAGCAGCCGCCGGCGATGTTGATAAAGCCGCTGTCGGCAAATTCGCGCAGCAGCGACGAGGTGTCAAGCGGCAGTTCATCGAAGCCGGTATCGCTCATCGGGTTGGGCAGGCCGGCGTTCGGGTAGATGCATACAAAGGTGTCGGCGATCTGCGACAGTTCTTCGGCGTAGGGGCGCATCAGGGCCGCGCCCAAGGCGCAGTTCAGGCCAATGGTGAGCGGCTTGGCGTGGCGCACCGAGTTCCAGAAGGCGGGCACGGTCTGGCCCGACAAGATGCGTCCCGACGCGTCGGTGACGGTCCCGGAAATCATGATCGGCAAGCGTTCGAGGGCCGGGTGTTCGGTGAAATACAGGTCGATCGCGAACAGCGCCGCCTTGCAGTTCAGGGTATCGAAGATGGTTTCGACCAGCAGCACGTCGGAGCCGCCTTCGACCAGGCCGCCCACCTGCTGGTGGTAGGCGGCGACCAGCTGGTCGAACGTCACGTTGCGCGCGGCCGGGTCGTTCACGTCGGGCGAGATCGAGGCCGTTTTCGGGGTCGGTCCGAGCGCGCCGGCGACGAAACGCGGCTTGTCCGGGGTGCTGTACTTGTCGCAGGCGGCGCGCGCCAGTTTGGCGGCGGCCACGTTCATCTCGTAGGCCAGGTGGCCCATGTGATAGTCGTCCTGGGCGATGGTGGTGGCGCCGAAGGTGTTCGTTTCGATCAGGTCGGCGCCGGCGGCCAGGTAGCGCTCGTGGATTTCCTGGATGATGTGCGGCTGGGTCAGGGTCAGCAATTCGTTGTTGCCCTTGACGAACAGCTCGCGCGCGCCGCTTCCGGCCGGGGCGGCAAAGCTCGCGAAGCGGCCATCGGGACCGCCGCGGTAGGCCGTTTCATCGAGTTTGTACTGCTGGATGATGGTGCCCATCGCGCCATCGAGAATCATGATCCGGCGCGACAGGATGTCGCGCAGCCGGGTTTCAGTCTTGGACATGGCGGGATGGGCGGTAGTCATGGGTGTGCTTTCGTTGGGCGGGTCAGGAGCCGGCCGGGACCGGGTCTAAAATTATACGTCATCGTGCCCTTTTGGTTTTTTGGAGGCTTAATGATCAGTTCGCTTTGTATCGTTTTGTATTTAAATACCGGCTTGATACAAGATGATACAAAATGTAGCGTGTCTGCAATCTTTACGTTACATGGGCAAACGACAATCGCTCCGATGACGCCGCAGTGCGTCTTTACGGGGAATACATAAATGAACGATGATTTTCAAACCAGCTGGTCCGAGCCAGTATCCATGCAGCAGGGTGACGCCAGCACCGTGCAGCGCCCGCCAGTTGCCGCGCCGCTCAAGCAGATCGTCACGATCCGCCTCGACGTCGACATGCTGAAATGGTTCAAAGCCGCAGGTCCAGGCTACCAGACCCGCATCAACCAGATCCTGCGTGAATATATGGAAGCGCAGCAGGCTGAGCGCGACGCGGCTCAGTAAGCTGGCGGAAGGACTCAGTCGAGGCTGAGCCCTTCCAGAGGGAATCCCTTGAGAAACTCGGCCGCAGGCAGACGCTTGCCGCCGGGTTTTTGCAGTTCCGTCAGGCGCAGGGTGCCATGTTTGCAGGCGACAACGATGCCGTGCTGGGCATCGGCGGCCAGGATCCGGCCGGGAGCGGCGTCGCTGCCGGCGTCGAGCGCTTCGGCGCCCCAGATCTTGATGACCACCCCATTGACCTCGGCGTGGGCGCCGGGGAAGGGGTTGAAGGCGCGGATCTTGCGGCCCAGTTCGGCCGAGGACAGGGAGAAATCGAGTGCGGCTTCCTCCTTGCCGATCTTGGCCGCGTAGGTCACGCCCGCGTCGGGCTGGGGCACCGGGTGCAGGGTGCCGGCCGCGCGCGCGCGCAGGGCGTCCACGATCATGCGTGCGCCCAGCGCCGCCAGGGTGTCGTGCAGGCTGGCGGTGGTGTCGCCCGGCAGGATCGGCACCCGTTCCATGAGCAGCATGGGGCCGGTGTCGAGGCCTTCTTCCATTTCCATGATGGTCACGCCGGTTTCAAGGTCGCCCGTTTCGATGGCGCGGTGGATCGGCGCGGCGCCGCGCCAGCGCGGCAGCAGGGAGCCGTGGATGTTGATGCAGGGCTTGATGTCGAGGGTGCTGCGCGGCAGGATCAGGCCGTAGGCGGCGACCACCATCACGTCATAGTCGGTGGCCAGCAGGCGCGCGTGGGCCGCGGCGGCCTGGGCGGCGCGTTCGGGGTCCTTGCTGTCGAGGCGCAGGGAGAGCGGCTGCAGGACCTCGATGTCGTGGGCCAGGGCGAATTGCTTGACGGCGGAGGCATGCATCTGCATGCCGCGGCCGGCGGGGCGGTCGGGCTGGGTCAGGACGAGTGGAATCTCGAAGCCGGCAACATGGAGGGCCTGGAGGGCGACGGCGGCGAACTCCGGCGTGCCGGCAAAGATGATTTTCATGGGATTCCTGGGTTAAAACAGTTCAAAGTACAAAGCGACTGTATGTGGATCGCAACGCTATAACAGGCGGTAACGCTAAAAACCGGCAGCGACGCTAAAAACCGGCAGCGACGCTAAAAACCGGCAGTAACACTAAAAACCTGCAGCAACGCTAAAAGCCGTCGTTCCCGCGAAGGCGGGAACCCAAGTCCGTTGCTCAGTTCTCGACTGCGCTGGTAACTTGGGTTCCCGCCTTCGCGGGAACGACGGTTTTACGTGTGACGGGCGACGGGCGCCGTGCGCCGGCGGATGACTAACGGTCTGTCAACTGGTACCGACAGCGTACCAGCAGCCTGCCGCCAGCCTGCAATCAGTGCCGGCGACCCGACGCCCGCAGCGCCGCTTCGCGTTCCATCCCGCGCTCTTCCTTGAGCATCTTGGCCTTGATCCGGTTGCGCTTGAGCGGCGACAGGTATTCCACGAACACCTTGCCCATCAAATGGTCCATTTCGTGCTGGATGCACACAGCCATCAAGCCATCCGCGCTCAGCTCGAACGGCTTGCCTTCGGCATCGAGCGCGCTGACCTTGATCTGGGCAGGGCGCTCCACACCGTCGTAGATGCCTGGCACCGACAGGCAGCCTTCATCGTAAACCTGCTTCTCAGCGCTTGCCCAAACGATCTTGGGATTGATGAACACGCGCAGGTCGTCCTTGGTCTCGGACGTATCGACGATGATCAGTTGCTCATGCACGTCAACCTGGCTTGCGGCCAGGCCCACGCCGGGCGCGTCGTACATGGTCTCGGCCATGTCGGCCACCAGTTTGGTGATGCGCTCGCCGAATTCGGTGACCGGCTTGGCCACCTTGTGGAGGCGCGCGTCAGGGTAGCGGAGAATATTCAGTATTGCCATAGGTCTAGTAATTTCGATAACAATTCGGTGATAATTTCAAGTGCTCATACGCATAAGATTCTAAAACACAACAAAAACACAACAGACCCACAACTGGGTTGAGCATGGTTTTTCTTGCTAGTTCAAGGATTTATGTGCAGAATTTGATCCAGTTCGGCAAGCCTTATCATCGATATCGTCGATAGGGTAGCGTTAAATCGCGCTGTCTCTTGCGCTGTGGCTGGCAAGGTGACGTGTCCAGCTAGCAATTCCGTGTTAATGCCGCACTTTACGGACATCTCAATGAAAAATTTTAGCACAGTCGGCGTCCGCGTAGCGGTTGTGGCGCTTTTTGCGGGACTGCTCGCAGCCCCGACCCAAGCGGCCACCTGCGAATTCCGGCCCAATGCCCCTGACCAGCATCTGGTGGTCAAGGGCGACACCTTGTGGGATATTTCCGGCAAGTTTCTGGAGCACCCATGGTGCTGGCCCCAGGTATGGGGACTGAACAAGGAAGAGATCCGCAACCCGCACTGGATTTATCCGGGGCAGGTGATCTACTTCGACCGCAAAAACAACCGCTTGTCGTTGTCCCGTCCGGGTAGCGGCGATGGCTCGGGCAGCGCCAATGGCGTGCTGCGCCTGTCGCCCCAGGTGCGTACCGAAGGCTTGGGCAAGGATGCGATCCAGGCCATTCCGTCGGGCGTGATCGAGCCGTTCCTGTCGCAGCCGCTGATCGTCGACGCCGACGAGCTCAAGGGCTCGCCGCGCATCGCCGCAGCCCAGGAAGGCCATGTCTACCTCGGCAAGGACGACAAGATTTACGTTCGCGGCAACCTCAAGGGTGGCAGCTCGTTCCAGGTGTTCCGTCCGGGCACTCCGCTCAAGGATCCGGAAAACGGCAAGCTGGTCGCTTATGAAGCGGTGTACCTGGGCACGGCCAAGCTGTTTGCCGAAGCCAAGCCGGGCGTCGACGTGCACACCTTCATGGTCGCCACGTCCAAGCAGGAAATCGGCGTGGGCGACCTGCTGATTCCGGCGCCGCCGACCGTCATGCGCAACTATATGCCGCACCCGCCCGATCAAAAGGTCGACGCGCGCGTCATGGGCGTGTATTCGGGCGTGACCCATGCCGGCCAGAACCAGGTGGTCAGCATTAACCGCGGCACGCTTGACGGCGTCGATGTCGGCACCGTTCTCCAGCTGTACAATCTGGGCAAACGTGTGGTCGACCCGGGTGCCGCAAAAACGGGCATCCTTCGTACCACGAAACCGACGATCAAGCTGCCTGACGAACAGTCCGGCACCCTGTTCATCTTCCGCACGTTCAAGCGCGTGTCGTACGGCTTGATCATGCAGGTAACCGAGCCGGTGGAAGTCGGCGACGTGGCCAGATCACCGGAGTAAAACCGCCGTGCAAGACACGGACCCCGCCCATCCCGTCAGCCAGGCCGAACGCCTGGCTGCCTGGGTACGCCTGGAGCAGACCCCGGGCGTGGGGCCCGGTACGGCGCACCGTCTGCTTTCCCGCTTCGGCACCCCGCAGTCCATCTTTTCCGCCTCCCATCTTTCCTTGCGCGAGCTTGTCTCCGACAGCGTTGCGCGCGCCCTGTGCGAGCCCATGCCGCACGCTTGCGCCGCCTACCTCGACACCGTGCACGACTGGCTGGCCCAGCCCGATCACCATCTTCTCACGCCCGACGATCCCGCTTTCCCGCCGCTGCTGCGCGAACTGGCCATGCCGCCCCTGCTGCTGTACGCCGCCGGCCGCGTCGCGCTGCTGTCGGCGCCGGCGGTGGCCGTGGTCGGCAGCCGCAATGCCACCGGGCAGGGCGCGGCCAATGCGCGCGCCTTCGCCAGTGCGCTCAGCGGCGCCGGCCTGACCATTGTGTCCGGGCTGGCGCTGGGCATCGATGCCGCCGCCCACGATGGCGGCTTGCGCGGTCCGGGCTCGACCGTGGCCGTGACCGGCACCGGGGCCGACCGCATTTATCCGCGCCGCAATGAAGAGCTGGCCAGACGCATCGCCGAAGAAGGTTGCATCGTCAGTGAGTACCCACTCGGCACCGGCCCTTCGCCCGGCAACTTCCCGCGCCGAAATCGCCTGATCAGCGGCATGTGCTGCGCCGTGCTGGTGGTCGAGGCCGCCGCCGGCTCGGGTTCGCTGATCACCGCCAGGCTGGCGGCCGAGCAGGGGCGCGACGTGTTCGCCATTCCCGGTTCGATCCATTCTCCGCTGTCCAAGGGCTGCCATAGCCTGATCCGCGACGGCGCCACCCTGGTCGACTGCGTCGACGACATCCTGATTCCATTGCAGGTCGCGCCGCTGGCCACCCTGGACGTGGCGGCGCCGGAGACGGCCATCCGCGACGCCGGCCAGCTGGCGCTGCTCGACGCGCTGGCGTACGAACCGAGCGGCGCCGATGCGCTGGCCGCGCTGACCGGCAGCGACCCGGGCACGCTGGCGGGCCAGCTGCTGGCACTGGAACTTGCCGGTCATCTTGAACGATTGCCGGGCGGATTGTTCCAGCGCGTAAAGCGGTAAGAAACCGCGCAAGGGGCGCACGGACGGGGCTTGTGCCCAAGCGAGCTTAACTGATAGAGTAGAGCCATGTTCGATATCCTTGTCTACCTTTACGAGACGTACTACCGCCCCGATGCCTGCCCCGAGCCGGCCGCGCTGGCGCGTAAACTGTCCGCTGTCGGTTTCGACGATGTCGAGATCTCGGAAGCACTCGTGTGGCTGACCGACCTGACCGAAATGGCGGGCGACGAGACCAATCTGTCGTTCACCTCCAGCGGCACCCGCTTTTACGTGCAGCAAGAATACGATGCGCTCGGCAGTGCCGCGGTCGGCTTCATCCAGTTCCTCGAAAGCGCGAGCGTGCTCAGCCCTGTGCAGCGCGAAATCGTCATCGAGCGCGCGCTGGCGCTGGAAGAGTCGCCCGTGGGCCTGGGCAAGCTCAAGATCATCGTGCTGATGCTGCTGTGGAGCCAGGGCAAGGAACCGGACGCGCTGATGTTCGACGACCTGTTCGGCTCCGACGACGAGCAGGCTCCCCGCCTGCTGCATTGAGTCCGGCCGGCGCCGCCCGCGCAAGCCCGGCGGCGTTCCCGTTTTCCCGTCCACGCAACGCTTTTCTCCCGCTGCCGGCAAGATTGTGCGCTTTGGCATGCAGTGGCTACTTGCGGATTTCCCGACAACCCGCTTATCATTGGCCGCTCTATCGGATTGTTACAATTTCGATATCAGGCCGGCAAAATGCCGCCTGCTGCGGCCAAGCATGTATGATGCGCGGGCCGAACCACTTAATATAGTACGACGAGAAAACCTATGACCAAAACCCTCATCATCGCCGAGAAGCCCTCCGTCGCGAACGATATCGCCAAGACGCTGGGCGGCTTCACCAAGCACGATGAGTACTTCGAATCGGACGAATATGTCCTGTCGTCGGCTGTCGGCCACCTGCTGGAAATCGCGGTGCCGGAAGAGCACGACGTCAAGCGCGGCAAGTGGAGCTTTGCCCACCTGCCCATGATTCCCCCGTATTTCGCGCTCAACCCGATCGCCAAGACCGAAGCACGCCTCAAGGTCTTGAACAAGCTGATCAAGCGCAAGGATGTCACCCAACTGATCAACGCATGCGATGCCGGGCGCGAAGGCGAGCTGATTTTCCGCCTGATCGCGCAGAACGCCAAGGCCAAGCAGCCGATCAAGCGCCTGTGGCTGCAATCGATGACGCCGGGCGCGATCCGCGACGGCTTCACGCAACTGCGCAGCGACGAAGAAATGCTGCCGCTGGCCGACGCCGCGCGCTGCCGTTCGGAAGCGGACTGGCTGATCGGCATCAACGGCACCCGCGCCATGACCGCCTTCAACTCCAAGGAAGGCGGCTTCTACCTGACCACCGTGGGCCGCGTGCAAACGCCGACCCTGTCGATCGTGGTCGAGCGCGAAGACAAGATCAAGAAATTCATCTCGCGCGATTACTGGGAAGTGCGCGCCGAGTTCGTGTGCGCCGCCGGCGTGTACGAAGGGCGCTGGCTCGACCAGTCCTTCAAGAAGGACGAGAACGACCCCGAGAAGCGCCCCGAGCGCCTGTGGAGCAAGGCAGCGGCCGACAGCATCGCCATGGCTTGCAAGGGCCGCCAGGGCAATGTAACGGAAGAATCGAAGCCGACCACCTCGATGGCGCCGGCCCTGTTCGACCTGACCAGCCTGCAGCGCGAAGCCAACGGCCGTTTCGGCTTTTCGGCCAAGAACACGCTCGGCCTGGCCCAGGCGCTGTATGAAAAGCACAAGGTGCTGACGTACCCGCGTACCGATTCGCGCCATCTGCCGGAAGACTACATCAACACCGTCAAGGACACCATGGTGAGCCTGGCGGAAAACAATAACTACCACCAGTTCGCCAAGCAGATCACCGACAAGGGCTGGGTCAAGCCGAACAAGCGCATCTTCGACAACACCAAGATCTCGGATCACTTCGCGATCATCCCGACCACGCTGGCGCCGAAGAATCTGTCGGAGCCGGAACAGAAGCTGTACGACCTGGTCACGCGCCGTTTCATGGCCGTGTTCTTCCCGCCTGCGGAATTCCAGGTCACCACCCGCTTTACCGAAGTGTCCGGCCACCAGTTCAAGACTGAAGGCAAGGTCATGACCAATCCGGGCTGGCTGGCGATCTACGGCAAGGAAGCGTCGACCGACAGCGACAAGGACGACAACACCGGCGGCAACCTGGTTCCCGTGGCCAAGGGTGAAAAAGTGCAGACCGAAAAAGTCAGCCCGAACGCCCTGGTCACCAAGCCGCCCGCGCGCTATTCGGAAGCGACCCTGCTGTCGGCCATGGAAGGCGCCGGCAAGCTGATCGACGACGATGAACTGCGCGACGCCATGGCCGGCAAGGGCCTAGGCACGCCAGCGACGCGCGCGGCCATCATCGAAGGCTTGCTGGGCGAGCGCTACCTGCTGCGCGAAGGGCGCGAACTGATTCCGACCGCCAAGGCATCGCAACTGATGACTTTGCTCCGCGGCCTCGGCGTGAACGAACTGACCGCGCCGGAACTGACGGGCGAATGGGAATACAAGCTGTCGCAAATGGAGAAGGGCAAGATTTCGCGTGACGAGTTCATGCGTGAAATTGCCCAGATGACCCAGATCATCGTCAAGCGCGCCAAGGAGTACAACAACGACACCATTCCCGGCGACTACGCGACCTTGCACACGCCGTGCCCGAACTGCGGCGGCGTGGTCAAGGAAAACTATCGCCGTTTCGCCTGCACCAAGTGCGAATTCAACATGAGCAAGACGCCTGGCAGCCGCCAGTTCGAGATCGCCGAAGTTGAAGAGTTGCTGGAAAAACGCACGATCGGCCCGATGCAGGGCTTCCGCTCGAAGATGGGGCGTCCGTTTGCCGCGATTCTGCGCATCGTGCGCGATGAAGATATCAAGAATTGCAAGCTGGAGTTCGATTTCGGCCAGAACGATGAAGGCGGCGAAGATGGCGAAGGCGTCGACTTCACCGGCCAGACCGCGCTCGGACCGTGCCCGAAATGCGCCGCCGGCGTATTCGAGATGGGCTTGGCGTATGTGTGCGAGCACAGCGTGGCCAAGCCGAAGACCTGCGACTTCCGCAGCGGACGCATCATCTTGCAGCAGGAAATTTTGCCTGAGCAAATGGTCAAGCTGCTCAACGATGGCAAGACCGATCTGATGCCGGGATTTGTATCGCAGCGTACGCGTCGTCCGTTCAAGGCTTTCCTGGTCAAGGGCAAGGATGGCAAGATCAGCTTCGAGTTCGAGGAGCGCAAGGCCAAGGCGCCGGCCAAGGGCAAGGCAGCTGCGGTAGCCGATCCCGAGGGCGACGAGGCGGCACCGGCCACGGCGAAGAAAGCCGCACCGGCCAAGAAAGCGGCGGCTAAAAAAGCGCCGGCCAAGAAGGCTGCCGCCAAGAAGCCGGCAGCGAAAAAAGCCGCCGTCAAGAAAGTTGTTGCGGAAGAATAATCCGCTGTACCGCCTGGTGCCAGGGCTGGCATCCAGATACGGGCCCGTCTGTAGAAACCGCGTTGCGGCTTTTATGGCCGGGCCCGTATTCGTTTGTCAATTTCAGTTTTTTGAGGTGGTCACAGTTTGTGACCACCTCCTGTTCTTCCGCGCCCGTCTACTGGAACGTAAGTCGGACGGGAAGCGTCGTGCTGTACTGGCACCATCACCATGTTGGAGACGCAATTCATGAACGTCGATTTGAGCCTTCTTGAACGCTGGCTGACTGGCTGGAGCCTGGCGCGCGGAGTGCCGCTTCCCAGACACCACGGGGGAGGATTGGCAGTGGACGTCGGTCGGCCCGACCAGTTGCGCCGTCACGTCTTTGCGGATGCAGGTGAAGCGCTTCAAGAATGTGCATCGCGCATCCACGAGCCCTTCGTCTATCTGAAGGCACCGGTCGATCCCGATCACATGCGCCGCGCGCTTCCCGACCGCTGGACGATCGAAGCTCCCCACTATCTTATGTACCTGTCCACGCCGATATCTGCATCAGCCGCATCGCCAGCAGGCTACACGGCCAGAATGGAAGAGGAAAATGGGGCATCCCTTATCCGCCTGCTTGACGCGGCGGGGCAGACGGCGGCAATAGGGCGCGTGGCGCTGAGCCATGGAACCGCCGTATTCGACCGCATCGAAACCGTCGAGTCTCATCGCAGAAAGGGCCTTGCCCGCGCGCTAATGATCGCGCTCGACACTGTGGCCGAACAAGCCGGAACGACAGAGCGCCTGCTCGTCGCCACCGAGGCCGGACGCGCGCTGTACCTCTCCCTGGGCTGGCGCGTGCTGGCACCGTATTCCACGGCCGTGCTTCCGGCCCCATAGCTGTAGCGGCTGGCGTTTCAGATCGACCGTGCTCGCATTCGACGCCGATTTCGGTTCGAATTTACTGCAGACGAAGGCAGGTCCGTGCTCACACTATCTACAAATGAGCTTGCTATCGATGGCGCCGGCTCGCATTCCATGGCCGCCGGCCACGCTAACTGCAAATGACGGCCCGTATCGGTACCTCCCTTTTCGGTCTGCGCGAAGGGGGTGCTGTCGCCCCAAACCGGTCATTGCCAAACAGCGTCGGCGCCATAGAACTTTAGGAATCCTCAACGTTCCTGGCGACGAACATTTCGACAAACTGCATTGGAGCGAGCGTCGTACCACCTTGTTTAGCAATTTCCTGATTCCTAGTCCACATCACATTGATGGAATCCCGGATATCCACCGGAAAGTGGAGTTGGTCGATCACGATGTCCCCCCAGGAACCAGCGGTCGAAAAAGATTCTCGAAATTTAGGAGTCATTGCTACAAGAAGCGCTTCCTGTGATGGATCGAGCTCATCAATACATTTCAATACGAAGGAATCGACCAGCTTAAGAAACGGTTTCCCAGCATAGCGGTCCATCGGCAGAGGCTTCTTGCCAAATCCGAAAAGTCCCATTTGTAGTTCCTGTTTGAAAAGGTAAATAAGGTTGAACGACCGCTCCTGGCCGACATCTGCCGATTGTACTCGACGGCTGCAGCACGGTCCGATCTCGGCAGCTGCCGCCCATAGCGGACGCCCAGAGGTAGGTCAACATTGACGCGAGCTGCGTGCCGCCAGAAAATTAAACAACCACCAGCGCCACATCCGGCACGTCCGACTCGACGGAACTTTTAAGCGGTCTTATTGCCAACCAAAAGAAGCTTATTTCTTACGGTGGCTACAAATTGAGCACGTTGGTCAACATTTAAAAATGCACGAGCAGGAATTATGTGGGCAGCGTGCGCATTAACGTACACGGCAACATATCCAAGTCGTTTGACCACCTTAAGAATGCCTGGCCAGTAGTGGTAGGACTTGTTGAAGCGAGTTTCCTCAAAAAAAGCATCATCTTGTATTTCAATGGTTCTTCTCGTAAATAGCGTGCCATTTCTGGACGAAAAGAGATAAATTACATTAAAAAGCAACTGAACCATCCACATTGCGAAATATACGATAACTGAGGAAAGTGTTCGGACCGGCAAGGTGTCTCCGTCGCTTGGCATAAAGAAAATCAACGCCGCGCCACATATGTAGAAGATCTGCACTGGAATCGACATGAGTTGGTGTATAGCATTGAACAGCAAATAATCGCGGAATTTTAAGTCGAATTCAATGCGCATATCGATGATCCTGAGGCTTAACTTTTTGGTGAGCGGCGGCCGCCCGAAAAATGAAACATAATACTCGTCGTGTACCGGCCGTCCGACTCGACCAAATTGGTAGCCATTTGGATTGCCACAGCGCTCATAATTTGCAGCGTAGTGTCTGGTTGCGCACGGTCACGGCCATGCCGTCATCAGTTGCAGGCGCCAGGACCGAACTATCATACGCGCAACATTGACGGAAAGCCAGATGGTCGAGGCGGACGGTCGCAGAACTGCGGCCATCGGTACCTTTCGCCCCATTGCGGACATTTGCGGTTAGTCGCCGGCGCTCCAAGCGCAGATGTTTTGATGCCTCATAGACTCCAGCGCTATCGTGCTCGCCACGCCAAAACAGACAGGTAAGCGCCGCAGAGTGCAAGAAAACCTCCCACCCAGACACCGAGTTCCCCATTTGAACGGAAACCCGCGCGGGTTTTTGAGAATGAACAGATTCTTTTACCACCAACGTCGAGTTGCCATACCGTGTGGGTGGCGCCCCCTACCAGTGGCATGTCTGGCGTATGCTCATACCCCACAGTAACCTCCTGATTTCCCGCGCCGCGTAAAGCCGGATCTACGATGATGTTTCCTCGAGCAATCGTTGGATAGTTGAATGTTTCGTCGCGTCCAAAGAGTTTAAACTTAACACCAATTTTTCCCGGGCTAACCTCCGCGACGCGCCCATGGGCCGTCGCCAGTGTCGACAAATCCGGGAGGTTGGAATCGGAATTATGCGAGAGTGTAGCTATTAACACACCAAGTGTGAAATTGGCCCCCGCGATCGTGGCCATCTGGGCAAAGCTGTAGTTGGGTTGGGGGTCAAAGTTTCTCAAAGGTTTGGTGATCAGTGTGGTGGACGAAACAAAAAATTCGTCATGGACAAAAACTCATTGGCTATGCACTTGTTTAAACCCTTTACCGGTTGTGGTCGATTAAGTGCAGTCCGATCAAGGCGCCACAGTTGACTGACTGCTCCTGGCCGACTTCTGCCGATTGTACTCGACCGTTGAGGATGTCCGATGTCGGCCGTTTTCGGGCAAAGCGCCCCATGGTTAATATGATAGGCTCAGACTTCGCGCATACCCATTATTTTCATGAAGCGCTGATGGCTCTCTGAAAATTGATCGTCGCTCACGTATTTATTAAAATAACCAGCTTGCAACCCATCTATGCCATCCTCATCGTCCTTGTTGGGACGTGTCAGGCCAAGCTCATCTGCCATCCAATTGTAGACGTCGGTAATATCCCCGCCATGCCTGCACGAACCGTAAACGAACTTCCCAATTCGTTCGTATTTAACTTCTGGGGTCATAGTGTTTCCTATTTTGGAAAAATCGTTGAACGTCGGATCTTGGCCGAAGGCGGAAGTTGCCTGGAGACGATTGTACCGTACAGGTGTACCTATGCGAGGCGTTGCCATTGAGACGATTTTTGCGTATCACAAGGGTTGTTTCTGCATATTTGAGACATTATCACCGACAGATCTCGACCAAAACGGGGCAAATCCGCTGCCCTTTGCTGTTTGTATTTAGTGCGAGCACATCAGCATGGAATGCGGGCCAGTGCTCTCGATTGCAAGCTCATTTGCAGCTAATGTGCGCCGGAAACGGCGCTGAGTGCGAGCACGCCCATTTTCAAACGGGTGCTGTCACACATAGCCTCCCATCATGGGCACTCGCCCGCAAACGATTGACGCTCGCGCAGCATTTCCAGTTCGCGCGCCAGGTTTTCGCGCGCGCGCTCGTTGTACAGATCCGCGAAATATCCATTCGGGTACAGCGTGCCCGCCTTGGCTTGCGCTTGAAAGTGCACCAGGATGCGTTCGCGGCCGGCCAGGTAATCCGCCTCCTCGACGTGCTTGTACTCGGCCCGCACCGAGCGCGCATAGCCGTCGTAAACATCCGCGGCCTGGCCCAGGATCGCCAGGTCCACGCCCTGCATCACATCCTGCAGCGCATGGCGCAGCGACACCGGCGCCAGATGCTCGGTGGCGCGAATCAGGCTGGCCACCTCGTTCGCCGCCGCGCCGCTGTCGAGGTTTGATGCGAGCCACAGCTGCGCACTCTGTTCCTCGTTCGATCCTGTCCCCGTGCCGCCGCCGTACACCGCGTCGTGGAACCAGAACGCTTTCTTGAGCATCGCCATCTGCGCCGCGCTGGCGCCGGCGTTGGCCGCCCACACGGTGATTTCGGTCAGCCCGTGCACCAGATGATCGAGGTTGTGATACGGCCGCTGGCAAGAGCCGTAGGCGCTCTCGCTGGTCAGCCGCGCGAACCAGGCTGCGGCGTTGGCGTCTTCGGCCGGCCACAGGCTGTCCCAGTCCTTGCGCAGCCAGTCGAGAATCCACGCGGCGTAGGCCGGCGCCGGCATGAACTGGCGCGTGGTCCAGTGCCAGCCGACCGGTCCCTGCAACCCGCGCACGAAACTCGAACTGACCGATCCCAGATCGCGCGGCGGCATCACGAACAGCGTTTTCGCGCCGTGCAGCACATCGACATTGGCTTGCTGGATCAGGTTTTCGTAATCGAAGTCGGATGTGTTGCGGATGCCGCGAATCAGGAAGTCGATGCCCAGCCGCTTGGCCGCGCGCGCCGTGTAGTCGCCGCGCACCAGCACCACGCTGACATTGGTCCAGCCCTGCGCGGCCACGCTGCGTTCGACAATCTCCTTGCGCGAGGCGGCATGGAACTGCGGCTTCTTGAACGGGTTTTCAGAGATCAGCACAACGACTTCGTCAGCCAGTTCGCGCGCTTCGCCGATCACCCACAAATGGCCGTTGGTGATCGGGTCGAGCGTGCCGGAGAATGCGATTTTTTTCAAGGTTCAGCTCCACAGGTCGGTGTATCGGTGATGCAGTTGCAAGGTGAGGGCGCGCACGTCGTCCAGCGTGCCGTCGTTCTCCACCACGTCGTCGGCACGCGCCAGATAATCGGCGCGCGGCAGCTGCATGGCGATGATGCTGGCCACCTGCGCGCCGCTCCAGTCGGGATTGCGCAGGGCGATGCGCGCCGCCCGGTTCTGGTCCGATGTATCGACCACCAGCACGCGCGCCGCCGGCAGGGCCTGGTCCATCGCCAGCGCCGACTCCCACACCACATAAGTCGCCTGCTGGCTGCGCGTCCAGTCGTTTGCCAGCGCCAGCACGGCCGGGCGCAGGATGCGCTTCAATGTTTCATTGGCGGCCGGGTCCGGCGCGAACACGCTGCGCAAGGTGCCGCGCGCCAGGCTGCCATCGGGCGCCATCGCATGCGGGAATGCGCGCGCGATTTGCATCGTGGCCGGATGCGCCGGGTCCTGGTGCACCGTGCGCGCGAGCGCATCGGCGTCGATGCACGGCACACCGAGCGCTTCAAAGGCGCGCGCGAAGGTCGACTTGCCGCTGCCGATCCCGCCGGTCAGTACCAATATCTTGGGGGGAGTGAAGCTCATCTTGTAGCCCGTTCAATTGTTTGGTTGCTCATCCAATATTGTCAGGTTAGCGAAAGACGCCAGGGAAAACAAGTATAATTTGGTCATTCAACCAATTTAAGTGATTCACGCATGTCGAGAAAGCCCAATTCGGAACAGCGCCGCGCGCAGATCGTGCAAGCCTTGCTGGACACGATGGCCGAGCATGGCTATGAAAAGGCCACCATCGTGCTCATTGCCCGGCGCGCGGATCTCACTCCCGGCCTGCTGCACTATCATTTTCACAGCAAAGCCGACATCTTGCTGGCGCTGGTCAAGGCGCTGGCCGCGGCGGCGCAGCAGCGCTACCTTGCGTTGGCGCAGAACACGCTTGACGCCGACCAGCGTCTGAAAGCCTACATCGACGCGCGTCTTGGTTTGGGGGAGGGCGCCGATCCGGGCGCCGTCGCGGCCTGGGTGGTGATCGGTGCCGAAGCGGTGCGCCAGCCCGAGGTGCGCGCGGCCTACCAGCACGCGGTCGATACCGAAATGGCGCTGCTGCGCGAGCTGCTCTCGGCCAGCCTGGCCGCACAGGGGAAAATTACGGCCAACGCGCACGCGCTGGCTGCGGCCCTGCTGGCCATGATGGAGGGGACCTTCCAGCTGGCCAGCGCGGCGCCGGCCAGCATGCCGATGGGGTACGCGGCGCCGATGGCTGCGCAACTGGTGCGCCGCTTTATCGACGCCGAGCCGCCGGCCTAGTCGTCGGTGGCGCTCAGGTGCCAGCCGCTTCCGGCCGCCGGCGGCAGCGCCGCCGCCTCGCCCCGGGCGATGCTGAATTGCGCCATGTCGCCGGGATGGCCGTGCGTCCACGCGATCCATCCGGCGCCTGTCATCAGCCAGGCCAGCGCGCCATCATCGCGCTCCAATCGCTGCGCGCGCACCGGGCCGGCATCGATGCGCACCCACAGCTCGCGGTAGCTGCCATCAACGCCAATTTCTTCGACCTTGTCCGCGCCTTCAAAGCGCATGATGCCTGCGTCGATACCGGGACCGAGCGCGGGAAAGGCGATCTTTGGATGCCATTCGCAGCGCGCCCCTTCCACCACGGTGGTACCGGCAAAGCCGCGCGAGTCGATGTGCCAGCGCGCCGACTGGAACCACAGCACCAGTGTCGTGGTATCGCTGCTGCCGTCGCTGCGCCAGATGCCTTCGCGCCGCCACAGGCCGACGTACTCGCGCGGCACCGTCATGTCAGGTCGGCCTTGTCGAAGTAGATGGTGCCGATGATGCGGGCGCCAATCAGCTGGCGCGCCAGGACGGCGGCCGTCGTTTCCTCAAGCGCCTTTTTCGGCACCTCGACCGGATCGGTGGGCGCGTCGGGGCGTGTGCTGAACGCGACGATATGGTCGAAGTCGGGCCGGCTGTCGATCTGCTTGACCAGGAAGCGCGCGGCGCCGCCGCCCACCTGCAGGTAGCGCGCCGTGGTGCTGGCCGCGAAGCGGGGCAGCAGGGGCCGGAACTGCAGAACCTTGTCGACCACGATCGATGTCCCTTTGTGCCGGGTAACGCCGCCACGCTCGAAGTGGCCCTGCACCAGGTCGGCCTTGAAGGCGCGCAGCGGGTTGGCGCTGTCCGGCGCCAGCCGGTCCAGTTCAAAGTTCTCGGGAGCGATGGTCCACAGCGCGGTTTTACCATCGAGCCGGCGCCGCAGCGCCGCATCGAGCGCCTTATCGGCCAAGTGGATTTGCAGGATCACTTGGCGGTCGTGCGGCGCATGCATCATCGGCAGGTGCGAGGCATACAGGCCATCGGCGCCGCCGAACAAGACCATGCCGTGCTGGCCGTAGCTCGCTTCGTGGCGCGATGCGGCGGCGCGTCCGATGCACGCGAACAGCGCCATGGCGCCAACCCCGCGCAGTACGAATCGGCGCGCGTTCATGCGTGCGATCCGCTCAATGGCAGGGTAAGGCGGAAGGCCGCACCCTGGTTCGGCGCGCTCTCGACCTCGAGCGTGCCGTCATGCGACTCGGCCAGCTGGCGCGCAATGTACAAGCCGAGGCCGAGGCCCTCGCGCACGTCCTTGGTGCCGGCCCGCTCGAACGGCGCGAAGATGCGCAGCTGGTCTTCGGGCGCGATGCCCACGCCCTGGTCGCGCACCACGATGATGGCGTAGCCGTCGCGCGCATCCAGGCTGATTTTCACGGGTTTGCTGCCGCCATAGCGCAGCGCGTTGGTGAGCAGGTTGATGATGATCTGCTCGACCCGGAACTCGTCCCACACGCCCGCCACCGGCTCCGGCGCGTGCAGCTCGATGGTGCCGCCGGCCGCCTCGGTGCGCTGCGCCAGGTCGCTGACGATGCGCGCCAGCAGGGCCGACAGCTCGGTTTCGGCCGGGCGGATCGACAGCTTGCCGCTGCGGATGCGCGAGACATCGACCATGTCGTTGATCAGGCGGATCATGCTCTGGATCTGGCGGCCGTCGCGCGCCACCATCTTGCGCATGTTCTCTTCGTTGAAGACGGCCATATTGCCCTTGTCGAGCTGCATGCCGCGCAACTGGGTTTCCAGGAACAGGGTGTTGAGCGGCGTGCGCAGTTCGTGCGCGACCATCGACATGAAGTCGTCGCGCATCTTGAGCGAGCGTTCCAGTTCGACCTGGGTGGCGCGCAGCTCGCGCCGGCTCTCTTCCAGTTCGGCCACCTGGCGCTTGACCTCATTGCGCTGCTGGCACAGGGCCACGAACACATTGACCTTGCTCTTGACGGCCGCGATGTCGAGCGGCTTGTAGAGGAAGTCGACGGCGCCCGTCTCGTAGCCCTTGAAGGCGTAATTGAGTTCGCGCCCGGCCGCGCTGACGAACACGATCGGCACGTTGCGCGTGCGTTCGGTGCCGCGCATCAGTTCCGCCAGTTCGATGCCGTCCATCCCGGGCATCATCACGTCGAGGATCGCCAGCGCGAAGTCGTGTTCGAGCAGCAGCGACAGCGCCGCCTCGCCCGAATTGGCCTGGTAGACGATGCGGTCTTCCTGTTCGATGATCTTGCTCAGCGCGAGCAGGTTCTCGGGCAGGTCGTCGACGATCAGGAGCTTGATTTTTTGTTGGTCGCTCTTCATTGGGTCTCCTTCATCGCGGCCATCAGCGCGCCGATGGCGGGCACGGACAGCACTGCGTCGGGTGCGCGCAGCCGGATCGCGGCCAGGGGCATGGTCGCAATCTCGGCGTCGAGCGGGTCCTGCACCACGGTCAGGCCGCCGCAGGCGGCAATGCGCGCCATGCCGGCGGCGCCATCGGCGCTGGCGCCGGTGAGCAGGATGCCGGCCAGGCGCTTGCCGTAGGCGTCGGCGGCCGATTCCATCAGCAGGTCGATGGCCGGGCGCGAAAAATGCACCGGGTCTTCCTGGCTGAGCGAAAAACTCAGGTCGCGTTCTATCGACAGGTGGTAGCCGGGCGGGGCGAAATAGACGGTGCCTGCCTCCAGCGGCATTTTGTCGTCGGCCTGGCGCACCGGCATCGCCAGGCGCTGCTGGAAAACTTCGGCCAGGCGGCTGTCGCGGTCGTCCGGCAGGTGCAGCACCACGGTCACCGAAAAGCCGAAGCTGCGCGGTAGCGCCGGCAAAATGCGCAGGAGCGCGTCAATGCCGCCGGCCGAGGCGCCGATCACCACGGCGTCGATCTTGCGCCCGGCCAGCAGCGCGTCATGGACGGCGTTCATGGGGCCACCTTGCGAAACACGCGCTCGGACTTGACCAGCGGTTCGAAAGCGTCCGCGTGCGCCGAAAAATCGAGGCTCTCCTTGCTGCCCAGGCCAAGAAAGCCGCGATGGCACAGCGACTCGTGGAACAGGCCAAGCGCGCGGTCCTGCAGCTTGCGGTTAAAGTAGATCATCACGTTGCGGCAGCTGATTAAGTGGGTTTCGGAGAACACGCTGTCGGTCGCCAGGCTATGGTCGGCGAAGATGACATTGTCCACCAGGCTGCGGTCGAACAGGGCGCCGTCGTAGGCGGCCGTGTAGTAGTCGGAGAACGCGGCGCGTCCGCCGGCCATCTGGTAGCTGGCGGTGTAGGCGCGCATGCGGTCGAGCGCGAACACGCCCTTGCGCGCGCGGTCGAGCGAATGCGGGTTGATGTCGGTGGCGTAGATGATGGAGCGCTCCAGCAGCCCTTCTTCCTTCAGCAAGATCGCCATCGAGTAGATTTCCTCGCCGGTGCTGCAGCCGGCGATCCAGATCTTCAGCGAGGGGTAGGTGGAGAGGTGCGGCATCACGTGCTCGCGCAGCGCCTGGAAGTAGGCGGGGTCGCGGAACATCTCGCTGGTCGGAATCGTCAGGTACTGCAGCAGCTGCATGAACGCGTCCGGATCGTGCAGCACGCGCGACTGCAGTTCGGAGATGCTGGCGCAGTCCATCTGGTGCAGCGCGTGCAGCACGCGGCGCTTTTGCGAGGCGCCCGAGTAATCGCGGAAGTCGTAGCTGTATTTCAGGTAAATCGCCTCCATCAGCAGGCGCAGCTCGATGGTGATGCTGTCCGGAGCATTCATCAGAGCCGCTCCATGCTCGGCAGCCAGACGCGCAGCAGGGAGTACAGGCGGTCAAGGTCGATCGGCTTGGCCAGGTAGTCCGACGCACCGGCTTTCATGCACTGTTCCTGGTCATCCTTCATGGCCTTGGCCGTGATGGCGATCACCGGCAGCTTGGCGAAGCGCGGGTCGGCGCGCAGGCGGCGCGTCGCTTCCAGGCCATCCATCCCCGGCATCATCACATCCATCAGCACAAGGTCCATATCGGGGATCTGGTCGAGCCGTTCGAGCGCCTCGAAGCCGTTGCGGCCCACTTCGACCGTGATGCCTTTCTGTTCCAGCGCGCTGGTGAGCGAGAAGATGTTGCGCACGTCGTCGTCCACCAGCAGGATGCGGCGGCCATCGAACACGCGGTCGCGGCTGCGCACCGTTTTGAGCATGCTCTGACGCTCGGCCGACATCTGCGACTCGACCTTGTGCAGGAACAGGGTGACTTCGTCGAGCAGGCGTTCGGGCGAACGCGCGCCCTTGATGATGATCGAGCGCGAATACTTCAGCAGCTCGGCTTCCTCCGCGCGCGTGAGGTTGCGGCCGGTGTAGACGATCACCGGCGGGAACGAGACGATTTCCTCGGCCGCCATCTTGCGCAGCAGTTCGTGGCCCTGCATGTCGGGCAGTTTCAGGTCGATGATCATGCAGTCGTAGACGCTGGCCTGCAGCAGCGCGAAGGCTTCGCCGCCGGTGGCCACCGCGGTGATCTCGACGTCGGCGTCGTCGATCAGATGGACCACGCTCTGGCGCTGGCGCTCGTCGTCTTCGACCAGCAGCACGCGTTTGAGCTTCTGGGTGAATTTGCCTTCGAGCGTGCGGAATACTTCCTTGAGGCGGTCGCGCGTGGCCGGCTTGATCACGTAACCGATCGCGCCCAGTTGCAGCGCGGCTTCGGCGCGGTCGTTGGCCGAGACGATGTGCACCGGGATGTGGCGCGCGCGCGGATTGTCCTTGAGCTTTTGCAGCACGTCCAGGCCCGAGCCGTCGGGAAGTCCCAGGTCGAGCAGGATGGCGTCGGGCAGGAAGTCGTCCGCGGCCTGCAGGCCGTCGGCGGCGCTGTGCGCCACCAGGCAGCGGTAGTGCATTTCGTGCGCCAGGTCGAACAGGATGCGCGCGAAGGAAACATCGTCTTCGATCACCAGCACGGTGCGCCCGCCGGCGACGGTGCGCTCGCGGTCATCGGCGAACACCGGCGCGCGCAGGGCCGATGCCGGCGCCGCCGGCGGCGCCAGGGCGGCGCGCGGTGCGGCCGGCGTGGCGGCGTCGGGCATGCCCGGCGTGCCGGCCGGCAGGGTGGGCGGCAGCAGCAGGGTGAAGGTGCTGCCCTTGCCGGGCGAGCTGGCAATCGCGATCGAGCCGCCCAGCAGGGCCGCCAGGTCGCGCGAGATCGACAGGCCCAGGCCAGTGCCGCCGTAGCGGCGGCTGGTGGTGCCGTCGGCCTGGCGGAACGCTTCGAAGATGATCGCGTGCTGGTCGGGCGCGATGCCGATGCCCGAATCGCGCACCACAAAAGCCAGCATGCCGTCCGGGCGCGCTTCGATGGTCAGCGATACCTGGCCGGCATCGGTGAACTTGATTGCATTCGACAGCAGGTTCTTGAGAATCTGCTGCAGGCGCTGGCCGTCGCTGTGCAGCGTGAGCGGAGCGCCCGCCTCGACGGCGGCGGTAAAGGTGAGCTGCTTCTGGCCGGCCAGCGGCCCGAAGGTGTGGTTCATGGTGTCGGTCAGCTCGGACAGGGCGATGTCTTCGGGCGCCAGTTCGAGCTTGCCCGCTTCGACCTTGGAGATGTCGAGAATATCGTTGATCAGGTTGAGCAGGTCGTTGCCGGCCGCGTAGATGGTGTTGGCGAACTGGATCTGCTCCGGTTCGAGATTGCCCCGGGCGTTCTCGGAGAGCAGCTTGGACAGGATCAGGGAGCTGTTGAGGGGCGTGCGCAGTTCGTGCGACATATTGGCCAGGAACTCGGACTTGTATTTGCTGGCGCGCTGCAGGTCGAGCGCGCGCTCTTCCAGCTCGTGCTGGATGACGCCCAGGGCGCTGTTCTTTTCATCGAGCGCGTTGGCCTGTTCGGCCAGGCGTTCGTTGGTCTGTTCCAGCTCCGCCTTCTGGTTTTCGAGGATGGTCTGCGATTCTTCCAGCACGCGCGACTGCTCTTCGAGTTCCTCGTTGGCGGTACGCAGTTCTTCCTGCTGCACCTGGAGTTCTTCATTGAGCTGCTGGGTCTCGGCCAGCGCATCCTGCAGGCGGCGGCGCGCCAGGGCCGCTTCGATGGCGCGGCCGATGTTCGGTGCGACCAGTTCCAGAAATTCCAGGTCACGCTTGCGCGGCTCGTTCAGGAAGCCGAATTCGATGACGCCATTGGCCACGCCGTCATTGTCGACCGGGATCAAGACCAGGTGGCGCGGGCTGCCGCTGCCGATGCCGGAGCTGACCTTCAGGTAGTGGTCGGGCAGGTTGCCCATCACGATGGCGCGTTTGGACAGCAGCGCCTGGCCGACCAGGGTGTCGGCGCCGTCGTAGCTGATCTCGCGCTGGAGTTCTTCCTTGCTCATGCCGTAACCGGCGACGCGGCGCAGGCTGCCCTCTTCGTCGCGCGCGTACAGGGCGGCGACGGCCGCGCCGGTGTATTCGGCCATGAAGTCGAGGGAGGCGCGGCCAAGGCTGGAAAGGCTGTTGTGGCCGATGCTGCGTTCGGCCAGCCGGGTCTGGCCGCTGCGCAGCCAGGCCTGTCGTTCCAGCGCTTCGCCGTGGGTACGGTGCTGGTCGATGGCGTCGCCGAATACTTCCGACAGGCGCATCAGTTCGCGGCGGCCGAAGTAGGCCAGCAGGCCGGACAGCACCAGGCTGACCAGCAGGTACAGGGTCACGCCCCAGCGCGTGACGCTCTGGGCGGACTCGTTACGCTGTTGCAGCAGGCGCTGCTCGACCGCGAGAAAATCGTCGAACGTCTTCCGGATTTCGTCGAAAGCGACCCTGCCTCGTCCGCTGCGCACCAGGGTGATGACGTCGTTATTGGCGCGCCGCAGCGCGATGGCGCTGTTGGCGTATTCGGTCCACTGGTCCTGCATCGCCATGATCTGGCGCAGGCGCTCGACCTGGGGCGGATTATCCGCCACCAGCTTGGTCAGCGATTCCATGGTCGAGGCGGTTTTCGCCTTGGACAGGGTGTAGGGGGCGAGGAAGGCTTCGTCGTTGCTCAGCAAATAGCCGCGCAGGCCGGATTCCTGGTCGACCGACAGCTTGGCCGCTTCATTGGCGTGGCCGATGACCTTTTCGCTGTGTTCGACCATGCTGAGCACCGACAGCAGGTAGGTGATGACGGCGACGAAAATGAGGGCGCTGCCCACGCCGATTGCCAGTGGCAACGCGACGTTGCGGGCGAGGATGCGGCGAAAGCCGGTCTGGTCCATCGTTTTGACGCTGGGCATGCGATCTTCCACGTAAAAGGTGGAAGTTTATACGAAAAGAAATATTTGTCGCGCAAGATTCGGGGTGGACCCGGTACAAGTGTTAGGAGGCTGTTCCCTCGTGTGCGTCACGATGGACTGTGCAATGCAGAAGCTTGGCGCAGGTCCGTTGCAAAACTTCCGGGCTCTCGCGTCGTCGGGCACACAGAGTGGAAAAAGTGGAGGTGAGTGCGGCTAAGGTATTTTGCCGAGGCAAACGAAGTCTGACGCAATCTCTTCCCACATGTCGCGCACGGCCGTGAATTTGGCTGTCCATACTTTGTGGGCTCCGGGATCATTGATGATGTCAATAATGAGATAGCCGTAGCGGCCGCCGTCCGCATAGATCAGGTAACGATCACTTAGCTGATGTTGGTTGCTGTTGTGTTTTCTGTTCTTTGCCCAGGTCTTTTTCCACAGCGCCAATTTGTCCGCGTCGTTGACTGGCACCATATGTGCATGTCTTACATGTCGGGAGCCCATATTGGCGACGTCTCTGCCGAAAACCGTGGTTTGTCGCCCGGCGGGATCGTTTTTCCATTCTGTGATTGCATTGACGAGTTCACTCTGGTCTACGCCTAACGAGGCGAGTCGCTCATGAAGATCACTGGCGAAATGGATCTTCATCGGCGAAGTCTCAAGACTTTGTTTTTGCCTGTTTCTTTTGGACCAGGCGCGCTAACGCAGCCTCCATCGAAAATCCGTTCTCGGCAGTAAGGGCCAGGTGGAGTTTCAACTGCTCCGGCGTAAGGAAAGGCGGTTCAATGTCGGGTGACGCTGCAGCATTTTCGCGATCTGCAGCGATATTTTCAATTGAAATGGTGATGGCAGATGGCGACGTTGCGACAGATCCGCGTGGCTTTTTTTTCAGCGTGGTTTTCATCCTGTTCTCCTGCGAAACGTGGAAGACACTGGTGATAGGTAGTTTACCACTGATGCCTCCCGCCCAAGGCAGCGCGCTACTGCTCCACCTCGATCATATTGTCCCCCGGCTTGCGGTCGATCAGCTTGTTGTCCGGATCGATGCCCGCCTTGTACGGTCGCGCGCCCACGACCATGGTTACGCTCACGGTATTGCTGTCGACGATGCGCCGTTCGCGCAGCAACGGCTTGCCATCCTTGTCGTCGACGCCGAACTCGATCACGTCTTTCAGTGGCGCTTCCGTCTCGTCTCCAAGTTTGCCGGCGCGCAGCTTGAGCGCGCTGGCGCGCAGAGTCACCTCGTACTTGCCGTCCGCGCGTTTGGTCGCGCTGGCGGACGTGGCCCGGTTCTCGTACAGGACGATGTGCTCGAACAGGTCGTCGATCAGGTAGGCATGCTCGGGCGGCGTGGCGCGGCGCAGCGCGTCGGTCAGCGCCAGCACGCTCGGATACGGCGCGCCGTGGAAGGCGTGATGCGTCAGCAGCTCGTGCAGCACGGCGTTGATCTTGTCTTCGCCCAGCACGTCCTGCAGCCAGTACATGGCCAGCGCGCCCTTGCGGTAGTGGATGTAGTCCTGGTTTTCATTGTGCGCCAGCGGCAGCTCGTACTTGGTTTCCAGCGCCCGTCCCATCAGGTACTTGTCCAGGTTGTAGCGCAGGAAGCGGCGCATGCGTTCGGGGCCGACCTGCTGCTTCATCACCATCAGCGCCGCATATTCGGACAAGGTTTCGCTCAGCACCGTGCTGCCGCGCGTGTTCGCGCCCACCAGCTGGTGGCCCCACCACTGGTGCGCCACTTCGTGGGCCGCCACGTAGAAGGGGTAGTCGATATCCTTGGGATTGTTGTCGTCGACCCGCGCGATGAAGCCGATGCTTTCGGAAAACGGCACCGTGCCCGGGAACGACTGCGCATACGCGCCGTAGCGCGGGAATTCGACCACGCGCAGCACCTTGTGCTGGTAGGGGCTGAAATGCTTCGAGTTGTATTCCAGGGCGGCCTTGACCCCGCGGATCATGCGCTCGACGTTGAAGTCGTGGCCCGGATGGTAATACACGTCGATCGACACATCCTGCCAGCGGTCGTGCCGCACTTCGTAGCGGGCCGACTGGAAGGCATAGAAATTGAGGATCGGCTTGTCCATGCGGTAATGGAAGTAGCGCCGTCCGGCCGACATCCATTCCTTTTCCAGGGTGCCGGGGGCGATCGCCACCTGGTCCGGGCTGGTGCTGATGACGGCATTGAAGCTGATCCAGTCGGCGTCCACGCGGAGCGAGTTATTCGCCAGCCCGGCCGGGTCGCCGGGCGAGCGCATCGGCGCATGCGGCGCCAGGCCGTGGCGCTTGCGGTCGCGGTCGTTTTCCAGTTCGAGCGCCGGCTGGTAGCCGATGCGCGGCAACTGGCCATTGTTGAAGAAGGTGCCGTTGCTCAGCACCGGGGTGTCCGACTCCAGGCCCAGTACCCCGCGCGCCTCGAATTCCACGTCGAATTCGAGCGGCATGCGTTGTCCCGGCAGTAAAGGCGTGCTCAGCTTGTAGGCGTAGAAGCCGCGTTCGCGGTCGGTGATCAACGGCGTGATTTTCTGGCCGAAGCGCACTTTCATGCTGGTGGCCAGGCGGTCCTGGCTGATGAACACCTGGGTGATCGGCGCCGTGCCCTTGTTGTCGAGCTGGTAGACGCCGGTCACGGTCAGGCGGCGCTGTTCGGGCACGATCGCCACTTTCAGGTCGACACCGGTGATGCGCGGCTGCGCCAGCGCCGCGTATTTCTTGTAGCGCAGCTCGTACTCGGCGCGCGTGTTGTCTTTCTGCCACGCGGTCTGGTAGTCGCCTTCGATGTGCAGGCTGTAGTACAGGATGGCGCCGCTGCCGGCGAAGATCGCCAGCCCGGCCGCGAAGGTGGCCAGCACCGGCAGGCTCAGGTTGCGGCGCGCCAGCTGGATGCGACTGCCCAGTTCGGCGTTGCAGCCGCGCGGCCAGAACACCAGCGAGGCGACCATCAGCATCAGCGCCGCGCCGCCCCAGTACAGCTCGAACCAGCGTTCGCGCACCAAAAAGTGGCCGTAGCCGTTCATGTCGGAATACATGAAGGATGGCGAGGTGCCGTACAGCAGCATCGGATGATCGAGGCCGAGCGAACTGAAGGTGAGCGTGGCGAAGTAGTACAAAATCATCGCGAAGTACGCCAGGTACTTGTGGTTGATCAGCACCTGCAGCGCGATCGCCAGCACCGCCAGCAGCGCGTACTGGGGCAGATGGATCAGGAACAGGGTTTGCAGGTACAGGCCGACGTCGATGGCGAAATAGCCGCGGAACAGCTGGATCAGCATGCCGGCGATCATCACCAGCACCAGCATCAGCACTTGCAGGCCGATCAGGGCGAACAGCTTGGCCAGCATCGGCAGCCAGCTCGGCAGCGGCAGGGCGTCGAGCATCTGGGCCACGCGCGCCTCGCGTTCGCGCCACACCAGTTCGCCCGCGTAAAAGGTGGTTACCACCAGCATGAACAGCGCGAAGGCCTCGCTGATCAGTTCCAGCACCTGGTAGGTGACGGGATAGGTATTGGTGCCGTACATGGAACCGAGGTTGAGCGAGGCGCCGAACACGGCCAGCACGCCGGCCAGGGCGATCACGGCGAAGTAGACATCCTTGACCGATTCGCGCAGGTTAAGCCAGCTCGACCTGAGCAGCAGCAGGGCCAGGCTGCGCTGCAGGAAGTCCGGCGTTTCCTGCGAGGCGATGGCGCTGTGCGAGAGGCGCTGCGGGACCTCTCCCTCGGCGCGCCCGGCCGGGCGGCTGTCGGCCGTGGCGGTGAACTGGAAGCGCCAGTAACCGAGCAGCAGCACCACCAGCGCGAAGCCGCACCACAGGGCGCGGTTGTACAGGACCACACCCTCGAAGGCAATCGCGCGGCTGTTGCGCTCGGCGATGGTCCAGTATTCGGTGATGCGGATCAGGGCGGTGGTGCCGAAGGGATCGATCAGCGCGGCCAGGGTCTTGTAGTCGAGGTCGCGCGCCAGCGAGGGCGCGACGATGTAGCCGATCATCATCACCACGCTGGCCACGTATACCGGCAGCATGCGCCGCGTCAGGGCCGCCAGCACGAAGAAAATCGCGCCGAAGATGAAGATGTTGGGGAGAATCACGAACAGGTAGGGCCGCAGGTACATCCAGGGCCCGGATGGGCCCAGCCGGTCGGCTTCGATGCCGGGGATGTAGGTGCCCAGCCAGGCGCCTAGCACGATGCTGGAAAACACCACCGCTAGGGTCAGCGCGGCCCCGAGAAAGCGCCCGAACACATAGTCGTGCTTGGCGATCGGCGCGCTGAAGAAGAAGTGGTGCATGTCGTATTCAAAATCCTGCTGCACCGAGCGCCCCATCATGGCGGCCATCACGACCACGCCCAGGCAGCCGAGGAAGGCCACCGTCAGCGCGATCGAGCGCGGGGAGTTGATGAACAGGCGCCCCCCGAAAGTGACGTAGGCATCCTTGAACACGCCGCCGGCGGCGGCCATCCACAGCATCGCCAGCGCGAAAAACATGCCGAAGTAGACCCAGGTCGATAGCAGCTTGAGCCGCTGGCGCGCTTCAAACAGGGCAATTGCCAACATGGACGCCACCTTCAACAGTTGCTGGCCGCGACGTGGCGTCCGGCGATGGTGGCGAAGTAGACATCCTCGAGGTCGCCGGCGGCGGGCTCGAAGCCATCGCCCGGATCTTGCTCGGAGTACACGTGAATCAGGGTGCGGCCGGTCAGCAGGCGGGTCGAGATCACCGCGTGTTCTTTCTGGAAATGGGCCAGCTCGTGCTTGGCGACAAAGCGCGCCCAGATATGGCCGTCGATATCGTCGATCAGCTTTTGCGGCTCGCCGCACAGCAGCACGTGGCCTTTGTTGATGATGGCCATGTTGGCGCACAGATCGGATACGTCGGACACGATGTGGGTCGACAGCAGCACGGTCTTGTCGTCGCCGATGTCGGAGAGCAGGTTATGGAAGCGCACCCGTTCCTGCGGGTCGAGGCCGGCGGTCGGTTCGTCGACGATGATCAGCTGCGGGTCGCCCAGCAGGGCCTGGGCAATGCCGAAGCGCTGGCGCATGCCGCCCGAAAAGGTGCCCAGGCGCTGGTTGCGTACTTCAAACAGATTGGTTTGCTGCAGCAGGCCGTCGACCACTTCGCGGCGCCGGCCGCGGTGCGACAAGCCCTTGAGCACGGCAAAATGGTCGAGCAGTTCGTAGGCCGTGACTTTGGGGTACAGGCCGAAGTCCTGGGGCAGGTAGCCGAGCAGGCGGCGGATATCGTCCTTGTCGTCGAGCACGTCGAGGTCGCCGAAGAAGACCGAACCGGAGTCGCACTCCTGCAAGGTGGCGAGGGTGCGCATCAGGGTCGACTTGCCCGCCCCGTTCGGGCCGAGCAGCCCGAACATCCCGCTGGGGATGGTGAGGGTAACTTTATCCAAGGCAACTACGCCATTGGCGTATGTCTTGGATAAATTCCTGATGCGTAATTCCATGCCTGACTCCTGATACGGTCGCTGTACGTACGCCTGGCGGATAGCTGAGCGCACTTTCTAGAGTTGCATTGTATAAAATTTGACCGCGCCACGGCCCGCCCGTTGCGATGCACCGCAATTTGATGGGCTCAGATTGCACAAATGGGGGAGTGGATGAGTGGGTACCGTCGGCCGTCGGCCGTCGCATTCGCCAGTCACCCGCCGTCCGCCGTCCGCCGTCCGCCGTCCGCCGTCCGCCGTCCGTCATCCGTCATCCGTCGTCAGCCGCCCGCCGTCCGTCATCCGCCGCCAGCCCCCGCCAGCCGCCCGTCTCCCCCGCGCAGGCGGGGGTCCAAGTTCGCTCCGCAGCCGATGACTGAGCTGACAAACTTGGACCCCCGCCTGCGCGGGGGCGACGGTGGTGAGGCCAGCGACGGTGGTGAGGCCTGCGACGGTGGTGAGGCCTGCGACGGTGGTGAGGCCTGCGACGGTGGTGAGGCCTGCGACGGTGGTGAGACCTGCGACGGTGGTGAGACCTGCAACGGTGGTGAGGCCTGCGACGGTGGTAAGGCCAGCCACGGTGGTAAGGCCAGCCACGGGGGAGGCCGCTAGCGGTTCAAAGGCGGCTATCACGGCTTCAGCGTTCGTGGCCAACTTAACTCCGAAACAACACATCCTCCCGGTTGAACCACCAGCGGCACCACGCCAGCAACGCCCCCGCGATCAGTGTGGTGGACAGCAAAATGGCCGAAAACATGCGGTAATCCATGGTTCCCTTCACCAGTTCCTTCATCGCCAGCGACACATTGGTCAGCGGCACCATCGACCAGAACCAGTTCAGCTCCACCCCCGGCAGCATGGCCACGACAATCGGCACGATCAGCAGCATCATCAGCGGCGAAATCATGCCCGACGCCTCCTTGTAGCTCTTGGCGTAGATCGAAATCGACAGCAGGATCGAGGCGAAGATGGCGGCCGTCGGCACCAGCATCAGCGCCACCATGGCCAGGTCGCGCGCGCCGATCGCACGCACCATCTGCGCCAGGCCGCCTTCGAGCGAGCCGCCGAACAAGGCCAGCAGCAAACCCATGCTGGCCACCATCAGCAGCGCCGAGGTCAATCCCACGGTAAACAACACCAGGAACTTGGCCAGCACCAGCGAGGTGCGCGCAATCGGCGCCAGCAGCAAGGTTTCGAGCGTGCCGCGCTCCTTCTCGCCGGCGCCAAGGTCGATGGCCGGGTACATCGCCGCCATCAGGCACACCATCAGCAAAATGTAGGGCAAAAAGCCCCCCACCAGCGCACCCATGCGCTCGCGCGTGCCGGCGGTCGACAGTTCTTCCAGTTCGATCGGATTAAGGGCAAAGCGCAGCTCCGCGCGGCTCATGTTCATGGCCGACAGCGCCTGCTCGCGCAGCGCCCCGTTGTGCGCGTCGATCACGGCCGCCACCCGCTTGTGGGTCATGTCGAGCGCCACCGCGTTGTTGTAGTGCAGCGTCACCCGGGCCTGGCGGTGCGCCGCCATGGCCTCCTCGAACCCGTCGGGTATCACGATCGCAAAGGTGATGCGGTCGTTATCGATGGCGGCCTTGATCGCGTCCTGATTGGCCAGCGGCACCTCGCGCAAGCCTTTTTCGCGCGCGAAGCGCTCGCTCAGCCCGGGCGCATTGTCCTTGCCGAACAGGGCGTAGCTCAGTTCCTTGTGCTGGGCTTTCTTGAAAATGGTCGACGACAGGTAGCCCAGGCCGCCGAAGATCATCGGCATGGCGACGATCGGCAGCAGCAGGGTGAAGATGAAGGTCTTGCGGTCGCGCAGCAGCTCCAGCAATTCCTTGAGATACACGGTCCACATGGTTCAGTTTTCCTGTTTGATGACATGCACGAAGGCGTCGTACAGGTCGTGGCTGCCGCCCAGCTCGCGCAACTCGGCGACGCTGCCGTTGAAGGCGCTGCGGCCGCGGTTGATGATGCAGACCCGGTCGCACAGCTTCTCGACCTCGTGCAGGTGGTGGGTGGAAAAAATCAGGGGAATGCGCAGGGCCTTGTAGCTGGCGATGAATTCGAGCAGCACGCGCGCCGACATCACGTCCAGCCCGGTGGTCGGTTCGTCCAGAATCACCACCTGCGGCTCGTGCACGACGGTGCGGGCGATCGCGCACTTCTGCTTCATGCCGGTCGATAGGTCGTCGGCGCGCTTGTGGGCGTAGGCGTGCATGTCGAGCTGCTCGAACAGCGCGTCGCAGCGCTGCTTGAGGCGGGCCGGGGCCATGCCGTGCAGGCGCCCGAAGTACTCGACGTTCTCGCGCGCGCTCAGGCGCCCGTACAGGCCGGTTGAGCCGGACAGGAAGCCGACCCGCTGGCGCGCCCGGATCGGATCGGCCACGATATCGATATCGTCGATGAAGGCGCTGCCGGCGTCCGGGCGCAGCGCGGTCGACAGGATGCGCAGGGTGGTGGTCTTGCCGGCCCCGTTCGGGCCCAACAGGCCCAGCACTTCGCCGGGCGCGCAGGAGAAACTGACATCGCGCACCGCATGGAACCAGCCATCGCTCTCGCGCACGTCGCGCTGGCGGGCGCGCCGCTCCTTGTGTACCGTCGCGGCGAAGCGCTTGGCCAGGTGTTTCACCTCGATCATCGGGTTCCTTCTCTCAAAGCGTGAGGGTAGCACGCACAAATTCACGGCCGCAAGCACGGCAGGCCGCCACAGCGGGCCGGAAATGTGGATAATGGGTCCATGGACAGTGCCATCAAAGAAAAAGTACTCGCCGTCGCCGGCAGCGGGCGCAATGCGGCCGAATGGACCGCGTATTTCCGCGTCACCCTCGGCCTGTACTACCTGGCCGGGCTGATGACGTCCGACACCATCGATTTCAAGAAGGTCGACCGCGCTTTCAACCAGTTCATCTACCATACCATCGGCAAGGGCCACACGATCACCAGCGTGCTGCAGTTCATGAGCGGGGCGAAAGTGGTGCCGGTGGTGTCCGCGCCGCGCTTCATTGCCGCGTTTTCCGAGCATTGTCCGGACGTGCCGTCGGACACCATTCCATTTTTGCTGCAGCTGAACCTGGGCGTGGCGAAAAACATCTCCGGCATCGATGTCGCCGGACCTCTGCTCGACTGGATCGAACGCCAGACGGCCCCGGCCGTGGTCGAGGCCGCAGCTGGCGACCCGCCCGGGCCGGACGTCCTATAATGGCGTTTTATCGCTACCGGGGCAGCGCGTATGTCAGCACAACGATCCATCAATCCACTCGACCAGCTGATCGTCAGCATGGACAAGGCCCTGCGCGTGATCGCGGGCGTGGCATCGGCATCGCGGCCGACCCCGGCGGCGCACGCCGATGACGGCCAGCTCGACGAAGCGGAACAGCGCCGCAGCGCCGGCCTGATGCGGGTCAACCACGTGGGCGAAGTGTGCGCGCAAGCGCTGTACAACTCGCAATCGCGCTTTGCCAAGACCGAGGCGATGCGGCTGCAGTTCGCCGAGGCGGGGCGCGAGGAAGAGGATCATCTGGCGTGGACGGCGCAGCGGCTGGCCGAGCTGGGGTCGCAGCCGAGTTTGCTCAATCCCTTGTGGTATGCGGGAGCGTATGCACTGGGCACGGTGGCGGCGCAACTGGGCGACGCGCGCAGCCTGGGGTTCGTGGTCGAGACCGAGCGCCAGGTGGAGGCGCATCTGAACAGCCATCTCGATTTGCTGCCGGTGCAGGATGCCAAGTCGCGTGCGATCGTGGACCAGATGCGGGTCGACGAGATTGCGCACGGCGCGGCGGCGCAGGCGCTGGGCGCGGTGGACGTGCCGCTGCCGGTGCGCGGCGTGATGAGTGCGATGGCGAAGGTGATGACGACGACGGCGTATTACGTTTGATGCTGCCATAAGAGCTCCCGCTGACGCCCTGGTTCACCACTTACCCGTCGTTCCTGCCACTGGCAGAAACGACTCCCCGCCTGCGCGGGGACGACGGATAGACGGCTAACGGCTTACCCTTCAATAATCTCAAACGAATGCGTGATCTCGGCCATCTTGGCCAGCATGATCGACGCTGAGCAATATTTGTCGTGCGACAGGCTCACCGCGCGCTCGACCGCACCAGGCTTCAGATTTTTCCCCGTCACCGTGAAGTGAAAGTGGATCTTGGTAAATACCTTGGGATCGGTCTCCGCGCGCTCGGCTTTCAAACTCACGTCGCAGCCGCGCACATCCTCGCGGCCACGCTTGAGAATGAGCACCACGTCATACGCGGTGCATCCGCCGGTACCGAGCAGCACCATTTCCATCGGCCGTGGCGCCAGGTTGTGGCCGCCGCCTTCGGGCGCGCCATCCATGCTGACCATGTGGCCCGACCCTGTCTGCGCCCGAAAACTCATGCCCGAGGGACCGTTCCAGCTGACTGTGACTTCCATTGCATTCTCCGATCATTGTGTCGGCCTATTGTAATGGAGCCCGCGCGCCCGTGCTGAGAGCGCCTACACCGACAGCACGTAGCGCTCGCTCTTCATGCGCCAGCTGGCAAACGCCACCGCCCCCAGGGCCGGCAGCATCGAACTGAGGAAGGTCAGCACGAACGGCAGCGCGCCCAGATCCTGGCCCTTGGCCAGCTCGCGCAGCAGGGTCTGGTTGGACAGCATCGGCACCACATACATCCAGGTCGCCGTCTTCAGGTCCAGCACCGACACCGCCACCCCCGGCAACATCGGCAACAGGATCACGAGGCTGAGCATGCTCTGGGCTTCCTTGAACGATTTCGCATTCATCGCCAGCGCGATGTGCAGGCCGGCCGCGAACAGCGACAGCGGAATGGTCGCCACGCACACCAGGGCCAGCTGGGCCGAGGTGACGCGCCAGCTCATGCCGATTTCTTCCAGCGGCAGCCAGGACAGCACGGCATGCGCCAGCGCCAGTTCCAGGGTGATGCCGATCACGGCCAGCGAGCCGGCCGCCAGCCATTTGCCGGTGATCAGCGACCACGGACTGGCCGGCTGGGCCATCAGCACTTCGAGCGAGCGACGCTCGCGTTCGCCGGCGGTGCTGTCGACCGCCGCCGACAAGCCGCAAATAAACGCCGGGAAAAACAGGAAGCCGAGAATGGCGCCGATCAGCCCGGCCGAGCGTGCCGCAGTGCTGCCGGTGTCGAAGCGCTGCAGGCGCACCGGCGCCATGGTGGCCGGCGAGACGCCGTGCGCCAGCAGGCGGGCGCTGCTGATGTTCGAGCTGTAGCTGTGTAGCACTTCTTCGATGTCGCGCTGGCGCTGGCCGTTGTCGCTGGCCGAGTCGAACCAGAGCTCGATGCCGGCCGGCCGCATGGCCTGGTAGTGTTCGCCGAAGGCGGGGTCGAGCCGCAGCAGGGCCACCACTTTACGTGCGCGCAGCAGCTCGGCGATGGCGTCTTCCTTCATCTCGCCCATCGGCACGACGGTGATATTTTTTTGCTTGAGCTGGGCCATCAGGTTGGGGGCCTGGGCGGCGTTGACGACCGCCAGTTGCATGCCTTCGCGCTCGGAGCGGGTGGCGCGTCCGATCTGCTGGTTGAGCATGTAGCCGAGCATGAGCGGGTACATCAGGGTGAACAGGGACAGCAGGACCAGCGCGCGCCGGTCGCGCAGCGTTTCCTTGAATTCCTTGAGAAAAACGACCAGGAATGCCGGCTTCATGCTGCGATTCCTTCTTCGCCCACCAGGCTGACGAAGGCGTCCTCGAGGTTGGCGATGCCGGTGCGGCGGCACAGCTCCTCGGGCGAGCCCTGGGCCACGGTATGGCCCTTGGCGATGACGATCACGTCGTCGCACAAGTGCGTTACTTCCTGCATCACGTGGGTGGCCATGATCACGCAGCAGCCGTCCTGGCGCAGGGCGGTGAGGGCGGTGCGCAGGGCGCGCGTGCTCATCACGTCCAGCCCGCGGCTCGGTTCGTCGAGCAGCAGGTGGCGCGGCTTGTGCAGCAGGGTGCGCGCCAGCGCCACCTTGATGCGCTGGCCCTGCGAAAACCCCTTGGCGCGCCGTTCCAGGATGTCCTGCATGGCCAGCAGGTCGGCCACCTCATCGATGCGGCGCTGCACCAGGGGTGTGCTCATGCCGTTCAGTTCGCCGAAATAAGCCAGGTATTCGCGCGTGCTCAGGCGCTCGTACAGGCCGAACTGGTCGGTCAGGAAGCCGATATCCTTGCGCACCGTCATCGGATCGATGGCTGGATCGATGCCGCCGATGCTGATGCTGCCCTGGTCGCGCTTGAGCAAGCCCACCAGCAGGCGCAGCAGGGTGGTCTTGCCGGCCCCGTTTGGACCGAGCAGGGCCGTGATCTGGCCGTCGGCGGCCGTGAAGCTGACGCCTCCCAGCGCTTGCAGCGAGCCGAACTGTTTGCGTACGTCGTCTACAACAATCATCGTGGCCTCGGGCTATTCAAGGGTGCGGACCGGCGCTGCCGATCTGGAAGTTGGCGGCCGGAATGTCATTCAGGCAGTGGGCCATGACCGGTTTTTGCGGTGCGTCGAGAAACTCGCGCAGCAGGCGCGGCGCGCAGCCCAGCGCGGAAATGCCGTGGCCGGCATTGGCCACCACCAGGTGCTGGGCCTTGGGAATGTGGCGCGCGGCGGCCTCGGCGCGGCGCGGCGGCGTCACCGGGTCCAGCGCGCCCGACAGCAGCAGGGCCGGCGCCAGGATCGGGCTCGGCGCGCGCCAGGCGACTGCCGGGACCTTGATCGACTTGCACAGCTCGATCAACTGCCCGACCCGTCCGCCCCCGAGGAAGGAATTGTGGGCGTCGTCGGCCAGCAATTGCGGCGTCATGCGCGGATAATCCTCGGCGCAGATCACGGCCATGTGCAGCACCAGCGCGGTGCCGCCTTCGCCGGCCAGGTCGGAGGCGACGTTGCGGCGCGCCACGAAAGGCGCCCAGCGCCCCAGGTGGGCGCTGTGGATCAGGAACGGCAGGCGCCGTCCGTCCAGCGCCGAGTACAGCACGTTGTGCACGGTGTTCAGGAAGCGCTCCTTGGTCATGTTCATCTGCAGGGGCTCGGCGGTGCGCGGATTGGACAGGTTCAGCGGCACGGGAGCGGCGCTGACCTTGGCCAGCAGGCCGTTGAATTCGGCGCGCAGCGCGGGGTAGGCCTTGTTGCAGCCGTTGTCGGCCGCGCACTGGCGGAACAGGGCGTCCAGCGCCGCCTGGCCGTCGCGTCCGCCGGCCGGGATGATCTGGTCGGGCGCGGCCACGCCGTCCAGCACCAGGCTGCGTACCGCATGCGGAAACGCGCGCGCGTAGGCCTGGCCGAGGCGGGTGCCGTACGACGCCCCCCACACATTGATTTGCTGGTAACCGAGCGCCAGGCGCACCTGTTCGATGTCGCGCGCGGCTTGTTCGGTGGTATAGGCCGACAGCGGCTGGCGGATGGCGGCCAGGCAGGCGCGCACGGCGGCGATCTGTTCCTCGTCGCTGAGATTTTCCGGCAGGGCGTCGTCATCGCAGTCGAGCTTGCCGGACAGGCCGGTGCCGCGCTGGTCGATGAATACGATGTCGCGGGTGGCGCGGGTGCGCCGGAACATGGCATTGAGTGCCGGCAGCACGTCGCTGCCGGCCTGGCCGGGGCCGCCCGCCAGCACGAACAGGGGATCGGGGCGTCCCGATTCGCGGAAGGCCGGCGCGACGGTGATGTGCAGCGTCAGGGTCGGGCCGGTGGGCTGGCGGTAATCGAGGGGAACGGCCAGTGTGCGGCAGCGCAAGCCTTCTTCGGAACCGGGCAGATGGCAGGTGCGCCCGTTCAGGGCTGCGCCGGGCGCGCTGGCCAGGCAGGACGGTGCCAGGGCCGACAGCAAGGAGAGCAGTGAGGCGGCAAGGCAATGTTTCAATTTCACGAGGTCTCCCGACGATAAGTGCTCAGGCATAGTAGATTGACATTCTTTCCGGGGTCAAGAAAGTTTTTTTCGGTTAATGAAACAGGCGCTGTGGTGCAGTCTAGGGTGGGCCATGGCGCTGGCGTTTGCGATTTATCTAGGGATGGCGCCGATGTCATTTCGCTACTGCCGCAACAGCCGGAGAAGGGCTTGACTCGTCCATGGGGAGCGCGTTATAGTAGCCGGCTTTCCGTTTGCTCAGGAAAAGACAATAAGGCAGAGTCCGCGGGCAGTACATGCGGAACCACCATTTGAGCGATTTAATAAGTTTTATATTTAGGAAGTCAACATGAAAACTTTTTCCGCTAAGGGACATGAAGTCCAGCGCGATTGGTTCGTGGTTGACGCGACGGATCTGATCCTCGGACGTGTTGCCAGCGAAGTGGCACTCCGGTTGCGCGGCAAACACAAACCCGAATTCACTCCTCACGTCGACACGGGCGATTTCATCGTCGTGATCAATGCAGGCAAACTGCGCGTGACCGGTACCAAGGCAACCGAGAAGACGTACTACCGTCACTCGGGCTACCCAGGTGGTATCTACGAAACCAACTTCAAGAAAATGCAAGAGCGTTTTCCTGGTCGCGCGCTTGAAAAAGCGGTCAAGGGCATGCTGCCTAAGGGCCCGCTTGGCTACGCCATGATCAAGAAGCTCAAAGTGTACGCGGAAGGTTCCCACCCGCACGCTGCCCAGCAACCTACAGCACTCGTGCTGTTCAAGTAAGGAGCTGACATGATCGGTAACTACAATTACGGCACCGGCCGTCGCAAGAGTGCAGTCGCTCGCGTCTTCATCAAAGTTGGCACTGGCCAAATCATCGTTAACGGCAAACCAGCCGCTGACTACTTCTCGCGCGAAACGGGCCTGATGGTCATCCGTCAACCGCTGGAACTGACCGGCAATGTCGAGCGTTTCGACATCAAGGTCAACGTTCACGGTGGTGGCGAGTCCGGCCAGGCTGGCGCGGTTCGTCACGGCATCACCCGTGCACTGATCGACTACGACGCATCGTTGAAGGGCGACCTGGCACGTGCCGGTTTCGTTACCCGCGATGCACGTGAAGTCGAGCGTAAAAAAGTTGGTCTGCGCAAAGCACGTCGCGCAAAGCAATTCTCGAAGCGTTAATTCGCCTCCAGCGCGCACTCCGGTGCGCAGCTTCAAAAAAGCCGCCGACTGCGAAGTCAGGCGGCTTTTTTGTTTTTGTTTCCTAACTTCTGACAACCGGGGTCAGAGCTCTGACTTGCAATTAATTGCCGACTCGTACTGAACTGGTGAGCGGCCTCGCTGATGATGGCTGAATATCGCGCATATCCCGACAAATGTGCCTAAAGCCGCCGTTGTGGGGCAGCGCCCGCTGATGTACCAGCCCGGATTGTCAATAATGTTGCTAGTCAGAGCTCTGACCCCGGTTGTGCAAGAGCTCTGACCCCGGTTGTGCAAGTTTTGGGGTTCGGTAGCGCTGCGCAGCGTTTTGCTTGCGCTGTTAGAATCACCATCTTTCGGGCAAGGCCCACCATTTACTCTCAAGGAATACATATGATCAAAGTTAGCATCGTCGGCGGTACGGGTTACACGGGCGTGGAATTGCTGCGACTGCTGTCGGTCCACCCTGATGTGGAGCTGACCGCGATTACGTCGCGTAAGGAAGATGGCTTGCCCGTCGCTGATATGTTTCCTTCGCTGCGCGGCAAGGTGAACCTGGCGTTTTCGGCCCCGGACAAGGTCGATCTGACCAAGTGCGACGTGGTCTTTTTCGCCACCCCGCACGGCGTGGCCATGGCCCAGGCTCCGGCACTGCTGGCCGCCGGCGTCAAGGTCATCGACCTGGCCGCCGATTTCCGCCTGAAAGACCAGGCAACCTTCGAGCAGTGGTACAAGATTCCACACACTTGCCCGGACCTGCTGGAAGAGGCCGTCTACGGCTTGCCGGAACTGAACCGCGAAGCGGTCAAGAACGCGCGCCTGATCGCCAATCCGGGTTGCTATCCGACCACCATGCAGCTGGGTTTCGTGCCGCTGCTCAAGGCGAACCTGATCGATGCCAGCGCCCTGATCGCGGATGCGAAGTCGGGCGTGTCGGGCGCCGGCCGCAAGGCGGAAATCGGCACCCTGTTCTCCGAGTCGAGCGATAATTTCAAGGCTTACGGCGTGTCCGGCCATCGCCATACGCCGGAAACCGTGGCCCAGCTGCAGCGTTTTACCGGCCTGCCGGTCAACCTGATCTTCACGCCGCACCTGGTGCCGATGATCCGCGGGATGCATTCGACCCTGTACGCACGCTTGACCACCGATATCAGCAACGAGGAGCTGCAGGAGCTGTTCGAGAGCACCTACAAGGACGCGGCTTTCGTCGACGTCATGCCGTTCGGCTCGCATCCGGAAACCCGTTCGACCCGCGGCTCGAACATGCTGCGCCTGGCGCTGCATCGTCCGAACAACGGCAATACCCTGGTGATCCTGGTGGTCCAGGATAATCTGGTCAAGGGCGCCTCCGGCCAGGCGATCCAGTGCATGAACCTGATGTTCGGCCTGCATGAAACCCTGGGCTTGCAACAGGTCGCGCTGCTGCCGTAAGGCATGACAATGGCGGGAAGTGCAGCCGCTTCCCGCAATATTAAATTTCAGTTAAACTTTCAATTTAGCCAAGTAGTCTTTATGATGGGTGGTATTTACCCACCATCGAAAGACTCTCATGCGCTTCGTCCGCTCCCTGTTGTCCGCCCTCATGCTCGGCATCTTCGCCGCGCCCGCGCTTGCCGCCCCCTCCTACACAGTCACGACGCTCAATACCGGCCAGTACGATCAATGGCGCCTGATCGACAACGCCGGCACCCTGTACGGTTCTTCAAACTGGCGTACGGCATTTCATGCCGGCGGCAGCACCACGGTGGTGCATGTCAGCACGAGTCCGTTTCCCACCGGTGGGATCACGGCCATCAGCAATGCCGGCCATATGGCCAGCTACGAATACTGGACCACCATTGGCGACATCGTCAACGCCCGTGGCTACCTGACGGTCAACGGCGTTACCACGGACCTCGGTTCGTTCGGCCCTGATAGCTACGGCGGGGACACGTTCACCCATGGCGTCAACAATGCCGGCACGGTGGTGGGCAGTTCAAGCACCAATCTGCGCCTGCCGGGAGGCGATCCGCATTATCCGCGCTTCGCCAGCCATGCTTATGTGTACAGCGACAATAAAATGAAGGACCTGGGCACGCTGGGAGGCATCCACAGCAGCGCCTCGGGCATCAATGCCGCCGGGACCATCGTGGGCACCGCTGAAAACGCCAACCGCCAGGATCGCGCCTTCATCTACCAGAACGGCCGCATGACCGACCTGGGCGGATTCAGTGGCGGCAGCAGTCTGGCAAGCGGCATCAATGATGCCGGCCTGATCATCGGACAGTCCGCACGCGACAATAACGGCTATGTGAAGTCGGCCTTTGTGTATGCGAATGGCGCGATGACCGATCTGGGCTGGGGTGCGCAACGCAGTTCGAATGCCGTCGATATCAATGAGCTGGGCCAGATCATCGGCTACGGCGCCGACGCGAACGGCCAGGAGCGTGGCTTCATCTATCAGAACGGCCAGCTGCTGCAGCTCGACAAGGCCGTCGACCCGCTGGACAACTGGATTATCAAAACCACTTACAGCATCAATGATAATGGCCTGATCCTGGCCGATGCGTGCAAGCTCGATGTCTGCGGCACGGTGCTGCTGAGCCCCGTTCCGGAGCCGGAAACCTTTGCAATGTTGCTGGCCGGACTAGGTTTGCTCGGTTTTTGCGCGCGCCGCCGCTCCCGCACCGTAGCGAACGCAAAGCAATAGCTTGAATTCGCGCCGGATGGCCGCATTGTAGGTACAGTAGGACAGCACAGCCCCGGCACGCGCCGGGGTGTCTCATTTGACGGTCGCCGCCAGTGGTCTGTGAGCGTGACTCGTCCCAACAGTCTATAATGACGCATATCCGTTCCCAGTAGGAGTTCCAAATGAATGCAGTTGCTGAAATGCCAGAAGTGATGCCGGCACCGATCGTGTTTACCGATAGCGCCGCGCAAAAGGTTGCACAGCTGATCGAGGAAGAGGGCAATCCCGACCTCAAACTGCGCGTCTTCGTGCAGGGCGGCGGCTGCTCGGGCTTCCAGTACGGCTTCACCTTCGACGAAATCGTCAACGAAGATGACACCACCATGGTCAAGAATGGCGTGCAACTGCTGATCGATTCGATGAGCTACCAATACCTGGTCGGCGCGGAAATCGATTATAAAGATGATCTCGAAGGTGCCCAGTTCGTCATCAAGAATCCAACCGCTACCTCGACCTGCGGTTGCGGTTCGTCGTTCTCGGTATAAGCCAGTCCGGCCCAGGCCGCTCCAAGGCGGCCTGCCAGCCTAAGCAGGATAGAGGGCGCCCAGAATCCTGGGTCCCTTTGCCCCCGTCACCGACGGCAAATTGCCCGCTTCGCGCCTTGTGAAGCGGTAGCCCAGCCACGCGAACGCCAGCGCTTCGACGTGATTCGGGGCCACGCCCAGGGCGTCGGTTGATTCCACTCTTGTCTTGCCACCCAGCGCTTGCGCCAGTTCGCGCAACAGCGTGCCGTTGTACGCCCCGCCGCCGCACACATACACCGCCTCCACCTCACTGGCCTGCTGATGAATCGCGCGCGCGATGCTCAGGGCGGTCAGCGTGGTCAGGGTCGCCTGTACGTCCGCCGCCGGCATGCTCGGCGCCTGCGCCAGCCGCTGCGCCAGCCAGTCGGCATGGAACAGGTCGCGCCCCGTGCTTTTTGGTGCGGCCAGGCGGAAATAGGGTTCGTCGAGCAAGATGCCGAGCAGGGTCGGATCGACTCGACCGCCGGCGGCCCAGGCGCCGTCGGCGTCATACGCCTTGCCCTGGTGCATGCCGATCCAGTGATCCATCAGCACATTGCCGGGACCGGTATCGAAGCCGCTCACCTTGCCGTCGGCATGCAGCACGCTGATGTTGGCGATGCCGCCGATATTGATCACCACGCGGGTCTGGCCGGCCTGGCCGAAGCACGCCTGGTGGAAGGCCGGCACCAGCGGCGCGCCCTGGCCGCCGGCAGCCACGTCGCGCGCGCGGAAGTCGGCGATGACGTCGATGCCGGTCAGTTCGGCCAGGAGGGCAGGGTGGTTGAGCTGGCGCGTGTAGCCGAGCTCGGGCCGGTGGCGTACCGTCTGCCCATGCGCGGCCAGCGCTTGCACGGGGCCGGGCGCCCCCGGCAGCAGGGCTGCCACGCACTCGGCGTAGCAGCCGGTCAGGTGGGCGGCGGCCAGCGCTTCGCGCGCGATTTCGTTGTCGCCGCTGCTTTGCAGGGCCATCAGGTCGGCGCGCAACGCGTCGGGGAAGGGGACGAAGGCCGCTTGCAGGGTGCGGATGGCGCCGCCGGCAAAGTCGGCCAGCACGCCGTCGACCCCATCCATGCTGGTGCCGGACATCAAGCCGATGTACAGCGTCGAAGGTGTGGTCATGTCTGTTCCAATCAAAACAGCGGGCGAAAAAAAAGGGCAGGAGCCGGGTCGATGATCCGGTTCCTGCCCGTGTCGGTGCGCTGACCTTTTAGCGCGCCATGTTCGAGCCGGTCGTCGGACGCAGCAGGGCGAAGCGGTGCGACATGTCGGCCGCGGCGATCTGGAAGCGGGCCCGCTCGGCCGGCGTCATCGGGGCCTGTGCCAGCACCTTGATCGACATCGGATCGACTGCATCGTTGTTGACGCGGAACTCGTAGTGCAGGTGAGCGCCGGTCGACCAGCCGGTCGAGCCGACGTAGCCGATCACATCACCCTGGCTGACCTTGCTGCCCTTGCGGATGCCTGGAGCGAAACGGCTCATGTGCGCATACGCGGTGGTGTAGTTGGCCCAGTGCTTGATGGTGACGAAGTTGCCGTAGCCGCCTTGCACGCCGGCGAAGTCGATCACGCCGTCGCCGGAAGCGCGGATGGGCGTACCCAGCGCGGCGGCGAAGTCGACGCCCTTGTGCGCTTTCCAGGCGCCGGAAATCGGATGCGAGCGCAGCGAGAAGCCCGACGAAATCCGCGAGAATTCCAGCGGCGACTTGAGGAAGGCTTTTTTCAGTGCCTTGCCGTCGAAGGTGTAGTAGCCGCCCTGCTTGCTGACCGGATCTTCGTACCAGACGGACTGGTAGGTCACGCCGCGGTTGACGAATTCGCCTGCCAGGATACGGCCGGCGCGCACCATTTCGCCATCTTGCCAGAACGTTTCGTAGACCACGTTGAAGCGGTCGCCGCGTTTCAGGTCGGAACGGAAGTCGATACTGGTGGAAAACATTTCGATGATCTGGGCGACGATGGCGTCGGGCAGTTTGCCGCCGTCGGTGGTGGCGTCGGTCGCCGAGTAGAGGGAGTTGGTGATTTCGCGGGCGCGCATTTCAACCCGGCGTTCCAGCAAGGCTGGCGTTTCCTCGGCAGTGAACTTGCCGCCCTCGCGGGTGATCGAAATCAGTTTGACCGGGTTGTCGCGGCCGTCGACGACGGTGGCGCGCAGCCATTGCAGTTCGCCGTTTTCGCCCGTCTGTGCCTGGACCCGCTTGCCGGTCTTGAGCTGCATGACGGCTTTGGCGACCTTGTCGGACTTGATGAAGTCGACGGCAGCGGCATCGTCCACGCCCAGACGCGTGAGCAGGGCGGCGAGCGTATCGCCCGGACGTACCTTCTCTTCGTGAATGAATTGCTGGTCGTCCTTTTGCAGCGCAGTGATCTGATCCGCCAGGTTCGGCAGCTCGAGATTTTGTGCGATCGATTTGACCGGCAGGTCCGACGCATCCGGAGCCAGGGGCGCTACGCCCGCGGCACCAAATGCGCACACTGTCAGGAAGATCGCGCCGGCGCTGATGATGCGCGCTTTTCGCGTTGTTCCTAGCAAGCCGGTCAAGCGTTTGCCTGTGAATTTGTTTGTAGGGTCCATGCAATCAGTTAAAATTTGCCGCTTGAACATTCGCGTTGAGCACTTAACTATTTCTTGTTATTGTTTTGTTTAGTTTTCATTGGGCAAGATTAATCGGATCGAGCAGTATATCAAACTTTTGAATCCACCCAACAATTTCGACACTTTGCTACAGATTTATTACACATACCTATGACCACTCCTGCCACCTCCAAGCCTGCCGCCCCTGCGCAAGGTACTCCCCCATTGCCGCTGACGGACACCGTGCTGGAAGCGCTGGCCATCACCAAACGCGGCGTCGACGAGCTGCTGATCGAGAGCGAGTTCGCGCAAAAGCTGGCCCGCTCCGAAAAAAGCGGCACGCCGCTGCGCATCAAGCTCGGCCTCGACCCCACCGCGCCCGACCTGCACCTGGGCCACACCGTGGTGCTGAACAAGATGCGCCAGTTGCAAGACCTGGGCCACCAGGTGATCTTCCTGATCGGCGACTTCACTTCCATGATCGGCGATCCGTCTGGCCGTAACGTCACGCGCCCGCCGCTGACCAAGGAGCAGATTGAAGTCAATGCGATGACCTACTTCAAGCAGGCGTCGCTGGTGCTGGACCCGTCGCGCACGGAAATTCGCTACAACTCCGAGTGGTGCGACCCGCTCGGCGCGCGCGGCATGATCCAGTTGTCCTCGCGCTACACGGTGGCGCGCATGATGGAACGCGACGACTTCACCAAACGCTTCAAGAGTGGGACACCAATATCGATCCACGAGTTCCTTTATCCTTTGATGCAGGGGTACGATTCTGTCGCTTTGAAGGCCGATCTTGAGCTGGGCGGCACCGATCAGAAGTTCAACTTGCTGGTCGGACGCGAGCTGCAGAAGGATTATGGCCAGGAACAGCAGTGCATCCTGACCATGCCGCTGCTCGAAGGGCTCGATGGCGTGGACAAGATGTCCAAGTCCAAGAACAATTATATTGGCATAACGGAACCCGCCAACACGATGTTCGCCAAGCTGATGAGCATTTCCGACGTGATGATGTGGCGTTATTTCGAGTTGCTGTCGTTCCGCTCAATCGCCGATATCGCCGCGCTCAAGGCCGAGATCGATGGCGGGCGCACTCCGCGCGATGCAAAAGTAGCTCTTGGGCAAGAAATCGTGACGCGTTTCCATTCGGCCCAGGCGGCGGACGATGCGCTGGCCGATTTCGTGAACCGGTCCGCCGGCGGCATTCCGGATGATGCGCCCGAAATGACCGTGGACGGCGCGCCGATGGGTATTGCCCATCTGCTCAAGAAAACCGGTTTGTGCGCGTCGACGTCGGAAGCGATGCGCATGGTCGAGCAGGGCGGCGTGCGCATCGACAGCGCCGTCGTCAGCGACAAGGCGCTCAAGATCGAGGCTGGCAGCTTTGTGCTGCAGGTCGGCCGCCGCAAGTTCGCGCGCGTGACCTTCACGGCATGATTGCCCTGTTGCAACGTGTCAGCCACGCCAGCGTGGTCGTCGATGGCGCCACCATCGGCGCCATCGATGCTGGCCTGCTGGTGCTGCTGTGCGCCGAAAAGGGCGACAGCGAGAAGGAAGCCGACGCCCTGTTGACCAAATTGCTGGGCTACCGGGTATTCGGCGACGAGGCCGGCAAGATGAACCGCAGCCTGGCCGACATACATGGCGGCCTGTTGCTGGTGCCTCAGTTCACCTTGGCAGCCGACACCAAATCGGGCACGCGGCCATCGTTCACGCCCGCCGCCAGCCCGCAGGATGGCTTGCGCCTGTTCGACCATGTGGTGCGCCAGGCCCGCGCGCGCCACGCTACGGTCGAGACCGGTCAGTTTTGCGCCGACATGAAAGTGTCGCTGACCAACGACGGTCCGGTCACTTTCTGGCTGCAAGTGCACCCAAAATGAAACCAAGCGGGCCGTTTGTGGTCAATATAATCAGTACAGGAGGTTGCGATGAGACTCTGGAGTGATTCCTTTACCGACGGCGGCCTGATTCCCGCCGAGTGCGCCTTTGCGGCGATCGACCCGGTCAAGCACGCGCGCCTGTCGACCAACCGCAACCCGCACTTCGCCTGGGATGATGTGCCTTCCGGCACGCAGTCGCTGATTCTGTTTTGCTACGATATCGACGCGCCCACCGTCGGCACCAATGTCAACAAGGAAGGCCTGTTCGTGCCGGAAGAGTTGCCGCGCGCCGATTTCTATCACTGGACCCTGGTCGATATCCCGGTCGCCATGCGCTCGATTGCCGAAGGCAAGTTCTCGGAACTGGTCACGCCGCACGGCAAACCCGGCCCGCTGGTGCCGTTCACCATCAAAAACGGCACCGAGCATCAATTGCGCCAGGGTGTAAACGATTACACGAGCTGGTTTGCGAGCGATCCGGACATGGCCGGCGAGTATTACGGCTACGATGGCCCTTGTCCGCCGTGGAACGACCTGCGCGTGCACACCTATTTATTCTGCGTCTACGCGCTCGACGTGCCGCGCCTGGCGCTCGAAGGCCGCTTCACCGGCCCGGAGGCGCGCCTGGCCATTCGCGGGCACATCCTCGACGAGGCGCAGATGTACGGCGTGTATTCGCTCAATCCCGACCTCGCGGCCACCCTGGTTCCTTAAAGAACGCAACTTTTTCAGTCCGGGCACGATGTGCCCGGCTTCCCCATGTCCCCGACCACGATCATCCTCATCCGCCACGGCGAAACCGCCTGGAACGCCGAACGCCGCCTCCAGGGCCATATCGACATCGCCCTCAACGACGAGGGCCTGCGCCAGGCCAGCGCGCTGGCCGAGGCATTGGAAGGCGAGCACATCGACCTGATCGTCTCCAGCGATCTGCAGCGTGCCGCCCAGACCGCCGACGCCGTGGCCCGGACGCGCAGCATGCCTGTCCAGCGCGACCCTTTGCTGCGCGAACGCTGCTTCGGCGGCTTTGAGGGCTTGCTGTACGCCGAGATCGAACAGCGCTTCCCGGTCGAATTTGCCGCCTGGCAGGCGCGCGAGATCGATGCACCGATGCCGTCCGGCGCACGGGTGGCCGAAACGTTCCGCCAGTTTTACCAGCGCGCCGTTGCCGCCATTATTCAATGGGGCCGGGCCCATCCCGGCCAGACACTGGCCTTGGTGGCCCACGGCGGCGTGCTCGAATGCGCCTACCGCGCCGCCCTCGGCCTGTCGCTGGAAACTCCGCGCGACTTTCCGGTGCTCAACGCCAGCATCAACCGCTTCCACCTGCTTGACGGCAAGCTGAGCCTGGTCAGCTGGGGCGAGGTCGGACACCTGCAGCCACGCGTGCTGGATGAACTCAATTGAGGCTTGTCAAGCGCACACGATCCCGTTTTTGTGGCCGTGCGGTGCTGTCAAATGAAAAATAGTGCTTATTAATTGAGCAGCACTTCAGGTAAAATAGAGGGTTCCCGCAAACTCTGAGCGTCCCGCCCGTGCAAATTGGTCCTTACTTGCTGCGCAATAATGTTTTCGTTGCTCCCATGGCGGGGGTGACGGATCGTCCTTTCCGACAACTGTGCAAGCAGCTGGGCGCCGGCTATGCCGTCTCCGAAATGGCCGCCTCGAACCCGCGGCTGTGGGCCACCGAAAAGAGTTCGCGCCGCACCGATCACGAAGGCGAAATGGAGCCGAAAGCGGTCCAGATCGCCGGTGCCGACCCGCAAGATCTGGCCGACTGCGCCAAGTTCAACGTGGACCGTGGCGCCCAGATCATCGATATCAATATGGGTTGCCCGGTCAAGAAGGTGTGCAACAGCTGGTGCGGTTCGGCCTTGCTGCAGCACGAAGACCTGGTGGAACAGATCCTCTACGCCGTGGTGCGGGCGGTGGACGTGCCGGTAACATTGAAATTTCGCACCGGCTGGAACCGCGAAAACAAGAATGCCCTGCGCATCGCCCGCATCGCCGAACAGGCCGGCATCCAGATGCTGACCCTGCACGGGCGCACCCGGGCCGACGGCTACAGCGGCGACGCCGAGTACGAGACCATTGCCGCGGTCAAGGCCTCGGTGGCCATTCCCGTGGTGGCCAACGGCGACATCACCACCCCCGAAAAGGCGAAACACGTGCTGGCCGTCACCGGGGCCGATGCGGTCATGATCGGGCGCGCGGCCCAGGGCCGGCCGTGGATTTGCCGCGAAGTCGACCATTACCTGCGCACCGGCCTGCATCTGCCCGCGCCGGTGGTGGAGGAAGTACGCGCGCTGATGAACGAACATTTGCAGGCCCACTACGCGTTTTACGGCGAGTTTTTGGGCGTGCGCACGGCGCGCAAGCACATCGGCTGGTATGTGCGCGACCTGATCGGCGGAGAAGAATTCCGCCAGCAAATGAACCTGCTGGAATCGACCGATGCGCAGTTGCGCGCCGTCGATGCCTTTTTTGAAACGCAACATGTTCATGGCGAACGGTTACAATACCGGCCCGCGGGCCTTGCTCAAGTGGCATTGGCAGCCTGACACGGCACAGCTAGCAATACGACATACTGGAACGACCGCTGCCTGCAGAGCCGCGGCGAAACATTTAATCCGCAGAAAAGCACCAACATAATATGAGCAAAGAAAGTATCCAGGAAGTTGTCCAGAAGAGTCTTGAAGAGTATTTCAACGACCTTGGCGAGCAGCAGGCATCGAACATCTACGATATGGTGGTCCTGACCGTCGAAAAACCGATCCTCGAGGTCGTCATGACGCGAGCGGAAGGCAACCAGTCCCATGCGGCCCAGATGCTGGGCATCAACCGCAATACCTTGCGGAAGAAATTGCAGGAACACGGACTGCTGTAACTAGTCTTATTAGCACACACTGAGTGGCCGTGCTATCGAGCGCGAGCCCATCGCGCCCGAGGGGTGCGCCAGTGCAAACACCGAATACTCCACAACCAGGCCACTCACCATGATCAAACAAGCCCTCATTTCCGTTTCCGACAAGACCGGCGTGCTCGACTTTGCACGCGCGTTGTCCGCGCTCGGCGTCGGCATCCTGTCCACCGGCGGCACCGCCAAGCTGCTGGCCGATAACGGCGTGGCCGTCACCGAAGTGGCGGACTACACGGGCTTTCCTGAAATGCTCGATGGCCGGGTCAAGACCCTGCACCCGAAAGTGCACGGCGGCATCCTGGCACGCCGCGATTTTCCGGAGCACGTCGCCAAGCTGAGCGAGCACGACATTCCGACCATCGACATGGTGGTGGTCAACCTGTATCCGTTCCAGGCGACCGTGGCCAAGGACGATTGCTCGCTGGAAGACGCGATCGAAAACATCGATATCGGCGGCCCGACCATGCTGCGTTCGGCTGCCAAGAACCACAAGGATGTGATCGTCATCTGCGATCCGACCGACTACGCGCAAGTGCTGGCGGAAGTGACGGCCGGTGAAGTGCCTTACGACACCAAGTTCCGCCTGGCTAAAAAAGTGTTCGCTCACACCGCGCAATACGACGGCGCCATCACCAATTACCTGACCAGCCTGGGCGAAGACAAGGCCCACGCCACGCGCGCGGCGTATCCGCAAACGCTGAACATGACGTTCGAAAAAGTGCAGGACATGCGCTACGGCGAAAACCCGCACCAGTCGGCCGCGTTTTACCGCGATCTGGCGCCGGCTGCCGGTTCGCTGTCCGCCTACAAGCAATTGCAGGGCAAGGAACTGTCGTACAACAATATCGCCGACGCCGATGCGGCGTGGGAATGCGTCAAGTCGCTGGGTGGCCTGGGCCAGCCGGCCGGCTGCGTGATCGTCAAGCACGCCAATCCGTGCGGCGTGGCAATCGGCACCGATGCGCTCGACGCCTACAGCCGCGCGCTGCAGACCGACCCGACGTCGGCGTTCGGCGGCATCATCGCGCTTAACACCGAGCTGGACGGCAAGACCGCCGAAGCCATCGCCAAGCTGTTCGTGGAAGTCTTGATCGCGCCATCGTTCTCCGCCGAAGCACGCGCCATCATGGCGGCCAAGCAGAACGTGCGTCTGCTGGAAATTCCGCTGGGCGCGGCCAACAATCCGTTCGACGTCAAGCGCGTCGGCGGCGGCCTGCTGGTGCAGTCGCCGGATGCAAAGAATGTCGGCCTGGAAGAACTGCGCGTGGTTACCAAGAAGCAGCCGACCCAGCAGCAGTTGCAGGACATGATGTTCGCCTGGCGCGTGGCCAAGTTCGTTAAGTCGAACGCCATCGTCTTCTGCGCCAACGGCATGACCCTGGGCGTGGGCGCCGGCCAGATGAGCCGTATCGACTCGGCCCGCATCGCCTCGATCAAGGCCCAAAACGCCGGCCTGACCCTGGCCGGTTCGGCCGTGGCGTCGGATGCCTTCTTCCCGTTCCGCGACGGCCTCGACGTGGTGGTCGATGCGGGCGCGACCTGCGTAATCCAGCCGGGCGGTTCGATGCGCGACCAGGAAGTGATCGATGCCGCCGACGAGCGCGGCGTGGTGATGCTGTACACCGGCGCGCGCCATTTCCGTCATTAATTTCGACGGCTTGCGCAAGTTTGGTATACCGAAGTTTCTCCGGCGGTATACCATTCGTCCATGATTATTCTTGGCATTGACCCTGGCCTGCGCACCACAGGCTTCGGGCTTATCGAAAAGCAGGGCAACAAACTGCGCTACATCGCTTCCGGCACCATCAAGACGGTGTCCGAAGGCGAGCTCCCCGGCCGTCTCAAGGTGATCCTGCACGGGATCGCCGAGATCGTCCGCACCTACCAGCCCGATTGCGCGGCGGTGGAAAAAGTCTTCGTCAACGTCAATCCCCAATCGACCTTGCTGCTCGGGCAAGCGCGCGGCGCCGCCATCACGGCGCTCGTGGGTGCGGACCTGTCGGTGGCCGAGTACACGGCGCTGCAAGTCAAGCAGGCCGTCACCGGCCACGGCAAGGCGGCCAAGGAACAGGTGCAGGAAATGGTGGCGCGCCTGCTGGTGCTGCCCGGCCTGCCCGGGACCGATGCCGCCGATGCGCTCGGCGTGGCCATCTGCCACGCCAACAGTGTCGACGCGCTGGCGCTGATCGGCGCGCTGGCGCCCTCGCTTTCCGGCCTGCGCATGAAGCGCGGCCGTCTCGTTTAACCTTGTTTTAAGGTCTACCCCATGATCGGACGTATTTCCGGAACGCTGCTCGAAAAAAATCCGCCGCAGTTGCTTATCGATTGCCACGGTGTCGGCTATGAAGTCGATGTGCCGATGAGTACCTATTACGATTTGCCGGCACTCGGCGCGCAAGTCACCCTGTTCACGCACCAGGCGATCCGTGAAGATGCGCATTTGCTGTTTGGCTTCGGCAACGCGGCAGAGCGCGCGGTGTTCCGCCAGTTGATCAAGATCACCGGCGTGGGTGCGCGCACGGCGCTGTCGATCCTGTCGGGCATGACGGTGAACGACCTGGCGCAGGCCGTGACCTTGCAGGAAGCGGGGCGCCTGGTGAAGGTGCCCGGCATCGGCAAGAAGACGGCCGAGCGGCTGCTGCTGGAACTGAAGGGCAAGCTCGGCGCCGACCTCGGCTCGGTGGGCGGCGTGGTGCAGCATGATGCGCAATCGGACATCCTGAACGCGCTGCTGGCGTTGGGGTATTCTGACAAGGAGGCCACGGCCGCGCTGAGGAATATGCCGGCCGGCAGCACCGTCTCGGACGGCATCAAGTTCGCGCTCAAGGCGCTGTCCAAGGGCTGACGCTAACATTTACACGAAAGTTCATCCATGAGTATCCAGACCGACGACTTCAGCGAGCAGCGCATCATCGCGCCCACGCCCGCGTCGCCCAACGAAGAGGCGATCGAACGCGCGCTGCGGCCCAAGCAGCTCGACGAATACGTCGGCCAGGAGAAGATCCGCGGCCAGCTCGAGATTTTCATTTCGGCCGCGCGCAAGCGGCGCGAAGCGCTCGACCACACCTTGCTGTTCGGGCCGCCGGGGCTGGGCAAGACCACCTTGGCGCACATCATCGCGCGTGAGATGGGCGTGAACCTGCGCCAGACTTCCGGGCCGGTGCTGGAGCGCCCGGGCGATCTGGCCGCCATCCTGACCAATCTCGAAGCGAACGATGTGCTGTTCATCGACGAGATTCACCGCCTGTCGCCGGTGGTGGAAGAGATTCTGTATCCGGCGCTGGAAGACTACCAGATCGACATCATGATCGGCGAAGGGCCGGCGGCGCGCTCGGTCAAGCTGGACCTGCAACCGTTCACCTTGGTGGGCGCGACCACGCGCGCCGGCATGCTGACCAATCCGCTGCGCGACCGGTTCGGCATCGTGGCGCGGCTGGAGTTCTATAACACGGCGGAACTGACGCGGATTGTGACGCGCAGCGCGTCGCTGCTGAACGCGCCCATCGTCGAAGAAGGCGCGCGCGAAATCGCCCTGCGCGCGCGCGGCACGCCACGTATCGCCAACCGCCTGCTGCGGCGCGTGCGCGATTATGCGGAGGTGAAGGGTACCGGTGAAATTACCAAGGCCATGGCCGATGCTGCGCTGGTGATGCTCGACGTCGACTCGGTCGGCTTCGACGTCATGGACCGCAAGCTGCTCGAAGCGGTGCTGTTCAAGTTCGGCGGCGGGCCGGTCGGCATCGGCAATCTGGCGGCGGCCATCGGTGAGGAAAGCGATACGATTGAAGATGTGCTCGAACCCTATCTGATCCAGCAGGGCTATTTGCAGCGCACCCCGCGCGGACGCATCGCCACGCCGCTGGCGTACCAGCACTTCGGCCTTGCCGCGCCGCGCACCAGCCCGACGGGCGACCTGTGGGATAACCTGGGGGGCTGAACCAGGCGGGTTACGTGCGTCGGCGGCCGTCTCTTCTGGGCGGGATATGGGTGGAATCTTCGCGGTTGCGCTGGCGTCGCTTGTTCCACCCGTCGCAGCAGTGGACGCCGTCGCCGCAGCCGGTGAGACAATCGCACGCCTTTCCGGCGGTCAACGGCGACGGATCGCAATCGCACGGCAGGTCGCACTCGCCTGCCTGATTCGGCCTGGCCAGGAGGCGTGCCATGGCGGGCTGCTCCACCGTGGGCTGGTAGCGGCGGTAGGCGATCCCGCATTTTCGCAGGCGCCCGTTCAGGATCGCCAAGCCATCCCACAAACCGAAGCGGCGGATGGCGCGTGCGCCAAGATGCGAGCAGCTGGCATTGCCCGTGTAGGCGCAATAGGCGCAGCGGAAACCCTTGTACGGCGACAGGTGGCGCTGGTAGAACCCGATTGCCGATAGCGCGAGTGTTTTCATCATGGTGCGGTATCACCGTCTCTTGCAACGGCGCCTATTTGATTGCCAAAAAGAACATTTCGCACGAGTATGGTTGCTTGACTCTTCCAGAACAAGCAGCTATTTACGAGGTTTTGCTACCGTAAACTAGGAGAGACATCTGCAAGCAACAACCGGCACCGATCACGTCAGATATTCCGCTGCGTCAAATTCGCGCCACGTATGACGACGCCACCATCCGCGTCTACCAGGCGTATTCCGATTCGATCGCCGATGGGGCATTGTCTGCGGGCACCTTCGTTTCGCCGCTGGCGCACGAGATTCATGCGCTAGTGCAAGCGGGACAGGTCGATGACGCGCGTGCCAGGCTGCCCGTGGAGCGTGTGGTCCGTCGCGCACTGGGCTCAGCCTCTGCACGCAACCAAACTTAACAGGGCTCCACTTGGATACCGTGAAATTGGCTAGCTTCTTCTTCATCACTTCGCTGGCGGAAATTGTCGACTGCTACTTGTCTTGGCTGGTAATTAAACAGGACACGAGCGCCTTCCTGCTGGTGCCAGTGCCACTTTCCCTGTCGCTGTTCGCGTGGCTGCTGACTCTCCATCCCGCAGCGGCCGGCCGAACCTATGCGGCCTACGGCGCGGCGTTTATTGCGTTGCACTGTTGTGGCTGCAAATTGTCGATGGAGTGGCGCTGAGTCGTTTTGATTACGCTGGCGCCGCGCTGGCGCTGGGGGGGATGGCGGTGATCGCCTTGCAGCAATCGCAATGATAGGGGCTCCTCGTGGGGAGAACAGCACGATCACAGCCACTAGCCTGCGCCGCCATGCGGAGCGCGGGAAGACGCGACCCGAGAACGGCGAGGAAAAATAACCGCCCGCTAAGGCAACAATGCCCGTGCACATCATCAGCAAGGGCACGTTTCCAGCAAAGGAGTGCAGCGGCGCCTATCCCATTTAGAAGCGCTATTTGCAGCGAATCAGCCCGGGCTAACGGCTTGGGCTGCTGAATGTGCACCATTGCAAGGCAGAGTTCGAATAGCCTCTACGCGATTTGCCCCGTTTTACCCGCGCTACTTATTCGGCATCGGTGAGGTGCATACCCGGCGCTAGCCCTATTGGACCATCCAGCCCAACCGCAATGCGCGAAGCTAAAGATGCTGAGGGATTGCTCGGAAGTACGGACGTTATTCGCCAGCGCCCGCGTAACTGTGGAGAGCACAGTGTGCCCCGCACAGAGTACACATCACCAGTAATGATCTCCAAAACGACAAGTACATCTTTCCGGCCGGGAACCAAAGCAACTTCAATGACTTCAAATGTATTCAACATAATTATTCGCCTTTTCGTAGTGCATCATCTAATAACGACTGCCAAGTCACCTCGGCACTTCGGAAGTGAGCAATTTCACTTGGTAACCAATTTTTCCTTTCAGCTAGTCTGGCAAGCCGTTGTTGTGCCTCAACCTCAAATTGCAGGCCTTGAATCTGCCCCTCATACGTGGAACTGGTTGGAAAGCCGGCCTTTTTATATTGACCAAGGTGCATCAGCTCTTCAATCACCTCACTCCTAGTGGGATTGCTCGAAAAAATTAGTGTTCCTGGCCCGCCCTCATCTGGAAAATATGAGGCCTTGGCTCCAAGAGTCTTCAAAAATCGCTCAGCATCAGGCCCCTGCTCGAAAGTAGCTCCCATTTTTTTAGCCGCGTTCAGAATTCGAGCAAGTTTCTCGGGATTAAAAAGTGGGCCACCTCCCTCACCCACGTTCATTAGTACTGAGCCTGGGACAAGAGGCTCACTAATTGCTGCGCTACTATTTGCCCCGAGCGGAACTCTAGCCAACTTATTCATGACGGTCGCCGCGCCGACCGCGCCACCTAGCATCGGTAGCCCGTTATCAACGAGTCCCGCTATACGATCCGATCCAGTTAAGGCTCTAACTCCATCATACGTTGCAGTGTTATGAGCTTCGCCATAGAAGACTCGTCGCATTCCTGTCCCAAAGGTATCGCCCGCATGGAATGCCAATGGAACACCTATAACGGCCCCTACTCCCGTACCGCTAATTCCGATAGCTCCGCCAAATTCTAAAATACCATTCGCAGCTTGAACTGCTCCTTGGGTTCGCTCTGAGCCTTGGTAGGCAAACTTTGTGTTGCCCCAGGCCGTGGATACAGCATCGCTTAAGCCCATCTGACCGCTATTGTAGGCGCCCGCAATATATCGATACGTGCTCCAAATGGACGGCTGCTCTTGAAGTCGGGGCAGTGGAAGAACTTGGGTGAATGTAACCCTCCTATCCAACCCAAAATCCGAGGCCAGTTTTTCATCGGGCGTCATCTTGCGACGATTGATTTCGACTTGTGGGAGTGCAGGTTCAAAATGCGGATTTGCCGCACGTCGCGCAGCAACGTCTTCATCCCAAGATCGGGCACCATCAATTTTCCCTTGGTAGGGCCCCATTAGCTTTTCCCAATCCTTGTCGCCGCCCAGAACTTCCTGTTTCGTCATGCCCATGTACTGCTGGCGTTCAGCATCTGACTTCGATAATCTTCTTGGCTTCGTTTCGCTAGCAGCATTCGCAGGCTTTGCCAATTCATCCGCGATGTCTTGCCCCAGCGCATTGCCGAACGCATCAGCAGCTATTTTCGACATGCTGATATGCCCACCACGCATCGCTGCCATTGTCACGCCAGAAGCAAGATTGCCCACGCCATTCGTGGCGAATTTTCCGAATTCGGTGTTAGCATTGTCGCCAAGTAGGCTTTTCATGCCGCTTCCCGCAAGCGATTGAGCCGCAGCGCCAGCGCCCGCAATCGCGACGTTTTTCCACTGGAAGCTATCCTGCTGACGGGTCACAACACCCAAGCCCTGCGTCACAGCGTTAGAAATCATTGCCCGGCCCGCGACGTCATACCACGCGTTCGAGCCCAAGAATTGCGCACCTTTAAAGACTTGGCCAACACCGGCGGAAACGGCGCCACCGATCGCGGACATGGCCACGCCTTTCCAATTAATCGAATCTTGCATCCCCATTGCCATGCCAGCAGCTTGGCTTGCTATTGAGCCGACAGCACCGCCAATAGCACCGCCAATCATCAAAGCAGCGCCGTTTGCAACCGCGGCAACAGCTATCGAACCCGCAGCAGCCGTCGCACCCGCAGCAGCCGTCGCACCCGCAGCGGCAGCACCCGCAGCAGCAGCACCCGCAGCGCCTCCAGCCGCGAAAAGCGTGGGGGCGGCGGTTGCGAGCCAAGCCGCAGCAGCCCCCGCAGTATAGATCGTCACTACGATCGCGATAACGACCATGATGATCGTCCCGACCGTCCCGCATCCCTCCTTCACCGCTGGCGTTGGCAAGGTCGGCATCGTGCTGCCGATGGCATCGCTTGCATTGTATGGCTTGAACGTGTTGTAGTCGCTGTGCACGGTATTCACGCGCGAGGGCAGCTTGATCATGATGTCAGGCGTTACCTCATCCGTGCTCAAGCCATTGGCATCGGCGATCAGGTACCACAGCTTGCTATCGCCCCACACGGCTTTTGCGATGCTGCGCAGGGTATCGCCACTTTGGGTGTGATATACCGATGGCGCCGCACTGTTGGCGCTCGAGGTACCCGACTCGTAGGTGTCGGCAAATCCGACGGCGTTAGACTGGCTCGAATCTACTGAACCGAGCACTTCACCGTTAACGATCAACGTGCGCGTCGACACGCCGCTTTGCCTCTTCAGCAACACGCGGCCGGCCGCGTCGTTGAAGTACATTCGATCCTTCGTCAGAGCGCCGTTGTCCGAAACCTTATATATATAGCCGTTGCCGTCGAAATAGCTGGTCGTCGTTCGTGCAACTTCCTTCTTTGTCGCCGTCGAGGTGATTTCCTTGACACTGTCGAAGTAGACCGAGGCACTGTCCATATAGGTCTTGTCGCCATTCTCGGCCGGCACGATCATATAACCTTGCAGGTTACCGGTCTTGTCATATCCTCCGTTCGGCTTTTCCGGCACCAGCGACATGTAATACAGATCGTCGAGCTCTTTTTCCTGCAAATTACGCAGCTTCAAACGCGTCATCTCGCCTGCAGCGTTGTACGCATAGGTACGCGTCTCGGCAGCAATTGCCATTCCTTCATACGGGTTCTGCTTACCATAGCTCTGCGGTCCGCTATTGACCACGCGGCTTGCAGCGTCATAGAAGCGCCGCTCGACCGAGGCGTCCGGCTGCTCAATCCCCAAAATCAAATAGTCGAACATCGATGGGATCTGTTGCGTGACATGATCAAGGCGGCCGGCAGCGTCGTACCAGAAATTCTCCTTGGTGGGGATCAGTTCCTTGGTTTTTGAATCGATATATTTGTACGAATCCGTGCGGCGCTTCCCGCTCGGCATATAGGTGATGGTATGCGAATCGTCATCTTCCACCACCGCTTCACCCTTCACCGTGCCGTTGGAAATGGTCACCCGGTTCATCGCGTCGAACGCATTGTAGGCGTGGGTGACGCGGGGAGCGCTATCGGTGTCACCGGTGTATTGCGTCACTACGCGCGTGCGGTTGCCGTTGAAGTCATAGCTGAACTCCACGTTGAATCTGCCATCGACCACTTGTTGCAGACGCCCCACGTTATCGTAGAGTATGTGATTGTCTTGGACCACAATCTGCGCGCCTGACTCCGGGACTGTCCCGACGGTTCGTTCCAGCACACGATTGCCAGCCAAATCGTAGGCGTAGCTCGTGGTGGAGGTGGTCTGTTGGTCGCCGCGCGTGCCGGTGTCGACGATGGACGTCAGTTGCCCGTTGACGTAGGTGTATTTCAAGTTCTGTTTGACGTCGTAATCCACTCCATGTCCAACCAGCTTGTGTACCCCGGACTTCTGCGTGTCCAACTGGTTCAACCAGTTATACGTATAGTCGATGCCCGTTCCGCTCAAATCTTGGTGCCAAATAACCTTACCGAAACTGTCGACATTCCATTTCATGGAACGCCCTTCCGCGTCGATGAACTCGGTTTTGTGATGGAAGGCATCGAACTTCGTGGTCGTGACGTTGCCAAGGCCATTGACGAGCTTGACCAGATTGCCGTCAAAATCGTAACCCATCTGCGTTTTTTCAAGATTGCCGTTGACGCTCAGCACGCGCCGGCCCAACTCGTCGTAAGCGAACGTCTCCTTCAGCGCGTGTTTCTCCCCGCCGGTTGTGACCTTTACGGCTTTCATGTCGCCGCGCGTATCGTCGGTTGTATACACCTCCACTTCCGCAGTGGTAGTCGAGGTCAGATGGCCAAGTTGGTCGTAGCCGTACGTCGTGCGTTTACCGTCCGCGTCCTGCAGTACGGTGCGTTCGCCAAACACGTTGTAGGTGTTGTGCACCACGCCGCCGTCGGCATGCAGTTCACCGACCAGTTGGCCGCCTGCGTTAAATTGGCTGCGGTTGATATTACCTTTGGCGTCGATGCTGGCCACATTGCGGCCCAGCTTGTCGAAGTAGAAGGTCTGTCTCGGGCGAGGGAAATTATCGGTGTACGAGTCGCGTACCGTTGGCGTCTCCACGCTGATCATCTGATTGCTGGCGTTGTACGCGTAATTCGTTACCAGCCTCTTATCGCGTGCATCAGTCACCGACAGCACATTGCCCCAACGGTCGTTGGTCTGCACGATTTCCGGCGCCACGCGCTTGGCCGCCTCTGTCTTGCTGACCAGCCCGCCGGGCAGCATCGATCCGGCGGCGATTCCATTCGTAATCGGCATGCTGGCAAGCGCCTTCGCCACGCTCGCCACTTTGGCGGCACGCTCGGCGATGAGGGTCCATCCATCCGTAACTTCGAGCCCTTCCTTGGCCATCCGTTCCAGGGAAGTGTTGACCTTGTTCTGGAACAAATGCTGCGAGGTCAACCCATACGCCGATGGGCCAGCATAGAACGGCAAGCTGCTGATCATCTCGATCGCGGTCAGCGACTGCGATCCGGTCTTGATGAGGCGATCGGTGTAGTAAGCCAGCCCGTCGGCGGCTGGTGCGCGTCCGAACGCCCTCTGGAAGAATGCGTTGACGAAATCGGCCGGGGCCATGGCAGGCGTGAAACTGCTGCGCGCCTCGGGCGTCTCCAGCAGATTTTGCGCAACCTTGTCCAGGGCCGCTTCCAGCAGCGTCGGATCGGCCGGCAGATCGGCCATTTGCATGAAGAAATCGTCGGCGCTCGGCACGCGGCCGAGCAACGCAACGTACAGCTCGGCCAGACGCTGCGCATTGACCGAGAACTTGGTGTTGGCCGCGGCGGCAATGCCTTGCTCGTTGAATTTGGCCGCTTCCTTGCGCGCGGCAGCGACCGCCTGGATGATCGCGTCGGCGGCGGTGCTTGCCGCATTCTGCGGCTGCACAGCGGTGTTCGCTTCCGCCTTCAGCTTGTCCAGGGCGTTGCGCAGATTGACGCTAAATTGCAGTTGCGCCTGGGCCAGTTCGACAGTGGTGCCGGAGCGCTGGCTCAAGCTGTCGATGATGGCTGCCGCCGTCATCACCCGGCCATCGCTGGCAAACATCGCTGTCCATTGGCCCAGCGTTCGGGTGTCGGGACCGCTGCCTTGCAGCGCGGTGTAGATTTTGTTGACGAAGTCGGTCGCGCTCATGCCGGCAGGGAAGCGCGCCAGGGTTTCGGGAGCGGTGAACATGCCCGCCACAAATTCCGTCAGCGGTTCTCCGCCCTTCATTCCGGCGACAGCGCTGTTATAGCCTTTCAATTCAGGTGCACGGCCCAGCAGCGCCATGTAGGCTTTGGTGACATCGGTACGGATCTTCAGATCGGTGCCGGCCGCCGCGGCGGACTGCGCCGCCGCCAGCACGCCGGCAGCCGCGATCTTCAGTGAGATGGCCCCGGTGGCCAAACCGTCGGCCACCGCCTTGGCGGCAGTCACGGTCGCCAGGCTTTGCGGCGCCGTTTTGACCGCCAGATCCGCTAACTGCGCCATTTTTTCCGAAACGGCGCGGTATTTGTTGGCGGCAAGCGCTTTGCCCAAGATCAGTTCATCGATGGCGATCTGGCTATCGATGATTTCCCTGGCTGCGCTAGCGGCGGTCTCGACGTCCTTCCTCGCCTTGTCGGCCGCCAGCGATGCTTTTTCGGTGGCAAACGCTGCTTCGGCGGCGGCGCCTGCCGCGACCACTGCGGCGTTGGCGGCGATCAACGCGTCGGCATCGGCCTTGCTGGCATCGTCGCGCTGGATCTTGGTGATGGCGCTTGCATGGGCGGTAGCTGCCGCCTTGGTGGCGATGTCCGCCAACGTGGCCGCCGTTTGCGCGGCGATCGATGCCTTGGCCGTCTCGCTTGCCGCGGTCACGGTGTGGATGGCGGCCGTAAACGCCTCGGCGGTGGCCTGGGCGGCGATTTCGGTCGCTGCCTGGATAGTGGTCGCGGCCGTGATCAGTGCGCCCGATATGGCCAGGTTTGCCATGTCCACGGCAGCGTTGGCCGTCGCCTGGGCATTCCTGAGCGATACCAGGTTCAGGTTGAGTTGAGCCAGGTCGCGCGCCGCCGCGTTAGCCGGGATAGCGGCTTGGGCTGCGGCAATCGCATCGTTGGCCGCTTTCAGGGCCAGTTCGGCTGCCTGCGCCACCTTCTTGGCGGCAATGAAGGCGTTGACGAACGGGATTTGCTTTTCCTTGGCTGCGGCGGCGAGCACGCGCAAGCCGGCGGCGCTGTTATCCAGATTGGCGAGCTTGAGCGCTGCAACGCTGTCTGCGTTGAGCGCCTTGGCCGCTGTCAGCCTGTCTGCCGCAGCCTTGACGACGGCCTCGAGCCTTTTCTTCTCGTTGCTGGCAGTGAGGGTTTGAGTCGTATAGTAATCGACCTTGCCGACGGCGGTAGCCAACGTGGTCCTGGCGGCATTGTAGGGCGTCAGCGCGTCCTGGATCGCGGTGTTCGCCGTGGTCATGGCGCCGTCGATACGGCTCTTCAGATAGTCATACGACTGTTGCTGGAGCGCGGTGCTGCCGCGAACCAGGTTGTCTCTGATGATGTCCCATACCGCCATGCCGCGCGTATAACCAGCCGTGGCGAATTTGCCGGTGTAGTAATTGATTCCGTCAGCCTCGGCCGGACGGCCAAGCGCCCGCAGGAAGATGGCCTTCACAAAGTCGATATTGTTTGCGGGGAAATTCTGGGCGCCCGCTTCCGGGCTTGCCAGGATACCGTTGGCATACGTCGCCATGCCCGCGTCGGTGCCCGTTTGCAGCGCGCCATCGGCGATCACGGCCAGTTCCGGCGCGCGTCCCAGTAAGGTGATGTACAGCGCGGCGACGCGGCGGCGTTGCTCGTCGGGCGTATTCGCAGCCCGCTGTGCCAGTTCGCCAGCCGGGCGCAACGGCGCCAGGTTGCTCTCCGCCGTGGTCTTTTGCCCCTTCCAGAAATCGAGGGCGGCTTGCATCTCGCCCAGCGTCTTGTCCGCGGGGCCCAGCGCGGTGTTGGCGTTGCCCAGGGCGGTGTCGCTGGCGCTGCGGTCTGCATCAACGGCAGTGGCAGCCGCTTGCATGGTCTGCGCCACGCGGCCTTCGAACAGGGCGCGCGAATTGGCGCCGAACAGGTCCACGCCTTCATAGCCGGCCAGGGATTCGAGTATCTTGACCAGCGACAGTCCCTTGGAACCGCCCGTCGCGGTGATCTCGGCTGCCCAGAAGCTCAATCCCTCCGGCAGCGGCGCTCTGCCGTGCACGTTGGCGTACACGGTCTTGACGAAATCTTCCGGCGACAGACTGGCCGGATAGCGCAAAGCCGGCTCCGTATCGCGCAGCATCTGATTGGCCACGTAGGCAAACCGTTCAAGCTCATCTTTGCCGGGTGCCTGCGCAAACGAGTTGAGCCAGAACGTGAAACCGGTCAGTGCCGGGGCGTGCGGCACCAGTGCCACCCACAGGCGCGCAAGCGAGAGCTGGCGTGCCGCGAGCACGCTGGTCGTGCCCGCCGCGGTGGCGGCAGTCGCGCTGGCCGCTTTGGCGGCGCTTTCGGCATCGTTGTAAGCGATCGTGGCAGTGTCGGAGGCGCTCGTTGCCTTCTTCAACTCTTCATCGGCCAGCGCTTTCGCGGTTATGGCCTTGGCGGCAGCGATCTTCGCGCTCTCCACCCCCGCAGGGCCGGCCGCGATGACCTCGTCGATCACTGCGGCCAGTTTGCTGCCGATGCGCAGTTGCGAGGATACCCCGCCCGGATCGGTGCCTTCGTATTTCACGGCAGCATCGAGCATCTGGACGGCCACTTCGCCTGCGGTTTGCGTGCCCCAGGTGTCCGACCAGAAACGCAGGCCGCTATCGAGCGGCATGCGACCCATTGCCACTTCGAAGAACCTGATCACGAAACCGTCATGTGTCAGGCTGGCGTCGAATTTTGCACGGCCTTCGGGCGTGTCGAGCATCGCTTGCGCGATCTGGCCCAGGCTGGCGCTTGCGTTGGCCAGCTTCGTGACGGCCGCGGTCAGTTCCTCGTTGCTCGGCGCGCGATCCAGCAGCGCCGCATACAGTTGCATGACCTGCAAGCGATTCTGGGCCGATGGCGCGCGCGCCAGGATCTCGGTGCGCGCCAGCTCGGCGGCCTTGACGGCACTCTCGGCTCTCGCCTGGGCTTCGCCCGCCAACTGTTTGAGATTTGCCAGATTGGTCGATGCGGCGACGGCGTCGAGCTTCGCCTGTTTTACCGCCTCGCCCGCCTTCCTGTTAACGGAGTCCGCCTCTGTGGCAAGCACACCTGTTGCGGTCTTGATATCCTGGTCGAGGCGTTGCTGCGCGGCGAGCGCCAGGGCGTCGGTGCCCTTGTAGTTGATGACGTCGGCGACAATATCTTTGAGGATATCCTGGCGCGTGCGCGGTTTTTCCGTGCTGCTCAGTGCATCGCTCCAGAAACGCAATCCAGCCGTCAGTGGCGTGCGTCCCAGTACATTCTGAAATACCGCCGTGATGAACGCATCGTTCGACGAAGCGGCAGGGTAGCGGCTGGTCCACTCCGCGTGTTCAGTCAGGAAGGTGTGCATCGACTCCATGGTCTCGCCACTATTGCGGTATGCGCTCCAGAAATTGAACTCGGCCACGGTCGGCGCGCGGCCCAGCATCGACACGAACGCGCGCGTCACTTCCAGTACCCGGGCCGCCGCGACGGTGTTGCTTGCGGTCAGTTGGTCGGTGGCGTTTTTGGCCAGGTCGGCGGCGACGCCCGCCGCGTCACTCGCCTTTTTCGCGGCTCCCGTCGCATCCAGGGCTCCCTGGGCGGCCAAGGTCGCGGCAGTGGCGGCGTCCTTGGCGGCCGCCACGGCGTCCCCGGATACCTTTTCGCTGGCGGCGGCCACGCGCTGGTCGAACAGCTTTTGCGAGCCGAGGGCGCCGGTGTCGGTGCCCTTGTAGCTCAGAACCGCGTCGATGATGCTCATGGCCACGCCGGCGCGATTGGTCGGCCTGGCATCGGCGTCCGCGCCCCAGAATGCCAATCCTTCCGGATAGGGGGTACGCCCCAGGACCAGGCCATAGAATTTGGTAACGAAATCCTTGCCGCTCAGCGTGGCCGGATAGGTGGACAGCCACGTTCCCGATCCCGACATTGCCAACACCAGCTCGGCCACGGTCGCCTCGTTGTTCTTGACCTTGGCTGCCCACGATTCCAGCTCGCTCAGGGTCGGCGCACGCTGCAGCACCGTGACCGACATGCGGATCAGCTGCAGGTGCAGGGCCGCCGATGCCGTCAGGGCGTTGGCCAACGCCAGGTCGGCCAGCTTGGCCCGGTCTTGGGCGGCGATTTCTTCCTGCTTGGCGGCGTTGAGTGCCGTCTGATTCGGCACGGCGGCTGCTTCCGCCGCGCTTTTCGCCTTGACCGCGGCAGTGATGGCGTCCAGATTGGTTTGCTGAATGACCGTGACCGCAGCCGAGACGGCGGCATCGAATTCGCGTTGCGATTTGAGCGCCAGCGGGTTGTCGGAACTGTTCTCGACAACCGATTTGACGATATTGGCCAGCACGTCGCCCCTGGTTGCAAGCAGCGTACCCGGACTGGCGTGATCGAGCGGATTGCTCCAGAAAGCAAGGCCGTCCGGCTGAGGCAGGCGGTTCAGCACTTGTTGAAAGGCTTGCGTCACGAAGGCGGCATTGTCGAGCGAGGCAGGGAAGCGGGCCAGGCCTTCGGGGGTCGCCAGCAGCCTGGCGGCCAATTGACTCGGGGTGGTTGATGCACCCAGCAACGCCGTACCGTCGTTCAGTTCGCGCGGGGTGGGCGCACGCCTGAAGGCGGCCACGTACAGCTCGATCACCGTCAGGCGGTTCTGGGTGCGGCTCTGGTTCACGCCTGTCAGCGCTGCCGCACGTATATTGGCGTTTTCGGCGTCGAGCTTGGCGTAGGCAAATTCCTTGTTGGCCTCTTCCAGTTCGGTGGCGGCATTGGTAGCCGCCAAGGTCGCACGCGCCAACAGGTCGCCGATGGCAGTGGCGACGCGCTTGGCCAGTTCGGTCTTCGAGTCGATCACCTTGCCGTTGCCGCCACCATCGGTGAGGATGTCGAGAATGATCGAGAACGCGGCTTTGTGGCGGCCCTCGGTCGCAGCGACATTGGCCCAGTAGGTCAGGCCGGCCTCCAAGGGTGCGCGGCCCAGCACATTGACGAAGATGCGGGTGATGAATTCCTGCGCCGACAGATTGTCTGGGTAAATTTTGCGCAATTCCGGCGTTTGCAGCATCGTTTCGACGATGTTCTCGAAAGACGAACCCTTCGCCAATGCGGCGCGGGCGCTGTCCAGGGTAAACATGTCCGGAGCGCGGTTGAACAAGGCAACGTAGAGTTGCAGGTAACGCATCGTCATCGCCATTTCGGGCGTGGCGGCTGCGGCTTCGGCGAGGGCGGCATCTTTCGCCGCTTTCAGCAGTGCATCGTTGGCGCTGACGTACTTGGCTGCTTCGGCCGCGGCCAGGGAGGTGTCGCGCAACGTGCCTTGCGCGGCTTTGTTAGCGGCCGCCACCATGGCGGCATCGGCGGCCATATTGGCCACCGACGTATCGGTGGCGGTCACCTTGCCGATGATGTCCTTGGCCGCGGTAATATCGTTGCCGCCCAGGTCGACCGCGTAGGTCAGCGCGACGGCGACCTTGTTGTTGAACAGGTTTTGCGAGGTGAGTTCGACCGCGCCCGGGTTCTGGGCCCGGACCAGTGCATCGATCATGCCGAAACCGGCGCCGCCGCGTCCGTACTTGAGGATTGCGCCGCTCCAGAAGGCCAGGCCTTCGGCGGCAGGCACGCGGTCGAGCGCATGCTTGAAGACATTGGTGACGAACTGTTCGTTGGTGCCCGCTGGATAGAGCAGCTTGCCTTCCGCGCTGTCGATCAGGTATTGCACGAACGTTGCTTCGTTCATGTTGCCGTCCAGCCTCCCCAGCCACTGGTTCATTTCGTCGCGCGTCGGAGCGCGGTTCAGGAAGGCGACGTGCAGTTCCGCGACCAGGGTGCGTTTCTTTTCCAGCGGCATCGCACCCACGGCGGCAGCGGCGGCTTTGGCGTACAGGGTCGCCATCTTGGCCGCTTCGGCGCGTGCGACCAGGACTTCCGCGTTCTTGTCGGCGGCCAGGGTCGCACTGGCGGCGGCCGTGACGTTGGCCAGGATGGCGGCGGCAACCGCTACCTCGTTGCCATTCATGTCGACCGCGTAACTGAGGCCGATGGCGATTTTGTTGCTCAACAAATTCTGGGCATCGAGGGCTTTCTGATCGTTGCCCTTGTATTCGGCGATGCTGCTCACGATGGCCAGCAGCGATGCTTCGCGGCTGGTGAAGTCCTTCAATGCCGCCGTCAGCTCGGCCGCATCCGGTTGGCGGCGCAGCAGGTTGAGGTACACCTGTTTGACGAAACCGGCGTTGTCGGTGGCTTTGGCGAACAGCTTGGTCGCTTCGTCATTGCTCATGAAGTCGCGCACGACCGCGTTCACGTTCGCGTCCTTCGCCGCCAGCTTGCCGACCCAGAAGGCCAGGCCGGTGGCGTCGGGCGCGCGGTTATACAGTCCGATGTAGAGCGAGGCGACACGCGCGCGGTGGGCTTCGACCATGACCGCAGCATTGGCGGCGGCAATTGCGACGGCCGTATCGGTGGCGCTGATTTTCGACATCACGTCGACCGCCGTGGAATAGCTGGCGCCGCGCAAGGTGATGGCATAGTGCAGGGCCACCGTGATGCGGTTGTTGAGTAATTGCTTGTCGGTATTGGTCTCGGCGATTTTCCCGGCGAAATTGCTGACGTATGCGATGCGGTCGAGCGCGAATTCGGCGCGCGCCAGGGAGCGTGCCTCGCTATCGCCCATGCCTTCCGCCTTGTGCTTGGCGAAGCCGGCGGCGATGGCGGTGCTGCCCTCGGTGCGTGCGGCCTCGGATGGTGCGTGCTTGAAAGCGATCTGGTAGAACTTGTCGATGAACTGGGCATCGGTATCGCTTGGCGGGAAAATGACGCTGCCTTCCTCGCCACCCATGATCTGCTGGGCCACGCTCGCAAGGCTGACCTTGTTCTGCAGCGCATTGACCCAGAACTGCAAGCCCGATGCGGCTGGCAAGCGGTTGAGCAAGGAGACGAACAAGCCTGCCACCTGATGGCGCAGCGCCGACGACGATATCCCGAAGGTGCCGGTTTCGGTGTCGATCGTGCTGCCGTCGCGGGCAATGTGACTTACTTTGTAGTCGTAGTTGCCTTCGATGAGTTTGGCGGTATTGAACATCAGCGCGTCGCCGAAGTTCGGCATCGCCGTGACGTCGGTCCAGACGCTGGTGCCGGCGGCGCGGTAGCTCAATGTCACCCTGGTTGAGAGGTCGGCGGGTGCGGCAATGCGCATGACGGCGTTAACCGGAGCACTGAAGTTGTCGCGGTCCATCATCACGACCCATTGGCCGTAGATGTCTTTTTTCGATACCTTGATGCTGACGATGCGGTCAAGCGGCGTCTTTGGGTCGTTCCAGCTCATATCGACGCCGCTTGCGGCCTCGAGCGAACCGAAGATCTTGGTTGCCGTTTGCTTGGTCTCACCCGTGCTTTTGTCGGTGTCGAATTCGGCGTCGTGCGCATCCGACACGTATAGAACTTCCACCTTCACATCGCCGCTGCCGAACTTGCTCATGTCCATCCACGACAACTTGAGATCGTTCTTGCCGCTCAGTACCGAGGTGTAGGAAGTGGTGGTCCCAATTGTCCTGGATTTTATAGCGTAGGTCATGCTCTTCATCGAGCTTATCGACAGCGATGCGTCGACAAGCGCGCTTGGCGTGCCCGAGGTCACGGTTTGCATCGGCATGACGCGCAGGGTGACATGGCCCAGCAAATCGTAGCGGGTTTCTGTGCGCAACAGGTCGGCAACTTTGTTTGCCTCCTCTGCGGAAGTGACCTCGCTCAGGTTCTTGGTTGCGCTACGCAGCACGGCCGTGACGTTGCCCGCAACGTCGTACAGCGACACCTTGTGGACGCCGTCGCCGGCGTTGGTGCGCCAGGCGCGCCCGGCATTGTCGTAGCTCGTGTACTCGTAGACGCCGCCGTTCAGGCTCTTCCCGGTCAGTTCGCCATACGCGTTGTAGTTATTGCCGCGGCGCACAGCCACGCCATCGTTCCCGCTTTCGCGCGTCTCGACGACCTGGCCGTTGCCGTCATACACGGTGACCAGGTAGGCGGTTTTCTTGTTGCCGAGATAATCGGTGACCGTGCGCCAGTGCTTGGCAACCCGGCCCGCAGCGTCGTACGAGGTGTAGGACATGTGCTGCTCGGCGTCAACGTTGACCGTTGCGTGGCCGTGCGAATCGTAGAAGGTCTTGGAAATACGGTTCTTGCCCGGATCGAGGTTGAGCGCGGTGTAGCCCGAGGTGCTGGCCATCAGCGCGCCGCCGGCGTGCTCGGTGCGTTGAACCGTATTGCCGTGCACGTCGAGCTTGAGCTCAGTCAAGGTGCCCAGACCGGACAGGCTGGCACTGGCTTCCGAAGTGACGATACCCTTCAGCGCGCTCGCGACTTTGCTGTTGAATGTGGCGCGTCCTGTCGTGCCCAACGGGTTGGAGCCGGCATAATTGACCAGCCCCTCGACGATATCGGCCGCCGTGGCTGCGCGTGTCGACTTGGCCAGCACGCCCTGCCAGTAAGCCAGTCCTTCCGGTTCGGGTTGGCGGCTCTGCGTCGCCTGGAACAGCGCTTTGATGAAGTCGGCGTCCCCCATTGTTGATGGATAGCCCGCTTTCCCTTCCGCCATGTCCAGCAACCCGGCAGCGACGTCCCGGGAAGTTTTACCGATTTTCAAGGCATCGACCCAGCTGTTCATCTCGTTCAATGTTGGAGCGCGATTGGTCAGCGCCAGGAACAGTTGGGTTACCTGCGTGCGCATCTCGGAGCCTGGGCCGGCTACTGCCGTGATCTGGCCAAGGACGTTGTAGTAGGTGAAGCGGGTCTGGCCCAGCGCATCGGTGGTGCTGACGAGGTTGCCCACCGCGTCGTAGCGATACGACGTTGTGGCATGGCCTTCCTCGTGCAGTGATTTGGTCGCACCGGTGTGCAGGATATGCAGCTTGGTTTCCGACACTTTGCGCTTGAGCTTGTCGTAGACGATCACCGTTTCGCGGTTATCGTTATCAAAGGCCGGAGTTTTGGTCCAGTCGCTGATCGCCTTCTTGTATTCGATCTGCCGTGTCAGATTGCCGGCGTAGTCGTACTCCATGGTGGTCAGATAGCCTTCGGTACCCTCGAGCAGGGACCACTGGGCCATCAGTTTGCCGCGCAGGTCGTATTTCAGATCGCTCCGCGCGCTCTGGACGGTGCGAAGCTTGGCGGCATCCTCGCCGTACATCGTCTGCTGGTCAACCTCGCCGAAGGCGTTGTAATGGGTTGCATTCACCTTGGCCCATTCGCCCAGCGCCTCCTTGGCGTCGTAGGAATAGGCTAGCGGCTGCAGTACGCGCACGGCGCGGTTCAGGACGTCGTATTCGGTGCGGATGACTCGACCACCCGGGTTGCTCGCCAGCGCGTCGGAAACCCGCTTTGAGGCCGTGTCGAGCGTGATGCCGTTGAGCGCTTCGCTGTAGCGCGTCAGCGCCACGACGTTGCCGAAGGTGTCGCGCGCGTAGCTTGTCACGTAACCGTTGGCGTCGATCTCGGAACGGACTCGTCCCATGACGTCATACAGCTTGAAGCTGCGATAGCCGGAGACGTCCTTGTTGGCGACGGCATTGCCGAAGGCGTCGTAAGTCACCTCGGAGACGGGCACAGCCGTCACGTCGGCGCGCACGGCGTTGCCGGCCGGGCCGTTCAGCTGTGCGTTTTCGGTGGCATTGTAGATGGCTACCTGCGGGAAGATGGTCGCGATCTGGCGGCCCACGGCATCGTACTGGTAACTCGTGACGCGCTGGTTGGGCTGGCCTGCCGCCTCGGTGCGGCTGGTAAGGTTGCCGAGCGCATCGTAGGCCAGCACGGTCTGCGGTTGCAGCCTGATCGAATCGATCGCGTAGCCGTCCGCCGAGACTGTCAGTTCCGGTGCCAGTTCCTTGACCATGCGGCCGGCGGCGTCGTAACTGTAAGTCCAGGTCGCGCCGGCTTTGTTGGTGAACGACAGCTTGCGGCCGAGTCCGTCGAATGCGTACGATTCGGTCGCGCCCAGCGCATCGGTGCTGCGCACGAGGTTGCCCTGTGCGTCATAGGCAAAGCGGCTGACGCGGGCGTCGGCCTGGTTGGCGACGGCGGCCTTGGCAAGGTCGCCCGCCAGGGTGGCATCCGAGAAGACGGCGGGAACGGTGAATTCCGAGGTGGACGTGACACGGCCCAGGGCGTCGTAGATGCTCTGTGTGAAGTAACCGCCCGCGTCGACGGTAAATACCGGACGTCCCTCGGTATCGAAGACGCTGCGTTCGGTACGGTCCTGGCCGCTGGTCGCGGGCCGCACAGCCGCGTCGTCCGGCGTGGTCGCGATCGACAAGCTGGCGCGCGCCGACTCAGTGAGCAAGGTTTCGTAACGGGTGGTCTTGATGGCGTTGCCCAGCGCATCGTATTTGCGTTCGGTGACAGCGCCCAGTGCATCGATGGCAAGCACCGCGCGGTGATCGCGGTCGTAAATGGTGCGCGTGACGCGGTCGTTGGCCGGATCGGACTGCGGCGGCGTGGCCGCCGACGGCAGGCCGGCACCGGTCCAAAGGGTGGCGAACTGGGTGACCTGGGCGACATTGCCCTTGGCGTCGTAGACGCGCTGGGTCACGCTCTTCGATGGATCGATCGAGTACACGAGGCGGTTGGCGTTGTCGTACACCAGGCGCGAAACGCGGTCGGCATCCGACGTGGCCGTGCCCATGATCCAGTTATCGATGCCGGTCTGGTCGGCATTGGCCGCCAGTTTGTCGGCGCCCAGCAGGGTCGCATGTTCGATACGCGACACCACATTGCCGGCCTTGTCGAGCACCTGCCGGGTGACGGCGTACTGCACCACGCCGGCTGCGTTCGGACCCTGCGCAACGGCGCTGGCCACCAGGCGGTTGGCGGAATCGTAGACGAAGCGCGTGTGCGCATCGTTGAGGTTATTGAAGGCGCCGTTGACCACGTTCATGATCAGTTCGGGCGAGGCTTCCGCCACGCTGGCCGTCTGCACGCTGGCGGTGCGGCGCACCACGTTGCCGTTCTTGTCGAACTGCTGGGCTACAAAAGACCAGTCGCGCTGGGCTGCGCCGTTGGCGCCGCGCATCACCGTCGCGCTGCCGACCATGCGGTTGGCGGCGTCGTAGACCATGCGCACATCGCTGTCGCTCGCGCTGATGTTGTTGACGTCGGCAACCCATGCCGCGATCTCGGCGGCGCCCGGGTCCATCGATACCAGCTGCTTGCTGAAGCTGGTGCGGGCGATCACATTATTGTTGCTGTCGTACTTCTGGCTGCGCACGGTCCACAGGTTGGCGCTGGCGCCACCGGTCAGGGTGGCGCTCAGGCGGCCGCGCTTGTCGTACACCATGCGCTCGCGCAGGTCGACGGCCGGGTTGTCGAGACCGGCGGCAAGGATGGCTGCCTTCAGGCTGTCCGGCGTGACGCCGGCGCCCAGCGCGGCGGTCAGCGCCGTGGCGTAGGTGCGCCGTTCGGTGACCCGGCCTTCGCTGTCGAACTTGAGGTTGACGATCACGGTGCCGGATGGATCGACGCTGCCGAATACGCGCCCATCCTTGTCGTAGACGGTGACGGTGACGGCGTCGCGGGCTGCGTCGACGGTCAGGCTGTCCTTGATTTGCAGGGCGGTAAAGATGGTCGACGGCGCTGCGGACGCCGCCAGTTTGCTCGGGTTGGCGTAGTGCGTTACCTTGACCAGGCGCTGGTTCTTGTCGTACTCGTAGCGGGTGACCGCGCCTTCGGCGCTCATTTCGTATTCGAGCTGGTTGGCGCTGTTGTAGACGTAGCGCACGGCCGCGTTGCTGTTGGTGCCGCTCACGCGCAGGATGACATTGCGCCCGCTGTTGTCGTAGCGCTGCAGCACTTTCTGGTTGGCGCCGGTCGGATCGGCGGTGCTGGTCTGGTCGAAATCGGTGGTGCCGTAGGTAAAGTCGGTGACGCGTCCGGACGGATCGGTCACTTTCAGGCGGTTGCCACGGCTGTCGTAGGTGTACAAGGTGGTCAGGCGCTGGCCGGCCGTGTCGACGATGACGGAGGCGACCTGGCCGGTCTTGTCGTAGGTCGTCTGCGTCACGATCCCGCGCGCATCGGTCATGGTGGCCACGCGGCCCATGGCGTCGTAGGTGAACGAGCTGGCGAGGTTCAGGCCGGTCTTGTCGAGCGTTTTGGTCAGGACGCGGTTAGCGGCGTCGTAAGTGAACGTGGTGATCTTGCCGTTGGCATCGGTGGTGCTGGCCAGCAGGCCGGCGCGGTCATAGTCCTTCTTGAGCTCGACGCCGAGCGAATCGCTTTGCCTGGTCAGGGCGCCGTTCTTGTCGTACTCGAAGGTGGTGCTGTTACCCTGGCTGTCGCTGAGCGAGACGGTCTGGCCGAAACGGTTCTTGACGGTCGTGTGGCTGACACCTTCGGCCGTCGTCATCGTCATCGAGCGCAGCTTGGTGTCGTACTTGTAGGTGGTTACGCCGGTACCGATCGCATCGGTCTGGGTCATGACGCGGTTGAAGGCATCGTAGGTGATGCGGCTTGGCGAGTCGATGCCGTTGTTGCGGGTCGAAACGACGCGGCCGGCGCGGTCGTAGGCGGTGGTGCTGCCGGTGCCGTTGGCCTCAAGCAGCACGGTCGGGCGGCCGAAGGCATCGTACTCGGTCGCGCTGGCGATCGCGGTTTTGCCAAACGGAAGCGTCTTGGTCAGGTTGCCGCGGTTGTCATACTCGTAGGTCGCCGCCGTGACGTCGCCGCCAGAGAGGTCCTGGAAGGTGCGCCGCTTGACGTTGCCGAACACATCATATTCAAGGCGCGTGGTGTAGCCGCCGCGCAGCGGGTCGGTGCTTGCGCCCCTGGTGCCGTCGAATCGGGAGATGAGCCGTCCCAGGGTGTCGTAGGTGAAGGTCTGGATGCGGTCGTAGCCTTGCCCATTGACCAGCGGTGCCAGCAGGTTGGTCAGCTCGGACGTGACCGCGCCGCCGCTCAAGATGGACAACTGGGCGGTGGCGATGCGGGTGGCGTACTCGGTGATGGTTTGCACTTCGCCGAAGGTGTTGTAGACCTGTTCCTTGACTTCCCCGAGGGCGTTGATGGTATGGGTGATGCGGCCTTTGGCGTCGTAATAGAACAGCGTGCGCTGGCCGAGCTGGTCGGTCGTGCTGCTGCGCCGGCCCATCACATCGTAGGTGTGGCGCACGCCATGCGCGGTCCACAGCGCTTCGGCGCTGGCGCCGGGAGCGAGCGCCGCCACCAGTTTCGCGCCTTCGGCGCTCAATTCGGCGACGACCTGGCCCAGGTCGTTGTAGCGGATGCGGCTGTCGCGTTGGTCTTCGCTGCCCAGGTCGCGCTGGACCAGGGTCAGGCGGCCGCGTTCATCGTAGACGTACTTGGTGACCGTGCCATCCGGTGCGGTCTCGGTCAGCAGGGCGTTGCGTTGGGTGTAGGTGTAAATGGTGATCTGGTCGTCGGCACTGACGGATTTACCCACGGAAGCGAGATCGAGGCCTGTCGGATTGGTGACGGCGGTGGCGTAGCGTTTGCGGCTGATGACATTGCCGGCCCGGTCGTAGGCAAGTTCTGTCAGGTAGTTTTCGCCGTCGATGGTACCGACCAGTTGGTTCTTGCTGTCGTACAGCTTGCGCTGGTGGATATCCTTGAGCGCGACGGGGACCGGACGCAGGGCGTCCAGGGTGCCGGCGGCGCGCAGGGCAGGGGTGGTGACGGTGGCGTAGCCGACCGTGTCGACCAACTGGCCGCCGGCGTTGTAGATGTTCTCGGTCAGGTAGCCGTCGGCGTCCAGCGTCGCGACCAGCTTGCTGTCCTTGTCGTAGAACATGCGGGTGCTATGGTCCAGCGGCGAGGCCACCGCGACGATGTCGATCTGCTGCGCGTACGATGCACCGAGCTTCGGCAAGATGCCCGGGGTGGCGCGCACGATCACCTGCACCAGGCGCGAGGCGCCATCGTAGATATAGCTGGTGATCTTGCCGCTGTCGTCCATCGTGGCCGACAGGCGGCCCGCGCTGTCATAGTTGTTGACCGTAGCCCGATCGTCGGCCTTGCCCAGGGCAGTGCCGTTGCGCAGCAAGGCGATGTCTGTGCCGCCCGCCACCGTGTAGCGATTGACGCGAACAATCTGGTCTTTAGTATTGTAAAGATTCTCGGTGACCGCCCCGGTCTCGTCGACCTCCAGCGTCTTGCGGCCAGCATCGTCGTAATACCACATATGCTGCTTATTGTTCGAATCGAGGGTCCTGATCAGGTTACCGTTCTTATCGTAGTAATAACTGGTTAAGGTCGTTCCTCCACTATGGGTGACGCTGGCGCTGGAAACCCGGCCGGCCGTGTCGTACGTCTTGGTCGTCGTGAGCGATCCGACAGCGCCTGTGCTCACTTCCTGGCTCGGCTTGCTCACGGCGTCGGTCCATGTCGTCGTCGTCGCGTAGCTGCCGGCATCGGTGCTGGTGATCAGGCGGCCCAGGCCGTCGTAGACGTAGGACGTCACGTGCTGCTCGCCGTCGATGGTCTTGCGCAGATTGCCAGCGTGATCGTAGACGTAGGTCGTCACCGAGCTGCCGGCCGCGAGGCCGTTGCCGGCCGCATCGACTGCCGAGAAAGTCGTTTCGGTGGACAGCAGGCCGCGGCCGTCATAGGCGTAATCGATGCGCGTGGTTTTGCTGCGGTCGGTGCTACTGCGGGCGACCCAATCGGCTACCGCGCTTTCGGTCGGTGCAGCGGTTTCGCCGAGCGGGGCGACGTCGTAGAAGGTGCCGTTGTAACGGATGGTGCTGGAGCGCAGACCCTGCGTGTTGTAGCGGTACTCGGTGACGCGGCCTTGCGCTGTGATCTCGAAGCGCAGGCGGTGCAGGCTGTCGTATGCCATGCGCGTGGTGAGCGGAACGCTGGCCTGTGCGGTGCCCTCGCCGTCCGGATCGGCCACCAGGAAGTGCGTCTCCGTCAGCATCTTGTTGCCGAGCAGCTCAAAGGTGCGCTTGATGGTGAGCCCGGCGCTGTCTCGCTCCAGGGTACGGTTGCCATTGGCATCGTAACCGTAGAAAGTTTCGACGCCGTTCGTCTCTTTCATGCTGGCGACGTTACCGTTCGCGTCATAGGCAAACTTCTTCGCGATGCTCACGCCATTTACTGGCGCGGCCGCTGCCGAAGTGAGGCGACCCAAGCTGTCGTAGGTGTACACCGCTACCTTGCCGAGCGCATCAGTTACGCTGGTGGTGCCGACAACGGAATAGTCGAACGTTGTCTTATTGCCGATTGCATCGGTGATGGAGGCGACTCTTGTAGCCCCTCGCACCGAGACATAGCTGAACGTCAGGCGCGTACCATCGTCCTGCGTGACCGACGACACGCCGGAGATGCCATAGGTGTAGGTTGTCCTGTATGTCGCCGCATCGGCCACATTGTCGGGCGTCAGGTCAGTGGTTACTGTGGTCAGTTGCTGCTGGTCGTTATAGCCGTAACTAACGCGCGTATGCGGCGTGGCGCGGCCGGCCAGCGCTAAGCTGTATCCCGTCAACATGTTCGACGCGTTGTAGATGAAGGTCGTCGTTTCCTTGCTGGCGTCGACAATCTGGTGGATCAATTTCGCGGCATTGTAACTGTAGCTCAGTCGGATGCCGTTCTCGTCGTTCACCGACATGATGCGGCCACCGTTCGCGGCATCGTAGACTTCGTGCACGCCTGCGCTATCGAGGCCCCCGTCGCGCCACACCCAGTTCCCATTCGTATCCATGACAATGGTCTGGTAGGCGCCGCCGCCCTCGGTCGAGACGTACATATTGCGCGCGACGTCGAACGCGAACATGGAGTTGCTTCCATCGCCATTGATACGGTACACGGTGCTGCCCGCAGTGTTGCGGGTGCCGCCTGATATCAGGTAAGCTTTCTTGGCCATTCCCAGCTTCCAGCCTATGCCGGCGCCATCGTGGAAGCCGGCACTGTAGGTGCGGGTTAGCGCGACGTCGGCGCCATTCGAAGCAAGGTAATCGTCCCGCGACTGCAGCAACAAATTGCCGGTGGAGACGTTGACGTATGCGCCTTCCTTGGTCTTGCCATTCGCGGCATTGCCGAACACACCTTGTTGTCCAAGTACACCAGCCGAGCTGTTGAGTAGACCAGCATTACTACCGCTTACAATCGCAACCATGTCATTCCTAAGTGATCGGGCACATTGGTGCCCCAAAATTTGTCTAGCTAGTAAATATTGATATTTCTATAATTCAATATTCGCTTCTTCAAGTAATGTATCCACACATTTCAGGAATTGTTTAGCGATTTAGCGTAAATATTCTTTTGTGCCGCGTGTTATTGCTTAATTAACAATAATTCATGGAGTTCCCCGTACCACGAGGAAGGGTGGAAAACGTTGTTTTTTAATAATGAATTGCGCCCATTTTGTTTAGATTTAAACAAAAAACCCACTCTTTTTGTTGCTGCCAATCTACTTTCAGTAAATATACCTGTTACCTAAGGACATTTTGAGTTTCCTTAATGTTATGATTGGTCCTGCTCGTAAATATTTGCGCGCAGCCAATAATTAACACCAGGTAACTCGATGGACTTGATCACAATCGCCAGTGTTGGCATGCAAAGCGACCAGGCGCGGATGGATGGCATCAGCCACAACATCGCCAACGTCCTGACCCCGGGTTATAAGCGCCAGGTTTCCGTGACGCCAACTTTCCAGGCGCAGATGCTGGGCGCGCAAAGCGAGCGCGCGGCGCAGTCGGCCCCGCTTCCGCGCGTGTCGATCGACCCAACTGCCGGCCCGATGCGCCACACGGGCAACACGCAGGACGTGGCGATCGAAGGCGACAGCTTCTTTGAAGTCAATACCGCCGACGGTCCGGCCTTTACCCGTCAGGGCAGCCTGCGGGTCGATGTCCAGGGCCGCCTGGTTGGCCCCCATGGCTTTCCCGTGATGGGCAGCGGCGGCGAGATCGTGCTGGCCAATACGCCCTTCACCATCGCCCCGAATGGCGACGTGCGCCAGGATGGCCGCGTGGTGGGCCAGCTCAAGCGCGTGCGTTTCGAGTCGGCCTCTGCGCTCACTCCGCTTGGCAACAGCCTGTATCAGCAGGGCGGGGCGCGCGTGGCCGACGCCATGAACAAGGATCCCTTGCGCATCGGTTTCCAGGAAGGCTCGAACGTCAGTTCGCCCCAGGAAATGGTGCGGATGACGGAAACGGTGCGCCATTTCGAGGCGCTGTCCAAAATTGTCCAGGGCTATGACGAGTCCCTGGAAAAAACCATCCGCAAGCTCGGGGATTTCTGACAGTTATGAACGATTCACTTTACATTGCCGCCACCGGCATGCACATGCAGCAAAAGAATGTCGACACCATTTCGAACAACCTGGCCAATGTGAACACGCCCGGTTTCAAGAAAGGCAAAGTCAGCTTCGAAGACCTGGTCTACCGCGACATGGGTGGCGCCACCAGCGCCATCGAGGCTGGCGGCCAGCGCCTGTGGCAGGGCAGCGGCGTGGCCATGTCGGCCATCCTCAAGTCTTTCGTCGCCGGCCAGCTCAAGAAAACCGACCTGCCGCTCGACGTCGCCATCGAAGGCGATGGCTTCTTTGAAGTGGTGGCGCAGGAGGGCGTGTCCGCCTTCAGCCGCGGCGGCTCGCTGATGGTCGACAAGGATGGCTTCCTGGCCACCTCCGGCGGCCAGATACTGAAACCGGCCATCCACATCGGCCTCGATGCCAAGGAAATCAGCATCAAGCCCGATGGCCGGGTGCTGGTGCGCACGCGCGACGGCGGCGACAGTCTCGAAGCCGGCCGTATCGAGCTGGTGCGTTTTTCAGATACCACTGGCCTCACGCCCATCGGCGGCAATCTGTACAAGCCGACCGAGCGTTCGGGCGACCCGATTTACGGCCGAGCCGGCGACGAGGGCGTCGGCACCCTGGCCCAAGGCTTCGTAGAAGGCTCGAACGTCAACCTGGTCGATGAAATGGTCGATCTGATGGTGGCGCAGCGCGCCTACGAAAGCAGCGTCAAGATCATCCAGGCATCCGACGAGATGCTGGCAATGAGCAATAACCTACGCAAGTAAGGCATGCAACGCTGGTGCGCCATGGTGGCGCTGGTGTTCTGGACGCCGTACGGCGCGGCCCAGCCGCTCGCGCTCGAACTGCGTCCGGCGGCCCTGCTCGCGCAAGCGCGCGTCACCCTGGCCGACGTGGCCATCGTGGCGGGCGGCGAGCCGCTGGCAACGCTCGAACTGGGCGTGGCACCGCGCATCGGCTATGTCGAGCGCCTGAGCCGCGAGCAGATCGGCCTGATGATCCGGCGCCGCGCCGGCGTGACGCGCGAGATTGCCTGGAGCGGCGCCGCCAGCGTCGCCCTGCAGAGCCAGTCGCAAACGATTGGCTCGGAAGCCCTGGCGCAGGTGGCCGTGCGCAGTGTGCTGGCAGCCTGGCAAGCGCGTTTGCCAGGCATCACGGTGGACCTCGCGGCGCCGCCCGGCGCGCTGGAAGTGCCGTTTGGCGCGATTGAGATCAAGGCGCGCGCGCTGAGCGAGCCACGGCTGGCGGCGCGCATGCCGGTGTGGATCGACATCCGGGTCGACGGCGCCGTGTACCGCTCGCTGGTGGTGGCGCTGAACGTCACGGCGCGCCAGCCGGTGCATGTGGCGCGCCGCGCGCTCGCTGCCGGGACCTTGGCCGATGCCGGGGATTTCGAGCAGCGCGACGAGAATGTCGTCGCCCTCGACGCCATGCCGGCGGCCCCGGCTGCGGCCGGCTGGCGCATGCGCCGGGCGCTGGCGGCGGGACAGATACTGACCCAGGCCAGCTTGCCGCAGCCAGGGATGATTTTTCGCGGTGACACGGTGCGCTTGCTGATTTTGCGCGGCGCCGTTGAAATCGAAGCGCGCGGCGTGGCGCTGGCCGATGCCGCGCCCGGCCAGCCGCTGGCGGTCCGGTTGCCGAATGCCAGCGAGCCGGTCAATGCACGGGTCAGCCCCACCGGGGCTGTCGTGATGGAAATGGAATGAGGAATTGGAATGAGTCGTAAACGGATGATGGTCCTGATCTTGCTCGCGCTGGGCTGCGGCGCTCCCGCGCTTGCCGAAAGCTTGTACAAGCCGGGCACCTATCAGGCGCTGACGTCCGACCTGCGCCAGCGCAAGGCGGGCGACCTGATCACGGTGATGGTGTACGAGACCGCCAGCGCGACCAGCACCGCCGACACCCGCAGCGGACGCGACGCCGATGTCGGGCTGGGCGTGCAAACCCCGCATCGCGGTTATGCCGCCGGTATCCAGGCGCGCAACCATACCGACGGCGGCGGCCAGACCCGGCGCGAAGGCAAGGTGCTGGCGCAGATTACGGTGGCGATCCGCGAAATCACCGAGAGCGGCGACTTGCTGGTGGCCGGCGAACAGGTGCTCGATATCAACAATGAGACCCAGCAAATTTCGGTGGAAGGGCGCATCCGGCCGCAGGACGTGTCCGACGCCAACGTGGTGCTGTCGACCCGCATCGCGAATGCGCGGATTCGTTATTCCGGCCAGGGCGACCTGGCCGACAAGCAGCGTCCGGCCTGGTGGCAGCGCTTTCTGACCCTGTTTGGAATCTAAGGCCATGTTCAAGCGTACCTTACTCCTGGCCGGCTTGCTGGTCCTGTCTCTCTCCGCCGCCGTGTCGGCCTCGGCCGAGACGATCCGCATCAAGGATATCGGCAAGATGGCCGGCTGGCGCGACAATGCGCTCAGCGGCTACGGCCTGGTCACCGGCCTGGCCGGGACCGGCGACTCCTCGCGCAACAAGGCAACCCGGCAATCGATCGCCAACATGCTGTCGCGCTTCGACATCACCATCGGCGCCGACGATGTCCAGAGCCGCAACGTGGCCGCGGTCATGGTCACCGCCACCCTGAGCCCGTTCGCGCGGGCCGGCGACGCCATCGATGTGACGATCACCTCGATCGGCGACGCCCGCAGCCTGGTCGGCGGCGCCCTGATGCTGGCGCCCCTCAAGGGCGCGGACGGCAAGATCTACGCGCTGAGCCAGGGCGCGCTGTCGGTGGGCGGCTACAAATACGACATGAATGGCAACGTGGTGCAGAAAAATCACCCCACCGTCGCCTCGATTCCCGGCGGCGCCACGGTCGAAGTGGGCCTGGTCAACGATATGCGAAGCGGCCGCGACAGCGTTACCTTCGTCCTGTCCGAACCCGACTTCACCACCGCCAGCCGGGTCGCCAGCGCCATCAATGCGCGCCTGGGCAGCTCCGTGGCGGTAGCCCTGGATGCGTCCGGGGTCGAGATCCAGATCCCGGCGGCGCGCCGCAACCGCCTGACCGATTACCTGACCGACATCGAAAACGTGATGGTCGAGCCGGACCGGCGCGCGCGCGTGGTCATCAACGAGCGCACCGGCACCGTGGTGTCGGGCGGCGATGTGCGCATTTCAAAAGTGGTGGTGTCGCACGGCGAACTGAAGGTGTCGATCGTCACCGACAACACCGTCTCGCAGCCGCTGCTGGTGCGCCAGGTGGGGAGCGGAGTGCAGTCGCTGCCGGTGGCCAACAGCCGGGTCAGCGTCGACGAACGCGGCGAGACCGGCTTCGTCGCCCCCAACGATACCACCGTGGCCGACCTGGTGCGCTCGCTCACGCGCCTGAAAACGAATACGCGCGACATCATCTCGATTTTGCGCGCCGTGAAGGCGGCCGGCGCCCTGCACGCCGAACTGATCGTCCAGTAAGTATTTATGCAGCGACCGGCGCAGGCCGGCCTGCGCAACCGTATCCGAACCGTGGAGTATTGAACCATGTTATCCATTATTGACAGCAACGCCAGTGCCTTGCTCAGCCTCGCGCTCGATGCCGCGGGCATGCGCCAGCAAGCCATTGCGCACAACATCGCCAATGTCAACACCCCCGGGCACCAGCGTGTCAGCGTCAGTTTCGAAAGCCGCATGGCGGCGCTGCGCAGCCCCGACGGCCAGGTCGCGTCCCCCTCGCTGGCCGACCTGTCGAACTTCCGTCCGGCCTTCGAGTACGCCCAGATCGGCAGCGCCGACAACGCCGTGGCGCTCGACCAGGAAATGGCGCAACTGTCCGAAACCACCTTGCACCACCAGGCGCTGCTCAAGGCGCTCAACAAGCACTTTTCCCTGATCGGGATGGCCATTTCGGAAGGCAAGCGCTGATGGACTACCACGCCGCCTTCCAGATCAGCGCCAGCGGCATGGCCGTTGAAAAAATGCGCATGGACGTCACCGCCGCCAATATCGCCAACATGAACAGCGCCGGTACATCGGCCTCGTCGGTGTACCAGCCGCAGCGCGTGCTCTCGAGCCCGAATGCGCTCAGCTTCGCCCAGCAGTTCGGCCAGATGACGGCCGTGCAGGGCGGTGGCGTGCGCGTTACCTCGGTCGAGTCGCAGGCGGTGGCGCCGCGCCTGGTCTACGAGCCGGGCCACCCGTATGCCGACCCGAAAGGGATGGTCGCTTATCCCGGCGTCAATCATAGCGCCGAGATGCTGAATTTGAATACCGCGCTGCGCGCCTACGAAGCCAATGTGGCGGCCATGACGGCTGCCAAGGCCATGGCCGCGCGCACGCTCGACATCGGAGGTCAGCAATGAGTATCGATGCCATCGCCGCGGTGGGCGCCGCGGTCCCCGCCGAAACGTTCCTGCCGGCCAGCGCACCGGCCGCGCCGGCCGCCGGCTTTGCCAACTGGTTCGCGCAGGAAGTCGGCGCGGTCAACACCAGCCTGGTCAATGTCGACCAGGAGGTCAGGAAACTGGCCGTCGGCGAGACCCAGAGCTTGCACGAAGTCATGATTCATATGGAAGAAGCGAAACTCTCGTTTCAATTGTTGGCACAGGTACGCACCAAGTTGCTCGAGGCGTACCAAGAAGTCATGCGGATGCAGGTTTAGGAGCCATAAGTGGGATCAATGCAAGAAAAATGGGAAGGCCTCGCGCCACGCGCTCGCACCGGCATCGTTGCCGGCGTGCTGGTGATCGTCGCGCTGATGGCGGCACTCGGCTTCTGGGCCTACCGCACCGAGTATCAAGTCCTGTTCGCCGACATCGCCCCGCGCGATGCGGCCGCCATGACGAGCGAACTCGACAAGATGAAGACGCCGTACCGGCTGGCCGACGGCGGCCACACCATCCTGGTGCCGAAAGAGCTGGTCTACAAGACCCGCCTTCAGCTGATGGGTACCGACGTGCCGCTGCACGGCGCGGTCGGCTTCGAAGTGTTTAACAATGCCGATTTCGGCATGACCGAGTTTGTGCAGAAGGTCAACTATCAACGGGCGACCCAGGGGGAGCTGACCCGCACCATCCTGTCGATCGATGATATCCAGGCCGCGCGCGTGCATCTGGCGATTCCGGAGCAGGGCTTGTTCAAGAAGACCATGACCAAGCCCAAGGCCTCGGTCACCCTGACCATGAAGCCGGGCCGGGTGCTCAGCGCCGAACAGGTGGCCGGCATCCAGCGTCTGGTGGCCGCCTCGGTGCCCGACATCGCCAGCGCCGATGTGACCCTGCTCGACCAGCATGGCGTGGCGCTCACGCGCGTGGCCAATGGCGAGAACCCGGGCGAAGGCGCATCGAGCCAGCTCGACGCCAAGCGCAGCACCGAAGATTACCTGGTCAAGAAAGTGACCCAGGTGCTCGACCGCACCTTCGGCGCCGGCCAGGCCATCGCCAGCGTGGATGTGGTGCTGAACCTGGACCAGAGCAAGGTCACGACCGAAGAAGTGTTGCCAGCCAAGGGCGCCGTCAGCGACGGCAGCCCGACCGGCGTCATGGTGCGCGAGCGCTATACGGTGCGCGAAGGCGACGCCGGCGCCAACGCCCCGGCTGCGGCCAAGGGCGGCAGCGGCAGCACCACCTCCGAGTCCGACTACAACGTCGGACGGCGCGTCGAGCAGTTGGCCGTCGCCAGCGGCACGGTGCGGCGCATGACCATCGCGGTCGTGGTGCGCCAGGCCCTGAGCGACGAACAATTGGCCAGGCTGAAGGAAGTCGTGTCGCTTGCCGCCGGCCTGAACGGCGGGCGCGGCGACGCCATCGTGGTCAACTCGATGCAAACCCTGGTCAGTGCCAGTCCGGCTGCCGATGTTGTGCCGGCCGCGTCGGAACCGGCGACGGCCGCGCCCTTGCCGGCCAAGCGTGGACCGGACGCCGATTCGGCCGCCGTGGTGATCGGCGTGCTGCTGGTCGTGCTGGCGATCGTGCTGGCGGCGGCAGCGCTGGCCTGGCGCGCGTCGCGCCGCCGCGCGCAGCCGGTGCGCACCGCGCTGAGCGACGCCGAGCGGCGCGCGATGCTCGATAACGTGCGCAACTGGATCGACCGTCCGGCCGATGCGGCGCCTGGCCCTGGAGCGCCGCGATGAGCGGCCACCGCCAGGCCGCGCTTGCGCTGTATGGCGTGAGTACCGGCGACCAGGAAGCCATCCTGGCCGAACTGCCTGCGCACGATCAGGAAGTATTGCGCGCCTATCTGGCCGAACTTGCCGAACTCGGTTTCGATGGCGGCGCCGTGCCGGCCCTGGTGTCGACCACGGCTCCGGACCGCGCCCCCGCCAGTGCCGCCGAGCGCTTGCGCGGCGCCGACGCGCACGCGCTGTTCGAGGCCGTCGGCAATGAGCCGGCCAGCCTGATCGCCGCCTTGCTGGCGATCGAAGCGTGGCCGTGGGCGGCCGACCTGCTCGACCTGCTCGCTGCCCCGCAGCGCGCACTGGTGCGCGGCGCGATCGACCGCAGCGGCGCCGTGGCGCCCGAACGCAGCGCATTCCTGCTCGAGGCGGTCGCCGCCGCACTGGCGCGCACGCGCACGCGCAGCGTGGCACCGGCGCTGGTGCGCTCGCCCTTGTCCGCACTGATCGCCAGGGTGTCCGCATGGGTGAAATAATCCGCGCCGCCGCCGTTACCGGCTTGCGCCAGTTGCGCCGTCATCAGGAAGCGCCGGCACGCCCCGCCGCGCCGGCGCCCGCAACCGCAACCGCGCTGGCCGCCACGCTCGCCGCGCCCGCGCCGCGCCCGGCCGCGCCGCCGCCAACGGTGTTGCCGGTGGCCGTGGCGGTGGCTGCGCAACCGGCGCCCGCCGCGCCAACGGCGCCGCTGATGCCGACCTTGCCGGAAGTGCTTGAGGCCGAGCTGAAAAAACTGCGCGCGCAAAACGAGCGCGACTGCGCGGCCGCGCGCGCCGAGGCCGAACGGCGCGGTCATGCCGCCGGCCTGGAACAGGGCGAAGCCGAAGGCCGCCAACTCTTGCAAGCCCAGGTCAGCCGGGTCAAGTCGCTGGCGCTGCAGCTGGTGCAGGCCAAGCCGGCACTGGTCGAGCAGGCCGAAGACGATATCGTCGAGCTGGCGTTCGCCGCGCTGTGCCGCATCCTGGGCGAGCGCGCGGCCAGCCGCGACACCCTGATGCAGGTGGTGCGCGAGGCCGCGGCTGCCACGCGCGAGCGCGAACACGTCGGCATCCGCCTGCATCCGGACGATCTGGCGCTGCTGCGCCAGGGCGAAGATGGACCGGAACCGCATGTGCGCTACAGCGCCGACGCCACCATTGCGCTGGGCGGCTGCATCGTCGACAGTTCCACCGGCACCCTGGACGCGCGCCTGGAAACCCAGATCGAGCGCTTGCGCGCGACCCTGGTGGCGGTGCGCGCCGCCCGCCTGCAGCAGGAAGAGATCTGATGCAAGCCTATCGCGACGCGCTGGCCGGCGCCGAACTGACGCGCCGCACCGGCCGGGTCACCGGCATCGCCGGCCAGAGCATCGAAGCGATCGGTCCGGATGTGACGATCGGTGAAGTGTGCGAGGTCAGCATCGAGGGCGCGGCGCCGCTGCTGGCCGAAGCGGTCGGCATGAAGCCGGGGCGGGTGATCCTGATGCCGTACGGTGAATTGCGCGGCATCGGCGTGGGCAACAGCATTGTCGCGACCGGGCGCCAGGCCGGGGTCGGGGTCGGTCCTGCGCTGCTGGGCCGCGTGATCGATGCCTTCGGCGTGCCGCTCGATGGCGGCGCGGCGCCGCGCACGGTCGCCACGCGCGCGCTCACGGCCGACCCGATCAACCCGCTGACCCGTCCGCGCATCGCCCACCTGCTCGACACCGGGGTGCGCGCGATCGATACCTTGCTGCCGCTCGGGCGCGGCCAGCGCATGGGCATTTTCGCCGGCAGCGGCGTCGGCAAAAGCACCTTGCTGGGCATGCTGGCGCGCGACGTCAAGTCGGATGTGAACGTGATCGCCCTGATCGGCGAGCGTGGACGCGAGGTGCGCGAATTCGTCGAAAAGCAGCTTGGCGCCGAAGGCCTCAAGCGCAGCGTGGTGGTGGTGGCGACCTCGGACCAGCCGGCGCTGGCGCGCACCCGCGCCGCCTACGCCGCCACCGCGATCGCCGAATCGTTTCGCGACCAGGGCCGCCAGGTGCTGCTGATGATGGATTCGATCACCCGCTTCGCCATGGCACGCCGCGAAATCGGACTGGCCGCTGGCGAGCCGCCAACCGCGCGCGGCTATACGCCGTCGGTGTTCTCCGACATTCCAGCCTTGTGCGAACGCTGCGGCACCACCGATTCGGGTGGCGCCATCACGGCGCTGTACACGGTGCTGGTCGAGGGCGACGACTTCAACGAGCCGATCTCGGACATCGTGCGCGCCACCCTCGACGGCCACATCATGCTCTCGCGCGAGCTGGCACACGAAGGCCACTTCCCGGCCATCGATGTGCTGCAAAGTACCAGCCGGCTGGCCTCGGAACTGTGCGGGCCCGAGGACCTGGCGCTGATGTCCTCGGTGGTCGACCTGCTGGCGACCTACGAGCGCAATCGCCAGATGGTCGACATGGGCGCCTACCGGGTCGGCAGCAATCCGGCCATCGACCGCGCCATGCAAGTGTTTCCGGCCTTGCGCGCGGTGCTGCGCCAGTCGGTGCTCGAATCGACCACACGCCAGGATGCGCTGCAGCGCCTGCAGCAGGCGCTCGGCGCAGGGCAGCCATGAGCGGCGCGCGCTTTCGCTATGCGCTCGAACCGATCCTGCTGACGCGGCGCTGGGATCACGACGCCTTGCTGGGCGAACTGGCCGAGCGCAACGTGGCGATCAGGCAGCAGCAGGAAGCGATCGGCGCGCTGCAGGCGCAGTCGGAGCAGCTGGCGCTGGAGTGGGCCGGCGTGTGCGCGTCCGGCCAGGCGCTGCCGGTCGAGCGCTTCGCGCGCACCACGCGCTACCTGTCGCAACTGGCGGGCCAGGTGCGCGCCGAGCAGGCCGCGCTGGCGCAGCTCCAGGCCGGTCGCGATGAGCTGGTCGACCGGGTGATGGCGTCGCAGCGCGCGATCGAGGCGGTCGAAGAGCACCGCGATGAAATGAAAGCCAAGTTTGTACAGCTACGCCTGAGTGGCGATTTCAAAATCGCCGACGATCAATGGAATACCCTTCATGCAGGGACGACAACGTAATGACAGTCAATCTCGATGTGCTCAGCGCGACGGCCAGCCCGGCTGGCGCCCGCCTCGACCGGCGCGACGCCGAGGCACGCCAGGACCGCTGGATGCAGCAACTCGAACGCGCCGCTTTCGACGCCGTGGCCAAACCGGATAATCCACGCGTCCAGCGTGCTGCCGCGCCAGGCGCGCCGGCCGCTGCCAGTCCGCCCCAGGCCCAGGTCCAGGCCCAGGCAGTGAAGCAGGCCGAGGCAGCGAATGCCCAGCCCGCCGCGCACGAGGCCGCGTCCGGCGTCGCCGCGCGCGGCCCCGCTTCCGAAGCGCCGGCCGACGCTTGCGGCCAGCCGCGCGCGAGCGCCGCCTCGCCCGCTGCGCGCGCCGCTGGCACACGCGCCAGCGGCGCGGCGCCGGATGCCGTCCAGGCCGCCCAGCCCGGCCAGCCCGACACCGACGCGGTCCCACACAGCCCAGTGCACGCCATGCTGGCGGCCAGCGCGCCGGCCACGCCGGAGGAAGTGAATCCTGCGCCCGCGGCCGTCGCCACGCCAGCCGCTTTCGTGGCGCAGGCCTACGCGCTCGCTGGCGCCGGCGCGGTGGCGCGCTCGGGGACGATGGCCCCGGGCTCGCCTGCGGCGATGGCGGTCACGGCCGCCAGCGCGGCGCCGGCGGCTGCGCCCGCGTTCGGGTTCGGTCCGTTCGGCGCCCAGCCCGAGGCGGCGCCGGCGGCGCCCCAGGAACAGGCCGAAGCCGGCCACGGCGCGCCCGAGCGGCATGCCGCCGGCGAGCCCGAGCAGTACGCCAAGACCTTGATGCACGTGTATCGCGACAACGACGGCGTGCATGCCTGGTTGCGCGACGCCGCGCTCAGTCAAAACCAGGTGCGGGCCGTGGCCCAGGCCATGGCGGGCGAATTCGCGCGCAGCGGCACGCCGCTGGCGGCCCTGACCGTCAACGGCAGGAAAATTGTCGCCGGCCCCGGCCTGGCCGACGATGCAGAGGAAACCCGCGCTGCGGCCGATGGCGCGCACGACGATATTTTATTGGCGCGCCGTGTCGGCATGCCAGCAGTTCAAGGAGCAGTGTAAATGCCTATCAGTTCGGCAACCGCCGCCGGTTTCAATCCGGCCTCGCAATCGAGCAATATCGGAATTCAGGATTTTTTGAAGATTCTGACCACCCAGCTGAATAACCAGGATCCGCTGAAACCGGTGGACAACCAGGAATTCGTGGCCCAGATCGCCCAGTTCGCCACACTCGAACAGAGTCGTCAGCTCAACAGCAAGATCGACGAATTGCTGTCGGTACAGTCATCGACGCAGTCGATCGGCTTGCTGGGCAAGACCGTCGACATCAACCAGAACGGCTTCATCGTCAGCGGCAAGGTCACCGCGCTGGCGCTGGCATCCGGACAACCGATGATGACGGTCACGACCGCCAGCGGCCAGTTCCAGAGCGATGTCAGCCTGTCGCAGATTATCAATATTCGCTAGGAAACTTCACATGTTCGATTCGATCTCTATCGGTACCTCGGGTCTCTTGACCCATGCCAAAGGCTTGCGCGTTGTCGGCAACAACCTGGCCAACGTCAACACGCCCGGTTTCAAGAGCGCCCAGCTGCAGTTCGCCGAGCTGTTCGACCAGGGCAGCGGCCCCAAGGCGCCGCAGGACAGCCCTCATTCGAATGGCCTGGGAACCGGCGTGGCGTCGCTCGGCTCGAAGATCAACTTCCGTGCCGGTCTCGACCAGAGTACCGGCAACCCGCTCGACCTCAACATCAACGGCAACGGCTTTTATGCGGTTCGGCGCGACGGCGAGATCTTGTACACCCGCTCGGGCGACTTCCGTTTCGATGAAAAGGGCATTCTCGTCAACAGCGCCGGCGACCAGGTGATGGGCCTGGATAGCGGCTCGAAGCTGACCGAGATTTCGCTCGACAAATTCAACAACAGCGCAGCCAAGGCAACCGGCACGGTCAAGTTTCGCGGCAACCTCACGATGACCACGACCACCCCGCCGATTGACGCCAAGGTCAATGCGATTCCCGTGTTCGATGCGAACGGTGTCAGTCAGCCGATCAGTTTGTCGTTCAAGAACAATGGTGGCGGTAACTTCACCATGACGGCGACCAATGCCGCCAACGCCACGCTCAGCACCCAGCAACTGAAGTTCGTCGGCGGCTTGCTCGACCCGGCGCAGGGGCCGCTGACGGTCAACCTGGCCGCCGCCGGCGCCCCGGCGGTGAACGTGAAGCTCGATTTCGCCGGCATCACCTCGACTTCCGAAACGACCACCCTGGCGCCGAACGCGAACGACGGCTATGTGGCCGGGGCCAGGACCGATACCACCATCGATGCCGACGGCAGCGTCCAGGTCCACTATTCGAACGGCCAGACGGTCAAGGCCGCACGCCTGGCGCTGGCCAATTTCGAGGCCGATTCGGCGCTCGAGCAGATCGGCGGCAGCGCGTTCGCGAAGAAGGAAGGTTCGAGCGTCCAGTACGGCTTTGCCGGCACCGATGCCTTCGGCAAGCTGCTGTCGGGGCACCGCGAAGGCTCCAACGTCGATCTGGCGGAAGAGTTCGGTAATCTGATTTTGATGCAGCGCGGCTACCAGGCTTCCTCGCACGTGATCAGTACCGCCAACGACATGATCCAGCAACTGTTCGACATGAAAGGCCGCTGATGTCGGTCCGCCCATTTACCCTGCTCGGCACCAGCGTGCTCGACACCGTGCGCGCGGCCCTGGCCGGCGCCGTGGCGCAGTGGGCCGGCGCCTGGGGCGTTGACCCGGCGCTGGCGACGGTCGAGGTGCTGCGCGCCAGCGAGCGCGGCGCATCCGGTTTTGCCTGGCAACAGTGCTGGAGCGATGCCGGACGCAGCGTGTGGCTGGGCTGGCAGAACGAACTGGGCGCCGACGTGCAGCGCGCCGTGTTCGCGCCCGACCCGGGCTACGCGCCGTCGCTGGCGCGCCTGGCGCCGGCCGGCGCCGAGCTGGCCTTCACGCGCTTGCAGGCGGGCGTGCGCGAGAGCTTGCTGGCCGGCGCCACGCGCGCTGCGGGCGCCATGGCGGCCGTGCCGCCGGCCCTGTTCGCCCAGGGCGGCGGCGCGCTGCTGTTGCGGGTGCGCCTGGGCAAGCAGGCGCTCGACTGCCTGCTCAACGCCGAGGCCGTCAGTGCGCTGGCCCCGGCGCCGGATCAGCCGGTCGCCGCGCTGGCCGCGCTCGACTACCTGCAGGTGCTGCGCGCCGTGCCGGTGACGCTGACGGTGCGTGCCGGCGGCGCCCGGATCGGGCTCGGGAACCTGATGACGGCCGGCGCCGGCGACGTCATTCGTCTCGACAATTCGGTCGACGACACGGTCACCCTGGTCGGGCCGGGCGGCAATGCCCTGTTCGAAGCCTATCTGGGCCAGCGCGACGGCATGGTGGCCGTCGAACTATCGAGTACTTCCTTATCATTGAATGGAGCAGCATGATGCTTAACAAACCGAACAGCACTTCCGACGCCGGCGACAGCCATACCCAGTTCGTCGAGTTGCCCGAACTGACACCCGAGGCGCCGGCCGGTCCGGCTTTGCTGGCGGGCGGGAGCGGACTGCTCGATGGCGTCAAGGTCAGCCTGTCGGTGGTGGTCGGGCACGCCCACACGACCCTGGGCGAATTGCTGGCGTTGAAGCAATCGGCGCTGCTCAAGATCGACCGCGCGGTCGATACCCCGGTCGACGTCATGGTCGACGGCAATGTGGTGGCACGCGGTCAACTGGTGGTGGTCGACGATAACTTCGGCGTGCGCATCACCGACGTCGCACCGGCGCTGCGGGGCTGATCATGCGTGCCCATTTCCTGGCTGCCGCCCTGGGGCTGCTGGCCGCCGTGGCGGTGCAGGCCGCGCCGGCGGCCGGCGCGCCGGCGATTCCGTTCAAGCAGGACCCCGGCAGCAGCGCCTCGCTGTTTTCGGGCGGCGCCGTCGGCGTGCTGGTCATGTCGCTCATTGCCATCGTGGCCGTGCTGTTCATCCGCAAGCGCCTGAACCTGACGGCGCCGGCGGCGTCCGGCACGCGCCTGCTGCGCATCCTCGAAACCCAGCGCATGGGCCCGCGCACCTTGCTCGCCGTGGTCGAATTCGGCGGTGCCCATTATCTGGTGGCACAGGGCGAACACGGCGTCAATTGCCTGGCGCAAGCGGCGCCGCCCGGCCCCGCCGCCGGCGTGGCAAGCGCATCGGATCCGGCATGAGCGCCCGCCGCACGCTGCTGACAGGCTGCGCCCTGGGCCTGGGTTTAGTGGCCGGCGCTGCCGCCGGCGCCGAGCCGGTGCTGAGCATGCCCGGCATCCAGGTCAACCTGGCCGGCGCCGGCCAGGGCGGCGGCGAGATCTCGTCCGCCATCAAGATCCTGCTCGGTTTGACGGTGCTCAGCCTGGCGCCGGCGATCCTGATGTCGATGACCTCCTTCGTGCGCATCGTGATCGTGCTCTCCATGCTGCGCCACGCGCTGGGCATGCAGGAAACCCCGCCCAATACGGTGATCGTCAGCCTGGCCCTGTTCCTGACCTTCTTTACCATGACGCCGGCCCTGACCGAGGTCAATACCAAGGCGCTGCAACCGTTCATGGCGGGCAGCCTGACGGCGGAAAAAGCGGTGCAGGGCGCGATTTTGCCGCTGCGCGAATTCATGGTGCGCCAGACGCGCGAGCCGGACCTGGCCCTGATGGTCGAGCTGGCCAAGGCCGAGCAGCCGCGCACCATGGACGATATCAGCATGGTCCAGCTGATTCCGGCGTTCATGCTCTCCGAGCTGCGCGCCGCCTTCCAGATCGGCTTCGTGATTTTCCTGCCCTTCTTGCTGGTCGACTTGATCGTGTCGAGCGCCTTGATGTCGCTCGGTATGATGATGGTGCCGCCGGCCTCGATTTCGCTGCCGCTGAAAATCCTGATGTTCGTGCTGATCGATGGCTGGAACCTGATCGTGCGGGCGCTGTTGGGAACCTTTGTCTGAGGCATGAAATCCGATGCCGCCCTCATTGTGCCTGGTCCGGCCGCCGCAGCCGGCGCCGCAGCGTCGGCGACGGAGCGCCTGTGGGCCCGTTTCGTGCAGGCGCGCGAGGCATCGGTGCGCGAGCAGCTGGTCGGCGCCTACCTGGGGTTCGCGCGCATGATGGCCGCCAAGACCTACGCCCGGCGGGTGTTTTCGGAGATGGAATTCGCCGACTACCTGCAATACGCCAGGGTCGGGCTGATCGAGGCGATCGACCGCTTCGATCCCGCGCGCGGCTACAAGTTCGAAACCTATGCGGCGGCGCGCATCAGCGGCGCGGTCATGTCGGGCATCGAGACGTCGAGCGAAATCCAGCAGCAGATCGGCGCGCGCCGCCGCGTGCTGGCCCAGCGCGTCGAGTCGCTGCGCGGCGACGCGGCGCCGCCCACCGGGCCGGAAGCGGTGTTCGCCCGCCTGGCCGAGCTGGCGGTCGGGCTGGCGGTCGGCTTTGCGCTGGAGGGCTCGGACATGCACCGCGCCGAGGATGCGCAATACGCCGACAATAGTTATCATGGTGTGCAGCTCAAACAGTGCCAGTCCAGGGTGCGCGCCATGGTGGAGGCGTTGCCCGCCACGCAAAAACAAGTGATCTACTCGCATTATTTGCAACAAGTACGATTCGACGACATTGCCGCCAGCCTGGACCTGTCGCGCAGCCGGATCGCCCAGATTCACCGCGATGCGCTGGCCACCCTGCGGTCGCGGCTGCCGCCGTCCGCACAGGTCGATTTGCGCTGTTGAGCATGCCGATTTCGACCCGCCAGCGGCCCATTTTCCGATTTCCCCGATTTTCTTGAGACTGACAATATGACAAGCACCACACTTTCCATGCTCGACCAGGCTGAACTGATGCAGCTGGCCCTCAATGCCAGCGGCGCCGACGATTCCGGCGCCGCCCTCGGCTACCTGAAGGAAGCGGTGTCGCGTCCCGACGCCAGCGGCATCGCCCACTACCTGCTGGGCGCCGAATACGCCCAGATCAAGATGTACGAGCGTGCCGTGGGCGAGATGGAGGCGGCGCTGGCGCTCGATCCGACCTTGTCGATTGCACGTCTGCAACTCGGCTTATTGTGGCTCACCGGCGGCGGCGTCGAGCAGGCCGCGCTGGTGTTCGCCCCGCTCGACGAGCTGGCCGCCGGCGATCCCCTGCGCCTGTTCGGGCGCGGCTTGCGCCACATGATCGGCGAAGAATTGGCGGACGCCAGGGCTTGTCTGCAGGAGGGCATCCGCGCGAACCTGAGCAACGCGCCGTTGAATGTCGATATGCAGCGCATTGTGAACGAACTCGAACGCATCGAAGCGGGCCAGCCGGCCGGCATGCCGGCGGGGGCCGTGGTGCCGGCAGCGGAGCCGGCGGAGCAGCCGGAAGAGCAGGCGGAAGAGGCGGCGGGCGGCGCGCACCACCTGTTCCTGTCGGCCTATACCGGCAATACGGCGCCCTGAGTCCGGACCTCGATAGCGGACAGGCAAGCGCATGAGTGCTCCGATCGGCAGCGTGAACGACCTGGTCTCCGTGATCCGGGCCCAGCTCGGCGCGCGCGTGCAGGGTGCGCCGCTGAAAAAGACGGCGGCGCGCAAGCAAGCTGGCGGCGCCGGGCGCTATGCGCAGGAAAACCTGGGGCAACTGGTTCAACTGCGCATTGCGCAGATTGGCGTCGACGATCCGCAGCGCGGGCGCAAGGCGTTCCGGGTGTTCCTGGAGGCGGTGCTGTTGTCGCACTTCGGCGAAGACCTGGTCGGCGATCCGGGCTTTTTCCAGATGGTCGAGAAGGTGCAGGATGCGCTCGACGCCGATGCCGCTTGCCGCCAGATGATCGGCAGTGCGATCGAGCATCTGTTGTCAAAAAACACTTAGGCGCGCCTTCGCGGGCAGCGCCATTTCATAGCACTTAATCAGCTCTTCACACATGACACGGGTAGCGACTATGCAGGCAGATCACACCACACTCCAGGACACGGTTGCGCAATTGGCGCGCACAGAAGGCTATCTGCTGGCCGATCCGGGCAATACCGACCTGCTGGCGCGCGCCATCGACCAGAGCCTGGCCGCCGGCGCGCTGGAACAGGCCCTGGCCCACGTGCAAGACGCCATGGCGCGCTATCCGGCCGATCCGTTTTTCCGCTACCGCCACGCGCATGTGCTCAATGCCCTCAAGCAATGGGGCGAGGCTGCCGTTATCTACAGTGCGCTGCTGGAACAGCATGCCGACGTGGGCATCGCGTCGAGCCTGGCGCAGTGCCTGGTGCAATTGGGATTGCACCAGGGGGCGCTCGACACCATGACGCCCTGGCTGGCCGATCCCGCGCTCGATCCGGCGGCGGTGACCGCGCTGGTGCGCGCCTACCACCACACCGGCGCGCTGGACAAGGCGATCGCCTTTGCCACCGAGCACCACGCACGCCTGGCCGGCGAGCCCGCGTTCCTGGGCGCGGCCAGCCTGGCTTGCCTGGATCAGGGCGACCTGGAGCGGGCCGGCGCGTGGAGCGCGGCGGCGCTGGCGCTCGATGCGCAGGCGGCCGAGGCGCTGGTGGTGCGGGCGACCATCGCCCTGGCCCAGGCCGACAGCGAAGGCGCGATCGCGGCCTTCAAGCAGGTGCTGGCCAGCCATCCGGCCGAAGGGCGCAGCTGGTCCGGCCTGGGCATGGCCAGCCTGCTGCGGCGCGACTTGGGCGGCGCGGTGGTGCAGCTGGAACAGGCGTTGGCCTATATGCCGGGCCACATCGGCACCTGGCACGCGCTCGGCTGGTGCAAGCTGTTCGGCGACGATCTCGATGGGGCCGAAGCCGCCTTTACCAGCGCCATGGCGCTGGACCGCAATTTCGGCGAGACCCATGGCGCGGTGGCCGTGGTCGCCGCGCTCAAGGGACAGCGCGGCATCGCCGAGGCAGCCATCGAACGGGCGCTGCGGCTCGACCGCGAGGGCTTGTCGGCGCGTTACGCGCAGGCCGTGCTGTCGGGCGAGGCGGGCGACCCCGGGCGTTTGCGCAGTGTCGTCCTGGACGCCATGGGCGGACGGGCCGGCCCCACCGGCGAAGACATGGCCCAGATGGTGGCACGCCTCGCGCGCCACTGATTGCGCCGCCTGAATATTGTTTAAGTAAATGAAAGACACCGATGCGTGCTGATCTTGCCTTGCAATTGCTGGGCGACGTGTTATGGAATGCGCTGCTCATTTCCGCGCCGCTTTTGGCGGTGACGCTGGTGGTGGGCTTGCTGGTGAGCGTGATCCAGGTCGTCACGCAGGTGCAGGAAACCTCGCTCACCTTCATTCCGAAGATTATCGCGGCGGTGATCGTGCTGATCGTGTGCGGCCCCTGGATGCTCAAGCGCCTGGTGGGGTTTTCGGTGAATTTGATCGCCAACATCCCTCATTATTTCTGAAACGGATGCCGTTACATGCTTGTCGATGTCGATCCTTCCTGGCTGATGGCGGTCTTTCTGGTGTCGGTGCGCATCGGCGTGCTGCTGATGCTTTCGCCGATCTTTACCGGGCTGGCCGGGCTGGTGACCGTGCGCGTGCTGCTGACCCTGGTGCTGAGCGTGATGCTGGTCGGCGCCCTCGGCATCAAGCCGGCGCCGCTGGCGCTGTCGATCGGCCCGGTCATCCTGGCCGCCATCGGCGAGCTGATGGTGGGCGCGGTGCTGGCGTTCGGCGTGTACGCGGCGTTCGGAGCGTTTTCGGTGGCTGGCAAGATTCTCGATATCCAGAGCGGTTTCGGCATCGGCAATGTCTACGATCCGGTCACCCGCGCCGGGGCGCCGCTGTTCGCGACCATGCTGAACCTGGTGGCGGTGGCGGCCCTCTTCGGCATGGATGGGCACCACGCTTTCCTGCGCGGCATTGCATTTTCGCTGCAGCAGGTGCCGCCCGGGACCGGCCTGGGCGCCCTCGACCCCGAGCCGGTGATCCGCCAGTTCGGCCTGATGTTTTCGCTTGGCGTGGCGCTGGCGATCCCGGTCATGCTGTGCCTGCTGCTGGTGGAAGTGGGGCTGGCCGTGGTGTCGCGCGTGCTGCCGCAGATGAACGTGGTGATCGTGCTGGTGCCGGTCAAGATTTTTGCCGGCCTGGCGCTGTTTGCGCTGACGATCGGGGTGCTCGGTCCGGCGATGGGGCGGGTGTATGCCTCGATCTTTATTTATTGGGAACAGGTGCTGCGCTAAATGGCCGAACAAGATGCCGACCTGTCGGAACAGGCAACGCCGCACAAGCTGGACGAGGCGCGCAAGAAGGGCTCGGTCGCCAAGAGCGCCGACTTCACCGCGACCATGATGCTGTGCGCGCTGGTGGTGACGGTGTACGGCAGCGGCTGGGATGCGCTGCGCCAGACCCTGCATCTGCAGCAGCGCATGCTCACGCGCGCCGGCCGGCTCGACTGGAGCGTGGATGGCATCGCCAACTGGACCGGGCAGATGCTGATCGAGATGCTGACCGTGCTCGGGCCGCTGTTCCTCACCCTGGCGGTGGTGGCGGTGGTGGCCAATCTGTTCCAGACCGGGCCGATCTTCAGTTTCCATCCCCTGATTCCGGACATGACGCGGATCAACCCGACGACCGGCTTCAAGCGCGTGTTTTCGATGCGCACCCTGTTCGAAGCGGCCAAGAGCATCTTGAAGCTGCTGATCCTGGGCAGCGTGCTCTATACGCTGGTCAAGAATGCCATTCCCGGGCTGGTCGGGCTGACCCTGATGGAGCCGAAAGGCTATGCGCGCCTGCTCATTTCCCTGTCGGGCGGCTTGCTGGTGAAGATGGTGATGACCTTGCTGGTGATCGCGCTGCTCGACTTCATGTACACGCGCTGGGAGTTCAGCAAGCGCATGCGCATGAGCAAGCGCGACGTCAAGGATGAATCGAAGAACCGCGACGGCGACCCGCGCATCCGCTCGCGCATCCGCGAGTTGCGCCAGGAAGTGCTCAAGCGCAGCAAGTCGATGGCCAAGGTGGCGTCGGCCGATGTGCTGATCACCAATCCGACCCACCTGGCGGTGGCGCTGAGCTACAGCCATGGCAGTTCCGGCGCGCCCCAGGTTATCGCCAAGGGGGCGGGGGAAACGGCGCGCAAGATGCGCGAGCTGGCCGGCAGGCACCAGATCCCCATTGTGCAAAATAAATTATTGGCGCGGGCCTTGTTCCGCGAAGTCGACTACGACGGTTACGTGCCCGAAAAGCTGTATCCGCAAATCGCAAAAATCATGGTGTGGGTGTATTCAATGCGCGAAGTAAAGCGCGCTTCTCGAAGGATTGTGTAATGTTGGCATTGCGTCGTATTTTCGGAGGGAATTCAGACCTCGTCCTGGCCTTGCTGGTGGTCGGCATTCTGACGGTCCTGTTCATTCCCATTCCCGCGGGCCTGCTCGACTTCCTGATCCTGGTCAATGTCAGTTTCGCGATGCTGATCCTGCTGCTGACGTTTTACATCGGGCGCCCGGTGGAGTTTTCCACCTTTCCATCCCTGCTGCTCATCGCCACCCTGTTCCGGCTCTCCCTGAACGTGGCCGCAACGCGCCTGATCCTGACCGACGCCGATGCCGGTCGGGTGATCTCCGCGATCGGCTCGTACGTGGTCGGAGGCAATTACGTGATCGGCATGATCGTGTTTCTGATCCTGGTGGTGGTGCAGTATGTGGTGGTCACCAGCGGCGCCCAGCGCGTGTCCGAAGTGGCGGCCCGCTTCACGCTCGACAGCATGCCCGGTCAGCAGATGAGCATCGATGCCGACCTGAACATGGGTTTCATCGACCAGGAAGAGGCCAAGCGGCGCCGCAAGATGCTGGAGAAGGAAACCGGCTTCTACGGCGCCATGGACGGTGCCAGTAAATTCGTCAAGGGCGACGCGATCGCCGGTATCGTGATCATGCTGATCAACATCATCGGCGGACTGGTGATCGGCGTCATGCAGATGGGCATGCGCTGGGATGAAGCGCTCAAGACCTTTACCTTGCTGACGGTGGGCGACGGCATCGTGACCCAGGTTCCGGCGCTGGTGATCGCGGTCGGCACCGGCATCATCGTGACGCGCTCGGCGTCGGACGGCAACCTCAGCTCGGAAGTGCTGCGCCAGATGACGGCCTTTCCCAAGACCCTGTTCATCGTGGCCGGCGCGCTGGCGGTGCTGTTGTTCGTGCCGGGAATTCCATCGATTCCCGTGCTGGTGATTACCCTTGGCCTGTTCGGCGTGGCCATGCTGGTGCGCCGCAATGCCAAGTCGGCCGATGCCGGCGAGGCGAAGGATGAGAAGGACAAGGCCGGCGCCGGCGGCGAGCAGGATACCTATGACTTGCTCAAGGTCGAGCCGGTCGAGGTCATGGTGGGAACCAACCTGGCGCCGCTGGTCAGCGGCGAGCAAACCCTGTTCATGGAGCGGATCGCCGCGATCCGCAAGCAATATGCGCTGGAATCGGGCATGGTGCTGCCGCGCGTGCGTTTCCGCGACATGCCCCAGCTCGGCGCCAACGCCTATGAACTGCACGTGTTCGGCGTGCTGGCCGGGCGTGGCGAGATCATGACCGACCGCACCTTGGCCATCCATGGCGGCGGCGAGGCGCGTCCGATCAAGGGCATCGAAACGCGCGAGCCGACCTATGGCCTGCCCGCGATCTGGGTCGAGGATTCGGAAAAAGAGATGGCGCGCGCGGCGCGCTACACCCTGGTGGACGCCAGCACCGTGTTCATCACCCACCTGAGCGAAGTGCTCAAGCAGCAGTCCGCGATGCTGCTCACGCGCACCGAAACGGACCGCTTGCTGCAGCGCATCCGCGATCAGCAGCCGGGTCTGGTCGAAGAGCTGGTGCCGACCATCCTGACGGTCAGCGACGTGCAAAAGATCCTGCAAAATCTGTTGAAGGAAAAAGTCTCGATTCGCAATCTGGAAGTGATCCTGGAAACCCTGGTCGACGTTGCGCGCAACAGCAAGGACTTGAGCTATCTGACCGAACTGGTGCGCCAGAAGCTGGGCCCGGCGATCTGCCAGGGGCTGCTGGGCGACCTGACGGCGCTCCATGTGCTCACGCTCGACCCGGCCATCGAGCAAGCGCTGATGCAAAGCGTGCGCGACGCCGATGCCGGCAGCACGATGGTGGTGGAACCGAAGTTTGCCGAACAGTTGCTGGGACGCCTGGCGACCCAGTCGGAACGCATGATGAAGGCCAGCATGCTGCCCGTGCTGTTGTGTTCACCTGACCTGCGCCGCCATATCCGCCTGCTGTGCGAACGCGTGGTGCCGCATATGCGCATCCTGTCGATGGCAGAAATTCCGAATTCGGTCAGCCTGAAGTCGTACGCCACTGTCACTTTATAGGCCGGCAAGCGTTCACGTGCGCGGATCGACCTGGTCGGACCGCTCGCGCCGCAGCTCGACGGGCGACCTGTGGGACTGCCCTGGCGTCTGGATCAGGAGCGCTCGTTATCCGGGTCCGACCGCGGCGGAATGTAGATGAGCTCTTCTTCCTGCCGGGTTCGCGGCGCCCCCTCAAACCGTCCCAGCAGTCTTTCGCATCGACGCAGTAGGACGCCGTATCGCACGCATCGCCAAGGGACGGGTCGCACGAACAGTCGCACTCGCCCGCTTGATTCGGCCTGGCCAGCAGACGTGGCGGGGCGGGCGGGACAGCTGTCCGGTAACGGCGGTACGCGACGCCGCATTTTTGCAGGCGGCCCTGGAGCACGCCGATGCCATCCCAAACGCCGTAACGGCGGATGGCCCGTGCACCGAGCGCTGAACAGCTGGCGTTGCCGGTGTAGGCGCAGTAGGCGCAGCGGAAACCCTTGTAGGGCGACAGATGGCGCTGGTAAAAGCCGATGGCCGATAGCGCGAGTGTTTTCATCATGGTGTGCTTGTCACCGTCTCTTGCAACGGTGCCTGTTAGATTGCCAAGGAGAACATTTCGCACGAAGTATGGTCGGTGAACACTTCCAGAACAAGCAGGTATTTACGAGTCTTTCCTACCGTAAACTAGGAGAGACGTCCGTGTGCCGGAACGCTCCGATGAACCTGTGCATGACGCACCAGATTCATGCGCCGATGGAAGCGCGGCACTTGGAAGAAAGCGGGCCGAGGCTGCCGGCGAGCGTGTCTGCAGGTAAGCGGAGTCGCTGTTGGTGGATGGTGCCGCAGCCGTGCGCGGTTACTGCATCTGAACGAAGGCAGACGGTGGAATGTGTATCTGCTCTGTCAATCCGGTGCCGCTGGCGGCGGTGGATTTTTACGGTCCCGCGTCAGGAATTTCTTCCATGCCGAGAGTTCGAAAAACATGCCGAGCAGCGCAAAACCGGCTGCGTATTCCTTCGACGGCATGGCAAAGAACAGCACAGCGGCCAGCGCGAAGCAGACCGTTGCGGTGAAGTGGGGGTTTTTCATGATGGGCAGGCTCGCAAGCGTTATCGACTGCGGAGTATGCACTGCAACCTAAGGCGCATCAAGCTTGCTCACTTGCGTGGAAACTCATCCTCCGAGCGCTCACGCCTGCGCAGCGGACGATACGTACGGTTGCGCCTGGCCGGCCACACGAAGGTGGCAAACATATACACCGAGAAGCACAGCAGCGGTCCCATCACGCCCAGCACGGCCGGGTCGGGATACAGATACACCATGGTGCTGCCCGCAACGAGCTGAAACAGCACGATCACGGCCGCCAGCCTGCGCCGCCATGCCGAACGCTGGATACGCGAGCCGGCAATGGCGAAAAAAACATAGCCGGCCGCGAAGGCAAGAATACCCGCACCCATGAGCAGCAAGGTCGCGTCGCCCGCAAAAGGGTGCAGCTGCGCGGGTGGAAGCAAGGTAAATGAGGTGGCGAACAGTGCCGCCATGCCCACCAGAAAGGCGAGCACTTGTAAAAGTAACATCTGGACTCCGCATGATGCAACGGACCCCATGAGCGTCCGGCAAAATTTCACTCGGCAAAAATTGCCGAGTATTTATGAAACTTGTCGAAAGATAACACATGATGCCGTGACGCGCCAGCCGCTGGCGTTATACTGCGCGCACACACCCGATAAACCGCCGAGAAAGAAGTGACGATGATGCAAATCTGGGTCGATGCCGATGCCTGTCCGGTCGTCATCAAAGATATCCTGTACCGCGTGGCCGAGCGCCTGCAACTGAACGTGACCTTGGTCGCCAACCAGCTGATGCGGGTGCCGCCGTCGCGCTTCGTGCGCGCGGTGCAGGTGCCGTCCGGCGCCGACGTGGCCGATGCCGAAATCGTGCGCCTGCTCGCTCCCGGCGACCTGGTGGTGACGGGCGACATTCCGCTGGCCGCCGATGTGCTGATCAAGGGCGGCTTCGCGCTCAATCCGCGCGGCGAGTTCTACACCGACGACAACATCGCCCAGATGCTCACGATGCGCAAATTCATGGATGAATTGCGCGGCAGCGGCGTCGACACCGGCGGGCCTGCGCCCTTCGGCCAGGCCGACCGCCAGAACTTCGCCAACCAGCTCGACCGTCACCTGGCCCGCCACGCCAAACGCCCCTGAACCGGCGTACAATGAGCGCTCGGCCTGACAAAAAACTAAGATTACTGCAAAGGTAAGCATGACGCTCTTACGTATCCTTGGCCTGCTGTTCGCCGCGGTTGCCATGGTCGGTTTCGGCTTGTGCGGAGCGTTCGGCCTGATGATCGGTATCCAGCCCGGCGCTGAACTGGCCGACCGGTTCAACATCGGCTTTGTGCTTGGCCTTGCCGGTCTGGCCATTTGCGGCGGGCTCGCCTGGTTTCTTGGCAGCAAACTGCGTAAAGCGTTCGCATCGTCCCGCGAGTGAGCAGCCGCTCGACAACGTCGTGAACGGACCCGTTTCGTGAGGCACATATGATCATTCTGCGCACTCTTGGCCTGTTGCTTGCCTTTGCCGTCATGGTCGGTTTCGGCGCGTGTGGCTTGCTTGGGCTGGTGGTCGGCGCGAGCAAAGGATTTGAGCCAAGGATCATGGCATTAGCGCTGCTTGGCTTGGGAATTGCCGGCTGGATTGCGCAAAGGGTTAGCCGCGGGGTGAAAAGCCGTGGCGTGCCACCAAAGTCGACGCCGCCCCGGGAATGATCGTCCCGTCCTTGTCCCCCAGCGCCGCCCATGTCGTTCATCTGCTGTTCGAGTGGGCCGCCATCGCCATCGGCGTGCAGCTGTACCGGCGGCAGCGCGCGCGCAGCGGCGCCAGCGGCATTCTCAGCAACAGCGGCTACGCCGTCGTGATCGGCTGTATCCTCGGCGCCGCCATCGGCAACAAGCTGGTGTTCTGGGTCGAGTATCCCCACCTGTGGGCCGCGCATGCGGGCAATGCGGCGGTCTGGATGTCGGGGCAGTCGATTGTCGGCGGCCTGCTGGGCGGCTTGCTGGGCGTGGAAATGGCCAAGAAATTGACCGGCCAGCGCCAGTCCACCGGCGACCAGTTCGTGCTGCCGCTGATGGCGGGAATCTCCCTCGGGCGCATCGGCTGTTTTCTGGCAGGCCTGAACGACGGCACCTACGGCACGGCGACCACGCTGCCATGGGGCGTCGATTTCGGCGACGGCATCGATCGCCATCCCACCCAGCTGTACGACATTATCTTTGTGCTCGCGTGGGGCGGCCTCCTGCTGGCGCTGCGCGCGCGCTGGCACGACAAACCGGGCCTGATGTTCAAGCTGTTCTTGTCCGGCTACCTGGTCTGGCGCTTCGCCGTCGACGCCATCAAACCGCTGCGCTACGATTACGGCGCGGGGCTGGGCGGGGTGCAGCTGGTCTGCCTGACCGCGCTGCTCTGTTATCTTCCACTCCTCGCCAGGCAGCTTGGCGGGCCGGCACCACTGAAAGCGATTGAACCATGAGCCGGAAAATCCGTCCCTACCTGTTTTACGACACCACCACCTCGGTGTGTTCCACCTGCCTGCATCCGGTCGAGGCCAAGATCATCTTCAAGGGCAGCGATGTCTTCATGGACAAGTGGTGCAGCGCGCACGGCGCCGAACGCGTGCTGGTGAGCGACGATGTCGATTACTACCGCCTGTGCCGCGAAGTCTTCGTCAAGCATCCGGAGATGCCGCAGACCTTCAACACGCCGATGCAGTACGGCTGCCCTTACGATTGCGGCCTGTGTCCCGACCACATGCAGCACTCCTGCCTGTCGATTGTGGAAATCACCGACAACTGCAATCTGAACTGCCCCGTGTGTTATGCCGAAAGCGGCACCCACCGCGAGCTGCACAAGAGCTTCGAGGACGTCATCAAGATGCTCGACGCGGTGGTGGCCAACGAGGGCGAGGCGGACGTGATGCAGCTCTCGGGCGGCGAGCCGACCCTGCATCCGCGCTTCTGGGACATTCTCGACGCGGCCAAGGCGCGCCCGATCAAGCACGTGATGGTCAACACCAACGGCATCGTGCTGGCGCAGGACCCGGCGTTCGCGCAGCGCCTGGCCACCTACGCGCCCGGGATCGAGGTGTACCTGCAGTTCGATTCCCTGCGCGGCGCGGTGCACAAGGCGCTGCGCGGCGCCGACCTGACCCGCATCCGCGCGCAAGCGCTGGCCAACCTGAACGCGGCGGGCGTGTCGACCACGCTGGTGGTGACGCTGAAAAAGGGTTTGAACGACGACGAAATCGGCGCCATCATCGACTTTGCGCTGACCCAGCCCTGCGTGCGCGGCGTGACCCTGCAGCCGATCCAGGATGCCGGCCGGGTAGAGCAGTACGACCCGCGCGTGCACCGCCTGACGGTGTCCGAAGTGCGGCGCAAGATCGCCGAACAGACATCCTTGTTCACCTTGCAGGATATCGTTCCGGTGCCCTGCAATCCTGACACGCTGGCCATGGCGTATGCGCTCAAGACGGCCGACCAGGTGGTGCCGCTGACGCGCTACCTCGATCCGCAAACGCTGGTCGAAGGCAGCAGCAATACCATCGTGTTCGAGCGCGACGAGACGCTGAAAAAGAGCATGAAGGAGCACGTCTTCAAACTGTTCTCGACCAATCACTCTCCCGAGTCGCAGGCCAACTGTCTGTCCGAGTTGATGTGCTGCCTGCCGCTGATCGACGCGCCCGCGGGTCTGCGCTACGACAATGTCTTTCGGGTGCTGATCGTGCAGTTCATGGACGCGTATTCGCTCGACGTGCGCGCGCTGAAAAAATCATGCATCCATTTCGCGCTGCCGGACGGGAAGATGATCCCGTTCGAGAGCTACAACTTGCTCTACCGCGGCGGCGAGCAGCTGGCCGAGATCCGCGCCAGCATCGCGCAGCAGACCGCGCAGCGCAAAGGTTCGCGCGAGGTCATCCCGATCGGCGCGCAGTAGGGTCAGCGCGGCGCGCGCTTGCTTGCAATGACTTCGCCGATGGTATGCGCGCCGGGTGAGTACAGCGCCAGCCCGGCGCCGGCAACGGCCATGGTCACCGCAGCGGCCAGGAACGCCCAGCCGGTGCGCCGGATGGCCGGCTCGATCCAGTGAGCCCGGTCCAGGCCCCGCAGGCGGCGATATAGGCTGGCCGAGAGCAGCCCGTCGAGCAGCAGCTCGGCGAACAGCAGCGGCGCCGAGGACACCAGCGAGAACATCATGAAGATCGCTGCCCCGAGGGCGGCGCAGATGGCCGCGAGCAGCGCCAGCGGAATGAGCAGTTCTTCGGCGCTGCCGACCGCTTCGAGCGCTGTGTCGCTCACGTCCGACATCACCCCGCCGCCGGGCGGCTCAAAATCGGCGCTCGCGCCACCGCCGTCGAAGCTGCCGCCCTTGCCGCTGCAAGCGACGTCGGAGCCGCGCCCGGACGGCGCCAGGTCGGGCAGGCCGCCGTCGCCGATGTCGCCGCCCCGCGAGCGCAGCCAGATCCACAGCAGAAAAAGGAAGGCGAGATAGGCGACGGCAATCGATGCCGGATAACGCAGCCACATGGTCTGCAGCCCGGCCAGCAGCAGGAGGAAGGATGCGAGAAAGCCCGCCGCGCCGGTCAGCGTGACCAGCAGGAGCATCTGCAAGCGTGGATAGCTGTCGCGTTCGAGCTTGCCGCGCAGGCGCTCGACGTCGCGCTCGCGCTGCGATACGGCGGGACGTCGTCTCATGGGGTGATCACGCAGGGCCGGCGCGCCGCGCGCCTAGTGTTCGGCCTTGTGGCATACGGCTTCGATGTTGTGGCCATCGGGACCGATGACGAAGGCGCCGTAATAGTCCGGATGGTAGTGCGCGCGGATGCCGGGCGCGCCGTTATCCTTCGCGCCGGCGTCGAGCGCGGCGGCGTAAAATTGGCGTACCTGTTCGCGGCTGTCGGCCACGAAAGCCACGTGCATCTGGCCCTGGACCGTGCCGCCCTGGCCGAACCAGAACTCGGGCTTGCCGTTTTTACCCAGCCCGGCCCAGCCTTTTACTTCGGTAACCAAAGAGATGCCCAGCGGCGCGAGCGCCTTGCCGAAAAAAGTTTTGCTCTGTTCGTAGTCGCTTACTGCAAAGCCAAGATGGTCGATGATCATGTCAGGTCCGATGAAGAGTTAACGTGATGAAAGTGTCGCCATGTGTGTCATGGCAACCTTGCGCTTTGAATAATATCAGGATTGACGACCAGCACCAATGCCGGTCGATGCCGCGCACTACAGGCAGTAGAAAAAGTTATTCTTCGCGCACCCAGACTTGGGAACGGCCGAACATCGGCATGCCGACGTAGCCGCGCACGTTGAGCTTCTTGCCGCCTTCGACGACTTTCAGCTTGCTCTTGTAGACCTTGCCGTTGTCCGGGTCGAGGATCTGGCCGCCGGTATATTCGTCGCCCTCTTTTTTCAGTCCCGACATGAACGTCAGGCCGAGGACCGGCTGGTCCTTGTTGACGCCCTCGCACTTGGTGCACTTGGGATTCTGGTCCGTGCCCTCGGGGCGGAACAGTTTTTCGAGCTTGCCCTGGATTTCGCCGTTGTTCTCGCTGATGCGGATCAGCGCCTTCGGCTTGCCGGTGACGTCATCGATGTTTTTCCACAGGCCGACCGGGGACGCTGATTCCTGCGCCGAAACCAGTGCCGGCGCCGTGGCCAGCATCGCGGCGATCAGGGTTGCTGTTGTAAGTGCTTTCATGGGTGTCTCCAGTATTGTTAGTTTGTCCAGCGTTGCTAGTGTAGCAAACTGGCTTTGCACTGGAGCCACAACTTTGTATCAGCCTGTGAGGGCTTTTACCGGGGCCGGGCACGGCGCGCACCGTCCCCGGATGAGGCAGCCCCGGGACCGGGGGCCACCCGCGGCACTCAGGGTGCCGTGATGATTGCGACGATCTCGTTGCGGGTGCCGGCCACCAGCGTGCCAGTGGCGCTCTGTTCTTCGGTGCGGATCCAGCCGAAGCCTTTCGCCATCCACCCCACGGCAAGCTGGCCCTGGACATCGGACGCCCCGGTTATTTTGCAGGTATTGGCAAAGATCCGGCCCGCCACGGTGATGGTCTCGAATCCGGCAAACGTAAATTCATCGCTGACGGCCTTGACTTCGGTGGTGAGCGAGTTGGCCCTGGTCACCGTCTCGGTGTAGTGCGATACGATGGCCTGGCCCGGGACTTTGTTCAAGACCAGGGCCGCCTCTTTGGAATAGACGTATTTGTCCTCGTACACACCGGCTTCATTGTGCTGGGTCAGTCCCAGCGGCGTGAAGACCTTGCCGTCGAACGCATTGTAGACTGCGGCCAGGCGCGTGCCGTTCTCGCGCAGATAGACGTCGGCATACGCCATCACGCCTTCAAACATCTCCTGGACGATCACATGGGTGTACTTGTCGGTCGTCGTGAATTTCACGCCCGGCGTGCGCTCGTAGCAGTCGGCGAAGGCGGGTGCCGCCGGCACCACCACGGGCTTGGCCGGCGCGGTATTGTTATCGGACGAGCCGCCACCGCAGCCGGCAACGAGGACGCAGGACAGGGCGATGCCCCAGGCTGAATGTTTCATGTAATACCTTCTTCTTAAAAAAATCGTTGTGCGCGGCGAGTCCGTGGAAATCCATCGTGACAACGCCGCTGGCCCGGCAGACGGTGTTTGCCGCCTGTGTGGACCGTTGAATGTAAGCAGCCAGCGGCCCCACCTTCCATAAGCGCTTAGGCCTGTGTAGAGTTTGCGAACGGTAGCAGCGAGTCGATCCTGCTGTTCGGGCAGGTTGGAAGTTTTTCAAGTGTGTCGGCTAGCCAGCGCGCAGGATCGAGTCCATTCAGTTTGGCGGTCGCGAACAGGCTTTGGATGGCAGCGGCGCGGCGGCCGGCCCGTTCCGACCCGGCAAACAGCCAGTTCTTCTTGCCGATAGCGATCGGCCGTATCGCGTTCTCGACCGGGTTGTTATCGATGGGCAGGCTGCCCGAACTGGCGTAGCGCTGCAGCGCTGGCCAGCGTTTGAGGGCATGTTCAATGGCCTTGGCAGTGCCGCTGCCGGCGGCGACGCTGCGCTGCGTAGTCAGTAACCAGGTATGCATCTCGGCCAAGGCCGGGATGGCATGCTGCTCGCGCAAGGCGAGGCGCTGCGACGACGTCATGCCTTTTGTCTGCTGCTCGATGGCGTACAGCTGGGCGATACGGCGCAACGCTTCCTCAGCCACCGGACTGCCGCTGGCGGCGTGCACGTCGAAGAACTTGCGGCGGATGTGGGCCAGGCATGCGAGTTCGGTCGGACCCGTGGCAAACATTGCCTTGTAGCCGGCGTAGTCGTCGACCATCAGGTGACCGCGCCAGTCCTGCAGGAAGGCGCGCGCATGCGCGCCAGCACGACTCGTCCGGTAGTCAAACACGACCACTGACGGCCCGTCGTCGAGCGCGTTCGAACGGTAGGCCCACAGATAGGCGTGCTTGGTCTTGCCGCTGCCGGGATCAAGCTGGCGTACTGGTGTTTCGTCAGCATGCAGGCAACTTCGCTCCCTGAGCAGTTCGGCCAGCCGGTCGGCCAGCGGCTGCAGGGCCACGCCGATGCGGCCGATCCATTCGCCCAGCGTAGAGCGTGCCAGCGGCACGCCCTGGCGCGCGGCGATCTGTTCGATCCGGTATAGCGGCAGATGGTCCAAGTACTTGCAGACGGCGATCCACGCCAGCAGACCGACTGCAGCCAGGCCGCCGTCGATGACGGCCGATGGGATTGGCGCTGCCGTCACCGTTTCGCAAGGCCTGCAGGCGTACTGCGGCCTGATATGGCGATGCACGAAGAAGCGCGCCGGTTCCACGTCCAGCTGTTCGCTGACGTCCTCGCCGATCTTGACCAGGCCTGCGCCGCATTGCCCGCACTGGCACGATTCCGGCTCATGGCGGTGCTCGATGCGCGGCAGTTCCGGCGGCAGCGGCTGACGTCCGGCACGCTTGCGCGCTTGCTTGGTCGGCGCCTGACTGTGGAGTTCCTCGTCGATGGCGGCGAGGTCCATATCGACTGTCTCGTCAAATAGCATGCGCTGTTCGCCGACCAGCGCTTCGCTGGCCTTGCCGAAGCGGACCCGTTTGTAATAGGCCAGCTCGAACGTCAGCGCCTTGATCTTAAAGTCGTTCTCGGCCAGCTTCGCCCGCTGCTGTTCGAACAAGGCCCGCACCTGCGCCAGCATAGCTGGGTCGATGTTAGTGAGGGCAAGTTCGTTAAGCAGATCCATGGCTCGGTAGTTTACCGAGCATGGATAATGGTTACAAGCGAAACAGTTTACGTCCTCACAGGCGCCACTGCACCGGCGCTGTGGCCGACAAGCGCTGCCAGTCCACACCGGCCACCAACCACTGCCATTGCTCGGCACTCATCTGCCAACTTGCCTCGTCTGCCTGCGGCCAGACGAACTGGCCACGGTGCAGCCGGCGCAAGCACATCCAGACGCCGGTGCCGTCCCAGCACACCAGCTTCATGCGCGTCCGGCGGCGATTGGCAAACACGTAGGCCGTGCCGTCGCACGGCGCTCGCCCTAACGCCTGCTGCACGTGCAGGGAGAGTCCGTCGATGCCCGTGCGCATGTCCACCGCCGCCGTCGCCAGCCAGATCGTATCGGCCGACAGCTGCATCACAACGCACGCATCAATTCCGCCAGCCAACTGGCCGGCATATCGGTCGGCAAGCTCAAGGTCCAACCGTGCTCGTTGCGCAAGCTGATCGCAACCGCCACCGGACCCGCCTGTGCCACCCGCACCGGGAGCAGTGTAGGCATCGCTTCCCGCTTGGTCAAACGCCGTACCCAGTAACCAACCTGGCGTACCGGAAAGCCTTGCTCGATTGCGTAGGCCCGCTGCGAAAGGCCGCTGGCCTGCCACTGCGCGACGCGCTCTTCCCATACCTTCTCACGTTCCGAATTTGACACTATCACCTCCTGAAAGAATGAGCGGATAGTTTGGCTTGGGCGATCAGGAATTCATAGGTGGAGGGGCCGGACGCTTACCGTTGAATGATGTTGTGCTGCGCGCCAAAAATGCCGCTCGTGCGCACACGCGCCGGACCGGGCAACAGGGAATCGGTCGACGCTGAACGCCGACGAAGCGGAACGAATCAGGAACGCGCCGGCTCGCGCGGCGCTCGCATGAACATGCCCCCCGCGCCGGGTGTGGCGCTGGCGCGGGGAGATGGAGTGCGCGACTTGAAGCGCGCTACACGGCGCCTTACGCCTTCGGCAGCTTGGCCAACTGCTCGCGCAATTTTTCGATCGTGGCCGAGAAATTGACCAGACGCTCTTTTTCCTGCACTACAACCGCCTCAGGCGCGCGCGCCACGAAGCTTTCGTTGCCCAGTTTGCCGTTCACCTTGGCAATCTCGCCTTCGATGCGGCCGATTTCCTTCGACATCCGCTCACGCTCGGCAGCGACATCGATCTCCACCTTGAGCATCAGCTTGGTCGCGCCCACCACCGCCACGGCCGCGGGCGACTCCGGCAAGGTGTCGACGATATTTACTTCCGACAGCTTGCCCAGGGTCTGGACATAAGCCGCATAGCTTTCCAGGCGCGCGCGGCCGGCCGCATCGGCCGCTTCCACGATCAGCGGCACGCGCATCGACTCCGGCAGCTTCATCTCGCCGCGCAGGGTACGGGTGCCATCGGTCAGCGCCTTGAGCTGGCCCATCCACTCTTCCGCGCGCTCGTCGATGAGCGCGGGATTCGCTTCCGGATACGGCTGCACCATGATCGAGTCGCCGGCCGGGTTGAGCTGCTTGCCCGCCAGCGGCGCGACGGTCTGCCACAGCGTTTCGGTCACGAACGGGATGATCGGATGCGCCAGGCGCAGGATCACTTCCAGCACGCGCAGCAGGGTATTGCGGGTGGCGCGCTGCTGGCCTTCGGTGCCGTGCTGGATCTGGACCTTGGCCATTTCCAGGTACCAGTCGCAGTAGTCGTACCACACGAACTTGTGGATGGCCGAGGCGATGTTATCGAAGCGATAGTCGTCGAAGCCCTTGATCACTTCCATTTCGGCGCGCTGCATGGTCGACAAAATCCAGCGGTCGCCCTGCGACAGGTCGGCATCGGCCGGCACGCCGCAATCCTTGTCCTGGGTGTTCATCAGCACGAAGCGGGTGGCGTTCCACAGCTTGTTGTTGAAGTTGCGGTAACCCTCGGCGCGGCCCAGATCGAAGTTGATGTTGCGGCCCAGCGAAGCGTAGCTGGCCATCGTGAAGCGCACCGCGTCGGTGCCGTAGGCCGCGATCCCTTCCGGGAATTCCTTGCGCGTGGCCTTGGCGATCTTTTCGGCGTCGCGCGGATTCATCAAGCCGGTGGTGCGCTTCTCGACCAATGCTTCCACGTCGATGCCGTCGATCAGATCGATCGGGTCGAGCGTGTTGCCCTTCGATTTGGACATCTTCTGGCCGGTCGAATCGCGCACCAGGCCATGCACGTACACGGTCTCGAACGGCACCTTGCCGGTGAAGTGCGCGGTCATCATGACCATGCGCGCAACCCAGAAGAAGATGATGTCGAAGCCCGTCACCAGCACCGACGACGGCAGGAAGGTCTTCAGGTCGACCGTCTCTTCCGGCCAGCCCATGGTGGAGAAGGGTACCAGCGCCGACGAGAACCAGGTATCGAGCACGTCGTCGTCGCGGCGCAGCGGCGCCGTCACGCCGGCCGCCAGCGCCTTGGCCTTGGCTTCTTCCTCGGTCTTGGCGACAAAGATATTGCCGGCGTCGTCGTACCACGCCGGAATCTGGTGGCCCCACCACAGCTGGCGCGAGATGCACCAGTCCTGGATGTTGTTGAGCCACTGGTTGTAGGTGGTGTTCCAGTTCTCCGGCACGAACTTGATCTCGCCCTGGGCGACTTTGTCGAGCGCCACTTCCGCGATCGATTTACCCGGGAAGAAGGTGCCTTCCGGCGCCGGCTTGGTCATGGCCACGAACCACTGGTCGGTCAGCATCGGCTCGATGACCACGCCGGTGCGGTCGCCGCGCGGCACCATCAGCTTGTGCGGTTTGACTTCCTGCAGCAGCCCTTGCGCATCGAGGTCGGCCACGATCTTTTTGCGCGCCACGAAACGGTCCAGGCCACGGTAAACTTCGGGCGCTTCCTCGTTCATTTTCGCGTCGAGCGTCATCACGCAGATCATCGGCAGCTTGTGGCGCTGGCCGACCGCATAATCGTTCAGGTCGTGCGCCGGGGTGATCTTCACGCAGCCGGTGCCGAAGGCCTTGTCGACGTATTCGTCGGCGATGATCGGGATTTCGCGATCCGTCAGCGGCAGCTTGAGCATCTTGCCGACCAGCGCCTCGTAACGCTCGTCGGTCGGATCGACCGCCACGGCGACGTCGCCGAGCAGCGTTTCAGGACGCGTGGTGGCCACCGTCAGATGGCCGCTGCCGTCGGCGAACGGATAGCGGATGTACCACATCGAGCCGTCTTCTTCTTCCGATACCACTTCCAGGTCCGACACGGCGGTGCCCAGTTTCGGGTCCCAGTTCACCAGGCGCTTGCCGCGGTAGATCAGGCCCTGCTCGAACAGGCGCACGAAGACGTCGGTGACGACTTTCGAGCGCGGTTCGTCCATCGTGAAGTATTCGCGCGACCAGTCGGGCGACGTACCCATGCGGCGCATCTGGCCGGTGATGATGTTCCCGGACTTTTCTTTCCATTCCCAGACTTTTGCGACGAACTTCTCGCGGCCCAGGTCATGGCGCGAGACTTTCTGCGCATCGAGCTGGCGCTCCACCACGATCTGGGTGGCGATGCCGGCGTGGTCTGTGCCCGGAACCCAGGCGGTATTGAAGCCGCGCATGCGGTAGTAGCGGGTCAGGCCATCCATGATGGTCTGGTTGAACGCATGGCCCATGTGCAGGGTGCCGGTGACGTTCGGCGGCGGCAGCTGGATGCAAAACGACGGCTTGTCGGCGTCGGTGGTCGCGGCGAAGTAGCCGCGCTTTTCCCACTCCGCGCGCCAGAATCGTTCAATGTCGGCGGGCTCGAAAGATTTGTCTAATTCCATGGTTTGTCGTGTATTTTTGCGAAAACGTTCATTATAGAGGACTGCCGCCCAGCCGCAGCCGGGAATACCGGCCGGGCGGCGGACAGTTATTGCGCCGCGGCGCGCTGGCGCAGCGCTTCCAGGGTCTTGGGCATGCTGCCACGGCTCATGCTGTCGACGATCCAGCCCAGTCCCATCGGCACCGGACCCGGATCGGTGTACACCATGTACTTGACGATGGTCTTGTTTTTGTCCGCGCCGTGCGGCACCAGGAGCCAGTAGCCGGTGGTGTCGGCGATCGCTTCCTCGGCCTTCAAACCTTCCCAAGGCAGCATTTTCCACGATAGCTGGCACTGTGCGGCGGAGACCTTGGGTTCCATGCGCAGGCGGTATTTCTTGACCTTCCCGAGCGGGAGCTTGAGCGTCATGTCGACCTGCGATGCGTCATCCTTGCGCAGCACCGCCACCTTCTCGACGTTGGGCATGAAGTTCGGGTAGGCCGCGTAATCCTGGATCATCGCGCACAGCTTCGGCACGGGCGCGTTGATGATGGTGGCGGCCATGAAGGCCTTGCCGGGCTGGCCGGCCTTGCTGACGTCGGCGATGGCGACCGCCGTCTCGGTCAGTTTGGCGGTGTCGATGCCGGCGTCCGCGTAAGCGCCGGCGCAGGCGGCGGACAGCGCCGCGCACAAGAATAGTCTGGTCGTGGTCATGAGGCGTTCTTCAGTGTTGGTCAGGTAGGTGGCGTTCATGGTAATCGGTCTTCGTGCACTCATGCCGGCTGGCCCAGCACCTGGGCCAGGACATCGCCGGCCGCATGCGGGCGGCCCAGCGCACGCGCGCGTTCGCCCATGGCGGCCAGCTGGCCGGGATGCGCCAGCAGGTGGGCAATGCGGTATTCCAGCGTCGGGCCATCGACCGCCTTGAGCGCGACGCCCTGTTCGAGCAGGTAGTCGGCGTTGCGCTCCTCCTGCCCCGGAATCGGCGAATTGACGATCATCGGCAGCCCCATGGCCAGGCATTCCGAGCTTGTCAGCCCGCCCGGCTTGGTGATGACCAGGTCCGCGCAGGCCATCAGGCGCTCCACGTGATTGGTAAAGCCCTGCGCCAGCAGGCGTCCCGGATAGCGCGCTTCGAGCAGCTTGAGCGCGGCCAGTGCCTTGGCGTTCTTACCGGCCAACACGATCAGCTGGAAGGTGCCGTCGAGGCTTAGCAAGCGTTCGGCCACGGTCTCCAGGCTGCCCAGGCCCGCGCCGCCGCCCATCAGCAAAAAGGTGGTGGTGTCCGGATCGAGCCCGAATTCGCGCGCGCACGCGGCGCGATCAGGCACCTGCCCGAACGCGGGCATGATCGGAATCCCGGTGACGTGGATGCGTTCCGGCGCAATGCCGCAGCGCCGCATGCGGTAGGCGACTTCCTCGTTGCCGGCGAAGTAGCCGGCCATGTTCTCGTGCACCCACATGCGGTGCAGGTCGAAGTCGGTCACCTGCACCCACACCGGGCAGGTGAAGCCGCGCTTGCGGATCGCACGCGCCAGAATCTCGGCCGGCAGGAAGTGGGTGCAGACGATGGCGTCCGGCCGGGCGTCCTCGATGGCCTGCATCAGCGCGCGCGTGTTGAGGCGTTCCAGGCCGCGCCGCAACTGCTGCATGGTGCTGTCCGGGCGCGCATCGTTGCTGGCCTGGTACAGGTAGCCCCACAGCGCCGGCGCCTTGTTGACCAGCTTCAGATAGAACTCGGTGTACATCTTGCGAAAGCCGGACGTCACGTAATCCATGACGTCCAGATGGGTGGCTTCGATGCCGCCCGGCGCCGCCGCCGCGTGGGCGCGGATCGCTTCGGCCGCGCGCATATGGCCGGCGCCGGCGGAAACGCTTAACAGCAAAATCTTTTTCGTCATACTTGCCCGGAGATGGTAGGGGCGCCAGGCGCCCCGGATAAACAAAAGTCTACCAGCGTACCATCTCCGCAAGGTCCCGCGTCAGATCAATTCCCGCAACCCATCAACTTGATGCGGTCGTGGGCGGCCCTTGCCTGTACCAGGCCGAAACCGTACTTGGTGTCGCGTCCCGCCGTGCCCAGGTCGAGCGCGCTCTTGCCGAGCGATGTGCGGATCTGGGCGCCGCTGCAGGTCGGGAAGTAGCTCCACACCAGTGCCGCCACCGCCGACACGTGCGGGGTCGCCATCGAGGTGCCGTCGAAGTAGGCGTAGCTGGCTGGCTTGACCGCCACCGTGGCGCTCTGGCCCAGCTGGGTCTTGAGCTGCGCGCCCTCGGTGCTTGATGCCGACACCGATGGAATGAGCGTGGCCGTGCCGACCGTGCCGGTAAAGGCGCCGGCCACGTTGTTGTACACGACCGCGCCCACGCCGCCGCTGTTCTGGCAGTTGGCGACCTTGGTGGCGAAATCGATGGTGCCGCGCGCGATCAGGCAGACCTTGCCCGAGACGGCGGCGTTGACCTTGTCGCCCAGGCCAAAGTCGGCCAGCGGCGCGGTGGCCGTTTTCACGGGCGAGCCGTCCATCGACCCCGGCGCATACACGGTGGCGCCCACAGTCAGTGCCGGCGTGGAGCCGCTGTTCATCGGCACGGTCGAAAGCACGCCCACGCCGGGGCCGGAAATTTCGACCTTGCTGTTGTATTGCGAGAAGCTGGCCCAGGCCTTGTTCTCGTCCAGCGCGCCGACCATCATCACGCTGCCGTAGCCGGCCGGGTAGGAGACCACCGTGTTGCCATCGTTGCCCGCCGCGGCGATGCTGAGCACACCCTTGGCGGCCAGCGCATCGAAGGCGCGCTGCTCGGTCTTGCTGGGGCGCCCGCCGCCGAGCGACATGCTGATCACGTTGGCGCCGGCGCTGCCGCACTTGTTGGCGGCCGTCGCCAGGGACGAGGAATAGGCCCAGCCGGCCGCGCCGAACACCTTCACGATGTGCAGTTTCAAAAGCCGGTTCGCGTTCACGCCCACCACGCCGGTGCCGCTGTTGTTGATGGCCGCGACGGTGCCCGCCACGTGCGTGCCATGATGGTTTTCGTCGGTGTACCAGTTGCCGGTGCCGGCATCGTATTCGCCGGCGACGCTGTTGGCGCTCAGGTCTTCGTGGGCGCGGTCGTAGCCGGAATCGATGATGCACACCTTGCGGTTGGCGGCGTTCGCGTCCGGCAGCAGGTCGGCTTGCACCAGCTTGATCCCGTACGGCACCAGCTGGCCGGTCGCATAAGGCGTGCCGGTGGACGCCGACGTCAGGGCGAACGCCTTGCGCACCACGTCTTCCTCGATGTACTCGACGTTCGGATTGCGCAGCAGTCCGTTCAGGGCTTTGGCCGGCACCTCGATCGCCATCGCGTTCATGCCGTGGATCTCGTGCTTGACCGCACCGTGGGCGCCCGATACCGCCGCCTTGACGATGGCTGCCTTGCCCGGCTTGAACGCAACGATCACGCGGGTCGTGTCCGCGGCCGCGGAGGCATGCGTGACGACGCCGGCGGCGACGCTGGCCAACAACAATTTGACCGCGCTGGCGATCGGGGACATTTCAGGCTTGGTATGCATCATGGCAGTTCTCCGGAATGATCGTTTCAAGGGTGCCGCAGGCGTTGTTGACTGGCGTGCCCATGGGACCAGAGATTAAGTGTATTGGGAAACGATTAGAGCAATCAAACAAGTTATTTTGCGCGTCAGGCAACTGTTGTTTTGTACCGAAAGTCACGATTTCCGCCGTGTGCTCACTGCCGGATGTGAGAATTGGTGATATTGTTTTGCGCCTTACACGGGATTCATGTGGCCTGAACGGCAATCGTGCCAGGCATGCCATCCGCGCTCCACGATTGTTCAGTGTCCCACTCCGGTGCGCGCGGGTCTTGTGGCAGATCACTGCGCCGGACGTGCCGAAAAAGCCATCTTGTCCGGCCGATCAACAGGTATAATTACGCTCGCTGCCGCAAGGCGGCACACGCTAGGGGTCCTGCAAGTCGCAATGCGATGCGCGGGTGAGAAACACCCTCTGAACCTGATCTGGATAATGCCAGCGAAGGGAAGCCAGTGAGTTCCATGGATGCGCCGTCACGGCTGCCATCCCGGCCGCTCCTACTCCTTTGCTGGCTCCTGCACGCAATGGAGCCACATGAACGCACCGCTTAAAACCCCGCTCAAATTCGATTCCGCCACCGCCACGGTGGACGAAGCCGCCATCGCGCCTTTCCCGAATTCCCGTAAAGTCTATGCCCAGGGCAGCCGCGCCGACCTGCGCGTGCCGATGCGCGCCGTGAGCCAGTCCGATACCGCCGCCTCGTTCGGCGCGGAACCGAATCCGCCCGTGTATATATATGACACGTCCGGCCCGTACACCGATCCGGAAGCGAAGATCGACATCCGCTCGGGTCTCGGCACCCCGCGCCTGCCGTGGATTCTGGAGCGCGGCGACACCGAAGAACTGGCCGGCCCCAGCTCGGCCTACGGCCAGGCGCGCCTGGACGATCCGGCGCTGGCCGCGCTGCGCTTCCAGCTGCAGCGCACCCCGCGCCGCGCGCTGGCTGGCGCCAACGTGACGCAGATGCACTACGCGCGCCGCGGCATCATCACGCCTGAAATGGAATATGTCGCGATCCGCGAAAACCTGCGCCGCCAGGAATACCTGCAGGAGCTCGAAGCGTCCGGCCCGATGGGCAAGCGCAGCGCGCAGCTGCTGGGCCGCCAGCACCCGGGCCAGTCGTTCGGCGCCAGCATCCCGGACACCATCAGCGCCGAATTCGTGCGCGAGGAAATCGCACGCGGACGCGCCATCATCCCGGCCAACATCAACCATCCGGAAGCCGAGCCGATGATCATCGGCCGTAATTTCCTGGTCAAGATCAACGCCAACATCGGCAATTCGGCCGTGACCTCGTCGATCGGCGAGGAAGTCGAAAAAATGACCTGGGCGATCCGCTGGGGCGCCGACAACGTCATGGATCTGTCGACCGGCAAGCACATTCACGAAACGCGCGAATGGATCATCCGTAACAGCCCGGTCCCGATCGGCACCGTGCCGATCTACCAGGCGCTGGAAAAGGTCAACGGCAAGGCCGAAGACCTGACCTGGGAAATCTTCCGCGACACCCTGATCGAACAGGCCGAGCAAGGCGTCGATTACTTCACCATCCACGCCGGCGTGCTGCTGCGCTACGTGCCGATGACGGCCTCGCGCCTGACCGGCATCGTCTCGCGCGGCGGCTCGATCATGGCCAAGTGGTGCCTCGCGCATCACAAGGAATCGTTCCTGTACACGCACTTCGAAGACATCTGCGCCATCATGAAGGCGTACGACGTCTCGTTCAGCCTCGGCGACGGCCTGCGTCCCGGTTCGATCTACGACGCCAACGACGAAGCCCAGCTGGCCGAACTGAAGACCCTGGGCGAACTGACCCAGGTCGCCTGGAAGCACGACGTGCAGGTCATGATCGAAGGCCCGGGCCACGTGCCGATGCAGCTCATTAAAGAGAACATGGACCTGCAGCTGGACCAGTGCGGCGAAGCGCCGTTCTACACCCTGGGACCTTTGACGACCGACATCGCGCCCGGCTACGACCACATCACCTCGGGCATCGGCGCGGCCATGATCGGCTGGTACGGCACCGCCATGCTGTGCTACGTCACGCCCAAGGAGCATCTGGGCCTGCCGAACAAGGATGACGTCAAGGACGGCATCATCACCTACAAGATCGCAGCCCACGCGGCCGACCTGGCCAAGGGTCATCCGGGGGCGCAGATCCGCGACAACGCGCTGTCGAAAGCGCGCTTCGAGTTCCGCTGGGACGACCAGTTCAACCTGGGCCTCGATCCGGACAAGGCGCGCGAGTTCCACGACGAGACCTTACCGAAGGATTCGGCCAAGGTGGCGCATTTCTGCTCGATGTGCGGACCGCATTTCTGCTCGATGAAGATCACCCAGGAAGTGCGCGACTACGCCGCCACCATGAACGTGAGCGAACAAAGCGCGCTGCGCCAGGGGATGGAAGTGAAAGCCATCGAATTCGTGCGCCAGGGCGGTGAGCTCTATAAAAAGGTGTGACCGTGATCGAGATCGAGGTGAATGGCGAGGCACGGCGCGTGGCGCCGGGTGCTTCCTTGCTCGACCTGGTCGAGGAACTTGGCCTGCCGCCCGGGCAGGCCATGGCGCTGGCGGTTAACCGCCAGGTGGTGCCGCGCCAGCAATGGCCGCAACGCGCGGTGCTGGCGCTGGACAAAATCGAGATCGTGCGCGCCATCGGCGGCGGCTGACAGATAAGGAATCGACAATGAACATGAACGATAACAACGGGGCCGGCAACGACGTCCTCACCATCGCAGGCAAAACATACCGTTCGCGCCTGCTGGTCGGCAGCGGCAAATACCGCGACCTGGCGCAAACGCGCGAGGCGACCGACGCTGCGCAGGCCGAAATCGTCACCGTGGCGATCCGCCGCGTGAACATCGGCCAGGACCGCAACGCTCCCAGCCTGCTGGACGTGCTGCCGCCCGACCAGTACACGATCCTGCCCAACACGGCCGGCTGCTACAACGCGAAAGATGCGGTGTACACCCTGCAAATGGCGCGCGAGCTGCTGGGCGGACGCAATCTGGTCAAGCTCGAAGTGCTGGGCGACGAAAAGACCCTGTTCCCGCACATGCCTGAAACGCTGATCGCGGCCGAAGCGCTGGTCAAGGACGGCTTCGACGTCATGGTCTACTGCAGCGACGACCCGATCCAGGCACGCCTGCTGGAAGAAATCGGCTGCGTGGCGGTGATGCCGCTGGCGTCCCTGATCGGCTCGGGCATGGGTATTCTCAATCCCTGGAACCTGTCCCTGATCATCGAGCAGGCCAAGGTGCCGGTGCTGGTCGACGCCGGCGTGGGCACCGCGTCGGACGCGGCGATTGCCATGGAACTGGGCTGCGACGGCGTGTTGATGAACAGCGCCATTGCCGGCGCGCGCGATCCGGTGCGCATGGCCGGCGCCATGCGGCTGGCGGTGCAGGCCGGACGCGAAGCCTTTTTGGCCGGACGCATGCCCAAGCGCTTCGCCGCCGTGCCGTCCTCGCCGGTGGCCGGCAAAGTCGCGTGACAGGGCAGGGCGCGTTCATGCCGACGGTGCTGGTGTTCGCCGGACTCGATCCGTCGGGCGGCGCCGGCATCGCCGCCGACCTGACCGCGATCGCGGCCCAGGGCGCGCACGCGCTGCCGGTGGTCACCGCGCTGACGGTGCAGGACCATAACCGCGTCCACGACGTGGTGCCGGTCGATTGCGCCCTGTTGACGCGCCAGGCGCAGGCGCTGATCGACACGGTCGAGGTCAAAGCCGTCAAACTCGGCATCCCCGGCAACCGCGCCAACGCCGAGGCGATTGCCGCGCTGGTCAATCAACTGCGCCAGCGTCATCCCGCGCTGCCGGTGGTGCTCGACCCGGTGCTGGCCAGCGGCCATGGCGATGCGCTGGCGCGCGGCGACGCCCTGGCGGCGCTCATGCCCCTGCTGGCCGTGGCCACGCTGGTGGTGCCGAACCTGCGCGAAGCGGAAGCGCTTGGCCAGGTCGCATGCCCGCATGTGCTGGTCACCGGCGGCCATGGCGACGGCCCGGATGTCGTCAACCGCTGGCGTGGCGGGAACCGGGAGCACGAGTGGCGCTGGCCGCGCCTGCCCGGCGAATTTCATGGCAGCGGCTGCACCCTGGCAGCGGCGATTGCGGCCCGCCTGGCGCTGGGCGAATCGATGTTCGACGCCCTCGAACGCGGCCAGTCCTATACCCATCAAAGCCTGGCGCAATCGTTCGCGATCGGCGCCGGGCAGCGCATTCCACAGCGCTTACCTTCCTTACTATGAAACTGAAAGCGACACTCCCCATGCGCGGACTTTACCTGGTCACCCCCAACTGGGACGATACCGAACGCCTGCTCGACTGCACCCGCGCCGCCCTCGATGGCGGGGTGGCGCTGGTCCAGTACCGGCACAAGGACGCCAGCCCGGATCTGCGCCGGCGCCAGGGCGCGGCATTGCTGGCGCTGTGCCGCCGCTACGGCCGTCCGCTGGTCATCAACGACCACCTCGACCTGTGCCTGACCTTGGGCGCCGACGGCGTGCACGTGGGCGGCACCGACGCTTCCGTGGCGCAGGTGCGCGCCGCCCTGGGACCGGGCAAGATCGTCGGCGCCTCCTGCTACGGCGACCTGGAACTGGCGCGCGCGGCCGAACGCGATGGCGCCACCTACGCGGCCTTCGGCGGCTTCTATCCCTCGCCGGTCAAGCGCTACAGCTTCACCACCGCGCCGGATATTCTGCTGGAAGCGCGCAGCCAGATCGCGCTGCCGCTGGTCGTCATCGGCGGCATGACACCGCGTAACGCCGTGCCGCTGGTCGAACGCGGCGCCGACATGGTGGCGGCGATTACATCGGTCTACGGCAGCGCCGATCCGACTTGTGCCGCGCGCCAGTTCGACGCCTTGTTCGGCGCACAGCGGAAAACGTGCGCGAACGTGACCGGGGCCGTATAATCTTTTCACACTTCCTCATAGCGTAAAAGGACTTCCGTGCCAAATTCCGCCCCTGTCGCGAAACGCCGCATCCTCATCGTCGACGACGATCCGCTGCTCCTGCAGTTTCTCAATGAAGTCATCGGCCACGCCGGCTACGACACGGTGACCGCGTCGTCCGGCGAAGAAGCGCTGCAGCAGATCGTCGCGGGGGAGCCGGACATGGCGCTGCTCGACATCACCATGCCCGGCATGACGGGGCTGGAACTGGCACACCACCTCAAGACCCACACCACGGTGCCATTCATGTTCCTGTCGGCCATCGGCGACAGCGAATCGAGCAAGCAGGCCGCCGCCTACGGCGCGCTCGGCTATCTGGTCAAGCCGGTCGACGCCGAGCGCCTGATGCCGGCCTTCGAGGCAGGTCTTGCGCGCGCCGACGATATCCGCCAGCTGCGCCGCACGGAACTGAACCTGAACGCCGCCCTGGCCGCCGGACGCGAAACCAGCCTGGCCGTGGGCCTGTTGATGGGCAAATTCCAGACCGACCGCAACACCGCCTTCGAGGTGATGCGCGACCACGCGCGTTCGAGCCGGCGCAAGATCAACGAAGTGGCCGACCAGCTGCTGGCGGCCGAAGAAACGTTGAACAGTTTGCATGCCGGTTTTGCCAGTCGTCTCAAATCGAAGTGATATGACGCGAAGGCGTTGCGTGTTGCGGACGCTTTCGAAATAAAAATCTTGCACACTGTTCCCGTAGAGCAAAACTTTGCTACACTTGGTGCTGTGACTTGCATTTCTTCATATGGTTGTTGCGCGACTGAGCCCTGACCCGCTCCTGTCCGCCCCTTTTCAGCGCCGCCTTTCCCCTGCGGCCGATAGATGTTTTCGGCCCAACTCCGCCGATTGTTCCCCTGATGCCGCCACGCTTGCGCTATTGCCGCGCCGTGCGATGCAGGATGTCGATCGAAACGGTTCAGAAAGGAGGTCGTCATGAAAGCGACCGCTAATTACAAACTCTGCATTTCCGACGCTGGCCCGCAAGTGGTGGCCAAAGAGCGTCGCACCCTGTTTTCCCACACCCCGCGGCGGCGCGAGGTCGGTTTTGCCTTTCCCCTGGACGACGAGGCACCGCGCCTGACCGCGCCCTTGATGGACGCGCCGCTGGTACTCGGCTGCGCGGCCGATGCCGGCCCGGGCGACCATGAGGGCGGCGCTCGCAGTGTGCCGCGCGTGCTGCACATCGACAGCGATGAAAAGACCGCGCTGGTGCTGGCCACGCTCCTGCAGCCGGAAGCGCGCGTGACCCACGTGGCCACCATCGCCGAGGCGCGCCGCCTGCTTGGCACGCAACTGTATTCGCTGGTGGTGCTCGATCCCGGCCTGTCCGACGGCGACGGCCGCGCGCTGCTGCCGGAGCTGCTGACGACGCCCCTGCTGGTGTACTCGGCGCGCCTGCCCGACGCGCGCGACCCGGTGCGCGCCTTCCTGCCCAAGCCATGGACCTCGCCGCGCCAGTTGTGGAGCACCATTTCGACCATGCTCGGGATTGCACCCGGCCTGACGGCGGGAGATTAGGCATGGACACCGGCATGAACAACGGCCTCAAGACCATCCTGTACGTCGAAGACGACCTGCATGTGCGCACCACGGCCAAGCTGGTGCTGGAGGTGATCGGCAAATTCGAGGTGCGCGACTGCGGCTCCGGGCGCGAAGCGCTGCTGGCGGCCTTGGATTTCAAGCCCGACCTGATTTTGCTGGACGTGATGATGCCCGAACTGGACGGCCTCGCCACCCTGGCCATGCTGCGCCGCATGCCGCACCTGGCCGAGACGCCGGCACTGTTCGTGACGGGCCTGACATCGGAGGCGGACGTGCGGCGCTATGCCGAGGCGGGCGCGATCGGGGTCATTCCCAAGCCCCTGATGCCGCTGCGCCTGACCGGCCAGCTGCACTCGCTGTGGGAGCAGCACGCGCTTGCCGCGGCTTGAACGGAAGATGCACGCTTGGTTCCAGCTTGATATGATGGCGGAAGTGCGCCCGCGCGGCGCGATCCGATCATCTGAGGGACAGGAACAACATGAAAACCAAGGCAGCGATTGCATGGAAGGCGGGCCAGCCGCTGACGATTGAAGAAGTCGACCTGGCAGGCCCGCGCGAGGGCGAGGTGCTGGTCGAAATCAAGGCCACCGGCATCTGCCATACCGACTACTACACGCTCTCGGGCGCCGATCCGGAAGGGATTTTTCCCGCCATTCTCGGACACGAAGGCGCCGGCGTGGTGGTTGACGTGGGTCCGGGCGTGAAAAGCCTGAGCAAGGACGACCACGTCATCCCGCTGTACACCCCCGAATGCCGCCAGTGCAAATTCTGCCTGTCGCAGAAAACCAATCTGTGCCAGTCGATCCGCTCGACCCAGGGGCGCGGCCTGATGCCCGATGCGACCAGCCGCTTCTCGATCGACGGCAAGCCGATTTTCCACTACATGGGCACATCGACCTTCTCGAACTACATCGTGGTGCCCGAGATCGCGCTGGCCAAGGTGCGCTCGGACGCCCCGTTCGACAAGATCTGCTACATCGGCTGCGGCGTGACCACCGGCGTGGGCGCGGTGCTGTTTACGGCCAAGGTGGAAGCGGGCGCCAATGTGGTGGTGTTCGGCCTGGGCGGCATCGGCCTGAACGTGATCCAGGCGGCGAAAATGGTCGGCGCCGACAAGATCATCGGCGTGGACCTGAACCCCGAGCGCGAAGCGATGGCGCGCAAGTTCGGCATGACCCACTTCATCAATCCGTCCAAGGTGGAAAACGTGGTCGACACGATCATCCAGCTGACCGACGGCGGGTCCGACTACAGTTTCGAATGCATCGGCAACGTGACCACCATGCGCCAGTCGCTCGAATCGTCGCACAAGGGCTGGGGCCAGTCGATCATCATCGGCGTGGCGGCGGCGGGGCAGGAGATTTCGACCCGTCCGTTCCAGCTGGTCACGGGCCGTGTATGGAAAGGCTCGGCGTTCGGCGGCGCGCGCGGGCGCACCGACGTGCCCAAGATCGTCGACTGGTACATGGAAGGCAAGATCAACATCGACGACCTGATCACGCACCGCCTGCCGCTCGAACGCATCAATGAAGGTTTCGACCTGATGAAGAGCGGCGAGTCGATCCGCTCGGTTGTGCTGTACTAAGCAAACCGCGTCGGCCCGCGCCTTGCGGGCCATCGTCAATCGCGAACATGGGCCGTGGAACATTCACGGCGCGTGGCAATTCGCCCGCCTCATCGACCACATACGTGCCAGCCACGGCTTTTGGTCGCCTGTTCCCCCGAATCGACCGCCCATCGCCTGCCGGTGGAGCATGGTCCGCCTGTTCTCTACAGTACCGTCAGCACTCCGCGCCCGCGGCTGCCCTCGAAGTAGAAAAATAGTTCTAGACAAAAGTATCTAGATATTTTATTCTACATTGGCCCTTTGACGGAGAGACCATGCACGCAGGAACCCACCCATGAACGACATGCTCGCCGTTATCGTGCCCAGCCTGGGCTGGGCGCTGCTCGATTTTGTGTGGCAGGGATTGCTGATCGGCTGCCTCGCCGCCATGGTGCTGGGATTGCTGCGCGGCGCGCGTCCCCAGCTGCGCTACGCGGTCGGCTGCGCCGCGCTGCTGCTGTGCGCCGCCTTGCCGCTGGCCGGCACGGTGCAGCGCGTGCTCGACGCGCAGGCGGTCACGACGATGTTGCCGCTGGCTGCGATCGGCATGCCGGCCATGCCCGGCGACGCGCCGATGCTGGCCGCGCAGGTCGCCACCTGGGAGCCGGTGCTGCAGCAGCGCCTGCCCCTGCTGATGTTTTTCTGGAGCTGCGGCGCCGGCCTGCTGGCGCTGCGCCTGATGTTGGGCCTGGCCTGGGTGCGGCGCCGCAGCCAGCCGGGCCGGTATGCGCACAACGCCGCCTGGCAGGCGAGGGTGGACCGGCTGGCGCTGCGTTTCGGCGTGGCGCGCAAGGTCGCGCTGGGGCTGGTGGACGACTTGCCCAGCCCGGTCACGGCCGGCTGGTGGCGCCCGGTGATCCTGGTGCCGGCGTCGCTGGTAAGCGGCATGCCGCCCGACCTGCTGGAAGCCCTGCTGGCGCACGAAATGGCGCATATCAAGCGCTTCGACTACCTGGTCAACCTGATTCAAAGCGCGATTGAAATCGTGCTGTTCTATCACCCGGCGGTGTGGTGGCTGTCGCACCGGGTGCGGATCGAGCGCGAACAGATCGCAGATGATTTAGCAGCAAGCATGCTCGGCGAACCGCGGCGTCTGGCGCTTGCATTATCCGAACTGGACCAGTTCCAGTTCTCCACACCTCAACTCGCCCACGGGGCTCACGGAGGAAATCTTATGTCCCGCATTAAACGCCTGGTACGCCCGGATACCGAACCGCTCAACTGGAAAATGGCGCTGCCGATTCTCGGCCTGTCGGCCGCCTGCGCCGCCTTCTATGCAAACGCGCAGACAGCGCCGCTACCGCTTGCCAAAACCGCGCGCGTCGATAGTGCGCCGGCGATCCCTCCGGTGCCACCGGTGCCCCCGGCGCCGCCCGCCACCCCGGCCCTTCCCGCGGCATCGATGGATGTGCCGGTGCCGCCGGTACCACCCATGCCACCGATGCCGCCGCGTCCTCCCGTGACCATCACCAAGGGCGCCGGCGAGATGTCGTATGCGCTGGTGCAGGGCGCCGAGCGCAAGGGCATGCTCAGTGGCGACAGCCGCGATTTCGACGACATCGACGCCGCCAAGCACACCGTCAAGGGCGATTTCCTGTGGTTCCGCCAGGGCGGCAAGGCTTACGTGGTGCAGGACCCTGCGCTGATCGCCAGGGTGACCGACGCCTATGCGCCGCTCAAGCGCCTCGGCGAGCGGATGGACGTGCATGGCAAGGAGATGGAAAAGCACGGCAAGGTGGTTGAACAGCTGGGCCGCGACATGGAACGCACTGTGGGCGCCAATCGGCCCGACGACGCTGAAACGCAGCGCATCACCGGTCTGATCGGGGCGCTGGCATCTCAGCAGGGCCGCTTGCAGCGCGACATTGTGCTGCTCGAGCGCCAGATCGACGACGCCAGCGGGGCCGCGCGCGCCCAGTTGTCGGGAAAACGCGACCAGCTCAACGTCAAGCTGGGCGACATCGAACGCCAGCTCGACCAGCAGCACGCGCAACTGGAACGCCAGCACAGCAAGCTCGCCGATGCGCGCGCTCCGATGGATGCCATCGGCAAGCAGATGAAAGAAGCCGGCAAACCGATGGACGCGCTGGGCAAGCAGATGAATGTACTGGGACGGGAAATGGACCAGCAAGCCAAAGCGGCCGAGCGCGTGATGCGCGAGGTGCTGCGCGATGCGGTCGCCAGGGGCCTGGCGCGGCCCGTGCGAGGGGACCGCGCGGGCTGAGCCGTCTGACTATTTTTGGCAAATAGCCAAATATGTCGAATGTGCAATGGTTTAGAATGGCGCCTCCGGCGATGCGCCGGGGTTGCCGCCCCATCTGACCATGAAAGCAAAAATGAAAAAATTCATCAGCGTTTGTCTCGCGGCCACTGCCGTCTTGTGTATCGCTCCATCGCATGCCGCGCCGGTCGATATCACAGGTCGCTGGATCATTGACCTTGCGCCCATGGTGGCGGAGATGAAAGCGAAGAAGGCGCCGGCGAAAGCGATCGCGTCGATGGAGGAGACCTTCCGCGGCGGCATCATGACCATCGATGCGAAGGCGGTCAAGTTGAGTGTCGCCGGCTATGACGGCCAGCAGGCCGTCACCCTCAAATACAAAATGGTGTCGAGCACGGATAACTGCGCCACGATGCTCATGGATGGCTCACCGCGTCCCATTGCGTACTGTCTGGTGGCCGGCGGCATGCAGGTCAAGGACCCCACCGCCGGCATGACCCAGTTCTACCGGCGCCATTGATCGCGCAGCGCCGAAGGGCTGCAATATGTTAACTTAATTGCATGTCTATTGTGCAATGGATTAGATCCCCGCTTGCGGTCACGCTTCCGGTCGCGCGCAGGAAGCGCTACCTCCATCGACTCACCGTTAAGGAAAACATGAACAAAGCTCTACGCGTTGGTTTTGCCGCCATTGCCGTGCTGTGCGCCGCCCAGTCGCACGCCGCCCCGGTCGATATCAAGGGGAGCTGGGAGATCGACCTGGCCCCGATGCTCGAACAGGCGAAGAAAAATAACGCCCCGGCCGAACAGCTTGCGCAGCTCGAGCGCAGGTTCCAGGGCAGCCAGATGGTGATCGATGCAAAAACGATCAAGCTGTCGCTGGCCGACAGCGTCGCCCAGCCGATGACCTATGAATACAAGATCGCCAAGACCGCCTCGAAGAAGGCCAACTGCGTCAGCCTGAGCATCGATGCCTTGCCCGCGCCGCTGGACTACTGCATCAACGATGGCGCCCTGTCCGTCAACGATCCCACCAGCGTGCTGGTGTCGGTCTACCGCCGCAAATAAGCAAATAAGCAATGAAGCCCGCAACACGGGCTTGACCTTTGCGATTACGCGTGTAATCATAAGTGATCGATTACACGTGTAATTAATAAGGGGAGTGGCGCATGGAACAACAAGCGGGCGCGATCAGCGACGCCGAGTCGAAGGTCATGGAAGTGCTGTGGCAGGCTGGCCGCGCCATGCCGGCCGAGGATATCGTGGCCGCGCTCGTGAACGGCCACCAGTGGCAGGAAGCGACCATCAAGTCGCTGCTCAACCGGCTGCTCAACAAGGGTGCGGTCAGCGCGCAGAAGGAAGGCCGCCGCTATCTCTACACGGCGGTGCTCAAGCGCGAGCACTGGCTCACCAGCGAAAGCAAGGGCATGCTCGATCGCCTGTTCGGCGGGCGCATCGCGCCGCTGGTGGCCCATTTCGGCAAGCACCGCAAACTGAGCAAAACCGACATCGCCGAGCTGAAACGCCTGATCGGAGAGCTCGACGATGATCAATAGCCTGCCCGATCTGCTGCTGCGCCTGACCATCTCCGCCAGCGCGGCCATTGTGCTCCTGCTGCTGGTGCGGCGCCCGCTGCGCCAGCGTATCGACGCCCGCCTGGCTTACCAGGCCTGGCTGATCGTCCCGCTGGCCATGGCCGCCGCCGCGCTGCAACCCTTGTTCGCCGCCCCGGTAAAGGCGCTGGTGCTGCTGCCGGCGTTCGGGCCCGCGGGGAGCGCGACGGAGGCGCTCAGCGCCGCCAACCCTGGTTTCACCGGCTGGCTGCTGCTGGCATGGGCTTGCGGCGCGCTGGCCACGCTGTCCCTGTTCTGCCTGAGCCACCGCGCCTTCGTGCGCAGCCTCGGCACACTGACCGAGCGTGGCGGCCTCGCCTACGCCGCCCATACGACTGGCGGGCCGGCCCTGCTCGGATTGTGGCGCCAGAAGATCGTGGTGCCGGCCGATTTCGAGCAGCGCTACAGCGCCGCCGAACAGGCGCTGATCATCGCCCACGAGCAGGTCCATGCGCAGCGCGCCGATGCCGCCGCCAACATCTTGCTGGCGCTGATGCAATGCGCCTTCTGGTTCAATCCCCTCGTGCACCTGGCCGCGCCGCGCTTTCGCTTCGACCAGGAACTGGCCTGCGACGCGCTGGTGATGCGGCGCCATCCGGCACAGCGCCGCACCTATGCCGGCGCGATGATGAAAACCCAGGCCGGCGTGAGCGTCACGCCGTCCGTCTGCCACTGGCAATCCTGCCACCCACTCAAGGAGCGCATCATGCATCTGCAACAAACCTCACCAACCCCTTCGCGCCGCATGGCAGGACGCATGCTGGTAGCGGCGCTGGCCGCCGTCACCGTCTTCGGCGCCCTGGCCGCACGGGCCGAGTCCACGCCCGGTTACGCAGTGGCCATGACGCTGCGCGTTGGGAGCGACGCGGCGCCGCAGAATGTCAACATTCTCACGCCGGCGGACTTTTCGGTGCGCTCGGGAGCGGGCGAGAGCGTGTGGAGCGGCGATTTTTCGATTACCGCGGCCGGCACCGACCAGGTGTTCATCCGCAGCAAAATCAGCCAGAACGGCAAGCTGGTGAGCGAACCGGGCATGCTGACACGGCTGGGCGCCAGCAGCGCCATCAAGATTCCCGGCGCCGAGGGCAAGCCCGGCCTGGCGCTTGAATTGACGGTCACGCCCGCGGCCCAGGCCGTCCCCGGCGCCTGACAAGGCCCGTTCGCCAGCGAAACCGCCGCCGTCCGGCGGCGGCGCGCCGGTATAATCACGGTATGCAAAATCTCCTCCACAACCTCAATCCCGAACAACTCGCCGCCGTCACCCTGCCACCGCAGAGCGCCCTGATTCTTGCGGGCGCCGGTTCCGGCAAAACGCGCGTGCTGACGACCCGCATCGCCTGGCTGATCCAGACCGGCCAGGTGTCGCCGTCCGGGATCATGGCGGTGACGTTTACCAACAAGGCAGCGAAGGAAATGCTGACCCGCCTGTCCGCCATGCTGCCGGTGAGCACGCGCGGCATGTGGATCGGCACTTTCCACGGCCTGTGCAACCGCTTCCTGCGCACCCATTACCGCGACGCTGCGCTGCCGCAAACCTTCCAGATCCTCGATTCCCAGGATCAGCTGTCGATGATTAAACGTTTGCTGAAAGCGAACAATATCGACGACGAAAAGTATCCGGCCAAAAACCTGATGTATTTCATCAACAACGCCAAGGACCAGGGCTTGCGCGCCAACCGGGTCGAGGCGCACGACCCGATCGAACGCAAGATGGTCGAGTTGTACGAACTGTACGACAACCAGTGCCAGCGCGAAGGCGTGGTCGATTTCGCCGAACTGCTGCTGCGCGCCTACGAACTGCTCGAACGCAACCAGCCGCTGCGCGAGCATTACCAGGCGCGCTTCAAGCACATCCTGGTCGACGAGTTCCAGGATACCAATGACCTGCAATACAAGCTGCTCAAGCTGCTGGCGGGGCAGGGCCAGCAGATCGCCGGCGCGCTGTTCGCCGTGGGCGACGACGACCAGAGCATTTACGCCTTCCGCGGCGCCAATGTCGGTAACATGAGTGCCTTCGAGCGCGAATTCCGGGTCGAGAACCTGATCAAGCTGGAACAGAACTACCGCTCGCACGGCCACATCCTCGACAGCGCCAACCATTTGATCGCCAACAACAGCAAGCGCCTGGGCAAGAACCTGCGCACCGATGCCGGCCACGGCGAGCCGGTGCGCATCTACGAAGCCTCGTCCGACCTGGAAGAGGCGCAGTGGATCATCGAGGAAGCCAAGAGCCTGATGGCTGAAGGCTCGCTGCGCCGCGAAATCGCGATCCTGTACCGCTCCAATGCGCAGTCGCGCGTGATCGAGCACGCCCTGTTCGCGGCCGGCCTGCCGTACACCGTGTACGGCGGCCAGCGCTACTTCCAGCGCGCCGAGGTCAAGCACGCCATCGCCTACCTGCAGCTGATGGACAATCCGCACAACGATTCGGCCTTTTTGCGCGTGGTCAATTTCCCGACGCGCGGCATCGGCATGCGTTCGATCGAAGCGCTGCAGGCGGCCGCCGAACAGTACGGCATTTCGCTGTACGCGGCGGTGCCTTACGTGGCGGGCAAGTCCGGCTCTTCGCTGAACAGTTTCGTGAAACTGGTCGAAGGAGCCCGCTTCGAGACCCAGCAACTGGCGCTGCCCGAAACGGTGCGCGTGGTGCTCGAGGCCAGCGGCCTGCTGCAGCACTACCAGAACGAAAAAGAAGGCGCCGACCGCATCGAGAATCTGGAGCAGATGGTCAATGCCGCCACCCAGTTCGTGCAGGAAGAAGGCTTCGGCCAGGGCGCCCCGGCTTACCTGGGACCGAAGGCGCAGGCCAGCGCGGGCGAACTGATTTTGAATGGCGACGGCACCGAGATCATCGACGCCGACATCCCGCTCAACACCATCATGTCGCCGCTGTCGGCGTTTCTGTCGCACGCCTCGCTCGAAGCGGGCGATTCCCAGGCCCAGGCCGGGCAGGACGCCCTGCAGCTGATGACGGTGCACTCGGCCAAGGGCCTCGAATTCGACGCGGTGTTCATCACCGGCCTGGAAGAAGGCTTGTTCCCGCACGAGAGCAGCTCGCGCGAAATGGATGGCGTCGATGAAGAACGGCGCCTGATGTACGTGGCCATCACGCGCGCGCGCAAGCGCCTGTACATGAGCTTCACGCAAACGCGCATGCTGCACGGCCAGACCCGCTACAACATGAAATCGCGCTTCTTCGACGAGCTGCCGGAAGAGGCGCTCAAATGGATATCGCCGCGCGTGCAGTCGCACTGGTTCGGCAACAAGAAGTCGGCCTGGGATGACGCCAAATTCAGCAGCGGCGGCTCGGACAACAAGATCGCCCAGCAGATCACGCAGAAAGCGGCCAGCAACGGGCCCGGATGGCGCATCGGCGAATCGGTGGAGCACGCCAAGTTCGGTGAAGGGGTGATTGTCAATATCGAGGGAGGCGGCAGCAATGCGCGCGCCCAGATCAATTTCGGCAAGGCCGGCATGAAAGTGCTCGACCTGTCGGTCGCCAAGCTCGAACGCGTGGCGCGCTAGTCTGGTGCGTCATGAAGAATAAGACCTATCCATTGCAAAGCATAATATGGCACCGCAACCATCTATCTGGACCGTGAAAGTGACCGGCATTCTGGCCAAAGTCACGCGCGCCAAGCTTAATAAGCGTCCATCTGTATGACGCACCACTCACCGCTATAGAATCGATCCCTTCGATGCCGTTTTCTGTCAATGATCGAGAAATACTTCGCGCAGTCAAAGGGGTCGGGCCGACGGTCATCGCTCGACTTGAGCAGATGGGATATTCGGATCTGGAGCAACTGGCCGCCGCAGACGCCCAAGGCATTGTGGAAAAGGCCGCCGCACTTGTTGGTTCGACCTGTTGGAAGAATAGTCCTCAGGCGAAGGCGGCGGTTCAGGCCGCTATCATCGCCGCTGCTCGTGCCAGTAAGACGATGGTCGAGTCTGGACTGGTCCAGGAGTCGCTCCTGCCTGGCCATGCCATCCGCGAACTCGAGCGCATGGCAAACCTCGGCCCCAAGTCAGCAGCCATCCTCGCGGCAGCAGGAATTCACTCCTTGGACCACCTTACAATGCTTGGATCAGTTGCTGCCTTTGCGATGGCCAAGCGCTCCGGAGCACGTGTCAGCCTCAATCTCTTGTGGGCGATAGAAGGCGCCCTGACTGGCGAATCCTGGCAAACCGTAGCGCGTGAGCACAGGGCCAGCCTTTTGCTGGCGCTCGATTCATATGGGACTGGCGCTCAGCGGGAGTAGCACCAGCTCCGGCTTTCTTCCTCGCAGCGCCGACCAGCTTGCGTCCGTATTTGCATTCCTACTTGAGCGCCGCCTCTTTCGGCAGCAGCGACGGGTCGCCGAAGATCTGCCGGTAGCTGCAGAAAATCGCGCACTGCAGCAGCAGCACGAACTGCAGCATCAGCCAGATGACGGCAATCCGCCCGCCCTGGCTGTCGCCGAGCAGCAGCATGACCACGATCGACGCGCCGAAAAACATGGCGCTCCACGCCAGCAGCATCACCATGAACGGGCGGATTGCCCCGAAGATGCCGAAGACGCTGTAAAAGATCGCTTTGCCCGGTGACATTTGCTGCCAGTACGTCAGTGGCGGTGCGAAGCACAGCGCCAGCAGCGCCAGGCTTTGCAGCAAGCCCGTCAACAGCACCGCCTGCATGTCGGCCGCGCTGATCTTTTGCGCGGCGCGCTCGGCCAGCGGCACGCTCATCTGCTTGATGAATTCGGGCGAAATCATCAGCGCCAGCATCACGCCGAGCAGGATCGACAATCCCAGGTAGATCAGGCCCAGCTTGCACAGGCGGCGTAAGGCCGGCTGGCGAAATCCCGTGAGCAGCACGCCGGGCGTGACCGGCTGGTCCTGCCCGATCAGGTTGCAGGCCTGCAGGATCGCCATGCTGAACGAGGGAACCAGCACCATCGTGATCATCTGTCCGAGCAGGGGAATGGCGCTCAGGGTCAGGCTGAACAGCAGGGTGGCGAACAGCAGCATCGTGAGGATCGCCGGCTGCTTGCGGAACAGGGCGAACCCCTGCTTGATCCAGAGCCATCCGGTGATGGCGGGAAGGCGGCTCATGCGAACAATTCCGGGGCAGGGGTGGCGATGCGCTCGCGCAGGATACGCTCGAAATGGGTCGGGTCGTGCGGGGTCAGCATTTCGGCTTCGCGCGGCAGGTAGAGGTCGTACAGGCGCGAGAGCCAGAAGCGCAGCGCGGCGGCGCGCAGCATGGGTTGCCAGGCAGCCTGCTCGTCGGCCGTGAACGGGCGGACCGCGTGATAGGCGTCGAGCAGGGCGCGCACGCGGGAGCTATCGAGCACGCCGGTAGCGAGGTCGATGCACCAGTCGTTGACGGTGACGGCCACGTCGAACAGCCAGGTGTCGCAGCCGGCGAAATAGAAATCGAAGAAGCCGGTCAGGCGCTCGCCGACGAACATCACATTATTGCGGAACAGGTCCGCATGGACCGGGCCGCGCCCGAGCCGGTGGTAATGGTCGCAAGCGGCGAACGCGCTCTGGAAATGCATCTCGGCGCGCAGCAGGTGGGCGTTGCGCTCGTCGAGGAAGGGCAATACCAGCGGCGTGGTGTCGTTCCACCAGTCCAGGCCGCGCAGGTTCGGCTGCTGCAGCGGGAAGTCGCGCGCGGCCAGATGCATCCTGGCCAGCATCGCGCCGACGGCCGCGCAATGGACCGGTTGCGGCGCCATTTGCGACGTGCCTTCGAGTTTGCTGACGATGGCGGCCGGCTTGCCGTGCAGCGGCACCACCAGCTCGCCCGACTCGTCCGGCACCGGTGCCGGCACCAGCACGCCGCGCTCGGCCAGATGGCGCATCAGCTGCAGATAAAACGGCAACTGCGCAAAACTGAGGTTCTCGAAAATCGTCAGCACGTACTCGCCGCGCTCCGTCTCGATGAAGAAATTGCTGTTTTCGATGCCGGAACTGATCCCTTTGATGGCGATGGCATTTCCTAATGGAAACTTCTTCAACAACAAGGTGAGGTCATCCAGGCTGACCGCGGTAAAAACTGCCATGTGCAAGCGAAGGGTAAGGTGAGTCGATCGATATCGGTGCGCGCGCGCAAGGGCATGCGCGCGGGCGGATGGGGCGGATTACTTGGCTGGCGCGGGCGGTGGCGGCACCGGTGCCGCCTCGGTGTCGGCGGCGGCCTCGCTGGCGGCTTTTTTCTTCTTGTTCAGGTCGAATTCACCGACCGTCCATTGGGGCGGCCGCAGGGTCGAGCCGGCGGCGTCGCCGGTCGAACTGCCGCCGGCGGGATTGGTGCCCTTCATCGTATAGCTGCTCTTGCCGGTTTTGACCTTCACTTCCGTGGTCCGGCCGCCCTCGCGTTTTTCGGTGATCTTCGGCTCGTTCGCGCGCGGCGCGGGGGTTGCGGGGGTGACTGGCGCCAGGTTGCCGTCGTCGATGCGTTCGAGCTTCGGCGGCGCGTCGCTCGGCTTGGATTGCTGGGCCCCGGCCAGGTTCGCGTGGGCCAGCAGGCACAGTGCCAGGGTCTTGCAGAGAGAAGAAGTGCGCAGCATGATTGGGTCGCCTTTTGATCGTGTGGACCATTGTAACAAACCCCCGCCCCACCTGTGGAAACACATCGTACCAGCCGGTGCAATCCTACCGCCCAAGCCCGCCCCCTACAACCGGGGTCAGAGCTCTGATTAGCAACAAATGCCGTTGCACCTTGCAGAATCGCGGTCGCACCCCGGTTTTCGCCGATTTTGCAAGGAACTGTGCCTCAAAAGTTGCCTAACCGGGGTCAGATCTCCGACTAGCAACAAAAATGTTTCGATTCGGAGGTGTGACCCCGGTTAGGAAACAAAAAGATTGCAAGTCAGAGCTCTGACCCCGGCTGGGGGTATATTTACAGGCGCTTCGCGCTTCGGGCCAGCCGCGCTTTCTGCGATAATGACCGGTACGCTGCCGCGCCCGCTCCTGTCCCGGCTCAACCTCATTTTTGGCACTATGCAAAATACCCTGCTGTTAGTCGACGGTTCCAGTTATCTTTACCGTGCTTTTCACGCCCTGCCTGACCTGCGCAGCCCCGACGGCCATCCCACCGGCGCCATGCACGGCATGGTCAATATGCTGCGTCGCCTGCGCCAGGATTATCCGGCCGCTTACATCGCTTGCGTGTTCGATGCCAAGGGCAAGACTTTCCGCGACGATATGTATCCGGAATACAAGGCCACGCGCGCGTCCATGCCGGACGACCTGCGCCTGCAGATCGAGCCGATCCATGAAGTGGTGCGCCACATGGGCTGGCCGATCCTGATGGTCGATGGCGTCGAGGCCGACGATGTCATCGGCACGCTGTCGGTCCAGGCGTCAAGCCTGGGCATGAACACCGTCGTTTCCACCGGCGACAAGGACCTGGCCCAGCTGGTCAACGACAAGGTCACCCTGATTAACACGATGAGCAACGAGAAGCTCGACGAAGCCGGCGTGATGGCCAAGTTCGGCGTGCCGCCCAACCGCATCATCGATTACCTCACGCTGATCGGCGACACGGTCGACAATATCCCGGGCGTGGCCAAGTGCGGCCCGAAAACCGCCCTGAAGTGGCTGGCGCTGCACGACAGCCTCGATGGCGTGATCGCCAACGCGGCCAGCATCGGCGGCGCGGTCGGCGAGAATCTGCGCCAGGCGCTCGACTGGCTGCCGCAGGGCCGCGCCCTGATCACCGTCAAGACCGATTGCGACCTGGCCGCGCACATGGTGTCGATCGCCGACACCCTGGTAGCCCAGCCGGAAAACAAGGAAGGCCTGAAAGCCTTCTTCGAGCGTTACGGCTTCAAGACCCTGCTGCGCGAAGTGATCCAGCGCGACGACGAAGGCGCCCCGCGCGCCCTGCTCAATTCCCCCGAGGGCGACCTGTTCCCCGGCGCGGTGGTGCCTGTCATGCGCGGCGAGTACGACACCGTGGTCACCGAGGCCGACCTGGAACGCTGGCTGGCGCTGGTCGATGCCGCCGAACTGACCTCGGTCGATACCGAAACCACCTCGCTCGACCCGATGACGGCCCAGATGGTCGGCATTTCGCTGTCGGTCGAAGCAGGCAAGGGCGCTTACATCCCGCTGGCGCACCGCTACGCCGGCGTGCCCGAACAGCTCGACCGCGAGGCGGTCCTGGCGCGCATGAAGCCCTGGCTGGAAGACGCGTCCAAACCGAAGGTCGGCCAGAACCTCAAGTACGACAGCCATATTTTCGCCAACCACGGCGTGACCCTGCGCGGCATCATGCACGACACCTTGCTGCAATCGTACGTGTTCGAGTCGCACAAGCCGCACGACATGGACAGCATGGCCCTGCGCCACCTGGGCTACACCACGATTCCGTTTACCGAGGTATGCGGCAAGGGCGCCGGCCAGATCTGCTTCGACCAGGTCGAACTGGGGCGCGCCACCGAATACGCGGCCGAGGATTCCGACATCACCCTGCGCCTGCACCAGGCCATGAAGGGCCATGTCGAGAGCGACGAGAAGCTCAATTTCATCTACCGCCAGATCGAGCTGCCGACCTCCGTGGTGCTGCACAAGATCGAACGCAACGGGGTGCTGATCGACGCCGAGCTGTTGAACGTGCAGTCGGGCGAACTCGGTGCGCGCATCATGGAGCTCGAGCAAAAAGCCTACGAGCTGGCCGGCGGGCCGTTCAACCTCGATTCGCCCAAGCAGATCGGCGAGATCTTCTTCGGCAAGCTGCAGCTGCCGGTGATTAAAAAGACCCCGAGCGGGGCGCCGTCGACCGACGAGGAAGTGCTGCAAAAGCTGGCCGAGGACTTCCCGCTGCCGAAAATCCTGCTCGAGTACCGCGGCATGTCCAAGCTCAAGTCGACCTACACCGACAAGCTGCCCAAGATGGTCAACCGCGCGACCGGCCGCGTGCACACCAACTACGCGCAGGCGGTCGCGGTGACGGGGCGCCTGTCGTCGAACGAACCGAATCTGCAGAACATCCCGATCCGCACCGCCGAAGGGCGCCGCATCCGCGAAGCCTTCATCGCCGGGCCGGGCAACGTGATCGTGTCGGCCGACTATTCGCAGATCGAGCTGCGCATCATGGCCCATATTTCGGAAGACGCGGCCATGCTGCGCGCCTTTGCCGAGGGCGAGGATATTCACCGCGCCACCGCCGCCGAAATCTTCGGCGTGCCTCCGGCCGAGGTGCAGGGCGAGCAGCGGCGCTACGCGAAGGTGATCAATTTCGGCCTGATTTACGGCATGAGCGCCTTCGGGCTGGCCGCCAACCTGGGCATCGAACGCTCGGCGGCGCAAAACTATATCGACAAGTACTTCGCGCGCTTTTCCGGCGTGCGCCAGTATATGGAAGACACGCGCATGCAGGCCAAGGCGCGCGGCTACGTCGAAACCGTGTTCGGACGGCGCCTGTGGCTGCCGGAGATTAATTCGCCGAACGGGCCGCGCCGCCAGGGTGCGGAACGGGCCGCGATCAACGCGCCGATGCAGGGCACGGCGGCGGACCTGATCAAGCTGGCCATGATCGCGGTGCAGAACTGGCTGGAGACGGACAAGCTGGGCACGCGCATGATCATGCAGGTGCACGATGAACTTGTACTGGAAGTGCCGCAGGCGGAACTGGAGCTGGTCAAGGCCAGGCTGCCGCAATTGATGGCGGGCGTGGCGGCCCTGAAGGTGCCCCTGCTGGCTGAAGTGGGTATTGGCAAAAACTGGGACGAAGCACACTAAAAATTTATATAAATACCTACTGAAAGAGGGAACGATGAAGAGCACATTTATCCGCCTTAGCACGGCAACCACCGTATTCGCCGCACTGGCGCTGACTGCCTGCGGCGGCGGCGGCGGCAACCCCGGCACCAACCGCCCCGGCGGCAGCGGCAACGGCACCACCACGCCGCCGGCGCTGGGCGGCACCTCGGGTACCCTGAACGTGTCGCTGACCGATGCGCCGGCTTGCGGTTTCGATGCCGTCAACGTCACCATCAGCAAGGTGCGCGTGCACCAGAATGCCAGCGCGGCGGACGCCGACGCCGGCTGGTCCGAGGTGGTGCTGGCTCCGCCGCGCAAGATCAATCTGCTCAATCTGACCAACGGCAAGCTCGATCCGCTCGGCTCGACCTCCGTGCCGTCCGGGCGCTACAACCAGGTGCGCCTGGTGCTCGATCCGAACACCGGCGCCGGCCTGGCCAACACCGTCACGCCAACCGCCACCAAGGTCGAAACGACCCTCGAAACGCCGTCCGCCATCCAGTCCGGCGTGAAGATCGCCAGCAATTTCGAGGTCGTGGCCGGCCAGGCCTACGGCCTGGTGCTCGATTTCGACGCCTGCCGCTCGGTCATCACCAAGGCCGCCGGCGGCTATCTGCTGGCCCCGGTCGTGACCGTCGTGCCCGGCGCGGCGAACGGCATCACCGGTTATGTCAGCACGACCTTCGCACGCGATGGCGTGGTGGTCAGCGCCCAGCAGAACGGCAACGTGATCGGCAGCACCATCGCCGACCCGGCCACCGGCGCGTTTTCGCTCAGCCGCCTCAATCCGGGCGCCTACGATGTGGTCCTGGTCGGCAGCGGCCATGCGGCGGCCGTGATCGGCGCCGTGCCCGTTGCCAGTACCACCGGCACCACGGCGGTCAGCACGGCGGCCGCGCCGATCAACATGCCGGCCAGCCTGATGCGCACCATCAGCGGCACCGTCACCCTGCTGCCGGCGAATGCGACCGTGATGCCGTTCGTGAAAATGATGCAGACGATCTCGGGCGGCAAGAACGTGGTGATCCAGGCGCGCGATACCGGCACCGGCGGCAGCTACGCGATCAACGCGCTGCCGGTCGCCGCGCCGCAGTATGCCAACTACGGTGCATCCCTGCCGCTGACGTTCGGTCCGGTCACCCCGGTCCAGGGCCTGGGCGGATATCGCGTCGACGCGCTCGCCACCGGATATGCCACCAAGTCGGTGGCAGTGGTCGACGTGGCGGCTGGCGACAAGGCCAACGTCAACCTGCAGCTCACGCCGTAAGGCGCCGGCCATCCGTCCTGCGGCGCGCCATGCGGGCACCGCGGGCGTGGTGGCGCCTCCGGTGCCTGCTTGGTTCAGTCCTGATGGGGCCGAACCGGGCGGCTGGCGGCCCGGAGCGGTACAATGCCCGGCTTGCGATCAGCGCAAGTGTCGTTCAAGAGGCTTCAAAATCGATTCAACCCTCATTTCCATCCTGCTGGCGACGACCATCGGGGGTGTGCTCAGCATTTCCGCCGCTGCCGTGTTTTCGTTCGCCCTGCTCTCGAAAATGGTCGAGCGCATGGTCAGCCTGTCGGTCGGGATCATGCTGTCGACCTCGCTCCTGCACGCCTTGCCGGAAGCGTTCGAGTCGGGTGCCGATGTGCGCAGCCTGTTCGCCACCTTGCTGGCCGGATTGCTTGCATTTTTCATGCTGGAAAAGTTCGCCATCCTGCGCCATTCGCACCATCACGAAGGCGACGGTCACCACCATGCCCACGGGCACGACAAGCGCGAAGCCGGCAAGGCCGGCTGGATGATCCTGCTGGGTGACGGCATGCACAATTTTACCGATGGCATCCTGATCGCCGCGGCCTTCCTGGCCAATCCGGAACTGGGCATCGTCACCGGGCTGGCCATCATCGCCCATGAAATCCCGCAGGAAATCGGCGACTTCATCGTCTTGCTCAACGCCGGCTTTTCGCGCACGCGCGCTTATCTGTTCAACCTGCTGTGCAGTCTGATGGCCGTGGCCGGCGGTTTGCTCGGCTATTTCACCCTGGACCGCGCCAGCGGACTGATTCCGTATGTGCTGGTGTTTGCCTCCTCGGGCTTCCTGTACATTGCCGTCAGCGATTTAATGCCGCAGATGCAACGCCGCGCCACCGTGCGCGAATCCGTTCCGCAAGTGTTGCTGATCGGCGTAGGCGTGCTGATCGTGCTGTTTCTCACGCGCGGAACGTAAGCATCGCGGCGGCAATTCGTGCCGCCGCGCGCTTGTCGCCCGCAATCGATATTATTCCGGTCCGGATATTTCATTTCCCTCGGTTATGCGCCAGGCGCTGAAATGCGCATGGCGTTTAGTCCCCGTCAAACCCGCGCTATTGTTTAGCTCGCCAGCCTCTTTATACTACAGCCTGAAGCAGGAAACCGGTGAAGCGAGACCACCTTTTGCCTCGCAACCAGTTTGGAGGACATATGGCTGAAGTCGTGCTATTCCAACATGCTAATTTTCACGGTGCGCATAAACATCTGTTTCGGTCGGAATCGAACCTGAATGCGCCTGATGATAAAGCGTTCAATGATCAGGTATCGTCGTTTGTGGTCCTGTCGGGCCGCTGGCAGTTTTTCCGCGATAGTAATTTCCAGGGACCATCGTCCCAGGTATTCGGGCCGGGACTGTATAACTGGGTCGAAGCGGTGAATATTCCGAACGATTCCATTTCGTCGGTACGGCTGACGTAAGCCAGGGCCGGCGAGGGCGGCTTGCGCGCCGGCGTGACATAGGGCGCGCCCGCCGCCTGCAACCCAGTCAGGAGTATATATGGCTGAAGTCGTGCTATACCAACATATCGATTTTCGTGGCCGGGAAGCATTTGTACGGCTCGGAACGAAATCCGAACGCTCCCGACGATAATTTTTTCAACGATAAAGTATCGTCGTTTGTCGTGGTATCCGGCCGCTGGAAATTTTACCGCGATAGCGAGTTTCGCGGGCCGGGATCGCGGGTCTTCGGACCCGGGCGTTAGCGCCGGGTCGAAGCGGTGGATATTCCGAATGATTCCATGTCGTCGGTGCGCCTGATAGCGGCCTGATTTGGCCGCGATCCATGACAGGCGCATGCCTGATTATTTCACGCGCTCGTCATCAAGCTGTCACATGTCTATGCGAGGCTATGCTCATCACAAAAACAAAAAAGGAGAATATGACCATGCTCAGCAACGTAGTTAATCACATCAACACCTATCGCGCCGCCCGGATCAAGCATCAATCACCGTACCGGGCCGAAATGGCCGATCTCCCCGCGACGCTGTATCCCTTCTGGAAACGCAGCGCGCAGCACGAATTCAAAGGCATCCCCCAGGATGCCTTTTTTTTCGCCCGCGCCGCCGAAGGCTTGATGGCGTTTTTCGACTGCGTGCGCGACAGCGGCTTGCCGTGCGGCTTGCCGTCGATGGCGGCCGATTCGGTGTGGCACGCCTGGATGCGCCTCTCGCCCACCGGGCTGAACGCGTTTTGCCGCAAGCACTTCGGACGCGTCATCCCGCATGTGGAAGCGCTCGACATGGCCGGCGGCATGGAAGGCGCGCTGGCCGCGTGCCTGGTGCGCGCACGCCGGATCGAGCGCATGCCGGCGGCCGGGCCCAACCTGCCGCACCTGTTCGCCCTGGACCGCATGCTGGCCATGCCCGGCGGTTGCGGCTACCTGCTGTTCAACGGCCAGGTGGCGTCGCTGGCGCTCGACGCGCGCGGGCGCGCCGTCGGCGTGCCGGCCTATGCCGCCAGTCTGTGTCCGGAGCGATTGCTGGGGGCTGGCCTGATCAGTGAAGACGAGTACCGCCGCTACGCGCGCAAGGCCACTCCGGCCGCCGGCGCCACGGGCGGCTGCGGCACTGGCGACCGCCATTTCCCTTGCGGCACCGAAGCCTGCGAGGGCGCTGGCGATGCCGCGGGCGATGCGGGCTGCGGCGGCGGCTGCGGTGGGGGCGGCGATTGAGCGGCGCAGCGCTGGCGATGGACGCTTCTCGTCAGCCCGCGCCGCGCAGGCGTTTTATGTTCCGGTGGCTAGCGGGCGTGCCGGATCGGCGCACCACTCGCTCCACGAACCCGGGTACAGCGCGGCGCCGGGCAGCCCGGCCACTTCCAGGGCCAGCAGGTTGTGGCAGGCGGTCACGCCCGAGCCGCACTGCATGATGGCATCGGACGGATTGCCCACCAGCGGCGCCAGTTCCGCCTTGAGCTGGGCGGCATCCTTGAAGCGTCCGTCCGGTCCCAGGTTATCCTTGAAGAAGTGGTTCTTCGCGCCCGGAATATGGCCGCCGACCGGATCGATGGTTTCGTTCTCGCCGCGGAAGCGGTCGGCCGCGCGCGCGTCGAGCACCACGCGCTTGCCGCCGTCGATATTGTCGAGTACATCGGCCGCCGAGACGGTCGTCACCAGCGGCGAACGTTCCGTGATGCCGCCGCTGCGCGCCACCGGCGCGGCCGTCGACAGCGCCAGTCCGGCCGCCTGCCACGCCGCCAGGCCGCCATCGAGCACCGCCACCGCCGGATGGCCGACCCAGCGCAGCATCCACCACAGGCGCGCCGCGAACATGCCGCCGTGCGCGTCGTAAGCGATCACCTGGCTGTCTTCGTCGATGCCCCAGCTGCGCAGGGTGGCGATCAGGTCGGCGCGCACCGGCAGCGGATGACGCCCGCGGAAAACGCCGTCGGCGCCGCGCTTGGCGCCCGACAGTTCGGTTTCAATATCGGCAAACAGGGCGTGCGGCAGATGGCCGGCGGCGTAGGCTTCGCGCCCGGCGGACGGGTTCATCAAGTCGTGGCGGCAGTCGACGATGACCCAGGCCGGGTTGTCGATATGGCCGGCCAGGTCGGCTGCGGAGATCAGTGTCGTGTACATGGGCGTCCTTAAAGTTCGCTTGCGATGGGATCGGTCTTGCTGACGGCGGCGCCGCGCGGCGTGCTTTGCGTATTGTAAAACGTCGCGGCGATGCCCGACACAAGAATCACCGCCATTCCCAGCCAAACGTACCAGGTAAATTTATCCCCCCCCAGCAGCATGCCCCACAGGCTGGAAAAGACGATGCCGGTGTACTGCAGGTTGGCCACCACCAGCACCTTGCCGATGCGGTAGGCGCGCGTCATGGCGATCTGCGCGAACAGGGCCGACACGCCGATGGCCAGCAGCAGCGCGCCGCTGTACAGATTATGCGCGGTGAATAAGGGCATGCCGGCGCCGCGCCCTTCGAGCAGGGTGCCGGCCAGGCCGGCCGTGGCGGTCATCGCGGAAAAATAAAACACCACGCGGAACTCCGGTTCACCCAGCTGGCCCAGGCGCCGCACCTGCATGTACGCCATCGCCGACAGTACGCTCGAAAGCAGGCCGACCACGCCGCCGAGCCACTGGTTGGCCGCGATGGCCGGCTGCAGCACCAGCGTGACGCCGACAAAGCTCATGATCACGGCCACCACCAGCGGCCACTCGACGTGGTCCTTGGCGTGCCACCAGCCGGCGCAGAACAGGAAAGCGGCGATCCAGATCGGCGCCATGTAATTGAGCGTGACGGCGGTGGCCAGCGGCAGTTTGCCGATCGCGAAAAACCACATCCACAGCGACACCACGCCCACGACACTGCGCCACAGATGGTCTTTCACGAACACGGTGCGCAGGGTCAGGCCCTGGTGCTTGACCATGACGAGCAGCATGACGGTGCCGATCAGGCCCCGGTACATGACGATTTCGGACGTCGAATACACGCTTGATGCCAGTTTCACGGCCGCGCCCATGGCGGCAAAAGCGAAGCTGGCAAATAACATCCACAGTGCTGCTGCCATGGTTTCCTTATTGGTCGACGCCGGCCGATGCGGCCGCGGCGGCGCGTTTTTCAGTAACGGTGTTGTAGAACGTGGCGGCGATGCTGGAAGCGAGGATCAGCGCCATCCCGAGCCAGACGTGCCAGTCGAAGACATCGTGCCAGATCAGGATGCCCCAGACGCTGGAGAACACGATGCCGGTGTACTGCAGGTTGGCCACCACCAGCACCTTGCCGGTGCGCCAGGCGCGCGTGAGCGCCATCTGGGCAAACACGCCGGAGGCGCCGATGAACAGCAGCAGGGCCGCGCCGCGCGGCGAGTGCGCATGCCAGGCGGCGCCGTCGGGCGAGCCGCCCGGCAGCAGGCTGCCGGCCAGGCCGGCCGCGATATTGACCGCCAAAAAGTAGAACACCACGCGGTATTCGGGTTCGCCGGCGCGGCTCAGGCGCCGCACCATGGTGTAGGCGACAGCGGCCAGCACGCCGGACAACAGCGCCATCAGCGCGCCGAACCACTGCTGCGCCTCGAACGCCGGGCGCAGGGCCAGTATCACGCCGCCGAAACTGACGCCGATGGCGGCCAGCAGGGGCAGGGCGATGCGCTGCCCGCCCTGCCACCAGCCGAAGGCGATCACCGCGACCGCGGTCCAGATGGGCGACATGTAATTGAGGGTGACGGCGGTGGCCAGCGGCAGCTTGGTGGCCGCGTAAAACCACATCCAGAGCGACACCACGCCGATCGCGCCGCGCCACAGGTGCCCGGCCAGGTGTTCGGTGCGCAGCCTGCCGCCCTGGTGGCGGATGAAAAAGTACAGGAGGATGATGCCGACCAGGCCGCGGTAGAACACGATTTCGGCCACCGAATACTCGCTCGAGGCCAGCTTCACGGCCGCGCCCATGAGCGAGAACAGGAAGCTCGCTACCAGGATCCAGAGCGCGGCCATCGGTCGGCGCCTACAGCGCCAGGTTGCTGCGGTACCACTCGTGGAAGTGCTGCATGCCGTCTTCCATCGGCGACTGGTACGGCCCCACCTCGTTGACGCCGCGCGCCATCAGGATGCGGCGGCCGGCGTCCATGCGCAGGGCGATTTCATCGTCCTCGATGCAGGTCTCGAAGTAGGCGGCGCGTTCGGCCTCGATGAAGTCGCGCTCGAACAGCACGATCTCTTCGGGGTAGTAGAACTCGACCACGTTGCGCGTCTTTTGCGGTCCGTCCGGCCACAGGGTCGAGACGATCAGCACGTGCGGATACCATTCGACCATGATGTTCGGGTACAGCGTGAACCAGATCGCGCCTTTTTCGGGCGGCACGCCGCCACGGAACTTGAGCACCTGTTCCTGCCAGCGCTGGTAGATGGGCGAACCGGCCTTGCCCAGGCCGCGGTTCACGCCGACCGTCTGCACGCTGTAATCGCGCCCGAACTCCCAGCGCAGGTCGTCGCAGCTGACAAAGCCGCCCAGGCCCGCGTGGAACGGCTCGACGTGGTAATCCTCCAGGTAGACTTCGATGAAGGTCTTCCAGTTGTAATCACAGGTCTGCACCTCGACATGGTCGAACATATAGCCCGAAAAATCGAAATCCTTCGTCACCGACAGGCCGGCCAGTTTTTCCATGACGTTGTAGCCGTTCTGCTCGAACAGCAAGCCGTTCCACTCCTGCAGCGGCGTCTTGGACAGGTTCAGGCACGGCGTTTCCGGGAAGTGCGGCGCACCGATCAGCTCACCCTTGAGGTCGTAGGTCCAGCGGTGCAGCGGACAGACGATATTGTTCGCATTGCCGCGTCCGTTGAACATCAGCGCCTGGCGATGGCGGCACACATTGGACAGGACTTCGATCCCGTTTGCGTTGCGCACCAGCATGCGGCCCTCATTCTCGGAAGCGAGCGTGGCAAAGTCTCCCGTTTCGGGCACCATCAGCGTATGGCCGACATAGCGCGGGCCATGCTGGAACAATTGCTGCATTTCGCGCTTCAACAGCGCTTCATCAAAGTAAGCATCTACCGGAAGCTGCGCGCATGAGCGCGCCAGCTTGGCGTGGGTAGCCAGATCGGACATCCCAACCCCCCTTTTATATGTGCATCAGCCAAAGAAGAGAAAGAATCCAAAGACCAGTATTTTTAAGTGCGGAATACGGCATTTCGGACAGAACCGGCGATTATAGCGCGGAACGGGCCCTACCGTCTTGGTCCGGCGCGGGAATGTGGTGTGGGCGAATGCAAATGTTGAAGGAAAAACATGGTTTTCATCGATCCAGCCCCAATGCGATAAAATGCCAAATCGCCACCCGTCAGGATGGATTGTTCTAAAATAAGCGATTAGACTGGCCCGCCGCGCATAAGTTGCGTGGGGCGGACTCACATAAAGTAACTATGGCAAAGAAATTAATAGCGGAAAGCGCAGCTGCGCCGGAATCGTTCGAACAGGCCATGGCCGAACTGGCCCAGCTGGTAACCCAGATGGAAGCCGGCCAGTTGCCGCTGGAGGCATCGGTGGCGGCGTATGCGCGCGGCTCGGAGCTGGTGCGCTACTGTGCGGCGCAGCTCGAAAAAGTCGAGTCCCAGGTCAAAGTACTCGAAGGCGACATGCTCAAGCCCTTCGCGGCCGATGGCGCCGGCGAGGGCATGCAATGAGCGGCGCGGCTTTCGGCGACTGGATGAAAACCGTGCAGGCCGGCGTCGAAGAGGCGCTGGGCGCCTTGTTGCCGCCAGCGGGCGCGGTGCCGCACAAGCTGCACGAAGCGATGCGCTACACGGTGCTCGGCGGCGGCAAGCGGGTACGCCCGCTGCTGGTGTTCGCCGCCGGCGCGCTGTACGGCGCCGATGCGCGCGCCCTGGAGCGCGCCGCCGCCGCGGTTGAAATGATCCACGCCTATTCGCTGGTGCACGACGACATGCCCTGCATGGACGACGACGACCTGCGGCGCGGCAAACCGACCGTGCACGTGGCCTACGACGAAGCGACCGCGCTGCTGGTGGGCGACGCGCTGCAGTCGCAAGCCTTCCTGGTGCTGGCCGAAGGCATGGACATTCCGCCGGCGCGCCAGGTGGCCATGCTGCGCCTGCTCGCGCACGCGGCCGGGTCGAGCGGCATGTGCGGCGGCCAGGCGATCGATCTTGACAGTGTCGGCATCAGCCTCACGCTCGAACAGCTCGAACAGATGCACCAGCTCAAAACCGGCGCCTTGCTGCGCGCTTCGGTGGTGCTGGGCGCGCTGGCCGGCGGCGATGTGAGCGACGCGCAGATGACGGCGCTCGACGCCTATGCCAAAGCGATCGGGCTGGCCTTCCAGGTGGTCGACGACGTGCTCGATGCGACCGCCGATTCGGCCACCCTGGGCAAGACCGCGGGCAAGGATGCGGCGGCCAACAAGCCGACCTATGTATCGATTTTGGGCCTGGAGCCATCCAGGGTCTTGGCAGAAAAATTGCGGAACGATGCGCATGACGCGCTCGCGCCGTTTGGTGAAAAAGCAGATAGGCTGCGCCAGTTGGCGGACCTGATCGTGCAGCGGAAAGCGTAAATGAACTTGCTAGAGACAATCAACGAACCGGCCGAACTGCGCAAGCTGGCACGCGCCCAACTCACGCCCCTGGCGCACGAGTTGCGCCATTTCCTGCTCGATTCCGTGTCCAAGACCGGCGGCCACCTCTCGTCCAACCTGGGCACGGTGGAGCTGACGATTGCGCTGCACTACGTGTTCAACACGCCGTACGACCGCATCGTGTGGGACGTGGGCCACCAGACGTACTCGCACAAGATCCTCACGGGCCGGCGCGACCAGATGCACAGCCTGCGCCAGCTGAACGGCATTTCGGGCTTCCCGCGGCGCGACGAAAGCGAATACGACACCTTCGGCACGGCGCACTCGTCGACCTCGATTTCGGCCGCGCTGGGCATGGCGCAGGCGGCCAAGATCAAAGGCGAATCGCGTCACGCAATCGCCGTCATCGGCGACGGCTCCATGACCGCCGGGATGGCTTTCGAGGCGCTCAATAACGCCGGCGTACAGGAAGACATCAACCTGCTGGTGGTATTGAACGATAACGACATGTCGATTTCGCCGCCGGTCGGCGCGCTCAATCGCTACCTGGCGCGCCTGATGTCGGGGCAGTTCTACGCGGCCGCCAAGAACGTCGGCAAGTCGGTGCTGCCCGGCCCTGTGCTGGAACTGGCCAAGCGCTTCGAAGAACACGCCAAGGGCATGGTGGTCCCGGCCACGATGTTCGAGGAATTCGGCTTTAACTACATCGGCCCGATCGACGGCCATGACCTGGACTCGCTGATTCCCACGCTGGAAAACATCAAGAAGCTCAAGGGTCCGCAATTTTTGCATGTGGTGACCAAAAAAGGGCAGGGCTACAAGCTGGCCGAAGCCGACCCGGTGCTGTATCACGGGCCGGGCAAGTTCAATCCGACCGAAGGCATCCTGCCCGCGAAAGCCGGCAAGACCACCTACACGGAAGTCTTCGGCAACTGGCTGTGCGACATGGCCGCTGCCGACAAGCGCCTGGTCGGCATCACGCCGGCCATGCGCGAAGGCTCGGGCATGGTGCGCTTCGAAGAGCAGTTCCCGGACCGCTATTTCGACGTCGGTATCGCCGAGCAGCACTCGGTGACCTTCGCCGGCGGCCTGGCGACCGAAGGCCTCAAACCCGTGGTGGCGATCTACTCCACCTTTTTGCAGCGCGCCTACGACCAGCTGATTCACGACGTGGCGCTGCAAAACCTGGACGTGCTGTTCGCGCTCGACCGCGCGGGCCTGGTTGGCGCCGACGGCGCCACCCACGCCGGCAACTATGACATCCCGTATCTGCGCTGCATTCCGAACATGATCGTCATGGCCGCGTCGGACGAAAACGAATGCCGCCAGATGCTCAGCACCGGCTACCAGTACAACGGTCCGGCGGCGGTGCGCTATCCGCGCGGCGCCGGCATTGGCGCGGTCATCGAAAAAGAACTGACAACGCTCCCGATCGGCAAGGGCGAGATCAAGCGCGAAGGCCAGAGCGTGGCGATCCTGGCCTTCGGCTCGATGGTGGCGCGCAGCGTCGTCGCGGGCGAGGAGTTGAATGCGACGGTGGCCAATATGCGCTTCATCAAGCCGCTCGACGTGGAGCTGGTCAAGCGGCTGGCGCAGGACCATGATTATCTGGTGACGGTGGAAGAGGGCGCGGTCATGGGCGGCGCCGGTTCCGCCGTGGCCGAAGCGCTGGCGGCCGAAGGCATTCAAAAGCCGCTGCTGATTCTCGGCCTGCCCGATAAATTTATCGACCATGGTGACCCGGCGGCCCTGCTGGCCAGCGTGGGACTCGACGCCAAGGGCATCGCCGCATCGATCCGCCAGCGTTTCGGCGCCGCCGAACCGCGCCTGGTGGTCAACAACACCTGAACCGCGCTCCCGCGCGGGCGATGACATGAAGCAGCCGATGCGCTTAACGTTCTTTGCGCTGCTGATGTGTCTTGCCCCTGCGGCGCAGGGCGCGCGCGAGCGTGGCCCGGACGCGGTCATTCGCTGCCACGAGACGCTGCGCGACGTCCCTGGAACACTGGGCACCGTGTGCCCCGCTGATCCTGATGCGGCCAGCGGGGAGAGGATCTACGCCGGCACCGTCGTGCGCCGCATGAAGATCGACCCGCAGTGGACCCTGGTTGACGTCGAGGGCAAGAAGGGTTGGATGCCGACGCAAGCCATCGTGGCCTTGTCGCGTTTTACGCCTGTGCGGGCCTGGAAATGGCCGCGGCTTATCGAGGTTGGCGACGGCGACTACGCAGCGACTTACCGCGTTCGCGCCGATGGACGGTTTGCGGTCAGGGTGGACGGGCAGCAGGACCGTGACGAAAATTTCATCACTGTGCGGCACAAGGGACAGATGTACGGTTACCGGAACTTGATGTGGCCGAAGGTGCCGGGCGAACGTCTGTACTCATCGCGCATGCTGGTCAAGGGCGAGGCCGGCATCGTGTATGGCGGCCGCCAGCCCTAAGTACGGCACTGCGTCGCTCGCCGCCGAATGACAACGCCAGCCCTCGGGTTGGCGTCTTTTGTTTCGGCGGAAAAATGCCAGCGGCTGCCGATCATTTACCTTCAGGGATGTCAATATCGCGCGCATGGTGCAGTACGTCGACAGTCACACGGTGCGCCAGGCGATGCAGGCCTGATGCATTCGACCGGATCGTTATCTGAAGATCCCATTGATCCGCGCGCGCAGTACCGGCACCAGATCCTGCTCGAACCACGGATTGCGCTGCAGCCAGGGCGTGTTGCGCGGCGACGGATGCGGCAGGGGGAAATACGCCGGTGCCACATCGCGCCATGCCTGGACTGTCCCGGTTAGCGATGGCTTGCGGAGGGGACCCAGAAAGTGCCGCTGGGCGTGCGCGCCGATCAGCAACGTCAGTTCGATATCCGGCAATTTGGCCAGCAACTGGTCCGGCCAGAGATCGGCGCATTCGGTGCGCGGCGGCAGGTCTCCACCCTTGCCCCGCCCGGGGTAGCAATACCCCATCGGGATGATCGCGAAGCGCGTGGGATCGTAGAATGCCTTCGCATCCACACCCATCCATTCGCGTAACCTGGTCCCGCTGGCGTCATCCCACGGGATGCCCGATGCGTGCACGCGGGAGCCGGGTGCCTGTCCGATAATCAGCACGCGCGCGCCTTCGCCGACCTGCACGATGGGGCGCGGACCTTTGGGCAGATGGGCTTCGCAGGCACGGCACGCGCGCACGTCGGACAGCAGGCTGTCCAGATCCGGATAGTGCTTGAGGGTTGCGATGTCAGTCATCCGCGTTGGGGATTGTGGCGCGAGCGTGGAACCGTGCGCACATCGAGAAACGCATCCAGCGGCCGGTTGGAGTGACCGATCGTACAAACGATGATGTCGGTTGGCGCGGCGGGACGAACTTTGCTTGGCTTTTCCACGAGTGTGCAAAAAATAATTGCTTGCTGTCAGGGATGGCGTAAATTACTGCATTCGATGGTAGCACCGCCTTTGCGGTGCACGATTGGCCGGGACGGCAGACCTTCAGAGATCGTCCATATCGATGATCGAAGGCAGCGCTTCGATCTCCAGATAATCGACTTGCGCGATCGACTGGCGCCAATCGTCCAGATGCAGCGCAAGTAATGGCCGCAACGCTTCCTTGAACGCGCACCGGTTTTCCTCGGTGATCAACGGAGCTGCGAGCCTGTCGTCGAGCAGAAACGATTCCGACCATCGCGCTTGCGGCGACCGGTCTCCCAGATCGGCGGGGAAGGCGCTTCCCGTATCCCATATCTTCCGGGTCAGACCGAGCCACAACAATATTTGCGCGCGCCAGTGCGGATCGTCAATCGCAAAGATCGAGTCCACCCAACCCTTGATGTCACGAGGGTCGAGATACTTCAGGCAAAAGAACAGCGATACCGACAGGTCGCTGCAGACATCCCACCAACCCCACGTCTCGCGAGGCCTGGCGGGCGGGCCATTGAAAACATGGTCCAGGATCAGCCGGCCGTCCCGCCAGCGCGACGGCCCCATGATGACCTGTCCCAGCGTCTGCAACACCTCGTCATAGGTCCAATCGTGGATGCGGACCGGGTAATGGATAAAAAACGCCGTCGCCAGCATCTCTATGATGGGCCGCTGCGCTGGCGCTTGCTTTATCTCTATCAGCCTGGGGAGCAGGTAAGCGAACCAGTCATCCCATTCGTTCATATGGCCGAAGCTGGACGTCCCGCTGGCGATGTCCCACAGCGTCTCATTGATCTGACTGTCGGTGAGCTGCTCGACGGCCGTGGTGCGCAGATAGTCGTACATCTTGCGGTCACCACTCATGAACCATGCTTCGCCCATGAGTACCGATGGCTTGGGCGCCGCCTGGGCCATGCGCGCGAGCGCTTGCGGGTCGGGTCCCGTGCCGGGCTGCCATCTGAAGCCGGGGCTGGACGCCGGGAGGCGCTTGGAGCGCTTGCCCACTTACTTGCGCACGCGCGCCAGTTCGGCCTTGAGCCAGTCGGCGCTGTTGACGACCGCCGTGCCGGGGCAGCGCATCTGGTAAGGGTCGCCGCTCATGCTGCTGCCGGTCGCGCCACGCTCGATGAAGCTTTCGGTGTTGGTCAACATCTTCTTCTTGTCGAGATAATCGTACTTCTTTTGCAGGTGCGCGCGCGCCGCCTTGGCGTCGTGCCAGCTGCCGTTGCGGTTGAACTGGCACTGCGATTTTTCGACCGCGTCGAGCAGGCGCGTGACTTCGGTGCGGGTGGCATCGGGGGCGGTGGCAAACGCCGTACCCGAGCTCCAAAGTGCCACGGCCAGCGTGGCAATCAGTGTCTTTTTCATGGAGGTTATCCTCGCTTGCGCTCATGTTGCCACAGCACGTCGCTGCCGCCCGCGAAGCGGTTCAACACGCGCGAGAGCACGAACATCAGATCCGACAAGCGGTTCACGTATTGGCGCGGATGGTCGTTGATGGTCTCGGTTTTGCCGAGCGTGACGATGCTGCGCTCCGCGCGCCGGCACACCGTGCGGCATACGTGCGCAATCGACGCCGCGCGCGAGCCGGCCGGCAAAATGAAATCCTTCAGCGGCGGCAGGTCGGCATTGTATTTTTCGAGCAGGTCGTCCAGCCGCGCCACATGGTCGTCGGTGATCAAGGTGTAGCCGGGGATGCAGATCTCGCCGCCCAGGTCGAACAGGTCGTGCTGGATCGAGACCAGTTCCTCGCGCAGCTCGGCCGGCATGTCTTCGCACAGCAGCAGGCCGACGAAGGAATTGAGTTCGTCGACTTCGCCCAGGGTGTGCACGCGCACGCTGTCTTTTTCGGTGCGGCTGCCGTCACCCAGGCCGGTGGTGCCGTTGTCGCCGGTGCGGGTGGCGATTTTAGAAAGTCGGTTGCCCATGATTGTTTTCCGGTAGCTGAATCATAATCAGGCAGGATACGACAAAAGCGGCGATAACGCATACAATCGATGCATGTCCGCCTCCCTTCCCATTGATCCCGAACGCAGGCAGCAGGTCGCCCAGGCGCTGCTGGCAGTGCTGCCGGAACGCTGCGTGCTGTCCGACCCCGAAGACACCCGCCCTTACGAGTGCGACGGCCTGGCCGCCTACCGCCAGTTGCCGATGATCGTCACCTTGCCCGACGACGAGGAGCAGGTACTGGCCATCCTCAACATTTGCCGGGAACTGAACGTGCCGATCGTGCCGCGCGGCGCCGGCACCGGCTTGTCGGGTGGAGCGCTGCCGATCGCCGACGGCGTGGTGCTGTCGACTGCGCGCATGAACCGCATCGTGCGCATGGACCCCTACGCGCGCCTGGCGGTGGTGCAGCCGGGCGTGCGCAACCTGGCCATTTCCGATGCAGCCGCGCCGCACGGCCTGTACTACGCGCCTGATCCGTCCTCGCAGATCGCCTGCACCATCGCCGGCAACGTGGCGGAAAATTCGGGCGGGGTGCACTGCCTCAAATACGGACTCACCGTGCATAACGTGCTGCGCGTGCGCGTGGCCACCATCGATGGCGACATCATCGAACTTGGCGGCGAGGCGCTCGATGCACCGGGCCTGGACCTGCTGGCCGTGTTCATCGGCTCCGAGGGCATGCTGGGCATTGTCACCGAAGTGACGGTCAGGCTCATTCCCAAGCCGGCCACCGCGCGCGTGATCATGGCCTCGTTCGACAACGTTGTCACCGGCGGCAATGCGGTGGCCAGCGTGATCGCCGCCGGCATCATTCCGGCCGGGCTGGAGATGATGGACCAGACCTCCTCGCGCATGGTCGAACCGTTCGTGCGCGCCGGCTACGACACCGATGCCGCAGCAATTCTGCTGTGCGAAGCGGACGGCACCCACCTGGAGGTGGACGAGGAAATCGAACGCATGTCGGCGGTACTGCAGGCTGCCGGCGCGAGCGCCATCGCCGTGTCGCAGAGCGAGGCCGAACGCCTGCGCTTCTGGTCGGGCCGCAAGAACGCCTTTCCCGCGGCGGGCCGCATTTCGCCCGACTACTACTGCATGGACGGCACCATCCCGCGCAAGAACCTGGCGCAGGTGCTGACCGGGATCGCGCAGATGGAAGTCACCTACGGCCTGCGCTGCGCCAACGTGTTTCATGCCGGCGACGGCAACCTGCATCCGCTGATCCTGTTCGACGCCAACCAGCCGGGCGAATTCGATCGCGCCGAAGCGTTTGGCGCGGCCATCCTGGCGCTGTGCGTCGACGTGGGCGGCACCATCACCGGGGAGCATGGCGTGGGCATGGAGAAGATCAATTCGATGTGCGTGCAGTTCACGCGCGCCGAACTCGATGCCTTCTTCGCCGTCAAGCGCGCCTTCGATGCGCCGCACCTGCTCAATCCCGACAAGGCCATCCCCACGCTGAACCGCTGCGCCGAATTCGGCAAGATGCGCGTCAGTGGCGGCGTGCTGCCTTTCGCCGGCCTGCCGCGTTTCTGACATGGGAGACAACGTGCAGCAGATCGAACAATTCAGGGAACAGGTGCTCGCGGCGGCACGCGATGGCCGCACCCTGCGCATTTGCGGTGGCGGCACCAAGGACTGGTACGGCCAGGCCAGCGATGGCGACATTCTCGACACGCGCGGTTTCAGCGGCATTGTCGACTACGAGCCGACGGAGCTGGTCATCACCGCGCGCTGCGGCACGCCGCTGGCCGAGATCGAGGCGGCGCTGGCCGAACGTAAGCAGATGCTGGCATTCGAGCCGCCGCACTTCGGCGCAGGGGCCACCATCGGCGGCGTGGTCGCCAGCGGCCTGTCCGGCCCGCGCCGCGCCAGCAGCGGTGCGCTGCGCGACTTCGTGCTCGGCGCCGTTCTCATGGACGGCAAGGGCGAGGTGCTTACCTTCGGCGGCCAGGTGATGAAGAATGTGGCCGGCTACGACGTTTCGCGCCTGCTGGCCGGTTCCATGGGCACGCTGGGGCTGATGCTGCAGCATTCCATCAAGGTGCTGCCGCGCGCGCTGTGCGACATCACCTTGCGCTTTGCAATGGACGAAATCGAAGCGCTGCGGCGCCTGAACGAATGGGCCGGCCTGCCGCTGCCGATATCGGCCAGCTGCTGGCACGCCGGCGTGCTTACCTTGCGCCTGTCGGGCGCGCAGGCGGCAGTCGTTGCTGCCGCGCGCACGCTGGACGGGCAGCCGGTCGATGACGGCCCCGCCTTCTGGGCTGCGCTGCGCGAGCAGCAGCATGCGTTCTTCGATGGCGACGCCAGCCTGTGGCGCCTGTCGGTGCCGTCGGCCACGGGCGCCATCATTCTGCGTGGCGCCCAGCTGATCGAGTGGGGCGGCGCGCAGCGCTGGCTCAAGGTCGATGCCGATGCGGCAATGGCGCACAATATTCGGCGCGCGGTGACGGCGGTGGGCGGCCATGCGACCCTGTTCCGGGGCGGCGACAAGCGCATCGGCGTGTTCCAGCCGCTGGCGCCCGGCGTCGCCAGGATTCATCAACGCCTGAAGGCGGCCTTCGATCCGTCGCAGGTTTTCAATCCCGGACGGATGTACTGATGCAAACCAACCTCGCCGATTTCATCAAGGGTACGCCTGACGGCGACGAAGCCGAAGCGATCCTGCGCGCCTGCGTTCATTGCGGCTTCTGCACCGCCACCTGTCCCACTTACCAGCTGCTGGGCGACGAACTCGACGGCCCGCGCGGACGCATCTACCTGATCAAGCAGCTGCTGGAAGGTGCGCCCGTCACCGTCAAGACCCAGACCCACCTGGACCGCTGCCTGACTTGCCGCAACTGCGAGACGACTTGCCCGTCGGGCGTGCGCTATGGGCGCTTGGCCGACATCGGCCGCCGGGTGGTCGAAGAGCGCGTCCAGCGTCCGCTCGGTGAACGCATCAAGCGTGCGGTGCTCAAGGAAGCGCTGCCGCGCGCGTGGATCTTCAGGCCGGCGTTCAGGGCGGGGCAGCTGTTGCGGCCACTGCTTTCGCCGGCGCTGCAGGACAAGCTGCCCAGGACGCGCAGCGCAGGCCACTGGCCGGCGCGGGAACATGCGCGCAAGATGCTGGTGCTGCAAGGCTGCGTGCAAAGCACCATGGCGCCCGGTATCAACGCCGCCACGGCGCGCGTGCTCGACGCCTTTGGCGTGCAGCTGCTGGCCGCGCCCAAGGCGGGCTGCTGCGGCGCGTTGCGCTACCATCTGAACGACCAGGAAGGCGGCCTCGATGACATGCGCCGCAATGTCGACGCCTGGTGGCCGCTGGTCGAGGGCGGGCATATCGAGGCGATTGTGATGACTGCATCGGGCTGCGGCGTCACGGTCAAGGAATACGGGCACCTGCTGGCGCACGACAGCGCCTACGCCGCCAAGGCCGCGCGCATTGCGATGCTAACGCGCGACCTGAGTGAAATCATGCCGCAGTTCGAGGCCGAACTGGGAGCGAAGCTGAAGGGGAAAGAGACGAAGCGGGTGGCGTTCCATCCGCCTTGCACCCTGCAGCACGGACAGCAGATCCGTGGCAAGGTGGAAGGGGTGTTGCGTGCTGCCGGCGTCGATGTGACGCTGTGCGCCGACAGCCATCTGTGCTGCGGTTCGGCCGGCACCTACTCGGTGCTGCAGCCTGCGCTGGCTACTGAACTACGGGACCGCAAGCTGGCCAGTTTGCAGGCCACCAACCCGGAGGTGATTGTGTCGGCCAATATCGGCTGCCAGACTCACCTTCAATCAGGTACGGAGACGCCGGTTGCGCACTGGATCGAGTTGATCGATCAGGCGCTGGCCTGAGATTACGCGGCCAGTTTCGCTTTTTCTGCCGCGCTCAGGCGCTTGCCGGTGACGACGATGGTGGTCATGTCGGCCTTGACGTCGGCGTCGGCCTTGGCGGCAGCGGCCGGCGAAGTCGGTGCGGCGGTGCGGGCGCGCGGTGCTTCAGCGGAGGCCATGGCGGTGACAAAGGTCAGTGCAACTGCGGCGATGACGACGGCTTCCATGTTCTTCACGATGTTCATATCGATCCTTTTTCAATGTGTTTGTTTGGTATGTACACATTATGCGGCATCGCAACATATAACTCCAATTTCAAATTAGAATGTTCGTCATTCACATTTTGAATGATGTAAGCACATTATTTGATGAAGGTTATTTGGTTTGTGAATGCTGGTGCGAGCAATCGCCGTCGTTTCAGCCAATGGCAGGATCGACGGGGATGAGGAAGCGGGGAGGGCGCGACGGAGGGGACGGGAACGACGGGGACCAGAACAGGCGGACGGCGTAACCGTCAGCCCTTATCGGCGAGCAGCTTCTCGATATCCTCGACCAGCTCTTCGGGCTTGGTCATTGGCGCGTAGCGTTTGTACACGCTGCCGTCTTTCCCGATCAGGAATTTGGTGAAGTTCCACTTGATCCGCTCGGTCCCCAGCAAGCCGGGCGCCGCCTTCTTCAAGTGCTGGAACAGCGGATGCGCGTTATCGCCATTGACATCGATCTTGGCGAACAGCGGAAACGTGACGCCGTAGTTCTTCTCGCAGAACGCGCCGATCTCGCTTTCGCTGCCCGGCTCCTGTCCGCCGAACTGATTGCATGGAAAACCGAGCACCGCCACGCCCTTGTTCCTGAACTGCTGGTACACGACTTCAAGGCCCTTGTACTGCGGCGTGTAGCCGCACGCGCTGGCCGTGTTCACGACCAGCACAACCTGGCCCTTGTACATGGCCAGGTCCACCGGCGTGCCCGAAATATCAGCCGCCTTGAAATCGAGTGCGCTCGTCACACGATACCCAGATGCTCGGTGCCGTGCGAGAGGTCGCGGTTCTTGGCTTCCTTGCCGTTCAACTTGATGTTCAGGCGCAGGTCATTGACCGAGTCGGCGTTGCGCAGCGCGTCTTCGTAGGTGATCTTGTCCAATTCGTGCAGGTCGAACAGCGCCTGGTCGAAGGTCTGCATGCCCAGTTCGCGCGACTTCTTCATGATCTCCTTGATCTCGTGCACATCGCCCTTGAAGATCAGGTCCGAAATGAGCGGGGAGTTGAGCATGATTTCGATCGCCACGCAGCGGCCCTTGGCTTCCTTCATCGGAATCAGGCGCTGCGACACCATGCCCTTCAAGTTCAGCGACAAGTCCATCAGCAGCTGCTGGCGGCGTTCTTCGGGGAAGAAGTTGATGATGCGGTCGAGCGCCTGGTTGGCGCTGTTGGCGTGCAGGGTGGCCATGCACAGGTGACCGGTTTCGGCGAAGGCAATCGCGTGTTCCATCGTTTCGCGGTCGCGGATCTCGCCGATCTGGATCACGTCCGGCGCCTGGCGCAGCGAGTTTTTCAGCGCGACTTCAAACGACTCGGTATCGACACCCACTTCGCGCTGCGTGATCACGCAGTTCTTGTGCGGGTGAACGTATTCGACCGGGTCTTCGATCGTGATGATATGCCCGTAGCTGTTTTCGTTGCGGTGCCCGACCATGGCCGCCAGCGTCGTCGATTTACCCGAACCGGTCGCGCCGACCATGATCACCAGGCCACGCTTGGTCATCACGATCTCTTTCAGGATTTCCGGCAGGCCCAGGTCGTCCAGGCGCGGAATGGCGGTGGTGATGGTACGCAGCACCATGCCGACAGAACTCATCTGGATGAAGGCCGACACCCGGAACCGTCCCAGGTCGCCCGGACTGATCGCGAAGTTCGACTCCTTGGTCAGCTCGAAGCCGGCGGTCTGCTTGTCGTTCATGATCGCACGGGCCAGGTCGGCGGTGTGCGATGGCGTGAGCGCCTGGCTCGACACCGGGGTGATCTTGCCGTCGATCTTGATCGCCGGTGGAAAACCGGCCGTGATGAACAGGTCGGAGCCGCCCTTGCTGGTCATCAGACGCAGAAGGTCGAACATGAATTTTGAGGCCTGGTCGCGTTCCATTAATGTGTCCTAAAAATTAGCCGGGGAAGTTTTCCGGCGTTTTGGCGGCCGAACGCGCAGCAGCGCCGGAAATGACGTTGCGGCGAACCAGATCGGTCAGGTTCTGGTCCAGCGTCTGCATGCCGACCGAGCTGCCGGTCTGGATCGCGGAGTACATCTGCGCGATCTTCGCTTCGCGAATCAGGTTGCGGATCGCCGGCGTGCCGATCATGATTTCGTGCGCGGCGATACGGCCGGAGCCGTCCTTGGTCTTGAGCAGCGTCTGCGAAACGACGGCCTGCAGCGATTCGGACAACATCGCGCGGACCATCTCCTTTTCTTCGGACGGGAACACGTCGACGATACGGTCGATGGTTTTCGCGGCCGAGGAGGTGTGCAGCGTGCCGAAGACAAGGTGGCCCGTTTCCGCGGCCGACAGGGCCAGGCGGATGGTTTCCAGGTCGCGCAGCTCGCCCACCAGGATGCAGTCCGGGTCTTCGCGCAGCGCCGAGCGCAAGGCGTTGTTGAACGAGAGTGTGTGCGGACCGACTTCGCGCTGGTTGATCAGGCACTTCTTCGAGTCGTGCACGAATTCGATCGGGTCTTCGATGGTCAGGATGTGGCCATACTCGTTTTCGTTGAGGTGGTTGACCATCGCCGCCAGGGTCGTCGACTTGCCCGAACCGGTCGGGCCGGTGACCAGCACCAGGCCGCGCGGACGCATCGCCAGTTCGGCGAAAATGCGCGGGGCGTTCAGGTCTTCCAGGCTCAGGATTTTTGAAGGAATGGTCCGCAGTACCGCCGACGCGCCGCGCTCCTGATTGAAGGCGTTGACGCGGAAACGCGCCAGGCCCGGAATCGCAAACGAGAAATCGCACTCGAGCATTTCTTCGTACTGCTTGCGCTGGCCGTCATTCATGATGTCATAGATCATGCCGTGCACATCCTTGTGCTCCAGCGGCGGCAGATTGATGCGGCGAACGTCGCCGTGCACGCGGATCATCGGCGGCAAGCCGGATGAGAGGTGCAAATCGGATGCCTTGTTCTTGACGGAGAATGCGAGTAATTCGGAGATGTCCATTTATAATCCCTGTGCCGTGAATGGGCGCGTGCCGATGGTGTGCGCATTTCGCAACGACCGACCTGCATTGAATTGCCCGCCGAAAATGATTATGTCCACAATCGTCCAGAACTTGCAAGCTGTCGATGCGAGTATTGTTGCTGCGGCCGACGCCGCAGGCCGCTCCCGGAACGACGTGCAATTGCTCGCCGTTTCCAAGACTTTTCCTGCCGAGGCTGTACTTGAAGCCGCTGCCGCCGGGCAGTATGCGTTCGGAGAGAATTACTTGCAAGAAGCATTGGATAAAATTGCCGCGGTTTCGCACGCGCTGCCCGCTTCGCCGATGGAATGGCACTTCATCGGCCCTATACAGAGCAACAAGACGCGCCCGATCGCGGCCAGCTTCGCATGGGTGCATACCGTCGAACGGCTCAAGATAGCGCAGCGTTTATCTGAACAACGCCCGCCGGAACTGGGGGCGCTGAATATTTGTCTGCAAGTTAACATCAGTGGTGAGGCTAGCAAGAGTGGTGTCACGCCGGAAGCATTGCCCGAATTGGCGCGCGCAGTGGCGCAACTGCCACACTTGCGCCTGCGTGGACTGATGGCGATCCCGGAAGCGCAGGCCCAGGTCGACCGGCAGCGCGCCGCGTTTCGCCAGTTGCGGGTGCTGTACGACCGGCTGCGCGCGGACGGTTTGGCGCTCGATACGCTGTCGATGGGCATGTCGGCCGACCTGGGCGCGGCGATTGCGGAAGGCGCGACCATCGTGCGGGTCGGCAGTGCGATTTTCGGATCACGGCAATACGAGTAACAACATCAACGAAGAGCGGACTAATAAGGGTGGCTATGAAGATTGCGTTTATCGGTGGTGGAAACATGGCGTCGGCGCTGATCGCCGGCCTGGCGGGCAAGCTGGCCGCGGGTGCGGATATTCACGTGGTCGATCCGAATGCCGATGCGCTGGCGCGGCTCAAGGCGCAGCATGGCGTGAGCACCAGCGGCGCGATCGATGGCGAGCTGGCCGGGTGCGATGCGATCGTGCTGGCGGTCAAACCGCAGCAAATGCGCGAGGTGGCGGCATCGCTGCTGCCCCAGTTGACCGGGGCGCCGCTGATCCTGTCGATTGCGGCGGGCATCCGGGCGGCGGATTTGTCGCGCTGGCTCGGTGGCTATGGCGCGATTGTGCGGACCATGCCGAATACGCCGGCGCTGATCGGGCTTGGCATCACCGGCATGGTGGCCACGGCGGGCGTGAACGAAGCGCAGAAGGCGGCGGCGGACGGCATCATGAAGGCCGTGGGCCAGACCGTGTGGCTCGATGGCGAGGACATGATCGATCCGGTGACGGCGGTGTCGGGCAGCGGGCCGGCGTATGTGTTTTACTTTATCGAGGCGATGCAGCAGGCGGCCGAGGAACTGGGCTTGTCGGCGCAGCAGGGCAAGCAGCTGGCCTTGGCCACGTTCACCGGGGCGGCGCAACTGGCGGCGCAGTCCGATGACGCGGTGTCCGTGCTCAGGGAGCGCGTCACGTCCAAGGGCGGCACGACTTATGCGGCCTTGCGCAGCATGGAAGACAGTGGTGTGAAGGAAAAGGTGGTTGCCGCGATCAAGGCGGCCGCGGCGCGGGGCAGGGAGTTGGGCGATGAGTTGGGGGCTGGGTAATCGTCGTTTGCGCCATCCCCGCGTCGTCGTTCGCAGCATGACCCATCGTCCGACTTTCCGCGAAGGCGACAGTGTCGGGGAAACTGCTCAGCACTTTTGGAACCGGGCAAGGCGGCATCCGGTGCCAGCCCCGGGCGGCGAAGCAGCCGCCTGATCCCGACGCTCGCCGAACAGGGGCCCGTGCGCGCAAGCGCCGGGCCCTTGTTGTCTGTGCCGGCAGGACCAGTGGCTGCCGCTAGGCGGGCTGGTTGATGACGAGGTGAGTGGCGTACAGCTGGGAACTGGACGAGTCGGTATAGACCAGGCACAACTGGGTGTCGGTGGCGGCCAGCGCGGGGACCGAGGTCCCCTGGTCAAGAATTTTCTGGGCGGGATTCCAACCGGTGCCGTCGGGGAAGGTACTGACCCACAATTGCGGTCCATTGGAATCGGGATACACCATGTACAGGCAGTCCTGGAAGCAGGCCAGCGCCGGAATGGACGTGCCTTGTCCGTCGATGGGCTGTGCGTTGTTCCAGTTCACCCCGTCAATCGATGTGGTCCAGTACAACTGCGAGCTGTCCGAACCCGTGTACACCATGTACAGCGTGTCGCCCATGGTAGCGAGCGCCGGTACCGATGTGTACTGGTTGGGGATTTGCACCGCCTGTGTCCAGTTGATGCCGTCGGGCGAGGTGCTGGCCCAGAGCTGGTCGGAGCCGTTCGAATCGGCGTACACCATGCACAACGTTTCCCCGAGTGCCGCGAGCGCCGGGATCGACGTTTGTTGTCCGATCTGATTTGCTGGCGTCCACTTGGTGCCGTCTGTGGACTGCGTCTGATACAACTGCGGAAAGTCGTTGCCGTAGCCGGCATACAGCATGCACAGGGTGTCGCCAAGCAGGGCCAGCGCCGGCACATTGGTCTGCTGGTCGATTTGCGTGGCGTGTGACCACTTGATCATGTCGGTCGACAGCGTGGTCCAGATCTGCCCGTCACCGTTGGCGTCGCTGTAGGCCATGCAAAAGCCGCCTTGCGGCGCCGCCGCAAGCGCGGGAATCGAGGTAAATTGGCCGGTGATGGCGACCGGATCGGCAAACTGAATGACATTGTCGGCGCTGCGTTGGGGAATTTTCTCAGGCTTGTTCATGGCGATTCTCCGGTTGGTTGTGACGCAGTGGTGGTACGTGGGTGCGCCAGCTGGCGCGTGGCCCTTGCAGCGGCCAATTCGTGGCCGACTTCATGACTGGGAAAGCAGGATCAGCTGGCATCTTGTCCGCCCCACACCACCAGCGAAAAATCCTGGCGCGTGGGGGTCAGCTGGGACAGGGGCAGCACGTTGCGGTCGCTCGCATACACGGTCACCGTGTCGGGCGAGGTAATGGCCAGCCCCTTGCCCCATCGAAAACTGCTATTCATATAGGTTTCCGCAAGCGCCCACAGGATCAGGATGATTGCATTGGCCAGCGGCGTCTGATCGTTGAGCAGGTAGCTCAGCACGTCGGTCAGCGACTGGCTCACGCCCGGCACCGGCATGATGCGATGATCCAGTTTGGACAAGGGCAGGCCGGCCGCCAGGTCGATGCTGTACAGGCACATGAGGTTGTTGCTGCCGTCGTCATCGGCGTTCAGGGTGAACATGAAAATGCGGCCATCGGTCTGGGTGACCAGCGCCAGGCCAGCACCGGACTCGGCAAACGTGCTTGTGTGATAGACCGCGTCGAACAGAATCTGTCCGTATTGCAGGGTGTCGCTGCGGGAGCGGTACAGGGTCAGGCTGTTTCCATTGACGCCGGCGACGATGTAGCGCCCGCCCGGCCCCGCTTCCTTGGTCATGCCCACGCCGTTGATGCCTTCGGTGCGCGCGATGCTGCCAAGAACTTGCATCGGCTCGTTGCGCAGGGTCGCTTGCAGGTCGCAAATCTGGATCACGGACTGGTCGCCGCTGGTTTCGGTCGGCTGGATGCCCATGGCCATGAAGCTGCCGCAGGCCTGGGACGAGCAGGGATGGCACCAGCCTTGCTCGTCGGTATCGTAGGTGGCGGCGATCGTGCCGTCGGCGCCGGCACCGAGCCGGTCGGCGATCAGGTATTTGCCGCAGGTCGCCCCGGATTCCAGGTCGGTGTGGGTGAAAATGAGCTTGTCGGCGTAGGCGGCAATGCCCTTGAAATGCGAGAGCACCATGCCGCCAGGTGAGGTGGGATCGACCGGGCAGGCGTAGTAGTTGCGCGTGGCGGCGTCGGGAACGGCATGGAAGGCGGCCAGTACATCATGCATTTCGAGATTGGACGGGATCATCATGCTGCGCTCCTGGTGGTGGGCGTTGGGCGCTCGGTGGTGGGCGGATGTATCCAGTGTGGCAGTCTCTTGTCTGCGCGATAAGTATCTTTACCGTTACAGTCCGCCTTGTTACGGTAACCGGCCGGCGCCGGCGGCATGCTGGCGCAGGCCCGCGCAAATCCCGGCCGCCAGGAGCTCCGCCGGGCGATCGCCCAGGTTCGCAAAAGTCGAATTGACGCGACCACACGATGCTGGCGGCCGCGCCACCCTGCGCCCTGTTCGTGGACCGGCTCGAAGCCCTGTTCATTCTGCCGGCCATCACGCCCACCACCCGCAGCGCCACCCCGGCCCGGCACTGGCGAGGGCCAGACCGATGACATGCTGCTGCCCCAGGGCAAACAGCTTAATGAAGCGTTGAACTTGCTGGCGCGGCCGGACCTGGCGCTGCCGACAGTCCCAAGATCCACCTGCTCGACCCTGGGTGCGCGCGCGTATCTGCCTGGGCCTGGAACCGGATGCTACAAACGGCAAGGCGCGTCTGCAGCCGTTGGGCGAGCGCGATGCCGATATTGTGCCTTCAGGGAAAAGTACCTGTGTCGATCAGGTGAATGACAGCGAGAAGCTCTTGCTCAACATATTATTGATGGTGCTACATATGGAGGATGCGGGCAAGCGCGTGGGCGTCGATCCGCACATTACCAAGGTCCCTGCTGCGCCAGGCTGCGGCGCCGGGCAAGACCCGGACTTGCCCGGCGTGGGCGCTGCGGGATCGACCGCTTTTTCGCCAATCGCCATTTCACCCGTATCCGGGTCGCGGGAAGCCGGTTCTGGCAATGCCAGAGACGAGGGGCTTATTTCTTGCGCACCAGCCCCATGACACTGCGCGCCGCCTTGATCAGCGACAGGCCCATGGTCAGCATCGGCAGCACCTTGCCCGACTTGGCCATGACCAACCCAGCCACCGTCCCGACGATCCCCAGCGGCAGCTTCATGCCGCCGCCACCGAACAGTTTGCCGATCCCGCCCGCCGGATGATTCAGGGGCGTCATCAGCGCGCCAATCTCGCGCGCGGCGTCGCGCCGCTGCATCGAACACTGCACAATCAGCGCCTCGCGCCGTTCGGCCAGCGACAGTTTGTCGTTACTCATCGGCGTGCCCCGCATTCCTGATGAAATTGACGTCCTTGTTCAGTTCAGCCACGGTCGCTCCCAGCAGACGCGGACGCGCGTCGAAACTGCGCTTGACCTGCATCGCAATCAGGCCGCCGGCGACGCCGAACAGCGCCGCCATGGCGCCAATGGCTTCGAGCCGGTAGCTGTCCCAGAAAATGACCACCACCAGCAGCACCACCAGCAAGGCGGCGATGCCGAACAGGATCAGCGACGCCAGCGCAAGCACGAAATACCCAAGAAAGCGTTGCAGCTCCTCCTGCACCTCGACGGCGGCCAGTTCCAGCCGCGTTTGCACCATGGCGACGAGGGTCGCCCCGATCCGCCCCACCGATTCGGCGATCGCCATGCGCCTTACCTGCGCGAAATGAGCATGCCGATGATGCAGCCGGCTGCAGCACCGATCCCGACCGCTTTCCACGGGTTCTCTTGCACGTACTCGTCCGTCGCCTTGGCCGCGACCTTGGTTTTATGGACCACCGCTTCTTCCAGGCGAATCAGGTCCGCCTTGGCGCTCGTCAGGGTGCGCTCGAACTTGGCCTTGGCCGCCTGCAGCTCTTCGCCGGTCAGCTGGCTGCCGTGGCGCAGCCACTGTTCGGCATCCTGGATCACGGATTTCAGGTCGTTCATCAACTGGTCGCGCGCGCCTGGTTTGGTTGGGATGGATTCGATCATTTTTGTTACCTCGTAAGTGAATTTATAGGAAAGCCCAGTGTGCCGAACGCGTCGATGTAGATGTTGTGCGTTAGCAATATTGACTTTCTGTGTTATCGGAACAACATCAGCTGAAAGCGTAGTCTAACGCCACACCGGCAAAAAGGGCCGCACCCAACCAATTGTTGTGGCGAAAAGCGGCAAAACAAGCCATGCGTTCGCGTCCACGGATCAAAGTGTAGTGATAAAGCGCCACTGCGGCGGCCACGGCGACTCCCCCGACGAACCAGCCGCGCAAGCCTTCGAGCCAGCCGCACACGAGGATGATGGCCAGCGCGGCGCCGTAGCACAGCATGACGGCGGCCACGTCGAAGCGGCCGAAGGTGATGGCCGAGGTGCGGATGCCGATCCGGATGTCGTCGTCGCGGTCGACCATGGCGTATTCGGTGTCGTAGGCGATGGCCCAGAACACATTGGCCACCAGCAGCCACCAGGCCGCGGCCGGCACCTGGTCCTGCACGGCTGCAAAGCCCATCGGGATGCCGAAGCCGAAGGCGATGCCCAGGTAGGCCTGGGGAATGGCGAAAAAGCGCTTGAAGTAGGGATAGCTGCCGGCGATGATGACGGCGGCCACGGAGAGCTGCTTGGTCAGGGTGTTGAGCGGCAGGATCAGCAGGAAGGAAATCACGGACAGGGTGGCGGCGACAGCCAGCGCTTCCCAGCTCTTGATGCGCCCGCTGGTGAGGGGACGTTCGGCGGTGCGCTTGACGTGCTTGTCGAAGTCGCGGTCGGCGTAATCGTTGATGGCGCAGCCGGCCGAACGCATCAGGACGGTGCCGAGGGTGAAGATGGCAACGACGGCGGGGTCGGGCCTGCCCCGCGCGGCGATCCAGAGAGCGATCAGCGTGGGCCAGAGCAGCAGCAGGATGCCAATCGGCTTGTCCAGCCGGACCAGGCGGAAGTACAGCGACAACTTGTTCATGGTTGGGTCGCTGGCGCGACTGTCGTGGGCGAGCCTTGGATTTTACTGTGTTTGCACGAAGGCGTGAACGCCGTGTTGCACAGGCAAGCCGCACGCGCCCTCGCTCAGGGAACCGGCTGGTCCTGCCGCTCCAGAAGCGCTGTGAGGGTAGCCACCAGTTCCGTCACGATAAACGGCTTTGCCACATGCGCCTGAAAACCGGCATCGAACGCCCGCTGGCGATCCAGGGTGCTGGCGAATGCGGTCAGGGCCACCGCCGGCAGCGTGTCGCCCGCAAAGCCACGCCGCCGGATCTCGCCGATCAGCTGGTAGCCATCCATCTGCGGCATGCCGATATCGCTAACGACCACGTCGAGCGCCTCGCTACCGAGCAAATCGAGCGCGAGCAGCGCCGATGGTGCCGTGAGCACGTGCGCGCCATGCGCGCTGAGCACGTCTTTAAGCAACTCGCGCGTATCGGCGGCGTCTTCCACGAGGAGAATGCGGCGCTGTGCAAGCATGCGCGACTGCGCCGCCGGCAGCGCCGGGTGCTGGTGGGCAGGCCCTGTGCCGTCGCCCGCAGAGACAACAGGAAAGCGTAGCGTAAAGCTGGTGCCGAGCCCGCGCCCCGGACTGGTCACCGCAATGGTCCCTGAATGCAGTTCGGCGAGCTGTTTCGCAATCGACAGGCCGATTCCCAGGCCGCCATAGCGGCGCGTGCTCGAGGCGTCTTCCTGGCCGAATTTGTCGAACACATACGGCAGGAATTCGGCAGCGATGCCGCACCCGGTGTCTTCGATGACGATCTGCACGAGGCTGTGCGAGACGAGCGACGCGCGCACGTGAACCGTGCCTCCTTCCGGCGTGAACTTGATTGAATTACTCAGGATATTGTAGAGCACCTGCTGGAGCCGGTACACGTCGCCCGCGATCGTCACCGCGCCGACTGCATATTGCGTCATCAGCTTGAGCTGCTTGGCGTCGGTCATTGCCTGCACCGAATCAGTGGCCGCGCGCAGCAGGTCGAGCACCGCGATGTTGTGCAGTTGCAGGGTGAGCTTGCCGGTGACGATCGCGGACACATCCAGCAGATCCTCGATCAGCTTGGCCTGCAGCTTGGCATTGCGTTCGATAATATTGAGCGAGTACTGCAGGTCGGGCGCATCGCGGTGCTGAATGCGCAGAAGTTGCGTACGACCGATGACCGCGCTGAGCGGCGTGCGCAGCTCATGCGAGAGCAGGGCAAGGAATTCGTCCTTGATGCGCCCCAGGCGCTCGGCATTCTGGCGCCCCGCACGTTCCATTTCGATGGCGCGCACGACGTCGGAGACATCGCGCGCCGAGATCGAGGTACCGATAAACGTATGGTGTTCATCCTGCACCCGTGCCAGCGACACTTCCAGGTGCAGCGTTTGCGCATCGATGACGGTGCTCATTTTCGCTGTCAATGGCGATGCGCCGGCATGGATACGCGTCAGCAGCGTACCGAGCATGGCTGACCAGAACGGCAGCTCGGCAGCCGGCTGGTTGTGCCGCGGACGACACTGGAACAGCCGCTCCGCCCCCGTGCTCCAATACAGGACGTTATCGCGCGGGCCCAGCGAGAAAATCGCATCCGACGAGTGCTGCAGCAAACTGGCCAGGTAATGCTCCGAAATCACCGATTGGCGATAGGCGACGCTATCGACCGGTTTGGGTTCCGCCAGCCGGACGTTGGCGCGGTCCAGGGTGGTGCGCAGGCGCGAGCGCTGGCGGCTTGCCTGCACTGCGCGCATCAACTTCTCGCCCAGGCGCGGATCTCCCAGCGCCACCAGGGACCAGTTCGGGCCGAGCATGGGCACATAGCGCAATTCGGTCTGCACCGCCTCGAACTGTTCCCAGGCCGGTACGAAGAGAATCTGTCCGACCGGCCAGACAGTGCGAATCTGCCGGGCGATCGAGGCAGAATTGCCGACGCCGGGCCCGACCAGAACGACAGACGGTTCGCGGTCCTGGCCGATCAGGTCCTGGATGCACTCGACGGCGTCGGCCGGCGCAGCCAGGACGGCGTCGAGCTGCAGCTCCTTGAGCGGCTGCGCGAGCGCGCCATCGATGTCCGCGTGCGGGTCCGGGACGATGAGAAGGATGAGTTTATAGTTCACGGCGCTGTCACAGTAACGGCAAGCCCAGCAAAGAGCGCCCGGTCCAGATTTTCAGCATATCGGTCGTGGGCGACATCACATGCCCGGCGCGTGCATCGCGCAGCATCTGGCTCACCCGGCTGTTCTCGCGGTAGGCGATCCCGCCGCAAATCGTCATCGCTTCATTGGTGACCGCCACGGCGGTTTCGGCGGCATCGGCCTTGCAGGACAAAATGAACGGGAGCGCGTCCGGGTCGCCGCGGTCGCCGCGTTCTCCGGCTGCGTACAGCAGTTGCCGTGTCTTTTCGATGGACCTCCACATGTCGGCGTACTTCATCTGCAACTGCTCGATGTGGCGCAACGAGTCGCCGGTATGGCTGTAGCGCCGCGTGCGCAGATGCTCGCCAACGGCCTCGAGTGCTGATTGCGCGATGCCGAGGTAACTGCCCGCCATTGCCATGAGAAAGTAGGGCGCGATGACTTCGAACACGTACCAGATCTGGTCGCCAGTATCGCCCAACAGATTGGTGAGCGGCACGCGCGCATCCGTCAGACGCATACCGCGTGAAGAGTTTCCGCGCATGCCGAAGCCGTGCCAGGGTTCCAGCCATTCGACCCCGGCTGTGTCGCTGTCGACGATCAGGCAGCTCAAGTCGCCAATTTCGCCGGAATCCGGACTCAGTGCCGAGATCACGTACGAGTCGGCGCGCCCGCCGTTGGTGACGAACTGCTTGGTTCCATTGACCAGGAACTGGCCTGCGGCGAGGGTGATCAGCGTTTCGGAAAGATAGAAGTTGGCGCCGGTCCCGCTTTCGGACAGGGCCAGGGTGGTGATATGCTCCCCGCGCGCAATCTTGCTCAGGTAATTCTCGGATTGGTAGGAGGTCGCCTTGGCGGCGATCACGGCCGTCCCCACGCAATGCATGCCGAAGCACAGCGCGGACGACGGGCAGGCCTTGCCCAGCGTTTCGGTCAGCACCGCCAGCGCGAGCAGGCCCTGGCCATGGCCGCCGAGTTGTTCAGGCACTTGCAGGCCCATCAGCCCGGCCTTCGACAGCGCGGCCATCGAACGGGCAGGCCAGGCGGCCTCGCTGTCGACCTCGGAAGCGAAAGGAGCGATCTCGCTGGCGACAGTCGCTGCGGTATCTTTCAGCCTGAGTAGTTTGGTCGCAAACATGTTGGGCATCCTGTCCTGTCGAAAAAGCAAGCTCGGCGGCAGATCCGGGGAGGTGGCGCCAGATGCGATGTGTCGCTTAGGTAAATACAATTGTAGCGTTTTTGCTATCGGAACATATTTTCAATGGCCGCAATCGAACGGTCCGGGGCAGGCCTCGTTTTTCCCGCCTCGAGGGGTGGGGGAGCGGCCTTGCCAAGCCTGCCGAAGGCATGCTGGCGCCCTCGCTAGCGCGGCAGCGCTGCGAGGTGGCCGGGGCGGTGCCGGGCGAACCGGTCAGCGCTGGCGTTCCCGCGCAGGTGGCGAGGGCCAGGAGCGCGCCGAGCAGGCGCTTCCCGCCGCGGGCCTGGCCGGCCCAGGCGTGCCGATCATCGTGCAGCGGGTTGCATATCCCCATCGGGAACGGCCCGATCAGGCACGAACATCTCGACGCCCGGAAGGTCGCAGGCGGCAACCGCCTCGCACACCGCTTCGATCGCGGCGCGGCGGGTGAAACTCTTGCGCCAGACGATGACCACGCGGCGCTCGGGCACCGGCGCCTCGAACGGCACGAAGGCCAGCATGCTGCTGCGCGAATGCATGTCCGGCACCGAGGCGCGCGGCAGCACGGTCAGGCCGATGCCGCTGGCAACCATGTGGCGGATCGTTTCCAGCGACGAACCTTCAAAGGTGCGCTGCATGCCGTTGCCCGGCGACGAGAAGCGCGCCATTTCCGGACACACTTCCAGCACCTGGTCGCGGAAACAGTGACCGTTGCCTAATAACAACATCGTTTCGGATTTCAAATCCTGGGCCGAGATAGCGCTGCGCTTGGCCCACGGGTGGTTTTGCGGCACGGCCACGACGAACGGTTCGTCGTACAGGGTTTGCATCGACATCCCATGTTCGGGCAGCGGCAGCGCCATGATGGCCGCGTCCAGTTCGCCCTGGCGCAGCAGTTCGAGCAGGCGCACGGTGAAATTTTCCTGCAAGATCAGCGGCATCTGCGGCACCCGCTCGATGATGTTCTTCACCAGCGGCGGCAACAGGTACGGGCCGATGGTGTAGATCACCCCCAGGCGCAGGGGCCCGGCCAGCGGGTCCTTGTTCTGCTTGGCGAGTTCCTTGATGGCGGCGGTCTGTTCCAGCACGCGTTCGGCCTGCGCGATGATCTGCGCCCCGAGCGGGGTGACGGAAATTTCCGCGCCCCCGCGCTCGAACAGCACCACGCCGAGCTCGTCTTCGAGCTTCTTGATCGCGACCGACAACGTGGGTTGGGCGACGTAACACGCTTCGGCGGCGTGTCCGAAATGTCTCGCACGCGCGACGGCAACGATATATTTCAGTTCAGTCAGGGTCATATGGGTGCGGGCAGGAAGAAGACAGGCGCGGCGCGACTGTCGTGACACGAAGTTGCTTGTGCGTCAGCAAAGAAATTATATTCTACCGGAATGCAGTCGATATAATTGTGCCGCAGGCGGATTTTCGACCTGCCGACCATTTGAAAGGCGAGCATGTCCACCACTTTTGGCCCTCTGGAAGCGCAGGCCTACATCCATAAATTACTGACCGTGATGCACCATCAGGGCGGTTCCGACCTGTTCATCTCGGCCGATTTTCCTCCGAGCATGAAGTTTCAGGGCTCCATGAAACCGATGAGTCAGCAAAAGCTCACCGGCGAAGTCACGCGTGCGCTGGCCCTGTCGTTAATGAACGACAAGCAACGCAATGAGTTCGAGAAGGAAATGGAATGTAATTTTGCAATTTCTTTGCCGAATGTGTGTCGTTTCCGCGTCAATGTATACGTGCAGCAGCAGTGCGTGGCGATGGTGGTGCGGACGATCGCGTCCGAAATCCCGAATTTCGAGAAACTCGACCTGCCGGAAGTGCTGAAAGATGTCGTGATGACCAAGCGCGGGCTGGTGCTGGTGGTAGGCGGCACGGGCTCGGGCAAGTCGACCACCCTGGCGGCGATGATCGATTACCGCAACGCCAATTCGGCGGGGCACATCATCACGGTGGAAGACCCGGTCGAGTACGTCCACAGGAACAAGAGCTGCCTGATCACCCACCGCGAAGTGGGGGTGGACACGCATTCGTGGCACGCGGCGCTGAAAAACACCCTGCGCCAGGCGCCGGACGTGATCCTGATCGGCGAAATCCGCGATACCGAAACGATGGAGCACGCGATCGCGTTCGCCGAGACGGGCCACCTGTGCCTGGGCACCCTGCATGCGAATAACTCGAACCAGACCATGGACCGCATCATCAACTTCTTCCCGGAAGAGCGGCGCAACCAGTTGCTGATGGACCTGTCGTCGAACCTGCGCGCGATCGTCTCGCAGCGGCTGGTGCGCACGGAAGACGGGAAGGGGCGCAAGGCGGCGATCGAGATCTTGCTCAATACGGCCACGATCAGCGAGATGATCCTGAAGGGGAATTTCCAGTCGATCAAGGAGATCATGCACAAGTCGCGCGAGCTGGGCATGTGCACCTTCGACCAGGCGCTGTACGAGTTGTACAACCGCGGGCAGATTGGCTACGACGAAGCGATCCGCAACGCCGACTCGGCCAACGGCCTGCGCCTGCAGATCAAACTGCGCGGCGACCGCAAGGAACCCGGCACCGCCACCGCATCGCGCTCGAACGATTTGTCGATGGCGGTCGATGAGGATGAGGAAGAGGCAGAGTAAGCTCTTCGTCGTTACCGCTACCCCCCGTCGTTTCCCGCCACCACATCGTCGTTCCCGCGCAGGCGGGAACCCAAGTTTTCTCGGCTTAGCAACGGGCTTGGGTTCCCGCCTGCGCGGGAACGACGATGCTATCTAATTGAATTACACGGTAAGCCCCCATGCCCGACTTCGAAAACAAAATCTGCACCCGCCTTGATCTCGCCGCCCGCGTCGCCGCCCTGCCCAAACCGGTAGTGCTGACCAACGGCGTCTTCGACATCCTGCACCGTGGCCACGTCACCTACCTCGCCCAAGCGCGCGCCCTGGGCGCCTCGCTGGTGGTCGCGGCCAACACCGACGCCTCGGTCAAACGCCTCGGCAAGGGCGACGACCGTCCGCTCAACACCGCCCAGGACCGCATGGCCGTGCTGGCTGCGCTCGAATCGGTCAGCCTGGTCGTCGACTTCGACGAAGACACCGCGCTCGAAGTAGTCCTCGAAGCGCGACCGGACATCTACGCCAAGGGCGGCGACTACGACATGCAGGCCATTCCCGAAGGCCAGGCCGTGCTGGCCTACGGCGGCCAGGCCATCGCCATCGATTTCGAACACGACCGCTCGACCACCAAGCTGCTGTCGAAAATCCGCACATAAGGAGTCTGCCATGGGTGGAAACGCCATGAAACACGTCGGCGTCACCCGCCAGTCGGCCGCCGATTACGCCGCCATCACCGCCGCCACGATCGACAAGCTGCGCGCGCTGTTCCCCGCGATTCGCTGCCAGCCGATCCTCGCCTACGGCCAAAAGGAAACCTTCGGCGACAGCGACATCCTGATCGAATCGACCCACCTGCCGCCCGACTGGATCGAGCAGGTCAAAGCCGCCTTCGCGCCGCAGGACCTGATCGTCAATGGCGACGTGGTCTCCTTCGATTTCCGCTCGATGCAGATCGACCTGATCACCACCCCGGCCGAAGAAATGGAATTCGCCGCCTCGTACTACGCCTTCAACGACCTGGGAAACCTGATGGGCCGGATCGCCCACAAGATGGGCCTCAAGTACGGCCATGACGGCCTGTGGAAACTCCTGCGCGACAACGACCAGGTGTTCGCCGAGATCCTCATCACGCGCGACGTCGCCAAAACGTTCGCCCTGCTCGGCTACGACCACGTGCGCTATCTGGCCGGCTTCGAGAAGCTCGACGACGTGTTCCGCTTCGCCGCCTCGACCCCGTATTTCCATCGCCAGATTTACCTGCTCGACAACCGCAATGCCGCCAGCCGCGTGCGCGACGCCAAGCGGCCGTCGTACACCGCGTTCCTGACATGGATCGAAGACAAACCGGAACTCGACCGCTATACCTGGTCAGCCTGGGATGGCGGCAGGAACTCGCCCGAGCGCGATGCCGAACGGGCCGACTGGGAGCAGCGCATCTTCAACGACATCTTCCTTGATGCGCGCCCGCAATACCTGGCGGCCATCGATGAGCATGAAACCCACAAGCGCGCCAAACTGGTCTGGAACGGCACGTTCGTCGCCGCGCAAACCGGCTACCAGGGCAGGGAACTGGGCGAATTCATGGCCGCGTGCCGCGCGAACTTCATGAACGCGCCGCACGACCCTGCGCTGTCGTTCGAGCGGTGGGTGCTGACCCTCGCGCCGGAAGATATTGTCAACCACGTCCACGCTGTTCAGCAGACCTGGCTGTCGCGTGGAGCGTAGTGCCTATTGGAGAAGAATGAACCCACGCCGTCATCTCTTGCATGTGACCGTACTCATGGTGGGTCTCTGCACACCATTTGCCGCATTTGCGAATCCCAGTGTGACAGGACAGGCGGTTGCCTTTTATGGGATATACATGTTCGGTCCATTCATGCAGTCGCTGCTTTTCCTTTGTTATTTTCTCTGTATTACGCGCCGCCCATTTCGCCAGAAAATGACGATGCTGGCGCTGCTGTTCATGACCGCGCTGATGCTGGGACCGTTCCTGTTTTATGTGATGAATGGTCTGTCCCAGGTGGGCCTGGTTCTGCTCTGGATTGTGCCGGTGCTGGCGGTCATGGCTTACGCAATGGCGCATCCGCCCGAGGCAGACGAACCGGATCCATCGTAATCGACATGATCGCCGCACAACGCGGCGGGGCGCGCTGGGACGTGTTCACGACGCTCGATTCGGCGTTCGAAGACATCGCCGGCGCCGGCGCGTGTCTGCGGCGCAGTATCGCCTAAGTCAGCCGCCTGACCGACTCCCGCACCACCAAGCTCAGTGCCGGCAGCGGCACCTTCACCTGGTGATGCCCGATCATCCCCAGCATCATGGTCCCGATGCACGAACCAACGTCGTACAGCGGCTGGCGCACCGTGGTCAGGGGCGGGGTGGTGTACATCGAACTATGCAGGTCGTCGAAGCCGATGATCGACACGTCTTCCGGCACGCGGATGCTGCGCCGGTACAGCGCCAGGCGCGCGCCATAGGCTGAGAGATCGTTGGCCGCGAAAATGGCGGAAAAGCGCGCCCCGGACGTGAGCAGCTGGTTCACCGCCTGCAGCCCGCCGGACTCCTGGAAGTCGCCCGCCACGATCAACCCTGGATCGGGCTCGATGCGGTGTCGCGCCAGGGTGTCGCGATAGCCGGCCAGGCGCGCGTGCGCATCTTCCTGGTCGTCGGAGCCGCGAATGAACGCGATGCGCCGGTGGCCCTGCTCGATCAGCAGTTCCATCGCCTCGCAGGCGGCGCCGTAATTGTCGAGGACAAAACCGAATACGCGCTCGCCTTCGAGCTTGCGCCCGAACGCCACGATCGGCACGCGCTGCGAAAAATCGAGGATCTGCGTGTCGCTCATGTTCCCGGTCAGGATCACCACGCCGTCCACGCGCCGTCCGATCAGCAGTTCGACCCGCTCGGCTTCCTCGGTCGCGTGCCAGTGGCCGCTCATGATCAGGAGCGCATAGCCGGCCGCCTTGACCGCATCCTCGATGCCGACCATGGCGTCATTGAAGTAGCCGCTCACCAGCGACTGCGTCAGCACGCCGATGGTGCGCGTGCTGCCCATTTTCAGGCCCTGCGCCACCAGGTTCGGCTTGTAGTTCAGGCGTTCGATCGCTTCTTCAATGCTGCGCCGCTTGGCATCCGACACCCTGGCGGTGCCGTTCATGAAGCGCGACGCGGTGGCTGGCGAAACGCCGGCGGCGTGCGCCACCTGGTGCAGGGTCACGGGACTGTTGTCGTTATTGATCATCGCTTGTTTCTCATCGTCGTTGGCACAAGTGCTCGACCAGCGCGCGGTGCGGCGGCAGGTCGGCCAGCGCATGCCCGGCCAGTTTGGCGATCATGGCAAATTCGGCGGCCGCCTCGTCGCGCCGCTCCGGCTGGCAGGCGCTCGGATGCAGCCCGGTGGCGAACTCCATCCCGTACAGCACGTACTGCCAGCTCGACGTCGGGTACATCTCGACGTCGGCCACGAAGTCGAGCCGGTGCGGGGGCCGGCAGCGCCACATGGCCAGCTTGTCGCGCAGCGAAGCGGGAATCGAACGCGGGTCGGTGTTGTCGGTCCAGAAGGCCGAATCGGTGCGCTGCGAGAGACAGTAGTGCAGCTTGATGAAGTCCACCACGCGCTCGTAGCGCTCGCGCATCAGGCGGTTGAACTGGGCCGCCACCGGCGCCGTGTCGCCGTTGAACGGGAACAGGTGGCCGATCAGGTAGGCCGCCGTTTCGATCAGGCCGATGCCGGACGATTCGAGCGGCTCCAGAAACCCGCCCGACAGGCCGACCGCTACGCAGTTTTTCACCCACTGCACGTCGCGGTAGCCGATGTTGAGTTTCAGCTGGCGCGGCGTGAGCCCGTCAGCGGCCGGGCCGATGTACTGGCGCAGCACCTCTTCGGCGCGTTCATCGGTCGTGTGCCGGCTCGAATACACGTAGCCGATCCCGCGCCGCTGCTGCAGGCCGATGTCCCAGGTCCATCCGGCTTCGTGCGCGGTGGAGACGGTGTACGAGGGGATCGGCGTATCAGGCGAAGGGTAGGGCACCTGCATGGCCAGCGCGCGGTCGACGAACAGCACGTCGTCCATCTTGCGAAACGGTGAGCCGAGCGCGTCGCCGATCAGCGCGGCCCTGAAACCGGTGCAGTCCACGAACAGGTCCGCGCCCAGCGCGCCGTGTTCGCGCGTGTGCACGCAGGCGATCGCACCGCCGGCATCGAGTTCGACCCGTTCCACGGTGGCCTGCACGTGGCGCACGCCGAGGAATCGCCCATGCTCGGCCAGCAGGGCCGCGAAGCGCCCGGCGTCGAAGTGGTAGGCGTAGTTCATCGGCCCCGTATAGTCGGCGTCGGCCAGGCGTTTGGGCCCGTGCGCGGCATCGGCCACGCGCTTTTGCATGGTCGCCGCTTCGGCGAACGGGATGCCGGCGCCGGCAGTGCCCTGCAGCCAGTGCGGCAGCAATTCGGGTCCGCCCTGGCGCTGGCTCGGCTGGCTGAAGGGATGGAAGTAGTGGTCGGCGCCGGGCGCGCCGGCCGGGCGCACCCAGTGGTTGAAGCGCACGCCCTGCTTGAAGGTGGCCTGGCATTCGCGCACGAAGCGCGCTTCGTCGATGCCGATCGCCGCCAGGGTCGCGCGGATCGAGGGGAAGGTGCCTTCGCCCACGCCGATGATGCCGATCTCGGGCGACTCGACCAGGGTGATGCTCACGCCAGCCGCACCCGCTCCGGCCGTGCCGAGGGTGCGCGCCAGGTAGCAGGCGGTGAGCCATCCAGCGGTGCCGCCGCCGACGATCAACACGTTATGAAACGCTTTCATGAATTGCCCCTTTTTGTGGCCATGTGTGGCGAATATGACAAATCCGGTCGCACCAGAATATTTCGTTTGACTTTGGAATGCACCGAAATGTACCATGAAATCGTTTTCACGTAATCTGAAAACGTTTTCTCGCCCAGCCAAAGTGTTGAACAACAAAAATCGGTCAATTCCGAATGGAGACTGCATGAAATCTACCGCCACCCAGGCGTTTCGCCGCGTTCGCGCCCCAATTCAACTTGCCATCCTGACTTTGCTCGCAGGTATCAGTGCGGCGCATGCCCAGGATGTGGCGCAAGCTCCGGCGGCGCCTGCGGTCAGCAAAAGCAGCGCCAGCGCCGACTCGAACGTGATTCCCGAAGTCGTCGTCACCGCCACCAAGCGTTCGACGCCGCTGCAAAAAACCCCGATCGCGATCACCGCGATCAACGCCGCCGCGCTGCAGGACAACCACGTACAAACCATCCAGGACGTCGTCAACCTGGTGCCGGGTTTCCAGGCCACCGGCCAGGGCGACCATGGCGTCATCACCATGACCCTGCGCGGCATCGGCAACGACAGCGCCAAGACCGAATACGCCGATCCGGAAGTGGCTAGCTTCATCGACGGCATCTATTCGCCGCGTCCGGAAGGCGCCACCTCGCTGCTGTTCGACCTGGAAGCGATCGAAGTGCTGCGCGGCCCGCAAGGCACGCTGTGGGGCCGCAACTCCACCGTCGGCGCGGTCAACATGCAAACCACCAAACCGGTCATCGGCGAGCGCTCCGGCAGCATCGAAGCGGGCATGGGCAACTACAAGCGCCTCGGTTCGCGCGGTGCCTTCAACATTCCGCTCGGCGAAACGGCGGCCCTGCGCATCGCCGCGGTGCACGAACAGCACGACGGCTACATCGGTTACCAGAAGCTGCCGGCCATTCCACTTGCGGACCAGCGCGCGGCCTTCAAGGCCGGCGGCGGCAAGGATGCCGATTTCCGTCCGATCAATCCGAACCTGTTCGTCGCCAACGGCCCGCAATACGGCGCCCAGGACCAGACCGCGGTGCGCCTGTCCCTGCTGTGGAACATCACGCCATCGGTGAAGTGGAACGTCGCGTACGAAAAATACGCCGACCGCGGCACCCCGAGCATGAACCTGCTGCAAACCCCGCGCGCCGGCACCGACCTCTGGTCCACCCTGTCCGACGTGGCGCCAACGCTCAAGCGCGATTCCGACGCGATCCGCTCGCGCCTCGAGTACACCATCAACGATTCGCTGGCGCTGCACTACATCGCCGGTGTGTCGCGCTTCAGCGGCTCGTCCACCTTCGACCAGGACGGCGGCGCGGCGATACCGACCAGTTTCGCCACCGGCGCGACCTACCAGGCCAACAATACCGTGGCCTCGCACTACAAGAACCACAGCCACGAACTGGAACTGCAATCGCTCGGCAAGAAAGAGATCGACTGGCAGCTCGGCCTGTACTACGCGGCTGAAAAGAACGACATGCGCTTCGATATCCCGATCTTCAACGGCACGCAAGAGGGCACGGTCAACTGGCAGGGTTCCTTCATCCAGCCGAAACAGACGGTCGACTCGACCGCCGCCTTCGGCCAGGCCACCTGGAACATGAGCGACAAGCTGCACCTGACCGCCGGCCTGCGCTACACCAAGGACAAGCGCACCAACCAGGGCGGCAACGGCTACACCTGGGACTACAGCAAGGACGTGGCCCAGGTACCGGTCAGCCCATCGATCGACCCGCGCATTCCCGGCCAGGGCTATGTGCCGAACAATCCATCGAACGACGGCGTCTACCACGGCAGCAAGACCACCGGCCTGGTACGCGTGAACTACGACATCGACCGCAGCAACATGGTCTACGCCAGCGTCTCGACCGGCTACAAGTCGGGCGGCCTGCAGGATGGCGGCCGTCCGTATGGCGCCGAAACCCTGACCAACTATGAACTCGGCAGCAAGAGCACCCTGATGGGCGGCATGGTCAAGGTGAACAACGCCTTGTTCTACTCGGACTTCAAGGACTTCCAGTTCAGCGCCCCGATCACCAATCCGGACGGCACGCGCGGCCTGGCCACCAACAATGCCGACGGCGCCACCGTGTGGGGCCTGGAATCGGAAATCGCGGCCAAGCTCACGCGCGACGACAAGCTGCAGCTGACCATGGCCTACACCCGCGCCAAGCTGGGCAAACTGATCGGCGGCACCAACGATTACCTGCTGCCGAAGTGCGATATCCCCGGCATCAGCAACTGCCTGGACGTGAGCGGCAACACCATGCCGCACGCGCCGAAGTTCTCGATGCAGCTGCAGTACCAGCACACGTTCGAGCTGGCCGGCGGCGCCACGGTGATCCCGCGCATCTCGACCCACTACGAAACCGCATCCTGGCTGAGCGTCTTCAACCTGGGCGAGGGCGACCGCCAGAAAGCCTACACCCGCACCGACCTTGGCCTGCGCTACACGGCCAACAAGTGGTGGGTCGATGCCTACGTGCGTAACGTGGCCGACAAAAACATCAAGACCAGCGCCGCCAATGCCTTCGGTCCGTGGGTGGCGCAGTATCTGCCGCCGCGCACCATCGGCTTCAACACCGGCGTCGACTTCTAAGTCTGCCGCCTTGTCCGCTTCCCCCGGGGGAGCGGACCACGGCGCGGCGTGCCCGGACGGGCGCCGCGCGTCCCGTCATCGCCCCACCGATATCGAGCTCTACAATGAACCAATCCAATCACTACCCTGCCGACTTTACGTGGGGAGTCGCGACCAGCGCTTTCCAGATCGAGGGCGGCGCCAACGCTGATGGCAAGGGGCCATCGATCTGGGACACCTTCTGCCTGAACCCGAACAACATCAAGGACCAGAGCGACGGCACCGTCGCCTGCGACCATTACAACCGCTATCGCGAAGACGTGGGCCTGATCTCGTCGCTGGGCGTGGATGCCTACCGCTTCTCGATGGCCTGGGCGCGCGTCCAGCCGAGCGGCAAGGGCGCCTGGAACGAAGCCGGTTTCGGTTTCTACGACCGCCTGCTCGACGAACTGGCGGCGAAAGACGTCAAGGCGCACCTGACCCTGTACCACTGGGACCTGCCGCAAGGCTTGCAGGACGACGGCGGCTGGCTCAATCGCGACACCGCGCACCGCTTCGCCGACTACGCACACGAAGTGGCGCGCCGCTTCGGCAACCGCATCGATGCCATCGCCACCCATAACGAACCATGGTGCAGCGCCAACCTCGGTTACGGCAATGCGCAGTTCGCGCCCGGCGTGGCGGACGCCAGGCAGGCGATCCAGGTGTCGCACCATCTGCTGCTCTCGCACGGACTGGCGATGACGTCGATGCGCGCGGCCGCCGCTTCGGCCCAGCTGGGCATTGTGCTGAACCAGTGGACGGCCGATCCGGCCACCGATTCAGAGCTTGATCGCACCATGGCCGAACTCGAATACGCACGTTCGGTGCAGTGGTTCATGGACCCGATCTTCAAGGGCCGCTATCCGGAACTGGCGCTGCGCGCGCATGGCGCCAACGCGCCGGTGGTGCACGACGGCGACATGGCCGCCATCGCCCAGCCGATCGACTTCCTCGGCGTGAATTACTACTTCCGCTCTTTCTGCAGCGCCGAAACGCCGCCGCGCACGCCGCCCGGCAAGCTCGGTTTCACCGACATGGGCTGGGAGATCTACCCGCAGGGGCTGACCGAACTGCTGGTCAAGCTCAATGCCGAATACATGCTGCCGCCGATTTACATCACCGAGAACGGCATGGCCAATCCGGACGCGGTCACCGACGGCAAGGTGAGCGACCCGGCGCGCATCGCCTACGTGCGGATGCACCTGGACGCGCTCAAGGCGGCCATGGAGCAGGGCGTCGACGTGCGCGGCTACTTCCTCTGGAGTTTGCTCGACAACTTCGAATGGAACTCCGGCTACGCCAAGCGCTTCGGCATCGTCCATGTCGATTACGCGACGCAGGAGCGCACCCTCAAGGATAGCGCCATCTGGTACCGCGATTTCCTGTCCGCCCAGCGCCAGCGCTGATCGACCGTTCTTCCATTGGAGGCAACATGGTTCATGATTCCTATGCCGATGGTGCGCGCCTGCTGGCCGACATCGGCGGCACCAACGCGCGCTTCGCGCTCGAATACGGCGCCGGGCGGGTGGGCGACGTGCACACCCTGGCCTGCGCCGACTACGCGCAGTTCGACGATGCGGTGCGCGCCTATTTAAACAGGCTGCCGGCGCGGCGCGTGCGCCACGCGGTCATCGCGATCGCCAATCCGGTCGACGGCGACGCCGTCAAGATGACCAATCACCACTGGGCCTTTTCGATCGCCGCCTCGCGCCAGGCGCTCTGTCTCGATACCCTGCTGGTGGTGAACGACTTCGCCGCGCTGGCGATGGCGCTGCCGGCCCTGGTGCCGTCGGACCTGGAGCAGATCGGCGCCGGCAAGGCAGTCGCCACCGGCGTGATCGGCCTGGTGGGCGCCGGCACGGGCCTGGGCGTGGCCGGCCTGGTGCCGGTCGACGGGCGCTGGGTGGCGGTGCAGAGCGAAGGCGGCCACGTCGCCTTTTCGCCGTTCGACGAACGCGAAGTGGCGGTCCTGCAGCATTGCTGGCAGCGTTACGAGCACGTCTCGGCCGAGCGCATCGTATCCGGACCGGGCATCGTGCTCGTTCGCGAAGCGCTGGCAGCGAGGGCCGGCCTGCAGGTTGACGCCAGCCTCTCCACGGCCGATATCGTCGAGCGCGGCCTGGCCGGCGGCGACCCCCTGTGCCGTGAAACGCTGGACTGCTTTTCGGGTATGCTGGGCACCGTCGCAGCCAACCTGGCGGTTACCCTGTGCGCGCGCGGCGGCCTGTATATCGGCGGCGGCGTGGTGCCGCGACTGGGTGCGTATTTCGCCCAGTCGCCGTTTCGGGCGCGCTTCGAGAACAAGGGACGTTTCAGCGCCTTTATCGCGCAGATTCCGACGCTGGTGATCACCGCCCAATATCCGGCCATGCTGGGCGCGGCGGCGATCCTGTCGGAGCACCTGGCCGACCTGGCGCTAAGCGGCCCCGCGCCGCGCGCCGTGTTGCCGGCGACCCTGCCGCTGCCCCCTCTTGAAATGGAAAACGACCATGCACGCTTCTAAACCGTCCGTCTCGCCCCTGCTGTGGGTGCCGACCGGTTACTTCATGATGGCGCTCGGCTACGTGATGCTGACCACCGTCACCGCCATCATGTTCAAGAATCTCGGCATGGACAACGGCAAGGCGGCCCAGTATTCGAGCCTCCTGATCCTGGCGTACACGGTCAAGCCGCTGTTCGCGCCCTTCGTTGAAATGTACCGCACCAAGAAGTTCTTCGTGCTGTGCGCGCAGGTGCTGATCGGCCTCGGTTTCATCGGCATCGCGCTGGTCATGGCGCTGCCGAACTACATGGCGATCCTGATGGCGCTGTTCTGGGCCCTGTCTTTCGTCGGCGCCACCCTCGATATCGCCAGTGATGGCGTCTACGTCACTTCGCTCGATTCGCGCGCGCAGTCGCTGTACTGCGGCATCCAGAGCCTGAGCTGGAATGTCGGCCCGATCGTCGCCGCCGGCGGCATGGTGTACCTGAGCGGCTGGCTGCACGTGAACGTGTTCCACCACGACGCCGCCGTGTTCGGCCCGGACTGGATCGAATCGTGGCGCATCATTTTCTTCCTGGTCGCCGGCCTGACCCTGGTGCTGGCGCTGTGGCATGCGCGCTTCATGCCGGACGGCGCGCGCGCCGAGAACACGCCATCGAGCGTCAAGGCGGCCGGGCATATCCTGATGGATTCCTTCGTCACCCTGTTCCAGAAGCCCGGCATCTGGCGCATGATCGCCTTTGCCTTCCTGTTCCGCCTCAGTATCGGCTTCCTGGAAAAGATCGGCCCTTTCTTCATGGTCGATCCGGTCGCCAAGGGCGGGCTGGGGCTGAACAACGAAATGCTGGGCCTCATCTACGGCACCTACGGCCTGGCGGCGGTGCTGCTCGGGTCCCTGCTCGGTGGCCTGTACGTGGCCAAGCGCGGTCTCAGGGAAACCCTGTTCGTGCTGTGCTGCGCGGTGAACATCCCGAACGTGACGTTCCTGATCATGGCCGTTTACCTGCCAACGAGCCTGTCGCTGATCACGGCCGGCGTGATGATCGAGAAATTCTTCTTCGGCTTCGGGGCGGTCGGCTTCATGATCTACCTGATGCAGCAGCTCGCGCCGGGCAAGTACACCACCACCCACTACGCCTTCGGCACCGGCATCATGGGCCTGTGCGGCATGGTCACGGGCGCCATCAGCGGCCACCTGCAGGAGTGGATGGGCTACATCACCTACTTCATCTTCGTGATGGTCGCCACCATTCCATCGTTCATCGCCACCTGGTTCGCGCCGTTCTATATTGACGAAGCGGCCGGCGAAGATCCGAAGGCCACGCAGGCGGTACCGGCATGAGGCGCGCGCCTGCCTGCCTGTTATCGATTCTGCTGGCGGCCGGCGCACATGCCCATGCCGCTACTGGCAACATCCGCGTCAACCAGCTCGGTTTCCTGCCGCAGGCGCACAAGGTGGCCGTGCTGCCGGCCGGTGCGGCCGGCGAGGTCGAGGTGATCGACGCCGCCAGCGGCGCCGTCGCCTGGCGCGGCCGCGCCGGGCCGGCCGCCGTTTGGCGCGAGTCGGGCGAAACGGTCATGCTGGCCGATTTTTCGGCCCTGACGCGTCCCGGCGACTACCGCATCCGCGCCGCCGGCGCCGCGACCTCCGAGCCGTTCGCGGTGCGCGCCGGCGTGTACGCTGAGCTGAACCGCGCCGCGCTCAAGGCGTATTATTTCAACCGCTCCGGCATGGCGCTCGACGCCGCCCACGCCGGCGCGTATGCACGGGCGGCCGGGCATGCCGACACGCGCGTGCTGGTGCACGCCTCGGCCGCATCGAAGGCGCGCCCGGAAGGCACCGTCATCGCCAGCCCCAAGGGCTGGTACGACGCCGGCGACTATAACAAGTACATCGTCAATTCGGGCATCTCGACCTACACGCTGCTGGCCGCGTTCGAGCATTTTCCGGATTATTTCGCGCGCCAGCGCAGCGCCATTCCGGAGAGCGGCAACACGCTGCCCGACATCCTCGACGAGGCGCTGTGGAACCTGGAGTGGATGCTGACCATGCAGGACCCGCATGACGGCGGCGTGTACAACAAGCTGACCAACCTGCGTTTCGACGGCATCGTCATGCCGGCCCAGGCCAGCAGCGAACCGCGTTACGTGGTGCAGAAGGGGACCGCCGCGACGCTCGACTTCGCGGCCACCATGGCGGCCGCCAGCCGCGTCCTCAAACCCTACGAGCAGCAGCGGCCCGGCCTGCCGGCGAAAATGCTGCGCGCGGCCGAAGCTGCGTGGGAATGGGCGCGCGCCAATCCGGCCGTGGCGTTTCGCAATCCGCTGGGCGTGGTCACGGGCGAATACGGCGACGCCACTTTCGAGGACGAATTCGCGTGGGCTGCGGCCGAACTGTATATCAGCAGCGGCAAGGATGGCTACTACGCGGCCATGAAGCCGGCCGGCGTGAGCGCCACTGTGCCCGAATGGGCCGACGTGCGCGGCCTGGCCTGGATCTCGCTCGCGCACCACCGAAAAAGCCTGAGCGCGGTGGCCGACCAATCCCTGATCGCCGCGCGCATCGATGGCCTGGCCGCGGCGCTGGCCGCCAAATGGCGCGCCTCGGCCTATGGCGTGGCGATGCAGGGGAAGGACTTTGTCTGGGGCAGCAATGCGGTGGCGCTGAACCAGTCGATGATGCTGCTGCAGGCGTATCGCCTGAACGGCAAGCGCGATTACCTCGACGCGGCGCAGGCCGGCCTCGATTATGTTTTGGGGCGTAACGCCACCGGGTATTCGTTTGTGACCGGGTTCGGGGCGCGCCAGGTGCGCCATCCGCATCACCGGCCGTCGATGGCCGACCAGGTGGCGGCGCCCGTGCCGGGTTTTCTGGCTGGCGGGCCGCATGCGGGCCAGCAGGACAAGGGTGACTGCAAGGCGCCATATCCGTCGGCGCTGCCGGCGCTGTCGTATATCGATGACGACTGCAGCTACGCCAGCAACGAAGTGGCGATCAACTGGAATGCGCCGCTGGTGTACGTGTCGGCGGCGCTCGATGTGCTGGGCGGGGCGGCGCCGTGAAACGGGAAGATCCGTACCTGCGGCTGGCCATGCTGGCGCGCCAGGAGGAGCTGCTGCAGTTCGAGTTTTTCAACAGCGACGTCGCGCTGGAAATCGGCCTGCGGCTGGTGCGGGCGGCACGCGAGGCGCGCCAGGCGATCACGGTGGACATCACCCGCCATGGGCAGCGCCTGTTCTATCACGCCATGAACGGTACGCCGCCCGATCATGCGCACTGGATCTGGCGCAAGAGTAATCTGGTCAAGCGCACCGGGCACAGTTCCTACCATGTGCACACGCAGGTGACGCTGGGCGGGGGCACCATTGCCGCCATTGCCACGCTCGACCCGCGCGAGTTCGCGGCGCTGGGGGGCGCGTTTCCGCTGACGATACGCGGCAGCGGCGTGGCCGGCACGATTACCGTGGCCGGCCTGCCGGGCGCCGACGACCACGCGCTGATCGTGCGTGTGCTGCGCGATTACCTCAGGATCAGCGAGACCCTGTAACGCAAGATTCGTCGTCCCCGCGCCAAGGCGGCACTCGGCGGGGACCCAAGTATCGTCGCTCAGTCTGTGGCTTCGGAACACACTTGGGTCCCCGCCTTCGCGGGGACGACGGTGCCGCGTACTACTCAAACGTTACACTACGCTGCTGCGCGTGGCTTTGCATGGCCATGCGGATGATCTTGATCACCGCCAGGCCTTCGCGCGCCGTCACCGGCAGGCTTTTGCCATGGGCGATGGCCTCGAACACGCGCTGATAGTATTCCTGATAGCAGCCGGGCAGCGATTGCGCCTTGCCGGTCACCGTCAGCGCCCCTTTCACGAAACTGAGCTGCGCGTGCAGCGACTCCGGCTCCACACCCCAGCCGGGCGCGCCGGGCCGCTCGCCGCGCATCAGCGCCGCTTCCTGCGGGTCCATTCCATGCTTGATGAAACTGCCGGTGTCGCCATGCACCGTGAAGCGCGGACCGGGTTGCAGCACCAGCGACGACCCGTGCAGGATCACGCGGCGCGCGCCGTAGCGCATGGTCAGATGAAAATAGTCGTCGGCGGCGTCGCTGCCGGCGTCGCGCTGCACACCGATGTCGCAGTTGACGCAATCGGGATTGCCGAACAGGACCAGCGCCTGGTCGATCAGGTGCGCGCCCAGGTCGTACAAAATGCCGGAACCGGGCAAATTCTGTTCGCGCCAGCGTCCGCGCACATTGGGGCGGTAGCGGTCGAAATGCGCCTCGTACATGTTGATGGGCCCGAGCAGGCCCGCATCGATGGTCTGGCGCAGGGTCAGGAAATCGCTGTCCCAGCGCCGGTTGTGGAACACGCTCAGGTGCAGCTGCCGCTGTTCGGCCAGCGCAATGAGCTCGGCGCCTTCGTCGAGGGTGATGGTAAACGGTTTTTCCACCACCACGTGCTTGCCGGCCAGCAGCGCCTGCCTGGCCAGCGGCGCATGGCTGGCGTTGGCGGTGGCGACCACCACCAGATCGACTTCGCCCGAGGCCATCAGTTCGGCCGGGTCGGCCACTACCTCGACATCCGGAAAGTCGCGCAGCACGCGCTCGCTCTGGCTGGAGCACACGCGGGTCAGGCGCAGTCCCGGCACCGAGGCAATCAGCGGCGCCTGGAAGGTGGCTCCGGAAAAGCCGTAGCCGATCAGCCCAACCCGTACTTCGCTTGCCGACTCCATCGCTACGCCTGCTGCCAAGCGGCGAAGGCGTCGACCAGGCCGGCCCCGGTGGCGCCATCGATGCCCGGTCCGGCCTTGATGCCCTTGCCTTCCGGATCGCTGGAGGGGCTGGCCGAGCCGTCGCGCACATCGATCGCGGTGCGCACCAGCAGCGCCTTGATCTCGGCGGGCGTGAGCTTGGGGTTTTTCTGCAGCAGCAGGGCGCACACGGCCGCGATTTGCGGGGCCGAGGCCGAGGTGCCGCTGAACACGGCCCAGCCGTCGCCGGCGGTGGTGCCGTCATGCTCGGCGTTGCCGGTATCGATGTCGGCCCCGGGCGGGACCGGCAGCATGATGTAGTCGGCATTGGGCAGCATGCCGACCAGGCCGCACACATCGGGCACGTGGCGGCCTGAATAGATGCCGCTGGTAAAGGCCGACGCGTAATCGGACGCTTTCATGGCGCCGTCTTCGGCCACGAAGGTGCCGCCGACGCTGAGCACTTCCGGCATCGAGGCCGGGAAAGCGTAGTGGCCGTTGCCTGCAGAAAACACCACCACGATGCCGCTGGCAATCGCCGCCTGGATTTCCGCTTCCAGCGGTTTCAGGCCGTTCGGCAATTCCTTCAGTTCGGAGGTGCCATTGTTGTCGCGCAAGTCGTAGCACATGCTCACGGTAATAACGTGCGGCTTGTGCTTGAGCGCTTCCTGGAAGCCTTCGAGGATGCTGGCGCCGCCGTTCGGATCGGCATCGTCGCCCAGCTTGACGCCGATGAAGGTCACTTTCGGTGCCACCGCGAACACATTGGCCGACTCGCCCGTGCCGTGGCTGCCCGGATCGGTGTGGCGGTTGGTGGCCGAGGGCGCCAGCACCACCGAGGAAGTGAAGCCGTTGCGCGTGAAGAAGGGATGCGAATGGTCGAAGCCGGTATCGATCATGGCCACCCGGATGCCTTCGCCGTGGTGGCGTTCCTTGTGGATGTGAGCCGCGTTGAGCTTGGCCGGCACATCCTTGAGCACGTCGAGGTGGTAATAGCCGACCGCCGGCGGACGCGCGCTGGCGCCCGGGTCGGCCAGGTAGATGTGGGGCCACTGGATATAAGCGTCATCGATCAGCGCCGAGAGGGCGGGATCGGGATTCCATGGAGCGCCCTTGGCCGGGTAGAACACGCGGTCGCTCGAATAGCTTTGCTTCGGGCTCAGGTTGAACGGGGTCAGGCGCGTGCCGAACACTTCCTCGAACTGGGCCACGGTACCGCGCACCGATACCGTCATGCGCCCGCGTCCGGAGACGATGAAGCCGCGCTGGCGCAGCGCTTCGATCGCCGTTTCCATTTCGCCCGGGGCGGGCTCGAAGCTGAGAATGCTGCGCGACGACAGGCGCGCCGCCAGCTTGGTCGGACCGGTATTGGCACGGCCCTTGAAGGTGATGGCGATGCGCAGCTGTTCCTGCGGCGGCGCCGGCTCATTGACGGCAGGGCGGGGCGGGCTGGGTTTGAAAGGCTGCATGGATTCCCCCTAGGTAGGTTGGCTCGTCGCCGCATGGCGTGGAGCGATGGTAATCAGGCTGACGGCGTGTTCCAGATCCGCCGGAATCGCGAGTGCCGGTGTGGATGTTACATCGGATGCGAACCCAGCCCTTACATTTGGAATTGGTCCGAATAAATTTTCTGCGTCGGCCAGCGAGGTTTCAGCCGAGATGGTGGCCATGCCGCAGGCGGTCACGTGCATGCCGTGCGCCTCGAGCAAGGCGCACAGGGCGGGGTCGTCGCTGCGATCGCGGGCGGGATCGCGCAGCAGGAGCTGGAGCTTGATCATGACGGAGCGGACAGGGGAACGCTGATGTCATGATAGTAAGGCTTCGCGGAAATTTTTGCCGGACTGATGCAATCGTGCGGCAATTTCTCAGGCGCCGCCGGCGTAGCCGTTCTGGCGCCATGCCTCGAACACCACCACGGCCACCGTGTTCGATAAATTCAGGCTGCGGTTGTCCGGGCGCATCGGCAGGCGGATGCGCTGTGCTGGCGCGAACGATTCGCGCAGTGCGGGCGCCAGGCCGCGCGTTTCGGCGCCGAACACGAAGACGTCGCCCGGCAGGAACTTTGCTTCGGCGAACGGCGACGAGCCGTGCGTGGTCAGCGCGAACATGCGCGCCGGGTCGGGCTGGCAATCGCTCAGGTACGCTTCCCAGTTCTTGTGGACCTTCATGGTGGCGTAATCGTGGTAGTCGAGCCCGGCGCGCTTCATCTTGGCATCGTCCAGCGGGAAACCCAGCGGTTCGATCAGGTGCAGCTGCGCACCCGTGTTGGCGCACAGGCGGATGATATTGCCGGTGTTCGGCGGGATTTCGGGTTCTACCAGTACGACGTGGAACAAGTCATTCTCCTTTTGTAAAGTCAGTGCGGCGGCGTGCGCGCAAACACCAGGTTGCTCACGCGCGCGGCGCCGAAGCGCTTGAGCGTGGCCGCCAGCGCATTCAGTGTATGCCCGCTGGTCATGACGTCGTCGACCACGCCGATGTGGCGCCCGCGCACCTGCGCCAGCATGTCCGGCGCCACCAGAAATGCATGGCGCATATTGTTCTTGCGCTCCAGCGCCGTCGCGCCCGATTGCGCCGGCGTGTCGAACCGGCGCAGCGTCAGCCGCGGCTGCAGGGCGATGCCCAGCAGCGTCGATAGCGGCCGGGCAATTTCGAGCGCCTGGTTGTAGCCGCGCTCGCTCAGCCGCGCCGGCCCCAGCGGCACCGGACACAGAAGCTCGGGCAGCGCGAAGCCGGGCGCGGCCAGCACCGCCGCGTGCAGCGTGCGCGCGCACCAGGGCGCCAGCGCGAGGGCGCCGCCGAACTTGAGCCGCAGGACCAGCTGGTCGAGCGGACTGGCGTAGTCGCTTGCCGCCACGGTAGCGTCGTAGGCCGGCGCATCGGCCAGGCAGGCACCGCAGGCCAGGCCGGCGTCGGCGCCGCCGAGCGGATTGGCGCAGCGGCGGCAGCGCGCCGCGCCGGCGGCCACGAACTGGCGCGCGCAGGGCGCACACACGGCGGCGTCGGCCGCTTCCCCGCACAGGGCGCAGGTGGAGGGCAGCAGCGCGCGCAGCATGCCTGCCATGGTGTCGCGCTGCGGCCACGCGCTCATCGGACTGCCCTTTCAAAATGGGAATGCGGCAAACGGGAATACGGCAAACGGGTACACTGCCGGCATTATCTCATCTCAGCTGATTTTACCCTCCATGGCTACCGATACCCTGAGCGCGCCGATCGACCTGGCGCGCGTGCGTACCCTGTTCTCGCGTCCGCAGCGCGTGGAACGGTCCGATTTCCTGCGGCGCGAGATCGCCGCCCGCATGCATGAGCGCCTGATGCTGGTCAAGGTGGCGCCCAAGCGCGTGCTCGACGCCGGCTGCGGCAGCGGCGCCGACCTGGCGTTGTTGCAAAAAGATTATCCCGCCGCCCACATCGTCGGGCTCGACGCGGCCGCCGCCATGATCGAGGCGGCCAAAACGCCGGCCTCGGCCCTCAAATCGCTGAACCAGATGCTCAGCCGGCTGTTGCCGGGCAAGGCCGGGGTCGATCTGCTGTGCGGCGATTTCGGCAGTTTGCCGTTCGGACCGAACTCGGTCGACCTGGTGTGGTCCAACCTGGCCTTGCACTGGCATCCCCAGCCCGACCGCGTGTTCGCGGAATGGCGCCGGGTGCTGCGCCAAGATGGCTTGCTGATGTTTTCCAATTTTGGCCCGGACACCCTGCGCGAGCTGCGCACGGCGTTCGCCGAGGCCGACGCCGGGACCGGCCCCACCCCGCACGTGCTGCCTTTTGTGGACATGCACGACTTCGGCGACCAGTTGGTGGAGGCCGGGTTTTCCACCCCGGTCATGGACATGGAAGTCATTACGGTCACCTACGATACGGCCGCCGCCCTGCTGGCCGACGCCCGCGCGCTGGGCGGCAATCCGCTCGCCACGCGCCGGCGCGGCCTGTTCGGGCGCGCGGCCTGGCAGCGCATGCTGGCGGCGCTGGAGCGGCAGCGCCGCGCCGACGGCAAGCTGGGCCTGACCTTCGAGGTCATCTACGGCCACGCCTTCCGTCCGGCGCCGCGCGTGACCGCCGCTGGCGAGGCGATCATCCGCTTTGAGCCGCGCAAGGGGCGCTGATGGTTCGTCAAGCGTTTTAGGTGCGGGCTTGCCACTTGTACCAGACATGGTACAAAAGGGCCGTCAAAGCGGGGCAAACAGGCGACGGCTGACCCGTTACGGGAGGATTTTCCCTTGATGAGGGGGGCTATCCTTGAGTATAATCAACGACTAATTTTGTCGACTGTGTTGTTCAAGGCGGGAAATCCCGGTGTTTGTTCAGCGGTGCAGCAGTCGAAAGCGATAGCAAGTCAGCGTTCATCAGTGTGCTTTGTTCACCTATGGCCGATGTCAGGGTTCCAGTCGGGTCCGCCGTGCCGTGAGCGCGCCGGGACGGTATGGGCCCTTTTTGTGCGATGGTTTCGGAGCGCCGGGATCCGATCAGGATGCTTCGGCGTAGAAAAAATATTTTTATTTTTGGGTGGTTGGGGAAAACATGACATATGCAAAGCGACTTCAGGCCTTGATGTTCGGTCTGGCAATTTCGGCCAGCATCCCTGCGCTGGCTGCACCGGTGGAGGGACGTCCGGTGGAATACCAGCTGAACCTGCAAATGCCAGTGACGAAGATTGCGTCGGAAATCAACGACCTGCACACCTGGATGATGATCGTCTGTATGGTGATCTTCGTCGCGGTGTTCGGCGTGATGTTCTATTCGGTCTTCAAGCACCGCCGTTCGCTGGGCCACAAGCCGGCCACCTTCCACGAATCGACCGCTGTCGAGATCGCCTGGACCGTCGTCCCTTTCCTGATCGTGATCGTGATGGCGCTGCCAGCGACCAAGACCGTGGTAGCGATGAAAGATACCTCCAACGCCGACATCACCATCAAAGCCACCGGCATGCAGTGGAAATGGGGCTACGACTACCTGAAGGGCGAGGGCGAAGGCATTTCCTTCCTGTCGAACCTGAAAACCCCGCGTTCGCAAGTCGGTGCGCCAGGTGTTGAGCCGACCGAAGCGCGCGGCGTCAACTACCTGATGGAAGTCGACAATGAAATCTACGTGCCGGTCAACAAGAAGATCCGTATCGTCCTGACCGCCAACGACGTCATCCACGCCTGGATGATCCCGGCCTTCGGCGTCAAGCAGGATGCGATTCCCGGTTTCGTGCGCGATACCTGGTTCAAGGCCGAGCAGATCGGTGTCTACCGCGGCCAGTGCGCCGAGCTGTGCGGTAAAGAACACGCCTTCATGCCGATCGTGGTCAATGTCGTCTCCGACGCCGACTACACCAAGTGGGTCGAAGGCGAGAAGAAGAAAATGGCTGCCCTGGCCGACGATCCATCGAAAGTGTGGACCATCGATGAACTGAAAGTCAAAGGCGAAAAAGTCTACACCACCAATTGCGTGGTCTGCCACCAGGCCAACGGCAAGGGTGTGCCGAACGCGTTCGCCGCGCTCGATGCCTCGCCGGTCGTTCTGGGCGCGAAAGCGGAACAGATCAATGTGCTGCTGCACGGCCAGAAGTCGGGCAAGTACCCGACCGAAATGCCAGGCTGGAAACAATTGTCGGATTCTGATATTGCTGCGGTGATTACTTACACCCGCAACAACTGGTCGAACAAGGCAACGGAAAATATCGTTCAACCAGCCGAAGTCCTGGCTGCACGTAACAAGTAATCGGGAGTAAGTTATGAGCACAAGCACACTAGATCACGCACACGGCCATGATCACGATCATAGCCACGATCACCCGACGGGGATGACCCGCTGGCTGTTCGCCACCAATCACAAGGATATCGGTACCCTGTACCTGTGGTTCTCGCTCATCATGCTGCTTTCCGGCGGCGTGCTGGCGCTGATGATCCGTACCGAACTGTTCAAACCGGGCCTGCAATTCTTCCAGCCCGAGTTCTTTAACCAGCTGACCACGATGCACGGTCTGGTGATGGTGTTCGGCGCGATCATGCCGGCCTTCGTCGGTTTCGCCAACTGGATGATCCCGCTGCAGGTGGGCGCTTCCGACATGGCGTTCGCACGGATGAACAACTTCTCGTTCTGGCTGCTGCCGCCCGCGGCAATCCTGCTGGCGACCTCGTTCCTGGTGCCTGGCGGCGCAACCGCTGCCGGCTGGACCCTGTACGCTCCGCTGTCGACCCAGATGGGCCCCGGCATGGACATGGCGATTTTCGCGATGCACCTGATGGGCGCATCGTCGATCATGGGTTCGATCAACATCATCGTCACCATCCTGAACATGCGCGCTCCGGGCATGACCCTGATGAAAATGCCGATGTTCTGCTGGACCTGGCTGATCACCGCCTACCTGCTGATCGCCGTGATGCCTGTGCTGGCTGGCGCGATCACCATGACCCTGACCGACCGTCACTTCGGCACTTCGTTCTTTAACGCTGCCGGCGGCGGCGACCCGGTCATGTACCAGCACATCTTCTGGTTCTTCGGTCACCCCGAGGTGTACATCATGATTCTGCCTGCGTTCGGTATCGTGTCGCAGATCCTGCCGGCGTTTGCCCGCAAGCCGCTGTTCGGCTATGCCTCGATGGTCTACGCTACCGCGTCGATCGCGATTCTGTCGTTCATCGTCTGGGCTCACCACATGTTCACCACCGGCATGCCAGTGACCAGCCAGCTGTTCTTCATGTATGCAACCATGCTGATCGCAGTGCCGACCGGCGTCAAAGTGTTCAACTGGATCGCCACGATGTGGAAGGGTTCGATGACGTTCGAGACCCCGATGCTGTTCTCGGTCGGCTTCATCTTCGTGTTCACCATGGGTGGTTTCACCGGCCTGATCCTGGCCGTGACCCCGATCGACATCCAGCTGCAAGATACTTACTACGTCGTGGCCCACTTCCACTACGTGCTGGTGGCTGGTTCCCTGTTCGCCCTGTTCGCCGGTTTCTACTACTGGTCGCCGAAGTGGACTGGCCACATGTACAGCGAATTCCGCGGCAAGATGCACTTCTGGCTGTCGCTGATCACGTTTAACATCACTTTCTTCCCGATGCATTTCCTGGGTCTGGCGGGGATGCCGCGCCGCTACGCGGATTACCCGGCGCAGTTCACCGACTTCAACACGATCGCCACCATCGGCGCGTTCGGTTTCGGCCTGTCGCAGGTGTACTTCCTGTTCTGCGTGATCCTGCCGACCATTCGTGGCGGTGCCAAGGCGGCCGACAAGCCATGGGATGGCGCTGAAGGCCTGGAGTGGACCGTGCCGAGCCCGGCACCGTTCCACACCTTCGAAACACCGCCGACGGTGAAGTAACGGTAAAGTCATACAGCGGCGCGGACAGCGAATTGCTGCCCGCGCCACTGAACTTGTAAGTGGAACGCCATGTCTGATCCAAAAAAACCGAACAATGCAAGAACCGGCCTGATCCTGGCCGTGCTGGCGGCATTTTTCTTTGCCATGGTATTTATCAAACGTATTTGGCTGTGAGCTGACGTGGCGACTGAAGAATCCGGAAAGCTCAAGCTCAATCGCACCATGCTCGGCAAGCTGCTGGTCGTGGCGGTGATCATGTTCGGTTTCGGCTACGCCCTGATTCCCGTGTACAAGCACTTGTGCGAAATGCTGGGAATCAACGTACTGACCCAGTCCGATGGCACGGTGAAGTACGACAAGAATACCCAGATCGATACATCGCGCAAGATCACGATCGAGTTCGATGGCAATTCGCAGGGTCCGTGGCGTTTCCGCCCGACCACGAGTTCGATCGAGGTCCATCCGGGCGAGCTGACCACCGTGCTGTACGAGGTGGTCAATACGCAGAACCGGACTGTGCAGGCGCAGGCGATTCCCAGCTTCGCGCCGCAACTGGTGATGCAGCACTTTAAAAAAGTCGAGTGCTTCTGCTTCAAGCAGCAGACCTTGAAGGCGAATGAAGCGAAGCAGATGCCGGTGGTGTTCTACATCGATCCGGCCCTGCCGCGCAACGTGAAGACGATGACCTTGTCGTACACGTTTTTCGAGATTGCCGGTACCCAGGCAGCAAAGTAAGGGCCGCCATGACGGATGTGAAGCAAGGCAACGAGCACAAGGCGTCTTTCGGCGCCACGATGAAAGCGGTGTTCTGGTCTTTCCTGGGCATCCGCAAGCGCAGCGATTACGAAAAAGATTCGGCCAGCCTGAATCCGGTGCATGTGGTTTTCGCCGGATTGATTGGGGTGATGTTGTTCATTGGCGTGCTGGTGGCATTGGTGAAATTTGCCGTGTCGTAAAATCAGCCGCCCGATTAAGTTTTTACAAATTAGCAATAAATTCACCGCATACAGTTTGATTTAGGAGATGAAGATGAGTTCACCACACGCCGCCGCACCGTATTATTTTGTGCCGGGCCCGTCCAAATGGCCGATGGCCGCCGGCTTGTCGCTGCTCGTCACGATGATCGGCGCTTCAGCCTGGGTCAATGACGTATCGTGGGGCCCGGCGGTCAATATCGCCGGCATCCTGGCGACCTTGCTGGTCATGTACTTCTGGTTCGGCGACGCCATCGGCGAATCCGAAGCGGGCCAGTACGGCAAGCGCATCGATCTGTCGTTCCGCTGGTCGATGAGCTGGTTCATCTTCTCCGAAATCATGTTTTTCGGCGCGTTCTTCGGCGCCCTGTTCTACGCGCGCACCATCACCATGCCGTGGCTGGGCGACCTCGATCACAAGATCATCTGGCCTGATTTCGCGGCCCAGTGGGGCGGCGCCAGCCCGGCCGGCACCATCGACAGCTTCACGACCATGGGTCCGTTCCCGATCCCGACCATCAACACCGCGCTGCTGCTGCTGTCGGGCGTAACGCTGACCATTTCGCACCACGCCCTGCGCGCCGGCCACCGTGCCAAGACCGCGTTCTGGCTCGCCGCCACCATCTTGCTCGGCTTCGTCTTCATGGGCTTCCAGGCCTACGAGTACATGCACGCTTACAGCGACCTGAACCTGAAACTGACCTCGGGCATCTACGGTTCGATCTTTTACCTGCTGACCGGTTTCCACGGTTTCCACGTGACGCTCGGCGCGATCATGCTGTCGGTGATCCTGTACCGCGTCATGAAGGGCCACTTCACCGCCGAGAACCACTTCGGCTTCGAAGGCGCCGCCTGGTACTGGCACTTTGTCGACGTCGTCTGGCTCGGCCTGTACATCGTCGTCTACTGGCTGTAAATGGCGGCATGCAGCGGGGGGTGCGCCCTCCGGCAGGTTTAGAACAAGAAAAACCGGGGACAGTCCACCAAGCGGTGGCCTGTCCCCGGTTTTTTGCGGTTGGGAATAACCTTGACGGGCTGAGGGCCGCTCAGCGTCAGCGAATGCCGGTCGGCGCGATCCAGCCCATCTTGTAGCTGCCCAGCAGCACCAGGAACAGGGTAATCGACAGGCCCACGCGCATCGCCAGCGCGTGTACCGTGCGGTTGCTCTTGCCCTTGTCGCGCATCAGGAAGAACAGGGCAGAGCCCAGGCTTCCGATAATCAGGATGAAGGCAATAGCGACGAGGATTTTCATAATGAGCTCGAATTTTTTGAGTAAGGCACCATTGTAATGCGTATCCGCTTCCGGTTTCGGGCGATCCCCTTCGTGGCCACGGTGCTGCTGGTGGCGCTCGGCATCGCCCTGGGGCGCTGGCAGGATGGGCGCGCCGCCGAGAAAATCGGTCTGCAGCAGGCCATCACGGCGCGCGCCGGGGCCGCCCCGCTGGTGCTCGGCGCGGCCCCGCTCACGCCCGCCCAGGTCGAGCTGCGCCCGGTCACCGTCACCGGCACCTTTGTGCGCGACTGGCCGCTGTTCCTGAACAACCGTCCGCAAGAAGGCAAGGCCGGCTTTTACCTGCTGATGCCGCTGCGCATCGATGGTACTGATATGCACGTGCTGGTGGCGCGCGGCTGGCTGCCGCGCTACACCGGCCAGTACGACCGCTTGCCGGAGTTCGATACGCCGGCGGGCACGGTGACCGTCACGGGCCTGGCGCGCGCAGGCATGGGCAAGGTGATGCAGCTCGGAACGGCGGCGCCGGTCGCGCCCAAGGCCATCCTGCAAAACCTGACGCCGGCCGAGTTCGCGCAAGCGAGCAAGCTGGCGGTGCAGCCCTTTTTTATCGAGCAAAGCGGCCCGGCGCCGGCCGGCGACAAGCTGGTGCGCAACTGGCCGGCCCCCTCCCTGAACGTGGAAAAACACCAGGGTTATGCATTTCAATGGTATGCGCTGGCGGTCATGGCGCTGCTCTTTTTCGTGATTACAGGATTTCAACGTGGAACTAAACAAAACGACTAAAGCAAGTCAATGGAGCGGCCGCTGGAAACTGCTGGCCGTGGTCTTCGTGTGCGCGGCGCCGATGCTGTTTTCCTACCTGACTTATTACGTGATCAAGCCGACCGGGCGCACCAACTACGGGACCCTGATCGAGCCGCAAAAGTACCCGATCCCGCCGGCAATGGGCATCACCACGCTCGACGGCAAGCCGATCGCGCTCGACGCCTACAAAGGTAAATGGATCATGCTGCAGGTCGGTCCGGGCGAGTGCCCGCAAGCCTGCCGCGACCAGCTGGTCGCGATGCGCCAGCTGCGCCTGATGCAGGGCAAGGAAATGGAGCGCATCGAGCGCGTCTGGCTGGTCACGGACGCGACCCCGATCGACACCATGCTCATGCGCGTGGTCGACGGCACCCGCATGCTGCGCGTGCCGGCCGCGGCCGTGACGTCCTGGCTGCCGGTCGAGCCGGGCGGCAAGGTGGACGAGCACATGTACCTGATCGACCCGATGGGTCACCTGATGATGCGCTTCCCAAAGCAGCCTGATCCGGCCAAGGTGAAGAAGGACATGTACAAGCTGCTCAAAGCTTCCGCGATCGGTTAAGCGATGCAGCTCTCGTCCATGGTGCAACTGGGGTTGATCGGCCTGCTGGCGGCCTGCCTGCCGCTGGCGATGGTCTGGATGTCGTCCGACCCCAATAAATACCGCAAGCTGGTCTGGGTCACGGTGTTCCTCACGTTCGACCTGATCGTCTTCGGCGCCTTCACGCGCCTGACCGATTCGGGCCTGGGCTGCCCGGACTGGCCGGGCTGCTATGGCGCCGCCAATCCCTTCCTCGCGCATGCCGAGATCGTCGCCGCCGAAACTTTGATGCCGACCGGCCCCGTGACCGTGGTCAAGGCCTGGATCGAAATGATCCACCGCTACCTGGCGATGGGCATTGGCGTGCTGATCGTGGCGCTGATGGGAACCGCCTGGGTTCAGTGGCGCAAGACGCGCCGCGCCGAGTTCGCGCCCGGCCTGCCGACGGCGCTGTTCGTGTTCGTGCTGATCCAGGGCGCCTTTGGCGCCTGGACCGTGACGCTCAAGCTGCAGCCGGTCATCGTCACCATCCACCTGCTGCTGGGCATGGGCTTGCTGTCGATGCTGGTGTGGCTGGGTGCGCGCCAGAACCGCGCCGCCGCGCTGGCCCATGGGCGCTTTACCGCGCCGGCCGCCGGCGCGCCCACCATGCTGTGCCGCCTGGCGCTGGCCGCCGCCGTGGTACTGACGATCCAGATCGCCCTGGGCGGCTGGGTCAGCACCAACTACGCCACCCTGGCCTGCCTTGATTTCCCACTTTGCAACGGCAACCTGGTGCCCGAGATGGACTTCGAGCATGGCTTTACCCTGTGGCGCGAGCTGGGCAAGACCGCGGCCGGCCACTACCTGCCGTTCTCCGCCCTGACCGCGATCCACTGGGTGCACCGCAACTTCGCCTTCGTCGTGCTGGCCGTGCTGGGCCTGGCGGCGTGGCGCGCGCGCGCCCATCCGGGCGTGGCCAGGCATGCGCGCGGGATCGCCCTCGTGCTCGCCGTCCAGGCCGCGACCGGCATCGCCACCGTCTACCTGAACTTCCCGCTGACCATCGCCGTGCTGCATAACGCCGGCGCCGCGCTGCTGGTGCTGATGGTGACCATGTTAAACTACAAGATCAAGTACCCCTCCGGCCCGGTACTGCAAGCAAGCCACCACCAATGACAACCCAGACCGCAACACACAAAACCGCCAACCGCGCCGCCCAGTACTGGGCGCTGACCAAACCGAGAGTCACCCAGCTGGCCGTGTTCTGCGCCGTGATCGGCATGCTGCTGGCCACCGAAGGCATGCCCAACTGGCGCATCCTGGTGCCGGCCACGGTCGGCATCTGGCTGCTGGCCGGCGCCGCGTTCGCCGTCAACTGCCTGCTCGAAGCCGAGATCGATGCGCGCATGGCGCGCACCGCGCGCCGCGCCACCGCCATGGGCGAGCTGACCAAGACCCAGACCATGATCTTTTCGGCCATCATCGGCGGCGCCGGCATGGCCGTGCTGTACACGATGGTCAATCCGCTGACCATGTGGCTCACCTTCGTGACCTTTGTCGGCTACGCCGTCATCTACACCATGATCCTGAAACCGGCCACGCCGCAAAACATCGTCATCGGCGGCCTGTCGGGCGCCATGCCGCCGGCGCTCGGCTGGGCCGCGGTCGCCAACGACGTGCCGATGCAAGCCTGGCTGCTGGTGCTGATCATTTTCGTGTGGACCCCGCCGCACTTCTGGGCGCTGGCCATGTACCGGCGCGACGACTATGCGCGCTCCGGTTTGCCGATGCTGCCGGTCACGCACGGCATGAACTTCACCGGTTTCCACGTCTGGCTGTATTCGATCGCGCTGGCGGCCACCACGCTGCTGCCGTACGCGGTGCGCATGAGCGGACACATCTACCTGGCCTCGGCCGTGGTGCTCAATGCCGTGTTCCTGTGGCATGGCTGGCAGGTGTACCGCCACTATTCCGACCAGGTGGCGCGCAAGGCGTTCACCTGGTCCATCATTTACCTGTCGCTGCTGTTTGCTGCCTTGCTGCTCGACCACTACGTCAAATTATGATCAAAAAATTGCTCGCCCTGTGCGCGCTGGGCCTGCTGCTGGCCGCGTGCGACAAACCGGCCGCCAAGCCGCTTAGTTTCCAGAACACCGACCTGACCGGCTTGCCGTACGCGCGCGAATTCGCGCTGACCGACCACAACGGCAAGCCGCGCACCCTGGCCGACTTCAAGGGCAAGGTGGTGGTGATGTTTTTCGGCTTTACCCAGTGTCCGGACGTGTGCCCGACCACCATGGCCGAAATGGCGGCGGTGATGAAGGAACTCGGTCCCAAGGCCGACCAGGTGCAGGTGCTGTTCGTCACCATCGACCCCGCGCGCGACACCAGGGAGTTGCTGGCCCAGTACGTGCCGGCGTTCGACCCGCGCTTCCTCGGCCTGTACGGCGACGCCGAAGCCACCGCCAAGGTCGCCAAGGAATTCAAGGTGTTCTACGCCAAGGTCGACGGCAAGGCCGAGGGCAGCTATTCGATGGACCACACCGCGGCCAGCTATGTATTCGACCGCAACGGCAAGGTCCGGCTGTTCGTGCGTCATGGCAAGGGTCCGGGCCCGATCGTGCACGACATCAAACAATTGCTCGACTGATCCACCTACTTACCTGACGGGGCGACCATGGAACAGGAACGCGGCAGCAAGAATTACGCCTACATGGGCGCCATCGCGCTGCTCACCATCGGTTGCCTGTACGTGCTGCGGCCATTCCTGGCGGCGATCCTGTTCGCCGCCGCCATCGTGATCTCTTCCTGGCCGATCTACCTGTACGTGCTGGGGCGCATGCGCGGACGCCGTACCCTGGCCGCGCTGACCCTGACCTTGACCCTGACCTGCCTGGTGATCCTGCCGATCGCGCTGGTCGCCTACAACCTGGCCGACGATATCGGGCGCTTTTACGACCAGCTCAAAACCGCCGTGGCCACCGGCCACGTCGAGCCGCCGGCCTGGCTGCGCCAGATTCCTCTGGTCGGCGAAACGCTGTACACCTACGTGGGCAATCTGGTGTCGAGCCGCGAGCAGATGATGGCACTGGCCCAGCGCCTGCTGGAGCCGGCGCGCCATTACCTGCTGGGCGGCGGCATCGTGCTTGGCGCCGGCGTCGCGCAGATGAGCCTGGCCGCGTTCGTCAGTTTCTTCCTGTACCGCGATGGCCACACTTTGCTCATTGCCATCGGCGTGGCCATGGACCGCATCATCGGCGAGCGCGCGCAGAGGATCGCCAGCACCGTCAGCCAGACCGTGCGCGGCGTCATGTACGGTTTGCTGGGAACGGCGCTGGCGCAGGCGCTGGTGGCCGCCATCGGGTTCGTGATTGCCGGGGTGCCGGCGGTGCCGCTGCTGGCCGTGGCCACCTTCGTCATGTCGCTGGTGCCGGTCGGCCCGCCGATCATCTGGGGCGGGGCGGCGATCTGGCTGTTCAACCAGGGCCAGACCGGCTGGGCCATCTTCATGGTGGTGTGGGGATTGGTGCTCATCAGCGGCGTCGACAACGTGGTCAAGCCGATGCTGATCAGCCGCGGCAGCAGCCTGCCGTTCCTGCTGGTGTTGTTGGGCGTATTGGGCGGGGTGCTGGCCTTCGGTTTTGTCGGCCTGTTCATCGGCCCGACCCTGCTGGCGGTGGGTTACTCGCTGATGCGTGAATGGACCGGCATCGAGCCGGCGGTCGTCAACGACGTCTAGGCAGATTCCCACCCGGTGGTGAGTGCCGTTCGATTAAGACCTTGTAGCCTCGAAACTTAGCTCTGTCATTTCTGCCATTGGCAGATGACTTCCCGTCTCTCCAGGAACTGGTCTCTCGACTCGATGGCGTTAGGTTCAGCGGTTTTCTGACCATGAATTTCAAAACCGTCCTTCCCGCGCAGGCGGGAATCCAAGGCATCTTTGCTAAGCGACGGAGCCTTGGATTCCCGCCGCGGGAATGACGACGCTTCCGACCTCAGTCCTGCCTCCGGGGCAGTGTGCCTAGTCCTGCTCGTCCGTGTCGATCGTGCGCTCGATCTGCGGGATTACCTTGATCAGCACAATGCGCGGACCGTTCATCTTCTTGACCACGATGTCGAAGTGGGGGAATTCAATCCGCTGGCCCTGCTTGGGAATGTCACCCAGCTTGACCATCAGCAAACCACCCACCGATTCCACTTCATCCAGTCCCAGCGTCTCGTTATCGATATCGATGCCGAGAATGCGTTCGAGCGAGAAGATCGGCAGGCTGGCCTTGCCGATCAGGGTGCCGTCCGGCTGGCGCAGCCAATCGTTTTCGTTGAGGCGGAATTCGTCGCGGATTTCACCGACCATGGCGCCGAGCAGGTTGTCGAGCGTGATGAAGCCGACCGGGCGCTTGCCCTTTTCACCGATCAGCGCAAAGTGCGGCGCACCGTCGCGGAAACGGCGGAACATTTGCTGCGCCGGGGTGCGCGCCGACATCGTTTCGACCGGACGCAGGAACTGGTTCAGGTCCTTGATCGGACGCCCGGCCTGCTGGGCGAAAAACAAATCCTTCAGGTGAATCACGCCGAGCACGTCTTCGCCATTGGTATCGAAGTAGGGATAGCGGCTGAAACGGTTTCTCACCACGGTCTGCAAATTGTCTTGCAGCGATTTGCTGGCGTGCAGGGCGATGACTTCATTGATCGGACGCATCAGGTCGGCCACCGACAGCTGGCTGAAGTCGAGCGACTGGGCCAGGATGTGGCGCTCGTCGCGGGTGAATTTTTCGCCGGGCTGGCTGGTGCGCAGGATCAGCTTGAGTTCATCGGTGGAATAGTGCGCGTCATGCCCGCCCGGACCGGACAGGCCCGCCAGGCGCAGCACCATGTTGGCGCTGCCGTTGAGCACGTAAATGGCGGGGTACATCGACCAGTAGAACACGTACAGCGCCGGCGCGGTCCACAGGCCGACCACTTCCGGATTGCGGATCGCCAGCGATTTCGGCGCCAGCTCGCCGACCACGATGTGCAGGAAGGAAATCACGCTGAAGGCGACCACGAACGATACCGTATGGATGATTTTCTCGGAATCGATGCCGATCATGCCGAACACGGGTTCGAGGATGCTGGCAAAGGCCGGTTCGCCCACCCAGCCCAGGCCCAGCGAGGCAAGGGTGATGCCCAGCTGGCAGGCCGACAGGTAGGCGTCGAGCTGGCCGTGGACCTTGCCCAGCAGGCGCCCGCGCAGGCCCTGGCTCTTGGCGATGGCGCGCACGCGGGTTTTTCGGAGTGTGACGATGCCGAATTCGGCGGCCACGAAAAAGCCATTGAGCGCGACCAGGAACAGGGCGAGCAGGACCAGTAAGGCATTTTGCATAGAGAGTGGTGTTAGTTTTTCGCTTGGCCACAGGGGACCGGGATGGACATTGTACCGTTCATGGCGTGCTGAACACACCCTGATGCACGGCCGACAGGATCGCTTCGACCGCGGGATGCTTGATTTTGCGTTCGTTCGAGATGGCGTAGACGTGCTCGCGCACCTGCGGCACGTGGCCGGCCAGCACCGCCCCGAACTGGTCGGCCAGGTCGGTGGCCAGGGCCGCCGGCGCGAAAAACAGGCCGGCGCCGCGCCGTCCGAAAGTGTTGAGCAGGGCGTTGTCCTCGAATTCGCCGACCACATCGGGGCGCACATTGTGCAGCTCGAACCATTCGTCGATGCGTCCGCGCAAGGCGTTGTTGCGGGTCGGCAGCAGGAACGGGGCGCCGTTCAGATTGCCCGGAAAGCCTTCGGCGTAGGCCCCCGCCAGGGCCGGCGTGCCGACCACGATGGTGTCGCTCTCGAACAGCATGTGGCTGAACACGCGCAGGGTGGTGCCCGAGCGCACCGCGCGGTCGGTCAGCACCACGTCCAGCTTGTGCAGGGCCAGGTCGGCCAGCAGGGCCTCGAACTGGTCTTCGTAGCACACCAGGCGCACCGGCGTGGCCAGGTGCAGGGTCGCCTCCAGCAGGCGGAACGCGGTCAGCTTGGGCAGGGAATCGGAAATGCCGACGGTGAGCCGGGTGCGCCCGCTGTCGGCCTCGCCCAGCGCTTCCTGCAACTGTTCGCCCAGCAGGAAGATCTGGTCGGCGTAGGCCAGCGCCAGGCGCCCGGCCTCGGTCAGCTGCAGGCCGCGGCCCTGCTGCATGAACAGGGCCTTGCCGATCGATTGCTCGAGCTGGGTGAGCTGGGTGCTGATGGTCTGGATCGCCAGTCCCAGGCGCTCGGCGGCGCGCGTGACGCCGCCTTCCTTGGCCACCACCCAGAAGTAGTACAGGTGGCGAAAATTCATTCCAGTATTTTTCATGCTTCGGTTTTTCAGAAGTAATAGTCAGATTATCTCCTATTTTTAAAAGTGTTGCTTAGGGATACACTGCATGCATCAACAATAACAGTAAAGGGAAAACCCGCTTATGAAGCATTTCAGAATTTCATTCCTCGTCACCTTCGTCTGCCTTGTGGTAGCCGGATGGTGGGGCTACCAGCACCACGGCGTGAGCGGCATGTTCACGGCCCTGGGCGTGGCGGCCATCCTCGGTATCATGGAAGTGTCGCTGTCGTTCGATAACGCGGTCGTGAACGCCTCCGTGCTCAAGACCTGGGACGATTACTGGCAAAAGCTGTTCCTCGGCGTCGGTATCATCATCGCCGTGTTCGGTATGCGCTTGCTGTTCCCGCTGGTCATCGTGGCGCAAGCTGCCGACCTGGGCATCATCGAAGTGTGGAACCTGGCGCTGTCCGATCCCAAGGCCTACTCGGCGCACCTGACGGCCCACCATGCGGAAGTGGCGGCCTTCGGCGGTATGTTCCTGTTGCTGGTATTCCTGAACTTCCTGCTCGACGATGAAAAAGAAACGCACTGGCTCGGTAGCCTGGAAGAAAAGCTCGGTTCGCTCGGTAAAGTCGGCTCGATCTCGGTGATGATTGCTCTGGGTACCTTGATGGCAAGCATGGCGATGGTCGCCGAAGCGCAAAAGATGGTTGTGCTGATGGCCGGTCTGTGGGGTATCTTGATTTACGTGGGCGTGGACACGGTCAGCAGCCTGCTTGAAAACGATGGAGATGACAGCGGCGCCAATGTCGGCGACATGGTCAAGCGCGGCGGTATCGGTGGCTTCCTGTACCTGGAAGTGCTCGATGCATCGTTCTCCTTCGACGGCGTGATCGGCGCGTTTGCGATCACCACCGACGTCGTGATCATCATGCTGGGCCTGGCAATCGGCGCAATGTTCGTGCGTTCGATGACGGTGTTCCTGGTCAAGAAGGGCACGCTCGACGAATTCGTCTACCTGGAGCACGGCGCACACTATGCGATCGGTATCCTGGCGCTGATTATGTTGGCAAGCATGAAGTTTCATGTGCCTGAAATCTTTACCGGCCTGATCGGTGTGGCCTTCATCGTCGCCTCGCTGTGGTCGTCGGTGCGTCACAAGAAACTGCAGCTGGCGGCGTAATCACGCTGCCAAGGCCTGCGTAATACAAACGCGGCAGACTGAGGAACACCAGTTTGCCGCGTCATTCACCCGGTGTTCATTGTCTTACTAACTTTTGGAGAATCAAAATGCCAGTCAGCTTGCAAAAAGGCGGTAACGTCAACCTGAGTAAAGAAGCACCCGGCCTGACGAAAATGATCGTCGGCCTCGGCTGGGACACCCGCGCCACCGACGGCAACGCGTTCGACCTGGACGGCGCGGTCTTCCTGCTGAACGCCAGCGGCAAGGTCCGTTCCGACGCCGACTTCATCTTCTACAACAACCTGAAATCGGCCGACGGTTCGATCACCCACTCGGGCGACAACACCACCGGCGCCGGCGACGGCGACGATGAAAGCGTCACCATCGACCTGGCCAACGTGCCGGCCGATATCGACAAGGTGGTGCTGGCCGTGACGATTCACGATGCCGAGACACGCCGCCAGAATTTCGGTATGGTGTCGAAAGCATTCGTCCGCTGCGTCAACGCCGCCGGCAACGCCGAAATCGCCCGCTACGACCTGTCGGAAGACGGCTCGACCGAAGCGGCCATGATCTTCGGCGAAGTCTACCGCGCTGGCGCGGACTGGAAATTCCGCGCCATCGGCCAGGGTTTCCAGGGCGGCCTGGGCCCCCTCGCAACGAGCTACGGCGTCAACGTTTAAAGTGTTTTGCGGCCCGCGCGGTACTTCCCGCGCGGGCCGTCAATAAGGAGCACACATGCCAGTTTTCACAGTCACAGGCGATATCGACCCGTTCCTGCACGTGTCGATGACGCGCGGCGAGACGATTTACTGCGAATCGGGCGCGATGGTCATGATGGAGGCCGCGCTTGACCTCAAGGGCAAGATGCAGGGTGGCATCGGCAGCGCGCTGATGCGGCGCTTCGCCAACGGCGAATCGTTCTTCCAGCAGCACATCGAAGCGGTGCGCGGCGATGGCGACTGCCTGCTTTCGCCAACCCTGCCGGGCGCGATGCAGATCGTCGAGGTCGGCCAGCGCCAGTACATGCTCAGCGATGGCGCCTTTGTCGCCGCCAGCTCCAAGGTCGAGCTCAAGGTGCGCACGCAAAGCCTCGGCAATGCGCTGTTCGCCGACAGCGGCGGCTTTTTCGTCACCGAGACCAGCGGCACTGGCCAGCTGATCGTGTCCGGCTTCGGCGCCCTCAATGAGCTGGTGGTCGAGCAGGGCAAGGACATCACGATCGACAATTCGCACGTGGTCGCCTGGGACAGCAGCCTGCACTACACGCCGTCGATCACGACTGGCAACAGTGGCGGCTTTTTAGGCAATCTGATCAACAGCCAGACCAGCGGAGAGGGCATCGTGCTACGCTTCTCCGGCAATGGCAAAGTTTATATTTGTTCGCGCAACCGTGCCTCGTTCCAAGCCTGGGCGGCAGGCAGCGCGCGCTAAAACCAAGGAGTCATACCATGTCAGTCAATCTGCAAAAAGGCCAGAAAATTTCTCTGGATAAAGAAGCCGGCAGCACCCTGACCCGCATCACCATGGGCCTGGGGTGGGATGCCATCAAGACCAAGGGCTTGTTCGGCTTCGGCGGCAAGAGCCAGACGGTCGACCTGGACGCATCGTGCCTGCTGTTCGACGAGAGCAACCGGGCGGTCGATGTGGTCTGGTTCCGCCAGCTCAAGAGCAAGGATGGCAGCATCGTGCACACGGGCGACAACCGCACCGGCGCCGGCGACGGCGACGACGAGCAGATCCTGGTCGACCTGACCCAGATCCCGGCCAGCGTCAAGTCGCTGGTGTTTACCGTGAACAGCTTCACGGGCCAGAACTTCTCGCAGGTCGAAAACGCCTACTGCCGCATCATCAACGGGGCCGACCAGAAGGAAGTGGCGCGCTTCAATTTGTCCGTGCAGGGCGATCACACGGCCCAGATCATGGCCAAGCTGTACCGTCACAACGGCGAGTGGAAGATGCACGCGATCGGCGAAAACGGCAGCGGCCGTACCTTCGACGAACTGATGCCGAAGATCACCCCGCACCTGTAAGCCTGTCAGCCTGCGCCCCGGCCGGGCATGACCCGGCATGGCGCCTCGCGCGGCCAGCGCCCCGCACCATTACCCGTTTCCATGCGACGCGGGTTTTTGGCGCGGGGCGCTTCTTTTTTGTGCATTGGTGAAGGGCGCGCTGCTAGAATCGCACTCGGAACAGCCAGCGAGGACCAACCCGCGGTGCGACACTCTTCATTGCAAAGCGTTGTATGACCCTTGACCTTACCTGCGTGCCCGCGCAGCCGGAACCGCCAGCGGCCGGCATCACGCCGCGCTGCCTGTCGGTCGACCTGGAAGTGGGCCTCAAGGATGGCCGCATTCACCAGTTCGCCGCCGTGCGCGGCGATACCGGCGCCGCCTTCGTCTTCACCGAAGGCAACTTTCACGCGGCGCTGGCGCAACTCGACGACTTCGCCGACCCGGTTGCCTTCCTGCTCGGCCACAACCTGATCGCATTCGACGCTCCCCATCTGGCCGCTGCCGCGCCGTACCTGCGCCTGCTCAAGCTGCCGATGGTCGACACGCTGCGTCTCAATCCGCTCGCCTTTCCGCGCCATCCGTACCACCACCTGGTCAAGCACTACAAGGAAGGCCAGCTGCGGCGCGGCAGCCTGAACGACCCCGAACACGATGCGCGCCTGACGCTGCAGCTGTTCGCCGACCAGCTGGCCGCCTTGCGCGACATGCAGGACAGCGCGCCGGACCTGCTGCTGGCCTGGCACTGGCTCACCACCGGCGCCGATACCCTGTCCGGACTGAACTCGGTGTTCATGATGGTCAGGCGCGCCGCGCGCCCGGGCCAGGCCGAGGCCAGCGCCGCCATCCTGCGCCGCCTCGATGGCCAGGCTTGCGTGAGCGAGGCGCGCGGCGTCGCCGCCGACGCGCCCGCCCTGGGCTGGGCGCTGGCGTATGCGCTGGCGTGGCTCTCGGTAGCCGGCGCCAGTTCGGTCATGCCGCCCTGGGTGCGCCACCAGTTCCCGCAGGCGGCGCAACTGGTGCGGCGCCTGCGCGACAGCGCCTGCGGCGCTGCCGATTGCGCCTGGTGCGGCGAGCGCCACGACCCGCGCAAGGAACTCAAGCGCTGGTTCGGCTTCGATGCCTTCCGCCCCGAACCGTGCGACGGGCAGGGGCGCCCGCTGCAGGAAGCGATTGTCGACGCGGCCATGCGCGGGCGTCACGTTCTCGGTATCCTCCCGACCGGTACCGGCAAGTCGCTGTGCTACCAGATCCCGGCGCTGTCGCGCTACGACAAGACCGGCGCGCTGACAGTCGTCATCTCGCCGCTGGTGGCGCTGATGGCCGACCAGGTGAGCGGGATGGAAGCGCGTGGTATCGGCTGCGCGGTGGCGATCAACGGCCTGCTCTCGATTCCGGAGCGGGCCGCCGCCCTCGACCGGGTGCGCCTGGGCGAGGCCGGCATTGTCATCGTCTCGCCCGAACAGCTGCGCAGCCGCGCCTTGCGGCGTGTGCTGGAGCAGCGCGAGATCGGCGCCTGGGTGCTCGATGAAGCGCATTGCATCTCGAAATGGGGCCACGATTTCCGTCCCGACTACCGCTACGTGGGCCGTTTCATCCGCGAGCGCGCCGGCGCCGGCGACATTGCCCCGGTGCTGTGCCTGACCGCGACCGCCAAGCCGGATGTGGTGGCCGACATGCTGGCGCACTTCCGCCACAAGGTCGGCATCGACCTGACCGTGCTCGATGGCGGTGCCAGGCGGGTCAACCTGTCGTTCTCGGTGGTGCCGACCACCCCGGCCGAAAAATTCGCGCACATCCACCAGTTGCTGGAAGCCGAACTGCCCGCGCACGCGCCCGGCGGCGCGATCGTCTACTGCGCCACCAAAAAGCAGACCGAGGAAATCGCCGCTTTCCTGCGCCAGAAAGACGTGAGCGCGGGGCACTTCCATGCGGGCCTGCGTGGCATGGTCAAGAAAGACACCCAGCACGCCTTCATCGCCGGTGAGCTCAAGGTCATCGTCGCCACGAACGCCTTCGGCATGGGGATCGACAAGCCGGACGTGCGCCTGGTGATCCATGCCGACATTCCCGGCTCGCTCGAAAACTACCTGCAGGAAGCCGGGCGCGCCGGGCGCGATTGCGGCGCCGCCCGCTGCGTGCTGCTGTACACGGTGGAGGATGTGGAGCGCCAGTTCGCCATGTCGGCGCGCTCGCGCCTGTCGCAACAGGATATTCAGGTGGTGCTCAAGGCGATCAAGCGCCTGGAGCGCAAAAAACACGGCGACGCCGACATCATCGCCACGGCCGGCGAAATCCTGACCGAAGACGCCGACGGCGACTTCGCGCGCGACTCCACCACCGACGACACCCGCGTGCGCACCGCCATCGCCTGGCTGGAAGAAGCCAGGCTGCTCACGCGCGAGGAAAACCAGGTACAGATATTCCCGTCCTCGCTACGTGTGGCTACCCTGGAAGAAGCCGAAAAAAAGCTGGCCGGGTATCCGCTCTTCAAGGAAAAACGCGACGCCTTGCTGGCGCTGGTGGATGCCCTGATCGGCGCCGATGCCGATCAGGGCATCTCCACCGACGAATTGATGAACGCCTCCGGCCTGTCGGCCGAGAAGGTGCGCGCCGCGCTGTATGAGCTGGAACAGTACAAGATCGCCAGCAACGACACGGCGCTGACCGCCTTCGTTCACGTGGCCGTAGAGATGTCGTCGAAACGCTTGCTCGAGCAAGCCTGCGCACTCGAGGTGGCGCTGCTCGACGCCATGCGCGAAGGCGCGCCCGACCTGGCCAAGGGCGGCGCCTCGGTGCTGCACCTGCGCCACGCCAGCCAGCGCCTGAAAGACGCCGGCCTGGCGCATGCCTTGCCCGACAAGCTGCTGCGCATCGTGCGCAGCATCGCCAACGACGGCGATGGCGACGATGGCGTGGGCAGCTTCAGCGTGCGCCAGCTCGACGCCGAGAGCGTGCAGGTCACCTTGCAGCGCAGCTGGAACCTCATCGCCGGCACCGCCGCCCTGCGGCGCGACGGCGCCGCCAAGCTGCTCGGGCACCTGGCCGCCAGCCTGCCGGCCAGCGCACGCGGCAACGACCAGCTGGCCAGTACCACCCTCGGCCAGCTGCTCGCCGCGATCGAGGGTGACCTGGAACTGGCGGGCCGGGTGAAATCCTGTCCCAGGCTGGTCGACCGCGCCCTGCTGTGGCTTCACGAACAGGGCGTGATCCGCCTGAACAAGGGGATGGCCGTGTTTCGCCCCGCCATGACGATCCGTCTTGCGCCCGAGCGGCGCGGCTTCTACAAGGCCGACTTCGCGCCGCTGGAACTGCACTACAGCGAACAGGTGGTGCAGATTCACGTGATGGCCGAATACGTGCAGCGCGGCCTGCAAAAGATGGCGGACGCCCTGCAACTGGCGATGGATTACTTCAGCATGGAGCGCGACCGGTTCATCGCGCAATGGCTGCCCGCGCGCGACAAGGAACTGGAGCGCCAGACCACGCCGGCCTCGTGGCGCGCGATTGTCGAAAGCCTCGACAACAGCGCCCAGCAGCGCATCGTGGCCGACGACCGCGAACGCACCAATGTGCTGGCGCTGGCCGGCCCCGGATCGGGCAAGACGCGCGTGCTGGTGCACCGCATCGCTTATCTGGTGCGGGTGCGGCGCGAAAATCCGCGCGCCATCCTGGTACTGACCTATAACCGCCACGCCGCGGTCGACATCCGGCGCCGGCTCGCCGCCCTGATCGGGCGCGACGCCGGCGGCGTGATCGTGCTGACCTGCCACGCGCTGGCGATGCGGCTCGCCGGCATCAGCTTCGACAAGCGCCTTGGCGCCGACGAGGAGCTGCTCAAGCAAGTCATTCCGCAGGCGGTGGCCTTGTTGAACGGGACCGGCCTCGCGCCGCAGGAAGCGGACGAACAGCGCGACCGCCTGCTCGGCGCCTTCCGCTGGATACTGGTCGACGAGTACCAGGACATCGGGCCGGACCAGTACGCGCTCATTGCGGCGCTGGCGGGGCGCAACAGCGCCGACGAGGATGCGCGGCTGAGCCTGCTCGCGGTCGGCGACGACGACCAGAACATCTACGCTTTCAACGGCGCCTCGGTCGACTTCATCCGCCGCTTCGAACAGGACTACAGCGCCAGAGCGGCGTTCCTGACCGAGAATTACCGCTCGACGCGACACATCATCGATGCGTCCAACCTGGTGATTGCGGCGGCCAGCTGCCGCATGAAAGCCGCGCACCCGATCAGCATCGACCGCGCGCGCGCCAAGCTTGACGCGGGTGGCGCATGGCAGGAGCGCGATCCGGTCGGCCGGGGCCGCGTGCAGATCATCGATGCCGGCGCCGACGATGCCAGCCAGGCGCTGGCCATCATGGCCGAGCTGCGCCGCCTGGCCGCGCTGGACCCGGACTGGGACTGGGCGGGCGTGGCGGTCATCGCGCGCGAGTGGAAAACCCTGGAGCCGGTGCGCACCTTCTGCATGCTGCATGCCATCCCGGTGCAGTTGGCCAATGAAGAAACCGCGCAGTTCTGGCGCCTGCGTGAAACCCAGGCGTTGGTGCGCTCGCTGCGCGCGGACGAGGCGGCACTGGTCGATGCGGCCGCCATCGAGGCCTGGCTCGATGCCCGGCCGCCCGGCACCTGGCTCAGTCTCCTGCGCCAGGCGCTCCAGGAGTACGCGCTGGAGACGGGCGGCGCCGAACTGCCGGTGGCGCACTTCATCGAGTGGCTGGCCGAATGGGGCCGCGAAGCGCGCCGGCGCCAGACCGGTTTGCTGCTGCTGACGGCGCACCGCGCCAAGGGGCTCGAGTTCGACCACGTCGCCGTGGCCGACGGCCACTGGGACAGCTTCGGTCCCGGTGAAGACGCCGATGCGCCGCGCCGCCTGTACTACGTGGCCATGACGCGGGCGGCCAGGACGCTGGTCCTGGCGCGCTTTGCGCCCTCGCGCGGCCGGCCGGCCAGCCTGCCCGACCAACTGCCGGACGCGCCATGCCTGCTGCGCCGCGCGCCGCTGGCGATGGACGCCACCCGGGGCGCCTTGCGGCGGCGCTATCTGCAGCTCACGCTGCAGGATGTCGACATCGGTTTCGCCGGCCGGATGGCGCAGGGCGACCCGGTCCACCGCGCCATTGCCGCGCTGCGCATCGACGACCCGCTGCAGCTGCGCGTTGGCAAAACCAGGTGGGAACTGGTCACGCCCGCCGGCGTGGTGGTGGGGCAACTGGCCAGGGCGTTCAAGCCGCCAGCCAATCTGCGCTGGATCGCGGGCCGCGTGGCGGCCATCCTGGTGCGCCAGGCGCAGGACGGCGATCCCGAGTTCCGCCACCTGGCCCGTTGCGGCGAGTGGGAGGTGGTGCTGCCCGAACTGGTCTTCGACGTTTGATGCCGGGCTCAAGCCCAGCGCCGCCGCGGCATCGGCGGCATGGTCCTCAGTTGGCGCTTTTCTGCACCAGCGCGCTGCCCACGCCGTGGCGCTTGCCTTCGCTGACCGCCGTCACGGTGCCGTCGGCATTGAACACGATGGCGTTCGCCGCGCCGATTTCTTCCGCCTTGGCGCGCCACTTGTAGCCGAGCTTTTCCAGGGCCAGCGCCTGCGCGCTGCCGGCGAAGCCCGGCTCGGCGTCGGTGGCCGCATCGTTGCGCTGGCTCAGGCGCGGGGCATTGATGGCCTTGTCCATCGGCATGCCGAAGTCGACGTGGTTGACGATGGTTTGCAGCACCGTGGTGATGATGGTCGCGCCGCCCGGGCTGCCGACCGTGAAGGCCGGCTTGCCGCTTTTGAGCACGATCGTCGGCGCCATGCTGCTGCGCGGGCGCTTGCCCGCTTCCGGCACGTTCGGGTGCGGGCCGCTGAAATCGAAATCGGTCATTTCGTTATTGAGCAAAAAGCCGTAGCCCGGCACCACGATGCCGCTGCCGCCCCACGATTCGATGGTGAAGGTGTAGGCCACCACGTTGCCGTCCTTGTCGGAGACGGTCAGGTGCGTGGTGTGGGCGTTGTCGGCCAGCAGGCGCGCAGCCTGCGGACGCTGCGGCACGCTGGGGTCGTTCTGGAACGGGTACGGGTCGCCCGCCAGCACTTTCGGTCCGGCGCGCTCGGCATTCATCTGGGTGCGCCGGCGCGCCGCGTAATCCTTGCTCAGCAGGCCGGCCACCGGCGCATCGACATATTCGGGATCGGCCAGGTAGGCGTTGCGGTCGGCAAAGGCCAGGCGGCTCGCTTCCATGTACAGGTGCTCGGCGCTGGCGCGCGGCAGGGTCTTGAGGTTGTAGCCTTCGAGCAGGTTGAGCGCTTCGCCGATGGCGATGCCGCCGCTGCTCGGCAGGGGCATGCCGTACACCTCGTAGCCGCGGTAGGTGGTTTTTATGGGCTGGCGGATGCGCGCTTCATAGTTGGCCAGGTCGGCCATGGTCATCGCGCCGGCGCGCACGCGCACGCCGGCGGCCACCGGCGGCTTGCCCACCGCGTCGACGATGGCGCGCGCGATCGGGCCCTGGTAAAAGGCTTTCTGGCCCTGGGCGCCGATGTCGCGGTAGGCCTTGGCCATGCCGGGGTTTTTCAGCACGGTGCCGACCGCCAGCGGCTTGCCGTTTTTCAGGAACAGGGCGCTGCTGCTGCTGAAAAGCTGGAGCTTTTTCTGGTTCTCGGCGCTCATGCGGTGGAAATTGTCGCTCACTTCGAATCCCTTGGTGGCCACGCCGATGGCCGGCGCGAGCACCTGCTTGAACGACATGGTGCCGTAGCGGCTGAGCGCTTCGTGCCAGCCGCGCACGGTGCCCGGCACGCCGACCGAGGCGCCGCTGGCGAGGGTGGCGTCGAAGTCGCTGTCCTTGCCGTTTTCCTGGAATACCGTGGGGGTGACGCTGGCCGGCGCCGTTTCGCGGTGATCGACCGCGATTACGCGTTTGTCCTTGGCCAGGTAGATCATCATGAAGCCGCCGCCGCCGATGCCGCAGCTGTACGGATCGGTCACGCCCAGGGTGGCGGCCGCGGCGACGGCGGCGTCGATCGCATTGCCGCCCTTGTCGAGGATGGCCATGGCCGACTGCGAGGCCTGTTCGCTGATGGTGGCAACGGCGCCGCCGGTGCCGCTGGCCACCGGGGTCCTGGCCTGGCTCAGGGGAATGACGAGGACGATGGAGCAGGCGAGGGCGAGGCGGCGGGCGGCGTGGGTCATGTCGTTTTATCGGCTTTCGGCGGGAGGGTGGCTGACGTTCAGGATGACCGCTTGCGGCGGGCCCGGCGGCACATTGGTGGGCAGCGGAGCCGGCGGGTCGGTGGCCAGCGAGATGATCAGGTCGGGCTGCTGCGTCGATGTGTAGGCCGGCGCGGCCGGTTCGAGCATGAATGGCTCGACCCCGACCGGAAAGATCAGGGTGAAGTGGTAGACGATCTTGCCGGCGGTGATGCATACCACGTTCGGCGGGCAGCGGCTGTCGTCGACGCGGTCGAAGCGCAGGGTAGCGTCGGGCGCCACGGTGGCGCTGGTCTGCGGCAGCAAGGAAATGGTGCCGTCGTATTTGCGTTGCATCGATGTTTCCTTTATTGGCGCGGCGGTGCACCCGGTAAACACCCAGGCGGCGGCGAACGCGAAAATCAGCTTGATCATGATGGGCTCCTCATTAGTGGGAAAGCCGATCATAGATCATATCAATTTCGCCACTGTGTGGCCGCGCAATTGACGAGCCGGCGCGCTGCGGCGCCGTGCATGCCCGTCGGAAAAGGAAGAGCCGGCCTGGCCGGCCCGGGTATTACGCTTGCGCCACGCCGTTCTGCAGGCGGCGGCGGGTGCGGCGGGTCAGGCCGATCACGGCCAGGCCGAGCGCCAGCATGGCGTAGGTTTCCGGTTCCGGCACGGCCGAGGTGTAGACGGTCAGGGTTGGGTTGAGCACGCTCAGCCCAGCCCACGAAGCCTGGCGGTGGACGACGCCATCGGACGTGGTCCAGACCGCCGGGGAGGCGAACATGGTCATGCTGCTGTTCAATGACATGGTCAGCACGTCCTTGAGCGTCAGGTTGGCGGCGCTGAACACGAAGGATTCGTTGCCGTTGAGCCTGTAGACGCTGCTGAAGTGGTTCTCGCTCCAGTCGTTCGCGCCGCTGGCGAACAGGCTGACCGCGCCGCGGTTGCTGGCCGTCCCGGCGCCTGCCAGGCCGCCCGGCGGCACGGCGGTGTCGAGGGTGCCGGCGAAGGTGCCCGAGAAGGAATAACCGGTGACCTGATAGCCGGAACGCACGGCGAACGACATGTCGGCGGAGTAAGCGTTGCCGGCGGCATCGCTGGTTTTGCCGGTCATGCTGCTGACAAAATCGCTGAGGCGGATGGTGGTCGCGCCGGCCACGTCGGACACGAGCACGTCGGCCACGGTCGAATCAGGGTTGGTGAAAGTGAAGCCGGTGGCCTCGATCACGGTCGGCGCGGCCGATGCCGTGGCGGACACAAAAGCCAGCGCAGCAGCGCCCATCTGCAATTTAAACAAGTTCATTGGTCCCATTCCTTTTTTATGTCACATCGACGAACGCCGCAACGGCGCTTCCAAGCTTGCCATCATAATCGAGGGCAAGCCACGCATCATAGAACAACATTGTAAGAAATGTATTAGAAGCGACACTGGCTGGGAGCAGCAAGGCCGGCCGCCAGCACGGGCGGCGGCGGCCGGGTCGTTTATGCGTCGAGGCTATCCTGCAGGCGCTTGCGGGTACCGCGCGTGAGGACGATGACGGCCACGCCGACGGCGAGCATGACATAGGTTTCCGGTTCCGGGACCGACTGCGAGGCCACGCTCGGGCGCGCATTGGCGGCGCTGAAGCTGCCGCGCGCTTGCTTGGCATAGCTGGCGCGCACTTCCGGGTAGCTGTGGCGCGCGTCCGTTCCGCCCCATGAAGGCACATTGCCGTTGGCATAGGCGCTGATGGCGCCGCTCAGGTCGACATCGCCGAGCAGCGCGTCGGCCGGGCGCAGGTGCATGGCGCGGCTGACGTCGCCCAGGCCGAGCTGGCCGAGAACGCGGTTGTCGGCCAGTTCGATACCGGCGTGGTACGCAGAGCGTTTGCTGACATTATTCAGGGTCGGGGACTCGATCAGCGCGGGCGCGGCACCGGCCAGGCCGGGCGCCAGCAGCAGGGCGGCCAGGCTTCGCGTCCATGTAAAGTATTTCATGTGCAGACTACCTATTCATGTTTAGCTGTGAAAAAGGCTGTGACGGCGCGCGGGGCAGCGCTCGGGGCTCATGTTATTGCCGCGCTCAGACACCGGCACGGTATGCATGATACGTCAAACTCGCATTATAAATATGTAATCAAGTGTATTGACTTGTACAAGCTTGACGATTTGTACCGACGAAAAAAATGCCGCCTAGTCTACACCAGGCGGCATCGGCGCGGGTGCGCCAGGCGTGCGCGGGCTCAGATATAAGCCGACAGCGCGCCTTTCATTTTCTTCAGAGCAGCGCTTTCGATCTGGCGAATGCGCTCGGCGGAGACGCCGAATTCGTCCGCCAGCGCGTGCAGGGTGGCACCGGAACCGTCGTCGTTGGCCAGCCAGCGCGCTTCGACAATGCGGCGCGAACGGGCGTCGAGCTTGCCCAGCGCCGTTTCCAGCCCTTCGGATTGCAGGCGCGTGACCTGTTCGGCTTCGAGCACCTTGGTCGGCTCGGACAGGTCCGACGACAGGTAGGCGATCGGCGAGAACTTGTCGTCTTCGTCGTCGGTCGGCGCTTCGAGCGCGATATCGCGGCCCGACAGGCGCGTTTCCATCTCGATCACTTCCTCGCGCTTGACGTCGAGCAGCTTGGCCAGCGCATCGATCTGGGTCGGGGTCATGGCGTCCAGGCCCTGCTTGTTGCTGCGCAGGTTGAAGAACAGCTTGCGCTGCGCCTTGGTCGTGGCAACCTTGACCAAGCGCCAGTTCTTCAGGATGTACTCATGCATTTCGGCCTTGATCCAGTGCATGGCGTACGACACGAGGCGCACGCCCTGGTCCGGATCGAAACGCTTGACCGCCTTCATCAGGCCGATATTGCCTTCTTGAATCAAATCGGCGTGCGGCAGGCCGTAGCCGAGGTAGCCGCGCGCGATCGACACCACCAGGCGCAGGTGCGACAGCACCAGCTCCTGCGCGGCGGCGAGGTCGTTATTCTTTTGCAGGCGCTGGGCCAGGGAAATCTCTTCCTCGTGGGTCAGCATCGGCAGGCGGTTGACCGCCGAGATATAGGCGTCGATATTGCCCAGATTGCCGGTGAAACCGAGTCCTAAAGCACGATTGCCGGTCGGAACCAATGCGGATTGTGCGGACAACGTCATCATGTATTTCCTCGTAGAGTGTCTGTGCTGCATCATCAAATGCCCAGGCCGGATGCGGGTCCGGGGCGATAGTTGCGGTCTGATGCCAGCGGTGGCTTCGGGGATTCCCCGCCATGCAAGACCCTATATTAGCACTCTCTCGTGTTGAGTGCCAATGCCGAGAATTTATGGCAGTGATAGCGAAATGTTATTACTTTGAGGCAATCATAAATTTGCAGATTTCACTCTAGTGGAGGCTACTATTTGAGCCTTGATACAGATCAAATTTGCTGTGCGCCGGATCGCCATGCGCTTGCGCCGGCGCAGTATGTGAGCCCGGCTCCAGTGTCGCCGATCATGGCGGCCGCCTCTGTTCGTTTACACACGCAATGCGTTCGTAAAAAGCCAGGCCCGCGTATGGATAAAATGCAATCTTTTCGTTAAACCATCATTTCTCTTTCCGCAGTCGACAGACAGCATGAATCCCATCATCATGGCTGGCGGCGACAATGACAACTATCTGTATGGCTGGGCCGCGTCGGAAGCGGTCAACGGAAAGGGAGGCAATGACGTTCTGCCCGGTGGAGACGGCAACGACACGCTCGACGGCGGCACCTCCGGTATCCTGATCGGCAGCGAAGGGGCTCAGGCGCCGGCGCGCGCGTCTAAGGCAGCGCAAAGGGAGGGAAGGGGCCCTCGCTACAATGCGCCATGCCCGCCCTTCACGACCTCGGATACCGCTTGCTGTTCGCCCACCCGGAACTGGTGCGCGAACTCATCACGGATTTTACTTCCCTCAAGCTGCTCGACGAGGTCGCGCTGTCGGCGTTCGAACGGGTCAATCCGGCGTATGTGAGCGAGCGCTTGTCTGCGCGCCAGAATGACATTGTCTGGCGCGTGCGGGTCGGCCAGCAGTGTTTGTACGTGTACATCCTGCTCAAATGCCAATCCGGCGTGGACCGCTGGATGGCCTTGCGCATCCAAACCTACATTGGTCTACTGTACCAGGACCTGGTCAAGCGCCACGACTTGTCCCCTGGCCTGCTGTTGCCGCCGGTGCTGCCCCTGGTGTTCTACAACGGCGTGCCGCACTGGAGCGCCAGCACGGAGCTGGCCGGGCTCCTCATGCAAGCGCCCGCCGAGCTTGCGGCATTCCAGCCAACACAGCGCTACGTGCTGATCGACCAGCAGCGTCTGGACAGGACGGCGCTGGAAGCGAACGCCAGCTTGCTGGCGCTGCTGTTCCGGCTTGAACTTTCACTCTTTCCCGATGTCTCAACGAACGTCTTGCCTGCGCTGACGACATGGTTCAAGGAAGCTCCCCAGGCCAGCCTGCGGCGCTCGGTCCAAGTGTGGGTAAACGGTTTGCTGGCACGCGGAACCGGCAATTCCGAATTGTTTATGGTTGATAGCGCGCAGGAGGATGCTGACATGGGAGACAAACTTGCAACTTGGGCCGAGCAGCTTGAGGAGATCGGCTTTCAAAAGGGATTCGCGTTGGCGGAGAAAGCCAAGGAAGACGGCAAGGCGGAAGGCAAGGCGGAAGGGCAAGTCATTGCCCTTCGCGGGATGCTGGGCAGCCTGTTGCGCAGCCGGTTCGGCGCCTTGCCGGCGCCGGCAGCGCAGCGCATCGCCCGGGCCACTCAGGCAGAGCTTGAACAGTGGTTCGAGCGCAGCCTCAGTACGCCCAGCTTGCAGGCGGTGTTTGACGATGGCGCGACATCCACTTGATCCGACCATGTCATCAGAGAGGCCGGCGGTCGCGCCGTGAGGCGCGTGATGCAGTCCAGGCAGATACGCATTGGCGACATTGCCGCCCTAGCGCAGGCGCGCCAGGTGCCTGCGCACCGACAGTACCGCCCCGGCCAGGCCGAGCGCGGTGCTCACGGCCAGCAGCACGCCCATCGCCACCGGATTGAGCGGCGCCAGCTGGAAGGTCGAGCCGTACAGGCGCGCGAACTCGCCGATGGCCGTATTGAGCGGTTGCAGCGACAAGGTCACCGCGCCCAGCGCCACGCCGCCGGCGCACATGCCCAGCAGACCCCCGGTGTAATAGAAGGGACGGTGGATGAAGCCGTCGGTCGCGCCGATCAGTTTGCTCACGGCGATTTCGTCGCGCTGGGTCAGCACCTGCAGGCGGATCGTATTGAACACCACCGCAATGACCACCATGCCGAGGGTGACGGCCAGCAGCAGCAGAATCAGGCGCATCACGCGCAGCAGGGCGGCCAGGCGCTTGACCCAGGCCGAATCGACCTGCACCGCGTCCACGCCCGGCAGCGCGCGCAGGCGCTCGGCGATGGCGTCGACGCTGCCCGCTTCGCTCACGCTCCTGAAACTGTCGAGCTTCAAGACATACCCGTCCGGCAGGGGATTTTCACCCAGCGTGGTCAGGACGTCGGCCAAGCCGCTCTTGCTTTTCAGGCTGTCGAGCGCCTGTTCGCGCGAGACGAACGCGATGCGCGACTTGGGATCGGCCAGGATCGCGCGGATGGCCGGCTCCAGCGCCTGCGCCTGCTCGCGCGTGGTCTCGGCCTTGGTGAAGACGCTGATTTCCGGCTCGACCGAGAGTTGCTCGGACATCGGACGCACATTGTCGAGCAGGGTCAGGCCGGCGAACGGCAAGGTGAGCGCGATGGCGACCACGATCACATTGAACAGGAAACTGAGCGGCGACTTGCCCAGCTGGCCGAGCGCCGAGCCGATGGCGAAACTGTGTTGGCGGAACCAGCGCTTCATGTGGCGTCTCCCACCACGCTGCCCTGGTCGAGCCGGATCACGCGCGCGCTGCCGTGGCGCGCGGCGTCGTACAGCACCAGCTCGTCATGGGTGGCGATCAGGCAGGTCACGCCCACCGAATGAAAGGCGCGCAGGGCGTCGAGCACCTTGTCGGCGCTGGCGCGGTCCAGATTGGCGGTCGGTTCGTCGGCCAAAATGATCTGGGGCCGGTTGACGATGGCGCGGGCGATCGCCACGCGCTGCTGCTCGCCGCCCGATAATTCGAGCGGGCGCGCCAGCGCGCGTGCTTCCAGCCCGACTTTTTCCAGCGCGGCGCGGGCCCGCAGTTCGGCTTCGGCCTTCGACGCCCCGGTCACCAGCAGCGGCAACATGGTATTGGCCAGGATCGAGCGGTCGGTCAGCAGGCGCTGCTGCTGGAAAATCAGGCCAAGATTGCGCCGCAGGTAGGGCAGGCTGGCGTTTTTCATGCGCCCGATATCCTGCTCGTTGACCAGTACGCTGCCCGAGGTGGGGCGCTCCATGGCCGCGATCATCTTCAGCAGGGTCGACTTGCCGGCGCCGGACGGGCCGGCCAGGTAGACCAGCTCGCCGCGGGCGATGTTCAGGGTGACTTCGCGCAGGGCGGTGGCGTCGGCCGAGTAGGTTTTGGAGACACACCGGAATTCGATCATGTACGCTTATCCCAGCAGCGCCTCGACGAATTCGTCGGCGCTGAACGGTTGCAGGTCTTCGATTTTTTCGCCGACCCCGATGAAATACACGGGAATCGGGCGCGTGCGGGCAATCGCGGCCAGCACGCCGCCCTTGGCGGTGCCGTCCAGCTTGGTGATCACGAGGCCGGTCAGCTGCAGCGCATCGTCGAAGGCCTTGACCTGGGCCAGGGCGTTCTGGCCGGTGTTGCCGTCGATGACCAGCAGCACTTCGTGCGGGGCGCCATCCATGCCCTTGCCGATCACGCGCTTGATCTTTTTCAATTCTTCCATCAGGTGCAGCTGGGTCGGCAGGCGGCCGGCCGTGTCGACCATGACCACATCCATCTTGCGCGCTTTGCCGGACTGCACGGCGTCGAAGGCCACGGCGGCCGGGTCGCCCGATTCCTGGGCGATCACGGTGACGTTGTTGCGCTGGCCCCAGACCATCAATTGCTCGCGCGCGGCGGCGCGGAAGGTGTCGCCGGCGGCCAGCAGCACCGACTGCTCGTACTTCTGCATGTGCTTGGCGAGCTTGCCGATGGTGGTGGTCTTGCCGGCGCCGTTCACGCCCGCGATCATCATCACCAGCGGTTCGTGGCGGCCCAGTTCGAGCGGCTTGACCAACGGGCGCAGCATGTCGGTCATGAGCACCTTGAGCGCGGCCTTGACGGCGGCCGCGTCGAGCAGCTTGTCTTCTTTTACCTTGCGGCGCAGCTCGGTGAGCAGGAAATCGGTGGCGTCCATGCCGGCGTCCGACATCAGCAGGGCCGCTTCCAGCTCTTCGTACAGGTCTTCGTCGATGCGCGCGCCCACGAACAGCAGGCTCAGGTTGTTCGAGGTTTTCGACAGGCCCGCTTTCAGGCGTGCCATCCAGGAGCTTTTGCTGTCGGCATCGTTGCCGAGGCGCTCGGCGGTTTCCGGAATCAGCTCGCTGCCGAAGGCGGGCAGCGGCGCTGGCGCGACGAAGGTCGAGGTGGTGCCGTAACGGCGTGACGGCGCTACGGCTGGCGCTGCGGGCGCAGGCAGGTCCGGCGCGGCCGCGGCTTGCACGATTGCTGCGGGTACGGCCGCTACCGGCGCAGGCGCAGCGCTCGGCGGTGGCGGCGGAAGATCGGGAGCGGGCGGTTTTTTCTTAAAAAAACTAAACATGGGAATGTGTTGGAGGGCGCAGCATGCTGATGCCCGGCGGCGCCGGGCACGACGAAATCGATGCCGCGTATTTTACCAGAGCAGGGCCGGGTTTCCCCTGGCGGGCTGGCCGGCAGCGTCGATTGCTTGCCCGCCTAAGCGCTAAGCGCGCTGTTCTGGGTCCGCCAGCGCGCCACCGCCGCATCGATGTCGTGCAGGTCGAGCACGCGGTTGGGCCCGAGCTGGCGCCGGGCCAGCGCGGCGCAGCTGCCGCCGGCCCACACCTGCACGCTCTCGCCCAGCCGGTTTTGCAGCTCGACCACATTGTCGACCGCCGCGCGCGGCGACATCACGCTCGAAAACGACAGCGCCACGATATCGGCGCGCTGCACCCGCGCCGCCTCGACGATATCGGCCAGCGGCGTCTGCACGCCGAGCGAGACGCAGTGCGCCCCTTCCAGCGCGAACAGCGCTTCGGCCATCAAGAGGCCCAGGCCGTGGCGTTCCTGGGGCACGGTGGTGAGCAGGATGCGCGGGGCGGCGTCGATCTGGCCGGTCTGCTGGTTGGCCGCGAAGATCGCGTTGCGCATCACGCTTTGCAGCAGTTCGGCGAACAGGTGTTCTTCAAAAATGGCCAGGCCGCCGGTGGCCCAGGTGTCGCCCACCAGCGTGGTCAGCGGCGCCACCAGTTCCAGCACGAAGCGGCGCAGGCCCAGTTGCAGCAGCGCCTGGGCCATTTTCTGGCGCAGCTCGTGCATCTGGTGCGCCTTGATCATGACCAGGCACTGGCGCAGCACCGGATCGTCGGCGTCGGCGGCGATGGTGCCGGTGCCGGACTTGCTGGCCATGCTGCTCAGCTCTTCCGTGTCCAGATGCATGATCTTGCCGGGCCGGTAACCCATGTCCAGCAGGCGCTTGACCACCCGCAGGCGCGCCACCTGGTCGAGCGGATACAGGCGCTCGCCGTTGGCATCGCGCTGCGGCTGCGGAAAGTTGTAGCGCCGTTCCCACACGCGCAGCGTTTCCTTGGGGACGCCGGTATCCCGTTCCACGTCGCTGATGCTGCTGAAGACGGCAGTGGTCTGTGCTTGGCTCATTGTCGCATTCATCGTTTGTTCAGGACATCGTCCCGATTGTAAGTCGAAATAGTAAACATAAAACTACTCTTTGTATGAGCTTGTTTTCGCTGGTCCCCGCAGGCGCCACATGATGCCATGCCTCTTGATATTCCTGCTTGGTAATAAATCGCAATTCTTGAATCCAATTTCCCACCCACGGCGTATAAATCAATGACAGTTCAGTTTGTCATGGACAAATCGTTGACATATTTCATTATTTCACGGATTATCCGTCAGGTGGCGAGTTTGTCCTAGACAAAACAAGGAAAGCAGGTGGAATGATGAAGATAGCGGTGATTGGGGCAGGAATTTCAGGTTTGTCGTGCGCATACCGGCTTGTCCAGGGCGGGGCGGACGTGACTCTGTATGAAGCGGGTGCTTACTTCGGTGGCCACAGCAACACGGTGGACGTGACCCTCGATGGCATTACACATGGCGTGGACACCGGCTTTTTGGTGTTTAACGAGCGTACCTACCCGAACCTGATTGCCCTGTTCGCAGAACTCGGCGTGGAAACCGCGCCCAGCGACATGTCGTTCTCGGTCAAGCTGCCGCTCGGGCCGGAGCGGGGCGCGCGCATGCTGGAATGGGCCGGCAGCAATCTCGACACCGTGTTCGCCCAGCGCGGCAACCTGCTGCGTCCGCGCTTCCTGGGCATGGTGCGCGATATTGTGCGCTTCAACCGCCACGCCACCAGCCTGGCCGTGGCCAAGCGCATGCCGGCCATGTCGCTGGGCGACTTCCTCGACCAGCATGGCTACAGCGCCCAGTTCCGCGCCTGGTACCTGCTGCCGATGGCGGCCTGCATCTGGTCGTGCCCCTCGGACCAGATGCTGGCCTTCCCGGTGGCGACCTTCATCCGCTTTTGCCACAACCACGGCTTGCTGCAGGTGAGCGACCGGCCCCAGTGGCGTACCGTGCGCGGCGGTTCGCGCAACTATGTCGACAAACTGCTCGCTGCCATTCCCCGGCGCCGCCTGGCGTCCCCGGTCACCGGCGTGACGCGCAACCCGGCCGGCGGCGCGCGCTCGGTGCGCGTCGATACCGCCGTTGAAAGCGAGCAGTTCGACCATGTCGTCATGGCCTGCCACAGCGACCAGTCGCTGGCGTTATTGACAGACGTGCGCGAGGACGAGCGCTCGGTGCTGGCGGCGGTGCGCTACCAGCCCAACCGCGCCGTACTGCACACGGACGCCAGCTGCCTGCCGCGCAGCCGCAAGGCCTGGTCGGCCTGGAATTACCAGAGCACGGCCTCGGTCACGCCGCAGGTGTGCGTGCACTACCTGCTCAACCAGCTGCAGCCGCTGCCTTTTACAACGCCGGTGATCGTCTCGCTCAACCCGATCGATGAGCCCAACCGTGCCCGCGTGCTGGCGTCGTTCGACTACGCGCACCCGGTGTTCGACGACGCCGCCGTGGCCGCGCAAACGCGCCTGGCTGGCTTCCAGGGCTGCCAGAACACCTGGTTCGCGGGCGCCTGGACCGGCTACGGCTTCCATGAAGATGGTCTCAAGTCCGGCCTTGCCGCCGCCGCTGCGCTGACGGGCCTGATGCAGGGCGCGCAGCATGCGGCGGCCTGACCCCGCCGTCGATGCGCGCGCGCAGCTGTGCTTCGGCCAGGTGCGCCACACGCGCCTGCGCCCGGTGGCCCATGCGTTCGCGTACGCCACCTATTACGTGCGCCTGCCGCTGCGCGCGATGGGCAAGCAGGACTTTGGCTGCGCGCTGTTTTCGCGCAACCGCTTCAATCTGCTGTCCTTTTCCGACGCCGACCATGGCGACGGCAAGGCCCCGCTGGTCGACTGGATCGACGCGCTGCTGCACAAGGAAGGCATTCTCGACGCCGATGGCGAGGTATGGCTGCAAACCATGCCGCGGGTGCTCGGCTTCGTCTTCAATCCGGTCTCGTTCTGGTTTTGCCACCGGCGCGACGGCGCCCTGCGCGCGCTGGTGTGCGACGTGCGCAATACCTTCGGCGAGCGCCACTTTTATCTGCTCGACACCGGGGCCGCCATCGCCAACGGCCAGGAACTCCATGCGCGCAAGGTGTTCCATGTGTCGCCGTTCTGCCAGGTGCAGGGCGGCTACCGCTTCCGCTTCACGCACGTGCGGCGCTTGAAGGATGGCCTGCCGCAGGACAGCACCCTGGCCTGCATCGATTACGACGATGCCGACGGCGCGCTGCTGCAAACGAGCCTGTCCGGCAGCGCCACGCCGATCACTTCAAGCAGCGCGGCGCGCGCCTTCTTCGGCTTTCCGCTGATGACGGCCGGCGTGGTGGCGCGCATTCATATTCAGGCGCTGCGCCTCTGGCTGCGGCGCGTCCCGTTCTTTTCCAAACCGACTCCACCCCAACATAAGGTAACCCGATGAGCTCCCAATCCCTGCCATCGCTTGCACCGGCCGCGTCCAGCCTGCGCGCCGCCACGCCCGCGCCATCGTCCGCCAAGCTCATTCTCAAGCTGCTCGAGAACCTGAAACACGGCGCGCTGACCCTGATCACGCCGGACGGCGCGCAGCGTCACTTCGGCGACGAGTCGGTGCCCGTCATCCTGGAGCTGAACAACTGGAACTGCTTTTCCGCCGCCATGCGCTCGGGCGATATCGGCTTTGCGGAAGCCTATATCGACGGCGACTGGAACACCAATAACCTGACCGGCCTGATCGCCCTGCTGGCGCGCAACCGCGCCGCCATCGAAACGCTGGTCTACGGCAGCTGGTGGGGCAGCCTGGCCTACCGCATCAAGCACCTCCTGAACCGCAACAGCAAGGCCGGCAGCCGCAAGAACATTCACGCCCACTACGACATCGGCAACGAGTTCTATAAGTTGTGGCTCGATCCGTCGATGACGTATTCGAGCGCCCTGTACACCGAAGCCAGTGGGCGCGACCTGGAACAGGCGCAGCAGGCCAAGTACCGCAGCATTCTGCGCCAGCTGGAGGTTTCGCCCGGCCAGAAGGTGCTCGAAATCGGCTGCGGCTGGGGAGGATTCGCCGAACTGGCGGCGCGCGACGGCGAGGTGCATGTGACGGGATTGACCCTGTCGGAGCAGCAGCTGGCCTACGCCAAGAACCGCCTGCAACAAGCCGGCCTGCTTGACAAGACCGACCTGCGCCTGTGCGACTACCGCGACAGCGCCGGCCAGTACGACGCCATCGCTTCGATCGAGATGTTCGAGGCGGTGGGCGAGAGCTACTGGCCCAGCTACTTCGAGTGCATCGCGCGCAACCTCAAATCGGGCGGGCGCGCCTGCATCCAGACCATCGTCATCGCCGACGAACTGTTCGAGCGCTATCGCAAGGGCACGGACTTCATCCAGCAGTTCATTTTCCCGGGCGGGATGCTGCCGTCGCCATCGGTGTTCGAACGCATGGCTTTTGAATACGGCCTCACGGTGACCAGCCAGCACCGCTTCGGCATCGATTACGCCGACACCCTGGTCGAATGGCGCAAGGCGTTCCACGCGCGCCTGGACGAGGTGCGCGCGCAGGGCTTCGACGAGCGCTTCATCCGCACCTGGGAGTTTTACCTGTGCTACTGCGAGGCCGCCTTCCGCGAAAAGAACACCGACGTCATGCACTTCACCCTGACGAAAGCCTGAGATGCGGCGCCGCCAGGTTCTGTTATCCGCGTGTGCGCTGCTGTCGATGCCGGCCTTCGGCTCCGCCGCCGTGCCGGCCCACATCGAAGAAAACCTGCCGCAGGCGCGCCTGGCCGGCAAGGGCACCTACACCTGGTTCGGGCTGGCGATCTATGAAGCCGAACTGTGGGTGGGCGACAAAGGCTACCGCGCCGACCTGCCGTTCGTGCTGGAGCTGCGCTATGCGCGCAAGCTCGATGGCGTCAAGATCGCCGAGGCCAGCGCCGACCAGATGGCAAAAATCGGCGCCGGCAGCGCAGCCCAGCGCGCACGCTGGCTGGCCAATATGAAGACCATCTTCCCCGATGTGAAAGAAGGTACCCGCATCAGCGGTGTGTTCGTGCCCGCTAGCGGCGCCCGTTTTTACCTCGATGGCAAGATGCTGGCGTCGGTGCCCGACCCGGAGTTCGCGCGCGCCTTTTTCGGCATCTGGCTCGACCCGGCCACCAGCGCACGCTCGCTGCGGGCCGCGCTGCTCAAAGACGCTGGCGCGCGATGAGCCGGCTGTCGCTGCCGATGCTGCTGTCGTACGGCCTGTTCGGCCTGCCGCTGGCGATGGTCGCGCTGCCGATCTATGTTTACCTGCCCCAGTTCTACGCCGGACGCGCCGGGCTGTCGCTGGCGCTGATCGGCGCCGTGCTGCTGACCGCGCGCGTGGCCGCCGCCTTTATCGACCCGCTGCTCGGCTGGTGGATCGAGCGCGGGCAGGGCGCCTACGCGCGCTATGTGGCGCTGTCGCTGCCGGTGCTGCTTGCCGGCTTCGTGGCGCTGTTCCACCCGCCGCCGCTGGGCAGCCTGGCGACCATGGCCTGGTTTCTCGGTGCGCTGATGCTGGTGTACGTCGGTTTCAGCATCGCCACCATTGCGCACCAGAGCTGGGGCGCGGCGCTGACCCAGGCCCCGCTCGAGCGCGCGCGCGTGACTGGCGTGCGCGAAGCCTGCGGCCTGGTGGGCGTGGTGCTGGCGGCGGCGGTGACGGGCAAGGCAGGCTACGGCGCCCTGAGCGTCGCCTTCGCCGTCGCCCTGGCCGTGGGCGGCGCGTTGCTGCTGGCCAGGGCCGCGCGCCCGGCCATCGGCAAGGCATCCGCCGCGCGGCCCGACTGGCGCGCCATGACGGCGCCGTTTCGCGAGGCGCCGTTCCGCGCCCTGTTCGCGGTCCTGATCGTCAACGGCATCGCATCCGCGATTCCGGCCACGCTGTTCCTGTTCTTTGCGGCCGACCGGCTGCAGCTGGGCGCCATGTCCGGCCTGTTCCTGATTGTGTACTTCGGCGCGGCGGCGGCCTCCATGCCGCTGTGGATCGGCGCCGCCGCCCGTTTCGGCGAGGCGCGCGCCTGGGCCGCCGGCATGCTGCTGGCGGCCGCCGTTTTCGTCTGGGCGTTCGGGCTGGGCGCGGGCGCGGGCATTGCCTTCGGCGCGATCTGCCTGTTGTCCGGACTGGCGCTGGGCGCCGACCTGGCGCTGCCGCCGGCGCTGCTGGCCGGCGTGATCGGCGCGGCCGGGCATGCCGGCGGGCGCGAAGCGGCCTACTTCGGCGTATGGAACTGGGGCGTGCAAATGACGCTGGCGCTGGCCGCCGGCATCGCCCTGCCGCTGCTGGCGTGGCTCGGCTACGTGCCCGGCGCCGGTGGCGGCACCACCGCGCTGGCGGCCGCCTACGCGCTGCTGCCGTGCGCACTCAAATTGCTGGCCGCCGCCATGTTGTGGCGCGCGCCCCTGCGCCACTGTTAATTTATAAAGGATTGAACGATGACACTCTCAAGAATTTTCGCCGCCGGCGCCCTGGCGCTGGCCATCGCCGGCTGCAGCACGCCCACCCCCGAAACCTACGCGAAACAGTCGCCGAGCCTCGACATCACCCGGTATTTCAACGGCACGCTGGACGCGCACGGCATGTTCCAGGACCGCTCAGGTGAAGTCATCAAGCGCTTCGTGGTGGTGATGCGCTGCCAGTGGAACGGCGACACGGGCGTGCTCGATGAAGATTTCGTGTACTCCGATGGCACGCGCCAGAAGCGCGTCTGGACGCTGACCAAAACCGGGCCGGGAACCTTCACGGCCACCGCGGCGGATGTCGTCGGCACCGCGCGCGGCACCGTGTCGGGCAATGCGCTGCGCTGGCAGTATGTGCTGGCGCTGCCGGTCGACGGCAAAGTGATCAACATGGACATGGACGACTGGATGTTCCTGATCGACGACAAGGTCATGCTGAACCGAACCGCGATGAGCAAGTTCGGCGTAAACCTGGGCAGCGTGACGCTGTCGTTCAGCAAGCGCCCCGCCACGGGCGCGGCGCCGCAATGAATCCGCGCGTCAAAGCGTGGCGCGGACGGCGCGTGTGGATGATCGGCGCCTCGACCGGCATCGGCGAAGCGGCCGCGCACCTGCTGCTCGACCTGGGTGCGCGCGTGGCGTTTTCCGCGCGCAGCGCCGACAAGCTCGAACAGACGGTGGCGGGCGAGCCGCACGCGCTGGCGCTGCCGCTGGACGTGACCGACCGTGCCAGCGTCGACGCGGCCTGCCAGCGCATCGTGGCCGCGTGGGGCGGCATCGACCTGGTGCTGATCGTGGCCGGCGGCTACAACGAAATGCGGGCCGATGCGATCGACCTGGCTGCGGCCAACCAGATGATCGACCTGAATCTGCGCGGCGCTTTCAATTGCCTCGACGTGGCGCTGCCGCTGCTGATCAAGCAGGGCGCGGGCGGAATCGGCATTGTGGCCTCGGTGGCCGGCTACGGCGGGCTGCCCAAGGCGCTGGTGTACGGGCCGACCAAGGCGGCGCTGATCAACCTGTCCGAGTCGCTGTACCTCGATTTGCGTGCGCGCGGGATCGCGGTGTACCAGATCAATCCCGGCTTCGTCGACACGCCGCTGACGGCGAAGAACGACTTCAAGATGCCGGCCCTGATGAGCGCCGCCGATGCCGCGTATGCGATGGTGGAGGGGATCGAGCGCGGGGACTTCCACATCCATTTCCCCAGGCGCTTCACCAACAGCATGCGTCTGGCGCGGCTGCTGCCGTATCGCCTGTATTTCTGGCTGATTCACAAGGTGACGGGATTATGAACCGCGCGCCGGAACTGGCACGGCTGGTGCGCTTTTACGAGAATATCGAGCGGGCGTCGGTGCGCGCGCAACTGACGCAGATTTACGCGCCCGGCGCGCGGTTCAAGGACCCGTTCAACGAGGTATGCGGGATTGAACCGATTATCGGCATTTTCGTGCACATGTTTGCACAGGTCGAGCAGCCGCGCTTCGTGGTGACGTCGACCGTGCTGCAGGGCGACGAGGCCTTCCTGACATGGGAGTTTCTGTTCCGGATGAAGCGTTTTTCGAAAGCGCCGCAATGCATCCGCGGCGCGACGCGGATCCGCTTCAATGCGGGCGGGGCGGTCATGATGCATCGCGATTATTGGGATGCCGCCGAGGAGTTATATGAAAAGCTTCCATTAATAGGAAGTGTCATGCGCTGGCTCAAACGTGCGGCAAATAATTAGGCTGTATGAAGTGGCACACATATGCATCAATCCGACTCAAGATTAGCTATGCTTTTATCGGAAAAGGGTATAAATTATTACAAAACGATGACAGGAGGCAGTGTGAAAAGCCCAGACAATTTCAGCTTGTTGATTTCGCCGGAGACGATTCATGTGGCGGGGTCGATGTGGATACGCAACGTCATCGGATTGGCGTTTATCGCCACGGTGGCTTGTTTCTTTACGGCGCCCGTGACCGAAGCGCCAAGCGCCTACGACCGGCCGCTGCCTATGCCAGCCGAGCTTGGTCTTGAACTGCTGCCGCAAGCGCAGCTGCTCAGTCCGCAGTAACTCGTTCTTTCCCGATTTTCAAGACAAAGCGCATGGCCTGTCCGGTATGCGCTCCTTCTTGTGCCCGCTACCGATACCACTGGTATCGATAGCGGGCTAACCGTCCCTTACTTGGCGGCCTTTGCAGCTTCAGCCGTCTTCCTGATGGTGTCCAGCGTCGCATTCGGCGTAATCAAATTGCCGTCGTAGCGCAGTTCGATCACTGCCGGCAGCGACTTCTCGCGCGTGTGCGCCAGCGCGCGTGCCAGGGCCGGGCCGAACTCCGCTGTCGCGTTGACCACCTCGCCATGGGCGCCATAAGCCTTGGCCAGTTCCGCAAAGTCCGGGTTATGCAAGCTGGTGCCCGACACCCGGCCCGGATAATCGCGCTCCTGGTGCATGCGGATGGTGCCGAACATGCCATTATTAAAAACGATAATGATCACGCCGGCTTTGTATTGCACCGCCGTGGCCAGTTCCTGGCCGTTCATCATGAATTCGCCATCGCCGGCAAAGGTCACTACAGTACGTGTCGGATCGACAATCTTTGCCGCTATTCCCGATGGAACGCTGTAACCCATCGCGCCATTCGTCGGCGCCAGCTGGGTACGCATGCCGCCATAGCGGTAAAAGCGGTGCGCCCACGATGCGTAATTACCGGCGCCATTGGTGATGATGGTATCGCGCGGCACTTGCGCCATCAGGTCCTGCACCACTTGCCACAGGTCGAGCGGGGCCTTGCCATCCTTGAAGATCGGCGGCTGTTCCTGGTAGGCGGCCAGCTCGGCTTTCGCCTCGGCCACGCTGCCGCGCCAGGCGGACGCATCGACCGGTTCCATCGCGGCCAGCATGGCGCAGGCTTGCGCGGCGCCGCTGTTGATCATCAGGTCGGCCTGGTAGACGCTGCCCAGTTCCTCGGCATCGGCATGGAAATGCACCAGGCGCTGGGCCGGGACGGGCGAGGCCAGCAGGGTGTAGCCGCCGGTCGTCATTTCGCCCAGGCGCGGGCCGATGGCGATCACCAGGTCGGCGTTTTTCACGCGCGCGGCCAGTTTCGGATTGATGCCGATGCCGACGTCACCTATATAGTTGGGGTGGGCGTTGTCGAGCAGGTCCTGGAAGCGGAAGGTGCAGCCGACCGGCAGGGCATTGGCTTCGGCGAAGCGCTGCAGGTCGGCGCAGGCCTGGGCGTTCCAGCTGGCGCCGCCAAGCAGCACGACCGGACTTTTTGCGCTGGCCAGCATCTCGCGCAGGGTGGCGATCTGTGCGCTCGACGGCGACGCCTGCACCGCCTGGTAGCGGCGCGTGTCGGCCACGCTGGCGGTGTCGATCAGCATGTCTTCCGGCAGCGCCAGCACCACCGGACCCGGGCGGCCGCTGGTGGCGACCTGGAAGGCGCGCGCGATGTATTCGGGAATGCGGTCGGCGCGGTCGATCTGGGTGACCCACTTGGCCATCTGGCCATACATGCGGCGGTAATCGATCTCCTGGAACGCTTCGCGGTCGATGAAATCGTTGCCGACCTGGCCGATGAACAGGATCATCGGGGTCGAATCCTGGTAGGCCGTGTGCACGCCGATCGAGGCGTTGGTGGCGCCCGGGCCGCGCGTGACGAAGCAGATGCCGGGCTTGCCGGTCAGCTTGCCGTAGGCTTCGGCCATGAACGCGGCGCCGCCTTCCTGGCGGTTGATGATGAAGCGGATGTCGGAATCGTGCAGGGCGTCGAGCACGTCGAGGTAGCTTTCGCCGGGAACCCCGAAGGCGGTGTCGACGCCGTGAATGTTGAGCGCATCGACCAGAATCTGGCCGCCACTGCGGGAAGGGTGCGTCATGTCGTCTCTGCCTTGATGGTTGAGTATGCGCCATTCTATGCGAGCCGATTCTCGCAAGCTTTTGAAATTACGACATTAAATATCAGAATTACTATCCCGGGCGAAGGGCGCGCGACATTGGCCTGCCTCAAACCCCGGCGATATGGCAGGGCTAACTTGGATGGATTCACCGTCCGCGCAAGCTAGCTTCCATGGAAATGCTGATCATCCTCGTCCTCATCTTGCTCAATGGCGTGTTCGCCATGTCCGAGCTGGCGCTGGTGTCGGCCAAACGGGTGCGGCTCGAAAAAATGGCCCGGGAGGGGCGCGGCGGCGCGCGCGCGGCGATGCGGCTGGCCGACGACCCCAGCGCCTTCCTTTCCACGGTCCAGGTCGGCATTACCGTCATTTCCATCTTTAACGGTGCCTTCGGCGAAGCCTCGCTGACCGAACGCCTGGCCCCGCAGCTGGCCGCGGTGCCGGTGCTGGCGCCGTATGCGCGCCCGCTGTCGCTGGCCATGGTGGTGGCCGGCATCACGCTGGTCTCGATCCTGCTCGGTGAGCTGGTGCCCAAGCGCATCGCGATCCAGTATCCCGAATTCGTGGCCTCCGTCATCGCGCCGCCCCTGCAGGCGCTGTCGCGGGCGATGGCGCCGTTGGTGCATCTGCTGTCGGCCTTGAGCGACCTGATCATGCGCATCCTGGGCATGGGACGAGCGCCCGACAGCACCCCGACCGCCGACGAGATCAGCGGCATGCTCAGGGAAAGCGCCGACGCCGGCGTGCTCGACAAGACCGAATCGGACATCGCAGAGCGTGCCCTGCGCCTGGACGACCAGCGTCTCGATGCGCTGATGACCGCGCGCGCCGACTTGCAGCTGATCGACCTCGATGGCGACCGCAGCGACAACCTGGCGCGCATCGCGGCCAGCCCGTTCAGCCGCTTTCCGGTGGTGCGCGGCGACCCGTCGCATGTGCTGGGGGTGGTCGACGCGGGCGAGCTGTTCGCCCAGGCGATCCGGCAGCGGACGCTCGACGCCATCGATATCGGCGCGGCCATGCATCCGGCGCTGCTGGTGCCGGCCACGGTCAGCGCGCGCGGCTTGCTGGAACAGTTGCGCCAGCAGCACGCCGAGCTGGCGCTGGTGGTCGACGAGCACGGCCAGCTCAAGGGCATGGTGACCCTGAACGACCTGATGGCGGCGCTGATCGGCGCGCTGCCCGGGAACGAGGCGCGCGAACCGGACGCCGTGCGGCGCGACGATGGCAGCTGGCTGCTCGATGGCGACCTGCCGTTGGCGCGCCTGCGCGAACTGCTCGGGATTGGCCCGGCGCTGCCCGGCGAAGCGAGCGGCGCCTACCAGACCCTGGCCGGGTTTGTGCTGGAGCAAGTTGGGCATGTGCCCGCTGCGTCCGACCGCTTTGTGTGGGAACGCTATCGTTTCGAGGTGGTGGATATGGACCGGCACCGGATCGACCGGGTGCTGGTGTCGGAGCTGGGGGAGGCCGGCGGCGCTGCGCTGGCCCAGCCGCGCTAGCGCGCGACGCTCCCATGCGCAATGCCGCGGCCGGGGGGCGGGCCGCGGCATTGCGGGGTTTACCTGACGCTGAGCTTGCCGGCGCCTGCATTACGCAGGACCGATTCGCGCACTTTCGACGCATCGATCACGGCCGGGGTGTATGGCAGGGTCCAGCCGATCGCGTTGCTGAACTTGCAGCTTTCGCCGCCCATGCCCAGTGCCGCGCCGTTCAGCTGGGAACCGCTGTCGACGATGGCGCCGGTTTTGCTCGACGAACCCGAAGCCTGGACCACATCGCCGCATTCCTTGGCGCCGAGGACGTCGAAAGCATTGTGCTGCGACACGATCTTGGCCTTGTAACCCACGCCGATGCTGTAGTGGTGCGGGTACAGCTTGGCGTCGCGGTCGCCCTGGAAGTAGTTGTTGTAGATGTGAACCTTACCGAAACGCACACGCGGCGAACGGCCGGTGATGTCCAGGTAATGATTGCCGTGGAAAGTCACCGTCAGGTGGCCATCGTCGGTGGTGGTGTCGTCGGACGAGCCGACCAGGGTGTTTTTCTCGTGCAGCTTGAACACATTGTTTGACACGGTCACGTAGTCGGCGCCATTCTTGATGTCGAGCGAGCCATCGTGGCATTGCTTGAGTTTGCCATTCTCTTTCGGGAACTGGTCGTCGGTGCGCGGCGCATCGGTGAAGGTGTTGTGGTCGATCCAGACGTGGGTCGACTTGTCGACGTTCATGCCGTCGTAGCGCGAGTTCCAGTTGCCGGTACTGGTATCTTTCGGATCCCATACCGGGGCGATGTCGCATGGATTGGCGATGGTCAGGTTGCGCACGATGACGTTGTCCACGCCCTTGATCATGATGCGGCCGTTGACGATGCCCGCATTCGGGCCCACGCCGATCAGGGTACTGTTCGAGGGCAGCGAAATCAGGCTGCGCACGCCCTGGTCGGCGACACTCTTGAACGGACCGTCGGCGGCCATGTCGATGGTGCCGTAGACCTTGATCTGCACCGGTTTGCCGCCCTCGGTCTTGAGTGCGGCCAGCAGTTGCGATGGCGTGCTGACCAGGAAGACATCCTTCTGCGCCGCCGCCGCGCCGCCGCGGGTGCCGGTGCCGTGGCTGGCCCATCCGGTTGCCGGGGCTGCCTGCGTCAGCGGATCGGTGTCGGATGGCGGCGTAGTTGGCGGCGTCGTTGGTGGTGTCGTTGGCGGGGTGGTCGGCGGCGTGGTGCCGCCATCGAGCGGGCCTAGCGCGCATTTTTTGTCGAGGCTCGGATAGGGATCGCTGCCAAACGTGGCGACGGTGCAGGCAACTTTGCCGCTGAGCGATTTGACGACCCATTTGTTTTTGATGCCGAACGACACCTTGCGCTTGCTGGCACCGACGTCACAGGTTCCGCCCTGGGCGGCGCATTTCGAGAAACCTTCCGGCCAGTCCGCGGCATGGACGGCGGCGCTGGCGAAGAGAGTGGTGCTGATCAGTGCTGCAAGGGGTAACAGTTTCATTTAGTTTCCTTTTTATAAACTGTCGATATTGTAATTGCACGTATGTACGTTGGGTAACTCGGCTGCGATCACATTTTTTACACGATTGATATCGAAATCGATATCAGTGGCGGGCGCTGGCCGGAAACTTGGCCGCGATGGCTGTGGCGCGGTACAATGGAGGGGTGAAGCAGGCCAGACAGTCGCTGGCTGGCGCGTAATGCGTCGGCGGGAGGAAGGTCCGGACTCCATAGAGCAGGGTGACGGTTAATGGCCGTCCGCTGAAAGCCGACCGGCGCAAGCCGGGGAGTATAAGGCGAGGAATAGGGCCACAGAGACGAGCGTATTAAGTTACGGTGAAACGCGGTAACCTCCACCTGGAGCAATCCCAAATAGGCACGCGTTGAGGCGGCTCGCGGAGCGTGCGGGTAGGGAGCTTGAGCGCCGGAGTAATTCGGCGCCTAGAGGAATGGCTGTCATAGCGAATGCCTGCAAGGGTAGTCGCCGTAACAAAATCCGGCCTATCGGCCTGCTTCACATTGAATATCCGGCGCGCAATGCGCCAACGCAACCACGCCGCGCCCTTTGACAGGGCGTGCGTATGCCAGCCGCTGGTGTGCTGCAATCATTTCCCGCATTTCCTGCCCCCTTGCGCCACCCGAGGCGCGTGTTCGTATAGCTGCGCAATCACGCTTAGCCACGCCAGGCCGGGCCACGCCAGGCCGGGCCCCGCCAGGCCGGGCCACGCCAGGCCAAACCACGCCAGGCCAAACCACGTCAAGTCGGGCCGCGCTTTAGGGCCCGCGCGGCCGGTCTACCACAGTCCGGCCCGCACATCAGACAAATCACTCATCCGTTGCGTAAAAGTAAGCAGATGTAATTATTTTAAGCTTTGTTGTGTCTCGCAAACCCATGTGTATAGATGAGGTTGAACATTCACTGTCTTGTCTAAGTCTCTAATTTATCGACATATTTTACTTTGAAGATCCTTCAAGGTAATGCGCTAAGTCCTTGACTTCATTAACAAAATTCCCTTTTAGCACGATTGAAAGCGCTTGACCGTCCAGATGGCTTCATCTAAAGTGGGCAACTGTGTGAAAAAGTGTAGTTTTGTGGGAGAAAAAATGATGCTCCTGGCGCCAAAACACCGACTTCATAATAACTTTTCCAAGTAGGTAACTCGTGTTTCAAGGCGCGTCCGCAATCAATCTCGATGCGAAAGGCAGGATGTCCATCCCCGCCAAGCATCGCGACGCACTCGCAGTCCAGTGCGAAGGCCGCCTCACGCTTACCCGCCACCCGCACGGGTGCCTGCTGTTTTTTCCGCGTCCGGTGTGGGAATCGCACCGCGAGCAAATTGCCGCCTGGCCGATGTCGGCCCGCGCGTGGCAGCGTATTTTCCTCGGCAACGCTTGCGATGTCGAGCTCGACTCCGCCGGCCGCATCCTCATTTCCCCCGAGCTGCGCAGTGCCGTCGGCCTGACCCGCGAAGTCATGCTGCTGGGCATGGGCAGCCATTTCGAGATCTGGGATGCCGCCAAGCTGGCCGAAGATGAGCAAGCCGCCGTCGCCGGTGGCATGCCCGATGTGTTATCTAATTTTTCTTTCTAAGGCGCGCCGATGATGAACGTGGTGGCGGTGCCGGAATTTCAGCACCGGACGGTGTTGCTGGACGAAGCGGTCGATGCGCTCGATCTGACGGGTGCGCGTGCCGATGGCACTTATATAGACGGGACCTTCGGTCGCGGCGGACACAGTCGCCTGATTTTGTCGCGCCTGGGTCCGAAAGGACGCCTGTTCGCCTTCGACAAGGATTTGCAGGCCATCGCCACGGCGGGCCAGATCATTGATCCGCGCTTCGAGATCGTGCACGACAGTTTCGCCACCATGCAGCAGGCGCTGGCCGCGCGCGGCGTGGCGCAGGTCGACGGCATCCTGCTCGACTTGGGTATTTCCTCTCCGCAGGTGGACGACGCCGCGCGCGGTTTCAGCTTCCGCAACGATGGTCCGCTCGACATGCGCATGGACACCACGCGCGGCGTTTCCGCCGCCGCATGGCTGGCCAGCGAGACAGAACAACAATTGGAAAGGGTCATTCGCGATTATGGGGAAGAACGGTTTGCTTTTCAGATTGCAAAGGCGATTGTTGCTCGCCGGGCAGTCGAACCAATTTCAAGCACACGACAGCTTGCCGGCATCGTGGCAAACGCGGTCAAAACCCGGGAGAAGGGCAAGGATCCGGCAACCCGGACCTTTCAGGCTATCCGGATTTTCATCAATAAAGAGCTTGAAGACCTTGAAACAGGCTTGAGCGCCGCCTACGCCATGCTCGCGCCCGGCGCGCGCATGGCCGTGATCAGCTTTCACTCGCTGGAAGACCGCATGGTCAAGCAGTTCCTGGCGAGCAAGGTCAAGGTCGAGCAGCCCGACCGCCGCCTGCCGATCCGCGCGGTCGACCTGCCGCAGCCGCTGATGAAGCTGGTAACCAAGATGAAGCCGTCCGACTCGGAAATCGACGGCAATCCGCGCGCCCGCTCGGCCGTGATGCGGGTGGCCGAACGCTTGCCCGCCCGGAGCGCGCCGTGAACGGCAAGATCAACATCGTGCTGGCCGCGCTGCTGGTCGGCTGCGCCCTGTCGCTGGTCAATGCCCAGTACCAGGCGCGTAACCTGTTCATCGAACTGGGCAAGCTGGAACAGCAGGCGCGCCAGCTCGACATCGACTGGTCGCAGCTGCAGCTGGACCAGTCGACCCTGGGCACCAACGCGCGCATCGAACAGATCGCGCGAGACAAGCTCGACATGACGCCGCTGACCCCGGCGCGGACGCAGTACCTGACGGAAGGGGCGCAATGAAACGCGGTGGCAATGGTGCGGCAGGCGCGCGAGTAGCGGCCTCGAAAGGCGTATCGTTCTCGAAAAGCCCGGTCCTGGCGGTCAGCCTGCCGACCTGGCGTTCGCGCGTCGTGCTGTTCGTGCTGTTCGCGGCCTTTGTCGCGCTGGCCGGCCGCGCCGTGTGGCTGCAAACCGTGACCGACGAGGTCCTGATCAGCTACGGCAAGCAGCGCTACGAGCGCACCATCGAACTGCCCGCCACGCGCGGGCGCATCCTCGACCGCAACGGCCAGGTGCTGGCATCCTCGGTACCGGTCAAGGCGGTATGGGCCATTCCCGAAGACGTGCTGGCCTCGCCGCCGGAGAAACTGCGCGCCCTGGCCGCGCTGCTCAAGATGAGCGACGCCGAGCTGCGCAAAAAACTCGATTCCGACCGCACCTTCGTCTACCTCAAGCGCCAGGTGGAAATGCCGGTGATCGACCAGATCGCCAAACTGGACATCAAGGGCCTGGACACGCGCAAGGAATACAAGCGCTTCTATCCGCAGGGCGAAATCGCGACCCACCTGGTCGGGTTCACCAACGTCGAAGACGCCGGCCAGGAAAGCATGGAACTGGCGCAGCAAAAGACCCTGGTCGGCACCACCGGCAGCCGCCGCGTGATCAAGGATCGTCTCGGCCAGATCGTCGAAGACGTGGGCCTGTCGAAAGAGCCGCACGACGGCCGCGACCTGACCCTGTCGGTCGACAGCAAGCTGCAGTACATCGCCTTTACGCAGGTGAAGGAAGCCGTGGCCAAATTCAAGGCCAAGGCCGGCGCCGCCGTGGTGCTGGACGTGAAAACCGGCGAAGTGCTGGCGCTGGCCAACTGGCCGACGTACGATCCGAACGACCGCAAGGGCCTGACCGGCGCGCAGCTGCGCAACCGCGTCATCACCGACACCTTCGAGCCGGGATCGACCCTGAAACCCTTTACCGTGGCGCTGGCGCTCGACACCGGGCGCGTCACGCCCAACACCCGCATCGATACCGGCGCCGGACGCCTGGTGATCAACGGCGCCCCGATTTCCGACACCAAGCCGCACGGCGTGATCTCGGTCGCCGAAATCATCGAAATGTCGTCCAATATCGGCACCTCCAAGATTGCGCTCTCGATGCCGCCGCGCGAAATGTGGGAGATGTTTACCGAAGTCGGTTTCGGCCAGCAGCCCAAGTTCGGTTTTCCCGGCGCGGTGGCGGGGCGCGTGCGTCCGTACAAATCGTGGCGTCCGGTCGAACAGGCCACCATGAGCTACGGGAACGGCATCTCGGTCTCGCTGCTGCAGCTGGCGCGCGGCTACATGATGTTCGCCCGCGATGGCGACACCATTCCGCTGTCGTTCCAGAAGGTGAGCGAGCTGCCGGTGGGGCGCCAGATCATCAAGCCGAAAACCGCGCGCAACATGCGCGAAATGCTCGAACGCGCGGTCTCGGGCCAGCACGGTACCGCCAAGCAGGCGCAGATCGCCGGATACCGCGTGGGCGGCAAGACCGGCACCGCCTACAAGGTCGAAAACGGCAAGTACGCCATGCCGCGCAAGTACATCGGCAGTTTCGTGGGCATGGTGCCGATGTCGAATCCGCGCTTCATCATCGCCGTCATGATCGACGAACCGACCGCGCTCGGCCACTTCGGCGGCATCGTGGCGGCGCCCACCTTCGCCGCGCTGGCCGCCAACGCGCTGCGCGCGCTTAACATTCCGCCCGATTCGGACGTGACCGAAATCGTCGCGCCGTACGATGGCTCCGGGGAGGTCATGTAATGCTGTCTATGAATCCACAGGAAATCTGCGCCTGGATCACCCAGGCGGCGCCGGGCGCCAGGGTGGTCTCCGACTCGCGCCGCGTCAAGGCGGGCGATGTGTTCTTCGCCTATCCGGGCGATGCCGCCGACGGCCGCGCCTACATCGGCAAGGCCGTCGCGCAGGGTGCCGCCGCCGTTGTCTACGACGAGCACGATTTCGCCTGGACCCCGGCCTGGAACGTGCCGCACCTGGCCGTGGCCGACCTGAAAGCGAACGCCGGTCCGATCGCCCACGCTTGCTACCAGATGCCCGACTCCGCCATGTTCACCGTCGGCGTGACCGGCACCAACGGCAAGACCTCGTGCGCGGTCTGGCTCGGCCAGGCCTTTGCGCGCCTGGGCCAGACCGCCGCCGTCATCGGCACCTTGGGCGTGGGCCTGTTCAACGGCCGCGGCGAGGTCGAGTACGACGTCACCGGCTACACCACCCCGGACGCGGTGCTGCTGGCCGAAAAACTCGCCGCCGTGCGCGACGCGGGCGCCACCGCGCTCGCGATTGAGGTAAGCTCCATCGGGCTCGGGCAAGGCCGTACCCTGGGCATGCATTTTGACGTTGCGCTGTTCACCAACCTGACGCGCGACCACCTCGATTATCACGGCACCATGGAATGCTACGAAGCGGCGAAGGCCAAGCTGTTCGCGTGGCCAGGATTGAAAACAGCAGTGCTTAACCTCGACGACCCGGCTGGACAGCGCCTGGTCAACCAATTGATTTCCCAGCCTGGCGGTGTACCTTCCGTGACTGGCTACACTCTGCGCGACGTTGCGGCCCAGCCCGACATCGCCGGCGTCACCATGCTGCGCGCCTCGCAGTTCCGCAGCCGCCATGCGGGCACCGAATTCCACCTCGATTCGCCGCTCGGCAGCGCCCAGGTCAAGACGCGCCTGGTGGGCCACTTCAATATCAGCAACGCGCTGGCGGTACTGGGCGCGCTGCTGGCCAAGGGCGTGGCCCTGCGCCCCGCGCTCGACGCCATCGAAGCACTGACTCCGGCCCCTGGCCGCATGCAGCAGATCGGCGGCCAGGACGCGCCGATGGTGGTCATCGATTACGCCCACACGCCGGACGCGCTCGAGCAAACGCTGGGCGCGCTGCGCCAGGTCGCGCACGAACGCGGCGGCCAGCTGTGGTGCGTGTTCGGCTGCGGCGGCGACCGCGATCCGGGCAAGCGCCCGCAGATGGGCGCCATCGCGCAGATCGCCGAACACGTGCTGGTCACCAGCGACAATCCGCGCAGCGAAGAACCGGCCGCCATCATCGCCCAGATCGTCGCGGGCATGGATGCAGCCCATCCGGCATCGCGCTTCCAGGCGATCGAAGACCGCGCCGCCGCGATCCTGTCGGCCATCAAGCACGCGGCCAAGCCGGATGTGATTCTGCTGGCCGGTAAAGGCCACGAGCCGTACCAGGAAATCAAGGGCCGCAAGATGCCGTTTTCCGACGCCGACCACGCCGCGCTGGCGCTGGCCGCGCGCGTGACCATGATGAGGACTAACTGATGCGCGGCTCGCTCGCACAACTGGTTGCCGCCATTCCCGGCGCGCGCATGACGGCCGACGCGACCTATCAGAGCGTCTCGACCGACAGTCGCAGCGCCGGCGCCGGTGCGCTGTTCGTCGCCCTGCGCGGCGAGACCTTCGACGCCCACGATTTCCTGCAGCAGGTGGCCGCCAGCGGCGCCGCCGCAGTCGTTGTCGAACAGCTGCCGGACGGCTGGACGCTGCCGGCCATCGTGGTGCCCGATACCCTGGCCGCATTGGGCCGCATCGCCCATCACTGGCGTGCGCAATACGCCATTCCCGTGATCGGCGTCACCGGCAGCAACGGCAAGACCACGGTCAAGGAAATGATCGCCGCGATCCTGGCGGCCGGCCTGTCCGACGAGACGCGCCTGGCCACGCGCGGCAACCTGAATAACGAAATCGGCGTGCCGCTCACGCTCATGCGCCTGACCGCCGCACACAAGGCGGCCGTGGTCGAACTGGGGATGAACCACCCGGGCGAAATCGCGCGCCTGACCGCCATCGCCGCGCCGACCATTGGCCTGGTCAACAACGCCCAGCGCGAGCACCAGGAATTCATGCACACGGTCGAAGCGGTCGCGCGCGAAAACGGCGCCGTGCTGGCCGGCCTGGCGCCAGACGGCGTGGCCGTGTTCCCGGGCGACGACGAATACACGCCGCTGTGGCAGGGCATCGCCGCCGGCCGCCGCACGGTCACCTTTGGCCTGGACGCCGCATCGAACGTGAGCTGCGTGCACCGCGCCGCCGATTTCGGCAGCGAACTCGATGTGACCGTGCGCCTCGACGGCGAACCGCTGCACATGTTCGTCGTCAGGCTGGCCGCGGCCGGGCTGCACAATGTGCGCAATGCGCTCGCCGCGATCGCCTGCACCATGGCCGCCGGCGTCAGCCCCGACATCGTCGCGCGCGGCCTGGCCGCGTTCGAGCCGGTCAGCGGCCGCCTGCAGCGCAAGCAGGCCACCGGCGGCGCCACCGTCATCGACGACACCTACAACGCCAATCCGGATTCGGTGCGCGCCGCCATCGACGTGCTGGCGCAGGCGCACGCGCCGCGCATCCTGGTACTGGGCGACATGGGCGAAGTGGGCACGCAGGGGCGCGAGTTTCACGAAGAAATCGGCGCCTACGCAGCCGCGCGCGGCATCGACACGGTGCTCGTCACCGGCGAACTGACGCGCCACATGGCCGCCGCGGGCGCACGGCATTACACGCAGTTCGACGAATTATTGGCAGCACTCGATACGCAATTGGGCAGCACATCTGACGCAACTGTACTGGTGAAGGGCTCGCGTTTCATGAAGATGGAACGCGTCGTCGCTCACCTTGTCGGATCAATCAACACAAGTAAGGAAGCCCACTAACATGCTGCTCTGGCTCGCACAAATGTTCCAGGACCAACTCGGTCCTCTGCGAATCTTCAACTTCATCACGTTCCGTGCGGTGTTCGCCACCATCACGGCGGTGCTGATCGGCCTTGTCGCCGGTCCCGCCGTGATCCGCAAACTCACCTCGCTCAAGGTCGGCCAGGCAGTGCGCCAGGACGGTCCGCAGACGCACCTGAAAAAACACGGCACGCCGACCATGGGCGGTGTGCTGATCCTGATCGCCATCGGCGTCTCGACCCTGCTGTGGTGCGACCTGTCGAACCGCCTGGTGTGGCCGGTGCTGGTCGTGACCCTCGGTTTCGGCGCCATCGGCTGGGCCGACGACTACCGCAAGGTGGTGTACCAGGACCCGGAAGGCATGCGCTCGGGCGAAAAATACTTCTGGATGTCCCTGATCGGCATCGCCGCGTCGCTCTACCTGGCGTTCTCGGTGTCGGCGCCGACTCCGGGCAAGGTCTGGGAACTGTTCTATGCGTGGGTGCAGTCCGGCTTTTCGCTCGACCTGCCGCCCAAGGCCGACCTGATCGTGCCGTTCGTGAAAACCATCAGCTATCCGCTCGGCGTGTGGGGCTTCATCGCGCTGACCTACTGCGTCATCGTCGGCACCAGCAACGCGGTCAACTTCACCGACGGCCTCGATGGCCTGGCGATCATGCCGACCGTGATGGTCGGCTCGGCCCTGGGCCTGTTCGCCTACCTGACCGGCAGCGCCACGTACTCGAAATACCTGCTGATCCCGCACATTCCGGGCGCGGGCGAACTGCTGATCTTCTGCGGCGCGATGGCCGGCGCTGGCCTGGCCTTCCTCTGGTATAACGCGCATCCGGCCCAGATGTTCATGGGCGACGTCGGCGCGCTGGCGCTGGGCGGCGCGCTCGGCACCATCGCCGTCATCGTGCGCCAGGAAATCGTCCTGTTCATCATGGGCGGCGTGTTCGTGGCCGAAACGGTCTCGGTGATCATCCAGGTCAGCTGGTTCAAGTACACCAAGAAGCGTTACGGCACCGGGCGCCGCGTGTTCCTGATGGCGCCCTTGCACCACCACTTTGAACAAAAAGGCTGGAAAGAGACCCAGGTCGTCGTGCGTTTCTGGATTATCACGATGATGCTGGTGCTGGTCGGCCTGTCCACCCTGAAGCTGCGCTGATGAACCACCTCGAACAATACGCCGGCAAGCACGCCCTGGTCCTCGGGCTGGGTGAATCCGGCCTGGCGATGGCCCAGTGGCTGGCGCGCTGCGGCGCGCGCGTGCGCGTGGCCGACACGCGCGAAGCGCCGCAACGCCTGCAGGCGCTGCGCGACGCGTTGCCCGGCGCCGAATTCATCGGCGGCGAACTCAATGAAGCCCTGCTCGACACCATCGACTTCGTCGCCGTCAGCCCGGGCCTGGCGCCCGCGCGCGAACTGGCCGCCATCGTGCCGGCCGCCGCCACGCGCGCCATTCCGGTGTGGGGCGAGATCGAACTGTTCGCCCAGGGCCTGGCCGCGCTCAAGGAAGAACGCGCCTATGCGCCGAAAGTCATCGCCATCACCGGCACCAACGGCAAGACCACCGTCACCAGCCTGACCGGTTTGCTGTGCCAGCGCGCCGGCCTGTCGACCCGCGTGGCCGGCAATATCAGCCCGGCGGCGCTTGACGTGCTGCGCGAAGTGCTGGATCAGGCCGAGGGCGCGGACGAAGTGTTCGATCAGACCCTGCTGCCGCAAGCCTGGATCCTCGAGCTGTCGAGCTTCCAGCTGCATTCGACCTTCAGCCTGCGCGCCGATGCCGCCACGGTACTGAACATCACCCAGGACCACCTGGACTGGCATGGCGACATGGCCGCCTACGGCGCCGACAAGGAACGCATCTTCGGACCATCGACGGTGCGCGTGCTCAATCGCGACGACGCGCTTGTCGCGCGCATGGCCGCGCCGGGCGCTGACGTGCGCACCTTCGGCACGGGCGAGCCGAAAGAAGCCGACAGCTTCGGCCTGCACAACGAACGCGGCGTGCTGTGGCTGACCGTGGCCGTGGCGGGCGAAGAGAGCGAGAAGAAGCGCAAGAAAAATGAACCGGCCGAAGTGGTGCCGTGCACGATCAGCCGTCTGATGCCGGCCGACGCCCTGCGCATCCGCGGCCTGCACAACGCCGCCAACGCGCTGGCCGCGCTGGCCCTGTGCCGCGCCATCGGCCTGCCGTTCGCGCCGCTGCTGCACGGCCTGCGCGACTACCAGGGCGAGCCGCACCGGGTCGAACTGGTGGCCGCCATCGACGCCATCGATTACTACGACGACAGCAAGGGCACCAATGTGGGCGCCACCGTGGCCGCGTTGACCGGCCTGGGCAAGGCCTTCGGCGGCGAATCGCAGAAGATCGTGCTCATCGCCGGCGGCGACGGCAAGGGCCAGGAGTTCGAACCGCTGGCCGAACCGTGCTCGCGCTATGTGCGCGCGGTGGTCCTGATCGGGCGCGACGCGCCGCTGCTGCGCGCGGCCATCGAGCCGTCCGGCGTCGAGTTGATCGATTGCGCGACCTTGCCTGAAGCGGTGCGGCGCGCGGCCGCCCTGGCGCAGGGCGGCGATTGCGTGCTGCTCTCGCCGGCCTGCGCCAGCTTCGACATGTTCACCGGCTATGCGCAGCGCGCCCAGGTGTTCGTCGACGCCGTGCGCGAACTGGCGCTGGAAAAAGGACAGGATCTCTGATGGCCCTCCAGTTTCCATTCAAATTCGCCGGTTCGGCTTCGGACGCTCTGTCCGGGGACCGCACACGCCCGTCGAAAATGATGGAATACGACCAGCTGCTGGTCTGGGTCACCGTGCTGCTGATGCTGTTCGGGATGGTGATGGTGTACTCGGCCTCGATCGCGCTGCCCGATTCGCCCAAATACGCCAACTACAAGACAACCTATTTCGTGCAGCGCCAGGCCATTTTCATCATGGTCTCGATGCTGGCCGGGTACTTCGTGTTCCGCATCCGGATCGCGCTCTGGCAGCGCTACGCGTCCGTCATGTTCGTCGGCAGCCTGGCGCTGCTGGTGCTGGTGCTGGTGCCGCACATCGGTTTTTCGGTCAATGGCGCGCAGCGCTGGCTGGACCTGAAACTGTTCAAGCTGCAGCCGTCCGAAGTGATGAAGATCGCGGCCGTGCTGTACGCGGCCGACTACACGGTGCGCAAGCAGGAATACATGCACAAGCTGACCAAGGGCTTCCTGCCCATGGCCGGCGCCATCGGCCTGGTGGGCCTGCTGCTGCTGCTCGAACCCGACCTGGGCGCGTTCGGCGTGATCGTCTGCATCGCCATGGGCATCCTGTTCCTGGGCGGGATCAACGCGGTCTGGTTCGGCGGCATCGGCGCGCTGCTGGTGACCATTTTCGGCGCCATCATCTTCTTTTCTCCATTCCGGCGCGCGCGCATTTTCGCCTACCTGGACCCCTGGAAGGAAGGCAATGCGCTCGACAAGGCTTACCAGCTGACCCACTCGCTGATCGCCTTCGGGCGCGGGGAATGGTTCGGCGTGGGCCTGGGCGCCAGCGTCGAAAAACTGCATTATCTGCCCGAAGCGCATACCGATTTCCTGATGGCCGTCATCGGCGAAGAACTCGGCCTGGCGGGCGTGCTGGTGGTCATCGCCATGTTTTACTGGCTGGTCAAGCGCGCCTTCGATATCGGCCGCCAGGCCATTGCCATCGACCAGATCTTCGCCGGCCTGGCCGCCAAAGGCATCGGCATCTGGATCGGCGCGCAGACGTTCATCAATATGGGCGTGAATCTGGGCATCCTGCCGACCAAGGGATTGACCCTGCCGTTGATGAGTTACGGCGGCTCGGGCGTCCTGATTAACTGCGTCGGACTGGCGATTTTGCTGCGTATCGATTATGAAAACCGTGTGTTGATGAGAGGTGGACGGCCATGAAGCGTTTGATGATCATGGCGGCCGGCACCGGCGGGCATATCTTCCCGGGGATCGCGATCGCGCAGACCATGCGCCAGCGCGGCTGGGACGTGAGCTGGCTCGGCACCTCGCACGGCATGGAGCAGGACCTGGTGCCGAAGAACGGCATCGCCATCGACAGCATCGATTTTTCGGGCATGCGGGGCAAGGGCCTGAAGCACAGCGTGACGGGCGCGTTCAAGATGGCCGCCAGTTTCGTGGCTTGCCGGCGCATTATCCGTCAGCGCAAGCCCGACGTGGTGCTCGGCATGGGCGGCTATGTGTGCGTCCCGGGCGGCATGATGGCGCGCTTGGCCGGCGTGCCGCTGGCGCTGGTCAATGCCGACGCGGCGCTGCTGTTGTCGAACAAGACGCTCGCGCCACTGGCCGGCAAAGTGATGTTCGGCTTTCCCGCCGATTTCGGCAGCGCCGCCGCCAAGGCCATCGTCACCGGCAACCCGGTGCGCAAGGAAATCCTGGCCATGGCGGCGCCGTCGCAGCGCTTCGAGGGGCGCAGCGGCGCGCTGCGCATCCTGGTGGTCGGCGGCAGTCTGGGCGCCAAGGTGTTGAACGACAGCGTGCCGGCCGCACTGGCGCTGCTGCCCGAAGAGCAGCGCCCGCACGTGACGCACCAGTCGGGCAAGAAGAATATCGATGCGCTGCGCGAATCGTACGCCAAGGCCGGCGTGACGGCCGACGTGGTCGACTTCATCGACGACATGGCCGGCGCCTACGCCGCGGCCGACGTGGTGATCTGCCGCGCCGGCGCGATCACCGTGTCGGAACTGACGGCGGCGGGCGTGGCCAGCGTGCTGGTGCCGTTCGTGGCCAGCACCACCAGCCACCAGCGCGACAACGCGCAGTGGATGGACAAACAGAAGGCGGCAATTCATTTGCCGCAAACGGAATTGAGCGCGCAGCGCGTGGCGCAGCTGCTGCAAGGCCTTAGCCGCGATGCATGCCGCGCCATGGCGCAGGCCGCGCTGGCGGTCGGCAAGCGCAACGCCAATGAAGCAATCGCGGATGTACTCGAACAACTGGCAGGATCGACAGACAGAATTGAAACAAGAACATGAAACATAAAATCAAGAACATTCACTTCGTCGGCATCGGCGGCAGCGGCATGAGCGGCATCGCCGAAGTGCTGCTCAATCTCGGCTACAGCGTGTCCGGCTCGGACCTGGGCAGCAACGCGGCCAGCCAGCGCCTGGCCAGCCTGGGCGCGCAGGTCATGCTGGGCCACGCCGCCGACAATATCCTCGGCGCCGACGCCGTGGTCACCTCGACCGCGGTCAAGGAAGACAATCCGGAAGTGGTGGCGGCGCGCGCAGCGCAGATTCCCATTGTGCCGCGCGCGATTATGCTCGGTGAATTGATGCGCTTAAAGCGCGGCATCGCCATTGCCGGCACCCACGGCAAGACCACCACCACCAGCCTGGTGGCCTCGGTGCTGGCCCAGGGCGGACTCGATCCGACGTTCGTCATCGGCGGACGCCTGAACAGCGCCGGCGCCAACGCCAAGCTGGGAACGGGCGAATACATCGTGGCCGAAGCCGACGAATCGGACGCGTCGTTCCTGAACCTGACGCCGATGATCGAAGTGATCACCAATATCGACGCCGATCACATGGAAACCTACGAGCACGATTTCGAAAAGCTCAAGCAGGCGTTCGTGCACTTCACGCACCGCCTGCCGTTCTACGGCCGCGTGATGCTGTGCATCGACGACCAGCACGTGCGCGACATCATTCCCTTCGTGACCAAGCCGATCACCACCTACGGCTTTTCCGAAGCGGCCCAGGTGCGCGCGGTCAATGCCAGCGCCATCGGCCTGCAGATGCATTTCACGGTGGTCCAGGAAGGCTATCCGGATACACAGTTCATCCTCAACCAGCCCGGCATGCATAATGTGCAGAATGCCTGTTCGGCGATTGCCATCGCGCGCGAAATCGGCATCGACGACAGTGCGACCCAGCAGGGCCTGGCGGAGTTTCACGGCGTCGGCCGGCGCTTCACGCGCTACGGCGACATCGGTATTCCTGGCGGCGGCAGCTTCGCACTGGTGGACGACTTCGGCCACCACCCGGTCGAGACGGAAGTGACCCTGGCCGCCGCGCGCGGCGCCTACCCGGGCCGGCGCCTGGTGCTGGCGTTCCAGCCGCACCGCTATTCGCGCACGCGCGACCTGTTTGAAGACTTCGTCAAGGTGCTGGCCACGCCCGACGTGCTGCTGCTGGCCGAAGTGTATGCCGCCGGCGAAGCGCATGTGGTGGCCGCCGATGGCCGCGCGCTGGCGCATGCGCTGCGCGTGGGCGGGAAAATCGAGCCGATTTTCGTCGAGGCGATCGCCGACATGCCGGCCGCCATCATGAACGTGGTGCGCGACGGCGACGTGGTCATCACCATGGGCGCCGGCTCGATCAGCGGCATTCCGAATAAACTGGTTACCCCTGTGGAGGCTTGAAGATGAGTGTATTTAATTCCGGCGACGCCGCCGCACTGGGCAAAGTCGGCGTGCTGTTCGGCGGCCGCTCGGCCGAACGCGACGTGTCGATCATGTCCGGCACCGGCGTGCTCGCGGCGCTGCGCAGCAAGGGCATCGACGCCCATCCGTTCGACACCGGCCTGCGCAGCATCACCGAGCTGGCGGCCGAGGAATTCGACCGCGTGTTCATCGCGCTGCACGGCCGCTACGGCGAAGACGGCACCCTGCAGGGCGCGCTCGAGCAGCTTGGCATTCCCTACACCGGCAGCGGCGTGATGGCGTGCGCGATCGCCATGGACAAGATCTACACCAAGATGATCTGGCTGATGCGCGGCCTGCCGACGCCGCGCTACGCCACGCTGGCCGCCGATACCGACCTGGCGCAGGTGGTCGAGCAGCTTGGCCTGCCGCTGATCGTCAAGCCGCCGCACGAAGGTTCGAGCGTGGGCATCACCAAGGTGCGCGCCGCCGCCGACTTCAAGGCGGCCTATGAGGTGGCGGCCGGCTTCGATGAAGTGGTGCTGGCCGAGGAATTCGTCACCGGGCGCGAACTGACGGTCGCGGTGCTTGGGCGCGGCGCGACTGCGCGCGCGCTGCCGATCGTCGAAATCGTGGCTCCGGACGGCAATTACGATTACCAGAACAAGTACTTCACCGACGACACCAAGTACGTTTGCCCGGCCGCGCTGGACGAAGCGACCAGCGCGGAAGTGGCGCGCCTGGCGGTGGAAGCCTACCGCGCCGTCGATTGCGAAGGCTGGGGCAGGGTCGACGTGCTGCTGCGCGCCAGCGACAACAAGCCGTTCCTGATCGAGGTCAATACCTCGCCGGGGATGACCACTCACTCGCTCGTGCCCATGGGCGCGCGCGCGCTGGGCATCAGTTATGAAGACCTGTGCGTCGAGATTGTGCGTTCGGCACGCTTGAAAATGGCCCAGGGCCAGGGTTAATACAGTAATGTGGCATGACGTAAGAGCTTTGAACGCAAGCGCGAGCGGCCTGATGGCCGTGGTGGTGATCGCCTGCCTCGCGTCTGCCGTGTGGTGGTTGTCGCAGCTGCCGATGTTCACCCTGCGCACGGTGCGGGTCGACAGCGTGCATGGGATGGAACTGAAGCACGTGAACAAACTGACCTTGCGCGCCGGCGTGGTGGGCCGCATCAAGGGGAATTTTTTCACGACCAACCTGGAACAGGTGCGCACCGCCTTCGAAACGGTACCCTGGGTCAGGCGGGCCAAGGTACGGCGTGAATGGCCGGACCAGCTGATCGTGGAAGTCGAGGAGCACGAGGCGCTCGGCACCTGGGGCGAGGATGGGCGCCTGTTGTCGATGAAGGGCGATGTCTTTACCGCCAACCTGGCCGAGGCGGACGAGGATCATCCGCTGCCGGCGCTGGACGGGCCGGAAGGCAGCGAGAAGGAAGTACTGGCGCGGTTCCTGGAGTTGCGCGCGCTGTTTTCGCCGATCTCGCTGGTGCCGGAAAAGCTGGACCTGTCGAGCCGTTACGCATGGACCGTGAAACTCGATAACGGCATGAGCGTGGCGCTGGGGCGGGAGCAGGACAAGACGACGCTGAAACAGCGGGTGCAGCGGCTGGTGGGAATTTATCCGCAACTGGCCAGCCGCCTGCAGGACGGCATCGACACGGTCGACATGCGGTATCAGAACGGCCTGGCGCTTTCCGCCGCCGCGCTGGTGCTGCCAAGCGATCCGCACAAGCCTGTGAAGGCGGCAGTAAAAAAAGCAGTGAAACCGAACAGCAGATCAACCAGCAGCAAGACAAAGCAAAGACAGTAGGCGACAGCACATGACAAAAGACGCGAAAAACCTGATCGTCGGCCTCGATATCGGTACCTCGAAAGTGGTGGCCGTGGTGGCCGAGGTGATGTCCGACGGGCGCCACGAGGTGATCGGACTGGGTCAGCACGAGTCGCGCGGACTGAAAAAAGGGGTGGTCGTCAATATCGAGGCGACCGTCGAATCGATCCAGCGCGCGCTCGAAGAAGCAGAGCTGATGGCCGACTGCAAGATCCGCAATGTGTACGCGGGCATCGCCGGCAGCCATATCCGTTCGTTCAATTCGAGCGGCATGGTCGCGATCAAGGACAAGGAAGTAACGGCCACCGACGTGGCGCGCGTGATCGAAACGGCCAAGGCGGTCAACATCCCGACCGACCAGCAGTTGCTGCACACGGTGCCGCAGGAATTCATCGTCGACAGCCAGGAAGACGTGCGCGAACCGATCGGCATGAGCGGCATCCGCCTTGAAGTGCGGGTGCATATTGTCACCGGTGCGGTATCGGCGGTACAAAACATTGTAAAGTGCGTGCGCCGCTGCGGCCTTGAAGTGTCGGACCTGATTTTGCAGCCGATGGCTTCCGCCGATGCGGTGCTCACGCTCGACGAAAAAGAGCTGGGCGTGGTGCTGATCGACATTGGCGGCGGCACCACCGACATTGCGGTGTTCTCCGACGGCGCGATCCGGCATACGGCGGTCATTCCGATCGCCGGCGACCAGATCACCAACGACATCGCCATGGCGCTGCGCACGCCCACTTCCGAGGCCGAAGAGATCAAGATCCGCTACGGCGTGGCCAAGCAGGTGCTGGCCGATCCGCACGAGTCGCTCGAAGTGCCGGGACTGGGCGACCGCGGTCCGCGCAACCTGTCGCGCCAGGCGCTGGCGGCGGTGATCGAGCCGCGCGTCGAGGAATTGTTCGCGATGGTGCACCAGGTGGTGCGCGAGTCGGGTTACGAAGGCGTGCTCTCGTCGGGCATCGTGCTCACCGGCGGCACCGCGATCATGCCCGGCATGGTGGAAATGGCGGAAGATATCTTCCTCAAGCCGGCGCGCCTTGGCACGCCGGATTACCGCGGCCAGCTGGCCGACGTGGTGCGCAGTCCGCGCTACGCGACCGTGCTCGGGCTGCTGCTCGAAGCGAAGAAGCAGTATCTGCGGGGGCACATCGTGACGCGCCAGGACGGTTCGGTGAAAGCGGTCTGGCAGCGCATGAAGGAATGGTTTTTAGGGAATTTTTAAGTCGGCACAGTTTGGAATACTACGCACACGGGTTCTTGTTATTTAACGGTTAACGCAGTTTTCAACCTCCAGGTTTCATACGACTATGAGTCCTGGCGCTTGGAAACCGCACTTTGATTAGGAGTTCATCATGGAGTTTGATATGGTCGATAACGCAGCACTAGGAACCGTCATCAAGGTCGTCGGCGTCGGCGGAGCAGGTGGCAATGCGGTTCAGCACATGATCAACAAGGGCGTGTCGGGCGTTGAATTCATCGCGGCCAATACCGATTCGCAGGCACTGGCCGCGTCGAGCGCCCACAACATCATCCAGATCGGCGAGTCGGGCCTGGGCGCCGGCATGAAGCCGACCGTCGGCCGCCAGCTGGCCGAAGAGTCGCGCGCGCGCATCGAAGACGCGCTGCGCGGCGCGCACATGGTCTTCATCGCAGCCGGCATGGGCGGCGGCACCGGTACCGGCGCAGCTCCCATCGTGGCCGAAATCGCCAAGTCGCTCGGCGCGCTGACGGTGGCCGTGGTGTCGAAGCCATTCTCGTACGAAGGCCAGAAGTGCATGGACGTGGCCGAGAGCGGACTGGAAGAACTGTCGCAGCACGTCGATTCGCTGATCATCATCCTGAACGAAAAGCTGGAAGAGATCTACGAAGACGAAAGCATGATCGAGTGGATGCGCCACGCCGATGATGTGCTCAACAACGCGGTGGCCGGTATCGCCGAGATCATCAACGTGCCGGGCCACATCAACGTCGACTTCAACGACGTCAAGACCATCATGGGCGAGCAGGGCAAGGCCATGATGGGCACCGCGACCGCCAGCGGCGTCGATCGCGCGCGCATCGCGGCCGAGCAGGCAGTCGCGTCGCCGCTGCTCGACGGGATCGACCTGTCGGGTGCGCGCGGCGTGCTGGTCAACGTGACCGCCAGCCGTGGCCTCAAGGGTAAGGAGATCAAGGAAGTCATGGCTGCCGTGCGCGCGTTCGCGGCGCCCGATGCATCGATCGCGCAGGGCATCGCGTACGACGACGACATGGGCGACGACATCCGCGTGACCGTGGTGGCGACGGGCCTTGGCAAGGCCAAGAAGGCCATGCAGCTGGTGCAGCAGCCGATGCTGCGCACCGGTACCCACAACGGTCCGATGATGTCCGGCGGCGCTGGCGCCACCGTGGGCGTGTCGATGGGTGCCGGCGCGGCCAGCGGCCACGCGATGGAAGGCATGAAGCAGCCAGCCGTGTGGCGCCGCGAACAGGCTTCCGAGCAGGTGCAGGCGATGCAGCGCAATGGCGTGGAAACCTACGACATTCCGGCGTTCCTGCGCAAGCAAGCCGATTGATCGGATCGCAGTGTTAAAAAAGCCGGGGTTCGCCCCGGCTTTTTTTACGCCGTTTTTTTCGGGTGCCGGCAGTGCGGCGGCGCGCCAGGGAGCCGCCTGCCTGCAAGATTGACGAGGATCAGGCATACTAGCCGTCTTATCAATCCCATATTATGGAGCCTCGAATGACTATTAAAATCGGCGACCGCCTGCCGGAAGGCACCCTCTCTGAATTCGTCGAGACCGAAACCGAAGGCTGCTCGCTCGGCCCGAACACTTTCCAGGTAGCTGATCTGGCCAAGGGCAAGAAGATCGCGATCTTCGGCCTGCCGGGCGCCTACACCCCGACCTGCTCCGCACAGCACGTGCCGGGCTACGTCAAGCTGGCCGACGAACTCAAAGCCAAGGGCGTCGATGAAATCTGGTGCATCTCGGTCAATGACGCTTTCGTCATGGGCGCCTGGGGCCGCGACCAGAAGGCCACCGGCATCGTGCGCATGATGGCCGACGGTAACGCCGCCTACAGCAAGGCACTGGGCCTGGACGCGGACTTCTCGAAGTTCGGCATGGGCACGCGCTCGCAGCGCTACTCGCTGCTGGTCGACGACGGCGTCGTCAAGCAGCTCAACGTGGAGCAGGGCGGCGCGTTCGACGTATCGAACGCCGAAACGCTGCTCAAGCAAGTCGCTTAACTAACAAACCGGAACCACTTCCGCAAAGACGGCGCCGCGGCGCCGTTTTTTATATCGCCATGCATATTCAAACCGAAACTCCGCGCCAGAGCGACATCATCGCCATGCTCGAACGGCTGGACGCCTATTTTGCCGGCCTCTATCCGGCCGAGAGCAACCATCTGATGGATGTCGACTCGCTGACCCGGCCCGGCGTGGTGTTCCTGGTCGCGCGCGACCTTGACGGCCGCGCGCTCGGCTGCGGCGCCTATGTCGACCGTGGCGGCTACGGCGAAGTCAAACGCATGTACGTCGATCCGGCCCAGCGTGGCAAGGGCGTGGGCGGCAAGCTGCTGGCCGAGATCGCGCAGCGCGCCAGGGCGGCGGGTTTGCCGGCGCTGATGCTCGAAACCGGCATCAGCCAGCCCGAAGCCATCGGCCTGTATGAACGCGACGGCTTTATCCGCTGCGCGCCGTTCGGCGACTATCAGCCCGATCCGCTCAGTCTCTTCATGGTCAAGCGCCTGTGACGCAGGGCAAAGGCAACCTGCGCGCGATCTACGCGATGCTGATCGCGGTGGCCATGTTCTCGCTGATGGACACGGTGATGAAGCTGCTGTCGGCGCATTATCCGGCGCTGCAGGTGGCCGCCCTGCGCGGCCTGTCGTCGCTGCCGCTGGTGTTTGCCTACGTGGGCTGGCGCGGCGCCTTCGGCACTGCCCTGCAGGTGCGCTGGCCGCTGCACCTGCTGCGCGCGGGCCTGAGCATCACCATGCTCGGGCTATTCGCCTTTGGCCTGCGCAAGCTGTCGCTGGCCGAAGCGTATGCGATCTTCTTCATCGCGCCCGCGCTCATCACCGCCTTGTCGGTGGTGTTCCTGAAAGAGAGCGTCAACCTGGCGCGCTGGATCGCCATCGCGGTCGGCCTGGGCGGGGTGCTGGTGGTGCTGCGTCCGAGCGGAACCGGCATGCTGACCCTGGGCGGTCTGGCGGTGCTGGGCGCGGCCGGCTGCTACGCGGTGTCGGCCATCACCACCCGCATCGTCGGGCGCACCGACCGCGCCGAACACATGGTGCTGTGGCTGATGGTGTTCCTGGCCATCGGCGCAACCACCCTGGCCGCGCCCAACTGGGTGCCCGTGCGCGGCGCCGATGTCTGGCTATTGTGCGCGCTGTCGCTCTCCGGCTTCCTGGGCCAGCTGGCGGTCACGGAAGCGTTCAATTCCGGCGAAGCGTCGCGCGTGGCGCCGTTCGAGTATTCGGGACTGGCCTGGGGCGTGGCGCTGGACTGGATCCTGTGGCATACCTTGCCCGACCGGTACACGCTGATCGGCGCGGCCATCATCATCGGCAGCGGCATCTACCTGGTGCGGCACGAGCGCTCGCATGCGCAGGCCGAGCACCCCTAGACGCCCGGCAGCGCTGGCCCATCAAGTTCGCTATAATCGGCGGATGTTAAAACAAAGAACCGTCAAACAGCTGGTGCGCACCGTCGGCGTCGGACTGCACTCCGGGACCAAGGTCGAACTGACCCTGCGTCCGGCCGCGATCAATACCGGCATCGTGTTTCGCCGCGTGGACCTGAACCCGGTGGTGGAGTTTCCCGCCAGCGCAGGCGTGGTGGGCGACACCCGCATGGCGTCCGTGCTGGTCAAGGACGATGCGCGCGTGTCCACGGTCGAGCACCTGATGTCGGCCTGCGCCGGGCTCGGGATCGATAATCTGTACGTGGACGTGTCGGCCGAAGAGATTCCCATCATGGATGGCTCGGCCTCGTCGTTTGTCTTTTTGCTGCAACAGGCGGGTGTGCAGGAGCAGGACGCGGCGAAGAAATTCATCCGCGTGCTGAAAGACGTGGAAGTACGCCAGGGTAGCGGCGCCAACGAAAAATGGGCGCGCCTGACCCCGTACGACGGCTTCAAGCTCGATTTTTTCATCGAATTCAACCATCCGGCGGTGGACGGCACGACCCAGCGCGCGTTTGTCGACTTCGGCGACGTATCGTACGTGCACGACGTGGCACGCGCGCGCACCTTCGGCTTCATGCAGGATGTGGAAAGCCTGCGCGGCATGGGCCTGGCGCGCGGCGGATCGCTCGAAAACGCGATCGTGATGGACGAGTACCGGATTCTCAATTCGGATGGCCTGCGCTACGACGACGAGTTCGTGCGCCACAAGATCCTCGATGCGATCGGCGACTTGTATCTGGTCGGGCACCCGCTGCTGGCCGGCTACGAGGCGCACAAGTCGGGCCACGCGCTCAACAACCTGCTGCTGCTCGAACTGCTCAAGCATCCGGATGCCTACGAGATCGTGGCGTTCGAAAAGCCCGGCAGCGCGCCGCCGTCGTACGTACGCCAGATGGCGCGCGAGTGGGCGCTTACCTAAGAACCGTTGCCCCCGCACAGGCGGGGGCCCAAGGGATAACCGCAGTCTGTAGCTGAACGAACGACTTGGACCCCCGCCGAGGGCCGCCTTGGCGCGGGGGCGACGGTCTGAAGGCTTGCGGTCGCGGTATTCAAGCGCGAAGCTCTCTAGCGCTGGCGCGCCGCCATCGCCTTGACGGCGGCGATCAGGGTGGCGTTGGCCGCCGTTTTCGGCAGCGCGTCGCCGAGCGCTTCAAAGGCCGACAAGGCCGTGCCGGGCAAAATCAGCTGATGCGTGTGCACCACCGGCGCGATGCTGCGCGTGACCTGCACTTTCAATTTGATCTCGTCGATATGCCAGCCGCGCTTTTGCAAGGCGCCCTGCAGCTTGGGCAGCTGCTGTTTGAGCTTGGCCGCGACGGCCGAACTGGGCGTGGCCAGCACCAGGCGCGCGTCTTCGAACGAGAGCACGTCGCAGTTGACGAACATCGGCGGCAGCGCCTTGGCGCAATCGCTCTGCAGGGTGGCCATGCGCATCGCCGTCGGCAGCAGGGCCGCGATCTTGTCATTGCGCTTGAGGAAATCGGTAGCGACAATCGAGGTGCGGCGCGTCTTGGTTCCGTAGATATGCATAAGGCGCAACATATCACAGCGCGCGGCGCCCCGCCACAAGGCGTGGCCGTACGGCGGGGCCAGAACGCCTTGCCGGAGTCATTTTATTAACTTTGTTTTGCCCTCGCCTCTTGAGTTCCGGGGCAATATCCCCAAGTGTGGCGAGATCGCATGATAAAATCACAGTCTTTTTGCCATAGTCGGCCGTTGGGTGATATGTTTTTGCTATCATTACGGCTTCTTTTTGCGGCGTCTTTTTCAAGAATTCAAGCATGTCATTACTGACCCAGATTTTCGGTAGCCGCAACCAGCGGCTGCTCAAGCAATATCAAAAAACCGTGCGCGAGATTAACGCGCTCGAGCCACAGATCGAAAAGCTGTCGGACGCTGAACTTAAAGCGAAGACGCCGCAGTTCAAGGAGCGCGTCGCCAAAGGCGAAACGCTCGACCAGCTGCTGCCGGAAGCGTTTGCGGTCTGCCGCGAGGCGGCCAGGCGGGTGCTCAAGATGCGCCATTTCGATGTCCAGATGATCGGCGGCATGGTGCTCCACTACGGCAAAATCGCCGAAATGGGTACCGGCGAAGGCAAGACGCTGATGGCGACCTTGCCGACCTATCTGAACGCGCTGTCGGGCAAGGGCGTGCACGTCATCACGGTCAACGATTACCTGGCCCAGCGCGATGCCGAGTGGATGGGACGCCTGTATAGCTGGCTCGGCCTGACGACCGGCATCAACCTGTCGCAGATGGACCACAGCGTCAAGCAATCGGCTTACGCGTCGGACATCACCTATGGCACCAACAACGAATTCGGTTTCGACTACCTGCGCGACAACATGGTGTTCGAGGCGGGCGAGCGGGTCCAGCGCGGCCTCAATTTCGCCGTGGTCGATGAAGTCGACTCGATCCTGATCGATGAAGCGCGTACGCCGCTGATCATTTCGGGCCAGGCTGAAAACCATACCGAGCTGTATCACCAGATTAATTCGCTGCCGGCCAAGCTGACCCTGCAGATCGGCGAAGAAACCCCGGACGGCAAGGGCGTGATCTCGGTCCCCGGCGACTATACCAAGGACGAGAAGGCGCACTCGGTGCTGCTGACCGAACGCGGTCACGAGAACGCCGAGGCGATGCTGACCCAAATGGGCTTGCTGCCGGAAGGCGCCTCGCTCTACGACGCCGCCCACATCACCCTGATCCACCACCTGTACGCGGCCCTGCGCGCGCACGCGCTGTACCACAAGGACCAGCATTACGTGGTGCAGAACGATGAAGTGGTGATCGTCGATGAATTCACCGGCCGCCTGATGACCGGGCGCCGCTGGTCCGACGGCCTGCACCAGGCAGTCGAAGCGAAGGAAGGCGTGCGTATCCAGAACGAGAACCAGACCCTGGCCTCGATCACGTTCCAGAACTACTTCCGCATGTACACCAAGCTGTCCGGCATGACCGGTACGGCCGATACCGAAGCGTACGAATTCCAGGAAATCTACGGCCTCGAGACCGTGGTCATTCCGCCGAACCGTCCGTCGCAGCGCAAGGACCGCCAGGACCAGGTGTACAAGTCCTCGGACGAGAAATACAACGCCATGCTGATCGATATCCGCGATTGCTACGAGCGCGGCCAGCCGGTCCTGGTGGGTACCACCTCGATCGAAAACTCCGAGATGCTCTCGGCGATCCTCGACAAGGCCAAGCTGGCGCACAACGTCCTCAATGCGAAGCAGCATGCGCGCGAGGCCGAAATCATCGCCCAGGCGGGCCGTCCGAAGATGATCACCATCGCCACCAACATGGCCGGCCGTGGTACCGACATCGTTTTGGGCGGTAACGTCGAAAAGCAGATCCAGATCATCGAAGCCAATGCGGCGCTGCCGGACGCCGACAAGGCGGCCCAGGCGGAAAAGCTGCGCAGCGAGTGGAAGTCCCTCAACGAGCACGTGGTGGCCGCCGGCGGCCTGCACATCATCGGCACCGAACGCCACGAATCGCGCCGGGTCGACAACCAGCTGCGTGGCCGTTCCGGCCGCCAGGGCGATCCGGGTTCGTCGCGCTTCTACCTCTCGCTCGACGACGCGCTGCTGCGCATCTTCGCGGGTGACCGCGTGCGGGCCATCATGGACCGCCTGAAAATGCCGGAAGGCGAACCGATTGAAGCGGGCATCGTCTCGCGCTCGATCGAGTCGGCCCAGCGCAAGGTCGAAGCGCGCAACTTCGACATTCGCAAGCAGCTGCTCGAGTACGACGACGTGTCCAACGACCAGCGCAAGGTGATCTACACCCAGCGTAACGAACTGCTCGAGACGACCGACATCGGCGAACTGATTGCATCGCTGCGCGCCGGCGTGTTCACCGACGTGGTGCATGCGTACGTGCCGGAAGAATCGGTCGAAGAGCAATGGGACATCGCCGGCCTGGAAGCGACCCTGGCCAGTGAATGGCAGCTCAACGTGCCGCTGGCGCAAATGCTGGCCACCGATACCAGCATGACCGACGACGACATCCTGGCGCGCGTGCTGGCCGCGGCCGACGCTTCGTACGAGAGCAAGATCGCCATCGTCGGCAAGGAATCGTTCGGCGGCTTCGAGCGCAACGTCATGCTGCAAAGCGTGGACAGCCACTGGCGCGAACACCTGGCGGCGCTGGACCATCTGCGCCAGGGTATCCACCTGCGCGGCTATGCGCAGAAGAACCCGAAGCAGGAGTACAAGCGCGAAGCGTTCGAGCTGTTCGGATCGATGCTGGACATGATCAAGAACGAAGTGATCCGCATGGTGATGACGGTGCGCATCCAGTCGCGCGAAGAAATCGACGCCGAAGCGGCGATGCACCAGTCGCACGTGGAAAACGTCAGCTACCAGCACGCGGACTTCAATCCCGACGCGGCGCCGGAAGATTTGCTGGCGCCGGTCGGCAATCCGGGCGAAGACGAGATGCTCGGACCGAAGGTCGGCCGCAACGACCCATGCCCTTGCGGCAGCGGCAAGAAGTTCAAGGCATGCCACGGCAAGCTCGCATAAAGCGCCCGGCATGACCAAAAGGGGAGGCAGAACGTGATGTTCGGCCTCCCTTTTTTTACGCCCCTATCAGATTACATTCCTATCCAATCAAGGAGCCTCTCATGACCTATCCGGTTTACCGCAGCGCCCCGGCGGCGTGCGCCTTCGCACTCGTCATTTCTTCGCCGCTGGCGCACGCGGGAAAATACGATGCCGACCGTCCCGGCAGCGCCGATCATCCGCTGGTGTCGCGCTATGCCGGCTCGACCTTGTACCTGCATGGCGAAGAAAACTACGCCGGCGCGCGCACGCTCGTTGCCGGTAAAAACGGCCCGGTCGAGAAGACGGTCGAAGGCAAGATCTCGAACCGGATCTATTTTGGACCGAAGGGACGCGGGTCGCTCGAGATCTTCCGCAATTACCAGGCCGCGCTGCGCAGCGCCGGCTTCGACACCCTGTACGAATGCGAGGCTGCGCAGTGCGAGAAAGACCGCACCCAGTCGAAGATCGTGCGCTGGGCCCAGGGCGCGCAGTGGGTCGACAATGGCAATAGCGATGCCTATGTGATCCGCCTGTTCGAATACAAGCCGGGCTTCCACTACATCCACGCGCGCAAGGACGCGCCGGCGGGCCCGGTGGACGTGCAGATCGCGCTGCGCACGGGCGAGGAGAGCGATGCCAACGTCCAGGGCCGCGCGCAGCAATTCATGCAGGTGATCGAGTCGGCCAGGGTGGAGCAGGGCAATGTGACGGTCGACGCCAGCGCCATCGGCGCGGCCCTCAAGAAGGATGGCCGCATCGCCTTGTACGGCATTCTGTTCGATACCAGCAAGGCAGTGATCAAGCCGGAATCGAAGGACACGCTCGAGCAAATGGCCAGGTCGCTCAAGAACGACCCGGGCGTGAACGTGTTCATCGTCGGGCACACCGACAATCAGGGCGCGGTCGATGCCAACCTCGCGCTGTCGCGCAAGCGCGCGCAGGCGGTGGTGGACGCATTAAGTGGGCAGTACGGAATCGCCGCGGCGCGCTTGCAGCCGCACGGCGTCGCCAACCTGGCGCCGGCGGCGAACAATGCCGACGACGCTGGGCGCGCGCGTAACCGCCGCGTTGAAATGGTGGTGCGTTGATGCGCATTCCCTTGACGATGCTGGGCGCCCTGCTGGCCGGGGGCGCGCTCGCCGCCGCACCGGCGATCGAGCAGATCCTGCCGCCGGCCGGCTTGTACCGGCTCGATTCGGCGTCCACCAGCAGCATTCCGGCCCCGGCGCCGGCCAACCGGGTCGACACCAGGGTCGACGGCGCCAACGGCGACATCGTGCGGCGCGAACGCGTCGCCGGGGCCGACTCGGGCGACAAGCTATATGAAGGCAAGGGGCCGGTCACGCACTGCATCCGGCCGCGCCGCATCTCGGACGCGCTGTATTCCTCGGCGGTGGCGCTGGCGTCCTGCCCGGACCAGTCCAGCCAGGTCGGCGCGGACGGCGTGGTGGTGCATACGGCGAACTGTCCGGCGGCGGTGGTCACGCTGACCATCCGCCGCATCGACAAGGTCACCTGGGAATACGATACCGTCAGCGCCACCCGCACCGGCGACCCCGCGGCGGACCTGGCATGGATGCGTCCCGTGCTCGAACGCGAAGCGGCCGAAGGCAAGACGCCCGAGGCGCGCGCCAGGGCGGCGCAGCAGTTGCTTGACCTGCCACGCCTGCAGCGCGAACTGGCGGAAAAGCAGGTGGCGGTCAATGTGCAGTACGCAAAAGCCCTGCGCGAGGCGAAGACGCCCGCGGAAGCGGCAGCGGTGCGCGCGACGATGGCGCAGTCGGGTAAATCGGTGGCCACCGAGGCGCGCCAGCGGGTGCGCTGGACCCGTATCGGCAACAGCTGCGCCGCCGGCGCGGGCAAGTGATACCGCAGGGCGGCGTCGTGCCGGCGCCACGGTCATGGCGTTGCAGGTAGGTAAGATTGGTTCTAGTTGATGGCACACAACAATAGCAAGCGCGCTTCCTGCAATGGTTAGGTTTCATTGCCAACCAGGAGGACCTTATGAAAGCCATTTTCGCCGCTGTCGCTGTTTCGGCATGCTTGCTGCTCGCGGTGCTGGGAGGAGTGCTTCCGTTGCGGTCTTCACACACAGACGCGGGGGCGGACGCTCGGCAGGCCGGCCTGCAGTGCCCGGCTAACAGCATGTTGGAAGGAAGCCGGTGCGCATGCCCGGACGCGACCAGCTGGACCGGGTCGGAATGCATGCAGGTGTGGTCCAGTTCGGGCCGCAAGGTGGCCGCCGTGGCGCCACCGCAGCCGGCGCAGCAGTAGCGTGCCGGCGCTGACGTAAAGAGATTGAGGCGGCCATCGGACGACGGCCGCCGCTGATGCTTGCTGCTTATTTGGCGCGGCGCTTGGCCGGCTTTTTGGCGCCAGCCGCCGGCTTCTTGCTGTCCGTCGGCAGGGCGATCGCCTTGCCGTTGACGGTCAGCTTGCCCGCCTTGAATTCCACCATCGATACCAGCACGCCATCGTCCAGGCGCGCATAGCCGTCGGCGGTCGCCTTGTCCACTGCCATGTCGGCCAGGCTCTTGGCGGTCGAGTCCAGCAACTCCGTCGATGGCGTTTCACCCTTTTTGGTGGCCTGGTTCTGCGCCACATTGCGCGCGATGGCGGTGACCAGCGCAACCGGCACGCGCATCTCAAAGCGCCCGTCCAGCTTTTTCATCAGGGCGGCGGTCGAGTTGAAGTCCTTGTCGACCGTCTTGCCCAAAGTCAGGTGGCCCTTCATCAGCGCGCGGTGACCGCGGTAGCCTGCACTCATCTCGGTGAGCTCGATCGCCGTGCCGCGTGCCGCCATGCCCTTGGCGAAGGCCTTGAGCTGCGGGCCGATAGCGGCCAGGTCCGGCTCGGCGCCCGGCTTGGTCGTCTTTTGCATGGCTTTGCTCAACTGCTCCAACGACATCATATCGAGCTTGGTCATCCGGAACGACATGCGCATGTCGTCGATCTTTTCATCCATGACCGTGATCAGCCTGATGCCGAAGTCGCTCCCGATGTCGTAATCCTTGCCGTTCTCGGACACCTCGGAGGTGACCGACAGGCCTTCCATTTTCATGACCACCGGCTTGTCCTTGCCGGTCACGTCGATCGACTTGACGTCCGCGCGCGCCGTGCCGAGCCACACATCGTCGTTGTTGCGGCGCTGGCTGCTTTGCAGGGTCATGTCGTTGACGACGACGTCGGCGCTTTTCAGGTTGGCTGTGAGGCGTGGCCAGGCGCCGGTGCCCGTCAGCGTGCGGCCGGCCTCGTCGGTCACGACGTTGATCTTGAGCGCGTCCCACGACCAGTTCTGCTCGTTCAAATCGGCGTAGCTGTGCGCCGGAAGCGCAATATCGAAGCCGACCATGCCGGCCGCCGCCGGCGCGCGCGTGACGCTGTACGGCCGTGCCGAGCCGAACACGGTTTTGAGTTTCGCGGCGGTTGGCGCCGAGAACTCGAACACTGCCAGCTTGTCGAAAATGGGAATCGGATTGCCCTTGGCCCAATAGAAATTGCGTTCAAGTTCGTCCGCTGCCGCCGCAACGGCCTCGACCATGTTCGATTCGATCTTGGCCACGGGCACTTTGTCAGCGGCGGGACGTTCCGCGGCGAAGGCGGGGAAGGAGGTCAGCAGGGCTGTGCAGAGGAGAAGTTTTTTCACGGGGTTCATTGATAAATAGTTAATGTTTAACATTATCAAGCAAATGACTTTACTTGTCATCAAGCATTTTTGCGGTTGTGATTAAGCAACAAAACCAAGCGCCAAGCCTCAGTCCGTGGAGAAAGTCGGGGTCGCGAAGCCGTATTCCAGGAACTTGCGTTGCATTTCCGCGACATTGGCGCGCTGGGTTGCGTTCAGGCCCGCCCACGCTCCCGGCAGTACCTTGCGCAGGTAGCGCGCCCCCTTCTCGAAATCCTCGCGCGCCTCGTCCTTGCGTCCCAGCGCTTCGAGCGCCTGGCCGCGCATCCAGTACGCATCCGTATAGTCGGGTTGCGCGGGCAGGCCGGCGGTGATGGCGCTGACGGTTTCCTCGTAGCGTTTCAGGGTGAAGAAGGCGCGCGCGAGGTTGTATTGCACCGGCATGCTGACCCAGCCCATGGCACGGTCCAGCTCCTCGGCCTTGTGCAGCGTTTCCAGTTCTTCCTTGTATTCCTTGCGGCCGCGCTGGGCCGCTGCGTGCTGCATCGTCTCCGTGAGCAGCCGCCGCAGGCGCACCTTGCGCGCGGCCGCCTGCTTGCTGTCGAACTGCGGATCGGCCACCGTGCTGGTGGCGCAGCGGGCATGGGTCGCCGCGCCATTCTCGCCCCACGCGCGCAGGTCGATCTGCTGGCCGAGGCGCGCGAGCACGGGCGCCATGGCGCCGACATCGTTTGCCAGGCAGGCGAAATAGGCGTACGCGTTCAGGTTCCACGGGTCCGGATACTGCGCGACCAGGGCCTCGAAGCTGGCGCGCATGGTCGGCCAGTCGGCCTGGCTGACCTCGAAGATTTTTCCCTTGTAGGCCGTTTGGTCCATGTACCAGTACAGGCGCGCATACATGGCACCTTGTTCCTTGCCGCCGACATTGTTCAGGTCTTGCGCGAGCTGCTCGACCGCGTCCGGCGCGCCGCCCCAGTGGGCCATCGAGTAGCCGGCGGCCGTGAAATACGCTTCGTGGTAGTTGGGATGGCGCGCCATCGCCGCGCCGATCTTTTTCTGGTAGCGCTCTTGCGTGAACTGGCTTGTGAATGGCAACACCTTGAGCATGGCGCGATGCCATTCCGGGTCATCGGCCTTGGCGGCCAGCACCTGCGTTTCCTCCAGCACCCGCATGGCCGCCGCCGAACCCTGACTGAGGTCGCGCCGCTGCTTTTCCGTGAGCGTGTTGTAGTAACCCGAACCGCGGTCCGCTTCGGCGCGCTTGATCAGCATATAGGCCTCGAACAGCCGCGCCGGCACCGACTTGGGATATTGTTTCTGCCACGCCTTGGCCTGACCCTGCACCGTATCCCAATAAGCCGCATCGGTGCTCCACTGGCCGAATGCGCGCAGCTGGTTGTAGAACTGCGCCTGTTTCCAGATGCCGTTGGGGGTGCGCTGGCCGGCACCCCGGATCTTCCGATACAGCGCTTCGAGACCCTTGTAATCGCGCGCCTGCAGATAGCGCAGCGTTTCGCTGGCCAGCTCTTCGCGCACATGCCTGTCGGCGCTGCCTTGCGCTGCCGTGGCGGCTGGCGGCTGCGCTGCGGCGTGGCTGAACGCAGGCGCGGCAAGGCAGGCCAGCAGGATGGCAAGGCGGGCCGGCCGGCGCGCGCGTGGAATCAGGGTCGGGAAAATCAAGGCAGTCCTTCGGGATCGATTATGTTTGGGCGACTCGTGGCGTCCGGATGACGCTGACGTTAATGCCAGACGGATATTGTTACACATCGTCTACAGCGCATCCACAGCGGGGCCCCGGATCGTGTCGCGCCCGCCCCGGCGTGCGGCGCACGACGCGCCGTGGCAGTTGCATCCCGCATATCGTTTCAAGCGTTACAATAGCGGCTTCCCACTTCACTGCTAGAGAATCCGCCATGGCCGTTAATTCCCCTCTGCCCGTCGCCGCCGACCTGAAGCCCGTCAACGGGATCGAGATCGGTTTTGCCGAAGCCGGCATCAAGAAGCCCAACCGCAAGGATATCCTGGTGATGAAGCTCGCCGACACGGCCACCGTGGCCGGCGTGTTCACCACCAACCGTTTCTGCGCCGCGCCGGTGCAGGTCAGCAAAGCCAACCTGGCGGCCGTGGCCGCGGGCGGCGCGCCGATCCGCGCGCTGGTGGTCAACACCGGCAACGCCAACGCCGGCACCGGCGAGACGGGCCTGGACAGCGCCAACGCCACCTGCGCCGCGCTGGCGCGCCTGCTCGACTGCGAGCCGCACCAGATCCTGCCGTTTTCGACCGGCGTGATTCTCGAGCCGCTGCCGGTTGCCAAAGTCGTCGGCGCGCTGCCGGCCGCCATCGCCAACCTGAAGGCCGACAACTGGTTCAACGCCGCCGAGGCGATCATGACCACCGATACCCAGCCGAAGGCGGCGTCGCGCACGGTCGACATCTGCGGCCATAGCGTCACCATGACCGGCATCAGCAAGGGTGCCGGCATGATCCGGCCGAACATGGCGACCATGCTGGGCTACCTGGCGATCGACGCCAAGGTTTCGCAAGACGTGCTCAATGAACTGGTCAAGCATGCGGCCGACCATTCGTTCAACTGCATCACCATCGACGGCGACACCTCGACCAACGATTCGTTCATGCTGATCGCCACCGGCACCGGCAGCCTGGCCATTGCGAACACCGATTCGACCGAATACGCCGAACTGAAAACCGCCGTGACCGACATCGCCCGTTCGCTGGCGCAGATGATCATCCGCGACGGCGAAGGCGCCACCAAGTTCATCACCGTCACGGTGGAAGAGGGCGGCAACATGGAAGAGTGCCGCAAGATCGCCTACTCGATCGCCCATTCGCCGCTGGTGAAAACCGCGTTTTTCGCGTCCGACCCGAACCTGGGCCGCATCCTGTGCGCGATCGGCTATGCCGGCGTGGACGACCTGGACGTGACCAAGCTCGATCTGTATCTCGACGACGTGCTGGTGGCGAAAAGCGGCGGGCGCAATCCGGCCTACCAGGAAGCCGACGGCCAGCGCGTGATGCAAAAGAGCGAAATCACGGTGCGCGTGCGTTTGGGACGCGGCGCGCACAGCGCCACCGTCTGGACCTGCGACCTGTCGCACGAGTACGTGACCATCAACGCCGACTACCGTTCCTGAGCCGCGCCTTGACGACGCCACTCGAACAGTTCCTGCTGCGCGCCGAAGCGCTGCTGCAGCGGGTCGAGGCGGTGCTGCCGCCCGCGTATCCGCGCGAGCCGGACTGGCGCCTGTCCACCGCTTTCCGCTGGCGCAAGCGCGCCGGCAGCGGCGTGAGCTACCTGCAGCCGGTGCTGCACGCCTCGGGCATCGCGCTGTCGGACCTGCACAAGGTGGCGCCGCAAAAGCTGCAGATCGAGCGCAACACGCGCCAGTTCGTGCAGGGCCGCCCGGCCAACAACGTGCTGCTGACCGGCGCGCGCGGCACCGGCAAGTCCTCGCTGATCAAGGCGTGCCTGAACCAGTTCGCCGCCGATGGCTTGCGCCTGATCGAAGTCGACAAGGCCGACCTGGCCGAACTGCCCGACATCGTCGACCTGGTGGCCGGGCGTCCGGAGCGCTTCATCATCTTTTGCGACGACCTGTCGTTCGAGGAAGGCGAGAGCGGTTACAAGGCGCTCAAGGTGGCGCTCGACGGCTCCATCGCGGCCCAGTCGGACAATGTGCTGATCTACGCCACCTCGAACCGGCGCCACCTGCTGCCCGAGCGCATGAGCGACAACGCCAGCTACAGGCATGACGGCGACGGCGACCTGCATCCGGGCGAAACGGTGGAAGAGAAAATATCGCTGTCCGAGCGCTTCGGCCTGTGGCTGTCGTTCTATCCGTTCAAGCAGGACGACTACCTCGGTATCGCGGCGCACTGGCTGGCCAGCTACGGCTGCAGCGCGCAGCAGATCGAGCAAAGCCGCCCGGAAGCCCTGCAATGGGCCCTGCAGCGCGGTTCGCGTTCGGGCCGGGTGGCATGGCAGTTCGCCAGGGATTACGCGGGAAAGCTGCCTCAATGAGCGATAAGACTGGAAACAAGCCGATCGATGTCGCGGTCGGCATTTTAATGAAACCCAATGGCGACGTGCTGCTTGGCCAGCGTCCCGCCGGCAAACCGTACGACGGCTATTGGGAATTCCCGGGTGGGAAAGTAGAAACCGGCGAAGCCATACTCGACGCGCTCAAACGCGAATTCGTCGAGGAGCTTGGCGTTCATATCCTGAGCGCGAGCCAATGGTGCGGGGTGGAGCACGTGTACGAACACGCGCATGTACGCCTGCACTTCTTTATCAGCCGCGAATGGCGCGGCGAGCCGCAAAGCCTGGAAGGCCAGGCTTTTGCGTGGCAGGGCGTGGTCGGCGTGTCGCCGCTGCTGCCGGCCACCATTCCGCTGCTCGAATGGCTCGACCAGCTGCGCTATCCGTAGCGACGTTCTTTTTCCGCCCTTACGCCATAACGCACCGCAAGGAAGTTCGTGAAAATTATTGTCTTGGGCAGTGGCGTGGTGGGTACCACGTCGGCCTATTTTCTGGCGAAAGCCGGGCATGAAGTGACCGTCATCGAGCGCCAGGACGGCGCCGCGCTGGAAACGAGTTTCGCCAACGCCGGCGAAGTCTCGTCGGGCATGGCCGCGCCGTGGGCCGCGCCGGGCATTCCGATGAAGGCGCTGCGCTGGCTGGCCATGAAACACAGCCCGCTGGTGATCCGTCCCTCGTTCGATCCGCGCATGTGGCGCTGGCTGTTCCAGATGCTGGGCAACTGCAATCCGGCCAGCTACGCCGTCAACAAGAGCCGCATGGTGCGCCTGGCCGAGTACAGCCGCGATTCGCTGATCGCGCTGCGCAAGGATACCGGCATCGCCTACGACCACCGCAGCAAGGGCACCTTGCAGGTATTTCGCAATCCGCGCCAGCTCGATGAAGCGCTGGAAGACATCGCGGTGCTCAAGCGTTATGGCGTGCCGTACGCGCTGCTCGATCCGGCCGGCTGCGAAGTGGTCGAACCGGCGCTGGCGCGGGTGCGCGGCAAGATCGTCGGCGGCCTGCACCTGCCCGGCGACGAGACCGGCGACTGCTTCAAGTTCACCCAGGCGCTGGCGCAGATGGCGGCCGGCGAGGGTGTCGTTTTCCGCAATAACGTGGAGATCCGGCGCCTCGTGACCGACGGCGACGCGATCAGCGCCGTCGACACCTCGCAAGGGGAGCTCAGGGCCGATGCCTTCGTGATGGCGATGGGGAGCTATTCGCCGCTGATGCTGGCGCCCCTGGGGATCAGGATACCGGTGTATCCGGTCAAGGGGTATTCGATCACGCTGCCGATCGTCGATGCGGCCAGCGCGCCCGAGTCGACCATCATGGAGGAGACTTACAAGGTCGGCATCACGCGCCTCGGTGACCGCATCCGGGTTGGGGGCACGGCCGAAATCGCCGGCTACGACCTGCGCCTGCACGCTTCGCGCCGCGCCACGCTGGTGCATGCGGTAACCGAGTTGTTTCCGGGCGGGGGCGATGTGGACAAGGCCACTTTCTGGTGCGGCCTGCGTCCGATGACGCCGGACGGCACGCCCGTGATCGGGCCTACACCGTATCGCAACCTGTTTCTCAATACCGGGCATGGAACGCTGGGGTGGACCATGTCGTGCGGTTCGGCGCGGGTGCTGGCCGATATGGTGTCGGGACGGGCGCCGGACATCGATACCGAAGGCTTGCTGATGACGCGCTACGGGCGCTGACGACGCTGACTTCGAAACCGGCGCCGTGGAATTTGACAGCGCCGCCTTTGCGCCCCATCGTCGCCACTGCACTGCACTGCACTGCACTGCACTGCACCGTACCGCCCCCGGCGCCCCCGCACCGTCGCCCCCGCGAAGGCGGGAACGCATGCGTTCCCCCCAAGTTCGCACTGTAGCCAGCAACTGAGCAGAAAACTTGGGCCCCCGCCTTCGCGGGGGCGACGTTAGTGGTGGTGCTGGTGTTGGTGGCGGGAGAGCCAGCCCCCCCGCGCGGAGAATCAGCCCCCGGCGCTCTTCGGCGCGCGCGGCAAGTGCGCTGTAAAGGTGGTGCCGCAATCCTCGCTGGACGTCACCGTCAGGGTGCCGCCATGCGCCGCGGCGATTTCGCGTGCGACGAACAAACCCAGTCCCAGGCTGGTGCGCGGCCGTTCCTCGGCTTCGCCGTCGCCCGGCAGCTGGATCAGCGGACTGAAAATGCTTTCGAGCGACGCCGGCGGAATCACCGGGCCGTCATTCGTCACGGCCACCGTCACCGCATCCGGATGGGCGCGCGCCTCGATGCGTACGGCCGCGCCGCGCGTGCCGTACTGGGCAGCGTTGACCATCAGGTTGGTCAGCAGCTGGTGCAGGCGCACGGCGTCGTACTGGCCGCTGAGCGCTTCATCGGCATCGATCTCGAAACGCGTGGCCGGATGGGTGGCATGGGCGTCGGCCAGCGCCGCGCGGCACACATCGCCCACATTCACCTCGCGCAGCTGGGTCGGCATGCCGCCGCCGAGCTGGGTGCGGGTGTAGCCGATCAGGTCGTCCACCATGCTGCTCATCAGGCGCGCACCGCGCTTGACCCGGGCGCCGATCTCGCCAGCCTGGGTGGTATCGACCTGTGTGCGGGTCAGCAGGTCGCCCGCCATCGACATGCTCGACAGCGGCGCGCGCAGGTCGTGCCCGAGGATGGCCAAAAACAGCTCGCGCATGTGGTCGGCGCGTGCCGAGTAAGTCACCACCGACTCGGCCAGGGCCTGGTCGATGGCTTCGTTAAAGCGCACCATTTCTTCGGCCGCGTCGGACGTCATGCGGCTCACCTGCGGCAGCCACAGGCGCAGCACGGTGGCGCGCAGGGCGCGAAATTCCGCACTGAGCTGGAGCAGGGAGAAATTGCTGGCCTGGCGCAGCGCGCCGTGAATCGAGGCCGCGCTTTCGCCCTCGACCGTGTCGGGCGCGAGGCCCTGCGACTTGGCGATCTGCTGTTCCGGGTTCTGGAAGGTTTCGATGTCGAGCGCGATCGCCTGCAGGATCTGGCGCGCGTGGTCGCGCAGGGCCAGATCGGTCATCTGGCTCGCGGCCGGCAACAGGGTCTGGGCGAACGCTTCCCACTCCGTCAGGATCTCTTCCATGCGCTCATTGATGAAACGGTCGAGTCTCATTGCACTGTCCGTGACATTGACATGGTGTTGCATCCTTTACATGATGGGCGGTGAGTCATTGTAAGCGTTTTTGCACCGCCACGGCGAAGGACGAACGCAGCGCTACTGGGGCAGGTTGTCGTCGTCCAGCAAGGGGTCGGATGGGGCGGCGCCGGGAATGGTGTATTTTTCTTCGGCCCAGGCGCCCAGGTCGATCTGTTTGCAGCGTTCGGAGCAAAACGGGCGGAACTTGTTCGCCTCGATCCATTCGACTTTCTTGGCGCAGGTGGGGCAGGTAACGACGGTCATGGCAACATGGGATCTAAAAATTACAGAGCGTGAGCTCGAACGGGACATCTTCTTCCAGCGGCTTGGGCTTCAAATCCCCGCCCTGCGTGGTAAAGCGTACCCACAACATGTATTTGTTGGCGGAAATCTCGGGAATCGCCCCCATCGCTTCATCCATGGTCAGGCGCAGCATCTGGTAGACCTTGCCTTGCAGCATTTGCTGATAGCTGCCGGCGATGGCGATCATCTTGACCGGGCCGCCCGAATCGCGCAGCAGGCGCAGCACCAGGGCCAGGGCGTCGAACAGGGGCGCCAGCGGGGCGAACCAGTTGACGATATCGTTGAAGCGCTGCTCGGCCGGGCGCTTTTGCCAGGCGTAGTAGGACGGCAGGTCGAATTCGCAGGCGCCGCCGGGAATGATGGTGCGGCCGCGGATGCTCATCAGCCATTCATTGTCGCGCACGTTCTGGCCGGTCTTGCCCTGGGCCGCGACCAGCGCGCTGCTGACGGTTTCGACTTCAAGCAGGACGGCGTCGAGCATGTCGGCCGCGACGTTTGGATTGGACCGGTAGCTCAGCAAGCTTTGCTTCTGGCGTTCGAGTTCCTGCAGCAGGTCGGACTTGAGATCGGCGCGGCCGGCGACTTCGAGCATGTCGAAGATGGTGGCCAGGGCGACGTGATGCTGCATTGCATGTTCCTGGTGCACAAAGAACTTGAACTTCTCATACAGGTCTTCCAGCCGCAACAACGTGCGTATGCGCTCGTTGAAAGGGTATTCGTAGACGATCAAAATGACATCCCTTTACATGGCAGGAGAAGAATCCCGTGATTCTGAACCAAGCGACGCAAAATTACAAACGCTGCACCGGGAATAGTGCCATTCTCTCGGAAAATGCCATATATTTAGCATGCAATAGAGCAATTTGACGGTCCAACGCCGCCAGGGTGCCATCGTTGGTGAGCACATCGTCGGCCGCCGCCAGCCGCTCGGCGCGGCTGGCCTGGCTGGCCATGATGGCGCGCACCTGGGCTTCGCTCATGGCGTTGCGGCGCATCACGCGCGCAATTTGCAGTTCTTCAGGGCAATCGATGACCAGCACGCGCGCCACCCGCTCGCGCCAGCCGCCGGACTCGATCAGCAGCGGCACCACGTAGATCAGGTAGGCGCCGCTGGCCACGGCGGCTGCCGCAGCGGTGGCGGCGCGGATGCGCGGGTGCAGGATCGCTTCCAGGCGCGCCTTGGCGGCCGGGTCGGAAAACACCAGTTCGCGCATGCGCACGCGCTCGAGCGCACCGTCGGGGGTGACGAACGCCGGGCCGAACTCGTGCAGGATGGCCTCCATGGCGGCGCCGCCGGGAACGGTCAGCGCATGCGCGATGAGGTCGGTATCGATGATGCTCGCGCCCAGCGCGGCGAAGCGGTCCGAGACGGCCGTCTTGCCGCAGCCGATGCCGCCGGTCAGGCCGACGCTGAACTTGCCGGCATCCGGGACGGGCGCGCTGTTCACTCAGCTCACCAATTGCTTGAAGATGATGCCGGTCACGGCGCCGATCGGTTTGCCCCACACCATCACGATGAAGCCGGCCGCGGCCAGGTAAGGACCGAAGGGAATCTTGACATTGCGCGCGCGCCCGCCGAACACGATCAGGCAGATGCCGACCACCGAGCCGACCGCCGACGAAATCAGGATGATGCTTGGCAGCACGGTCCAGCCCATCCAGGCGCCCAGTCCGGCCAGCAGCTTGAAGTCGCCATGGCCCATGCCGACTTGCCCGCGCACCTTTTCGTACAGGGTGGCCACCGACCACAGCGACAGATAGCCGACCGCCGCGCCGATGACGGCGTCCTGCAGCGGCACGAAGCTGGCGTTGACATTCATCAGCAGGCCGATCCACAGCAGCGGATAGGTCAGTTCGTCGGGCAGCAGCTGGGTATCGGCGTCGATGAAGGTCATCGACAGCAGCAGGTAGCCGAACACCAGGGTGGCCAGACCCGCAAAGCCGCTGCCGAAGGTCCATATCAGCAGGGCCGACATCAGCCCGGTCACCAGTTCGATGATCGGATAGCGCGGCGAAATCTTGGCCTTGCAGCCTTTGCACTTGCCGCCCAACACCAGATAGCTGATGACGGGGATGTTTTCCAGCGCGCCGATCTTGTGGCCGCAGTGCGGGCAGGCCGAGCGCGGCGCCCACAGGCTGAATTTATCGGTGTGCACCTTGCGGGTGCCGCAGCCGCAGCCGTATTCGCCGGCCAGGTAGTCGTTGTATTCGCGATCCATGATCTTGGGAAGGCGGTAGATGACGACATTCAGAAAGCTGCCGATCAGCAGGCCGAACAGGCCGGCGGCGAGGGCCGGGCCCAGGGAGCCGGGGGCGGCGAACAAGAGTGTTTCCGGTAGCATGATGCTCCAAATTAAGAAGGAATCGTTGCAGTTTTCTGCAAGAATGTATTTTAGGGGGTTTTGCCCCCTTTGGGGCACCTGCCGCCCGCACTTGTATCGGCTTGCAGTACTTATCTGCGCAATTCACGCAGTTCCGTTGCCGACATCTGGATGCAGTGCGCGCCCAACGCCGCAGCCGCTGCCGCTTCACGGCTCGCGGCGCTCTCGCCCACTTTTCCCGCTTTCGCAGGCGTGATGTTTTGGGCGTGCGCTTCTTTAGCGGCCGCCGCCAGCGATGTCTTGCATAGCACGCGGACACCGCTAAAACGAAAGCGTACATAAGCGTCTACCGTTGACATCCCGGTCCCATGGGTGATCGACAGCCCGGCCGCGGTCAGTGCCGGTTCGAGTTTGCTATCGGAAATGAGGAAGGTGACAGGAACATCGCTGTAAATGCCTGCAGCCCGCAGCACCATCAGATGCACCGGGCGCACGGTAATAGCCAGCCCAAACACCACGTACGCCACAAACAGAAGCGCCATCAGCGCGGCTTTTCGTGCCGGAACTGCATCCGTTTGAACGCTGCGCTTGTGCAGGTAGGCCAGCCCTGGGGCGGTGCCCAGTCCGCCAAGCAGCACGCAGATAATGAAAATGAGGACCTCGCTGAGCGTGTCCATGCGCCCCAGTTGAGATCCGATACTGAATGTGACCTGCAAGGTGAATATGGTCGATAGGATCGCCCCTACTGCCAGCATGGAAAAACACAGTGCCTTCATCGTCACTCTGGTGGATGTGGTCGGGCCGGAAGAGGCGCCGAGTTCGGTGCGGTTGCGCAGCCCGAAGCCTCCGGTAATGACGAACGGTATCGCGACGGCCCACCACGGCGAGAGCTCCGGGATATGCGCGATGACCCCGAAAGAAATTAACCACGTCATCAAGGCGATGCCAGATGCGGCAACTGCCTTCTTGGGGAAAAGCTGACCCGCATCATAATATTGGGCGAGCGCCATGATGAACATGGAAGGCAATACAAACATCAAGTTGAGTAATATCGCCAGCAGCACTGCCGCGACAAACAGGTAGGCCAAGCCCGCTACCGACATAGCAGATTCCGAGAATATCCCGCCCCAGCCAATAGTATGAAGATATGACCAGATGAGCAGGCCGGATGCGCCGAGTGACAGGGGGGATAGTTTGAATATGACATCGAGCGCATCCTTCAGAAACGATAGGGTGGTCGCAAAGCGAGTAATCCAAGTCATCTTTAGCTTTCGAAAATCCGTGATGCTAGTGAAAATATTTCGGCATGTAGTGATCCATATCAAGATGCGGCGCCGACGCGGCTAAATTCGGCAGGGCACCCGATTCTTCCTGGAATTGCACGCGAAAACTGTCAATTGAATCGAGTCCCTGCCGGATCGTTGGCAAGGACGGCACGCAGCTCAGCGTAGCTGGCCCATTGCTCAACACAGGGCATGCTGCTGATGCGCATGCGGCTGCATGTAGCCGGCATGCTAACTGTAGCGCCATAAAAGCAAAAAACCCCGCTGTTGCATTTGCATGCAACAGCGGGGTTCTTTTTTCGTTGAAGTAGCGCTGCTTACACCACCGCGCCCAGTTTGAAGATCGGCAGGTACATGGCGACGACCAAGCCGCCGATGATCACGCCCAAAATCACCATGATCAACGGTTCCATCAGCGACGCCAGGGTGGCGACGGCCTCGTCGACCTCATCTTCGAAGAAGCCGGCCACCTTGCCCAGCATCGAATCGAGCGCGCCCGATTCTTCACCGATGGCGACCATCTGGGTCACGATCGGCGGAAACACATTGGCGTTCTGCATGGCGGCGGTCAGGCTGGTACCGGTGCTCACCTCGTTCTGGATGCGCTTGGTCGCTTCCAGGTACAGGGCATTGCCGGCCGCGCCGCCGACCGAGTCGAGCGCTTCGACCAGCGGCACGCCGGCCGCGAACATGGTGGCCAGGGTCCGGGTCCAGCGGGCAATGGCCGCCTTGCGGATCACGCTGCCGAAAATCGGCGCCTTGAGCAGGGCCAGGTCCATGAAGCGCTGCATCTTGGCCGAACGCTGCCAGGTCTGGAAGAAGAAGTACAGGCCGGCAAACAGACCGCCGAAAATCGCCCACCAGTACGAGACGAAGAAGTCGGAAATATCCATCACGATCACGGTCGGCGTCGGCAGGTTGGCGCCGAAGCTGGTAAACACCGATTTGAACGCCGGTACCACCCAGATCATGATCACGGCGGTGACGATGAAGGCGATGCCCAGGATCGACACCGGATACATCAGCGCCGACTTGATCTTGGCCTTGATGGCCAGGGTTTTTTCCTTGTAGATCGCCAGACGCGTGAGCAAGTCTTCCAGAATACCGGCCTGTTCGCCGGCGCCGACCAGATTACAGAACAGCGGGTCGAAGTAGAGCGGGTACTTGCGGAAAGCATTGTTCAGGCTGGTACCGGTCTCGATGTCCGAACGCAGGTCGAGAATCAGCTTGGCCATCGATGGATTCGCGTGGCCCTTGCTGACGATGTCGAACGATTGCAGCAGCGGCACGCCGGCCTTCATCATCGTGGCCAGCTGGCGCGTGAACAGGGAAATATCCTTGTCCGTGATCTTCTTGCCGCTGCGATAAGTCTTTTTCTTTACCTTGGTCACCATGACACCCTGGCGCCGCAAGGTCACATTGACCACGGCTTCGCCGCCGGCGCGCAGTTCGCCGCGCACGGTCTTGCCGGTCTTGTCCTTGCCTTCCCAGGCGTAGACCGACTCCTTGACGGCGGCGGCGGTTTTAGATTGAGCGAGTGCCATACTGTATTTTCCTATTCGTTGGTGCAGCCAAGAACTTCTTCAAGGCTGGTCAAGCCTTGCTTTACTTTCATCAGGCCGGAACGGCGCAGGGATTTGACGCCCTCCAGCTCCGATTGCGCGGCAATTTCCATCGAATTGCCGTGCGCCAGAATGATTTTTTCGATCGCCGAGGTGATCGGCATGATCTGGTAGATGCCGACCCGGCCCTTGTAACCGCCGCCCAGGCAACGGTCGCAGCCGACCGGACCGTAAGGCTTCCAGCCGCCTTCCAGTTCCTCTTCCCGAAAGCCGGCCGCGAGCATGATTTCGCGGCTGGTTTCCACCGGCTTCTTGCAGGTGCACAAGCGCCGCGCCAGGCGCTGCGCCGTGATCATGATCACCGACGAGGCGATGTTAAACGGCGCCACGCCCATGTTCATCAAACGCGTCAGGGTCGACGGCGCATCGTTGGTGTGCAGGGTCGAGAACACCATGTGGCCGGTCTGGGCCGCCTTGATGGCGATGTCGGCCGTTTCCAGGTCGCGGATCTCGCCGACCATGATGATGTCCGGATCCTGGCGCAGGAAGGACTTGAGCGCGACCGGAAAGGTCAGGCCGGAGCGTTCGTTGATGTTGACCTGGTTCACGCCCGGCAAGTTAATCTCGGCCGGGTCTTCCGCCGTCGAAATGTTAATGCCCGGCTTGTTGATCACGTTCAGGCAGGTGTACAGCGACACCGTCTTGCCGGAACCGGTCGGGCCGGTCACCAGCACCATGCCGTACGGGCGCTGGATCGCTTCGAGCAGCAATTCCTTCTGGTCCGGATCGTAGCCGAGCGCGTCGATGCCCATCTGGGCCTGGGTGGCGTCCAGAATCCGCATGACGGTCTTTTCGCCGAACAGGGTGGGGCAGGTGCTGACCCGGAAGTCGATCGCCTTGGTGGGCGAGAGGATCAGGCGCATGCGGCCATCCTGCGGCACGCGCTTTTCGGAAATGTCGAGCTTGGAGAGTACCTTGATGCGCGAGACCAGCTTGTCGCGGATGGTGATCGGCGGCTGGGCGTGTTCTTTCAGCATGCCATCCACGCGCAGGCGGATGCGGTAAAACTTTTCGAATGGCTCAAAGTGGATATCGGACGCGCCGAGGTTGATCGCGTCCATCAGGATCTTGTTGAGGAACTTGACGATCGGCGCATCTTCGATATCGGCGGCCGCGGCCTGGTCGACCACGGCGGGCGCATCGTCCTCGCCGAACTGGATGTCTTCCTGGTCGCCGACCATGTCGTTCAGATTCTGTTCGGCGTTGCGGCCCAGGCTGGCCAGCAGGATCAGCAGGGCGTCGTGCAGCACGATCACCGGCTCGACCGACGCTTCGCTCTGGAACTTGATCTGGTCGAGCGCCTGGATATTGGTGGGGTCGGAAATGGCGACCGACATCTTGTTGCCGCGCTTGGCCAGGGCGATCACGCGCTGGGTCTGCATCAACTTGCCGTCGATGGCGTTCGGCGGCAGGGCGTCGATATTAAAGCTCTGCAAATCCATCAGCGGGTAGCCGAAGGTTTCCGCGCAAAAGGCGGCCAGGGTGCGCGCGTCGAAGGTACCCGTGAGCAGCAGGGTATCGATGAACGGACTCTTGTCGACCAGCGACTTCTTGTGCAGCGTATCGGCTTGCTGCGCACTGAGGCGGCCAGCCTGCATCAGGGCGCGGGCCAGGCCCGGCATGGGCGTTCCGGGGGTCGTGTTGGGGAGGACTGCAGCCATATGCGCGCTTGCTTTAAATAGTACGGAGAACGACAAAGCGCCGTCCAGTGGTGACTGTTGCGGCGAACTGCCTTGGATCATGCCTCCGAGCATCACATTTGTAAAGTGTTTGCTGCATGGGGGAGGCAACCATACCACGTAGCCAAAATGGAACGTTCAGTTGCAATCTGGAACTTGTATGGCTGAACTGAAATTGTTAGTGACAGTCTGATTAGTACGCCGGCGGACGAGTCAGCTTGACGACCTTGATTGCCTGGTCTTTGACCTGGATGACTTCGATCACAACATTGCCGATTTTCAGGCTGATCGGGGCGTCCGGAATCTCCTGCAATTGTTCCAGCATCAAGCCGTTGACGGTCTTGGGGCCGTCCAGCGGAAAGGCCAGGCCGAGCCGTTTATTGATCTCGCGCAGGGGCGCCGTGCCTTCGAGCAGGCATTCGCCGCGCGCATCCCAGCAAACGCTGTCGCCGCGCGCCGCGCCGGGCACCGAGGTGGTGAAATCGCCAATCATTTCCTCGATGATATCGTCGAGGGTGACCAGTCCTTGCACTTCACCATACTCGTCGACAATGATCCCCAGGCGTTCCTTATTTTCCTGAAAATATTGTAACTGAGTAAAGACGCTCGTGTCCTGGGGAATGAAATAGGGTGTTGTTAAAAGTTCACGAAAATGGGCGATGCTCAGTTCGTCTTCCTCGTTGAGCAGGGCCACTGCGTGACGCACGTGCAGGATGCCGATGATGCGGTTGATCTCGCCTTCATACACGGGCAGCTTGTTGTGGTAGCAGGTCGTCAGCTGGGCCTTGAGCTCGGCCACCGGCACGGCCAGGTTGAGGGCCTCGATCTGCGAACGCGGAGTCATGATGTCTTCGATCGAGACGGTTTCCAGGTCGAACAGGTTGAGCAGGATGCTTTTGTGCTTCTGCGGAATGAAATTGCCGCTTTCGAGCACGATGGCGCGCAATTCTTCCGGCGAGACGCGGTGCTGCGCCGCGCCGTCGGCCGGCTTGACGCGCAGGATCTTCAAAAACAGGCGCACGAACAGGTTGACGAACCAGATCAGCGGCTTGGACACGGCCATCATCGGCCTGAGCAGGGTGCTGGCGACCAGCGAAATGGTTTCCGGATAGGTGGCGCCGATGAACTTGGGTGCGATTTCGGCGAACACGATCAGCACGAACACCAGGAGCGCGATGGCGATCGCGATGACGCTCTCTTCATAGCCGAACAGCAAAATCGCGATCGCGGTGGCCAGCACCGTCGCCATGGCGTTGACCAGGGTATTGGCGATCAGGATCAGCGAGAGCAGCTTGTCGGTGCGGTCGAGCAGCCACAGCGTGGTGATGGCGCCGCGGTGGCCGCGCTTGGCCAGGCTGCGCAGGCGGAATTTGTTGGCGGCCATGAGCGCCGTTTCCGCCATGGCGAAAAAGGCTGAACACAGAATCAGGAAGACAAGCGCGGCGACGAGCACCCAGGGCGACACGGTATCCAAGGGTCAGCGTGCCGCGGTAATGGAAAAACAGGGGAGCATGAAAAGCGGGCCAAGCCCAGAATGGTGCGCTCGCCGGAACGGCAACCGCAGAGCTGCTGATTTTAAGTCAAGCCCCGTCTCCATGCAAGTTTGACCATGATGTGTGTGTCACGTAGTGCGCCACGTAGTGCGGCAACTTTTTACCGCCGCGCTATCGGCGCGTCAGCCGTTCCACCAGTGCGAGGTGGTGCCGGCGCCGGGCAGGCGCGCCTGCGTCGCCTTGTGGATGATGCCGGCCTTCACGGCCTGCTCGGCGTCGTAGATGCGCGCGTTGCCGAACAGATTGGTGCGGATATCGTCCTGGGCGCCGGCTTCCCTGGTCGCTTCCTCGAAAATGCAGGCATAGCGCTCGGCGTCGAAGTCGAGGCAGTCGCGCCATTCGCTCACGCGCGAATGGTCGGCCGCGACCAGGCTGCCGAAGCCCCAGTGCAGGGGGTGGACCAGGAAGCGCGTGCCGGGACAGGCGTAGCGCTTGCCGCCGGCGAGGAAAATCACCACGCCCACCGATTCGACGCTGCCGATATTGTGGGTGGTCAGCGGCAGGGGCAGCGACTTGAGGAAGAAATACAACGCGAAGCCGGCCGTCATGTTGCCGCCTTCGGTCGACATGTGCAGCTCGATCTCGCTGGCGCCGCTCTGCAGTGCCTGCAGGCAGAGGTTGCGGATGGTGCATACCGCGCTGTGATTGATGGGGCCGATAAAGTGAACGATGTGCAGCGACATTATCTCTCCTGAAGCTTTCTGCCCAAGAATAGCAAGTTTTCGCCCGCTGCACGGTTTCCTTGGTATTTCAGCTACCGCGATAGGTGGAATACGACCACGGCGTCACCACCAGCGGCACGTGATAATTCTGGGCCGGATCGGCAATCCCGAAGGCCAGCGTGACCTGGTCGATGAAGCGCGGCTCCGGCAGGTTCACGCCCTGGGCGGCGAAATAGTCGCCGGCGGCGAACACCAGCTCGTAGCGTCCGGCCCGCATGGCGTCGCCTTCGAGCAGGGGCGTATCGACGCGGCCGTCGCGGTTGGTGGTGACGGTCTTGAGCAGGGTGCGCGCGCCGGGAGCGACGGCGTACAGTTCAACTACCACCCCGTCCCCGGGTTTGCCTTGCGTTGTGTCAAGCACGTGCGTACTAAGTTTTCCCATGGTTCTTCCTATATGACAATAATGACGCTTGTTATCTGGCAGATCATATACTGAGGTGTGAACACCAATATATGATGCGAACTATACCCTCCATGCATTACCTTCCATCCCGAGCTTGCCCATGACGACTTATGACAACTACCCACGCGACCTGATCGGCTACGGGCGCACGCCGCCCCATCCGCAGTGGCCGGGCCAGGCGCGGGTGGCGCTGCAGTTCGTGCTCAACTATGAAGAGGGCGGCGAAAACAATGTGCTGCACGGCGACGCCGCCTCCGAAACTTTCTTGTCGGAAATTATCGGCGCGGCCGCATTTCCCATGCGCCACATGAGCATGGAGTCGCTGTACGAATACGGCTCGCGCGCGGGCCTGTGGCGCCTGCTGCGCATGTTTGAAGAGCGCAAGCTGCCCCTGACCGTATTCGGCGTGGCGATGGCGCTCAAGCGCAATCCGGAGGCGGTAGCCGCGTTTCAGGAGCTGGGCCACGAAATCGCCTGCCATGGCCTGAAGTGGATTTCCTACCAAAACGTGGATGAAGCCACCGAGCGGGCCCACATGCTTGAGGCCGTGCAAATCATGCGCGAACTGACCGGTTCGGCCCCGCAGGGCTGGTACACAGGGCGCGACTCGCCCAACACGCGCCGCCTCGTGGTCGAGCACGGCGGCTTTGCGTACGATGCCGATCATTACGGCGACGACCTGCCGTTCTGGCAAAACGTCGAGCACGCGGGCGGCGTGGCCCCCCATCTGGTGGTCCCCTACACGCTCGACACCAACGACATGCGCTTCGCCGCCATGCAGGGCTTCAACTCCGGCACCCAGTTCTTCGATTATCTGAAAGATGCTTTCGACGTGCTGTACGCGGAAGGCGATCCGGATGGCCTGAACCAGCCGAAAATGCTCTCCATCGGCCTGCACTGCCGCATCGTGGGCCGTCCGGCACGCGCGGCGGCGCTGGCGCGCTTTCTCGATTACGTGCAAAGTCACGACAAGGTATGGATCACCCGGCGCATCGATATCGCCGGGCACTGGAAGGCCGTGCACCCAGCATAGTGCTTTTTGCTGATAAGCGACATCTGCAAATAGATATAATTGCGGATGCCCTGGGTGTTAGCCTTGCAGACTGGGATAAAGCCGAGGCAACAATGTCAGAACCGATTCGTTTTTACTATCAGGGCGCCGTGCGCGAAGTGACGCAGGCCGCGCCGACGCAGACCGTTCTCCAGCATTTGCGCGAGGACCTGCACTGCACCGGCACCAAGGAAGGCTGCGCCGAAGGCGACTGCGGCGCCTGTACGGTCGTCATCGGATGCCTGGGCGCGGACGGCCAGGTTGAAATGAAGGCCGTCAATTCCTGTATCCAGCTCACTCCCACGCTCGACGGCAAGGCCCTGTTCTCGGTCGAAGACCTGCAGCAGCCCAACGGCTTGCTGCACCCGGTGCAGCAAGCCATGGTCGAATGCCACGGCTCCCAGTGCGGCTTCTGCACGCCCGGTTTCGTCATGTCCCTGTGGGGCATGTACCTCAAGCAGGAAGGGCGTGAGCCATCCCGCTGCCAGATCGACGACGCCCTCTCGGGCAATCTGTGCCGCTGCACCGGCTACCGGCCCATCATCGACGCCGCCAAACGCATGGGCGAACTGCCCGCCGTGCATTTCGACCGCGCCGCGCTGGCGGCGCAACTGGCGCCCCTGCAGCGCGGCGCCATGGCCACCTACAGCGCCGCCGGTGCGCACTTTCACGCCCCGCGCACGCTCGATGAACTGGTGCGCATCCGCGCCGGCAAGCCCGACGCCGTGCTGCTGGCCGGTTCCACCGACATCGGCCTGTGGGTCACCAAGCAGATGCGCGAGCTGGGCGACATCATCTATCTCGGCCACGTCGACGCGCTCAAGCAGGTATCGCAGCAGGACGGCATGATCGACATCGGCGCCGGCGTGACGCTGGAAGAGGCCTACAAGGCGCTCGCCGCCCACTATCCGGCCGAACTGTCGGCCATGTGGCAGCGCTTTGCCTCGCTCCCGATCCGCAACGCCGGCACCCTGGGCGGCAACGTCGCCAACGGCTCGCCCATCGGCGACTCGATGCCATGGCTGATCGCCCTCGGCGCGCGCGTCGTGCTGCGCGGCGCCGCCGGCGAACGCGAGATGGCGCTGGAAGACCTGTACCTCGGCTACCAGAAAAAGGACATGCAGGCGGGCGAATTCGTCCAGTCCGTGCGCGTGCCGCTGCCGCGCGCCGGCGTTCAGTTCCGCACCTACAAACTGGCCAAGCGCTTCGACCAGGACATCTCCGCCGTGTGCGCCGCCTTTGCGCTGCGCGTCGACGGCGATGTGGTGGTCGAGGCCCGCATCGCCTTCGGCGGCATGGCCGCCACCCCCAAGCGCGCCGCGCAAACCGAAGCCTTGCTGGTGGGCCAGCCGTGGAACGAAGCCACGGTGGACGCCGCCATGGCCATGCTGGCGCAGGATTACGCGCCCCTGTCGGACATGCGCGCGTCGAGCGAGTACCGCATGAAGGCGGCGCAGAACCTGCTGCGCCGCTTCTGGTTCGAGACCCGTCAACACAACCCGCTGGCGGCCGATGCCGTCAACGCCTTTGCCGTGCGTGCGTAAGGAGAACACCATGAACGACGCAGCTACCCCAGCGCTCAAAGCGGCGGCGTGGACCGGCGTGGGCGTTTCGCGCGCGCACGAATCGGCCGCGCTGCACGTGCTCGGCCAGGCCACCTATACCGACGACATTCCCGAAGTGCAGGGCACCCTGCACGCGGCGCTCGGTTTATCGAGCAAGGCGCACGCCAACATCACCGCCATCGACCTTGCCGCCGTGCGCGCCAGCGTGGGCGTGGTGGCGGTGCTGACGGTTGAGGACATCCCCGGCACCAACGACTGCGGTCCCATCATCCACGACGATCCGATCCTGGCCGATGGCCTGGTCATGTACGTCGGCCAGCCGATCTTCATCGTCGTCGCCGACACGCACGACCACGCGCGCCGCGCCGCGCGCCTTGCCAAGGTCACGTACGCGGAACTGCCCGCCATCCTGACGCCGCAAGCCGCCCGCGCCGCGCAATCGTACGTGCTGCCGCCGATGCTTCTCACGCGCGGCGACTACCAGGCCGCCTTCGAGAAGGCGCCGCGCTCGGTCAAGGGCGAGCTGTATGTGGGCGGACAGGAGCAGTTCTATCTGGAAGGGCAGATTTCGTACGCCATCCCCAAGGAAGACAAGGGCATGCTGGTGCTCTGCTCGACCCAGCACCCGAGCGAAATGCAGCACGTGGTGGCGCATGCGCTCGGCCTGCACTCGCATAACATCGTGGTCGAATGCCGGCGCATGGGCGGCGGCTTCGGCGGCAAGGAGTCGCAATCGGCGCTGTGGGCGGCCGCTTCCGCGATCGCCGCGTCCAAACTCAAGCGCCCGGTCAAGCTGCGCGCCGACCGCGACGACGACATGCTCGTCACCGGCAAGCGCCACTGCTTCCACTACGAATACGAAGTCGGCTACGACGACGAAGGCCGCATTGTCGCCGCCAAGGTCGACATGGTGACCCGTGCCGGCTATTCGGCCGACCTGTCGGGGCCAGTGGCCACGCGCGCGGTCTGCCATTTTGATAACACCTATTATTTGTCCGACGTCGACATCCGCGCGGCCTGCGGCAAGACCAATACGCAGTCCAATACCGCCTTCCGCGGCTTCGGCGGCCCGCAGGGGGCGATTGCCATCGAATACATCATCGATGAAATCGCGCGTGAGCTCGGGCGCGATGCGCTCGACATCCGGCGCATTAATTTCTATGGCCGCGACGAGCGCAACGTCACGCCGTACGGCCAGGTCGTGGTCGACAACGTGATCCACGCGCTGTCCGCCGAACTGGAAGAGACCAGCGAATACCGCGCGCGCCGCGCGGCCATTAGCGCCTTTAACGCCGCCAGCCCGGTGCTCAAGAAAGGACTGGCGCTCACGCCCGTCAAGTTCGGCATCGCTTTCAACGTCACGCACCTGAACCAGGCCGGCGCGCTGGTGCACGTGTACGTCGACGGGTCCATCATCGTCAATCACGGCGGCACCGAAATGGGGCAGGGCATCAACACCAAGGTCATGCAGGTCGTCGCGCATGAGCTGGGGGTGGACATCGTGAACGTGCGCGCCACCGCCACCGACACGAGCAAGGTATCGAACACCTCGGCCACGGCCGCATCGACCGGCGCCGATTTGAACGGCAAGGCGGCCCAGGACGCGGCACGCCAGATCCGTGAACGCTTGGCCGCCTACGCGGTCAAGCTGTATGGCGGCGAGGCGGGCGAGGTGGTGTTCGCCGGTGACACGGTGTTCGTCAACGGCCACGAAGTTGCCTTCCCGGTGCTGGTGCAAAAAGCCTACCTGGCGCGCGTGCAGTTGTGGTCCGACGGGTTTTACGCCACGCCCGGCCTGCACTGGGACCCGAAGACCATGAATGGCCGCCCATTCTCGTACTACGCTTACGGCGCGGCCGTGGCCGAAGTGGTGGTCGATACCCTTACCGGCGAATGGAAACTGCTGCGCGCCGACGCGCTGTACGACGCCGGCAAGTCGCTCAACCCGGCCATCGATATCGGCCAGGTCGAAGGCGCCTTTATCCAGGGCATGGGCTGGCTCACCACCGAGGAGCTGTGGTGGAACCCGGCCGGCAAGCTGATGACGCATGCGCCGTCGACCTACAAGATTCCGGGCGTATCCGACTGCCCGGAAGACTTCCGGGTGCGCCTGTTCGACAACCGTAACGTCGAAGACAGCATCCACCGCTCCAAGGCCGTGGGCGAGCCGCCGCTGCTGCTGCCGTTTTCGGTGTTCTTCGCGATCCGCGATGCGATTTCCAGCGTCGGCGGGCACAAGGTCAATCCTCCGCTGAACGCCCCGGCCACCAGCGAAGAAATCCTTAAATCCATTTCCGCTGTCGAAGCGGCGCTCAAGGCGGCGTGATGGACGACTGGCTCAGTGCCACCGGTCCAGCCGTGCTGGTGACCGTGGCCATCGTCGAAGGTTCCGGTCCGCGCGAGTGCGGCGCCAAGATGCTGGTCGACGCGACCCGTGTATTTGACACCATCGGCGGCGGCCACCTTGAACACCGCGCCATCGAGACCGCGCGCGCCATGCTGGCAGGCGCCCGCCCGCGCCACTTCGAACGCTATGCGCTCGGTCCCAGCCTGGGCCAGTGCTGCGGCGGCGTGGTGCACCTGGCGTTCGAGCTGCTTGATGCAACGCAGGCTGCGCTGCTCGGGCAGCGGCGCCAGGACGATAGCTGGCGCGTGGTCGCCATCGACGGCGCGCCGGACAGCGCGCTGTTCGATGGCGATGGCCGCTGGCTGCTTGGAGCCCGCCCACCCGTGTTCGCGCGCGACCGCGGCGCCTACGTGATGCAGGAGCCGGACGGGCGGCGCTGGCTGGTCGACCCGGTGTTCGCTCCGCGCGCGCACCTGGTGCTGTTCGGCGCCGGCCACGTGGGCACGGCCATCGTGCGCGCACTGGCGCACCTGCCGTGCAACGTCACCTGGGTCGACGAACGCGACGCCATGTTCCCCCAACAGGTGCCGGCCAACGTCACCATCGAAGCATCCGATGTGCCCGAGGCGCTGGTCGCCGCGGCGCCAGCCGGTGCCAGTTACCTTGTCATGACGCACAGCCACGCGCTCGACCAGCGCCTGACCGAAGCGATCATGGCACGAGCCGATGTGGGCTGGTTCGGCCTGATCGGATCGAAGACCAAACGCCGCCAGTTCGAGCACCGCCTGCGCGCGCGCGGCGTGGACGCGGCGCGCATCGACGCCATGGTCTGCCCGATCGGGCTGGTCGGGATCACCAACAAAGCGCCGGCGGTCATCGCTGCTTCCGTCTGCGCGCAATTACTGACCGTGTGGGAAGCCATGCAAAGGACGCCCCAAGCGTCCCGGCAAGCCACGGCCGCAATCACCGAAAGAGTCTGATGTCTACCGTACCGCCAACCACCGTGCAAGCCTACCGAGCCAGCTTGCTGCATTTTCACGCCGACCCGGCCTTCAACCCGGATGCCTGCCTGTGGCACGAAGATGGGCTGCTGATCGTCGCCGACGGTAAAGTCAGCGCGGCCGGCGACTACGCGCAGCTGTTTCCGACGCTGCCGGCCGGCGCGCTGGTGATCGATTACCGTGGCAAGGTGATCATGCCGGGCTTTATCGACACCCACCTGCATTTCCCGCAGACCGACATGATCGCCTCGCCGGCGCCTGGCCTGTTGCCGTGGCTGGAGACGTACACCTTCCCGACCGAGCGCCAGTTCGGCGACCCGGCGCACGCGCGCGAAGTGGCCGACTTTTTCCTCGACGAGCTGCTGCGCTGCGGGACCACCACGGCCATGGTGTACTGCACCGTGCACCGCGAATCGGTCGACGCGTTTTTCGAGGCCAGCGCAGCGCGCAACCTGCGCATGGCGGCGGGGAAGGTGCTGATGGACCGCAATTGCCCCGAATTTTTGCGCGATACGGCGGAAAGCGGGGCCCGCGACAGCGAGGACCTGATCAAAAAGTGGCACAACAAGGGCCGTGCGATGTACGCGATCACCCCGCGCTTCGCGCCCACCTCCACCGAGGCGCAATTGCGGATGACGGGCGAGCTGGCGGCGGCCTATCCGGACACGTTCATCCAGACCCACGTGTCGGAGAACGCGGACGAGTGCAGCTGGGTCAAGTCGCTGTTTCCGGACGCGCGCAGCTATCTGGACGTGTACGACCACTATGGGCTGATGCGCGAGCGCGCCATGTTCGGCCACTGCATCTGGCTCGACGACCGCGATTTCGAGCGCATGGCCGAAACCGGGTCGGCGGCGGCGATCTGCCCGACCTCCAACTTCTTCCTCGGCAGCGGCTTGTTCGATTTTGAAAAGGCCGACGCGGCGCGGGTATCGCTGTCGCTGGCGACCGACGTGGGGGCGGGGACTTCCTTCTCCATGTTGCAAACTATGAATGAAGCCTATAAAGTAGCGCGACTGAAAGGCAGCTACCTGCCGGCCGCGCGCATGTTTTACCTGGCGACGCTGGGCGCGGCGCGCAGCATGCAACTCGAAGGGACCATCGGCAGTTTCGTGGCGGGGGCGGAGGCCGATTTCATCGTGCTCGATCCGAAAGCGACGCCGTTGCTGGCGCGCCGCACGGAGCGCTGCAATAATCTCGAGGAGCTGCTGTTCGCGCTGGCGCTGCTGGGCGACGACCGGTGCGTGGGTGCGACCTATGCGGCCGGGCGAAAGGTGCATGAGCGCGCGAGTACGACGCAAGCGTAAATACCGCTCCGTCGCTCCCGCCTGCGCGGGAGCGACGGATACTAATCGAGAGAAGAAATCCATGATCCGTAAAACGAGCAGCCTGTTGATCGCCCTGGCGCTGGCCGCCAGCGCACACGGCGCCGCGCCGACCGCCAAATCCAAGGCCAACGAAGCGGCCACCGCGCGCCATCTGGCGGGCCTGATCGCCGGCGCCGAGCCGAAACTGTCCGAACTGACCCTGTTCTTCTCGCAGATGCCCAAGGGCGCCGACCTGCACCACCATTACTCCGGCGCCCTCTACGCCGAACAATACGTCGACTTCCTCGACAAGCAGGGCCTGTGCGTCAACAAGCAGACCTACCGCATCGAGACCAGCAAAGCCGTGATCGATGCCCAGCGCGCGCTCCCCGCCGCCGAGCGCACCTGCCTCTCTTCCGCCGAGGTGCTGGCCGACGACTTCACCTACCGCGAGCTGCTGCAGCGCTGGTCGAGCAAGGACTTCGACAACCACGGCGCGATCCAGCCGCCGCCGGACCGCCAGTTCTTCCAGACCTTCGGCTTCTTTGGCCCGGTGTCGAACGCCAATTACAACGAAGGCTTGCTGGAGCTGAAAAAGCGCGCCATCGCCGAAAACGTCGGCTACATCGAAACCATGTTCAAGCTCGCGCCCATGACGGGCAACGCCGATGCCGACAGCGCCATGTGGAAAGCCGGCGACGACGCCGCGCTCACCGCCGCCATGCGCGCCTGGATGGAGACGCTGGAAAAAGACCCGACCTTCAAGCAGAACCTGGCCGACTACGTCGAGCGCATCAAGACCAACCATGCCAACATCGACGACGAGCAGTTCACGATGCGCTACCAGGCGTACGTTCTGCGCCTGCTCAATCCCTCGCTGGTGTTCTCGTCGATGCTGGCCGGCTTCAAGGCCGCCAGCCAGAGCGAGTTGATCGTCGGCGTCAACATCGTCGGCCAGGAAAGCCTGGCGCCGTCGATGCGCGACTACGCGCTGCACATGAAGATGTTCCGCTTCCTGAAAACCCAGTATCCGAAGGTGAAGCTGTCGCTGCACGCGGGCGAGCTGGCGCTGGGCGACGTGCCGCCGGAAGGGCTCAAGTTCCACATCGACCAGGCCCTGAACGTGGCCGGCGCCGACCGCATCGGCCACGGCATCGACCTGGCGCACGAGTCGAATGCGACCGGGATCATGAAGACCATGCGCGACAAGGACATTCCGGTCGAGATCAACCTGACCAGCAATGCCTTCATCTCCGGCATCAAAGGCGCCAACCATCCGGTGACCTTGTACCGCAAATTCGGCGTGCCGTATGTGATTTCGACCGACGACGCCGGCGTCACGCGTCACAACCTGTCGCAGGAATACACGCTGTTCGCCAGCCGCTACCAGCCGTCGTACGCCGAAATCAAGAAGGTCTCGTACAACGGCGTGCGCTACGCTTTCCTGCCGGAGCAGGAAAAGCAGCGCCTGACGCGCCAGCTCGACGAGCGCTTCGCGCGCTTCGAGGCGCAGGTGGCCTCCTGGCCAGCCGCCGCCAGCGCCACCCCACGCGCGCGCTGAGCTGTTCCGCCCCGTCGTTTCCGCCACTGGCAGGAACGATGGGGGCGCCGCCCCGGCCCGCCCGGTCTGGCACATCCCCAATTCTGCCGTTTCCCCGCTCCCACCTCCCAAACGCTGCACAACTTCACTCGCGCCACCTTGCGCGGCACCAAACATCCCTTCGTTTGTTGTAAAAAATGATTTACGGAATGGAAAGTCTGTGGCCGTCCTGCTACACATTTGCGTGTCCGGGCAAACGTTTGTCGAAAATCCATATGAAAGGATTTCACCTTGGAAGGGACGATTTATAATCCGCCAAGGCAAGAAGCCCGGAAAAATGCCTCCCTCAGTCGATCTAGCACTACTTTATGCATGAATTTATATGATCGATATATAAATGAATAAACGAAATGGTATTTGTCAGCCGCGCGCGCGCTGCTGCATAGTTGGCTGAGGATGTTTACGGAAACATGAATATTGCCTGTTGCTCCATGGTCATGGTGGTGACACATTCAGCAAGTAGACTTGCGCGCTGCGCAGGAACACGCCGCGGTCGGGCGCTCTCGCTCGACGGGCACGACGGATGACAATCAAGACGGCTTCGCTTTATTTGACAGGCTTTTCGTGGTGGCGCCACAAGCGCCGCCAGCGCAGATTTGCAACAAAGTACAGAGGGAAAGCTTCACGGCTTTCCACCATAACATGTCTTTTTTTGGGATTACACAATGATCAAACATAATCGGATGCAGGTCACCAAGCTGGCGCTGGCGCTATCGATCGCGCTGGCGACCTTGCCGGCCATGGCGCAGAACACCACGTCGGCCATCGGCGGACGCATTTCCGCCGCCGACGGCAAGCCTGCCAGCGGCGCGACCGTATCCATCGTCCACGCAGAATCCGGTTCCGTCAGCAATGTCGTTACCGACGGCGAGGGGCGCTACGTTGCGCGCGGCCTGCGTTCGGGCGGTCCGTACACGATCATCGTCACCAAAGACGGCATCACCGAAAAACGCGAAAACGTCTTCATCCAGCTGGCCGAGACCGCGTCCGTCGACGCCACCTTGGGCGCACCAATGCAGACCGTGACCATCGCCGGTTCGGCTGCCCGCTCCGAGAAGTTCTCGAAATCGAACATGGGCGCCGGCACCAGCATCGGTTCGGCCGAAATCGCCACCCAGGCATCGATCCAGCGCAATCTGCAAGACTACGCCCGTGCCGACCCGCGCGTGGCCCAGACCGACAAGGAACGCGGCGAAATCTCCGTGGCCGGCCAGAACTCGCGCTACAACTCGCTGACCATCGACGGCGTGGCCGTCAACGATACCTTCGGCCTGGAATCGAACGGCAGCCCGACCGCCAAGCAGCCGATCTCGATCGAAGCGATCCAGACCGTGCAGGTCAACGTCGCCAACTACGACGTCACGCAAAAAGGCTACACCGGCGGCAACATCAACGCCGTCACCAAGTCCGGCACCAACACCGTCAAGGGCAGCCTCTACTACGTGTTCCGTAACGACAAGATGTCCGGCGACCGCTACAACAACGCCAACGACAGCTATTACGCGCCGCCATCGTCCAAGGACACCACCGCCGGCTTTACGCTGGGCGGCCCGCTGATCCAGGACAAGCTGTTCATTTTCGCTAACTACGAGAAGCTCGAATCGAGCCGTTCGGCGCCGGCCTTCGGCCCGTTGGGCAGCTCGCTGACCAACGTCGGCATCACCCCGTCCCTGATCTCCGCGGCCCAGGGCATCGCCAAGAACCAGTACGGCATCGAGCCCGGCACCACCGATGTGCCGAGCGGCGCCAAGCTGAACGTGGAAGATGCGCTGGTGAAGGTCGACTGGAACATCAACGACGACCACCGCGCAATGTTCCGCTACGCGAAGACGTCGCAGTCCGAGCCGCAATTTGCCGGCATTTCGGCAACCGGCCTGTCGCTCAATTCGCAATGGTACGCGCAGGACAAGACGATCGAAACCTTCGTCGCCCAGCTGACGTCGGACTGGAGCCCGAACTTCTCGACCGAATTCAAACTGTCGCAGCGCGACTATGACAGCGTGCCGACCCTGAACTCGCGCCTCCCGGCGATCAGCCTGTCGATGACCGGGCGTAATCCGGATGGTACGCCGGCAACCGTGCCGACCACCAACCGTTCGCTGAGCTTCGGCACCGACAGCAGCCGTCACCGCAACATTCTCGCCACCAAGACCGACGACGTCTATCTGGGCGCGAACTGGGGCCTGGGCGACCACGAAGTCAAGTTCGGCACCGACTACAGCAACAACACGATCTACAACGCTTTCCAGCAAAACATTTTCGGCAACTATTCGTTCAACTGCCAGAACAGCAGCGCGGCCTGGACCTACAGCTTCGGCGCGATCACTTGCGCCAGCGCGACGCCGGCCCAGGTTGAACAAGCCATCCTGGAAAACTTCGCCAAAGGCCGTCCGAACTCGTACCAGGTGCAGGTCGCCGCTCCTGGCGTGAACCTGAACGATGCCGTCGCCAACTTCTCGCTGAAGAACTACGGCGCTTTTGTGCAGGATACCTGGACCATCAGCCCACGCCTGACGGTCAGCGCCGGCGTGCGTCTCGATGCTGCCCGCATCAGCGACCGTCCGCTGCGCAACAATGCCGTCGCCGCACCTAAGATCGAAGGCAATGTTGCCACCGGCCTGCGCGAAAAGGGTGGCTATGGCATGGACAACACCAACACCTTCGACGGCCAGAATCTGATACAGCCGCGTTTCGGCATCAACTACAACTTCGACACCGCCCGCAAGATGCAAATCCGTGGTGGCGCCGGCCTGTTCCAGGGTAACGCTGCCGCGGTATGGCTGTCGAACCCGTTCTCGAACCCTGGCGTGGCAACCACGACCGTCGGTTGCGGCACAGGTAACTTCGCGGCGTGCGGCGGCGCCAGCATCTTCAACGCCAATCCGGACCAGCAGAAAACCAGCTTCGGCGGCAGCGCTGCCATGCCGGCGGCCAACGTCGACATCCTGGCGCAAGGCTTGCGTCAGCCATCGGTCTGGAAAGCCAACATTGCGTTCGACATGGAATTGCCATGGTACGGCCTGGTCTTCGGTGCCGAGTACCTGCACGTCAAGTCCAAGGACGCCATCTTCTATCAGAACTTGAACCTCGGTGCCGCAACGCGCCAGGGCAGCGATGGCCGTTCCCTGTACTACACCAGCCAGGGTTACAATTCCGCGTGCTGGGGCGCGACCGGCAACGCGATCACCAGCGGCCCCGCCTGCGCTGGTTTCCGTTCCAAGGCACTGAGCAACGAATCGTTCGCCAACGTGCTGCTGGCGCAAAAAACCGACCAGGGCGGCAGCGGCATGGCGACCCTGTCGCTGAGCCGTCCGATGACGTCGGGCCTGGCCTGGTCGATGGCGTACACCTACACCGACTCCAAGGAAGTGTCGCCACTGACCTCGTCGACCTCGAACTCGAACTTCACCGGCCGTTCGATCTTCAACCCGAATGAAGAAGTCAACGCCAATTCGAGCTACCTGGTCAAGAACCGCGTCAACGCCATCGTCAACTTCCAGAAGAGTTTCTTCGGTGCGTACAAGACCCGCTTCGGCATGTTCTACGAAGGCCGTTCGGGCAAGCCCTACAGCTGGACCGTCAACAACGACTTGAACGGCGACGGTTCCGGTGGTAACGACCTGATGTACATCCCGTCGGCGCCAGGTTCGGGCCAGGTGGTGTTTGCAGGCGACACGGCAACGAGCCACGCCAACGAAGACAAGTTCTGGGGCGTCGTCAACAGCAACAGCGTGCTGAAAAATGCCGCTGGCGGCGTGGTTGGCCGTAACACGGACTTCTCGCCATGGAGCAACAGCTTCGACATGCGTATCGCCCAGGAACTGCCGGGTCTGTTCGCCAAGAACAAGGCCGTGTTCAGCCTCGACTTCTTCAACTTCGGCAACTTGCTGAACAAGAAATGGGGCCGTATCAATGAAGTCGGCTTCCAGAGCGCGGGCGCCCAGGCGCGCAGCTTCGTCGACTACGTCGGTCTCGACGCGAACGGCAAGTACATCTACAAAGTACGCGACAACGTCGAATCGCTCGACGTTCGCCAGACCAAGGGCGAGTCGCAGTGGGCCATTCAAGCGACGGTCAAGTACGAATTCTGATGCCTCGCTAGCGTAGTTTGAAGAGCGGCCGGTGGCGACACTGGCCGTTTTTTTTCGTCCCGCCCGTGCGTGATTTTTTGCCTTGATCGATACATTCCCGATACATATTAGAGGGCGTGGCGTCCGCTGCGGCGCGCGCTCTTCGGTTATCCTATTACCTATGAAACTATTCTCAAGGCCCCTCTGCGCCGCGCTCGCCGCGGCCTTCCTGTCGGCGGGCTGCGCCACGCGCCCGACGGCCCCGATCGAGATCAACGTGGTTGCCCTGAACGACTTCCACGGCCACCTCGACTCCACCAAATTCCAGTACCACAGCATCCACGCCAGCGGCCAGCAGACCGCGCAGGCCGGCGGCATCGACACCATCGCCGCCGCCGTCCAGGCCTGGCGCAAGGAAGACAAGGACCTGCTCTTCGTCGGGGCCGGCGACCTCATTGGCGCGTCCCCCGCCATGTCGTCGATGTGGGCCGATGAACCGGCGTTGGAGGCGCTGACCTTGGCGGGCATGCGCATCTCCTCGGTCGGCAATCACGAATTCGACAACGGCCGCGCCGAACTGCTGCGCCAGCAGCGGGGCGGTTGCGACTCGGTACGTCCCGAAAAAGCCTGCCAGTTCACCAAAGACTTCCGCGGCGCCGGCTTCACTTACCTGGCCGCCAACGTGATCGACGACGCCACCGGCAAGCCGTTTCTGCCGGCCTACCGGATCGAAGACGTCAAGGGTGTCAAGGTCGGCCTGATCGGCGCCGTGCTGCGCAACACCGCATCGGTGGTGCTGGCCTCGGGCATCGTCGGCTTGACGTTCGAGGACGAAGCCACGGCGATCAACCGCGTCATCCCCGCCATGCGCGCGCAGGGCGCACAGGTGTTCGTGGTGCTGATTCACGAGGGCGGACACACGCCGGAACCGTTCGACAAGCCCGATTGCAGCGACCTGAAAGGCCCGATCGTCGACATCGTCAAAAAGCTCGATCCGGCGATTCGCGTGATCGTCAGCGGCCACTCGCACACGGGCTTTCAGTGCAAGGTCGATGGCCGCGTGGTGACCCAGGGCGAGATGGGCGGCCATGTGCTGTCGCGCATCAAGATGATGGTCGACCCGGCCAGCGGCGCGGTGGGCGACATCGGGGTGCGCAATGTGGTGATGAAAGCGGGCCAGTATCCGCCGGATGCGCGCGTGTCGGCCTACCTCAAGCAAGCCAGGGAGCGCAGCGAGGCGGCGCTGGCGCGGCCGGTGGCGCGCGTGGCCATCCGTTCGATCAACCGCAAGGAAAGCGCCGCCGGCGAAACCGTGCTCGGTGGCCTGATCGCCGACGCCGTGCTGGCGGCCACCAAATCGCAGGGTGTGCAGATCGGCTTCATGAACATGGGCGGCATGCGCCAGGACCTCGATGTGGGCGCCAGTCTCACCGCCACCTACGGCGACGTGCAGATCGTGCTCCCGTTCGGGAATACGATCGTGGCGATGGATATGACCGGTGCCCAGATCCGCGCGCTGCTCGAGCAGCAGTGGGCGCGTCCGGGTGCGAGCAGTGTCTCGGTGCTGCAGGTATCGGAGGGCTTCAGCTACCGCTGGAACCCGGCCGCGCCGCCCGGCCAGCGCGTCATCCGCGACAGCGTCACTTTGAACGGCAAGGTGCTGGACGATGCCGCCGTGGTGCGCGTGGCGGGCAATAACTTCCTGGCCGAAGGCGGCGACAGCTTCCCGGCATTCGCCGCCGCGACCAACAAGCGCGATACGCAGATCCGCGATATCGACGCCGTGGTCCAGTTCATGATCAGGCAGGACAAGGCGGGCAAACCGGTGGGCGCGGCCACGCCGGCCGGCCGCATCGGGACCGTGCAATGACGCCGCTTCGCCGTGCGCTGGCCGCGCTGCTTGCGCTGGTCCTGGGGCCGCAGGCGCAGGCCGGGTTTTCCATCCCCGGCTATGAACTGGTGCACACCGCGCCGGTGGAGACCACGCTCGTCAACGCCGACCTGCGCAGCAGCGCGACGGTCTGGTCGCAGCTGTTCGACGAGGCGCGCAGCGAGATCGTGATCGGCCAGTTCTATGCCATCAGCAAGGCCGGCACGCCGTTCGATAAGGTGGTGGAGCGGTTGGAGGCGGCCGGGGCGCGCGGCGTGAAGATCCGCTTTTTGCTCGACAAGAAGGGCATCGGCCTGTCCGATCCGGCCACCCTGGAGCGGTTGCGCAAGATTCCCAACCTGGACATGCGCGTGCTCGATTACGCGCAGCTGACCGGCACCGGCATCATTCACGCCAAGTACATCGCGGTGGACAAAAAATCGGCCTTTATCGGCAGCCAGAACTTCGATTGGCGCGCTTTTACCCATATCCAGGAGACAGGCCTCCTGATCACCGATGCCGCGATGGTGGCGCAGGTGCGGGCCGTGTTCGAGCGTGACTGGCAGGCGCAGTCGCTGCTGGCGTCCAACCTGGCGGTTCCGCGCGCCGTTGCTGTCGCGGTACCGGTGGCCGCGCAGGCCGCGCAGCTGGTCGCCAGTCCGGCGGCCTTCAATCCGTCCGGCGTGGCCGATTCCGAGGTGGTGCTGCCGGCCTTGCTGGCCGACGCCAGGACCGAGGTGCGCATCCAGCTGCTCGACTACGCGCCGCTCGGCTACGGGCCTGACAGCACGCGCCCGTACTACGGCGTGATCGACAACGCGGTGCGCGCGGCGGCTGGGCGCGGGGTGAAGATCAAGCTGATGGTCTCGAACTGGAGCACCGACCAGCCGGGCATCGCCTACCTGAAAAGCCTGGCGCTGCTGCCGAATGTGGAGGTGCGCATCGTCACCTTGCCGCTTGCCGCGAGCGGACCGATTCCGTTCGCGCGCGTTATCCACAGCAAGACCATGACGATCGACGGCAAGCTGGCCTGGGTCGGCACCAGCAACTGGGCCGGCGGCTACTTCGACAAGTCGCGCAACCTCGAAGTCGTGCTGCGCAACGAGAAGATGGCGCAGCGCCTTGGCGCGCTGCACGAGCAGACGTGGAGTTCCTCGTACGCCCAGCCGATCGACATCGGCAAAGACTATCCAAAACCGAACAAGGGAAACGAATAATGAAAAAACTGGCATGTGTACTGGCGCTGTCCGGCGCCTTCGTCTCGGTGGACGCGCTGGCGTGGGGCGCCGAGGGGCACCGCGCGGTCGGCGCCATCGCAGAAAAACTGATCAAGGGCAGCAACGCCGAAAAGCAGGTCGCGGCCTTGCTGCTGCCGGGCGAAAGCCTCGAATCGATCACGGTGTGGGCCGACAGCGCCAAAGGCGGCGCCGGCTACACGCCGCCGACGCCGGAAATGAACGCCTACACGGCGGTCAATCCGCGCCACAACGAATACCACTACACCGACATTCCGTTCCAGAACGAGCACTATCACGATGGTGCGGTGGGCACGGCCGATGTCGACATCGTGCAAACGCTCAAGCAGGCTATCGCTGTCTTGCAGGGCAAGACCGATCCGGCGCTCAATCCGCACAAGCTGACCAAGCGCCAGGCGCTGCTGCTGGTGGCGCACATGACCGGCGACATTCACCAGCCGCTGCACGTGGGCGCGGCGTTCGTCGGCAAGGATGGCAAGTTCGTGGTGCCGAAGAAGCATGAGGATATCGATAGCCTCAACATCTACGACTCGCGCGGCGGCAACAGCCTGCTGCTCGACGACGACAAGCTGACATCCCTGAGCGCGGGCCTGATTCCCGGCGAAGCCAAGCCGCTGCCGCCTGGCGCGCAAAAATGGACGACCAGGCCGTTCCACGCGTACTGGGACAGCACCGTGGTCGATTATGCGATGCGCCGCATCAGCACCAAGACGCCGGAGCAGTTCGCGCAAAAGGTCATCGACGGCAAACCGGTGGTGGCGATGAATACGGGCGACGCCACCAGCTGGCCGTACCAATGGGCGGACGATGCGCTGGCTGCGTCCAAGCTGGCCTATTCGGACGTCACGCCGGGCGCGATCGGCAAGCAGGTGAACCGCAAGGGCGAGACGTATTACACCTTCGGGCTGGAGATGGGATCGAACTACCCGGTGCCCAGTTCCGCGCTCGCCAAGACGCAGCTGATCAAAGGCGGTTACCATCTGGCGTCGCTGCTGAAAACCATTTGGCCGTAAGCGCCGTAATCCGGTCATTCACAGCCTCTACCTCGTCGTCCCCGCGCCAAGGCGTCACTCGGCGGGGACCCAAGTTCGCAACGCCACCTCGGACATCCGCATGAAACTCGCCGTCACCATCGCTGCCATACTGCTCGCATTTCCGATCATCGCCTGCGCTGTACCCGCCGAAAACAAACCCCTGCCATTATGGGAAGCCGGCGTCCTTGGCGGCTTCGCCTCGACGCCCGCCTATCCCGGCTCGGCCGACCGCTCGACGCGCGGCTTGCTGCTGCCGTTCCTGATCTACCGTGGCAAGGTGTTCCGCGCCGACCAATCCGGCATCGGCGCGCGCCTGGTCAAGCGCGAGGCGGTCGAACTCGATGTGGGTCTGGCGGCTTCGCTGCCGGCCCGCTCCGACGACGTGGCCGCGCGCGCCGGCATGCCCAACCTGGGCACCTTGCTCGAATTCGGGCCGCGCCTGAAGGTGCGCATCGCCGAGCCGAGCGCGTCGAGCCGCGTACGCCTCGACATCCCGCTGCGCGCCGTGATCGAAGCGCGCGCCGGCGTGCGCACGCAAGGCTTCACGTTCGAGCCGAAGGTGGTGTACGAGATGCGCAGCGCCGACGGCCTGTGGACCTTCGATGCCAACGCCGGCGTGGTCATCGGCGACAAGAAGGTGAACCGCTATTTTTACGAAGTGCAGCCGCAATATGCCACCTCCACGCGGCCTGGCTATCGGGCCGACGCGGGGCTGATGTTGACACGGGTGGGCGCAAGCGCGTCGCGCATGATCAATGAGGACGTGCGCGTGTTCGGCTTCATGCGGCTTGAGAGTTATGCGGGTGCCGCCAACGAAGACAGTCCGCTGATGAAGAAGAAAACCGGCGCGTCGGCCGGCGTGGCCTTTGCCTGGACCCTGGGCCGTTCGACGCGCCTTGCCGGCGACTGACCCGTTTTGCCAGCGCTGCCGCTCCGCAGGGGCAGCGCGATGACGGTGCGATGGTGCGACCACCGTTTTGTTCTACCGCAAGCTGACATTCATTGAATAGATTGTCGGGAAAACTTACGTTAAGTCATTAGCTAAGATTTCATGTTCGATAGGCTGTGAGACTCCGTTTCTTCACGCAAACCGCGCCGCTGCACTGCGGCGCGCGCTGCCTACCGTGAAATGAGAGCTTGCCCAATGTCGAACATTTGTCAGAACACGCTCAATAGCGCCTCGCCAGAGGCACCGCAGGCCGCCCCACCCGAACAACCTTCCGCCGTTAACGACTCGTTCTTCCGCAAGGAGGTGGCGCAAGCGCACGTCAATCAATGGATGGGTGCGATCCGGCTCGCGCAGCCGATGTCGGTCCGAATCGTTGCATGTGTTGCTTTGGCTATTGCGCTGTGTGTTCTTGCATACATTTTCTTCGGCACCGTGACCAGAAAAGCGCGGGTGACAGGCATGACCTTGCCTGCTGGCGGAAGCTTGACGATCGCCGCGATGAACCCGGGAATTCTTACCCGAAGTTTCGTGACCGAAGGTCAGGCTGTTATCGCCGGGCAGCCGCTGTTCGAGGTGTCGACCGAACGCCAGGGAAGCAATGGAGAAATTTCCATGCTGGTGGCTCAACAGTTAACGATCCAGAAAAACACGCTGGCGTCCGAGCGCCGCACCCGGATGGCTCAGCATCGCGATAAGGCAACCGCAATCGATGAACGTTTGTTGAACGTCAATGCGGAGACGCTGGAATTAGAGCAGGAAATCGCGTTAGCGCAGCGGCGCCTCGAACTTGCCAAGTCGAGCCTTGCCAAGTACGAAACCTTGCAGGGCAGTGGATTCGTATCCGCAGCACAGACGCAGCAAAAGCAAGAAGAACTGATCGATCTTGGCGCGCGGGTGAGTACGCTCACCAGAGCAAAGCTGCAGCTGCAAGCGAGCCGGCTGAACCTGGCTTCGGAACGCACCGCCAGTGTGGGCGAGCTGGACAACACGATGAGCCAGTTGCAGCGTTCGGAGGCCAGCATCGACAAGGAAATCGCCGAAAATCACAGTCGAAAAACCAGTCTGATACTCGCACCGCAGGCAGGGGTGGTGGCGACGATTACTTACCGTTCCGGGCAGGCGGTCGCTGCCGCTCAATCCCTGGCGGTGCTGATACCTCAGGCGAACGGCAAGGAACACGGTGAGCTATTGGAGGTCCAGCTGTATGCGCCAAGCCGGATGATGGGTTTTGTCGCGGCCGGCCAGACGGTCTTGATACGTTATCAGGCCTATCCCTATCAGAAATTCGGCCTGCATCGCGGACGCATTGTCGATATCAGCAAGGCGCCGTTTGCGCCGAATGATCTTCCCCCGCATCTGGCCAGCACGATTCTCAGTCATGCCCAGCAAAGCGCCCCGGGCGGGAACAGCAGCGAGGCCTTGTTTCGAATCCGGGTGCAGTTGTCGCGCCAGAATGTCGATGTCTACGGCGTGGCGCAACCGCTGCGTGCCGGTATGACGCTGGAAGCGGACATCGTGCAAGACCGGCGACGCATCTGGGAATGGATCGCGGCGCCCTTGCTGGCGGCCGCGCAGCGTTAAATCAATCTGAGGGAGCCGGAGATGAAAGCCGTTCTACAGACCGAATCGAGCGAATGCGGGCTGGCTTGCCTTGCCATGGTGGCCAGCCATTTCGGTAGTCATATGGACCTTGCGGATTTACGCCGGCGCTTTTCTATCAGTCTCAAAGGCGCGAGCCTGGCTCAATTAATGCGACACGCGGGCTCCATGCATCTTGCGTCGCGGCCCTTAAGACTGGCGCTGGACGAGTTGGGCGCCTTGAAGTGTCCGTGCATATTGCATTGGAATCTGAATCACTTCGTCGTCCTGAAGAAGATCAAGCGCAGCTTGCGCGGCACCACGACCGTCGTCATTCTCGATCCGGCCGTTGGAGAACGAATCCTCACAATGGCCGAGGTGTCGGAGCATTTTACCGGGGTCGCACTGGAACTGATGCCGACTGCGGAATTCGAGCAGAAAGACGCCACCCGTAGGATGTCGATCAAGCAGCTGACCGGACCGGTTGTCGGATTGCGCCGGGCGTTATTGCAAGTATTTGCGCTGGCACTTGCGCTGGAAGTGTTCGCGCTTGTTTCGCCGCTATTCAATCAGTACGTGATCGATGAGGTGATCGTCAGCGGCGATCACCAATTGCTGCAGATATTGGTGGTCGGCTTTGCTCTCCTGCTGGTGACGCAGACGCTGATCGGCATTGCGCGCAGCATGGTGTTGATGAGATGGAGTATCGACGTTGGCCTGCAATGGTCGGCCCGTGTGTTTTCCCATCTGATCAGCCTGCCTACGGTGTTTTTTGAAAAACGCCACCTGGGCGACGTGCTGTCCCGTTTCGGCAGCATTACCGCGATCCAGCAGACATTGACCAGGGTGTTTGTGGAAAGCGTGCTGGATGGTTTGATGGCGCTGCTGGCGTTGGGAATGATGTTGATGTACAGCGCGGAGCTCACGCTGATCGTCGCCATCAGCGTCGCGTTATATGGCGCATTGCGGTGGATTTTTTATGAGCCGCTCAGAATCGCATCGCAGGAACGCCTGATCCTCGCCGCGAAGGAAAATACGCATTTTGTGGAAACCGTGCGTGCCATTGTTCCCCTCAAATTATTCGGGCGGGATGCCGAGCGCAAGGCGCGCTGGCAAAACCTCAAGCAGGATGTCGTCAACCGCGATGCCAGGACCGAAAAACTCACCATCCTGATCAAGGCCACGAACAGTACGATCATCGGCTTGCAAGGCCTGATCGTTTTCTACATCGGGGCGGGGCTGGTGCTGCGAAACGCGTTGACGGTGGGAATGCTGATGGCATTCATCAGTTACACAGCGACATTCGCAGGCCGCATGGTCAGCCTCGTGGACATGCTGATCAGCCTGAAGATGCTCGGGCTGCATGCAGAGCGGCTGTCCGATATCGTTCTGGAGCCGGCGGAGCCCACGACCATGTGGGAAAGCGATTTAAGCCGGATTTCTCCCAGCATCACCCTGCGCGATGTGAAGTTTCGCTATGCAGACGGTGAGCCCTGGATTCTGGACGGCGTGAATCTGCACATACCGGCGGGGCAGAGCGTTGCGTTGGTCGGTCCAAGCGGATGCGGCAAGACGACGATGTGCAAGATCCTTCTCGGCTTACTCGCGCCCACCGAAGGGGAGGTGATGATCGATGGAATTCCGATTCAGCAGCTTGGCCTGCAGGCGTATCGACAATTGGTCGGCACGGTCATGCAGGATGACGTGCTCCTGGCAGGTTCCATCATCGACAACATCAGTTTCTTCGACAGCAAATGCGAGTATGCCGATGTGGAGCGGTGCGCGCGGCTGGCGGCGGTGCATGACGAAATTGCTTCGATGCCGATGGGGTATCAAACCTTGGTGGGAGATATGGGTAGCAGTTTGTCCGGCGGGCAGAAACAACGCATTCTACTGGCCCGGGCGCTTTACAAATCTCCCAAAGTGCTGGCATTGGATGAAGCTACCAGTCACCTCGATATTCAAAACGAACAGCTCGTGAATGCGGCGTTGAGCAGCATGGCGCTGACACGCATCATGGTGGCGCACCGGCCGGAAACGATTAATTCGGCGGATCGGGTTGTTGGTTTGTGTGCAGGCAGAGAAGTTGAATTGCGTCCGGCAATTTTCTCCCAATAATTGGTTTACGATTAAATGCTTGGTTTGCGTTTCGATAATGTCTAGATTGCCAGTATCCGTGATAATAATTGCAAGTAAGCGAGATTGGAAAATGGCTCGTCTTATTATTCGCGTCGGTCGACTCTCATCAGTCCGCGTGCCGGCCTGGATTCAATCGCACACTTCGGTGCGATTGAAACATATAGCAAGGAGTAGTCATGCAAATAATCGAAAATTCTGCAATTCTCGAGGCAATTGGCGGTAGCGGTAAAGAAGATATGAAATGCGAAATATCGACTGAAAAAATTGGTTGCGAAGCTAGCTTCCAACAATTTCTTGAACTAAGCTTCGAAGCCTTTGATGAAGTTCAGAGATGGGGCGGTAACTTGGGTCGTTGGCTGTATGACCGGATCCAGGGTGATTGATCAATTAGCTTTATATCGCTGAATCGGAAGCCCGATGACAGAAGTGGCGAAGCACGTATATTGTCGGGCTTCGTCACATAAACCCAGATTACGATTTCAGTACAAAGGTGGCAGAATGTTGAATAATTTCAGTACGCTCCCAAATTCCCTGGTTCGACCAGCGCCAATCAAAATCCATGAAGTCATATTTATTTGGGTTTGCGTAATGCTCGTGTGGGACTATATCGTGGGCACCTATGGGGAAGGTATTACGAATTCCATCTATCTGAAATTTGTTGGCATCGCATTGACGATGATCTATTTTAGTAAACGCTTCCTTCAACGAGAGAATCTGAATTTTACTCAATTCATGGGGGCTGGCTTCTCAGTTCGGGCTCTAGCCGAATTGGTCGCTGTGCTCTTTGCAAGCGTAGTCATCGGGATTGGGTGCTGGGCTGTCCTGGTTTTTTTGAGTGCAAAAATCGATATCGATTGGGCATATCGTCACTGGCATTTTGCCAAGCCTTCAACGTTTGATAACACAACCTGGCTGCCGAGCTGGCTGGTCCTTCAAGCAATTACCATTGTCGTGTTAGGTCCCGTTGTCGAAGAAATTGTTTTTCGCGGATTTATATTGCGTCGCCTATGTGAGAAGTATCGATTGAGTGTCGCGATCGTCGTATCATCATTGATGTTCGGGATTGTTCACTTCGATCAAGGATTTTTAGGCAGTTTTGTGAATGGAATTATTTACGCAATTGTTGCGGTCAGGTTCGCTTCATTATATGCGCCCATTTTCGTACATGGCGGCTATAACGCGATCACCTTTTTCATCGAAAGAATGTACGGCGTGTCGTTGGTCGCCGAAAAGTCGCGGATTGATTCAATCGACTACTGGCTGCCAGAACTAGCGCTACTGCCGTTTTGCTTGATCGCCTTGGTTTGGTATTGGAAAATGTTTTTTCGTACCAATGAAGTAACATCGCCAGCGCTGGTACAGCGTGGCTGAGTTATTTGATGCCTCTGAGGTGCAGCGCCATGAACTGGCCGATCCGTGCTTCATACTCGCGCGTCGCCACACCATGAAAGTCGGTATGCGCCGCCCCGGGCACGATCCAAAGCTGCTTTGGTTCGGGCACGGCGGCGTATATGCGGCGCGTCTCGGCCTCGCTCGTATGCTGATCCTTTTCTCCGCCGACAACCAGGGTAGGGCAGGCCAGCGTGCTTACAGCGTCGATCGGCCGTAACTGGTCCAAAGTCAGATCCAGCCGCAGCGGCACCTGCCATAGCAACAGTGGCGCCAGGCCAACGCCCGCGCTTCCCAGATGCAGGCGCAGGCGATTCTCGATGGCTTCCTCAATCGTCGGATACATCGCCTCGATCACCAGCGCATCGATCCCGCGTCCGGGTTTCGACAGCACCACGGCAGCAGCGCCGAGCGACACGCCGATCACGCCGATCCGTTCATCGGGCTGTTCGCGCTTGAGGTAAGCCAGCGCGGCACGCACGCCATCGGCCTCGCGCACGCCGAAGCTGATGCGCGCACCCGCGCTTTCGCCGTGCGCCTGCTGGTCGATCAGCAGCACGCCATACCCCAGTCGCGACAGAAAGCGCGCGCGCCCCAGCATATGCAGGCGGTTGCCGCGCACGCCGTGCAGCAGCAGAACCACGCCAGCGCCCGGCGTGCCACGCGCCATCCAGCCCCGGACCGGGCCGGCGGCGGTAGAAACAGTAACGGAGGAAGCGGGGAAGTCCGGCGGCGCGGCACCGATCTGGCGCCGCGCGGGAGCACTGAGATATTCGCCGGCGCCGAACAGCGCGGCGAATCCCACCAAAAGCAGACAGGCGAAGGCGATCAGGCCGCGCTTCGCCATTGCGGGTTTAACGCGACTTGACGAACGGCTTGCCGATCGCTTTCGGCGCCACCGATTTGGCCATCAGACCGGCCAGCACGATCACGGTCACCACGTACGGCACCATCTGGATCAGCGAGCCCGGAATGCGCCCGATGCCCGGCAGGTCGACGCCTTCGATCTGGATCTGCACGGCGCTGAAGAAGCCGAACATCATGCAGCCGAGCGCCGTGTACATCGGCCGCCAGTTACCGAACACCAGCGCGGTCAGCGCCAGATAGCCTGCCCCGGCCGACATGTCGCGCAGGAAGAAGCCACTCTGCACGATCGCCAGGTAAGCACCCGAGAACGAGCACAGGATGCCCGCCACCAGCATCGCCATATAGCGCGTGGTGGCGACACTGACGCCGGCCGCATCAGCCGCGTGCGGATTCTCGCCACAGGCGCGCAGGCGCAGGCCGAAGCGGCTGTGGTAAATCACCCAGTGCACCAGCGGGATCAGCGCGAACGCCAGGTACACCAGCGCCGAATGGCCGCCGATCACGTGCCCGTAGAACCAGCCGATGAAGGGAATTCCCGCCAGCGCCTCGGTACCCGGCAAGACGATATCGAACAGGCGCGCCTGGCCCAGGTCCGGCGTGCGGCCGCCCTGCTGGTAGAAGAACTGGGCCAGCACGAAGGTCAGGCCGCTCATGGCGATGTTGATCGCAATGCCGCCCACCAGCTGGTTGCCCTTCTGGGTGATGCTGACGTAACCCTGCAGCAGCGCCAGTGCGGCCGATACCGCCACGCCGGCGGCCACGCCGTACCAGGCGTTCTGCGTGGTGAAGGCGACAGCGGCCGAGACGAACGCGCTGGCGAGGATTTTGCCCTCTAACGCAATGTCGACCACGCCGCTGCGTTCGGCGAACAGGCCGGCCATCGCGGCAAAAATCAGAACTGGCGCATTGCGGATCGTGGAAACGACAATGCTCGATAAATGGAGGTCTTCAAACATGGCTTATCCTTTGCGAATGTTAAGCAGCTTCAGGACAGCGGGCGCATACAGATTTTCCATCGCGCCGCAGAACAGAATGATCAGCCCCTGGATGAAAATGAAGGTCTCCTGCGGGATGTTCGGTTTTTCCAGCGACAGGTCGAAACCGCCCTGGATCAGTGCGCCGAACAGGACGCTCGACAGGAAAATACCGACCGGGTGCTGGCGCCCCATCAGCGCAATCGCGATGCCGATAAAGCCCGCGCCGGCCGGGAAGTTCAGGCTCAGGTAGTGGGTCGAACCCATGATCGAATTGACCGCGCCCAGACCTGCCAGCGCGCCCGAAATGAGCATCGCCACGATGATCATGCGGCTGATCGACACCCCCGCATAATGCGCCGCGCTTTGATTCAGGCCGGTGGCGCGCAGCTTGTAGCCCCACGAGGAACGCCACACCATCACGCCGTAAATGGCCAGGGCGGCAATCGCGATCAGGAAGCTGACGTTGAGCGGCGTGTCGCCCAGGATGGGGAACCATTCGTTCAGGCGCGGCATGGCGCCGGCTTCCGAGAACACGCGGCTGGCCGGATTTTGCTGGCCTTCCGGTATCAGGTACTTGACGATGATGAAGTTCATCAGACTGGCGGCGATGAAGTTGAACATGATCGTCGTCACCACCACATGGCTGCCGCGCTTGGCCTGCAGATAGCCGGGCAGCCATGCCCAGGCCGCGCCGAATACCGCGCTGCCCAGCATCGCCGCCGGAATCAGCAGCCAGGCGGGCAGCGAGTGGTCGAGCGTGAGCATGACCACGGTCAGTCCCAGGCCGCCCACGTACAACTGGCCTTCGCTGCCGATGTTGAACAGCCCGGCCTTCATGGCGATCGATACCGACAGGCCGGTAAAGATGAAGGTACTGGCGTAGAACAGCGTGTAGCTCAACCCCTCGGGATTGATCACCGCGCTGTCGATCAGGATGCGCAGCGACTCGCTCGGGCTTTCGCCCAGCAGATGGATCACCAGCGCGGCCACCAGCAATGCCGAGAGCAGGTTCAGTACAGGCAGGACAAACGCGCTTGCCCAGCGTGGGAGTTCGGTCGTTTTCATGTTTTGTGCATCCCGCCCATCAGCAGCCCGATGCGGGTTGTGTCGAATTCTTCAATCTTGAGTTCACCGGTAATGCGTCCGCCGGACATGACGATGATGCGGTCGGCCAGCGCCCGCACTTCTTCCAGTTCCACCGACACCAGCAGGATCGCCACGCCTTCGTCGCGCATCTTGAGCAGCTGCGTGTGGATGCTTTCGATGGTGCCGATGTCGACCCCGCGGGTCGGCTGGCCGACTAGCATCAGCTTCGGTTTGGCCGACACTTCGCGCGCGATCACCACTTTTTGCTGGTTACCGCCCGAGAGCAGGCCAATGCGCAGCTCCGGATTGGCCGGACGCACGTCGAAGGCCTTGAGCAGGTCGCCGCAGCGCGCCGCGATGGCCTTGAAGTCGAACAGGCCCCAGCGGTTGCAAACCCGGTCCTGGTAGCCGAACACGGTGTTCTGCATGACCGAAAAATCCTTGATCACGCCGTCGCGCAGGCGGTCTTCCGGCACGTGGCCGATGCCCAGCTTGCGGAACGTGGCCGGCAAGCCGTCGGCGTCCGAGCGTTTGGCGTAGGGCAGTTCGGTGCCGAGGAAGGCAACCTTGCCGCCGCTCGGCAGGCGCATGCCCGACAGGATTTGCATCAATTCGCTTTGGCCGTTGCCCGACACGCCGGCAATCGCCACGATTTCGCCCGCGCGCAGGGTGAAGTCGATATCGGCCAGCAGGCGCACGCCTGCGGCATCCTGCAACTGCAGGCCGGCCACTTCCAGCACGGCGGGGCCGGGGTTGTACGGTGCGCGCGGCAGCTCACCCTGGATCGGGCGGCCCACCATCATGTTCGCCAGTTCTTCCTTCGACGTCGTCGCGGTCTGCACCGCGCCCGCCACGCGCCCGGCGCGCATCACGGTCACCTGGTCGGTGATCTCCATGATTTCGCCCAGCTTGTGGGTGATCAAAACGATGGTCTTGCCCTGTTCCTTGAACAGACGCAGGATCTCGAACAGCGACGCGGTTTCCTGCGCCGTCAGCACGGCGGTCGGCTCGTCCAGGATCAGGATGTTGGCGCTGCGGTAGATCTGCTTGAGGATCTCGACGCGCTGCTGCGCGCCGACCGACAGGTCTTCGATCTTGGCCAGCGGGTCGACATCGAGCCGGTAGCGGGTGCAGATCTCGCGCAGCTTCGCTTCGGTCGCGGCGCGGTGCGATGCGAGCTTGAAGCCGCCTTCGGTGCCCAGCATGACGTTGTCGAGTACCGTGAAATTCTCGACCAGCATGAAGTGCTGGTGCACCATGCCGATACCGAGGGCGATCGCCTGTTGGCTGGTGCGGATGTCCTGCGCCTGGCCGTCGATCAGCAGCGCACCGCTGTCGGCATTGTAGTAGCCGTACAGGATGCTCATGAGGGTCGACTTGCCGGCGCCGTTCTCGCCGATCACGCCATGGATCGAGCCCTTGGCGATGGAGAAGCTGACGTCGGCGTTCGCCTGCACGGCCCCGAAGGCTTTGCAGATATTGCGAAATTCTACAGCTGGCTGCATAGCGGTCAGTGGTGAGTAGTAAAGGTAAATGAGTTCAAAAGCGCGCCGGGCCGATCAAAACCGGCGCGGCGCGCTTTTCTGGAGTGCGGGGAGAATCTAGACCGGGCAGCTGCTGCCAACGCGGTAGTCGACCACTTTGACCTTGCCGCTGATGATATTGGCCTTCGCTTCGTTGACCTTTTTTTCGATCTCCGGCGTGACGACCGCGCGGTTATCCTTGTCCAGCGCCCAATCGACGCCGCCTTCTTTCAGGCCCCTGTAGGTGACGCCGGCTTTCCAGGTGCCGTTCTTCATCTGCATGAACGAATCGTAGATGGCCAGGTCGACCCGCTTGACCATGGAGGTCAGCATGGTGCCCGGATGGAGGTAGTTCTGGTTCGAGTCGACGCCGATGGCCAGCTTGCCTTTTTCCTTGGCCGTCTGCAGGGTGCCCATGCCGCTGCCGCCGGCAACGGCGAACACCACGTCCACGCCGCGGTCGAACTGCGCGCGCGCCAGCTCACCGCCCTTGGCCGGGTCGTTCCAGGCCGCGCTGGTGGTGCCGACCATGTTCTGCATCGTCTCGATTTTCGCGTTGGTCGCTTTCGCGCCCTGGGCGTAGCCGCAGGCGAAGGTGCGGATCAGCGGAATGTCCATGCCGCCGACAAAACCGATTTTCTTCGACTTCGATGCAAGGGCGGCGGCCACGCCGACCAGGTACGAGCCTTCTTCTTCCTTGAACAGGATCGAGTTGACGTTGTTACCCTTGGCCACAGCGTCGATCAGCACGAAGCGCACGTTGGGGAATTCCTGCGCGACCTTCTGCACGGCCTGGGTCTGCGAGAAGCCGACGGCGGCGATCAGGTCCAGCTTCTTGCGCGCCAGGCCGCGCAGCACTTGTTCGGCCTGGGTATCGCTGCTGGCCTGCACCTCGATGTATTTGATGTTGGTCTCTTTTTTGAAGCGCTCGGCGCCTTCAAACGCGGACTGGTTGAACGACTTGTCGAACTTCCCGCCGGCGTCGTACACGATGCCCAGTTTTGGGTCGGCAGCCGTGGCGCTCGCCGCGACGCACAGCGCCGCGATCGTGATACTAAGTTGCTTAAATTTCATGAGTTCACTCCTGGAAAGCGATATTGTACCCGGCACACCGGCTGCGATGGGGCGAAAGGAATGCGTAAGCTTAACGACACTAAGCAAGCAAAGCCAGCAAATTGGCGTGTGCTTGCTCGAATTGTGTCAGGCCGGAGCGCAAGAGGTCGTTACCAATTGTATCGAGTCCGATGCCGTGCCGGCCCAGTTGCGTCAATACGGCGCGCGCGCCGTCGACATCGTCGACCAGCGACAGGCGCGCTTCGCCATGGTCGCGGAAGGCGGCCAGGGTCGCATCGGGCACGGTGTTCACGGTCGCTTCGCCGATCAGTTCTTCCACGTAGGTGACGTCGCGCATGGCCGGGTTTTTCACGCCGGTGCTGGCCCACAGCAGCCATTGCGGGGTGGCGCCGAAGGCGGTGAAGATGGCAAAGCCGCTGTCGTTCTGGAACTCGTGGTAGGCCACGCGCGCGGCGGCGATGGCCGCCTTGCCGCGCAGGGCATCGGCGGCCGGCGGCAGCAGTGCATCGACGGCGGCATCGACGCGGCTGATAAAGACGCTGGCCACGCTGGCGATGCGCTGCACCGACAGCATCGCTTCCAGCCTGCGCGCCAGGCCACGGCGGTGCGCCGCGCGCACGGCGGCCAGCTGGGTGGCGCTGAAAATGAGGGTGACGTTGACGTTGATGCCGGCGTAGATCACTTCTTCGACTGCGGCGATGCCCGCTTCGGTCGCGGGGATCTTGATCATCGCGTTGGGCCGGTCGATCGCGGCCCACAGGCGGCGCGCATCAAGCACGGTGCCGGCGGCATCGTGCGCCAGGCGCGGCGCGACTTCGAAGCTGACAAACCCCGCATGGCCGTCGCTGTCGGCGTACAGGGGCGCGAACAGGTCGCACGCGGCCTGCACGTCGGGCAGGACCAGCGCTTCGAAGCGCGCTTCCGGGTCAAGGTGGGCCAGGCGCAAAGCCGGCAGCGCGGCCTGATAGGCGGCGTCGTTGCGGATCGCGTTATAGAAGATGGATGGATTTGAGGTCACGCCCTGGATGCCGTCGTCGGCGATCCAGCGCGCCAGTTCGCCCGAGGCGACCAGCTCGCGGCTGAGGTTATCGAGCCAGATTTGCTGGCCCAGGCCGGCTACGGCCTTGAGGCGGCTGGCGGATGCACTAATTTGGTTCATGGCAACTTTCCTGGCGGGCTATGTCGTATTGTTGCAACAACTCATGTGGCGAAAATCACGCGTCTTTACGTGTTGAACTTTGCTCGTCCAGGCCCGGTGCGAGGTGGGCCGTGTCGTCGCCATGTTCGCTACGCCCGGGAGTGCGTAAGGCTAGGGAATATTGCGCCGCGCCATATGGCACAGGTACAGCTTTAGAACTATGCATCACCGTTAATATGTATGGCAAATACGATTTTGCTTCGTCATTTATATGATCGAAATATAAATGAAAACGTAATTCCCATGATTTCGGGTCAATTCTTTTCATGCTAGGATGCCCAAGCACTATCAAGATACAGACGGAAGCGTAGTCACAGCGGGGCGATGAAGGCTGTTTTGTGCGCTGCAAGGCGTGCGGCGGCGCACGTTGCCGGAGCGGGGTGCGAACCGGAACGCAGGATTCATGAGATGGTTAATCGATCTAAGGGATTACTTAAATGACAATAAAAAGCAAGCAGTTCGCCACCCGTTCGCTGATCGCCCTGGCCGTTGCCAGCGCCTTTCCGGTGCACGCCGCGATGGCCCAGGACAAGCTAGCCGAAGAAGCCAAGCCACAGGCCGGCCAGCTGGAAACCGTGATCGTGACCGCGCAGCGCCGTTCCGAGAACATCAAGGACGTGCCGATGGCGATCACCACGCTCAAGGGTGAAAAACTCGACGTGCTCACCGCCGGCGGCCAGGACATCCGCTTCCTGTCGGGCCGTTCGCCCAGCCTGAACGTCGAATCCGACTATGGCCGTTCGTTCCCGCGCTTTTACATCCGCGGCCAGGGTAATACCGATTTCGATCTGAACGCATCGCAGCCAGTTGGCCTGGTGGTCGACGACATCGTGCAGGAAAGCCCGATGTTGAAAGGCTTCCCGGTGTTCGACGTCGACCAGGTCGAAGTGCTGCGCGGCCCACAGGGCACGCTGTTTGGCCGTAATTCCCCGGCCGGCGTGATCAAGTTCGACTCGGCCAAGCCGCAGATCGGCAAGTCCGACGGCTATGCCACGGTCGGCATCGGCAACTACCGCGCCCGCAATTTTGAAGGCGCGATCAATCTGCCAATCAGCGATACCGTCGCCGCGCGCGTATCGGCGCAGTCGCAGAACCGCGGCGACCGCGTACATAACAACCGTCCGGGCAACGGCACCAAGGATTTCGAGGGTTACCACGACGATGCGCTGCGCCTGCAAGTGCTGGTCAAACCGACCAGTAACTTCAGCGCCCTGTTCAACGTGCACGCGCGCGACATGGATGGCAGCGCCACCCTGTTCCGCGCGAATATCCTCAAGAAGGGCAGCAATGAACTGGTCGACGGCTTCCAGTACGGCCGCTACGACAGCGACGGCGTGAATGAACAGCGCCTCTCGACCGAAGGCGCCAGCATGCGCCTGCGCCTGGACCTCTCCGGCGTCACGCTGCACTCGATCACGGGTTACGAATCGGCCGACTTCTACAGCCGCGCCGATGTCGACGGCGGCTATGGCGCCGTGTACGCGCAGCCGATGGGCCCGAGCTACGCCAACCAGGCCGCGTTCATCCCGTTCGTGGTCGAAACGGCGGACGTGCTGCCGAAGCACCGCCAGTTCACCCAGGAGTTCCGCGCGGAGTCGGTCAACACCGGTCCGCTGCAGTGGATCGCCGGCCTGTTCTACTTCAACGAAGACATCCAGATCGACAGCATCAGCTTCGACTCGCTGGCGCCGGGTAATCCGCAGAACCCGTTCTTCGCGACCCAGTACCAGGACACCAAATCGTGGGCCGCCTTCGGTTCACTGAACTACACCGTGTCCGACAAGTTCAAGCTGCGTGGCGGTCTGCGCTACACCAACGACAAGAAGAACTTCGCCGCCCGGCGCGTCGAGTTGACCACCGCGGGTCCTTTCGGGATCAGCAACGAGTCGACCAACGTGAGCTGGGATATGTCCGGCACCTACGCGCTCAGCGCCGACAGCAATCTGTTCGCCCGCGTGGCCACCGGCTATCGCGCACCGAGCATGCAGGGTCGTTTGAACGGCCTGGCCGATCGTCCATCGTTCGCCGAAGCTGAAAAGGCGCTGTCGTACGAAGCCGGTATCAAGCAGGACCTGTTCAATCGCCGCGCGCGCCTGTCGGCCAGCGTGTTCCAGTACCGCGTCAAGGACAAGCAGCTGACCGCCGGTTCGGGCCAGATCAACATGAACCAGTTGATCAACGCCGACCGCGTGACCGGCCAGGGCGTGGAACTGGACTTCCAGGCCAACCTGTCGGACGCACTGCGCATGACCCTGGGCGGCAGCTTCAACGACACCGAGATCAAGGACTCCAAGCTGTTCGTCCAGACCTGCGGCAACGAGCCAAATACCAAGGGTCTGAACGGCTGCACGCCAACCGGCGTGGCGGGTCCTTTCGCGTACACGCAGAAACTGAACGGCAACCCGCTGCCGCGCGCACCTAAGTGGCAAGGCAACTTCACGCTGCGTTACAGCGTGCCGGTGGGCGATGCCGAGTTCTTTGCCTACACCGACTGGGCGTATCGCAGCACCTACAATATGTTCCTGTACGAAGCCAAGGAATACAAAGCCAAGTCGCTGGTCGAAGGCGGCCTGCGCATGGGCTACAAGTGGGATAACTACGAAGTGGCAGCCTTCGCGCGCAACATCACCGACAAAGTGCAGTCGGTCGGCGCGATCGACTTCGACAACCTGACCGGCATGGTCAACGAGCCGCGCAGCTTTGGCGTGCAGCTCAAGGCGACGTTCTAATCTCCGTCCTGATGCCGTACCGGGCCCCTCACATCGCAAGATGTGCGGGGCCCGTTTTTTTTGGGAAAACCATGAAGCCACTCTATTCCATGATCGCTGGCGCAGCATTGTGCGCTCTGTGCTCCTTCGCTTCGGCGCAGGCAAAGAAAGATGAAATGTGCGACGTGATCGACAGCTTTGCCGATGGCATCGCGGTCGACGAAAAGCGCTCGATGGAACTGGAGACGCAGTGGGGTGGCAACGCGGTCGGCGAAACGCATTCGATGGAAGTGGCGACGCAGAACAGTGACACCATCGTCCTGGCGTCGAAGAGCTGCAAGCCCTCTGCCATGGACGAGAAAGGCCGGGTGATCTGCCAATGGATGATGAAGAACACCTCGATGGAATTCATGGGCCATAACATCTCGCGCGTCATCGCCTGCGTGACCAAGGGCCCGAAGTTGATCCGCAAAGACGTACACGTAGACTCGCTGTCCGGAGAACTCACAGTGTATGGGCGGCAGGCCGACATTAACGTCAAGTACCAGTTCAATTCCCGTTACGACAAGCGCAATTTCGTCGCTATCCGCATCACAGGTGCGGAGCCCGAAGAATAATAGGGCGCGACGCCGGTATCGGGTAAGATTCCCCGGCCCCCTGACGGGTCTACCGGAGAATCCATGCAAACAGCAGTGAACCTGTGGCCGCTCATCGGCGTCGCCGTCATCATTGTCGGCTTCGTGCTGCGCGTGCATCCTGTGCTGGTCGTTGTCGCCGCATGCGGCGCCACCGGCCTGGCCGTGTCGATGCCGGTCGAAACGCTCCTCGCCTCGCTCGGCACCGCCTTCATCAAAACACGCAACCTGCCGATGATCCTGCTGCTGCCGCTGGCCGCCATCGGCCTGCTCGAACGCTTCGGCCTCAAGGAGCATGCGCAAGCGAGCATCGCCAAGATCAAATCGGCCACCACCGGCCGCCTGCTGATCGTTTACCTGTTCGTGCGCGAAGTGTCGGCCGCATTCGGCCTGACCAGCCTTGGCGGCCACCCGTCGATGGTGCGTCCGCTGGTCGCGCCCATGGCCGAAGCGGCCGCCGAAACGCGCAACGGCACCATCAGCGACAAGCTGCGCTACCGCATCCGCGCCATGTCGGCCGCCACCGACAACATCGGCCTGTTCTTCGGCGAAGATGTCTTCGTCGCCTTCGGCGCCATCGTCCTGATGCAGACCATCCTCGCGGCCGAAGGCATTCCGGTCAATCCGCTGCACATGGCGATGTGGGGCATTCCCACCGCGATCACCGCCTTCATCATCCACGCGTGGCGCCTGCACCGCTTCGATGCCGAGATTGCGCGCGACGGAGCCGGCAAATGATCATCCTGCTTGACTATTTCTACCTGGCGCTCGGCGCCATGCTGGCCGCTTCCGCCGTCATGTCCCTGCGCGACAAGGATAATCCGCGCCGCTATTCGAGCGCCTTGTTCTGGGCCCTGTACGCCGCCGTCTACCTCGTTGGCGAACGCCTGCCGCCAGCGATTGTCGGCGTGATCATGATCGTGATGGCCCTGATCGCCGGCTGCGGCGGCGTCACCCTGGGCAAATACGGCGTGCGCACGACCGAGGAAAAGACATCCAGCGCGCGCCGCCTCGGCCACCTGCTGTTCATCCCCGCATTGATCATCCCGGTGGTGACCATGATCGGCTCGACCCTGCTCAAGGACGTTCACATCGGCGGCCTGCTGCTGCTCGAAACGAAGCACCTGACGCTGGTCAGCCTCGGTTGTGCTTCGGTGCTGGCGGTCGGCGCGGCTTGCTGGCTGACGCGCTCCACGCCGGTGCAGGGCATGCGCGAATGGCGCCGCCTGGTCGACGCGGTCGGCTGGGCGGTGGTGCTGCCGCACATGCTGGCCGTCCTGGGGCTGCTGTTCGCCGAAGCGGGCGTCGGCAAGGCGGTCGCGCACATCACCACCTCGTACATCAACATGGATTCGCGTTTCGTGGCGGTGGTAGTGTTCTGCGTCGGCATGGCGCTGTTCACGATCATCATGGGTAACGGCTTCGCTGCGTTTCCCGTGATGGCCGGCGGCGTCGGCATTCCGATCCTGATCGGCCAGTACGGCGCCAACCCTGCGGTGATGGCCGCCATCGGCATGTTCAGCGCCTATTGCGGCACCCTGATGACACCCATGGCCGCCAACTTCAACGTGGTGCCGGTGGTGCTGCTCGAACTGCCCGACAAGCACGCGGTGATCAAGGCGCAGATACCGACCGCGCTGCCGCTGCTGGTGGCAAATATCTTCCTGCTGTATTTTTTGATGGACCAGAAATGACCAGAACAGTACTGCTGACCGGCTTCGAGCGGTTCAATAAAGAGACGATCAATCCGGCATGGGAGGCGGTGCGCTCGCTGGCCGGCCACGAGGGCAACGGCTATCGCATTGAAGTGCGCCAGCTCCCGTGCGTGTTCGGCGCCGCGGGCGAGGTGCTGCGCGCGGCGATCGACGAGGTGCGGCCCGCGGTGGTGATCGCGCTCGGGCAGGCCGGGGGCAGGGTGGACCTGTCGGTGGAACGCATCGCCATCAATATCGACGACGCCCCGATTCCCGACAACGCCCAGTGCCAGCTCGTCGACCGGCCGGTTGTGGAGGGTGGACCGGCGGCGTATTTTTCGACCCTGCCGATCAAGGCTATCGTCGCAGGTTTGCGCGAGGCCGGCTTGCCGGCGTCCGTGTCGCAGACAGCGGGCACCTTCGTGTGCAATCACGTTTTTTACAGCCTGATGCACCAGACGGCGGGCCAGGATGTACGGGCAGGCTTCATTCACATTCCCTACCTGCCGCAGCAGGCTTCGGCGCACCCCGGGGCGCCCAGCATGGCACTGGCCGACGTGGTGCGGGGGGTGACGATTGCGCTGGAAGTGGCGCTGGCCGTACGCGACGATGTGTGCGAGGCCGGCGGCGCGGTTTTCTAGGTGCTGGGATTGAGGATGTTCAGGAACGCCCGCACCACCGGCGCATCGTCGAGCGTGGTGTAGGTGATGTACAGATTGGCCGATGGCGGATTGGTCTTGATCGGCAAGAAGATTACGCCCGGCCAGCCGATGCGGCTGGTCGTTTCCGGCATCAGCGCCACGCCCAGGCCCGCACCCACCATCGCCAGCAAGGTTTGCGGCTCGGACGCTTCCTGGAAAATCGCCGGCTGAAAACCGGCCTTGATGCAGCACTGGATCAGGTAGCGCGGGAAGGCCGACTTGTCCAGCGCCAGCGTGAGCATCGGCTGGTCGGCAATGTCGGTCAGCTCGATCCACGGCTGCGTGGCCAGCGGATGATGCTCGTTGACCGCCACGCACACGTTCTCGCGAAAACACAGTTCCTGGCGCAGGTTGTCGTGTTTGAGTTCATCTTCATCGAGCTTGGGCTCGCGCCAGAAACCCACGTCGATCTGCTTGGCGCGCAGCGCTTCGTACTGCACGTTCGGTCCTGACTCATGCAAGGTCCAGGTCACGCGCGGAAACTTGGTCTGGAATTCTTCGAGCAGGCTGGGAATCGGTCCCCACATGGCCGAACCGACGATGCCGACCCGCAGGCGCCCGACTTCGCCGCGGTCGATCTGGCGGATGGTGTCGATCGTCATGCGCATCTTGGCCAGCAGGTCCGACGCTTCTCCCATCAGCGCCTTGCCGGCCACCGTCAGCTCGAAGGTGCGGGTAGTGCGCGCGAACAGGCGCACGCCCAACTCGCTCTCGAGCTTCATGATCTGCTGGCTCAAGGGCGGCTGCGAAATGTGCAGCCGCTCGGCGGCGCGGCTGAAGCTCTTTTCTTCAGCCACCGCGAGGAAGTACTTGAGCTGTTTCAGGTCGATGGACATGTGGGTATGTGGGTGGAGTTAGAGCGGCTGCAGGCCTGGCAGGTTACGCATGGCTACGGCCAGCTCGGCGCCTACCTGTGCGTTGTGCTTGACCAGCGCGATGTTGGTCATCAGGCTGCGTCCTTCGGTCAGCGTCTTGATGCGGGCCAGCAGGAACGGGGTAACCAGCTTGCCCGCCACGCCGCCGTCGCGCGCTTCCTGCAATGCCTGTTCGGTGATGCCGTCGATTTCTTCCTTCTGCATCGCAAACGCTTCCGGCACAGGATTGCTGACGACGATGCCGCCATTGAGGCCGAGCTGCCATTTGGTCTGGATGAAGGATGCCTGCTCCAGCGCCGAATCGAGCTGGAAGTCGGCCTTGAAGCCGCTGTCGCGCGTGAAGAAGGCAGGGAAGGCCGGCTGGCCGACGCTGATCACCGGCACGCCGTGGGTTTCCAGGTATTCGAGCGTGAGGCCGATGTCGAGGATCGACTTGACGCCGGCGCACACCACCGCCACGTTGGTGCGGGCCAGTTCCTGCAGGTCGGCCGAGATGTCGAAGCTGGTCTCGGCACCGCGGTGCACGCCGCCGATGCCGCCGGTGACGAACACGTGGATGCCGGCCAGCTGCGCGCAGATCATGGTGGCGGCCACAGTGGTGGCGCCAAGGCGGCCTTGCGAGAGCACGTACGGCAGGTCGCGGCGGGATACTTTCATCGCGTCCGGCGACGTGGCCAGCAGTTCGAGCTGCTCGGCCACCAGGCCGATGCAGATTTTGCCTTCGATGATGGCGATCGTGGCCGGCACGGCGCCGGCGGCGCGGATCACGTGCTCGACTTCCTGCGCCATCGTGACGTTTTGCGGGTACGGCATACCGTGCGAGATGATGGTCGACTCCAGGGCGACGATCGGCTTGCCGGCGGAACGGGCGGCGGCGACTTCGGGCGAGAACAAGAGGTATTGGTGCATGGTCAGTCCTGGTAAAGTGCGTTGAACGGCTGCTGGGCGCCGGGAAGGGCGTCGGGATTCGGAATCTCGGCGAGGACTTCCGCCGTCAGGTAAGGGCATACGGTTTCTTCGCTGGCGAGCGTCATGGCAGACAGTTGCAGGCCGCGGCGACAGGCCAGCGTCATGTCGTCGCTGCCCTGGAACAGGGACCAGCATACCGCAGCGGCAAAGGCGTCGCCCGCACCGGTGACGTCGACGATGTGCGCAGGCGGCGCGTCGAGCTGGGCGATGCCGTCAGCAGTGGTGTAGACCACGCCGGTGGCGCCGCGCGTGACGATGACGTCTTGCGCGCCCTTCGCCTGCAAGCTGCGGCAGGCCGCCAGGAAGTCGGCGTCGGTCAAAAGCCGCGCGCCGATGCGGGTTTCGAGCTCGCCCTGGTTCAGAATGAGCAGGCGCAGGCCGTGCAGGTCGTCCGGCAGGTTGGCCATCTTGGGCTGAGATACCGCCACCAGCACCAGCGGCACGGCATCGCGCGCGGCGTCGTCGAGCAGGGCGCGCAGGGTGTCGCGTGGCAGGTTCAGGTCGGCCACGGTCAAGGCGCCGGCCGCGCGCTGCGGCTGGCGCGTGGCCAGAAAGGCGGGCGTGAGCGCGTCGTACAGGGCCATGTCGGCCAGCGCGAGTATCATTTCGCCGTGGTCGTCGAGTACCGCGGTGTAGGTGCCGCTGCATACGCCCGTCAGGTGCAGGGTGGCGCGGGTATCGATGCCGGTTGCCTCGGCGTGCGCCAGCAGCGCCTTGCCGGACGAATCGTCGCCGATAGCCGTGATCAGCGCCACCGGCGCCGACAGGCGCGCCAGGTTCTCGGCGATATTGCGGGCCACGCCACCGAACGATTCGTCCTGGCGCGCGGGATTCGAGGTGCCCATCTTGAGTGTGGCGAGGGAGCGCAGTTTGCGATCGAGATTGGCCGCGCCGAGGCAGACGATCGGCCGGTTATCGGGCAGCACGTAGGCGCGTCCGAGCAGGCGCCGGTCGCGGATCAGGCCTGCGATATAGCCGGCCACCGCGGAGCGCGACAAGCCCAGCACCGATGCCAGATCCTGCTGCGAGATAAAGGGATTAGCGCGGATCAATTCGTACAACTGGTCTTTTTTGGAGAGTTCGGTCACAATGAGCAATCATTAAACAATTGTTTGCGATAGTAGACAATTGTCTTAATGCTGTCAATCAATGATTGTGTCTCGCTCTCCTATAGTGTGCCTGATTGGCGGGCGGGGTCCAATCGATTCTAGCGTGTATTTATATGTTACGCGTATAAATGAGGAAGAAAAATGGTATTTGCCATACATATCCCCGATCATGCATAGTTATAATAGTTAGCGAACCCATTCTCCACGCCGCCTGCATCCTCCGCGTCGCGTGGCAGCGCCCTCCCCGAACAGATAAGGAATCCTCATGTCGAACAATACTCCCTTCGAAGCCGCCGATATCATCCGTGCCCGCAAACCTGGTTTCGAGCCGCGCGTGGCGATGATCCTCGGTTCGGGTCTCGGCGTGCTGGCCGAGCAGATGACCGATGCGGTCTCGATCGGCTTCGACGAGCTGCCTGGTTTCCCGATCAGCACCGTGCACGGTCACGCCGGCGAGCTGGTACTGGGCACCCTGGCGGGCGTGAACGTGGTGTGCATGAAGGGCCGCGGCCACTTCTACGAAGGTTACGGCATGGGCGTGATGACCAGTGCCGTGCGCACCATGAAGCTGCTCGGTTGCGAGATGCTGTTCGTGACCAACGCAGCCGGTTCGCTGCGCACCGAAGTCGATGCGGGCAGCCTGGTAGCCCTGACCGACCATATCAACTGGCTGCCTGGCACGCCGATGGTCGGCCCGAACGACGACCGTTTCGGCCCGCGCTTTTTCAGCATGGCCAATGCTTACGACAGCGACATCCGCAACGTGGTCAAGGAAACCGCCGCCGCCAAGGGCATCACGCTGCATGAAGGTGTGTTCATCGCCTACCCGGGTCCGAACTTCGAAACCGCCGCTGAAATCCGCATGATGGCCAAGCTGGGCGCCGACGTGGTGGGTATGTCGGTGGTGCCGGAAGTGGTGTCGGCGCGTCATTGCGGTTTGAAGGTGGTTGGCGTATCGGTGATTACCAACCTGGCGGAAGGCATGTCGCCGTTCCCGCTGTCGCATGAGCAGACGCTGAAATACGCGGCGATTGGCGCCAAGGATCTGGTTGCGCTGATTCCGGCGTTCCTGGAGCGCGTCGCCGCACAACCGCGCGCCGCTGCCTGATTTGTCACCGTCGCTCCCGCGTAGGCGGGAGCCCAAGTTTCCCGCTCTGCCACAGGCTACGGAACCGAACTTGGACCCCCGCTTTCGCGGGGGTGACGGTGGAAAGCAGCACTGCTTTTGGTAGTAATCAGCGCAGTCCTTTTCACCGTACCTGAACCTTTCTAAAGCGAGCGATCCCATGTCACGCGCATTTATCCTTCTGCTTGATTCCTTCGGCCTCGGCGCCACCCCTGACGCCGACAAATTCGGCGACGTCGGCGCCAACACCTTCGGCCATATCGCCAGCTGGGCAGCCGAACAAGGCAAGCCAATGCAGCTACCCAACCTCGAACGCCTCGGCCTTGCTGCCGCCGCCCACCTGGCCAGCGGCGAATGGGCCCAGGGCTTCGACCAGCGCGACGGCTTTACCGGCGCCTACGGCGCGGCGCGCGAGCGCTCGACCGGCAAGGACACCCAGAGCGGACACTGGGAAATCGCCGGCGTGCCGGTCGAATTCGACTGGGGCTACTTCCCGCGCACCGTCCCGTCGTTCCCGGCCGAACTGACCGACAAGCTGCAGGAACTGACCGGCGTGGCCGGCTACCTCGGCAACTGCCACGCGTCCGGCACCGACATCATCAACAAGCATGGCGACGAACATGTCGCCACCGGCAAAATCATCGTCTACACCTCGGGCGACTCGGTCATGCAGATCGCCGCGCACGAAGAACACTTCGGCCTCGAACGCCTGTACGCCGTGTGCGAAGCCGCGTTTGAACTGGTCAAGCCGTACAACATCGGCCGCGTGATCGCGCGTCCGTTCCTGGGCGAGAACGGCAACTACCGCCGCACCAGCAACCGCCACGACTACGCCGTTCCACCCCCAAGCGCGACCCTGCTCGACCACGTCAAGAACGAAGGCGGGGAAGTCATCGGCCTTGGTAAAATCAGCGACATTTTCGCGACCCAGGGCATCTCGCGCGTGGTCAAGGGCGTGGACAACATGGCCCTGTTCGACGCGCTGCTCAAGGTCACCGACGAAGCCGGCGACAAGTCGCTCACTTTTGTGAACTTCGTCGACTTCGACCAGGCCTTCGGCCATCGCCGCGACGTGGCCGGCTACTCGAACGCGCTGCACGAAATGGACGCGCGCCTGCCGGAGTTCATGGCCAAGCTGAAAGAGGGCGACCTGGTCGTCATCACCGCCGACCATGGCTGCGACCCAAGCTGGCCGGGCTCCGACCACACGCGCGAGCATATCCCGATGATCTTCTTCGGCCCGGGCGTCGCCCCGCGCGCGCTGCCGGTCTCGAACACGTTCTCCGATATCGGCGCCACCTTGGCCAAGCACCTCGGCGTCAAACCACTTTCCAACGGAACCGCTCTGCTATGACTCACAATTCCGCATTCAAACGCAACGAGGCGGTTGGCCTCGACCTCGGCTGGGTCAACCAGATCAAAGTGAACCGCAATGCGTCGGACCGCCGCGCGGCCAGCCTGGCCAATCGCCGCACCGTCAAAAAAGAATACCAGGCCGCGTGGCTGATCAAGGCCTTGCAGTGCATCGACCTGACGACGCTGGGCGGCGACGACACGCCGGGCCGCGTCGAGCGCCTGTGCATGAAGGCCATGCGCCCGCTGCGCACCGACCTGATGGAAGCGCTGGGCGTGTCCAATTTGACCACCGGCGCGGTGTGCGTGTATCACGAAATGATCACCCCGGCCGCCAAGATTCTGCAGGGCCGCTTGCCGATCGCCGCCGTGTCGACCGCGTTCCCGGCGGGCCTGGCCAGCATGGAAACCAAGGTGCGCGAGATTGAATTGTCGGTCGCCGCCGGCGCCACCGAAATCGATATCGTCATCACGCGCCAGCACGTCCTGATGGGTAACTGGCAGGCACTGTACGATGAAATGGTCGCTTACCGCAAAGCCTGCGGCGACGCGCACGTCAAAGCCATTCTCGCCACCGGCGACCTGCTCACGCTGGAAAACGTGGCCAAGGCTTCGTGGGTGTGCATGATGGCCGGTTCCGACTTTATCAAAACCTCGACCGGCAAGGAAGGCGTCAACGCCACCATTCCCGTGGCCCTGACGATGGTGCGCACGATCCGCGAATACCATGAGCAGTATGGCTTCCAGGTCGGCTTCAAGCCGGCTGGCGGCGTGGCAACCTCGAAGAGCGCGCTGCAGTACCTGACCCTGATGAAAGAGGAACTGGGACGCGAGTGGCTGGAGCCGCATCTGTTCCGCATCGGTGCATCGAGCCTGCTGACCGACATCGAGCGCCAGCTCGAACACTACGTCACCGGGAACTACTCGGCCAACCATCGCCACGCGCAACCATAAACATCAACGGATTCGTCATGCCAACAATCAACGAGATTCTTCAAACTATGGACTACGGCCCTGCACCCGAGAGCACCAAAGAAGCGCAAGCATGGCTGGACCAGCATGAGCGCCGTTTCGGGCTGTTCATCGATAATGCCTGGAGCGATGCCGCCGACACCTTCGCCTCGACCAATCCGGCCGATGGCAAGGAACTGGCGCAGGTAAGCCAGGCCAGTGCCGCCGACGTGGACCGCGCAGTGGAAGCGGCGCGCCGCGCCCAGCCGGGCTGGGTGGCCCTGGGCGGCCATGGCCGCGCGCGCGTGATGTACGCGCTCGCGCGCCTGCTGCAAAAGCATGCGCGCCTGTTCGCGGTCATCGAAACGCTCGACAACGGCAAGACGATTCGCGAAACGCGCGACGCGGACCTGCCGCTGGCCGCGCGCCACTTCTACCATCACGCCGGCTGGGCGCAGCTGCAATCGGAAGAATTTGCCGACTACCGCGCCGTGGGCGTGGTGGGCCAGATCGTTCCCTGGAATTTCCCGCTGCTGATGCTGGCCTGGAAAATCGCGCCAGCGCTGGCGGCCGGTAACACGGTCGTCTTCAAGCCGGCGGAATTCACTTCGCTGTCCGCGCTGTTGTTCGCCGAGATCTGCCAGCAGGCTGGCGTGCCGGCCGGCGTGGTCAACATCGTCACCGGCGACGGCCGCGTGGGCGAAGCGATCGTCAACCATGCGGGCATCGACAAGGTGGCCTTCACCGGTTCCACCGAAGTTGGCCGCATCATCCGCAAGGCTACCGCCGGCAGCGGCAAGAAACTCTCGCTCGAATTGGGCGGCAAGTCGCCGTTCATCGTGTTTGAAGATGCCGATCTCGACGCCGCCGTTGAAGGCCTGGTCGATTCGATCTGGTTCAACCAGGGCCAGGTCTGCTGCGCCGGTTCGCGCCTGCTGGTGCAGGAATCGATCGAAGAGCGCTTCCTCGCCAAGCTGCGCGCGCGCATGGACAACCTGCGTCTCGGTTCGCCGATCGAAAAGTCGGTCGATATCGGCGCGCTGGTCGATCCTGTCCAGCGCCAGCGCATCGAAGGCCTGGTCGAAGCGGCCCGCGCCGAAGGCTGCACCATTTATCAGCCGGTCTGCGAACTGCCAGCCACCGGCTCGTGGTTCCCGCCGACCCTGATTACCGGCGCATCCACCTCGGCCGGCATCGCCCAGACCGAAATTTTCGGACCTGTGCTGGTCGCAATGAGCTTCCGTACCCCGGTTGAAGCGGTCCAGCTGGCGAACAACACCGTGTACGGCCTGGCTGCCTGCGTGTGGTCCGAATCGATCAGCCTCGCGCTCGACGTGGCCCCGCAGATCAAGGCTGGCGTGGTGTGGATCAACACCGCCAACCAGTTCGACGCCGCGTGCGGCTTCGGCGGCTACCGCGAGTCCGGCTTCGGCCGCGAAGGCGGGAAGGAAGGCATGTTCGAGTACATGACGGCACTGTCGGAAGATGCGCGTCCGGCAGTACCGCTGGTGGAAGCGAAGGGCAAGGCCAAGCCGGCCGAAGCGCCGGGACCATTCGCCATCGACCGCACCGCCAAGATGTACATCGGCGGCAAGCAGGCACGCCCTGATGGCGCCTACACGCGCGCGATCACCGGCGCCAATGGCGCCTTCATCGGCGACGTCGGCGAAGGCGGCCGCAAGGATATCCGCAACGCCGTGGAAGCGGCGCACAAGGCGTCCGGCTGGGCCAAGGCAACGTCGCACAACCGTGCGCAGGTCCTGTACTACATCGCCGAGAACCTGGCGATCCGCGCTGATGAATTCGCGGCGCGCCTGGCTGCCATGACCGGTGCCAAGAACCCTGAAAAAGAAGTGCAGGCGTCGATCGAACGCCTGTTCTACTACGCGGCGTGGGCCGACAAGTACGACGGCCTGGCGCACCAGCCGCCGATGCACGGCATCACCGTGGCACTGAACGAGCCGGTTGGCGTGATCGGCATCATCTGCCCGAACGAGTCGCCGCTGCTCGGCTTCATTTCGCTGGTGGCGCCTGCGCTGGCGCTGGGCAACCGCGTGATCGCGGTGCCGTCGGAAGCGTATCCGCTGGTGGCGACCGACCTGTATCAGGTACTCGACACGTCCGACCTGCCAGGCGGCGCGCTGAACATCATTACCGGCAGCGCTGACGAACTTGCCAAGACGCTGGCATCGCACTCGGATGTGGACGCCGTGTGGCGCCACGACGGTTCGGCTGAAGGCTGCGCCGAAGTCGAACGCCTGTCGGCCGAATCGCTCAAGCGCACCTGGGTGGGCGGCGGCAAAGGGCGCGACTGGTACGACACCAAACAGGCCGGCGGTCGCGCAGTGCTGGCGCACGCGAGCCAGGTCAAGAATGTCTGGATTCCGTACGGCGTTTAATAACCCCCCTGTCGTTGCCGCGCAGGGCCAAGGCGCCCTCGCGGCAATCCAGGTTTTCTGCGCTGCACGGGCTGATCGACGAACTTGGGTTCCCGCCTTCGCGGGAACGACGATGTAACTATTTATAAGGCAGCACATGTTCTTAAATCAGGAAATCATCCGCAAAAAACGCGATGGCGGCGCTCTCTCGGCTGAAGAGATCCAGTTCTTCGTACGCGGCATCACCGACGGCAGCGTCACCGAAGGCCAGATCGCGGCACTCGCGATGGCCGTCTTCTTCAACGACATGAACATGGATGAACGCGTCGCCTTCACCCTGGCCATGCGCGATTCCGGCCAGGTTATGGAATGGCGTTCGCTCAACCTGCCGGGTCCCGTGGTCGACAAGCACTCGACCGGCGGCGTGGGCGATGTGGTGTCCCTGATGCTCGGACCGATGATTGCAGCCTGCGGCGGCTTCGTGCCGATGATCTCCGGCCGTGGCCTGGGCCACACCGGCGGCACGCTCGACAAGTTCGATTCCATTCCTGGCTACTGCACCGTGCCCGATCCGGAACTGTTCCGCACCGTCGTCAAGGACGTGGGCGTGGCCATTATCGGCCAGACCGCGCAACTGGCGCCGTCGGACAAGCGTTTCTACAGCATTCGCGACACCACCGCGACGGTGGAGTCGGTAGCGATGATCACCGGTTCGATCCTGTCGAAGAAGCTGTCGGCCGGGCTGGATGCGCTGGTGATGGACGTAAAGGTCGGCACCGGCGCCTTCATGCCGAGCTACGACAAATCGGTCGAACTGGCCGAGAGTATCGTCGCTGTAGGTAATGGCGCGGGCACCCGTACGTCGGCACTGCTGACCGAGATGAACGAGTCGCTCGGTCCCGTGGCCGGCAATGCGCTGGAAGTGCGCCTGGCGATGGATTACCTGACCGGCCGTTCGCGTCCGGCGCGCCTGCACGAAGTGACGATGGCGCTGTGCGCCGAGATGCTGGTGCTGGGCAAACTGGCCGTCAACGAAACCGACGCGCGCGCCAAGCTGCAGGCGGGGCTCGACTCCGGCGAAGCGGCCGAGCGCTTCTCGCGCATGGTGGCGGCTCTGGGCGGCCCGGCCGACCTGGTCGAGCGTCCGGATGCGTATCTGGAAAAGGCGCCGATCATCGTGCCGGTACCGGCGCTGCAGGCAGGTTTTGCGAACGCGACCGATTGCCGTGGCCTTGGCCTGGCGGTGGTCAGCCTGGGTGGCGGACGTCGCCGTCCGGAAGACGCGATCGACTTTGCGGTTGGTTTGACCGGGCTGGTGGAGTTGGGCGACGCGATTGCGGTTGGCCAGCCGCTGGCAATGGTGCACGCACGCACGCAGGCTGCGGCCGAACAGGCGGTGCGCGAGGTGCAGGCTGCGTACAAGGTTGGCGATACCAAGCCGGCTGCGAATCCGATCATTTACCGCACGATCCGTCCATAACGTCGCACCCGCGCAGGCGGGTGCCCAAGTTCGCTCTGGAGCAAATGGCTGCGGAGCCAACTTGGGTCCCCGCCTGCGCGGGGACGACGGTTTTTAAGGTGCGGGGCATTAAAAGGACCACCCATGCAATACGAAAAACTCATCACCGAAGCCACCGCAGCACGCCTGCTGGCCTACACCCCGTACTCCAACTTTCAGGTCGGCGCCGCCCTTGAATGCAAGGACGGCCGCATCTTCCGTGGCTGTAACGTCGAAAACGCCTCCTACGGCTTGTGCAACTGCGCCGAGCGCACCGCTTTTTTCAGCGCCATCGCCCACGGCTACAAACCCGGCGACTTCGCCGCGCTGGCCGTCATCGGCCAGACCGACGGCCCGATCGCACCGTGCGGCGCTTGCCGCCAGGTGATCCTGGAACTCGGTGGTAACGACCTGCCCATCGTGCTGACCAACCTGCATGGCGACATTCTCGAAACGACGGCAGCCGCCCAGCTCCCGAATGCGTTCGGCGGCCGGGACTTGAAGAAGTAAGCTTTGAAAAAAACCATCGATGTACAGGCCGCGGTAGCACTGGCGGCCAACGAGGCCATCGCCGCCAAGACCCAGGGAACGTTCGGGGTCGGCGGCGTGCTGCTCGACCAGCATGGCAATGTGCTCAAGTCGCTGCAAAACAACGTGGTGCGCGACGGCCTGATTTTCGATCCGACCGCGCACGGCGAGCGTCAGCTGATCGACTGGTATTTTGCCGAACGTGCCAAAGGGCGCGCTTTGCCTGCGCCCGAAGAAATCACCCTCGTCACCTCGCTCGACCCCTGCGCCATGTGCACCGGTGCGATCCTGTCGGCCGGCTTTAGCGTGGTCGTCGCCGCGCGCGACGCCAAGGCCGGCATCAACCACGACGCCAGCTTCACCTTTGCGAGCCTGCCCGCGGGCCTGCGCGGCCAAGCCGGCGCCAGTTTTTTCTACCCTGCGGTGAAAGGTGCTTCGCCGTTCGCGCGCGAGAGCGCCGGCGTCGTGCCCAAGTCGTTCTTCATCGGGAAAACCATCGCCGAAGCGACGCAAGCGCTTTGCTCGCTGGTGTTCGAGGCTACATCCGACAAGGTGCAGGTCCTGCTCAACAGCGACCCGCCGCGTGAGCAGTTGAAGGACCCCGCGCAACTGGCACCCGACCATCCGCTGGTACGCCAGCTCAAGACCCTGTACCCGCACGCGCTGGCCTACCGCTGCACGCCGCACCAGCCGGATGCGGGCCTGGCGCCCTACCTGCTTGATGCCGTCGCGCGCGACCGCCAGCAGGGCGGGGAGGGCGATGCGGTGGCCTTGCTCGACTCCTTCGGCAACCTGCTGCTGTGCTCACCGGGCCGGCGCGCGCTGTCGGCGATCTGCACGGCGTTCATGGAATGCACGCGCCAGTACGCGCAGCTGCGCTACACGCTGATGCAGGGACTGGACGCCGAGGCGCAGGCCGTGGTGCGCCAGTACCTCGCCCATCCGAAGGAAGGCACGTTCGTGTTCGCGCGCGGGCCGGACGCCAGCGCGCAGAGCTTCATGAACCTGGGCGCCTACGGTTCGACCATGGAAGGGCCGCTGCCGGCGGATAACCCGTCCCAGTTCCAGTATGTGAGCGCGTCGCTGGACGACGCGCAGCTTCAATCGATCTGCGCGCACATGCCGCCGCTGTACCGGGACGTCATCCGCATCCGCCCGGTACAGGTGGCCGACCAGGCGCTGGTGGCGGCGCTGGCGGAGCCGGTGCCCCTCATGCAGCCGTGATATCGGCCTGCATCATCCCGAACATATTCCCGTCCGGGTCCTTGACGTAGGCCAGCCAGCCGATCCCCGGCACCGCCATCTTGGGCACGCACACCACGCCGTGCAGCGAGCCCGATGCGGCTTTCGCCAGCGAGGCGTCGATATCTTCCACGTCGACCGTGATGACGAAGGCGTTGACGGCGGCCTGGCTGTCGGGCAGCGGGCCGCGGCGCGGCAGCAGGCCGCCGTTGATGCCCGGCTGGTCTTCCGGGCCGGTGTGCACCATCCAGTAATCGCCACCCTCCCATTTGTTGAAGGTCCAGCCGAACAGGCCATGGTAAAAGTCGATCATCGCCTGCGGGTTCGACGCCTGGATTTCAAAGTGGACTGCACGTGACATGGTGTGCTCCTCGATGGCTGCGCTATTCAAACGGGTCGTAGGTGCCGAAGGTCCAGACGTGGCCTTCCAGGTCGCGGCAGGTAAAACTGCGCCCGCCGTAGTCTTCATCCTTGATGTCCATGACGATCTGCGCGCGCGCCGAGATGGCGCGGTCGTAGACGGCATCCGCATCGGTGACGACAACGCAGATGGTCTGGGTTTGCGCGCCGCCGATCTCGTCGGGCTGCTTCATCAGCTTGCTGTACTCGGAATCGATGGCCGACGTCGAGCCCAGCATCACCATGCCGTTGCCGAATGACAATTGCGCATGGAGGATGGTATCGTTTTCGCCGGGGACCACGAGTTGCTTTTCGAAACCGAAAGTGCTGCAGAGCCAGTCGATGGCGGCCGGCGCGTTGCGGTAGCGCAGGCAGGGGATGATATTGGCGCGGGTTTGCTTGGGTGTGGATGACATGTTCCTTCTCCTGGGTAGGTGATCGGAAAAGCAGGGTATATGGTACTGGATTATTGGACATCCGGGTGCACATCCACGCCGCCATGCGCAGCGGGATGGGCCTTACATCTGCTGGAACAGATGCGTGTGGTTCCGGCTCACTTCCAGCAGCACCGGATGATTGCGCACCCTGAGCATCTGGCGTCCGCGCTCGTCGCGCGTGACTTCGGCGATGGCATCGACGCGCACCAGGGTGGAGCGGTGGATGCGCCAGAATTCGTCCGGATCGAGTTCGTCGGACAGCTCCTTGAGCGTTTTGCGGATCAGCATTTCGGCCTGCGCCGTCTGCACCAGGGTGTACTTTTCGTCGGACTGGAAAAACAGCACCTCGCGGGTGCTGATCATGCGCAGGTTGCTGCCAACCTGCGCCTGGATCCAGCGCAGGTACGCGGGCTTTTTCGATTCGCCCTGCTGCAGGAGCTGGGTCAGCTGGCGCAACTGCTCGCCGATATTCTCGGGCGCTTTTGTGAGGCGCGTGCGCAGCCGCTCGCAGGTGACGCGCAGGCGCTCGGCCACCACGGGCTTGAGCAGGTAGTCCATCGCGCCCTGTTCAAAAGCATCCAGCGCGTACTGGTCGTAGGCGGTCACGAACACGATGTGGCAGCGGTTGTATAAATGCCGCGCCGCTTCGATGCCGCCCTGGCCCGGCATGCGGATGTCGAGGAAGACGATGTCCGGCTGGAGCTGCGCCGCCATGGTGACCGCATCGAGGCCGTTCGATGCCTCGCCCACGATCGCCAGGTCCGGCCATACGTCGGCCAGGCGTGCGCGCAACTGGTCGCGCATGGGGGATTCATCGTCGACAATCAGGGCGCTGACAGTGGCCATTTCAGTTGGTCTCGTGAGAAGAATAAGGTACGCGCAGCGACGCCAGCGCGCCGCCTTCGACCGGCATTTCGATCACCAGTTCGGCGCGCGATCCGAACAGCAGCAACAGGCGCTCGCGGATATTCGCCAGGCCCACGCCATCGCCGGCGTGCATGTTAAAGCCGACACCATTGTCGCGCACATCGACATGCATGGCGTCGCCCACCAGGCGCGCGCCGACATCGATGCGGCCGCCCTCGATCTTCGGCTCCAGGCCGTGCTTGATGGCGTTCTCGATCAGGGTCTGCAGCATCATCGGCGGAAAAGGCATGTGCTCCAGCTGCGCCGGCACGTCGAAACTGACCGTCAGCCGTTCCTTCATGCGCGCCTGCATGATGGACAGGTAGGCGCGCGAGAGCTGGACCTGGCGCCCCAGCGTGCCGCCGCCGGCCGCGCGCATCTGCGGCAGGGTGGAGCGCAGGTATTCGATCAGGTGCATGTGGATGCGCGCGGCCTGCGGCGGATCGGTTTCGATCAGCTGGCCGATGAGCGCCAGGGTATTGAACAGGAAGTGCGGCTCGACCTGCGCCTGCAGGGTCGCCATCTGCGCTTCGAGCAGGCGCCGTTCGAGCACGGCGACGTTGGCTTCCTCGGTCGCTTCCCTGGCAGTCAGTTCGGCCTTGCGCTTGCCGCCGGCCAGCACTTTCACGGCGTACGACAGGATCACGTACCACACCGCCGGTTCGGGCAGGGTCAGCGCCAGCCCGAACGCCATGGCCAGGAACCAGGTGATGAACAGTTGCCGCCATTCCACCAATGCAAGCCAGTCGAAGAAGCTCCACCATAGCACCGTGGCTTGCGCGAGGGAATCGCGCAGGAAATCCATCACCTTGTTCAACTGGCTTGCCTTCACGCTGTTATTCGCCTTCTGTCTTCACGGGCGTGTAGGGCGTGGCCGGGCCGCGGGTGGCGCGGTCGCTGACGTAGCCGGTCACCAGCTTAATGATCATGAGCAACACAAACAGCGTCAGCACCACCGGCACGATGGTCAGCAGCATGGCCAGGCCGACGGCGCTGAGCAGCAGAGTGGGCCAGGACATGGTGGCGATGGCGCTCACGGCGTAGCGGGCTACCTTCCCCAGCGTGCGGCCGAGGTCTTCCATGCTGGCAAAAAAAGAGGTGAATGCAGGGTTGGTCATGTGCTTCTCCAGGGGAGGGTTGTCGATGGAGAGACTTTAGCAAGTGCCGCAGGATTGCTCTACCGCTGTCCGATGAAGTGCGTAAATTGGGTGGTGACCGGTTTGGAGAGGCGATAAACGGACGGCGGGGCAACGCTTCACGCCAGCGCGACGATCCTGCCGCCGTTATCGTCCGCAATCGCCAGCATCTCGCCCGGTCCCGGCGCGGCGATCACCAATTCCCCGCCGCAAGCCCAGATGGCACTGCGGCCGGCGCTTTCGTACCCGCCCGAGGCGTGCGCGTGATTGGCCATCAACACTCCCATCCCGAACAGCTTTGCGTAGCCGGCCAGCTGGCCGGTATCCTTGTCGTACCCGCCCGCGGAGATCAGTGAGCCGGCCACGTACAGCTCGGCGCCGGCCACCGCGGCGGCGTGCGCGTGCTGCTGCTGGCCGGTGTCGGCGCAAATCGCCAGCGCCACCTTCGTGCCGCGCACATCGTGCAGCTGGCTGATCGCGCTGCCCGCCGTGACGTGCTGCTCTTCGCCCGCGTGCAGGAAATGCTTGCGGTAGACGGACGTCCGCCCATCCGGATGTAAGGTGATGGCGCCGATGCCGGGCAGCGCGCCGGCATTTGCCAGCGGCGCGCCCACCACCACCGTCATGTTGGCGCAGGCGGCACGCTCGCGCAGGGGCGCCAGGCGGTCGTCGTCGGCCTTGAGCGCGCAGGCGGCCATGCCGGGTAGCTCGTAGCCGCTCAGTGACAGCTCGGGGAACACCAGCAGCTGCACGCCAGCCTCGCTGGCGGCATCGATAAAGGCGAGGTGACGTTTAACGTTGGCCGCGATATCGAGCGGCACCGACGCCGACTGCGCGGCCGCATAGCGCAGGCCCGCCATCAGCTGTTCTCCCAGCCGCGCCGCAGCAGGCCGTAAAAGACGGTGTCGCAGATTTCGCCGTTGACGATCCAGCGCTCCGGCATATAGCCCTCTTTTTGAAAGCCCATGCGCTCGAGCAGCTTGGCCGACGCCAGGTTGCGCGGGTCGATATCGGCTTCGATGCGGTTCATGTTCATTTCCTTGAACAGGTAGTCGAGGGTGGCGCGCATCGCTTCGCTGAGGTAGCCCTGGCCCCAGTGGGCGCTGGCCAGCGCGTAGCCGATTTCGCAGCGGCGGTTCTGTGCGTGGAAGGCGTGCGGTTTGATGGTGCCAATCAGCTTGCCCGTCTCGCGCAGGACGAGAGCGAGCTCCATGCTGCTGCCGCTGCTGTAGCCGTCAAGCGCGCGCGCAATGACGGCGTCGCCCTGCGCCGGATCGGTCCAGGCGGTGCCGCTGAAGTAGCGCATCACGACCGGGTCGGAGTGGATCGTGTACAGCGCTTGCGTATCGCTGGCGTGCAGAAAACGCAGCGTCAGGCGTTCGGTTTGTAGTGTGACGGGAGCAATTTCTGGCATGGGGCGGTTCGGCATGATGGGCAATTGGCAAGAATACACCAATGCTGCGGATCGGGTATCCCGGCTGTCGTCTTCCGGCACCGCTTGTTTCCTCTGTGCAAAAATAGCACGACATCATCCCACGCCGACCCAAGGCATCCTCCTACCCCTACGGATGGCTTACGGTGCAAGAATAGCTGTTCGTTATCTTCTTCAGGAGACAGGCATGAAAACCAAACTCGCGATTTCCCTCGTCGCTCTCATGGTCGGCGGCGCAGCATGGGCGCAAAGCCAGAGCGGCACCGCTACCAGCGGCAACAGCGGCACGAATGCGACCGCGACCAGCACGCGCGACGGCGCCGCCTTGGCCAATCCGGACCGCCAGCCTCGTAGCGGCATCAAACCGCGCCAGAACCGCGACAAGTCGCAGGAAGAGCGCGATGTGATCACCGATCCGCGCGACACGACGAACAGCAGCACCAGTGCCAACACCAACCCGGCGCGCGATGCGGACATGACCGGTACCACCGGCACTGAAATGCGCGGCTCGTCCGGCACCAGCGGCAGCACCGGCAGCAGCAATCCGCCCGTCACCGGCACGTCCGGTAACCGCGGCATGGACAGCACCGGCGCGGCCACCGGCACCTCCACCACCGACAAGAAGCCCACGGTGCCGCCGGTCCGCTGACCGGCCGCATGCGCCAGCGCCAGCCGCGCCCCGCATCGCCGATTGGCGATGCGGGGCGCTGTTACCGTCCGATCAGCACGACCGTATATCCCCCAACGATTTCTCCGCCAATCTTCTGGCGCACGCGCAGCACCTGCGCTTCGCCGCGCTTGATGTCGGCTATGCTGGCGTGGAAGGGGATCGCTTGCCGGTCGCACCCGCGCAGCACGTCCTCGGCCGGCAGCAGCAGCTTGCGGCGCGCCTCGAACGGAATGTCGCTCAGCCGCTGCCTGCGCGCCTGGCCGACGGTTGCCGGCAGCAGCCCATAGGCCACCGGGTTGGCGGGCGTGCGCAGGCCGGGATCGGCCAGGCCGGTGTAGAGCTTGAGCCAGTCCATGCTGTCCGGCGCGTCGAGGCTCGTCTCGATCCGGGCCGGCCCCGGGTTGGCCAGATAGCCCAGGTTCAGCGCCAGGTCGACCGCCGCTGGCGAGGACGAGGGAATGACGGCGATATTGCGCTGTCCGATATGACGGTCCGCCGGGGCCGAGAACTGGTCGGGCGAGACAGCGTCGAGAATCGGTTCATGCACCCGCACCACCAGGCATTCATGGCCGCCGTTGACAAAGGCCGGCACCCAGCTTTGCGGGCACTTGACGATGGCGTGGCAGCCGTGGCTCAGGTAGCGCCCATCCGGGCCGTTCACGACGCGCCATTCGGTGCCGTTGTTGAAGCGGTTGCCGAGGTCGACCCAGGTGGCGCCGATGAAGTTCGCTTCGGCGCGCGAGATGCCCAGCGTGGGATCGAACCAGTAGAATTCCACGCGCACCCGCAGCGCCGGCGCCTTGCCCAGGTTCCAGACGTGCGCATACAAGGTGTTGGGCGCGTTGGCGCGCGCAATGCCGCCCACCGTGGCCGGCTGCACCGGCGCGCTGGCCACTTCCTGGTTCGACACCACATAGATATCGGGCGACTCCCAGAACACGCCGTTCAATGGACGCGCGCCGTTGTCGCCGCCGTTGGCGCGGATCATCAGGAACGGCAGGAATTCATCCTTGCGTGGACCGAAGGTCGGGCCGTCCTTGAGAATGCCCTGCAGCTGGCCGCGGAACCACGGAATTTCAGCGGGGCTGCCTTGGGGCGGACGGTTGACGCTTTCGGGCCGCTGCGGCGCGGTCTTGACCACGGGCGGGGCGTCGGCTTGCGGCAGTTCCACCGTGCCGGGGAACGGGCAGCGCGGCGGCGGCGGGCAGACCGGCCCGCGCGGCGGCTGGCATGGATCATGGGCGCAGCGGCACTGCTGGCAAGGGCCGTGCGGCGCGCCGGGTGCGTGGCAAGTGCAGGCGCAGGCGCGTTTTTGGTCGGATGGTTTCATGATGCCCCCTTGTCGTTGGCGTTGACGTCGGCGTTGTTGTCGTCGCTCTTTGCGTCATGCGCGGCCCCGCGCGTCAGCGCCGCCAGGATGCCGGCACCCATATCCGCGACGCAGCCGGGATTGCGCACGCCGGCTTCGAGAAAGTAGATATCCAAAGGCTTCGTCGGATTGTGAAGTTCCGCGGGTTCGGCCTGCGACGGCCAGGTGCACGGCGGCTGGAACTTGAAGCCTTCGGGATCTTCAACGCCGGGGGCGGTGAGGCTGCGCGCGAAGTCCCAGGTGTGGTAGCCGTAGCCGCGGTCCGCATCCAGGTTCCAGTCGACCAGCGGCACGGCGGCACCGCCGGGCTGCGGATTCTGGCGCGAATTGAGCCAGATCAGATAACTCGAAAAACCGACCGCGTCGCCCAGGTGGCTGTTCGCGCGCAGGTCCGGGCCGACCGCATCGGCCGCCTGCGGCGTCGTTGCGCTTTCGAGCGCGTCGCGGATCTTCGGGTCCGGGCCCACGTTCTGGAACAGCACATCCGGGTTGGCGCGGCGCGGGTGCGGCCCGGCGAAGGTAGGCGCCAGTTCGACGCCCTGGTCCGCCGGGTACCGCCACGGGTGCTTGAATTCGTCCTCCGAATGCCGGCGCGGGTAGAGCCGGTCGCGGAAGGGCGTCAGATCGAGCACCGGCGTGTCGAAACCCGGCAGCACGTTGCCGACATCGTTCAGCACTCCGGCAAAGGCTTGCGCATCGGGCATGCCGACCGTGATCAGCCCGACCGTGATTTCATCGTCCATCGGCAGCAGGTAGCCGGACATGACCAGCACGGCGCGGAACGATTTGAGCAGGTGGAACAGCGGCAGTTCGAGCGCGTAGTACAGCCCGAGGCGCAGCGGGTAGGTAGCGATGTCGGCCAGGATCGCCCACGGCAGGCTCCCCAGGTATATCGCCACCTGCACGATGTAGAGCAGTATCTTGACGATCGAAAGGATGAAGTCGAGCAGGTCATCCCACCAGCTGCTGTCGTCATCGCCGGCGCCGGGGGCGCTGGCCTGCGGATCGTTAAAGGTGGGGAACTGCAGGTTGGGAAAAAGCTCGGGCGGTGGTGGCGGTTCGTGCGCGAAGCCGTCGACGGTGGTCATCTTGAGGAAGGTGAACAGCAGGCGGTAACAGGAGGCGACGAGGTCCTCGCCTGGTTTGCCGTCGTCCTCGCGCAGGATGCGCGGATGCGCGCCATCCTTGTAGTAGACCGCGGTGATGGTCTCGTGCAGCAGTTTGGCGATGGGGTCGGCCAGCTCGGAATCGACGTCGAGCAGGCGGCGCCGGGTCCAGTTTTCGCGCAGCGTATTGCCGCTCGGGTAGGCGGGGCGCGCCACGCCGGCGCCATCGTTTTCGCGGAAGGCGATGTCGAAGTACAGCGCCGATTCGCTCAGCTGCGGGTACTGGCCGCCGTGTGCCGGGCCGGCGCCGTCGCGCAGGTAGCGGAAGGCGTCCATGTGGTTCTCCACCAGGTGGTGGCGCTGCCAGTGCAGGCGGAACGGCCCGCCGGAAATGGCGTTCACCAGCGCATGGCCGGTAACGTCGGTGCCGACGTGCGTCATGTAGCCGAGCGCATAGGCGCGCGCCTTGTCCTGCTGGTCCTGGGACTCGAATCTGGCCGCCTGGTTCCACAGTTCGCGCGCGAACTGGCCGGTGCGGCGGTAGTGGAGCATGTCCGACCAGAGGAAGGCTTGTTCGTCGTAGCCTACGTTCAGGCCCAGCGAAAAATATTCGAACAGGTCCACGCGCGTGACGACGAAGTTTTCGAGCGCCGTGATCAGGATGCCGGACAGTTCGCCCGCGATATTGCCGACGCTCTCGGACAGGCCGCCGGTCAGGCGACTGAGTTCCTCGGCGGCGTTTTCGGTGATCGGCCCGAGATAGCGTTCATATTTTTCGATGTAGGGATCGAGCGCATCGTACAACCCTTCTAGCACGCGCAGCACGCCGATCAGGGCGCTCGATAGCGGGAACGGCCCCTGGTTGCGAAAATCCGGAAGGAAGAAAAACAGATCGGGGCCGATCGCGCCCAGGCTGGCGAAGTTGGGATGGCGCTGCATGATGCGCGCCAGTTCGGCGGTGTCGGCGCCGGTCCATTCGGGCTTGATGCGCGCGCTGCCGGCGGGTTTGAAATTGCCGCGAGCGAGCGCCTGGGCGGTCGCGCGCATGGCGCTGATGTGTATATACGGTCCGGGCATGATGCCCTCCACAAATGCGGTCGTCGGTCGGAATCAGGGGACTGGTTGGTCGTCTGCATTTGTAACGGTAGACCTGCGCTAGCGCGCCGCCCTGTGGCATCGCAAGGGCGGCGCAATTGATGAGATTGGCTTAAACGGCGGGCTTGCCAGTCTCGGCAGCAATAATGCCGAAGCGCACGCGATAGCGTATTTTGCTGATGCGTTTCGCGCCTTCGAGTTCGACGTAGGCCGGTTCGCCATCGCCCATCGAGGCCGCACCTGCCGCGTACATGCCGCCCCAGTTCTCATCGCCGTAGGCGCCGGAACGCCCGACCGCCGCCCCCAACTCCTCGACCTGCGAAATGAACGACAGCCGGACACCGGATTCCGATGCGATGAGCTGCGCCTTGCCGCGTGCATCGGCAAGCGCCGCCGCGTGGGCCTGCGCGCGCTCGTCGTCGGACGCTTCGAATTGCGGTGCGAGCATGGACACGCTCAGGGTGTAGCGCTGGTGCTCGAAAATCGGTTGCAGCGCGTCGAGCGCGGTGTACAGGCGTTTCGCTTCCGAACACGTAATCAGAATCTTGAACGCGCGTTCCTGCCCCGGTTTGTTTTTCTTCCAGAACCACGGCTGCCAGATGGCGTTGCCGCCTTCGCTCATTTCGTCGGGCGCGATGCCCGAGCTTTTGAGGACGCGAATGCAATCGTCGCGCAGCGCGCCGGCTTCGCTGATGGCGGTGTCGGCGTGCGCCGCGCGCACCGACAGCGACAGGTCGGCGCGGTAGGTCGTCACTTGTTCGACCAGCGAGGACTGGCCGGTTACTTCGATATAGGAATCCATGGTGGTGTCGTTACGCTTTCAGGAGGTTTGTCCGGGGCCGCAATCATACGTGAGCGCTGGCGCGCGGGTCGGCGATGGCCACCGCCGACAGCACCATATGGGTGATCGTGGCCTCGGCGTCGTCGAAATCCTTGCGCGAAAGCTGTTTGCGGTTCAGCACCAGTGCCATCTGCGCCGAAAAATCGGCATACGACTGCGTCATCGCCCAGATGGCGAACAGCAGGTGGGTGGCGTTGATCGGGCCGATGCGGCCTTCGCCGATCCAGCGCTCGAACACTTCGATATCCTTGCGCAGCAACGGCACCACGCGGCTCTGGATTTGCGGGCCGTACAGCTGCGCCCCGCTGATCACTTCCATCGCATACACGCGCGAGGCCCACGGCTGTTCACGCGAAAAACGCAGCTTGGCCTGGATGTACGCGCGCAGCACGTCGCGCGGTTCCTGGCTAGGGTCGCCCAGCGTGGCCATGCGCGCCAGCCAGTCATCGAGCACGCCATCGAGTACGCGCTCGTACAGCGCCTGCTTGGTGGGGAAGTAGTACATCAGGTTCTGTTTCGACAGGCCGGCCTGCTCGGCGATGGTGGCGATCGAGGTGCCTTCGTAGCCGCATTCGGCGAACACGCGCACGGCGACGTCGGCGATGTCGGCTTCGAGCTTGTCGCGATTGAGGACGCGGCGCTTGACGGCGGCGCTACGCGGTACGGTGACGGTCTTGGTGGCGGCCATGGTGACTTTCAGCGTTGCGATTGCAGGAACTGGATCAGCTGGGGCGCATCGGCGGCATACGCCACGTTGAAGCGGAACCAGATGCTCGGGGACGGGCGCAGCATGAAAAATTCGTATGGCGAGAGCAAAATGCCGGAGCGCAGCGCGCGGTCGGCAATCACCTTGCCGTTGAATTCCGGCGTGGGCGCCTCGGGCCAGCCGGCGCTGACGAACATGCCGCCGCGCGGCCGCGCCAGCGGCTCCATGCCCGCCTCGAACAGGCGTTCGATGGTGCGCTCGCGGCCCGACTGCAACTGGTCGGTCAGGCGTTCGAGCATGCGCTTGTAGGGCCGCGCGGAGATGGCATGGTACACCGCGCGCTCGTTGATCTCGGAGGTGGTCAGCCCGGTCAGCATTTTCACGCGCAGCAGTTCGGGAATGAGCGAATTCGATGCGCAGATCGAGCCGACCCGCAGCACCGGAGACAGGGTCTTGGAAAAGCTGCCGACCCGGATCACGCGCCGCAGGCCGTCCATGGCCGCCAGCGAAGCATCGCCGCCGGCGGCCAGTTCGCGGTAGATGTCGTCTTCCACCAGCCAGAAGTCGAACTGCTCGGCGGCCAGCAGCAGCCGGTGCGCCTGCGCCTGGGTGAGCGAAGTACCGAGCGGATTTTGCAGCACGGTGTTGACGAACATGAGCTTGGGCTGGAGCGCCGCCGCCTGCGTCATCAGGACCTCCATATCGAGTCCGTCCGGCCCGCGCGGAATGCCGACCGCGATGCAGCCGTGATGGCGGATCAGGGAGAGCAGGTTGCTGTAGCCCGGGTCTTCGACAAACACCGCGTCGCCTGGCTTGGTCAGCGTGCGCAGGATCAGGTCGAACCCGTGGGTGGCGCCGTGGGTGAGCAAAATCTGGTCCGGGCTGGCCGCGAACAGCTCGTCGGCGAGGGTGGCGGCCATGTGCTGGCGCAGGGTGGGAAAGCCAAGCGGATGGCCGTAGCCGCGCAGGCGGCTGGCCGGAATTTTCATCGCGTGGCGCACCGCGTCGAGCACCGTGTCGTCACCATACCATTCGGGCGGCAGCCAGCCCGCGCCGACCGGCAGCGCGTCCGACACGCCGGAATACAGTTCGGGCGTGAGGGCGTCGATGGCGGCGGGCGTCGCTTGCAGCGCCAGTTGCTGGGGCGCGCTGGCCGCCTCGCTGCGGGCGACGAAAAAGCCCGAGCCGCGGCGTGAACTTAACAGGCCAAGCGTGAGCAGGCGGTCGTACGACTCGACCACCGTGAAGGTGCTCACGCCATTACACTTTGCGAAGCGTCGAACCGAGGGCATCTTTGTACCCACGCGCAGTTCGCGCCGGTTTACCATCTGCGTGATGGCCGCGACGATCTGGTCGACCAGGCCACCGCGCTTGCTGCGCTCGATCGCCAGCACCGGCCAGCCATCTCCGCAATTGCCAGGAGGCACTTCCTCATGCAAAACGTCGCTGTCGTCCATCCACATTCCTTTGTTGCATTGCCGCGAACTGTATTGTTTGCGCCACCGATACGGTTGGCGGGTTTTGCGATTTGTGTATATGTGCCATAGTTGATCTGCTGACTATTATTGCATCATCATTTTGCCAACTGGTAAATAATTTTTTTAGTTGTAAAAACTCTTGGAGAGTCGCATGAACGAGTCCAGACCAGAATCGATGTCGTCGTTTTGGATGCCATTTACGAATAATCGCGACTTCAAAGCCAACCCGCGCCTGCTGGTGTCGGCCGAGGGGATGTACTACAAGGATGTCGACGGCAACACCGTGCTTGATGGCACCGCCGGCCTGTGGTGCGTGCCCTGCGGGCATGCACAGCCGAAGATCGTCGCCGCCGTGCGTGAGATGGTCGGCCAGCTCGACTTCGCTCCCACCTTCCAGATGGGCCACCCGGCCGCGTTCGACCTGGCTGAAAAGCTGATGGACTACACCGGCCGCCGTTTCGGCCACGTCTTCTATACCAACTCCGGTTCGGAAGCGGTGGACACCGCGCTCAAGATGGCGCTGGCCTACCACCGCGCGCGCGGCGAAGCGGGGCGCACGCGCCTGATCGGGCGCGAACGCGGTTATCACGGCGTGGGCTTCGGCGGCATTTCGGTCGGCGGCATCGGCGGCAACCGCCGCACCTTCGGGCCGCTGCTGCCGGGTGTCGACCATCTGCCGCACACGCACAACCTGGAAAAGAACGCCTACTCGCGCGCGGAGCCGGAACACGGCGCCAACCTGGCCGATGAACTGGAACGCATCGTCGCGCTGCACGACGCATCGACCATCGCCGCGGTGATCGTCGAACCGGTGGCCGGGTCCACCGGCGTGCTGATTCCGCCCAAGGGTTACCTCAAGCGCTTGCGCGAACTGTGCACCAAGCACGGCATCCTGCTCATTTTCGATGAAGTCATCACCGGCTTCGGGCGCCTGACCACGCCGTTCGCGTTCGATTATTTCGGCGTCGAGCCGGATATGGTCACCTGCGCCAAGGGCCTGACCAACGGCATGGTGCCGATGGGCGCCGTGTTCACCAAGCAGCATATCCACGACGCTTTCATGGATGGTCCGGCCGGCATTGAGCTGTTCCACGGTTACACCTATTCGGGCCATCCGCTCGCCTGCGCAGCGGCGCTGGCTACACTGGAAGTGTTCGAGGAACAGAAAATCCTCGACAACGCCAAGGGCGTGCAGGAGTACTGGACCGACGCGGTGCATTCGCTCAAGGGGCTGCCGCACGTGATCGATATCCGCACGATCGGGCTGGTGGCGGGCATCGAGCTGGCGCCCATCGACGGCAAACCTGGTGCGCGCGCGTTCAGCGCCTTTAAAAAGGCATTTGCCGACGGCGTGTTGATTCGCACGACGGGCGACATCATCGCCCTGTCGCCACCGCTGGTGCTCGAGAAGAAGCACATCGACGAGTTGTTCGGCAAGCTGGCAACCATCCTCAAAAACCTGGACTGACCCCATGAGCAATCTCGATACCATCACCCACTACATCAACGGCGCCAAAGTCGATACGGCCAGCGGCCGCTATGCCGATGTCTTCAATCCTGCCATGGGCGAGCCATGCGCGCGGGTGGCGTTGGGCACCGCGGACGATGTGGATGCCGCCGTCGCCGCGGCCGCCGCGGCCTTTCCGTCATGGTCCGCCACGCCGCCGCTGACGCGTGCGCGGGTTCTTTTCAAGTACCTGCAACTATGCCAGGCGCATACCGACGATTTCGCGGCCATGCTCACGCGCGAACATGGCAAGACGTTTTCCGACGCGCAGGGCGAAGTGGCGCGTGGTATCGAGATGGTGGAATTCGCGGTCGGCATTCCGCAACTGCTTAAAGGTGAGTTCACCGACCAGATTTCGCGCGGCATCGATGCCTGGTCGATGCGCCAGGCGCTCGGTGTGGTGGCGGGCATCACGCCGTTTAACTTCCCGGTGATGGTGCCGATGTGGATGTTCCCGGTTGCGATCGCCTGCGGCAATACCTTTGTGTTGAAACCATCCGAGCGCGATCCGTCGGCGTCGCTGCTGCACGCGCGGCTGCTCAAGGAAGCGGGGCTGCCGGACGGCGTCTTCAACGTGGTCCAGGGCGACAAGGTCACGGTCGACGCGCTGCTCGATCACCGTGATGTGCAGGCGATCAGCTTCGTCGGCTCGACCCCGATCGCCGAATATATCTACGCGCGCGGCAGCGCGGCCGGCAAGCGTGTGCAGGCGCTGGGCGGGGCCAAGAACCACATGGTGGTCATGCCCGACGCCGACATGGACATGGCGACCGATGCCCTGATCGGGGCGGCCTTCGGTTCCGCCGGCGAGCGCTGCATGGCTATTTCGGTGGTGGTGGCGGTGGGTGACGCCGGCGACAAGCTCATTGGCGCACTGGGCGAGCGCACCGCCGCGCTCAAGATCCGCGACGGCATGGCATCCGACGCCGAAATGGGGCCGGTGGTCAGTGCGGCCGCCAAGGAACGCATCGAGCGTTTGATCGGCGAGGGCGTGGAGCAGGGCGCGACCCTGGTGGTCGATGGGCGCAACTGCAAGGTGCCGGAACGCGAGAAGGGCTTCTTCGTGGGCGGCACGCTGTTCGATCACGTGACGCCCGATATGACGATCTACAAGGAAGAGATTTTCGGGCCGGTACTGTGCGTGCTGCGCGCGCCGGACGTGGCCACGGCGGTCAATCTGATCAACGCCAACGAATACGGCAACGGCGTGGCGATCTACACGCGCGACGGTGGCACGGCGCGCGAGTTCGTGCGCCAGATCCAGGTTGGCATGGTGGGGGTGAACGTGCCGCTGCCGGTGCCGATGGCGTTCAACAGTTTTGGTGGATGGAAGCGCAGCATGTTCGGCGACCACCATGCGTACGGCCCGGAAGGCGTGCGGTTCTACACGCGGCACAAGGCGGTGATGCAGCGCTGGCCGAACACGGCGAGTGCTGGCGTGGAATTTGCTTTTCCACAGATGAAGTAGAAGACCCTGTTAGCGGGTGATGCGTACGGTTAGATGAGAAACCGTCGCCCCCGCGCCAAGGCGGCACTCGGCGGGGGACCAAGTTCGATGATCAGTCGGTGGCTACGAAGCTGACTTGGGCCCCCGCCTGCGCGGGGGCGACGGATAAGAGGTTAGCGTTGAAGCCTCCGTAAAGTGGGTGAACTTATTATAAAAACAGGGATGTAAAATGATCGAATCTCTCAAGCACCTGCCGCATGCGGCCGGCTCCAGCAGCGCACTGGCCGAACAGTTCAACGATCTCGCGCCGGCGCTGACCGAGCGCCAGGCCGCCATCGAAAGCGCGCGTTGTCTGTACTGTTACGACGCGCCGTGTACCCGCATCTGTCCCTCCGAAATCGACGTGGCCAGCTTTATCCGCAATATCCACGACAAGAACATCAACGGCGCGGCGGCGGGCATCCTCAAGCAGAACATCCTGGGCGGCAGCTGCGCCCGCGTGTGTCCCACCGAGATCCTGTGCGAAGACGCCTGCGTGCGCAATCACGACGAGGAAGGCCAGCCGGTCAAAATCGGCTTGCTGCAGCGGCACGCGCTCGATCACGCGTCCTTCAAGGCCTATCCCTTCCAGCGCGCGGAACGCACCGGAAAAAAGATCGCGGTGGTGGGCGCGGGGCCGGCCGGCCTGTCGTGCGCGCACCGCCTTGCCATGCTGGGCAACGACGTCGTCGTCTATGAGGCCCGCGAAAAATCCGGCGGCCTGAATGAATACGGCATCGCCAAGTACAAGCTCACCGGCGACTTCGCCCAGCGCGAGGTGGAGTTCCTGCTCAGTATCGGCGGCATCGAAGTGCAGCATGGCCGCACCCTGGGCGTGAATCTGCAGCTGCACGAACTGCATGCGCAGTACGATGCCGTGTTCCTCGGCCTGGGCCTGAACGCCAGCCGCCAGCTTGGTTTGACGGGCGAAAACGCGCCGGGCCTGATGGCGGCGGTCGACTACATCGCCGACCTGCGCCAGGCCAGCGACCTGACGGCGCTGCCGGTGCCGGAGCGCGCCATCGTCATCGGCGCCGGCAACACGGCGATCGACATGGCGGTGCAGCTCAAGCGCCTTGGCGCGCAGGACGTGACGCTGGTGTACCGCCGCGGCTTCGAGTCGATGACCGCCACGCACCACGAACAGGATATCGCCAAGGCCAATATGGTGCGCATCCGCACCTGGGCGGCGCCGCTGGAAGTGCTGCTCGACGAAACGGGCCGCGTGCGCGGCATGCGCTTTGAAGAGACCTGTCTCGACGAAGGCCGCCTGATCGGCACCGGCGCCTTCATCGAGATCGCCGCCGAAGCCGTGTTCAAGGCCATCGGCCAGAGCATCGACCCGGTCGGTTTGTCGGACGAGATGGCGCAGCAGATCACGCGCGAAGGCGACAAGATTCATGTCGACGCACAGTTCCGCACCGCGCTGGCGGGTATTTATGCGGGCGGCGATTGCATCGCGCCCGGGCAGGATTTGACGGTTCAGGCGGTCCAGCATGGCAAGCTGGCGGCGATGGCCATTCACAATGACATCCAATTCAAGGTGGAGGCTTCCCATGGCTGACCTGAGCATCGAATTTTGCGGCATCAAGTCCCCCAATCCGTTCTGGCTGGCCTCCGCGCCACCGACCGACAAGGCCTACAACGTGGTGCGCGCCTTCGAGGCGGGTTGGGGCGGGGTGGTCTGGAAGACGCTTGGCGAAGACCCGGCCGCGGTGAACGTGTCGTCGCGCTATTCCGCCTTGTACGGTAAGAACCGCGAGGTAATCGGCTTCAATAACATCGAACTCATAACCGACCGCTCGCTGGAGATCAATCTGCGCGAGATCACGCAGGTGAAGAAGGACTGGCCGGACCGCGCGATGATCGTGTCGCTGATGCTGCCGTGCGAGGAAGCGCTGTGGGCCGAGATTTTGCCCAAGGTCGAAGCGACCGGCGCGGATGGCATCGAGCTCAATTTCGGCTGCCCGCACGGCATGCCAGAGCGCGGTATGGGTGCGGCGGTTGGGCAGGTGCCCGAGTATGTGGAAATGGTGACGCGCTGGTGCAAGAAGCACTCGAAGCTGCCGGTGATCGTCAAGCTCACGCCAAATATCACCGACGTGCGCAAACCGGCGCGCGCGGCCAAGGCGGGTGGCGCCGATGCGGTGTCGCTGATTAATACGATCAATTCAATCACGCACCTGGACCTGGACCGCATGGTGGCGCTGCCGATCGTGGGCAACGCCAGCACGCACGGCGGCTACTGCGGCGCGGCGGTCAAGCCGATTGCGCTGAACATGGTGGCCGAGATCGCACGCGATCCCGAGACGCACGGATTGCCGATTTCGGGCATCGGCGGCATCGGCAACTGGCGCGACGCGGCTGAATTCATCGCGCTGGGCGCAGGCTCGGTTCAGGTGTGCACGGCGGCGATGCTGCACGGCTTCCGGATCGTGGAGGAGATGAAGGACGGCCTGTCGCGCTGGATGGACGAGAAGGGATACAAGAGCATCGCGGAGTTTTCGGGCAAGGCGGTGCCGAATACGACGGACTGGAAATACCTGGACATGAACTACCAGGTGATTGCGCAGATCGATCAGGACAAGTGCATCAAGTGCGGCAAGTGCTATGTGGCGTGCGAGGATACGTCGCACCAGTCGATCGCGCAGCTGATCGACGCGGCGGGCACGCGCACGTATGAAGTGATCAAGTCAGAGTGCGTTGGGTGTAATCTGTGCGAGATTACCTGTCCGGTGGAGGCGTGTATTACGATGGTGCCGCAGCCGACCGGGAAAGCGTATATGAACTGGACGCAGGATCCGCGCAATCCAAGGGCGGAGGTAGTTAGTTAGCAGCACTGTCCTTAAAACCGTCGTTCCCGCGCAGGCGGGAACCCAATTTCGGTCCGTAGCCACAGACGGATCGACGAACTTGGGTTCCCGCCTGCGCGGGAACGACGTACCGTCCTCGTTACCAATTTGGAGAAAACCACTGTGAGCAACGACCTGTCCGCCAACACGCAGCTCTGGAACGAAGACCTCGCGCCCACCTCCGACGCGCAGCGCACCTGGCGCTGGTATCACTTCGCCGCCCTTTGGGTTGGCATGGTCATGTGCATTCCGGCCTATACCCTGTCGGCCAGCCTGATCGAAGGCGGCATGTCCGGCTACCAGGCAGTGCTCACGGTGTTCCTCGCCAACGCCATTGTGCTGCTGCCCATGCTGCTGATCGGGCACGCGGGCACCAAGTACGGCATTCCCTACGCAGTGCTGGCGCGTGCCTCGTTCGGCACCACGGGCGCCCGCATTCCCGCCCTGATGCGCGCCATCGTCGCCTGCGGCTGGTACGGCATCCAGACCTGGTTCGGCGGCAGCATGATCTACACGCTGCTCGGCGTGATGATGGGGGCCGAAATCGGCGGCGCGAAAATCGCGGGTCTCGGCATCAACGGCATGCAGCTCCTGTGTTTTCTCGCGTTCTGGGCCATCCAGTTCTATTACATCGTGCATGGCATGGAATCGATTCGCAAACTCGAAACCTGGACCGCGCCGCTCAAGATCCTCATCTGCTTCGTGCTGCTTGGCTGGGTCTACAACAAAGCCGGCGGATTCGGTCCGCTGCTCGAACAGCCGTCCCAGTTTGTCGAAGGCGGCAAGAAAGCAGGCCAGTTCTGGAGCACCTTCTGGCCGTCGCTCACGGCCATGGTGGGTTTCTGGGCCACGCTGGCGCTGAACATTCCCGACTTCACGCGTTTCGCCAAGACTCAGCGCGACCAGATTATCGGCCAGTCGGTCGGGCTGCCAGTGCCAATGGGGCTGCTGGCGGCGCTGGCCGTGATCGTGACGTCGGCCACGGTGGTTTTGTACGGCAAGGCGATCTGGGACCCGGTGGACCTGGCCAGCCGCATGACCGGCATCGCCGTGCTGATCGCGCTGATCGTGCTGCTGGTCGATACCGTCAGCGTGAACCTGGCCGCCAACCTGGTTGGACCGGCGTACGATTTTTCGTCGCTGGCGCCGAAACACATCACCTACCGCGCCGGCGGCTACATCACGGCGGGCATCGCGCTGGTGATGATGCCCTGGAAGATCCTCGAATCGACCGAAGGCTATATCTTCACCTGGCTGATCGGCTACTCGGCGCTGCTCGGACCTATCGCCGGCATCCTGATCATCGATTACTACTTCATCCGCAAGACCGAACTCAATGTCGACCACTTGTACCGCGATGATGGCGTCTACTCGTACGGGAACGGCTGGAACATGGCCGCGATTGTCGCTTTCGTTCTTGGCGTGGCGCCGAATATCCCGGGCTTCCTGAATGCTGCCTTTCCGGCGGCGTTCCCGGACGTGGGCGCGCTGTTCAAGACACTGTATACATATGCGTGGTTCGTCGGGATCGCCATTTCCGCACTGGTGTACGGCGTGATGATGAAGGGGAAGGCGCTGCCCACCCTCAGCACCGCAGCCCGTACCTGAGTATCTGTTTGCCTTACAGGAGAGATTTATGACCACGATTATCCGCGGCGGCACGGTCGTCAATGCAGACCGCGCGTTTCGCGCCGATGTACTCACCGATGGCGACAAAATCGTCGCCATCGGTGAGAAGCTCGATGCGCCCGCCAATGCGACGTTGATCGATGCCAGCGGCCAGTACGTCATGCCGGGCGGGATCGACACCCACACCCACATGCAGCTGCCGTTCATGGGCACCGTGACGGCCGACGACTTCTTTACCGGAACCGCCGCCGGCCTCGCGGGTGGCACCACGACCATCATGGACTTCGTCATTCCGAATCCCCAGCAATCCTTGTTGGAGGCGTACCACACGTGGCGCGGCTGGGCCGCGAAGTCCGCAGGCGACTATACCTTTCACGTGGCGGTCACCTGGTGGAGCGACAAGGTGCACGAGGAAATGGGTGTGCTGGTGCGCGATCATGGCGTGAACAGCTTCAAGCACTTCATGGCGTATAAGAACGCCATCATGGCGGACGACGAAACGCTGGTGCGCAGCTTCACGCGCGCGCTGGAACTGGGCGCGATTCCGACCGTGCACGCCGAGAACGGCGAACTGGTTTTCCAGCTGCAGCAGGACCTGCTCCGGAAAGGCATCACCGGTCCGAGCGCACATCCGCTCTCGCGTCCTCCCGAGGTGGAAGCGGAGGCCGCCAACCGCGCCATTGCGATTGCCAACGTGCTGGGGACGCCGGTGTATATCGTGCACGTGTCATGCGCCGAGTCGCTCGATGCAATCGCGCGTGCGCGGGCCAAGGGCCAGCGCGTTTACGGCGAGGCGCTGGCGGGGCACCTGGTGATCGACGACAGCGTGTACCAGAGCGCGGATCTGGAATTCGCGCGCGGGCACGTGATGAGCCCACCGTTTCGCAGCAAGCACCATCAGGCCGCACTGTGGCAGGGCCTGCGCGGCGGGAACCTGCATACGACGGCGACAGATCACTGCACCTTCTGCGCCGAGCAGAAGGCGGCGGGGCAGGACGACTTCACCAAAATCCCGAACGGCTGCGGCGGTGTCGAGGACCGCATGTCGGTGGTGTGGGACGCTGGTGTCAATTCGGGGATGCTGACGCCATCGGAATTTGTGCGCGTAACGTCCGCGAATGCGGCGCAGATTTTCAATATGTACCCGCGCAAGGGCGTGGTGGCGGTGGGCGCGGATGCCGACCTGGTGGTGTGGGACCCGGAAGGCACGCGCACCATTTCGGCCAGTACGCAGTTTGCCAAGGGCGGGTTCAATGTGTTCGAAGGGCGCACCGTGAAGGGCATTCCGTCGCATACCCTGCATGCGGGGAACGTGGTGTTTGCCAGGGGCGAACTGCGCGCGGTGCCGGGCGCCGGGCGGCATGTGGACCGGCCTGCATTCACCAAGACCCATGCCTGACCTTCCGTCGCATGTCTTCAATTTTTGGAGTGATCAATGAACGATCTGCGCATTAACGGCGAGCGCCTGTGGGCCTCGCTGATGGAACTGGCCAAAATCGGCGCCACGCCAAAAGGCGGCGTCAAACGCCTCGCCCTGACGGACCTCGACAAGCAGGGCCGCGACCTCGTCGTCGGCTGGGCGAAGGAAGCCGGCATGTCGATCACGGTCGACCAGATCGGCAATGTCTTCATGCGCCGCGAAGGCCGCAATCCATCGCTGCCACCGATCATGACCGGCAGCCATATCGACACCCAGCCCACCGGCGGCAAATTCGATGGCAATTACGGCGTGCTGGCAGGCCTGGAAGTCGTGCGTACCCTCAATGACCAGGACATCACTACCGAAGCACCGGTCGAAGTGGCCTTCTGGACCAACGAGGAAGGCTCGCGCTTCGTGCCCGTGATGATGGGCTCCGGCGTCTTCTGCGGCGCCTTCAGCCTGGAGACGGCCTACGCCGCCAAGGACACCGAAGGCAAAAGCGTCAAGGATGAACTGGCGCGCATCGGCTACATGGGCGAGCAGGTGCCCGGCCAGCACCCCATCGGCGCCTACTTTGAAACCCATATCGAACAAGGCCCGGTACTGGAAGACGCCGATAAGGTGATCGGCGTGGTGCCGGCCGTGATGGGCCTGTCGTGGTACGACTGCGTGGTCACCGGCATGGAGGCGCACGCCGGCCCCACGCCCATGGGTCTGCGCAAGGATGCGATGCAGGTCTCCACCTACATCATGCAGGAGGTGGTGAAGATCGCGAACCGTTATCCGCCGTATGGCCGCGGCACGGTCGGCATGGTGCAGGTATTCCCCAACAGCCGCAACGTCATTCCCGGCGAAGTCAAATTCAGCATCGACCTGCGCAACGTGAACGATGAACTGCTCAACACCATGCATGAAGAGATGCTGGCATTTATCGACAAAACCCGCAGCGACTCCGGGCTGGCCATTTCGATCGAGCGCGTGTCGTACTATCCGCCTTGCCCGTTCCATCCGGACTGCGTGGGTGCGGTGCGCGAGGCGACCGCCAGACTCGGATACTCCACGATGGACGTGGTGTCCGGCGCCGGCCACGACGCCATCTACGCCGCCCGCCTGGCGCCCGCCGGGATGATTTTCGTGCCCTGCAAGGACGGCATCAGCCACAACGAAATCGAGGATGCCAAGTCCGACCACCTTGAAGCGGGTTGCAATGTGTTGCTGCATGCCATGCTGGAACGCGCGAAGGTCGTGTCCTCATAATTTCAGTTAAGAAATCACGTCGGCGTTCTCCTACTGTTACGGACGGACTCTGCTGATTTGTGCGTAGGAGTTTGCTTGTTACGCTGTCCTTTTCCATGAGGAGGACAGTTCATGCGCGCTTTAACCTATCACGGCAGCAACGACGTCAAGGTTGACAACGTTCCGGATCCGATTTTGCAGGAGCCGGACGACATCATCCTGAAAGTGACTGCCACCGCCATCTGCGGATCGGACCTGCACATGTACCGCGGGAAGATCCCGGCGATGAAAAGCGGCGATATCCTGGGCCATGAATTCATGGGCGAAGTCGTCGAGACGGGCCCCAACGTCACCAAGCTGCAGAAGGGCGACCGCGTGGTCGTGCCGTTCGTGATCGCGTGCGGCAGCTGCTTTTTCTGCGACATGGATCTGTACTCCGCGTGCGAGACGACCAATCCCGATCGTGGTTCGATCATGAACAAGAAAAGCCTGCGCTCGGGCGCGGCGCTGTTCGGGTTCAGTCATTTGTATGGTGGCGTGCCGGGCGGGCAGGCTGAATACGTGCGGGTGCCCAAGGCGAATGTCGGTCCGATCAAGATCCCCCTGACGCTGGCCGATGAGCAGGTGCTGTTCTTGAGCGATATTTTGCCGACCGGTTATCAGGCCGTGCTCAATACGGGCGTGGGCCAGGGCGGCAGTTTGGCGATTTTTGGTGCCGGGCCGGTGGGGCAGATGGCGGCGGCCAGTGCGCGCATGCTGGGAATCGAGAAGATCTTCATGGTCGACCACCATGCGTTCCGCCTTGAATTCGCACGCAAGACATATGGCGTCATTCCGATCAATTTTGACGACTGCGACGCTGCGGAGTTCATTCTCGATCACACCGACGCGCGCGGGGTTGATGGCGTGGTGGAGGCGGTCGGATTCGAGGCCAAGGGCAGTACGGTGGAAACCGTGATGACCAACCTGAAGCTCGAAGGCAGCAGCGGCAAGGCCCTGCGCCAGTGTATCGCGGCTGTGCGGCGCGGCGGGACGGTGAGCGTGCCTGGCTTATATGCCGGGTTCATTCACGGCTTCCTGTTTGGCGATATCTTCGAGAAGGGGATCGGGATCAAGGCCGGCCAGACGCACGTGCAGAAGCATATGCCGGAGCTGCTCAAGTTTATCGAGGAAGGCAAGCTGCATCCGAATGCGATCATCTCGCACCGCCTGAACCTGTCGCAGGCGGCGGAGGGGTACAAGATGTTCGATAAAAAAGAGGATGATTGTCGGAAGGTTGTGCTGACGCCTTAATCGTCGTTTCTGCCACTGGCAGAAACGACTTCCCGCGCCAAGGCAGCACTCGGCGGGAACCAAGTCCGTAGCGCAGTCACCGACTAAACAAGCAAACTTGGGTTCCCGCCTGCGCGGGAACGACGCTATAGTAGGTTCCTCAAAAAATCGAGCAATATCTGCGCTGCCATCTCCACATCGTCCGCCGTCATCGTCTCCAGCCGGTTATGGCTGATCCCACCGTTGCCGCACCGTGTAAACAACATCGCCACATCGGTAATCTTCGCCATCGCCATCGCATCATGCCCGGCGCCGGATGCGAGATCGTAACGCGGCAAACCGGCGCGTTCGATTGCATCGCCCAGTTGATCCATCAGCGCCGGCGCACATGGCGCGGCCGGTGCCGACACGATCTGCTCGACCTCCACTTCCACATGGCGCCGTCCGCAGATCGCCTCGATGCCGTCCAATATCTCCTTGACCGCCGCATGGCGCACAGCGTCGTCCGCAGCGCGGATGTCCAGCGACAGCTTGCAGTGGCCTGGAATCACATTCACCGATCCATTCGGCACCTGCAGCTGTCCCACCGTGCCCACCAGCGACCCGGCGCCGCTGCAGCGCCGCTCCACCAGCAGCACGATCTCCGCCGCGGCGGCAGCGGCATCCTTGCGCATATTCATGGGCGTGGTGCCCGCGTGGCTGGCCAGCCCGGTCAGGTCGACCAGATAGCGCGAGCTGCCGGCAATCGCCGTCACCACGCCCACCGCCAGGCCGCGCTCCAGCAGCACCGGCCCTTGTTCGATATGCACTTCCACAAAACCCAGCAGATCTTCAGGATTGCGCGCGATCGACGCTATCGCGCCAGGATGGTGGCCGGCGGCTGTCAGCGCCTGCAGCATGGTGACGCCGTCGGCGTCGACCTGTTCCAGCAGCGCCACGTCGAACTGCCCGATTACGGCGTTACTGCCCAAGAAGGTACTGCGAAAGCGTACGCCTTCTTCCTCGGCGAAACCCACCACTTCGAGGTGATAGGGCAGGCGCTCGCCGCGTTCGTGCAAGTGGCGCACCACCGCAATCGGCAGCAGGATGCCGAGGCGTCCGTCGTACTTGCCGCCATCGCGCACGGTGTCGTAGTGCGAGCCGGTCATCAGCGTCTTCGCATCCGGATCAGCCGACAGATAGCGCCCGACCACATTGCCCACGGCGTCGATGCAGGTTTCCATGCCGGCGTCGCGCATCCATTCGGCCAGTTGCGCCGCGGTGCGCTGGTGCACGCCGGTCATGTAGGAGCAGGTCAGGCCATCATCGGCTTCGCTCCATGCGCCGATGGTTTCGGCCCATTGCATCACGGTGGGTCCGAATACGGGCGTCAGTGCGAGCAGGTCATTGATGCGCAGTTCGGCGATGCGGTGAATCTGGCGCAGGCATTCGGCCATTTCGTCGGGGCGCTGGTTTTTCAGGCGCCGCGTGAAGGTGTCGATGATGGCGCGGCGCGTCAGGCCGTTGCCGTCCGGGCCCTTGACCGCGAGGATAAACGGAAAGCCGAAGCGCGCGTTGTAGTCGGCATTGAGCTTGTGCAGGGTCGCGTATTCTTCCGCGCTGCACAGGTTCAGGCCGGACTTGGCCTGCTCATTGGTCGACTCCTGCGTCAGTTCACCGGCGATGGCCGCTTTGCCGGCCAGTTCGGGGTGGGCGCGGATCAGGCCAAGCTGTTCGTCGACGCTGGCCTTGGTCACTGCCGTTTGCAGCGCGTACTTGAGCGCCGTTACGGTCGCGAACGGGCGAGCGGACAATGCGCGTTCGGGAATCCATGGCGAATGTTCGTAAATGCCGCGCAGGGTGTCGACAAAGGCCGCCGCGTCGCAGCTGTTCAAATCCGTCAATGTAGTCATGTTATGGGTATTCCATCTTTGATTACCGATCATAAGCGCTGGCTGCGTTGTACACATACGAGCCAGCTGATAACCGCTATCGCTACTTCTGCACCAGCGCCTTGGCCGCAGCGCTGACCTGGTCGCGCAGCCATTTGTGTTCGGGCGCCTGGTGCACGCGTTCGTGCCACAACTGGTAAAACCGCATCGGCGGGAATTTCACCGGCACCGTGAAGCTTTTGAGCGGCAGCGTCTTTTCGTAAAAGCGCATGAACTGGCGCCCGGTGGTCAGTACCAGGTCGGTCTGCGTGAGCATATACGGAATCAGGCCGAAATAGGCCGATTCCACCGCTACCTTGCGCTGCATGCCCTGGCGTTCGAGGAAGGAGTCGATCACGCCGTGGTAACCGGGCAGCATCTGTGACGGCGCCACGTGGGGCAGGGTCAGATAGTCTTCGATCGTCATCGCATCGCTGGCCGTGCGTTTGGCGTACGGGCTATCGGCGCGCATGGTGCAGATGATCGGGTCCTCGAACAGCTTGGAGATGTGGAGATGCGCGGGTGGCTCGTCCCAGTTGGCGATGACGAGGTCCATGTCGCCGTCCGATAGCATGCGAATATAATCGACGCCGCCACCCAGACTGTGGATCACCACGCGGCTGTTGGGTGATCCGCGCCGCAGCGCCGCCACCATATTCGGCAAAAATTGGCTGTCGAGGTAATCCGGCGCGGCGATGTGGAAGGTGCGCGCTTCTTCCTGCGGCATGAAAGGCGATTTTTTGACGAACAGGCTTTCCGTTTCATCGAGGATGCGTTTGGCCGGCTTGAGCAGGCTTTCGCCGTGCTGGGTCGGCACCATGCCGCGTGCACCGCGCACGAGCAGCGGGTCGCCGGTCAGCTCGCGCAGTTTGCGCAGCGACGCCGAGATCGAGGGCTGCGGCTGATTGAGCTTGAGCGCCACGCGCGAGACGTTTTTTTCGACCAGCAGCAGGTACAAAATGCGGATCAGGTGCAGGTCGAGGTGTTGGGGAAGGCTGGACATCGGTATGTATATGAATTCGAGTATGTCGAATATACGCCATATTTCATGTTGTGGCACTTGAATCAGTTTATCTTGGGTAAATTCGCGCTACTATCGCCGCAGCCCACGCAACAAGGAACCCCATGGAAGTGTTCGGATACCTGATCCCCTACGGCCTCGAATGGCTCAACCTCATCGTGCGCTGGCTGCACCTTATCACCGGCATCGCCTGGATCGGCGCCTCGTTCTATTTCGTCTGGCTAGACAACACCATCCGCCCTCCCGCGCCGGGTTCCGACCTGGCCGACAAGGGCGTGTCGGGCGAATTGTGGGCGGTGCATGGCGGTGGTTTCTACAACCCGCAAAAATATCTGGTGGCGCCGGCCGAACTGCCGAAGGAACTGCACTGGTTCAAGTGGGAAGCCTATTCCACGTGGCTGTCCGGTTTTGCGCTGCTCACCATCGTCTACTACTTCAACGCGCAGGCGATGATGGTCGATAAGGCCGTGGCGGACCTGACGTCGTGGCAGGCGATCGGCATCGGCATCGGCAGCCTGGTGGTCGGCTGGACGGTGTACGACCTGCTGTGCCGCTCCCCGCTCGGCAAGCGCGACCTGCCGTTCGGGATTGTGATGTTCCTGTTCCTGGTCGCCAGTGCGTATGTGCTGAACAAGTACCTGAGCGGGCGCGCCGCCTACATCCACGTGGGCGCCATGATCGGCACCATGATGGTGGCCAATGTGCTGATGCTGATCATTCCGGGACAGCGCAAGATGGTGGCCGCGATGATGGCCGGCCAGAAGCCGGACCCGATTCACGGCCTCAAGGCCAAACAGCGCAGCGTGCATAACAACTACTTCACCCTGCCGGTCCTGTTCATCATGATCAGCAATCACTACGCGATGACCTACCGCCACGAGCATGCGTGGGCGGTGCTGGCCGGGATCATGGCGGCGGGCGTGTTGATCCGCCACTTCTTCAACCTGCGCCACAAAGGCCGCGTGGAGTGGAGGTATCCGGTGGCCGGCGTGGCGCTGCTGCTGGCCGTTGCCATTGCCATCGCGCCCAAGGCGCCTGCCGCTGCGGCCGCGGGCGTCGATCCGGCGGCGCAGTTCGCGCAGGTGCAGGCCATCGTCGTACAGCGCTGCGCGACGTGCCACGCCGAGCGTCCGACCCAGCCCGGGTTTGCCAGCGCACCGGCCGGCGTCATGCTGCACAACGCGGAACTGATTCGCCAGAACGCAGCGAAAATTTACCAGCAATCGGTGCAGCTCAAGGCCATGCCGATCGCGAACCTGACCAATATGACCGATGCCGAGCGCGCGCAGGTCGCCGCGTGGTTTGAAGCCGGCGCTAAATAGGAATAACGGAAATGACAATGCAAGCACAAGAAAAACTGATCGACTGGATCGACGCCCATTTCGACGAACAGGTGGCGTTTTTGCAGCAGGTAATTCGTATTCCGACCGATACGCCGCCGGGGAACAATGCGCCGCACGCTGATGCCGTGGCCACCATGGTGGAAGCATTCGGCTGGAGCGCCGAGAAGCATGCGGTGCCGGCGCAGGCGGTGCGCGACTACGGCATGGAGAGCATTACCAACCTGATCGTGCGCCGGCCCTATGCGGCAGGCGGGCCGACCATCGCGCTCAATGCGCATGGCGACGTGGTGCCGCCCGGCGAAGGCTGGGTGCATCCGCCGTATGGCGGCGTGGTGGAAGATGGCTTTATTTACGGGCGCGCGGCGGCGGTGTCGAAGTGCGATTTTTCGACGTATATTTTCGCCGTGCGCGCGCTCGAAGCGCTGGGCGTGCCTCTCAAGGGCGGTCTTGAACTGCATTTCACCTACGACGAGGAATTCGGCGGTTTGCTGGGACCGGGCTGGCTGCTCGAACAAAAGCTGACCAACCCCGATTTCGTCATCGCGGCGGGCTTCAGCTACAACATCGTCACGGCGCATAACGCCTGCCTGCAGCTGGAAGTGACCGTGCATGGCAAGTCGGGACATGGCGCCATGCCGGAAACCGGGCACGATGCGCTGCAGGCGGCAACGCGCATCCTGAATGCGATTTACGGGCAGCTGCCGGAACTGAAGAAAATCAAGTCGAAGGTGGCGGGCATCGATTCGCCGACCATGCTGGTGGGCCGCATCGATGGCGGCACCAATACCAACGTGGTGCCGGGGAAGGTCGTGCTGAAGATGGACCGGCGCATGATTCCGGAAGAAGATCCGGTCGCGGTGGAAGCGCAGGTGCGGGCGCTGATCGAGGATGCAGTGCGCGGCGAGCCGGGGATTCGGGTCGAGATCAGGCGCCTGCTGCTGTCGCACGCGCTGCGGCCGTTGCCGGGGTCGGACAAGCTGGTGGCGAGCTTGCAAAAGAATGGCAGGCAGGTGATCGGCGAGGAGATTACGGCGCAGGGCACGCCGCTGTATGCGGATGCGCGTTTGTATGGCGAACACGGGATTCCGGCGGTGCTGTATGGCGCCGGGCCGCGCACGGTGCCGGAGTCGAATGCGAAGAAGGCCGATGAACGCCTGGCGCTGGAGGATTTGCGCAAGGCGACCAAGGTGGTGGCGTTGACGTTGCTGGATTTTCTCGGGCGCTGACATCCGCTCCGTCGTTCCCGCGCAGGCGGGAACCCAAGTTCGTAACGCAGCTACAGGCGGACCGAAAAACTTGGGTTCCCGCCTGCGCGGGAACGACGGAGCTTGGAGTAGCCGGAACGACGGGGTTACTTCAACGTCCGCTCAAACAGCTGGTAAATCCGGCGATACTGGTCGTACCAGCTCTCCGGCTGCACAAACGCGTGGCGTTCCAGCGGATAGCTGGCCAGTTCCCAGTGATCCTTTTTCAGCTCAATCAAGCGCTGCGCGATGCGTACCGAATCCTGGTAAAACACGTTATCGTCCACCATCCCGTGCGAGATCAGCAGGTGTCCGCGCAGCTTGTCGGCGTACTCGATCGGCGACGACTTGCGGTACGCTTCCGGATCCAGATCAGGCGTATTGAGAATGTTCGCGGTGTACTCGTGGTTATACGTCGTCCAGTCGGTCACGGGCCGAAGCGCCGCGCCTGACTTGAACATCTCCGGCTCGCGCATCAACGCCATGAAGGTCATGAAGCCACCATAACTGCCGCCGTACACGCCCACGTTTTTCAGGTCGCCCTGGTGGTTCGCCGCCATCCAGTTCACGCCATCGACGTAATCTTCCAGCTCCGGATAGCCCATCTGGCGATAAATGGCCGTACGCCAGGCGCTCCCGTACCCTCTTGACGCGCGATAGTCCAGATCGAGCACGATGTAGCCCTTCTCGACCAGCAGGTTGTGGAACATCTGCTCGCGGAAGTACACCGGATACCGCTTGCTGACATTCTGCAGGTAGCCCGCGCCGTGCACGAACATCACGATCGGGTACTTCCTGCCCGGTTCCAGATTCGCCGGACGATACAGCTTGCCCCAGATCTAGCCCGCGCCTTTGGTCGACGGCACTGCCACGTACTGCGGCTCGATCCAGCTGCGCGCCTTGAAGTCAGGCGAGCGCGTATCGGTCAGCTTGACAGGCGCGCCGCCACTGGCTGCGATGGTTGCCAGCTGCGCCGGCATGTAGCTCGACGAATAGTGCACCAGCAGCTTGCGTTCGTCCGGCGACAACGCAAACTGCTCGACGCCTTCGAGCGCCGTCACTTCGCGCAGCTTGGCATCGACGGCCGAGACCGAGCACACTTCATACGTACCCGGGTTCTTCGGGTTGCACATCATGAAAGCGGTGGCGCCGTCGGCCGACCACTGGATGCGGGTCGCTTCCCATTTGCCCTGCGTGAGCGCGCGCGTCTTGCCGTCGCTGGCGCGGGTGTACAGGTGCGCGTAGCCGCTTTCTTCGGAGAGATACCACAGCGTGCTGTTATCGGGCAGCCAGCCGAATTCATTGTTGCCCGAGTTGACCCAGGCATTGTCAGTGACGCGGTGGGCCGGCTTGAGCGTGGCGCCGGCCAGGTCGACGGTGGCGATCCAGCGGTCCTTGTTGTCGGCGGCGCGCAGCATCACGGCCAGGCCTGTGCCGCTGCGGTTCCATTCGACCGCAGCGCCGTCGTCATCGACGCGCACCACGCGGTTGCCTTTCAGTTCGGGCAGTTTTTGTGCCTTGCGCAGGTCCGCCAGCGGGTCGACGCCGATGCCGGGCAGGCTGTCGAAGGACAAATCGCGCATCTCGCGCGTGGCCAGGTTGACCAGCTTCAGGGTGTGCGAAACCGGTGCGTTGCGGCCGACGCGCGGACGCTGGTCGTCGAATTCTTCGTAGCCCGATTCGGTCACGTAGCGCGGCAGCTTGCCGATGCGGCCCTTGTCGGTGGCCTTGGGTGCGGTTACCAGCAGCAGCCAGCGGCCGTCCGGCGACAGGGCGCTGCCGTCGATGACGACTTTGTCGCCCAGGTAGATCGGCGCCGGTGCGCGCGTGGGATCGGCGCGGCGTTCCTGCTCGGCGCGGTCGCGGCTCGCGTCGCGGTCGTCCTTCTGGCGCTTGAGGGTGGAGATCAGGCGCAGTTGGAGGTCGCGCAGGTTGTCGGCGTCCGGCGCGGCGGCGGGGGCCTTGGTGGCGTGCGCCGCAGCCAGCGGCGAGATCAGGCGGTCGGCGCGGTTCCAGCCGAGCCATTCATGGCCGACGCGGAACTGCACGCTGCGCCCGTCGGCGGAATACTGGGGCGCGGCCAGGCCGTTGCTGCCGCGCGTGATCTGGGTCAGTGCGCCGCTTTTGAGATCGCGCTCGAACAGGTCGCCGTTGCGCAGCATGATGGAGCGCGTGCGCTCGCGGTTGTAGATGACCTTATCGCTGTCCAGATTGGCCAGTTCGGCGTCGCCAACCAAACGTGGTTTTCCGGGCGCGGCCTGGTAGATGTCGCGCAGTTGCGAACCGGTGCGCTTCTGTTTGTAAAACACCTGCTTGCCGTCCCAGCTCCACCAGGCGGTTTCCGCCGGCGTGCCGATCCAGTCGGGGTGGGCCATCGCCTGATCGAGGCTGATGGGCGTGGCGGCGACGGCGGGGATCGCCCACATCGCGGCCAGGAGGGGTAGTACAAATAGGCGCATGGTAAATACAGTTCGAGAGGAAATGAAAGGAAATGCGAGAAGTTGCAGGATCGCATTCTAGCGCAGGCGCGGTGGGTGTGGGCGGCTGGCGGGTTGGCGCCGCCGCACAACATTGCGCACCCGGCCTATCGCACGCGGCGTGCCTTGCGGATCGATTCGATCAATTCAAAGAGGAGCATCCCGCCCAGCATGGCCGCGACGAAAACCAGGGCATCGCTGCCGCCGGTCGCCAGCGATGCCAGCGCGGGGCCGGGGCAGTAGCCGGCCACGCCCCAGCCCGCGCCGAAGGTCAGCGCGCCGGTCAGCAGGCGCCGGTCGAGCTTGCGCGAGTCGGGCAGGTGCTCTGTTCCGCCCAATAGCGTCGTCGAACGCCGCGCCGCGATGCGGAAGGCGATCGCCGCTACCGGAATGGCGCCGGCCATCACAAACGCCAGTGCGGGATTAAAGTCGCCGGCCAGGTCGAGAAAGCCGATCACCTTGGCCGGATCGGTCATGCCCGACAGGATCAGGCCAAGCCCAAAGACCAGGCCACTGACGAACGCTGCGCTGACGTATTTCATGAGGCTCCCGATCCCAACAGATGGCGCAGCACGAAGACGGTGACGAAGCCGGCCAGCATGAAGGCGGCGGTCGCGGCCAGCGAGCGGGGCGACAGGCGCGCGATGCCGCACACGCCATGCCCGCTGGTGCAGCCGGAACCGTAGCGGGTGCCCAGTCCGACCAGCAGACCGCCCACGATCAGGCTCGCCTTGCCGGCTTCGACGTGCACCTGGGGCAGGGGAGCGAACAGCACGAACACCAGAGGGGAGAGCACCAGTCCGAAGAGAAAGGCGATGCGCCAGCCGAGTTCGCTACGAACCGGACGCAGCAGTCCGCCGAGGATGCCGCTGATGCCGGCGATGCGGCCATTTAGCAACAGGAACATGGCGGCGGCGAGGCCGATCAGCGCGCCGCCAGCCAGCGCGCGGACAAGGTCAGGACTAAGCGGTGGCATCGTCTTTTTTCTCCGGAGGCGGTGAACAGAACTGCTGATACAGCACATCCATAACTGCGCTGGCCTGCGCGCTGCTGAGCGAGTAGAAAATCTGCTTGCCGGCTCGCCGTGTACTGACCAGTTGTTCGTTGCGCAGCACGGTGAGCTGTTGCGACAGCGTCGGCTGGCGAACGCCGGTCAGTTGTTCCAGCTCTCCCACGTTGCGCTCCTGGTGCGACAGCTGGCACAGCAACAGCAGGCGGTCGCGGTTGACCAGCACTTTTAACAGCGCGCACGCCTGGTCCGCGCCAGCGGCGAAGCGTTCGAGATCGAGTGAATTTTCCAGCATGGGCATGGGCACGGCGACAACCGTCAATATCAATCTGGATAATATATCACAGAATATAATATGTCCAGGTCAGTTGTTCAGGGCTGGGAATGCCGGGATCGAGGCGGAGGAGGGGAAGGGGGTGCGCTGCAGCGGTGGCAGCGCGGAAAAACATCCGGCCACGAGCGCGGCCGGTGAGATTTAAACGTCTTGCTGGTCTTGCTCTGGCTCCGGGCCATCGCGGAAGAAGATGGCGATGCGAACGGCCAACGCAATCGCTGCCAGCGCGCCCGGGAGGTATTCGATGACTTCCATAATCAACCCCGCGAAGCCAGATTGCGCAGTTCAGCCGCCAGGCTAGGATGCATGTGCTGGTAAGCATTTGCCATGACGATCAGCTTGCGATGGCTGCGCATGCGCGCTCGGTCGTTCTGGGTCGGCTTGACCGCTACTTCCTGCGCGATGAACTGGCGCTCTTGCGCGGCAAACAGCGCTGCAGCAAAGGCACGCGCCGCATTGCTGACGTCGGTCAGGTAATGGCGGAAGCTTTGGTTCGTCGGTTGGGTGTAGGTGGCGCTGCTCATTTGGAACTCTCCTGGGGATTAAATTGCGTTGTTGCAGTGCAGTATAAGAGAGTCCAAGGTATAAAGAAAATTTTGATTTATGATGCCTCATATCACGGCGGGAAATAACTCCGATTTTGCGTCAATATGCATTATTCGCACCAGTGATGTCGTTGGGCAATATGACGTATCCGTATATCAATATGAATAAAGGGGCAAATGCAGCCGGAGATTGCAGCCCCGATGTGATGCGCTATGCTGCCTGTTTGAGCTCTTTCAGACGTGGATGGATGACAAAACTTAAAACGTTCAATCATGTGGCCGCGGGCGTATCCCAGTCCTTCATCAGCCGCAATAACGATGTGGGCGGCTACTGGGCGCTCGGAGAACTGTACAAGGACGCCAGTGCGCCGGATGATGCTGTCCAGCTGCAATTGCTCGATGGTGTTGCGATACCGTCCACTCGCAGCGTCTGCCAGGTCGCTAAAAACTACGCGGTGTTTTTGCAACGGGCGCTGGCTGACAAGGGCATAGCGTCCGATGAGCTTGCGGATGCGAATGTATGCATACAGTTCAATGCAGAAGCACCCGAGGGCGCAATCTCCATGGAATATCAGGGCGATCCTTTCGTTTGCACCGTTACGTTGAGAACAGCGCAAGGAAAGGTGGCGGTGGCGAAAGCGTACGGGCGCTGCCTGCGCAATCGGTGGGGAATGTTTGCCGGTCGGGCGGGATAGCGGTTTTCGCCCCCGCATGCGATCGAACGCGTGCGCTTATTTTGTCTGCCCTGCGCGGAGGAATATGATGCGCTGGTGTGGGCAATGAGGCCGGTAATGCGGCCAGCTTCGAGCATGGCGGCATGACGTCGGGTTTTTACGCGTCGGCTGGGGCCGCGTCTCCATCGGCGCTGGCGGGCGGCGCAAAACTGTCGAGCCAAGTGCGCCAGAGGGTCTCGAAACGTTCGTCGAACGGACGCGCGCTGGCGGCGGTGAGGATCAGCGCGCGTTTCGGTCCGATCAAAAAAGCGGCCTGGCGCTGGCGGATCGTCTGGGCTCCGTTCTTGTACTGCGCCTCGATCCGTTCGCCCGACATTTCCGGCTGATGCGAGCCAAGGCGCTCCGGCGCGCGTGCCAGCAGCTTGTGGCCGGGCATGCGCGCCTTGAGCAGCCCAAGTTGGCGGTCGACATACGTGGTGAGGGTTTCGCCCTCGGCCAGCCAGTCGCGCGCGATGCTCAGGTTGGGCTGGTTCTGCAGGTCGGCCGGCACGAAGATATTGGTGGTGTTGTCCTGGTAGCCCGGAGGCAGGCCGATGCTGCCTTCGTGGATGCCGACGCGGGGCGCCGGCTCGGTGCTGCTTGCTGCTGTGTTCTCGCTCATGCGCTATATCCGTTTTCTGGGGAGTCAATAAGTAATCGGCGTGGTGCTATTTGGTCGAGTAGCGCGGCGGCGTGCTGTTGTTGGCGCAGCGCGGCGGACGCCGGCCGATGCAGCGCTCCAGCATGGCGACAATGGCGGGCAGGGCGCGCCGGCGCGCGATGGCCAGCGCGTTTTCGCCGCGCGCGTTACGCAGGGCTGGGTCGGCACCATGGTCCACCAGCATAGCGGTCAGTTCGAGATTGCCGGCTTCGATGGCAAGCATCAGCGGCGTGGTCGCTTGCGCCCCGGTTTGGTCGATCGCAGCGCCCAGCTTGAGCATCATGTCGGCCAGCGCGGCTTGCGCGCGCACGTCCGCGTGGTGGGCGCTGTTGGCCAGGTGGTGCAAGGCTGTGTTGCCGTCGTCGTCGCGCTGACGCGTATCGGCGCCACGTTCGAGCAGGGCGCTGGCGGCGGGCCACTGGCCGGCATCGAGCGCCGCGTGCAGTGCCGTGCCTCCGTGGGCGCTTCGCGGCGCATCGAGCACTGCGCCGGCCTGGTGCAGCATGTGGATGGCGTCGACGTCGCCGCTGGACGCCGTCTTTATCAGGGGCGTGACGCCGCCATGGCATGCATTCGGATTGTCGCCGGCGGCCAGGACTTTTTTCAGCGCGGCGTGGCGCTCCTTGCCGAGGGAGGCGAAGATGCGTGGGGCGCCCGGCGCGGGGGCTTTGTCGTCGACCGTGGGTTGTGCCGTGACGGCGGGGCAGCGCTGCGGTGCGGACGGTTGCACCGGCAGCGGTGCCGCGGACGCCATTGGCACGGCCAGCAAGCAGGCGGCCAGCACGGCGAGGCGGGCGGCGTCATTCATTGCGAAGCGGCGCACGGCGGTTTCTTGGCATGCATGGCGATGGCTGGTTCCAGGTCAGTCCCCCGGGTTTGATGGGGCCCGGGGATGTGTGCAATATTAAAAAAACAAGATGAATTCTAACAAACCATATCATGGAAGACAATTTGTATCGGAACGCAATGGGCGCCTGGGGCAGTTTGGCTGGTGGTGAATGACCTTGTCGGCAGACTCGCGCCGCTGCAAGGAGCGGCGCCGGCAAGCTGCCCGGGATGGTTGATCCGCGTGCGGCAGGGCGCTTACTGCGTGGTGATTTCTGTCGCCGACAGCGTGATGTTGGTGGCCGTGCCGCTGTCGCGCAGGATCTTCTGCGCGATCACGCGGTTCGCTGGCGCCAGCACGTTGAAGTGATCGGCGCCCGGCACTGGAACGAAGCGGATTCGCGGGTTGCGCGTGGCTTGAAGCGAGTCGATATTGCCGCCCGCGCCTTCGATCACAAACACGGGCGAACGTACCGATTCGAGCCAGCGACCGGGTGAGCGCAACGCGGCTTCGCGCGGATTGGCGGGATTGAAGCTCGTGAAGCGGCCGCCGTAGCCGTCGATTTCATCGACCGGGCCAAGCGAAAAGACGGCGCGGTAACGCGTCGAGGTTTCGGCGGTGCCGGGGGCGGCATCGTAACGCACGAGGCTGAAGATATCGGCGGGCGGCGCGGGGATGGGCGGCTGCACGCTCACCTTGCGGACGATGGGCGGCCGGGTACTAATGGGATGCCGATTTACTCGCGCTTACTTGCGGCGACTCAGTTCAAGCAGAACCACGTCATTTTCACGCAAGGGCAGCTTGATGCTGAAACGCCCATCGGCGCCCACGCGCACCGTTTTTTGCTCATCAGGCTTGCCGCTGGCGAGCGATTTCAAGGTCGCGACCTGGCTTTTTCCCAGCTGTTTCGGTGAACCCATGCCGATGTAGGCGGTGAATGCATCGTTGCGCTTGTAGCCGACCGTGGAGATCTTCATCGTATAGCTGCCGGTTTTCAGTCCGCGCATATTCACCTCGGCCTGGCCTTTATCCTTGGGCGGCAAGTCCTTGATGAAATACTGCTGATTGTTGACACCCTCCGGCAGCGTGCGCGTGTAATCCCACAGCAGCAGCTGGACGTTGCCCCGTTCGTCGGTGGTGGCGAACGAGTGGCTGTCGCTGTTTTTCAGTGCCGTCGGCGCAAGCTGGTTGAGAAACTGGTAGGCAAAATACGCGGGCTTCTTGATCCCCTGGGTATTCATCAGGCCAAAGCCGCCGTGAAAGGCTTCGATGCGCGGCCCGGCTTCTTCAAAGATATCGGTGAACACCCAGTAGGACATCGATTGCGCCGCGCCGCCGACCTGCTTGAGCTTTTGCAGAATGTACGCGGCTTGGTGGTAGCTGTCGTGCGTTGGATCGGCCGGCGTGTACGACGAACTCCATTCCGTGTAATGCAGGTCCAGCTTGGGCATGGCCGATGCCGCGATTTCCTTGCGGTTCCTGAGCACGTCGTCGCTGACCGCGCCATTTTCTTTGCTGAGCACCGTGCCGGTGGTGCCGTATTCGTCGAGGAAGCCTTGATTGACGCCGTACGTGTGCGTGCTGACGAAATCGAGCGGCACCGCATTGCTTGCACAGTAAGCGATCATTTCCGGTATCCATGCGGCGCCGGCGGTGGCGGGGCCGCCGACCTTGTACCTGGCGTCGACGCTCTTGATTGCGCGCGCGGCATGGCTGTACAGCTTGAAGTAGTCGTCCCGCGATGCGACCCAGAGGCCGTCCAGGTTCGGTTCGTTCCACACTTCAAAATACCAGCTGGCCACTTCTTGCGCACCGTAGCGTTCGGTGAAGTGTTCGGTCAGGGCTTTGATCAGGCGTTCCCAGGCAGCATAGTCTTTCGGCGGGGTGACGTTCCCGCGCCACCAGAAGACGGTCTTGTCGCCGCTGGCCATCTGCGATGGCATGAAGCCCAGTTCGACGAAGGGTTTGATGCCGATGCTCAGGAGATAATCGTACAGCGCGTCGACGTATTGGAAGTTGTAGTGTTCCTTGCCCTGCGCGTCGACGCGGTACACGGCCATGTCATCTGAGAGCAGGCCGTGCATGCGGATATATTTGAATCCCGCATCGCGTTTGACCTGGGCGAGCTGTTGCTGCCAGTCGGCGCGTAATCCTTCATTGGCCCGGCCGGCGCCGATGGAAAAGTTGAAGGCCGGGTCAAAGCGTCCCGCGATGGCGTTGGCATCGAGTTCAATCACGCGCGTTTGTGCCAGGCTTGCCAGCGGCAACGCCAATATGGCACTCAGCAGGACTACGCCGATGTTCTTTGGACTCATGTTTCGCTCTCTCGCAGGACGTAAGGAATAAGGCTGTTCCCATTCTGAAAGAGATGCATCGGCGCCGCAATCGTCAAAACTGCGTATTAGCATTATGAAATCAGTCAGCGGCAGTGCGGACCCTGCGTCCCGCGTTCTTCTGGCGCCAATCGGGTGCGTTAATGATCGCGATGGTGGTTAAATGAGATCCTTTTCCGATTGGAACGACGATGACCGCACCTACCGCAACCGCCCCCAAATGGGGCATGGCGCTTGACCTGGAACGCTGCATCGGATGCCACGCCTGCTCCGTGGCTTGCAAAGTCGAAAACTCAGTTCCACTAGGAAATTTTCGCACCAAGGTGTATTACTACGACTTCACTGCCATCAATCCTTTCAACAAGAAGGAAACGATGAAGCGTGCTTTTTTACCGACGCTATGCATGCAGTGCGAGGACGCGCCCTGCCTGATCGCCTGCGAACAGGACGCGATCACGCGCGACGCCGACGGCATTGTGCGCATCAGCGAGGACAAATGCGACGGCGACCGCTCCTGCATCAAAGCCTGCCCTTACGGCGCGATCCACCAGGACCCGGTGACCAAGCTGGCCGACAAATGCGACTTCTGCTCGCACCGGCTGGAGGCGGACCTGCTGCCCGCCTGCGTTGAAGTGTGTCCGGCCGATGTATTCGCCTTCGGCGACCTGAATGACCCGGCCAGCCGCATCAACGCGTTCAACCGACGGCACGGCAAGGAACTGTCGGTGCTGAAACCCGAAGAGAAGACCAGGCCCGCCGTCAAATACCGCGGCATCGGCACGGTTGCCCCGCGCGCCATGGAAAAGAAAATCCCCAAGGGCCGCAACCACGACCCGTTCTCGTATGAAGTCGACACCTGGAGCCAGTTGCAATCGACATTCGCTCGTTCCACCGTGAAGAAAGGCTGAGAACATGGACCGCAGATCATTCATCAGGAACGGCATTGGGTCGATGGCGACGCTCGGCGTTGGCGAACTGATTCTCCTTAACCCGTCGACCGCGCAGGCGATGGCGTACCGGCCGGTGGCAAACGGCAAACAGCGCAAGATCAAGAACAACTACAAGACGGCCACGCGCGTCACCAGCGTATGCCTGAATTGCTCCACGGTGTGTGGCATTGAAGGCTTTGTGCAAGATAACAAGGTGATCAAGATCCGAGGCAATCCGCTCGACCCGAACATGGGCAGCCACATGACGTGCGCCAAGGGCCAGTCCGGCCCCAACGTCAACGATTATCCGGAGCGCCTGCTATACCCCCTCAAGCGCGCCGGCGAGCGTGGGTCGGGCCTGTGGAAGCGGATTACCTGGGAAGAAGCGTACGAAGAGATTGCCCGCCGCATTCGCGCCAGTGTCGATGCCGGCCACCCGGAACGCGTGTGCATCCACCAGGGCCGCTCGCGCATCGAGGCGGAGATCGGCCGCTTCCTCGACGCCATCGGCACGCCGGTATTGCTCAATCACCGCGCGATCTGTTCGTCGAACAAGCGCGCGGCCAATTACGTATCGCTCGGCGAGACGGACTGGGAATCGATCGATGCGGAGCGCTGCACCTACTTCCTTAACTTCGGCTCCAATTTTTATGAAGCGCACCAGGGGGGACTGCACCTGGTGTCGCGCGTGGTCAAGGCCCGCTACGACCACGGGGCCAAACTGGTCACGTTCGATGTGAGGCTGTCCAACACGGCCGGGCGCAGCGACGAATGGCATCAGCCGTTTCCGGGCACGGAAGGCGCCATTGCCTTGGCCATGGCGCACGTGATCGTGCGCGAGAATGAAGTCGATCGGGATTTTATCGACAAATTCGTGCAGCCAGGGCTGGACACCATCCGCACCTGGCTGGCGCCATGTACGCCAGCATGGGCGGCGAAGCTGTCGGGTGTAGCGGCGGCCGACATCACCCGGCTGGCGCTGGAATTCGCGCGCAAGCGGCCAGCGGTGGCGGCCTTCACCAATCGTGGCACGGGCGCGCATTACAACGGTTTTAATGCCGAGCGCGCGGTCGTCATGCTCAATGCCTTGGTGGGTTCGGTCGCGAAGGAGGGCGGCTATTGCTACGGTCTCGATGAAAAGCTGTCTCCGGCGCGCTATCCTGCCCCGGAGCCAAGGCCGCCCAAGCCGACCATCAGGACCGACCTGGAAGACCCGCCGGAGTGGCCGCTGGCGAACCGCTGGCAAAAGATGAAGGTCGGCCAGGTCGTGTTCGACTATTTGCGCCAGGGGCGCGCCAAGCTGGATGTCTACCTCAGCTATACAATCGCCGCACCGATGACCTGGCCGGAAGGGCGAAGCACGACCGTCGATGTCCTCAAGGATGAAAAGCTGATTCCCTTCCACGCCTGTTCGGATGTGGTGTATTCCGAAATGGCGCACTACGCCGACATGATTCTGCCCGATGCGACCTACCTGGAACGCTGGGGCATGGACATCCGTAACAATATGGAGCTTCAGCATTTTGTAACGCTGCGCCAGCCGATGGTGACCCCGCCCGGTAGCGCGACCAGCTTTGCCGATGTCCTGTTCGAGATCGGCAAACGGCTCGGTCCCGAGCAGGCGAAGTACTTCAAGTTCGGCAAGCACGAAGACTTTGTGCGGCATCAATGTTCGAAGCTGCCGACCAGGGGCGCGGACGGGAAGGTATTCAAGGACGGCTTCGACTACATGAAGCACTATGGCGTGTACGTCGATAGCGCGGCGCCGAAACCGTACGAGGTGTATCGCAAACCCCTCGCCGCGGCGCTGGTGGAAGGAAGCCGCGTGGACGAGAAAACCCGCGTGATCTACAAGGCGGACGACAAGGGCAAGGAAAAGGCGATCGGGCTGATGGTGGGCGAGGTACCGGTACGCGGCTTCACGACGCCGTCGCGCAAGTTCGAGATCCATGCGCCCGAAGTGGCGAAGGTGGCTGCGACGATCGGCATGGTTGACGACGGGCTGCCGACCTTCCATCAGGTCCCGTCGCACGTGGGCCTGGCGGCCGATCGCCTGATCCTGACCACGTTCAAATGGAACGTCCACACGCAGGGCAGGACCGCGTCGCAGAAGTATCTGGCCGAGATCGTGCATGACAATCCGATGTGGATTCATGCGGCGACCGCGAAGAAGCTGGGTATCAAGACCGGCGACACGGTGGAGCTGACCACGTATCGGCCGCTCAGTGGCGCGGTGGGGGACAAGGCGTACCGGGGCACGGGCGAGATACTGGGCTCGGCGACGGTGAAGGCATTCGTCACCAAGGGCATTCATCCGCGGGTGGTGGCGGTATCCAATTCGCTGGGCGGGATCACGGGTGGACGCTCTTGCGAGGGTGAGCGCGGGCGGCGCGTGGAGGTTGCGGCCAAAGGGCTGGCGCCGGATGCGGCGCAATCGTTCGGGCCGGCGCCGGCGGTCGACGACCTGGAGTTCGGCTTATGGTGGGACGAGAAGCATGGCGGACGCGGTAGCGGCGTGAATATCAATGCGATCCTGCCGATCAATCCGCAGCCGTTGGTGGGAATGCAGGCGTGGTTCGATACAGTGTGTTCGATCCGGAAGATAGTCTGAATGCACGCAAAAACGCCGAATGCCGCCTGGCCCGCACCCAGCCTGCGCGGATGCACCGCGCGGGGCTCATCAGGGCAACAGTTTGCGCGTGCCCGCCGTGCTGATGTCGTCCAAGTGCCTGAACGCAGGCGCAATCTTGGCGATGTCATCGGCCGCGACGCCTGAGCGCTCGAACGACACCTTCCACTCCCGAACCACGCGCCACACGTCGCCAACCAGCGCGCAAGCGCGGGGCAGGCTCAACGAGAACATGGCATGCCCCCCCAGCGCATTGTCGAGCGTCGCGAGGCGACCCTGCGGGCCAATGCCCAAGTGAAGGTAGCGCTCGGTAGCGAGGCCAGGCCGCGGCAGCACGTCGTAGAGAGGACTGAGACGCCATCCGGGCAGCCGAGGGTCCCAGAGAAATCCGTGGTTTCGCAAGTGGTCGTCATCGTTGCTTGCGAAGATGTTAAACACCATCCGCTTGAAGAGCTCTTCGTTGTCCGCTCGAATCACGCTCGGATGGCAGTACTTGCGTATGGCGAGGGCCAGGTCGGCATAGGATTTTGTCCGCGATTGCGTCTCGTCGCATCCCACCAGGGTCAGGCCGCTCACGAAACCCATGCGGCGCTCGGTCAAGCCGTCGGCAGGCAAGTGCATCAAGTCCGTTGCCACGGTGGGCTGCGCCCCCTGCGCCAGCCAGTAGCGGTCGAAGCGTCGAATCATCATGATGCGGCGGTCGCCGATGATACGCGTGTTTACAGGGGGTACGTTCAAGCCCGTCTCCCGTGCGAGCACCAATGAAGCACACTCGGCCGCAGGGATGTCGAAGGCGTCATTCTTGCTTTGAAATTTTGCGAGCCACAGGGAGCCGCCCGCGTCGCGCACAGAGGCTTTGGGCCGGGCGCCGCCAAGCGCCGAACCAGCCATGAAGATGTATTCAAGGTTGGCCGGGACGTCCTCGCCGGCCTCGATGCGCTCGGCAGCCTCCATCAAGTATGCCAGCGCGTGAACGCTGCCAGCGGCGCCCGTTGGCTCGTCCTTGATGTTGGCGCGAATATCCAGCGCGCCGACCCTTTCGCTGCCCGCATGGAGTAGGTATTGCGACTCCGGCAGGCTGTTTGCGGGTACTTTGAGTTTGGCCTCGATAACCCGGCGCCCCCAGGCGTCCGGGGCGGCGTCGCGGATGCCGCCGAAGCTCACCAGGTTGTTGACGGGCAGTAGTAACTTGCCCTTGATGGACTGCGGCCCACGGATAGCCAAGCTGACAGGGTCAACCTCTATGGCATCTGCACGATCAAGGTAGTTCAGACCGTAGGCGAAACTCGATGCCAGCAGCTCAGGGCCCTGCTCGGTCATCGTGAGCTGCCCGCAAGGTGCCCAGCTTTCGCCCAGGTACGCGAAGGTCATCAGCTTCAGTTCTTTGACAGCCATCGCAATCCCGCTTTAGATGACAGGCCTGACCGTTGCGGCGGCAGGTTCTAAAAGTTCAAGCCGTCGAGTTCCGCAGCACTGAGGTCTCGTACGCGCTTCGTCGATTCCCTCGCTTGCAGGGAAACAAGCGCCGGGTCGGACTCCAGCAGCAGGCTTGTCAGTGTGGTCCCTGGCGCAATCGCTTCCAGGTACCGTAGCACCTGTCCAATCGCCAGGCCAGGGTCGCCCTTCTCTATGCGGTAGGCCGTATTGCGTGATAGCCCGGCCCGCAGAGCCGCATCGGCCTGCTTGACATGACGCGCGTGGCGCAATCGCGCAAGAAGTTGTCCGAGGTGGACAACTTCTTGCGCGAGGTGCGTGCTGAGCACGGCCGACTGTCGTACTTTCATGTTCGTCAAATCATCCGTTAAAGAGTCAAAACTCGATTTAACGAGCATCATACTCGCGTGGGTGATGCCTGTCCACGTATGCTCGATTAATCGCACATTGTGGGGATAACGCTTGATTTAACGCGCTTGGCTATCTGCCACGTCGCTACGCGAACAGCAGTCAACCGTGGGGTCCGGCAGGTAGAATTCGCAGGGCAATTCGCGTGGAGGCATTGAGAGGGCCGGAGGAGGGGAGCGGCATCTTGTAGAGCGAAATCCCTCTCTATGGATGTGACGGGCCGATGAGGGTGAATTGCTGGGGGCGGGTTGGTGGCACAGATTTGGCACAGAAGGTGCCTACACGACGTATCGCTGAAAAACCTTCGAACGTATCTCGGTAAAAAAATAAGGAAATATTGGTCGGGGTGAGAGGATTCGAACCTCCGGCCTCTGCGTCCCGAACGCAGCGCTCTACCAGGCTGAGCCACACCCCGACGGGTGGTCAGATCACAGGTATTAAATTATGCCGCTCAGTGGTTCCTGTCAACTGCGAAGGTACACAGTTGCATCAAGCTTTGTTTGTACACGCTGTCCGGCAAACCGGCGATGGCGTCCGCCGCGCGCTTGGCGGCAATTTCCGCCTCGCGCCGAGTGAAGTCCAGGGCGCCGCTGCTGGTCACCGCGGCCAGGATGACGTCGAAATGCTGCTCGTCACCTTGCTCGATGCAGTTGCGCACCAGTTCGCGCTGTTCCGGCGTGCCGTTTTCCATCAGATAGATCAGTGGCAAGGTCGGCTTGCCTTCGCGCAGGTCGTCGCCGACGTTCTTGCCGATTTCGCTGGCGTCGCCCGCGTAGTCGAGCACGTCGTCGATCAGCTGGAAGGCCGTACCCAGCGAGCGGCCATATTCGCCGGCCGCGCTGATCTCGTCATCGCTGGCGCCGGAAATGAGCGCACCCAGTTCCGCCGCCGCCTCGAACAGCTTGGCTGTCTTGGAGCGGATCACTTTCAGGTAGCTTTCCTGCGTGACATCCGGATCGTGCATATTGAGCAGCTGCAGCACTTCCCCTTCGGCGATCACGTTGGTCGCGTCCGACAGGATCTGCATGACGCGCATATTGTTCAGGCCCACCATCATCTGGAACGAGCGCGAGTACAGGAAGTCGCCCACCAGCACCGATGCCGCATTGCCGAACAGCGCATTGGCGGTCTGGCGCCCGCGCCGCATCGACGATTCGTCGACCACGTCGTCGTGCAGCAGGGTAGCGGTGTGGATGAATTCGACCACGGCCGCCAGTTCATGGTGGGCCGTGCCCTTGTAGCCGTAGGCGTTCGCCACCAGCAGCACCAGCACGGGGCGGATGCGCTTGCCTCCGGCACTGATGATGTACTCGGCGATCTGGTTGACCAGGCTGACCTCGGAATGCAGGCGCTCGCGGATCACCGTGTTGACTGCCTCCATGTCCGGAGCGATCGATTGGGCGATGGTATTTTGTTGTGCGTGTAAGATGGCGGCGGACAAGGCGAACCTGCAATGGACGTTAGGTGCGGCGATTATACGACACCCCGCCTGTTTCCGTCCCATGCTCAACGGTTACGCCCGCCTATACGTACAGCCCGCCGCCGGCCGGCGCAGCGCCTTGTAGTTGTCGACATACCACGAACCTGTGGCCTTGTGCATGTCTTTTGACGAAAAAAACCAATCCATGTATAATCTGCGGTTCCCCCGGCTCCGGCCAGGGAATTTTTTAACATTTGATGAGGTTTCCTATCATGTACGCGGTCATAAAAACCGGTGGCAAACAATACAAAGTTGTCGCTGGCGAAAAACTTAAAGTAGAACAGATACCGGCAGACATTGGTTCCGAACTCACCATCGATCAAGTTCTCGCAGTAGGCGCGGGCGACACCATCAAGTTTGGTGCGCCATTGGTCGAAGGTGCAACGGTACTGGTAACTGTTGTGGCACACGGTCGTCACGATAAAGTGAAGATTTTCAAGATGCGTCGTCGTAAGCACTACCAAAAGCATCAGGGCCATCGCCAGAATTTCACCGAAATTCAAATCGTTTCGATCAACGGTTAATTCCGTGTGCCAGGCTCAATGAGCCCGGCTAGATCAGTCCAAAGTAACCAGCTATCCAGGAGTATTTAAATGGCACACAAAAAAGGCGGCGGCACAACGCGCAACGGCCGTGACTCAGAATCAAAACGCCTTGGCGTTAAAGTCTACGGCGGCCAGACCATCAATGCCGGCGGCATCATCATCCGTCAGCGCGGCACCCCAGTGCGCGCAGGCGAAAACGTCGGCACCGGCAAGGATCACACCCTGTTCGCGCTGGTCGACGGCAAGGTGAAGTTCGTTGTCAAGGGTGCAGGCTCGAAGCAGTTCGTTACCGTTGTTGCTAACGACCCAGCTCCAGCAGCAGTCGCAGCGTAAGTTGTATCCGCGCTGTCATGGCGCACATTTGTAAGGCGCAAGCCTTCCATTGAAAGGCTCTGCCCACGGTAGAGCCTTTTTAGTTTTAGGGCGGCACAAAATATGAAGTTTATCGACGAAGCAAAAATCGAGGTCATCGCTGGCGACGGCGGCAATGGCTGCGCATCGTTCTGTCGCGAGAAATTCCGGCCTTTCGGCGGCCCGGACGGCGGCGACGGCGGCAAGGGTGGGTCCATCTGGGCGGTTGCGGATCGCAACATCAACACCCTGGTCGACTTCCGTTACTCCAAAATGCACAAGGGCAAGGACGGCGAGCCCGGACGCGGCGCGGATTGCTACGGCAAGGGCGCGGAAGACATCTACATGCGCATGCCGGTCGGCACCTTGATCGTCGATAACAACAACGGCGAGATCATCGCCGACCTGACCGAGCACGGCCAGACCGAACTGCTGGCCAAGGGCGGCGAGGGCGGCTGGGGCAATATCCACTTCAAGTCCTCCACCAACCGCGCCCCGCGTCAAAAGACCGAAGGCAAGGAAGGCGAACGGCGCGAGCTGCGCCTGGAACTGAAGGTTCTGGCCGACGTGGGCCTCTTGGGCATGCCGAACGCCGGCAAGTCGACCTTTATCACGGCCGTGTCCAACGCCAAGCCGAAGATCGCCGACTACCCGTTCACGACCCTGCACCCGAACCTGGGCGTGGTGCGCGTGTCGCATGAAAAGAGTTTCGTCATCGCCGACATTCCCGGCCTGATCGAAGGCGCCTCCGAAGGCGCGGGCCTCGGCCACCAGTTCCTGCGTCACCTGCAGCGTACCGGCCTGCTGCTGCACATCGTCGACATGGCGCCGTTCGAGACCAACGTCGATCCGGTCAAGGAAGCCAAGGCCCTGATCAAGGAACTCGAAAAGTACGATGAGTCGCTGGTCGACAAGCCGCGCTGGTTCGTCCTGAACAAGCTCGATGTGGTGCCGGAAGAAGACCGCAAGAAGCTGGTCAAGGATTTCGTCAAGCGCATGGCCTGGAAGGGTCCTGTGTTCGAGATTTCGGCATTGAGCCATGAAGGCTGCCCGGAGCTGGTCAACGCCATCTACCTGCACCTCGAGACCGTCAAGAAGAGCGAGCACCGCGCCGAAGAAACGCAGATGACCGAAGAAGCACGCGGCATTGCGTCGATCGATCCGGACGATCCGCGCTTCAAGATTCTCGACTAAAATTGGCAGTACCCATGCTTAGACAGAAGCTGCGCGCGCAGCTTCTGAACCTGATCGCCCTCGCCAGTTCGCTGGCCGCATTAGCGGCTTTGCTGGACCCGGACCGGGTGGCGATCGCCATGGGCGTGTTTCTTGTTGGCGTGAACGGCTACAGCCAGTTCTTCGCCATGTATGTCGGCGTGAGGGCAGCTACAGCAGCCCTGGCGCTGCTGGCAGCAAGGCAGGCCGACCAGCCTGTCCTCGGCGATATCACCGCATTGTTCGTCCTGGCGCAGCCGGCCGGCCGCTTTGTCGCGGCGTTTGCCATTGGCCTGCCCCAGGGATTGTTGTTAGTCGTTTGCGGGATCGAACTGGCGGCAGGGCTCCTGCTGCTCGCCTTGCGCCCGCGCTTAAGAGCCGCTGCCCCATGAACTCCGTCATCCAGACCGCTACCCGCATCATCATCAAAGTCGGCTCCTCGCTCGTTACCAATGACGGGCGCGGGCTCGATCACGCCGCCATCGCGCGCTGGGCCGTGCAAATCGCCGCCCTGCGCGCCCTCGGCAAGGAAGTCGTGATGGTCAGCTCCGGCGCCATCGCCGAAGGCATGCTGCGCCTCGGCTTCGAGAAGCGCCCGACCGATATCCACGAACTGCAGGCCTGCGCCGCCGTCGGCCAGATGGGCCTGGCGCAAATCTACGAAACCAGCTTTCGCGCGCACGGCCTGGGCACGGCCCAGGTGCTGCTCACCCACGCCGACCTGGCCGACCGCGAACGCTACCTGAACGCGCGCTCCACGCTCACCACCCTGCTGCGCCTGGGCGTGGTCCCGATCATCAACGAGAACGATACCGTCGTCACCGACGAGATCAAGTTCGGCGACAACGACACCCTGGGTGCGCTGGTGGCCAACCTGATCGAAGCCGACGCCCTGGTCATCCTCACCGACCAGCATGGCCTGTTCAGCGCCGACCCGCGCAAGGACCCGCAAGCGGTGCTCATCGCCGAGGGCAAGGCGGGCGACCCGGCGCTCGAAGCAATGGCCGGCGGCGCCGGCAGCAGCATCGGGCGCGGCGGCATGCTGACCAAGATCCTGGCCGCCAAGCGCGCCGCCGGATCGGGCGCGCACACCATCATCGCCTGGGGCCGCGACAGCGACGTGCTCACGCGCCTGGCCGCCGGCGAGGCGATCGGCACCCAGCTGCGCGCCCAGACCGGACGCTTGACCGCGCGCAAGCAGTGGATGGCGGACCATCTGCACACCGCCGGCAAGGTGGTGCTCGACGCCGGCGCGGTGCAGAAACTGTCGAAAGAGGGCAAGTCGCTGCTGCCGATCGGCGTGATCGAAGTGCGCGGCGAGTTCGGACGCGGCGCCGTCATCACCTGCCTGGCCGAAGATGGCACGGAAGTGGCGCGCGGCCTGTCCAACTACACCAGCAGCGAAGCGCGCCGCATCCTGCGCAAGCCCTCGTCCGAAATCGAAAAGCTGCTCGGCTTCCTGGAAGGCCCGGAGCTGATCCACCGCGATAACCTGGTCCTGCTCTGATCGGCGTCGGCGCCGTTCCATATGAAAGAATTTTTCTTCAAATTCCTCGGCTGGATCGGCGTGCTGGTGTTCCTGCTGTTCGGGTTCCTGTACTACGTGTTCACCTTCAGCGTGTTGCTGTTTTTCGTGACCCTGCTCGCGATGCTGGTGTGCGCGCCGCCGTCGCGCCAGTTCATCATCGACCGCACCGGCTTGAACCTGTACGGGCGCGGCATGGCCACCGCCTTCGTCGCGCTGTTCATCGCGCAGGCGTGGGTCGGCATTTCCGAGAACGTGGAAGTATTTGAGCAGTCGGAGGCCCAGAAGGAGCGTGACGACGCCCAAGCCCTGGCCAAGGCGCGCGCCGGCGAACGGGCGCGCTTCCTCGCCGCCAAACCGGCCATCGTCGCCGACATCGCCGCCAAGCGCGACCAGGGCATGCTGACCGAAGCGCTGGCGCTGATCGACAAGCACGCGGCGCGCACGCCCGATCCCGACCTCGACAAACTGCGCCTGTCGATCCGGATCGCCGAAACCGAAGCGGGCCTCAAGGACGAAGCGGCGGTGCCGCTGCGCCAGCGCCTGGCCCTGTACAAGCTCCTGGCGACGCTCGATCCGTCCAGCACGCGCTACGCCGGCAGGGTGGCCGTGCTCGACGCGGAACTGAAGGAGACCAGCGCGCGCGAACAGGCGGAGACTAAGCGCGTGAGCGCCGCAAAAGGCCGTGACGCCATGCTGGCGCGCCAGTTCGACAAGCGCAGCGGCGCGCACCTCAAGCTGCAGGCGGAACTCAAGCGCACCATGATGAACCCGGCCAGCTACGCGCACGTGGAAACCACCTTTCTCGATACCGGCAAGGGCATGAGCGTGCGGACCACCTTCCGCGGCAAGAACGCGGCGGGCGACACGGCCGAGAACAGCGTCGCCGCCACCGTGGACGACAGCGGCAACGTGCTGACCATCGAGGACTAGCGTCCCGTCGGCGGCAGATCGCGTTGTTCCGGCGAAAACGGCGCCGTCCCGGTATCATGGCATTCTTGCCACCGATTCACCGAGCCACATGATCAATTCACTCAAGCGCTTCTTCACCCGCCCGCAAAGCGTCGTCCCGGCCGCGCCCACCGGCGAGACGACCTTGTACAACGTCTACTGCACGCGCCATACGATCGCGCAGCCGGCCTTCGCGCACGAGCTGCAAGGGCGGCGCGACCTGTCCGATGGCGAGCTGCTGACGCACCTGCATACCTTCTGCGGCTATGTGTTCGGCCGTGGCACGGAAGCCATGACGCGCGATAAATACCACGTCATCCTGCACCTGCAGCGCGTGCAGCATCACCTGAGCATGGCCGTGGCCGACGACGAGCTGCCTGCGCTGCATGCCTGGGCGCGCGAATCGAACGCGCTGCTGTTTACGCCCGACGGCCACGTGCGCGATCCTGACGGCCATATCCTGATCAACGTCGCCGACGGCCTAGCCGCCGCCGGCGCGAGCGTGCCGTACCCGGAGCAGGCGTGGACGCGCAAGAGCGCCACCGAAGCGGCGCTGGCGGCGCGCTCAATCGAGGTGCCAGCGAGCCTGCCGCCGCTGGCGTGCGAAGAAGAACTGACCCTGCGCGACCGGGACGAGGTCATCGGCCGCGCGCGCGCCTTGCTGCTGGTAGCCTTGCGCGCCGAATCGGTGGCCGCGGGCGAGCCGATGCCGGTCGCCACCTTGCTCGATAAAATGCCGCTGGCGGACGACAGCCTGTCGCCGGCGGAACGCACCTTTCTGGCACTGGAGTCACCGTCCGAGCATGAGTGCGCGCAGTTCCTGTGGCGTTACGAGAGCCTGTACGTGCTGCAGTGGGCGCTGGGCATGGTCGACGCGCTGCCGTTTCCCGATGCGCCCTGCGACACCGCCGCCGCCGTGGCGCGCCAGATCGAGATGCGCGGGCCCGAGCTGCGTGGCGCCGGCGAGATTGTCGACGCGCTCGACCAGACCTACCGCCTGCACTGGCATATCCGCCAGATCCGCCTGAAAAAGACCGGCGCGCAATTCGGCGCCGATGCCGACGTGGTGATGGAACGCCATCACGCCCTCAACTGGCTGATTCGCTTCCAGCACGCCGATTGGGACGAGGTGGACACGCCGACCTGACGGCTAGCGTTTGAGCAGTTCGTCTTGGTACAGCGCCAGGTCGTCGGCGGAAAAGCAGCAGAACAGCACTTCACGAAGACTTGCTGCCGTGAGCAGCGCTGCGCGCACGCTGGCCACCGCGGTGCCCGCGGCCAGTGCCACCGGGTAGCCGTAAATGCCGGTGCTGATCGCCGGGAAGGCAATCGACGATAGTCCGCGCGCGGCGGCGATGCCGATGGCGCGCCGGTAGCAGCTCGCCAGCAGCGCCGCTTCGTCGTTGGCGCCGCCGCGCCAGACCGGGCCAACGGTGTGGATGATGCACTTCGCCGCAAGGCGATACGCTTCGGTGGCCTTGGCGTCCCCCGTTTTGCAGCCGCCGAGCAGGCGGCATTCATGCACCAGTTCCGGTCCGGCGGCGCGGTGAATCGCGCCATCGACGCCGCCGCCGCCGAGCAGCGATGAGTTGGCGGCGTTGACGATGGCGTCGACCTGCAAGGTGGTGATGTCGGCGCGCACGGCCCGCAGTACAGCGCAGTTCTGGTGAGCCGGGTGTTGCGTCATGAGAGTCTCCAAAAATCGTCGTGCCAGGCCCGCGCCGGAACGAGCGGCTACTTCACCGCGGGCGCCAGCGTCTTCGCCTTGTACTCGCACAAATCGGCAATCATGCAGTTCCAGCACAAGGGTTTGCGCGCGATGCAGGTGTAGCGGCCGTGCAGAATCAGCCAGTGATGCGCATCCTGCAAAAACTCCTTGGGCACGAACTTGAGCAGCTTCTGCTCGACCACCACCACGTCCTTGCCGGGAGCGATGCCGGTCCGGTTCGAGACCCGGAAAATATGCGTATCGACCGCGATGGTCGGGTCGCCGAAGGCCGTATTGAGCACCACGTTGGCCGTCTTGCGTCCGACGCCCGGCAGCGCTTCGAGCGCCTCGCGCGAATGCGGCACTTCGCCGCCGTGCAGGTCGATCAGCATCTGGCAGGTGGCCATCACGTTCTTGGCCTTGGTGTGATACAGGCCGATGGTCTGGATGTACGATTTGAGTTCGTCGATCCCCAGCGCCAGGATGGCCGCCGGCGTATTGGCCACCGGGTACAGGCGGCGCGTGGCCTTGTTCACGCCCACGTCGGTGGCCTGCGCCGACAGCAGCACCGCGATCAGGAGTTCGAACGGCGTCGTGTAGTCCAGTTCCGTGGTCGGATGCGGATTGGCGGCGCGAAAGCGGCTGAAAATTTCAAAACGTTTGGCTGGATTCATCGATTATTCTTCTGCGGGCGGCGCCGCCTTTTGGCGCGCGCGTTCCATGGCGGCGGCGATGATGGCGCGCTTGCGCTCCTTCTCGGCGATTTCCTCGGGCGTGTTGGTCGGCTGCGCGGTCACTTCCTGCATCTTGGCGACAGCCTTGGCGGCCAGGCGCGCATCGTTTTCCTCGCGCTCGCGCCGCAGGCGGGCGGTGCGGAAGTCGTGCCGGTCGCGCGCGGCATCGGCCTGTTCCTGCGACCACGCGGCCCAGCCGGTGCGCTCGCCCGTCACCGGCATCATGCTGATGCAGTCGACCGGGCAGGGCGCCACGCACAGGTCGCAGCCGGTGCACAAACTCGGCAGGATGGTGTGCATCTGCTTGGCCGCGCCCATGATCGCGTCGACCGGGCAGGCCTGGATGCACAGCGTGCAGCCGATGCACAGCGCTTCATCGATAAACGCCACCGGGCGCGCACGCTCGACGCCATTGGCCGGATTGATCGGAATGACCTTGCGCTTCAACAGCGCGGCCAGGCGCGCCACGCCTTCGATGCCGCCCGGCGGACACTGGTTGATGTCGGCCGTGCCCTCGGCGATGGCCTCGGCGTACGGGCGGCAGGCGGCGTACCCGCATTTGGTGCACTGGGTCTGCGGCAGCAGGTCTTCGATGTGGTCGGCCAGGGTCTTGGTCACGGCGGCGGCGGGCATGCAGGGTGGGAAAGCGACATTATAGTCGCCGCCCGGCTTCCTCACCGGCGCTGCGGGCGCGCGGCGAAGCGCGACGCGCGAAAAAAATGCCGCGCGTGGGAACTAGTCCCATGCGCGGCATTTTCAGGAGAGAACGGGAATCAGCCGTGCGATCAGCCGTGCTTCTGGATGAACTCGCCGATCTTCGGGCAAATCACTTCGCGCCAGCGACGGCCCGAGAAAATGCCGTAGTGGCCGCATTTCGGCGCCACGAAATCCTGCTGCATCTCGGCCGGAATGCCGCTGCACAGGTCATGCGCGGCCTGGGTCTGGCCGGCGCCGGAGATGTCGTCCAGTTCGCCTTCGACCGTGAACAGCGCCACCGTGGTGATGTCTTGCGGACGCACCAGGTTGCCGCCGACAGTCCACGTGCCCTTCGGCAGGCGGTGTTCCTGGAACACGGTCTTGATGGTGTCCAGATAGTATTCGGCCGGCATGTCGAGCACGGCGTTGTACTCGTTGTAGAACTGGCGATGGCCTTCGGCCGGTTCATCGTCGCCGGCCACCAAGTGGTTGTAGAACTCGCGGTGGCTCTGCGCGTGGCGGCCCGGATTCATGGCGATGAAGCCGGCGTGCTGCAGGAAGCCCGGATACACCTTGCGTCCGAAGCCAGGATAGTTGGCCGGCACCGCGTAGATCACCGTGTTCTCGAACCACGAAAACGGCTTTTCGATGGCCAGGTCGTTGACCGCGGTGGGCGACTTGCGCGGATCGATCGGGCCGCCCATCATGGTCATGGTTTTCGGCAGCTTCGGATCCTTGGCGGTGGCCATCAGCGAGATCGCGGCCAGCACCGGCACGGTCGGCTGGCATACCGAAATGACATGCAGATCGGGTGCGAGCAGGCGGATAAAATCCTGCACGTAGAAGATATAGTCGTCCAGGTGGAATGCGCCCTCCGACTGCGGGACCATGCGCGCATCGGTCCAGTCGGTGATGTACACGTCGTGGCCGGTGAGCAGCCCGCGCACGGTATCGCGCAACAGGGTTGAGTGGTGGCCGGACAGCGGCGCGACCAGCAGCACCTTCGGCTGCTCGAGTTTTTCGATGGCCTTGTCGTTCAGGTCTTTCTTGAAATGCAGCAGGCGGCAGAATGGGCGGGTGACCACCACCTGCTCGATGATGCCGATAGTTTCACCGCCGATGACGGTCGATGTGATGTCGAAAGGCGGTTTTTCGTAATCCTTGCCGAGTCGGTACATCAGCTCGTAGCCAGCGGCGATACGCTGCGCAAACGGCGTGTGCGCGAACGGGGACACTGGATTGGAAAAGAGTTTGGAGGACGCGTCGGCCCACTGCATCAGTGGCGTCAGGAACGAGCGTTGCATCTCGTGCAATTGGTAAAGCATACATATTCCTTCGTTGTAATCGTTGCCTTGCAATCGTTTGCGTAAGGTGTGCTGATTAATTATAGGCCATTTGAAAGGCGTGACTGCAATTTGGCATTCTTGTTGGAAATTCAGCGTGGCTGTCAGTTTCAGGCAAGCCAAGCGTGTTGGATACACCGTTTTAACACACAACGGTGCGCTTCGTTTATGAGCTACCTAACGCAGCATGAAAAATGCCCCGGCTGAGCGGGGCATTTGTTGTGGCGGTAAGACTTATCCGGCCGAGCTTGCCGTAACCGACTCTTAGTCGAAGGTCGGCGTCTCGACACCGAGGATCTTGTGCAGTTTGGGCGATGTCGTCGTGTACTGCATGTGAATCTTCTTGTCCGGGAAGATGTAAGGCGCCGCGCCGAAGGCAGCCAGCGCCGCTTCGTGGAAGCCCGACAGGATCAGCTTCTTCTTGCCCGGATAGGTGTTGATGTCGCCCACGGCGAAGATGCCCGGCACGTTGGTTTCGAACTTCTCGGTGTTCTGCACCTTGAGCTGGCGGCGCTCGATGTCCAGGCCCCATTCGGCGATCGGGCCGAGCTTTGGCGACAGGCCGAAAAACACCAGCAGCATGTCGAGCGGTACGCGGCGGGTGACGCCGTCGGCGCCGGTCACTTTGACTTCGCTCAGCTTGCCGTCTTTTTCATCGAAGCCGGTGACCTGGCCGATGATCAGCTGCATTTCGTACGCTTCGCACAGCGCCTTCATCTTGGCGACCGATGCCGGCGCGGCGCGGAAGTCTTCGCGGCGGTGCAGCAGCACGACCGATTCGGCCTTGCCCACAAAGTTCAGGGCCCAGTCCAGCGCGGAGTCGCCGCCGCCGCAGATGACCAGGTTCTTGCCTTCGAACTGGCTTGGATCCTTGACGCGGTAGTGCACCTGGGTGCCGTCGAACGCTTCGATGCCGTCGACCTTGATGGTGCGCGCCTGGAACGAACCGACGCCGGCCGCGATGAAGATGGTCTTGGTGATGAACTGGGTGCCGGTCGAGGTTTCGACGTTGAAGCGGCCGTCTTCACGGCGCTGCACCACGGTCACTTCCTGGTTCAGGTGGAAGGTCGGCTCGAACGGCTCGATCTGCTTGAGCAGGTTGTCGGTCAGTTCCTGGCCGGTGCACACCGGCACGGCCGGAATGTCGTAGATCGGCTTGTCGGGATACAGTTCGACGCACTGACCGCCCACGGCCGGCAGCGAATCGATCACATGGGCTTTAATTTCCAGTAAGCCTAGCTCGAACACCTGGAACAATCCGACCGGGCCTGCGCCGATGATCACGGCATCGGACTCGATGGCGCCGGCAAAGGAACTATTGGCAGCCAGGCTGCCTGCTTCATGGTTGGCGATGATAGTCATGCGCTTACTTCCTGTTGATTTTGGGGTGGGGTGCAGCTTGCAGCAGTGCATGGAGCGTTGCTGCGAATGGCCGACAGTGTGCCACGATGAAGACGATCTTGCTGGCGCGAACCTGAAATGCCGGGCCGCGAGGGCGGTCCGGCAGGGCTGCTGGCTGGCTTAACGGATCAGCTGATCGATCTTGTCCTTGACGTCTTTCCACTGCTCCGCTTCGGGCAGCGCCGGTTTGGTCTTGGTGATGGAGGGCCAGGCGCGCGCCAGTTCAACGTTGATCTTGATGAACTGCTGCTGATCGGCCGGCACATCTTCTTCCGCGTAGATGGCGTTGACGGGACATTCGGCCACGCAGACGGCGCAATCGATGCATTCGTCCGGATCGATCGTCAGAAAATTCGGGCCTTCCCGGAAACAATCTACCGGGCATACATCGACGCAATCGGTGTAACGACAGCTGATGCACGATTCGGTGACAACGTGGGTCATAACAGTCCTATCAGTGAAAAGGGTGCTGCGGGCCGGTGGCGAGGGGCTTACGCCGACCATAGCAAAGCACTGTATTTTAAGGCAATTCGCTTATTCCCACAATTCAGGCTTATACACAATCCACATAAGCAAATGCGTCGTTGCGCCCGCGCACACGGGCTTTTTTGCTCAAAAACCAAGACTTGTTTTCCTGCCATCCAAGCGAGCTGAACAGAAATGGTCGCCCTGATAACGGCGCGCGGGTTTGATGCAGCGCAAGCCGCGCACCAAAATGGGCTACAGCAGAAACATGATCATTGCCACGATGGTCGGCGGCAGCGCACCCGCCAGCAGTCCGCCGACGCCGATCGATTCGTCCTCGAAGCCGTCGCGCACCAGGGCCGCGCCGGCCGGATTGGGGGCATTGGCGATGATGGTCAGGCCGCCGCCGGCCACCGCGCCGGCCACCAGCATGTATTTGGCCTGGTCGGACAAGCCCACGATCAGCGAGCCGAGGTATGTAAGGGCGGCGTTGTCGGTGATCGCGGTCAAGGCGGTGGCGCCGAAAAACAGCGCGGTCGGTCCCAGGCTGGAGACGATCGGCTGCAGCCACCACTGCTGCATGCCGCCCAGCACCACCAGTCCGGCCAGGAAGAAGCCGACCATCAAGCCTTCCTTGAGGATCAGGGGATTCTGGTATTTGTCGTAGGCGTGGGTGAAGCCGATGAAAAACAGGAACAGGCCGATGAAGATCACCGGATGGTGGGCAAAAGCGACCACCGCCGCCAGGAAGGCCAGGTGGATTGCGCTCACCAGCGGCGGCACCCCGACCGCGCCCGGCGCCGGCGCGGGAGCGTCGACGATGTGCCGGCGCAGCATGGCGGTGACCACGGTGGCGTTGATGGTCACCGCCACGGCGGCGCGCCAGCCGAAGGTGGAAGCCATGAACGCGCTATCCCAGTGCCAGGTGGAGGCCACCATCAGCACAGGCGGGGCGGCGAACGAAGTCAGGGTGCCGCCGATCGAGACATTGACGAACAGCACGCCGAGAGCGGCGTACTTGAGCCACTCCGGCATGTCCTTGCGAAAAATCTGGGGGGCCAGCATGAGCGCGGCCAGGGTCATGGCGGCCGGTTCCGTGATGAGCGAGCCGAACAGCGGCACCAGCGCCAGGCACAGCCACACATTGACCACCGGCGTGCGCAGCGGCACCAGGCGCGCCAGGGTGGCGATGACGGCCCGGATCGCTTCGAGCACCGGGCGCGACGCGGCCACCACCATGATCACGAACACGAACAGCGGCTCGGTGTAGGTGCGCGATTCGGCGTAGCTGATCGCCTCGCTGCCGCCCACGACGATGGTCATGGCCAGGATCAGCACCAGCGCCCACAGGCCGAACACGACCTCGACTTCGCCGAAGAAGTGGAACAGGCCGGCATGGCGCGGATAGCGGTCGGCCAGGCGCTCGAAACTCTTGGCGGCGAAGGTGTGCGCCAGGGCGAGTCCGAACAGGATCGCGGCGATGAGGTGCATGTCGCTCATGGGATTCCGATAAAAAGTAGCCGAAAAGCATTATAGAGCGAGTATCGAGGGTGATGCGGGTGGCGGAGCCGAACTAGGCGTGCCGAGCTCAACAAGGTATCATGTGCGCGAAAAACACAACAAGGAAAGTCATGGCTGACATCAGCATCGTTCAGGAACACTGCCTGACACCGAACAAGGCGCGCGAAGCGGCCCAGAAAGTGGCCGACAAGATCGCCGCCGAATATGGCCTGGAATGTGCGTGGCAGGGCGACGTGCTGCATTTCGAGCGCAGCGGCGTGCACGGATCGCTGGCGGTGGAAGCGCAGCAGGTCGAGATGAATATCAGGCTGGGGTTCTTGATGAGCGCGTTCGCGCCGGCAATCGAAGCGAAGGTGACGGAAAAGATGAAGGCGGTATTTGGCGCAGCCTGAAGCGGCCGCGCCGTGGTGTTACAGAGGCTCGATCAGCCCTTCAATTCTTCGATCAGGTCGACGTACTGCTGCATGGCGTCGTCCTTGGACGTGCCCTTGAAACCATCCCACGCATCGTACTTGGCGCGCCCGACCATGTCGGTGAAGCCTGGACGGTTACCGTCGGTATCGCCCACGGCAGCCTGCTTGTACAGGGCGTAGATCTTCAGCAGCGTCATGTTATCGGGCCGTTCCGGCAGATTTTTGGAATCGGCCAAGGCCTGGTCAAACTGTTCCTGCAAGCTCATCGTATCTCCTGGGGTGGCTGAAATTAGTGACGAGGATCTTAGCGCAAGTTACACGCCATCAGCCGGAAAAGCGCAAGAGATTAGAGGGGATGCTCGGATGCGGCCGATGTACGGCTAATCCTTCCCCTCTGCCTCAGCCTTCGCCTTTTCCGCCTTTTCCTCGTCGCTATCGCGAAACGGGTAAGTCGCCACCTTGACGGCGCCCTTGGTCACCGCAACCCCGGTACTGACCGCCGCCGAGCCGACCGCCACGCCGGCGCTAACCACCGCGCCGGTCACCGCCACGACCGCGCAGCCGCTCGACAGGGCAACGGCCAGCAAGGCCAGTGCGCAGCGCAGGGCGCCCATCGACATGCTTAAACCTTGAGCAGTTCGACGTCGAAAATCAGCGTGGCGTTCGGCGGAATCACGCCGCCCGCGCCGCGCGCGCCGTAACCGAGGCTCGCCGGGATCGTCAGGCGACGCGCGCCGCCGACCTTCATGCCCTGCACGCCTTCATCCCAGCCCTTGATAACCTGGCCGGCGCCCAGCGAAAACTGGAACGGGTCGTTGCGGTCCTTGCTGGAGTCGAACTTGGCGCCGGCGGTGCCGTCGTCGTTGCGCAGCCAGCCGGTGTAATGCACGGTGACGTGCTGGCCGGCTTGCGCTTCGGCGCCTTCGCCAACGGTGGTGTCTTCGTACTGGAGGCCGGAATCGGTAGTGATAGTGGACATGGTTTTCCTTGATAAATCGGTGTGATTGGCGATTGTAGTGCATGACGTGTCAAAGCGCTATTGAGGCCACCCCCGCACGCGTGCAAAGCGCGCTACACTGCGTGGACTTTTTGACTACATCCGGCCGCTTTCCATGACCAAGACCCCCTGGCGCCCCGTCGCCACCGCCTACCGCCGCGCCCTCATCTCGCAGGCCAATCCGAGGATGCTGTTGCTGACGGTGATTCCCTTCGTGCTGTCGGTGGTGCTGTGGGCCGTGCTGCTGGCCTTCGGCTTCCAGCCGCTGCTCGATTACGTCCAGACCCTGTTCCAGGATAACGACTGGTTCAAGACCAGCAGCGGCATGCTCGGTTCCTTCGGCATGAGCGCGCTCAAAACCATGATCGTGCCGCTGATCGCCATGCTCCTGCTGCTGCCGCTGATGATCCTGACCGCGATCGTCTTCATGGGCGTGGCCGCCATGCCGCCCATCACGCGGCACGTCGCCGCGCGCCACTTCAGCACCCTCGAAGCGAAACACGGCGGCAGCTTCATGGCCAGCATCGCCATCAACGTCAGCAGCGCCGTGCTGTTCCTGGTGGTCTGGATACTGACCCTGCCGCTGTACGTCTTCCCGCCGCTGGCGGTGCTGGTGCAGGTGGTGCTGTGGGGCTGGCTGACCTCGCGCGTGATGGTCTACGATGCGCTGGAAGACTACGCCAGCGCCGAGGAGCTCAAGGAACTGCGGCGGCGCCACCGCCCGCAGCTGGCCTTCATCGGCATGGTCTCGGGCTTCATCGGCGCCTTGCCGGGCATCGTCTGGATCGGCGGGGCGCTCATGTCGGTGCTGCTGTTCCCCTTCCTGGCGGCGATTTCGATCTGGCTGTATGTGCTCATCTTCGTATTTACCGCGCTGTGGTTTCAGTACTACTGCATGCAGGCGCTGGCCGGCCTGCGCGCCGGGCAGGAGGCGCCGGTGGCCGTCGCCCCCGAGGCGGCGCCCCCTGCCTGACGCGCTTTCATGGCACACTGATCACTTTTGCAACAACGGAGAAACACATGGCCATCGGTTTGATCATCATCGGCGATGAAATTTTGTCGGGCAAGCGGCGCGACCAGCACTTTCCCAAGGTGCTCGAGCTGCTCGCCGAGCGCGGCCTGAAGCTGGACTGGGCCGAGTACCTGGGCGATGATCCGGCGCGCATCGTCGTCACCCTGAAACGCACCATCGCCAGCGGCGACATCGTGTTTTCGTGCGGTGGCATCGGCGCCACGCCGGACGACCACACGCGCCAGTGCGCCGCCACGGCGCTCGGCGTGCCGCTGGTGCTGCATGCGCAGGGACGGGCCAACATCGAAGAGCGCATCGGCGACATGGCGCGCGAGGCCGGCACCACGGCCGACCTCAATTCCCCGGAAAACCTGCACCGCCTCAAAATGGCCGAGTTCCCGCAAGGGGCGTCGCTGATCCCCAACGCCTACAACAAGATCGCCGGTTTCACGGTCGGCACCCATCACTTCGTGCCCGGCTTTCCGGTCATGGCCTGGCCGATGATCGCCTGGGTGCTCGACAACTGCTACAGCCACCTGTTCAACCGCCAGCCGCACAGCGAACAGTCGGTGCTGGTGTACGGCTCGATGGAGTCGACCCTCAATCCGCTGATGGAAGCGCTCGAAGCCCAATACGCCCCGGTCAAGGTGTTCAGCCTGCCGAGCGTGGGAGACGCGGTTACGCGCGGCCACATCGAACTGGGCGTCAAGGGCGAGCCTGCCCTGACCGCGTCGGCCTTCGCCGACATGTGCGCGCAGCTGACCCGCATGCGGATCGAATTCGCCCCGTGCGACGCGCCCGTGTGACCGGCGTGTGACGCCTTTTGTGGCAGTGCTTTTGCACGGCGCGCTGAGCCGTTGTTTTTTTGCGAAAAACAAACGGCCAGATCAAGTTTTCTTGAACATGCCTTCGCCACGGTCACCCGATGTGGTGGAATGGTGACCGTGCACCACTGCGATCTCGCGTGAGATTTGAGTGAGAATTTAACGAGTGAGTTTTTAACACCACAGCAATGCGATTGACCACCCGATCACACGAAGCGACCCGTTGCACGATGGCGAAGGTTGATGCGGTGATTGCAGGGACGATTGATTTGAACCGGTTGAGCCATCATGGAAAGTAATCGTCGTTTTCGACGGCCCCGCATCGTCGCCAGCGCGGTGCGCAAATTGCGCGCCCGCGCAGCGTTGAGCCAACTCGGCCAGGTGCCGCCGGAGCCGGATGACGGCACGGCGGCGCAGCCTCCCCACCTTTCCCTCGTTCACGACGGCGCCGCCGGCGCATCCGACACGTACACCGACACCGATACTGACACCGATACCTTGCCCAATTCCGACACTGAAACCGACACCGAGCCGCAAGGCACCCCGCCACGCCGCCGCAGCCGCATCAAACTGGTCCTGTGGCTGCTGATATTGGTCTTGCTGGGCGCTGGCGTCTGGTGGGTGCTCGACGAAGTGCGCACCTCGTCGATGCAGGCCAAGTATTTTGCCGGCATCGCCAAAAAGATCAGCTACAAGGTCGAGAAGGGCCCGAGCACCAACATCCGCTTCCCGCACGACAGCCCGTACGACGAGCGGCTCGGCTATGCCAACATGCCCGAATACCTGACCAAGCTCAAGTCGCGCGACTTCATGATCGATTCGCAGGCGCGCCTGTCGCCCAAGATGGTGGAGCTGGCCGACCAGGGCCTGTTCGCGACCTACCGCGAAAAGACCAAGGTCGGCCTCGAAATCCTCGACTGCCGCAGCGAACCGCTGTTTTTGGCGCGCTACCCGGAGCGTTTCTACGAAAAGTTCGACGATGCGCCGTCCTCGCTCGTCAAGAGCCTGCTGTTCATCGAAAACCGCGAACTGCTCGACCCGACCTACCCGAAACGCAATCCCGCCGTCGAGTGGGACCGCTTCAGCAAGGCCGTCTTCGACAAGTCGCTGCACGTGTTCAGCGGCGGCGACAAGCGCTCGGCCGGCGGCAGCACGCTGGCCACCCAGATCGAAAAATACCGCCATTCGCCGGACGGACGCACCAACTCGCTGTCGGAAAAGGCGCGCCAGATGGTCTCGGCCACACTGCGCGCCTACCAGTACGGCGAAGACACCACGCGCGCCCGGCGCCAGATCGTCATCGACTACCTCAACACGGTGCCGCTGTCGGCCAAGCTAGGCTACGGTGAAGTGAACGGCATCGGCGACGGCATGTGGGTCTGGTACGGACGCGATTTCGCGGCCATGAACAAGGTACTGAAAGAAGATCCGCAGTCGCCTGAAGCGGTGCTGGTGTACAAACAGGCGCTGTCGCTGATGATCGCCCAGCGCCGTCCGGCCCACTACCTGGGCGCCGGCGCCAACGACCTCGAAAACCTGACCAACACCCACTTGCGCGTGCTGGCCCAGGCCGGCGTGATCACGCCGCAGCTGCGCGACGCCGCGCTGGCGGTTAAGCTCGAACCTGCCAAGGGTTCCGGCGTGGCGCCGCCGGCGGCCAATGCCTTCGTCTCGCGCAAGGCCTCGAATGCGGTGCGTACCCACCTGGCCGGATTGCTGGGCGACTCGCGCCTGTACAACCTGGACCGGCTCGACCTGTCGGTAGTCAGCACGCTCGACTCCGAAGCGCAGAAAGCCGTCACCGCCATGCTGCGCAAGCTGCGCGACGCCGCATCGGCCCAGGAGGCCGGCCTGACCGGCAAGGGCATGCTGGGCAATGGCGACCCGGCCAACGTGGTCTACAGCTTCACGCTCATGGAACGCGGCGAACGAGCCAACTACCTGCGCGTGCAGACCGATAACTACGACCAGCCGCTCGACATCAACGAAGGCGCCAAGCTCGATCTGGGTTCCACCGCCAAGCTGCGCACCCTGGTGACCTACATGGACATCGTCGATCAGCTGTACCAGCGCTTCAACGGCATGAGCGCCGAGGAACTGCGCAAGACGGTGGTCGATCCCAAGGACCGGCTGTCGCAGTGGGCGATCGAATACTTTTTGACCTTGCCGTCGGGCGCCGCGCGCGACCTGCCGGCCATGCTGGAAGCGGCGATCGAACGCAAGTACTCGGGCAGCCCGGCCGAAGGCTTCTTCACCGGCGGCGGCATGCACACCTTCGGCAACTTCAGCAAGCTCGATAACTCGCGCATCCTGAGCGTGCGCGAAGCGCTGCGCAGCTCGACCAACCTGGTCTTCGTGCGCCTGATGCGCGACGTGGTGCGCTACTACATGTTCCAGCTGCCTGGTTCCTCGGCGGCGCTGCTGGCCGATTCCGACGATCCGCGCCGCGCCGAATACCTGGCCCGCTTCGCCGACCGCGAAGGTCGCGAGTTCCTCGGCCGCTTCTATAACAAGTACAAGGGCAAGAACGCGGCCGACGCCGAAAAAGTGCTGCTGGCGAGCTTCCGTCCGACCCCGACCCGGCTGGCCAACGTGCACCGCACGATCGGCCCGAACGCCACGCTGGCCCAGTTCACGGCCTTCGTGAAGGACAACCTGGTATCGGCCAACGAAGTGCCGGACGAGCGCATCGCGCGCATGTACGACCAGTATGCGCCGGCCAACATGTCGCTGGCCGACCGCGGCTACCTGGCCACCATCCACCCGCTCGAATTGTGGCTGGTCGGTTACTTCCGCGCCAATCCGAACGCCACGTACTCCGACATGGTGGCGGCCAGCGCCAAACAGCGCCAGGAAGTCTATGCGTGGCTGTTCAACACGCACCGCAAGCATGCGCAGGACCGCCGCATTGCCGGGCTGCTGGAAGTCGAAGCGTTCCTGAAGATCCATGCGCAGTGGAAGAAGATGGGGTATCCGTTCGACTCGCTGGTGCCGTCGTACGCGACCACCTTGGGTGCGTCGGCCGACCGTCCGGCGTCGCTGGCCGAGATGATGGGCATTATCGTCAACAAGGGCGTGCGCAAACCGGTGCAGCGCATCGACTCGCTGCACTTTGCCGCCGATACGCCGTACGAAACGCTGGTCAAGCAGGCCAAGAGCGCGCCGGGCGAGCAGATTCTGGCGCCGGAAGTGGCGCGCGCGGTGGCCGATGCGATTCGCGGCGTGGTGTCGGACGGTACCGCCAAGCGCGTCAAGACCGCCTTCAAGATGGCTGACGGCAGCATCATCGCCGTGGGTGGCAAGACCGGTACGGGCGACCAGCGCTTCGAGGTGTATGGCGGCGGTGGACGGCTGATCGAATCGCGTTACGTGAACCGCTCGGCGACGTTTGTCTTCAACATCGGCGAGCGCTTTTTTGGGAGCATGACGGCGTATGTGCACGGACCGTCGTCGGCCGACTACGACTTCACCAGCGCCTTGCCGGTGCAGTTGCTGACGGTGCTGGCGCCCGCTCTGATGCCCATGATCGAGCCGCCGGCTGACAGCACGGCCAAGCAGTGCGTGCGTTGATGGCGGCTGCGCTATTAAATAATTGAAGCTGGTTCCGAAATGGTAGTACCGGACCGTGTGTTAGTACCGCCAAACTGAAAACCGTCTTTCCTGCGCAGGCGGGAATCCAATTTTGTCGAGCCGCCTTTGGCTGCGGCACGAACCTGGATTTCCGCCTGCGCGGGAAAGACGGTTTTTAGGTTAACGGTAGATGCAGCAAGCCGGTCCCCCCGGATTGATTGCCCTTGCATGTTTGTGCGAATGTTGGCATCGTACCGAACCATGAAACCTTTGCAACGTGCGATGTCCAAAATCCGGAAGTTTACCCAGTTCTCGTTTCGCGACCTGGTTGCCACCGCCGGCCCCACCGTCCTCACCATCGTCGCGCTGTGCGCGCTCGCCTACTTCCTCGTCGATCCCTCGCCGCCGCGCAGCGTCACGCTCGGCACCGGCCAGGAAAACAGCGCCTATGAGGAATTCGGCAAAAAATACGCGGCCAGGCTGGGTAAGCATGGCATCCAGGTCACCTTGCAGCGCTCCCTCGGTTCGCAGGACAACCTGCAGCACCTCAACGAAGGCAAGGTCGATATCGCTTTTGTGCAGAGCGGGTCGACCGAGCAGGCTGAAGCCCAGCGCAAGGGACTGGTTTCGATCGGCAGCCTGTTCACCGAACCGGTCTGGCTGTTCCTGCGCGAGGACGCCAAGGTTACCCAGATCTCGCAGCTCAAGGGCTTGAAAATCAACCTCGGACCGGAAGGTAGCGGCGTACCCAAGCTGTTTCGCCAGGTGCTGGCGCTGAACGGCATCGAGCCGGGCGACCTGACCATCGGCGCGCTGGAAAACACGCCGGGCACGGTGGAGCTGCTCGAAGGGCGCATCGATGGCCTCGTGTTCAGCTCCGGGCCGGATGCGCCGCTGGTGCAGATGCTGCTGCAAACGCCGGGCTTCAAACTGTTCGATTTCACGCAGGCCGAGGCGTATTCGCGGCGTTTGCCGTTCGTCTCGCACGTGGTGCTGCCGCGCGGGATTGTCGACGTCGGGCGCGACTTGCCGGCCCAGGACTATCACCTGATCGCCCCCACCGCGACCCTGGTGGCGCGCGAGGATTTACATCCGGCGCTGATCGACCTGTACGTGCAGGCAGCGAGCGAAATTCATGGCGGGACTGGCTGGTTCCAGCAGCAGGGACAGTTCCCGTCGGCGCGCTATACCGAAATTCCCGTGGCGCGCGAAGCGGCCAAGTTCTACAAGGATGGCGCACCGCTGCTGCAGCGCTACATGAGCTTCTGGCTGGCCAATTTCTTCGACCGGATGTGGGTCGTGGTGGTGGCGCTGGCGGCGCTCGTGCTGCCGCTGTCGAAGGTGGTGCCGCCCTTGTACGTGTGGCGGATTCGCTCGCGCGTGTACCGCTGGTACGGGCAGCTGCGCACGGTGGAGCAGGAACTGGAGGCGGCGCAGGGACCGCAGCGCGCGCAAGTGTGCGCCGGGCTGTTGAAACGCCTGGATGAAATCGAGGAAATGGTGAACCAGATTTCGATTCCGCTGGCGTTTGCCGATGGCTTGTATGGCCTGCGCAGCCATATCAATTTTGTGCGGCAGCGGGTGAAAAACGCCTTGGCGTAGCCCCGTCGTTTCCGTCGAAGGAGGAACGGCGTTAGCGTGTATAGGCTATGAACCTATACGGGCTTCAGGCTCCCATCCACGGCAAGCCCGCCTTGCACCATCCACCGACCGTCTTGCGGTGACCATCGGCATCCTTGTCGCCCTCGAAGCCTTCCAGGATATCGAACGACTGCGCATAACCATTTTCCGTCGCCACGCGCGCGGCGTGACGCGACCTGACGCCCGAGCGGCACAAGAACAGCAGCACTTCGTCTTTCTGCGCCACCGCTTCCAACTGCTGCACGAAATCGGGATTGGGCGCGCCATCGGGCCAGGTACTCCACTGCACCGCGCAGTGCTGCTGCGCCGGAATGGCAACCTTGCCCACCCACGCGCGCTCGGCATCGGTGCGCACGTCGACCAGGCGCACGCGCGCCTCGCTTTGCAGCAGTTCCCACGCTTCCTGCGGCGTCACCGCTCCCGCATACGGTTGGCCAGGCGCGCGGGTGCGGGCGGCGGCAAGCAGGGTGTCAGCGTTACTCATGGCGTATTCCTCGGTCAAGTTTGCGATTATTATATGAGCGGCGCACCACGGCGCGGCATATTTACCTTTTCGGTGCATGATGCATCAACTTGGTGCAGTCGGCGAGATTCGCACCACGGTGGTGCGAACCCGGTCAGGCGCCCGGCGCCGCGCCGCAGCAGGGACTCCGGAGTTTAGTGATATTTGGCAGCATTTTCAACGCTGCTGTGCCATTCGGTCCGCATGGTCTGGCTGGCACGCTTTCTGCTATGATCCCTGTGAGTTTTGCCGCCGAGGTGGCAACCCCCCATTTATATTAGGAGAGATACGCATGGCAATGACGGCCGCAGAAGTCTTGGAAATGGTTAAAGAGAAGCACGTTCGCTTTGTGGACTTTCGCTTCGCCGACACGCGTGGCAAAGAGCAGCACGTAACGGTTCCGGTATCGCACTTCGATCTCGACAAATTTGAATCGGGCCACGCTTTCGACGGCTCGTCGATCGCCGGCTGGAAGGGCATCGAAGCGTCCGACATGCTGCTCATGCCAGACCCGAACACGGCCAACATCGATCCGTTCATGGAAGAAGTCACGCTGTTCATGCAGTGCGACGTCATCGAGCCAGCCGATGGCAAGGGCTACGACCGCGACCCGCGTTCGATCGCCAAGCGCGCCGAAGCCTACCTCAAGTCGACCGGCATCGGCGACACCGCCTACTTCGGCCCTGAGCCGGAATTCTTCATCTTCGACAGCGTGCGCTGGAAGATCGACATGTCGGGCTGCTTCGTCAAGATCGATTCGGATGAATCGTCGTGGGCGACCGATGCCAAGACCGAAGGCGGCAACAGCGGCCACCGTCCAACCGTCAAGGGCGGCTACTTCCCGGTGCCACCAGTCGATTCGTTCCAGGACATGCGCTCGGAAATGTGCCTGATCCTCGAAGAACTGGGCATCCCGGTCGAAGTGCACCACCACGAAGTGGCCGGCGCCGGCCAGAATGAAATCGGCACCAGGTTCTCGACCCTGGTCGAGCGCGCCGACTGGACCCAGAACCTGAAATACGTGGTCTGGAACGTGGCCCACAGCTATGGCAAGACCGCCACCTTCATGCCGAAACCGATCGTTGGCGACAACGGCTCGGGCATGCACGTGCACCAGTCGATCTGGAAAGACGGCAAAAACCTGTTCGCCGGCGACGGCTATGCCGGCCTGTCGGAAGATGCGCTGTTCTACATCGGCGGCATCATCAAGCACGCCAAGGCACTGAACGCGATCACCAACCCGGGCACCAACTCGTACAAGCGTCTCGTGCCAGGCTACGAAGCGCCGGTCAAGCTGGCTTACTCGGCCAAGAACCGTTCGGCATCGATCCGCATCCCGCACGTGGCGAACCCGAAAGGCCGCCGCATCGAGACCCGCTTCCCGGATCCGCTGGCCAACGTGTACCTGTGCTTCGCCGCGCTGCTGATGGCTGGCCTGGACGGTATCGCCAACAAGATCCACCCGGGCGAAGCAGCGTCGAAAGACCTGTACCACCTGCCGCCGGAAGAAGACGCGCTGATCCCGACCGTGTGCGCCTCGCTCGAAGAAGCGCTCGACAACCTGAACAAGGACCGCGAGTTCCTGACGCGCGGTGGTGTTTTCAGCAACAGCATGATCGATGCCTACATCGAACTGAAAATGCAGGACGTGCAGCGCATGCGCATGACCACGCACCCGGCCGAGTTCGACATGTACTACTCGCTGTAATTGTTTTTGGTTGGCAATCATTGCCAACTTGCAGCATCTATGGCCGGGGAGACATCAAAACGTATCTCTCCGGTACAAAAACGCGAGGAAGGCCAAGGCTTTCCTCGCGTTTTTCATTGGATGTTGTATATTCGGTTGAATCTAATTACTCCACGGAATTCCGTGAAACAACGCTGATGCTTATGATAACGAGGATGTCCCGAATTCGCCCGCACCGACCGCTGCGTATGCCTTTGCTGGCGCTGGTGCTGTTCGCCGGCCTCGGCGCGCAGCTGCCGGCCCGGGCCGACATCTATTTATGCGTCGATGCCAGCGGGCGCAAGGAGTTGACCGACAACCCCAAGCCGGGCTGCAAGCAGCTCGATGTGCCGAACAATATCCCCGCTCCGTCGGCGCGCAAGAGCAGCGGTCCGGCCAAGCCGGTGACCACGCCGACCGATTTCCCCAAGGTGGGCGACAGCGAGCAGCGCGCGCGCGACTCCGACCGGCGCCAGATTCTCAACGACGAATTGCGCGCCGAAGAGAAGAAGCTGGCCGAACTCAAACGCGAATACAACAAGGGCGAGCCTGAACGCCAGGGCAACGAGAAGAACTACGCCAAGTACGAAGAGCGGGTCAAGTCGATGGCCGAGAACATCGCGCGCGCCGAGAAGAACATCGAAGCGCTGCGGCGCGAAATTTCAAACATTAAATGACCCCGGTCTTGACCCCGGCCTTGCCCCCGGCCGCGCCTGGCGTCGCACGGCGCGAGGCCCTGGCCGGCCTCGATTTGCTGGCGTCGGCCGTGCTGCTGGTCGACGCCGACGGCACCATCACCTTCGCCAACGCGGCCGCCGAGAATCTGCTGGAAAGCTCGCTCAGGGCCCTGCAACGCCAGCAGCTCCATACCCTGTTCCTCAACGCCGAGGAATTACTCAATCTGTGCGCGCAGGCGCTGGCCCATAAATACTCCGACCTGCGCCAGGACCTGACCCTGGAGCGCAGCGGGCGCGACCCGCTGCACGTGCACAGTATCGTCAGCGAGGCCGGCGAATCGGGCATCGTGATCGAACTGCGCGAGAACGTCCAGCAGTTGAAACTCGACCGCGAAGAGCGCATCCTCGACCAGAGCCAGGTCAACAAGGAACTGGTGCGCAACCTGGCGCACGAGATCAAAAATCCCCTGGGCGGCATCCGCGGCGCGGCGCAGCTGCTCGAACTCGAACTGCCGGCGCGCCATCTGACCCAGCTGCGCGAATACACGCAGGTGATCATCAAGGAAGCGGACCGCCTGCAAACCCTGGTCGACCGCCTGCTGGCGCCGCACCGGCGTCCGCATATCGTCGGCGACGTCAACATCCATGAAGTGTGCGAGCGCGTGCGCAGCCTGATCCTGGCCGAGTTCCCGCTTGGGCTCTCCATCCGGCGCGATTACGATGCGTCGATTCCCGAGTTCAGGGGCGACAAGGAACAGCTGATCCAGACCGTGCTCAATATCGCGCACAATGCCGCGCAGGCCCTGTCCGAGCGCATCGTGGCGGGCGACGCCGAGCTGGTTTTCAAGACCCGCGTGGCGCGCCAGGTGACCCTGGCCAAGGTACGCTACGGGCTGGCATTAGACTTGCATATCATCGACAATGGACCGGGCATCCCGCCGCAGATCCGCGACCGCATTTTCTATCCCCTGGTATCGGGACGGGAGGGCGGCAGCGGCCTGGGGCTGACACTGGCGCAGACCTTCGTGCAGCAGCACATGGGTGTGATCGAGTGCGAGAGCCGGCCTGGATTTACGGATTTCAGGATCCTGTTGCCGCTGCCATAAGCCGCGCCTCAGCCCCGGATTCCGGGTCCCATCAATTGAAGATCCATATTGCGGGGAAGCGCGAACACATGAAACCAATCTGGATAGTCGACGACGACGCCTCGATCCGCTGGGTGCTTGAAAAAGCCCTGGCGCGCGAGAACCTCGCGACCAAAAGCTTTTCCAACGCGCGCGATGCGATGGCCGCGCTCGAATTCGATACGCCGCAAGTGCTGGTGTCCGACATCCGCATGCCGGGCGAGTCGGGGCTGGACCTGCTGCAAACGGTCAAGGCCACTTATCCCGGCCTGCCGGTGATTATCATCACCGCGTTTTCCGATCTCGATTCGGCGGTTGCGGCCTTCCAGGGCGGCGCCTTCGAGTACCTGGCCAAGCCGTTCGATATCGACAAGGCGGTGGAACTGATCCGGCGCGCGCTCGAAGAAAGCCTGCGCGAGACCAGCATCGAATCCGGTCCCACCGACACGCCCGAAATCCTGGGCCAGGCGCCGGCCATGCAGGAAGTGTTCCGCGCCATCGGGCGCTTGTCGCAGTCGAATGTGACGGTGCTGATCACGGGCGAATCGGGCACCGGCAAGGAGCTGGTCGCGCGCGCGCTGCACAAGCACAGCCCGCGCGCGCAGCAGCCTTTCATCGCCTTGAATACGGCGGCGATCCCGAAGGACTTGCTCGAATCCGAACTGTTCGGCCACGAGCGCGGCGCCTTCACGGGCGCCCAGACCACGCGGCGCGGCCGCTTCGAGCAGGCCGAAAACGGCACCCTGTTTTTGGATGAAATCGGCGACATGCCGTTCGACCTGCAAACGCGCCTGCTGCGGGTGCTTTCGGACGGCCACTTTTACCGGGTCGGCGGGCACCAGCCGATGAAGGCCAATGTGCGCGTCATCACGGCCACCCACCAGAACTTGGAACAGCGCGTGCGCGACGGCCTGTTTCGCGAAGACTTGTACCACCGCCTGAACGTGATCCGCCTGCGCCTGCCCAGTTTGCGGGAGCGGCGCGAGGATATCCCCCTTTTGGTGCGCCACTTCCTGGTGCAGAGCGCGCGCCAGCTCGGCGTCGAGGCCAAGCGCATGAGCGATCCGGCGCTGCATTTTCTCACCGGGCTCGATTTGCCGGGCAATGTGCGCCAGCTGGAAAACCTGTGCAACTGGATCACCGTGATGGCGCCCGGGCAGACGGTGGACGTGAAGGACATGCCGCTCGAACTGACGCAGGAAGGCGGGGCCGAAACGGCGCTGCCGCTGGCCATGGGCGACAGTGCGCCGCCGGCCAACGGCCACGCGGGCATCCTCGCGGGCGGCGCCGGCGTGGCGCTGGGCGCGGCCGACGGCTGGATTGGCTTGCTGGAGCTGCAGGCGGCCAGCATGCTGGCGGCCGGGCAGTCGGAGGTGATGGATGTGCTGGGACGGCAGTTCGAGTCGGCGTTGATCAAGACGGCGCTCAAGCACACGCACGGGCGCAAGAACGATGCCGCGGTGCGCCTGGGGATCGGCCGCAACACCATCACCCGCAAGATCGCCGAATTGGGGATCGATGGCGCCAAGGACGAGTAGGGCGGCGGCTGGGAGCGGGGCGTGCCCCCGTCCGGCCGCGCCATGGTGTAAGCTTCTGTCCAATTTATTGTTGGAACCACCATGCTGATCAACTGCGTCGCCTACCAGGAAGGCAAAAAGCTGTCCGACATTTCCGTCGAAGCCATCAGCGACTATATTCAAAAACCCGACTGCTTCGTGTGGGTGGCCCTGAAGGACGCCCAGCCGGATGAACTGGCCATCATGCAGCACGAATTCGGCCTGCACGAACTGGCGGTGGAAGACGCGCTGCGCGGCCACCAGCGGCCCAAGATCGAGGAGTACGGCGATTCGCTGTTCGTGGTCGTGCAAACGGTCGAGATGGATGGCGATGAGATGAGCGTGGGCCAGGTGGCCATGTTCGTCGGCGACAATTACGTGCTCTCGGTGCGCAACAATGTGATGCGCGGTTTTCTCGGCGTGCGCGCGCGTGCCGAACGCGAACCGCACCTGCTGGCCAAGGGCTCGTCGTTCGTGCTCTATGCGCTGATGGATGCGGTGGTCGACCGCTATTTTCCGGTGGTCGATGCGCTCGAAACGGAACTCGAAACGATCGAAGACCGGATTTTTATCCGCGGCTCGCAGCGCACCAATATCGAACGCCTGTATGAACTCAAGCGCAAGGTGCTGATGCTGCGCCACGCGGTCACGCCGCTGCTCGACGCCATCGGCAAGCTGCATGGCGGACGGGTGCCGGCGTTCTGTCTCGACACCCAGGAATACTTCCGCGATGTGCACGATCACCTGCAAAGGATCAACGGCGCGCTCGATACCATCCGCGATACGATCGGCACGGCGATCCAGGTCAACCTGTCAATGGTGGCCATCGACGATGGCGAAGTCAATAAACGGCTGGCCGCCTGGGCTGCGATCTTCGCGGTGTTTACCGCGTTCGCCGGGGTGTGGGGGATGAACTTCGACTTCATGCCGGAGCTGAAATGGAAGTACGGCTACGCCGTTGCGATCAGCGCGATGATCAGCGTGTGCGTCTACCTGTACTACCGGTTCAGGAAATCGGGCTGGTTGTAGCGTGCCGAATTTCGTTATACACAAGGTGAAAGCAGCTGCATTTCACGATGAGCCTGCGCACAAGCTCGCACGTCACGCAGCCCTTCCAGTTCGTCCTGGCGCCTGGCGCGTCATCACTTTTTCGAGCAATTAGGCCGCCGACTGGTGCAATCAACCGTGCCATGTCCTGTACCGATCGATCAGCGCGGCTTACCGCTGCCGCGTTGGTCGCGACACGGTTGGTCGACAATACGTCGAAAAGGCCGAGCGGTTCACGCGCTGTCGCTACTGTATGCTTCGGATGCACGTACATGCGCCTTGCACCCTTAGCTCAGCGGACCGTGCCTTTGCGCCTGTTGGCCGTTGAGGTCCAGTTCAGTTCTGCAGACACAATATCTCTGGATGCCCCGCTATCCTTTACTCAGTCTGCTGCCATAATTTCCATCAATGTCCTTGCTCGCCGCTTCCCACCTGCATCGAGTTGCTAGAATTCCGTTTCCGTTCATGCCATCGATCGGTTGGACAATTGCGCGACGCAAAAGTCATGAGGAAACGCCATGTCCTTGCTGTTTAAAAATGCAGCGCCAAGTCATTGATTGTAAACACCGTTTGAAACCTCAGATGGTGACAGCTGAGTTGTGTATAACAAGGTGCCTACGCGTATCGCCAGCCATGCGGGTTTGTTGTTAATGTGGTTTGCATATATTGGTCGCGACGCATGCAAAGACGCGCCGCCAGCCATAATACCGCCTGCCGGTTTAATGCGCAGTCTCATCTTTGCAACCAGAACTGCCTACCTAAAATATAGGTAACTGTTCAGCCCGTATGACAGCTAGTAAAAAGCGTGCATTTTTGCTGGAAAATTGGGCAAGCTGGAATTTTATGCCGCCTTTTTAAGCAAAAATCGACGCTTTTCGATAGCTCTTCATAGGGGCTAGACAGTTATAAATATAGCTTCACGTCGCTTCCAGATGTGCTGTCCGGTTTCATCCATTTTCGCTCGATGATATTTTCTTTTGCGTTGCCAAATTTAACTCATAAATATACTGACGAAAAATTAATTTTGATTTAAAATTACGGCACAGGCAGTTCGGAAAATAGGTTGCAAACTGCCTGTGATCTAGCCCTGCGTGGCAGATTTTAAAACTAAAAAAGGAAAAAAATAGATGCGTGCATTAAATATGAGCGAGTTGGACTATGTTTCTGGTGGCGCGGTAGACGACACCAGTGGTGCACTGAACCTGACAATTGATGGAAATGGCGTACAGTGCATGCCAGAAATTACGACCACTGCGCCGATGCAATATCAATCAATCGCCTCGATCGGAAACGATTACACCGAAATGGGTGTCGGCTTTGCTGGTTGGGGCCTTGCTGGCGGGCTCGCCATTGCCGCAGGCAGCGTCGCCGCAGCGCCTGCGTTGGTTGTAACTGCCGTGGTAGTATTGGCATATTGGTCGAGTGTACTCGTGGTTGATTCCTTCGGTAATACCCAGCACCCGCAATAACATCCCGGAGCCTGAATGGTGTGATTCTCGCCGTTCAGGTTTTTGGAAAAGAAATACATAAATGTAAGAGAAAAGGTGCTTCAGTAGCCGAGTATGGAAAGAATTACCTGGAGCCGGCCTCATAGGCAGCATTTCTTGGCGTTAAGGATGGCCCGCACACATTAATAAGACCATCTAAAATAATTGTCGAGCGCTTGCGCGGTTCCCCTCAGTGTTAGGTTGAAAAAATCAATGACTTTGTAGATCGGACATTGAAATATCGTACATGCTGTAGCGTCCATTTCCCATCTGTGAAAAAAACAAATTGAGCTATCATATTTTAATTGTCTTGGCAATCCTGGTGTCTAGCCTGATTGCGTTGAAAATGAAAAAAATAACATTTCCTGTTCCGGAAAAAAAATCCCGTAATGCTGCGATTTTTCTTTTAAGTATTGCCGTGATGAGTGCCGCACCAGCGTTTCTGAAGTGGATCAATGCGGCGACATGATTTGACGCTGCAGTCTTACCGTAAGTCTGTCCGCAGTTCATGCTAGTGCCATAAAAATTGCCCTCGGCTGCTCCCCTCCACAGATATGTTTGTCGCTTTGTCCCGTCGGATGCCTGAATTCGTTGATCTTCTATTTTGAAGCAAGGAATCGACAACGCAATACCGCACCCGCCCTGTGCGCAACGATAACTGCGCCTCATTCCCGCACCCCACTTGTCGACGGTCTGCTCCTGTAAGAGTTTTGTTCTGGCCGGCGCATACGCTATTGCCGCTACTCAAGCGTCAGATTAGCTTTGTCTCCCGTCGCTAGGGCGCGCCGCCCGTTGCTGGCGCTGCTGCGCGCCGTCACATACGCCGTGCAGCGCCCGGGCGTGTTGGCCAAAAGGCAGCCGCCAATCTGGGTTACGTTGAGCGGCGACATTTTTCGCACAGTTGTTCTATCGCCTCAACCTCGAGTTCAAAGCGGATGATCGTTGCGTCGCAATACGAGTAATTCGGTGCCAGCCAAACCACGTCGGGATGAGTCGTTCTGACGCCCTGCCACCGGTCGAACTGGCCGATTTGATGGTGACGGATCGTCAGGAATATTCTGCAACCCGCCTCAATTGATGGCCGCTGCAAACGGCAGCGCGCTCATGTGTTAGTGACGGCAACCTCTGGCTGTGGGGATTTTTCAATCATCTCAGCGTTGTTATCCTTATCAAGGTTGCGCAATTCTACGACTTGGCCCCCGCGCAATTCAACGACTCTCTGCGCCGATGCGATTGTTTCCGGCCGATGGGCTACCATGATGCAAGTCAGGTTAAGCTGCTTGATAGCGGCATTTACCCTCTTTTCATTATGGATGTCCAGGTGGCTGGTGGCTTCATCCAGTGCTAGCACGATTGGTGACTTATATAAGGCACGAGCCAATAAAATGCGCTGTTTCTGCCCGCCGGAAAGACTGCTTCCCATATCCCCCACCAGAGTTTGATATCCCATCGGCATCGCTGCTATTTCAGCATGCACGGATGCCATTAATGCACAGTGCTCGACTTTCGCACTATCGGTGCTCTCGTTGAAAAAATTAATGTTATCGAGAATCGAGCCGGCTAAGAGAACGTCGTCCTGCATGACAGTTCCGACCAGTTTCCGATAAGTGCGAAGACCAAGTTGGCGAATCGGGATATCATCGATCAGGACATCGCCTTCAGTCGGTTCCAGCAAGCCAAGAATAATTTTGCACATCGTCGTTTTTCCACATCCACTTGGACCCACCAAAGCAATGCTTTGACCGGCCGGAATATGCAGGCTGACGTTGTCGAGCACCCAAGGCTCTCCTTCGGCGTATCGAAATTTCACGTTTCTCAAGGTTATGGCGGGACGAATTCTGCTCGTCTCCGTTTCCACAATTAAGTCGGTTTCGGCTTCTTCCAGCACGATGTCGGCCAGCCTTTCGGCGTGCATGCCGAGCATCTTAACGTTAATGTATAAATCGATGAGACTGACGATCCTGCCCGAGAAAGTACCGGCGTAACTCATAAAGGCCATGAGCATGCCGATGGTCAAGGCATTTTCCATGACCAAGCCGGCACCCAGATAGAAGAGCGCGAGGCCTTGGGCTCCCGTGATCGCGGTGCTGGAAACTTTGAAGGTAATACCAATTTTTTGCGTTTTGATATCGCGATTGATAACGTCCTGTCTCAAGTTTTGCCACCTGGCGGCGCGTTCGGCTTCGCGGCCAAACAACTTCAGAGGGACGATTGCGCGGATCGTCTCAAGAAAATTTGAACTTTCCTTGGCCGACAATATCAGGCGTTCGCTCGACGCTTCCCGCAAGGGATGAAAGAACGCCCAGCGTAATAAAGCATAAAAGGAAACGGCGATGATGACGATCAAGCATAATTTCGGACTGTATAGAAGCATCATGCCCAACGCCATGAGCGCCATTACACCGTCCAAAACGCTCTCTACGCACAAACTCGTGAGGGTCCCTTGGATCGCCCCGATACTCCCGAAACGCGAAACAATATCGCCCAAATGGCGCTTTTCAAAATACGATACCGGCAAGCGCATCATGTGGGTAAATACCCGGGTGGTCCACTGAAATCCAATGTCTATACTCCATCGCATCAAGAACCAGCTACGAGCCAATCCGATTGCCGTTTGGGTTATCAAAAGCAGGGCAAACCCGAAAACCAGCACTTTCAGCAGCTCCCGATCGCCGCTGATGATTACCTCATCGACCACGAATTGGTTGAATAATGGCGTTACAATCGCGAAGATTTCCAGTGCCAGGGCAAGCATAATTACCTGGACGAGCGCACGCCGCAATCCAATTATCTTGCCGGCAAGTTCCCTGATGGATATTTTTTTGGTTCGATCTTCTTTCTTGAATGCCGCGGTCGGGCACAGTTCCAAGGCGACCCCGGTGAAGTGGTGGGATACCTCTTCAAGCGTCATGCGGCGCTCGCCTACCGCAGGGTCTAGCAGAACGACGGTGATTTTTCCCCGAAGGCCTCTTGAGATTCTTTTGAGAACGACAAAGTGGTTGAGGTCCCAATGCAGGATGCACGGCACTTGAAGTTCCTGCAATTCGTCAAGTTCGAGGCGGAGAGGGCGGGCCGCAAGATTCATGGCTGCAGCGTGGCGCATGAGTTGATTAAGCGTCGCGCCCTTCAAGCTAATGGCGAATTGCCTGCGTAATTCGCTCAGGTCGGAGTTAAAGCCGAAGTGGCTGGCGACTATGGCAAGGCACGCAAGCCCGCATTCGCTTGACTCATTTTGCAGAATAGACTTCATAGGAGGATATACAGGAAAAATTTAATGAATCAACCGCACGGCAATTTTGGAGAAAGAGCGGCGGAAATGGTCGTACTTGAGGTCGATGAAGACCGGTTTCAGCGTCGTGTGACGGCGAGCAAAGGTTCCGCGATCCACTCCCAAATCTTCCGGCTGTCCTGCTGTACGTCGGCGTCGAGTGTCATGCCCGGCTTAAGAGCCTGTTTTGTGCCATAGGTATCGATGGTCTGCTTGTCCAATTTCACTTTTATCCGATAGACACCTTCGTTGGGATTGACCCCTATCGTATTTTGTTGAGCATTGCTGAGAATGGTACTCGCGACGTTTGAAGGAAGCTCATTGGGCGCGAATGGCGTCTTGCTGACATCAATGATAGTCCCCCGTTGCAAGCCAAATTTTTGATAGGGGTAAGCCTGGTATCGTATAAGCACAGATTGTCCAGGCGCAATAAATCCCGCGGTTCTGCTGTGGGCATAAAGATGTACTTGTAATTCATTGCTGGCGGAGCTTGCGCTATTCTTGGGAATGAGGGTTGCCAGCACCTGCGCTGCATTTACGAATTGTCCAGGCTGATACGTTACCGTGGTAACAATTCCGTCTTGCTGAGCGACAACCAAACTTGTTTTTCGATTTTGGTTTTCCGCGACCTCTTGATCCAAGGAGGCGACTGCCCGTCGAAGTTGCGCCATGATTGAACTATGATTTGCCGCCACGTCAATCTTTTCCGACTCTAAACTCATTTGGTTGGACTTCAGCTGTACTTTTGACCGTTTCAGCGTGCTTATGCGGGAAGTCAGGTCTAATACATCTTCCAATTTCTGTTGCGACTGCACAGATGAAACGAATCCGCTGGTTTGCAAAGTGTCGAATTTATCCCGGTTTTTTTCCGCGAGGCTCAGACGGCGTTCAGCCAAAGCCAGTTCCTGATCGATCTGTTCCGCTTCCATAAGGAGGTTGGCCATGCGCGCGTTAATGCTTCGGTTTTTTTCGCTGTCTTGCGCGACCCGTGTGGCGCGTTCGCCTTCGAGGGTTTGCTTCCGAATGCCCAGCTGCTGGCCGATCAGCTCAGTTATCTCCCCGTTATTCCCCTGGCGTTCAGTGGAAAGCTCGAACAAAATTTGACCGGCCTTGACCTGCTGACCTTCAACCACATGATTTTGCACCAATACGCCTGCATTGAGGGAGCTGATGGTAAGACTCCCACTGATTGGCGTTGTAATCCCCGAAATGCGCGCCTTTTTTGTTACGCTTCCGAACGCCATAAACATGATTAAACATGATGCAATTGCCAGTGAGCAGAAAGCAATGACGCTTCTTGAAATTGGCTGAGCCAAGCGAATCGCGCCGATCCATTGCGCGCTTTTTGACGCGAGAACTTCGCTGCGAAACAGTGGCGGTGGATGCGCTTCACCGCTTGGGGTATGTCTGGGTTGTTTTTCGGGATTCAGCATGAATAGTAAGTTAGTTCGCAGAAACGCGTATCGGCACTCAGTAAGACGAGTTTCTGATATTGCAGATTAGGATAGAAAAGCGATGCGGGGATGCGGCGAGGAAAACAGATTTAAATAGTCAAAATTTATTTCTCAGATATTAACTATTTAAAGTTGTGATTTATTGGTTTTGCGAGGAGTAAGTAAGCAAGAAAATTTTGACAAATATAGCCGGCATGTCTCGAAATTGCGGATGAATTTTTCCGTTCCGTGCGCTGCTTTTCATCGTGCGGAAAAGTGGGATTATAAGCCATCTTTCCAAAATATCAAAAAAATTAATGCACGCAGAACGAGAATCCGATGCTTCGGCTGGTGATGTTTTGGGAAGGTAGGTAAACAACGTATGTCCAGCGGTAGCAAGCTGGTGCGGGCCGCCGCGAGTGAGCCAGGCCTGCTCTGTTTGTACGGGGCGCGTGAACGTCGCGGAGCGGTAGCCTGTCTGGACTTCGCAAATTCAGGAATGCAATCATTTAAAACGGCCGTGCCCGGTACGCGTCCGGGAATATGTTCCCGTGATCTATGCAATGCGGCTACCGGCAGAGCCGAAAGACGCCTTATGCGCGTTACCGTTGCAATGTCTTTTTGGTAGCCGAGATGTCCTGGCAGTGAGTTGAATAAAACGTGGCGAAATCCCTGCGGGCGCCGACGTCGCGCAAAACGTCGTTAACCATGGACGCGTCGTCGCGCGCCAGGACATTTTATTTCCCGGCGTACGCTATTACCTTACCGCGAGGCGGTTTACGCCGCTGCCATCGACAGCGCCACCGCCTCCGCCACCTTGATGCCGTCGACCGCCGCCGACAAAATCCCGCCCGCGTAGCCGGCGCCTTCGCCGGCCGGGAACAGGCCGCGCGTGTTCAGGCTTTGCAGGTTGTCGTCGCGGCGCTTGATGCGGATCGGCGACGAGGTGCGCGTTTCCACGCCGGTCAGCACCGCGTCTTCCTGGTAGTAGCCGCGAATCTGCTTGTCGAACGCCGGGAAGGCTTCGCGCATGGCGATGATGGCGTAGTCGGGCAGGGCGGTGGCCAGGTCGGTCAGGTGCACCGCCGGCTTGAACGACGGGACCACCGAGCCGAAGGCGGTCGAGGCGCGCCCCTTGACGAAGTCGCCCATCAGCTGCCCCGGCGCGTCGTAGGTGCCGCCGCCCAGCGCGAACGCGCCTTCTTCCAGCCGGCGCTGGAGCGCGATGCCGGCCAGCGGGTGGCCCGGGTTGTCGATATAGTCGGCCGGCGTAATGCCCACCACGATGGCGCTGTTGGCATTGCGCTCGTTGCGCGAATACTGGCTCATGCCGTTGGTGACCACGCGCCCCGGTTCGGAGGCGGCGGCGACCACCGTGCCGCCCGGGCACATGCAGAAGCTGTACACCGAGCGGCCGTTGGCGGCGTGGTGCACCAGTTTATAGTCGGCCGCGCCCAGGATCTTGTTGCCGGCGTTCGGACCGAAGCGGCAGGCGTCGATCAGCGACTGCGGGTGCTCGACCCGGAAACCGACCGAAAACGGCTTCGCTTCAATATAGACGCCGCGCTCGTACAGCATTTCGAAGGTGTCGCGCGCGCTGTGGCCGATGGCCAGCACCACGTGGCGCGTGGGGATATGTTCGCCGCTGGCCAGGGTGATGCCGCGGATCTGGCGCGCGTCGCCGTCTCCTTCCACCTCGATATCGGTGACCTTGCTTTCGAAACGGTATTCGCCGCCCAGCGCGATGATGTTCTCGCGCATCTGTTCGACCATCTTGACCAGGCGGAAGGTGCCGATGTGCGGTTTGCTCACGTACATGATCTCGTCCGGCGCGCCGGCCTTGACGAACTCGGTCAGCACCTTGCGGCCGTAGTGCTTGGGATCCTTGATCTGGCTGTACAGCTTGCCGTCGGAAAAGGTGCCGGCCCCGCCTTCGCCGTACTGGACGTTCGATTCCGGGTTCAGCTCGCGCTTGCGCCAGAAGCCGAAGGTGTCGACGGTGCGCTCGCGCACTACCTTGCCGCGTTCGAGGATCAGCGGTCGCAGGCCCATCTGGGCCAGGATCAGCGCCGCGAACAGCCCGCACGGGCCGGTGCCGATGACGACCGGGCGCTCGTTGCGGTCGTGGCCCTGCAGCTGCTCGCCGCCGGCGACGAAGGTGTAGCCGGTGTCGGGCGCGGGCAGGACATGAGCGTCGTGCTGCAGGCGCGCCAGCACTCCCGCTTCGTCGCGCAGTTCGGCATCGATGGCATAGATCAGCACGATGGCGCTGCGCTTTCTCGCGTCGTAGCTGCGCTTGAACACACTGAACCCGAGCAGGTCGGCGCCGGCAATGCCCAGGCGCGCCAGGATCGCCTCGCGCAGGTCGGCGTCGGCATGGTCGAGCGGGAGTTTGAGTTCGTTAATTCGCAGCATAGGAGTCGTTCGTGGTTCAGGGTGGGGAAAGCAAGGCAGGGCGCTATTTTACCGGGTGCATCGCCGGATGGGCGAATCGGGGTGCCTGGGCACGGTATTTTCGACCTCAAGGTGTTGCTGCGCGACTAGTAATGTGTAGTTGAGAAAATTTGTTGCAAAACAGACTCATTCATTATTCTAATTTTGCGGCAGCGCACCATATTTCATTCGGCATATTTACGTAAAGAAAGAATTTTCGCTGTAGTCGCTGCGAAAAGTGCAAATCGGCTGGTTTTGGCCGCCATTTTTTTGTCGCTGACCCGATAATGCCCGTTGCAGAAAATGATGCGACGCCTCTGCGCGCGCCGCTGCCGGGTGATGTTGAACCCGGTAACGCGCCAGCGCCGTGGAGGTGCAAGCAAGCTGCTGTAGTGTCGTTATCCCCATCCTAAACGGAGTTCTAAAAATGATGTTTCAAGAGAAGATTGGCGTACGTTCCGTTCGCCTCGCCCTCGGCCTGTTAGCAGGATTCGTCGCCGGTCACGCCCTGGCTCAGGATGCTCCTATGCAGCGAGTTGAGATCACCGGTTCGAGCATCAAGCGAATCGTGAAAGAAGGCGCGTTGCCAGTCCAGGTGGTCTCCAAGGAAGTGATCGCCCGTTCCGGCGCGACCACCGTTGCCGACCTGATTCAGAAACTGCCAGCGATGCAGGGTTTCACGATTGAAGCGATCGCCGCCGGCACCAACTCGGGTGGCCGCTCTACCGCGTCGATCCACGGCCTGGGCGGCACCTACACCCTGGTCTTGCTGAACGGCCGCCGCATGGCGCCTTTCCAGGACAGCGGCAGCTCGGTCAATCTGAACTCGATTCCAATGAGCGCGGTTGAGCGCGTCGAAGTGCTGAGCGACGGCGCGTCCGCCCTGTACGGCGCCGACGCCATTGCCGGTGTCATCAACTTCATCCTCAAGAAGAACTACCGCGGCCTGACCCTGGACGCGGGCGTATCGGTACCGACCAACCCGGGCGGCAAGAGCGCCAACGCTGGCTTCACCTGGGGCTTCGGCGACCTGGAAACGAACCGCGTCAACCTGTTGATGACCTACCGTCACGACGAGCAGAAGAAGGTCAAGGCGACCGAGCGCGAGTTCAGCAAAACGTCGTACATTCCACTGGGCCACGACGGCCAGAGCTACATCTACGACCGCACCTCGACATCGGGCACCGCAGCGAACGTGAACGTCGCGTTCAAGAATCCGAAAGCTGACCAGATCGGCTTTAACCCGTACAAGAAAGTCAACGGCGCATGCCCGACCGGCTTCTTCGACTACCTGTCGAACACCGCCACCACCGAGTACTGCGCAGTCGACAGCGCCTCGACCGTGGAAACCGTGCCAGAATCGAAGCGCGACACCCTGTTCACCTCGGCCCGCATCAAGTTCAGCGACAACCTGACCGGCTTTGCCGACCTGGCACTGGGCCGCTTCGACCTGACGGCGCGTATCGCCGCCAACCCGGTCAGCGTGGCCGTGCCGATCGGTTCGCCAGTCTACAACCAGTACGTCGCTCCGTACCTGAGCGCCGATCAGCGCGCCGACGTCAAGACCGCCACCGCGACCTACCGCGCGACCGAATTCGGCACCCGCAACAGCCGCACCATCACCGACGTCGGCCACTTGGTCGTTGGCCTGGAAGCGAATGCCTTAGGCTGGGACATGAACACGGGCGCGACGTACTCGAAGTACCAGCTCGACGAGCGTTATACCGGCGGCTACCTGTTGAACAAGGAATTCCGCAGCCTGATCGGCGGCGCCACCTTCAATCCATTCCTGCCGGCCGGCTCGCCATCGTCGCCGACGGCTGAACAGATCAACGGTTCGGTCTTCCACGGTTCGATCCGTGAAGCGTATTCGGTCCTGCGCGGCGTCGACCTGCGCGCATCGCGCGAACTGTTCACCCTGCCAGGCGGCGCCAGCAGCATCGGCCTGGGCGGCGACTACCGCGAACTGCACCAGGTGCAGACCGCCTCGGCCGCAGCCAAGAATGGCACGATCTACAGTTTCACTACCCCGAATCAATTCGACTACACCCGCGACTCCGCCGGTGCCTTCGCCGAATTGGCGCTGCCGCTGATGAAGAACCTGGAAGTGACGACCGCCATCCGCTACGACCGTTATTCGGGTGTGGAAGACAAGAACGCCAAGCGCACCAAGGGTGAAACCCAGAGCGCCAGCACCTACAAGATCAGCGCACGCTACACCCCGACCACGGCCCTGCTGCTGCGCGGTTCGTACGGTACCGGTTTCCGCGTCGCCGACCAGAACGACATCGCCAACACCCTGGTGGCCAACGGCGTCACGGCCGCACCGTATGCTTGCCCGGCAGATCTGGTGGCGATCGACGCGACCCTGTGCCGTCCGGGCGTGAACCAGTACAACTCGTACCTCGGTGGTAACGAAAAACTGCGTCCGGAAGAATCGAAGCAGTTCACCCTGGGCTTCCGCCTCGAGCCATCGTCGAGCGTGACGTTCGGCGCCGACCTGTGGGACGTCAAGATGACCAACCAGGTGTCGAACGTCGGCGAAATCCAGGCGTTTGCCAATCCAGCCAAGTACCGCCAGCTGTTTACCGAGTTCGCCGATCCAGCGACCGGTATCAAGACCTGGGCCTTCATCCGCGCTCCGATCAACATCGGCAAGGCGCACAACCGCGGTATCGACTGGGATCTGACCGTCGGCGAGAAGTATTCGTTCGGCAAAATGACCCTGAACGTCAATGGTACCCACATGCTCAAGGCCAGCTACACCATTCCGGGTTCGGACACCGAGTGGACCGACAGCATGGATAAATACGGCATCGACAATCAGGTCACCTTCCGCGATATCGTCAAGTTCGGCGCTACCCTGGAAACGGGTCCGATGACCAATGCGCTGACGTTGAACTACCGCAATGGTTACACCGACCAGGCCGCCAGCTTGTACAACGTGGCGACCAAGGCCGCAGCCGTCAGCCAGATCCGTCTGCAAGTGCCTTCGTACAGCACCGTCGACTACCAGGGTAAGTTTGCGATCAGCAAAATGTGGGAAGTTCGCGGCGGTATCAAGAACCTGATGGACAAAGAACCGCCACTGACCCTGCGTACGTCGCAGGGCCACCAGGTTGGTTACGATGCGCGTTACGCGGACACGATGGGTCGTACCATCTACCTCAACACCAGCTACAAGTTCTAAGCAGCTGATACGACGTAAGTCATCATGAAAGGCGCGTTGCTTCGGCAACGCGCTTTTTTTCGTCTGGACGGGGAGGGGGAAGAACCTGGATAGCCGCGTGCAGCCCTGGCGCGCGAAGTCGCTTCCGGCCATGCCGGCAACGACGGCTGTCGTTGCCGGCGTCAGCGGCGAAGGAAAGTTACAGGCCGCCCCAGAGGGCGTTCAGGGCGGCGACGGCGGCGATGCCGGCCGTCTCGGTGCGCAGGATGCGCGGGCCCATCGACAGCGCCAGGGCGCCGCGCGCCATCGCGCTATCTTCTTCCTGCACGCTGAAGCCGCCTTCCGGGCCGATCATCAGCGACAGCGCCTGGGGCGGCTGGTGCCTGGCCCAGCCGGCCAGCGACTGGCCGCCGCGCGGGCTGAGCAGGATGCGCTTGTGCATGTCCTGCTGGGCCATCCAGTGATGCAGATCGTCCACCGGGGCCAGCCGCGCCAGCCGGTTGCGCCCGCTCTGTTCGGACGCGGATACGATCACGCCCTGCCAGTGCGCCTGTTTTTTCTCGGCGCGTTCGCCCGACAGGCGCACCACGCAGCGCTGCGCGGCCAGCGGCTGGATCGCCGCCACCCCCATCTCGACCGCTTTTTCGATGATCCAGTCCATCTTGGACGCTTCCGGCAGGGCCTGGGCCAGGGTAATTTCGTAGGGCAGTTCGACGTCGCGCGCGACAAAGGCCTTGATCGTCACGCTGGCGCGGCGCTTCTCGACGCTGGCCAGGTGGGCGATGTATTCGCCGCCATCGCCGTTGAACAGGCACAGTTCGGCGCCGATCTGCAGCCGCAGCACATGGACGTGGTGGGCCACCGTGTCGGGGAGGTCGAGCGTGGCGCCGATCGCCAGCGGCTGGGAGCAATAGAAACGGGGCATGACATCCTGATAAATAGTGGGAGCCGGCAGGGGCGCAAAGTGCTTCATTTTAATTCGGCACCCTCTGGTCTGGTAAAATACTTGGCTCGGTACTCCATGCAGCGCCACCCGCATTCCCAATCCTACGACCTCACAGATTCGACCCATGAAAACGACGCTCCCTACCACTTTGATGGCCAACGCGATCCGCGCGCTGGCAATGGATGCAGTTCAACAGGCCAATTCCGGCCATCCGGGCATGCCGATGGGCATGGCGGAAATCGCCGTGGCGCTGTGGGCCGGCCACTACAAGCACAATCCGTCGAACCCGAAGTGGCTCAACCGCGACCGCTTCCTGCTCTCGAACGGACACGGCTCGATGCTGCACTATGCGCTGCTGCACCTGTCGGGCTACGACCTGACCATGGCCGATCTGAAAAACTTCCGCCAGATGCACTCGAAGACCCCGGGCCATCCGGAAGTGGACATCACCCCGGGCGTGGAAACGACCACCGGCCCGCTCGGCCAGGGCATTGCCAACGCGGTCGGCATGGCGCTCTCCGAATACCTGCTGGCGGCTGAATTCAACAAGCCCGGCTTCAACGTGGTCGACCACTACACCTACGCATTCCTGGGCGACGGTTGCCTGATGGAAGGCATCTCGCACGAAGTGTGCGCGCTGGCCGGCACCCTGGGCCTGAACCGCCTGATCGCCCTGTACGACGACAACGGCATTTCGATCGACGGCAAGGTCGAAGGCTGGTTCACCGACGACACCCCGAAACGTTTCGAGTCCTACGGCTGGAACGTGATCGCCGCCGTCGACGGCCACAGCGTGGCAGCGGTCGATGCCGCGATTGCCGAAGCGAAGCTGTCGTCCAAGCCGACCCTGATCTGCTGCAAGACCATCATCGGCAAGGGTTCGCCGAATCTGCAGGGCGGCGACAAGGTGCACGGCGCCGCGCTGGGCGACAAGGAAGTCGCCGCCGTGCGCGAGCACCTGCTGTGGACCTCGGTCCCGTTCGAGATCCCGGCCGAGGTGTACAGCGCCTGGGATGCGAAAGAGCAGGGCGCGGCCATGGAAGCCGAGTGGAACACCACATTCGCCGCCTACCGCGCGCAATACCCTGAGCTGGCCGCCGAATTCGAGCGCCGCATGAAGGGCGAACTGCCGGCCGACTTCAACGCGACCCTGGATGCCGCGATTGCCGCCTGCGTCGAGAAGAAAGAAAACATCGCGACCCGCAAGGCCAGCCAGAACGCAATCCAGGCGCTGGCGCCGACCCTGCCGGAATTTTTGGGCGGCTCGGCCGACCTGACCGGTTCCAACCTGACCAACTGGAAAGAGTGCATCGCACTACGTTCCGGCAAGCCGGGCAACCACATCAACTACGGCGTGCGCGAGTTCGGCATGAGCGCCATCATGAACGGTATCGCCCTGCACGGCGGCTACATCCCGTTCGGCGCCACCTTCCTCACCTTCTCCGACTACAGCCGCAACGCACTGCGCATGGCCGCGCTGATGAAGCTGCGCTCGATCTTCGTGTTCACCCACGATTCGATCGGCCTGGGCGAAGACGGCCCAACCCACCAGTCGGTCGAGCACGTTTCTTCCCTGCGCCTGATTCCGAACCTGGACAACTGGCGTCCGTGCGACACCGTCGAGTCCGCCGCGGCCTGGGGCGCTGCCGTCCAGCGCAAGGATGGCCCGTCGACCCTGATCTTCTCGCGCCAGAACCTGCCGTTCCAGGAACGCACGCCGGCCCAGATCGCCGATATCGCGCGCGGCGGCTACGTGCTGCAGGACGTGGCTGCGCCCAAGGCGATCCTGATCGCCACCGGTTCCGAAATCGAACTGGCCACCAAGGCTGCCGCGGCGCTGGCCGCCGAAGGCATCCTGGTGCGCGTGGTGTCGATGCCGTCGACCGATGTGTATGACCGCCAGGATGCCGCCTACAAGGCCAGCGTCTTGACGCGCGGCGTGCCGCGGGTGGCGATCGAAGCGGGCGTGACCGACTTTTGGTATAAATACGTTGGCCTGGAAGGCGCCGTGGTCGGCATCGACACCTTCGGCGAATCGGCGCCGGCGCCGGTGCTGTTCAAGCACTTCGGCTTCACGGTCGAGAACGTGGTTGCCAAGGTCAAGTCGGTACTGACGAACTAAGCCAAGCGCGGGCGCGCGCTGCCGCACGGCGCGGGCGTCCGTCCTCCCCATTTTTATCACTCAGGAGCAAAGTAATGACGATCAAAGTTGCAATCAACGGTTATGGCCGTATCGGCCGCAATGTCCTGCGCGCTTTCTACGAAGGCGGCAAGAAACACGACATCCAGATCGTGGCGATCAACGACCTGGGCGATGCCAAGTCGAACGCGCACCTGACCCGTTACGACACGGCGCACGGCAAGTTCCCTGGCACCGTCACGGTCGAAGGCGACAACATGATCGTCAACGGCGATTCGATCCGCGTGTTCGCGCAGCGCAATCCTGCTGAAATTCCATGGGGCGAGCTGGGCGTGGACGTTGTCCTGGAGTGCACCGGTTTCTTCACCACCAAGGAAAAAGCCTCGGCTCACCTGAAGGGCGGCGCCAAGAAAGTCATCATTTCGGCACCGGGCGGCAAGGATGTCGACGCCACCATCGTGTTCGGCGTGAACGAAGGCGTCCTGAAAGCGACCGACACCGTCATTTCGAACGCATCGTGCACCACCAACTGCCTGGCTCCGCTGGTCAAGCCGCTCAACGACGCCATCGGCCTGGAAACCGGCCTGATGACCACCGTGCACGCTTACACCAACGACCAGGTGCTGTCGGACGTGATGCATGAAGACCTGCGCCGCGCGCGTTCGGCCACGATGAGCATGATCCCGACCAAGACCGGCGCTGCCGCCGCGGTCGGCCTGGTGCTGCCTGAGCTGAACGGCAAGCTGGACGGTTTCGCGATCCGCGTGCCGACCATCAACGTCTCGCTGGTCGACCTGAGCTTCATCGCCAAGCGCGACACGACGGTGGACGAAGTCAATGCCCTGATGAAAGCGGCTTCGGAAGGCGCGTTGAAAGACGTGCTGACCTACCAGACCGAGCCGCTGGTATCGATCGACTTCAACCACAACCCGGCCTCGTCGAATTTCGATTCGACCCTGACCAAGGTGTCGGGCCGCCTGGTGAAAGTATCGTCGTGGTACGACAATGAGTGGGGTTTCTCGAACCGCATGCTGGACACCACGGTAGCACTGATGAACGCCAAGTAATACCTGGCAGCATCGCCAACAACGCCCTCCGGGGCGTTTTTTTTCGCCCGCGTGTTCGCCACCAAAAGTTTGCACAACCGGGCTCACAAGGCGACGCCCCACACACACCGGGGTCAGAGCTCTGACTAGCAACGATTTCACCAAATATCGGAACCATGCCGGGTAAGGGCCGCATGCTTGCCCCTGCGTGCCGGGCACCGACCCGAACGAGAGCCAGTTTCAGTGCGGTTCAGCAAAAATTTCTAATTAGAGCTCTGACCCCGGTTGTAGGTGGTCGCCCCGAACAGGTTTAGGAGGTGGCGTCGTACTCGCAGGATTCGCTTATTTGTAGATGCCGGACCCGACCATCATGTCGTCGACCCGCTCGACATAGCCCGCCTTGTTCTCGACCGCCTTGGTCACCGGATTGGGCCATTTGAAGTCGACCCAGCCATTGCCCGCGGGCGACTTGGCGAGATCGGCCATCTCCTTGATCATCAGCTTGCCGTTGCTGTCGGCCAGCGCCATCAGGTTCTTGCCCACGATCTTGGGATTGTTGCCGTGTGCCAGGGCGACGCCGTTCAGGTCGTACACATACACATACAGATCCCGGTCGTGAAACTCTTTGTTGGCCGTGTCGGAAATCGCCGCGAATGCCTTGGCCTTGTCGGTCTTGATCAGCGCGATCGCTTTCTTGACCATGGCCACCGCTTCGCCGGCACTGCCCTTGTCGACCGACCATGCCACCCCCGGCAGGGCCAGCAGGGCGACGCTGAGCAAACTTGTGGAAAACAATGTTTTCATCAATACACTCCCATCCGATCAATGGCGCGTTGTTGCGTGAGACCATTATGCCGATGTTCGCCTGCTCTTAGGCAGGTCGCCTGAAAATCTTCTGAAACCGCACGAATACATGCGCAAATACCACAGTCAGCCGAACTGAACTACATATGCCTCGGAAGGCCGAAACGCCGGGTTTTATATATGTACAATCGTGAAAAAACAACAAATACGATGGCAAAATTGGCGTAAACGCATAAGGCATTTGATTCCTGTCATCGTTCGTGCGAGATTCTATTTACCCATACATATAAATGGGTTTCAAAACAAACAAGAGTCAATTTTCTACAAAGAATTTCTCACCTGGAGTCATCTTGAAAAAGCACTTTGTATTGAAACAGAGCGTCATCGCCGTCGCTTTAACGCTGGGTACTTCCCATGTCGCCCTGGCCCAAGAGGCTGCAGCGGCGCCCGCCGCCACCGTGTACATCACCGGCTCGAACCTGAAGCGCACCGAAAAAGAGGGCACCCAGCCGATCCAGGTGATCACCAGCAAGGATATCCGCGACAGCGGCGCCGCCACGGTCACTGAACTGATGCGCAAAGTGCCCTCCATGGGCAGCGACATCAACCTCGACACCAACGATGGCGGCTTCTCGCGCGGCGTCTCGACCGCTTCGCTGCGCGGCCTGTCCTCGACCTCGACCCTGATCCTGCTCAACGGCCGCCGCATGACGCCGGCCGCTTACGCCGATCCGAACAACGGCAATTCGACCCTGTACGATCTGAATGCGATTCCGTTGTCGGCCCTGGAACGGGTCGAGATCCTCAAGGATGGCGCCTCGGCTGTGTACGGCTCCGACGCCATTGGCGGCGTGATCAACTTCATCACCAAGACCAACTACCAGGGCACCGAAGTGTCGGCCCGCGCCAGCGCCAACGACGATGGCAACTTTGCCCGCAAAGGCGCCAACTTCTTCTTCGGCAAGGGCGACGTCGAGAGCGACGGCTACAACGTCTTCATCACCGCCGACGTGTCCCAGCGCGACCGCGTCCTGCGCAAGGATGTCAAGGACATCGAGTTCGAAACCTACCAGTTGCTCAACGGGCGCTTCGCCACGCCGTACGGCAGCACCACCTCCGGTTCGCCATCGTTTTACCGCGAAAGCGGACCGGGCAGCCGCAATTTCGCGGTGAACCGCAGCAACATGGGCCAGCGCATGATCACGCGCACCAATTGCGAACCGTCCCAGCAGCTGGTGGGTTCGACCGCGATGGGCTTGCCGGCGACCAGCGTGTTCATCGGACGCACTTTCTGTAACTTCGACGCGAGCCGTTTCTCCGAAGGCATCGGCGACGGCAAGGATGCCAGCGTGATGACGCGCGGCGTGTTCAAGCTGGGCCAGAACACCAAGGCCTTCGCCGAAGCGGGCTACGCGCGCACCAAGCGCTCTTATACCAGCAATCCGAGCACCATCGGTACCTCCACCATCACCAACTTCACCAGCGCCGCGGTGGGCGATCCATTCCAGGCCATCCTGGGCATCGGCCACCCGGACAATCCTTTCCCGGACGCCCGCTCCTCGGTCACTTACCGTTTCGAGAACTTGCGCGGCGGCACCGAGACCATCAATGACAATACGCGCGTGGTGGCCGGCCTGCAGGGCAATGTGGGCAACTGGGACTGGGAAAGCGCCGTGCTGTACAACAAGGCGACCCAGGAAGATACCTATTTCGGCATGCTCTACCTGCCGACCCTGCGCAAGCTCAATGCCGGCACCTCGCTGGCGGCGCTGTCGGCCGATCCGACCCTGGCGCGCGATGTGACGAGCAACAACATGGCCTCGATCCTGCAATGGGATGCCAAAGTGTCGACCCAGTTCGGCCAGCTTGGCGGCGGCGCCATGGGCCTGGCGGTGGGCGCCGAAGTACGGCGCGAGAAAATCAAGATGACGCCCGATGCCGCTCTGGCGCGCGGCGACATTTACGGCCTGGCCAACACCATCATCGACGGCGAACGCGACGTCAAATCGGGCTTCGTCGAGCTGCGCACGCCATTCCTGAAAAACTTCGAGATGGATTTCGCCGGCCGCGTCGACAAGTATCCTGGCATCAAAACCAACTTCGTGCCCAAAGTCGGCGCCAAGTGGACCGTCTCCGACGGCATCGCCCTGCGCGGCACCTATGGCCGCGGCTTCCGCGCGCCAGCGCTGGTGCAGGTGACCCCGGGCGGGGCCCAGTTCTTCCTGAGGGACCTGTACGATCCGCGCCGCTGCGAAGCCGACCGCGAGACCCCGCGCGAAGGCGCGACCGAAGTCGATTGCGCCAAGAGCGCGGCCGGTACCGGCGGCGCCAATCCCGACCTGGTGCCGGAAAAATCGAAGAGCATTTCCTTCGGTGTATTGTTCTCGCCGACCAGTACCTTCGACATCGGCCTGGACTTCTACAAGATCCGCAAGGAAGGCGAAGTCGCCCTCGGTTCCGAGGAAGATGCGTTGCGCGACGAAGACCGCACTCCGGGCAACGTGGTGCGCGATCCGAACCCGGCCAACTGGGTGCGCGATGCCAACGGCAATGTGGTCCAGAACAGCGGCCCGCTGCTGATGGTCAAGCTGCCGTGGAAGAACCAGGGCTCGATCGAAGTGCGCGGCGTCGATATCGATATGGCGTACCGCAAGAACCTGGGCGAGTGGGGTTCGCTGAACTCGAAACTGACGTCGAGCTACTCGGACTATTACTCGCTGGCCGCGAACGCGGGCGATCCTGAGCGCAACCTGGCCGGCACCAATATCGGCTATGCCGATTACAGCCTGCCGACCAGCTACCAGCCGCGCTGGAAGAGCACCCTGTCGTCGTCGTGGACCCTGGGCACGCATGCGTTCAACGCCAGCATCGACTACACCGGGCGCGTTTCGCTGCTGCGCCGCTACAACCGCGAGGTGACCTACGACCAGCCGTTCTGCCAGTACGGCGCGCGCAAGGACAGCGACGCCGAGAAGGATCGCGACACCAGCGTGCCGCTGTATGAAGCGTATTTCCCGGAATGCTCGATCAACAGCTGGACCCGTCTGGGCGTGGGTTATACCTACACCGGGATCAAGAACCTGACCCTGAACCTGAACATCCAGAACGTGCTCGATACCAAGGCGCCTTACGACCCGGCCTTCGGCACCAACAGCAGCGTCCAGCCGCTGGCCGGCTACAACGAGGGTTTGCACAATCCTTACGGCCGCTACTTCCAGCTGACGGCGCGTTACGCGTTCTAAGCCGCTCTTGCGGCGCCTGAAAAACCCGGCCCTGGCGCCGGGTTTTTTTTCGCCTGCGCACCCGCGGCGGCGTTGCCTGTAGCGCGGAAAACACGAAAAAGCGGGGATATGCGCTTTTTTGTGAAATCTGCTTGGCGTTCAATCCACCTTTGTGCGAAATTCATGGCCCTCGCCACGCGCGGGCCTGCGGGCGCGCACGCGACGGGAAACGGAAACCACGATCTACCCATACTTATAAAGCAATCCTGGAGCTCAATTGAACAAGAAACTCGCATTGAAACGCAGCGTCGTCGCCGTCGCCCTGACCCTGGGCGCCTCCCAGGCCGCCCTGGCGCAAGCGCAAGCGGCCCAACCGATCCAGAAGGTCATCGTCACCGGTTCGAACATCAAGCGCGCGGTCGATACCGAAACCTCGTCGACGGTGCAGGTGGTCGGCAAGGCCGAGATCGCCGCCATCGGCGCCAGTACCGTCAAGGACGTGCTTGACACGCTGACCTCGAGCGGCACCACGACCCTGTCCGACAAGAGCGGTGGTAATTCCTTCGCCGGCGGCGCCTCGGGCGTATCGCTGCGCAACCTCGGCAAGAATTCCACGCTGACCCTGCTCAACGGACGGCGCGTGGCCAACTACGGCCTGGCCGACGGCGGCCAGCAAACCTTCGTCAACATCGACGCCATGCCGTCCGAAGCGATCGAACGCATCGAGATCCTGCTCGACGGCGCCTCCGCCGTGTACGGCTCGGACGCGGTCGCCGGCGTCATCAACATCATCACCAAGCGCGATTTCCAGGGCGTGCTGGCCAAGGGCGGGATGCGCCAATCCCTGCTTAACAGCAAGCTGGACAAGAGCAAGACCGCTTCCCTGACCATGGGCATGGGCGACTTCGAGGGCGATGGCTACAATGTGTTCGGCCACTTCGAGGCTTACCACCGCGAACCCTACTCGAACCGCGACATCATCAATACCGTGCCGGCCTTCTGGGGCCAGTATGTCAATCCGAGCTTCGGCGTGCAGTCGACCTACGCGTATCCGGGCAACTTCGTGGACCGCTATCCCAACCCGTATCCGGCCAATCCCGCGCTGGCCGGCAAGAGCTTCAGCACCCCGCGCGCCGGATGCGAGAACGTGGTCGGCGGCACCTGCCGCTACGACCAGTGGGCCGGCGTGGGCCGCAGCCCGGAAGCGAAGCGCTACAATTTCTTCGGTACCGGACGCATGAAGCTGGGCGGCAACCGGGTCGGCTTCTCCGAACTGACCCTGGGCCAGACCAATACCACCTACTACAACGCGGCGCCGATCCTGCAATACACCGGTACCCCCTCGACCTGGTATAACAGCAAGGAACGCAAGTTAAGCTCGTACACCGAGCCGAAACTGCCGGTCGGCCATCCGGACAATCCTTACGATTTCCCGGTCGCCCTGCGTTACCGCTACGCCGACGATGCGCTCACGTCCAAGAAAGATGCGAAAGCGAAGCAATACCGGGTGCTGGCCGGAATCGAAGGCAGCGACTTCGGCTGGGACTGGTCGACGGCGGTCGGCACGATGGGCTCGAAAGTCAACAACGTCGACCGCGGCCGCCGCAACGCGGCCGTCTACGACGCCGCGATCAAGAGCGGCGAATACCGCTTCGGCGGTGTCAACAGCCCGGACCTGCTGCTGCGCATGTTCCCGACCTACGTATTCGGCGGCGAGTCGAAGCAGAGCTTCATCGATGCCAAGGCCACGCGCGAGCTGATGCAGCTTGACGGCGGCCCGCTCAGCCTGGCGATCGGCGCCGACTTCCGGCGCGATTCCTTCAAGGCTTTTGTGAGCGACAACGTCTCCAGTGGCCAGATCGTCGGCCTGGGCTCGATCAACGTCGAGGGCGCGCGCAATATCAGCGCCGCTTTTGCCGAAGTCAATGCGCCGCTGACCAAAGCGCTTGAAGTGAACGCGGCGGTGCGTGCCGACAAGGTGGGCAACACCGACCTGTCGCTGGTGCCGAAAGTGGGCATGCGCTACGAAGTGAACAAGCGCTTCATGGTGCGCGCCACCGTGGCCAACGGCTTTCGCGCACCGAACCTGGCGGAAACGGGCAAAGTCGAGCTGTCGGCCTTCCGCAACAGCATCGTCGATCCGAAGCGTTGCGCCACCGCCAACCAGCTGTACGCGGCGCTCAAGACCGGCAACACGATCGACCAGGCCGACGCGCTGCGCGCGCGCGAAATCGGTTGCAGCGTCAGCTTCGCCTCCTCCACCCAGGGCAACTCCGACCTGGAACCGGAAAAATCGCGCAGCTTCAACTTGGGCTTCGTGGTCGAACCGCTGGCCAACCTGAGCATGACGCTCGACTACTACCATATCGAGCGCCGCAACGAAATCGATACCAAGGGCACGTCCCAGCTGCTGGCCGATGAAGACCGCCGTCCGGGCTCGGTCAACCGCCAGGGCGTGACAGCCGACGACCAGCGCCTGTCGGCGCGCGCCAAGGAACTGACCGGCAAGGACATCGTGTTCCCGGTCGGTCCGATCGCGTCGATCTCCAGCCGTTATGAAAACATGAACCGCACCCGCGTTGCCGGTCTGGACATGGAACTGAACCACCGCTGGAACATGGGTTCGGCCGGCAAGCTGGTGAGCAATCTGAAAGCCAACTACCAGCTCGATTACCGCAGCTGGGATACGGTGACCGATACCTTCACCGAAAACCTGGCGGGCAACTACGAGAACCCACGCTACCGCGTGCGGGCATCGACGGCATGGTCGCGCGGCGCCTGGAACGTGGGCGGCGCGCTGACCTACATCCCGGGCACGCGTCTGTACGAGAACAAGTACGACGACAACTACATGGCCGCCGGTTGCGAAGGGCAGGGTTTTACGCCGGAATACTGCCAGATCAAGCGTGATGTGGTCACCGACATGCACCTGACCTACACCGGCTTTGCCAAGACCACCTTGTACCTGAACCTGTACAACGTGTTCGACCGCGCGCCGGTGGCGGACGTGCGTGCCACCGATGTGCCATCGCGCGGCCGTTCGGTCCGCATCGCGGCGCAGTATCAGTTCTGATGCTGTGACGCAGGGCGCCGCGGGGCGGCGTCAATCAAAAAACCCGGCCTTGCGCCGGGTTTTTTTTCGGGCGCCGGGCAGCGCCGGCGCGCGCTGCCTGCTGTCAGCCAGGCGCCGGCGCATCGAGCCCGAACACCGCCGCCCACAGGCGCCGCACCGCCGCGCTGTGGCGTGCCACCAGCGCCGGATCGATGCGCGCGCTATCCTTGCCCTGCAGGCGCAACTGGTGCTGCAGCTTGCGCATGGCGCGGTAGGCGTCGCCCACCGCCAGCGCCAGGTCGGCATCGATCAGGCCGAGGTCGGCGAACATGCGCAGCAGCCCGATGTTGCCCAGATTAACCGTCAGCTGCGGGTACTGGGCGGCATGGCGCAGCACCAGGTATTGCGACATGAATTCGACATCGATCATGCCGCCTTCATCCTGCTTGAGCTCGAACTGTCCCGGACGGCTCGGATAAGCGTCGTGCATCTTCTTGCGCATCTTGAGCACTTCGTCGCGCAGCTCGCCGGCGCGCGCCGTGCGGTCCAGCCGCAGCACGCCTTCGCGCACGGCTTCGAAGCGCTCGCCGATGGCCGTGTCGCCGGCGCAAAAGCGCGCCCGGGTGAGCGCCTGGTGTTCCCAGATCCAGGCCGAATTTTCCTGGTAGCGCTCGAACGCCGCCACGCTCGATACCAGCATGCCGCTGGCGCCGTCCGGGCGCAGCGCGGTATCGATGTCGAACAGGATGCCGGCCGAGGTATGCGCCGTCATCCAGGTAATGAAGCGCTGGGCCAGCTTGGCGTAGTTGCCGGGCGCTTCCTGGTCGTCGTCGTCGAACAGGAAAATCACGTCCAGGTCCGACACGTAACCGAGTTCCTTGCCGCCCAGCTTGCCGTAGGCGATGACGGCGAAGCGCGGCACCTCGCGGTGGCGCGTGGCGATCGCCTGCCAGGCGGCGTCGATGGTGGCCGCGACGATGGTGTCGGCCAGCGCCGACAGATAGTCGGCCAGCTTTTCCACGGTCAGCTCACCCGCCAGGTCTTGCGCCAGCAGGCGGAACAGTTGCGCGTGGTGGGCTTCGCGCAGGATATCCATCTGGCGTTCGGTGTCGCCGGCGGCCGCGCCCAGTTGTTCCTTCAGTTCGGCGGCCAGGGCGGCGCAGTCGGGCACGGCGCTGCGCACCCGTTCGTCGAGCAGCTCGTCGAGCACGATCGGGTGCTGGGTCAGGAAGGTCGCCGCCCAGCCGCTGGCGTACATCATGCGGATCACGCGTTCCAGGGTGTGCGGGTATTCGGTCAGCAGCGACAGGTAGGCCGAGCGGCGCGCGATGGCTTCGAAAAACGCCAGCAGGCGGGTCAGGGTCGAACTGGCGCTGCCGGAACCGGCTTCCTGCGCCGTCTTGGCGATCAGGGGCAGGGCGGCGTTGACCAGCGCCAGCAGCCGGGTGCGGCTCGCTTCGGGCAGGGCTTGCACCTTGCCGGACTGCCAGGTGCTCATCAGGCGCTGGGCGGCGCCGCCGGCATCGTCGAAGCTGAGCGCGCGCAGGTGCGCTTCGATCGCTTCGCGGTTGTCGAGGTCGGCCCCGGCCCAGCTGCTGGCCGCCGGGTCGACCGTGTCGCCGCTCTGTTCGGATTTGTCGCTGAAAATGGCGTCGAACTGGGCGGCGACGAAATGGCGGTGCTGTTCCAGCTGCGCCAGCAGGGTGGCCACGTCCGGCAGGCGCATCATTTGCGCGATGACGGCGCGGTCGGCCTCGCTGGCGGGCAGGGTGTGGGTCTGGGCGTCGTCCAGGTATTGCAGGCGATGCTCCAGGTTGCGCAGGAAGCTGTAGGAGTCGAGCAGCTGGCCGACCGTGTCCGGAGTCAGCAATTCCTTGTCGGCCAGCACGCGCAGGGTGGCGCGGGTGGAACGGTCGCGCAGGGCGGCATCGCGCCCGCCGCGGATCAGCTGGAACACCTGGGCCAGGAATTCGATTTCGCGGATCCCGCCGCGCCCCAGCTTGACGTTGTTGCTGCGGTCCGGATGCAGCCGTTCCTGGCGGTCGACCTCGGCGCGGATCTGGGCGTGCATGGTGCGGATCGCATCGATCACGCCGAAATCGAGGTAGCGCCGGTACACGAAGGGATGGACGATGGCTTCCAGCGCGGCGATATCGACCTCGGTGCCGGTGACCGCGCGCGCCTTGACCCAGGCGTAGCGCTCCCATTCGCGGCCCTGGACGATCAGGTATTCCTCCACCATGTTCAGGCTGGCAACGAGGGGGCCGGAGTTGCCGTTCGGGCGCAGCGCCATGTCGACCCGGAACGTGAAGCCATCTTCGGTGATTTCGGACAGGGCGGCGATCAGCTTCTTGCCCAGGCGCGCGAAAAATTCGTGGTTCGACAAGGGGCGCTGGCCCGGACCGGCGGCGGTGTCGCCATCTTCCGGGTAGACGAAGATCAGGTCGATGTCGGACGAGACATTCAGTTCGCCGCCGCCTTGCTTGCCCATTGCCAACACAATCATTTCCTGCGGCAAGCCCGATTCGTAGCCGACAGGCATGCCGTGACTGGCCACCTGTTCGGCCATCAGGGCCGCCAGATGGGTGCGGATGGCGAAATCGGCGAAGCTGGTCATGCTGGCGACCACTTCGGCCAGGTCGGCCCGGCCGTCGAGGTCGCGTTCGATCAGGCCGGCCACCAGCAGGTTGCGCAGGCGGCGCATGGCGCGCACGGGCGGCAGCGCGGCGCCGTCGGGACCGCGCTGGCTGGCCAGCGCTTGCGCCAGGTCAAGCTGGTCGAGGGCGCTCGCGCCGAGGGCGGCGACGGCGCCGGCGCGGCTGGAATCGGCCGCCAGCCAGCGTTGGTAAAAGCGCGACAGCGTTGTCAGGGAAGCTTGGTTCATGGGTTGGCGTCGGGTCAGGGTGAGTGAAAGTCGGGTTCAGCGACGCGGTATAAGGTAGAATTGGCCCGCGTCGCGATAGGCCGCCGCAGTGCGGATCAGGACGATGGTAAGGGAGTGGGCGGCTCTGACGCAAGCGCTCTCTTGCTGCAATACATTTACACGGCGGACCCTTTATCAGTTTATTGATGCACACACCGGAAGCACCGACGCCCGCCGAGCACCTGCCCATCGCAGAGCGCTGGCGGCGGCTGCGTTCCGCCTATCGGGTGTGCAACCGCGCCACCCACCATGTGCTGGGCTTTACGATCAAGCTGGCGCTGCTGGTGTATTTCATCTTCACCATCGTGTTTCTGGTGCTGCGCTACGTGATTTTGCCGAATATTGACTATTACAAGGGCAATATCGAGCGCATCGCCAGCCGCGCGCTGGGCAGCGAGGTGACCATCACCCGCATCTACGCCTCCTGGCGCGGCCTGCGCCCGAACCTGTTCCTGGGCGACGTGATCGTACGCGATCCCGGCGGGCGCCAGGTGCTGAGCCTGCCGAGCGTGTCGGCCACCCTGTCGTGGTGGAGCGTGCCGACCCTGGAACCGCGCTTTTACTCCCTGGAAATCATTCGTCCCGACCTCGACATCCGGCGCGACGCCGCCGGCCAGCTGTTCGTGGCCGGCATGCTGATCAAGCGCCATGCCGATGGCGACGGCAGTGGCGCCGACTGGGCTTTCAAGCAGCGCCAGATCGTGATCCGCGAAGGCCGGGTGCAGTGGACCGACCAGTTGCGCGGCGCCCCGCTGCTGGCGCTGGAGAACGTCGACATGGTGCTGAAGAACCGCTGGCAGCACCACCGCTTCGGCTTGCGCGCCACGCCCCCGGCCAGTCTGGCCGGGCCGCTCGACGTGCGCGCCGACTTTGTTCATCCGCGCTTCGCCAAGCGCATGGCCGACGTGCGCCAGTGGAAGGGCGAGCTGTACGCCGACCTGCCCGATACCGACCTGTCCGCCTGGACGCCGTACCTCGATTATCCGGTCAAGGTGAGCCAGGGCCAGGGATCGGTGCGCGCCTGGCTGAGCCTGGACCGGGCCAAGCTGGCCGGCTTCACCGCCGACGTCGTGCTGGCCGGGGTGTCGGCGCGCCTCGGACGCGACTTGCCGGCGCTGGAACTGGCGCGCGTGCGCGGCCGCCTGTCGGCGCGCGAAACCTTCGCCAGCGGCAGCAACCGCGGCGCCCCGGCCTTCGGCGCGCACGGCCACGAAGTGAGCCTCACCGATTTTTCCCTGCTCACCGCCGACGGCCTGAGCCTGGCGCCGACCACCTTGTCCGAGTCCTACGTGCCGGCGCGCGGCAGGACGCCCGAGCAGGTGACGGTGAGCGCGCGCCAGCTCGACCTGGAAACGCTGGCCAAGCTGGCCGCCCAGCTGCCGCTCACGCCGGGGCAGCGCCAGATGCTGACCGAGGCCGGCCTGCGCGGGCGGGTGAGCGACTTTTCGGCGCAGTGGCAGGGCAGGTTCCCGGACATTGCCAGCTACCGCGTGCGCGGCAAGCTCGACGGCCTAAGCATGCGCGCCCAGCCGGCGCGGCTGGCCGTGGCCAAGAGCGCGAACACGCCGGCGCGCGCGGCCGTGCCGCCGATTCCCGGCATCGAAAACCTGTCCGGCATGCTCGACGCGAGCGAGCAGGGCGGCGCGATCAGCCTCGATTCGCAGCAACTGGTGCTGCAATTGCCGGCCTGGTTCGCCGACCCGGCCATGCCGTTCGACCAGTTCGCCGCGCGCGCGCGCTGGCGCTTTGCGACCGGCAATAAATTGATGGTGGACCTGGACAGCCTGAACTTTGTCCAGGGCGCGCTGAGCGGTTCGCTGTCCGGCACGCACCAGATGACCCTCGGGTCGCAGCCGGGCAAGCCGGCCGCGATCGTCGACGTCAGCGGCACGCTCAGCGGGTTTGCCCTGAACACCATCGGGCGCTACCTGCCCCTGGCCACCCCGGAACACCTGCGTGGCTGGCTGACCGGCGCGCTGGAAGACGGCGTGGCCCAGGACGCCACCTTCCGCCTGCGCGGCGATCTGGCCCATTTCCCCTTCCGTAGCAATACGCCGGGCGAGCGCAAGGGCGAGTTCCGGGTCGGCGGACGCCTGGAAAACGCGCGCCTGAACTACGCGCCCGGCCATTTCGCCCCCGACGGCGTGGCACCGGTATGGCCCCAGGCCGAGCAGATCAACGGCACGTTTCTGTTCGAGCGCGCGCGCATGGAAATCAAGGGCGACACGGGGCGCACCCGCGGCGTGGCATTGAGCGCCGTCACGGCTGTGATCGCCGACCTGGCCGATCCGGACAAGGTGCTGGAAATCGACGGCAACGCGGCCGCGCCCATGCAGGATTTCCTCGGCTATGTGGAAGCGAGCCCGGTGCTGAACTGGATCGGGCGCTTTACCGAACATACGCGCGCGACCGGCAACGCCAAGCTGGCGCTCAAGCTGCAGTTGCCGCTGAACCATCTGATCGAATCGAAGGTGCAGGGCACCTTGCAACTGATGGGCAACGACGTGGTGCTGTTCGACCCCTTGCCGCCGCTGCAGGCGGCCATCGGCAAGCTCGAATTCAACGAACGCGGCATCAACCTGAACGGCGTCGGCGCCAGCTTCCTGGGCGGGCCGCTGGCCCTGACCGGCGGGAGCGGCCGCGACAATGCCATCGTGATCAAGCTCAGCGGCGTGGCCACGGCCGACGGCATCCGCAAGACCTATCCCGCGCCCGCCCTGCGCCATGTGCTGGGGCTGGTCTCGGGCGGCACCCGCTACACCGGCTCGGTGGTGGTCAAGGATCACCAGGCGCTGGTGACGGTCGACTCGACCCTGGCGGGCCTGGGCGTTGACTTGCCGGCGCCTCTGAACAAGGCGGCGGCCGACACCCTGCCTCTGCACTTCACCCTGGGCGGCCTGCCAAGCGCCGACCCTGGCGTGGCGCGCGATGAGATCCGGCTGGCGCTGGGCGCCAACATGGGCGCGCGCTACCAGAGGATCAAGCACGGCAAGGGTCCATGGCGGGTCGAGAGCGGCGGCATCGGCGTGAACGTGCCGGCCCCGGCCCCGGACAGCGGCGTGATGGTCAATGTCGACATGAAGTCGCTCAACGTCGATCAGTGGATCGCGATCGCCGCCTCGGTGGCGCATGCCGCGCCCGAGCCCGCGGCCGGCATCCCTGCGGCCGCCGGAGCGGCGGCCGGCGTACCGGTCGATGGCGGCATGGACCTGGCGCAGTACGTGGTGGCCGATGTGCTGGCCGCGCGCGCGGGCGAACTGATCATCAGCGAGCGCAAGCTCGACAACGTGGTGGTGGGCGCCTCGCACGTGAAGGATACCTGGCAGGCGAATATCGATGCGCGCCAGGTGGCCGGCCACATCACCTGGGTCGAGGGCGCCGGCGGCCAGGGCTTGGGCAAGGTCACGGCGCGCCTGGCCTCGCTGATCATTCCCGAGTCGGCCGCGGCCGGCGTGAAGGACTTGCTCGAAGGCGGCAAGAGCGCCGCGGCCACCATCCCGGCGCTCGATATCGTGGCCGAGCACTTCGAACTGTTCAACAAGAAACTGGGCCGGCTGGAACTAGTCGCCAGCAATGCCCAGGTTGCGAGCGGGCGCGAGTGGCAGATCAACAGCCTGCTGCTGGCCAATCCGGACGGCGTGCTGCGCAGTACCGGCAAATGGGTGACGCGGGAAGGGCAGAGCAATACCAGCCTGAATTTCTCCATGGAGATCGAGGATGCGGGCAAGCTGCTCGACCGTTTCGGTTTCCCGGAAACGCTGCGCCGCGGCAAGGGCAAGATGTCGGGCGACATCGCCTGGAACGGCTTGCCGTATTCGCTCGATATCCCCAGCCTGTCGGGCAAGATCGACATGCGCGTGGCGTCCGGCCAGTTCCTCAAGCAAGACCCGGGCGCGGCCAAGCTGCTGGGCGTGCTGAGCCTGCAAATGCTGCCGCGCCTGCTCAAACTCGATTTCCACGATGTGTTTTCGGAAGGCCTGGCGTTCGACGGCATCAGCGCCAACGCCAGCATCACGCGCGGCGTGGTGCGCACCGACAACCTCAAGATGCATGGCGTGGCCGCCACCGTGCTCATGGCAGGCACGGCCGACATTGCAAACGAGTCGACCAACCTCCATGTGGTGGTGATCCCCGAATTTAACCTGGGCACCGGCCCGCTGGTGTACGCACTGGCGGTCAATCCGGTGGTCGGGCTGGGCAGCTTCCTCGCGCAACTGTTCCTGCGCGCCCCCGTGATGCGTGCGCTGACCTATGAAATGCAGATCACCGGCCCATGGAAGGCGCCGGTCATCACCAAGCTGGGTTCGCCCAAGGGGCCGCCACCGCTGGCCGTGCCGGCAAGCAACGTCAAGCCGGGGACCAACTGAAGCGAACGACCGCAACGACTGACTGGAGAGAATGATATGAGCACCGTGGCCGCAGTACAAATGATCAGCACCCCTGATGTCGCCGAGAACATCGCCACCGCCCGCCGGCTGGTGCGCGATGCGGCTGCGCGCGGCGCCACCCTGGTGACCTTGCCGGAATACTGGCCCATCATGGGCATGAGCGACACCGACAAGGTGGCCCATGCCGAGGCGCCCGGGCAGGGCCCGATCCAGGAGTGCATGGCGCAGGCCGCGCGCGAGCACGGCATCTGGCTGATCGGCGGCACCTTGCCGCTGGTGTCCCCCGACGCCGGGCGCGTAATGAACACCACCCTGGTGTACGACCCGCAGGGCCGCCCTGTGCACCGCTACGACAAGATCCACCTGTTCGGCTTTACCCGCGGCGCCGAAAGCTACGACGAGGCGCGCACCATCGTGCCGGGCGAGGCCGTGGTGACGTTCGAGGCGCCGTTCGGGCGGGTTGGCTTGTCGGTCTGCTACGACCTGCGTTTTCCCGAGCTGTACCGGGCCATGGGCGAGTGCGCGCTGATGGTCGTCACCGCCGCCTTTACCCACACCACGGGTCTTGCGCACTGGGAAGTGCTGCTGCGCGCGCGCGCCATCGAAAACCAGTGCTATGTGCTCGCTTCGGCCCAGGGCGGCACCCACCAGAACGGACGCCGCACCTTCGGCCACAGCATGCTGATCGACCCCTGGGGCGAGGTCAAGGCCGTGCTGGAAGAGGGCGAGGGCATCGTCAGCGGCGCGCTCGACCCTGCCTTCCTGGCGGAGGTGCGCGAAAGCTTGCCTGCGCTCAAGCACCGCAAACTGTGAGCTACCGCAATAAGCCGACTATGGCACAATGGCTGATCCACATTGAAAGACCCGCAAAATGACCCCGTTCGAACCGAATCTCTCCTCCCTGGCTGTCGCGCGCGATGTGCTGCTGACGCCATTTGGCCTCGATGAAGGCAAGCTCCTCTCCACCCTGGGTACGATGTTCACCCACAAGGTCGATTACGCCGATCTGTATTTCCAGTTCACCAAGAGTGAAGGCTGGAGCCTGGAAGAGGGCATCGTCAAGACCGGCAGTTTCTCGATCGACCAGGGCGTCGGCGTGCGCGCCGTGTCGGGCGACAAGACCGCTTTCTCTTACTCCGATGAAATCTCGGAACGTGCCCTGCTCGACGCGGCCGCGGCCACGCGCACCATTGCGCGCGCCGGCGCCGGCAAGATCAAGGTGGCGTCCTCGATGACGCCGGTGGGCGGACGCTCGCTGTACCTGCCCAACGATCCGCTGGCCTCGCTCGACGCGACGGCCAAGGTCAAGCTGCTTGAGCGCGTGGAAAAAATGGCGCGCGCGAAAGATCCGCGCGTGGTGCAGGTGATGGCGGGCCTGGCCGGCGAATACGATGTGGTGCTGGTGGTGCGCAGCGATGGCGTGCTGGCGGCCGATATCCGGCCGCTGGTGCGGGTCTCGGTGACGGTCATTGTCGAGCAGAACGGGCGCCGTGAAATGGGCTCGTCCGGCGGTGGCGGGCGCTACAACTACGGCTATTTCGACGACGTGGTGCTGGAGCGCTACGCGGAGGAGGCGGTCAAGGCGGCCGTGGTCAATCTCGATGCGCGTCCGGCCCCGGCCGGGCCGATGACCATCGTGCTCGGACCGGGCTGGCCCGGCGTGCTGCTGCACGAAGCGATCGGACACGGGCTCGAAGGCGACTTCAACCGCAAGGGTTCGTCGGCGTTTTCGGGCCGTATCGGCGAGCGCGTTGCCGCCAAGGGCGTGACCGTGGTTGACGACGGCACCCTGGCCGACCGCCGCGGTTCGCTCAACATGGATGACGAAGGCAATCCAACCCAGTGCACGACGCTGATCGAAGATGGCATCCTGAAGGGCTACATCCAGGACACGATGAATGCGCGCCTGATGAAGATGCCGGTGACGGGCAATGCGCGGCGCGAATCGTTCGCGCACCTGCCGATGCCGCGCATGACCAACACCTATATGCTGGGCGGCGACAAGGACCCGGAAGAAATCCTGGCTTCGGTCAAGAACGGCTTGTACGCGGTCAATTTCGGCGGCGGCCAGGTCGATATCACCAACGGCAAGTTCGTGTTCTCGGCCAGCGAAGCGTACATGATCGAAAACGGCAAGGTCACCTATCCGGTCAAGGGTGCCACCCTGATCGGTAACGGTCCGGACGTGCTCAACCGCGTATCGATGATCGGCAACGACATGCGCCTCGATTCCGGTGTAGGCGTGTGCGGCAAGGAAGGCCAGAGCGTGCCGGTCGGCGTGGGCCAGCCGACCTTGCGCATCGAAGAGGTGACGGTGGGCGGCACGGCGTAAGTTTTCCAGGGCCGGCGACTTTTCAGCAGCGTCAGGCAGCGTCATTGCCGGCGCTGTTACGCAAAGGGTGCACTTGCGGTGCGCCCTTTGTGCTTTCTGGCCGGCGTTTCCGCTGGCGGCACCCGGAACTTCGTACTCAGAACTTGTACGTGGCCCTCACGTAAAACGTCCGTCCGAGCGGGTCCGTGTAGCGCGGATCGTAGCCCTGCTGGAAGGTCGTACTCTGGACCGTGAAGGGCGGGTCGTCGTCGAGCAGGTTCTTGACGCCGGCGGTCACGCTGACCTTCTGGTTGGCCGTGTAGGTGCCCGCCAGGCTCCAGGTCGAGTAATGTCCCACTCGGCCGGGCACGACCCCGTGTTCATCGGGCTGGTCGTCGTAGCCGGACAGATAGCGGTTGGACAGGGTCATGTTCACGGGACCGCGGGTCCATCCCAGACTGGCGTTGTGACGCCAGCGGAATACCGGACTGGCATCGGCATAGCGCCCCACGTTGACGGTGAACGGTCCGTTGCGCTCGTTCTGATAGTCGTAGCGGTCCACCCAGGTGCCATCGACCCCCAGGGTAAAGTCGCCCCACTGGCCGCGCTGGAGACGCCACAGCAGTCCCAGGTCGACGCCGCGGGTCTTGACCTCGCCCAGGTTCTGGGTGATCGTCAGCACGTAGTCGAGCCGGGTGCGGGCGGCATTGTAGAAATACAGGTTCTGGTATTTCTGGTAGTTGCCGAAGATTGATTCCTCCGCCAGCGCGCTGATCTGGTCCTTGAGGCGGATATCCCAGTAGTCGAGCGACAAGGTCAGGTCGCGCGTCGGTTCGAGCACGATCCCGGCGCTGTAGGTGCGCGAGCGTTCCGGCTTGACGTCGGGGTTGCCGCCCTGGCGCTGGTTTTGTTGCTGGTCGCAGGCGAGATTGGGATTGGCGCCGGGAGCCGCCGTACCGCCCGGACACAGCACCGGATCGTCCCAGGGGCTGCTGGTGTTGGTGGTGGTCTGCGGCCCGTGCAGATCGTACAGGGTGGGCGCGCGGAAGCCCTTGTTGAACGAGCCGCGCAGCAGCACCTGCTTGCTCGGCTGCCAGCGCAGCGCCACCTTGGGGTTGAAGCTGTGGCCGAAGTCGGTGTAATCGTCGTAGCGCGCGGCCAGGTTGACTTCGAGGTCCTTGATGACCGGGATGTTGAACTCGGTGAACACGGCGCCGATGTTGCGGCTGCCGCTCTGGTCCTGGGCGTCGGCGTAGCCGGAACTGGACGCCTGGCTGGCCAGCGCGCGGTTGACGCGGTAGTCGGCTTCGTCGCGCCGGAATTCGCCGCCCAGCGCGAAGCCGAGCGGGCCGGCGGGCAGGTTCATCAGCTCGCGGCTGGCCTTGAAGTCGATGGCGCCGCTCTTGATCTTGGCGCGCAAGTATTCGCCCAGGAGCAGCGACTGGCGCAGGTAGTCGTTGCCGGCCGGGGTCTGCTCGCCGAACGGGTTGAGCAAGCCGTTACCCACGCCCTCGATCATGCGCGCATCGATCACGTAGCCGTTGGTAAACGCGCTGCGCGCCCGCCCCACCGCGTACGACAGGCCGGCGCTGTAATCCCAGCCGCCGACCGTGCCTTCCATGCTGGCCAGCAGCCGGTCCGACAGGCTCACGTCGAGGCCTTCGCGCTTGCCGGTCACCAGGGGCCGCCAGCTGACGTCGAGCGGCTCGCCGGTCAGGCCGGCCACGGCCGGGGTGATGCCGGCGCCCGGATAGAAGGGGCTGGTATTGCTCATGGTCAGGCCGATGCCGGCCAGCGGCGGCGGCGCCACGCGCGCTTCGTTGGTGCTGCGGCTGCGCAGGTATTCCAGGGTGGCGGTATGGTCGGCCCCGAGCTTTTTGCTGAAGCGGCCGAGGAAGGTTTCCTGCTTGGTCAGCGGAATCAGGTCGACGAACTGGGTGTAGTCGAAGCGGCAAGTCGGCGCGCCGCTGCGGTTGGGGATCGAGTAGGGCGGGCGGCAACCGCTGGCAAAGCTGGGATTGCCCGAGATGTCGTTCTCCGAATAGAAATTGGCGGGGAAGGTGGTGCCGCTGGTCTGGTCCATGCCGCGCTCGGGGCGCACGCCGGTGCGCGCGAAGTCGCGGTCGGTGGCCGTCAGCGCGGACTGGCGGTGAAAGTCGACAATGCCGAGCACGTTGTAACCGTCGGTGGCCAGGTCGCCCCAGCCGCCGATGACGTTGACGCGCTGCTCGTCGCCGCCGCCCGAGCCGGCCGGCTCGTACGCTTCCACGCTCACTTCCAGGCCGCGGTAGGAGCGCTTGGTGACGAAGTTGATCACGCCGCCGATGGCGTCGCTGCCGTAGATGGCCGAGGCGCCATCGCGCAGCACCTCGACCCGGTCGAGCGCGGCGACGGGAATGATGTTCAGGTCGACCGTGTCGGCAAAGAAGGGGTGGTTGGCCAGGCGCCGGCCGTTGAGCAGTACCAGGGTCTTGTCCCCGCCCAGGCCGCGCAGATTGGCTGTGGCGCGCCCGCCGGTGCCGGAGCCGACCGACTGGCTGGCGCCGGTCGAGGTCTGGTTCATCGGGATCGTGGCCAGCACTTCCTGCGCGGTGGAAAGGCCCTGCTTGGCGAAGTCTTCGGCGCGCAGCGAGGTGATCGGCAACGCGGTTTGCGCCTCGAGGCGCCGCCTGATCGAGGTGCCGACGATTTCGACTTTTTGCATCGTCTGGGAAGTGTCGGCGGGCGTCTGGGCCTGGGCCTGTGCGGGCAGGGCCAGCACGCCGGCGCCGAGCAGGGCGCCGCCGGCGCACAGGCCGCGGATGGCGGCGGATAAGGCTTTTTCAATCATGGATTGCTCCGGTGGTTAAACGGTTGGTGAAAGAGTGCTGCTGAAAGGTGCGCTAAAAGGTGTAACGCACGCCTGCCGTGAAAAAACGTCCCACGGCGCCGGCATAGTCGAGCGGGTTATAGGCAGTGGCGCCGTAGGTCAGCGGGTCGAGCGGGGCGGTCTGGTCGAAGATGTTTTGCGCCGTTCCGAACACGTCGATGCGCGGCGTCGGCTTCCAGCGCACGGTCAGATCGACCGTGGTGAAGGATGGCAGTTCGCAGTTGGCCGGGGCCGGGTCGCCGTTGGCGAAGTGGCTGGCGCAACCAGCGGGGTCGTTCTTGAACAGGGTGTTCTTGAGGTCGCCGCGGTAGTTCACGTTGGCCGACACGCGCCAGGCCGCGCGCTCCCATGACAGCCTGAAATTGACCCGGTCGTCGGGCGTGCCGATGCAGTTGGTGACGTCGCAGTTGCCGTGCGTGCCGGCGTAGTCGCGCGTGCTGCCGTCCTGCTCGGTACGCTGCCACTTGAACAGGTGAGTCCACTTGACATCCATGCTCGCTTCGCCGGTGCCCGGCCCGAAGTCGAAGCGCTGGCGCAGGTCGAGGTCGGCGCCACGCACCTGGGTCCGCGCCGAATTGACGTAGCTGGCCAGCACCGCCGTGATCGGGCCGGGGTCGCCCGGAAGGGCGGCGCTGCTCGGATCGCGCGCGATGCGGCCCGCCGCGATGGCGGCATCGCTCTGCTCCTGGTTGATGTCGTTCTTGCGCTTGATTTCCCACAGGTCGAGCGCGATATTGGTGCGCCGGTAAGGGTCCCACACCATGCCGACATTGATGCTGCGCGATCTTTCGGGCGACAGCGCCGGGTTGGGCGAGGTGATGATCGCCACCGACGCCGGGCTGCAGGCGGTCTCGATGCCCAGGGCGCAGCGCAGCGGGTCGGCCGCGGTGGAGTAGGCGGCCAGGCCGCCGACCCCGTTTTCGGCCGTGCTCGGTGCGCGAAAGCCGCGCGCATACGTGCCGCGCAAGGCAAACTGGCGCAGCGGCGTCCATTTGACGCCGAACTTCGGTGTGTAGGAGTCGCCGGCGTCGGTGTAGTGGTCGGCCCTCAGCGCACCGGACAGTTCCAGGGTGCGGTGCACCGGCGCGAGCACCTCGCCGTACAGCGCTGCCACGTTGCGCCCGCCCTTGTGGGCCGAATAGCCCTGGCCAATGATATTGCCGCGCCCGGTGCCGGGGACGGCTTCCAGATCGGCCGTTTCGCGCCGGAATTCACCGCCGAACGCGATGCCGAGATTCCCGCCGGGGAGCCCGGTCAGCTGGCGCGACGCGCGCAGGTCGATCTGGGCGATGCGGCTCTTGGCATCGTTGTTAAGCGTCGGCGCCAGCGCCGCGTACAGGGCCGGCGCATTGAGCCCGGCGTTTTCAGCGATGCGCCAGACGGTACCGGGGGGCAGCGCGGCATAGGCCGGATTGGCGCGGGCCGCCGCCACATTCTCCGGGCTCGGATTGAGCAGCGCGAACAGGACGTCGCGCTGCGGATAACGGCTGCGTTCGCTACTGACCTGGTTTTGCGAGAACAGCAGGGCGGTGTCCAGCTCCCACGGGCCCATGCTGCCCTTGGCGCCGAGCAGGAAGCGCACGAAGTCCGAGTCGATCGCGCTCGTGCGTGGGCCGAGGTCGGCCGCCATGTAGCGCAGCCGCGCCGGCCTGCCGAAATACGGATTGTCGGGATGGGCCGCGCCCAGCGCCACGGCGGCGCTGTTGACCGGCCCGGCGGGCGAGCCGACCGCGCCGCTGACCGCCGACGGCGTGGAAGACGATGCCGATTCGCTGCGGTACAGGTTCAGTTCGGCGTAGGTCTGCAGCGCCGGCGTGGCCTGGAACGTGGCGCGGCCGAAAAAGTTGATCCGTTCCTGGCGGGGCTGGATCTGGCCGTACAGTTGCGCCGCGTCGACCAGGCAGCCGCCGCCCGGATCGCCCTGCGGATGGCGCGTGAAATTGGCGCAGGCCGCGCCCGGAAAGGTGCGCGTGAAGCCGGCCCCGCCCAGGTTGCCGCGGTTGACGTAGTCGAGCGTATCGGGGTTGCGTACATTGCCATTGATGGCGCTGCCGGCGGCATTGTTGATGGTGATGGCGCCGGTGCCGCCGAGCGACTCCTGGGCGCTGAAACCCCAGGGGCGCAGGTCGCCGCGCCCGATGTGGCCGCGCCCGGCGCGGTCGCGGTTCCAGATGGCGCCGCGCCGCCCGTACTCGAGGCTGGCCAGGACGTTGTAGCGGTCGGCGTCCAGGTCGCCGCTGCCCCAGGTCACGGCGGCGACGCCATCGTTGCCGTCGCGTTCGCGCGACTGGCCGAAGCTGGCGCGCAGCGCCGTGCCGTGAAAGTCGCGCCGCAGGATCACGTTGACCACGCCGGCGATCGCGTCCGAACCGTAGATGGCCGAGGCGCCATCCTTGAGCACTTCGATCCGCTCGACCGCGTCGGCCGGGATGATGTTCAGGTCGGAAAACATTTTCTGGCCATCGTCGGCCAGGCCGTAGGGCGCCACCCTGCGCCCGTTGAGCAGGACCAGGGTGGAGGCGGCGCCCAGGCCGCGCAGCGAGAGGCCGGAGGCGCCGCTGGCGAAGCCGCTGCCGAAACTGGACGGCACCGACCCTTGGTTATCGACGGCCAGGGTTTGCAGCAGTTCGGCCACCGTGGTTTTGCCGGAACGCTCGATATCGTTGCGGTTCAGGGTGATGACGGCGGCCGCGGTCTCGGTCGTGGCGCGCGGGATGTGGGTGCCGGTGATTTCCACCCGCGGCATGGGGCCGGGCGGCGCCGGGGTTTGGGCCTGGACGGCCAGCGAGAGCAGGGCCAGGCTGGCGCCGCCGCCGCCGGCGGACAGGCGTCTTAGCGAACAGGAAATGACGGATTCTTTCATTGCGGACTCCGGAAAACGATTGTCTGCCGATTGACTGCCCCGCCCGCTTCGCCCGGGGATGACCATGATTTAGGTCAATCTATCTATTTGGAAAAGTTGATCGGGGTTTGATCTGGCGCAAGGTTCGGCTGGGGACTGGATGGACCGAGTTTTGCACCGGGCGCGCCGGCACAACTGATCTGGATCAAACGTGACAGGCATCGGCGCCCCCGTTGTGGGGAAGGCGCAACCGCTTGTGGCGTATCGCCTTGACGGAAGCCGATAAAACAGCTTGCCAAATTGCAGGAATCGTTGTTATAGTCGTTGCACCACTTTTGGATTCTTGCCATGCACAACGTCTTTTTCTTTACCTGCTACTTTTACTTTAGCAATTCCAACCCTAAGGCGGTGGAGTAGCGGCAGGTTCACGTAGCAACAACGAGATCTTGCAATATCCAGAAAAACCGCCAGCCATGGCGGTTTTTTTTTAGCCCATCCATTTTGAATGACCCAGCCACGGAGAACAGCATGCCCCGCACCGACGATCTACGCATCCGCGAAATGAAGGAATTGACGCCGCCCTCCCACCTGATCCGCGAGTTTGCCTGCGGCGAGCGGGCCGAGCAGACCACCAGCGCGTCGCGCGTGGCGCTGCACCGCATCCTGCACGGCCAGGACGACCGCCTGATGGTGGTGATCGGCCCGTGCTCGATCCACGATACCAAGGCGGCCATGGAATATGCGCGCCGCCTGATCGGCGAACGCGACCGTTTCAAGGACGAGCTGGAAATCGTCATGCGCGTGTACTTCGAGAAGCCGCGCACCACGGTCGGCTGGAAGGGCTTGATCAACGATCCGTACATGGACAACAGCTTCCGCATCAACGACGGGCTGCGCATGGCGCGCGAGCTGCTGCGCGACATCAATGAACTGGGCTTGCCGGCCGGTACCGAGTACCTGGACGTGATCAGCCCGCAGTACATCGCCGACCTGATCAGCTGGGGCGCGATCGGCGCGCGCACCACCGAGTCGCAGGTGCACCGCGAACTGGCGTCCGGGCTGTCCTGTCCGGTGGGCTTCAAGAACGGGACCGACGGCAACATCAAGATCGCGGTCGAAGCGATCAAGGCGGCCTCGCACCCGCACCATTTCCTGTCGGTGACCAAGGGCGGGCATTCGGCGATCGTCTCGACCAACGGCAATGAGGATTGCCACGTCATCCTGCGCGGCGGCAAGACACCCAACTATGACGCGGCCAGCGTGGAACTGGCCTGCCAGCAAATCGCGGCACTCGGCCTGGCGGCGCGCCTAATGATCGACGCCTCGCATGCCAACAGTTCCAAGAAGCCGGAAAACCAGGTGCCGGTGTGCGCCGACATCGCGGCCCAGGTGGCCGGCGGCGACGAGCGCATCGTCGGCGTGATGGTGGAGTCGCATCTGGTGGGCGGGCGCCAGGATCTGGTGCCGGGCAAGGAACTGGTCTACGGCCAGTCGATCACCGATGGCTGCATCGACTGGGACAGCAGCGTGGCCGTGCTCGAAGGCTTGGCCGCGGCCGTGCGCCAGCGCCGCTTGCGTCAGGACCTCTGAGCGTTAACTGAGTGTTGCGCTGACTGTTACGCGGGGCTGCGCCAGCACCCCGCTGTTTTCCCGAAGCGCCGGCGGCGGTGCCGGCGCGCGCGGGCAGGCGTATCGAACGGCGCCAGCGTCCGCAAGGCGCGCTTCAAACGTGCCGAATTTGCCTCCGCGACGAGCGAGCACGGCTTCGCATTGCAAACCACGGCAATCAATTACCTTTATTCAATCACAATTTCCCGGCTTGCACGTAAAAAAATACCGCGGAAACGTATGCACGACACCAACCCTGTTGTTTATATACATATTCCGTATTTACCGTTGACATCAATTATTCCCGTATGTTTCTATCTTGGGCTTGATTGGCAAAAAGGCATAGCCGAACGCCAATTGACAAGTCGCTCTATGCGAAGTGAAGAAGTTCAGCCGACGGAGACAGCGCTACCAAGAACTCGGCTGGTTGTACCTTGCAACGGAAGACTCCGCGATCCGGAGCCGGCCACCGCAAGGTTCGCTACTTAAATTGATGCACCCTCCAAAAGATGGTGTTAATACTAATATTTTATAAATCAAGGGATTTCACACATGATGACAGAAACCGTTTTATCGCGTTCACTGCGCCTGGTTTTCTCGGGCGGTATCGCCGTCGGCCTTGGCCTCGCAGCATTGCCTGCCGTGGCGCAGACCGCTTCCCAGGACAATTCGATGCAGCGCGTCGAGATCACCGGCTCCTCGATCAAGCGCGTCGCCGCTGAAACCGCACTGCCTGTCACCATTCTTCGCCGCGAAGACATCGAGCGCACCGGCGCCACCTCGGCCCAGGATCTGGTCAACCTGATTCCGGGTAACTTCGGTGGCAACGTGGCCTCCAACAACGTCGGCGCCTCCGGCGTGCCGTCGACCGCCAACCTGCGCGCCCTGGGCGCCCGTTACACGCTGGTGCTGCTCAACGGCCGCCGCGTGGCCAACTATGCAGTCGGCAACAACCCGGTCGACTTGAATTCGATTCCGCTGTCGGCCATCGAACGCATCGAAGTGCTGCGCGACGGCGCCTCCGCCGTGTACGGCGCCGATGCGGTGGCGGGCGTGATCAACTTCATCCTCAAAAAAGACTACAAAGGGATGGAAGTATCGGCCTACAAGACCCACGTGGATCAGGGCGGCGGCAATACCAAGAGCTTTAACCTGACCGGCGGCTTCGGCGACATCGCGACCGACCGCTTCAACGTGCTGTTCAGCGCCAATCACGAAGAGAACCAGAAACTGCTCGCTTCCGAGCGCAGCTTCTCGACCACCTCCGTGCGTCCCGATCTGGGCCTCAACAAGTCCTCGCCACGTAACGGCGTGCCCAACCTGAACTTCACCGATTCGCTCGGCAACAAATACGTTGGCGTGAACCCTTACCGCTACAACGGTTGCAAGAACGACGAATTCAGCTTGGTGGTCAACAGCGAAAAAGGCTGCGGCACCGACTATGTGAAGTACATCGACCTGGTTCCTGAAGCCAAGCACGACAACATCGTCACGCGCGGCGTGTTCAAGGTCAACGAAGGCCTGGAACTGTTCGCCGAAGCGGCTTACACCAAGGACAAGATGATCGCGGCTGCGTCGCCAGCGCCGTACACCAAAGCCATGACCTATCCGGCCAATGGCCGCTTCTATCCAAAAACGATCAAGCTGCCCAAGGGCCTCAAGCTGCCGGCTGGCTACAAAATGCCGAACGGCAGCGTCACGACGGCGGAAACCGTTCTCGCGGCCGATATGGATGTGACCCCGACCGGTCCGATGACAGGTACCTGGCGTACCGTCGCCGGCGGCGGCCGTAACGACCTCACCAAGACCGAGAACACGCGGGTCGTGGTGGGGGCCAAGGGCATGCTCGCGGGCTGGGATTACGAGACTGCACTGACTTACGGCAAGAATGAAGTCGAGATCCAATTCGGTCCAGGCAAGTTCAGCTATGCAAGACTGGATCCGCTGGTCAAAAATGGTGAAATTAACGTATTCGGTACGCAAGATGCGGCCAGCCTGGCGGCTTTGCTGGGTTCGCAACTGAGCGGCTTTGAAAACGGCGGGACCTCGATCTCGAAAGAGTTCGACTTCAAAATGTCCAAAGAACTTTTCAACATGCCTGCTGGCGCGGTTGGCTTCTCGGTTGGCACCTCGTTCCGCAAGGAAAAGCTGACCCAAGAGTCGTCTGAGGTGCTTAAGAAAGGTGACGAAGTCGGCGGCGCCGGTGAAATTCTTGGCGTGACGGGCGACCGCAAGGTCTTCGGCCTGTTCTCGGAAGTGGTTGTGCCGGTCATCAAGAGCCTGGAACTGACCGCTGCCGCGCGCTACGACAAGTACAAGAACGGTTTCGGCACCGAATTCGATAACCTGAGCCCGAAACTGGGCTTCACCTTCCGTCCGAGCACGGTAATCATGGCGCGCGGTTCGGTGGCGCGCGGCTTCCGCGCACCGACCCTGGTCGACAACCTCAGACCGAAGGAACTGAACAACACCTCGTCGAACTTCAGTGATCCGATTCGCTGCCCGAACGGCACGCCGATCAACGATTCCGTTGGCGAACTGCAGGATGAGTGCAATGTTCAGTTGGACACGCAAAACAGCGGCAATCCCGACCTCAAACCTGAGAAGTCGAAGCAGTACACTCTTGGTCTGGTATTCCAGCCGACGTCGACCGTCAGCGGCTCGATCGATTACTGGAACGTGAAAATCGACAAGTCGATTAACGCGATGTCGGAAAACACCGTGTTCGGCGACCCGGTTGCCAACATTAACCAGTTCTATCGCTACGATCCTGCCGTTGAAGCAGCTGAGGAAGTGAAGGGTTTCCCGAAACTGCCAGGGTCGAAGGCCAATCCTTACCGCGCCAGCACTAACAAGGACTTCCCGCTCGCGTACGTCGCCCTGCCACGCGTGAACACCGGCAAGTTCTACGCCGCCGGTATCGATTTGAACCTGAACTATCGCCAGAAGATGGGCGATATGGGCACGGTTGGCGCGAACTTCGATTCGACCTACTACAGCAAGCACGGCTATCAGTACCAAGGTGAGAAGGAAGTCAGCGACCTGGGCAACTTCAAGGATTTCGGCCCAACCCCGCGTTTCCGTCATACCCTGGGCCTGACCTACGGCATCGGCCAGTGGAATACCTCGCTGACGCACAACTACACCAAGGGCTATTGGGACTACACCGATCCAGCGTCGATCGGTCCTAACTACCCTGAGCTGCGTAAAGTTGGCGATTACTCGACCTTCGACGCCACTTTGGGGTGGAAACCGATGAAAAACGTCAGCATGACGTTTGGCGTGAAAAACATTGCGGACGAGGATCCACCATCGTCGCGTAACGGACAGAACTTCCAGGTCGGTTACGATCCGACCTTCACCAACCCGCTGGGTCGCACGTTCTACGCACGTCTGAACTACAAGTTCCTGTAATTGCCGGCGTGCGCGGCGGTTGACAGACAGCCGTCGCGTACTCTTGTAAGAAACTTGTATGACGTAAAAAACCCCGCCGGACACTGTGTCCGGCGGGGTTTTTTCTTGTGCGCCCAGCATGGGCGCACTCCTGCGGGTGCAAGTCCCGCCGCGAGCTGACCACAGCGAGCGAAGTGAAGCGCAACTGCGGAAGAGTAATCGACCGTGGGAAGGAAGCGCGAATCGTAAATCATGAGCCGAGGTACACGAACTGCATAGAAGGCGCTGCCGAGCAGGGCGAGCGGGCGAGAAACCGCAAAGCTCTTGTGGTCAAGGCGACGTGGCGTAAATGCGGCGGTTGTGTGATGAAGGAGTGCGGCCCTTACCTGGGGACGCCCTGCCTCACGTCTGAAGGGACGACGGCGCTGCCGTAGCAGGGTCTCAGCAGAGGTCATAGTAGTCGGTGGTAGCGCCGGGAAGGCTCGACCCCGCCGACAAAGGACCGAACGAGTAGGAGTGTTGTCCGGCATGTCGATACAACAGGCAATGCGTCAGATGCCCGCGTCAGCGGGGCGGGAGGCCACCGGTCAGGGTGAAGCCCTGTCTGCAACCCCCAGCGACGAAGCTTGCGGTCCGCGACATGTGTCAGGAGACGCAGGATCAATGCTGCTGCGTGCGGCATTGAGAAGAGAGAACCTGCTGCAAGCGTTCAAGCGTGTGCGTCGCAACAAAGGCGCAGCCGGGGTGGATGGTCGGAACATCGACGAAACCTCGCGCTATCTGGCTGTTGCGTGGCCGGAAATACGCGAACAACTGCTGGAGGGGACGTACCGGCCCAGCCCGGTACGCAGGGTGATGATTCCCAAGCCCGACGGTGGCGAGCGCGAGCTCGGCATTCCGACGGTGACGGATCGCTTGATCCAGCAAGCACTGCTTCAAGTGCTGCAACCGATTCTTGATCCCACATTCAGTGAGCACAGCTACGGTTTCCGTCCGGGCCGGCGTGCGCAGGACGCGGTCCTTGCCGCGCGCGCGTACGTGCAGTCGGGACGGCGGATCGTGGTGGACGTGGACCTGTCGAAGTTCTTCGACCGGGTCAACCACGACATCCTGATCGACCGCTTGCGGAAACGCATCGACGACGCTGGCCTGATCCGACTGATTCGCGCCTACCTCAACAGCGGCATCATGGATCATGGCGTGGTGCAGTCGCGGCACGAGGGCACGCCGCAAGGCGGGCCGCTCTCGCCGCTGCTGGCCAACGTCCTGCTCGATGAAGTGGACAAGGAACTGGAACGGCGCGGCCATTGCTTTGCGCGCTACGCCGACGATGCGAATGTCTATGTTCGCAGCAGACGTGCTGGCGAGCGGGTGATGGTGCTGTTGCGCCGGTGCTATGCTAAGTTGCACCTCGTGGTCAACGAAGGCAAGAGTGCGGTGGCCAGTGCATTCGGCCGCAAATTCCTCGGTTACAGCCTGTGGGTGGCAAGTGGGAAAGTGGTGAAACTGAAGGTCGCGGACAAGCCGTTGGCAACATTCAAGCAGAAAATCCGTGAATTGACGAGGCGTTCCTGTGGCCGCAGCATGGCCCAGAGCGTCGAGAAACTGCGCTCCTACATGCTCGGCTGGAAAGGGTACTTCAAGTTGGCCCAGACCCCAAGGATCTGGAAGAGACTCGATGAATGGCTGCGCCACAGGCTCAGGGCGATCCAGCTCAAGCACTGGAAGCGCGGGAAAACCATGTATCGGGAACTGTTCCGGCTCGGGGCGGCGCCTTCGGTCGCAAAACAGGTCGCGGCGAATAGCCGCTGCTGGTGGCGAAACGCTGATCGACTGTTGAAAACAGTCCTCACGATTGCCTACTTCGATGCACTTGGCGTACCTCGCCTGTCTTAACCTCAACTACTCGAACCGCCCGGTGCGGACCCGCATGCCGGGTGGTGTGGCTGGGGAGCGGTCCATTGGGGCCGCCCCCTATGCCGTTTGGCGGCTGCCGCACCACTTGAACTACAATTGAGACGGTAATAAGGGAGGCATTCCATGACCACCGTTTTCAAAAAGAAACCGCATACCCACTCCATCGCGTACGACCCGTTGGCCCGCATCGCGGAAGGCCTGGTGTCGAAGTTGCCGAGCCTGGCTGCGGAGGCGCCACAACAGATTGCCGATGCGCTCCATGAACTCTTGAACGGGCAGGATGACTCGGCGCAACGCATGCGCATCGGTATGCAACGATATTTGGCTGATGTCGTCTTACTCCATGCTGAAGCGCCGTCTGAGACCGCGCCTGCCGCCAAAATGCTGACGACCGAGGATGCGGCCGATTTGATGCAATGCGGCCTGGCGTATGTCGCGATGCTCATCGATAACAACAAGCTGGAGGGGGCATTGGTCGCAGAGGACGGACGACGCAGTGTTCCTGAGCCATCGGTGCGCGCATGGATTGCGGAGCGCGATGCCAATGCTGCGCAGTCCGACTACCGGGCGGTCGCCACCGAGACCGGCATGTATGCGATTCCCGACGCAGCATTTGTGGACCTGAAGACCCGCCGGCGAAACTGAGGTGGTGGTCGACCACCCTCTGTCTCCTGGCGGCACCACCCACGCGTTGCTCGACGCAAACGTCCTATTGCCGCCGCGGCTCTCCGACATCTTGTTCGATATGTGTTTGCTGGGCCTGTTCTCCGCGAGATGGAGTCTGAACATCGAAGCTGAGTTCTTGCGCAATTGGTCGAAAGTCGCTCTCAAACGCGGTGGAGACACAGCGTCACGTACGGCCAGACAGGCTTTCGCCGAAGAGAAAAAGGCGGAGAAACGTTTGGCTTGCTACAAGGGGGCTGTCGCCGAACATGCAGTCTTCGGTCATGACCACCCGGCCATGCTGGCCAAGGTGCCAAGTGCTGTGGATCCGCGCGACAAGCATGTCGCTGCAGCCGGGTTGGTGTTGCTAGATTACGCCCGGCAGTTCAATGAAAAGGATAAGGTTTTTATTGTGTCGAGCAATCTCAGGCATCTCGCAGTGTCTGACATGGCGCAACTTGGCGTTGGCGTTGTCTCGCCCGGGCAATTTATCGATCATCTCGCGCAAGCTGACGGTGCCAGGGTCGGTCGTGCCTTGGACAATTGCGTGAACAGCCTCGAAAATCCGCCTTACACTCGCGTACTTCTCCTGGACACGCTGCTCTTGCATGGGGCGAGGAAGACCGTTCAGCACTTTTCGCGTGAATGGGGGGTAACGCCTGCGTCGATAGGCGCGCGTCGCAAGTGACAATGCGTTGCGGTCTGGAAGATAGGCGACATGCGCCTTGGTATCGGGAAAGGAACCGCCGCGCCTGCGGAGGGCCAGCGAAGACCAAAAAAAACCGCCGGACTCCGGCGGTTTTCTCGTCAGCTGAAAACGCTTAAAACGCGTAGCTGGCGCGCAGATACACGGCGCGGCCGATCGGGTCGCTGAAGCGCGGATCGTAGCCCTTCTGGAACAGGGTGCCCTGGTTCGAGAATGGCGGCTGTTCGTCCAGCAGGTTCTTCAGGCCGGCGGTCAGGGTCAGACCCTTGATGCCGCTGTAGCTGCCCGACAGGTTCAGCAGGCTGTACGCCTCGACCTTGTGCTTGAACTCGTCGGCGACCTGGTTCTGATCCTGGTACGAGGACTTGAACGATTGCGACAGGTTCGCGCCCCACGGACCGCTGTTCCAGTTCAGCGAGGCGGTGTGCTGCCAGCGGAATACCGGCGCCATGTCGGCGTAGCGGCCCACGTTGTGCACGAATTCGCCATTGCGCTCGTTCTGGTAGTCGTACTTGTGCACATAGGTGCCGTCCATCGTGACGGTGAAGTTGCCGACGCTGGTGCGCGGCAGGCGCAAGGTCATGCTGACGTCGACGCCGTCGGTCTTGACTTCGCCCAGGTTGTTGAGGAAGTTTTCGATCGCGTTCGGCGAGCCGTCCGGATTACGCAGGAACAGCGCCTTGTACTTCTCGTAGTTGCCGTAGATGGTTTGCTCCGGCAGGGCCGCAATCTTGTCCTTCAACTGGATGTTCCAGTAGTCGGCGGCGATCGTCACGCTCGGGATCGGCTCGATCACGGCGCCGAAGGAGAACGACTTCGATTTTTCCGGCTTCAGGTTGATATTGCCGCCCTGCAGCTTGAACTGTTGAAGATCGCAATCGCGCAGCGGATTCGAGCCTGGCTGCGGCTTGCCGCCTGGGCACAGGATCGGATCGTTGTAGCTGTCGTTGGTATCGTTGCGCGACGGTGGACCGTTTTTCTCGAACAGGGTCGGAGCGCGGAAACCGGTGCTGGCCGAGCCGCGCACCAGCAGCTGCTGGGTCGGCTGGTAGCGCAGGCCGATTTTCGGATTGGTGGTGTTGCCGACGTCGCTGTAGCGGTCGTAACGGGCCGCCAGCTGCACTTCCAGTTCCTTGGTGAACGGCAGGTTCAGTTCGGTGAACACGGCCTGGATGTTGCGCGAACCGGTTTTCGACAGCGAACCCGACAGACCCGAGCTCGACGCTTGCGAGGCGATCGCGCGGTTGACGTTGAAGTCAGCCGTCTCGCGCCGGATTTCGGTGCCGACCGCCACCGCCATCTGGCCGCCGCCCATCGGCATCAGGTCGCGGCTGGCCTTGAAGTCGAACGCGGTGTTCTTCACTTCGGCGCTCTGCACGCGGCCGCGCAGGGCGGTGCTCTCCAGATAGGTCTTGCCGGCCGCATCCTGCAGCGCGAACGGGTTGAGGATGCCATTGGCCACGCCGGCCGCGAACGCGGCGTCGGCCACGTAGCCGCCCACGAAGTCTTCGCTCGACTTGGACATCGAGTGCGACAGGCCGCCCTTGTAATCCCAGCCCGCCAGCAAGCCTTCCATGCCGAACACGATGCGGTCGGCCTTGCCTTGCGAATCGATGGTGCGCTGGCCCGATTCGAGCGGACGCCAGTTGATCGACAGCGGCCCGCCGGACACGCCGCTCTTCGGATAGTACTTGCTGCTGTTGGTCATGATCAGCCCGGTTTGCGGCGGCGGCGCCGTGCGCGAGGTGACGTCGTTTTGCGAATGCAGGAATTCCAGGCTGGCCAGGTGGTCGGCACCGAGCTTCATGCTGGCGCGCGCGAAAATGGCCAGTTGTTCCTGGTCGGGCATGCTGTCGATCTGGCGCGTGTAATCCTGGCGGCAGATGCCGGCCGCGTTCGGTACCGAGAACGGCGGGTTGCAGCCGCTGGCCCAGCCCGGATTGCCGGACTTGTCGGCGCCGGCATCGTAGAAATTGCCGGGGAAGGTGGTGCCGCTGGTCAGGTTCAGGCCGCGGCTCGGGACGATCCCGGTTTTCGAGAATTCGCGCTGCTGCGAATTGATCGATTCCTGCTTGTGCCAGTCGACCACGCCGAAGATGTTGAAGCCGTCCTTGTCGAGGTTGCCGAAGCCGGTGGACAGGTTGACGCGCTCTTCGTCGCCGCCGGCCTTGCGCGGGCGTACCAGTTCGCCGGTGATGGTGGTGGTGTTGACCGAGCGCTTGGTGATGAAGTTGATCACGCCGCCGATGGCGTCGGTGCCGTAGATGGCGGAAGCGCCGTCGCGCAGCACTTCAACGCGGTCCAGGGCGGAGAGGGGAATCATGTTCAGGTCGACGCTGGAGCTGTCGTACGGGTGGTTGGCGAGGCGCCGGCCGTTGAGCAGCACCAGCGTCTTGTCGCCGCCCAGGCCGCGCAAATCGGCGCTGGCCTGGCCGCCGGTCGGCAAGCCGCTGCTGTTGCCGCCAACGACGTTGCCGCTGCCCATGGTGGTCTGGTTCGATGGAATGCGCGACAGCGCTTCCTGGGCCGTGGTCAATCCCTGCTTGATGAACTCGTCGGCCTTGATGACGCTCAGCGGCGTGGCGGTTTCGCTTTGCATGCGCTTGATCGACGATCCGGTGATCTCGACGCGCTGCATTGGCTGGCCGTCCTGTGCGAACGCCGCGCCTGCGAGTCCGCCGCCGGCAGCGAAAATCGCGCCCAACGACAGGGATAATACGGTTGGCTTCATCATGCTGTTCAACTCCATCCAAAAGTGAGAGGGGACTATAGAATCATCAGGTGCTGCGGGTGTCAATCGAACAAGATTGGGTTTGATCGAAATACAACGGAAATGGCTAAATTGTTTAGCTTGATTTACAAAGTAAGCTTCCCGTCAGCAAGCATGTTCCTGCAGGCAGCAATTGCTGCCCTTGAACAGTGTGCCGACGATAGTCGTATGCATATGCACATCCGGGCGGGCATAAAAAAGGGCGATGCCTGCGCATCGCCCGGTGTCATGCGTTCACTGCCGGTTAAGACTAGAACTGGTAGCGCGCGCCGGCCTTGAAGTAGCGGCCGATGGCGCCGCTGGCGTCCATCGGGTTGTAGCTCATGCCGCCGTAGGTGAGCGGATCGAGCGGTGCGACCTTGTCGAACAGATTGTTGATCGAACCGAACAGCTGGAAGTTCTTCGACAGGTTGTAGCGCACCGACAGGTCGGTCGCGGTGAACGAGCCGAGCGTGCATTCGGCGTTCGGCGCCGGGGTGCCGTTGGCGAATTTCGACGCGCACAGCTCGCCTTCGAACTGCACGTTCTTCATCTTCGAGCGGTAGTTGGTGGTGAGCGTCAGGTTCAGGTCTTGCCAGTCCCAGCCTGCGACAAAACTGATCTTCTGCTTCGGCGTGCCGGCGCAGTTGGAGGTGTCGCAGTTGCCGTGGGTGCCGGCGTACTGGTACTTGACGGTAGCCGATTCGGCCCGGATCCACGAATCGATGTAGGTCCAGGTCAGGCCCAGGTTGGCGCGGCCGAAGTCGCCGAGGCGGAACTTCTGCTTGATGTCCAAGTCGACGCCCTTGATCTCGGTAAAGCTCGAATTGCGGTACGGCGCGTTCGAGATCAGGATGGTGCCGGTGTTCGGAATGGCCACGCCACCGACCACCAGATTGTTATCCGCGCGCACGGCGGTCGGCAGGGCGGCCGCTTCGTTGTACGGCAGCGGATTGATCTCGTCGCTGCGCTTGATCTTCCACAGGTCGACCGACAGGCTGGTATCGTTGAGCGGATCCCAGACCATGCCCAGCGTCATGCCTTTCGACGTTTCCGGCTTCAGGTTGGGGTTGCCCACCTTGACCGCGGCCAGCGAGACCGAGCAATCGGTGGCGCTGCCGCCGCCGGCTGCCGGCGTGCCACCCGGGCAACGGACCGGATCGCGCGTGGTTGCGGTGCCGGTGGAACGCGATGAGGCACTCGCTTCGGCGGCGCCCGGCGCGCGGAAGCCTTCCGAGTAGGTGCCGCGCAGGGCGAAGGTTTTGAGCGGGGTCCACTTGGCGCCCAGCTTCGGCGTGGTCGAGGAGAAGTTGGTGTACTTGTCGTAACGCAGCGCGGCCGACAATTCCACCGATTTCAGTACCGGCGCCGCCACTTCGAGGAACACCGCCGAAATCTTCTCTTCGCCCTTGGCGGCCACGTAGGACGAGTTGATGCTGCCGTCTTCGGTGCCCGACAGGGATGGATTGTCGAGTTTTTCGCGGCGGTGCTCGCCGCCCACGGCCAGGCCCATGGCGCCGCCCGGCAGCTGGAACAGCTCGCGCGAGGCCTTGAAGTCGACGATGTCGAGCTGGGTGGTCGAATGCGAAGTGGCGGTGCGCACCATGGCCGCGTACAGCGAAGCCGGGTTCTTGCCGGCCTGCTCGCCGATGTAGTACGGGAAGTACTGGCTGGCCGGATTGCCCAGCGCATCCTTGACCACGCGCAGGTTGAGCATGTTGCTGTACAAGAGATCGAGTTTCGATTCCGAATGCACGTAGGACGTGTCGAAATCCCAGCCCATGGCCGCGCCCTTCAGGCCCACCACGAAGCGGTTGAATTCATTGTTGACCGAACGCTCGCTCGGACCGACGTCGAAGGCCGAATAGCGCACGCGCACCGGCACGCCGTACGGGTTTTGCGGGTGGTTGGCGGCCAGCTGCATGGTGGTGCCGGCGCCCGAACCCCAGTTGGTCACGCCGGTCGGATTGGCGGCCGTCGGCGGGCCGGCATAGGTGCGCGTGATTTCGCCCGGAATCAGGGTGAACGAGGTGTCGCGTTTCGAGTAGCCGACTTCGCCGTACACTTGCAGGTCCTCGCCCAGCTTTTTGCTCACGCGCGTGTACAGGTTCAGGCCATCGACCTGCGGCTGCATCGAGCGGAACTGGTCGTGGTGCCACAGGCAGCCGCCTTGCGGATCGCTGTTGGCGGTCTTCGACAGGGCGGCGCAGCCGGGCAGCGACACGTAGGTATTGTTGGCCGGATTGCGGATCGAGCCGGTCGGGCTGGCGCCGGTGTTGTTGCTGCCCGCCAGATAGCCGGAAGCGAACTGGGTATCCATCGCATAGCCGTACGGACGCAGGTCGCCGTGGCCGATCCAGCCGCGGTTGGCGCGGTCTTTGTTTTTGAGTTCGTTGTTGGTGTAGTACTCGGCGTTGACCAGCACGTTGTAACCGTCGGCTTCCAGGTTGCCCTTGCCCCAGGTCAGCGAGCCCTTGGCCATTTCGCCGTCCTTGTATTTGGACTGGCCGATCGTGCCCTTGGCGATCAGGCCCGTGAAATCCTTGCGCAGGATGATGTTGACCACGCCCGCGATCGCGTCCGCGCCATAGGTCGAGGAAGCGCCGTCTTTCAGCACCTCGATGCGCTCGACCGCTTCCATCGGAATGGTCGACAGGTCGGTAAAGCTCTTCTGGCCATCGTCGGCGCGCGCGAACGGCGCCATGCGGCGCCCGTTGAGCAGCACCAGGGTCGACGTGGCGCCCAGGCCGCGCAGCGAAATCGCGGTCGAGCCGGCGGCAAAACCGTTGCCGAAGCCTGTCGGCAGGGAACCGGCGCCATCGGCGGTGAGGGTCTGGAGGTATTCCGCGACCGTGCCCTTGCCGGACTTGGCCATGTCTTGCGCGGTAATGACTTGTACTGGAGAAGCCGTTTCGGCGCTGGCGCGCTTGATGCTGGAACCGGTGACTTCGACCCGCTGGATGGGACCGGTTGGTGCGTCCTGCGCCATGGCCGGTGCGGCCACGGAAAGTGCTGCCGAAGCGATCGCCAGAGAGACGGCGTGCGCAATTGCGGTTTTTCTAAACATGTGTAACTCCAGAGGGTATCAATGTTAAAGACGTCTGTATCTGCATGCTTATTTCGCTTTTTGCGCCATTCCCAGCACAGGCTTGCTGAAATGGGCAGAAAACACATGCAGTCTCCCGTTTTCTTGGGAAATAGTTGGTGAGAACATTTTCCAAGCGCACATATATCAACACCTGAGTGTCGGACTGTCAATGTACACACCGTTCATTTTGGCAGCGAAACAACAGTTTCTTGACGCTACAAATTTGTACTTGAATTTGTCGGCGTAGTCTGTCGTCGGCCTGTGTTTACAGGGGCGCGGGGAAGGCATGGCGCGCTTGGACATTGTTCGCCTGTCATGACCGCGCGCGGCCGAAATGCGCTATCGTGATGGCCTGCGCAACGGCGCGACTGAACCGGACCACGACCAGGAAAGACCGCGCCACACCCCATGCTTGCCTATATCCTGCGCCGCCTGTGGCAGATGCTGCCCACCATGGCCGGCGTCGTGCTGCTGGTGTTTATCTTGTTTAACTGGATCGGCGGCGATCCCGCGTATCTGCTCGCCGGCAAGATGTCCGATGCCGCCGAGATCGAGAATATCCGGCGCCAGCTCGGCACCGACCAGCCGATGCATGTGCAGCTGTGGATCTTCGTCAAACAGATCGTGACCTTTGATTTCGGCAACGCCTGGAGCACTGGCGAGCCGGTCTCGCGCATCATCGCCAGCCGGCTGGGGCCGTCGCTGACGGTGCTCATTCCCCTGACCGTGCTCGAGACCGTGATCGGCATCGCGCTGGCGCTGGCCGTGGCGTTCGTGCGCGGCTCGCTGACCGACCGCGCGGTGATGATTGCCTGCACGGTCGGCATGTCGGTCAGCATTTTGGTGTACATCATCGCCTTCCAGTACGGCCTGGCCTACAAGATGGGCCTGTTCCCGGTGCAGGGCTGGGGCACGGGGCTGGGCGAGAATCTGCTGCGCTATGCGGCGCTGCCGGTGCTGATCGGGCTGGCGGTGTCGATCGCGCCGACCCTGCGCCTGTACCGCAGTTTCGTGCTCGACGAAGTGCACCAGGACTATGTGCGCACGGCGCGCGCCAAGGGCTTGTCCGAGCGGCGCATCATGTGGGTGCACGTGCTGCGCAATGCCGCCATCCCCATCATCACGCACGTGATGGCGAACCTGCCGGCGCTGCTGATCGGCGCGTTTTTGCTGGAACGGTTCTTCGGCATTCCCGGCATCGGGCGCGAAGTCATTCTGGCGGTCGAGCGCAGCGATTTTCCGGTGATCAAGGCGATTACCGTGTACGTGGCCGCCGCCACCATGGTGTTCAATTTGCTGGCCGACCTGCTGTACAAGGCGGTCGATCCGCGCGTGCAGCTCGCATGATGGCGGACGCACGGGCCGGCCTGTGGACCCTGGCCCTGCGGCGCCTGCGCGCCGACCGCGTGGCAATGGTGTCGCTGGCCGTGGTGGCGCTGTTCCTGGCCATGCTGGCGCTCTCGGTCATGGGCGTGATCGGCGCCGGGTGGGAAGAGGAGGTGGCTGTCACCTATGCGCCGCCATCGTTCATCGGCCCCGATGCGGTAACGCAGCAGGGCGCGGGCGTCGCGCGCACGGCGCCGCCGCCGAACGGTTTCGATCCGCTGGCCGGCGACATCGCCGCCATTATTGAGGCGCAGGGCGCCGCCATCACCGCGCCGCCGCCCGCGCGCCTTGCCACGCTGGCGTTCGGGGCCGACAAATGGGGCCACGACGTCCTGCTCAAAACCATCAAGGGCGGCGAAACCTCGATCGTGGTGGGGCTGGCGGCGGCGCTGCTGGCGGTCTTTCTGGGGACCTTGTTCGGCGCGCTCTCCGGCTACTTCGGCGGCGTGGTCGACGACCTGTTCAACTGGTTCTACAGCGTGTTCACGTCGATCCCCTCGATCCTGATGATCCTGGCGGTGGCCGCCGTGCTGCAGCACAAGGGCGTGAGCACCATCGTACTCATTCTCGGGCTGACCGGCTGGACCGGGCCGTACCGCCTGATCCGCGCCGAATACATGAAACACAAGGGGCGCGAATACGTGATGGCGGCCGACGCCATCGGCGCCTCGCACTGGCGCAAGATGTTCTCGCATATTTTTCCCAACATCAGCCATGTGGCGCTGGTGCAGTTGTCGATCCTGGCGGTCGGCTTCATCAAGGCCGAAGTGATTCTGAGCTTTCTCGGCTTCGGCGTGCCGGTCGGCGTGGTGTCGTGGGGCAGCATGCTCAATGAAGCGCAGAACGAACTGATCCTCGGCAAATGGTGGCAGCTGACCGCCGCCGCCACCGCCATGGCGCTGCTGGTGACGGCGTTTTCGCTGTTTACCGATGCGCTGCGCGACGCGCTCGATCCGAAACTCAAGTAGAAGGCCCGCATGCTGCTTCAAGTAGACAATCTGCGCATTGCCTTTCGCGTCGACAAGCACACCACGGTCGAGGCGGTGCGCGGCGTCTCGTTCGCGGTGCCGCGCAACGCGACCGTGGCGCTGGTGGGCGAATCGGGCAGCGGCAAGTCGGTCAGCTCGCTGGCGGTGATGGGTTTGCTGGCGCCGGAAACGACGCTGATCGATCCGGCCTCGCGCATCGTGTTCGACGGGCGCGACTTGCTGGCGCTGCCGGCGCGCGAGCGGCGCCGCCTGTGCGGCAAGGAAATCGCGATGATCTTCCAGGAGCCGATGTCCTCGCTCAATCCCGTGCTGACGGTCGGCTACCAGATCGGCGAAGTGCTGCGCCTGCACATGGGCATGAGCGCGAAGCAGGCGAGGGCGCGCACGCTGGCCTTGCTCGATGAAGTGGGCATGCCGGACCCTGCGCACAAGATCGACGCCAATCCCGGCCAGCTGTCGGGCGGCCAGCAGCAGCGCGTGATGATCGCGATGGCGATCGCGTGCGAGCCGGCCCTGCTGATCGCCGACGAGCCGACCACCGCGCTCGACGTCACCATCCAGAAGCAGATCATGGCCCTCATCGTCCGCCTGCAACAGCAGCGCGCCATGTCGGTGCTGTTCATCACGCACGACCTGGGACTGGTCAGCGAGATTGCCGACCACGTCATCGTGATGCGCCACGGCGAGGTGCGCGAGCAGGGCCTGGTGCGCCAGGTGCTGGACCAGCCGGCCGACGCCTACACGCGCGCGCTGCTGCACTGCCGCCCGCGGCTGGAACGGCGTCCGCTGCGCCTGCCGGTGCTGGACGATTATCCGGACGATCAGGTGGAAGTGCGCGAGCAGGCCGCCGGCGCCCAGCGCGAGCGCGGTTATGCGGACGGCGACGAGGAAGTGCTGGTCGTGCGCAACCTGAGCAAGAGTTTTTACGCGCGCGAAGGACTGTTCGGCAAGCGCGAGCTGCGCGCCGTGAGCGACGTGTCGTTCACCCTGGCGCGCGGCAAGACGCTGGGCGTGGTGGGCGAGTCGGGTTCGGGCAAGACCACGGTCGGACTGACCCTGCTGCGCCTGCACCAGGCCACGGGCGGCACGGCGATCTTCGACGGCAAGGACCTGATCGGCATGCCGGCGCGCGAATTCATGGCGTACAAGCGGCGCATCCAGATCGTGTTTCAAAATCCCTACGCCTCGCTCAACCCGCGCTTCACGGTGGGGCAGATCCTGCTCGAACCGATGCGCATTCACGGCATCGGCGCGGGCGATGGCGAGCGCACGGCCATGGCGCTGCAACTGCTCGACAAGGTGGGATTGCCGGCGCAGGCGATGCAGCGCTATCCGCACGAGTTTTCGGGCGGGCAGCGGCAGCGCATCGCCATTGCGCGCTGCCTGACCATGCGTCCGGAGATTCTGGTGTGCGACGAATCGGTGTCTGCGCTCGACGTCTCGGTGCAGGCGCAGGTACTCAATCTGCTGCAGGACCTGCAAGACGAATACCGCATGAGTTACATCTTCATTTCGCACGACCTGTCGGTGGTGAAATACATGGCCGACCGGGTCATGGTGATGCGCGCCGGCAGCGTGGTGGAGATGGCCGATTCCGACGAGCTGTACCGCAATCCGCAGCGTGCGTACACCAAGGCACTGCTGGGAGCGATTCCGCGCACGTAAAGACGCCGCTGCGCGACGGCCAGCTGCGGCGATGCGGGGGCGCGGGGAATTCCGGCGCATTTTCGGCTAAGATAGCGCCATGCCCAATCTTATCGAATTGCTCCAGGTCTACGGTGTGCTCATCGTGTTTGCCATCGTGCTGGTCGAGCAAATCGGACTGCCGATTCCCGCTTTCCCGATCCTGATCGTGGCCGGTGCGCTGGCCGCGGGCGGCGAGATCAGCTGGCCTGTGTGCCTGGCCGCCAGCGTCGGCGCGTGTCTGATCAGCGACGTGTTCTGGTTCAACGCCGGACGCTTTTACGGCAAGCGCATCCTGCGGCTGTTGTGCAAGATTTCGCTCTCCCCCGACTACTGCGTCAGCCAGACCGAAGACCGCTTCAACCGCTTCGGTCCCAAGTCGTTGATGGTCGCCAAATTCGTTCCGGGCTTCAATATCATCGCCTCGCCCATGTCCGGCGCGCTGGGCGTGAGCACGCCGCGCTTTCTGGCCTTCAGCATGACCGGCAGCCTGCTGTGGAGCGGCACCGGGATTGCCATTGGTGCCATCTTCCACAAGAGTGTCGACAAAGTGCTGGTCATGCTCGAAGACATGGGCAGCACCGCCCTGATGGTCCTGCTGACCTTGCTCGCATTGTTCGTTTTGTACAAGTACATCGAGCGGCGCCGCTTCCGCCAGGGCATGCAGATCGAGCGCATCAGCATGAGCGAGCTGGTCCAGCTGATCCACGGCGGGCAGCAGCCGATCATCATCGACGCGCGCAGCATTACCGCCCAGCAGCTCGAACAAGCCGTGCCCGGCGCGCTGATCTACAACGCCTGCGCGCCCGAGAGCTTCATGGCGCTGCTCGACAAGGACCGCCACATTGTCGTCTATTGCAGTTGCCCCAACGATGTCACGGCGGCCCAGGTCGCCAAGGAGCTCATTTCCAAGGGCTATCACCGCGCCCGGCCCCTGCATGGCGGACTGGACGCGTGGAACGCCCACCACACCGGGCGGAGCGACCCCCTCACTGTCCACGCGGGCTGATTTCGCAACTTCCAACGCTGTTTTGCGACTGTTGCGCGTACCTATACTACGCATAACGGTCTCCAAGCTCGCCTCCGCGGGGGATTTTATGGCTGGAATGTACTAAAACTACAAAGAAAGCTTGCACCTCGGGCATGTGATCCATTAAGCTTGGCGAGTCCATAGAACACTCGCCACCATGACTCAGCAATACACCGCGCCATCTTCCGTTTCCCCGTCCCCAGGCTATGCTGACGGGCCGCGCCTGCTGGCTGACATCGGCGGCACCAACGCCCGCTTCGCGCTGGAGACTGCGCCCGGGCAGACCGGGCTGATCGCGGTTCTGCCCTGTGCCGACTATCCGACCCTGGCAGAGGCCCTGCGCGCCTACCTCGGCTCGCCGAAGGTGCTTGCCGCCGGCGTGGGCGCCTTGCGTCACGCCGCGCTGGCCATTGCCAATCCGATTACGGGTGACCTGGTGCGCATGACCAACCATCACTGGGAGTTCTCGATCGCCGCGTTGCGGCTCGAGTGCGGCTTCGAGACGCTGGAAGTGGTCAATGACTTTACCGCGCTGGCGCGTGCCTTGCCGCACCTTGCCGATACCCAGAAGCTGCAGATTGGCGGCGGCGTGGCGCGTGCGCGTACGCCGCTGGGGCTGGTCGGCGCCGGAACCGGGCTGGGCGTGTCGGGACTGATTCCGGCCGGCGACAGCTGGACAGCGTTGCTCAGCGAAGGCGGACACGTGACGTTTTCGCCGGCCAACGAGACCGAAGTTGCTATTTTGCAATTCGCGTGGCGCCAGTACGAGCACGTATCGGCCGAGCGCCTGCTGTCGGGCGATGGCATCGAGCTGATCTACCGCGCGCTGGCGCACCATACGGGGCAGGTGGCGCAGGAGCTCGATGCTCCCGAGATCTCGCGGCGCGCGCTGGCGGGGGAGTGCGCCCTGTGCGACCAGGCGATCGAAGCCTTCTGCGGCATGCTGGGCACGGTGGCGGGCAATCTTGCGATTACGCTCGGTGCGCAGGGCGGTATCTATATAGGTGGCGGCATTGTGCCGCGGCTGGGCGAGCGCTTTGCGCGGTCGTGCTTCCGCAGTCGCTTCGAGCATAAGGGGCGCTTCGTCAACTATCTGGCGCAAGTGCCGACGTTCGTCATCACAGCTGAATATCCCGCCTTCCTCGGCGTCTCCGCCATCCTCGCGGAAAAGCTCGGCAGCTAAGAAATTTCTTACAAACGAAGTTGGACCTCTCACAAATTCCTACAACCGGGGTCAGAGCTCTGACTAGCAATTAGTTTCGTTTTGGGAAACTCTCAGCACCGGGGTCTGACCTCTGATTGGCAATTAATTGCTATATTTGGCGCAGTAAGCGAGATTTCGGCACGATTGCTGCCTGAGGATTTCGGTGATGGGCGCGTTGCGTTCATAGAGCGGAGGCATGGCCGGGCCTGGGCAGTACCGTTATTGGGAATCCGCCCGACAACTAATTGCTAATCAGAGGTCAGACCCCGGTTGAGGCTTGTTTTGCAGTTGGCGGGCAATTAATTGCTAGTCAGAGCTCTGACCCCGGTTTGGGGTGCGGGCCATTTTGGTGCAAGCATTTGCAGGGGTTTCTGACGCCGCTGCTTGTCCTTTTCGCGCTTTTATCAGGTACAATGGCCGCAGTTGGAGGAAACGATGTCGATCGTTCGTGTAGTGCGCGCCCGGAGCTTGGCCTCCTTGCCGCTGCGGCGAACCAGCGTTTCTCTTGAAAATCAACGGTTTAGCCTCGCCAGGTATGCAGGTAGCCGTGTGGCAGGGTTCGCATCTCGCCACCAGTAACATTCCCGCCCAGCGCGCTTCGTCCCGGGCGACGGATTCCAGTTTCAACGTGTTTCTCTGCAAATCGGCGTCATTCTGTGACGCGCGCTGCCATGCGTTGAGTGGTATTTGTTTGATTTTTTCTCTGCAGACCTAATTGCAACATCCGCACACGACATCGTTATGAATACTGATGAGGCCAAACGGGTCCTCGAAACCGCTTTGCTCTGTGCGCGCGAGCCCATGTCGATTCACGGCATGAAGAAGCTGTTCGTCGATGTCGATGACCATGGCCGCCCGATGGGCGCCGGGGTCGGCGCCGATACCATCAAGATCATGCTCGAGGAATTGCGCCGCGACTGGAGCGAGCGCGGTATCGAAATCGTCAGCCTGGCCAGCGGCTGGCGCTTCCAGAGCCGCCCGGAAATGAAGCAGTACCTCGATCGCCTGAGCCCGGAAAAGCCGCAGAAGTATTCGCGCGCCACCCTGGAAACGCTGGCGATCATCGCTTACCGTCAGCCTGTCACTCGCGGCGATATCGAAGAAATACGTGGCGTTGCCGTTAATTCGCAGACGATCAAGATGCTGGAAGACCGCGGCTGGATCGATGCCATCGGCCACCGCGAAGTGATCGGCCGCCCGGCCTTGCTGGGCACGACCAAGCAGTTCCTTGACGATTTGGGGTTGAATTCGCTGTCCCAGCTGCCTCCGTTGCAGCAAATCAGCGACATGCAGGGCGGTCTCGAAATGGAAGCACTCGAGGCGGCCCTGCAGGAGAATTTTGATAAAGCGGCGGCCTCGGAGGCCGCAAACGACGATGGTGCAGGTAGCGGCGACGCGCAGGAGGCATTTCCTCCCGCCGTCGCGGATGCGGCCGGCTCCGATACTTCATCTCTTGAAGTCCTCATCCACGACCCTGCGCCGGAAATAACGGTTGACGCTGCGCCAGGTCAGCACAACCAAGAAACGAATAATGAATCCAACTAAATCGACAGAGACAAGTACCGCCGACGTAACAGGCATGGATGAGGCCGTGGCCAAGCCAAAACGCCGCACCAAGGCACAGATAGAGGCGGACGCCGCCGCCGGCACCGACGCGCCGAAACCGAAGCGCGCCGCCGCCAAGAAGGCCGTTGCCGACGTCGAGGCCGCCGCGCCCGCCGAGGCGCCAGTGGCCAAGGCCCCGGCCAAGCCGCGTGCTAAAAAAGCCGCTGCCGTTGAAGCGCCCGCCGTGGTAGCGGGCGAGTCCGCTCCGGCAGCCGCCAGCACCGCCGCGCCCGCAGCAGATACGCCAGCCCCGGCCGCCCGCAAGCCGCGCGCGCCGAAAGCAGCCGCCACCGATGCCGCGCAAGCTCCCGCCGCCGATGCCGCCGCCCCGGCCGCCGACGGCACCGCGCCTGCGAACCAGGAACGTGGCCCGCGTCCGCCACGCGGCCCGCGCCAGATGCGCGAACTGCGCGGCCAGCGCGAAGCCCGCATCCAGATGGAGCGCGCCGAATCGGGCGAGCCGGAAGTCGTCGCCGAAGCACCGGCCGAGCCGGTTGCCCGTCCCGAGCGCGGTCCGCGCCCGGCGCGCAGCCTCGATGCCAAGCCGCGCGTGAAAAAGAACAAAAAAGGCAATCCAGGCTTGCAGCATCACGGCAAGAACAAGATGAACGATGCCGATGCCGCGTTCTCGTACGTGACCTCGGACGCGTTCGACGCCAACGACGGCGGCCGCGCGCAGCCGGTCAAGCAGGTGCGCCGCGACCTGACCTCCGACGACGACGCGCCCAAGCTGCACAAGGTGCTGGCCGAAGCCGGCCTCGGTTCGCGCCGCGACATGGAAGACCTGATCATTGCCGGCCGCGTGTCGGTCAATGGCGAGCCGGCCCACATCGGCCAGCGCATCCTGCCGACCGACGCCGTGCGCATCAACGGCAAGCTGATTCACCGCAAGGTCACCAGCAAGCCGCCGCGCGTGCTGGTGTACCACAAGCCGGCCGGCGAAATCGTCAGCCATGACGATCCGGAAGGCCGTCCATCGGTGTTCGACCGCCTGCCGACCATGAAGGCCGGCAAATGGCTGGCCGTCGGCCGCCTCGACTTCAATACCGAAGGCTTGCTGTTGTTCACGACCTCGGGTGACCTGGCCAACCGCCTGATGCACCCGCGCTACAACATTGACCGCGAATACGCGGTGCGTACCCTGGGCGAGCTGGAAGAGGGCATGCGCCAGAAGCTGCTGGCCGGCGTCGAGCTCGACGACGGCGTGGCCTCGTTCACCAAGATCGCCGATGGCGGCGGTGAAGGCATCAACAAATGGTATCGCGTGGTCATCGGCGAAGGCCGCAACCGCGAGGTGCGCCGCATGTTCGAGGCGATCGGCCTGACCGTCTCGCGCCTGATCCGTACCCGCTACGGCATTATGACCCTGCCAAGCAACCTCAAGCGCGGTCGCTGGGATGAAATGGAAGAAAACACCGTGCGCGACCTGCTGGCCGCGTTCGGCGTCGAGAAAAAAGGCGCCGGCAATGACGCGCGCGGTCCGAAAGGCCGCAGCGACGCCAAGCCGCGCACCGACGAGGACAAGCGTTCCGATGGCAACCGCATCGACCGCGTCGACGCCAACCGCAATGCCGATCCGTTCGGTCCGCCAAATGGACGTGGCGGTGCGGGGCGCGGTGCCGGTGGCCGTCCGCAGGGGCGTCCAGGTGGTGCGGGCGGTGGGATGGGCGGCGGCATGGGCGGACAAGCGCGCAGTGCCGGCGGCTTCGATGGTCAGAGCCGTGGCCAGGGCCAGGGTCGCCCGCAGGGTGATGGGCAGCCGCGTTCGGCGCGTCCCCAGGGCGATGCGCAGCCGCGCACCGGCCGTCCCGGCGGCAATGGTGGCAATGGTGGCGGGGCCAAGGGGCCGCGCCAGCCGGATCCGCTGCAAACGACCTTCGGTTTCGGCAATGCAGGTGGCGGTAATCGCCGTCCGCAGGGTCCGCAAGGCCCGCGCAGCGCCGATCACGGCATGCCGCGTCGCGGTCGCCGCGGTTGATGCCATAGCTGGTCGTTCCCGTAGCCACCAACACGTCGTTCCCGCGCAGGCGGGAACCCAAGCTCGTCGCGCAGCCACAGGCGACTCCGCAAACTTGGGTTGCCACGGGGGCGCCTAGCCCTGCGCGGGAAGTCGGTTCTGCCCGTGGCAGGACCGACGGTAGCGGTGTTGTTTTGTGATCCGCACCCCGCGCACGCATCGCCGCACGGCACCCGCCCTGCGGCTTTTGTTTTAAAATTGATAAGTGTTGTATGCCTGTTCATTTGCCCGTCATCGGATTGCGGGCAGCCCGATAACAGGTTATAATCTGCAGCCTAATAAAAGTTCTTCCCACCACAGACTGGTGCAAGTGCTTTCATCTGGTTGGGAGTATAGGAAGATGGGCAGATGCCCATTTTTTTTTTGGTAAATCGTTTTTAGTGGTCCCGCGGGGCCGTGATCTGGAGAACTTGTTTGCAGCAGTTTGAATTAATCGCCAAGACAGTCAGTGGCCTGGGCTACGAACTCGTTGATGTCGAACGGGGCGAGCGCGGCATCCTGCGCGTGTATATCGATTTCACTGCAGCCGACGCGGCCGAAAAAGGCCCGATTACGGTCGAGGACTGCGCCACCGTGAGTCACCAGCTGTCGCACGTGCTGACTGTGGAAAACGTCAGCTACGAGCGCCTGGAAATCTCGTCGCCGGGGCTCGACCGCCCGGTGCGTACCCTGGCCGATTTCGCGCGTTTCGCCGGTTGCGAATGCACCGTGAAGCTGCGCGTGGCCATGCCTGGTACGGCCGACCGCAAGACCTACACCGGTATCTTGCAGGCCCCGGAAGGCGAGAATATCGCATTGGAATTTGAAAGCAAGGATGGTCCGGCGCTGTTGGAGTTTACGCTCGCCGACTTGGATAAGGCACGCTTGGTGCCGCAGGTGGATTTTAGGAGTCGCAAAGCATGAGTCGCGAAGTTTTGTTATTGGTTGATGCGCTGGCGCGCGAAAAAAATGTCGATAAAGATGTGGTCTTCGGGGCGCTCGAATTCGCCTTGGCGCAAGCCACGAAGAAGCGTTACGAGGGCGAAGTCGACATTCGCGTGTCCATCGACCGTGATTCGGGCGAGTTCGAGTCCTTCCGCCGCTGGCACGTGGTGCCCGACGAGGCCGGCCTGCAGCTGCCCGACCAGGAAATCCTGCACTTCGAAGCCAAGGAAAACATCCCCGACATCGAAGTCGACGAATATATCGAAGAACCGATCGAGTCCGTCGAATTCGGCCGCCGCTTCGCGCAAGACACCAAACAGGTGGTCCTGCAGCGTGTACGCGACGCCGAGCGCGAACAGATCCTGGTCGACTTCCTGGAGCGCGGCGACTCGCTCGTGACCGGCACCATCAAGCGCATGGAACGCGGCGACGCGATCGTCGAATCGGGCAAGATCGAAGCACGCCTGCCACGCGACCAGATGATCCCGAAAGAGAATCTGCGTATCGGCGACCGTGTGCGCGCTTATATCCTGCGCATCGACCGCAATATGCGCGGCCCGCAGGTGATCCTGTCGCGCACCGCGCCGGAATTCATCATGAAGCTGTTCGAACTGGAAGTGCCGGAAATCGAACAAGGCTTGCTGGAAATTAAATCGGCTGCCCGCGATGCGGGTGTGCGCGCCAAGATCGCCGTGTACACGGCCGACAAGCGCATCGACCCGATCGGTACTTGCGTCGGCATGCGCGGTTCGCGCGTGCAGGCCGTGACGGGTGAACTGGGCGGCGAACGCGTCGACATCGTGCTGTGGTCGGAAGACCCGGCGCAATTCGTCATCGGTGCCCTGGCTCCGGCCAATGTGTCGTCGATCATGGTCGACGAAGAAAAGCATGCGATGGACGTCGTGGTCGACGAGGAAAACCTGGCTATCGCGATCGGCCGTTCCGGCCAGAACGTGCGCCTGGCTGCCGAGCTGACCGGCTGGAAGATCAATATCATGACGGCGGAAGAGTCCGAGAATAAATCGGCTCAGGAAACCGCGGCAGTACGCGCGCTGTTCATGGAAAAACTCGACGTCGACCAGGAAGTGGCCGACATCCTGGTGGAAGAAGGGTTCGCTAGCTTGGAGGAAATCGCGTATGTGCCGATTTCCGAGATGCTCGATATCGAATCCTTCGACGAAGATACCGTCAACGAACTGCGGACCCGTGCCCGTGATGCGCTGGTGACTGAAGCAATTGCTTCGGAAGAAGGCCTGGAAGGGATGGACGAGCAGCTGGTTAACCTGGAAGGCATGGACCGCAACACTGCGGGCAAGCTGGGCCTGGCCGGTATCAAGAACGTTGAGGCGTTCGCGGCGCTCGCGTACGACGAATTTGGCGCTATTTTGGCGCTGGCGTCGGACCGTGCACGTGATCTGATCAAGAATGAATTTAATGATGTGACCGACGACGAGATGAAGCTGGTCGACTCAAAGTATGACGACCGCGCCAAGGCGCTGCAGGCGAAAGCCTGGAGCCTGGCAGAAGTGGCCAAGGCTTAATTTGAGTAACCTTATCATCTGTCTCGACACAAAGAAAAGAGGACTGAATGGCGAGTAACAACGTAGCCCAATTTGCCACCGAACTGAAGATGCCTGCAGATTTGCTGCTGACGCAGCTGCGTTCTGCCGGCGTCGATAAAAGTTCGACGTCAGATCCATTGTCGAAAGATGATAAGGATAAGTTGTTGGATCACCTGCGCCGTACCCACGGCACGGCGACCGACACCGAGAAGAAGAAAATCACGCTGACGCGCAAGGAAACCACTGAGATCAAGCAGGCTGACGCCACTGGCAAGTCGCGCACGATCCAGGTAGAAGTGCGCAAGAAGCGCACGTTCGTGCAGCGCGACGATCCGGCGCCAGCGCCAGTGGCCGCGGCGCCCGTTGCACCAGTGATCGACGCGGCCGAAGTGGCCCGTCGCGAGGAAGAGGCACGCCGCCAGCAAGAGCTGATTGCGCGCCAGGAAGCCGACCTGCGTGAAAAGCAGGAGCGCCTCGCCAAGCTCGACGCCGAAAAAGAAGCCCAGGCCAAGCAGGCCGAGACCGACGCCAGGAAAGAAGCGGATGCTGAAGCGAAGCGCGCCGCCGCTGCTGCTGCCGCCGCCGCCGCTGGCGCCGATCAGGCTGCCGCCGACGAGTCGAAGAAAGCTGCTGCCGAAGAAGCCAAGAAAAAGGCTGCCGTTGCTGCGCAAGAAGCTGCGGCCCGTGCCGAAGCGAACGACCGCGCCCGCAAGGCCGTGGCCGACGAAGTGGCGCAGATCAAGGCCATGATGAATGCGCCGCGGCGCGCGATCAAGGCGCCTGAGCCAGTTCCTCCACCGGTGGCGGCATTGAAGCCGAAACCGCCGGAAGGCACCTTGCACAAGCCAGCCGACAAGAAGCCGGGCGACAAGCCGGGCGACAAGAAGCCGGTTACGGCGGACAAGAAGTCGATCAAGTCGGCCAATGTCTCGTCGACCTGGTCGGACGACGCGAAAAAACGCGGCGCGCCGGGCTCGATCAAGCCACGTGGCAACACCGGTTCGCCGGGTGGCCGCGACAGCTGGCGCGGTGGCGCCAAGGGCCGTCGTCCATCGCACAGCGATGACCGCGAAACCAATTTCCAGGCGCCGACCGAAGCGGTCATCAAGGACGTTCACGTTCCTGAGACCATCACGGTCGCCGAACTGGCACACAAGATGTCCGTGAAGGCATCGGAAGTGATCAAGCAGCTGATGAAGCTGGGCCAGATGTGCACCATTAACCAGGTGCTGGATCAGGAAACGGCGATGATTCTGGTGGAAGAGATGGGCCACAAGGCATTTGCGGCTGAACTCGACGATCCGGAAGCACTGCTGGCCGACCAGGGCGAACACGCCCACTTCGAAGCCGTCTCGCGCGCACCGGTGGTCACCGTCATGGGTCACGTCGACCATGGCAAGACCTCGCTGCTCGATTACATTCGCCGTGCCAAAGTGGCGTCGGGCGAAGCGGGCGGGATCACGCAGCACATCGGCGCATACCACGTCGAAACGCCGCGCGGCATCATCACCTTCCTCGACACCCCGGGTCACGAAGCGTTTACCGCCATGCGTGCCCGTGGCGCCAAGGCAACCGACATCGTCATTCTGGTGGTTGCCGCCGACGATGGCGTGATGCCGCAGACGAAGGAAGCAATTGCTCACGCAAAAGCTGCCGGCGTACCGCTGGTCGTGGCGATCAACAAGATCGACAAGCCGGGTGCGAATCTGGACCGCGTCAAGCAGGAACTGGTTGCTGAACAAGTCGTGCCGGAAGAATACGGTGGCGAATCGCCATTCGTGCCGGTGTCGGCCAAGACCGGCGAAGGCATCGATGCGCTGCTGGAACAGGTTCTGCTGCAAGCCGAAGTGCTGGAACTCAAAGCCCCGGTCGACGCGCCAGCGCGCGGCCTGGTGGTCGAGGGACGTCTGGACAAGGGCCGTGGTCCTGTCGCGACGATCCTGGTGCAGTCCGGTACCCTGCGTCGCGGCGACGTGATCCTGGCTGGTTCCTCGTATGGCCGCGTGCGCGCCATGCTGGATGAGAACGGCAAGGCGATCAGCGAAGCTGGTCCGTCGATCCCGGTCGAAATCCAGGGTCTGACCGAAGTGCCGGTTGCCGGTGAAGAAGTCATGGTCATGGCCGACGAGCGTAAAGCGCGTGAAATTGGTCTGTTCCGTCAAGGTAAGTTCCGCGACGTCAAACTGGCCAAGCAGCAAGCGGCGAAACTGGAAAACATGTTCGACAACATGGGCGAAGGCGAAGTCAAGAATCTGCCGGTCATCGTCAAGACCGACGTGCAGGGTTCGCAGGAAGCGCTGGTTGGCTCGCTGCAGAAACTGTCGACCTCCGAAGTGCGGGTACAGGTTGTCCACGCAGCGGTCGGCGGCATTACGGAATCGGACGTCAATCTGGCGGTGGCATCGAAAGCGGTCATCATCGGCTTTAACACCCGTGCTGACGCCCAGGCGCGCAAGCTGGCCGAGTCGAACGGCGTGGACATTCGCTACTACAACATCATTTACGATGCGATCGACGAGATCAAGGCGGCGTTGTCGGGCATGCTGGCACCGGAGAAGCGCGAGCACATCACCGGCCAGGTCGAGATTCGCCAGGTTATCCTGGTCTCGAAAGTGGGCGCGATTGCCGGTTGCCTGGTCACCGATGGCGTGGTCAAGCGTTCGTCCTCGGTTCGCCTGCTGCGCAACAACATCGTGGTGTGGACTGGCGAGATCGATTCGCTCAAGCGCTTCAAGGACGACGCGAAAGAAGTGCGCGCCGGTCTGGAGTGCGGCCTGTCGCTCAAGAACTACAACGATATCGAAGTCGGCGACGTCCTCGAAGTGTTCGAAGTTCAAGAGATCGCCCGTACGCTGTAATCGTTGGATGCACAACTGTGAGGCGCCCTGGAAACGGGGCGCCGAACCGGTGGCCGCCAGCTGACGCTATTGCGGCCACCGCCCCCCAAAACCGTCATTTCCGCCTGCGCGGGAATGACGGTTTTTAAGTTTGTGGTATTCGGCCCTGACGCCGGCTCCGGCGCTGCGCTTTTCCACCTTACAAAATCATAAAGAGTAGTATACGACCATGGCTAAACACAGCAAAACCATTCCCGCCCGCGGCTTGCGCGTGGCCGACCAGATCCAGCGCGACCTGGCCGAAATCGTCGCCTACGGTCTGAAAGACCCGCGCATCGGCATGATCACCATCACCGAAGTGCAGATCACGCCCGACTACGCCCACGCCAAGGTGTTCTTCACCATGTTCAAGGACGACAAGGAAACGATCAAGAACACGGTCGACGGCCTCGGCGCCGCTGCCGGCTTCATCCGCAACCAGCTGGGCAAGCGCCTGCATATCCACACCTTGCCGATGCTGCACTTCGTGCACGACACCTCGACCTCGCGCGGCATGGAAATGTCGCTGCTGATCGACCAGGCCAACGCGACCCGCGCGGCCGACGCCGAGCCGGACCCGGTCCCGGAAGACCAAGCCAAGCCGGACGCCGAATAAGCCAGCATGAAACAAGCCCATATCAAACGCGTGCGCGACCTGGTCGACGGCGTGCTGCTGCTCGACAAACCGGTCGGCCTGTCCTCCAACGACGCGCTGATCAAGGCCAAGCGCGTGCTCAACGCCAAGAAAGCCGGCCACACCGGCACGCTCGACCCGTTCGCCACGGGTTTGCTGCCGCTGTGTTTCGGTGAAGCGACCAAATTCTCGCAAGACTTGCTCGAAGCCGACAAGACCTACGAAACCACGGTCCACCTGGGCATCACCACCACCACCGGCGACACCGAAGGCGAAGCGATCGACATGCGCGATGTCGACGTCACCCTGGCCCAGATCGAAGCCGTGCTGCCGCAGTTCCGCGGCCCCATCATGCAAGTGCCGCCGATGTATTCGGCGCTCAAGCGCGACGGCAAGGCCTATTACGAGTACGCGCGCGAAGGCATCACCCTGGAGCGCGAAGCGCGCCCGGTCACCATCCTCAAGCTGGAACTGATTTCGTTCGAAACGCCGCTGCTGAAGTTAGCGGTTACTTGCAGCAAGGGCACGTATATCCGCGTGCTGGGCGAAGACATCGGCCACGCGCTCGGCTGCGGCGCCCACCTGATCCAGCTGCGCCGCACCCAGGTCGGCGCGCTGACCATCGATGGCATGGTGACGCTGGAAGCATTGCAGGCGCACGCCGAACCGCTTACCCTGCTGGCCCCGGTCGATGCCTTGCTGTCGAGTTTCCCGGCGGTGCAGCTGACCGAGGAACTGGCCAAGCGCTTCCTGCAAGGGCAGCGCCTGGCGCTCGGTAAGGAAGCGCTCACTTTGCCGGACAGCCTTGGCCGGGTGAGGGTGTATCACGACACCCGCCTGCTGGGCACGGCGAACTTGCAGGAATACGCGATCCTGGCGCCCGAGCGCCTGATCGCCGCTTCGCACGCCTAAATGCCGTTTACGCCATTTCACCTCGGTCCCGGTGCGGCCATGAAAGCCGTGGGCGGGCGCCATTTCAGCTTCATGGTGTTCGGCGGCGCGCAAGTGCTGATAGACATCGAGCCGCTGGTGGGCCTGATCCAGGGCGCCGACATCCTGCACGGTCCAACCCATACCCTGGCTGGCGCGCTGGCCATCGGCGCCGTTGCCGCGCTGACGGGCAAGCCGGTCAGCGAATTCGTGCTCAGGCTCCTGAAGATTCCTCATCAACGGATCAGCTGGCTGGCCTCGTGCACGGGAGCGTTTCTGGGCACGCTGTCGCACATCGTGCTCGACGCCATCATGCACAGCGATATGCGTCCGTGGCGGCCGCTGTCGAGCAGCAATGGCTTGCTCGACCTGGTGTCGGTGAACACATTGCACCTGGCGTGCCTGGTGCTGGCGGTGTTCGGGGGCACAGTGGCCGCCTGGCGGCTCTACAAGGCAAGCCGGCAGCGGCCGTGATGCCTCCGTCGCCCCCGGTTCATCACGTCACCAGTGATAGGTCAAGGCCGTGAACAAGACGGTATTGCTGCGGGTGTCCACCAGCGGGCTGTCGAGCGCACTACCCACCAGGCGCGAGGCGGTGATGCCGCTACCGAGCGCGTACTTGGTGCTCAGCCCCACATTCCAGCGCAGCGACAGGGAGATATCCTTGACCCCGGCCCCGGCCCGGTACGCCGGCTTGCCGCTGCGCGCTGCCTGCTCTGGCGAAATCCCGAAATACGACTGCATATAGCCGCGGTTGACCACGTTCATCCCCACGCCGGCGTTGAGCGTCTGGTGCGTCGTCAGGCGCATGCCGTAGCTGCCGCCGAGATTGAGGCGTACGCCGCGGTGGTCGTCGCCGCCCCCGTACATCACGCTGGAATGAAACGCGATATTGTGCGCCAGCTGGTAATAGGCGAACGCGCCCGCCTCGATCCCCAGGATGGACTTGTGTTGCCTGTCATCGGCCCGGCGCGAGCGCGAGCCATAGGAGAGCAGGGGACCGTACTTGAACATGGGATCTTCCGACAGCTGCATGCCGACTTCGCCCGGCCGGGCAAAGATGCCGTTGCTCCACTGCGCCGAGATGCTTGGGAGCACGACCGTTTTCATCCCGCTGCGGCCCTCGCTCACCGGCACCAGCGCGGCGATCAGGATCAGGTCGACATCGGTGGTTCCTTCCGGCATGCCGGTGGTCGGCGACTGCGCCGCCGCCGGCAGGCAGCAAGCGGCGAGGGTCGCGAACGTGGCGAAGGAGGCAAAGCTGGCGCAGGCGCGCGCCCGGGTTGGGAGGGTCATGGTTTCCTGTGGAAGTGCGTTGGTCAGATGTAGCCGAGTTCGAGGCCGCGCAGCACCGCGCGCACGCGGTCGCGCACGGCCAGTTTGGCAAGGATGTTCGATACGTGATTCTTGATGGTGCCTTCGCTCGGCCCGAGCGCGGCACCGATTTCGCTATTGTTCAAGCCGGCCGCCATCAGCGCCAGGATTTCCGTCTCGCGCGCGGTCAGGCGCGCGCCGCCCTCGGCCGGGATGCGCGTCCCGCCGGCCTGTTCGTAGGCGGCGCGGGTGCGTTCGGTCAGCCCCGGGCGGAACAGGGTGGCGCCGGCGGCGACGCTGCGGATGCCCTCGGCCAGGCGTTCGAGCGAGATATCCTTGAGCAAAAAGCCGCGCGCGCCGGCGCGCATGCCGTCGAACAGCGCCTCGTCATCGTCGAAGGTGGTCAGGAGGATGGTCGGCGGCAGCAAACCCTGCTGCCTGCGCAGCAGCTCGATGCCGGAACACAGCGGCATGCGCACGTCCAGCAGCAGCACCTGCGCTTGCGCCTGGGCGATCACGGCCACGGCCTCGTCGCCACTGGCCGCTTCGGCCACCACGCGGATGTCGTCGGTCAGGTCGAGCAGGCCGCGGATGCCGCTGCGCACCAGCATCTGGTCGTCCACCAGCACCACGCGGATCACGCTCCCGCTCCCGATGCCGGCAGGCGGATGCCGAGCGCGTAGCCCTGGCGCGGGCCGTTGGCGGCGTGCAGGCTGCCGCCCAGCTGGGCCAGGCGTTCGCGCATGCCGCGCAAGCCATTGCCTTCGGCCGCGCCGCCGCTGCCACGGCCATCGTCGGCGATGTCGAGCACCAGGTCGCCGCCGGCGTCGCGCCGCAAGGCCACCGTCATGCCGGCCGCGCCGGCGTGGCGGATGGCGTTGCTGACCGCTTCCTGCACCGCGCAAAACACCGCATGCGCGACCGCCGCCGAATCGATGCCGAGCCGCTCGCCGATGCACAGCTCGATGCGCGGCGCGGGAATGCCGGCGCACAGGGTTTCCAGCGCCAGGCGCATATCGATATCGCATCCGCCGCGTTCGCTGCTGACCAGCAGGCGCACGTCGGCCAGCAGGGTGGCGGCGAGGCTGCTGGCCGTGGCCAGCGAGGCCGGGGCCGCGTCGCCGGCCTGGCGCTTGGCCAGGTCCAGGTGCAGCTTGAGCGCGGTCAGGTGATGGCCGGCCATATCGTGCAGGTCGCGCGCCAGGCGCATGCGTTCGCTGGCGCGCACCGCTTCGCCCAGCAGGGCCTGGGTCGCCTGCAGTTCCGCGTGCGCGGCGGCCAACGCCAGGCGCGCGCGCCGTTCGCCCAGGGCCACGTGCACCACCGCCGTGACGATGGCCATGATCACCGCCTCGCCCGCCGCGACCATGCAAGCCATGATGAAGCGTTCGTCGGGCATGGGCAGGTCCGCGATCACCAGCAGGGTTGCGCCCGACGAGAACAGGGGCGCCGCCGCCAGCCAGCGCAGCGCGCTGCGCAGCGGCAGGGTGCCGAGCTGCGCGGTGAAGACATAGATCAGGCCCATGTCGCCGACCACCGCCAGCGCCAGTTGCAGCCCCAGCGCCGCCGGCGAGCGCAGCACGGCCGGCCAGGCCGGCCCGCTGGCGCGCAGCCAGGCCAGGGCGGCAAAGCCGACGGCGCAGCCGGTGCGCAGCAGGCGCAGCAGCAGGGCGGTCAATTCCTTGCGGTCGGTGCCGGCGCTGACCGCCGATGGCGGCGTGGTGAAGTGGTTGGCGACGATGCTGGCCATGCGGCCGGCCGCGCTACGGAGCCCGTCGAAGTCGACCTGATAGCTCCACAGCAGCGCGCAGCCCGGTCCCGTCACCAGCAGGCAGGCCAGCGGCCAGACGGCGCGGGGGAACAGTTTGTCGAATCGGGATGTCATCATGGCGCTTTGTGAGCGCCGGGAGCGCTTGCTGTCGAGGTGGCAATTCTACGTGAGGCCGCGTGGCGCGGGGCAGTGCCGGAAGTCATGCGGCGCCTCTATCTAGTGGCACATGGCGGCGCGGCCGCCCTGGACTAGAATGGCCCTCCCACTTTCTGTATTGCCGCCGATGAAAACGCTGACGAAATTATGCTTGCTTGCCGCCTGCCTGCCGACCGCCGTGCCGGCCGCCGATACTGTCGTTACCGATCCCGTCATGACGGTGGAGATCAACGCGCTGCGCGATCCGGAATGGATCGGCTACCGGCATGCCTACAAGGCGGCCGCCTTCTTCGCCCCGTTCGTGCGCACGCGGCCATTGATCCAGGCGCATCTGCAAGTGCGCAGCCGGCGCCCCGGACTGCCGCTCGACGGCCTGCGCCTGAGCGTGGCGGGCGCGCGCACCCGCTTCGAGGTGCCGGTCGACGCCATCGGACGGGCCGAGCTGCCGATGGAAAAGACGGCGTACGAAGACGACGCCGTCATCACCCTGAACCGGCAAAAGGGCCACTACTACTTCAGCGGCCGCTACAGCATCCGCGAGCGCGACGATGGCGTGTACGACGCGGGCCTGCTGCGCGACGCCTGCGAGCAATTGCTGGCGGCCCAGCGCGCCTCAGGCTACCGCATGCGCCTGCTGGGCAAGCAATGCGCCGGCATCAAGATCGTGTATCCGGCCGGTTCCATGCCCGAGGTGGCGCTGGAGGACGGCGCTTCGCCGCCGCGCATGCTCGCGCCAGCCGAGGCGCACCCGTTCGAGGATGGCTCGATGGGCCTGTACCAGGTGGTGACGGTGCGCTTTGCCGACTTGCCGGCCGGGGCCAGGGTGACGGCGGCCACGCGCCCGCTGGCGATCGGTACGCTGTACGAATAGCCGGGAAGGGCGCGCGGGCGCAGGCGGGCGTGTCATGCGGGCGACACAAATCGGCGTCAGACTTCACCAACGCAGTGCGTCACTGTGGTGAAAAAAGCAGCAAGCCATTGAAATTGCAGGGCTTTTCAAATTGGTGGTGCGCAATACACCGGTTTAGCATGCTATACTAGTCGGTTCCTGATTTAAGCAGCACCGTACACCTTCGTACACCACGTACATTTCCGTTCCTTACGACCATGTCAAATTCAAAACGCGCAATTCGTAACATCGCTATCATCGCCCACGTTGACCACGGCAAAACCACGCTCGTGGACAAGCTGCTGCGCCAATCCGGTACCTTCCGTGAAAACCAGGCAGTCGAAACCCGCGTAATGGATTCGAACGACCTCGAAAAAGAACGTGGCATTACGATTCTGTCGAAGAACTGCGCGGTTGAATACGAAGGCACCCACATCAACATCGTCGACACCCCAGGCCACGCCGACTTCGGCGGCGAAGTCGAGCGCGTGCTGTCGATGGTCGACTCGGTACTGCTGCTGGTCGATGCCCAAGAAGGCCCGATGCCACAAACCCGCTTCGTGACGCGTAAAGCGCTGGCGCTGGGTCTCAAGCCGATCGTCGTCGTCAACAAGATCGACCGTCCGGGCGCGCGCGCCGAATGGGCGATCAACCAGACGTTCGAACTGTTCGACAAACTGGGCGCCACCGACGAACAGCTCGACTTCCCGGTCGTGTTCGCATCGGCCCTGAACGGCTACGCCAGCCTCGACTCGGAAGTGCGCGAAGGCGACATGACCCCGCTGTTCGAAGCCATCCTCAAGCACGTTCCTGTGCGTGACGACAATCCTGACGGCCCGCTGCAGATGCAAGTGACCTCGCTCGATTACTCGTCGTACGTCGGCAAGATCGGCATTGGCCGTATCTCGCGCGGCCGCATCAAGTCGGGCCAGGACGTCATCGTCCTGAACGGTCCTGATTCGACCCCGATCAAGGGCCGCATCAACCAGGTTCTGAACTTCAAGGGCCTGGAGCGCGTGCTGGTTGACGAAGCGGTTGCCGGCGACATCGTGCTGATCAACGGTATCGACGAAATCGGCATCGGTTCGACCATCTGCCAGCCGGACACCCCGGATGCGCTGGAAATGCTGACCGTCGACGAGCCGACCCTGACCATGAACTTCATGGTCAACAACTCGCCACTGGCTGGCCGCGAAGGCAAGTTCGTCACCAGCCGCCAGCTGCGCGACCGTCTGGACCGCGAACTGAAAGCCAACGTTGCCCTGCGCGTAGCGCCGACCGACGACGACACGATTTTCGAAGTATCGGGCCGTGGTGAGCTGCACCTGACGATTCTGATCGAAAACATGCGTCGCGAAGGCTTCGAGCTGGCCGTATCGCGTCCACGCGTGGTGTTCAAAATGGTTGATGGCGTGCGCCACGAGCCGTTCGAGCAACTGTCGGTTGACGTTGAAGAAGCCAACCAGGGCGGCGTCATGGAAGAACTGGGCCGTCGTCGCGGCGACCTGCAGAACATGGAATCGGATGGCAAGGGCCGTGTTCGTCTCGAGTACAAGATTCCTGCGCGTGGCCTGATCGGCTTCCAGGGCGAATTCATGACCCTGACCCGCGGCACCGGCCTGATGAGCCACGTATTCGACGAATACGCACCGGTCGACAACTCGAAAGGCGAAATGGCTGGCCGTCGCAACGGCGTGCTGATCTCGCAGGACGACGGCGCAGCGGTTGCTTACGCGATCTGGAAACTGCAGGACCGCGGCCGCATGTTCGTGGTTCACAACGACCCGGTGTACGAAGGCATGATCATCGGCATTCACTCGCGCGACAACGATCTGGTCGTCAACCCGATCAAGGGCAAGCAGCTGACCAACGTGCGTTCGTCGGGTACCGATGAAGCGGTGCGCCTGGTACCGCCAATCCAGATGTCGCTCGAATACGCGGTGGAATTCATCGCCGACGACGAACTGGTTGAAATCACGCCTAAATCGATCCGTCTGCGCAAGCGCTACCTGAAAGAGCACGAGCGTAAAAAAGCGGGCCGCGATTCCGCGTAATTGACGCAGACGGAGTGCCTGGCATTCCGTAGCGACAACGCCTTCCCTCGGGCTTGCATCCACTTGATGCGGGTCTGACGGAAGGCGTTTTGCATTTCAGCACACCGGGGTCAGACCTCCGACTCGAAACATTTCCTAATCGGGGTCAGACCGTAATGCCGCTAACTTAAGCTCCGTCATTCCCGCGCAGGCGGGAATCCAAGTTCGTCGAGCCGCCTGTGACTGCGCTACGGAATTGGATTCCCGCCTGCGCGGGAAGTCATTTCTGCCAATGGCAGGAATGACGGTTTTGAAGTTTGTGGTCAGATAACGGCTTAACTTAACGACATTAGGGTCAGACCGCTGACTCGAAATATTGCAGAAAGAACACGCATGTCCTACCCGTATTTAAGCGATGTCATCAGGGACTTCACCGGCATCGACCTGCCGCTGCCGATTGCCACCTTCGGCCTGCTGGTTGCCTGCGCCATCATGGCCGGTGCCGAGTGTCTCAAACGCGAGCTGGCCCGGCTGTACGCGGCCGGCCGCATCGGTCCGGCACACAAGCGCGTCAAGGGTGACGATGGCGTGGTGAGCGAGGTGGTGGTGCCGCCGCAGGACATCGTCAACGATCTGGCGTTTGTCGTGGTGCTGGTGGGCGTGGTCGGCGCGCGCCTGTTCCACATCCTGGAGCATACCGATCAGTTCATGGCCGATCCGTGGAGCATGATTTTCAGCCGCTCCGGCCTCAGCGTGTTCGGCGGACTGATCCTCGGCACGGTGGCCGGGGTGATTTGCATCCGGCGCTGGAAGTTGCCGATCCGCCCGCTGCTCGACGCGGTGGCGCCGGCCATGATGCTCGGTTACGCGCTCGGCCGCGTCGGCTGCCAGGTTTCCGGCGACGGCGACTGGGGCACGGCGGCGAACATGGCGCTCAAACCCGACTGGCTGCCGACCTGGTTCTGGGCGCAAACCTACGACAACAATATTTTCGGCGAAGTGCTCGCGGCGCCGGGCGTGTATCCGACCTCGGTGTACGAAACGGTGATGGCGCTGGCCTGCTTCGCGCTGCTGTGGGCGCTGCGCAAGCACGCTTTCAGGAGCGGCTGGCTGTTTTCCGTCTACCTGATCCTGGCCGGCATCGAGCGCTTTTTGATCGAACAAATCCGGGTCAACCCCGTCATCGATGTCGGCGGCGTGCAGGCGAGCCAGGCAGAGATGATTGCCGTGGTGCTGGCGCTGGCCGGGCTGATCGGAATGGCGGTGCTGAGCCGCCGCGCGGCCCCGGCGCCGGTGCTGGCAACACCTTAGCCATGCCGGCTGTGGCCGGATTCGCCATGCAAAAACGCCACCGGGGTCCGACTCCGGTGGCGTTGCGGTCATGCGGACAGGCGACTTATTCGACTTTCACGTCGCCCCGGTACCAATCGTTTCCTACCTGCCTCAAATCCGGTGCCTGCGCCGAGCCCAAGGCGCCCGGTCCACTGCGGCTGTCGTCGATGTAGGAAACCTTGCCGATGTCAACGGTGTGGTCGCGATTATAGGTGGTGCTGTGGAGAACCATGGTGCCGTTCGCCCAATCGATGCTTTTGAGCGTACCCTGCTCGATGGTGGCATTGATGGACCCGCCAAAGTGGCCGTGGGCCATGAGATAGGTACCGATCGGCGTGTTTTCAAGTTGCTGTTTGATGCTGTCCGTGCTCATGTTCATGCTCTCCAGTTGGTTAACTTACCGGGCATATTCCTGCGCGGCAGAGCGTGCTCGCTCGCCTTGCACGGGTCTCTTCTCCTCCCTATATCGCCAGTCTGTTTCGGGATGGCCCCGGTAGCAATTCGGCCAGCATCGGACATGGCGACTCTGCGAATCCGCATGGGGCATTGATTTGCATTGCTGACAAGATTACTCGGAGGCTTAGACGTGGATAACTATCTTTTCTGATAGCTCACTGATGACGGCGCGGTAGGGGAGTCGGGGCTTGTAGAGGCAGAATGCAACACCGGGGTCAGACCTCCGAATCGGCATGTTTCGATTCGGAGCTCTGACCCCGGTTAGGAAATGTTGCGAATGAACGCTCTGGCGCCGGCGGGGTTTAGTGCAGGCCGAGCAGGGCCAGCACGCGCTCGCGGCTGATGCCGACCAGCGCCGAGGTCAGCGCCAGCAGCGATTCGTAGTTCGGCGTGCTGGCGGTGTCGGCGAAATCCTGCGCCATCACTTCGATCTCGGCCGCCGGCGGCTGGTCGACGGCGGCGCGGCTGGCCGCCGCACTGAGCGCCTGGCTGGCCGCATTCTGCGAGCGCTGCACCTGCGAGAGCGCTTGCACCACTTCATGCAAACTCTGGCGCAGGGCGTCGGTGTTGTCGGCGCCCCATTGCTGCGGCATGATGACGTCGGTATCGGCTTCCACAGCGACCCGTCCCACCCCTTGAATCGAGAGCGAATCGCGTACCATCGGCCAGGCCGACTCGGGCGTGCTGAACACCAGCGCGCCGCTGCCGTCGGCGCTCACGCGCATATTGGCCGGGGCCAGCGCGCGGTCGAAGCGCACCACGATGTCCTCGCGCGTCATGGACGGGTCGATCGCCACCGTCAGCGGCTGGGTATTGCCGCCCACCGAGAACGACAGGGATTGGCCGGCACCGGCGGTGAGCATGTCGAGGTTCAGCCCCTTGATGCGGAAGCGCTGGCTGGCCGGTTGCGGGCTGCTGAAGTTCAGGCGCGCGTCGACGCTGCCGCCGCTCGCCTGGCGCCGCTTGTCCATGGTCGCGCCGAGCTGGCGCAGATGGGCTTCGATGGCGCCGCTGTCGCCGCGGCGCGAGCTCAGTTTGGCGCTCAGTTCGCCCTTGAGCGCCTGCAGCTGGCCGGCCACCTGTTCCAGGAAATCGAGCGCCTGCTGGGCGCTGGCGACGTCGCCCTGCAGCTGATGGTCGACCCTGGCCAGGCCGCGCCGCAGCGGGGCGGCCGCGCCCGGCGCCGGCTGGGCCGGGGTCAGTTGCGGCGGACGCGCGTGCGTGGCGCCCGGGGCCGCCTCGCTGCGCACGCCGGTGCCGTTGGCGCCGGCCGGGCCGCTGGTACTGCCGGTGGTGGGGCGGATCGCTTCCATGGCGTTACAGCGCCGCGAACAGGGACAGGTTGCCTATCTTCGTATAGGCCTTGTAGGTCGCTTCCAGCGCGCTGGTGTAGCCGCTCAGCTCGGTCGCGGCGATGCCGTAGTCGAGCTGGCCGATGTCGGTCAGCGCCATCTGGTTCGACAAACTCACATTGCTGTGGTTTTCGTCGAGCGTGCCGAGGATGTTTTGCGAGCCGCCCAGCACGGCGATCTTGCCGGAAATGAGGTCGAGCGCCTTGTCGAAGCCGTCCAGGTTGGCCGCGAGGGTGGCGCGGGTGGCCGGGTCGTTGGCGCTGGCGCCCGGCGCGCTGAGCGCGGCCAGGGTCAGGTCGAGCTGGTTGAGCAGGGTTTCGATGCCGCTCATATTACCGTTCGCAACCTGGGTGATGCCGTTGCCGACCACGACCGTCTGGTCGTTGGTATTGCCGGCGTAGCTGTAGCGCGAACCGATCGCGGCGGCCGCGTTGTAGGCGATCGGGGCGGTGCCGGTCTGGGTGCCGGAAAACACATAGCGCCCTTCCTGGTCGATCGAGTTGGCGCTGTAGAGCAGGCTTTCGCGCAGGGCGGTCAGGGGCGACACCATGGCGGCCAGGTCGGCCGGGGCGTTGCCGCCGTCGGACGACCAGACCAGCAGGTCGCGGCCCTGCATCATGTCGTTGACCATGCTGCCGAGGTAGGCTTCGTTCTTGGTCAGGCGGATCTTGAGCGCGGCGATATTGTCGCGGTACTGGCCGACGGCGGACTCTTCGCGGTGCAGGCGCGACATGCGCACCGTGTCGACCGGGTCGTCGGACGGCAGCAGGATGCGGGTACGGCTCGCCATCTGCTGATTGACGTAGCTGATGCGCTCCTGGTTTTGCTGGAGCGAGATGTTCATCGTCGCTTGATACTGGCTGGTGGCAATCCGCATACGTTTCTCCTTAACCCATCATGGCCAGCGTCGCATCGAACAGCGAGTTGGCTACTGACATCACTTTCATGTTCGCCTGGTACATATTCTGGTACTCGACCAGATTGACCGCTTCTTCATCCTTGTTCACGCCGCTGGTCGAGGTCCAGTCGTCCATCGCATGGTTGCGCATGGTCTCGGCGGTGGCCAGGGCCACCCGGTTCTGCTGGCTGTCGACGGCCAGCTTGCCGACCAGCTGGGAATCGGCGTCGCTGATCATGACCGAACCGAGCGAGCCGATGGTGACCGGCTGCTTTTTGATGTCGATCATTTTTTGCAGGTTGCCGCTGTCGCCAGGGGTATTATCGCCCGAAAACGCGAGGTCGGCGGTCTGGTAGCCGGCCGTGACCTGCAGCATGTTCGAGGGGCTGCCCGGGGTGAACACGAACAGCGGGCCGCCGGCCGTGCCGTTCATGGTGTAGCCGGCCGCCAATTGGGTGTTGACCTTTTGCGCCAGCTGCTGGGCCAGGTCGGACACGCCTTGCTGCATCGGCAGCAAGATGTCGCGTTCGTACAAACCGAGGCCGCCGAGCTGGGCGCCAACCGCCGTCTTGTCGAGCTGGAACGAGGAACCGGCGAAGTCGACCCGCAGGTTTTGCGCCGCGCCGCCTTCGGCCACCAAGGTGGCGGCGACATCGCCGATCACCAGCGCCTGGCCGGTCTTGAGCGAAATGCTGCGCGTGCCGTCGGGCTGGTCGGTCACTTCCAGGCCGACCTGGGTGGACAGGGCGTCGATGGCCAGGTCGCGCGCGTCGACCAGGGTCGAGGTGCTGCTGCCGGACGCGGTGGCCAGGCTGATCTGGCGGTTCAGGCCGGCGATGGTCTGGATCGAGGCGTTGGCCGACGAGACGATCGCGCCGCGCTGGTCGCGCAAGGATTGCAGCTGGCCGTTGTACACGTTGTTCATGCTGTTGAAGCGCTGCGCCATGGCGCTGGCGGCGGTCAGCACTTGCTGGCGCAGCGGGGTCGAGGTGGGATCGACGCCGGCCACCGCGTTGAGCGCCTGGAAGAATTTGTCGACGCCGTTGCTCAGGCCGGCGTCGTTGTCGCCCATGACCCGTTCGAGCTGGGTCAGGTAGGGCTGGGTCTGCGAATACTGGCCGACGCCGGAAGCGGCGCGCCACAGCTGCTGGTTCTTGTAGCCATCGGAAAAACGCAGCAGGGAATTGACCTCCACCCCGTTGCCGGCCGAACGCGTGCCGAACTGCGGACCGACCGCGGTCAGCAGCGCCGACTGGCGCGTGTAACCTTTGGTTTGCAAGTTTGCAATGTTCTGGCTGGTTGCCTGCAGCGCGAGTTGGGAAGCCAGGGCGCCGCTCAGGGCGTTGTTCATGATGCTCATGGTGTCACTTCTTTCTCGATGGGCCGGCCAGATGGGTCGTCATAGTTACAAGGCGACCGTTTACTTGCCGCCATTAAATTTTTTGGTGCGAAGTTTGCAGCGAAGTTTGCGGCGCGGTCTGCGCCGGCGTCTGCGGTGCGGCCGCCGGCAGCAATTGGCGCAGGATGGCGTCGGCCACGCCGAAGGCGCGCTGGTTTGCCATTTGCCCGGCCATCATGTTGTCGGCCATGTCTTGCATATCGCGGTTGACCGGGTCCTTGAAGACGCTGTCGTCGTCGGCCATGGCACGCGTGCCGCTGCGCATTTGCTGCAGCATATTGCCGATAAAGAAACTTTCGAATTCGATGGCGGCCTTGGTGGCTTTCGCCACGAATACCGGATCGGCGGCCGGGGTGACAGCGGCCTCGTGGCCGGTGCCCATGCCGGCGCGGTTGAGCTTGGTGGTCAGGTCGAGTGGATTCATGGCAGCAACTCCTTAAATGACGACCAGTTCGCCTTCGATGGCGCCGGCCTGGTCGAGCGCCTGCAGGATCGCCATGATGTCGTCGGGGGTGGCGCCCAGGCTGTTGACGATGTCGATGATGGTTTGCAGCTTGGCGCTGGCGGGCCACTTGAACATGGCGCGCCCGGCGCCCTGGTCGACCGACAGCTTCGATTGCGGGGTGACGGCGGTGCGCCCGTTCGAAAACGGGCCGGGCTGGCTCACGGCCGAGCTTTCGGCGATCACCACCTTGAGCGAACCGTGGGTGACGGCGGCAGCCTTGACCCGCACGCCTTCGGCGATCACCACCGTGCCGGTGCGCGAATTGAAGACCACTTTCGGCACGTCGGTGCCGACATCGATCGACAGCGCCTGCAGCTTGGCCATGAAGGCCACGCGCTCGGTCGGGTTGGCCGGGGCGATCACCTGGATGCTGGCGCCGTCGGCCGTGGTGGCGAGCGGGCCGAAGCGGCGGTTGATGGCTTCGACGACATTGGTGGCGGTCTCGAAGTGCGGCGTTTTCAGGCGCAGCATGACTTCGGCGCGGGTCGAGAAATCGCTGCCGATTTCACGTTCGATATTGGCGCCGTTGGGAATGCGCCCGCCGGTCGGGGTGTTGACGGTGACGCTCGAGCCGCTCGCGCCCGTGGCGTTCAGGCCGCCGACCACCACATTGCCCTGGGCCAGGGCATAGACTTCATTGTCGGCCGCGCGCATTTGCGTGAGCAGCAGCATGCCGCCGCGCAAGCTCTTGGCGTCGCCCAGCGAGGAGACGGTGACGTCGATCGGCTGGCCGCGCCGGTAGCCGGGCGGGAACACGGCGCTGACCATGACCGCGGCCACGTTCTTGTTCTTCGCTTCGGCGCCGTCGGGCAGCTTGACGCCGAACTGCTTGAGCATGTTGACCACCGACTGGCTGGAAAACTTGACCTGGCTGCTGTCGCCGCTGCCGTTGAGGCCAACCACGAGGCCGTAGCCGACCAGCGGATTTTCGCGCACGCCTTCGACGCTGACCAGGTTGCGCAGGGTTTGCGCGGCCGAGGCCGGCAAGGCGAAGCAGGACAGCAGGGCCAGCATGGATAAGGGAAGGGCGAGGGGAAGGGCGAGGCGACGCAGGAAAGCGGGTGATTGCATGGTGATTCCTTAGAACGGCACGAACAACGCGGCGTTTAAAACGGCATCCAGGGGCCGAGGAAGAAACGGGTCAGCCAGCCAGGTTCATTGGCGTTGGCCAGGGCGCCCCGGCCCGAGTAGCTGATCTGGGCATTGGCCACGCGCAGCGACGAGACCTGGTTGTCGGCGTCGATGTCGGCGGCGCGCAGGAAGCCCTTGAGGCGCACGAATTCTTCGCCCTGGTTCAGGGTCAGGCTTTTTTCGCCGGCCACGCGCAGCAGGCCGTTGGGCAGCACTTCCTGCACGATCACGGTCAGCGCGCCGGACAGGGCGTTCTGCTGGGTGCTGGTGGCGTCGCCCTCGAAGCCGCGTTCGGCCGACAGGTCGATGCCGGCTTTCGGGAACGTCTTGCCGAGCAGGATAGGCGGCGTCACACCCACGCTCGACTCCTTGCTGATGCTGGTGCCGGCGCGCTTGCTCGCCTGTGTGGTTTCCTGCAGGATCACGGTGACCACGTCGCCGGTGCGAAACGCCCGGCTGTCGGACGTCAATGGCACCGCGTCGGCGTTGAACACGCCGCCCGACAGGCCGCCGCGCGTTTGCGCTCGCGGCAGCGGCGCGGTTTCCTCGGCCATCGCGCGCGGTGGCGGCTGGCCGCTGCTGGCGCAGCCGGCCAGCACAGCCAGCGCAAACAAGGCGGCCGCCGCTTTCATCAGCGGGCCGCCTGGGCCAGGTACTGCAGCATGTTGTCGGCGGCCGAGAGCACCTTGGTGTTCATTTCGTAGGTGCGCTGGGCGGCGATCATGTCGACCATTTCCTCGACCACCTGCACGTTCGAGCCTTCCAGCGCGCCCTGCTTGAGCTTGCCGAAAGCGCCATCGCCCGGACGCCCTTCGGCGGCGGCGCCGCTGGCCGGCGTTTCCGAGAACAGGTTTTCGCCGAGTGCCAAGAGGCCCGTCGGGTTGACGAAGTTCGACAGCGTCAGCTGGCCCAGTTCCGACGGCGTGGTGCTGCCGGCGATGGTGGCCGAGACCATGCCGTTTTCACCGATGGTGATCGCGGTGGCGTTGTTCGGTACCGTAATCTGCGGCACCAGCGGCAAGCCCTGGGCATTGACCAGGGTGCCGGTGGCGTCGACCTGCAGCTGGCCGGCGCGGGTGTAGGCCGGGTCGCCGTTCGGGCGGCGCACTTGCAAAAAGCCATTGCCGGAAATGGCCACGTCGAGCGGCTGGCTGGTCGTTTGCAGGCTGCCGTTGGTGAACACTTTCTGGGTGCCCAGCAGGTGCGTGCCGTTACCGAGCTGCACGCCCGATGGCGACAGGGTATTGTCGGCGCGCTGGGCGCCCGGCTGCTGGTCGACCTGGTAGAACAAGTCCTCGAACACGACACGGTCGCGCTTGAAGCCGACGGTGTTGACGTTGGCCAGGTTGTTGGCGATCGCCTGCAGTTTGGCGTCCTGGGCTTGCACCCCGGTTTTGCTGATCCACATTGCTGGATTCATGATCTTTTCCTTTTACGTGTTGGGGGGCGCGTCAGGCGCCGAGCAGGCGGTTGCCCACTTCGTTCATGTTGTCGCTGGCCTTGAGCAGCTTCATCTGCATCTCGAAGCTGCGGTTCAGGCTCATGGTGGCGACCATTTCTTCGACCGCCGACACATTGCTGCCTTCCAGGTGGCGCCCGCGCACGGTCACCGTTTCGTCGGCCGCCAGTGGCTGGCCGCTGCGCGAGACGATCAGCCCGCCTTCGTTCTTGGTCACTTCGCCCGCTTCGGCGTTGACCAGGCGTAGCTTGTCGATCACCTGCATGTCGGTCGTTCCGGGCGCGAGCACCGAGATCGAACCGTCCGCGCCGATGGTGAGCGCGTTATGCGGCGGCAGCACCACCGGGCCGCCTTCGCCCAGCAGCGGATGGCCGTTGACCGACAGGGCGCCGTCGGCATCGATATTGATGGCGCCGGCGCGGGTATAGGCTTCGCCACCCTGCCACTGGACCGTCAGGTAACCGTTGCCGGTGATGGCCACATCGAGGTCGCGACCGGTTTCCTTGACCGGACCGGAGCGGGCCGACACGGAGTCGGACTGCATCCGCACATAGTGGCGGTCGTCGAAACCCGCGCCGCCCAGCGCTTGCGTCGACGACATTTCGAGGTTGGCGCGAAAGCCCGTCGTTTCCATGTTCGCCAGATTGTTGGCGTGGACCTGCTGGGCTTTCAGCGCGCGTTCGGCGCCGCTCAGTGCTGTAAAGATCAATTTATCCATGTTGCTCCCTCAATGAATTCGGTGTTTCCGTGCAGATACTTATAGTGCCTGCATTAAGGACTGAATCATCTGATTTTCTGTTGAAATCACCTTGGAATTTGCCTGATAGTTGCGCTGTGACGTCATCAGGCCGACCAACTCTGACGTAATGTCAACATTCGAGCGTTCCAGCGCGCCGGTATTGAGCTTGCCGGCCAGGCCGCTGCCCGGGGTGCCGTACAGGGCCGCGCCGGACGCGGAATTGGCGGTCCAGCTGGTGTCGCTGACCGAGGTCAGCGAACCTTCGTCGGCGAAGGTGGCGATGGCCACCGTGCCCACCACTTGCTGCTGCTCGTTGCTGTACTTGGCCAGGACGGAACCGTCGGTGCCCATTTCGACGCCGATGAAGGTGCCGGAGGCATAGCCGTCGGTGCTGTTGGTGGTGGTGATGGCTTCGCCGGCGAACAGGGTGGTGCCGGCGTAGTTCACGTCCAGCGTGATCGCGGCCGAGCCGTTGGTCGGGGTGATGTTCAGGGTGGTCACGGGCGGCACCGGCGGCAGCTGGCCCATGTTGTCGAACGCCAGGGTGGTGGTGGTGGCCAGCGGCGCGCCGCCGTCGACCGCGTAGTGCACGGTCATGTTGGTGCCCGCGCCCTTGACGAAATACTGCGACAGGGTGTGCTGGCTGCCCAGCGAATCGTAGACCACCGATTGCTTGGCCATGTTGTAGGAAGAGGCGTTGGCCGGATCGAAGGCGGCGGCCGGGGTCACCCAATCGTTCGACAGGTTGCCGACGTAGTTGACCTTGGTGCTGGCGACGGCTGGAATCTGGCCGGTCGGCACGGTGATATTGCCCATCACGCCCAGCGCGCTGCTGCCCTTGATGGCGGCGTAGCCCTGCACCGAGCGGCCGTTGCTGTCGACCAGGAAGCCATCCTTGTTGGCCGAGAAGATGCCGACGCGGCTGTAGTTGACCACGCCCTGGCTGTCGCGGCTGACAAAAAAGCCACGGCCGTCGATGGCGGCGTCGAGGCTGCGGCCGGTGGTGGTCACGCCACCGTTCAGGCCGATGCTCTGGGTCATCGAACCGACTTCGACGCCGGTTGCCTGGGAACCGGCATACATCGACGAAAAGTTGGCGCGGGTGCTCTTGAAGCCGTAGGTGCCGGCGTTGGCGATATTGTTACTGACTGCTTCGAGCTGGGTGTTGATCGACTGGATGCCCGACAATGCGATTTCGAAACTCATGATGAACTTCCTTTAATTTGCGGTGGAGGAGTTGGCGGCCGCCAGCGATGCGCCGGACTTGCCGTTGAAGCCAGTGACGGACGACGGCGCAACATCGCCGATTCCTGCCACCTTGAGGACCACACCGCCACCGGCCGACATGCGCACGCTGTCCAGGCGGCCGATGACTTCGATGGCGTCGAGCGCACCAGCGCTCGTTTGTACTTTGATATCGTATTTCCCAGGCGCCAGACCAAGCGCGACCGGATCGATGGAGAACGTTTGCGGACCCGAACCGCGCGAACCGAGCTGGACGTCGTGCTTGACGCCGTCGGAGCCGGTCAGGGTCACCGTGTTGGTGGCGCTCGCGCCGGGCAGGGTGACGCTGGCCTTGAGCGGCTTGCCGTCCAGGCGCACGCTGTTGGTCGTGACGGTGATGTCGGAGCCGACCTGGGCGCCCAGGGCCAGGGTCTGGATGCTTTCGAGCACACTGGCGCTGGTGCTGTTGAGCTTGGCGAGGCTTTGCATCGCCTCGGTCTGGCTCAACTGCGACAGCTGGTTGACGAACTGCGACGGATCGCTCGGCTCCAGCGGATCCTGGTTGCGGATCTGCGCCACCAGCAGCTTGGTGAACATGTCCGCCGTTTCGCTGGCCGGGGCCTGGCCGACGACGGTGTTGGCATTGCCGGCAGCCTGGTTATTGGCGCCGTTGAGGTTATTGGTGAGCATCGGATCAGCCTTCGCCGAGTCGCAGCAGGCCCGCTTGCATCGACTTGATGCGTCCCAGGACTTCCACATTGGTTTCAAAGGCACGCGAGGCCGACATCATGTCGGTCATCTCGGCCACCTGGTTGACGTTCGGGTAGAACACCATGCCGTCGGCATTGGCCACCGGATTGCCCGGCTCGTAAGCCTTGCGCAGCGGTTCGGCCGATTCGACCACGTCGAGTACCTGGACCCGGCTGCCGGCGCCGAGCTTGCCCGAACCGCCGTCGAGCATGGCGGCGAACACGGGTTTGCGGGCACGGTAGGTTTCGCCTTCCGAGCCGGACACCGAATCGGCATTGGCCAGGTTGCTGGCGATGGTATTGAGGCGCACCGACTGCGCCGCCATGGCCGAACCTGCAATTTGGGAAATGTCTTTAAAGCTCATGATTATTGTCCTGCGATGGCTTTGGCCAAACCCTTGAGCCGCATGTTCACGAACGTCAGGCTGGTCTGGAAATCGGATGCGTTTTGCGAGAACGCGGCTTGTTCGACGCCGATTTCGACGGTATTGCCGTCGGCGCTAGGGTGGTAAGGGACCCGGTACAAAGCAGCCTGGTCATCGGCGCCCAGGCCCGGCATATCCGACTCGGTCTCGATTCGCTGCTGCAGCATGGCACCGAAGTCGACGTCGCGTGCCGTGAATCCCGGCGTGTTTTCGTTGGCGATATTGGCGGCCAGTACGCGGGTGCGGTCGGCGCGCAGATGGAGCGCGTCGGCGTGCACGCCAAGTGCCTTTTGGAAATCAATCGACATGAAGCTTCCTCCGTGAATGAACTGCAGTGTGAATCTGGTTAAAATGACTCTGTGCGGCGTTCCTTGCGTCGTGCGCAACGTTTGCCAAGGTGCTACTTATGTCTGAAGTCCGCCGCGCCACCAGCGCTTTGTTCATGCCATTAACGGCCGCCGCGCTGATTTCATTAGCCGGGGGCAACACAAACGCTGCCGAAACTTCGATCACGACCAGGCTGGAGCAGGCTGCGCGCGAGCAGCTGGCGCGCCAGGCGGAAACGGCCGGCTTGGCGGAACCGCAATTTACTGTCAACGTTGCAACGCCGCGTGCGGCTCCGCCGTGCGCCAAACCGGTCAACATCGAAGCGGTCGACACGCGCACGCCGGCGCGCATGCGCTTTGCCGTGCTGTGTCCCGACGCCGGCGGCTGGCGCAGCTCCGGCTGGCGATACGAATACGTGCTGCGGGCATCGGTCAGCGCGCTGGTGGCGGTGACGGCGGCGCCGGTTGCGGCCGGGCAGATGCTCACGGCGCAGGACGTGACGCTGGAGCGGCGCGACGTCACCACCTTGAGCGACGCCATCAGCTCGGCCGACGCGGCCACCGGGCAAGCATCGCGGCGCTCGCTGCGGGCCGGCGAAGTGCTGCGCCAGGCGCAGCTGAGCGCGCCATTACTGGTCAAGCGCGGCGAGCCGGTGGTGATGCTGGCGCGCTTCGAGGCGATCGAAATCAGCACGTCCGGCGAAGCGCTCGACGCCGGCGCCTTCAATGCGCTGGTGCGGGTGCGCAACCTGGCCAACGGACGGGTGGTGCGCATGCGCGTGATCGCCGCCGGCACGGTCGAGCCGGTCGAAATCCCGCGCTCGGCGCAGCCATGATTCATTCCGACGCTCCCTGCAGGCGGGCGGCCAGGCGGGTCAGCTTGGCGGCGTAGGCCGGATCGGTGGCGTAACCGCCCTTGGCCAGGCCCTCGGCAAAGGCGCGGGCATCGGTGCCGGTGCCGATGGCGGCGGCGTAGCGCGGATTGTCGAGCAGCACCTGGGCGTAGTCGCGGAAAGCGGCGCCCTGGTCCGGGTAGCTGCGGAAGCGCTCGGTTTTCTTCACGGCGGCGCCGTGTTCGTATTCGGTGGTGGCGTTGTCGGCCACCTCGCCCTGCCAGCTGGCACCAGCCTTGATGCCGAACAGGTTGTGGGTGGTGGCGCCTTCGGCCTGGCGCAGCGGACGCTGACCCCAGCCCGATTCCAGCGCGGCATGGGCCGACACCAGTTGCGGCGCCACGCCCAGGCGTTCGCCCGCTTCGCGCGCCCATGGCGCGATCTGTTCCAGGAAAGCCTGTTGCTCGGAACCGTCGGCAAAGGCGCCGCCGACCGTGCTGGCCGGGGCGACCTCGGCGTCCTGCAGGCGCGCCTGCAGCATGCGGCCTTGCGGACTGAGCATGGAAGCGCCGCTGTCGGCGCTGCCCTGGCTGATGAAATCGGCAATCTCGTTCTGCATCGAACTGTAGACGCCGCCAAAGCCCGCGCCGCCGCCCACGGCCGCCATCGGGCGGGTGGACTGGGTCGGCGTGGCCGGCGTGATGCTGGCGGTATGGAAATCAGCGTGCCTCATACAAGGTCTCCTCTCCGTGCAGCACACGCTGCATGATGGAAAATTGTTCGGTCAGCAATGCGCTGTTGCGAACATTCAAACGTTTGCATTCAAGTACCAGTTGCTCCAGCGATTGCCAGGCGGCGCTCAAGGCCTCGCGTTGCGGCGCGCCGAGGCTGGCGATCAGGGTCGCCATGTCGGCGGACGCGCCGCACAGGGCGCGCACCAGCGATACGCGCTGCACGCGGCGCTGTTCCATCGCATCGAGCTGCGGGGCCAGCTCGTCGGCCAGTTCGGCCAGCTCGGCGCTGCGGTGGCGCAGGGCGGCGTCGAACTGGCGCGCCAGCAGCGCCAGGATGGCCTGGCAGGCATCGATATCGGCGCTCACGCCGGCGCTGAGCTTGCCCAGTGCCTGCTCGCGCGTCATGCGGCTCATCCCTGGCCTCCATGGAAGCGTTCGATCAGGCCGGCCAGGCGGGCCGGATCGAATGGCAATTCGCCCTTGGCCAGCGCGTCGCGCAATTGCGACACGCGCTCGTGGTCGATCTCGGGCATGGCGGCCAGCGCGGCCATGGCCGGCTGCAGCACTTCCGATTGCAGGGCGCCGGACGGCGCGGCCACGCCGGCGCCGCTGGTCACCGCCGTTTTGACCTCGGACGCCACCGCGGCGCTGCCGCGCTGGACGGCCGATGCATCGGCGGACGCACCGCCACCGGAGATTTTCATGCGGGGACCTCGGCTTTTCGATTGGATCGTCATGATTATTTGCCTTGGGCGTCGGCGCCCTTGACGCTCTTGAGTTTATCGCGCAGTTCCTCGACCGAGCCCTTGGTGCCGACCGCCGTTTCGGCGCCGACCTCGTTCTTGCCCGGCACGCCGAACATGGCGGCCACGGTATTGGCCTGGCTGTTGGTCAGGATCAGCAATTCGATGCGGCGGTTCACGGCCGCGCCGGTATTTTCCGGTTCGAACGGGGCGCGGTCGGCCATGCCCACCACTTGCAGCACGCTGTCCGGATTCATGGAACCGGCCAGCAGCTGGGAGCGGGCCGCCATGGCGCGCGCATTCGACAAGGTCCAGTTCGAGTTGCCATCCTGGTCGCCCGCATATTTGCGCGAATCGGTATGGCCGACGATCAGCATCTGGTTTTCCATTTTTGCAAAGACCGGGCCCATCTGGCGCATCAGGCGGCCGAAGCGATCGGTCGGCATGGCGCTGCCGAGCAGGAACATGCCCTGGCGGTCGGTGTCGTGCAGGGTGACGCGCAAGCCGTACGGGGTGATCACGGTTTCCAGGTTGTTCGACAAGCCCGCTTCCACGCTCATGGTGCCCAGCTGGCGCGACAGCACGGCCAGTTCGGCCGGCGAGTCGTAGCGCACTTTCGGGCCTTCGCCGCCGTTTTCCTTGTGCGAGGAAGTGCCGCTGTGGGGCATGGAAAAGCGCTCGATCAGGCTGCCGCGCGGGCCGCCGCCGATTTCCGGCTTGTTGCCCTGGCCATCGGCATAGCTGCCGTTTTGCTCGCGCACCATGGCTTTCATGGTTTGCTGGTCGCGTGCCGCCATCAGCCACAGCACCAGGAACAGGGCCAGCAGCGCCAGGCAGAAGTCGGCGAAGGCGACTTTCCAGGCGCCGCCGTGGTCGTCCTCGTGCGCCTTGCCACGGCCGCGGACGATGATCGCCGCGTCGTGCTTGTCATGTTTATCATGCTGCTTTTGCACGCGGCTCTCCTGACTTGTCGGTGGCGCGGCGTTTCGGCGATGGCGATTCCTCGCCTTCGCCGCCCATGGCGTTGATCCAGCTTTCGAGCTGGGCGAACGTCGGCTTGATGTTGAGCTGCACCAGGCGGCGGCCGGCATCGATGGCCAGCAGGGCCGGTTTGCCGGCCACGTGGGTGACCAGAACGACTTTGACGCATTCCATGTTCGACGCTTCCTGGTTCACAAGCTGCTTCATCATGTTGCTGATCGGGTCGAGTACGCCGTAGCAGAAGAAAATACCGAGGAAGGTGCCGACCATCGCGGCGCCCACCTTGGCCGAGATCGCGCCGGCATCGGCGCCCTCGGCCACCGAGTTCATCGCCAGCACGATCCCGAGCACCGCCGCCAGGATGCCGAATCCGGGCATCGCTTCGGCAATCTTGTGCAGCGACTTGGACGGCTGCACCAGCTCTTCGTGAATGGCTTCCAGTTCCTGCTCCAGTACGCCTTCAAGCTCATGGGCATTGATTTTTCCCATGGCCATCAAACGAAAATTATCGACAATAAACGCCAAAAGTTTAGGCTCTTCCAGCACCAAAGGGTAACGCTGGAACAGTGGGCTCGACGCTGGATCTTCCACGTGGGCATCGAGCGCTTTCAAGCCACCTGCCGCGGTCTGCAGCAGCTCATACATCAACAACAACAACTGGCGCTGGAACTCGGAACCTTGCTTCTTGCGCACGATGATCTTGCGCAGCTGGGTCGTCAATTCCTTGAGCACATGGTTGGGGTTGCCCAACACCAGTGCCCCGGCGCCGCCGCCGGCGATGATCAGGATCTCGACCGGATGCCAGATGGCATCGAAGGTGCCGCCCATGAGCACGAATCCGCCAAAAATACAGCCGAGAACGATGGCAATGCCGACTAGTTGCTGCATGTTAAATTCCTTTGGTAAGTCGTGATGTGCGAAAGAAGTGGGTAAAACATGTCCTGATCAGCCTTTGAGAGCTGCTTTCATCTTGGCCAGCGCCGCCTTGTTGAGCTGGCAGACGCGCGCGTCCGACAGATCCAGCACGGCAGCCACTTCCTTGTAGCTCAGTTCAAATTCGTAAATCATCTGGATCACGCGCTGCTCGCGCTCGTCGAGGGCCATCAGGGCCTGTTCCAGGCTGTGCTTGACCATGAACTGCTCTTCCGGGCCGGGCGCGCTGTGGGCCCGTTCAGCGGCTTCCTGCAGCACTTCGTCAAAGCTGAGCAGCAGCTCGGCGCCATCGTCGAGCTGGTATTGCACGTAGGCTTCGGGTGTCAGGCCCAGGGCGGCGGCCGCTTCCTGGTCGTTCGGCTCGCGCCCGAGCGAGCGGGTCAGGGCGCGTACCTGGTCGCGCATCTTGTGGCTGTCCTGGCGCACCGCGCGCGGACGCCAGTCCTGGCGCCGCAGTTCGTCGAGGATGGCGCCGCGGATGCGCAAGGAAGCGAAGCTGCCGAAACCGGCGTCCGGCATGCCGTAGCGGCGCAGCGCTTCAAGCAAGCCCATCAGGCCGATCTGTTCCATGTCTTCGCGCCCCATCACGCCCGAGACCTGGGCGTTCAACTGGCGCACGATGCGCTTGACCAGCGGCGCGTAGGCCACCAGCTGGCGCTGTTCTTCGCGGGCGTCGAGCACGGGCGCGTACTCGGCCACCTGGGCGGCGCCGTAAGCGCCGCCGTACTCGCTGGCGTGTTCACCTGGCACGCCATGGGCGTGCGCGTTGCCGCCCAGGTAGCTGGCGGCGCTGCTGCAGTCGGTGTAATCGGCGTGATAGGCCACAGGATTCCCGGGTTGGCTATTCGATGATCAGTTTGCCGATCATGACTTCGGAGAAGGGCTTTTCGAGCTTGTCCTTGTCATAAGTGGCGGCGAAAGTGCTGTTGATCTGCTCGGCGTACTGCTCGACCGTCAGGGCCTGGGCCGCGCCCATGGTGTGCGCCGACAGGGCGCGCACGGCCACGCTGCGCAGCATCGGCAAGTCATCCTTGACCTTCTTTTCCTGCTCGAGCGTGGTCGACAGCACCAGGTCGGTGGAAATGTAGTGGGCCTGGGTTTCGCCAGGGCTACGGCGCAGCATGACGATGACCTTGTCGAGCGAGACGTAGCGCGCCGGCTTTTTCTTCGGCGCTTCGGCCTCGACCGGCTTGCCATCCTTGCCCGGCATCGGCTGCTTGAAGTACAGGGCCGCGCCGGCACCGGCGGCGCCCAGAATGCCGATGACCACAAAAGCGACGATCAGTTTGGTGGTCTTCTTCATGCCGCAACCTCACGGCCGGACAGCGAAAACGTGGCGGACGGATGGCCGGCTTCGGCCAGCGCGCGTCCAGGATCGTTGTCATTGTTGTCGCGTTCAGGCTGGCGCTGGCGACCTTGCTGTTCGCCGAAGGCGGCGCCGCTGCGCGGGGTTGCCGTAATGGTCACGGCGACATCGCTGAACTGGCGCTGGGCCAGGTCGGAACGCATGGCATCGCTGACATTGTTGAGCTGGCGCCGCACTTCGCTGTGGGTGGCGCTGATGTTTACTTCCAGCGCGCCGCCGGCGGCGTGGCGGATGGCGATCTCGATGCGGCCCAGCTGCGGCGGGTCGAGGCGGATCACGGCCTGGTCGATGTTGCGGCCCAGTTGCAGCTGCAGGCGGTCGCCCAGCGCTTCGCGCAGGGGCTGCTGCCAGTCGGCCGGGTTGGCCGGCAGTTTCACATCCAGCGGCGCGGCCATGGCGGCGTTCTGGGATGCCAGGGCGTTGGCACCGGTCATGACGTTGGCGGGCCCGGCAACCGGCGCGTCGCTGCGCAGCACGGTGTCGACGGTGGCGGCGGCCAGCGGCTGGGCGGTCGCGGCCACGCCGGTTTTCTGGGCTGCGGGAGCCGCTGTGCTGGTTGCCGTGCTGTCGCCGGTACGCACCGGTGCGCGCGGCGCCGGCGCGGCGGCCACGGTTTGCGCCGGCAGGGCGACCGGGGCGGCGAGCGGTGTACGGGACTCGGCGGCGCCGCTGCCGGTGGCGCTGTCGGTGCGGCTGTGGGTGCGGCTGTCAGCGGCGCCAATGGTGCTGGTGGCGGCCGCCGGCGGGGCGCTGAAGGTGGACGAGACGGTGCTGGCCGGGGCCGCGGGCATGGCGGCGGCGACGGCGATGGCGACGGCAACCGTTGGCGCGGCTGGCGTGGCCGGGACCGGCGCGGCAGCCGCAGTCAGCGGGCTGGCAAAGCTGACCGGGGCGCTGGCGCCAGCGACCGGTGCGGCCATGGTGGCGGGCAGGCTGGACGGCATCGGCACGGCTGGCGGCAGGACGATGCCGAGCGGCAGCGTCATACTCATCGTCATGGCCGGCGTGGTGGCGTAATCGGGCGTGTCGAGCGGCACGGCCGGCGCTGCAGGCGCGGCGCTATCGAGCAGGACGCCAGGCTCGGCCAGGCCGTCCGCCGGCGCGGCGTCGGCGCTGCCGGCCTCGCCCTCAGGCACGCTCACCTGGACGGCGGCGATGTCGAACATCAGCCAGCTGGCAAACGGCGCGGCGGCGTCGCCGCCAGCGGTGGCGGGGACGCCAGCGGCGGGCGCGGCGGCGCCAGTGGTGCCGGGAGCGCCAGGGGCGGCGGGGGAAGGGGTCAGGTTAGCGAGCATCATGGTTATGCCTGGTTACGTTCTGAATCAGTTTCATTGTCGAGGGCGTAAGCGATAAACCCGGCCTTGTTCGTGTGCATCTCGTGCATTTGCGCTCCCAGCAGTTCCAGCTCGGCGGCGCACAGGTCGGCTGCCTCGTCGTGCTGGGCGCGCAGCGCTTCCAGGGCACGCTTCTCAAGCGGGTTCCACGGGCCGCTGGCGGCCAGCACGCGCAGCTGGGTGCTCAGGGCGCCGACAGCGCGGTCGAGCGCGACCCAGTCGCGCGCGGTGCCAGCACCGGCCAGTGCCGCCGTCAGGGCGTTCAGGGCGGCGCGCCTATCCATTGCGCGCCTGGACGCCGATCCAGCCCTGGCGAATCGTGCCGAGGATCTCGACCACTTCGTCCAGCATCGCCGGATCCATCTTGATGCCAGCCCCGTGCAGGCGGGCCGCGCAAAAGTCATACAGTGTTGCCAGGTTTTCCACCACGTCGCCGCCTTGTTCGAAGTCCAGCGAGCTGGACAGTCCATTGATGATTTCGACACATTTGTCGATGCTGACCGCCTTCTGCTCGTAGCGCTTGCCGACGATGTGGCCGCGCGCACGGGCCAGCTCGTCAAGCAAGCCATCGGTCAGCAGCAAGACCAGCTCGACCGGTGATGCACGGGCCGTCTGAGCATCAAGGTTAACCGAGTGGTAGTCGCTGTAAGCGTCGGAATAGGACATCTTTTCCTCTCTTGATTAGGATTTGTCGCCGAACAGTGCGTCGAACATGGATGTGTTGGACGCCATCCGGCTTTGCAGTGTTTGCAACTGTGTAAATTGCATGAGATAGCGTTTGTAGGCGCTGTCGTACTGCTTGTCGAGCTGGTCCTGGCGCTTGGTCAGGCTGGTCTGCAATTTGGTGTTCTGTTCCAGGCGCTGCTTGAGCTGGCCGTCGGTGCTGCTGCTCCATTCCTTCAGGTAGCTGTCGACACTGCCGGCGATGCCGCTGCTGCTGCCGTTGACGCTGCTGCCGATGAGGGTATCGAGGCCTTTCGGCGATACGCCGAGCTGGCTGGTCAGGCGCGTCGCGTTCAAGCTCAGGCTGCCGTCGCGGGCGGCGATGATGCCGTAGGCGGCCAGGCTGTCGGCGCCATTCGCGCCGCGCAGCATGCTCACCATGCGTCCTTGCAGCACGCGCACGCCGCCATCGTTGGCGAACACGCCGCCGGCCTGGCCCTTGGGCGGGTCGCCCGGCGCCACCATGGCGTCGATTACGCCCTTGAGCTTGTTGTAATCGTCGACGAATTTCTGCACCTTGGCCACGGTGGCGGCGTTGTCGCTGGCCACCGTCAGGGTCACCGGCGCGTCGCCCGGGGCCTGGGCCTTGGCGAAGGTCATGGTCACGCCGTCGACGTTGGTGAACACGTTCGAGGCTTGTTCGATCTTGGTGCCGGTGCCCTGGGCGCCGAGCCAGACGATGGCATCCTGGCCGGTCACGATCTGCTTGGCGTTGAGTGGATCGTCGAGTGAGGCTTTCAGGCCGGCATTGTTGACCGCGGCGGTGTTGAGCGAAATATTGCCGGCCGCGCCAGTCGTCTTCGAGGTCAGCATCAGCTGGGTGACGCCGTTGACGGTGACGATCGAGGCCGATACGCGCCCGTTGTTGGTCGGCTCGGCATTGATGGCGGCCGCGATTTCGCGCGGGGTCAGGGTGCCGTTGGCGTCGCTGTTGGCGGTCGCCAGGTTGACGGAAAAGCCGGGCACGCCGCCCAGTTCAATGCCCAGGGTACCGCCATCGGCCGCGCTGTCGGCCAGGCCGCTGTAGGACACCTGGTTGGCGGTGGCGATGCGTTCGACAAAAAAGCTGTAGCTGCCGGCGGTGGCGTTCACGCCCGCGCTGGCGGTGCCGACCGCAGTGTTGCTGAAGGTCGCGGCCTGGCTCAGCATGGTCTTGCCGGAGGTCAGCGATAGCAGCGAACTCTGGTAGCCCGAAATGGCCGAGCGCAGCGAGGTCAGCGCGGCTGCGGCGGCGCTGGCTTGCCGGGTCTGGGACGTCAGGATGCTCTGGCGCGCCGAGGTGTAGTTGGTCGCCAGGCCAGTTGCGGTGGTGGCCGGATCGTAGGTGTTGCCAATGGTCGCCATCGTATTCTCCAGAGTGTCTTCAGGGTGGGCTTGCTATTACTTGCGGTTACTTGCGGCCGGCCAGCCACGATTGCGTGGCCAGGTCGTCTTCGCGCTTGCGGTCGACGCGGTTTTGGGCCAGCGCCGCCACGCCTTTTTTCTGTTCCAGTACCTGGCCCAGCAATTCGCGCTCGCTCCAGGCGTCGTTCAGGGCGCGCTGCGACACGGCCATGGTCGCTTCGTGCAGGCTCAGGTCGGTGCGGTGGTTGTCGGCCAGCGCGATCACGGCCAGCTTGTACTGGCCGCAGTTGAGCGCCAGCGCCAGCGGCAGGGCGCCGCTGGCGCCGCTGCCGCTGGCCAGGCTGTCCAGGCGGGCCAGGTTGGCCTGGTAGCGCGCCTTGGTGGCGTGCTGGGCGGCCATGTCGGCCTGCAGCTTTTCCACCTTGGTGCTGCGCAGGCGCACCAGCGTGTCGAGGCTGTCGATCGTGCTCTTGATGGTCATGACATCATCGCTTCCAGTTGGGAAATGCATTCAGGCAAAGGCGCCGCTTCCCGCGTACCCTGGCACAGGTAAGCGTCGATATGGGGTTCCAGGCGCACCGCGTGGTCGGTCACCGGATCGGCGCCCGGCACGTAGGCGCCCAGGGGAATCAGGTCGCGCACGCGGGCGTGGCGGGCCAGTGCGGCTTTCAGCTTGCGGGCGGCCAGCGCGTGCGGGACCGGGACCACCTGGGCCATGCAGCGGCTGATCGAGGCGGCCACGTCGATGGCCGGGTAATGGCCGCGTTCGGCCAGTTCGCGGGTGAGCACGATGTGGCCGTCGAGAATCGCGCGGGCGGTGTCGACCACCGGATCCTGCTGGTCGTCGCCTTCGGCCAGCACGGTGTAGATGGCGCTCATGCTGCCGTGTTCGTGCTCGCCGTTGCCGGCGCTTTCGACCAGCTGCGGCAGGGCCGAGAACACCGACGGCGGATAGCCCTTGGTGGCCGGCGGTTCGCCCAGCGCCAGCGCCACTTCGCGCAGCGCCATGGCGTAGCGGGTGAGCGAATCGACCAGCAGCAGCACGTTCAAGCCCTGGTCGCGGTAATGGGCGGCGATCGCATGGCACAGTTCGGTTGCGCGGATGCGCATCAGCGGCGATTCGTCGGCCGGGGCGATCACCAGCACGGCTTTTTTCAAGCCCTCGGGGCCGAGCGACATGTCGACGAATTCGCGCACTTCGCGCGAACGCTCGCCGATCAGGCCGACCACGACCACGTCGGCCACGGTCTGGCGCGTGATCAGGCCCAGCAGCACGGACTTGCCGACGCCGCTGCCGGCCATCAGGCCGACGCGCTGGCCCTTGCCGATGGTCAGCATGGAATTGATGGCGCGCACGCCGACGTCGAGCGGCTCGACCACCGGTTGCTTTTTCAGCGGATTGATTTTAGGCGGCGTCATCTCCAAGCGATGCTCGCCGCCCAGGCGGCCCAGGCCGTCGATCGGCTCGCCCAGGCCATTGACCATGCGTCCCAGCCACGAGGGGCCGATCTGCAGGGTGGCGGCGGTCGGGCTGGGCAGCACGCGGGCGCCCGTGGTCAGGCCGATGGCTTGCTTGAACGGCATCAGGAACGACAGGCGTTCGCGGAAACCCACCACCTGGGCATCGAGCCAGTCGCCATTGACCGTTTCGATGCGGCAGCGCTGGCCCGTGTGCAGGCGGCAGCCGGCCGATTCCAGCAGCAAGCCCGAGGCACCGACCAGGCGCCCGGTCGGGATTGCGACCGGGACGTCGTCGAGCTCGACGGTGCGCAGGGAATCGGCCAGGGTGCTCATGCTTCCATCTCCTCGGGCACCCGTTCAGGCGCCGGCAGCAACTGGGCGCTGACCTGGGTCATGCAGGCGGCCAGGCGGCCCTGGCAACCGGCGTCGACTTCATTGTCGCCGGCGCGCACACGGCATTCGCCCGCTTGCAGCGACGGGTCCGGCAGCAGGTTCCACTTGGCGGCGCGCACCGGATCGAGTTCGGTGATGCGCTTGAGTTCTTCCGGACTGAGGCACACTTCGATGCCGTCACGGGTCGGCGGCATGGCGGCCAGCGCTTCGTCCACCAGGGCCAGCAACTGGACCGGCTGGAGCGCCAGTTCGGCGCGGATCACCTGGCGCGCCACCTTGCCGACCAGGTCGACGACTTCCTTGCGCTGGGCGGAACGGAATTCCTCGACCATCTGGTTCAGTTGCGTGAACATGCCATCGAGCGGCCCGGCCAGCTGCTCGAAGCGGTCCTGCACCTGCTGCATGGCTTGCCGGCGGCCGGCGGCCTGGCCCTCGGCCAGTCCGGCTGCGTAGCCTTCGGCGCTGCCGCGCGACTGGCCGCTCTCGTAGCCGTCGCGCTGCCCCTGCTGGTAGCCGTCTTCGACCGCGTTCTGCCACTGGCCGGCGGCCTCGGCTGAATGGGCGGCACCGAGCGCGTCGAGTTGCGACAGCGGTGGGAAATGGTAGGGGCGGAATTGTTTCATTCTATGACGGCCTCGGCAAACAGTTGGACTTCGATCTCGCCGTTGTCGGCCAGTTGTTTCACGGTTGCCATGATGTCCTTGCGCGTCTGTTCGATGCGCGAGAGCGGTACGGGACCGGCGCGGCGCAGCAGGTCGTCGAAGTTCTGGGCCTGGCGGCGCGGCATGGTGGTGAGGATCGCGTCGCGGATCGCCGGTTCGGCGCCCTTGAGGGCGATGGCCCACTGTTCCAGCGGCACGTCGTCGAGGATGCGGGTAATCGTGGCCTCGGTCTGGCGCGACAGGATGAAAAAGTCGTACATGCTCATTTCGATTTCGGACACCACGTCCGGATCGTGGGCGCGCAGCAGTTCGACCATGCCGGCGCGGTTGCCCGGCAGGCGGTTCAAAATCTCGGCAACCTGGCGGATGCCTTCCACGCTGGCGCTCTGCGTATCGAGCGCGCCCAGGCAGCGGGTCACCAGCTCTTCCAGTTCGGTCAAGAGGTCGCGGTCGATTTCATCGAGCCGCGCCAGGTTCAGCAGCACCAGGTCGCGGCCCTCGAGCGGCAGGGCGTCGAGGATCTGGCCGGCCAGGGCCGGCGGCAGGAAGGCCAGGAACACGGCCTGCATCTGCACGTGCTCGTTGGCGACATAGTCGGCCAGCCATTTCGGCGAGGCCCACTGCAGACGCGCCATCATCGGGCGGATCGCATCGCCGTAGATGTTGTTGAGCACGCTGTTGGCGATGTCGCTGCCGAGCGCCAGGTCGAGCGAGCGCTTCAGGTAGCTGCGCGAAGCGCCATGCACGCCCGACTGCTGGCGGTAATCGTCGAAGAAGGTTTGCATCGCCACGCGCACGGAATCGACCTTGATGCCGCTCATGCGCGACATCACTTGCGTCACTTCCAGCAATTCCTCGCGGTCGAGGCAGCGCAGCACGGCCGCGGCCGGCTCTTCGCCAATGCTCAACAGGACGATGGCGGCCTGTTCGACAGGGGTCAGTCCAGGCGCCTCTTCGGCGTCCACGTTATTGTCCAGTTCGGCCATTTTTCTGCATCCATTGTTTGACGACTTCGGCGACCCGCTCCGGTTCCTTGGCAGCGAGAACTTTCAGGTGATCGACCATCACATCGACTGCCGATCCGGCAGGGGGAAGATCATAATTTTCCAGCAAAGGCACCATCGGCAGCGGTGCGCCGAGGGCCGGGGCGCCGCCCACGAGCTCGACCGCACGGGCGTCGCCGGCACGCAGCGCCGGACCGGCCACCGCGGTGGCGGCACCGGCCGGACCGCCGAGCAGCTGGGCGTCGGCGGCGACCGCGCCTGCCGGCGCCAGGCGCACCGTCAACAGGCGCAGCAGCGGACGGATGATCAGCAGGAAGCCGAGCAGGATGCCCACCGCCCACGCCGCCCAGCTGCTCATGTCGACCACGTTGTCGCGTTCCTGCCACCATGGGGCTGCGGCGGGCTGGACCGGGAAGGTCATGGCCGACACGGTCAGTACATCGCCGCGTTCGGCATTGATGCCCAGGCCGCTGGTCAGGGTTTTTTCGATATTCGCCAGTTCGGCGGCGGTCCAGCCGGTCTTGGCGGCAGCCACGTTATTGTTCAGCACCACAGCCACGCTGAGCTTCTTCAAACGGCCGCGGCTGCGCTTGATCTGGGTGATGTTGCGGTCGTAGGCGAACTGGCGCGTGCTGGCGTTCTTGCGCGCGCTGCCGTCGTCCATCTTCGGATCGGGTCCGGCGCCGGCGCCGGCGACGACCTGCGGATCGGGCAGGGCCGGCGGACGGTTCGACAGGGTGCCCGGCACGCCCATCGCCATGCGGTTCTTTTCCTGCTCTTCGCGTACCGCTTCGCTGGTCACTTTCGGGGCATCGCCGTATTTCTCGCTGGTTTCCTCGATCTTGTCGTTGTCGATGTCGGCGGTGACGCTGAGCTTGAAGTTGTTCGCGCCCAGGACTGGACCTAGCAGTTCATTCACGTTGCCGCGCACCTGGTCCTGGTATTTCTTGGCGTTGGCATCCGCGCCCTGGCCGGCGCCGTCGAAGCCGTCGCTCAGGTCGACCCGCGAGGACAGGTAGTTGCCGGCCTGGTCGACCAGGCTGACGCGCTGCGGCGAGAGGCTGGCAACGCTGCCCGAGACCATGTTGATGATCGCGGCGATCTGTTCCGGGGCCAGGGTACGGCCCGGCTTGACCGCGATGACGACCGAGGCCGAGGATTTTTCACCATCGCTGGCCACGAACGAGGTCGAACGGGCGATCGACAGGTGCACGCGGGCCGAGGCGATGGCGTCGAGCGCCAGGATGCTTTGCGACAGTTCGCCTTCGAGGCCGCGGCGGAAGCGCACGTCCTGCACGAACTGGGACACGCCCAGCGGATCGTTCTTGTCCATCAGTTCCAGGCCGGCCGGCAGCTGGGCGCTCAAGCCCTTGGCGGCGAGCAGCATGCGCACCTTGCCCAGCGACGAAGACGGCACCAGCAGCTGACCGGTTTCCGGATGCAGGCGGTAGGGAATCTGGTCGGCGTCGAGCACGGCCATCATGTCGCCCGAGGCCACCCGCTCGCTGGCGCCGAAGACCGGCTTGTAACCAGCCTGGTCGTTCCACAGGTACATCATGACCGCGGCCGTGATGGCGATCGCCAGCACCAGGATCGGGGTCAGATTGTTGCGCAGCGCTGGAGGCAGCGAAGGCATGGCGCCCATGCGCCCGGCGAAGTTCGATTTGAGAGAGGCAATCACGCTGGTTTTTTCCCGCGGTTAAGGTAACGTTGCAAACAGGAGCTCAGACCGGGAGCTTGATCAGCTCGTCCACGGCGCCCATGACCTTGTTACGCACTTGCATGAGCATCGAGAAGGACAGGCTGGCTTCCTGGCTGGCCAGCATGGCGCCGACCAGGTCGTCGCTCTTGCCGCTGTCGACGTCGTTCATTTTCTGGCCGGCCTGGGCATCCTGGCGGTTCACACTGTCGAGCGCATCTTTCATGCTCTGGGTGAACGAAAACCCGGCCGGGAGCGCTTCGCCGGCGGTCGGTCCGATGTTGGCGTGCGCGGCCATTTGGCCCGCATCGTTGGCCAGGATTTTCATCTCCGACTGGAGCTGGCCGGCGAGCGAATTCGATGTTGTAATTCCGACTTCCATGTTGTCATCCCTGCATAATTTTTTGTTCATAATCAAACAGTTACGACTAATTTTCTGTCGTAGCCGGCCTGAACGGTGAAGCGCCAAGTGTGCGCGTTCCGTGCCGCGATTCCAAACGAAAACATGCTCGACGGCAAAAAGATTTATTGCTGAGTCGGGTAAAACCAACAAATTTCGCTAAACCACTTGGAGGAGAAGCAAAGGTGTCGAAATGCCTAACGATATCGCTTACTGTTGGTAACGGGGGCGACGGTCGGAACTTGAGCCTGTCTTCCGGTTAATTTCCTTGCAGCATCATATTTCACCTTACCCTACGGCAATTATAATGCCACATGGAAATTAAATCCATCAAATAAAAATGCTCTGATATACTGTTTTCCTCAAACAAAACAAAGAGTTGCCCTCTTTGCCATGCACTTGCCGAGTTACTTATGACCATGATAAATAAGACAAACTTGCCGGCATCACCGCAGGTGCTCGACCCCCGGCTGCTGGGACGGCCAGTCCATTTGCTGCCCCATTTCGCTGCCCAGTTTGCCGAGGATCTGGCCGCCGCCTTGCGCCAGCCAGCCCTGCGCCGCTACTGGGATGGCTTTCAGCTTGAAGCGAGCGGTTTCGTGGGCCCGCCCGACAGCAGCCAGAGCGGGCGCTGGCTCGGCTTTACCAGTGGTGCAGGCGACGCCGGCGGTATCGCCTTCGCGCTCGAACGCTCGCTGCTGCTAAGCGTGCTCAACCAGCGTTACGGACGCCGCGGCGCGGCCCCCGCGCCCTCCGTCGATCCCTCCACGGTACGCGTGACGGCCACGGAAGAACGCCTCGCAGTTGTGTTAGGTCAACAACTAGCGTCGGTCCTATCCAAGCGGGTGGATGCAAACCTTGCGCGAGCGCATAATGAACCCGGCGCGGCTTCCACCGAGCTGGTGCCGGGCAGCGTGCCGCCGGCGCCGCCCAGCGCCGATGGCTGGACGCTCGGCATTACCCTGCGCCAGGCCCAGAGCGGCGAATGCGGCCAGCTGTGGCTGGCGCTGGACCAGGACATGGTGGCGCGCGTGCTGCTCGGGCTGTTGCCGGAGCGCGCACGCGACCACGCGCCGGCGCGTGCCAGCGTGGCGCTCGGCACGGCATTGCAAGTGACCTTGGAAGGGCGGCTGGTGAGCAAGGAAATCACGCTCGAAGCGCTGTTTGCGCTCAAGCTGGGCGACATCATTCCCGTGACGGTGGGCCGGGCCGATGTCTTGCTGGCCGAGTCGCGCTTGTTTACGGCGGCGGTCACCGAGCACAACGGCTCGCTCTGCTTAACCTCTTTTGAAGATAGCGACTAATGAAAATCAACGAGAACGAACTTCAGGCGCCGGACCAGGATGCCGGGATCGACGAAGAATTGATCATCGATGAACCACAGATGGGCGTGCCATCGGGCATGGACGCCCCGCGCGCGGCCGACAAGCGGCCGCAGCGCGACTTGCCGCAGATGATGCGCAAGATTCCCGTGACCCTGACCCTGGAAGTGGGCTCGGCCCGCATCTCGCTGCAGGAATTGATGTCGATCGGGCCGGCCAGCGTGATCGCGCTCGACGTGCTGGCGGGCGAGCCGCTCGTCATCAAGGTCAACGGCACCCCGATCGGGCGCGCCGAAGTGGTGGTGGCCGGCGAACAGTACGGGCTCAAGGTCATCGACCTCGACGGCCTGGACCTGGACCTGATCACCGCATGAGAGAGGGCGCACGGGGCGGCGGCGCCGGCGTGGCCACGGCGGCCTTGCTGGCCGCCGGCCTGCTGCTGTGCGCGCCGGCCTCGGCCCAGGACTTGCTGGCCGGGGTGATCCCGGGCGCCAAGACCGACCTGACGGTCAAGTCGCAGGTGCTGGTCCTGATGACCCTGCTTGGGCTCTTGCCCATCATGGTCATGATGATGACCTGCTTCACCCGCTTCGTGATCGTGCTCTCGCTGCTGCGCCAGGCGCTCGGCCTGCAGCAGGGTTTGCCGAACCGCATCATCACCGGCGTGGCCCTGATCCTCACCCTGCTGGTGATGCGCCCCATCGGCGACCAGATCTGGCGCGACGCCTTCGTCCCCTACGACCAGGACAAGATCGGCATGCAGGACGCCCTGAAGGTGGCCGAAGTGCCGCTCTCGCGCTTCATGCTGGCCCAGACCAGCAAGGCCGCGCTGGCCCAGGTGGCCCATCTGGCGGGCGAGCCGGCCGACCTGGCGCCGCAGAAGCGCGCGTTTACGGTCAAGCTGGCGGCGTTCGTCTTGAGCGAACTGAAAACCGCGTTTCAGATCGGCGCCATGCTGTTCATTCCGTTTTTGATCATCGACCTGGTGGTGTCCTCGGTGCTGATGGCGATGGGCATGATGATGCTCTCGCCGCTGGTCATTTCCCTGCCGTTCAAGCTGCTGCTGTTCGTGCTGGTCGATGGCTGGACCCTGACCGTGAACACGCTGGTCGGCAGCATACGGCCGTTCTGAGGGCCGCACTTTGATGGGAGAAAGCCGATGACCCCCGACGTGGCCGTGGACCTGATGGTCGGAGCGCTGCAAATCGTCATGCTGATGGTACTGGTGCTGGTGGTGCCGGGCCTGATCACCGGTTTGCTGGTGGCGCTGGTGCAGGCCGCCACCCAGATCAACGAGCAGACCCTGAGCTTCCTGCCGCGCCTGCTGGTGACCCTGCTGGCGGTGATCGTGGCCGGGCACTGGATGACGGCCTACCTGATGGATTACTGCGTCTCCGTCTTCCAGCGCGCCGCCGCCCTGGTCGGCTAGGCGCATGGAGCTGGCCGGCTACCTGCTGCCGCTGCTGAACGCCCTGTGGTGGCCGTTCATCCGCAACCTGGCGCTGCTGTCGTCGGCGCCGGTGGTGGGCGACATCCTGGTGCCGCTGCCGGTGCGCGTGCTGCTGTCGCTGGTGCTGTCGTTCATGATGCTGCCGTTTTCCCCGGGCAATGCGGTGGTCGACCCGTTTTCCGTGCTTGGCATCGCCACCACCCTGGAGCAGGCCGTGATCGGCGGCGTGCTGGGGCTGGCCATGCATTTTTCCATGTCGGTGATCAATGTGCTCGGCTACCTGGTCTCGAGCCAGATCGGTTTTTCGATGGCGCAGATGAACGATCCGGTCAACGGCACCGCCTCGGATGTGGTGTCCGGCATGCTGTCGCTGCTGGCCATCATCGTGTTTTTCGCCATCGACGGCCACCTGGTGCTGACCGGGGTGCTGGCGGCTAGCTTCAAGGCCTGGCCGGTCGGCGGCGGCTACGGCCCGGTGCTGCTGCATACCGTGGCGCTCAAGGCGGCCTGGATTTTCGCCGCCGCCATGCTGCTGGCGCTGCCGATCGTGTTTTCGACTTTGGTGGTGCAGCTCGGCTTTGGCCTGTTGAACCGGGTGGCGCCGTCATTGAATTTGTTTTCGCTGGGCTTTTCGCTGACCACCCTGTTCGGCCTGATGATGCTGGTCCAGATCGTGCGTTTCATTCCCGAACACTACATTGCGATGAGCAACCAGGTGCTCGAACTGATCCAACAACAGATGAAGGCGGCCCATGGCTGACGACGCGAGCGGTGGCGACAAGACCGAAAAGGCTTCGCAGCAAAAGCTGCGCAAGGCCCGCGATGAAGGCCAGGTGGTGCGTTCGCGCGACCTGGGCACCGCCATCGGCATCCTGATCAGCCTGAAACTGTTCGCCATGCTGCTGCCGACCTACCTGTTGTCGTTTCGTAACCTGTTCGACCTGGTCTTCATTCCGCTGGGCCCGGACGGGGCCATGGAAAACGCCATGTCGACCATCTTCAGCAGCGCCATGTGGCTGTTGATCAGCATGGTGCTGCCGCTGCTGGGCGTGCCGTTCGCGGTGGTGCTCTCGTCCCTCATTCCCGGCGGCTGGGTGATCAGCACCAAGCACTGGGAACCGAAAATGAACCGCCTGTCGCCGATGAAGAACCTCGGCAACCTGTTCACGGCCAAGCACGGCATCGGCGTGGCCACCTCGGTGGCCAAGGCGGTGGTGCTGGGCTGGGTGCTGGTGCACGTGAGCCGCTCGGGCATGAGTGCCTTTGTCGAGCTGCAAAAAATGCCGCTCAGCGTGGCCCTGTCGACCGGCGCCGGCCTGATGCTCGACGCCCTGATGGCCATGTGCATGGTATTCATCATGTTCGCCGTGCTCGACGTGCCGATGCAGGCATTCTTGTTCGCGCGCAACCAGCGCATGAGCAAGCACGACCAGAAGGAAGAGCACAAGAGCAGCGAAGGCAAGCCGGAAGTGCGCCAGCGCATCCGCCAGCTGCAGCAGCAGATGGCGCGCCGCAGCGTCAACAAGACCGTGCCCACGGCCGACGTGGTGATCGTCAACCCGGAACACTACGCGGTGGCGCTCAAGTACGAGGCCAGCCGCGCCGAGGCGCCCTTCGTGGTGGCCAAGGGAGTCGATGAAATGGCCCTGTACATCCGCCAGATTGCACGCCAGCACAATATCGAGACACTCGAACTGCCGCCCCTGGCGCGCGCGATCTACAATACCAGCCAGGTCCAGCAGCAAATTCCGGCCCAGCTGTACCAGGCCGTGTCGCAGGTGCTCAACTATGTGCTGCAACTGAACGCTTTCCGTGCCGGCCGGCGCACTGCGCCGCCACGTTTTCCCAACGAGGTGGTCGTGCCATCTCATCTGAGTGAGGTTCCCGCCACATGAGTTTCTTGAACAGCCTGCTGGTCGAGTTGAAGCGGCATAAATTTGCCACGCCGGTATTCCTGCTGGTGATCCTGTCGATGATCATCCTGCCGCTGCCGCCGGTACTGCTCGACGTGCTGTTCACGTTCAACATCGTGCTGGCGCTGATCGTCATCCTGGTGTCGGTCTCGGCCAAGCGGCCGCTCGACTTCTCGGTGTTCCCGAGCGTCATTCTCGGCACCACCATGCTGCGCCTGACCCTGAACGTGGCCTCGACCCGGGTGGTGCTGCTGCACGGCCACGAAGGCAGCGACGCGGCCGGTAAAGTGATCGAAGCCTTCGCCAATGTGGTTATCGGCGGCAATTTCGTGGTCGGTTTCGTGGTGTTCGTGATTTTGATGATCATTAACTTCGCGGTGGTGACCAAGGGCGCCGAACGGATTTCCGAAGTGTCGGCGCGCTTCACCCTGGACGCGCTGCCGGGCAAGCAGATGGCCATCGACGCCGACCTCAACGCCGGCCTGATCAACCAGGAAAAAGCCCAGGTGCGGCGGCGCGACGTGGCCGCCGAAGCCGACTTCTACGGCGCCATGGACGGGGCCTCGAAGTTCGTGCGCGGCGACGCGGTCGCCAGTATTTTGATTCTGATTATCAATATGGTGGGCGGCGTCGCGATCGGCTCGCTGATGCACAACCTGTCGTTCGGCGACGCCTTCCGCCTGTACGCGCTGCTGACCATCGGTGACGGCCTGGTGGCGCAGATTCCGGCGCTGCTGCTGTCGGCTGCGGCGGCGATCCTGGTGACCCGGATCAGCGATTCGGGCGATTTCGAACAGCAGGTGGGCGGGCAGTTGCTGGCCTCGCCGGCGGTGCTGTACAGCGCCTCGGGCATGATGCTGGCGCTGGCCATGGTGCCGGGCATGCCGTGGATGATGTTCGGCATTTTCGCCATCGTGCTCGGCTATGTGGGCTGGCGTCTGGGGCGCATGGTCAAGGCGCCCGACCAGGCCGGGGTGGCGGCGATCGAAGCGGCCCTGCGCGACGAGCGCGCGCCCGAGCTCGAATGGCATCAATTGCCGGCGGTGCAGCCGCTGACGGTGGCGGTGGGCTACAAGCTGGTCGGGCTGGTCGACGCCGCCCAGGGCGAGCCGCTGACCAAGCGCATCAAGGGCGTGCGCCAGAGCCTGTCGGAAGCGATGGGGCTGCTGCTACCGCAGATCAACGTGCGCGACGACCTGTCGCTGCGCCCGACCCAGTATTCGATCATGCTCAGCGGCACCGTGGTGGCGGAAGCCGAAGTGGTGCCGGACTGCCTGATGGCGATTCCCTCGCCCTCGGTGTACGGCCAGCTCGACGGCATTCCCGGGATCGAACCGGCCTACGGCATGGCCATCACCTGGATTGCGCCGGCCGAGAAGGCCCATGCGCTGGGGCTGGGTTACCAGGTGGTCGAGGTGCCGAGCGCGATCGCCACGCACTGCTCGAAGGTGGTGCGCGACTATCTGCCGGATTTGTTTCGCCATGAAGACGTGCCGGCGATCCTGGAGCGGCTCACGGCGCTCTCGCCGAAGCTCTCGTCGGCGCTGGACAAGGCGCTCACGCACACCCAGCTGCTGCGGGTGTTCCGCGTGCTGCTGGCCGAAAATGTGTCGCTCAAGGATATCGTGGTGATCGGCACCACCTTGCTCGACAGCTCGGAAACGACCAAGGACCCGATTCTGCTGGCGGCCGAGGTGCGCTGCGCGCTGCGGCGCCAGATCGTCACGGCGCTGTTCGGCAAGAAGAAGGAAATGCCGGCGTTCAATCTGTCGGCCGAGCTGGAGAATATGCTGCTGGGTTCCCTGAACCAGGCGCGCCAGGGCGGGAAGGTCGCGCTCGACAATTTCCCGATCGATCCGCAGTTGCTGTCGCAGCTGCAGCTGAACATGCCGGTGGCGCGCGAGCAGATGAAGCAGCAGCAGAGTGCGCCGCTGCTGCTGGTGCTGCCGCAGATCCGGCCATTGCTGGCGCGTTACGCGCGCCTGTTCGCGCCGGGCTTGCACGTGCTTTCTTACAACGAAATCCCCGAAAACCGCGATGTGAGCATTGTCGGAACAGTCGGATAAGTTTCCTTATCGGCGGCCGCCGGTGAGGAAACACTGACCGGGACGACGGCTCATGGTTCACCGTAAGCCATGTCGCCCGGCAGCGGCCCCTCGGTAAACCGCACCGTCGTTGCCGCCTCCGGCCTGGAGGTCCCTGCCAGCAGCAGCGCCACTTCCGCCATGGCCCGGAACAGCGGCGGGGGCAGGGCGGCGCTGATCTGGGATGAGTACTGCTGCAGCGGCTTGCCCGGCCATATTCCCTGCCTGACGCTGGCACGCGCCAGGCGCAAACCGGCCAGTTCGATCGCCTGCTTGAGCGCCGGCAGCGCCTGGCGCAGTAGCGCAACCGCGCGCGGATGCTCGGCCGCCAGTTCCATCAAGACCCCATCGACCAGTTCCAGCTGCACCGTGGCATGGCTGCCGTCAGCCAGCACCACGTCAAGCCGCAACGCGGCCTTGGCGCGCTGGCGCCGGCTGGGCGGCGGATCGGGCAAGCCGGTCAGCAGGCGCAGCGCCAATTGCTGGCCGCCCGCGCCCGGCAGCACGAAACGCCACGCTTCCGGGTGCCACAACAAGGTTGCCTGATGCGGCACGGCGCTCGCCTGCAGGGCTTGCTGAGGGCCCGACATCAATAGATTGCCCGACATGAACTGGGCCCGTCCCTGCTGCTGCAAGGTGGCCAACTGGGCCGCGTAGGCACGCACCATGGTGCGCCATGCGTTGGCCAGGCTGGCGCCGTCGAGCACCGGCCAGGCCAGCTGGCGCGCCATGAAGACCTGGTCGGTGCGCATCGAGGCGCTTTCGTTCAGGTTGGCAGGCAGGCCGGCGCCCGACCCGGCCGCGGCCACCGGTTCGGAGACCGGCAGCGGCAAGCCCATGCCCGCGGCCCCCGCCTTGGCCGGCGCCGGCAGCAGCGACACCGGCGCCAGCGGTGCAATCAGCGGCGCGCCCAGCGGTTGCGAATGGATGGTAGACATGGCGTTCACGCATGGTCAGGATAAAAAAAGAGCCAGCCGGGTGGCCGGCTGGCTCGGTCGTTGCCCGGCTGACTACGCCGGCGGCCGTGCCGCTTACTGCAGCAGCGACATGACCATCGAGGACATGCTGTTGCTCTGCTTGAGCATGGCGGTGCCGGCTTGCAGCAGCATCTGGTTGGTGGTCATTTTCGAGCTTTCGCTGGCGAAGTCGACGTCCATGATGCGGCCGGTGGCAGCCTTGCTGTTGGTGCTGATGTTCGACAGGTTGTTATAGACGTGTTCGAGGCGGTTGGCCGAAGCACCCAGGGCCGAGCGCACGGTGCCGATCGAGGCGATCGCGGTCGAGAGCTTGTCGATGGTGGTCGAAGCGGTGCCCACACCGGTCAGTTCGGTGCCGACCGTGTTCGGGGCGGCGTAGTTGGCGGTGGTGGCGCCGACGTCGGTGCCCAGGGTGGTCATGCTGGCAGACATGTCGACGGTCATTTTTTCACTGGTGCTCGAACCGATCTGGAACGTCATGGCCGAAGCGATGGTGCCGCCGACGAGCAGCTTGGCGCCGCCGAAGGAGGTGTTGTTCAATACGTTGTTCAGTTCGGTGCCGAGGGCATCGTATTCCGACTGCATCGCGGTCTTGTCGGCCGAGGTGGAGGAGGCATCGGCCGATTGCGTGGCCAGATCCTTCATGCGCACCAGCATGTTGCTTACTTCGTCGAGCGCGCCTTCAGCGGTCTGCAGCATCGAGGTCGAATTCTGGGTGTTGCGCATTGCAACGGCCATGCCGCTGGTCTGGGCTTTGAGGCGGGTGGCGATCTGCAGGCCGGCGGCGTCGTCCATCGACGAATTGATGCGGTAACCGGTCGACAGGCGGGTCATCGAGGTCGACAGGCTGCCTTGGGTACGGTTGATCGAATTTTGTGCGGACAGGGCAGCGTTGTTAGTGTGCAGACTCAGCATGATCGAACTCCAGGTATAGGGGGTGGGGGTTGTCGGAGCCGCGGTGTGCTGCGCTCTTACTAGTACAAGACGACCGTTTCGCCGGCCGCGTTAAGTGCCACATGGAAATTAATCGAACTATTTTCTGTGCATGAAAAAAGCCAGCCGGATGAGGGCTGGCTTTCTGGGGAACCCGGCTTGCTCAGCCGGGCATCCTTGCGGATTACTGCAGCAGCGACATGACCATCGAGGACATGCTGTTGCTCTGCTTGAGCATGGCGGTGCCGGCTTGCAGCAGCATCTGGTTGGTGGTCATTTTCGAGCTTTCGCTGGCGAAGTCGACGTCCATGATGCGGCCGGTTGCAGCCTTGCTGTTGGTGCTGATGTTCGACAGGTTGTTGTAGACGTGTTCGAGGCGGTTGGCCGAGGCGCCCAGGGCCGAACGCACGGTGCCGATCGAGGCCAGCGCGGTCGAGAGCAGGTCGATGGTGGCGTTGGCGGTGGCGGTCAGTTCGGTGCCTGGGGTGCCCGGCACGGTGTAGGTGCCGCTGGTGGCGCCGATGGCGGTGTTCAGGGCGGTTACGTCGGTGGCCAGGTTGACCGTCATTTTTTCACTGGTGCTCGAACCGATCTGGAAGGTCATCGAGGAAGCGATGGTGCCGCCGATCAGCAGCTTGGCGCCGCCGAAGGTGGTGTTGGTCATCACGTTGCTCAGTTCCTTGCCGAGGGCGTCGTACTCGGCCTGCATGGCGGTCTTGTCGGCCGTGGTCGAGGAGGCATCGGAAGCTTGCGTGGCCAGATCTTTCATGCGCACCACCATGTTGCTCACTTCGTCGAGCGCGCCTTCAGCGGTCTGCAGCATCGAGGTCGAATTCTGGGTGTTGCGCATTGCAACGGCCATGCCGCTGGTCTGGGCTTTCAGGCGGGTGGCGATCTGCAGGCCGGCGGCGTCGTCCATCGACGAATTGATGCGGTAGCCGGTCGACAGGCGGGTCATCGAGGTCGACAGGCTGCCCTGGGTGCGGTTGATCGAGTTTTGCGCGGACAGGGCAGCGTTGTTGGTGTGAAGGCTCAGCATGGTCTAACTCCTGGGGGTTGGGTGGTTGCTTCTTGGAGCCGCACTGGTGTCGCGCTCTCATCAATACAAGGCGACACTTTGATCTGGATCATTAAGTGCCACATGGAAATATATTCGAAATAGATGTGTGTGTTGTCGCTATGGACATCTTGCAGTGCGGATGGACGAAAAAAAACCAGCCGGGGGAGGGCTGGTTTTTGTGGCAACCCGGCGGCTGCGCCGGGCATCCTGGATGATTACTGCAGCAGCGACATGACCATCGAGGACATGCTGTTGCTCTGTTTCAGCATGGCGGTGCCGGCTTGCAGCAGCATCTGGTTGGTGGTCATTTTCGAACTTTCGCTGGCGAAGTCGACGTCCATGATGCGGCCGGTTGCAGCCTTGCTGTTGGTGCTGATGTTCGACAGGTTGTTGTAGACGTGTTCGAGGCGGTTGGCCGAAGCACCCAGGGCCGAGCGCACGGTGCCGATCGAGGCGATGGCGGTGGAGAGCTTGTCGATGGTGGTCGAGGCGGAGCCGGCGGCGGTCAGTTCGGTGCCGACCGTGTTCGGGGCAACATAGTTGGCGGTCGTGGCAGTCACGTCGGTCACCAGGGTGGCCATGTTGGCACTCATGTTGACGGTCATTTTTTCGCTGGTGCTCGAACCGATCTGGAACGTCATGGCCGAGGCGATGGTGCCGCCGACGAGCAGCTTGGCGCCGCCGAAGGAGGTGTTGGTCAGCACGTTGTTCAGTTCGGTACCGAGTGCATCGTATTCCGACTGCATGGCGGTCTTGTCGGCTGCGGTCGAGGAGGCATCGGCCGATTGCGTGGCCAGATCCTTCATACGCACCAGCATGTTGCTCACTTCGTCGAGTGCGCCTTCAGCGGTCTGCAGCATCGAGGTCGAATTCTGGGTGTTGCGCATCGCAACGGCCATGCCGCTGGTCTGGGCTTTGAGGCGGGTGGCGATCTGCAGGCCGGCGGCATCGTCCATCGACGAATTGATGCGGTAACCGGTCGACAGGCGGGTCATCGAGGTCGACAGGCTGCCCTGGGTGCGGTTGATCGAATTTTGCGCGGACAGGGCAGCGTTGTTGGTGTGAAGGCTCAGCATGGTCAAACTCCTGGGGTTGGGTGGTTGCTTCTCGGAGCCGCACTGGTGTCGCGCTCTCATCAATACAAGGCGACGCTTTCATGCAGGTCATTAAGTGCCGCATGGAAATATATTCGAAATAGATTTGCGTGTTATCACTCTGGACACGCGGCGCGGGAGGACGAAAAAAAAGCCAGCCGGGTGGACGGCTGGCTTTCTGGGGAACCCGGCTTGCTCAGCCGGGCGCGGTACTTATGGCTGATTGCGGATTACTGCAGCAGCGACATGACCATCGAGGACATGCTGTTGCTCTGTTTCAGCATGGCGGTGCCGGCTTGCAGCAGCATCTGGTTGGTGGTCATTTTCGAGCTTTCGCTGGCGAAGTCGACGTCCATGATGCGGCCGGTTGCGGCCTTGCTGTTGGTGCTGATGTTCGACAAGTTGTTGTAGACGTGTTCCAGGCGGTTGGCCGAAGCACCCAGGGACGAACGCACGGTGCCGATCGAGGCGATCGCGGTGGAGAGCTTGTCGATGGTGGTCGAGGCGGTGCCGGCGGCGGTCAATTCGGTGCCGACCGAGTTCGGGGTGGTGTAGTTGGCGGTCGTGGCGGTGACGTCGGTGACCAGGGTGCCCATGCTGGTGGACATGTCCACGGTCATTTTTTCACTGGTGCTCGAACCGATCTGGAACGTCATGGCCGAGGCGATGGTGCCGCCGACGAGCAGCTTGGCGCCGCCGAAGGAAGTGTTGGTCAGTACGTTGTTCAGTTCGGTACCGAGGGCATCGTATTCCGACTGCATCGCGGTCTTGTCGGCTGCGGTCGAGGAGGCGTCGGCTGCTTGCGTGGCCAGATCCTTCATACGCACCAGCATGTTGCTTACTTCGTCGAGCGCGCCTTCAGCGGTCTGCAGCATCGAGGTCGAGTTCTGGGTGTTGCGCATCGCAACGGCCATGCCGCTGGTTTGGGCTTTCAGGCGGGTGGCGATCTGCAGGCCGGCGGCGTCGTCCATCGACGAATTGATGCGGTAGCCGGTCGACAGGCGGGTCATCGAGGTCGACAGGCTGCCTTGGGTGCGGTTGATCGAGTTTTGTGCGGACAGGGCAGCGTTGTTTGTGTGAAGGCTCAGCATGATCAAACTCCAGGTGTAGGGGGTGGGAACTTCGGAGTCGCGTTGCTTCGCGCTCTCCCAAGTACAAGACGACCGTTTCCCCCAAGTCATTAAGTGCCACACGGAAATAAATTGAATTATTTTTCCGTTGTGCTGAGGGAGCACCCTGCAGAAACGATATTTCCCTTTGTAATGAATGGCTTAGTGAATGCATGACCCGATTGAGAACGGATAAACCCCGGCCGCTGAGCGCGCGCCAAGATGAGGTTCTTTCATCTTTCGGAGAGTTATCATGAAATGTTTGCTTAAATCATCTGTCTTGTTGTTCGCCATGGCCTGTCTGACCCACGGCGCCGGGGCCGAGCCGCCATCCATGACGCAGCGCACTGCCGATGTCGTCCGCACCACCCTTGTGGGCGGGGAAACATTGGTCATGAAGGGGGCACGACTGATTGCCAGGCTGGCAGATGACCGGAGCACGCATTACTTCTATAAACAGGGCCGGCTCTCCAATATCTACCATTCGGACGGCAGGTTCGCCAGCTATTACTACGATGACGAGCAGCGGCTCGAGCGGATCGAGTTTTCCGATGGACAGGTGCAGCGGGCGGTGTATCAGGCTGGTGCGCTGGTATCGATCGACAGTTCCTCGGGCCAGCGCATGCTCATGGCGCCGGCACCGGCGCTCGACAATCGGGTGGCAGCGGCCCCCGGCAAGCAGGCGCAGCTCACCTCGGCGGCGCTCTCCACTGCCCCGGGAACGGCGGTGGCGACCCCGGCGCCGGATGCCCTCAACAAAAAACTGATTGCCATCGTGGGCTGGCAAGAAAAGAGCTGGGAGTGCCGTCTCGCGCCTGATGAACAGACCATTTGCACCGGGCGCGGGGGAGGCGGCGACAGCGGCGGCGGTAGTGGTGGCGGCGGCGCCCCTTACGGCGGCGCCGGCTGGACGCCCGGCGATGGCGCTCCCTCCGGCGGTGGTGGAGGTGGAGACGGCGGTGGCGGTGGCGGTGGTGGAAACGGCGACAGTTATGGCGGCGGCCCGCGCTATCCGACCAATTTACCCACGCGCATGAGTTGCCTGTCCGCTGCGAGCGAAACCTTCGAGATCATGCGCGATCAGGTGTGCACCATGGTCCGGGATCCGACTATCTGCATGGAGCAGAACTTGTTGCTCTTTCAGCAGCTGTGGCACGAATGCATCGCCAGGTTCCCCCATTAAGCCTTCGCCTGTGAGGAGAAAGACCATGATTTCCATCGGATCGGATGACCTTCGACGCATCCAATATTTCATCTTCGCGGTCCAGCGGCTCAACGGCATCGCCGACGTCCTTTCCACCTGGATGGCGAATGGGACGATGACCGCCTGGGATGGCACGCCGGCCCGCTTTGCCGACTGCGAAGCGACGGCGATGGTGTATTTCGACGCGCGCGCCGGACAGGAGGAGCTGCGGCGCGACTATCTGGCGGCACTGCGGGCGGCTCGCCAGATCGACCAGACCCTGGCCGCCTTCCTGGCCGGTGGCGCCCAGGGCGACCTGAATGCCTTGCTGGAGCAGGCCAGCGCGGCGCTGAACCAGTTTGCCGGCATGATCGAGAGGCTGCCGGACTACCCCGGCGCGGAAATGGACGCTCCCGCATTCAGGACGGAAGCGCGCCACTGTTTATCGCTGCGCCAGGCTGCATAGCGGACGGTGCCCGGTTGCGGGCGGCGCCTGCCGTCGGCCTCCGGATAAGTGCTGCGCAGCCGGTTCGTGTTGGCTTATCATTGTCATCCCGGCACGGCGCGCTGCGCGCCACGCGCACTTTCCCAACTCAACCCACCATGATGGTATGCCCCCGAACAATGCTTTAATCCGCGCCAGCGGCCTGGATACCCTGCGCGCCGTCGCCATTGCGCTCGTGTTGATGTCTCATTATGGTGGTTTTGTCAGCGGTAAAGACACCTTCGGCGTGGTGGGCAGCGTCGGCTGGACCGGGGTGGATCTGTTTTTCGTGCTCAGCGGCTATCTGATCGGCAACCAGATTTTGTCGGCGATCGCGCGCAAGGAAGCATTTTCGTTGAAGGCGTTCTTTGCCAAGCGCCTGTTGCGCACCTTGCCGAATTATTACTTCATGCTGGCCTTGTATTTTCTGCTGCCGGGCTTGCTCGGCGGCTCGAGCACGCCGCCGCTGTGGCAATTCCTGACCTTCACGCAGAATTTCGGGCTGGCTTACGGGCAAACGTTTACCCATTCCTGGTCATTGTGTATCGAAGAACAATTTTATCTGGCGCTTCCCCTGGTGACGCTCGCGGTCGTGCGCTGCAAGCGGCCGCTCGCCGTCGCCTGGTGCCTCATCGTGGGCGCCATCGCCGCCGGCATGCTGGCGCGCGGCAGCGCGTTTGTGCTGTACGAGTACGATGCGTTTTCGGCGCAGACGTATTACTCCACCTGGTGCCGCTTCGACGAATTGCTGCCGGGCGTGGCCATCGCCATGCTCAAGAACTTTCATGGCGCCCTGTATGAAAAGATCCTGGCAAAGGGCAATCTGCTGCTCGGTACCGGGCTGGCCGCCGTCGTCGCCACGCTGTATTGCATGGAACAGGAATGGCCCGATCCGATGCTCTCGACCACCTTCGGTTTTTCGCTGGTCGCCATCAGCTACGCCTTGCTGGTCATGGCGGCGCTCAGCCCAACGTCGCTGCTCGGCCGGGTGCGCGTGCCCGGCGCAACTCAATTAGCGCTGTGGTCGTACGCCATCTACCTGATCCACAAACCGATCTTCATGGTCGCCGCGCCGCGTTTGCGCGACATGAAGATCGATGTCAACGCGCCGCTGACCGTGCTGCTGCTGTTCGCGGTCAGCATCTTCGCCGGCTGGCTGCTGTTTCGCTGCGTGGAGACCCCGTTCATGCAGTTGCGCGCGCGCTGGTATCCCTCGCAACGGGCGCCGGCGGGACTGGTGCCAGCGGCCTGAGCAGGGGGCTTGCTTGGCTGGCCGGGAAGCAATCGATCCGGATTGAGTGGGAAGCCACGGGCGTAAAAACCCGTTCGGGAAGCTTGCTTCGGGAAGCGGCTACTTCGCGGGCGCTGCTGGTGGCGCGGCTGCCTGTGGGACGGTGATGATGATGGGGGGAGGCTGCAGGTTGGCTTGCGACGGAGGTTTCTCCGTCATCCTGGAGACGGCAAATATGCCGCCAATGCTGGCAAGGCCAAAGCCGATGACCCACTTGACAATATCCATCATGCCTTTTTGCATATCAGCGCGCATTTTTTCGTAACTGTTCAGCCTGAATGACCAAAGCAATCAGCGGTTGTAAACTATGTGCAATTGCCGCATCATGTTGTCATGCCACCGAAACCGCCTCGTCCCGACCTCACGCACCTGTCCGATACCGATAAGGACCGGCTCATCGACGCCTTGTTTGCGCGCCTGGACGCGGTCGAAGCGAAACTGGGCATGACCAGCGAGAATTCGAGCAAACCGCCATCGTCGGATGGCCTAGCGAGAAAGCCGAAGACTAGCTCGTTGCGCGGCAAGTCTGGCAAGGCGGTTGGAGGCCAACCTGGCCATAAAGGCAGCACGCTCAAGAGGGTGGCCGAGCCCACCGGAACGGAGGATCATCCGCCGCCGTCGCACTGCGACCGCTGCCACAGTGCGTTGCCCCTGGAGCAGGCAAAAATGCTGGACAGCCGTCAGGTATTCGATGTGCCGGCGATGAGCTTCGAGGTGATCGAACACCGCGTCTACACGGTCGTATGCGCCTGCGGCCAGCGGCACGACAGCGCTTTTCCCGCCGCAGTCAGCGAAGTGGCGCAATACGGTCCGAATGTGCGCGCACTGGGCGTGCATCTGACCCAAGGACAGATGCTGCCATATGCCCGCGCCGCCGAGTTGATTTGCGAGATGACGGGCTTATCGGTATCGCCGGCAACGCTGCACGCATGGGTTGGCGATGCCAGCGTGGCTTTGCAAGGCACAGCCGACCTGATCGCACGGCAGTTGCACCACGCGCCAGTGCTGTGCGCCGACGAATCCGGCCTGCGTGTGGACGGCAAGCTGCACTGGATGCATGTGGCGGCCACTGCGGATCTCACCTGGTACGGCATGCACGCAAAGCGCGGCCTGGAGGCTATCGTCGCGCATGGCATTCTGCCCAAACGCCTCGGCGTCCTGGTGCACGACTGCTGGGCTCCCTACTGGAAACTCGACGATGGCCTGCACGCCTTGTGCAATGCTCATCTCCTTCGAGAACTGGTTTATGCGCAAGAGGTGACCGGCCAGGACTGGCCGGCCGCCATGACGGAACTGCTGCTCAACGCTCATAGACTGAGCGCGGCGGCGCGCCAGCAAGGCCGGCCATTTGACGCCGATGCCATCGCCGCCTTCACCACCGTCTACAACGATATCGTGCGCGCAGGCGAACAATTGAACCCTCTCAAACTCAAGCCCGACGGAAAACGTGGTCGCTGCAAACAGTCAGACGCCCACAATTTGCTGCGCCGCTTCCGACTGCACGCCGACGCCATCTTGCGCTTCATCGCCGACCCCACCGTCCCGTTCTCCAACAATATTGCTGAACGGGCCGTGCGCATGCCCAAGGTCAAACAGAAAATATCGGGCTGCTTCCGCACCGTTACCGGCGCCGCCAACTTCTGCACCATCCGCTCCTGCCTCGACACGCTACGCAAGCAGGGACACAGCATGTTGGAAGTGTTGCGTCGGGCATTTGCTGGCGATCCGATCATGCCAGCTGCGTAGCGGCCGAACAGTTAACAATCGCATTCAATACCATGGTCAAACCGAAGCGCAAACTGACCTCCGCCCAGAAAAGGGAGAAGGCGCAGTTCATGACAATCTTCATCAACGGAAAACAAAAACGGGTGCGTCGTCCGGTCCTGATGGACGGCCTGGGTCCCGATGAGTTCTACTTGCGAAATGCCGATTCGATCGCGCTGCATCAAGACGGGCTATGGGAATGCACAGCGGCGGCCGAACAAGGCGACATCGCTTTCACCGATGCGAATGACGCGGATTGCTTTGGTCATTCAGGCTGAATAGTTACATTTTTTCTATATCCGCACGCATTTTTTCCATATCTGCGCGCAGTTCGGCAAAGGCAGTGCGTAGCTCTGCGAAGCCAGTCTTCACGCTGACATCGAAATTCGCCAGGCGCGCATCAACCCGCGCCTCGGAGGCGTCGAGCTTGGCGTTGATCTCGTCTTTGGTCGGGGTTGTCATCTGGTCTGCCATACCGGTTTCTGGAAGAGTATGCCTTGCCTGTCGCGCTTTGCCACCATTGGTATCATGTTCGACAGCGCCAACGGCGAAACGTTCGCCCGGCATGAGCTTGCCGATTTCCTCCGGGTGCCTGACGGTCGGGCACCGGAATGTAATAGAATTCAGGCTGCGGCCATCCTGGCAGGTAGCCGCATCCATGTCGGACTCGAAGCGGCGCGCCATTCGGCCGCTATGGGTTTTTGTCGGGAATGATTTGCTCGCCGCCTTGTGGCCCGTCCGGCGCACATCAGCCACCCAGCTTCCGTTCCTCTTTCCAATAAACGCCACCCGTCATTTCTCCGTCCTGAGCGCGCAGGAAACCACACAATGCCGCACACCGAGCATGAGTGACGGAGCGATACCAGCGCAATAATAACGAAATATAGTATGAAATCAAGCACTTACCGAAGCAGAAGAGTCTCTGTCGCGCCGATGATGGACTGGACCGACCGGCACTGCCGCAAGTTCCACCGCCAGATCACGCGCCATACCTGGCTCTACACCGAGATGGTGACCACCGGCGCGCTGGTATACGGCGACGTCGAGCGCCATCTGCGCTTCAATGAAGAAGAGCATCCGGTCGCCCTGCAGCTGGGCGGCAGCGACCCGGCCGATCTGGCCACCAGCGCCAAACTGGGCCAGCAATGGGGCTATGACGAAATCAACCTGAACTGCGGTTGCCCGTCGGAGCGGGTGCAGAAGGGCGCGTTCGGCGCTTGCCTGATGGCCGAACCGCAACTGGTGGCCGATTGCGTGAAAGCCATGCGCGACGCCGTGACCATCGACGTCACCGTCAAGCACCGCATCGGGATCGACCGCAACGAGGAATACGGTTTCGTGCGCGATTTCGTCGGCACCATCGCCGATGCCGGCTGCAACACCTTCATCGTGCACGCGCGCAATGCGATCCTGAAGGGCTTGTCGCCCAAGGAAAACCGCGAGATTCCGCCGCTCAAGTACGAGGTGGCGTACCAGCTCAAGCGCGAGTTTCCGGACCTGGAAATCATCATCAACGGCGGCATCAAGACGTCCGACGAGATCGCGCTGCACCTGGCGCATGTGGATGGCGTGATGATGGGGCGCGAGGCTTACCATAATCCGTATGTCATGGCCGAGTACGATGCGCGCTTTTACGGCGACACGGCGCCGGTCAAGACGCGCGAGGAAGTGCTGGCCGCGATGATCCCTTATATACAGGCGCAGCTGGAGCAGCATGCGGCGCGCGGCTTGAAACTGAACACCATTACGCGCCACATGCTGGGGCTGATGGCCGGGCTGGGCGGTGCGCGCAGTTTCCGCCAGGTGATGTCCGACCCGAAGCGCCTGGCCGCAGCCGATCCGCATCTGCTGCTGGAAGCGGCGGCCGGGATGCGTCGGGCGTCGTAACGTCGGGCGCCGTAGCGTCGGGCGCCGCCGCGCCGCGCCGTATGGCAGGAGCGCAGGACCGCGCCACGTTTGCCCCCGCCCGGCAGCCACGCCTGCCTCCCTCGCTTTCCCCACCACCGCATGCCCGCCCTTGACTGGGCATGCGCGCTGTCTTCCCCCCGCGCTCTGTAGTTACATCCATGAAACCCTCTTTCAATTGCGCAAACGCATTTTTCCTTGCTCTATGGCAAAAAATACCTCTATAATCCCTTCATCTTTTGCCCGTTTTGTGATCTGCGGCAACGCCACGTCGCCTGTTGTTGCACTGAAACAATTCGTTCTCAAATCAACTTTTTTGCATGCGCAGTCACTGTTTTGATTTATCCTAAATGGAACGCAGATAGCCATGCGTTTCTTCAAAGACAGCATCAAGCCGGTCCCAGCAGGACCGCACAGTACACGCGGTGACCCTGATTAATCGATCAATCGTTCCATAGAAAAGACGCGAAATGAATTTATCCAACATGAAGGTCGGCACCCGTTTAGGTCTTGGATTTCTCCTGGTCCTGTCTTTTCTGGTCGCGGTCACCATCGTCGGGATCATCAGCATGGCGCAGATCCAGGCCCGTTTGGATAACGTCGTCGGCGTCAACAATGTGGTGACCCGTCTGGTGATCGACATGCGCACCAATGTCAGCGAGCGCATCGTGTCGCTGCGCATCCTGACCCTGATGACCGATTCGGGCGACATGGAACCGGAAATGAAGCGCATCAAGGAACAGACCGCCAAGTACGATGCCGCCCAGAAAAAACTGAGCGAGAAATTCGCCAGCGGCGCCTCGGCCGAGGAAAAGAGCTTGCTGGCCCAGATCAAGGAACATGAAGCGCTGGCCATGCCGGCCCTGGCCAAGGCGTCCGAACTGTGGATGGCCGACAAGGCCGAAGACGCGACCCGCGTGATGATCAAGGAAATCCGCCCGGTCCAGAAAAAATGGATGGATGCGCTGGAACAGCTTGCCGCCCTCGAAGACAAGCTCAATAGCTCAGCCCAGAAAGATGCCGAAAACGGTTTTGAAAACGCCCGCCTGACCATGCTGATCCTGGGCGGCGTCGCCATCCTGCTGGGCGGCATCGCGGCCGTCTTCATCACGCGCGGCCTGCTCAAGCAGCTCGGCGGCGAACCGGACTACACCGCCAGGATCGCCAGCAGCATCGCCCATGGCGACCTGTCGGTCCGCATCGATACCAGCGGCGCCGAGAAGGGCAGCCTGCTGATGGAAATGCGCGAAATGCGCAACAGCCTGAAAGACATCGTCGGCCAGGTGCGCGGCGGCACCGAAACCATCGGCACCGCGTCGCGTGAAATCGCAGCCGGCAATATCGACCTGTCTTCGCGTACCGAAATGCAAGCGAGCGCCCTGGAAAAGACCGCCTCGGCCATGGAAGAACTGACCTCGACCGTGAAACAGAACGCCGACAATGCCCGCGAAGCGAACCAGCTCGCCGCCAGCGCCTCGGACGTGGCCCGCAAGGGTGGCGACGTGGTGTCGCAAGTGGTCGACACGATGGGTTCGATCAACGCCTCGGCCAACAAGATTGTCGACATCATCGGCGTGATCGATGGGATCGCCTTCCAGACCAACATCCTGGCGCTGAACGCGGCGGTGGAAGCGGCCCGTGCCGGCGAACAGGGCCGCGGCTTTGCGGTCGTCGCCTCGGAAGTGCGCAACCTGGCGCAGCGTTCGGCGGCGGCGGCGAAAGAAATCAAGACCCTGATCGGCGATTCGGTCGAGAAGGTCGAGCGCGGCAGCAAGCTGGTCGGCCAGGCCGGCGTGACGATGGATGAAGTCGTCGCCAGCGTCAAGCGCGTCACCGACATCATGGGCGAGATCGCCAACGCCAGCCAGGAACAGAGCGCCGGCATCGAGCAGGTGAACATGTCGATCATCGATATGGACAGCATGACCCAGCAGAACGCGGCCCTGGTCGAACAGGCCGCCGCCGCCGCCCAGAGCCTGCAGGACCAGGCCAGCGAGCTGGCGCACGTGGTCAGCATCTTCAAGCTGATCGAAGGCGAAGAAACCCATGTCGCCGCGCCTGCCGCGCTGGTGGCGGCGCCGGCCCGTCCGGCCAACGCAGCGCCGCTGCGCGTGGCCAAGCCGGTCCTCAAGCGTCCGGCGCCGGCTGCATCGGCAGCGCCCGCCAGGCCGAAAAAGGCGGCTGCCACGAGCGGCAGCGATGAATGGGAAGAATTCTGATCCGCTTCCCGGCCGGCCGCACAAGGCAGGGCAGGGTGGATGGAGGGATGCGGCGCAAGCTGCAGCGTTAGCGCCGACGTGATACAGGCGCGCGGTTGTACCTTATTTCCAGGGAAATTGTATGTTGACCTCTACGCGTTTGATGAGTGCGATGGGCGCCTTGCTGGTGTGCGGCGCCGCCGCGGCGGCCGAAGTACCGGCCAGTTTCGATGCCGGCAAGTGCAAGGCCGAGTATCCCAAGGCGTCGCTGATGAACGAGGAACAGGGCACGGTGTCGATGTCCTTCCTGGTCGGCCCGGACGGCTCGGTGGTCGAATCGAAGCTGGAAAAAACCAGCGGCTTCAAGAATCTCGACAAGGCCGCCATCAAGTCGATCAGCGCGTGCAAGTTCAAGCCGGGCACCAAGGATGGCGCCCCGGCCCAGACCTGGACCAAGGTCGACTACGCCTGGAAGCTCGACTGATCGCTTAGCCACCGTTCCACGCGGCCAGCCCGCCCGGGCCGGTCGCCGCGGCAGCGCACGCCTGCGCTGGCCGCGAAAAATAAACATGGCCGTTTACTTATTTCTGACGTGCATGTATGTTCGCGCGCATGCACATCAAACTCCTCATTGCCGCGGCCTGCTTGCTGGGGCTGTTTTCGACCATCGGCGCGGCGCTGCCGTATCCCATCCTGCCGCCCCTGTTCGCCTCGGGCGCCAGCAATGGCCTCAATTCCTTCCTCGGGCTGCCGCCCAAGATGCTGTTCGGCCTGGCCCTGACCATCAATCCGCTCGGCCTGCTGATCGGCAATACCTTGCTTGGACCGCTATCGGACCGCTATGGCCGCCGCCCGGTACTGATGGTGACCACCTTCGGCGCCGCCCTCGGCCATGTGCTCACGGCGCTGGCGCTGCTGCTCGAATCGTATCCGCTGTTTATCCTGGCCCGCTTCGGCACCGGTTTGTTGGAAGGCAACGGCGCCGTGGTGCGCGCCATGCTGGCCGACCGTCTCGAGGGCGAGCTGCGCGTGCGCGCGCTGTCGTGGCTGAACGGCGCTTTCTACCTGGGCTGGCTGGCCGGGCCGCTGCTGGCCGGCGCCACCGTGGTGTGGGGCATCACCGTGCCGTTCTGGATCGCCGCCGGTGCGCTGGTGCTGACCACGGCGCTGGTGGCGGCGGTGCTGCCGCGCGAGACGGCGTCGCTGGCCACCACCTCGTGGTGGTACGTGGCGCGCCACCAGCACGCGTTTCACCTGCTGCGCCACGCCGACCTGCGCAAGCTGTTCATCGTGCAGTTCGCCTATACCTGCGGCGTGACGGCGTTTTACGAGTTTTATCCCCTGTGGCTGGTGGAATTTCCCGGCTACGGCGCGCCCGGCATCGCCTGGATCACGGCCGGTTTGTGCGCGGTGATGACGTTGACGGCCGTATTCGCCGGTCGCCCGAGCCGCATTGCGCCGCTGCAGCGGGCCGCCTGGAGCGCGTTCGGCGGCGCCGCCGCCATCGCCGCGCTGGCGCTGGGCAATGTGTGGCTGGGATTGGTGGCGATCGTGCTGTTCGGCATTCCGAATGCGTTTTATAACGCCATCGTGCCGGGCTGGTGCGCCGAGCGTTTCGGCGCCCTGGGGCAGGGCGCGGTGATGGGTTTGCTGTCGACCACGTTTTGCCTGGCCAATATCGTCATGGCGCTGGTCGGCTCGGTGCTGCCCCTGGTCGATACGCGTCTGGTGCTGATGCTGGGCGCCGTGCTGTCGGCCTGGGCCGCGTGGCGCCTGCTGGGCTGGCGCGTGCAGATGGCCGGTCCCGCCGCGACAGGCGGGACCGGCGAAGGCTGAGCGGCGAGTCAGCCCGCCGGTGGCGGCTTGACCAGGGCCGTCGGCAGCGGCTGGGTGACCGCGTTGGGGCCCGCCGGAGCGCGCAGCATGGTCGGATCGAGGAAGCTGGCGGCGCGCCGGCTGTAGGCGGGACGCATGTGGATGGTGTCCGTGTACAGCGGCGAACCGGTCTCGTCGAGCACCGGGCAGACATTGTCCTTGCACATGAACTGGGCCGGTTCGATGACAATGGCGCCGGTGTCGGCGGCAATCGCGGTCAGGCGGGCGAGCGGCGCGGCGTTGCGCTGGCGGTAGTCGGCCAGGTCGAACATGGGCACCTTGGGCACCGGCGCGATGGCGCCGAAACGCGAGCCGGTGTACATCGACTGCGGATCGAAGGCGGAACCGGACGGCGGCTGCAGCACCAGGAATACGCGCTTGCCGTTCTTGCGCAGGTTGGCCATGCTGGCGCGCAGCGACTCGTAGGCCAGTTCCTGCGCATCGGCCGCCGGGAAGGTTTTCTTGACCGCGCCCTTTTCATACAGCAATTCGTGCTGGCCGGCGTTGAAGTAGCCGTACCAGGCCGCGCCCACCACCACGGTGTCGACTTCCGGGCTGTTGGCCAGCGCGTAGGCCGCCTTGACCGTCTTGGGACACAGCGGGAAGCGGAATTGCGGCAAGCGCACCGTGTGCTCGATCGGCGGGCAGCCGCCGGCGGTGGCGAAGATGACGCTGCTGAAGCGCGCCGGATCGCTGGCCACCGCGTGTTCGATGCGCGGGCCGTACTGCTGCACCACGGAGTCGCCCAGGAACACGGTCAGGCCCGGACCGCGGCTGACGGCTTTCTGGAACACCACGCCGTCGTAGCGCATCGGCGCCAGGGTCGGGCCGGGGAACTGGCTGTCGTTCAAAGCCGCCAGATACGGCTCGGCGCCATGGGTATCGATGCGTTCGCGCAGCAGGCTGGTGCTGATCGTCAGACCGAGCACGGCAATGGCGACCATGCCCAGGCCGAGCGACCAGGTCGTGCGGCTGCGGTCGCGCCGTTCGCGCAGCGGGATTTCGACCAGGCGATAGGTCAGGTAAGCGAGCACGAAGCCGGCGCCCACGAGGACCAGCTTGACGACGATCGGCGGCTTCTGGCCGTAGATGATGTGGCCGTAAGACAGCAGCGGCCAGTGCCACAGGTACAGGGGATAGCTGATCAGCCCGATCGCGACGGGCAGGCGCCGGCCCAGCACCAGGCGGTTGAGCAGGGCGTTCTTGCCGGCCAGGATCAGCATGCAGGCGCCGCCGACCGGCAGCATGGCCCACCAGCCGGGGAATACCGACTGCGCATTGGTCAGCCAGAAGGCCAGGCCCAGCAGCAGCGCGCCGCCCAGCGACAGCGCCGTGCCGTGCCGCTCGAAGCGCTGCGGGTGATGCAGGTGCAGGTAGGCGACCACGCCGCCGGCCATCAGTTCCCAGAAGCGCGTGAGCGGCGAAAAGAACGCGGCCACCGGATGGTCGGTCACCAGCAGCACGTTGGCGCTCATCGAGATCACGAAGATCACGCCGGCGACCCACAGGAAGCGCAGCTTGCGCGAGAACACCAGCCACAGGATCAGCGGCCACAGGATGTAGAACTGTTCTTCGACGCCGAGCGACCACAGGTGCAGGAACGGCTTGGTGATGCCGTCGTTGTCGAAGTAGCCGGCTTCATTCCACAGCACCAGGTTCGACACGAACAGCGTGCCGGCCACGGCATGCTTGCCGATCTGCTGGAATTCGCCCCGCAGCAGGATCACCCAGCCGAAGGCGAGGGTGGCCAGCATGACCACGGTCAGGGCAGGGAAAATGCGGCGGATGCGGCGCACGTAAAAGTCGGCGATGCTGAACGTGCCCTTTTCGAGCTGCGAAATCAGGATCGAGGTAATCAGGAAGCCGGAAATGACGAAGAAAATGTCGACGCCCACGAAGCCGCCGGCGAACCAGGTCGGCCAGGCATGGAACACGATTACGGCGATGACCGCCAGCGCACGCATGCCATCGATATCGGGCCGGTAGGCGAGGGCGCCTGCGTGCGCGGTATGCAAATTGGTTTGAATGACTGTCTCCAGGAGAAATTGAGTAAAAAACAATGCCGACAACACGCGCATTATAGAGGAAGCGCTCCGGCGGGTTGTAAATAGTTCAATCCAGTGCGCGTGTCAATATTGTCGAAAACACCCTGTGTTTTGCCCTTTTTATCGGTTCGACAGCGCGCGCCGGGCGGCGTTCCCATTTTAAGGCGGCGGGCACGCCGCGATCAAAGCCGGGTGCCCGTTCGGGCTCGCTCAGCCGGGCGCGTCGTCCTCGTGCGCGCTCTGGCCGATCCAGATGCGGTGCGGTCCCGGCCCCTTGCTGGCCAGCTTGTCTTGCGGATTGCGCAGCCGGCAGCGCTCCAGCGAGAGGCAGCCGCAGCCGATGCAATCATCCAGGGTGTCGCGCAGTTTCTTCAGTTGGGCCATGCGCAGGTCGAGGTCCTGGCGCCATGCGGCCGACAGGCGCGCCCAGTCGTCGCGGCTGGGCGCCGTGCTGCCGAGTGTGGCCAGCGCGGCCTCGATCTCGGCCAGGCTGACCCCCACGCGCTGCGCCACCCGGATGAAGGCGATGCGGCGCAGCACGTCGCGCGTGTAGCGGCGCTGGTTGCCGCCGCTGCGCGCGCTGGCGATCAGGCCCTTGGTTTCGTAGAAATGCAGGGTGGACACGGCGACGCCGCTGCGGCGCGCGACGTCGCCCACCGACAATGTCGGGAACGCTGCGCCCGGTGCGAATTTATCTGGCACGGAAGACTCCTTGACCTCAACTTAACTTGATGTTTTAGACTGGCTTGCATTGGTTCGGCAACCATTCTAAAGGAGAATTTCGCATGGCAAGGAACACAGTCAGGAACCCGTCGGATGGGGTATTTCGCATCGATAAATTTGTGGTGCCGGCAGCGTCGCTGACGGCGTTCGTGGAGCAGATGCGCCAGATCCAGGCGATGTTTGAGCGCCTGCCTGGCTGGCGCCAGAAGCATTTATTGACGCAATACGCCGGCACCGGGGAATTTAATGTGGTGACCATGGTCGAATGGAAGACGGCCGCCGCGATGGCGGTGGCCCAGGAAATCGTGCAGCAGCAATTTACGCAGGAGGGGATCGCACCGGCCCAGGTGCTCGAGCGCCTCGGGGTGCGCTCGGACCGCGGGTTTTATATCGCCGCTTGAGCGCGGCGGACCTGGCGCTTGCGGTAAAGCTTGCGCAGCCACAGGAACAGAGGCAAGCCGACCAGCAGCCATGGCAGCACGGCGACGGTCACGGTGATCAGGGTCGCCAGGCTCGACATGAGCACGCGCCCCGATTCGCCGGCCGCTTCCACCACCGGCGCGGCCCAGCTGCCGGCGGCGGCCAGCGACTGGGGCACCAGGGTCACTTCGACGCGGGTGGTCTCGGTCTGGCCTGCCAGCGCCTTGCGCTTGCCCTGGATGCTGTCGAGCTCAGCCTGGATGGCGGAAAGCTGCTTTTCGGCGGCCAGCACTTCCTCCAGGTTGCCCGAGCGTTTGGCGAGCAGTTCCAGGATGCGGGTTTTCAGTGCCGTCAGGTTGGCGATTCTGGCCTCGACGTCGATCACCTCGCTGGTAAGGTCTTCGCTTTCGCGCTGGTGCTGCCGCAGCTTGCCGTGTTTGAGCAAGATGTCGAGAAAGCTGTCGAACGCGTGCGGGGCAATCCGCGCGGTCAGCGTGGCCTGGGCCGGGTTGTACGGGCCGCCGCACCGGTTCTGGTCGGCCCTGAGCACCACGCAGGCGAGCTTGACGCAGGCTGCCTGGATGGCGTCGAAATGCTTGTCCAGATCGGCCTCGGGCGCTTCGAGCAGAAGCTTGTGCCGCGTGGCGATGTAGCGTCTGGCCGCTGGCGTCTCGAGCGCCGCATCGGCGGCCTTGCTTGAAAGCTGACTCGCGCTGTCGGCACTTTTTCCGACGTTTTGCGAACAGGCGGACAGCAGAAGGACGACGGCGACACCGAAAAGAAATTTCGTGGGAGGGGCGGGGAATGGATGTTGAGTGAATAATAACATCACACTCATGCCTGTCCCTGGCCAGCGCAATCTGGCGCGTCCGCGACGGCTGCGCGGGGTCGGGCTGGGCCGCCTCGGATCGATCAGGCGGTCCCCGTCATGCCGGTAGTCACCCGGCGGCAATCGCGTACTGCCTGCCGGTGGCGCAGGCTAGCTGACGGTGGCGGCGCGCAAGCGGCGTGCGGCCTGGCGGCGGTCGTAGCTTTCGATCAGCGCGTCCTGGGCGACTTCATCGCCAATGCCGCGCAGTTTGAGAAAGCGCTGGGCGGCATCGCTGCCGAAGGCGCGCTGCAAGGCAATGGCTTCGTGCAATTGCGCTGCGGTTTCGAGGTCCTGGCGACGTTCTTCGTGACGGCGGTCTGCATCGTCCATGTTGTTCTCCTGGTTACTGTATTGAATTTATAGCACGCAGCGAAAATGCATGCTCGAACTACGTGTACCGAACGCGGGTTCTTACGCGAATGTCAGCAGGCCGGCGAAACGGATGGCGAGTGCATGCAGGGGCGAGGAGACCATGGGTGCCGGGCTGTGGGTGCTGTCGGTGCCGCAGTTGCCGCAGTAGTGGCGCCGGTGTGGCGTTTGCGCAAAACTGCCCAGGTCCAGATGCGGATGGCCGCAGCGCGCGCAGTCGACGCAGCCGAGCGCCTGTGCGCCCGATGCCGCCTGCGTGTAGGCCAGCAGGGCGGGCGGGGTGATGTTGACCTGGACGATGCCGGTACCGGGAAACAGTGCGCGGTCGCCGCTGCTGCACAGCGCCACTGCCGCGCAGCGCCCGGACGGGGTGGCCTGCACTCCGGCGGGCAGGCTGGCCAGCTCCATGGCGCCACCCGGAGCCCGGGAAACCGTCACGCTGGCGCAGGCCGCCAGGTCGATCACGGGCGGACGCAGCGCGTAGCGCATTTTTTCCGCGTGCCGCGCGCAGCGGCGCTGGCCGCCGTGCGCCAGCGCGGCCAGGTCCGCCTTCACGCCCCAGTACGTCTGATGCGTGCGGCACCAGTGGCGCGCGGCGCCGTTGCGGTATTTGCCGGCCGCGACCAGCACGCAGGCGACCAGCGCGTCGTCGCCTTGGTCGGCAGGAAAATGCCCTGACAGCTGGCTGGTCGCCACCGTGATGTGTCCAACCGTGGCCTCATGCGGCCAGCAGATGCCGGCAACGTGCTGCAAGCTCAGTCGGAATGGGCGATATACAGGTCGCCCTTGCCGTCCGGCAGCCAGGTTTCGGCAATATCGGAACTGACGTCGAAAAAGCCCACGCCGTGTCTGGCGGCAAGGCGGGTGACGGTGGCGTGCGCTTCGTCGATCTGGTCCCACGAAAACGTGATGTAGATGAGCGACTTGCCGATGGTGTAGTCGGTGCCGGAACTTTCCTCATCCTCGCCGGCCAGGTCTTCGAGCGCCACAGCCGGGAAGGTTTGCACGATCTCGGCGTAGAACGCTTGCAGCGCCGGGCTGGCGACGGCCGGGTCGGCGTAGGAATGGCCTTCACCCCATTCGGCTTGTTCGTCATACCACGCCAGGAAAGCCTCGCGCTTCCTGGGCGCGGCTTCCGGGGCGAAAACCATCAGGTCGTAACTCATGCGTGTGGCCCTTTAAAGTGGACATGCGCCGGACGGCACGTTCGGTATTGTAGTCGACCGGCCACTCCCGGCGCCGCTCGCAGCTGATCGACGAGGGGTAGTGCAGCGGTTTCAGCGCCTTCATGTTGCCGAAATACCATCAATTCTCTATTTACCTGAAGTAATAATGCATTTTGTCAATAGCTACTGAGTGGAAATATTTATTTTTATAAAAATGAAATATGACGCAATTTGCAGGTATCGTTCTGGGCCAAATTTGTATTTATTTCTGCTTCGGCAGCTCACTCGGAAGCGCAGTTTTTTATGAACCACAAAGAAATACAGGCAGACGCCTTTTTCTGGGCGTTGCAAGGTATTTGCGCGCTCCACCGACAGCCTTTTTCCCTCGAACTTGCACAGCAACAGCTGGCCGCCCCGCATACGGTCGCGTCATTGACGCAGGCCGCAGGCGTGTATGGCTTCGATGCAACGCTGCGTAAAGTAAAGACGGGCAAGCTGCAGCACGAAGCTTTTCCGCTCGTGGCATGGCTGCAAGCGCCGCCTGACGGCGACAGTACCGCCAGCGCCATGCCGGCCCTGATCCTGCAGGCCGACGGCGCCAGCGTGCTGATCGTCGAAGCAGGCGACCCCGCTCCCAAGCAAATGACCATGGCCGATCTGGCCGTGCGCTACCTGGGCCAGGTGACGCGCATCGCTCCGCGCGACGAGGGCGGCGCCGATCCGGACAGCGAAGCCGACACCCTGAAGTCGCGCCGGTTCGGCTTTCGCTGGTTCATCCCGGAACTGATGAAGCACAAGCAGCTGTGGCGCGAAGTGCTGCTGGCATCGCTGGTGATCCAGCTGATTGCCCTCGCCACGCCGCTGTTTACCCAGGCGATCATCGACAAGGTGGTGGTGCACCACACCCAGAGCACCCTGATCGTCATTGCCATCGGCATGGCGGTGTTCGTGCTGTTTTCGGCGGCCCTGTCGTGGGTCAGGCAATACCTGGTGCTGCACACCGGCAACCGCGTCGACGCCGTGCTGGGCGCGACCGTCTTCGAGCGCCTGTTCAAGCTGCCGCCGATGTATTTCCAGCACCGCCCGACCGGCGTGATCGCCGCGCGCATGCAGGGTGTCGAAACGATCCGCGAATTTATCGCCGGCGCCGCCGTGACCCTGGTGCTGGACCTGCCGTTCTTGCTCATTTTCGTGGCGATCATGTTCTATTACAGCGTCACGCTGACCTTGCTCGTGCTGGCCATTCTCAGCGTGATCGTGGCGCTCAGCGCCATCGTCGCGCCCCTGTTCCAGACCCGCCTGCAAGAGCAATTCCAGCTCGGCGCGCGCAACCAGGCGTTTCTGACGGAATATATCGCCGGCATGGAAACGGTGAAATCGCTCCAGCTCGAGCCGCAACTGAACAGTAAGTACAGCGGCTACCTGGCCAGTTACCTGGCGGCGGGCTTTTCCACGAAACAGCTGGCCAATACCTACAACTCGAGCGCCAACCTGCTCGAGCAACTGATGAGTTTGCTGATCCTCGCGATCGGCGCCTACACCGTCATGCACGACACCCACTTCACGATCGGCATGCTGGTGGCGTTCCAGATGTTTTCGGGCCGCCTGTCGCAGCCGATGATGCGCCTGGTGGGCCTGTGGCAGCAATTTCAGCAGGCCAGCCTGTCGGTCGCGCGCCTGGGCGACCTGATGAACGCGCCCACCGAGCCGTATTCCCTGGTCCCTTCGCGCGACGGCAGCCGCAAGGGCCAGGTACAGATCGACGGGCTGGCGTTCAAGTACGCCGAGCACCTGCCGCTGGTCTACGAAAACCTGTCCCTGTCGATCGAGCCCGGCCAGACCATCGGCATCATGGGGCCGTCGGGCTGCGGCAAGAGCACCCTGGCCAAGCTGCTGCAGGGCTTTTACCAGCCGAGCGCCGGGCGCATCGTCATCGACGGGGTCGATATCCGCTATCTGTCGGCCAACGAGCTGCGCAGCCACTTCGGGGTCGTGCCGCAGGAAACCGTGCTGTTTTCCGGCACCATCTACGACAACCTGCACATGGCCAGCCCCGACGCGAGCTTCGAGCAGATCGTCGCCGCCTGCAAGATGGCTGAAATTCATGGCGCCATCGAAGCGCTGCCGCAAGGCTACCAGACCCAGATCGGCGAGCGCGGATCGGGCTTGTCGGGCGGGCAGCGGCAACGCATCGCCATTGCGCGCGCGCTGCTCAAGCGCCCGACCATCCTGGTGTTCGACGAGGCCACCAGTGCCCTTGACGGCCCCACCGCCGAGCAATTCGCCCACACCATCAACGCGCTGCGCGGCAAGATCACGATGCTGTTCATTACCCACGGCTTGCCGAAGGGCTTGCAGGTCGACGCCATCTACCGCCTCGGCGCCCAAGGCGCCCAGCGCGTGGCGCTTGCGAGCGCACTGAACAACACTACCGCTGCCGCCGATGCGCGTCATCCCGCAGCCTGAGGATCCCATGACTGACACTACTTCCCCGATGGGCGCGTCGCTGGCCCAGCCTGACGGCGCGCGTCCGAGCGCCCAGGTCATCCCACTGCGCGTGCCGAGCCGCTGGCACGATCCGCTCGGCCTGATCCAGGTCAACGCGCCGGACCGGAGCCGCCGCATCGTTTTATGGATCGTCTCGGTGCTGGTGCTGGTGCTGATTGTCTGGGCCGCCTTTGGCAAGCTCGACATCATCGCCAGCGCCGACGGCAAGCTGGTTCCGCAAACGCTGGTCAAGATCGTGCAGCCGGCCGAGGCCGGCGTGGTCAAGCAATTGCTGGTGCTCGAAGGCGACAAGGTCAAGGCCGGACAGGTGCTCGCGCGCCTCGACACCACCCTGGCCAGCGCCGACAAGAGCGGCATTGCCAACGACCTGGCGGCGCAGCAGATGCAGACGCGCCGCATCGAGGCGGAATTGAGCGGCAAGGCCATGCTGCCCAAGGCCGGCGACGATATGCGCCTGTATGCGCAGGTGCACGCCGAATACGCCGCGCGCCGCAAGGCCTTCGCCGACAGCCTGGAACACGAGAAAGCGCTGCTGGTGAAAGCGGCGCACGAAATGCGCAGCGCCCGCGAAACCCTGGCCAAGCTGGAGCAGACCCTGCCGTCGTACCAGGCCGCGGCGAAAAGCTTTTCCGATTTGTCGGCGGACGGCTACGTTCCGGCGCAGCGCAGCGCCGACAAGCAACGCGAAGCGACGGAAAAGGCCAAGGACCTGGACGCGCAAAAGTCCACCGTGGCCGCGCTCGGCGCCACCATTTCCGCCCAGGAGCAAAAGGTCAGCCAGCTGCACAGCAGCTACAGCAGCGAGCTGGAAAAGGAACTGGCGGCGGTCCGGGCCCGCATCGGCCAGTTGCAGCCGAACCTGGACAAGACCAGCTACCGCGAAGGCCAGATGGAATTGCGCGCGCCGCAGGACGGGGTGATCAAGGACCTGGCCACGACCACGGTCGGCGCCGTGGTGCAGCCCGGCTCGGTGGTGCTGACCCTGGTGCCGGAGGGCGAACAGCTGTTCGCCGACATCAATATCAAGAATGAAGACGTGGGTTTTGTCCGGGTCGGCCAGCGCGCGCAGATCAAGCTGTCGGCCTATCCCTTCCAGCGCTTCGGCATGCTCAAGGGCGAGGTGGTGCACGTCAGCGCCGATGCCAGCGAGCCGGCCCGGCAGGGCGGCGCCGAGGCGCAGGAAGGCGCTCCGGTGCCCGCCATGGCCAGCTACAAGGCGCGCATCCGGCTCGACCAGCAAAGCCTGAAGGACCCGCAGGGCAGCGTGCTGCGGATTACCCCGGGCATGCAAGTCATGGCGGAGATTAACCAGGGCCAACGCACGGTGCTGGAATATCTGCTGTCTCCCGTACAAAAAGCGGTCTCCGAAGCGGCGCGCGAACGATGACTTCCGATATGCGGCGAGATCGCGTTCGTCATGAGGTCTTTCCGTATCTGCCAGTAGGGTGAACAGCGGCTGAGCGAGCGGCTTGCGCTGTTTTGCAACTGTATGAGTATTGGCGAGTTTTCGGACCGGCCCCGGCTGGTAAGATGTTCGCTCTCCATCATGAAGGCCAGCGTACGACCGACTTATGACACTGACACCAGCCAAACCTTTGCATTCCGGCGCGCCGCGCGCGCGCCGCATTCTGTTCATTCATCAAAACTTTCCTGGCCAGTTCAAGCGCATCGCGTCGCACCTGGCGCACGACCCGGCATACGACGTGCTGGCGATCGGCAAGGAAGGCTGCCCAGGCTTGCCGGACGTGCGCACGCTGACCTACAAGCTGCACCGCGGCGCGGCCAAGGAAACCCACCACTACGCCCGGCCCTTCGAGGCCGGCATCCTGCATGGACAGGCTTGCCTGCGCGTCTTGCTGGCGATGAAAGAGAAGGGCTTCGTGCCGGATGTGATCATCGCCCATCCGGGCTGGGGCGACACCATGTTTGTGCGCGAAGCGTTTCCGGATGCGCGGCTGGTGCATTTTTCCGAGTTCTACTATCACACGGACAATGCCGATGTCGGCTTCGATCCGGAGTTTCCCAGCACAATCGACGACCGGGCGCGGGTGCGCGCCAAGAATGCGCTGCAGCTGCTCAACCTGGAAGCGTGCGACATCGCCGTGGCACCGACGCAATGGCAGAAAAGCCTGCACCCCAAGCCCTACCACGACAAGATCGCGCTGATTCACGAAGGGATCGACACGGCCTACCTGTGCCCGAATCCCGACGCATCGTTCACGCTACCGAACGGCAAAGTGCTGCGTCCAGGCGACCCGGTGGTGACGTACGTGTCGCGCAATCTCGAACCGTACCGCGGCTTTCATACGTTCATGCGCGCGCTGCCCAGGATACTGGCCGACAATCCGGACTGCGACATCGTGCTCGCCGGCGGCGCCGATGTGAGCTACGGTTCGCGTCCGGCCGACGGCCAGACCTGGCGCGCCAAGATGCTGGCCGAGGTCGCCATCGATCCCGAGCGCGTGCATTTCCTCGACCGCATTGCCTACGCGCGCTACCGCGACCTGCTGCAGGTCTCGGCCGCGCATGTGTACCTGACGTATCCGTTTGTGCTGTCGTGGTCGATGCTCGAAGCGATGGCCTGCGGCTGCCTGGTGATCGGTTCGGACACCACGCCGGTGACGGAAATCATCCGTGACGGCGAGAATGGCTTGCTGGTCGATTTTTTCGATACGGACGCGATTGCCGGCGCCGTCAGCCGGGCCTTGCGCGCACCCGCGCAGTTCGCGCCGCTGCGCGCGCGGGCCGTGGAGTCGATCAAGGCCGGGTATCCGGTCGAGGAGGGCATCGCCGGCTACCGCCGCCTGATCGACGTGGCGCCGGCGGCGTAACGACCGGTGCCGCCCGGCGGCGACTTGCCGGCACCGGGCGGCACCGCGCGTTACGTCGGCCGCCGCTGTTATGCCTGCGCCAGCACGCGTCCGCTGAAGTTGGTCTCGGCGCACCACAAGGTGCTGGCGCGCGCCAGCAGCACCGCTTCGGCATCGGCCAGCCAGCCATCGGCGTCGGCGATGCGCCACATTGCCTGCAACAGTTGACGGCGCAAATCCGGATGTTGGATTTCGTCGAGCAAGCCGTCGAGCATGGCGCCATCGATGCGGACCTCGCCGTGGAATGCCGAGGTCAGCATGTCCTGGCAAAGCTCTTGCAGCAAGGCTTTGAAGCCGGGCTGGTCCAGGTCGATGTGTTGCAGGATCTTGCTGCTGTCAAGGGCGGCAAGTTCGCTTTGCGCCAGATTGCCATCGACCACCATTGCGAGGGCGAGAATCCGGCCGGCTGCCTGAGGGCTATCTGTTTCGTAACGACGCATTGTGCTACTCCATGTAGTAAAAAAGGTGAGTGGAACTTTGTCCACCCAAAAATTATATGGGAGCACGATATAAAGAAAAACTCGATTAATCTTAATTAAAACATCGAGTTTTTCGATGTGATTGCACGCGCTTGCTCTTCCTCGCGACGAGCGGAACGCAGTATGCGTGGTTGAAATTGGGTACGGGGGCTGGCGGAGCGGGGGTATGCGATCACCATGCAGCGGCGCATGCGCCATCTGGCAGTCATCCGGATGGCGCGGCGCGACGTGTTGGGCGGAGGGGAAGGGGCGCGGCATCGCGCCCCTTGCATTGCCTGCGTTGCTTAGACGATGGGAGCGGCGGCGGCGGTGGCGGCGGTGGCTGCGGGGAGCGGGCGCCGCTCGGCCCACTTGCGGTTCAAATACAGGCGCATTGGATTCTCGAAGAGAAAGTAGGACGCCGCGCCTACGGCGATCGCCGCCACCAAACCGGCCATATGCGGGAAGCGACCCTCGATCACCGCGTAGTAAATCGGCTGCTGCCACAGGTAGAGCGAAAATGAGCAGACGCCGAACCACTGCATCACTTTGCTTGACAGCAGTTGCCTGACAATCTGCGGCGTGCGCTCGAGATGGTTGATCGTGTATGCCAGGCACAGCGGGCCAACCGTGTATTGAAGCCGCTTGTGGGCAAAGATCGAGTAGCAGGCGATCGCCATGATGAAGCTCAGGACAGGCAGCCATGGGGGACTTTCGCGCAGCCATGTGGCTTGCGTGCTTGCCGCGGTGACGCGATAGGCAGCAGCTGCGACCAGCCCGATTGCGGCGGACTCGCTACGCAGGAACCATGGCGTTGCGCCGGCGGGCGGGTGCGAAGGGTAGTAGGCGTTGACAGCCATGATGGCGGCTGTACCGGCGAGCAGGAATGCCGCGCCGGCGTACCGGTTCTTCAGATTGCCGACCAACAGGGCGCCGGCCGCCAGGAACATGTAGCTGTGCTCCTCGACGCTAAGCGACCACAGATGCCCGATCGGCCAGGCGCGATGCCAGATGCTCATATCGGCCGGAAAGTAGCTGCACAAAAAGGCGAAGGTGGATAGCAACTCGCCGCGGGTTGCCACATGACGCACCGGTTGCAGGAAGGCCGCATACAGCGCCATCGCAATGACGAACATCCAGAACGTCGGAAACACCCGGCTCATCCTGCGCACAAAGAAATCCTTCAGCGGCACCTTCTTGATAAACAGGAGGTTGCCCATCAAGAAACCGGACAGCACGAAGAAGAGTTGTACGCCGAACCCACCCAGCCAGGAGAGTTCTTGCGTCCATTTGAAGTGCGATACCAGGACGGCGATGATGGCCAGGCCGCGCCATCCATCGAGGTAGGGGATATGTTTGGTGGGACTGCTCATGTTTTCGCCGCCGTGTCTGTGGATGAATCAAGCAAACACACGTGGCTATTGCATTGACAAATTGTTAATAATAATGACGATCGGCTGCATGAGCGATCATCTGCTGTATCGTCTGAACGTGGAACGCCGATGCGCGGCGCCGCCGTACGTGCGTCGCACGCGTAGCGATGGTTCGAGTTGTTGAGCCGCAGGCTCGTCGACTGGCCCGTGCAATATCGCACGCGCATTAAAAAGCCACCTCGCAGGTGGCCATGTCGATGGGAAATTTGAAACCGCTGTCAGATGCGCATTGTGCAATGCGACTTCACGAGAGAGTTTTGATTTCAATGCGAACGATGGGGTGGCTGATGGGGCTCGAACCCACGACAACAGGAATCACAATCCTGGACTCTACCAACTGAGCTACAGCCACCATCGAATCTGCATTTTGTTCGTATGCTTCCCGAACAGAAAAAGATTATACAAACATCTGAGCGAACTGGCAAATCAAAATGCAGCGAAAGCGAAATATTTTCAAATTACCACTTCGCGAACGGGCGCATCGACGCCCAGCAAGTTGGCAAATGCGACCGACAGCGCCGTTCCGCTGGCGCTGGTATAGCCTTGCAGGGTCGCAGCGGCACCAATGCCGATGGCAGCCACCGCGACGGCCACGCTATCCGGCGCCGGTGCGTCATCGCTGCCCTGATTGAGCAGTCCCGCGCTACCCAGCAGACGCGCCAGCTGCCGCGCCACCGCGTCGCCGGTGTCGATCAGTACGATCTCGCGCGCTGTCGCCCCGGCGATGACCTTGCCGAGCGTCGCCAGCACGAACGGATAGTGCGTGCAGCCCAGCACCAGCGTATCAGCACCTTGATCGATCAAGGGCACCACATAGCGCTCCAGCAGCGTCCTGATCGCGTCCGACCCCAGATCGCCCAGCTCGATCTGGTCGACCAGGCCAGGGCACCCTTGCAGCAGGAACTGCGCACTGCTGGCCGCGCTGATCTGGTCGCGCAGCAGCAGGAACTTGGCGCCGGCGATGGTCACGCTGGTCGCCAGCACGCCCACCTTGCCGTTGCGCGTGGCCGCCGCAGCCGGCTTGAGGCCCGGCTCCACCCCGACGATGGGCATGTCGGGATAGTGCGCGCGCAGCACCTTGATGGCGGCCACCGTCGCCGTATTGCATGCCACCACCAGCGCCTTGGCGCCGTTGGCCACCAGAAAACCCGCGACCGCCAGCGAACGCTCGGCCACCACGCTCTCCGGCTTGTCGCCATACGGCGCAAAACCGGAATCGGCGAAGTACAGCAAATGCTCATGCGGCAGCTGCGCGCGGATATGACGCAGGACCGACAAGCCGCCCACGCCGGAATCGAACACGCCGATCGGCGCGCTAGCCGACGCCGTGGCCACCATGGGGACGCTCGCGTTTGTCACTCGTTCGTCACTCAGGCCACGCTGACAGGAATCTTGCCAACACTCGACAAGGACTCAATCTTCGCTGCCCATTCCTTTGGACCGGTGTTGTGCACTGAAGTTCCATTGGAGTCGACCGCCACCGTGACCGGCATGTCGATCACGTCGAACTCGTAAATCGCTTCCATGCCCATGTCGTGAAAGCCCAGCACCTTGGCGCTCTTGATCGCCTTCGACACCAGGTAAGCGGCGCCGCCGACCGCCATCAGGTAGGCCGACTTGTGCTTCTGAATCGATTCGATCGCCGCCGGACCGCGCTCGGCCTTGCCGATCATGGCGATCAGGCCGGTTTTTTCGAGCATCATGTCGGTGAACTTGTCCATGCGGGTGGCGGTGGTCGGGCCGGCCGGGCCGACTGCTTCATCGCGCACCGGATCGACCGGGCCCACGTAGTAGATCACGCGGTTCTTGAAGTCGACCGGCAATTCCTCGCCCTTGGCCAGCATGTCCTGGATGCGCTTGTGCGCGGCGTCGCGCCCGGTCAGCATCTTGCCGTTCAACAGCAAGGTCTGGCCCGGCGTCCACGAGGCGACTTCTTCCTTCGTGAGGGTGTTAAGGTCGACGCGGCGCGATTTTTCGGTATCCGGGGTCCAGTGCACGTCCGGCCAGGTCGACAGCGCAGGCGGCTCGATGTAGCTCGCGCCCGAGCCGTCCAGCACGAAGTGCGCGTGGCGGGTGGCGGCGCAGTTCGGAATCATCGCCACCGGCTTGGAAGCCGCATGGGTCGGGTGCATCATGATCTTGACGTCGAGCACTGTTGTCAGGCCGCCCAGGCCCTGGGCGCCGATGCCCAGCGCGTTGATCTTGTCGCACAGCTCGATACGCAGTTCTTCGGTCTTGTTCTGCGGGCCGCGCAGTTTCAGTTCGTACATGTCGATGTCGTCCATCAGCACTTCCTTGGCCATCAGCATGGCTTTCTCGGCGGTGCCGCCGATGCCGATCCCGAGCATGCCCGGCGGACACCAGCCCGCGCCCATGGTCGGCACGGTCTTCATGACCCAGTCCACCAGCGAGTCGGACGGGTTGAGCATGACGAACTTGGACTTGTTCTCGGAGCCGCCGCCCTTGGCCGCGACCTTGACGTCGACGGTGTTGCCTTCGACCAGTTCCATGTGGACCACGGCCGGCGTGTTGTCCTTGGTATTCTTGCGCTCGAACTGCGGGTCGGCCACGATCGAGGCGCGCAGCTTGTTGTCGTCGAAGTTGTAGGCGCGGCGCACGCCTTCGTTGACGGCGTCGGTGACGGTGCCGGAAAACCCTTCGAAGCGCACGCCCATGCCGATCTTGAGGAATACGTTGACGATGCCGGTATCCTGGCAGATCGGACGTTTGCCCTCGGCGCACATGCGCGAATTGGTCAGGATCTGGGCGATCGCATCCTTGGCGGCGTCGCTCTTTTCCGAATCGTAGGCGCGCGCCAGGTGGGCGATGTAATCGGCCGGATGGTAGTAGCTGATGTACTGGAGAGCGGCCGCAACCGATTCGATCAGGTCTTCCTGCTTGATGATAGTCATGAGATTCTCGTTAGCTTAGTGGGGTGTCTTGGACTGGTTCTGGGTGCCGATCATGATGCGGTCGGTGTAGGCGATGGCCAGCGCGGAGAGCAGGAACACGATGTGGATCACGGTCTGGGCGATCAGTACCTTGGGGTCGTATGCATTGGCGTTAATAAACGTCTTGAGCAGATGGATCGACGAAATGCCGATGATCGCCATGGCCAGCTTGGTCTTGAGCACCGACGCGTTGACGTGCGAGAGCCACTCCGGCTGGTCGGGATGGCCTTCCAGATGCATGCGCGAGACGAACGTTTCGTAGCCGCCCACGATGACCATGATCAGCAGGTTGGAAATCATCACCACGTCGATCAGGCCCAGCACCACCAGCATGATGGTCGCTTCGTTCAGCTTGGTCGCCTGCCTGGCGCCCGGCACGGTGACCGCTTCAAAGATGTGCTGCAGCGCCGCCTCGTTGCCCAGTACGGCACCGATCAGGTCCTTGAGTTCAACCCAAAAATGGAAAACATACACGCACTGCGCCAGGATGAGCCCCAGATACAGCGGCAATTGCAGCCAACGGCTCATGAAAATGAGGTTGTTCAAGGGGGTCAGTTTCTGACGCTCTTTCGGTAAAATCGGTTCAGACATAAATGCTTGGCTCCAGAGTAAGGCAAAAATTTTCGCTGCGTCATTTTACCAGCGCTTGGCTCCGCTGCAGATACCTGCCTCGGTCTGACAATGTATTGATCTGGCGCAAACCACATGCAATCGCCTCGGCGTGAATATTGATCTTGTCTTAAAAGCAAGTGACCATACCGCTTCTTGGCGCTATCCATGTTTTAATGTCTCGTTGACCTTATTCGCTGATTTGCAACGTAAGGGCGCAGTAAGCGAGCGGGACTATGGTTTTAGCAAAACAACACCACCAATGGAGACCAGCATGGCAGCAACAGATTCCACCCAGCAGGACAATCAAGGCTTGCAAGAATGCCGCGTGTTTGCGCCGCCGTCCGACTTCGTCGCCAACGCCGCCATTTCCGGGATGGATGCCTACAAGGCGCTGTGCGCGGAAGCGGCCGCCGATTACGAAGGTTTCTGGGCCCGCCTGGCACGCGAGAATCTCGAGTGGCACAAGCCATTCACCTCGACCCTGAACGAAACCGATGCCCCGTTCTACAAATGGTTCGAGGACGGCCAGCTGAACGTGTCGTACAACTGCCTCGACCGCAACCTCAAGAACGGCAACGCCGACAAGACCGCGATCATCTTTGAAGCGGACGACGGCACCGTCACGCGCGCGACGTACCAGGAGTTGTACGAGCGCGTCTGCAAATTCGCCAACGGCCTCAAGGCGCGCGGCATCAAGAAGGGCGACCGCGTCATTATTTACATGTCGATGTCGATCGAAGGCGTGGCCGCCATGCAGGCCTGCGCGCGTATCGGCGCCACCCACTCGGTGGTGTTTGGCGGCTTTTCCGCCAAATCGCTCCAGGAGCGCATCATCGACGCCGGCGCGGTGGCGGTCATTACGGCCGACGAGCAACTGCGCGGCGGCAAGCACCTGCCGCTGAAAAGCATCGTCGACGAAGCGCTGGCGCTGGGCGGCTGCGAGAGCATCAAGAACGTGATCGTCTACAAGCGCACCGGCGGCAACATCGCCTTCACCGAAGGGCGCGACCTGTGGCTGCACGAGCTAGTGGCCGACCAGCCCGCTGAGTGCGAGCCGGAATGGGTGGGCGCCGAGCATCCGCTGTTCATCCTGTACACCTCCGGCTCGACCGGCACCCCGAAGGGCGTGCAGCATTCCAGCGGCGGCTACCTGCTGTGGGCCGCGCTGACCATGAAGTGGAGCTTCGACATCAAGCCGCAGGACGTGTTCTGGTGCACCGCCGATATCGGCTGGGTCACCGGTCACAGCTACATCGCCTACGGCCCGCTGGCGGTGGGCGCGACCCAGATCGTGTTCGAAGGCGTCCCCACCTACCCGAACGCCGGGCGCTTCTGGGCCAACATCGCCAAGCACAAGGTCAGCATCTTCTACACGGCGCCGACCGCGATCCGTTCGCTGATCAAGGCGGCCGATGTCGACCCTAGCGTGCATCCATCCAAGTACGACCTGAGCAGCCTGCGCCTGCTCGGTTCGGTGGGCGAGCCGATCAACCCGGAAGCCTGGATGTGGTACTACAAGAACGTGGGCGGCGAGCGCTGCCCGGTGGTCGACACCTTCTGGCAGACCGAAACGGGCGGCCACATGATCACTCCGCTGCCGGGCGCGACGCCGATGGTGCCGGGTTCGTGCACCTTGCCGCTGCCGGGCATCATGACGGCGATTGTCGACGAGGCCGGCGCGGATGTGCCGAACGGGCAGGGCGGCATTCTGGTCGTCAAGCGGCCGTGGCCATCGATGATCCGCACCATCTGGGGCAATCCGGAACGCTTCAAGACCAGCTACTTCCCGGATGAACTGGGCGGCAAGATGTACCTGGCGGGCGATGGCGCGATCCGCAACAAGGATACCGGCTACTTCACGATCACGGGCCGCATCGATGACGTGCTCAACGTGTCGGGCCACCGCATGGGCACCATGGAAATCGAATCGGCGCTGGTGGCCAATCCGATGGTGGCCGAGGCGGCCGTGGTGGGCAAGCCGGACGATACGACCGGCGAATCGATCTGCGCTTTCGTGGTGCTCAAGCAGGCGCGCCCGACCGGGGAAGAGGCCAGGAAGCTGGCGCTGGAGCTGCGCAACTGGGTGGCCAAGGAAATCGGCCCGATCGCCAAGCCGAAGGAAATCCGCTTTGGCGACAATCTGCCCAAGACCCGCTCCGGCAAGATCATGCGGCGTTTGCTGAGGGTGCTGGCCAAGGGCGAGACCATCACGCAGGATGTCTCGACACTGGAAAATCCGGCCATTCTGGAGCAGTTGAAGGAGGCCTCGTAAGGGGGAGGTGCAAATTTCTTCATACTTCCCAGAATCTTTGCTATAATCTGCGGCTTCGTGAAAGCGAAGATGTAATGCAGGAGAGATGGATGAGTGGTTGAAGTCGCACGCCTGGAAAGCGTGTATAGGTTCATAGCCTATCCGGGGTTCGAATCCCCGTCTCTCCGCCAGGAACAAGCAGGTAACTGATGTGAAATGAAAAAAGCCAACCGTTGAGGTTGGCTTTTTTCATTTCCGTGCCGCGTTTTCGCTGTGGGGGCCAGCGTTGGGCTGCTGATCGTGACGGCAGAACTCGTTCTTGTTGTAGCGGATGAGATGACTGTATTGGGACGGAAGATCGGCACGCATGCGCAACTGCCGCTAGAATCGACAGTATCGGCCGCGCCGTCGATAAATAGTCTGCGAGCAGATTCGGCCGATCTGCAGATCTTGAATCGGCCCATACCTGCCATTGATCGGCGATGAAAACAATGAACAAGATGGATCCCTACAGTACCTACGTCATTCTCAATGAAGAATTTTCCCAGTCTCTGGGCCATTCTTGGAAGCACGAAATCCCGGACGGACTCGTGCTAAAAATCGCTGAATTTGTCGATGCCCACCCGACAGACATGATGACGGCCTACTATGCCAAGTCATTGCTCGCCAAGTTCTTCCGAAAAAGAACAAAAAAACGGTCGGAAAACCTCTTTAACTCATTAAATTCGTATCTGAGAAATAAAAGCTTCTTAGTCAAAATATTTCTCGAATATCGACGCGATGAGCAAAATCCCTTCTACGCCGAAAATCATGACATTGCGGCCATCTGGGTCGCGATCCACGATCTTGATGGCTATGACAAAGCAAATTACATCGGTAAATTTTCACATTTGTTCACCGACGAAATGGCCCGCTTGTCGTATCAATCCATTCTGGAGATGCCCGACATATACAAGACAAGAGCTCTTGGGGGAATCTATCCCAGAATGGATAAGCTTCACAAGGCGGAGATTTTTTCCTATATATGCCAACAATTTCTCTCTGGATTGCCGGAGGCCGCGTATCAGCTCAAGCGGATGTTTCCGCACTTGGACAAGGAATTCAGAACCGAGGTGATTTCTCTTCACCTTGACATGCCGGACCTCCCGGAAGAATTTATCGCCTACCTCGTCATCCGCAATGCGCAATATCTACAGCCCGCAGATGCAGACAGGATGGCGGCGAGGGTCAGGATGCTCCCCTCGGATTATTTCAGGAACCGCTGCCTGCTAAAGCTGGCCGCGTACTTGCGCCCTGGTGAAGTCGAAGCACTGTTCGAGCGATTTATGGTGGACTTCACCATGTTCGAACCGAACGCGGATTTGATACACAACCTTTATCATTTTGGCGCTGTTCTAAAAACATTGGAAAAGAGCGATGTCGTTAGCATGGCGTTGGAAAAAATCGCTTGCCTTGACGATTCCGAGAGTGAACTTTACGAACAACAAAAATATAGCGAAATGATGTTCATCACGCCCCTCCTGAGCGAAGCGAATAAAGCAAGAGCAATGGGCATCGCAGAAACCGTCAAGGGCGGCTACAAGAGAAACCTCATTGCAAAACTGCGGGTCCATTTTTCCCAGAGCAAAGGATTTTGTAGACTCCGGGGGGCGCCAATATGCTGTTGAGAGGCTGCTCCGGGGTGTCTGCGCTTGGTCCCATCCGATGGTCCATGCCAGCTAATTACCTGCTGAGTTCCGCGATGTTTGCTGGGGCTACCTTCGGGGCTGATCGATGGGAATGGCCTTAAAAATAGCGAGTCCCATGCCACCACGACCGCCATGCAGGTACGCGGTCAGGAAGGGAACGCGCTGCCAGAATCTGCGGCATTGACGAATCCCGACAACGGCATTAGTCTCCTACGACGGACCAAGGTCCCCTCATGCGGCTTTGGTTTTTCGCGGCAATGAATGCCCGGGTTCAACTCTTCAGGAGGCACGCAATGACCAGCAAGAACACGATCTGTCTTTGGTATGACGGCGACGCCGTCGACGCGGCAAACTTTTATGCAGAAACCTTTCCCGACAGCGCAGTCCATGCAATTCACCGCGCACCGGGCAACTATCCCGATGGCAAAGAGGGCGATGTACTCACGGTCGAGTTCACCGTCGTCGGCATTCCATGCCTCGGGCTCAATGGCGGCCCGCATTTCAAGCACAGCGAAGCCTTCTCGTTCTTGATCGCGACCGACGACCAAGCCGAAACCGACCGCTTGTGGAACGCCATCGTCAGCAATGGTGGACAGGAAAGCGAATGCGGCTGGTGCAAGGACCGCTGGGGATTGTCGTGGCAAATAGCCCCGCGCGTCCTGACCGACGCAGTATTCGGCACGGACCGCGCCGCGGCCAAGCGCGCGTTCGATGCGATGATGACGATGAAAAAGATCGATATCGCCACGATAGAACGGGCAGTGCGTGACCGGGGTTGATCCGCTTAATTAAATGAATGCCGTGCGCGACGACGCTACCTCAGTGACGGATTGCATGGCGCGTCCCAAGGGAAGCTCCACGCACCGGTAAAATGCGGCGCCCGCCATCAGGCTGGCACCCCAGGCAACCAGCATGCCCAGCGCCTGATAATGCGGTTCAGGCGGCACGAAACGGGTAAACGCGGCATTCATCACCAGGCATACCGGGAAATGGATCAGGAATACCGAATAAGAGATCTGCGCGAGACGATTCACCGCCGATATTCCCCAGTATGAATACGATCCGGTGCGCGCACGGCCGAACAAGAACAGTACGCACGCAACCACTAGCGCCACCGCAATGCGCAGACGGAAGTCCAGTGCCAGCGCGATCAGCGTTGGCAACACGATCATCGCCACCAGCAGCGCAACCGCGCGTGGCCGCCGTGCCGGATCGCTCGCCAGCCACGCCATGATGCCGAGTCCATAGCTCCCGAAGAAATAGGGCGCCCACTCATCCCAGTCGGGATCGCGATTGAAGTACAAGAGCGACATGCTGATACCGATGACAAACACCGCAGGCATCAGCCAGCGCCGCAATCGGCTGCCGGAAAAACGTCCGCAGAGCCAGACCAGCAAGGCCACCACTGCATACAACTGGAAATCGATCGCAACGTACCACGCCCCTGCCGACAGGGAGTCGTAACCCAGCACGCCCTGCAGCAGCAGCGCATGCGCCGCCAGTTGCATGAAATCGGGCGGGGCGGAGATGGAATCGTGCGTCATCCATCGGTTGGCCAGCGCGGAAGCGGCAACGGCGAACAGGATCGCCACCATAAACGGCGGAACCAGCTTGGCATACCGTCGCCACACGGTTCCCAGCGGATTGATCAAGCCTGGCTGGCCTTTCGGGAACAAGGATTTAGCGACGAGAAATCCGCCGATCACGAGGAAGACCTGCACCGCGATGCGCGCGAAGGAATCCAGCCAGTCGATTACGTCGGGCATCAGGGGCCGCGCGTAGTCCGCCATGGGGCCGTAAAAGGCCAGGTGGTGCAATACGATTAATTGTGCCGCGATGGCTTTTAACAGATTGATGAGTCCAAACTGACCCGGGGCGCTTGGCTTGGCCCCGGATACTTTTTCTACAACGACAGCCATGCAAACCTCTTCCAAAACCTCGACCGCGCAAGCTGCGCATCGGTCGACACCAGCCAGTCATAAGCAATGACTGCTGTTAACAATTTGTTAGCATAGCGTATGCTGTCAGGCTGTGGCGTATGGATGAGTTACCGGATGTTACGCGGCTGCGCCCGACATCCGGGCCGCGCTGCGCTTTACGGGGCCGCGCAGGAGCACCGTAGTCGGGCAGGAATGAGCTTCAATATGGACTCGATGCGGGATCTCCGGCAGTGTTCATCCATATATCGTCAGGCAGCGAGCGGTCGCGGTGGCACACCCGATCATGGTCGGGATAGGTGATCCTGTCGACTGGAGCGCGGGTGCCGACCACCAGGCAGCGCGTTGGCGCTGCGCTGCGATTCCACAGAAAATGGCCGACCGCGTCGCCTGCGCGGAAAGTCGCCGCGTCGCCGGGCTTGAGGATTGTTTCGACATCGCCTTCGACCAAGGTCACGTGGCCTTCCAGGACGTAGACCAATTCATCTTCCGCGCTGTGCCAGTGCTTGATCGACGAGCGCGTGCCCGGTTGCAGTACTTCCACGAAGGCGCCGAACTGCGTCAGTCCGCCGGCTTCTGAAATCCAGAGCGTCTGGTTGGGTTCGGCCAATCCCTCGACGAAGCCTTCTTCTTTGATAAAGCCATCAGGCGTTAGCGCGGTCATGCGTGTTTCCTTTCATCAGTGACAGAGACGAGACGGTGAGTCATTATTGAATGTGAGCGCGACAGTGCTTGCGCAGGGCCTGATTTTACGCTGAGCGCTATTTTTGTTGCCTTACGTTGGTGCGGCTGCGACACTGGGCGGTCGTGGGCATCAACCTTATTTGGAACCGTCATGCATTGGGTTATTCGACAAAGTATTTTCAAGCCGGGCAATTACCAGTTGCTGGTGAATGCGCTCGATACGCTCCGCATTTCGCATACGTCGGTCGCAATTGCCAACGGGACGTTCGACATGCTTCCCGATGTGAATCCGGAAGGGAAGGTCTACGTCTGCGGCGCCATCAAGCTCGCCAGGATCGCCCGCGACAAGGGCTGGGTTCCCGGCAGTCTGTTGAACGAAAATTTCAAGTTCGATATCTGGCTCGCGCAACTCGGCTCCGAGCTGCTGAACCACGACATCGAGACCGGCACGCTGGCGGACGTACGCACCGGCCACCTGGCGAAGTTCTTCATCCGCCCGTGCGAAGATAACAAGGCGTTCGACGGCATGGTGATGGACAGCGAGATGATCGCCGACTGGCGGCGCGATCCGGCCAAAGCGCAGCTGCAAAAGATCGACGTCATCGTCTCGCCGGTGAAGGCGATTTATCGTGAATACCGCCTGTTTATCGTGAACCGCAGGGTGGTGGCGGGCTCGGTGTACCGGATCGGCGGCCGGGCGGAGATATCGCCCGATGTGGAAGACGATGTCCTCGACTATGCCCGCGGCGTGATCGACACCTGGGCCCCGGCGCATTCGTTCGTGATGGATGTCTGCCTCACGCAGGAAGGACTGAAGGTGATCGAATTCAATAACATCAACAGCTCGGGTTTTTACGCGATCAATGTTCCCAAATATGTCGAAGCGATTCAAACACACTACGGCTAGGGCCTACGTTGACTGACTGCAGCGTAGCGTGTATCCGGCTTACGCGCAGACGCTGGCCAGGAAATCGGCCACGTTGGCTTTTTTCAGAATCAGGCCCGAGGCGGCCGCATACGGATCGAACTGGCGTTCCATCCCGCCAGGGAAGGGCACCCGCACGCTGATCCGCTCGCCGTCGACCTGCACCGACGCATTTGCCGTATCGAGCAGATACTGCGAAATGAACGCGCCCACCAGACCCACGAAGAACCCCAGATCCTCGCGCGCCACCGTCTGCGCCTGCAGCCACTGGCTGAACGGCCCACGCAAGGCGTCCAGATCGAGCGGTTCGCCCGGCGCATGCAATCCGGTCTGGGTCAGCACTGCATCGAGCATCGGCCGGGCTTCTTCGAGAACTTTGTACGGGTCCATGTTTCTTATATGAGTGTGGGAGCGGGCCGGCGGCCGCGCATTCGGGGCGCCATCATACCATCGACGGGCAAGCGCGCCCTGGCGCGGCGAGCGGCGCAAGGCCTGCGCGCGCTTGCCGCCGCGGCCGGATCGAACCGGTAGAACACGGCCGCTATTACCGGTTGCGATGGATCAGCTCCCGTGTATCATCGGCTTGTCTTTATGCAATCGTTATACTTTTCCCTGCACCGCCAGGCCGATCCCTTTTTATCCATTGCCCGCCATGACCAAACAACGTAACGCCGCTCTTTGTCTGCCGATTTTGCTTGCCCTAGCCATCACCGGATGCAAGCCGAAACCACCGGTCGAATCCGTGCCGGCGCCCGTTCCGGCGCCCGTGGCAAGCGTTCCCGCCCCTGCGCCGCCGCCTGCCGTGGTGCCAGCGCCGCCGGCCGCCACGCCGGCGCCGGTGTCCGCCAGCGCGGACGTCGTCGACCTCGACCAGATCGCGGTCATCAGCAAGCCGATGCCGCCGTTCCCGTTTGTCGATTACCCGGAAAACATCGGCGAACCGAAACAGCAAACCAAGGCGTCCGACTTCGACCAGTTGCACCTGATCGTCGGTAACAAGGTGCAGGCCGTCGAAGGGCGTTTTCGGCGGATCGTGTTTGAACTGGCCGATGCCAAGGTGTCGCGCTTCCAGGCGCTGCGCGATTACGCCAAGGCGGCAACCGACATGGGCGGCGTCAAGGTCAATACCAGCAAGCCGAAAGACGAGGCCTTCGAGAAGGTGAATGGCGCTTTCACCGATGCCATGGCCAAGAAGCTGGATTATCCGAATGAAAACTACAGCTACGAAACCTATTTTTCCCGACACCGACCGGCCGCAAATGGATGCTCATCATGGCCAACGAGTACAGTGTGCGCGTCACGTCCATCGAAGAGAAACAGACGGCATCGATGGTGAAGATGGTGACCGCCGCCGTCATGAAGTCGGAACTCGACAGCAAGGGCCGGGTGGCCCTCTATATTAACTTCGACACCGACAAGGCGGCGATCCGCCCGGACGGCAAACCGGCGGTCGACGAAATCGCCGCGCTGATGAAAAAGGAAACCGCGCTGCACCTGTCCGTCGAAGGGCACACCGACAACGTGGGCGACAAGGCCCGCAATGCGACCTTGTCGCGCGAACGTGCGCAAGCGGTGGTGCAAGCCCTGGTGAGCGACGGCATCGACGGCGCCCGCCTGAACGCCGCCGGCCACGGCTCGGACAAGCCGCTGGTGGACAATGGCAGCGAAGAGGGCCGCGCAAAGAACCGCCGCGTCGAACTGGTCAAGGTTGTCAAAGGATGACCATCAGGGGCGCGCAGCGGCATCGCTGGCGCGCCCCGTGCCGTCCCACCACACCGGCGGCACCCGGCGATGTGCCCGGTGTGCGCTTGCCGCCAAGGGCAAAGCGAACCGGTAAAACGCCGCCGCTATTACCGATTGCGATTGATTAACACCCGTGTATGATCGCCTTGTTTTTATGTAATCGTTATTTAAACCCCTGCACCGTCAGGCCCATTTTTTTTCGCTCCGACTGCCCGCCATGACCAAACAATTCAACGCCGCTCTTTGCCTTTCGATCTCGCTTGCCTTCGCCGTGACCGGATGCAAGCCGAAACCACCGGCCGCGCCAGCCGAGGCGCCTGTCGCCAGCGCGCCGGCCGTGGTGGCGCCCGCGGCGCCTGCCCAAGCGCCAGCGCCAGTGGCCGCGGCCACGCCAACGCCGGCGGCCGACAGCACCGGCGCCGGCGCCGACCTCGATAAGATCGCGGTCATCACCAAGCCGCTGCCGCCATTCCCGTTTATCGATTATCCGGCGGCCATCGCCGAGGGAGACAGGAGAACCGAGCAATCCGACTTCGATCAAAAGCACCTGATCGTCGGTAACAAGGTGCACGCCGTCGAAGGGCGCTTCCGCTTGATCTCGTTCCATTTGTCGGCTGCGAAGATTTCAAAATTTCAGGCGCAGCGCGATTACACCAAGGCAGCGGTGGACATGGGCGGCGTGAAGGTCAATACCGTCACCCCGGACGATGATAAATTCGTGGAGGCGCATGGCGGCGACCGCTATACCCTGGACAAGAAATTGGATTTCCACGGCAACTCCAGCAGCTATGACGTGTACTTCGTTCCGACCCCCACGGGCCGCAAATGGATGCTCATCATGATCAACGACAGCGGCGTGCGGATCCTGTCCATCGAAGAAAAACAGACGGCTTCGTCGGTGAACATGGTGACCGCCGCCGTAATGAAGTCGGAACTCGACAGCAAGGGCCACATTGCGCTGTACATTAATTTCGATACCGACAAGGCAACCCTGCGCCCCGACGGCAAACCGGCGGTCGACGAAATCGCCGCGCTGATGAAAAAGGAAACGGCGCTGAAGCTGTCGGTAGAAGGCCATACCGATAACGTGGGCAACAAGGCCCGCAACGTGACCCTGTCGCGCGAACGCGCGCAAGCCGTGGTGCAGGCCCTGGTGAGCGATGGCATCGACAGCGCCCGCCTGAGCGCCGCCGGCCATGGTGCGGAAAAGCCGGTGATGGACAATGGCAGCGAAGACGGCCGTGCAAAAAACCGCCGCGTGGAGCTGGTCAAGGTCGTCAAAGGCTGATCGTCAGTCCGGGCGCGGCAATCGGCCGCGCTACCGGAGCGCCACGGTAAAGCGCTGCGATGACCGTTGCGCTAGATCGGCCGCACGCCTTGCTTTATATAGTTCTTTTACTTTTTCCTGCACCGCCAGGCCAATTCATTTCATTACGATTGCACGACATGACCAAACAATTCAACGCCGCTCTTTGCCTGTCGATCTCGCTCGCCTTTGCCATCAGCGGATGCAAGCCGAAAGCCCCGGCCGACGCGGTGCAGGCGCCAGTGGCAAGCGCACCGGCGAGCGTGCCGGAACCGGCCGCCGCACCGGCAGCGGCCCCTGCGCCGGCCGCGGCCAGCGCTGCCGCCGTTGTCGACCTCGACAAGATCGCTGTTATCGCCAAGCCGGTGCCACCGTTCCCGTTCATCGATTACCCGCCAGCCGTGGATAAACAGTATTACAGCACCAAGGAGTCCGATTTCGACCAGGTGCATCTGATCCTCGGCGATAAAGTGCATGCGGTCGAAGGGCGTGTCCGGGCCATCCACTTCACTTTGCACAAGGCCAATATCTCGCAATTCCAGGCCCAGCGCGATTACACCAAGGCGGTGCTGGACATGGGGGGCATCAAGGTCAATACCGCCAAGCCGCACGACAGTGCGTTCCTTGCGGCCCATGGCGACAATCAAAGCGAGCTCGATAAAAGGCTGCGCTATGAGTTTCATACCTATTCCTATGAGGCGTATTTCTTGCCGACCGCCACCGGCCGGAAATGGATTGTGCTGATGGTGAGCGACGAAGCTGTGGATGTCATTTCCGTCGAGGAAAAACAGACCGCTTCTTCGGTGAAGGTCGTGACCGCCTCCGCCATGAAGTCGGAACTCGACAGCAAGGGCCATGTCGCGCTGTACATCAACTTCGACACCGACAAGGCCGCCATCCGTCCGGACGGCAAGCCGGCGGTCGACGAAATCGCCGCGCTGATGAAGAAGGAAGCCGCGCTGCGCCTGTCGGTTGAAGGCCACACCGACAACGTTGGCGACAAGGCCCGCAACGTGACCTTGTCGCGCGAACGCGCGCAAGCGGTGGTGCAGGCCCTGGTCAGCGACGGCATCGACAGCGCCCGCCTGAGCGCCGCCGGCCATGGGGCCGAAAAGCCGCTCACCGACAATGGCAGCGACGAAGCGCGCGCAAAGAACCGCCGCGTCGAACTGGTCAAGGTTGTCAAGGGCTGACCGCTGCAAGGGGCGTCGAAGCAGTACTAGGCGCGGAGGGCGGCATCGAGGAAGATAGACCGGATCTGCACGCCTGCTGCTGCCTCACCGTCCAAGACCTGACTCCGGCATCATCTGTGTCGCTCCCGTAACGCGTGGCGCAAAGCGCGCGGCTGCGCTACCGTATTAGTGAACAAACGGCGTGGGCACCTCCACGCCGTCACACTTTTCGGGAGCTGTTTATGACACGCACGCATCTTTCCATGGCGCTGGCAGCCCTGCTGCTGTCGATGTCCCCAATCCGGGCGCAAGAAAAAGTGGCGCCTGCGCAAACGCCGCCGGGGGCCGACAAGGCGCCCAAGACCATCGCGCTCGAAGCCGGCGCCAAACTCTTGCAAAGCAATAGTCCGGTCGCCGGTTTCGATATCTATCTGGTCGGTTTCCACCCCATGAAGGACCATCCCGAACACCAGATGGAAGCGCATCATTATTGCCACCAGATGAACGAGGATTTCGCCCAGTGCGTCCTGTTCGACAGCAACACCAAAAAAGCGAACATGCACGGCGTCGAGTACATCATTTCCGAGACCTTGTTCGAGACCTTGCCGGCCGAGGAAAAGAAATTCTGGCATCCGCACAACGGCGAAATCCTCAGCGGCCAGCTGATGGCGCCCGGCATTCCCAAGATCGCCGAAAAAGCGCTGATGAAGTCCAAGATGAACAGCTACGGCAAAACCTGGCACGTATGGAATACCGGCCACATGGGCCAGCCGAACGACAAGCTGCCAATGGGCGAACCCATGCTGGCGTGGTCCTTCAGCCGCGACGGCGAAGCGCAGCCCGGCCTGGTCGAAGAGCGCGACCGCCGCATGAAGCTCGACACCGCCAGAACCCGCAAGGAGCGCGCCGATCTCGCCAAACTGGCCAAGCCGCAGTCGGGCACGGACGACCTCAAGGGTAAGTTCGCGCGCCCGACGCGCGAGATTCCAGGCGTGACGAACAAATAAGCGACCCGCATGGCGATCAGATAAAAGACGGACAACTCTTACATGCCAGGGGCGAGTTGGCCGATGGGCCCGGGTTGCAGCGCAGCTGCGGTGTGGCATGCGCCTGCACGATGTGCGCATCTGCCGCCACATAGCGTATCGCCGGCATCAGCCGGTTACGCCCGTCCCGAACGTCGCCAAGCGTTGCGGGCAGACCTGCCTCCACCACGCACGGAACCAGGCTGGTTTAGGCTAAGGCCTCGACCTTCTGGCAGCATCATGGGCCGGCGACAAGGATGACCTCATGCTGGCGGCGCTCATGAATGTCTGGCGCGCTGTCCGCAAGTTCCCTGCAAATGATGCGCACGCAGCGCGCCTGCATTCCCACGGCGCCGGTGAGCGCGCGTCGGCGGCACCTGGCGGCGACCGGCGACGCGGCCATGCTGGCGTCGTTTGCCCAGCGCCTCCAGCCAGGTGGCCCATTGCCTACCGATGGGTAATAGTTACAGCCCTGTTCAGCCTGCTAGCTAGCAATGGTTTGCTTGAGCGATGTCAAGCCTCCAATAGCGTCGAAACGTAACCTTGGCATATGTCAGGCGCCCCGGTGCCGCTAACGCCAGCTTGTTTATGTCGTCGCAAAGGAAGAGCCATGAAACTGACCTCCCACCCCGTCGTTCCCGCAGGAGCCAGCCGCCGTCCAGCCACGCGGAGCCTGCCGCAATGAGGCGCTACACCATCACCCTCGGGGCCACCACGACCGCCGGCGGGCGCGTCATGTCGGCCAGCGGCAGCGGCTGCATCAACGGCGTGCCCATCGCACTCGAGGGCGACCTGGTTGCTTGTCCCGCATGCAAGGCGACCGGGCGCATCCTGTGCGTCGGCCCGCGCATCCCCGAAATGTCCGACGGCAAACACGTCGCACTCGAAAACGATTTGTGCACCTGCCGCTGCTCGCCTCCACCCAAGCTGCTGCCGGTGCAGATCATGCGCAGCCAGGTGCTCAAGGATACCGGGCGCGCCCTGTCCAATACCAACGACAGCGACCCGTCCTACCCCTCCCGTGGCACGCCGCGCGGCCCCAGCTTCAATGAGCGCTTCGTGCTGCTCGACGAAGAAACCGGCGACCCGCTGGTCCACAAGGAATACGCGGTGGTACGCGCCAGCGGGCAGCTCGAATTCGGCACCTCCGACCGCTACGGCTACACGCACTTGCTGTCGACGACTGCGGTGCCCGAGTCCGTCGAGATCTTTGTCTAGGAAGCAGCATGAGCGCGACCCTCATTTCGCCGTCCGGCGCCGTCCTGCACCACCGGGCGCGCGTGAGCACCACGCCGGCCGATGAAGCCGAAGCGAAGGCAGTGCGCATCCGGCTCGAGAAAGCATGCCGGCTTGAAGAAAATCGCGTCTACCTCAAGCAGCCCAACATCCGCGCCTTCCTGCGCGCGATGTGCCACAGCCTTGGCGGCGGCGTCGATTTTCTCGATGGCGCCATCCGCGGCCGGCGCAGCGACCCGTGGCGCTTCACCGATTTCTCCACCCATCCCGGCCCTGGACACGACGGCAAGAGTACCGCCGCCGGCCTGTACCGCATCACGCGCGAGATATGGGAAGAGTACGGCGTGCGCATGGACCTGACCGACTTCTGTGCCGAAACGCAGGAACTGATTGCTGTGGAAGTGTTGCGGGGATTGGGTGTGCTGGGAAAAATCCAGGCCGGCGATATCGACGCCACGCTGGTGATGGTCTCGGCCTGCTGGCCGGGCTTGCCCAAAACGCCAGGCAGCCAGGCGCGCTTTGCGGCGCCGGACGCGGCGTACGAGAGCTTCCTGCACAAATACGGCGAGTGCGGCGGCACCATCAATCCGCAGGCCGGTGACGGCACGCTCGGCAAATCCGGCCCGTCGCGCCCGGACCTGCCGCCAGCGCGCCCTTAAGCCGCCGGGCCTCTGCGCTGCGGCGTCACCCCGCGCTGTGCCACGGCGCGCATCGCCACACCATGATTGCTCTCCTGGCCTGCATTTGCAGCGCTGCCGGTATCCTGGCTACCTTGTTGCCAGCGCCACGGCATCGCCGCCATCGTTCTCGCCAGCGCCTGTTCGGCCTGATGCTTACTGCTGCGCTTTGATGCCGCCGGCCTGGCGCTGCTGCCATTCCAGTCCCGGACGCGCCACGCGAAATTGCAGCAGCTGCCCGTTTTCCACCTCGGTCACGTACGCGGTGCGGCCATCCGGTCCGCCGAAACTGATATTGCTCGGCTTCTTGCCGGGCAGGGCAATCTCGGCCAGGATGCGTCCCTGCGGCGACATCTTGACCACCGTGCCTTTGCCGATGCGCGTTACGTACAGGTTGCCGTCGACATCGACACGCATGCCGTCGAGCCCGAAATCGGCAAAGCTGGCGATGCGGCGCTTGCCGCCGAGCGTGCCATCGGGCGCAATGGTGAACGCCCAGATATGGCGCTGCACGCTCTCGTTCACATACAGGGTGCGCCCGTCCGGGCTGACGTCGATGCCGTTGGCGGTGCCGAGCTGGTCGGCCGCGAGCGTGACCTTGCCGTCCGGATCGATGCGCCACACGCGCCCCGCATTCTTCTTCCAGTCCGGATCGCTCGCATAGATGACGCCAGCCGCCGTGATGGCCAGGTCGTTCGGCTGGCTCATGGCGGCCTCGCGCGCATGCACGGCGATGGCGCCGCTGGCCGGGTCGATGCGGTAAATCGTGTGTTCCACATAGTCGGCCACGTACATCGCGCCATCCGGCCCGAAGCGGATGCCATTGGCCACGCTGGTGCCGGGCAGGGTCGCGAACACCTCGGCCTCGCCGTTCGGCTTGACCTTGCCGATGGTTTGCTGGCGCGCGAAATTGACTGCGTACACATTACCGGCGGGATCGACCGCCGGACCTTCCACGCCGGAGGTGAACGATTGGGGCGCCGTCAGGGCGCTGGCCACGTGCAGGCGTTCCAGCGTGGCCGGAGGCGCGCCGGCGGCCACCGTGTGGCCCGCCTGGCAGGCGGCAAAGGCCAGCGCGCACGCCAGCCGGGTCGAGGTATCCATGGAACTCCGATCAGGAAAAATGCCGGTCATCCGGCCGGCACCTAGTGTACTTGATGATGAGGTAAGCTTCGTGTTTTGATAATGCTGAGCCAGGTGACGAGTTTGAATGGTAAATACACGAAGCCGCTGATGATAGCGGCGGCCATTGGCGCCATTGGCGCGGGCGGCATTTGGTACGCGCTGCAACCGGGCGGGCAGCCGGCTGTCCGTAAAGTGGCGGCCATGGTCGGCATCAAACCGAAGCCGACCGTGCTGGGCTGGCCGGTGAGCATCGGCACCGTGGCCGGCAGCAGCGGCAGCGCCGGATTCGCCGATGGCGCCGCGGCGCAGGCGCGCTTTTCCGACCCCTTCGGCCTGGTGGTCGACCGTGACGGCAACGTGTTCGTGGCCGATGCCGGCGACAACAACCGCATCCGTAAAATCACCCCCGAGGGCATCGTCTCCACCCTGGCCGGCGGGCGCGAAGGCTTTGCCGACGGCACCGGCGCCGCCGCCGGGTTTCACACGCCGTCCGGCATGGCCATCGATGGCGCCGGCAACCTGTTCGTCGCCGATACCGGCAACAACGCCATCCGCAAAATCACGCCGTTTGGCGTGGTCAGCACCATCGGCGGCACCGGCGTGGCCGGCTACCGCGACGGCAAGGCGGCCGAGGCCCAGTTCAACGGACCGGTCGGCGTGGCGGTCGACAAGGCCGGCGTGGTGTACGTGGCCGACACTTACAACGACCGCATCCGCAAGATCGCGCCCGACGGCACGGTCAGCACGCTCGCCGGCGGCGCCCCCGGCTACGTCGACGGACCGGCCGCCGCCGCCCAGTTCGACACGCCCACCTCGGTCGTGGCCGACGCCACCGGCAACCTGTATGTGGCCGACACCAGCAACGGCGCGGTGCGCAAGCTGGCGCCGGACGGGCTGGTGAGTACCCTGGCGATTGCCCCGGAAGACGCCGAAAAACCGCTGCTGCGCCGCCCTGTCGGCCTGGCGCTGACGCATGACGGTTTTCTGTACGTGGGCGATATCTGGCGCGGACGCATCCTGCAGGTCAGCCCCGACGGCAGCTTGCGCGGCTTGACCGGGATTGGCGTCGACATCGAAATCGGCGACGACAAGTCGCTGCGCTTGAGCCGGCCGAGTGCGATTGCGCTCGACCGCGCCGGCGCGCTGTACGTGGCCGATGCCGTGAAGCGCACCGTGCACCGGGTCTCGCCGCGGCTTGATGGCGCGACCGCGGTGCTGGCGCCCAAGGCGCCGGCGCTGGTCGCCACGGGGACCGCGCCGGTTGCGGCGGCATCGACGGCGTCCCGGCCTGTTGCGGCCGGGCGCTTTCCATGGCCGTTCAAGCCGCAGGACCAGCGCCACGAAGTGGTCGGCACGATCGGTGAAGTGCGCGGCAGTTACGGCGGCGAAAGCCGGCATCACTTTCACAGCGGCCTCGATGTCCAGGCCAACATGGGCGTGCCGGTGCTGGCGGTGGCCGACGAAAAGGTCAGCAGCCCGGTGCCCAACTGGGCCTTCGGCGACGTCGGCGAAGGCATGAGCGTCGACAGCATGGCCTACATCCACATGCGGGTCGGGCGCACGGTCAAGGATGCGCCGCTCGACCCGGCGCGCTTCATCATGCTCGACAACGAGAAGGGCAAGGCGGCGCGCATGCGCGTCAAGCGCGGCACGCGTTTCCATGTGGGCGAAGCGCTCGGCACGGTCAACCGCATGTTTCACGTGCACCTCGTGTACCAGCCGGGCGGGGCGGAAGCCAATCCGCTGACCCTGCCGTTCACGGGTTTCAGCGACCAGGTGGCGCCGCGCATCGACAAGATTCAGCTGGTCGACGCGGCGGGCACGGCGCTGGCACGCAAGCCGGGCAAGCGGGTGATGGTGGCGCGCGGGGCGGGGCCGCTGGGGATCGTGGTCGATGCCTACGACCAGGCCGACGGCAATGCCGCGCGGCGCAAGCTGGGTTTGTACAAGGTTGGATACCAGGTGCTGCGGGCGGACGGCACGCCGGTCGCCGGCTTCGACAAGCCGCTGATCAACATCGAATTCAACAAGCTGCCGCCGGACCCGGAAAGCGTCAAGCTGGCGTACGCCGACAACAGCGGCATCACCGTGTACGGCAGCGCGACGACGCGGTTCCTGTATGTGGTGACCAACACCGTGCGCGACGGCGTGGCCAAGACCGGGGCATGGGACCCGGCCGCGCTGGCACCGGGCGACTATCTGATCCGCATCTTCGCGGCCGATTACGTCGGCAACGAAGCGCTCAACGGACGCGATTTGCCGATCACGGTGGAGTGACGGGCAGGCGAGGCCGATCTGAGACCGGCCTCCCGGCCGCTGCTCAGGCGCGGATTTTTGCCGGACGATCGCGGCGGCGGGTCATGAACCCCAGCATGGCCATGCCGGTCAGGAACATGGCATAGGTTTCCGGTTCCGGGACCGCGCTGACGAGATTATCCGACGTGCTGAAGCTGGTGAACGTGCCGGCTGGGGCCATGAACTGCGCTTGCTGGGCGCCATCGCAGCATCCCTCGAAGCCATAGATCGTCAGTGTGTGGTTGCCTACGCCCAGGATCACCGTGGCACCGAAATACTGCGATGGATTGGTGTACTGGCCGTCCCACCACATATCGTGGCTTTTCGAGTCGAGCGCCACGTCGTTCAAGAACAGCGCGCCGCCGTAGCCGAAATCGACGCCTGCGCGAAATTGCCACAGGCCGGCATTGGCTTCGCTCACGCCGAAGCTGATGGTCGACTTGAGCGCGAAGTTACTGCTGCCGCCGAACAGGCTGGCGTGGGTGATGTTGTTATACGAATCGACGCTGGTTTTCGCGTAGGTGGCGCTCTGGAGCGCACCGTTGACGGCGCTCCGATAGGCCGCCGCGTCGGCCAGGATGCCGGACGGGGTGGCGGAAGCCGATTCGATCACGATCGTGCTTGCGCCGACATTGCCTGCAAGCGCCATGGAAGCGGCAGCCAACATCCATGAGATTTTCTTATTCATATTTTTTCCAGGACAAGGACCGCGCGCGCAAACGGTGCGCGGTCGGGATGAAAGAGAGTTTTCGCTCCGCACGAGCGTCCAAGGCATGCGATGGACGGTCAGTCTGGGTGCTGGCGCTGAATCACGGTGTACCGGATAGTCATCCGGCGCACGAACAGTAGTCAAAGAATAACATAGATGCGCGGTGGAAAAACATTGTCCGCAAGTGTGTTTACGTTTTACAACTAACCCAACTCCTACGGCTGACCTCCAAACGCCTACAACCGGGGTCAGAGCTCCAATCAGCAACAAAAATATTGCTAATCAGAGCTCTGACCCCGGTTGTAGGGGCTTTTACTGCTGTCGTAGGATTTTTTGGTGTCAGGCGTTGGCGAGGTCGAGGCGCCCGTCGCTGCCGCGGCCGTGATAGCGGCCGGCCGACAGGTCGTCGAAGCGGATCGCCGGGCGCTTGGCCGACATCAGGTCGGCCAGCATCTGCGCCGAGCCGCACGACATGGTCCAGCCCAACGTGCCGTGCCCGGTGTTGAGGAACAGGTTGCCCAGCGCGGTGCGCCCGACGATCGGGGTGCCGTCCGGCGTCATCGGCCGCAGCCCTGTCCAGAAGGTGGCGCGCGCACTGTCGCCCGCGCCCGGAAACAGGTCGTTGACCACCATTTCGAGGGTGGCGCGGCGGCGCGGATTGAGGCGCTGGTCGAAGCCGGCAATCTCGGCCATGCCGCCGACGCGGATGCGGTCGTCGAAGCGGGTCACGGCAATCTTGTAGCTCTCATCCAGAATGGTCGAGACCGGCGCCTTGCTGGCGTCCGTGATCGGCACGGTGATCGAGTAGCCTTTCATCGGGTACACGGGAATGTCGACGATCGATTTGAGCAGCGCCGTCGAGTGCGCTCCGAGCGCGACCACATAGGCATCGCCCTGCACCAGTTCATCGCCGCAATGCACGCCGCTGATGGCGTTGCCCGTCACCGCCAGGCGGTCGATGGCGACGTTATAACGAAAGCGCACGCCCAGCGCTTCGGCCATCGCGGCCAGACGCGTGGTGAACAGCTGGCAGTCGCCGGTTTCGTCATTGGGCAGGCGCAGGGCGCCGACCAGCTTGTCCTTGACCAGCGCCAGCGCCGGCTCGGCCTGGCCGAGCTGGTCGCGCGTGAGCAATTCGTAGGGCACGCCGGAATCCTGCAGCACCTTGATGTCTTTTTCCGCGCTGGCGAACTGCTGTTCGGTGCGGAACAGCTGCATGGTGCCGCGCTGCCGGCTTTCGTAGCTGATGCCGGCTTCTTCACGCAGGGTCTTGAAACAGTCGCGGCTGTACTCGGCCAGGCGCACCATGCGTTCCTTGTTGACCGCGTAACGGTCGGCCGTGCAGTTGCGCAGCATGTCCCACATCCACTTGAGCTGGAAGGTGGTGCCGTCGGGCGTGATCGACAGCGGCGCGTGGCGCTGCAGCATCCATTTCATGGCCTTCAGGGGAATGCCGGGCGCGGCCCACGGAGAGGCGTAGCCGGGCGAAATCTGGCCCGCATTGGCGAAGCTCGTTTCCAGCGCCGGACCGGGCTGGCGGTCGAGCACGGTGACGTCGTGGCCGGCCTTGGCCAGGTAGTAGGCGGTGGTTACGCCGATAACGCCGCTGCCCAAAATGACGACACGCATGGTCTCTCCGGAAGAATAAATGTGGATTCAAGAATTTCCGCTATATTATTGGGATTCAACCAGGCTTTGTTCACGTATAACTGCACTTATTTAGTGGAATTTCATGCGAATCGTTAAAGAATCGACCCGCAGCCTCGATAAGCTCGACCGCCACATCCTGCGCATCCTGCAACACGAGGGCCGCATTTCGATGAAGGACCTGGGCGAGCGGGTTGGCCTGTCGGTCACGCCCTGCATCGAGCGCGTCAAGCGCATGGAGCGCGACGATGTCATCAGCGGCTATTACGCGCGCGTCGATCCGGCCGCGCTGGGCGCCAAACTGCTGGTGTTTGTGGAAATTACGCTGAACCAGAAGTCGGCCTCGGCCTTCGAGCAGTTCCGGCGTGAGGTGCTGCGCATTCCCGAGGTGCAGGAGTGCCATCTGGTGTCGGGCGACTTCGATTACCTGATCAAGGCGCGCATCCACGAGATGGCGGAGTACCGCAAGCTGCTCGGCGACATGCTGCTGCAGCTGCCCGGCGCGGCCCAGTCGAAGAGCTATGTGGTGATGGAGGAGATCAAGGAGACGCTGGTGCTGTCGACCGAGGCGCTCCTCCAGCCTTAGCGCAAGGTCTGGAAACGCCCGGCCTCGAAGTCGGCGATGGCCGTCTGGATTTCCTCGCGCGTATTCATCACGAACGGTCCGTGCGACACCACCGGCTCGCCGAGCGGCGTGGCGTGGCCGAAGATCAACAGGGCGTCGGTCTCGGCGATGATGCTGAGGGCGTCGCCTTCCTCGTTCAGTTCGGCCAGATGGAAGGCGTCGGCGCGGTCGCCGTTCACCTCGACGGTGCCGCGCACCACATACAGGAACACCTTGCGCGCACGCAGGTCCGGCACGTGCAACTGGCCGCCGGCGCGCATCGCCACCGTGCTCATGAAGACGCCGGTCAGCGAATGCACCGGGCCCTGGTTACCGTTCCATTCGCCGGCGATCAGGCGCAGGTCGACCTTGCCGCCGTCGAGCGCGATGCCCGGAATGTCGCCTTGCTGCAGCCCCGTGTAAGCGGGCGCGGTCATCTTCAGGCGTCCCGGCAGGTTGATCCACAACTGCAGGATTTCGAGCTGTCCACCATGCTCGCGAAATTCGGGCGGCGATACTTCGGCATGCACGATGCCGCTGCCGGCGGTCATCCATTGCACGCCGCCGGCGCCGATGATGCTTTCGTGCCCGGCACTATCCTTGTGCATCAGCGTGCCGTCGACGATGAAGGTGACGGTCTCGAAACCGCGGTGCGGGTGCGGTCCGAACGGCAGGCCGCGGTTGCCCGGCGGGTAATGCTGCGGTCCGTGATGATTGAGGAACAGGAAGGGATCGATCTGGTCGGCGTACGGGCCCGGCAGCGGGCGCTGGGTCAGCAGGTCGCCGATGTCGTCGCGTTGCGCCGGATGCAGGCGCTTGATGCTTTTTTCGCTCATGGGCTCATTCCTTCGATGGTGGTTTTGTCCCTCACCATACCCGAAGCGCCGCGCGCACGGCGTCGGCCTGCACGATGGCGAAAACTTTGTGCCCCGGTTTGCTGTCCTACCGGGACGCCACCATTCTGGTGGAGACCACAAGGAGGCAGTAATGGCAACAATGAACGCACCCGCAAACGAACGCCGCCACATTCCGGAACGCCGCAACTCCGGCAGCGCGTTGCACTCGACTCACTTTTCCGCCATGGACTGGTTGGCGATGGTCTTGATGATCGTCGGCGGCCTCAACTGGGGCCTGGTCGGGGCCTTCGAGTTCGACCTGGTGGCGGCGCTGTTCGGCGATCGCACCATCTGGTCGCGCCTGGTGTATGCGCTGGTCGGCATCGCGTCGCTGTACGGTATTTACCTGCTGAGCAAGATGGCGGCGCGGCAGCATTAGCGCTGCCGCGCTGGCGCCGCGTGCTTGGGCCGCGCCCTTGGGCCACGCCCTTGGGCCGCGCCCTTGGGCCCGCGCTTGCGGACACGCGTATGGTATGCCGCTGCGCGCCCGCGCCTGCGCCGGACGGCCGGCGGTGATAGACTTTGACGTTACGCAAACCCAACGTCCAGGATCGTCACCATGCGCCACTCGTTCGTCCTCGCCAGCCTGCTGTGCTGCCTGAGCACCGCTGCCGGCGCCGCTCCCCCGCCACCGGGGGATGCGGCGTTGCGCGCGGCCGCCCATGCGGCGGCAACCTATCGCACCGCGCTGATCGACAGCCTGGCGAAGATGGTCAGCTTCAATACGGTCGCCGACAAGACGGTGCCGTTCGAGCGCAATCCGCAGCATCTCGGTTTCAAAAGCTACCTCAAGAGCGAGGCGGAGCGCCTCGGCCTCGATTACACCGACCACGGTTATGTGATGGTCATCGGCCTGGGCCGCGGCAGCGAGCGGGTCGGCATCATCACGCACGGCGATATCCAGCCGGTCGATCCATCCAAGTGGAAAAAATCGCCTTTCGAGCTGGACAAGACGAGCGAGGCCGGACGCCTGATCGGGCGCGGCACCGAGGACGACAAGGGACCGATCGCAACCGCCCTGTACGCGATGAAGGCGATCAAGGATAGCAAAGTGGCACTGTCGAAACGGCTGGAACTGTATGTGTACATGGCCGAGGAGTCCGACTGGGGCCCGCTGACCGAGTTTCTCAAGACGCACCAGCCGCCCCAGATGAACATCACGCTCGACGCCGAGTATCCGGTGGTGACGGCCGAGAAGGGCTACGGCACGATCAGCGTGACGGTGCCGGCGCAGGCAGCGGCGCCGGCGGGCACGCCATCGCTCGTTGCCTTCGGCGGCGGCTTTTTCGGCAGCCAGATTCCCGAAGACGCCAGCGCCGCCATCGAGGACGCCACGGCGGAACTGGAAGCGCGCATCCGCCAGCGCGCAACCGCCCAGGGCGGCATGCGCTACACCTTCAGCCGCCAGGGCAAGCAGCTGCTGGTCAAGGCGCAGGGCCTGTCGGCGCACTCGTCCAAGCCGGAAGACGGCGTCAATGCGATCAGCATGCTGGCCGATGCGCTCAATGTACAGCCGTGGCCGAACACCACGGCCGGCGCCATGGTCAATCTGCTCAACGACCTGATTGGGACCGGCATTTACGGTGAAAAGTTCGGCAAAATCGCTTACCGCGATAAATTCATGGGGCCGATGACGGTGGCGCCGACCGTCATCAAGCAGGGCGACGCCGGTATCGCGCTGCACGTGAACCTGCGCCGTCCGCAAGGCAAGAGCACCGAACAGCTGACCGGCGAAGTGAACGAGGCGCTGACCCAGTGGCAGGCGCGCCGCATCGCGCTGGCCGACGTGAAGGTCGAAATCACGGAACCGTGGCTGCAGAAAAGCGCCCCCCAGGTGCCGACCTTGCTGTCCGTGTTTTCCTATTACACCGGCATCAAGAATCCGCGCCCGATTTCCATCGGCGGCGGCACCAATTCGCGCCTGTTCCCGAACGCGGTCAGCTTCGGCCCGACCATGCCGGGGACGGTGTATTCGGGCCACTCCGAACATGAATTCATCACCGTCAAGCAACTGATGCTGAACCTGCAGATGTACACGGCTGTCATGGTCGAACTGGCCAAATAGCGCCAACCAGCCACGCGGGCGGCGCGGCGCGTAGCGGCCGCGCGCGCCCCATCCACGTCTCCGCTTCGTACACACAGGTAAGAACGCCGATTTTTGATGTAGGCACCAGCCTACTTTGTGTAACCAGTTTCGACCTCCTCAAGTCCACGGCATCACTCCTCCCTCTCAGAAAAACCTTTGCCTTCAATATGATTGAACGCCACTGGTTACAAGCCATTTTCACTTAGAAATCTTGCCTTTGCTGGGCGTGAAAATGCGCAAAATGGGCGTGCTAGCATCCGTTCCCTGTCCGCGATAACGGCGCTGTTCGCGGCATGGAGTAGCGCGCCAGCTACCCGACACGGCGCGTTCCGCAGCCTGGCGCCGCACCAGCGCCCAACGTCATTGCAAGCCCACGGCGAGGAGCACCAATGAGTCAATTCGAGTACCCGCGACCGCAGCTCGTGCGTGAGCACTGGATCAGCCTGAACGGGCCGTGGAAATTCATGTTCGACGATGAACGGCGCTGCCGCATGCCCGATGGCGCGACCGGGTGGACGCACCAGATCGAGGTGCCGTTCGCGCCGGAATCGCGCGCCAGCGGTATCGGCGACACGGGCTTTCACACGGTGTGCTGGTACGAACGCACGTTCCCTCTGGCGCCGCACGCGGGACACACCCTGCTGCATTTCGGCGCGGTCGATTACCGCGCCCGGGTCTGGGTCAACCAGCACCTGGTGGCCGAGCACGAGGGCGGACACACGCCGTTTTCGGCCGACATCAGCGGCGTGCTCAGGGAGGAGGGCACGCAGCTCGTGACGCTGTGCGTCGAGGATGACCCGCACGACCTGGCCAAGCCGCGCGGCAAGCAGGACTGGCTGCTCGAAGCGCATTCGATCTGGTATCCGCGCACCACCGGCATCTGGCAGACGGTGTGGATCGAGCAGGTGGCGTCGACCTACATCCAGAGCCTGCGCTGGACGCCCATTTTCGAAACCTACGAAATCGGCTGCGAAATCTTTGCCACCGGCGACATCACGGAAGACCTGTTCGTCGAGGTCAAGATCTGGCACGGCGCCAATCTGCTGGCGGACGATCACTACAAGCTGCTCGGCAACGAGGCCAACCGCAAGATCGCCTTGTCCGACCCGGGCATCGACGATTCGCGCAACGAACTGCTGTGGAGTCCCGAGCGTCCCACCCTGCTCACTGCCGAGGTCAGCCTGCACCATCGGGGCAAGGTGCTCGACCTGGTGCATTCCTACACGGCGCTGCGCTCGGTGGCGATCAACCGCGACCGCTTCATGTTGAATGGCCGCGCCTACGCGCTGCGGCTGGTGCTCGACCAGGGCTACTGGCCCGAATCGCTGCTGACGGCGCCGTCGGACGCGGCGCTCAAGCGCGACGTGGAGCTGGCCAAGGCCATGGGTTTCAATGGCGTGCGCAAGCATCAGAAGATCGAAGACCCGCGCTATCTGTACTGGGCCGACCGGCTCGGTCTGCTCGTGTGGGAAGAAATGCCGTCGGCCTACCGCTTCAGCCCCAAGGCCATCACGCGCATGCTGCGCGAATGGACCGAGGCCATCGAACGCGACTACAGCCATCCCTGCATCATCGTCTGGGTCGCCTTCAACGAATCGTGGGGCGTGCCGAATCTGACCCTGACCCAGGCCCACCGCAACGCGGTCGAAGCCCTGTACCACCTGACGCGCACGCTCGACGCGACCCGGCCGGTGATCGGCAACGATGGCTGGGAAGCATCGGCCACCGACATCCTCGGCATCCATGACTACGACTGCAATCCCGACAGGCTGGCGGCGCGCTACACCACCAGCGAACCGACGCGCACCCTGTTCGACCAGCGCCGTCCGGGCGGACGCATCCTCACCCTGGACGGCTTTCCGCACCGGGGCCAGCCCATCGTGCTGACCGAATTCGGCGGCGTCGCCTTCGACCGGCATAACGGTAGCGCGCGCACCTGGGGCTATTCGCGCGCCCATACCGAAGACAGTTTTCTCGACCTGTACCGGCGCCTGCTGGCGGTGGTCAACACCACGACCATGTTCAGCGGCTTTTGCTACACCCAGTTCAGCGACACCTTCCAGGAAGCGAACGGCCTGCTGTGCGCCGACCGCACGCCCAAGGTCCCGCTCGAACTGATCAGCGCGGCCACGCGCAACGACGATAAAAAGGAGGACTGCTACCCGGGAATTGCCTGACCAGCCGCTTACACCACCCGCGCGGACGGCGCCGCGGGTCAGCCTGACACATCACTTTTCCAACACACGCCCACGATGGGCGAAAGGAGCCAGCATGTCTACAATCATCGTTTTTTGCCACCTGCGCTGGGATTTTGTTTATCAGCGGCCGCAGCAGTTGCTGTCGCGGCTGGCGCAACATTTCCGCATCCTCTTTATCGAAGAGCCCGTGCACGATGATGGCGACAGCTTCATGGAGCAATCGACTCCGGTTCCCAATGTGACCGTGTACCGGCCGCACACGCCGGTGCATGCGCCCGGTTTCCACGACGACCAGATCCGCCTGCTGCAGCCGATGCTGGCCGGCCTGGTCGAACCCGGAGAGCAGCCCATCGTCTGGTTCTATACGCCGATGGCCTTGCCGCTGCTGCAGGAGCTACATGCGGCGCTGGTCGTGTACGATTGCATGGACGAGCTGGCGGCCTTCAAGAATCCGCCGCGCCAGCTTCTGCAGCGCGAAACGGCCCTGCTCAGCCTGGCCGACCTGGTGTTTGCCGGCGGGCCGAGCCTGTACCAGGCCAAGCGCGAGCGCCATCCCAACACGCACTGCTTTCCCAGCAGCGTCGAGGTGCGCCACTTCGCGCGCGCGCTCGAGCGCGACAGGAATCATCCGCTCCAGGCCGGCATTGCCTCGCCGCGCCTGGGCTTTTACGGGGTGATCGACGAGCGGTTCGACACGCCCCTGATCGGCGCGCTGGCCGACGCCCATCCGGACTGGCAACTGGTGATGGTGGGGCCGGTCATGAAAATCGACCCCGCCAGCCTGCCGCAACGCCCCAACATTCACTATCTTGGCCAGCAGCCTTACGAAGCACTGCCTGGCTTGCTGGCAGGCTGGGACGTGTGCCTGCTGCCGTTCGCCCTGAACGAGGCCACCCGTTTCATCAGCCCGACCAAGGTGCTCGAATACATGGCCGCCGAGCTGCCCATCGTCAGTACCGACATCGCCGACGTCGCCCGTCCGTACGGCCACGTGGTTGCGATCGCGCGCGATACGGACGGCTTCCTGGCAGCGTGCGAGGCGGCCATGGCGATGACGCCCGAGCGCCGTGCCGCCATGGGCGCCACCATGCGCGCCATCGTGGCCGGTACGTCGTGGGATGTCACGGTGGACGCCATGCGCCGCCTGCTGGCGCAGACCAGGCCCGGCCGAAGCACGGGACGGTTCAGCAACGCAGGCAATGCTGGCAACGCAGGCATGGCCGCCAGTGCCAGCGCTGCCTGCGCGGGCAGCGGCGCCACGGTCAATCCGCTGCGCTCGCAGAGCGGTGCGCAGAGAGTGCAGACGGTCATCGTCGGTGCTGGCCCCACGGGATTGTCGGCCGCGTATCACCTCGGCGAGGGCACTATCCTGCTCGACAAGAACGCGAGCGTGGGCGGCTGGTGCCGGTCGATCCACGACCAGGGCTTCACGTTCGACCATGCCGGCCACATCATGTTCTCCAACGATCCTTATGTGCTGTCGCTCTACGAGATGCTGCTTGGCCCCAACCTGCATTGGCAAAACCGCGAAGCCTGGGTCTACAGCAAGCAGGTGTACACGCGCTATCCGTTCCAGGGGGCCCTGTACGGCTTGCCGCCGAAGGTCATCACCGAATGCATTATCGGCGCGGTCGAAGCGCGTTTCGGCAGCATCGGCAGCATCGACGGCGCGGCGGCGGCGCCACCGTGTGCGGTCAAGCCGGTGGAAGACTGCTGCGCCGACGGCACCGTCGAGGTCGCGCACGGTACCGCCAGCATCACGCCGCGCAAGCGCGAGAGCCAGAATTTCGAGGAATTCATTTACAAAGTCTGGGGCCGCGGCATCGCCGAGCACTTCGCCATCCCTTACAACAAGAAGCTGTGGACCGTTCCGCTCAGCGAGATGGAAACCTCCTGGCTGGGGGGCAGGGTGCCGCTGCCCGACCTCGAAGAAATCATCGAGGGCGCGCTGGAACCGGTCGCCAAACCGATGGGGCCGAATGCGCGCTTCGGCTATCCGCTTTCCGGTGGTTTCCAGGCGCTGATGTCCGGCTTCCTGCCGCATATCAAGGGCCGCATCGAAATGCAAGCCGAGGCGGCCCAGTTGCTGCCGCGCGAACATCTGCTGGTGATGGCCGACGGCAGCCGTTACCGTTACGACCATCTGATCAGCACCATGCCCTTGCCCGAGCTGATCAAACTGATCGGCAGCGAGGCACCGCAGGACGTACGCGACGCTGCGGCGGGCTTGCGTCATTTGTCGGTCCGCTGCGTCAACCTTGGCGTGGCACGCGAGAACCTCACCGACAAGCATTGGATCTACTACCCGGAAGAGACGATTTTCCACCGTATTTTCGTCCAGGGAAACGCCAGTCCCCATTGCAACCCGCCCGGCGGATTCGGGCTGACCTGCGAGATTTCCTATTCCCCATGGAAACCGCTGCCGCTCGATGGACAGGCGCTGATCGACCGCTGCATCGAAGACTGCATCAAGGTCACGATGCTCAGGCCGGACGACCGCATCATCACCGCCAATCTGGTCGACATGCCCTATGCGTATGTGGTCTACGACCATGCACGCGCCGCCAACGTCGCGCGCGTCAAGGCATGGCTGGCGCGCTACGACATCGTGCTGGCGGGGCGCTACAGCGAATGGGAGTACTACAACTCCGACCACGCTTTCATTGCAGGCAAGAAGGCAGCGGAGACCGTGCTTCGGCAGCGTGCCGATGCGGCGCAAAATGTTGGGTCAGAGTGAGAGATTGCGGCAAGCCTGCGAATGAAACCTCCACAAGTCGAATTGGCGAACGTGTTGATCGAGACTATGCTTAGGATCGGATCATGACTTGCTTTCGCCCTTGCTTGTGGCGGTTGTCGATGCACGGCAGGTGGCGTGTCTGAGTTCACACCCCGGCAGGCATGAGCAGGAACCAACTACGCCAGCCAACAGAGGCTCAAGTCGACCATGTCCATGCGGCTACTCTTGTCCGCTATTCAGCACAAAAGCTAAGTGCGCGACAACGCCAGGCACTGTCACCTGGCCGGTCGCGCGTCGGTGAATAAGCGCTAACGCTCGATCGCGCCGCCCGACATACGCACGCGGTCGCCGGTCACGAAGGAGGGCGCCCATTCCTGTGTGATGACCTGGGTGGCACCGTCGTCCAACTTCAGCGTGATCCGGTAGACACGGTCGCCGGTCATTGTGCTGCCGCTGGTGCCCGTGCTGCCAGCGCTGCCAGTGCCGCCAACGGCGCCACCCGTACTGGCCGCCCCGCTGCCCTGACGCGGCACCACTTCGATTTTGCTCACGGTGCTGTTGGGCGTACCGGTTGGCGCGCTGGCTCCGCTTGCCATGCTGCCACCTGACTGGGCGCCGCCGCTGCTCGCAGCGGAACTTCCCATCCCCGTCGTCGTGCTGCCGGTTCCTGTGCCAGCCATGCTTGCGCTACCCCCACTGGTACTCGTGCTGCCGGTAGTCTGGCCACTGCCCGTGCCGCCCGTACCTGTGCCAGCACCGCTGCTCCCTGTCGTTCCGCTGCCCCCCGTGGAACCGCTGCTGCCCGTCCCTGTGGTGCCGGTACTGGTCCCCGTCGTTCCGCCGCTGTCCGTCGTGCTGCTCCCGCTCGATGGCATGCTGGCGGATGTGTCGCCACCAGTGCCGCTTGTGCCACTGGCTGTGTCGCCGCTCATGCCGGTGGAAGTGCAGGCCGCCAGTCCGACAGCCAGCAAGCCCGCCAACAGCATGCTTTGTTCGATACGCTTCATGATCAACTCCTTTGGTTGGGTGTTTTCCGTGGGTGCGTGACAATGCCGCGTGCCACTTCGGTAAGAGCAGGGAATCCGCCCGGCGTTCCCATGCATTCTCTTGCGTTTGACGCAGATCAAACAATCATTAGATAAGCGTGAATTTTGCGGAGGGGAGGCAGTCAGCGCAAGACATGCGCTTTCAGAGCTTGATGCAGCGCAAAAGCCCACCTTCTTGGGCGGGCCATAATTTTTTACTGCAATTTTTTGAGAGCCTGCCATGCCAGCTTCATCACTCTCCAGCCTGATTGTCGACCTGGTCGCTTCGGTGGAAACGACGGTCATCAGCCTGCGTGAGCATCATCTGTCGGGTCAGGCGGTACATCGCCTCGTGCGCGAGGCGAGTGCCGGGCAATTCGCCGATGCGCCGGCCGGCGCGCCGCGTTTAACGGGACCGTGCCGTTTGAGGCAGGAAGGCCCAGAGCAGGCCGGCCGTGATCAGCGCGGCATTGCAATCGACCAACCAGTCGCCGATCGCGCCTGAGCGGTACGGCAGGAAGCTCTGCACCAGCTCGTCCAGCGCACCCATCACCATCACGGTCAGGACCGACTTGATCGCGCGTTCGCGCGCACTGCCCAAGCTGCCGGTGAACAAAAGAAATGTGATAACACCGTAAGCCAGCGAGTGCAGGACAATGCCTGATGCCACGGTGCCGATCTCGGCGCGCGCGCCCGGCAAGGAACCCATGATGAGAATGGCGGCGTAGATCGCCAATGCGGTGCCGTAGCGCAACTTGCGCAGGCGTTCGTCAAGAACAAGAAGGGAAAGCAGTGCAGGCATGACAGAGGGTGTGGGGAAAACCATCACCTTACCATGCCGGCCGTCGGACATGCACGGCCAGCATGTTGCCTGGGTGAACGCTAAATCAGATCGTCAGCGCCGGCGCACCATTGCTGTAGCGTGCGTCGAAACAGCCCTGGCACTCGGCGCAAAACAGATGGGCAACGCGCACGGCGCGCTGGCGCAAGACCAGCTTGAGGTGCGTATGACTGCAATTGGGACAGGTTTCCCGAACCGTACCGAAGGTGATCAGTTCGACCGGGACATCGCCGGTGTCGAGGTGGTCGACAACAGCGCTGGGATTGAGTTCACTAAGGACGAGCTTGTCGTCGGGACTATGGCGCTGGCGGCGGCTGGCGTGTGCCTGTTGATAAAGTGGTTCTGATAATGCATCTAGGACATATTCACTCATTCTTATCGCTCCGCTTGGCTGGCCAATGGTTATGAAAAAAGCTCGAGGAACTTCACTATAGATGAATGGGCGGCAGCTTCAAGCCTTTACGTCATCTTTTTGCCAACCCTAGTCAAAGGAAGGGGAAAAAGTGTTGCGCCAAAAAAAAGCCCGCTTGTGGGAGCGGGCTAAACCCAAGATCGGGCCAAGAGATCGTCAATTCGGAGTGGTGTGCCGCCCTCTGGGTCGGCACACCTGGCTGCCAGTCACGCATATCGGGTGCGTGTACAGCAGATGAAACTAGTATAGGGAGGCAATGTGACGCAGCTATGACAATGCGCAACAATTGCGTCGGCGCGATGAATAAAGAGAAGAATTCCGACAGGCAGCACAGCGCGGCTGCAAGGGCACTGGCCATCGCGCGGCGTGCACGCAAAAAAAAAGCCCGCTGATGAAAGCGGGCTTCAAACTATTTTCTTGGAGGAAGATAGTGGAGACAGGTGCAATTATGCGGGGCCACGAATTATATGTCTAATTGACATTTTGGATACCGGACATGCGCCTGCATTATATCTCTATCCTTACACTTACACTTCCACGCTCAGCTCGACCTCGATGTTGCCGCGCGTTGCGTTCGAGTAGGGGCACACTTCATGCGCCTTGTTCACTGCTGCCTGGGCCGTTGCCTGGTCCATGCCGGGCGTTTTCACGACCAGCTTGATGGTCAGGCCGAAGCCGCCCTTGTCGTTCGGGCCCACGCCGACCGATGCGTCGATGCTGGTGTCGGCCGGCACCGGGGTCTTGAGCGCGCCGCTGACCAGTTTCAAGGCCGACAGGAAACATGCAGCATAGCCGGCCGCGAACAATTGTTCAGGATTGGTGCCGTCGCCGCCCGCGCCGCCCAGCGATTTCGGGGTCGACAGTTTGACGTCCAGGACGCTGTCATCGGAAACGGCGCGGCCATCGCGACCACCGGTTGCTGTTGCGTGTGCTGTGTAGAGAACTTGCATGGTAACTCCTTGGTTGGGTTGGGGCGGCAACGCTGTGCCGATGAAAGAACTATAGCTAACAATCTAATTGTGTGCAATCTATTTATTCAAATTCTTTTCCGATAAAGAGCGGGGCATGCCCCGCCGGTCAACTCAGTCGTGGTCTTCCATGGCCTTGAACAGGTCGTCGCGCACGCTCGACAGTTCGCTGCGCATGCGTCCCAGCGCGGCCAGTTCCTGTCCGCTTGCGCACAGCACCTGTTCCGGAATCGCCTCGGCCTGGGCGCGCAGCGCCCGGCCCTGCTCGGTGAGCACAATGCGCACCTGGCGCTCGTCGTGCGGATCGCGGTTGCGCGAGAGCAGGCCATTGCCTTCGAGCCGCTTGAGCAGCGGCGTGAGCGTGCCGGAATCGAGAAACAGGCGCGCGCCGATATCCTTGACCAGGATCGCATCCTGCTCCCACAGCACCAGCATCACCAGGTATTGCGGGTAGGTCAGGCCGAGCCGGTCGAGCATCGGTTTGTAGGTCTTGGTCATCGCGTGCGATGCCGAATACAGCGCGAAGCAAAACTGGTTTTCCAGCGCCAGCATGTTGACCGAGGCCGGCAGCGTCTGTTTGGTTTGGCTCATTCCTTCACCGGGACCGTATAGTTGAGGGCTAGGCGGCCACCGTCGACATACATGGTCTGGCCGGTCATATACGACGCATCGTCGCTGGCCAGGAACACCACCACGGAGGCGATTTCGTCCGGCTCGCCGCAGCGTCCGAGCGGGGTGCGCGACAGGATCGTCTTGCGCGCTTCCGGGCTGCCCAGCACGGCTTTCTTGGCCAGTTCGGTCAGGATGGTGCCCGGGCCGATGCCGTTCACGCGGATGCCGTAGCCGGCCAAATTGAGCGCCATTACCTTGGTAAGCTGATTGATGCCGCCCTTGGACACCACATACGGCACCTGGTTGGCGATCGCCACTTCGGAATTAACGCTCGACATATTGATGATGCAGCCGTGCTGCTGGCTCACCATGTGGCGCGCCGCGGCCTGGCCGCACAGGAACATCGATTTCAGATTGATGCGCATGACGCGGTCGAAATCGTCCTCGGTCAGGTCGAGGAAGTCGGCGGCATGCGTCACGCCGGCATTGTTGACCAGCACATCGATGCGGCCGAAGGCGGCCACGGTAGCGGCGATCATGGCATCCACATCGGCTTTCTGGCTGACATCGGCAGCGAAGAAGCGGGCGTTCTCGCCGAGCGCTTCGGCGGCGGCGGCGCCGTCGGCTTTGATATCGACCAGCATCACGCGCGCGCCTTCCTTCACCAGGCGCTGGGCGCAGGCCAGGCCAATGCCTTGCGTGGCGCCGGTGACGATCGCTACTTTTTGCTCAAGTCTCATGTATTGCTTTCAATGTGGTGCGGGAATAGCGAATTTTAACCACACAGCGCCCCCGGCGTTCATTTTTTTGCAGTGCATCACAGCACCACGGGGCGGTCCGGCAACTCATTGGCGCGCGCCCCGTTGGCCGGAAAGTGCTGGCTGAGCAAAGTGTTGACCTGCTCCAATGCAGCGAGGGTGGCGGCGTGGAATTCACCGCGCGCAAAGCCCTGCGTCATTGTCGTGCACACCCGCTTCCAGACGATATTGTCGATCTTGCGCCCGACATTGCGGTCGGTCACGATTTCGACCTTGTGCTCGGCCAGGTTCACATAGATCAGCACGCCGCAATTGTCTTCGGTATCCCAGATGCCGTATTCCGCGAACAGGGCAATGGCGCGCTCGCGCATGCCCATGCCGTCCCACAAGGCATCGAACGGCAAGCTGTTCTCCACGATCAGGCGCAGCTCGCTGCGGTGGGTTTGCTCGCCGGCCGTGATGGCCTTGCCGATCGCGTCCAGCGTTTCCGGTGGAAAAGCGCGCCGGCCTTTCGCCGCCGTGCTGCGCCAGTGGCGCCAGATGCGCGCGAGGCGTGCGCCCATCGTTGGTGTAGGGGAGTGACTCATTACCAATCTCCCGAGGCGCCGCCGCCGTCAAAACTGCCGCCGCCGCCGGAAAACCCGCCGCCGGAAAAACCACCACCGCCACCGCCGCCGCCGCCGCCGCTTCCGAGGCCGCCGAGTGCGCTGCCAATGATGAAGCCGGTGGCGCCGCTGCTCCAGCCGCCCCGCCCAAGACGCGAACGGCGCGGGCGGAAAATGGAGAACAGGAGAAAGGCCCCAAACAGGATCAACGGGACCGTTATATTGTCTTCGTCCAACTCATTGGACTGTTGCTGCTGCGGCGGCGCAGGGAACTGCTCCGCGTTCAGCAAGGTCGCGATCGCGCCCACGCCGGCCACCAGGCCGTCATAAAACTGCTTTTGCTGGAAATGCGGTGCGATCACGTCTTGCAGGATGCGTTTCGATTGCGCATCGGTCAGCACGCCTTGCACACCGCGTCCGGCTTCGATGCGCAGGCGCCGCAGGGCGGACGGATTGTCCGGCGCCACCACCAGCAGCACGCCATCATCGACGCCCTTGCGCCCCAGTTTCCCGGCATCGCTGACGCGGATGCTGTACTGCTCGATCTGTTCCGGCGCCGTGCTCTTGACCAGCAACACGGCGATCTGGCTGCCGGTTTTGCTTTCGTAGTCCGTGAGCACGGTTTCCAGCTTGGCGCGCTGTTCCGCGCTCAGCATGCCGGCCTGGTCGGTGACATGGCTGCTCAGGGTCGGCACCGGCACCAATTGCGCGTGCGCCGCGCCACCCAGGCCGAGGCCGAGTGCCAGGACCAGCGTCGATAAAAATCGCAGCCAGCGCATCTGCTTACTTGCCAAAATTGACGGTCGGGGCGGTCGAAATCGCTTTTTCGTTCTCGACGGTGAACGATGGCTTGACTTCATAGCCGAACATCATCGCGGTCAGATTGGTCGGGAACTTGCGCACCTGAACGTTGTATTCCTGCACGGTGACGATGTAGCGCTGGCGCGCGACGGTGATGCGGTTCTCGGTGCCTTCGAGCTGCGACTGCAGGTCGCGGAAGCTGGCATCGGCCTTCAGGTCCGGATATTTCTCCGCCACCACCATCAGGCGCGACAAGGCGCCCGACAGCTCGCCCTGCACCTGCTGGAATTTCTTGAACGCTTCCGGATTGTTCAACACCTCGGGCGTGATCTGGAAACTGGTGGCCGCGGCGCGTGCGCGCGTGACCGACTCCAGCGTTTCCTTTTCGTGGTTGGCATAGCCCTTGACCGTATTGACCAGATTCGGAATCAGATCGGCGCGGCGCTGGTACTGGTTGACCACTTCGCCCCAGGCGGCCTTGCTGGCCTCATCCTTGGTCTGGAACTCGTTGTAGCCGCAGCCGGACAGGAGCGTCCCTGTGAGTGCCAGGGTCAGCAGCACCCGGGCGCAGCGTGCGAATGCAGTGTTTGTCATGGTATTTCCGTCCGTAGCAAGTTGTCGAATGGTCAAAAATATACCCTAAATGCCAACACGATGACTTTTCAAACGTGCGTGGTACCGGGCGGGGAGGGGCATGGGACGCGCTACAATGACGGGTTTGTAATCGACTACGAGGCTGTCCTGTGAACTTTATCAACAAGCTGTCCGCCGCCTGGACCACCAACAATTCCCTGCTGTGCGTGGGCCTCGACCCCGATCTCGCCCGTTTCCCGGCGCAACTGGCCAGCGAGCCCGATGCGATTTTCCTGTTCTGCAAGGAGATCATCGATGCCACGGCGGATCTGGCGTGCTCGTTCAAGCCGCAGATCGCCTACTTTGCCGCGCTCGGCGCCGAAGGCCAGCTCGAGCGCATTTGCGCGTACGCGCGCCAGCATTATCCGCACATTCCCCTGATTCTCGACGCCAAGCGCGGCGACATCGGCGCCACCGCGCGCCAGTACGCGCGCGAAGCGTTCGACCGCTACGGGGCCGATGCGGTGACGGTCAACCCGTACATGGGTTTCGATTCGGTCGAGCCGTACATGGAGTGGACCGACCGCGGCGCCATCGTGCTGTGCCGCACCTCGAATCCGGGCGGATCGGATTTGCAGTTCCTGATGGCCGACGGCAAGCCCTTGTACCAGCACGTGGCGCGCATGGTGGCCGACAAGTGGAACAGGAACGGGCAGTGCGCGCTGGTGGTGGGCGCGACCTTTCCGGAGGAACTGGCGCAGGTGCGCGCGATCGTGGGTGAGATGCCGCTGCTGGTGCCGGGTGTCGGCGCGCAGGGCGGGGATGTGGAAGCGACCGTGAAATCGGGCCGTACGGCCGGCGGCGCCGGCATGATGATCAATTCCTCGCGCGCGATTTTGTATGCCACGCCGCAGGGGAGTGAGGATTTCGCCGCGGCAGCGCGCAGGGTGGCGCTGGAGACGCGCGACGCGATTAATTTGTATCGCTAGATCGTCGTTCCTGCCATAAGCTCGTCGTTTCCGCGCCAAGGCGGCACTCGGCGGGAACCCAAGTCCGTACCGAAGCCACTAGCAGATAAACAAACTTGGGTTCCCGCCTGCGCGGGAACGATGCGGTGGTGGCCTGGAAACCACAGGACGGCTAATACCTGCTCGGCGCAATCGCCTCCGCATAATCGTACAAGGTCCCCAAAATCTCCTCCGCGCGCTCGTCGGCATCTTCCGACAGCGTATCGATCTCGGCAAACAACTGCTCGATCGTCCTCGCCCCGCCTTGTCCGTCGAACAGCTTGGCGGCGCGGTGCTCTTCCCACTGCTGCGCTTCAGCTTCGTTCAGCAACTCCGGGAAATTGCGCGCGCGGTAGCGGAACACCAGTTCCACCAGCCGCTGATCCTCGAACGACGGCCGGGCCTTGGCCAGCTTCTCGGGCGTTTCCGTCCGCAGCGACTCCAGCTTGCGCCGGTCGCCATTGCCGATGAACCCGCCATACAGATCCTCATCCACATCGACCGCTTCCTGCGCACCCGGACGCTGATACACCTGCGTCCACAAGGCCCCCATATCCGGCCCGGCTGCCGCCACCGCCGCGAACGCGCGTCCCTGCTCGATATCGATGCCCCACTTTTCCGCCATCGCCGCGCTCAGGGTCTTGAGATTCCCCACCAGCATCGGTGACTTGTTCAGGTGAATGCTCTTGATCGGCAAGCGCGTCACGCCTTCCGGCAAATCGGCCGAACGCGTGAACATGCGCAGGCGGATCGTTTCCGCATCGAGTCCGAACAGCTCGGCCGGGTCGTGGCTGCAATCCCACACCAGCACTTCATTCTTGTTGGTCGGATGGGTCGCCAGCGGCCATACCAGCCCGATGCAGCCGCGCTCGGTCGGGAACATGCCCGACACGTGCAGGAACGGCTGGCGCTGCGCCGCCGCCAGATGCATGCCCATTTCCGACGCGACCTTGTCTTTCTTGTGCAGCGCCAGGCAAAAGTCGAACAGCTTCGGCTGTTTATCGCGGATCAGGCGCGCCAGCGCAATGGTGGCGCGCACGTCCGACAGCGCATCGTGCGCCGTCTCGTGCAGCAAACCGTTGGCCTTGGCCAGGTGCTCCAGCTTGAAACTCGGCTTGCCATCTTCGCGCAGCGGCCATTCGATGCCTTCCGGGCGCAGCGCGTACGTCATGCGCACCACGTCGAGCAAGTCCCAGCGCCCGCAATTGTGCTGCCACTCGCGCGCGTACGGATCGATCAGATTGCGCCAGAACAGGAAGCGCGTGATTTCATCGTCGAAGCGAATCGTGTTGTACCCGACCCCGATCGTGCCCGCCTGGCTGAAGGCCGCCTCGATGGTGGCCGCGAACTTGTGCTCGGGCACGCCCAGTTCAAGGCATTGCTGCGGCGTGATGCCGGTGATCAGGCAGGACTGCGGGTCCGGCAGGAAATCCGGCGCCGGCTGGCAGTACAGCATGATCGGCTCGCCGATTTCATTGAGGTTGGCATCGGTGCGGATCGCTGCGAACTGCGCAGGACGGTCGCGGCGCGGCTGGGCGCCGAAGGTTTCGTAGTCGTGCCAGAGAAAGGTATGGGTGGTCATGGAACTTCGATCAATAAGTAGCACTAAGATCCGTCATTCCCGCCTACGCGGGAATGACGGCGCTGCATTTTGGGGCAGGCGTCAACCGCATCAGGGGCGGACCCATATGGTACACAGATTGGCGCCGCGCCGGGGCCTGGATTGAGCGCGCGGCGCCGTACTTCAGCGCGCGACGCGGTTGCGTCCGCCTTCCTTGGCGCGGTACATGGCCGCGTCTGCCGCCGCGATCAGCGCGCTGTCATCCATGCCCGTTTCCAGCAAGGCCACCCCGAACGAAGCCGTGATGTGCGGCAGCGGAATGCGCATGTCGCGGAAAATCGGCGCCTCGCGCATGCGCGAGCACAGCCGCTCGGCCACCATCAGCGCCAGCGGTTCCGGCGTTTCGGGCAGGATCACCATCAATTCCTCGCCGCCGTAGCGCAGCGCGAAATCGGACGGGCGCAGCGCCGTCGAAATCACGTCGGCCGCCGCGCGCAGGGCGTCGTCGCCGGCCAGGTGACCGTGGGTATCGTTGAAGCGCTTGAAATGATCCAGGTCGAGCATCACCAGCGCCAGCGGCGTGCCGGCGCGGTGCGCGGTGGCGATCAGCTTGGGCAGCATGTCGTTCATCCAGGCCCGGTTGTACATGCCGGTCAGGCCATCGTTCATCGACAGCTGGCGGTAAAATTCGCCCAGCTTCTGGCGCCGCCGCAGCAGCGCATTGGCGGCCCGGATGCGGAACGACAGCAGGCGCAGCAGGTTGCGCGCCAGGCCGTTCGACTGGTCGATCAGCTTCCACACCAGTTCGCCTTCGATGAGCAGCAGCTCCGATTCTTCCAGCGCGCTGATCGAGGCCAGGTTGGCCGCTTCGTCCAGCACCGACTGCTCGCCCACGCTCTCGCCCGGCAAGATCTTGCTGACCGTGCCGTCGGCCATGCCGTTGCGGGTGTCGGCCTCGACCGCGAGCGCGCCGCGCAGCAGGATGTACAGGCGCGCACGGTTGCTATCCTCGACCCTGGCCCCGGGCGCGAGGCGCACCACGGCGCAGTCGGCCAGCGCTTGCGCGATCTGCTCGTCGTCAATGTCGCGGAACAAATGCAAGTCCCGGATGGTGTAACTTGATGCAGCGAAGGTGCCGATCTGTTCCAAAATAGTTTCTCCGGTCAGGTGTGCGCCGCTATAACAATTGGTGTTTGCATCATATCAGTGTTCCAATAGCGTCATTCGAATCGAACCATCCACGACATGCACTTCATTGACGCCCTTGGCACCCCCCATCAGCCCGACCCGGCGGCACGCATCGTGTCGCTGGTGCCCTCGATTACCGAATTGCTGTGCGAGCTCGGCCTGGCCGGGCAAGTGGTCGGGCGCACCGGCTTTTGCATCCATCCGGCCGCCCAGGTCGCCGCCATTGCCAAGATCGGCGGCACCAAGGACGTCAACCTGGAAAAAATCCGCAAGCTCGCGCCCACCCATCTGGTGGTCAACATCGACGAGAATGAAAAGCCGACCGTCGAAGCGCTGGCCGAATTTGTGCCGAATATCGTCGTCACCCATCCGGTGGCGCCGCGCGACAATTTGGCGCTGGCACGGCTGATGGGCGGGATTTTTTGCGCCGACGCCAAGGCCGCGGCCTGGTGCGCCGCCTTCGAGGAAGAATACGCGGCGCTGCAGGCGCTGCCCAAGGGACGGCCGGCGACGGTGCTGTACTGCATCTGGCAAGACCCGTGGATGAGCGTCTCGGCGGACACCTACATCGCCCGCATGATGGCCGAGATCGGCTGGAGCGTGCCACAGCTGGAGGATGCGTCGCCTGGCGCGACGCGCGAGGCGACGCGCTACCCACGTTTCAACTGGTCCGATGAACTGGTGGCGCGCATCGACGGCGTGCTGCTGTCGACCGAACCCTACCGCTTCACGGACGTCCACGCGGACGCGCTGGAAAAACAGATCGGCAAGCCGGTGCATGTGATCGATGGTGAAATGATGTCGTGGTACGGCAGCCGTTCGCTGGCCGGTTTGCGCTACTTGCGCGCATTGGCACAGTCGGCGTCGATGTTCTGATCGTGCGCCAGCAAGACAGGCTGGCTGTCTTGCTGGAGTTGCCTCTGGCCAGCCTGCCGCGGGGGCAGGGCGCTGGCCCTGGCGTATTACATGGCAATTACTCGTTGACTTCGTCCGGCTCGGGCACCAGTTTCGGTGTCGCGTGCAGCTGCTTGTCGTGCAGGCGGCCCAGGGCGCTGTCGATCGCGCGCTTGAGTTTTTCCGCAGCGCCGGTGATTGCCTGGTGCAGGTGCACCGAGTGGTCGCTCACGGCGATCGGCTGGTAGCCGGTCACGCGCGCTTCGAGCAGGCAGCGGTTGCCGCCGTCGGCGGATTTCTGGCTGTTATCGTCGCTGAGGTGGACTTCAACACGGGTAATGTGTTCGCTAAAACGCTGAACGGCGGCGGAGACCACGGATTGCACATGATCGTCGAGGCCCTGATGACGTTCGATCGTTTTATCGGTATTGATGTTGATTTGCATAAGCTCACTCCCGGCTGTTCATAAAGGTACTGGCACAACCCCGGTCTTATTGCGTGTGCGGCCTGCGCGCGTTGCTGCGCAGCGCCCGGGTTGGCACAACGTTAAGCACACGGCTTCATATTACACCTTTGTTTGATATTGCTCAGTGCAAATGAAATCGGGTCATGCAGCTTGCCAGCGCAGGGCGTCGGCGTGGGTGTCGGCGCGCTCGATCGCGAAGCCCAGTCCCAGGTACAGGCGGCGTGCCTGCGGGTTGCCGCGGTGGACGGACAAGGTCAGCGGCAGATGACGTTCGGCCGCGAACTGCTGCAGCGCGCGCAGCACGGCACTGCCGGTGCCGCGCCCGCGTGCCGGCGGCAGCAGGGCGATATCGACCAGGCGCAGCGCGTCGCGGCCATGCGCGACCACGATGCGCGCCACCGGCTCGCCGGCCTCCTGCAAAATCAGATAAATGGCATCCGGAAAGCGTGCGCGGTAATCGGCCGCCTGCAGGCGCTGCTGCATCGCGATCAGCGCCGCCGCCAGGGTGGGGGCGGCGCGGCCGCTGCCGAGCAAGTCCTGGCGCGTGGACGCGTACAGACGCGCCAGGAAGGGCGCGTCGTCCTCCACCGGGGTGCGCGCACCGAATGCCCGAAGATGGGCCGCCAGCACGCTCACGCGCCGGCCTTGCCGTCACGCAGCGCCGTCTCTTCCTTCTCATGATGGGGAAAACGGTCCATGCGCGAGAGCACCGGAAACTTGAAGATCCAGATCGCCGTGACCGCCAGCGTGGCGGCACCGCCGAACAGGATGGCGCGCGTGAGTCCGAACCAGCCGGCGGTCAGGCCCGACTCGAATTCGCCGAGCTCGTTGGATGCCCCGATGAACACTGCATTGACCGCGCTCACGCGGCCGCGGATTTCATCGGGCGTTTCGAACTGCACCAGCAGATGGCGCACGTACACGCTGACCATGTCGCCGGCGCCGAGCAGGAACAGGGCGCCCAGGGCGACCGGGAAACTGGCGCTCCAGCCCAGCACCAGGGTGGCCGCGCCGAACATGGCCACGCCGCCGAACATCCACGCGCCGACGCGGCGGCGGATCGGATAAAACGCCAGCGCAACCGAGCACAGCGCGGCGCCGACGCCGGGTGCGGTGCGCAGGAAACCCAGTCCCACCGCGTCGACCTGCAGCACATCGTGCGCGTAGGCCGGCAGCAGCGCCGTGGCGCCGCCGAACAGCACCGCGAACAGATCGAGCGAAATGGCGCCCAGCATGATCGGGCGCGACCACACGAAGCGCAAGCCTTCCAGCACCGTGTGCCAGGTGGCCGGCTCCTTGTTGACCACCTGGGGCGCGCTGTGCGTCATCGACATCAGGATCACCGACAGCACCAGTAGCGTCGCGGCCGCCAGATACACCGTGGTCGGCCCCGAGATGTACAGCAAGCCGCCGAGCACCGGACCGGCGATCACGGCCACGTGAAACGCCGACGAACTCAGTGCCACCGCCTGGCTGAAACTTTCATCGGGCACCATATTGCGCAGTACCGCCTGGGTGGCCGGCATCATGAACGCGCGCGCGCTGCCGAACAACACCAGGATGGCAAACACCGGCCACACCACCGACACCCCGCTTGCCGTAAAGGCCAGCAACATCAGGCCGCACAGCAATTGCGTGAGCAGGCACAGGATAATGATGCGGCGGCGGTCGTAGCGGTCGGCTGTATGGCCGGCGAGCAAAATCAACACCAGGAAAGGCGCGAACTGCGCCAGGCCGATCAGACCGAGATCGAACAGGCTGCCCGTCATCTGATACACCTGCCAACCGATGGCCACGCTCTGCATCTGTACCGCCAGGGTTCCCAGCACGCGCGCGCCGAGGTAAAACGAGAAATTACGGTGGCGCAAAACACTGAAACCGTTGGACGGCGACATCACAGACATAGGAACTTTCGGGACTGGCTACGCGGGTAGGGTAAAATGATTCTTTCTGGAATCTGCATGGTATTGTGCACGATGTTTCCCGACCCTGCTGGCTGTGCCGCTTCCTTGCCGTTATCGTTTTATGCAGAAAACCATATTTGAAACACCTGTCGTCAACACCTTGATGAGAGGATTCTCGCTCCTGACGCTGCGGCTGATGGGGTGGCGTACCGACGGGCTGACGCCGGAGCAGATTGCCGGCTATTCCCGGTACGTGCTCATTGCCGCGCCACACACGAGCAACTGGGATTTCCCGATCACGCTGATGGTGTGTTTCGCCTTGCGTTTGCGGGTGTACTGGATGGCCAAGTCGAGCCTGTTTACCTGGCCGATCGGCTGGCTGTCGCGCTGGCTGGGCGGCATCCCGATCGACCGCAGCGCGTCGAACAACACCGTGCAGAACACGATCAACGCGTTTGCCAAGCGCGAGCGGCTGGCGGTGATTGTCGCGCCGGAAGGAACGCGCGGTAAGGTCACGCACTGGAAGACGGGTTTTTACCACATTGCGCACGGCGCCAACGTACCGATCGCGCTCGCCTTCCTCGACTTCAAGCGCAAGACGGGCGGGATTGGCTGCATGTTCCACACCACCGGCGACATCACGGTCGACATGGTTGAAATCCAGCGTTTCTACAGCGGCGTGACCGGCAAAAACAGCGACCAGTTCGACGCATCCGCAGTCAAGCGCAAATAGTTTTCTAACCGGGGCCTTACCTCCGACTAGCAACAAAAATGTTTCGATTCCGAGGTCTGACCCTAATGCCGCTAAGTTAAGCCGTTTTCTGACCACAAACTGCAAAACCGTCTTTCCCGCCGAGTGCCGCCTTGGCGCGGGAAGTCATTTCTGCCAATGGCAGGAATGACGGAGCTTAAGTTAGCGCCATCAAGGTCTGACCCCGGTTAAGTCAGCAGCGGCTTGTAGAGCTGCGTCATCTTCAGCGAGGTCGAATACAGCTTGAAGCACAGATGCTGGTCGAGGACGAGGGGGACGGCGATACGGTTCTCCGGTGCCAGCTAGGCCAGGTCGGCTTCGCTGGTGAAGGCGTCGGCGTAGAACTCGTCGGCCGGCAAATGGCATTGCTCGACATACTCGCGCCGCGCAGCCTCGACCACCACCGGGGCGCCGCAGGCATACACCTGATGGCCGGACAGGTCGGGCAGGTCGTGCATCACCGCGGCGTGCACGTAGCCGGTACGGCCGGTCCAGTGGTCTTCCGGGAAGGCGTGCGAGACCACCGGCACGTAGCGGAAGCCGGGCAGGGTGGCGGCCCATTGTTCGCACAGCGCGTTCATGTACAGGTCGCCCGGGCGGCGTCCGCCCCAGTACAGGCTGACCGGACGGGTGGAGCCGAGGTGGATCAGGTGCTCGACCAGCGCCTTGACCGGGGCAAACCCGGTGCCCGAGGCCAGCAGCACGATCGGCTTGTCGGTGTCTTCGCGCAGGTAAAACGTGCCGAACGGGCCTTCGAAGCGCAGGATGTCGCGCTCCTTCATGGTGTTGAACACCTGCTCGGTAAATAGCCCGCCCGCCATGTAGCGGATGTGCAAGGTCAGCGGACCGGCCAGGCTGGGCGCGCTGGCCATGCTGTAGCTGCGCCGCTTGCCGTCGCGCAGCAGGAATTCGATGTATTGCCCGGCGCGGTAGGCCAGCGCTTCGTTGGCCGGCAGCTGCAAGGTGATGATGGCCACGTCCGGCGCGACTTTTTCGATGCTGGCCACGCGCGATGGCATCTTGCGCACCGGATAATCGGTGCTGCCGCCCACTTCGCGCGCTTCGATGACCAGGTCGGCCGAGGTGGTGGCGCAGCAGAACAGCGAGAAGCCGGCGGCTTTTTCTTCCTCGCTCAGGGCGCGCTGCTGGTGCGCCTTGTGCGCGACCGTGCCGGAGACGACCTTGCCCTTGCAGGAACCGCAGGCGCCGTTCTTGCAGCCGTAGGGCAGGCCGATGCCGGCGCGGATCGCCGCCGCCAGCACGGTTTCGTCCGCTTCGCAGGCAAACTGGTGGCCGCTCGGCTGGACAGTAATCTGAAACGTCATAGTGTCATCGTCATCAATTGGAACTACATGATCGGTGTTGATCGCGCCGGTACTGTCGCGAGCAACGGGTTGCTGGTATTTTACATGGTCCGGTGCGCTCGCCGGGTGCGACAGGGCCCGGATCAACCTCGACGGCGGGCCCTGCCGGCGCCACGGTTATCTTGTATATTGTCCGGCTACGCCATTGACGACAAACAATTTCACATGACCACCATTTCCCCCTTCAAACGGCCGCGCCTGCTCATTCTCGGCTGCGGCGATGTCGGCATGCGCCTCTTGCCGCTGGTGCGTGCCCGCTTTCGCGTGTTCGCCGTCACCAGCAACGCCGAGCGCTGCGCCGAACTGCGCGCGGCCGGCGCGGTCCCGATCATCGCCGACATCGACCGCCCTGCGAGCCTGAAACGCCTGGCCGGCCTGGCGGACTGGGTGGTGCACATGGCGCCGCCGCAGACGGAAGGCACGCTCGACCGCCGTACCCGCAACCTGTGCGCGGTGCTGCCGGCAGGCGCGCGCATGGTTTACATCAGTACCACCGGTGTGTACGGCGACTGCGCCGGTGCGCTGATCGATGAAACGCGCACCGTGGCGCCGCGCAATCCGCGCGCGCTGCGCCGGGTCGACGCGGAACGGGTTCTGCGCGCCTGGGCCAGCCGCAGCGGCGCGCGCCTGGCGATCCTGCGCGTGCCCGGCATTTATGCGCGCGACCGGTTGCCGCTGCGCCGTCTGGAGCAGGGCACGCCCGCGCTGCTGGCGTCCGAGGATGTGTTTACCAATCATATCCACGCCGACGACTTGGCGCGCATCGTGGCGCTGGCTTTGTACAGGACATTGCCCGGCCGCATCTATCACGCGGTCGACGATACGCAGATGAAAATGGCCGATTATTTCGATACCGTGGCCGATGCCTTCGGGATGGCGCGGCCGCCTCGCGTTGCGCGATCGCAACTAGTTGCTGAAGTATCGCCTATGTTGCTGTCGTTCATGTCCGAGTCGCGGCGCATGAGCAACGCGCGCATCAAGCGCGAACTGGGCGTGCGCCTGCGTTATCCGCACGTTGCGCCGGCGGTGGCGGCGATGGCGCTGGTAAAATGACGGTCCCCACTAAGGAAGCACGATGACCTACGAAGAATATCTTGACGAAGTAACCACCCTGATCACGGAGAAGTATAATCTGAGCGATGCCGCCGCGATCAAGCTGGTCGTGAAGGCGCAGGACGCCGATTTTTTCGTCGAGCATGACGAGAAGGAAGCCATGCGCACGGTCGACCGTGCGCATCAGGACGCCAAAACCCTGTATCTGGCAAGCCAGAAGAAATAAGGCAGAAACCGGATTGTCAATGGGCGCAGACTTGCGCTCGTTTGACCGGCGTCAAGTTCTGGCGTCTCCGTGGCCGTATCGTGTGCAGTGTCGTCTCAATTGCTGACTTGCGCCAACCGCCATGCCACATCGGATCATCCAGCCAACCAAAGAACAGGTGCGCGCCTACATGGCAAGGCGGGAAGGCGCGCGCCGTCCGCCGCCGCCCCCCGAAGAGATCCGCCGCCAGCTGGGCTGGCGCCTCGCCCCCACCGATAGTGAGCGCTTGCTCGTTCAATTCTATCTGATTCCCACCAATTACAGCCATTTGGCCACCCAGGTAGCGCTGGACTGGCTGTTTGCCCCTGTCCGGCGCGCCGCGCGCCGCGTCAATTCTCACCAAATATTGCCTTAAGCACAAATTTAATTGAGCCTGAGTTCTACTGGTTGAGCGAATGTCAACACTTAGGTGTATGATGCACGCCTATGCTATGGCAGCCGCATATTCGGTCTGTTTTTGGCATCACCGCATACTTAATTGACTGTAAAGACAGCGCACTGGCGAATATGCCACGGTGCGAATTTGGAAAGATAGAAGAACATGACCAATCGCAGATTTCCGGAAGATCCTACCTACGATCCGAACAAAGTGCTCGATGCCATCATTGAACGCTTGCAGCTCAAAAACGACGCAGCCCTGTCGCGCGCGCTTGAAGTGGCGCCGCCCGTGATCAGCAAAATCCGCCATCGCACCTTGCCGATTGGCGCGACGATCCTGCTGCGCATGCATGAGATCAGCGATTTCAGCATCCGCGAATTGCGCGCGATGATGGGCGTGCCGGCGGTGAGCATCACGATCAACGCCTGAGGCGGCCCAAAAGAAAAGGGGCACCGTGTGCCCCTTGATTGGATATCCGGCGCCCCGTTCAGCGGGGCTTGAGCAGCCTTCCCGGCACGGATTGCCGGTGCGATGCTGCTCCTTGCGGTACTGCGGCACATGCTGTTGCGATCGTATCCGTTGCCGCGGGGCGGGGACTGCGGTCCCGCCGGCGCGCGGATGATTGCCCACTGCTGGTCATGCGTCGCGGTGAAACGCTCAGACTGACTGCCGTGCGCCCTGGGCGATCGCTTGCAGCAGTTCGCGTGTGGCTGCGCTCACCACCAGTGTATCGCTGTCATCCGGTTCACTGATTTTTGTGCACCATGCCGCCTGGGGCGTGGCGGACGTCACCTTCGTACACCATGCCGCGCTGACTGACGTTGCGCTGGTCCGCGTGCACCATGCCGACTTGGCTGCTTCCGTATTGGTCCTCGTGCACCATGCCGACTTGGCCGCATCCGTATTGGTCCTCGTGCACCATGCCGACTTGGCGTCGGTGGATACCGTGCGTGTGCACCATGCCGACTTGGCTGCTTCCGTATTGGTCCTCGTGCACCATGCCGACTTGGCCGCTTCCGTATTGGTCCTCGTGCACCATGCCGCCTTGGTGTCGGTGGACACCGTGCGTGTGCACCATGCCGACTTGGCCGCTTCCGCATTGGTCCTCGTGCTCCATGCCGACTTGGCGTCGGTGGAGACCGTGCGTGTGCACCATGCCGACTTGGCGCTGTCGGCACTGGTCCTCGTACACCATGCGGCCTTGGTTTCAGCCGACACCGTGCGTGTGCACCATGCCGATTTGGCGCTGTCGGCGCTGGTCCTCGTGCACCATGCGGCCTTGGTGTCAGCCGACACCGTGCGTGTACACCAGGCGGATTTGGCATGGTCCTCCGACACCCGTGTGCACCACGCCGACTTCACTTCTTCAGTAATGGCGCGCGTGCACCATGCCGACTGCGCAGCGGCTGCTTCCATTGGCGCGGCGGCTTCGGTGGTGCGCGTGCACCATGCCGACTGCGGGGCGGCTTCCACCGGCGCGGCGGCTTCAGCGGTGCGGGTGCACCAGGCCGCGGCGCGCTGGCCGTAAGGCTCGTCGAACGTGCTTTCATACAGGTCACGCATTTTATTGCCGCAATCCTGCAGGTACTGCGTATCTTCCGCTTCGCCGCTCATGCCCACATACGGATAGTGGTGCAGGAAGTAGCCGAACGCGTGCTCGCAATCCTTCGCGTACTTCATGGTGTCCAGAATATGGTAGTGCCAGAAGATGTCGACTTCAATCATCGGTGCGGTTTCGTGTTCCGGGAACATCTTCATCAGATACAGAAAGCGCCGATACTCCACTTCCACCGCATCGGCTTTTTCCTGCGACCAGCCTTCGCCGGAATCGGCATGGGTAAGCTTGAATTTGATTGGATCCAGATCGAGTTCCGAAATTGCGTTGATTGCGTCGTTGTTCATCATGATTAAGCCTCTTTTTTAGAGTGTGATTGGTTTATGTGACTACATCCCTGTTTGAATCTGCGGATACTACGGCTGCTGCAAAACGACTGACTCTTTCATTTCTTCAGGTAAATCAATTGCCCGATTACATTGATTTCCGTTACTGTTTGAGGATGTTGCGCCGGTCCAAACTCAGCTTGTTGACTTAGCTCAATGATCATTTCGGGCAATTCCTAGTGCATCGCGGATGCACTGACTGTGCCGCAGGTCATTCAGGAGGATTCTGTTTAGGACAATGCCCGTCGTCATCAGACAAACGCGGCATGCGATTCACTTTTGCCGGCCACTGCCCCGGACGGGCCGCCGCGCGAAGGTTCGTTGTGCAAGGGCACGCTCACGCACACCGTGGTGCCGTCGCCGCCGTTGCTGGAAATGGAGAACGAACCGCCGAGGATGCTGATCCGCTCTTCGATGCCGACCAGGCCGAACGAGCCGACCTTGGCCCGTTCGCCAGCCTGCAGGCCGATGCCGTTGTCGGTCACCGTCATCGACAGGCGATTGCCGTTGAGCTTGAGTTCAACCCGGACCCTGGTCGCTTGCGCATGGCGCACGATATTGCTCAGCGATTCCTGCAGGATGCGGAAGAAGGCCGTGGCGGCGTGGTCGCTGAGCGCCACTTCCTTCGGTTCATCGATCAGCTCGCAGGCGATGCCGGTACGGCGCTTGAATTCGGCGATCTGCCACTCCACCGCCGCCGACAAGCCCAGGTCCAGCACGTTCGGACGCAGGTCGTTGATGATCTGGCGCACGCTCTTGATGGTGGCGTCGATTTGCTGCAGGGTGGAGCGGGCGCGCGCATGCAGGCGCGGATGGCGCTCGCGCGTGCGCGAACTGAGCATGTCCGCTTCGATGCGCAGCGCCAGCAGGTTTTGCCCGAGGTCATCATGGATTTCGCGCGCGATGCGCTTGCGCTCGCCTTCCTTGATCTGGTCGGCATGGGCCGCCAGGCGGCGCAGGTTCTGGTGCGACAGCTGCAGCTTGGCCTGGCTGTCGCGCAGTTCGCGCGTCATGCCCTTGGCCATCTTGATCGCGCGCCGGCGCGACGAGGTCAGCGCATGGAACAGCGCGTACAGGAGCATCGAGCTGATCGATCCGGCCATCATCGCCAGCCACGGCGCGAATTCCTCGAAGCCCGTGTACAGCTCGGTGGCGGCCACGCTGAAGGTGGCATCCCACTGGCGCCCGTTGAAGTCGATCGGCAAGGTGGCGCTGAAGCGGGCCGGCGCCAGCAGAGACGGCAGCACGGTCTCGCCGGCGCCGCCGGTGTCGAACAGCACGCGCCCGCGCCGCATGTCGGGCCCAATGGCATTGTCGACCAGCATCATGCGCACATTCCTGATCGGCACGTCGTCGATCACGCCCTGCACCAGTTTCTGCACGCTGAACGCAATGCCGACCGTGCCGATGTAGGCAGCGCGCCGCTGCGCCACCGTGGCGGTCGGCGCAAGCGGGCGGTACACCGGCAGGCGCATGCCCAGTCCGGTGCGGTTCGGTCCCGAGATGAAGGCGATCGGCAAGCCGGAGGTGAACAGCTTGCCCGTATCGCGCAGATTGGCCAGCGTGTCGATGATCAGCGGATTGGCGAACATGTCGTAGCCCAGCGTCGCGGCCCAGCGTTCTTCCGGCTCGACGAAGGTGACCACGGTGTAGGAGGGGCGGCGGCCGGGCGGCGTGATGGTGAAGTCTTCCAGCACCGTGCCATCGGCTGCGCGTTCGCTGCGCATGCGCTGCAGATAGGCCTCGCGGTCGGCGTCGAGCAGCAGCTGGGCGAAATTGATGTTCTCGATGGCGGGAAAGTTTTTCGCCAGTCCCAGTCCGCGCACGTAGCCGTGGAACTGGCGGCGCGTGAGCGGCTCGCTGATCTGGAATACGCTGACCGTGCCGCGCAGCACGTCGGTATACGATTTGATGCGGGCGCTGATGGTATTGCGGGCGTTCTGCGCCAGGCCGGCGAAACGGGTGCGCGAGTCCGCTTCAATAGAATTGGCGGTCGCAAAGTAAAGCACCATGCCGACCGCCAGCGAGAAGGGCAGGCCAACCCACAGGGCAGGACGTGCCGTCGAGAATGTTTTTAGAGTTGTCTTCAAAGTAAGCATTGCGCGTTGCATTCCTTTCGGTACCCGCAAATGGCGATGCATTGTTTGATCTACATTAACCGGAAGTTTGTTGTCAGAATACCTAGTGACCCTGCTAGGTATGGATATCGGAAAAGTCTGAATATAGAAAGAATCCCGCCACAGCAGTCACCGGGGCGGGATTCGGGGGGGCGAAAATGTCGCGTTTAGGCAACGTTTATTTGACCCAGCTATCTTTCAAAGTGGTAACTCTGTTAAATACCGGCTTCCCTGGCGTGGAGTCGACGCGGTCGGCGACGAAGTAGCCATGGCGTTCGAACTGGAAGCGCTGGTCCGCTTCGGCCGCGCTCATGCCCGGCTCCAGGTAGGCGGTGACCACCTCCAGGGCGTTCGGATTGAGGAACGGCTTCCAGTCGCGTCCGCCCGCATCCGGCTGCGGCTCGGTGAACAGGCGGTCGTACAGGCGCACTTCCGCTTCCAGCGCGGTGGCAGCGCTGACCCAGTGAATGTTACCTTTGACCTTGTACGTGTTCGAACCTTCGGTACCCGATTTGCTGTCTTCGAAATACTTAACGTGCACGGCGGTAACGTTGCCCGCAGCATCTTTGTCGTAGCCGGTGCACTCGGTAACGTAGCCGTGGCGCAAGCGCACGCGGCTGCCGGGGGCGTCGCCGATCGGCGGGAAGTACCGGAAGTATCCCTTGCTCGGCACCTCCATGAAGTCATCCTGCTCGATCCACAGTTCGCGCGTGATCGGGAAGGTGCGCAGGCCGCGCTCCGGAAAGTGCGGGTGCACCGGCGAGCTGCATTCGACCGACTCGCCTTCCGGGAAGTTGTCGATGATCAATTTCAGCGGACGCAGCACGGCGGTGGCGCGCGGCGCTTTCGGGTCGAGGTCGTCGCGCAGGCAGCCTTCCAGCGTGCTCATGTCGATCCAGCCGTCGGCCTTCGAGACGCCGATGCGCTCGCAGAACAGCTGGATCGCTTCCGGCGTGTAGCCGCGCCGGCGCAGGCCGACGATGGTCGGCATGCGCGGATCGTCCCAGCCCGTCACGATGCCTTCGTCGACCATGTCGCGCAGCTTGCGCTTGCTGGTGACGACGTAGGTCAGGTTCAGGCGCGCGAATTCGTACTGGCGCGGCACCGGCTGCTTGAAGAAGCCGCCTTCGGCCAGGGTCGCCAGCAGCCAGTCGTAGAACGGGCGGTGGTCCTGGAATTCGAGGGTGCAGACCGAATGGGTGATGTTTTCCAGCGCGTCCGAAATCGGGTGCGTGAAGTCGTACATCGGATAGATGCACCAGGCGTCGCCCGTGCGGTGATGGTGCGCGTGGCGGATCCGGTAGATGGCCGGGTCGCGGTTGGTCATGTTGGGCGAGGCCATCGAATCGGCGGCCATCTTGATGCGCAGGATGTGCTCGCCGTCTTTGTACTTGCCGGCTTTCATGTCACGGAACATCGCCAGCGATTCTTCCGGCGCGCGGTCGCGGAACGGCGAATTGACGCCCGGCGTGCCGAAGTTGCCGCGGTTCTTCTTGATGTCGTCGGCGCTCTGGCTGTCCACGTAGGCGTAGCCGGCCGTGATCAGGTACTCGGCCATCAGGTACAGGCGCTCGAAATAGTCGCTCGCGTAGTACAGGTGGCTATCGCCGTTCTGTTCCCAGCTGAAACCGAGCCACTTGACGCTGTCGATGATGGTGTCGACGTATTCCTGTTCTTCCTTGGCCGGATTGGTATCGTCGAAACGCAGGTTGCAGCGGCCCTGGTAGTCGCGCGCCAGGCCGAAGTTCACGCAGATCGATTTGGCGTGGCCGATGTGCAGGTAGCCGTTGGGCTCCGGCGGGAAGCGGGTAATAACTGGAGGCAAGCCCTCGCGGGCGTGGGTGCCGGCGGCCACGTCGTTCTCGACGATGGCACGCAGGAAGTTCGGCGACGGGGCATTCGCAGCCGGCGCCGCAGTGTTTTTTTCGTTGCTCATGGAGAGATGCTTTGCGAATGATAAGGTTGTGTCATTTTAACGCAAATAGGTGTGTATCCAATTCCGAATAGGCGTGGGTCAGACTCGAAGCGTGGCATGTATTGGTACCGGCACCCGCGTTCCGCCCGGCCGATGCCGTTCTATAGGATAATCTCGCTTTACAGTTTCGGCAGCAGGAGTTTCCCGTGGACAATTTATACACCATCCTCGGCGTGGCGCCGAATGCGACCGACGACGAGATCAAGAAGGTTTACCGCTCGCTGGCGATGCGTTTCCATCCGGACCGCAACGACGCGCCCGGTGCGGAAGTGCGTTTCAAGAGCATCACCAAGGCTTACGAAATCCTGTCCGACCCGGCCAAGCGCGAGGAATACAACCAGAGCGTCAACCACCGCATCATCATCGATGCCGAGGAAGAGGCATTTGCCTTGTGGCGTTCGTTGTTCAGCCTGAACGGCGTGACCCTGCCGGCGTAAGCGCCGCCCCCCAACTCCGCGCCCACATCCACGCGCAGTTCATCAGCGCAGTCATACGCATTACCAACAGGATCAGAAAATGAGAAAAGTACATCCCGAATTTGCCTACCAGTCGCGCGAACTCGGCGGCCAGATCGATGGCATTTTGGGCGACCCGCCGAACCGCAAGAACTACGACATGATGCTCGGCGCGCTCGTGAGCGAATACGCCAGCGGCGGCGGCATCGAAGACGTCAACATGATGAGCTTCGCGCTGGTCGATCACATCACCTTCAGCAATCCCAAGGGCTTGCTGGCGGAAGCGGGCGAGTACGAAGGCGGCAGCCCGGAAAAAGTGTTCGCCATGGCCGCCTGCGAAGGCGACGCCGAAGCCATGTACAACGCCATGACCGAGAACCACCCGGATCTGGCGCGCCAGGCCATCATCACCGCATTCCTGTTCAAGCACCCGCGCCTGTGGGACGAGGACGACGAATCGCTCGAACAGCTCTCGCGCGACGATGACGGCGACGACCGTTACGATGACGAAGATGAAGGCGTCACCGACGACTTCGCCCAGATGTTCGACAAGGAAGGAGATTGAGCATGAGCGAAAACAGCAATCTGCCCGCGTTATCGAAACAGATCAGCGAACTGGTGCTTGCCGGTTCGCTGTCGCATGCCGAGCATGCGTTTTCCGAGGCGGTCGAGCAGCATGGCGACCTGGCCGTGGTCGAGGTACTCGCCTCGCTCGCCCCTCAGGTAACGGCCTTGCACCTGTCCGGTTTTGACGGCGGCAAGACCTCGCTGGCCACCCTGCTCGTGCCGCCCAAGGCGTGGGCCGACAGCCTGGCGTTTTTCGCCGCCACCTGGTCGGACGACATGATCGAAGACGACCCTGAGCGCGTCGCCGAGACCCTGTTCGCGCATGTGCACGGCATCGTCTTTTCGGCCGACGACCCGGAGCGCCGCCAGGAGCTGCTGGCCGAAGCCTCGGCCACCGACCACGGCGCGACCGTGTTCGCGATCCTGTTCTCCATGGCGCCCAAAGAGATGCTGGAACTGGCCGGCGAAGTGCTGGCCAAGGGCCCGTACATCACCAGCCAGACCTCGTCCGACAGCGACGTGGCGCCATTGGCGATCGAACTGGCCAAGGCCAGCGAAGATGGCTGGGACCGTGCCTTGTTCGAGCTGTTCCCCGACTTCCGCCACAGCGGCGACCTGGCTGACGCCGAGTACAACGACGATCCGGACGAAGAGCAGAAATTCCTGCAGCGATCGACCAAGGAATTGCTGTACCGCTTGCGCAAGCAGGTGCCATCGTCGCGCAGCAACGTGCCCAAGCGCGGCGTGCGCAAGAGCATCGGCACGGGAATCTTCTCGTGATGGAGGCGGCGCAGACTATGCTGCCCGCCATCGTCGTCGAACGCCTGCCGCGGCTGGTGCGGGCGATCCGTTGCCTGTCTGCGCGCGAGATCGGCGACGAGTCGGTGATCCTGGCCGACGAGCTGGCCGGCATCACCGCCATGGTGGCCGAAAAGTTCACCAACGACCGCACCGCCGAAGGCATCCAGAAAGCCTTGCTGCTGACGGTGGGCTGCGTGTCGCTGGGGCTGGAGCATGAGCTGATGCACGAGGGCGACGAAGCGGCGCTCGATTTCCTGATCGAGCACGGGGCCGAGCATGCGTTCCAGGCGGGTTTTCGCATGGTGCGCGACCTGGCCGCCTTGCCCGAGGATTCGCTGGTGGGCGAATACGACCAGGACCCGGTGTACGCGCAGCGGCGCCTGAAGGATTTGTTCGTCGACATCTGCAGCGCCGATCCGCATCAGAACTGGGCCGGGTACGAGAAGTTCGAAGTGCAGTACAAACAGCGCAAGGCGGTGCAGGCGATCGTGCGCGCGGCCGGCTGGCTGCGGCGCCACCATTACGCGGGGCCGATCAACGACGCCGATCTGAACGCGGAAGGCGTGATTGCGGTAGCGATCATTTTCGCGATCGAAGGCGGCGGACGGATCGTGGCGCGCACGGGGCAGGCCGATTTCGAGCGTTTGGTGAAATCGGTACGCAAGAACAAGCCGGATTACGAGGAGGGCTGGGCGGCGCTGATGAAGCAGGTGCCGGTGCAGCACCAGCCGGTGATCGCGGAGCGGATTGCGTCGTATCGGACCAATTGCACCGTCATCCAGAAAATTCGTACGCGCACGGCGATGAAGACCTTGTTTGCGGAGTTCGAGAATTATGCGGGGTCGGAGCTGGATGCGGATTACGGTTGATGGCTAATCTTCGCTACCCTTAAGACCGTCGTTCCCGCGCAGGTCCCAGTTTCCAAGAAACTCCTCGAATTCCGTGGAACAAGGCAAGTCCCGGGGTAAATGCCGATACCGCAAGCTTCGTCATTCCCGCGCAGGCGGGAATCCAATTCCGTAGCGCAGTTGCAGGCGGCTCATTGAAACTTGGATTCCCGCCTGCGCGGGAAAGACGGTCTTGAAGTTTGTGGTCAGAAACCGCTGAACCTAACGCCATCGAGTCGAATCGCCAGTTCCTGGAGAGGCGGGAACGACGGAGCGGAGGCTAACTCAAAAGAGCCGCCTCCGTCGCCAGCGCCAAAAACGCCTGCACCAACGGGGCATGCTCGCCCTTCCTCTGCGCCAGCAGCAAGGTCGTCGTCGCCGCCGGATCGAGCAACGGCCGATAACACACCCCATCCATCCTGATCCTCTCGAACGACCCTGGCAGCACCGACACCCCGCACCCCGCCGCCACCAGCCCGATGATGGTCGACGCTTCCCCCGCCGTCTGCTCCACCCTCGGCACGAAGCCCGCATCCCTGCACAGCCTGAAAATCTGCGGATAAATCCCCGTCCCCGCGCTATGCGGATACATCACGAACGGCAGTTCTGCCATCTCGCTGAGCGCGACCGCCTGTTTGCGCGCCAGGGCCAGGCCGGTCGGCAGCACCGCCACCAGCGGGTCCTCGCGCAGCGCCGTCAGGCCGATGTTCTCGGGCAGTCCGTTCTCGGGCGGTCGCACGAATCCCAAGTCGAGCGCGCGCCGCGCCAGCGCGTCGAGCTGCGGCACGGTGGCCATTTCGTGCAAGGTCAGCGTCACCGCCGGATACCGCTGGCGGTAGCGGTTGATCACGTTCGCAAACAGGGGCGTGAGCGGCGTCGAGAACGTGAAGCCGATGCGCAGTTCGCCCGCCTCGCCGCGCTCGGCCCGGCGCGCGGTGGCCGTGGCCTGCTCCGACAAGGCCACGATGCGGCGTGCATCGTCCAGGAACAATCGCCCGGCTTCGGTCAGCCTGACCCAGCGCTTGGTGCGCTCGAACAGCTGCGCGCCGACATCCGCTTCCAGCAACTGGATGGCGTGGCTGAGCGGGGGCTGGCCGATGTGCAGGCGCTCGGCCGCGCGCGTGAAATGCAGTTCCTCGGCCACGGCGATGAAGTAGCGGAGCTGGCGAAATTCCATGTCTGTAATCGATTCGATGTATGAGAAACGACTTAAATATATATTGGACAGTATAAAAGCGCAAACCTAAGATGGCTTCAGTCTATTCACTTCGGGTTGCTCATCATGTCTTCCAGCGTCGTCACCGCCGGTTCTCCCGCCTTCAAACGGATCAACCGCGCCATGCTGTGCGGCGGCTTTTCCGCCTTCGCGCTGCTGTATTCGGTGCAGCCGCTCATGCCCCTGCTGGCGCACCAGTTCGCGCTCACGCCAGCCCAGAGCAGCTGGTCGCTGTCGATTGCCACGCTGGCGCTGGCGGTGTCGCTGGTGATCAGCGGCGCCCTGTCGGACCGCATTGGTCGCAAGAAGCTGATGACGTTCGCCCTGGTGGCCGCCGCCGGTTTCACGGTGCTGACCGCGCTGGCCCAGAACTACGCCCAGTTGCTGGTGCTGCGCGCCTTGCTCGGTTTTTCGCTGGGCGGCATGCCGGCCGTCGCCATGGCTTACCTGAGCGAGGAGATCGAGGGGCCGTCGCTGGGCCTGTCCATGGGCCTGTATATCAGCGGCACCGCGCTCGGCGGCATGGCGGGGAGGGTGGTCGCTTCCGTGGCCAGCGACCATTACTCGTGGCGCCTGGCGCTGGGGCTGATGGGCGCCGCCGGCCTGTATGCGGCATGGGAGTTCGCGCGCAGTTTGCCGGAGTCGCGCAATTTCAGAGGCGGTAAACCCGGGCTGCGTGGTTTGCTGGAAGGCGCCCGCACGCACCTGCGCGATGACGGCATGCCGTGGCTGTTTGGGCTCGGCTTCCTGGTGATGGGTGTGTTCGTGAGCCTGTATAACTACATCGGCTACCGCATGCTGGCCGCGCCATTCAATATGAGCCAGAGTGCGGTGGGGGCGCTGTCGGTGCTGTATCTGATCGGGATGTTCAGTTCCGTCTGGGCGGGCCGGCTGGCCGACCGCATCGGCCGGCGCAATGTGTTGTGGATGGTGATGACGATCATGCTGGCCGGGCTGGTTCTCACCCTGTCCAGCCGTCTGCTGCTGATCCTGGCGGGTATGAGCTTGTTCACGTTCGGTTTTTTCGGCACCCATTCGGTGACCAGCAGCTGGGTGGGACGGCGGGCGAGGGCGCCGCAGGCGCTGGCGTCGGCCATGTACCTGTTCTTTTACTACATCGGATCGAGCGTGATCGGGTCGGTATCGGGGCTGGTGTGGAGCGGGGCCGGGTGGAACGGGGTGGTGGGCCTGCTGGCGCTGGCGCTCGGCCTGGCGCTGGCGATTGCGCTGCGTTTGCGCGGGTTGGCGCCGATTGAGGCGGTCAACTTGAAGGTCGCGTAAGCGCGCCGTTTCCTGCGCGGGATCGACGGTTGGGGTAATTTTTGTGATACCTCACACGCAATCCGACACGGGGCATACGGTGATCGACAGCTTCCGCCCCAAAGCGGACCGTCAAGCCGGGCGCGCCACCCGGAAACCAAGGTCATCGATGGCGAAGGTCGGATGGCTGCGGCGCCGGTTGGTGACCAGGCAGCTGCGCTCCAGATCGTCCCAGCCCCCGCCGCGAAAGACCCGGTACTCGCCGTACACCTCGGGGTCATACAGGTCCTCGCACCATTCCCACACATTGCCCAGCATGTCATGCAGCCCCCAGGCGTTCGCCGCTTTGAGGCCGACCGGCTGGGACGCGCCCGCAGCATTGCCGCGGTACCAGGCGATGTCATCGAGTTCGCCGTAGCGCGGTTCCCGGGTGCCGGCGCGGCAGGCATACTCCCATTGTGCCTCGGTGGGAAGCCGATAGCCGCGCGCTTCTGGCAGGAGCGTGACCGCCTGGCCATCGGCTGCGATCGCGTACGACGTTGCCAACCCCTGGGACAATGACAGCAGGTTGCAGTAGCGCACAGCATCGATCCAGGAGACATTCACCACGGGGTGCTGGGCTGTTGAGCCTGGCTCTGGCGCGCCCCCGCTCAACTGGGCGTATTGCGCCCGCGTGACGGGATACTTGCCGAGCGCGAAGGGCGCGAGCGCGACCACCCAGCTCTGTTGCTTGCGGTCGTCGCGCAGATTGATGCTGCCGGGCGGGATGCTGATGGTTTCCATGCTTGATGAAAGGGAAAGGGGTAATCCGGCATTCTAAGTGCAGGCCGTAGCCACGCGCCTATCTCGCCGCACTTGGCCGACTATTGACCGTCATTGCCGTGCTGGATTTCGGCTTGATCCGCATGCGGCGCAAGAGCTGGCCTGTGGTGTCCTAAGTGGTTTGTGACAAGTTCCACATGATGGTCCGTAAATGCTCAGCCGATGATGAAACAATGCGTCGGGATTTGTTTCCTTGAAACCTGTAATTTTCTCGTATAGCTCCAATGCCTTTTGACCAAACCCCTTAGTTCTTGCCTGGGCAAGCGAGCAATGGTTCTTCTCTCGATACGCCTTGATCTGCTCCACGCCATTTTCTAACTCTGGCGAAACGACCGCCCACTCAGCGTCGGTAAGCATTGGGATATCTGTTCGACATCTCCAGCAGTACAGGGTCTGTGGCATGAAGTGACCTAAGTTGTTATAGAAATGGCCGTCCACCGATGGCGGCTTCTGGCCGACTCCGGCCTGTCGCGACAGGCGACTCGCGACCCGAAGCGAAAGCTGTTATTCCAGCGGCGCCTCATATTGGACCTGCACAAGCTTGCCGCTGACCGCATCCCTGGCAAACGCACTGCATGGAGGGGCATCAAGCAAGGGAGTGATATCTGGAGAATAATTTGCAATGGTGTTCACGTCATAGATGCCGTGATGCGATGGATCATCCATGTACTCCTGCGTCTCGTCGCCGCCCATGAAACACCAACCGCTGTCTTGCGGACGAGAAGTCGGCTCTCGCACCATATATCCCACTGGGAAACCTTCCACGGTGATCTTATCCGTAGCAATACAGCCACCTCGACCGGTAGCCAGCGGCTTGATTTGATCAGCAGTAAGTGCAAATTTCTGTGTGTGCATGTTGTTCAATCACTGTAGAGATACTGCATCGACGAATTCTAAACGGCTGCTTTTGGCCGATAGCGGGCCGACGGCGGCTTTAACTCATCCGACTGCAGTGGTCAGGTCCAAGTTTAAACTACGGCAGGTAATTAAATCGCACCTTTCGCTCGCAACGCCGCAATCTCCTCTTCGCTGCGTCCCAGCAAATCGCGCAGCACTTCATCGGTATGCTGCCCCAGCATCGGCGGCGGCAAATCGGCCTGCGCTGGCGTGAGCGAGAGCTTCATCGGGCTGCGCACCAGCTTCACCTTGCCCGCCGCCGGATGATCCATCTCGATGGCCACGCCGCGCGCTTTCACCTGTTCGTTCTCGAACACTTCACCGACATCGTTGATCGGCCCGCACGGCACGCCGACCGCTTCGAGCTGCGCAATCCACTCGTCGCGCGTGCGCGTGCCGACCATCTCCGCCAGCAGCGGCACCAGCACATCGCGGTGCTGCACGCGCAGCGGATTGGTGACGAAGCGCGCATCGACTGCCAACTCGGGCCGCCCGCCCGCTTCCACGAACTTCTGATACTGCCCATCGTTCCCGGTCGCGACGATGATGTGCCCATCGGCGCAAGCAAACGTCTGATACGGCACGATGTTGGCATGCGCATTGCCCCAGCGCTTGGGCGCCTTGCCGCTGTTAAGGTAATTGCTGCCCACATTGGCCAGCATCGCCACCTGCGTGTCGAGCAGCGCCATGTCGATGTACTGGCCTTGGCCGGTGCGGTCGCGGTGCGTGAGCGCGGCCAGCACCGCCACCGTGGCGTACATGCCGGTCATCAGATCGGTCAGCGCCACGCCGGCCTTTTGCGGGCCGCCGCCGGGCAGGTCGTCGCGCTCGCCCGTCACCGACATCAGTCCGCCCATGCCCTGGATCAGGAAGTCGTAGCCGGCGCGGTGCGCATACGGCCCGTCCTGGCCAAACCCTGTCACCGAGCAGTACACCAGGTCCGGCTTGATCTCTTTCAGGCTGGCGTAATTGAGGCCGTAGCGCTTCAGCTGCCCGACCTTGTAGTTTTCCAGCACCACGTCGGCCTCGCGCGCGAGGTCGCGGATCAGCGCCTGGCCTTCGGGAGTGGCAATATCGACCGTGACGGAACGTTTGCCGCGGTTCGCGGTCAGGAAGTAGGCCGCCTCGCTGGTGTTATTGCCGTCGGCGTCGCGCGCGTACGGCGGGCCCCAGGCGCGGGTGTCGTCGCCCACGCCGGGACGTTCGATCTTGATTACATCGGCGCCGAGATCGGCCAGGTTCTGGGAGCACCAGGGACCGGCCAGCACGCGCGACAAATCGAGTACGCGGATGTGGCCGAGCGCCTTGGGCATGCCCGAAAATGCTTGAGTCATTGTGTGTGCCTTGTTGCAAATCAGGCAGCAATTATATCGGCTCAAGCCCCTCTGCGGCCAAGCGTGCAACGCGGCCGGACCGCCCTGACCATTTTTGGCGGAAAAGTTAAATTGGTCAGACCAATAACTTGAATTGGACTAGCCGATTTTATAGTTTGCTGGCATACTTACCAAAACCGACCGCAAGGCGTCCGCATTTCCCGGGCTCATGCGGGGGCGGGCAGACAAGGCTACCAAAATGACGACACCGGAAAAAACACCGCTCCATATCCGCATGCACGCGGGCGACAATGTCGCCATCGTGGTGAACGACGGCGGCTTGCCGGCGGGGACAGTGTTTCCGGACGGGCTGGTGCTGGTCGACGCGGTGCCGCAGGGTCATAAAGTGGCCCTGGCCGACTTTGCCGAGGGCGATGCCGTCATCCGCTACAACGTCACCATCGGTTTCGCCGCGCGCGCGCTGCCGAAAGGAAGCTGGATTTCGGAAGCGGTGCTGCGCATGCCGGCCGCGCGCGAACTCGAAGGGCTGCCGATCGCCACCCGTGCCGCACCGGTCATGGCGCCGCTGGAGGGCTATACCTTCCAGGGCTTCAGGAACGCCGACGGCTCGGTCGGCACGCGTAATATCCTGGCCATCACCACCACCGTGCAATGCGTCTCCGGCGTGGTCGAACATGCGGTCAAGCGCATCAAGAGCGAACTGCTGCCGCGCTACCCGAACGTGGACGACGTGGTCGGCCTCGAACATACCTACGGCTGCGGCGTGGCGATCGATGCGCCGGGCGCCGAAATCCCGATCCGCACGCTGCGCAACATCACCCAGAACCCGAACTTCGGCGGCCAGGCGATGGTGGTCAGCCTGGGCTGCGAAAAGCTGCAGCCGGCGCGCCTGTTCCCGAAGGGCTCGATCCCGATCCTGAGTGGCGCCGATCCGGCGCACGTGTGCCTGCAGGACGAGGGCCACGTGGGCTTCCAGTCGATGATCGATTCGATCATGCGCACCGCCGAGGTCCAGCTGCAGGCTCTCAACGCGCGCCAGCGCGAAACCTGCCCGGCGTCGGACCTGGTGGTGGGCGTGCAGTGCGGCGGCAGCGATGCGTTTTCGGGCGTGACGGCCAATCCGGCGGTGGGCTACGCGACCGACCTGCTGGTGCGCGCCGGCGCCACCGTGATGTTCTCGGAAGTGACGGAAGTGCGCGACGGGATCGACCAGCTGACTTCGCGCGCCGCCAACGCCGACGTGGCCGACGCCATGATCCGCGAAATGGCCTGGTACGACGCTTACCTCACGCGCGGCGGCGTCGACCGCAGCGCCAACACCACGCCGGGTAACAAGAAGGGCGGGCTGTCGAACATCGTCGAAAAGGCGATGGGATCGATCGTCAAGTCGGGATCGTCCGCGATCACTGGCGTGCTTTCGCCCGGCGAGAAACTCAAACAGAAGGGGCTGATTTACGCAGCCACCCCCGCCAGCGACTTCATCTGCGGTACATTGCAGCTGGCGGCGGGGATGAATATCCATGTGTTCACCACGGGCCGCGGCACGCCTTACGGCCTGGCCGAATGCCCGGTCATCAAGGTCGCCACGCGCAACGACCTGGCGCGCCGCTGGCACGACCTGATGGACGTGAATGCGGGCCGCATCGCCAGTGGCGAAGCGAGCATCGAAGACGTCGGCTGGGAATTGTTCAAGCTGATGCTCGATGTCGCCAGCGGCAGCAAGACCTGGGCCGAACACTGGAAGCTGCACAATGCCCTGACCCTTTTCAATCCTGCACCGGTGACCTGATCATGAGCAAACCATTCAAACGCATTCTGCTGACCGGCGCCGCCGGCGGCCTCGGACGCCTGCTGCGCGACCGCATCAAACCATGGGCCGACATCGTCCGCCTGTCCGACCTGGCCGATGTCGGCCCGGCCGGCGAGGGCGAAGAAGTGGTCCAGTGCGACCTGGCCGACAAAGCCGCCGTGCTGGCGCTGATGGAAGGCGTGGACGCGGTGCTGCACTTCGGCGGCATTTCGACCGAAGCGCCGTTCGACGCGATCATGCAAGCCAATATTCTCGGCATGGCCAATCTGTACGAAGCGATTCACAAGTGCGGCGTCAAGCGTGTGGTGTTTGCCAGCTCGAACCACACGATGGGCTTCTACAAGACCACCGACCTGGTCGACGCCGACATGCCGCCGCGCCCTGATGGCATGTACGGCGTCAGCAAGGTGTTCGGCGAATCGCTGTCGCGCTACTACTACGACCGCTTCGGCATCGAAACCGTATGCCTGCGCATCGGCTCCTGCTTCCCCGAGCCGGCCAATCCGCGCATGATGATCACCTACCTTAGCGCCGACGACCTGGTCGAAGCGCTGCGCTGCTCGCTGTTTGCCGCGCGCGTGGGCCATACCATCGCCTTCGGCGTGTCGGACAACAAGGCCAAATGGTGGGACGACCGCAAATCGCGCCACCTCGGTTTCGTGGCCAAGGACAGCTCGACCCAGTTCGAGCACAAGTTCCCCGATAGCGGCAACTACGCGCCGGCCGACGACATCACCATTACCTTCCAGGGTGGCGGTTTTCTTTTGACCGGGCCGCAATATAACTAGCCTGCCGTCGCTGGTTCTGCGTAACGCGCAGCTCTCCGCCGAAATCCTTCCGGGTTTCGGTGGCGCCTTGTCGCGTCTGGACTGGACAGGTGGCGGCACGCCGGTTCCGGTACTGCGGCCGTATGGCGGGGGCGATGCGGCGCCCCGTCCTAATCAATTGGCCTGCTTTCCGCTGGTGCCGTGGTCGAACCGGATGGCGGGTGGTTTTTCGTATGGCGGTGAGCGTTACGACATCGCGCCCAACCGCGAAGGCGATCCGTTTCCGATTCATGGCGAGGGCTGGCAGCGGCCATGGACGGTGGCGTTCCATTCGGCCAGCCAGGTGCTGCTGATGCTGGAGCGCCGCGATGGCGTGCCATTCTCGTATCGCGCCTCGCTCGAATACGCCTTGCGCGGTAATTCTCTGGTGGTGACGCTGGAAGTGACCAATACCGGCGCACTGGCGCTGCCGTTCGGTCTGGGCTTACATCCGTGGATGCCGCGCAGTCCTGGCACGATCTTGCAGGCGGCGGCGCGCAGCGTGTGGATGGCCGGTGCCGACAAGCTGCCCTCGCATGCGGAAGCGATCCCGCAGGCATGGTCGTTCGACCGTGCCTGCGCGCTGCCTGATGGCTTGATCGACAATGTGTTCGAGGGCTGGGATGGGCAGGCGCGCATTCACTGGCCCGAGAGCGGCTTGAACCTCGCGATCGCCGCTGATAGCGGGTACTACATTGTGTATGCGCCGGCCGGCGGGGATTTTTTCTGCTTCGAACCGGTGGATCACCTGATCAACGCGCATAACATGGCCGGTGGGCCGGCAAGGCATGGCTTGACGATGCTGGCGCCGGGGCAGAGATTGCGGCGGATGTTCAGTTTTTCGGTGACTTAACCCGCTACTTCAGACCGTCGTCCCCGCGCAGGCGGGGACCCAAGTACCTCGATCAGCCTATGGCTCCGGCACGAACTTGGGTCCCCGCCTGCGCGGGGACGACGGCGCTTGGGTTATCGATCTTGGGTCACTTCACTGCGCGGGGACGACGGCGCTTGGTTTATCGATAATCGACAGGCCAACGGGAGTGGCCACGCCACGTTCAATGGTCTGCACCACGCGCGACGTCGGCTTCAACGCCAGCTCGATTACCTGCAACGCCAGCTGCGGCTGCGCATCGCCGCACATGAAAATATCCGCCGCCGCGAAACCGTACTCCGGCCACGTATGGACCGAAATATGGGACTCGGCCAGCAGCACCACGCCGGTCACTCCCATCGCCTCGCCGAAGCTGTGGAAATGACTGTGCAAGATGCGCGCACCCGCGGCCTCGGCGCCGGCGCGCAGCAGCGCGTCGATATCGGCGCTCACGGTCAGCAGGGCCGGATCGATCCCGTGAAAATCAATCAGCAGATGAATGCCGGCCGGACGGTGCGCGTGCGTGATCACTTATGCCCGCCACCCGAACCGCTGCCGTAACTGCCGCTGCTGGAACTCCAGCTGCTGCCACCGCGGCCGCCTCCGTGTCCATTGCTCGACGAGTCGAACATGCTGATCCAGCTGATGATCGTGGTGAGTATCGCCACTGCGACCGCGTACAGAAAATATTTTGCGTTCATTCATCATCCTTGCCGGCCACGCTGGTGAACATCGCCGGAATACAAATGGCCAGCAAGGCCATGATCAGGTACATGGCGGTCGCGCCGAAGTTAAATAGCAGCGGAATCAGGTTCAACCCGAGCAGCCACCAGAAGAATTTGCCCAGTGTGGCGGACAGCGTCGGCCCCGATGCCGGCGCGCGCTTCCGGACCTTGGGAGGCCGCGTTTTTTTTACCGCTTTGCTGAACCAGGCCGTGACCTGGTCGGCTGCGACCGGCTTGGAGCGTGACCAGGTCATTTCCCCGGCGCTGATTTCAGCCGCCAGGCTGCTTTTGCCGTGCTCGAATTCCATCACGTGCACGGTGTCGCCCACCGCCACGCGCCAGTTGAACGCGCCGGCCGCCGCCACCACGGTCGCGATGTAGTCATCGGTTTTTTGGTAGTCGACCTTGTCGGCCCTGGCCAGTTCGGACGCGGTCGGATGCCATGCCGGCCAGTGGGTCATGACGTCGGCCCGATACCAGCCGTCATCGCTTTCGATCAGCCAGAAGAAGTTGGCGTTGACGCTATAGACCAGGTATTCAGTCCACTGCGAATCGCTGCCGGTTGCGCGGATCATGGCGCCGATCACGGTGCACTTGCTGCCGTGGATGTTCGCCTTGGCGCCGATCTCGATCGTGGTGCGCATCTGCGCGACCTTGTCGCCGGCTGCCAGAACGCTGGCCTCGGGACCCGCGGCGTCGAGCTGGGCGGCGCAGGACGGGCAAACCAGGTTGGTCGCCACGCCCGGCAGATAGCTGATGGTGCTGCCGCACGCGGGGCAGTCGAGCGCATCGACCTTGCCCCGGTATTTGCCCGCGCTGGCCTTGATCTGTTCATCGTCGCGCAGCAGCTGGCAGCGCATTTCGGCCAGCGTGACCGCCACCCCCGTGTACACCACCGGCGTTTCGCCATCGGTGTAGTCGAGCGTCAGGAAGTGCGGCCCGCTGCGAAAGTCCGCCACGCGGATGCGCCAGCCCGTGCCGACCCGGAACGGCAGTTCGCCCTGGCCGGCGATGCATTCGCCGCTGCGCTTTTCCGACGCAAGGTAGCGCTGATCGTCGATGTGGTAGGCGTTGGCCACGTGGATCGCGTCGAAGCCGGGCAGGGCGACGGCGACTTTGCGTTCGGCGGTGATGGTGAACAGGCCCGAGGAGTCGCCCAGCCAGCCGTTGCCGCCGTCGCCGTACAGCACATACCATTCGTTCCACATCCCTTCGGCGTAGCGCAGCTGGATGCGCCCGACCACCGTGAAATTGCGCGCGCCGACGGTCCCGCTGGTGCCGATCTGGATCGGAGAGTAGTCTTCCAGCACCGACGACATGGTGCCCAGGTTCTTGACCGATTCGGCATCCTTGAGCAGGGTGGCGCGACAAAACTCGCACACCGCCATGACGGCGGCGTGCGATTTGAACTTGACTTCGGCGCCGCAGCTTGGGCAGGAAACGATTTGCATGGACAGCGGCTTAGCCGATCAGTTTTTTGAGCAGCTCCGTCTTGGTGCTGTTGTAGTCGTCTTCCGAAATCAGGCCCTTGTCGAGCAATCCCTTGAGTTTGAGCAGGCGCTCCTCGATCGGATCGACTTCCGGCATGGTGGGCTGCAAGGGCGCGGTCGGCGCCGGCGGCACCTGCGGGATCATCGAGCCGCTCATGCCCTGCGCCATGGCGTGGCCCAGCATCGCGCCGGCCCCCAGGCCCGCGCCGATGCCGGCCAGGCCGCCTTCGTTCTGGGCCGCCAGCGGGATGCTGCTGGCAACCTGGAACTGGGTGAAGCCGCTCATCTTCTCGCCCGACAGGCCGCCTTTCATGCCGGCCGAAATACGCTCGTCGAGCGCGGCCTGCAGTTCTTCCGGCAGGCTGACGCTGGCGACGTTGAATTCATCAAGCCCCACGCCGTAGCGCGCAAAGGCGGCGTACAGGTCGCCCTTGACCTGCTGCGCCATCAGCGCCTGGTTGGCGGCCATGTCGAGAAAGGCGACTTTGGCGGTACCGAGCGAGGTGGCCATGGTGGCCAGCAGGATGCCGCGCAGCTGGTCTTCGACCTCGTCGCGGGTGTAGACGTCGCGCGTACCGCTGATTTCGGTGAAGAACAGGCGCGGGTCGGCAACGCGGTACGAGTACATGCCGAAGGCGCGCACGCGGATCATGTCGAAGTCGGCGTCGCGGATCGTGATCGGCTGCGGGGTGCCCCATTTGCGGCCGGTCTGCACGCGCGTGCTGAAGAAGTACACGTCCGACTTGAACGGCGAATCGAAGAACTTGTCCCAGTTTTTCAGGTTGGTCAGCACCGGCAGGGTGTTGGTGGTGAGCTTGTGGGTGCCGGGGCCGAAGACGTCGGCGATCTTGCCTTCGTTGACGAACAGCGCCATCTGCGACTCGCGCACATTGAGGATGGCGCCGTTCTGGATTTCGAAGTCCTGCATCGGAAAGCGCCACGCCAGCACGCCGTCGTTCTCTTCGTTCCATTGCAGGACGTCGATAAACTGCTTCTTGATGAATGAGCCAAGGGACATGTCGGTCTCCGGTAGGAATGCGTTGAATGAGGGCGGGTCAGGACAGGGCGCCGGCGTTGACCAGGCCGATCGACACCGAAATGGCGCCCAGCAGGCCGCCGAAGGCCGAGTTGTCGGCCTCGATCTGGTCCTTCGACATTTTCAGCAGGCGCGTGGCGATGTTATAGGCAAGCACCTGGACCAGCATCGCGCCGGCCGCCCATTCGAGGAACTTGTAGTAGTCGGGGGTATGCAGCAGGGCCGAGGCGATCGTCAGCGAAAAGCCGATCAGCGCGCCGCCGAGCGACAATGCGGCCGCGTGGTTGCCGCCGCGGATCAGCGCAACTTCATTGAAAGGGGTCAGGCGCGTATAAATGACAAAAAACGCCATTACCATGGCAACCGCTGTTGCAAGGTGGAGCAGATAGTTTAGGATGGCGGGCACGAGATTTCCCCATGAAGATGGCCAGGATGGCGGCAAACGACGATCTTAGAACAAAAGATACTACATGACCAAACGAATTTTGATACTTTCCGTCTTCGTGGTGGCCTCCTGCGGGCTGGCCTACGAACTCATTGCCGGCGCTTTGTCCAGCTATCTGCTGGGCGACTCGATCCTCCAGTTCTCCACCATCATCGGCTGCTACCTGTTCGCCATGGGGGTCGGCGCGCACTTCTCGAAGTACGTCGCGGAAGAGGATGTGCTGTCGCGTTTCATCGACATCGAGCTGGCAGTGGGCTTGATCGGCGGGGCGTCGGCGGCGCTGCTGTTCATGACGTTTTCGTGGATGACGGCTCCGTTTCGCACCCTGTTGTACGTGCTCGTGTTCATGATCGGCGCGCTGGTGGGCATGGAAGTGCCGCTCGTGATGCGCGCGCTGAACGCGCGCGACACCGCGTTCAATGACCTGGTGAGCCGCGTGCTGACCTTCGATTATCTTGGCGCGCTGGCCGTGTCGCTGCTGTTTCCGCTGGTGCTGGCACCTTACGTGGGGCTGGTGCGCACCGGCTTTTTGTTCGGGATGCTCAACGTCGGCGTGGGCTTCTGGACCCTGTACGTGTTCCGCGCCGAACTGACCAATATCGGCGGGCGCGTGCTGCGCGCCTCGTTTGTCATGTTCGCGCTGGTGATGGGCTTCGCGCTGTCGGACCGCATGGTGCAGTGGGGCGAACACGGCCTGTTCGGCGACGAAATCGTGTACTCCACCACCACGCCATACCAGCGCCTGGTGATCACGCGCTGGAAGGACGACATGCGCCTGTACATCAACGGCAACCTGCAGTTCTCCTCGCGCGACGAATACCGCTATCACGAAGCGCTGGTTCACCCGGCGCTGCAAGCCTTGCCGTGGGCGCGCAGCGTGCTGGTACTGGGCGGCGGCGACGGCCTGGCGCTGCGCGAAGTCCTGCGTTACCCGAACATCAAACAGGTCACCGTGGTCGACCTGGACCCTGCCATGACGCAGGCCTTCACCACCCGTCCGGAGCTGGTCAAGCTCAATGGCGGCTCGTTCTCGGACCCGCGCGTGAAAGTCGTCAACGCCGACGCCGCGATCTGGCTGCAGAACACGCGCGAAATGTTCGACGCGGCCATCATCGACTTTCCCGACCCGTCCAGCTTCGCGCTCGGCAAACTGTATTCGGTACCGTTCTACGGCATGGTGAAAAAGCACGTGGCGGCCAAGGGGCTGGTGGTGGTGCAATCGACCTCGCCATTCTTCGCGCCGCACGCCTACTGGACCATCGAGGCGACCTTGCGCGAGGTCGGCATGCGTACCTATCCCTTCCATGCATATGTGCCGTCGTTCGGCGAGTGGGGCTTCATCATGGCCTCGCCCGAGCAGGAGTATGTGCCGCCCACCAGCTACCGGCTGCCGATGCGCTACCTGAACGAAGCGACCACGCGCGAAATGTTCGCCTTCCCGCCCGATATGCAGCGCCTGGAGATGCCGCCGAACCGGCTCAATACGCAGTCGCTGGTGCACGAGTTCGAGCAGGACTGGGGCAGGGTGATCCGCTGATGGACCGGCGCTCGTTCCTGGCATTGGCCGGCGGGGTGGGGGCGGCGGCGGTGAGCGCGGCCGGCTTCCAGCGCTGGCTCGAGATCACGCCCACCGTGCATTATCCGGGCCGCACGGAGGGCCACTTTTTGCGCGAGCGCGGCAAGCTGCCGGCGCCGATCGAAGTGATCGACACCGACATCATGATCCTCGGCTCCGGCATCGCCGGCCTCACGGCGGCGTGGAAGCTGGAGCGCGAAGGGCAGCGTAATGTGTTGATGATCGACGGTCCGCAGCCGTTCGGGAACGCCGCGGGCGGCCATTTCGGCGAGCTGGCCTATCCGACCGGCGGCCACTATCTGCCGCTGCCGTCGCCGGAGTCGGTCCATGTGCGCGAGATCCTGTTCGACCTTGGCATCATCGAGCGCGACCCGTACGGTGAAAAACCCTACTACGACGAGCGCTACGTCCTGCACGGCCCGGAAGAGCGGCTGCTGTTCAACGGCCAATGGCAGGAAGGCTTCATTCCGACCGACGGCGTACCGGCGCAGGAGCTGGCCGAGCATAAGCGTTTTTTCGCGGAGGTCGAACGCCTGCGCAAGCTGCGCGGGGCTGACGGCAAGCGTGCATTCGTCTTCCCTACCGTGACCTCGTCGCTCGACCCGGTGTTCGAGGCGCTCGACCGCATCACGCTCAAGGACTGGCTGGACCAGCAGGGCTACCGCTCGCCGACCCTGCACTGGTATCTGAACTACTGCTGCCGCGACGACTACGGCACCCGCTACGACAAGGTCTCTGCGTGGGCCGGGCTGCATTACTACTGCAGCCGCTGGGGACAGGCAGCCAACGCCGGCAACGGCGCCTGGCTGACCTGGCCGGGCGGGATGCAGGTGGTGGCCGACAAACTGGCCGCGGCGTCAGGCGTGCGGCGCCGGGCCGGCACCGCGGTCTCGCTCAAACGCACCGAGTCCGGCGTGGAAGCGCTGTGCTTCACGTTGGAAGACGGCGTGGCGCGCAGTTACCTGGTGCGCTCGCGCAAGGCGGTGTGCGCGATGCCGCTGTACGTGGCCGCCCGCGTGGTCGACGATATCGCCACCTACGGCTTCGATGCGAAGCGCCACACGCCATCGTACGCACCGTGGATGGTAGCCAATTTCCTCATGAAGGACTTCCCGCGCGAGCTGCCGCACGCGCCGCTGGCGTGGGATAACGTGGTGTACCAGGAGCCGGGGCTGGGCTATGTGGTCTCGACCCATCAGGATATCCGCGTGGCGCCGCCGGCCAAGACTGTGTTCAGCGCCTACGTGGCGCTGTCGGACCGTACGCCCGACGCGGCGCGCAAGTGGATGATGGCGGCCAGCAGCGACGAGCTGGTGGCGCTGGCCAGCGCCGACCTGAAAAGCGCCTACGGCTGGAAGTTCGCCGCTTGCGTGGAGCGGGTCGACATCACCCTGCGCGGCCACGCGATGGCGGTGCCGCTGCCGGGTTTTCGCAGCAATGCGGGCCTGAAGGCCTTGCGCGAAGCCGATGGGCCGATCGTGTTCGCGCACGCCGACCTGTCCGGCTTTTCGGTGTTCGAGGAAGCGGCGTGGTGGGGCGTGCAGGCCGCGCTCAAGGTGCTCAGGTAATTTACTGGTAGGTGGCGACGATGCGCTGCCAGGCCGGATCGTCCTTGAGTTTTTTGAGCACCGGTGCGATTTTGCCGAAGGCGGCGGCGTGGCTGTGCGGCGCCAGCATGCGCCGCTCGGTGGGCGGGCTGGCCAGGATGGCCAGGTGCAGTTTGGACGACATGCCGTGCGCGCGCATGAAGTAGCGGGCCATCGATTCGGCCACGATCACGCAATCGAGGCGCCCGAGCAGCAGCTTTTCCAGGTTTTTCTCGTCGCTCGGACCTTCGCTGCGCTGCATGCGCGAGCCGGCCAGCCAGGCGTCGATACCGGGATAGTGGTAGCCGAGGGTGACGCCGACCGAGGCGCCCTCCAGGCTCGCCGGTGCATCCGGGCTGACCGGTTTTGCCGCCAGCGACACCAGCGCGTAACGGTCGGCCGCGAACGACGCCGACCACAGATACTTTTTCTGCTCCACGTCGTCGAACCATTCGGGCATCATGCCGATGACCATGCCGTCGATGCTGCCGTCTTCGAGCTTGACCTGGAGGCGCTTGCGCGGCATGAACTGCAGCTTGAAAGTAAGCTTGCCCAGCTTGCGCTGGTTCAGGTAGCCGATCAGGTCCGGGTACATGCCACGCCCGTCACCGAGCATCAGCGGCGCAAAATTGGCGCTGGTGTAGACGGTGACCACTTCGGCAGCGGCGGGCTTTGCTACCAGCAGCGCGCACACGACCGAGAAGTGCAGGACCAGGTTTTTCATGAATTGATTATCGCATCCCGTTTCATTGATGAGTACGGGTTTCGGCGTCGAGCGTTGCCAGGAACAGGTCGCGTTCACTGTCGACGATGCGGTCGACCCGTTCTTCGTCCATGCCGAGCGTTTCGAGCACGAAGGCGGACAGCTGCAGGCTGGCCTCCAGCGTTTCGGGCACCACGATGGTGGCGCCGGCGCGTTTCAGGGCGCGCGCATGCTGTTCGTCGCGCGAGCGCACCAGCAGCGGCACGTCGGGAAATTCGCGCCGGATGCCGCGCACCGCGTGCAGGGCCGACGCGGGATGGTCCATTGTGAGCACGATCGCCGGGGCCTCGCCCGCATTCACGTGGCGCAGCAGCTCGGCGCGCGCGGCGTTGCCGAAGTAGACCGGCAAGCCTTCGCCATGCATTTTGGTGGCCAGGCGCGCGTCGTTCTCGAAGGCGATGTAGCCGATGCCTTCGGCCGTGAGCAGCTTGGCCAGTTGCTGGCCGACGCGCCCGAAGCCGGCGATGATGATGTGGCCGCGCGCGGCGCTCAGCGCGGCCTGGTCGGGCGTGGCGGCCTGGCCGTCGTCGCGCGGCTCCCAGCGCGTGCCGATCTCGCGTCCCAGGCGTGCCAGCATGGGGGTGACGAACAGGGACAGGCCCACGGCCAGCATCACGCGCGCGCCGAGGTCGGCGTCGACCAGTTTGCTGGCGGTGGCGTAGCCGATCACGATGAAGGCGAATTCGCCGCCCTGGCCGAGCAGCAGGCCGCCTTCGACCGCGCGCCCCCAGCTGAGCCCACCGATGCGGAACAGCACGGCAATGACCAAGGCCTTGATGGCGATCAGCCCGAACACGGCGCCGGCCAGCCACAGCGGCGCATCGATGATCTGGCGCGCGTCCATGCCCATGCCGACCGTCATGAAGAACAAGCCCATCAGCAAGCCCTTGAACGGCTCGACCATGAGTTCGACCTCATGCTTGAATTCGGTTTCGGCCAGCAGCAGGCCGGCGATCAGGGCGCCGAGCGCCATCGACAGGCCGGCCGCCGCGCTCAGGCCGGCAATGCCCAGGGTCGTGAGCAGCACCAGCGCCATGAACACGTCGGGCTGGCGGTGGCGCGTGAAGATGCGAAACAGGGGATGGACGAGGCGCCCGCCGACCAGGTAGATCAGCGCGATGGCGGCCGCCGCCTTGACCATGGTGATGGCCACCAGCGAGACGATGCCGTCGCTTTCGCCCCTGGCCATGACGCCGATCAGGATCAGCAGCGGCACCACCGCCAGATCCTGCAGCATGAGGATGGAAAAACCGGCCTGGCCGAGCGGGGTGTCGGTGCTGTGCTGTTCGTTCATCAGCTGCATGACCACGGCGGTGGACGAGAGCGAGAGCACGATGCCGAGGATGACGGCGCTTTCCGTGCGGTAGCCCAGCAGGTAGATGACGGCGCCGAGGAGGGCCGCGCTGATGCAGACCTGGGCCGTGCCGGCGCCGAACACCCAGCGCCGCAGCGCCCACAGGCGGGCGGCCGACAGTTCCAGGCCGATCATGAACATCAGGAACATGACGCCCAGTTCGGCCAGCGCGACCACGCCTTCGGCGCGCGGGAAGGTGAGATAGGCCAGCCATGGATGGGTATCCGCGAACAGGCCCAGGCCGAACGGGCCGAGCAGGGCGCCCACGGCCAGGAAGCCGAGCACCTGGTTGATGCGCAGGCGCTGCAGGGTCGGGATCAGGATGCCCGCGAGCGAGAGGAACAGGAGGATTTCCCTCAGGAAGGGGAAGGCGTGTTGCTCTTGCACGGGGTGGGGCCTGTCGGGAAGTTGATCGCTCTTGCCATTCTATAACAGTGCGGTGGGGCGGCGGGGTCTGGTGGCGCTGCCGGAAGGCATGTTTGATGTTAATGACTGAGCTGGAAACTTGGGCACCCGCCTGCGCGGGTGCGACGGGTTGGAGGGGCTGGCGGAGCTGACGGGGCTAGCGAGACTGACGGGGCTAGCGAGACTGACGGGGCTAGCGAGGCTGGGGGGCTTGCAGGGCTGACGGAGCTGGCAGCGGATTGAAACAGCGAGCTGAGCGGCGTTTAGTCGGCAAGGGGTCTGGCTGGCGATGCGCTTCGCTTGCGGCGGCGCAAACGGAAGGTTGTATCCGTGAGGCAATATGACTGACCTGCCGCCTCATCGGAGTTCCAGCATGAAGCCCTCGTTTTTCACCGTGCGCGATAACTATCCCACCCGCGCGAGCGTCGACCGCGCTGCCCTGTACAAGGCAATCGGCTGGGATGCCCTGGTCGGTGTGACTGCCTATCAGAATACCTGCGCCACCCGCGTCAGCCTGGCACTGGTGCGCTCCGGCATGCGCATTCCCGGCCGGCTGGCCATCCTCAAGGGAGAGCACAAGGGCAGCCTCATCGAACCGGGCCACGCGCGCCTGTCAATCCTGCTGCAGCGCCGCAACCTGCTGGGCCTGCCGGAAGTTCATCGCGGCGGGCAGGCGCGCCAGGCCATCGGCAGGCGCAGCGGCATCGTATCGTTCTGGCACATCCAGGATGGCAGCGGGCCCGAAGAAGGACATATCGATATCGTCTTCCCCGACCCGCACACGGTCGACGGCCCGGCCTGCGGAAGCCAGTGCTACTGGCAAGCGGGCGAAGTGTGGTTCTGGCCGCTCGTTTGATATAGTCAGCTGGCTTGCTGGCGCCTCCCGGCGTTGGCTTGCTGGCGTGTGTCGGTGCAATGGATCGCCTGTTCCAGCTCCACGCTCTCGCCGCGCATCTGCAAAAAGCGCCTGATCGCATTGTCCAGGCCCGGCAGCAGGATGCCGCGCTCGGTGTGCAGCGCGCTGTAGGCCGGGCGCGCCGCGATGTAGCGGCAGTTGGCGCTTGACTGCGCTTCAAGCCGGCTGGTGTCCACCCCGGCCTGCCCCGCCGCCATGCTCGCCAGTTCGACCCAGGTGAGCGGATGGCCGTTGGTCAGGTGCCATACCCCGCGTTCCTTGTCGATGGCAAGATCGAGGCAGGTGTTGACCAGGTCGGGCACGTAGGTTGGCGTGACCGTGATGTCGCTGGCGGCGGCGAACGGCGCGCCGCTTTCGAGGCTGGCCAGCGCCTGGGTCACGAAGTTGTAGCTGTCCCAGGGGCCGAAGAAGGAGCTGGTGCGCACCACCAGCGCCCCCGGGTGCCGGTCGAGCACGGTGCGTTCGGCGGCCGCCTTGCTTTTGCCGTAGATGTTGATCGGCGCCACGGTGTCGCTTTCCACATACGGACACTGCCGGCTCCCGTCGAATACCAGATCGCTTGAGAAGGTGGTCAGGTGCACCTGGTGGCGCGCACAGGCGGCGGCCAGGACCGCCGGGCCGGCGACGTTTTCGCGAAAGCAGCGTTCCACATCGTTTTCAGCCTCGTCCACCCGCACGTAGCCGCTGGCGTTGATGACGGCCCAGGGCTGGTAGCGCTGCATGGCTTGCTCCACCGAAACAGGGTCGGCAATGTCCATGTCCTGGCGGCTGAGCAGGCGGTAGGCCAGGTTGCGGCGCTCGCAGATGCGGGCGAAGGCGCGCCCCAGCGTGCCGGTGGCGCCGGTGATCAGGATCGGTGCCGAGGCAGTGCCGACCAGGCTGTGGCCGTCGGCCGTAATGGAAGTGAGCGCTTCCGGCGTGGACACGGGCGGGCACAGGCAGCGCCCGGCGCGGCGCCACCAGCCCTGGCCGCGCAGCACGGGGTGCGAGGGCGCCCGGCCGCTGCCCAGTTCGCGCATCATGGCCGCCAGGGCGGTGGGGCGCGGAAGCGGCGAGCGCACGTCGAACGGACCCGGCTCGTAGTAGCCGCGGCATTGCGTGACCAGGCTGTTCCAGTCGAACGAGCCGAGCAGCGCCCAGACAGTCACGGCGCGCAGGTCGATGCCGTTGCGCCTGGCTTGCTGCCCCGCTTCCCACACTTCGAGCAGCCAGCGCAACTGGTCTTCGCGGTTGGCGTCGATATGCGCTTCGGTGACCGCCAGCGGGATGAGGTAGCGGTCCCAGATTTCTTGCAGCAGCGGTCCGATGCCAGGGGTGGGCGTGGCCAGGGCGCGCGCGGTTTCGATATCGGCGCAGGGCACGCCGTCCGCATGGCCGCGAAAGTGCGCCGGGTAGCGCTCGGCCCGGTGGTCGAGCCAGCGTTCGCTGGTCACGTAGTAATTGACGCCGATGAGGTCGGGCGGACAGGGATTGTCGCGGAACCAGAGCAGCTCGGCCGGCTGGGCCCCGTGGCCCGTCATGTAGCCCCACAGCGCATGCTCCGGCCCGACTTTGCCGCAGAGTAAGTCCCAGGCCAGCCAGCGCCGTTCGTTGTAAAACGTGGCGCAGCGGGCCATGTCGGGCGTGCCGTAGGTTTTGCCCAGGTCGTCGGTCTGGACCAGGCGCGCGCGCGGATTGATGCGCCGGATCGCGCGCATGGCGAGCACGGTGGCGCGGCACTGGATCAGCAGCGCCTGCAGGAAGGTGCGGTCGTCGCGCCCGTGCGGATACCAGAGGCCGTACAAGCCGCTGAAGCGCGCGGTGGTGAGCGGCTCGTTGACGGGCGTGTAGGCGTCGATCCAGGGGTAGCGCGCGGCCACGGCGCCGGCGTACTGCGCCAGCCCGGTGGCGAAGGACGGGTCGGTCAGGCAGGTGTCGCGCGGGCCGCTACCGTGGTGTACCAGCCCGGCAATGGGACTGATGCCGGCTTCGCGCAAGGCGTTCAGGCGTTCGTCGGCCCAGGACCAGTCGGCGCCGGCCAGGCCGCCAGGTGCCACGCGTTCCCACAGCAGCGGGTAGCGGATGGTGCTGATGCCCAGGGAACTGAAGCGCGCAACATCGTCGGCGCGGCCGTGATGGCCATTTCTTTCTATCTGGCTGAAGTAATTGTCTCCCACGCGATTGACCGTACATTCGAGCCCGCCCCACAGGGCAAGCGGCTGGTGTGCTGCGTCGCTGTCGATTGATGGCATAAGTTCACTCGTAATATTTAAGCAATTTTAGAAATTAGATACCGGGCAGCGCCGAAAAGTTCAGTTTGTCTTTCGGTTTGCACAAGTCGATGGCAAAAAACAACGAGAAATTGCTAGCAAACAGGAAATTTTTGTTAGCTGAGTACAAAGATGATATGGATCAATGATATGATCCGCTATCAATTACGTAACAATACTTTCGTTCTGGTAATCACTTTTAGGATTTAAATGAAATCATCAGTACTCCTGGGCGGCTTGTTTGCCGCCGCCATGTTCGCCAGTGGCGCAGCACGCGCCGACCTCGTGGTCAACGGCAGCTTTGAAGTCAACAAAACCGCAAGTTCGTGGCAGAATTTCAATGCCGTGACCGGCTGGAATTCCAGCAACGGCATTTTTGAAATCCAAAAGGGTGCCAAGCAGGGCGGCGCCGCCGGTTTCAATCCGTACGCAGCCAATGGCCGCCAGTACCTGGAACTGAACAGCACCGGCCTGAGCTCGGTATGGCAGATGATCGACACCTCGGTTGCCGGCACCTACTCGGTCTCGTTCGCTTACTCGGGCCGTCCGGACACCGCCGGTCACGCCAACAGCGCGATGAATGTGTACTGGGGCGACACCAAGCTGAACGATTCGCTGCTGATGGGCGGCACGACCGGCCAGTGGAGCCTGTTCAGCATCACCGACCTGGTCGCTACCAGCCCGCTGACCAAGCTGCGTTTTGAATCGGTCGGCCCGAGCTCGTCGCCAACCTACGGTTCCTACCTCGATGCCGTGTCGGTCGACGTGACCCCGGTTCCGGAGCCGGAAACCTACGCTCTGTTCCTGCTGGGCCTGGCAATCGTCGGCGCTACCGTTCGCCGCAACAAAAAAGCCTGAGTTCCCTCGCTGCGCCGGTCCTGAATCGGCGTTTTGGTGTTGTATGATCGGCGCCAATGAAAAAAACGCCGCCGGGCGGATAGCCCGGCGGCGTTTTTTTGCGTCTGGCGGCGGGACCGTGGTCCCGCCAGCGCGGATCAGTCCTTCAGGTCGGCCGGCACTTTGCCGCCGTTGGCCGCCAGCTTGTTCATCACCTGGCGGTGCAGCCAGATATTCATCGACGCCGAATCGCTGGTGTCGCCCGTGTAATCGAGCTCGTTCGCCAGTTCCTTGCGCGACTGCAGGCTGCTGTCCAGGTTCAGCAGCTTGAGCAGGTCGACGATCGAGGTGCGCCAGTTCAGGGTCTGGCTTTGCGGCATGCCGCTGAGGATGGCTTCGACGTCAATCTGTTCCATCGGCGCTGCCGGCGGCGGGGCCGATGCCTGGGTTGGCGCGCCCGGTGCTGCGCCGGTCGACTGCATCGATGCCGGTGGCGTGGCCGCAGGCGAGGCCGGCTGCACGGCTGGGTGCGACGACGGGAAGATTTTGCGGAAGATATTGGTGAGAATGCCCATGAGTGACCTTTTTAGTTGGTGGTGAATGGTTGAATACGAAAATTGCTTAGTGGCGCATGCCTTCAGCCACGCGGCCGAGCACGATGGCCAGTGCGGCCCCGCCGATAGTCTTGACCAGGGTCGGGTGCTCGGCGTAAAAGTCGCCCATGCGGTCGACGATGCTCGGATTGTTGCGTTCGGCATCTTCCGCGATTTGCTGGACTTGCTCAGGCGTGAGCTGGGCCGCTTGTTCAGGCGTAATCGCAGCCGGCGTTTCGCCGCCACGGAACAGGTTGCCGAGCGTGCCGCCCGCGATCGAGCTGAGCAGGCCGGGGCCCACGTTGCTGATCAGCTGGTTGAGCATGCCGGCACGCTGGTTGGCGTCGCTATGGCCGAACAGCTGGCCGATCATCTGCGGGAAGGGCGGGGTCTGGTCGGACCGCAGTGCTTCCGACACGCCCTGGGCCACCGTGCCACGCGGCGCGTTCTGCGCCACCTGGTCGAAGTCGTCGAATGCGCGCGCGCCATTGTTGTTGGCTGCGCCACCCAGGTATTGCTGTAGTAGATTGCCTAAATCGAAAGCCATACACCCTCCACTTGGATTAGAAAAGCATCGCTGCACTGGTTTGCGCGAAGCCGATGCCGGAGCTTAGGCTTCTGCGGGCGGACCATCTGTTCGGCAGCGCACCGTGATGCGCTTTAAGCTGCCAATCGAGCAATATTCTTCGATTCACTGGAAATGGTTGCGCGGCAACCCGGCCCGCTCTAAGCTGGCGGTTTTTAATCACGGCCACCCTGATGCCCTACCTGTCGATTCTGATGTTTGCCGCCGTGTTCGCGGGCGCCGTGCTCGCGTGGGATATGCCGCTGTCGGTGGGCGTGGTGTACTTGGCGGCAAGCTGCGCCTGCTTTGCTCTCTACGCGATTGACAAGGCGGCGGCGCGCGCCGGCGGCTACCGCACGCCCGAACGCACCTTGCTGTTGCTCGGCCTGGGCTGCGGCTGGCCGGGCGCCGTGCTGGCGCAGCAGTGGCTGCGGCACAAGTCGTCGAAGGGGTCGTTTCAAATTGCCTTCTGGGTCACCGTGGCCTGCAATCTGGCTGCCTTCGTGTACCTCACTTCGCCGCTGTCTTTCCTGCGCATGCCGTAACCACTGCAGCATGGTGTCGATCAGACTCCGGCGCATGATCGCCGACGTGCGAAGTGGAGTCATCCGCCTGGCGCGGCTTCAGAACGGGATGACGCGCGCCGCCAGACGCTGCGCACCATGCTGCTCGACGTGGCGAATCAGGTCTTTGGCGGCCTGGGGCTGCGCGTCCGGCGTGCCGCTGCCGAATGGCGGGGCAGGGTAGTATTCGATGCCGAGCTGAATGGTGCGGGCCAGTGTCTCGCCGCCCAGCAGTGATGCGAGGAACAGGCCGGCATCGATACTGGCCGACACGCCTGCGCCGGTGATCAGCTTGCCATCGCGCTGATAGCGTTCGGTGCCGACCAGGGCGCCGTAAGCGGCGACGTGCTCGCGCGCGAACCAGTTGGTCGTAACTTTCTTGCCCTTGAGCAGACCGGCGGCGCCCAGGATTTCAGCCCCGTTACAGATGCTGACCGTCCACGCTGTTGTTGCATGCAGGCGGCACACGCAGGCCATCAGCGCGGGGTTGCCGAGCGCGCCAGCGACGCCGGGGCCGCCCGGCACGTACAGGATATCGGTGGTATCGAGCTGATCGAAGGTTCTGTAGGCGGCCATGCCGAGGCGGCCGGTATCGCTGGCGACCAGTCCCACGCGGTCGGAGACGAACTCGACCTCCATGCCGGGAATATTTGCCAGCACTTCATAGCCGCCGACGACATCGAGCGCGGTAAAGCCATCGAACAATACAATCGACAATCGCATGATTTTCTCCCTGACGTGATGCGCCATTGTCGGCGCGCTCACGGCGCCGGTGAAGAGGCGATATCGCCCTTTTTAATGGCATACTCGCCATATGAAGACCAAATGCATCGCCATCCTGGCGTACTCCGGCTGCATGGGCATGGAAGTGTTCGGCCTGTGCGATACCTTGCTGCTGGCAAATCGGGTCGCCGTGGCGATCAATGGTCCGTCCGCGCCCTTGTTCGAGGTAATCGTCACCAGTCTCGGCGGCGGGAACGTGACTGCTGCTGGCGGCATTCCGATTGGCACGCGCAAACCGGTCGCGCGGCCGGACTTGCTGGTTGTGCCGGGCATGGAGCTGTCCGACCGTCATGCCTGCACGGCGCCGATGAGCGCGCTCGCGCCCGAGGTCGCCTATCTGGCCAAGGCGTTCGCCAGGGGCACGCCGGTGGCTGCCGTGTGCGTCGGCGCATTCCTGCTGGGCGACGCCGGCTTGCTGAGCGGGCGCCGTGCCACCACCTCGTGGCTGTTCGCGCCCGACCTCGCGCGGCGTTTTCCCGCAGCCATGGTCGATCCGGCGGCCATGCTGGTCGAAGATGGCGGGGTGGCTACCACCGGCTCGTTCAGTGCCGCCTTCGACCTGGCGATGCATCTGGTCAGGCAGAGCGCGAGCGCCAAGGTGCAGCGGTCGGTCGCGCGCATGGGCTTGCTGGACGATCGGCGCACCAGCCAGGCACCGTTCATCGATACGCGCATGCTGGCGCGGCCGGAAGGCGCATTCGCTGCCAGCGTGCATGCCTGGCTCGGTCAACGGTTGGCCGAGCCGTACAATCTTAAACAGCTCGCGGCAGCGTTTCACGTCAGCGACCGCACCTTGCTCAGGAGAGTGAAGGAAGAGACGGGGCAAACGCCGCTGGCGTATGTGCAGCAGGCGCGCGTCGGCAAGGCCAAGGTGCTGCTGGAATCGACCTCGCTGAGCGTGGCGCAAGTGACCGAACGGGTGGGGTATGCGGACGTCGCGACCTTCTGCGCCCTGTTCAAGCGCAATGTCGGGCAGTCGCCAGCCGAGTACCGGCGCAGGTTTAGAGTGATTAGCCAGGTCGATGTGAAAGAGCGGCCCGCGTGATTGCATCTTTGGACCGGACGACGGGCAAGCTGAACAAAATCGGGCGAACCCACGCATGGCGAACGGTGGAATTCATCGTGTAGCTGGATTATCTCGCTGATACTTCACATATTGTGACTACGACGAATGAAGATGTGTCGGCTCGCTGCCTTCGTGTATCTCGGTTCGCCGCTGTTTTTCATCCGCATGCTGTACAGGCGGCAGAGCGGGAAGAGAAGCGTGTTTGATCGCATCCCTCGATATATGGATCATCCACCCGAACGCTATCAGGGCGGAGCCGAGCATGGCCAGTTGCGGGATCCAATGATGCCATTCCTTTAGTTCGTTGATGCCCCGGATGCGGTGAAAATCGAAAAAATGCTGATTCACAAAGGCGAGCAGGTTGAACGTGGCATGCGCGACCATGCATGTCCGCAGCGAGCGTGTTGTCGCATACAGGTAGGAAAGTACGAAAGAGAAAATGAAAGTGCCGATGTAGATTGTCTTAAAAGCGTGGATCGCCGTGAACAAGACGGCGGTGAGGGCCGCGCTGACAAGAAACGAGTGCCGTTCATTGAACGAACGGAAAACCAGGCCGCGGAAGAAGAATTCCTCCACGATCCCGGGAAGAATCACACTGGAAAACACGAACGTCAGCACATGCACCGAGAGGAAGGGGTGAGATCCATACGCTTCAGAATGAAATTTTCCCAAGCTATACGCGGTCTCGAGGTTGTACTGCGCGGCAGCCATCGTGAACACGGCGCTCTCGCCGAACGTGAGCATCAGCAGCAAGAGCGCAACTGCCACCGATAGCGCCAGTTGACTGGGTGTTAGTCTGTTACCGAGAATGAGAGCAATTTTTCTGCGGTGGAGCTTGAATTGAAAAATGCTTGCGATTGTCATCGCAGCGAACATCAGCAGCACGCCTGCGTGCTCTGCAAAATAAGCCAGATCAGGCCAGAATGTTGTGACCCCGATAACGAAGGCGGAGCGCACAACCATACTGAAAATCAAAATTAGAAACAGAATCTTAAATGGATAGTCGAACCCGGGTCGGTGTGCGTGGATGTTCGTTTAACGTAAACCGGCCGAATATCGACGTATGGATGAGAATAGGAGGTGCCCGGCTGCGCAGCGCTGACATCGCGCAATATTATTTCCTGCGTGCATCAATTGATTGCATGGCTGACGTTCGCTCAGGAACATGTTATGGTCCTGCCCATGTGGAACTACCCTAACTTCCTGGCGCACCGCGGCGGCGGCAAGCTCGCGCCCGAAAACACCATCGCCGGCTTGCGCTGCGGCCTGGCGCACGGCTTTCATGCGGTCGAATTCGATGTCATGCTGGCGCGCGACGGCGTGCCGGTCGTCATGCACGACCCGTATCTGGGGCGCACCGTCGCCGGTTCGGGCAATGTGTACGACTACGACGCCGCCGAACTGGTCACCATGGACGCCGGCAACTGGTTCAGCGCGCAGTACAAGGGCGAAACGGTGCCCCTGTTCACCCAGTTCGTCCAGTTCTGCAAGGACAACGACATCTGGATGAATATCGAGATCAAGCCCGCACCCGGATTCGAGGAGGAAACGGGCAGGGCGGTCGCCAGTCTCACGCGCGCCTTGTTCGGGCTTGAAATTGCCCAGGACGACCTGCGCCAGATACCGCTGCTGTCATCCTTCAGTCCCGTCGCGCTGGCCGCTGCCCTGAAGGCGGCGCCGGATTTGCCGCGCGCCTTGCTGCTCGACCGCATGGACGAGGGCTGGCAAACCCAGGCCCGCGAACTTGAGGCGGTGGCGATCCACACCAACCACAAACACCTGAACGAAGCGCTGGCGCACCAGATCAAGGAGGCCGGCTACGGGCTGTTTTGCTACACCGTCAACGACCCGGAGCGCGCGCGCGAAATCCTCGCGTGGGGCGTGGACGCCTTCTGCACCGACCGCATCGACCTGATCGGGCCGGATTTCGCTTGAGACGCGGCTGACACTGCCCCGCCCGGTGTTTACTCCAGTCGCATACGCTATAATCGTTTTTTTATAGCATGCTGCCCTCTCACGCCCATACGACATGAAATCATCCGAAATCCGCGACAAATTCCTGAAATTCTTTGAATCCAAAGGCCATACGATTGTCCGCTCCAGTCCGCTGGTTCCGGGTAACGATCCGACCATGTTGTTGACCAACAGCGGCATGGTGCAGTTCAAGGATGTATTTATCGGCACCGACACGCGTCCGTACTCGCGCGCCACCTCCGTGCAGCGCTGCGTGCGCGCCGGCGGCAAGCACAACGACCTGGAAAACGTCGGCTACACCGCGCGTCACCACACCTTCTTCGAAATGCTGGGCAACTTCAGCTTCGGCGACTACTTCAAGCGCGACGCCATCAACTACGCCTGGGAGCTGCTGACCAAGATCTACGCGCTGCCGGCCGACAAACTGACCGTCACCGTCTACCACGAAGACGACGAAGCCTACGATATCTGGGCCAATGAAATCGGCGTGCCGAAAGAGCGCATCATCCGCATCGGCGACAACAAGGGCGCGCGCTACGCGTCGGATAACTTCTGGCAGATGGCCGACACCGGCCCGTGCGGCCCGTGCACCGAGATCTTCTACGACCACGGCGCCGACATTCCGGGCGGCCCGCCAGGCTCGCCCGACGAAGACGGCGACCGCTTCATCGAAATCTGGAACCTGGTGTTCATGCAGTTCAACCGCGACGAAGCGGGCGTCATGCACAAGCTGCCCAAGCCGTGCGTCGATACCGGCATGGGCATGGAGCGCCTCGCCGCCGTGCTGCAGCACGTGCACTCGAACTACGAGATCGACCTGTTCCAGGCATTGATCAAGGCCGCCGCGCGCGAAACCGGCGCCGCCGACCTCGAAAGCAAATCGTTGCGCGTGATCGCGGACCACATCCGCGCCGCCTCGTTCCTGATCGTCGACGGCATCATCCCCGGCCCTGAAGGCCACGGCTACGTCCTGCGCCGCATCATCCGCCGCGCGCTGCGCCACGGCCACAAGCTGGGCCAGACCAAGCCATTCTTCTTCAAGCTGGTGGACGACTTGAATGCCGAAATGGGCACCGCCTATCCGGAACTGGCCGAAGCCAAGGAGCGCGTCGCCGCGATGATCAAGGCAGAGGAAGAGCGTTTCGGCGAGACGCTGGAAAACGGCATGAAGATCCTCGAAGCGCGCCTGGCCAAGGACAGCAAGAACCTGGACGGCGCCACCGCCTTCACGCTGTACGACACCTACGGTTTCCCGCTCGACTTGACGGCCGATATCTGCCGCGAGCGCAACATCTCGCTCGACGAAGCGGGCTTTCACGCCGCCATGGCGGAAGCCAAGGCCCTGGCGCGCAAGAACGGCAAGTTCAAGATGGCGGCCGGGGTTGAATACACGGGCGAGAAGAACAAATTCGTCGGCTACGATAGCCTGACCCACGGCAGCAAGATCGTCGCGCTGTATGCGGACGGGGTCTCGGTGCAGGAACTGAAAAACGGCCAGACCGGCGTCGTGGTGCTCGATACCACCCCGTTCTACGCCGAATCGGGCGGCCAGGTTGGCGACCAGGGTGTCATCAAATCGGCTGGCGCGCAGTTCAAGGTCGAAGATACGCTCAAGGTCCAGGCGGACGTGTTCGGCCATCACGGCGATGTGGTGTCCGGTTCCCTGAAAGTGGGCGACACGGTCGACGCGCTGGTCGACGAAACCACGCGCGCGCGCACCATCCGCAATCACTCCGCAACGCACCTGATGCACAAGGCGCTGCGCGAAGTGCTGGGCGGCCACGTGGCGCAAAAAGGTTCGGTGGTCGATCCTGACCGCACCCGTTTCGACTTCTCGCACAACGCACCGCTGACGGCCGACCAGATCGCCCAGGTCGAAGTGATCGTGAACCGCGAAATCCTGGAAAATCACGCCACCCAGGCGCAGAACATGTCGTTCGACGACGCCGTCAAGCATGGCGCCATGGCGCTGTTCGGCGAGAAGTACGGCGACGAAGTGCGCGTGCTCGATATCGGTTCGTCCAAAGAGCTGTGCGGTGGCGTCCACGTGGGCCGCACCGGCGATATTGGCCTGTTCAAGATCATCGGCGAAGGCGGTGTCGCAGCGGGTATCCGCCGCGTCGAAGCGGTCACCGGCGAAGGCGCGCTGGCGCTGGTGCAGTCGCTCAACCGCCGCGTGCAGGAAGCTGCCGGCGCGCTCAAAACCACGCCGGACGAACTGACCAACCGCATCGCGCAGGTGCAGGATCACGTCAAGTCGCTGGAAAAGGAATTGGCCGCACTGAAGTCGAAACTGGCGGCGGGGCAGGGCGATGAACTGGTAACGCAAGCGGTTGACGTGAACGGCATCAAGGTCGTTGCAGCGATCCTGGAAGGCGCCGATGCGGCGCGCCTGGGCGAGACCATGGACAAGCTCAAGGACAAGCTGAAAACGGCGGCCATCGTGCTGGCCAGCGTGGCTGACGGCAAGGTGAGCCTGATCGCCGGCGTGACCGCGGACGCGACGTCCAAGGTCAAGGCTGGCGAGCTGGTCAACTTCGTGGCCCAGCAAGTCGGCGGCAAGGGCGGCGGACGCCCGGACATGGCACGTGCCGGCGGCACCGATCCGAGCGGCCTGGCGGCTGCGCTGGCCGGTGTGGCAGCTTGGGTGGCTGAGCGCGCGTAACCTTAGCGCCCTTTGACTGATACACCCGCCAAACCGTCGTCCCCGCCGAGTCCTGGCGCACGGGCGACGGCGGCAGGCTAACCATACGTCACAGTATTGCGCGTACCGACACGACATCCACTTCAGATGTTTCTTACGCGCAGCTTACAATTTCCATTGCAGCACCGTTATTGTCGTTGTGACCATGCAACAAGCAATTTATATATTGGTGCGGTGCGTCAAATTTGCGGATTTGGAGTATATTTGTTGGGTGAGTAATCCAATCCACCCTAAGAGCAAGCGATGAGCGATACAACTTTCGACAGCGAGATCATGGAATACCAAAAGGAACTCGATGCACGGGGACTCAACTGCCCACTGCCGATCCTCAAGGCAAAGAAGGCGCTCGCAGAGATGGAAACCGGAGAAGTGCTGCGCATCGTCGCCACCGACACCGGCTCCGTGCGCGACTTCCAGGCTTTTGCCAAGCAGACCGGCAACGCCCTCGTTTCCCACACCCAAAACGGTCGCGAATTCATCTTTTTGATGCGCCGCAAATAAGATTCCGGACGGGGCAGGCACCGGCACGCCCCGCTGATCTGGTCCGACATTTTCCCGACACCATGACAAAGCCCGACGATTAGGGGTTTTCCTCTAGCTAAAAATCGCACGATCGTGCTTTAATTTAGCGTGAAAACGGTTTATCTCTTATAATCTAGGCCACTTTAGTCAAGTCACCTTATTTATTCTTCCAAAGGCACCCCTATGAAAGTCCTGGTTCCCGTCAAACGCGTGGTCGACTACAACGTCAAAGTGCGTGTGAAATCCGACGGCAGCGGCGTCGATATCGCCAATGTCAAAATGTCGATGAATCCTTTCGACGAGATCGCGCTGGAAGAAGCGATGCGTCTGAAGGAAGCCGGCAAGGTCACCGAAGTGGTGGCTGTGTCCTGCGGCGTGACCCAGTGCCAGGAAACCCTGCGCACCGGCATGGCCATTGGCGCCGACCGCGGCATCCTGGTTGAAACGAGCGCCGATCTCGAACCGCTGGCTGTGGCCAAGCTGCTCAAGGCGCTGGCCGACAAGGAGCAGCCGCAGCTGATCATCCTGGGCAAGCAAGCCATCGATGACGACTCGAACCAGACCGGCCAGATGCTCGCCGCCCTGCTGGGCTGGCCGCAAGCCACGTTTGCCTCGAAAGTCGTGCTGGAAGACGGCAAAGTCACCGTCACCCGTGAAGTCGACGGCGGCCTGGAAACCCTGGCGCTCACGCTGCCGGCCATCGTCACGACCGACCTGCGCCTGAACGAGCCGCGCTACGTGACCCTGCCGAACATCATGAAGGCCAAGAAAAAGCCGCTGGACGTGGTCAAGCCGGAAGAACTGGGCGTCGATGTCGCGCCGCGCCTGAAGACCTTGAAGGTCGTCGAGCCAGCCAAGCGTTCGGCCGGCATCAAGGTGCCGGATGCGGCGACCCTGGTCGCCAAGCTGCGCACCGAAGCCAAAGTTATCTGATCGCGGCCTGGCCGTCTCACCTAAAAATACAGGAAAAATCATGGTCGCATTAGTTATTGCTGAACACGACAACGCCTCCCTCAAGGGAAGCACCCACCACACCGTCACCGCTGCGATTCAGTGCGGCGGCGACGTGCACATCCTCGTTGCTGGCAGCAACTGCGGCGCCGCCGCGGCGCAAGCAGCCGCCACCGCCGGCGTGACCAAGGTCCTCGTGGCCGACGCGCCTCACCACGCCGACGGCCTGGCCGAAAACGTGGCCGAGCAGATCCTGGGCCTGGCTGCCTCGTACTCGCACATCCTCGCTCCCGCAACCGCCTACGGCAAGAACATCCTGCCGCGCGTGGCCGCCAAGCTGGACGTGGCGCAGATCTCCGAGATCACCAAGGTCGATTCGCCGGATACCTTCGAGCGTCCTATCTACGCCGGCAACGCCATCGCCACCGTGCAGTCGTCCGACAAGATCAAGGTCATCACCGTGCGCACCACCGGTTTCGATTCGGCCGCGGCCGAAGGCGGCTCGGCTGCCACCGAAGCCATTGGCGCGGTTGCCGATTCGGGCAAGTCGACTTTCGTCGGCCGCGAGCTGGCCAAGTCGGATCGTCCTGAACTGACCGCTGCAAAAATCATCGTTTCCGGTGGCCGCGGCATGGGCTCGGGCGACAACTTCAAGATCCTGGAACCGCTGGCCGACAAGCTCAATGCCGCCATGGGCGCTTCGCGCGCCGCGGTCGACGCGGGCTACGTGCCGAACGACTGGCAGGTTGGCCAGACCGGCAAGATCGTCGCACCGTCGCTGTACATCGCGGTCGGCATTTCGGGCGCCATCCAGCATTTGGCCGGCATGAAGGACTCGAAGACCATCGTCGCGATCAACAAGGATCCGGAAGCGCCGATCTTCTCGGTGGCCGACTACGGCATCGTTGGCGATCTGTTCGAGGTGGTGCCTGAGCTGGTCAAGCAACTCGGCTAAGCCGCCCCGGCTAAGCCGCCCCGGCTAAGCCGCGTCGGCTACCGCGCGAAGTAACACTGCAGTAAACACCTGTAGGGTGGGCACGGGAACCCTGTGCCCACCCTACACGTCCATTGGAAGCGCAATTTTAGGAGATCAAGGTGACTTACAAAGCCCCGCTGAAAGACATGCTGTTCGTGATGAACGAACTGGCCGGACTGTCCACCGTCAACACGCTGCCCGGTTGCGAAGACGCCACCGCCGACACGGTCGAAGCAGTCCTCGAAGAAAACGCGAAATTCTGCGCCAACGTCGTCGCGCCATTGAACCACTCCAGCGACAAGGAGCCGAGCTTCTGGCACGACGGCCAGGTGACCACCTCCAAGGGCTTCAAGGATGCCTTCAAGGGCTTCGCGGAAGCCGGCTGGCAGGGCGTTCAGCACCCGACCGATTTCGGCGGCCAGGGCTTGCCCAAGCTGGTTGCCACGCCGTGCATCGAAATGCTCAACGCGTCGAGCATCTCGTTCGCGCTGGTGGCCTTGCTGTCGGACGGCGCGATCGAAGCGCTGCTGACGGCCGGCTCCGAAGAGCAGAAGGCCACGTACCTCGAGCCGCTGGTGTCGGGCAAATGGACCGGCACCATGAACCTGACCGAGCCCCAGGCCGGATCGGACCTGGCCGCCGTGCGCACGCGCGCCGTGCCGCAGGGCGACGGCACCTACAAGGTATTCGGCACCAAGATCTTCATCACCTACGGTGAGCACGACCTGACCGAGAACATCGTCCACCTGGTGCTGGCGCGCACGCCGGACGCGCCGGCGGGCGTGAAGGGCATTTCGCTGTTCATCGTGCCCAAGTTCCTGGTCAACGCCGACGGCTCGCTGGGCGAGCGCAATGACGCGCACTGCGTCTCGATCGAGCACAAGCTGGGCATCAAGGCCAGCCCCACCGCGGTGCTGCAGTTCGGCGACCATGGCGGCGCGATCGGCACGCTGGTCGGCGAAGAGAACCGCGGCCTCGAATACATGTTCATCATGATGAACGCGGCGCGCTTCGGCGTGGGCCTGCAGGGCATCGGCCTGGCCGACCGCGCCTACCAGCAGGCGGTGGCTTTCGCCAAGGACCGCGTGCAGTCGCGCGACCTGGCCGGTTCCGCCGGCCCGGTATCGATCATCCATCACCCCGATGTGCGCCGCATGCTCATGTCGATGCGTTCGCAGGTCGAGGCGGCGCGCGCGCTGGCGTATGTGGGCGCGGGCATCAGCGATGTCGCTCATCACCACGAGGACGCCGCCGTGCGCGCGTCCAACCTGGCGGTGTACGAGTACCTGGTGCCGATCATCAAAGGCTGGTCGACCGAGATGTCGCAGGACGTCACGCGCGACGGCGTGCAGGTTCACGGCGGCATGGGCTTTATCGAGGAAACCGGCGCGGCGCAGCACTACCGCGACGCCAAGATCCTGACCATCTACGAAGGCACGACCGCGATCCAGGCCAACGACCTGGTGGGCCGCAAGACGGTACGCGACGGCGGCGCCGTGGCCAAGTCGATCATCGGCCAGGTGCGCGAGACCGAGGCGCTGCTGGCGGCCATGGACGGTGCGGACTTCAAGGCGATCCATCGCGCGCTGGTCGAAGGCAGCGTGGCGCTGGAAGCGGTGGTGGAGTATGTGGCCGCGAACATGAAGACCGACATCAAGGGCGTGTTCTCGGGCAGTGTGCTGTACCTGAAACTGGCCGGTATCGTGCTCGGCGGCTGGGTGATGGCACGCGCGGCGCTGGTGGCGCAGGCGAAGATCGATGGCGGTGAAGGCGATGCGGGCTTCTACAAAGCCAAGATCGCCACGGCGCGCTTCTTCGCGGACCATATCCTGACGCAGGCGTCGGGACTGCGCACGGCGATTGTGGAAGGTAGTGCCGGGGTGCTGGCGTTAACGGAAGATCAGTTCTAACCGCGCCCACCACCCCGCCGTTCCCGCCACTACCCTCGTCGTTCCCGCGCAGGCGGGAACCCAAGTTCGTACCGCAGCATAGGCGGCCCGACAAAATTGGGTTCCCGCCTGCGCGGGAACGACGGTTTTGAGAGCTATGACTTCGGTGTCAGTTCTTACGACCTGCGAATCGAATTACCCGAATTCCGCACGCGATCCCCGCGCTGCATGCCCGGCTGATTGTTAAATTTGAACGAGCGGCGCTGGCCGTTGTCGTACTGGACATCCACCGTCCACACGGTATGCGCATTCGCGCGTTCCTGGATCTTCTTGCCCGCATACGCACCACCAACCGCACCGGCCACCGTGGCCAGCGCGCGGCCCGAACCGCCGCCCACCTGATTGCCCAGCAAGCCGCCCACGGCGCCGCCACCGATCACGCCCAGGGCATTCGCACTGCCGTTCTGGCGCGCGCTGCGTACCGCCGTCACCTTGCCGCAGTCGCGGCATGCCGCCGCGCGCGGCTCGTTGCGACTGTCATGACGGTCGCCCCCACGCGCCGCCGCCAGGGCGCGGTTATTCTCGGACTTGGCCGCGCGCAGGCATTTCATGCGCTGGCCATCGTTACGCTCGTCGTTGCAGATCTCGCGGTCCTGCGCATACTGCGCATCGGCGGCGCGCAGCTGCGCGGACGAGGCGTGAACCGCGCCCATCGCGCTGCTCAGCGCCAGTACCAGCGCCAGTGTCAAATTGCGTTTCATCATAGTGTTCTCCTGATCGATTAATCGTGCCCGGCAACAGGCCGCATACCGTATTGTAGAGCACTTGCGAGACAGCAATTATTCGCGGCAAGGTGCGCTTCGCCTGCCCTCAACTGTTTATAATCCATGCACGGTCTTTACATCCCACGTTTGCCCTCTTTCACAGGATTTATCTTGAACATTCAACAATACGCAGTGCGCCTTCCGGCCGCGCTGGCCATCGCCACCCTGTTTACCGCCTGCGGCGGCGGGGGCGGCGATCCGACCCGGGTGCCGGGCAGGGTCGATACCCCGTCCACGCCCACACCGACGCCCACGCCGACGCCAACCGATACCAGGCCGGATGGCTGCAAGGCGTACATCGCCGCCGACAAAACCGTCGCTGCCGACAAGGCCGGCGGCGCGAGCGTGCTCTCGTGCGGCGCACCGCTGGCCGATGTCAGCTGGACCCAGGTCAGCGGCCCCGCGGTCACCCTGCAGGCGGCGCGCACGCCGACCATCACGTTCGAGCCGCGCGAAAAAGGCGTGATCGTGCTGCGCGCCGACGTCACCCTGGCTGACGGTTCGCGCCAGTCCCTGAGCACCGACGTCACCGTGACCGAGGCGCCGGTGGGCAGCTTCCTCACCCTGCGCGCCGACCACTCCGTGCGTCCCGGCACCGAAACCTCGGTACGCGCCTGGCCTAACCTGTTCGGCGGCGACAAGGTCGTCGGCATCGTCTGGACCCAGGTCAGCGGCCCGACCGTGACGATGAATACCGAAGACCCGCAACTGCTGATGTTCAAGGCGCCGGACGTCACCGCCGACGTGGCGCTGCGTTTCCGCGCCACCATGACCTTGAATAGCGGCGTGAAGGACAGCGACGACGTGCTGATCAGCCTCGACCGCCAGGCCGCTCCCGGCCAGGGCGCGCTGTTCGACATCACCGCGCGCGTGCATCCGTACCGCCAGGCCGGCGCCTATGCGGCCGTGCTGGCGCGCTGCGCCTACGATGTGGGGGTGCGCTACTCCGGTTCCTCGAACACGCTGTGCAGCGCCGAGGTGCTGCCGCCGCTGCAGACCGAAGCGGGCATCGGCGCGGTGCCGAGCGTGGCCCAGGTGATGGGCCGGGTACTGGTCTCGCACGACTTCCTGGGCGCCAATTTCGAGCAGTTCCTGCTGACCCAGGATGCCAACAGCGATTTCCGCCGCCTGCTGGCGAGCGTGTCGACCATCGTCATCGGTTCGCACGTGCGCCCGAGTTTCTACAGTGCCGGCACCGGTGCGATTTATCTCGATGCCAACAACCTGTGGCTGACCGCCGAACAGCGCGATGTCGTCACCGAGGTGCCCGACTACCGCGCCGCGTTCGATGACAACCTGAACTTCATTCCGCTGGGCCGCTCGGTGAAAAACAACGCGTACGCGCGCCGCAGCTACCCGTCCACGGCGCGCGTGACGCGCACCACCGACGAACTGCTGTTCGACCTGGGCCGCCTGATGTACCACGAGCTGGCGCACGCCAACGACTTCCTGCCGTCGGTCGAGCGGGCCATGAATCCGCAGCGCTCGATCTGGGAAAATATCGTCGACCGCGTCAGCAGCCGCACGCTGCCGTCGGATGCGCTGGCCGGGCAGTTCCCGTTGCAGTCGAGCGAAATGCTGGGCATGGGGCAGGTGCTGTACCAGGGCAAAAACGCCACCTCCGTGCAGAAGGGTTACACGGCGGCCGACATCGGGCGCTTCTTCGGCTCCGACCGCGCATCGGATGATTATGCCTACTCGATTTTCGAGGATGACAGCTCGCGCGAAGACCTGGCGATGCTGTTCGAGGAATTCATGATGAGCTACCGCCACGACGTGCGCTACGACGTGGGTTATATCAACCAGACCACCGGCAGCGACCTGATCGTCGGCTGGGGCCAGCGCGGCCGCATTGCCGAGCCGGCCATCAAGCCGCGCATCAAACTGGTGCTGCAGCGCATCGCGCCGTGGATCGACGTCAGCGCGGTGGACCGCCTGCCGGCGCCGCTGATGATGAGGGCCGGCGAGAGCTGGGATGCCAACCTGGTGCTCAACCCGCCGGGCGGCTTCTCCAAGCAGTCCGCATTGCGCAAGGAATCGGCTGACGACCGTGCCGCGCGCCTGCGTGGCGACATCAAGCAGCGCGAGCGGCACGGCAAGATGACCCCGGATCCGCGTCAGCCGTAAGCGCCGCCGGTGTAAAGCAGGTCGTTCAGGCGGGCGAGGGTGGCAATGGTCATCGTCGCCGCCGTCAGCATTGTGCAAACCAACAACACTGCCAGCACCCAGTTCGACGCCGACTTGCGGCCTGATTTGGCATTGAAGGCGGCGTCGAATTTTTCATCGGGGGTCAGGCCGATCATCAGCGCTTCGACGAAGCCGATAATGCCCGACAGCACCAGCGGCAAGATCTTGAAAAACCAGTTGGCCTCGGGCGCCAGACCATACACCAGCCCGGCAACGGGCAGGCTGGCCAGGTGCATCAAGCCCAGCTTGTCGAGGCTGCCGCGCAGGTAAAAGCGGTGCGCGCCGACGGCCCCGAGGATCAGGGCGAGGAAGCTGGCGAAGGTCTTGTTTTTGTGCGATGTGGACATGAATGTGAGCCTGAAGCGGGCCAGGGAAGCGGGAAAGCAGGCAGTATCGGTCAATTTTGACCGGAAAGCACGGCGTTTCCTGCGACAGACATCGACGATGCAGTTGGCGGTCCGGGTCAAAATCGGCGATAATCTTTGCTTCGCCCCGAAGTGCGCGCCCTGTTGTCATTAACGCTTGCTGCTGCGCGGCATTGCGCGCTATAATTGTCGGCTTTTTCCGCCCAGCACAACTTTTTGGAATTATTATGGTCGTTATTCGTTTAGCTCGTGGAGGCGCCAAGAAGCGCCCGTTCTTCAACATCGTTGCAACGGACTCGCGCAATCGCCGCGACGGCCGCTTCATCGAGCGCATCGGTTTTTACAACCCGATGGCAGCTGGTGGCGAAGTCGGCCTGCGTATCACCGCAGACCGTCTGGCTTACTGGCAAGGCGTTGGCGCACAATTGTCGCCAACCGTTGCACGTCTGGTGAACAGCCAGCCTGCAGCTCCAGCAGCAGCCTAAGCAGGTCCGGGTTTGAGCGGTTCAGCAGCATCCGGGGTGCAAATCCCTGACGATCTGACGCAAGTCGGGTACGTGTCCGGCGCCTTCGGCGTCACCGGTTCGATACGGGTCACCCCGTTTTCCACCGACGCGGATGGGTTGCTGAGCGTGAAAACCTGGTGGCTGGATAAACCCAGCCTGCAATCCGTCTCCGTACGGACTGCGAAAATGCACGGCGGCGACGTCGTGGCCCAGTTGGCAGGTACGCTCGGGCGGGATGCCGCGGAGGCGCTCAAGGGCGCCGCTGTTTCCATCCCGCGCAGCCAATTCCCGCAACTGCCGGCCGATGAATTTTATTGGTCCGATCTGATCGGACTGAATGTAGTGAACCTGCAAGGCGAAGCCTTGGGGCTGGTGTCCGACATGATGCACAACGGCGCGCAATCGATTTTGCGCATCACGCCGGTGCCGGATGCTGCGAACGATGACAAGGCGCCCGAGCGCCTGATTCCGTTTGTGGACCAGTTCGTCAAAACAGTTGACCAGACAAGCAAGACCATCACGGTGGACTGGGGTCTGGATTATTAAGGCTCAAGCAAGGCGAGAACGCGATGCAATTTGATGTCGTGACCTTGTTTCCCGAGATGTTTGCCGCACTGACGCAGTCGGGTGTCACCCGCCGCGCCTTCGAGCAGAAACGCTGGGGCTTGTCGACCTGGAATCCACGCGATTTCACCACCGACAACCACCGTACCGTCGACGACCGCCCGTATGGCGGCGGACCGGGCATGGTGATGCTGGCCAAGCCGCTCGAAGCTGCCATCGGCGCCGCCAAGCAGCGCCAGGTCATGCTCGACTTGCCGATTCCGCGCGTGGTCTTCATGTCGCCGCAGGGCAGGGCGCTGACCCACGAACGGGTGATGGATCTGAAGGATGAAGCGGGCTTGATCGTGCTGTGCGGACGCTACGAAGCGGTCGACCAGCGCCTGCTCGACCGCTGCGTCGACGAGGAAATCAGCCTCGGTGACTTCGTGCTGTCGGGCGGCGAACTGCCGGCGATGGCGCTGATGGATGCGGTGGTACGGCAATTGCCGGGCGTACTGAACGACGACGCTTCGGCGGTCGAAGACAGTTTCGTCAACGGCTTGCTCGATTCGCCCCATTACACCCGTCCCGATACGTATGAAGGCGTGGTGGTGCCGCCGGTCCTGATGGGCGGCAACCATGCCGAGATTGTCAAGTGGCGGCGCGAGCGCATGCTCGAAGCCACCGCCAGGAAACGGCCCGATCTGCTGGTCAAGGCGCGCAGCGCCGGACTGCTGAGCAAGGCCGATGAAAAGTTTCTTGCAGGTTTGTAAATCTGCTATTGCAGTACCACTGTGCAGGCAATGTCGCCCGTATCAGTAACCCCATCCTCTACTGGGCGAATGCAGCGCCAGCAAGATGGTTATCGGAGTCCTAAAAATGAATTTGATTCAGCAACTTGAGCAAGAAGAAATTGCCCGTCTGGGCAAGACTATTCCTGATTTCGCACCTGGCGATACCGTTATCGTCAACGTCAACGTCGTCGAAGGCACCCGCAAGCGCGCCCAGGCATACGAAGGCGTCGTGATCTCCCGTCGTAACCGTGGCCTGAACTCGAACTTCATCGTTCGTAAGATCTCGTCCGGCGAAGGCGTCGAGCGTACGTTCCAGCTGTATTCCCCGCTGATCGCATCGATCGAAGTCAAGCGTCGTGGTGATGTTCGCCGCGCCAAGCTGTACTACCTGCGTGAGCGTTCGGGTAAATCGGCGCGTATCAAAGAAAAACTGCCAAACCGTCGCGCTGCAACTCCAGCCGCTGCCAAGTAATCGGCATCTGCGTTGCAAAAAAGGCATCCCTACCCGGATGCCTTTTTTTGTTTTGAAGGACAATACCTTTGCCCAAGATTATTTTCGATCCAGAAAAATTGCCTGTCGAAGCCCTCGGTGGCGAAGCGGCGCTCGATGCCGAGCGCCTCACGCCCGATTGGCTGCGCCAGCGTTTTGCCAGTCCCGCCGACTGGCAGCCGGAGCCGCCGGGCGAATCCTGGGCCGAACGCACGGTGATGACGCCGGCCTCGGTGCTGCTGCCGCTGGTGCAGCGCGAGGGTGGCCTGACCATGCTGCTGACGGTGCGCACCGCGCATCTGTCGGCGCACGCGGGGCAGATCAGTTTTCCGGGCGGGCGCGCCGAAAGCTACGACGCTTCGGCCATCGACACGGCGCTGCGCGAGAGCGAGGAAGAAATCGGCCTGCAGCGCCGCCACGTGGACGTGATCGGCACGCTGCCTGATTACATTACCGGCACCGGCTTTCGGGTCACGCCGGTGGTGGGCCTGATCGCGCCGCCGTTCGAGCTGGCCGCCGACGCCAATGAAGTGGCCGAAATCTTTGAAGTGCCGCTGCAGTTCCTGATGGACGGCATGAACCACCAGCGCCTCTCGCTGGAACTGCCCGAGGGAGCGGGGCAGCGCAGCTTCTACGCCATGCCGTATGATCGCTTCTTTATCTGGGGCGCCACCGCCGGCATGCTGCGCAATCTGTTTCACTTCCTGCGTGCCTGAACAGGGCGTGCGCGGCCGGGCCGGGCTGTCCGGCCGACCGCGTCGCCAATAAGTTTGATTGAATCGGTGCTCTGCGCTATCGTAGCGGGCATTGATGAATTGCTCTGCTGCTTCATTTCAAAAAGTACAAAGGACGTTCGATGACATTTCTCTCCATTCTCTGTGCGTTGCTGATCGAACAGCTCAAGCCGCTGCGGGCAGACAATCTGATTTATGCGGAGATCAAGAGTTTTGCGATGCGCATGGAGGGGTGGTTCAACGCAGGCGACGCCAGCAACGGGCGCATGGGCTGGGTGCTGGTCATGCTGCTGCTGGTGGGCCCGACGGCCCTGATTTCCTGGCTGCTGTACCACTACCAGCTGGTGTTCATCGCGTTTGCGTGGAATGTGCTGATTGTCTACCTGACCCTCGGCTTCCGCCATTACAGCCACTATTTCAGTTCGATCCAGGCGGCGCTGAGCGCGGGCGACGAAGCCGGCGCGCGCGCCTTGCTGTCGGAGTGGACGCGCATCGACACGGTCGGCATGGAAGCGTCGGAAGTGGCCCGCATCGCCGTGGAAAAGTCGCTGGTGACCACGCACCGCAATGTATTCGGGGTGTTTTTCTGGTTTTTGATCGTGGGGCCGGCCGGCGCGGTGATGTACCGCGTGTCGGAATACCTGGCGCGGGCGTGGAACGAGCCGGATCATATGCGTAACGAAGCCTTCGGCCAGTTCGCCGCGCGCGCGTTTTACTGGATCGATTGGCTGCCGGTGCGCCTGACGGCGGTGGCGTTCGCGGTGGTGGGCAATTTTGAAGATGCCATTTATGCATGGCGCAACTTCGCCCATCGCTGGAACGACGAGGCGCGCGGGATTATTCTGTCGGCCGGCGGCGGGGCGATGGGGGTGCGTTTGGGCACGCCGAACGAAAACGCATCGAAGGTGTTGCCACCGGACGCGGCCACCGTGGACAGCACCTACAGCGAAGTGGAAGTGATGCCGGGGGAAGAACCGAACGCCCGGGCGCTGCAAAGCACGGTCGGATTGGTGTGGCGGGCGTTGCTTTTATGGATGCTGCTGCTGTTGCTGTTGTCGGGGGCGGTTGGTTTGGCTAATATTGGGCAGGTGGCGGCGTAAGCCTTGGCGTTGTGGGTCCGCATCTCCACTGTCGTTCCCGCGCAGGCGGGAACCCAAGTTCGTAGCGCAGTCCCTGGCGGCTCAACAAACTTGGGTTCCCGCCTGCGCGGGAACGACGAATTTAGTGGCCGGAACGACGCTGGCGGTCGCGCAACAACGGTCGTGGCGGAGGTCTCCGCCGCTAACCACATCGCATCATTCTGCAAGCTCAACTCTTCTATAAGATATAATACTCACGTTCCACAGCAACACCTGATTCACCGGCCCGGCGCTTGCGCCATCGTCTCCACGCATCTTCTTGTTCCTACGACCCGCCCTATGGCCGAGTTATCCGAAAGCAAGAAAAAACTCGCCGACGAGTTTTTCATTCTTGGCATCACCAGCGATGGCAGGCAGTTCCGTCCCAGCGACTGGGCTGAGCGGCTGTGCGGCGTCATGTCCTGCTTCCGCCCCGAAGGCTCGGGCGGGCGCAACGCGCACCTGCAGTTTTCGCCTTACGTGCGCCCGACCATGCTCGACGGCGTCAAGGCCGTGGTGGTCAACAACGACCTGCAGAAACTCGAACCGCTGGCCTACCACTTCGTCCTTAATTTCGCCAAGGACAACGACTTGCAGGTCCTCAACGCCTGCTTCCTGCCTCTGCCCGGCGACCCTAAAATATAAATACGCGTCACCACTGCTTTGAGCAGGATCAAACCGACATCAGAAAGCCCGCGTAAGTTTAAGCCTGTCGCGCGCAACCCTGCGCGCGCGCACATCATAAGCGCTGGGCCGCTCGGGAGGAAACAATGCGCATAGGCGAAATCTGTACTGTCCCATCCATCTACTGCAAGGGCGACGAAACCGTTCAGGCCGCCGCCTTGCTGATGCGTAAGCATCACGTCGGCGACCTGGTCGTCATCGAACAACCGGAAAACGAACGCATTCCGGTCGGCATCATCACCGACCGCGATATCGTGGTCTCCGTCATCGCGCTCGGGCTCGACCCGGCCAGCCTGCTGGTCGGCGACATCATGAGCGCCGACCTGTTGACCGCGGCGGAAGACGACGACGTCTACGAAACGATCGACCGCATGCGTTTCCGCGGTATCCGGCGTGTGCCCGTGGTCAATAACGCGGGCGGCCTGGCCGGCATTGTCAGCGTCGACGACCTGCTCGAATTCCTGGCCGAGGAAATGGGCGAACTTTCACGCATCAGCTCGCACCAGCAATCGCACGAGAAACGCGCGCGCCAGTAGCCAGCCAGCGCGACGGCTGCCCTCTGGTATGATGGCTCGCGCCGGGGTCCGCGTGGGCACGGCAAACCGTGTCCACCCTACCAGAAGACCTCATGAACCAAATTCGCTGGATCTGCGCTGCCGCCTACCTTGTCACGGGCGCCGCGCTCGCCCTGCCGATGCCGAAAGGCGTCGTGCAGGGACCTTCCGTCGAAGGCATCACCGAATACCGCCTGCCGAACGGCTTGAAGGTGCTGCTGTTCCCGGACTCGTCCAAGCCCACCGTCACCGTCAACGTCACTTACCTGGTCGGCTCGCGCCATGAAAACTACGGCGAGACCGGCATGGCCCACCTGCTCGAACACCTGATGTTCAAGGGCGCGCCCAACAACCGCAACATCGCCCAGCAGTTCTCGCAGCGCGGCATGCAGTTCAACGGCACCACGGGGCTCGACCGCACCAACTACTACGAAGTGTTCCAGGCCGGCGACGACAACCTGAAATGGGCGCTGCAGATGGAAGCGGACCGCATGGTCCATTCCTACATCGCCAAGAAGGATCTCGACTCCGAAATGACGGTCGTGCGCAACGAGTACGAAAGCGGCGAGAATTCGCCCGGCGAAGTGCTGATGAAGCGCATGCAGAGCCTCGGCTACGACTGGCACAGCTATGGCCGTTCCACCATCGGCAACCGCAGCGATATCGAAAACGTCAGGATCGAGAACCTGCAAGCGTTCTACCGCACCTGGTACCAGCCCGATAACGCGGTGCTGCTGGTGGCCGGCAAATTCGATCCGGCCCGCACGCTCGGCTGGATCGCGCAAAGCTTCGGCGCCATCCCCAAACCCAAGCGCGCCTTGCCGCAGTTCTGGACGGTGGAGCCGACCCAGGATGGCGAGCGCAGTTTCACCGTGCGGCGCCAGGGCGACGTGCAGATGATCGCGGTCGGCTACAAGGTGCCGCCCGCGCTGCACGACGACAGCGACACCCTCAGCTTCGCCTCCGAAGTGCTGGGCGCGGCCACCACCGGGCGCCTGCACAAGCTGCTGGTCGAAAGCGGCAAGGCCAGCGACGTCTTCGCCTACGCCGAAACCGGCTACGCGCCCGGCATGCTGTACTTCGGCGCCGTGGTGCGCAAGGGCGACCCGATCGAACCGGTGCGCGAAGCGCTGACGGCGGCCGTCGAGGACTTCGCCAAGACGCCGCCGACCGACGCCGAAATCGAGCGCGTGCGCCGCAACTACACCAACAGCATCGAGAAAAGCCTGAACGATCCGCAGCAGGTCGGCGTGGCCTTGTCCGAAGTGATCGCGCTGGGCGACTGGCGCCTGTTTTTTGTCGGGCGCGAACGCATCGCCACCATCACCGCGGCCGCCGTGGCCGAGGCGGCGGGACGCTATCTGCGCCGCGACAACCGCGTCACCGGTCACTTCCTGCCGGACGACGCCCCGCGCCGCGCCGAGATCCCTCCCGCGCCGACCCTAGCCAGCGTCATGAAGGACTTCAAGCCCAAGGCCGCCAGCCAGAAGTCGGAAGACTTCGATCCGAGCCAGGCCAACATCATGAAGCGTACCACGCTGGCCACTGTGGGCGGCATCAAGCTTGCGCTGCTGCCCAAGAAGAATCGCGGCGAAGCCGTTTTCGTGGACCTGAACCTGCGTTGGGGCGACGAGAAAAACCTGTTCGGCAAGGGCGTGCTGCCGGCGATGACGGGCGCCATGCTCACGCGCGGCACCACGAAATATGCGCGCGAGCAGCTCTCTGACGCCTTCGACAAACTCAAGATCAGCGGTGGCCTGATGGAGTTCGAGACCACCCGTTCCAACCTGGCCGAGGCGCTGCGCCTGGTCGCGCACGTGCTCAAGGAACCAACCTTTCCCGAAGCCGAATTCGAGCAGCTGCGCCAGCAATTTCTGGTCAGCCTGGAGTCGTCCCGCAGCGAGCCGCAATCGGTGGCCGCGCGCGTGCTGAGCGAACACTTCGACCATTATCCGAAGGGCGACATCCGCGCCAGCCGCACGCTCGACGAGCAGATCGCCGACGTCAAGGCGGTGCGCCTGGAAGATGTGAAGGCTTACTACCGCGACTTCTATGGCGCTTCGCAGGGCGAACTGGCTATTGTCGGCGACTTCGACGCCGCCCCCGTGGCTCCGCTCGTCGACGAGTTGTTCGGCAAGTGGCAGAGCCGCGCCAGCTATGCGCCAGTGCTGCGCACGCACGCGGCCATTGCGCCGATGAACAAGACCGTCAACCTGGCCGACAAGGAAAATGGCGTGGTCATGGCGCGCCTGAACCTCGATCTGCGAGTCGACGATCCGGACTATCCGGCGCTGATGCTGGCCAATTACATCTTCGGCGACGGCGGCCTCGAATCGCGCCTGATGAACCGCATCCGCCAGAAGGATGGCTTGTCCTACGGCGGCGGCTCGCAGCTGGGGGCAGGGGACCTTGACCGCGCCGGCAGCCTGACCATGAGCGCCATCGCCGCGCCGCAAAACCTGGCTAGGCTCGATGCCGCCATGCGCGAGGAACTGGTGCGCGCCGTCATCAAGGGCTTTACTCCGGGCGAACTGGCAGCGGCCAAATCGGGCCTGCTGCAGCAGCGCGCGCAAAACCGCGCCGATGACAGCATTCTCGCCGGCGGCTGGACTTCATTGCTGTATCAGGGGAAAACGTTTGAATGGAGCGAGCGCTTCGAGCAAAAACTGGCGGCTGTGTCGTTAGAACAACTCAATGCGGCGTTCCGCAAGGCGATCGACCCGGCCAAGCTCAGTGTCGTCATAGCGGGAGATCAAGAGAAAGCCAAGCTCAAGCGGTAAAAGCAGCAATACTTGCTGGCGGGATAGCAACGTTTACGGTATTCTGTTGCTTCGAGGAAGTATTTGCTTCCTCTGTAGAACATACGGAGATGTTGGAACATGGCCAGGGAGAAGCAAAAGGAGTCCTCGTTCGAGGGTAAGGTTGTCCTCGTGACCGGTGCGGCGGGCGGCATCGGCCGCGCGGCCGCGGTGGCGTTCGGACGCGCGGGTGCTTGCGTGGTGGTGGCCGATACCTCGGTCGATGGCGGCCATGCGACGGCGGCGATGATCGTCGAAAACGGCGGCAAGGCGTTGTTCGTGCAGTGTAACGTCACGCGCGCGGCGGAAGTCGAAGCGCTGATCGACAAGACGGTGGCGTATTACGGGCGGCTCGATTGCGCGTTCAATAACGCGGGCATCGACGAAGAGCATCTGCCGCTGGCCGACGCCGACGAAGCGCTGTTCGACCGCATCATGAACGTCAACGTCAAAGGCACGTGGCTGTGCATGAAGTACGAGATTCGCCAGATGCTCAAGCAGGGCAGCGGGTCGATCGTCAACACGGCGTCGGTGGCCGGCCTGGTCGGCGCGCCGACGCAGCCGATTTACGCCGCCAGCAAGCACGCGGTGGTGGGCATGACCAAGACCGCGGCGGCCGAGTATGCGCGCGAGGGGATTCGTATTAATAGTGTGTGTCCGGGCGTGGTCAATACGCCGATGATGGGCCGCGCGCTGGAACGCGAACCGCTGCGCGAGAAAAAGCTGCGCAATGTGCATCCGATGGGCCGGTTCGCCGAGCCGTCGGAGATTGCCAGTGCCGCGATGTGGCTGTGTTCGGACCAGAGCTCGTTCGTGACCGGGCATCAGCTGGCCGTGGATGGCGGGTTGACGGCGATTTAATAAGCCACCGTCGTTTCCGCCATCGGCGGAAGCGACGGTGATATGCGCGGAAACGACGACTACGCCGTACTCAACTCCGCCACGAAATCATACATATCCCCCCTGAAGTACGAGCGGCAAAACTCCACCGCGCGTCCATCCCTCAGGAACGCCAGCCGTTCCACGCACAAGCCCGCATCGCCTTCCTTCGACTGCAGCAGCTTGGCCTGCTCCGCATTGAGCAGCAGCGCCGATAATCGCTGCAGCGCGCGCGTTGGCCGGTTGCCGGCCGCTTCCAGGGCCTCGTACATCGACACCCCCACCACATCGAGCGATGGCAGGCAGGATGCCACGATGGTCGCGTATTCCAGACACATCGGCAACTCGTCCGCATAGCGGATCCGGTTGAAGCGGTACACCGGCGCACCGGGCGACAAGCGCAGGCGCAGGGCTTCCTCCGGCGTCACCGTCCCCTCCGACCGTTTGAGCCACACGCTGCGCGGCGTGCGCCCGCGTGCCCGCATGTCCTCCGAAAATGAGGTCAGCTTGGCGAAGTTTTTCTCGATCCGCGTGTTGATGAAGTTGCCCGAACCGGGCCGCTTGACCAGCAAGCCTTCGCTCACCAGCCCGTCGATCGCCTTGCGCACGGTGATGCGCGAGATCGACAGGTCGAGCGCCAGTTGCCGTTCCGCCGGCAGGGCTTCGTCCGGGCCGAAGATGCGCTGGTCGATCGCTTCGCGCAGGGCGCGCTGCAATTGCTGGTACAGCGGCTGCGAGCTGGTCTGGGCCAGCGTCTGCATGATGTGGACAAGGGAAGTCATACCAATCTGCTTTCTATCGTGAGGGTGGGACCACTTTTCCCGTCGCCTGGCGCAAATTCGCCACATCATGCAGTTGTCGCATTTGCATATAACGATAATACCAAAAAAAGACCGCAGGAATAGCCCTCCCTCTTGCAACAACGTCAAATTCGCCCCGAATGACCAGACCACTTGGCCAAAATCCCAGTCCACCCGTGTGTTATCGAAACAACATATGAAAAAATTCACTTAACTGGTAGTGTTCTGGTATTAAAGAGGAGTATATTGGCGTTAGATTGGTTTTAGACGTGGTTGTACCCGTAGCACATAAAAAGTCGTTGTTAAAAATGAACTGGCTTACTCACGGAGCCAACATCAAGGGGGAAGTAATGAAGCGCAATCAGTCAGTAGTGAATAAGAACGCAGAGCGTCCTGTATCGACCAGCCTGACGCCGGTAGCGTCGGCCGCAGCTATTCTGGTGTTGAGCATCGCGATGTCGGCCCAGGCCCAGGCCCAGGCGCCCGCCACGGCACCAAGCGTGGACCCGGAGGTCAAGGGTGAAGTGGTGATCGTCACCGGTATCCGTGCGGCGATGCAGCAGTCGCTGAACCAGAAGCGCAATTCGGACACGATGGTCGAAGTCATTACTGCTGAAGACGTGGGCAAGATGCCCGACAAGAATGTCGCCGACTCCCTGCAACGCCTGCCGGGCGTGAGCGTGGCCGCCGCCGGCGGCTCGGAAGGCAGCTTCGGCGAGAACGACCGCGTGGCCCTGCGCGGCACCCCGTTCGGCCTGACCCTCACTACCCTGAACAGCCACACCGTATCGAGCGGCGACTGGTTTGCCGATAACATCATCGGTGGCGGCCGCAGCGTCAGCTTCTCCCTGTTCCCGTCCGAACTGATCGGCCGCGTGACGGTGCATAAAGGTTCGCAGGCCAACCTGCTCGAAGGCGGCGCCGTCGGCGTGGTCGACATCGAAACGCGCAAGCCGCTGGACTTCAAGAAGGGCCTGAGCGCGCAGATGAGTCTGGGCGCCGTGAATTCGCAGAACTCGGGCAAGAACGATGGCCAGTTCAACGGCCTGGTTAACTGGAAGAACGAGGCCGGCAACCTGGCCGTGATGGTCCAGGGCTTCCATGAAAAACGCACCCTGAGCCGCGTCGGCCAGGAAAACGGCATCTGGTACGATCCGGTCGATGCCGGCTCGTCCGTGGACAAGGGCGTGCCCGGTGCGTCGACCGCCATCAAGACCGATCCGGTCAAGGGCGCCAAGGCCAACTACCTGGGCGGTACCGCCTGGTTCGAACAGGAACGCACGCGCAAGGGTGGCCTGATCGACGTGCAGTTCAAGCCGACCAGCGACATCACGCTCGACCTGACCGCATTCCGTTCGCACCTCGACGCCCCGAACATCAACCACAACTTCATGCAGTCGCTGGGCCGCTTCCTGGCGCCGAACTGGACGGCCAAGGATTTCCCTGCTGGTCACACCAGCGGCACCGTCAGTAACGGCGTGCTGACCCAGCTGACCGGTACCGTGCCGGCCAACTGCGGCGCGGTCTGCGGCACGATGTCGAGCGCGGTGCAGGAAGAATTCAGCCGCCCGATCGCCGAGAGCCAATCCAAGTTCGTCAACCTGGACGGAAAATGGCGCGTCAACGACAAGCTGACCCTGGCCGGCAAGGTCGGCTCGACCAAAGGCCTGGGCAATACCCAAAGCGGCGCGCTGGGCGTCTGGATGCCGTACACCGGCGGCAGCTACACCATGAACGGGCTCGACAAGGCGGTCACCTACGTGATCCCGGGCGCAGACAAGTTCTCGATCGGCGGCGGTCCTGACGGTACCGGCAACGTGCCTTATACCTACGGTTCGCACGTGACCGCGATCGACAAGGAAGTCTACGGCCAGATCGACGGCACCTACAAACTGGACCTGGCCAGCGTGCAGTCGGTCCAGTTCGGCGTGCGCGCTGCGGAGCACAAGCGCGACCTGACCGCCATCGGCATCAACGCCTTGCCAAGCCTGTCCCTGGTCAGCAACCTGCCGACAGGCGGCCTGACCTCGTTCCCGACCGAGTTCAACGACCTGGACGCCAACGGCGCCGGCTGGTGGACGTTCTCGCGCGAAGCGGTCAACAGCTGGCTGAGCACCCATGCCAAGTACGAAGGCCACTTGAAGCAAAACGAATTCAAGATCAAGGAGCCGACCCGTTCGGGCTACGTGATGGCGAACTTCGGCGCCGACGGCTTCTCGGGCAATATCGGCGTGCGCGTGGTGCACACCAAGGAAGAAGTCGAGCGCAACGAGATCGCGCCGTCCGGCACGTTCGAGCCGCGCCTGTACACCAACACCTACCTCGACTTCCTGCCAAGCGCGAACTTCCGCATGGACCTGTCGAAAAACCTGGTGGCGCGTTTTTCGACCAGCCGCACCATGGCGCGTCCGGAGCTGGGCCAGATGGCCGGCACCGACCTGCGCGACGTGCAGGGCACCGGCAGCGCCGGCAATCCGAACCTGCGTCCGATCCGCTCGAACAATTTCGACCTGGGCGTGGAATGGTATTTCGCCGAGAAGTCGCTGCTGGCGGCCGGCGCGTTCTACTCGGCACTGGACGGTTACGTGACCTACGGTTCGGGCACCGCGACCTTCTACAACCAGTTGCAGAAGAAGAACACCGTGTACCAGATCGACACCCCGCTCAACACCACGGCGGAAGTGAAGGGCATGGAGTTCTCGTATCAGCAGGCGCTGCCGGCGGGTTTCGGCGTGAATGCCAACTACACCTATACGCTGGGTAAGGAAACCGGCAAGGCGCCGGGTTCGATGTGCGGCGCGCTGACCTATGCCGACTGCACCCTGATCGGTACCTCGAAGAACGCCTACAACGTCGGTGCTTTCTATGAGCAGAACAAGGTCTCAGCGCGCCTGACCTACAGCTGGCGCTCGGGCTTCCTGAATGGCACCAGCCGCAATTCGGCCTCGTACCAGGCGTCGGTCGGTTCGCTGTCGGCATCGCTGGCGTACCAGATCAACGAGAACTTCAGCGTCACCCTCGATGGCAAGGACCTGAACAATCCGATGGTGCGTTCGGTGATCCACACCGCCGGTGCGATGGATGTGCCAGGTTCGCTGTACAAGAACGGCCGCCAGATCTATCTGGCGCTGCACGGCAAATACTAAGACGACGATGGAGGGACTTCGGTCCCGCCAAAAAAAACGGGACGCTCAAACGTCCCGTTTTTTTTTGTATGACGGGCCCGTGATGTGGCCGTGATGATGGTCTGGAGCGTAGCGAAGATGGATCTCCTTGATTTAACTTTCCCGTTGAACTGGGCCCAACCCTGTGTCGCTATCCTGACTGCCGCAGCCGGTCGTTCTCGCCCGGCGCCAATGCAATGCCCCGCATCAAAGGGATCGAGCGTCTGCTGCGCCGAAATATTTGGGCACATATCGTATGAAGCCGGGAAGAGTATAAAATAAACAATCATTTCGAGCCACGATGCTTCTTCCACCGTCTTGACAAAGGAATTGTTGATGAAGAGCTTGATAAGGCACACAGTGCAGCGTCACCAGGCTAGTACGTCGACCGCCGCCACCAATGACCGTGGAGGCGGCGGTCGGGTCAACATCGTGGACAATCGTGCCATTGCGGTGGCGCAACGCCGCCTTCAAGCAAGCATCGCCGACAGCCCCCGCATGCGGGAACAGCATGCGCAACTGGCGCGCATGCGCGGGCCAGCCGTGCAACGCAAGAGTGACGGCGGCTTGCCCGAGCAATTGCAGTCCGGAATAGAACGCCTGTCAGGCCAGCCGATGGATGATGTGCGCGTGCACTACAACTCGAATCGCCCCGCACAGTTGCATGCCTTGGCCTACGCGCAGGGCAACGACATCCATCTCGCTGCTGGCCAGGAACGGCATTTACCGCACGAGGCCTGGCATGTGGTGCAACAAAAACAGGGGCGGGTCAGGCCCAGTTTTCAACTGATGGGAGAGTCGGTCAATGACGACGTTAGCCTGGAACGGGAAGCGGATGTCATGGGAGCCATGGCCGCCTCCGCCCGACTGCCAACGGTGCAGCGCCAACCGGATGCTTTGATGGGGCAGCAGGTCCGCATGGACGGTCAACTCGGGCGGCTCGCGCCGATGCGCGGTAGCGCCCCGCACTCGGCGCCGCTGCAAATGGTTACCCTTTGGGGCGTGCTCGGCGGCATGGGAGCGGCGGTAGCCGGCCTGGGCTTGGGCGCCGGCGCGCTCACAGCCTCGGCACTGGGCGTGGGTGCGGGTGCAGGCTTGGCGGTGGCGGCGGGCGGCCTGGGTCTGCTTGGCGCGGCCGTTGGCGGTGGTTTACACCGCGCGATGGCGAGTACCGCGAGCGAGGCCCCGCTAACGACACCGAAGCTATCGTCAAGTCAGAGCAATGAACTGGCCGCGCGACGTACCGGAAACAATATTCAGCCGCTTGATGTGCATTGGGATGCAGCCCTCACGGACGAGGTTGCGGGACGCCGGCGCGAGCCCGACAGCTATCGACAATGGCAACCCGGCGCACCTGGTGCCGACGGACAGATCAACGATGCCGGCGGCCATCCTCTGGCACCGGGTCGCTATATTTATGTCGTTACCGTGCAAAATGAATTCCGCTATCTGCCCATGAAGGAGATGAGCAAGGAGCACTTCGACCAATACCGTACTCATTCCCAACTGTCAGGCAAACAAAAGGTCTTTGCCGCAGGCGCTTTCACTGTCAATGAAGACAACCTGGTCGCTTCGATCGACAATGAGTCTGGCCACTACCAACCACCTGATATCGGTCATGCTGAATATGCGGCCGAACTGCTCAGGGCCATGGGTTTCAAGGGCGAAATGAGGGCGAGTAGTCATAACAGCAGCGGCGACCCGAAAGGACTTGCCTATGTCGGAAGCCAGGTCAAAGCCAATCTGCGGGCGTTGAAAACCTGGGTACCCGGCACCAAGAAAGCTGGTTGGGAATTCGGTTTTCCTGATATCGACGATCCAGCCATGAAGGCCAAAATGCCATTCTAAGTGTGTGCGCGGACGGGCGCAGCCCGCCCCGCATCAGCAGGACTTGCTCAAGTCCCGGTTTCGCTTCTCAAGAACGACGGCGAAGGATTCCTTCGCTTGCGGTGAGGACAGTGTCGCGTTGAACATGCCTCAATGAAAACGGGCGGGCCCGGCTTGCGCCGGAACCCGCCCGATCAGACGGCAATGCCGTGAATTACTTCGCTGCCACTGGCGCTGCCGTATCGGCCGGGCGCTTGAGCCACATGGTCCAGTAACGCGCCAAGTCGCCGATGCCATCGTTACCCTTGATGGTCTCGAACGTCTTGATCGCATCGTCCTTGCGGCCGGCCTTGACGTACGCCATGCCCAGCTTGAGCTTGGCTTCTTCCGGACGCTTCAGGCCGCCCTTGGCGATACCTTTTTCGATGCGCTCGATGCCCTTGTCGAATTCGTCCATGGTCACGTAGGCGTAACCCAGATTCACGAGGCCCGTGCCGTCTTTCATCTTGGCAGCGCTGGCTTCGCCAGTGGCGATGTTCTTCGCGTCGTCGGCCGCGGCCTTGCTGACGCGGTCGCGCAGCGACTTGTGCTTGGCAGCATCCGCGCCAGTGCCCAGGACGTTGGCGGCGAAGCCGGCATCAACCGCCTTCTTTGCTTCGACCGGGAAGCCGGAGCGCACTGCCTCTTCAGCCATGTTGACATAGGTCTCGGCTTCCAGCTGTTTCAGCACGGTCGATTCCAGACGATACGCGTCGAGCAGCAGGCGCGAGTTGAAGCTGGTCTTGCCGTACATGCGGTGCAGCAGGTCCGCCCACAGGTCCTGGCTCGGGTAGGCCGCAATCAGCTTTTCCAGCGCGACCGTGTAGGCCGGCCAGTCTTTTTGCTTGCCGGCGATAGCGACCAGCAGGCGCAGATCGCCCTCTGCCGGTGGGGTGCCAGCCTTTTCCAGTTCGGCCAGGTGGGTCTGCGCTTCGGTCTTGGCCGTGGCCAGATCGTTATTCAGGTAGTAGGCACGCGACATCGAGGCACGCACGCGCGACGGCGAACCGCCCTCGGCGATGTAGCGCTTCATCCATTCGATCGCCTTCGTATAGTTCTTGGCGTTGTTTTGCAGATTGCCCATCGCCAGGATGAATTCCGGCTTGTCGACCGCCGGCGTGCTTGGCGAGTTGATGACCGCTTCGAGCGAGCTCATTGTCATCGCTTCGTTGCCGCTGGCAGAACCGAGCGAGAATTTCATGCGCTCGATGACGTAGTTTTCATACGGGGTGCGGTTGGCGTAGGCTTCCGCGGCAGTCAGTCTTTCCTGGACTTCAGCGAATTTCTTTCCGTCGATCAAGACCTTAACGGCGGCCGGGTCCAGCAGCTTGTACAGCTCCGGACGGACGGTTTCAGGTTTGGTTGGAGCGGCACTGGTCGCAGGCGTGGCTGGAGCGGATTGCGCGGTGGCGCTGGTCATCAGGGCGGGTGCGGCGTTCAGGCCGATGGCGGCCAAGATCAGACTGATACGAGCAAGACGAAACTGGGACATGGAAAATCCTTCAATCAAAGACATAAAGACAGCCTGACGCTATAACGCATCAGCCCGCCGAACCGTGGACACGTAGCCTACATGGGCGTCGTCCGGTTGGTGCGAATTTCGGACGAAGCGCATATTGTTACATAAACTTCATTTTTGCACGCTGATTTCCGTGCGGACCGGTTCAGGCGCGTAAAAACGCGCGTCCGCGCGCGTCGAACAGATGGCAGTGCGCGGGCGGCAAATGCACCGCGATACGCTCGCCCGCGCGCAGCATGGCGCCGCCCTGCGGCTGGCGCAGCGCGATCAGGGCCGGGTCGCCGGCCATGCTGGCGTAGACGATGGTCTGGTCGCCCAGGTATTCGACGTGGCCGACCACGGCGGCAATCATATTGACTTGCTGCGAACCGGCCGGCAGCACCGTCATGTGTTCGGCGCGGATGCCGAGCGTGACCTTGTCGTCGATCATGGCGTCGCCGCCGTCGGCGTCGGCGTCGACCAGCGTGCCGTCGGCCAGGCGCACGCGCACGCCGATGGCGCCGATATGCGCCACCCCGGCGGCGATGAAGTTCATTTTGGGGGCGCCCAAAAAGCCCGCCACGAACAGGTTGCCCGGATTGTTATACAGCTCGTACGGCGTGCCCACCTGCTCGATGCGCCCGCCGTTGATGACGACGATGCGCTCGCCCAAGGTCATCGCCTCGACCTGATCGTGGGTCACATAGATCATGGTGGTCTTGAGTTCCTTGTGCAGGCGGCTCAGTTCCACCCGCATCTGCACGCGCAGGCTGGCGTCGAGGTTCGAGAGCGGTTCGTCGAACAGGAACACCTCGGGCTTGCGCACGATGGCGCGCCCGATCGCCACGCGCTGGCGCTGGCCGCCCGACAGCTCCTTGGGCCGGCGCTGCAGCAGATGGGTGATCTGCAAAATCTCGGCGGCGCGCCCGACCTGCGCTTTCAGTTCCTCGCCCTTGTGGCCGGCCAGCTTGAGCGCGAACGCCATGTTCTCGAACACCGTCATGTGCGGATACAGCGCATACGACTGGAATACCATGGCCAGCCCGCGCTTGGCCGGGGCGATATCGTTGGCCAGCAGGCCGCCGATATGCAGCTCGCCGCCGCTGATTTCCTCCAGCCCGGCGATCATGCGCAGCAAGGTCGATTTGCCGCAGCCGGAGGGCCCCACGAAGACCACGAATTCGCCGTCGGCGATCTCGAGGTCGATGCCGTGGATGATGGTCTGCTTGTCGTCGTAGCGCTTGACGACGCCCTTGAGGGTGACGGCGGCCATGCTTAGAGCGCCGTCGACGGCTTGGCGGCCGCCAGTTCGGCCTGCTGGCGTTCGCTGGCGCTCATCGGAATGATTTGCGACAGGATCGCCACCGGCACCGCGGCCGCCAGCACCCACAGGAAGAAGTTCTGGTATCCGAGCGCGATCTGGATGTCGCCGCTGACCCATTTGAACAGCGAGAAGCCCAGCTGCATGATCCCGGTCGCGAACGCGTAGTGCGCGGTCTGGTATTTGCCCGGCGCGACCACCTGCATCATGTACAGAATCAGGCCGACGAAGCCGAAGCCGTAGCCGAACATCTCCACGCTGAGCGCCGCGCCGATCAGGGTCAGGTCGGTCGGCCGGGCGGTCGCCAGGAAGTAGAACACCAGGTTGGGCAGGTTCACCGCCAGGATCAGCGCCAGGATGGCGCGCTTGAGGCCCAGCCACGAGGTGAAATAGCCGCCCGCGATACTGCCGATGACGAAGGCGACGGTGCCGGCGGTGCCGTACACGGCGCCCACTTCGGTGGTGCTCAGTCCCAGCCCGCCCAGCTCGCGCGCCTCGCGCAGGAACAGCGGGCCGATGGTCTGCACCTGCGCTTCGCCCGCGCGGAACAGGATGATGAACAGGACCGATACCCAGATCCCCGGCTTTTTGAAAAAGTCGATGATCACTTCCTTGAGCGTGCGTGCGATCGCCTGCGCCGTGATGTCGGCGCTGGCCGGGTTCTTCGCCAGCGGCAGCGCCCAGCCGTTGTACAGGCCGAGCATGATCATCATCGCCGCCAGGATGCAGAACACGATGGTCCAGGCCGAGGCCACGCCCATGGTTTTCTCGAAGTACCCGGCCAGCAGCAGCAGGCCGCCGGCCGAAATGAAGCGGCCGGCATTGAAGAAGGTGCCGGTCCAGCCGGCGTAGGCCGCCTGTTCCTTCTGCGTCAGGCTGGAGATGTACAAGCCGTCGCAGGCCACGTCGTGGGTGGCCGAGGAGATGGCGACCAGCGTGAGCATGACGACGCAGGCCGCAAACCAGAACGGCATGTGCAGCGCCACCGCCACCAGGCCGAGGCAGGCGCCCCCGATCAGCTGGAAGCTGACCACGATGATCTTCTTGCTGCTCGCCAGTTCGAGGAAGGGACTCCACAGCGGCTTGAAGATCCATGCCGACATGATGGCCGCGGTCCAGTGGGCGATGTCGTCGTTGGCCACGCCCATGCTCTTGAACATCTGGCCGGCCACCAGTGCGACCGCGAAAAAGGGCAGGCCCTGCGCGAAGTACAGGCTGGGCACCCAGGTCAGCGGGCTGCGGTCTTTTTTAGTTGTTTTCGTGAGATCCATCGACATCCTTGGGTGGGGTTTCTTAACAGCGTTACTTGACTGCGCCGTCCATGCCGCGCATGAAGAAGCGCTGCGTGAACAGGAAGGCGGCCAGCGTGGGCAGGATCGTCAGCACGGTGCCGGCGGCGATCACGCGGGTACTGCTGCCGAAGGTGCCGCGCAAATACAGCACGCCCACCGACAGCGGAAATTCATCGGGCTTGCTCATCACGATCGAGGGCCAGATGTACTCGTTCCAGGCTTCGACCGCGGTCAGGATGCCGACCGTGGCCAGCCACGGCGCGATCAGCGGCAGCATGATCTTGCTGAAGATGATCCACTCCGAGGCGCCGTCGACGCGGGCGGCATCGATCAGGTCTTGCGGCACTTCTTCAAAAGCCTGCTTGAGCAGCAAAATGGCCACTGCCGTGACCACGTTGGGCAGAATCACGCCGGTGTAGGTGTCCACCAGCGACAGCTTGGTGACGGTGATGAAGTTCACCAGGAAGTTCACCTCCGACGGCAGCACCAGCGTTGCGAGGATCACGCCGAACACCAGTTTGCGGCCGCGGAAGTGCATGCGCGCCAGCGGATAGGCCGCCATCGAACACAGTGCCAGCTTCCAGAACACGGTGCACACGGCGATCAGCACCGAGTTCTTGAAAAAGGCGAGAATCGGAATCGCGCGAAACACCTCCGCGAAGTTTTCCAGCGACGGCGCGCGTGGCCAGAACGTCGGCGGAAAGGCGAACACATTGCCTTCGGTCGATATCGCCGTGACCAGCGTCCACCAGAACGGGAACACGCACACCACGGCCAGCACGCACAGGATCAGGTAATGGCCGAACGTGGCCAGCGAACGCGCGCGCATCAGCGGTGCTTCGGTTTGAGGTAGCGCAGGCACACCAGCGCGATACCGATACAGATGCTCGACACCACCAGGCTGGCGGCGAGCGCGCGCGGCAGCTTGAGGTGCTTGAGGCCCTGGTCGTAGGCGTAGTACAGGGCGGTAAAGGTCGAATTCATCGGCCCGCCCTGGGTCAGTACGTCCACTTCCTGATAGGCCTTCAGCGCGGCCAGCACCGACAGGATCGTGCACACGGCAATGGTGGGGCGCAGCATCGGCACGGTGATCTTCCAGAACTGCTGCCAGCGGTTGGCGCCATCGAGCATGGCCGCTTCCTGCATGTCGGCGGGGATGGCCTGCAGCGCCGCCAGGTACATCACCATGTACCAGCCAAGGCCGCGCCACAGGGTGACGAACATGACGGCGAACAGCGCCAGGGTGTCGTCGGTCAGCCAGCCGATGGGCGCGTTCGCCAGGTGCAGCTGCATGAAGACGTAATTGAGCGTGCCCTGTTCGTGGAACATGAAGCCCCACATGATGCCGACCACCGACACCGTGGTCACTACCGGCACGTAGAAGGCGGCGCGGAACCAGCGGATGCCGGGCAGCTGGTTATTGACCAGCACCGCCAGCGCGATCGCGCCGATCTGCACGAACGGCACCATCACCATAAACAGCAGCGAGTTTTTCAGGCCCGTGACGAACATCTCGTTATCGAAGATGTAGCGGAAGTTGTCAAACCCGACGAACGACGTTGGCCGTATCAGGCTGTAATCGGTGAACGCGAGGAAGGAGCCGTAAGCCACCGGCCAGAACGAAAACACGGCCAGCAGCACCAGTGCCGGTGCCAGGAACATCCATGCCTGCAGGGTGTGGCGCCGTGTACTCATTAATGCAACCTCTGTTTGGACAGCTTCTTGTTCCAGATCGCCACGGCCTGGTCGAGCGCCTGCTGCACGTCCTGCTTGCCGGTGACGCCCGCTTCGACCGCCTTGACCAGCGAGCGGCGAAGTTCGTCGTAATCGTCGATACCGGCCACGTACAGGGTGTGCGAATGGGCCATCGAGCGCGCGCCAGCTTCCACGGCCTTTTCGGCCGCGCCGGCGTTGGCCGGCAGCGCCAGGAAGTAAGGATCGGCAGCCGCCCTGACGGTGGTGGGGAACACGCTGGCCTGCTTGGCAAAGGCCAGCTGGTTGGCGTCGCCCGTCAGGTACAGCGCGAACTTGCCGACCGCTGGAAGCAGCTTCGCGTCCACGCTTTTGGGTATCGCGAAATGAATCAGCCAGCCGCCATCGGCAATGCCGGTCGGGCCGAGCGGCGCCGGCGCCACGCTGGTGATGGCGTAGATCTCTTTCGCGTCGTTCTGGATGCGTTTGAGTGCCGTCGGTGGTGCCAGCAGCATGCCCAGGCGCCCGCCCTTGTAGGCGTCGACCACGGCGGGAAAGTTATCTTCGGCGAACAGGCTTTCCTTGAGCAGGCCGCCGGCCTTGTAGGTCGCGGCGAGTTTTTGCACCAGCGCCACGTGCTGCTCCGAATTGAACACCGCCTTGCCATCCTTGATGACGGCCAGGCCCTGCCACATGAACAGGCCATCGATTTTCGACAGCGCCGGGGCGATGCCGGCCTTGCCGGTGCGCGCGGCGATCTGGCGCGCGAAGGCAAGCTGCTCGTCGAAGCTTTGCGGGCCGCGCGTCAGACCCGCGTCCTTGAAGATCGTCTGGTTGTAGGCGATCACGGCGACGTTGCTGTACATCGGGAAGCCGTAGGTCTTGCCCTTGAAGCGCAGGTCTTCCAGGGTGCTGGGAATGTAGCTGGCTTTGGATGCGCCGAGCAGGGCGTCGACGGGCGTGAGCAGTTCGTCGCGCGCGTATTCGTCGGCCCAGGGCACGTTCAGGTTGACCAGCGCCGGCGGCGTGCCGGCCACGATGCGCGTGACCAGCTTGGTCTGGATGACATCCCACGGAAAATCGATCCATTCGATCTTCACGCCCGGATTGGCAGCCTCGTAATTGCGCGCCACCGATTCGAAAAACGGCGTGAACTTGGGCTTCATGCTGAAGGTCCAGAACTCGATTTTCGTCTCGGCGGCGGCCGCCGAAGCCGCCAGCCCCAGTGCCATCAATGCCGTCAGTAGTATCGTTTTCATTGATGGCGCAGTCGCGTCAGTTGGTCTTGGTGACTTTGCTGAGGTGGCGCGGACGGTCCGGGTCCATGCCGCGCGCTTTCGACAGTTGCGCCGCCATCACATAGAACGCCTGCACGGCGACGATCGGGTCGAGGTCCGGGGTGGCGGCGGTCGGCAAGGTCAGGTCGCGCTCGGGCACGTCGGCGGGCGCGGCCAGCAGCACGCGCGCGCCGCGGGTGCGCATTTCGGCTGCCAGCGCAATCAGGCCGACCTGGGTCGGTCCGCGCGTTGCGAAAATCAGCAGCGGGTAGCCGTCTTCGATCAAGGCCATCGGGCCGTGCTTGATTTCGGCGCCGCTGAAGGCTTCCGCCTGCAGGGCCGAGGTTTCCTTGAACTTGAGCGCCGATTCGAGCGCGATCGGAAAACTGATGCCGCGTCCGACCACCATGATGTTGCGGGCCGGCGTGAGCACTTCCAGCGCCGGCGACCAGTCCACCTCGGTGGCGCGGCGCAATGCCTCGGGCAGGGCGGCCAGTCCTTCGGTCAGTTCCGGGTCGTTCTGCCACTGCGCGACAAGGCGCGCGCCGGCTACCAGGCTGGTGATGAAGCTCTTGGTGGCAGCCACGCTCTGTTCTTTACCTGCGCGCAGCGGCATTGCCCATTCGGCGGCGGCGGCCAGGGGCGAATCGATATCGTTGACCAGCGCGATGGTGGTAGCGCCACCGTCGCGGAAGTAGCGGATCGGTTCAACCACGTCCGGGCTCTGGCCCGATTGCGAAATGGCGATGGTGAGCGTGTCGCGCGTGACCAGCGGTGACTTGTACAAGGTCACCAGCGACATCGGCAGGGACGCGACGATGCGGCCCATGCGCGCCATGATCAGGTAGGCGCAGTAATTGGCGGCGTGGTCGGAACTGCCACGCGCCACCGTCAGCGCGGTGTTGAAGGTGGTGGTCCTCAGCTTGCGGCCCAGTTCCGCGTAGCGTTCGACGTCGTTTTCCAGTTGCAGGGCGACGCAGTCGGCGGCGGACATGGCTTCTTTAAGCATCAGTGAGGTCACACTTTTCTCCTTCGATATAGACAGCTTTGATTTTCAGGTCGCGGTCCAGGACCACCATGTCGGCAAAGGTGCCCGGCGCCAGGCGTCCGCGTTCGGTTTCGCCGAGGTAGTCGGCGGCGTAGGTCGACACCCGGTGCGAGGCGTCTTCCAGCGACAGGCCCAGGCTCACCAGGTTGCGCAGCGCCTGGTCCATCGTCAGCGTGCTGCCGGCCAGGGTGCCGTCGGGCAGGCGCACGCCGCCCATGCATTTCTGCACGCTGTGGCGGCCAAGCTTGTAGTCGCCGTCGGGCATGCCGGTGGCGGCGGTGGAATCGGTGACGCAGTACAGGTGCGGGATCGAACGCAGCGCCACCTTGATGGCCCCCGGGTGCACGTGCAGCAGGTCGGGAATCAGTTCGGCGTACTGCGCATGCGCCAGCGCCGCGCCAACCATGCCCGGCTCGCGGTGATGCAGGCCGCTCATGGCGTTGAACAGGTGCGTGAAACCGGCCGCGCCGTGCTCCAGCGCGGCCACGCCATCTTCGTACGAACCGAGCGTGTGCCCGATCTGCACGCGGATGCCGGCGTTACTGAGTTCGCGCACCAGGTTCAGGTGGCCGGCGATTTCCGGCGCCACGGTAATGAGGCGCATCGGCGCATAGCTGCCCAGCTGCTGCACTTCGGCCAGGGTGGCGGCGCGCGCGTAGTTCGGCTGCGCTCCCAGCTTGCCGGAGTTGATGTACGGGCCTTCCAGATGCACGCCGAGAATGCGCGCCGCGCCTTGGCGGCGCGCGGCGCAGGCGGCGCCGATGGCTTTGAGCGCGGCGGTGATTTCGTGCGGCGGCGCGGTCATGGTGGTGGCCAGCAGGCAGGTGGTGCCATGCTTTGCATGCATGGCGGCGATCACGTGGGGCGCGTCGCCGGCCTCCATGATGTCCTTGCCGCCACCGCCATGCACGTGCAGGTCGATGAAGCCGGGGATGATGTAGTCGTCGCCGTTGACGGATGGATCGACCGCGCCGCCGCTGATGCTGGTCACGCGTTCGCCGAAGCTGATCGCGCCGTTGATCCAGCCGCTGGTGGTCAGGATATTGCCCTTGATTGCATCGCTCATCGGCGCGACTCCGCTACGAATTCATAATAATCACTGCGGCAGAACGAGTGGGTCAGTTCCACCGCCGCGCCGCTGTCCAGGTAACTCACACGGGTAATGTGCAGCATTGCCGCACCCGGGGCCAGACCGGCCAGGCGCGCCTGCTCCGCATTGGCGTTGACGGCGCGGATATGCTGCAGGGCGCGCATCGGAATGGCGCCGCGCGCCTCGAGGTAGCCGTACAGCGAATCGGTCACGCCGTGCGGGTCGGGCATGTGGATGGCCGGGATGGTGGTCGTTTCGATCGCCATCACCACGTCGTCGGCGGTGCGCAGGCGGCGCAGGCGCGCCACCGGCATGTTCGGCGACAGGCCAAGCGAGAGTAGTTCCAGCGGGGCGGCCACGCCGATCTCGCGTTCGAGCCAGCGCGAGCCGGCGGTGAAACCGCGCTGGCTCAGTTCTTCCGAAAAGCTGGTCAGGCGCGAGAGCGGCTGCTCCAGTTTCGGCGTGATGTAGGTACCGGAGCCGCGCCGGCGCGTGAGCATGCCGCGGTCGCACAGCATGTCGATGGCCTTGCGCGCGGTGACGCGCGAGATGTCGAGCATGTCCGAGAGCATGCGCTCGGACGGCAGCGCTTCGTTGGCGCGCCAGTCGCCGCTGGTGATGCCGGCCGATAGTTTGTTCGCCAGCTGCATGTACAGCGGGGTGACGCTGTCGGCGTCGGGCTTGAAATCGCTAAGCTGCGCAAGCATGGTTAGTGTCCTCTCACGTGGAGTTCGATCATGCGCAGCGCGCCGCTGGCGGAGTCGCCCAGGGGAGCGACGCTGCGTGCCAGCAGGTCTGGCGGCAGGTAAGCGCGCAGCGGTTCGCCAAGGCCGCCGCACAGGGCCAGCGGCAGTTGGCCGGATGGGTCGAGCGCGTGCGCCATCAATGCCACTTCGCGCCCGGCGTCGGCCAGGATGGCGCGCGCGGTGTCGTTGTTGTCGGCATGGGCCACCACCAGCGGGGCGAGCGAGGCAAAGACGGTCTGGGTGGCGCCGCCGATCCAGACCTGGATCGCATTGCGTTCGCCGCCGCAGGCGTCGATCACCGCTTGCGCAAAGGTGCTGTGCGACGCGCGGCCGTCGATGACTTTTTCGATGTGGGCGATGGCGCGCAAGCCCATCCAGCCGCCGCCGGCTTCGTCGCCGGTCGGGAAGCCCCAGCCGCCAACTTCGCGCAGGCTGCCGTCGGCCAGCAAAGCCTGGCCCACGCTGCCGGTGCCGATGGCGACGATGGTGCCCGGTTTGCCGCCGTGCGCGCCCATCAGCGTGGTGAAACCGTCGTTCTCGAGGCGCAAGGCGCCGAAACCGGGATCGGCGGCGATGAATTGTTCGGCCCACTGCGGATTGTGCACGCCGGCCAGGCCCAGACCGATGGCGATGCCGGCATTGGCGGGTTGCGCGATGCCGGCCGCGCCGAAGGCCGAGGTGATCGCCTCGGCGACCGAGTTCCACGCCTGCGCGATGCCGAGCGAGAGGCCGGACGGCCCGCCCTGGCCTTGTGCCAACTGGCTGCCGTCGGCGCGCGCCAGGCGCACCCTGGTACCGGTTCCACCGCCATCGACGCCGATGAGATATTCGATCATGTGTGTTGTTGTCCGGGTTCTGAAGTGGGGAAGGTGTGGGCACTATATGATCGCCTAACCACCTTGTCAACAGGTATTTAAGTGGTATTATAAAATACCGAATTGGCATTGGGTGGCGAAGGTCGAAAAATGCGCCAAGCCGCTGTTTTATAAGGATTTTTAAAATGAATCGAATGGTATTAATGCGGTTGTGGATTAGTGCCAATTTGGTATGGCCGCGCAGGCTCGTGGATGTAAACGCAACGTGGGCACCATTGGTGCCCACTGCGCTGCAAAACCGTGCCGGCGGCGCCTAGTTGTGCGATGTGCTCGCGCCCTTGCGGTCATAGTGCATCAGTTGCGCCGCGGCGCTGGCGTTCGGTTTGACCCGCACTTCGGCGCTGCCCGATCCGCGCACGCTCACGCTGGCCTGTTGCGCCACCAGGTTGTCGCCGTCGACGCTGCCCGAGCCGCTCAGGTCCGCGGTGAGTGCGCCGACGGTGCCTTCGATGTCGATTTCGCCCGAACCGGCCACCACCAGGCGTGCCTTGTCGGCGCGCAGCTGCTTGACCGTCAGCTCGCCCGAGCCGTGGACTTCACCCAGGAATTGCCCGGTGCCGCCCGGAACGCAGGCTTCGCCCGAGCCGCGCAGCACGGCGCTGCTGCGTTCGACGGCCAGGCCGCACGCTTCGATGTCGCCCGAGCCGTGCGCGTCGAGCTGCAAGGTGCGCGCCGCGCCAGCCAGTTTGACGTCGCCCGAGCCTTTCATGGACAGGTTCAGCTTGCCGGTCTTGAGCTGGTACACATCCACATCGCCCGAGCCGCTCAGGTTCATTGCGAACTGCTCGCCTTCGACCTGGCTGAGCGACACGTCGGCGCTGCCCGAATTGGCCAGGCTGCGCAGGCCGGGCACCACGATGGTGATGGTGGCGCGCTCGTCGTCGTTGAAGCTGATGTTGATGCCGCTGCGCGAACGCGGGCGCACGATCAGGGTGTCGCCCTTGACGATGGTTTCGATACGCTCCAGTTCCTTGCGTTGGCCCGACAGTTCGAGCGCTTGCGTGCCCTGGCCCGTGATCACCACTTTATAAGGGCCGGACAGTTCGATTGCGTGGAAGGGGGCGACCTTGCGCACGTCGGAGATGTTCTCGGCATGGCTGGCCGCGGCGGCGCAGAGCAGGGTGGCGAAGGTGGCTTGCTTGAGTAAGGTTGTCATGGCGTGTCTGCCGCTGGGCGGCGTTGAGTTCGGAACATGAACAATACGGCCAGGGGCGCGGGCGCGCGAGCGAAAATCGACAGATGGTCGAATCGGCGGCTTGAACGGTCAGGATGAAGGAATGGCAGGAAACGGGGAGGCGGGGGAGGTCGGAAAACCCGAGGGGGCGTCAGGTTTTCCGGTTTGACAGGTACTGCGCAGGTACTACGGCGAACGGTCGGGGGCGGACCGCGCGCTTAATGCTCGTACTGTATTAGTTCTTGTACTGTTCCAGCTGGACGGCGAAGGCGGTCTTGTAGTTCTTGACGAACTGGACGGCTTCGGCGCTGACATCGCTGCTGCTGCGCGACTGGTTGATGGTCACCGCTGGCACGCTCAGGCTCGATGCGGCGGCGGCGGAAACCGCGGTGCTGGCGGCAGGTGCGTCGGCGGCAAAGGCGGAACCGGTCAGGACCAGGGCTGCTACGGCGGTAAACAATTTCGATGCGTTCATAATATTTCTCCAGTATTAGGTCAACGTCGCGATTGTCTGCGGCGGTAAGAGCGGTGCTCTTTGAATAAGGTCAGTGTATTGCGTCTGATTGATCCGAAAAAGCTCGATTGACGCAATGCACAATTGCGGAATTCGCAATAATCAAGCTCAGTTTTTGGACATGTCCAACTGATTGGACAGCGTCGGGCGCGCATTCTTGGCCGCTTCCACGGCTTCGGCGCGCACTTCGGCGCGGGTGCGGCTCGACGGGGCCGACAGTTCAGGCACGTTCAGGCGGGTGGCGGTAATGCTGCTTGCAGCCGCGCTCACACTCGCATTGGCCAGCGGTGCGTCGGCAGCAACAGCGGAACCAGCAACAAACACGGCAACAGCAGCAACGAAAGACAATGATTTCATGGTGTTTCTCCAGTAATTGGGTGAACGTCGCTCGGTTGCGGCGTTGACGAGTTGCCTGTTTGCGTTTGCTCGTCCATGTGAAGCAGTCTATACGTTGCGCTATCCGCAAAAAAGGCGAATAATCGCAATGCAACGTTGCGCTATCGGGGATAATCCACAATCGGGAGGCGGGATGGACAGGCTTCAATCAATGCGCGTGTTTTCCAAAGTGGTCGAACAGGGCAGCTTTGCCCGCGCGGCGCAGGCGCTGGATATGTCGAATACCGTTGTTACGCGCAATGTCGCCGACCTCGAAGCCCATCTCGGCACGCGCTTGCTCAACCGCACCACACGCAAACTCTCGCTCACCGAAACCGGCAAGCAATACCTGGAGCGCGTGCGCCAGATCCTGGCCGATATCGACGACGCCGACGCGGTCGCATCCTCCTCGGCGCGCAAGGCCAGCGGCACGCTGCGCATCTACTGCCATCCCGGCTTCGGCCAGTACCAGCTGGCCAGGCTGCTGCCCCTGTACGCGGCCACCGTGCCGGACGTGGTGCTCGACGTCAGCCTGGCCGATCATTCGGTCGATATCGTCGAGGAGGGATTCGACGTCGGCATTTACATGGGCTTGCAAAAATTCGACTCGAGCCTGATCGCGCGCCGCCTGGCCACCTCGAACGTGGTGCTGTGCGCCTCGCCCGAATACATCGCCCGGCGCGGCGAGCCGCTCACGCCGGTCGACGTGTCCTCGCACGATTGCCTCAACTTCGCCTTTGAGCAGCTGCGCCACAGCTGGCCCGTGAAATGGGAAAACAAGCAGGTCGACGTACCGATCACGGCGCGCGTGGTGTCGAACAATATTTCGGTGCTGCGCCAGGCGGCCATTGCCGGCATGGGCATCATGGTGCGCTCCTCGCTCACGCTCGAGGATGACCTGAGCAGCGGGCGCCTGGTGCAACTGCTCAAGGGCCACCACCTGGGCCAGATGTCGCTCTCGCTGGTCTATCCGAGCCGGCGCCTGCTGTCGTACAAGGTGCGCAGCTTCGTCGATTTCATGACGGCCCAGTTTCCGCGTCCGGAAAGCGATCCCTGGCTCGCGCATGTGTAAGCACCTTGAGCCGTTTCTTTCTTGCCACACCCGCTGACATTTTGTTCATTGACGTCAATTCCCTGTGCTATATTTCTAGTCGGAATTTAGTGATTCCAGAGTGGCATGTGTAATGTGCTTTCTGGCAAATTTTACAAAAACAAGATGTATTACGGGCACTCGTTGTCCATCTCGAAAGCCCGCTCCGTGCGGGCTTTTTTTCGTCGGCTAACTTTGCTCCGGGTAGCGAAATCGCGCCGGGCAGTGTCATAATGCGACGATGTGAGAACAACCGAGGTTTATTCGCTCCGCTCACGGAACAAAGGGAGGAATAATGATCCGCTATATGGGCACGCGACAGAACGACGACGGTGCCATCGTATATGTGTTTATTATCAACGGTTTGCAGAAGGAAATTCGCGAGCACGCGCTCAAGCAGTATCCCGGTTGTTACGAGGTGCTGCCCGCTTCTGCCAAGCAAAAAATCGCTGCGAACCGCAATTGGCTGTCCAAGCTATAGAATCGTTATCAGGAGATTGCAATGAGTAAAGCGCAAGACAGTAAAAAAGAATCGAAAAAAGAGCCGGCCAAGTCGGTAAAAGAGAAAAAGGAACAAAAGAAGGTCAAGAAGGAAGAGCGCGCGCGTCAGTAAGCACGCGGGCTTGGGAGGTCGGATGCGCCTGGCGATCGGTTCGGAACAGGTTTCCCCGGCAGCGGAGCGCTTGCGGGCACTGCTGGCGCGAAGCTGCGCCCTGGCGTTGCTGGCCGCTCCCGCCGCCCAGGCCGCGCCGTCGACCTTCGGCCCCGTCATCGGCAGCGCCATCCTGTGCCGCAGCCAGCTCGACAATGCCTACTTCCACGATTATCTGGTGAGCGCTTTCGGCCCGTCGTACAAGCACGAGGGCGGCGCCTACTGGTTCAAGGCCGACGGCACCTTGTGGGGCGCGCAGGTGACCGACATCATGATCAGCGACGATACCAGCGAAGTGGTGTTCGTTGCCGCCGTGGCCGACACCACGCCCGACAAGCTCGAAGAGTCGATCCGCAACGCCGTGGGCGTGCGCCATGTGTCGATGGACAACTCGCAGTATCCCGTGCGCGCGTCCAATCCCGGCAGCAAGATCGTCTACTTCAAGACCAAGTCCAAGATTTACTGCGCCAAATACAAGCCGCTACCCGTCGGCAGCCAGCGGTGATGCACTTCCAGGGAATCCATGTATAAGCAATTCTTCAGCCTGAAGCAATCACCGTTTTCGATCGCCCCCGACCCGCGCTACCTGTACATGAGCGAACGCCACCGCGAAGCGCTGGCGCACCTGCTCTATGGGGTCGGCAGCGGCGGCGGCTTCGTGCTGCTGACCGGCGAGATCGGCGCCGGCAAGACCACCGTGTGCCGCTGCTTCATCGAGCAGATTCCGGCCGATTGCCGCCTGGCTTACATCTTCAATCCCAAGCTGACGGTGGAGGAATTGCTGCTGTCGATCTGCGACGAGTTCCGCATCGACCTGCCGCCGGCACCGGCCGGGGCGGTGAGCGTGAAGAGCTATGTCGACGCCATCAACCGCTACCTGCTGGCCAGCCATGCGCAGGGCAAGAACAATGTGCTGATCATCGACGAGGCCCAGAACCTGTCGGCCGACGTGCTCGAACAGCTGCGCCTGCTGACCAATCTGGAAACGAGTGAGCGCAAGCTGCTGCAGATCATCCTGATCGGCCAGCCCGAGCTGCGCGCGATGCTGGCCCGGCCGGAACTCGAACAGCTGGCCCAGCGCGTGATCGCGCGCTATCACCTCGGTTCCCTCACCGAAGCGGAAACCGCCAGCTACATCGCGCACCGCCTGGCGGTGGCCGGCGGGGGCTCGTCGCGGCCATTTCCGCGTTCGGTGATGCCGCAGGTATTCCAGCTATCCCAGGGCGTGCCGCGACGCATCAACCTGCTGTGCGACCGCGCGCTGCTGGGCGCGTACGTCGAAAACAGCCGTGAAGTGACGCGCCCTATCCTGCGCCGCGCCGGCAGCGAAGTGTTTTCCGGTGGTGCCAAGGCGCCCGCGCCGAAAAACCGCTGGCCGGCCGTCGCGGCCGGGGTAGCGGCTGCAGCCGTGATCAGCGCTGCCGCCGCGTGGCAGATGCGACCATCCGCACCGGCGCTGCAGGCTGCCGCCCCCGCGGCGGTGGCGGCCACCGTGCTCGCGGCGGCGCCGCAGTCGAGGGCGGTGCCGGCGGCGAGTGCGCCACCGGTGGCGAGCACGCCACGGGTCGCCGTCACGCCGCTGGCGCATGCGAGCGAGCAGGAGGCGCTGCGCCCCCTGGCGGCCCTGTGGGGCGTGGCCCTGCCGGCCGGCGCCACCTGCGACGATGTGCTCAAGCTGAACCTGCGCTGCCATCAGAGCAAGGGTGGGCTGTATGAATTGCGCCTGCTGGACCGTCCGGCCATCCTCACCCTGCGCGACGGTGCGCAGGTGAGCTATGCGCTGCTGACCGGCATGGACGACACCCACGCGCGCCTGAGCGTCGATGGCAAGGAGCAGAAGATCGACATCGGTGCGCTCGCCACGCGCTCGGACGGCAGCTTCGTGACCCTGTGGACGATGCCACGCTACTACCGCGACCAGGTCAGCGCCGGGGAGCAGGGCGCCGATGTCGACTGGATCGCTTCGCGCCTGGCCAAGATCAACGGCCTGGTGCCGCCCGCGGCGGACCGGCCGCTGAGCGGCCAGACGGTCGAATTGCTGCGCACCTTCCAGACCCGGCAGAATCTCAAGGCGGACGGCGTGGCCGGTCCGCGCACCTACATGCGTCTGAACCAGCTGACCGGCGTGGCCGAGCCGCGCCTCCTGGCCGCCAGCGCAACGGGGAAACCATAAGATGTCGTATATTCTCGAAGCCCTCAAGAAAGCCCAGGCCGAACGCCAGATCGGCAGCGCGCCGACCATTCACGCCGTGCCGCTCCATGGCGGCGAGCCGGAACGTGACGGCGCCGGCGCCAAGCCGCTCGTGATCGGGCTGGCGCTGCTCGCGCTCGGGGCCGCCGGGGCCGCCGTGTACGCCTGGCGGCAACCGGCTGCGCCGGCGCCTGTGGTGCAGGCTGCCGCCCCGGTGGCTGCCATTCCGGCTCCCGCACCCGCACCCGCACCCGCTCCTGTGCCCGCGCCAGCTCCCGAAGCGGTTGCCATGCCTGTGGCGGAAGCGCCGCCGCGCAAGAGCGAGCCGGTCAAGGTCGCCGTGGCCGAACCTGTCCTCAAACCCGAGCGGGTCAAGAAGGCTGAACCAGTCAAGCCTGCGCCGGCGAAAGAGGACGTGGCCAAGGCCGACACAGCACCTCCCGCGCCGGAAGAGAAACTGCGCACCCTGCGCGAGTTGCCAGAAGCGCTGCAGCACGAGATTCCGCCGATCGCGGTTGGCGGCTACATTTACTCCAAGAATCCGGCCGACCGTCTGTTGCTCATCGATAAGGTGCTGCGCCGCGAAGGCGATGAAGTGGCGCCCGGCCTGGTGCTTGAAAAATTGCTGCCCAAGGCGGCCGTCATGAAATACAAGGGCGAGCGCTACCGCCATCCGTATTGATGCCTTTGTAGTTTGTATAATGGCGGACTTACTTGTCTCACTCTACGGCGGAAAGGCCGCGCATGCACAATCTACTGGGTGTGATCGGCTGGTCCGGCAGCGGCAAGACGACCTTGCTTGAAGTACTGGTCAGCCAGCTGGCGGCCGATGGCCTGCGCATCAATGTCGTCAAGCACAGCCATCACGACGTGATGCTCGAACCGCCCCATAAAGATAGCGCGCGCCTGCGCCTGGCCGGTGCGGCGCAGGTGATGATCGCCTCGCCGTTTCGCGTGGCGGTCATCCGCGAACTGCGCGGCGAGCCCGAACCGACGCTGGCCGACCAGCTGGCGCTGCTGGGCCCGGCCGACCTGACCTTGGTCGAAGGCTACAAATGGGAAGCCATTCCCAAGCTCGAAGTGCAGCGGCCGTCGCTGGGCCATCCGGCGCTGTATCCGAACGATCCGCATATTGTCGCCGTGGCATCGGATGAGCCCCGGCCGGATGATCTGCCCGACAAGCTCGCCTGGCTCGACCTGAACGCGCCGGCGACAGTCCTGGCCTGGCTCAAGCAAAGAATTAATTCGCCGCAAGCCTAAAGTATGGACGCAGGCTGCCGTTACCATCCGTGATAGCCATCAAAACGGGAGAACTCTCATGGATGTTTCAGGAATCGCCTCACTGGCAACCAGCATGGCCCAGACAGGTATCAAGCAGGAAGTCGGCTACGCCGTCTTGAAAAAAGCGCAACAGATGGAAGGCCAGGTCGCTGCCCAGCTGATCGACGCGCTGCCGAAAAGCCCGCGCTTGCCGTCGAACCTCGGCAACACGATCAACACGACTGCCTGAGCCGCGCCCGTCAGGGCGCAGCCTGCTGAACAGACATTCGCTGTCCGTGCGGCAGGAGCCTGGCTCCGCCGTGCTGCGGCACGCCGCCCGGCGACCTCCTGTCGAAGGAGGGGCCGGGTTTTTTACGTTAGAATCGCCTGCGGCATGGGGAAAGTTGTAAGGAACTGAAAAGCGCGCGCGGTAATCGCACGGCCGGCTTTACAATCGCCCCCGAGCTGGCAATTCCGGTTTCACTTCCATATTCTCAAGGAGATTCACGATGAACAAACGTCAAGCCCTGATCGCAGCCGCCCTCGCCGGCATGTACGCGGTATCCTCCGGCGCGGCCGCGCACGAACCCGGATCGATGGCCAAGGTCGACAAGGCCGAGAAAGAGAAGTGCTACGGCATCGCCAAGGCCGGCCAGAACGATTGCGCCAGCGCCAACGGCTCGCATTCGTGCTCGGGCCAGTCGACCGTCGACAAGGCGCCGGAAGAGTGGAAATACGTGGCCAAGGGCACTTGCGAAAAAGCCGGCGGCAAGCTGACCGGCAAGTAAGGGCAAGCAAGGGCAAGTAAGCTGTGACGGGCGGGGCTTTACCGGTCGATCTTCCAGCCGGTCCCGCCTCGCCGGGCGCCGGTGTCGGCTTGCGCGCCCCGCATTACCGCCAGTTTCTCGAGCAGCGGCCCGCGGTCGGCTGGCTTGAGGTTCATACCGAAAATTTTCTCGACCGCGCGGGCTGGGACTGGCATGTGCTGCAGGAACTGCGCCGCGATTATCCCATCAGCCTGCATGGCGTCGGTCTCGGACTGGGCTCGGCGCGCGGCTTTTCATCTTCCCATCTGGAACGCGTGTGCGCCCTGGTCGAGCGGGTCGAGCCCATGCTCGTGTCCGAACACCTGTGCTGGGGCGCCATCGCCGACCGCCAGCTCAACGACCTCTTGCCCATGCCGCTCAGCCGGGCTGCGCTCGACCTGCTGTGCCAGCGGGTGGAGCAAGTGCAGGACCGGCTGCAACGCCGCATTTTGCTGGAAAATGTCTCCACTTACGTGCGGTTTCGCGACGATGCGATGAGCGAGGCCGAATTCATGGCCGAGCTGGCCAGCCGCACCGGCTGCGCGCTGCTGCTCGATGTGAACAATCTCTACGTCAATCAGTGCAACCACGGCGAGGACGCACTGGCGGCGATCGCGGCCATCGCGCCCGGCAGCGTGGGCGAAATCCACCTGGCCGGCCATCTGGTGACGCCGCAAGCCGTGATCGACCATCATGGCGACGTGGTGGCCGAGCCGGTGTGGGCGCTGTACCAGGCGGCGCTGGCGCGCTTCGGACGCTTGCCGACCCTGATCGAATGGGATACCGACGTGCCCGCGCTCGACGTGCTTCTGGGCGAGGCGCGCCGTGCCCAGCAAATTGCCAGCGTGTATCCGCTGCCGGACGCCGCCAACCCCTGGCGCGGCCGGCACGCCCAGCCGCTGGCATCGGACTATCTGGCCGCAACCCAGCAGCAGTTCGCGGCGGCCCTGTTCGACCATGCCGGGGAGGGCGCCGCGCTGGCGCAATTGAAGGGCGACGCCAACACGCACCGCTTCGGCCTGTACCGCGGCAACCTGACCGTTACCTGGAACAAGACCTTGTCGGCGGCCTGTCCCGTGCTGCGCCAGCTGGTCGGCGAGGAATTTTTCGGCGGCCTGACGCGAGCTTACGGCATGGCCCACCCCTCGCTTGATGCCGACCTGAACCGCTTCGGCGCCGGCTTCGCGCGTTTCCTCGACGGTTTTCCCCACATTGCCGATTATCCTTACCTGCCCGACATGGCGCGCCTGGAATGGGCCTTGCACCGTGCCCATTACGCGCCTGATGCCGACCCCATCGGCGCCGACGCGCTCGCCGTCCTCACGTCCGAGGCCTTCGAGAACGCGCGCTACGCGCTCCATCCCGCCTGCAGTCTGATCGCGTCGCGCTGGGCGGTAGTGCCGCTGTGGCAGGCGCATCAGCCGGACAGCGGCGTCGACTTTCCTTCAGCCATGGATTGCCCGAGTGCAGCTCTGGTGGCGCGCCCGCGCTGGAAGACGGAACTGGTGGCGCTGAGCCCAGCGCATGCCGGCGCCCTGGCCGCCCTGGCCGGCGGATATACGATGGGGGAGGCGCTCGATGCCGCGTTCGCCCTCGACGAGCAATTCGATATCGGGGCGCATCTGGCGCAGTGGCTGGCGCTGGGCATCCTGCTGGCGCCGCCCGGCTGAGCGAACCGCCACCGGGCGCAGCCCGTTCGCCACTGTGCGGAACAATGCGAATTTTTCCCGCGTCCGCGCGCACGCCAGAAGCGTTGCGTTTTACTCAAGCTATAATCATCCTTTATATCGATTTTATTCATGTCCATGAGCGCTGATCAAGCAATCGACGAATACCTGAGCAATGGCAATACCATTACCACCGCGGTAGGAACCGTGCTGCTATCCCCGGAAGCGCGGCGGGCGATCTACAAGCGCCTGGTCAATGAGCCGGCGGCACCCTACCACGTCCTGCTGACCCAGATGCTGGCGGAAGAAGTGAAGTTCCGCACCTGGATATCGGAAGAGATCGTGCAGGACGACATGAATTACTACGAAGGCATCTACCAGTGCGCCTTCCTGCTCTACCGTGTCGGCGATGTGCGCGATACCCTGCCGCTATGGGAGGCCAAGTACATCAATATGGATGTGGGAAGTTCGATGGGCGCCGAGTATTTTGTCGGTGCCGGGCTGGAGCAGACCCTGGCATTCCTGGCAAGCTCGCCGGCTCCGCAAGCGGCTGAGATTGCGGAATATCTGCACGGCTGGTTCGACCAGCCGGGCGCCATTACCTGGCAAGAAGCATGGGAGCGGGAACGCGCGTCGAATATAGCCTGCGCCTGATTGTTCGACGGGTGGGCGACGGCGTATTTGTAGCCGCGCGCAGGACGCGCATCGGCGGGCGGTACCAGCGGCGTCCGCGAATGACGCCGCTGGGTTGGTTAATGAAACGCGCGCATGATGCGCGCTTCGCCGGACAGATCGGCGTTTTCCACGTTGGCGGCGCGGGTCGCTTCGATCATGCGCCCGAGCTGCTCATCCTCGAACCTGGCTAGTTCTTCGGTGGCCGCGTTCAGTGCCAGCGCCAGCTTGGCCCTGGCACTGCGGTATAACACGCTGGTGTACTGATCCGTGTTCTTCAGCAATTCCTCCGCATTTTCGATCACGAGACGCAGGTCGCCGATCAGTCGTTCTTGGGTTTGCTGGTTTTCTTCAGGGTTATCCATGGTGGCCACCTTGAATCGGTTAATCACGTCTTAGAATATAAACAAAGCAAGAGTTTTCGTGTTTGTCGCGCCGCAAGAAGGGCCGCGGCGCGGCTTGTCTCTGCTCAGCATATTTCTAATATTGCCCGATTACAAGGGGATTGTTCTGCGCTGGCGCAATCAGGCGCCGTCCGTGCCACCGCTGCGCACGCTGATGCGCACATCGCCGATGCCGACCACCTGGCCATCGCGGATCTTGGCCGTCTTGCGCAATTCCTTCTTGCCGTCGACCGATACCACGCCCGTGGCGACCAGGTTCTTGCCCGCGCCGCCGCTGTCGCACAGGCCCGTCAGTTTCAGTAACTGGTTCAGTTCGACGAACTCGCCTGTCAGGTCAAAAGAGACTTTCTGCATTTACCGCTCGTCCTAAAAAATAATGTAAGAACCGCAGTGTGGCGGCATCGGCGCGGCGCGTCAACGTCAAGGTCGGCGTCGGCCGCGCCGCGCCGCCATCACAGTCCAGGCCGGGTCATGTCGAGCGGGACGATCCAATCCTGGAACTGTTGTTCCGTAACAAAACCGAGCGCCAGCGCCGCCTGTTTCAAGGTGGTGCCTTCGTGCTGCGCCTTCTTGGCGATCTGGGCCGCGCGGTCGTAGCCGATGTGCGGCGCCAGCGCCGTCACCAGCATCAGCGAGCGCTCCATCAGTTCGCCGATACGTTCGCGGTTCGGCTCGATCCCGTGCGCGCAGTGCTCGTTGAAGGAGCGCATGCCGTCGGCCAGCAGGCGGGCACTTTGCAGGAAGTTATGGATGATCATCGGCTTGAACACGTTCAGCTCGAAGTTGCCCGAGGCACCGCCCATGGTAATGGCGACATCATTGCCGAATACCTGGCAGCACAGCATGGTCAGCGCCTCGCACTGGGTCGGATTGACCTTGCCCGGCATGATCGAGCTGCCCGGCTCGTTTTCGGGAATGCTGATTTCGCCCAGGCCCGAGCGCGGGCCGGACGCCATCCAGCGCACGTCGTTGGCGATTTTCATCAACGCCGTGGCCAGGGTTTTCAGGGCGCCGTGGGTGCCCACCAGCGCGTCGTGACCGGCCAGGGCGGCAAACTTGTTGGGCGCGGTTTTAAAGCTGATGCTGGTGCGCGAGCCGATTTCGGCCGCGATGCGCCCCGCGAAATCCGGGTGGGTATTCAGGCCCGTGCCGACCGCGGTACCGCCGGCGGCCAGTTGCAGCAGGCCGGGCAGGGTGGACTTGATCGCATGTTCCGAGTATTCCAGCTGGGCCACGTAGCCGGAGAATTCCTGTCCCAGGGTCAGCGGCGTGGCATCCTGCAGGTGGGTGCGGCCGATCTTGACGATGTCGGCGAAGTCGCGCGCCTTGATTTCCAGCGTGCCGCGCAGGCGCGCCAGGGCCGGCAGCAGCGACTGCACCACAGCCTGGGCCGCCGCCACGTGCATTGCGGTCGGAAAGATATCGTTCGACGACTGGCCCATGTTCACATGGTCGTTCGGGTGCAGCAGGCGGCCTTCGCCGCGCGCGCCGCCCACCAGCTCGGACGCGCGGTTGGCCAGCACCTCGTTCATGTTCATATTGCTTTGCGTGCCGGAACCGGTCTGCCACACCACCAGCGGAAATTCGTCCGGATGGCGCCCGTCGAGGACTTCGTCGGCCGCCTTGACGATGGCGTCGGCCTTATCCGCGGGCAGCAGGCCGAGCGAGCGGTTGACGGCGGCGGCGGCGCGCTTGACCTGGGCCAGCGCGGCCACCAGCTCGGGCGCCATGCGCTCGGTCGAGATCGCGAAGTGCTCCAGCGAGCGCTGCGTCTGCGCGCCCCACAAGCGCTCTGCCGGTACCGCGATCGGGCCAAAACTGTCTTTCTCGATTCTTGTTTCCATTTAGCTACCTGTTTATTTGAGACTGGGGTTAAAGAGTTTATCGCGGCGTACGTTAATTACGGCAGGGCTACAGATTTCACTGGGTCCGCCGTCATTAGCTGAGCAACATTACCATATATGCACCATTCTGGAATCGTCCGGCTGGTCCGGTCCGGCATTACCGCTATCCTCGCCTTGCTCCTGGCCGGCGCGCTCTCCTGCGCTCACGCGGCCGAGCTGGGCGAGGTCCAGGTGCGCTCGTATATCGGGCAGCCGCTGGTGGCCGACATCGAACTGACCGCGCTGGCCGAGCCTGGCTCCAGCGTACAGGTACGGCTGGCCGATCCGAATGTGTGGCGCGGCGCCAATGTGCGCATGCATCCGGTGCTGTCGAACCTGACCCTGTCGGTGATGCGGCGCGACGGCCGCCAATTTCTGCACATCACCTCGGTCAATCCGGTCGAGGGCGACTACGTCCACCTGTTTCTCACGCTTGCCGAAGGCGGCAAGCGCGAAGTGCGCGCGGCCACCTTGTGGCTGAGCCAGGATCCGCAGCCGGCCCCGCCACCGCCACCGCCGCCCGCTCCCGTTCCCATTCCAGTTCCAGTTCCAGTTCCAGTTCCAGCGCCGGCATCGGTATCCGCGCCCGCGCCAGCGCGAACGGCGCGTGCCGCTCCGGCTGTCATCGCCCCGGCAGCGCCGCGCCCGGTGCGCGTATTGCAGCTGCCATCGGCGCCGGCATCCTGTCCCCAGCAGTTCAGCGATGAGCAAATCAAGCTCTGCGCTGCGCTCGACCACAAGAATGGCATACTGACCGCCCAGATTGTTGAACTGGAGGAAAAGGTCAAGCTGCTGCAATTGGCCATCGAAAACAAGAGCGCGGCGGCAAGCAGTCACACCGAAGCGGCCAGCACGCCGCCGCCCGTCATCTCGCGTGCCGCCCTGGCCAAAAAGAATGCCGAAGCCGCCAAGAAAGGGGAGGGCTTGCCCTGGATGCTGATCGGCGCTGCCGCAGCCGGCGCGCTGCTCGTGATCGGGCTGGCCGTCTGGTTCCTGCTGCGTCGACGCAAGCGCAAGGCGGCCCTTCCCGCCGAGGTTGCCGAGGCCCCGGCCGTGCCCAAAACGGGCATGTTCGCTAGGCTGGCGGCACGCTTCAAACGCAAGCCCAAGGCAGCTGCGCCGGTGGCACACGTGGAGCCCGACGCCGGCTGATTTCGTTGCATATAGCAAAATGTTGTAAAAAAGACCCGCACACGGACGAAGTCGTCTACACAAGTTGAAAAACTGCGCTATACTGATTTCCGTGGTCCTGCGGGACTGCACAAACGGGCCCAGGATCTGGCGCAGCCACCAACGATAGCGTGGCGCGGCAAGCAGATAATCGTTGAAGAAACGCCTGTCCCCGGAAGCGGTCCGCCAGCCAACGATGCGCTTGCGGACGCCGGATGCAACCGGCACGAGGCGACACCAGGAGATACCTGGTGATCGCTCTCCAGAATTCTTTCCTCCCCCTGTGATCGTTTTGCCTTCGGGCTATACTCTTCGGTGATCCCATCACCGAAGGCAAGCTCATGACGACGGCAACACATTCAGCACAAGCGCAATACGACCTGTTCCGCCAGCGCGGACTCAAACTCGACATGTCCCGCGGCAAACCGGCGCCCGAACAACTCGACCTCTCCAACGACCTGCTTGACGCCTTGCCGGGCTTTAGTGCGGCCGACGGCACCGACGCCCGCAATTACGGCCTCGGCGTCGGCCTGCCCGAAGCGCGCGCGCTGTTCGGCGGCTTGCTCGGCCTGCCGGCTGCCCAGGTGGTGGTCGACAGCAGTGCCAGCCTGTCGCTGATGCACGACGTGATCGTCTACGCACTGTTGAACGGCGTGCCGGGCGGACAGCCCTGGGTTGGTCAGCAACCGGTGTTTCTGTGCCCGGTGCCCGGCTACGACCGTCATTTCTCGATCTGCGAAGCGCGCGGCATCAAGATGATCAACGTGCCGCTCAACGACGACGGACCGGACATGGACATCGTCGAGCAGCTCGTGGCGACCGACGCCAGCATCAAGGGCATGTGGTGCGTGCCCAAGTACAGCAACCCGTCCGGCACGGTGTATTCGGATGAGGTGGTGCGCCGCCTGGCCGCCATGAAGACGGCCGCGCCGGACTTCCGCCTGATGTGGGACGACGCCTATCGCTTTCATCATCTGACGGACGAGAACGTGCGGATTGCCGAGATCATCGCCGAATGCGCCAGCGCCGGCAATCCGGACCGGGCGATCGTGTTCGCATCGACCTCGAAGGTGAGCTGGGCTGGGTCGGGTATTGCCGCGCTTGCATCGTCGCCGGCCAATATCGCCTGGTGGACGCGCCACGCGGGCATCCGCAGCATCGGCCCGGACAAGATCAACCAGCTGCGCCATGTGCGCCTGCTCAAGGATGTGGCCACCGTTGAGGCGCTGATGACGCGCCACGCGGCGCTGCTCAAGCCCAAGTTCGACGCGGTGCTGGCGCAGTTCAGCGCGCAGCTGGGCGATGTGGCGGGGGTGTCGTGGACGGTGCCGAAGGGCGGGTATTTCATCGATCTGGTGACGCCGCCGGGTGCGGCGAAGAAGACGATCGCGCTGGCGAAGGAAGCAGGGATTACGCTCACGCCGGCTGGCGCTGCGTATCCGTACGGGGTCGATCCCGAGGACAGCCATATCCGGATTGCGCCGAGTTTTCCGTCGTTGCTGGAGATTACCCAGGCGGCCGAGGGGATTGCGCTGGCGTTGAAGGTGGCTGTGGCTGGTTGAGTAACCTCCCGCCGTTCCCGTGTCGCCGCCCTCGTCGTTCCCGCGCAGGCGGGAACGACGGAGGTAGTGGCGGGAATGACGGGAGGCAGGGCAGGGCGGCGTCAAACGACGAATAAAAAAAGCGCCCTCAGGCGCTTTCATTCACATCTTTACCAGTTCAGTGCGTCGCGCACATCACATCCGACAACTGCCACGGCTCGGTAATCTCGCGCACGGCGCGGTCATTGGCCATGATCTGCTTGAGCAAATCGATCTTGCGCATGCGCGGAGCGCCATCGAGTGCCGGCACGCCGGTCTTGGTCGCCGACGCCTGCTGCGCGCACTGCGTTTCCAGGTGCGCCAGGCCGTTCCAGTCGCCTGCTTTTGCCGCAACCGCCATCTTGCCAGTCAGACCAGCAATATTTTCGTACATCGAGAGAACTTCGTTGGAGGTCATGCGCTCACCTGGCCAAAAAATTTATAAAGATTACCGCGTGTCCTTCCATAACGTCGGGATTGCGCGGAACTTTAGCCCTTTTTCAAAAAAATCTGAAAATATTTTTAGCTTACTTAATTGATAAGCTCTTCCAGCCCGCCACTGAGCTCGCCCAGCGGCGGAATCCCGGCAAACAACGCATCCGGCGCCACGCCCAGGCCGGTGGCCAGCGCCGCCGTGAAACAGGCAGCCAGTTCCTCATCGTTCGGCTGGCGCTCCTCGTAGCGCGCGCGCAGCACGGCCAGGTGAATCACCGCCGCCATCCGGTAGGAAGGCGACTCCGGCGTCGGATCGCCAAAGTGGCGCAAGGTCTGGTGAAACAGGTCGGGGAACTTCCAGCGTACCGCCAGTTCCGCCCCCACTTCGCTGAAATCGTAGCCGAACAGCGCTTTTTCGGCCGCGATGCGGCCATTCTCATACGGCCCGACCGTCTGGTCGAGCTCCCGCGCCTGCTCCGCCACGCCCGCATGCATCACCAGTTGCCCGATCCCGTGCATCATCCCGATCGTGAACGCCAGGTCGGTATTGGCGCCGATCTGCTTGGCGATCCACTTGGCCGCCACCGCCGTGTGCAGGCTGTAGCGCCAGAAGCGCTTCAGGTCGAGGCCCGGCACGGTCTTGAAGCTGCCCACCAGGCCGGAACTGATCACCAGGGTCCGCACCGTCACAAAACCGAGCATGCGCACCGCGTCGCCCACATTGCCGATCCGGCGCGAGACGTGATAGTAGGCCGAGTTGGCCAGCCGCAGCAGCTTGGCGCTCAGCACCGGGTCGAGCGAGAGCTTGCGCGCGATCTCTTCGACCGCCACATCCGGGTCGTCGAAGCTGCTGATCAGTTCTGCCACCACTTTGGGCGCGGAGGGCAGGGCGTTCGGATTTTGCAGCAGGGTCTCGAGAGTCATGGTGTCTCCTGGTTGATGCGGGCTCGCGGCAGCCAGACTATATAGAGAAACATTGGGCAGCGCTACTGGAGCGCCACGGTTCCCGTTTTACGCACTCTGGCCGCCTATTGTGCAGTTTGTCGCATTTGGTGTACGTTTCGCACTGCGCTCGATTAGAGTGCAGGCTGGGAAGTCGCGCCGGTCCTGGCGCCGCCACGAAGAGAGAAAAGACATGACATTATTGAAAGCCCGACGTCTGGCCGCCGCCATCGCGCTCGCCTGTACCGCCTTTGCCGCCCATGCCGAAGCCCCGTACGCGTTCGCCACCACGCCGGGCAAGCTGCCGAAGGATATCGTGCCGGTGCAGTATGCCGCCCACCTGATCCCCGACCTGGCCGCCAATACCTTCCTCGGTTCCGAGACGGTGGAAATCGAAGTGCTTAAAACCACCTCCCTCATCATGCTCAACGCCGTCGACCTCGAGATCGACGCGGCCAGCCTGTCGGGCAAGAACATCGGCTCCCTGAAACTGACGCCCAAGATCGACAAGGAACAGGAAACGCTCAGCTTCGCGCTGGCGCAGCCGCTCGAACCTGGCCGCTACAACCTGGCCCTCAAGTTCCACGGCGTGATCAACCGCGAAGCGCGCGGCATGTTCCACATGAAGTACAAGGCCGGCAGCGCGGCGCGCACCATGATCGCCACCAACATGGAGCCGACCGACACGCGCCGCATGCTGCCGACCTGGGACGAACCGGCTTTCCGCGCCGCCTTCAAGCTCACCGTCGACCTGCCGGCCAGCTTCAAGGCCTACTCCAACACCCCGCTCGAACGCCAGGAAAAGCTCGACGGCGGCCTGCAGCGCTTTCACTTCGGCGTCACGCCCAAGATGTCGAGCTACCTGGTGGTGCTGGTGGCGGGCGAACTGGAACGGATCAGCGCCAGGCAGGATGGCGTGGAGATCGGCATCGTCACCACCGAAGGCAAGCAGGAGTCGGCCGCCTACGCGCTGGCCGCCACCAAGGACTTGCTGCGCTACTACAACAAGTACTTCGGCCAGCCCTACCCGCTGCCCAAGCTGGACCAGATCGCCATCCCCGGCGGCTTTAACGGCGCCATGGAAAACTGGGGCGCCATCGTCTACAACGAATCGGCCCTGCTGGTCGACCCCAAGAAAAGTCCCGACCATGTGCGCCAGAACTCGTTCGGCATCAACGCCCACGAAGTGGCGCACCAGTGGTTCGGCAACCTGGTGACCATGGGCTGGTGGGACAACCTGTGGCTCAACGAAGGCTTCGCCTCCTGGATGGCGACCAAGGCCACCGACCATTTCCATCCCGAGTGGCGGGTGCAGCTGGGCGCCCTGGCCGACCGCGAAAGCGTCATGAACCTGGACGCGCGCAAGACCACGCACCCGATCCAGACCCCGGTGCTGACCGAAGCGCAGGCCGCCGACGCCTTCGATGCGATCACCTACGCCAAGGGCCAGGCCTTCCTGCGCATGCTGGAGGCCTACCTGGGCGAAGAGCCCTTCCGCAAAGGCATCCGCGCCTACATGGCCAAGCACCAGTATGGCAACACCACCACCGCCGACCTCTGGGCCGCGCTCGAAAAGGCCTCCGGCAAGCCGGTCGAAAAGCTGGCCTCCGACTGGACCACCCAGCCCGGCTTCCCGCTGCTGAAGGTCGAACAAAGCTGCGAAAACGGCAAGCGCCGCGTGACGCTGTCGCAGGAACAGTTCCGCCTCGACGAACCGGCCCTTGAAAAACGCCTGTGGAACGTACCGGTGCAAGTGGGCACCGTCAACGGCAAGGCCAGTTACGCCTTGCTCTCGGGCGCCAGCAGCACGGTAATGCAAGCCTCGTGCGACGGCACGCTGGTGATCGACCCGGCCAGCGTCGGCTACTTCCGTGTCCAGTACGACAAGGCCGGATTCGACGCGCTGGCAGGGCAGGCCGCCAAGCTGCCCGACACCACCCGACTCAAACTGCTGGGCGACACCTGGAGCCTGGTGCAGGCCGACCGCATGCAGCTTGATAGCTACGTCAAACTGGTCTCGGCCTACGCCGACGAACCGCGGCTGGCGGTATGGGACGCCATTCTCGGCAATCTGAGCACGCTCGACACCCTGGCCCAAGGCGAACCGGAACGCGCGCTGGTGCGGCGCTATATAACCAGCCTGGCCGCTCCCAGGTTCGCGCGCCTCGGCTGGGACGACAAGCCCGGCGAATCGACCGAAGAGCGCCAGCTGCGCGCCCTGCTGGCCAGCACGCTGGCCAAGATCGGCGACCCGGCCGTGATCGCCGAAGGGCGCGCCCGCTTCGCGCGCTTCCTGCTCGACCCAGCCAGCGTGTCGCCATCGATGATCGAGTTCGTCATGCGCGTGGCCGGCCGCTATGGCGACGCCGCCACCTACGAGGCCCTGGCCAGCCGCGCGGTGCAAGCCCAGAGCGACGAAGAACGCAACCGCTACGCGCGCTCCATGGCGCTGGCGCGCGACCCGGCGCTGGCCCAGCGCACCTTGAAAATGGCGCTCTCGCCCGAACTGCCGGCGCAGCTGACCTCCACCCTGGTACCGGCGGTGGCGCGCGGCGAACACGTCGAGCTGGCGTGGGCGTTCGCCACCGCCAACCGCGACGCATTGATGAAGGACCAGGAATCGGTTGGCCAGAACCGCTTTTTCCCGAGCGTGGTATCGTCCTCCTCCAATCCGGCCCACGCGGACATGATGGAAGCCTACGTGAAGCAGAACTTCGGCCCCGATGCCCAGGTCGAAGCGCAACGCGTCGCCAATGGCATCCGCACCCGCGCCGCCCAGAAAACCCGTTTGCTGCCGCAAGTGCGCGCGGCGTTCAAATAAACACAGCATCAAGGAACGACATGAAAACCAACTGGACCCCGATCAAGACCGCCCTCAGCCTCGCCCTGTGCGGCGCCTCGCTGGCCTTTGCCCCGGCCCATGGCGCCGGCCAGGACGCCGCCCCCGCCGCCAAGGCCATTACCACCCCCGTGCTGCCCGGCGACGACTTTTTCGCCTACGCCAACGGCGACTGGCTCGCCAAAACCGAGATCCCGGCGGACCGCAGCAGCTGGGGCGCCTTTGCCGCCATGGCCGAAACCAGCAACGCGCGCATCGTCAAGCTGATCGACGAAGTCGCGGCCGACAAGAAGGCCAAGGGCGAAGCGCGCAAGGTCGCCGATTTCTACAGCACCTTCATGGACGAAGCGGCCATCGAAGCGAAAGGCACGGCGCCGCTCAAGCCGCTGCTGGCGAAGATCGACGCCATCAAGGACAAGGCGCAGCTGGTGCGCGCGCTGGGCGCCTCGCTGCGGGCCGACGTCGATCCGCTCAACGCCACCAACTTCTTCACCGAGAACCTGTTCGGCCTGTGGGTCGCCCAGGGCCTGAACGACCCGACCCGCAACACGCCCTACCTGCTGCAGGGCGGCCTGGGCATGCCGGACCGCGCCTACTACCTGACCGACAGCCCGCGCATGGCCGACCTGCGCACCAAATACAAGCAGCACATCGGCGCCATGCTCAAGCTGGCCGGTTACCCTGATGCCGACGCGCGCGCGGCCAAGGTATTCGATCTCGAGATGAAGATCGCCCAGTCGCACGCCAGCCGCGAGGACTCGGCCGACGTCCTGAAAGCGAACAACAGCTGGACCCTCAAGGACTTCGCCGCCAACGCGCCCGGCATGGACTGGGCTGCGTTCTTCAAGAGCGCCGGCCTGACGGGCGCGCACAACTTCATCGTCTGGCATCCGGGTGCGATGAAGGGCGCCGCCGCGCTGGTCGACAGTACCGATATCGCGACCTGGAAAGACTTCCTCGCCTTCCACCAGGTGAACCACTTCGCCCCGGCCTTGCCGAAGGCCTTTGCCGACCAGCGCTTCGAGTTTTCCGGAAAAGCCATGAGCGGCACCCCGCAGCAGTCGCCGCGCTGGAAGCGCGCGCTGGCCGCCACCAACGGCGCGCTCGACGAAGCGGTCGGCCGCATGTACGTGGAACGCCACTTCCCGGCCGAGAACAAGGCGCGCGTGCAGAAAATGGTCAGCAACATCATCGCCGCCTTCAGCAAGCGCATCGACCAGCTGGACTGGATGGCCCCGGCCACCCGCGCCCAGGCGCAGGAAAAGCTCAAGACCATGTACGTCGGCGTGGCCTATCCGGACCGCTGGCGCTCGTACGCGGGCCTGAAGGTCGTGCCGGGCGACGCTCTCGGTAACGCCGTGCGCGCCGAACAGTTCCACTACGCGCAGGAGATCGCGCGTCTGAAGCAAAAGGTCGACCGCACCGCCTGGGCGATGCCGCCGCAATTGGTCAACGCGGTCAATCTGCCGCTGCAAAACGCCATGAACTTCCCGGCCGCGATTTTGCAGCCGCCGTTCTTCGATCCCAAGGCGTCCGATGGCGAAAACTACGGCGCCATCGGCTCCATCATCGGCCACGAGATCAGCCACAGCTTCGACGACCAGGGCGCGCAGTTCGACGCCCAGGGACGCCTGCGCGACTGGTGGACCAAGGAAGACATGGCCCACTTCAAAGGCGCCGCCGGCAAGCTGGTGGCGCAGTTCAGCGCCTACAAGCCGTTCCCCGACCTGGCCGTCAACGGCCAGCTGACGCTGAGCGAAAACCTGGCCGACCTGGCCGGCGTCGCGGCATCCTACGATGCCTACAAAGCCTCGCTGGGCCAGGCCGCGCCGGCCGACGCCGACAAGCAGTTCTTCCTCGGCTACGCGCGTGCGTGGCAGACCAAGGTGCGCGAAGCGGCTGCGCGCCAGCGCATACTGACCGACGGCCACGCGCCGGCTGAATACCGCACCGCCATCGTGCGCAATCTCGAGCCGTGGTACAAGGCGTTCGACGTCAAGCCGGGCCAGGCCCTGTACCTGGCGCCGGCCGAACGCGTCAAGGTATGGTAAGAAAGGACGTGCGATGAGCCAGGATATCGACGACATCACGCGCCGCACCCTGGCTCACTACGACAGCACCGCCGAACAGTTCTTCCGCGGCACGGTGGACCATGATGTCAGCCAGAACATCGCGGCGCTGCTCGACGCCATCGACGGCGAGGCGCCGTACACCTTGCTCGACCTGGGCTGCGGCCCGGGGCGCGACCTCAAGACCTTCAGCGCCCTTGGCCACCGCGCCATTGGCCTGGATGGTTCGGGCGAATTCGCGGCCATGGCGCGGGCCTACAGCGGCTGCGACGTGTGGCATCAGGACTTCGTGCACCTCGACCTGCCGGCTGGCCTGTTCGACGGCATCTATGCCAACGCCGTGCTGTTCCACGTGCCCAGCCGCGCGCTGCCCGAGGTGCTGGACAAGCTGTACGCGGCGCTGAAGCCGGGCGGCGTGCTGTTCAGTTCCAACCCGCGCGGCAACAACCAGGAAGGCTGGAACGGACCGCGCTACGGCAGCTACTACGACTTCGATACCTGGCAGGAATACATGATCGCCGCTAACTTTTCTCCGCTGCATCATTACTATCGTCCCGACGGCTTGCCGCGCGAACAGCAGCCCTGGCTGGCGAGTGTTTGGCGCAAGCCGTACGGTTAGTTAGCGAACGGAACAATTCTTCGGATTGAACTATTCTGAACCGGTCGCACATTCCGGTGCGCCCGCAGTTTCACTCACCATATGAGGTACCGAAAATGAACGAGGACCAAGTAAAAGGCAAAGCGAAAGACATCGGCGGCAAGATCCAGGAAGAAGTCGGCAAAGTTGTCGGCAGCAGCGAGCAGCAAGCTAAAGGTTTATCAAAGCAGGTAGAAGGCAAAGTCCAGGAAAAATTCGGCGACGCCAAGGAAGTGCTCAAGGATCAAGGAAACCGCTGATCCAGCTCAGACGCGCCCCACAACCGGGGTCAGAGCTCTAATTAGAAATCTTTCTAATCAGAGCTCTGACCCCGGTTCCGTTTACCGGCCCAGTTCGATTGTTCTGTGAAGACAAGAAATAAATTGCGCCCATGGCGACATCCGAGCCGAAAAAACTTTCCTAACCGGGGTCAGACATCCGAATCGAACCTTTTTTGTTGCTAGTCAGAGCTCTGACCCCGGTTAGGAAATAATTTGGCTTATGTGCGGGAGCGAACTGATCAATTCTGAGCTCAGCAGTAAGATGGCTTCACTACATCGCCACCCTGGCTTTGTGCACTAAAGGAGCCTTACCATGAACAAAGATCAAGTCAACGGCAAACTGCAAGACATCGGCGGCAAAATTCAGGAAGAAGCTGGCAAACTGGTCGGTAGCACCGAACAGCAAGCTAAGGGTCTGGAAAACCAGCTCGAAGGCAAAACCCAGGAAAAAATCGGCGACCTCAAAGAAGCTATCAAGGATGCGACCAACTAATTGGTCCGCTCCATATGAAAACAGCCGCGAACTTCGCGGCTGTTTTTTTTGGTCGGTCGCTTTGCGCCGATTACTTCGGCGCGTCGGCCAGGTTCTTTTTGAAGAACGCTTCGATGGTGCCGTACACGTGGCGCTGCCCCGGCCGCGATGAGATCCCGTGCTTGGCGCCCGGGTAGGTCATCAGGTCGAAACGCACGTTGCGATTCACCAGGCCATCGATCAGGCGCGTGGTGTTGGTGAACAGGACGTTATCGTCGGCCATGCCGTGCACCAGCAGCAGCGGCGACTTGAGCCCGTCCAGGTGCGCGAACACGCCGCTGGTCTTGTACGCGTCCGGCTGGCCCTTCGGCGTGCCGCCCACATAACGCTCGGTGTAGTGGGTGTCGTACAGCGCCCAGTCGGTCACCGGCGCGACCGAGACGCCCATCGCAATCTTGCTTGATGCCGCCGCCAGCAGGCGCAAGGTCATGTAGCCACCATAGCTCCAGCCGAACACGCCGATGCGCTTGGCGTCCACGAAACTCTGCTTGCCCAGCCAGTCGATGCCGGTCAGCTGGTCTTCGACTTCGTGCTTGCCCAGGCCATTGTGGATCGCGTCGGTGAACGCGCGCTCGCGCCGGTACGAGCCGCGGTTATCGAGGCGAAATACCACGAAGCCCTGCTGCGCCATGTACTGGTCGAAGTAGTTGCCCCATTTGCGCGAGACGTGCTGCGCGTGCGGCCCGCCATAGGTCGACAGGTACACCGGATACTTTTTCGCGGCGCTGAAGTCCGACGGCTTGATCAGCGAGTAGTGCAAGGTCTGGCCATCGTTGGCCTTGATGGTGCCGTACTCGGTAGCCAGGTGGTCGGCCTTGTACTTGGCGTACGGGTGCTCCGCATTGAGCTCGTTCTTTTCCAGCCAGCCGACCATCGAACCGTCCGGACGTCGGATCGAAATCTGCGGCGGGGTCGATGGGTCGGAGAAGGTGTCGACGAACACTTCGCCGTTGCGCGAGAACGCCGCTTCGTGCCAGCCGTCGCCCTTGGTGATGCGCAGCGGCTTGTCGGCGCCGCTGCCGTCGAGCGCCAGCGCGTAGGTCTGCTTGTCGATCACCGCGTCGCGGTTCGACGATACGTACACGCGGCCCGCTTTTTCGTCGACCGCCAGCACGTTGTCGATGCCCCATTCGCCGCTGGACACGGGATGCAGCAGTTTGCCATCGAGGTCGTACAGGTACAGGTGATTGCGTCCGCTGCGCTCGGACGCCCACAGGAAGGCATTGCGCTTGGACAGGAAGCGCAGGTCGTCATGGATGCTGACCCAGGTTGTCGAGGTTTCGGTGAGCAGGGTGCGCTGCGCCAGGGTGGCGGCATCGACCGAAATCAGGTCGAGGCGCTTCTGGTCGCGCGACTGCAGCTGGTACACCAGCTGTTTGCTGTTGGCGCTCCAGTCGGCGCGCACCAGGTAGATGTCGCGGTTCGGACCCAGGTCGACCTTGCGCTGCGCGCCGGTGGTGGGCGAGACGATCATCAGGTCGACCAGCACGTTGGCGTCGCCCGCTGCCGGGTAGCGCTGCTCGACGACGTCGGTGCGGTCGGCGAAAATCTCGAAGCGGCGCACGACCGGCACCGGCGACTCGTCGTAGCGCTTGTAGGCGATGGCCGAATCGTCGGGCGCCCAGTAGTAGCCGGTGCGCTGGCCCATTTCTTCCTGCGCCACGAATTCGGCTTCGCCGTTGAAGATGGTGCCCGCGCCGTCGGTGGTGAGCTGCTTCTCAAGCCCCGAGACCAGGTCGATCACGTACAGGTTCTGCTTGCGGACAAAAGAGACGTAGCGGCCCTTGGGTGAAATCTTCGGATCGGCCACATTGCCCGAGGCGACCTTGCGCGCCGCCTGCGGCTTGGCCGCATCGATCAGATACAGGTCGCCGGCGATCGGTACCAGCAGTTGTTTGCCGTCCGGCGACCAGCTGTAATTGAGGATGCCGGTCAGGCTGGCGGTGCGCGCGCGCTCGCGGCGGGCCTGTTCTTCGGGCGAGAGGGTCTCGTTCGGAACCAGCAGTTTGGAGTCGACCAGGCGCTTCGAGGTCTTGTCCTTCATGTGGAATTCCCACAGATCGAGCTGGAACTGGTTGTCCTGGCGGCCGCGCAGGTAGGTGACACGGGCGCCGTCGGGCGACATGCGCAGGTTGCGCACGCTAGGCCCCGCCAGCGCCGGGTCGGCGTGGATACGGTCCAGTGTCAGGCGTTCGGCGGATGCGGGAACGCTGGACAATGCGGCGAGAAAGCAGAGAAGAAATCGCATGGATGTCTCGGGTGAGGTGGATGTGGAGAACTCAGGACGATACCAGAGTTCCGCACCCGTGGGCACCCCTCGCCGGCGACCCGCGTCACGCCTTTGCGCGCGTGCGCGACAGGTGGTGTAAAGACCACGTCAGCAGCACCGCGGCCACGGTCAGGCCCAGTACGAGCCCGATCCAGAAGCCGGCGGCGGCCATCGGCACCGCCGGCGACCAGGCGAACCACGACGGCGCCAGGCCCAGTACATACCCGACCGGCATGGCAAAACCCCAGAACGCGAGCAGCTGGATCTGCATCGGCTGGCGCGTGACCTTGTAGCCGCGGATTGCGCTGGACGTTGCAACCTGGGTGGCGTCGGACAGCTGGAACAGCGCCGCGAACAGCAGCAGGTGCGCGCACAGTTCCTGCACCGCCGGATCGGATGTGTAGGCGCGCGCGATCTCCCAGCGGAACACGGCGATCAGCGCCGCCGAGATGAGCGCAAAGGCGAGCGACATCGCAACCCCGACCCAGGCCACGAAACGCGCGCGCACCGCGTCGCCTTCGCCCAGCGCATGGCCGACGCGGGTAATGAGGCCGATGCCGAAACTGAGCGGCACCATGAATACCAGCGACGAGAAATTGAGGGCGATCTGGCTGGCGGACACCTGCACCACGCCGAAGCGGGCGATCATCAGGCTGACCGCGCCGAAAGCGCTCACTTCGGCCAGGTAGGTCACGCCGATCGGCAGGCCAAGGCGCAGCATGGCGCCGATCTCGGGCCAGTTGGGCCCTTCCCAGTGCGTGAACGGGTAGGTCTGGCGGTAGGCCGGGGCGATGCGGATCCAGGCCAGCATGGCGCCCAGCATGAGCCACATGCACACGCCGGTGGCGACCGCGCAGCCGACCCCGCCCAGCTTGGGCATGCCCCAGTTCCCGAATACCAGCAGCCAGTTGACGAAGACGTTGAACAGCAGCCCTAGGACGGCGATCACCATCACGGGCTTGGTCTGGTTGATGCTGGTGGTGTAGCCGTACAGCGCGCGGTAGCAGGCAAAGGCCGGCATGCCGATGCTGATCGCATGCACGAACATGGCGGCGTTGGCGGCAACGTCGGGCGTGAGGCCGATGTGGTCGAACACGAGGGTCGACAGATTGGCCACCAGGCAGGCCACCAGGCCCACGCCCACGCCTTTCCAGAGCGACTGGCGCACCACGTGCGGAATGCGGCCGTACTGCGCGGCGCCGATGTCGTGCGCGACCACGGTGTTAATCGCCATCATGGTACCCATCACGGTCACCAGGATGATCGACCAGACCGACGCGCCGAGCGAGACGGCGGCCAGTTCGCTGGCGCTGACGTGGCCCGTCATCGCCACGTCGGCCACGCCCATGCCGACGGTGGCCAGCTGCCCGACCAGCATGGGCCAGGACAGGCGCCACAGGGCGGCGACTTCGGTGCGGACGGGCGTGGGCTTGGCGAGAATGGCGGACATGATGGATACGGTAGGAGCAAACAGGGATTTTACCGGCTAATGGCGGGCAGGGTGGGGCGCGGGTTTGTCGGGGTGCGTGTAAAGACTTGTTACACATCTCACCGCTTGCCCACTGGCGCCGCGGCCGCGCGGTCGTCACAATCGGTCATTGCACATCAAGGATCGTCCCATGCTGAAGTCTCCCTTTAAAATCGCGCTGCTGCTCGGCGCCACCATCTTTTCGCACGCCGTCGCCAATGCCGGTGAACTGACCCTGTTCTCGCGCGATGGTTTCGACGGCCGCGAGATGACCTTGCGCGCCACAACGCCCAACCTGGTCGAAAGCGGATTCAATGACCGCGCGTCGAGCATGATCGTGCGTTCCGGGCGCTGGGAGGTGTGCGAGCATGTCGGCTTCGAGGGCCGCTGCGTGGTTTTCGAGCAGGGCGAATATCCGACGCTGGAGCGCTTCAACGACCGCATTTCATCGGTGCGCGAAATCATGCCGGAGCGCGGGCATGGCGGCGGGCGCCATCATGGCGGCCGGCGCGGCATGATCTCGCTGTTCGCCGAGCGTGGCCTGGAAGGGGACGCCAAGCGCCTGCGGCGCGATGCCGACGATTTCGCCGAGATCGATTTCAACGACAGCGCGCGCAGCGCCCAGGTCATGGAAGGCACCTGGCAGTTGTGCAGCGACGCCGGCTACCGCGGCACCTGCCGCATCTTCGCGCCGGGCCGTTACGAGGACCTGGGACGCGGATTGCGCGGGCACGTGTCGTCGGCGCGCATGGTCGATGCCGAGGGCGGGGGAGGGGCAGGGGGCGGGCAGCGCGATGGCGATGTGGAGCTGTTTTCGTCAAGCGGCTTTTCCGGCGAGCGCCTGGTGCTGCGCGAAGACACGCGCGACCTCACCGACTTCGGATTCAACGACCGCGCCGACGCACTTATCGTGCATCAGGGCGAGTGGGAGTTCTGCAAGCACGCCGATTTCGGCGGCCGCTGCGTGACTTTCGGCCCGGGCCGTTACGAGCGTCTGGGACCGATGGGGAACCTGATTTCATCGGTGCGCCGGGTCCGTTAAGGACGCGCTCAGCGCTGTCCGCCGGCGCGCGGCGGCAGGCTTTGAAGGTAAGCATGCAGGGCGCGCATGTCGACTTCGTTCATTTCGCCCAGCGCCGCGAACGGCATTACAGGACTGATGGCGCTGCCGTCGGGCCGGCGCCCGCTGCGCAGCATCGTGATGAAACTGTCGGGCGTGCGGTAGCGCGTCATGGCGCTGTCATAGCCCGGCGTCAGGTTGGCCGGCGCCGGCCAGGTTGACGGCGTGCCGGGAATGCGCCCGCCCGTCAGATTCTCGCCATGGCAGCCGATGCAGCTGTACGCGACGTAGGCCCCGTGTTCGATGGTCACGGCCGGCACGGCCGCCGGCGCTGGCGGTGCCGCATGGTCGATGGTTTCGGCGGCGTCGCGCACCGCGCCGAAGGCGTACATGACCTTCACCACCACCGGCAGGCGCACGTCGGCCGCCTGCCCGGACACGGGCGCCAGCTGGCGCGCGTAGGCGATGATGGCGCCCATGTCGGCGTCGCTGAGCAGGCTGTAGTCTTCGCTCGGCATGATCAGCAGCGGCCGGCCATCGGGCTTGACGCCATGGCGCAGGGTGCGTACCCAGTCGGGCGTGCGGTAGCGCGTGATGGCGCTGTTGGCGCCGGCCGTGATGTTGGGCGAGACGATGCGTGTCGTTCCGTAATCGATGACGGCGGCGCCGCTGCCATCGCGCCCGTGACAGGTGGCGCAGCCGCGCGTGTTGAACAGGTAGCGTCCGTGTGCGATGCTGGCCGCGTCCTCGGGCAGGGTAATGTCGGCCACGTGCACCGCGATCTTGCGCGCCATCTTGCGCTCGCCGAGCCAGAGGCCTGCGAGCACCGTCACAAGAGCCGCCAACCCCAGCGCCAGCATGGCCAGGCCGATCCCTTTCACCCACCCGTTCATGGCGTTTCTCCTTCAAAAATAGGGCTGGCAAGCGTGCGCTGCGTCCGCCGGGTGCGTTGTAGGATGATTAAAACCGATCCTGGAGCGCCGTTCGTGGAATACAAGGACTATTACAAGACCCTCGGCATCGACAAAGGCGCTTCCGCGGAGGAAATCAAAAAGGCGTACCGCAAGCTGGTGCGTAAATACCATCCGGACGTGAGCAAGGCATCCGACGCCGAACACAAGACCAAGGAAGTGAACGAGGCGTACGGCGTGCTGGGCGACGCCGACAAGCGCGCCGCCTACGATGCGCTGGGCCGCACCCGGCGCGCAGGGGAGCAATTCAAGCCGCCGCCCGACTGGGGCTCGGGCGTCGATGGCGGCGCGGCCGGCTCGAGCGACTTCTTTTCCGATCTGTTTGCCCATGTCGGCCGCCGCGCCCGCCCCGGCGGACAAGGCTTCCAGATGCGCGGCGACGATATTCACGCGGCCATCACCATCGACCTGACCGATGCATACCACGGCTCCACCCGCGCCGTGACGCTGCGCGTGCCCGAGCACGACGCGCAAGGCCGGGTGGTGACGCGCGAGCGCATCGTCAATGTCAAGATTCCCAAGGGCGTCATGCCCGGCCAGCAATTGCGCCTGGCGGGCCAGGGCCATCCCGGCAGCGGCGGCGCCGGTGCGGGTGACCTGTTTCTTGAAATCCAGTTTCATCCCGACCCGCGCTACCGGGTCGAAGGGCGCCATGTGTACGCCAGCGTGCCGGTCACCCCGTGGGAAGCCGCGCTCGGCGCCAGCATCGGCGTGCCCACGCCGTCCGGACAGGTCGAGGTGTCGGTTCCGCCCGGCTCGCAAACGGGGCGCAAGCTGCGCCTCAAGGGACGCGGCATTCCGGGCCATCCGGCGGGCGACCTGTATCTCATTCTCGAGGTGGTCCTGCCGCCGGCAAATACCGACAAGGCACGCGAGCTGTACCGCGCAATGGCACGCGAGATGGCCTTCAATCCGCGCGCGCAGGCGGGGGCGTAGGCCATGGCCGACATCGATATCGTGGGAGTGCTGCTCGACGACGTGGCGCTCGACCTGCACGAGCTGGCGCGCGCCTGCGGCGTCGAGCCCGACTGGGTGGTGCGGCACGTGGGCGACGGCTTGCTCGGCGCCGACGAGATCATGGCGCGCGGCCTGGACGAGGACGCGCGCGCGCAATGGCGTTTTCGCAGCGCCGACCTGCAGCGCGCGCGGCGCCTGCTGAGCCTGGAGCGCGATCTCGATGCCAACGAGGAAATCGCCGCGCTTGTGCTCGACCTGGCCGACGAGGTGAGCCGTCTGCGCACGCGCCTGCGGGTGCTCGGCGCGCTGTGAGCGCAGGGCGGGCCGCCTGCTGCATCCGGTGAACATCAGCCGTCTCCTGGCGATTCGATGTAGTGACTATGCTACCGGTCGGCCTGCTTCGTTTGATGCACAACAAGCCTGCTGGGTCATGACGGCACGCACCGTCTGCCGCGCCCGCTTTCACGGCAGCGCGCAAGGCGGGCGACACGTTGGCGCAATGGCTTCTACAATCCTCCTTCAATATTGACGAATACTTAATAGTGTAAGGGAGTTCACATGGAGCAAAACAATGGCCAGGCCCTCAAGGGCAAACGCGTGGCGGTCCTGATGACCGATGGCGTAGAGCAAATCGAGTACACCTCGCCGCGCAGTTTCCTGCAAGAGCACGGCGCCACGGTGACGCTGATCTCGCCCAAACCCAAGGGTGACAAGGTGCAGGGTTTCAATCATGCGGACAAGGGCGACAGTTTCGAGGTGGACCTGCACATCGGCGCAGCCTCACCACGCGATTTCGATGCGCTGCTGTTGCCGGGTGGCGTGTCCAATCCCGACGCCTTGCGCCTCGACACGGCCTCGATCGATTTCATTCGCGCGTTCGGCGCCGACGACAAGCCGATTGCCGCCATCTGCCACGGCCCCTGGCCCCTGATCGACGCCGGCATCGCCAAGGCAAAACACATGACCAGCTGGCCGAGCCTGCAGAACGACCTGCGCAACGCCGGTGCCGAGTGGAGCGATGAGGAAGTGGTGATCGACGGCCGCCTCATCACCAGCCGCAAGCCGGACGATTTGCCCGCGTTTAACCAAGCCCTGCTGAAGTTGCTGTCGATCGACCCCGCCACCGCGGACCGGGGTCCGTCTTCATAAGCCCATGCTGCAAAGCCGTTGACGGAAACAGCGGCTTTGCGGCTTGCCGGCGGCGGTTGGCGGAGCCGGCCGCCAGCTGAAATGCGTCTCACGGTTCTGTCGCTTGCGCTCTGTTACGATGGGGTTTATTCATGAATTGCACCCACGTATGAAGACGTTGATCGCCCTTTCAGGCAGCTTGCGCCGGGACTCGGCCAATACCACGCTGCTGCGCGCCGCGATTGCGCTGGCGCCAACCGGCGTGCGGATTGTGTTGTACGAGGGTACCGACAGGCTGCCTTTCTTCAATCCCGATATCGAGGCCGATCCGCCGCCGGCCGCGCGCGAACTGCGCGCCTTGCTGAGCGCGGCCGATGGCATCATCGTGGCCAGCCCGGAGTATGCGCACGGCGTGCCGGGTGCCTTCAAGAATATGCTGGACTGGCTGGTCGGCTGCGCCGAGTTGAGCGGCAAACCGGTTGCGCTGATCAATACCTCGGCGCGGGCGGTGCACGCGCAAGCGGCGCTGGCCGAGATTCTTGCGACCATGGGGTGGCGTGTGATTGACGCGGCGTCGCCGGTGATCGCGGTGGCCAACAGGGGATTCGATCACGCGCACATGGCGGCCGATCCGGCGCTGGCCGGGCCGCTCCTGGCTGCCATCGAGGCGCTGGTGCAGGCCAGCGTGGAGCCTGGCGTGCCGTCATGAGTCAGGACACGCTGGACACCATCGCACCGTTCGTGGAATCGGTGCGCGCTTTTTGCCGCTGGGCCGAGGGCGATTTGCTGCCGGGCGATGCCCAGATGACAGCCGCCCGCCGCCATCTGGCGCGTTTGTATGCGCAGGCGCTGGATTTGCCGCAGCGCGATTGCGACTGGGGCGATGAGGCGCGGAAGGTATCGCACGAGGCGTGGAGCGCGATGTTCAAGCGCTTTGGCGCGCTTCCGGTCAACTATTATGCGGAGAGCGCCAATCCCCTCGATATTGCCGGCGGCGACACCATGATCGGCGATCTGGCCGACGATCTGGCGGACATATGGCGGGATCTGAAGCACGGTCTCAATCTGCTCGATGGAGGGGAGGCCGATGCGGCCCTGTTTCACTGGCGCGAGCACTTCATCATCCATTGGGGCAGCCATGCGGCCAGCGCCTTGAATGTGTTGCAGTACTGGGAACAGCGGCAACCCCGCACGTGGGCGTGATCCACGCCCTGTTCCGGCGTGGTCGCGGCAGCGCCCGGCCGGTGCTTTCTTATGGCGCGAGTTGCTCCAGGATCGCATGGGCCGCTTTAATGCGTGCCGGAATCGGGTAGTTTTTGTTCGCCAGGATCACGACCCCAATTTTCTTTCCCGGCACGAAGGCCACGTAGTTGCCGAATCCGCCCGTCGAGCCGGTCTTGTTGAACAGGATCTTGTCGGAGCCCGCGGGCCGCGCTGTGAGCCGCTTTGCCGCGTTCGGTTCCATGATCATCGTGTACGCGTTGCCTGCCTGCAGACGCTGCAAGGTGACGGGGTAGGGGTACTGCTCCCACCCGAGCCCTTGCACCATCGCGCCGACCTTGAAGTAGCCGACCTGGGTGCCGTTTACCGCGCGCCGCATTGGCTCATCGAGCCGCTGCGGATCGATGTTCGCTTCCACGAAACGCAGCATGTCGGCGGCTGTCGCCCGTACGCCATACCCTGCCGCGGCGAATACGCCGGGGTTCATGTGGCGCGGTTTGTTGTCCTCGTCGTAGCCCCACGCGTAATTCGGCATTGCACTGTCGGGCACGCGGATATAGCTGCTTTTCAGGCCAAGTTGGGGGAACAGTTGCTGCTCCATCGCGTCGGCAAAATCGCTCTTGAGCGCCAGTGCGGTGAGATGCCCGAACAGGCCGAGGCTGGGGTTGGAGTAGCGGCGTTGCGCGCCCGGCGCGGCTTGCGGTTGCCATTGCCGGAAATAGTCGATCTTCGTGGCATCCGTGACCTCCTGCGGAAACTGCAGCGGCAGCCCGCCCCCCGTGTAGGTGCCGAGATTGAGCACGCTTGCCTTGTCGATCGGACTGCCTTGCAGCTCCGGCATGTACTTGCCGGGATGGTCGTCCAGCGACAGCTTGCCGAGCACCTGCGCATACGAAGCCAGCGTTGCAGTGAGCACCTTGCTGATGGAGCCCAGTTCGAACAGAGTGGCTTCGCTGACGGGTGTGTTGTCCTTGATCGATGCCAGGCCGTAGTTGAAGACATAGGGCTTGCCGTCGACCGTCACGGCCACCGCCATGCCCGGCACCTTGTATTCGGCCATGACAGGGCCGATGGCTTTGTCGACGATGGCGCGGATGTGCGCGTCGTTCTCGGCAGCGTGGCTGCTGAGGGGAGCGAAACAGGACGCCACGAGGGTGACGGTGATGCAACTGACGAATTTTGGAAAGAGGTTCAACACGATGTTCCTTTTTTGATGGAGGGATGCAAACGGGTGCAACGATCCACCCCCGCTCTTTTGCAGGAGCGGGGTGGCGTGGTTTTCTTTTGTTACGGGTGTTTTTGTTTGGGCGGCGCAGTTACAGCGTGTCCAGCCGCCTTCGCATGTCGTGCAGGAATGCCTCCTTGACCCGGCCGCCGGCAAAGCCTTCTTGCCTGCGCTCCAGCGCCATGCGGGCGAACACGATCGTGCGCTCTCCCTTGCTTGCCCAGCCGACGTACCAGCCGTACTGGTGCGCCGGGTCGTCCCGCCCATCGGGCAGAACGGGTGAGGCCGTGCCTGTCTTGCCGTGAATTTTCCAGCCGTTGTCCAGCGTCTCCGGCTGCATGATGCGCGACGTCATGTCATACGCCTTGGGCGCCAGCGGCAACTGGCGGTTGACCACCTTGCGCAGGAATGTCACCTGTTCGGCCGGCGATATTTTCAGCGATGAGCTGACCCATGACAGCGCCAGGCCGTTGTCCTTGCCCGGGTCGCCGGAGACATCCTGGTTGCCGTAATTGAAGCTGTTGACGTAACCCTGGAAGCGCGCGGCGCCAAGCTGGGACGTGACTTGCTGCGCGAACCACAGCACCGAATGCGTGAACCAAGTGGTCGGGTCGGTCGCCGTGCGCCATGCCGGGTTCCAGTGGACGTACTCCTTGCGAAATGGCATGCGCGGCGCGTGTTCGTCTTCCAGGATGCCGCTGTCGTAGCCCATCAGGCTGACGGCGATATTGAATGTCGATGCCGGCGTGATGCGCTCGTCGCACTGGCCTTCACGGATCAGCCGCTTGCCGCTGGCGGCGTCGGCCAGTTCGGTGCAGCTGACGGCGTTTGTGGATGCGGCAGGGCTGATGGGCGAGGGCGATGTTTGCGCCACTGGCTCTGGCGGTGGCGACGCGGAATCGCCGCGCCATGCCAGTGTCGGCTGGAGCGCGAGGCTGCCCATCAGGACGCTTGCCAGCGCGGCGAACGCGGCAAGGCGTGTCCAGCGGCCGTGCGACATGGCGCCCGGCTCGCGGATCAGGGCGATCCTGCCGGCGAGCGTACGCGCGCTGACGGCGCCGAAGGCAAGTGCGTTCGTTGCCGGCGAACGCTGCATTTTCAGTTGCGCCACCAGGGCTGCAGCGTAGGCTTTGCGCTGCGTGGCCGGACGGCCGCTGAGCACATCGCGGTCGCAGCCCAGTTCCAGCGCCCACGACAGGTTGGCGCGCAGCACTCGCATGAAGGGGTTGAACCAGAGCAGTGTTTGCAGCAGGACGCTGGCGCTGATCCAATGCAGGTCGTGGCGCCGCAGGTGCGTCAGTTCGTGTTCCACCATCATTTGCTGTTGGGCCGTCTCGAAGCGGCGCAGGTGCACTGGCAGCAGCAGGCGCGGCCTGAAGAGGCCGAACAGCATCGGCGAGATCGGCGCGTCGACTTCGATCACCTTCGGGGCGAGGGGCACGTTGTTGATAAAGCCGTCATGCTGGTGCGGGGCCCGCAGGCGGCCTCCGCTTGCGGCCAGGCTAGTGAGGATGCGCCGCGCTTGCAGCAGTCGGGCAATCGCGTAGCCAAGGCCGAGCAGGTAGCACAGCAGCCAGGCTTGCGCGCCCAGGGCCAGCCAGGAAGGCCCGGCAGTCTCCACGCTTGGGGTGGCGGACGCGCTGGCGGCGCTGTTGGTCGCAGGGCTGTTGTCGGGGAGGGCGACGTGTGCTTGCGCCACGCTCTCGATTTCGATGGGCGGCACCAGCCGCAGGCGTTCGCTGTGCGGCAGCAAAATCAGCAGGAAGGCCGCCACGATCGTGACCTGGCCGAGCAGCCACACTGAGCGCTGCGAGGCGACGGCGGGGAGGGCGCGCCGGCACAGCGCCATCGCGGCCCATACGGCCAGTCCGGCGGCAATGCAGCCGCCGCTGGCAAGGAGAAACCGGAACATCAGCAGTTCGGTCGGATTCATTTGGCGCCGCCATCGTTGTCCGGCCAGTCCTGCAGCAGTTGTTCCAGTTGCGCCAGTTCGGTGTCATCGACCAGCTTGCTGCCGGTGAACATATTGACCGGAAACGGGGTGGCCATTTCCATGACGCGGGTGCCGAAGTCGTGCGCAAACGTCGCCAGGGTGCCGACTTTTTCGAGGGCGGCTTCGTACACTTGCACGCCGTGCAGGGTGGCTTGGCGCACTGAGCCCTTCTCCAGCATGCGTTCCAGGGTTTTGCGCGTCGACGAGTATGACCAGCCAAGTTCGTCTTCGATCTGTTGATGGATTTCGCGCGCGCTGAGCGGCTGCTGTCGCCACAGCGCCTTGAGGATGATGAGTTCGGAAATTGAGGGGATGGCCATGGAATGCTCTCGATGCGACGGGTGCCACCATTATGCGACACGTGTCGCAGAAGCGTCAAGATGGATTTGGATGATCGTGCTGAACCGGTGGCGAATAACGATTGATTGGGCGAATCACTGGCGTGCGGTGACAGTCGTCTGGCTGTCGGGGCCGGCACGACGCGGGATGTGCCGGGTCGCGACGGTCGCGTGCGCAGGGATTCGCGAATCGGGAGGATGGGCGCCAGTGGCTGCTTCTTGGAGCGATTTCCCTTTGGCCGGGGTGTCGGACGACTGCGCCAGCAAGCCCAGGTCGTTTCGTGGATGCCGTGCGTGCTCCTGATCGTTGGGTAATCGCGCGAATATCTCCGACGACTCGGCAATGCTATTTTGCGCCATCGTCGCATGGCGTTGCGCTTGCTTCCGATATCTGCCGCATCATCGCGAGGTGCCTGTGAGCAACGAAGCCGGGCCGCTGATACTGGAAATGCACCGGATCGACGGCCCGGACAAGTCGCCCATGCAGATGATCAGCGCCGAGCGGCAGGCGCACTACCGGCGCTGCGAGGCGGGCTGGCCGTGCTCAAGGCGGCTGCACGGCGAGCGGCCGAGGATGAATGGAATCTCTCTGCCGCCCAGGGAGGGATCTAGAAATCACTTTGGCAAAACGAACATTTCCGACGCGAGAATTTCTTGCATTCTGCCAATATCGGCTCTAATCGATTTGCTTGGGGCGTTCTTTTCAGCGACCTCAATTTTCTTCGCCAGCAGATCTTCCATTCTCTGTTTTGCTGGAGGGTATATAAAAGCTAGCTGTCCCCACGTTTGAAAGCCGTAGATCCGTCTAAACATCTCCGATGGCAGAAGGTCCGGAATCGGATTGTCATGAATCCACACAAGTGCTTCCAACGCCGCCTCATAATTGCCCGACCCGATTAGGTCGCACGCAGTCATAAAAGTATCTCTCAGCTTTTCCATCTGTAAATATTTATCCATAATGCAACTCCTTAGTGCGAACGCAATTTCGACCGCACTAGTGGGCAATAGTTCCGTCCTTATTTTTTTTCGACCATTTATCCTTTCCGTATTTGTCCACCCATCTCCAATCGCCTGAATAGCAGCTCTCCGCGCATCTTTTGTAAAATTTGGTCGCTTCTTGGTAGCATTCTTCCAAGCTTTTGGGATTAAACATTGTAATGGTGCAAATCCAATTCTGCTTAAGAGCGGCGGGAACGCACAAATCCGTTACGCACTTCGGAGGGTTTTTGGACCAATCTTCATAGGACTTGGGCGGCCCGTCATTCCCGCCACCGCCACCGGCGCCACCACCACCACCTGATGGATTGCGATGAGGCCCGCCGCCACCGGGCCAGTCCCCGCCACCTCGACCTCCCCCAGGCGCTTCGACGATGCAGGGAATCGGACTCTTCTCCTCGCAAATCGGATCGGCTCCGCCCGAATGATGTCGATCAATAAGGACCGCTATCCCCCTCTCAATTGCGAAAGCAGCTGCGATTTCTTTGTCTTTTTTATTCGGAATTGCCGCCTTTTTCTTAAAAACAATCTTCTGGCCCGTACCATTTTCTAAAATCGATTGGATGTTTCCGGTTTCGTCATAAATGGCAGTAATGGCGCGGCCATCAGAAAATGAGATTCCTTGGACGCGGCCATCTCGGTCGTAGAGATACGTACCCACAGTTCCGTCCGGCCTTGTAACAGACAGAGTTTTTCCGTTTACGACCACGTATTTTCTTTGTAAAGCCAGCTGAATAGCTAGCTTAGCAATCGTCGAATCGATTGCTTTTTGTTCCGGCGACACCTGCGCCTTGGTTGCAATAAGTGTTTGGGTTTCAACAGGGCTGCCCGCGGCGGCTTCAGCACTTGCCAGGCCAAAAGCAAATAACCCGGAAATAATTTTCGACGTCAATTGCCTATTCATAACAATCCTCCATTTATCTCGTTATGCTCTATCCCGACCATTACATTAATGAGCACGGATTTTCATCATATTCAAACGAAATACATGGAGCCTGTTCCGGATCAAAAGAATCGGGCGAACTTTATGCTATGCCGCGCGGTCGATTTGGATGGTTGAGACGGGCGTAGAATGATGCGGCGCGCACAGAAAGACTTTGCGAGCAAAGGCAATCTCCTTTGATATACTGTGCGCCCATCCAGTGGTTTTGTGGTCTGCCATGCCTCTCAACCCACCATTAACCCTTGCGCAACTTGACCCCATCGCCGTGCGCAAAGATCAGACCGATATCTCGGCGCTGCTGTGGGCGATCAAGCGACTGCCTATCCAGATGCTGCGCGGCGATCAGGCGCAGGGCGGCATGGCGGGCGGTGGCGGCATTATCGGGGATGTCCTACGTGGCGAGCTAGACCGCGAGCGCCAGGCATGCTCGGTTACTTCCCGATTCGGCCCCCGGCCCGACGTGGCTTCGATTCCAGGCGCCATCTTGCGCTAAGGAAAAAAATCGCCCACTGGGCGGTTTTTTTACATACGCCGGTGGAGGAGAAAGGCAAGAAATCGCTGGAGCGATTTCCCTTTAGTCAGGGAATCGGAGAGCCTTGCGCTTGCAAGCGCAAGTCGCTTCGTGAGCGCCGGGCATGCCCGGCGAAACCCTCACTACGCCCCGCGTCCCGCGGCTTCGATTCCCGCCGCCCGCTAGCGCTAACGAAAAAAAACCGCCCAAGGGCGGTTTTTTGCGTTCGGTGGTGGAGGCGGCGGGAATCGAACCCTCCGTTTTTCAGCATGTTTTCATAGGAGGACGTGGTCATGAAATCCCTCCGCGTGTGATTCGCGTGTGATTCGCTGAGGGCAGGCTCAGACCTGACGAAGGACCTCCTCCGCGGCCGAATGCGCTGCGCTTGCGGGAGAGCTTGCGGCGCGTCGCGCCTACCACGGCCAGGCCCGCGCCGAGCATCAGCCAGCTTTCGGGTTCCGGCACCGGGGTCGTGTTGGTGATGGAGAAGGTCACATTGTCACTGCCGTATTCGTAATTGGTAGGCCAGTAGCAGATCGGCCCATCGCAAAAGTAGTCGGATTCGTAATACGCGTATTCCAAACGGTTGCCGGGAAAATTTAAAAAGCCATAATGGCTGTCGCGATAGGACCAGTTGGCGCGAAATGCCAGCGTGTTGCCGGGCTGGTAGGAAAAGCTGTCGAGCGAGCGAGTTGCGGACGAAGGTTGCGCTCCGGGCAAAAAATCGATGCCGTGGAAGCGGAACGTTGCTACTTCGTCCTTGCTGAATATACCGTCGGCATTGACATCGTCGCCGCTGAAACTGCCCGTGTGGGCCAGGCTCCACTCGGGTGACGAGTAGCGGAAATCAAAGGTCTGCGTGGCGGCGTGCGCTGTCAGACCGCAGCTCAACAGTAGAAATGCGCCGAATGTGCGTTTAAACATAGAATTCCTTGAGAAAGATGGGATTAAATGCAGGGAGGTGAAGCGGGACTACCAGTGTTATTTTATCATTCACATTGCAAAAAAACTATTGAGCGTTGATTGTTCCTCGCCTTCTGAGCGGAGAACTACTTTGCAATTCTAACTGTATCCGGATTCCAGTCGTTCACCGGCTTGTACTGCCCGGAGTCCTTGTTCGGCATCCATTTTCCGTAGTGGCGGAACACCATTTCAACGTCGACGTGCCCCATCTGCTTTGCGACCCACCACGGATTCTCACCAGCCGACAGCATGCGCGAGGCGTAGGTGTGTCGGGTCTGATACGGATTCCGGTACCGCACGCCAGCCTTCTTCAAGATCGCGGTCCAACAGGTCTTCCGGATTTGGGCGTCCGTCTCCCACGGGGCGCCCGTGCGCGGGTTGTGAAACACCCGGCCGCCAGCCAGGAAGGTGTGCTCCTTTTGCGCCTGGAGCGCGGCGCGCGCCAGCGGCAGCATAAGCACGTCGCGGGTACCGGCGTCGGTCTTGGTACCCTTTTCGGTCTTCGCCACCACCGCTCGCTGCACGCGCACCTGGCCGTGTATCCAATCGATGTCGCCCCATTCCAGCCCGATCAGCTCCGAGGTGCGCAGGCCGGCCCAGAACGCGAACTGGAACAGATTGCGCGCCTCGCCAGTTGAGGCGGCCAGAATCGCGCGCACCTCCAGCTCGTCGAACGGGTCGACCACATACACCGATTTCTTTGCCGTCCTGGTCAGCAGCTTTTTCAAGGCGATTTTGTTCAGGGGGTTCTGATCGATCAGCTCGTCGTTGACTGCATCGTCCAGAACTGAGCGAAGCACCGACAGGATGTTGCGTGCGGTCTTGGCCGTGACGCCCAGGGCGCCGACCCACTCGCGTACGGGCGCCGGAGCAAGTAGGCGAACTTCGATCTGGCCGAACTGCGGCAGAAGGTGGCCGTCAATGATCTTGCGGTACCCATCGCGTGTCGACGGTGACATCTGCCCATTGGCGGCCGCGTGCTCGTACCCGAGCATGTGTGCGCGCAGGAGGTCGCCAACAGTTTTTTTCGTCACGACGTGCCCGAACATCACCGCCCGCGGCGACTCCGGGAAGTAGTCGCTGTACTTGAACGATTCGCTGATGATCTTGCGATTGATCTCGGCGCGCAGCCCCTCTGCATACTTGATGTTGGCGGCTGTTGGCTCCAGCCGCAGGCCCTCCCGGCATTGCACCCCCTTGAACATGAACGCAATCTGTAGCGACTTGACGTTCTTGTGCTCGCGGATGCTTACCCCGCGCGGAGGGCGCTTATTGCCGACCGGCTTCCCTGTTCCACCCATTTTTCTACCTCCTCTACGTTGACCCACAGGTTGCCATCGCCGGCGATCTTGCAATGCACGCCGTCCAGAAACTGGCCCTTTTTTCTCTTGGAGTGAACCGCGTCCGAGGTTTCCCCGGACAGCTCACAATACTTTTTCAGCTTGACCCATCGCATATTCGCTAAGCCCCTATTCGTCGTTTGTTGGTGGCGCCGCGCCGGCGTCCAGCAGATCATCCAGTTCGTCTGCGACATCGGCCGCCATGCTGGCGCAGGTTCGTAGCGCATCCCCCTGACTCTCAGGCTGCAAGATCGGAATCGCCGCAAGCAGCGCGCTGATCACATTGGCCAGGCCGGCCAGGCGTCGGATGGTTACTTCGTCGATAGTGGCGCTCATGCTTTTCTCGCTTTCGGATGCGGTTGAATAGTCGGCCCGATTCCGGCGACACGCCGCAGCTCGGACACCGGTATGCCCGAGTAGTCGGACATACGCAGCAGCCACCCATCCTGTATTTCGCGGTGGCCTTGACGGCAACGGGTCGCCGAGGATGCGTCAACACCGATGGCTGTGTAGATCGTTGTCCGCTGAACGTTAAGCGTGCGGCCTATCAGATCGATCATTGCGTCAAATGGCGAGCGCGATGTCTGCCACGTTCCTGCCGGCCAGCCTTCCAGCCGAAAGGCAGGTTTTCCGTCAATCTGTTTGCACTCCACCACGGCGATCATGCTGCACCGCCTTTCGCTGCTGCAAGATAGCAAAGGTGGGCGTGGGTAAAACGGCCGTGCCGCAGGCCATCGAACCAGGCTTTGTGCAGCGGCCCGCCGTCGAGGCGGTCCAGCTCGGCTGCCTGCGTCTCGGCAAATGCGCGCCATGCCGCTTCGTCGCCGCCGAGGTCCGATGCTCTGTGGTGCGGGTAGACAGTGGTGATGCCTTCACTGCGCACCTGCTGCACGATGTCGAAGAGGGTCGGCGCCAGCGCGCCGCGCCCGTTCAACATCACATCGAGTTCGCGCACCAGCTCGTCGTGCACGCCTGCTGCTTCGAGTTCTTTGCGCAGCCGGTCGCATTCGCGTTTGTGGTCAGCCGCGTAGTCCGCCAGCCCATTCACTCCGCATTCAGGAATCGACTCGATGTGCTCGATCGGCATGCCGTCGAAGGCATTCCAGCAGGCGGCCAAGCGGCGCGCGTCTGCCGGGTGGTTGACCAGCGCGACCTCGCGCATGCGGTTCTCAGCGTTGGCGCCCGCCGGCATCACCCAGGCGTCGCCAAGCACGTTGCTGATCTTGACCCACACGCGGCCCTGCGTATGTTGGGCGCTCATGCCGTGCCCCCGCGCACCAGGTGAAGGGCAGGGCGCGTATGGCGCGGCTTCGTGCGCGCACAAACTGCCGCGATGCCCAGCAGAAGCTGCTGATCGGTTGTCTCGCGGAACAGCTCAAGGATGCGTTTCTCGTCGCGCGTAAGTGCCGCCACGACGGCGATTGTTGCCAGCCGGGCGCTTGGATTACGCGTCCGCGCAAGCGGTGTTGTGATATCGTTCTGGTCGTTCATAGCACGCTTTCAAAATTTTGGCTGTGACAGGCCATCCGGCGTCTGCGCGTCGGGTGGCTTCTTTTTGCAGCGGGTTGTGGCGACTTACCGGCCGGTGCTGTCTTTGTACTGGCCTAAAAATTTAGGCGAGTCGATACCTGGGTGCTTTTCGATTTTCGCCATGAAATTGTCGTTAGGCACCTCAGCGAACGATCCGCCCAAAGCATTCGCCTTGCGATCCTCATTGATCAGCTCGACGATATCCAGGCTGGACATCGTCGCTTGAAATTTGCGAATGGGGCCGCTCATGCTGCACCTCGGCTAATGACTTTCAGTGTCGGTCGGACGTGGCGCGAACCGCCTGCTGCCGCCATTGATAGCGCTATGTCTAGACAAAATCCCTGGAGATCATTATTAAGGGCGCGATACGCCGCTAGCATCAGCTTTTCATCTCGTGTAAGGTCGGCTGCATGAGCTGCTGCTAGGAGCTTCGGTTGGCCCTGACGTTTCGTCGGCGCACTCATGAGGTAGCTTTCGCGCGCTGCGCTTCTGCGGCTGCCTCGTTCATGATGCCGATGCGCCGTCCGCTTGAGTCACTTAACATCTCGACTGTACGCATGGCCATAAGCATGAGGTACTCGGCTTTCTGTGGGCTGAGAATCGGCCGCTCGTCGGCGTCGCGCTCAAGGCTGTCGGCATGGAGAAGTTCCAGGACAGTTTTGCAGCCGCTGGTAACATCTTTAACGAGTGCGCAGAACTCCGCATTTGCGTCGTACTTGAGGTCGGCGTGCAGCCAGCTGAACTGATCGTGCAGGGGCATGCGAGCGTCGGCCACAACTTCTGCTTTACTTGGTGTTTCACTTTTGATACTATTCTTCTGTTCCATGATCTTTACTCCGAAGTTGAGGTCAGGTAAGGCCGCCCGATGTTGACGCATCGAGGCGGCTTTTTTACATGTGATCTATTGGAATCACAGACACAACCTTATCACTAAAAACTACCAAATACAACCATTTGAAAAATTATTGGTTGTTATCATAAGATGAAAAAATGCCCGGAGCCGGGCATTTGCTTGAATGATAGAGGTAACCTACTGGTAGGCGGACCCGCCGTCCACATCGGGAAAGATCAAGCAGTTAGAGTCAAGGATAGAGATTACATCCGCTGGGGCATGCGAGACAAACAAAAACATGTTTAGAAGGGCAGCCTGCTCGGTTAGCTCGCGCAACAGGCGGCCGTTACGGACTTCCCGTGTCTGATCCATTGCGCTATTTAACGGGTCGTGCGACCCCCTCTCATTTGCGATAGTCAAAATAAGCATGTACGTGCGGGTATCCTTCAGATGTGCGCGCAGTGTTGCGAGCTCCCACAAGGTTCGCGGAACGGAAATGCGGAGGGTACTCCACAGCCCAACGTGGGACCCATGTACAAACTTAGCCACCCGGCGATCGTCCATGTAGTCAACTTTCCACGCTATAGAACTGCCGTGTACTACGCTGTCCCATCTCCCATCTGGATAGAACGGCTCAAGCACCGGAGCGATCATTTCCTTAATCGCCGACGCATACTCAGATGGCGTCATGTCGCTATGAATTTTAGGGAAATGAGAGTCGATCCTAAATTGCGACAATGGCGTTAACGCGTGAGCGGCCGGGGACTCTCCGCTCGCTTTCGGATCCAGTGGGAGGTCTGCTACGCCACGCCCGCGTTTATTGACGCTACGTGCTTGCAGCAGGAATGCAGTAGATACGCTTAATGCGGTCGCCAAGGCGTCTAGAATCGAGGTACGAGGGGTCGCCTTCCCGGCTTCCCATTTTGCGATCGATTGCTGCGTAAGTCCCAAGCGCTCTGCCAATTGCTCTTGGGTAAGTCCTGCTCGCTCTCGCAAATCCTGTAGTGTCTTCCCTAGATCGTTGTTCATTCTTACAGCCACTTGGTTGTTAATGGGCCAATTGTATAGACTTCCGTCATCCCTTTAAAAATATATTTTATCTGGCTGTTTTTGGTTGTAAAATGGTTGTGTTGCGTACACGGGCCACTCTAATGAACACTTTCTTAATAGCCCCATCTGGTATTGCTGACGCCGTCCTTGCCGCTGGTACGCAATCCATACTTGCGAGCCAATTAGGGGTGACGCAGCAGGTAGTGAGCAAATGGTTGCGTCGAGGCTGGGTTCCACTTCGCCGAGCGAACGAAATCGAAGCACGTTTCAAAATTTCTCGCGCTCGTCTGGTCAACCCGAAAATCATGATCTTGCTTTTAGACGCGACCGACAGCCGGTAAGTTCCAAAAAACTGAGTTTCTATTCGAACGCCACCGACCCGCAGGCGGCGCGTGGCCCCTTTACGCCCAAATTCTGGAGAACACTATGAAAACCATCATCAAACGCACCGTCATGCAGTTGTACTGCCGCGAGCTGATCAAGGGCTCGACTGTCATCCGCGCGTTCAATCGCTTCGCGCTGTGGGAGGCGTGATGGACGTTGCGCCGACATTGTCGTCGGCCTTCACAGCCGAGGACGGATTCGAATCGACGCTGCCGCTGGCGCCGTCCGTTCTGCTCGCGCACGGTTGGACTGGGCTCAGCCGGCCAAGCCGCACCAGCGGGCTAATCCTCGTTGAGACGTGGCCTAGTGCGAACGATTCGGGATTTATTCACTATAGCTGCGTGGCGATGCCCGGCGGACTTGAGACTTATTCCAAGCGTGCCTTTGCGCCGAAGTGGGTCGGGATGGCCATAGACCTGATTCTCAAAAGCCACGGCAGTACTGCGGGCGAACTAACGTGGACCCGGATGAGGCACTCTCCGCGCCACGATGGCGCCGCTGGCAAACATGTGACCCAGGAATTCGTCTACTTCGTGACCGCTGGTGCATTCGTCAAAATCGGTAAGACGACCGGGCAGCCAGGCAGCAGAATAGCCGGCCTGCAAACCGGTTGCCCGTATCCGATGACGCTGGCCGCGCATGAGCCGGGCGGCATCAAAGAAGAATTCGCGCTGCATCGCCGCTTCGCCGCGCAACGCGTCCGCGCCGATGGCGAGTGGTTCCACAACGAAGGCCCGCTGCGCGCATACGTTCAGGCGTTGGCCGTCAAGAAAATACCAGCCGGGACGGTAAATCCATGAGCGCGCTGGTCAAGTACGACCAGGCCCGGCTGGCGCTGGCAGCCTGCCGCAACGTGGACGACATCAAGGATATTCGCGACAAATCTGAGGCGATGCGCCTCTACGCCAAGCAGGCGAACGACACCGAGCTGGAGCAGTGGGCCGCCGAAATCAAGCTGCGGGCGCAGCGCGCCATCGGGGAAATCAGCGCCGGCCTGGAAAAGCAGAAGAATCAGGCCGCTCTTCCCTCCGGCGGGAAGAGCAAAAACGAGACATTAAAGGACGCAGGTATCTCGACCTCGACGGCCCACCGATATGAGCAGCTGGCCACCATTCCGCTGGCAGATGTCGAGGCGCTGATCGCTAAGCATAAAGATGCTGGCAAGCCAGTTTCTGCCAAAGCTGTGTTGGCCACATTTGCCAAACCGGCCGCAGCTGCGGCCTCGGCCCGGGCCGCCACCGTTCAAGCCTCCGATGCTCCCGCCGAGGTTGGGGCACTCGATAATCCCGACGCGCCTCACTTCGACGCTGACGAGAGTGTGCTTCAGCCTGGCGCAGCGCCGGCGCCCGACGCGCACTTCGACTCGACCGAAGAAAATTTGACCGCCGACGAGCTTCTCGCTGTAGAGCAGGCAGAGGTCGCGCGACTGAGCGACGAAATCGGCCAGCTCCGCAACCGCATCGCCGTGCTGGAACAGGGAAGCGACGCGGCGCAGCTGCTGGCGCTGGAACGCGACCGCGACGGTTACCGCAACACTTCAACTGACCACTTCAACAAATGGGCCGCCGCGAACAAAAAGGCGATTGATTACAAGGCGCTGCTCGATCGACTGTGCAAGATCGCGGGCGTGTCGAAATACAGCGAATTGGCCGCACGCGTCACGCCGGCCGCGCGGAGCTGAAATGGCTGAGCTCGAACTACGTCCACTCCAGGTTCCTGTTGTCGCAGCTGCGCAGGACGCCTTCCGTCGTGCCAAGAACATCCTGATCCAAGCTCCGTGCGGGTTCGGCAAGACGGAGCTCGCCACGTACCTTCTCAAGATCACGAAGCGAAAAGGCAACCGGGGCGCGTTCATCATGGACCGCATCGCGCTGGTCAACCAAGCATCGGAGCGCTTCAAAAAATACGGCTTGAGCCACGGCGTAACGCAGGCGCAGCACGACGACTTCGACCCGCTCGAACCGATCCAGGTTTGCAGCCTGCAGACGATCTCTGGATCACGCGGATGGCCGGACGTGAAGCTGCAGATCATCGACGAATGCCATGTGCTTTCCAAGAAGCTGCGCGAACGTCTGGCTGCGCGCGAGCGCTACACCATCGGCCTGACGGCTACGCCGTTCACAAAGGGTCTGGGAAAATATTTTGACGTGGTCATCAACGCCGCTACCACAAACCAGCTGATCCGCGAGGGCTGGCTGGTGCCGTTCCGCGTCTTTGCCGCATCCGAGCCGGACATGGCGGGCGCAAAGGTTGTCGCGGGAGAGTGGAGCGAAAAGGAGGCCGAGTCGCGCGCCATGCCGATCATTGGAGACGTGGTCGACGGCTATAAGATGCATGGCCAGGGTGAGAAGTTCATTGCGTTCGCTTCGTCGGTATCCCATGCCGAGGAAATGCAACGCCAGTTCATGGTGGCCGGCGTCGTTTGCAACCTGTACACCTACCGCCAGACCGACGACGAGCGCAACGCCGCCGTCGAAGAGTTCCGCAAGCCGGACAGCTATATTCGCGGGCTGATCAGTATCGAGAGCCTGACGCGCGGCTTCGACGTGCCCGACGTTCGGGTGCTGATCCTCGCGCGCCCGCTGCGCAAAGCCCTGGCGGTGCACATTCAGATGCTGGGCCGCGTGCTGCGCTGCTCGCCGGAGACTGGAAAGACCGAGGCGATCGTGCTCGATCACAGCGGCAACTGCATGCGCTTCTGGTCCGAAGTGCAGGATTTCTTCGAAAATGGCATTGAGGAGCTGGATGACGGCAAGCCGAAGGAAGCTAAGCCGACGGCCGAGAAGGAGAGCAAGCCGGCGAAGTGCCCGACCTGTTTCCACGTCCATGACGCGCGCCCCGCGTGCCCGTCTTGTGGCCATGTCTACGCCACATCCCGAGAGCTTCTGCACGTGGCCGGGACACTGGCAGAGGTGAAGCCTAGCGGGTCAGCGAAGCCAGCCATCACGCCGGAGGCGAGGGCCCGCTTCCACGCTGAGCTGCTGGGTTACGCCGCAGAGAAGGGCAAAAGCGCTTCATGGGTCAAAGCAAAATTCAAAGAAAAATATGACGCCTGGCCGCCATGCGCGTTGCCGGCGCCAGTCGAGGCGTCCACCGACACGCGCAGATGGATCACCTCCCGCAACATGGCTTATGCCGCGCGCACGAAGAAAGCCGCACGCGTATGAGCGACTTCCTACAATTCGTCCAAGCGAACCGAATCATCGTGCCGGATACGTTCACGCCTGGCCGCTGGATTCGTTGCCGGACCGAGAGCCACCCGCGCAAGAAGAACGGCAGCATCAAGCTGGCCGACGACGGCCTGGTCGGCTGGTGCCAGGACTACGCCGTGCACGCCGAGCCGGTGATGTGGCGCGCCAGCGATGACGCCGCTGCGATGGCCGCGCCAATCGACCGCGCCGCCATCGCACGCCGCCAGGAAGAGCGTCGCGCCGCTCTGTGTGAGGCCACTCTGGGCGCGCGCGCCTTCTACGAGAAGTGCGCACCGCTGCGCGACAGTCACCCGTACCTGGTGGGTAAGGGCCTGGGCGTGGCGGGCTGCGTCGGCCTGCGTGTCGACGCAGCCGGCTGGCTCGTGGTCCCGATGCTCTACAACGGCAAGATTCTCAGCGTGCAGCGCATTTCGCCAGACGGCGAGAAGAAATTCCATTTCGGCGCCACGACAAAGTGTGCGTATTACGCCCTCGAGCGGGCCGGTGCTGCCGTCACAGTTCTCGTCGAAGGCTTCGCCACCGGCCTGACTGTCTTCCAAGCCATCCCGAATTGCCGCGTCATCGTCGCGTTCAACGCCGGAAATCTTCCCGTCGTCGCGGATCGCATGGACCGCTCCGGTATGGGCGTCGTCTGCGCCGACAACGACCACGAGACTGCCGCGCGCATTGGGCGCAACCCTGGCCTTGATGCTGCCCACGCCGCCGCCGAGCTGCTGGGGGTGGGCGTCGCGGTGCCGGCGTGCGCTGGCAGCGACTGGAACGATTACGCCATGGAGAAGATCGAACTGGAGCTGGAAGGCCAGGCGTTTAGCTTCAGCCGGAAACGCACGGTGCTGCAGGTGCAGGCGAGCGTCTTCGCCGACATCAAGCTGAAGGTCATGCGGGAAGCGCGGCTGCTGCGCGCGAAGTAGGGCAGCAGCCTGCATTCGACTTCGTGCGAATTTCGTTCGAAGCCGAATGCAGTACCAGATAAAGGGTCGCGTTTGAAACACGGACCAGGTGGAGCGGACGACACCAGAAAAACGTGCAAGGGCCTGAATCGGCTCACACCGCAAAAAGACCGACAGCACCGTCGAACACCAAGGCACAGCACGAACAAGGCGCAGAGGGGGCCTTGCCGAGGCCTGAGAGCACAGGCCGAAGCGAACAGAGGTACAGAGTTGGAATGCTTGGCTCGTTCGGCAGGCGCATTCACCAGAGTGCGCCAATCGAAAGAGCGAGGGGGCGGCCTGGGCGAGCCGTAGCGGAACTGACCATCCGTGAATACGTCACTTTCGATACAAGTTTTTGCTGATTTTGCTCGGGGGGCCAGGAACACCTAACCCTCATACCTATCAACTGCGGAGGGGTTCCAACCAACCCCTCTAAATGACAACTATGGCCAAGAGAAAAGCATGACGAAAAACGACCGCCCGGTTCCCGCAAAGATTGAGCAGCGCCTGATGGAGTTACTGAAAATGAAGGAGTTCGATATGCAAGAAGTGACCTGGTGCCGCGCGACTTACTGGGCTCGCCGCGGCGACTGGCACGCCATCCTGGTGGCCTGCCACGACACGGCGCTGGCGCGGATCGCAACCGAAGCCGCGGCTGCCTGCGCGACCGAGGTGCGCCCATGAGCAAGCGCCCGATACTCACTCTGCGCTGGCCTGTCAAGACAGCGCCCGTACCGGACATCGTCTTCGTCGACGTGACCGAAGACAGCTCGCCGCCAGCGCTCAAACCTGTACGCGTTGCCACGCTGCCGCCAGTGGTGCGCAACACTGTGGAGCAAGAGCACTACCAAAACGTGGTGCGCATGCTTGATGGATGGGCCGACTGGATCAGAACAGGCGAGCCGATTGCCGAAGGCGCGCCAAGGCAATGCCTGGGCGCCCCGGATGCACGCATTCACAGCTTTGAGGACATGGAGATCGAGGTCAACAAGCGCCTGGTCCGCGAAGTGCATACGGCCGTCTGGGAGCTGCAGGTAATCGAGCGCGAGGCAGTTATGACCCATTACGGTCTCAAGACACGCGGCGTCTGGCGTGCAGACTTTGCCAAGGTGTTCGATCAGGCAGTCGACAGTTTGTTCAAGATCCTCAAGGACCGCGTGGCCTGTTGATGCTTCAGCAGCAGATCTTTTAGGGTAGCGAGGCGGCCCATTCTGCGCGATGATCTTGCTCGACGATGTTGTTGAGGTATTTGATTTGGCGCACCACGATCGGCACGCCGCGACCGGCGGTTATCGCATGTATCGCCGACATGATTGCGCCGCCGACGTTCGCTGAGCGACAGAACCTCCGGGGGGGCTGTGCCAGCGCAGTGCCGGTTTGCTATCTGGCGCCCTTGCGACGGGTGCAGAAGCCCACTAAGCCCAGGCCGGCCAACAGCATGGCGTAGCTTTCCGGCTCAGGCACTGCCGACACTACCCGTGCCACGGCGTCGGTGCTGAAGCGTATGCTTCCCATGACTTCTTGCTGGTTGGAATGCAAATAGCCGGACATCTTGTACGTTTGCGTGCCAGAGGTGAATTTGCTGTATGACTCCGTGAAATCCATCATTTCGGCGTTGTCCGACCCGTACCTGCTGCTTATGTCTCCTTGCATTCTGACATTCATGACCGCCGAGTCGCCCGGACCCAGAGGAGAGACCTCTCCGGAAATCTCTGCGACGGCGGAAAACATGATTCCTGTATTCGGACTTAAAATGAATGTACTGGAATGGGTCGTACTTGCGGACATCGATCCGTTCAAGAGCATGGCGCCATCAACGTGCGCCAGCGAACGCCAACTGCTTGCATCGGACCGGGTGCTTGCGAAGCCACCACGACTGCTGATTGAGGTTGTGCCCAAGGTGTGGATGGAATCGGCGGCGATGACCTCGTTTTCGAGGGTGTGCAAACTGAAGCTCCTATCCATGAACTCGGTAAAGACAATACTTGGAGTAATGTTGTCGTTCAAGTCGAGATCGATCAGCTGATACCGGTACTGGGAAATTCCGGCGGACATGTCGATCGATTGCGCATGGGCGGAGCTGCTTGCAATGGCGGCGGCGGCAGCCAGGACGCAATACGCTAGTCTAGAAGAAAATTTGGGCATTAGGTGCTTTCATGGTAAGCGGAGCCGGTTATCGACTACCTTGTATTATTGTAAACATATTGTATATGAATGGCTATTTCAAAAACCAAGCACAACACTGAGTTAATTTACAATGCTGGCCGGATCTTGCCGCAATGCACTGAGGTACAAGAAAATATGTACGCATGCGCTCCGATGCCGTTTTTGAATCTCTGCAAATAAATTTCCACAATTCATTGACACTACGGCCCGGCATAGTAGAATAGCTGCCATCGGGACTTCTTGCGCCCGGAAATAAAGCCCGCACCGAAAGGTGGCGGGCTTTTTGCATTGGTCTGCGCGTTCCGGTTGACCTCATGCAAATATCGTCTACAATCGCACCTTCAACTGATTCATAGATTAACTAGACGCGGCAAGGTTCCCTGGTGGGAGCCTCCCGCGCACTCGGAAGAAGCGCAAAAGCCCCTGCCTCAGCAATGACGCAGGGGCTTTTGCATTGCGCGCCAGCTTTTCAATATCAACCAACTTTCTACGCCTCGCCCCTAACCGGTCGAGGCATTTTTCGTTCTACGCGCAGATAGGGTTGCAACCCGAAGAGCAGCTCGTCACTGCTTCTGCGCACCCATTTCAACGACGACCACTGACGAAGGAAATGTATGCAAAGCACCCTGAACCTTGCTGGGCTGGTAGCTGTGAGCACCGATGGCGAACTCCGTGCCTCGTCGCTCGTTCTTGCGCGCGGCATCGGGCAGCCACACGCGACAGTAATCAAACTGGCCCGAAAGCACGTGTCCGATTTGGAACAATTGGGCAGGGTCGGATTTGAAATCCAACCCTTTGACACGGAAGGAGGCATACAGCGCCGCGAGATCGCAATGCTCAATGAATCTCAATCCACGCTGCTGATCGCGCTGATGCGCAACAGTAAGAAGGTGGTCGAGTTCAAGATCGCCTTGGTGAAAGAGTTCTACCGCATGCGCGATGCTTTGTCGCGCGGCGAGCGCAACCTGTGGCAGCAGATGCAGGCATTGATCGCCAAAGAGGTGGCATCCGAAGTGCGCGCGTCGTTCGGCTCGCACCTGATGCTGGACCGAAAGCGCGAACTTCCAAGTTTGCGTGATGAGCGCCATTTGCTCGAGACCGCGATTCAACCCTCGCTGCTCAACTGACCTGTCCGGACGGCTCGCCATGACCGACACCACCAAGCCTGACAAGCGCAAGGTGCGCGCTTACATGGACCGGCGCACGCACGCCGAGCACGACGATCCACCACCAAGCCCCGACGACATTCGCCGAGAGCTGGGCTGGGGCCTCATCCCCCACAACGACGAAACGGAAGACCAGCCATGAGAATCTCAGGTGACCCGCAGCACCCGGACTACAACGCCGCCATGCTGCCCGCCGACGTGTACCTGAACGGCGAGCAGCTAGTCGGCTGCATCTTTGCGGACGAGGACGCAGGCGAGGCAATCTGTTACGCCCCTGACAAACGAGGGGGCCCATACCTGGTTGGCGACGAGATCGCTATCGATGTGAAGCGTGGGCATATCCGCATCGAGAAGATGACGGAGCCGGGCCCCGATGGCTTCGATGCCTGGATGCGCGCCCGCACGCAGGCGGCGCACGCCGCATACATGGCACGGCACAGCGCCGGCGGTAAGGCTTACCAATGACCAGCGCGCTTGTCCGGCTGGTAACCGCCGGCATCCTCGTGGCGCTGAGCTACATCGGTGCCGCAATGTATCCGACGCTCGGATGGGCGCTTGGGTGGCCCGCAGGGCTGGCGTATTGCTGGATCGTTCGCCCATGGCTGCGCGAGCCCCTGTTCGAGCGCCGGGCCGTTCAACAGCGCCCTGACGGGAAGAAGTAGCGCTACATGGCCTGGTCCAAGCTATCCCGGCAAGAACGCGGCTACGGCGCAGCATGGGATCGAGTTCGCAAGGTAGTGATGCAGCGGGACGGTGGCCTGTGTCAGGTGTGCCTCAAGGCGGGCCGCTACGGCGTCATCGCGTACGCGGTCGACCATGTGGTGAGCAAGGCCAAGTGCGCGGCGCTGTGCTGGTCTGACGCACGCACAGATGACCCCAGCAACCTCCAGGCGATCTGTGCACCGTGCCACGAGATCAAGACTGAGGTGGAACAAGGCAAGGCCAAGCGGCCCGAAGGTTGTCATCGGGTTGGACGGCTGGCCAGTCTCTCCGCAGTAGGGGCGGGCAAGGGAAGCAGGAAAATTCGTGCACGTGAAATGTTTCCCCCATGCATGTCACCAGCCGGGAAGTTTTCAGGCAATAACATTTCAATCAACAACATACCGGGGTGGGTCGAAAGTGCACAAGGTTGCTTCTTACAGGACCGCGCTCTACCCATTTTTTCACACGGTCAAGATAGAAAAACGGTTTTTGGAGGACACATGCCAGGACCAGGCAGGAAGCCCGCCGGCCTGAAAATGGTCGCCGGCACGGAACGAAAAGACCGCAAGACCGAGGGCAACGCCGAGCTGCCGATCCTCTCGGACGTGCCGCCGGCGCCAGACTGGCTACCGAATGCCCACGCGATCAAAGAGTGGGACCGCCTCGCCGCGATCCTGACGGCGAACCGGCTGTTGACCGAAGGCGGGCTTTCCTCCCTCGGCATGATGTGCGCGCTGCACGGCAAGATCGTTCAGCTGTACGCGGCGGGCGAGGCGCCGACTGCGAGCATGGCCGGCACCTTGCGGAACTTGGCAAACGACTTCGGATGACGCCAGTGGCACAGGGCAAGGTGAAACCAGTTGGCGAAACAGACAAAGGGAACAGGTTCGCCGGCAATGGCAAGCGAACAGCGTGATTACATCGCGATCGCCATCGAATATGCCGAGGCTGCGGTCGCTGATACGGATCGAAAACGGTTCGGCAAGTGGGTCCGCTGGCGGCAAAGCGCTTTCTGGATGATCTGAAAACGGCGAAAAAGAAGGAAACGCTTCACTTCGACTGCCTGGCACGCGCGGACGCCTGCGATTTCATCGAAAACTGCCGCACGTCGAGGGCACTTGGGACACCGAGAACGTGGTCATGCACCCGTCGCACATCTTGTTCGTGGTGAACCTGTTCGGTTTCCGCAATCAGGATGGCACGCGGCGCTTTACGACCGGGCTGTTCGCGGTGGCCAGGAAGAACGCCAAGTCATTCCTCTGCTCGGCGATCCTGCTGTACTGCTTCTGCTGCGAGACCGAGAATGGGCCGCAGGTGATCAGTGCGGCGACGACCGGCTCTCAGGCGCGCATCGTTTTCAACGTCGCCAAGCGCATCGTGGAGAAACTGGCGGACCTACGCGAGGCGTTCACCCTGGAGCCGTTCGCCAATGCGATCGCCCGCTACGAAGTCGGCGGAACGTTCAAGCCGATCAACGCAAAGGCCAGCACGCAGGACGGCCTGAACCCGTCGCACTGCGGCATCGATGAGATTCACGCTCACAAGAATCATGATCTGCTGAACGTGCTCAAGTCGGCGGCCGGCGCGCGCCGCAACCCGCTGTTCCTGTACACGACGACCGAGGGCTACGAGAGCCCGGGGCCGTGGGCAGAGATTCGACACTTCGCGAAGCAGCTGCTCGAAGGTGTCGTCGAGGCCGACCACTTCCTGGCCATCTACTTCGCGGTAGACGACGAGGACAAAGGCGAAGGCACGCCGGCGGATGACGACTTCGACGAATCGAAGTGGATCAAGGCCAATCCGCTGATGGAAGTGAACCCGCTCCTGATGAAGGAGATTCGGAAAGAGGCGGTCGAGGCGAAGTCAATGCCAGGCCGGCATGCGGAATTCAAGATCAAACGGCTGAATCGCCCCTCCGCGGCCGCCGGTGGGTGGGTGAATCTCGTCAAGTGGAAGGCTTGTACCGGCGCTGTCGACCTGGAATGGCTGCGGCAATACCCCTGCTGGGGCGGCCTGGACCTGGCAAGTACACGCGATTTGACCTCGTTTCGGCTGGTCTGGAACGTGGAGGGCGTGCTCTACACGCACGGCTGGCGGTTCGTGCCGGCGGCGGCAGTGCATGGGCGCACCGAGCGCGGCCTCGTGCCCTATCAGGCATGGGTGCAGGCCGGGATCCTGATCGAATCCGGCGGCGAAGTGACCGATTACGACGCCGTCGAGGAATGCATCCTGGCGGCGACTACGCGGTTCAACGTGCAGATGATCGGATACGACTCATGGAACGCGAAGCAGCTGGTGCAGAAGTTGCAGGCGGCCGAGGTGCCATTGCAGGAGTTCATCCAGGGTGGAAAGAGTTACCACCCGGCGATGCAGGCGCTGGAAGTCTCGTACGTCGAGGGCAACCTGGCGCACGGCAACGACCCGGTACTGAACTGGTGCGCGTCGAACCTGATCGCGCGCACTGACCAGAACATGAACACGGCGCCGGACAAGAAGAAGGCGCCGGAAAAGATCGATGACATCGTCGCTTTGCTGATGGCAATCGGCGTGATGCAGACAGCTGAACCTGACAAGGGTGGCACCCTTGACGACTACCTTTCGGACCAATAACGCATGAAATTATTCAGTAAAGCAGCGGCCACCGGCCTGGCTCTGAAAAGCATCTACTTTTCGATCCGGGAAGCAGTGGCCTATCGCGGCGTGCGCGATGCGAATAAGGACATCACGATCAATCACGGCGACATGCGCCACGGTACGCCCGGCGTGAACGCCGCGCTGCAACTGTCCGTGGTCTGGTCGTGCGTGCGTTTGATCGCCGAGACGATCGCCACGCTGCCGCTGATCACCTACGAGCGCAAGGTCGTGGACGGCCGCGAAATCCGCTTGGTGGCGCGCGAGCACCCGCTGTACTACCTGCTGCACGACTCGCCGAACGCTGACATGACGGCGGTGGAGTTCTGGGAAGCGGTGGTCTCGCAGATTTGCCTATGGGGAAACGCCTACTGCCTGAAAAGCTACGGCGCCGCCGGCCGCATTGTAGCCTTGGATCCGCTAAACCCGGCGCTGATGACCGTTCGGCGCAGCGCAGACGGCGCGCTGAGCTACCTGTACGCGGATGCGCGTGGTCAAAAGCAGTTTGCAGAGGGTGATATTTGGCATATCAAGGGCTTCGGCACCGATGGCTTGATGGGGATATCGCCGATCACGGCGGGCTGGCGGTCGATGTCGGGCGCCACGGCAACCGAGAACGCGTCGGCCAGCACCTTCACGAACAACATGCGCACTGCGGGCGTGGTCTCCGTCAAAGAATTTTTGAACATCGACCAGCGAAAGCAGATGAAAGAGAAGGTGATGGGCGCCGTGTTTGGCGATTCCCGCACCGGCCAGCTTCAGCTGCTCGAAGGCGGCGCCGAGTTCACGCAGCTCTCGATGCACCCAGCCGACGCGCAGATGTTGGAGACGCGGGCGTTCAGCGTCGAAGACCTGTGCCGCTGGTTCGGCATGCCGCCGTCGATGATCGGCCACGGCACCGCGGTGTCGAACTGGGGCACCGGGCGCGAGCAGATCAACCTGAACCTGATCCAGTACGTGCTGCGTGCCTACATGGTCCGGATCGAGCAGGGCATCAAGAAGTCGCTGATGACGCCAGTGGAGCGCGCGCGCTTCTTCTCGGAATACAGCGTTGAGGGCCTGCTGCGCGGTGACAGCGTGACCCGGTTCCAGGTGTATTCGACCGCAATTCAAAACAGCATCAAGACGCCGAACGAGTGTCGCGCGCTCGAGAACGATCCGCCCCTGGAAGGCGGCGACGTGCTGGTCATTCAGAGCAATCTGGTGCCACTCACGATGCTGGGCAAGATCACAAGTACCGCCCAAACGGCGAAATCCGCCATGTTGTCCTGGCTTGGAATCAAGGAAAAAGACGATGACCATTCTGCATAAATCGATTGAGCTGGAGCTCAAAAGCGTGACCGAGAAAGGCAATTTCTCCGGATACGGCTCGGTGTTCAACGTCATCGACAAGGGCGGCGACATCGTTGCCCCCGGCGCGTTCGCGGAAAGCCTGGCCAAGTGGCAGAAGTCCGGCCGCACGGTGCCGGTGCTGTGGCAGCACCAGTCGGATCAGCCGATCGGCGCGTGGGAGGCCTTGAAAGAAGATGACTACGGGCTGCTCGGCGAGGCGTCGCTGTGGCTCGACGACGCGCCGTATGCCCGTCTGGCGCACAAGGGCATGAGCACCAAGACGATCACCGGCCTGTCGATCGGGTACCGCGTCAAGGAGCACAGCGTCAACAAGGACACCGGCGTCTACACGCTGCAGAAGCTCGAGCTGGTGGAAATCAGCGTGGTTACTAACCCGGCGAACGATGACGCGCGCGTGGCCGACGTCAAGAGCCTGATCGAGGCTGGGCGCATGCCGACACTTCCTGAATTCGAAAAGTTCCTGTGCGATGCAGGCGGCTTTTCACGAACGCAGGCCAAAGCCATCGCCGGCAGCGGCCTGTCGAAACTGCTTACTCGGTGCGAGGCCGAGGGCGATCTTGGCGACACGCTGGCCCTTTTGAAGGCTTTCAGCGTTCCGTAATTCCCGCTTCACCCTCCCTCAACAGGCCCGCAACTCGCGGGCCTTTTTTATTCTAGGAACAAAAATGGCTACCGAAATCGACGTAAAGCAGGAACTGACCAAAATCAGCGACCAACTCAAGGAGCACGGCCAAAAGGCTTTGTCCGAAGCCCAGCGCGGCATCGCCATGTCGGAAGGCGTGAAGCAGACCGTCGACGAGCTGCTGGTCAAGCAGGGGAATTTTGCTGCGCAGCTGGCCGAACTCGAGCAAAAGGCCGCGCGCCGCCAGACCGAGCAAACGCAAGGCGCCAAGTCGCTCGGCGCTATGTTCGTCGACAACGATGCCTTCAAAAAAGCACACGAATCCGGCGAATTGCATCGCAAGGGTGGCCGCATCACCCTCGATATCGAAACGAAGGCGGTCCTCACGGCAAATACCGGTGCTGGCGTAATCGCCGATCGCCAGCCAGGCATCATCACCCAACCGCAGCGCCGCCTGACGATCCGCGATCTGATTGCGCCTGGCCGCACGGCATCCAACATGATCACCTACATGAAGGAAACCGGCTTCACCAACAACGCGGCGCCTACTGCTGAGGGCGCCCGCAAGCCGGAATCGAGCATTGTCCTGACGCAATCGACCGCGCCGGTTATCAAAATCCCTCACTTCATGAAAGCATCGACCGAAATTCTCGATGACTTCCCAGCGCTGCAATCGTACATCGACGAGCGTCTGACCTACGGGCTGAAACTTGCCGAAGAAAATCAGATGCTCAAGGGTTCGGGTGTCGGCAATAACTTGAACGGCATTTACACGCAGGCGTCGGCTTACGTGGCCCCGATCGCCATCGCCGGCGCCACCCACATCGACATCCTGCGCTTGGCGCTGCTGCAAGCCGACCTTGCCGAATACCCATCGGATGGCCTGGTGCTGCACCCATCGAATTGGGCCGGTATCGAGCTGCTGAAGGACACCACCGGACAGTACATCATCGGCAACCCTCAAGGCACGCTGGCGCCAACGCTGTGGGGCCGCCCTGTTGTGACCACCCAAGCCATGTCCATCGCCACATTCCTCGCTGGCGCCTTCCGCATGGGCGCCCAAGTGTTCGACCGCCTGCTTGCATCGGTCTCGGTTGCCACGGAAAACGAAGACGATTTCGTCATGAACTTGGTCACGATCCTGATCGAAGAGCGCTTGGCCCTGGTGGTCAACCGTCCCGAGGCGTTCGTCAAAGGCGCGCTGGCGTAATCAACCCCGCCGGCGGCGCAACACGGCCGCCGGCCACCAGGAGAACGACATGGCAGTAACGAAAATCAAAGCGATCGACCAGTTCTCGCACGGCCGCCTGAGCATGGCCGCTGGCGACACAGACACGATCGAGCTGGTCGAGGCGCACGAACTGGCAAAGGCGGGTTTGGTCGAGATCGTCAAGGAGCGTCACACACCAGCGGAAGCGAGCGAGCCAGCGCCGCAGGCAGAAGCGGCCGACTCGCGTGATGCCGGCGCCAAGATGGCGGCCGCACCTGAGAACAAGATGGATGACGCGGCCTTGAACAAAACCCACAAATCGAAGGCGAAATAATCATGTCGAAAACCATCCGCCTGCTTTCAACGTACAAGGGCCATCGCCCCCAGACCATCCTGACGGTGGATGACGCGACGGCGACCGCGCTGCTGGCCGGCGGGCTGAATGCAACCACCGATCTTACTGGCGGTGTTCGCTATGTGCCACCGATTCTTCCGCCACAAGTGCTGCCTGCCGCGTTTCAAATCGATGCCAACGGGGCCGTCTCCTTGGTCGGTGCCGGCTTCCAGGTAGCCGTGCCGACAGGTGGCACGCGCCGCCGCGCGGTATTTGTGGGCGATTCGTTGACACAGCACGGCCAGCCCGGCAAGACCGGCCCCGAATACCAGCTGCAGTTTTCGATCACCACGATCACCAGCGCTGCCAATTTCGGCGGCATTACATGGATCGCTTACGCCATGGTAGACGGCCGGGCCAATGGTGGTGTTGCTCAAACTGTAGCGGGCAATCTTTTCACCGACAGCCGCGGCTGGGTTGCTTGGCAGGCCGCCGGCGACACCATCGGGCAGTACGTGGACGTGAGCGTCGGCGGTTGGCACTATTTGAAAAGCGGGACGTACGCAAATTCCGGCATCACCCTGGCCGTGCGTGGTGCGTCCGCGCCTGTGCCAAACGCCACCTCTGCTGTCCAAACTGCAGGATCGCCAATTACCAGCGACTACAACCTGATCGGCTATGTTGCATGGGTCGCCGGCGCGTTCGGGGATACGTTCTACGATTACGAAGCCTTCGCAATTGCTGGCGCCAGCTCGGCCGACATACTGAAGTTTGCACCTCAAGCGTTTCTGCTGGACACCGAGGTTGCGGTGATCATGGGCGGCGTCAATGACCTGCCGACCACCGACGCCGCATGCAACGTTACCGTCGCCAATCTCAAGGGAATAATTGACATTGCCTCCGCGAAGGCGCGCCGGGTCTATGTCCAAGAGATTTTCCCAAACCCATCGGCAACGCCGGCAATCGTTAAAAATCTGGCGTACGTTTCGCAGATGATCAAGGCATATTGCGCTACCAAGAAGAACGTCAAGTTCGTCAGCGCGTACGGCAAGATGGTGAACGCGAATACCTGGGTGGTCGGCTCCGGCGCCGGCGGCCGCGCCGGCGTGTTCAACCCTGCCGACAACCTGCACACGCAGCCCTACGGCGGATGGATCGGCGGCAGCGCAGTCGTCGACGCAATGTCCAAGGACTACCCGATCGAGGCCCCGGAATACACCACGCTGGATACGTGGAATCCTGTTCTGCAAATTGGCTCGCTCAACACCAACCCGACGCTGAGAGGATCGGCTGGCGCGGGGTCTGGATCAAACGGTATTACCGGCCCTATTCCTGACGGGTGGACCGGCGCGCGTAGTGGCGGCGGGGTGCAGGTCTGCGTGACCTCGTTTAAACCCGCTCCTGATGGCGGCTTGGATTTGTTCGCGATGGCAGTATCCGGAGCAGGCGCAGCGGGCGAGTACCACGAGATCAGCCAGATTGTTCCACTTCCCACGAACGTGACCGCAGGCGACTATGTGCAGCTGGTCGCTGAAACATGCATTCTTAGCACCACTGGAAATGGTATCGGCACCTTAACGATTTATGCAGCCGGTGGCGCCACTCAACTCCCATACCTGCTGCAAACATCGCGTGCGATCCAGACATTCACCACTGAGGCGCCAGTGCTCAAGCTGCGCAGCTTCCCGATGGAGATACTGCAAGGCGTGACCTCCTTCACCATGCGGCTGCGGGTCGGATGCGCTTACACGGCGGGCGTCAGCGGCGCCGGCGAGATCGGTTTCCGTAAATTTCGCTTCGAGAAATGCGCGGCGCCGGTGTACGGGGTCCAGTGATGGCAATTCGTCTAGTTGCTCCTCCTGTCGCGATGGCGGTGTCCATGGTCGATGCACGCGCGGCCGCTCGCGCGAATGGGAACGATCAGGATGCAGAAATCGAGATCCGTGTGCGCGCGGTGACCGCCGAAGCCGAACACTTCACCGGCCAATCGATCATCAACCGCACGTACGAGGTGACGCTGCCAGGCTTTGCCGAACAGATCGCACTGCCGTCGTCGCCACTGGCGGAAGTGGTCAGCCTGAAATACCTCGACGCTGACGGCGCCACGCAAACGCTCGGGGCGGGCGCCTACGTGGTCGACCTCAAAATTCTGCCGGGGTTTGTCGCGCGCGCGCCGGGCACCAGCTGGCCAGCAACGAAGGACCACCCACAGGCCGTGACGCTGACCGTGGTTTGCGGGTATGGCCCCGACGAGACCACCACGCCACCAGCGTTCAAGGGGTACATCGTGGCCAAGGTGCGCGAGTTCTTTGCGCCGGCGGGCACGCCTGAATCGCCCCACCTCATCAGGGGGCTGGATGGCGAGAAGGTGCACAGCTGATGGCCGCGCCCTTCAAGTGCGACGAGAAGGTTTCGATCGAGCGCAAGACCGGTGCGACCGATCCGGACAGTGGCGTCGAGCTCGATGTGTGGGAAGTCGTGTACGACCACTATTGGGCCTCCGTGCAGGACTCACTGCCGAGCCGGTCGGAGTCGACCAAGAACGGCATGAGTATCGATGTGCTGCCGTCCCGCCTACGCATGCAGGGCGCCGGCGGCGCAACCACTGAAATGCGCGCGGTCCTGCACAGCCGCGGCGACCGCATCGCGCAGATTATCTCGGGGCCGGCCATGCTGGACGACCGGGTTCACTACGAATTCATGATCGAGGGGTTCAAACATGGCTGATTCAAACATTCGCGGCGGTCGCGAGCTGTCGGCGTTCCTCTCGGCGCTGCCAGCGAAGCTCGAGAAAAACATTATGAGGTCCGCGCTGCGCGCCGGCGCTGTGGTTATCCGGGACGAGGCCAAAGCCAATGTGCCCGTCGACCAGGGGCTGCTCCAGAAGAGTGTACGGATCTCCAGCGGCACAAAGCGCGGCACCGTTACAGGCACCGTGAAGGCTGGCGGCCGAATGGCGCCGCACGCGCACCTGGTCGAATATGGCACGCGGCCGCACAAGATCGAGCCCAAGAATGCCGGTGCTCTGGCGATCAACGGGACGCCGTTCCGCTCCGTCGAGCACCCGGGCGCGCGGCCGCAGCCATTCATGCGGCCGGCTCTCGATGCAAAAGCGCCGCAAGCTATCGAGGCAATCGCGGCGCAGATACGCAAGCGGCTCACCGCAGAAGGCATCAACGTCCCGGCGCCAGAGATCGTATGAGCGACTGGAAGATCATCCGCGCGCTGCTCGCTGCCGACGCGCCGCTGGCCGCCGTCGTCGGGCCGCGCGTTGTCGCGGGCACGTTGAAGTCGACGGTGGTTTTGCCGGCGCTGTCGATTCAATCGATATCGAACGTACCGCACGCGCGCGTCGCCGACACCGCCACGACTGTGCTCACGACGAGCCGCACCCAGGTAACGGTACACGCCAAAAATATCGTGCAGCAGACCGAAATCCTCCGCTTGGTCGGCAGCGCGATTCGCGGCGGCCGGCGCGAGGTGGCCGGCATCATGGTTGCCGATATCCAGCGTGACCTCATCGGCCCGGACATGAGCGACGAGAACGCCGGAATCTTCGAGCAGACCCGCGACTTCCGCGTCAAATACTACGACCCGATTTAAGTTTTTTAACCTGCCTGCCTGAGCATTCCGCCCGGCAGGTTTTTGCATTGAAAGGCAATATCATGAGCGGTGAAAATGTTACGACCGTCGCGGAAAGTTCCCTGTGGGTTTCCGTGGCAGTACCAGCAACCTACAACGCGGCCGGCTTTCTCGCGCTGACCTGGACCAAAATTGGCGAGATCACCAATATGGGTTCGGTCACCGGCCGCGCCTATAACAATTCGACGCATGCCCCGGTCGACACCGCGCAGCAGATTCAGAAGAAGGCCAGCTATACGCTGGGCGAATCCGAATTCATGATGGGCTGGGACGAAGAAGACGAGGGCCAGATCATCGTCGACAATGCCAGCCGCACTTACGACATCCTGTCGTTCAAGCTCATCAAGCAGGATGGAGCGCTGCGCTACTTTACCGCCCAGGTTTCGACGTTCGTCGAGAACAACGGCGCGGTCGATGACATCGTGCAGGGCTCGCTGACGCTGCTGCGCCAGAAAGACACGATCCGCGTCGCTGCTATCTAACCTCCACCGGCCAAACGGCCATCACCAGCACCGGCAGGTCGCTGTCGCCTTCGTGGGCGCGGCGGCCGGCACGGGCATTCAATCCCACGAAAAAGGAATCACCATGTTCAATCTGAAAAATCTCGCTATTGCCGCTACCGCTGATATGCCCGTTCGTGACGCTTCGGGCGAAGCGCAGTTCAACGAAAAGGGCGAGCCGTTGACCATCACCCTGCACAGCCCCGGCACCAAGGAATTCCAGAAGGCCAAGCACGCCGCCGATGAGCGCAATAGCACCCGCGTGTTCGGCCGTATGCAAGGCAAGTCGGAGAGCAAACAGTCGGCCGACGACAAGAACATCGAGCGCGCCGAGTTTCTGGCCGCCGTGACCGCGTCGTTTAACGGCGGTGCTGGCTTGGACGGCAAAAAGGGCTTCGAGCTGTTCAAGGCAACGTACGCCGACATCGAAATCGGCCACATTGCCGACGACGCTGAAAAGTTCCTCGGTGACCGTGGAAATTTCAAAAAGCCCTCGCCGACTGTCTGAGCCTGTACGTCCGGCAGACGGCGTGGCTTCACGCGGTGCCGGACCCTCCTGGCAAGAAGCCTGCGGGGGCGCAGCTCTCCCGGCTGGACCGCTACAAGCGCGACAAAGTCCAGCCGGACATGCCACCAATCGACGGTGGCGAGTACCTGATCAATTATTTTTGGGAAGTCGGCCCTGTCATTGCGGGGATGGATGGCCCGGTCGTTATTTCGCAGGCCGAGATCCGGGCATGGCAGGAGAACGCCGGGATCGACCTGCAGCCATGGCAGGCCGGCCTGCTCCGACGCTTGTCGCAGGATTACCTGGCGCAGTCCCACGCGGCGAAGGATTCGGCCTGCAAGCCGCCGTACGGCGAGCTGTACCGATCCCCTAACCTTTCCAAACTGATCGACGCCGCGCTCGACTAGCGCATAACCCGCCACCTCCTGGTGGCTCTTTTTACTGAGGATGCCATGCTCGCTGGCCAGCTCGAAATTCAACTGATGGCCGACGTCGCCAGGATCCGCACGGACATGGACCAGGCACGCCGCGTGGTCGAGGACAACACGACTCGTATGGCGAAGGCGGCCGACATGGCAAAGACGGCGCTCGGCGCCATTGCGGGCGCCCTGTCGGTCGCGGCGTTCGCAGGAATGATCAAGGGATCGCTCGATGCGATCGATAGCCTGACTGATCTCAGCACGCGCACCAGAATCACGGTTGAAGACCTGGCGGGCCTGAGCTACGGCGCCAAGCTTTCGGGGACGGATCTGGAAAAAGCCGCGGCCTCAATCACAAAGCTTGCTACGAATATGGGCGCCGACGCGGAAAAATTCTCAAAGCTGGGCGTTACGGCCAAGGAGCCGATCGAAGCCTTCAAACAGTTCGCCACCGTCTTCAAGAATATCGAAGACCCCCAGCAGCGCGCGGCGCTCGGGGCGGCCGTCCTGGGTAAATCCTGGCAGGACGCCGCGGTGTTGCTGGACGAAGGCGGAGAAGGAATAGCCGAGTTGGTCAAGCGGGGACAGCAGCTGTCGGGCATCACGACTCAAAGCTCGGCAGATGCAGCCGCGTTTAACGACATGCTGGACGAATTCGGCGCTATTGCGGCCGGCGCAGGCGCGCGTGTAGCAACGGGCCTCCTGCCAATGTTGAATTTGCTTGCAGGGCATCTTCTCAAGACTGCGGAAGGCGCTGAAGAGGTCGGAAATTCTTTCAGCCCTTTGACGGAGACGTTCCGCGCCTTGGTCATCCTGGGCGGCAATGTCGCGTTTGTATTCAAAACCATCGGCAACGATATCGGCGGCATCGCCGCGTCCGTCGCATCGCTTGTCACCCTGGACTTTGACGCGCTCAAGAACATCGACAAAACGATGAAGGAGGACGCCACCAGCGGCCGTGCGGCTTTTGACGCCTGGGAAAAGCGTTGGCTCGAGGTCGGGAAGACCGCCAGAAAAGTGGAGGCTGACGTGCAGGCGAGCAGCAAGGCGGAGAGGGATGCAGCGTCAGAGCAGGCGGCCGCATATCTCAAGGACGCCGAACTCAAAGCGGCAGCAGAGAAGAAGACCGCCGAGGCAGCAGCGCAGGCAAAACGCATTGCCGCCGAGGCAAAGCGCGAACGGGACGCTGCGGCAAAGAAGGCGGCACAAGAGAGCGCGGCCGCAATAAAGCAGGCGAACGATTTTATCGAAGCGCTGAAGGTGGAAGCCAGCCAGGCCGGCCTGGGCTCCGACCAGCTCAAAATGATGGCGGCGGCGCGCGCGGCAGCAGTAGCGCCCACCGCCGAGCTGCGCACGAAAATCATGGAAGAAGCGCTCGCGCTCGATATCGCCACGAAGGCAGCGAAGGCCAAAGCCGACGCAGACCAGGTTCTGGCCCAGGCTCGCGCCAACTCCGACAGCGAAGTCGCGGCTATCAACTCCGAAACCGAGGCGCTCTTAACGAAAATCCGGACACACGGCATGCTCCCCGAGGCAATCACACTCGCGCGAATCGCCGAGCTCGAAGCGGCCAAACAGTCGGCCGTCCTCACCGAAGAGGGCATTGCCGACATTCAGCGTCGCATCGATGCGCTCAAGGGCTTGGCCGACGCACAGGTTGGCGCGGGCGCGCTCGGCGATGCGCCTGGCCTTACCCAGGCAAAGGAACTGCTCGAAGTAATGGCGGAGTTGGACGAAGCCACAAAGTCGGCGGCGGCCGGCATGGCCGCATCCTTCGGCAAGATCGGCTCTGCCATCGGGGGCTTGACCACCGCGCTGTCGGGCTACGGCCGCGCTCAGGCGGCGATCGCCGCGCATCTGGCCGCTGTCAAGGACGACAAGCGCAACAGCCCGGAGACCGTGCTGAAGGCCGAAATTGCGGCCGCCAAGCAGTCCGCCCAGGCGCGCGTGAAGTCCTACGGCGATATGGCAACCGCGGCCAAGGGGTTCTTCAAGGAGAACAGCACTGGCTACAAGGTAATGGAGGGCGCCGAGAAGGCTTTCCGCGCCACCGAAATGGCGATGGCTATCGAAACGATGTTGACCAAGAGCGGGCTGCTGACGGCCTTCACGGGCCTGTTCGTCACGAGCCGGGCTACCGAGTCAGCGGCGGACAACGCTGCGACCGGAAAGTCGATCATCAATTCCGGATTGCGCGCAGCAGCGGATGGGGTTGCTGCATTTGCCAAGACGCTCGCGTCGTTGCCATTCCCGTACAACGTTGCCGCGGGCGCCGCTGTGGTCGCGCTGCTCGCCGGCGTCGGCGTGGCCATGTCGGGCGGTGGCGGCGGTGGCGGTGGAATGTCTGCCGCAGAGGTGCAGAAGAAGCAAGGCACCGGTGGCGTGTTCGGCGACAAGGACGCACGGTCCGCATCGATCCAGCGATCACTTGAAATGCTGGAGGCGAATTCTGGCAACCTGATTCCGCTCAACGTAGGCATGCTGTCCGTCCTACGCTCGATCAATGCATCCGGGAAAAGGCTGACCAACCTCATCGTGCGCGCGCCTGGCGTGGTCGACGGGTCCAACATGGCCATCCAGACCGGCGTGAAGCAGAACGGCCAGGCGATCGTCAATTCGCAATTGCTCGGGAGTAGTATCAATCCGTTGGCCTCGGTGATGCAAAAAGTTGCGTCCTTTATTTTCGGGAAGGTCACAACCACAATTGTGGATTCGGGCATCCAGTTCGGCGGTCGTGTAAATGACCTGCAGGCCGGCGCCGGCTATGAGCAATACGCCAGCGTCGACACGAAGAAAAAGGGCCTGTTCGGCTCATCGACCAACAATACTATGAACACGCAGGGCCTCGATCCTGGGCTCGCCAGTCAGTTTGCGCGGATTTTCACCGACGTCGAAACGGCGCTGGGTAGCGCCGCGGAATCGCTCGGCGTGCGCGTCGAGCACGTGACGGCCACCCTCGATGCGCTGACGATCGATAAGACGAAGCTGTCGTTTAAGGGCTTGAGCGGGGACGCGCTGACCGAGGCCCTGAACGCTGCAATATCGAAAACGATGGACGACATGGCCGAGGCAGTCTTCCCGGACCTGAACGGTTTCCGCGAGGTCGGCGAGGGATATGCCGAGACGGTAATCCGGCTCGCATCGAATTCGGCCATCTTGGACTCGACCCTGTCGTCGATCGGCATGACGTTCGGCGCCACCGGCGTGAGCAGCCTGGCCGCGCGCCAATATCTGATCGACCTGGCGGGAGGTATTGACGCGCTGTCGGAGCAGGCATCCGGCTTCGCCAACAACTACCTGACGGAGGCGGAGCGCATGGCACCGGTTCAGCGGCAGGTCACCGAGCAGATGGCCGCGCTCGGCATGGCCGGAGTCACAACCCGGGATCAGTTCAAGGAAGTCGTGCTTGGCCTCGACCTGAACACCGCGAAGGGCGCCGAGACCTACACGAGCCTAATGGCGTTGCAGGAAGCTTTTGCCTTGGTCACACCGGGTGCGAAGGATATGGCAGCGGTGCTCGAGGAGCGGGCCGGCCTGCAGGAAGAATACGACGCGGCCACGATGACGTCCGCGCAGCTGCTCGCAAAGCAGCGGGACGCGCTTGATGAAAGTAACCGCGCCCTGTTCGACAGCGTTGTTGCAGCGCAGGCGGCCAAGGACGCAAACGAAGCCACGGCGGCATCGATGAGGTCGTACGCGGAGCAGATCGCCACCTTGGAGCAAGCCAGCATGACGCTGGAGCAGCGGCGCGCCGCGGAGATTGCAGGCCTCGACGCCACGGTGGCCCCGCTCGCCATGCAGCTGCACGCCATGCAGGACCAGGCAACGGCAGCGAAGGAAGCGGCTGCCGCGCTTGATAGCGCTGCTGCATCCGCTCGTGCCATCGCCGCGGAACGGGCAGGCCTTGAGCGAGAAATGATGCAGCTGCAGGGCGACACGGCAGGATTGCGCAAACTAGAACTCGACGCGCTCAATCCTGCAAACAAGGCCTTGAAGGAAGCAATTTTTGCCATCCAGGACAAAAACGCAGCGGATGCGCTTGCGGCCAAGACGGCGGCAGATGCTCTCAAAATTGCCCAGGATGCCGCGAAGGAGCAACAGGATATTGCTGACGACGCCAGGCGCGCCGCTGAACAGATCCAGACCGCCTACCGGGCAATTACCGAATCGATCTTTGATGAGGTCGCGCGCATTCGCGGGATGCTGAACGAAAACACGCCGGCATCGATAGCCGATGCGCAGGCGGCATTTTCCATCAAAACGGCGCAGGCGCGCGCGGGGGATCAGGAGGCAGCGAAGCTCTTGCCGCAACTGTCGAAGTCGCTGCTTGACCTGTCCGAGGCGAACGCGCTGACGGCGATGGACCGCGATCGGGTGCGCGCGCAGACGATGGGCAGCCTGATCGACACCGGGAACATTTTGTCGCGGATGTTTGGCCTTGATGCCTCAGCTTTTGCCGCAAGCACGAACGCGGGCGTGTCGGCGTCGAACGTGCCGGTCCCGCAGTATTCGCAGAACGTGGCCCGCCAAGGTTCCGACACCGGGATGCTGGAGGCTGTTGTCGAGCGTCTCACCGCGCAGGTTGCCGCACAGCAGACCGTGCTCAACAGGATTGCGTCGAACACGCAGCGCTCTGCTGATACGCAGGACCGACTGTCCGATGGCGGCGTCGCCGTGCGCACGAAAGAGGTGCCAGCGTGAGCGCCGCCGATTTCTGGCTGATCCGGCCGGTTGCCATCACCGACGCCATGCTGATCAGCAGCACGGTGCCCGAGGGGCTGGCGCAAGAGTATTCGTCTGGCTCCACATACGTCCTAGGCGCCGTCGTTGGTGTGAGCACGGGAACGAAGCAGGCCGTCTATCAGGGGCTCCAGGCGAGCAATGTTGGACACGCTCCTGCCACCTCGCCAACCTGGTGGAAGCCGCTGGGGACAGTCTACGCGCCCTACAGCACGGGCACCTCCTACGGCCTGGGCGATGTGGTGTCGAGCACTTCGGCCAACGTGCACGACCTATACGAATCCCAGGCGGCGGGCAACTTGGGCAACGCGCTCACCGACAAGGCCAAGTGGCTGCGCAAAAGCGCGACGAATCGCTGGAATGCGTTCGACAAGGCGCTGAATAGCCGAACCGTCGTGCCGAACTCGATCAGCTTCGTCATAGCGCCCGGCCTGGTCAACACCGTGACCCTGCTCAACGTCGAGGGCGCCAGCGCGACCATCACGCAGTCGGGCACGGGGTACACGCGCACGCAGAACTTGGTCCGGCACCACGTCCTGAACTGGTACGACTTCTTCTACGAGATTCCGATCAGGATCGGTGACGTGGTGTTCGATGGCGTGCCGCCATATGCAGCGTCGTCGCTGACCATCACGATCGAGAACACCGGACTCGACGCCGCGATAAGCGGGTGCTTCGTCGGTAAGTCGCGCACGATCGGGACCACACAATGGGGAGTGACGGGCGGGACGCTCAGTTACTCCACGGTCGACACCGACAAATTCGGCAATGTGACCATCTTCAAGCGTGCGAACGCCAAGCGCCTCAATTTCGAAGTTCGCATACCGGACGGTTTTGAAGACGAGGCGCACCGGCTGCTTACCGAATACACCGATGTCGAGCTGATCGTGATCGGCTCAACGAAATATTCAATGACCTATGCCTACGGTTACATCGACCAGTGGGAAGTGCCGATTTCAAATAGCGGCCAGAACGCGCCGATTTCATTCCGAGGACTGATATGACAATAACCCAAGTGATCACCGCGCTGCCACCGGCGCCCAATCCGCTGACAGACACCCCGGCCGTGTTCAGCGAGAAGGCGGCTGCCTTCGTCGCTGCGCAGCAGGTGATGGTGCCAGAGCTGAATGCCTTTCGCACCCAGGCGAACGCGCTCGAAACGAACGTGAACGCAAAGGAAGCTGCGAGCGATGCGGCAAAGACCGCGGCTGAGACAGCGCGCGATAACGCTCTTGAGTATAAAAACAATGCTTACACTGCGGCAGATGCTTCTGAGAATTATAAGAATCAGTCCCGCGACTACTCTATTGCTGCCGCAGGGAGTGCGGCCACAGCTAGCACCGCCGTAGCATTTATTGACTCCAATTCGATCGCGAAAGGAAGTATTGACGCGTCGAAGCAGGTTCGCTTCGAGTGCGACGCGCTGATTCCAACGGGCACAGTTATTCCGTTGACTGTGCCGGCGGCCGGGGGAACCCTTGCGCTGCTGTCCGATCTACAGGAACTTACTCGGGCGATGACCTTCTACGACAATGGCACGAGCACTGCGGTGGCCTATGCGAATGGCGGCACCCAGCGCGTGGCGCCAGCGTCGGGCGCCAAGACGATGAGCTTCACGGGTTGGCCAGCCAGCGGCAAGCAGGCGGTGCAATTCTTAGAGCTGGTGAATGTCGGCCTCGGTAGCAACCCGGCGTGGCCTGCCGGCGCGCGCTTCATCCGCTACGACGGTGTGATCCAGACCACGGCGGCCGCCGCGAATATCACCTGGCAGACAGGCGGCACCGATTACGTGATGGTGTCGACGCGCGATGGCGGCACCACGCTCATCGTGTCCGTGCTGCGAGGCTGATCATGACGCCTATCGATGCCCGCCGCAGCAGGTTTTATGGGAAGCGCGCACGCACGCCCATGACCGCAACCTTTACCAGCAGCGGCACATGGACGGCGCCCGCGTCGACCACGATGGTCGACAGCCTGGTCGGCAAAGGCAGTAACGGCGGCGCGGCGCCCCTGCTCAGCGCAAGCACGACGGTAGCAACGGTGTTCTGGTACATCGGCAGTGGTGGCACAAATTCCGGCAACTATGACTGGGCATCAGCAACGAATTCGGCAATTTCTCAGCGTAACGCGATCAACGCCGGCGGCAGCCCGAGCTACACCTTCTACAACATCAGCCAGCATTCAAACAACACGTACACGGTTGCCACTGCTGGCTACTCATTGTCGGGCGTGGTCGCGGGATCGGCCACGATTGTGTATGAGACCGGCTGGCTGAGCAGCGGAAATATCGTTGGCGGCGGGTCTTCGCAAAACTGGTCGGCCACGGTCAGCTGGAACTACTACGGCTCGCCGACGAACGGCAGCGATAGTACCGCGCTCGGCTACACCTTTGCCGGCGGCATCAGCGGCGGCGTTGCGCCGACTTCCACGCACTACAACATCGCCGTCACTCCTGGCAACGGATACCCCATCGTGGTGCCGCCAGGCGGATCGGTGACGATCAACTATTACCAGTAGGCCCGCACGCTCCACCTCTGGCCACCTTCGGGTGGCCTATTTTTAAGGCAACGAATGATGAACGATCAAGAGCGCGACGCCATGCTGGTGTCGATCAAGACGGCTTTGTCCGATAACACGCGCAAGACCGAGCAGATACTAACCGCCTTCCCATCCGGAGACACGGACGGCCACCGACGCTATCACGAAGCCGTGATCGAGTGGCGCGAGCTGCGCAACCGGCTGGTGCGCGAGGCGCTTATCAAGGTCACCCAGGCGGGCGCGCTGGCCGGCGCCGGCTGGGTAGCACTGGCCATGTGGCAGGCGCTCAAGATCACGGTGAAGCAATGAGGCTCATCGACGACTGGCGCACGGTTCTGCGCAAAGCCTGGAGCGTGAAATTCAACGTGGCGGCCACACTGTTCGGCGCCGCCGAGGTGGCCGTGGCCATCTGGAAGCCGGACGGCGTGCCGAACGGCATGTTCGCCGGCGGCGCCGCGGCAATCTCCATTTTCGCAAATGTCTCGCGCCTCTTGGCGCAGAAAGAAATCCATGGCACTGACAAATAAAGCCCGCATGGGCATCGCCGGGCTTGCGCTGAGCGCTGCGGCTTTCGTGGGCATCCTCACACGTGAGGGCTACAGCGACGGCGTGATCGTCCCGACGAAGGGAGACGTTCCCACCATTGGGTTCGGCACCACCGGCGGCGTGAAGGCTGGCGACCGCACCACGCCGGTCAAGGCGGCGCAGCGGGCGCTTCTCGATGTCCGGACCTACGAGGGGGCCGTCAAAAGCTGTGTGCGCGCCCCGATGACCCAGGCGGAATACGACGTGTACGTCGATCTGACCTACAACATCGGGTCGACCGCGTTCTGCAACAGCACCATCGTAAAGCGGCTGAACGGGGGGGACTACCGCGGTGCTTGCGATGCGATCCTGCTGTACCGTTTCGCCGCCGGCTACGACTGCTCGACACCCGGCAACCGACGCTGCGCCGGCCTGTGGACGGATCGCCAGCGCTCGCATGCGCAGTGCGTGGCCGCCAAATGATCCCGCTAGCCGCAATTCCGATGGCCTGGAAAATCGGAGCCGCGCTGGCCGTGGCAGCCGCTGTCGCGGCCGGCGCCGCCGGGTACCGCTCGCACGTTTGGCATGCCGGCTACGACGCCGCTGTCAGCGATTGGGCCGCGCGCGACCTGGGCGCCGTCGTCGCGCGCGTGCAGGACAACGCCGTCCTGTCGACTCAGCAGCACACCATCAATGTCGGAATCACGAAAGCCAAGAATGAAGAACTTGCTCCTGTTGCTGCTGTTATTGCTACTCGTCGGGTGCGCGTCGGTCACGCCATCTGTAGCGGACCTGCCGCCCCCGCCAAAGCCGAAAGCGCCAGCGGCGGCGACCGTGCCAATCCACCCGGCCGGCTGGTTTCACAAAGCGTTGAGCGAGATTTTAGAGCGTTGACGCTGGCCGTGGAGCAGGACTTGGCCACAGGGCGTGCGTGCCAGGCGTTTATCGAGGCAAACGGGTTGGTGCCGTGAGCGACGCCGCCGGGCCCGCTGATCTTGCAAATGCACCGGGTCGACGGTCCGGACCGCTCGCCTATGCAGACGGTGAGCGCTGACCTGCTGGCGCATTTCGTGTGCTGTGAGACGGAGTTTGCGCAGTGACCGACGAAAAGTCAGAAGCGTGGGCGAGTCAACTCACCGGTGACTTGTAGGCACACTCGACACTTCAAGAGTATGGCAAATGCTGCTATAGCGGCAGCGGTGACACTTGATGGTAGCGTGGTCGCCGAATTACAACGTTAACAAATATATATTGCTGAATGTATAAAAGTATTGCGTTGCCATGAGATAATTTTGCAACTTTCAAGATTCAAAGGTGTGAGATGGCTTCTTCGTTTGTACAATTTATCTGTTTATCGCGGCTCTCGCCCCAACGGATATTCTTATTGTTGATCACCGCAATTCTTCTGTGCATCACAATCAACGCGCGGGCCGGCGTGCCTGATTCATTTGGACCCTACGAATATAGGTTAACGTACAATCGTTACTTTTGGGATGAAGATGGCGCAAAGAAGGATGACATTGATAGGTTTTGGGCGAGCAACGGAACAGCCTTTTATTGTAAATATTTTTTTGTTCAAAACGCATCAGCAGCGTACGGGCCTGACCGAACGTTCTTAACGTTTTCTACTATTGCAGATAAGCCTATGCCGTCTCAACTATATTATATCAAGGAGGGTGCGTGCGTCCCATATGGCGACGGAACCAGCAACGTTGTTATGCAACGCATACGAGCGGCGTGTAGCTCAGCCGATGGGTATCGCTATTCCGCTAAAGAGCGTACATGCGTCAAGATAGAACCCAAAACGCGGGACGACTCCGACGGAAGGAATGTAGGTGGAAGTTGTTCACGCTTGAGCGCACCGCCCGTCGGACAACCGATTGAGCCGGCCACCGGGAACATGTGGCACATCATCACGGATTACCAAGCGCCGAAGAGCGCGAGTAACCTGTCGCTGAGCCGTACCTACAACAGTACGCTCGCCTATCCAGATCCCTCGGTGATCCGCGGATTTGGTGTGCGTTGGACTCATTCGTATAACAAATCGCTCCGCCCAGAAAAACAATACGCTAACTCTAAAACTTGCTGGCTCTTCCCTGAAGATGACTCCATAGAGTGCTCGTCCGGTTTCCGTAGCCAGGAACCAATTCCAGGCAGGGTGTCCATCAGTCACCCCGACGGTAAACAAACCATGTTCACCCGTTCCACAAACGGCACATACACCAGTTCCGCCGATGTGTGCGACAAGCTTTCTCCGGTGATGACGGCGGACAACTCGGCTGTAAAGGAATGGACTCATTCCAGCGCGCAGCAGGACCGCTCGGAACGTTTTGACGCTACGGGATTGCTGTTGTCGGTGACCGAACGCAGCGGACTCAACCAGGTTTTTACGTACAGCGATGGCGTCACCAACGATACCAGCGTCAGCCGTCTTCCGGCAACTGCCCCGAAGTGCGGAAACGTGCATCCGAACGGCGTGCTCGAGGCAGGTCGTTTGCTCTGCGTGACCAACAATTGGGGACGTCAAATTCAGTTTAAGTACGACGTAAAAGGCCGCATTACCGCAATGATCGATCCAGCGGGTGAGTCCACCCTTTACGAGTACGACGGTGCGTCCGGCGGCTGCATTCCTGGTAACGAAGCTACTTACGCGTGCAAAGCAAACAATCTGACCAAGGTGACTTATCCTGATGGAAAAAGCCAGACTTACTGGTACAACGAAGCCAGCAAAATCAACAATGGCGCCGCATGCAGCGGCGCCTTGACTAAAACCATCGGGAAAGGCTTTGGCCCGAGGGCTTTTAGCAATCTGATGACCGGCCTAGTCGATGAAAATGAAGATCGGTACATCAGCTGGACATATGACTGCTCCGGCAGGGCAACGTCGTCGCAGCTCGGTGAAGATGTCGAGAAAGTAACCGTCGCCTATACCGACGGACCTACCTCGGCGGCAACGGTGACCCATTATGTGGGGCCGAAGGAAAATCCGGTGGCGTCGGTGAGCAACTTCGGCAAACAATATGTGCAGGGCGTCGCCAAAAGCACCACCGTTGACGCTCCCTGCGTGGAGTGCGGCACGATCGCCGAACGCAAGTATGACGCCATCGGCAATGTCACCATGACCAAGGATTTCAACAATAATTACAGCTGTTTCCAATATGAGGCCGGACGCAATCTTGAAACGGCGCGGGTGGAAGGCGCAGCGACAGCCGATTGCCCCTCGCTGCTGGCTACGCAAACACTTGCTTCGCCGGCACGTAAAACCACGACCAAATGGCACATGACTTTTCGCCTGCCGGAGACTATCGCCGAACCCAAGCGTATTACGAAATACCAGTACGACGCCTTGACCGGCAATCTGCTCTCCACAAGCGAGCAGGCCACCACCGATCTGACGGGGGCGCAGGGATTGAATGCGCCTTTGACCGGCAGCGCCCGGAAATGGTCATTTGCGCACAACAAGGTGGGGCAATTGCTAACCGTGACCGGACCGCGTACCGACATCGTCGATGTCACCAAGTACGACTATGATGAGTCCACGGGCGACCTGATCAAGGTAACGAACGGCGTCGGCAAAGAGACGACCTACGGGGGGTATGACGCCCACGGCCGAGTTCATACGATTCGCGCGCTTGACGGCATCAAGACAGAGCTGGAATACACCGAGCGCGGATGGGTCAAGTCGAAAATCGTATCAAGTGGCATAAGCACAAAGAAGCCGCCACAGACGACCACCTACGCCTACACGCCTTCAGGTCAGATCGAGATGGTCACGTTCCCCGACAACAGCGTGAGGAAGTACACCTACGATGCAGCACACCGGCTGACCTCCGTCGTCAGCGGTCGTGACGAAAGCACCGAAAGCATCATTTATACACTCGACCTCACCGGCAACCGGATCAAGGAAGAAGTGCGCGACCACAAAGGCAACCTCGTGCGCCAGATTACCCGTACCTTTGACAAAACCGGCCGTCTGACGAGCCAAACCGGAGCTGCACGATGAGCCGCCGTATTCTCAGCCGTTTAATGTCCGGGGCACTGATTGTTGTCATGACGTATACCCCGCTGCTAGGTGCCTATACCGGCACCGTTGCATCGGCGCAGTCGGTGCCTGAAGGTGCCACCAGTTACAAGTACGACCTCGTTGGAAACCTCAAGGAGGTGACCGATCCGCTAGGACGGGTGACGAACTTCACCTACGATCCGCTCGACCGTGTAAAGCAGGTGGAGCAGCCGCTGACCAACGGTGCACGTCCGACCCTCAAGTATGGTTACGACGGAATCGACCAGGTGGCGACGGTAACCGATCCGCGTAAACTGGAGACACGATACGACGTCGACGGCCTGGGTAACCGTAGCGAGCTGAGAAGTCCCGACACCGGGTTGACGAAGTCGACTTACGATGCCGCCGGCAACTTGAAGACGAGCATGGACGGTCGTGGTAAAACGACCACCTATTTTTACGACGCGCTTAACCGTCTGACCCGGATCGACTATACGGGCTCCGCCAGCACGACGTTTGAATACGACGGCGACACCACCCTGACGCCGACCGCGGCCGGAAAAATAACGCGGATGACGGATGAGTCGGGTAATACGAGGTATACCTATAATGAATTTGGGCGCTTGGCGACCAAAACCCAGAACACGATCGGAGGGGGATACAACACCACCCACACTCTTGCCTATGATTACGATGGGGCCGGTCGTCTGACGAGCGTAACGTACCCCAGCGGGAACCGCGTTAACTATGGCTACAATCAAGCGGGCCAAGTCACCAGCATCACGCTGAACCCGGTGCAAGCCGGCGGTACCGGCACGAGCACCGGCAGTATTGTCTTGCTGAACAATATTACCTATGCAGCGTTTGGCGGAACAACCGGTTGGACGTGGAGCAACAGCACACAAGCAAACCAATACGCGCATGTGCGCACCTATGACCTCGATGGCAGGATCAGCAGCTATACCTTGGGAAGCCCGTCGGCGAACGGTGTTGTACGCACGGTCCATTACGATGCCGCCAGCCGCATCAAGGGGTATATCCATACCGGCACAGGAACGACGCCCAGCCCTGCCAGCCTGAATCAGACCTTCGGCTATGACGAGTTGAATCGCCTGACCAGCTACAGCGGCAACGGTACCAGCCAGACGTATGCGTATGACGTCAGCGGTAACCGCATCAAGGCTGGGTTCGGAGCGAACAGCTACACGAACACCATCGACCCGCTCAGCAATAAGCTGAGCGCGACCACTGGTCCAGTGCCGGCAAAGAAAAATGTCTATAACGACGCGGGTAATCTGACCACCGATGGTACGCTCGTAGTCACTTACAGTGGACGGGGTCGGCCGTACAGTATCCAGAATGGTGCTGTCACGACCTACCAGCTGTTCAACGGTATGGATCAGCGAGTATTCCAGAGTTATGGCGGCGGCGTGTTCGTTTATGATGAACGGGGCCAGTTGGTTGGTGAATACAACTATGCCAACGGTAAGGCGACACGCGAAACTGTGTACTTGGGCAACCTGCCGGTGGCAGTTTTGACGCAGACAGTGACGGGTACGGCACCCGCCCAAAGCACGGCGATTAACGTATTCCATATTCACCCGGATCATTTGGGAACGCCGCGGATGGTCACACGTTCGCTCGACAACAAGATCGTCTGGCGCTGGGACAATGGTGACCCGTTCGGGCTGACGCCGCCGACCGAATATTTCAGCGGATCAGGCACCTTTACATTCAATTTACGGATGCCAGGCCAGTATTACGACCGAAGCACCAACCTGTTTTACAATCACTTCAGAGATTACGATCCGCAGACCGGGCGGTATCTGCAGAGTGATCCGATTGGGCTCGACGGGGGAGTGAATACATATGGATATGTACTGGGCAATCCGGTATCGAATACTGATCCAAGTGGTCTTCAAGTGCCCATGCCGATGCCACCGATACCCATGCCTGGAGTACCAAACCCATCAATGGAGGCTAGCCGCGTAATCGCGAAAGCGATTTTCGGTAAAGATCCAGAAGAAGCTCCGGTAACCTATCAAACATATACCCGTTTGAACAAAAAAACGGGTCAATGTTATTCCGGTAGAACCTCAGGACGGGGCACTCCAGAGCAGAACCTAAAAGATAGAAAAAACGGACAGCCGATACTTAATGCCGAGGGATTTGATGATCCTATCTTAGATAAAAGTAGTGAAAGTCCCTATGGGATTCGTGGGCGTGAGCAACAATTAATTGATATAAATGGAGGAGCTAAATCAGATGAGGGTCAATCCAGAAATGCCATACGTGGAGTAAGTAAAATTAATCCGTTTGGAGATTATTATGATGCCAGTGCAATCAATGAATTTGGTGAAATTAAACGTGACCGAGAGTGTACGTGTAAATAGGAGAAACTATGAGCAAAATCAAGATATCGGCGGAAAGTTATGCGGAATTTAAGGAATGTGTAGCTGTGTTATTCCCGTTAGTTATGCCGCAAATTAACCTTCCTATCGAAAAGCACCCGTTAAGCGTTCTGTCAGCCATGGAAGTTTCCTCTCCAGCGAATGCGCGCGCTGGGCTAGCCATGGCTTTGAATGATTTAATACAAGGTTCGTTTTTAATTTCATCTGATCAAATCAAAGAAATTGACACTTTACTCGCTAGCAAAGGACTTTTTACTTTAACTAAATTGAGATATCTATATTCCGACAAAATTCAAAAAATTGTCCGGCGAGGTATTATCTCAAATGACGTAGAATATTATCTTCTGAAGAATATTGTTGATTCTGGCGTCTGTGAAAATTCGCCTCGGGAGACACTTGAAAAAATGCTCGATAACTACGAGTTTAAAGGATGATTTCCAAGCCTTGCATCAATGTTCTTTATGAGGGCTCGAATAAGCTAAGCAGGCATTCACTTCAAAACAGCAGATAAGTGAGTGTCGAGCTTAGCCCATGCGTCGCACTTCTCGTCGGCATAGTCGTGGTGCAGGTAGTGCCGGCGCACTTTGCTGCCAGGCAGGACCAGTTCAAGCCGAGCTTCGCACTCCTTTTTTGCCTTAAAACCCGCTCCACAAAACAATTTAGGTCCGCATGGATAGGGGCTTTCTGGCATGCTATCGCGCAGAGTTTGTGGAGCGAAAAAAGGGCTCAAACCCGCATGGTTGTCACGTTTCTTGGGTAGCTTCCCAAGCTTACGACGAGGGTTCGATTCCCTTCACCCGCTCCAGTAACATCCCTGTCGTGCGCATGCTCCCGATACTCAGTTTCCCCAGGCCCCCGCTTCTTACCTCTTGCATTAAAGCTGTGCATGGAAGGCGTGAGCGCATGCATTTCGACGTACGTGGTGTGCGCCGAGGGGGGGCAAGGTGGTGCACTCCGCTCAAGGCGACCGCGTATCGCTCAAGATTCTGGAGCATTTCAAAGGGCCGCAATTGCAAAGCATCCAGGCGCTATCTCAAGCACCAGAACGAGTCACATCTTGCTGCAGGCGGGTTGACAATCATCCATCTGTGCATAAACCTCGTCCTTGCCGGATCGTTGTCAACCGTCGTTCGGATACACCAGCAACAGCCTAGAACGGGAGCACTTCGGTCTCCGCCGGCACGGCATTCACATCGAGATCGACAAAGGTCACATGTTCGAGCTGCACGAGCGCGAGCAGCTCACTGGTCTGGAACGTGGCAAATGCGCGAAAGCCATTGTTCTCGATCGACACCAGCATGATCGGCAAGGCCGGAAAATACGGCTGCAGGCGCACCAGCAGCGCCGCTCCGCGCTCCGGCAGCGTATCGGCCGAATCGACCAGCACGATTGCCAGCAGGGAGCCGCCTACGTTGATGCAGGCCGATTTCATCGCTCGCCCGGGTCGCGGCGGACCTCAGAACCTTCTGGGACAGCATTCAGGTCGAGTATTCTTTGCACGGGTTTGAGCTGCACTTCGTACGGGCGGAAACAGGGGATCCTCAGGATATGCGCATCCGCGATCATGTCGTCGTCGTTCGTATAAATCGCGCTGACGCGATATTGACGCGCGATCGCCAATATCTGCCGATCGATTTTGACTTGTTGCCATGCAAGCGTGGATCGGCCCTTCTTCGTGCCTGTGGCGCCAACGATTTCCTGGTGATGCGGTGCCGCTTCATAGGCGCTGATATCATCGAAGGGAAGAATCTGGACATAGGCGCGCGAGCGAAACGCGGTGGAAAAAACGCTGGCCGAGGCGTCGCTGCCGCACAAATATTCTGCCCACGCCGAGGCCGGGATGCCAATCACTGTTTTGCTAACGCTTAGTTCAGAAACGAGACCCTGAATCCGCTCCTTCGTTTCCGACGTTTCCAGCCGGGATAGTTCAACAAGGACGTTGGCATCGAACAGTATCAATCGAGTCCTCGCAGTTTCCGCCATTCGGCTTGGGGGTTACTCATTTGAGCCCAGCCGTTGTCCGGAGACGCAAGGACAGATAGCAGGCCTTCAGGGGAGCTCTGATCCAATATTTCCCAACTATCGATGTCAAGAATGTCCAGGATCCACTTCCCATCTTGTCCACGTGTCCATCGACCGCTGCCATGCACCCGGATGGGTGCTTCCAGATAATGGCGCGACAGTCTTTTCGCGTTAGCGACGCCACGGATCTGGCAACGCACGACCTGTCCTTCCAGATCTTTCAGTGTCACAGGAATCGACGAGTCACGGACACCAATTTTAATCACCGTGCCATCGATTGTGGTAAGTTTGGTAATCGACACCGTTTCAACAATTTTTCGATTTCTTCCCGGAAAAGCAAGAACGACACCGCCGTGCACGTGAACCGCGCCGACCGCGTTGTCTTCACGCAGCAAGCAGTCGAGCTGGTTATATGCCTTATGAATAGGGGCGGCTGCCGTGCCCGCACCGACGGATGCCAGTTGCGTCATCACCGTCGTCATCGCCGGCTCATCAACCCACACTTGCAGCAGGGCGCTACCGTTGTCGACCATGTCGAAATGAAAGTATTCGTCACTCCCATACAGCGTCGACAGCGCTGACAAATACTCGGCCAGCCGGCTCATCGGAAGCGTGTCCGGAGTGCGGCTGTCGATGCTGAACGTAATCTTTTCTTTGGATTCCATGGGATTCCTCGCCTTCTCCGAGTATAGCGGCACTCGTCTCGACACGCTTGCGATAATCAGATGCGTCAGATGCGTCAGATGCGTCAGATCCGGTCGCTCTCCTTGCGCACCACGCGCCCAACGATGATGCAGTCGCTGCCCCGGCACACCTTGCGGTGGTACTTGCGCTTGTCGGAATTGTCGGACTCCAGCCACCATTCGCCCGCATCGCGCGAGAGCCGCTTGACCACCGCTTCACCCTCATAATTAACGGCGAACACCGCACCATCGACGGGCCGGTTGTTAGCCGTATTGATCACGATGATATCGCCCTCGTACAAGGTCGGCTCCATGCTCTGGCCCTTGACGCGCGTGGCCACCAGACGTTCCGGAATATAGTTGTTGCGCCCAACCCAGCCGGCGTCGAGCGGCAAGGTAGCGCCGGTATCGTGCCCGGGATCGGACTGAAAACCGCTGATGCCGGCCGACAGGCGCAGCGTCACCATCTTGATCTGCACGAAGCGCGGGTCGCCGTCTTCGGCCACGATAACCGGCTGCATCTCCCCGGGCAGGCCATCGGCCCCGGCGCTACGGCGCGCCATCGGCCCCGTGCCTTCATGCAGCCATTCGAACGCCACCTTGCAGGCCGACGCCAGCGCCGCCAGGGTAGCCGCTTCCGGCCCACGCGTGCCGCTGCGGTTGATGATGCGGTTGATGGTCGGCTGCGGCACGCCGGAGGCGCGCGACAGGGCACTCTGCGACTGGAAACCGGCTTCTTCCATCGCGTGTGTCAGGCGGTCTGAAATAGTCATGAGCGAATTATACGCGTACGAATAGATTTTTTCAAAACCGTAGCGTGCTCTTGTTGAAAATCTATCCGAGCGCGTATAGACTGTGCTCATGGAAAAAGACATCTCCACCCTGTTACGGGAAATCAAGGACGCAACCGGGTGGACGGAGATGCGCATGGCGACGGCACTGGGGACCACCCAGCCAACCGTCAGCCGCATCCTGAATGGCCAGGCGGACTGCAAAATCGCCACCTTCCACGCCATCCGCGCCCTGCACGCGCTGAAATGCCCTCTCGCCCGCGCAAGCGGACCGTTGACCTGACCTGAGGCACACATGAGCAAGACCAATACTGCCGGCGGCCTGTCCGCCGCACCGGGACAGTCACGTCCGCACCCTGTCCAACGCGCCGTTCCGGCACCGGCGTGCGCCAGCCGCGCCGGGCCGGCGCGCTCCGCTCCGCGTGGCGTGTTGTCGGGCCGTGCCGATGTCCGCGCCCGCGTCAGGTTGCGCGCCGCGCGCCGCCTGATCGACGATTTTTTGGAACGCCGGAGCCCTGGTGGCGCTGACGCTCTTCGATGCCCACCAGCGCTTCAAGGAGGTTCTATGCGCACCTTTCTACACCTGAAACCCCGGCTTTGCTGGACCTGGCTGCTCTCCTCATGGGACACCAGTGCAATCGCCGCCACCAACTTCGCCAGCGACCTGTCGAGCATCCCGCTCGATGGCGTGGCCGTCGCCGTCACGCTGTCGCTGGTCGGCGGGGCCGCCGGCACGCTGCAAAAGATCGCCAGTCCCGATGTGGTGATCAAGTCGCTGCCGCTGGAAATCGCCAAGGATATCCTGATCTCCCTGGTGGCCGGCCTGGTGACGTACTCGCTGTGCGCGTGGCAGGAGATTCCGCTCCTGCTGCAGCCGGGCTGCATCACCATCGCCGCCTACGGCGGCTCGCGCGTGCTGGAACGCTACCTGTCGGCCGGCATCTCGCGCATGGAGCGCCTCGACGGCAAGCAGGACTAGCCGTCCCGGCGCCTCCTGCTCCCCCGCTGCCGGCGCCTGCCGCCGGCAGCGGCGGCGCCGTACGATATAATGTCGTCCTGCCTTTTTTTCCTCATCCATCCCCATGTCCGCAGATACCCCGAACCGCCCGATGTTGTACGACCCGACCGAACACCGGATTCGCAGTTTCGTCACGCGCGCCGGCCGCCTGTCGATCGCCCAGGCGCGCGCGCTGGAAGAGCTGGGACCGAAGTTCCTGGTCGAATACGCCAAGGCGCCGCTCGACTTTGAACAAGCCTTCGGCCGCCGTGCGCCGGTGATCCTCGAAATCGGCTTCGGCATGGGCGACACCACCTCGCACATCGCCAAGGGCATGCCGGAAAAGGACTTTATCGGCGTCGAAGTGCACACGCCCGGCGTGGGCAGCCTGCTCAAGCAGATCGGCGAACAGGATCTGACCAACTTGCGCCTGATCCAGCACGATGCGGTCGAAGTGCTCAACCAGATGATTCCTCCCGCCTCGCTGGCCGGCGTGCACGTGTTCTTTCCCGACCCGTGGCACAAGGCGCGCCACAACAAGCGCCGCCTGCTGCAGCCGCCGTTCGTCAAGCTGCTGGCCGGGCGCCTCGCGCCGGGCGGCTACCTGCACTGCGCTACCGACTGGGAGGATTACGCGGTCCAGATGCTCGAGGTGCTGGGCGCCGAGCCGCTGCTGCAAAACACGGCCGAGGGCTACGCGCCGCAGCCGGCCTACCGTCCCCTGACCAAGTTTGAAAACCGCGGCATCAAGCTCGGTCACGGCGTCTGGGACCTGGTGTTCACCAAAAAATAAGCCGACGTTGGGCTGACCTTGGGCGACGCAGCCATGCAGGCCGCATCGCCACGGATTTTTCTCCAAAGTGGTAGCGTTTCCAATTAGAATACGATTTCTTGGTACGCTTCTTCACGAGGAGTTAATACGATGGCTTCAACGGCACCCCGCCTGGACGTGGTCGACGCATTGCGTGGCTTTGCCATCGTCTCGATCATGCTGCTCCATAACATCGAGCACTTCGACCTGTACTACGTCGTGCCCGATCTCCCGGCCTGGCTGGTCGTCCTCGACAAGATTATCTGGGACTGCGCCTTCTTTCTTTTCGGCGGCAAGTCGTACGCCATCTTCGCGCTGCTGTTCGGCCTGACCTTCCATTTGCAGTCGCAGCGCCGCGCCGGGCGCGACGAGGATTTCCGCGTCCGTTATGGCTGGCGCCTCCTGATTCTGTTCGGCTTCGGCTTGCTCAACTCGATGTTCTACCACGGCGACATCCTGACCATCTATGCCGTCATCGGCCTGTGCCTGCTGCCGGTGGCGCGCATGCGCGATGGCGTGGTGCTGGCGCTGGCCGCCGCCCTGATGCTGCAGCCGTACGCATGGCTGGTGCTGGCCGACGCCATGCGCCATCCGGACGCGAAGATCGGCGACCCGGTCTCGTGGCAGTATTTCGCTCGCATGAATGCCTACCTGACGGGCGACTCGCTCGTGCGCGTCTGGCCCGGCAACCTCACCAACGGCAAGCTGGCGGTGATTCACTGGAGCTGGGAAAACGGGCGCATATTCCAGATCATGTCGCTGTTCATGCTCGGCATGCTGGCCGGGCGCCGCGGGTTGTTCGAGGCCGTGCCGGCAAGCCTGCGCTTCTGGCGCCGCACCCTCGCCGGCGCCGCGCTGCTGTTCATCCCCCTGTTCGCGATCAAGACCATGCTGCCCGACCTGGTCGCCAGCGCCGCCGTGCGCCGCCCGCTGGGCACCATCATCGCCTCATGGTCGAACGTGGCGTTCATGCTGGTGCTGGTGGCGTGCTTCGTGCTGCTGTACCAGGGCGGCGCCCTCACGCGCGCACTGCGCGTGCTGGCACCCTTGGGACGAATGAGCCTGACCAGCTACTTCACGCAGTCGATCATCGGCTCCTTCATCTATTACGGTTTCGGCCTTGGCCTGTACAAGGTCACCGGCGCCACCGTGTGCCTGCTGATCGGCGTGTTGCTGGCGGCGCTGCAGTGCGCGTTTTGCGCGTGGTGGCTCAGGCGCCACGCCCAGGGGCCGCTGGAGCGGTTGTGGCACCGGGCGACCTGGATAAGCGCGCGCCAGCCGGCATGAACGCCAGCACGTTCCCGCCCAGGACCAGCAGCAGGCCGCCGATAGCGAGGGCGCTCCACTGGTACCCTTCGAGCACCGTCGACACGCTCAGCGCCACCACCGGGAACAGCACCGTCGAATAGGCCGCGCGGTCAGGGCCGATGCGCCCGACCAGCAGCAGGTAGGCGGTAAACCCGACCACCGAGCCGGGAATGGCCAGGTACAGCAGCGAGGCGGCGTAGCGCATGGTCGGTTCGACCGCGAAGGGCATGTTCAGCAGCCACGCGCCGCAACCGAGAATGGTGGCGCCGATCAGCATGGCCCAGGTATTGGTCAGCCACGGCGTCAGGCCGAGCGTCTGCATGCGCGAGGACAGCAGGTTCCCGGTCGAGAAGCACACGGTGCCCAGCAGCGCCAGGCCGAGACCGAGCAGCATGCCGCTGTCGTTCCAGTGTCCGCGCATCTGCGGCAGGAACAGCAGGGCGATGCCGCAAAGACCGAGCAGCGCGCCGCCCACCACCTGGCGCCGGATCGGGCGTCCCATGAACAGGCGGCCATTGATCGCATTCCAGATCGGCGCTGTCGAAAACACCACCGCCACCAGCCCGCTCGGCACCCATTGGCTGGCGTAATAAAAGCACAGGAAATTACAGCAGAACAGGGCCAGTCCCTGGGCCAGCAGATAGCGCCAGGCGCTGCGCGGCGGCCAAATGGGCTTGCGCGTGGCGATCAAGAACAGCATCAGCACCGCGCTGGCGATCCAGAAGCGGTAGGCGATCGATACCGGCGCCGGCACCACGCCAAGTTGAAAGGTAATGGCGATCCAGGTGGTACCCCAGATCGCGACGGTGAGAAAGTAGAGGAAGATATTCATGCCCCCATCTTGAACCGGCATGCCTGGTGCGACTTGTCTGATCTTGCGCACTTTGGGCCGGCCGCCGGCAGCGGCGGGCATGCCATGCTAGACTTTTCAGCATGCACTCACGCCCACCGCTCATTTCGCACGCCGTCTTCAACACCATGAGCGGCACCAATGCCACGCTCGAACGCTTCGCGTGGCTGGGCGACGGCTTGGCCGCGGCGATCTGGAAGCGCGAAACCGTGGAGGAGTTCACCAGCTATGTGCAGCCGGGCCACCACACCCTGTCGTGCTACCTGGGCGGCGGCTACCGTACCGAGCGCGCCGGCGTGCCGGGGCGTTACGGGGCGCCGCAGCAGCTCTGCTCCATGCCCGACTGGCACGAGTCGCAATGGGTCGTGCGCGGCCATGTGCACATGCTGCATGTCTACTTCATGCCCGAGCACTTCACGCGGCGCGCCGTGGCGGAACTGGACCGCGAACCGCGCGAGCTGACCCTGGCCGACCGCACCTACTTTGAAAACCCCCGCATCGTGCAGCTGTGCGAGGCGCTGGTGAGGCAGCCCTGGGACGATACGGGCCAGCTCCTGCGCGCCAACGAGATCACCCACGAAGCGCTGAGCGAACTGCTTCGTTCGCAGGCGATCGTGCGGCGCGACCTGCGCCTGCGCGGCGGCCTGGCGCCCCTGGTCAGGCGCCGTCTGGCCGACTATATCGAGCAGCATCTGGCGCAGCCGATCACCCTGGGCGAACTGGCGCAGCTGGCGTGCATGTCGGAGTTTCATCTGGCGCGCATGTTCCGCGTCTCGTTCGGGATGCCGCCTTCAAGCTGGGTAGCGCAGCGCCGCATCGAACGCGCGCGCGTCCTGCTCAAGGCCGGCAAGCTGCCCTTGCAGCAGATTGCCGCAGCCTGCGGCTACGCGGACCTGAGCCACTTCAGCCATCGTTTCAGCAAAGCGGTGGGAGCGCCGCCCGGGCGTTACCGCCAGGCGCTGGCGGGATGAGTTTTAGCTCATCTCCATGATGATGGCGACGATCTCGTCGCCGTAAGAGACCAGCTTTTTCTCGCCCACGCCGGTCACGCCGCGCAGTTCCTGCAGCGAGGTGGGTTTGGCCTTGGCGATTTCGCGCAGGGTGGCGTCGACAAAAATCACGTAGGCCGGCACATTGTGCGCGCGCGCGGTTTCGACCCGCCACCAGCGCAGCTTCTCGAAAATCGCCTGTTCGGATTTGGACAGGTCCATCTCCACATGCCCTTTGGACGAGGCGGACGGCGCGCGCTTCTGCTTGACCGGTTTCTGGTACTGGCGCAGCTGCACCTTCTGGCCGCCCTTGAGCACCGGGCGCGCGGCGTCGGTCAGCTTGAGCGAGCTGTAAACTTCATGGTCGACCGTGATCAGGCCGAGCGCGATGGCCTGGCGCAGGATGGCGCGCCACTCCGCTTCGGTGCGTTCGCTGCCGATGCCGTACACCGACAGCGAATCGTGGTGCCACTGCTTGATGCGGTCCGTCTCGACCCCGCGCAGCACGTCGATCACGTGGCCGGCGGCGAAGCGCTGGTCGACCCGGTAAATCGCCGACAGCAGCTTTTGCACCGGCACCGTGCCGTCGAACGACACCGGCGGAATCAGGCAGGTATCGCAATTGCCGCACGGGGTGGACTGCTCGCCGAAGTATTCGAGCAGGCGCACGCGCCGGCAGCTGAGCGTCTCGCACAGGCCCAGCATGGCGTCGAGTTTCATCGACAGCACGCGCTTGAAGGTTTCGTCGGCTTCCGACTCGTCGATCATGCGCCGCTGCAGCACCACGTCCTGCAAGCCATACGCCATCCAGGCGCTGGCGGGCATGCCGTCGCGGCCCGCGCGTCCGGTCTCCTGGTAGTAGCCCTCGATGCTTTTCGGCAGATCCAGGTGGCACACAAAACGCACGTCCGGCTTGTCGATACCCATGCCGAAGGCGATGGTCGCGACCATGACAATGCTTTCCTCGCGCAGGAAGCGGGCCTGGTTGGCGCTGCGCTTGGGGTAGTCCATGCCGGCGTGGTAGGGCAGGGCGCGGATGCCGTTCTCGTTCAGGAAGTCGGCGGTTTCCTCGACTTTTTTACGCGACAGGCAGTACACGATGCCGGCGTCGCTGCCATGCTCGGTGGTGATGAAGTCGAGCAGCTGCTTGCGCCCGTTGCCCTTCTCGACGATCTGGTAGCGGATGTTCGGCCGGTCGAACGAGGACACGAACTGGCGCGCATCGCCCAGTTGCAGGCGCAGTGCGATCTCGGCGCGGGTCTGCTGGTCGGCGGTGGCGGTGAGCGCAATGCGCGGCACGTCCGGAAATTGCTCGTGCAGGATCGACAGCTTGATGTATTCGGGGCGGAAGTCATGCCCCCACTGCGACACGCAGTGCGCCTCGTCGATGGCGAACAGCGCGATTTTGGAGGCCTGGAACAGGTCCAGGCAGCGCTGCGTCATCAGGCGTTCGGGCGCCACGTACACCAGGTCGATCTCGCCGGTGCGCACCAGGCGTTCGATGCGCATCGACTCCTCGTACGTCTGGGTCGAATTCAAGAACGCGGCGCGCACGCCGACTTCGGCCAGTGCGTCGACCTGGTCCTGCATCAGCGCGATCAGGGGCGAGACCACCACGCCGACGCCGTCGCGCAGCAGCGCGGGAATCTGGTAGCACAGCGACTTGCCGCCGCCGGTCGGCATGAGCACCAGCGCATCGCCACCGCTGGCGACGTGTTCGACGATCTCCTTCTGCTGTCCGCGAAACGCCGGGTAGCCGAAGACCGTTTGCAGCTGGTCGAGCGCGCGTGCTGAGAGACCGGGGTCCATACTGGGGTCCATACCGGGGTCCATACCGGGGTCCATACCGGGGTCCATTATTCCGCCCAAACGACCCATCCGTAGTGCGAGCTGGCCAGCACCACGATGCCGAACACGATGCGGTACCAGGCGAACACGGTGAAGTCATGAGTGCTGATGTAGCGCAGCAGCCAGCGCACGCACAGGAAGGCCGAGATGAAGGCCGCGATCGAGCCGATGCCGAACATCGGCAGGTCGGCCATCGACAGCACATCGCGTTCCTTGATCAGCGAATACACGGTCGCCAGCAGCAGGGTCGGGATCGCGAGGAAGAACGAGAATTCGGTGGCGGCCTTGCGCGGCAGGCCGAACATCATCGCGCCGATGATGGTCGCGCCCGAGCGGCTGGTACCGGGAATGAGCGCCACGGCCTGGGCGCAGCCGACCTTGAAGGCGTCGAGCAGCGTCATGTCGTCCACCGTTTCAACACGCACCACTGGAGGATTGAGCTTGTTGCGGCGCTCCACCCACAAGATGATGAAGCCGCCGATGATGAAGGCCAGCGCCACCGGCACGGGCTTGAACAGGGCCGACTTGATCATCTTGCCGAGCAAAAGGCCGAGCAGCGCGAGCGGCAGGAAGGCGACGATCAGGTTGAGCATGAACTTCTGCGCCTTCGGATCGGACGTCAGCCCGCTCATCACCGAGACGATGCGCGCGCGGTATTCCCAGCACACCGCCATGATGGCGCCGGCCTGGATGACGATCTCGAACACTTTCGCTTTCTCGTCGGTGAAGTCGAGCAGGCTGCCCGCGAGGATCAGGTGGCCGGTCGAGGAAATCGGGAGAAATTCGGTGAAGCCTTCCACCAGACCCATGATGATGGCTTTTAGTGCGAGAGCGAGAGTTATGTCCATGAAGCAGTTTGTATTGTTATCGGGGAAGTCGGACCGGATGACGGCACGGTGCGGGGTCGAAGCTTACCACGAGCACGCCTCCGGCTTCTGATCCACCCGCATGTGCGCCGCGCTATTTCGCAATTTGTTGAGCTGGCGCGGGTAGGGCGTTGCCTTGATGAAATGGCAACAATGCCGCGGGCGGGAAGCGCCTAAGCGCGTTCCATCAGCGCCGTGATGGCGCCGAGCGACGGCGGCGCGGCGCCGGCCGCCTGGCAAGCTGCCGCACCGGCGGCCACCGCGAAGCGCAGATGATCGGCGGGGGCGCGATGCGGCTCGTGCAGGAAGCTCCACGCCAGCGCCGCGATGCTCGCGTCGCCCGCGCCGACGCTGTCGACCACGGTGATGCGCGGCGAGGCGGCGTGCCACGTTCCCGCACCGATGTGCAACGAGGCGCCCTGCGCGCCGCGCGTGTACAGGTAGGTGGCGCCAGGGTTCCAGCCGCGCAGGGTGGCAAACGCCTTCTCGGGGTCATCGGTGCGAAACAGCCCGGCCAGATCTTCATCCGACACCTTGATCACATCGGCCAGCGCCGTCATGCGTTGCAAGGTGGCGTCGTAGCGCTGGTCCATCAGTGCCCGGAAATTCGGGTCGTAGCTGATCTTCACGCCGTCGGCCTTGAGCGAAGCCGCCAGTGCCAGCAGCTTGCCAGCGAGCGGCTCGCGCGCCAGGCTGATGCCGCCGAAGTGCACCCATTTGCAGTGCGCGCGCCACCCGTGCGGCAGGCGCGCCGCGTCGAAGTGCAGGTCGGCGCTGTCGTCGCCGACGAAAAAGTAGCTGGGCGGGTCGGTCCGGTAGACGATCGCCAGCAGCGGCGAGCGTGTCTCGCGCTGCACGAAGCGCAAATCCAGGCCGGCCGCCGCGCTGGCGTCCCACAGCTGGTCGCCGAAGACGTCGCAACTGACAGCGCCGGCGAAGGCGCTCGGCACGCCCAGGCGCGCCATGACGCGCGCCACGTTCCAGGTCGAGCCGCCCACCTGGCTGCACCAGTGTTGCTGGCCCGGTTCGGCGATCATGTCGGTCAGCGCCTCGCCGGCGGCCACAAACATCGGGAATGTCGGTGCGTTCATCTCAGTCCTTGAGCACATTGAGCACTTCGTAGCAGGCGCCCATGGTGTGATAGTCGACCTTGCCGGCCGGGCTTTTCTCGTCGGTCAGCTTGGCGTTGGCCGGGCTGAGGATACGGTACCAGGCGCCGTGCTGGTGATCGACAAAGTGAGTCCAGCTGTATTCCCAGATGCGCTGGTACCAGTCCCAGTACACCGCATCGCCCGTGCGCGCGCCCAGCAGCGCGGCCGCGGCCAGGCTCTCGGCCTGCACCCAGAAGTATTTGTGGCCGTCGCAAATGCTGCCGTCGGGCGCGAAGCCGTAGAAGATGCCGCCGTGCTGCGCATCCCAGGCCTTGTCCATCGCCTGCAAAAACAGCGCAGAGGCGCGCGGCAGCAGCCAGTCCGCCTCGCCCAGCAGGTGGGCCTGGTGACGTTCCAGGATCAGCAGCAGCTTGCTCCACTCGGTCAGGTGGCCCGGCTGGAAACCCCAGGGCCGGAAGATGTTGGTGCTGTCGTGGCGGTTGTAGTCGTGATCGACCGACCAGTCGGCGCGATAGTGCTCCCACACGGTGTCATTGCACAGTGCGGCCTGGCGCACGGTGATGTTGTAGGCCAGCGTTTCGGCGCGGCGCAGGTAGGCATTCTCGCCGGTCGCTTCGAAAGCGCTGAGCAAGGCTTCGCAGGCGTGCATGTTGGCGTTCTGGCCGCGGTAGGGTGCCAGCTGCGACCAGTCGGCGCTCGCTTCGTCGGCGTACAGGCCGTACTGCGGCTCCCAGAAGCGGCGCTCCATCAGGGCGAAGGTTTCTTCGATATGCAGGCGCGCCTCTTTCACTCCGGCCATCAGCGCGTGCGAATAGGCCAGCAGCACAAAGGCCAGGCCGTAGCAGTGGTTGGTACCGTCCGTGACCTCGCCCTTGCCTTCGGCCCAGTGCAGCTGCCAGCAATAGCCGCCTGTGGCCGGATTGCGGTGCGCACCGCGCAGGAAGTCCAGGCCGTGCAGAAGACGCATTTCGTCGGCCGGGTCGCCGAACTCGCGGTAGGCCATCGCATAATTGAAGATGAAGCGCGTGCTGCTCACAAGGTGGCGCGTGTGCGCGTCGTAGACGGTGCCGTCGTCCTTGTAGAAGTGATAGAAGCCGCCGCTGGGGTCGACGCAGCGCGGATCGTAAAAGCGTTTGGTGTGGCGAATGTGGTCAAGCAGGGTATCGCGCGAATGAAAATCGGGGGCCATCGTCAAGTCTCGTTGTCAAAAAATAGGGTGTTGAATAAGGTATGGATAAGCGCGCGGACGCAGTTGTCCCTGGCGCCGGTCAACTGTGGCGCGCGCTGTGCTGAGTTTGCGTGGGGGTTGCTCAGTCGGTGGTGTTCGCTCGCTTCATTTGTGCGGTCCCCAGTCGTCGCACACGGTGCTGGCGCGGACGATCAGTTCCACCGGCGCGACCTGCTCCACCGGTGCGTCCTGCTGGTCGCGCAGAAGCAGCTCGACGCCCATCGCGCCGAGCTCCTTTTTGTCGATGCGCAGGGTCGTCAGGGGCCGGTGGCCGAGTACCGCGCTGGAGATGTCGTCGAAGCCGACGATCGATACGTCGTGCGGCACCGTCAGACCGGCCGCCAGGCAGCAGCGCATCGCCACCAGGGCGGCGCTGTCGTTGTAGCAGAACACCGCGTCCGGCGGATTGGGCAGGGCCAGCAGCGACTGCATCGCTTCGCAGGCCCCGGTTTCGAGATCGACGCCGTCCGGCAGGCTCGCTTCCAGGCGCGGGTCGGCCAGCATGCCCGACTCGAACAGGGCCTGGCGGTAGCCCTTGTTCCGCTCACGTACGCTGTAGTGGCCGAGGGAACCCGAGATCATGCCGATGCGTGTGCGCCCCAGGCCGATCAGGTGTTTGGTGGCCAGGTAGCCGCCCATGAAATTGTCCGGGTTGACCGAGCTGTATCCGCGCAGCTTCATGTCGATCAGGACCAGCGGCTTGCCGCTCGCGCGCAGGGCGCCCAGCAATTCGGGTTCGAAAAAGCCGGCGCACACGATCGCGTCCGGCGCGTGCATGCGCAGCTGCTCGGTCACGCCATCGGCTGGACCGACCGCCATGAACGAGAGCACGATGCCCTGCTTGCGGCAGGCTTCCTCGGCCCCGTGCAGCACCGGTGAATAGAACGGGCTGCTGGCGGCCGTGTTGTGCTGGCGGTGCAGCAGGAAAGTCAGGCGCCGCATGCGCTTGCGCCGCAGGTTGGTAAAATCGTAGCCCAGTTCATGCGCGGCCGACAGCACCATCTGGCGCGTGGTTTCGGTCAGACCCGGCTCGTTCTTGAGCGCGCGCGAGATGGTCCCCGCCGAGACGCCGGCAAACTTGGCGATGTCGCGGATGGTGACGTTCGACGGGCTGGCGGCGCTCATCGGAACGGGGCCGGCGGGGTGCTCAGATGCGGGGTCGGGTCGATCACAAGCTTCTCCAGTGGCAGATGCCTTCTCATGCTGAGAGTCTTGCATATCGATTAGCCCATGGTCAAACGATTGGTCCGGTTTGCAAACAGTTTAGCCGGGTTTTACTAAACAGGGTCGCGCCGCCTGTTGCGCAACCGCCCAAGCGCGGCTCCCCGGGCGTAGCACCCTGCGCGAAGCCGTTCGCGTGTTTAGCGATCATGGCTAAACATGATCGAAAGCGCCACCTTTTGTTTGACCGGTCGACAGTCCGCATGCACACTCCCCTCATCCATATAAACCGGCCGGCGACCCTTTCCAGGCGCCGAGCAGGTAAATACAAAGAGGAGACACGCACGATGAGCACCCGCACGACCACCCTGATTAAACACGCCCTGGCCGTCGCCATCGCGGCCGCCCTGCCGCTGATTGCCGGCGCGGCCGAGGCGCCCATGCCGTGGATGAACCGCGCCCTCTCCGCCGACCAGCGCGCCACGCTGGTGCTCAAGGAAATGACGCAGGAAGAAAAACTGCAATGGGTGTACGGCTACTTCGGCTCGGACTTCGCACCCAAGAAAACCACCAAGATCGCGGCAGCCCTGCCGTCGTCGGCCGGCTATATTCCCGGCGTGCCGCGCCTCGGCCTGCCGGCGCTGTTCGAGACCGACGCCGGCCTTGGCGTGGCCTCGCAAGCCAGCGCCAATCCGCGCGAGCGCACCTCGCTGCCGTCGGGCCTCGCCACGGCGGCCACCTGGAACCCGAAGCTGGCTTACCAGGGCGGCGCGATGATCGGTGCCGAGGCGCGCGCCTCGGGCTTCAACGTGATGCTGGCCGGCGGCGTGAACCTGATGCGCGATCCGCGCAACGGCCGCAATTTCGAGTACGCCGGCGAAGACCCGCTGCTGTCCGGGATCATGGTAGGGCAGGCGGTCAAGGGCATCCAGTCCAATCACCTCATTTCCACCGTCAAGCACTTTGCGCTGAACAGCCAGGAAACCGGCCGCACCGAACTCGATGCGCGCATCGGCAACGTGGCCGCCCGCACCAGCGACCTGCTGGCCATGCAGCTGGTGATCGAACAGGGCCACCCCGGTTCGGTGATGTGCGCCTACAACCGCGTCAACGGTCCCTACGCATGCGAGAACGCCTGGCTGCTCAACGAAGTGCTCAAGCAGGACTGGGGCTTCAAGGGCTATGTGATGTCCGACTGGGGCGCGGTGCACAGCACCGTGGCGTCGGCCAACAATGGGCTGGACCAGCAGTCCGGCTCCGAATTCGACAAGTCGCCTTACTTCGCGGGTGCGCTGGAAGAAGCGGTCAAGACCGGCGCTGTTTCGCAGTCGCGCTTCGACAATATGGTCTACCGTATTCTGTACGCGATGTTCGACAAGGGCGTGGTCGACCATCCGGTCAAGCCGGATGGCGCCATCGACTTTGCCGCCCATGGCCTGATCAGCCGCCTCGATGCCGAAGAGAGCATGGTCCTGCTCAAGAACGACGCCCAGCTGCTCCCTTTGCGCAAGGACGTGAAAACGATTGCAGTGATCGGCGGCTATGCCGACAAGGGGGTGCTGTCCGGTGGCGGTTCGTCGCAGGTGTATCCGGTCGGCGGCAGCGCCGTCAAGGGTTTGCTGCCCGCCATCTGGCCCGGTCCGGTGGTATATCACCCATCCGCGCCGGTCAAGGAGATCGCCGCGCTGGCGCCCGGCGCCAACGTGGTCTTCGACAGCGGTGCCGATCCTGCCAAGGCAGCGCAGCTGGCCGCGAGCGCCGACGTGGCGATCGTCTTCGGCACCCAGTGGATCGGCGAAGCCAACGACGCGGTCGACCTGTCGCTGCCCGACAAGCAGGATGCCCTGATTGCGGCCGTCGCCGCCGCCAATCCGCGCACCGTGGTCGTCCTGGAAACCAGCGGCCCGGTACTCATGCCGTGGCTGGGCAAGACGGCGGCCGTGCTGCAAGCCTGGTACCCGGGCACGCGCGGCGGCGAAGCGATCGCGCGCGTGCTGTTCGGCGACGTCAATCCATCGGGGCACTTGCCGGCCACCTTCCCGGCGTCCCTCAGCCAGTTGCCGCGTCCCGTGCTCGATGGCGACCCCGCCAAGCCGCAGATGCAGTTCCGGGTCGACTATCACGAAGGCGCGGCGGTCGGCTACAAGTGGTTCGATCTCAAAAAACATATACCGCTGTTCCCGTTCGGGCATGGCTTGTCGTACACGCAGTTTGCCTACACCGGTCTGGCGGGCGAGTACAAGAACGGGCAGCTGCAGGTGCGCTTCAAGGTGAGCAATACCGGCAAGGTAGCGGGCAAGGATGTGGCGCAGCTGTACGTGGCGGCGTCACCGGGTGCGCGCTGGGAAGCGCCCAAGCGCCTGGCCGGCTGGGACAAGGTCGATCTGCAGCCGGGCGAAAGCCGCGAGGTGACGCTCACGGTGGAGCCGCGCATGCTGGCCGTGCTCGATGGCCCGTCCAAGACCTGGCGCATCGCCAAGGGGAAGTACAAATTGGTGCTGGCGCAGGACGCCGGCGGCACTGGTGAAAGCAGCATCACGGTCGACCTGCCCGCGCGCAAACTCGACCTGCATGGTAAAGCCGTCCCTTCAACCGAGAAAAGGTAAAACGCGATGATCAAGATGAACCAGTTGGGTGCAGCATTGGCAATGGCCGGTTTGGTGAGCGGCGCGGCGTCGGCGGCGGCGCCAGTGAGCGCGGCGGGCAAGAGCGAATTCGTGACGGTCAAAAAGACGCACTTCGCGCGCAAGGGCAAATCGTATTACATCGCTGGCGCCAATTTCTGGTACGGCGGCTATCTGGGCTCGCCGTCCGGGGTGGGCGAACGCGCGCGCCTGCGCAAGGAACTCGATACCATGAAGGCGCTCGGGATCAACAATGTGCGGGTGCTGGCCGTCTCCGAAAAAACCGCGATGACCAGCGCCGTGCGGCCCGCCACCACCAACGGTCCGGGCAAGTACGACGAGGACCTGCTGGCGGGCCTCGACTTCCTGGTCGATGAACTGGGCAAGCGCGACATGACGGTCGTGCTTTACCTGAACAACTTCTGGCAGTGGTCGGGCGGGATGACGCAGTACCTGAACTGGTTCGAAGGTACGCCGGCGATCGACCCGAACGTGACCAAGGACTACGACGACTACATGGCCAAGACGGCGCGCTTTTACGCCAACAAGGACGCGCAGAAGGAATTTCGCGGCACCATCAGGAAGATCGTCGGCCGGGTCAACACGATCAACGGCAAGGCGTACCGCGACGACCCGGTGATCATGTCGTGGCAATTGGCGAACGAGCCACGCCCGGGCAACGGCAAGGCAAGCGACAAGGAGAAGGCGGTCTATACCAAATGGATCGCCGAGACCGCGCAGTACATCCATGAACTGGACAAGAACCACCTGGTGAGCAGCGGCAGCGAAGGCCTGGCCGGGTCGGCGCAGGATGCCAAACTGTTCATGGCGTCGCATTCATCGAAGCACATCGATTACCTCACCTATCACCTGTGGCCCAAAAACTGGGGCTGGTTCGACTCCAAAAAGCCGGTCGAGAGCTGGGACGGGGCAATTGCCAAGAGCCGCGATTATCTGAACACGCATATCGACATGGCCAAAACGCTGGGCAAACCGATCGTGCTGGAAGAGTTTGGGCTGGACCGCGACGGTGCCTCCTTCGACATCAAGTCGGGCACCAAGATCCGCGACCGCTTCTATGGCGAGATCTTCGAATTGATACAACGCCGCGCCGCAAACGGCGAGCCGATCGCGGGCTGGAATTTCTGGGCCTGGGGCGGCGCCGGGCGTGCCGCCAACGCCGACTACTGGTGGAAACAGGGTAATGATTTCATGGGCGACCCGCCGCAGGAAGAGCAGGGCTTGTACTCGGTGTTCGATACCGATGCCAGTTCGCTGGCGCTGATCAAGGACCATGCAGCCAAATTGCGCTTGCTCCAGAAGTAAACTCTTCGACAGGACGATCCATGAAAACCGTACCTACGCTGTTGATCTCGGCGGGACTCCTGCTGGGCGCGAATGCATCCGCACAAAAGTTCGACAATCTCGCGACGACGCCGCAAATGGGCTGGAACAGCTGGAACAAGTTCGCCTGCAATATCGATGAAAAACTGATCCGCGAAACGGCCGACGCCATGGTCAGGATCAGCATGAAAGACGCCGGCTATGAATACGTCAACATCGACGACTGCTGGCACGGCAAGCGTGACAAGAACGGGAACATCCAGCCCGATCCCGAGCGCTTCCCGTCCGGGATGAAGGCGCTGGCCGACTACGTGCATGCGAAAGGCCTCAAGCTGGGCATCTATTCGGACGCAGGCGCCACCACCTGCGGCGGCCGTCCGGGCAGCCGCGGACACGAATACCAGGACGCGATCACTTACGCCGCCTGGGGCGTCGACTACGTCAAGTACGACTGGTGCGATACCAAGGGCCTGAACGCGGCCGCCGCCTACACCACCATGCGCGATGCCATCCGCAGCGCCGGGCGGCCCATGTTGTTCAGCATGTGCGAATGGGGCGACAACAAGCCGTGGGAGTGGGGCGCCGACATCGGCCATTCGTGGCGCACCACCGGCGATATCTATCCGTGCTGGGATTGCGAGATCAATCACGGCTCGTGGTCCGCCTTCGGCGTGCTGCGCATCCTCGACAAGCAGGCCGGCCTGCGCAAGCACGCCGGTCCCGGACACTGGAACGACATGGACATGATGGAAGTCGGCATGGGCATGACCGAGGACGAAGACCGCGCCCACTTCTCGATCTGGGCCATGATGGCGTCGCCCCTCATCTCCGGCAACGACCTGCGCTCGATGCCGGAGTCCACGCGCAAGATCCTGACCAACAAGGATGTCATCGCGATCAACCAGGATAAGCTGGGCGTGCAGGCGTGGAAGTTCCTGTCCGAAGGGACGCTGGAACTGTGGGCCAAGCCGCTGGCCAATAACGAATGGGCGCTGATGATTCTGAACCGTGGCGCCGGCGCCATCAGCTACAAGGTCGACTGGAAAAAGCACAAGATCAGCGATGACCTGAGCAAGCGCGAACTCGATATCAACAAGACCGCCTACCGCTGGACCGACGCCTGGACCGGCAAGACGGGCGACACCGGCAAGGCCCTCGACCTCACCATTGCCTCGCATAGCGTGGCCATGCTGCACCTGAAAGCGAAGTGACCGATCATGAACATGCGTATTCTTCCAATCCTGCTGGCCGGTGCGCTGGCCAGCCATGTCGCACACGCCGAGACCGCGGACCCGAACGACGGGGCCGGCGCAAATACCTGCGCCGTCAACATCAAGCCGCGTACCCAGGAGTACCCGTGGATGTCGATCGGGCGCTGGAAGCGCATGCATGAAGACCAGCTGGCCCTGGCCGACAAGGGCGATGTGGACCTGATGTTCATCGGCGACTCGATCACCGAAGGCTGGCCGCGCGCGATCTGGAATGTGAATTTCGGCGCCTACAAGGCGGGCAACTTCGGCATCGGCGGGGACAATACCGGCAACGTGCTGTGGCGCCTGCAGGACAAGCGCATGGCCAGGCTCGCGCCCAAGGCGATCGTGCTGCTCATTGGCGTGAACAACCTGGGGCTGTGCGACGAGAAGCCGGAACAGGTTTTCCCCGGCATCAAGGCGGTGGTGACGGCCTTGCGCAAGCAGTATCCGGCCGCGCGCATCCTGCTCAATGCCGTGCTGCCGACCGGCGAATCCGCGACGAGCGAGCGGCGCCAGAGTGTCGTCACGCTCAACAAGATGGTGGCAACCCTGGACGACGGCCGCCATGTGGTTTTCCGCGACTATGGCGCGTCCTTCGTGCGCCCTGACGGCGCCATCGGCACCGACATCATGGGTGATTATCTTCACCTCACCCCAAAGGGCTACACCATCTGGGCCGACGCCATGCTGCCCGACGTGCAAGCACTGATGAAGTAGGGCGCCATGAACCGTAACGCGCTGGCACTGGCGCTGCTGCTGGTCCATGGCGGCGCCTGGGCCGAACCGGTGGTGCGCGCGGACGACCCGCGCATCGCGCGCATGGGCAGGACCGTGGCCCGGACGGACGGCAGCTTGCGCTTCGCCTATCCCGGCGTGCAGCTGTCGCTGGCGTTCGAGGGCAAGGCGCTGTCGGTCGATGCCGCGGCCAGTGGTGAGCGCAGCGTTCTCGAAGTCGTCGTCGACGGGGGCGCGGCACGCATCATCAAGCTGTCGGCGAAATCGCGGACCATCAAACTGGTGGACGAGCGCCAGGCCGGCATCCACCGCGTCGACATCATGCACCGCACCGAAAGCTGGCACGGTGTCGTCACCCTGGCCAGGTTTGTCGCCGACGGCACACTGCACACCGCGCCGGTGCTCCCGCAACGCAAAATGCTCGTTCTTGGCGATTCGGTCACCTGCGGCGAAGCCATCGACCGGGTTGACAGCGAGACGAAGAAGCCGTCATGGTGGAATCCGCGCGCATCGTATGGCATGCTGGCCGCGCAGACGCTCGGTGCGCAGGTTCACCTGGTCTGCCATGGCGGACGCGGGCTGCTGCGCAGCTGGAACGGCCGCACCGATAACGACAATCTTCCCGATTTCTACGAACTTGCCATCGCCAATGAAGAGCAACGCGTGCGCTGGGACCACGCCGGCTACTGGCCTGACGTGATTGTCAGCGCGATCGGCACCAACGATTTCAGCACGGGCATTCCGGAGCGCGACTCCTTTGTCAAAGCCTACCAGCGCCTGGTGCGCACGCTGCTGCGCAATCATCCGCACGCGCTGATCGTACTGACCGAAGGCGCCATTCTCAATGGCGAGCGCAAGGCCGCCTTGAACGGCTATATCGCCGAGACCATCAGGCGCGTCGGCAGCGCGCGCGTGCATGCCGCAACAACCATGCACCATCCGGGCGACGCGACCGATGCGCATCCCACCAGGGCGCAGCATGCCGCGATGGCGCGCGAACTGGTTCCCCAGCTACGGGATTTGACCGGCTGGTAGTCGCGCGTCGTCCGACACCTGCGACGACGAAAAAAAGAGCCGGTGCAGCGCGGGATTGTCCGCGCCGCACCGGCCCAAGCCACCCAGGTAAACCGAATCAGTAGTTCACGCCCACGCGCACGCCGAACATGCGCGGCTCGACGAAGTTGGCCTGCATGAAGCCACCCATCACCGAGTCGCCGCTGGTCTTGGCGTGGCTGTCGGCGATATTGCGCACGAACGCTTCCGCGTGCCACTTGTCGTTCGGCGAATCGAGCCGCACCGACGCGTCGCCCATCGCATAGGCCTTCTGATAGCGCCCGATATGCGCAAACTCCGAATTACGCAGATCGAAATAGGCCTTGTCGCGCCAGTTCACTTTCACATACGGCGTGATGCGGTAACCGTTGGCCAGCTCGAACTCCTGCGAGAGGCTCAGGTTCAGCTGGTACCTGGGCGTGTTGGGCAGGTGGTTGCCGTCGATGTTGTACAGGCGGCGGCCCAGCAGCGCCTTGTCCGGACCGTTGTAGATGGCCGGGCAGGGTTCGATGCCCAGTTCCGCGCGCACTTCGCCGCACTGGTACTCGTCGCTGAATTCCTTGAAGTCGTGCACCTTGGTGTTGATGTAGGCGAAGCCGCCGCCGATGCGCGCGCCGCTCCACGGCCGCCAGTCCGCTTCGATCTCCAGGCCGGGAATATCCACCTTGCCGACGTTGATGGTGCGCCAGGCGTCGTACACATCGCACTTGGGCTGGTCGGCCGGGCAGGGCAGGCCGTTGTCGGGGATGATCTGGTTGATGAAGTAGTTACCGGTTAGCTGCATGCCCTTGTACTTCATGAAGAAGGCGGTGGCCGACAGGTTCAGGCGGTTGTCGAGGAACTTGCCCTTGTAGCCCAGTTCATAGTTGGTGACGGTTTCGGGCTCGTAAGGCAGGAAGGTCACCACCCCCGGTTTGCCGTCGGCGCACAGGCGGTAGTTGCAGGAGTCGGTCTTGTCGGCGAAGCCGCCCGCCTTGTAGCCGGTCGATATTGACCCGTAGGCCATCTGGTTGGCGTTGATCTGCTTTTGCAGGCCAACACGCCAGGTGGTTTTCTTCCAGGTTTCCTTGTGGTCGTTCGAGGTCGGCGCCGCGTAGCCCGCATACGCGCCAAGGCCACCGCCGGCCCCCATGTCGGTCGACAGGTCGTTACCGTTGTGGACCCGGAAACCCGGCGTGCCGGGGATGCCGCGGTTGTACCAGCCGCGGTAATACGCGGTGTCGCCGATCCAGTTGCGGCCATACACTTCGCCACCCTTGTCTTCCTTGCTGTCGGACGACAGGCGCGCGCCCAGGGTGCCGGTCCAGGTGGGCATGAACTTCCAGTCCGCCTGCGCGAAGGCGGCCTTGGCGTCGACCTGGCGGTTCGGCTGGTGATACAGCACGCTGCCAGGATCGCCGTACGGCTTCTGGATCACGTTGGTCATTTCGTAGTCGATGCGGTTCCGTTCGTGCATCCAGAACAGGCCCGCCACGTACTGCACCGGGCCGACGGTTTGCTTGAGCTGCGCTTCGTGCACGGTCGACAGGTAGCGCGAATCCATGGTGCGGTGGAAGACATCGTTGAGCGGCCAGGTGCCCCAGTCGCCGCCGGCGATGTTGGGGTAGTTGCCGTTGATCTGGAACGGCGCGGCATGCTGCAGGCCCTTGTCGTCGTCGGTGGTCTCCTTGCGGCGCTGGTCGGCGATCTGGAAGCTGTAGTCGACGCTGGCGGTGTCAGTCAGATTCCAGTTCACGCCAGCGCGCACGGTGCGGATGTTCAGGTCCGTCATGCCCGGCACGTTGACGTTGATGTCCCATTTGCCGCCGGTGCAGGCGTAGCGCGTGCCGGCGCCGGACTCGCAGTCGCGAAAGTGCGACCAGCCGGCGCCGGAGTCCTGGAACTCTTCATACGCCAGGCGTGCGGTGACGTTTTTGTTGATCTTGAGCGCGGCGGCCACGCGCGCTGCCCACTGGTCCTGGTTGGTGTAGTAGTCCTTCTTGCCCACCTTGTGGTTGAAGCGCTGGTCGACGTCGGGAATGCCATCCGGGATCCAGCCGTAGGCGGGTGCGTTCGCTTCGCTCAGGTCGCGCATCTGGTTGGCGTAGCCGTCGCGCCGCACCTTCATGTAGGTCGCGCGCAGGGCCAGCATGTCGTTGACAGCGACGTTCTGGACGATGTTGGCCTGCTTCTTGTTGTAGTTGCCAAGTTCGATGTTGGCCTTGCCGTAGTTGCCCGTGAAGTCAGGCTTGGCCGAAATGACGTTCACGCTGCCGCCGGTCGAATTGCGGCCGAACAGCGTGCCTTGCGGGCCGCGCAGCACTTCGAGCTGGTCGATGTCGAACATCAGCGCCTGCGCGCCTTGCGGGCGCGGCGAGTACAGGCCGTCGACGTGAAAGCCGACGGCCGGGTCGCCCGTTTCGGTGAAGTTGGTCGAGGTGATGCCGCGGATGGTGATCTGCACGGCCGAATCGAGGCCGGTGTTTTCGATGACGACGTTGGGGATTTCACCGGCCAGGTCCCTGAGGCTGGTGGCGCCCTTGCGCGTGAGCTGGTCCTGGCTCAGGGCTGTCACGGCCAGCGGGGTGCGCAGCAGCGAGGTGGAATGGCGGGTGGCGGTGACTTTGACTTCCTGGATTTGATTCGGGTCGTTATTGGCGGGTACGGTGTTATCGGCGGCGCTGCCGGCAGTTTGCGCGTGGCCGGGCAGAACCGCACAGCCGAACGCGCTGGCGACCGCCAGACTGGTCAAGGTCCGTGTCGTTGGGAATAGCATCTTGTCTCCTGTTTTCCATTTGGATTATGTGCGCGCGGCTTGGCGAGCCCGCGTTGCGCTTATATGCAACACAGTGGTGACCCGCCAGCTGTGGCAAGCGATGCAGCCTTGCAGGGATGGACGAATCGATTCAATTGAGTATTGCGTTCGGAAATTTGGAGGGTCAAACGAATCTCTGAAACAGCAAGTAGTTTCATGGGATTTACTAAACAGGGGTGCGATGCGCCGGTTGGCTTGATGCGTTAGCGCGCAACGGTACGTGGTCTATTCAGCGTAGCCTCGCCAGAGGCCTACAGTTATTTAGAGAACGTGGATGACATTCGTGCCCGATGAGGATGGTTGTCCCATCGCATCAGGTCGATACCATCGAGTTCTCGGACTCGAAAGTAGCCGCGGATGCACTCGTGGTTTCGGACGCAAATTTGCATGTGGTTCTTGTCTGTAATGCCGGCGTCCTCGTAGAGATCCTCGCCTTCCCACAGCGCCCCAATAACGGTGTCATAGTCAGGTAAGCCCGCATCCTTGCGCATCTGATGGAGGTGTTCGAGGACAGCGCAATCCAGGGTTCGAACAAGATATGCACCACTTTTGTCCTTGAATTTGTTACTCCGCAGGTGTTGTCCTTCAGCTTCCGTCAGGGTCTTCAGCATGCGATGTGCCCTTTTCATTTCAGCCAGACCTGCATGGTCGAGCAGATTGAGGCAATTGCCCAACTCAATGACTGCACCGACGACATAAGGATAACGAATTCTCCCTTGGGAAATTTTGCGGCGAACCTTGGCATCGCGCGCGAACTCCAGTCCGCGCTCAGGGCTCGATTCCCAAAAGTAGAAGCCGTGGCCAAGCCAGTCGTAGTCGTTGGTACTCGATTTTAAATGCTGAACGTGGGACGCAAGCACTGCCTCGCCGATGCGGCGGTCGCACCCGTGGAAACCGTAGATGATGCCCGGGCGCCCGTACATCAATCAGGGTGCAGGTTTGGAACTGATGACTTTATCGTATGGTTTTGCGACGGCGAGTTTGCCGTCAGCAGTACGGACGAATATGCCGGCCCCAACCAGGGTTGCTTGACGCAAACTGGAATCCCTCATAACCCGCTCGTGATGAGCTCGCAAAATATCCATTTCCTGCTGATGTTTGGTTAGCTTGGCGGGTGAGTTCAGAGAATGCCGAAGATTTTTTGACATGATCGAATGCTCTCTCAGTTACCAAAACAGGGAGGACAAAAATATGCAAATAATGCCAGCGCTAGGTGCGCCGGAGTCCGATAACTTTAGCACACTACGCTTCATTTGCCCGGGGCAACCAGACGAATGTTGATCCGGTAAGTGCATGACTCATTGCCCGGCATAGTCCGGGGTGGGTGTTGTCACGCGCTCTAACTCACCCAGCCACTGGATCGCATGTTCGCGGCTGGTTCCGCACATCTCTTCGGACGGCTGCAGCCCGCCGCAAAACGCAGGCCGTTCCGGCTTGCCGAAAATGCGGCACAGATTGTCGTCGGTCAGCTGCACGCATCGCACACCCGCGGGTTTCCCGTCCGGCATGCCGGGAATCGGACTGGTGATCGACGGGGCGGTGCAGCATGCGCCGCAATTGTCACGGCAATTCATGCCATCTCATTTCTGTGGGTAAGTCATACGTGGCCAAAGTATACACCGCATCGAATCATAAGATGTCGTACAACTATTCGGGTTGTATAATATAGTCATGACATCCACCTTCACTGCCCAGACGCTCCCGCCACCCCGCAAGAAACATCGCACCCTCGCCCAGGGCGTGGTCGAGCACATCACGGGCAGCATCCAGCAGGGCGTGCTCAAGCCCGGCGACAAGCTGCCGACCGAATCGGCCATCATGGAGCAGCACGGCGTGAGCCGCACCGTGGTGCGCGAGGCGATTTCGCATTTGCAGGCAGCCGGCTGGGCGCAGACCCGGCACGGCATCGGCACCTTCGTCATCGAACGCAGCAATGCGGGCCTGGCGATCAATGCCGAGAGCATCGTCACCGTCATGGATGTACTGGCGATGCTGGAACTGCGCATCAGCATGGAGGCCGAAGCAGCCTGGCTGGCAGCGGCGCGCCGCAGCGAAGCGCAGGTGGCCGAACTGGCCAAGGTGCTCGGTGCCATGCAGCGCAGCGTGGCGCGCGGCAGCCCCGCCGTTGACGCCGATGTGCAATTTCACCTGCTGATCGCCCAGTCCACCGGCAACCGCTATTTCGTCGACATCCTGAGCCAGCTCGGCACCACCATCATCCCGCGTGCGCGCGTCAACATGCCGCAACTGGGGCATGACGATCCGGCCATCTACCTGGAACGCGTCAACCGCGAGCACGAAGACATCTTCAATGCGATCCTGCGCAAGGACCCGGAAGCGGCGCGCGCCGCCATGCGTACCCACCTGAGCAACAGCCGCGAGCGCCTGCGCCAGGCGCAGCAGCAACTGGAGTCGAACGGGGCCTGACGGCCCGCTCCACCGACCCGCCTCGCATACCGAAACGCTGCCTCCCGCAGCGCTCCCGCTGGCCCTGTCTTCCTCCCGCCTCGCCTTCGTTGTTTCGCACGTCTTCCAACTCATGCCGTGGCGCCGCGATCCGGCCGCCAGCCGTCTCAACGTTGTGCTTGCTTATGTCAAAGACTAGTTGTACGATGATGTATCACTAGCGCTAAACAACCCGCCTATCTCTGGAGATCGCATGAATCCGCAAGAACTCAAACACATCCTGTCGTCCGGCCTGCTGTCGTTTCCACTGACCGACTTCGACGACCAGGGCAATTTCAACGCGCGCACCTACGCCGAGCGCCTCGACTGGCTCGCTCCGTACGGCGCCAGCGCTCTGTTCGCGGCCGGCGGCACCGGTGAGTTCTTCTCCCTGACCCCAACCGAGTACTCGGACGTGATCCGCACCGCGGTCGATACCTGCCGCGGCAAAGTGCCGATCCTGGCCGGCGCCGGCGGCCCGACCCGCACCGCGATCGCCCTGGCCCAGGAAGCCGAGCGCCTCGGCGCCCATGGCATCCTGCTGCTGCCGCACTACCTGACCGAAGCAAGCCAGGACGGCCTGATCGCCCACGTCGAAGCGGTGTGCGCATCCGTCAAATTCGGCGTCGTCGTCTACAACCGCGGCCAGTGCCGCCTGACCGCCGACTCGCTCGAAAAGCTGGCCGCGCGCTGCCCTAACCTGATCGGCTTCAAGGACGGCATCGGCGACATCGAACTGATGGTGCAAATCTGGCGCCGCATGGGCGACCGCTTCAGCTACCTGGGCGGCCTGCCGACCGCGGAAGTCTACGCCGCTGCTTATAAAGCGCTGGGCACCCCGGTGTACTCGTCGGCCGTATTCAACTTCATGCCGAAAATGGCGATGGACTTCTACCACGCGATCGCCGCCGACGACCACGCGACCACCAACCGCCTGCTGGACCAGTTCTTCCTGCCTTACCTCGAAATCCGCAACCGCAAGGCCGGCTACGCGGTGAGCATCGTCAAGGCCGGCGCGCGCCTGGTTGGCCATTCGGCGGGCCCCGTCCGCGCTCCGCTGACCGACATGACGGCCGAAGAAGACGCCATGCTGGAGAAGCTGATCACCGCCCAGGGCGCCCAATAAACCCGTTCGAGGAAGAGCATATGCAAATCAATGGAGAAATGGTCATCGGCCAACGCACCTTGCGCGGCACGGCCGGCGTGGTGCGCGCGATCGACCCGTCCCGTAACGACACGATGGGCCCGGACTTCGGCCTGGCCACCGACGCCGACGTCGACGCCGCCTGCGCCCTTGCGCAAAGCGCCTTCGACGCCTACCGCAACACCACGCCGGAGCAGCGCGCGGTCTTTTTGGAGACCATCGCCGAGGGCATCCTCCAACTCGGCTCCGCGCTGATCGAACGCGCCGCGCTCGAAACCGGCCTGCCGACGGCGCGCCTGGAAGGCGAACGCGGCCGCACCGTCAACCAACTGCGCCTGTTCGCCAAGGTCGCGCGCGACGGCTACTTCATCGACGCCACCATCGATTCGGCCCTGCCGGACCGCGTGCCGCCGCGTCCCGATCTGCGCCTGCGCAAGATCCCGTTGGGACCGGTCGCCGTCTTCGGCGCCAGTAACTTCCCGCTGGCGTTTTCGGTCGGCGGCGGCGATACCGCCTCGGCGCTGGCCGCCGGCTGCCCGGTCATCGTCAAGGCGCACGGCGCCCACCTCGGCACCTCGGAACTGGTTGGCAAGGTCATTGCCCAGGCGGTGGCCGACTGCAAGCTGCCCGAAGGCGTGTTCTCGATGCTGTTCGGCGAAGGCCGCCAGATCGGCCAGCGCCTGGTCGACCATCCGGCCATCAAGGCGGTCGGCTTCACCGGCTCGCGCCAGGGCGGCCTGGCGCTGATGCGCACCGTCGCCCTGCGTGCCGAACCGATTCCCGTGTACGCCGAAATGAGCAGCATCAATCCGGTGTTCCTGCTGCCGGCCGCCTTATCAAACGACCGCGCCGCCGTGGCGCAGGGCTTCGTCGATTCGCTGACCCTGGGCGTGGGCCAGTTCTGCACCAATCCTGGCCTGGTCATGGGTCTGCAGGGCGACCACTTCGACCAGTTCGTCGAAGCGGCGGCCGCCGCGCTGCAAGGCAAGGGCGCCGGCACCATGCTCACCCCGGGCATCCACAAGGCCTACGTGGGCGGCGTGGAACAGCTCTCCGGCATCGACGGCGTGACCCTGGTCGCCAAGGGCAAACCGGACGGCGCCGGCTGCGCCGCCCAAGCCTCGCTGTACGTGTGCGAAGCGGCCACCTATCTGTCCACGCCTGCGCTGGAGTCCGAAATCTTCGGACCGTGCGCCTTGCTGGTGCGCTGCCGCGATGCGGAGCAGATGCAGCAGGTCGCCGAACATCTCGAAGGCCAGCTGACCGCCACCGTGCACGCCCTGGCCGCCGACCGTGCGCACGCCGCGGCGCTGCTGCCGGTGCTGGAACGCAAAGCGGGCCGCATTCTGTTCAACGGCTACCCGACCGGCGTCGAAGTGGCGCATGCGATGGTCCACGGCGGCCCGTTCCCGGCCACCTCGGACAGCCGCAGCACCTCGGTCGGCGCGTCCGCCATCGACCGCTTCCTGCGGCCCGTGTGCTACCAGAATGTGCCGGCGGACTTGCTTCCGGACGCACTTGCCGACAATAATCCCCTGGGCCTGACCCGCCTTGTCGACGGAGCCATGCAGCTCCCGCAGTAAAAGCTGGTTGCGCCGCCGGAGAACCGGGTGTGGAGACACCTTCCGGCGGCGCTGTTTCTAAAAACAACCATAAAGAAGCGACCGATGAACCAGCAAGTCATAGGCAAGTACCGGTGGACGATTTGCGCCCTCCTGTTTTTCGCCACCACCATCAATTATCTGGACCGCCAGGTCCTCAGTCTCCTTGCCACCGACCTGTCGAAGGAGTTCGGCTGGTCCAATACCGATTACGCCAACATCACGGCGGCCTTCCAGTTTGTGTACGCGTTCTCGATGCTGTTCGCCGGCCGCGTGATCGACAAGCTAGGAACCAAGCGCGCCTTCGTCCTGGCCATTACCATCTGGTCGCTCGGCGCCATCATGCACGCTTTCGCCATCGGCATCGGCGAAGGCATCAACGGCATCCTGACCAGCCTTGGCATGACCGTGGTACCGGTATCGATCGCCGGCTTCATGATGTCGCGCGCGGTGCTGGCGCTGGGCGAGGCGGGCAATTTCCCGGCAGCGATCAAGGCCACCGCCGAATACTTTCCCAAGAAGGAGCGCTCGTTTGCCACCGGTATCTTCAACTCCGGCGCCAACGTCGGCGCCATCCTGGCGCCGCTCACCGTACCGGTGATTGCCGCCGCGTGGGGCTGGCAGATGGCGTTCATCATCATCGGCGGGATCGGCTTCTTCTGGATGGCCGCGTGGATGGTGTTCTACGATACCCCGGCCAACCAGGCGCGCATGGGCAAGGCGGAACTGGACTACATCAACAGCGATTGCGTGGTGGTTCCGGAGCCTGCGGCGGGCGCTCCCGCGGCGGGCATCGTCAAGCCGAAAAGCTCGTGGTTCAAGCTGCTCGGCTACCGCCAGACCTGGGCCTTCGCGCTCGGTAAATTCATGACCGACGGCGTGTGGTGGTTCTTCCTTTTCTGGCTGCCCAAGTACCTGGCCGCGACCTATGGCCTGAAAGGCACCGACATCATCGTGCCGCTGGCCGTCCTGTACAGCATGACCATGGTCGGCAGTATCGGCGGCGGCTGGTTCCCGACCTACTTCATCAACCGTGGCGACAATCCCTACGACGGGCGCATGAAGGCCATGCTGGCCATCGCGTTCATTCCGCTGGTGGTGCTGCTGGCGCAACCGTTCGGCTACATCAGCTTCTGGGTACCGGTGATCCTGATCGGCATCGGCGCATCGGCCCACCAGGCCTGGTCGGCCAACATCTTCACCACCGTCTCCGACATGTTCCCGAAACACAGCGTCGGTTCGGTGGTGGGCATCGGCGGCATGGCCGGCGGCATGGGCGGCGTGCTGCTCACCAAGCTCGGTGGCTGGCTGTTCGATTATTATGGCGCCATGGGCCAGATCAGCACCGGCTACATGATCATGTTCTCGATCTGCGCGCTGGCCTACCTGGCTGCATGGACGATGATGAAAACCCTGGTGCCGCGCTACCGCGAAATCACCGATCTGTAAGGGCAATATGAGCAAGCAAGCCAGTATCGAAAAAGTACCGGGCGTGACCTGCAAGGTGGGCGAAAGCCCGCTGTGGAGCGCGCGCGAAGGCGCCTGGTACTGGGTCGACATTCTCGGCAGGCGCGTCTGGCGCCTCGATGCGGCAAGCGGCGAGCAGCGTATCTGGTTCACCGCCGAAATGCCGGCCTGTCTTGCGCTCACCGGCAGCGGCGCCCTGCTCGCGGGGATGGAGACCGGCGTGTTCGAGCTCACGCTCGATGTCGAGGTGCATGCGCATGCGTCGCTGCTGGCCGCGCTGCCCGACCTGAAGAAGGGCATGCGCTTCAACGACGGCCGCTGCGACCGTCAGGGACGCTTCTGGAGCGGCACGCTGGACCTCGACCAGCCCGAACTGCGCGCCGCAGGTTCCCTGTACCGCTACACGCGGGAGCAGGGCTTCTCGGCGCCGGTGGTATCGAACCTGGTGGTGCAGAACGGCCTGGGTTTTTCGCCGGACGGGCGCACCATGTATTTGTCCGACTCGCACGTCTCGCGCCAGATGATCTGGGCCTTCGACTACGACACCGACAGCGGCACGCCGCACAACCAGCGCGTGTTCGTCGACATGAACGCGCACCAGGGCCGTCCCGACGGCGCGGCGGTCGATGTCGACGGTTGCTACTGGATTTGCGGGAACGATGGCGGCTGCCTGCTGCGCTTCACGCCCGAGGGCAAGCTCGATCGCACCATCGACCTGCCGCTGCTCAAGCCATCGATGTGCAGTTTCGGAGGCCCCGCTATGGACACCTTGCTGGTCACCTCGATCGCGGCCGGCAGGAAGCCCGAGGACACCGAATCGGGCGCGTTGCTGCTGGTGCGCGCCGGTGTGCAGGGCATGCCCGAGACGCATTTTTGCGATTGAGGCGGCTAAGGTGAACATCGCGCGACTCGATCCTGCGCACGCTGCGGCGTACCGGTCGATCACGCTCGAAGCGCTTGCGCTCCACCCCGACGCCTACACATCCGGCGAGCCTGAGCGCGCCGCCTTGCCGGCGTCATGGTGGGAAGCGCGCCTCGATCCAGACCCCGCATCGAACGAAGTGGTGCTCGGTGCGTTCGGCGCCGACGGCACGCTTGCCGGCACCGTCGGCTTGTCGTTCGAGGTCCGCGAAAAAGGGCGCCACAAGGTCACCTTGTTCGGCATGTACGTCACGCCCCTGTACCGTCACGGCGGACTTGGCGAGCAATTGCTGAACGCTGCCCTGGACTACGCCCGTTTGCGTCCGCACGCAAAAATCGTCCAGCTCACGGTCACCGAAGAAAACGGCGCTGCCCGCGGCCTGTACGAACGGCTCGGTTTCACCGCCTTCGGCGTGGAGCCGTTCGCCATCGCGCTGGGCGAATGCTATCTCGCTAAGGTTCACATGTGGCGCGCGCTCGCTCCTCTGAAGGCCCAGGATTAAGAACTTGTTACGGTAGATAGGCGTGGCAGCTGGCCTGTTCCTGGGTGGCCGCCGGGATTACTTCGCTTTGCGCGACGACCAGTGAAAATGCAGCACCACCCAGCCGTCGCCTTTTTTCTCCAGCAGCGCCGTCTCGGTTCCCAACGCATTGATCTTCTTGCCCTTGAACGTACCCTTGCTCTCGGTTTCGTCCAGGATGATGGCGATGTTGCCGTCGATCCGCTCCTTGTGCCGCAACACCCTGCGCGTGGTGGCCCTGGCGAACGCAATGTCGTCCGCCAGGTGATGGTCCGCGTATTCGCTGCGCGAGCGTTCTATATGGCCGGCTTCGTAAATGACCGCATCGGGGCTCAGGAGCGCCATTGCGCGCGCCTGGTCGCCCGCGTGCAGGGCGGCGTGGAAGGCCGCCAGCGTCTCGCTGGGCGTCGCCGCCCGGGCATGTAGCGATGCCAGTCCGAGGACGGCAAGCAGAACGTATTTACGCATCGGCTTCTCTCAGTCGTTGAAAAAAGCGTCAGTGTGCATGATTTTTGCCCGGTTTGGTCACTTGCAGCACCTTCTCGCCAGGTTTTGCCGCCATCCGGTCGGCATCCGGCGCGCGCACCGGCTCCGGTTTGGCGATGCCGCCTTCCTTCCATTCGTAGGCCACGGTCCCGGGCGGATGCTTGTACCAGCCCGGGTCCTTGTAGTCGCCGCGCGCCAGCCCTTTGCGCACTTTCATCATGGTGAACATGCCGCCCATGCCGATGCCGCCGAACGGGCCCCTGCCGGTCATCATCGGCAGCGTATTGTCCGGCAGCGGCATTTCCATCTCGCCCATGTCGGCCATGCCCTTGTCGCCCATGACCATGTAGCCCGGCACCAGCTTGTTGATCTTGCCGAGCACCTCGCGCTGGTCGACGCCGATCAGGGTCGGCACGTCATGGCCCATGGCGTTCATGGTGTGGTGCGATTTGTGGCAATGGAAGGCCCAGTCGCCCGGCTCGTTGGCGACGAACTCGATCGCGCGCATCTGGCCGACCGCGATATCGGTCGTCACTTCCGGCCAGCGCGACGCCGGCGGAGTCCAGCCGCCATCGGTGCCCGTCACCACGAACTCGTGGCCGTGCATGTGGATCGGATGGTTGGTCATGGTCAGGTTGCCGACCCGGATGCGCACCTTGTCGTTCTGCGCGATCACCATCGGGTCGATGCCGGGAAAGGCGCGGCTGTTGAAGGTCCACAGATTAAAGTCGAGCATCGTGTTGACCTTGGGTGTGTAGCTGCCCGGGTCGATGTCGTAGGCGTTGAGCAAAAAGCAGAAGTCGCGGTCGACCCGCATGAAGTTGTGGTCCTTGGGGTGGGTGATCCAGAAGCCCATCATCCCCATCGCCATCTGCGTCATTTCGTCGGCGTGCGGGTGGTACATGAAGGTGCCGGGACGCTTGGCCACGAATTCATAGACGAAGGTCTTGCCCGGGTCGATGCCGGGCTGGGTCAGGCCGGTCACGCCATCCATGCCGTTGGGCAGGCGCTGGCCGTGCCAGTGCACGCTGGTGTGTTCGGGCAGCTTGTTGGTGACGAAAATGCGTACCCGGTCGCCTTCCACCACTTCGATGGTCGGTCCCGGCGACTGGCCGTTGTAACCCCACAGGTTGGCTTTCATGCCGGGCGCGATTTCGCGCACCACCGGCTCGGCCACCAGGTGGAATTCCTTGACACCGTCCTTCATCCGCCAGGGCAAAGTCCAGCCGTTGAGGGTGACCACCGGGTTGTACGGGCGGCCGTTGGGCGGCATGAGCGGCGGCTGGGTCGCTGCCTTGTCCATGATGACCGCTTCCGGCAGCGAAGCGGCACCGGCGCGCGAGACCAGCGCCGTGCTGACGGCAACCGCGCCCGCGCCAGTGAAGAAATTTCTACGTGAAACCATGTTGCATGTCCTTTCAGTGTTGGGCCGGCGCGGCGCTGCCGGCGCGTGGCGCCGGGGTTGCGGCTGCGGCGCTGTCGCCGGCGCCGGTCAGCGCGGCTTGCAGGGCGGCGTCGGCGATCCAGTAGTCGCGCTGCGCTTCGATCGCGGCGTTGACGCTGACAACCTGCTCGCGCGCGTCGGCCAGCAGTTCGAAGACGCTGATCAGCATCCCGTTGTAGCGCAGCAGCTGCTCGTCCGCGATGCGTTTTTTGAGCGGCACCACTTCGTCGCGGTAGTGGCGCGCCAGGTCGTAGGCGGTGCGGTAGGCGCCATAGCTTTCGCGCACCTGCGAGCGGGCGTCGACAGCAAAACCGGCGGCGCGGTGCACCGCCTGCATGTACATCGCTTCGGCCTTGGCCACTCTGGTGCTGCCCCAGTCGAACAGGGGAATCTGCAATTCGATCTCGTAGCCGGTGGCGCGCTCGCCCGTTTCGCCGGTGTTGCGCAGGTAGCTCAGGTCGAGCAGGTTGACGAAGCGTGTGACGCGCGTCAGGCTGAGGGAGGAGGCCAGTCCGGCCAGTTCCTTTTGCGCCATCAGCATGTCGAGCCGGTTGTTCATGGCCTGCGCTTCGGCATCCATCACCTCGCGCGGGGCCGCCGGCAGGTCGGGCAGGCGTTGGGGCAGGGTGAAGGCAGTCGGGCTTGAAAGGCCCATCAGGCGCGTGAGTTTTTCCCGTTCGACAGTGCGCGTCTGGCGCGCGCGGGCCAGCTGGGCCACCGAATCGGCGTAAAACGCCTGTTCGCGCGCGTGCTGCAGTTTGCTCCAGTTGCCGGCCACCGCCATGCGGCGCGCCAGTTCGGCGCTCGCTTCGGCGGCGTTTTTCACCTGCTCCATGTACTCGGCGCTTTGTTGGGCCGCGACCGCGCCGTACCAGGCGCGCCGGGTGGCGTCGGCGGTGCGCAGCACCTCGCTGGCGGCGCGCAGTTGCGCCTGTTCGTAGCGGCGCCGTTCGAGGCGCGTGGTGACCGGCATCGTCAGCAGGCCGATCACCGGCAGCATCAGCTTGCGTTCGATCTCGATGCCCTCATGGCTTTTCAGGCGGCCGAAACTGAACACCGGGTTGGCGATGCGCCCGGCCTGCACCAGGTCCGCTTCGGCGATGCCCAGTTCCGCGTAGCCGGCCTGCAGGCCGCGGTTATTGAGCAGGGCGACGGTCACCGCATCGTCGGCCGACAAAGGCTTGGCCAGCAGCGCGGCGACCTGGTGCTCCACGCTGCCGGCGCCCGGTGCGGTGGATGGAATGGCGCCGCCGCTGCGCTGCTGCGCGAGCTGGCGCACCTCGGCGTAGCCGCCATCGGGCGAAAACGATGCGCAGCCGGCGGCGCCGGCGCAGATGGCCGCCAGGGCGATGCGGCGCAGCGGAGTCGATAATCGTTGCATCGTCATTCCTTGTGGTGGTGGCCGTGGTGCGGGTCGGACTTGGCCTTGGCCGGCTCCGGGCTCTTTTTCATGCTGCTCATGTCGTGGCCGGCATGCGGATCGTCAACCTTCGGTGCGTCCGGTTGTTTGGCGGCGCTCATGTCGTGACCGGCGTGGCCCATGTGGCCCATGTGGCCGGGCGCCTTGCGCAGCTGGTCGAGGGTAGCCTTCCAGGATGCCGGTTGGGGCTCCTGGTAGGTGCGGTATCCGGCAAACGCCGAGTCGTAGGCAGGTGGTGCGGCGCTCGTTTGCGCCAGCGCCGGCGGCGCGGCGGCAAGCAGCAGCGGCCATATCAGGCGTAGGGAATTCATGACAACCTCAATCGTGTTGGTTAAAAGTCGCTGGTCCGCGGACGGACCAAGGGCATTCAGGCGATCGGGGAATGAGGGGGACGTTCCAGGCCGCCGGGAATATGCGCCGTCACGTGCACGGCGGCATACGCTATCCGTTCGGATGCGAGCGCTCGCGCATCGGCCAGCGCGGCAAATGCAGGGGCAATGGCCATGCCCACGCAGCAGAATGCACAGTTACTGCACTTGGCGGGGCTGGCGGGACTGTCCGGCTGGTGGCAATGGCCTTCGTCCATGCTGGCGACGACCTGGCTCGCGACCGGTACCCTGGCCGCCTCGCACAGCGCCGACGATGCCGCGGCGAAGCCCTGTAAAGGGATCGCGAGCAGCAACAGCCAGATCAGCAATGTTCTCAAGGACGTCATGGGCAAAGTCTAGCACATGGAAAATCGGGGCCGCAGCGGTGCTTACCGGGCCACCGTCGCAGGGTAGCCGGCATCGGCCAGGCTGGCGACAACGCGCTCCTGCGCCGCTGTCGTGTTCAGCAGGGCCGTGCGCGCCGGCATGTCGAACGCGATGACGGCATCATGGTCCAGCTCCTTGATGGTCTTGGTAATGACGCCTGCGCAATGGCCGCAGCTCATGTCGGGGATACTCAGCTTGATCATGGCGGAACTCCTGGTGGTGGATATGACAAACGTCATTGTCGACGTTCCCACAGTGGGAAGGTCAAGCGGTTTTTTCGCTTGACCTTACTATAATGGGAAGCTTAATCATGGTGGCATGCGCATGTAGAAGGAGCAAGAAATGACTACCACGACAATGCAGGACAAGCGGGGTGCGTTTGAAACGTCGCTGGAAGTAGGTGGCATGACGTGCGCCTCGTGCGCAGGACGGGTCGAAAAAGCGTTGCGTGCGGTGCCGGGCGTGCAGGGCGCCACCGTCAATCTGGCAACCGAGAAAGTGCTGGTTACCGGCGCCGGCCAATCGCTCGACCCCGCCCAGCTGATTGCGGCGGTCGAGCGCGCCGGCTACACGGCCAGTGCGCCGGCCGACGCAATGCCACTGTCAGCGCCACCGCCCGCGCCACCACGCGCTCTGTCCGAACCGGCGCAAATCGCGATTGCCGCCGCTCTGACCATCCCCCTGCTTGCCCCCATGCTGTTGGCCGCGGTGGGCATCGACTGGATGCTGCCTGCCTGGGTGCAATGGCTGCTGGCCACGCCTGTGCAGTTCTGGATCGGCGCGCGCTTCTACCGTTCCGCATGGAAAGCGTTGCTGGCCAGAAGCGGGAACATGGACTTGCTGGTCGCACTCGGCACCTCGGCCGCGTACGGCCTGAGCCTGTACCAGTGGCTCGGCCAGCCGCAGCATCATGGGGCGCACTTGTACTTCGAGGCGGCCGCCGTGGTGATCACCCTGGTGCGCCTCGGCAAGTGGCTGGAAACGCGGGCCAAGCGCCAGACCACCGAAGCGATCCGCGCCTTGCAGTCCCTGCGGCCGGCAACGGCGCGCGTGCGCCGCAACGGCGTGGACAGCGACATCCCGATCGCTAGACTGAAGGTCGGCGACGAGGTCGTGATCCGCCCCGGCGAGCGCATTCCGATGGATGGCACCGTCATCGAAGGCGCCAGCCATGCCGACGAATCGATGCTGACCGGTGAAAGCCTGCCCGTGAGCAAGGCGGTGGGCGCGCGCGTGATCGGCGGGGCGGTCAACGGCGAAGGCGTCCTGCTCGCCCGCGCCAGCGCCATCGGCACCGAAACCGTGCTGGCGCGCATCATCCGCGCGGTCGAGGACGCGCAGGCGGCCAAGGCGCCGATTCAGCGCCTGGTGGACAAGGTCAGCGCCGTGTTCGTGCCGGCGATTATCGTCATCGCGCTGGTCACCTTCTTGGGCTGGTGGCTGGCCAACGGCGACTGGAGCGCGGCGCTGCTCAACGCGGTGGCGGTGCTGGTCATTGCCTGCCCGTGCGCGCTGGGGCTGGCCACGCCGACGGCGATCATGGCCGGTACCGGCGTTGCCGCCAAATACGGCATTCTGATCAAGGATGCCGAGGTGCTGGAACTCTTGCATGGCGTCACCGTGGTGGCTTTCGACAAGACGGGCACGCTGACCGCCGGCAAGCCGCGCCTGACCGCGTACGTGGCCGCGCAGGGCGACGAGCAAGCCTTGCTGGCGCTGGCGGCCGCCGTGCAGCAGGGCAGCGAGCATCCGCTCGCGCGCGCTGTCGGGGACGCGGCGCGGACGGCGGGCATCATGCCGGCGAGCGCGACGGGCACGCGCGCCCTGGCCGGACTGGGCGTCACCGCCACGGTGGATAGCCGGCAGCTATTGCTGGGCAATGCGGCCCTGATGCGCAAGCACGGTATCGACATCGCTCCGCTGGCCGCGCAAGGTCAGGCGCGCGAGGAGGCCGGCGAGACCGTGTCGTGGCTGGCCGAAGCCGCGCAAAGCCCGCGCCTGCTCGGCATGCTCGCCTTTGGCGACGCGCTCAAGCCGGAAAGCCGGCAAGCCATCGAGCGCCTGCACGCGGCCGGCATCCGCACGGTGATGCTCAGTGGCGACAATCCCGGCAGCGCGCATCACATCGCCAGCCAGCTCGGCATTGACGAGGTGCACGCGCAGGTGCTGCCCGAGGGCAAGGCAGCCATCATCGCGGCCCTGCGTGCCAAGGGCGAGCGGGTGGCAATGGTGGGCGACGGCATCAACGATGCGCCGGCGCTGGCAGCGGCCGATATCGGCGTGGCCATGGGCAGCGGTACCGACGTGGCGATGCATACGGCCGGCGTGACCCTGATGCGGGGCGATCCGCGCCTGCTGGTCGACGCCATCGACATCTCGCGCCGCACCTACGGCAAGATTCGCCAGAACCTGTTCTGGGCGTTTGTGTTCAATGTGATCGGGGTGCCGCTGGCGGCGTTCGGTCTGCTTAATCCGATGATCGCCGGGGCGGCGATGGCGTTTTCCAGCGTGTCTGTGGTGAGCAATGCGCTGCTGCTCAAGCGCTGGGTTGCGGGAGGAAAAACATGATGATGAATATCGGCGAGGCGTCCAAGGCGTCCGGTGTGTCGGCGAAGATGATCCGGCATTACGAATCGATCGGGCTCATTGGCGAGGCGCAGCGCACCGATGCGGGCTACCGGGTGTACGGGCCACGCGATGTGCAGGTGCTGCAGTTCATTCACCGCAGCCGCGAGCTCGGTTTTTCGCTGGAACAGATCAAGACCTTGCTGGCCTTGTGGCAGGACAAGCAGCGCGCCAGCAAGGATGTGCGCGCGATGGCGAAGCAGCATATCGCGCAGCTGGATAGAAAAATCAACGACATGCAGTCGATGAAGCGCACGCTGGAAAAACTGGCTGGCGCCTGCCACGGCGACGATCGCCCGGACTGCCCGATCCTCGACGATCTGTCGCTGGGTTAAGCCTGCATTCATGAACGGCGTGCCTGAACTTGTCCGAGGTTCGGGCTGCCGCCTGCGCTTGCGGGTCTCAAGAACGAGTCCGGATGCCGTTCCAGTCCTGTGCAGTTTCTGAAACGCCGGCGGGTTCCTACCGTTTCTTCATTTCCTTGGTCGCGACATCCGCAGAAAATTTTGGATTGCGACAGCGTTCCAGTTCCGCCGGGGATGATCCGACGCGCTCCCCATATTCATCTTTCAACTGGAATGAAATTCTCGACAACGAGACGTCTTTTGGATTGGAAAAGACGTTCAGCGTCGGGATCACAGCAAGGCATTCAGCGGCACGGGAGAGCGACATGGTAAGGTTGTCGGCATCGTCGATTCCTGTTGCAGTCACCTTGGACATGACGTGAAGCGCGCATTCGCGGTAAAAAGAATACACCGCGTAAGGTACCCACGCTCGCTTCAGCTCATGCTGATTAGCCAAAATAGCGGCACCTTGAGGTAACTTCACAGCCACAAACCGGAAGTCGGCAGTATCACTGACCAAAACGATGCCCACAGGAACGCCGGTGGGGAGTGTGCACGCCAGGTTAATCTTGCCCAAATTATAGTCATCCAAAAAAACCACCGAATAGTTTTTCCGGTGAGTCAGTTGGTGTGCGTTCGGCAAATCCGCGGCATGGCTTGATCCAGCAATGAGCAGCACAATAAGACCATGCAAGAAAAATCGCATATTCACTCCTTCATGGACGTGCAATTTGCGTCGGTAATTCGCCCCAGTACGATGGGGCTGACTTCGATCGAGCGGTCCGCATCGTTGCGTTTGATATCAATTTTATTTTCGGACTTCAGCACATCGAAGGTGCCTGCGGAATTGACGCCATCGAGTCTCACTGTGCGCCGCTCGCGGCATTCGCTCCGCAGTTCGAACAACACCTTCGGAAAATTGAGGACGTCGCCCGAACGCTGGACAATGACCTTGAACTCGTAGGAGCCGTCGGATTCCACGCTCAGCGTCTGCGGCAAGCTGCGCACGGCCAGCACGTTTTTGATATCAATATTTCCAGCATTTACCGCGCCGCGCACAGTCCACACCTCCACTTCTCTGGCCTGAAACCAATGTTTGTTCGCACTCAGGACCATTAGCGCCACAACCAGATAGGCGGCGAACGCGCCGCCAAACTTCCAGCGCATGCCATACAGTGTTCCCTCGCCTTCAGCGCTGTTCTGCGGTTGGGGACATGCCTTGAATATAACAACGGCTGGGATAATAGGTAGCAAAACCAGAATGCAGCTCGTCAATAAAAATTGATAGTAGCTGCTCATTGCACATCCCCCGAAGGTTAGATAGAAATGTTGCTTATTATCACGCCGAGGTCTTTATCTTGATGAATTTGCGCGCTTGGGTGCTTCCGCGCTGCCTGACTTCAGCAAGCACGTCAGCTCGCACTTTCGCCATGGAAAACCTGCATGCTCAAGGCGCTCCACCATGTTCGATCTGTCGAAGGGGATTCTCGAAACCGGAGACTGAATCGCAGCTTCATGTGAGTGAATATATACCCTCATTGAGGATAGTAAAGCATCTTTTTTGCAACATGCATCAAATCTCGTGAACGAACTTCGGGCCTGATCCGGCATGCTTCCTCGCCTTTCCATGGCGGTCCGCCGGTTCTCCCCGGCTATCGATCAAGTGCCGACCAGATGGCCTTGAATTTCGTCATGGCGCGCGGTGCACTGCCCTCGTTCGCATCGCCGAAATCGCTGTTCGTCAGGAAGATCTTTCCCGTCCCCTGTACCGGATCGAACGCCATGAACGTCGTCACGCCCGGATCGCTGCCCGAGTGCCCGATCTGCCCGTTGGCCTCGTAGCGCCAGAAGACACCGCCATTCGGTTCGCCTTTCGGGCTATCGGCGGGAATGGCATTGTCGGCGAACTGCTTGTCGAACAGCAGCCGGAACGATGCTTTGCCGAGCAAGGCCGACTCCCCCCGATACCCCTTGATCATTTCCACCAGGAAGATGGCCAGGTCGTCGGCGGAAGTGATCAGGCCGCCATCCGGATAGGTGATGAGCGAATACAGCGGATAGGCCTGTTTGCTGGTGTTGTACAGCCGCGCATGGCGCGCCGCCAGCCCCGCATCGATGGACCAACCCGTATGGCGCATGCCCAGCGGCTGGAAAATATGGGTCTGGCAGAACGCATCGAAGCGCTGTCCGCTCTTGAGTTCGACCAGATGGGCGGCCAGCGCCGCGCCGATGTTGGAGTACTCGTAGGTGCTGCCGCTCGGCGCCGCGCTGAAATTGCTCGCCTTGAAGTCGCGCCCGCCGGCCGCCAGGTAATTCCGAAGAAAACCATCGAGCGACGTATCGGCACGTCCCGGCACGGTGTACTCCTGTGTGAAACGCTTGAGCAAGGGACTGCGGCGGTCCGAATACGCGTTCAGGTAGTACGAGTGCCCGTAAGTCTCATCGTCGTCGACGATGCCGGACGTATGCGTGACCAGATGCCTGATCGTGATCGGTCCGGCGTCCGCATGCGGATTATCCACGCGAAAGGGCAGTACCGCATTGATCTCGGTATCGAGGGTGAAGTAACCCAGCTCGATCGCCCTGGCAAGCGCCACCCCCACGAAGGTCTTGCTGACCGAACCGACGTTTTGCACGGTATCGGTCCGGTACGGCCGCCTGGCGCCCAGGTCGGCGTAGCCGAAGCCGTGCCGGTACGTCACCCCATCCTTGTTGACGGTGGCCACCGCAAACCCGGGAAAGCCCGCGTCCCGATGCAGCGCCTGCAGCCTGGCGCTCAACGCTTTCTCGTCCGGCCGTGCCTGCGCCACTGCGCAGCAGGCCAGCATGATGGCCAGTAGTACTCGTCGTCTCATCTGCATCCCGCCTTCTGGTTGAAGTCTTGCATTTTTACATTTCCTTTACGGCAGCGCACTGACTCTTTAGAAATTTTTTACGGCCGCGTCGATACCATTTGCTGTGTCTCCGTTTTCCACTACAGCAAAGAAAGAACTACCATGAAGATCGCCCTACTCGCAGCCCTGCTGTCGTTTGCCGCCCAGGCCGCATCGGCAGCGACCGAGTTCAGTCTTAACGCGGCCCTCACCAGCGACTACCGCTATCGCGGCATCTCGCAAACCCGCCTCCAGCCCGCGCTGCAGGGCGGGGCCGACCTGGTCCACAAGCCATCCGGCTGGTACGCGGGCGCCTGGACCTCGACCATCAAGTGGACCAGCGACGCCGGCGGCAAGGGCAAGGTCGAGCTCGATATCTATGGCGGCAAGCGTGGCGAACTGGCACCCGGCATCGGCTACGACGCCGGCATACTGACTTACGTTTACCCATCCAATAAGCTCGGTCGCGTGCCCGGCTTGGCCAACGCCAATACCACCGAGGCCTACGGCCAGCTGTCCTGGGGCATCGCGCTGGTCAAATATTCCCGCGCGCTCACCAATCTGTTCGGCTACGTGGACAGCAAGCGCAGCGGCTATCTCGACCTGGCCGCCAATCCGGATCTCGGCAACGGCCTCGTGCTCAACCTGCACGCCGGGCGCCAGCGCGTGGCCCACAACAGCGCCGCCAGCTATACCGACTACAAGATCGGCATGACCAAGGACTTCGCATGGGCGAGCGTGGCGCTGGCCGCCGTCGGCAGCACCGCCGCCAAGGCCGCCTACGCCTCGCCCGCGAACGGCAGCTTTCTTGGAAAACGCGCGCTGCTGCTGACCGTCAGCAAGACCTTTTAACAAGGACGTTTACGCTTTGTTTACACCTGCGCAGCAACTCTTTACACCATTTTTAGACGCTTGCCGCTACGCTCATCAATAACAAAACCAATTCGTTCGAGGGTGATATGGACCTGATTTTCATTGGAGCGCTCCTGCTCTTTTTCGGCCTGGCCTGCGCCTTTGCAGCCGGCTGCGCCACACTGGGGGACAAGAAATAATGGAACCTGTTTATATAGGCGGGCTCGTCGCCGCCGGCCTGCTGGTCTACCTGGTGCATGCGCTGCTGAACGCGGAGGACCTGTAATGACCATGCAATCGATGGCGCTCCTGGGCGCCTTCCTGGCCGCGCTGCTGGCGCTGGCGTACCCGCTGGGCCGCCTGCTGGCCCAAGTCGCCGCGGGCGACCGCGTACCGGGCCTGGACTGGCTGGCGCCGGTCGAGCGGCTGCTGTACCGCGCCGGCGGCGTCTCGCCTGGCACTGGGATGGGCTGGAAATCCTATGCGACTGCGTTGCTGGTGTTTAACGGCCTGGGCGCCCTGTTCGTGTATGGCGTGCAGCGCCTGCAAACCTTCTTGCCGCTCAATCCGCAAGCGCTGGCCAATGTCAGCCCCGATTCCTCGTTCAATACCGCTGTCAGCTTCGTCGCCAACACCAACTGGCAGGGCTACGGCGGCGAACAGACCATGAGCTACCTGACGCAAATGGTGGCGCTGACGGGCCAGAACTTCTTTTCAGCCGCCACCGGCATGGCCGTTGCTTTCGCCCTGATGCGCGGCTTCAGCGCGCGCTCGGCGGCGTCGATCGGTAACTTCTGGGCCGATATCACCCGTTCCACCCTGTACGTGCTGCTGCCGCTGTCGCTGCTGTTCGCGGTATTCCTGATGGGGCAGGGCGTGGTCCAGAACTTCAACAGCTACCAGGAAGTGCAGTTGATGGAGCCGGTCGCCTATTCGGTCTCCACCTCGGGTGCCGACGGCCGGACTGTGACCGAAGCGAAGGTTGCCACCACCCAGACCATCGCCATGGGCCCGGTCGCCTCGCAGGAGGCCATCAAGCTGATCGGCACCAACGGCGGCGGCTTCTTCAACGCCAACTCGGCCCACCCGTACGAGAACCCCAGCGCGCTGTCGAACTTTGCCCAGATGCTGGCGATTTTCCTCATTCCGGCTGCGCTGTGCTTTACCTTCGGGCGCATGGTCGGCGACCTGCGCCAGGGCTGGGCCATACTCGGGGCCATGAGCCTGATCTTCGTGGTCGCCGCCGGCGTGGTGATGAGCGCCGAACAGGCCGTGCATCCGCAACTGGCGGCGCTGGGCGTCGACCAGGGTGCGAGCATCCTCCAAGCCGGGGGCAATATGGAAGGCAAGGAAGCGCGCTTCGGCATCGCCGCATCGTCCCTGTTCGCCGCCGTGACCACTGCGGCCTCCTGCGGCGCCGTCAACGCCATGCACGACTCGTTCACCCCCATCGGCGGCATGGTGCCGATGCTGCTCATGCAGTTGGGCGAAGTGGTGTTCGGCGGGGTCGGCTCGGGCCTGTACGGGATGCTGATATTCGCCATCATGGCGGTCTTCATCGCCGGGCTGATGATCGGCCGCACGCCGGAATACCTGGGCAAGAAAATCCAGGCCTATGAAATGAAAATGACCTCGATCGCCATCCTGGTTACCCCGGTGCTGGTGCTGTGCGGGACTGCGCTGGCGGTGATGCTCGACGTGGGCCGCGCCGGCATCGCCAACCCCGGCGCGCATGGCTTCTCGGAGATCCTGTACGCCTTCAGTTCGGCGGCCAACAACAACGGCAGCGCCTTCGCTGGCTTGTCGGCCAATACGCCGTTCTACAACACCATGCTGGCCATTGCCATGTGGTTCGGGCGTTTTGCCGTGATCGTGCCGGTGCTGGCGATTGCCGGCGCACTGGCCGCCAAGCCGCGCCTGCAAGCCAACGCCGGCACCATGCCCACGCACGGTCCGGTCTTCGTCGGCCTGCTGGTCGGCGTGGTCTTGCTGGTGGGCGTGCTCAATTACGTCCCGGCGCTGGCGCTCGGCCCCGTTGTCGAGCATTTGCAGCTCTATACCAAATAACTTCATGCGGAGCATATGATGTCGCAAGCCCTCTCGCTGCCACCGGCAGCTACCACCCGCAAGACGCTCACGCTGTTCGATTCGGCGTTGATCGGCCCGGCCATCCTCGACGCCGTCATGAAGCTGGGACCGCGCACGCAATTGCGCAGCCCCGTCATGTTCGTCGTCTACGTCGGCAGCATCCTCACCACCTTGATGTACTTCCAGGCCGTTGCCGGCAAGGGCGATACGAAAAGTGGTTTCATCCTCGCCATCAGCGTCTGGCTGTGGTTCACCGTGCTGTTCGCGAACTTCGCCGAAGCGTTGGCGGAAGGGCGCAGCAAGGCGCAGGCCGCCTCGCTGCGTGGGCTCAAGCAGACGGTCAGCGCCAAGCAGCTGGCCACGCCCAAGTACGGCACCACCTGGCTGCCGGTTCCCGGGGCCGATCTTCGCAAGGGCAATACCATCCTGGTCGAAGCGGGCGATGTGATCCCGATCGATGGTGAAGTCATCGAAGGCGTGGCCTCGGTCGACGAGAGCGCCATCACGGGCGAATCGGCGCCGGTCATCCGCGAGTCGGGCGGTGATTTTTCGGCCGTCACCGGCGGCACCCGCGTGCTGTCGGACTGGCTGGTGGTACGGGTGTCGGTCAACCCGGGCGAGACTTTCCTCGACCGCATGATCTCGATGGTGGAAGGTGCCAGGCGCCAGAAGACGCCCAACGAAATCGCCCTCTCCATCCTTTTGGTGGCCTTGAGTATCGTGTTCCTGGTCGTCACCGTGACACTGCTGCCGTTTTCGCTGTTCGGCGTGGCGGCCGCCGGCGCGGGCAAGCCGGTGAGCGTGACGGTGCTGATCGCGCTGCTGGTGTGCCTGATTCCGACCACCATCGGCGCGCTGCTGTCGTCGATCGGCGTGGCCGGCATGAGCCGCATGATGGGCGCTAACGTCATCGCCACCTCGGGCCGCGCGGTGGAGGCGGCGGGCGACGTCGACGTGCTGCTGCTTGATAAAACCGGCACCATCACCCTGGGCAACCGCCAGGCCGCCGCCTTCTTTCCCGCGCCGGGGGTGAGCGAGCAGGAACTGGCCGATGTGGCGCAACTGGCGTCGCTGGCCGACGAAACGCCCGAAGGGCGCTCGATCGTGGTGCTGGCCAAGCAGCGCTTCAATATCCGCGAACGCGACATGGCCAGCCTGCAGGCCAAGTTCATTCCGTTCAGTGCCAACACGCGCATGAGCGGCATCGATGTTGGCGCGCGCCAGGTGCGCAAGGGCGCCGCCGACTCGGTGAAAAAGCATGTGGAGGCGCTTGGCCTGCCGTATCCGCCCGAGATGGCGCGCACGGTTGACGATGTATCGCGCCGCGGCAGCACGCCGCTGGTGGTGGTCGACGATGGCCGCGTGATGGGCGTGGTGGAATTGAAGGATATCGTCAAGGGCGGCATCCGCGAGCGCTTCGCGCAACTGCGCCGCATGGGCATCAAGACCGTGATGATCACCGGCGACAACAGGCTGACCGCCGCCGCCATTGCCGCCGAAGCCGGCGTGGACGATTTCCTGGCCGAGGCCACGCCGGAAGACAAGCTCAAACTGATCCGCAGCTACCAGGCCGAGGGCCGGCTGGTGGCGATGACCGGCGACGGCACCAACGATGCGCCGGCGTTGGCCCAGGCCGACGTGGCGGTGGCCATGAACTCGGGCACGCAGGCCGCCAAGGAGGCGGGCAATATGGTCGACCTGGATTCGAACCCGACCAAGCTGCTCGAAATTGTCGAAATCGGCAAGCAGATGCTCATGACGCGCGGTTCGCTCACCACGTTTTCGATCGCGAACGACATCGCAAAGTATTTTGCCATCATTCCGGCGGCATTCGTGGGCACCTATCCGCAGCTGAAAAGCCTCGACGTGATGCAGCTTGCCAGTCCGGATTCGGCCATCATGTCGGCCGTGATTTTCAACGCGCTCATTATCGTGGTGCTCATTCCGCTGGCGCTCAGGGGCGTGCGGTACCGGGCCATCGGCGCGGCGGCGCTGCTGCGCCGGAACATCCTCATTTACGGTGGGGGCGGCATCGTGCTGCCGTTCATCGGCATCAAGCTGATCGACATGCTGCTGTCGGCGCTTGACCTGGTCTAGAAAGGACATCTTCATGAAAACCACTTTTCGCCCCGCCGTCGTGCTGTTCGGCGCCCTGACCCTGGTCGTGGGCGGGCTGTATCCGCTGGCGGTGACCGGCATCGGCTATGTCGCCTTCCCCGAACAGGTGCGCGGCAGCCTGGTGACGCAGGGCGGCAAGACAGTCGGATCGAGCCTGATCGGGCAATCGTTTTCGTCGCCCGGATACTTTTGGGGGCGTCCGTCGGCGACCGGACCGATGGCCAACAATGCGGGCGCCAGTTCGGGCTCGAACCAGGGACCGCTCAACCCGGCGTTGATGGAGGCGGCAAAGGGCAGGGTGGCGGCGTTGCGGGCGGCCGATCCAGGCAATGCGGCGCCGGTGCCGGTGGACCTGGTGACGGCATCGGCCAGCGGGCTCGATCCGGAAATCAGCGTGGCGGCGGCGCGCTATCAGGCCGGCAGGGTGGCGCGTGCGCGCACGCTGCCGCGCGAGCGGGTCGAGGCGCTGATCGGGGAATTGGCAATCATGCCGGTGCTGGGCGTGTTCGGCGAGGCGCGGGTGAATGTGCTGGCCCTCAATCTCGCGCTGGACAGGGCGTATACTCAGCCGGATTAGTAGCAAAGGCGGCCATGTCCCCAACTGAAACCCAACGCCCCGACCCCGACGCCCTGCTGGCCCAGGTCCAGACCGACGAACGCAAAGCGGCGCGCGGCAGGCTGCGCATCTACTTCGGCGCGTCGGCCGGCGTCGGCAAAACGTACGCCATGCTGGCCGCCGCGCGCAAGTTGAACGCCGACGGCGTGGCCGTCCTGGTGGGCGTGCTCGAAACCCATGGCCGCCCCGAAACGGCCGCCCTGCTCGATGGCCTTGAGCGCCTCGGCCCGGCCACGCACGTCCATCGCGGCAAAGCGCTGCGGGAGTTCGACCTCGATGCCGCCCTGGCCGCCGCGCCGTCCCTGATCCTGGTCGACGAGCTGGCCCACTCCAACGCGCCCGGCTCGCGCCACCCCAAGCGCTGGCAGGATGTGGACGAGCTGCTGGCGGCCGGCATCGACGTGTTCACCACGGTGAACGTCCAGCACCTGGACAGCCTGAACGACGTCGTTGGCGGCATCACCGGCGTGCGCGTGGCCGAAACGGTGCCCGACACCGTGTTCGACGGCGCCGACGAAGTGGTGCTGGTCGACCTGCCGGCCGACGAACTGCTGGCGCGCCTGCGCAGCGGCAAGGTGTATCAGCCGGAACAAGCCGAACGCGCCTCGAAAAACTTCTTCCGGAAAGGGAACCTGATCGCCCTGCGCGAGCTGGCGCTGCGCCGTACCGCCGACCGGATCGAAGACGACGTGCGCGCCTACCGCATCGAAAAGTCGATCGGCACGGTCTGGAAGACCGGCGGCGCGCTGCTGGCCTGCGTGGGGCCGCGCGCCGATGCGGAGCACGTGGTGCGCAGCACCGCGCGCCTGGCGGGCCAGCTGGGAGCCGACTGGCATGCGGTGTACGTGGAAACGCCCGCCCTGCAGCGCAATCCGGCGCCGCAGCGCGAACTGACCCTCAAAACGCTGCGCCTGGCGCAGGAACTGGGCGCGAGCACGGCGGTGCTGGCCGGGCGCGACATCGCCGAAGCCATCGTCGGCTACGCGCGCGAGCACAATATGTCAAAGGTGCTACTGGCGCGCGCGCACCCGTCCTGGCCCTGGCGGCGCGCGCACCGGGCCCGCATCGCCAGCATCGCACCGGACATCGACCTGATCGAAGTCGGCGGCGGCCAGCCGCGTGCGGCCGCGACGGCGCCGGAAACGAACACGGTCACCCTGGCGTTCAACAGCGGCAAACGGCGCGCCGCGGCCTACGCCTGGTCGGGCGCGGCCAGCCTGGCTGCCGCGCTGCTGCTCTCGCCACTGGTCGGCTACGTCGACCTGGCCAACATCGCCATGCTGTTCCTGCTGGTGGTGCTGCTGGTGGCGGTACGCTTCGGGCGCGGGCCGTCAGTGCTGTGCACCTGCCTCTCTGTGGCCTGCTTCGACTTTTTCTTCGTCACGCCGCGCTTCGACTTTGCCGTCTCCGACCTGGAGTACCTGATTACCTTCGGCGTCATGCTGGCGGTCGGCCTGATCACCGGCCACCTGACGGCCGGCCTGCGCTTCCAGGCGCGCGTGGCGGCGCACCGCGAGCACCGTTCGCGCGCGCTGTACGAGTTCGCGCGCGAGCTGTCCGGCGCGCTGCAGACCGAGCAGATCGTGGACATGACGCGCGACGCCATCGGCCGCGCCTTCCGCGCCGGCGCCACCCTGCTGGTGCCGGACGCCGACGGACGCCTGCAGGCGCCGCCGGGCGCCACGGCCGACATGGGCATCGCCCAGTGGGCCTTCGACCAGGCGCAAAGCGCGGGCCTGGGCACCGGCACCCTGCCGGCCAGTGCGCTGTTCTACCTGCCGCTGGTGGCCCCGATGCGCACGCGCGGCGTGCTGGCCATCAAACCGGAACAGCAGCGCTGGATGTTGATTCCCGAACAGCGCACCCAGCTCGACACCTTCGCCGCGCTGGCCGCCATCGCGCTCGAACGGGTGCACTACATCGAGGTGGCGCAGGACGCGCTGGTGAACATGGAGTCCGAGCGCTTGCGCAACTCGCTGCTGGCGGCGCTCTCGCACGACTTGCGCACGCCGTTGACATTGCTGGTGGGGCTGTCGGAATCGCTGGCTGCCTCCAGTCCCGCACTGGCCGCGCCGCAGCACGACATGGCCGTCATCCTGCACGACGAAGCGCTGCGCATGAGCGCCCTGGTGGCGAACCTGCTCGAGATGGCGCGCATCCAGAGCGGCCAGATCACCTTCGACATGCAGTGGCACCCGCTCGAAGAAGTGGTCGGCAGCGCGCTGCGGGCCTGCGCCGCGCCGCTGCGCACGCACGTGGTGCGCACCGCACTCGAGCCCGACCTGCCGCTGGTGCGCTTCGACGCGGTACTGATCGAGCGGGTGTTGTACAACCTGCTGGAGAACGCCGCCAAGTACACGCCGCCCGGTTCGACCATCGTGGTTGCCGGCGCGCGCCACGGCGCATCGCTGCAATTGCGCGTCTATGACGACGGTCCGGGCTTCCCCGCGGGGCGGGCCGACTCCCTGTTCGAGAAGTTCGCGCGCGGCGAGCGCGAATCGGCGAAACCGGGCGTGGGCCTGGGGCTGGCGATCTGCCGCGCGATCATCGAAGCACATGGCGGTAAAATCGAGGCTGGCGCGTCGCCCATCGGCGGCGCTTCGCTTGTGATCACCTTGCCGCTCGGGACCCCGCCGCCCGGCCCTGAACCTGAAACCTTCGATACACCTGATGACTGATTCCGCCCCCACCGCCCTGCTGGTCGAAGACGAACCGCAGATCCGCCGCTTCGTGCGCGCCGCGCTCGAAGACGAGGGCTGGGTCGTGTTCGAGGCAGCCACCATGCAGCGCGGCCTGATCGACGCAGGCACGCGCACGCCCGACCTGGTGGTGCTGGACCTGGGCCTGCCCGACGGTGACGGCATCGCCTTCATCACCGACCTGCGCAAGTGGTCGGGGGTGCCGGTGATCGTGCTGTCGGCGCGGGTGGGCGAGGCCGACAAGATCCGCGCGCTCGACGCCGGCGCCGACGATTACCTGACCAAGCCGTTCGGCGTGGGCGAGCTGCAGGCGCGCGTGCGCGCCACCTTGCGCCGCCAGCGCCAGCCGGGCGCCGCGCCCGCCGCGCTGGTGCGCTTCGGTACCGTGAGCGTGGATCTGCAAGCGCGCCGCATTACCAAGGACGGCCAGCACGTGCACCTGACGCCGACCGAGTTCCGCCTGCTGTCGGTCATCGTGGCCAATGCCGGGCGCGTGGTCACCAATCCGCAGCTGCTGCGCGAGGTATGGGGGCCGTCGCACGGCGAGGATGGCCACTACCTGCGCATCTACATGGGCCATCTGCGCCACAAGCTCGAAGACGATCCGGCGCAGCCGCGCTACCTGGTGACCGAAACCGGCGTCGGCTACCGTCTCCTGACGCCGGACTAGCGCACGTGATCCATTCCCTCATCGACGCCGAGAACACCCTGGCCTCGCCGGTTTGCGCGCTCGCCGGCCGCGCCGCGCAGCGGCTGGCGCTGACCATCCTGTGGCACCCGCAGCCGCAGCGTATCGGCGACCAGTTCATCGCCGCGCCGGGCAGCGGCGACATGGAGGTCAACCGCTTCGCGCCGCTGTTCTGCGGCCCCGAGGCCAGCGCGGCGCCGCTCGGCCACCGCCGCATCGCGCGCGATTCGCTGCGGCTGCGGCGCCATCGCGACCATGGCGTGAGCCTGCTGCTGCCGCAAAGCCGCATGCGGGTGGAACTGAACGGAGCCATGCTGGCCGGCGCCGGCACGCGCTGCACAGCCGAACAGGTGGACACGGGCCTGGTCATCGGCCTCGGTGGCGTTGTGCTGCTGTGCGTGCACTGGATGGACCGCCTGCCGCAGCACAGCGCCATCGCCTCCGTGCACGGGGTAAGCAGCGCCGCGATCCGCGTGCGTGAGCTGATCCGGCAGGTGTCCGCGACCGACCTGCCGGTGCTGCTGCTGGGTGAAGCCGGCAGCGGCAAGGAACTCGCCGCGCAGGCGATCCATCAAGCCAGCGCGCGCGGCCACGGCCCGATGGCGACGGTGAACATGGCGACCCTGGGCGAAACGCAGGCGGTGGCCGACCTGTTCGGCGCGCAAACGGGCGCCTTCGCGCGGGCGGGCGGCGGCACCCTGTTTCTCGACAAGATAGGCACGGCACCGCGCGCGGTGCAGGCAATGCTGCTGCGCGTGCTGCAGACCGGCGAGTACCGCCCGCCCGGCGCGCGCGTCAAGGAGGCGGCCAGGGCGCGCCTGATCGGCGCCAGCGACCACGATCTGCAGCACGGCGGCTTTCATCAGGGTCTGCTGCGCCGTCTCGAAGCGCTGGTGGTGCACCTGCCGCCCCTGCGCGAGCGGCGCTGCGATATCGGCGTGCTGGCGCTGCACTTCATGCAGGCGTGGAGCGCGCGCACCGGCAGCGCCGCCGAACTGCCGCTGGCCTTCATCAGCCAGCTGTGCAACTACGACTGGCCCGGCAATGTGCGCCAGCTCGGCAGCGTGGTGCAGCGCGCCCTGAGCGCCGCGCAGGCGGGCGAGCCGCTGGCCTTCGATGCGCTGGTGCCGGGCGTGGCGGCTGGAGTGGCGAGCCGGCCGGCGCGCGTCAGGCTGGGCAAGGTGAGCGGACAGGCGGTGCTGGACGCGCTGGAGGCGAACGGCTGGCTGATCCGCAATGCGGCGCTGGCGCTGGGGGTGTCGCGCCCATCGATGTACAAGCTGATCGAGGCGCATCCCGCCATCCGCCAGGTTGACGCGATCGCACCGGCCGAGATCGAGGCGGCGCTGGCGGCCAGCGGCGGCGACGCCGGACGCTGCGCCGCCGCCCTCAAGACGCCCAGCGAAGCGTTACGGCGTTACCTGCGCCGGCGTGCCGCAGGCAAGGTGTTGTGATAGGGGGCGCCGTGGCGGGCACCGAGGATTTTGCGAAAGCGGACCAGGAAAAGGACAGCGCCGCCGAGCTGCGCAAGGTCGACAGTGCCCAGCACGACAAGCCCTGAGACTCAGGCGCAGGGATGGGGCGTTGGCGTAGAATGCTGTTTCTATAATTGAACTGGAAACATTGCCATGCGCACCCTTCCGCTCCTGTCCGCTCTCGTCCTGGCCACGGCCAGCCTGACGTCGTTCGCCGCACCGCCTGACATCAACGAACTTCCCGGAAATTACTTTCTGCAAGGGGTGAGGGAAGTCGGTTCCGAGCTGTGGCTGGGCAAGAACGGCAAATTCCAGTTCATGCTCATCTATGGCTCGCAAGACGATGGCACCGAGGGCGTCTGGGAGATCAAGAACGAGCTCATCGTGCTCACGCCGGTAAAGAATCCAATGGTATTCCGCCTCGAGACCGACAGCGAGTTCAAGGCGAAGAAAGAACCCGAGGCCGGCACCTGGGTCGCGGTGGCCAGCACGGCCGACATTTTTTTGAAGAACATCGAAGTCAAGTTTGAAGCGCAGTCGGGCAAGAGCGCGGTGACCAATACCAACCCCAAAAATGGCGAGGCGACCGTGACCATGCCGGCCGGCGAAGTCTGGGCCCGTACCGGCCTGCGCCGCAGTAACAGCCAGGAAGAGTGGCAATGGCTGGCGGTGACGCCCGAGCGCGCCAAAGCCCGCATCGCCGGATTTCGCCTGACCAATCCCATCTCGGCCATGACCGCGTTCGCGTCGCTGGAATTGAAGGTGGGTAAGGAAGGCCTGGTGGTCGCCGATGAAAAGTCCTCCCTGGCCGACGGCGTCTACAAAAAAGCAAAAGCGCGCTGAGCGCACATGCACGGCTTCCGTTCAGCAATCAGGCTGGCAGCACGGCGAGCGCCGGCTGCCTGCCGCCATTAAGCCACCAAAGGAGACAAAGCGTGGGAGAGACCGATCATGTCCTGATCGTGGACGACGACCGGGACATTCGTGAGTTGCTCAGTACCTATCTCGAAAAACAGGGCCTGTGCTGTACGGCAGTGGCCGACGGCCGCGCGATGCGGGCGGCGCTTCAACGGTCGACGCCGGACGTCATCGTTCTCGACATCATGCTTCCTGGCGACGACGGGCTCGTCCTGTGCCGCGAAATCAGGGCGGGCAAGCACCGCGCCATTCCGATTCTGATGCTCACCGCGCGCGACGATGAAACCGATCGCGTTGTCGGCCTCGAGCTGGGCGCCGACGACTATGTGGCCAAGCCGTTCGCGGCGCGCGAACTGCTGGCGCGCATCCGGGCGGTGCTGCGCCGCACGCGGATGCTTCCTCCCAATATGCAGGTGACCGAATCGACGCGCCTGATCGGCTTCGGAGCGTGGCGGCTCGACGTCGTGGCACGCCATCTGCTCGCCGATGACGATGTCGCGGTCGCGCTGAGCACCGCGGAATACCGGCTGCTGCGGGTCTTCCTCGACCATCCGCAACGTGTCCTGACACGCGATCAGTTGCTGGAGCTGACCCACGGCCACGATGCACAGGCATTCGACCGCTCCATCGACATTCTTGTCAGCCGCCTGCGCCAGCGTTTGCGCGACGATCCGCGCGAGCCGCGCTACATCAAGACGCTGCGCAGCGAAGGGTATGTGCTGTCATGCCCGGTCACGCCGCTCGCGGGCGCGATGTGAGCCGCGTGATCGCCCTTTTGCGCAGGCTGGCGCCGGCCAGCCTGTTCACGCGCCTGTCGTTCATTCTGCTGGCGGGGCTGGCTGCGGCCCAGTACCTTTCCGCCCATCTGACGATTGAAGAACGCAACGACGCGAGCATGGGGGCGATGATCGATTACGTCGAGTCCGACGTGCGCACCGCCGTTGCCCTGATCGACCGCTTGCCCCACGCCGAGCGGGCGGCCTGGCTGCCGCGCCTTGCACGCGGCGGCTACCGTTTTTCGTCCGGCACCGGCAGCGACGGGCCACCGGTTCGCGCGCCGCACTCGGCACGCTTGCTGGCGTCCGTCACGCGCGCGCTGACGCCTGGCTATGCATTCACCGCGCGTGCGGTCGAAGGCGGACCCGAACGATTCCAGGTGCACGTGCAGCTGTCGGACGGGCAGCCGCTGACCGTCGACTTCCGCCCGCGCCGCGGCCTGCCCCTGTCACCGCGCCTGCCCTACATGCTGGCGGGGCAGCTGGCATTGGTCGCGCTGGCCTGCTGGCTGGCGGTACGGCTGGCAATCAAACCGCTGCGTACCCTCGCCCAGGCAGCCGACGCGCTCGGGCCCGACCTGCGCCCGGTTCCGATGCCTGAACAAGGACCGTCGGAGGTCGTGCGCGCGGCGCGTGCCTTCAATGCCATGCAGCGGCGCATCGCCGCCTACGTCGACGAACGGCTGCGCATCCTGGCGGCGATATCGCACGATTTGCAAACGCCGATCACGCGCATGCGCCTGCGCGTCGACCTGATGGACGAATCGCCGCAGCAGCAACGCCTCATCAAGGATCTTCAGCAGCTCGAAGACCTGGCGCGGCAAGGGATCGGCTATGCGCGCGCCATGCACGGCCTGCTGGAACCGGCGCGCGCGATCGACCCCAACGACCTGCTCGACGCCATCACGCTCGACTACCGCGACAGCGGCGCCGACGTCGTGTTCGACAGCCAGCCCGGCGAGCCGCTCGTCACGCGTCCCGGCGCCTTGCGCCGTGTCGTCACGAATCTGGTCGACAACTGCCTCAAGTATGCAGGCCAGGCACGGATCGTAATGGAGCGTTCCGCTGAACGAGAAGCGCTCATCACGATCCGGGTACTGGACCAGGGCCCGGGCATTCCGGAGGCGGCGCTGGAGGCGGTGTTCGAGCCGTTTTACCGGATCGAAAGCTCGCGCAACCGCGACACCGGCGGCACTGGCCTGGGCCTTGCCATCGCACGCCAGTTGGCGCTCACCCTCGGGGGCGCGCTGACCTTGCACAATCGCCCCGAAGGCGGGCTGGAAGCGCGGCTGGTGTTGCGCGCCCTGGAGGCGCCGCCCGCGCCATGACCGGGCAAGCGCGCTGCCGCTGAACCGTCATCCGAAGGTAAAGGCATACACGTCGGCCCCGCTGTCGAGGAAACGGATCTCGACGCGCCGCTGGCGTACGGTTCCGGACTGCCGGATCAGCTGGTAGAGGCGGGTGTCCGTGACGAGGCCGTTTCCGTCGGCATCGATGTCGGCCCCGTGGTCCGCGCCCGGCGCGCGGCCATCGATGGTGACCTTGATGCGCGCACGGCGCCCGGGTGCGCCGGCTCCCATTACAAGGTGCAGGTCGCGGGCGCTGAACTGGTGGGTGACGCCGCTTCCGGCTTGTGCGGCCACCGCGGATTCGGCGTTCACGGTCCAGCGTCCGGACAGGCCCCACTGGTTCAGGGCGAGCGCGCCCACCGAGTAGTCGTGCGGCACGCCGGAGCGGACCCGTTCAGGCGAGCGGAAGTTCGTGGCGCGGCTGTATCCGACATAGGTCTCGGCCGAATCGAGCTGGCGCAGGTCGGGCGCGAGCTGCTCGGCGGGCATGGGGGGAGCGACCAGCGTGGTATCGACCGGGCCGCCGCGCGCCTCGGCCAGCAGCGACTGGATCGCCCGCTCCAGCTTGTCGTATCCACCTTCCCCCAGCTGGCGGTAGCGGATCTTGCCGTTCGCATCGACCAGATACCAGGCGGGCCAGGCGCGGTTGCCCCAGGCCTGCCAGATACGATGGTGACTATCGACCGCAACGGGAAAATTGATCTGGAAGCGCGCGACGGCGGCACTCACGTTGGTCAGGTCTTCTTCGAACTTGAACTCGGGGGTATGCACCCCGACCACGGCCAGACCCTGCCCGCGATACTTGTCGGCCCAGGCGCGCACATACGGCACGGTGCGGATGCAGTTGATGCAGGAATAGGTCCAGAAATCGACCAGCACCACCTTGCCGCGCAGTTGCGCCGGCGTCAGCGGCGCGCTGTTGAGCCACGTGACCGCGCCGTCGAAACCCGGCATGGCGCCCTGTACCGGCAAGTTGCTGCTGTAGGGACCGGCGTTGGCGGCACGGCTGCCGGCCGGCATCGAGAGTGTCGCCACGCCGAGCGTGACGGCGATTGCGAGCGCGGCCATGGAATATCGGTTCATGTTGCTTCCTTGGCAGAATCTTATTTATCGAGAACGACGATGGGTTTGTTCTTTTCCACCAGGTAGGTTGCCAGTTCCGCGCTCACGCCAGCCGCGACATTCTTCGCCGAATGCGCCACGCCCGCCGGAATGTACAGCGACTCGCCGGCCTGGAGCCTGATGGTTTGGCCATTCATTTCATACTCGACCGTGCCGCTGAGGACGTAGGCGATTTCAACGCCAGGATGGGCGTGTTTCGGAAACGAGGCGCCCGGCGCGAAATCGACGCGCACCTGGATCGCTTCCCGTTTGCTGTCGAACTCGTGGCGTACGGTTTCCGTGCGGGCGATACCGTTGGGACCGAACTTTTGTGCGCTTGCGGCCGACGGCAGCAAGCCTGCTCCCGCCATCAGCATGATGCCTGCCGCGGTTCGTACAAGCGATCTGGCGGTGCGGATTCGAATGGCGTTCATATGTTCTCCTGTGAGTGAACGTTGTCGTGGCCCGCCGGGATGGCAAGCTGCGTCAACGAGGACTCATTGGACCGCGCCGGTGTTTCGGCGCGATGTCGGGAATGCGCCTGACATCGCGGTCAATGTGTCCAAAGGAGGGCTGGAAACAATTCGACACAAAAGATAGTAGCCTGGGACGCCGGTCAGGAAACCGGCCCCGGGTCTTTCACGGTTTCCTGGCCTGCCGGACGGAACGGCAAGGTCATCGTCGCCCGGGTTCCCTGCGCCAGTGGTTCGATGAGCAAGGCGGCGCGCGCGCCGAAACGGGTTTCCAGGCGCGTGCGGATATTGATCAGCGCCACGCCGTTGCCTGTGTGCACGCCGCGGCGCGCTTGGCCGATGCCGACGCCATCGTCGTCGACCACGATCGCCAGCGTGCCATCGCGCACGCTGGCGCCGAGGCGGACATGGCCGCCTTCGAGCCTGGGGCCGACACCGTGGTGCACCGCGTTTTCGACCAGCGGCTGCAACAGCAGCGGCGGCAGCAGGGCTTGCCGCAAGGTCTCGTCCGCCTCGATGGAGAAGGTCAGGCGGCTTCCCATGCGGATCTGCATCAGCAGCAGATAGTTATGGGCGGTTTCCAGCTCCGCTCCCAGCGTGCTGTCGCTGGCGCGCATCTGGCCGAGACTGGCGCGCAGGTAATCGGTGAACGTTTCGAGCATCAGCTGGGCGCGCGGGGCGTCGGTGGCGATCAGGCTCTGGACGTTGGCAAGGGTGTTGAACAGGAAGTGCGGCTCGATCTGCGCCTGCAGCATGCGCAACTGCGATTCGGCAGCCTGCTGCGCCAGGGCTTTTTCCTTGGCCCGGAACTGCCACCAGACCCAGTTGGCTGCCAAAATCAGCGCCGCGAAAATAGCGAATTTGAGCTGCACCATGGGCGCGCCCGACAATTTTTTCCACATGTCGTAGGCGTAGAGCTGTCCCAGCACCACGTAGCCGGCGCGCACCCCCAGTGCCGCCCCCGCGAACAGGATCGCACTCATCAGTGCGAGCGGGCGCCAGTCGGGTCCCGCGGACAGGGCGCTCAGCCACGCCTGCGGCAGCACACGTTCGCAGACGCGCATCAGCAGCAGCATGGCGGCAGCGGCGCAGATGCCAAGCAGCAGGTTGTTGGAGAGCGAACTGGTCCACCACCTCATCTCGGCCTTCGCCATCAGGAAGACCGAGGCCAGCATCAGCACCAGCGCCACCGCGAGCGCCAGCGCGGCGCCGACCACCAGGCGCGCCCAAAGGGGCTCCTCGCGCCGCTTCTTTAAAATCAAAGAATTGCGCAAGGCCTGCTTCAATGTGTTGCGAATATCCATGGGGAAATAGTGTAGCAGCTTCGCTGGCTCATCCTTTCGGGCGCGGGATGTCGGCAAGCGCGGCGCGGCGCGCGCGTTCGGCCTGCTGCGCCTGCGCCAGTTCCAGATCGAAGGGACTCGGTTTGGTCTCGGTGGGCGCTGGCGCAACGATATCTTCCGCCACCCGGAAGCCTTCCAGCGCACCGATGAAGTCGGGCGGCATGGCGCCGCGGTGGCTGGCGTGAAAGCCGCGCCAGTGCCAGCTGCCGCCGCGCAGGGAGCGTGCCTTGCACTGGGCATCGACCCAGGCGCTGCCGTCGGTGGGAGCGCCGGCGTAGGTGTCGTGCTCGCAGTCCTGGACGAATTCCGCGATATTGCCGAGCGTGTCGTGCAAGCCGAACGCGTTCGGCTCGTACATGCCGACGATGCTGGCGTAACCCGCCTTGTCGTCACAGGGAATCACGCCCACGTGCTCGCGCGCTTCCAGGCCATCGAAGTCGCGCCGGATCGCCGCTTCGGCGGAGCGGTCGGCCAGGTTGGCGTAGCGGCAGGCCTGGGTTTCATCGTTGCCGAAAAAGTAGCGGCCGCTGCCGCCGGCGCGGCTGGCGTATTCCCATTCCGCTTCGCTCGGCAGGCGGTATTTCTTGCCGGTTTCCTTGGCCAGCCACTTCACGTAGGCGTCGGCGCCATTCCAGCCGATGCAGGTGGCCGGTTCGAACTTGCTGACCGACTGCAGGGTGGCGGCGTCGACGAACTCGTTGGGCACGCTGGTGAACCAGCGCTTCGACGCCATTTGCAGGCACATGCGCGGCGCCTTGTACCTGGTCGCCTCGGCGAAGCGCTGGAATTCGGCCGCGGTGACTTCGTATTTGCCGATCCTGAATGCCTTGAGCGTCACGCTGTGCACCGGCTGCGTATTGGCCGCGCGCGCGCTGCCCATCATGAATTGGCCGGCCTTGATGGTGACCATCTGCGGCTCGATCGGCGTCAAATCGGGCGCCGCCAGGGCGGCGATCGGGAACAGGAAAAGGGAAGCGGCCAGCGTGCGTTGAATGAACATGGAATGCCTGCATGTGGTTGAGATGGCCGCAGGATGGCAGAGCGCGCCGGTCCGGCCATCGGCCGGGCGACGGATCGACAGGCGAAACGACGAATCGACAAACGTGGCGACGAATGGACGGCTGCCCGTCGCAGCCGGCGTCGATTCGTCGCGCGGCGCTGGCGGTGGCGCGGCCGGCACCACTACAATGGCGCCATGACTTCCTCTTTCATCTTCCGTATCCGATGCGCGCCCTGATCGCCGACGACGAACCGCACCTGGCGCTTTACCTGCGCCAGCAGCTAGCCATGCTGTGGCCGGAACTGGAGATCGTGCAGGTGGCCGTGAACGGGGTCGAGGCGGCGCACGGCATTGCCACCTTGCAGCCGGAGCTGGCTTTCCTCGATATCCAGATGCCGGGACTGACCGGGCTGGAAGTGGCGCAGGGCATCGAAGGGCCGACCAGGGTCGTCTTCGTAACGGCCTACGACAGCCACGCGGTGGAGGCGTTCGAGCATGCGGCGCTCGACTACATCCTCAAACCGGTGAAAACGGAGCGCCTGGCACGCACCCTGGAGCGCATCCGGGCCGCCTGCGCGCCAGCCGAGGACGACGCCCGCCTGGCGCGCGCGCTGGCGCGCCTGCTGGCCACGCCCGCGCAGCCGCGCCTGCGCTATATCCGCGCCGGACAAGGGGAACTGACGTTCCAGATCGCGGTGGAGGACGTGTTGTTCTTCCACGCCGACGACAAATACACGGTGGTGGCGACTAAGGCGGGCGAACACCTGATCCGCACCCCGCTCACCGAACTGGCGGCGCAGCTCGACCCGGAGCTGTTCTGGCAGGTGCACCGTTCCACCCTGATCAACCTGGCGTTCCTGGACGGCACCCGGCGCGACGAGAGCGGGCGCCTGTTTTTACGCATCAGGGGCCACCAGCGCGAACTGCCGGTCAGCCGCGCCTTCGTGCACCTGTTCAAGGCGATGTAGGGCGGTGCCGCGTTCGGCGGCAGCCTTACGGCGGCGTTGTCGGCTTACACATGGGCACGGCCGTGTCCTTGGGGTCGTGCGTGCAGAAATCGCGCTTGGGCGTAAAGGCCGTGAAACAGCCGCTGGTCGACAGCACCATGAGCGCGAGCGTCACGGCGCATGCCCCCGTTCTCAGTGCGCGTTGCATGCCGCAATCTCGGCCAGGACATTTTCCATTTGCGCCGGTTTGAGAATGTGGGCGTCGAATCCGGCCGCGCTGGCGGCGGCGATGTCGCCGGACTGCCCGTACCCGGTCAGTGCGATCAGCCTGGTCTGTGACCCCAGCGGACCGGCCCTGAGTCTGCGCGCAACCTCGTAGCCATCCATGTCCGGCAAGCCGATATCGAGAATGATGATGGTCGGCCGAAAGGCGATGGCCGCTTCCAGGGCGCTTTTTCCATCACAAGCGAACTGAACATCATGACCATGAAGCTGCAGCAACGCCCCCATGGCTTCTCGTCCATCTTCATTGTCATCGACCAGCAGAATGCGGCTCGTCGCCGCCGCCGCCGCCGCGGGCAGGCTTGCGGCAAGCGGCATGGGCCCGCTGCGGGGCGCCGCTTGCGCCAGGGCCAGCCGAACGACGATCTCGGTGCCGGTATTGGGCCCGTCGCTCAGCGCGACGATCGACCCGTCGTGCATGTCGACGATGCGCTTGGCCAGGGTCAGCCCGATTCCGAGGCCGCCCTCGGAACGCGCCAGCGAACGTGGAAGCTGGGAAAACAGGCCGAAAATGGCGTCGAGCATGCCGTCGGGAATGCCGGTCCCGTTGTCGCGTACCGCGATCTCGACATGCTCGCCAACGGTGCGCGCGGCGATCGACACTTGGCCGCCATCGGGCGTGTACTTGGCCGCGTTGTGCAGCAGATTGCCGAACACTTGCGCCAGCCGGGTGGCGTCGGCGCGCACGCGCATGGTGCGGGCGGGAAGCGCGACCGACAGGGCGTGCAGGTGCTGATCGATGATCGGCCGGGTTTGCTCCACTGCCGCCGAGATGACATCGGCCAGCGGGATGTCCTGCAAGTCGAGTTGAATCTGCCCTTTTGTCACGCGCGCAACGTCAAGCAAATCGTCGACCAGCCGGGTAAGGTGGCCCACCTGCCGTGACAGGATGTTGGCGCTGGCGCTGATGGGCGAATCGGCAGGGGTGAGCGTGCGGATGATCTCGGCCGAGGTACGGATGGGCGCGAGCGGATTGCGCAGTTCATGGCCCAGCATGGCCAGGAACTCGTCGCGCGCGTGCAGTGCCGAGAGCAGTTCGGCCGTCCTGCTCTCGACCCGCGATTCGAGTTCCGTGTTCAGGCGGATCAGGCTATCCTTGGCGATCTTCAGGGAAGAGCTTTCCAGCAGTTCCCACGCGCCCTCGCGCCGCGCCAGCGCAAACTGGTGCTGGCAGCACACATCGATCACGTCGGACGCGCTGCAGTTGTCCAGGCAGTAGGTGCACAGGGCGACCAGGTTGTGGCGCCGGAACGAGGCGTTGACCTGGCGCTCGTATTCCATGAAGCTTGTCCAGCCGGACCGTTCCACCCACACCGTGTCGCCGGTCAGGCGCAATCCGTTGAAACCTTTGTGCTTGGCGGCCGATTCCTTGTCGATCCATCCTTGCAGGACCGTTTGCGGATCGAAGACATCATCCGGCGCGTACCAGTCGGCAATCGATACGATTTCCATTTGTCCGGAGGAAATAAACTTCTTGAAACCCGGCACCGCGTCGATCATCAGCGCTTCGGCCTGTTCCGCTTCCAACTTGCGGCCGGTGACCCACAGACAAGCCTCCCCCGCGCCCAAGCCAGCTTCAAAATAAGGGACCAGGGTTTCGGTCAGGTCGGCTTCGGTGTTATAAAACTGGCAGAAATGCGTGCCCCAGGGGATGGCGCCGACAGCGTCGATGCCGGATTGGCGGGCTAAAGTTTCCATGGGGATTACCTTCATTTCGTGACGAATAGTGATTCTGAACAGGCCGTTGACGGATGATACGCGGCCTTGTTCAAGGCGGACTCACCGATTCAAGCGAACGCGCCCCATTGCGCAAATTCGGCGGATGCCAGCAACAAGCGGAAAGGCAGGCATCAGATCCGGTCCAGCAACTGCTGCCCGGCACGTTCGCTGAGCACCAGCACGAGCTTGAGCCTGGCCCGCGTCATTCCCACAAATAACTTGCGCAACACCAGTTCGTCGATCTGGGCGAAATCGATTTCGGTAAAAATCACCGCGGGCGCGGACTGGCCCTTGAAGCGGTACACCGATTCGGCCAGCAAGCCACCCTCCCGGTAGATCGGATTGCCGAACAGGTCGTATTCGCCGGTGAACGATTTCAGCGTGTGGGCGTCGCTGAGCTTGTCGAGCCGGAGGATGGCCGACTTTTCGCGTCCGCGAAACGAGGCGATGGCAATATCGTGCCGGGCGAACCCGGCGCCCAGGCACAGCGTGACCGCGCGCCGGGTCTGCGCCAGCATCGCCTCGGTATCGCCCTCGGGATACATCAGTTCCTCGATGTCGGCGCCTTTGAATGGGCTGCCTGCCTCGACCGGCGGGTGCACCGCGCCGATCGATGCCAGCATGTCGACAATCTGGCGCGGGCTGCGAAAATTGGTATCCGAATGCAGCTTGACCCAGCCCGGCAGCGGCACCGTGGGGCGGCCGTACAGGTTCTGGTTGGGGTCTTCCAGCCAGATGGCGCGGGCATCGTCCTTGAGCATGCGCAGCAGGATGTCGCGCCAGGCGAGCGAGAAATCCTGCCCCTCGTCGACAATCAGCACATCGTATTTCCAGGTTTCCGGCAGCTCGGCGCTGGCCATCCTCGCTTCGATCTCGTCCCACACGCCGGGCGCGGCGTAGTTGGGGATGTGGCCTTGGGCGCGCAGGAACGCGTCGCTGAGCATGTGGAAGGTGGCGACCCGTCCGCCGGGAGGGACCAGCCGCTCGATGTGATCGGCCAGGGGCCGGTTGTAGCAGACGTACAGGGGCGACAGGCCGGCCTCGATGGCGGCGGCGTATTCGGCCAGGGCCAGCTGGGTCTTGCCGCTGCCTGCGGTACCCACCACGCGCAGCCGGAACGGGGTGAATTCCAGCCGCCGGGCCCAGGTGGCCAGGCCGCCGGACAGGCGCGTGACCATGGCGGCGGCATTGCCGATCATGGCGCTGGGATCGGGGCGCAAGCTGAGCATGTTGCCGAGAAAACGCGTCACTTTCTCGAACTGCTCGCCAGGGGCGGTATCGGTCATGGGCAGGATGTCGCGGATCACTTTCGCCAGCCGGTCCTTATTGGTGGCGTCGATGATGTGGCGCGGGTCGATGCCCGCCAGGTGCGGGTTGCGCACGATGTAATCGGGGCAGTACAGCAGGTAATCGATGGACAGCTCGCCGCCGAAGCGTTCGGTGAGGCCCTTGATGGAGCGCATCAGGTGATTGGCGACCTTGCGCGGCTTGCCCTCGTAATGCTTGACCAGGCCATCGGCCGTTTCGTTCAGCAGGCCCGATTTCTGCTCGATCAGCAGCACCCGTCCGCTGGGCGCCACGATGATGAAATCGATCTCGCCAAAGGCGGAAAAGCCATTCTCGACGTTGGTCCAGTGCACGCCGTGGTAGATGCGGTAGGGCGCATCGGCCAGCCTCGTCTCGAGATAGCTCAGCGTGTCGATCTCGCGCACGGCGGTGCCGGTGACCGCCATCTCTTGCCAGCCGGTAGGATGAATGTGGGCCATGGGATCGGGGCGCGCGCGCCGTGGTGGTTAAAACAATATTGTAAGCGCTGTACGGGCGAAGACCGCGCGCTTGATAGATGGTCCGGCAGCGCCCGCGATTGGTGGCCGACGCTGCCAGCCATTGTCAAGCCACCGCGTCGCGAGGCGCCTACTATTTTGTTGACGATGCGGCGTTCGCACGACAGTCTGGTGATGTTAATTCGCTAAGATATAGCTTCCTCCAGGAGACCACCATGTTCAAACCCTCATTACTTATTGCCGCTGCCGCTGCCGCGCTGGCGACCAGTGCCCACGCGGAGCCGCTCTCCCGTGAATTCACCTATACCGGCTTTTACCACGTAGAAGGGGGGCAGTTCCGGCCCACCGCCAGCCTGTACGGCTATTTCGACAGCGACGATCGCAACGGCGACGGCCGTATTGAAGTCGGCGAGGTCACTTCCTTTATCCTCAACAGCCAGCAATATGTCGGCTGGTGCGGCCCCGAAGTGTTCATGTGCGGGCTGTTCGAATTCTCCTATACCCCCGGCGGCGCCCTCAATTTTCATACCGCATGGAGCACCGATCCCTGGGGCGAGGGCGTAGCCGGGGGCAGTGTGCGCACCGGCGTTGAAGCGAAGGAGCATTCCCACTGGCCGGGCGGGTCGGCATCGTATACCTTGCGCTGGACCGAGCAGACCGTCCTCAGCATGAGCCCGGTGCCCGAGCCGGCAAGCTACGGCATGCTGGCGCTGGGGTTGGGCGTGCTCGCTCTCAGTGCCCGGCGACGCTCCCGGTCGTAGCAAGCAGCGTGCCGGGTCTTGTGGCGCGGCACGCCTGGCGTGGCAGCCATGCCGCTGCATGGGCCTTCCAGCACGTGATACGTTGCGGGACGCTTCTCGATCCCGGGGACGCGCACATTTTTAGAAATCCCCGAAACGATAACCGACGCCGTAGACGGAGAAAATGAATTCGGTGTCTCCGGTGTACGGTTTGATCTTCTTGCGAATATTCTTTATATGACTGTCGACGGAGCGGTCATTGACCGCACGCCCAACGCAATCCTTTGCATTGAGCAGGGCTTCCCGTTCAAAAATTCTCCCGGGCTGGGACAGCAGTGTCTTGAATATCCGGTACTCGACTTGAGAAAGCGGTAACACCTTGCCCTGCCACCAAATGCGTTGTGCCGCTTCCTCCACGACAAACCCGAAGGTGTACTGGTCCCTGCTCATCGGCCCGGCGGCCCGGCGCACCTGGGCACGCACGCGAGCAACCACCTCGCGTGGACTCACCGGCTTGCAAAGATAGTCGTCAGCGCCGATGTCGAGGCCTTGGATCCGGTCGGCTTCGTCCACGCGAGCCGTCAACATGATAATCGGCACCATCGAAAACCTTCTCACGGCCCGGCAGACCTCGATCCCGTCGAGCCCGGGCAGCATGACATCCAAAATCAGAACGCTTGGTGCATATTGCCTGACGTACGCCACCGCGCTATTCCCGTCGAGGATGTGCGCAGTACGGAAGCCGTCCCGTTGCAGATACTCGGCTAATACCTGCGCAGGTTTTACCTCATCGTCAATAATGACTATTTCGTGCGCTGCAGGGTTCATATCTTATCGGTGGAATGAGGCAGGTCGATTCGGATTGCCAGGCCGCCCATCGGCGACGGCTCGGCAGTGATGTTCCCAAGGTGGGCATGGATGATGGCCTGACATATCGACAGTCCGAGTCCGCTTCCACCGGCGCGCCGGCTGCGTGCGATATCGGCTCTGTACAGCGGCTCGAACAGATGCTTTGCATCAGCCGGATCGATTCCGGGCGAGGTGTCCTCGAGGGTGATGGTCACGCGCTGCGGCCCGGGCTTGATCGACAGCGTCACAGCGCCCGGCGCATCCGTATAGCTGATGCTGTTTTGAACCAGGTTATCCAGCAGCTGCTCGAAGCGACCCTTATCCCACTTGACCAACAAGGCACCTGGGGGCATGTGCACGCTAAAGCGCAGACCTTTTTCCTGCGCGTATCGCACGTACTCGGATTTTTTCTTCATCAACAGCGCCTCAAGTTGCCAGCTTGTGAAGGTACATGGCAGAGGACGCAGATAGGTCAACGCTACTTCATGCAAGTCCGACACCAGTCGGGATAGCCGCATCACTTCTTCATGGATGGAAGCGATGGCGCGCTTGTTGATCGTTCTTACTCCGTCCAGCAAAGCCTCGGTTTCGCATAGCAAGGAAAAGAGGGGGATGCGCAATTCGTGGCTGATATCGGCAATCCATCGTTTGCGGGCGCCTTCGAGGCGGGATAGCGACGCGGCCATCACGTTGACGTTACTGGCAAGGTCAGCCAACTCCGGCGACTCCCCCGGAGCCAGGCGCACACCGAATTCGCCATTGGCGATGCGGCCAGTTGTCGTTTTCACGGCAGCCATGAATTCAGAGCGCTGTTGCGCTTCCCGTAGCTGGCAAGTGCGTTGTTCAAGTTGTTTGGCCAACTCAGCGTTATTGACCTGCAGCGCTGTGTTGTACTTCTGCTCGAACGCCGATTTTTCGCGTTGCAGGATGCGCACCCTGTCCTGCTGCGCCACGCCGAGGAGCACCACTTCCGCGATAAACGCCAGCTGGCAGTAGAAAAAATAGTTTTCATAACTCAGTTCCGCAAACCGGACCCCGGCAATTCCAATGAGCAGGGCCGCGTTATACACCAGCTGCGCTACCAGATACCAGCGCGTGAAAACCGCCCGGCCTCTGAGGACGAGTATCGCCACCACGGGGGCAATGGCATGCGTCAATAACAAGACGATCGTCACCTGGATCACCGCAACCTGAAGGCCCAGTGCGCGCAAAACGATGCCTGCGATGGCAAGAATGATGACACCGCCAAAATACTTGTCGAAACGAGGCATGAACCGCTTGGTCTGCAGGAACTCTCGCACGAACATACAGTTGGCAATTGTCGCCAGCAAGAAAAATACGACCAGCATGAAGTTCGCGATGTCCGGCTTGTCGACAAAGACGTATTCGGCCAGTTGTCCATTTATTCCCAGCCACGAACCCATGATGGCGAGGACATAGCCTGCGTAGACCAGGCTGCTGGGGGTCCCGTTGATGAACCATCCACAGAGCGCATAAACGACCAGGGCGCAGGGAATCCCGTAAAGAACACCCATCAATAGCTGATCGTTTGAAATTTTTCGTAAAAACGTGACTTCATCGGACAGTGCAAAGACTAAATGCATCGGTGCCGCCTGTTTGTTCCGCAAACGTATATAGACCTCCGATACTTGTCCCGCTTCCGACGTGTGGCGAACGCTCGCGATGCGATACGGAATCTGCCGGTCCGACATCAAGGTCCGGTCGCCACCTGCGGCATGGGTAACCAGCGCGCCATTTGTAAAAATCCAGTAATCGACGTAGTCGGTGATCGGCATGGGATGCCGCAGCACCCACGTCATGCTGGCTTTGGAAGCGTTATGGACCGATGTCTTGAGCCAGTAGTCGCCACGCTGGAATCGCTGATTGACATCGCGCTGGCGCACCACCGAAAATTGCCCCTCCGACAGTTTTCTCAGTTCACCAATCGTCAGGGTCTGCCGTGTGTCACGCAGATAGCGCAGGCCGAGTGTTTCACCAGATAGATCGCCGGACTGCTTCAGGCTGACCGAAGCAACACTGTCCGTGGCCTCGGCCGAAAAGCACATCAAAACGCATGTGGCGAACAGGACAAGATGGCGTATTGCGTGGAGGGAGAACAACATAGAACGCTAAAGGTTGAACCGTTGAAGCGACGCCAGGACAGTCGATTGTGCTTCTCGTGGGAAGGGTCGGGAATGTCGTGCGCGGAAGGCCCGGTCAGGCAGCAATGCATCGCGTCCGTAAGCGCTGATCGACCATGATTGTGCATGGATTGTACGCTTGCTTCCAGTTACGGTGCGGCATTTTTCGAGAGTGTGCAAGGTCAGGAAATGGTTAGCGCAGAATCCACAATTCATCCACATTTTCCTTTCATACTTTGGCGCCTGGGAACCCAACGCGTCATGAACACGTTGCGGGCGGCCGCCACTCGCGCGGCAAATTGCTCATGAAGTGAGGCTCGATGACCGGTTCAAACATGACCAGCGGCGAACCGCATGGCCATGTACGAAACCGGGAAAACTGCCGCATTTCAACCAGATCCACGCGCCAACGACCTTGGCGCGTCGCTTTGCCATTACCAATCAGAAAATTCTCAAAAAATCGATTGAACAACGTGCCCATGTGGCGCAGGAGACTTATATGCATCGCCATCCCCGTTTTTACCTTGCCTGTACCGCATCCGTTATCGCCGTGGCCGCCGCTCTGGCTTCGGCCGCGCAGGCTGCCCCCGCCGCGCCGGCCGCGCACGTCCTCTCCATTGACGAGCTGCGCGCCATGGAAGGATCGCAGCGCTTCGACCGCACGCGTCTGATCGTCAAGTTCCGCAGCGACGCTACCGAAGCCGACAAGGAGCAGGCAATGCGTGCCATCACGCCGACCAGCCGTAAGCGCTTGCACGGCGGGCGCCACGGTCGCAGCCTGGCCAGCGCCACGGATTACAGCCTGGCTGGCGCCGCGGATCGTGCCCGCACGCGCGGCATGGATCGCTACGAACTGGTCAATCTGAACCGTTTGTGGAGCGTGCCATCGGCGATCGCGCAACTGCGCCGCAACCCCTTGGTGGAAGATGTCCAGCCGGACTGGATGCTGGAGTTGCAAGACACCGCACCGTCCAACGATGCGGCATTCAACAACCTGTGGGGCGTGCACGGCGCCACCACCACCCCCGCCAATCCGTTCGGCACCGGCGTGGCCGCGCTCTGGCAGCAGGGCTATGCATGCAAGACGACACAGCCGGCGTACGTGGCGGTGCTCGATACCGGTGTACGCAGCACGCACGAGGACTTGAAGGACAACATGTTTATCAATGGCGGCGAAAAAGCCGGCGATGGTATCGATAACGATGGCAACGGATTTATCGACGACGTCAGGGGCTGGAATTTCTATAGCCACACCAGTAACGCGGAGGATGATCACTCGCACGGCACGCACGTGGCCGGAACGATCGCCGCGCGCCGCAACAACAGCCTGGGCGTGGCAGGCATCTGCGGCGACGGCGGGGTAAAGATCATTCCCGTCAAAGTATGCAGCGGCGGCGGCAGCTGCCCCTCGAGCGCGGTGATGGAAGCGCTCAGCTATCTGGTGGACCTGAAAACCAAGCGCGGCATTAACGTGGTGGCAGTGAACCTCTCGCTGGGAGGCTTGTCCGACACCGTCAACAACAACGGTATCGAATACTTCCAGGCTGCGCGCGACGCCAATATCATGGTGGCCGCCGCGTCCGGCAATAACGGCGCCAACACGGACGGAAAATTCATGTGGCCGGCGAACCTGGACGTGGAGAACGTCATCGCAGTGGGCAATCTGAAGCAGGATGGTATCTTGTCGTCGACGTCCAATTTTGGCGTCACGTCGGTGGACATCGCTGCGCCGGGAACGGGCATTTATTCCACCGTGATCAATTCGGACAGCGCTTACAGCTGGAAGAACGGTACTTCGATGGCGTCGCCTCACGTCGCTGGCGCGCTCGGACTGTATCGCGTGCTGAACCCGACGGCCACAGTACAGCAAACGCGCAATGCCTTGCTGTCCAGCGCGGCGGTGGAGCCCTTGTTGAACGGCAAGATAGCAGGGTCGCGCAGGCTGGACGTGTCGCGTTGGGCTTGGGGAAAAGCCACCAGCTTTCAGGCGCAATGCGGCGCCAGCCTGACCAACCGGGTGGGTTTGTGGATCCGCACGACGGCGTATAGCGATGGCTCGCTGCGCACACCGCTTGCACAGATGGGTGTCGCGTTAACGTTCACCAATGCGCAAGGCGGCTTGATGGGCAGCTACGCGCGCAAGACCGACGCCAACGGCCAGGTGCTGTGGTCGTTCAGCGGCACCCAGTTCCCATGGGGATCGCAATTCTCGGTCAATGTCCGTACCGACGATGGCGGCAGCCGTACCTATACCAGCGCCGAGCTTGGGTGCTATGCCGGCCGCTAAGCGCGGGTAAGGCAAGCCGCGGGGAGCGGACGGAGCTGCGCCGTATGGCGCAGTCACGGCAGGCGTGTCAGGAGGGTTGCGTGCGCTCGCTTGACAAACTTTCGTGGGAGGAAGGCGATATAGCTTGTCCTGCCCGTGATTTCCGTCCGATCCCTGCGGTGGGTATGTGTTTCGCCCGAATAAAATCTGAAACAAGCCTTTATATGAAACAAGGACTTAGCCGGACAGGACGTCACCGACGCGGTGCTGAATTCTTAAACGGACTTCAGTTCAAGCCATTCTACGCAACTGCGTGGGAATATATCCCGAAATGGTCGCCTTCTGTACTGCCTCAACGGCGACTACTTTCCCCTTGGTTTGCTTCGCCGAAACTGTGGTGTGTCACAAAGTACGCTTGTCGATACCGTGTCATGCTTGAAAGCTGACATACGACTGTTTCTTAAGAAAGGTCGATCGTGTCGTCTTGCTTCGCCGGACGTCGCTTGCGGCGTCGATCGGCATTTCGCTAGGATGCGTGCTGCAGTAAGGCCTCCCGGTGCTTTTCGCAATGGCTTCGGTTAGTTGGGTCAGAGCGTTTGTCACACGCGTCCACGTCAGGCTAAAAGTGCTGAAAATGGACATTCGTCAGCACGTTGTGCGAATCATTCACGCGTGCTGCCGCAGATCCGCGCCGCAGGTGCTCTAAAGCCATCCTACCCGCTTGAGTCGACGGTGGAGAAAAACGCTCACCAGGACGATCCCAAGCATGACGCAAGGGTAGCTCCAACGCCATGTCAATTCGGGCATGACGTCAAAGTTCATCCCGTACCAACTGAATACCATTGTCGGAACGGCGAGAATGGCGCCCCAGCCAGCGAGGCGCTTGACGACCTCGTTCTGGCGGATCGTTACCTGGGCCAGCGCTACCTGCATGGCGGCATCGATCATCTCCCTTACCCGGTCCGCGGACTCCGTCACACGCGCGACGTGGTCGAGAATGTCGCGGTAGTAAATCCGGTTTTCTTTGGGGATGATGTCCCCGTGAAAGCGCAGCAACTGCGTACACACGTCGGTCAGCGGCCCGGCGGCCGCCTGCAACGACAGCAGTTCGTTCTTCAGATTGTAAAACTCTTCCAGGTTACCGGCCGGAGGATTGGGCAGGAACAAGTCCTTTTCCACCTGGCGGAAGCGGTACTGGAGCGTATCCATGCAGGGCTGGTAATGGTCGACAATGAAGTCGACGATCGAGTACAGGACGTAGCCTGGTCCGGTAGCTAGCCTGGCCGGGGTATTTTCGGTTTTTTCGCGCACGCTGCCGTACCCGTTCGATTTCCCATGCCTGACGGTGATGACGAAGCGACGCCCGACAAAGACATGTGTTTCGCCGAAGTGGATCGTTTGTCCTGCCAGTGTCACCGTGTGCAAGACCACGAACAAGGTCTCGCCGTACTCCTCGATCTTGGGGCGCTGGTGGGCCTTCTGGGCATCCTCGACCGCCAGTTCGTGCAAGTCGAATTCTTCCTGTACCCGCTCCATCAATTCATTATCCGGTTCAACCAGACCGAGCCAGACAAACGTATCCTGCTGTTCCAGCGCCGTGCCGATCTCGTCGATCGTGATCTCGCCGCGCTTGACGCCCTGCCGGTATACCGAACAATTTACCCTTGCCAAGCCCTCGTTCATGTACCGGACTCGGTCTGCACGGGCGTCAAGCCGTGGGCAATATCGAGCCGGCGCACCAGGTCGCGCAGCACGATGCGGTACATGTCGTTGCCCAGCACGCTGTCTTCATTGCCGGCATCGATATTCGGGTTGTCGTTGACTTCGATGACCACGGGACCGCGCGTCGTCATTTTCATGTCTACCCCATACAGCCCGTCGCCGATCAGATTGGCCGCAGCGACCGCGTACGCCAGCAGGTCGGGCGGGACTTCGTCCAGGGCCACTGCGCGCGCGGCGCCAAACTTGGCCTGTCCGCCGGCATCGCGCTTGGCGATCTGCCAGTGATTCTTGGACATGAAGTACTTGCTCGCGAAAATCGCCTTACGGTTCAACACGCCGATGCGCCAGTCGAAATCGGTGTACATGTATTCCTGCACCAGGATTAATGCCGATTGCGTCAGCAGGGCCTGGGCGGTTTGCTGGAATTGTTCGGCGTTGGCCACTTTGGTCACGCCGCGTGAAAAGGCGCCGTCGGGAATTTTCATGACCATCGGGTAACCGATTTCACGTTCGATGGCACCGATGTCGGCAATGTCCGTGCGTTGCAGCGCGTAGGTGTGCGGAGTCGGTATTTTATTCAGGCGCAGCAGGTCCGCCAGATACACCTTGTTGGTGCAGCGCAGGATCGACATCGGATCGTCGATCACCACCATCCCCTCGCTTTCCGCCTTTTTCGCAAACAGATAGGTGTGGTGATTGATGGCGGTGGTTTCACGGATGAACAGGGCATCGAATTCGGCCAGCCGCGAAAAATCCTTTTTCTCGATCAGGGTGATATCCATGGCCAGTTCGCGGCCCACGTCGACAAACCGCTCCAGCGCTGCTTCGTTGCTCGGCGGCAGCTCTTCGTCCGGATCGCGCAAAATGGCGATATGGTAGCGGTACGGTTTGACGGGAGCCGGGGCCGGCATCGGTGCACGCTCGATGGCGCGCAGGGCGGCGCGGCCGCAGGTGAGCTGGGCATCGCTGAGGGTGCTCACATTGTGCACCCGGATGGCGCCAATCTTCCAGTCCTCGTCGCGTTCGAACTCGACCCGCATCAGCGGGGTCGGGAAGGTTTCGAAGATCTGGCGCGCAAGGGCGACTAGCGGGGTGTATTCGGTGGTGCCGAAATAAATATCCATCGAAAATTCGACGGGCATCGGACGCTCGCCCGTGTGCTCGAGCGACTGGTTCAGTGCATAGTCCAGTTGGTCAGTATCGAGGCCGTAGATCGCTTTGCGCGACAAGTCGTTGATGGTTTTCACCGACGGCAGCACCGCCTGGCCGCGGGCCTCGGCCAGCAGCGAGCAGTAGTAACCGACCGACAAATATTTGTAGCTTCGGCACAGGTTGATGACGGTACTTCCCGGGGCGCCGCCCTGGTCCGCCGAGCCCAGGAACTGGGCCGCGGTGACGATGGTGTACGGGGTGGCCGTATCGGGCCAATCCTTGAGCTGTTCGACCACGATGATCAGGCGCGACGCCACGGCGCGCGCGCGCAGCGGGGCGACGCGCGCCGTGGCGGGAGGTTCCTTGGGATCGTCGTCGGCGCCAGCGGCAAACTGGGCAATCGTAGGGCGGGATAACTTGGTGCGCATGGGGTTCATGATGGGTCAGAAGGTGGGTTGAGCGGCCGCGCGACCGGGCATGGGAGAGCTGGAACGGGGATAGATCACCACCACCGCCTTGGTGGCGTTGCGGCCATAGCGCGCCATGCGCTCGAAGTCTTTCTTCAGAATCGCCATGTTGATGCGCTCGTCCGCCGCCCGTCCGCTGGCATTGTCGGGATCGTGGATGAAAAAATAGCGGTCGTCGCATCCGGTGAGCAGCACCCAGTGCGGCGCACGTTCGCGCGTGAGCCTGTAGGTCGAGATCAGTACCAGCGGGATGCCGCCATCGGCATAGCAGCGGGTCAGTTCGGCCGTGCCGGCAACCCGGTGGTGAACCGGGATGCCGGCCTCGCGCGCCTGGCGCACGAAATCGTCGTGCACCAGAGTGATGACGTCGCGCTTTTCTTCGCTGCGCACCGACTCGCGGAACAGCACGCCATCGCCATTGACGTAGATCTCGGTCGGATAGCCGCGCCGGTGCCCCGCCAAGGCCAGTCCGTAGGGCCCGCAGCCGCCGTGGCCGGCCGTCATGAAAATCGTGGTCGCTTCGCGCCAGATCTGCAGTTCCAGCGTACGGTTGAGCACCAACGCATGGTTGAACGCCTTCATGGCCATCATCAGGCACGACGCGCCGCAGGTGAAACCCAGGGTCTGGCGGTAATAGGTGGTCCGGGCCAGCTCCGGGCGCAGACGCGCGGTGAGCGATTTTTCGAACCGCAGGGCGTCCATGCCATCCTCGTAGTAAGCGCCGTGTTCGCCGAACAGGGCATACCCCTGGCCAAGAAAGAGCCGCTGCGATGCCAGGTTGTCCTTGCGGATCTCCAGGCGCATTGCCACGCAATTGTGCGCCAGTGCCAGTTCTTCGGCGGCGCGCAGCAGTGCCGAACCGACTCCCTGGCCCAGCCAGTCGGGCGCGGTGGCGATCGAATACACGCGCGCCAGCGAAACGCCGGTCCGGAACAACAGGGTAATGTAGCCGCGCGCATGGCCATCGGCCTCGTCGATCAAGGTCACGGAGTTGCCTTCGGTAAGCAAATGGCGAAAGCTGCGGCGGCTGAGGCGGTCGGAATCGAAACTGGCCTCTTCGATGCCCAGCAAGGTCGTAATGTCTTCCGGGCCAGCCTGCCGGATCCGGCAAGTTGCGGCTCTGCGCTGCAAGCCCGCCGCGTCGCGTTGCGCGGCCCGCTGATCAACTACAGCACTCATATCTGCCTCTTCCTTGTGGTTTGCTTGTTGGCAGCGGCAATCGTACACAGCGCCATATAAAAACGGCATCAAGAACACTGGTCAAAGCGTAAACAAAACGTAAACAGCGCCTCGGCGTGCCGGGCGCCAGTGGTTTTTTACGCTGCGTTTACAGCCGGCGGGGAACTTTTTAGAACATCTTTACTGCTTGCTTGATACGCTGCTTGCAGTCAATCACGTATCACTGGCGGAGGCACCATGAACTCGTTTGCAACCCTGTATCCCTCATCCCGGCGCATCCCTGTCCGATCGGCGACGGACATGCACACCTGCACCATCCGTATGTCGGTGGACGCGGAATCGGTCACGACCTTGCGTCAGCTGGCGATGCGGCTGTGCGGCGAAGCGCTGGAATTCATGCGAATCGCCATGTGCGCCGGCGGCGCCCGGATCGAAGTCTGGCTGTGCGTGCGACAGTCCTGTGTGGAGGCGCTCAGCGAAGCCATTGCGCGCCAGTTGCCCGGCGCCCGGTTCAGGGAAGCGCCGTATCAGGCGGGAGCGGTGGCATGATCGTCGCCATCGCGAGTATCCAGGGGAAACCCCTCAAGACCCCGCTGGCGGCGAATTTGGCGCTGTTGCGAGCCCGTAGCGGGCGCACGATCTGCCTGATCGATGTCGATCCGCGCCGCAGCGCCTATAGCTGCAGTTGCGCGCGCAGCGCAGCCGGCCAGAGTCCATCCGTGCCCACCCGCACGCTCGATGCGCGCTCGCTGGCGCGCGAGATTGAAGAGTTGACCCCCGGCTTCAGCGACCTGCTGATCAATACAGGCGAGGTGGAAACCCAGGAAGCCCGTCCGGCGCTCATCGCCGCGCGCGTCGTGCTCGTGCCGGTGCAGGTCGGGAACGTCGATCTCGAATCCCAGTACCCGCTCATTGCGCGGCTCAATTCGGCCCGCATGTTCAATCCGTCCTTGAAGGTGCTGTTCGTGATCGTTTCGGACGGGTCGACACCGTCGCCGGAGCAGCTGGCGGCGGTGCGGCTATATGTCGCTCATGTCATGTCGGCCACCCTGGTCGCGACGGTGCTGCATGCACCGTGCAGCCATGACGACGGCCAGGGGCGCTGCGCAAGCGACGCGCAAACGTGCGATCCGGACGCCGCCGCCGAACTGCATGCCTTGTATCGCGAAATCTACACGCACTGAGCGCGCGTTGGCGCGCCTCTTTTATTCCCATCGCTTGCACCCGATTATGACTTTTTCCACTAACGCCTTGGCCGAGAACAATCACCCCGCTTGCCGTTGTGGCCGTCGAACTGCCCGAAGGATTGCTCGTGGCAAGAGGCCGCCGGCAGACCAGCACGGGCATATGAGGTATTCGCTTTTCTGGATCACGCTCATTGCCTCGATCGCTGTGCTGGTGTTTTATATCGTGCGCACCATCATGGCCGAAGGTGTTGCATGAATGGTGGCAAGGGCAAGCCGGCTGTGCTCATCGGCAAGCGGGTCAGGCTACGCTTGATCGAAGAGCGCGATGCGTCCGGGTTGTTCGAGCTTTACTCGGATCAGGACGTCATGCGCTATTGGAACCACGCGCCATGGACAAGGCCGGAGCAGGCCGACAGGGCGGTTGAAGAAGCCCGCTCCGAGCACGCGAGCGGCATCAGCCTGCATTATGTCATCGAGCATTTGTCCACAAAAAAGCTCATCGGCAGCTGCGCCCTGTACGCAGTCGACCAGGAAAACCGCTGTGCGGCGCTCGGCTACCTGCTGGCCAAGTCGTGCTGGGGCCAAGGCTACCTGTCGGAAGCAATGCAGCGCTTTCTTGGTTACGCATTCATGCAACTGACACTCGACAGTATCCATGCCGATATCCATCCCGGCAATGCCGCCTCTGCCAAGGCGTTGACCAGGCTCGGATTTCGGCAAGACCGGGACAGGCGCGCAAGCTGGCTCGTCGGCGGCGCACAATGCGCGACCGCGTCGTATCGCCTCACGCGGCGCGACTGGCTAGAGAGTGCAGTCCATGCCAACGTGCTCACAGCCGCGCTGCTTGATCAAAGCCAGGCACAACGATAGGTTTTGCCGCTACTCGCCGCAGCAGGGACGCCATGACCCGCCATGGAGCCGGAGCGATTGCGTGTAAACTGCGCGCAATCGTTAGAATATGCCTCCACCAGGGAAAGATCCATGCTCATCAGTTGCGTTGCCTACCAGGACGGTAAAAAGCTCGCCGATATCCCTGTCGCTGACATCAGCGAATTCATCGTTCTGCCGGACGCATTCGTGTGGGTTGCGCTGAAAGATGCCGCGCAGGCTGAACTTGCGGAGATGCAGGACGAGTTCGGTTTGCACGAACTGGCCGTCGAGGATGCACGGGTCGGCCATCAGCGTCCTAAGATCGAAGAGTACGGGGACTCCTTATTCGTCGTTCTCCATGCCGTCGAGCTGATCGACGGCGAACTGCATATCGGTGAGGTTGATGTGTTTGTCGGCGCCACGTATGTTCTGTCTAACCGCACTCGCTACCGCCAAGGATTTGGCGATGTACGGGTCCGCTGCGAGCGCGAGACGCATCACCTGAAGCAAGGCACGGCGTTCATTCTGTATGCCTTGATGGATGAGATTGTCGATCGGTATTTTCCGGTGGTCGACGCCCTCGAAGCGGCGCTCTGGAAAATCGAGGAACGCATATTTGCCTCGCCCGCCCATCGCTCCACGCTGGAGCAGTTGTACCAGCTCAAGCGCAAAGTCGTGCTGTTCAAGCATGCGGTCGCGCCGTTGATGGAGGCGGTAGGGAAACTGGACGGAGGACGAGTGCCGCATATTGTGGCGAACAGCACCGACTATTTTCGCGATGTCCACGACCACCTTCACCGCATCAACACCGCCATCGATTCCATTCGCGATACGATCAGCACGGCCATTCAAGTCAATCTGTCGATGATCAGCCTGGAAGACAACAACGTCAACAAACGCCTCGCCGCTTGGGCCGCGATCTTTGCCGTTGCCACCGGGCTCGTGGGAGTGTGGGGCATGAACTTTGAACACATGCCCGAACTCAAATGGAAATTTGGCTACCCGCTGGCACTGTCCATCGTCGTGTCCACCTGCGGCTATCTGTATTATCGTTTCAGGAAATCCGGTTGGCTGTGAATCTGGCTGGCGACGCACCCGGCCCGCTTACCGCGAAAAATTGGTGAACAATACCAGCCCCAGTGTGACGAAACGACCGCTGCTGGCATTGTCGGGATGCCCCCCGTACGTGGCATCGAGTTGCACCCGATCTTTGACCAGCCAGTGCTTTATTCCTAACTGAACCAACGGCTTTGCACCCTGTTGTCCGGACGTTTCTGCCGTCAATGCCGACCTTTCCGTCAGCGCGGCTTCCACACCAATGCCCCACGTCGCCTGCAGATCGCGCGTCGCTTTCGAGCGCAACAATCCGGCGTTGGTATGCACGAGCAGCGCGCCCGAGAGCGTGGAAACGCTGAGCGGCACGGCAGCGAATACATCGCCAATGCCGCCGTGATCGGGCAAACTCTGCGTTCCGACGACCAAGCCGCCACCCCAACCATGACGGTCGAGCGGCTTGAACACCGTCTTTACCTGGAGTACGGCCAGATTGGCGTTGTTGCCGCCCCCGACAATGCGCGCGCCGCCCAGGGCAACTTCCAGCTTGCCGCCGACATTGCAGGCCGGTACCGCCCAATACTCGGTTCCGATCGAGCGTTTGTAGACCCAGCTCTCCAGCTGGCAATGGTTGGGCTCGACGATGGCGGCATCATCTACCATCATGGGCCGTCCGGCGTGCGCCGGCATCATGGTACACGCCAGGATCAGGGCGGCGATGGCAGCACATGTGGTCGAACCGGGCGTCGTGTTGTACTTCCCGTGTGCGAGCAAGGCTATTCCCATCCGTATATCAAGGTCGTCATTTATAGGCCTGGCCGCGTATGTTCGTACAGGATAAGGCAGCCGATGCTAATTAACACCAGCCCGCCAATGAGTTCCGCGCGCTTACCGGCAATGGCGCCCAAAAGCCGGCCCATCATCACGCCGGCAGTGACCATGATGAAAGTGGAAAATCCGATCGCGGCTGCGGTAATGAGAATATCGGCTCCGAGTAGCGCCAGACCGATGCCGACCACCATCGCGTCAATGCTTGTGGCAAATCCGGTAAGGGCAAGCATCCAGAAAGTGTGGCTTGCCGGCTTTTCCGGCGCCTCACTCTGTCCGGAGAAGGACGACTTGATCATCATCAGGCCGATGCCGCACAAAAGCACGAATGCGATCCAGTGGTCCCAGGCCGCGACATACGGTGCGGCTACCCGGCCCAGCGCCCAGCCGGCCACCGGTGTCAGCCCCTCGATGACACCGAAGATCAAACCGGTTTTCAATGCTTCCCGCAGACTCGGCTTGTGCAGCGCCGCACCTTTACCAATTGCGGCTGCGAACGCGTCTGTGGACATGGCAAGCGATAACGCCGCGGTAGATGCAAAATTCATCGATACTTTCAGTGGCGGCCACGCTGTGCACGACTCAGTCTGGAGGTGCGAACCGCCTGCATGACAGCGACGGAATTGACCGGCGTGGGTAAGGCGAGAGAGCGGCGTTTGCGAGCACAGCGTCACAGCAGTAGCCCGACGTCTTTGCATCGCCCGCGCGACGGCAGGCGCGTGCGCTGCGGGCACGAACACATGTCATGTCGGGATCGAACACGGCAGTGGAAACATTATAACCGGCTCCCGTCGCGCCCGCCATCCGACCGCCGGGTGTGCTGTCCAAGCAGAACGGCCCTCCCAAGGCGGCCAGGAGGCCAACCCAGCTTGCCGCGCATGCTGTCGAAGGTCAGGACGTTGCGCACGATGGTTGGCGGCCCCGGAAAAATTGTGCTGCGCGACTCTACCGCTTCTCGGAAGTTGCGATGCCATAGCAAGATCGGCTTGCCCCCCGTCATCAATGGTAAAAGTTCGAGGATTTCGCTTCCTCATATGTGGTTGAGGCCAGCTTGAAATGCTCGTTGCGATACCTCCGCCCAACATCAATAGCGCGAGGACATTTACGGCCCGAGATTTCCTTTAGGCACCCCTTTAACCGTAAGCAGCCAGCGGCCCCACCTTCCATAAGCGCTTAGGCCTGTGTAGAGTTTGCGAACGGTAGCAGCGAGTCGATCCTGCTGTTCGGGCAGGTTGGAAGTTTTTCAAGTGTGTCGGCTAGCCAGCGCGCAGGATCGAGTCCATTCAGTTTGGCGGTCGCGAACAGGCTTTGGATGGCAGCGGCGCGGCGGCCGGCCCGTTCCGACCCGGCAAACAGCCAGTTCTTCTTGCCGATAGCGATCGGCCGTATCGCGTTCTCGACCGGGTTGTTATCGATGGGCAGGCTGCCCGAACTGGCGTAGCGCTGCAGCGCTGGCCAGCGTTTGAGGGCATGTTCAATGGCCTTGGCAGTGCCGCTGCCGGCGGCGACGCTGCGCTGCGTAGTCAGTAACCAGGTATGCATCTCGGCCAAGGCCGGGATGGCATGCTGCTCGCGCAAGGCGAGGCGCTGCGACGACGTCATGCCTTTTGTCTGCTGCTCGATGGCGTACAGCTGGGCGATACGGCGCAACGCTTCCTCAGCCACCGGACTGCCGCTGGCGGCGTGCACGTCGAAGAACTTGCGGCGGATGTGGGCCAGGCATGCGAGTTCGGTCGGACCCGTGGCAAACATTGCCTTGTAGCCGGCGTAGTCGTCGACCATCAGGTGACCGCGCCAGTCCTGCAGGAAGGCGCGCGCATGCGCGCCAGCACGACTCGTCCGGTAGTCAAACACGACCACTGACGGCCCGTCGTCGAGCGCGTTCGAACGGTAGGCCCACAGATAGGCGTGCTTGGTCTTGCCGCTGCCGGGATCAAGCTGGCGTACTGGTGTTTCGTCAGCATGCAGGCAACTTCGCTCCCTGAGCAGTTCGGCCAGCCGGTCGGCCAGCGGCTGCAGGGCCACGCCGATGCGGCCGATCCATTCGCCCAGCGTAGAGCGTGCCAGCGGCACGCCCTGGCGCGCGGCGATCTGTTCGATCCGGTATAGCGGCAGATGGTCCAAGTACTTGCAGACGGCGATCCACGCCAGCAGACCGACTGCAGCCAGGCCGCCGTCGATGACGGCCGATGGGATTGGCGCTGCCGTCACCGTTTCGCAAGGCCTGCAGGCGTACTGCGGCCTGATATGGCGATGCACGAAGAAGCGCGCCGGTTCCACGTCCAGCTGTTCGCTGACGTCCTCGCCGATCTTGACCAGGCCTGCGCCGCATTGCCCGCACTGGCACGATTCCGGCTCATGGCGGTGCTCGATGCGCGGCAGTTCCGGCGGCAGCGGCTGACGTCCGGCACGCTTGCGCGCTTGCTTGGTCGGCGCCTGACTGTGGAGTTCCTCGTCGATGGCGGCGAGGTCCATATCGACTGTCTCGTCAAATAGCATGCGCTGTTCGCCGACCAGCGCTTCGCTGGCCTTGCCGAAGCGGACCCGTTTGTAATAGGCCAGCTCGAACGTCAGCGCCTTGATCTTAAAGTCGTTCTCGGCCAGCTTCGCCCGCTGCTGTTCGAACAAGGCCCGCACCTGCGCCAGCATAGCTGGGTCGATGTTAGTGAGGGCAAGTTCGTTAAGCAGATCCATGGCTCGGTAGTTTACCGAGCATGGATAATGGTTACAAGCGAAACAGTTTACGTCCTCACAGGCGCCACTGCACCGGCGCTGTGGCCGACAAGCGCTGCCAGTCCACACCGGCCACCAACCACTGCCATTGCTCGGCACTCATCTGCCAACTTGCCTCGTCTGCCTGCGGCCAGACGAACTGGCCACGGTGCAGCCGGCGCAAGCACATCCAGACGCCGGTGCCGTCCCAGCACACCAGCTTCATGCGCGTCCGGCGGCGATTGGCAAACACGTAGGCCGTGCCGTCGCACGGCGCTCGCCCTAACGCCTGCTGCACGTGCAGGGAGAGTCCGTCGATGCCCGTGCGCATGTCCACCGCCGCCGTCGCCAGCCAGATCGTATCGGCCGACAGCTGCATCACAACGCACGCATCAATTCCGCCAGCCAACTGGCCGGCATATCGGTCGGCAAGCTCAAGGTCCAACCGTGCTCGTTGCGCAAGCTGATCGCAACCGCCACCGGACCCGCCGTAAGCGTCGGCCCAGCGCCGTCTTGAGCCAGCTGTCGAATTGCTTGATGATAGCGTCACACCGCTGGGAAGCGGCGTGTTGTTAGGCAGGTGCCAACTGCCCGGCGCAATGCCAGGGCAGAAACTCGTCAACACGGTTGACGGGATGATCGGCGATGTGGGCTAGCACATGGCGCAACCAGGCTTCGGGGTCGACACCGTTGAGCTTGGCCGTCCCGATCAGCGAGTAGATGGCGGCAGCGCGTTCGCCGCCCGTGTCGGCGCCGGCAAACAGATAGTTACGGCGACCGATGGCAACCCCGCGCAGAGCGCGTTCTGCGGCGGAGTTGTCGATCTCGATCAGGCCGTCATCGCAATAGCGCGCCAGCGCCGGCCACAGATTGAGGGCGTACAGAATCGCCGCCGACGTATCGGACTTGCGTGAGAGTTTTTCAAGCATGCCTCGCAACCATCGCTCCAGATCGTCAATCAGCGGTTTGGCCTTGGCTTGTCGTGCCTGGCGTCGCTCGTTCGGGGGCTTGCCGCGGATCTTCGCTTCGATCGCGTACAGCTCACCGATGCGGCCCAAGGCTTCGCTCGTCAGTGCAGAGGGTCTGGCTTCATGTAAGTCGTAGAATTTGCGGCGCGCATGCGCCCAGCAGGCTGCCTCCTGGATCGTGCCGTCCTCGTAAAGCGCGTTGAAGCCTGTGTAGGCATCGGCCTGGAGCACGCCCTTATAGCTGGCAAGGTGGGTTTGCGGATGGATGCCTTTGCGGTCGGGCGTATAGGCAAACCACACGGCCGGTGGCGTGGTGTCGCCGCTCGGCCTGTCGTCACGCACGTAGGTCCACAGACGCGCCGTCTTTGTCTTCCCATTGCCTGGTGCCAGCACCGGAATCGGGGTGTCGTCCGCGTGCAGCTTGGCACCGGCGAGCACATGGCGCCGGATCGCGTCGACCAAGGGGCGCAACAGCGCGCTGGCAGCACCGACCCAGCTGGCGAGCAAAGCGCGATCCAGATCGACACCGTCGCGTGCATACATGACTGCCTGCCGGTACAGCGGCAGATGGTCGGCGAACTTGGCCACCAGCACGTGCGCCAGCAAGCCCGGCCCGGCAATGCCCCGCTCGATCGGCCGGCTCGGCGCCGGCGCCTGCACGATGGCGTCGCAGCAGCTGCATGCCAGCTTTGGACGCACATGGCGGATCACGCGCAAGCTCGCCGGCACATATTCCAGTTGTTCAGCCACGTCTTCGCCCAGGTGGCGCAAGCCACCTCCGCAGGCCGGGCACGCGTTGGCGCCGGGCGGATAGACCTTTTCATCGCGCGGCAGGTGCTCGGGCAGCGGCCTGCGCACCGATTTCCTGCGCGGCGCCCGATCCGCTTCGGGCATTTGCCGCTCTGCTTCGGCCTCGTCTGCCTGCAGGTCTTCCAGTTGCAATTCGAGCTGCTCAATCTGGCGGTCGAGCTTTTCCGACTTGCGGCCGAACTGCATGCGCCGCAGTTTGGCAATCATCAGTTTCAGATGTTCGATCTCTGCGGCCCGCGTGTTCAGCTGCGCTTCCAGGCCCAGGATCTGCTCATCGCGGGCCAACAGCAATTCATCGCGTGCCAACAGCAAAGCCTTCAAGGCTTCGATGTCGTTGGGCAGGTCGGCGGTGTTGAGCATGTGCCGAGTTTACGCGACCCGTTTCATGTTTACAAGGCCAACGTTGGCTGCCACGTCCGTTCCGGGCGCCGCCAGTCAATTCCCTCCAGCAGCATCGACAGCTGCGCCTGGCTTAGCGTGACGCTGCCACTGCTCGCTTGCGGCCAGACGAAACGGCCTTTCTCAAGCCGCTTGGCCAGCAGGCACAGGCCATCGCCGGTCCACCACAGCACTTTGATCATGTCGCCGCGCCGGCCACGGAACACGAACACGTGGCCGCTGTACGGATTCTCCTTAAGCGCACTGTCCACCTTTGCCGCCAGGCCGTTCATACCGGCGCGCATGTCGGTGATGCCGGCTGCAAGCCAGATGCGCGTGCCTGCGGGCAGCCCGATCATGGCAGCAGGCGCGCCAGCACTTGGGCCAGCGCCACCGCATCAACGCCACCTTCGAGCCGCAGCTGCGCACGGCCCACCGTCAGCAGCATGACGCCCGAAGCCGGTAGTGCAGGCTTGGCAGCCACGTCTGGCGAATCCAGAACGGTGACCGGCATCAGCGCGGCCGGTGCCGCGTTCACCGCGCCGTGCAGGTCGGCGAATTGTCTGCGCCAGGTGAAGACCTGGTTGGCATTGATGTTGAACTCTCGAGCCAGGCGCGACACCGACGTGCCCGCGACAAGAGATCTGGCGACGACTTCTCGCTTGAATTCCGTGCTGTGCTGTCTGTAGGGACCGCGCTTGCGAGGTGTGGTGAGTGATTGAATTTTTGTGTCCATAATCGAAATTGTGGGCACAATTGAATTTGTACCCCGCCTTCAATCATGGCGCTGACGGATCAGGCGGTAAAGACGTCAGTGGGAAGACGCTTACGACCCGCCTGTGCCACCCGCACCGGGAGCAGTGTAGGCATCGCTTCCCGCTTGGTCAAACGCCGTACCCAGTAACCAACCTGGCGTACCGGAAAGCCTTGCTCGATTGCGTAGGCCCGCTGCGAAAGGCCGCTGGCCTGCCACTGCGCGACGCGCTCTTCCCATACCTTCTCACGTTCCGAATTTGACACTATCACCTCCTGAAAGAATGAGCGGATAGTTTGGCTTGGGCGATCAGGAATTCATAGGTGGAGGGGCCGGACGCTTACCTTTAACCGGCATGAAGATGCGGATTCGAGCAGCCTCAATCGAACGCCGAACTCAACTGCCTCAATTCGAGCGTCGATCATCATGAGAGGCGAGAATGGTGCGCACGAGATCAGGTGTAATCAACACAGCGTTACCGCGCCGCCGCTCCGGAAAGTTCAAATCTCGACCTGTGTGCCGAGCTCAATAACGCGATTAGAAGGCAATTGAAAATAGTCGGCCGCGTCGCGCGCATTTTTCGCCATTGTTGAATATAGACTTTCCCGCCACATCGCCATACCAGCTCCAGGTGTAGCAATCACCGTCTGGCGAGTGATGAAATAAGACGTTTCCATTGGCTCGAAATTCAAGCCCAACGCCGCACAATTTGCAAGATCAGCAGGTACGTTACGCAGATCGATGAAACCATAGGAAAGGTCGACTTGATAGCAATTGTGACCCAATTCAGTCACTTTCAGCCGCTGCGTTGCGCTGACTGTTGGAATGTCCGTCGAAATCACGGTCAAAAACACGACTCTCTCATGCAGAACTTTGTTGTGCAGGAGATTGTGAAGTAGCGCATGTGGTACACCGTCGCCCTCTGGCCGGAAGAACACTGCGGTGCCGGGTACACGAAGCGGTGGCTCAGCAAAGAGACTTTCTAGGAAGCCAGGCACTGGTAGCAAATGTGCTTTCAAATTTTCGAAAACGAGCTCTCGTCCTTTCCTCCATGTCAGCATGATCGTGACCATCACCACGCTGATAAGCAGGGTAAACCAGCCACCGCTTACGATCTTGAGACTGGTTGACGCGAACAGCGTAATATCGAATACCAAAAAAAACAGCGTTGCTGAAAATGCAACGACTCCAGAATAGCGCCAACCGTAGCGAACGACGAAGAATGTCAAAAGCGTCGTGGTGAGCATTGTCGCGGTCGCGGCAATGCCGTAAGCGGAGGCAAGATTAGTGGACGACCCAAATGCCACGACTGCGAAGACGACAGCACTGAACTGCAGCCAGTTCACCAAGGGTATGTAAATCTGCCCCTTTTCCTGATTTGAAGTATGCACAATTCGCATTCTTGGCAAAAAACCTAGCGAGATCGCCTGCTGCGCCACTGAGAAGGCGCCAGAGATGGTTGCTTGGGACGCCACTACCGCCGCTACAGTCGACAAGGCTACCAGCGGATAAATGCTCCATGCACCAAGCTGATTAAAGAACGGGTTGGATATAGCGGCAGGATTGTTGAGAAGTACGGCGCCCTGCCCGAGATAATTTAGCGCTAGCGCAGGAAACACGACTGTGAACCAAGCCAGACGGACAGGCGTCCGCCCAAAATGGCCCATATCGGCGTATAGCGCCTCGGCCCCGGTCAACGCCAAGACGACTGCGCCCAATGCGACGAACGCGATCCATCCGTTCGCGAGAAGGAAGCGCGCCGCATGCCCCGGGTTCAGTGCTGCCAAGATCTGAGGATGATCGATGATGTTTGCAACGCCCATCACCGCTAAGGTAGTGAACCATACCAAAACGATTGGACCGAACCATTTCCCGATACCACCCGTCCCCCGATGTTGAGCCCAATACAATACCGCTAGCACGCTTAGCGTTAAAGGAATGACATAAGGTTTAAAGGCCGGCGTCGCCACTTCAAGGCCTTCAATGGACGACAAAACGGTGATTGCTGGGGTAATGATGCCGTCGCCAAAAAACAGTCCAGCTCCAACCATGCCGAGTAACATCACCGGGTAATAAAAGCGGGAGCTCTGGGTAACAGACTTCAGGGCAAGAGCGGTTAGTGCCATAATGCCGCCTTCGCCATGATTGTCAGCTCTCAACACCAAGATCACATATTTCAGCGAAATTATGATAATGAGGCACCACAGTATCAGCGAAATAACGCCGATGATGTTGGAGGGGGAAGCGGCAACGCCGTGGGCGGGTGCAAAAACTTCTTTCAGGGTGTACAGCGGGCTGGTACCGATGTCCCCGTACACAACACCGATCGCGCCGAGCGTCAGTGCAGCGACCCGATTTTTTTGCGGTAATTCAGTTGTCATTGTTTTGCTCAGTTTTGTCGTATCAACATTGTAACGAAGTTTGTCCCGGTAAGCGCTTGGCAAAGACGCTGCGCGGCCCCACCCTGATGTGATTGAGCCGCAAGTGTGCAAGCGCGATACAGTTGCAGTGCACTGTCGTTGACCGATTGGCTCGACCTGGATGCCAAGTGTTGCTTGGCCAGCAGCCGACTAGGCACGATATGCGCAGTGGTTGCGCCAAGGCGTGCCTGGCTGCAAGAGGGGGCCGGGCTGAGTATGCAGTAGAGCGAAAAGTGGTCGGCAAACTTCGGCAATGACCACATTTCTGACATTTTTTAACGAAAATTTTGAACTGGGTTGGCTGGGGTGAACACCGATTTTTGCAGCGGAGCAAGCGGGCTCGGCTGGTTCAAGTTTTTCTCCTTTTGACTGTGGCGTTCATTTCAGATTCTATTGTTCTGTTTCAGATTCTATTCAGGCGCAACGTATGCATGCAAACTTGACGGGTTGAAACCATCGGTCTATATTAATGACTCGCAAGTAAGTTACGGAATAGACCCCATGCAATGTCCCCTTGAGATGAAGCCGCGCTGGGAGCGCCGTAAAGACGCGCGACCCCAGGAATTGCTCGCCGCCGCCCTCGACCTGTTCGTCGAGCGCGGTTTCGCCTCCACGCGGCTGGAAGACGTGGCCAAGCGCGCCGGCGTCTCGAAGGGCACCCTGTACCTGTATTTCACCAACAAGGAAGAGCTGTTCAAGGCCGTCGTGCGCGACACCATCGTGCCGGCCCTGGGCGCGGCCGAGGACATGATCGCCAGTTTCGAGGGCCATAGCGCCGACCTGCTGCGCGCCGTCATGATGGCATGGTGGGAAAACGCCGGTGCCACCAAGTCCTCCGGCATGATCAAGCTGGTCATGGCCGAATCGAACAACTTCCCCGATATTGCTGTCTTCTACCGCGAAGAAGTCATCCAGCGCGGCAGTATCATGATCAGCGGCATGCTCGAGCGCGCCGTCGAACGCGGCCACTTCCGCCCCCTCGACGTCTTCCTCACCACCCAGATCCTGATCGCGCCCATGCTCATGCTGATGCTGTGGAAGCATTCGGTCGGCCCCTGCGACATGGCCGAGCTCGACCCCGTGGCCTTCATCGATTCCTTCCTCACCATGACCCTCACTGGCTTGCTGCCGCGTGCGCCGGACCTGGGCGCGGCCGCGCCGTGACTTGTCAAAAGCGCCAGAGCGGCGTTTTGGGGCGTTCATTCCCTCTAAACTGCAGACTGTCGCAATTTATCGCGATCCGGGGCCTCAGATCGTTAAGATGTGCGTTCTGAGGCCGTTCAACGATAAAATATCGGATTATTATTTTTCCTCACCGAGCACAAGATGAATATCGAACAAGCCCGTTTTAACATGATTGAACAGCAGATCCGTCCCTGGAACGTGCTGGACCAGGACGTGCTCGATCTGCTGGTAGTGGTCAAGCGGGAAGATTTCGTGCCCGCCGCCTACAAGACGCTGGCCTTTGTCGATACCGAAATCCCGCTGCCAGGCGGCGAAGCGATGTTCACGCCGAAGATCGAAGCACGCATCTTGCAAGAGGTAGCCGTCAAGAAGCACGAAAATGTGCTGGAAATCGGCGCCGGATCGGGTTACATGGCAGCGCTGCTGGCGCACAAGGCGCGCCACGTCACCACCGTCGAGATCAATCCGGAACTGAAGGACCTGGCCGCGAAGAACCTGGCCAACGCCGGCGTGAGCAACGTCACCGTCGAACTGGGCAATGGCGCCGAAGGCTGGGAAAAGGGCGCACCGTTCGACGTCATCGTCATCTCGGGTGGCCTGGAAACCCTGCCGGAAGTGTTTCTGAAGCAGGTCAAGGTCGGCGGGCGCATCGCCGCCATCCTCGGCCAGGCGCCGGTCATGACGGCGCACGTGATCACGCGCGTGTCCGAGACCGCGTACGACACGGTCAAGGTGTTCGAAACCAACGTCAAGCAGCTGTCGACGTCGGTCAAGACCTCGCATTTCACCTTTTAAAGCGGGGGACGGCATGCAACACGTCACCGCCCCCGAGTTGGCAGCTTGGCTGGCCGACCCGTCGCGTCCGCGCCCGCTATTGCTGGATGTGCGCGAAAACTGGGAGTTTGAAACCTGCAAGATCGAGGGATCGACCCAGATTCCGATGAACACGATTCCGGCGCGCATCGAGGAGCTCGACGAGGAAGCCGAGATCGTGTGCATCTGCCACCACGGCGCGCGCAGCATGCAGGTTGCGGCCTTTTTGGAGCGCAACGGTTTTACGAACATGACCAATCTGACCGGCGGCATCCACGCTTGGGCGGTGCAGGTCGACGGCAGCATGCCGAAGTACTGATTCCACGTAATAGATACACGCGCGGCGGCGGTGTCGGCCACCACCGGGCTGCAGGTTTTTTTAACTTTTTTGATGACTCCAATGGAGAATGCAATGCAGAAACCCCTCATGGCCGTGCTGATTGCCAGCGCATTTTTTTCCTTGAATGCACAGGCGGCGGACCTGATCCAGGTCTACCAGCAAGCGCTGGCCAATGACGCCGCGTTTGCCAGCGCGCGCGCGGCCCTGGCCGCCGGCATGGAGCGGGTTCCGCAAGGCCGCTCGCAGCTCTTGCCGACCGTGGGCTTGAACGGCAGCATCGTCAAGAACGATGGCGAATCGACGCCATGGAATATCGGCCAAACCGTGACCCTGCCCAACGGCAGCCAGGTCCCGGTCACCACCGGCGGCGCCAACGAGCGCACCACCACGCACACCCTGTCGCTGACCCAGCCGCTGTTTCGCTGGGCTAACTGGCAATCGTACGAACAGAGCAAGCTGCAGCAAGCCCAGGCCGAAGCGCAGTTCGCCCAGGCCCAGCAAGACCTGATCACGCGCGTGGCGCAAGCCTACTTCGATGTGCTGGCCGCGCAGGACACCCTGGAACTGAGCCGCGCCCAGAAAACCGCCACCACCGAGCAACTCGCCTCGGCCAAGCGCAACTTTGAAGTCGGCACCCAGACCATCACCGACACCCACGAAGCCCAGGCCGCCTACGACCTGGTGGTGGCGCAGGAGTTTGCCGCCATCAACGACCTGGAAAACAAGCGCAGCGCGCTGCAAGCCATCATCGGCACCGCGCCGGCCGGCCTGGCCACGCTGAAACCGGGCGTACTGCTCGCGTCCCCCGAGCCGGCCGTAATCGACCCGTGGGTCTCGTCCGCGGAAAGCCAGAACTACGGCGTCGTCGGCGCCCAGCTGAACTACGAACTGTCCAAGCGCGAAATCCAGAAAAGCCGCGCCGGCCATTATCCGACCCTGGACCTGACCGCCAACATCCGCCGCCAGAGCATGACTGGCCAGACCCAGCAGTCGGGCAGGTCGACCGACAAGGGCATCGGCATCGCCTACAACGTGCCGATTTTCAACGGCTTTGCCGTCACCAGCCGCGTGCGCGAAACCATCGCGCTCGAAGACAAGGCCCGCAACGACCTCGAAGCGACGCGCCGCAACGCGGCCAACACGGCGCGCCAGGCCTTCCTGGGCGTCAACAGCGGGCTGGCGCAGGTCAGGGCGCTGCAGGCGGCGGAAGTGTCGGGCAATTCGGCACTGGAATCGAACAAGCTCGGCTACCAGGTGGGCGTGCGCATCAATATCGACGTGCTCAATGCGCAGCGCCAGCTGTATTCGACCCGCCGCGACCTGTCGCGCGCGCGTTACGACACCATCCTCAACGGCCTGCGCCTGAAATCGGCAGCCGGTTCGCTGCGCGAAGCCGACCTGGCGCCGGTCAACGATTTGCTGGTCAAGTAAGCTGGACGCACAGATGGGCGGGAGCGCCGGCATGCACGCCCGCCCACGCCTGCCCATCGCACAGCAATTGCATGGCCGCGGATAACGTTCATGCGATGCGCCACGCCGACGGCAATGGCGCGCTGGTCCGGAGCATCAACGCGCGTTTCAACTTCCAGGCCGGCCCGGTCTTCCGGACCGATGCCAGTGGCCTGTACGACATTTATCTCGCCTCCTTTACCGATCCCGACATTCGCCGGCAGCACAGCTGCGCCTGCTGCCGCACCTTCATCGAGCGCTTCGGCGGCCTGGCCACGGTCGGCGATGACGGCGTACTGGTGTCAGCCATCTGAGATCCCGATGCGGCGCCGGCGCCTTACCGCGCAGTGGTCGATACGCTGGGGCGCCGGGTGAGCCAGGCCCGCATTGCCATGCTGTTCCTGTCGAGCGAGACCCGCTACGGCAAGCCGGCCAGCGGCCCATGGCAGCACCTGGCCAGGCGAATTTACTGGCAGGTTTCGGGGAGGACAACGTGGCAGGCCTGACGCTGACCAGGGCCACCCGTGTGACGTCCGCCTGCGCGTGACATCGAACGGCCAGGCCAGTGAATATCAGCTTCATCGCTGGGACTGAGCTTTTCCGAACGGGCGTGGCTGTGCGGTTCTTGCTGTGAGTGCCGTTGCGCGTTTTCCGCTTGTTTCTTGGAAGTACGGCCATATCCGAACAGGCGTAGACTGTAGTGGCCTGGATCAGGACTCTCCTGGTGCACCGGTATCGCCTTGCTGTACTTTCTCTCAAGATTGGTCGCGCAGCAATCGTTGTTCAAGAATTCATTTTTTCGCACTCATCAGGACGTCATGCGCCTTTCTAAATTTATCAGCGAAAATATCGAAGTGATCTTGCAGGAGTGGGAAGACTTCGCCGGCACGCTGCATCCGCTTAACTCCGCCACCAAAGCACAGCTGCGGGACCACGCGAAAGCCATCCTCGGTGTGATTTGCCTCGACCTCGATGCCGACCAGAGCGTCGAGGCAGGCATCGAAAAATCGAAGGGAAATGCCCCTGACGCGGGGGACGCAACGGCGTCCGAAGCCCATGCCGTCGATCGGCTGCAGGCCGGTTTTACTGTCGAGGAATTGATGGCGGAATTCCGCGCCTTGCGCGCCAGCGTGCTCAGGCTCTGGCAAGCCCGGGTCAAACAAGCCGACGAATCCGACCTGCAAGACATGCTGCGCTTCAACGAGGCGATCGATCAGTCGCTGACGGAATCGTTGTCCCACTTTTCCGCCATGCTGCGCGATTCCCAGAATGTCTTTCTCGCCATTCTCGGCCATGACGTGCGCAATCCGCTGGGGGCGATCAGCATGGGAACCCAGATGATCCTGCAGGACACCACATTGCCGCCCAGGCACCTGAAGGTGGCCGCGCAGCTCCTGCGCAGCACGCAAAGGGTCACCGAGATCGTCTCCGACCTGCTGGACTATTCCACCAGCCACCTGGGGGGAGGCATTCCGGTCACGTTGGCGGGCTACGATTTATCGATGGAGTGCCGGTCGGTTGCCCAGGAAATGAAACTGTTTCATCCGGAACGCACGTTCAAGGTCGACGTGGAAGACGGCATCACGGTGGTATGGGACCGCGCCCGCATGAGCCAGGCCCTGTCGAACCTGATGGCGAACGCGGTACAGCACGGCGCAGCCGGCAGTCCGGTCTGGGTGACGGTCAGCCGCCTGGGGGCCGATGTGGTGATGGTGGTCCAGAACGAAGGCGGGATTATTTCTCCGGACCGGCTCAGGGTCATGTTCGATCCCGGCAAGAGCTTCGTCATGAAGAGCACCAGCGAGCGCAGCGCCAGCCAGACCAGCAATCTCGGCCTCGGCCTCTATATAACCCACGAGATCGTTATCGCCCATGGCGGAAAAATCTGGGTGACCTCGACCGAATTGGAAGGCACCACCGTCAAGGTGCAGATTCCCATGGTCGCGTCGGGACCCGCCGAATGAGCTGGTGCACCAACGAAAAAACGCCTCTTGCGAGGCGTTTTTCGTGAACCTCGGCGGCTGGCGGCGGCCTTACTCGTTCAAGCCGTTCGCGCGCACGCCATCCTTGCGCTCGATCAGTTCGATCTTGTAGCCGTCCGGATCGGTCACGAACGCAATGACGGTGCTGCCGCCCTTGACCGGGCCCGGCTCGCGCGTGACGTTGCCGCCATTGGCGCGCGCCGCATCGCACGCGGCCACGATGTCGTCGGCCGAGATGGCAAGATGCCCGTAGGCGCTGCCCAGCTCGTACTTGTCGACGCCCCAGTTGTAGGTCAGTTCCAATTCCGCATGCTCGGGATTGCTGCCGTAGCCGACGAACGCCAGGGTGTACTTGTACTCCGCGTTGTCGCTGGTGCGCAGCAGCGTCATGCCCAGCACCTTGGTATAGAAATCGATCGAGCGCTGCAGGTCTCCGACCCGTAACATGGTGTGCAAAATCCGCATCGTAGTCCTTGGTAATCAGATCAAGCCACGATTTTAAGCGCTCCACCGATTCTCTGCCGGCCGCGCCCGCGTGCGGCGGGCGCGGCCGGCTGATGACGCTCAGGAACCGAAGTGGTAGTTGAGCTCCAGCCAGATCTGGCGTCCGACCGGGCTGTAGTTGCCGACCGGGTAGTTCGGCCAGCCGCCGGTGGTGTCGCGCTTGATGCGGTTGTTGACGTTATTGACCGCCACCGACACCGTGGCGCGCTCGTTGACCTTGTACACGCTCGACAGATTGACCAGGGTGGTCGGCGACAGGAAGGCTGTCTGCCCGGAATTGGGCACCTTGCCGTAGCGCTGCGCGAACACGGTATTGGACCAGTTGCCCACGTTCCAGTTCAGGCTGGCGTTGAGCTTGTCGCGCCAGTCCTGGTTGGACAGGTCGTCCAGTTCATCCTTGAGCACGTCGCCGGCGAACTGGCGCGAATTCTTGCTGAACGACTTGGAGTAATTGCCCTTGAGCGTGAATTTGCCCCAGTCGGCCGTACGCAATGCGTAGCGTGCGCTCAGGTCGATCCCGTCGGCATCCTGGTAGGCGGCGTTGATCGGATTGACCCGGATTTCGCGGATCTCGCCCGGCTTGTTCAGCGCCGTCAGCGGATAGCGCTGGATGCGGCCGATGGTATCGAGGCAGGTCGGCGACGTCAGGTCGCCCTTGACTCGGCAGGCCGCTTCGTCGCGCAGCAAGGTATCGGCGCTCAGGTTGGTGACCAGATCATCGATCTTGATGTTCCAGTAATCGACCGAGACGTCGAAGTCCGCGCTCGGCGACCACACCGCGCCCAGCCCGTACGACTTGCCTTTTTCCGAGCGCAAGTCCTTGCTGCCGGTCTGGATATAGTCGCTGCCCGGCGACACGTTGGCGAACTCGCAGGTTTCGATGCTCTTGCCGGCCTGGGCGCAGCGGTAGTAATCGGTGCTCGACGCGTAGTAGCCGGTGCCGCGCGCCTTGAAGATGTAGTTCATGTCCGGGGCGCGGAAGCTGGTGGCGTAGTTGCCGCGCACCAGCAGCGGCTTGACGGGACGCCATTCGATGCCGGCGTTGTAGGTCAGCTTGCCTTCATTGCGGCCGGCAAAGTTGTAGCGATCGTAGCGGCCGGCCAGGGTCGAGTTCAGGTCCTTGAGCAGCGGCACGCTCGCTTCCACGCCCAGCGCGTAGCGGCGGCGCGAGCCTTCCGTGATATCGCTTTTCGCCAGCGTATTGAACACGCCCTGGTTGATGCGCGGGTCGGGTTTGTTGGCGAAGCGCTGGTGGCCGGCTTCGGCAATCGTCGCCAGCTTGACCGGGCCGGCCGGCAGTGCGAACAGTTCGCCCGTGGCGACCAGGCTCAGGGTCTGGTTGCGCGAGGTATCGTCGCTGTCGGCCTGGCCGGTGATGCTGTTGAATTCCTCGGGCGTGAGGCGCTGGGCCAGGCGCGCCTGATTCGGCGCGTAGATCGCGATGCCGTCCTTGTCGACGCCCAGTTTCGGCCCCAGGAAAAAGCTGTCGATATTGGCCAGCGCGCGCTGCACATGGCCTTCGCTCTTGTAGAACGAGGCACTGTAGCCGGCTTCATAGCGCCAGCCGGTGCCCGGAATGTCGCCCTTGGCGCCCAGCGAGACCGAGCTGGCCTGGTCATCCCAGGTGCGGTTGTAGCGCTTCACGCCGCCCATTTCCTCGGGCGAGATGTACTTGGTCCAGGCTTCGTACACGCCGCTGTTCTTGTTGAAGAAATAGCTGTTATCGGCCGAGGACGAGGTCCACGTCGGGCCGCGCGTGTTGTTGGCCGTCTTGTTTTGGCCGAGCAGGAATTCGGCGAACAGGTCGGTCGATGGCGAGAGCGCATAGTTGGCGCTGCCGAACAGATTGGTGCTGCGGTTCTTGGTCTGGGTGGTCCAGTAAGTCGGGCTGACCTTGTTGCTGGCGCAGTAGCTGCCTTTTTTGACGGTATGCTTGAACTGGCTGCCGCCGAACAGGTCGCCAAGCGCATTGCAGGCGTCGCCCAGGTCATGGAAGTTGCCGGTGTTGACGTTCTTGCGCGACAGGGTATTGGTCGGCGTGCCCTCGCGCACGGCCATGAAGTCGCGCTGGTTGCTCCACAGCGGCTCGCGGTCGAGCAATTCCAGGCTGAACACGGTGTTGAGTTTGTCGAAGCTGCGTCCGCCGCTGATCTGCAGGCGGCGGTCGCCCCCGCCGCCGCGCGAGGTGGTGCCGGCCTTGAGGTTGACGTCGACGCCGTCGGCCTTCTTCTTGAGGATGATGTTCACCACGCCGGCGATGGCGTCCGAGCCGTACACGGCGGAGGCGCCGCCGCTGAGGATTTCCACGCGTTCGACGATGCTCGACGGGATGTTGGCCAGGTTGGTGAAGTTGATCGCGCCTTCATAGGCAGTCGGGAAGTCGGCCAGGCGGCGCCCGTTCAGCAGGATCAGCGTGTGGTTCGGCCCCAGGCCGCGCAGGCTGATGGTGTTGGCCGATGGGGTGTGGGTATTGCCGAAATCGGCGCCGGTGGTAAAGCCGCTGTTCTGCGCCTGGTTGTTGAGGGCATCGAACAGGTTCTTGTAACCTTGCTTGGTGATTTCCTCGCCGGTGATGACGACCACCGCGGACGGGCCTTCGACGCTGGCGCGCGCGATGCGCGAACCGGTCACGACGACAGAGGTCGGGGTGGCTTGTTCGCCGGCGCTGGCGGTTTGCGCCTGCGCCTGCTGTGCCGAGCCGCAGAGCAAGGTGATTGCCGCTGCCGCCAGCGGCGTCAATTTCAAATTTGTGATTTTCATTGAGGTGCTTTTGGTAGTCAAAAACCAATGATACCAACCAAGAATCACCTGCTGAACGATTGTTTTTGCGTTTATATATGCGAAATTGCACAACCGTGGTGCAAGGCTGTGCCAAGCGGGAGAAAGCCGGTTGCGCCCATGGCGGGACCGGCCTGCCGGCTGTTACTCTTCCAGACGCGCGTCGAGCGTAATCGCCGCATTCAGCAGCTTCGAGACCGGGCAATTGTTTTTTGCACGCAGTACCGCCGCTTCGAACGCTTCCTGGTTCGCGCCGGGAATCGTCGCCACCAGGTTCAGATGCACGGCCGAAATCGTGAAGCCATCATCGGTCTTGTCCAACGAGACGGTCGCGGTGGTCGTCAGCTTTTGCGCGGTCATGCCGGCTTCGCCCAACTGCCCCGACAAGGCCATCGTGAAGCAGCCGGCGTGCGCTGCGCCGATCAGCTCTTCAGGATTGGTCCCGGGACCGTTTTCGAAACGGGTGTTGAAACCGTACTGGGTATTGTCCAGCGCGCCGCTCTGGGTCGAAATGCTGCCTTTGCCATCCTTGATGCCGCCGCTCCAGACAGCACTTCCTGAACGTTTGATCATGGTGTTTCTCCTAAAATTTATTTAAGTTCAATTAAGCCATCATGCGCTGCGGCCACCGGTCCATCTGTTCGCCAGCGCACCATGAGCTGTAGCAATGCTGCGGTGCAGCTATTTTCCTGTGGGCGTGATGCGCCAGACCGTATTGCCGACGTCGTCGGCGACCAGAATGCCGCCGCCCTGATCCACCGCCACGCCGGCCGGCCGTCCGAACGCTTGCCCCTCGGCACTGAGAAATCCGGTCAGCACGTCTTGCGGCGGACCGTTCGGCTTGCCGTCCGTGAACGGCACGTAGATCACCTTGTAGCCCGAATACGGCTTGCGGTTCCACGATCCGTGCTGGCCGATCAGCGCGCCATTCTTAAATGCCGGCATCAGGTCGGCGTTATAGAACGCCAGCCCGAGCGACGCGGTATGCGCGCCGAGCGCGTAATCGGGCGTGAGCGCCTTGGCTACCAGATCGGGACGCGCCGGTTCGACCCGCGCATCGACATGCTGGCCGAAGTAGCTGTAAGGCCAGCCGTAGAAGCCGCCATCCTTCACCGAAGTCATGTAGTCGGGCACGAGGTCGTTGCCCAGCTCGTCGCGTTCGTTCACGCTGGTCCACAGCGCCCCGCTTTGCGGCTGGAAACCCATGCCGACGGGATTGCGCAAGCCCGTGGCAAACAGGCGCGACTTGCCGTCGGCCGGGTTGAATTCCCAGATCGCGGCGCGGCCTTCTTCCTTGTCCAGGCCGTTTTCGCCGACGTTGCTGTTCGAGCCGACCGAGATATACAGGCGCGTGCCGTCGGGACTGGCCACCACGTTCTTGGTCCAGTGGTGATTGATCCCGGCCGGCAGGTCCATCACCTTGACGCCCTTGGCGGTGATTCTGGTCTGGCCTTCCTGGTACGGAAAGCGCAGCAGCGCGTCGGCATTGGCCACGTACAGGTCGTTGCCCACCAGCGCCATGCCGAACGGCGAGAACAGGCCGTCGAGGAACACCGAGCGGTTGGCCGCTTCGCCATTCGGACCAGCCCCGCGCAGCAGGGTGATGCGGTTGGCGGACGGCACGGCCGCGCCGGCCTTTTTCATTGCAAGTTTCATCACCATGCCGCGCAGGCTGAAGCCTTCATCGGGCTTGGGCGGCTTGTTGGATTCGGCCACCAGCACGTCGCCGTTGGGCAGCACGTACAGCCAGCGCGGATGCTCCAGCCCGCCGGCATAGGCCGCCACCGCCAGGCCCTGCGCCACCGCCGGCTTGGTGCCCTTGGGCCAGGGATCGGCCGGGGCGATGTTCATGGTCGGCAGCAGCGAGCGCGATGGCGCCGGCAGCGCCGGATTCGGGCCGAAGCCGGGCGGCATGGTCTGTGCGTGCGGGCTCAGCGCGGCCGCGGCCAGGCCGAGCGCCAGCACCAGGCGCGAACGCCTCATGCTTCGTCCTTGCCCTTGGTCAGGTCGGACGGTTCGTGATGGCGCATGCCGCTGCCGGCGTCCGCCTTGGGCCGGGCCTGGCCCGATCCGGCGGTGGGCGCGACTTCCTCGACGCCGCGCATGCCGTGCATGTCGGTATCGACCAGGCCCTGGGCCAGGTCGTCGGCGGCCTGCTTCATGACGCCGCGCGGTTCCTTGTCGTGCCCGTCCGGCGACTCGTCGCGCTCGTGCGGCAGGCGCTTGACGTCGTCGTCATGGATCTTGGCGTCGGTGTTGATTTTACGGTCTTGTGTTTCGGCTACCATGGTGCTGCTCCCTGTGGGTGAACTCATTGTGCAAATGGTATCGCTTCGTTGGGAAGGTGGCCGTTCAATTGACACGCCTGCGCACGGCGCCGATGCGCATTGCATGCACGCGCGGCTTGCCCGCGCGCGCCGCCGCACTTATACTGCGCCACTGTGGATGCATACAGTATTGCCGCCGACAGCGGCCGTATGGCAGAAGCAGGCATTATGGAGTAATCTCCTGCGTGTCGCCCCTCAACCGCCGAGAAGTCCATGCCAGCTACGCAAGAATCGCCAAAAACCATCGCGCTCGTCGTGCGGCATAACACGGCCGGCATCGGCGAGCCGGTCGGCCGCCTGCTCGCCTTTCTGCAGGAGGCCGGCTACCGGGTGGTGTTCGAGAGCGAAACCGCGGCCCACCTCGGCCTGCCCGGGATCGAGGCGATGAGCGTGAGCGGCATCGGCGCGGTGGCCTGCGCCGTCATCGTCATGGGCGGCGACGGCACCATGCTCGGCATCGCGCGCCAGCTCGCGCCCTTCGATGTGCCGCTGATCGGCATCAACCTGGGGCGCCTGGGCTTCATGACCGATATTCCCGTCGAACGCATGATCCCGGTCGTCGGCGACATCCTCGGCGGCAAGGCGCGCGCGGAAAAGCGCACCCTGCTCGAAGGACGCGTGCTGCGCGGCGGCGCCATGATCGCCTGCGGGCTGGCGGTCAACGATGTGGTGGTCGCGCGCGGCGCCGGGGCCGGCATGGTCGAGCTGAAAGTGGCCGTGGACGGCAACTTCATGTACAACCAGCGCTCCGACGGCCTGATCATCTCGACCCCGACCGGCTCGACCGCCTATGCGCTCTCGGCCGGCGGCCCGCTGCTCCATCCCAGCCTGGGCGGCATCGTGCTGGTGCCGATCGCCCCGCACGCGCTGTCGAACCGGCCGATCGTGGTGCCCGACAGCAGCGAAATCGTGATCGAGATCGTCAGCGGGCGCGACACCAGCGTCAATTTCGACATGCAGACCTTCGCCAGCCTCGCGCATGGCGACCAGATCGTGATTTCGCGCTCGCCGAACCACATCACCTTCCTGCATCCGGAAGGCTGGAGCTATTACGACACCCTGCGCGAAAAATTGCACTGGAACGAATATCCGTCGGGCGAGGGCAAGCTGCGCTAACCGCGCTGTCCCGCACGCCATTCCCCATTCGAATACTGGACTGACACACCTTCATGCTGCGTACCCTTACCATCCGTGATTTCGTCATTGTCGATACCATCGAGCTTGAATTTTCCAGCGGTTTTTCCGTCTTTACCGGCGAGACCGGGGCCGGCAAGTCGATCCTGATCGATGCGCTGCAGCTGGCGCTGGGCGGGCGCGGCGACGCCAGCGTGGTGCGCGAGGGTGCGGCCAAGGCCGACATCACGGCCGATTTTTCGGTCGCCGCCTCCGCCCCGGCCCGTGAGTGGCTGGAACAGAACGAATTCGCCGTCGAGGAGGGCGGCGCCCTGCTGCGCCGCGTGATCGACAACGCCGGGCGCTCCAAGGCGTTCATCAACGGCGTCGCCGCCACCGCCGCCCAGCTGCGCGACCTGGGCGACATGCTGGTCGATATCCACGGCCAGCATGCGCACCAGTCGCTGCTCAAAAGCGACGCCCAGCGCGCGCTGCTCGACAACCAGGCCGCCTTCAAGGATGCCGGGGCCGGCGCCGATGCCCAGACCGTGGCCGCCACTCACAAGGCATGGCGCGCCCTGGCCCGCCAGCGCGAGGAATTCGAAACCAATGCCAAGAATGTGCTGATCGAGCGCGAGCGCCTCGAATGGCAGGTGGCCGAGCTGCAGAAGCTGGCCGTGAAACCGGGTGAATGGAGCGAGATCACAAACGAGCACAGCCGCCTGTCGCACGCCGCCAGCCTGCTCGAAGGCGCGCAGGAAGCGCTGGCCGCGATTTCCGAATCGGACCATCCGATCCTGTCGCAGCTATCCTCGCTCAACCAGAAGCTGGGCAAGCTGGTGGCCGTGGACGCGCAATTGCAGACCGTGCTCGATTGCATGGAACCGGCCCGCATCCAGTTGCAGGAAGCGGTATATGCGCTGAATAATTACCTGGACCGGGTCGACCTCGATCCCGAGCGCCTGCGCCAGGTCGACGCGCGCATGGAAGCCATCCATACGACGGCGCGCAAGTTCCGCGTCACGCCTGACGAGTTGCCGGACGAATTCGCGAGCCTGTCGGAGCGCCTCCAGCAACTGGCCGACGCCAGCGACCTGGATGGCCTGCGCGAGCAGGAAGAGAAAATCAAGGCCAGCTACATGACGGCCGCGGCGCGCCTGTCGGCCACGCGCGCGGTGGCGGCCAAGCTGCTGGGCACGCAGGTGACGGCGGCCATGCAGGAGCTGAATATGACGGGCGGCAGTTTCGTGGTCGGGCTCAATGCCTGCGAGCCGACCAGCAATGGCGTCGAGCAGGTGGAGTTTCTGGTGGCGGGCCATGCCGGCGTGGCGCCGCGTCCGCTGGCCAAGGTGGCCTCGGGCGGCGAGCTGGCGCGGATTGCGCTGGCCATTTCCGTGATCACCTCGAATGCGACCACCACGCCAACCCTGATTTTCGATGAGGTCGACAGCGGCATCGGCGGCGCCGTGGCGGAAGTGGTGGGGCGCCTGCTCAAGCGCCTGGGCCAGGAGCGCCAGGTGCTGTGCGTGACGCACTTGCCGCAGGTGGCCAGCCAGGCCAATCAGCATTTCCAGGTGGCCAAGGGAACGACGGGGGAGGGCAAGACCGTCTCGCACATCGACGTGCTCGATAACAAGGCGCGGGTGGAGGAGGTGGCGCGCATGCTGGGTGGGGTGGAGATTACCGCGACCACGCGCAAGCATGCGCGGGAGTTGCTGGCGCTGTAAGTCCCACCTGCATCGTTCCCGCTGCCCTCCAATCGGTCGTCCCCGCTACCCTTCGATCCGTCGTTCCCGCGAAGGCGGGAACCCAAGTTCGTGCCGGAGCCGTTATCTGTACGCGACGAACTTGGGTTCCCGCCTTCGCGGGAACGACGGGGCTTAGTTCGGCGGTCGGTGATTGTCGTGCCACCGGGTCACACCTCCTAAAACCGGTTCAACACGCCTAAAGTATGCTCGGCTTTAACCCGGAACCCTATAATATCGGCTCTCCTTCTCACGATCGCCGCTCCCATGTCCTTCCGCAAAGAACCCCCCTTCACCCACGGCACGCCGACCCGCAACGCCGTGGTGCTGGTCAACCTGGGCACGCCCGACGCGCCGACCACGCCGGCGGTACGGCGCTACCTGAAGGAATTCCTGTCGGACCCGCGCGTGGTGGAAATTCCGCGCGCCATCTGGTGGCTGATCCTGCACCTGATCATTCTGCCGTTCCGGTCCAACAAATCGGCCGCCAAGTACGCGACGATCTGGACCAAGGAAGGCTCCCCCCTCAAGGTGCACACCCAGAAACAGGCGATCCTGCTGCGCGGCCTGCTGGGCCAGCGCGGCCATGATTCGGTGAACGTGGTGATGGCCATGCGCTACGGCTCGCCATCGCTGCCGGAAGTGCTGGACCAGCTCAAGGCCGAGAACTGCGACCGCATCGCGATTTTGCCGGCCTACCCGCAGTATTCGGGCACCACCACCGGCTCCATCAGCGACGCCGTGTTCGCCCACTACGCCGGGGTGCGCAACGTGCCCGAACTGCGCATGATCAAGCACTACCACGACCACGACGGCTACATCGACGCCCTGCGCGATACCGTGCTGGCGCACTGGAAAATCAACGGCCGCGGCGACAAGCTGGTGATGAGTTTCCACGGCGTGCCGAAGCGCACCCTGATGCTGGGCGATCCGTACCACTGCGAGTGCCACAAGACCGCGCGCCTGCTGGCGGCCAAGCTGGGCCTCTCAAGCGAACAATACCTGGTGACCTTCCAGTCGCGCTTCGGCAAGGCCGAGTGGCTGCAGCCGTACACCGCGCCGACCCTGGTGCAGATGGCCAAGGATGGCTTGAAACGCGTCGACCTGATCTGCCCCGGGTTTACCAGCGACTGCCTGGAAACGCTGGAAGAGATTGCGATGGAAGCGAAGCACGATTTCGAGGCGGCCGGCGGGCGCGAGTTCCATTACATTCCGTGCCTGAACGAATCGCCCACCTGGATCGCTGGCCTGGCCGACATCACCGAGCAGCACCTGCTGGGCTGGGACACCAAAGCCACGCCCGCGCAGCGCGCAGCGCAGCCGCGCTCGGCGCAAGCTGAGGCCAGCACGCCTCGCGGGCGCGAAATTGACAGGCTCTAATTGCCGCCTGTTAAAATAGCGACCCGTGCCCACTCAGACCGGCGTAGCAGATCATGACCAGCGCAAGCACGGTGTAGGCAACAACGCTGGCGGCAATCAACGGCAACTTCATGTCGAACTCCCTGAAACAGCTTCGCGCGAGCGGGATTCGCGCGTGCAAGCTGGATAACTTCATGGTAGTCCGGGCCGTCCTGAAATGAATCTCCTTATTGGTAAGATTTGTAACATTGGATGAAAAAGCAACGCCGCAGGATTCCCCTTGAAAATGTAGGTTATAGCCCCATCTGGGTGGCTGTGTGGTTAGCACGACACGTCAAACAAATCGCTAAGTCATTGATTCCAGGAGTTTTTCCGATGCAAGACCAAGAAAATCAGGAAGTGCAACAACCATCCGACGACGCCGTGCAGGCGGCAACTCCGGTCAACGGCGAGCCGAGCCTCGAAGAGCAGTTGAGCGCCACCGAAGCCAAACTGGCTGAAATGCACGACGCCTTCATGCGCGCCAAGGCCGAAGGCGAGAACATCCGCCGCCGCGCCCAGGAAGACGTCAACAAGGCGCACAAATTCGCCATCGAGAGTTTCGCCGAGGCCATGGTGCCCGTGCGTGACAGCCTCGAAATGGCGCTCAAGGTCGAAACCCCATCGGTCGAGTCGCTGAAGGAAGGCGTCGAAATGACCCTCAAGCAACTGACTTCCGCGTTCGAGAAGAACAAGCTGGTCGAAGTGCTGCCGGCCCAGGGCGACAAGCTCGATCCGATGAAGCACCAGGCCGTTGCCGTGGTTCCGGCCGATCAGGAAGCCAATACCGTAGTCACCGTGCTGCAAAAAGGCTATATGATCGCCGACCGCTTATTGCGCCCTGCCATCGTTACCGCAGCGCAAGCAAAATAAATACAGCGTGCTCTCTTGCAAGGTCTTGAAAGCACGCAGTTTTTCCACATATTCAAGTCATCTGAAACTAAGTAATTAAAAGGAAAACATCATGGGCAGAATTATCGGTATTGACCTGGGCACGACGAACTCTTGCGTGGCCATCATGGAAAACGGTCAGCCAAAGGTAATCGAGAACGCAGAAGGCGCGCGTACGACGCCTTCCATTATTGCTTACCAAGAAGATGGCGAGATCCTCGTTGGCGCGCCGGCCAAGCGCCAGGCGGTCACCAACCCGAAGAACACCCTGTTCGCGGTCAAGCGCCTGATCGGCCGTAAGTTCGACGAAAAAGAAGTCCAGAAAGATATCGGCCTGATGCCGTATTCGATCATCAAAGCCGACAATGGCGATGCATGGATCGGCGTGCGCGACAAGAAACTGGCCGCACAGCAAATTTCCGCCGAAGTCCTGCGCAAGATGAAGAAAACCGCCGAAGACTACCTCGGCGAAGAAGTGACCGAAGCGGTCATTACCGTGCCTGCGTACTTCAACGATTCGCAGCGCCAAGCCACCAAGGACGCCGGCCGTATCGCCGGTCTGGACGTCAAGCGCATCATCAACGAGCCGACCGCGGCCGCGCTGGCATTCGGCCTGGACAAGACCGACAAGGGCGACCGCAAGATCGCCGTGTATGACCTGGGCGGCGGCACGTTCGACGTCTCGATCATCGAAATCGCCGACGTCGATGGCGAAAAGCAGTTTGAAGTGCTCTCGACCAACGGCGACACCTTCCTCGGCGGCGAAGACTTCGACCAGCGCATCATCGATTACATCATCGACGAGTTCAAGAAGATCAACGGCCTGGACCTGAAAAAGGATCCGATCGCCCTGCAGCGCATCAAGGCCTCGGCCGAGCGCGCGAAGATCGAACTGTCGTCCTCGCAGCAAACCGAAATCAACGAGCCATACATCGCCATGGCGAACGGCGCGCCGGTCCACCTGAACCTGAAAATGACCCGCGCCAAGCTCGAGTCGCTGGTTGAGGAACTGATCGCGGCCACCATCGAGCCATGCAAGATGGCGATCAAGGATGCCGGCGTGAAGGTTTCCGACATCGACGACATCATCCTGGTCGGCGGTATGACCCGTATGCCGAAGGTGCAGGAAAAGGTCAAGGAATTCTTCGGCAAGGATCCGCGCAAGGATGTGAACCCGGATGAAGCCGTCGCTGTCGGCGCCGCCATCCAGGGCGCCGTGCTGTCGGGCGAGCGCAAGGACTTGCTGCTGCTGGACGTGACCCCGCTGTCGCTGGGTATCGAAACCATGGGCGGCGTGATGACCAAGATGATTCACAAGAACACGACCATCCCGACCAAGTTCAGCCAGGTGTTCTCGACCGCCGAAGACAACCAGCCAGCGGTGACGATCAAGGTATTCCAGGGCGAGCGTGAAATCGCGTCGGGCAACAAGGGCCTGGGCGAATTCAATCTGGAAGGCATCCCGCCTGCATCGCGCGGCACGCCACAGATCGAAGTGACCTTCGACATCGACGCCAATGGTATTCTGCACGTCGGCGCGAAAGACAAGGCCACCGGCAAAGAGAACAAGATCACGATCAAGGCCAACTCCGGCCTGACCGAAGCGGAAATCCAGAAGATGGTGAAAGACGCCGAAGTCAACGCCGAAGAAGACAAGAAGGTCAAGGAACTGGCCGAATCGCGCAACCAGGCCGATGGCCTGGTGCACTCGACCCGCAAGTCGCTGACCGAATACGGCGACAAGCTCGAAGCGGGCGAGAAGGAAGCCATCGAAGCGGCCATCGCTGAAGTGGAAGCCTCGATCAAGGCTGGCGACAAGGCCGAGATCGATGCCAAGATCGAAACGCTGTCGACCGTCTCGCAGAAGCTGGGCGAGAAGATGTATGCAGACATGCAAGCCAAGCAAGCCGCTGGCGGCGCCGAAGGCGGCCAGCAGTCGGGCGGCAATGAAGGCAAGCCAGCGCAGGATGACGTCATCGATGCCGACTTCAAGGAAGTCAAAGACGCCAAGTAATGCCGGAGCCGGGTGCGGGCCGCTGCAGTTAAGCGGACCGCACCGGATCGAGCAAAGGCCACGACAAGCCGAGCCCCCAGCGGCTCGGTTTTTTTGCATAAACAGTAGCGTAGTAGCTAGACAGCAAGGTGCCGACAAATGGCAAAGCGTGATTTTTACCAGATCCTCGGGGTCGCCAAGAATGCTTCTGAAGAAGAGATCAAGAAGTCGTATCGCAAGCTTGCGATGAAATACCATCCGGACCGCAATCCGGACAGTAAAGAATCGGAAGACAAGTTCAAGGAAGTCAAAGAAGCGTACGAAATGCTGACCAATCCGGAAAAGCGCGAAGCGTACGACCGTTACGGTCACGCGGGCGTCGATCCGAACATGGGTGGCGGCGGTGGCTTCGGCGGCGCCGGTGCGGGCGGCTTCGCGGACAGTTTCGGCGATATTTTCGGCGACATTTTCGGCGGCGGCGCGCGCGGACGCAGTTCCGGTCCGCAGGTGTACCGCGGCACCGACTTGCGCTTCAACCTTGAGATCACGCTCGAGCAGGCGGCGCACGGGCATACACAAGACATCCGCGTGCCGAGCTGGGAAAAGTGCGACACCTGCCACGGCAGCGGCGCCAAGCCCGGCACCTCGCCGGTGACCTGCACCACCTGCGGCGGCAACGGCCAGGTGCGCATGCAGCAAGGCTTTTTCAGCATCCAGCAGACGTGCCCGAAGTGCCATGGCAACGGCAAGATCATCGCTGATCCATGCGCTCCGTGCGGCGGCGAAGGCCGAATCAAGCGCAGCAAGACGCTGGAAGTGAATATTCCGGCCGGTATCGACAACGGCATGCGCATCCGTTTCACGGGCAGCGGCGAGCCGGGCACCAACGGCGGGCCTCCGGGCGATTTGTATGTGGAAGTGCACATCAAGCCGCACGCGGTATTCCAGCGCGAAGGCGACGACTTGCATTGCGAAATGCCTATCTCGTTCGTCAAGGCCACCCTGGGCGGCGAAATCGAAGTGCCGACCCTGTCCGGCAAGGTCTCGTTCACGATTCCTGAAGGCACGCAATCGGGCAAGACGTTCCGCCTGAAAGCGAAGGGCATCAAGGGCATGCGCTCCGGTTACGCGGGCGACCTGTTCTGCCACGTGGCGGTCGAAACCCCGGTCAAGCTGACCGACAAGCAAAAAGACCTGCTGCGCGAATTCGAGCGCCTGACGGTCGAAGGCGGCGGCAAGCACAGCCCGCAGAGCAAGGGCTGGATGGACAAGGTGAAAGATTTTTTCGAATAAGGCGGGCTTAAGCACGCCTTTTCATCCGAACCGCTGAATTCGGCCCTTGGGCCTATCAGCGGTTTTTTTTGAGCAAACAGGACATAACATGACTCAAGCACAACAAGAAATGGACGCGCTATTCAAACGCAATCGCGACTGGGCGGCGGCGATGGTGGCCAAGGATGAAAACTTCTTCAAGGCGCTGACTGCCCAGCAGTCGCCGCAGTATCTGTGGATTGGCTGTTCCGACAGCCGCGTGCCGGCCAATGAGTTGTTGGGGCTGGCGCCGGGCGAACTGTTTGTTCATCGCAACATCGCCAACGTGGTCGTGCATTCCGACCTGAACTGCCTGACGGTGCTGCAGTTCGCCATCGACGTGCTGAAGGTCAAGCATGTGATCATTTGCGGCCATTACGGCTGCTCGGGCGTGCATGCCGCGATGATCAACAAGCGCGTGGGCCTGGCCGACAACTGGCTGCGCCATGTGCAGGATGTGCAGCAAAAGCACGACAAATACCTGGGCGATGCCTTGCCGTCGCGCGCACGCGCGGACCGTTTGTGCGAGCTGAATGTGACGGAACAGGTGGTCAACACCGCGCAGACGACGGTGGTGCAGGATGCGTGGGAACGCGGACAGCCGCTGACCGTGCACGGCTGGGTGTACGGCTTGCATGACGGCTTGCTGCGCGACTTGGGTATGAGCGTGAGCGGGGCCGATGAGCTGGCGCCGAAGCTCGCGTCGCGCTTGCTGGAGTATCAGGAATAAAGCCGGGTCGTCTTTCCTAACCCCCACGGTTGCGCGTCATAATAGCGCTAAGGCTAAAATCGTCGCCCCCGTCTGCGCGGGGGCGACGGCGTCGAGATGCAGCTGATTATTTGCTTTCTTTTACCACGCGTCCGTTCAGATGCTGCACCGGACGCGCATTGTGCTTGTACAGCTTGTGAAACTGCGCCAGCTGCGCCTTCGACATTTCCACCGGCGTCTTGAGCACGAACCAGTTCGCTTCTTCGCTGCATGGCGGCGTGGTCAGCGATCCCGGGAAATTGTAATACCCCTGGGTCGGCGGCAGAATCTGCATCATGTCGATCGTCACGCCCTCGACAGCCTGCTCGACTTCGGCTTCCTTGGGGAGGTTGTTGAAGATATTCGTCAGCGCCGGGTTTTCCTTGCCCAGCTTGAACAGCACCGCGACCACGGCCAGCTTGTTGTCCGCATTCTTGTGCACCAGGTGTAATCCCAGCGGATACTGCTTGCCATTGATGCGCTCTTCGCTTGGCGTATGGAAGTGGAACTGCAGCAATTCATGACGCACGCCACCGATCGCGATCCCGCTGCCGGGCGCATAATTGACTTGTACCGTGTGCCCGTTGTCGATAATTTTCAGAGGCGATGGCTGGTACTCGAACACGATCGGATCGAGGTCGGCCTTGGTGGTCGCATTGGTGTGGATATCGATCGGCGACTGCTGGTGGCCCGTCTTGCAGGTCACATAATCGGACTTGATGCCGCCCCATTTCGCCGGTCCCGTAACGCCTGCGTAAGTCCATTCATGCGCGGCATGCTGGCCATGTTGGGCATGTTGGGCATGTTGTGCAGGTTGGGCATGTTGTGCCTGGGCCGACAGCGGCAGGAGGGCGGCCAGCGCCAGCGAAACGACGGTCATGCGTGAAATCATGTTCTTTCCTTGTAGTCGAATGGGATACCGTAACGGAGTGGCCTCGTTGCGCGCTCTGTCTGGTCATAATATCTTTCCTTGCAACAAGTAAATACAAAAGAACTACACCTGCTGCAATAAAGCAACAAGATGCTGTCTTCTTCCTTCCTAGCCAAGTGTGGAAAATACTTAATGGAGATGAAATTTGAATCACGGAAATAACCACCTGCACGAGATCCGCGCCCTGGCGCGCACCTTTGTCGCCGAGCGCGACTGGGGACAGTTCCACACACCGAAGAACCTGTCGTCGGCACTATCGGTGGAAGCGGCCGAACTCCTCGAACATTTCCAGTGGCTCAAGACGGGCACGCAGGAAGAGCTCGGCGCAGACAAGCTGACGCAAGTGCGCCATGAAATGGCCGATGTGCTGGTCTACCTGGTGCTGCTGGCGGACCAGCTCGATGTCGACCTGGGCGCGGCGGTGGAAGAAAAGATGGCGCTCAACCGGGCCAAGTACCCGGCCGACAAGGTGCGCGGCGATGCGCGCAAATACCACGAATACCCGCCGGACTGAGCCGGCGGGGGACTTTCAGGAAACGCTTACAGTCCGGCCATGCAGATATACTTGATCACCAGATAGTCATCGATGCCATAGCGCGAGCCTTCGCGGCCCAGTCCCGACTGCTTGACGCCGCCGAACGGCGCCACCTCGGTCGAAATGAGGCCCGTATTGACCCCGACCATGCCGGACTCGAGCGCATCGGCCACGCGCCACACGCGCCCGATGTCGCGCGAGTAGAAGTACGCCGCCAGCCCGAATTCGGTGTCGTTGGCCATGGCGATGACATCGTCCTCGGTATCGAAGCGGAACAGCGGCGCCAGCGGGCCGAAGGTTTCCTCGGTCGCCACCTGCATGGCGGACGTCACGTCGGCGATCACGGTCGGCTCGAAAAAGCTGTGTCCCAGCGTATGGCGCTTGCCGCCGGTCAGCAGGCGCCCCCCTTTCGAGAGCGCATCGGCGATATGCTGCTCGACCTTGAGCACGGCCTTTTCCTCGATCAGCGGGCCTTGCGTCACGCCCATATCCTGGCCGTTGCCGACCTTCAGTTTCTGCACCGCCGCCACCAGTTTCTCGGCGAAGCGCTCGTACACCCCATCCTGCACGTACAGACGGTTGGCGCACACGCAGGTCTGGCCGGCGTTGCGGTACTTCGACGCGATGGCGCCTTCGACCGCCGCATCGAGGTCGGCATCGTCGAACACGATGAAGGGCGCATTGCCGCCCAGTTCCAGCGACAGCTTCTTGATGGTCGGGGCGCACTGTTCCATCAGTACCCGGCCGACCTGGGTCGACCCCGTGAAGCTCAGTTTGCGCACCAGCGGATTGCCGGTCATTTCGCCGCCAATCGCCTTCGAATCCCCCGTGACGACGCTGAACACGCCCTTGGGCATGCCGGCGCGCTCGGCCAGTTCCGCTAGCGCCAGGGCCGAGAACGGGGTCAGCTCGGCCGGCTTGACCACCATCGGGCAGCCGGCCGCCAGTGCGGGGCCGGCCTTGCGCGTGATCATCGCCGCCGGAAAATTCCACGGGGTAATCGCCGCGCAGACGCCGATCGGCTCCTTGGTCACCACCAGGCGGCGGTCGGCCCAGGGCGACTGCAGGGTGTCGCCTTCGATGCGCTTGCCTTCCTCGGCGAACCATTCGATAAAGGAGGCGGCGTAAGCGATCTCGCCCTTCGATTCGAGCAAGGGTTTGCCCTGTTCGGCGGTCATGATCACGGCCAGGTCGTCGGCGTTCTCGATGATCAGATCGTTCCATTCGCGCAGGATGACGCTGCGTTCGCGCGCGCTCTTCTTGCGCCAGGCCGGCCAGGCCGCGTTGGCCGCCGCGATGGCGCGCGCCGTTTCCGCGGCGCCCATGCGTGGCACCGTGCCCAGCGTCTCGCCGGTGGCCGGATTGGTGACCGTGATGGTGGCCGCATTGTCCGCATCGCACCATTCGCCGTCGATAAAACATTGCTGCCGCAGCAGCGCAGGGTCTTTCAGATTCAACATAGGGGTGCTTTCGTCAAGAGCTTGGCGTGAAGGCCGGGCAACCATCTTAGCGTTTTTCCTTATCGATTGCCCGGCAGCGCGCGCGCCGCCGCAGCAGCACCTTTTGTGACCGCACAAGCGTGGCCGCGCTGCCAAGACCATGCTCAACGGTGACGGCGCCGCGTCCGGCGTTGTCGCCGCTAATGCTTTCCTAACCGGGGTCAGACCTTAATGCCGCTAACTTAAGCTCCGTCCTTCCCGCGCAGGCGGGAATCCAATTCCGCAGCGCAGTCACAGGCGGCTCCACGAACTTGGATTCCCGCCTGTGAACTGACCCAAAAAAGTTGGACACCGTTTCTACTTTTTGGGGGAAGTCGATGACGAAGCATACGACGGCATTCAAGCTAAAAATCGCTAAGCAATATGTACGTGGCTTGATGGGCTATAAGGAAGTAGGCCGCATCAACAACGTTAGCTACGGCCAAGTACGCCGTTGGGTACTGTTCCACCGCTATCACGGCAAAGCTGGCCTTGAACCGAGGAAGTCTGTTCAGTACAGCGCCGATGAGAAGCTTGAGGTTTTGCGGTACATGTGGGCGAACAAATTATCGTATGTGGAAACGGCGGCCAGGTTCAATATTCGCGCGCAGGGCTACGTCGGGGTTTGGGAGCGCGATTTTCGTGATGGCGGTATAGTGCCACTGATCCGCAAACCCAGAGGAAGACCCAAGCGCATGGCTGATTTACCCAAGCAAGTTGCACCTGCCAGCGTGCATAGTGATGCCACACGTAGCCGTGAAGAGTTGCTGGTGGAACTGAACCAGTTACGGATGGAGGTCGCCGTTCTAAAAAAGCGGAGAGCCTTAGCTCAAGCGGCCGAACAGGCTGCGGCAATGCGCAAAAAGCGCACATAGTCCACGAGTTAAGGCTGCAATTTCCCATTGCGCAGTTGCTTGCGCTTACCGGTCTGAAACGTAGTACGTTTTACTATCAAAAGAAGGTTGCGCAAGACGGCGACAAGCATGCGCACTTGAAGCAGGGTATCGAGACGACCTATCAGGCACACAAGGGGCGTATGGGCTATCGGCGTATCGCTGACGTGCTGCGCAAGGCAGGCCATCGCGCATGCGCCAATACCGTCCAGCGCTGCATGCAGGCAATGAAGCTGACATCGCTGGTACGCATCAAGAAATACAAGTCGTACAAGGGGGAAGTGGGCAAGACTGCGCCGAACATCTTGCTGCGCGATTTCAACGCAGAGGGGGTGAATCAGAAGTGGGCAACCGACGTCACCGAGATGAAAGTCGCTGGTCAGAAAGTGTATCTATCACCCGTGATGGACCTGTTCAACGGGGAAATTGTAGCGTATGAAATGGACACGCGTCCGGTACTCGGACTGGTGACAGGCATGCTCAAAAAAGCCTTCCGGAAGTTGCGTGCCGACGATAAACCGATCGTCCATTCAGATCAGGGATGGCAGTATCGCATGCCGGCCTACCAGCACATGCTGGCGCAGAAAGGCATCGTGCAGAGCATGTCTCGCAAAGGCAACTGCCTCGACAACGCAGCCATGGAGAGCTTCTTCGCAGTGCTGAAGACGGAGTATTACCACCTGAACAAATTTAGTAGCGTCGACGAGTTGAAAAAAGGTCTGGCCGAGTACATTGACTACTATAATCACTGCCGTATCAAGATGAAGCTGAACGGACTGAGCCCGGTGCAATACCGAACCCAGCATTCGCTTTGATTTAATCAAAACACCGTCCAACTTTCTTGGGTCACTTCACTGCGCGGGAAAGACGGTTTTGCAGTTTGTGGTCAGAAAACGGCTTAACTTAGCGGCATTAGGGTCAGACCTCCGAATCGAAACACTTTTATTTCTAATCGGAGGTCTGACCCCGGTTAGGAAACTAGTTGCTGTGGTGGAAGATGAAGCTCCCCGGCGGTTCGTGTTGGCATGTTTGACAACTTGCCGGTAAGCTCTAACAGTGGTTCGATGCATTGACCTGCGTCAAGCCTAGGTCGTCCATTTGAGATGGATCAAGCAGCACTCGCCATCAGGCCGATTAGCCATTATGATGAAACGAGTGCGTCATTCGTTCCTATACCGACAATCATGCGCCGCCCTATTGTCCTCGTTCCAGCCTGCACGCGCCAGATCGGACCTCATCCGTATCACGCCGCGCAGCTTAAATATGTCGACGCCGTCGTCCTCGGCGCCGACTGTGCCCCCATGATCCTGCCCGCGCTCGGCGCCGCGCTTGACCTCGAGGCGTCCCTGTCCGTGTGCGACGGCATCATGCTCACCGGCTCGGCCTCGAACGTGCACCCGAGCTACTACGACCAGGACGTCCTCGACCCAAGCCTGCCGCAGGACCCGGCGCGCGATGCCACCACCTTGCCGCTGATCCGCGCCGCCCTCGAACGCGGCATCCCCCTGATCGCGGTCTGCCGCGGTTTCCAGGAGATGAACGTGGCCCTCGGCGGCAGCCTGTTTCAGGCGGTGCAGGAAGTCGAAGGCAAGATGGATCACCGCGAAGACCCCGATGCGTCCATCGACGACCAGTACGGCCCGGCCCACGACGTCATCCTCACCCCCGGCGGCGCCTTCCAGCGCATGCTCGGCGGCGCCCAGCGCATCGCCGTCAATTCGCTGCACGGGCAGGGCGTGGACCGGCTCGCACCCGGCATCGCCATCGAAGCGGTGTCGCACGACGGCCTGGTGGAAGCGTTTTCGGTGCCGTCCGCGCCCGGCTTTACGCTGGCCGTGCAGTGGCATCCCGAGTGGCAGATCCTCGACAACCCCGCCTCGATGAACATGTTCGGCGCCTTCGGCCAGGCCTGCCGCGCTTTCCAGGCCAGGCGCGAGGGGCGCGCATGAATACGCACGCCACCAGTCATTACGAAAAGTGGGCCCTGCGCTGCGTGCCGTAGCGCCGCTTGCCATCCTCGGTTCCACCGCACGCCCGCGGCATCTGCCCGCGCGCGTTTGAATAAACTATAGAGAGAACATCATGGCAATTCGCGAAAACTTTACCTATACCGACATGGACCTGTGGCTCAACGAGAAACGGGTCACCGAAATCGAATGCCTCATCCCCGATTTGACCGGCGTCGCCCGCGGCAAGATCCTCCCGCGCGGTAAATTCACGCAGGAGCGCGGCATGCGCATTCCCGAGGCGGTGCTGGGCATGACCGTGACCGGCAACTATCCGATCGACGACGAGGCCTACGACCGCGCCATCTCGGCCACCGACCGCGACATGATCCTCAAGGCCGATCCGACCACCATCACCATGGTGCCGTGGGCGGTCGACCCGACCGCGCAGGTAATCCACGACTGCTATTTCGCCGACGGCAAACTGGTCGACTTCGCCCCGCGCACGGTGCTGCGCCGCGTGCTGAAACTGTACGCCGACAAGGGCTGGAAGCCGGTCGTCGCGCCCGAACTCGAGTTCTACCTGACCGCCAAGAACATCGATCCGGACCTGCCGCTCAAACCGCCGATCGGCCGCAGCGGCCGCGCCGAAACCAGCCGCCAGGTCTACAGCATCGACGCCGTCAACGAATTCGATCCGCTGTTCGAGGATATCTACGATTACTGCGACCTGATGAACCTCGACGTCGACACCCTGATCCACGAAATCGGTGCCGGCCAGATGGAAATCAACTTCCTGCATGGCGATCCGCTCGGCCTAGCCGACAAGGTGTTCTTCTTCAAGCGCACCTTGCGCGAGGCGGCCCTCAAGCACGACATGTACGCTACCTTCATGGCCAAGCCGATGGCGGGCGAACCCGGATCGGCCATGCACGTGCACCAGAGCGTGGTCGATACCAAGACCGGCCTGAATATCTTCAGCAGCGAGGACGGTTCGGCTTCGCCCCTGTTCAAGCAGTACATCGGCGGCCTGCAGCGCTACATGCCGTCGGCCATGGCGATCGTCGCGCCGTACGTCAATTCGTACCGCCGCATCGTGCGCCACACGGCCGCGCCGATCAATATCCAGTGGGGCCTGGATAACCGCACGGTGGGCTTCCGCGTGCCCGAATCGGGCGTGCAGGACCGCCGCGTGGAAAACCGCATCATCGGCGCCGACGCCAATCCCTACCTGGCATTGGCCGTGACGCTGGCCTGCGGCTACCTCGGCATGACCGAGCAGCTCGAACCGACCCCGATGATGAACGGCAGCGCCTACGAAATGCCGTTCGAGCTGCCCCAGGGCCTGCCCGAAGCGCTGCACCTGCTGCGCGCCGAGGACAAGCTGCGCACGGTGCTGGGCGAGCGCTTCATCGACGTGTATGCGGCCATCAAGGACCTCGAACACCAGGAATTCATGACCGTCATCAGCCCGTGGGAACGCGAGCACCTGCTGCTGCACGTTTGATCACGCAACACTACCGATAATAATTAGAACGAGGTTCATCATGACAGCCAATCCCATGGTCCCGAGCGCCGCGCTGGTCGCGTCGGTCAAGGCCGCCACCCACGACGTCTACGACACCGCCGAAATCCAGCGCCAGGATGCGGCGCACTACATGCATCCCTTCACCGACCACAAGGCGCTGGGCGAGCGTGGCGTGCGCGTGATGGTGCGCGGCGACGGCATCTATCTGTGGGATTCGGAGGGCAACAAGATCCTCGACGGGATGTCCGGCCTGTGGTGCGTCAATGTCGGCTACGGGCGCACCAGCATCTCGGATGCGGTGTACCGCCAGATGCAGACGCTGTCGTTCTATAACAGCTTCTTCAACACCACCAATGTGCCGGCCACGCGCCTGGCCGCGCTGCTGGTGGAGATATCGCCGCCCCAGTTCAACCACGTGTTCTTCACCGGCTCCGGCTCGGAAGCGAACGACACCAACCTGCGCATGGTGCGCCGCTACTGGGACCTGAAAGGCTTCCCGAACCGCCACACCATCATCAGCCGCTATAACGCCTACCACGGCAGCACCGTGGCCGGCGCGGCGCTGGGCGGCATGGCGGGCATGCACGAGCAGGGCGGCATGATTCCCGGGATCGAGCATATCGGCCAGCCGAATTACCTGGAAAACGGCAGCGGCATGAGCGCCGACGAATTCGGCATCGTGGCCGCCGGCTGGCTGGAGACCAAAATCCTCGAGGTCGGCGCCGACAAGGTGGCCGCCTTCATCGGCGAACCGGTGCAGGGCGCCGGCGGCGTGATCATTCCGCCGGCCACCTACTGGCCCGAGATCGAGCGCATCTGCGACAAGTACGACGTGCTGTTGATCGCCGACGAAGTCATTTGCGGCTTTGGCCGTCTTGGTACATGGTTTGGCTCCGAGTTGATGCAGATCAAACCGGACTTGATTACGTTCGCGAAGGGGGTGACCTCGGGCTATGTTCCTCTGGGTGGCGTGCTGGTCGGCGACCGCGTGGCGGACGTGCTGATCGAGGAGGGCGGCGACTTCAATCACGGTTTCACGTATTCGGGCCACCCGGTGGCCTGTGCGGCGGCGCTGGAAAACATCCGCATCCTGATCGACGAGCGTCTGGTGCAGCAGGTGGCGCAAGATACCGGCCCGTACCTGAAGGAGAAGTTCGAAGCGCTGATGGACCATCCGCTGGTGGGCTATGCCGACACTTGCGGTTTCGTGGCGGGGCTGAACCTGGTGCGCAAGAAGGCCGAAGCGGTGCACGATTGCGAGTTCTTCGAACCGGACCATGGCGTGGGCATGCTGTGCCGCGGCTATATGTTCGCCAACGGGATCATCATGCGCGCCGTAGGCGACCGCATGATCATCGCGCCGCCGCTGGTGATGACGCGCGCGCAGATCGACGAAATGATTTTCAAGATCAGGTACTGCCTCGAGGCCACCCTGATCGACTTGCAGCAGCGGGGCTGGGTAGTTTGAACCGACGTTGAACGGGAGGCAGGATGAAGACCATACGCCGCATCGCACAGTGCTTCATCCTCGGCCTCGCGGCCGCTGCCAGTATCACTGGTCCGGCGCGTGCCGCCCCGCCGGAAGAAAAAATCCTCAACATCTACAACTGGTCCGACTACATCGCCGAGGACACGGTCCGCAACTTTGAAAAAGAAACCGGCATCAAGGTCCGCTACGATCTGTTCGACAGCAACGAGGTCCTGCACGCCAAGCTCAGCGCCGGCAAAACCGGCTACGACATCGTGGTCCCCACGGCCCACTGGGCGCGCCTGCAGATCGACGGCGGCCTGCTGCGCCCCCTCGACAAGGCGAGCCTGCCCAACCTGGCCAATCTCGATCCGGCGCTGCAAACCCTCATTGGCCGGCTCGACCCGGACAACAAGCACCTGGTGGTCTGGCTGTGGGGCTACACCACGCTCGGCATCAACGTCGACAAGGTCAAGGCGGCCCTGGGCAGCTTGCCGATGCCCGACAATGTGTGGGACCTGGTGTTCGATGCGCGCTACGCCAGCAAGCTCAAATCGTGCGGCATCTCCTTTCTCGATTCCCCGTCCGAGGTGCTGCCCGCCGCGCTGCTCTACATCGGCAAGCCGGCCTACTCGAAAAACAGCGCCGACTACCAGGATGCCGCCCGCATGCTGCAGGCGATCCGGCCATCGGTGACCCTGTTCAGTTCCGCCGGCTACATCAACGACCTGGCCAACGGCGCCCTGTGCGTCTCGCTCGGCTGGTCGGGCGACATCAACATCGCGCGCCAGCGCGCCATCGACAGCAAGAACGGCCAGAACATCGTGGCGCTGGTGCCGAAGGCCGCCGCCCTGATGTTCGACACCATGGCCATTCCGGCCGACGCCCCGCATCCGGGCAACGCCCACCTGTGGATCAACTACATCCTGCGCCCCGACGTGCACGCGAGCCTGACCAACAAGGTCTTTTACGCCAATCCGAATGCGGCCGCCACGCGCCTGGTGCGGCCCGACATTGCCGGCAACCGCACGGTCTATCTGCCCGACGCCGACAAGCAGCGCATGGTGGTGCCCGAGCCCCTGAGCGCCGACGTGCGCCGCACCATGACGCGCGTGTTTACACGTTTTAAGACCGGGATGTAATCATTTTGCCTGCATACCGGCGTATGTCCGATAAAATTGCGGTTTTGCCTATTCTTTCATCATTCATATGACGATTGCACAACCCGCAAGCCCGCAGCCTTTTCTCCTGATCCGCAACCTCGTCAAGGACTTCGACGGCGTGCGCGCCGTGAACGACATTTCGCTCGCCATCAACAAGGGCGAGATCTTCGCGCTGCTGGGCAGCTCCGGCTGCGGCAAATCGACCTTGCTGCGCATGCTGGCCGGCTTCGAGATCCCGACCGAGGGCGCGATCGAACTGGCCGGCCAGGACCTGGTCGGCGTGCCGCCCTACGAGCGCCCGGTCAACATGATGTTCCAGTCGTACGCGCTGTTCCCGCACCTGACGGTGTGGGACAACGTCGCCTTCGGCCTGCGCCGCGACGGGCTGCCCAAGGCCGCCATCGCCGAACGGGTCGACCAGATGCTGGCGCTGGTGCAGCTGGGCGCCTACGCCAGGCGCAAGCCGCACCAGCTCTCGGGCGGGCAGCAGCAGCGCGTGGCGCTGGCGCGCAGCCTGGCCAAGCGCCCCCAGTTGCTGCTGCTCGACGAGCCGCTCGGCGCGCTCGATAAAAAACTGCGCGAACAGACCCAGATGGAACTGGTCAATATCATCGAGCAGGTCGGCGTGACCTGCGTGATGGTCACCCACGACCAGGATGAGGCGATGAGCATGGCCACCCGCATCGCCGTCATGAGCGAAGGGCGCATACTGCAGGTGGGCGCGCCGGGCGACATTTACGAAACGCCGAATTGCCGCTTCGTGGCCGATTTCATCGGCAGCGTCAACATGTTCCACGGCCACGTGCGGGTCGACCAGCCCGACCACGTCATCGTCGAGACGCCCGAATGCCGCCATTACGTCAGCCACGGCATCAGCGGCACCAACAACATGCCGGTCAGCGTGGCGGTGCGGCCCGAAAAAATCGCCCTGCAGCGCGACATGCCGGGCGTGGAGCAGCGCGCCTCGGCCGCCGAAGACGGCTACAACTGCGTGGCCGGCGAGATCGTCAACGTCTCCTACTTCGGCAACGAGACCCACTACCAGGTGCGCCTGGCACAGGGCGGCATCCTCAAGGTGGCGCGCACCAACGCCGCGCGCCATGAAGAGGCCCGTCTCGAACGCGGCCAGCACGTGGTTGCGTGGTGGGACGGCAGCGACATCGTGGTCCTGACCAATTGAGGCGGCCATGAGTACAATCCTGCGCCCCCCGGCGGCCGGCCGCCGCTTCGTCATCGGCCTGCCCTTCGTCTGGCTGACGATCGCCTTCCTGATCCCGTTCCTGATCGTGCTGCGCATGAGTTTTGCGGAACTCGACGACACTGGCAGCCCGTTCGGCCCTTTGCTCACCTTCAGCGATGGGGTCATCAGCATCAAGGCCAAGATCGTCAACTACGTGGCCCTCACCGAGGACGACAACTACCTGTGGACCTTCCTGCGTTCGCTCGCCTACGCCGGCCTGACCATGGTCCTGTGCCTGGTGACCGGCTACCCCTTCGCCTACTTCATGGCGCGCGCCAAACCGGCGTATCGTCCGGTGCTGCTGATGATGGTGATGCTGCCGTTCTGGACCTCCTTCCTGCTGCGCATCTACGCCTGGAAGGGCATCCTGGCCAACCAGGGACTGCTCAACAACCTGCTGCTGTGGCTCGGCGTGATTACCGAACCGCTGAAAATGATGAACACCCCGTTCGCGCTGGTGCTGGGGATGTTCTATGCCTACCTGCCGTTCATGATTCTGCCGCTGTACGCCAACCTGGTGAAGATGGACGTGCGCTTCCTCGAAGCGGCGGCCGACCTGGGCGCCACCCCGTGGCAAGCCTTCTGGCGCATCACCGTGCCGCTCTCGAAATCGGGCATCATCGCCGGCGCCATGCTGGTGTTCATTCCGGCGGTGGGAGAGTTCGTCATTCCCGAGCTGCTCGGCGGCCCCGAGACGCTGATGATCGGGCGCCTGCTGTGGGACGAATTTTTCGTCAACACCGACTGGCCGCGTGCCTCGGCGCTGGCGGTGGTGGCGATCATGCTGATCCTGGTGCCGATGGCGGTCTTCAATAAATACAAAGCCGAACAGGAAGCGGAGGACCGCGCATGAGCAAGCAAGTAAACAAAATGACGCTGGCCCGCTGGTTCGGCCGCGGATGGCTCTCGCTGGGCTACCTGTTCCTGTACCTGCCGCTGGTGGTGCTGGTCGTGTTTTCGTTTAACAGCTCGCGCCAGGACATGGTGTGGAGCGGCTTTTCCACCCAGTGGTACCCGGAGCTGTTCAACGATGCGGAACTGGTCAGCGGCTTCGTGCTGTCGCTGAAAATCGCCTTGATGAGCGCCACATCGGCCGTGGTGCTGGGGACCTTTGCCGCCTTTGCCCTGAACCGCTACAAGCGCTTTCCCGGCCGCCTGCTGTTTTCCGGGATGGTCAGCGCGCCGCTGGTCATGCCCGAGGTGATCATCGGCCTGTCGCTGCTGCTGATGCTCGTATCCGTGCAGAAGATGTTCGGCTTTCCCGAGCGCGGCGCCTTCACCATCTGGATCGGCCACACGCTGCTCGGCATGGCGTATGCGGCCGTGGTGGTGCAGTCGCGCCTGCGCGAAATGAACCGCTCGCTCGAAGAAGCGGCCATGGACCTCGGCTGCCGTCCGCACCAGGTGTTCTTTCTGGTGACGCTGCCGAACATCACGCAGTCGCTGGCTTCGGCCTGGCTGCTCACGTTTACGCTCTCGCTCGACGATGTGGTGCTGTCGAACTTCCTGTCCGGTCCGGGCGCGACGACCATGCCGCTGGTGATCATGTCACGCGCGCGCCTGGGCCTGGACCCGCGCGTGAACGCGGTGGCGGCATTGACAATTCTGGTGGTGTCGACCGGCGTGATCGTCGCCGCCATCATGATGGCGCGCGCCGAGCGGCAGCGCCAGAAGCAGGTGGCGGCCGCAGTCAAGTCATAGCACGCTCTTCGGCCGCTGTTTACGGTGGTGGGCACGGCGTGCCCGCCACCCTCACCGTTGGCCCGAGGAGTGATCCATGCACGTCTACCGCAACGCCGTCATCGCCATCGCCGCAGCTTGTCCCGTCATCGCGCAAGCCCAGACCACCCAGGAACTCAAGGCCGAACTCGACGCCCTCAAGGCGCACGTGCACAAGCTCGAAGCGATGATCGAAAGGTCCGAGCGGTCCAAATCGGACGACGCGGCCGAACTGGCGCGCCTGCGCGTCAAGAGCGACGCCGCCGACGATGCCGCCGAGACCAGCGGCTTGAAGGGCCTGAAGATCTCCGGCTATATCGATCCGACCTATATCCGCAACCGCAACGCCAGCACGTCGAGCTTCGTCTTCCTGAACAATAACAGCTCGGTCAACGGTTCCGGCGAGAGCTTCGGGTATGACAATACCTACTTCGGCAGCGCCATGCTCAATGTCGACAAGGAGCTCGAAGGCGGCACCAGGCTGAAAATCTCCCTCATGCCGAGCAAGGGCACGGCGGCCGGCTACAACTTCGGCAACATGGTGCACGAAGCGTCGGTCTCGATTCCGCTGGGCGGCCTGTCGACGCGCGTGTTCGCCGGCCAGATTCCCGACTGGAGCGGCTACGAGTACATTGCCTCGACCCAGAACAAGCTCATTACCCACAACCTGTTGTTCGATTTTTCGGCCGCGAACTTCTATACCGGGGCCGGCCTGCAGTTCGTGCGCGGCAAATGGGATAGCAAAATCATGGCCGGCAATATGAACAGCGCCCGCATCGACCACGCGCGCGAGAAAACCCCGGGCTTGTTCTACCGCGTCGATTACGCCAAAAGCGAGTTCGCCGGCCTGGGCATGTCGGGCACCCATTCGGGCTTCGACGACGACAGCGCGTTTGGGCGCCTCGACCTGCTGGAAGTGGACGGCTACCACACGCGTGGCGACTGGAATTTCCAGGGTCAGTTAAGCTATGGGCGCCAGCAGGCCACCGCCGCCAATCGCTACAACGTGGCGCGCCAGCGCTGGTATGGCCTGTCGTCGCTGATGTCGTACAAGGTCATGCCGCGCCTCGAAGCCATCGCCCGGCTCGACTACATCCACAACAGCAGGGGCGGAGGCGGCGTGTTCGGCTCGACCCTGGGCAGCGGCTGCAAGGACCTGGACGGTCTGGAAGCGAACTGCCCGGACGGGCGCAACGGCTTTGGCGCCGGCATGGTCTGGAGCGGCGACGACTGGGTGGTGCTCGACCCCACCCGCGGCGCCAACCGCGCGGCGCTCTCGCTGGGCACGCAGTACCTGCTCATGCCGGGCGTGAGCGTGAAGGGCGAATACCGCTACGACCGCGCCAACGCCAGGGTATTCAAGACATCGGACGACCAGTACCGCCGCGACAATCATGTTATCGGCGTATCGACAGTAGTGAGTTTTTAGGGAGCACAGCATGGCAACGACGCAAGCGAACAAGCAATGGCACGAACGGGCGGCAGCCCTCAGCATCGACGGGCGCGCATTCATCGGCGGCGAGCGCGTCTGGGCCAGATCGGAGCAACGGTTCGATAATCTCTCGCCCATCGATGGCCGCCAGCTGGGCCTTGTCGCGCGTTGCGACGGCCTCGATGTCGACGCGGCCGTGGCGGCGGCGCGCGCGGCGTTCGAGGACCGGCGCTGGGCCGGCCAGGCGCCGGCGGCGAGAAAGCGCGTCATGATTAAATTCGCGGACCTGATCCTGGCGCACGCCGGGGAACTGGCCTTGCTGGAGACGCTCGACATGGGCAAACCGATCAAGTACAGCCAGAGCGTGGACGTGCCGGCGGCGGCCAACTGCATCCGCTGGTACGGCGAGGCGATCGACAAGATTTACGACGAAATCGCGCCCACGGGCGACAACAGCCTGGCGCTGATCACGCGCGAGCCGGTCGGCGTGGTGGCGGCCATTGTGCCGTGGAATTACCCGATGATCATGGCGGCCTGGAAGATCGCTCCGGCGCTTGCCGCCGGCAACAGCGTGATCCTCAAGCCGTCCGAAAAGTCGCCCCTGACGGCGCTGCGCCTGGCCGAAATCGCGCTCGAAGCCGGGCTGCCGGCGGGCGTGTTCAACGTCATCCCCGGCTATGGCCACGAAGCCGGGGCGGCGCTGGCGCTGCACATGGATGTGGACTGCATCGGCTTTACGGGCTCCACCAAGGTCGGCAAGCAGATCTTGCAGATGGCCGGGCAATCGAACCTCAAGCGCGCCTGGACCGAATTGGGCGGCAAATCGGCCAACATCGTCTGCGCCGACTGTCCCGATCTCGATGCGGCGGTGAGCGCGGCCATTGGCTCGATCTATTTTAACCAGGGCGAAAGCTGCAATGCGCCTTCGCGCCTGTTCGTCGAGGCCTCGATCAGGGACGCGTTTCTGGAAAAGGCGCTGGCGCTGGTTCCGGATTTTGCGCCGGGCGACCCGCTCGACGAGGGTACCATCATGGGCGCCATCGTCGATGCGGCCCAGATGAAGACCGTGATGGGCTACATCGAGCAGGGCAAGCAGGCCGGCGCCAAGCTGCTGGCCGGCGGGGAGGCCGCACGTACCGACAGCGGCGGCTTTTACGTGGCGCCGACCCTGTTCGACCAGGTGGACGGCAGCATGAGCATTGCGCGCGAAGAGATCTTCGGACCGGTGCTGTCGGTGCTCAGTTTCACCGACATCGACGACGCCGTGCGCCAGGCCAATTCGACCCAGTACGGTTTGCAGGCGGCGGTGTGGACGGCCGATTTGAGCCGCGCGATCAAGACCGCGCGCGCCCTGCGCGCCGGGACCGTGCACGTGAACCAGTACGATGGCGACGACATCACGGTGCCGTTCGGCGGCGTCAAGCAGTCGGGCAACGGGCGCGATAAATCGCTGCACGCCTTCGACAAGTACACGGAACTGAAAACCACATGGATCCAGATTGGATGAGCGCGCAGCAGCGCCGCGCCTGAAGTACCGGCTGGTCATTTTTGACTTCGACGGTACCCTGGCCGACTCGTTCTCTTTCTTCCAGAGCGTGTACAACGGCCTGGCGGACAAGCATGGCCTCAGGCGCATCGAGGGCGACCAGGTCGGGCATTTGCGCGCCATGGGCACGCGCGAGATCATGCGCTACATCGGCATGCCTGCCTGGAAGATGCCGGTGGTGTCGAAAAGCTTCATCGCGATGATGAGCGAGAATGCGGCCAGCATTGCCCTGTTCGACGGCGTGGCCGACGCCTTGCGCGCCCTTGCCGATGCGGGCGTGATGCTGGCGGTGGTGTCGTCCAACTCGGAGCAGAATGTGCGCCGCGTGCTGGGGCCGGGGTTAAGTGGGCTGTTCAGCCATTTCGAGTGCGGCATGTCGGTCTTCGGCAAAGCCTCGCGCATCCGCAAAGTGGTCAGGCAAAGCCAGGTTGGCGCGGGCGACGCGCTGTACGTCGGCGACCAGGGTACCGATGCCGAGGCATCGGCCAAGGCGGGCGTGGCGTTCGGCGCAGTGGCGTGGGGATATGCGCCGCCCGAGGTATTGCGCGCGCATGGCCCGGCCGAAGAGTTTGAATCGGTATCGGCGATGCTGGCGATATGTTTAGCCGCCGGCGCGACGCTCAATACACCCGCGTCGGCCGCAGTCCGCGCGCCGCGAAGTGCGGGTCGAGCCGGCGCGACAGGCGCCGCAGATTCATCGTCGGCACTTGCGGATACAGGTGATGCTCGAGATGGTAAGTCAGGTTCATGAACAACGCCGGCACGATGGCGCCGCGCATGGTGCGCGCCTGTTCGAGCGGCTTGCTGCCCGGTTTGTAGTGCGGCAGATACGCCGTCGCCAGCGGATAGAACCAGCCGCCGATCCAGGCCATGGCGACGTAGACCAGCGGCCCGGTGCTCCAGCGTGTCAGCCACAGGGCCAGCAGCGCCAGCGTCAACGCGGTGGCCAGTTCGGCGACCATCCAGCGCCGCTCGCGCGCCGGACGGATCTTGCGCAACGATTCGCGCCACAGGCGGGGCAGGTACAGCGGTCCGCACAGCAGCGCGCCGAGCAGGCCGCCGCGTGCCGGTGCGCCTTCCAGGTCGTCATCTTCCAGGCAGTGGGCATGGTGGTGCAGGTGCGTGTAGCGGAATGCATGCCCGCTTTGCAGCACCAGTACACTGACGATGAACAGCGCCCAGTGCGTGGCGCGCGCATCGAGGCCCGCCGAGCCGTGCGCCACGTCGTGCAGATAAGCCACCGTGACCACGAAGTGCATCAGCATCACCATCGGCAGCGCCAGATAAGCACCGTACGCGTAGAGCGCCGCGAACGCGGTCAGCGTCAGCGCGGGCAGGGCGGCGAGGGCGATGCGCTGCCACGTGGCGACCGTCAGCAGGTCGCCGTCGAGCGTGCCCAGTTGCGGCATGCCGGCATTGCGCCTTGTCAGGGACGGGAAAACGAAGTGATGTGGTGCTGCGGTAAAGGCAAACATGATGGCGACTACCTGATCAGGTTAATGTACGACGACAGGAAAAAGAAGATGACGATCGAGACCGCCACGCCGCCCGCGTTCTTGCGCATGCCCCAGCGCCGCAACGCCTGGACGATGGACGGATCGAGGTGTTGAAACAGCGTCACTGGCATGCGCAGGAGCGGCCAGAGCACGATCAGGGACGATGGAACGGCAATAATCCAGAGCACGCCCAGATAGGCGAGGTAGTTGGAAAAGGGGATGAGGCGCAGCGCCGCGATCAGCGTCGGCACCAGCAACAAAAACAGCAGCGTCAATCCGACCCGGTACCCGCTCAACAGAAACCGGTTGCGCGGACTCAGGTCTGGCGGCTGCCGGCCGAAGACATGCATTGCCGCGCTGAAGCGGCGCGCCGGCGCTTTGGGCACGCCGAACAAAGCAAGCGACATCGCCGCATGCGCCACCAGAATCACCAGGTCGAGCGCCAGCCCGCGCATGAACGCGGTTCCGAGCGCCCACTGCGCCAGGGGCGAGACGATCAGGGCCCAAGCCAGCACGCGGTTGACCCGCATCCAGATGATTTTGGGTGGCATCAGTGCGTCGATGCCGGGGAAATGCAGTGTTTTCATGATGCTTCGATGCCTTTGCTGAGTCGCTCCGGCCTGCGCCGTCTTACTCTTCAATACGCAAGCCGCATACCACCCGCACCGCGATCCTAAGCTGCTGTTTTTAAAGCGAAAATTACCAGGCGATACGCACGGGCTGTCAACTTGCTATATAGTTAGTCCGTTGCAACTATCAAGCTGCCTTACACTTGGGCCCGCATGGACATCTATCGCGTTTACTATTTCTCCCTGGTGTTCCAAAGTTGCATCAGCCTGGGACTGGCGGCCTGGCTGTGGGCCAAGGCGCCACACCAGAGCGGCATCAAGCCGCTGGCGCTGTTTTGCGTCGGCATCGGCTGCTGGGCGCTGGGGCAGCTGGGCATGCACCTGGGCGACGACAGCGTGGCCGCGCTGGGCAAACGGCTGGTCAACTGCGGCCCGATCAATGCGGTGTTCTTCCTGCACTTCGTGTTCCGCTTCCTGCAGCGCGACCGCCCGCGCCAACTGCTGGCCGTCTACCTGCTCGGCATCGCGACCCTCGTGCTGATCCAGCTACTCGACATGGGAACGCTGGCGCCTTGGCTGGGCTTCCGGCGCTACTACTTTTTCCCTGTGTGGGGCTGGATACCCGGCATTGTCGTCAGCTCGATCAGCGTCTGGGCTTACCTGCTGCTGCTGGCGGCGTGGCCGGCGGCGGCGCCCAAACAGCGCGGCAAGATCCTGGCGATCTGGTTTGCGGGCGTGTGGGGATCGGGCGCCTCGCTCATGTTCCTCAACGCCTCGCTCGGGATCGACATCTTCCCCTACAGCGTGATCCTGCTGCCGGGCTACGCGCTGCTGCTGGTGTTCGGCATCCTGCGCTACGACCTGATGGTGGTGAACCTGTGGGCCAACCGCCTGCTGGCCTGGCTTGTGCTGATGGCTATCACGGTGGCCCTGGCCAGCCTGCTGCTCAGCGTGGCCGCGCGCACCGGTTTTGCGCCGCTGGCCGCCATGCCCCTGTGGCAGCTATGGCTTCTCGGCACCGCGATGCTGGGCGTGATGCTGGTGCTGGAAGGCCCGTCGCGCCGCGCCATGGAGCGCCTGGTCTTCCCCGGCGCGCATCTGGAAGCGGGCGTGCTGGCCGACTGGCGCCTGCGGCTCGACGCCGCCAGCAGCTGGCAGGAGCTCGAGCGCATCGCCGCTTCCACCCTCGGTGCGCACCTGCGCCAGCCGATGCGGGTGGTGCTGGGCGACGCCACGCCGGCCGGCGACGCTGCGGGCAAACCGGGCGTGCACTGCTATCTCGCCGCCGGCAAGGAAGGCGAGGCGCCGCACTGGCGCAGTGACCTGATGGAGTGGGAAGGCGCGACCCCGAGCGTGACCCGCGTGGGCGAAGTGTTCGGCGCCCTGCTGGCGGCCGCCGCCGCGCGGCTGGACCAGTTGCTGCGCTATGCGGAGCACGAAAAGGAGCGCCTGCAACAGGCCCACCTGCTGGAGCTGGGCGGCCTGGCGGCGACGGTGGCGCACGAACTGCGCAACCCGCTCAACATCATCAGCATGGCCGCTGTGATGGCGCCGCCGGAGGTGCGCGCCGAAATCCGCGCCCAGATCGAACGCGCCGACCATCTGATCCAGGACTTGCTCAGTTATTCGGGCGAAGTGCGCCTGAACCGCCAGCGCGTGCCGGTGGCGGAACTGGTGCAGCGGGTCGCCGCCGGCCATCCCTCGCAAGCCATCGCGCTCGAGGTGGACGAGGCCCTGTGCCTGCACATCGACCCGATGCGCGGCGAACAAATCCTCGGCAATTTGATTGGCAACGCCATGGCCATGCTGCGCGGACGCCCGGACCCGCGCATTCTTGTCGCCGCCGAAGCGCAACCCGATGGCTGGGTACTGCTGCGCGTGTGCGACAACGGCCCGGGCGTGCCCGCCGATCTGGCCGCCGACCTGTTCCAGCCCTTCACCACGCGCCGTCCCGGCGGCACCGGCCTTGGCCTGGCGATCGTCAGGCGCCTGGTCGAGGCCCACGGCGGCAGCGTCAAGCTGGGCGAACGGGCTGGCTGGAACTGCTGCTTTGAACTTCTTTTACCAGGCTCGCCATGACTACCGAACGCATTCTTCTCGTCGACGACGAACCCGCCTTCCAGCGCCTGTGCGGCAACTGGCTGGCCAGCCTTGGCTACGACGTCAAGGTCGCGGCATCGGCCGAACAGGTGCTGGCCTTGTCGGCTGATCACACCTTCGACCTGGTGCTGCTCGACCTGGCGCTGCCGCCATCGTTCCGCCCCGATGAAGGGCTGGCGCTGCTGCCCCGCCTGGCCTCGGCGCCTGTAGTGGTGATGACCGGCCACGCCGACCGCGAACTGGCCCTGCGCGCGATGGCCGCCGGTGCCTGGGACTTTTTACCCAAGCCGCTCGACCCGGACCTGCTGCGGGTGGTGGTTGAGCGCGCGCTGACCAAGCGCCGCCTGGAGCGCGAGCTGGCCGAGTGGCGCGCGCGCGCCGGGCCGGACGACGCCACCATGGGCCTGATCGGCATCAGCACCGACTTGAGCGACCTGCGCGCGCTGATCCGGCGCATCGGCCCGACCGAGGTGCCGGTGATGATCACGGGGCCGAGCGGCACCGGCAAGGAACTGGTGGCACGCGCGCTGCACGCCAACGGCAAGCGCAGCGCCAAGCCGTTCGTGGCGGTGCACTGCGGTGCGATTCCGGCGGAGCTGTTCGAGAGCGAGTTGTTCGGACACTGCAAGGGCAGCTTCACGGGGGCGGACCGCGACCGCATCGGCTTGATCGCGGCGGCCAACGGCGGCACCCTGTTCCTCGACGAAATCGGCGACATGCCGCTGGCAATGCAGGTCAAGCTGCTGCGCTTTTTGCAGGCCGGGAGTTTTTTCGCGGTCGGCGCGCGCAGCGAAACACGGGTCGATGTGCGCGTGGTGGCGGCCACCAACCGCGACCTGGCGGCGATGGTCGAGGAAAAATCGTTTCGCGATGATTTGTTTTATCGGCTCAAAGGCATTCAGGTCAGGACCACGGCGCTGGCCGAGCGGGCAGAGGATGTGGCGCTGATTGTGCAGGCGGTGGCGGCCAGGCTGTCCCCGCCCAAGCGGCTGGCGCCGGACGCGCTGGAATGGGTGGTGTCGAGGAACTGGCCGGGCAATGTGCGTGAGCTGCAGCATTCGGTGTCGACGGCGGCGGCGCTGGCGGGCAATGCCGATGTAATCACGGTCGACGACCTGGCGCTGGCCTGCGGGGAAGCGGCCGCGCCGGCGGCGGTGGAGGGGGATGGTTTGCTCGATGCGCAGGTAGCGGCGCTGGAAAAGCGCCTGATCGTCGCCGCGCTTGATGAGACGGCGCACAATCACACGCATGCGGCCAAGCAGTTGGGGATTTCGCGGGTGGGGCTGTTAAATAAAATGAAGCGGTACGGGTTACGCTAATCGTTTAAAGCCGCCAGTTGCATCATTTGCCGCGTTACCTTCGTCGTTCCCGCGCAGGCGGGAACCCAATTTGGTACCGTAACCAGTGGCGCCACAAACTTGGGTTCCCGCCTGCGCGGGAACGACGGTCTTTGGGCTAGCGGGGTAATGCGGCAATCGCGTCTGGAGACGGATCAGAAACAGTGCTCCACCGCCGGAAAACTGCCATCCTTGACCGCGCTCACATACGCGCTCACGGCGGCATCGATGCTGGTTTGCCCGTCCATGAAGTTCTTCACGAAGCGCGCTTTGCGCCCCGGGAAAACGCCCAGGATATCGTGCATTACCAGCACCTGGCCCGAGCAGTCCGGCCCGGCGCCGATGCCGATCGTCGGCACTTTCAGCGCCTCGGTCAACTCCTTGCCCAAGGCACTAGGAATCGCCTCGAACAGCACAATGGCCGCACCGGCCGCTTCCAGCACCAACGAATCGGCCTTGAGCTGGGCCGCGCTTTCGATGCTCTTGCCCTGCACCTTGTAGCCGCCCAGCTGGTGCACCGACTGCGGTGTGAGCCCCAGGTGCGCGCACACCGGCACCGCGCGGTCGGTCAGGAAGCGGATCGTCTCGGCCAGCCACGCGCCGCCCTCGAGCTTGACCATGTGCGCGCCAGCCTGCATCAGCTGCACCGCGTTGTTGAACGCCGCTTCCGGCGTGCCGTAGCTGCCAAAAGGCATATCGGCCAGCACCATCGCGCTCTTGTTGCCGCGGGCGACAGCGGCGGTGTGGTACGCGATCTCGGCCACCGTCACCGGCAAGGTCGATTGATGTCCATTGCAGACCATGCCCAGCGAATCGCCGATCAGCAGCACTTCCACGCCGCAGCGGTCCATCAAGGTCGCAAAGCTGGCGTCGTAGCAGGTCAGCATCGTGATCTTGGCGCCCGAAGCACGCATCGCGTTCAGCGAAGGAATCGTCACCGCCTTCGTCACCACCGGTTTGACAGGCGCCGGAGTGTCGCCGCCCGCCATGTCCTTACCCTGCAGATAACCGCTCATAATAGTCCTTTGATATCAAAATGGTCGCAACGGCGCATAGTGTAATCTCAACCGCCGTAATGTGCTTGGATCGGCTGGGGGAGATGAGGTCGAGCGCGCCTGGCACGCGCAGGCCGGCCTTGGGGATTGGTGCGGCGCGGTAAACCATGGGCGTTGACCGTGTCGGATGAAATAGATATCATCAAGGGCAAGCAGGAACAGGCGCGCCGAATACAATGGGCGCCAAGGTGGATCCAACAAACTTCAAAGGATTTTTGACGTGCTCAAGGCAATTGCAAAAGGCGCTCTTCATTAGGTAATTAACTAATGGAGAGTACAGTGAAACGACATGCACGCTTGATAGAGGCTTACGGGTACAACGAATACGGCTTGGTGGATTTTCCCCGAAAAATATCCGGAACAAGTGTCTCTCGGGTAATGATTAGGAACGACAACGGTTGTTCTCGTTGTTTTCCACACGGGTACGAGACCGTCAATAGCCACCTTCACAACCGACAACGCTGCTGGAAGCGTCAGCGCAAGACGCAGTGGAAATGATGCGGCGTTCCCTCTCGCCGACGCATTGCATGCAGGGGCGCGCGCGATCGATTCAAGATTGTTGATGACAGGCGGACAGAGGCTGACCGGATTGTACGGAAGGCCGATGTCTGTCCCGCTTCCCGCAAAATCGGTCCGGCGTATCGATTTTTATCTGCCTGCGCGCCGCATCGTTACAGCCAAGCGCAGGCATGTGCCGGTCAGCTGCGGAAGATGAAGTAGACGGCGCCGACCAGGCATAGCCCGGCCCACGCGTAATCGAGCTTGAACGGTTCGCCCATGTAGAACATCGCGAACGGGACGAACACCGTCAGGGTGATGGCTTCCTGCAGGATCTTGAGCTGCGCCAGGCTGTATTGCGTATGGCCGATGCGGTTGGCCGGCACCTGCAGCAGGTATTCGAACAGGGCGATGGCCCAACTGACCAGCGCCGCATACCACCACGCCTTGCTCGACATGTTCTTCAGGTGGCCATACCAGGCAACCGTCATAAAGATGTTCGACAGGACCAGCAGGCCCGCGGTCTGCACAAAAAATCGGAATCTGCATATCAGTTCAGCCGTTCGATGGCCTGGCCGGCGACGGCGGGAAGAAATTGACGTGCCGGCCCATGCCCCGGTACTTCGATGTCCGGTGCGATCTCCAGCAGCGGCACCAGCACGAACGCGCGCTCGGTCATGCGCGGATGCGGCACCTGCAGGCTGGCCGTGTCGATCCGTTCGTCGTTATACAGCAGGATGTCGAGGTCGAGGGTGCGCGGGGCGTTACGGTAGGGCCGTTCGCGCCCGTGCGCCAGTTCGATCGCCTGCAGCGCGGCCAGCAGCGCTTGTGCGCTCAGATCCGTGTCGATGCAGGCGACCGCGTTGATGTAGTCGTCGCCCGAGGAGTCGATCGGCGCGGTGCGCCAGGCCGACGATTGCGCCAGCAGGCGGCTGCCGTCCAGCGCGGCCAGGCGCGCCAGGGCGTCGGCCACGTTGGCGCGCGCGTCGCCCAGGTTGGCGCCGATGCCGACGTACGCGATCATTCGTCGCCGCTGGTGCTGCCGGTGGTGCTGGTGGTGGTGGCGGTGTCGCCGCCTTCGCCACTGGCGCGGTTGCGTGGTGCGCGGCGCGGCGGGCGCTTGCGCTTGGCGCCGGCCGGTGCGGCCACGGCGGTGGTGAGCAGGGTTTCGCGTTCGACGGCGTCGCCTTCATAAAAGGCGGTCCACCATTCGCCGATTTCCATTTCGATCTCGCCCGACTCGCAGCGCAGCAGCAGGAAGTCGTAGCCGGCGCGGAAGCGCGGGTGTTCCAGCAGCTTGTACGGGGCCTTGCCGTTGCGCCGCTCGAAGCGCGGCTGCATCGACCAGATGTCGCGCATGTCCGAGCCGATCTTGCGCTGCAGGGCCAGTTTTTCGGTTTGCGAATCGAGTACGTCGTCGGCCGCCAGGTGCAGCGCCGGAATCGGCGACTCGCCCGCCGCGCGGTAGGCGGTCCATTTCTCGACCACCTGGTGCCACAGCAGCGACGCAAACAGGAAGCCGGGCGAGACGCCCTTGCCGGCCTTGACGCGGTTGTCGGTGGACTCCAGCGCCAGGGTGACGAACTTCATGCCGATCGGCTGCTCCAGCACCACGTCGAGCAGCGGCAGCAGGCCGTGGTGCAGGCCCTCCTTGCGCAGCTGCTGCAGGCAGGCCAGTGCGTGGCCGCTCATGAGCAGCTTGAGCATTTCGTCGAACACGCGCGCGGCCGGCACGTTGTTGATCAGCGGGGCCATGACGGGGATCGGTTCGCGCGTGTGCGGTTCGATGGTAAAGCCCAGGCGCGCGGCGAAGCGCACCACGCGCAACAGGCGTACCGGATCTTCGCGGTAGCGCGCTTCGGGCTGGCCGATGATGCGCAGGGTCTTGTCGCGGATGTCGGCAATGCCGCCGTGGTAGTCCAGCACCACCTGCGTGGCCGGGTCGTAGTACATGGCGTTGATCGTGAAGTCGCGCCGCATGGCGTCTTCGTGCTGGGGACCGAAGTTATTGTCGCGCAGGACCCGTCCGTGTTCGTCCTTGGGCGCGCTGGACTCGCCGGCGCCGCGGAAGGTGGTTACCTCCAGCAGGTCGGAACCGAACATCACGTGCACGATCTGGAAGCGCTTGCCGATGATGAAGGCGCGCCGGAACAGGCGCTTGACCTGTTCGGGCGTGGCATCGGTGGCGATGTCGAAGTCCTTCGGTTTGACCGACAGCAGCAGGTCGCGCACGGCGCCGCCCACCACGAACGCCTTGAAGCCCGCCTCCTGCAATGTCTGGGTCACGCGGATCGCGTTCGACGACAGCAGCTTGGAATCGATCCCGTGCTCCGCCGCGCCCAGGATGATGGGTTCGGTCAGGTCGCGCACTGGCTGCTTCTCTTTGACGCCGAGCATTTTGCGGATGAATTTTTTAATCATTGAATAGATGGAGTAAAGGCCAGCCAAGGCGTGTGGCGTGGGTCGCCAGCACGGCGTTCGGGTTGGTCGCGACAGGATGGGTGACGACGGACAGTAGGGGGATATCGTTGTGGGAATCGCTGTAGAAGTGGCTGCGCCCGAAGCCATCCAACGGCGTGCCCACCTGCGCCAGCCAGGCGTGGGTGTGGGTGACCTTGCCGGCGCCCGATGTCGGCACGCCCACCAGTTTGCCGGTCAGGTTGCCGTCGGCGTCTTCTTCGGGCACCGCGGCGATCAGGTGCTCCACGCCCAGCGCCCTGGCGATCGGCGCGGTGACGAAGCGGTTGGTGGCGGTGATGATGGCCACCAGGTCGCCGGCATCGAGGTGCTGCCGGAGCAGCTCACGCGCGCGCGGCAGGATGGCAGGTTCGATCACTTCGGCCATGAACTGCGCGTGCATGGCGTCGAGTTCCTTGCGCGGAAAGCGCGCCAGGGTGCCGAGCGCGAATTCGAGGTATTCGACCGGGTCGAGCGTGCCGGCCTGGTACTGGGCATAAAATTCGTCGTTGCGGCGCTTGAATTCGACGGGATCGACGGCGCCGGTGCGGACTAAAAATTCGCCCCATTCGTGGTCCGAATCGATCGGCAGCAGGGTATGGTCCAGGTCAAACAGCGCCAGGTTCTTCATTCTTTGGTGTCCGCTTGCGGGTTGGCTTGTAATAGTAAATCGCGCAGCAACGGCAGGGTGACCGGTCGCTGGGTTTCGAGGGAATACTGATCGAGTGCGTCTAGCATCGTCGACAGGGAGCGCATGTCGCGCTTGAAATGGGACAGCAGATAGGGTAACACGCTGGCCGACAAGGTCAAACCGCGCGCTTCGGCGGCATGCGTGAGCGCGGCGATCTTCTGTTCGTCGGCCAGGCCGTGGATCTGGTAGATCAGGCCCCATCCCATGCGCGTGCGCAGGTCTTCGCGTACCGGCAGCACCACCGGCGGCACCGGCCCGGTGCTGACCATGTAGGCGCCGTGTTCGCGGATCTGGTTGAACAGGGCAAAAGCGTCGATCTGGGCCTGCGGCGAGAGCTTCTCGCAGTCGTCGAGCAGGTACAGGGTGGTCTCGGGCGCGTACGTGAATTCGGATTCGGGGGCGTCGCAGGCGATGTAGCGCGAGCGCGGCGTGGCGGCCAAGGCTTGGAGCAGGTGGGTCTTGCCGGCGCCGGTTTCGCCCCACAGGTAGGCGAAATGTTCGCGCGAACGACGCTCCGCGAACTGGTGCATCAGATGCGCCAGTTCGGCATTTTGCCCTACCTCGAAGGTATCGAGGCTGTGCGCCTGCTCTGCGCCCAAATCGAGTACCAGCTGTTTCATGAGTTCATTCTTGCGCCGTCGTATACATCAGGCATTATAGAAGCTGCCACGCACATCGTGGTGGTGGTGATGGTGCTGGCAGGGTGCCGACGCTGTGCTGGAGTGCCGTGACTGTGAAAAAAAGCATCTTATTGTTGTAATGTGGGTTAAATCGGCTCAGGACGGGGCATTTTGATAAAATAGCGGATTGACCAGTTTTGGCCGCCCGCGGCTCGAATCGGTTCGCCGCCTTCTATTTTACCGCCTCCGCTGCCAAATACACCATGAGCCAACTTTCTAATGTTTCCCTCTCCTACCGCGACGCCGGTGTCGATATCGATGCCGGAGACGCCCTGGTCGAAGCGATCAAGCCGTTTGCCAAGAAAACCATGCGCGAAGGCGTCATGGGCGGCATCGGCGGTTTCGGCGCGCTGTTCGAGATCAGCAAGAAGTTCAAGGAGCCGGTACTGGTGTCCGGCACCGACGGCGTGGGCACCAAACTCAGGCTCGCGTTCGAACTGAACCGCCATGACACGGTCGGCATCGACCTGGTCGCCATGAGCGTCAACGATATCCTGGTGCAGGGCGCCGAGCCGCTGTTCTTCCTCGATTACTTCGCATGCGGCAAGCTCGACGTGCCGACCGCCACCGCCGTCGTCAAGGGCATCGCCCAGGGCTGCGAGCAGGCCGGTTGCGCGCTGATCGGCGGCGAAACGGCGGAAATGCCGAGCATGTACCCGGCCGGCGAGTACGACCTGGCCGGTTTCGCGGTCGGCGCGGTGGAAAAATCGAAAATCATCGACGGCACCAAGATCACCCCGGGCGACGTGGTGCTGGGCCTGGCATCGTCGGGCGTGCACTCGAACGGTTATTCGCTGGTGCGCAAGATCATTGAAGTGGCCAAGCCGGACCTGAACGCCGACTTCCACGGCCGCCCGCTGGCCGACGTGCTGATGGAGCCGACCCGTATTTACGTCAAGCCGCTGCTGGCGCTGATGGAATCGATGGAAGTCAAAGGCATGGTGCACATCACCGGCGGCGGTCTGGTTGAAAACGTGCCGCGCGTATTGCAGCCAGGGCTGACGGCGGTGCTCGATTCGAAGGCATGGACCATGCCGCCGCTGTTCCAGTGGCTGCAGCAGCACGGCGGCGTGGCCGACGCTGAAATGCACCGCGTCTTCAACTGCGGCATCGGCATGATCGTGATCGTGTCGAAAGAAAATGCCGATGCGGCGTTTGCACAGTTGCAGGCCGCCGGCGAGAGCGTCTCGCGCATCGGCGTCATCCGCGCGCGCGAAGGTGACGAGCACCAGACGATCGTCAGCTGACCCGTTTGCGGTCACTCAAAAAACGGACGGCGCCTTCGGGTCCCGTCCGTTTTTTTTGATCTTTCTCATGTTGAATCGACCATGCCCGATGCCACCATCGAAGGCTTGATCCTGACGTACGCCAAATGCAGGGCGTTCGCAGCGAATCAAGTGCTGGTTGTCGCTTGACAACCGGATTTTTGGTGACGACAATAGGAGAGACAGATGGCACGCACATCCCACCCCAAAAAGGAGATTGAGCAGGCCCTGAAACACGCTGAAGCAAACGGCTGGCGCATTAAAGTCGGTGCCAGCCACGCGTGGGGAAAGATGTACTGTCCCGACGACGCGGGATGCCGAGGCGGCAGATATTGCATCACTTCGGTGTGGAGCACCCCGAAGAATGCTGGCCAACATGCAGGGACATTGAAGCGCGCTGTCGATAATTGCACCGCCTACAAGCATCACGACGATGATGGTTCTTCGAAGGAGTAGCTATGTATTTCATCTTTGAGCTGACTTATCAATTGTCCAGCGACGATAACAATCATGATGAGATTGTTGGTCGTCTGGGCGGAGAGGGCTGTACCGATGCCTTGGTCGGTATCGGCCACCCAGGACGTATCGCGCTCGATTTTAGCCGTGAGGCTGACAATGCTTTTGCCGCCATGACCAGTGCAATTGCCGATGTGAAGCGTGCCATTCCTACAGCAGAGCTTATTGAAGTACGTCCCGATCTGGTGGGACTTACTGACATTGCGGAGTTTGCCGAAGTAAGCCGCCAAAACATGCGCAAGCTGTCACATAACTACCCCGAAACCTTTCCCGTGCCAGTGCATGCGGGAAGTACGACCTTGTGGCACCTCGATGATGTTCTTCGCTGGATGATGCCGCGCGGGACTTACCCGATCGAGCCGGGTACGCTTGAGGTGGCGTCGATCGCCAAACAGCTTAATTTCGCCATCCAGGCCCGGCAAATCGAGCCTGAATTATTCCGTCAAGTACAGGCGTTGCTGGCCTGATACCTGACTGACGAAAACGCAGGCGGCGCTATTGCCACCTGCGTCCGCCTACAGCTTGCGCACAAAGTCGCAGTACACCGGACTCACGTCGGGATGCGCCAGAATGCCGTTATGGCTCGCTCCCCTGGCCACATGCCACTGCTTGTTCTCGCCCGGGATCGCGTCGTACACCTTGCGCGACATCGCCACCGGGATCAGTTGGTCCTTCTCGCCCGACAGCACCAGGCTGGGACCATCCCAGGTCCTGACGAGCGCCTGGTTATCCACGCCGCGCAGCGTGTCGGCCACGTCCACTTTCAAAAACAGCTTCAGATACCAGGGCACGTTAGCGTCGGTCCATTCCTGCACGGTGGTGGCGGTCGCTTCGAGCACCATGCCCCTGGCAAGCGGCCGCTGGCTCGCCACGTAGGCCGCCATGAAGCTGCCCAGCGACTGGCCATGCACGGCCACCTTGCCCGGATTGATGGCATTGACATGGTCGAACACGCGCAGCGCGTCGGCCCGCATGTTTTCCACCGTCGGCACGCCGCTGCTGCGGCCGTAGCCGCGGTAGTCGAACACGGCCACATTGCTGCCGCAGGCGGCCAGCAGCGGCAGCACGTCGCGCGCATGCTGGTCGAGGTGGAAGGCGTTGCCGCCGAAGTAGAGCACGGTGATGGCCGCGCCGGCACGCGCCAGATACACCCCGCGCAGGGTGGCGCCGTCCGGCGTGGCGACCGTTTCCCCGGTCACGCTGTAGGCGGGCAGCAGTGCCGCGACATCGACCCGCGCCAGCGCGGGCGCGTCCTTGCCGTCGGGATGGATGAAATTTTTCTCTTCGATTTGCATGGTGCCGCATCCGGCCAGGCCGATGGCGAGCAATAAAGCAGGAAAACGCATGGGGTTTCTCGGTGAGGGATGGGAACAGGGACATACCCGTCAGGGACGTACCCGTCAGGGGCGCGCGCCGGTAGCGCGCACAAGGCGCGCCCGGGCATTATCGGCGATTCTGATTGGGGCCGCGAACGGGCGGCCCCGGTACGCTGGGGAGACTACTTCTGGTTGCTGGCAAGTTCCTTGCGCCGCGCCGCGATGGCTTGTTTGACGGTCATCTTGTAATCGATGTCCTGCGCCATCGTGTGCTGTGCGACGTAGGAAACAAGCAGCTCGGCTTCTTCAGGCGACAAGGCTTCTTTTACTGCCTTGCCCTTGACCGGGTCGCCGCTCTCGGCCAGCGTGACGTCGAGCGGTCCGTTGCAGGCGGCTAGCAGCAGAGGGAAACACACACACGCCAAGAACAGGTTTTTCATCATCGTTTCACTCCAATGAAAGTAACCATAACTTAACATAGTCCTATCAAAAATGCCTTTTTAAAAACATTTAATTTTTGTTAAGCAACGTGTGTGTTGTTTGTGCGTTACTGCTTTGCTTTGCCCTTGTGGCTGATGGCAATACGCTTGTACGCCGGATCGGCCGCGATCTGCGTTTCCGTAAAGGGCAGGGTGGGCCAGGTTTTACGCGAATACAGCTCGGTCTGGTCGGCGTAGTGGGGCGAGGCCGGGTCGACCGACTGGCCATACGCGAGCACGGCTTGCGCCTGCGGGCCGTTGCGGTCGAACATCACGGTCTGCACGTAGCTGCTGCCTTCGGTCGCCTCGCGTCCCCCGCCGGCCAGCGCTTCGCTGACGATCACGTTGTAGATGCCGTACTGGTAGCGCCCGCCGTGGATCGGAATGCGTTTGCCGCCGCGCTCGCTCTGCTGCACCTGGCCCCAGGTGGTATCGAGCCCCCAGCCGTTCGCTTCCATCTCGAGCACTGCGGTCGCCAGGGCCGTGCGCAGGGTGGTCATGCTGGCCGCGTCGTCCAGGCGCAGGCCGCGCGGCGTGTTGACCGGATCGGCCGGGTTGAAGGGCACGGCCCAGAACAGGGGCGTGCCGTACAGCTGGTCCCACATGCTGGAGAAGTAGCCGAAGCCGATATTGGCGTCCAGGTTGGCCGTGTGGTCCCAGGTGCGCAACCTGGCGCAGGGCAGCGTCAGGTCGACCATCGTGCCGTCGGCCGCCGCCAGGCGGGCCCCGTCGCAGGCGCGCAGCATGTCGGCCATGGTCTGGCTGGCGTAGTAGGCGCGGTTGCTGAACAACAGCGCTTGCAGCTGGCTTACCGACATGCGCCGTCCGGCCAGGCCGTCCGTGCCCGCCAGGCGCGCCTGCAACTGGGAAATGCCGATCCGCGTGCGCCCGCTTTGTTCCTGCGCGTCGACACTGACGATCGCGGGGAAGCCGGTCAGCGGCGCCGCCGGATTGCTCAGCCAGGCGCTGTCGTTCGAGTTCTGGACGTAATCGTCGCGTTCCAGGCGCGGCAGGCTGGCCCCGGCGAAAATGCCGCTCTGGGGCGCGGCCGGGTCAGTGCCGGGATTGCAGGCGCTGGTCGAGGCGTCGAGCACCAGCACGCCGCCGGCCGCCAGCTCCCTGAACGCGGCCGGCACGCAGGCTTTTTCCTTGGCCAGCGGTACGTTCGGCACCACGGTCACGTCCATCAGCAGAGTCTTGCCATCCTTGTCCACCGCCACGGTGTTCACCCATGGCAAGCCGACGATGCGGTCGATGCCTTCGCGCAGCTCGCCCAGGCTGCGCGCGCTGTTCATCGCCCGCCATTGTGCCAGCATGCGGTGATTGCCCATGTTGGCGTCGAGCAGGGTGTAGGCGTTCTTGCGGTTCCATTCCAGCATGTTCGGCAGATGCATCACCACGCCCAGCGGGGTCTGGTAAAAATCATGGCTGCGCGTGGCCAGGCTGCCGTCGGCCTGGCGCACCTCGACGTCGATTCGCTTGCGCGTCATGCTCTGGACCTTGCCGTCGACCAGGTAGCGGGTCGGATCTAGCGGGTCGAGCTGTAACTGGTGCAAGGTGAAGTGGCTGGAGGTGTTGTTGGTGTGGGTCCAGGCCACGTCCTTGTTGAAGCCGATGCTGACCATCGGCATGCCGCCGAGCGAGGCGCCCATCACATCGAGCTTGCCCGGAATGGTCAGGTGCAACTGGTAGAAGCGCAAGTCGCCCTTCCACCAGTTATGCGGATTGGCCAGCAGCATGCCTTGTCCGTTCTCGGTGGCATCTTTACCCAGCGCCACGCCGTTGCTGCCGGTGCGGGCGTGCTGCTGTTGCCAGTATTGCGGATCGACCGCGCTGGGGCCGCCGCGGCGCGGGAACGCCGCCCGCGACGATGCCGGTGCCGCGGCCGAGCCCGGTGGCGCGGCGGCGACCAGCATGTCGATGAAATGGCTGCCTGCCCCTTCGGCGGCATAGCGGCGCACGATTTTCACCATGTCGCCGGTGGTCATGCTGCGCACCCAGGCGCCGTTCTTGCAGGCTTCCGGCAAGCCGCCCTTGCCGCGCTCGTCGAGATACTGGTTGTAGCCGGCCACATAGCCTTCGACCAGCGCGCGCATGGGCGCCGGCTGTTCGCGCCAGGCGGTGGCCACCGCTTCCGGGTCGTTGATCAGGCGATAGAAGTAGTCCGAGGCCAGGTTGGGGGCCGTGTCTTCGGTTGCGCCGCGCGCGTCGGCACCGAAATACTTGGCGCGTTCGCCGTTGGCGGTGACGATGCGCTCGGCCATCAGGCAGATATTGTCTTGCGCGTATGCATAGCCGATGCCGTAGCCGAGGCCGCCGTCATCATCGGCCTTGATGTGCGGAATGCCGTAAGCGGTGCGGCGGATCTCGGCGGCGTAGCCAGGCCCCGGTTCGGACGCTGTGTTGTCGTCGTTGCCGCAGCCGGCGGTCAGCGTGAGCAGGATGGCGGCGGCGCTGGTGCGCAGCAAGCGCAGTTGAGCGGGGTACGAGGGTGCGATCATGGCGGTCTTATGTCGGTGGAGTAGACGGGACCGCAGTGTCGCCAATTGACAAATATGTAACAAGGATTTTACAAAAAGCACCGCGCAACGCCACCGCACGGGGCGCTGCGCGCTACGCGCCGATGCAGCCTATTGCATCGGCACAGGGATGCGTGTCAGGCGCGCCGCCGGCTTGCCAGCGCGCCTACGCACAGCAGTCCCAGCGCCAGCATGGCGTAGTGCGATGGTTCGGGCACGGCCGGCACGCCGTTATCGACCGTGCTCACGAAATAGGCGTCGATCGGATTGGGCGTGAAGGTGGTATAGCCGAAGTCGGGATTGATGAAGAAGTCGCTGCCGCCGGTATAGCTGTCGTTCCACGCTGAGTTGTTGACGCCGTAATACTCCACGACCTGCATGTCGCCCTCGGACTTGCCAAAAATTTCAAAGGCCAGCACATCGCCGGCTTTGACGGCGATGTTGTACGGCCGAAAATCGAACGTCACGGTGGACCAGGTCTTGTCGACCAGCTGGGAGGTCGAGATGATGTTGCCCGTGCCCTCCACGCGGTCGAGAATGTTCATATTATCGAAGGTGTCTTTCGTGCCGGTGGTGAACACCTGCACCGAATTGAGAAACCCCGACACGCCCACGGTAAACGTCTGGGCACGCCGGAAGGTGTCCCACGAGATCGATGCGCTGCTGTTCATGGCACTGACATTGTCGGGGACGTGGCTCTGGTCGATGACAACGACGGCCTGCGCGGAGGCCGTTGTGGCCAGCAGGCAGCAGGTAGCGAGAAGTTGGGTGGGATTCATGCGGTTCTCCAAGCGGTTAGTTGTGAACGGGGGGCAATGTGCAATCAACCGGGCTGCGAGATCAGCCCTTGTTGAGGATCTTGGCTACCGGTGCCGGACGCAGGCGGAACGCGTCCGGCATGCGCGAACCGAGCAGCGGGCGCAGGTACAGGCGGAACGCGTCGGTGACGTCGGTGCCGCACTCGCTGATGAAGGCGTCGTCCATCACGCGCGTCTTGCCGGCCACGCTTTCCAGCGGCACCAGTTCGTAGTCGACCGAGTAGTAGCCGGTGCGCTTGATCGCCACCGAACCGTCGCGCTCGCCCCACATGGCGAACTGCACGGCTTTTTCGCCCACTTCGCGCGCCTCGCGCTGGTCCACGTCCGAGACGCAGCCGATGAAGGAGCGCTGCAGGTAGCCGAAGGTGTCGCCGCGCACGCGCTTGATGCCGAGCTTGGATTTGATTTCGTCGCACAGCAGGTCGGCCAGCGCGCCGGTGCCGGACAATTGCACATTACCGTGCGCATCGCGCTCGACTTCGCTCGAGAGCAGGCTGGCGATCGCTTCGCCCGAGGCGTCGTGGATGCCTTCGGAGACGGCGATCACGCAGCGCCCGTGGCGCTCATACATGGCCTTGACGTCGGCCAGGAATTGTTCGAGCACAAAGGTGCGCTCGGGGAGGTAAATCAGGTGCGGCCCATCGTCTGGAAACTTTTTCCCGAGCGCCGCGGCGGCGGTCAGGAAGCCGGCGTGGCGCCCCATCACCACGCCCACGTACACGCCGGGCAGGGCCGCGTTGTCGAGGTTGGCGCCGGCGAAGGCTTGCGCGACAAACCGCGCCGCCGAGGGAAAGCCGGGGGTGTGGTCGTTGCCGACCAAATCGTTATCGATGGTTTTGGGAATGTGGATGCAGCGCAGCGGATAGCCGGCTTTTTGCGCTTCGAGGCTGACGATGCGCACCGTGTCGGAGGAATCGTTGCCGCCGATGTAGAAGAAATGCTCGATCTCGTGGGCGCGCAGCACCTCGAAAATCTTGTGGCAGTAAGCCAGGTCGGGCTTGTCGCGGGTCGAACCGAGCGCCGAGGAGGGCGTCAGGCCGACCAGCTCCAGGTTGTGGCTGGTTTCCTGGGTCAGGTCGACGAAGTCTTCGTCGACGATGCCGCGTACCCCGTGCATGGCGCCGTAGACGCGCGTGACGTTGCGAAAACGGCGCGCTTCGAGCACCACGCCGACCAGCGACTGGTTGATCACGGCGGTGGGTCCGCCTCCCTGTGCGACCAGAATTTTTCCTGACGACATGTGCATCTCCTTGATGTGTGGAACAAGCAGCTTGCAGGCAGTCTACCGCCATGGCGGCAGACTGCCGGTTTCGTTACGCCGGACAGCTTACGGCTTGGCGTTCGGCGTGGCGACCGCCTTGCGCGACACCGTCATGGTCGAGAACGCCGGATCGGCCTTGATCTGCGCTTCCGTGTACGGCTGGGTGATCCATTCCTTCTTGGAGAAGCGCTCGGTCTGGTCAGCGTAATGCTTCGAGGCCGGATCGGTCGATTGCGAGTAGGCCAGCATGGCTTGCGCCTGCGGGCCGTTCTTGTCGAACGACACGGTCTGGATGTAGCTGGTGCCGTAGATCACTTCCAGCTTGCCGTCCGCGCCCGGCACGCTGCCGATCGCGTTGTACACGCCATCGGTGCCCTTGCCGCCATGAATCGGGATCTGCCTGGTGCCCCGCGTTGACACCTGCACGTCGCCCCAGCGCGCGTCCTGCGACACGCCCATGCGCGCCACGTCCAGCGCCGACGAGGCCAGCGCCTGGCGCACCGTGTTGGCGGCGACCACGTTATCGATGTTCAGGCCGCGCGGGGTATTGACCGGATCGGCCGGGTTGAACGGCACTGCCCAGATGCCCGGCACGCGCACGATGCGCTCCCACAGGCCGGTGAAGTACAGGTAGCCGATGTTGCTGTCGAGGTTGACGGTGCGGTCCCACTGGTTCAGGCGTGCGCAGGCGCTGGTGAGGTCGACGCTGGTGCCATCGGCGGCCTGGGCGTTCCTGTCGCCGCGGCACAGGGTCAGCACGTCGTCCATGATCTGCTCGGCGTAGTAGACGCGGTTGCTCAGGGCCAGACCCTGCAGTTGCGCGACCGTCATGCGGCGGCCGGCCAGGCCATCGGTGCCGGCCAGGCGTTTTTCCAGCTGCGAGATGCCCAGGCGCGTACGGCCGAACTGCTCGACATTGTCGACGCTGACGATGTCCGGGAAGCCCGCCAGCGGCGCGTGCGGATTGGAGAGCCAGGCGCTGTCGTTGGAGTTTTGCACGTAGTCGTTGCGGGTCAGGCGCGGCAGGCTGGCGCCGGCGAAGATGCCGCTCTGGGGCGCCGTGCTGTCGGTGCCGGGGGCGCAGGCGCTGGTTGCGCCGCTGAGCACGAACAAGCCGCGCGCGGCCAGCGGTTTGAACGGCGCGGGCACGCAGGCGTTCTGCTTGGCGGTGGTCACGTGCGGCACCACCGTGACATCCATGAACAGGGCGCTGCCTTCCTTGTCGACGGCCAGGGTGTTCACCCATGGCAGGCCGACGGTGCGGTCGATCGAGGCCTTGAATTCGTCCAGGCTGCGCGCGCTGTTCATGCCGTACCACTGTTCCAGCATGCGGTGATTGCCCATGTTGGCGTCGTTGATGGCGTACGCCATGCCGCCGGTCCAGTCGAGCTGGCCGGGAATGACGACCATCGGGCCGAACTGGCTGCTGTAGAAGGTGCGCGACTGCGGGCGCACCACGCCGTCGGGACCCTTGACGTCGATGGTGATGGTCTTGCGCTCCATGCTCTGCGGCTTGCCGTCGAACAGGTACTTGGTCGGGTCGGACGGATCCAGCGGCATTGCGTGCACGGTGAAGTGGGCCGAATTGTTGACCGTGTGGCTCCACGCCAGGTTCTGGTTGAAGCCGATATTGACCATCGGCATGCCACCGAGGGCGGCGCCCATGGCGTCGAGCTTGCCGGGGATGGTCAGGTGCAGCTGGTAAAAGCGCAGCGCGCCGCGCCACGGGAAGTGCGGGGTGCCGAGCAGCATGCCCTGGCCGTTGTCGGTGGCATCCTTGCCCAGCGCCACGGCGTTACTGCCGGTGCGTTCGCGCATCGCGGTCCAGTAGTCGGGGTCCATCGGGTTCATGCCGGCCTTGGGCGGGAGGGCCGGCATCAGCGGATTCTGGCCCGGCGGCGCCGCGCCCACGATGGCGGGAATGAACTGGCCGGAACTGGCTTCGGCGGCGTAGCGGCGCAGCAGCTTGACCATGTCGGCCTCGTTCACCTTGCGCACCCAGGCGCCGTTCTTGCACGCGTCCGGCAGGTTGTTCATGCCGGTCTTGTCGAGGTAATCGTTGTAGCCGGCGACGTAGCCTTCGATCATCGCCTTCATCGGCGCCGAATGGGCATTCCAGGCGGCCTTGACGGCCTCGTCATCGTTGATGATGCGGTAAAAGAAATCGGTCTGCAGATTCGGAAGGTCCGAGGTCTGGCGCGTCGCGGTCGGGCCGAAGTGTTTCGAGCGCTCGCCGCTGACGGTGGTGAATTCGTCGGCCATCAGGCAGACATTGTCTTGCGCGTAGGCGGTGGCCACGCCGTAGGCGAGGCTGCCTTCATCGTTGGCCTTGATGTGCGGCACGCCGAACGAGGTGCGGCTGATTTCGGCCTGGTATTTCAGCGCCGGGTCGTTCGGCTTTTTGGATTCGTCTTTTTTGTCTTCGTTGTTGCAGCCGGCGGTCATGGCCAGGGCAACAGCGCCGGCAAGCACCAGCAGACGCGGCGCGTGGGGATTCTTGAATGGGATGGTCATGTAGGTCTCGTGTTAGATACATTGATGGCGCAGCAGTGCGATATTTTATATCGAAATTACATCAAAATTGCAGAAATAATAACTTTGCACCGCGGCTGCGGGCGTGGTAGAAATCGGCGTCCGGCAGGCGTCCGGCCGGCGCCGGCCTCGAGCTCAATGTGCTTCTTTCTCCAATGAAGCGAGCTCTGCCTTGCTAAGCGCAGCGCGGGCTTTCTGGTACGACCATGCCAGCAAATCGGCCAGGAAATCGGCCGGAAAAGCACGCACGTCGACGATCGTCACCCAATGAAACCGCCCCATGTAGCGGGCTGGCTTTACGCCAGGCATGCCGGTCAGTCCGAGGAACTGGTCGGGCGCGACACGGATGCTGAAACGCCCCATTTCCGGTTCGCTGGTCTTGAAGTAGGCAAACTTTTTCCCGCCCACCGCATACACCAGGATATTGCTCGGACTGGCATGCAAGGTTTCAGTTGCATGCGGAAAGGCCCGACAGCGTTGTTGTAACTGTTGCGTGTTCATGACAGTGGAAGCGTTTCAGGGCGTGCCGATATGGCGGCCGAGAAATTTTTCGACCCGTCCCCAGAAGTCGATGCGGTTTTTTGGCAACGACCAGCCGTGGCCTTCTTCCTGATACACCACCCATTCGACGTTCGGATTGTGGACCTTGAGCGCGTCGTGAAATTTCTTGCCGTGGTACAGCGGCACGCGGCGGTCGGCCGCGCCGTAAGCCATCAGCAGCGGCTGGGTGATGCGCGCCGCCTGCAGCAGGGGCGAGGTGGCGCGCAGCTGGGCCGCATCTTTCTCGGGGTCGCCGATCAGGGTCGGCGCGCCGTACTTGAGGTAGGAACTGCTCAGGTCGGAGGTGAAGCTCCAGTGGCCCGTGTAGAGCAGGTTGATGTCGGTCACGCCGACCCAGTTGACGCCGCACTTGTACAGGGCCGGATCGTTCGCCAGGCCCATCAGGGTGGCGTAGCCGCCGTAACTGGCGCCGGCGATACAGATGCGCTTGGGGTCGGCGATGCCTTGGGCGATCGCCCATTTGGTGGCGTCGGCGATGTCTTCCTGCATCTTCAAGCCCCATTGCTTCCAGCCGGCACGGTAGTGCTTGGTGCCGAAGCCGGTGCTGCCGCGAAATTCGGGTTGCAGCACGGCGTAGCCGCGCGAGGCCAGGAACTGGCTGTCGGCCGACCAGCCCCATTCGTTGCCGCGCACGTAAGGGCCGCCGTGGACCAGCACCACCATAGGCAGGTTCTTGCGCTTGCCGTTGGGTAGGGTCAGCCAGGCCGGCACCGGCAAGCCGTCGCGCGCCGTGGTGCGCACCAGTTCCTGTTCCGCCATCTGGGCCGGCACGATGCGTTCCTGGGTGCTGCCGACGCTGGTGAACTTGCCCGTATCGAGGTTGTACAGGGTGTAGTGCGTGGGTTGTTTGTCGGAATACGCTTGCACCAGCACCCACGGGCTGTCGGGACGCGTGGGCGGATTGACCATGTTCGCGGTGGCGGGCAGGGCGGCGTCGATGGTCGCCTGCAGCGTTTTCATCTTCTCGTCGAACCACACGGTCGCGCGTGCGTCGCTCAGGTAGCGCACGCCGAGCATCTTGTCGCGCGTGGTGATCAGCCGGCCGCTGAAGTCGTAATCGGCCAGGGCCACCAGCGGTTTTTCGTTGACCTGGCCGGTCTTGAGGTCGAAGGTATGCAGTGCCGCCTTGTCCTTGCCGGCGTCGCTGAGCACGTACAGGGTGCCGTCCGGGCCGAAGGCCAGCGGCGTGAAGGCTTCCTTGCCGCCCAGGTAAGCGTCGAAGGAAGCGATCTTGCGCCATTCCTTGCTCGCGGGATCGAGATACCAGATGGTTTCGATGTTCTTTTCCAGCGCGATGCACACGCGCGGCTCGCCCTTGTGGTCGAGCAGCCAGCCTTGGCACTGCCCGGGCCGCTTGACCGTTTCGGCGCGCCCGGTCACCGTGTTCACGCGGACCAGGTTGACGTACTTGATGTCGCCGGCTTCATCGAGGCCGTCGCGTTTCGGATTGATCACGTAGACATCGTCCGAGACTTGCGCGCCTAACTGCTCGACCAGGTAGTGGTCGGCCGGCAAGGTGGTGCGGGCCACGCCGTGCTCCTGCACAAAGTTGCCGCTGACCTGCACCAGCTGCTTGAAACCGCTGCCGTCGCGGTTGACCGCGAACAAGCCCGGGCCGTAGATGGCGTCGCCCGGGCCGATGGATTTGTCGGTCGAGTCCAGTACCAGGCGCTCGTCATTGACCCATTGGAAGGTGTCGACATCCCGATCGGCGAACTGGGCCACGACCTTGATCGCGTTGGTGGCGAGCTCGATCACGATCAGGCGGTCGCGTTTGTTGTCGTTGGAAAAGCGCACGGCCAGATACTTGCCGCTGGGTGAGAGATTGGCGGCGCTGAAAGCCGGGTTATCGAAGAAATCGGCAATCGGCGGCGCCGCTGGCACGGCATCGGCGCTGAAGGCAGGCGTGATCAGGGCGCAGGCGAGCAGGGCGGCGCCGCGCTGGAAGGCTGGAAAACGGGTGGACATGAGTCGGCTCGGTAGGATGGGAAACAGTCTGGACAGTTGCTTCCTGTCCAGACTGTCAATACTATCGTTTTGCCAACCTTGGCGCCAGCCTTATCGCTTGGCCGGGTGTCACGGCGTGCCGACATGGCGCTGCAAGAATTTTTCGACCCGGCTCCAGAAGTCGATGCGGTTCCTGGGCAAGGACCAGCCGTGGCCTTCTTCCTGGTACACCACCCATTCGACGCTGGGATTGTGTTCCTTGAGTGCTTCATAAAATTTCTTGCCGTGGTACAGGGGCACGCGCCGGTCGGCGGCACCATAGGCCAGCAGCAGCGGCTGGCGGATGCGCGCGGCCTGCTGCAGGGGCGAGGTGGCGCGCAGCTGGGCCGCATCCCTCACCGGATCGCCGATCAGGGTGGGTGCGCCGTACTTGAGGAAGCCGGCCGAGGCGTCCGACGTAAAGCTCCAGTGGCCCGTGTAGAGCAGATTGATATCGGTCACGCCGACCCAGTTGATGCCGCACTTGAACAGGGCCGGATCGTTCGCCAGGCCCATCAGGGTGGCGTAGCCGCCGTAGCTGGCGCCGGCGATGCAGATGCGCTTGGGGTCGGCGATGCCTTGGGCGATCGCCCATTTGGCGGCATCGGCAATGTCGTCCTGCATCTTCAAGCCCCACTGCTTCCAGCCGGCCCGGTAGTGCTTGCTGCCGAAGCCGGTGCTGCCGCGAAACTCGGGTTCCAGCACCGCGTAGCCGCGCGATGCCAGGAACTGACTGTCGGCCGACCAGCCCCATTCTTTGCCGCGTACATAAGGGCCGCCGTGCACCAGCACCACCATCGGCAGGTTCTTGCGCTGTGCAGTCGGCACGGCGGTAGGCACGGCGGTAGGCACCGCGGCAGACACGGCGGGAGGCAGTGTCAGCCAGGCCGGCACCGGCAAGCCGTCGCGCGCCGTGTAGCGCACCAGTTCCTGCTCGGCCATCCGGGCCGGGTCGACGCGCTCGTGAGTGCTGCCGACCGGGTTGAACTTGCCGGTATCGAGGTTGTACAGCGTGTAGCGGTCCGGCTGGCGGTCGGAATACGAGCGCACCAGGACCCAGGGGGCCTCGGCGCGCGCGGGCACGTCGACCAGGTTGACGGTGGCGGGCAGGGCGGCGTCGATGGCCGCCTGCAGCGCTTTCATTTTGGAATCGAACCACACGGTCGAGCGCGCGTCGCTCAGGTAGCGCACGCCCAGCAGCTTGTCGCGCGTGGTGATCAGGCTGCCGCTGAAGTCGTAGTCGGCCAGCACCACCAGCGGCTCGGCGCTGAGCTGGCCGGTGGCGAGGTCGAACGTATGCAGGGCTTGCTTGTCCTTGCCCCTGGCGCTGAGCACGTAAAACGTGCCGTCCGGGGCAAAGGCGAGCGGCGAGAATGCATCCTTGCCGCCCAGGTAGGCGTCGAACGTGGCGATCTGGCGCCACTCCTTGCTGGCGGGGTCCAGGTACCAGACCGTTTAGGTATTCTTGTCGAGGGTGATGCAGATGCGCGGCTCGCCCTTGTGGTCGAGCACCCAGGCACGCGCCAGTCCCGGACGGCGCACGGTTTCGCTTCGTCCGGTAACGGTGTTGAGGCGGATCAGGTTGACGTATTTGACGTCGCCGGATTCATCGATGCCGTCGCGCTTGGGGTTGGTGACGTACACATCGTCCGAGGTTTGCGCGCCTTTCTGCTCGACCAGGAAATGGTCGGCCGACAGGACGTTGCGGGCCACGCCGTGCTCCTGCACGAAGTTGCCGCTGACCTGCACCAGCTGCCTGAAATTGCTGCCGTCGCGGTTGACCGCGAACAGGCCGGGCCAGTACACGACGTCGCCGGCGCCGATGGTCTTGTCGGTCGAGTCGAGCACCAGGCGTTCGTTGTTGACCCACTCGAAACGGTTGACGTCGCGGTCGGTGAACTGGGCCACGACCTTGACGGCATTGGTGGCCAGTTCGATCACGATCAGGCGGTCGCGCTTGTTGTCGTTGGAATAGCGCACGGCAAGGAACTTGCCGTTGGGTGAAAGAATGGCGCCGCTGAAGGCCGGGTTGTCGAAAAAATCGGCGATCGGCGGCGGGGCCTTCGGCGCCGCATCGGCGCTGAAGGCGGGATTGATCAGGACGCAGGCGCACAGGAGCGCGGCGCGCAACAAGGGCAGGAGGTAGCTGGACATGTGGACTCGATCGTCTGGGAAGCAGGAAACGGGAAGAACGGCGGCGGCGAAGCGGCGCGCGCCGTCAATCCTAGCGCCTTGGCGGGGACGATGCCAGCGCGTTTCGCGACGGCGCTGCGTTGTCGCGACAATTCGTCATTCGGGCGCGCGCAAGTGGTCGATCAGGCTGCCCAAGCGGGCGTCCGGGGCGGGTGTGAGCAGGCTGACCACGATCAGTACCAGCACCCCGGCCGGGACCCCGAACACGCCGGCCGACATGGGCGCGATGTGGAACCACTGGCCCGCCGCGCTGCCGCCGAGGATGGGGTTGGTGTGCAGCATGTAGTACAGGCACACGCAAAAGCCGGCCGCCATGCCGGCCAGCGCGCCGGCATGGTTGGCGCGCTTCCAGAACACCCCCAGCGCCAGCGCCGGGAACAGGGTCGAGGCCGCCAGCGAAAAGGCGGCGCCCACCAGCGACAGAATATCGGCCGGTTTCTGCGAGGCGGCGTAGGCGGCAATAAAAGCCACCGCCAGCAGCAGCTTGGAAATGGTGACCCGCTTCTGGGTCGAGGCGCCCGGATCGATCACCTTGTAATAGAAGTCGTGCGAGAGCGCGTTCGAGATCGCCAGCAGCAGCCCGTCGGCGGTGGACAGGGCCGCGGCCAGCCCGCCGGCCGCCACCAGCCCCGAAATCACGTAGGGCAGGCCGCCGATTTCGGGCGTGGCCAGCACCAGCATGTCGCCGTCGATGGCGATTTCGGCCAGCTGGACGATGCCGTCGGCATTGATGTCGGCAATGCTGATGAGGGGATTCGTCTTGTCCACATTGGCCCAGTAGCTGATCCAGGTGGGCAGCTGGGTGAATTTGGTGCCCACCAGCGCGCTGTACAGGTCGTACTTGATCAGCACCGCCAGCGCCGGGATGGAGAGGTAAATGAGCAGGATGAAGAACAGGGTCCAGAACACCGATACGCGGGTGTCGTGCACCGAGGCGGTGGTGTAGGAGCGCATCAGGATGTGCGGCAGCGCGGCCGTGCCCAGCATCAGGCAAAACACCAGCGCCAAAAAGTTGTTGCGGCGAATGTCGGAGGAGGCGCGGTCGGCGCCGGGAAAGGGCGTGGCGTGCGGCTGGGGCGGCCGCGCGCGCGCCAGATTGGCCGCACGGGCCGCGTTCCAGCTGCGCGCGGCCTCTTCCGCGTTCTTGGGCCAGGCGATCAGGGCGCGCTCGGCGGCGCGGATCTCGCCCAGCGCGGCATTGCGCAGGCGCACCGCGTCGAGGCGGCGCTGCACATCCTGGCGCCCGTTTTCCCACGAGGCCGGCAAGCTTGTCGCCAGCGCGTGGTAATACTCGGCGCGCTGGGCGAAGATGGCGCGCACTTCGCGCTCGCGCGGGTCGCGCTCCAGTTCGGCCTCGCGCGCGGCCAGCTTGGGCATCACGGTGCCGTACGCCACCTGCGGCACCGGGTTGTCGGCATGCTTGAGCGAGAGCCACATGGCGGGCAGCAGGAACGCCACGAGGATGATAATGTACTGCGCCACCTGGGTCCAGGTGATGGCGCGCATGCCGCCCAGGAACGAGCAGACCAGGATGCTGGCCAGCCCGAGGAAAATGCCGACCGAAAAATCGACCCCGGTAAAGCGCGAGGCGATCAGCCCGACCGCGTAAATCTGCGCCACCACGTAGGTGAACGAGACGATGATGGTGGCGCCCACCGCCATCACCCGCACCGGCCCGCCGCGCCCGCCCGCGCCGCCGCCGTAGCGCGCCGCCAGGAAGTCGGGAATGGTGTACTGGGCGAACTTGCGCAGGTAGGGCGCGATCAGCAGCGCCACCAGACAGTAGCCGCCGGTCCAGCCCATGATGTAGGCCAGGCCGTCGAAGCCGTGCAGGTACAGCCCGCCGGCCAGGCTGATGAAGCTGGCCGCCGAAATCCAGTCGGCGGCGGTGGCCATGCCGTTGAACAGGGCCGGCACCCTGCGCCCGGCCACATAATATTCCGTCACGTTCGAGGTGCGGCTGATGACGCCGATGGCCGCGTACAGCACGATGGTGGCGAACATGTACAGGTAGCCGAGCCAGACGCGCGGCATGCCTTCGCGTTCGAGCAGGGCCAGCGAGAGCACGAAGGCGATGAAACACACCGTGTACCACAGGTAATAGCGGCTCAGGCGCCCGAACTGCGAGACGGGCGCGCTCATGCCGCATCCTTGAGGGCAGCGACAAAGCGGCGGTCGGCGCGCCGCATGGCCAGCACGTAGACGCCGAGGATGGCCAGGTAGACCAGCGAGGCGCCCTGGGCCGCCAGGTAGAACGAGAGCGGCCAGCCGAACAGCGACCAGGTGGCCAGTTCGCGCGCGAAAAACACCGTGCAAAAGCCCGTGGCCAGCCACAGCAGCAGCAGGGTCGCCGTGATGCGGCGCGTGCGCGCCCAGTGCACCCGGCGCGCGGCCACGAGGCGGCGGCGCTGGTCGGCCACGGCGCTCGTTTCCATCAGCCGGCCTCCTCGTCGGTGACGCGCGGCGGCGGGAAGCTCAGGCGGAACTGGCAGCCGGGCGCTTTTTTCTGCTGGCTGCGCGGATTGTTGAGAATATCGACCGCGGCGCCGTGCTGCTGGGCGATCTCGCGCACGATGGCCAGCCCGAGGCCGCTGCCGGGCGCGCTGTTGCCGAGGATGCGGTAAAAGCGCTCGAACACGTGGGCGCGTTCGTCTGGGGCGATGCCCGGGCCGGTATCCTCGACTTCCAGGATGGCCAGCTCGTCCTCGCGCCGCACGCGCACGGTGACGCTGCCGCCGGCCGGGGTGTAGCGCAGGGCGTTGTCGATCAGGTTCGAGAGCAGTTCGCGCAGCATCATCGGGTTGGCCGCGATCAGGACCGGATCGTCCGGCTGCTCGAAGCCGAGGTCGATGCGGTGGGCGAACGAGGCTTGCACCCAGTCCTGCACGGTATCGCGCGCGCTCTCGCACAGGTCGAGCTCCTCGTAGGCCAGGCCGGCGTTGGGCTGGTTTTCGGCACGCGCCAGGGCCAGCAGCTGGTTGACCAGGCGCGTGGCCGATTCGGAACTTTTGGCCAGCTGTTCGAGCGAGCGCCGGATTTCCTCGGGGTCGAGCTGGCGCAGCGCCAGTTCGGACTGCATGCGCATGCCGGCCAGCGGGGTTTTCATCTGGTGGGCGGCGTCGGCGATGAAGCGCTTTTGCATTTCGATGGTTTGCGAGAGGCGTTCGAGCATGTCGTTGAGCGAGCCGACCAGGGGCGAGATTTCCTCCGGCACCTGGCGCGAATCGATCGGCGAGAGGTCGTCCGGACGGCGCGCACGGATGCGTTCCTGCAGCTGGGCCAGCGGCGAAAGGCCGCGCGTCAAGGCCAGCCAGACCAGGGCCAGCACGATCGGCAGGATGATGAACTGGGGCAGGATCACGCCCTTGATGATTTCGTTGGCGAGCTGGGCGCGCTTATCCAGGGTTTCGGCCACCTGCACCAGGGCCGCATAAGGCTCGTCGCCGCGCCTGGCCAGCGGGCGCAGGTTGACGTAGGAAAAAGCGATGCGGACCGGCGCGCCGTGCATCAGCTCGTTACGGAAATGGACGCGCCCGTTGCGCAGGCGTTCGTCGTCGGGCGGCAGCGGCAGGTCGCGGTCGCCATCGATGTGTTCGCGGCGCGGGCCGATGATCTGGATATACACCTGGTCGACATCGTCGGCGCGCAGGATGTCGCGCGCGCTGCCGGGCAGGCGCGAGAGCACCTTGCCGTCGACTTCGCGCACCTGCTGGGCCAGCACGGTGATGCTGTCTTCCAGCGCATGGTCGAAGGGCTGGTTGGCGATCGACTTGGCCACCAGGTAGGTGATGGCGATGCTCATCGGCCACAGCAGCAGAAGCGGGGCCAGCATCCAGTCGAGGATTTCGCCGAACAGGGAATGCTGGATGTTTTCGTCCGGCTCGGCGCCGGGCGGCACGTAGAGGGCGTCGGGCGCATCCGGCACGGCCGGGGCGGCCTCGCGCAGGCTCACTTCGATTCCACGCCTGCCTCGAGGCTGGCGCGGGGGGCGTCGGCGTATTTTTCCAGGCAATAGCCCAGGCCGCGCACGGTGGCGATGCGCACGCCGCCCACTTCGATCTTCTTGCGCAGGCGGTGCACATAGACTTCGATGGCGTTGTTGGACACTTCCTCGCCCCATTCGCACAGGTGGTCGACCAGCTGTTCCTTGGACACCAGGCGTCCGGCGCGCGCCAGCAGAATTTCCAGCAGGCCCAGTTCGCGCGCCGACAGGTCCAGCATCTGGTCATTGATATAGGCGCTGCGCCCGACCTGGTCGTAAGCCAGCGGGCCATGGCGCACCACGGCCGCGCCGCCGCCGGCGCCGCGCCGGGTCAGGGCGCGCACGCGCGCTTCCAGTTCGGACAGGGCGAACGGCTTGGCCATGTAATCGTCGGCGCCCAGGTCCAGGCCATTGACGCGCTGCTCGATCGAGTCGGCCGCGGTGAGGATCAGCACCGGCAGGAGCGAGGCGCGCGCGCGCAGGCGGCGCAGCACTTCCAGCCCGGACAGCCGGGGCAGGCCGAGGTCGAGGATCAGCAGGTCGAACTCCTGGGTGGACAGGGCCGTATCGGCTTCCTGTCCGTTCTTCACACAATCGATGGCGTAGCCGGACTGGCGCAAAGAGCGCGTCAATCCATCGGCAAGCACGCTATCATCTTCGGCAAGTAAAATACGCATGAGGGCACCGGAACGTCTAATTAGGGCTATTGTGTTTCATTTGGCGCAACGCCGGGAATTTTTTTGAATCGGGGGCGCGTGCCGCTTGCATAAACCACTGTTTATTTGTACAGTGTTGTCTGTGACGTGTCTTCTGCCCTGGATCTGGACCACTCTCTGGACTGAAAGAAAATTATGGATGATAAAAAAACCGTATTAAATGCTGGCGAGAAAGGCAAGGCGCTGGCCGCTGCCCTCGCGCAGATTGAAAAGCAGTTCGGCAAGGGCTCCGTCATGCGCATGGACGCCAATGCGCCCGTCGAAGATGTGCAGGTCGTCTCGACCGGTTCGCTCGGCCTGGACATCGCGCTGGGCGTGGGCGGCTTGCCGCGTGGCCGCGTGGTCGAGATCTACGGTCCTGAATCGTCGGGTAAAACAACCCTGACCCTGCAGACCATCGCACAAATGCAAAAATTGGGCGGCACCTGCGCCTTTATCGATGCCGAGCACGCGCTTGATGTCGGTTACGCCCAAAAACTGGGCATCAACCTGTCCGAACTGCTCATTTCGCAGCCGGACACGGGTGAGCAGGCCCTGGAAATCACCGATGCACTGGTGCGTTCGGGCAGTGTCGACCTGGTCGTGATCGACTCTGTGGCGGCCCTGACTCCACGCGCGGAGATCGAAGGCGACATGGGCGATTCGCTGCCGGGTCTGCAGGCGCGTCTGATGTCCCAGGCACTGCGCAAGCTGACCGGTTCGATCAACCGCACCAACACCCTGGTTATCTTCATCAACCAGATCCGCATGAAGATCGGCGTCATGTTCGGCAGCCCGGAAACCACCACCGGTGGTAACGCGCTCAAGTTCTACGCTTCCGTGCGCCTGGACATCCGCCGCACCGGTTCGATCAAGTCCGGCGACGAAGTCATCGGTAACGAAACCAAGGTCAAGGTCGTCAAGAACAAGATCGCGCCACCGTTCAAGGAAGCGCACTTCGACATTCTTTATGGCGAAGGCACGTCGCGCGAAGGCGAGATCTTGGATCTGGGTGCGGATAACAAGATCGTCGAGAAGTCGGGTTCCTGGTACAGCTACAACGGCGAACGTATTGGCCAGGGGAAGGATAATGCGCGCATCTTCCTCAAGGAGCGTCCGGCGCTGGCGCGCGAGATCGAAAACAAGGTGCGCGTGGCGCTCGGCGTGCGCGAGCTGCCGCCGGTCGGTGGCGAGGAGCCTGTCAAGGTCGCCAAGCTGAAAGCAGTCCCCGAGTAATCGGCGGCGGCAACGATGGCAGCACCCCAACTGAGCCTGAAAGGCCGTGCCCTGCGCTATCTCTCGATGCGCGAGCACAGCCGGCTTGAACTGGGGCGCAAGCTGGCGCGCCATGCGGAGGAGGGCGACGACGTCGACGCCCTGCTCGACTTCCTCGAAAAAAACAATTGGCTGTCGCAGGAACGTTTTTCCGAATCCCTGATTCACCGCCGCTCCGCGCGCTTCGGCAACAGCCGCATCATGGCCGAGCTGCAAAGTCACGGGGTCAAGGGCGAGGCCTTGCAGGAATTGAAGGCCGGACTGGCCGACAGCGAGACGGCGCGCGCCTGCGAAGTGTGGCAGCGCAAATTCGGTACGGTGGCGAGCGATCCCGCCGAGCGCAACAAGCAGATGCGGTTTCTGATGCAGCGAGGGTTTTCCCAGCGCGCGGTCAGGGCGGCGATGCAGGGGCGCGATCCCGATGATGACTAGGTATTTTCTCTGATTTGCTGTTCCGCTTGCCGCCTCCCCGGCGCCTGAGCGTGAGCAAGTGCGCCGCAACGCTGGCGCCGCTGCCCTGGGGCGGAAAAGCGGAGCGCCTTTCGCCGTATGCCGGAGGTGTTACACCGGCATACTCCTCAACGGTGGAAGGCGCTACGCTTTTCCGCCCTTTTCAATTTCCGGGTTTGTTGCATTAGCCTACCTGTCGGCAGATCCATCAGATAAACTGCAAAGCCGAACACTTTGCGAATCAACATGTCCCCTTCAAAAGGATGCGCTTTCTGATCGATGTGCTCCTGGTTTGCATCCGCTGGTTTGTGCCTTACACACTGAGCTGCCGGCACCTTAGGGAGCCGGTGGAAGAGCGCTCCCATGGCTTGTAGCGAACTGCCTGAAAATTGCGAAGAGCGTACCCGACGTGAAAAGGAAAAGGAAGATCAAGAGTGAGTAAGAATTCGATCAACGAACAAAGTGCTGAGTATCAGGAGGCGCTTCGGATCATAAGCACATCGGATCCGGACGTTTTGAGGGCAACAAAATTGTTGCAGCAAGGTGTGTTATTAGGTGACCCGCATGCGGCATATGCTTTAGGAACTTGGTATTTTCATGCATCGAATGGGTTGGCGAAAGATGTCAAACGGGGAATTGTGCTGTGGTCAAGTTATTTCGGACACAACGATAGGTTCGCGTACTGCCATTTTCCGTTCGTAGACGGCGGGCGACAGATTGCCCAATGCTGAATTGATGCGTTTGCAGTTGTAAAAGCCGACGATGTAGTCGGTGATGTCGGCCTTGGCCTCGGCATGATTGGCATATTGGCGCTGCCAGACACGCTCCATCTTGAGGTTCAAGAAGAAGCGCTCTGCAACGGCGTTGTCCCAACAATTTCCCTTACGACTCATGCTGCAAACGAAGCCGTGTTCTGCCAGCAGATCCTGGTAAAGCTCGCTCGCGTACTGGCTGCCTCGGTCCGAATGGACGACGAGTCCCGGTGCCGGTTGCCGCTGTTGAATGGCCATGTTCAATGCGTCGCAGACCAGCTTAGCAGGCATGCTCGGTGCCATGGCCCAGCCGACCACCTTGCGCGCGTACAAGTCCAGGACTGTGGCCAGGTACAACCATCCTGCGGCGGTGCGAATGTACGTGATATCGCTGACGTATGCCAGATTTGGGGCCGTTGGATTGAACTGCCGATTGAGCACATTGGCGGCAATAGGCAGGTCGTGCTTGCTGTCTGTCGTGTGAACGAATTTTCGCTTCCAGACGGGCTTCAAGGCCGCCTTACGCATCAAACTGCGCACCTTGTAACGCCCGATTTGGAAGCCTTCGCCAGCCATGGCCGTGACCAACCGACGGCTGCCGTAGCTCTGATGGCTTGCCATGAACAAAGCCTTCAGGTGCACGGTTTCCTTGCAGACGACTGGCTTGATGGAGCGGCGCTGCGACGCGTAAAAACCGGACCGGCTGACGTCGAGGATGCGGCAGCTGCTCTGAACCGGAATGGCCTCCTTTTGCAGTTGAACAATGAGCTGATGCATCATTTCATTTCGCGGGCAAAGAAGGCCGAGGCCTTTTTTAAGATAGTCACATCCTGTCTCAGCTGCAGATTTTCCGCCTCCAATTGCCGGATCCTCTGCTGCTCGGCAGTGAGTGGCTTGCCGATGCCCGGCTGGCCGCTCTGCTCAGCACCGTACTGGGTCAGCCAGCGGCGAATCGCGGTCTGGCCGATGCTCATGCTCTCGCTGACGTTCTGAATGCTCTGTCCCTGCTCTTTGATCATTCGAACCACTTCCAGCTTCAGGCTGGGATCGAATGTCTTCCGTTTTCTTGTTGCCATGTATTACTCCTCAGATGGTGGATTTTCCACCTATTGAGGTGTCCGGGCAAATTAGACCACAGCAACGGCGTCAGGTCTGACAAACGGACACGTGCTGATGTCCCTTCCGGCCGATACCAAAATCGCGCCAACCGATGAAATTTCGCGCATCTTTCCCCTAAAAACCATGTTGCAGCGCAACTGGCCTCCCGCATGTGCTAAACTTTTGGGGTTTAAGCAGCGCCGCATGAGCGGTTGTTGCCGTAGAAGCTGCGGCAACGTGCACGAAGTGCACACCGGCTGCAACTATTTACGCCGCAATTACGGCATTGGTCTTGTCTTCATGCCCCTGTCTTCTCCAGTCCCTCGCGCACTACGGCATACGCGCGCCATCGAAGTCGAAGCGTTCGCGCGCGACGATGGCCTGTGGGATCTCGACGCCCGCATCACTGACGTCAAGGTACGCGACGTGACCCTGGCGTCCGGCGTACGCACTGGCGGCACCTACCTGCACAATCTGCACTTGCGCATCACCATCAACCGCGAACTGACCATTGTCGATGCCGAAGCCGCGTCCGATGCGGTTCCGTACCCTGGCTATTGCGATACCATAGCGCCGGCTTACAAAAAATTGATCGGCCTGTCCTTGATGAAGGGCTTTCGCCTTGGCGTCAAAGAGCGGCTGTCCGGCGTGCTGGGCTGCACGCACCTGAGCGAACTGGCCCAGATCCTGCCGACCGCGGCGATCCAGGCCTACGCCAACGACGTGATCCAGACCCGCGACGGGGCCGGCCACGACCCCTTGCCGGATAAGCCGTTCCAGATCGATAAATGCCATGCCCTGCGTGCCGAGGGTCCTGCCGTCGCGGTGTACTATCCGCGCTGGGTGGCGAAAGCTGTACCGGGTTAGCCTCGCTTTCCCGTTTTTTTCTCGCATTTCAAACCGTATTTTCTACAAATCAGTATCAGAAGAAGGGAAGCCAGCATGAAAATCCATGAGTATCAAGGCAAAGAAATCCTCCGGCAGTATGGAGTGACGGTACCGCGCGGCATTCCGTGCTTGTCCGTGGAAGAGGCTGTAAAAGCAGCCGAGACGCTCGGCGGTCCGGTCTGGGTAGTCAAGGCACAGATCCATGCTGGCGGTCGCGGCAAGGGTGGCGGCGTGAAAGTCGCCAAGTCGATGGAACAAGTCAAGGAATACGCAGAGCAGATCCTGGGCATGCAGCTGATCACGCACCAGACCAGCCCGGAAGGCCAGAAAGTGCGCCGCCTGCTGATCGAAGAAGGCGCGGACATCAAGAAAGAACTGTACGTGTCGCTGGTCACCGACCGTGTCAGCCAGCGCGTGGTGCTGATGGCATCCTCCGAAGGCGGCATGGACATCGAAGAAGTTGCCCACTCGAACCCGGAAAAAATCCACCATATCGCGATCGACCCATCGGTCGGCCTGACCGACGCCGAAGCGGACGACATTTCGGCCAAGATCGGCGTGCCGCCTGAATCGATCGCCGACGCGCGCGTTCAGCTGCAGGGCCTGTACAAAGCCTACTGGGAAACCGACGCATCGCTGGCTGAAATCAACCCGCTGATCCTGACCGGTTCCGGCAAGGTCATCGCCCTCGACGCCAAATTCAACTTCGATTCGAACGCTCTGTATCGCCAGCCGAACATCGTCGCTTACCGCGACCTGGACGAAGAAGACGCGGCCGAAGTCGAAGCATCGAAGTTCGACCTGGCTTACATCTCGCTCGACGGCAACATCGGCTGCCTGGTGAATGGCGCCGGCCTGGCCATGGCCACCATGGACACCATCAAGCTGTTCGGTGGCGAGCCTGCCAACTTCCTCGACGTGGGCGGCGGCGCAACGGCGGAAAAAGTGACCGAAGCGTTCAAGATCATGTTGAAGAATCCAGGCCTGAAAGCCATCCTGGTCAACATTTTCGGCGGCATCATGCGTTGCGACGTGATCGCCGAAGGCGTGATCACCGCATCGAAGGCCGTTTCCCTGACCGTGCCGCTGGTTGTGCGCATGAAGGGCACCAACGAAGACATCGGCAAGAAGATGCTGGCCGACTCCGGCCTGCCGATCATCGCCGCCGATACGATGGAAGACGCAGCCAAGGCCGTGGTAGCGGCTGCTGCTGCTCATAAAGCCTAATCCGGCCTAATTCGAAGGAACAAACATGTCGATTCTGATCAATAAAGATACAAAAGTAGTCACCCAGGGGATTACCGGCAAGACCGGTCAATTCCACACCCGCATGTGCCGCGATTACGCGAATGGCAAGGAATGCTTCGTTGCCGGCGTGAACCCGAAGAAGGCCGGCGAAGATTTCGAAGGCATTCCTATTTTCGCTAACGTGGCGGAAGCGAAAAAAGAAACCGGCGCCAACGTGTCGGTCATCTACGTGCCGCCAGCAGGCGCTGCCGCCGCGATCTGGGAAGCCGTCGAAGCCGAACTCGACCTGGCAATCTGCATCACCGAAGGCATTCCCGTGCGTGACATGATGGCGCTCAAGGACCGCATGGCCAAGGCCGGCTCCAAGACCCTGCTGCTGGGCCCGAACTGCCCAGGCTTGATCACCCCTGACGAAATCAAGATCGGCATCATGCCAGGTCACATCCACCGCAAGGGCCGCATTGGCGTGGTCTCGCGTTCGGGCACGTTGACGTACGAAGCAGTCGGCCAGCTGACCGCACTGGGCCTTGGCCAATCGTCGGCAGTGGGCATTGGCGGCGACCCGATCAACGGTTTGAAGCACATCGACGTCATGAAGATGTTCAACGACGATCCTGATACCGACGCGGTCATCATGATCGGCGAAATCGGCGGTCCGGACGAAGCCAATGCGGCTTACTGGATCAAGGACAACATGAAAAAGCCGGTGGTGTGCTTCATCGCCGGCGTGACCGCGCCTCCGGGCAAGCGCATGGGCCATGCCGGCGCCCTGATTTCCGGTGGCGCCGACACGGCGCAAGCCAAGCTGGACATCATGGAAGCCTGCGGCATCAAGGCCACCAAAAACCCGTCGGAAATGGCGCGTTTGCTGAAAGCCATGCTGTAATTTGTAAGCAAGGCCAAAGGTAGTGAATAATGACGGGGAGCGCAGGCTCCCCGTTCTCGTTGGCGGGTCACCCCCACGGAGGGCAAGAGTGGCGAAAATTATCATATCGCGCGATCACGCGGTGATACGAGAGGTCGAACTCGACAAGGACCGGATGACGCTCGGGCGCAGGCCCGACAGCGATATCGTGCTCCCGCACCCGGCGATGAGCGGCGCCCATGCGGCGTTCACGTTCATCCTGGACGATGTATTCCTGGAAGACCTGGGCAGCACCAATGGCACTTATGTGAACGGCAGGCGCGTGGCCAAGCACATGCTGGAGGATCACGACACCATCGTTGTGGCGCGCTTCCAGCTCGAATTCATCGGCGGCCCGCGGCGTGTCGAACCGGAACCGGATGCTAATGCGGCCCCGATGGTGGGCGCGATCGAAGTCAAGACCGGCCCCAATGCCGGCAAGCGCCTGCTCCTGACCAAACCGCTGTCGACCTTGGGCAAACCCGGCGTGCAAGTCGTTGCGATCACGCGCCAGCATGGCGCCTATTATCTGGCCCATGTCGACGGTGACCTGGCCCCCCTGGTGAACGGTGTCGCTCCCGGGAAAACACCGCGCCGTCTGGCACATGGCGATGCCATTCAATTGGGCGGTGCCGATATGGTGTTTTGCCTGGCCCGGGAGTAGGCCCCTGATCGGCACGCGGCGTGTTTAAGTTGTGATGTGGCAAAATTTGTCGCCCTTGTGACGAAATTTTGCAAAGCGGCAGCGAAAAGTGGCGCTTGGACTGGCGAGCGAGGCGCGTCATAGCCCAGAAACCATGAAAATGCGATGGCACGGCAATTGCTATACCTCTTAAATAGTTAATCAGTGGCAATTTTCACTGCTCGGAGGAATACAATGAACACTATTCTGAAATCGCGGGCCAAACAGCAAGGTTTTACGCTGATTGAACTCATGATTGTCGTTGCGATTATCGGCATTTTGGCTAGCGTGGCCCTGCCTGCTTACCAGACCTACGTGTCACGTTCGCAAGCAACAGCTGGCCTGGCGGAAATCGCCGCAGGCAAGGTCGTTGTTGAAACCAAAATCTCGGAAGGGCTCGACGCCGCTATTTCGCTCCCTGAAGAACTCGGCCTGAAGGACAGTACGAAACGCTGTGAGATCACCGTGCAGGTGGACGCCTCCGGTGTGGCAAAGCTCCAATGTACCTTGAAAGGGAACGCGAGCGTCGATGGCTTGGTTATCGCATGGGACCGCACCGCCGGCGCGCCGGGCGTGCCCGCCAGCTGGACGTGCACCTCCACCATCCCGGCTAACCTGAAGCCAAAAAATTGTAGCTGAAGTGATTTTTGACTAGAAAAGCCCCTGGGATCCAGGGGCTTTTTTTATCCTATCGTGCCGCAGCTGTGCCGCCGACGGGCTCTGCCGTCGCCTGGACTAGCCATGAGGCTGCTCAAGTTGTGGCTGCCTTGGCTGAAATTACTCCAGGTAAAGTCCACGTAGAAACCAACGTGGCGGAAAGCACTGTGGTCAGTGCTCCTATTGAGATGGGCCTGAGCCCTAGTGTCCCGAGTTAAAAGTTCATTGAATAATTTCTTCTATGATCTATATTGGTAACTGTTCAGCCTGAATGACCAAAGCAATCAGCGGTTGTAAACTATGTGCAATTGCCGCATCATGTTGTCATGCCACCGAAACCGCCTCGTCCCGACCTCACGCACCTGTCCGATACCGATAAGGACCGGCTCATCGACGCCTTGTTTGCGCGCCTGGACGCGGTCGAAGCGAAACTGGGCATGACCAGCGAGAATTCGAGCAAACCGCCATCGTCGGATGGCCTAGCGAGAAAGCCGAAGACTAGCTCGTTGCGCGGCAAGTCTGGCAAGGCGGTTGGAGGCCAACCTGGCCATAAAGGCAGCACGCTCAAGAGGGTGGCCGAGCCCACCGGAACGGAGGATCATCCGCCGTCGCACTGCGACCGCTGCCACAGTGCGTTGCCCCTGGAGCAGGCAAAAATGCTGGACAGCCGTCAGGTATTCGATGTGCCGGCGATGAGCTTCGAGGTGATCGAACACCGCGTCTACACGGTCGTATGCGCCTGCGGCCAGCGGCACGACAGCGCTTTTCCCGCCGCAGTCAGCGAAGTGGCGCAATACGGTCCGAATGTGCGCGCACTGGGCGTGCATCTGACCCAAGGACAGATGCTGCCATATGCCCGCGCCGCCGAGTTGATTTGCGAGATGACGGGCTTATCGGTGTCGCTGGCAACGCTGCACGCATGGGTTGGCGATGCCAGCGTGGCTTTGCAAGGCACAGCCGACCTGATCGCACGGCAGTTGCACCACGCGCCAGTGCTGTGCGCCGACGAATCCGGCCTGCGTGTGGACGGCAAGCTGCACTGGATGCATGTGGCGGCCACTGCGGATCTCACCTGGTACGGCATGCACGCAAAGCGCGGCCTGGAGGCTATCGTCGCGCATGGCATTCTGCCCAAACGCCTCGGCGTCCTGGTGCACGACTGCTGGGCTCCCTACTGGAAACTCGACGATGGCCTGCACGCCTTGTGCAATGCTCATCTCCTTCGAGAACTGGTTTATGCGCAAGAGGTGACCGGCCAGGACTGGCCGGCCGCCATGACGGAACTGCTGCTCAACGCTCATAGACTGAGCGCGGCGGCGCGCCAGCAAGGCCGGCCATTTGACGCCGATGCCATCGCCGCCTTCACCACCGTCTACAACGATATCGTGCGCGCAGGCGAACAATTGAACCCTCTCAAACTCAAGCCCGACGGAAAACGTGGTCGCTGCAAACAGTCCGACGCCCACAATTTGCTGCGCCGCTTCCGACTGCACGCCGACGCCATCTTGCGCTTCATCGCCGACCCCACCGTCCCGTTCTCCAACAATATTGCTGAACGGGCCGTGCGCATGCCCAAGGTCAAACAGAAAATATCGGGCTGCTTCCGCACCGTTACCGGCGCCGCCAACTTCTGCACCATCCGCTCCTGCCTCGACACGCTACGCAAGCAGGGACACAGCATGTTGGAAGTGCTGCGTCGGGCATTTGCTGGCGATCCGATCATGCCAGCTGCGTAGCGGCCGAACAGTTAACAATCGCATTCAATACCATGGTCAAACCGAAGCGCAAACTGACCTCCGCCCAGAAAAGGGAGAAGGCGCAGTTCATGACAATCTTCATCAACGGAAAACAAAAACGGGTGCGTCGTCCGGTCCTGATCGACGGCCTGGGTCCCGATGAGTTCTACTTGCGAAATGCCGATTCGATCGCGCTGCATCAAGACGGGCTATGGGAATGCATAGCGGCGGCCGAACAAGGCGACATCGCTTTCACCGATGCGAATGACGCGGATTGCTTTGGTCATTCAGGCTGAATAGTTACCTATATTGTATGTAGTGAATACGATATGGAGGCGAACATGGGGGCTGGTCGTCCGAAGGCAGCGTTGGTTTTAGATGAGTCCGAACGTGAGCAGTTGGAGGTTTGGGCCAGGCGGCGCAAGACAGCGCAGGCATTGGCTCTGCGCTCCCGGATCATTCTGGCATGTTCCGACGGTTCCGAAAACAAGGCTGTGGCAGCACAACTCGCCATCGCGAAGCAGACCGTATGCAAATGGCGCGGACGTTTTTTGCAGTTGAGGCTCGATGGATTGCTTGATGCGCCTCGATCCGGTGCCCCGCGCACAATCGATGATGCCCGTGTCGATGCTGTGATTGCCAAGACGTTGGAAACCCAACCGATGAGTGCTACGCACTGGAGCACGCGCACCATGGCAAAAGAGGCGAAGCTGTCACAGACGGCAGTAAGCCGGATCTGGCGCGCATTCGGCTTACAGCCACATCGTCAAGAAACTTTCAAGCTATCGACCCACCCGCTGTTCATCGAGAAAACGCGTGATATCGTAGGTCTCTACATCGATCCGCCGGTCAAGGCCATGGTGCTGTGCGTTGATGAGAAAAGCCAGATTCAGGCACTCGACAGAACTCAGCCAATTCTTCCACTCGCCCCTGGCGTAGCAGAGCGACGGACCCACGATTACGAACGGCATGGCACGACCACGCTATTCGCCGCGCTGGACATCGCTACCGGCAAAGTTATCGGTCAGTTGCACCGTCGGCATCGCAGCAGTGAGTTTCTAAAATTCCTGCGTACAATCGAGGCCTCGGTTCCAACCGATCTGGACATACACCTCGTGATGGATAACTACGGCACGCACAAGACCCCAACTATCCGGAACTGGTTTGCACGCCACCCGCGCTTTCACGTCCATTTCACTCCAACCTCCGCCTCTTGGCTAAATCAGGTTGAGCGCTGGTTCGCTACCCTTACAGACAAACAGATTCGTCGTGGAACCCATCGCTCAACTCGCCAATTGGAGGATGCAATTCGCGCCTACCTCAAGATAAACAACGCCGAACCGAAGCCATTTATCTGGACAAAATCAGTAGACGCTATCTTGGCAAGCATCGAGCGATTTTGTCTGCGAATTTCTAACTCAGGACACTAGCACCAAACGTTGTTCGGCCATCTCCGCCATCACTGGCGTGAGTGGCGCTGGTTCCATCGCTTGCACCATCATCGGCAATACCGACGTACCGGTCAAAGTCATCAAGTGGTCGCGTGCTGCTAACGGCACTTTGACATGTTCGTCGAGCGCGGACTTCAAATTCGAGCCAAAAGAATGCAACTAATCTGGTAGCGCGGCTTCAGAGGACATGTCCGTAGTCGCTCTCACTACAGCCGGATTCCATTTCCTTTGCCCGGTAACGCGACGTGTCGTTACCCTTCCTGTCCGATCGGCTGTCGTGTTGCCCCCACGCTGCGAGTCGCCGGCGGCTTTCCGCAACTGACAAAAAACGACCACGCGAATGACAATTTTCGCCGCAGTAGCGCATCAAAGCGTCACTTACTTGTCCTGCGGCTGCCTGGAAGGGCCGATGCGGGGCGAAACGGGCTGGCACGACATATGCTTAAGCTTATATGTGGTCCCTGAGTTCCGAATACATTCACAACGAGGAGTAGTAAAAATGAAATCGATGAAAATGATGAAAAAAGCGCAAGCTGGTTTTACCCTGATCGAACTGATGATCGTTGTTGCAATTATCGGTATCTTGGCTGCTGTCGCACTGCCAGCGTACCAGGACTATGTCGCTAAGTCGCAGGTCGCTGCTTCGCTGGCTGAAATCACCCCAGGTAAAGTCCAAGTAGAAACCAAACTGGCTGAAGGCACTGCTGTTGCTGCTCCTACCGACATCGGCATCGCCGCTGTCACCAAGCGTTGCTCCGCAATCGCCGCCGCCGTTGCTGTGACCGGCGCTGGTAGCATCGAGTGCACGATGATCGGCAATTCCGACGTTCTGGGCAAAACCATCAAGTGGGCACGCGTTGCTACCGGCGCATGGGCATGCACCTCGAGCGCCGACCCGAAATTCGTACCAAAAGAATGCAAATAATTAAGGCTATACGGATTAATTAGTATCTGTGCCCCATGGTGATTTCTCACTATGGGGCATGTTCTTTGCTCATTTCCGACATGTCATACGCCTGACCTCTGTCTCTTAGGGAAGCACTGATTTATTCATCCAACACCATGCCGGGCTCGGGCGATACCTGAGACAATAACAGCGCCTCCACGACCGCTCAATCGATCATGCAGAAGAGTTTTTCCGATCTCGAATACGCCGCCAAGAAGAAGCTGACACGTCGTGACGTGTTCCTGGCAAAGATAGACAGTGTGACGCCATGGTCGCAGTTGCATGCGCTGATCGAACCGTTCTATCCCAAGGTTGAAGGTGCTGGCCGCCCGCCGATCGGCTTGGCGCGCATGTTGCGGATGTACGTGGTCCAGCAGTGCTTCGGTTTGTCCGATGAGGGGATCGAGGACGCGGTCTATGACAGCCAGGCGATTCGTGGCTTCGTCGGTATCGACCTCAGTCGCGAGCAGGCGCCGGACGCCACGACGCTGTTGAAATTTCGCCGCTTGCTGGAGAAGAACGAGCTCACACGCAAGATCTTCGAAACGATCAACGGGCATTTGGCGGCCCAGGGTTTGATGATGCGCGAAGGCACGATTGTGGACGCCACGCTGATAGCGGCGCCGCCATCAACCAAGAACAAGGACAAGAAACGCGATCCCGAAATGCACCAGACGAAGAAGGGAAACGACTGGCACTTCGGGCTCAAAGCGCATATTGGTGTTGACGCGAAGTCGGGACTGGTACACACGGTGGTGGCCACTGCCGCCAATGTGGCTGATGTGACGCAGGCACCCCGAGTTCGACACTTTGATCAGGTTTTCCCCATTTTTTGATCGCGGGAGCCAGCATCCATGCGGGTTTCGGCCGATCAGTCGAAAAATTCTTGTAATGGCACGTTTTATTAAATTTTATGCCGGTTGACATCCTTACGCTATGGTTTTAGAGTAGCGGCATGTTTATCAAGGTTACGACATCCGGCCCCAGGCGCTACGTCCAACTCGTCGAGGCATATCGCGACGCTGAAGGGCGCCCGAAGCAACGTACAGTTGCCACGCTCGGCCGCCTCGATCAACTCAATACCGATCTCGAATCGGTCATTTCTGGGCTGCTGCGCGTCCGGAGCGTGTCAATGATTTTGAAACACCATATTGAACTTGTGAGAGTCTAAATCTCGGGTTTCAGGCGGCCTTTTTCTCAGTGGCCGGTGGGTTGATCCAGGCTGCAGTTGGCAGTCTTTGCGTCTGCGGCATGCGGTGCTTGAAACGATTCGGCGTGCGCTGGAAGGCGTCCGCCAGAGTGGCTTGGCGTTGTTTGCCCACTTCGGCCGCGCGGCCCGTGTGGACGCTCTCAGGCGTCATCATGGCGATGCCGGAATGGCGATGCTGGTGGTTGTACCACGTAAAGAACGTGGCGCAGTGAACGCGCGCATCGGCCAGCGATCCGAAGCGTGCAGGAAACCCCGGCTGGTACTTCATGGTCTTGAACTGCGCCTCCGAGTACGGATTGTCGTCGGAGACGTAGGGCCTGCTGTGGGACTTGACGATGCCCAGGTCTGACAGCAGCGTCGCTACCGGCTTGGAACGCATGCTGCTGCCCCGGTCGGCATGCAAGGTCAGCGTGCCTGGCATGATGTCTTCCTTCGCGGCGGTGTCGGCAATGAGTTGCTCTGCCAGTTCGGCGGTTTCCTGCTCGGCCACCATCCAGCCGACGACGTAGCGGCTGAAGATGTCGAGGATGACATACAGATGGAAACACGTTCCTCTGACCGGGCCCTTCAGTTTGGTGATATCCCAGCTCCAGACTTGATTGGGCACCACGGCCAGCAGCTCCGGTTTGGCGTATTCAGGATGACGCAACTGGTTGCGGCGCTCGCGCACGGCAGCACATCCTTGCAGCAAGCGGTACATGGTGCGCACCGAAGCCACGTAGCGTCCTTCGTCGAGCAACTGGGCGTGGATCGCTGCCGGCGCGCAATTGGCGAAACGAGGGCTGTTGAGCACGTCGAGCACGACGCGGCGCTCCAGCTCCGATAGCGCCAGCGGTGGCCGCCGCGCGGGTGCTGCGACGCAAGCAAGCGGCAGCGTGCAGACGCGGCGCGCGGCGCGGTCCCGATACAGGGCGCTGCGTGGCAAACGCAAGGCCCGACAGGCAGCGGCGACGCCGACGCGATCAGCCAGGTTGTTGGCGGCGTCGATCACTTCGGCTCGCTCAGTCTGTCGCTGGTACTCAGTCCCAGCAGAGTGGAAAGTTTTTTTTGGACGTCGATGATCAGGTCCGCCTTGACCAGTTTGGCACGCAGGCGCTCGACCTCTTTTTCCAGTTCCAGCACGCGCCGCGTTTGCGCGGCGGCGGGATCTGCTTTCGGCCCGCGCTTGCGCTCCAGTGCTGCCGCTTCTCCGACGGCTTGACGCTGCTTGCGCCATGTCGCCAAATGCGACGAGTAGATGCCCTCACGCCTGAGCAATGCGCCGATGTCACCTGGTGCCGCGCAGGCATCGGCGGCGGCCAGAATGCGCAATTTCTCGGCTGCGGAAAAGGCACGCCGCTTGGCCGTCGGGACTACCTCCGGATCGGGGCGCTGCACTTCGGAGGACGCTACGTCTTTCCTGTCATGGGAAGTTGCTGGGGTGCTGATTTTTTGCTTTCTGTTGTGCATGTTGGGAACCTACCGCTGTACTTTAAATTAATCGGGTAGGTGTCTCAAGTTATATTGACACAGGGGGGTCACCGGCAAGACCATGCCAGAGGCCTTGCCGACACCTTCTCTTGCGTTCGAGCCGGCACGGGACTACGGCGACGTATGGGCGCTGACTGAGCTGTGGAATACGCTCGGCTTCGACCGCCTGCGCCAGATTTTCAAGCGCACGCGCCACAACATCGATGTCGAGGCGCTCATACGCGTGATGGTATTGAATCGCCTGTGCGATCCGGATTCGAAGGTCGGCGTACTGCGCTGGGTCGAGACCATTGCCTTGCCCGGCGTGATGGCCGAGACGATCGAGCATCAGCACTTGCTGCGGGCGATGGATGCGATGGTCGAACACAAGGACGAAGTCGATCAGGTTCTCGCGGGCCTGCTGCGCCCGCTGGTCGATCAAGATCTGGCCGTCGTGTTCTACGATATGACGACGATCCGCGCAGCCGGTCTGTCGCAGCAGAGCGACGATGTGCGCAAATTCGGCATGTCCAAGGAGGGCGTGATCGCACGCCAGGTGATGCTCGGGGTGGTGCAAACAGCCGAGGGCTTGCCCCTCTATCACGAAGTAGTTGACGGCAACACCGCCGAGGTGACGACGCTCAAGCCGACGATTGAAAAGATCATTGCGCGCTTTCCCGTAAAGCGCGTTATCGCGGTGGCCGACCGCGGCTTGCTGTCGACCGACAATCTGGCAGAACTACAGGCAATTCAATTGCCCGGCGGCGGGGCGCTTGAGTTCATTCTGGCCGTGCCATGTCGGCGCTACGCGGACTTCGTTGACCTGCTGGCCCCCTTCCATGCCGAGCATTGCGCCGACGTGAACAATGAGCTGATCGGCGAAGTGGCGTGGGGCAATCTGCGCCTGATCGTCGCCCACGATCCCGATGTGGCCGCGCAAACGTCCGCCAAGCGGGACAACCTCATCGAGGAGCTTGAGAAAAAAGCGGCGCAGTGGACCAGCACCCTCGACGGCCAGGATGGCGGCAAGCGCAAGCGCGGCCGCAAACTGTCGGACGGCGGCGCCCGCGCCCGCTTCTACCGGGAAGTGTGCGACGAACACCTGACACGCATCATTCAGGTCGACCTCAAGAGCGAGCTGTTCACCTACACCATCAACGAGCGCTCGCTCACGCACGCGCGCATGATGGACGGGAAATTGCTGCTCGTGACAAACACGAAGGACCTGGCGCCGGCCGAGGTTGTGCGACGCTACAAGTCGTTGGCTGATATCGAGCGCGGTTTCCGCATTCTCAAGTCCGAGATCGAGATCGGGCCGATCTACCATCGACTGCCTGATCGCATACGCGCACACGCCACGATCTGTTTCATCGCCCTGATCCTGTACCGCGTCATGCGCACGCGCTTGTACGCCAGCGCAGCGGGCATGTCGCCCGAGCGCGCGCTGGCCAAACTGCGCCGCATTCAGCACCATACTGTCGCCGTAAACGGCGCCCAGCCCGTTGCAGGGCTATCGAACATCAGCAAGGAGCATACCGAGATTCTGGCCGCTTTGGCCATCAAGAAACCGACGCTAAAAACGCAATTAACCCTTTTGTAATGGAGCGTTTGCTAGGCGCTGCCTTACAAATCAACTACTTACGCGATTAACTGTCGAACTCGGGAGGCACATGCATTGCTGCACGGCGATGAAGTGGCGGTATTGGGCGATGCGGGATACCAGGGCGTTGAAAAACGCGAAGAGAATCTTGAAACGAAAGTGACTTGGCACGTCGCAATGAAGAGAACCAAACGCAAGGCCCTGCCTGCCAACAAACTCGGCCGCATGACGGAAAAGCTGGAGCACTTGAAGGCAAGCGTGCGGGCCAAAGTTGAGCATCCGTTCCATGTCGTCAAGAACCTCTTTCGTCATCGGAAAGCGCGCTACCGCGGCTTGAAGAAAAACACTGCCCAACTGTTCACCCTGTTCGGCTTCGCGAATTTGATACTCGCGGGCCGGCAATTTACGGTCTCGGAAACCCGAACTCCGTCCTGACAATGAAAGGGCGAGAAAAACGCCCTTGAAACGGAAGAATTGGCCGCCTCAACTGTGTAGATATCGCCGATGCGGCTCGTCAGAAACGCGGCATCAAAAACTTTGCACCGCCAGCCAGAATCGTCAATAGATCGTAAGCAGCCAGCGGCCCCACCTTCCATAAGCGCTTAGGCCTGTGTAGAGTTTGCGAACGGTAGCAGCGAGTCGATCCTGCTGTTCGGGCAGGTTGGAAGTTTTTCAAGTGTGTCGGCTAGCCAGCGCGCAGGATCGAGTCCATTCAGTTTGGCGGTCGCGAACAGGCTTTGGATGGCAGCGGCGCGGCGGCCGGCCCGTTCCGACCCGGCAAACAGCCAGTTCTTCTTGCCGATAGCGATCGGCCGTATCGCGTTCTCGACCGGGTTGTTATCGATGGGCAGGCTGCCCGAACTGGCGTAGCGCTGCAGCGCTGGCCAGCGTTTGAGGGCATGTTCAATGGCCTTGGCAGTGCCGCTGCCGGCGGCGACGCTGCGCTGCGTAGTCAGTAACCAGGTATGCATCTCGGCCAAGGCCGGGATGGCATGCTGCTCGCGCAAGGCGAGGCGCTGCGACGACGTCATGCCTTTTGTCTGCTGCTCGATGGCGTACAGCTGGGCGATACGGCGCAACGCTTCCTCAGCCACCGGACTGCCGCTGGCGGCGTGCACGTCGAAGAACTTGCGGCGGATGTGGGCCAGGCATGCGAGTTCGGTCGGACCCGTGGCAAACATTGCCTTGTAGCCGGCGTAGTCGTCGACCATCAGGTGACCGCGCCAGTCCTGCAGGAAGGCGCGCGCATGCGCGCCAGCACGACTCGTCCGGTAGTCAAACACGACCACTGACGGCCCGTCGTCGAGCGCGTTCGAACGGTAGGCCCACAGATAGGCGTGCTTGGTCTTGCCGCTGCCGGGATCAAGCTGGCGTACTGGTGTTTCGTCAGCATGCAGGCAACTTCGCTCCCTGAGCAGTTCGGCCAGCCGGTCGGCCAGCGGCTGCAGGGCCACGCCGATGCGGCCGATCCATTCGCCCAGCGTAGAGCGTGCCAGCGGCACGCCCTGGCGCGCGGCGATCTGTTCGATCCGGTATAGCGGCAGATGGTCCAAGTACTTGCAGACGGCGATCCACGCCAGCAGACCGACTGCAGCCAGGCCGCCGTCGATGACGGCCGATGGGATTGGCGCTGCCGTCACCGTTTCGCAAGGCCTGCAGGCGTACTGCGGCCTGATATGGCGATGCACGAAGAAGCGCGCCGGTTCCACGTCCAGCTGTTCGCTGACGTCCTCGCCGATCTTGACCAGGCCTGCGCCGCATTGCCCGCACTGGCACGATTCCGGCTCATGGCGGTGCTCGATGCGCGGCAGTTCCGGCGGCAGCGGCTGACGTCCGGCACGCTTGCGCGCTTGCTTGGTCGGCGCCTGACTGTGGAGTTCCTCGTCGATGGCGGCGAGGTCCATATCGACTGTCTCGTCAAATAGCATGCGCTGTTCGCCGACCAGCGCTTCGCTGGCCTTGCCGAAGCGGACCCGTTTGTAATAGGCCAGCTCGAACGTCAGCGCCTTGATCTTAAAGTCGTTCTCGGCCAGCTTCGCCCGCTGCTGTTCGAACAAGGCCCGCACCTGCGCCAGCATAGCTGGGTCGATGTTAGTGAGGGCAAGTTCGTTAAGCAGATCCATGGCTCGGTAGTTTACCGAGCATGGATAATGGTTACAAGCGAAACAGTTTACGTCCTCACAGGCGCCACTGCACCGGCGCTGTGGCCGACAAGCGCTGCCAGTCCACACCGGCCACCAACCACTGCCATTGCTCGGCACTCATCTGCCAACTTGCCTCGTCTGCCTGCGGCCAGACGAACTGGCCACGGTGCAGCCGGCGCAAGCACATCCAGACGCCGGTGCCGTCCCAGCACACCAGCTTCATGCGCGTCCGGCGGCGATTGGCAAACACGTAGGCCGTGCCGTCGCACGGCGCTCGCCCTAACGCCTGCTGCACGTGCAGGGAGAGTCCGTCGATGCCCGTGCGCATGTCCACCGCCGCCGTCGCCAGCCAGATCGTATCGGCCGACAGCTGCATCACAACGCACGCATCAATTCCGCCAGCCAACTGGCCGGCATATCGGTCGGCAAGCTCAAGGTCCAACCGTGCTCGTTGCGCAAGCTGATCGCAACCGCCACCGGACCCGCCTGTGCCACCCGCACCGGGAGCAGTGTAGGCATCGCTTCCCGCTTGGTCAAACGCCGTACCCAGTAACCAACCTGGCGTACCGGAAAGCCTTGCTCGATTGCGTAGGCCCGCTGCGAAAGGCCGCTGGCCTGCCACTGCGCGACGCGCTCTTCCCATACCTTCTCACGTTCCGAATTTGACACTATCACCTCCTGAAAGAATGAGCGGATAGTTTGGCTTGGGCGATCAGGAATTCATAGGTGGAGGGGCCGGACGCTTACAATAGATCAGCGCTTCCTTAGGTGCTTCGGGTTCCCTAAAGTACACTACGCGCATGATGTCTTAATCATGTGCACAATCTCCCAGAGTTACATTCACCGTACGTTCAGATAACGACGGCACGCAAAAAAGATGCGACGCGCAAGTCATCTGGCGCATCCGACGTCTGCTTTTCCTCCCAAACAATGTCAACAAATTGCTCTCCGCAGGCGAGCGACAGTCGTCGACCTGTGCAGCGCCCTGTCATCCCATGGCGATCAGGCCAACTGGTGTCGGTTGCCACTAAGCGCGTTTGGTCAGGAACGCGTCACAATTTCGTTCCACACTATCCTTTCGCCGTCGCGTCTCACCGGGATAGGGCCAGGTCTGATGGATTCCTGGCGCTTGCGGGTGCCTGTGCGGCCCTGAACGTCCCTTGGTGAAATGAAGAGTTGCTAATATATGTCTTCCTTATGCGAAGGTGAGGATGTCAGGCGTGACAAAAAATGCCGGCCACGAATGACAATTTGCGTCAGTCATCGGTTGAAATTGTCACTTTTTACGGGGCATGGAGGATGGAGGCTGGGTTTACGACAGTGATTTTGGCTGGCACGCCAATTGCTTATACTTATGTACGGTTCAGCAGTTCCGAAAAATTCCCCAACTAGGAGTAGTAAAAATGAAATCGATGAAAATGATGAAAAAAGCACAAGCCGGTTTTACCCTGATCGAACTGATGATCGTTGTTGCAATTATCGGTATCTTGGCTGCTGTTGCACTGCCAGCGTACCAAGACTATGTTGCCAAGTCGCAAGTTGCCGCTTCCCTGGCTGAAATCACCCCAGGTAAAGTCCAAGTAGAAACCAAACTGGCTGAAGGCACTGCTGTTGCCGCTCCTACCGACATCGGCATCGCCGCCGTCACCAAGCGTTGCTCCGCAGTCGCCGCAGCGGTTGCTGTGACCGGCGCTGGTAGCATCGAGTGCACGATGATCGGCAATTCCGACGTTACGGGCAAAACCATCAAGTGGGCCCGCGTTGCTACCGGCGCATGGGCATGCACCTCGAGCGCTGATCCGAAATTCGTACCAAAAGAATGCAAATAATCAAGTTTCATATTGGTTAGCATAAAATGCCTCTGGCGGCTTCCGCCAGGGGCATTGCAGCAGTACTGTGAACGACCAGACGTACTAAACGACATCGCCGGGCCGCTTCAACTGTCCGAAAGCGCGTCAACAAACCTCTGCAATTTCAGCCTGTACCTGCTTCGCGATCGAGCGTATCACAGGTAATTTGATATATGCCTCACGTGCCTCCCACATCTTCCATAAGTGCAGCGATGTCGGTGTCCTTAGTCCGCAGTGCCAGATTTACGTCCGCACCCGTTTGCGTGGTCTGGTTGCTGGATAAAGCGCTCGACCATTCCACAATTCATGCTTGACCGCCAATGACATCATGGACGCGGATCGCAGCTTGTTGCTCAGTTCTTCGGCGACGATGCCATGCTGCCGCTATCAGATGCTGGCTCGCAGCTCGTTGGATTTTTAAGCGAGCTTTGAGCGCCGCGCCAACAGATCGGCATGCAGCTATTGCAAGTGGGGGGGGGCGGGACTACTGACGCGGTTTGATTTTATTGGCCTGCCTGCGGAAAATAACTTAACTCGCCAATACCTTACCCGCTCAGCGCAATCAGTTGCACCGTTCGCGGTCGTGTCTCGCTGGATGCCGATCTCCCGACGACATGGAGACGAGGGAGCGCCACCGCGCATCGCCGTGCATCAAAAGATGTCAAACGACAAAAAATGGCACTCCAAATTGGCAAAATTTGTCAATATTGTAATTCGAAGTGCCACTATTTCGCCCAAATTCTTCAGTTTTGCGCCAAAACCCGTCGTGATCGACGTGGCACAGCATTTGCTTATACTTAAGTACGGATCAGCAGTTCCGAAAAATTTCCCAACTAGGAGTAGTAAAAATGAAATCCATGAAAATGATGAAAAAAGCGCAAGCCGGTTTTACCCTGATCGAACTGATGATCGTTGTTGCAATTATCGGTATCTTGGCTGCTGTTGCACTGCCAGCGTACCAGGACTATGTTGCCAAATCGCAAGTTGCTGCTTCCCTGGCTGAAATCACCCCAGGTAAAGTACAAGTAGAAACCAAACTGGCTGAAGGCACTGCTGTTGCCGCTCCTACCGACGTCGGTATCGCCGCCGTCACCAAACGTTGCTCCGCAATTGCCGCAGCGGTTGCTGTGACCGGCGCTGGTAGCATCGAGTGCACGATGATCGGCAATTCCGACGTTACGGGCAAGACCATCAAGTGGGCCCGCGTTGCTACCGGCGCATGGGCATGCACCTCGAGCGCTGACCCGAAATTCGTACCAAAAGAATGCAAATAATCTAGTTTTTATTGGTTAGCATGATGTGCCCCTGGCGTAGTTTGCCGGGGGCATTTTACAAGCAGCAATACGCTGATCGACTCAGCGTACGAAACAACGTCTCCCAGGCCGCTTCGAGTTTCCGAAGACGCGCTGAACAAGCCCTCTGCAATTCCAGCGTATTGCCCTGCACAATTGAACCTATCCCAGCGAGCGTGAACGCGCGTCACCTGCCTCCCAGGGTTCCGTTACCCTAAAAGTATAACGATGTCGGCAACTACGGTCAGTAGTGCCTGATTTGCGTCCGCGCCAAGACTTGCGTCGGCCGTATTACGCCTGTGTAAAACGCTCGACCATATTCCTAAGTCCATGTTGGTTTGCCAGCGCGACGGGGAATGCCGATTCACAGCTTGCTGCTCAGTTCCTCGGCTGCGATGCCATGCCTGCCACTGCACATCCGGGCTCGCAGGTTGTTGGATTCTCAACGCGCCCAAGCGAATCCACGCCAAACAGCATGCTGCCTTAGCGCATTCGGAGCTGGTTGGCGTCAACTATCTTGGCCGGTCGGCGTCAATTATCTTGGCCGGTGAAGCGAGTTGTTGTTAATCCGTCTTTTCCTTCAATTTCTTGCCAGCGGTAGTGTTGGCGGTCGCTGCTGTTCGCCGGCGATAGCTCTCCACATTGAGCTCGAAGATGGTCGAGTGGTGCACGAGTCGGTCCACTGCCGCCAACGTCATGGTGGGCTCCGGAAACACCTGTTCCCAGCCCGAGAATGGCTGGTTGGCGGTCAATGCCAAACTCTTCCGCTCATACCGCGCAGCGATCAACTCGAACAGCACCGATGTCTCTGCCTGGTCGCGCCGGACATAGCTCAGGTCATCAAGGATGAGCAGGTCGAAGCGGTCAAGCCTGGCGATTTCCGCAGGCAAGCGCATCTCCTGACGAGCCACCTGCAGTCGCTGAACCAGATCGCTGGTGCGCGTAAAGTGCACGCGGTAACCGCGGTCGATCAGGCCATAGCCGATGGCGCACACGAGGTGGCTCTTGCCCACGCCTGGTGGCCCGAACAGCAGCAAATTGGATCCCTGATCGATCCAGCCATCGCCCTCGATCAAGGCCGTCACATGGGCCTTCGAAACGGAAGGTACCGTAGTGAAGTCAAAGCTCGACAGCAGCTTGCCCGGCAACAGTTGCGACTCGAGCCGATGCCGCTCAAGACGCCGCGTTTCACGTTCCGCAAGCTCATGCTCCATCACGGCGGCGAGGTAGCGCTCGGCGGGCCAACCCTCTTTGTTGGACTGCGCCGCCAGGTCGGCCCACAGGCGCTTGACGGTAGGTAAGCGCAGCTCGTTGAGGATCAATGGCAGACGCGCTGCGATAGCGCTCATGCGGCCTCCAGCAAGCAGTCGTAACTGGCCAGCGACGGCAGCATCACCGTGACGCTTGGACACTGTGCTTGTCGCGGGGCCATCTCCTGCCTGAGCTCCTCAAGATCCGGCATCTCGCCGCTAACGAGCAGCACTGCCAGGCGCTGCGCCAACGCCGCCTCGCAGCCCTCATTGCCCGCCAAGTCCAGCAGGCCAACCATGAGCCGGCAAGCCTGCGCCTCCGGCAGGGCATCCTTCAAATGCATCCACATCTGCAAGTACTCGGTACGCGGGAACAGGTCGTCGCGCAACACAGAGCGTGCCAGTGCGCCGGGCTTGCGCTTAAGGGCCGGCAACAGGTGGCGGTAGTCGACGACCTTGCCCCGTCCGCTGACCGGGTCGGGTTGACCACGACGCAATGCGAGCACGCAGACATTGCCCAGCCAGCACTCGAGCTTGTCGCTAAAAATCCGTACCTTTAAACGATGCCCTACCAGCCGCGACGGCGCCGTGTACAGCACTTTCCTGACGGTCATCGTGCCGTACTTGGTGACACGGGCGTCAACCTCCTCGTAGTCGCTGCTGCGCCGTGCCGGCAGCGCTATCAGCAAGGCGCGCTCCTCGTCGAACTTGGACGCGATACGGGCGTTGAGCCGGCCGAACACTTCAGCGACGAACACACGGTAGGCATCGAGGTCGGCGAAGTCGCGGTGGCCACGCAACAGCAGTGCCTGCTCCATCGTTCGCTTGAGCGTGCCTTGCCGGGCTTCTATCGAACCGTTCTCATGACTCACGCCAAGATTGTTACGGCTCGGTCGCATGCCGTAGTGGCTGCACAGGGCCTCGTAGCGACGGGTCAGCAGTTCCTGCTCCGACTTGTTGTTGAAGGCCGCAGCCAAACTATCGGTCCTGTGTTCCGCCGGGACGCCGCCCATCATCCAGGCAGCGTTCTGTACGCCGGACGACAAGGCCATGAAGCTTTCGCCCCCGAGCACGACCTCGACGTAGCGCCAACCCGAATACGCCAGAGCGAATTGATACAGCAAATGCAGCAGTATGGCGCCGGCGATCGTTACCTGCAGCACGGCGGCATGGGTAAAATCGGACAGGCCCAAGCGGCCCGGCGGATGAGCTTGCGCGAAGTACACCTCGCGCTCCTTGCGGTAACTGGCGCTCCACGTGCGTACCCGGCGCTGCAAGGTACGCAGCAGCGCAACGTCGTATTGCCCAGGATAGCGGCGCTGCATTTCTTCCAGCAGCGTGGTGGCGGTCAGCGCCGGCGTGGCTTCGAGCAGCGGTACGATGTCGCTCTGCCAGACGGCCTCGAATGGGTCGGAGCGGGTGCGCCAGACACGTGCTGGCCTTTGCGACGGCAGTCCTTCGATGGCATCGAGCCGGCGCGCTGAGCGCACGCTGATGCCGTCTTCGCTGCGGCGACTTCCTGACCGAGTTTGGCCCTGTGCTTCTTGTAAATTCCCACTTGGTGATCCCCAATGCGTTTGCCGGCCACTCGTCATCTCCCTCAGCCACATGCTGAACGAAACAACTGTAAACCTCGCTTCCGCACCGGGCCGGTTTCAGGTGACAAACCGGCCAAGATAGTTGTCGTGTACCGGCCAAGATAATTGTCGCTCACCACAATGCCTTGTTCCGCTGCCGCAGACCTCTGATCGCCTGACCAGTGGGCCATGAAAGAACTGCTTCTTCTCACGTACAAAAGATGTCAGCTGACAAAAAATGTTCTCTTCACCGGCCAAAATTTGTCACTATCATAACGAAACCAGCCAGTATTTAGTGCAGATATCGCTGTTTTGTGTCAAAAAGACGAGAAAGTGAGCTGGCATACCACTTGCTATACTTATATTACGGTTCAGTAGTTCCGCCATATTCACACCAACGAGGATAGTAAAAATGAAATCGATGAAAATGATGAAAAAAGCACAAGCTGGTTTTACCCTGATCGAACTGATGATTGTTGTTGCAATTATCGGTATCTTGGCTGCTGTCGCACTGCCGGCGTACCAGGACTATGTTGCCAAGTCGCAAGTCGCTGCTTCGCTGGCTGAAATCACCCCAGGTAAAGTCCAAGTAGAAACCAAACTGGCTGAAGGCACTGCTGTTGCTGCTCCTACCGACATCGGCGTCGCCGCTGTCACGAAACGCTGCTCCGCAATCTCCGCAGCCGTTGCTGTGACCGGCGCTGGTAGCATCGAGTGCACGATGCTCGGCAATTCCGCTGTGTTGGGCAAAACCATCAAGTGGGCGCGTGTTGCTACTGGCGCTTGGGCTTGCACTTCGAGCGCCGACCCGAAATACGTTCCAAAAGAATGCAAATAATCCAGTTTAAATACTGATTAGCATGGCATGTCCCCCGGTGTTTTTGCTGCGGGGGCATGTTGTAAGTCATCTCGGTAGTCGGCACCATATGCGATGACCTTTCGTGTGCCGTGTCGGATTCCCGGCAGTGACCCGAATTCATAGCGCAGCATTCAGTCGCACCTTTCTTTCAGAATCACATCGAGCCACCGCGTTTCAAGATACATGCGGCAAGCTTTGTCGTACCTTGAGACTTCCGGTCTCGCCTTCCCAAAATTCAGTGACGCTGCTATCCTTGACCGATAGTCCGCGCTGCTCACCTGCCACCAATCGTGCCATGATGACATCCCATTCCCCTTTCGCAGCCCGTCGACAGGCTGGTTTTACGCTGATCGAGTTGATGATCGTCGTTGCCATCATCGGGGTGCTGGCAGCAGTTGCCATTCCCCTCTACCAGGATTACGTGGCCAAGTCCAAAGTGTCCGCGGCGATTGAAGAATCAGCGGGAGCCCGCACCGGTATCGATACCGAAGTCGTGAACACGCCCAACCTGGATGCCGCAACCATCATGCTCGCCACCAAGCTTCACGCCGACTCGATTAACTGCACCATCAGCACCACGGCCGCGGTCGCCGGGGCAACCAGCGTAAGCTGTCTGATCAAGGGTGGCCCCGCTAGTGTCACCGGCAAGAAAATCAGCTGGTCGCGTGCCAGCACGGGCGCCTGGACGTGCAGCGCCCCCGGCATCGACCCCAAGCATACCAGCGCGTCTTGCCCTCCGTAACTTGACCAGCTCGCTCCGGCAAGTCGTTGTAATTCCTCCCGCAGTGCTGGTGCACGCCGCATAAAAGTTCCTCGTTCGGCGCGCCACCACAAGCTACATCAACGTCCCTCTCTTAAAGCTGAACTGCCTGCGCCTGGCGCAGGTCGAACGGATTCGCCTGTCGAGATCTGTTTTCGACCGGTCGCTTTCCCTGAGCAAAGTTCTCGCTCAAACGCAATCCCTTGTTTCACTGCTGGTGCTTCCGTTCGCAATGGCGACGGCCGCGCCGTATCTCAATGCATGTCATCTCATTGGAGCAGCAACATGAAATCAATAAAATGGGTCCATTGTCGTTCGCAACGTGGCTTCACCCTGATCGAGCTGATGATTGTCGTCGCCATTCTCGCCATCCTCGCGGCCATCGCCCTGCCGATGTACCAGGACTATGTCGCCAAGGCGAAAGTAGGCGCGGCCGTCGCTGAAGCGGGTGGCGGCAAAATCGGCATCGATGCCGAAATTGTCATGACGCCCACCATGGATGCCGCCAAAACCATGCAGGCCACCCGGTTCAGCACACCGGAGACAGCGAACTGCACACTCAGCGTCGAGGCGGCCAATGAGGGTAAAACCGGTATCACGTGCACGATCAAAGGCGGTCCGGCCGGGGTGGCAAGCAAAAAGGTCACCTGGTCGCGCGAGTCAAACGGTGCATGGAAATGCGAAGTGGACGGTATCGCGGCCGAATACACCACCCCGGCTTGTCCGCTTAAAACCTAGCCGACATCGTGGCGGCCGCCGATCATGGCGCGTAGGTCATGTGTGGCGGCTAAGTGTCATGCTGGGGAGTGAGGTCGGCGCACTGCGTGCTCATAGTGAGCGCTTACTTCAGGCCGGTGGGCGGCAGAGCTTACTCATCGATCGCGGCATGCCAGTCGCCCGACTTGCCGCCCTGTTTTTCCAGCACCCGCACATTGCTCATGACCATGCCGCGGTCGACCGCCTTGCACATGTCGTAAATCGTCAGCAATCCGACCTGCACGGCAGTGAGCGCTTCCATCTCGACCCCGGTCTTGCCGACCGTTTCGACCTGGGCGCGGCAATGCACGCTGCTGGCCGCCTGGTCGACCTCGAAATCGACGGCGACCCGGGTGATCGCCAGCGGATGGCACAGCGGCACCAGGTCGCTGGTTTTCTTGGCGCCCATGATGGCGGCGATGCGCGCAATGCCGAGCACGTCGCCCTTTTTCGCGCTGCCCGATACCACGAGCGCCATCGTTTCCGGCTTCATGCGGATGGTGCCCGCGGCGACCGCAATGCGGTGGGTGTCGCTCTTGTTGGCGACGTCGACCATGTGGGCCTGGCCGGTGGCGTCGAAGTGGGTAAGCTGGTCGTTCTGGGAGGTTGTCATCGGATCGAAAGAGGGCAGTAGGGAAACAAATTGAGTCAAGTCGCGGGCGCTGATGCGAGGCTGCGCAGTTGCGGCGCAGTTGCGGTTATCATAGCACCGTGAAATCCAAAACCGCTCCAGCCACCATGAGCTTGCCGCGCCGTTTCAAGGCGCGCCTGCTGCTGTCCATCGCCCTGATGTCGGCGCTGGGCGGCTTGGCGCAGCCCGCCAATGCCCAGAACAATCTGAACGGTACCAGCTTGCCGACCCTGGGCGACACCGCGCGCGAAGACCTCTCGCCCGTGCTCGAACGGCGGCTGGGCGAAGAAATCATGCGCGACATTAAGCGCGACCACGATTTCCTCGATGACGATCCGATTCTGGAATACCTTAACGAATTCGGCAGCGGCCTGGTCGCCTCCTACCCGGGTGCGCGCGGCGAAACCAATGCCGACTACTATTTCTTCGCCGTGCGCGATCCCATGCTCAACGCCTTCGCGCTGCCCGGCGGCTTCATTGCCGTGCACTCGGCGCTGCTGCTGGCAGCCCAGACCGAGTCCGAACTGGCCTCGGTCATGTCGCACGAAATCGGCCACGTGGCCCAGCGCCACATTGCGCGCATGCTGGGCCAGCAAAAGCAGGATGCGCTCATTCCCCTGGCCGCGATGATCCTGGCCGCGCTTGCCTCCAAGGGCGGCGCCGATGCCGCGATCGGCGTGTTCATGGGCGGGCAGGGCTTGCAGATCCAGCGCCAGCTCAATTTCAGCCGCGACGCCGAGCGCGAGGCCGACCGCATCGGTTTCCAGATCATGGGCGCGGGCGGGTACGACACCTCCGGCATGGTGGCCTTTTTCGGCCGCATGCAGGCAGCTAGCCGGGTCTACAGCGACCTGATGCCGGCGTATCTGCGCAGCCATCCGCTGACCTCGGAACGGATTTCGGACATCCAGGCGCGCATCCGCGAAACGCCGTACCGCCAGCGTGTCGACAGCCTGGAGTTTCACCTGGTGCGCGCGCGCGCCCGCGTGCTGCAGGATGAAAGCACGCAGGGACAGGTGGAAGCGGCCGCGTTTTTCGACGCGCAACTGACCCAGCAAAGCCGCCAACAGCAGGCTGGCGCGCAATACGGACTGGCTTTCCTGGCGCTCAAAAAAGGCGACCTGGCCAAGGCGCAAACCTGGCTCGACAAGGCGCGCGGCACCGTGCGTCCGGCCGAAGGCGCCGTGTTTTCAACGGGACAAGCCAGTTCCGACGGCGCCGCCATGTTCGCCAGTCTGGCGCTGGAAATCAAGCTCGCGTCCGGCCAGCCGGCGCTGGTCAAGCAGCAGGCGCTCAAGGATGCCGATCAGGCGCACCTGCGCTATCCGCTCTCGCGCGGCATCGCGCGCCAGTACGCCGACGCGATGATCGTCAACGGCAAGCTCGACGATGCCGCGCGCTTCCTGCGCGACCAGGTGCAGCTGTACCGCGAGGAGCCGAAATTGCATGAGTTGCTGGCCAAGACCTATGCGGCGCAGGGCAAGATCGCGTTGCAGCACCTGGCCCTGGCCGAATCGTATGCGCTCAGCGGCGGCATGCTGGCCGCGCTCGACCAGCTAACCATTGCGCGCAAGGCCAGCGATGCTTCGTTCTACGACATGGCGGTGATCGATGCCCGCGAACGCGAATTGCAGGCGCGCCGGCGTGAAGAGATGAAGGACGCGAAGAAGTAACCGGAGGCTGGCCGATGCGGGCGCCGTAGGCTTCAGCGAAGCGCTGCCCAGCCTTTGCGCTGCCTCAGGCGCGCGCGGCGCCCTGCACGCAAGCTGAGTGGCCCACCGACGCATCGTCATGCAGCATCGGCGCCATGTGCGGCAGTGGCAGAAGTGGTGGTGCGTCAATCGACGCCATTACCTTACGGCGCTGGCATCCGTACAAACTGCAACTGCGCCGCCACCTGCTCGCGCGCAATCCGTTCGACCGGCACCGCCTGTTCCTTGTAACGCAGCGTCAACCGGGACGCGCCGCCTTCCAGCCAGCCCATCAGCGCCTCATCGGACGCGCTGTTGCCGTCGATTTCAAGCGCCGCCATCAGCTGCGCCACGTCGCGGTCATCGACCTGCGCGATCTTGCCCGCGCAGGAAACGATCAACTCGCCACGCTCCGTCATCCACGCGCGCTCGATCGCATCGACCGCCTCGCCCGTGTGCAGCACCAGTCCATGCGCCGGATCGGTGCGCGCGATATACGGCGTCGCTTCCAGGTTGACGAACACGCGCTGCGGCCCGTTCTGGAAATACCAGCAGCCGCGCTCGTCGGCCATGTAGTTGCGGTTGATGAAACCGAGCAGCGCCGTCTGCACCACCTTGTCGCCGGGCAGGTTCAGATGCTGCGCCCGTTCGTCGCGCATGCGCCAGACGCCGCGCGCATCGAGCGCCAGCCAGCCGTAGCAATGCGGCACATCCGGCCACTTGGCCATCGCTTTTTTAACAATATCATCCATGGGCGGCAGCTTCGCATAGTTCGTCCGCACCTGGCGCGCGCGTCGCGCTATGCGACTCGCTACGCGACAACTGTACCGCGTCGAAAAAACGCAGGATGCGGCGCGGCAGCCAGTCCAGCCGGCCCGGCAAATTGCCGACCGCAAAACCCACATGCCCGCCATGCTCCGGATACTCCAGCGTTACCGCCCGCGAGGCGGTCTTCGGCAGATATCTCCCCGGCAGGAACGGATCGTTGCGCGCATTGAGCACCAGGGTCGGCACCGTGATGTCGCCCAGCACATGCTTGGCGCTGGCGCGGTGCCAGTAGTCGTCCGTATCGCGGTAGCCGTGCAGCGGCGCGGTGACCACGTTGTCGAAGGCGTACAGGTCGCGCGCGGCCATGAGCGCATCGCGGTCGAACAGTCCCGGAAACTGCGCCAGCTTGGCCAGGCACTTGGGCTTGAGCGTCTTGAGAAACATGCGCGTATACACCATGTTCAATCCGGACGAGAGCGACTCGCCCCCGCGCGCCAGATCGAGCGGCGCCGACACCGCCACCGCCGCATCGACAATCTCCGCCTGATGCTGCGACTCTCCCAGCCAGCGCAGCAGCGCGTTGCCGCCCAGTGACACACCGGCCGCGTACAGCTTGCCTTGCGTGCGTGCGCGCAAACGCCGCACGATCCAGTCGACTTCGCCCGCGTCGCCCGAATGATAAAAACGCGGCGCCCGGTTCGGCTCGCCCGAGCAGCCGCGAAAGTGCGGCACCGCGCCCGACCAGCCGCGCGCGGCGACGGCCGCCATCAAGGCGCGCGCGTAATGGCTGGCGGACGAGCCTTCCAGCCCATGAAACAGCACCACCAACGGTTTGCCCGGTTCGCCATCGACGAAGTCGACATCGACGAAGTCGCCGTCCTGCGCCTCCCAGCGTTCGCGCCGGAACGCCACCGACGGCCTCGCAATGGCCACGGCCGGATACATGGTTTGCAGATGCCCGCCGGGCAGCCACAGGGGCGACTTGTAGGACAACGGCGCGGGCATCGGCGAGGGCATCGGCAGAGGTGAAATCAGTGCAGGCTGGAGGTCGGATGCTCGTGCGCCGGCGCCACGCCCGGCGCGACCGACACATGGTGCAGCACGATGCGCCAGCCCTGCGGTGTTTTGATATACACGTTGGTGGCCAGCAGATGGGCCGGCTCGCTGCCGGTCGAGGTCACGCCTTCGATGACGGTGTGCACCGAACTCATCAAATTATGCGTCTCGTGCAGCTGCGACGGCCGGATCTGCAGCGCGCCCCGCTCCAGGATCGCTTCCCACGACGCCTGGATCGCCGCATGCCCGAGCAGGCGCGGCCCGCCCGGGTGGATGCAGACGATTTCCTCGTCATCGGCCCACAGCAGCATCAGCGCCTCGATGTCGGCACGGTTGAGCGCTTCATAGAACGCGGCTTCGACCTCGGCCGCGCTACCGTTGAGTTGTTTGCGTCGTTTCATGCGGCCTCGGCAATGTGTGGGGGAGGGGGCCGGGAGGGACGGCTTAGTGGTGCGCCATCACCGTGCCCGGCTTCAGTCGGTATTCGGTGCCGCAGTACGGACACTTGGCCAGGCCATCATGGCCGAAATCGAGGAAGACGCGCGGATGGGACGACCACAGCGTCATCGCCGGATTGGGGCAATGGGCTGGCAAGTCTTTGTCGCCGAGTTCTACCGCTGGCGTTTTCGTGGCGTTCATGGATTCTCCGTCAGGCATGCAAAACCTCGATTTTAGCGGATTCGGGCAATTAGCCGAAATGATCGGTAAAATAGTCTGACCGAATTACGGCCGTGTTCGCTTGTTTCCCTATGAAAACAAGCGTTTCGGCGCTCACACTGATTGCGCTTCATGCCAGACCGCATTGTTTCATTTGTACCAGTTGCCAGATCCTGTTGTGGCAAGAAAACCACATGAATGACGTGACTCCGCCACCGGCCGCGCTGCGTCCCGCCGATGAAGACCAGGCCATCTGGCGCGAAGCGTTCAAGACCGGCCTGCCGACCCTGTTCGGCATCGGTGCGTGGGGCCTGGTAGTGGGCATTGCGATGGTCAAGAGCGGCCTGACGGTGCCGCAAGCACTGGGCATGACCCTGATCGTCTTCGGCGGTTCGGCCCAGCTGGCCTCGCTCCCCCTGATCGCGGCCGACGCGCCCATCTGGGTGGTGTTCGCCACCGCGCTGGTGGTCAACCTGCGTTTCGTCATCTTTTCCGCCTTGCTGGCACCCCATTTCGCCCACCTGCCGTGGCAAAAGCGTTTCTTGCTCGGCTACACCGCGGGCGACCTCACGGTGGCCCTGTTCCTGCAGCGTTTCCCCAGCGAGGAACCGGCCCACGGCAAGGTGTCTTACCTCAAGGGCTTGCTGTATCCGAACTGGGTCTCGTGGCAGGTCGGCTCGATCGCCGGCGTGTTCCTGGGCAGTGCCGTCCCGACCGAGTGGGGCCTGGGCTTTGCCGGTACCCTGGCCATTCTCTGCATCATGATTCCCCTGACTATCAACCGGGCCGCCCTGTGCGGCGTGCTGGTCGCCGGCGCCACCGCCGTGCTGGCCTACGAATTGCCGTACAAGCTGGGCTTGCTGGCCGCCGTCTTGCTCGGCATGCTGACCGCCATGACGGTGCAGGAACTGAACGAAAAACGGACCCGGAAAGCCCTCGCCGCCAAGGGAGAGCCCCATGTCTGACCTCGAAATCTGGATCACCATCGTGGCCCTGGCCATTGCCACCGCCGCCACGCGCAGCTCGTTCTGGTTGATCGGCCACCACATCACCATCCCCAAGCGGGTCCAGGAAATGCTGCGTTTCGCCCCGGCCTGCGCGCTGGCGGCCATCATCGCACCCGACTTGTTTCTGGGTAGCGCCGGGCAATTGCACCTGGGCCTGGACAACTACAAGCTGATCGCCGGAGTGGCCGCGACCGGCTATTACCTGCTGCGAAGAAATATGCTTGAAACCATCATTTTCGGCATGCTGTTCTTTACAGCATTGCGTATCTGGTTACAGTAGGGTTTTCGGGCTGGGCTTGCGGTAAAATAGCGTTCTTTCATCATTTGACTCGTGGATCGCCAATGCACGCTGTTCTGAATTTCACCCGTTTGCAAGACCTGATCGATCAAAACGCCCTGCAGGGCAAGCGCGTGTTCATCCGCGCCGACCTCAACGTGCCGCAGGATGACGCCGGCAAGATCACCGAAGACACCCGCATCCGCGCATCCGTGCCGGCGATTGCCGCCGCCATCAAGGCTGGCGCCGCCGTCATGGTCACCTCGCACCTGGGCCGTCCGACGGAAGGCGAATTCAAGCCGGAAGACAGCCTGGCGCCGGTCGCCGCGCGCCTGGCTGAACTGCTGGGCCAGCCGGTTGAACTCAAGCAAAACTGGGTCGATGGTGTCGATGTGGCTGCCGGCCAGGTCGTGCTGCTGGAAAACTGCCGCGTCAACAAGGGCGAAAAGAAGAATGCGGACGAGCTGGCCCAGAAGATGGCCAAGCTGTGCGATATCTATGTGAACGATGCCTTCGGCACCGCCCACCGCGCCGAAGCGACCACCCACGGCATCGCGAAATTCGCGCCGGTCGTGTGCGCCGGCCCGCTGCTGGCCGCCGAACTGGACGCACTGGGCAAGGCGCTGGGCGCCCCCAACCGTCCGCTGCTGGCCATCGTGGCCGGTTCCAAGGTCTCGTCCAAGCTGTCGATTCTCAAGGCCCTGGCCGACAAGGTCGACAACCTGATCGTCGGCGGCGGCATCGCCAACACCTTCATGAAGGCCGTCGGCCTGAACATCGGCAAGTCGCTGGCCGAAGCCGACCTGGTCGCTGAAGCGAAAGCCATCATCGACATGATGGCCGCGCGCGGCGCCCAGGTGCCGATTCCCGTCGACGTCGTGTGCGCCAAGGAGTTTTCGCCAACGGCGGCGGCCACCGTCAAGGATGTAGCCGACGTGGCTGACGACGACATGATCCTCGATATCGGCCCGAAAACGGCGGCCATGCTGGCCGAACAGATCGCCAAGGCCGGCACCATCGTCTGGAACGGCCCGGTCGGCGTGTTCGAATTCGACCAGTTTGGCGAAGGCACCAAAACCTTGGCGCTGGCCATTGCCGATTCCAATGCGTTCTCGATCGCCGGCGGCGGCGACACCCTGGCCGCGATTGCAAAATACGCGATCAGCGATAAAATTGGCTATATCTCCACGGGCGGTGGCGCCTTCCTCGAATTCCTCGAAGGAAAAACCCTGCCGGCAGTTGAAATCCTGTTACAACGCAGTTCCCAGTAAGCCCACAGCGCAGCCCTCCCGGCTGCGCTTTCACTTCAAGGACACTCTATGTTTCGTGGTACCAAGATCGTCGCAACGATTGGCCCGGCTTCGACCGATTTCGATATTCTCGTCCGCATGATTGAAGCGGGTGTCGATGTCGTCCGGCTGAATTTTTCGCATGGCAAGGCGCAGGACCACATCGACCGCGCCAACCTGGTGCGGCGCGCCGCCGCCCAGTGCGGGCGCGAAGTGGCGATCATGGCGGACATGCAGGGTCCCAAGATTCGTGTAGGTAAATTTGAACAGGGTAAGATTTTCCTGGAAAACGGCGAGAAGTTCATCCTCGACGCCAAGTGGGGCGAGAACGGCGAACTGGGCAACCAGGAACGCGTCGGCCTCGACTACAAAGCCTTGCCGCGCGACGTGCGTCCCGGCGACAAGCTCTTGCTCAACGATGGCTTGATCGTGCTGGTGGTCGAGCGCATCCTCGGCCACGAAATTTTCACCGTCGTCAAAGTGGGCGGCGAACTGTCCAACAACAAGGGCATCAACCGCCAGGGCGGCGGCCTGACCGCGCCGGCCCTGACCGCCAAGGACATGGAAGACATCAAGACGGCCATGAGTTTCCAGGCCGACTATCTCGCCATTTCCTTCCCGAAAAGTGCGACCGATATGGAAATGGCGCGCCAGCTGGCCAATATCGCCGGCGAACCTTTCCACCACAAGCCGATGATGATCGCCAAGATCGAGCGCGCCGAAGCGATTCCTGTGCTGCAGGAAATCCTGGACGCTTCCGACGGCATCATGGTCGCCCGCGGCGACCTGGCGGTGGAAGTGGGCAACGCCGCCGTGCCGGCGCTGCAAAAACGCATGATCCGCATGGCGCGCGAATCGAACAAGCTGGCCATCACCGCCACCCAGATGATGGAATCGATGATTGTCAACGCCGTGCCGACCCGCGCCGAAGTGTCCGACGTCGCCAACGCCGTGCTCGACGGCACCGATGCCGTCATGACCTCGGCCGAAACCGCGTCCGGCCGCTACCCGATCGAAACGGTCGAAATGATGGCTGCGATCTGCCTGGAAGCCGAGCAGTCCGAGTACAACAAGCTCGACGCCGACTTCCTCAACGTGACCTTTACCCGCATCGACCAGTCGATCGCCTACGGCGCCCTGTTCACCGCGCACCACTTGCGCGTGAAAGCCATCGTGGCCCTGACCGAGTCCGGTTCGACCGCCTTGTGGATGAGCCGTCACAGCATCGATACGCCGATCTACGCGCTCACGCCGAGCACCACTACCCACCGCAAGGCTTCGCTGTACCGCAATGTGCGCGCCTACAACCTGATGCAGGAAGGCGACAGCACCGCGGTGCTCAAGCAGGCGGAAGATTTGATGGTCGCCAAAGGAATCGTCAAAAAAGGTGACATGATCGTCGTCACCTGGGGCGAACCGATGGGGCAGGTCGGCGGCACCAACGCACTCAAGATCGTGCGCGTCGGCGAGTTTGGTTAATTAATCGCCGTGCCCCTCGTGGGCGCGGCATGCATTGAATGTGCGGCCGCGGCTGAATCACAGCCCCCGCCGCCGTTGCCACAAGCGTTGCGCGCTACCCGCGCGGTCTGCGCTCCCGTGGCAGCAAAACCGGTTTCTATTGTTTGGAGTATTACCATGTCCCTCGTATCCATGCGTCAACTGCTGGACCATGCCGCCGAAAACGGTTATGGCCTGCCTGCGTTCAACGTCAACAACCTCGAACAGGTGCAGGCCATCATGGCTGCCGCCGACGCGGTCGGTTCCCCGGTCATCATGCAAGCGTCCGCTGGCGCCCGCAAGTATGCCGGCGAAGCCTTCCTGCGCCACCTGATCGATGCCGCTGTCGAAGCGTATCCGCACATTCCGGTCGTCATGCACCAGGATCACGGCCAGTCGCCGGCGGTCTGCATGACCGCGATCCGCTCCGGCTTCACCTCGGTGATGATGGACGGTTCGCTCGAAGCCGACGGCAAGAGCGTTGCCTCGTACGAGTACAACGTCGACGTGTCGCGTGAAGTGGTGAAATTCGCGCACTCGATCGGCGTGACCGTCGAAGCCGAACTGGGCGTGCTCGGTTCGCTCGAAACCATGAAGGGCGACAAGGAAGACGGCCACGGCGCCGACGGCCTGATGACCCGCGAGCAGCTGCTGACCGACGTTGCGCAAGCAGCCGACTTCGTGCAGCGCACCCAGTGCGACGCGCTGGCGATCGCCATCGGCACCTCGCACGGCGCCTACAAGTTCACGCGCAAGCCGACCGGCGACATCCTCGCCATCGACCGCATCAAGGAAATCCACGCGCGCATCCCGAACACCCACCTGGTGATGCACGGTTCCTCGTCGGTGCCGCAAGAACTGCTGGCCATCATCCGCGAATTCGGCGGCGACATGAAGGAAACCTACGGCGTGCCGATCGAAGAAATTCAGGAAGGCATCCGCCACGGCGTGCGCAAGATCAACATCGACACCGATATCCGCCTGGCGATGACCGGGGCCGTGCGCAAGTACATGTTCGAGAACCCATCCAAGTTCGACCCGCGCGACTTCCTCAAACCTGCGCGCGAAGCGGCGACCGAGATTTGCAAGGCGCGCTTCCTGTCGTTCGGCTGCGAAGGCCAGGCGGCAAAGATCAAGGTCATGACGATGGACCAGATGGCCGAGCGTTACAAAAAAGGCGAGCTGGCCCAGATCGTGAAGTAAACTGCAGGATATTCTGTAGTACGAACAAACCGTAACACCCGCACGCGCCTTTGGGCGCGTGTGTTTTTGTCCTGTCACAAACGCTGTTTTTTTGACCATCTTTCATCATGTACTCAGGCAGCTGCCTTTGCGGCGCGGTCCGCTACGAAATCCACGGCGACATTGATCGCACCAGTATCTGCTGGTGCACCATGTGCCAGAAGCAGCATGGTGCGGCCAACGGCCCCTATGCGAACGTCGCCTCCAGCGCCCTGCGCATTACCGGTGGCGCGGACGCGATCACGCGCTACGCCTCGTCACCCGGTGTCGAGCGCGCGTTCTGCGGCGTGTGCGGCGCCAACCTGACCTGGCAGATGGCCGAGCACAGCGACCGTATCGCCGTCACCCTCGGCACCTTCGACACGCCCTACGAAGGCCTGGTGACAGATGAATTGCACACCGATAGCAAGCCGGGCTGGCTGCCCTAACCACCTCCAAGGATTCACATGTCTGGCGTTCTCGAAACAAACCTGAAGTCCCTGCCTTTCCTGCACCGTGGGAAAGTCCGCGACATTTACGCCGTTGGCGACGACAAATTGCTGGTCATCCAGACCGACCGCCTGTCCGCCTTCGACGTCATTTTGAATGAGCCGATCCCCGAAAAGGGCAAGATCCTGACGGCCATGTCCAATTTCTGGTTCGCCAAGTACAAGGACCTGATGCCCAACCACGACACCGGCATCGATCCGGTCTCGCTGGTCTCGTCCGAAGAACGCGCGCAGGTCGAAGGACGCGCCATCGTGGTCAAGAAAATGACTCCGCTGGGCATCGAAGCCATCGTGCGCGGTTACCTGATCGGTTCCGGCTGGAAGGATTACCAGAAGACCGGCAAGGTGTGCGGCATCGACCTGCCGGCCGGCCTGCAGGAAGCGCAAAAATTGCCGAACGTGCTGTTCACGCCATCGACCAAGGCCCCGGCCGGCGCCCATGACGAAAACATTTCGTTCGACGAAGCCCAGAAGATCGTCGGCGCCGACATCGCCACCCAGGTGCGCGACTACGCGATCAAGCTCTACACCGCCGCCGCCGAATACGCGGCCACGCGCGGTATCATCATCGCCGACACCAAGTTCGAATTCGGCCTGGACGAGCACGGCACCGTGCACCTGATCGATGAAATCCTCACGCCGGATTCGTCGCGCTTCTGGCCGATGTCGAGCTACCAGGTCGGCATGTCGCCGCCGTCGTACGACAAGCAGTTCGTGCGCGACTACCTGGAAACGCTGACCGACTGGAACAAGGCCGCGCCAGCGCCGACCGTGCCGCCTGACGTCATCGCCAACACCCGTGCCAAATACGTCGAAGCGCTCGAGCGCCTGACCGGCGACACGCTGAAGGCTTGATGATGAGCACTCAAGAAATCAAACCGTTGGTCGGCATCGTCATGGGTTCCTCGTCGGACTGGGAAGTCATGCAGCACGCCGTCAACATGCTCAAGGACTTCGGCGTGCCGTTCGAAGCCCAGGTCGTTTCGGCCCACCGCATGCCCGATGAAATGTTCACCTATGCCGAAAGCGCCCGTGCGCGCGGCTTGCGCGCCATCATCGCCGGCGCCGGCGGCGCTGCCCACTTGCCCGGCATGATCGCGGCCAAGACCATCGTGCCGGTGCTCGGCGTGCCGGTGCCGTCGCGCTATCTGTCGGGCAAGGATTCCCTGCTGTCCATCGTGCAGATGCCCAAGGGCATTCCGGTCGCCACCTTCGCCATCGGTGAAGCGGGTGCGGCCAACGCGGCGCTGGCGGCCGTTGCCATGCTGGCCTGCACGGACGACGCGCTGGCCGCGCAACTTGAGCAATTCCGCGCGCGCCAGACGGCCGCTGCCAAGGCTTCGGTATTGCCGGTATGAGCATGCAGCACTCTCCTTTCCTGCCGCCGGCCCGTCTCGGCGTCATGGGCGGCGGCCAGCTCGGCCGCATGTTCGTGCACGCCGCCCAGGCCATGGGTTTCAAGGTGGCCGTGCTCGAAGCGGCGCCCGACAGTCCTGCCGGGCACGCCGCCGACAGCCTGATCGCGGCCGATTACAGCGATGCCCAGGCGCTGGCCCAGCTGGGCCAGTCCTGCGTGGCCGTGACCACCGAATTCGAAAACGTGCCCGCCGACAGCCTGCGGCTGCTGGCCACGCACGCCTTTGTCGCACCGGGCGCCGACTGTGTGGCGATCGCCCAGGACCGCATTGCCGAAAAGCGTTTTCTGGCGGGCTGCGCGGCGCTTTCCGGGGTCCCCCCGGCGCCGCACAAGACGATTGCCGCGCTGGACGATATCGAGTCCATCGAGGACTTGCTGCTGCCGGGCATCCTCAAGACGGTGCGCATGGGGTATGACGGCAAGGGCCAGGCCGTGGTCCGCACCCGTGACGATGTGCGCGCGGCCTTTGCGGCCATGGGCGGCGTCACTTGCCTGCTCGAAAAAATGCTGCCGCTGGCCTACGAAGTGTCGGTCCTGACCGCGCGCGGCGCCGATGGCGAATCCGTGGTCTACCCGATTGCCGAAAATGTGCACCGCGACGGCATCCTGTTCACCACCACCGTGCCCGGACCGAACGTGTCGCTTGAAAGCGCCGGCAAGGCGCAGCAGGCCGCCAAGGTCATCGTCGACGAGCTGGCCTATGTGGGCGTGCTGTGCATCGAATTTTTCGTGCTCACCGACGGTTCGCTGGTGGTCAACGAAATGGCGCCCCGTCCCCACAACAGCGGCCACTACACGATGGACGCCTGCGTCACCAGCCAGTTCGCGCAACAGGTACGCGCCATGGCGCGCCTGCCGCTGGGCGACGTGCGCCAGCATTCGCCGGCCGTCATGCTCAACCTGCTTGGTGACATCTGGTTTGCATCCGGTTCGGAAACCCCTACGGAGCCGGCCTGGGCCGAGCTGCTGGCGCTGCCCGGCGCCTGCCTGCACCTGTACGGCAAGGAAGCGGCGCGGCGCGGACGCAAGATGGGCCATGTGACCTTCATCGCGCCGACCCTGGCGCAAGCCCAGGCCCAGCTGGCCGCCGCCTGCACCATTCTCGGCATTCCGGCATGACCGGCGGCGCGCTCGACATGCCCGCCATTACGGCGGCCGCACGCCTGCTGGAGCAGGGCCGGCTGGTGGCCTTGCCGACCGAAACCGTCTACGGCCTGGGCGCCGATGCGGAAAATCCGGAGGCGGTAGCACGCATTTACCAGGCCAAGGGGCGTCCGCAAGACCACCCGGTCATCGTCCACGTCGCGCCCGGCGCCGTCCTGGGCTACTGGGCGAGCGCCATTCCCGCCGAAGCGGAGCAACTGGCGGCCGCCTTCTGGCCCGGCCCCCTGACCATGATCCTCAAGCGCGCCCCGAACATTCCGGACGCCGTCTCGGGCGGCCAGGATACGGTCGGCCTGCGTTGCCCCTCGCATCCGGTCGCCATTGCGCTCTTGCAGGCGTTCAAGGGCGGCAGGGGAGGGGTGGCGGCGCCCTCGGCCAACAAATTCGGCCATGTCAGCCCGACCACCGCCCAGCACGTCATTGACGAGTTCGGCGCTGACGGCACGGTCGATGCCGTACTCGACGGTGGCCAGAGCGCGGTCGGGATCGAGTCGACCATCGTCGACCTGTCGCGCCTGGCGACGCACGGCCCGGTGCTGCTGCGCCCCGGCCACATCAGCGCCGAAGCGATCGCCGCCGTCATCGACGCGCTGCCGGCCGCTCCGGACGCCGCCGCCCCGCGCGCTTCCGGCACCCTGGAATCGCACTACGCGCCGCACACGCCGGTGGCCATGCAGGGCAGCCATGAGATTGCCGGCACCCTCGCACGATTGAAGGACGCGGGAAAAAATGTCGCTTTGATACACTACTCGCACTTCCCGGATGTGTTCGCTGAGAGTCAGTTACCCACAAGCCCGGAAGGTTTCGCACACGCACTTTATGCGGCGCTGCGCGCGATGGATACGGCCGGGGCCGACCTGATACTGGTCGAGGCACCGCCGCAGGACGATGCCTGGCTGGGCGTAAACGACCGTTTGCGCCGCGCAGCGCATGGATCGACCGGCATCGTGCACGGCCTGCTCAACCACGAACCATTTTCCTGACGGACTAAACATGCGCCTCGCCTTTGCTGCCCTCCTCACCCTATCATTAACGGCTTGTGGAGGCAGCGACGACGCGCCTGCCCCGACGCCGACGCCCACCCCGACGCCTACCCCGACCCCGACTCCCACCCCGACGCCAACACCCACCCCGGCGCCGGCGCGCGGCAGCGTGATCGGCGGCGGCGCCGCCGTGATGCCGGTCAGCGCCAACGGCGCCAACATCACGACCCTGGAGCCGGCCGTGTTCAGCAAGCTGCTCGACACGCTCAAGGGCGGCACCACGGCCCTCACGGGCGACCTCAAGTGCGCCGTGACGACCTACAAGGTGCGCTACAACACCGTCGGCGGCATCAGCGAGGCGACCGACGCCAGCACCGCCATCATGGTGCCGTCCGGCAGCGCTCCCGAGTGCAGCGGCGCGCGTCCGGTGCTGCTGTACGCGCACGGCACCACGTCCGACCGGAACTACGACATGTCGACCCTGAGCAGCACCGAGTCGCGCCTGGTCGCCGCCATGTTCGCCGCGCGCGGGTTCATCGTGGTCGCGCCCAACTACGCCGGCTACGACAGCTCGACCCTGGCTTACCATCCGTATCTCGATGGCGCCCAGCAATCGAACGACATGATCGATGGCTTGCGCGCCGCGCGCAGCGTGTTCGGCGCCGTCAAAACCAGCGACTCCGGCAAGCTGTTCGTGACCGGCTACTCGCAGGGCGGCTACGTGGCGGTCGCCACCCAGCGCGCCATGCAGAACCTGGCCGGTGAATTCAAGGTCACCGCCGCGGCCGGCATGTCCGGTCCGTATGCGCTGGCCCAGTTCGGCGACGACATGTTCAACGGCAAGCCAGGCAAGGGCAGCACCGGTTTCCTGCCGGCGCTGATCAATGCCGGCCAGCGCGCCAACGCCGGTGTGTACGGCGCCGCCAGCGACCTGTACGAAGCCCCGTTCGCCGCTGCGGTCGACAAATTCGCCAGCGGCGCCATTACCGTGGAAGAATTGCTCAAGACCCCGGGCTGGCCCGACAACGCCCTGTTCGCCAAGGATTCGCAGCCCCAGGCCGACGGCTACGGCGACGCGTTTGGCAGCGGCAACCTGTTCAAGACCAGCTACCGCAACGCCTACTTGGCCGACCTGAAAGCCCATCCGTGCAGTGTCACGGCCGGGGCCCCGCTGGCCTGCGCGCCCGGGCATCCGCTGCGCAAGCTGTTCGTCAAGAACGACCTGCGCACCTTCGCCCCGGCGGCGCCGCTGCTGCTGTGCGGCGGCCATGAAGACCGCACCGTGTCCTACCTGAACACGCGCGCCGCGGTCGACTATTTCCGCGCCGGCAGCGCCGCGTCGATGGTCACCGAGGTCGATCTCGACGATACCCCGGGCAGCACCGATCCGTACCGCTCGGTGAAGGTCAACTTCGCCACCGCCAAGCTGGCCGTCAAGCTCGACGCCATCAAGAGCGGCGAATCGGGCGAGCGCGCCGTGGCCGACAACTACCACGCCGGACTGGTGGCGCCGTTCTGCCTGAGCGCCGCGCGCGGCTTCTTCAACGCCGCGCTCGCGCCCTGATCGCATCGTCGTCACGCCTAAATTAGCGCACGGTTGCCGGGAACGATTGATATAATCCGGCAACTTTTTTATGCTGCGTCTTCTGTTGCACTGAACTGACATTCTGCCAAGGTGTTTTCCTATACAAGTAAGGGGAAGACTGGCATATTAGTTAGGTAGGGAAAAGCACGGGCGTTCGTTTAATAAAAATATAAATTTCACCAGGAGACACAATGCGTCACACAAATTTTGCGCTGGCTTTGCTCACCGCAGCGGTACTGAGCGCTTGCGGCGGCAGCGAAACCGGCAATCAGGAACTCAAAACCAAATTCTCATCCCAGGTCTCGTTCGGCGACAGCCTGGCGGACGTGGGCACTTACAACGTCGGCACGGTCAAGAACGTCGGTGGCGGCAAGTACACCATCAATGGCGACAACACTGCCAAGAACCCTGCACTGACTGGCAAGAACTGGACCGAATTCATGGCGGCCCAGTTCGGCCTGCCCGCACCGTGCCCGGCCCAGACCGGCCTGGACGGCGACGCCAGCAAGGGCTTTTCGGTCCCCGTGGTCAACAACAACGCTTGCCTGAGCTATGCCCAGGGCGGCGCGCGCGTCACCAATCCAGTCGGGCCCGGTCACAAGCTGACCGGTTCGGCTATCGGCCAGCTGACTGTGCCGATCGCCACCCAGGTTGCCAACCACCTGTCGCGCAACGGCGGCAAGTTCAAGGGCGATGAAGTGGTGCTGATGATTGGCGGCGGCAACGACGCCCTGGCCATGCTGGGCGAACTGGCGGTCAACGCCCCGGCAGCCGGCAAGGCCGCGGGCAGCAAGGCTTTCGCCGCCAACCTGACCGGCCAGCTGGCCGCCGGCGCGACCGATCCGGCCGCAGCCGCGCAAGCCATCGGCGGCGCCATCATGGCCGAATCGCAGCGCCCCGGATCGACCCAGGAAAGCATCGTTGGCGCTGCCGTCCAGGCCGCTGCAACCCAGCCGGGCAACCAGATGGTCGGCCAGGAATCCGTGTTCGGCCCGATGGTCGCCAAGGCCAAGGCTGCCGGCGAAGCCGAAGGCGCCAAGGCCGGTGCCGCGTACGCCGCCGAGCAAGGACCGAAGATGATTGCCGCGATGGGCGTGGCAGGCGATGAAATGGCGGCACTGGCGAAAACCCAGGTGGTCGGCAAAGGCGCCAATTTCGTCGTCGTCAACAACCTGCCTGACCTGGGTCATGCCCCGGCGGCAACGGCCAAAGGCGCGCCGCAGGCGCTGATCATCGCCATGGTCGACAAGTTCAATGCCCACCTCAAGGCGGGCGTGTCTGGCGAATCGAAAATCCTGTATGTGGACCTGTGGGCCATCAGCAACGACCAGATCGTCAATCCGGCGCCGTACGGCCTGAGCGAAACCAAGAAACCGGCCTGCGGCGACAATGCCCTGGGACACACCGCGCTGGCTTGCAACAGCACCAACACGATCGCAGGCGATGTCAGCCGCTACATGTTCGCCGATGACGTCCATCCGACCCCGTTCGAAAATTCGCTGATCGCGAAATACGTGGCCGAGCAGATGATCGTCAAAGGCTGGCTGTAATCCGGCCGCACACATAATAAGAACCTGGAGAAAAAATGAAATTACGTATGAATAGCGTCGGCAAGGCAATTGCCGCTGCGGCCGTGATGGCTGTCGCGTCGGGCGCATCGGCGCAGTCGGCCGGCCAGTGGACCGCCAAGGGCGGTGTCGCCGAGATCACCCCGAAGGTCAAGAGCGGCGACGTCAGCGCCCCCGCGCTGCCGGGCACCAAGGCCGCCATCGGCTCCGATACCAAACCGGTGTTTTCGTTTGCCTACGGCGTGACCGACAATGTGTCGCTCGAGCTGGACCTGGGCATGCCGTTCAAGCACACCTTGTACGGCGACGGCGCCATCAAGGGCACGGGCGAACTGGGCACGGTCAAGGCACTGCCGCCGACCTTCCTGGTCCAGTACCGTTTCTTCAAGCCGGAAGCGATGCTGCGGCCGTACTTGGGCGCGGGCATCACCTACGCCTATTTCGCCAAGGAGACCGGTTCCGGGCGCCTGACCGCGATCAGCGACATCGGCGGTCCGCCGACCACCTTCAAGGTCAAGAACAAGCTGGCCACCAGCCTGCAGCTCGGCCTGGTGTACAACATCAACGACCGCTGGTTCGCGGACGTGGCGTACATCAAGAGCTTCCTGAAGACCAAGGTCGATTTCTCGTCGGGCCAGACGCAGGACATCACGCTCGATCCGCAAGTGATCAGTGTCGGGATCGGCTACAAGTTCTGATGTAGAAAAACCCGCTTCGGCGGGTTTTTTCATGGCGGGCACCTTGTTATCTCAGAATGCCGAAGGTGTTCGCCACCCTGACGGACGCGGTTTTCAGCAACTGCGCGTCAAGACCGAGTTCGTCCCAGGAAAAATTGAGTTCGACCACGTGCGGCGTGGTCCGGCAGAAATCCGGATTGACGCGCACGATTTCCAGCGCCAGCGTGGATCTTCCCGGCGCACCTTTGGGCATGCGCACCTCGAAGTCTTCTTTCTTCGTGCAGCCGGTGGACTTGACCCACAGTGTCAGGCTTTTCTCGTCAAATCTGATACCGTGCAAGCGTTCCAGTTCTTCTTTTCGCGAAACCGAGGTGTCCATATTATTCTCCATTTGAAAGAATGCTCAAGTGAGCGAAGCGCTGCGCCCGCGGCGTCGCCATGGCATGCAGCTTCGTCTCCCTTGCCTTGGAGACGTGGCGTTAGCGAATGATAGGAAAAGCGCCGTCCCCGGCACTTAATCTGGATCACGATCCCGGCGGTCAGACTCGGCCGCAACGGTGTCCTGGACATGAATGAGGGACGAAAAAAAACCCGCCGCGGCGGGTTTCTCGTGTTGCGTGCGCTTCTCGTGTTTTTTATTGGAAAGCCTGGATCCCGGTCTGCGCGCGACCCAGGATCAGCGCATGGATATCGTGCGTGCCTTCGTAGGTGTTGACCACTTCCAGGTTGACCATGTGACGGATCACGCCGAACTCGTCCGAAATGCCGTTACCACCCAGCATGTCGCGCGCCACGCGGGCGATGTCCAGCGACTTGCCGCAGGAATTGCGCTTCATCATCGAGGTGATTTCCACCGCCGCCGTGCCGGCATCCTTCATGCGGCCCAGCTGCAGGCAGCCTTGCAGGCCGAGGGTGATTTCGGTCTGCATGTCGGCCAGTTTCTTTTGCACCAGCTGATTGGCGGCCAGCGGACGGCCGAACTGCACGCGGTCCATGGTGTACTGGCGCGCGGTGTGCCAGCATGCCTCGGCCGCACCCAGCGCGCCCCAGGCGATGCCGTAGCGGGCCGAATTGAGGCAGGTGAACGGGCCTTTCAGGCCGCGCACGTCCGGGAAAGCGTTTTCTTCCGGGCAGAACACATTGTCCATGACGATCTCGCCCGTGATCGAGGCGCGCAGGCCGAACTTGCCGTGAATCGCAGGCGCCGTCAAGCCGGCCATGCCTTTTTCCAGCACGAAGCCGCGGATCGCGCCTTCATCGTCCTTGGCCCAGACCACGAACACATCGGCCACCGGCGAATTGGTGATCCACATCTTCGAGCCGCTCAGCGAGTAGCCGCCAGCAACCTTCTTGGCGCGCGTGATCATCGATCCCGGGTCGGAACCGTGGTTCGGCTCGGTCAGGCCGAAGCAGCCGATCCATTCGCCGGTCGCCAGCTTCGGCAGGTATTTCTGGCGCTGCTCTTCGGTGCCGAATTCATAGATCGGCACCATCACCAGCGACGATTGCACGCTCATCATCGAGCGGTAGCCCGAATCGATGCGCTCGACTTCGCGCGCGATCAGGCCGTAGGCCACGTAATTCATGCCCGGACCGCCGTACTGCTCGGGGATGGTCGGTCCCAGCAAGCCCAGATCGCCCATTTCGCGGAAGATGGTCGTGTCCATGCGCTCGTGGCGGAACGCTTCGAGGATGCGCGGCGCCAGCTTGTCCTGGCAGTACGCGGCGGCGGCGTCGCGCACCATGCGTTCATCATCGGTGAGCTGAAGATTGAGCAACAGCGGGTCGTCCCAGTGGAATTTGGCTTTGCTGGGCGCATCGGATCGGGTCATGGCGGTTCCTGTCTCTGTTTTAGTATTGGCGAATGGTGGGAATGGCTGGATAAACCAAACTTGTATAGACTGCTTTTGGGGTGATGCGGATTTTACCGCGTTTGGGTGCTGCCGAATTGCCCGCCGTGAAAAATGAGCGAGGCTTGCGGCTGCACCGCGCACTCTTCGACTTCGCCCACGAAAATCACGTGGTCGCCCTCGGGATAGCGGCTGCGGTTGTGGCACTCGAACCATGCCGACACGCCCTTCAAGATGGGCTGGCCGGTGCGCGAGAGCTCGTATTCGATGTCGCCGAACGGGTTTTCGCTGCGCTTGGCGAAACGCTGCGCCAGGTGGGCCTGGTCGGCGCCGAGCACGTTGATGACGTAGTGCGAGTTGCCGCTGAAGATGGGCAAGCTGTTGGCAACATTGCCTAGACTCCACAATACCAGTGGCGGGTCGAGCGAGACCGAATTGAAGGAGCTGGCCGTCAGGCCGCGGAAGCTGCCGTCGGCCAGGCGCGTCGTGATCACGGTAACGCCGGTGGCAAACTGCGACAGTGCTTGGCGAAATTGCGCCGTGTCGAATGCGCGCGTATCGGCGCGGGGTGAGCTAGTGTTCATTATTGCCCTGTGGTTTATGCCATTATGCCAAATTTTGGCGCTCCCCGGCTTTTCCGGCGCCGCCGGCCGGCCCGATTGCAGGTGCATGCCGGGTCGCTTTGCGTTACAGTTATCCCATATCAATAAGTCAGCGGGGTGCGCCATGACCAACCAATCCGGGATGCAAGTCGCCATTCTGGGCGGCGGCTGCTTCTGGTGCCTCGAAGCGGTCTTTCTGGAAGCGCGCGGCGTGCTCAAGGTCGAGTCCGGTTACATGGGCGGCCACGACGACAATCCGACTTACGAACAGGTCTGCGCCGGCGCCACCGGGCACGCCGAAGTGGTGCGCATCGTGTTCGATGCCGGCGCCATCGAGTACCACGACCTGCTCGAAATTTTCTTCACGATCCACGATCCGACCACCCTGAACCGCCAGGGCAACGATGTCGGCACCCAGTACCGCTCCGTCATTTTCGTCGATTCGCCCGAGCAGGAAGCGACCGCGCGCCAGGTGATCGCCGAAATGGCGTGTGTATGGGACGCGCCCATCGTCACCCAGGTGCAGCCGGCCGGAACCTGGCACAAGGCCGAAGACGAGCACCAGAACTATTTCAGCCGCCATCCGCTGCAGGGCTATTGCGCGCTGGTGGTGGCACCCAAGGTCACCAAGTTCCTGACCACCTTTGCCGGGCGCCTCACATGACGCCCGCCAGCCCCACCTCGTAACCCGGGATTTGCCATGAAGGTAGTGATCGTCGACGACACGCACATCAATCTGGTCCTGATGTCGCGCCTGATGGAAAAACTGCCCGGGGTCGTGACGGTGGCCTTCCAGTCGGCGCACGAGGCGCTGGCGTGGTGCCGCGAGCACCCCTGCGACCTGCTGGTGCTCGACTACCTGATGCCGGACTTGAACGGGCTCGACTTCATTGCCGCACTCGGCGGCGACGCGCCAGGCGACGCGCGCGACCGCCCGCCGGTGCTGATGGTCACGGCCAGCCAGGATGTCGACATCCGCCACCGCGCGCTGGAAAACGGCGCCAACGATTTTCTGATCAAGCCGATCGACAAGGTCGAATTCCTGGCGCGCATCCGCAACATGCTCGAACTGCGGCGCGCCACCCTGGCCCTGCAAAGCCGCGCCAGCTGGCTGGCCAGCGAGGTGGGCAAGGCCACCGCCGAACTGCGCGCGCGCGAACAGGAAACCATCCTCCTGCTGTGCCGCGCCTCGGAGTACCGCGACCCCGAAACGGGCGCCCACATCCAGCGCATGGCGCACTACTCCTGCCTGATCGCGGCCGCACTGGGCCTGTCGAACCAGGAACAGGAATGCATCCTCAACGCCGCGCCCATGCACGATATCGGCAAGGTCGGCACGCCCGACCACATCCTGCTCAAGCCGGGCCGCCTCACCCCCGACGAGATGGACATCATGCGCCAGCACGCGGCGATCGGCTACAACATCCTCAAGGCCAGCGAAGCGGGCATGCTGCAGCTGGCCGCGGTGATCGCCCACACCCACCATGAGCGCTTCGACGGCCAGGGCTATCCCAACGGCCTGGCGGGCGAGGCTATCCCGCTGGCGGGGCGCATCGTCGCCGTGGCCGACGTGTTCGACGCCCTGACCAGCGTGCGCCCGTACAAGAAGGCCTGGACCCTGGACGCGGCGCGCACCTACCTGCTGGACAACAGCGGCAGCCATTTCGACCCCCGCTGCGTGGACGCGCTGATGCGGCGCTGGCCGGCGGTGCTGGAGATCCGCGCCCGCTTTTGCGACGCCGCCCGCCAGGACGCGGCCTGACGCATGCGCCACCAGCGACTGCTGCGCCAGCTGCGGCGCACGCTCGGCGTGAGCAGCGAACGGGCCTTGCAGGAGCGCCTGGGCGGCCTGCGCGCGCTGGGCGACCCGGCCCTGGCCGAAGGCCTGGCCGCCTTGCTCGACGCCGTCTCGCGCAGCTACGAGGAATCGGACCGCGACCTGCAGGTACGCACCCGCATGCTCGAGATCAGCTCGGACGAACTGATCGGCGCCAACGACCAGCTGCGCGCGGAAGCGGCGCGCCAGGATGAAGTGCTGCGCTCGCTCCAGGCGAGCCTGGGACGCCTGGCCAGGCCGGCCGATCCCCAGGCAGGCGGCGCCGACCTGCTCGGCATGACGCGCGCGCTCGAACAGCTGGTGCAGCAGCGCGAAAGCGCGCGCGAGCTGACCGAACAGATTCTCGACCAGCTGCCGATCCCCGTGTTCCTGAAAGACCGGCAAGGGCGCTTCGTGCGCTTCAACCGCCAGTTCCAGGAATTCGCGCGCCGCAGCCGGGCCGAGATCGAAGGGCGCACTATCGATGACGTCGGCCCGCGCAGGTGGGCCGGCCAGACCCGCGAGGAAGACGAGCAGGCCTGGCGCACCGGGCGCATGGTCACCAGCGAGCGCCGCCTGGCCAATCTCGACCCGCCGGTCGACGTGGTGGTCAGCCGCATCGTGATCCACAGCGGCGGCGAATCGTACCTGCTGGGCTTTTCGATCGATGTCAGCGAACAGCGCGCCGCGCGCGACGCCATGCAGCGCGCGGTCGAATCGGCGCAGGCGGCCAGCCGCGCCAAGAGCGATTTCCTGGCCAACATGAGCCATGAAATCCGCACCCCGATGAACGGCATCCTCGGCATGACCGAACTGGTGCTCGAATCGGGGCTGGCGCCGCAGCAGCGCGAAGACATCGAACTGGTCAAGGGCTCGGCCGACGCGCTGCTGAGCATCATCGACGACATCCTCGATTTTTCCAAGATCGAGGCGGGCAAGCTCGATATCGACGACGTGCCGTTCGACCTGGGCAAGCTGGTGCGCGAAACGCTGCGCTCGCTGGCCCTGCCGGCGCGCCAGAAAGGGCTGGCGCTGGCCTGCGAGCTGCCGCCGCACCTGCCGCGCGCGCTCAAGGGCGACCCCGGCAGGCTGCGCCAGGTGCTGATCAACCTGCTGGGCAATGCGATCAAGTTCACCAGCGAAGGCGGGGTGACGCTGGCCGTGACGCTGCGGCGCGTGTCGGAGCAACGCTGCGACGTCGAGTTCGCGGTGCGCGACACCGGCATCGGCATCGCGCCGGACCAGCAAACCCTGATCTTCGACGCCTTTTCCCAGGTCGACGGTTCGACCACGCGCCAGTACGGCGGCACCGGCCTGGGGCTGACCATCTGCCGGCGCCTGGTGCTCCTGATGCAGGGCGACATTTCCGTCAGCAGCGAAGCGGGCCGCGGCAGCGTGTTCCGCTTTCGCGTGCCGCTCGGGCAGACGGCCGCCGCGCCGGTGGAGGCGCCGGCGCATGGCCGCGCGAGCGTATCGGCGGCGCTGCCGGCTACCGTGCCGCCGGTGCAGGCGGGCCGCCTGCACATCGTGCTGGCGGAGGACAATCCGGTCAACCAGCGCCTGGCGCTGCGCCTGCTGGAGAAAATGGGGCATCGCGTGACCGTGGCCGACAACGGCCTCGATGCGCTCGAACACGCGCTGCACGGCGGCGCCGACCTGGTGCTGATGGATGTGCAGATGCCGGGCCTCGATGGCATGTCGGCCACGCGCGCCATCCGCCGTTGGGAAGCGGCGCACGGCGGCCATGTGGCGGTGGTGGCCATGACGGCGCGCGCGATGCAGGGCGACCGCGAGCGCTGCCTGGAGGCCGGCATGGACGACTATCTGTCCAAGCCGCTCGACAGCGCGCGCCTGCGCGAGGTGCTCGCGCGGTTTCATGGCCGGCGGCCCGGCGCGGTACTGGACTGGCGCGGCGCCTTGCTGCGCCTGGACGGCGACCGTGAGCTGCTGCACGAACTGGCCGCCCTGTTCATCAGCGACGGACCGCAGCTGTTCGATGCGCTCGACCAGGCGCTCGCCGCCGGCGACACCGGCACCGCCCAGCGCGCCGCGCACAGCCTGCGGGGCGTGCTGGTCAACTTCGGCGCCCGGCGCGCCATCGCCTGCACCGAACGGATCACGGCGAACCTGCGCGACGCCGCCCCGGCGCCGCCGGCACGCGCGCTGGCGCACGACCTGGCCGCCGCGCTCGACGATGTGTATGCGGCGCTGGGCAGCTACCTTGCCATCTGACACGTTCTGTCCGGCCGGAAAATTTTCCTGACCGCTTGCTGCGTCACACTCTTTTTCCGCGATCGCCATGCTGCGCGCAATGCCGCTGCCGGCCTTTTGTCGCCTGTTCATTCAGCTAGGGAAGGCCCTATACGAATCGTCAGGTTCCCCCGCATCGCAGCCAGCTTATTCTGAGTCATGCCTACTGCTCTCGGGATTGAGCACGATGCTGTTCCAGCCTCGGATCTGCTTGCCAAGGTTGTTATCGTTACCCGGGGCTCCGCAGGAGTTTCGGGTCACGGCCAATTTTTCTCAACGCGTCATTTTTGGTTTTTTTCAAATCTAGAGGAGTGCACGGACATGAATGAACAAGGCATGGTGTTATCGCTTAACGACGATCAGATTCGCCAGATTCAAGCCCTCAGCGGCCAACGTATGACATCGATCCGGATTGTCCCCGACTTCCCTGGCGTGCAGGGTGCGCAGGCGCTGCAGGGCCTGCAGGGATCGCAAGCGTTCCCCGGGGTGCAGGGCTACCAGGGTGCCCAGGGATCGCAGTTCGTCCAAGGCTACCAGGGACCGCAGGCATTCCAGGGTGCTCGGGGACCGCAGGCATTCCAGGGACCGCAATCGCTCGTGGGCTACCAGGGCCAGCAAGCCGTTCTGGGACCGTTCGGATTCCAGGGCGGCGTCGGGCCGGTTGGCTTCCAGGGACCGCAGGCAGTGTTTGGCTTCCAGGGAGCGCAGGGCGTCCAGGGACCGTTTGGCTTTCCCAGCGTCCAGGGGCCGTTCGGATTTCCGGGCTTCTATGGGCCGGCCGGTTTCTTCAATCCATTCGGATTCCCTGGCATGCAAGGGCAGCAAGGGGGCCAGGGTCCGCAAGCATTCGTGGGCATCCAGGGCCCGCAGGGCTTCTTCGGGCCGCTAGGATTCCAGGGCGCCGTGGGACAGCAGGGCTTCCAGGGGCCGCAGGGCGTCCTCGGTTTCCAGGGTTCGCAGGGCTTCCAGGGGCCGCAAGCCTTCCAGGGCTTCCAGGGTGCGCAGGGATTCCAGGGTGTGCAAGGCCAGGGCTTCCAGGGATTCCCGGGCTTCCCGGGCGTACAGGGGTTCCAGGGCGCGCAAGGTCAGGGCTTCCAGGGTTACCCGGGCGTGCAAGGATATCCAGGCTATCAAGGGTATTAAAAGGCGACGCCGCGCGGGTGCTGCTTGCCCGGTAAGCGGCTTTCGCTGGCCTGAGTGATGCGGCATCGCCCAGGCCATTTTTGCTCCTTGACCGACACATGCACGGAAGGATTGATCATGTCAGCCCGGACTCCGAACAGCCCCGCGAACAGCCCCGCAGTTGCGCACAGACTGTGATGTGAACCATGCGCGAATCCATCATTGTCACCGACGATTTTTATCAGGACCCCGTGGGGGTGCGCGCGTTTGCCCTGCGCCAGGATTTTTCCGTCAAGGGAAATTACCCGGGTGCGCGCACCCAGGCGTTCCTGCACGATGAGCTGGCGGCGGCCATTCAATCGGTGGTCGGGCTGCCCATCACGTACTGGCCGCGCGACACCTACAACGGTGCCTTTCAGTACAGCGTCGCCACCGACCGCACCTGGGTGCATGCCGACCACACCACCACCTGGTCCGGCGTGCTGTACCTGACGCCGAACGCGCCCGCGTCAGCCGGTACGGCTTTTTTCCGCCATCACCAGAGCGGCAACGAGACGTATCCGGCCGATGAGGCCCAGCGCCGGCAATGCGATGCCGACGCCGGCGTGTGGGACCGCTGGCAGGTCACCGACCAGATCGGCAACCGCTTCAACCGCCTGATCCTGTTTCGCGGCCAGCGCTTTCACTGCAGCCGAGGCCATTTTGGCGAAACCAAGGAAAACGGCCGGCTTTTCCAGACTTTCTTCTTCAACACGACCTATTAAAAGCATATAAAAAGGGAGCTTATTGTGAATACATCAGAGTTATTCTTTCCGGCCGGATGGCTGGCCCTGAGCAGCGAGCAATCGGCACACATCAAATCGGTACTCGGCAAGGACGTCACCGCCGTTCCGGTTTATAACGTCGTGGCATGCGGCGCGAACAACGGCTACCAGCCTTTGAATGCGGTACCCGGGATGGCCTGCCTGGTCGTTCATGAAGCCATGCAGTCGCAACTGGACGCGCAGGGCGAGCAGGTGAGGGCGCTGCCGGGCGACACCCAGCAATTGCATGAGCACCAGCAGTTTTCCTCCGATTCCAGGGTGCCGGTGCGCTCTGGCGAAGAGGATGCCGCCAAGAACGCGAAGCTCAAGCCAAAGTGACCCGGACGAGCTGACAAGGTGGGCCTGGCACAGGCCCACTGTTGTCGACGCCCGGCCCGGGCACGCGATCGAACGCGCCGCATCCGTGCCGCACGCGCGCCGCGGCACCGGGCGCGCGGCACGCCACCACGCGGGCGCCTCATGCATTAATGCCGCTAAGTTAAGCCGTTATCTGACCACAAACTCACAAACCGTCATTCCCGCGCCAAGGCGGCACTCGGCGGGAATCCAAGTTCAATGAGCCGCCTGCAACTGCGCTACGGAATTGGATTCCCGCCTGCGCGGGAAGTCATTTCTGCCAATGGCAGGAATGACGGAGCTTGCGTTATCGCATTTACCCCTGGACTTGCCTTGTTCCACGGAATTCGAGAAGTTTCTTAGTAACTGGAACCTGCGCGGGAAGTCATTTCTGCCAATGGCAGGAATGACGGAGCTTAACTTAGCGGCATTATCCTCATGCCTGGGCGTACATATAGCGGCGCGACCACGGTATCGCCGCCGGATCGCGTCCCGCCTTGCCGCACACCACCTGATACAGGCTGATCCAGTCGTGCGTGAACGCATGCGTGCACCCGGCCAGATACACCTGCCAGATGCGAAAGCGGCGCGCATCGGTCATGCCTTTGATGCGCTGCGCATTCGCCTCGAAATTGTCGGTCCACATGGCGCACGTGCGCGCGTAATGGCGGCGCAGGTTTTCCACGTCGCGCACTTCCAGTCCGCCTTCCTGCATCGCCTGGATCACCGTGCCCAGATGCGCCAGCTCCCCGTGCGGAAATACATACCGGCTGATGAATTCGCCGCCCCCGTTCGGCGCGCCGTGGCTGTCCGGATCGGTCGTGGTCAGGCCATGGTTCATGGCCACGCCATCGGGCGCGAGCAGGGTGGCCATGCGCCGGAAGTACGCAGGCAGCTGGCGCACGCCCACATGCTCGAACATGCCCACGCTGGTGATGCGGTCGAATTGCCCGCCCACATCGCGGTAATCCTGCAGGCGGATCTCGACCAGCCCGCCCAGCCCGGCGCGTTCGACCTGCGCGCGCGCCAGCCAGGCCTGGTTGTCGGACAGGGTGATGCCGACGCAGCGCGCCCCGTAGCGCTGGGCCGCGCGGATCGCCAGCGCGCCCCAGCCGCAGCCGATGTCGAGCAGGCGATGGCCGGGCCGCACGCCGATCTTGGTGAGGATATGATCGATTTTCTTGACCTGCGCCTCGGCCAGCGTTTCGTCGCCATTGTCGAAATAGGCGCACGAATACACCATGCCCGGATCGAGCCAGGCGGCGTAGAACTCGTTGGAAACATCGTAGTGATAGCGCACGGCGGCGGCGTCGCGCTGACGCGTGTGGCCGCGCGCCAGCGCGCCGAGCAGGCGCCCCAGCCCGAGTGCGGGCAGCGCTGTGCGTAGATTTTTGGCGACTGCATTGCCGGCCAGCGCGTTGACGACGGCAATCATGTCGTTCGCGCTGCCGCTGACATCGATCGCCCCTTCCACGTACGCGCGGCCGAGGTTGTACAGCGAGGGCGAGAGCAGGTAGCGCAGCGCGCGCGCGTGCGGCACATGCACCGTCACGCGCGGCGGATCGGGCGAAAAATCGAGGCGCTGCCCGTTCCACAGCTCCACCCGCAGGGGCAGCGAAGGCTGGCTGCGCAAGCCTTCGCTCCAGGCCCTCAGTCTGATCTGGTTGAACACGCACACCTCCGGCCGATAGCGGCAGGCCCGTGTGCGTGCACACGTCCTGCTAAGGTTGCAACCGTTCGCGCGCCCAGCTGCCATCGCTTTGCAGCGTGTACACGATGCGGTCGTGAAAGCGCGAGCGGCGCCCCTGCCAGAACTCGATCCGTTCAGGTACCAGGCGGAAGCCGCCCCAGTTGTCGGGACGCGGCGGCTGCTCGCCGTATTGCTTGGCTACTGCCTCGTAATTTTGTTCCAGTACACCACGATTGGCGATCGGCTCGCTTTGCGCCGACGCGATCGCAGCCAGCCGGCTTTTCAGCGGCCGGCTGTGGAAATACTTGTCGCTTTCTTCCACTGAAGTGCGCTCTACCTTTCCTTCGATCCGGATCTGGCGTTCTAGTTCCGTCCAAAAGAACAGTAATGCCGCATGCGGGTTGCCGGCCAGCTGGCGCCCCTTCTGGCTGTCGTAGTTGGTGTACCAGGTAAAGCCGCGCGGATCGAACTGCTTGATCAGCACGATGCGGGAGCTCGGCCGGCCCTGGTCGTCCACCGTCGCCACGCTCATCGCGTTCGGCTCGTTGACCTGGGCCTTGAGCGCTTCGTCGAACCAGGTCGTAAATTGCACGAACGGATCGTCCGCCACGTCGCCCTCGTTCAGGCTGGCCTGGCCGTAATCCTTGCGCAGGCTGGCCACGGCGTCGCCGGTGGCGCTGGCGGGCGCCGCCACGGCGGCCGGAACGATGCCGCGCCGCTGCTGCATCGCCAGGCCCAGGGTGGCCATCTGCTCGGCGCTGAACAGGCGCTTGGCCATCGGCGCGATATGGCTTTCCTCGCGCTCCATGTGGGCGCGGTAGGTCGCGGCGAAGTGCTGCACGCCGTGCTCGCGCAGCACGGCGGCGCTGCCGCTGGCGATCGCGCTCAGCTGCTCGTGCAGGTCTTGCCACATGCCATCCATCTGGCGGTGCTCGTCGAGGATGCCGGGCACCAGCTCGGCCAGCAGCTCGGCGTCGGCCCCGCTGGCGCTGGTGCGCAGCATCGGCACCAGGTTCTGTTCTTCATCCTCGTGATGCAGGGGCGCGGCCTGGTCGAAATACTTCATCACCGCGCGCGCCGCCTGGCGCGCCTCTTCGTCGGCGCCGTGGCTGGCCAGGTGCGGCACCAGCTTTTCCAGGGTCGCCAGCTGTTTGCGGATGCGGTCGTGGCAGTGTTTCAGCACCGCGATCGGCTGGTCGAAGCCGGGGGCGCTGTCGGGCAAGGCGTTGCTCATTGGGATTTCTCGCTTGTGGCTGGTGGCAAATACGGTAATGGCAAACCGTTCAATTTGAAACCGTCGTTCCCGCGCAGGCGGGAACCCAAGTTGGTCGAGCCGCCAGTGGTTGCGGAACTAACTTGGGTCCCCGCCTGCGCGGAAACGACGGGGGTGAAGTCAACGCCATTGGGAACATGCCTTCATTTTAGAACAGTCTGTCCAGCCGCGTCCGTTAAAATGGCGGCATGAATACCATCACCACCCCATCCCTTCCCCCCGAGACCAGCGAGGTCGACTTCGAGCGCCGTTTCGGCGGCATCGGCCGCCTGTATGGCCCGGCCGCGCTGGCGCGTTTCCGCGCCGCCCATGTGTGCGTGATCGGCGTCGGCGGCGTCGGTTCCTGGATCGTCGAGGCACTGGCCCGCAGCGCCATCGGCCAGTTGACCCTGATCGACCTCGACAACGTGGCCGAATCGAACATCAACCGCCAGATCCAGGCCTTAAGCGGCACCATCGGCCAGGCCAAGATCGGCGCGCTGGCCGAGCGCATCGCCCAGATCAATCCTTTCTGCAAGGTCAACCTGATCGAAGACTTCATCGATCCCGGCAACCTGGACCGGATGATCGGCGCCCACCGGTACGACTACGTGGTCGACGCCATCGACAGCGTCAAGGCCAAGGCCGCGCTGATCGCCTGGTGCCGCGACCACCAGTTGCCGATGGTGATCATCGGCAGCGCCGGCGGCAAGACCGATCCGACCCGCATCGAATTGCGCGACCTGTCCAAAACCGAACAGGAGCCGCTGCTCAAGATGGTGCGCAAGCGCTTGCGCAACGAGTACGGCTTTCCGCGCAGCCTGAAAACCAAGTTCAACGTGGATGCCGTATTCTCGATGGAACCGCTGGCCATGCCGGCTGGCGACGAGAGCTGCGCCATCGATGGCCAGGGCGGCAGCGAAGGCGTCACCGGCCTGAACTGCGCCGGCTTCGGATCGAGCATGGCCGTCACCGCGACCTTCGGCATGGTGGCCGCCGGACACGTGCTGCGCCGCCTTGCCGGCGGTGCAATTCACCCGCCTTCTGTGCAGGCGCCCGAGGCCTTGCTATCATAGCGTTGCAGAAGTATCCAGTTTGACCATTTCTTACTGAAAGAGATTCCATCATGCGCCGTCCCTTTTCCGTATTCCTGATGTGCGCCGCGGCGGCATCCCTGGCCCAGGCCGCCGGCCAGACGCCATCCGCTCCCGAAACGCCGCCGGCAACGACCGTGCCGGCAACGCCACCCGCGCCCGACGCGCCGCCTGCGCCGGCTCCCTCGGCCCCGACGCCCGCACCGGCCCAGCCTGCCACGCCGCCAGGCACCGTGGTGCTGGCCGAGCCGGTCCTCGATCCGCTCGTGGCCACCGACACCAAGGTCGGCACCGGCGCCGAAGCGACCGCCGGCAGCAAGGTGTTCGTGCACTACACCGGCTGGCTGTACAAGCCGATGGCCACGCGCCAGCGCGGCCGCCAGTTCGACTCCTCGCTGACGCGCGGCGCCCGGCTCGAATTCGTGCTCGGCACCGGCCGCGTGATCAAGGGCTGGGACCAGGGCGTGATGGGCATGAAAGTGGGCGGCAAGCGCACCCTGATCATTCCGAGCTACCTGGCTTACGGCAAGCGCGGCGCGCCAGGCGGCGGCATTCCGCCGGACGCCGATCTGATCTTCGACGTGGAACTCGTGAACGTCAAATAAGTCCAATCCACTACAGCGGGAGAGCAAGCATGAGAATCGCAAACGACGTCACTGAGTTAATCGGTAACACCCCGCTGGTACGGATTCGCAAACTGGCGCATGGCGCCGGCGCCGACATCCTGGCCAAGCTGGAGTTCTACAACCCGGCCCACAGCGTCAAGGACCGGATCGGCCTGGCCATGATCGAAGCGGCCGAAGCGGCCGGCAAGATCGGTCCCGACACCGTCATCGTCGAGCCGACCAGCGGCAACACCGGCATCGCGCTGGCGATGGTGTGCGCGGCGCGCGGCTATCGCTGCAAGCTGGTCATGCCCGAAACCATGAGCAGCGAGCGGCGCATGCTGCTGCGCGCCTACGGGGCCGAGCTGGTGCTTACGCCGGGGCCGGAAGGCATGCTCGGCGCCATCAAGGTGGCCGAAGAACTGGTGGCGGCCAATCCCAACTATTTCATGCCGCAGCAATTCAACAATGCCGCCAATCCCGATGTGCACCGCCGCACCACGGCCGAGGAAATCTGGCGCGACACCGACGGCACGGTCGATATCCTGGTCGCTGGCGTCGGCACCGGCGGCACCATTACCGGCGTGGGCGAAGCGCTCAAGGCACGCAAACCGGGCTTCCAGGCCATTGCGGTCGAGCCGGAAGCGTCGCCCATGCTGTCCAAGGGGACAAAAGGGCCACACCCGATCCAGGGCATCGGCGCCGGCTTCGTGCCGCAGGTGCTCAATCGCGCGGCCTTCGACGAAATCATTTGCGTGAGCAACGACGCAGCCTTCGAGACCGCACGCGCCGCCGCGCGCGAAGAGGGGCTGCTGGTCGGCATTTCGTCGGGTGCGGCATTGTGGGCTGCGATCCAGGTGGCGCGCCGTCCCGAAAACGCGGGCAAGGTGATCGTGACGATCATCCCGTCGTTCGGCGAACGCTATCTGTCCACGCCGCTGTTTGCCAATCTGGCAGGCTGAGGTGGCGAGCGGGAGCAACGGGCGGCGCCTGAGCGCATGAATGAGTTGCTGGGCAGGTTTCAAACCTGCATCGAATCGCATTTCCCCGGGATGGCGGCGAGCCTGAACCCGGGCGCCAGCGACGCCGACATGGATGCCTTCGAACGCGCCATCGGCGCATCGCTGCCGTCATCGGTGCGGGCGCTGTACCGCTGGCATAACGGCCAGGCCGGTGACACCGGCTACTATGTGATCGGCCTGTTTTTCGGTCTCCCCTTCCTGCCGCTGGACGATTCCCTGCGGCACTGGAAGGACGGTACTGATTTTCTCAACGACATGACTGCCGTGGAACGCACCGCTGCGAGCAGTCAATATTGCTGCCTGCCACGCGGCACCGTGCGCCAGTGCGCCGCCAGCAAGGCATGGATCCCGCTGGCTGATGACGCTGGCGGCGCCTATCTCGGCATCGACCTCGATCCTGATGCCGCGGGCAGCATGGGCCAGGTGATCTCGTTCGGCGCGCGTGAATTCACGCGCGTGCAGGCCGGCGCCAGCCTGGAACAATTCCTGGAACGTCTGCTCGGCTTGTACGAAAACGGCGAATACGCGCTCGTGGAACAGGATGACGACGAGTTCAGCCTGTCCACCGTGGAGCCCGGCACGGACCACTTCCTCGACTATCTGCGCCTGAAGGCGGAAGCGCAATATCCCGGCAAATGAAGCCATCGCGCGCGACCGCTTCCCCGGCTGCGAGCCCGGCCGCACACCTGTTCTGAACGCCGGCTAGGCCGGCTTTGCTTCTTCCGCATGCAGCGCGCAGCTGTGCTCGCTCGTCCCCAGCTCCACCTGCAAGGTGCAGTGGTGGATCGCATAATCGGCCTTGAGCGCCGCCACGATGGCGTCCAGCGCCGCGTCGCCCGGGTAGCCGGCGGGCATGACCAGGTGCGCGGTGAGCGCCGTTTCGGTCGTGCTCATGGCCCAGATATGCAGGTCGTGAATACCGCTTACGCCCGGCCGCGCCTTGAGATAATCGCCCACCGCATCGGCATCGACATTGGCCGGCACCGCCGCCAGCACCAGGTCGAGCGACTCGCGCAGCAAGCCCCAGGTAGTGACCAGAATCAGCAGCACGATCACGATACTGACCGCCGGGTCGAGCCAGGTCCAGCCGGTGAACAGGATCGCCACGCCCGACACCACCACGCCCAGCGAAATCGCGGCATCGGCCGCCATGTGCTGGTAGGCGCCTCGGATGTTCAGGTCGTCCTTGCTGCCGGCCATGAACAGCCAGGCCGAAAAGCCGTTGACCAGCACGCCGATACCGGCCACCACCGACATTGTCATTCCCTGCACCGGCGCCGGATTGGCGAAGCGGTGCACCGCTTCCCAGCCGATCGCGCCGCAGGCGAGCATCAGCAGCAGGGCGTTGAGCAGGGCCGCCAGGATCGACGAGCTGCGCAGGCCGTAGGTGTAGCGTCCGTCCGGCGCGCGCCGGGTCAGCATGACTGCGCCCCAGGCCAGCATCAGGCCCAGCACGTCCGACAGGTTGTGGCCGGCGTCGGCCATCAGCGCCGTCGAGTTGGCCATGAATCCATAAAAGAATTCGATGCCGACAAACACCGTGTTCAGGCCGATCGCCAGCGCGAACGCGCGCCCGTTGCCGTTCGGGTCGAGCTGGTGATGATGGTGACCGTGACCGTGACCGTGCCCATGGTCGTGATCATGGCCGTGGCCGTGCTTATGCGCCGCTTCAGGCGTCTTGGCGGGCGCATGCGCGTGGCTGTGTCCGGCGTGGTCGTGATCGTGATCGTGGTCGTGGGCGCTGGTCATGGGTCGATTCCATTGGTGGGTTCGGCGATGTGGTCGAGCATGTCGGTCAGCACGCCGCTGATGTGGGCGTCCGCCGTCGAATAAAACACTTGCTTGCCCTGGCGCTCGGCCTTGACGATGCGGGCGGCGCGCAGCAGGCGCAGGTGGTGGCTGACCAGCGAGCTGCTCAGTTGCAGCCCGGCGGCGATGTCGCCCACCGCAATCGGACCCGCCAGGCAGGACAATACAATGCGCAGCCGCGTCGGGTCGCCCAGCAGATGGAACAGGTCGGCCAGTTGGGCAATCGATGCGTCGTTATCGGGAGAAGGTTTCATAGTCAACATGTGAAGATATGTAGATATGATAGCGCAATTCTGCCGCGTGGTGCGTTCCTTGACGCAATTCAGGGTTTTTGCATCTCGGCGGCAATGGCCGCGCGCGTTTTGGCATCCAGCCTGGCGACGATGCCGGCCAGCTTGTCGGCCTCGCGCAGGGCGGCGCTTTGCTCGGGCGTCAATTCCTTCGCCATCACCACCGGGGCCGGCGCCGGGCGCAACAGCACAGCCTGGCCGATCAGCACCACGAACGCGCACAGCAGCGCCGCGCCGCCGGCAATCGCGATGATGCGTTTTTCCTGCAGTGGCGCGATGTTGACGGCGGGCGGCGGCGCCGCGACCAGTGCCGCCGGACGCTCGCTCGCAGCGTTGCTGAAGTGGCACAGGCTGCCGCTTTCCTGCAGCGCCTGCACCTGGTCGGCCAGGTCGGCGGTGGCGTCGTCGAGCAGCTCCACGTGGCGCTCGACCGCTTCGGCCAGCACTGCCTCGTTCAGCGCCACCAGCGCAAAAATCGGATCGTCGATATCGATCCGCACGCCGGTTTTCTCAAAGACGAGGGTGCGCAGTTTTTGCTGGTCCATGCCGTCTTACCACTGGACTTTGTCGAGTTGCTCGAACAGGTCGCGGAACACCACCTTGATGCGCTGCTTTTCCATGACGTTGAATTTGTCGCTTTCGCGCACTTCATTGGCGGTCAGGCGCGCGATATTCATCTTCTTGATGTCGGCGCCGAAGGTGTCGGCGTTGCGTTGCGACAGCACCACGCGCCCGCACACGCGCCCGGCATTGTCGGCATAGGTTTGCGATTCGGTAAACACCTTGCCGGTGGCCGATTGCAGCGGGCCGAAGTGCTCGTTTTCCCACAGCACCAGCGGCACGCTGGTCGACTTGGCGGTCGAGACAAATCCCATGGCCGTGTCGTGCAGGGTGTCGCCACCGCCGACGATGGTGTGGATGTACACCTTGCGCCCCGATTCCTTGAGCAAGTCGAAGCAATCGTTTTCCAGCAGGTAACCCATCAGCGGCGAAAAGGTATTGGCGCCGTTGTCGATCACGCAGTTGCCTTCTTCTTCCAGCAGGTCGATCATCAGCGCGTCGAAGCGCTTGGGGTCGATGTTGCGCGCGTCGGTCATGACCGGCACGTGTTTCACGTCCATCGCCTTGTAGCGCGAAAAGGTGGCGTTTTCCTGGTCGGTATCGTAGCAGCGCAGGGGCCGCTCGTCCTTGCCGGCCAGCCATTGCGCCAGGATGGTCGAGACCAGGGTCTTGCCGATGCCGCCCTTGCCCTGCAGGATGAAATGAACCGTATTGTGCATCGAATTGCTCCAGAAAATGACCGGCGCCGGTGCGCGTGCCGGCCCGGCAGGTATCAACGCAGGGGGAGAACAGGACGATGGCGCCAATCCGCCATCGCGCTTCTATTCGATGATGCGCAGCAGCCCTTGCAGCGCGTGCACCACGGTCTGCTCGCGCACGGCGTGGCGGTCGCCGGCGAATACCAGGCGCTCGGTCAGAATGGTGTCGCCCCTGGCCCAGCCGAAGCAGACGGTGCCGACCGGCTTGCCCGGCACCGCGCCGCTCGGGCCGGCGATGCCGGTGGTCGACAAGGCCACGTGCGCGTTGCTGTTTGCCAATGCACCGGTGGCCATGGCGGATGCCACTTCTTCGCTGACCGAGCCCAGTTGCGCCATCAGCGCCGCCGACACATCGAGCAGCTCGGTTTTCGATGCGTTGGAATAGGTCACGAAGCCGCAATCGAACCAGCCGGTCGAGCCGGCCACCTCGGTGACCGCTTGCGCTACCCCGCCGCCGGTGCACGATTCGGCGGTCACCAGCAGCAAGCCTTTCGCTTGCAGCGCGCGGCCGACTTTGGCGGAAAGATCGAGAATGTCGTTCGTCACGTGTTGCTCCTTTTGGACGGTCAGCGGGGACCATGGTTGCGGATCGAAATACGGATCGGGAAGGGCGCACCGGCGACGGTGCGGCCCTGCGATTCTACTTTACCATGCACTCTGCAACACTGTCCGTCCACCCTGTTGCAATGTTTCAAAAGGGATATCCAAGCAACCTAAAAAAGCGTAGAGTGGATCCGAGGAAATCGTCGTGCGCGCCGGGCGTGTGTGCCGTGCGCCGCCAGCCTGTTGCTCTGCTATGCTGGGCTTTGCCGCTGAGTTTGCTTTTCTGTCTGATCCGGATTGGAGTCCCATGTCCCCGATTCTTTTGCTTGCCGAACTGCCATGGCGGGCCTGAGCCGGTTCGCATTGCGCAGGCGTGCGGTACGCTCGCTGGCGCTGCCGGCGCTGTTGGCGATGCTCGCCTGGAGCGGCGCCGCCGCGGCCCAGCCCAGCGTCGAAAACCAGGTCAAGGCCGCCTACCTGTTCAAATTCGCCGGCTTCGTCGAGTGGCCTGAAGGCAGCTTCACGCGCACCGACAGCCCGCTCCAGATCGGCGTGGCCGGCAACGACGCCCTGGCCGACCAGCTCGAACAAATGGTGGCCGGGCGCACCGTCGCCGGGCACGCCATTTCGGTGCGCAAGCTGCGCCGCGGCGATGCCCTGCACGGCGTCCATATCCTGTTCATCGGCGCCGGCGAACGCTCCTCCGTGATCGACATGCTGGCGGCCGCGCGCGGCCAGTCGGTACTGACCGTTTCCGACGCCGACGACAGCATTGCTTTGGGGTGCATGATCGCTTTCGTGGTGGCCCAGGACCGGCTGCGCTTCGACGTCGCCCTCGGCCAGGTCAACTCCAGCCGGCTGCGCATCAGCGCGCGCATGCTGGCCGCCGCCAACCGTGTGCAGGGGGCCACATGATCGTCCGCTCGATCCGTGAAAAACTGGTCACGGTGGTGATGCTCACTACCCTGGCGGCGCTGCTGGTATCGATCGGCACCGTGATCGCCTACGACCTGCGCAACTACCACAAGGCCCTGCTGGGCGACATGGCCACCCAGGCCGAACTGCTCGGCCACATGACGTCGGCCGCGCTGGCGTTCGACGACGCCCGCCTGGCCACCGAAAACCTGGCGCTGCTGCGCATTCGCCCGTCGGTGCGGGCCGGCGCCATCTACGACGCCAAGGGCGCCCTGTTCGCCTCCTACCGCGCGCCGGGCGAACTGCATCCGTTCCCGGTCAGCCCCCAGACCGACGACCTGCGCGTGAGCGGCGACGACCTGCTGCTGTACCGCAGGGTGGTCGAAAACGGCGAACTGCTCGGCACCGTGTACCTGCGCGCCGAATACACGCTGGTCGCGCGCGCGGTCGACTACCTGAGCATCGCCGCCGGCGTGATCGCGCTGGCGATGCTGATCGCCTGGCTCATGACGCGCCGGCTCGGGCGCATCGTCACCGCGCCGATCGTCGCGCTCACCGAAACCGCGCGCGAAGTGGTCAGCACGCGCGACTACTCGCGCCGCGCCCCGCGCATCAGCGACGACGAGGCGGGTGAACTGGTGGACTCCTTCAACGCCATGCTCGGCGAGATCGAGCAGCGCACCGGCGCGCTCGAAACGTCGCACCATGCGATTGCGCGCGAAGCCGAGGAGCGCGCCCGCGCCCAGCAGGAAATCATGGACCTCAACGAGCAGCTTGAGGTGCGCGTGCACGAGCGCACCATGCAGCTGGAACTGACCAACGCCGAACTGGAAGTGGCCATGGCGGCGGCCAAGAACGCCAACCAGGCCAAGTCGGCCTTTTTGTCGTCGATGAGCCACGAGCTGCGCACGCCGCTCAACGCGATTCTCGGCTTCGCCCAGATATTGACGTCCGAATCGCTGCCCTCGACGCTGCCGCAAAAGAAGGAGTTCGCCGGCCACATTCTCAAGTCGGGCCGCCACCTGCTCACCTTGATCAACGAAATCCTCGACCTGGCCAAGGTCGAATCGGGCACCGTCACATTGTCGATGGAGCCGGTGGCGCTGGCCGACATGCTGGTCGAGTGCCGCAACATGACCGAACCGCTGGCGCAGCAGCGCAAGATCCGCATGCTGTTCCCGGACGCGCCGGGCGCCGTGGTGCAGGCCGACCGCACGCGCCTCAAACAGGTGCTGCTCAATTTGCTCTCGAACGCCATCAAGTACAACCGCGAAATGGGCGCGGTGGTGTGCGACTGCAGCGTCGTCACCGCCAACCGCGTGCGCCTGTCGGTGCAGGATACCGGCATGGGCCTGCGCCCGGAGCAGATCTCGTCCCTGTTCCAGCCGTTTAACCGCCTGGGACAGGAAAACGGCAGCGAGGAAGGCACCGGCATCGGCCTGGTCGTCACGCGCCGCCTGGTGGAGCTGATGGGCGGCGAAATCGGCGTCTCGAGCAGCGTCGGCGTGGGCACGGTGTTCTGGATCGAACTGGGCCTGACCCAGCCGGTGCCGTCGGCCGTTGGCGAAGCGGTGGTGCTGACGCTGGAACACAAGCCGGCGCCCGTGCCGCTGGCCGACCACAGCCTGCTGTACGTCGAAGACAACCCGGCCAACCTGAAGCTGGTGCAGGAGATCGTGCGCTTCCGGCCCGACCTGCACCTCCTGACCGCGCCGGATGGCCACCTCGGCATCGAACTGGCCAAGGCGCACCTGCCGGATGTGATCCTGATGGATATCAATCTGCCGTGCGTGAGCGGTCTGGACGCGCTCAAGGAACTGCGCAGCGATCCGCGCACGGCGCATATTCCGGTCATCGCGCTGACCGCCAACGCCATGCCGCGCGACGTCGAGCGCGGGCTGGCCAGCGGCTTTTTCCGGTACCTCACCAAACCGATCAACATTGACGAATTCAACGAGGCGATCGACAGCACCCTTGCATTCGCCGACACGCGGCAGCTTGCGCAGAAAGCGCGGAACCCATGATATCCCTCGATGACATCCACAACGCTGCCATCCTGATCGTCGACGACCAGCTGGTCAACGTGCAGCTGCTCGAATACCTGCTCACGACCACCGGCTACACCAATGTGAGCAGCACCACCGACCCGCGCGAAGTCGCGGCCAGGCACCTCAAGCACCGCTACGACCTGATCATCCTCGACCTGCACATGCCGGGCATGAGCGGCTTCCAGGTGATGGAGGCGCTGGCGCCCATGGAAACCGAAGCCTACCTGCCGGTGCTGGTGGTGACGGCCGAACCGGATAAAAAGCTGGCCGCGCTCGACGCCGGCGCGCGCGACTTCGTCGGCAAGCCGTTCGACCCGGTCGAAGTGCTCACGCGCATCCGCAACATGCTCGAAGTGCGCCTGCTGCACCGCGAATCGAAGAGCTACGGCACCCTGCTCGAACAGACGGTGCGCGAGCGCACCGCCGAACTGCAGCGCTTTCGCAGCGCCATGGATGCCACCAACGACGCCATCTTCCTGATCGACACCGGCAGCATGACGGTAGTCGACGTCAACGACGGCGCTTGCCGCATGCTCGGTTACCAGCGCGACGAGCTGCTGCGCCTGGACCCCACGGTGTACGGCCTGGCCGGTCCGGGCCAGCTGGCGCGCCAGGCCGACCCGGAGCGCGACGCGATACGCTACCCCGACCTGGTCGAAGACCACCTGACGCGCGCCGACCTGCGCGAAGTGGCGGTTGAAGTCTACTGGCAAACCCAAAGCGTGGGCAGCACGCGCATGCTGATCGCCGTGGCGCGCGACATCAGCGAGCGCCTGGCCGCGCGCCAGCGCCTGGCCCACCTGGCCAGCTACGACAGCCTGACCGGCCTGCCCAACCGCACCCTGTTCTACCAGACCTTGCGCGAAGCGATCGAGCTGGCGCAGGACAAGCAGTGGCGCATCGTGGTGCTGTTCATCGCGCTCGACCGCTTCAAGACCGTCAACGACTCGCTCGGCTCGGCCCTGGGCGACGAGTTGCTGCGCCAGTTCAGCACGCGCCTGGTGCAGTGCGTGCGCATCCGCGACACGGTCGGGCGCCTGGGCGGCGACGAATTCGCCCTCATCCTGACAATGACGCGCAACCAGCAGGACGCCGTCAACGTCGCCAACGAAGTGCGCGACACGCTGCGCGCGCCGTTCGACCTGCATGGCAAGCAGGCCGGCCTGACGGCCAGCATCGGCATCGCCATGTACCCGGACGACGCCCTTGACCCCGAGACCCTGATCAAGTACGCCGACACGGCCATGGGGCGCGCGAAGGAAGCGGGGCGCGACGGCTACCGCTTTTTCACCGCCGGCATGAATGTGCAGGTGCTGGCGCGGCTCGACCTCGAACTGGCGCTGCGCCACGCGCTGGAACACGGCGAATTCCTGCTGTACTTCCAGCCCAAGGTGAATCTGCGCACGGGCCGCATCAGCGGCGCCGAAGCGCTGCTGCGCTGGAACCGGCCCGGCTACGGCCTGGTGTTCCCGGTCGAATTCGTGCCGGTGATGGAGGAAACCGGTTTGATCGTGCGGGTCGGCGCGTGGGTGATCGACGAAGCCTGCCGCCAGATCGCACAGTGGTCGGCCAGCGACGTGGGCGACGTGCGCGTGGCTGTCAACGTATCGAGCCGCCAGTTTGTCGAAGGCGACCTGGAAGGCGAAATCCGCGCGGCGGTCAGCCGGCACGGGATCGACCCGACGCTGCTCGAACTGGAGCTGACCGAAAGCGCGCTGATGTCCAACGCCGAGCACACGATTGCGGTGCTGGGCAATCTCAAGCAGCTTGGCATCACGATTGCGATCGACGATTTCGGCACCGGCTATTCGAGCCTGGCGTACCTGAAGCGCTTCCCGATCGACAAGCTCAAGATCGACATCGCCTTTGTGCGCGACGTGACGGTCAATCCGGACGACGCGGCGATTGCCCTGGCCATCATCGGCATGGCCCATTCGCTGCACATGCAGGTGATCGCCGAAGGGGTGGAGACGCCGGCGCAGTTGGCTTACCTGCGGCGCCACCGCTGCGACGAAGTGCAGGGTTTCCATTTCAGCCGCCCGCTGCCGGCCGCGGAGTTCGGCGAGATGGTGATGGCCAATGTGGCGCAGCCGTCCGAGCCGGAGGCGCCCGACAGCCATCGCCAGACCTTGCTGATCGTGGACGACGACGTCAATGTGCTGTCGTCGCTGCACCGGCTGTTCAAGCGCGATAACTACCGGATTCTGACGGGGGTGTCGCCGGCCGAAGGCTTCGAGCTGCTGGCGCTGCACACGGTGCAGGTGATCGTGTGCGACCAGCGCATGCCGGGCATGAGCGGCACCGAGTTCCTGAGCAAGGTCAAGGAACTGTATCCGGACACGATACGGATCATCCTGTCCGGCTACACGGGGCTTGAAGCGGTGCTCGACTCGATCAACCGCGGCGCGATTTACCGCTTCTACACCAAGCCGTGGGACGAGACGCAGCTGCGCGATAACGTGCGGCTGGCCTTCCATCATTACTGGCTGATGAATGGGCCCAAGGACGATCCGCATAATGCGCACTTTGTCGAAGCTGGGCAGGTGCCGGCGGAATAGAAAGATGGCGTTTTTCCGCTAACTTTCGATCCGTCGTTCCCGCGCCAAGGCGGCACTCGGGGAACCCAATTTCGTGCCGTAGCCGTCGGCGGCTTAACGTACTTGGGTTCCCGCCTGCGCGGGAACGACGGTCGTAACGGTCAGGCGCTGGCGAAGTGGTCGAAACCGGACAGCTTCAGGTCGAGCGCTTGGCCGGCGGCGTCGACCAGGCGCAGGCCCGGTGCGGCGTCGATTGTCCCTACGCGCGTAACTGCGGTGCCACTTGCATGACCGGCTGCCACGATGGCGTCGCGCCGTGAACTCGGGGCCGTGAAGCACAACTCGTAATCGTCGCCGCCGGCGGCGCAGAACTGGCGCCGCAGCGCCTGCGGCTGCGCGGCCAGTACCGGTCCGGCGGGCAGCGCATCGACATCGAGCGTGGCGCCGACGCCTGATGCGGCGAGGATGTGACCGAGGTCGCCCACCAGGCCGTCGGAGATATCGATGGCGGCGTGGGCCAGGCGCTTGCCGGCCAACGCCAGGCCCAGCGCCACGCGCGGGGCGGGCGTGTGCATGCGGGTACCGGCCGCGAGCAGGGCGGCATCGTCCAGCCGGTATTGCTTGCGGTAGCCGGCCAGCGCAAGGCGGGCGTCGCCCAGCGTGCCCGAAATCCACAGGTCGTCGCCGGCGATGGCGGCATCGCGCCGCAGCGCGTGGCCGGGTGCCAGTTCGCCGAAAATGGTGATGCAGATGTTCAGCGGTCCTTTGGTGGTGTCGCCGCCGATCAGTTCACAGCCATGCTGGTCGGCCAGCGCGAACAGGCCGGCGGAAAACCCGGACAGCCAGTCGGGATCGGCCGCCGGCAGCGCCAGCGCCAGCGTAAAAGCTACCGGCCGCGCGCCCATCGCGGCCAGGTCGGACAGGTTCACCGCCAGGCACTTGTGGCCCAGCATGCGCGCATCGGCGCCGGCGAAGAAATGCCGGTCCTCGACCAGCATGTCGGATGAAATGGCCATCTGCATGCCGGGGGAGGGGGCGAGCAGCGCGCAATCGTCGCCGATTCCCAGCGCTGCCCGGCCCAGCGCTGCCCGGCCTAGCGCGGCGCGGCCCGGGTGCTGACGGTTGAAGTACTGCTTGATGAGGTCGAATTCGGAGAGCATGCGCGATTGTACAGCCATGCCAGCTCCGCATCGGCAGCTTACAGGCGGCCCAGCGTGACCTCCACCAGGCGGCCCTTTTTCTGGAACTCTTCGTTGACCGTCACCAGGATGCGTCCCTGCGCATCTTCCGCGATCGAGGTCACCTGGCTGGTGGCGTCCGCCACCGTGCGCTTGTAGCCCGGCAGCAGGCTCGACAGGTCGGTCCACTTGTCGCCATTGTCCGCCGACCATGCCAAATAGGGCAAGCCCTTCGCCTTGTCGAAACCGGCCGCGACGATCACGTTGGGTTTGCCGGCAGGCGAGAGCAACTGGGTGATGTAGGGATAGTTGACGCCGCCCGTCAGCGGTTGCTTGAGCACGAACTTGTAGCTCTTGCCGCTGTCATCGCTGCGCAGCAGGCCGCCTTCGACACCGATGAACACGCGCTCGCTCTTGCCCAGCGTGGTAATCAGATGCACGTTGCGGTTTTCCAGTTCCGGCACGCTCAACTGCACGGGAACCGTGGAAGCGAGCGCGGAGTTGTCGGCGTTCATGGTGTAGGCGCGCACGTAGGCCATGTCGAGCGGACATTCGCCGCCCGTCAGCAGGCGCCCGCCCACCACCTCGAACGACTGGTGGGTGCAGCTCATGCTATCCATCGTCCCCATGATCGGACGCCAGGTGGCGCCCTGGTCGTTCGAGACCTGCACGTTCTGCCCGGCGCCGCCGTTGGCGAACCAGCGCTTGCCGACCGCCTTGACATCGGCCACGTACATGCGTTCGCAATAGCTTGCGTAGCAGATCCGGAAGTCCTTGTCCTTGGGGATGAAGCTCATCTTCGCCTGGTCCAGCTCGCACAAGGTATGTTCGTCGGCGCTGCCCCAGGCCGGCTGCATCAGGAGCGTCTTGCCGTCAACCTGCTTCAGTTCGGCCGCGCGCCGCACTTCGACCTGATCGCTGGCCGGCAGCTTGCACTCGCCCAGGCCGACCGTTTGCCAGGCCGATTTGGCGCTGACCCCGCGCGCGGTGGCCAGGATGGCGGTGCCGTCGGTTTCGGTATTGGTCAGCGCGACGTAGGCATTCTTGTCGTCGATCGTAATCGAGTTCATGCCGCGCTCGTGATTCATCAGCACATCGACGCGCGCGATCGGGTCCGGCGCGGGAGGGGGCAAGGGTTTGCCCCCGTCGCCGCCGCCGCCGCATCCGGTCAGCAGGGTGGCGGCGATCAGTCCGGCGGGAAGGCAGTGTTGGAGTGGTTTCATGGGACGCTCTTTCGACAGGGTTGGCGGAAGCTCGCGCCGCGCAGGGTCAGGGTTCCCGCCCGCAGCGCCGCGATGCCCGTGCATTGTCTGGCCAGCCCGCGGCATGGGTCTATTGCGTTTCTGTCTAGAATTTGTATCAACTGTCAGCGATGTGTACCGTGCTGTAGCGCCGAGCGAGCGATCGCTTTTTTGTTTGTTGCGATGAAATTTTCATGTTTTGGGGCAATTGACCCGAAGTTGGTGAAAATACGTAGCTTGTTGAAAGATCACGTCTGATAAAATCCTCAGTCCCCGACAGTACACAGGAAGGCCGTACCAGCATGGATTCGTCACCAGAGAAGAAGGAAGAACTGCGCCAGCAACTGCGCCTCGCCGCGCTCGAGTATCACGAGAGCCCCCGTCCCGGAAAAATCAGCGTCACGCCCACCAAGCAGCTGCTCAACCAGCGCGACCTCGCCCTGGCGTACTCGCCGGGCGTGGCGGCTCCTTGCGAAGAAATCGTCAAGGACCCGGGTAACGCCTATAAATACACGGCGCGCGGCAATCTGGTGGCCGTCATCACCAACGGTACCGCCGTGCTGGGCCTGGGCAATATCGGTCCGCTGGCGTCCAAGCCGGTGATGGAAGGCAAGGGCGTGCTGTTCAAGAAGTTCGCCGGCATCGATGTGTTCGACATCGAGATCAACGAGCAGGATCCGGACAAGCTGGTCAACATCATCGCCTCGCTGGAACCGACGTTTGGCGGCATCAACCTGGAAGATATCAAGGCGCCCGAGTGCTTCTATATCGAGCGCCAGTTGCGCGACCGCATGAAGATTCCGGTATTCCACGATGACCAGCACGGTACCGCGATCATCGTCGGCGCCGCGATCCTGAACGGCGTCAAGGTGGTCGGCAAGGATATCCGCGAGTGCAAGCTGGTGGTGTCGGGCGCGGGCGCGGCTGCCCTGGCCTGCCTGGAACTGATCGTCGACCTCGGCTTCCCGATCGAGAACATCTACGTGACCGACCTGGCCGGCGTGGTCTACAAGGGCCGCGTCGAACTGATGGACCCGGACAAGGCGCGCTTCGCGCAAGACACGCCATTCCGTACCCTGGCTGAAGTGATGCCGGGCGCCGACATTTTCCTGGGCCTGTCCGCTGGCGGCGTGCTCAAGCAGGATATGGTCAAGGAAATGGCGGCCAATCCGCTGATCCTGGCGCTCGCCAATCCGACCCCGGAAATCCTGCCGGAAGAAGTCAAGGCCGTGCGCGGCGACGCCATCATCGCCACCGGCCGTTCGGACTATCCGAACCAGGTGAACAATGTGCTGTGCTTCCCCTACATTTTCCGCGGCGCCCTCGATTGCGGCGCCACCACCATTACGCGCGAGATGGAAATTGCGGTCGTGCACGCGATTGCCGACCTGGCCCACGCCGAGCAGTCGGACGTGGTGGCCACCACCTACGGCATCAGCAACCTGTCGTTCGGTCCGGAATATTTGATCCCGATGCCGTTCGATCCGCGCCTCTTGATTCACATCGCCCCGGCCGTGGCCAAGGCGGCGGTCGAGTCGGGCGTGGCGACGCGTCCGATCGCCAACCTGGAAGCCTACGCCGACAGCCTGCAGCAGTTCGTGTACCGCAGCGGCACCTTCATGAAGCCGCTGTTCGCGGTGGCCAAGGCGGCCCCGCCGGAACTCAAGCGCATCGTCTACGCCGAAGGCGAAGAAGAGCGCGTGCTGCGCGCCGTGCAGGTCGTGGTCGACGAGAAGCTGGCGCGCCCGATCCTGGTCGGCCGTCCGAGCGTGCTGGAGCAGCGCATCGAGAAGTTCGGCCTGCGCCTCAAGCAAGGCGAGCATTTCGACGTCATCAATCCGGACCACGAAGACCGCTACCGCGATTACTGGCAGACCTATTACGCGATGACCATGCGTAAAGGTGTAACCCAGGAATACGCCAAGCTGGAAATGCGCCGCCGCCACAGCCTGATCGGTGCGATGATGATCCACAAGGGCGACGCCGACGGCATGATCTGCGGCACCTTCGGCACCACCAGCCTGCACCTGCACTATATCGACCAGGTATTGGGCAAGCGCGACGGCGCCAATGTGTACGCGGCGATGAATTTCCTGATCCTGCCGGAACGCCAGATGGCTATCGTCGATACCCACGTCAACGAAAACCCGAGCGCCGAGCAGCTGGCCGAGATCACCATCATGGCGGCCGACGAGATGAGCCGCTTCGGCCTGATTCCGCGCGCGGCGCTGTTGTCGCACTCGAACTTCGGTTCGGCCAACAGCGCATCGGCGCAAAAGATGCGCGCCGCGCTGGCGCTGGTGCAGCAAAAGGCGCCGCAGCTGGAAATCGATGGCGAGATGCACGGCGACGTGGCGCTCGACGCCAAGCTGCGCATGCAGCTGATGCCGCACTCGACCCTGCAGGGCGAGGCCAACCTGCTGGTGATGCCGAATATCGACAGCGCCAACATCGCCTACAACCTGCTCAAGACCGCGGCCGGCAACGGTATCGCGATCGGTCCGGTGCTGCTCGGCTGCGCCAAGCCGGTGCACATCCTGACGCCATCGGCCACGGTGCGCCGGATCGTCAACATGACGGCCCTGTGCGTGGTCGACGCCGTCTCGGAACGCTGATCGGCAAGTAACACCGCGCGTGTGTTTTGCGCGTCAGAACGGCCGGCATCGTCATCGATGCCGGCCGTTTTTTGTAGTAATTTCGCACAGCAAAAACGTGCATTACTACATTTCATTACAGTTCAAGATAAGCGTAACAATGCGTAAGCTGGCGCCGTCCGTCCCGGCAATCGGGGCATAATATCCATGCTAGTTGTTGTTCATATTGCACGGAACTTTTTTGCGTAAAGAATGATCAAAGCGATTCTGTTACAATGCTGAGTTGTTAACTGCGAGTTGGCCGTGCAGATTACCGCTCTCCAACTACACACGAATATCACGAATATGCAAAAAACAACAAAAAAAGCCCTGATTACCGGGATCACCGGGCAAGATGGCGCTTACCTTGCGCAGTTGTTGCTTGAAAAGGGCTACGAGGTCACCGGCACGTATCGTCGCACGAGTTCGGTCAATTTCTGGCGTATCGAAGAGCTTGGTATCCAGGCTCATCCAAATCTGCGCCTGGTCGAATACGACCTGACCGACTTGTCGTCCAGCATACGCCTGATCCAGACCGCCGAGCCTGACGAGGTGTACAACCTCGCGGCCCAGAGTTTCGTCGGTGTGTCGTTCGAGCAGCCAGTTGCTACCGCAAGCATTACGGGTCTGGGGGCAGTTAACCTGCTCGAAGCGATTCGCATCGTCAACCCGAAAGCGCGCTTCTACCAGGCATCGACCTCCGAAATGTTCGGCAAGGTCCAGGCCATCCCGCAAGTCGAAGATACCCCGTTCTACCCGCGCAGCCCGTACGGTGTGGCCAAGCTGTACGCCCACTGGATGACGGTCAATTACCGCGAGTCGTATGGCATCTTCGGTTCCAGCGGCATCTTGTTCAATCACGAATCGCCCCTGCGCGGCCGTGAATTCGTCACCCGCAAGATCACCGATTCGGTCGCCAAGATCGTGCTCAACAAGCTCGACGTGCTGGAACTGGGCAATCTCGACGCCAAGCGCGACTGGGGTTATGCCAAGGAATACGTCGAAGGCATGTGGCGCATCCTGCAGGCCGCACAGCCCGACACCTTCATCCTGGCCACCAACCGTACCGAAACCGTGCGCGACTTCGTCACCATGGCGTTCAAGGGCGCCGGCATCGATATCGAATACACGGGCACGGGCGAAGCCGAGACCGGCCATTGCGCCCGTACCGGCAAACTGCTGGTGCGCATCAGTCCCAAGTTCTACCGTCCTGCCGAAGTCGAGTTGCTGATCGGCGATCCGGCCAAGGCCATGCGCGAACTGGGCTGGGCGCCGAAGACCACCTTGGAGCAGTTGTGCCAGATGATGGTCGAGGCCGACATGCGCCGCAACGAACAGGGTTTTTCCTTCTGATATGACGGGCATGGTCACGGAAACGTCCCCCGCGCCCGGCGCCGAAGGGCAGGGCAAACGTGCCCTGATCACCGGCCTGCACGGCTTCACGGGGCGCTACGTGGCGCGCGAACTGGCCGCTGCCGGCTATCGCGTGTTCGGCACCGTGGTGCCGGGCCACGGGAGCGACGCTCCTGAACCCGATGTGTTCGCGGTCGACCTGCTTGACCGCGCCGGCGTGGCCGCCATGATCGAACAGGTGCAGCCGGACGTCGTGGTGCACCTGGCCGGCATCGCTTTTGTTGCGCATGCCAACGCCGAACTGATTTACCGCGTCAACATCGTCGGTACCCGCAACCTGCTCGAAGCGCTGGCGGCCCAGCGCCACCAGCCGTCGGCGGTGCTGCTGGCATCGTCCGCGAATGTCTACGGCAACGCCAGCGCCGGCCAGATCGATGAGTCCCTGGCGCCCGCGCCGGCCAACGATTACGCCGTCAGCAAGCTGGCCATGGAACACATGGCGCAGTTGTGGAGCGACAAGCTGCCGATCATCATCGTGCGGCCATTCAACTATACCGGCGTTGGCCAGGATGACAATTTCCTGTTGCCGAAGATCGTTTCGCATTTCCGCAAGGCGGCGCCGGTGATCGAACTGGGCAACCAAGCCATCGCGCGCGATTTTTCCGACGTGCGCATGGTGGCCGACAGCTACCGCCGCCTCTTGGCGTCGAACGTCGCCGGCCAGACCTTCAATATCTGCTCCGGCCAGGCGCATTCGCTAGGCGAGGTCATCGCGCTGATGGAGTCGATTGCCGGCTACCGGATCGAAGTGAAGGTCAATCCGGCCTTCGTGCGCGCCAAGGATGTGCTGGTCCTGATGGGCAACAATGAAAAACTGCGTGGCGCGATCGGGGCCATGTCCCCGATTCCGCTCGCCGACACGCTGCGCTGGATGTACCAGGCGTGAGCCGCCTGCGCGTCGGCCTGGGAACGACCATGATCGAACCGGGCCTGACCGGCGGAAGACTGGACGGGATCGGCGTGTACACCCAGGCGCTGCTGCAGCACTTGCCGCAGGCCGGCTGCGATGTGGCCGCTTATTCGTATCCGCGCCTGCGCGGCGACGCCACGGCGATCAGCGTGGGCCAGGCGATGCCGCAATCGTTCGAAGCGGCCAGCCTGACCGACCTGCTCACGCCAATGGCGAACCGGGTGCACATGCCGGCCGATATTTTTCACGCGACCGATTACCGTATCGTGCGCATGGATTGCCCGGTGGTGGCGACCCTGCACGATGCGCTGCCGATCAAGTATCCGCAGTGGTGCAGCCCCGGCATGCGGCGCGCCAAGAACTGGATGCAGCAAAAAGCGGCGCGCAAGGCACAACATGTGATCGCGGTGTCGAACTTTGCGATCGGTGAACTGGTCGAATGCTTCGGGGTCGATGAAAACAGGATCAGCGTGGTGCCCAACGGCGTCGATGCGGCGTGGCTGCAAGCGCCCGATGCGTCGGCGGTGGCAGCGACCTTGCTCGAGAACGGCCTGCGTGCAGGCTATTTTTTGTTTGTCGGTACTTTGCAGCCGCGCAAGAACGTCGAGCGCCTGCTCAGTGCCTACCTGAGTTTGCCGGACGCGCTGCGGGCCGAGCGCCAGCTGGTGATTGTCGGCAGCGCCGGCTGGCGCTGCGAAGAGCTGATCGCGCGTGTCAAGGCGGCGCAGCAGGATGGCGAGCAGGTCGTATGGCTGAACCGGCTGACCGGCGCCGATGGCCTGCGCCATGTGTATGCGGGTGCGGGCGTGTTTGTGTTTCCGTCCTTGTATGAAGGTTTCGGTATTCCCGTCGTCGAGGCGTTTGCATCGGGGGTGCCGGTAGTGGCTTCGAATAGCAGTTCCTTGCCGGAAGTAACCCGGGGCGCGGCGCTTGACGTCGATCCGGGCAACACTGGTGACATCGCCGCGGCGATGCAAGCGCTGGCGCGCGACGATGCGCTGCGCTCGCGTTGCATTGCGGCGGGCCGCGCTCGCGCAGCCCAGTTGACCTGGCACGACACCGCGCTGCAAACCGCCGCCGTGTATCGTGCCGTCCTTTCACAATAATTTGCCGTCGTACTGAGCCACTTGCGAAACTATGCGTGTCCTACATTTCTATAAAACCTATTTCCCGGAATCGGTGGGCGGCGTCGAGCAGGTCATCCGGCAGATGTGCGTCGGCACGGGCCGCCTGGGCGTGCGCAATGAGGTACTGACGCTTACGCGCCAGAAGGAAAAGCGCGACGTCGAATTCGAAGGCCACAAGGTGCGCCTGCTGCCGCTCGACTTCGAGATTTCCTCGACCGGTTTTTCGCTGGCCGCCTTTGGCGAACTGGCGCGCATGGCCGAAGAAGCGGACGTGGTGCACTACCACTTCCCGTGGCCCTTCATGGACCTGGCGCACTTTATTTCGCGCATCAAGAAGCCGAGCCTGGTGACCTACCACTCCGACATCGTGCGCCAGAAGCAGTTGCTGCGCCTGTACCAGCCGCTCAAGCACCGCTTCCTGCAAAGTGTCGACACCATCGTCGCCACTTCGCCAAATTACATGGCGTCGTCGGCCGTGCTGGACCGATATCGCGACAAGACGCGCGTCATCACCTACGGCCTGGACAAGACCATTTATCCGGAACCGGACCAGGCGCGCATGGACAAATGGCGCGCGCAGATCGGCGAGCGCTTCTTCCTGTTCGTCGGTGTGCTGCGCTATTACAAGGGCTTGCATATCTTGCTCGACGCGGTCGCCAATACCGATTATCCGGTGGTGATCGTCGGCGCCGGTCCGATCGAGAGCGAGCTCAAGGCGCATGCCGAACGGCTCGGCCTGACCCACGTGCTGTTCGTCGGCGCGCTCGACGAGGCCGACAAGGTGGCCTTGCTGACCCTGTGCTACGCACTGGTGTTCCCGTCGCATTTGCGTTCGGAAGCGTTCGGCATTTCGCTGCTGGAAGGGGCAATGTACGGCAAGCCGATGATTTCGAGCGAGATCGGCACCGGCACGACCTACATCAATATCGATGCGGAAACCGGATTGGTCGTGCCGCCGAGCGATCCGCAAGCGTTTGGCGACGCCATGCGCAAGCTGTGGGACAACCCGGAACTGGCGCAAGCCATGGGTGAGCGCGCCGAAGCACGCTACTGGGAACTGTTCACCGCCGAGCAGATGGCCAAGAGCTACACCGCGCTGTATCACGAACTGGTGGCGCATCATGCCACCGTGGCGCTGGCGCAAGTGCAGGCCTAAGGCTTCCCGGCGGCATTGCCGCTGCATCGAGCTTGTCCGGTTTGATTGGCGCCGAAGATAACACCGTCATGCCTGGCAGCGGCAGGGATGACGGTGTTGAATGCCACGGAAAAAATCACTTAGGCAACGCCAACTCCACCTTTTTTCATTCCCGATCTAAATTTCCTCCGGCTGATTCGTACTCAGCAGCACGATTGCCGCCCAAACGCGGGAACTGGTATGCTTTGACGAGGGAATCGCAAAGGCCGGGTATGGTGAAGCAGTTATTACTTGTTGCGGGATTGCTGGCCGGGGCGCCTGTCCTTGCCGGCTTGCCGCAGACACCGCCCCGGCTGTACATCACGACCGAATATTCGCCGCCGGCCAGCATGCTCGACGGTGAGCGCGTGATTGGCTATTCCACCGAAAAGATCCGGGAAATCATGAGCCGTACGTCGATCAGCTATTCGATCGACCTGTTGCCCTGGAAGCGCGCCTACACCGCGGCCGTGCAGCGGCCCGACGGCTGCGTCTACGCGACCACCCGCACCCCCGAGCGTGAGCGGCTGTTCAAATGGGTGGGGCCGACCGACGAGGGCGAGTGGGTGCTGCTGGGACGGGCCGACCGCGCGTATCAGCTCGCCACACTGGAGGACGCGCGCGCGCTGCGCATCGGTACCTACAACGGCGACGCGCGCGACGACTATCTGCGTTCGCGCGGTTTCCAGGTCGATCCGGCGCCGAACGACATGCTCAATCCGCAAAAATTGCTGATGAACCGGATCGACCTGTGGGCCGCCGGTTTGCGTCCTGGCAGCGGCGTGCTCGAACAAAACGGCTGGGCGGGGAAGATTGTCCCCGTGCTGGTGTTTAACCGGATCAAGGTCTATCTCGCCTGCAACCGCGCCATTCCCGACCCCGTGATCGACAAGATGAATGCCGCGCTCGAAGCGATGAACCGCGACGGCACCTCGCGCCGGCTTGAGCGTAAGTACGACAACTGGGTGACGCGCAAGCCGACCGAGGCGGAGGCCGGGCAGGGCGTTCCGGCCCGCTAAAAGGATGGGCCGGGAGGGGGCGCGAAGGTCGGGGATCGCACTCAACGGCCCCGGACGCATCGGCCCGGGCACGCCGCTACTCAGGCACCCAGCTACTCAGGCACGCGGCTACTGAGGCACACAGCGGCGGGAACGGCGCAGACCGCGCCAGGGCAGGCTGCCCCATGACGCGATGACCCCGCCTTCTCCTGACAGACTGAAGCGTCAGGCCGCGTCTGCCCGGCCGATCGCAATCGTCCTGCGCGCCGGTGCAGCGGCGCGTGCGCGCAGTTGTCCGCAGCCGCCGTCGACATCTTGCCCCGCCGAATCGCGCAGCTTGGTCAGCACACCGCGCTGATGGAGCGTGGCGGCAATGGCGCGCGCACTCTCCCAACTGGGCCGCTTGAACGCCAGATCCGGAATCGTATTGTATGGAATCATGTTCAGGACGGCATATTTGCCCTTTAACAGGCGCACGATGCCGTCGATCTCGTCCTCCCCATCGTTGATGCCTTCGAGCAGGGTCCACTGATACTGCACCGGATAGCCGGTCAGCCGCGCATACTGCTCGCCCGCCTCGACCAGTTGCTCGGGCGTGATGCGCGGTGCGCGCGGCAGCAATTGCTCGCGCAACGCGGGCTTGGTCGTGTGCAGCGACAGTGCCAATGCAGGTTTGACCACGCCCTGCGCCAAACGTTCAAACACGCGCGGGTCGCCCACGGTCGAAAACACCAGGTTCTTATGCCCGATATTGCCTTCCGTCCCTAAGAGCTCGATAGCCTCGAGCACATTGTCGAGATTGTGGGCTGGATCGCCCATGCCCATGAACACCACTTTTTTCACCGGCCGCTGGGTGCGCGCCAGCACCACCTGGGCGATGATCTCGCCGCTGCTGACCTGGCGGATGAGCCCTTCGCGTCCGGTCATGCAGAACTGGCAGCCGACCGCACAGCCGACCTGGCTGGACACGCACAGTCCATCGCGCGGCAGCAGCACGCTTTCGACCGCCTGGCCATCGGCCAGTCCGACCAGCAAGCGGGCCGAGCCATCTTCACCGGGATGCGAGGAAATCAGCCGTGCCATGGCCTGCAGCTCGGCGTCGAGCGCGGGCAGGGCGGTGCGTACGCCAAGGGGGAGGAAATCGTTGGGACGGCGCCGTCCCTGATCGTAGGGGCGGCCCTGGACCCAGTCGCGCAGCACGCGCTGTTCGTGCAAGGGCAGGGCGCCCAAGGCGCGCAGGCGCTGGCGGATGGATGTAAGTTGCATCGCGCTATTTTATTGCATACGCGCGGGAGACGGGATGTTGCAATGAAAACGGCGCAGTTGCCTGCGCCGCCGGGCGGATCATCGGCTAGTGCTGGACGATGCCGGCCACATTACCGCTGCCATGTTGCGTGAGGTTGGCGCTATAGCTGTTGCCGGTCTGCGAGATCGACGAGTAATTGGCCTTGCCGCCGGTGCCGAACTGATTCACCTGCGCCTTGTTGTCGTAACCGTTTTGCGAGACCAGCGATTCGTTGGCGACGCCGGCTTGGGTCAGGCTAGCCTGGTTTTTGTTGCCTTTCTGGTTGATGTTACTGACGTTTTTCTTGCCTGACTGCTCGGTGAGTGCATTGTTGTCGGTACCATTCTGGGTAATTGTGGAGCCAACCTGCTGAGCGTCTTTCTGGATTGCCTTGGCAGTATTCGAATTGCCGCTCTGCTTGATGTTGGCTTCGCTGAAATCCACCTTGGTCTGGGTGGCAACCGCGTTGTTGTGCGAGCCGTTCTGGTCGATACTGGCATTTCCGTGGCTGGAATCGAGCTGTTTGACTGCAATCTTGTTATCGGAGCCGCTCTGCTTCGCAGTCACTTGTGATTCGGAAACGCTTAGCTGCTCGAGCGTGGCAGCGTTCTTCTTGCCATCCTGGGACAGCGAGGCTTTGCTCTTCTTATCATTGTCTTGCCGAATCGTGCCGACATTTTGCTCGCCGGACTGCGACACAAGGGCGTTTGCCTGGGATGAATTTTCCTGGCGGATGGCGGCGCTGTTCTCCTTTCCTTTCTGGGAAATCTGAGCCTCGACATCCTGGCTCTTCTTCTGGAAGATGCCTGGATTTTTGGCGTCACCCACCTTGTTGCTGTCGCCGACTTGGGAAATCGTCGCCTTCGCCCCTTTAACATCTTGCAGCTCCGCATAGGCGCTGTTGCCATTGCCTTTTTGCGAGGCGCTGACGGTATTGTCCGCGGCCTGGGCCGAGATGGTGGCAAACGCCAATGCCAGTGCGCCGGCCAGTGCCGATAAAGGATGTTTCATGATAGTCTCCGTAGAATGAATGGGGTCAGGTCAAGTTCGATTCAGCGACCCCGATAAACTGAATACCGGCATGCGGCAATCACCGCGCGGGCCGGTGCCGCCGATCAGCTTTAATGCTGATAAATGCAGACCTGGTTGGCGCTGCCGAACTGCAACACGTGCGCCGCCGCATCAGTGCCGGTCTGCATGACAACAGCCGTGTTGGGCCCGCCCGTCGAGGCGGTCCCGGTTTGCGTCACCGTTACCCGGTTGCCGTTGCCGGTTTGCGTGATCAGCGATTCGCTCAAGTGCAGGCCTTGCGCCAGGGTCGCCGCGTTGTTGTTCCCGAGTTGAATGATGGCGCTCGCGTTATGGCTGCCCAGCTGATCGCTGATTGCCTGATTGCCGCTGCCTGTCTGTGCAATCGACGAGGCGGTGGACATGCCGTCCCGCTGCGTTGCCGTCGCCATGTTCGCGTTGCCGATCTGGTGGACGCCGAACGGCGCAAGGTGCACGTTCTCCTGCACGACCGCAAGCAGATTCGCATCGCCTTTCTGCTGCAGGATCGCGCCTTCGACAGCCGACTGGAGTTGGGTGAGCGCGATCGTGTTGTTGGTGCCAAGCTGCTGGGCAATGGCCTGGAAGTCATCGACACGCTGCTGCTGGAGATTGGCCAGATTGCTGGCGCCGCGCTGCTCGGCGTACGCCATGGAAGCCTGGGCCTGCTCCTCCTTGATAAAGCCGGTGTTGTGGTTGCCGGCTTGCTCAATCAGGCCAATCGCCCTGGTCGATTGGATTTGCCCGATGCTGGCGCTGTTGGCATCGCCACGCTGGGCGAGCGCGGCGCGCACCTCCGGGCCGGCGGTATCGTTTGCGGCCCGGGCTGCGGAGCCGCAGAACGCAACCGTGAGGGCGAGTGCCATCGCCGATAAAGGGGTTTTCATGGAGTGCCTCCGTGGATTGTCGTGTCCGGGTCTGGCGCGATTGAGCGACCGCGATGACTGAACGAGTAAATGGATCAGCGACTTTCATGGTGAATCAGCGTGGCAGTCTTGCCGCTGCCATATTGGCTAAGCCGCGCGCTCCCTTTACGGCGATGCCGGCGCGCAGCATCGGTGGCAGGAAGGGATTCATCGCTCGCTCCTTGCCTTGGCGGGAGCGCGCCGGCCAGCGGTGACGGTGCCGGTGCCGGACTGCTTGGGCCGATACATAATGTCGCGCTCGTCCAGGTAACGCTGGAGCACCGGGTTGGACCAGTGCGCCTCGTCCTTCAAGGCCCAGCTGCCATCCTTCAAACCTTGTACGATCAGGTGGGCAACGCCGGCCTCGATCGCTTCGCCGACGCACAGCTGGGTTGGCTCGTTACGCATCATGCCGCCTTCGAGTTCGAGCAAATCCTTCACGTTTACGAACTTGAACACGCTGGGATGGATCTCATACGAGTAGATCGTCTTGCTGGTCGAGACGCTGTGCAGGACCTGACCACCGCGAATATCGATGGTGCGCAGATTGACTGTGACCTGGTCGACCCGGTATTGCGTGCTCAGGCCAATGCCCAGGAAGCGCGCGCCGGCGCCGCCGGTGCGCACATTGCTTTCGTACGCAACGATGCCGCCCTCGATGAGCACCGACGCGGCCACCAGCGACGGGATCTGCACCAGCGGCGTGCCGGCCGGTTGCGGCATTTCCAGCGCCCGCATGATCTTGCGTTCGGTGAGCAGGTTCTGCAGGTTTTCACGCTCGACCGGGATGAACCAGCCCGACTCCTTGAGCGCCTTGACCAGCATCGACGAGGCGCCCTGCGTGACCACGGTGGAAAACGAGCTGTCCGGGGATGGCTTGTATTGCCCGGTCTGGTCGCGGACACCGTACACGGCCACGGCCACCTTGCCTTTTGGAGCGGGCAGGTTGAGCAAGTCGCGCGTGACCGGCGTGATGGGCGCCAGTTGCGCGGCGGCCGTGACCGCCGAGGGCGGATGGCGGAAGCTGCAGCCCGCGAGCAGACTGGCCCCGGCCGCGGCGGCAATCGCCCAGCGCAGGGCGTTCATTGCGCCACCTCGAAGGTGGTGGTGGCGCCGGTGCTCCGGTCGGTCGTCGTAATGCGCAGCATGCCGCCACCGAGGTCGACCACAGTGATGGTGAAGTTGGCAGTGGAGAAGGTCCCAGGCACCAGCTTGCCGTCCGGCCCCTGCAGTTTGGAGGTGGCAGCCGAGGCGAGTTGACTTAACACAGTGCGTTCGAGAGTTTGATTGAACTGTGCGAGCGGCGACTGGTCGAAGAAAGAAGAGCCACCGAGACCCTTGTTTTCCGTGTGCTTGGTGGTGGCTGTTGCGCTTGCCAGCAGGCCCGGGCCGTTGGCCGGGTAGCCGCCGAACGAAGGGTTGACGGGCAAATACACGAGTTCAGTCGCGGTGGCGGCGTTCGCCAGTACGACCAGGCACAGCGCTGCCGCGCGGGTGATGGAATGGAGTGGCATGGCTGATTTCCTTACTTTGATGGAGTTGACAGAGACAGCGTTGAACAAACTCAGAATTCGTCGGCCGCGAGGTCGGCGTCGATGATGCTCTGGCGCTCGGCATCGGCTTGCAACACCGCCTGGTAGGTTCTTTCGGCGGCGTCTTCGCTGAGCGATTTGATCGCCCCCCGGGCGGTCGGCAGGCGCGTTTCGAACACGCGGCGCTGGGCGAAGTCGATCCGCACTTCGCTGCCACGGCGTGCCGACGGACGTTCGACGATGGCAAGGGTGTAGCGTTCGCTGCCTTCTTTTTCGCGCCACGCGGCGATGAAGTACTGGCAAAAATCGTGGCCGGCGACGGTGACCGCCTGGCTGGTGACGACGCCGCTGTCGGTATCGAAGGCGAGCATGCGCCCTGCGTTACCAAGCTTGTCCGGTGCGTCTTGAGGGGGCGTTTGGCTTGCGCTTGCGCTGAGCCCGCATCCGAGCGCGAGCGCGCAGATGGCGAGTAGTGTGGTGGTCGGGGACATACGGCCTCGCGGGTGTTGTTATTGTTGTTATGGCCTGAAATGCAGTGACAGATGAGCAGATGAGAAGAGAGTTTATCGAGGGCGACCTGGCCGTCTTTGATGGTTGTCAAAAAGTTCAAGGTCGGGATCTCAAGCGCTTCGGCTGGCTGAAAATCAACGCTGGCGAGCGGGCAGGTGATCGGAGCGGGAGCGATTCCAGACCAAATGGCGCTGCTTTTTCAGGGCAGCGCGCTGGACAGGCAGAGAGGAGGAGAAGCACGGACGACACGTCGATCAAGCAGCAGACGCCTGTGCCGATCGGGTACCGGTCATAGGCGATCAGGCACGACCAAGGCAATTGCCAGGTCGCGGGTTGGCGGGTGTGGCAAGGCAGCGTCAATGCAAGCGTCAAGGCGCGGATGGAGTACGCGCCGCAAGGCATCCATCGGAGGACAGATCGCGGCGCGCATCCGGGGCGCATCAGGGTGCAGGGCGGCGCCGGCGCACGTGGTACAAGCCGAACAGCGACAACGTGACCAGTGCGAGCGTGCCCGGTTCCGGCACGTCGCTCCGGTCTGGTACTGCCGCGCCCGCGATGAGGAAGATATCGCCATAGCCTCTCGTGTCACATGGGCCGAGCGGTTTGCCGTCGGCCAGTGCCGGGCCGGAGGTTTTACCACCGGTGCCGAAGCAACCCATCCACACCTGTACCGACATGGTGTCGTAACCTGCGCCTTCGAGTCCTTTCAGATCCAGGCTGGGGATGTAATTGATAAATTCCACGGCGTTCGACGCCTGGTTGGTGTTGATCAGCTGGCCGCCCGAGGGGCATTCGCTGCCATCGGGCGAGGGGTAGGATGTGGTGCTGCTGACCACGCAGATCGCACCGACCGTCAGTGCAAAGTCGGTCGAATTTGGTGTCGTGACGCCGCTGCCGTTAAAGGTTTTTGTCGATTGAAACAGCGACGGGTCCTTGAAGATATCGAGCAGGTCGAGCTGTTGCGTTTCAAAATATTTGTTGGCCAGATTGCCCTCGGTATCGCGTATCGTCACCAGCGCCCAAATCGGCAGACTGGCCGTTGCATTCTGCGGATTATTGAAGTCGAAGGCGATCATTATCTGGTGGTAGCCGCCGTCGAAGGTCAGCTTGCCGTTCAGTGTGGCCAGGCCCATGTCCCAGCTGAACGCCGTGTCGTTGGCCAGTGCCCCATGATTGGTGGGGTCGTTCTGGTCGCCTGTGAAGAAATAGTCCTTCTTGCCGCCATTGATGGTTTTGAATCCATCTTCGACGGCAGCGCGGCATCGCCGTTGGCCAGGGTGGCGCCGCCGTTCGATGCCACCACAATCGAATCGTGCAGGGCGCCCTGCGCCGCGCTGAAGGTGTAATCGCCCGTGAATCCGGTGCTGCCGCCTGCGGACAGATAGTTAAGTACGCCCGTCGAACATGAAACGAAATTGCCGTACGTCGCGCATGCGGAGTTGGGTGTGGGATAGGTGCTGGAGTAGGTTGGCAACGGTCCTGCCAAGGACGCATTTGAAGCGATGCCAGCCATCCCCAGCAACGCAAATGCGACGCAACGACGTGTGATCGAGTTCATTTTGGCCATCCCCCATGTGATTGTTCTTATCGTATGGATGAGCATGGAACGTGCCAGTTTCGTAACTCCTTGTTTTCATTCGGCTCATAAAAAATATTGCATATCACGTGTAAAAAATTCCGACAGGTAATCAATCTTTGCAAATGGAAATGGTTGGCTTGCAGTTAATTGCTAGGGTGGTTTCAACTTGATTTTTTAATAACTGGTGAGCAGTCGGAAGGGAATGCTCCCAGTACGCGGGCTTAAAGCTGGGCAAGCGCCGGCGATGGTGGGCGGAGCAAGCCAGGTTGGCCTCGCGCCGGGCTGGCGCAGGTGATGGGTGGAGGCGAGCGCTGTCGCCTTGCCGCTTGCCTCGCTCCCGAAAATAAAGCCGGAACCCTTTCAGGGATCCGGCTTTGGCATGAATACCGGAGGCGTCCGGCTATTGCGCGCTGATCGCCGCAATATCGGCTACTGCGTGCCTCATGCGCGTGAATTAATGCGCCGCCCACCACTGTTGGGCGAACTCGCGGTCAAACGCAGGCAAGATCGACTTTTGAATCGTGGTGCCGTTCAGTACCGGGAAACGCGATTTGAAACTCGCTTCGTCGCTGGCCCACTGGTCGGAAATCGTTATGTCGAACGTCGATGTGGATGCGCCTGCAATCGCCTGGTCGATCAGGGGAATCGAAGGGCCAGCCTTGAATTCGTTTTCGTTGCGCTTGCGGGCAACCGCCTCGACGTGTCCGAGATAGAAAATCCCGGGTGTGGTCGGAACCAGCTTGGCATGAATCGGCGTGAAAAACATGCCGTGGATAGGGAAGGAGCTGGACATGCCCGTAATGCCGCGAATGACGTACTCGCCTTTGTCCAGTTCCATGCGCAGATAGTAAGTGCTGCCTGCTGGCGTATCGGTCTCCGCTTTTGCCAGGGCATCCATCGTGTAGTTAATGCGGTCGGCGCTTTCCTTCGCCTCGCCCTTTTCCACATGCATGACGATCGCCTTCGGCTGATGGGAGGTGCGGTGGATATTCTTGATGGTGGCAGTCATCAGGTAGACCGATTTGTCGGCGTTGACCGCCGCATTGTCAGGACCCGAGAACGGCATCTTGGTTTGCGTGGCGCAGCCGGTCAACAGGAAAAATGTGGCAACTGCGGCAGTGTTAATAAATTTGGAAAACATGCTTACCTTAAAGGTTATCGAATATGAATTACTACGAGAACTAACTTTTGCGTGGTTGCAATTTTCCATTACTTATTGCCGAATTTCAATATTTTTCTGCAATGTGTTGTAAATATCCGAGGCGGGATGGCGTGTGCACGGCGCAAGACAGGTCGTCGAACCGCGCTGCGACGGTGTGGCGTTACTGGCTTGGATGCGGATGAGGTGCGGGACGTAAACAGCATGCGCGATCTGACAGACAGGCGAGGCTGGTAGCGTCGGGGCGTATGGAGGATGTGGGGGATTTTTGAAGCAAGGCCAGTGCGAGGCAACTGGCCGGAGAGTCTGGATGCGCGTAAGCGCGTCAATTCAGTGGTGCGGGAGCCGGAATCACATTAAGGGGCTAAAATTTTTAAAAAGTGGCCTCATGGACGCAAAATGTTTTGTGTCCTCGGTTCCATTCCAAGTCTAGCAGGGCAGGTGCGCGAACAACTGCTCACATCTAGCCGTGCAGCAGGGACCGGCCGGCGATCATCCGTCCAAAAAAGGATACACGGTATCCGGAAGGTTCGGCTGAAATTACAGCCCATCTATCGTCTCAAGGTCGCGGCCCGCGCTGACGCAGTGCTGATTCTCGTGTCGGGCGCCTCGCTGCCCATGACGACATGGTGCAAGGGGGCGAGTGTTCGAATCACTCCGTCCCGACCAATAGAATTAAAGACTTAGGCCAGCCCTAGAGCTGGCCTTTTTCTTGTGCGCAGCAGCTAGTAGGGTTTTGGTAAGACGGTATTCAAGGAGGGGGCGGATGACGGCTTTGTCTCTGGACCGGGACCTGAGCCATGCCGGGAGGCCAGCTCGTCAATAAGATTGGCCCGCCTGAGCAACAAGCCGTCGACCTGAGATCGCTATTAACGGAGGTGAACGGCGAGGAGCGACGATTTCGCTCAACACAGTAGCCTAATTGGGCAACGTATGGCGTGGCAATGATATCGTGAATATGCATCCAGTTCCAGGTACATCCCGAACGGATAAGGTTCCGTCGTTAGCCCTGATGCTCTGCATGGAAATCGCTAAGCCAAGCCCCGCCCCTGTTCTGCTGCCATTTCGTTGGGAGTACGGCAGGAACATAGTCTCTTCAACGCCTGGCGCCAGTCCGCCGCAGTGATCCCTGATATCGATCAATATTCTGTCAGCTGCGCCGTATGCGGTCAGCAAAACTTCAGTGTTCGGCTTGGTGAACTTGAACGCATTTTGAAGTACGTAGGCCACGGCTGCGAGCAAGAGATCGCGATTGCCCATGAGGCCTAGCGACAATTCAACCGGCTGGACGCGTAAAGTACAGGTATGCGGCAAGGCCAATGGATCAGCAACGCTGACTATCTCGTCGATCATCTTTGACAGGGAAAATACGTCTAAGATGGCTGGATCGCTACTCTGCAACCGAACGTCTTCAAGCGACTCGGCAATGAGTTTTTCCAGCGACAGCAAAGACTTTTCCAAAATCGAGCCGGTGGCTCCTCCCAGGCTTAAATTTCCCGCTTTTGCGGCGGCAAAAGCCAAGGACGCTGTACCAAGAAAACTGCGAAGTTCATCGGAATAGAATCCGAGGCGACGATTCGATTCTGCCGCAAGCTTCCTTGAAAAAATTTCGTCTCGTTGGTAGCTGAATTCTGTTACTGCATCCGAAATTGCATTGTCTAAACAGCGGTTCAAAGTCCTAAACTCATCAACCCGGAAGGGTGCGTCGCGCTCAACGGCAAGGTCTGTGATGGCCTGGCAAAGGTCACCGTAATCATGCACTACTTGATCGACGCTGAATCCAAGCTCAAGCAGATCTTTGCCGTGCTGGGCCGCAGTCACACTTACTTCCGACAGTGTTTGCGCTCCGCCAGCAGGTCCGGAAATCCGGGTGCTGTCCCCAGGGCCGGTGGATTCTTCCACTTCCAAGGTCCTGATGATCTGGTCCAAAAACATTGGGATGCCGTTTTGAAGCTGGCCGGTACTAGCGTTGCGTCCCGGACGGGCGTTGACCTTCGTGCGGCATCGTGCTGTTAACTCGTCGCGATTGTTGCGGAGAAAATCGTATAGCATTGTCTACCTCGTGCATAGTGAGCCGATTGTTAGCCGCGCGGTACCTCCGTCCTAGCGTCGAACGAGCATAGGCCTTAATCAAAACGCATGGCGTTCAATTGGCTGCGATCGTGCCCCGTACAGATTGCTTCTTGCGTGCAACAAGCCCAATTTTTGACCGTCTATTTTTGGTTGTCTAAATCCTTAAGTATTCCAATCAGTAGATCGTATAGCTCTGCGTCGGGCACCGGTCCGCGCGGGCAGTGACCGTTGTCGCGTACTTCGTAAGATGTGACCTGGGCGGGCATTATTAACGCCAACTGGTGAATCGAATTTACCCGTATCTCGGCAATTACGCTGCCAGCGTACGTGCGCATGGTGACAAGACAATTGAGAGGCATGATAGTGCTCCAAGTGAAACTTCTCGACGGTTGCGCGCAGCAAAATGATGGGCTTCTCACTTTGTACGCAGCTGGTCTCACTTTGGATGCACTTTTCGATCAGAGCGGTTTGACGACTGCCTTGCGAGCCTTGGACGGTTGCTGAAAGCTTTCCGCCCACTGGACCACCTCGCGCGCTATGTACAGTGCTTGCGGTTTCGCTGTGCCGGGCAGCCGGACCGGCTTGGGGAAGCTAGGTTGAACATCGATCTCCCTGCGAACTGTATTCGCGGATCGCTTGAGGTAGGTGGCGACGTCGCTGGTGTCCCATAAATCGAGTGAGCCAGGTATGGCAAGGGCAACCCGTTTTCCGACTGCCTCGGCAATCCCGTTGGCAAGGAGGGAAGCGTTGTCGTCAAAAATTTTGGAGGGAGCGTTCTGCGAATTTTCGGTGTTGTGGTTCTCGTGGACTCGCTTGGCTTTGGGGCCATCCGGTGCCACATGGGCCTGCACAGCTTCCTCCCTGCATCGGTCGAGGTAGCTGCCGACATCGCGCACATCGGCGACCACATATTTCCCCTCCTTGCGAGTCGGTATGGGGAATGTCCCGGCGCTCATCTTGTTGCGCACCGTCCCAATCTCGGCTCCGATTTCATGGCACACCTCATCAAGTCTCATCACCAGGCGTTCGTATTTCATGGCCAAGAAGATATCAGCCTTCATGCTTTCAACGCCCGCCTAGTTTGAGCAAGGTTTCAACCAGGGATTCGAGTGTTTGCCTGTTCACCGGGGCTGCAAGTTTTTCTGCAATGGCGGTAGCCTGCGCATCGGGCGTGTTGCCCACGTTTGCGGGCTCGAGAGACTGCGCCAAGCGAAAAACAATCTCGGCGTTCATGCTGCGGTTGTTGGCCTTTGCTTCTTCGGCAATCCGATCGCGCATACCGACGGGCAGTCTGACGACAAATTGATCTGCGGCCCTACTAGGCGGGGAAGTCTTCATACGTCGAGATCATACTAGCCATATGATATCTTTCAATGATATGTACTTGCGATGATCGCACTTTGATAGTATATTGGATTGACATACTGCATCCTTGAGGGCCCCACATGACGACCGCAATTGACCAAGCCACCTGCGCAAAAGAACAGTTCATTCTGCGATTTCCTGCGGGGATGCGCGCACAGCTCAAAAATATCGCTGCCGCCAACCGTCGCTCGCTGAACGCCGAGCTCTTGCTGATGATTGAACGTGGATTGGCTGCCGCATGTGAGCCGCAGAGTACTCTGCAACCCGGGCGCGTCAAAGATTTATCAAATTTGAAGAAAAAGAATATGGCTTAAGCGAGCCGAAAGAACCTGAAATAAGAAAGGGCGCCCTGCAAGGCGCCCCTCTATTCAGTGCAAACGCCCTGGCGTCACCAGGTGTTGTGGTCAAAGATGCTGAAGACATCTTTTGGCCTGTGAATCACATCGTCCATTTGAAAGAAAAACATGATCAACGAAGCCGATGTTAAAGCGAATTCCGGTAAAACGCAACATTTACTTGCTGACACGTCGTTGGTAGCTTGCGCGCCGCTCCAAACACTGATGAACCTGGACCGCTACCTTGGCGCCAGCGGCTATGACGCCTCCCATCCGTGGCGCTTAGAGATTGCCGCTGCGGTCGCGGCTGACCAGAGCCCCAATGTGGAGCAGCAGTTCCGCGAGATCGCTCTGGCTCGCGCCAATGATGCCGCTGATCTTGCGACAGTGGCGGTCAGCTTCATCAATGATCATATTTCGCCCGCAGTCGGTGCGCTTGTGGAGGTGATCGAGGGTCAGGAAAAAACTGAATACTCAAGCCGTTATTCGCACTTGGTCTTACGCCTCGCGAAATTGGCTCGCCATTTGGTGATCGACGCGGCCACTTGCTTGGAAAGCGAGCGCGACGCGATGCATGCAAAGCTCGCTGCCTTGGAAAACGAGGTGGCAGCATGAGCCGCCATTCCGTCGCCCCTCAAGCCTTGCCAGCGTTCTCGTGGTTGTATGGCGGGCTCCAGCACGATCCCGCCGCTCAATTCATTGCGAAGTCGAAGGACGCATGGCGCGGCGTGGAAACCTGCCTCCAACTGGTCAACACGAGCGAATTGGAGCGACTGCACAATGCGGACGCTGACCCAGGCGAAGAATTGCTCCCGGTTCTGAGCATCATCGACACCGAACGCTTGTTGCGACTGGCGATTGTCACCGCTCAGACGTGGGGCGACCAATGCGAAAGTCACATTTCCTTCATGCAGTCATCCGCGAGGGACACGGCGGCTGCCCGCCGCGGTAAGAACCCAAGTCAACCTGGAGACGAAAAATGAGCGACACTGCCGAAAAAATTGCGTTGGGCGCGGTTGACCGTGCCCCATATGAAATTCCGTACCTTTTCCGGAGGTTGCCAGAGCACTTCTCATCTCACTCACCGCTTGCCGAAGCAGATCGGCCTGTTGCTGAGGCCACCGCTCATCACGCCAGTAACGCCAGCGACACCTTAATACACGGGCTTGCTGCGATTGGACATGTCCTGATGCAGGCGGGGCTGAATGCTGAGGGCAGGGTCAGTGGCAACCATTTGGCGCGCTTGGGTGATCTGATCACTCATATGGCCATCGAGGTAGAGTTTTTGCACGACCTTGAGTTTCGGTTAAACGGCGCGCTTGGCGCTGGCCGCCAAGCTGGAGTCAATTCTGCTGCATCGACTAACTCTTGCGGAGGTGCAGCATGAGCGAAAATTTCTTGCAATCTGATTCCATGGAACGCCTTGACGCCGCCTGTGAGACGACCTCTGCGGCGTTGGCGATCATCGACTGTGTTCGCGTCCTCTGTTCGCTTGAACGCGCACCGACAGGAGAGGGTGCGCGCTTTCCTACAGGACATGGGTTTGCCGCTGGCGATACCACGCGCGACGCAAGCATGGCTCTCGCGCTCTACCATGCAATGGGGATAGTGCAAGAAAGTGGGGAATGCCGCAGAGTCAGCGTTCCCACAACTCATGGAGCGAGAGCGCCAAGTCGACTTAGCCGACGGTCGTCGCGGAGGCCGCTGATCGCAAGCGCGTTGTCGTAAAATGTCTCCGCCAGCTCTAGGCTGATCCCCGAAAACCCGTTTCCCTGGCGGGCTGGGCTGGCTTCTTCATATTGGGGCGTTTCAGGGAATGCCATGTCAAAATTACTCAGACTACGGAAGTGGCTAACAGTTGCCGATGCCGCCAAGTACCTTTCTTCGTTGCTTGACGAAACTGTTACCGAGCCAGATCTCTTACGTCTCGCGCTGGATGATTATTTGGTAATCTCGGTTCTTTTCATAAATGGGACTGTAGCTCGGCATTGCGCAAAAGTGCGCCCTGATGAGATTGAGTACGTCGAACTGCCATCCTTGGACGGAGAGCGTCTTGTTCGTGTGCCGGTGGGCGGGCGCGCCTGGGGGGATGCACGAGGTACCTTTCAAGCTTCACCGCGAATTGTTGAACTTGCCGGTGTTTTTGATTTGCCGCTCTGTGATGGAGGGCGTGTAGATGTCGAATATCGCTATCATCAGCTCTGCGGCAATGCTGAGGTGACGCGTGTGACTCTCGATGGACTTTTAGTCCAAAATGGGCAGGGCGAGCTCTACGAGCTGCAAGCATCGTTTAGAGATAATGAATTCTTCAAAGGAAAATTGAAGGCGCCATATGTTCATCCCGATAATTTTCATCCGGCGGGTGGGCTTCCTGAGGATGCTATCCTAGTATTCAGGGCGGAAGAGCTCGGGAAATTTGCACATTCTCTTGGTACTGATCGCCACGAGACAACTGCGGAATGGTCAGTGTCTTCGGCCTCAGCCACCGCCACCCAAGACATGGCCCCAAACAATCAGGCCGCCGACGATTTGCTGAGTAAGCGTGAATCGACCGCGGAGCTCGACTGTGACGGAGTGCTAGTTACCCCGAATGAACGGAACACGCTGCTTCTCATTATTGCAGCGCTTGCGCAAAAGGCGGGGATAGACCCCGCCCACCATAAGTCGGCCAGCGCCATCTCTGACCTGATCAGTTTGCTTGGAGCTAGCGTCAGCAGCCCAACTATCCGCGATAAGCTCAACATGATTCCCGCTGCGGTAGCGCGGCGCGAAGTCGTGGTAGGGCGCAAGCGGACAGGCAAGTAGTAGTCGAGTGAGGCGATTTTTTTCGAATTCAAGTATTTAGAAATCGAATTCGATTTTCTTGGTGTCGCCTCAATCCATGATGCTTCTATCGCCTTTACAGGCATTAAATGGAGTGCAATCATGCTAAGCCAAGTCCTTCGCCCGCAAGTGTCCGCAGCGCGTCTCGGGATGAAGATCTCGACCTTCTACAATCACATTTCCCGCGCGATCCTGCCCCCGACGATCAAGTTCGGGCCGCGCGCCGTTGGGCATCCTTCCCATGAGATCGACGCCATCATTTCCGCGCGCATCGCCGGCAAGAGCGAATCCGAAATCAAAGCCTTGGTGGTCAGTTTGACCGCCGCGCGCCAGAACGCGTAAGGACTCCCCATGAACATTACATCAGCCGCCGGCACGCCGGCAGCGGGGACTCTGCACGCCTCCGCTTTGCAGCCTAGCGCCCCGACCATGTCCAGCATCGAGTTGCTCGAGCTGATTAACTCCGTCCGCGACCTGGATCGCGCAGAGCTACGGCACGACAACTTCATGGCGAAGATTGAAAAACATCCGGGAATTGACGCCCTAAAATTTAAGGGCGTCTACACCGGCGGCAATGGCCAACAACGACCGTGCTACTACCTGCCCAAGCGGGAAGCCGAGCTCATGGTGATGAGCGAATCGCTCGAAGTCCAGACCAAAGTGTATGACCGCTTGGTCCAACTGGAAGCGGCTGTGGCCGACCCGATGGCCAGCCTGTCGCCGGAACACCGTGCGCTGGTGGCGTTGCTGTTCGAGAGCTCGGCCATCAAGGCGCAACAGACGGCCCAAGCTGCTGAACTCGCGGCCCAAGCCGAGAGCATCAAGCGCATCGAGGCCAACCAGATCGCGGCGGTCGCCAGCGTGCAGTCGTTCACGGCGCTCGGCTATTCCCTTTTTAGGGACTTGGGCCTCAGCAAAATCGAGCTGGGCAAGCTCGGCCGGAAAGCGACGGCCCTCAGCAAGGCGCGCGGCATCACCGTCGACGAGGTCGGCGACGGTCGGTACGGCCGCGTCGGCTCTTATCACATCAGCGTGCTCGACGATGCGCTGGTAGCCATTTCGAACTGAGGGGAGCAAACGATGAATCTCCAACAACTCTTGCAGACGAAATTCGAGCAGCGCATATACGGCTCGCTCAAGGTCGGCGATCTGTGCATCTGGCAAAACGTCACCGGTGACGACGCGCACCTGAACGGCACCGAGACGACGATTATTCAGATCAACGAGACCGTGATGGCACGCGCCCCGTATCTGACCGACACGCGCCTGCATGGCATGCGCTGCTGCGGCGAGTCGCACGAGCTGCGCAAGAAGGCGTTGCCGGCACGTGAGGCCGACACCTTGGTGGCCTGGGCGGATTGTCCCTGGCAGCCGGTTGAGCCAGCAGTGTTGACCCTCAGCGACCTGCCCGTCACGCACAAATCAACCACACCAGGGAGCAGCAATGCATAAGGAAATGAGAGTGGTCATGGACATTTGCGCAGCCTCGCGCGCAGCCGGCCTGGTGGCGCGTCCCGACATTGCCAAGTGCCATGGCTCGATTGGTGACCTGACGCCCAAGTGCATCAGCTGCGTGCGCATCCTGGCGCCGGAGGGAGTAGGGCAGCAGTATGCCGAGCCCACGATCACAGGTGACGTATGCAGCCAGTACGCCAGCCTGGAACGCTACGGCCACCTGTTTGTGGCAGCGGCACCGGCAGTGCCGGCACTATCGCCTGAGTCGCAGAGTGAGGTGCACGGTGGCTAGAGCGCGCAACATCAAGCCTGGCTTCTTCACGAACGACGAGCTGGTCGAGCTGCCGTTGGAGGTACGCCTGCTGTTCATCGGTCTGTGGACGATTGCTGACCGTGAGGGGCGCATGGTCGACCGTCCCAGGAAAATCAAGATGGAGATTTTCCCAGCCGATGACGTCGACTGCGACAAGGCGCTGGCACTGCTGGCTGACAGCGGGTTCATAAAGCGATATCAGGTCGGCGAGTTCAAGGTCATCGAGATCCTGAACTTCTGCAAGCATCAGGCGCCGCACTCCACGGAGAAGGACAGTGTGCTGCCGGATGCGGCCGGTTATTTCACCGTGAACGAACGCAGCAAGAACGGTGGGGTAACGGGGATTTCACGTAAGGAGCGGTCACTTTCGGAGGTTGATAACAGTGCCTTAACGTTGGATAACGTTAGCCCACCGTTAGAGCAAGTTATCCCTCAGTCCCATAACGCCCTGATTCCTGAATGTGGAATCCTGATTCCTGAATCCTTTAGAACTTCAACTGCATCGTCGACAAGCGACAACGTTCGGCAATGCCCGACCGCAGAACTCGTCGAGCTGTACCACGAACTCTTGCCAAGCAACCCCCGGGCAAAGGTGGTGAACGCTGCGAGGAAGAGCGCTATCCGGTCGCGCTGGGTGGAGGCATCGAAGCTGCGTTGCGAACCGTTCGGCTATGCGACCAGGGCCGAGGGACTGGCAGCGTGGCGTCAGTTCTTCGAAATCTGCGCGACGTCTCGGTTCCTGACGGGCCTGTCGCCGCCGGCGCCTGGCAAGCCGGCCTTCGTTGCCGACATCGATTTCCTTTTCTCCGCCAGCGGCTTTGCGAAGACGCTTGAAAACAAATACCACAGGGATGCACCATGACCGACCAGCACGAAGACCACACCGTATCGATCCGCGCCGAGCAGGCCGTCCTGGGCGCACTGCTCGCCGACAACGACGCACTGGACCGCACCCCAGACCTCGATGCCAGCCACTTTTGGCGCAATGACCACCGGCTCATCTTCGAGGAAATCCGGCGCCAGGTTGTCGCCGGCCGCCGCGCTGACCCGCTGACGGTCTACGAGAAGCTTGCCGACAAGGTCGACGACTGCCTCCGATACCTCGCAACGCTGCGCCAATCGTCCGTTAGCGCCGCGAACATTGCGCAACACGCGGCAATCGTGACCGACAAGGCCTCTAAACGGGCGCTGGTGGCACTTTCTGACGAAATGCGGGAGCTGGCGGCATTCCATCAATCGGCGGCCTCCTGCGTCGATCTGATGGCTTCTAAGCTCGAAGCACTATCGCATCGGAAAACGTCGGGCGAGCCGATGCGCATGGACTCGATGTTGAGCGATTACGCGGATGTGCTCCAGCAGCGCATGGACGGAACGATCAAGCCGATCAGCACCGGCCACCGTGACCTGGACGCCATGCTCGACGGCGGCCTGGAGCGCGGAACGTTGACGGTGATCGCCGCCCGGCCTGGTATGGGCAAGACTGCGGCCGGCCTGGGCATCGCTCGCAATGTGGCCGGCTGGGGTTCATCGCTTTTCCTGTCAATGGAAATGGCGCGCAACCAGGTCAACGACCGGAACATAGCGGCGATGGGCTGCATTCCGATCAAGTGGCTGCGCAAGCCATCCGAGGCCGACGCGCCGGGTAGCCAGAACACGTTTTACTGGACCGCCATGACGCACGCGTTCAAGAAATCGCAGGAGCTGAACCTGTTCATCGATGACAAGACCGGGTTGAACATGCTGGAAATTCGGGCCAAGGCGCGCGCGGTAAAGCGCAAGGCCGGCCTGGACCTGATCGTGGTCGACCAGCTCTCGTTCATCGTCGGCGGCAAGTCCGACAAAAGTTACGAGGCAGTGGGCGAGCATACCCGCGCGCTGGTGGCCCTGGCCAAGGAGTTGGAATGCGCAGTGGTGCTGCTCTGCCAGCTAAACCGCGAGTGCGAAAAAAGAACCAACCGCCGCCCGATCATGGCCGACCTGGCAGTGTCGGGATCCATCGAGCAGGACGCGGCCAATATCCTGTTCCTTTACCGCGACGAGGTCTACAACCCGGATAGTCCGGACAAGGGCCTGTGCGAGGTCCAGTCCGTGAAGCAGCGCCAGGGCGAGCCCGGCACCATTGCGCTGGGCTACACCGGGAACCAGACCCGGTTCGACGATCTCCCGTACCCGTGGCGGCCGCAGTCGAGGGAAGAGAAGCCAGCGCGCCGCGGCTTCGGCTCGAACTGATCTGACCCTACAAGGACAAAAATGCAAAAGCGAGAAAAACTTACCTTGGCGTGGCGCGGCGCGACCACGCGCGTACCGGACATCGTCTTCGTCGACGTGACCGAGGACAACCCGCCTCCGGCGCTCAAACCGATCCGCGTCGCGACCCTTCCGCCGATCGCTCGAAACACGGTGCAACAAGAGCATTACGAGAATGTGGTGCGGCTGCTCGATGGATGGGCTGACTGGATCAGGACTGGCGAGCCGCTTGCCGAAGGCGCGCCACGGCAATGCCTGGGAGCCCCAGACGCACGCATTCACAGCTTCGAGGACATGGAGATCGAGGTCAATAAGCGCCTGGTGCGTGAGGTGCATACGGCTATCTGGGAGCTGAACGTCATCGAGCGCGAAGCGGTTATGACGCACTACGGTCTCCAGACGCGTGGCGTCTGGCGCGCCAACTTTAACGCCATTTTCGATCAAGCGGTCGACAGCTTGTTCGGGATACTCAAAAGCCGTGTGGCGTGTTGACGTCCTGGCTCGGCCCCGGAAGCCGAGCCATCAACGTCTGAGCGTACAGAATATTCAGCATAGCGAGGCGGCGTATTCCGCCAAAAAAATGGGAGAACAGAATGGGTCAAATAAACGAGTCGGCGCCAAAAAGCCAGCGCAGCGAGAAACCAGCGGTTTCGCTCAAGGTCATGAAAGAGCGCGGCATGCTCGGCGTGTCGACCGTGAAAAGCTGGGGAGTCGATCCGCGCCTGGTGCAGTTTGAGTCCGGCTTTAACCGTGCGATCAACCGCGAGCACGTCGAGTCGATCAAGTGCGCCTTGCGGGCCGGGCACGAGCTTGACGACATCAAGGTGCGGATCGAGGAGGGCGCGATCATCGCGGTAGATGGGCATCATCGGGTTACAGCGGCGGTTGAATGGCTGGCCGAGCCCGACGTCCGCGAGCCTGACGGCGGTTTCCAGCTGGGCGCCAAGCAGTTTCGCGGCGGCGATGCGGAACGGGTCATTCACTTGATCACCAGCTCCCAGGGCCTGGGCCTCACGCCACTGGAGCGCTCGGCGCAGTATCGCAAGCTCGTCGGCTGGGGCTGGACACCGGCCGCGATCGCGGAGGCGGTCGGGCGCTCTGTGCAGAACGTCAGCGACGCCCTTGTGCTTGCGGACGCAAACAGCGACGTGAAGCTCGCCGTTACCGAAAAGCAGATCAGCGCGAGCAACGCGGCGAAAATCGTGCGCCAGAGCGGCGGCCGCGCCGGCGCCGTTATCGCCGAGCACGTCGAGGCGGCGCGACTCCAGGGAAAGGCAAAGGCAACGGCCAAGCAGATCGCTGGAAATACACCGAAGGACTTGATCGCGGCAATACGTCGCGAAATCGACAGCGGCGGGACGTTTCGTGCGGAAGAGTTGTGCCCGAGTTTTGCCGATCTGATCACCTACCTGCGCAGCACGCCATCCCGAGGCGACACCAGCCCAGCGCAGCCAACGAAATAGCGCGCCGGCCGCCCCGCGATCCGGGCGGCACAACGAAAGGCATTCATGATCTACTTAGCAATCTGGACGTGCGTATTGGCGTTTGTTGTGATTTTGTTCTGGGCTCTCAACCGCAAGCACAACCGATTTGTCCGCGAGCTCTCGGCGAGGCGCAATACCCAAGCGCACCAGCCGCCACCGCCACCACCTGCGGTTTTTACCGAGAATGCAATCGGCGCTGTTGAGCAGGGCGAAGCAACGCCATACTGCGAGACAGGCCACCCATCGGCGCCAGGGCCTCACGCTTTGCCTGCGCCGGGACCGAAGAACGAGGTCTCGCCGAAATTGGCGAGACCGCAATCTCCGGTTCCAGCTGCCGCACCGCCGCGTCGCCGCGATTCACCACATAGCAGCGACAACGGGTATGTCGTGCATGACGTCCCTACGTTCCCATCGGCGGCTTCGTACAGCCCTGCGCCGCGCAGTTCGTGTCATGGCCAGGGCGGCACGTTCGATGGGGGCGGTGCCTCCGGCGATTGGGCCAGCAGCGCCAGGGGCAGCAGTTCGTCGTGCTCGTCGTCTGGTAGTTCGAGTTCGTCCAGCTCGTCGAGTTCATCCGATAGTGGCGGCAGCAGTTGCAGCAGCGATTAGCACCGGCAAGCGGCGCACCAGATACGCGGCGCACGCCGATTCCGAAACGGATAATTTGAAAATATATTTCCACAATTCATTGACATAGCTACGAGCGATAGTAGAATGGCTGCCATCGGGACTTCTTGCGCCCGGAAATAAAGCCCACCCAATATGGTCGTGGGCTTTTTTGCATTGGGGCGCGCCAAATGCTGCTGCGACGCTGAAAGGGTAGCATTTGAAATGCTACCCTTTGCAGATAAATGTAACGGGCGTTCGGCAGATCGCATGATAGGGCCGATTTTCATCGCTTAACCAATTACTATCTTTGAATCGGGAAGCCCCTGCCTCAGCAATGACGCCGGGGCTTTTTCTAAATGCATCCCTTGTACGGCTTCGGCCATGGCTGTTAGCACACGTCGGCCAGGCGCGTCCTGTTGGTAGTTCTGCGCCTCAAGCAGCAGCGCGGTTTCAACCTCACTCTTGCGCTTCTCAAAATCGCTACTGCCTTGGTTAAACCCGATATACAGCTCGATGGTAGAAAGCGCATTGTGCGCGGCATGGAATGCATCTTTAGTCGTTGGCATAGGGCTCCTGTTCGGTGAGTTCGCCAAGTTGGCGTACCTCATCGTATCCGACCTTGCATCACCCACAGCACACGAGACAAGCTTATGACGCAGAGCAACAAGCCTGACAAGCGCAAGGTACGCGGCTACATGGACCAGCGCACGCACGCTGAGCACGACGACCCGCCGCCCCAGCCCGACGACATCCGCCGGCAACTGGGTTGGGGCCTGATCCCGCATAACGACGAAACGGAAGACCAGCCATGAGAATCTCAGGTGACCCGCAGCACCCGGACTACAACGCCGCCATGCTGCCCGCCGACGTGTACCTGAACGGCGAGCAACTAAGCGGCTGCATCTTTGCGGACGACGATGCCGGCGAGGCAATCTGTTACGCCCCTGACAAACGAGGCGCCCCGTACTTGGTAGGCGACGAGATCGCCACCGAGGTGAAGCGCGGGCATATCCGCATCGAGAAGATGACGGAGCCCGGCCCCGATGGCTTTGATGCATGGATGCGTGACCGCACCGAGACAGCACACGCCGCATACATGGCACGCCACTGCGCCGGCGGCAAGGCCTTCTGATGACCAGCGCGCTTGTCCGGCTGGTAACCGCCTGCATCCTCGTGGTGCTGAGCTACATCGGCGCCGCCATGTATCCGACGCTCGGGTGGGCGCTTGGGTGGCCCGCAGGGCTGGCGTATTGCTGGATCGTTCGCCCGTGGCTGCGCGAGCCCCTGTTCGAGCGCCGGGCCGTTCAACAGCGCCCTGACGGGAAGGAGTAGCGCTACATGGCCTGGTCGAAGCTATCCCGGCAAGAACGCGGCTACGGTGCAGCATGGGACCGAGTCCGCAAGGTGGTGATGGAGCGCGACGGCGGCCTGTGCCAAGTCTGCCTCAAGGCGGGCCGCTATGGCGTCATCGCGTACGCAGTTGACCACATCATCAGCAAGGCCAAGTGCGCAGCGCTGCGATGGTCTGACGCGCGCACAGACGACCCCAGCAACCTTCAGGCGATCTGCGCACCGTGCCACGAGGTGAAGACCGAAGCCGAGCAAGGGAAGGCCAAGCGCCCCAAGGTAGTCATCGGCATCGATGGGTGGTCAGTCACCCCGGAGTAGGGGCGATGCGGCAGGAAAATCAGTCGCACGAGAATGTTTCTCCTATGCCATGCCGTCGGCGGGAAAGTTCTTGTGCGACAACATTTCAGAAACACAACCCGCCGGGGTGGGTCAAAACTGCGCAAGGTTGCACTTCGTAGGACCGCGCTCTACCCATTTTTTCACACGGTCAAGATAGAAAAACGGTTTTTGGAGGACACATGCCAGGACCAGGCAGGAAGCCCGCCGGCCTGAAAATGGTCGCCGGCACGGAACGAAAAGACCGCAAGACCGAGGGCAACGCCGAGCTGCCGATCCTCTCGGACGTGCCGCCGGCGCCAGACTGGCTACCGAATGCCCACGCGATCAAAGAGTGGGACCGCCTCGCCGCGATCCTGACGGCGAACCGGCTGTTGACCGAAGGCGGGCTTTCCTCCCTCGGCATGATGTGCGCGCTGCACGGCAAGATCGTTCAGCTGTACGCAGCGGGCGAGGCGCCGACCGCGAGCATGGCCGGCACCTTGCGGAACTTGGCAAACGACTTCGGGCTGACGCCAGTGGCACAGGGCAAGGTGAAACCAGTTGGCGAAACAGACAAAGGGAACAGGTTCGCCGGCAATGGCAAGCGAACAGCGTGATTACATCGCGATCGCCATCGAATATGCCGAGGCTGCGGTCGCTGATACGGACCGAAAACGGTTCGGCAAGTGGGTCCGCTTGGCGGCAAAGCGCTTTCTGGATGATCTGAAAAGCGCGAAAAAGAAAGGAAACGGCTTCACTTTCGACTCCTGGCATGCGGTTGACGCCTGCGATTTCATCGAAAAGCTGCCGCACGTCGAGGGTACATGGGACACCGAGAACGTGGTCATGCACCCGTCGCACATTCTGTTCGTGGTGAATCTGTTCGGGTTCCGCAATCAGGACGGCACGCGGCGCTTCACGACCGCATTGTTCGCGGTGGCCAGGAAGAACGCAAAGTCTTTCCTGTGCTCGGCCATCCTGCTGTACTGCTTCTGCTGCGAGAACGAGAACGGGCCGCAGGTGATCAGTGCCGCGACGACCGGTTCCCAGGCGCGCATCGTTTTCAACGTCGCCAAGAGGATCGTCGAGAAGCTGGCGGATCTGCGCGAGGCTTTCACGCTGGAGCCGTTCGCCAACGCGATCGCGCGCTACGAAGTCGGCGGAACATTCAAACCGATCAATGCGAAGGCCAGCACGCAGGACGGTTTGAATCCGTCGCACTGCGGAATCGATGAGATCCATGCGCACAAGAATCATGATCTGCTGAACGTGCTCAAGTCGGCGGCTGGCGCGCGCCGCAACCCGCTGTTCCTGTACACGACGACTGAGGGCTACGAGAGCCCGGGGCCGTGGGCAGAGATTCGCCACTTCGCAAAGCAGCTGCTCGAAGGCATCGTCGAGGCTGACCACTTCCTGGCCATCTACTTCGCGGTAGACGACGAGGACAAGGGCGAAGGCACGCCGGCGGATGACGATTTCGACGAGTCGAAGTGGATCAAGGCGAATCCGCTGATGGAAGTGAACCCGCTCCTGATGAAGGAGATCCGGAAAGAGGCGGTCGAGGCGAAGTCAATGCCAGGCCGGCATGCGGAATTCAAGATTAAACGGCTCAATCGCCCCTCGGCGGCGGCCGGCGGCTGGGTGAATCTCGTCAAATGGAAGGCCTGTACCGGCGCCGTTGACCTGGAATGGCTGCGGCAATACCCCTGCTGGGGCGGGCTGGACCTTGCGAGCACACGCGATTTGACCTCGTTTCGGCTGGTCTGGAACGTGGAAGGCGTGCTTTACACGCACGGCTGGCGGTTTGTGCCGGCAGCCGCGGTGCATGGACGCACAGAGCGGGGGCTGGTGCCCTATCAGGCGTGGGTGCAAGCCGGGATCCTGATCGAGTCGGGCGGCGAAGTGACCGATTACGACGCCGTTGAGGAATGCATTCTGGCGGCCACTGCGCGGTTCAACGTGCAGATGATCGGATTCGACTCCTGGAACGCCAAGCAGCTGGTGCAGAAGCTGCAGGCGGCCGAGGTGCCGCTGCAGGAGTTTATCCAGGGCGGTAAGAGCTATCACCCGGCGATGCAAGCGCTGGAGGTGGCGTACGTCGAGGGGAACCTGGCGCACGGCAACGACCCGGTGCTGAACTGGTGCGCGTCGAACCTGATTGCGCGCACCGACCAGAACATGAACACGGCGCCGGACAAAAAGAAGGCGCCGGAAAAAATTGATGACATCGTCGCTTTGCTTATGGCAATCGGCGTGATGCAGACGGCTGAACCTCAAAAGGGCGGCTCCCTCGACGACTACCTTTCGGACCAATAACGCATGAATCTATTTAGCAAGGCGGTGGCGGTCGGTGGCGTGGCGCTCAAAAGCGTGTACTTCTCGATCCGAGAAGCCGTCGCCTATCGCGGCGTGCGCGACGCAAATAAGGACATCGCGATCAATCATGGCGACGTGCGCACCGGCACGCCTGGCGTGAACGCTGCGCTGCAACTGTCAGTGGTCTGGTCGTGCGTGCGCTTGATCGCGGAAACGATCGCGACGCTGCCGCTGATCACCTACGAGCGCAAGGTCGTGAACGGGCGCGAAATCCGCGTCGTGGCCCGCGAGCACCCGCTGTACTACCTGCTGCACGATTCGCCGAATGCCGATATGACCGCCGTCGAATTTTGGGAGGCGGTCGTATCGCAGATTTGCTTGTGGGGGAACGCGTACTGCCTGAAAAGCTACGGCGCCGCCGGCCGTATCGTTGCGCTGAACCCGCTGAATCCCGCCCTGATGACCGTTCGCCGCAGCGAGGACGGTGCGCTCACCTACCTGTACGCGGATCCGCGCGGTCGGAAAGAATTTTCCGAAGGCGAAATCTGGCACATCAAGGGTTTCGGTACCGATGGGCTGATGGGCATTTCCCCTATTACGGCCGGCTGGCGGTCGATGTGCGGTGCCACGGCGACCGAGAACGCGTCGGCCAGCACGTTCACGAACAACATGCGTACGGCGGGCGTGGTCTCCGTCAAGGATTTTTTGAACAAAGAGCAACGCGAGCAGATGAAAACGAAGGTGATGGGTGCCGTGTTTGGTGACGCCCGCACTGGCCAGCTCCAGCTGCTCGAAGGTGGGGCCGAATTTACGCAGCTCTCGATGCACCCGGCCGATGCGCAGATGTTGGAAACCCGTTCGTTCAGCGTTGAAGACCTGTGCCGCTGGTTCGGCATGCCGCCGTCGATGATTGGGCACGGAACCGCGGTATCGAACTGGGGCACCGGCCGCGAGCAGATCAACCTGAATCTGATCCAGTACGTGCTGCGCGCCTACATGGTCCGGATCGAGCAGGGCATCAAGAAATCGCTGATGAAGCCGGCCGAGCGCGCACGCTTCTTCTCCGAATACAGCGTTGAGGGCCTGCTGCGCGGTGACAGCGTGACCCGGTTCCAGGTGTATTCGACCGCAATTCAAAACAGCATCAAGACGCCGAACGAGTGTCGCGCGCTCGAGAACGACCCGCCGCTGGAAGGCGGCGACGTGCTGGTCATTCAGAGCAATCTGGTGCCACTCACGATGCTGGGCAAGATCACAAGTACCGCCCAAACGGCGAAATCCGCCATGTTGTCCTGGCTTGGAATCAAGGAAAAAGACGATGACCATTCTGCATAAATCGATTGAGCTGGAGCTCAAAAGCCTGACCGAGAAAGGCAATTTCTCCGGATACGGCTCGGTGTTCAACGTCATCGACAAGGGCGGCGACATCGTTGCCCCCGGCGCGTTCGCGGAAAGCCTGGCCAAGTGGCAGAAGTCCGGCCGCACGGTGCCGGTGCTGTGGCAGCACCAGTCGGATCAGCCGATCGGCGCGTGGGAGGCCTTGAAAGAAGATGACTACGGGCTGCTCGGCGAGGCGTCGCTGTGGCTCGACGACGCGCCGTATGCCCGTCTGGCGCACAAGGGCATGAGCACCAAGACGATCACCGGCCTGTCGATCGGGTACCGCGTCAAGGAGCACAGCGTCAACAAGGACACCGGCGTCTACACGCTGCAGAAGCTCGAGCTGGTGGAAATCAGCGTGGTTACTAACCCGGCGAACGATGACGCGCGCGTGGCCGACGTCAAGAGCCTGATCGAGGCTGGGCGCATGCCGACACTTCCTGAATTCGAAAAGTTCCTGTGCGATGCAGGCGGCTTTTCACGAACGCAGGCCAAAGCCATCGCCGGCAGTGGCCTGTCGAAACTGCTTACTCGGTGCGAGGCCGAGGGCGATCTTGGCGAGACGCTGGCCCTCCTGAAGGAGTTCAGCATTCCGTAACCCCGTTTCACCCTGCCCCTCAACAAGGCCCGCCACTCGCGGGCCTTTTCTATTTTAGGAACAAAAATGGCTACCGAAATCGAAGTAAAACAGGAACTGGCGAAAATTGGCGACCAGCTCAAGGAGCACGGCCAAAAAGCCTTGGCCGAAGCCCAGCGCGGCATCGCCATGACCGAAGGCGTCAAGCAAACCGTCGACGAACTGCTGACCAAGACAAGCGAACTGTCCGCCGAACTCGCCGACGTGCAGCAGAAGCAGGCGCGCCGTGGAGACGCCCAGAATCAGTCCGCCAAGTCGCTGGGTGCGCAGTTCGTCGAGCACGACGCATTCAAAAAGGCACACGAAGCCGGCGAAATTCGCCGCAAGGGTGGCCGCATCAGTGTGGATATCGAAGCCAAGGCGATCACCACCACCAGCACCGGCGCCGGCGTGCTGGCCGACCGCCAACCGGGCATCATCACGCAGCCACAGCGCCGCCTGACGGTCCGCGACCTGATCGCGCCCGGCCGTACCGCGTCGAACATGATCACCTACATGAAGGAAACCGGCTTCACCAACAACGCCGCGCCGGTGGCCGAGGGCGCGCGCAAGCCGGAATCGACCATCACCCTGGCGCAATCCACTGCGCCAGTGGTCAAGCTGGCGCACTTCATGAAGGCGTCCACCGAGATCCTGGACGACTTCCCGGCGCTGCAATCATATATCGACGAGCGCCTGACCTATGGCTTGCGCCTGATCGAAGAAAATCAGCTGCTCAAGGGTTCGGGCGTCGGCAACAACCTGAACGGCCTTTACACCCAGGCGTCGGCCTACGTGGCGCCGATCACCATCACTGGTGCCACGCACATCGACATCCTGCGCCTGGCGCTCCTGCAGGCTGAGCTGGCCGAGTATCCAGCGGATGGTCTGGTGCTGCATCCATCGAACTGGGCAGGCATCGAGCTGCTGAAGGACACCACCGGGCAGTACATCATCGGCAACCCGCAGGGCACGCTTTCGCCGTCCTTGTGGGGCCGCCCTGTTGTGACCACGCAGGCAATGTCCATCGCGACGTTCCTGGCCGGCGCCTTCCGCATGGGCGCGCAGATCTTCGACCGCCTGCTCGCCTCGGTCGCCATCGCCACGGAAAACGAAGACGATTTCGTGAACAACTTGATCACGATCCTGATCGAAGAGCGCCTGGCCCTGGTGGTCAATCGTCCCGAAGCGTTCGTAAAAGGCGCGCTGGCGTAATCAACCCCGCCGGCGGCGCAACACGGCCGCCGGCCACCAGGAGAACGACATGGCAGTAACGAAAATCAAAGCGATCGACCAGTTCTCGCACGGCCGCCTGAGCATGGCCGCTGGCGACACAGACACGATCGAGCTGGTCGAGGCGCACGAGCTGGCAAAGGCGGGTTTGGTCGAGATCGTCAAGGAGCGTCACACGCCAGCGGAAGCGAGCGAGCCAACGCCGCAGGCAGAAGCGGCCGACTCGCGTGATGCCGGCGCCAAGATGGCGGCCGCACCTGAGAACAAGATGGATGACGCGGCCTTGAACAAAACCCACAAATCGAAGGCGAAATAATCATGTCGAAAACCATCCGCCTGCTTTCAACGTACAAGGGCCATCGCCCCCAGACCATCCTGACGGTGGATGACGCGACGGCGACCGCGCTGCTGGCCGGCGGACTGAATGCAACCACCGATCTTACTGGCGGTGCTCGCTATGTGCCACCGATTCCTCCGCCACAAGTGCTGCCTGCCGCGTTTCAAATCGATGCCAACGGGGCCGTCTCCTTGGTCGGTGCCGGCTTCCAGGTAGCCGTGCCGACAGGTGGCACGCGCCGCCGCGCGGTATTTGTCGGCGATTCGTTGACGCAGCACGGCCAGCCCGGCAAGACCGGCCCCGAATACCAGCTGCAGTTTTCGATCACCACGATCACCAGCGCTGCCAATTTCGGCGGCATTACATGGATCGCTTACGCCATGGTAGACGGCCGGGCCAATGGTGGTGTTGCTCAAACTGTAGCGGGCAATCTTTTCACCGACAGCCGCGGCTGGGTTGCTTGGCAGGCCGCCGGCGACACCATCGGCCAGTATGTGGACGTAAGCGTCGGCGGTTGGCACTATCTGAAAAGCGGGGCATACGCAAATTCCGGCATCACCCTGGCCGTGCGTGGTGCGTCCGCGCCTGTGCCAAACGCCACCTCTGCTGTCCAAACTGCAGGATCTCCAATTACCAGCGACTACAACCTGATCGGCTATGTTGCATGGGTCGCCGGCGCGTTCGGGGATACGTTTTACGATTACGAAGCCTTCGCAATTGCTGGCGCCAGCTCGGCCGACATACTGAAGTTTGCGCCTCAGGCGTTTCTGCTGGACACCGAGGTTGCTGTGATCATGGGCGGCGTCAATGACCTGCCGACCACCGACGCCGCATGCAACGTTACCGTCGCCAATCTCAAGGGAATAATTGACATTGCCTCCGCGAAGGCGCGCCGGGTCTATGTCCAAGAGATTTTCCCGAACCCATCGGCAACGCCGGCAATCGTTAAAAATCTGGCGTACGTTTCGCAGATGATCAAGGCATATTGCGCTACCAAGAAGAACGTCAAGTTCGTCAGCGCGTACGGCAAGATGGTGAACGCGAATACCTGGGTGGTCGGGTCGGGCGCCGGCGGCCGAGCCGGCGTGTTCAACCCTGCCGACAACCTGCACACGCAGCCCTACGGCGGATGGATCGGCGGCAGCGCAGTCGTCGACGCAATGTCCAAGGACTACCCGATCGAGGCCCCGGAATACACCACGCTGGATACGTGGAATCCCGTTCTGCAAATTGGCTCGCTCAACACCAACCCGACGCTGAGAGGATCGGCTGGCGCGGGGTCTGGATCAAACGGTATTACCGGCCCTATTCCTGACGGGTGGACCGGCGCGCGTAGTGGCGGCGGCGTGCAGGTCTGCGTGACCTCGTTTAAACCCGCTCCTGATGGCGGCTTGGATTTGTTCGCCATGGCAGTATCCGGAGCGGGCGCAGCGGGCGAGTACCACGAGATCAGCCAGATTGTTCCACTTCCCACGAACGTGACCGCGGGCGACTATGTGCAGCTGGTCGCTGAAACATGCATTCTTAGCACCACTGGAAATGGTATCGGCACCTTAACGATTTATGCAGCCGGTGGCGCCACTCAACTCCCATACCTGCTGCAAACATCGCGTGCGATCCAGACATTCACCACTGAGGCGCCAGTGCTCAAACTGCGCAGCTTCCCGATGGAGATACTGCAAGGCGTGACCTCCTTCACCATGCGGCTGCGGGTCGGGTGCGCTTACGCGGCGGGCGTCAGCGGCGCCGGCGAGATCGGCTTCCGTAAGTTCCGCTTCGAGAAGTGCGCGGCGCCGGTGTACGGGGTCCAGTGATGGCGATTCGTCTAATTGCTCCTCCTGTCGCGATGGCCGTGTCAATGGCCGATGCGCGCGCGAGTGCGCGCGCCAACGGAAATGACCAGGACGCGGAAATCGAGATCCGCGTGCGCGCGCTGACCGCTGAGGCCGAGCACATCACCGGCCGCTCGATCATCAACTGCACGTATGCGGTGACGGCGCTAGGCTTCGCGGGGGTAATTCCCCTGCCGTCGTCGCCGCTGGTGGAAGTGGTCAGCCTGGAATACCTTGACGTCGACGGCGCCACGCAATCGCTGAGCGAAGACGTCTATGTCGTCAACCGGTCTATCGAGCCCGGCTTTATCGCGCTTGCGGCCGGCGCCACATGGCCGGCTACCAAGCAGAGCCCGGAGGCGGTGACCCTGACCCTGACCTGCGGATACGGACCCGACGAGACCAGCACGCCGGCGGCGTTCAAGGGCTACATCCTGGCCAAGGTGCGCGAGTACTTCGCGCCGGCCGGCACGCCGGAATCGCCGCACCTTATCCGAGGGCTCGACTGTTTGAAGGTGCATAGCTGATGGCCGCCCCGTTCAAGTGCGACGAGAAGGTAACCGTGCAGCGTCGCACCACCGTGACGGACCCCGACAGCGGCGTCGAGCTGGACGACTGGATCGACTTTCTGGTGCGGTACTGGGCACACGTGCAGGACACGCTGCCCAGTCGGTCGGAGTCGACCAAGAACGGCATGCATATGGCCACCCAGCCCGCTCGTATGCGTATGCAGGCCGCCGCAGCAGTCAACACCGAAATGCGCGTCATCCTGCACAGCCGCGGCGACCGCGTCGCACAGATTATCTCGGGTCCGGCGATGCTGGATGACCGAGTCCACTACGAATTTATGATCGAAGGGTTCAAGCATGGCTGATTCAAACATTCGCGGCGGCCGCGAGCTGTCGGCCCTCCTCTCGACGTTGCCAGCAAAGTTGGAGAAAAACGTCATGAGGTCCGCGCTGCGCGCCGGCGCTGTCGTGATCCGGGAGGAGGCGAAGGCCAATGTGCCCGTTGATCAAGGGCTGCTGAAAAAAAGCATTCGCGTGTCCACTGGCGCGAAGCGTGGCGTTCTTACAGCCACAGTAAAGGCCGGCGGACGCATGGCGCCACACGCGCACCTGGTCGAGTATGGAACGCGGCCGCACAAAATCGAGCCGACTAACGCCGAAGCCCTTTCGATCAGCGGCACGCCGTTTCGCTCGGTCGAGCACCCGGGCGCGCGGCCTCAACCGTTCATGCGTCCAGCCTTGGACGCAACAGCGCCCCAGGCGATCGAGGCGGTCGCAGCCCAGGTGCGCAAGCGCTTGACTGCAGCAGGCATCAACGTCCCCGCGCCGGCGGCCGAATGAGCGACTGGAAGATTATCCGTGCGCTGCTCGCTGCCGACGCGCCGCTGGCGGCCGTCGTCGGGGCGCGCATCGTCGCCGGCACGTTGAAGTCCACGGTGATCTTGCCCGCGCTGTCGATCCAGTCGGTATCGAACATACCGCACGGCCGCGTCGCAGACACAGCAACAACCGTGCTGACGACCAGCCGGACCCAGGTGACCGTACATGCCAAGAATATCGGACAGCAGGCCGAAATCATTCGCCTGGTCGGCAGCGCAATTCGCGGCGGGCGGCGCGTGGTAGCCGGCATCCTTGTTGCCGGTATTCAGCGGGACATTATCGGCCCGGACCTGAGCGACGAGAACGCCGGAATCTTCGAGCAGACCCGGGATTTCCGCGTCACGTATTTCGACCCGATTTAAGTTTTTTAACCTGCCTGCCTGAGCATTCCGCCCGGCAGGTTTTTGCATTGAAAGGCAATATCATGAGCGGTGAAAATGTTACGACCGTCGCGGAAAGTTCCCTGTGGGTTTCCGTGGCAGCACCAGCAACCTACAACGCGGCCGGCTTTCTCGCGCTGACCTGGACCAAGATCGGCGAGATCACGAACATGGGCTCGGTCACCGGCCGCGCCTATAACAATTCGACGCATGCCCCGGTCGACACCGCGCAGCAGATTCAGAAGAAGGCCAGCTACACCCTGGGCGAATCCGAATTCATGATGGGCTGGGACGAAGAAGACGAAGGCCAGATCATCGTCGACGACGCCAGCCGCACGTACGACATCCTGTCGTTCAAGCTGATCAAACAGGACGGCGCGTTGCGCTACTTCACCGCCCAGGTGTCGAAGTTCGTCGAGAACAACGGTGCGGTCGACGACATCGTCCAGGGCGCCCTGACGCTGCTGCGCCAGAAAGACACCATCCGCGTCGCCGCAATCTAACCATCAACGGCCATCCGGCCATCAACAGCACCGGCTCGGCGACTGTCTCCTTTCGTGGGGAGCGGTTGCCGCGCGCGGGCATTTTTCTACCCACGAAAAGGAATCACCATGTTCAATCTGAAAAATCTGGCCATCGCCGCTACCGCTGACATGCCTGTCCGTGACGCATCGGGCGAGGCGCAGTTCAACGAAAAGGGCGAGCCGCTGACCATCACCCTGCAAAGCCCCGGCACTAAGGAATTCCAGAAGGCCAAGCACGCCGCCGATGAGCGCAACAGCACCCGCGTGTTCAGCCGCATGCAAGGCAAGTCGGAGAGCAAGCAGTCGGCCGATGACAAGAATATCGAGCGCGCCGAGTTTCTGGCCGCCGTGACCGCGTCGTTTAACGGCGGTGCTGGCTTGGACGGCAAAAAGGGCTTCGAGCTGTTCAAGGCAACGTACGCCGACATCGAAATCGGCCACATTGCCGACGACGCTGAAAAGTTTCTCGGTGACCGTGGAAATTTCAAAAAGCCCTCGCCGACTGTCTGAGCCTGTACGTCCGGCAGACGGCGTGGCTTCACGCGGTGCCGGACCCTCCTGGCAAGAAGCCTGCGGGGGCGCAGCTCTCCCGGCTGGACCGCTACAAGCGCGACAAAGTCCAGCCGGACATGCCACCAATCGACGGTGGCGAGTACCTGATCAATTATTTTTGGGAAGTCGGCCCTGTCATGGCGGGGATGGATGGCCCGGTCGTTATTTCGCAGGCCGAGATCCGGGCATGGCAGGAGAACGCCGGGATCGACCTGCAGCCATGGCAGGCCGGCCTGCTCCGACGTTTGTCGCAGGATTACCTGGCGCAGTCCCACGCGGCGAAGGATTCGGCCTGCAAGCCGCCGTACGGCGAGCTGTACCGATCCCCTAACCTTTCCAAGCTGATCGACGCCGCGCTCGACTAGCGCATAACCCGCCACCTCCTGGTGGCTCTTTTTACTGAGGAAGCCATGCTCGCTGGCCAGCTCGAAATTCAACTGATGGCCGACGTCGCCAGGATCCGCACCGACATGGACCAGGCACGCCGCACGGTCGAGGACAACACGACGCGTATGGCGAAGGCAGCCGACATGGCCAAGACGGCGCTCGGCGCCATTGCGGGCGCCCTGTCGGTCGCGGCGTTCGCAGGAATGATCAAGGGATCGCTCGATGCGATCGATAGCCTGACTGATCTCAGCACGCGCACCAGAATTACGGTTGAAGACCTGGCGGGCCTGAGCTACGGCGCCAAGCTTTCGGGGACGGATCTGGAAAAAGCCGCGGCCTCGATCACGAAGCTTGCAACGAATATGGGCGCCGACGCGGATAAATTCTCAAAGCTGGGCGTTACGGCCAAGGAGCCGATTGAAGCCTTCAAACAATTCGCCACCGTCTTCAAGAATATAGAAGACCCCCAGCAGCGCGCGGCGCTCGGGGCGGCCGTCCTGGGTAAATCCTGGCAGGACGCCGCGGTGTTGCTGGACGAAGGCGGAGAAGGAATAGCCGAGTTGGTCAAGCGGGGACAGCAGCTGTCGGGCATCACGACTCAAAGCTCGGCAGATGCAGCCGCGTTTAACGACATGCTGGACGAATTCGGCGCAATTGCGGCCGGCGCAGGCGCGCGTGTAGCAACGGGCCTCCTGCCAATGTTGAATTTGCTTGCAGGGGATCTTCTCAAGACTGCGGAAGGCGCTGAAGAGGTCGGAAATTCTTTCAGCCCTTTGACGGAGACGTTCCGCGCCTTGGTCATCCTGGGCGGCAATGTCGCGTTTGTATTCAAAACCATCGGCAACGATATCGGCGGCATCGCCGCGTCCGTCGCATCGCTTGTCACCCTGGACTTTGACGCGCTCAAGAACATCGACAAAACGATGAAGGAGGACGCCACCAGCGGCCGTGCGGCTTTTGACGCCTGGGAAAAGCGTTGGCTTGAAGTCGGGAAAACGGCCAAAAAGGTAGAGGCCGAGGTCCAGGCCAGCAGCCAAGCGGAGAGAGACGCAGCGGCAGAGCGGGCCGCCGCATATCTCAAGGACGCCGAACTTAAAGCGGCAGCAGAGAAGAAGACCGCCGAGGCAGCCGCGCAGGCAAAACGCATTGCCGCCGAGGCAAAGCGGGAACGGGACGCTGCAGCAAAAAGAGCGGCACAAGAGAGCGCCGCCGCAATAAAGCAGGCGAACGATTTTATCGAAGCCCTGAAAGTGGAAGCCAGCCAGGTCGGTTTGGGCTCCGACCAGCTCAAAATGATGGCAGCGGCGCGCGCAGCAGCAGTCGCGCCCACCGCCGAGTTGCGTACGAAAATCATGGAAGAAGCGCTCGCGCTCGATATCGCCACGAAGGCAGCAAAAGCCAAAGCCGACGCAGACCAGGTTATGGCCCAGGCTCGCGCCAACTCCGACAGCGAAGTCGCGGCTATCAATTCCGAAACCGAGGCGCTCTTAACAAAAATCCGGACACACGGCATGCTCCCCGAGGCAATCACGCTGGCGCGAATCGCGGAGCTCGAAGCGGCCAAACAGGCGGCCGTTCTCACCGAAGAGGGCATTGCCGACATTCAGCGTCGCATCGATGCGCTCAAGGGCTTGGCCGACGCACAGGTTGGCGCGGGCGCGCTCGGCGATGCGCCTGGCCTTACCCAGGCAAAGGAACTGCTCGAAGTAATGGCGGAGTTGGACGAAGCCACAAAGTCGGCGGCGGCCGGCATGGCCGCATCCTTCGGCAAGATCGGCTCTGCCATCGGGGGCCTGACCACCGCGCTGTCGGGCTACGGCCGCGCTCAGGCGGCGATCGCCGCGCAGCTGGCCGCTGTCAAGGACGACAAGCGCAACAGCCCGGAGACCGTGCTGAAGGCCGAAATTGCGGCCGCCAAGCAGTCCGCCCAGGCGCGCGTGAAGTCGTACGGCGATATGGCGAATGCGGCCAAGGGGTTCTTCAAGGATAACAGCACCGGCTACAAGGTGATGGAGGGCGCCGAGAAGGCTTTCCGCGCCACCGAAATGGCCATGGCTATCGAAACGATGTTGACCAAGAGCGGGCTGCTGACAGCCTTCACGAGCCTGTTCGTCACGAGCCGGGCGACCGAGTTGGCGGCTGACGACGCTGCGACCGGAAAGTCGATCATCAATTCCGGATTGCGCGCCGCGGCGGATGGAGTTGCCGCGTTCGCCAAGACGCTTGCCTCGCTTCCATTTCCATACAATGTTGCCGCCGGCGCCGCAGTAATCGCACTGCTCGCCGGCGTCGGGGTGGCTATGTCCGGCGGTGGCGGTGGCGGCGGTGGTGGTATGGCCGCCGCAGATGTGCAGAAAAAGCAGGGTACCGGTGGCGTGTTCGGTGACAAGGACGCGCGGTCCGCGTCAATCGAGCGGTCGTTAGAAATGCTGGAGGCCAATTCTGGCAACTTGATCCCGCTCAACCAGGGCATGCTGTCCGCTCTGCGCTCGATCGAGGCATCCATGAAAGGGCTGACCAACCTCATCGTGCGCGCGCCGGGCGTGGTCGACGGGTCGAATATGGGAATCCAGACGGGCGTGAAGCAGAACGGCCAGGCCATCGTCAATTCGCAATTACTGGGGAGTAGCATCAATCCGTTGGCCTCGGTGATGCAAAAAGTTGCGTCCTTTATTTTCGGGAAGGTCACAACCACGATCGTGGACAGCGGCATCCTGTTCGGGGGCCGGGTAAATGACCTGCAGGCCGGCGCCGGCTATGAGCAATACGCCAGCGTGGACACGAAGAAAAAAGGCCTGTTCGGCTCATCGACCAAGAATTCCACGAACACGCAGGGTCTTGATCCCGCGCTCGCCAGTCAGTTTGCGCGGATTTTCACCGACGTCGAAACGGCGCTGGGTAGCGCTGCGGAATCGCTCGGCGTGCGCGTCGAGCACGTGACGGCCACCCTCGATGCGCTGACGATCGATAAGACGAAGCTGTCGTTCAAGGGCTTGAGCGGGGATGCGCTGACCGAGGCGCTGAACGCTGCAATCTCGAAGACGATGGACGACATGGCCGAGGCCGTTTTCCCCGACCTGAACGGTTTCCGCGAGGTCGGCGAGGGGTATGCAGAGACGGTAATCCGGCTCGCATCGAATTCGGCGATTCTGGACTCGGCCCTGTCCTCGATCGGCATGACGTTCGGCGCCACAGGCGTGAGCAGCCTGGCCGCGCGCCAATACCTGATCGACCTGGCGGGAGGTATTGACGCGCTGTCGGAGCAGGCATCCGGCTTCGCCAACAACTACTTGACGGAGGCGGAGCGCCTGGCGCCGGTGCAAAAGCAGGTCGCCGAGCAGATGGCCGCGCTCGGCCTGGCCGGCATCACAACGCGGGACCAGTTCAAGGAAGTGGTGCTTGGGCTCGACCTGAACACTGCGAAGGGCGCCGAGACCTACACGAGCCTGATGGCGTTGCAAGAAGCTTTTGCCCTGGTCACACCGGGTGCGAAGGATATGGCAGCGGTGATCGAGGAGCGGGCCGGCCTGCAGGAAGAATACGACGCGGCCACGATGACGTCCGCGCAGCTGCTCGCAAAGCAGCGGGACGCGCTTGATGAAAGTAACCGCGCCCTGTTCGACAGCGTTGTTGCAGCGCAGGCGGCCAAGGACGCAAACGAAGCCACGGCGGCATCGATGAGGTCGTACGCGGAGCAGATCGCCACCTTGGAGCAAGCCAGCATGACGCTGGAGCAGCGGCGCGCCGCGGAGATTGCAGGCCTCGACGCCACGGTGGCCCCGCTCGCCATGCAGCTGCACGCCATGCAGGACCAGGCAACGGCAGCGAAGGAAGCGGCTGCCGCGCTTGATAGCGCTGCTGCATCCGCTCGTGCCATCGCCGCGGAACGGGCAGGCCTTGAGCGAGAAATGATGCAGCTGCAGGGCGACACGGCAGGATTGCGCAAACTAGAACTCGACGCGCTCAATCCTGCAAACGAGGCCTTGAAGGAAGCAATTTTTGCCATCCAGGACAAAAACGCAGCGGATGCGCTTGCGGCCAAGTCAGCGGCGGATGCCCTCAAGCTTGCCCAGGATGCCGCGAAGGAGCAACAGGATATTGCTGACGACGCCAGGCGCGCCGCTGAACAGATCCAGAGCGCCTACCGGGCAATTACCGAGTCGATCTTTGATGAGGTCGCGCGCGTTCGCGGAATGCTGAACGAAAACACGCCGGCATCGATAGCCGATGCGCAGGCTGCATTTTCGATCAAAACGGCGCAGGCGCGCGCGGGGGACCAGGAGGCGGCAAAGCTCCTGCCCCAGCTTTCGAAATCGTTACTCGACCTTTCCGAGGCCAACGCGCTGACAGCGATGGACCGCGACCGCGTCCGCGCACAGACGATGGGTAGTCTGATCGACACCGGGAACATCTTGTCGCGCATGTTCGGCCTCGAACCCTCCGTGCTCGCGGCCGGCGCGGCTGCGAGCACGCCGGCGCCGGCGGTGCCTGGCCAGCCATACGTGCAGAACGTGGCAGTTCAGGGCGGTGATACCAGAGGGCTGGAAGTGGTGGTCGAGCGCTTGACCGCGCAGGTCGCCGCCCAGCAGACGGTGCTCAACAGGATTGCGTCGAACACGCAGCGGTCTGCCGACACGCAGGACCGACTGTCCGATGGCGGCGTCGCCGTACGCACGAAAGAGGTGCCAGCGTGAGCGCCGCCGATTTCTGGCTGATCCGGCCGGTTGCCATCACCGACGCCATGCTGATCAGCAGCACGGTGCCCGAGGGGCTGGCGCAAGAGTATTCGTCTGGTTCCACATACGTCCTGGGCGCCGTCGTTGGTGTAAGCACGGGAACGAAGCAGGCCGTCTATCAGGGGCTCCTGGCGAGCAATGTTGGACACGCTCCTGCCACCTCGCCAACCTGGTGGAAGCCGCTGGGGACAGTCTACGCGCCCTACAGCGCGGGCACCTCCTACGGCCTAGGCGATGTGGTGTCGAGCATTTCGGCCAACGTGCACGACCTATACGAATCCCAGGCGGCGGGCAACTTGGGCAACGCGCTCACCGACAAGGCCAAGTGGCTGCGCAAAAGCGCGACGAATCGCTGGAATGCGTTCGACAAGGCGCTGAACAGCCGAACCGTCGTGCCGAACTCGATCAGCTTCGTCATAGCGCCCGGCCTGGTCAACACCGTTACCCTGCTCAACGTCGAGGGCGCCAGCGCGACCATCACGCAGTCGGGCACCGGGTACACGCGCACGCAAAGCCTGGTGCGGCATCACGTCCTGAACTGGTATGACTTCTACTACGAGGTTCCGATCAGGGTCGGTGATGTGGTGTTCGATGGCGTGCCGCCCTACGCAGCGTCGTCGCTGACAATCACGATCGAGAACGCTGGACTCGATGCCGCGATAGGCGGGTGCTTCGTTGGAAAGTCGCGGACGATCGGCACCACGCAATGGGGCGTGACCGGCGGGACGCTCAGCTACTCCACGGTCGACACCGATAAATTCGGCAATGTGACCATCTTCAAGCGCGCGAACGCCAAGCGCCTCAATTTCGAGGTTCGCATACCGGATGGCTTTGAAGACGAGGCGCACCGGCTGCTTACCGAATACACCGATGTCGAGCTGATCGTCATCGGCTCTACGAAATATTCAATGACCTATGCCTACGGTTACATCGACCAGTGGGAAGTGCCGATTTCAAACAGTGGCCAGAACGCGCCGATTTCATTCCGAGGACTGATATGACAATAACCCAAGTGATCACCGCGCTGCCACCGGCGCCGAACCCGCTCACGGACACCCCGGCCGTGTTCAGCGAGAAGGCAGCGGCATCCGTAGCGGCGCAGCAGGGTCTTCCGCCCGAGATCAATGCCTGGCGCGTTCAGGCGAATGCATTGGAAGCGAACGTCAACGCGAAGGAGTCCGCAGCGAGCGCAGCGAAGACGGCGGCGGAAACAGCGCGCGACGCCGCGCTCGGGTACAAAAATACGGCACAACTCGCCGCCGATGCCTCCATGAGTTACAGGGACCAAGCCCAATCTTGGGCGGGAGCGGCAGCAGGCAGCGCGGCGACGGCAAGCAGCATCGTTGCCTTCGTCGACACGAATTCGATCGCGAAAGGAAGTATTGACGCGTCGAAGCAGGTTCGCTTCGAGTGCGACGCGCTGATTCCACCGGGCACAGTTATTCCGTTGACTGTGCCAGCGGCCGGGGGGACCCTCGCGCTGCTGTCCGATCTACAGGAACTTACACGGGCGATGACCTTCTACGACAACGGCACGAGCACTGCGGTGGCCTATGCGAACGGTGGCACCCAGCGTGTGGCACCGGCGTCGGGCGCGAAGACGATGAGCTTCACGGGCTGGCCGGCCAGCGGCAAGCAGGCGGTGCAATTTCTTGAGCTGGTAAATATCGCCCTTGGAGGCAATCCGGCGTGGCCTGCGGGCGCGCGGTTCATCCGGTACGATGGCGTGATCCAGACGACTGCAGCCGCGGCGAATATCACGTGGCAGACAGGCGGCACCGATTACGTCATGGTGTCGACGCGCGATGGCGGCACCACGCTCATCGTGTCAGTGCTACGAGGCTGATCATGACGCCTATCGACGCCCGCCGCAGCGGGTTTTACGGGAAGCGCGCGCGCATCCCCATGACCGCAACCTTTACCAGCAGCGGCACATGGACGGCACCCGCATCCACCACAATGGTCGACAGCCTGATCGGCAAAGGGAGCAACGGCGGCGCGGCGCCCCTACTCAGCGCGAGCACGACGGTGGCAACAGTGTTCTGGTACATCGGCAGCGGCGGCTCGAATGCCGGCACCTATGACTGGGCCTCTGCAACAAATTCAGCGATTGCGCAGCGTAACGCGATCAACGCCGGTGGCAACCCGAGCTATACCTTCTACAACATCAGCCAGCATTCAAACAACACGTACACGGTTGCCACTGCTGGCTACTCATTGTCGGGCGTGGTCGCGGGATCGGCCACGATTGTGTATGAAACCGGCTGGCTGAGCAGCGGAAATATCGCTGGCGGCGGGTCTTCGCAAAACTGGTCGGCCACGGTCAGCTGGAACTACTACGGCTCGCCGACGAACGGCAGCGATAGTACCGCGCTCGGCTACACCTTTGCCGGCGGCATCAGCGGCGGCGTTGCGCCGACTTCCACGCACTACAACATCGCCGTCACTCCTGGCAACGGATACCCCATCGTGGTGCCGCCAGGCGGATCGGTGACGATCAACTATTACCAGTAGGCCCGCACGCTCCACCTCTAGCCACCTTCGGGTGGCCTATTTTTAAGGCAACGAATGATGAACGATCAAGAGCGCGACGCCATGCTGGTGTCGATCAAGACGGCTTTGTCCGATAACACGCGCAAGACCGAGCAGATACTAACCGCCTTCCCATCCGGAGACACGGACGGCCACCGACGCTATCACGAAGCCGTGATCGAGTGGCGCGAGCTGCGCAACCGGCTGGTGCGCGAGGCGCTTATCAAGGTCACCCAGGCGGGCGCGCTGGCCGGCGCCGGCTGGGTAGCACTGGCCATGTGGCAGGCGCTCAAGATCACGGTGAAGCAATGAGGCTCATCGACGACTGGCGCACGGTTCTGCGCAAAGCCTGGAGCGTGAAATTCAACGTGGCGGCCACACTGTTCGGCGCCGCCGAGGTGGCCGTGGCCATCTGGAAGCCGGAGGGCATGCCGAACGGGGTATTCGCTGGGGGCGCCGCGGCTGTCTCCATTTTCGCAAACGTGTCGCGCCTGCTCGCGCAGAAGGAATTACATGGCACTGACAAATAAGCAGCGCGCCGGCTGGTGCGCAATCGCCGTCACCATCGTGGGCGGTTTCGAGGGCCTGCGCCAGGCGGCCTACCTTGATCCGGTCGGGATCCCAACGATCTGCTTCGGGGAAACCAAAGGCGTACGGATGGGCCAGCGCGCCACGCTCGACCAGTGCAATGCCATGCTTGCCGCCTCCCTGCAACTGGCGAACCATGCCGTGGACGACTGCATCCGGGCGCCGCTGCCCGATTACCGGCGCGCCGCGCTGGTCAGCTTCGCCTACAACGTCGGCCAGACCAGCCTGTGCGGCTCCACACTGGCGCGCAAGTTGAACGCGGGCGACACGCTGGGCGGCTGCGATGAGCTGCTGCGCTGGACGTACGCCAAGGGCATCAAGCTGCCCGGGCTGGTGACGCGGCGCCAGAAAGAGCGCAACTACTGCCTCGTGGGTGCTGAATGAGCGCCCTGGGCACGCTGGCCGCCGGCGTCACGGGCGGAATCTGGAAGATCGTGGCCGTGATCCTGCTGGCCGCCCTGCTGATGGTGGGCGCGTGGACCGGCGGCGGCTGGTTCCTAGCGGCTCGGGACCGTGACGCCGCCCGGGTGGAACTGGTCGCCGAGCAGGCCAAGAGCGCCGCCTACGCCGCTGCAGTGGAGCGCCAGAACGCCGCTGTTGCCGCTCTGGCCGATGCCAAGCGCGAGGCGGAGGCGCGCGGGCAGGCCGCCCAGCAGCACGCCGCCGCCGCCGGCCGGCGTTTCGATGCTGCCGTGGCCAAGGTCGCCAGCGCGCGCGCCACCACGTGCGATGAGGCCATGCCGACCGTGAACCTGATCTTGGAGGCTACCCGATGATGGCGCAAGTAAATGTGGCGAACACGAAGTTACCCGCGTTCGCGCTTTTTGCGATGCGAATTACCAAAGAAATCAGTGGGTTACGATCCGCGTGCGCGCTTGTTTTGCTTGGCGTTGGGTTGGTGGTGACCGGCTGTCAGACGCCCCAGCCGGCCGCCACTGTGGTTAAAGTTCCGGTGATGGTCAAATGCGTGTCCGCAGCGCCTGCCCGGCCAACCTTCGCCATCCAGAAGCTCTTGCCCGATGCCAGCGACGGCGAGAAGGTGCTGGCCCTGGCGCGTGACGTCCCTGTGCACCTCAAGTACGAGGACCAGCTTGAAGCCGTCATTGCGGGGTGCCTATGAGGTAAGCGTCTTGCCTGCACCGTCTGGACGTAGTTTGCCGTTCCCGTCAAAGTAGTTCCCACTACTGTTTGATGGGAACTACTTTGGACACTGAAGTAAAGCCAAGCAGCCGCAAAGGCAAATCAAATTATTCACGCCAGTTCAAGCGCCGACTCGGTGTTGCGGCTTGCGAGCCCGGCGTGTCGGTCTCCAAGCTGGCGTTGGCTCATCAGGTCAATGCGAACATGGCGTTCAAGAGGCGGCGCGATCTGCGCGCCGGATTGCTGGACGATGCCGCACCAGCACCGGCCGCCTTATTGCCCGTAGTCCTTGCCGAGCCGCTGGCCGCTGCAAGGGGAGAACAGGGAAAACGGAAAAAATAGCACGCTAAGTATAACGGCTCGCGTTTGAAAACGGGTGTGCTCGCATTCCACGCCGTTTTCAAACGTGAGCCGTTACACCTAATCAGTAACTAAGAACGCCAGTGTAATCTTCAGGCGTTTTTTTATCCGGCCACCTGGAATCTTCCATAGGTTGCGAGGCGCAATACGAATTGGCCACGATTTTCCCGGTTTTCGAGCCCCTGCAAGCCCAGATCAGAGTACTGCGATGCTTGAATTGATCCCAAACAAATTGATCGTCCAGCAGCGAGGGCAGCGCTTTTTCATACCCAGTTTTCGGCGAAATTTGCATAGGGACACTTTCGCTAGAACCTGGCTTCTTATCCAATGCCTTTTCGGTTTCAGGTATTGTTGTCTGACTCATGCAAACTGATGACGCCATGGCAAGCGCCACTAGTACGAAAAACTTCATTACTTCTCCAATCAATACAGAAACACAATAAAAACGGGAATGCCCGTATTGTATTCAATAGGGCGCCAACTCGGGCAATCCGATGATTTGGGGTGCGACATGTTGCGCATCGGTAGGTTCTATTGGTAATGCGGCGATTGGTGCCGGATCTTCTTGTGTGAGATAAAATTCTAAAATCTCAGTATCGACATTGTTTGGCACGGATTTTTGGCCACCTGGAGGAATCTGCCAATAACTTGCATCATGCAGGTTACCATTACTATCCATGCCAAACGGAGACGAAGGAAAAGTCCAACCTTTAGGCGCACCGGGAGGTGGCGGAATGTATCCCCATCCCATATTAGGTGCATTAGTACTCCCGTCGTAGTTTCCGCTGGTCTTCGTAGCTCCGCTTTGTTCGTAGGATTTCCATTCTCCATTGTCGGTGTGCTGCGTTGAATTATACACTCTCACCTCATTTCCAATAGAGCCGTAATTTGCGCGAGTTGGCTCTCCTAGATCACGGGCTACACGTGTTTCAAACGCTGTCGCTTGTGCCTCATTGTGACCAAAAATGACATGAGCAATTTCATGAACTAGCCCCATCGCAGGTGACTGGACCCCGAGAATACCTGTGTCCGAAATTACCTGTAATCCTTGGTTAGGATTCCAACTGATCTGTCCTGACGTTGGCAGGGCAATCGTAGGTAAGAGTGAGCCTACATGGATCGTTAGACCATCCAGGTTCGGATAATAAATTGCAAAGTTAGGGCTGTGCTTAATGTACTGCAATGTTAGCATTAACTGCCCCCTATCTGCCATGCTTATGCTCGGTACATGAATACTTATGGGCATATTATTTCTTTCATATTTCAGTTGTTACTGCAGGTCAACTTGACTTTGCAGGAAAATCAATCATATCAAAAAAATAGCTGGTAAAGTTCACCAACGGTAACATTGCGTAAAGAATATGTGATATTTTATGCAGCATAACTAACCAAACCGGCATTCACGTTCTTTAGCGTTGGAGGGCCTCGAAAAACCGTAGCGAGCGGGCGAAACTGGCTGTTTGCCAGGTCGGAACGGGCCGGCCGCCGTGCCGCTGGTATCCAAAGCATGGTCGCGACGGCGAAATTGAATGGGCTCGATCCTGCGCACTGGTTGGCCGACACACTTGAAAAGCTTCCAACCTGCCCGAACAGCAGGATCTACTCGCTGCTACCGTTCGCAAACTCTACACAGGTCTAAGCACCGATGGAAGGTGGGGCCGCTGGCCGCTTACCTTTTGGCGTCAGAACCAAAAGATCGACAAGGGGAATTTTCGACCGCTACGAAAGCACGATAAACCTTAGCGTGCTATTTTTTCCGTTTTCTCTGTTCTCCTCAAGTCCGACACCTCGGCGGCGATTCAGTACGCCCTCAATCTGTGGCCGGCCCTAGTGCGCTACTGCGACGACGGCGTGATCGAGATCGACAACTCGGCTGCTGAACGTGCCTTGCGCGGTGTCGCCATCGGCCGGCGAAACTATCTGTTCGCCGGCGCGGACAGCGGCGGCGAGCGCGCGGCCGCTATTTACTCCATGATCGGGACGGCCAAGCTGAACGGGGAAGCTGGCCTCTGCCTGAAAAACACGCCGCTTCCCAGCGGTGTGACGCCATCATCAGGCAATCCGACGTTCAGTTCGATAGGGTACTGGCCCTACGCTTACTCTGTGAGCGATGCCGGAATCCCGGCATCGCCAGTGCGATGTCGCGATGACGATATCGAGGTCGGGCCGCTGATCCTGGAAATGCACCGGATCGACGGCCCGGACCGCTCGCCCATGCAGATGATCAGCGCCGATCTGCTGGCGCACTACCAGTGCCGGGAGGCGGAACTCGCCGGGCTCAAGGCTGCGACCCTCGTGGATTATCGCTGATATAGTGTCATTTTATATAGCAGTACATGTGTGCGATGCCCTTCCGACCTGCCCTTACCCCACAAGATCTTGATGAAATCGGCGAGCGCCAAGATGTGACTGACATCAAGCTGCTGCTGTGCGAAATAAAGCGTTTACGTGCGATCGTCCGGCTCACTGACCAGCTGCAAGTCTCGTTAGATCGTACCGGGGATTGCATCTTGGATGCGCTTCGCGGTGAGCTTGACCGCGAGCCTTGGGTCAACGATGAAAGACGGCAGCGACGAGCACCTCGTCCAACGGTCGGCAATTGAGCGGCATCGAAGGGGGCGAATAAACCAGCCACGTTCTCGAAGGACATACTCAGTCAGCGCCTTCGTAGCCACTGGTACACGATCTGGCGGCGGTGCCCTACTGCTGCGTTCGAGGGGGCCCTTTCCTTAAATTTGAATTGTGCTGACCTTTACTTCTACAAAAAAGCAATGTTAAATTGTGACTTTGGGTGGCGAAATGACCACAGCAGCCTATCATCTAGTTTCACAACATTTTGGCAAACTTGTCTCCACAATAATTGTGGATGAGTCCCAACGCGGGATACTCCGATTTTCCGGAGGGGGACTGAAAAAGCATAGCGTTGACTTTTTGTTTGCCGTCGCAAATTTCAGTCGGATACCCAGCGAAATGTGTTTAACAGAATTTATCGTTAGGCGGGCAATTGCTCAAATGCATCAAATGCACCGTAAAGGCGAGCTTCGAATTCCGTCCTCCGCATTGCAATTATCGATGCAAAACGTGTTGTGGATTGGCGATCTGCTGCATGTTCCGTATGGCGGCGCTACGAACGGTGTTGATCCCAGCGCTAACCCGTTTTCCCAGCGCGATAGTCCGGATAATGATCGAGCTGGACTAGGTCAGGTGTCCCTGGCTTCGCAACCTTGAACGGTCGCGAACCTACGATCTTGCTCGGAAAAAAATTCTGTTGAGCTAAAAAGGCAGTCTAGATGACGGACTGACGTTATCGGGAGGTCCGGTTTCAGCCTCGGTGGGCAGTAAGCGCGAAGCATGCTTTCATTCCTCCACACGGGCACATCCGCAACCGAGCTGACTCGGTAGTGGAAGGGGGGAGGGATGAACCGTCGCGCTACGGCACTGAGTCGCTTGCCCACGCCCGGGAAGTGTTATGGGAGCCGTTGCGTACCATATGCGTTTTGGCGGATATAATTTCAGAAAAATTTGACGAGTTGCGATGAATAAGAAGACACCTGGCGAAATCGCCCGATCTGAATTTGCCGACCGCCTGCACGCCACAGCAGCGTTCGCACCGTACCGCCGTAGCCCCACAGCGCTGGCTAGGGCGTTTAATATTCGCTTCCCACACATGACGGTCACCTCTCACGCCGCACGAAAATGGCTCATGGGCGAAGCTCTGCCAACCCAAGAAAAATTAGTTGCTTTAGCTGAATGGCTGGAAGTTGAGCCGACTTGGTTGCGTTTTGGCAACGCGTCAAGTTCGGAGTCGTCGGCATCGGTGCAAAAGAGCGGGGATCGGATTGAATCAGACATTCGCCTGCTGAGTGAGCCAGAACGAAAGATCATTCGTGCTGCGCTGGATGCTGTGTTTTCAGCCCGGCAAATTCTGAAGTAATAGGACTATGCTGTCGAGCATCGTGTGTGCCAACGAAACGCAGGCCGCTAGGTGCGTTTCATCCAGATGCGCCCGATCGTGGAAGTCACCGTTTTTTTGATCTAGGGAGTGAATTTGTGGCAACGAGACCCTACGTCGAATATCTTGATTACGTCATCTACCCAGACGCGACCATTACGGCTACTGGCGAGTTTTCGGCCGAGGCGCAGATTGCAGGGCCGACGGGGTTCATTAGTTTTGCGGCCCTTGGAGTCTTTGAAACTGCTACTGCGGCGACCGACCACGCAACGCGGTGGGTGCAAGAATGGATTGATAGCGGGATCGCTGAGCAGGCGCTTGCTGATGCATTCAAACGAGACACGAATATAAGTCTGCACTCCGACCCCTCGTAGCTGCTGGATGTGCTGCAGCGCTCGTGGCACGTAAGGCCGCTCGATCGCCGAGCGCGTCCAGCTTGTTCATTTGACCGAATTGGCCTGACGACCGGGCCGGCCGCCTCCGCTTACATCAGGCCTCTGGCGCCACGCGCAGGACCGTCACCAAGTGATCGCCGAGCCTCCCCCACGCATCCCGCTTCTCGTCGGCATAGTCGTGGTGAAGGTAGTGCCGGCGCACTTTGCTGCCAGGCACACGTGGTTCTGGCACCGGTCGACGATGTTGAGCAACACGTCCAGACGCTGCATCCGCGTGGCGCCTGTGCGGCGCAGGTCGTGCGGCGTCCATGCACCAGTCTTGCCGTCGCCCAGCACCAGTGTATAGTCGTGCCGGCGCCGGTGACCGACCATCAGCCCCGCCAAATTAAACCGCCACGCGCAGCCCATCCAAGTAATCCGCCCAGCGCTGCATCATCTTGTGGCGCGCGGGAAGATGCGCCGTCCGGTTATATGCGCGGCCATTCGGATCTTTCACCGCGTGCGCCAGCTGGTGTTCGATCAGGTCGACGCGCTCGTTGAGTACCTCGTCCAGGATTGTGCGCGCCATTGCCCGGAAGCCGTGACCCGTCATCGTTTCCTTCGTGTAGCCGAGGTTGCGCAGCGCGGCATTGATGGTGTTCTCGCTCATGCACCGGTCATCCGATCGAATGCTGGGAAATACGTAGCGCCCGTGCCCGCTCATGGCGCCGACGCCACGTAGCAGCGCCACAGCTTGCTTTGCCAGCGGGACGATGTGATCGGTCCGCATCTTCATTTTGGTGCCTGGGATGCGCCACTCGGCGGCATCCAGGTCGAGCTCGGTCCATTCCATCGCGCGCAATTCCCCTGGTCGTTGAAAAACCATGGGCGCCAGTCGAAGGGCGGCGGTGCAGTATGGATGCCCGTTGTAGTTGTACATGGCGCGCAGCAGGGTGGCGACTTCCTTGGGTTCGGTGATGGAAGCATAGTGCGCTTGCGGTACCGCCGACAACGCGCCGCGCAGGTCCGCAGTGACATCGCGCTCGGCCCAGTCGTTGGATACTCCGAACCTGAAGACCTGGCCGCACAGTTGCTTGATCTTGTGAGCCGATTCGATGGCGCCCCGCGCTTCAATTTTCTGCAGCGCCGCCAAGACGTCGCGCGGTTTGATGGCCGATATTGGCATGGCGCCGATGGCCGGGAAAATGTTCTTCTCAAGCCACGACACGTTTTTTGCCTGGGTGGTTTCGGCCCGATCGGCAGCGGTCTTGCGCAGCCATTCGAGCGCGACAGCTTCGAAGGAGTGCACCTCGGCCGAGGTCTTCGCCACCTTCTCGTCCCGTTTCACCTGGGCCGGATCGAGTCCATCAGCGCGTTGTTTGCGCGCCGCCGCCCGTTTCACCCGCGCTTCGGCGAGGGAGACTTCGGGGTATGTGCCAAACGTTAGGCGATTCGACTTGCCGTCAGCTTGGCGGTAAGCCATGCGCCAGATTCGGGAACCGCTGGGAGAGACCTCGAGGTACATTCCTTGGCCATCGGCCAGGGTATAAGCTTTCGCCCTTGGCCTCGCATTTTTCACCTGCGTGTCAGTCAAAGGTGTGGCTAATTTAGGCATTTTGCGTCCATGCGAAAAGCGATTTTGCATCCATGGACGCAAGTATGGACGCAAAAACGATGGATGGCAATAAACGTTAGTAGGCCTTATTGCACCTAAGCCGCAACGTCCGCAGAGGGAAGGGGCTTTGTTGATAGACGTTAATGAACGTCAATAGATGTGCTGTTGGTGCCGGGAGCCGGAATCGAACCGGCACGCTGTTTCCAGCGCGGGATTTTGAGTCCCGTGCGTCTACCTATTCCGCCATCCCGGCAACGCGACCCGCATTATGGCTGATTTGCCCGGTTCAGGCAACTCTTTCGCGTTTTGCGCAGCCGGCTGTCATGACACCAGCCGGGCGAACGGCATATGATCTCGTCTACCTTGGGCTACCGCGCCGTCCGTACGGGCCGCGCGCACGATGAATAACAAGAAGATCCGCGAACTCATACTCGGCAAAGCGCTCGACCCGATGAAAAGCGAAACGCGCCACTCGATGGCGCTGGTCGCCTTCCTGGCCTGGGTCGGACTCGGCGCGGACGGCCTCTCGTCCTCCGCCTACGGCCCGGAAGAAACCTTTCGTGCGCTTGGTGGCCATACCCACCTCGGCCTGTACCTGGTGCTGGCCACCGCCATCACCGTGTTCGTCATCGCGCTGGCGTATAACCAGGTCATCGAACTGTTCCCCACGGGCGGCGGCGGCTACCGCGTCGCCACCAAACTGGTCGGCCCGTATATGGGCCTGTTGTCGGGCTGCGCGCTGATCCTCGACTATGTGCTCACCATCGCCATTTCGATCGCGTCCGGCGTCGACGCCCTGGCCTCGTTCCTGCCGCTCGGCTTCCAGCCGTATAAACTCTGGGCCGAAGCGTTTTTCATTGGCCTCTTGATCGTGATGAACCTGCGCGGCCTGAAGGAAGCGATCCAGATCCTGCTGCCGATCTTCCTCGGCTTCGTGGCCACGCATCTGGTGCTGATCGTGTACGGCATCGTCGCGCATGCGTCCTACCTGCCGCAGCTGATCCCCACCACCATGATCGAAACGCGCGAACTGGCCAGCAGCATCGGCTGGACCTGCGTGGCGGGCATGCTGCTGCTGGCTTACTCGCAGGGCGGCGGCACCTACACCGGCCTCGAAGCGGTGTCGAACAACGTCAACCTGCTGGCCGAACCGCGCGTGCGCACCGGGAAGATGACGATGCTGTACATGGCGCTGTCGCTGGCGTTCACGGCTTCCGGCATCATCCTCCTGTACCTGCTGTGGGACGCCAAGCACGTGGCCGGCCAGACCCTCAACGCGTCGACCTTCAAGGCCATCATCGACAGCATGGGCCTGGGCGGTCCGCTGCTCAACCAGATCCTGCTGGTGATCGTGCTCGCGTTCGAGGCCGGCCTGCTGTTCGTGGCCGCCAATACCGGTTTTCTGGGCGGTCCGTCGGTGCTGTCGAACATGGCCGCCGACTCCTGGGTCCCGCACAAATTCCGCTACCTCTCGACGCGCCTGGTGACGCAGAACGGCATCCTCGTGATGGGCATCGCCGCGCTGGCGATCCTGTTCTGGACCGAAGGGAAGGTGACCCTGCTGGTGGTGCTGTATTCGATTTCCGTGTTCCTCACCTTCGCCATTTCGCTGTTCGGCTTGTGCCGCTACTGGTGGCAGAGCCGCAAGAACGAAGGCCAGATCTGGGTGCGCCGCTTCCTGCTGTCGCTGACCGGCTTCGTCATCTGCGCCGGCATCCTGGCGATCCTTTTGTACGAGCGCTTTACCGAAGGCGGCTGGGCGACCATCGTCATCATCGCCGTCATCGCCGCGCTGTGCGTCACCATCCGCAACCACTACCGCGAAACCAAGGCCGCGATCCACTCGGTCGACGAGGTATTCGCCAACCAGCCCTTCGGTCCCGTGACGGAACCAGTGGAGCCGAAGGCGGATGACCAGACCGCCGTGTTCATCGTCGGTTCCTCGCGCGGCGGTGGCTTGCATGCCTTGCTGTGGGTGCTGCGCATGTTCCCCGGCCACTTCAAGAACTTCTTGTTCGTGAACGCGCGCACGGTCGATTCGCATGCCTACGGCGGCATTGGCGCGCTTGAAAAAATGCGCGAGGAGGCGGCCGATACGCTCGAATATTTTGTCGATTTCTGCCAGAGCCACGGCATGGCCGCGTCGTCGTATATCAGCTTCGGCACCGACGCGGTCGATGAAGTGACCCGGCAGTGCGAAGAGATCAACCGCGAATATCCGAGTTCGATTTTCTTCACCAGCAAACTGATTTTTGCGACCGATAACTGGTTCACGCGCCTGCTGCACAACCAGGCCGCGCTGGCGGTGCAGCGCCGCCTGCACCTGGAAGGCTTGCAGATGGTGATCCTGCCGATGAAGGTCTAGTGGTATTCTCGTGAGTTCACAACCGGACGTCAGCAAGCACGCCAGGAGTGGGCTCGTCTGGGGCTGCGGTCCGCTATTTCAGCGGCCATTCCGCACCAGGTTGCGGCATAGCGCAACGACACGGTCTTCAGACACATGCTAGGATGGGTATGACTAAAAAGACTCTTATTGCAGAGCTTGTCGCACGTTTTTCATCTGCATCCAAGGTTCCCCTGACGAATGCTCATACGCTCAAAGTGAGTTGTCCGAGGCTATTGAAATGACCGAGATCCGTGAACTCGATTTATCGCCATTCGCGCTGACGCATGTCTGTGGCAATGGTATGTCGCTTGTGGCAAGGACACCGCTGAGTTTCAAGCCTATGTTGGATGAAACACGTCAGTTCATCTGCTTGCGTGACGAGAATCTGAGCATCAACGTATTTGCCGAAACGCGCCAAAAATTGTCTGTTGAGCTAGATGAGCAGATACTGATGCTATGGTCGGAATATGCTCTGGCAGCTGATGACACACTTGATGGTGTAGCTCAACGCTTGAAACGTCGGCTTTTGGACATTTTTGACGGGGCGGAAAATGCCGCGTAGGCGTGTCGACGTTGAAAAAGGCTTGCTGAAAAAAGGCTTTCGTCGCCGCGAGGGCGACCATCACTACTATAACTATTTCAATACGCAGGGTAAAAAAACTGCAGTATTCACCAAGACGAGTCACAGCCACACTGAAATTTCCGCCAGCGTGATATCGCTCATGGCCAAGCAGTGCAAGCTCTCCCGGCAAACGTTCGACATGCTGGTGGATTGCCCTCTCTCGCAACAGGAATACGAAACCCTGTTGATCCTGGGCGGACACGTCAGCCCCGTTACGCCTGGTGAATAGATCGTCAAGCATAAGCATTGCTGATCGAAACCCCATTTTCAACAAACGCCAATCGGCATGCTACATTGTGATTTTTTCAATGTAGCCATCCATGAAACAGCGTATCGTCGGTCTCGACCTGGCCCGGGCCCTTGCCGTCATCGGCATGGTGGTCGTCAATTTCAAGGTCGTGATGCACGCCAGCGCCACCGATGCCTCGTGGTGGCTGGCGCTCTTCGATGCGCTCGACGGACGCGCTTCCGCCATCTTCGTGGTCCTGGCAGGTGTCGGCCTGTCGCTGGTCTCGCAGCGCGCGCGCCAGTCGGGCGATGCTTGCGCGCTGCGCGCCGCCCGCGCCGGCATCCTGAAACGCGCCGCCTTCCTGTTCGTCGCCGGCCTGCTGTATGTGCAGGTCTGGCCCGCCGACATCCTCCATTACTACGGCGCCTACATGGTCATCGGCGCGGCCGCGCTGTCATGGCGCAGCGGCGCCGTGCTGGCCGCCGCCGCTGCCATGGTGGCCGGCTTTGTTCTGCTGGCCACGAACCTCGACTACGGCACCGGCTGGAACTGGGAAACACTGGCCTACACCGGCTTCTGGACACCCGCCGGCTTCGTTCGCAACCTGTTCTTCAACGGCTTTCACCCGGTGTTCCCGTGGGCCGGCTTCCTGTTGCTGGGAATGGCTGTCGGCCGCCTCGACATGCAATCGAGCGCCGTGCTTTACCGGGTCTTCATGACCGGCCTTGTGATGGGCATCGCGGCCGAATCGACCATGTTGATCGGCGAATCGCTTGCCCCGCCGGGAACGGGCATCTGGTCGCAGCTGTGGTCATCCGGCCCGCTGCCGCCGATGCCGCTGTACTGGATCGCCGCCGCCGGCGACGCCATGGCGGTGATCGCCGCCTGCGTCTGGATCGGCCAGCGCTGGCCTGGCGCATGGCTGCTGACGCCCCTGGTGCATACCGGCCAGCTGGCGCTCACGCTCTACATCGCCCACGTCGTCATCGGCATGGGCGTGCTCGAAGCGCTTGGCCTGCTCAATGGCCGCACGCTCGCCTTTGCGGTGAGCAGCGCGCTGTTGTTCTCGGCCGGCGCGGTGCTGTGCGCGCACCTGTGGCGCCGGCGCTTCGCGCTTGGCCCGGTCGAGTGGCTGATGCGGCGCTGCACCGGGTAAGCGCGTACTCACTCCGCTACGCCGCCGAACGGCGCGTGTCGCTCAGGGCGCGCGCTGATACAGGCGGAAGCGCTCGTCGCGGTCGGCCGCGCGCCGGCCTTCCCACAGCAGGCGCCACTCGGCACCCGGCGGCGGCTTGGCCAGTTCACGTTCGTCGTGCACTTTCACGCTGTCCTGCAGCAGGATCAGATCGCACTTGGAAGATCCGATTTGATCGAACGGCAGCTTGCCGTAAAACGCCAGCGAAGCGCGCTGCGGCGCGCCCACGTTGGAATTGATGCAGCCCGAACCCGGCGGCAGCGAGCTGGCGATCTGGCGCGCCACGCTGGCGTAGCTCTTGCTGTAATTGAAGTCCGGCAGGAACAGCGTCATGAGCAGCACCCACAGCAAGATCAGTCCGCCCGACGACAGCACCACGGCGCGCCACAGCACCGCCGGCTGGCGCGAGATGCGCCAGTGGACCAGCGCGATCCAGCCGATGGTGGCGCCGGCGGCCACCACGAACGCCAGCACGCCGACTTCAGGCCGGAAGCCCGGCAGCAGCTTGAGCACATTCTTGGCCAGCTGCGCCGGCCAGCCGGTCAGCTTGGCGATCCAGAACAGCCACACGATCGCGCCCAGCATGGTCAGCACCATCACCGAGAACCAGTCGATGGCATTGATGGCGCCGCGTTTCATGGTCGGCAGCCCGAACGCGGCCATGATGGCCAGCGGCGGCAGCAGCTTGAGCAGGTCGCCGTTTTCCGGCAGCGGATCGCACAGGATCAGCAAGGTGAGCGCGCCGACGAAAAACAGCGGCAGCACGATGTGCAGCAGATGGTCCTGGCGGCGCCAGGCGTAGATGGCCCAGCCGGCGAACGGCCAGGCCGGCCAGAAGAACCAGATCCCGACGCGGAAAAAAGTCTTGATCGAGACCCAGCTCGGCAGGCCGATCTGGCGTCCGGTCCAGCCCAGCCAGGCCGCCACCGGATTCAAGCCGTACGGCTGCATCAGGATGGCCGGCAGCACCCAGATCATCGAGATCAGCACCGCCGTCAGCACCGACAGGCCGAGGTGGCGCAGGGTCGGCGCCAAAGGCACCGACAGGAAACGCGTGCACAGGAACAGGGCCAGCAGCAAGGTCAGCGGCGTGAGCAGGCCGCGCGTGAGCACCAGCGCACCCAGCGACAGACCGATCAGGACCGCATTGCGCACCGTCTGCGCTTCCACGTAGCGCACCGCGCGGTACAGGAAATAGGCGACCAGGCCGCCCTGCAGGGTGACGGCCAGGGTTTCGTGGCTGAACATCAGCAGGCCCAGGCAGCCGAGGTAAATCAGCGCGGCCGTATCGGCCAGGGTGCGGCCGTAGTCGTCCGGCTCGGGCTGGCCGCCGAAGGCCAGCCGCAGCGGCTGCGCGTCCTGGCGCCGCCCCAGGTGGAAGGCGGTCCACCAGACCGAGGCCGTGCCGGCCAAAAAGATGCCGATGGTCGACATGCGCGCCGCCATCATGTCGCCCATCAGCCAGCCGAACAGCTTGATGCACAGCGCGCCCAGCCAAAAGGCGAGGGGGCCGTCGTCCGGCACCTGCATGCCGGCGATATTCGGTACCAGCCAGTCGCTCACGCCGCCGTGGGCCATGGTCCACATGATGCCGAAACTGCCGGCATCATCTTTCCAGTCAGCACGCCCGATCAGGCCGGGCAGGATGTACAGCAGGCCCAGCGCAAACAGAGCCCAGCGCGGGAGGGCGAGGGTGGCGGCGGCGGAAAGACGGACGGGTTTCATCGATAACGGGGGCATCGGGAATGGGGAAAGGACGTAGTATCAACGAAAAAAAAGCAGCCGGGGCTGCTTTTTAGGACTGCATGGCAAAAACTTAGCCGTTTGCAACCGCGGTTTTGGAGCCGACGGCGCCAAATTTCTGACGGAACTTCTCGACGCGACCAGCGGTGTCGACGATTTTGTGCTTGCCGGTGTAGAACGGGTGCGATTCAGCCGACACCTCGATCTTCACCAGTGGGTATTCTGCGCCCTCGTGGGTGATTTTTTCGCGGGTCTGGATGGTCGAACGGGTAACGAATTTGAAATCGCACGACAGGTCGTGGAATACAACGTCGCGGTATTCTGGATGGATATCTTTACGCATGGTCTTGCCTCGGTTAGTTTGGTAGCCAAACTGCACTTCGTCGGTCGTCTTGCCTCGTGACCCGATTGCCGCTCACTTGCCAGGGGTTAAATACTGCAACCGGCGATTATACAGTGATTTTTCGTGACAAGTCACGTAAAAGCGCTTCGGGTCAGGCTCCGGTTTTTCCGTTGAGGGGCGGCCCCCGGTGTGGTCTCGGTGTTGCCCAGAACGAAAAAAGGACGGCCGCAGCCGTCCTTTCGCGATGCTTTCGGGGGGATCAGCCGCCGCGGCGCATCATGTCGAAGAACTCATTGTTGTTCTTCGTGGCCTTCATCTTGTCGAGGATGAACTCCATCGCCTCGATCTCGTCCATCGAGTACAGCAGCTTGCGCAGGATCCAGATCTTCTGCAGCTGGTCGGCCTTGATCAGCAACTCTTCGCGGCGCGTGCCGGATTTGTTCAGGTTGATCGCAGGGTAGACGCGCTTCTCGGCCAGACGGCGCTCGAGGTGGACTTCCATGTTGCCGGTGCCCTTGAATTCCTCGTAAATCACGTCATCCATGCGCGAACCGGTTTCGATCAGGGCGGTGGCGATGATGGTGAGCGAGCCGCCTTCTTCGATGTTGCGTGCCGCACCGAAGAAACGCTTCGGACGCTGCAGCGCGTTGGCATCCACACCACCGGTCAGTACCTTGCCCGAGGCAGGGATCACGGTGTTGTAGGCGCGCGCCAGGCGGGTGATCGAGTCCAGCAGGATGATCACGTCTTTTTTCATTTCGACCAGGCGCTTGGCCTTTTCGAGCACCATTTCGGCCACTTGCACGTGGCGCGTGGCGGGTTCGTCGAAGGTCGAGGCAACCACTTCGCCGCGCACGGAGCGCTGCATTTCGGTCACTTCCTCAGGACGTTCGTCGATCAGCAGCACGATCAGGGTGCAGTCCGGATGGTTGGCCGTGATCGCGTGGGCGATGTGCTGCAAGATGACCGACTTGCCCGACTTCGGGGACGCCACCAGCAGGCCGCGCTGGCCCTTGCCGATCGGAGCGATCAGGTCGATGATGCGGCCGGTAATGTTTTCCTGGCCATTCATTTCGCGCTCGAGGCGCAGCGGCTCGTTCGGGTGCAGCGGGGTCAGGTTCTCGAACAGAATGCGGTGCTTGCTCGCTTCCGGAGATTCGCCATTGACCTTGTCGACCTTGACCAGCGCGAAATAGCGCTCGCCGTCTTTCGGGGTGCGCACTTCGCCTTCGATCGAATCGCCCGTATGCAGGTTGAAGCGGCGGATTTGCGAAGGCGAGATATAGATATCGTCGGTCGAGGCCATGTAGCTGGCATCGGGCGAGCGCAGGAAGCCGAAGCCGTCCGGCAGCACTTCGAGAGCGCCGTCGCCAAAAATCTGTTCGCCCGATTTCGCGCGCTTCTTGAGAATGGCGAACATCAGTTCTTGTTTGCGCAGGCGGGCTGCGTTGTCGATATCGAGGCCAATCGCCATCTCCAACAGAGCGGAGACGTGCATGGCCTTCAGTTCAGATAAGTGCATGAGTTGAGTCCCGTGACGGGAAGTAAAGGTAGGGGAGGGAACTGCGTGGGTTAATCATCTGGGAAGAAATCAGTCGAGGCCAACTCGCTTCCCGGCCGGACAAGACGGCAGCGCGGGCGCGCTGCGGTCACGTTGTACTTCGTCTTAAATATTGCTGTCGATGAAGGAGGTCAACTGACCCTTCGTCACCATGCCGATTTTTTTGGCCGCTACAACGCCATTCTTGAACAGAATCAGGGTCGGAATGCCGCGGATCTCGAACTTCGGCGGAATGCCCTGGTTGGCGTCCACATCCATCTTGGCGATGACCAGCTTGCCTTCGTATTCCTTGGCGACTTCTTCCAGGATCGGAGCGATGGCCTTGCACGGACCGCACCACTCGGCCCAGAAATCGACCAGCACCGGACGGTCCGACTTGAGGACATCCGCTTCAAAAGATGCATCGCTAACGTGTTTAATATTTTCGCTCATGTTTTCCTCTAAATGAGGTAGGGGGTCAATAACGCCTGGGGGATAAGCCGACCCTGCTTCGGGGAACCTCGAACCACCTGCCGCGCGGCGCACGATGCGTTCTGCGAGGCTCGCCGTACCTTGGTACGGCTGCGCTTCTCGAACATATCTTGTGCCGCTCGCGACGGTTTTCGAAGTCCCCTTCGGTATCGCCAGCCAGTTTCCTTTTTCATCTTGCAACACTATGGTGGTGACGGTGTGTGCAAATTCAATATAGGGAAGGGCGGCAGAGGGTATCAGGCGGGGATTTAGCCGAAATAATAACCTATTTTCCCGAAAGGGGAGAAAGATTGTACGAATTCTCTTGCCCCGGGCTGTACGCTGCCACCAGCGGGGCCAGCGCTGCCTGCAGTTCCTGGGCGCTGATCGGCTTCTTGAAAGCGCCCAGCACGTTCAGTCCGTGCGCCTTGGCCAGCCGCTCGGCCGCCTTGCGCACGCCGCTGTCCATGCCCGAGAGCAGCATCACGCCGCCGCCGAAACCGGCCGCGGCCGCCGCCTGCATGAATTCGATGCCATCCATGTCGGGCATCGACAGGTCGCAGATCAGCAGCGCCGGCGCATCGGACGCCAGGCTGGCCAGGGCGCGCTTGGCGTCCGATTCGGCGCGCACCTCGAAACTGACGGCGGCGCCGGCCGCGGCGCCGATATCGGCCAGCATGTCGGCCAGCAGTTCCAGCATAAAATGATCGTCGTCCAGCAGCAGCACGCGGATGCGTGGGGCCGGGGCCTTGTTGGCGGGGTCGTCCATGGTTGTCTTTAGCGGCTGTTATTGTCGTTATTGGCGTCACGCGAACTGGCGCATGCCCAGCTATTATCCCGGAGATCGCCTCCGAACGGCAGGTGCGCGCGCGTTTTTTTAGGCGTCGTTGGCAAATGTCGTGTTCTGCATGATCTGTTCGGTGATGCGCGCCAGCAGCGGCCAAAGCTGGGCAACCAGGGCCCTGGCCTCGGCCCGTTCGGTGGCCGGGCTGCCATGGGCCAGGTTTTCCAGGCGCAGGCACAGCTCGCCCATGCCCATCGCCCCCACCGTGCGCGCCGACGACTTGATGCGGTGGCCCAGCTCGCGCACGCGATCGATGTCGCCGGCCGCCAGCGCCGCTTCCATCTCGTCGAAACCGGCCTGGGTGGTCTGCAGGAACTTGAAGGCGAACTTGCGCACCTTGTCCTGATTGTAGCTGAGCAGCTTGGCCAGCACCGTCAGGTCGATCACCTCCGGGTCGCCCGCCACCGTGCGAAAGCCGGGCTGGGACGGCGCGGCCGGCGCCGCCACCGCCGCCGGCACGCGCAGCGGCAGCCAGCGCGCCACCGCGTCGCACAGCACCACCGGCTGGATCGGTTTGCTGATGAAGTCATCCATGCCGGCCTGCATGCAGCGCTCGCGGTCCGCGCTGGTGGCGTTGGCCGTCATGGCCAGCACGCGCAGGCCGGCCAGGCGCGGGTCGAGGCGGATCAGGCGCGTGGCCTGCAAGCCGTCCATGACCGGCATCTGCACATCCATCAGCACGCAGTCGAAACTGGCCTTGGCCAGCAGATCGAGCGCTTCCAGGCCGTTCTGCGCCAGGCATACCACGCAGCCGGCTTCCTCCAGCATTTCGAGGGCGATCTGCTGGTTGAAGATATTATCCTCCACCAGCAGGATGCGCGCGCCGCGCAGCAGCGCATCCTGGCCGGGCGCGCGCGCGCCGGCCGCGGCGCCATCGCTACCGGCGTGGGCGCCGACGGCGGCCGGATCGAGCTTGCCCACGCGCGCCGTAAACCAGAAGCAGCTGCCGCTGCCCGGATGGCTCTCGACCCCGACGTCGCCCCCCATCAGCTGCGCCAGCTGCTTGCAGATCGCCAGTCCCAGGCCGGTGCCGCCGTATTCGCGCGTGGTCGAGGTGTCGGCCTGCTGGAACGACTGGAACAGCTTGGCCGTCTGCTCCGGCGTGAGGCCGATGCCGTTGTCGCACACCTGGAAGCGCAGCAGGCAGTCGTCGGCGCGGTCGTCGATATTGTCGATCCGGATCGTGATGCTGCCGCTGTCGGAAAACTTGATCGCATTGTGGGTATAGTTGATCAGCACCTGGCCCAGGCGCAGCGGATCGCCCTGCAGCGCCGGCGGCAGCGCCGGATCGAGCTCGAACACCAGCGCCAGGTCCTTGGTGGCGGCCTTGGGCGCGACCACCGTCGACAGGGTCTGGATCACATGGTCGAGCGTGAAGGCGACCATTTCCACTTCCAGCTTGCCCGCCTCGATCTTGGAAAAGTCGAGGATATCGTCGATGATGCCCAGCAGGTGCTCGCCGGCGAAGCGGATTTTTTCGATGTAGTCGCGCTGGCGCGGATTGAGGTCGGTCTTGAGCGCCAGGTAGGCCATGCCGATCACCCCATTCATGGGGGTGCGGATTTCGTGGCTCATATTGGCCAGGAACTGGCCCTTGGCCATGCTCGCTTCCTCGGCCACCTTCTTGGCCTGGTCCAGCTGCGCGGTGCGCTGCTGCACGCGCTCTTCCAGGTGCTCGTTCAATTCGCGCAGCTGCTGCTCGTTGCCGATGCTCGCGCTCATATCGACCATCATCGCGATCAGGTACTCGCTCTGGCCCTGCTCATTGCAGACCGGTTTCCGGATGGTGCGCACATGCTGCTCGCGGCCGAGGCGCGCGTTGTACACCGTCTCGACATCGTCGAGCATCACGCCGCCGGCGAAGGCTTCGCGTTCGCGCGCGCTCAGCATGCCGCCCGTGCCCTGTTCGTCCCCGCTCAACTGCGCCAGGGTCAGGCCGAACTGGCTCTCGCAGGCGCTGTTCACGAGCGTCACGCGGCCCTCGGTATCCTTGATGTACAGGCCGATCGGCATCATCTGCAAAATCTCGTGCAGGCGCGCCGCCAGCGCCTTGAGCGTCTGCTCGGCGCGCTGGCGCTCGCTGATGTCGCGCAGCGACACGATGGTCAGCGTATGGCCCTGCAACTGCATCGGCGTGCGATTGACTTCGGCCGGAAACTGGCTGGCGTCGCGCCGCTGCGCCGTGAGCACCTGGTTTGGCGCGCCGGGCGTGCGCACGCCCGGTGCAAGCTGCTCGGCCGGCATGCCGATCAGGGTCTCGAGCGCATACCCGAAGCTGCTCGCGCACAGATGGTTGGCATGGCGGATGCGGCCGTCGGCGTCGAGCACCAGCATCGCTTCCGGCGACGCTTCCAGCACCGCGCGCACGCGCGCCTCCTCGGCTTGCTTGCGGTCGCCGATATCGGCCATGGTGCCGCTCACGCAGCGGGCGCGCGACTTCGCATCGCGTTCGACCACGATGCCGCGCCCGAGCATCCACTTCCAGCGGCCATCCTTGCAGCGCATGCGAAATTCGCATGCCAGCACGTTGCTGCCGGTCGCGGGCGACCTGAGGCAGGCGGAAAGATCGGCCTTCAGGCGTGCCACGTCTTCCGGGTGCACATGCAGCAGCCAGGCGTTGAAATCGACCCCGAACTCTTCCGGGCCATAGCCGAGCAGCTCCTTGAAGCGCGCCGACAACACCAGCTCGCCGCTGTGCTGGACCCACTCCCAGGTGCCATGGCCGGAGCCGTCGAGCGCGAAGCGCAGCAGGTTCTCGCTGCTGGCCAGCTGTGCGCGCGTGGCCGCGAGGACGGTGCGTTCGGTACGCAGGGTGGCCGCCATGCGCCGCAGGCGCCACAGGGCCACGCCGGCCACCAGCAGCAGCGCCGCCAGCGCCAGCGCGGCCAGGTAAGCGGGCGGCCCGTGCTGGCGCGGCGCCTGGTACAGGAAGCCATCGAGCGTAAACCCGGCCGGCAGCAGGCCAAGACTGGCGTAGGCGGCCGCGATGGCGCGCCAGCGTTCCGGATTGCTGTAGCCCGGCTCCAGCATGTCCGCCTCCATCAGCGGCACGATGCCGCGCGCCTCGTACAGCAGGTGCTCGCGGCTGAGTCGATGCGGATAGCGGGCCCGGATCAGGTCCACGATGTCGGCCTGGTGCGCCAGCGCATAGCTCCAGCCGCGCAGGGTGGCCGCGCGCATGGCGGCTGCGCGCGCCGGATGCTCGCGCAGTTCGGTCTCGCTGGTAAACAACAGGTCGCCGTAAAAATCGATGCCGGCCGAGCGCGGCGTGAGCATCGTAACGGGGGTCTGCGCGCGTTCGAGCAGGTAAGGCTGGTCGGTGCTGAAGGCCGACATGGCCGCCACCCGGCCGCTGGCCAGGTCGCCCACGTTATAACTGTGCCGCACCTGCGCATAGTTGGCCAGCGGCGCCCCGAACTTCTTCATAAAGACCAGCAGCTCCACGCTGTTGGGCGAAATCATCACCGTGCCGGTGGGCGGCAACTGCGGCTGCCCGTCGGCGCCGGCGCGCGCCAGCAGCACCGCCGGCGAATGCTGGAACACCGACGCCAGCACCACCACCGGCTTGCCGCGCCCGCGCGCCACCAGCAGATTCGAATTGGCCACCCCATACTCGGCCGCGCCCGAGGTCACCGCCGACACCGCGTCGTCGCCGCGCTCGGCCTCGCGCAACGTCACGTCCAGTCCCGCCTCGCGGTAAAAACCCTGTTCCTGGGCCGCGTAATAGCCGGCGAACTGGAACTGGTGCTGCCACTTGAGCTGGACCACGACTTTTTCCAGCGCCAGCGCGTCCGCGCCCGTCAGCGCCGCCGCCAGCAGGGCGCAGGTGCGCAGCCAGCGCAACGCGTCACGGGGGCGGGTGGACAAGGTCGGAAAGGGCATGGCGGGGCCATCGGAAGTGGAGTTAGGCTACCTCCATAGTAGCCATTTTTTGACTCCGGGAATTTACCAAAAGGAATCTTCGCCTATCGTGCGGGCAAAAGTGTCGTATTTCTGCTGTTGCTGAGGGATTCGGCCTGCTCAGCCGACCTTGCCGGTGAACTGATACAGCTGGCCGGGATGCCACATTGTCACGACCGACGCGATTTGTCCAAGGGCGTGTGTCTTGCGCTTGAGCACCAGACAACACTGGCGCGGTCCGATCGCCAGCATCGCGGCGATGTCGCGCGGGGCGGGCAGGGCCTCGATGCTGTAGCTCGCGCTTTGCAGGGGCGCGGCCTTCATCAGGTGCTCGTTGGGTGTGATGGCCGCAAAATCCTGGGCCAGGTAATCGGGCGCGCAAGCCGGATTGACCCAGCGGTCCTCGACCTGGATCGGCACCTCGTTCTCGAAATGCACGATCACCGAATGAAACAGCGGCTGGCCGGGCGCCAGCGCGAACTGCAGCGCCAGCAGCTCGCTGGCGCGCGCCTTATCGAGCAGGTGCAAGCTGCTGTGGTGACGGTGGCCGCGGGCGCGGATTTCATCGGCGATGCTGCGGATTTCCACCAGCGTGGCCTGGTACTTCTGCGGCGCCACATAGGTGCCCGAGCCCTGGCGGCGCGTCAGCACCTGCTCGGCGGTCAGCTCGCGCACGGCGCGGTTGACGGTCATGCGCGAGACCCCGAACTGGCGCACCAGGGCCTGCTCGGACGGCACCACATCGCCCTCCTTCCAGCGCCCGGCGGCGATTTCGCCCAGCAGATAATCCTTGATGCGCTGGAAAATCGGCGTCGTGTCTTGCGCAATCTGCTGTTCCAAACTACTCTCCGAAGGCCGGCTCAAACCCTGATTCTAGCACCGTGGCCGCGGCGCCGGATTCAAAAGCAAGCAGCGGGATGACCGCCGGCGCCGGGCCACCTACGATGGGTGCATGCGATTCGATCGCGAACCGGATCAGGAACGGCAGCGGGAGCACAGCCATGACAACAGCAATGAACATGAACAGTGCCGGCAGCAGCACCGGCTACGACAACGACGACGCGCGCTGGGCCGCGGTGCAGCGGCGCGACGCCGGCGCCGATGGCGTCTTTTATTACTCGGTCAGGACCACGGGCGTCTACTGCCGGCCCTCGTGCGGCGCGCGCGCCGCCCTGCGCGCCAACGTCGCTTTCCACCCCAGCGGCGCCGAGGCCGTGCGGGCCGGCTTTCGGCCCTGCCTGCGCTGCAAGCCGGACCAGCCGCCGCTGGGCGAACGCCACGCCCAGATGGTGGCGCGCGCCTGCCGCCTGATCGACGCCAGCGAGGCCGGATTGGACCTCGACAGCCTGGCCGAGGCGTGCGGCATGAGCCGCTTCCATTTTCACCGCGTCTTCAAGCACCACACCGGCATCACGCCCAAGGCCTACGCCGCCGCGCGCCGCGCCGGCAAGGTCGACGCCGGCCTGGCCACGGCCGGCAGCGTCACCGAAGCCATTTACGCGGCCGGCTACAACTCCAGCGCGCGCTTTTACGCCAGCGCCCCCGCGCGGCTCGGCATGACCCCCACCGCCTGGCGCGCCGGCGGCAGCGGCACCGTGATCCGCTTCGCGATCGGCGCCTGCTCGCTCGGCGCGATCCTGGTCGCGTCCACCGACAAGGGCATCTGCGCCATTTTGATCGGCGACGACCCCGACCTGCTGGCGCGCGACCTGCAGGACCGCTTCCCCGCGGCCGACCTGCGCGGCGCCGACGCCGGCTTCGAGGCCACGGTCGCGCGCGTGGTCGGCCTGGTCGAAGCGCCCGGCGTCGGTCTCGACCTGCCGCTCGACGTGCGCGGCACCGCCTTCCAGCAGCGCGTATGGCAGGCGCTGCGCGACATCCCGGCCGGGCAGACCGTCAGCTACGCCGAACTGGCCGCGCGCATTGGCTTGCCGGCCGGAGCGCGCGCGATTGCCGGGGCGTGCGCCGCCAATCCGGTCGCGGTGGCGATTCCCTGTCACCGGGTGGTGCGCACGGACGGCACGCTGTCCGGCTACCGCTGGGGCGTCGAGCGCAAGCGCATCCTGCTCGAGCGCGAGCGCGAGAGCGGCGATGGTGGCGCGGCATGAGCGTGGCGATCGACTGGGACCGGATCGGCGCCGGCCTCGATGCGCACGGGTGCGCCGTGGTGGAAGGCCTGCTCGATGCGCGGGACTGCCGCGCCTATGCCGGCGCCTACGACGACGAAGCGCGCTACCGCAGCCGGGTGGTGATGGAGCGGCATGGTTTCGGGCGCGGCGAGTACCGCTATTTCGGGTACCCGCTGCCCGGGGGGCTGGCGGCGCTGCGCGCGGCGCTGTACGAACCGCTGGCGCGCATTGCCAACCGCTGGCATGAGGCGATGGGGATCGAGACGCGTTTCCCGGCGCGTCACGGCGAGTTCCTGGCGCGCTGCCACGCGGCGGGGCAGGAGCGGCCCACGCCCCTGATCCTGCGCTATCGCGAAGGCGACTACAACTGCCTGCACCAGGACCTGTACGGCGAACACGTGTTCCCCTTGCAGGTTGCGGTACTGCTGTCGCAGCCGGGGGAAGATTTCACCGGCGGCGAATTCGTGCTGACCGAACAGCGCCCACGGATGCAATCGCGGGTCGAGGTGGTGGGGTTGGGGCAGGGCGACGCCGTGATCTTCCCGGTGAACCAGCGGCCGGTGAACGGCACCCGCGGCGTCTACCGCGTCAGCATGCGGCACGGCGTGAGCCGCTTGCGCTCCGGGCAGCGCCACACCCTCGGCATCATCTTCCACGACGCCGAATAGTCCTACAACCGGGGTCAGAGCTCTAATTTGAAATTTTCCCCATAATCCGTCAACCGAAGTCAGTTTTCTTACAACCGGGGTCAGAGCTTTAATTAGAAATCATTGCCCGTGGTCTAGTCTCGACACCGTCCTCGCCGCCTTGGCATAGTCCTACAACCGGGGTCAGAGCTCTAATTTGAAATTTTCCCCATAATCCGTCAACCGAAGTCAGTTTTCTTACAACCGGGTCAGAGCTTTAATTAGAAATCATTGCCCGTGGTCTAGTCTCGACACCGTCCTCGCCGCCTTGGCATGACGTCGTTTCCGCTGACGATTGCCATCCGCTCAATGAACTCTTCGCTTCCAAATACGGCGTTCCGATTAGTGGCGTGGCGTACTTGCTCGATCATTGTCCAAGCCATTTCTTCCTCGAACAATGCGCGATACCTGAGCTGGCATTCGAGCCGCTCCGTGCCGAGTGCTGCATAGAGAGCGTGCGGTTCGATAATGTTGCTTGCTCCTCCGTATGCATTCGCCTGATAACTCGACCACCGGTAGTCCAGCGGGTGAGCTACCATGCCGGCGCGCACCGGGTTCAGTTCGATATAGCGCTGACACACAAACAGATATTGTGCGTCCTGGACCAGGCACGAGCGATATCGTCCCTGCCATAGCGTGCCCGTTCGGTTGCGGCGCCGGTTGACATACGGAACGTAGCGCTCTCCCAACGTTTTCATCATGGTCGCCGGCGATGAGCAAGACTGCGGAGATACCAGTAAATGCACATGGTTCGTCATCAGCACATACGCATGTACGCGACATTCTGCCTGTTGAGCTGAAAGTCGAAGCATATCGAGATACACGAGATAGTCCGCTTCAGCAAAAAAGCAAGGCGTGCGGTTATTGCCTCGCTGAATGATATGAAGAGGAATGTCGGGGATAATCAGACGGGTTCGGCGGGGCATAAGGTGCTCCGGAAAAATGGTGGGCATAGACAACCTGCGTCAGCGTAACGCCTTAGACGGTGTGATCATGGCGCTGCATCAATTGCGTGCGTTTTATTGCTAATCAGAGCTCTGACCCCGGTGTTGCACCTGTGTTGTAACAGCGTGTAATTGGGAATTGAATTGCTAGTCAAAGCTCTGACCCCGGTTAAGCAACAAGTTGACGAGGAGGCAAAGCGCGCTACACTTTGGGCTTGCCCACCGAATGGAGAAATGATGCGTCCGATCCCTTTGCCGTGCTGCCTCGCCATCCTCGCCGCCTTCGGTGCGGCCGCGCCGGCGCAGGCTGACACCGTCCTCGATAACGCCAACGGCTATACCCTCAACAGCCGCAACGAGCTGCTGCGCTTCACGTCCCTGGCGTTCGATGACGAGGGCCGTATCCTGGCCGTCGGCAGCGCCGCCCAGACCCGCGCCAAAGCGCCCAAGGCGCGCCATATCGATCTGCAGGGAAAAACCGTCCTCCCCGGCCTGATCGACGCCCACGGCCACGTGTTCGGCCTGGGCGAGATGCTCACCCAGCTCGACCTGGCCGGCAGCGCCACCCTGGCCGACGCCCTGAAAGCAGCCACCGACTACGCGCGTGCCAATCCCGCGCACGCCTGGCTGCGCGGCCGTGGCTGGAACCAGGAAATCTGGAAACTGGGCCGCTTCCCCACCGCCGCCGAACTCGATGGCGCCGTCGCCGACCGCCCCATCTGGCTCGAACGGGTCGACGGCCACGCCGGCTGGGCCAACACGCGCGCCATGCAACTGGCCGGCATCACCAGGGATACCCCCGACCCGGCCGGCGGCAAGATCGTGCGCGACGCCGACGGCAACGCCACCGGTGTGCTGATCGACGCCGCCCAGGACCTGGTGGCCAAAGTCCTGCCCAAGCAGTCCGAGGCCCAGGCACGCGTCGTCCTCGACCGCGCCCTCCAGCAGATCGCGCAAATGGGCCTGACCAGCGTGCACGATGCGGGCGTCAACGTGGGCCAGGATGCCCTCTACCGCAGCTACGCCGATCAGGGCAAGCTGACGGCGCGCGTGTACGGCATGATCGGCGACGTCGGCGCCGACTTCGACCAGCTCTCGGCCAGGGGCCCGCTCAAGACCTACGCCAGCGATCTGTATGCGCTGCGCGCGGTCAAGCTGTATTCGGACGGTGCCCTGGGCAGCCGCGGCGCGGCGCTCATCGCGCCCTATAGCGACGAACCCAAGTCGCTCGGCCTGCTGTTTCGCCAGAACGCCGATATCCACGCAATGATGGACAAGGCCATGCGGGGCGGCTACCAGGTCAACGTGCACGCCATCGGCGATGCCGGCAACCGCCAGATCCTCGATGGCTACCAGCAGCTGATCGCGCGCTATAAGAGCAAAGGCGGCGCCGCGCTGCGCCACCGCGTCGAGCACGCGCAGGTCGTGGCGCCGTCCGATATCGCGCGCTTCAAGACCATCGGCATCGTGCCGTCGATGCAGCCGACCCACGCCACGTCCGACATGAACATGGCCGAACAGCGCGTCGGCCCGGAGCGCATCAAGGGCGCCTACGCCTGGCGCACTTTTCTCAAGCAAGGCTCGCGCATCGCCTGCGGATCGGACTTTCCGGTGGAGTCGTCCAACCCCTTCTTCGGCATCCACGCGGCCGTCACGCGCCAGGACGCCGCGGGCCGGCCGGCCGCCGGCTGGTACGCCAACGAGGCGATGACGCTCAAGGAAGCGCTGCGCTGCTTCACGCTCGACGCGGCATGGGCCGGCCATCAGGAAAAAACCACCGGCTCGCTGGAGAAGGGAAAATGGGCCGATTTCATCGTCGTCGACCAGGACCTGTTCACCATGCCGGCGGCCGATATCCACAAGGTCGGCGTGCTGCAAACCTGGGTCGCAGGGCGCCAGGTGTTCAAAAAAGAGTAAGCCCGAAGGGGCGCATAAATGATTTGACTTGGTTGTATATACAACTTAGACTTTGAAACTGCACGGGGCGCGTGCCGCTTGCGCACGCGCCTGCCCCTAAACTCTTGAAGGAGATGCCATGACCACCGATCCGACCAGTTTCGATGACGATCCCCGCTTCGACGCCAGCCGCACGATCCGCGCTCCGCGCGGCACCGAACTGGCTTGCAAAAGCTGGCTGACGGAGGCGGCCTACCGCATGATCCAGAATAATCTGGACGCGGAGGTGGCGGAAAACCCCAAGCACCTGGTGGTCTACGGCGGCATCGGCCGGGCGGCCCGCAACTGGGCCTGCTACGACCAGATCCTCGCATCCCTGCGCGAACTGGAAGACGACCAGACCTTGCTGATCCAGTCGGGCAAACCGGTCGGCGTGTTCCAGACCCACCCGGACGCGCCGCGCGTTCTGATCGCCAACTCGAACCTGGTGCCCAAGTGGGCCAACTGGGAACACTTCAATGAACTCGATCGCAAGGGCCTGTTCATGTACGGCCAGATGACGGCCGGCAGCTGGATCTACATCGGCACCCAGGGCATCGTGCAGGGCACGTACGAAACCTTCGCCGAGGCGGGCCGCCAGCATTTCGGCGGCGACTGGGGCGGACGCTGGATTCTCACCGCGGGCCTGGGCGGCATGGGTGGCGCGCAGCCGCTGGCAGCCACTTTCGCCGGCGCGGTCTCGCTCAATATCGAGTGCCAGCAAAGCAGCATCGACTTCCGCCTGCGCACCCGCTACCTGGACAAGCAGGCCAGGGATATCGACGACGCCATCGCGCTGATCAAGCAGCACACGGCCGCGCGCGAAGCGGTGTCGATTGGCTTGCTGGGCAACGCGGCCGACGTGCTGCCGGAGCTGGTGCGGCGCGCCAAGGCCGGCGGCCTGGTGCCGGACATGGTGACCGACCAGACCTCTGCGCATGACCTGATCAACGGCTACCTGCCGCGCGGCTGGACGGTCGAGCAGTGGAAGGCGGCGCAGAAGGATCCGTCCCAGCATGCGCGCCTGACCGCCGAGGCGGCGGCATCGTGCGCGGTGCATGTGCAGGCCATCCTCGACTTCCACGCCATGGGCGTGAAGGCCGTCGATTACGGCAACAACATCCGCCAGGTGGCCAAGGATCAGGGCGTGCTCGATGCCTTCGCCTTCCCCGGCTTCGTGCCGGCGTATATCCGGCCCCAGTTCTGCGAGGGCCGTGGCCCGTTCCGCTGGGTGGCGCTGTCGGGCGACCCGGAAGATATCTACAAGACCGATGCCAAGATCAAGGAGCTGTTCCCGGAGCAGAAGCAGGTGCACCACTGGCTCGACATGGCGCGCGAGCGCATCGCCTTCCAGGGGCTGCCGGCGCGTATTTGCTGGCTGGGCCTGGGCGAGCGTCATATCGCCGGCCTGGCCTTCAACGAAATGGTGCGCACGGGAGAGCTGAAAGCGCCCATCGTCATCGGCCGTGACCATCTCGATACCGGCTCGGTCGCCAGCCCGAACCGCGAAACGGAAGCCATGCGCGACGGCACCGATGCGGTGTCCGACTGGCCGCTCCTGAACGCGCTTCTCAATACCGCGGGCGGCGCCACCTGGGTGTCGCTGCATCACGGCGGCGGCGTCGGCATGGGCTACTCGCAGCATTCGGGCGTGGTCATCGTGGCCGACGGCACCGAGGCCGCCGCCAAACGGCTGGCACGGGTGCTGGTCAACGACAGTGGCTCTGGCGTCATGCGCCACGCCGACGCCGGCTATGAGACAGCGGTCGCCTGCGCCAAGCGCAATGGCTTGAACCTGCCGATGGTTCCGTAACCTCCACGCACATCTAACCAGAGCAAACATGAACACGACTTCGAACAAGGGCTGGACCCTCACTCCCGGCGCGATGAGCATGGCCGACCTGCGCGCCGTGTGGGCCGCACCAGGCGCGCTGACGCTGGCGCCTTCGGCTTACCCGGTCATCAAGGCTTCGGCCGCGGCGGTCGACGCCATCGTCGCCAAGGGCGATGCCGCCTACGGCATCAACACCGGTTTCGGCATCCTGGCCAAGACCCGCATTCCGGACGAAAAACTGGAAGAACTGCAGCGCAACCTGATCCTGTCGCACTCGGTCGGCACCGGTGCGCTGCTGTCGGACGCGGTGGTGCGCCTGATCGTGCTGATGAAAATCGGCAGCCTGGCGCGCGGCTTTTCGGGCGTGCGCCCGCTCATCATCGATACCCTGATCGCGCTGTACAACGCCGGCATCATGCCCGCCATTCCGGCCAAGGGCTCGGTCGGCGCCTCGGGCGACCTGGCGCCGCTGGCGCACATGACCTTGGCGATGCTGGGCGTGGGCCAGGTGCGCGTGAACGGCGAACTGCTCGACGCGGCGGACGCGCTCAAGGCCGCCGGCATCGCGCCGGTGGTGCTCGGCCCCAAGGAAGGGCTGGCGCTGATCAACGGCACCCAGGTGTCGACCGCGCTGGCGCTGCATGGCCTGTTCATGACCGAACGCCTGCTGGAAGCGGCCATGGTGGCCGGTTCCCTGTCGCTGGACGCGGCCAAGGGCAGCGATGCGCCGTTCGACGCGCGCGTGCATGAAGTGCGCGGCCAGCCGGGCCAGATCGCGGCCGCCGCGATCTACCGCCAGCTGGTGGCGTCGAGCGCGATCCGCGCCTCGCACCTGGTCGGCGACGAGCGTGTACAGGACCCTTACAGCCTGCGCTGCCAGCCGCAAGTCATGGGCGCGATCATGGACCTGATCGCGAACGTGTCGCGCACCCTGCTGATCGAAGCGAATGCTGTCACCGACAATCCGCTCATTTTCGCCGACACCGGCGAGATTATCTCGGGCGGCAATTTCCACGCCGAGCCGGTCGCCTTTGCGGCCGACACGCTGGCGCTGGCGATCGCCGAAATCGGCGGCCTGGCCGAGCGCCGCATCGCGCTGCTGATCGACGCCACCTTGTCGGGTCTTCCGCCATTCCTGGTGCGCGAGCCGGGCGTCAATTCGGGCTTCATGATCGCCCACGTGACCGCGGCCGCGCTGGCGTCGGAAAACAAGTCGCTGGCCCATCCGGCCAGCGTGGACAGCCTGCCCACGTCCGCCAATCAGGAAGACCATGTGAGCATGGCCACCTTTGCGGCGCGCCGTCTGGACGACATGGCGCAAAATACGGCGGTGATTGTGGCCATCGAGCTGCTGGCCGCGGCGCAGGGGATCGATTTCCACCGTCCGCTCACCTCCTCGCCGCACCTGGAGCACGTGCATCAGCAATTGCGCCAGAAGGTGCCGTTTTTTGACGCCGACCGCTTTTTTGCCCCGGATATCGAGGCGGCGCGCCAGATGGTGCTGGGCGGTGAGTTGAGTGCTTCCTGCAAGCCGCTGTTCGCGGCGCTGTACAGCGCTGTGCCCTCGCATTGATAATCGGGCCATAATGTAAAAAAGGTAAAGGTGGGTGATCATGGATTTTGAGTTCAAGGCGGGCAGTATTCCTTTGCTGGTGTCGATGCCGCACGTGGGTACCGACATCCCGGACGACATCGCCGCGCGTCTGTCGCGCGACGCGCTGGCCCGTCCCGACACCGACTGGCACCTGGCGCAGCTGTACGGTTTCCTGGGCGAGATGGGCGCGTCGACCCTGGCGGCGCGCTGGTCGCGCTATGTGATCGACCTCAATCGCCCGCCGGAAGACACCAACCTGTATCCGGGCCTGGACACGACCGGGCTTTGTCCGGTCGACACCTTCGCCAACACGGCGCTGTACCAGGAAGGCCAGGCCCCCGACGAGAACGACGTGCGCGGACGCCTTATCCGCTACTGGCAGCCGTATCACCGCCAGCTGCGTTCGGAAATCGACCGCCTGCTGGCGCTGCACGGCAGGGTGGTGCTGTGGGACGCCCATTCGATCGCCTCGGTGGTGCCGCGCTTTTTCGACGGGCGCCTGCCGGACCTCAATTTCGGCACTGCCCAGGGCACCTCGTGCGCGCCGGGGCTGGAGCAGGCGGTGGTGGGCGTGGCGCAGGCGCAGGACCGTTTTTCGGTCGCCGTCAATGGGCGCTTCAAGGGCGGCTATATCACGCGCCACTACGGCCAGCCGGACGTGAACGTGCATGCGATCCAGCTCGAGATGTGCCAGGTCCTGTACATGGATGAAAGCGCGCCGTTCGCTTACCGTCCCGAGATTGCGGCCCAGGTCCAGCCGCTGCTGCGCAAGCTCGCCGAAGCCGCGGTGGGCTGGGTGCGCTCATGAGCGAGCCGCGCGTCCTTTTCGCGCGCCAGGCATTGCTGGCGCAGGGCTGGCAGGCCGATGTGCGGCTTGAGTGGGATGCCGGCGGCACGCTGCTGTCCGTCACGCCTGGCGTGCAGCACGACGGCGAGCCGCTGGCCGACCTGGTCTTGCCGGGCATGGTCAACCTGCATTCGCACGCGTTCCAGCGCGCCCTTGGCGGCCTGACCGAAACCGCGGGCGAGGGGCCGGACAGCTTCTGGACCTGGCGCCAGCTGATGTACCGCTTTGCGCGCAACATCACGCCAGAACATATCGAGGCCATCGCCGCGCAGCTGTTTTCCGAATGCCTGCGCCACGGTTATACCTCGGTGTGCGAATTTCATTACGTGCAGCGCGACCAGGACGGCGCGATGTACGCGCGGCCGGCGGAAACGGCCGAACGCGTCGTCGCCGCCGCGCAATTGACCGGCATCGGCGTGACCATGCTGCCGGTGTTGTACAGCTACGCCGGCTTTGGAGAAAAACCGCTGGCGCCGGAGCAGCAGCGCTTCCGTACCGATGCCGCCGACGTGCTGCGCATCGTCGACGCGCTTGAACCTTTGCGCAGCGGCCAGGTCGAAGCCGGCGTGGCACCGCATTCGCTGCGCGCGGCATCGCTCGGGCAGATCCGCGAGGTGCTGGCGGCGCTGCCGGCCAGCCGCCCGCTGCACATTCACATCGCCGAGCAGCAGGGCGAAGTGGAGCAGTGCCTGGCGTTGACCGGGCAACGCCCGGTGCGTCATCTGATGGAGCAAGTCGCGATTGACGCGCGCTGGTGCCTGGTGCACGCCACCCATCTGGACGATGGCGAGGTGGCCGCGCTGGCCGCCAGCGGCGCCGTGGCGGGCCTGTGCCCGACCACGGAGGCGAACCTGGGCGACGGCCTGTTCCCGCTGGCGCCATTCCTGGCCGCCGGCGGGCGTATCGGCATCGGCAGCGACAGCCACGTGTCGCAGTCGCCGGTGGAGGAACTGCGCTGGCTCGAATACGGCCAGCGCCTGCTGCACCAGAAGCGCAATGTGGCGTCGTCGCCGGCCCAGCGCCGGGTCGGCGACTTTTTGTGGCAGGGCGCCTTGCAGGGCGGCGCGCTGGCCAGCGGGCGCCCGGTGGGCGCGCTGGCGGCAGGCAAACGGGCCGACCTGCTGGTGCTCGACAGCGATTCGGCGAATCTGGCCGGCATCGGCGCGCAGGATGTGCTGGGTAGCCTGGTTTTCTGCGGTAACGACAATCTTGTCCGGGATGTGGTGGTGGGCGGCCGCTGGGTCGTGCGCAATCACGAGCACATTGCGCAAACGGCGATTGCGCAGCGCTACAAACAGACCATCGCCGCACTGCGCAAGCTACGACCATGACCGTCCTGATTCCCTTTGCCAGCCTGGAAGCGTCGCCGTGGAAAAACGGCGGCGGCAGTACCACCGAAATCGCGATCTCGCCGCCGCAGGCGGGGCTCGATACTTTTGATTGGCGCATCAGCCTCGCCACCATCGCCAGCAGCGGACCGTTCTCGGTCTTTCCCGGCATCGACCGCACCCTGGCGCTGGTCGAAGGCCCGGGCGTGACGCTCGATATCGATGGCAACGGCCGTTTTGTGCTCGGCGACGACGAGCCGGTAGTGGAGTTTGCCGGCGAATCGCAAGTCATTGCCACCGTCGGGGCGCAGCCGACCACGGATTTCAATGTCATGACGCGGCGCGAACGCTGCCATCACCAGATGGGCAAGCGCAGCCTGTCGGGCATGTCCGGCTTTGCCACCCGCGCCGACGTGACGGTATTGTTCCTGGCCGAAGGCGACAGCCTGGAAGTGAGCAGCGACGACGAACGGATCGGCATGGTGCGCTACGACGCGGTGCTGTTCGAGGGCGACTCCATCTGGACCCTCGAAGCGGGCCAGGCGACGATCTTCATCGTCGATATTTACTTTGACCGGGACTAGCCGATGACGATTTGCGACGCGCGATGCGACGCGCTCTTTACCAATGTGCACCTGGCTACCATGGAGAACGGCTACGGCGAACTGCGTGATGGCGCGATCGCGGTGACCGACGGGCGCATCGCCTGGCTCGGGCCGCGCGCCGAGGCGCCGCCGGCGTCCACCGTGCACGATGGCGGCGGCTGCTGGCTTACGCCCGGCCTGGTCGACTGCCACACCCACATCGTCCACGCCGGCAACCGCAGCGACGAATTCGAGGCGCGCCTGAATGGCGCCACCTATGAAGACATCGCCAAGGCCGGCGGCGGCATCATGTCCACCGTGCGCGCCACCCGCGCCGCGTCGGAAGACGAACTGCTGCGCCAGAGCCTTGCGCGCGTGGCCAGCCTGCTGGCCGAAGGTGTGACCACGCTCGAAATCAAGTCCGGCTACGGCTTGAGCCTGGAGGACGAGGCCAAGATGCTGCGCGCGGCGCGCCGCGTGGGGCAGGTGCTGCCGGTGAGCGTGGCGACCACCTTCCTCGGCGCGCACGCGCTGCCGCCGGAATTCGCCGGCCGCGCCGACGACTACGTCGACGAGATCTGCCAGTGCATGCTGCCGCAGCTAGCGGCGCTGGGCCTGGCCGATGCGGTCGACGCCTTTTGCGAGCGCATCGGCTTTTCCAGCGCCCAGACCGAGCGCATTTTCGAGGCGGCGCGGCGTGCCGGCCTGCCGGTCAAGCTGCACGCGGAGCAGTTGTCGGACCAGGGCGGGGCCGCACTGGTGGCGCGCTTCGACGGGCTCTCGGCCGATCACCTGGAACACCTCAGCCTCGCCGGCATCGACGCGATGGCGGCCGCCGGCACGGTGGCGGTGCTGCTGCCGGGCGCTTACTACTTCCTGCGCGATACCGTGCCGCCGCCGGTGGCGGCCCTGCGCGCGGCCGGCGTGCCGATGGCGGTGGCCACCGACTGCAATCCCGGTACCTCGCCGATGACCTCGATCCTGCTGGCGATGAACATGGCCTGCACCTTGTGGCGCGTGACGCCGCAGGAGGCGCTGGCCGGCGCCACCATCCACGCCGCGCGCGCGCTCGGCCGCGCTGCCGACATCGGCTCGCTGGCGGTCGGCAAGCGCGCCGACTTCGCGCTGTGGGACATTGCCCGTCCGGCCGACCTGTCGTACGCGATCGGTTTCAATCCCTGCCGCGCGGTGGTCAACGCGGGCGTGCTGCGCAAACCGGTGGTAAGCTTGCCCGACTAAATTTTCGGGAGAGTGCCGTGCGCACCTTTTTTGCCACGGCCTTGCGCTGGCTATCTGTCTTTACGCTGGTCCTGGGAGGCGCCGCCACGGCGGCCGATGCCGACACCCTGCGCGTCGGTTCCAAGCGCTTTACCGAGTCGTATATCCTGGGCGAGGTGCTGACCCAGACTGCCGCGGTCCACGGCGGCAAGGCCGAGCACCGCCAGGGCCTGGGCAATACGGCCATTGTGCTGGCCGCGCTGCAGGCGGGCAGCATCGATGTGTATCCCGAGTATATGGGCACAATCGATCTCGAAATCCTCAAGAACACCAGCGCCAGGTCGCTCGAACAGATGCGCGCGGCCCTGAAACCGATGGGGCTCGGCGTGGCGGTGCCGCTGGGCTTTAACAATACCTATGCGCTGGCCATGCGGGCCGACAGCAAGGGCGTCGACAGCCTGTCGGACCTGGCGCGCCAGGGCACGCTCAAGTTCGGCCTGTCGCACGAATTCATCGGCCGCGCCGACGGCTGGCCGGGCCTGAAGCAGCGCTACGGCCTGCCGCATACGCCGCGCGGCCTCGATCACGGCATCGCCTACGAGGCCCTGGCGCAGCGCCAGGTGGATGTGATCGACATTTACTCGACCGACGCCAAGATTCGCCAGTACGGCCTGCGCGTGCTCAAGGACGACCTGGGATATTTTCCGCGCTACGACGCCATGCTGCTGTACCGGCTCGATACGCCGCGGCGCTTCCCGAAGGCGTGGGCGGCCATCGCACAACTGGAGGGACGCATCACGGCCGAACAGATGACCGCCATGAACGCGCAAGTTGAACTGGAAGGGAAGAGTTTCGCGGCCGTGGCCAAAAACTGGCTGACCCCGGCCGCAGCCGCGCAAGGACCAGCGCGCGCAGGCCTGATGAGCAAGATGTTCGACGCCAGCCTGTGGACCCTGACGCGCCAGCACGTCATGCTGGTGCTGATATCGGTGGTGCTGGCCTGCCTGGTAGGTATTCCGCTCGGGATCGTCGCCGCTTTCGCGCCGCGCCTGCGGCAGACCGTGCTGGCGCTGGCCGGCGTGCTGCAGACGGTGCCGGCGCTGGCGTTGCTGGCGATGTTGATTGCGCTGCTGGGCATGATCGGCACCGTGCCGGCGCTGGTGGCCCTGTTCGTCTACGCGCTGCTGCCGATCGTGCGCAACACCTGCACCGGCCTGCTGGGCGTGCCGCAGGGCTTGCGCACGGCGGCGCAGGCGCTGGGGCTGGGCCGGCGCGCGACGCTGGTCGATGTCGAATTGCCGCTGGCGCTACCGGTGATTTTGGCGGGCATCAAGACAGCGGCGGTGATGAGCGTGGGAACGGCCACGATTGCGGCCTTTATCGGGGCGGGTGGTTTCGGCGAGCGCATCACGATTGGCCTCGCACTCAACGATAACGATATGTTGCTGGCCGGCGCAATTCCGGCAGCGCTGCTGGCTTTGCTGACACAGGGGCTGTTTGAAGCAGGAGAACGCTTGATCGCGCGCCGCCGCTAGCGTTGCGCGGCGCGGACGCCCGCGCCATCGTTTGCGCCGCGTCAAACGCGCCGTTTTCAGGAGGATAATAATTGCTTACAACAAGTTACCGCTTTAAACAGAGGTAAGCAATTGTAAAGGCATAGGAAATTACGGCAACCGGCAACTATAGTGAAGCCGTAGATTGACTCCAGTCTCCCCTCCCCATTCTAAAAAAATGGGTTTGCCCACGGTGAATTTAGCCTGTGGGCTTTTTCTTTTCAGGACGCCGCAAGCTTGCCCAGCGCGTCGCCGTCGACGCGGCAGATACGCCAGTCCGGCAAAATTTGCGCGCCAACGTTTTTGTAAAAGTGGATGGCGTTTTCATTCCAGTCCAGCACCGACCATTCGAAGCGGCCGCACTGACGTTCCACCGCCAGTTGCGCCAGCGCGGCCAGCATTTGCTTGCCGTAACCTTTTCCACGGTGCACTTGCTTGACGTACAGGTCTTCCAGATACAGACCCTTGCGCGTAAGGAAGGTGGAAAAATTGTGGAAGAACAAGGCGAAGCAGGCCACCTCGCCATTTTCCACGCCGACCAGCGCTTCGCAGGAGGGACGCTCACCGAACAGTGCGTCATGCAGCTGCGCTTCGGTGGCCACGACCAGGTGTTCCAGTTTCTCGAACACGGCCAGTTCGACGATCATGCCGTAAATATGGGTAACGTCGGACGCTTGCGCCGGGCGGATGGTGAAGGTGTTGTCGGTATTCATGGAACCTCGGGAATGGCGGCCAGACTGGCGTCCGGCGCGGGTGTGGTGGAAGACGAAGATGCAGCGGCGGGGCCAGGCGAGCGCAGCGCCCAGGCAACACTGGCCAGGCAGACGGCCATGCCCAGCCATTCGACCGGGCCAGGCCGGTAATGTTCAAGCTGGATCGACAGCAACACCGAAATGACGGGCGTGACCACGCCGATGTACACGGCTTTCTGCGAGCCGATGCGGTTAATCAGGGTGAAATAGGCGTGGAAGGCGATGACCGAGCCGAACAGCGACAGGTACAGCAGCGCCATCCAGTAGCGCGGCGCGCTCGGCAGCACGAATGGCTGCCCGGTCGCGAGCGCCCAGACGATGACCATCGAGGTGCCCCAGAACATCGACCAGGCCATGGTCAGCAACAGGTTCGACGATTGCTCGCGTACCTTGGCCACCACTACTGTGCCGGCCGAGCTGGCAATGGTGGCGACCAAGGCCAGCACCAGCCCAAGCAGGAAGTGGCCGGTGCCGCCGCCCACGATCTCTTTCCAGGCGCCCGTAATCGAGTGGTAGAACAGCATCGTCACGCCGACGAAGGCGATCATGCCGGCGGCCCAGGTGCGCCAGGAAATCGGCGTGCCGAAAGCGATGCGGCTGCAGATCGGGGTCCAGAACACCATCAGCGCGAACAGTACCGCCACCAGTCCCGACACCAGGTATTGCTCGGAACCGTAAGTGCACACATACGACAGGGCAAAGGTGAAGAACCCCTGCAGGATCAACCAGCGCTGGGCGCGCCACGGCAGATGCAGCTTGTCGCCGCGCAGCACGCACCAGGCAAACAGGGTGGCCGACGCCAGGCCGAAGCGGTACACGACCGACACCGCCGGCGCGACTTCGCCCAGCTGCAAGGTGATGGCAAAAAAGGTGGAGCCCCAGATCAGGGCCGCGATCGCGAAGAGGAGTGGTGATGACATGCGGAAAGTATATGTGCATTCGCAACTTCCTGCCCGTCATCGCCATAAAACGTCAGTACGCGGACATGCTTACCATGCGAGGTGCAGGCGCCGGTACAGGAAGCTCAGCACGAAAAGCGGGCCGATCAGCAGGAAGCGCAAGTCGTCGAAGAACGATGGTTTTTTGCCCTCGATCTTGTGGCCGATGAACTGGCCGATCCAGGCCAGCACGAAGATGGCCAGCGACAGCGGCAGCACGGCGGCCGGCGGCATCAGGCTGAGCAGGCCCAGCATCACGGCGGACATCGCCAGCATGCCGGCCGCGAACGGCTTGGACAGTTTGAAGTAATAGCACAGCGACAGCAGCGTGACGGCCACGGCCGCGAACGGATGTATCCACCAGACAATGCCGAGCAGGGTGAACACGATCACGGGCACGCACACGAAGTGAATCAGTTCGTTGGTGTGGTTCAGATGGCTCTCGCCATATTTGGCGAGCAAGATATCGATGGCGCGCGGCTGGGCAGCTTGGTCCATGGGAGTCTCCGATTTTGTTGTTGTGGTTGGCTTGCCGGTCGATTCTACACCTGTCCGGCGGGCTGCTAGAATCGCTGCCATGAACGAATTCTCGCCTTCCACGGACGACGCGGACGCGGCGGTGCTCAAGCGCTGTTTCGCGCCGGTGGTCGACGCGCACACCCGCATCCTGGTGCTCGGCAGCCTGCCGGGAGAACGCTCGCTCGCGCAGCAGCAGTATTACGGCAACCGCCAGAACCGTTTCTGGACGCTGATGTCCGGGATCACCGCCGTCGATCTGGTGGCGCTGGATTACGAGGCGCGCCTGCGGGCGTTGCTGGCGCACGGGATCGGCCTGTGGGATGTGGTGGCGCAAGCCAGGCGCGAAGGCAGTCTCGACAGCCAGATTCGCGGCCATGTCGGTAACGACTTGGTGGGACTGGTTGAAAGCTTGGCGCAACTCCGGACGATTGCATTCAATGGCGGCACGGCCGCGCGGCTGGGCATGAAAGCGCTGGGCGAACACGCGCGGCGCTATCGTATCGTGCCTTTGCCGTCGAGCAGCCCGGCGTACACGGCGCCGTATGCAGAGAAATTGTTGGTGTGGAAAACGTTGGGTGAAGATTTGGCATGTTGAGCGCATTTCACACGGCGGCACCAAGGATATCCCGGCAGGGCCTTTGGCTAATGCAAGCCGGTGCGAGAGCAGTGCAAGCGCGAGCGCACCTTCTTCCGGTTGCAAACCAGCTGCGCGATATGCAGTCGATTACGGAATCGCTGAGCGTAGGCCGAAGTGCGCTACGAATGGATCAAAATCCCTGTCGCTGTACAGCAGTTCGTAGTCATCCATGATGCAGCGAGTCGCAATCACAGTGTCGATGGTCTTGCGAATCGTAATCCCCATCGATCGCAACTTACGGAAGTTCTGTGCAGCTTGTATCGCTACAGCTTCTCCCCCGAGGTCAACGACTGTCAGGGAAGTAAGCATTTTTTTGGCAAGCTGAAAGTCGAGGTCGGTTCTGAAACCTTGCAAAACTTCAGTCAAAATAAGATCGCCGACAGCGATATGGGTAGTGCTGAGCATGACATCGAGCGCATGGGTTTGTGGCGTCAGCGTGCCCTTGAAATAGTCAATCCAGACGCTCGAATCGACCAGGGTCACCGGTCGGTCCGCATCGCATCAAGATCACCCTCCCACATCAGTTTGCCTCGAAGTTGGCGTATCTTTTCCTGTTGATGAAGACGCAGAATCGTTCGTAATCCTAGTTCCACTACCTCACGTTTGGACTTCAGGCCAGTCAAACGGAGCGTGTCCTCCATCAATTTGTCATCAATCACAATGCTAGTTCGCATGACGGTCTCGATTGGTCAGATACACCTATGCTAGACCTAAGCCGCATGGACCGCAATGGTGTTTCGCTCGTGGACGCTTGCTGTGGATATATGCAATGTGAATTAAGCAAAGAATAATATTTATCTTGACGCAAGGTTTGCATGCGACTAGCATTTCTCTGCCACTATAAGTGGTACACCGTTGGATTGAATTTCGCTATTTTTAGAAAGATACGAAAATGAAAAATCAAAATGGAATGAAAACGTTCGCGTTCAAGCTGGCCGAGAAAAAAACCAAGGAAGCAAAACCTGCGCCACAGTGGCAGGCACGCGAAGGCGTATCCACCGCCGGCTGCTCCGGTCCGGATGCGCGCGGCGACCGCCTCCCAGGCCGCGACAACGGCATCTATTGCTGACAGATTCGGCGGATGAAAAGCCTTGCTCATCGCAGGGCTTTTTTTTATCCGCAGCGCTGTCGTCTACTTCACTCTTCTTTGAAAGATCGGTCAATGGAAAAGCACGAAAACTCCAAACTGTTTGCCTTCAAACTCGCGGAAACGCTGGCGGAAAAGAAAGCCAAACAAGCCAAACCGGCGCCGCAATGGAAATTGCGCGACGGCGTCGCCAGTGCCGGCTGCTCCGGCGAAGATCAGCGTGCAGACGGTTATTGGGGCCGCGATCTGGGCGTGTGGTGCTAAGCGATTGAATATGCCCAGCCCTGCTCCCTGCGGGCAGGGCTGTTTCCATGGACCTCTTCAAAGTGGCATATGGCGAAAAAGGTTTTAATTGTCAGTAATAGCTCGGACCTGCACGTCGACCTGCTCATTCCCATCCTGCAGGCCAAGGGATATGCGGCCTTCCGCCTCGATCTGGACGCCTTCCCGCGCGATTACCAGACGTCCCAATGGTTTGCCGCCGGCTCCCTGCGCCAGTCGATACGCCACCTGCCGTCGGGCGTGACGCTCGATCTGGCCGAGGTGGGCGCGGTCTGGAGCCGCAAGCCGGCCGAATTCTCCTTTCTCAGCCCCGACCTCGGCATCCAGGAACGCATCTACGCGAAGGCGGAAACCGAGCAGGCCCTGTTCGGCATGTTCTACACGCTCGACTGCTTCTGGATGAGCCATCCGCTGGCCCTGCGCGGCGCCATGTGGAAGGGCGAGCAATTGCAGCGCGCCGCGCGCATGGGGTTTCGCATTCCCGCCTCGCTGACGACCAATTCGCCGGCCGAGGTCAAAGCCTTCCGCGCCAGTTTCGACGGCCCCATGATTTTCAAGGCCCTGTCCAGCCCCAACCTCGGTGGCGAAGACCTGGCCGACGGCGACCGCGTCGCTTCCGGCATCGGCACCACGCTGGTCGACGATGCCATGCTTGAACAGCTCGAATCGGTCGGCGAACTGGCCTGCCATTTTCAGCAGTACATCCCCAAACAATACGAACTGCGCGTGACGATCATCGGCGAGCGCGTGTTCGCGGCAAAAATCCATTCGCAGGACGACCAGCGCACCGCCATCGATTCGCGTGATATGTCGGCCGATATCCTGTACGAGGCGACCATCTTGCCGGATGCGGTGCGCGGGCGCTGCCTGGCGTTCGCGCGCAGCTACGACCTGCCTTACAGCGCGCTGGACCTGATCGTCACGCCCGACCAGGACTACGTTTTTCTCGAAAATAATCCCGTCGGCCAGTTTCTCTACGTCGAGCAGTTGATTCCCGAATTCGCGATGCTCGACGCCCTGGCCGACCGACTCATTCAGGAGTGCGCATGACCCAGCCGGCCCGCTTTCCCGTGCGTGACCACATCAAGGAGATCGAATCGCTGCGCACCAGCCGCGTGCTGGTGTTCGCGGCGTCGAATCTGGACTTGGAGATCCTGCCTGCCTTGTATGAACAGTGCCGCGCCATCGGTCGCGTGCCGCGCCTGGACGTGGTGCTGCAGTGCCGCGGCGGCATCGTCAACGCGGCGCGCCGCATTGCGCTGCTGCTGCGCCAGTTCACCGGCCACCTGGGTTTCATCGTGCCGTATCACTGCGAATCGTCGGCCACCATCCTGGCCCTGGCGGCCGACGAAATCATCGCCGGCGACCTGGCCATGTTCTCGCCGATCGATCCGCACCTGCATGGCGGCACCGGGGACGACAGCGCCGCCTCCTCGTTCTCGTGCCAGGACATCAAGATGTTCGGCGCCATGAGCGAGGAATGGTTCGGCGTCAGTTCCGACGAGGCGCGCCTGCAGTCGCTGGGCCTTCTGTGCAACAGCATCTTCCCGCCGACCCTCACCGCGTTCTACCGCACCACGCAGGAAGTCATGCAGATCGGCGAAGAGCTGCTGCGCTTCCAGCTGCCCGACAAAACCGAGACGTTCCGTCAGGACGTCATCAAGGAACTGATGTTCGGCTACTACTCGCATAACTATGCGCTGACCCGCGAGGAGCTTGCAAAACTCGGCTTGACGATCCGGCGCGAGCCGGAAGTGGAGGAACGCGCCTGGGCGATCTCGCGCGCGCTGCAAGCGCTGGTGGGCGGCGGGCTGCGCGAATCGGCCGAGGCGCCGTGGAACGACGTGCTGCTGGCCACGCGCGACGGCGGCATGCTGCGCGAACACCGCAGCGGCGGCTTTCTGCCGCGCTGGAGCCAGAGAGCCGTATGAACGCCACAGCCTACCTTGCGCAGATCATCGGCTTCTTCACCGCCTTTTTGCTCGCCTGCGCCGCTCTCGGCAAATTACGCACGCTGGCCGCTTTCGCACATAACCTGGCCGACTCCTTCGGCCTGCCCCGGCGGGCCGCCACGATCCTGGCGCCCGCGGTGGTCGCGGCCGAAGCGCTGCTTGCCGCCCTCATTCTCGCCGGCGGCGGCATCGGGCGCGCTGGCATGGCCGGCGCCCTGGTGCTATTCGTGCTGGTGACGGCGCTGGTGGGCTATCGCTACGTGGCCGAAGGCAGCGTCAAATGCAGCTGCTTCGGCGAGAGCGAACGGCCGGTCTCCGGCTACGATTTGCTGCGCAATGGCTTGATCATCGCCAGCATCGGCGCCGGCCTCGCGCTTTCCGGCGTTGCGGCTTTCGGCAAGAAAGAGAGCGTGCTGGCCGCCGCGCTGGCGCTCATCGGCACGATCGGCGCGATCGGCTTTCACGATCTGGCCCGTGCCATGCAACGGAGCACATGATGGACGGCGACGTCCTGGCCCTCATCCTGCTGCTGCTGGCACTGAGCGTGGCGCTGAACCTCAAGCTGTCGCTGCATCTGTCGAAAGTGGTCGATAGCCTGAGCACGGCCGCCAGGGCGGCGTCGATGCTGCCGGTGGGAGAGCCGGTTCCCGCCTTCACCGGCAAGCCGCTGGCCGGCGGCGCGCCGGTCACGGTTGGCGGCGACGGCCAGCCGGCGGTCCTGCTGTTCCTGTCCAGCGCCTGCCCCAAATGCCGCCAGAAGCTGCCCGAGATCGAACGCCTGGCGCCGCTGGCGCGCGACGCCGGTGTGGCGATCTGGCTGGTCAGCCTGGAGCCGGCATGGCGCCTGCGCCGCTTCCTGCAGGCGAGCTCGCTGGCCGGCAGCACCCTGCGCGTGGCCGCCGCCGACTACGCGATGCTCAATCCCGTGATGTCGTCGCCGTCGTATCTGTTCATCAGCCAGGCCGGCACCCTGGACGCGCGCGGCATGATCGGCGACGACGACTGGCGCAGCTTTTCCGAACAGATGGACGAGGTACGCATCGCCAGCGAGGCAAGCGCGTGAGCCGGCCATCGCCCCACCTCGACCGCCTGCGCCTGCTGCGCCCCTTTGCCGCGCGCCTGTGCGCCGGGCTTGTGTGTATGGCCGTCACGGTGCTGATCCAGCTGGCTTATCCCAAGGCGCTGTCGTACTTCATCGATAACATCAATGTGCAGAAGGACATGGCCTGGTTCAGCTCACTGGCGCTGATCATGCTGGCCGTGCTCGCGGTGCAGGCCGTGGCGGCCACCGCGCGCTATTACATTTTCGAGTCGACCGGCTACATGATCGTCACGCGCATCCGGCGCCAGCTGTACGCGGCGCTGATCGGGCAGCCGATCCGCTTCTTCGACAAGCACCATGTCGGCGAACTGAATAACCGCCTCACGGCCGATGTCGAAGTCCTGCACGACACCCTGACCATGGGGATGGCGGTGTCGCTGCGCTGCCTGTGCGTGTTCATCGGCGGGGTAGTGATGCTGCTGACGATTTCGCCGGCGCTGTGCCTGATGCTGGTGTTCTTTTTGCCGGCCACCCTCATCATCGGCAAAATGACGGGCAAGGTGTACCGCAAGCGCGCGCGCCTGATGCGGGATGGCCAGGCCGAGTGCGGCAAGGTCGCGCACGAACATTTTTCCAACATCCGCCTGGTGCACGCCTTCAGCCAGCAGCGTACCGCGCGCGCCCGTTATGCCGGCGCCACCGAACACGCGCTGTCGCTGTCGGTGTCGAGCAGCGCGCTGTTTGCGCTGTTTCGGGGCGGCTCGTCCTTCCTCGTGTACTTGGCGCTGCTGGGCACCTTGTGGTTCGGCGCGCGCCTGATCGGCCAGGGCGTGCTGTCGGTGGGCGACCTGACCGCCTTCATCCTGTACGCCAGCATGGTGACGGAAGCGGCCGGCGCCATCGGCGAATTCTGGAACGCGTGGATGCGCACCATCGGCGCCACCGAATGGATTTTCGAGGTTGTCAACTCGGACCGCGCCCCGGGGGCGGCGAAAGGGGAAGCGCACGGCGAGGTGCGCTTGCAGGGCAATCTGGCCTTCAACGATGTGGTGTTCTCGTATCCCGAGCGGCCCGACGCGCAAGCGCTCAAAGGTATCGGTTTTTCCATCGCCGCCGGCGAGACCATTGCGCTGGTGGGCGCGTCCGGCGCCGGCAAATCGACCATCGCGAGCCTGATCCTGGGCTTTTACCAGCCCGACAGCGGCAGCATCGCTTTCGATGGCATCGAGGCGCACGCCATGCCGCTGGCCGGCATCCGCAGCAAGCTGGCGATCGTGGAGCAGGAGCCGTCGCTTTTTTCTGGCAGTATTTTTGAGAATATCGCGTTCGCGGTCGCCGAACGCGGCGTGACGCTGGACGAGGTGAAGGCAGCGGCGGCGTTGGCCTTCGCCCACGATTTCATCAGCGGCTTCCCCGACGGCTACGATACCGTGGTCGGCGAGCGCGGCGCGCAACTGTCGGGCGGGCAGAAACAGCGCATCGCGATTGCGCGCGCCCTGTTGCGCGATCCGCGCATCCTGATCCTCGACGAAGCGACCAGCGCCCTCGATTCGGCCAGCGAACTGCAGGTGCAGCGCGCCCTCGACACCTTGATGCAAGGGCGCACCACGATCATCATCGCGCACCGCTTTTCCACCATCGTCAAGGCCGACCGCATCCTGGTGCTCGATCAGGGCCGGCTGGCGCAGCAGGGCACGCACGCGCAGCTGGTGGCCCAGCAGGATGGCTTGTACTTCCAGCTGATGCGCCACCAGCTCGCGCGCGCGGGCGCGCAGCCGGTGGCGGCTTAAATGCCGGCCGCCGGCAGGGTTTTGCTGAACTGCGTCACCCCGTTCAGGTCCAGCAGTTCGACCTTCATCGCTTTCGACTGCGGGTCGATATTGACTTCGCCGAAGAACTGGTAGCCAGCGAACGGTGACGCATTCTGGACCGGCGGCGACTTGGAAAACACTTCGGTCGGGCCGAACGTCATATCCAGTTTGCCCGGGCCGAAGGCGCCGGCATTCATCGGGCCGGCCACGAACTCCCAGAACGGCGCAAAGTCGGTGAAATGCGCCTTGGCCGGATCGTAGTAATGGGCCGCGCAGTAATGCACGTCGGTCGTGATCCAGACCACGTTCGGCACCGCCTTGATGCCCTTGAGCAGGCGCGCCATTTCCAGCTCGCGCCCCGAGGCCGGGCCGCTGACGCCATTGGCCACGGCTTCCCACATCGCCACGCCCTTGGCGTCCTTGCCGTCGGCCACTTCCAGCCCGATCGGCATGTCCGACGCAATGACCTTCCAGGTGGCCTTCGAGGCAGTCAGTTCGGCGATCAGCCAGTCCACCTGCGCCGAGCCCAGAAGCGCCGAGCTGGCATTTTCCTCGGTCTGCAGGTTGGTGCTGTTGGGACCACGGTAGCTGCGCATGTCGATCACGAACACGTCGAGCAGCGGGCCGTACCCAATGCTGCGGTAGATGCGCTCGGGTTCGGCCTGTTTGTAATAGCGCATCGGTGCGTATTCCAGGAACGCGCGGCGGCCCCGTTCGGCCAGGATGGCGACGTTCTTTTCCTTGTAGCGCGCGTCAGCCGAGAGGTTCTTGGCGCCGCTGTAGTTGTTGGTCACCTCGTGGTCGTCCCACTGCCAGATCTGCGGCACCTGCGCGGCGAATTTGCGAAAGTTCAGGTCCAGCGTGTTGTACGAATGGCGTCCGCGGAATTCCTTGAGCGTTTCGGCGACCTTGCTCACTTCCTCGGTCACCAGGCTTTTCCAGACCTGGCCGTTTTCGGCCTTGGTTTCGGCCGCGATCGGGCCGTCCGCGTAGACGGTGTCGCCATTGTGGATGAAGAAATCCGGATCGCGCTTGCGCATCGATTCGTACATGCGCACGCCGCCGAAGTCGGTGTTGATGCCCCAGCCCTGGCCGGCCTGGTCGCCGCTCCAGTGAAAGCGGATCGCGCGCTTGCCGTCGGCCTGCGGCATGGTGCGGAACTGGCCCGACACCGCTTCGCTCTCGATGCGGCCGTTGGCCGGGTCGATGTACTTGACGCGCACGAACACGGTCTGGCCGGCGGGCAGGCCGGACAAGTCGACGCGCGAAGTGAAGTCGGTAGCCTCGGTGGCGTACGGGCCGACAATGCGGCTGGCGTTGGTGAAGCGTTCGCTCGTGTCGTATTCGACGATCATTTGCGCGTTGCGGTCGCTGCGGCTCCAGATGACGGCGCGCTCGCCGGTCACGTCGCCGAACTGGATCCCGGAGGGCAGCTTGGGCCGTTCGGCTTCGCTCGGGATCACGGAAGGGGCAGGGGAGTCCGAACCGCCGCAGGCGGAGAGCAGCAGCGAACCATTGAGCGCCGTGCCGCCGGCGAGGATGCCGCCGCGCGTGAGAAAACCGCGGCGTGAAAGTGTTGAGGTCATGAAGGCTCCAGTGAACGATGGCTGGAAGTCTAGAGCCTGTTTATGACCTATTGATGAATTGGCGGGGAATCGTCACATGCCAGTGAGGGCGCGCAGCACGCTGGCGCTGTCGCTGATGGTGGCGTATTCGCCGTTCAGGTTGGCCAGCGCCATCGCGTGCACCTCGTCGGCGCTGCGCGCCTGGCCGGCGTAGTCGGTGCAGGCGAAGGCGAAGCAGGCGTCGGCCACCACGGTGGTGTCGAATCCCAGGTTGCCGGCGCTACGCGCGCTGCCCTCGACCGAATTGTTGGTGCTCACGCCCGCCATGACGATGCGCTCGATTCCGCGCACCCGCAGCCAGCGTTCGAGCGTGGAATGGATAAAGGCGTCGGGGACGTTTTTCTCGACCACGTGTTCGGATGGCAGGGGCGCGAGCGCATCCTGGAATTGCACGCCGGCCTGGCCGGGCCAGAACAGGCTGCCCGGCGTGCGCGAGATGTGGCGCACGTGGACCACCGGCGCGTCGGCGGCGCGCCAGGCCGCCAGCAGGCGCGCGATGCGCTCCGCGGCATCGGGGTTGTTACGTTGGCCGGCGGCCGGATTGGCCATGGCTTTTTGCATGTCGATGATGATCAGGGCGGGCAGGTCGCTGCGCATGGAGGCTCGCTAAGAATGGACGAGCATCGATTATAGGCCGGCGCTTGGCGGGCGCGCCAGTTGCGACTTCTACGTACAGGAAGCGGCGCTCAGTAAGTGCGCTGGCGGTTGCCGATCTGGGAGCGCAGGAAGGCCAGTTTGGCCGAATAGCGCTCGGTGGCCGCGCGCGTGGTGCTGTTGTCGAGCGCCAGCGCCAGTGCGTCGCGCGCCGCGGTGCCTTCGCCCAGGCGCCAGTGCGCGATCGCCAGCCAGAAGTGGAACTCGTGGTTGAAGGGCGCGCGCCGCACTTCCTTGTGCAGCAGGTCGCGCGCCTCGCCATAGCGCGCCTCTTGCATCGCCTTCATCGCCAGGTGGAAGTAGTGGAAGGGCGGGGTCGGTTCCAGCGCGGCCAGGCGCGCCGCCAGCGCCTTCGATTCCTCGGCCTTGCCCAGTTTCGACAGCACCGGCACCAGGTTGTGCATGGCGATCGTGCTTTCCGGTTCCAGGGTCAGGGCGGCCTTGAACGCGCGTTCGGCCAGCGCATTGTCGCCGTGGCGCTGGTAGATCACGCCCAGCGTGTTGTATGGGGTGGCGAAGTTGGGCAGGTGCGTTACCGCCGCGCGCGCCCACCAGTAGGCTTCGTCGAGGCGCGTGCCGGCCAGCGCCTCGGCCGCGCGGTTATTCATGAACATCGCTTCGATCATGCGTTCTTCGATCGTGTGCGTGTTGTAGCGCGCGCTGTCTTCGGGCGGCAAAAAATCGATGGTCAGCATGCGCTCGTCGGCGGCCACGCCGCGCGCCTGCGCCGTGCGGCGCTTGCCCATGGAGAGGTTGACGTGGGTGCTGGCGAAATACAGGCCGGCGTTGCGCGACCAGACTTCCTCGGTCATCACGTCCTGGTACTGCACCTCCAGTCCCAGGTGCTTGGCGAAAGCGGCCGTCATCAGCACCAGCGACAGGCAGTTGCCCATGCGCGCGTCGAACGTTTCGGCGGCGTTGCGGGTGACGCTGGCGTCGTATTCGAGTTTCAGTTCGCCCTTGGTGTAGAGCGCTTCGACCAGGCCGCGCTCCGGTCCCAGCCTGCGCATCACGGTGGCAAATTCGGGGCTCTCGACATAGGCGCGCATGGCGGGACTGAGCACGAACAGCTGCTCCGGGCCGACTGGCGCCGGTGGCGGCGCGAACGAGGCATCGCTGAAGACCGCCGGCAGCGGCAGCGGGGCCGGCACGCGCAGGCCCGCGCAGCCGCTGCCCAGCAAGGAAAGGGTACAGATGACCAAGCTGGCAAGTCGTTTCATCGTCGCCTCCTGAAGTCTGACTTTCAGTATCGTCGCCGCGCGCGCGAAAGTCTAGTGCTCGCCGTGGAAGGAATCGTGCAGTTCGTCGAGCAGGTCGGTGATGTCGTCGTCCGACAGGCCCAGGTAGGCGCTGGCGCGCGCGCCGCCCTTGTCCCATTCGAGCGAGCCGCCGTGGCCCTGGTACTGCTGGATGGCGCTTTCGGCCAGCAGCGACAGCGCCACCAGGGCGCGCACGGCGTCGTCGGTGGCTTCGTCTTCGAGCACGGTGTAGTCCTGGTGGTGCAGGATGGCCCAGGCGACCTCGCTCGACAGGCCCCAGTTCCGCGCCAGCAGGCAGCCGATGGCGGCGTGGTTGGTGCTGTGGCGTTCATCTTCGAGCGCGGTGAAGGGACGTACCGGGTCGTTGGCGGCGTCGGCGAAGGTGGCGGCGTAGCCGGGAAAACGCTGCATCAGCAGCGGCACGCCGGTGTCGCAAAACAGCCCGAAGGTGTGGGCCACGTCGGCTTCGCCGATGCGCAGGCGGCGCGACAGGTAGACCATGGCCTGGGCGCGCCGGGTCGACAGGTCCCAGAAGCTGGCCAGCGAGGCGTGGTCGGCGCCGATGGTGCGGCGCGCCAGCAGGCCGGTCATCAGGGCGGCGACCTGGTTGATTCCTAGAAACAAAATCGCTTGCTCGATCGACTTGGCCTTGCGCTTGCCGCCGTAGAAGGAGGAATTGGCCAGCTTGAGCAGCGCCCCGGACATGCCAACGTCGCTGGCGATGATGCGCCCGATGGTGGCCGGCGACGGGTCTTCCGACATCAGTTCGCGCTGCAGGTCGGCCAGCAGGCTCGGACGCGGCGGAATCCGGATCGACTTGATCAGGGCGTCGACCGGGTCGTCGGAGGAGATGGCTAGGGCGGCTGGGTTGCTCATATAATATCGAAGATTAATTTCCGTGCGGAATCTCTTGCAATGGGTCACTATAAACCAGTCTGCCTGGCTGCGGCTGATCTTGTGGCATTCAAAAAAGAATCTTTCTTCAGTGTTGGGGCACCGTCACACCGGACCGGGTCTGCTTGGTGCCCGGCCGCACATTGCGCGCCATTTTGGCAAGGTAGAATTGTTTCTTATGAAAATGCAGACAATGACACAGTTGGCGGGCATCGATTTTCATGCGCCGTCGCAGGAGGTGGCGCGCCAGCTCATCGGCGTGGTGCTGCTGGTCGATGGCGTGGGCGGGCGCATCGTCGAAACCGAGGCGTACGACCGCGACGATCCGGCCTCGCACAGCTTTTCCGGTCCGAGCGAGCGCAATCTGGCCATGTTCGGCCCGCCCGGGCATGCCTATGTGTACCGCTCCTACGGGATTCACTGGTGCCTCAACTTCGTCTGCCGTGACAATGGCCATGGCGCCGGGGTGCTGATCCGCGCGCTCGAGCCTTTGGCGGGCATCGGCGTGATGCGCGAGCGGCGCGCTCTGGACGATGTGCGCCTGCTGTGCTCCGGACCCGGCAAGCTATGCCAGGCGCTGGGCGTGACGCGCGCCCACAATGCACTGCCGCTGGATGCGCCGCCGTTCGCCCTCAGCCCGCCAGGCGATCCGGTCGTGGTGGTGGCCGGACCGCGGATCGGCATTTCCAAGGCCATGGACGTGCCCTGGCGCTTCGGCCTGGCCGGCTCGCGCTTCGTGAGCAAGCCGTTCCGCTGAACCCGGCGCAACGTCAGAGCGCGCGCCGTCCGGCTGCCTCGCGCGCCGCCGCCGACAGTCCGCGCGCGCCCACCGCCCGCATCTTGCTCGACGCCGCGCGCCGCTCGGACGGCTCGCGGTAGTCGGCATCCGGGTCGCCGTGCAAGTCGGCCTGCTCGATGTCCTGCTCCTCGTCCTCCGCATCCGCATCGATCTGGAAGATCGAAACCGCCCGCGACAGGTTCACCGTCTGCTCGTGCAGGCTTTCGGCCGCGGCCGCCGCCTGCTCCACCAGCGCCGCGTTCTGCTGGGTCATGGAGTCCATCTGGCCGACCGCCATATTGACTTCGGCGATGCCTTCGGCCTGCTCGGAACTGGCCAGGCTGATGCGCTCGATGATCTCGTTGACCTGCTTGACCGAGGCGACGATATTGCCCATGCTGCTGCCCGCTTCGTTGACCGAGGCGCTGCCGCCGTCGATGATGGCGACCGAGGCCGCGATCAGGGTCTTGATTTCCTTGGCCGCCGCCGCCGAGCGCTGCGCCAGGGTGCGTACCTCGGCCGCCACCACGGCAAAGCCGCGGCCCTGCTCGCCGGCGCGCGCCGCTTCCACCGCCGCGTTCAGCGCCAATATATTGGTCTGGAATGAAATACCGTCGATCACGCCGATGATGTCGACAATCTTGCCTGAGCTGGCCTTGATCTGGGCCATGGTCGTCACCGCCCGTTCGACCGCCTGCCCGCCGCTCGCGGCCAGGGTGGCGGCGCTGGACGCCAAGTCGTTGGCGCGGCGCGCATTGCTGGCGTTTTCCTTCACCGCCAGGGTCAGCGTTTCCATCGCGCTGGCGGTCTGTTCCAGCGAGCCGGCCTGCATTTCGGTGCGGCTCGACAGGTCCAGGTTGCCGGTGGCAATTTCCTTCGAGGCTGTGTCGATCGAGTGCACCGAGGTCAGCACGGTGCGCAAGGTCTGGTTCAGGTTGGCGATGGTGTGGTCCAGCGCGCGCGAGGTGTCGGCGATTTCATCGCGGCCGCGGTTTGGCGTACCCACCGTCAGGCGCCCCTCGGCCAGGTCGCCCACCACCCCGGCAATGGCGCGGATGTCGGCCAGCATGCCGCGCCGCACCAGCATCGTGGCCAGCAGCGACAGGCCGATCGAGAGCAGCACCAGCGCCGCCATCGCCCCCACCAGCGAGCGGAATTCTTCGCGCGCCTCGGCGTAGGCGTGCTCGGCCCGGGTCTTTTCCAGGGACGCCAGCTGGCCCAGGCTGGCGCTGAGCGTGACGAATTCCTTTTCGGCCTTTTGCATCGAATTGGTGGCGATCGACTGGTCCATCTGCGCCATTTCGATGGTTTCCAGCACACCCTTGCGGTAAGCCGCCAGCGTGACGCCGGCCGCTTCGATCAGCTTTTTCTCGGATGGGTCGGCCATCTGGCCCAGCGCCGTCAGCTGGTCGGCGATGGCGCGGTGCTTCTTGCCGATGTCGGCGGTCAGCGCATCCACGCGCGACTGGGCGAAGCTGCCGTTGATCCAGGCCAGCAATTGATAGATATTGGCGTGCGCATGCTTGGCGTCGCCGGCGACGTCGGCCGCGGCTTTCTGGCGCGTGGCGTGCACCAGCACCATTTTTTCCAGTGAAGCATTCTGGCGCACCATGCCGTACCAGGCGCCCGCAGCCACCAGCATCAGCAAAATCAGCACCAGAGCGGGGGCCAGCAGCAGCTTGGGCCCAATACGCAGTTTGTTCAGCATGCCTTACTCCCGACAGTACGTTGCGCGGACGGCAGATGCCGCCCGCTTTGCAATTGCATCAATTCTTGTAAATGCCCGCTTCCAGCACCACATCGTCAACCCGCTGGATGTAGGTGGTTTTCGGCTCGATCTTGCCGTTGGTGGGGTTCTTGTACTGGTAGTCGACCCAGCCCTTGCCCTTCGACTGGCCCAGGTTGATGATTTCACGGCGATATTTCTTGCCGCTCGCATCGGGCACATCGGTCAGGTCCTTGCCCACGATCGATGGGTTGATCGGGTGGGCCAGCACGATGCCGGTCTGCAGGTCGCGCATGTCGATGTACAGCTCGCCCTGGACGAAATCCTTGTCCTTGGCGTTGATGCGCTTGACCATTTCTTCCTTGCCCTTGGATTTGATCAGCGCAACGCCGCGCTCGACCATGGCAATCGCGTCTTTCTCGGTGGGTTCGGCGGCGCAGGCGGCGTCGGCGGCAAAGGTGAAGCACAGGGCGGTGGCGGTCAGCAGCAATTTCATGGCAAATCCTTTCAGGAATGGAGGGTTGTTGCTTGGGTGCATTGCGTAATCTACGCCCCCGCTCCCGGCGCCGGTTGCGCAATGTCAAGGCCGAGGCGAAGGATGCGCGCACGCCACACTCCAGGCCGCTTGTGCGGGCACAAGAACAACGTTGCTTCGTCATATTGATGCAGGGCAATTTGATTCCCAGTGGCAAGCATATGATGATTTTCTGCCTTCCCACCCTGTTCAGGAGCCCGTCGTGACCGATCTTTCGTCCCCCAAATTCAAGCCCTACACCCGCCAGTCGATCGCCAATGCGCGTCAGTGGCAATTCATGTCGCCCGAGCTGCAGGAAGCGGTGGAAGTGGTCTCGCGGGTGCTGCCGTTTCGCACCAATGAATATGTGATGGACCAGCTGATCGACTGGAGCAATATTCCGGACGATCCGATCTACCGCCTGGTGTTTCCGCACCGCGACATGCTGCAGCCCCAGGAATACGCCCGGCTGCGCGAGCTGGTGCTGTACAAGAAGGATGAAACGGCCATCAACCAGCTGGTGCACACGATCCGCATGCGCATGAATCCCCATCCGGCCGGCCAGATGACCCACAACGTGCCGCGCGTAAACGACGCTCCCCTGCGCGGCCTGCAGCACAAGTACAAGGAAACGGTACTGTTCTTCCCCAGCGCCGGCCAGACCTGCCACGCCTACTGCACCTTCTGCTTCCGCTGGCCGCAATTCGTCGGCATGGACGACATGAAGTTCGATGCGCGCGAAACGACCGAGCTGGTGGCCTATCTGGCCACCCATCCGGATGTGACCGACGTGCTCATCACGGGGGGCGACCCGATGATCATGAATACCCGTTCGCTGGCCGGCTTCCTCGAATCGCTGCTGGTGCCCGAGCTGGCGCACATCCAGAACATTCGCATCGGCACCAAGGCGGTGGCGTACTGGCCGCAGCGTTTCGTCACCGACCGCGATGCCGACGACCTGATGCGCCTGTTCGAGAAAGTGGTTGCCTCCGGCAAGAACCTGGCCATCATGGGCCACTACAGCCACGCCGTCGAACTGCGCAACGAAATGGCGCAAAAGGCGGTCAAGCGCATCGTCTCGACGGGCGCCACCCTGCGCATGCAAGGCCCGCTGATCCGCCACATCAACGAAGACCCCGCCAGCTGGGCCGAACTGTGGACCACCGGCGTGCGCCTGGGCGCGATTCCCTACTACATGTTCGTCGAACGCGACACCGGCCCCAGCGAGTATTTTTCCCTGCCGCTGGCACGCGCCCACGAAATCTTCCAGTCGGCCTACCAGATGGTGTCCGGCCTGTCGCGCACGGTGCGCGGGCCCTCCATGAGCGCCTTCCCAGGCAAGGTCGTGATCGATGGCGTGGTCACCATCAATGGCGAAAAACTGTTCGCCCTGCAATTTTTGCAGGCACGCAATCCGGATTGGGTGCGCAAGCCCTTCTTCGCCAAGTTCGACGAAAAGGCCACCTGGATGGACCACCTGGTGCCGGCCTTCGGCAAGAGCAAGTTCTTCTTTGAAAGCGAGGACGATGGCGCCGTGCATGCGCCGGCCGGCAAGGTCATTCCGATCTCGACGGCGCAGCGGGCCGGCGCGGGCGGCTGCAGCAAACAGACCGACGCCGCCTGAGGCCGGGGAGAAGCATGATGGGAGGCGCGCAGCAGCACAAGGCACTGTCCGGTCTGGCCATTTTTTTCTCCGTGTTCCTGCCGTTTGCGCTGGGACATTACCTGTCCTCGCTGCTGCGTACCGTCAACGCCGTGCTGGCGCCCAACCTGGTGCAATCGCTCTCGCTCACCTCCGGGCAACTGGGGCTGCTCACCAGTGCCTTTTTCTTTTCCTTCGCGCTGGTGCAGCTGCCGGTCGGCATCGCGCTCGACCGCTACGGACCGCGCAAGGTGCAACTGGTGCTGATGCTGCTGGCCGGCAGCGGCGCCGTCATGTTCGCGCATGGCAACAGCTTCGCGGAACTGGTGGTGGCGCGCGCCGTCATCGGCTTCGGGCTGGGCGGCTGCTTCATGTCGGCCGTCAAGTCGATTTCCAGCTGGATCGCACCGGAGCGCTTGCCGTCGGTGCACGGCTACCTGATCGCGGTAGGCGGGCTGGGCGCGGCCTCGGCCACCCTGCCGGTGCGCCTGGCGCTGCAGTTCACCGACTGGCGCGGCCTGTTCATCCTGCTCGGCGCGCTGGCCGCCTGCGTTGGCTTGCTGATCTGGCTGGTGACGCCGCGCGCCGCTGCCGCCGCGCCCAAGATGCCGGCGCCGACCTTGCATTCGATCCTCGATGTCTACCGCGATCCGGCGTTTCGCAAGACCATTTCGCTCATGCTCGTTCCGCATGCCGTGTTTTTCGGCCTGCAGGGCTTGTGGATAGGGCGCTGGCTGTCCGACGTGGCGCATTTTTCCGACGCCGCCGTGGCTTACCTGCTGTACCTGAGCATGGCCGCCGTCATTTTCGGCGCCATCGCGGTCGGCATGCTGACCGAGTGGGCCGGGCGGCGCGGCGTCAAACCGCTCGACGTGGCGGCCATCGGCATCGGCTTGTTCCTGCTGGTGCAGATCGGCATCGTGCTCAATTTCAAACCGAGCTTCCAGACGCTCTCGGTGCTGTTTACCCTGATCGGCACCATTACCGGCATCGAGTATGCGATCGTGGCCCAGAGCATGCCCGCCAGCCTGACCGGGCGCGCCGCTACCTGCCTCAACTTGCTGATTTTCATCGGCGCCTTCCTGGTGCAGGCCGGCTTTGGCCAGGTGCTGGGCTTGTGGCAAGCCAATGTGCTGCACCAGTATCCGGTCAGCGCCTACCAGGCCGCGTTCGGCATTCTGGTGTTGCTGCAGTTGCCGGGGCTGGTGCTGTACGTGCGGCGGCGCGGGCGCGCGCCGGCCCCGGCAGCCGTGCAGGCACAGGCGGAGGGCGCGGTGGCGTAACGGGCGAGCCGGCTTGGATGATTCGTCTAGAATCCCGGGGACCAGTTCCCGTCCAATCCAAGGAGATTTTCCATGCGCGCCCATCCGTCCGTTCGCCTGCTCGCAGGCTGCATGCTGCTGGGCCTTGCGGCCTGCGGCGAAAAGGCCATCCTGCCGGCCAGCGATGGCGTCGGCCCGGCGCCGACCATTCCGCCGCCGAACAAGACCCTCATCCCGACTGTCAATATCGCGCCCGCCAAGGGCTGGCCCGCCGGCACCACGCCGCGCGCCGCGCCCGGCTTTGCCGTCAAGGCCATGGTCAGCGGCCTGGACCATCCGCGCTGGCTGTACGTGCTGCCCAATGGCGACGTGCTGGTGGCCGAGACCAATGCGCCGCCCAAGCCCGAAGATGGCAAGGGCATCAAGGGTTTCGTGATGAAGAAGGTCATGGCCAAGGCCGGCGCCGGCGTGCCCAGCGCCAACCGCATCACCCTGCTGCGCGACGCCGATGGCGACGGCGTGGCCGAAATGCGCAGCGAATTTTTGAAGGGCCTCAATTCACCGTTCGGCATGGCGCTGGTGGGCGATGTGCTGTACATCGCCAATGCCGATGCCATCGTGAAGTTCCCCTACCGCAGCGGCGAGACGGCGATCAGTGCCGCGCCGGAAACGGTGGCCGCCCTGCCGGGCGGGCCGATCAATCATCACTGGACCAAGAACATCATCGCCAGCAAGGATGGCAGCAAGCTGTACGCGACCGTCGGCTCCAACAGCAACGTGGCCGAGAACGGCATGGAGAACGAGGTCAACCGCGCCGCGATCCTGGAAGTCGACCTGGCCAGCAAGGCCACGCGCCTGTTCGCCTCGGGCCTGCGCAATCCGAACGGCATGGGCTGGCAGCCGCAGAGCGGCGCCCTGTGGACGGTGGTCAATGAACGCGACGAGCTGGGCAGCGACCTGGTGCCCGATTACCTGACTTCGGTGAAGGATGGCGGGTTTTACGGCTGGCCATACAGCTACTACGGCAAGCACGTCGACGAGCGGGTCAAGCCGCCCAAGCCGGAGCTGGTGGCCAAGGCCATCATGCCCGACTACGCGCTGGGCAGCCACGTGGCGCCGCTGGGCATGGTGTTCTATGAAGGCAGCCTGTTCCCGGCGCAGTACGCGGGCGGCGCGTTCATCGGCCAGCATGGCTCGTGGAACCGCGAACCGCTGAGCGGCTATAACGTGGTGTTCGTGCCTTTTGACAAAGGTATGCCGAAAGGAAAGCCGATCGAGATCCTGACGGGCTTCGTGAACGAGGCGGGCGATGCGTACGGACGGCCGGTTGGCGTGGCGGTCGACAAGGCCGGTGCGCTGCTGGTGGCCGATGATGTGGGCAATGTGGTCTGGCGGGTGACGCCATCGGTGGCTGCGGCAGTGCCAGCGCCCGTCAGCGCGCCCGCCGCGGTTCCAGCGGTGACCAACTAGCCGCAAAACCGTCTTTCCCGCGAAGGCGGGAATCCAATTTCGTTCCGCAGCCACGGGCGGCTCAATGAGCTTGGATTCCCACCGAGTGCCGCCTTAGCGCTGGAACGACGTGTAGGTTAGCCGCAACCATCAAGCATCAACGCCGGCAAACTGGTCCACGCCACGCCGGCGACGGCCAGCACGGCACTGCCGGCGCTGGCCCAGTCCAGCAGGCGCGTCGCCTCCGACGCACTGGCCAGCACATGGCGCGCGCGCCACGCCAGCCACAAACACACTCCCAGCGCCAGCGCCGACACCATCCCCACCACCCAGCGGCGCGGCGCCTCGCCATCAATCATCCCGGGCGCGCACAGCGCCGCCACCCACACATAGCAAAAGAAAAAATGCAGCGCCCACACCAGCAGCGGTGCGCATGCGTGCAGGAGTTTGCTGAAAAGGTGTTCGCGCATCTCAGTCCATCAGCCATGGCACGAGGTGGATCGCCGCCGCCGCCGCGATGCCCTGCAGGCTGGTGTAATGCCACATCAGCGCCGTGTTGTCCAGGGTCGCCCGGCTGGCGCTGGTCAGAATCCCGCGCCAGGCGCGCGCGCACAAATACAGCGCCGCCAGTACCAGCACGATCACATGCAGCCCCTGGTAAGCGAGCAGGGTCGCCACCGTCGCGCTCCAGGCTTGCGCCGTCGGTTCGAGTCCGGCCAGGCGCTGGCCGTTGAAGTCGCACGCAAAGGCGGCCAGCATGCACACCAGCGCCGCCAGCACCAGCGGCGTCAGGCGGCGCCGCTGCACCGCGCGGCTGGCCAGCCAGAACAGCGCCGAACTGGCCAGCAGCAGGGCGATGGAGAGCAGCGGCCAAAGCGGCGCGGCCAGCGCGGCCTGTGGCGGCGGGCACACGGTCAGGCGCATCGAGATGTGGATGTAGGCGAACACGAAGGACGCGAAAATGGTCGCATCGACCACCAGCATGATCAGGGTGGCCCACCACGAATGCGAGGCCGTGCCGCGCGCGCCCACGGGCAGGGTCAGGTCATCGGCGACCTTGGCGTGCGCCAGCGGCGGCGGGCGGTCCGACTGCCACAGCCACGCCACGATGCCGACAATGGCCGCGATGCCGCAGGCCCAGGCGGTCCAGGTCAGCGTGACCGTCAGCAGCAGGAAGAAGCCCGCGGTGCCGGCGGCGGCAATCAAAGGCCACCAGCTGTCGCCGGGCAGGATCATCAGATAGCGCGGCACGGCGCCCAGCGCGCTGGTGGCAATCGTCTCGCGCCGTCCGCTGACGGTGCCGGGCAGGTAATGCTGGCCCGCCTCGACCTCGCGCGCTAGCGTCGGCTGCTCCCACAGCGGATCGTCGGAGGTAATGCGCGCGATGCTGCGGTTGCCGTAGTCTTCCGACGGCAGCCATTCGAGCGTGGCCGCGTTCCACGGGTTGCCGATGTCTTTTGCGGGCAGGCGCAGCGTGCGTGCCAGGTCGAACAGGAACAGCAGCACCCCGAAGGCAAACACAAAGGCACCCACCGAAGAGAGCATGTTCAGCCCATCCCAGCCCATCTCGCTGCTGTAGGTGTAGACGCGGCGCGGCATGCCGAGCAGGCCCGTGATGTGCATCGGGAAGAAGGCCACGTTGAAGCCGCCGAACATCAAACCGAACACCCAGCGCGCCAGGCGCTCCGAGAGCTGGTTGCCGTTGATAAGCGGGATCCAGTAATACAGCGCCGCGAACACCGGAAACAGCATGCCGCCAATGAGCACGTAATGCAGGTGGGCGACAATGAAATAGGTGTCGTGCACCTGCCAGTCGAACGGCAGCACGGCGACCATCACGCCGGTCAGCCCGCCGAGGACGAAAATGAACATGAAGCCGAGCAGGAACAGCGCCGGCGCCGACATGCTCACGCGCCCGCGCCACATGGTGGCGATCCAGGCGAATACCTGGATCGCAGTCGGCACCGCGACGGCCATGCTGGCGGCCGAGACGAAGCTCATTTTCAGCACGCCCAGGCCGGCCGTGAACATGTGGTGGGCCCACAGCGCAAAGCTGAAAAAGCCCACCGCCACCAGCGCCACGATGATCGCGCGCCGTCCCACCAGCGGCACGCCGGCAATCGTCGGGATCATGGTCGAGACCATGCCGGCGGCCGGCAGGAAGATGATGTACACCTCGGGATGGCCGAAAAACCAGAACAGGTGCTGCCACAGGATCGGGTCGCCGCCACGGTCGGCGATGAAGAATGGCCAGTCGTAGGCGCGTTCGAGTTCGAGCAGCGCGGTGCCGGCGATGATCGCCGGGAAGGCAAACACGATCATCACGCCCACCACTAGCATGGCCCAGGCGTACACCGGCATGCGGCCCAGCGTCATGCCGGGCGCGCGCGTAAACAAAATGCCGACGATCAGTTCAATCGCCCCGGCGATGGCCGAGATTTCGATGAAGCCGATCCCGAGCAGCCAGAAGTCGGCGTTCAGCCCGGGCGAATACGCCTTGCCCGTCAGCGGCGGATACATGAACCAGCCGCCGTCGGGCGCCAGGCCCACGAACAGGGTGCAGAAGAACGCCAGGCCGCCGATGGCGTAAGCCCAGAAGGCGTAGGCCGACAGGCGCGGGAAGGGCAGGTCGCGCGCGCCGAGCATATTGGGCAGCAGGTAGACGGCGATGGCTTCGACCACGGGAATGGCGAACAGGAACATCATCACCGTGCCATGCATGGTGAACACCTGGTTGTAGGTCGAGGCGCTCAGAAACGTGTTTTCGGGGACCGCGAGCTGCATGCGCATCAACAGGCCAAGCACGCCGGCCAGCAGGAAAAACAGCAGCGAGGTGCCGATGTACAGCAGCCCGATATTGGTGTTGTTGACGGTGGTCAGATAGCGCCAGCCGCGCGGCGTCTTCCACGCCGCTTCGAGGCGTTCGAGTTCGCCGGGTGGGCGTGGGAGCGTATTGGGAAGTGCGGTACTGGTCATTTGAGCTGCTCAAGGTAGGCGGCCAGCGCGTTCAGGGTGTCGCCGTCCATGCTGGCCGGCGGCATGCGCGCGCCCGGCTTGATGCTGTGCGGGTCGGCGATCCAGCCGGCCAGGGTGCCGCGGTGGGTGCGCAGGGTGCCGGCGGCGATGTGCAGGCGAGCGCCGACATGGGTCAGGTCCGGTCCCAGGCGCGTTACTTCGCTCACGCCGCGGATCGTGTGGCAGGCCGCGCAGCGCTGGTCGATGAAGGCGTGCCGTCCGCGCGCAAGAATCTTCTCACTCGCGGCATCGGCTGGCGCGGCGGCCGGCCTGGCCTGGCGCGCCAGCCACGCGGCGTAATCGGCCGGGGTGTGGGCGACGACGTGCAGCGCCATGCGCGCGTGCTGCTCGCCGCAGTATTCGGCGCACTGGCCGCGGTACACGCCGGGCTTGTCCGCCTGCAGCGTCAGGCCGGTGACGCGCCCGGGCACCATGTCCATCTTGCCGCCCAGCGCCGGCACCCACAGGCTGTGAATGACGTCGCTGGCGGTCAAGCCCAGGTACACCGGGCGCCCGGTCGGAATATGGATTTCGTTGGCGCTGACGATATCCGGCCCGCCGGCGGGGTCGGGGTAGCGCACCTCCCACCACCACATGTTGGCGCTGACCGCCACCCGCGTTGCGTGCTGCGAGGTCTGGGCCGCCATCTGGCCGCTGCGCCAGGTGCTCCACGCCAGCAGCACGGTGAGCACCGTCACCGGAAAGGCCACGCCGGCGCCGGCGATCCAGAACATCGGCCGCACCGTACGTGCGCGCCGCCCGAGTCCCAGGGCGGTGAGCACCATCACCAGCGCGAACACCAGCGCGCCGCCGCCGAACAGGACCCAGGCGAACTGGCTGATGATGGCCGCGTCCGGGCCGGCCGGGTGCAGCACGGATTGCAGCGGCGGTTGCAGTGAAACCGCGCTCATCGCAAGGTGGTCAGGTAGGCGGCCATGTGGCGCGCTTCGGCCCTGGACACGCCGATGTTGGGCATCATGGTGCCGGGCTTCATGGCGGGGGGATCGACCAGCCAGTCGGCCAGCGGCCCTGGCAAATTGGGAATGCGCCCGGCGATGTAGCTGCGCCGGCCGAATTTGTCGAGAGGGGGACCAGCGGTGCCGGTGGCCGCGCCCACGCCGGGGATGGCGTGGCAGGAGCCGCACTGGTATTGCTCCATCAGGCGCTTGCCCAGGGTGGCATCGCCGCCGCTAATGGGCACCGGTTCGGCGCGGTTGTCGCAGCCGGCCAGCGCCGCGCACAGCACGGCCGCCACGGCGATCTGGAAGGGAAACACGCGCACGTTACGATCCTGCGAAAGCGACTTGGATCGATATAATACAAGAAATCATTGATGGCTTTTTTTCAACAGAACGCGCCCCTGGAGGTGCCCGATCATGCCTTCCAACCGCGTCCGCCTCATCCTCAAGACCGCTGCCGCGACCCTGGCCTGCGCCGCGCTGGCCGCTGCCGCCGGGACGGCGCTCGTGCTCAAAAGCGGCTGGTACAACGTGGCCTCGACCGACCAGCACTTCCAGTTCGTGCACACGCTGTTAGAACAAGGCATGCGCGACTCGGTGCGCTTTCACGCGCGCGGCGTGGCGGTGCCCGAATTGGGCGCCGGCGCGCGCATCGCCAAAGGGGCGCTGATCTACCGCGACCACTGCGTGCAGTGCCACGGCGCGCCGGGCGTGGCGCAACAGGACTTCGGCAAGAGCATGCAGCCGGTGCCCGGGCCGCTGGTCGATGCGGCGCGCCGCTGGCAGGCGGCGGAACTGTACTGGATCACCAAAAACGGCATCAAGATGAGCGGCATGCCCGCCTGGGAATTTCATCTGGCCGATGACGATATCTGGTCGGTGGTGGCCTTCATGGTCAAGCTGCCGGAACTGGCGCCGCCCGCGTACGCCGCCATGACCGCGTCGTTGGCGCCGGCGCCGGTAGCGAGTGCGGCACCGGCGCGCTGGCCGGGCAACCCGGCGCGCGGACGCATCGCGCTGACCCAGTACGCCTGCAACGCCTGCCACGTGGTGCCCGGCGTGACCGGCCCCGAGACCTATGTCGGGCGGCCCCTGGGCGGCCTTGGCAAGCGCCGCTTCATCGCCGGCCATCTGCCCAACACGCAGGAAAACCTGGTACGCTGGATCCGCGATCCGCATGCCATCGATCCGCTCACCGCCATGCCGGTGCAGGACGTGAGCGAGGCCGACGCGGTCGACATCAGCGCCTATCTCCTGACCCTGCGCTGATACGCATTGCCGGCCTGCGCTACAATCGCGGGCGACTTTGCGCTGTCCCCCATTTGAAGGAATACACATGAAACTGGTCCGTTACGGCCGTCCCGGCAAGGAAAAACCCGGCTTGTTCGATGAAGAAGGCCGCCTGCGCGATCTGTCCGGCGTGGTTGCCGACATCGATGCCTCGCTCCTGTCGGACAAGGCGCTGCGCAAGCTGGCCAAGATCGATTACAAAACCCTGCCGCTGGTGCGCGGCACGCCGCGCCTTGGCGTGCCAATCAAGGGTGTGGGCAAATTCATCGGCATCGGCCTCAATTACGCCGACCACGCCGCCGAAACCGGGGCCACGCCGCCCCTTGAACCCATCGTGTTCATGAAGGCGGTGACCTGCCTGTCCGGCCCGGACGATCCGGTGATGCTGCCGCAGGGGGCCAAAAAGACCGACTGGGAAGTCGAACTGGGGGTGGTGATCGGCACCCGCGCGCAGTACGTGACGGAAGAAGACGCGCTCAATTACGTGGCCGGCTACTGCGTCGTCAACGACGTGTCGGAGCGCTCGTTCCAGCTCGAACGCGGTCCGCAGTGGGACAAGGGCAAGGGCTGCGACACCTTCGGTCCGGTCGGCCCGTGGCTGGTCACGCGCGATGAAGTGATCGACGTGCAGCGCCTCGACCTGTACCTGGAACTGAACGGCAAGCGCATGCAGACCGGCTGCACCGAGACCATGATCTTCACCGTGGCGCAGATCGTCAGCTACCTGTCGCGCTTCATGACGCTCGAACCGGGCGATATCATCGCCACCGGCACTCCGCCGGGCGTGGGCATGGCGCGCAGCCCGCAGCGCTTCCTGAAAAAAGGCGACACCTTGCGTCTGGGCATTGCCGGCCTCGGCGAACAGCAGCAGGATGTCATCGCCTACGCCAGCACCTGAACCGGACAGGCTGATCGTATCAGCCCGTGTTTGAGCGACGCTTCTATTGCGTAAAGACATAGCATCGCGCAAGCGTGACTTTTCGTTATATTCAGTTGCGAATTAAGGCACACCATGCAGACCAGCACGCCCGAAAAGCGGCGTGCGCGGCCTGCATGACGTAGTCCCAGCCATGCCGGTCTTTCTCCTTTCAACTGACAGAAGAAAGAGACTATGACCAGCTATCGCACCCCCATCCTGTTCGCCCTGGCAAGCTGGGCGATTCCACTGCCCGGCGCCGCCCAGGTCATTCCCCACGGCAGCTATCAACTTTCTTGCACGCATATTATGGTCCACGGCGATTCGCTCAAGGCCAGTTGCAGGAAACTCAGCGGCAACCACCAGATGAGCACCCTCGACAAGGTCGATGCCTGTCTGAACGCGATCCGTCAGTACGGCGACATCGGCAATATCGACGGCAATCTGGTGTGCCTGCCGGACTTGCCGCGGCCCAACCCGGCGTTTGTCTTTCCCAAGCCCGAGACCCAGCTGAACCAATGGATTTTCAGCGGCAAGGAGAGCCCGATCCACCAGCACGCATGGGGGCTGTGGGCCGGACTGACCCAACCTGTCGGCACGGTCGACGGGGCGGCGGTGCGCGCTTTCGAGACCTGGACCACGCCGTCGAGCATCATTTTCCGCAGCGCGCCCCAGCGTCCGCGGGAAGATGGCAAGCGCGGCCCGATTCCGCGTCCCACGCTCGACCTGCACCGGCCGCGCCAGTTCCAGCATGGCCACCGGCGGCCGGGCAAGAAAGCCCCGCTGGCGCCGGCCGCCGCCCCTTCCGCCGAGCGCCCCGGCGCACCTTCCGCCGCGCCGGACACGGCCATCCTGGTGTCGGTGGCCTACAACCCGCCGGCCGCCCAGCATGCGATCAGCCACCGCCTGTTCTATGAAAGCACGCTCAAGCAGCTGATGGCACAAGGCTACACGGAGCTGCCGAATTTCCCGACGAATGCGATCGCCATCAAGCCGGTGTACAAGATCATTCCCAAGCACTCGCCGCGCGGTATCTACACCTTCCCCGGCTGGCCCGGGCCGGACGCCGCCAAGCCGGACACGGGCTTCGGCGAAGCGGACTGGAACAGCTGCGTGTACGTGGACACCAGCCGTCCCCTCGGCATCAGCGGCAACAGCAACGATATCGGATGCAAAGGCCGCACGCCCGCTAACACCTTCTATCTGAGCGACTTCATCCATAGCCGGGTCACCCACGACAATGCGGCCTTCCTGTCGGCCCAGCTCAACAGGCCGGTCAGTGCCGGCGACATCGCGATCCTGATCGGCATGCATGTCACCACGCGCGAAAACAGGATGTGGACCTGGCAAACCTACTGGTGGTCCGCCAACGCCGACCGTCCGTTCGCGCCCAGCTCCGCCACCATCGCCGGTGCGCGGCCGATGGCGTATCTGGACAGCGCATCCCGGCACTATGCGATGGCGCTGGCGTATTCCACGGTCTCGCCCGCGCAGCCGATTACCGGCGGCAAGAATGTCGGCGCGCCGGTGTATGGCTACAATCCGTATCTGGAGGCCGGTTTCGGACCGGAGGTGTTTGCCGACATCAGCCGCCCGATCAATGGCACGATCAATGCCAACACGGGGATCCAGTCGAACTGCATGACGTGCCACAACATGGCGGCCTACGCGCCGGAGCCGAAACCCATGATGCCGTACGCCAGCGACTTTTACATGAGCATCACCGATCCGATCTTCGACGGCACGCTGCGCTCCGACTTCTCGTGGACCATCGTCGACATGATCGTCAAGACGCCGGCCGACTAGGCCGGCTGGTAAAGCGGCCGACGCCGTGGCGGGCGCCGGCCGCTTGCCCGCCCGGCTCAGTCGAGCGCGGCGGCGATGGAATCGGACAGGCGCGACACGATCTCCGACAGGTCCGCTTCGGTCGCGATGAACGGCGGCGCCAGCAGGATATGGTCGCCGTGCACGCCATCGATGGTGCCGCCCATCGGGTACACCATCAGGCCGTTGGCCATGGCCTTGGTCTTGACCGATGCGTGCAGCTTGCGCGCCGGATCGAACGGCTGCTTGCTGTCGCGCTCCTTCACCAGTTCGAGCGCCATCAGCAGCCCGCGCCCGCGAATGTCGCCCACGTTCGGGTGCGAGCCGAATTCGGCCTGCAGCATGCGCCGCAGCGATTCGCCGCGCAGCCGGACCGCGGCCAGCAGGTCGTCGCGCTCGATCACCTTTTGCACCGCCAGCGCGGCGGCTGCGGCCACCGGATGGCCGATGTAGGTGTGCCCGTGCTGGAACGCGCCGCTGCCCTTGCGCAGCTGGTCGACCAGCGCGCGCTGGGCCAGCACCGCGCCGATCGGCTGGTAGCCGGCCCCGAGTCCCTTGGCGATGGTGACGATGTCGGGCGAAACGCCATCCTGCTCGATCGAGTACATGGTGCCGGTGCGGCCCATGCCGCACATGACTTCATCGGCGATGAACAGGATGCCGTAGCGGTCGCACAGGCTGCGCACGCCACGAAAGTAGCCGGGCGTGGGCGGAATCGCGCCGCCGGTCGCGCCCACCACCGGTTCGGCCACGAAGGCGATGATGTTCTGCGGGCCGCTCGCGTGGATCTGCTCGTCGAGTTCTTTCAGCAGGGCGCTGGTGTACTGGTCCTGGGTCTGGTCGGGCAGGCGGTCGCGGTATTCGTAGCAGGGCGCCACGCGCGCCACGTCGATCAGCAGGGGCGCGAAAGGGCGGCGCCGCCACTCGTTGCCGCCCACCGCCAGCGCACCGAGCGTGTTGCCGTGGTAGCTCTGGCGGCGGCTGATGAATTTGGTGCGCTGGGTCTGGCCGGTTTCGACGAAATACTGGCGCGCCAGCTTCATCGCCGTTTCCATCGCTTCCGAGCCGCCCGAGACGAGGTACACTTGGCTCAAGCCGTCGGGCGCGCCGGCGATGAGACGGTCGGCCAGTTCCTCGGCCACGTCGGTGGTGAAGAAGGCGGTGTGGGCGTAGGCGTTGCGGTCGATCTGGCGGTGCATCGCGCTCAGGATGTCCGGGTGGCCGTGCCCGAGCGAGGATACCGCCGCGCCGCCGCAGGCATCGATATAGGTCTTCCCTTCGCTGTCGCGCACCAGCATTCCCTGGGCGCTGACGGCAACCGGCGGGGTTTGCCGGAGATTGCGGTGCATCATGTGACTCATGGCTTCCTCATCGCAGAAATTGTTGATGCTTGACAATAAACGGAGAACGTCCCGATTCTTTTGATTTATCCCCGGGGCTGTGCGAATATTTTTACCCACAGCAATAAACGCAACAGACGAAAGGCAGGCACCATGACGGACCGACTCGGGCCCCTGGCACCGGAGCAACTTACTGCCGCGCAGCAGGCGGCGGCGCAGGCCATCATCGACGGGCCGCGCGGGGCGCTGTACGGGCCGTTCGTGCCGCTGCTGCGCAGCCCGGAGCTGATGGAAAGCGCGCAGCGCATGGGCGAATACCTGCGCTACCGCAGCGCGATCGGCACGCGCCTGTCGGAGATTGCAATCCTGGTGACGGCGCGCGAATGGGACCAGCAGGTCGAATGGGCGATCCACGCGCCGATTGCGGAGCGCAGCGGCATCGAGCCGGGCATCGTCACGGCCATCGCCCAGCGCCGCAAGTCGCCCGCGATGCTGGTCGATGAAGCGCTGGTGTACGATTTTTGCGTGGAGCTGCACCGGAACAAGCGGGTCAGCGATGCGACCTATGCCAACGCGCTGGCGCTGTTCGGCGAAAAAGGCGTGGTCGATTTGATGGGGATCAACGGGTACTACACGTTTCTGGCGATGGTGATGAATGCGGCGCAAACGCCAGCGCCGGCATCGACGGCGGCGCCGTTGCCGGAGTAGTTCGCGGTTATGCCGGCTGCACAGTGGCGAGCTTATCGAGAACTGGATGACAGTGTATGAGCATGAGTTGGGACGATCACTTTTCGTCATGGGAATCCGTTTATCGCCAGCCGGGTCCGGCCGGTTTCGACCGTCTCCAGGCAGCGCGCAAACGCGTCGCCACCAATACCGCTGAGGATTGGGTCTGGCTGGCAAACGGCTTGCGTGACTGCCGGCGCAGGCTGTTTGTCGCCTTGGTGTTCAAGTTGCAACCGGTGCCCAAGCGCTTGCTTGCGCCGTTCATCGACGCTGCGGTTCGCGAACTCAATCCCGCTCGAAGCAAATTTTATGTCTTACCCTGCGTGCGCACCTGGGGCACCATGGCGGTCGTAACACGCCTGCTTGCGACGTTTGAATCGGGGTCGAACGAAGAGCAATGCGGCGCTGTCAGCGCGCTCTACTGGGCGTATGGAAACAAACGCAACGATGACCTGACAGAGCTCGGTGAGCGCCGGCGGCGTCTTTTGCTGGCGCGCTTTATCGAGAACGAGGATATCAATGTACGGCGCCGAATCCTGCCGGCGCTGTCCCTCGATGCGAGCCGGTATCCTGCGCAGTTGCAGCCCCTATTGGCCAAGGCGGTCGCGATCGCCCGCTCGCATCCTGACGAGTACATTCGCCACCGGATCGGTATTCAGATGGGCGAGAGCGCCCCGCTGATGCCAGTTCCATCCATGAAACCGGCAGCAGACGAGCGGGCGAGCGTTTCTTTCGCTTATTCGCCGGGGTCCAGCGCTTCGCACAGCTGGTTGGCGAATTACTCGACGCGTTCTTGAACCAGCGCCTTACGCCTGCGGTGGGAAAGCGTGGCAGGTAGCCAGCATGGTCATCACGCTGGCAAGCTCCAACGTCAGTTGCCGTCGTTGGCAATCTCTCGAAGTACGGCATCGGAAAAAACCGACTCGCCAAACAGGGCTTTCTGCTGATCCGGAGTCAACGGCGTACACGAAGTCAGGTCGAGATGAATTCTTCCATTCACCGGAAGAATTTCGCGCTCGTCGGGCAGCGCCGTAGCGGAGATCCTTTTTCGCAGTTCGTCCGATGCGCGTTTGTATTCAGCGAGCTGGTCAATTTGCGCTTTGGTGAGTGTTCTCATGATTACACCTCTACTATCTTGGAGAAATAGATGCCTTCGTGCTGGCACGAGCGATTAAAAGGTGGCCACTGTGGTGCAAAGGTAGTTTATCAAAATTGACCATGACAGGCTGTTCGCGCGTAAATCGAACTGCATCGGCCGCGCGCTGCCGTACGTATTCCACCACTCAGGAGTGCGAGCAATCACTCCCTGCACTGTACTCACCTCATGCATCGATGACATTGGATGTCTGCTCATTTCGGCGGCGTTCACCGGGGCATCGAAGCCCCATTTCGGCCAAACGCAATATCCGATCAGAGCGTCGGGGTCGTTGGGGTGTAGTGGTCCGCGTCCGGCCGCGTAGAGCTGGATTTGGGTGAAGCCAAGTCGATAGGCAGTTACCGCCATCATGCCGAACGCAACCGTGCCAAGCCTGGCTGGAGCATCGGCACGGAGCATCATTCTGCTAATGTGAAGAGTGTCGCTCCAGACTCCAGGTAACGTTTCTGCGCTGAAAGCAATCACGCTGTTTTCTTCTCCTTCGATGACGAACGAATTGGTGAAATGGATGTCCATGCCTGCTGGTGCATTTCCGTGCTCGTTCACTCTCCGTGCCCATGCCGTTGATCCGTCTGGAATCATAAACAGGTATGCGCTCTTTTTTGCATCCAGTTCGACCATCCTTCCACTCTGAAGTTCCAGTGAAAAGCCGCTGAACGTGTTTCCCAGCCTGTCGTACAGTTCACCCTGAAAGTAGCTTCGGGCGATGTCATGGTCGAGCAATATCGACTCGATTTTTCGTAGAGTGTCTTCCTCGAATCGGAGGTCGGTCATCATGCCGCTGTCTCATATCGCTCAGCTCAATACAATGTTCGTAGGGAGAGTGCGGTCAGCGTACTTGATGCCGTCATGCGCGCATAGACCGCTTCGCGGTAAACGCGTGGAGACTGCGCGCAGCTCAAGGAGCGCTCGGGAAGTATGAACTTTTTGCGAATTGGGTATGCGATGCCTTGCCATTGGCATTTGAAACTGATTACGTGGTGTGCGGCGTTCATTGCAGGCGTCAACAAAACCGGTATCGCTAGCAGGAAAGATATGAGTGAAACTTGATCGCGTATTGACCGTCAACACCTACTATGACGGTGCACTGCTCGGCATCGCCGCGCTGGACGGCGTTCCGCATATTTATGCGAACGGGTATATGTATGGCATGGAAGAGCGTGACGAGGAGATCTATTACCTGTCACCGATCGCGCCCGAGCTGCTGGCCCTGGTGATGGAAGACTGGGCCATCTGGCGCCGCTATCTCGGGGCCAGCGGAACGCCGGAAACGGCCGATGCAAGGCATCCGGCGCTGGCGCGCGATCGAGCACGGCATGAGGCGCTGGAACTGGCCATCGGCGACAGGCTGGCGACCGACCCCGACAACCGAAAGCGCTTCAAGGCCGCGTTCTGGCCGTCGACCTCGCTGCCCGACCCGCAGGCCCTGTGGGATGGCCAGCGCGTCCAGTGGACGCCTTGCGACGCACCAGCCGCGCCGGATGACGCAGCGCCGCTGTAAGCGAGCGTTTCGGGCGATGGTGATGAACGCGGCGCGGACGGCGGCGCCGTGGCCGGAGCATCCCGACGGCAGTGCGCCACGCCTCATTCGTTGCTACTGCGCTACGAGCATGATATCGACCAAGGTCCAACTGTCGCCACTCCACTTCTCGCCACCCTTGTAACGGATTGCGCACTGCCAGTAACTCCGAAGCATGGCGCTAAAGGTGTTTTGAGCGTCGACATAGGACCGAATGACGTAGGTTTGTCCGGGCTGTTTCAACGTTGTATAGTCCGACGACCGGTAAGTAACAGGTGAATGGCCCCTGATCGCGTCCGGACCGTCAACGCCGGTTAGCGCGTCAAGCCGCCATTCTGGCCGTCGGTGTCACCTCCGGACGCCCTGCGCCGCACCAGAGCCGTGGATGCCCCGGATGAGGCAGCGCCGCTTTAAGCGAGCGCTTCCTTCGCGGCTTCTTCCGGCGTCAAGCCATCATAGAACTGGTCGGTAAACCACTCGACCTGTTCCTCGATATGGTCCTGCGCCTGCTTCTGGGTTGCGCCGCCGGCGACCAGGAAACCTTCCACCTCGATGCACCAGTGGATCAGCGCCAGGGTTTCTTCGTCGAGTTCTTCTTTCTTGGCCATGGTTTTACCTCTTCAAGCGTTGTTGTCCGAGTACGGATCATAACCGATCACTCGCCGAGGTCGGTCACCATCCCCCACTTGCCAAACTCCGGTTCAAACTCCGCCAGGCTCAGCTGGCCGACGCTGGTGTAGGCGCCGATCTTGTCCAAGGTGCCCGCCGCCAGCCGGCGCGCCAGCAGGACCGCGGCCATGCACGGGATTTCCGGGCCGTGGTCGTGATCGGCCGCGATGTGCCAGGCGCGCTGCACGGGCGTGCCGCCGGCGTCAAGCCCGTGCACGCGCACCACCATTCCGCCCAGCGACGAGCCGAGGAAATTGAAGCCATCGGCGGCGCGGTTGAGCAGGGCGGCGAAGCGTTCGGGACGCGGCACCAGCCCCATGCGGCGCAGACCCGCCAGGGCCGCCATGCCGCGCTGGCTGATGCCGATTTCCAGCGCGGCGCGGAACATCACCGACTGCACCCCCGCATAATGGGCCGGGAACAGTTCGAGGTCGGGGATGTCGCACAGCGACGCCAGGCGCGGGCGCAGGCGCGCGTACGCGACCGTTTTGGGCGCCGCCCAGCCCAGCTGGGTCGTCCAGCGCCCGTCCTGCCACACCTGGATCGGGGCGCCGCAGTAGCTCAGCACCGCTTCCATGGTGGCCACCCCGCGCGGCGCGGTCTGGGCCGGGGCGATGCACATGTCGATCGATGCAATGCCGCGCCAGCCCGCCGTCAGATGGTCGACCACGGCCGACGACATGGCCGGCACGCTGCTTGCGCCCGTGATGGCGAGGCGGTTCTGCCGGCGGAAGGCATCGTCCAGCGCGGCCGGAAAGTCGCACACGAAGCGGCGCCCGTCGGCCAGGTCGATATAGTGGGCACCCGCGGCGGCCGTGGCCAGCGCGGTGCCGTAATCCTGTTGCTGGAAAGGGTCTGCGGTGTGGATGACGAGTTCGGCGCCCAAGGGGCGCAGCGCTTGCGCCAGTTGGGGATCGTGGATATCGATGCGCGCCGCGGTGGCGCCGTGCCCGCAGGCACTGGCAAGGGCGCTGGCCTTGTTCAGGTCGCGCCCGGCGACGATCAGTTCGATGCCCGGGCTGGGCGCCAGGGCACGGCAGATGCGGGCGCCGAAGTTACCGTATCCGCCGAGAACGACCGTTTTCACCTTGGGTCGCTCAGGCCGCGAGGCCCTTGGTCAGCAGTTCTGCGACGACTTCGTTGAGGTCGGTGTCGCGTTCCTTGGCCAGGGTTTGCAGTTGCAGCACCAGGTCGCTGTTGAGCTTGACGGCGAAGGGAACCAGGCCGAGGGCCTGGTCGCGCTTGCGCTGTTCGCGGCGGTCGACGGCGGCGTTGTCGGCGTTGCCGAATCCGGCTGCGCCCGGGGCGACCATCTTGCCCATCAATTTTTTGGCGTCACTCTTCGCCATGCCGGTTTTTTTCATTGTCTGCCTTTGCTATCAAAGAACGCATTCTACGCTCTCCGGGGGGAGACGGACTGAAGTTGCACGATTGGCGCCGGGGGATGCCCCCCGGTGTTCGAATCAGGCGAGGACTTTTTTGAGCCAGACGCCGATGTGGTCGATCTCTTCCTGGCACAGCGAGTGCTGCATCGTGTAGTCGTGCCATTCGAGCTGGTAGCCCAGCGACTTGAGCAAGTCGCGCGAGGCGGTGGCGCGGGCGATCGGGATCACGCCGTCGTGTTGCCCGTGCACCATGAAAATCGGGGTGCCCAGACTGGCTTCCGAGCGCTCGGCGGCGATCTTGTCGGCCAGCGGCACGTAACCGGACAGGCACATCAGCCCGGCCAGCTTTTCGGGATGGCGCAGGCCGGTCTGCAAGGTCATCGCACAGCCTTGCGAGAAGCCGGCCAGGATGATGCGCGAGGCTGGAATGCCACGCGATTTTTCGCGCGCGATCAGGGCCTCGACCTGCAACTGCGAGGCGCGCAGGCCGGCTTCGTCTTCACGCCGGCCAATGTCGGCGTTGACGATGTCGTACCACGAGCGCATCACGTAGCCGCCGTTGACCGTCACCGGCATCGTGTTGGCATGCGGGAAGACGAAACGGATGCCGGGCAAGCCTTTCAAGTCCAGCTCGCTTACCAGCGGCACGAAGTCGTTGCCGTCCGCGCCCAGGCCATGCATCCAGATGATCGCCACCGTCGGGTTCGGGGCGGTCTCGATTTCGATGTTCTCTAACAGTTTGCTCATGGGTTGTGTCTCGATAGACGGCGCGGGACGCAGCGCCGATTTCGGCCGGAATGCCTTGCACACGGCCGGGTTGGTTTCCATATACGGTCCGCCGATGAGGTCGACGCAGTAGGGCACGGCCGCGAAAATTCCGCCGACCAGTTGCTTGCCGTCAGCATCTTTCAGACCTTCGAGGGTTTCCTTGATCGCTTTCGGCTGGCCGGGCAGGTTCATCACCAGCGCGGCGTGGCCATCGATCTCGCGCAGGACGGCGGTCTGGCGCGACAGAATCGCGGTCGGCACGAACTGCAGACTGATCTGGCGCATCTGTTCGCCGAAACCGGGCATTTCCCGGGTGCCGATGGCGACCGTGGCCTCGGGCGTGACGTCGCGCCGCGAGGGACCGGTGCCGCCCGTGGTCAGCACCAGGTGGCAGCGCGCCAGGTCGACCAGTTCGACCAGGGTCGCTTCGATCCGCGCCCGTTCGTCGGGAATGAGGCGCGTTTCGATGCGATAGGGGGTGGTGATGGCGCTGGCGAGCCAGTCGGCCAGCGCCGGCAGGCCCTTGTCTTCGTACACGCCGCCGCTGGCGCGGTCGGAGACCGACACCAGGCCGATCACCAGCTCGGTGGGATTACTCGTCGTCGGACTCGTCATCGATCGGCTCGCCGTCCTCGTCCTCGTCCACCGGCTTGGCCGCGGCCTTGCCCTTCTTGTTGATGTCCTTGAGGATCTGGAAGATCTCGCGGTACGCCTTGGGCGGCTTGTTCTCGGCCTGTTCCTTGCGCGCGTTGCGGATCAGGGTGCGCAGGTGCTGCACATCGAGTTCCGGATTTTCCTCGAGCAGCACGGTCAGGGCCTTGTCGTCGGCCAGCAGCTTTTCGCGGCGGCGTTCGAGCGCGTGCAGGGCCGCGGTATCGGCCTTGGACATGCCTTTCCAGCTATCGATGGTGCGCTGGATGACGGCCACTTCTTCCTCGTCGAGGGTGCGCATCTTCTTGCCGACGAACTGCATCTGGCGACGGCGTCCCTCGTGGTTGGTGATCAGCTGGCAGGCCAGGATCGCATCGCGCACGTCTTCGGGCATGGGAACGCGCTTGACGCGGTCGCGCGCTTCGGCGACCAGTTCTTCGCCGAGCTTTTGCAGCTCGCTCATCTGGCGCTTGAGTTCGGACTTGGAAGGGCGTTCGTATTCTTGCTCGAACTCGGACGATTGGAAGCCGCAGGCGCCCCGGTTTGGATTTGGCATGATATGGTTCCGATAGGCGTAAAGCCGATCAGTAAAAACTGTAAACGACTGCTATCATACCCGTTTAACCGGACAGCCGAAGAAAACACCACATGAACGACTCCGTCTTTATCCACACCCAGGATCAGCTGCAGCAGCTGGCGCGCGACGTTTTGGCCTTTGCCAAGGAGAGGGGCGGCACCGATGCTGCCGTCGACATCAGCGAGGGCAGCGGTCTGTCAGTGTCGGTCCGGCGTGGCAAAATCGAGACGATCGAGCAGAATAAAGACAAGGGCATGGGCGTGACCGTGTATATCGGTCAAAAACGCGGCAATGCCAGCACCTCCGACTTTTCCCCGGCGGCGCTGCGCGCCACGGTCGATGCGGCCTACAACATCGCCCGTTTCACGGCCGACGACGATTGCGCGGGCCTGGCCGACGCCGACATGCTCGAAATGAAGCCGCGCGACCTGCGCCTGTGCTACCCGTGGATGATCTCCACCGAAGAAGCGGTGGTCCTGGCGCAGCGCGCCGAAGCGGCCGCCTTCGACGTCGATGCGCGCATCACCAACAGCGAGGGCGCCAGCGTGCACGTGCAGCAGTCGCACTTCGTGTCGGCCAATTCGCGCGGTTTCGCGGGCGGCTATCCGTTCTCGCGCCACACCCTGTCGGTGGCGCCGATCGCCGGCAAGGGCGCCAAGATGCAGCGCGACGACTGGTACACCTCGGTGCGCGACCCGAAAAAGATGGCCCAGCCCGAGGCAGTCGGCCGCTACGCCGCCGAACGCGCCCTGGCGCGCCTGAACGCGCGCAAGCTCGATACGCGCACCTGCCCGGTGCTGTTCGAGGCGCCGCTGGCGGCCGGCTTGCTCGGCTCCTTCGTGCAGGCCACCTCGGGCGGTGCGCTGTACCGCAAGTCGACCTTCCTGCTCGATTCGCTGGGGCAGTCGGTATTCCCTTCGCATATCCAGATCCTGGAAGACCCGCACGTGGTCGGCGCGGTCGGCTCGGCCCCGTTCGATGAGGAAGGCGTGCGCACCGTGCGCCGCAATGTGGTCAAGGATGGCGTGGTGCAGGGTTACTTCCTGTCGTCGTACTCGGCGCGCAAGCTGGGCATGAAAACCACGGGCAATGCGGGCGGTTCGCACAACCTCACCATGAGCTCGACCCAGACCAAGCGCGGCGACGACTTCGCCGGCATGATCAAGAAGATGGGCCGCGGCCTGCTGGTCACCGAACTGATGGGCCAGGGCACCAACTACGTGACCGGCGATTATTCGCGCGGCGCCTCCGGTTTCTGGGTCGAGAATGGCGTAATCCAGTATCCGGTCGAGGAAATCACCATCGCCGGCAACATGAAGGATATCTTCCAGCAGATCGTCGCCATCGGCAATGACGTGCTCATCCGTGGCAACAAGCAGACCGGTTCGATTTTGATTGAAAAGATGGTTGTCGCCGGCGGCTGATCGCTGCTGATACCCTTGCGCGTGGGTACCTTGTGCCCACGCGAAACACCCCTCCCGATTCTCCCCTCCGCTCTGTAAGACTCCTGTAAGATAAATTACATTGCATGCTTGCCTAGACGCAAATACACTAGCTCTAGCACCATGACACTGGTGGTTTTCCCGTGACGTAAACACTTCAGGAGACACAGACATATGGAACGTCGTTCCTTTATTAAAAAAGCGGCAGTTGGCGCTGCAGCGGGCGCAGTCGCCGCACCGGCGCTGGCACAGTCGCATCCAACCATCACCTGGCGCCTTGCCAGCAGCTTTCCCAAATCCCTCGATACCATTTTCGGCGCGGCCGATATCCTCACCAAGCGCGTCTCCGAGCTCACCGGTGGCAAGTTCAACATCCGCTCGTTCGCGGCCGGCGAAATCGTGCCGGGCCTGCAAGTGCTCGACGCGGTCCAGGCCGGCACGGTGGAAATCGGCCACAGCGCGTCCTACTACTACTTCGGCAAGGACGCCACCTTCGCCTTCGACTGCGCGGTGCCGTTCGGCCTCACCTCGCGCCAGCACACGGCCTGGTACCAGGAAGGCGGCGGACGCGAACTGACCCGCAACTTCTTCAAGGGCTACGGCATCGTCAACTTCCTGGGTGGTAATTCCGGCACCCAGATGGGTGGCTGGTTCCGCAAAGAAATCAAGTCGGTGGAAGACCTGAAGGGCACCAAGATGCGCGTCGGCGGCTTCGCCGGCAAGGTGCTCGAGCGCCTGGGCCTGGTGCCGCAGCAGTTGGCTGGTGGCGACATTTATCCTGCGCTGGAAAAAGGCACGATCGACGCGGCCGAATGGGTCGGTCCTTACGATGACGAAAAACTGGGCTTCTACAAAGTCGCGCCGTATTACTACGCGCCGGGCTGGTGGGAAGCGGGCGCGAGCTTCTCCTTCTATGTGAACATCAAGGAATGGGAAAAGCTGCCCAAGGAATACCAGGCGGCGCTGGAATGCGCCACGTATGAGGCGCACATCGGCATGCAGGCCGAGTACGACGCCAAGAACCCGGCGGCCCTGGCACGGCTGATCAAGAATGGCGTCAAGCTGCGCACCTTCTCGAAAGACATCATGGATGGCTGCTACAAGGCGGCGCAGGATGTGATGAACGAGGAAGCGGCCAAGAACGCCAAGTTCAAGGCCATCTACGAGCCGTGGAAGCGATTCCGCCAGGATCAGAACATGTGGGCGTCGGTGTCCGAAGCAGCCATGCTCGACTACATGATCAAGGCCGGGCGCAAGTAACCTGACGTTCCAACCGCTCGCGCGTCCTTCGCGCAAGCGGCGGCAGGGCTGCGTGTGAAGCGAACGCTTCACACGCAGCCCTGTTATCCACCAGATTCCTCATGAAAAAAATACTGTTCCTTGCGCTGATCGCCGGCGGCGCCTTCTATGCCTACAAAACCGGCCGCCTGTCCGGCGGCGGCAGCGGCGCGTTCGACAAGGATGGCAAGCCGACCGTGATGCTGTTCACCAGCCCCGAATGCGGCGACCCTTGCGACAAGATCCGCAACGAATTGAAAAAGCGCGTGCCGACATTCCAGGAGGTGGTCCTCACCGAGCCGGATAACAAGTACCGCGTGAACGCACTGCCGACGGTCATCGCCGGCAAGCAGCGCGCCGTCGGCGACGATGTACATGCCCTGGCCGGCATGCTCGGCGAAGTGCTGGGCAAGGATGCGCTGACCCGGCGCGAGCTTATCGTCATGGCGAACCATTTCGATGCGCAGGACAAGCCCAAGGTGGTGCTGTACGGGACCAAATGGTGCGGCTACTGCAAGGCGCAGCGCGAACTGTTCGAGGAAAAGAAGATCCCCTTCGAAGATGTCGATGTCGAGGCATCGGAAGCCGGCGCCATTGCCTACAACGCGCTCGAAGGCAGCGGCTATCCGCTCACGTATGTGGGATACCGCCGCTTTGGCGGATACAAGGAAGCGGAGATCCTGGCGGCCGTCGAGGAACTGACGAAACAACCGCAGGCCAATTTGCGCTGACGGCAAGGGCGCCCTGCTGCGGCAGGCACGCCCTGTTACATCAGAAGCGGTAACCGGCGCCCACGGCGATCAGGACCGGATCGACCTTCACGGTGCTGACCCTGGCGCCGGAGATCATCACATCGCTGCGGATATTGAGACGCTTGATGTCCAGGTTGAGCGACCAGTTTTTATCGATCCTGTAATCCACGCCGGCCTGCAGGGCCAGTCCCACGCTATCGTTTTCCAGCTCGCCCGCGCCGTTCAGCAGCCTGACCTTGGAGATGCGCGTGTAGTTGATGCCGGCGCCGAGGTAAGGCTTGAACTGGGCGATCGGGTTGAAGTGGTACTGGCCCAGCAAGCTTGGCGGCAGGTGCTTGAAGGTGCCGATCCTGGCGCCGTCGAGCATCACATCGTGTTTTTGCGGATAGGTCAGCACCAGCTCGGCCGCAAGGTTGGGCGTGAAAAAATAGCTGACGTCGACTTCCGGGATGGTCTTGCCGGACACCGAAATGCGGTCCGATGCACCGACGCCGCCGACCGGTGTCGATTTATCGGCCGGGTTCAGGTGCGCGGCGCGTGCGCGCACCAGCCATTGTCCGTCCTGGGCATGCGCTTCAACGGCAACCAGGCCCAGCATGCTGACTGCGACTGCTAACAATTTGCTCTTCATCACAACTTCCTTCTTCGTTTGTCATTGGGTATGGAAGAAGTCTATTGATTGGCCTCAACAAAATCGTTGATGTGAATCAAAAAATCGACGTGATGATGAAAAGCCGTATCGGATCAAGCCGGGTGACGCAGCGATCGCAGGATCGGTTGCAGCACCGCGGCGCCCAGGCGTGCGCTGCGCGCGCCCCCTGTGTCAATATAACTTGAGACACCTACCCGATTAATTTAAAGTACAGCGGTAGGTTCCCAACATGCACAACAGAAAGCAAAAAATCAGCACCCCAGCAACTTCCCATGACAGGAAAGACGTAGCGTCCTCCGAAGTGCAGCGCCCCGATCCGGAGGTAGTCCCGACGGCCAAGCGGCGTGCCTTTTCCGCAGCCGAGAAATTGCGCATTCTGGCCGCCGCCGATGCCTGCGCGGCACCAGGTGACATCGGCGCATTGCTCAGGCGTGAGGGCATCTACTCGTCGCATTTGGCGACATGGCGCAAGCAGCGTCAAGCCGTCGGAGAAGCGGCAGCACTGGAGCGCAAGCGCGGGCCGAAAGCAGATCCCGCCGCCGCGCAAACGCGGCGCGTGCTGGAACTGGAAAAAGAGGTCGAGCGCCTGCGTGCCAAACTGGTCAAGGCGGACCTGATCATCGACGTCCAAAAAAAACTTTCCACTCTGCTGGGACTGAGTACCAGCGACAGACTGAGCGAGCCGAAGTGATCGACGCCGCCAACAACCTGGCTGATCGCGTCGGCGTCGCCGCTGCCTGTCGGGCCTTGCGTTTGCCACGCAGCGCCCTGTATCGGGACCGCGCCGCGCGCCGCGTCTGCACGCTGCCGCTTGCTTGCGTCGCAGCACCCGCGCGGCGGCCACCGCTGGCGCTATCGGAGCTGGAGCGCCGCGTCGTGCTCGACGTGCTCAACAGCCCTCGTTTCGCCAATTGCGCGCCGGCAGCGATCCACGCCCAGTTGCTCGACGAAGGACGCTACGTGGCTTCGGTGCGCACCATGTACCGCTTGCTGCAAGGATGTGCTGCCGTGCGCGAGCGCCGCAACCAGTTGCGTCATCCTGAATACGCCAAACCGGAGCTGCTGGCCGTGGTGCCCAATCAAGTCTGGAGCTGGGATATCACCAAACTGAAGGGCCCGGTCAGAGGAACGTGTTTCCATCTGTATGTCATCCTCGACATCTTCAGCCGCTACGTCGTCGGCTGGATGGTGGCCGAGCAGGAAACCGCCGAACTGGCAGAGCAACTCATTGCCGACACCGCCGCGAAGGAAGACATCATGCCAGGCACGCTGACCTTGCATGCCGACCGGGGCAGCAGCATGCGTTCCAAGCCGGTAGCGACGCTGCTGTCAGACCTGGGCATCGTCAAGTCCCACAGCAGGCCCTACGTCTCCGACGACAATCCGTACTCGGAGGCGCAGTTCAAGACCATGAAGTACCAGCCGGGGTTTCCTGCACGCTTCGGATCGCTGGCCGATGCGCGCGTTCACTGCGCCACGTTCTTTACGTGGTACAACCACCAGCATCGCCATTCCGGCATCGCCATGATGACGCCTGAGAGCGTCCACACGGGCCGCGCGGCCGAAGTGGGCAAACAACGCCAAGCCACTCTGGCGGACGCCTTCCAGCGCACGCCGAATCGTTTCAAGCACCGCATGCCGCAGACGCAAAGACTGCCAACTGCAGCCTGGATCAACCCACCGGCCACTGAGAAAAAGGCCGCCTGAAACCCGAGATTTAGACTCTCACAAGTTCAATATGGTGTTTCAAAATCATTGACACGCTCCGGCGCCGTCCCAGCCGCAAATAGGATACTTCCGTTGTCTTTAACACTGAGCAGCAGGCCGAAAATCAGTTTCTAAATTCGCATAAGTCGATTGCGTCGGATAAGATCCCTTGGGGCTCTCTCTCTCAAAAACGACTCGGGAGATGCGGGTGATATGAGTTGGCTGGCCATTAACGGTGGAGCTGGCGCAGTAAGTGTGACATTATTCTGGCAGCACTGGTTGTTGAGGTTCAGCAGCAAGGCTCATGTGCTCCAGTCGCCAGCGTTTAAGTTGCTTGAACGTTTGGTAGGAAAGAACGGATTCGGAGATCGCTTCACATGAACGCAATTCGATCTGTTGCCACATTTTGGTAGGGATGAACAGTTTTTCGTTGAATGCGCTTTCGATGTTTTGTGCGGCCTTCATTGCCGCCGCCTCCGCTTTCATAAAATCAGGGTCTGCTGCGTGTAAGATAGTGATGTCAAGGACATAGGTGTCATCGGGACCCTCTCGTTTCAAGTCTTCGCCTTCGTCTACGTCAAAAAACACACCTGTAATTAATTCCCCATGAGGTTTAACTGCCTTTGCGATTTTTTCGGCCAACTTGAGTTCTTTTGAAGTGAGTCGGCGTTCAAATTCATCGGGGAATGCCGATCGGCGATAACGGCTCGCCAGCCACATTTGGAATATGGCGTGGTTTTCAGGGGTCAGTCGAGTTTCAGTACAAGGGAAGAACCGGCTCAATGCCAGTTTGTCGACGGCGACCTTCGAAACCGCATCGAACTCTCCCCAGAAAGCCTTAGCGCCCGAAAACTCAACGTGAAGTTTTCGGGAGTTCTTGGCATGGGTGCAGTTGCCGTCCTTATCGCCCTGACAACCAACCACAAGTTCAATGTGAGGCTCCAATTCAGGATCTTGTGCAAGGTCACAGTCATGAGTGGCAACTATAACTACTGTTTGCTCTGGCTTAAGCGCATGGCGCAATCCGAGTGTGTCAATTGCGTCGACGCTGAGCAGATACCCTTGTCGCCATGGCGTATCTCGATTCCACTGGGTCACGGTTAACCTCTAGGCATGGTCGCTGGAAGTAGGAAGGTCAAAGTCGGCCGTCGGTTGCGTTTTGACGCGATTGGCAACGCGTGCAGTCAACCGTTCGCGTTGCTCAATTTCACGTTTATAAATTTGTGCCAGCAGAACAGCAGATTTTCGAGCTGATTCACCGGCCTGGGCGACTTGCATTAACGTCTTGCCGTTGGCGAACTTCCGTCTCAGAAGCGCTACGTTAACCGTAACTCCCTCATGCGCCAGCACATCAGCCGCTTGGGCCAGATCACAAAGCTTTACTGCATTCTCATTCGAAACTGGTTCGCCGTTAAGCCAGTTATAGACTGATTGGCGAGTAACGCCAAACGTTGCAGCGAGGTCTGAAATTGCTGGAGATAACACCTCACGAATGCGAGCAAGGTCTTCGCTGGGAGTACGAACATGTGTGGCCTCAGCAACCTCGGCAAACGGTCGCGCATAATGCGATCTCAGAGATGCTTGTTGTAAGTGCTCAAGCGTGAGCTTTCCGCCTGTGCCGATACTAGTAATTGCTGTACTGGCAGCAACCCAGCCGATCCAATGGGATAGGCTTAATGAGCGACCCGTTGTTACATTTCGTTTTGCAACCCATCCGCCATAGCTTGCAGTAGACATGAATTTCTCCCTTTTATGCCCACGCGGCTTCTGCGTGCGGTGTCACTGTAGCTTTAAATGATTTTATAATTTCACCATGCAAAGCAGACAATCGGTCTCTGATTTTTTCGAGGTCAAAGACTTCCCGATGCGCGAACGACGCGTCAGTGTCTACAATCGCATGTAAACCTTCGCGCTGAGTGAACTTTGGATCAATTGTTGGGGCTGGACCTGCTAAATCAGCGGGAAGGCCGATTATCCCATGTCTTACTAGAACACGTGATATCAATTGACCCGCTGCCGTAATGACTGCCGTCTCGCTAATTGCGTGCTGAAGATGCCCCTCGCCGCGCAACGATAAGCCCAATACTTCTGGCACTAAAAAATGTCTAAGGGTCTCATTCTCATTTAAGGGTTGAATCGCATCAAGGTATCGCAAACCGATGCGCTCGACAAAATCCAGCCGCAATGCTTGATGTAAAACTTTTAGTCCTTGGAGAAGCGCTGCAGAGAAAGTCTCGAACGTGTCATACGACGTAGTCTGGAAGGAGAGGGCATTAGTCTCTAGCAAGAACATGGAGCGCCCGTTAATATCACCAAAAATGTAGTGAGACTGCGGGCTAATGCTAGGAGCAAACATTTGTCCTGGTTCCATGCCACCAAAGGGCATAACAAGCCGCTGAGTAATCTCCTGCCTAAAGTCCGGAAAATGTGCTTCGCGCATCTTGGCTTGGATGGCGGGAATATATCCTTCCAAATTCAAGATGGGGTTGAACTGCACTTGGGCAACAGTATAGAATACTGGTGCGTTACTCAGCTTTTTTCCCATGATTTCCTCAACATGCTTTACAGTGTACTTGACACTTTACAGGGCGATTTACAGTCGGGTCAACGAAAATCTCGTTTTTGATTTGAGTAATGTCCATATGTGCTCAGCGTTTCTGGAGAGCCGATTGGTGCGTCAACTAGTACATTTTCACGTAAATCGAGTGCAAAGCTTATTGCCTGACAGCGAGTAGGATCGGTTGCAGCACCGCGGCGCCCAGGCGTGCGCTGCGCGCGCCGTCCCAGCCGCAAATCGGATCGGGATCGTTGGCGTTGTCCTTGAACGGCAACTCCAGTGTCAGCGACAGGCAGCCGAAGGCGTGCGTGATATGCGGCGAACCCATGGTGAGGGTTTCCTCGGTGTAGGGCGACTCGCCGTAACCGTGCACGTCCTGGAAATCCGGGCTGGCGATCTTGAAGTCGTCGGCGAAGCGCTTTTCCTGCGCCGCCTGCTCTGGCGTGAAGGTCGGCAGCGAGTCGCTTCCGGCCACGAACACGTAAGGCAAGCCTTCATCGCCATGCACGTCCAGGAACAGGTCGCAGCCGGTTTCCTTCATCTTGTTCTTGACCACGAACACCTCCGGGCTGCGTTCCATGGTCGGCGTATTCCACTCGCGATTGAGGTTGGCGCCGGCCGCGTTGGTGCGCAGGTTGCCGTGCACCGAGCCGTCCGGGTTCATGTTCGGCACCACGTAGAACACGGCTTCCTTGAGCAGCTGGCGGCCGAACGCGTCGGCCGGGTCGAGCAGGGCGTCGAGCATGCCCTCGACAAACCACTCGGCCATGGTTTCGCCCGGATGCTGGCGCGCGATGACCCACACTTTCTTCTTCGCGGCCGGGTCGCCGATGACCAGCACGTTCATGTCGCGTCCTTCGACGCTGCTGCCCAGGTCGAGCATGCGTACCTGTTCGGAGAGCTGGGCGCGGTCGAGCAGTTCGAGGTGGCGTTCCCACGAGTAGGGCTCGAAATAGGCGTAGTAGACGCTGTCCATCTCGGGCGTGTGGGAGATCGTCATCACCTCGCCATCGAAGCTGGTGGGCACGCGGAACCACTCCACGCGGTCGTAGCTGGCCATGGCCTGGTAGCCTTCCCAGCCGGCCGGATAGGCGCTCTTGCCGGCGTTGAGGAAGCGGATCGTGCACGCTTCGCCCTGCGCGCCCTGCAGGCGGAAATAAAACCACTGGGTGATGTCGGCGTGCGAGTCGCTGCGGATGTTCAGGTCGATCGAGGAAGCGCTGGTGGCGCTCACGATATCGATGGCGCCGGCGTCGAACTGGCTGCTGATTTTGATAGACATGGTGTGTCCCTGGCTGGTGAATGAGAGGCGAGGTGCTGCTTGTGTTCCTGCTCCTGCGCGAGGCGCCATGATACGCCTTCAGGTTAAATCGACGTTAACAGGGCTGAATTTGTCCTGTTTTGGATTTACCCTGAGTGTTGAATTCAACGAGAAGGAGAACGGCCATGAAAAAGACCTATCACGGCAGCTGCCATTGCGGCGCGGTGCGCTACGAAGCCGATATCGACCTGAGCGAGGGCACCAGCAGGTGCAATTGCTCGATCTGCCGCAAGGCGCGCAACTGGGAAGCGGTGATCAAGCCGGACGCCTTCCGCTTGCTGTCGGGAGAGGAGCAGCTGAGCGATTACCAGTTCGGAACCATGAGCGGGCATCATCTGTTTTGCAAGCAGTGCGGCGTGCACTCGTTCGGGCGCGGTTACGTGGAGCAGCTGGGCGGGGCCTTGGTGGCGATCAGTGTGGCCGCGCTGGACGACGTGACGCCGGAAGAGCTGATCGCGGCCCCGGTGAATTATATGGATGGGTTGAACGATAACTGGGGGAATACGCCGGCGGAGACGCGGCATCTGTAATATCGGCTGTCAGCAGACATGAAATAAGTACGCTACCGCGCGCTCACCACTGTCGTTCCTGCCACTGGCAGAAACGATAGTGGCCAAATCAGCTCAGCAATCGTAATTCATGCTGTCGCGCGGATACGCCATCGGATTGCGGATCGCCTCCAGCGTCAGGTCGACATCGAGCTCCGGCCAGTACACCCGTCCGGTGCTCACGCACCTGACCCGGCAGATCTGCGCAATGGTCGCGTGCTCGAAGACCGGAAACTCCACAAACGGCAAGTACAGCTCTTCCTCGCCACACTGCAGCCAGAAGCCGTGCGGGCTCAGGCTCGTCACGTCGGCGCAGGAAAAATAGATGCCATCCATAGTTAATCCCCGGTAAGCGACGCACCCAGGCAGGGTCGCCCGCATCGAAGGTATCAAATGCGCCGGCCGATTCGTTTGACCTGGCGCAAATGAGCCTAAAGCTATTTTCTTCCTATCGAAATCATATAGTTCTGCATCACCTGCTCCGACACCGAGGCCCACATGTTCTGGTCGTTGCGGAACCGCTTCCACGGATCGTACACTTTTTTGAACTTTGCGTTCCTTGACGCTTCCTCTTCCATGACCTGGGTCGAGATCTTGTACGCCTCGTCCATGATCGCCTTGGAGAAGGTGTGCAGCTTGGCCCCGTTCTTGATCAGGCGCGCCAGTGCCTGCGGATTCTTGGTGTCGTACTCGGCCTGCATCGTCACGTGGCACTCGAAACTGGCCGCTTCCACCGCCGCCTTGTACTGCGCGGGCAGCTTTTCCCATTCCTTGATATTGATGTAGAACGACAGCTGCGGCCCGGCTTCCCACCAGCCCGGCGCGTAGTAGTGCGGCGCCACCTTGGCCAGGCCGAGCTTTTCATCGTCGTACGGGCCGACCCACTCGGCCGCGTCGATCGTGCCTTTTTCCAGCGCCGCATACACGTCGCCGGCCGGAATCTGCTGCGGCACCGCGCCCATGCGCTCCATCACGCGGCCGGCGAAACCGGCGATGCGGATCTTCATGCCCTTGACGTCGGCCAGCGACTTGATCTCCTTGCGGTACCAGCCGCCCATCTGCGTGCCCGTGTTGCCGGCCATGAAGTTGACGATGCCGTAGCCCTTGAAGAAGTCGCGCATCAGTTCACGCCCGCCGCCCTGGTCGAACCAGGCGGTCTGCTGGCGCGAGGTGAGGCCGAACGGCACCGCGCAATCGAAAGCAAACGTGGCGTCCTTGCCGAAGTAGTAGTACGACGGCGTGTGGCCCATTTCGACCGTGCCCGCCTGCACCGCATCCATCACCTGCAGGCCCGGCACGATATCGCCGGCGGCGAACTGGCGGATCTGGAAGCGCCCGCCGGTCAGGTCCGCCACGCGCTTGGTGAATGCCTCGGCCGAGCCGAAGATGGTATCGAGCGACTTGGGAAAGCTCGACGCCATGCGCCATTTGACTTCAGGATTAATTTGCGCCAGCGCCGGCGCGGCGACGACGCCGGCCGTGGCGCCGATCGCGCTTTTGGTGAGGAAGGAACGACGTTGCATGACAGTCTCCGAGTTTTTTGTAATGTGGCTGAGGGACGTGTGCCCAATTGTAGCCGCTTGTACGCGCAAAAGTTGCGTGTAATTGTAGCGTCGCTATCGCGGCGCCGGCGACGCAGTTTGCGCGTCGCTTAGCGCCTCGCCTTGCACGTCGCTTAGCGCCTCGCCTTGCGCGTCGCATAGCGCGTCGCCTTGCGCGCCGCCATCGGTCAGCCCGCCGAAGCGCTGGAAGAAACCGGCGTCGGCGTGCGGCGCGCCATCGTCCTCGCGCCGCAGGGTAGCCATGATGTGCGCTTCGGCGCCCGCGTATGTACGCGCATACACGGCGCGCGCCAGTTCGTAGGCGCTGCTGCCCGGCCATGGATCGGGCAGCAGTTCGATCGGCAGCATCGGGTCGTGCAGCTGCACGCGCCGGTACGCATGGACCAGCAAGGTGCGGATCACGAACGCCTGCTCGGGCGCGAGCACGGCATCGGCGTCCACTAGCTCCAGCAAGGGCGAAAAGCGCGCGATGAAGTGACGGTAGCCGTCGACCACGCCGGACAAATCCCAGCCTTCCTGCACCAGGTCCTGCAGCGGCCTGCTTGATACGCCCGGCAGCGCGCTGGCCCGGCACACGAACAGCTTGTCCTTCACGCCCACGCGCGCGAGCAGTTCTTCGAGAATGGCGGCATTGCTGGCCGGGTGGCCGAACATGCCCGGCGCGATCATGGCATAGCCCTCCCACAGCATTTCCTTGCGCAGCAGCGCGCGCTCGGGCGCGTCGATGCTGCCGGCGCCGGAGAGCACCAGCGTCCAGTTGCCGTCCCAGTGCGCGGCCAGCGGCGCGTAAATACGCCGGTTGGCGCGCTCGAAGCGGGGCAGCGCTTGCGGCAGGATGGCGTAGGAACTGCGGCGCCCGTCCCGGTTGGCCACCAGCCAGCCTTCCTGCGCCAGCCGGAACACGCTGGTGCGCAGCAGGCGGTCGTTGACGCCGAAGGGCGCCAGCAACTCGATCAGGCTGCCGAGCCAGATGGTGCCGCCGTGCGGGGCGATGGCGTCGCCGAAGATCGTCATCACAAGGGACTTGGAACGGGGCGGATCGCTGGCGAGAAAATCGGCGATCCATGCTGTGCTGGTAAGTTGTTTCATGGGTGCATGGTCTGGCGCGGTAGGGGTGATTGTCAAGCAAAGCAGGCATTTACTTTGCCGCCTGATCGGCGCAGCATGGTTTTTTTGCCATCGCCTCCATCTTAATCGGATACACATATACAATACGACTCAATTAATCTGTGTACTTCTGATTTTACGTATCGTATTATCGCTCGATCGCCTTTGCAATGGGAGAAGCACCATGTACGCACAACTCGTAGAAACCGGCCTCAAGAAAGTCCAGAGTGCCGAGGACATGGATGAGCAGGAGCGCGAGTTCCAGGCGCGCATCGATGCCGGCGTGAAGATCGAAGCCAAGGACTGGATGCCCGAGGCTTACCGCAAGACCCTGATCCGCCAGATTTCCCAGCACGCGCACTCCGAAATCGTTGGCCAGCTGCCTGAAGGCAACTGGGTCACGCGCGCGCCAACGCTCAAGCGCAAGTCGATCCTGCTGGCCAAGATCCAGGACGAGGCGGGGCACGGGCTGTATCTGTACAGCGCCGCCGAAACGCTGGGCGTCTCGCGCGACGAGCTGCTGGCCGCCCTCCATTCGGGCAAGGCCAAGTATTCGAGCATCTTCAATTACCCGACCCTGTCGTGGGCCGACATGGGCGCCGTGGGCTGGCTGGTCGACGGCTCGGCCATCATCAACCAGATCCCGCTGTGCCGCTGCTCGTACGGGCCGTACGCGCGCGCCATGATCCGCGTCTGCAAGGAAGAATCGTTCCACGCGCGCCAGGGCTACGACATCATGATGAGCCTCGCCAAGGGCACGCCCGAACAAAAGGCGATGGCGCAGGATGCGCTGAACCGCTGGTGGTGGCCTTCCTTGATGATGTTCGGCCCATCCGACGCCGAATCGGTCAACAGCGCGCAGTCGGCGCAGTGGCGCATCAAACTGTTCTCGAACGACGAACTGCGCCAGCGTATGGTCGACCAGACCGTGCCCCAGGCCGAGTACCTTGGCCTGACGGTGCCCGATCCGGACCTCAAATTCAATGCCGAGACGGGTCACTACGAATTCGGCGAGATCGACTGGAGCGAGTTCCAGAACGTCTTGAAGGGGAACGGCCCGTGCAACCGCGAGCGCCTGCGCACGCGCGTGAAGGCGTACGACGACGGCGCCTGGTTCCGCGATGCGCTGGTCGCCTACGCCGACAAGAAATCGGCGCGCACTGCCGCTTAAGTTTCACCACATCGGAGAATAAAAATGAGTAAAGAATGGCCCCTGTGGGAAGTCTTCATCCGCAGCCAGCATGGCCTGGCCCACAAGCACGTGGGCAGCCTGCACGCGTCCGACGCCGAAATGGCGGTCAATAACGCGCGCGACGTCTACACGCGCCGCAACGAAGGCGTGTCGATCTGGGTCGTGCGCGCCGCCGACATCGTCGCCAGCAGCCCGGGCGACAAGTCGGCCCTGTTCGAGCCGTCCAACAACAAAGTCTATCGCCACCCGACCTTCTTCCCGATGCCGGAAGAAGTCAAGAACCTGTGAGCGTGCCTGTGGATCAGAAAATCGAATACCTGCTGCGCCAGGGCGACAACGCCCTGATTCTGTCGCAGCAGCTGTCCAAACTGTGCGGCAAGGGGCCGGCGCTCGAAGAAGACATGGCGCTGACCAACGTCGCCCTCGACCTGCTCGGCCAGACCCGCATGTGGCTGACCTACGCCGGCGAACTGGAAGGGCGCGGGCGCACCGAAGACCAGCTGGCCTTCCTGCGCGACGCCCATGACATGCGCTGCTGCCTGATCGTCGAACAGCCCAACGGCAATTACGCCGACACCATGGTGCGCCAGTTTTACTTCGACACCTGGCACTACTTCCTGATGCAGGGCCTGGCCAAGTCGGTTGATGCGCGCATCGCGGAGATTGCCGAAAAGTCGATCAAGGAAATCACCTACCACCTGCGCCGCAGCGGTGACCTGATCGTGCGCCTCGGCGACGGCACGCCCGACAGCCACGCCAAGACCCAGGCCGCCGTCAACGAACTGTGGATGTACAGCGGCGAGATGTTCCTCTACGACGCCATCGACGACGCCATGGTGGAACAGGGAGTCGCGCCCGCCGCCGACGGCCTGCGCGCGGCCTTCATCGAACACGTGTCCGAGATCTTCGCCGAAGCCACGTTGACGATGCCCGACCCGGCAGCGTGGATGCAGCGCGGCGGCAAAACCGGCCGCCACAGCGAGCACCTGGGCTACATCCTGGCCGAAATGCAGTTCCTGCAGCGCTCCTATCCCGGGGCCGAGTGGTAATGAGCACGCAGCCGGCCAGCACGGAACAGGTCTGGGCCTGGCTGGGCGAGGTCAGCGACCCGGAGATCCCCGTGATCTCGGTGGTCGACCTGGGTATCGTGCGCGCGGTCGCGTGGGAAGAGACCACCTGCGTGGTCACCATCACGCCCACGTACTCCGGCTGCCCGGCCATGACGGTGATCGCCGATTCGGTGCGCGATGCGCTGCACAGCCACGGCGTGCCCGAGGTGCGGCTGGTGAACCAGCTCTCGCCGGCGTGGACCACCGACTGGATGAGCGACACCGGCAAGGCCGCGCTGAAAGGCTACGGCATTGCCCCGCCGGCGCAGCAGGCGATGGACATCAGCGGCCTGCGCTTGGGCGTCAAGCGCGTGGCGGCGCCGAAGCTGGTCGTCATCTGCCCCAATTGCGGTTCAAGCCATACGGAGCTGACCAGCCAATTCGGCTCGACGCCGTGCAAGGCCCTCTACAAGTGCCTGGACTGCCGCGAACCGTTCGATTATTTCAAATGCCACTAAGGCTGTTATGAGCAAATTCTATCCACTGACCGTCGCCAAGGTGCGCAACGAAACGCGCGACACCATCGCCGTCACCTTCGCCGTGCCGGACGAACTGGCCGCCAGCTTCGCCTACCAGCAGGGCCAGCACCTGACGCTGCGCGCGCAGATCGGCGACGAAGACGTGCGCCGCTCCTACTCCATCTGTTCGGCGGTGCAGGACGGCGCGCTGCGCGTGGCCATCAAGCGCACCCAGGGCGGGCTGTTTTCGAGCTGGGCCAATGAACACCTGAAGGTCGGCGCGGTGCTCGACGTGATGCCGCCGATGGGGCACTTCAACGTGCCGCTGGCAGCGGATAACGCGCGCCACTACGTCGCCTTTGCGGCCGGCAGCGGCATCACGCCGATCCTGTCGATCATCAAGACCACGCTCCTGACCGAACCGAAAAGCCGTTTCACGCTCTTCTACGGGAACCGCGCCTCGTCGTCCGTCATCTTCAAGGAAGAACTGACCGACCTCAAAGACAGCTACATGGAGCGCCTCAACCTGGCCTACGTGATGAGCCGCGAGCAGCAGGACATTGAGCTCTTCAACGGCCGCATCACCAAGGAGAAGTGCGAGCAGTTCATCAAGCACTGGATTCGCATCGAGGATATCGACATCGCCTTCATCTGCGGCCCGGAAGACATGATGCACGGCGTCTCGGCGGCGCTGCAGGAAGCCGGCATGCCGAAGCAGAATATCAAGGTGGAGCTGTTCGCCGCCAGCATTCCGAAGCACCAGCACAAGCCGCGCCAGTTCGACGCGCTGGTGCGCAACGAGACCGAGGTCACCGTTATTTTGGACGGCAACCATACCAGCTTCACGATGGACAAGGACAAGGAATCGATCCTCGATGCCGGCCTGCGCGCCGGCATCGACATGCGCTACTCGTGCAAGGGTGGCGTGTGCTCGACCTGCCGCTGCAAGCTGCTCGACGGTAAGGTCGACATGGACGTGAACTACGCGCTGGAAGATTACGAAATCGCGCGCGGTTTCGTGTTGAGCTGCCAGAGCTTCCCGGTGACAGACAAAGTAGTCGTCGATTTCGACCAGCACGAATAATCCAACCCAAAAGAACAGGACGCGCCATGAACTACGAAAACATCAAGTTCCAGATCGAGCACGGCATCGCCACCCTGACCCTGAACCGTCCCGACAAGCTCAATAGCTTCACGCAGGCGATGCACCTGGAGGTGCGTTCCGCGCTGGCCGCGGTGCAGGCCGATCCCACGGTGCGCGTGCTGCTGCTCACCGGTGCCGGGCGCGGTTTCTGCGCCGGCCAGGATTTGTCGGACCGCGCGGTCGAACCGGGTGCTGAAGGCGTGGACCTGGGCCACTCGGTCGAAACCTACTACGCACCGCTGGTGATGACCCTGCGCTCGCTGCCGATGCCGGTCATCTGCGCCGTCAACGGCGTGGCCGCCGGCGCGGGCGCCAACCTGGCGCTGGCCTGCGACATCGTTATCGCCGCCAAATCGGCCAGCTTCGTCGAAGTGTTCTGCAAACTGGGCCTCATTCCCGACACCGGCGGCACCTGGCACCTTCCGCGCCTGGTCGGCCACGCGCGCGCCATGGGCATGGCCCTGCTGGGTGAAAAAATCCCGGCCGAACTGGCCGGGCAATGGGGCCTGATCTGGAAGGCCGTTGCCGACACCGCCCTGATGGACGATGCGATGGCCATGGCCGAACACTTCGCCGTGGCCCCGACCAAGGGCCTGGCTTTCACCAAGCGCGCCATCCAGGCCAGCTACGCCAACAGCTTGCCCGAACAGCTCAAGCTGGAAGGCGAGATGATGCGCGAACTCGGTTACAGCCACGATTACCGCGAAGGCGTGACCGCCTTCATCGAGAAGCGCACGCCGCACTTCATGGGGGAATGAGCATGGCAGCACTGGAACAAGGCAGCATCGTCGCCGTCATCGGCAGTGGCGCCATGGGCGCCGGCATCGCGCAGGTGGCGGCCGCCGCCGGCTACCCGGTCAAGCTGTTCGACACGCGCCCCGAAGCGGTCGAGAAGGCGATTGCCGATATCGGCAAGGTCTACACAACGCTGGTGGAAAAAGGCCGCATGAGCGGCGAGGCGGCGATTGCGGCGCGTGCGCGCCTGCACAGCGTGGCGACCCTGAAAGAAGTCGATGACGCGGCCCTGGTGGTCGAAGCCATCGTCGAAAACCTGGATGTGAAGCGCATGCTGTTCGCCGACCTTGAAAATGTGGTCGGCGACGACTGCATTTTGGCGACCAATACCTCGTCGATTTCGGTCACGGCGATTGCCGCGCAGCTGCGCCGCCCGCAACGCCTGGTCGGCATGCACTTCTTTAACCCGGTGCCGCTGATGGCGCTGGTCGAAGTGATCAGCGGCCTGGCCACCGATCCGGCCGTCGCCGCGACGGTGTACGCCACCGCCACCGCCTGGGGCAAGAACCCGGTGCACGCCAAGTCCACGCCAGGCTTCATCGTCAACCGCGTGGCGCGTCCGTTCTACGCCGAAGGCCTGCGCCTGTTGCAGGAGCAGGCCGCCGATGCCGCCACCCTGGACGCGGTCATGCGCGACTGCGGCGGCTTTCGCATGGGCCCATTCGAGCTGATGGACCTGATCGGGCATGACGTCAATTTTTCGGTCACGCAGTCGGTGTTCAACGCCTACTTCGGCGACCCGCGCTTTACGCCGTCGGTGCTGCAGCAGGAAATGGTCAACGCCGGCTTCTTCGGGCGCAAATCGGGGCGCGGCTTTTACCACTATGGCGAGAGCGCGGCCAAGGCAGCGGCCAGCCAGGAGGCGGCACATGCGCGTCCGGAAGTGGTCAGCATCAGCATCGATGCCGACGTGCCGGACACCGTGACGCATCCGCTGGAACAGCGCCTGGCCGGTGCCGGCTTCACGGTAGGCCACCGCAAGCCGCTGCCGAATGCGGGCGAAAACGAGGCGCCGGCTTTCCACTGCAATGGCGCCGCCATCTTCCTCACCGACGGGCGTAGCGCCACCGAGCGCGCCAGCGCCAACCGCCATCCGGATACGGTGCTGTTCGACCTCGCGCTCGATTACGGCAAGGCGACCCGCATCGCCCTGGCGCGCGCCGACCAGTGCAGCGACACCGCCTGGAACGCGGCGGTCGGCCTGTTCCAGGCGGCCGGCTTCGTGGTGACTCGCCTGGACGACGTGCCTGGCATGGCGGTCATGCGCACCGTCGCCATGCTCGCCAACGAAGCGGCCGACGCGGTCAACCAGGGCGTGTGCACCGTCCCGGCGGTCGACATCGCGATGCAAAAGGGCGTCAACTATCCGCGCGGGCCGCTGGCGTGGGCCAATGCGGTCGGCATCGCGCATATCGTGAGCGTGCTGGCCAACCTGGCGGCCGCGTATGGCGAGGACCGCTACCGTGTCTCGCCGCTGCTGCGCCGCAAACTCGCCAATGGAAACGGCTTCTGACCCATGCAAACTGACCCTCAGGCGCTGGCCGAACTGGCCGGCAAAACCATGTTCGAGCGCGATCCCGCCAGCCAGGCGCTCGGCATGCTGCTCGCTGAAATCCGTCCCGGTTACGCGCGCATGACGATGCCGGTGCGCTTCGACATGCTCAATGGCCACCAGACCTGCCACGGCGGCTACATCTTCATGCTGGCCGACAGCGCCTTTGCCTTCGCCTGCAATTCGCACAACCTGAACACCGTGGGTGCGGGCTGCACCATCGATTACCTGGCCCCGGGCCGCGAAGGCGATCTGCTGACGGCCGAAGCGACCGAGCAGGCGCTGGCCGGTAAAACCGGCGTGTATGACATCAAGGTCACCAACCAGGACGGCCGCACGGTCGCCCTGTTCCGCGGCAAATCGCACCGCGTGGCCGGCAACGTGGCCGAACTTCCTCAATAAGGAGAACAGCATGGTCCAACGCACGCCCGCTCCCGGCGACCTGGAGCCGATCGAACGCGCCAGCCGCGACGAACTGCAAGCGATGCAGCTCGAACGCATGAAATGGTCGCTCAGGCACGCCTACGACAACGTGCCGCACTACCGCGCCGCGTTCGACGCCGCCGGCGTGCATCCGGACGACTTGCGCACCCTGGCGGACCTGGCCAAATTTCCCTTCACCGACAAGAAGACCCTGCGCGACAATTATCCCTTCGGCCTGTTCGCGGTCCCGCGCGAGAAGGTGGTGCGCATCCATGCCTCGTCCGGGACCACCGGCAAGGCGACCGTGGTGGGCTACACGCAAAAGGATATCGACACCTGGGCCAACGTGGTGGCGCGCTCGATCCGCGCCGCCGGTGGGCGAGCGGGCGACATGGTGCACGTCTCGTACGGCTATGGCCTGTTCACCGGCGGGCTGGGTGCGCATTACGGCGCCGAGCGCCTGGGTTGCACCGTGATCCCGATGTCGGGCGGGCAGACCGAAAAGCAGGTGCAGCTGATCTGCGACTTCAAGCCCGACATCATCATGGTCACGCCCTCGTACATGTTGAACATCATCGAGGAATTCACGCGCCAGGGGCTCGACCCGGCGGCGTCGTCGCTCAAGGTCGGCATTTTTGGCGCGGAGCCGTGGACCGACGCCATGCGCGGCGAAATCGAACGGCGCGCCGGCATCGACGCGGTCGATATCTATGGCCTGTCCGAAGTGATGGGGCCGGGCGTGGCCAGCGAGTGCATCGAGAGCAAGGATGGTCCGGTGATCTGGGAAGACCATTTTTACCCCGAGGTGATCGATCCGGATACTGGCGAAGTGCTCCCCGACGGCGCCGAGGGCGAGCTGGTGTTCACTTCGCTCACCAAGGAAGCGCTGCCGATCATCCGCTACCGCACGCGCGACCTCACGCGCCTGCTGCCGCCGACCTCGCGCGCGATGCGCCGCATGGGAAAAATCAGCGGCCGCTCGGACGACATGCTGATCATCCGCGGGGTGAACGTATTCCCCAGCCAGATCGAAGAACTGATCCTCCAGATGCCGCAGCTCGCGCCCCACTACCAGCTGGTGGTCTCGCGCGACGGCCATCTGGACAAGCTCGATGTGGTGGCCGAACTGCGCGATGGGTTACACAACCCCGCTCAATCGCAGGATGCCATCGCCGCCCTGGCGCGCGAGCTTGAACACCGCATCAAGACCTATGTGGGCGTGACCACGCGGGTGAACCTGCTGCCGGCCAACGGCATCGAGCGCACCCTGACCGGCAAGGCCCGGCGCGTGATCGACCAGCGCCCGAAATCATCGAATTGAATCAAGGAGCACCTGTGAGCAAACTGACCGACGCCTTTATCTGCGACGCCATCCGTACCCCGTTCGGCCGCTACGGCGGTTCCTTGTCCGGCGTGCGCGCCGACGACCTGGCCGCGCTGCCGATCGCCGCCCTGATGGCGCGCAATCCCGGCGTGGACTGGACAGCCGTGGACGACCTGTATTTCGGCTGCGCCAACCAGGCCGGCGAAGACAACCGCAACGTGGCCCGCATGGCCGCTTTGCTGGCCGGGCTACCGCCGGAAGTCCCGGCCAGCACCATCAACCGCCTGTGCGGCTCCAGCCTGGACGCCGTGGGCATTGCGGCGCGCGCCATCAAGGCTGGCGAAGCGAACCTGATCATCGCCGGCGGCGTCGAAAGCATGACGCGCGCGCCGTTCGTCATGGGCAAGGCCGACAGCGCATTTTCGCGCGCGGCCAGGATCGAAGACACGACCATGGGCTGGCGCTTCATCAATCCGCTCATGAAAGAAAAATACGGCATCGATTCGATGCCCGAAACGGCCGAAAACGTGGCGAAGGAATTTAACATCAGCCGCGCCGACCAGGATGCGTTTGCCCTGCGCAGCCAGCAGCGCTGGGCCGCCGCCCACGCCGCCGGGGTGTTCAAGGATGAAATCGTTCCCGTCACGATCCCCCAGAAAAAGGGCGAGTCGCGCGTGTTCGACACCGACGAGCATCCGCGTCCCGATACCAGCATCGAGATGCTGGCCAAACTGAAAGGCGTGGTCACCCCAAGCGGCACCGTCACCGCCGGTAACGCGTCGGGCATCAACGATGGCGCCTGCGCCATCCTGATCGCCTCCGGCAGCGCCGCCGAACGCTTTGGCCTGACGCCGCGCGCGCGTATCGTCGGCATGGCCATGGCGGGTCTCGCGCCGCGCATCATGGGCTTCGGGCCGTCGCCGGCGACCAAAAAGGTGCTGGCGATGACCGGCCTGACCATCGGCCAGATGGATGTGATCGAACTCAATGAAGCTTTCGCTGCGCAGGGCCTGGCGGTCACGCGCGACCTGGGCCTGGCCGACGACGCCGCGCATGTCAACCCGAACGGCGGCGCTATCGCCATCGGCCACCCGCTGGGCGCCTCGGGCGCGCGCCTGGTACTGGCCGCCGTCAACCAGTTGCACCGCACGGGCGGGCGCTATGCGCTGTGCACGATGTGCATCGGCGTCGGGCAGGGCATTGCCCTCGTCATCGAAAAAGTATAAGGTGCGCGCCATGGTCAAGGTCTACGCAATCAATGGCGTCACGCCGGTGGTCCATCCGAGCGCCTACGTGCATCCGAGCGCGGTGCTGATCGGCGATGTGATCGTCGGTCCGCGCTGCTATGTCGGGCCGCTGGCATCGATGCGTGGCGACTTTGGCCGGCTGATCCTGGAAGAAGGCGCGAACCTGCAGGATACCTGCGTGATGCACGGCTTTCCCGGTGAAGACACGGTGGTCGAAATCGATGGCCACATCGGCCACGGCGCCGTGCTGCACGGCTGCCGCATCAAGCGCAACGCCATGGTCGGCATGAATGCGGTCGTGATGGACCGCGCCGTGGTGGGCGAGGAATCAATCGTCGCCGCGATGAGTTTTGTGAAGGCCGGCATGCTGATCCCGCCACGCAGCATGGTGATGGGTACGCCCGCGCGTATCATGCGCGAGCTCACGGACGAGGAAATCAGCTGGAAAAGCTTCGGCACGAAGCAGTACCACGACCTGGCGGTCCGCTCGATGGAGACGATGCGCGAAGTCGAGGCGCTGACCGAAGTCGAACCAGACCGCGCGCGCATCGACCTGGGTCCTGACATGCACGCCCCTAAAGAATAAAACAGAGAATTTGGAGAAGACACAATGCAAACCATATCTACCCTGCAAAGCCTGATCGGCGGCCGCTGGCTTGGCGCCGAAGCGTCGGTGCCGCTGCACAGCGCACTCAATAACAGCCTGATTTACCACACTCACGCCGAAAAAATCGATTTCGACGAAGCAGTGACCTACGCGCGCAGGACTGGCGTGCCGGCCCTGATGTCGCTCGACTTCCAGAAGCGCGCCGCCTGCCTTAAATCCCTGGCGCTGTATCTGATGGAGCGCAAGGAAGAGTTGTACGCGGTCTCGCACCTGACCGGCGCCACCCGCCCGGACAGCTGGGTCGATATCGAAGGCGGCATCGGCACCCTGTTCGCCTACGCCAGCATGGGCAGCCGCGAACTCCCGTCGAGCAACGTGCTGCACGAAGGTCCGGCGCTCGCCCTCGGCAAGAACGGCGGCTTCGCCGGCACCCACATCCTGGTGCCGCGCGGCGGTCTGGCGGTGCACATCAACGCCTTCAACTTCCCGATCTGGGGGCTGCTCGAAAAATTCGCGCCGAGTTTTCTCGCGGCGATGCCGTGCATCGGCAAGCCGGCCACCGCCACCAGCTACCTGACCGAAGCCGTGGTGCGCATGATGGACGATTCCGGCCTGCTGCCGAAAGGCGCGCTGCAACTGGTCATCGGCAGCACCGGCGACCTGCTCGACCGCCTGACCGGCGCCGATGTGGTGACCTTCACCGGGTCTGCCGACACCGCCGCCAAGCTGCGCGTGAACAAGAACCTGATCGCCCACTCGGTACCGTTCACCGCCGAAGCCGATTCGCTCAACTGCGCCATCCTGGGGCCGGACGTGACGCCCGACGATGTGGAGTTCGACCTGTTCGTCAAGGAAGTCGCGCGCGAAATGACCGGCAAGGCGGGCCAGAAGTGCACCGCGATCCGCCGCATCATCGTGCCCAAGCAGCATGTGGAAGCGGTCGGCGAACGCCTGCGCGAGCGCCTGGCCAAGATCGTCGTGGGCGACCCTTCGGTGAAAGAGGTGCGTATGGGCGCACTGGCCTCGATGGACCAGCACCGCGATGTCAGCGAGCGGGTCGAGATGCTCGCGCGCGGCAACGAGATCCTGTTCGGCGCCAAGGATGGTTTCAATCCGGTGGGCGAGGGCGCGGCGAATGGCGCCTTCTTCTCGCCGACCTTGCTGCTGTGCCGCGACGGCATGAGCAACGACGCCGTGCACGACATCGAAGCCTTCGGCCCGGTCAGCACGATGATGACCTATTCGGACCTGGATGAAGCCCTGGTGCTGGCCGCGCGCGGCAAGGGAAGTCTGGTCAGCACCTTGGTGACCAAGGACACGGCCATTGCGGCGCGCGCGGTGCCGGTGGCGGCGGCCACGCACGGCCGTGTGCTGGTGCTCGAGCGTGAAGCGGCTGTCGATTCGACCGGTCACGGTTCGCCCCTGCCGCAGTTGAAGCATGGCGGTCCGGGACGCGCCGGTGGCGGCGAGGAGCTGGGCGGCATTCGCGCGGTGCGCCACTTCCTGCAGCGCGCCGCGGTACAGGGTTCGCCGACCATGCTGGCGGCGATCACGGGCGAGTACGTGCGCGGCGCGGCCGTGCGCGAGGAAGCCCTGCACCCGTTCCGCAAGTATTTCGAGGAACTGCAGATGGGCGACTCGCTGCTCACGCACCGGCGCACGGTGAGCGAGGCCGATATCGTCAACTTCGGCGGGATTTCGGGCGACTATTTTTACATGCACTTCGACGAGATCGCGGCCAAGGATTCGCAGTTCGGCAAGCGCATCGCGCACGGCTACTTTGTGCTGTCGGCGGCGGCGGGGCTGTTTGTGTCGCCGGCACCGGGCCCGGTGCTGGCCAACTACGGGCTGGATAATCTGCGGTTTATCACGCCGGTGGCCATCGGCGACACGATCCGCGCGCGCTTGACGTGCAAGCGCAAGGTGGATCGCAACCGCACCGACGACAAGGGCGTGGGGCAGGGCGTGGTGGCGTGGGATGTGCAGGTCACCAATCAGAATGATGAACTGGTGGCCAGTTATGACATTCTGACGCTGGTGATGAAGAAGGGGTGATTAGAGTAGAACGCAGGTTGCCTGAACCTTTTTAACCGCGACACTCAAAACCGTCATTCCTGCCATTGGCAGAAATGACGGTTTTTAAGGTAACGGTACTGTTAGCTGTACAGCTCTTTACACGAACCCGAGATTACGCGTACTGGCGTTGTAATTCCCCAGATTCGGCAACAGCGCCAGCAATTCGCTGTTCGACACCCCCAGCCACGCGCCCATCGTGGCGGCGAACTGGTCGACCGATGTCGTCGGCAACAAACGTCCCTGGCCGACATCATCCGGTCCGCCATTGGCCACCACCGGCGCGGTGCCGTAAAAGCGCTTGCCCTTGACCGCGCCACCCATCACGAAGTGCATGCTGCCCCAGCCATGATCGGAGCCGTCGGCATTGCCCGCCATCGTGCGTCCGAAGTCGGACGCGGTGAACGTGGTCACTTTTTCGGCCACGCCCAGTTCCACCGTCGCCGCGTAAAACGCCGCCATCGCGTCACCCAGTTTGGTCATCAGCGCCGGGTGATTGGTCAGCATGCCGTCGTGCGTGTCGAAACCACCCATGGATACGAAAAACACTTGCCGTTTCGCACCCAGGGTCGGGCCGGCGGCGATCATGCGCGCGACCAGTTTCAGCTGGTCGCCCAGGTTGTTCGCGGTCGGGAACGCCGTTTTCGGCGCCGGCGTCGAGCTCAGGGCGCCGGTCAGCACTTCATTGGCTTCGATCGAACGCTTGCCGATGCGGTTGTATTCGTTTTCCAGCATGTGGCTGCGCTGCTGGGTCATCAACGTGCGCAGCGCCGCCGAGGAACTTGCCGAGCCGAACAACGGATTCTTGAGTCCCGCCAGCGGCACCGAGCCACTGGTCGATACCTGGTATTGCACCGCCGTATTGCCCGACAAGAACACGGCATTGTTCGAGACGTTGATGCAGGTAAAGGTCGAATGCGTATTGCTCGCCTGGAACAGGTCGCCGATGCGGCCGCCCCAGCCGGAGGTAGCGCCTTCCGGCGACGACGACTGGAAGACCGATTGCTGGTCGTTGTGCGAAAACAGTTTCGGCGGCAGGCGGCCGGACTTGTTGGTGAACTGGAGCTTGGTGGTGGGCTGTACCAGATTGCCCACGTTCAACATCACGGCCAGTTTTCCGTCGTTAAACAGCGGGACCAGCGGCGCCAGGGCGGGAGCCAGGGCGTACTGGTGCTGGAAGCCGGCCGAGTCCACCGGCACCACGGTCGGGTTCAGCGCGGTCGCGGCCAGCGCGGCGCGGCTGTGCGCGAAGTTGGGGCGGAACGACTGGTATTTCGCGTGGCTGTCGGGATCGTAGGGCGTGACGGTGTTGGCATAGTCGTTGCCGCCGTACAGAAACACGCAGACCAGTGCCTTGTAGTCGGTGGCCGTGGCGGCACTTGCCTCGGCCATGGCGGCGACGTTGATTGCCCACGGCGCGGCAACGCCGGCGACCGACAGCGCGGAAGCGCGTTGTAGAAAGGCGCGGCGCGATGCGTTGGTTCCATTTTTATTTTGCATGGCTGCTCCTATTTCTGGACGATGAATTCGGGGGATGCCAGCACCAGCACCAGGGCGGCATAGATGCGGTTCAGGCGGGCGGCGTTGGTTCCTTTGGGCATGGAATCGATCCCGCCCCTGATCAGGTTGGTTGTCGCCGGCGCCAGTTGTCCCGCCACCAGCACCAGGTTCAGCTCGTCCACGAGGGTATCGGCCACATCGGCCATCGGCAGCAGGGCGCTGTAGTCGGCCTTGACGTCGCCCACGCCTTTGCTGACCACGGTCTGCATATAATTGATATAGCCGACCACGGTCGATTCATTGGTGATCTGAAACTCCGGCGCGACCATGCGCGCATTGGCGATGGCGCTGTTGGGCGGTACGTAGCCCGGACGGAAGAAATTGAACACCGTGCCCGAGCGGCCGGGACTTTGTCCCAGGCGCGTGGCGGGGTCGGATGTGTTGCCGATCGCCCAGGCGTCTGTCGCCGAGCTGGCCTTGAATGCGCGCGCCCACGCCGTAAAGCGCAGCACCGGTTCGCGCAGCTTGCCGAAGTTGAGGTCGCTCAGCCGGCTGGCGCTGCGCGCTTCGGTATCGAGCAGAATGGCGGACACGACCTTGGCCAGGTTGCCCTTGACGCCGTTATTATCGCTATTGAACACGGCGCTGACCCTGGCCACGTAGGCGGGCGAGGGATTGCTGCACACCAGGCGCTGGATCAGCTGGCGGCCGATGAACGGACCCACGTTCGGATGGGCGAAGATGGTGTCGAGCGCGCGGGTGAGGCTGGTCAGGCCGTCGGTGCCGGCGGCGATGCTGCTTCCCAGGAAATTCTTGGCGCCCGTTTCATGGCGGTTGGCCGCCACGATCATCGGGCGGCGCTTGTATTCCGGCGAATTGTTGTCGGCGCCGGCCATGTCGTAGTTCCAGCCGGTGAACACCCGGGCCAGGCCGGTGATGTCGTCCAGGGTATACGTTTCCTGCTGCAAGCCGCCGTTGAGCTTGGGCGTGCCGTCGTTGTTCAGCTGCACCAGGCCGATGGTAAACAGCTGCATGACTTCGCGCGCGTAGTTTTCATCGGGCAGGGAGCCGGTGGCCGGGTTGAACTTGACGTTGCCGCGATAGGTCAGATATTCGCCCATCGGTGCGCTCAGCGATACGTGCTGCAGCAGGGTGCGGTAGTTGCCGAAGGCGTGCGTTTCCAGCAAGTCCATGTGGGCGGCGCTGGAGAAATTGCTCCAGCTTGCGTTGAAACCGCTCAGGGACGCGACCAGGATTTCGGACAGTGCCAGGGTGACGCGCTGGCGCAGGGTGTCGGGCGAGACCACCATCTTGCGCCAGAAAGCGGCATCGTGGCCGGCTTCGGTGTTCTTGGATTCGGCGCCGTTTAATTTCTTTGCGACCAGGTAATCCCAGCGCGATTGTGACCGCGGCATGGCCATCTGTTCGGTGATCCAGCCGGCGTAGCCCAGCTGCTGCACCCGGGCGATCTGTTCGCGCGTGGCGCCCATCGACGCCTGCGCCAGGAAGCGCGAGGCTTCGGCGGCGCCGATTTTTTCCACCGGCGTGGGGGTAGGGGTTGGTGTTGGCGTCGCTGTTGGCGTCGGGGTTGGCGTCGGCGTCGGTGTTGGGGTTGGGGTTGGGGTTGGCGTCGGGGTTGGCGTGGGTGTCGGAGCGGCCGGGCCTGGGGCAGTCGGCGTCGGCGCGGTCGGCGTCGGGACGGTCTGGGTCGGTGTCGGCGCAGTCGGCGTCGGTGTCGGAACGTTTGGTGCCGGCGTCGGGACAGTCGGTGTCGTACCCGTCGGCGTCGGAACAGTTGGTGTCGGGACAGTCGGCGTCGGAACAGTCGGCGCAGGACCGGCCGGCGTCGGTACTACCGGGGTCGGAACGGGTGTCGGCGCCGGGATCGGCACGTTCGGGGCCGGCATGGTCGATCCGGGCAGAATCATCGGCGGCGCAGCCGGCGCAGGCGAGCTGCCGCCACCGCCGCAGGCCGCCAGGACCGCGCTCGACAACAGCGCGGTGGTGGCCGTGGCCACGGAGACGCCCGATTTTCCTTCATCGCCAGCAACATCAAGCTGGATGGTTGGCATGTGTTCGTCCAGATCGACGGCAGCGTCGGTCGCGACGTCTGCGTCGAGTACTTGTTGCTCTTGCATGAAATTATCCCGGTGTGTCCACAACCAGAGATAGTAGATGATTAGCGGAAACAAATAAACGTGGAGGTTTGTTTATTTTGTAACAACCCAGCGTTTTTATACTTCTTTGCAACACTGTTTCATGCAGGGCGGGTCGAAAGCGATGAAGTCTGAACAGTGAGTGAAGGACATTATTTTGTCCGCAATGCACTATTTCATTTGGCGCCGGACCGCCAACGTGGCGTCCGGCGCGCGCAGGGCGACTTCAGCGGCCCAGGCCGAACGGATCGTCGATCGTGTGCGCCGGTTGCGTGAACCACTTCGGTCCTGTCTCCGTCATATAGAAGTGGTCTTCATGGCGCACGCCGAATTCGCCCGGAATGCAGATCATCGGCTCGTTCGAGAAGCACATGCCGACGTCGAGCGGCGTGCTGTCGCTGCCGACCAGGTAAGGCCATTCGTGGATATCCATGCCGATGCCGTGGCCGGTACGGTGCGGCAGGCCGGGCAGCTTGTAGCCGGGCCCGAATCCGTTCGCTTCGAGCGAGGCGCGCGCCGCCGCATCGACCTCGCGGCACGGCACGCCCAGCTGCGCGGCCGCGAACGCGGCCAGCTGCGCCGCCTTCTCCGCATTCCACACAAAGCGCTGGCGCTCGCTGATCTCGCCAAAGACGTAGGTGCGCGTGATGTCCGAGATGTAGCCATGCAGCTGGCAGCCGGTATCGATCAGCACCACGTCGCCCGGCTTCAGGGTCTGGGCATAACTGACGCCGTGCGGATAGGCGGTCGCCTCGCCGAACAGCACGATGCAAAAATACGACCCCGGCGCACCGACCTTGCGGTGCGCGCGCGCGATAAAGTCGCTCACCTCCACCGTGCTGATCCCCTCATGCAGGATGCTGGCGGCGGCCTTGTGCACTTCGAGCGTCATGTCCTTCACGCGCTGCATCAGGGCGATTTCGGCTGGCGACTTGCGGGAGCGGCAGAACGCCGTGACCGTTTTGGCGTTTTCCAGCGCGTAGCCGGCCGCCAGCGGGGCAATGCCGTCGGCGATGAAGAAAGCGGCGCTCTCGCAGATGCCGATGCGCGGCGGCGCGGCCGTATCGGGCGCGATGCCCATGCGGCCCAACACGTCGACGAACAGCTGGTAGGGGCTCTCGTGCTCCTCCCAGCAATTGACCTTGCCCTTGACCAGCATGAAGTCGGTCAGCGAGCCTTCCTCGAACACCGGCGCGATATATTCGAGCGCGCCGCTGGCGGGCAGGATGGCGCCCACCATGCGTTCGCTGGCGTACCACTTGGTGCCCGTGAAGTAGCGCATGTTGGTGCCCGCGTTCAGGAACACCGCGCTGATGCCCTGCGCGCGCATGAAGGCCTGGGCCTTGCCGATGCGCTGCTCATGTTCTTCCTTGCCGATCGGCTCAAGGCCGCCGCTCATGTCGGACAAGGCGGCCAGCGCCTCGTCCATGCTTTTGCCGCCAATATTCATCGCGCTCATTTCGTTTTAGGGTCGGTTTCGGTATCGGTCGAGAAGTTCAGTTCCGGGGTACTGTCTTCATCCTTCTTGTCGGCGTCGGCCGCGGGCAGCTTCAGCGGTTCCGCTTCGCCGGCCGGGGCATCGAGTTTCAATTCAAGCTGCTCTTCCATGTCGACCTTTTTCTCGACCGAGACCAAGTGCGGGAAGGCGATGATCAGGCCGACCATGATGATCTGGATCACCACGAACGGAATCGCGCCCCAGTAAATATCGGAGGTCTTGACCTCTTTCGGCGCCACCGAGCGCAGATAGAACAGCGCAAAGCCGAACGGCGGGTGCATGAAGGAGGTCTGCATGTTCACGCCCAGCAGCACGCCGAACCAGACCAGGTCGATGCCCAGCTTATTGGCCACCGGCCCGACCAGCGGCACCAGGATGAAGGCCAGCTCGAAGAAGTCGAGGAAGAAGGCCAGCACGAAGAACATGATGTTGACGACGATCAGAAAGCCCATCACCCCGCCGGGAAGGCTGGTCAACAGGTGCTCGACCCACAGGTCGCCGTTCACGCCGCGGAACACCAGCGCGAACACGGTCGATCCGATCAGGATGAACATGACGAAGCACGACAGGCGCGTGGTCGAATTCATGGCTTGCTTGAGCAGGCTCCAGGACAGGCGGCCGTTCATCATGGCCAGCAGGATCGCGCCCATCGCGCCCATGCCGCCGCCTTCGGTCGGGGTGGCGATGCCGACGAAAATCGTGCCCAGCACCAGGAAGATCAGCGCCAGCGGCGGCACCAGCACGAACACCACGCGTTCGGCCATGCGCGAGAGCAGGTTCAGTTTCATGTAGCGGTTCGCCAGCGCGAACGAAAACGCGAGCGTGATGCCGACCGCGGTGGAGTAGATGCCCAGTTCGTCAGCGCCCAGTTGCGGGTGGCTTGGCCCCCAGGCCGCGGCGAACGCAAATGCCACCGCCACCGTGCCCACGACGAGAGCGAGCAGCGAGCGCACGCCGCTGTCGCCGTTCGGCTCACCGAGGTTACGCGCTTCGAGCGGCAGCGCCGGCACATGATGGGGCTTGAAGATCGACAGGGCCAGCACATAGCCGGCGTACATGGCGGTCAGCATCAGGCCGGGAATGAAAGCGGCCTTGTACATGTCGCCGACCGATTTGCCCAGCTGGTCGGCCATCACGATCAGCACCAGCGAGGGCGGGATGATCTGGGCCAAGGTGCCCGAAGCCGCGATCACGCCGGACGCGAGGCGCTTGTCGTACCCGTAGCGCAGCATCACCGGCAGCGAAATGAGCCCCATCGAAATCACCGACGCGGCCACCACGCCGGTCGTTGCGGCCAGCAGCGCACCGACGAAAATGACCGCATACGCCACGCCGCCGCGCACCGGCCCGAATAGCTGGCCGATGGTGTCGAGCAGGTCCTCCGCCATTCCCGACCTTTCCAGGATCAGGCCCATGAAGGTAAAGAAGGGGATCGCCAGCAGGGTGTCGCTGGCCATGATGCCGAAGATCCGGTTGGGCAGCGCCTGCAGGAGTTCGGGCTTGAGCAAACCGAGTTCGATGCCGACCAGGCCGAAAAACAGGCCGTTGGCGGCCAGCGAAAATGCGACCGGAAAACCGGATAGCAAGAAGATGACCAGCGCCCCAAACATGATGGGCGCCAGATTGGCGATGATGAATTGTTCCATGTGTCCCTGACCGAAGTGGCTGTTTGCGTAACTGCTCTAAGTGATCTTGTTGGCGGCTTTGATCGCGTCGATCTCGTCCTGCGGCGTGGTGACCTGCTTGGAAAACGAGCTGGCGTCGATACGTCCGGCCAGGAAGGCGACGCGCTTGATGATTTCGGAGATACCCTGCAGGATGATCAGGGCAAAAGCCACCGGCACCATCAGCTTGGCGGGCCAGACGATCAAGCCGCCGGCATTGCTCGACATTTCGGCGCTTTCGATCGAGATGCGGGCGAAGGGGATGCCGTACCAGAGGATCAGCAGCGAGATGGGGAGCAGGAACAGCAAAAAGCCGAACAGGTCGATCCAGACCTGGGTGCGTTTCGAGAAGCGGCCGACGATGACGTCGATGCGCACATGTTCATCGCGCTTGAGCGTGTACGCGGATGCGAGCATGAACATGGCGGCGTACAGGTACCACTGGATTTCGAGCCAGGCATTGGAACTGGTATGGAAGACGTAGCGGATCAGGGCATTGCCGGCGCAGATGATGACCGCTGCCAGCAGGGCCCAGCTGACGGCGCTGGCGATCTTCTCGTTCAGAGTATCGATCGCGCGCGACAGCGGAATGAAAAGTGACATGAGCATGGTGCTGGTATCTCCAGTAGTTTCAAACAAAAGTTCAAAAACAAGCACGGTCGCCGGCGTCTTGCGCGCCGGTCGACTAAAAACAGGTCACTGATGGTGCTGCGGCTACCCGGCCAGCTGGGCGCGCACGCGGGCAATCGCGGCGCGCACCTGGCGCGGCGCGGTGCCGCCCACATGGTCGCGCGCCGCCACCGAGCCTTCCAGCGTCAGCACCGCGAACACGTCGTCGCCAATCAGGTCGGAAAACTCGCGCAGCTTATCGAGCGACATTTCCGACAAATCGCATTTGAGGTCGTCGCAGGCGCGCACGGCGCGCGCCACGGCTTCGTGCGCATCGCGGAACGGCAGGCCTTTCTTGACCAGGTAGTCGGCCAGGTCGGTCGCGGTGGCGTAGCCCTGCAGCGCTGCGGCGCGCATCGCGTCCGGCTTGACCGTGATCCCGCCGGCCATGTCGGCAAAAATGCGCAGGGTATCGACCAGCGTGTCGACGGTGTCGAACAGCGGCTCCTTATCTTCCTGGTTGTCCTTGTTGTAGGCCAGCGGCTGGCCTTTCATCAGGGTCAGGAGACCGGTCAGGTGGCCGTACACACGGCCGGTTTTACCGCGCGCAAGTTCCGGCACGTCCGGGTTTTTCTTTTGCGGCATGATCGACGAACCGGTGCAGAAACGGTCGGCGATGTCGATGAAGCCGACCCGTGGACTCATCCAGATCACCAGTTCTTCGGACATGCGCGAGATATGCGTCATGATCAGGGCGCCGGCGGCGCAGAACTCGATCGCGAAATCGCGGTCCGAGACGGCGTCGAGCGAGTTGTGGCACACGTCGTCGAAGCCGAGCGTGCGCGCCACCCGTTCGCGGTCGATCGGGAAGGTGGTGCCGGCCAGCGCGGCGGCGCCCAGCGGCAGGCGGTTGACCCGCTTGCGGGCATCCTGCATGCGCTCGACATCGCGGCCGAACATCTCGACGTAGGCCAGCATGTGGTGGCCGAAGGTGATCGGCTGGGCCACCTGCATGTGGGTGAAACCGGGCATGATGGTGTCGGCATTCTGTTCGGCCAGGTCCGTCAGCGCCAGGCGCAGGCCGTTGAGCAGGACAACGATGTCGTCGATGGCGGCGCGTACGTACAGGCGGATGTCGGTCGCCACCTGGTCGTTGCGCGAGCGCCCGGTGTGCAGGCGCTTGCCGGCGTCGCCAACCAGTTCGGTCAGGCGCTTTTCGATATTCAGGTGGACGTCTTCCAGGTCGAGCAGCCATTCGAAGCTGCCGGCTTCGATTTCGCCTTTGATCTGGGCCATGCCGCGCTCGATTTCGGCGCGGTCGCCGGCGCTGATGATGTTTTGGGCGGCCAGCATTTCGGCGTGCGCGAGCGACCCCTGGATGTCGAACAGGGCCAGGCGTTTATCGAAAAAGACGGAAGCGGTATAGCGTTTGACGAGGTCGGAGACAGGTTCGGAAAAGCGCGCCGACCAGGCCTCGCCCTTCTTTGAGAGTTGTGCGGTCATGTGAAGAGTTCCTTTGCGTTACCTGATTATAAACAAGGAAAGCAGGCTGCGGGCAATTCCTGTTGGGGGTTGCACAGGTGTTCCGAATTCACGCGCGGCCCTTGCGCTCGTGGCGAACGAAGGTAGAATTGTTTCTTTTAAAGGGATGCGCCCAGCCATGTCCAATTTACAGATCAGTACCGACCGCTCGCAGCTCGACGTTCCGTTAATTTATCGCTTCCTGAGCGAGCAGTCGACGTGGGCCATCGGCATTTCGCGACCGGTAGTGGAGCGCGCGATCGAAAACTCCCTGTGTTTCGGGGGGTACGTGGACGGACGCCAGGTGGCGTTTGCGCGGGTGATCACCGATTTTGCGACTTTTGGTAACTTGGTGGATGTGTTTGTGATTCCCGAGTACCGGGGGCGCGGCTACAGCAAGGAGCTGATGAAGACGGTGCTGGCGCATCCCAGTCTGAAGGGCCTGCGCAGGCTGATGCTGGCCACGGGCGATGCGCATGCGCTGTACGCGCAGTTTGGATTCACGCCGCCGCAAAGGCCGGAATCGCTGATGGAGCGGTATTTTCCGAATATCTACGTCAGTTAAATGTGCTCGATTGACGGCACTGCGGCGTCGCTGCAGCTGGTGTCTGGTGAACCGCCACCCTCGAAACCGTCGTTCTAGCAAAACGTTACCCTCAAAACCGTCGTTCCCGCGCAGGCGGGAACCCAATTTCGTTGAGCCGGTGACTGTGCTACAAACTTGGGTTCCCGCCTGCGCGGGAAGGACGGTTTTTAGTTCAACGGTCCAATGCCGTCAGCCACCGACCTTTTACTGCGCTACGGTCAACTCCAGTTCATCAAACACGGCGGAATCAGCAACAGCAGCGCCATCACGAAATACCCCAGCTGCAGCGGCACCATCCACTTGGCCCAGGTCAGCCACGGAATGCGCGCCAGTGCCAGCACCCCCACCGTCACGCCCGACGTCGGAATCATCGGCAAGGTCAGTTCCCCGAGCTGGAACGCCAGCACCGCGGTCTGGCGCGTGATGCCCACCAGGTCCGCCAGCGGCGCCATGATCGGCATGGTCAGCGCCGCCTGTCCCGTCCCCGAGTGAATAAAGAAGTTAATCACCGTCTGGATAATGAACATCTTCTGCGCCGCGAACACCGGATTGGACGATTGCACCAGCGGCACCAGCGAATGCAGCATAGTGTCGATGATCTTGGCATCCTGCGCCAGGATCATGGTGCCGCGCGCCAGGGCGATGACCAGCGCGGTGCCGACCAGGTCGCGCGCGCCGTGCAGGAAAGCGGCCACGAAGGCGTCGCTGTCGAGCCGTCCGATGACGCCGACCACGATCGCCATCACCAGGAACAGCGCCGCGATCTCGTTGATGTACCAGCCGTAGCGAATCACGCCGACCACCATGGCGGCCATGAAGCCGACGAACAGCAGCAGCACCGTGCCGTGGGTGCGCGTCATGCCGGTGAGGTTATTGAGGGCGTCGCTGCTTTCCTTGCGCTTGTCGATATCGAGCGCGTAGGTCGGGCTGCGGGTCGGGTCCTGCTTGATGCGCGCCGCGTACCACATCAGGAACGCGATGGTGATCGCGGTCGCCACGAACCAGACGATCAGACGGTAGCCCACGCCCGAAAACATCTCGATCCCGGCGATATTCTGCGCCACGCCCACATTGAAGGGATTGAGGAAGGCGGCCGCGAAACCCACCTGCGCGCTGAGGAAGGGAATCGATACGCCGATGATCGAGTCGTAGCCCAGGGCGAGCGCCAGCGGCACGAAAATGAGCACGAACGGAATCGACTCCTCGCTCATGCCGAAGGTGGCCCCGCCCAGCGAGAAGATGGTCACGAACACCGGAATGAGCATCGCCCGCACAAAGGCGGAATGGGTATGCGCGCGCGCCACGCTGCGGATCATCGCGTCGAGCGCCTCGGTCTTTTGCAGCACCGCGAACGCGCCGCCGACGATCAGTACGAAGCCGATGATCTGGGCCGCTTCCTTGAAGCCTTTGATCGGCGCCATCATCAGCGCCACGAAGCCCTGCGGATTACTCTGCACGTAGTGGAAGGAGCCGGGATCGATGCGCGGCTTGCCATCGACCAGAACGGTCTCGTACTGGCCGCCCGGCACCAGCCAGGTGGCCACGGCGATCATCGCCAGGATCAGGAACAGCAGGACGAAGGTATTGGGGATGCGCAGTTTCATTGGCTCAGCAGCTTTCCGGCGCGGAAAGCCACAGGTCCTGCGATTTTACCGACCGCCATGCCGCGCAGCAGATGGCGGTGCGCGGTGCGGGCAAAGAACACGCCATCGACGCTGCAGCGCAGGGTGGTGGTGCGACCGCTTACCGGTTCGACCAGGTCGGCGATGGCGTCGCCGGCCACGACCTTCTCGCCCACCTGCTTGAGGAACACCACCACGCCGGCATGCGGCGCGGCGATCGGCTCCACCCCTTCGAGCGGCGTCGGTGCGCACAGGGGCGCGGGCAGCTCGGGCGGCGCCACGGCCAGTACGCCCGCATGCGCCAGGAACTGCAGCAGGGCGCGCGCGTCGCGCTCGGCCAGTTCGTAGCTCACTTCCATCTCGCCGCGCAGCTCCACGGTGGTCGACAGGCAGGCCGCGGGAATCGGAAAGCCTGGTCCGAAGTGCGCCGCCAGGTCCCACCACAGGCGGCTGCAAGCCTCGTCGAACGGTTCCTCGCCCGCTTCGAGCGCCAGCAGCACGCAGTGCGCCTGCATCAGCGCCGACAGCGGGGCCACCGCCTCGGCCAGCGGCGTGCCTGCATATATATGCAGCACCGCTTCGTTATCGCAGTGCAGATCGAGCACGATGTCGGCATCGATGGCCATCCCCAGCAGGATCTTCTTGAGCGCGTCGGCGTCGGTTTTCGGCTGCCAGGCGCCGACCGAATCGCGCGCATGGGCGCGGATCAGGGCCACGTTGGCATCGGCATCGGGCCCGAGCAAGCCTTCGAGCGAGGTTTTCAGGTCCTCGGCCACATGCTTGTAGGCGCGGTTGAAATTGGTGCCGGTCGACAGGTCGAAGCGGCCGAAAGGTGCGCCGTGGATGGCCTGGGCCAGCCCGATCGGATTGGCCGCCGGGACCAGGATGATCTCGCCCCGGATCTTGCCGGCCGCCTCCAGCGCCAGCAGTTCCGTGCGCAGGAACTGGGACACCAGCATGCCGGGCACTTCATCGGCGTGCAGGGCGGCCTGGATATACACCTTCTTTCCGGCGCCAGGCGCACCGAAATGGAAACTGGCCAGTTGCGAGGACATGCTGCTGTCCTCAAGAGAAATGCGATGGGTTTTTGCTTGCATGGTCGGGACCGTGAAATGACGTTGGCGGAAGTGTGGCATAAAAAACTGCCGCCGTCGTGCCCCGGCGGGCGTAGTTTGCGAATATGCGCCAGGGGCGCATTTCTGGAATACGACATATTATTTCTGAGCGGGGTATCATCTTGCTTGTACATAACATCGGCTGCGCCGCTGCCTCGCGCACCCGCAGCCCGACCTACCGAATAAAGGAAGAACCACCGATGCTGACCCTGGCCCGCCGATACCTGCAATTCCTGTTCCTCATTCTGCTGGCGGCAGCTCAGGTGCAGGCCGCGGCCGCGCCGGCGCCCGGCGTGCCGCCGGGCGGACCGAAAGGCTCGCTCGTGATCATCGGCGGCGCGCTGCGCGGCGAGAACGCGGCGGTCTGGAAACGCATCGTCGAACTGGCGGGCGGTCCGGGTGCGCGCATCGCCGTCTTCGGCTCGGCCTCGGCCAGCCCGGATGTCGCCGGCAAGAACAACGTCGAAGTACTCAATTCCTACGGCGCCGACGCCTTTTTCGTCCCGGTCGCCGTCAAGCTCGAAGGCGTCGACTACCGGGTCGCGGCCAACGACCCGGTGCTGGCCGCTGCGGTGCGCCATGCGGACGGCGCCTATTTCGTCGGCGGCAACCAGGCCCGCATCACCGAAGCGCTGCGCAAGAAGGACGGCAGCAGCACCCGCATGCTCGACGCGCTGTGGGCCATGTACCGCAACGGCGGCGTCATCGCCGGCACCAGCGCGGGCGCGGCGATCATGAGCGACACCATGTTCTACGATGCCAGTTCGGTGCTCTCGACCCTCAAGCGCGGCGTGGCCGACGGCATGGAACTGTCGCCGGGCCTGGGCTTCATCGGCAAGGACGTTTTCGTGGACCAGCACTTGCTGGTGCGCGGCCGCTTCGGGCGCATGCTGCCGGCCATGCTGGCCAAGGGCTACAAGATGGGACTGGGGATCGACGAGAATACCTCGATGATCATTCACGGCAACCGCGATGTCGAGGTCCTCGGCTACAAGGGCGCGCTGGTGATCGATTTGAACGGCGCCACCTTCACGCCGGGCGACTTCAACGTGAGTAACGCCAAGCTGAGTTACCTCGATAACGGCGACCGCTTCAACCTGTCGAGCGGAGTATTCACGCCGTCGCGCGAGAAGCTGGCCAACAAGCTCGATTCGGCCAAACCGTACTATCGCGGCCCGCTGTTCTTTGCCGATATTCTCGGTAACACGACGGTGGTGGACCTGATGCACCGCCTGATCGACAGCGACCAGACCGACGCCATCGGCCTGACCCTCGGCAGCCCGCGCGACCTGCAGCCGGAACTGGGCTTCGAGTTCCGCTTCAGCCGCACCAAGGACAGCATCGGCTACATGTCGGCCATTTCGGATACCTATTCGGTCTTCAACATCCGCCTCGACGTGCTGCCGATCCTGATTCGCCAGCCGCTGTACCAGTACAAGTAAGCCGCTACAGGTAGCGCACCCACGCCCGGCCGCTGGTGCGCTTGTAGTGCCCGAACCAGCGGCACGGGTAATACAGCGCCGCGATCACGGCCACCGACCAAAGCCATATTTCCCCGATCCCGCCCGCCTGGTGCGCCTCGCCGTTCGAGAAGGCTGCCATCAGGCCGCGCAGCGCGAGCAGCAGGTACAGGTGCGCCAGATAGTAGAACAAGGGCGCCGCGCCGAAGGTGGCGCAGAAGGCCACCACGCGCTCATTGGCCACTTCCATCCATGCCAGTGCCAGCATCCCCACGCCGAGCGTCATCAACAGGAAGTTGAGCGAAGGCGGATACTTGGTCAGGTTCAGGAACGACATGCTTGTGTGCAGCAGGTCTGCCTGCACGGTCCACGGCAGGGTCTCGCCGTAGATGTTAAAGCCGCGCAGCAGCGCAAGCAGCAGCAGGCAGGCCGCTCCCGCGAGCAGCAGGATGCGGCGCCGCGCCGGCGGCTGCACCTGCGTTGAAAACAGCGGACCGGCCGCGTAGCCGAGCAAAATCACCCCGATTCACGCCAGCAGCGGATAGCTGATCTTGACGCGGGTGGCGCCCTCGTTCACCAGGAAGCCGCGCTGCTCGAGCACCGTCCACGCGGCGTGCGCCAGGCTGCCCGGTTCCAGTCCGGGGAAGGACAAGGCATTGTGGCCGGCCACGATCAAGGCGCCGAGCAGTGCCAGCCAGCGCAGCGGCAGCTTGTGCAGCAGGGCCAGCGCGATCATCGACAGGCCGATCACCCAGATCACCTGCAAGTACAGCACCGGCGGCGGAAAGCGGCCCGACCACGCAAAATTGACGAACACCAGTTCCAGCACGATCAGGAACAGGCCGCGCTTGAGCAAGAAGCCGCGCGGGCTGCGCGGCCCGGATGGCGGATTGGCGTACAGCCAGGCCGACAGGCCGGTGAGGAACACGAACATCGGCGCGCAGAAATGCGCCGCCAGGCGGCTGAAAAACAGCGACGGCTCGGTGCTGGCCAAGTCCATCGGGTCGCTGACCTGGCGGTGCAAAAAGAAGGTTTCGCGCGCGTGGTCGAGCGTCATGATCAGGATGATCAAACCGCGCATCGCATCGATGGCGGCGATGCGCTTGGACGGCACGGCTGCGCTGGCGGTCATGGCGCTCATGCTGTGCCTCAGAAGCTGTAGCTGGCCGTCAGCGTGGCGGCGCGTTCGGTGCCCGGCGCTACCCACATCTGGCTGTACGAACTGGCATACCAGGTCTTGTTAAACAGGTTGTCGATATTGAGCGCGATGCGCAGCTTGCGGTCCGGCGCGTAGGCCGCCACCAGCTTGACGGTGCTGTAAGAGGGCAGCTCGAAGCTGCTCGATGCGGCCACGTCGCCCATGCGCTTGCCCACGTAGCTGGCGCCGCCCCCTACACTGGCCTTGGCCTCGCCCAGCTTGAAGCTCGACACCAGCAGCACGTTGGCGCTGTGGCGCGCCACATTCGGAAAGCGGCTGCCGGTGCGGATGGTCTTGTCGCCCTTGGTGACGGTGGCGTCGGTGTAGGCGTAGGCTGCCGAGAGCTGCAGGTTGCGCGCCACGGTGCCGGCCACGTCCAGTTCCAGGCCGCGGCTGCCGACTTCCCCGGCGGGGATCGCAAAGTCGGCGTTGGCGGGATTGGTCGTGAGGACGTTCTTCTTGTCGATCTTGTACAGCGCCACGGTGCTGCTCAGTTTCCCGCCCAGGGCGTCGAATTTCGCGCCCACTTCATAGGACAGGCTCTTTTCCGCTTCAAAAGCGCGGTTGTCGATGCTGATGCCGCTGTTCGGGCGATAGGCGCGCGCCGCCGTCGCGTACAGCGACAGCGCCTTGGCCGGCTGGTACACCAGGCCCGCGCGCGGACTGCTGGCGTGCAGGCTTTGCGCGCTGCTCGTCTTGAGGCGGTTGTTGGTGACGGTTTGATCGGCGCTGTCGTAGCGAATGCCCAGCAGGGCTTTCCACTGGCTGCCCAGGTCAATCTGATCCTGCGCATAAAAGCCGTGCGCGCGCTGGCGCTCCAGCGTATCGATCGACAGCGTCAGCGGATCGGCCACGCCGCCGTAGGCCGGCTGGAAAATATCGATCGCGTATGGATTGGCGGCTGACGGATTGCGGCGCAGCTGCACGCGGCGGTCGTCGAAGCGGTAGGCGTCGACGCCGAACAGCACACTGTGGCGCAAGCCGCCGGTGCTCAGTTTTCCGAGCAGTTCGATGCGGCCGGAGGTGTCGGCGGCCGAAAAATCGCGGTGGCGGCGCTGGCGGCGCAGGGTGCGTCCGTCGGCCAGCAGGTTGTTGGCCTCCGTCGAAAAGCCGGCCAGTTCACTGTCGCGGTACGACAGGCCCGATTGCAGCGACCAGTCGTCATTGAGCGCGTGCTGCACGAACAGCTGGTGCCCCAGCGACTTGACGGTGACCCGGCCATCGCCAGGCTCGCCCAGAAAGCGCGATACGGGAACCGCACCGAGCTTGCCGTTCACCGCCGGCACGCCACGGTCGAACGGGGCTTTTTGCCGGGTCGCTTCGACCTCGTAGGAGACCGTGGTGTGCTCGCCCGCCAGCCAGACGAACGATGGCGACAGCAGCAGCGTGTCGCGCCGGGCGGTGTCGCGAAAGCTCTCGCCTTGCTGCCAGGCGGCGTTGACGCGGTAGGCCAGCGTGTCGCTCACGGGACCGGTGACGTCGAGCGCGGTGCGGTAGGTGTTGATGCTGCCCACCGCTGCGCTGATGCTGCGCTCCTGGACGAAACGCGGCTTTTTGGTGACGATGTTGACCGTGCCTCCCGGCTCGCCGCGCCCGTACAGGGCGGCGGACGGGCCTTTGAGCACTTCGATCGACTGCGTGCTGGCGGTGTCGCGCAGGCCGTTGTAGCCACGGCTCGAACTGAAGCCATTGACCAGGAAGTCGGAGCCGAAATTGGGGTCGCCCGTGAAGCCGCGCATGGCGTAGCTGTCCCACAGACCGCCCAGGTCACTCTGGCGCGAAATGCCGCTGGCCAGGTCGAGCGCACCAGCCAGCGTGCTCACGCCGGCGTCGCGCAGCACTTCGCTGGTAAGTACGCGCACGCTTTGCGGCAGGTCCTTGAGAAGCGCATCGGTCTTGGTCGCGCCGGTGGCCGACAGGCTGCGATAGTGTTCGCGCTGGCCGCCGATCACCACCGTGTCGGTGGGCGCCGGCGCGGCGATGGCGGCCAGCGGCGAAAGACTGGCGAGGAGGGCGGCGGTGGCGGTTTTGATGTGCATGCGTGGAATTTCTTCAGGCGTGGGAGGGCCGGACAAGGCGGAGGGTTTAATGCAACTGAGTTGCTATAATAGGTCGGATGCCTCTTTAATGCAATAGGGTTGCGTTAACCGCGTGGCCGATGTGGCACCGGTCCTTATTTTTTTGCGTTACAGACCTGGCAAATGCCCTTGATCAGGAAGTCGACCTGGTCGCTGGTGAAGCCGTCCGGAAGGGTGATCTGGGCGGGCAGGGCGATGTCGGTGAAGCAGGTCACCATTTCGCAGCGGGTGCACTGGAAGTGCGCGTGCTGGTGTCCGTGCTGGCCCGCGCCCGCGTTGAAGCGCCAGACCTGGTCGGCGCCGGCGATGCGGTGCACCAGTTCGTGCTCGGTCAGCCATTCGAGCACCCGGTACAAGGTCACGGAATCGAGCGCCGCGCCGGCCAGGCCTTCCTGGATCTCGTGGTGGGTCAGGGGCTTGTTCTGCGCCAGCAGATACGCCAGCACGCGCGAGCGCGGCTTGGTGAGGCGCGCACCGGTGTCGCGGATCAGTGATTCAGCCTGGCTTTCAATCGTTGTGTACATCGTCGCTGGGATTCCAAAGGAAGCGACATGCTACCACGGCGCCGCGAGCGCCAGAAACGCTATGCCGATTAAGCTCTTTAACGCCCAACAGTGCGGGTTTACAATGCAGCACGATCCACGCTTGCAAGGAAACCGCCATGCCGCTGTCCCCCGTCCGTTTCATGCGCCGCGTCGCCGGCCTGCTGGCGCTGGCCGCCGCCGCCCAGGCCCAGGCCCACGCCCAGCCGCCCGCCACCGTCCGCGTCGACTATCAGCACAGCGGCAATGCCCTGTCCGACCAGTACGCGCTGGAACGGGTGGTGATCGAACCGCTGCCGTGGCCCGGGGACCTGTCGCAAAACGTCGACACCACCAACCGTGGCCAGAACATGGTCGAAGTGGTCGACGCCAAGACCGGCGACCTGCTCTATTCGCGCGGCTTCTCGACCATTTTCGGCGAATGGCGTACCACCGAGGAAGCCAATCGCATCAGCCGCGGCTTCCAGGAATCGGTGCGCTTTCCCGCGTTCGGCAAACCGGTGAAGGTGCGGGTGCTCAAGCGCGACGAGCGCAATCAGTTTTCGGTCGCATGGAGCGTCGAGGTCGACCCGGACGCGCCGGACGTGGTGCGCAAACAGGCGCCCGCGCCGGCCAAGCCGATTCCGATCCGCGTGAGCGGAGCATCGCCGGCCAAGGTCGACCTGCTGGTCATGGGCGACGGCTACACCGCTGCCGAGATGAAAAAATTCGAGGCCGACGCGCGCCGCCTGGCCGATCACCTGTTCACCGTCTCGCCGTTCAAGGAGCGCGCGGGCGACTTCAATGTGTGGGCCATCGCGGTGCCAACCGGTGAGAGCGGCGTGTCGCGCCCGTCGACCGGCGTGCACCGTGCATCGGCGCTGGGCACGCGCTACGATATTTTCGGCAGCGAGCGTTACGTGCTCACCCTGGATAACCGCGCGCTGCGCGACATCGCCCAGCATGCGCCGTACGAGTTCATCGAAATCCTGGTCAATAACGACACCTACGGCGGCGGTGGCATCTTTGGCCAGTTCAGCACCGCGGCGGCCGGCAACGACTGGGCCAATTACCTGTTCGTGCACGAATTCGGCCACCACTTTGCCGGCCTGGCCGACGAGTATTACACCTCGCCCGTGGCTTACCAGTCGAGCGCCGGACGGATGGAGCCGTGGGAGCCGAATGTGACCGCGCTGCGCGATCCGGCCAAGCTGAAATGGCAGCGCCACGTCAAGGCCGGCACGCCGCTGCCGACCGCCTGGCCCAAGGCCCAGTACGAAGAATATGCGCGCGCCTACCAGAAGCGGCGCGCCGCGCTGCGCGCCGCCAACCGGCCCGAATCCGAGATGAGCGCGCTGTTCCGCGAAGACCTGACGCACACCAATACGCTGTTCGCCAAGGCCGCGCACCGGCACGACGTGGGCGCCTTCGAGGGGGCCAATTACGAGGCGAGCGGCTATTACCGGTCGGAAATGCAGTGTTTGATGTTTGATCGAAGTGAAAGATTCTGTAACGTCTGTAACGACGGCATCACCACCATCATCGATTTGTATGCGAAGAAGAGGGTGGGGAAATAGGCGTAGCACCTGCAACGGCGGGCGATCCGGCCATTTTTATGCTCAGTTCGCCTAGTTGTAAGTTGCTTTTCGTTAGCTCTGGAGAGCGTGCGCTAGCGCACAGACCCACTATCCCGCAAGACATATTCTGACAACCGTTCCTTGACGAAATATAAAGTTGAGAACGATAGATGGCGACGGACTTCGGTCCAAAACGTCCACGGATAAGAAACCCCAACCATTCTTCTAAAGGTACACACCATGAACAAATTACTCGTTACCCTGATCGCCGGCCTGTTCGCTACTTCGGTTTACGCACAAACTCCAGCTGCTACCCCAGCTGTCGTCAAAGCTGAAGCCAGCGCCAACAAGGACATCGCCAAAGCCGAAGCCAAGGAAGCCAAAGCAGTCGCCAAAGCCGACGAAAAAGCCACCAAAGCAGCTGCCGACGCTACCGAGAAAAAAACCAAAGCGCATTCGAAAGCAGTGAAAGAGCACGCTGAAGCGAGCACCGACGTTGCCAAGGCTGATCCGGAAGACAAAATGAAAGCCGAAGCCAAGGCCGAGAAAAAAGTCGGTAAAGCCAATCTGAAAGCCGAGAAAAAAATGATCAAGGCCGATGAAAAAGCTGAAAAAGCTGCTGTGGAAGCTGGCGCCGACAAAGCGACCGCTGCTGCTAAAACCCACGAAGCTAAAGTTGAAGCCGCTTCGGACGTGAAAAAAGCTGCTGCTAAGCACTAATCTATTCGCCCTGCTTGCAGGGTGATGGATGTGAAAACGGGGTAAGTATTGCTCAATCGGGGTCAGGCCCCGGTTAAGCAACACTTACCCCGTTTTTGTTTTGTCAGCCGCCCCCGCGAAGCGGTCCTGCCGGTGGCAGGAACGCCGCGAATCAGCCGATCGGCGTGAGCGTAATCACCTTGATTCTGGCCACCAGCGCCTTGCCCTTGCGTGCGCGCTTGCCGAAGTGGACCGCCAGGCCCGACGCCGACAAGTCGACCGCGCGCGGCTTCTCGCCCGCCCAGGTCCCGTGCACGGTGACGCCTTTTTGCGAAATCGGCTGCACCGCCAGCAGCTTTTCCTTCTCTTCCAGCTCGATCAGGGTCACGCCACGTCCGCCGTTGGTCAGCGTCTTGAGTTCATCCATCCCGAACACCAGCAGCTTGCCTTTTTCGGTCAGGCAGGCCACCGCGCTGGCATTGGCCGCAATCACGCGCGGCGGCAGCGGCCGCGCGCCCTCGTCAAGCGTGATGAAGGACTTGCCGCCCTTGAGGCGGCTGACCATGTCGCCCGCCTTGGCCGCGAAACCGTATCCTGCGTTCGACGCCATCAAGAGCACGGTCTGTCCACTGCCCGCGAAATAGTGCAGGATGCGCGCGCCGCCCGACAGGTCGACCAGCGTGGTAATCGGCACGCCATCTCCGCGCGCCCCCGGCAGCGCCGCCACCGGCACCGAATACACCTTGCCGTTGTCGCCGAAGCCGAGCAGGGTGTCGGTGGTGCGGCACTCGAACGCCGCGTACAGCGAGTCGCCCGCCTTGAAGGTGAACTGCGCCACGTCGTGGCCCACGCCGGTACGCGCACGCACCCAGCCTTTTTCGGACACGATCACCGTGACCGGCTCGTCGATGATCTTTTGCTCGGCGGTGGCGCGCTGCGCTTCTTCGATCAGCGTGCGGCGCGCGTCGCCGAACTGCTTGGCGTCGCCTTCGATCTCGCGGATGATCAGGCGCTTCATCGTCGACGGGTTGTCGAGGATGTCGCGCAGGCTGCCTTCTTCCTTGCGCAGCTCTGCCAAAGCCTGCTGGATCTTGATCGTCTCCAGGCGCGCCAGCTGGCGCAGGCGCAGTTCCAGGATGTCTTCGGCCTGGATGTCGGAGAGGCGGAATTCGGCGATCAGCGCGGCCTTCGGCTCGTCCGAATTGCGGATGATCTGGATCACCTTGTCGATATTGAGCAGGACCGCTTCGCGTCCTTCGAGAATGTGAATGCGGTCGTTGACCTTGCCCAGCCTGTAATCGGTACGGCGGCGCACCGTCACGAAGCGGAAATCGATCCACTCCTGCAGGATTTCGGTCAGCCCCTTCTGGCGCGGCCGCCCGTCGCCGCCGATCATCACCAGATTGATCGAACTGGACGACTCAAGCGAGGTATGGGCCAGCAGCATCAGCATGAATTCGGTCTGGTCCTGGTTCTTCGATTTCGGCTCGAACACCAGGCGCACCGGGGCGATGCGGCCCGACTCGTCGCGAATCGTATCGAGCGAGCCAAGAATAGTCTGCTTGAGGGCCAGCTGCTCGGGCGAGAGCGCCTTTTTCCCCAGCTTGATCTTGGGATTGGTCAGCTCCTCGATCTCTTCGAGCACCTTCTGCGACGATACGCCCGGCGGCAGTTCCGACACCACCGCCTGCCACTGGCCGCGCGCCAGTTCTTCGATCTTCCAGCGCGCGCGCACCTTCATCGACCCGCGTCCGCTGGCGTACATGTCGGAGATCTGCGCCGGCGGCGTGATGATCTGGCCGCCGCCCGGGAAATCCGGACCCGGAATGAGCGTCATCAGTTCGGCGTGGGTGATCTTGGGATTGCGGATCATGGCCACGGTGGCGCGTGCCACTTCGGACAGGTTGTGCGAGGCGATTTCGGTGGCCAGGCCGACCGCGATGCCGGAGGCGCCGTTCAACAGCACCATCGGCAGGCGCGCCGGCAGGGCTTTCGGTTCGGCGTGTTCGCCGTCGTAGTTGGGCTGGAAGTCGACCGTGCCTTCATCGATTTCTTCGAGCAGCAGCTTGCCGATGGGCGTCAGGCGCGCTTCCGTGTAGCGCATCGCCGCCGCGCCGTCGCCGTCGCGCGAGCCGAAGTTACCCTGGCCGTCGATCAGCGGATAGCGCAGCGAGAAGTCCTGCGCCATGCGCACCAGCGCGTCGTAGATCGACTGGTCGCCGTGCGGGTGCAGTTTTCCCATGACGTCCCCGACCACGGCGGCCGACTTGCTTGGCTTGGCGGTCGCGCTCAGTCCCAGTTCATTCATGCGGTACAAAATGCGGCGCTGCACCGGCTTCTGGCCGTCGCACACGTCGGGCAGGGCGCGGCCCTTGACGACTGACACGGCGTAATCGAGATAGGCGCGCTCGGCGAAGGTCGACAGCGTCAGCGTCTCGCCGTCTTCCGGTGGCGGCGGCGGTGGAGGTGGATCAAACAGATTCGATTGTGAGGACATGTACGTAGGTGCTTATGAAAATTGAGTGTGTTTGTTTGGGGCGCGACGGTTGCTCCCGCGCGCTGCAAAGGCGGTGCTCAGCGCGACCATCCCCTGCCGTGGACGACGGCTTCCCATCGTTCGACGATATCGGCATCGAGCCGGAGGTCGAGCATCTCGCCATGGTAGCAGTGGACATGTTCAAGCAGTTCGCGCATACGCTCCGTGAACGCGGCATCGGGATACCTGCCGATCACGCCGCGCGGGTCGCCGTCGAGCAGCGCCCGCACCACCTCGTCCTCCAGGGCCAGCTGGCAAAAGTGCGCGTACGAGCGCTGGGCGCGCAGGCGTGCCAGCATCATGCCGGTTTCGTCGGGCATCTGGCGGCCCATGAAGCTGGCATCGTCGGCCCAGCCGAAGTGCCCGGCCATCGCTTCGCGGAAGTCATCCTCGCAGCCTTCGCCGGCGCAGTACTGGACCGCGCATTCCTCGAAGCAGTCGCGCACCTCGATATTGAGCAGCTCCTCGCCGGCGAACAGCTGTTCGAGCCGCTCGCGCGTGTTCTGGTGCGCGCGCGTCAGGAATGCGGCCCAGATGCGGCGCGCTTGCATCACGGGCGACTCGGGTCCGGCCCCGGTTCCGGTCCCGGGAATGGGGACTGGCAAGGGCGGCGGCAGGCGATACTGCTCGGGTTCGGGCTGCGGAAGCGACGGATCGAATTCATAAAAGGCGGTGTAGACGGGTACGTCCTGCGGCGCTTCCTCGCGCGCCGGCGCCGCATCCGGGTCGAATTCGTAGGCCGCCATATAGACCTGCGGCTCATACTCCGGCTCCGGTTCCTGCTCGCGCGGGGCCGCTTCCTCGTCCGGCCAGTCCATGTCATGCGCCTGGCGCGCCAGTTGCAGCGCGGCCTGGTAGGCGTCGTTGAGCATCTGGAAGGCGACCGGATCGTCTTCCGGACGGGTCACCTTCAGCTTGGCCGCGTAGGCGCGCTTGATGGCGCGCTCGTCGCGGCTGGCCTTCATTCCCAGCACGCTCCAGACGTTCATAGGAAAGAACTCCCGCCCAGCTCGCGCATGACCTGGGTCAGCGTCTCGTGCGCGCGCCGCATGGCCGATGGCTGCTGCGAGTTCAGTACCGCCGTGAAGGCCGCGATGTGCTGCGCCAGGTATTCGCGCTCGTGGCCCAGCAACTGTTCGTAAAGGCGGTCGGCCTGCGCCACCAGGGTGCGGTTTTCGATCTTGTCGCGCGGGTGGATTTTCAGTTCGCTCAGTTCGGCCAGACGCTTTGCCACTTCGGCCTGGGTCATCACGCCGGCGTTCTCGGTGATGACCAGGGTATGCTTTTCCTGGGTCGGCAGCACCGTGATCTCCGCTTCGAGCACGCCGCTGATATCGTAGGTGAAGCGCACGTCGGCACTTACTTCACCGGCCCGCTTCGACTCGATCGGGAAATTGAGCTTGCCGAGGAAAACGTTATCCGACACCCGGCGCGACTCGCCCTGGTACACGTGCACCACCAGCTCCTTCTGGTAGTCGTTGATGGTGGTGATATTTTCCACGCGCGATACCGGCACCGTCGAATTGCGCTCGATGATCGGCAGGTAGTGGCCGCCTTCGTATTTGTTCGGGCCGATTTCGCGCGCCACCGAAATGCCGAGCGAGTAGGGCGCCACGTCGGTCATCACTACTTCGGACAGGGCGGCATCGCGCGCCATCAGGCCCGCCTGCACCGCAGCGCCGAGGGCGATCGCCTGATCGGGATCGAGACTGATCGACGGGAAGCGCCCGAACATGCGCGCGGCCAGCTTGCGCACCAGCGGCATGCGGGTGGCGCCGCCGGCCAGCACCACCGTATCGAGTTCGGAGGCCTTGATGGTGGCGTCGCGCAGTGCGCGTTCGACCGGGGTGCGCAGGCGCTGGACCAGGTGGTCGCACAGCAGCACGAACAAGTCCTCGGTCAGCTCCCAGCTGTATTCCTGGCCGCCCAACTGGTAGGCCATGCGCGTCGTCAAGCTGTCCGACAGGGCGCGCTTGGCGCGTTCGGCTTCCGCGCGCAGGCGCTGGCGCTGGGTGCCGGTCAGCTCGGTGCCGTCCATGGCCTTGGCCATGCCGCTGCGCGAGAGGAAGGCGTCCACCAGGACGGTCACAAAATCTTCGCCGCCGAGGAAATTGTCGCCGGCGGTCGCGCGCACTTCCATCACGCCCTCGAACAGTTCGAGGATGGAGACGTCGAAGGTGCCGCCGCCCAGGTCGAAGACGAGGAATTTGGTTTCGCGCTTGGTATCCTGGATGCCGTAGGCCAGCGCCGCGGCGGTTGGCTCGTTGAGCAGGCGCTCGACGCGCAGCCCGGCCAGCTGGCCGGCCACCCGGGTCGCCTTGCGCTGGGCGTCGCTGAAGTAGGCGGGCACGGTGATGATGGCTTCCTCGACCTTTTCGCCGAGCCAGACTTCGGCGTCTTCCTTGAGCGCGCGCAGCACCATCGACGACAGCTCCTCGGGGCGGAACTTGCGCGCCCCGAGCTGGGTTTCGCGCTCGCTGCCCATGTAGCGCTTGAACATGGCCGCCGTCATGTGGGGATGGGTTTGCAGGCGCGCGCGCGCCGCTTCGCCGGTCAGCACGGTGCCGTCATCATCCATGCCGACGCAGGAAGGCGTCAGAAAGCTGCCCAGTGCGTTCGGGATGAGCTGCGCCTTGCCGTCGCGCCACACCGCCGCGAGACTGTTCGTGGTGCCGAGGTCGATTCCGATAATCATGGTTCAGTGTCCGTTTCGTTTGCGCAGCCGCAAACCGGGGTCTGACCTCTGATTCGAAATATTTCTAATCAGAGGTCAGACCCCGGTGTTGTAACAAATCAGATGTCGGCTTCGGTTTCGTTGCCGTGCTCTTCGATCCAGGCGCGGCGGGCGGCGGCTTCGCCTTTGCCCATCAGCATGTTGAAGCGCGCCGACGCGTCGACGTGGCTGAAGTCGCCCAGCGATACCGGCAGCAAGCGCCGCGTGTCCGGGTTCATCGTGGTTTCCCACAGTTGTTCCGCGTTCATCTCACCGAGGCCCTTGAAGCGCGAAATGCTCCAGCTGCCTTCCTTTAAGCCTTCTTTGAGCAGCTTGTCCTGGATCGCCACCAGTTCGCCATCGTCGAGCGCGTACAGCTTCTGGATCGGCTTCTTGCCGCGCGCCGGGGCGTCGACCCGGTACAGCGGCGGACGCGCCACGCAAATGTGGCCGGGCGCGAACAGGGCCGGGAAGTGCTTGAAGAACAATGTCAGCAGCAGTACCTGGATGTGCGAGCCGTCCACGTCCGCATCCGAGAGGATGCAGATCTTGCCGTAGCGCAGGCCCGACAGATCGGGCGTGTCGCCGACACTGTGCGGGTCGACCCCGATCGCCACCGCGATGTCGTGGATTTCATTGTTGGCGAACAGGCGGTCGCGGTCGGTTTCCCAGGAGTTGAGCACCTTGCCGCGCAGCGGCAGGATGGCCTGGAATTCCTTGTCGCGCCCCATCTTGGCCGAGCCGCCCGCCGAGTCGCCCTCGACCAGGAACAGTTCGTTGCGGGCGATGTCGCTCGATTCGCAATCGGTCAGCTTGCCTGGCAGCACCGCGACGCCGGACGATTTTTTCTTTTCGACTTTTTGCAGCGAACGCAGGCGCGACTGGGCCTGGCGGATCACCAGTTCGGCCAGCTTGCGGCCGTATTCGACGTGCTGGTTGAGCCACAGTTCGAGCGGTGGCTTGGCGAAGGTCGATACCAGCCGCACCGCGTCGCGCGAGTTGAGGCGTTCCTTGATCTGGCCCTGGAACTGCGGGTCGAGCACTTTGGCCGACAGCACGAAGGACACACGCGCGAACACGTCTTCCGGCAGCAGCTTCACGCCTTTCGGCAGCAGCGAGTGCATCTCCACAAAACTTTTGACCGCCCCATACAGGCCGTCGCGCAAGCCCGATTCGTGGGTGCCGCCGTTCGAGGTGGGAATCAGGTTGACGTACGATTCGCGCACGACCGCGCCTTCTTCGGTCCATGCCACCACCCATGCCGCGCCTTCGCCTTCGGCAAAGCCGTCGGTTTCGCCGTTCGAGTACTGGGCGCCCTCGAAGACGGGAATGAGGGTCTCGCCGCTGGTGCCTTGCGCCAGCATTTCATTGAGGTAGCCGCGCAAGCCTTCGTCGTACTTCCAGGTCGTCACGTCGCCGGTTTTGGCGAGGGTGAGCGTGACCGTCACGCCGGGCAGCAGCACGGCCTTGGAGCGCAGCAGGCGTTGCAGCTCGACCTGCGAGATCGCGGGCGAGTCGAAATACTTGGGGTTCGGCCAGGCGGTCACGCGGGTGCCGCTCTTCTTGCCGTCGCGCGGCGCGGGAACCGACGCCAGCGGCTCGATCACTTCGCCGTCGGCGAAGGCCATCTTGTGCAGGCCGTTGCCGTTGTCTTCCTTGCGCCAGACCGTGATTTCCAGGCGCGAGGAGAGCGCATTGGTGACCGATACGCCGACCCCGTGCAGGCCGCCCGAGAAGGCGTAGGCGCCGCCCGAACCCTTGTCGAACTTGCCGCCCGCGTGCAGGCGCGTGAAGACGATTTCCACCGTCGGCACGTTTTCTTCGGGGTGCAGGCCGACCGGAATGCCGCGGCCGTCGTCTTCGACCGTGATCGAGCCGTCCACATTGACCGTCACGCCGATATTCTTGCAATGCCCGCCGAGCGCTTCATCGGAGGCGTTGTCGATCACTTCCTGAATGATGTGCAGCGGATTTTCCGTGCGGGTGTACATGCCCGGACGCTGTTTGACGGGTTCGAGTCCCTTGAGGACCCGGATGGAGGATTCGCTGTAGTCGGATGCAGGTTTTTTGGTGGCCATATCTAAGTTCTTTATGCGGATGCCTGCGCATTCTATCTTGTCGGACGGAAAAGGAGATAAATTGACTTGGATGAATGTGCTTGCCAGCCCGGGCGATTGTGGTTAGATTTGTACGCACACCAAGAAGTGTGTATAAAAACATTCCATAAGTTAGAAAAAATGCAATCAAAGAGGCAGTTACTCAGTGTTCGCCTGTTGGGCTTTCCTTCCGGCGAGGGCGCCGAGCTGGGCACGGCTCTGGCGCATCCCCCGCGCGACGGGCCGTCGTATTCTTGCTTGCTTGGCGATAGTTTGCAAGAACCGGACCTGGTCATTGCCAATGGCGACGATCTGAGCGCGCTGGCCGCCTTGCTGGCGTGGCAGCCGGACCTGACCCGTCCCGCTCTGGTGATCGGCTCGGCCGGGATGGAGTTTCCCTGCGCGCAGCTGGCGCGTCCGCTGGACATGTTCCAGATGTTCAAGCTGCTCACCGAGATGGCGCGCAAACGCGTCGACGCGCTCACCGGCATGCTGGCGCCCGAGGCGCCGCCCGTGCACGAGCGGCGCCGCCGCATTCGCCTCGATCTCGACACCACCGATCCGGCCGATTTCGTGAAGATGCGGCGCCACGCCCCCAACGGCGGGGTGCTAATCGTCGACAAGCGCGGCGCGCTGCGCGACCATGTGGCGCGGCTGCTGTCGGCGCACCAGGTGTCGGTGGAGTGGACCGAGAGCGCGGCGGCGGCCGTGCGCCTGTGCGCGGAGACGCCGGTATCGGTGGTGATGATCAATACCTCGACCCCCGGCATCGATCCGTATGCGCTGTGCAGCGAGATCAAACGGCAGGAAGGCGCCGACCGCATCGCCGTGGTGCTGCTGGTGAACCAGGCCTCCGGCTACGACACGGCGCGTGCGCGCACGGCCGGCGTACGCGGGCTGCTCGACAAGCCGATGGCCGACCGCCATCTGGTGGGGGCGCTCAAAAAGCTGCTGTCGCTGCCGCCCTGATGACGCGGCGGTCACAATTTTGTTACAACTTTGAATCGTGCGCTTGCATGGGAGCGCTATATTTAAGGCATGCCCGATACCGACAAGCCCTTGCCACCTATTGCTGTTCCTGATCCTGATCCTGTTCCTGTTCCGCAGTCCGAGCAGGACAAGGATGGCGGCGTTCATGCACCGCGCGTGCCCGACCGCCGCGCCGACGCGCTGCCGCGCTACCAGAAGGACAGCGATACGCCGCTGGCACTGGCGCGCCGCGTGCTGGCCTCGCGCTGGCGCAATCTGCGCGAACGGATCGGGCGCGATTTCATGCGCCGCACCCTGCGCATCGGCGTATCGGCGCGGATTTTTCATCCGGAGCCCGGGTCGACGGGACTGCGCAGCAAGAATCTGCAGTATCTGGAAGAGTCGATCGCGCAATGGGTCATGTCGCGCGATGTGCTGGTGTTTATGATCCCGACGGTCAATACCAACGGGCTTCTTCATCCGAGTAACATCACCTTGCGCCACTATGCGCGCCATCTGGATGGGCTGGTGCTGCAGGGCGGCGCCGACGTGTCGCCACAGACGTATTCGGAGAGCCCGACGCGCCCCGAGTGGAGCGGCGACCGCGCGCGCGACGTGTACGAACTCGAGCTGCTGCACGAATTCGTCGACGCCGGCAAGCCGGTGCTGGGCATTTGCCGCGGGTGCCAGCTGATCAACGTGGCCTTCGGGGGCACCTTGTACCAGGACGTGGCGACCAACGTGCCGGCGGCGCACGCGCACGTGCACAGCGATTACGACGCGCACCGGCACAAGGTGATTTTTCCGTCCGGCTCATCGCTCGGGCGCATGTTCCCGGATGTGCGCCGGCCCGTGGTCAATTCGATTCACCACCAGGCGGTCAAGGACCTGGGACGCGATGTCCTGGTGGAGGCGATGTCGGACCCGGACGGGATCATCGAAGCGATTCGCTATCAGCGCGCCAATTTTGTGATGGGGTTGCAGTGGCACCCGGAGTTTCACCGGGCCGGCGGGGAGGACCTGCTCGATTGCACGCCGATTCTGGATGAGTTTTTGCGCGCTGCGCGCGAGACACGGCTCTAGCCGCCCATGTCGTTCCCGCGCAGGCGGGAACCCAATTTTGTTCCGTAGCCGTCGGCTTTGTTCCGTAGTCGTCGGCCGAGCGCCGGCCTTTGGTTCCCGCCTGCGCGGGAACGACGTGGGTCTAACGCTTGCCCCTGAACCGCCGAATCGCCGCATTCACCATCCCCTCCGCGCTCCCCTGTTCCTCATACTGCCGCCGTAAATACGTCGCGTCGCTGGCCTCCTGCGCCGCCGTCGACAAATGCCGCAGCGCGCCCAGGCTCCCCAACGCCTCGCCATGCGGCTCCATCTTGCGCAGCGTGGTCAGAATATCCTCGCGCAGCGACATGGTTTCGTAGGTCTTGGGGTGCGTGATCGCCCCATCGAGCCCGAACCGGCATGCCTGGAAGCGGTTGAAGTTATACACCAGGTAGTCATCCTCCACCGGCGGCTCCTCGCGCCGCTCCAGCAGATGCCGGCACAAGGCCTGCAGATATCCGGCCAGCGCCGCCGCCCGTTCCACCGTCAGCGGCGTGTCGCACACGCGCAGCTCGATGGTTCCGTACTCCGGCTTGGGCCGCACATCCCAGTAAAAATCCTTCATGCTCTTGATGATGCCGGTGCCTTCCATCTTCGCGAAATACACATTCGCGAATTCGTCCCAGCTCAATGTGAACGGCGCGCGTCCGCTCATCGGAAACGCAAACACGGAATTGAGGCGCGCCGAATCGAACAGGCTGTCGTGCCCCTGCACGAACGGCGACGACGCCGACAGCGCAATAAAGTGCGGAATGTACCGGTTCAGCGAGTGCAGCAAGAACATCGCATCGTCGCCCGAGGCGCAGCCGATGTGCACGTGCTGGCCGAACACGGTGAACTGCTTGGCCAGGTAGCCGTACAGCGACGACAGTTCCTGGAAGCGCTGCTTGGCGTAGATTTTCTGCTCCGACCAGTGCTGGAACGGATGCGTGCCGCCCCCGCACAAACCGATATTGAGGCGGTCGCCCGCCGCCACCAGGATGTCGCGGATTTCCAGCAGTTCGGCCAGCAGCGGCAGGTGGCTCGAATGCACGCTCGAATTAATCTCGATCATGCTCTCGGCGATTTCGGGCGTGACATTGCCCGGGAACGGCTTTTGCGCCAGCAGGTGCAGCAGGTCAGGGCTGGCGGCGGTCAGGTCGAAGTCCGACAGGCTGACTAATTGCAGCTCCAGTTCGACGCCAAAGGTCAGTGCCTTGGAAGTGGCAAACGGTTCAAGCGCCATCTCAGGCCTCCGTGGTTTCGCGGGCCCAGATCAGGGCGCGCTGGATGATAATGGGGCCGAATACTTCGAGCAGCATGGTCACCGCGGCCATCGAACGCAGTTCCTGTATGTCGATTCCGCGCAAACGCGCATGCTCAAGCAGCAAAATCACGAACACCGATACGGGCGCCAGCGCAAGGCCCGTCAGCGCGCCCTTGCGCCACGAGATGCCGGACAGCTGCGAGAACACCGTCACGCCCAGCGTCTTGGTGGCCAGGCGCACGATCACCACCGTCACGGCCAGCGCACCGCCGGCGATCACTTCGCGCCACTCCAGGGTCGATGCGGCATACACGAACAGCAGCACGGTGAGCAGTTCGCCGAGCGCGCCGAAGTTGCGCTGCGCCTGGCTGAAGGCCACGCGCCGGTGCCGCGCCGTCAGGCCGAAGGCGAGCGTGGCCACCACTGGCGAGAGGTGCGTGGTGTAGGTGATCGAGACGAGCAGGATGACGGCCAGCGCAAAGCCGACCGTCGCATCCTGCGCCAGGTTGCCCAGGTGGCGCAGCAGCGCCGGCACCACCACGCCGAACACGGCGCCGACCACGCCCGACATCAGGAGCGCGACCAGGCTGTTGATCGTGGCGTCGCCGATGTCGGACGAACTGTGAAAGATCCAGAAGCCGACGATGACGTTAAACGTAAACACCGACAGCACGCAGTTGATCGCGGACAGGTGCAGTACGCGCTCGGTGACCTGGCCGGAGCTGCGCTGTTCATTGATGATGCGTACCACCGTGGCGGGCGAGGTGGACATGGCCAGCGAGGCGAGCATCAGCGCGGTCATGGTGGTGACGCCGAACCACATGGCGACGAAATAGACGGCGACAAAGGTGCCCAGCGCTTCGACCAGCGCGGCCATGCCGAACCAGGGATTGGTGCGCAGCCAGCGCAGGTTGATGCGGTAGCCCAGTTCAAACAGAATCAGGCCGAAGGCGATATCGGCCATCACCAGCACAGGGCCGGCGCCCGACGGCGGCAGCACTCCGATCTGGGTGCTGGCCAGGGCGAAGCCGACGATGCCGTAAAAACTGATGCGCGGCAGGCCGGTCCAGCGCTTGCCGAATTCGCCGGCCAGCCATGCGAGACAGATCGCAACGGGCCAGGCGAGATTGGTGAGAATCGTCAGCAGATCGGGCATGTATTCCTTTCGTTCCATCGGGTCGATGGGTGCGCCAAGATTCTACAAGACCGTGCCGCGCGCACGATTCCGCATAACGAAAAATGTTGGCCAAATCACAATCATGCGCCTTGGGTAGCGCCGCAAAGGCTGGCGCGCCCCTTATTTGCTCAGGGTGCGCATGGCGCGTTCCAGGCCTTCGATCGTCAGCGGGAACATGCGGTTACTCATGATCTGGCGGATCACGGAGATCGACTGGCGGTACTGCCACACGCCTTCCGGCTCCGGATTGAGCCAGGCGAATTTAGGGAACGCATTGCAAAAGCGCGCCAGCCAGGCGGCGCCGGCTTCTTCGTTGTTGTATTCGACCGAGCCGCCCGGATGCAGCACTTCATAAGGGCTCATGGTGGCGTCGCCGACGAAAATGAGCTTGGTGTCGGCCGGGTACTTGCGCAGGATGTCCCAGGTCGGAAAACGCTCGGCATTGCGGCGCCGGTTGTTCTTCCACAGGTAGTCGTAGACGCAGTTATGGAAGTAGAAAAACTCCATGTTCTTGAATTCGGTCTTCGCCGCCGAGAACAGTTCTTCGGTGCGTTCGATATGGTCGTCCATCGAGCCGCCGACATCGAGCAGCATCAGCACCTTGACCTTGTTGCGGCGCTCCGGCCGCATCTTGATATCGAGGTAGCCGGCGTTGTTGGCGGTGGCGTGAATGGTGGCGTCGAGCGCCAGTTCGTCTTCGGCGCCTTCGCGCGCGAACTTGCGCAGGCGCCGCAGCGCGACCTTGATGTTGCGCGTGCCTAGTTCGCGTTCTGCGTCGTAGTCGCGGTAGGCGCGCTGCTCCCACACCTTGACCGCGGTGCGCTTACCGCCCGTGCCGCCGATGCGCACGCCCTCCGGATTGGTGCCGCCGTTCCCGAACGGCGAGGTGCCGCCGGTGCCGATCCACTTGCTGCCGCCTTCGTGGCGCTCCTTCTGTTCCTTGAGCAGTTCGTTCAGGCGGTCCATCAGCTTGTCGTAGCCGAATTTTTCGAGCTGGCGTTTCTGCTCGTCCGACAGTTCGCGCTCCATGCGCTTGACCAGCCAGTCGAGCGGAATGGAGGCATTCGTCTCGAAAGCGGCGTTGATGCCCTTGAAGTACTGGGCAAAGGCGCGGTCGAACTTGTCGTAGTGCGCTTCGTCCTTGACCAGCGTGAGGCGCGATACATAATAGAAGTCGTCCATCGACGCGCCGACGACGTTGCTCTCCATCGCTTCAAGGAGCGTGAGGAATTCCTTGATCGTGACCGGGATCTTGGCGTCCTTGAGCGAAAAGAAGAAGTCGATCAGCACTTCAAGCCCCCGCCCGCTGCAGCTGGTAGTGCAACTGCGATTTGATTTCGGGCCATTCGCCGCGCAGGATGCTGTACATGACCGTGTCGCGCACGGTGCCGTCGCGCCGCAGGGCGCTGTGGCGGATCACGCCATCCTTCTTTGCGCCGAGGCGTTCGATGGCCGCCTGCGAGGCGTGATTGAAGTTATCGGTGCGCAGGCCCACCACCGCGCAGCCGAGCGTATCGAAGGCGTGCGAGAGCAGCAGCAATTTGCAGCTGGTGTTGACGTGACTGCGCTGGCGGCTTTTGGCGTACCAGGTCCAGCCGATTTCCACGCGATCGACCTTGGGCAGAATGTCGTGGTAGCTGGTGGTGCCCATCACAGCGCCGCTGGAGGCGTCGATCACGGCGAACGCCAGCCGGTCGGGCATTCCGAGCGCATGGCCGATGTACTGCTCCACGTCGTGCGGTTCCGGCACCGAGGTGACGCGGATGTTCCACAGTTCGCCGTCGCTGGCGGCCGCGCGCAGGCCGTCGGCGTGCGCGAGCGACAGCGGCTCGAGGCGCACACCGTTAAATTCGAGGGTGAGGGCGTCGACCTGGATCATCAGCGGTTGGTCCGCGACATATACACCAGGCGCTCGAACAGGTGCACGTCCTGTTCGTTCTTGAGCAGGGCCCCGTGCAGCGGCGGCACGATGGCCTTGGCGTCCTGGCTGCGCAGCGCTTCGGCCGGGATGTCTTCGGCCAGCAGCAGCTTGAGCCAGTCGAGAAATTCGGAGGTCGAGGGCTTTTTCTTCAGACCCGGCACGTCGCGCACTTCGTAGAAGCTTTGCAGCGCCTGCGCCAGCAGGTCCTGTTTCAAGGTCGGGTAGTGCACCTTGACGATCTGCTCCATCGTGTCCTTGTCGGGGAATTTGATGTAATGGAAGAAGCAGCGCCGCAAGAACGCGTCCGGCAGCTCCTTTTCATTGTTCGAGGTGATGATGACCAGCGGGCGGTGCTTGGCCACGACCATTTCGCGCGTCTCGTAGACGTAGAACTCCATGCGGTCAAGTTCGCGCAGCAGGTCGTTGGGGAACTCGATGTCGGCCTTGTCGATTTCGTCGATCAGCAGCACCACCGGCTCGGGCGCGGTAAAGGCTTGCCACAGCACGCCCTTGACGATGTAGTTGTGGATGTCGCGCACACGCTCGTCGCCGAGCTGGGAGTCGCGCAAGCGCGACACCGCGTCGTACTCGTACAGGCCTTGCTGCGCCTTGGTGGTGGACTTGATATGCCACTGCATCAGCGGCATGTTCAGCGCGGCGGCGACTTCTTCGGCCAGCATGGTTTTGCCGGTACCCGGCTCGCCCTTGATCAGCAGGGGACGCTGCAAGGTGAGGGCGGCGTTGACCGCCAGTTTCAGGTCGGCGGTGGCGACGTAACTGTCCGAACCCTGGAAGCGGTGCGCCTGCGAATGCGATGCGTGCATGTGCGTGTGTGGTCAAAAGTGGAATTATTTCGAGTATAAGCCAGAACCGGAAGGGTGGCACTGCAACACAGTGAAAGTGGACGGGGCACTTCACTTCGGTTAAAATCTCAGGTTGATAGTGCAAAACATAATAATTTTGCACGTGCGATACCCGATTATCACTTACCCTCGCCACCATGAAAAAATTCATCGCACTCCTCGTGCTCGCCTGCGTCGCGAACGTGTCCGCCGCAGCGGACATCGTTGGAAACGCCAAGGCTGCAAAAGTTGAACAATGTATCGGCTGCCACGGCATCCCCGGTTACAAAGCGACTTTCCCTGAAGTCTATTCGGTGCCGATGATTGGCGGCCAGTCGGCCAAGTACATCGAAAACGCGCTGATCGCTTACAAGAAGGGCGAGCGCAAGCACCCTTCGATGCGTGGTATCGCCGGCAGCATGTCCGACCAGGACATCGCCGACGCCGCTGCCTACTATTCGCAGCAGAAAAAATAAGGACAGAGCCATGAAAAAACTGATTATCGCCCTGTTCTGCGGCGCTGTTTCCCTGAGCGCCACCGCCGGCGGCAACATCGCCAACGGCGAAGCACTGGTCAAGAAGCGCACCTGCGCAACCTGCCACGGCGCCGACTTCAACAAGCCGACCGATCCGAGCTACCCACGCCTGGCTGGCCAGCACGCCGACTACCTCAAGCATGCGCTGGTCGCCTACAAGCGCGGCGATGGCCCGAACGGCCGTAACAATCCGATCATGGGCGCTTTCGTCAAGGACCTGTCCAACCAGGACATGGCCGACATCGCCGCTTATCTGCACAGCCTTCCTTCGGATCTGGTTCTGAAGCGCTAAACCGCTCCAGGCAATACGGACGCTGTCATCAAGGCGCCTTCCATCTTCTCCTCGCCGGGAAGGTGGAAGGCGCCTTGTTTTTGTCCCCTTGTTTTTTTCGTTCACGGAGCCGCTTTGCCGACATTGTCGCCCCAGTACATCAAGGCCAAGCTACCCGGCGGCCTGACCGTGGCGCTGGCCATGGTGGCGGCGGCGATCGCGTTCGCGCTGGTGGCATGTGTCGCCGCTGACCGGTTTGTTCGCCGCCTTCATGGTGTCCCTGATCAACAGCGCCACCGGGTGCCTGTCGGGCATCGCTACCGTCGTGTTCCTGCTCTCGTTCATCCTGTTGGCGTCGAAATGGATCGAGCGCATTGCGCTCGCCGCCCTGATCGGCGTCATGTTCGTGGTGTGCCAGAAGACCTTCGCCTCGGGCAGTTTTCGCCTGTTCGGCAAGGTGCCGCGCTACCGCATCGCCGACGACAAACTGGCCTGAGTCCATGACGCAGAGCGTGCTCTCCATACTTCTGCTGCTGGCAATGGGGCAGGGCGTGTTCCTGGCGATTGCCCTGCTGGCGGCGCGCCAGGCCGACCTGCGCGGGGCCAACCGGCTGCTGGCGGCCCTGCTGCTGGGGAGCGTGGCCGTCATCGGCCATGCCTGGCTGGGCATCAACCGCCTGTATACAAGCTATCCGCACAGCGCCCTGGCGATTGCCACCATCGGTTTGCTGAGCGGGCCGCTGCTGTATTTATATCTGCGCAGCGCCCTGACCGGGCAGCGCCTGCGCGCGCGCGACTGGCTCCATGGGGCACCATTTTTGCTGGCGACGGCCGCCATGCTGCCGTTTTACCTGCAAAGCGCAGCGGCCAAGCTGGCCTGGATGCAGAGCCGCCCGGTGCTGCCGTGGTATGTCGGCGTGTCCGTGCTCGTGAAAACGCTGCTGTTCATCTGGTATGTCGTGGCCAGCTACCGCCTGATGCGCGGCGCGGCAAGCGGCCCGCTGGCGGCCGGCCTGGCGCGCCTGGCCAAAATATGGGTGCTTGGCGCGGCCGGCAGCGTGGCTGCCTTCGGCATCGAATTTCTCGACATGGAGCTGCCGTTGTCGTCGGATGCGCTGGGCGCCATCGCGCTGGCCTGTTTTGTGTATGCGACCGCGTTCCTGGCGATCCGCCTGCCGCTCGGCTACCGCGCGCATCTGCCCGCGCCCGCGCCCGTGCCTTTGCCGGAACCCGCGCCGCGCTATGCCAACAAGCGCCTGTCGGAGCCGGACCGCGCCAGCTTTCTCGATGCACTGAAACGGTGCATGGAAGTCGACCAGGTTTACCGCAACGGCGAACTGACGCTGGACGAGCTGGCCGCACTGCTGGCCATGACGCCGCACGAACTGTCGCAGCTGATTAACGATGCCTGCGGCGTCAACCTGCAGGAATACCTGAACCGCTACCGGGTCGACGCGCTCAAACTGGCGCTGCATGCGCCCGACCAGGCCAGCGTCAGCATCCTCGACCTGGCGCTCGCATGTGGCTTTAACAGCAAGACCACCCTGAACCGCGCGTTCAAGAAGCAGACCGGCCTGACCCCGTCCGAATTTCGCCGCGGCGCGGCCGGCGCCGGCCTGGAAACAGGTGCCGAATCATCATCTGGGACGACTCTCCCGGGCTAAATCGTGAAAATGGGTCCATTCGCCCCTTCACTCACCGCCATGGAGTTTTCATGAAACGTACCCTGTTGTCGGCCTGCCTGGCCACCCTGATGTTGTGCAACGCGGCCCTCGGCGCCGACCGGATCTGGATTTCCAGCGTCACACTGGTCTCGCCCGAAAAGCTCGACCGCATCGAAACCGGCGGTGTGCTGATCGACGGCGGGCGCATCGCCCGGGTCGAACGCGGGCCATCCAGGGCCGCGCCAAGCGGCGCCAAAGTCGTCGACGGCAAGGGTTACTACCTCACGCCGGGCCTGATCGACTCCCATGTGCACCTGCACGTCGTGCCGGGCATGAGCATGGAGCAGGGCGCGTCCGGCGACAGCCTGGCGCAAAACTACTTCCGCCAGATGCCGCGTTCCTTCCTGTATCACGGCTTTACCACCGTGATCGACCTGGCGGTGTCGGATTACGGCGTGATCGACCGCTTCCGCAAGGAGCCGCTGCATCCGGACGTATACCACTGCGGCGAAGCGCTGGTGCTGGCCAACGGCTACCCGATGTCGTTCTTTACGCCCGAAACGCGCTTCCAAAGCTTCGGTAACTATCTGTTCGATCCGGCCATGCCGACCGCGGTGCCGGCCCAATTCGCGCCATCGGCCCACACCGTGGCGGCGGGCGTGGCGCGCGTGGACAAGGCCGGCGGCATCTGTGTGAAGACCCATTTCGAGCGCGGTTTCGGCAAGGATCGCAACCTGCCGGTGATGAGCGGCGCCAAATTTGCCGAAGTGCGCGCCGCCGTCACGCAGGCGGGCAAGGTGCTGGTCACGCATGCCAATTCGTTCGAGGCGCAGTCGTTCGCGGTGGCCGGCCGTGCCGACGTACTGGCGCACGGCATGTGGCACTGGGGGGCGCTGAACGGCCAGGCCGGCCTGCCGAACGACATCAAGGCGCTGCTCGACAGGATCGCCGACCAGCGCACCGGTTTTCAGCCGACCATGCAGGTGCTGTACGGACTGCGCGCCTATGTGGAGCCGGGCTACCTGAACGATCCGGCCCTGCGCAAGGTGGTGCCGGCGTCGCTGCTGGCCTGGTTTTCCACGCCCCAAGGGCAGTGGTTCAAGCCTGAAGTGACTGATGGGGAGGATGACGCGGCCGTCATGCAGGGCATGGAAGGGCCGTTGCGGCGCCAGCGCGCCGTGGTGGCTTACCTGGCCAGCCGCGACGCCAATTTCGTGTTCGGCTCGGACACGCCATCGTCGCCGACGTATGGCAACCTGCCCGGCCTGAACGGCTATCGGGAGATGCAACAGCTGCACGCGGCCGGCATGTCGCTGGCGCAGATCTTCAAGGCGGCCACGATCAACAATGCGCGCACTTTCAGGCTCGATGCCGAACTTGGGTCGATCGAAGTGGGCAAGGCGGCCAACCTGCTGTTGATGAAAACCTCGCCGCTGGAGGACGTGAGTGCGTATGACAGCGTGGTGACGGTGTGGGTGCGTGGACAGCAGACGGCGAGGGAGGCGCTGGCGGCCGACTATAAGTAACGTCGGGTAGACCTGGCACGTACCTAAAGATCGCCGCCCTAATAACCGTCATTCCCGCGCAGGCGGGAATCCAAGGCGCCGTCGAGTCGCCTACAGTAGGGCACCTCGAATAACCCGTGATTTCGCGGTTGCCTGCGAACGGGGCGTTTGAATGTGGCCCGCATTGCGCGAGCGACGTTGTTTCCCGACCTGTTTTTCAGGCTACGTTGCTCAAATTCGGCGGCCCGAACGGACCTCGGGCGTTAGAACGCCTCGATACCTGCCTCCTTCAAGTAGACGAGGCGCTGCAAGTTGTAGGCAGCGACCTTCCAGTTCAGGTGCAGCGTGGCGCGCGCCAGGCCAATGGAGCGCAACGCCTTGCCGCCCATCTGGGCCATGCCCGCGAACACGTGTTCGACGCGTGCGCGTGTCTTGGCGATGCGATGGTTGCGGCGCTGCTGGGCATCGGAAATCGGCTTGTCCTTGCTACCTTTGCGCTGGATGTGCATGCGCCAGCCCTGCTTGTTCAACCGCGCTTCGCGCTCGCCGTCGACGTACCCCTTGTCGGCCAGGATGTTGCGATTCGTGTTGGAGGGATCGAGCACCTCCTCGAAATGCGTGGTGTCATGTTCGCTGGCCGTGCTGACCTTGATCTTGCGCACCAGCTTGTAGCGTTTGTCGGCGTTGACCGAGACCTTATAGCCGAAGTAGGACTTGCCGTGTTTCTTCGTCCAGCGCGCTTGCGTATCCTTCTGACGCCGCTTGGCCGGCTTCCAGCCGGCCGGTATCGCGCCTTGCATGACCAGGGTTTTCTCTTCCTTGTTCAGCGACTGTTTCGGCGCCTGCACAATGCTCGCGTCGATCATCTGCCCGCCGCGCGCAATGTAGCCGTGCTGGGACAGTTGGCGATTGACCGCATCGAATACGCTCTCGCTGGCGCCGGCCTGGATCAAGCGCTCCTTGAAAGTCCAGATCGTCGTCCGATCCGGGACCTGACTACTCGCGCGCAAGCCGGCAAAGCGCTGGAAGCTCAAGCGATCGAGCAGCTGGAATTCCATCTGCTCATCGCTCAAGTTGAACAGCTGTTGGATCAACAGTACGCGCACCATCAATTCGGTGGGGAAAGGCGGACGGCCGCCGCGCTCGCGGCTAGGGCGTGGTGCCGCAAGGTCGACCTCGGCAGCCAGGGCGGCGAAGTCGACATGCCGCTCCATCACCACCAGTGCATCGCCGAGCTTGTTCAGCTTGGCTTCGCGCTCTTGGTCAGCAAACAGACTGGTCTTGATCATGAAAAATTACGTCAGAGTCGAGGCACCGATATCATGCCAGATTCACGAGGGTTTTTCGAGGTGCCCAGTACTTGGATTCCCGCGCGGGAATGACGGTTTAAGCGCAGCGCGCGCGGACGCACTCGACGTAGGCGACGCTGTCGGGCGGCACGCCGTTGCGCTGCGAGGTCCAGATCATTTGGCCCAGGCATTCCATGATTTCGTGATGGGCGTCGTGCGCGCCGAGGCGCTGGGCCAGCGCATTGCAGGCGGCGCGGATGCCGGGCGGCTGGTCGATCGACACCTGCTCGGCGATCGACAGGTGCATCGACAGGTGCAGGAACGGATTGGCCTGGCCGCCCTCGACAGAGTAGTCGCGCGCCAGGGCCGCCTCGGCGTCGGAGAGCACATCGGCGTATTCGGGGTGCTGGACGATCCAGTCGGCGGCGATGGCGTCCATCGGGCTGAGAATCTCGCCGCTGCGCTGCTTGCGGTAGGCTTCACAGAAAAAACGGCGCACATCGTCTGAAGAAGGGGTGAACATGGTGGGCAGGGCCGGCAAATGAGGTAGGCCACATTGTACCGCCATCGCCGCGCCGCCGTTGCGGACAGCCCCGCTGCCCGCGACGGGCTGGGCTGGGATACTAACGCGCAAGCTTGCCTGATGTGCAACTTCGCGGACGAAAAAACGGCGCCGTGAAGCGCCGTCGGGTGTGTCGGTCCTGCTATTCCTTGCTCGGCACCAGTATCAGCTGCGGTTCCGGAACGCAGGACTGTTCCGGTGCCGGCTGGCGCGGCGCGTGCGGCTGGCGCAGGTAACGGGCCGTGTGGCGCCGTTCGTGCGTATGGCCGCCGTTGGCCGGCCAGGTCAGGAAACGCGATAATTCCTGCAGGGCGCGCTGGTAGACATCGCGCTTGAACTCGATCACCACATCGAGCGGCACCCAGTAATCGTGCCAGCGCCAGGCGTCGAACTCCGGATGGTCGGTCAGGCGCAGGTTGACGTCGTTATCGCGCGCACACATGCGCAACAGGAACCAGATCTGCTTTTGCCCCCGGTAGTGGCCGCGAATCTCGCGCTTGATAAAATGGTCGGGCACTTCATAGCGCAGCCAGTCGCGGGTGCGTCCCACAATCTTCACATGCTCCTGGCGCAACCCAATCTCTTCCTCCAGTTCGCGATACATTGCCTGTTCCGGTGTCTCACCGTATTTAATGCCCCCTTGCGGGAACTGCCACGAGTGCTCGCGCACCCGCTTGCCCCACCACACCTCGTTATGGGCGTTCAGCAGGATGATGCCGACGTTGGGCCGAAACCCTTCACGGTCGAGCATAGTGCACCTCGAAACTTTCTGCCAGCGCGCGCCTTCTTACATATTTACCCACAAATTCTGGCCCCCGCCAGGCTTTCGGGGTACGAAAACGGCGGGAACCGCGTCAAACGGGCCCATTTGTATAAAGATTGGACGCATCAGCCAGCTAATCCTTTAAAATTAGGTTGATTATAACCCTCTCTTTTTAAAAAGAATTCACCGATATGCGTGCCTCCCGTTTTTTTATTTCAACTTTAAAAGAAGCACCGTCCGACGCTGAAATCGTCAGTCACCAGCTGATGATGCGCGCAGGAATGATCAAGCGCCTCGGCTCCGGCATCTACACTTACATGCCGACCGGCTTGCGCGTGATCCGCAAGGTCGAAGCGATTATCCGTGAAGAAATGAACAAGGCGGGCGGCATCGAAATGCTGATGCCGCTCGTGCAGCCAGCCGAGCTGTGGCAGGAAACCGGCCGCTGGGAAAAGATGGGTCCGGAACTGATGCGCGTGAAAGACCGTCACGGCCGCGAGTACGCGATCCAGCCGACGTCGGAAGAAGTCATCACCGACGTGGTGCGCTCCGAAATCAAGTCCTACCGCCAGCTGCCGCTCAATTTTTATCATATCCAGACCAAGTTCCGCGACGAGCGCCGTCCGCGTTTTGGTCTGATGCGCGGGCGTGAATTCACGATGAAGGACGCCTACTCGTTCGACCGCGACGAAGCGAGCATGAAGGTCTCGTACAAGATCATGTACGACGCCTACACGGCGATTTTCAACCGCTTCGGCTTGAAATTCCGCGCGGTGGCGGCCGACAACGGCGCCATCGGCGGCTCCGGCTCGCACGAATTCCACGTCATCGCCAGCACCGGCGAAGACGCCATCGTCTACTGCCCGACGTCCGACTACGCGGCCAACATGGAAGCGGCCGAAGCGCTGCCGCTGGCCGCCGCGCGCGCTGCCGCCAGCGCGCCCCTGACCCGCACCGCCACGCCAGGCACCACCAAATGCGAGACCGTGGCCGAGCTGCTCAAGCTGCCGCTGTCGCAGACCGTCAAGACCATCGCCCTGACGGTGGAAAAGGAAGTCGCCGGCAAGCAGGTGCTGGAAAACTGGATGCTGCTGCTGCGCGGCGACCATGAACTGAACGAGATCAAGGTCGGCAAAGTACCTGGCCTGGCCGCGCACCGCTTCGCCACCGAAGCCGAGATCCTGGCCTGCTACGGCAGCATTCCCGGCTACCTGGGCCCGATCGGCACCAGGCAGCCGGTCACCATCGTGGCCGACCGCACGGTCGCCAACATGGCCGATTTCGTCTGCGGCGCCAACGAAGAAGGCTTCCACTACACGGGCGCCAACTGGGTGCGCGACCTGCCGGAAGCGATCGTCGCCGACCTGCGCAACGTCGTCGAAGGCGACGCTTCGCCGGACGGCAAAGGCGTGCTGGCGATCGAGCGCGGCATCGAAGTCGGTCACGTGTTCCAGCTTGGGACCTCGTACTCCGAAAGCATGAAAGCTACTTTTCTGGACGAAAACGGCAAACCTGCGCCGCTGCAGATGGGCTGCTACGGGATTGGCGTCACGCGTATTCTGGGCGCGGCGATCGAGCAGAATTTCGACGACAAGGGCATCATCTGGCCGGCCGCGATCGCGCCGTTCGAAGTGGTTCTGTGCCCGATGGGGATGGACCGCAGCGAGATGGTCAAGACCGAAGTCGAGAGCCTGTATGCGGCGCTGCAGGCGGCGGGCGTGGACGTGATCGTCGACGACCGCGGACTGCGTCCGGGCGCCATGTTCGCCGACTGGGAACTGATCGGCGTGCCGCACCGCGTTGTGATCGGCGAGCGTGGCCTGAAGGAAGGCAACCTCGAATACCAGGGACGGCGCGATGCCGAGGCGACCGCCGTGCCGGTGGCCGGCATGGTCGAGTTCATCAAAGGCAAATTGAGCCAGTGAGCGCTTCGGTCATGGTGAACACGCTGGCACAGGTGGTGCTGGCGGCGGGGCTGCTGTGTTCCTGGGCTGCGTGGGCCGGCAACCAGAAAGAGGAAGCGATGGCCGACTCGGTGCGGCTGGCGCTGTCGAACGCGATCAAGGACACGCGTCCGCCGCAGCCCGTGTTTCGCGACGAGGCGGGGAGGGCGCGTTATCAGCAATGGCTCACGGCGATGTCGGACCGGCTCAAGCGCAAGCTGCCGGACGACCAGGTGCGGCTCGAATTCCTGCAATCGGTCTGGTATGAATCGAACCGTGCCGGGCTCGATACGGGGTTGGTGCTGGGGCTGATCCAGGTCGAATCGGCGTACCGCAAGTACGCCGTGTCGATGGTGGGCGCGCGCGGGTACATGCAGGTGATGCCATTCTGGACCAATGCGATCGGCGACAGCGACCGCAGCAAGCTGTTCCATATGCAAACGAACCTGCGCTACGGCTGCTCGATCTTGCGGATGTACATCGACATCGAAAATGGCAACCTGTACCTGGCGCTGGGCCGCTACAACGGCAGCCGCGGCAAGCCCGCCTACCCGAACGCCGTCCTGGCCGCCTGGGAAAAGTGGAAATTTCCTACCTAAAAATGCGGACGCCCCCCACAACCGGGGTCAGAGCTCTGACTTGAAATAGTTCATAGTCGCACAACCGGGGTCAGAGCTTTTACTTGAAACTTCTTGTCAAACTTTCCTCACGGGCCAGGTGTGCTGGGGGGTAAGCGACTTTACTAATGTCATTCGGAATGTTCCCGGTTCTCCGGTCCGCAATCGTGAAGGAGATTGATCTTGAGCCGTAGCCGTCGCCGGCACCCCATCCGGGGCATCTGTATTTCGAGCAGTGAGCGCTGGGACAAAAAGGCTTGGCATCACCGCTTCCGTACCCGAGAACGTCAAGTGCTCGCCCGCGCCTCGCCCGAGGCCCTGGAAGCCCATTTTCCTGTGCTGGAACGTGAGGTCAGTAACGTGTGGGCGATGGAGAAGGACGGACATTTCTATCTTTCTCTAAAGGACCAGACAGCCTCGGCGGAGTGGAGCGCGGAGCGCGAGGGACAGAACCCGCACGAACGCGCCGCCCTCAAAAAACGCTTGATGCACAAGTGGATGGGCAAATGACAAATGCCCTGCGCAGGCACCGGAAAGATTTCTAATTAAAGCTCTGGCCCCGGTTGTAGGAAGCCAGACGGCGGTTGTAGGAGGTTTGGGCGAATATTGCTAATTAAAGCTCTGACCCCGGTTAGGAAACTATTTGCTTAGGTAACTATCGAATCGTGCAGGTGAGTAGCTGCTGAAGTCCGGCACCACGGCGGCGGCGGCCGGTGTAGACTGCTTTTTTTCTCAGAGCTCACGAAAGTGCACATGCGATTGACTCTTCTTGCCGCAGCGTCCGCGCTGGCGGTCTTGTCGGGATGCGCCAGCGTCCAGCCGCCGTCCCAGGCCACCAACCACGCGCCAGCCAAAAACATCATCTTCTTCCTCGGCGATGGCATGGGCATCAATACCCTGACCGCCGCCCGTATTTATGCCGTCGGCGAAGACGGCGATCTGACCCTCGATACCCTGCCCGAGTCGGCGTTCATCAAGACCTTTTCCAACGACGCCCAGGTCACCGACAGCGCCGCGTCCATGTCGGCCTATATGACCGGCGTGAAGGTCAATAACAATGTGCTGTCGATGAGCACCGATACGCTCGCCGCCGCTCCCGCCCCGGACGCCGCCGGCAACAAGCTGGCCGGCCGCTGCAACAGCGGTCGCCCCGTCGCCACCCTGGCCGAACTGGCCAAGCAGCGCGGCATGTCGGTCGGCGTCGTCACCACCACCCGCGTCACCGATGCCACTCCGGGCGCGGTCTTTGCGCACGTGTGCCATCGCGCCATGGAAAACGATATCGCCGCCTCCCTCGTTCCCGGCGGCGCCGGCTACAACGCGGCCCTCGGCGCGCGCGGGCTCGATGTGCTGCTCGGCGGCGGCAGCGCACATTTCACCACCACGGCCAAAGGCGGCAAGCGCAGCGACGGGCGCGATCTGCTGGCCGAACTGGCCGCGCAGGGTGTGCGCTCGGTCACTAACAGCGCCCAGCTCAAGGCGGTCGATACCACCTCCAGCGCGCCGCTGGTCGGCCTGTTCGCTGCGCACGACCTGAGCTTCGATTCGATGCGCGACGCGGCCAGGGAACCAGGCCTGCCCGAGATGGCCGCCAAGGCCATCGGCATCCTGGCGAATAATCCGAAAGGCTTCTTCCTGGTCGTCGAGGGCGGCATGATCGACCTGGCCCTGCATAATTCGAACGCGCGCCGCGCCCTGCAGGAGACGGTCGTTTTCGACAATACCCTCAAGGCGGCCATCGCGCAGATGCGCACCATCGATCCGGACCTGACAAACACGCTGATCGTGGCCACCGCCGACCACGATCATTCGCTGCTCCTGAACGGCTACTCGCGCCGCACCGGCAAGACCACGCCGTCCGAACCGGGCGTGCTGGGACTGATGCGCCGCGTCGATAACAACGAGATCAAGCTCGATGCCGATGGCGCGCCGTTTACCATCATCGGTTTCGGCAGCGGCGAAAAACGGGTGCAGGGCAGCCGCGGCGCGGTTCCGCACCTGACCAGCGCCCAGGTGAGCGCCGACGATTACCGCCAGGAGGCGGTGGTGCGCACCGAGCCCGGTTACGAGACCCACAGCGGCACCGATGTGTACCTGGGGGCCATCGGCGCCGGCGCCGGGCGCTTCGGCGGCACCATCGATAACACCCGCGTGTTTGAACTGATCAAGGCGGCCGCCGGCTGGTAAGCCGCGCCCCATTTATGAGACCTACCATGACGCCATCCCGCTTTCCCATGCTCCTGCTGGCCGCTTCGTGCGCGCTGGCGCCTTCCTTCGCTGCCGCAGCGCCACCAGCGGCGAAAAATATCATCTTCTTCCTCGGCGACGGCATGGGCCCGACCACCATCACCGCCGCGCGCATCCACCGCTACAAGGAAGAGGGCTTGCTGCACTTCGAGCGGATGGCGCGCTCGGCGCGCATCAAGACGTACTCGAACGATGCCCAGACCACCGACAGCGCACCGTCGATGGGGGCGTACATGACCGGCATCAAGATCAACAACGATGTGATCTCGATGGCCGACGCCAAGCCGTTCGGGCCCAAAAAGGACGCCAACGGCAATGCCAGCATCGATGCCTGCCCGCCTGGCAACGGGCGCGCGGCCGCCACCATCCTCGAATTGGCCAAGGCCGCCGGCAAGTCAGTGGGCGCGATCACGACCACGGAGCTGACCCACGCCACGCCGGCATCGACCTTCTCGCATGTGTGCGACCGCGACATGGCCTATCAGATCGCGGCGCAGGTGGTGCCGGGCGGCGCCGGCTACAACCCGGCGTTGAAGGATGGCGTCGATGTGCTGATGGGCGGTGGGCGCAATCACTTCACGCCCTTCGACGCGGCGCGCAATCCGCAGGGCCGCGCCGACGGGCGCGACATGATGGCCGAATTCGCGGCGCGCGGTTATACGGTGGCGGCCAATGCAAGCCAGATGCAGGCCGCGCCGCAGGGGAAGAAATTCGTCGGCATCTACAGCGATGCGAGCCACCTCGATTACGCCCTGGCCCGGCGTGCCGGCCAGCCGGCGCTGGCGCAGATGACGTCCAAGGCGATCGATCTGCTTGCCGCCAACCCCAGGGGCTTTTTCCTGATGGTCGAAGGCGGCAAGATCGATCACGCGCTGCACGACACGAACGTGAAGAATGCGCTGGCCGAGACAATCGACTTCGATGACGCCATCAAGACGGCGCTCGACAAGATGGAGGCGCTCGATCCTGGCCTGCGCAATACGCTGCTGGTGGTCACCGCGGACCATGACCACACCATCGTGATGAACGGCTACGCCAGGCGCGGTAATCCGATCCTCGATATCGTGCGCAATGTGGGCGATGGCGCACCGGCGCGCGATGCCGATGGCAAGACGTACACCGCGCTGGTGTTCGGCAATGGTCCGAACCGTTCCCATCAGCGGGCCGACGTCGACAGCGCGCATGCGCTGGCCGACGGCTACCATCAGGAGACCGGCGTGCGCCTGACCAGCGAGACCCATGGCGGCGGCGATGTGAAGCTGTTCGCCACCGGCGCCGGGTCGGGCGTGTTCAAGGGAACGATGGAAAACACCAGGGTGTTCCATCTGATGAAAGCGGCCTTCGGCTTCTGAGGCGCACCTCCGATCCAGGCCCCGCTCGTGAAAGCGGGGCTTTTTTTATCCCGATGCTGTGGGGAAATTGGTATATGTATGGAATGGTCAATAATTCCATGGCGAAATTGTAGCTTTTGAGCTATATTTTCACGTAAATATCAGCCGATATTGCCAATCGGCCGAGGCCTTCATCCGCATGAACCCACAAGCAAGCCGCAAGCAAACGTTTTTCAGGGTGTGGCAAGAAGTTTGCACACCGCGCCCACAAGCTGTTTCTCCCCACTTCCCGCAGCAGCAACCGGCCGCTCCCTATAGCCAGGCATCCTTGCCGCGCGCGTCCGGGCGCCGGGCATGAAGCCATTTTTTGGCCATGATCCGCTGATCGGCTTGCTTTGCTACGGCGCCGTCACGCTCGTCCTGTGGTTCGCCATCCGGCGCGCCGCGCGCGGGCGTGCGGGGGCGCTGGCGCGCACGCTGGCCGCGGCGGGCATGCTGGGCGCGCCTTTTGCCGCTTTCTGGCTGGTGAATATCGACCGCTTGTACGGCGAGTGGCGCTATTTCAGGCCAGCCTGCCGCGCCGATGGCGGCGACCACATTGCCCGGCATATCGACCGGCTCGACAGTCTGGCCGTGCACCCGGTCGGCATCGGCGGCAGCGGCGACATTGCCGATATCGCCGCCACCTATACCGCCAACCATGTGGGCAAGCATCTGGCCTATGTGGAGTTTCAATTCGATTCGGCAAGCGTCGCGGCCGCTGTCGATGGCGGGCCCTTCAGCGGACGCAATGCGCCGCGGCGCCTGACGCTCGACGGCCAGCCGGCCGCGCCGGGTTATTACCGGGTCGACAATCTGTGCAGCGCTGCGCCCGGCCCCGCCTTGCCGCTGCCGCGCGCCTGCTTTCGCGCCTACCGCATCGATGCCCTCACCAGCACGTATCTGCTCGAGCACCGCATGGAACCGTGCAGCGTACCGGCGGCCACGTTGCGCCTGTGCGCCATGCGCTGGACCATGAGCGAGCGCGCCACAGGCGCTCTGGTGGGGCGCGCGGTGACGTACGCGTACGCCGGCGGATGGCGCAGCCGGGCTGCGTTTCCCGATGCGCCGGCACCTTACGACAGCAACACACCCTACGACTTTTGCGGCAGCCGGCTCGCTTCCGGCGCCCAGGGACTTATCGAAGCTATTTTAACCAGTAAAGGTAGACAGTGAATATCCAAGAGACCTATCGGCTTTCCATGCTGGCCCGCGCCGCCTATACCGAATTCGCGGGATCGAGCATGTCCGAGGCAGATCTGCAAAGCAGCAGCAACCATATCGTCTTCCAGTTTGCAAGCGACGAGCACGCCAAAGAAGTGACGGCCCATTATTCCCTGGTCTACCATTATTCGGATGACACGGGCTTCGCCGCCTCGGTGTTCCGGGCCAAGGATACCGGCAAGCTGGTGATCGCCTTCCGCGGCACCGAGCTGGCCAGCGCGACCTCGGGCGATGCGCGCGATATCGCCGCCGATGCCTTCATCTTCCAGACCGGCCTGGCCGGCTTGCAGATCGCCGCGCTCGAGGACTTTTATAAAAAACTGTTCGCCGCCGACGGTGCCAAACTGCCCGCCGGCACCATCTTCGACGTCACCGGCGATTCGCTCGGCGGCCACCTGGCGACGGCGTTTACCGCCAGCCATATCGAGAACGTCGGCAAGGGCATCATTTTCGAAGCGCCCGGCATCAGCGTGCCGTATATCATGCTCAATGGAAATGCGCCGTCCGCCGTGGGCGCAAAACTCACCCATGTATACGGCGACGCCGGCGTCGAGATCATTTCCGGTGCCGGGGGTGTCTTCACCAAGGCCCTCGGGCAGCAAGTGCCGGTCTTTATCGAAAACCAGAAAATATCGAATCACAGTCTCGACTTGCTGAACCAGGCGCTCAGCGTGGCCGAATTGCTGGAGCGGATCGACCCGGCGCTGACCCTGGTCGACGCCCGCGGCATCCTCGACGCGGCCTCGCACAAGCCGCTCGAATCGCTGGAAAAAGTGGTGGACAGCTTGCGCACCATCCTGGCCGGAGCCGAAGTGGCGCCCACGCCGCCCGACCTCGAGTACAGCAACAACGCGGCTTTGCAAAAGGCGGTCAATGAAGTGCGCGCCAAGCTCAACGGCTCGCTGAAACTGGTCAATCTGGTCGGTCTGGGCAGCGAGGCCATCGCTGCGCGTGCCAATGTGCCCGGTTCCAGCGGTGAAGCCGTCGCGATCCGTTACGCGCTGCGCGAAATGCTGCCGTTCGCCGTGGTGGGCGCCAACTATGCGCCATTCAATAACGACGGCGAACTCGACGTTTTCAACGAAGAGACCGGCGACGGCCAGCTGACCGAGAATTACCTGAAAGACCGGGCGGCGATGCTGGTGGCCGTGCTCGCCGATAACAAGACCGACAGTGCCGACAGGCCGGCCGGCGACCGCCTGTTCCTCGACCTGAAAACCGACCGCCGCCTCACCCCTTCCCCTCTCGATCACAAGACCATCTTCGGCGCCGCCGCGGGCGATGCGCCCGGCTACAGCGAGGGCGAGGATCACTTGTACGGCATGGGCGGCAAGGACGTGTTGACGGGCGGCAAGGGCAAGGATTACATGGAAGGCGGCAGCGGCGACGACAACCTTTCCGGCGGCGAAGCCAACGACACGCTCGACGGCGGCATCGGCGCCGACACGCTCGACGGCGGCGGCGATAACGACAAGCTGTTGGGCGGCAAGGGCAAGGATACCCTGATCGGGGGCGACGGCAACGATACCCTCGACGGCCAGGCCGACAACGATTCCCTGCAAGGCGGCATCGGCAACGATGTGCTCAAGGGCGCCACCGACAAGTGGGACACCCAGGGTTCGGACACGCTCGAAGGCGGCGCCGGCTTCGACTTTTACCAGACGGCAGGGGGCGACACCATCCGCGACAGCGATGGCCAGGGTACGGTGCGCTTCGTGCGCCGCTATATCGATGGCGCATGGCGCAAGAAGGGCGAGACGGTCTACTTCTCGTGGGATAAAAAGGTTTCCTACACCGTCGAGGGCTCGACCCTGCTGATCAATGGCCCCGAGGGTGCGCTGACCATCGAAAACTGGTCCAACGGCCAGCTCGAGATCCATCTGTCGGAAGCCGAGAAGGAAGTGCCGACCAAGCCGCCGTTCGATCCGAACCGCACGCGCGCCCGCATCGACCCGCTGGTGCTGGACCTGAACCACGATGGCATCATCAATTCGGTCGGTTCCGACCAGTCGAGCGTGTACTTCGACTTCAATGGCGACGCGATCGCCGAGCGCACCGGCTGGATCAGTCCCGCCGACGGCATCCTGGTGTCGGACGAGAACAAGAACCGCTTCGTCGACAATCTGTCCGAGCTGTTCGGCAATGCCCAGGAAGATGGCTTCAGCAGCCTGAAGCGTCGTTTCGACGGCAACCTCGATGGCGTGATCGACCGCCGCGACGCCAAGTTCAGCGAACTGCTGGTCTGGCAGGACGCCAACCAGGATGGCATTTCGCAGGCGGGCGAGCTGAAAACGCTCGACCAGCTGGGCATCACTTCGATTGGCACGCAGTCGACCAAGGTGACGATTGCCAGCAACGACAACCGCATCATCGCCGAGGGCGCATTCGTGCAGGATGGCCAGACCCGGCTGGTGGCCGATATCGAGCTGGCCGTCAACTTTGCGCTGACCGATTCGAATCCGGCCCGCCATCTGGACGAGCAGCTCGAACTCGACGGCGAGGTGGCGATGCTGCCGCGCCTGCGCGGCTTCGGCAGCGTGCGCGACCTGTCGTACGCGCTCCAGGACAACCTGGAACTGCGCGCCTATGTCAGCGGGCTGATCGGACGGGGCAAGGCCGCCGTCGTCGATGACATCGACCAGTTCATGGCCAAGTGGACCGGCCTGGACGCGGCTTATGCCAGCCATGGGCGGGTGCGCAGCGGCGAATTGAGCACAATGGACAAGGTGTGGATACTCGAATCGCTGGCGGGCGTCGATATCAGCAAGAAGCTGATCGAAAGCCGTGCCTTCTATTCGTTCGGCGTCAGTTTCGAGCAAGGCTATATCGCCGAACGGTTCGGCTTCATCGCCGACCGCGTGGCGCTCAGCCTATCCACCCAGGCGTTCGACAAGGGCTGGCTCGACGGCGTGTTCTACTCGGTCGACCAGGACCGCTTCGACGCCTTCGATCCGGCACGCCTGAACAACAGTCTGGCGGCGAAACTCGGGCAAAGCACCAGCTATGACGACACCGTGGCGATGGCGCGCCTGCTGGCGCGCCTGAAAGCGGACGGCGTGCCGCTCGAACTGGACCGTCTGCGCGCGATCGGCGCGCAATTGCCGTATCCGACCCCGGTGGGCTATGCGCTCGATGCTGGCATGCTCCTGGGCAACCGCGGCAATAATGTACTGCAGGGGGCAGCTGCGCGCGCCGACTGGATCGATGGCGCGGCCGGCGACGATACCTTGATCGGCCTGGGCGGCAGCGACTTGCTGCACGGCGGCGTCGGCGACGATTTGCTCGAAGGCGGGGCGGGCGCCGATGTGTATGTGTACGAACGAGGCGATGGCCATGAAATCATTCATGACTACGACAACGGCGACCAGGCCATCGACACCTTGCGCCTGGGCGCCGGTTTCGTGCCGGACGCCACCCGGGTGCGCCGGGAGGGCAGCGATCTGGTGCTGCGTTTTGGCGACGCGGAATCGGTCACCGTACGCCAGTATTTCCATAACGATGCCTTGGGCTATTTGCAAATCGAACGCATTGAATTCCCTGATGGCACGCTGTGGGATATCGCCAGGATCAAGGCCATGGTGCTGGTGCCGACCGCCGACGGCGAGGCGCTGTACGGCTATGGCGCCAGCAACGATATCCTGAACGGGCTGGCCGGCAACGATACGCTCGCCGGCCTGGGCGGCCACGATACCTTGCACGGCGGGACCGGCTATGACCTGCTTGAAGGCGGCGGCGGCAATGACGTGTTCCTGTTCAACCGCGGCGACGGCGACGACGTGATCCACACTTACGAGCGTGCCGAAGGCAAGCTGGTCACGCTGCGCCTGGGCGCCGGCCTGACGCCGGCCGGCACCGCGGTGCGGCGCGATGCCGCCAGCCTGGTGCTGTCCTTCGGCGGCGACGATCAAGTGACGATCAAGGATTACTTTTACCGCGATGGGGCCGGGGGCAATGAGATCGACCAGATCGTTTTCGCCGATCAGACCGTGTGGTCGGTGGCCAAGATCAAGACCATGATCGGCATTGCCACCGAACAGGCCGACGCGATGTATGGCTACGAGGTGAACGACACTATCGCCGGCCTGGCTGGCAACGACACCATCTTCGGCTACGCCGGCGACGATACCCTCGAAGGCGGCCGCGGCGACGATGTGCTCGACGGCAGCATCGGCAGCGACGTGTATCTCTTCAAGCGCGGCGACGGGCGCGATACCATCACCGACAATAACGGCTGGGGGGCCGACAGCATGGTCGACGTGCTGCGCCTGGGCACCGGCATCAGCGCGTCGGCGACCCTCGCGCGCCACGTCGGCAACGATCTGGTGCTCGATTTCGGCAGCGGCGACAGTGTCACGGTCAGCGGTTTCTTTTCCTACGACACGCAGTTGGTCACCCAGCTCGAACGGATCGAATTCAGCGACGGCGCCGTGTGGGACGTGGCCGAGCTCAAGCAGCGGGTGCTGGCGCCGACCGAGCAAGCCGACCTGCTGGCCGGTTTCCCCGGCGACGACGGCATCGGCGGCGCCGGCGGCAACGATACCTTGCTGGGCGGCGCAGGGCGCGATAGCCTGAACGGCGGCGCCGGCAACGATAGCCTGGCGGGTGGCACCGGCGACGATGTCTTGCTCGGCGGCGCGGGCGCCGATCTTCTCGAAGGTCAGGGCGGCGCCGATCTGTACCAGTTCGCAGGCGGCGATGGCCAGGATGTGCTGCGCGATCTGGAAGGCAAGCCGGGCGAGGTCGATGTGCTGCGCTTCGGCGCCCATGCGACGGTGGCCAACACCAGCGCCAGGCGGGCCGGCAATGCGCTGGTGCTCAGCGTCGCCGGCGGCGACACGGTAACGCTCGAAGATTATTTTTACGATCAGCGCTACCAGGTCGAGCGCATTGAATTTGCCGCCGGCGAGGTATGGGATGTGGCCGAGGTCAAGCGCCGCGTGCTGCTGGGCGGCGGCAACAACGATTTCCTGGCGGGCTATGAGTTGTCCGACCAGCTCGCTGGCTTCGGCGGCAACGACACCTTGACCGGCAATGGCGGCGCCGATGCGCTCGACGGCGGCAGCGGCGACGACCGGCTGCTCGGCAGCGAGGGCGATGACACGCTCGACGGCGGCGCCGGCAACGATAGCCTGACCGGCGGCGCGGGCAGCGACGTGTTCGTGTTCGGTGCCGGCGGCGGCCAGGATTTGATCAACGAATCCGATGACACGCCGGGCAAGACCGATGCAATCCGCTTGGGCGCCGGGGTCACCCCGGACGCGGTGCGCATCGCCCGCGCCAATGACGATTTGCTGCTGCAGTTGAAAGGCAGCGGCGACAGCCTGCGCGTTGCGGGATTTTTCGAGAAAGAGGCCGGCACCGGACGCCGGATCGAGCAGATCGAGTTCCACGACGGCACCCGCTGGAACCTGGCTGCGATCCTGGAGCAGGCGTTGCTGCCGACCAAGGGCAATGACTTCCTTGCCGGCTACGGCAAGGCCGACAACATCCATGGCGCCGGCGGCGACGACCGCATCGATGGCGGCGACGGCGCCGATACGCTCGCTGGCGACACCGGCAACGACACGCTCGACGGCGGCCTCGGCGACGACAGCGCCAGTGGCGGCACCGGCGACGACCTGTACCTGGTGCAAAGCGCGGCCGATATCGTTGTCGAACTGCCCGGCGAGGGCAACGACACGGTGCGTGCCTCGACCAGCACGACCCTGTCGGCGAACGTCGAGAACCTGGAGCTCGACGCGCTCGCCGGCGCGGCCGACGGCATCGGCAACGCGCTTGCCAACCGCCTGCTCGGCAACGCTTCGGTCAACGGCCTCGACGGCGGCGCCGGCGACGACTGGCTCGACGGTGGAGCCGGCAACGATGTGCTGATTGGGGGTTTGGGCAACGATGTCTTCATCGTCGACGCCAGTACCGACCTGGTGGTCGAGAGCGCGGCCCAGGGCCAAGACACGGTGCGGGCCGGCGCCACGTATGCGCTGCCGGACCATGTCGAGACGCTGGTGCTGGAAGACACCGGCGCCATCGACGGCAGCGGCAATGCGCTGCCCAACGAGCTCACCGGCAACAGCCACGCCAACCGCCTCGGCGGCGGTGGCGGCGCCGACACGCTCCATGGCGGCCAGGGCGACGACACCCTCGATGGCGGCGCCGGCGCCGACACGCTCGCCGGCGGCGAAGGCAACGACGATTACGTGGTCGATACCCTGGACGACCAGATCGTCGAGGCCGGCGGCGCCGGCTTCGATACCGTCGCAACGGGCTTGACCTACACCCTGGGCGCCGAACTCGAAGGCTTGCTGTTGACTGGCAGCGCCGATGCCGACGGCAGCGGCAACGATGCCGACAACACCTTGACCGGCAACGAGGGCAATAACCGGCTCGACGGCGGCGCCGGCACCGATATCCTGAGCGGGGGACTGGGCGACGATACCTACCTGACCGACAGCGAAAGCGACCAGGTCAACGAAATGGCCGACGAGGGCCGCGACACCATCATCCGCAGCTACGACACCACGTATATCCTCGCCAACGGCGTCGACAACCTCACGCTGGTGGGCGAGGCCGTGCGCGGCAACGGCAATGAACTCGATAACCTCATCACCGGCAACGACGCCGACAACAACCTGCTGGGACTGGAAGGCAACGATACCCTGATCGGCGGCCTGGGCAAGGATGCCATGTTCGGGCGCGAAGGGCTGGACTTGATGATCGGCGGCGGCGGCGACGATTACTACGAAATCGACGACGCGGGCGACCGCATCGAGGAAGCTGCCGGCCAGGGCGACGACTTCGTGCGCGCCAATGTCAGCTGGACCCTGGGCGAGCACCTCGAGCGCCTGGCACTGAACGGCGACGAGGCACTCTATGCCACCGGCAACGCGCTCGCCAATGGCCTGTGGGGCAACGCGGGCAACAATGTGCTGACCGGCGCCAAGGGTAGCGATTACATCGAGGGCGGCGCCGGCGACGATGTGTATGTCTTCGAGAAGGGCGACGGCAAGGATACCATCAAGAATAGCGATATCGCCGGCGCCATCGACATCCTGCGCTTCGGCGCCGGCATCGCCGAGATCGACGTATCGGCAATGCAGCAGGGCGATGATGTGTTCCTGATGCTCAAGGGCGGGACCGACCAGATCGCGTTCATGGATTATTTTGCCGGCGGCCAGACGGAGGAAGGGGCGGCAACGGACGGCAAGATCGACAGGGTCGAGTTCGCCAGCGGCGCGGTGTGGGACCAGGCCAAATTGCAGACGGTGATCGATCGCGCCAACCACAACAGCCCGCCGACGGTCAAAAGCTATCTGCCGACCCTGCAAGCGAAGGCCAATACCCTGTTCAGCTACACGGTGCCGGTCGATACCGTGACCGACCCGGATGTGTGGGATACGGTCACCTACAGCGTCAAGATGGCGGGCGGCGCGGCGCTGCCGGCCTGGCTGACGTTCGACCCGGTCACGCGGGTGTTGTCGGGCACCCCGGCGGCCGGCAATATCGGCACGCTCCAGTTCCAGCTGTGGGGCACCGACAGTGGCGGCAACGGCGCCGGGCAAGGCGTCAACCTGGTGGTTGGCGCGGCCAACCGCGCGCCGGTGCTGGCCACGGCGCTGCCCGACCAGAAAGCGGCGCCGGGTACCCCGTTCGCCTACACGGTGGCGGCGGCGGCCTTCACCGATCCGGACACGGGTGACAAACTCAGCTACAAGGCGACGCTGGCCGATGGCGCGCCTTTGCCGGCCTGGCTGACGTTCAACCCGGCCACGCGCGCCTTCGGCGGCACGCCGACGGCCACCGGCACCACCAGCGTGCGCGTGACGGCCACCGACAGCGGCAGTCTGGCTGTCTCGGATGTCTTCGACGTGGTGGTCGGCGTGGCCGACCTGGTATTGAACGGCACGGCCAATGCGGACCTTCTCAACGGCGGCGCCGGTAACGACACCGTCAGTGGCATGGGCGGCAACGACACCCTCAATGGCGCGGCCGGCAACGACCGGCTCGACGGTGGCGCGGGGGCGGACAAGCTGACCGGCGGCCAGGGCAATGATGTGTACGTACTCGACAACAGTGCCGACACGGTGGCCGAGAACGCGGCCGAAGGCGTCGACCAGGTGCTCTCCGGCGTGACCCATACGCTGGGCGCCAACGTCGAAGCGCTGACCTTGACCGGCACCCTGCTCATCAATGGCAGCGGCAACCTGCTCGACAACCTGCTCATCGGAAATGGCGCCAACAATGTGCTCGCTGGCGCCGATGGCAACGATATCCTGCAGGGCGGGGCGGGCGCCGATACCTTGAACGATACGGCCGGGAAGAACGTCTTCGATGGCGGCGCGGGCATCGATACCCTGACCGGTGGCAGCGGCAACGAGCTGTTCATCGGCGGCACGGGCAACGACAGCATCGTCACGTCGACCGGCGCCGACATCATTGCGTTTAACCGAGGCGATGGCCAGGATACGGTCGCGGCCAGCATCGGCAAGGACAACACGGTGTCGCTGGGCAAGGGCGTCACGTATGCGGACTTGCTGTTCAAGAAGACCGGCAACGATCTGGTGCTGGTGACCGGGGCCAGCGAGCAGCTGACCTTCAAGGATTGGTACCTCAGCGCCAACAACCGCAGCGTGGCCAATCTGCAAGTGGTGATCGAAGGCGGCAGCGACTACAACGCGGCATCGGCCAGCGCGATCAACAACAAGAAGGTCGAGCGCTTCAATTTCGATGGGCTGGCAACGGCCTTCGATCAGGCGCGCACCGCCAATCCGGCCTTGACCAGCTGGGCCTTGTCGTCCTCGCTGCTGGGCTTCCACCTGGGCGGCAGCGATACCGCGGCCATCGGCGGCGACCTGGCTTACCAGTACGCCAGGAATGGCAATCTGTCGGCCTTGTCGCTGGCGCCGGCGGACGCCTTGCTGGCGGCGGCGCCGTTCGGCGCGGCAGTCCAGAACTTGCAGGCCGGTAGCGCCTTGCAGGATCTGACGCCGCGTCTGGCATAGCGTTACGGGCGCCGGACAGTGTGTCCGGCGCCCGCTTCATTGCACGAGCTGGAAAAACAAAAAGCCCCGGTTGTGAAACCGGGGCTTTTTGTAATCAGGCTTGGACGAGCAATCTGTTTTTTATTTCAGATGGTCGGAAATGAGTTTGGTCATTTCAAACATCGATACCTGTGCTTTGCCGCCGAAGACTGCTTTGAGCTTGTCGTCGGCATTGATCATGCGGCGGTTGGCCGCGTCTTGCAGATCGAGCTTCTTGATGTAATCCCAGACTTTTTTGGTGACTTCGGTGCGTGGCAGCGGAGTCGCGCCAACCACGGCTGCCAGGACGGCGGACGGAGTCATCGCCTTCATGAAGGCGGCGTTCGGCTTGCGTGGGGCTGCTGCAGGTTTTTTTGCGGCTGCTGCTTTTGGTGCTGCCGCAGCTTTTGCTGGAGCGGCTTTCTTCGCTGCTGCCGGCTTTGCCGCTGCGGCTGGCTTAGCTGCGGCAGCCTTTTTTGCTGGCGCTGCTGCTGGGGTTTTTTTGGCTGTTGCCATCTTCAAGCCTCCTTAACGAACACATGGGAAATTGCGCAATTCATCGCACGGCTTATATTGGTGGGGATTTACCGATGACGCAAGTGTTTTTCAAGAATTTTTCGGCGTTTTCATAGGGAAAAGCCAGAACTAAGGCCCGGAAGGCGATTTTGCTGTTGCCGTCATCCCCGCGCAGGCGGGGATCCAAGTTCGACGCTGATTCGCTAACTTGGGTCCCCGCCTGCGCGGGGACGACGGTCTGACGGTCTGGGGCTGGAGGAAACGTATGTGGAAACGCCGCGTTTAGCGCATCCCGCCCGGCATCATACCCTTCATCGAGCGCATCATTTTCATCATGCCGCCACCTTTGAATTTCTTCATCATGGCCTGCATCTGGTCGTACTGGGCCAGCATGCGGTTCACTTCCTGCACCTGCACGCCGGCACCGGCGGCGATGCGGCGCTTGCGCGTGGCCTTGATCAGTTCCGGCTTGGCGCGTTCCTGCGGCGTCATCGAATCGATGATGCCGACCATGCGCCGCACCTGCTTGTCGGCCTGGTCCATGTTGGCGCCGCCCGCCGCCTGCTGGAACTGCGCCGGCAGCTTGTCGATCAGGCTCGACATGCCGCCCATCTTCTTCATCTGCCCCAGCTGCGACTTGAAGTCGTTCATGTCGAAGCGTCCGCCGACCTTGATCTTGTTGGCCAGGTCGGCCGCGGCCTTGCTGTCGACGCCCTTGCGCGCTTCTTCCACCAGCGCCAGGATGTCGCCCATGCCCAGAATACGGTTGGCCATGCGCTGGGCGTCGAACGCTTCCAGGCCGTCGAGTTTTTCGGATACGCCGGCAAACTTGATCGGCTTGCCCGTGATGTGACGCACCGACAGCGCCGCGCCGCCGCGCGAGTCGCCGTCGAGCTTGGTGAGCACGATGCCGGTCAGCGGCAGCGCGTCGTTGAAGGCCTTGGCCGTGTTGATCGCATCCTGCCCCAGCATGGCGTCGACCACGAACAGCGTTTCGATCGGGTTGACCGCCGCGTGCACGGCGGAGATTTCCTGCATCATCGCTTCGTCGATACCCAGGCGGCCGGCGGTATCGATGATCAGGACGTCGTGGTAGTGCTTGCGGGCCCAGTCCAGCGCGGCCAGGGCGATGTCGACCGGCTTGTCGGTGGCGGCCGATGGGAAGAAGTCGGCGCCGACCTGTTTGGTCACCGATTCGAGCTGGGCGATCGCGGCCGGACGGTACACGTCGGCCGAGACGGTCAGGACCTTCTTCTTTTTCTCTTCCTTGAGGTACTTGGCCAGCTTGCCGACGGTGGTGGTCTTGCCCACACCTTGCAGACCGGCCATCAGGATGATCGCCGGCGGCTGCTGCGCAAAGCTCAGCTGCGACGCTTCGGGACCGAGGTCCGCGCCCATCAGCGCGCCGAGCTCGCGCTGGACCACGCCGACCAGGGCCTGGCCCGGGCTGAGCGAGGCCATGACTTCTTCGCCGAGGGCTTTTTCCTTGACGCGGCTGATGAACTCGCGCACGGCGGGCAGGGCCACGTCGGCTTCGAGCAGGGCCAGGCGCACTTCGCGCAGCATCTCGGCGGTATTCGATTCGGTCAGACGCGCCTCACCGCGCATGGTCTTGACGACCTTGGCAAGGCGTTGGGTTAAGTTATCTAGCATGGCAGACCTGACTAATATATAGGGCGATGCCGGCGAGTGCCGGTTGTGGCGTCATTTTACCCTAGTCACAACGAAAAAAGACCGGCGCCGGGCCGGTCTCCTCACACCGCGCGCGCCCGATTACGGCAGCGCCAGCCTGATGATGGCGTTGCCTGAAATAAACGCGTAGCTGTTGATGCCGATCCGCACCAGGCCCTTCGGGTGCTCGACGCCGCCGGGCAGGGGGCCGAGCACGGTCGCCGCGCGGTCCGGCGTGCCGGCGACGATGCTCGATACGCCGCTTGGGACAATTTTCTGGATCGTGCTGTGCGCCGTGTCCGCGGCGTAGCGGTTGCCTGCGTCATCGAGCACCTGGCCCACTTCCGGGGGCGCGCTGGCGACCGTGGTGACCACTGCGGCGGGCGTGATGCGCCGGATCACCGGGCCGGCATCTTCCACGTACAGGTCGCCGGCCTTGTCGAAGCCGAGAATGCGCGGCGCGCTGAACCTGGCGGCGGCGCCGGTGCCGTCGGTTTTCTCATCCGGACCGGCGTCGAGGCCGGCAAACACGGTCCACGCGCCATCGGGGCCGAGCTTGTGAATGGCGCGTCCGGCCCGCGTGGCGCCCGGGTTGGCCGAGTCGTACCATAGGGTCGAGACATACACATTGCCGGCCTTGTCGGCCGCGATGCCGCTGGGCAGGCCGGCGGCGAGGAAGCGGCTGGTGACGCTGCCATCCGGCGTGATCTTGCGCAAGTTGACGCCGCTGTTGATATACGGGCCGGTACTGCGGTAGCCGAGCGTTTGCCGTTCGATGGCATACAGGTTGCCGGACGGATCGGCCGTCAGCCATTGCGGGCCGCGCAGGCGGGCGGCCGCGCCGATGCCGTCCACGGAGGTTTCCGACAGGTTGGGCTTGCCGGCAAACAAGCTTACCTGGCCGTCGTCACCCAGGGTGGCGATGCGGTCGGGGAAGACCACATACACGGTGCCGTCGCGGTCCGCCCGCAGGACGCGCGCGTTCGGCAGCGTGGTCGTGGTGGTGGTGACGACGCCGGCCAGGCTAACGCGGCGCAGCACGCCGTTGTCGATCACCAGCAGCTGGCCGCCCTTGTACGCCATGCCGGTCGGCTCGGTGAAGCGGGCGGCACTGCCGGTGCCGTCGCGCGCGGACGCGGTATCGTCGGCACCGGCCAGGGTGCTGACCACGCCTTGCGGCGTGACCTTGCGCAGCATCGACGCGTCGGCCAGGTACAGGTTGCCGGCCGGGTCGAGCACGACGGTCTCGGGGCGGATGAACTTGAAGCGGGCGCTGCGGCCTGGGCCGTCGACCTGACCGAAGAAAGCGGGATTGCTGCTGGCCAGGGGTATCGTGATGTCGGCACCAGCGAGCAAGGTGACGCTGCCGTCGGCCTCGATGCGCGAGATGGTGCTGTAGGTGATGCGGTAACTGATGCCGGCGGCGCTGGTGACGACGCGGTCGCCGCCCTGGCCGAAGGGCAGCGGCGTCGCCGTGCCATCCTGGCCCAGCAAATAGGTCTGGCTCAGGTTGGTGAAAAACACCTGGTCGCGGGCATCGATCGACACCCTGGGGTCGCCAGGGGTGAGCGTGGCGCCGGGATTGTTGTCGAACGAGTGGGTGTACACGGTGCGCACCGTGCCATCGCGTCCCACGCTGCGGATCGCATAGCCGAAAAAATAGTAGCCACCGGTGTTGTCGCGCTTTTGATCGCTGACGTACAGGGTGCCCTTGCTGTCGATCTCGGCGTCGGCGATGGCTTCGAAGCGGGCGTCTTGTCCGATCCCGTCGGCGCGCACCATGCTGCCGGTGTCGCCGGCGATCAGGGTCAGGCCTGCCGGCAGCGCCGGGCCGGGGTAGGCCGGCGTCGGAGTTGGCGTCGGAGTTGGCGTCGGAGTTGGTGTGGGCGTTGGTGTCGGGGTGGGAGCCGGTCCATCGCCGCCGCCGCAGGCGGTCAGGAACGCCGCGGCGCCCATCTGGAGGGTCATGCGGCGCAGCTGAAACGAGCGTGAATTCATTGTTAACTCCTGGTTGGGTTTAACAAGTGTATTCCGAAAACATTTATTAATATGTAACGTTGTGTATCCGGAAAGCATCGTGGGCGCTTGCCGCGGCCACGATGCCTCGTCCGTCATCAGGATGGCGGCGCAGGCGCGCACCGCGGGGTCGCGCGCGGCATTGCGCCATGACCAGGCCGGCCAGGTGAATGGATGCCGATACGCCGTTTACGGCAGCGCCAGCCTGACGATGGCGCTGCCAGAGATGAAGGCGTAGCTGTTGATGCCGATCCGCACCAGTCCGCGCGGATGTTCGATGCTGCCGGGCAGTGGGCCGAGTACCGTGGCGGCGCGATCCGGAATGCCCGCCACGATACTGGACACGCCTGCCGCGCTGATCCGCGAGATCGTGCTGCGCTCGGTGTCGGCGACGTAGCGGTTGCCGGCGTCGTCGCCGACCCGGCCCACTTCCAGCGGCACGGCGGCAACCGTGGTCACGGCGCCGGCCGGGCTGATGCGGCGGTAGCCATTGCCCTCGTCCTGTACATACAGATCGCCGGCATTGTCGAAGCCGAGAATCGTCGGTGCATTGAAACGGGCGGCGGCGCCGATGCCATCCTGCTTGCCGCGTTCGCCGTCGGCGCCGGCGAACACGCTCCAGACGCCGTCGCTGCCCAACTTGTGAATGACCGCGCCACCCGGGGTCGCCGAATGGACTTGTGCGATGTAATGCAAGGTCGAGACATACACATTCCCCGCCCTGTCCGCCGCGATGCCGCTCGGATAACCTCCGTACGTCACGGTGCTGGTCGTGGTGCCGTCCGGCGCCACCTTGCGCAGGTACACCCCGGCCTGCTCATAGCCGACCATGCGGTAGCCGATGTGTTGCTGTTCGACGACGAACAGGTTGCCCGCGCTGTCGGCCGTCATGAACTTCGGGCGCACCAGGCGGGCCGCGGCGCCGGTGCCGTCCACCGGCAACCTGGACAGGTCGGGCTTGCCGACAAACAGCGACGCGCCGCCATCGGGCACAATCAGGGAAACATGGTTTCGGTGGATGGCGTACACGTTTCCCTGGCCGTCGGAGAGCAGGCGCTGCGTGTCCGTCACGGAGAGCGGGCGCGGCGAGGCCGTCAGCTTGGGGCCGACGCTTGTGACCGCGCCGTCGGTGCTGACGTGGCGCAGCCCTGTCTTGTCGAGCACCAGCAGCTGGCCGTCATGCATGACGATCGATCGGGGTTCGTCGAAGTACGCGCCACTGCCGCTGCCATCCTGGGCCGGCAATGTGGAATTGGCGACGCCGGCCAAGGTGCTCACCAGGCCGCCCGGCGTGACCCGGCGTATCGTCGCCGCGTCGATCAGATACAGATTGCCGGCCGGGTCGACCACCATGCCATCTGTGCCGATGGCGGCGAAGCGGGCCGCGGCGCCCTGGCCGTCGCGCGGCTCCGAAGAGCGCACGGTGCTCCCCGCCAACGCAGTCAGGCTGCCGTCGGCGCCGATGCGCGCGATCGAGGTACCCCCTCCCTCGCTGCTATAGTTGATGCGGTAACGCACGCCGGCCGCGTTGCCGACGATGAAGGACTGGTCGGGATAGGTAGGGTTGAGCTCGGTCGGCACCTGGGTCGTGCTGCCGTCTTTTCGGATCAGGTAAGTCGTGAGCCCGACTCTTGCCCGTATCTGCTCGTCGCGGTCGAAGGACAGGACGGCGCCTGTGGGATCGAGGGACGCGTGTGCCTCGTCGGCGGGCACCGGGGCGGACAATACGGTACGAACCACGCCATCCCGTCCGAACGCACGAATCGTCGGGCCGGTCCCCACGAAGATGCCACGGTTGTCGATCCTGGTTTCGCTGACGTACACCGTGCCCTTGCTGTCGATCAGCGCATCGCGGATGTAGCCGAAGCGGGCGTCGACGCCGGTGCCGTCCGTCGTGACCATGCTGCCGGTGTCGCCGGCGATCAGGGTCAGTCCCGCCGGCAGCACGGGGCCGGGGTAGGTCTGAGGCGGCGTTGGCGTCGGCGTCGGGGTTGGTGTGGGCGTCGGCGTTGGTGTTGGGGTTGGTGTTGGTGTTGGCGTCGGGGTCGGGGTCGGGGTCGGCGCCGGTCCATCGCCGCCGCCGCAGGCGGTCAGGAACGCCGCGGCGCCCATCTGGAGGGTCATACGGCGCAGCTGAAACGAGCGTGAATTCATTGTTGACTCCTGGTTGGTTTTATTGAGTGTATTCTGGAAATATTTATTAAGATGTAATGTTGTGTATCAGCAAGGCATGGTGGGCGCTGGCTGCGGCCACCATGCCTCGCCGGTGCATCAGGATGGCGGTCTTCAGCGATGGGTCGGCGTGCGTTTGGCCCATTCGTGGCGCGCGAAATGCGCGTGCAGGTGCTTGAACATGGGGGCCGTGTATTGCCCCCTGGCGTCACCGCCGTGGGCGCGGATCAGCATCGACAGTGCCTGCGGCAGGCGCGCATCGCGCGGCTCGCGCGTGGCGTGCTCCATGACCAGGCCGGCCAGATAGTCGGTGCCGCTCGGCAAAGCCGCCAGAGTAGCGCGTTCGGCGCGCAAGGTGGCCGCCGCGCCGGCCGCCAAAAAGGCCGGCATGGCCGGCGCCGCGACGCGCTTGCCGTAAGTCGGGGTGCCGCCGGCGAACACGCTCCACCAGTTCTCGCGCGACCGTTCGAGGTTGTTGCTGGCACGCATGATCGGGTAGGCGAACATGGCGCCGTCGGCCTCGTAGCGGATGTACGGGCTGACGTTGCCGACCATGCCCGGGTAGCGCGCCAGCAGCATGGCGCTGATGCCGCGCCGCAGCGCCGGATTGGTTTCGGCCAGCATCTGGTCCACCAGCGGGCCCGAACCGGCAAAGCGCGCCTTGATGGCGGGCGCCAGGCGGGTGGCCACATCGGGACGGTTGAGTGGCAGGGAGCGCGTCCAGGCCACCGTTTCGAGCTCGGCGCGCAGCTTGGGCGGCAGGTTTTTCTGCTGCGCCAGGGTGACCAGCATGTCCAGCGGCAGGCCGGTGTTGAGGAAGCTGGCCACGTCCATGGCGGCGACCGGCGCTTCTCCCCGCACCGGCAGCACGGTGCTGCGCGCGATGAAGCGGCCGACGTCGGCCAGGGTGCGCGCGCGGGCCAGGCCGATGCGCTTGAAGGCGTTGGCGTCGTCCGCGCCAAGCGCCGGGCGCAGCGCCAGCACCGCGTCGACGATGGCAACGGCATCGGCGTCGCTCGCGGCCAGCCGGGCCAGGTGGTAGCGCGCCGTCAGGTAGGCCGGCGAGGCGGGCTCGAGCTCTTGCGCCGCCGCCAGCAGTGCCGCTGGCGCCGGCGCCTGCGGCGTGGCGAGCGTGAGCGCCGCCACCAGCCACGGCAACTGCTGCGTCGTTTCCCACTGGCGCAGCGCTTCGGCCGGGGAGGCGTTGGCGGCGCGCGCGCTGCGCATTGCCGCCAGCCAGGCGCCATACGCCAGTTGACCGCGTTCGGCGGATGGGGTGGTGCGCCAGGCGTAGCTGTAGTCGCGCACGTCCTGTCCGATCGTGGCGGACGGCGCGGCGCTGCCCAGTTCTGCGTCGAGCCGGGCCAGTACCTGCGCCGGCGCGGTGCGCAGCATGACCAGCTGGCGCAGGCGGCGCGCGTCGGCCCGCAGCGGCGTGTCGGTGGCGGCATCGGCCAGCGGCTCCAGGCGCTTCAAGGCGCTCGCCATCAGCGCCGCATCGACCGTGTCGTAGCCGGCGGCGGTGGCGGCGCGCACGTCGGCGCGCGCGGCCAGATAAGGCGCGGTGACGTGCCAGGGCGATGCCGCGTCCTGGGCAATGGCGTCGAAGCGCGCGGCCGCCTCGGGGTAGGCGCCGCGGTAAAAGTGGGCGGCGGCCTGCTGGTAGGCGCGGTCCATGCGCAGCCACTGGGGCGTGCCGGCCGGGGCCTCGGCCGGCATCGCGGTGGGCGCGGCGCAGTTGGCGAACACGGCATCCTGGCCCACGATCCAGTCGCGCAGCGTGGCGTCGTTGCCGTAGCTGGCCAGGCGGATAGCCAGGGTGCGGGTGGCGTTGCGAAACGCGTCCGCCGGGCAGTTCAGTACGGACGCGTCCTTGCCGGCGATGGCCAGCGCGGCGAGCTTGGGCCCGCCGGCGCGCGCGCGTTCGGTTTGCCATCCTTCCAGCGCGCGCTTGAGCGCGGGCTCGTTATGCGGATTGTGGCCGCCCCGCTCGCTCGTTTCGTTCAGCCAGCAGGGGTCGAAAGGGCGCAGGCGCTCCTGGGCGGCGGCGTCGAGCGGCATGCCGGCCAGCGCGCGCCAGGCGATGAACTGGTAGAAGTCGTCGCGCCCGGCGCGCACGATGCCGGGCTGGGCGAACATGCCGGGCGTCAGGCTGCCCGGCCAGCGCGGCGGCTCGAACACGTTGCCATCGGCCGACGGGTCTTCATAAAAGGTGCAGCGGCGCTCGCCGGCCTGCGCCGTCGTTATCGCAGCCAGGCCGAACATCATGAAAAACAACGGTGCGCCGACACGCTTATGCAAAATGGGTTTCATTGATTTCTTTCACTGGGGGGGCGTCATCTTATCAGCGCAAAGCTTGCGCCAGTCGTTAGACATTGATTTCTCTCCGGGCTATCTTTCTCTGAGGCAAGCATGAATAAATGTGGCAACGGCCCGGCAAACGGCGACCGGTTGCGTCTTATTCGCATGCATGACAACCCGCGCGGTACCTCATCGACTCTGCACCATCCAACGGAGACAGGCATGACAGGGAAGTTCATCGGCAAGACCATCGTACTGGCGGCGCTGTTCGCCGCCAGCCACAGCCACGCCCAGGATGTGATCCGTCTTGGCAACCTCAAATTCGCGCATTTCGGCGCAGTTTCATACATCAAGGAAATCGCGCCCAAGTGCGGCATCAAGGTCGAGGAAAAGATTTTCGCCAAGGGGCTCGATGTGATGCAAGCGATCATCGCCGGTGAGCTCGATGTCGGCGCGACCGCGTCCGAGGCGGCCATTTCGGGCCGCGCCAGCGGGGCGCCGATCTTCGTGGTGGCCGGTTTCGCCAAGGGCGGCGCGCGCCTGGTGGCGCGGCCCGATCTCGGCATCAAGGGCATTCGGGAATTGAAAGGCAGGAAGGTCGGGGTGACGCGCGGCGGCATCCAGGAAGTGCTGCTGATGGCCCAGCTGAAAAAATTCGGCATGAGCGCCGACAGCGCGCCCGGCAAGGATGTGCACGTGATTTACCTGCCGTTCGCCGACCTGAACCAGGCGCTGATGGGCAGGAATATCGACGCCATGATGCAGTCCGAGCCGCAATCGTCGCAGGCCATCAACAGGGGGTTCGGGATGGAGGTGATGAAACCCTACGACACCCCGATCGGCGAGCCGGTGCGCACCATGGTGATGACCGAAGCCTTCTACAACGGCAAGCGGGTACTGGCCGACAAGTTCATGCGCTGCTTCGTCGAAGCGACCCGCACCTTCATGGCCCATCCGTCCATCGCCGAGAAATACGTGCGCGAAGTGATCTACAAGGGCCAGATCACCAGGGACGACTTCGAGGATGCGATCAGTAATTCGCCGTATTCGCTGGACGTGACGGCCGAGCATATCCAGATCACCACCGACACCATGGTCAAGACCGGCGTGGGGCGCATGGTGCGCCCGCCGCTGGCCAGGGACTGGGTCAGGACCGATATGCTCGACGCGGCCAAGAAAAGCCTGGGGGTAAGGTGAACAGGTCCCCCGTTCGACAACCCGACAGGGTCAACAGTATGAAAACAACGTTTCCGGAGGTGGCATGAACAGCAGACAGTTGCGTGAAGTGGGAATCGGCCTGGTGGTGCCGGCCGTGGTGATCGCCTTGTGGCAGCTGGCGGCGGCGCAGGGCCTGGTCAATCCCCAGGTGTTGCCCTCGCCGCTGGCGGTGCTGCATAAATGGATCGAGTACCTGCTGCCGCTGCAGCCGCACGCGGACGGCAGCTGGCTGGCCTGGGCTGTGTCGGGCGAACTGATGGTCGACTCGCTCACCAGCATGGTCCGGGTGCTGCTCGGTTTTGCCATCGGCGCCGGGCTGGCGCTGCCGCTCGGGCTGGCCATGGGCGCCAACGCGCGCGTGTACGCCTGGCTTAATCCCCTGGTGCAGCTGCTGCGCCCGATTCCGCCGATCGCCTACATTCCGCTGGCGATCCTGTGGTTCGGACTGGGCAATCCGCCGGCCGTGTTCCTGATCGCGCTGGGGGCTTTCTTTCCGGTGCTGATCAATACCATCGCCGGGGTGCGCCAGGTGGACGGCATTTACCTGCGCGCGGCGCGCAACCTGGGCGCCAGCCAGCGCACCATGTTCGTGCGCGTGATCCTGCCGGCCGCCGTGCCCTATATTTTGTCGGGCGTGCGGATCGGGATCGGCACCGCTTTTATTGTCGTGATTGTCTCGGAAATGATCGCGGTCAATAATGGCCTGGGTTTTCGCATCCTGGAAGCGCGCGAGTATTTTTGGTCCGACAAGATCATGGCCGGCATGATCACCATCGGCATGCTGGGGCTGGCGATCGACGTCGGCATGAACCGCCTGAACAATTACCTGCTGCGCTGGCACCGCGGCCTGGAGAACTGACATGACTGCATCACCGATCCGTATCGAAGGCGTCGACAAGACATTCAGCAGCGCCGGGGGCGAGCTGGTCGCGCTCAAGGATATCAACCTGGACATCCCGGCCGGGCAGTTCACCTGCCTGCTCGGACCGTCGGGCTGCGGCAAGTCGACCCTGCTCAACGCCGTGGCCGGCTTTGCGCTGCCCACGCGCGGCACCATCCGCACCGGCGGACACCCGGTGACGGGGCCGGGGCCGGACCGCGGCATGGTGTTCCAGGAGTACGCGCTGTTTCCCTGGATGACGGTCGAGCAGAACGTCGCCTTCGGCCTGGAAATCAAGGGCGTGGACAAGGCCGCCATCAACGCCACCGTCGCCCGTCTGCTCGAGATGCTGTCGCTGAGCGACTTCCGCCAGCGCTTTCCCAAGGATTTGTCGGGCGGCATGCGCCAGCGGGTGGCGATTGCACGCGTGCTGGCGCTGGACTCGCCCATCATGCTGATGGACGAGCCGTTCGGCGCGCTCGACGCGCTGACCCGGCGCAACCTGCAGGACGAGCTGCTGCGCATCTGGGCCGCCACCGGCAAGACCATCATTTTCGTCACCCACAGCATCGAGGAAGCGATCTACCTGGCCGACCGCATCGTGGTGATGACCTACCGTCCGGGCACGGTCAAGCGCGACGTCACGGTCGACCTGCCGCGCCTGCGCGACCCGGCCGCGCCCGAGTTCAATGCGCTCAAGCGCGAGCTGGGGCAGCTGGTCATGGAAGAGCAGCAGCGCCATCACAACGACGAGCTGCGCATGGCGGCAGTCGATTAGCATAGGCTGGCAGGGGGCAGCCGACGGGGCTGGCGGCGGCGCCCTCACGCCGTCCCCGCCAGCACGCGCCGATAGTGTAAACTTGCAGCATGCAGACTTACTTACTTATCGCAGCGGCGCTGCTGTACGCGGTGTGCGCCATTCTCCCCACGGCCCGGGGCACGCTCATTTCCGCCGTCACGGCCATAGCCTGGCTGCTGCACGGCGCCGCCCTGTGGCTCGACATGATGGCGCCCGGCAGCGTGCGGATCGGCTTCGCGCTGATGATTTCCGCCGCCCTGTGGATCTCGGTGGCGGCCTACTGGATCGAAAACCGCAATTTCGCGCTCGACGGCCTGCGCCGCCTGGTCATGCCCTGCGCCGCCGCCGCCGCGCTGCTGCCGGCCGTGTTTCCGGGCAGCGTGCTGCAGCTCGAAGGGCGCGCCCCGGCCTTCGGCTGGCATATTTCGGTGGCCATCCTGGCCTACAGCACGCTGACCATCGCCGCCTTCCATGCGGTCCTGATGGCGCTGCAGGAAACGCGCCTGCATGCGCGCAATCCGCAAGCGGGCTGGCTGGCCACGGCGCTCGACCAGCTGCCGGCCCTGCTGACCATGGAAAAACTGTTGTTTCGCCTGATCTGGATCGGCTTCGTGCTGCTCAGCCTGACCGTGCTGTCGGGGATCGTGTTTTCGGAGCAGGTGTTCGGCACCGTGCTCAAGTGGGATCACAAGAGCGTCTTCACCTTGCTGTCGTGGTTCCTGTTCGCCGCGCTGCTGGCCGGACGGCGCTGGCGCGGCTGGCGCGGCAAGACCGCGCTGCGCTTCACCCTGGCCGGTTTCGCCACCCTGGTGCTGGCCTATGTCGGCAGCCGTTTCGTTCTTGAAGTCGTTTTGCACCGGGGGCTGGCATGACACGCATTCTGTTCTGGATCGCGCTGGTGGCGCTGGTGATCGCGGCCATCCGCAGCAAGCTGCGCGGCATGGCGCCGCCGCCCGGGCAGGGTGCCGGCCCGCGCCAGGATCGGCCGGCGGCGCGCGAGGCGGAAACCATGATCGCCTGCGCCCACTGCCACGTGTACTTCCCCGAGTCGGAAGCGGTCAAGGCCGACGGCCGGGAGTATTGCAGCCCGGACCACGCCCGTTTGCCGCCCGCCTGAGTGATGTCCTTCTGGAGCGGGCTGTCGGCAGAGTCGCGCGAAACATTCTGGCGCTCGCTGCAGGCGCTGACCGCCACCCGCATCGTCATTTCGCTGGTGCTGCTGGCGTATCTGGCGTTCGACCAGAAAGGCGCGGCCGGCGCCGGCCACCATCTGTATACCGAAACCTGCATCGCCTACCTGGCGCTGGCCGGCGCGTTCGTGCTGGCCAGCGTGTACGTGCGCAATCACTTCCTGATGCAGGTGGTGGTGCAGATCGCGGTCGACATCGCGGTCATTTCGGTGCTGTACATGGCCGCGGCGGCGAGCCGGGGCAGCCTGGTGATCCTGTACCTGTTCCCGCTGGCCGGCGCCGCGATCCTGGCGCCGCGCCTGCTGGCCCTGTTTTCGGCCGCGCTGGTCACCCTGTTCCTGCTGATCGATTCCCTGTACCAGGTGTTCCTGGGCATGGCCGGCATGCCGCTCACCCAGGCCGGGCTGTACGGCGCCGCCTTCTTCGCCATCGTGATGGTGGTCAGCCGCCTTGCCGCCAAGCTGATCCGGCAGGAAGAACTGGCCGCGCGCCACGGCGCCGACCTGAAAATCCAGCAGGCGATCAACCAGATCGTCATCGCCGACGTCGATGACGGCATCCTCGTGGTCGACCGCGACGGGCACATTTTCGCCGGCAACCCGGCCGCCCAGCACATGCTGGGGCTGGCCAACGGCGACAGCGGCTTTGCCCTGTCCGAGGTGGCGGCGCTGGAACCGGTCGCGCATGCGTTTTCGGAGTGGCAGCGGCAGGTCGGACCGGCCGCGGGCGGGCCGCGCGCCGCCTTCGTGACCGTCAAGCCGTACCGCGACAGCGGCGGCGGCGACGCCGGCACGGCCGCCTGGAGCGGGCGGCGCGACCTGGCGGCCCACCTCAAGCTGCGTTTCGCGCGGGTCGACACGGTCGACGAGGCGTCCGAGCGCTGCGTCATCTTTTTGCAGGACGTCACCGCCATCGAAAACCAGGCCCAGGAACTGAAACTGGCTTCGATGGGACGCCTGACCGCCAGCATCGCGCACGAAGTGCGCAATCCGCTCTCGGCCATCGGCCACGCCACCGCCCTGCTGGCGGAAGACTTGCACGAGCCGGGCCAGGCGCGCCTGCTCAAGATCGTCGGCGACAATGTGGCGCGGGTGAACCGCATGGTTGAAGACATACTGCAATTGTCGCGCAAGGTCCAGCCCAACGGCGATCCGTTGTTGCTCGGCCCCTTTTTGAATGAGCTGAAAGCCGAATTTGACGAAACCCAAGGGGTCGCCAATGATATAGTGTGGTTAGGCAACACTGGAGCCGTGCCGGTGCGTTTCGACGCGCTGCACCTGCGCGAAGTGCTGATCAACCTGCTGACCAATGCGCTGCGCTACGCCAGCGGCGGGGAGGGCAGTATCCGCGTGTACGTCGTCACCGATGCGGCCGGCGGCATGGAGCTGCACGTGCAGGACGACGGGCCGGGCATCACGCCCGAGGTGCGGGCCCACCTGTTCGAACCGTTTTATACGACCTCGAGCAAGGGCACCGGGCTGGGGCTGTACCTGGCGCGCGAGCTGTGCCTGAACAACGCGGCGATGCTCGATTACGAGTATCGCTTCGACGCCAGCGGCTTCGGGGTACGCAAGGCCAGCGGCCGGTTTGTGATTTCGTTCGCGCAGCCGCTGGGAGCGCGCGGCGCCACTAGTAACAGAAAGGCAACAACATGACATCACCCCGCGTACTGGTCGTCGATGACGAGGCGGATTTACGCGAACTGCTGGAAATCACGCTGGTCAGGATGGGGCTCGATGTGGACAGCGCCGAAACGCTGCGCGAGGCGCGCGCTTTCCTGGCGCAGAACGATTACGGCCTGATCCTGACCGACATGCGCCTGCCCGACGGCCTGGGCCTGGAACTGGTGCAGGAAGTGAACGCTTCCAACAAATCGACCCCGATCGCGGTCGTGACCGCCTACGGCAGCGCCGAAAACGCGGTGGTGGCCTTGAAGGCGGGCGCCTTCGATTACGTGTCCAAGCCGGTGGTGCTGGACGATCTGCGCGTCATGGTGCAGTCGGCCCTGCGCCTGTCGGCCCCGTCCACGCAGACCGGCAGCCCGGCCGCCGCCGGCACGGCCTCGCGCCTGATCGGCGAATCGGCCGTAATGCAGTCGCTGCGCAATCAGATCGAACGGCTGGCGCGCTCGATGGCGCCGATTGCCATTACGGGCGAGTCGGGCAGCGGCAAGGAACTGGTGGCGCGCGAAATCCACGCCCGCAGTTCGCGCGCGGGTAAGCCCTTCATTGCCGTGAACTGCGGCGCGATTCCCGAAGCGCTGATGGAAGCCGAGTTTTTCGGCTACCGCAAGGGCGCGTTTACGGGCGCGGCCGACGAGCGCGACGGATTTTTCCATGCGGCCAACGGCGGCACCCTGATGCTCGATGAGGTGGCCGATCTGCCGCTGGCGATGCAGGTCAAGCTGCTGCGCGCGATCCAGGAACGGCGCGTGCGCAAGATCGGCGCCACCAGCGAGGAGCCGGTCGATGTGCGCATCATCAGCGCCACGCACCAGAACCTGGCGCAGTGCGTCGAGACCGGCAAGTTCCGCCAGGATCTGTTTTACCGCCTGAATGTGATCGAATTGAGCGTGCCGCCGCTGCGCGAGCGGCTCGACGACCTGGGTGTGCTGGTCGATGGCATGCTGGCGCGCCTGGCCGGACCGGGGCAGAAAGCCGCGCTCGGGCCGCAGGTGCTGGAAACCTTGAGCACGTATTCGTTTCCGGGCAATGTGCGCGAGCTCGAGAACGTGCTGGAACGGGCGCTGGCGTTCGCCAACGATGGCGTGATCGAAGTGGGCGACCTGTCGCTCAAGGGCGCGCGGGTGGCCGAGCGGCCGGCGCCGGCGGCCGAGGCGGTGGTGGCGCCGGTGCCGGCGGCCGTGCAGGCGGCGATGGCGCCGCACACGGCGGCCGCGCCGGTGAGTGCGAGCGGGCCGGCGGAGTTGCCTAGCAACTTGCCCAACTATCTGGAGCAGGTCGAGCGCGAGATCATTCTGCGTGCGCTGACCCAAACCCAGTTCAACCGCACCCAGGCGGCCCTGCTGCTGGGGATCAGTTTTCGGCAGCTGCGCTATCAGATGCAGAAGCTCGATATCCAGGAGCCGGAGGGCTAGGGTGCGGCGGCCGACACCTGGGCCTATGGCGCGTCTGCGCAGAAATAACTTGGGCCCCCGCCTGCGCGGGGGCGACGAGATAGACGGGTGGCGTCCTTCCAGGCCCAATCCAACGCCCACTCCCCCCACGGTTTATAATGCTGCCCCGCGACGCAAAAATGGCAGGCGCGCGAGCTGGCGGCTGCTTCAAAAAAGGGCACCCGTTAGTATGTGCTAACCGGGCAGTCCTTCATGCGGCCTGAGTCAAAAAAGTCAAGCGACGCACAGGAAAATATTGCTACTTAATTCTATTGCCACTCCCCGGGTGAGGTACTACAATTAGTCCCACATTTGATGAATCGACTAGATATAGTGGTTTTTGAAGCTCTGCCACCGATAACTCAGCATCCATAACGCAGCACGGCAAGCCTAGTTTTTAACGCAATCCACCCACCATCGCCTTACGGCGCCGGCCTCGACATTCCAGGCTGGCGGGGGTAGTTTTTTTGTTTTTATATTTGTTGGGGACGGTGGATTGACGCCGTCCACTTGATAACAACCGGCGGCAGACCAAAGCCCGCCGCTCCAGGAGGTTCAATGCAAACATCCCAAGATTCTTCGATCAACCAATTGCACATCACACCTGGAGCAGCAGGCCAGCCAGCACCGACCAGTGCCGCCGCCGTCGCCGCCCGCGGCGACTACCGCATCATCCGCCGCAACGGCGCTGTCGTCGCCTTTGAACCCTCCAAGATCTCGATCGCCGTCACCAAGGCGTTTTTGGCCGTTAACGGTGGCCAGAGCGCCGGCTCCGCGCGCGTGCGCGAACTGGTCGAGCAACTGACCGAGAACGTCGTGTCGGCCCTGATCCGCCGCCAGCCATCGGGCGGCACCTTCCACATCGAAGACGTGCAGGACCAGGTCGAACTGTCGCTGATGCGCTCGGGCGAGCACGACGTGGCGCGTGCCTACGTGCTGTACCGCGCCAAGCACATGGAAGAGCGCCGCCTGCAGAAGGAGGCGCAAGGCGCCTCCGCGCAACTGACTGCCCCCCAGATCCACGTGACTGAAAACGGCCAGCGCCGCCTGCTCGACATGAACCAGGTGCGCGACCTGATCGCCGCCGCCTGCGTCGGCCTGGAAAAACACGTCGACGCCGACGCCATCCTGGCCGAAACGGTCAAGAACCTGTACGACGGCGTGCCGGTCGAAGAGCTGCACAAGTCCGCCATCCTGGCTGCGCGCGCGCTGATGGAAAAGGACCCGGCTTACTCGCAAGTGACCGCCCGCATCCTGCTGCACACCATCCGCAAGGAAGTGTTCTGCGAAGAAGTGCCGCAAGCCAAAGCGGCGGCACACTATATAGAGTACTTCCCGAAATACATCGCCAAGGGCATCGAGAACGAGTTGCTGGACCCGGTCCTGGCCACCTTCGACCTGGCCAAGCTGGCCAAGGCCCTGGTCGCCGACCGTGACTTGCAGTTCGGCTACATCGGCCTGCAAACCCTGTACGACCGCTACTTCCTGCACGTGCGCGACGTGCGCATCGAAATGCCGCAGGCGTTCTACATGCGCGTGGCCATGGGCTTGTCCCTGCGCGAAGAAAACCGCGAAGCGCGCGCCGTCGAGTTCTACAACCTGCTGTCGTCGTTCGACTTCATGAGCTCGACCCCGACCCTGTTCAATTCCGGCACCCTGCGCTCGCAGCTCTCGTCGTGCTACCTGACCACCGTCTCGGACGACCTGGAAGGTATCTACGACGCGATCAAGGAAAACGCGCTGCTGGCCAAGTTCGCCGGCGGCCTGGGCAACGACTGGACGCCGGTGCGCGCCCTGGGCGCCCACATCAAGGGTACCAACGGCAAGTCGCAAGGCGTGGTGCCGTTCCTGAAAGTGGTCAACGACACCGCCGTGGCGGTCAACCAGGGCGGCAAGCGCAAGGGCGCGGTGTGCGCCTACCTGGAAACCTGGCACATGGACGTGGAAGAATTCCTGGATCTGCGCAAGAACACGGGCGACGACCGCCGCCGCACCCACGACATGAACACGGCCAACTGGATTCCCGACCTGTTCATGAAGCGCGTGATGGAAAAGGGCGACTGGACCCTGTTCTCGCCATCGGAAACGCCTGACCTGCACGACAAGGTCGGCAAGGCGTTTGAATTGGCCTACACCGGCTACGAAGCCAAAGCGGCCGCCGGCGAAATCCGCGTGTTCAAGAAGATCGCCGCGCTCGACCTGTGGCGCAAGATGCTGTCGATGCTGTTCGAAACCGGCCACCCATGGATCACCTTCAAGGATCCATGCAACATCCGTTCGCCACAGCAACACGTCGGCGTGGTCCACAGCTCGAACCTGTGCACCGAGATCACCCTGAACACCAACGAGTCGGAAATTGCCGTCTGCAACCTGGGTTCCGTGAACTTGCCGGCGCACATGAAGGAAGGCAAGCTCGACCCGGTCAAGCTGCAGAAAACCGTGCGCACCGCGATGCGCATGCTCGACAACGTCATCGATATCAATTACTACGCCGTCGAAAAAGCACGCAACTCGAACATGCGCCACCGTCCGGTGGGAATGGGTATCATGGGCTTCCAGGATTGCCTGCACATGATGCGCGTGCCTTATTCGTCGAACCAGGCTGTTCAATTCGCCGATTCCTCGATGGAAGCGGTGTGCTACTACGCCTACCTGGCCTCGACCGAGCTGGCCGAAGAGCGCGGCCGCTACGAGTCGTACAGCGGCTCGCTGTGGGACCGCGGCATCCTGCCGCAGGATTCGATCAAGCTGCTGGCCGAGGAACGCGGCGGCTACCTGGAAGTGGACATGTCCTCGTCCATGGACTGGACCGTGGTGCGCGAGCGCATCAAGCAGTTCGGCATGCGCAACTCGAACTGCGTGGCGATCGCCCCGACGGCGACGATCTCGAACATCATCGGCGTGTCGGCCTGCATCGAACCGACCTTCCAGAACCTGTACGTGAAGTCGAACCTGTCCGGCGAATTTACCGAGATCAATTCTTACCTGGTGCGCGACCTCAAGGCCCGCGACCTGTGGGATGAAGTCATGATCGCCGACCTGAAATATTTCGACGGTTCGCTGGCCAAGATCGACCGCATCCCGCAAGACTTGCGTGACATTTACGCAACGGCGTTCGAGGTGTCGCCGAGCTGGCTGGTGGAAGCGGCATCGCGCCGCCAGAAGTGGATCGACCAGGCCCAGTCGCTGAACATCTACATGGCTGGCGCCTCGGGCAAGAAGCTCGACGAAACCTACAAGCTGGCCTGGCTGCGCGGCCTGAAGACCACTTACTACCTGCGCACCATTGCGGCGACGCACATGGAGAAGTCGACTTCCAAGACCGGCGCGCTGAACGCGGTGGCGGTGGATGGCGGCATGTCGGCCCACGCGATGGGTGCGGCGGCCGATACGGCGGCCAAGGTGGCGGCGAGCGCAGCGGCAGCGACGGCAGCCGCGGCGGCGGCCGAGGAAGACGGCGCGGCGTGCTACCTGCGTCCGGGCGACGATGGCTTCGAGGAATGCGAAGCCTGCCAGTAATAGTGTCATCGCCGGAGTCATCTCCGGCAAACAGGCGGAGCGCCACGGCGCTCCGCGCAATACCGAATTGAAGACAGACGAAAAGAGGAAATGACCATGTTGTCCTGGGACGATGAAACAGCCAGCGCGCCAGCCGCGCGCCCCGTGGCGCCAAGCGCCGCCGTAACGGGTACTGAACCCGCCGCCGACGCCGCATCGGTCGCCAAGCGCGTGCACGCCGACGACAAGCGCATCATCAACGGCAAGACCGATGTGAACCAGCTGGTCCCGTTCAAGTACAAATGGGCGTGGGACAAATACCTGGCCGGTTGCGCCAATCACTGGATGCCGCAAGAGGTCAACATGCAGCGCGACATCGAGTTGTGGAAAAATCCCAACGGTTTGACGGATGACGAGCGTCGTCTCGTCAAACGCAACCTTGGCTTCTTCGTGACCGCCGATTCGCTGGCCGCCAACAACATCGTGCTGGGCACCTACCGCCACATCACGGCGCCGGAATGCCGCCAGTACCTGCTGCGCCAGGCGTTCGAGGAAGCGATCCACACCCACGCGTACCAGTACATCGTGGAGTCGCTGGGCCTGGATGAAGCGGAGATTTTCAACGCCTACAACGAGGTCAAGTCGATCCGCGACAAGGATGAATTCCTGATTCCGTTCATCAATACCCTGACCGATCCGGCCTTCACCACGGGTACCGTGGAGAACGACCAGAAGCTGCTCAAGTCGCTGATCGTGTTCGCCTGCCTGATGGAAGGGCTGTTCTTCTACGTCGGCTTTACCCAGATCCTGGCGCTCGGACGCCAGAACAAGATGATGGGTGCGGCGGAGCAATATCAATACATCCTGCGCGACGAATCGATGCATTGCAATTTCGGGATCGACTTGATCAACACGATCAAGATGGAAAACCCGCTGCTGTGGACGCCGGCTTTCCGCGAAGAGATCAAGGCGCTGTTCCTGGAAGCGGTCGACCTGGAGTATGCGTACGCCGAAGACACCATGCCGCGCGGCGTGCTCGGTCTGAACGCGACCATGTTCAAAGGTTACCTGCGCTTCATCGCGAACCGCCGCGCGCAGCAGATTGGCCTGGATGCGCTGTTCGCCCAAGAGGAAAATCCATTCCCTTGGATGAGCGAAATGATCGACCTGAAGAAGGAGCGCAACTTCTTCGAGACGCGCGTGACCGAGTATCAGACCGGCGGCGCGTTGAACTGGGAGTGATCCCCAGAAAATTGAGCTGAGGAAGGCTTCTGCTCAATTGATTGTCTTTCAAGCTTCGGGCGAACTTTCATGTTCGCCCGAGTCCGTTTACGGCACGGTGATCCTGGCCGGACTCTCTCTCAGGTTCTGCGCCATCTTGCAGCGACTGCAAGATGGACCTCACGCGCACTCCACGACGTGGTGCCGCGGCCGGGCATGCTCGCCACCGCCACCTCTATCTCCATCTTGAAACCGGCGCAAGGAAAGTTCGCCAATCTCGATGCCGCGATGTCTGCTTTCAGCGCTTTCATGCCGCCGGCCTCCGACAGCATGCGCGGGAGCAGACAGGCAGGCGCGCGCGGCGCCACGACATGAACAGGGTCAACGGCGCGAGCGTCAGCGCATCGAACGGTGTGGCATGCGCAACGTGAACTGCGCGAGCGCGTCATGCAGCGCGACAGAGTTGTGGAAAAATCCCAACGGTTTGACGACGACGAGCGTCGTCGCGTAAAAAGAAATCCAGGCGTCGTTGCGGGCGCCGATTCGCCCGCCGCGAACGACATCGTGCTCGCAAGCGAGCGTCACATCACGCGCCCGAATGCCGCCAATACCTGCCGCGGAAAGCCTGCGATGTCGCGATTGACTCGCACATCTTCCAGTACATCATGCAGTCCCGGGCCGCGATGAAGCGCAGATTTTCAATGCCTGCAACGAGGCCGAAGCGATGCGTGCTAAGGCAGAATTCCTCATTCCGTTCATCAATCGCCCGACCGATCCGGCCTTCACCACGGGTGCCGTGGAGGACGATTGGGCGCTGTCGAAGTCGCCGATTGCGTTCGCCTGTTTGATGAAAGGCGTGTTCTTTTACGTCGGATTTCCACTGATTCCTGCGCTCGGGCGGCACAACAAAATGATGGGTGCGGCGGAGCGCTATCAGAGCATTTTGCGTGACGAATCAATGCATTGCAATTTTGCGCCCGACGCGATCGGCGCGATCGCGAAGGAAAATCCGCTGCTGTGGAGGGCGGCTTTCGGCGAAGAGATCAAGCGCTGAATCTGCGATCGGCCGAGCGCGAATATGCGCACGCCGGCGACATCATGGCGCGCAGTGTGCCGGCCCCGACGCGGTCATGTTCAACGCTTGCCTGCGCTTCATTGCGCACCGCCGCGCGCAGCGGTTCGGACCCGGCGCGCTGTGCGCAGAAGAAGAAAATCCGCGCCCGTCGATGAGCGCGATGATCGACCTGAAAAAGGAGCGCCGCTTTGTCGGGACGCGCGTGACCAGATGCCAAACCGGCGGCGCATTGAACTGCGAATAAACGATTTTCAAAACGCGCCGCGCGCATGGCGCGCGTGCCGTCGAAAAAAAAAGTAAGCGAAACGCAGTGTGCTGGTTGCGCACTGACAAGGTTTTCGTGTACTTTACGTGATTGAATTTGTCAAAACGTGAACGCGAAGATGCAAGCCGCGCGCGACGACAAAATCATCGATCAAAATGGGACGCTGATTCAACAGATATGTGCTTAAACTTCTGCAAAAGACAAAGCCGCACTGCCTGATCCGGTTCAGGCATGGCGGCTTTTTCTTTTACGGTTGTGGGCTTTTGGATGTGGACAGCGAACCATGAACACCGTATCCGTCGTCTCTGTTTTCAGAAACGACTATAGCTGAAGCGCTGCAAACTTGAGGAGTTGCAGCAGTTCAGCTGGTGCCGAATTCATTAGCATAAACACGAACACGTTTGTGCCGATGAATAATTCGCCTGACCTCCAGTTACGGGTCGGACGGGTTTTAAATCTTGTAGCGTGATTTTTTCCCATCGCAGATGAAGGAGAACCCAAATGGCAACAGCCGCTAAGAAACCCGCAGTAAAGAAACCAGCCGCGAAAGCCGCTGCCGAGAAACCAGCGAAGAAAGTCGCCGCGAAAGCAGCCGCAGCCAAGCCAGCCACGAAAGCCGCAGCCAAACCTGCAGCCAAGCCGGCAGCGAAAAAGGCCGCAGCCAAGCCAGCAGCGAAAAAAGCCGCAGCCAAGCCAGCAGCGAAGCCAGTAGCGAAAAAAGCCGCAGCAAAAACCAGCGCCAAGCCAGCAGCCAAGTCGGCAGCTAAATCGGCAGCCAAGCCGGCCGCCAAGCCAGTAGCGAAAAAGGCAGCAGCCAAGTCGGCCGCCAAGCCAGTCGCTAAAAAAGCAGCAGCAAAGCCAGCCGCCAAAAAAGCGGCAGCCAAGCCGGCAGCCAAGGCAAAAGCCACGGCCAAGCCAGTAGCGAAGAAGGCAGCAGCGAAGCCGGCAGCGAAAAAAGCCGCAGCGAAGTCGTCGGCCAAGCCAGCAGCCAAGTCGGCAGCGAAGCCAGCAGCCAAGCCGGTAGCGAAGAAAGCCGCAGCCAAACCGGCCGCCAAGCCAGCCGCCAAAAAAGCAGCAGCGAAGCCAGCAGCCAGCAAAGCCGCAGCCAAGCCAGCCGCCAAAAAAGCAGCAGCGACGTCGACCGCCAAAAAACCAGCAGTAACTAAAGCAGCAGCAAAGCCAGCAGCGAAAGCAGCAGCAAAGCCAGCAGCAAAAAAGGTGGCGGCTAAGCCAGCAGCAAAAAAGCCGGTTAAGGCTGCGGCGAAGCCAGCAGCCAAGCCAGCAGCGGCGCCAGCGGCTCCTGCCGCTCCGGCAGCCAAGCCGGTTGTAAAGAAAGCAGCAGCGCCGAAGAAGGCAGCTGCACCGAAAACCGACGCAGCGTCGAAGCCAGCAGCAGCTCCTGCACCAGCAGCAGCGGCAGCACCGGCTCCGGCGCCAGCGGCGAAAACTGTGTTGGCTCCGGCAGCAGCATGGCCTTTCCCGACCAGCAGCCGTCCGTAACAGGTTGTTGGGCCTGGATCAGGCAAAATACCGCTGTGTGACTCGTATCACACAGCGGTTTTTTTTTAAGGAGAGCACGTGTACAGTATTGTTCAGTTGATCGTCGACACCATCGCCACCATTCTTGGTGGGGTCCTGTTACTGCGGTTCTGGATGCAGGCGATCCGCGTGCGTCCGCCGTCGCAGCTCGGGCAATTTATCTACGCCCTGTCGGACTGGATGGTGCTGCCGATGCGGCGCATCATTCCCGGCGTGGGTGGCTACGACTGGGCCAGCCTGGTCGGCGCCTTTCTGGTGGTGGCGCTGGCGACGTCCGTGATCCTGTTCTTCGGCGCCTCGTTCGAAATGGTGGCCATCATGGCCGTGTACGCCTTCCTGACCTGGATCCTGTACGGCTTCATCGGCTTGCTGTTCATCGAAGTCATCCTGAGCTGGGTCAACCCGCAGGCGCCGATGGCGCCCTTCGTGCAGGCCCTCAACGCCCCCTTGCTGCGTCCGCTGCGCAAAGTGGTGCCGCCGATCGGCGGAATCGACCTGTCGGTGATGGTGGCGATGATCCTGCTCAAGATCGTGCACATCCTGGTGCAGATGATGTTCGGCCTGCGGTGAGCCGGGTTTGGTGTTCGGCGCTGCCGGGCGCATTGCGGCTGGCGGTGCAGATCACCCCGAACGCCAAGAAGACCGAGGTGATCGGCGTGCTCGATGACGCGCTCAAGCTCAGGCTGCAGGCGCAGCCGATCGAAGGCAAGGCCAACGAGGCCTTGATCAAATATTTATCGGGAGAACTGGGCGTACCGAAAAGCGCGCTCACGATCACGCACGGGCTGACCAGCAAGCGCAAGCTGGTCGAAGTGGTGTCGGCGACCCTGACGCCGGAACAGGCCGCACAGATACTCCTAAAGTAAATGCAGCCGTGTCCTACAACCGGGGTCAGAGCTCTAACTAGAAAGATTTCTATTTAGAGCTCTGACCCCAGTTTTGAGAGCTCTGACCCCAGTTTTGCAACTTAAGCTGCAGGCGCAGCCGATCGAAGGCAAGGCCAACGAGGCCTTGATTAAATATTCATCGGGAGAATTGGGCGTGCCGAAAAGCGCGCTCACGATCACGCACGGGCTGACCAGCACGCGCAAGCTGGTCGAAGTGGTATCGGCGACCCTGACGCCGGAGCAGGCCGCTCAGATACTCCTAAAGTAAATGCAGCCGTGTCCTACAACCGGGGTCAGAGCTCTAACTAGAAAGATTTCTATTTAAAGCTCTGACCCCGGTTTTGTAACTTAGAAGCGGTAGCCGAATTCGGCTTCGAACTTGTCGGCGATCTGGGCGGCCGTGACGACGTGGTTCTGGCCACCCTGGTGCGCAATCTTGATCGCGCCCATCAGGCTCGCCAGGCGGCCTGTGGTTGGCCAGTCGAGGTCGTTCGTGATGCCGAACAGCAGGCCGGCGCGGTAGGCATCGCCGCAGCCGGTCGGATCGACCACCGCCGCCGCTTGCACGCAGGGAATCTCGTGGCGCTTGCCGCCGGTGTAAATCTCCGAACCCTTCTCGCCGCGCGTGACGATCAGCGCTTCCAGGCGGCCGGCAATGTCGGCCAGGGTCAGGCCGGTGCGGTCCATCAGCATTTCGAATTCATAGTCGTTGGCGGCCACATAGCTCGCCTGGTTGATGAATTCGATCAATTCGTCGCCGCTGAACATCGGCAATTGCTGGCCCGGGTCGAACATGAACGGTACTTTCAGCGCCGCACAGTCGCGCGCGTGCTTGATCATGCCGCCACGCCCGTCCGGCGCGATGATGGCCACGCGCAGCGCACCCTGGTCGCCGACATTGTTTTCATGCGCGAATTCCATCGCGCCCGGGTGGAAGGCGTTGATCTGGTTGTTGTCGAGGTCGGCCGTGACGAAGCATTGCGCGGTGTACGAGTGGGTGATCTTGCGGATCGCGCGCGTCTCGATGCCGAGCTTCTCGAAGCGTTCCAGGTACTCGCCGCCATCCTGGCCGATCGCGGCCATGATCAGCGGCTCGCCGCCCAGCATCTTGAGGTTGTAGGCAATGTTGGCCGAGCAGCCGCCGTATTCGGTGCGCAAGGTCGGCACCAGGAAGGAGACGTTGACCTTGTGCAGTTGGTCGGCCAGCAGCGTTTCGCCGAAACGGCCGTTGTATTGCATGATCTTGTCGAATGCGAGCGAACCGCAGATCAATGTGGTCTTGGTCATGATGTGCCTTATGGATAGAAGATGGCGATGCGGTAGCCGGACGCCTTGATCTGTTTTACTTCAAAAGTCAGTTTGACGGCTTGTTCGGAACGCGCCGCGAAGCCTTTGGCCGGGATCGTGCCCTTGGGCAGGTATTCGGACGGCACTACCACGCGCCGCAGCAGGGTCTTGTCGTTGCCATCGGTCAGCGCCAGTTCGATGTTCGGCCAGGCCTGGGTCAGGTCGCTCTGGTTGCGCAGCAGGGTCGACAGCGTGAAGGCGTTGGCGCCGAGCGATTGCAGCTCGCCCGTTTCGATGCTCAGGCTGTCGATCTGGGCCGGCAGTTCGAGTTTGCAGCCAAGCGTGGCGCAGGCCGAGGCTAGCACGGGCTTGATGACAGGGAACTTGGCCACCAGGATGTTGCGGAAGGTGGTGACGCCCTGGCCCACCAGCAGGATGGCCAGCAAGACCGACCCGAGCAGCATCGCGATGCGGCGCGAGCCTTGTTTTTCTTCCAGTTCGCGGCTGCGGCGCAGGAAATCGGGCTCGTCGTGCTCCGGCTCGGCGGCAACCGGCGCGGGAGGCGGTGGCGGGGGCGCGACCGGCGTCTTGGCCGGTTTCTTCGCCGCCTTCTTTGCCGGCTTTTGCGCCGGATTATCGCCCGATGACTGGCGCAGCAGCGGCAGCGGGGCATGCTCCAGGTCGCGCACGAGCGGTTCGGTGTTTGGGTTCAGCAATGCATCGCTGTGCGCCTGGTCGTCGTGTGGGGTGGTTTCTTCGGCGTAGGAAAGCACCAGCACGGTGTGCCCCGGCTCGTCATACGCGTGCTCGACCACCTGCGGCTCGAACCTGGCTGGCTTGGCAACGCGTGGTTCGACGTGGACCGGTTCGTCGAAGGCCGGCTCAACGTGCGGTGGCTGGAATTGGGCTGGCTCAGGCGCGGCTGGTTCAGCGTGGATCGGCTCGTCGAACGCAGGCTCGACCAGTGGCGGCAGGAACTGGGCCGGCTCGGCGACTTCGGGTTCGGCATGAACCGGCTCGTCGAACGCAGGCTCGACCAGCGGCGGCAGGAACTGGGCTGGCTCGGCGACTTCGGGTTCGGCATGAACTGGCTCGTCGAACGCGGGTTCGATCGGTGGCAGTTCGAACTGGGCCGGCTCGATGCGCACTGGCTCGACAAACGCGGACGCGACCGGCGCCGGTTCAACCGGTGCAGGCGCGATAAACACCGGCTCCGCTGTATGCGGCTCGGCCACGATGGGCGCTGGCGGCGCTTCGGCCGGGGCAGCTTCCGCGAAAACTGGTTCGGCAAGGCGCGGCTCCGCGAACGTCGGCTCGGCAAAGTGCGGCTCCGCGAACAAGGGCTCGACAAACGTCGGCTCCTTGCGCTCCGGCTCGAACAATACCGGCTCGATGCGTGCGTTCGGATCGCGTACCGGGGCAGACGGATAGGTCAGATCGAGCACCGACTCGTCGAAGCTCAGCTCGCCAAATTCCGGCTCGGACAGGTCTTCGGGTGGCGCAATCGCAACGATTTCTTCATCGATCGGCATGTCAACCGGAAATGGCGCGGGGCTTGACGCCGGCTGCGATGCATCGGGCGCGCCGATATCGATCGTCGGCCACGGCGTCTTGGCCTTGCCGCGCCAGGCTGCGGGCTGCGGTTCCGGCTCGACGTAAGGCGCCGCGTAAGGCTCGTCATACATGTCCTCGGGCTCGACAAAGGTCGCGATCGAGAGCGGGATGAAGGGTTTCGGGCGCGGTGGCGGCGCTGGTTCCGGTTCCGGTTCCGGTTCCGGCTCGGGTATGGGTTCCGGCTCCGGTTCCACGACAGGCTCCGGTTCCGGCACCTGCACCAGCTCAGGTTCAGGAACAGGCTCCGCCACCGGTTGCGGCCTGAGCCACACCGGAACGAAGGACGTATCCATTTGCAGCGTGGACACGGTATTGCCGGGATCCACCAACGCACTCACCGCCGGGGCGGCAGGCGGTTCGGCAACAGGGGAGGGCATCGCTGGCGGCAGCGCGTCGAGTTCGACCAGTGCCGCGTTGCCATCAAAAATTTCATTGCAGGCGCCGCAGCGCACTATGCCCCCACGTAACTTCAGCTGGTCGGAAGCGACCCGGAAAGTCGTGCTGCAATGGGGGCATCGAGTGGCGAGCGCCATGCCTTTATTGACCGCGAGGGGTAGGTGGAACGTTGCTGCCAAGCTGGCCGTGCAGTGCTACCCAGCCATCTTGCTCCGCCCACACGCCGAGCGTGATGAACGGCGCATACGCTTCGGCCACTTCTTCAGCCTGGCGCGCGAGCACGCCCGACAACACCAGCGAACCACCCGGGGCGACCCGGCCGGCCAGCATCGGCGCCATCAGTTTCAATGGGCTCGACAGGATGTTGGCCACGACCGTGTTGAACTTGCCGGTGGCGTGATGCGGCTTGGCCGAGGTGGCGAAGCTGTCTGGCAGGTAATAGTCGATCTCGCACTGGTTGCGGTTGGCGTTGTCGCGCGCCGATTCGATCGCTTGCGGATCGATATCGACACCGGCTACGTCGCCCGCGCCCATTTTCTTGGCCACCATGGCCAGGATGCCGGAGCCGCAACCGTAGTCGAGCACGGTCTTGCCGGGGGCGGGATGCGCCTCCAGCCATTCCATGCACAAACGCGTGGTCGGGTGGCTGCCGGTACCGAACGCCAGGCCCGGGTCGAGTTCGAGAATCAGGGCGTCCGGATCCGGCGCTTCGTGCCAGCTCGGAACGACCCAGATGTTCTTGCCAATATGAATAGGCGCGAACTGCGACTGGGTCAAACGTACCCAGTCTTCGTCGGCCACGGCGCGCGTGGTGTACGCCGGCGTGGTTTCGATGCCAATCGCCGCAGCCGCTTCGGCCACGATGGCGGCCTGGTCCGCGTCGACGTCGGTCAGGGCCACCACGCGGCTGTGTTCCCACGCCGCTTCGGTCGGTTCCATGCCAGGTTCGCCGAACAGCGGCTTTTCCTGGTCGGTGCCTTCGTCGGCGTCTTCCACCGACACCGACAGGGCCCCGGCTTCCATCAGCGCATCGGACAGCGCTTCTGCGTGTTCACGTGCAATTTCAATGACAACTTCTGTCCAGCTCATGCGTCTGCCTTCGTTTCCGATTTGTTAGGGCTGGTCGGGCCTTTCGGCAGGTCCGGCTTGTCGGCCAGTTTCTGCTCGAGATAATGAATGTTGGTGCCGCCTTCGATAAAGCGCGCATCGATCATCAGTTCGCGATGCAGCGGAATATTCGTCAGGATACCCTCAACCACCATTTCCGACAGCGCGATTTGCATGCGGCGGATGGCTTGCTCGCGCGTGGCGCCGTAGGCGATGACCTTGCCGATCATCGAATCGTAATGCGGCGGCACATAATAACCGGCGTAGGCATGCGAATCGACGCGGATGCCAGGGCCGCCCGGCGCGTGCCAGGAGACGATGCGTCCCGGCGACGGGGTGAACTTGAATGGATCTTCGGCATTGATGCGGCACTCGACGGCGTGGCCCGACAGCATGATGTCGCGCTGGCGGAAACGCAGTTTTTCGCCGCAGGCGATGCGGATCTGTTCTTGCACGATGTCGATGCCGGTAATCATTTCGGTGACCGGGTGCTCGACCTGCACGCGCGTGTTCATCTCGATGAAGTAGAACTCGTTGTTCTCGTACAGGAACTCGAAGGTGCCCGCGCCGCGGTAGCCGATCTTGCGGCACGCTTCGGCGCAGCGGTCGCCGATTTTCTCGATGAGCTTGCGCGGAATGCCCGGCGCCGGCGCTTCTTCGATCACTTTCTGGTGGCGGCGCTGCATGGAGCAGTCGCGCTCGCCCAGCCAGACGGCGTTTTTGTGTTCGTCGGCGAGGATCTGGATTTCCACGTGGCGCGGATTTTCCAGATACTTCTCCATATACACTTCCGGATTGCCGAAGGCGGTACCGGCTTCGGTCTTGGTCATCGCCACGGCGTTGAGCAAGGCCGCTTCGGTGTGGACCACGCGCATGCCGCGTCCGCCGCCACCGCCGGCTGCCTTGATGATCACCGGATAGCCCACGCGGCGCGCGGTCTGGATGATTTCTTTCGGGTCGTCCGGCAAGGCGCCGTCCGAACCTGGCACGCACGGCACGCCGGCGCGGATCATGGCTTGCTTGGCCGAGACCTTGTCGCCCATCAGGCGGATCGAGTCGGAACGCGGACCAATGAAGACGAAGCCGGATTTTTCCACGCGTTCGGCGAAGTCGGCGTTTTCGGACAGAAAGCCGTAGCCGGGGTGAATCGCTTCGGCATCCGTGACTTCGGCCGCGCTGATGATCGCCGGCATGTTCAGGTAGCTCAGGGACGATGGCGCCGGTCCGATACACACCGATTCATCGGCCAACTTCACGTACTTGGCGTCTTTGTCGGCTTCGGAATGGACCACCACGGTCTTGATGCCCATCTCGCGGCAGGCGCGCTGGATACGTAGCGCGATCTCTCCACGATTGGCAATGAGAATTTTTTCGAACATAGTGGTCGGTCAGCCAATCACAAACAGCGGTTGGCCGAACTCGACAGGCTGACCGTTTTCGACCAGGATCTTGGTCACGACACCGGACACGTCCGAGTCGATTTCATTGAGCAGCTTCATCGCTTCGATGATGCACAGGGTCTCGCCTTCCTTGATCGAGGAGCCGACTTCGACATAGGCCGGGGAGCCCGGAGCCGACGAACGGTAGAAGGTACCGACCATCGGCGACTTGACGATGTGGCCGGTCGGCTCGGCCGGCACGGCCACGGGGGCGGCGACCGGAGCCGGTGCCGGGGCGTGGGCGCCGGCGTAGTGCTGCTGCATGCCTTGCGGCTGCATCATGACCATTTGATTCTGCGGGATTGCGGATGACTTGACGATGCGGACCTTGCTCTCGCCTTCGGTTACTTCGAGTTCAGCGATGTCCGATTCAGCGACGAGATCGATCAAGGTCTTGAGTTTTCGTAAATCCATGTGAAACCCCTTGGAATTTATTGTGTTTTAAGAGTATGCGGCGTGCTCATGATATAAGCATAACCGCGCATAATGCTTGAAGATGCCAGTAGATTAACGCTTTTTAAGCGCAAAGTCGATGGCAAAGCGATATCCATCAATGCCGAGCCCGCAAATGGTGCCCTGCGCAATGGCGGACAGGAAAGAATGATGGCGAAACGCTTCGCGCTGATGGATATTCGAGATGTGGACTTCCACGAACGGGATGGCAACGCCGGCCAAGGCATCGCGCAAGGCCACGCTGGTGTGCGTCAGCCCGCCCGGATTGATGACAATGGCGTCCACGCCGTCCAGTCGGGCGGCATGGATGGCATCGATCAGTGCCCCTTCATGATTGCTCTGAAAGCAAGATAGCGTGGCACCCGCCGCGGCAGCCTGGGCTGTCGCAGCGTTCTCGATGTCGGCTAATGTTGCCTTGCCGTACACCTCAGGCTCCCGTGTCCCCAGCAGATTCAGGTTGGGGCCGTTGAGCAGAAGGAGCTTTTTTGCCATGGTTGAAGGTACGTTATTACACGAAAGTCCCGCATTTTGCCGCCAACTGCGGGCATTGGCAAGCGAAAAAAATTGCTTGAAATTACTTATTGGTGCATTCCGTACCGTAAAGCACGGTTACACAGCGGGTTTTGCCTCTCAAGACTTGAGCGCGGCCAGGTCGGCCTTGAGCTCGTCGAACTTGATACGCCCCAGATAAGTTTTCTTGACCAGGCCGTCAGCCCCGATCAGCACGGTGTACGGCAGGCCGCCGGCGCTGTTGCCGAACTTGCGCGACAGATCGGTTCCGCTGATGCCGGCCACGTAGATGGGATAGGTGATCTTGAATTTGGTGGCAAATTCGGCGATGTTGGTGGGCGAATCGATGCCGATGCCGATCACATTGATGTTTTTCGCGCTGTGCTCGCGCGCCACGTCGGCCAGTTCCGGCATCTCTTCCACGCACGGCGGGCACCACGGCGCCCAGAAATTGACCACCAGCGGCTTGCCCTTCCACTGCGCCAGAGACTGGGCCTTGCCGGCCGGGTCGTTCATCGTTTCGGCAAACAGCGACTCGACCGGCGTGCCGGCAGCGCCGGCAGCGGGGCCGGTGGCCGGCGTGGTCGACGCCACCGCTGGTTCCTGCTTATGGCGCACGCCGACATACGCGCCCAGCGCGCCGGCCAGCACGGCAATGCCGGCAAAAGTGAAAAGGGTCTGCTTGTTCATGTCGGGTCCTGGGGTGAAATCGGGGGTGTCATCATGCTGCGCACGGTGGCGGCGTCGGCGCGCTGCGGGCGGCCGTCGGCGCGTGGCTTGAGGGCGCCGCGCAAGTCGTGCTTTTCATACAGTTCGGCGTGCACGCCTTCGCCATGCCACAAAAAGCTCACCGTCTCGACCGGGTCGTAACGCGCGCCCTTGAAGTGGGGCGTTTCGGAAATATCAATGGTGACGTTGCGGTTCAGCAGATAAATCTGCACTTCCTTGGCGCTGTCGGCGAACAGTTGCAGCTCGATGTCGTCGTGCTCGCCGGCGGTGCCGTTCAGTACCGCGCCGGTCAGGTAGGGCGAAAATTCGGCCAGCGCATCCATCACTTGCAGGGCGGCCTGGCGCAGCGCGAGCAGGCGCGCCGGCTGCGTGTCGGCCAGGAACAGGGCTTGGTAATCGCGCACGGCGTCTTCGATCTGCGCGTTGTCAGGGAGCAGGTTAGCGGCGTCGGCGCGCTCGCCGAGCACCTGCAGCGCGGCCTTGCGCTTGGCGCTGGCGTAGTCGGCGCCGTCCTGGGCAATCATGCGCGCGGCGACGGCGGCGATTTCCGCGCGCAGCAGGGAGAGATCGTCAATCGGGGTAGGCATCATGAGCGAGATAATACTCTGGAACGGTAAATGCCATCGGGTCGGGTAAAATCGCGTATTCATTCATTTGGCCACACCCCGACATCATGCATATTCACATCCTCGGCATTTGCGGCACCTTCATGGGGGGCCTCGCGGTCCTGGCGAAAGAGGCCGGCCACAAGGTTACCGGCTGCGACGCCAATGTCTACCCGCCGATGAGCACCCAGCTCGAAGCCCAGGGCATCGAACTGATCCAGGGCTTCAGCCCGGAGCAGACCCAGCTCAATCCCGATCTGTATGTGATCGGCAATGTGGTGGCGCGCGGCAATCCGCTGGTCGAGGAAATCCTGAACCGCAGCCTGCCGTACATGTCCGGTCCCCAGTGGATCGGCGAACACATCCTGCACGATAAATGGGTGCTGGCCGTGGCCGGCACGCACGGCAAGACCACCACCTCGGCCATGCTGGCCTGGATCCTGGAAGATGCAGGCTATGCGCCGGGCTTCCTGATCGGCGGCGTGCCGATGAACTTCGGCATTTCGGCGCGCCTGTCGGGTGCCGAGCCATCGATCTTCTTCGTGATCGAAGCGGACGAATACGACACGGCCTTTTTCGACAAGCGCAGCAAGTTCGTGCATTACCACGCCAAAACGGCCGTGATGAACAACCTCGAATACGATCATGCCGACATCTTCCCCGATATCGGGGCCATCGAAACCCAATTCCATCATTTGGTGCGCACCGTCCCCGGCGTGGGGCGCCTGATCGTGAACGGCGACGAAGCTTCGCTCGGCCGCGTGCTCAAGCGTGGCTGCTGGAGCGAGAAGGAAATGTTCGGTGCCAGCGACGGCGGTGACTGGACCATGACGGAACACGCCGGCGGCAACTTCGACGTCGTCTTCAAGGGCGAGGTGGTGGCTACCGTCGCCTGGGGCCTGACCGGCAAGCACAACCGCCTGAACGCGCTGGCGGCGATCGCCGCGGCGCGCCACGTGGGCGTGCCGGTGGCACAGGCGGCCGAGTCGCTGGCCCGCTTCGAGAGCGTCAAGCGGCGCATGGAAGTGCGCGGCGTGGTGCGCGACATTACCGTATACGACGATTTCGCCCATCATCCGACCGCGATTGCCACCACCGTCAACGGCTTGCGCCAGAAGATCGGCAGCGGCGACAAGGCGCAGGGCCGCATCCTGGCCGTGCTGGAACCGCGCTCGAACACCATGAAGCTCGGCTCGATGAAAGATGCCTTGCCGGGCAGCCTGCGCGAAGCGGACCTGGTGTTCGGCTTCGGCAGCCAGCAGGCGCTCGGCTGGAGCCTGGCCGACGCCCTGTGTCCGCTGGGCGCGATCGCCCACAGCTTCGACCAGATCGATTTCCTGGTGAAAGCCGTGGTCGACGCGGCCCAGCCGGGCGACCATATCCTGGTCATGAGCAACGGCGGCTTCGGCGGCGTGCACCAGAAACTGCTTGAGGCGCTGGCCCGATGATTCTTTACCTGCACGGTTTCCGCTCTTCGCCGCGCTCGTTCAAGGCGCGCGTGGTGGGCGAGAAGATGGCGGCACTGGGACGCGCTTCCGAGCTGATCTGCCCGCAGCTGCCGGCCTCGCCGGAGGAAGCCATGGCGCTCGCGCTGACCCTGGTCGAACGTTACGATGCCAGCGAGCTGTCCATCATCGGATCCTCGCTGGGCGGTTACTACGCCACCTGGCTGGCCGAGCGCCTCGGCTGCCGCGCAGTGCTGCTCAATCCGGCGGTCTACCCCCTGAAAGACCTCGACAAGCACGTCGGCGTCACGACCGAGTATCATTCCGACAAAGTTTTTGAATTCAAGCGCGAATATATCGACGAACTGGGCGAGCTCGCGGTGCCGGCCATCACCCGCCCGGAGCGTTATTTCCTGATCGCAGCCACCGGCGACGAAGTGCTCGATTACCGCGACATGACGGCCCATTACGCCGGCGCGCGCCAGCATGTGATCGATGGCAGCGACCACGCCATCGCCGAATTCGGGAACTACGTGGACGACGTCCTGGCCTTTTGCCTGGACGGCGCCGCCGGCCCGGTGCGGTGAGCGGCGCCTCGCTGCGCCAGGCGTTGTGGCATCCGCATGTGAACCGTGTCAACGCGCCGGCGCCGCTGCGCGACTGGCTCACCAGCGGCGGCTCGCTCACGGCGCGCCTGATGGCGCATGGCGAGGCATTTCGCGTGCAGCGTCTGCACCAGCGGCGCGCCCCGTGCCTGGCGGATGAAGCCGGCGCGCTGCATCTGCCGCGCGCGGTGCAGGTGCTGGAACGCGAAGTGTTGTTGCGCTGCGACGACACGCCGGTGGTGTTCGCGCACACGGTGGTGCCGCTGTCGGCCACCGCCAGCGACTGGCCGCTGTTCGGCGGCCTGGGCGAACGCTCGCTCGGCAGCACCCTGTTTTACGACCCGCAAGTCGCGCGCGGCGAACTGGAATTTGCGCGCATCCGCGCCGGTCACCCGCTGATGGAGCGCGCCCGCGCGGCCCTGGACCTGGAACTGGCGGGCGACACTGTTTTATATGCACGGCGCTGCCTGTATCGCCGCCACCGGGGCGTGTTGCTCGTGACCGAGGTGTTCTTGCCCCCGGTTGCGGCACTGGCCCGGCGCGATGTGACCCCGGCGCCAACTAACAATACCAAGTAAAGACAAAGCATTCACATGAATCTATTTTTTGAAGAATCCGGCGATTTCAAGGTCGGCACCGTGTTGTCGCAAGCGGGCGAGGCGTACCAGGTCGAAATGCCAAGCGGTAAGCGCACCAAGGTCAAGGTCAAGGATGTGCTGCTGCAGTACGAAAAGCCATCCGCGGCCGAGCTGCTGGAAGCGGCCAAGGCGGTCGCCGCCGACGTCGATTTCGAGTTCCTGTGGGAAGTCGCCGGCCAGGAAGAGTTCGGTTTCGCCGAGCTGGGCGCCGAGTATTTCGGCCACGCCCCGCTGCCGTCCGAAGCGGCCGGCCTGATCCTGGCGCTGCACGGCGCGCCGATCTACTTCTATAAAAAGGGACGCGGACGCTACAAGGCTGCCCCGGAAGCATCCCTGCGCGCGGCCCAGGCCGGCATCGAGAAAAAGAAACAGCAGGGCTTGATCCAGGCCGGCTATGTGGACGAGCTCAAGGCCAACCGCTTGCCGGAAGCCATGCGTCCGCTGGTGCAGCAACTGCTGTTCAAGCCGGACAAGAACAGCATCGAATTCAAGGCGCTCGACGCCGCCTGCAACGAACTGCACACCACGCCGCAGCGCCTGATGCTGGCGGCGGGCGGCATCGGTTCGCCCAAGGAATTGCACATGGCGCGCTTCCTGTTCGAGAATTTCCCGCGCGGATCGGGGTTCCCCGCCGTGACGGTGCCAGCCGCGCCGACCAGTTTGCCGCTGGCCGACGTGGCCGCCTTCTCGATCGATGACGTCACCACCACCGAAATCGACGATGCCTTCTCGGTCGTCACCCTGGCGGACGGCATGGTGCGGGTCGGCATCCACATCGCCGCGCCGGGCCTGGGCATTCGCCCCGACGACGCCATCGATAAAATGGCGCGCGCGCGCATGTCGACCGTCTATATGCCGGGCGACAAAATCACCATGCTGCCGGATGAACTGGTGGCCGCGTTCACCCTGGCCGAAGGCAAGACTTGCCCGGCGGTGTCGCTGTACGCCACCATCGACCCGGCCGACTGGAGCGTGAAGTCGACCGTCACCCGCGCCGAACTGGTGCCGATCAAGAGCAATCTGCGCAACAACGACCTGGACGATGTGGTCAGCGAAGAAGCGCTGGCCGCCGGCACCGGCGAGTATCCGCACAAGGCCGAGCTGGGTACGCTGTGGCAGTGGGCGCTCACCCTGGAAGCGGCGCGCATGGTCAAGCGCGAAGGCTTCGGCCTGAAACCCGAGCAGAACAACCGGGTCGACTTCAATTTCTACGTCGAGGACGACGTGGTGACGGTACTGCGGCGCAAGCGCGGCGCCCCGCTCGACAAGATCGTGGCCGAGCTGATGATCTTCGCCAACAGCACCTGGGGTAAGCTGATGCACGACTCGGGCGTGCCGGGTATTTACCGCTCGCAAGGCGCGGGCAGCGGCGCCGGCTGGGCCGCCAAGATGCAGGTGCGCATGGTCACCCACGCCGCCCCGCACCAGGGCCTGGGTGTGGACCAGTACGCATGGAGCACCTCGCCGCTGCGCCGCTACACCGACCTGGTCAACCAGTGGCAGATCCTCGCTTGCGCCGAGCACGGCGTGACGGCGCCGCTGGTGGCCCCGTTCAAGCCGCGCGACGCCAACCTGTTCGCCATTGTCTCGGCGTTCGACGCCGCCTACGCCGCCTACAACGATCACCAGCAGAACATGGAGCGCTACTGGTGCCTGCGCTGGCTCGGCCAGCAAGACCAGCGCCAGGTGGAAGCGGTCGTGCTCAAGGATGAAGTGTTGCGTCTGACCGACATTCCGCTGATCATCCGCCTGCCCGGCATGCCGCAAGTGGCGCGCGGGGCCCAGGTCAAACTCGACATCCTCCGCTGGGACGAGCTGGAGCTGACGATCGAAGCGCGCCTGCTGGAACTGCCCGCCAGCAGCGAGATCGCCGCCGATGCCGACCTCGACTACGAGGAAGAAGAGGCGGCGGCGCCGGACACTGCCGCGCCCGATAGCGGCGAAGCGGCCACCGCGGAAGCGGCCGCCATGGAAGCGGTGGAAGCCGAAGGCGCGGTCACCGTCATCACCAGCGAACCGGCGGCCGGCTAGTCCCTTGTCAGCATCGCCACGGCGGCCATTAGAATGTAGAATGGCCGTTCCCTGATTCAACAGATTCTTCCCGGTATCGTGTGAAGCACTTTCAAAATTTAAGCTCCCTGTCCATCGCCGTCGCCGTTTCGGTCACGGTGCACGCGGCCCTGCTGGCGGTCCGTTTCGTCGCGCCCGAGGCGTTCACCCTGACTCCGGCCGATCCCGGCCTCGAAGTCATCCTGGTCAACGCCAAGCATGCCAACAAACCGCTGAAAGCCGATGCCCTGGCCCAGGCCAATCTGGATGGCGGCGGCAATGCCGACAGTGGACGCGCCGCCTCGCCCCTGCCCGACATGCACAAGAACGAGACCGGCGAGAGCGTCAAATCGACCTTGCGCCGCATCACCGAGCTTGAGCAGATGCAGCAGAACCTGCTGACCAAGACGCGCGACTCGTCCCTGAAAGCCTCGCCGGTCACCGAGAAGGAAAAGCCCGATCCGGACCGCGATGGCGCCGACCTGATCGAAAGCACGCGGCCGCTGGCGCGCAAGACGGCCGAGATTGCCCAGCGCATCGAAGACCAGAACAAGCGCCCGCGCAAGACCTACATCACGCCGAGCACGCAAGCGGTGGGGTATGCGATCTATTACAAGACCATGCAAAAGCGGGTCGAGGATATCGGCACCCTGAATTTTCCCCAGCGCGACGGCAAGAAGCTGTACGGCGAGCTGACGGTGTACATTCCGATCTTCCAGGATGGCACCATTTACCAGAAGGATGGCGGGGTGCGCATCGAAAAGAGTTCCGGCAATCCGGCGCTCGACAAGGCTGCGCTGGCCATCGTGCGCCGGGCCGCGCCGTTCGGGGCTTTTCCGAAAAACATGCTCTCTTCCGACAAGGATGACCTGTGGGTCATCATCACGCGCTTCAAGTTCACGCGCGAAGACAAGCTGGAAGCCGAGTTGCGTGGCGACCCGCGATGAGCGAGCGCTACTGCGTCATCGGGAACCCGATTGCCCATAGCAAGTCGCCCGACATCCATGCCGCCTTTGCCCTGCAGACCGGGCAAGACATGCTCTACGAGCGCTGCCTGGCGCCGCTCGACGCATTCGACGCGACCGTGCGCGCGCTGGTGGCCGCCGGTTATGGCGGCGCCAACGTCACCGTGCCCTTCAAGCTCCAGGCCGCCGACCTGGCCGACCGCCTGACCGAACGCGCGCGCGCGGCCGGCGCCGTCAATACACTCATATTTAATAGCAGCGGCGGCATCATCGGCGACAACACCGATGGCGCCGGGCTGGTGGGCGACATCACCCGCAATGCCGGAGTCGACCTGGAAGGCAAGCGCGTGCTGCTGCTCGGCGCGGGCGGCGCGGCGCGCGGCGCCATCGTGCCGCTGCTGGCGGCCTTGCCGGCCGAACTGACCATCGCCAACCGCACCGTGGCCACGGCCGACGCCCTGGTCGACCGTTTCACCGCCCAGCTGGCGCAGGACCAGCGCCTGGCCGCCTGTGCCTTCGAGAACATTGCCGGGCCGTACGATGTGGTCATCAACGCCACCTCGGCCAGCCTGGCCGACGACTTGCCGCCGGTGCCGGGCAGCGCCTTCAGGGCCGGCACCCTGGCGCTGGACATGATGTACGGCAAGGTGCCGAGCCGCTTCATGGTGTTCGCCGGCGAGCATGGCGCGCTCGAACGCGATGGCCTGGGCATGCTGGTCGAGCAGGCCGCCGAAGCATTCCTGCTGTGGCGCGGCGCCCGTCCCGAGACCGCGGCCATCCTGGAACGGTTGCGCCAGGGCGTATGAGATGAGCAAGGGCGGCAAGGGCGGCAAGGGCGGCAAAGCGGGAGGCCGGCGCTGGATCAAGTGGCTGTTTCTCGGCCCCTTGCTGATCATCGCGCTGGTCCAGCTGTATTTCTTCCTCATGATTTGCTGGTGGGTCTGGTTCAATCCCTCGTCCACCAGCATGATGAACGAGCAGCTGGCGCTGATGCGCGCGAAAAACCCCAAGGCCGTGCTGCAGCAGCAATGGGTGCCCTACGAACGCATTTCCGAAAACCTGAAACGGGCCGTGATCGCCTCGGAAGACGCCAATTTTTCCGAGCACGACGGAGTCGACTGGGAAGCGTTGCAGAAAGCGTACGAGCGCAACAACCGCAGGCACAAGGTGGTCGGCGGCGGTTCCACCATCACCCAGCAGCTGGCCAAGAATCTGTTCCTGTCCGGCTCGCGCAGCTACCTGCGCAAGGGCCAGGAAATGATCATCGCCTTCATGCTCGAAACGGTCATGAGCAAGCAGCGCATCCTGGAAATTTACCTGAACGTGGCTGAATTCGGACGCGGCATTTTCGGCGCCGAGGCGGCCTCGCGCTATTATTACCGCACCAGCGCGGCCAAGCTGGGCGTGGCGCAGGCAGCCAAACTGGCCGTGATGCTGCCCAATCCGCGCTATTACGACAGGCACCGCAGCTCGAGCTACCTGGCGCGCCGCACCACGCTGATCGTTAACCGCATGAGTTCGGCGGAATTGCCTTAATCCCTCCTCAGGAGAAGACCATGTTCCATCCTCTGCGTTACCAGCGCGGCACCTACCAGCGCGGTGCCATCTCCCTGTTATGGGGCGCCATCGGCTCGGCCGTGCTGGCCGCGATCGGCATGGCCGCCTTGTTTTCCATCGGTTCCGAGCGCAACCTGTTCGCCGAAGGGGCGGCCAAGGCCGGCAAGATGGTCGGTACCAGTCCGGCCGGGAAGGTGATCGACTCGGCCAGGGACGCCGTCAAGGGTGTGACCGGCAAGGGCGACGGCGTGATGCGCAAGTGCGTCATCAACGGCAAGACCGTCATTTCCAACACCGATTGCACGCCGGAGAACCGCACCAGCAAAGTCATCGAGATCCACGACACCAAGGGCTTTGAAGCGCCGAAAAAGCCGCCGGTGGAGAAGGCCGCGCCGGGCTCGAACCCCGTCCTCGACAAAATCATCGAAAAACAGCTGCGCTGACCCGATTTAAGTGTTTCGGGGTGGCCGGGCTCAGGCCTAACGGGTACACTTGCGCTGTTTTGAATCCGGCCGAGAAAGCGCATGATCAACGTATTTGTCCTACAAAATGGCCGACTCAATCAGGTACCGATCGAGTCCCGCGCGGATCTGGAAAACGTGGCGCCGGTCTGGGTCGACCTGACCGATCCGAACGACGACGAGCGCGCGTGGGTCAAGACAATCTACGGCGTGATTTTGCCTGGCGAAGACGAAGTCAAGGATATCGAAGCGTCGGCCCGCTATTACGAAGCGGAAAACGGCGACCTGCATTTGCGCACCGATTTCCTGCTCGAAGAAGACGACGGCCCGTCGCGCGTGGTCACGGTCGCTTTTATTCTCGCGCGCAAAATGCTGTTTTCGGTGCACACCGACGATTTGCCGGTGTTCCGCCTGGTGCGCATGCGCGCCCGCTCGCGGCCGGGATCGATCGCCGACTATATGGATGTGCTGCTCGATCTGTACGCCACCGACGCCGAGTATTCCGCCGATGCGCTGGAAGGGATTTACCAGCACCTGGAAGAAGTCAGCGGGCTGGTGCTGCAGAAGGAATTCACCGATAAAGACGCGGCCGACGCGCTTAATGCCATCGCGCGCGAAGAGGATTTGAACGGGCGTATCCGGCGCAATATGATGGATACGAGGCGCGCGGTGAGTTTCCTGATGCGCGGACGGCTGCTCAATGCCGAGCAGTTCGAGGAAGCGCGGCAGATTTTGCGCGATATCGAATCTCTCGATGGCCACACATCCTTCCTGTTCGACAAGATCAACTTCCTGATGGACGCCACGGTCGGTTTCATCAACATTAACCAGAACAAGATCATCAAGATCTTCTCGGTGGCCTCGGTGGCGTTCTTGCCGCCGACCTTGATCGCCAGTATTTACGGCATGAACTTCAAGGCGTTCCCGGAGCTGGAGTGGCAGTACGGCTACCCGCTGGCGTTGACCCTGATGCTGGTGTCGATGATTTCCCCGGTGTGGGTGTTCTTGCGCAGGGGCTGGTTGAAGTAAAACATCGCTGTTTTCGCATCCACCTCGCGCGTTGATCGATCTCAACCTTGGCTCGATTGGCTCTACCCCATAGGCAGGTAACGCTAGACTAGGCTTGATAGCAATCAAGCCGAAACGACGACGATGCCTCCGTTGCCTGCTGGTAGCACCTTGCCCTGTGCCGCCGGTTTGCCGCGTACCGATCCCGCCATACGGGTCATGCTCACCGATACTAAGATCCAATCTGGCGGGAGCGCGGCGCCATGATCATCGATGACAAGATATTAGAGCAGCTTGAGGCGCGCGGCTGGACCGAGCAAGAGGTGCTTGATCTGATCGACACCAAGCCGGTTGGGAGGTCGAGCGATAATCGAACGCCTCGAAAGACTGGCGATGGAGGGGGACGGCGCGATACCGCGACAGTCTATGGCTCCAGAGACGGCGGCCATATCGTCGTCAACGACCGCACCGGAGAAGTCGTCCACATCAGCGATAAAAATGACCCTTACTGGAAGTCGGATAGTCGTATTATCTGGGAGTGAGGAGGACCTTCATATGAACATCAATAAAAGCTTTCTCTATGAGTCGCCGGACGCTTTCTTTCAAATGAATGGGAGCGTCAATATGCGCCTGTCGCCGGATGCCGCGCTGTTGGTGTGCGCCCAGGCTGCCCGTCAAGGCTTGGTGATCGCACGGGTGGAAGGCGGCATCTGGCATGCCCCCGGATTCGAATCGCGGCTGGACTGTATCTGGGATGGGCAGGATCCACCGCTCGATGAAGACCAGGCAAGCCGCAACAATAAAGACGCGGCGCGTTTTATCGCCTCGCAAGCGTCGGCGCACAGCGCATTCATCCTGACCGCGCCGCCGCTCACGGGCTGGCCGCACCGGGCGAAAAAACAGCAGCCCGGCTAGGGCCTCAGTTTGACCGGCTCATCTTTACGCCAGCTTGGCAAACACCCGGCGCGCCGCCGCGATGGTCTCTTCGATCACCGCATCATCATGCTGCGCCGACACAAACCCCGCCTCGAACGCGGCCGGCGCGAAGTACACGCCTTCGTCCAGCATCGCGTGGAAAAACGCATTGAAGCGGGTCTTGTCGCCCGCCATCATCTCCGCATAGCTGCCCGGCACCTCAGCGCTGAAGTAAATCCCGAACATGCCGCCCACCGAATCGGCGCAGAAAGGCACGCCCGCCTCTTTCGCCGCTTGCGCCAGCCCGGCCGCCAGCTTGGCGGTCTGGGCGCCGAGCTTCTCGTAGAAGCCCGGCGCCTGGATCAGCTTGAGCGTGGTCATGCCCGCCGCCACCGCCACCGGATTGCCCGACAGGGTGCCGGCTTGGTACACGGCCCCGATCGGCGCCATGTTCTGCATCAGCTCGGCGCGACCGCCGAAGGCCGCCACCGGCATGCCGCCGCCGATGACCTTGCCCAGCGCGGTCAGGTCCGGCACGATGTCGTACAGTTCCTGCGCCCCGCCCAGGCCGACGCGGAAGCCGCACATGACTTCATCGAAAATCAGGATTGCGCCATGCTTGGTGCACAGCTCGCGCATGGCGCGCAGGAATTCCGGCGTGGCCTTGATCAGGTTCATATTGCCGGCCACCGGTTCGACGATCACGCAGGCGATGGTGTCGCCCATCGATTCGAACGCGTCTTCCAGCTGGGCCACATTGTTATAGTCGAGTACCAGGGTGTGCTTGACGAAGTCTTCCGGCACGCCGGCCGAGGTCGGGTTGCCGAAGGTCAGCAAGCCGCTGCCGGCCTTGACCAGCAGCGAATCGGCGTGGCCGTGGTAGCAGCCCTCGAACTTGACGATCTTGTCGCGTCCGGTGGCGCCGCGCGCCAGGCGCAGCGCGCTCATGGTCGCTTCGGTGCCCGACGAGACCAGGCGCACCTGCTCGATCGACGGCACCAGGCGGCAGATTTCCTCGGCCATCAGGATTTCGCCTTCGGTCGGGGCGCCGAACGACAGGCCGCGCGCGGCCGCGTCCTGCACCGCCTTCACCACGTCCGGATGGGCGTGGCCGACGATGGCCGGCCCCCAGGAACCGATGTAGTCGATGTAGCGCTTGCCGTCGGCATCCCAGAAGTAGGGGCCTTCGGCGCGGGTGATGAAGCGCGGCGTGCCGCCCACCGATTTGAAGGCGCGCACCGGCGAATTGACGCCGCCCGGCGTGGTTTTCTGGGCGCGCGCGAACAGCGTGTTATTCAGGGATTCTGTGGTCATGGCTTGCTCGATGAGGGAATAGGGTGGGCGAAAAATTTGTTGGGCACCAGTTTGCCCATGCCGAAGCGCTGCGCGTTCGCCAGCGCGCCGACGGTGAATTCCTGGGCGGCCTGGATGGCGTCGACGGCATCGTCGCCGACCCCGCGCGCCATCAGCGCGGCCAGCGCGCCCGACAGGGTGCTGCCGGCACCCACGAACGGCCCCGGGAGATGCTGCCAGTTGAAGGTGCCGACCACGCCGTTCTCGTCGAACAGGGTGTTGGCCAGCTGCGCGCCGGCGCCGTTGCCGCTCGTCGCGGTGCATTTGACCAGCACATACGCGCAGCCCATATTGGTTAGTTCGGCCACGTCTTCCTTGAGCATGTCGCCGCCGCCATCGCGCCAGGTCTCGGCCATGCGCGCCAGTTCCACCTGCGTGAGCAGCAGCACGGTCGCCTGCGGCACCAGGATCTGGCGGATCGCGACCAGCATGTCGTCGTCGGCCAGGCCCGAATCGGGCAGGCTCGATAAAAACGGGTCGAGAATGAGCGGCACGTCCGGATAGTCGGACACGATTTCGGCAATCGCCGAGGCTTGTTCGACGCTGGTCAGCGCGCCCACCTTGAAGGCGGCCACCGTCATGTCTTCGAGCACCACGCGGGCCTGGTCGCAGACCCAGTCGGCGTCGACTTCCTGCACGTCTTCGACGCGCGCGGTGTCGGAAATGAGAATGCCGGTCATGACCGACAGGCCGTGGCAGCCGAGGGCTGAAAAACACGCCAGGTCGGCCTGGATGCCGGTGGCGCCAATGGGGTCGGACACGCCGAAGGTTAAGATCAGAGGAGAAGTTTGGATTTGCACGGCCGGTAGATTAAGATGCCTGATTCGGCATTTTACTAGATAGAAGGGTAGTCAACGTGAGCAGCAATGAAACAACCGGCGCAGCAGGCGCCGCTTTCCAGACCTGGATGTGCCTGATCTGCGGCTGGGTCTACGACGAGGCCGCCGGCATCCCGGAAGAGGGCATCGCCCCCGGCACCCGCTGGGCCGATGTGCCGATGAACTGGACCTGTCCCGAGTGCGGCGCCCGTAAAGATGACTTCGAAATGACTGTTATCTAATCGCCATGAGGCTTATTGCCGACACATGTTGACTGGCCGCAACATTAAGGGGACAAAAGGGTTGCCCTATGATATCGTTCAGGCTCATGTTGAGTGAAATTGAAAATGACGACATTGCCGCAACCGAACGTACTGAAAATCATGGTGATCGACGACAGCAGTACGATTCGTCGTTCGGCCGAGATTTTTCTCACCCAGGCTGGGTATCAGGTGGTGCTGGCCGAAGATGGTTTCGATGCCCTGGCCAAGATTAACGACCATCATCCGTCGCTGATTTTCTGCGACATCCTGATGCCACGCCTCGATGGCTACCAGACCTGCGCGCTGATCAAGCGAAGCGCGCGTTTTCATGCCACCCCGGTGCTGATGCTCTCATCGAAGGATGGCCTGTTCGACCGCGCCCGCGGCCTGATGGTCGGTTCTTCCGCCTACCTTACCAAACCTTTCAGCAAAGACAGTCTGCTCAGCGCGGTGCGCGAACATACTGCCGACGCCGAATCAAAATAATATTTCTGGAGCCTACCGTGGCCATACAAAAAATCCTGATCGTCGACGACTCCCCGACCGAGCGTTACTACCTGACCGATATCCTGGTCAAAGCCGGCTTCACCGTGACCACCGCCGAAAACGGCGAGGAAGCGCTGCTCAAGATCAAGGAAGACAAACCTGAACTGATCCTGATGGATGTGGTCATGCCTGGCGCCAATGGCTTCCAGGTGACCCGCACCATCGCGCGCGACCCGGACCTCGGTGACGTGCCCATCATCATTTGCAGCAGCAAGAACCAGGAAACCGACCGCGTCTGGGGTCTGCGCCAGGGTGCGCGCGACTACATGGTCAAGCCGGTCGACGCCGAACTGCTGCTGGCGAAAATCGCCGCCCTCGGCGGCGCCTAAGCCGTGAGCGACGTCGATTTCGCCCCAGTCGCCTCCGCGCCGTCGGACGGCGCCGGACGCCGCACCCGTTTGCGCCAGTACCAGGTGCAGCTGCTCGAACGGATGCAGGCGGCCCGTACCAACAGCGGCGCGCGCGTCAATCAACTGGGCGTGCTGATCGGCGCCGAGCGTTTCCTGCTCGACTTGACCCAGGCCGGCGAAATCGTGCCGATTCCACCGGTGACGGTGGTGCCGCTGACGCAGCCCTGGTATTTGGGGCTGGCCAATATCCGGGGCAATCTGGTCGGTCTGATCGATTTCGCGCGCTTCCAGGGAGGCGCCGAAACGGTGACCGGCCCGGACAGCCGGATCGTCACCCTGGCCACCCACCTGGGCTTTAACTGCGGCCTGCTGGTGGCCCGGGTGTACGGCCTGCGACACGCCGGCGACATGGAAGTTGTCGGCGACAGATTACGCGATACCGATGCAAACGAATGGATCCCGCTCGACCTGGCGGCCCTCGTCACCGATGCGCGGTTTTTGCACGTTGGATTTTAAGCCGCAGTCAGAAGTGGCCATACCTTAAGAAACTGGGAGCTGGAATGGGATTTGCATGGAAGAGTACCCCAAAGGGTGAGCCGGTACCGGATACAGAATTCGGTCCCGATCTCGAGGCTGCGGCCTTGAACAAGGACGACAGCGCGCCTGCGCAGAACGTGGTGGACGACAGTCTGCGCGCCGAACTCGATCAGCACGACGAGCTGCGCCTGGCTAACATCATGGGCCGCAAGCGAGGCGGCGACGACGACGACGGCGGTAGCGAAGCGCGCCTGCCGCTGATCGGCCACCTGTCGCTGCCGCGCCAGCTGCGTATTTTGCTGATGGTGTTCGTGGCCGGCATTCTGGTGACCGTGGTGGCGTTGTGGCGCAACGCGGCCAGTAGCTCCGACGCTTCGGCCCAGACGCAGATCGCGTCCGACGCGCTGATGCACTCCCAGCGTATCGGTAAAGCGGCGCCTAACGCGATTCAGGGTAACCAGGAAGCGTTCGTGCAGCTCGAGCAGAGCCGCGCCCAACTGACGGCCGACCTGAACGCGCTCCAGCGCGGCGGCAAGATCGGCGGCGTGCAGCTGCCGACGCCACCGGCCAGCATGAACAAGCTGATCGCCGCTGCGAAGCTCAAGTGGGTTACCTCCGACAATTCGGCAGGCACCATCTTGCGCATGAAGCCGGAACTGACCGGTTTTGAAAAGACCCTGCGCCAGCTCGACACCCTCTCGCCAGAGCTGTTGTCGATGACCGAAGAACTGCTCAACGAAAAAGTGCAGCGCGGCGGCACGCCACGCGAACTGGCTGCCATCGGGCGCCTGATGATGCTGACCCAGCGCCTCTCGCGCAGCGCCAGTGAATTCCTGACCTCCGGCGGTATCCGTTCCGAAACCGCGTTCCAGCTGGGCCGCGACACCACGACCTTCCGTACCACGGTCGAAGGCTTCCTGAACGGGAACGAGACGATGCAGCTCTCGGCTACGAAAGACGCGGAACTGCGCGTCAAGCTCGAACTGATCAAATCGAAGTTCGACACCTACCAGAAACTGGTGGCCTCGATCCTCGACAACCTGCCGAAATTCACGGCCGCCAAGGGCGCCGAACAGTCGATCTTCTACGAGAACGAAGAAGTCAAGGCGCTGCTGACCAAGGTGCAGGTGGGCTTTCGTACCGAGCAGGATTCGAACAACGTCTGGTTCTGGGTGATGGCCCTGGCCACCATGTTCACCTTGGGCGTCGGCGTCAGTATCGCCCGCGTCATGCTGCAAGACTCCCGTACCCGTGCCCGCGGCGCCGATGTGCGTCGCCAGGAAGCGGAATCGATGCGCCAGCTGGCGCAGTCGAAGGAAGAAGAAGCGAAAGCGACCAACGACCAGAATCAGGCCGCTATTTTGCGCCTGATGAACGAACTTCAAGAAGTGGCCGATGGTGACTTGACCGTGCACGCAACGGTGTCGGAAGACATCACCGGCGCGATTGCCGACTCGGTGAACTACACGGTGGAAGAGCTGCGCGGTCTGGTGGAACGCGTGACGACGACGGCGGAGCAGGTTACCTCGGCATCGACCAACGCACAGAACATTTCGACCGACCTGCTGGCGGCGACCGAGCAGCAGTCGCGCGAGATTCAGGAAGCGTCCGAGACGGTTCTGAAAATGGCGAACGAAATTACCGACGTATCGAAGTCGGCGAATGAATCGGCAGAGGTTGCGCGCCAGTCGGTTGCGGCGGCATTGCAAGGTTCGACGGCGGTGGAAAATTCGATCAAGGGTATGCACGAGATCCGCGAGCAGATCCAGGAAACCTCGAAACGAATCAAGCGACTGGGCGAATCGTCCCAGGAGATTGGCGAGATCACGGAACTGATTTCCGACATTACCGAACAGACCAACGTACTGGCGCTGAACGCGGCGATTCAGGCGGCATCGGCCGGCGAAGCGGGACGCGGCTTCTCGGTGGTTGCGGAAGAGGTTCAGCGACTGGCGGAACGTTCGGCGGAAGCGGCAAAACAGATCGGCGCGCTGGTGCGTACCATTCAGACCGATACCCACGACGCGGTGGCCGCTATGGAAAAATCGACGCAGGGTGTGGTCGAGGGAGCCAGGCTGTCCGATGCTGCGGGTGCCGCACTGTCCGACATTTCGCGCGTTTCGAACCGCCTTGCGGAACTGATTCAGGGCATTTCGTTTGCGACGGAGCTGCAGGCGACATCGGCGAACGATGTGGCGCACAACATTCAGCACATCCTGTCGGTGACGGAAAACACCCAGGACGGTACCCAGCAAACCGCACAATCGATTCGCCAGCTGTCGCTGCTGGCGCAGGAACTGAAAAACTCGGTATCGCGCTTCCGCGTGGTGGCTTGAGAACCCGGTTGATTTATCAAGGTAAGCATGACCACTACTGACAATTCGCACGTACCGCAGTTCGACACAGGACCGCTGTCCTGGGTCATGAGCGAGATCCGCGATGCGCTGGGCCGCTCCAATACCGCGCTGGCAGAGGCGGCGGAGCATACGGCGGAAGCCCAGGCAAGTTCGCTCAAGCATGCGAAAGCCTATCTGCACCAGGCGCACGGCGCCTTGCAGATGGTCGATGTCGATGGCGCCGGCGCCATGACCGAGGCCGCGGAGAACGCGCTGGACCGCTTCAAGGATGGCCTGCTCGACTGCACGCCCGAGCGCGCGCAAGTCATCGCCCACGCTTACCAGGCGGTGATCGAGTATCTCGAAGAACTGCTTTCGGGCGCGCCACAGCAGCCGGCGCGCCTGTTCCCTTATTACCGCGCGCTCAAGGAAATGCTGGGCGCCGACCGGATTCACCCGGCCGACCTGTTTTTCGCCGACCTGTCGGCGCCGGTGTCGCTCAAGCGCCACGTGGCGCCCGACAGCGCGCCGGACTACGCGGCCTGCCGCACGCGCTTTGAAAAAGCGCTGCTGCCGTTCCTGAAAAGCGCCGACCAGGCGGGCCAGCGTCAGCACGCGCAAGTGCTGCTCGAAGCGATCGCCCATGTGGCCGACGCCCAGGACCAGCCCTTGCCGCGCACGTTCTGGATGGCGATGCAGGGCTTTGCCGAACTGGTGGCCGAAGGCCATCTGGCCAGCGACCTGTATGTCAAACAGCTCTTTGGCCTGATCAATCTGCAGATCCGCCGCCTCTCGCAAGGCCAGGTCAGCCTGCCCGAAACGATGCTGCGCGACGCCCTGTTCTTCATGGCCGCCGTACCGAATCCGCCGCCGACGGCGCTGGCCCTGCGCCGCGCCTATCATCTGGACGGCATGGTGCCGGCCGATTACGATACGCGCCGCTACGGCCGCATCGACGCCGAGGCGCTCAAGACCGCCAAGGAAGCGCTGGCCAAGGCCAAGAGCAACTGGGACCGGCTCTCGGTCGAACCGCTGCCGGCGCTGGAAACCGAATTTGAAGAACTGCTGGCCACCCTGGCCGAGGCAGGCGACAAGCTGGGCGCCCCGGCGCTGGCGCGCCTGCAGCAGCAGATGGTGCGCGTGACCAAAGATTCCGCCGCCTCCAAGCGCAACAGCGTCTTCAGTCTCGAAATGGCCACCGCCATGCTGTTCATCGAGAACAGCCTCGACAAGATCCGCCAGTTGCCGGACGATTTCGACGCCCACGCTGAAGTCATCGGCGCGCGTCTGCTGGCGATCGGCGCCGGCGAAACGCCGCCGGAAGCGCCGCAATGGCAGGGCGACCTGTCGCGCCGCATCCAGCACGAGCAAACCGTCGCCGTGCTGGCCGCCGAAATGAAAAACGGCTTGCGCCAGGTCGAAAAAGTCCTCGACGATTACTACTCCGACACCAGCAAGCGCGCCACCCTGGCCCAGATCGATCCGGTACTGCACCAGCTGCAGGGCGCCGTCGCCATCCTCGACCAGGAAGACGCGATGCGCGCCGCCCTGCACGTCAAGGATGCGGTACGCACGCTCGCCGCGGCCGAAGGCAATCCCGAACTCGAAGCCGCGTCGCTGCAGAACATCGCGCAAAACGTCGGCGCGCTGGGCTTTTTTGTCGACATGCTGGCCAAGAACGTCGACGAGGCGCGCGAGCGCTTCACCTTCGACAGCAACGACGGCATGCTGCGCGCCGTACCGTTCGAAAAACCGGCGCACGGCGAATCGCAGTTCGACCAGGAACCGGTGCTCGAGATCGAGGCCGCACCAGTAGCCGAGGCGCCTGCGCCAGCGGCGCCGGTGGAGGTCGAAGAACAAATCAAGGCGCCGGTGGTGGTGGCAGCACCCGCACCGCCGGGCGACGACGAAATCGAAGCCGAACTGCTCGAAATCTTTATCTCCGAAGCGCAGGAAGTGCTGGCGTTTGTCGGCTCGACCCTGCCGGCGGCGCAAAGCATGCCGACCAATATGGAAACGCTGACGATGTTGCGGCGCTCCTTCCACACGCTCAAGGGCAGCGGCCGCATGGTCGGCCTGAACAATTTCGCCGAAGGCGCCGCCGCCGTCGAAAAAGTGATGAACCTGTGGTTGTCGGAAGAACGCGCGGCTGACGCCACTCTGCTGGCACTGCTCACCCGCGCCACCGCCGACATGACCGTCTGGGTCGAGCAGCTCGCTACCACCGGCAGCTCGCAGCGCACCAGCGAAGCGCTGGTCGCCGCCGCCGAACGCGTGCAGCATGGCGAAGCCTTCTCCATGGATGCCGCGCCGGCCGAGGCCACGCCGGCCATGGCCGACGAGCCGGTGCAGGCAGCAACGCCGGTGGACGAGCATCACGACGAACACTTCGCGATCGACGACTCCTTCGAGCCGATGATCCTGGACGACATCATCGCCCTGCCGGCAACGGAGAGCGCGGCGCCGGGCAATGTCATCGACTTCCCGGTACCGGGCACGCTGGCTGCGGCCGACGACAACACCAAGCGCATTGGCGAACTCGAAATCCCGCTGCCGCTGTATAACATTTACCTCGCCGAGACTGACGAACTGGTTCGCCTGCTGAGCCAGGACTTCGCCGAATGGCGTCACGAGCCGCAGCGCCAGGTCACGCCGGAAGCCGAAAAAGCCGCGCATACCCTGGCCGGCACGTCGGCCACGGTGGGCTTCCACGCCCTGCGCGAAATCGCCTACGAAGTCGAGATGGTGCTCAAGAGCCCCGCGCCGGTCTTCGACGATGCCCAGCGCGACCTGCTCGACGAAACCATCGACCGCGTACGCCAGATGCTGCAGCGCTTCGCGCTCGGCGAACTGGCGCCGGCCGAGCCGGATCTGGTGGCACGCCTGCACGTCTTGCGCGAGCAGCTCGCGGCCCAGGAAGCGGCTGCCGTGTTCGCGGGTGCCGACGAAGACCTGGCACGCCGTCTCGATGGCCTGTTTGCCGATACGCTCGACAGCCTGGTGGCAGAGCCGCCAGTGATGCCGGAACGCGAATCGGCCGTGGCGCAGACCCCGTCCGAGCCGGAAGTCGACGCGATCGACGCCCTGTTCGGCGAGGAAGACCCGTTCGATGTGCCGCTGCTGGACAATCCGGAACCGGCGCAGCCGGTGGTGCAGGAACACCAGGATGCATTGCTCGAAGCCGAGCCGGTGATCGAAGCCGAACCGGTGTTCGACGAGCCGGTGATCGAAGCCGAAGCCGTGATCGAAGCCGAACCGGTGGCCGAAGATCTGGTCCTTGAAGCCGAGCCAGTGCTTGAAGAGCAGCTGATCGAAGAAGCTGCGCTTGAAGCCGAACTGCTGGTTGAAGAGCCAGCGGCCGAAGAACCTGTGCTTGAAGCCGAGCCAGTGCTTGAAGAGCAGCTGATCGAAGAAGCTGCGCTTGAAGCCGAACTGCTGGTTGAAGAGCCAGTGGCCGAAGAAGCTGTGCTTGAAGCAGAGCCGGTGGTCGAAGAGCCGGTGATCGAAGAAGCCGTGCTCGAAGCCGAGCCGGTCGTCGAAGCGGAACCGGCAGCAGTCGTGCCGATGCAGCCGATGACGGCGCATGTACCGCTGCTCGAAGCGTTGTTGCAGCCGGAATCGGATACGCCAGCCGCGCCTGCGGTGGCCGAAACGGCCTTCGCCGATGACCTTGACGTCGACCTGCTGCCAGTGTTCCTGGAAGAGGGTACCGACCTGTTGCCGGAAATCGGCAACAACCTGCGCAAGTGGCAGCAGAATCCGTCCGATACCACCCCGGTACAGCAGCTTCTGCGTACGCTGCACACGGTCAAGGGCAGTGCACGGATGGCCGGTGCGATGCGCCTCGGTCAGCACACCCACGAGATCGAAACGCAGATCGAGAACATGGTCCACGCCGGAACGTCGACGCCAGCCGCGTTCGACGAACTGATGGCCAACTACGATCACGCGCTTTTGCTGTTCGAACAATTGCAGCAGCCTGCCCTCGGCGTCGTGCCGGTGCCAGGCCTGGCTGCGGCGGCCGCCGGCAGCGTGGACGATGCTCACGCCGCCCAGACCCGTACGCCGCTGGTGCGTGTGCGTGCCGACATTCTGGACCGCCTGGTCAACCAGGCCGGTGAAGTGTCGATCACGCGTTCGAAGCTGGAAAGCCAGGTCTCGACCCTGAAGGCCTCGCTGAGCGACTTCTCGGACAATCTGGGACGCTTGCGTCGCCAGCTGCGCGAAGTCGAGATGCAGGCGGAATCGCAGATTTCGTCGCGTATGTCGATTTCCAGCGAACGCGAATTCGATCCGCTCGAATTCGACCGCTTTACCCGTCTGCAGGAACTGACGCGGATGATGGCCGAATCGGTGAACGACGTTGCGTCGTTCCACGAAAGCCTGACGCGCACGGTCGACGGCGCCACCGACGACTTGAACGTGCAGTCGCGCCTGACGCGCGATCTGCAGCAGGATCTGATGCGGGTGCGGATGGTGCAGTTTGCCAGCCTGTCGGAGCGTCTGTTCCGCGTGGCGCGCCAGACGGCGAAAGAAATCGACAAACGGGTCAATCTGGATATCCGGGGTGGCACGGTCGAAATCGACCGCAGCGTTCTGGAGCAGATGGCGGCACCGTTCGAGCACTTGCTGCGTAACGCCATCGTGCACGGTATCGAATCGCGTGCACGCCGTGGTGCGGCCGGCAAGGCCGAAACGGGCGAGCTGCTGATCCAGGTCAGCCAGCAGGGTAACGAGGTGGTCATCCAGTTCAACGATGACGGCGCAGGTCTGGACCTGTCGCGTATTCGCACCAAGGCACGTGAAAACGGGCTGCTGGCGCCGAATGCCATCGTCACCGACGCCGAAGCGGCCGACCTGATTTTCGAACCGGGCTTCTCGACCGCCGATGCGCTGACCGAACTGGCCGGCCGCGGCGTGGGTATGGACGTGGTGCGCTCGCAAGCGCAAGCGCTTGGCGGCCGGGTGGCGATTGCCACCGAGGCAGGCAAGGGCGCGCGCTTCACGATTCACCTGCCGCTGACGCTTGCGGTCACCCAGGTCGTGCTGACCACCAGCGGTTCCAAGACGTTTGCACTGCCGTCGATTCTGGTGGAGCAGGTACTGCAGATGAAAGAAGCGGCCGTCAACGCCGCGCACGCCGAAGGTTTCGTGGAGTTCCAGGGCCAGAAGGTGGCGCTGCATTATCTGCCGACTTTGCTGGGCGATGCCGAAGCGCGTCCGCTGTCGCAGCGTTCCTGCCCGGTGATGGTGCTCAAGAGCGGCGCCGACCGCCTGGCGGTGCAGGTTGACGATATCCAGGGTAACCGCGAGGTCGTTATTAAGAATATCGGACCGCAGTTGTCCCGCATGATCGGCATTTCCGGTGCGACGGTGCTCGGCTCGGGCGATATCGTGCTGATTCTTAATCCGGTGGCCTTGTCGCATCACCTCGACCATCATCCGCAAATGCGCCAGCGCATTGTCGTGGAAACGACGGCGGCGGTGCCTGAGACGCGTGCAGCCGACTTTGTCATCATGGTGGTCGACGATTCGCTGACCGTGCGCAAAGTGACCCAGCGTTTGCTGGAGCGCGAGGGTTACCAGGTGGTGCTGGCCAAGGACGGCGTCGATGCGCTCGAACATCTGCAAGAGACGGTGCCGCACCTGATGCTGGTCGATATCGAGATGCCGCGCATGGATGGTTTCGATTTGACGCGCAATATTCGCGGTAACAGCGGCACCAACGAGATCCCGATCATCATGATCACCTCGCGTACCGCGGACAAGCACCGCAACTACGCGCTGGATCTGGGTGTGAATGCCTACTTCGGTAAGCCGTTCCAGGAAGATATGCTGCTGGCGGCGATTGCCGGTTTGCTCAATCGCGAGATGCCGGTAGCGCATTAAGCGGTAGGCGGCACAAACAAAAACGCCCTGCACCATTCGATTGGTGAAGGGCGTTTTTTATTTCGTTACCCTACAAGCCGCCGTTCCGCCACCAGCCCGTCGTTCCCGCGCCAAGGCGGCACTCGGCGGGAACCCAAGTTCCCTCTCTGTAGTCTCGGGTGGAACACGAAACTTGGGTTCCCGCCTGCGCGGGAACGACGGTGGCTGCAGTTATCCCGCCTTCACCACCGCATACCGCTCCAGCGTCTTCGCCCGCGCCTCGTCATGCCTGACAATCGGCGCCGGATAATCCTTCCCCAGCACGACCTTCTTCTGCGCCAGCACGATCGGCGGCACGGTCCACGGCGCGTGAATCTCCTTGTCCGACAACCCATCGAGCTGCGGCAGATAACGCCGGATGAACTTCCCCTTCGCGTCGAACCTCTCGGACTGCGTCACCGGATTAAAAATCCTGAAATAGGGCTGCGCATCGCATCCCGACGACGACGCCCACTGCCATCCCCCATTGTTCGACGACAGATCGTAGTCGTTCAGATGCAGCGCAAAATACGCTTCTCCGCGGCGCCAGTCGATGCCCAGGTCCTTGATCAGAAAACAGGCCGTGACCATGCGCAGGCGGTTATGCATGTAGCCGGTCTGGTTCAACTGCGCCATGGCCGCATCGACCAGCGGATAGCCGGTACGCCCCTCGCACCACGCGGCGAACGCCTCGTCGGCCTCGGGCCCGGTTTCGAACGCGATCGCATCGTAGGCCGGCTTGAACGCGCGTTCGACGACGTGCGGATGGTTAAACAGAATCATGGCGTAGAAATCGCGCCAGATCAGTTCCGACAGCCACACCGGCGCGCCTTCGCCGCCAGCCCCGCGCGCAATCAGCTCCGTCACCGTGCGCACCAGATGGCGCAACGACAGGGTGCCGAAGCGCAGATGCACCGACAGATACGACGGCCCCTTGACCGCAGGGTAGTTGCGCGCCTCGCCGTAATCGGCAATGCGCCCTATGAAGTCCTCGAACAGCTGCGCCGCACCGCTCATGCCGGTGGGGATCGACAAGGCCGACAGATTGGTCGGCTCGAAACCGATCTCGCGCAGCGTCGGCAAGGGCGCATCGTCCACCGGAGGCGCAAGGCGCGCCGCATGCGGCTCGACCGAATACGGCACCACGCAATCCGGTTCGGCCGCCATGCGTTTGAGCCAGGCGTTCTTGTATGGCGTGAACACCGAGAAGTTCTGCCCCGCCAGCGTGAGCACCTCGCTTTTCTCGAAAATGACCTGGTCCTTGTAGCTGAAAAAGCGCCGGCCCTCGGCCTCCAGGCGGTTCGCCACGGCCGCATCGCGCGCGATCGCCTGCGGCTCGTAGTCGCCGTTGACGAAGACCGCGTCCACGCCCAATTGCGCGGCAAGTGTTGGAATTGCCTGCGCCGCGTCGGCATGGCGTACGATCAGATAGCCGCCCAATTGACGCAATTCCGCATCGAGTTCGGCCAGGCTGGCATGAATGAACTCGACCCGGCGGTCGGCTCGCGGTAAACTATCGAGGATTGTGTTATCGTAAATGACCGCGCAATAAACGCTGTTCGACGACGTTAGCGCATGATGCAATGCGGCGTGATCGAAGGCGCGCAAATCGCGGCGGAACCAGACGAGCGATTTACTCAATGTCATGATGGTGTTCGGTGTCAAGAAGGGAAGGGGAATTATCGGCTACCATCGCAGTTAGCTGCGCGCGTGATGGCGCTTCCGGTGGTGGAGGCCGCAAATCAGTGTAAACTATCGAAAATTCCATCGTTTGCAAGCCCGGATACTAGCAGTAAACATCAGAGAGCGAGCAGAGAGAGTGACGCGTATGAAGAAAAGCAAAATCGGCAAAACTCTGCCCGTGCCCGGCATGTCGCAGGACGACGAGGTTCGTCTCGACGAGGGCAATGCCATGGCATCGGCGTCCACCTTGAACCTGGCAAATCATTTCCTGATAGCGATGCCATCGATGCAGGACCCGATTTTCGGCGGCACCGTGGTCTACATCTGCGAGCACAACGACAAAGGCGTGCTTGGTGTCGTCATCAACAAGCCGACCGACATGACCATGGAAGTGCTGTTCGAGCGCATCGACCTGAAACTGGCCGACGGCCTGCGCACGGCCGTCGTCAACGAACCGATCATGTTCGGCGGCCCGGTGCAGGACGACCGCGGCTTCGTGCTGCACACGCCCGGCGCGCGCTATTCATCGTCGCTGACGGTGACCGAGGACGTGGCCTTCACCACCTCGATCGACGTGCTCGAAGCGGTGGCCAACGGCGACGGCCCCCAGCGCCTGCTGGTCTCCATCGGCTACGCCGGCTGGAGCCCGGGCCAGCTGGAAGATGAAATCGGCCGCAATGGCTGGCTGACGGTGGGCGCCGACGCCCACGTGCTGTTCGACCTGCCGATCGAGGAGCGCTACAACGCCGCCATTAAACTGCTTGGCATCGACCCGCTGATGCTCGCCTCCGAGGCCGGCCATGCTTGACCAGCACCACGGGAACTGCGCGCGTGGCTGAAGCGGCGATTGAACTCGTATTCGGCTTCGATTTCGGCATCAAGCGTATTGGGATAGCGATGGGGAACACCCTGACCGGTCAGGCGCAGCCGCTCGCGGTGGTCAACGCCATCGACAACGCGGCCCGCTTCAAGCAGATCGGCGACCTGATTGCCGCCTGGGCCCCGGCCCGCCTGGTGGTGGGCGAACCGCGCCATCCCGACGGCACGGAACACGACATGACGCTGCGCTGCCGCCGCTTCGCCAACCAGCTGCACGGGCGCTTCAACCTGCCGGTCACCCTGGTCGACGAACGCTATTCGTCGGCCGTGATTCACGCCAAACGCGGCCAGATCATCGATGACCAAGCCGCCTCCATCATTTTGCAACAATACTTTGACGACCATGCCAACAACAACTAAGCAGTTCGACGCCGAGGCGCTGTACCAGACGCTGCTCGGCCAGGTGCGCGACGGCTTGCACGGGGTGCAGGACGCGGCGATCATCGGCATTCACTCGGGCGGCGCCTGGCTGGCCGAACGCCTCGCGGCCGATCTGGGCCTGAAGGACCGCCTGGGCTTCATCGACGTCTCGTTTTACCGCGACGACTTTGCCAAGAAGGGCCTGCATCCGGACGTAAAGCCGACCCACATCCTGTTCAACGTCGACCGCGCTCACATCGTGCTGGTGGACGACGTGCTGTACACCGGGCGCACCACGCGCGCGGCCATCAATGTGCTGTTCGACTATGGCCGTCCGGCGCGCATCATGCTGGCGGCGTTGGCCGACCGCGGCGGGCGCGAGCTGCCGGTGGCGGCCGATTTCGTCGCCACCTCGGTCGCGCTGGAAGCCAATCAGTCGCTCGCGCTGGCGCGTGCCGGCGACGGGCAATTTTCGCTCACCATAGAAGAAGACCATGCTTAATCCGCAACTGAATAAAAATGGCGAACTGCAGCACCTGTTAAGCATCGAAGGGCTGCCCAAATCGATCGTCAATCATATCCTCGACACGGCGTCGAGCTTTGTCGGCATCTCCGACCGTGAAGTGAAGAAGGTGCCGCTCATGCGCGGCAAGAGCGTGTTCAACCTGTTCTTCGAGAACTCCACGCGCACCCGCACCACCTTCGAGATCGCGTCCAAGCGCCTCTCGGCCGACGTCATCAACCTCAATATCCAGGCGTCGTCGGCCAGCAAGGGCGAGTCGCTGCTCGACACCATCGACAATCTGTCGGCCATGCACGCCGATATGTTCGTGGTGCGCCATGCGCAGTCGGGCGCGCCCTACCTGATCGCCAAGCACCTGATCGATACGAAGCAGTCGCACGTCCACGTGGTCAACGCGGGCGATGGCCGCCACGCGCACCCGACCCAGGGCTTGCTCGACATGTACACGATCCGCCACTACAAGAAGGACTTCACCAACCTGCGCGTGGCCATCGTGGGCGACATCCTGCACAGCCGCGTGGCGCGTTCCGACATCCATGCCCTGACCACCCTGGGCGTGCCGGAAGTGCGCGCCATCGGCCCGCATACCTTGCTGCCGGGCGGGCTGGAACAGATGGGCGTGCGCGTGTTCACCAACATGGACGAGGGCCTGAAAGACGTCGACGTGATCATCATGCTGCGCCTGCAGAACGAACGCATGAGCGGCGCGCTGCTGCCGTCGGCGCAGGAGTATTTCAAGAGCTACGGCCTCACGCCCGAGCGCCTGGCGCTGGCCAAGCCCGATGCGATCGTGATGCATCCGGGCCCGATGAACCGGGGCGTGGAAATCGATTCGGCGGTGGCCGATGGCGCGCAGGCGGTGATTTTGCCGCAGGTGACGTTCGGGATCGCGGTACGGATGGCGGTAATGAGTATTCTGGCAGGAGCGCAAGGGTGAACGTGAACAACCATCTTCATATCAAGAACGGGCGCCTGATCGACCCGGCCAACGGCATCGACGCAGTAACGGATTTGTTTATCATCGACGGCAAGGTCGCTTCGACCGGCAGCGCCCCGGCCGGATTCAATGCCGGCAACAGCATCGACGCCACCGGCCTGGTGGTCGCTCCCGGCCTGGTCGACCTGTCGGCGCGCCTGCGCGAACCGGGTTACGAATACAAGGCTACCCTCAAGTCCGAGATGCAGGCGGCGATGCAGGGCGGCGTGACCAGCCTGATTTGCCCGCCCGATACCGATCCGGTGCTGGACGAACCGGGCCTGGTCGAAATGCTCAAGTACCGCGCCGGCAAACTGCAGCAGGCGCACGTGCACCCGCTGGGCGCGCTGACCATGGGCCTGAAGGGCAAGGCGCTGACGGAAATGATGGAATTGACGGAAGCGGGCTGCATCGGCTTTTCGCAGGCCGAGGAAGTCATCGAAGACACCACGGTGCTGCTGCGCGCCCTGCAGTACGCCAAAACCTTCGGCTTCACCGTGTGGGTGCGTCCGCAGGATGCGCACATCGGTCGCGGCGGCATCGCCCACAGCGGGCCGCTGGCGTCGCGCCTTGGCCTGGCCGGGGTGCCGGTCATGTCCGAGACGATCGCGCTGCACACTGTGTTCGAACTGGTGCGCGCCACCGGCGCGCGCGTGCACCTGTGCCGCATGTCGTCCGCCGCCGGCCTGGAGCTGGTGAAGGCGGCCAAGAAGGAAGGCTTGCCGGTCACCTGCGACGTGGCGGTGCACCATGTGCACATGACCGACGCCGACATCGGTTTTTTCGATTCCAACGCGCGCGTCACGCCGCCGTTTCGCAGCCAGCGCGACCGCGATGCGATCCGCGCCGCCCTGTACGACGGCACCATCGACGCGATCTGCTCCGACCACACCCCGGTCGACGACGACGAGAAGCTGCTGCCGTTCGGCGAAGCGTCCCCCGGCGCCACCGGGCTGGAACTGCTGCTGTCGCTGGCGATCAAGTGGGCCGACGATTACGCCGGCATGCAGCACGGCGCTGCCGGGTCAAGCTCCCCGCTGTCGCGCGCCATCGCCAAGATCACGACCGATGCGGCACGCATCGCCGGCCTGACGGTGGGCCAGCTTGCGCCAGGCGCTGCCGCCGATGTGGTGGTGTTCGATCCGGCCGCGCGCTGGACGGTCGAAGCGTCGGCGCTGGCCAGCCAGGGCAAGCACACGCCTTTCCTCGGCTACGAACTGGCCGGGCAGGTCAAGGCGACCATCGTGGGCGGACGCATCGCGTTTCAGCGCCAGGTTTAGCACTTAAAGTGGCATGCGGCGCATAACGCCGCATGCAACCGGCATTTCCGTTCCTTTGGTGTCATGTGAAGATCAAGCTCTATTTCCGGCTGTGCCGCGTGTTTTTCCATCTGTTGACCGGCCTGTCCGCGTGCGCATTCGTGTTCCCGTGGGCCAGTCACCGGCTGCGCGACCGCGTGACCCAGAGCTGGTCGCGCCGTCTGGTGAGCATCTGTGGCGTGACTGTGATGCCGTCGACCGGCGTGCCGGCGCTGGCGCACGCGATGGTGGTGGCCAATCACGTCTCGTGGCTCGATATCTTCGTGATCAACGCGCTGTACCCGTGCCGCTTCGTGGCCAAGTCGGAAATCCGCGAGTGGCCGGTGCTCGGCTGGCTGGCGGATAAGGCCGGCACGGTATTTCTCGCGCGCGGCAACCGGCGCGACCTGCGCCAGATTTTCAAGGGCCTGGTGCTCAAGCTGGAGCAGGGCGAGCGTGTCGCCTTCTTCCCCGAAGGGACCACGGCGCAGCAGGGCAGCCTGATGCCGTTCCATGCCAATCTGTTCGAGGCGGCGGTGGACGCCAAGGTAATGGTGCAGCCGTATGCGGTGTGCTACATGGACGATACACAGCGGCTGCTGCACCCATCAATCGAATTTATCGGCGATATGACTTTCGCCCAGAGCATGGTGGCGATTCTGTCCGGTCCACCGGTATTCGCTCGCCTGGTTTGCTCTGAGCCGATCAATGCCGCCGGCGCGCACCGGCGCGACGTGTGCGCCGCCGCGCATGCCGCGGTGGGCGCGGCGCTGTCCCAGGAAATCGTCGGCCGTTAGGCCTTTTGTTTGCCGGGCTGCTTGTACTCGGGGCAGTCGACCTGCAGCAGGCTGCGGTCGTTCAGGCACAGCGCCGTCAGTTTGCCGCCCCACACGCAGCCGCTATCGAGGCCGATGACGTCCGGGCGCAGCAACAGGCCGAGGGCCGACCAGTGGCCGAACACCACCGGGGTGCCGGCGCTGCGGCGGCCAGGCACGTCGAACCACGGCAGCAAGCCTGACCCCGGCGGCGCGCCCGCGCTTTCCTTTTCCTTGAAGTCCATGGTGCCGTCCGGCGCGCACAGGCGCATGCGCGTGAGCGCGTTGACGATGCAGCGCAGGCGCGCCAGGCCAGTGAGCGAATCGTCCCAGCGCGCCGGCTCGTTGCCGTACATGTCGCGCAAAAAATCGATCCAGCCGGGCCCGCGCAGCACCGCTTCGACTTCCGCCGCCAGCGCCATGGTCTGCGCCGCATCCCACTGGGGCGCCACGCCGGCATGCACCAGCAGGTGGCCTTCGGCCATCATCGCCAGCGGGCGATGACGCAGCCAGTCGATCAAGTCATCGCGCTCGGGCGCGGCCAGGATGGCGCTAAGCGTATCGGACTTCGACATTTTTTGCGCGCCCGCGGCGACGGCCAGCAGGTGCAGATCGTGGTTGCCGAGCAGGGCGTCGCTCTTGCCGCCGCTGGCGCGCGCCAGCGCCGCCACCTGGCGCAGGGCGTCGAGCGAGGCTGGGCCGCGGTTGATCAGGTCACCCACGAATAGCACGCGCGCCCGGCCCGCCGCATCTTCCTCGATCCGTTTGAGAAGGACGGCGGCTTCGTGGGCGCACCCTTGCAGGTCGCCAATTACGTAAGTTCTTAACAATTCAATTCCAGTACTGGCGGGTTTCACATAAAATCGTGGTTTCAAATTTCCGACCTCCGCGGATACTAAATGATTTTTGTAACCGGTGGTGCCGGTTTTATCGGATCCAATTTCATCCTCGACTGGCTCGCGCTTGGCGACGAGCCGGTATTGAATCTCGATAAGCTGACGTATGCAGGCAATCTGAATAATCTCGCGCGGCTCAAGGACGACCCGCGCCACCTGTTCGTGCAGGGCAATATCGGCAACCGCGCGCTGGTGGCGCAGCTGCTGGAGCGGCACCGCCCGCGCGCGCTGGTCCATTTCGCCGCCGAGAGCCATGTGGACCGCTCGATCGACGCCCCGGGGGACTTCATCGCCACCAATATCAATGGCACCTTTGCGCTGCTCGAGGCGGCGCGCGCGTATTGGCAGGATCTGGCCAGCGCGCAAAAAAGCGCGTTTCGCTTCCTGCACGTGTCGACCGATGAAGTGTATGGCACCCTCGGTCCGGGCGACCCGGCGTTTACCGAGCGCACCGCGTATGCGCCAAACAGCCCGTATGCGGCTTCCAAGGCGGCGTCGGACCATCTGGTGCGGGCCTGCCATCACACCTACGGCTTGCCGACCCTGACCAGCAATTGCTCGAACAACTATGGTCCCTACCAGTTCCCCGAAAAGCTGATTCCGCTGATGATTGCCAATGCGCTGGCCGGAAAGCCGCTGCCCGTGTACGGCGACGGGCAGCAGGTGCGCGACTGGCTGTATGTGGGCGACCATTGTGCGGCGCTGCGCCGCATTCTGGCGTCCGGGCGGCCGGGCGAGGTGTATAACGTCGGCGGCTGCAATGAAATGAAAAATATCGATGTGATACACACCCTGTGCGATCTGCTCGACGCCGCGCTGCCGCGGGCGGCCAGCGCGGCTAGTTATCGCAGCCAGATCGCGTATGTGGCGGACCGCCCGGGCCACGACCGGCGTTATGCGGTCGATGCCGGCAAGCTGCGGCGTGAATTGGGCTGGGTCCCGGCCGAGACGTTCGGCAGCGGGATCGCCAATACGGTGCGCTGGTACCTGGAGCACCGCCAATGGGCGGCCGATATCGCCTCGGGCGCTTATCGGAATGGGCTGGCGGATGCGGGAGCGGCGGCATGACGGCGGCGCTGGCGCGCAAGGGCATTATCCTGGCGGGCGGCTCCGGATCGCGCCTGTATCCGGTCACCACCAGCGTCTCCAAGCAATTGCTGCCTGTGTACGACAAGCCGATGATTTATTATCCGCTCACGACCCTGATGCTGGCCGGGATTCGCGATATCCTGATCATTTCGACCCCGCAGGATACGCCGCGTTTTCACGCGCTGCTGGGCGACGGCAGCGCCTGGGGCATTAACCTGCACTATGCGGTGCAGCCGTCGCCCGATGGCCTGGCGCAAGCGTTCATTATCGGGCGCGATTTTGTCGGCGCGCAGCCTTCGGCCTTGATTTTGGGCGACAACATTTATTACGGTCATGGACTCGATCATAAATTGAACATGGCCAATGCCCGCGCCGATGGGGCCACGGTATTCGCGTATCACGTGCACGATCCGGAGCGTTACGGGGTGGTGGAATTCGACCGGGACCAGAATGCGCTGTCGATCGAGGAAAAGCCGCGGCTGCCGAAATCGCATTACGCGGTGACCGGTCTGTATTTTTACGACAAGCAGGTGTGCGACATCGCCGCGTCGATCCGGCCTTCCGCACGCGGCGAACTGGAGATTACCGATGTTAACCGTGCCTATCTGGCCGCCGGGCAATTGCGGGTGGAAGTGATGGGACGCGGACTGGCCTGGCTCGATACCGGCACCCATGAATCGCTATTGGACGCCTCGCAATTTATTGCCACCATCGAGAAGCGCCAGGGTTTGAAAGTCGCGGTCCCCGAGGAAATTGCTTACCGCAAGGGTTTTATCAGCGCCGCCGACCTGGAAGCGCTGGCCCAACCGATAAAAGATAATGCTTACGGGCAGTATTTGCTGCAAGTCTTAAATGATAGGATTTTCTGATGAAAGTCACGCCCACCGCCATTCCCGAAGTGCTGATCCTGGAGCCGCGCGTGTTCGGCGACGACCGGGGATTTTTCTTCGAGAGTTTTAACGAGCGCAAATTCGAGCAGCTGACCGGTGTCGCCGCCCATTTTGTCCAGGATAATCATTCCAAATCGGCCAAGAATGTGTTGCGCGGCCTGCATTATCAGATCAGCCAGCCACAAGGCAAACTGGTGCGCGTGAGCGCGGGTGCCGTGTATGACGTGGTGGTCGATTTGCGGAAATCGTCGGCCTTTTTCGGGCGCTGGATCGGGCTCGATCTGTCGGCCGAAAACCAGCGTCAGCTGTGGGTGCCGCCCGGCTTCGCGCATGGCTTCATGGTCACCAGCGAGAGCGCCGAGGTGCAATACAAAACCACCGATTACTGGGCGCCTGAGCTGGAACGGGTGATCCTCTGGAACGACCCCGATATCGGGATCGAGTGGCCTCTGCGCGGGCTGCCCATGTTATCGGGCAAGGATAGCAAGGGTGCGCTGCTGGCGCAGTCCGACGTGTTTCCGTGAGGATTTTACTCACCGGCGCAAGCGGGCAGGTCGGGCATGAACTGGCGCGCAGCCTGCTTCCGCTGGGCGAACTGGTCACGCCCGGGCGCAGCGAGTGCGACCTGGCTGATCTGGACCAGCTGCGCGCAGTGCTGCGCGCCGTGCGGCCCGGACTGATCGTCAACGCGGCCGCCTACACGGCCGTGGACCGTGCCGAAGCCGAGGGCGCGCTGGCGCTGCGCATCAATGCCGATGCACCCGCCCTGATGGCGCAGGAAGCCCGCGCGCTGGGCGCCGCGCTGCTGCATTATTCCACCGATTACGTGTTCGACGGCAGCAGCGGCGGCGCTTACGCCGAGACCGATACCCCGGCGCCGCTGAATGTCTATGGGCAGAGCAAGCTTGCCGGCGAACAGGCGATTGCCGCCGCCGGCATTCCGCACCTGATATTGCGCACCAGCTGGCTGTACGGCATGCGTGGCAATAATTTTCTGCTGACCATGTTGCGTTTGGCACGCGATCGCGCGCAGCTGCGCATCGTCGCCGACCAGCATGGCGCACCCACCTGGAGCCGCACGGTGGCCGATACAAGCGCGCGCCTGCTGGGCCTGGCGCTGGCGGGCGGCGCGCCGTGGTGGGAGCGGCACGGCGGCCTGTACCACCTCAGCAGCCAGGGCCAGACCAGCTGGGCCGGCTTTGCCGAAGCGATTTTTGCCGATGCCGGGTCAAGCTGCCAGGTGATCCCGATTACCGCCGCCGAGTACGGCGCCAGCGCGCGCCGGCCCGCCAATTCCCTCTTAGATTCCAGCAAATTGATGGCCCTGTGCGGCCCATTGCCGCACTGGCGTACCGCCTTGGCCGATTGCCTGGCGACAGCGGCCGCAAGCGGCGGCCACGCGCAGGATTGAGCAAAAGCGCCGCAACAGGCGCCGATGACGCTCTTTTTTGCATAAAACCTGCGCATCGTCGCCCGCGGCCCCCCATTGTGGCGTAATTAAGGGGCGGGTAATCCGGTACAATCACGGATTACCTTCATACCAGATCATGGCGACGGCAACACTGACCGCATGCGTTGGTCCGCCGGGTAGGGCACGAGCCTGCCCGCGTTTTTGCATATATAAATAATAATGTTTTCATTTCTCGTGAGTTTTGTCGCTTCCGCCTTGCTGACCCTGCTTGTAATCAAGCAGGCCAGGCTGCATGGCCCCGCGCTCGATGCCGATTTCTTCGGCGTCCAAAAAGTCCACTCGCATACCGTGGCGCGCATTGGCGGGCTGCCGATTTTCATGGCGGTCGTCATCAGCGCGCTCATTTCGATCTGGCGTGTGCCGGCCATGGCCGGCTGGCTGATGTCGCTGATGATGTGCGCGGGCGTTGCATTTGTCGGCGGCATCGTCGAAGACTATACCGGCAATGTCAGCGCCTTGCGCCGCCTGGTATTGACCATGGCGGCCGCCTTGCTCGGTTATTTCTTGCTCGACGCCAAACTCGACCGTATTGACTTTCCCTTCAGTTCGTGGCGTATCATGTATATCTGGGTGGCGGTACCGCTGACCGTGCTGGCGGTGGCCGGGATCGCCAATGCGATTAATATCATCGACGGTTTTAATGGTCTGGCCAGTGTGGTAACCATTTGTATGCTGATCTCGCTTGGTTATGTGGCATGGCAGGTGGGCGATGTGTTCGTGCTGGTGGCGGCGCTGATGGTGGCCGGCGCCACGGCCGGCTTCCTGATCTGGAATTACCCGGTCGGCCTGATATTCCTGGGCGACGGCGGTGCGTATTTTATCGGCTTCATGCTGGGCGAACTGGCGCTGCTGCTGGTAATGCGCAACCCCGAAGTGTCGACCTGGTATGCGGCGTTGCTGTTGATATATCCGGCCTTTGAAACGATTTTCTCCGCCTATCGCCGCATGTTCTTGCGTGGCAAATCCCCCGCGATGCCCGATGGGATTCACCTGCACAGTCTGATTTTCCGGCGCATCGTGCAATGGGCGGTCGGACGCAAAGAAGCGCGCGCCCTGATGCGCCGCAATTCGTTAACATCGCCCTACCTGTGGATGTTTTCCCTGATGGCGGTAATCCCGGCCACGGTGTTCTGGAAAGATACGGGCGTATTGATTTTTTTCTGTTTATTGTTCATCGTCAGTTATGTGTGGCTGTATGCGCGTATTGTTCGATTTAAGTCACCCCGGTGGCTCATACTTCGCAAGAAGGACTAGCATTAATACACGGATGTAGTATATTGCGACAATTGGTGAGATTTCACTTAATCTGTTTCAACCCACTTTGAAGGAACGATGATGGATCTGTCAAATATGTCCGTTGGTGACCTGCGCAACCTGCAGGATCAAATCAAGCAAGAAATGAAGAAGCGCGAGCACCAGGAAGTCGCCAAGGCGCGTGAACAGATCCTGGCAATTGCACAGAGCGTTGGTGTGCCACTAAAGGACCTGATTGGTACCGGCATCCGCGCCAAGACCGGCAGCGTGGCCGTGCGTTATCGTCATCCGGACAATGCAGCCCAACAATGGACTGGCCGCGGCCGCCAGCCGAAATGGGTAAAGGAATGGATCGACGGCGGCAAATCGATCGACAAACTGCGCGTCTAGTCGTTTTCCATGTAGCGGCAGGATCGGCGGGCCGGCAATTCCCAACAGCCCCGCTTGCCGCTACAATATCAACCACGTTCTTTTAACCGCTTTCCCCCTCATTCATCCCGACGCACTGTTTGCAAGCCCGGTACCGCCTGTTTCCGCATGGCGCACGCCAGCATCCTGCCGCGCCGCGACTTTCCTAAGGTTTCTATCCCATGCTTCCACTTTCCAAGACGATCTTCAAAGCCTACGACATTCGCGGGGTTATCGGCAGCACGCTCGACGCCGGCATCGCGCGCCAGATCGGCCAGGCCTTCGGCACGGCCGCGCTGGCCAAGGGCGAACGCACCGTCGTGATCGGCCGCGACGGACGCCTGTCCGGTCCGGAGCTGACGGCAGCGCTGGCGCAAGGCTTGCAGGCGTCCGGCGTCGATGTGATCGACCTGGGCGTGGTGGCCACGCCGATGGTTTATTTCGGCACCAACGTGCTGGGCGCGGCCTCGGGCATCATGGTCACGGGCAGCCACAATCCGCCCAACTACAACGGCTTCAAGATGGTGCTGGCCGGTGAAGCGATTCACGGCGAGACCATCCAGGCGCTGTATCACAGCATCGCCGCGCACGACGGCAGCGCCGCCGCCACGCCCGGCGCCTACAGCACCCACGACATCCGCGCCGCTTACCTGGAGCGCATCATCGGCGACGTCAAGCTGGCGCGCCCGATGAAAATCGCGGTCGACTGCGGCAACGGCGTGGCCGGCGCCTTCGCCGGCGACCTGTATCGCGGCATGGGCTGCGAAGTGATCGAACTGTTCTGCGAAGTGGACGGCACCTTCCCGAACCACCATCCCGATCCGGCCCACCCGGAAAACCTGCAAGACCTGATCCGCTGCCTGCAGGAGACCGACGCCGAAATCGGCATCGCTTTCGACGGCGACGGCGACCGCCTGGGCGTGGTCACCAAGGATGGCCAGATCATCTATCCGGACCGCCAGATGATGCTGTTCGCGGCCGATGTCCTGTCGCGCAATCCAGGCGCCGAGATCCTGTACGACGTCAAATGCACACGCCACCTGGCGCCGTGGATTTCCAAGCATGGCGGCCGTCCCCTGATGTGGAAGACCGGCCACTCGCTGGTCAAAGCCAAGCTGCGCGAAACCGGTGCCCCGCTGGGCGGCGAGATGAGCGGCCATATCTTCTTCAAGGACCGCTGGTACGGTTTCGACGACGGCCTGTATTCCGGCGCGCGCCTGCTCGAACTGCTCACGAAAGAGAGCGATCCGTCGGCCATGATGAACGCGCTGCCGCAGTCCGACAGCACGCCCGAACTGCACCTGCACCTGGCCGAAGGCGAAAACGTGGCCCTGATCGAGCGCCTGCGCAACGAAGCCACGTTCCCTGGCTCCGAGCGCATCATCGACATCGATGGCCTGCGCGTCGAGTATCCGGACGGTTTTGGCCTGGCGCGTTCGTCCAACACCACCCCGGTGGTGGTGATGCGCTTTGAAGCGGAAACGCCGGAAGCGCTGCGCCGCATCCAGAGCGAATTCAGGCGCGTGATCGTGGCCGTGCGGCCCGACGCCGAACTGCCGTTCTGAGCGCGAGCCCCGCTTGGCGCGCCTGAACATCCTGTTGGTGCGCGTGTCGTCCCTGGGCGACGTGCTGCACAACCTGCCGATGGTGGCCGACATCCTGCGCCACCATCCCGACGCCAACATCGACTGGGTGGTGGAGGAGGGCTATGTCAGCCTGGTGCGCCTGAACCCGCACGTGCGCCGCATCATTCCGTTCGCCTTGCGGCGCTGGCGCAAGAGCCTGGGCAAGAAGGAGACGCGCATGCAAATTCGCGGCTTCTTCAAGGCCGTGCGCGAAGAGCAGTACGACTACGTGTTCGACACGCAAGGCTTGCTCAAGACCGGCATCATCATGGGTGCGGCGCGCGTGACCGAGGGCGGGCGCAAGGTCGGCCTGGCCAACGGCAGCGAAGGCTCGGGCTACGAAAGCATCTCGCGCATCTTCCACACGCAAAGCATTCCCACCGATCCGCGCACGCACGCGGTGGCGCGCGGGCGCCTGGTGGCCGCCGCGGCGCTTGGCTACGCGGTCGATACCCAGCCCGACTTCGGCCTGCCGGGGCCGGACCATGCCAACCGCCCGGCATGGATGCCGGCCGGAGATTACGCGGTGTTCTTCCACGGGACCGCGCGCGACGCCAAGAAATGGGCGCCGGAGAACTGGATCGCCACCGGCCGCGCGCTGGCGCCCTTGCCGGTGCTGCTGGCCTGGGGTTCCGCACTTGAAAAGGCCGAAGCCGACACGCTGGCGGCCAGCCTGCCGAATGCCACCGTGCTGCCCAAGCTGTCGATGGATGAAGCGGTCAGCCTGGCGCGAAACGCGGCGCTGGCGATCGGCGTCGACACGGGCCTGACCCACATCGCCGCCGCCTTCATGCGCCCCGTGATCGAGCTCTATTGCGACTCGCCCAAGTGGAAGACCGAAGGCAACTGGTCGCCGCACATCATCAACCTGGGCGACAAGGGCGCACCGCCCGCCGTGGCCGAGGTGCTGGCCGCCGTCAAGCAGCTGCGGAGCGCGGCCTGATGCGCACCTTCTACAGCGTCATGTGGTACCTGGCCTTGCCGCTGGTGCTGGGGCGCCTGTGGTGGCGCGGCTTCAAGGAACCGGGCTACCGCCAGCACTGGCTCGAGCGGCTCGGCTTCTACGGCGGCCGGGTGGCCGGCTGGCATACGATCTGGGTGCATGCGGTGTCGGTGGGCGAAACGCGCGCCGCCGAACCGCTGATCGACGCGCTGGTCCAGGCTTATCCCGACAGCCGCATCCTGCTGACCCACATGACCCCCACCGGGCGCGCCACCGGCAAGGCGCTGTTTTCCAAACATGGCGAGCGCCTGATCCAGGCCTATCTGCCGTACGACACCGTGGGCATGGTGAACCGCTTCATCCGCCAGTTCACGCCGCGCATCTGCATCCTGATGGAGACCGAAGTCTGGCCGAACCTGATCGCCACCTGCGGCGAGCGCATTCCGGTCGCACTGGTCAACGCGCGCCTGTCGGAACGCTCGCTGCGGCGCGGTCAGCGCTTCGGCAAGCTGATGACCGATGCCGGCCGTGGCATCGCCCTGGTGGCCGCCCAGACCGAGGCCGACGCGGCGCGTCTGCGCTCGTTCGGCGCGCCGAACGTGGAAGTCACCGGCAGCATCAAGTTCGATGTGGTGGTCCCTGATGCGGCGCTGGAGACGGGCGCCTGGCTGCGCGCGCGCATCGGCGAGCGCCCGGTGCTGCTGTGCGCCAGCACGCGCGACGGCGAGGAAGCGCTGATCCTCGACGCGTTCAGGAAGATGGCGATGCCGGCCGGTCCGGCGCCGCTCCTGGTGATCGTGCCGCGCCACCCGCAGCGTTTCGACGACGTGGCGGCGCTGGTGAAGGAGCGCGGCTTCTCGCTGCTGCGCCGCTCGGCCATCGGGCAGGAGGACGTCGCGCAGTTGATTGACACCCAGGTACTGCTGGGCGACTCGATGGGCGAGATGTTCGCCTACTACGCCGCATGCGACGTGGCCTTCGTCGGTGGCAGCCTGCTGCCGCTGGGCGGGCAAAACCTGATCGAGCCGTGCGCGCTCGGCAAACCGGTGCTGGTCGGGCCGCACACCTTCAATTTTGCGCTGGCCACCGACGACGCCATCGCCGACGGCGGCGCCATCCGCGTGCCGGACGCCGCCGCGCTGCTCAGCGAAGCGGCGCGCCTGCTCGCCGACCCCTCCGCGCGCGCCGCCATGGGGCGGCACGCCGCCGCATATGCACAACGCCACCGCGGCGCGACGGCGCGCACAGTTGGTTTATTGCGACGATTGATTTATTAGGCTTTGGTACCATGTGACCACAACAAAATAAAACTGGGGAAACGCATGTGGTTCATTCATCCAAAGCCGGTGGGCAGCCGCAAACCCGTCGCCGTGCTGGTTCAACGCGAACGGCTCGATTCAGCGAGCCGCGTCACCATTGACGCGCCGCTGATGCCGCTGCCGGTACTCGGACCGGGCCTGGTGCCGGCGGCCGCGCCGGAAACGGTGCAGTTTTCGGTGCGTTACTCGCTGCCGGAATACGTCAGCTTCATGTGGCAGCATGCCGGATATATCATTCGCCGCCGCCGCATTGGTACTCTTGCTACGTACTGGATGCAAACCAAGAGTACGTCGTCCGCGGCGCTGCATTTCGTCACGCAGGGGCGTTCCCGCAATACCTACGAATTCACGATCGACACGCACGGCATCGTGCGCGCCAGCGGCAGCGGCGTGACCCTGGTACCGTGGGGAGATGTATGCTCGATCCGGCGCTATTCGCGCGGCTTCATGATGGTCCTCAAGCGCGGCACCCTGCCGGTGCCGTTCCGCTGCCTGAGCGCCGCGCAGGGCGAGAGCATGGCCCGCTTCGGCGAGTCGGTGCGGGCCGCCACGCGGCTCTGAGCGCGCGCTGCGCTTCAGGCGGTAAACACCACCGGCATTTCCTGCGAGCGCTGCTTGAGCGCCGTCTTGGCGCCGTCGTAATCGGGATACACCGACTCCACCCTGGCCCAGAAGCGCGCGCTGTGGTTCATTTCGATCAGGTGCGCCAGTTCGTGCGCCACCACGTAGTCGACCAGCGGCAGCGCATAGTGGATCAGGCGCCAGTTCAGGCGGATATGGCCGTCGACCGTGCACGAACCCCAGCGTGTGCCGGCCGACGACAGCGTCAGTGAAGCGTGGCGCACGCCCAGCTTTTCTCCATACAGGTCGAGCCGCTCGGCGAACAGGCGCTTGGCCTCTGCCTGGAACCAGATCTTCACCCGCTCCTGCAACTGCCATTCGGCCAGCCCCGCTACCACGCCCACCGTCAGCACGCGCGCCTGCGCATCGAACTCGCAGCGGCTGCGCGGCGCCTCTTCCAGGCGCAGCGTGATGTTCGCGCCCAGGTAGGGCAGCTGGGCGCCGTCGACCCACACCACGGGCGCGCGTTCCTGGCGCAGCGCGCGCCGCTCGCCCCGTTCGCGCAGCTTGGTGAGGATCCAGCGCTGCTTGGCGCGGATGGCGTTGTCGACGTCGGCCAGGGTGATGCGTTTGGGCGCGGTAACGCGCAGGCCATGGTCGTCGATCATGAAACCGATCGAACGCCGGCTGGAGCGGCGCAATTCAAATTCGAGGTTATGGGAGCCGAGCTGGATGCGCCGCAGCGGCGGCGCGTCCGGGGCGCGCACCGGCGTGGGGAAAACGACTTTGGGCTGCGCCGGCGGCGCCTTGAACAGCGGCTGCGGCGCGATGGACTGTTTTGCGGCCGGTTCCAGCGCCGCAAAAAAATCCTGGGCGAACAGTTCGAGCTGGTCGCCGTTGATCTTGGGAGAAGACTCGGTCTGCTGCGGCGCCGCTGCCTGGATCAGGGCGCCGACCCCACTCAGCCAGCGCTGTAGACGTGGGGCGAAATGACGCGCATTTCGGATTCTATCCAATTTTCTACCTCTTGCATCAAGCTGTCAGGGGTGTGCCCGTCCGGCGAAATCGGCTTGCCGATCGATACCGTGATCACACCGGGGCGTTTCAGAAAAGAGTTCTTGGGCCAGCATTCACCTGAATTATGCGCGATCGGCACCACCACCGCATTGGTTTCGATCGCCAGGCGCGTTCCACCGCTTTTGTATTTACCTTTTTGTCCGACCGGGATGCGCGTCCCTTCAGGGAACATGATAATCCATTGGCCGTCGGCCAGGCGTCGTTTGCCATGTGCCACCACGTGCTTGAAGGCGTTCTTGCCTTGCTTGCGGTCGATCGGAATCATGCGCAAGAGCGCCATGCCCCAGCCGAAGAAGGGGATATACAAAATCTCCTTCTTGAAGACGTAGACCAAGGGACGGGTCAGGTTCGGCAGCAGGAAAATCGTCTCCCACGCCGACTGGTGCTTGGAGAGCACGATGGCCGGTTCGTCGGGCAGGTTGTCGTAGCCCTTGAATTCGTAGCGGATGCCGCAAATGACCTTGGCGCACCAGATCACGAAGACGTTCCAGCGCGAGGTGACCCAGAAGCGTTTGTTATACGGCAGCGGCGCGGCCAGGAAGCACACGCAGGCCCACACGATGGTGGCGACTGCCATGACCACGGTAAACAGCAGGGAACGCAGGAACAGAATGGTATGAAGCAAAGAAGTCTCCGGGGATGCGTGAGTCGGTGAGGGAGTCGGATACGACAATCAGATGGGGATATGCGCTGCCGCGGCATTGACCTTGAGCAGCGCGCTGACCATCGTCGCCAGGTCGGGGAAGACCTGGGTACCGGGCGGAAGGCCGCCGGTTTCGCGCGTCTTTTCGCCCTTGCCGGTCAGGACCAGGTAGGGCGTGCAGCCGCTGATGAAACCGGCCTGCAGGTCGCGCAGCGAATCGCCCACGGTCGGCACGCCTTTCAGGCTGATTTTGAAGCGCTTGGAGATTTCATCGAACATGCCGGGCTTCGGCTTGCGGCAGTCGCAGTTGTCGATGGCCGCATGCGGACAAAAGAAGATGGCGTCGATGGCCGCGCCGACCTGCTGCGCGCTGGCGTGCATCTTCTGGTGAATCGCGTTGAGGATCGCCATGTCGAACAGTTCGCGCGCAATGCCCGACTGGTTCGAGGCGATGACCACCCGATAACCCGCCTGGTTCAGGCGGGCGATCGCTTCGAGCGAGCCGGGAATCGGAATCCATTCCGCCGGCGACTTGATAAAGGCCGGCGAATCGTGGTTGATGACGCCGTCTCGATCGAGGATGATCATCTTCATGCAGCTCTCTCCTAGGCCGCCAGCTTGGAAATGTCGGCGACGCGGTTCATCATGCCATGCAGGACCGACAGCAGCGCCAGACGGTTATTGCGCAGCGCCAGATCTTCGTCCATCACCATGACGTCGTCGAAGAATCTGGCGACGTCGTCGCGCAGCTGGGCCAGGGTTTTCAGCGTGCCGGCAAAGTCGCGCGCCGCAAAAGCCGCATCGATTTGCGGGCGCACGCGCGTAATGGCGGCGAACAGGGCGCGTTCGGCGTCTTCCTTGAGCAGCGCTTCGGATGGCTCGCCGGTGACGGCGCCATTTTTCTTGAGGATGTTGGTGATGCGCTTGTTCGCTTCGGCCAGGGTCACGCTTTCCGGCAGGGCGGCAAAGGCCTTCACCGCGTCGAGGCGCTCGACGATGTCGTGCAGGCGGTCCACGTGCGACGTGAGCACGGCTTCGACTTCGTTGGCGGAGAAGCCACGCTCGCGCAGCACGCCGCGCAGGCGGTCGAACATGAAGGCGCGCACGTCGAGCACCGGATCGGTGAAGCCGGCGATGCCTTCGAAGCGCGCGTTGGCGTAACCGAGCAACGCGATGATCGACACGTCCATGCGCTTTTCGACCAGCATGCGCAGCACGCCCAGCGCGTGGCGGCGCAGTGCGAACGGATCTTTTTCGCCGGTTGGCTGCAGGCCGATGCCCCAGATGCCGACCAGCGTTTCGAGCTTGTCGGCCAGCGCCACGGCGGTGCCGGTGTCGGTCGACGGCAGGGTGTCGCCAGCGAAGCGCGGCTGATAGTGTTCGGTCGCGGTCAGCGCCACTTCTTCCGGCTCGCCGTCGTGACGCGCGTAGTAGGTGCCCATGATGCCTTGCAGCTCAGGGAACTCGCCCACCATGTCGGTCAGCAGGTCGGCCTTGGACAGTTGCGCGCCGCGCGCGGCCAGCTGTTCGTTGTAGCCCATGGTGTGGGCGATGTCGGTGGCAATGGCCACCACGCGCTGCGAGCGCGCGGCCTGGGTACCCAGCTTGTTGTGATAGACCACATTGGCCAGCAGCGGCAGGCGCGATTCGAGCGTCTTCTTTTTATCCTGCTCGAAGAAGAACTTGGCGTCGGACAGGCGCGGACGCACCACGCGCTCGTTGCCGCCGATGATGTGCTGCGGATCGTCGGTTTCGATGTTGGACACGATCAAAAAGCGCGAACGCAGCTTGCCCTCGGCATCGGTCAGTGCAAAATACTTCTGGTTGGTCTGCATGGTGAGGATCAGGCATTCCTGCGGCACGGCCAGGAACTCTTCCTCGAAGTGGCATTCGTAGACCACGGGCCACTCGACCAGCGCCGAGACTTCATCCAACAGCGACTCGGGCATCAGGACCTGGTCGGCGCCAGCCTTTTGCAGCAGGGCGCTGCGGATTTTTTCCTTGCGCGCGTCGATGTTGGCGATGACCTTGCCCTGCGATTCGAGCGTGGCCGCGTACTGGTCGGCATGCGCGATCGCAAGGGGCGCGCCGTCGGTCAGGAAGCGGTGGCCGAGCGTCTGCTTGCCGGCTGCCAGTCCAAGCAGGGTCAAAGGCACGACGGCCTCGCCATGCAGGGCGACCAGCTTGTGAGCCGGACGCACGAACTGCACGGTGGTGCCGTCCGGACGCTGATAGCTCATTAATTTGGGGATCGGCAGCTTGGCGGCGGATTCTTCCAGCGCGGCCTGCAGGCCGGTGTGCAGCGCGCTGCCAGCCACGCTGCGGGTGTAGAACAGGCTTTCGGCCTTGCCGTCCACGGCGCGTTCGAGCGTGCTGATATCGAGGTCCGGCACGCCCAGTGCGGCCAGCTTCTTGGCCAGCGGCGCAGTGCCCTTGCCGTCGGCATCGAGCGCGACGCTGACCGGCAGGACTTTTTCGCGCACCGATTTATCGGGCGACATGGCGCGCACGCCGGTGATCGAGACGGCCAGGCGGCGCGGCGAGGCGTAGGCGGTAGCCACGCTGTCGTCGCCGAGGAAGTCGCGCGATTTCAAACCGTTAGCGATGCCGGCGGCGAAAGCCGCACCCAGTTTGGCCAGCGCTTTTGGGGGCAGTTCTTCGGTCAGCAATTCGACCAGTAAGGTGTTGTTCATCATTCTAATTTTATCTTTCAGGCGGCGAGCGGCGCTTTGGGAGCCATCGGGAATCCCAGCTTTTCGCGCGAGTCGTAATAGGCTTGTGCGACCAGGCGCGACAGCGTGCGCACGCGCCCGATGTAGGCGGCGCGTTCGGTGACCGAAATGGCGCCACGCGCGTCGAGCATGTTGAAGCTGTGCGAGGCCTTCATGATCTGCTCGTACGCCGGCAGGGTCAGTTCGAGTTCGATCAGGCGCTTGGCTTCCGATTCGTGGTTGGCGAACTGGGTAAACAGCAGGTCGGTGTTGGCGTGCTCGAAGTTATAGGTCGATTGCTCGACTTCGTTCTGATGGAATACGTCGCCGTAGCTGAGCGACTTGGTCGTACCGTTTTCTTCCCACTCGGTCCAGACCAGGTCGTACACATTCTCGACGCCCTGCAGGTACATGGCCAGGCGTTCGATGCCGTAGGTAATTTCGCCGAGCACCGGCTTGCAGTCCAGGCCGCCCACTTGCTGGAAATAGGTAAATTGCGTCACTTCCATGCCGTTCAGCCAGACTTCCCAGCCCAGGCCCCAGGCGCCCAGGGTCGGGCTTTCCCAGTCATCCTCGACGAAGCGCACATCGTTCTTTTGCAGGTCGAGGCCGAGCGCCTTGAGCGAGCCGAGGTACAGATCGAGAATGTTTTCCGGCGCCGGTTTCAGGACCACCTGATACTGATAGTAGTGCTGCATGCGGTTCGGGTTTTCGCCATAGCGGCCATCTTTCGGGCGGCGCGACGGCTGCACGTAGGCGGCACGCCAGGGTTCCGGTCCGATCGCGCGCAGGAAGGTGCCCGTGTGAAAGGTGCCCGCGCCGACTTCCATATCGTATGGCTGGAGCAAGGCGCAGCCCTGCTTGTCCCAGTAGGTTTGCAAGGTCAGGATAATTTGTTGAAATGTGAGCATCTTGGTGGCTGTCGCGCGGCTGACGGCGCGAACGAATGAGTTTGCTAAAACGACCAATTTTAGCGGGTTTTAGCGGGACGCTGGGGGGCAAGTGACGACAATGTCATGTTTGCTGCGTTTTTGCATAATTGCGACCGGAAAACCAGGCAAAACCCAGTGCCAGCGCCGCCAGTGCGAGGAGCAGATAATTACCCATGCGAATGAACGGCGTCATGCCGCCCATTCCTTGCACCTGGGCAGACAAGGTGCCGTGCGTGTACATCGGCAAGGCATTGACGATCTTGCCGCGGCCATCGATCACGACCGTCGCGCCGGTGTTGGTGGCGCGCAGCATCGGGCGGCCGGTTTCCAGCGAACGCATCTGCGACATCTGCACATGCTGGGGAATCGCCACCGATTCGCCGAACCAGGCCAGGTTCGAGACATTAAGCAGCATCGTGGCCGGCTGCGGCATGTTGCGCAGTTGCATGGCAATTTCTTCACCGAAGACGTCTTCATAGCAGACATTCGGCAACACCAGCTGGTCCTTGACGGCAAACGCGCTCTGGACTTCGGCGCCGCGGCTCATGTCGCCCAGCGGAATGCGCATCATGTCGACGAACCAGCGGAAACCCAGCGGCACGAACTCGCCGAAGGGCACCAGGTGGTGCTTGTCGTAGCGGTAAGATTGTCCGGACGGGCTGAAACCGACCGCGCTATTGGCATAGCTGCCGGGGCCGTCGGACATGGGAATGCCGAACAGCACGTGGCTGCCAGTGTCGGCTGCAAATTTCTTAAGTGATGGCAAATAATCGGGCGGCAGGTACTCAGGCAGGCTGGCGACGGCCGTTTCCGGCAGGGCGATCAGGTCGGCCGGCTGGGCGGTGATCATGCCCCGATACATTTCCAGTGCACGCATGACATGTTCCGGATCAAACTTTTTCTTTTGTTCGACATTGCCCTGCATCAGGCGCACGCTGATCGGCTGACCCTGCGGTGCGGTCCAGGCGACAAACGTCAGGCCGTAGCCGGCCGCGAGGATGGCGCCGAGCAAACCCATGCCGGGCCAGCGCGCGCGCTGGGTCAGCATGACGATGCAACTGGCGCACACGGCGGCAATCACCCCGATGCCGTACACGCCGACGATGGGCGCGTAACCGCCGAGCGGGCTGGCGTTATGCGCGTAACCGGTGGCAACCCAGGGGAAGCCGGTCATGATCCAGCCGCGCATCCAGTCCGACAAGCCCCAGGCGAACGGCAATACCAGCAGGAGGAAACTGGCGACCGGCAGCGACCAGCGCCGCCGCAGCCAGGTGGAAATGCCGGCGGCGAAGGCGCCGAACAAGCCCATGTACAGGCCCAGCAGGCACACGGCCGCCACCGCCATCGGTCCCGGAATGTTGCCGAAACGATTCATGGTGATATACAGCCAGTGCATCCCAGCAACCGACCAGCCGAAGCCGAAGGCCCAGCCGATCAGGCTGCTGCGGCGGACATTGGTGTCCATGCCGACCTGGTAGAACAAAAAAGCGAGCGCGAGAATTTGCAGCGGCCACCAGCCGATGGGCGCGAACGCCAGCACGCTGGTCGCGCCGGCGAGGGCGGCGAACAGCATGGGCAGCAGCGTGGTGCGGGGGACGCGCAGCGCCGGATCGAGCGGAACGGTCGAGCGGCGCAACATCAATCGTGTTCGTCTTCGGGCAGCGGCAGTTTTTCTACCAGCAAGACGTGAACCTGGCGCGCGTCGGCGCGCAGCACCTCGAAGCGCAGGTTGGCGACATCGAACACGTCGCCCTTGTGCGGCATGCGGCCGAGATGGCTGGCAACGAGGCCGCCGATGGTATCGACGTCGTCTTCCGGCAGGCTGGTGCCGAGTTCTTCGTTGAACTGGCTGATCTCGGTCAGCGCCTTGATGCGCCAGCGCGCGCCGAACTGGCCTTCCTTGATCGACAGAATGTTGTCTTCTTCTTCATCGAAATCGTATTCGTCTTCGATGTCGCCCACGATCTGCTCAAGCACGTCTTCGATCGTGATCAGACCGGCAACGCCGCTGTATTCGTCGACGACGATGGCCATGTGATTGTGATTGGCGCGGAAATCGCGCAGCAGCACATTCAGGCGTTTCGATTCGGGGATGAAGATGGCCGGACGCAGCATGTCGCGTACGTCGAAAGTTTCTTCGGCGTAATAGCGCAGCAAGTCCTTGGCCAGCAGGATGCCGATGACCTTATCGCGTTCGCCTTCGATGGCAGGAAAGCGCGAGTGGGCTGTTTCCAGCACCTGCGGCATCCATTCCTCGATCGGCTTGCTGATGTCGATGACGTCCATCTGCGAGCGCGGGACCATGATGTCGCGCGCGGACAGGTCCGAGACCTGGAACACCCCTTCGATCATGGACAGCGCATCGGCGTCGATCAGGTTGCGTTCATGGGCGTCGTGCAGGACTTCAAGCAGCTCGGCGCGGTTTTCGGGCTCGGGAGAGATCAGTGCGGTCAGGCGTTCAAACAGTGACCGGTGGGTCTTGGCGTCCGTTCGGACGTCATAAGGGTGCTCTGGCATAGTTGGCGTGAGCCGTTGTTGCGATAGGCGTAGGATACACCAAAAGCGCAATTGCCTGTTTTTTGAGCGGAGTGGGGGTATGCATGTGGGGATCGATGGTGTTCGTCTAACCCCTGTCGCTCCCGTGCAAATCCCCCGCCGTCCCGGCGCAAATTTCCCGTCGCCCCCGCGAAGGCGGGGGCCCAAGTTGTCTCCGCAGCCGACGGCTAAGCCACGAACTTGGGCCCCCGCCTTCGCGGGGGCGACGAGGTACGCGCAGAGGCGACGGGAACGTCAATCAGTCCTGCGCTCTTCTCCCGCTGCCGGATGCGTCCCAGCACCCGTTTCTCCTTCCAGCGTGGCCGTCGTCAGCGCGCGCCTCGCAGGCCCGTGCAGCACCTCCCCGTCGGGCGCGAAGCGCGAGCCATGGCATGGGCAGTCCCACGACTTTTCGCCCGCGTTCCAGTGCACCGCGCAGCCCAGGTGCGTGCACGCCGCCGATACCGCCTGCAGCCCGCCATCCTCGCCGCGATACACCGCCAGCAGTCGCCCGCCGTCGCGCAGCAGCGCGCCTTCGCCGCTGGCAATCTGGTCGGCGCTTTCCACGTCGCCGCCGCGCAGCCAGTCGGTGTACTGGGCCAGCGTGTTGGCCTGCTCGGTAATGAAATCGCCCAGCCCGTGCAGCATCTTGCGCGACGGCGAATACAGCTCGGCCCACGCATTGCTGCGCCCGACGATCAGGTCCGTCACGAGAATCGCCCCGGCCGTGCAGTGCGTCATGCCGTTACCGGAGTCGCCAGTGATCACATACACATTCTCCTGGCCGGCGCGGCTGCGGCCCAAAAAGGCGATGCCGTCGGACGGCTCCATCACTTCGCCCGACCAGCGGTAAGCCACCTCGCCTGCGATCGGAAAGCGCTGGCGCGTCCACGCTTCGATTTCGTCATAGCGATGCTGGGGATGCGCATCCTGCCCGCTCTTGTGATCCTGCCCGCCCACGATCAGCAGTTCATGGTCGGCGCCGCTGCCGGCCGACGCCAGGCGCACGTAGTAATACGGATCGCCCGTGTCCCACAGCAGCACGCGCGGCAGCGCATCCTTGGGCACGCGCAGCGCCACCACGTAGCTGCGGTAGGCGGCCTGCTTGGTATGCATGAGAACACGTTCGTTGAACGGCGTATTGGTCGCCACCACCACGGCCGCCGCATCGACCTGTCCATGTTCGGTCGCGACGCGCTGGCGCGCCTGCTCGCCGCGCAGGTCGAGCGCGCGCGTGCGGTCGTAGATGCGGCCACCCAGGCGGTCGATGGCGCGCGCCAGCCCGTCGAGATATTTGAGCGGATGGAACTGGCCCTGGCGCGCAAAGCGCAGGCACGGACCGGTATCGAAGTGCAGGCCCGGCACGCGCTCGAAACGGCGCACGTTCAAACCGAGGCGCGTGGTGATCGCATACTCGCGTTCCAGAATATCGTTCCAGACACCGTCGGGATTGAACAGGTAGCCGTCGAGCCGCTCGAATTCGCAGTCGATATGCTCGGTGCGGACGATGGACTCGACGCAGTCGGTGGCCTTGCGGTAGGAATCGGCCACCAGCGCGGCCTTGTCGCTGCCGAAGCTGCGTTCGATGTCGAAGAAGCGTTCGTCGGGCGGAAAAAAATGCGCGGTGGTGCGCCCGGTTTCGCCGGCGCCCACGCCGAAGGCGTCGAGCACCACCACCGATTTGCCTTCGCGCAGAAGCATGTAGGCAGTGGTCAGGCCCGCGATGCCGGCACCGATCACGCATACATCGGCGCGTTCAATGCTCGTCAGGGGGGAGTAGCGGGGAAGGCTCGCCGTGGCGAGCCAGGCGGATGTCGTACCGTGTACGTCGTTTGCTGCGGCTGTTTTTGCTGCTGTCATTGGCAGGTTCCTCCTGTCTTGGTTTTCCTCTTTTTGAGAAAACCAAGTAGACCCTGCCCTGCCAGTTGCTACAGTGCGATGGCGTACAAAACCGGGTGAGCGGAGTTACCTTTTCATGTAGGCCTGCTAGCCGCGCGCGAGTGCGGGAAATACTACATTGCCGCACCGGCCACCACTTACACCATCGCGCCGCCCTTCCACGCGCTGACCAGTTCCTGCGGCCAGAACTGGCGCGGGGCGATCATCAGGCACAAGGTGTCCGGGTGCGTGAGCACCGGGAACCACGCGCCCTGCATGACATCGGCCGGCATGTGCTTGCGGATCGCCAGGAAGGCCGAGATCATCACGCGGCGGCGCGTGAGCATGTCCGGCACCGCCAGGTCCTGCGGGCGTTGCAGTTCATTGGCCAGGCACGTGGTGATGTGCTGCAGCGGCGCCGGTGCATCCTTGCCCTTGCCCTTGTACGCAAACAGCTCTTGCGAGACACGTTGCAGGGCTTGCGGCCGCGCTTCAAAATGGCGATCGAGGCTGTACGCCAGCAGCGCCGGCATGTCGTGCGGTCCTTCGGCGAACAGGGCGTTGTTGGCCTGTACCAGCGACGCCCACACCACCATGCCTCGTTCTAGCAGCAGGTGCTGGCGGCGGTAGATGTCGGCCAGGCTGTCGTTGCCCAGCCAGCCCGGATTGTCGGCGTACATCGTACCGTAGTCGGCCGGCGTGGCCGCGCGGCGCCACTTCATGACGGCGTTGCGGATCTGGTCGAGCGCCAGGTCCATCTTGGGTTCGGCCGGCCATTGTTCGATATCGCCCGGCGCCAGCGGGTTGGCTCCGTCGCCGCCCTGCGGCAGCAGCTTGCGCGCGTAGTCCTGCAGCGATTCGGCGCGCGCGTCGGTCAGCAGGGCGCTGATGGTGGCCAGCGGGTAGGTGGTGTATTCGACGCTGTCGAGAAAAACCAGGAAATCGCGCGCGCGCGGGCGCTGCCGCGCAAAGGCGGGATGGGCGCGCACCATGTCGTCGTAGTTCATCCATTGCCACTGGCTGGCGTCGGGCGTATTGCTGCGGATGACTTCACCGAGATAGGCGCCGGCCGCGTCGATCAGGCGCTCGAGCAGCGGCGCCGCGACCTTTCCGGCCGTCTGGCGCTGGCGCACCTGTCCCAGCCAGGCTTCGAGCGGGCGCAGCGAAGCGAAGCTGTAGTCGAGTTTTTCGCGCGGCAGCTGCGCGTCGAGCGGCAGGCCGGCGGCGTCCGCGAAAGCGTCCTGTCCGAGCAGCATGGCGAACAGGCGCGGGATGCGGCAAGCCATGTCGTCGACGCGCGCGCAGGCGCTGGCGTCGCTCACGGCCAACTGGGCATACCAGCGCGCCACGCTGTCGCGGGCGCCGTTGACGATATGGTCGAGCACCTGCAGGTGCGGGTGGCACACACGTCCGCGGTGCGTGCGCACCACCATCAGGCGCTGCTGGCCGCGCATGACGTAGCCCCACTGGCCGCCGATCTGGCTGGCGATCACGCACCCGAGGTAGCAGCCGGCACGGATCGCCCAGCTGGTGGCGACCGGGCTGCTGAAGGCGACGTTGGCCGGCTGCTTGCTGCGTTCTTGCACGTAGAAGGCGTGCAGCTTGTCGAGCAGGCCGGCCAGCACGGTGATGCTGGTGGCGCTGCCATCGAGGACGATCCGGTATTTGTCGTGCACGTGCGCGACCAGCCTGGCCTGTTCGGCGTGGGCGCTGGCATACACGTCGCGGTCGCTGGCAAAGCCGGGAAGGGGCGCGCTCAGGCCCGGCCCGGGACTGACCATGGTGGCGCTGTGCGCCAGCGGGCCGAGTTGCGCCGATTCGAGGAACAGCAGCGAGCTTGCGTCGTGCGCGAAGCGGTAGAACGGGTGATATTCGGGGTTGGCGCCGATCGCGGCGTCGACGCGCGCGGCCAGGTTGCGCAGCACGCGCAGGGTGGCCGCATTGCACGCCTCCGGCCGCGTCGCCAGTTCGATCGTCAACTCCTTGGCGGCGACGTCGCCCTGGTCGAACATCTGCATGTGCGGACCGTTGCGGTTGGCGTTGCCGTAGGCCAGGCCGGGGCGGGCCACGGCCGGCAGGCCCGCTTCGAGCTGGTCGGGCCAGAGCTGCTGGGCGCTGTCGACGCGCCGCACGCCGTTGGCGCAGGCGGCGCTGATCGACGGCGGCAGGCCGGGGGCGCCGTGCAGCGGCGTGTAGACCATGTCCAGCGCGTCGTCGAAGGCGGCGCAGCCCAATTCGCGCATGCACTCCCACACCAGCGCGCGCAGGGGCGCGTCGAAACGCGGTCGTTCGAAGCCGACGCACAGCGCGCCGCCGGTGCGCGCGCCGATGATGGTGGCGCCGGCGGCCGTCTGGCCGGCTGCGAAGGTGATTTCAGTGTCGTACAAGCCGCGCCCCAGTTTGCCGTGGCGCGCGAGGATGGAGATCAGGACATCGAAAGGCATGGCTGCGGGCTCGCCGTCGGCGAATCGCTGCAGGTAAAGAAAAGTGGTCACGGAGGTCCAGGAAAAGGTGCTGTGCCGCGCAAGAGCGCCGCCGTACTGACGATTTAAATTTTTCCGTATGGTACTTCAGAGGCCAGTCCCGGGTCCATCAAAGTGTTAGCATTGTGGCATGAAAGTGACACGTGCCGTTGTGGAAGCGCTGCCGCAACCGGAAGCGGGTCCTGGCTGTGCAAATGGGGAGGGATGGGGCGCGCGGCTGGGGCGCGGACGCCGAGGGCCGGAATGCGTGGACACGGCGTGCCCACGCGGAGCATCAGGACGCGTAAGGGTCGGGGTAGCCGAGAGCGGCGAGGATGTCGCGTTCGAGCTGCTCCATCTCGGTCGCTTCGTCGTCGTCGTCATGGTCGTAGCCCTGCGCGTGCAGCACGCCGTGCACGATCAGGTGGGCGCTGTGCTCTTCCACGGTTTTCTTCTGTTCCAGCGCCTCTTTTTCAAGCACGTCGGTGCACAGGATGATGTCGGCGCGGGTCGGCTCGTCCCCGGCGATGTCTTCGCCTTCGTTGTAGGCGAAGGTCAGCACATTGGTGGCGTAATCCTTGGCGCGGTAGTCGCGATTGAGGATGCGGCCTTCCTCGGCGTCGACGAAGCGGATGGTCAGTTCGGCCGGCGCGAGCAGCGCCGCCTGCACCCAGCGCCGCACTTTCTGGCGCGTGATCGATTCCTGCAGGCGGGCGTCCGGATACTGGACCGAGAGGGAAAGCTTATTTTTTGCGGACATTTTTAGCTGCGGCGGGTTTCGGCAAGGCCACCAGGTCTTCGACCGAGGCGGCGCTCTCGTAGGCATCGACGATGCGCGCCACCAGCGGGTGGCGCACCACATCGGCGCTCGAGAATTGGGTAAAGGCGATTCCGCGCACGTCTTTGAGCACATGCACGGCGTCGCTCAAGCCGCTTTTTTGCGTCTTGTGCAGGTCGACCTGGGTGACGTCGCCGGTGACCACGGCCTTGCTGCCGAAGCCGATCCGGGTCAGGAACATCTTCATCTGTTCGACCGTCGTGTTCTGGGCTTCGTCGAGAATGACGAAGGCGTGATTGAGCGTGCGCCCGCGCATGTAGGCCAGCGGGGCGATCTCGATCACCTGTTTCTCGAACATTTTCTGGGTGCGGTCGAAACCGAGCAGGTCGTACAGCGCGTCGTACAGAGGGCGCAGGTACGGATCGATCTTCTGGGTCAGGTCGCCCGGCAAAAAGCCGAGGCGTTCGCCCGCTTCCACCGCGGGGCGGGTCAGGATGATGCGCTTGACGGCGTCGCGCTCCAAGGCATCGACCGCGCAGGCCACCGCCAGGTAGGTCTTGCCGGTACCGGCGGGACCGACGCCGAAGCTGATGTCGTGTTCGAGGATCGAGCGCAGGTACTGGATCTGGTGCGGGGTGCGTCCGCGCAGGTCGTGGCGGCGGGTTTTCAGCACCGGGCTGTTGATTTCGATGTCGGGCAGCGCTTCGGTCGGCGTGCTGTCCGGGCTGTGCTGGCTGTGCAGGCCGGAGCGCTGTTCGACCAGCGCCAGCTGCACTTCCTCGATCGGAACGATCTTGTTGGCGACTTCGTAGAAGCGCTCCAGGATCTGGACCGCGTGTTCGGCGTTATGGCCGCTGACGATGAATTTTTCGCCGCGCCGGAAGATGGTCACGTCGAGCGCGGACGAAATCTGGCGCAGGTTTTCGTCGAGCGGTCCGCACAGGTGGGCCAGCCGCGTGTTGTCGAGCGGCTCGGGAATGAAGTAGTGAGGCTGGATAGGTGTCTTGGTTTTCAACTGGCGCAGGCTAAAGTGTCACCGCGCGCAACGAGTTCGCCGCGCAGGGTGTAGTTAAAACTCTCGGTGATGCGCACGTCGGCCATCTGGCCGATCAGCGCGCTCGCATTGATGCCGGGTTCAAAATTGACGACCCGGTTGTTTTCGGTGCGGCCCTGCAGTTCGGCGGCGTTCTTCACGGACGGGCCTTCGACCAGGATGCGCTGCACGGTGCCGACCATGGCGGCGCTGTACTTGCGCGTGTTGGCGTCGATCGCCGCCTGCAGCTGCTGCAGGCGCGCCAGCTTGACCTCGTGCGCGGTGTCGTCGGCCAAGTTGGCGGCCGGGGTGCCGGGGCGCTTGCTGAAGATGAAGCTGTAGCTGGTGTCGAAACCGACGTCCGCGATCAGTTTCATCATGGCGTCGAAGTCGGCCTGGGTCTCGCCCGGGAAGCCGACGATGAAGTCGGACGAAATCGACATGTTCGGGCGCACCGCGCGGATGCGGCGGATGATCGACTTGTATTCGAGGCCGGTGTAGCCGCGCTTCATGGCGGCGAGGACATTGTCGGCGCCATGCTGGGCCGGCAGGTACAGGTGGTCGACCAGCTGCGGGATCTTGGCGTAGGCGTCGATCAGGCGCTGGGTGAATTCCTTCGGGTGGCTGGTGACGAAGCGAATCCGTTCGATGCCGGGAATGTCGGCCACGTATTCGAGCAGCAGGGCGAAGTCGGCGATCTCGCCGCCTTCCATGACGCCGCGGAAGGCGTTCACGTTCTGGCCGAGCAGGGTGATTTCCTTCACGCCCTGGGCGGCAAGGCCGGCCACTTCGGTCAGCACATCCTCGAAGCGGCGCGAGACTTCCTCGCCGCGGGTGTAGGGCACCACGCAGTAGCTGCAGTATTTGCTGCAGCCTTCCATGATCGACACGAAGGCCGAGGCGCCGTCGACCTTGGCCGGCGGCAGATGGTCGAATTTTTCTATTTCGGGAAAGCTGATGTCGACCTGGGCGTCGCCGCTGGCGCGGCGCTCGCGCATCATCTGCGGCAGGCGGTGCAGCGTTTGCGGGCCGAACACCATGTCGACGTAGGGCGCGCGCTTGACGATGGCCGCGCCTTCCTGCGAGGCAACGCAGCCGCCGACGCCGATCAGCAGGTCGGGACGCGCCAGCTTGAGCTCGCGCAGGCGGCCGAGATCGGAAAACACTTTTTCCTGCGCTTTTTCGCGCACCGAGCAGGTATTGAGCAAAATGACATCGGCGTCTTCCGGCGTGTCGGTGCGTACCAGGCCGTCGGAAGCGCCGAGCACGTCGGCCATCTTGTCCGAGTCGTACTCGTTCATTTGGCAACCGAAGGTTTTGATGAAGACTTTTTTCTGCATGGAATGATCAACGTGGCGCTGCAGCCTGGTTTCAGGCGGGGTTGCCAGTTTATCGTAAATCAGCGGGGGCGGCCATTCCCGCGACACGCACGCTTCGCGGGGCCGTTCATTGCGCAAGATCAACTGTCGAGCTAGCCACCCGTCACTCTTGCGTATCGCGGAGAAAAGTTTCGCACAATAATCTTTCACAATTGCTTCATTGCACACTACCTATTTCTTCTTGTAAATCAATGAGTTCCGACGGAATTCTAACAACGGACTGAGCACAAGAAATGTTCTTGCGTGCGCCACAATTTATCCCCATGTGTTGAAATGACTATGTGACAAGCTTTCCGGCGGATACCTTGATTTCAAACAATGACACCTATGCGCGGGTAAGTTGTACTAAAGGCATATGAGTCTCATAATTAGTTTGCAATTCAAGTGCGTTGGAAGTGAGTAGCGCAGAGCGCATACGATCCGGGAACGTGCTTTTAAGCCAGTTATCAGATTTATTCTGTTTAATCACGCTCAAGGGCGATTTTCCGGGAACTTATTAAGACGCGTATGGGTCTTTAACATAGTTCGTAACGGCATTATTTCAACCACTCACCACGAGGTAAATCATGGCACACCATGCTCTGGCATCACAGGAAAGTTATAACCCCAACCACCTGCTCGACATTCTGCTTGGCAAGATGCAGCTGAAAAACGATGCTGCGCTGTCGCGCATGCTCGAAGTCGCGCCACCGGTCATCAGCAAGATCCGCCACCACCGTCTGCCGGTTGGCGCCTCGCTCCTGATCCGCATGCACGAAGTGACCGGCATGAGCATTCGCGACCTGCGCGACCTGATGGGCGACCGCCGCACCAAGTATCGCCTGTCCGATGCCCAAGGCCGTCCAAAGGCGACCGAGGAAAAAAGCACGCCACCAGACGCCTCGACGTCCGGAAACTATGCGCACTAAGTCCTCCGGCATGGCGGTTTCAGCTGTCTTGCCAGCGGAACGGGGCGCCTGATTCCGCCTCTGCACGCAGAGGCGGGTCGGTCAGCCCATCAGGATCATCGTGATTTCTTCGTACTGCAGTTCGGTTTCGCGGAACACTTGCAGGTAGCATTCTTCGTTCAGTCCCAATGCGGTCCATGCGACCGGCGACACCGCGGGCACCAGATCGTCGTCTTCGCGCCCCAGGTCGAGCGCATGCACGACGGCGTTGGCCACATGTACGATAGTGGCCAGCAAGCCTGCATCAGGCGCGCCGGGATCATGATGGAAGGCGATCGCCATCTTCATCGTATCCGAAAAATTCCAGTGCTCGGCCAGCGCCACGCCGGCCAGCACATGGTCTACACCTAGTACCGCCATCTCTGCATCCTGCACATACACGTCGTTGACCGCGCGGAACTGCATGACCTGCTGATACAAATCCGGGTAGCTGCTCACCAGTACCAGGCGCCCGATGTCGTGCAGCAGCCCGGCCGTGAAGGCGTAATCCTGGTTGAACCGCACGCGCCGCGCCAGCACCTTGGCACAGCAGGCGGTGCCGATCGAGTGGCGCCAGAACGCCTTGTGGTCGAAGGCGGGGCAGCGGCCCTCGGCAAAGCAGCCGGTCAGGGCCGAGGCCGTGATCAGGTTGCGCGTGGTCTGGAAGCCGAGGTAGGTAATCGCCTGCTGGATGGTGGTCACGCGCACCTGCAAGCCGTACAGCGAGGAATTGGCCAGGCGCAGGGTCTTGGCCGTGAGGGCCTGGTCGTGCGAGACTTTCCTGGCCAGCACCGTGATGTCGATGTCTTCCTGGTCGATGCTGGTGAGCAGTTCCATCACCACCGCCGGCAGCGAGGGCAGGTCGGCCAGGCGGCGCAGCACGTCGTCGAGCACGATGGCGCTCACAAGGCGACCTCGCGCGCGGCGCGGTAATCTTCCACGTAGCGGCGCAGGGCGCTGGTGGCCCAGTCGTGCGTGTCTTCCGGCTGGTGCTTGCGAAACAGCGTGGCCAGGCGCTTCGCGCTGGCCGCCAGGTCGGACGCGGAACGCGGCGCGGCCGCGACCGGCGCCGCCGCGCCGCTGCGCAGCACGGGCACGGCATCGATGCCGTGGCTCGGCAGCAAGGCGATGGTGCGGTCGGTCAGGATGGCGCCCTTGGGCAGAAGGACTTGCCCCTGGCGGTCGAGCAGGTCGTCGGACAAAACCATTCCCGGCTCCACTTCGGCCAGGGCCAGGTGCTGGTAAGCTGCGCTCATAGGCATCCTCCCTCGTAATGCTACGATCTTACCATTGCTGATCCGGGCTGTGCGCCACGCAAAAACCTTAGTTTGCACAGGTACGCAACTCAATTTCTTGCCAAGGGGAAGGGCTTACCGTACATTCGGAGATGCATCGCGCGCGTACGCTGGTGATCGGGAGGAATCGGATGTTCAGTATTCAAAGCCGGCTGAAACTGCTCTTCGTGGTGATCGTCACCCTGGTGCTGAGCATTTCCGGCAGCTTTACCCAGTATTCGCTGGGCAAGGCGCTGGAAGAAAGCAACCAGCGCTTGCGCAAGGGCGTGATCACGCGTTTGCAGATCAGTCTGCCATCGGCCCTGTGGGACCTGGACAAATCCAAGGTCGACAGCATCGTCGAGGCCGAAATGCTGCCGCCCGAGGTGGTGTCGATCCGCGTCTACGACAGTTCGGTCGGCCTGTTTGCGGGCAAGGTGCGCGCGCCGGACGGCAAGCTGGTGGCGGTCGAGCGCGCCCCGGAGCCGGGCGGCCAGGCGGTCGACGCCCCGCTGGTGTTCCTTGAGGGCGGCTCGGCCAGCGCCTCGATCAAGCCGGTGTCGGTAGGGCGGGTGGTGATCAATTTCAGCCGCGCCCAGATCGACCAGACCCTCGCGTCCGAGCTGATGCGCAAGGTGATCGACGTGCTGGTGCTCGACCTGATCCTGGTGGCGGCGCTGGCGCTGTCGCTGCGGGTGGTGTTCGAGCCGCTCAAGCAATTGCGCGACGGCCTGTTCGACCTGGCCACGCGCGGCAGCGACGACGTCGAGGAATTGCCCGAGAACCGGCGCGACGAGCTCGGCGACGTGATCCGCGGCTTCAACCAGATCCAGCGCCGCCTGAAATCGACCATCGGCCGCATCCGCGAAGCCGAGGATGCGGCGCGCCGCTCGGCCCAGCAGACCGCCCAGGCGCTGCAGGACTTGCGCCAGACCCAGGAATCCCTGCTCCAGGCTGAACGGCTCGCCTCGCTCGGCAGCCTGGTGGCCGGGGTCGCGCACGAAATCAACACCCCGGTCGGCATCGCCCTGACCAGCGCCTCGGTGCTCAAGGCTGCCACCGACGAGCTGGAAGTTGCCGTCAACGGCGCCGGCCTGAAAAAGTCGGATATCCTGCGCTACGTCGAAACGGCCAGCGAAAGCGCGCGCCTGATCATGAACAATTGCTACCGCGCGGCGCACCTGATCCACAGCTTCAAGCAGATCGCGGTCGACCAGACCAGCGAGGCGCGCCGCCCCTTCGGCCTGCACGAATACATCGAAGAAATTGTCTCCAGCCTGCAGCCCAAGCTCAAGAAAACCCCGATCACGCTGGTGCTCAATTGCCCCGAAGAGATCGTGCTCGACAGCTATCCGGGCGCATTCGCCCAGGTCATCACCAACCTGACCCTCAATTGCGTGGAGCACGCGTTCGAGGTCGATACCGCCGGCGAGATCATGATCAGCGCCCGCCTCGACGGCGACGTGGTCGAATTGCACGTCAAGGATGACGGCAGGGGCATCGCCCCGGAGGCGCTCGACCGCATCTTCGACCCGTTTTTCACCACCCGGCGCGGCCAGGGCGGCACCGGGCTGGGCCTCAATATCGTATACAACCTGATCGTCAAGCAGTTCATCGGCACCATCGCCGTGAGCAGCACCCTGGGGCAGGGCACCCATTTCACCCTGCGCATCCCGCGCGTGACGCCGGTCGATGGCGCGGCCGAGACCAGAGCCGGTGCCAAGGCCGAGGATGGGGCCAATGCCGAAACCATTCCGGCGGGGCCGGGTGTACAGGCTTGACAGCCGGTTCCTGCCGATGAGCGCCGCCTGTGCCGTAGCACGCCCTGTGCGCCACCCTTGCGCGTGCCCAAGCGCGAGCGCTCGTTTTATTGTACGCTTGCCATTCTTTGGCCGTGCCCTTGCCGGGTGCCGCCCTCATCCCCGCGCCTAGCATGCTGGCTGCGCCCATTTGCCTCTCAAAGGACCATTATGAAACTGTACTTCAGTCCCGGTGCCTGCTCCCTCTCTCCCCACATCGTCCTGCTCGAAGCAGGGCTGGCATTCACGACCGAAAGCGTCGACTTGAGAAAGAAGGTCACTGCCAGCGGGGCCGACTTCAGCGCCATCAATCCCAAGGGATACGTGCCCGCCCTCGACACCGCCCAGGGCATGCTGCTGACCGAAGGCCCGGCCATCGTCCAGTACCTGGCTGACCTCGCTCCCGAGAAAAAGCTGGCGCCGGCCGCCGGCACCCCGGAACGCTACGTGCTGGTCGAGTGGCTCAATTTCATTTCGACCGAGCTGCACAAGAACTTCAGCCCGCTGTTCCGTCCCAACGCGGGCGAAGAACTGACCAGCTATGCGCGCGCCAACCTGACCTTGCGCTTCGGCTATGTCGAACGCATGCTCGACGGGCGCGAGTACTTGACCGGCGCCCAGTTCACGGTGGCCGATGCCTATCTGTTTACCGTGCTGAACTGGGCGAATATCGTCAAGTTCGACCTCTCGGCCTTTCCGCTGCTGCAAGCGTTCCACAAGCGCGTGGGCGAGCGTCCCATGGTGCAGCAGGCGCTGCGCGACGAAGGCTTGCTCAAGTAAGTCATGACCCGGCAACGCTATATTGCCCTGCTGCGCGGCATCAACGTCGGCCGCGCCAAGCGCATCGCCATGGCCGACCTGCGCCAGCTCGTCGGCGAATTGGGCTGCACCGAGGTGCGCACCCTGCTCAATAGCGGCAATGTGGTGTTCAACGCCCCGCGCCAGGCGCCGGCGGCGCTGGCGGCCCTGATCCAGGATGCGCTGGTGGTCAAGCTGGGCGTGGCGGCAAGGGTGATGGTGCTCGTCAGCGACCAGCTCGACCGTATCGTCGCCGCCAATCCGCTGCTGCCGGTGGCGAACGACCATGCGCGCCTGCTGGTATTCGTGTTCAGCGACCCGGGCGCGCCGGCCTTGCTGGCGCCGCTGGCGGCGCTGGACTGGGCCCCGGAGCAACTGGCCGTGGCGGACCTGGCCGCTTACCTGTGGTGTCCCGCTGGGGTGCTCGACAGCAAGATCGCCGTGGCGATGGGCAAGCTGCTGGGCGATGGCATGACATCGCGCAACTGGAATACGGTGTGCAAGCTCCAGGCGCTGTGCGCCGGCAGCGTCAAGGATTGAACAGCTGGGGCAGGTAAAAAAAATCCCGCACGCGGCGGGTTTTTTTTCGTGCAATTCTTTGATTAGCGGAACTTCTCGCCACTTTCGCGGCGCGCGCGGTAGCCGATCAGTACCAGACCCAGCAGCATCATCGCGAACACTTCAGGCTCGGGCAATTCCGACATCTGTGGGGCAGGCATCGCGGCCATGTCCATGGCGCTCATCTGAGGGTGGGAATCCATCTGGGCGGCTGCCGCCTGTGGATTGTCCACGACTTCGATAGCGCTCGCCGGTGCGGTAGCGACCAGGGCGAGCATGAAAGCTGCTGCGACTGCGTATTTTTTCACGGTGTTTCCTCTTCTTTTTGGTTTTCGCAAGCGCAGGATTACTCATGCTGCATTGCAACCAGATGAGCAGTAAATGCGAATCATCGGGCTATGTATTTAACCACGCTCACCACCGATTTCCAAGCCATTCCGCTATAAACGTCGTTTTTTTGATGTTTTATTGACCAGAGGAATTAACATTTCTCGGTAAATGCTGCACTGCGGCAAAATGCAAGGAAACTGTTAAAAAGACACGAGGGTTGACGTGGAGTTACGGCTCGCTGTCGCGCGACAGCAATCCCAGGCAGTAAGCGGCATCGGACAAATCGACCGCCCCGGTAAGGTGGTCGTCGTCGACAAGGGGGCGGGCGCCGAACAGGCCGGCGAAGTAAGCGAAGAGTCGACGCATGTCACTAATCCATTCGTGGGTTTTAAGGATCATCTAATGATCGCGATTTACCATCAAGGGCTGATACGAAATGTTACGAACATACGTATATTCCCCGGGCGCGCCTTGATGTTTGTCAGGTCCATCACAAGACGCATTGTCGAGTTGATCAGAGGTGTTGCGTCGCAAAATTTTTTCAGCAGTTCAAGGTATACCTGGCTTTTTTTTGGCGGTATAGTTCCCCTATCCCTGTTGCCATCAGGCATTAAATTGATGGCAAAGGAGCATGTCGGTGCCACGTTGCCCGGCGTGCAGCTGTACCGTCAGGCGACATCGATTGGCCACATGGTTTGCGGAAATTCTCATGGTCCAGATATCGAACGTCGCTGTCACTGCCGCTCCTTACCATCGCGCGGCAGGAAACGATGTTTGCATAGTAATTCCGTCCGCAGCCACCATTCATAGAGTAACCACATGCCCAATCTTGCCAAGCTCCAGCTCGCCCTCAAGAATGTCTACGTGCGCATCGGCGCCGGACTCCTGTTCGTCCTGCTTGTCGGTTTGGCCATCTACAACGCCGACGTCGAGCAGGACACCAGCCCGCTGGTCCATTCGCAGGACATTTCGCGCATCACCGCGCTGGCCTCGCAGAAAGACAAGCTGGAATACCTGATGGTCGCCAAGCCGCTGTCGGAGTCGCCGCGCTACATCTTCAAGTTCAAGGATGCGCCCCAGCTGCACGTGATCAAGGTGCCGAGCACCTCGCACCTGAGCCTGGAGCGCGAAGTGCTGCTCAAGAACGCCATTCCGTATTCGATCGCCAAGGAAGACTACCTGGCCTCGCACAAGGCGGTCCTGCTCGACGAAGGCCAGAACGTCGCCAGCGCCGAAGCGCTCGCCTTCCTCAAGCGCCACGCGCTCGATATCTTCCTGATCCTCCTGATTCTCTACGCGATCAAGTTCGGCATCCCCGGCATGGGCATGAGCGCCGCCGTCATCATGCCCGACAAGCTCAAAGGCAGCATGGATGACCTGATCGGCATGGACGACATCAAGCAGGAAGTGCTGCACCTCGAAGACATGATCCGCAACCGCAGCGAATACAAGTCGCACAACATCGACAAGCCGTTCAACGTGATGCTGACCGGTCCCGCCGGCACCGGCAAGACCAAGCTGGTTGGCTACCTGGCCAAGAAACTCAATGTGCCGCTGATCCAGGCCTCCGGCTCGGCGCTCGAATCGGGCTACGTGGGCGGCGGCTCCAAGGCGCTCAATGCGCTGTACCGCAAGGCTTGTGCGCGCGGCAGCTGCATCATCTTCCTGGACGAAGCGCAAACCCTGTTCATGCCGCGCGGCCGCGGCGAGAAGAAGTGGGAAGACGACACCGCCAACACGCTTTTGGGGCTGCTCGACGGCGTCAAGAGCGACAAGGGCGCCGGCGTGATCTGGGTGGTGGCCTCGAACTTCGACGACGCCTCGGTCGAGATGGATGAAGCGATGCTGCGCCGCTTCTCGGTCAAGATCAACTTCCGCCTGCCGAACAAGGGCGAGCGCGGTGCGCTGCTCAAGAACTTCTTGGGCCGCAAAAAGGATGGCCTGGTCGACTGGAACGACCTCGATCTGGGCCAGGTCGCCGAAATGACCGCCAACCTCAGTCCCGCGCTGCTGGAAACCGTGGTCGAACGCGCCAGCATGATCTCGATCCAGGAAAAGGCGATCATCAACACCGATCTGATGTTCCGCGCTTTTGAACGCGCCACGCTGGGCCTGACCGACCGCGCCACCACGGCCGAAAAGCACAAGCAGCGCGAGCGCGTGGCGCTGCACGAACTGGGGCACTTCTTCATGCAGATCGATCCGTATCTGCGCCAGGGCATGACCTTGGCCGAGGTCAAGGAAAAATCGCACCTGCTCAAGATCAGTACCGAGTCGGTGTCCAAGCTCGGCGCGCTGGGGTATGTGCTGCAGTCGGGCGATGATGTGTCGCTGCGTACGCTCGAAGAACTGGAGCAGGACGTGATCCAGCTGTACGGCGGCGTGGCGGCCGAGGAGCTGTTTTACGGGGCGCGCGGAATTTCCGTGGGCAGCCAGAACGATATCGAAAAAGCGACCAAGATGCTCAACCTGATGGTCAACCGCCTGTCCATGTATTCGCGCTCGAAGATCGACTACACGCAGTTGAAGAACGAAGGCAGCGGCGAGCACACGATCCGCCAGGTGGAAGAGAAGTCGGACGAATTGTACAGCTACACCTTGGGCGCGATCCGCGATTACAAGGCCGTGATCGAGTCGATCAAGGATATCTTGCTCGACCAATACGTGCTGTCGAAGGATGCCGTGTTCGCGCTGCTGGAAGAGCGCCGCGATCTGCTGGCCTTTCACGTCGCCAGCCAGCGTTTGGGTAATCTGAAGCTGTGTACCGAGGCTGCCGCGGTTTAATACCACCAACCAGTAAACCGTCGTTCCCGCGCCAAGGCGGCACTCGGCGGGAACCCAAGTTAGTAACGTCGCCAACGGCTCAGATAACTTGGGTTCCCGCCTATCCAGGAACTGGCGTTTCGACTCGATGGCGTTAGGTTCAGCGGTTTCTGACCAAAGACTTCAAGACCGTCTTTCCCGCGCCAAGGCGGCACTCGGCGGGAATCCAATTCCGTAGCGCAGTTGCAGGCGGCTCATTGAAACTTGGATTCCCGCCGAGTGCCGCCTTGGCGCGGGAATGACGAAGCTTGCGTTATCGGCATTTACCCCGGGACTTGCCTTGTTCCACGGAATTCGAGGAGTTTCTTGGAAACTGGGACCTGCGCGGGAACGACGTGGGTGGTGGGATTAATGCCCCCCATGCCCCGGCTTCACCGCCGCCAGATCCACGCTGATCTGCTCGGCCATGCTGCGCGCCAGCTCCCTCTCCCCAACGAATACCTGGCTGCCGGTTTCCTTGCGCAGCAACTCCGCCTCTTCCTCGTTATGCGTGCGCACCAGCGTACGAATCCCCGGATTGAGCGCACGCGCCGTTTCGATCATGGCGCGCACATGGAAGGTATCGGGCGTGGCGATCACCAGCAAAGCCGCGCGCGCGATATGCGCCTGGATCAGCACCGCCGGTTCCGCCGCATTGCCCACCACCGCCGCGATATCGCGCCTGCGCAGCTGGTCGACCAGCTCGCGGTTCTGCTCCGCCACCACGATATGCACGCCCTGCGCCATGAGCGCATCGGCGATCATGCGTCCGACCCGCCCGTACCCGACCAGCACCACTTGCCCGCTCAAGCGCTCCTGCGGCACCGACATCGGCAGCTCGGCCAGCGGATCGGTCGAGCGTTCCAGCTTGCGCGCCGCATCGGACTTGCTGCGCAGCCAGCGCTGCAGCGGCTCGATCGTCTTGAACAGCAGGGGATTGAGCGCGATCGAGATGATCGCCCCGGCCAGGATCAGACTCTGGCCTTCTTTCGGCAGCAGCCCGAGCGACATCCCCAGCGCCGCCAGGATGAACGAGAACTCGCCGATCTGCGCCAGGCTGGCCGACACCGTCAGCGCCGTATTGAGCGGATAGCGCAGCGCGATCACCAGCGCAAACGCCACCAGCGACTTGCCGAACATGATCACACCGACCACCGCCAGCACCCGCAGCGGGCTCTCGACCAGCACCATCGGATCGGCCAGCATCCCGACCGAGACGAAAAACAGCACCGAAAACGCATCGCGCAGCGGCAGCGACTCTTCGGCAGCGCGGTGGCTCAGGGGCGACTCGCGCAGCACCATCCCGGCAAAGAACGCGCCCAGCGCGAACGAGACGCCAAACAGTTCCGACGAGCCGTAGGCGATGCCCACCGCGGTGGCCACGACGGCCAGCGTAAACAGTTCGCGCGAACCGGTGCGCGCCACGCGCCACAAGAACCACGGGAACAGCTTGCGCCCGACTACCAGCATGAAGACAATGAAGGCCGCCACCTGGCCCAGCGTGATGGCCAGCGTTTTCCAGATGTTCGTCCCCGCTGCGGCACTGTCCCCGGTCGCGCCGCCCAGTATTCCGGCCAGCGCCGGCAGCATCACCAGCATCAGCACCGTCACCAGATCCTCGACCACCAGCCAGCCGACCGCGATGCGGCCGTTGATCGAATCGAGTATGCCCAGGTCCTCCAGCGCCCGCAGCAGCACCACCGTGCTGGCCACCGACAGCGCCAGCCCGAACACCAGGCCAGCGCCCAGGCTCCAGCCCCACAGGGACGCCATGCCGATCCCCATGCCGGTGGCCGCGCCGATCTGCAGCACCGCCCCGGGCAGGGCGATACCGCGCACTTCCATCAGGTCGTCCAGCGAGAAGTGCAGCCCGACCCCGAACATCAGCAGCATCACGCCGATTTCGGCCAGCTGCCCGGCCAGCACCACATCGGCAACGAAGCCCGGCGTGGCCGGTCCGATCACGATCCCGGCGGCCAGGTAGCCGACCAGCGCCGGCAATTTGAAGCGCACGGCGATCATGCCGAATATGAGACCGAAGCCAAGTGCGGCGGCGATGGTGGTGATCAGACTGATGTTGTGGTGCATACGGACGCTCTCCTCGCAATCGGCGGAGCCCCCAGTATAGGTTACATGGTCTTGTAAAGACGCCTACGGCACCGTGGCCAATACCAGCAGCACCTTGCGCACCGAGGCGCGCACCGCCAGGAATTCGGCGCGGCGCCCGGTTTTATCGAGCCGGAACAGCATCAGGCCCTCGATCTGCGCCACCATCAGGATGGCGCGCTGGCGGTATTCGTCGTCGCCGATGGCGGGATTGAGACCGCGAATGAGCTTGAAGATGGCCTTGCGCTCGCGCGCCATCATGGTATCCATCAGGCTCGATGCGAAGGGGTTGCGCGACGCCAGGGCCCAGATTTCGAAGAAGATCGCATGCGTCACCGGGTCGGTGATCTCGTCGAGGAACATGTCGCAGGTCGACAGGAACTGGTCCAGGCGCGAAGCGCTCGTCATGGCCGCCGAAATCGAATCCATCTTCGACTGGAACAGGTCCATCGTATAGAGCAGCAGCGCTTCGAGCAGCGCATCCTTGCTCTGATAGTAGTGCTGCACGTTCGACAGGCTGATGCCCACCTCCAGTGCCACCCGGCGCATCGACAGCCCGGCATAGCCCTCTGCCGCCAGCAGGGTGCGCGCCGCGCGCAGAATGTCGTGGGCCCGTCCCAACCCTTTTTCGGTGGTGACGGAGGCTTTGTTTTTGAGGGCGCTGGCGAGATGACTGGACATGAGCCGGATTATCGCATGGCGCTATGCAAAGCAGGTCGGCTGACCTATAATCGGCGCACTAGGTCGAGCGACCTAGTTCATACAATATCTCAGGAGACGCGCATGAGCCGCAACGTTTTTGTCACTGGCGTGGGCATGATCCCCTTCGCCAAGCCGGGCGCCAGCGCCCCGTACGACCAGATGGGCGCCCTGGCCGCGCGCCAGGCGCTCGATGACGCCGGCGTGGCCTACGACGACATCGAGCAGGCCTACGCCGGCTACGTGTACGGCGACTCGACCAGCGGCCAGAAGGCGCTGTACCAGGTCGGCATGAGCGGCATCCCGATCGTCAACGTCAATAACAACTGCTCGACCGGATCGACCGCCCTGTTCTTGGCGCGCCAGGCCATCGCCAGCGGCGCCGCCGAATGCGTGCTGGTACTCGGCTTCGAGCAAATGAGCCCGGGCGCGCTCGGTTCCGTGTTCGCCGACCGTCCCAGCCCGTTCGAGCCGTTCGACGCCGTCACCGATGAACTGGTCGGCATGCCCGACATTCCGCTGGCGCTGCGTTACTTTGGCGGCGCCGGCCTGGCCCACATGAAAAAATACGGCACCCCGTTCGACGCCTTTGCCAAAATCCGCGCCAAGGCCAGCCGCCACGCCGCGAACAATCCGCTGGCGCTGTTTCGCAAGGAAGTCACACCCCAGGACGTGCTCGATGCGCCGATGATCTGGCCGGGCGTGATGACGCGCCTGATGGCCTGCCCGCCGACCTGCGGCGCCGCGGCCGCGGTGCTGGTATCGGAAGACTTCGCGAAAAAGCGTGGGCTGAAGGCCGACGTGTACATCGCCGCGCAAGCCATGACCACCGACCGCGCCAGCACGTTCGAGTCGGGCGACATGATGCGCCTGGTCGGCTACGACATGAGCCGCGCCGCCGCCGACAAGGTGTACGCGCAGGCCGGCATCGGCCCGGGCGATCTCGATGTCGTCGAGCTGCACGACTGCTTCGCCCACAATGAGCTGATCACCTACGAAGCGCTGGGCCTGTGCCCCGAGGGCGGCGCCGACAAATTCATCAACGATGGCGACAACACCTACGGCGGCAAGGTCGTCACCAATCCGTCCGGCGGCCTGCTCTCGAAAGGGCACCCGCTCGGCGCCACCGGCCTGGCCCAGTGCTACGAGCTGACCCACCAGCTGCGCGGCAGCGCCGGCGCGCGCCAGGTCGACGGCGCCCGCGTCGCGCTGCAGCACAACCTGGGCCTGGGCGGCGCCTGCGTGGTCACCATGTACCGGGCCGCATGATGGATATGAACATTTGCGGCACCTCGTCCTGGATGACGCCTGAACTGGAAGGCTTTCGCGACGCCGTACGGCGCTTCGTGGCCAGCGAAGTCGCGCCGCACCAGCAGCGCTGGCGCGAGCAGCAGCACGTCGACCGCGACCTGTGGAACAAGGGCGGGGCCATGGGCATCCTGTGCGCCGACATTCCCGAGCAATACGGCGGCTCCGGCGGCAGTTTCGCGCACCAGGCCATCGTGTTCGAGGAACTGGGCTATTGTGGCGACATGGCCTTCGGCATCCACGTGCACGCCATCGTCGCCCATTACCTGCTTAACCAGGGCACCGAAGCGCAAAAGCTCAAGTACCTGCCCAGGCTGGCCAGCGGCGAGATGGTGGCGGCGATCGCCATGTCCGAACCGGGCGCCGGCTCCGACCTGAAAGGCATCCGCACCACGGCCGTCAAGACGCCCGATGGCTACCAGGTGAACGGCTCCAAGACCTTCATCTCGAACGGCTACCTGGCCGATCTGGTCGTGGTGGTGGTCAAGACCAATGCCGACGCAGGCGCCAAGGGCGTCTCGCTGCTGCTGATGGAAACGAAGGATAACCCGGGCTTTCGCGTCGGCCGCATTCTCGAGAAGGTCGGACAAAAGGGCCAGGACACGTGCGAGCTGTTTTTTGATAACGCCCATGTGGCGCTGGACAATGTGCTGGGCGGCGCCGAGGGCCAGGGTTTCGCCCAGCTGATGACCGAGCTGCCGTACGAACGCACCATCCTCGGCGTGGCCGGCGTGGCCGCGATCGAACGCGCGCTGCGCCTGACGATCGACTACACGCGCGAGCGGCGCGCCTTCGGCCAGGCGCTGATCGACATGCAGAACACGCGCTTCGTACTGGCCGAAATCAAGACCGAGGCCACGATTGCGCGCATCTTCATCGACCGCTGCATCGACGAGACCATCAAAGGCAAGATGGACACGGTGACCGCCTCCATGGCCAAATACTGGATCTCGGACCTGCAATGCAAGGTGATCGACCAGTGCGTGCAGCTCTTTGGCGGTTATGGCTACATGCTCGAATACCCCATCGCCCAGATGTACGTGGACGCACGGGTGCAGCGCATCTACGGCGGCGCCAATGAGATCATGAAGGAAATCATCGCCCGTTCACTTTAGGAGCGCACCACTATGGCAGGACCGCTGGCAGGAATCAAAGTGATTGAAATGGCCGGCCTCGGACCCTGTCCGTTCGCCGCCATGATGTTGGCCGACATGGGGGCGCAAGTGATCCGCATCGAGCGCAAGAGCACGCCCGGCGCGGCGACCCCGTTCCCCATGCTGGGCACGAAGTACGACGTGCTGGCGCGCGGACGGCGTTCGCTGGCGCTGGACCTCAAGCAGCCGGCCGCGCAGGCGATCGCGCTGGAGCTGATCGCAAAAGCCGACGTGGTGCTCGAAGGCTTTCGCCCCGGCGTGATGGAGCGGCTCGGCCTGGGCCCCGACGCCTGCCTGGCGCGCAACGCCGCGCTGGTGTACGGGCGCGTCACCGGCTGGGGCCAGGCCGGCCCGCTGGCGCAGGCGGCGGGGCACGACATCAATTACATCGCCCTGAGCGGCATGCTGCACGCGATGGGCCGCGCCGATGCGCCGCCGGCACCGCCCCTGAACCTGGTGGGCGACTTCGGCGGGGGAGGGATGATGCTCGCCTTCGGCGTGGTCTGCGCCGTTCTGGAAGCGCGCACCTCGGGCAAGGGCCAGGTGATCGACGCCGCCATGACCGACGGCGCCGCGCTCCTGGGCGCCATGATGTACGGCTTGCGCGCGCAGGGCGGCTGGAGCACCGGGCGCGAAGCCAACCTGCTCGACGGCGGCGCCCATTTCTACGACACCTACGCCTGCGCCGACGGCAAATTCGTGTCGGTGGGCGCGATCGAACCGCAGTTCTACGCGCTGCTGCTCAAGCTCGCCGGGGTGGACGATCCGGCTTTCGATGCCCAGATGGACCCGGCCAGCTGGCCCGCCCTGAGCGGCAAAATGGCGGCGCTGTTCGCGCGGCGCACGCGCGACGAGTGGTGCGCGCTGATGGAAGGGACCGACGCCTGCTTCGCGCCCGTGCTCGACCTGGACGAAGCGCCCCTGCATCCGCACAATGCCGCCCGCGCCACTTTCGTCGAGGTCGACGGCGTCATGCAGCCGGCGCCGGCGCCGCGCTTTTCGCGCACCGTGCCGGAGCTGAGCGGTGCGCCTGCGTACCCCGGCCAGCACAGCGCGGCGGTGCTGATGGACTGGGGCTGGGATGACGCCGCGATTGCCAACCTGGCCGCCCAGGGAGTCATTTGACCGGATGTTGCGCTTGTGTGGCCGGATTAACCGGCGCCGGCGGCGATCAGGAGTAAGATCGTGACAGTCAAACACCATGCGGAGGCACTATGCAAGATACCCTGAACGGCCCCGACTCCTTCCCTGCGGACGAAACGGCCGAAGCAGAAGCGATTCCGGGGCGCGACCTGCTCATCGTCGCGAAATTCTTCACGCCGACCGAAGCGCATCTGGCCCGCAGCTTCCTGGTCGCTTCCGGCATTCCCGCGGTGGTGGCCGACGTCAATCACGCCCAGGCCGACCAGTTCCTGCTGCCCGCCATGGGCGGCGTGCGCGTGCTGGCGCCCGAAGAGTACCTGCAGCAGGCGCAGGACCTGCTGGCCGCGCGCGAGCACGGCGACTTCACCCTGAGCGACGATGTCGATGTCGGCCAGCCCGAGTAAGCGCTAGCGGTCGATCGTCGCCGTCCATCCCGGCAGGGCGCCGATGCGCTGCGCCAGGAAGTCCATGAACAGGCGTGCGCGCGCCGGCTGGTAGCGTCTGGACGGATACACCAGCGCCACGTGCTGCGGCGTGCCGCTCCACGCCGGCAGCACGCGCGCCAGCTGGCCCGCCTGCACCAGGTCATGCACCAGCCAGTGCGGGCACAGGCCGATCCCGGCGCCGGCCAGCAGGCTGTCGCGAATCGCCAGCGCGTTATTGACCCGATAGCGCCCGCGTGTCGTCACCTTCACCATTTCCGCACCGCGCTGCAGTGCCATCTCGTCGCCCGCGGCCAGCCACGCGAAGCGGATGAAATCGTGCCGCGCCAAGTCGTCCGGCCGCTTGATGCGAGCGTGCCGCGCCAGATACGACGGCGCCGCCACCAACGAGCGTGGGGACGCCGCAATCGTGCGTGCCACGGCATCGGGCGGCAGCGGGCCGCCCAGGCGCACGGCCACGTCCACGCCATCGCCGACCAGGTCGACGAAGCGGTCGTCGAGAATGAGTTCGATCTCAATGTCGGGATGCAGCGCCAGGAATTCCTGCGCCAGCGCGTTCAGATGAAACTGACCAAGCGCCACCGGTGCGTTCACGCGCAGCAGGCCCTGCGCCTGCCGCGCGTGGCCGCGCACGTCCGCCAGCGCGTCTTCGTACTCGTCGAGCAGGCGCCGCGCGCGTTCGTGAAAGCGCAATCCTTCGGCCGTCGCCAGCAGGCCGGTGGTGCTGCGTTCGAGCAGGCGCACGCCCAGATGCGCCTCCAGCGCGTTGATCGCCTTGCTCACCGTCGGCTGCGTGGTACCGGCTTCCCGTGCCACCGCCGACAGGCTGCCCAGGTCGACCGTGCGGGTGAACAGGTGCATCAGGCGCAGGGTATCCATCGTCGCTCCTTATTCCATATTGGAATGAATGATAGTCGATTTGCTGGTCTACCAGCACGCAACGGAATGGCCTACCTTGAGCGCCTACTTCACTCAAAGGGGAAATACCATGTCGCCATTGCGAATATTGCCGGTGCTGTTCATGTTGTGCGTGCAGGCTGCGGCCGCAAGTCCAACGCGCTGGGTCGCCAGTTGGGGCGCCAGTCCCCAGGCGCGCTGGGACGACAGCTTCATCCTGCCGGTCGGCGTGCCGGCATCGTTCGAGCAGCAGTCGGTGCGCGACGTGGTGCGGCTGAGCGTGGGTGGGCGGCGCCTGCGCATCGTGCTGTCGAACCGTTATGGCGCCACGCCGCTGCAAGTGGGCCAGATGCGGGTCGGCCTGGCCGGCGAGGGCGCCGCGGTGGTGGCCGGCAGCCGCCGCGCAGTGACCTTTGGCGGCAGTGTGCACGCCAGCGCGGCGCCCGGTGCGGTGCTGGTCAGCGATCCGGTCGACCTGCCCGCCGGCGCGCTGGCCCGGCTGGCCATCACCACCTACTACCCGGCGCCGACGCCGGTATCGACCTTTCACTGGGGTGCGCAGCAAACGCCGTATCTGGTGCGCGGCAATGCCACCGCGGCGGCCGACCTGCCAGCGGCCACGCGCTTCGCCGGCCGCGCGTTTCTGAACGCGGTGCTGGTCGAGGCGCCCGCCGCTGCGCGCAGCGTGGTGGTGCTGGGCGACTCGATCACCGATGGCAATGGCTCCTCGCCCGACCAGGACCGGCGCTGGACCGACGTGCTGGCGCAGCGCCTGGCGCCGGCCGGCGTGGGCGTGGTCAATGCCGGCATCTCCGGCGCGCGCCTGCTGGGCGACCGCATGGGCGCCAATGCGCTGGCGCGCTTCGGCCAGGATGTGCTGGCGCAGCCGGGCGTGGCCAGCGTGATCGTCATGATGGGCATTAACGACATCGGCTGGCCCGGCAGCCCGTTCGCGCCGCACGACGCGGCCATGAGCGCGGAGCAGGTCATCAGCGCCTTGCGCCAGCTGATCGCCCGTGCCCGCGCCCACAATGTGCGCATCGTCGGCGCCACGCTCATCCCGTTCGAGGGCGCACTGGCCGGCACGCCCTTCGAAGGCCATTACAGCCCGGCCAAGGAAGCGGTGCGCGAGCGCGTGAACCGCTGGATCGTCAGCGGCGGCGAATTTGATGCGGTGTTCGATGCCGATGCGGTGCTGCGCGATCCGGCGCGGCCCACGCGCATGCGCGCCGAATACGACTCGGGCGACCATCTGCATCCGGGTGACGCCGGCTACCGCGCGCTTGCCCATGCCCTCGATTTAAGCGAGCTGATGGAAAAAAGCGAGCGCCGCACTGAACCAGATGGCGCCCGGCGGCGTCCAAGGAGATGAGATCACCTGCCAAGGAGCTGCCCATGAACGATTTTTTTGATGCGCGCAATAAAAAGTTGATGCGCGACCTGCAAACCGCCGCGCTCAATGTGCTCGACCATAACCGTACCGAAGCCCTGTGCATGCCGATCGACGGCACCGACCCGGTGCTGTACGTGTTCGTGGGCGACGCCGCCGCCCTGGCGCGCCTGAGCGCCATCATCGACAGCCAGGGCGGGCCCATGAATTTTACTTAGGGAGTCAGGATGCCGCCGGGGGAGCCAACGTAAAAAAACCCCTGAGCGGTTGAAGTCTCAGGGGTTTTAAGGCAAATCGTTATTTGCCGTGTTCGTGGTGGTGATAGGTGGACTTGAACCACCGACCCCAGCATTATGAATGCTGTGCTCTAACCAACTGAGCTATATCACCCGACAGACCAAGATTATAGAGATCTGCTTTTTGCGTGTCAAGGCCGTCTGATTATTTTTGCTGCCGGGCCGCAATCAAGTCCATCATCTGCCCGGCAGGGTTATCACTAAGACAATCAATCACCACCCGCTCCGGCATCGAGCGCAGCCAGGTCAGCTGGCGCTTGGCCAGCTGACGGGTGGCGATGATGCCGGTGTCGCGCAGGGCGGCGCGGTCGATCTTGCCATCGAGATAATCCCACGCCTGGCGATAACCCACGCAGCGCATCGACGGCAAGCCCGGATGCAGGTCGCCGCGCGCGCGCAGGCCGGCCACTTCGGCCACGATGCCGGCGTCGTCGCGCGCGCCCAGCATCTGGTCGAAGCGGGTGGCGATGCGTGCGTGGAGCACGCCGCGGTCCGACGGCTCCAGCCCGAACGACAGCAGATCGAACGGAAGCGCGGTTTTTTCCCGTTTGGCCAGCAGTTCCGACATCGGCTTACCCGAGAGGGCGATGATTTCAAGCGCGCGGTTGATGCGCTGGGCGTCGTTGGGCGCGAGGCGGTTGGCCGTTTCCGGGTCGAGCGCGCGCAGCTTGTCGTGCATGCCGGGCCAGCCGATGACGGCCGCTTCGGCATCGAGCTGCACGCGCAGGGCCGGATCGGCCACCGGCAGGTCGTCCAGGCCGTCGGCCAGGCCCTTGAAGTACATCATGGTCCCGCCGACCAGCAGCGCCAGTTTGCCGCGCGCGCTGATGTCGGCCACCAGGCGCAGCGTATCGTCGCGGAACTGGGCCACCGAGTACGATTCGGTCGGGTCGATGATGTCGATCAGGTGGTGCGGCGCGCTGGCCAGTTCCTCGGGCGTGGGCTTGGCGGTGCCGATATCCATCTCGCGGTACACCAGCGCTGAATCGACCGAGATGATCTCGGCGGGGATGACGCTTGCAATCGCCAGCGCGGCGGCGGTCTTGCCCGACGCGGTCGGGCCCATGATGGCAACGGCCAATGGCTTCATGGTCATGGCGTAGCCCTCGCAATTGGGGTGGCGGTCACGCGCACCGACGCAAACACGGCCAGGCCAAGTGCGCACGAAATGAGCGCCAGCGGATACAGGGTGCCGTCGAAGGTCGCGCCGACGGCGGTGCCCACGCCGAACGCCACGCTCATATATAAAGCGCCCATCAAACCGGCGGCGGTGCCGGCTTGCTGCGGGAAGGGCGACACCGAACCCGATTGCGACACCGGAAAATTGATGCCGTGCGCGCCCATCGTCATGAACATGGCCAGCACCACCACGCCCCAATGCGCCAGGCCCGCGCCGACGGCGGCCAAAAACACCGCGCCGGCGGCCAGCGACATGGTGCTGCCCATGCGCAGCGTGACGGCCGCGCCGAACAGCGGCAGCAGGCGGCGGCACACGATGGTGCCGGTCAGGTAGCCGGACACGCCGACCGCGAAGCAGTAGCCGAACCACTCGGTCGGCACCCCCAGCACGCGGATCAGCACCAGCGAGGAGCCCGAGATGAAGGCGAAGATCGATCCGAACGACAGCGCGCCGGGCAGCGCATGGGCCCAGAATTCGCGCGAACCGAGCACCAGCCGGTAATTCGCCGCCAGGCCACTGAACTCGGTCGCCTTGGGGTTTTTATGCACATTGGTCTCGGGCAGGCGCAGCACCACCGCCGCCAGCAGCAGCGCCGACAGGATCGACAGCGCCACGAACGCGGCGCGCCAGCCGAAGGCCACCTGCAGGTAGGAGCCCAGAATGGGGCCGGTGAGGGGCGCCAGCGAAAGCCACGAACTGGCGCGCGCGATCACGCGCACGCTGTCGGCCGGCGCATACGCATCGCGCACGATGGCGCGTGCCACGATCACGGCCGAGCAGCAGCCCAGCGCCTGCAGGAAGCGCGCCACGATCAGCAGAGCGATATTCGGCGCCGCGGCGCACAGCAGGCTGGCCACCACGTACAGCGACAAGCCCCAAATCAGCACGGGACGGCGTCCGAAGCGGTCCGACAGCGGGCCGATGACCAACTGCGCGCCGCCGAAGCCGATCACGAACATCGACAGCGTCAGTTGCACGGTGGCGGCGGGCGCGCCGAAGCCGGTCGCCAGGCTCGGAAGCGACGCCAGGTACAAATCGGTGGACAGCGGCTGCAGCATCAGGAAGCCGATGATCAGCAGGAGGATGGGCGCATGCGCGTACTGCGCCAGCGGGGCCGTGGTGTCGGTCTGGCGCATCGTCATTGACCGCGCAGGAACAGCTTGTCGAGCGATGAGATATCGAGCTGCACCCAGGTCGGGCGCCCGTGGTTGCACTGGTCGGCGCGTTCGGTGCTTTCCATCTGGCGCAGCAGGGCGTTCATTTCGGGCTGGTTCAGGATGCGGTTGGCGCGCACCGCCGTGTGGCAGGCCAGGGTGCCGAGCAGCTCGTTGCGGCGCTCGATCAGCACGCGCGAGCCGCCGAATTCGCGTACATCGCGCAGTACGTCGCGCGCCAACGTCTGGGCGTCGGCGTTCTTGAGCAGGGCCGGTACCGAGCGCACCGCCAGCGTGGTGGGCGACAGCGCCGCGATGTCGAAGCCGAGCGCCTGCAAGGTCTCGCGGTTTTCCTGGGCGGTGCCCACTTCCACGGCGTCGGCGAAGAAGGTCACCGGGATCAGCAGGGCCTGGACCTGCAACTCCTGGCCGCCGACCTGCGCGTCGAGCGCGTTTTTCAGCTGCTCGTACAAAATGCGTTCGTGCGCGGCGTGCATATCGACCAGTACCAGGCCCTTGGTGTTCTGGGCCAGGATGTAGATACCGTGCAGCTGGGCCAGGGCGAAGCCGAGCGGATATTCATCGTTCGACATGCTCTGCGCCGGCGCGGTGTAGGGCGTGACGGGCGCGGAGGCCGCATCGGCGCTGCCGGCGAACAGTGCGCCGTAGCTGTCCATGGTCTGCGCCACGCCGGGGCTGTCGTAGCGGCTGCCGGGCGGGTAGGGCGAGGGCGAATAGGTGGCCGAGAGCTGGGCGCCGAAACTGGTCTGCTCATGCTCGCGGCGCCACGACGACGTGCCGCCCACGTCGGCCGCCATCTGCGGCGCCGGCACGCTGCCGTGGTCCGTGGCCGAGGTTTTTGCCAGCGTGCGCTGGACCGCGTGGAACACGAACTGGTGCACCGCGCGGCTGTCGCGAAAGCGCACTTCGATCTTGGACGGGTGCACGTTGACGTCGACCAGCGAAGGGTCGAGGTCGAGCGCCAGCACGTACGAAGGGAAGCGGTCGCCGTGCAGCACATCCTGGTAGGCGGCGCGCACCGCGTGCACCAGCAGCTTGTCGCGCACGTAGCGCCCGTTCACGTAGAAGAACTGGCCATCGGCGCGCGCCTTGGAGGCGGTCGGCAGACCGGCGTAGCCGTGCACGCGCAGGGGGCCGGCCGATTCGTCGATGGCCAGGCGCGCCTCGGCAAAATCGCTGCCGAGGATATGGGCGCTGCGGCGCGCCATCTCGCTCACGTTCCAGTGATCGATGGTGCGGCCGTTATGCGACAGCGAAAAGGCCACGTCCGGGCGGGCCAGGGCGATGCGCCGCACCACTTCCGCGCAGTGGCCGTATTCGGTCTGTTCCGATTTGAGGAACTTGCGCCGCGCCGGCGTATTGAAGTACAGGTCCTGGACATCGATGGTGGTGCCGTGCGCGCCGGACGACGGGGCGACGGTGCCGTGATGGGAGCCGACGATTTCCCAGGCATGGGGCGCATCGGCGGTGCGCGAGGTGACCGAAACGGCGGCCACGGCCGCGATGGACGCGAGCGCCTCGCCGCGAAAGCCGAGGGTGGCCACGTTTTCGAGGTCGGTCAGGGACGCGATCTTGGAAGTGGCATGGCGGGCCAGGGCGAGCGGCAGCTGGTCGGGGGCGATGCCGCGGCCGTTATCGGTGATGGCGATACGCTTGACGCCGCCTTCTTCCAGGCGCACGGTGATCTGGGTGGCGCCGGCGTCGAGCGCGTTTTCGAGCAACTCCTTGACCACGGCGGACGGTCGCTCGACCACCTCGCCGGCGGCAATTTGCGAAATCAGCTGGTCGGGGAGGGCCTGGATCGGGCGGTGCGTGGAAATGGGAGCGTTCATGCGCGAATTATATCCCCTGCTCTGGCGATTGCCGCACTGCGCCCGGAGTTCTCATCACCTGAGTCAAGTTCCTACAACCGGGGTCAGAGCTCTGACTCGAAACATTGTAAAACCGGGCAGCGCAAACTGTGAACGAAGCGCCGTTCTACGACATCGGCTACGACATCGGCAAGGCGGGCAAGGGAAGTGTTGCGCGAATGTTGCAGAACCGAGGTCTTTTCCCGGTTGTGCAACAAAAAAGTTTCGAGTCAGAGCTCTGACCCCGGTTAGGAAACTGAAAAGTTTCGAGTCGGAGCTCTGACCCCGGTTAGGAAATTATTGCTGTTCGCGCACGGGGATGGGGGCGTTGCAGAGGTCGATGTGGCCGGCGGCGACCTTGGTCCAGGGGCCGCCGCGGTTGCGCTGGGCTTCGACCGCCGCTTTGTAGGCCGCGCTGTCGGTGCGCATCACTTCAAATTTGCTGCGCTCGGCTTCGGGCACGTCGGCCGCTACCTTGAAGGAGGCGATCGGGACGTGCTGCTCGGGCTTGTCGTAAAACCCCATCGGCGCGGGGCCGCGCGGCAGGATCGACAGCAGCGGCATGCCGGATATGACACGCCCCACCACCGTGATGTTGCGGTCCAGGTGGCGCGGGGCGTGCCCGATCACCACGTACAGCGAGGAGCCGCTGCCGCTATCGGCGCCGTTGTCGCGCCCCACCCCGACCATGCCGTAGCAGTGGGTCAGCCAGGCTTGCCCGGATTTGGGGTCGCGCGCCGACGGGAAGCCGTTCGAGTGCCCCACCCGCGGGGCATAGCCGTCGCGGTCGGGCAGGCGCGTGAAGTGGACGTCGTTTTTCATCGGTACCGTGAATTCGGCGGGCAGGGTGGCTCTGGCGCTTTTCATCGGGCGCGGGTTCTTTTCGTCCGCGTCGCCCCATTGCACCACCCAGTTGTCCTGCGAGCGGATGATGGCCAGGCCGTCGAAGTAGTTTTCGCGCGCCAGCGTTTTGATGTTGGCGACATGCCTGGGCGCGAAGGTGGGCGCCAGCTCAATGATCACGCGTCCGCCCGGTACCTCCATATACAGGGTGTTGTCGGGATCGAGTGCGCGCCAGTCCGACGGCTTCGATGCCTTGATCACGTCGGCCACGGTCGGCTTGCTCGCCAGTTCCTTCGCCGGCCGAGCGCCGTGCACCGGCAGCGCCAGGCCGCCCGCGACGAGGGCCGCAAGCAGGCTGGCCTTGTTTATTCCATGTAATACATCCATCTGTTGTCTCCAGGTCGGTTGCTGGCATGGCGTCCGCTGCGCCGCTGGCGACAATTGTAATCCGCAAGATGGCTAGTCAGGAAACTTCTGAAGCGCCTGAATTTCTTGCCATTCCCCCGCCGGCAGATACAAATTTTGGCACCGAGTGATGTTATTATGCGGCGCTACCTTTTAGGATATTTATGGATCTGATGCAATTCTTCGACATGATTCTGCATGTCGATAAGACGCTGGGAGTGTTGCTGGCCAAGTATGGTGTCTACGTTTACGCCGTCCTGTTTGCCATCGTGTTCTGCGAAACCGGGCTGGTGGTCCTGTTTTTCTTTCCTGGCGATACGCTTTTGTTCATTGCGGGTGCGGCCTGCGCCACCGGGGAGCTGGACTACTGGATACTGATGAGCCTGCTGATTACCGCGGCCGTCACGGGCAATACCCTCAATTACTGGATCGGCGAAGCCATCGGGCAACGCGTATTTACCCATAATTACCGCTGGCTTAACAAGGACGCCTTGCACCGCACCCACGATTTCTTCGAGAAGCACGGCGGCAAGACCATCATCCTGGCGCGCTTCGTGCCGGTGGTGCGCACCTTCGCCCCGTTCGTGGCCGGCGTGTCGGACATGACGCATGCGCGTTTCCAGCTGTATAACTTCGCCGGCGCGTTCCTGTGGGTGGTCAGTCTGGTGACGGCAGGCTATTTCTTTGGCAACTTGCCGATCGTGCGCGACAACCTCACCCTCATCGTCCTGCTCGGTGTCGGCGCGGCCGTCGTGCCGCTCGCCCTCGGCGGCTTGTATAAAGTCAGCCGCAAGATGCTCAGCCGTTAAGCACTTCCCCCATCGGCGCGACATTTTCGCGCCGATGTTGCTTTGTGGACTCAAGTTTCTCCGCGCACCCGCCGATAACCAGACTGTATTTCTTACTTTCTGGAACATCATGCGCAACCTGATCGCCCTCTTTGCTTGCAGTCTGGCCATCTCGACGGCAGGCGCCAACGATCCTCCCGCGGCCGCTTCGTCCGGCGCCAAGGCGGCGGCCAAGCCGGCAGCCAAGCCAATAACCGCCGACACCATCAAGCTGGCGGCGCTGGCCGCCAGCAAACCAGCGGCTGCGCCGTTGGCCAAGGAGGCCGCGTCGCAAGCCTTGAGCGAGGCGGACGCCGAAGCCGAACTGTCGGCCAAGATCGCCGCCCGCCTGGCCGTCATGCGCGCCAACCAGGCCGCCCGCCTGGCCGCTGCCGCCAAAGCCAGGAAGGCGTCGGTCTCGCGCCGCGAGGCGATCGTCGCCATCACCCAGGCGCCGCCGGCGCGCCCGTTCCACAGCGAGCACTGGTCGTACGAAGGCGAGACCGGTCCGGCCAACTGGGGCAAGATCAATTCGGCGTGGTCCAAGTGCGGAACCGGAACGCGCCAGTCCCCGATCGACCTGCGCGATGGCATGAAGGTCGACCTCGAGCAGATTACCTTCGATTACAAGCCGTCCGGGTTCAGCGTGGTCGATAACGGCCACACCGTACAGGTGACGGTCGGCGGCGGTAATTTCATCACGGTGCAAAACCGCTCGTACGAGCTGCAGCAGTTCCACTTCCATCGTCCGTCCGAGGAGCGTGTCAACGGCAAGGGCTTCGAGATGGTGGTGCACATGCATCACAAGGACCCGGAGGGCAGGCTGGCGGTGCTGGCGGTGCTGCTCGAACGAGGCAAGCAAAACAATATGATCCAGACCGTGTGGAACAACCTGCCGCTGGAAAAGCTCGATGTCGTCAATCCGAACGTGGTGCTCGATGTGGCCGAAGTGCTGCCGCAGCGGCGCGACTACTTCACGTTCATGGGATCGCTCACCACGCCGCCGTGCAATGAAGGCGTGCTGTGGCTGGTGATGAAGCAGCCGATGCAAGCCTCGCCGGCCCAGATGGCGCTGTTTTCCCGCATGTATCCGCTCAACGCCCGGCCGATCCAGGCCAGCTCGGGACGCATGATCAAGGAATCGAACTAACTCTTTACGCGTCGATCCTGATCGTGTGCGCGCCGCGCCAGGCGGCGCCCGCGGCCAGGGTCAACGGCGCGATCAGGGCCGGTTCGATGCACACGAAGCGCTGGTATTCGGCGTCCTCCATGTCGTTCAGCGCGGCCGCGTCGAGCGCACCCGGGTTCCACACCACTGCGTCGCCAAAGCCGTCTTGCGCAAGGTGCAGGGTGGTGGCTCCGTCGGCGAGCGTCATGGCGCCGTCGATGCCGCGATAGATGTGGTCGAAGTTGTCGTCGATGTGCAGCTCGCCTTCCTGCACCCCGCCGATGCGCACGCGCGCCAGGTGGCTGACCGAAAAGTAGGTGTGCAGGGCGGCCGAAAACGCAAACGCGTCGGCCCCGGTATTGCGCACCTCCAGCGTCAGCGCCAGCGCGGCGCCGTTCACTTCCACCCGCAGCGCCAGCGCGAAGCCGTGTGGCCAGGCTTGCGCCAGCGCCGGCGCCAGGTCGCCATCTTCAAGCATGAAGACGGCAAACGCGGCGCCATCGTGCGCGCCGCTGTCGGCCAGGCGCCAGGTGGCCACGCGCGCAAAGCCGTGGCGCATGCCGGTTCCGCGTTCGGCGAACTGGGGGAAGATCACCGGCACGCCACCACGGATGGCGCGGCTGCCGTCGAGTTTCGAAGCGGCGCTGCAGAACAGGCGCTCGGCGCCGTCGGCGCCCTGCCACGACACCAGGTGCGCGCCGTACAGGGTGACGATGGCCTGGGCCCCGTCGGTGCCGCGAATGCGCACGGCCGGCAGTTGGCCGTAGTCGACCATCTCGATTGTGCTCATGGATTTGCTCATGTCTGGCGGCCCTTGGCCAGCGGCGGATTGGCCGCGAAATAGCGCTTGATGCCCTTGGTGATGGCGGCCGCAATCTGGTCCTGGTAGCCGTTGTCGCGCAGCTTGGCTTCTTCTTCGGGGTTCGAAATGAAGGCCGTCTCGATCAGGATCGAGGGAATGTCGGGCGCTTTCAGCACCGCGAAGCCGGCCTGTTCGACCGAGCCTTTGTGCAGGCGCGCGATGCCGCTGATCTCGCCCAGTACCGCTTTGCCGAGTTTCATGGAGTCGTTGATCTGGGCCGTCGTCGACAGGTCGAGCAGCACGCTGGCGATCTGCTTGTCGTGGCTCTGGATGTTCACGCCGCCGATGGCGTCGGCCAGGTTTTCCTTGTTGGCGAGCCAGCGCGCGGCGGTCGAGGTGGCGCCTTTTTCGGACAGCACGAACACCGACGAACCGCGCGCGGTCGGCAGCATGAAGGCGTCGGCGTGGATCGACACGAACAGGTCGGCCTGCACCTTGCGCGCTTTTTCCACGCGCACGCCGAGCGGCACGAAGTAGTCGCCGTCGCGCGTAAGCATGACGCGCATGTTGGGCTGCTCCTCCAGCTTGAACTTGAGCCGCTTGGCGATGGCCAGCACGATGTCTTTTTCGCGCGTGCCGGCCGAGCCGATCGCGCCCGGGTCTTCGCCGCCGTGCCCGGGGTCGAGCGCGATGGTCATCATGCGCACCACCTTGCCGCCCTTGTCACCTTTTTGCGCTGCCACGCGCGGCGGGTCGGGACGCACCGGGGCCGGTTCGGGAAGGTCGGTTTTCGGTACCGGCAGCGCTGGCGCCACCGGTACGGTTGGCTGGGCCAGCACGGGACCGGCCGGGGGCACAAGAACCGGCGCCGGCACGGGCGCGGTGACCGGCGCGCTTGCCGGCGGCGTTGTCGTGGGTGTAGCCGCCACCGGCGGCTTGGGCGCCGGCGCCGGCAGTTCCGGACTGCCGACCGGCGCGTCCGCTCGCGACCACTCGCCTTTTTCGATCATCGCCGCGATCGGGTCGACCGCCTTGACCGGATACAGGTCGAAAATGAGGCGATGCTTGTAGGTGCCGACAGGTTCGAGCGTAAACACTTGTGGCTTGATTTCTTCTTTCAGGTCGAACACCAGGCGCACCACGTTGGGCCGGTTCTGGCCCACGCGCACCTGCTTGATGTACGGGTCGCCCGACTGGATCTTGGCCACCAGGCTTTTCAGAGTGGGATTGAGTTCCAGCCCTTCGATGTCGACCACCAGGCGCTGCGGGTCGGGCACGGTGAAGTGCGTGACCTTGAGGTCGCTGTCGTTTTCGAGCGTGACGCGGGTGTAGTCGGCGGCCGGCCAGACCCGCACCGCGAGAATTTGCGCGGCGGCGGCAGGCAGGATGGGAAACACGGAAAGCAGCAGGGTGCCGCCAGCTTTGAGGATGGTGCGGCGGGTTACTGGTCCCGGAATCAAAGGTTTGGTGCGAATGTAAGGCGGTTGAGGCATAGCAAACCCAGGTCAGACAACGCTTGCAATTCTACATCACGGCCGAGCCCGGCAACGTGCAGGGATACACTCAAGTCGGGCGGCGGCAGCACCGGATCGGCTTTTTCCGGCCATTCGACGATGCAGATGTTGTCCCCATTAAATTCTTCGCGAAAACCGGCGTCCAGGAATTCTTCCGCACTGGCCATGCGGTACAGGTCGAAATGAATGACGTTCACTGCGCGCCCGTCGAGCTTGATGCTGTACGGTTCCGACAAGGTATAGGTCGGGCTCTTGACGGTGCCTGCGTGGCCGGCCGCGTGCAGCAAGGCGCGGGTGAGGGCGGTCTTGCCGGCGCCAAGGTCGCCGTGCAGGTGGATTGCCAGGCCCGGCAGCAAGGCGCGCGCCAGTGCGGCGCCCAGTGCGGCGGTGCCGGCTTCGTCGTGGAGGTGGGCTTTGAAGTGCTGCATGGAATAGAATGTGGTCTGTGATGTTTGTCAGTTCCCCGATTGTACTCCCGCCCAGCATGCATTCTTCCCACGCCGAACCCGATTTGTCCGCATTGGCGCAGTCCATCAAGCACTGGGGCGCTGAACTGGGCTTTGCCGACGTGCGCATCAGCGACGCCGACCTGTCGCATGCCGAAGCCGGCTTGCAGGCCTGGCTGGACGCGGGCCGCCATGGCGAGATGGATTACATGGCCAGCCACGGCATGAAACGCGCCCGTCCCGCCGAGCTGGTGCCGGGCACGGTGCGGGTCATCAGCGCGCGCATGGATTACCTGCCGGCCGCCACTCCGGACGACTGGCGCGAGCGCGAAGCGGCGCGTTTGCGCGACCCGGGCGCGGCCGTCATTTCGATTTATGCGCGCGGGCGGGACTATCATAAGGTGCTGCGCAGCCGCCTGCAGCAGCTGGCCGAGCGTATCGAGCGCGAGACCGGGCAGCTGGGCTTCCGGGTGTTTACCGATTCGGCGCCGGTGATGGAGCTGCCGCTGGCCGAAAAAGCCGGCATCGGCTGGCGCGGCAAGCACACCCTGATTCTGAATCGCGACGCGGGGTCGATGTTTTTCATTGGGGAAATCCTGGTCGATCTGGCGCTGCCGGTCGATGCGCCGGCCAGCGCCCACTGCGGCCAGTGTAGTGCGTGCATCACGGCGTGCCCGACCCAGGCGATCCTGGCGCCCGGGCGGCTCGATGCGCGCCGCTGCATTTCGTACCTGACCATTGAACTGAAAAACAGCATCCCGGAAGAGCTGCGGCCCTTGATCGGCAACCGCGTGTACGGCTGCGATGATTGTCAGACCGCGTGCCCATGGAATAAGTTCGCGCAGCGCGCCGTGGTGCCCGATTTCGATGAACGCAATGAACTCGGCAGTGCGGACATGGTGAGTCTGTTCGGCTGGAGCGAGGAGGAATTCGGGCGCAAGCTGGAGGGCAGTCCGATCCGGCGCATCGGCCACGAACGCTGGCTGCGCAATCTGGCGGTCGGGCTGGGCAACGCGGCCGAGGGCGCCCGTGGCGATGCACGGATCGTGGCGGCCTTGCAGGCACGCGCGGACGATGCCTCGCCGATGGTGCGCGAGCATGTGGCTTGGGCGTTGAAGCGGCATGCTTGAGGTGCGGGTGGAGTCTGGTCTGTGCGCTCCGTCCCTGATAGATGGGATCGGGAGCTTGATCCGTTGGACTGTTCTAACAGCACAACAAAGTGCGGACCTATAGATCGATGTCGGGCGATCTTATTCATACATAAGCAAATCAGCGGGTCTGTGCGCGCGGAGGCGGGACGCTGATCCGGGAAAATTCACCGTATCGACGGGTCCGCACAAAGTCGCCTATGCAGATGATCAGCGCCGACTTGCTGCCGCATTACCGGCACTTTGAGCAGGAACTAGCCGCGCCCGAGGCTGCGGGCGGGCGTCAAGAGAAGAATAGGAGCGGGTGCAGCGCTCATGCCGTCTAGCATGCATCACGTCGGGCGCCGGATATGGAAGACAAAAATCACGTATATGTTGGGCGGTACTTGGCACGAAGTACACGAAAAGGACCATCAGCTTGTCGAGCGTAATGTACGTATTTCTCGGAGGCATGATCTGGAATAAGCCGGTGCACATAATGGGGTGCGATGAGGCAATGTTCTAGTTATTGAAGTCGATATTCTTGGTTTTCCAACTGGCAATTGTCGCCAGCTTCTCCCGCAAAGGACAGGAAAACCATGACTAACGCAAGCCTGTTTCAGTCGCTTATTTATCCCATACGGTCCGCGCTGATACTGCTGCTAGTGGGGCTCGGCAATGCGTGTGCGGAGAGTAACCTACCAGAGGGGACAATCGGCTGGTGGTATTTCACCGGAATTATGAGTCCAATTCGTTATACGACTGATCCGGTTACTGCCTGTCAAAAAGGGGCGTGGAATCACACGAAACAGCCGCTTGTCGAGATGCGGCCTTACAAAGACCGGCGCGATATGTTTCTGTGCTACTACAGCTTACGTCCCGGAGGCAGCGTTCGCTGGTATGGAGAGGCCAATCTGCATTGCAAACCAGGATATCGGACTTATGGACAGGGCTTTTGTCGTAAGGCAGGGCTGGAACGTCCGACGCCGTTGAAATGCGGAGAGGCGGCAGGAAACCCGGTTCAGTTTATGAGCGGCGTCAAAATCCAACATGAAACCGATCAGGGTGGCGGCACCAACGATGTATTGAGCGTCCAGCGCACCTACCGTAGCGTGCGTGATAGCGGGGCTGGCCAATCAGCAGGCGTGGGCTGGTCATTTTCCTTCGAGCGAGTTTTTTCTGCGCCAAAAGACTCGACTGGCAAGACCAGAGCGATTGTCACCGGGGCACTGAGCGACGGCAGCAATTTTGAATTCCGGCGACAGGGCGACGGCACATATAAATCCAGCTACGACAGAAGCACGACCCTGGAAGTGCAAGGCCCAGATGACGCCATCTGGCTTGTGACAACGCCGGACGGCACCGTCGAGCGCTACCTCCGGATCGATGACGATTTCAGGCTCAGTAGCGTTCATACGCGCACCGGCACGGCCGCGCATTACACCTACGACGCCAAAAGCCAGCTCACCAAGATTGTCGACACAAGCGGCCGTAGCCTGGCGATCGCTTGGGAGGGCGATGTCATCGCGTCGATCTCCAGCGCTTCCGGTAGCGTCCGCTACGAATATGAGCGGACTGTCATACAAGGTTACCCGGCCATTGCAGGCACGGCTCGCCTGATCGCTGTGCATTACCTAGACCGCTCTGGCATCGAGACGTCATCGCGTGCGTACCACTACGAAGACCCCAATGATCGCTTCCTGCTTACCGGAATTACCGATGAACATGGCAAGCGCTTTGCCACGTATGCGTACAACGGAGACGGGCAGGCCGTGCTGACGGAGCACGCCGACGGTGCGCAGCGCTACACATTTGCTTATCCCAGCCACACCAGCCGGATCGTGACCGATCCGCTCGGCAGCAGCCGCAGCATCGACCTTGGATTCGACGTCAATCGCAGCACGAGGCGGATTGTCGGCGAAAGCCAGCCCGCAGGCTCTGGCTGCGCCGCAAGTGCCAAGGCAACCACCTACAGCGCCACAGGCGACGTGGCGAGCCGTACCGACTTCAATGGAAACAAGACCTGCTTTATCAGCGACCACGTCCGTGGAACCGAGCTGGCACGCGTGACCGGGCTGGGCAAAGATGATGCCTGCCCCGCGAGTATCGACAGCGCGATTCCAGCCGCTGCGCGCAAGACGAGTACGCGCTGGCATCCGGACTGGCCCCTGGCCACCACGACCGCCTCGCCTGGGCGCACGGAAACGACGGTCTACAACGGCCAGCGCGATGCCGCTGGCAAGGTGGTGGAATGCGCTGGCGGCGCAGTGCTGCCCAATGGGAAGCCAATCGCCGTCGTATGCCGCAGGAGCGTCGAGGCGACCAGCGACAGCAATGGCGGGCTCGGTTTTGCTGCGGCGCGAACGGGCCCCGTTCAGGAATGGCGTTACACCTACAACCGCACCGGGCAGATGCTGACGAGCAGCGGCCCGGTCGATGCCAACGGCAAGGCCGAATCGTCGAGCATGGTCTATTACGATGATACCAGCGCAAGTCACCACCCGGGGGACCTGGCGAGCATGCGCAACAGCGTTGGCGAAGTCACCAATTACCTTGAATACAGCGAAGATGGCTTTCCGACCAAAATCCAGCGTCCCAACGGCCAGATGGTCGGATTTGAATACGGACCACGCCAGCGCTTGATGTCCAGCACCGTCCGCGCAGCGAGTGGGCAAGCCGAAATCACGCGATACGAATATGACGTTGCGGGCCAGCTGATCCGTATGACTGCGCCCGACGGCTCGGCGCTAAGCTACACCTACGACGACGCGCACCGCATGACGGGCTTGCGCGACCGCGCTGGCAATAGCATCAGCCTCACGCTTGATGCCATGGGCAATGTCGTGCGGCGGGAAGTGAAGGACCCGAGCGGCAAACTGGTGGCGCAGACCGCGCGCGCCTTTGATGCACTCAATCGCCTGCAGCGAGAACAGCGCAGTGCAAAAGACCCGGGCGCGCGCTTTGAATACGACCCGGCCGGCAACCTGACATCGAGTACTGATCAACTGGCGCGCGTCAGCACGGGAACTTACGACACGTTCAATCGTCTGATCCAACAGAAGTCCCCGGCGGCGGATGCCTCGGGCAAGCCGGCAACCATCGATTACGCATACACGCCGCAGGATCAGCTTGCATCGGTGCTTGATCCGCGTCGCTTGCAGACGCGCTACGTCGTCAACGGGCTGGGGCAGAAGACGGCGCTCATCAGCCCGGATACTGGCACCACGACCACGCAATTCGATGGAGCTGGGAAAGTGATATTGAGCACCGATGCCGCTGGACGCAAGACCGTCTATCGATACGACGCGGCGGGTCGCGTGAACGCCATCGGCACCAGCACGTTTGAATATGGGGCGGCCGGCAGTCCCGCGGCTGGGCGTGTGACGGCAATGACGGATGAGGCTGGAAAAACGATGTTCGCCTACGATGGCATGGGTAGGCTCGCTCGGAAGGAACAGACGAGCGGCCCGGCGTCCAGGCGCTTCGTGACCGTCTACACCTACGGTAGTGAGGGAAGCGCTGTTGGGCACGTCACCTCGATGACCTACCCCAGCGGCAATCGCATCGACATCACCTACGACAGCAATGGGAAGCCGTCGACCCTCAGCCTGACGCGCCCGAATGCTGCGCGCACCACGATTCTAAGTCAGATAACCTACCAACCGTTTGGGGCCGTGCGCGCATGGTTATGGGGCAATCACAGTGCGGGCACTCCGAACAAATACGAGCGCCAGTTCGACCTGGAAAACCGTGTTGTTAGTTACCCGCTTGGTCATCTCATGAGCGGTGGTTCGCTGCGTACGCTCGATTACGATGCCGCCGGTCGGATCGTGGCGAGCACCCATGCGGGGAACGCTACGTCAAGCAGGCTGGACCAAAGGTACAGCTACGACGGACGTGATCGGTTGATCGGCTTTACCAGCAGCGCCACCAGTCAACGCTTCGAGTACGATGCGAACGGTAACCGGACAAAAGTTATTCTGGGAGTCAATAGCTTCTTCAACACGATCAATCCCGGCAGTAACCGGCTAACGGCCACTTCCGGACCGGTGCCGGCAAAACGCAATACGTACGACGCCACCGGCAACCTTATTAACGATGGAACGATACGCTACGTCTATGGCCACAATGGACGCCTGAGTAGTGCCACAGGCCTCAGTGGCGCGGCCATGCAATACCGCTACAACGGGCTTGGCCAACGGACCATGAAGTCGGATGCAGCTGGCGCAACGAATTACCTCGTCTATGACGAAGCCGGCCGCATAGTAGGGGAGTACGAAACCACGGGAACTCCAGTACAGGAAACGATTTATCTGGAGGGATTGCCTGTCGCCCTTATCAAACCCCGTACGGCGGCGGGCGCCGGGGAAAGTGTGTACTACATCTATGTCGACCACTTGGCAACACCGCGCATAATCACCCGCGCTAGCGACAACAAAATGGTGTGGCGATGGGATGCTGCAAACCCCTTCGGCGAGGATCCGCCTGATGAAAACCCGAATTCACAAGGTAAATTCACTTACAATCTGCGCTTTCCCGGACAGTATTATGATCGCGAAACCAATCTCTATTACAACTACTATCGCGACTACGATGCCCAAACGGGGCGGTACGTCCAAAGCGATCCCATTGGCTTAGCGGGCGGCATCAATACTTATGCCTATGTCCATGGCATGCCCACTATGCTCATTGATCCAACAGGTGAGTTCGGGATGCCAGGGGCGATTGCAGGGGCAATTGTTGGTGGTGTTACTGGCGCATATGGCGCAAACGTTACCGGTGGAAATGTTTGGCGTGGCGCGCTAATCGGAGCAATTGGGGGAGGGATAGTCGGTGGCTCTGGTGGTTGGCTTACTGGTTCAATCCTTGGTAATGTCGCAATTCGAGCTGGGGCTGGCGTCATCGGCAATGCGGCGGGGCAAGGTCAGAACATTAATGATCCGTGTTTCTCAGGCTTCAATTACGGTGCAATGGTTGGATCTGGAATCGGCGGTGCGCTTGGCGGATTAATAGCCCCCGGTGCATGGGCAACGCCTTTCGGTGCACCTCTCGGTGCGCAAGTGGTGCCTCGTGCAATCGCTGGTATCCCTGGCGCTGGCGTATCGGCAACTGGTGGGATCGTTGGAACTCAAATGGGCAAGAAATCTGAGAACTGTGAGTGTGCGAAATGAATGCTAGAAAGCGTGCTTCGATTTACGCCATTTTAGGAGTTGGGGGCGTCGGAATGACTATCTATTTCATTTATCTGATGCTTGAGGCGGATAGCATGGGACTGGCAGACGGAACAAAATTTGTTTTTTTGGGAGCTGCATTTTTGATGTTTTTTGCTAGCATTAGCAACTTGATGATTGGGTTCGCACTCGAGTTTGGTCGTGTTACTGAGGTGGTAGGAATGCAGAGCTGCGCGGAATTACGTCGTGACGGCGACATTATCAGAAAAAATGCGCGGATTCGATGGATCAGAAATCTTGATGCTGACAATAGCGCCTTGAATTCAGATCAAAAAATGCTCATTTTTCTCGCTGGCTGGTGGCCGGCTTCCTGCGCTGAAAGTGGTTTCACACCGCGCAAATAGATTCTTAAGGCGCCAGTTGATGAGGCACCCCCCGCTGGCGCAAGAGGTCCATCGCGGCCATGACGTCAAATGCTCGTTTCATGTTCGACGCTTCCACGATCAGGGCGGCGGTATTGACGTAAAGGTCCCCTATCGTCACTCACCCTTCAATCCGTCGTTTCTGCCATTGGCAGAAACGACTTCCCGCGCCAAGGCAGCGCTCGGCGGGAACGACGGTGGCTATCGGTAACGGCAATGGCTATCGGCAGTGCCCATGCCTGTCCGGATGCCCCTACAACCTTTTCAACCTCACCGCCGACCAGTCGCTATCCATCGATATCATCGCCACGCCGGTCACCCCGCGCTCCTTGGCCCACGCGAAAATGGAATCGCGGGTGAGGTCGGTGGCCTTCGGCGCGCTCGGCTTGAGGTAGGCCACCCACAAGGACCCCTTGTCGCCCAGCCGCTCCAGCGCGGCCGGAAACCAGCGTTCCAGTTCAGCCTGGCTCAGCGCGAACACCAGCACCACGTCCGCCAGTCCTTCGTCTTCGTTGATCAAGCTCTTCGGCAACTGTTCCATCATGGCGGGATGCACCGCGCCATTGAAGACCGCCAGCGACTTGGCCGTCTTCAGGTACATCTTGTCGGCTATCGTTTTCTCGCTCATCGGATAGTACCCAGATTGAATTAGGAAGCGAAATTATGCTACCAGTGTTTGACCCGGGTACGCACCGTTGCGTTCATTTTCATGTTGATTATGTTGTTCAATTTGTTTGCGGCCACCCTTGCCGAAGCGGTCCCACAGGCGGTCGTGGAAGGGCAGGACGATGACGTTGAGCACCGGTTCGATCAGCGCCGCCAGCCCGCCGAAGGCCAGCGAGCCGCTGGCCCAGGCCATCACGCCGAAGGCGACCGCGATGTGCAGACCGGTCTGGCTGAGCTTTTCCAGCCCCAGCGCCAGCATGCGGCCACGCGCCGTGCGCGCTAGCCCCGCCAGCGCATGCCAGGCTGTTTCGTGCAGCGGCAGCAGCGCCACGTTGAGCACCGGCTCGATCAGGGCGGCCAGCCCGCCGAGCGCGATCGAACCGGTCATCAGCCAGGTCAGGGCGAAGGCGATGGCCATGTGGGTGGCGATCCTGCTCGTCGTTTTTGCCGCTGCCCTGACCATGATGCCGTCCTTCCTGTTGCGTGTGCGATTAGTGAATGATAATCGTTCGCATTTGGAAAAGACAGTTGATTCTATATCTGATTCCGATAGGGGAAAGCTATAGCGTGGCTATTTGAGCAGGCCGGCCAGTTCCACCGCGGTTTTCACCTGCATCTTGTCGAAGATATGGGCGCGGTGCACTTCCACCGTGCGCATGCTGATGCCGAGCTGGTCGGCGACGACCTTGTTCATCTTGCCGGCCAGGATCAGGTCCAGCACTTCGCGTTCGCGCGCCGACAGGCTGGCCAGGCGCGCCTGCACCAGCGCGCTGGCGCCCGCCTGGCGCGACATCGCCAGCGCTTCCTCGACCCGGTCCATCAGGCGGTTGCCGTCGAACGGCTTCTCAAAAAAGTCGAAGGCGCCGCGTTTCAGGCTGTCGACCGCCATCGGCACGTCGCCGTGGCCGGTCAGGAAGATGACGGGCAGGCGCGCGGTCAGGCCGCGCGCGACCAATTGGTCGAACACGGCCACGCCGTTCAGGTCGGGCATGCGCACGTCGAGCAGCAGGCAATCGCCCTGCGCGTCGAAGCGGGCCGCGGCCTGTTCCAGGAAAAGGTGGGCGCTGGCGTGCCCGCAGGCGTCAATGCCGCGGGAGCGCGCCAGCCAGACGAGGGAGTCGCGCAGGACGTCCTCGTCATCGACGATATGCAACATGGGAGTCTCCGGTTTTTCGCGTAGTCTACCCCAGCGGCGCCGCTTGCGCCGGCAAGCTGAAGCTGAAGATGGTGCCGCCGGCCGGATTGGCGGCGTGTTTCAGGCTGCCGCCGTGAAATTCGACGGCGCTGCGGCACACCGACAAACCCATGCCCATGCCTTCGGCCTTGGTCGAGAAAAACGGCGAAAACAAGCGTTCGGCCACCTCGGGCGCAATGCCGTGGCCCTGGTCGGTGACGGCCACGCACACCTGGCCATGCTCGCAGGTGGCGCTGATGCGCAGTACCCGCCGCCCGGGGGCGATGTCCTGCATCGCTTCGATGCCGTTGCGCGTCAGGTTCAGCAAAACCTGTTCGAGCATCATGCGGTCGGCGCTCACGCACGGCAGGTCGGGCGCGATATGGGTTTCCAGCACCACGTAAAACTTGCGCGCCTGCAGTTCGATCAGCGCGTAAATGCCCTCGACCAGGGCATGGACGCCAATCTGCTGGCGCTGCGGTTCTCGCTTTTTGACGAACTCGTGCACGCTGCGGATGATCTGGCCGGCCCGCTGGGCTTGCAGGCTGGCCTGTTCCAGCGCCGGCTTGAGCTGGCCGGCGTCGACCGCCTCGGCGCTGGCCTGGGCCCGTCCCAGCACGTTCAGCGCGCCCGTGGTGTAACTGGCGATCGCCGCCAGCGGCTGGTTCAGCTCGTGCGCCAGCATCGAGGAAATCTCGCCCATGGTGGCCAGGCGCGCGCTCGCTTGCAGCTTTTCCTGCTGCTGGCGGTTGAGTTCCTCGACGCGTTTCAGGTCGGAGATGTCGAGAATCGAACTCATCCAGCCGGTCTGGCGCCCGTCGCTGTCGACCAGCGGAGCCTCGAAAATGAGCACCGGCACGCGCACGCCGTCGGTGCGCTGGAAGATGGTTTCGAACTGCTGGGTCGCTTCGCCGGCCAGCACGGCGGCGAAGCGCTGCTGGTAGACCGCCATCGCTTCCGGCGCCCAGTAGGGCATGGGCGGGGTTTTGCCCAGCAGTTCCTCGGCCGGCAGGCCGACCATCTGGCAAAACGCCGGGTTGACGTAGGTGACGCGCCCTTCCAGGTCGCGCGCGCGCAGGCCGGTGACCAGCGAATTTTCCATGGCCGTGCGAAACGCCATCTGCTGGCGCAGCGCGCCTTCGGCCGCCAGCCGGCGCGCGATGTGGCGCCACAGCGCCGCCAGGCTGGCCACCAGCCCCAGCGCCAGCAGCACCACCGATCCGACCAGCAGGTTGGGCAGCAGGCGCGGCTCGCTCTTGACGCTGTCGGTGGCCAGCATGACCGAGGCGCCCGCCAGGTCGAGCGCGCGCTTGTGGGTGTACACCCCGCGCCCGGGACCGGCGGCGGCGCGCTTGGCCAGCAGCGCGTCGTCGCGGTCGAGCAGGGAGATGGCGTTATCCTGGGCGAACCACCAGGGCACGGTTTCGTCGAGCAGGATCTTGAGGTCGACCGTGGCCACCAGGCTGCCCACGTAGGCGCCGTCGCGAAACAGCGGCAGGTGGTAGTCGAGCAGGCGCTGGTGGGGCAGGGCGCCGCGATACGGTTCGGCGTAGCGCCCGCTGCGCCCGGCGCGCGCCATCTCGGCGGCGTCGCGCGCGGGTTCGCGCAGGGAAGGGGCGCCGGGCGCCGCGCTCGACAAGATCAGGCGGGCGTCGGCATCGTACCAGCGCACCTGCTCCAGCTCGTGGCTGAGCTTGATCATCTGGGCCAGGCGCGCCTGCAGTACCGCTTGGTCCAGCTTGCCTTCGGCCAGTTCGGCGCCGAGCGCGGCCAGCGCTTCCTCGTTGCGGGTCAGTTCGAAGCGGATGGTTTGCTCGACCCACAGGGTGTCGGCGATCAATTGCTCCTGGCGCTCGTTGGCTTCCATCTGGCGCGCCTGCCACGGCAGCCAGAACAGTACCGCCAGAAACAGCAGCACCAGCAGCACCGGCAGCAGCCAGCGCCACGGGCCGCCGAGCACGAAAGGGGGACGCGTGGGCTTGGATGAGGAAGTCATGGCGCAAAGTGTCCGAAATTGTGTCTCTTGGCTATTGTGGTTATCCACAATTGCAGTGCAGAATGACGGTTGGCAGACTGCCTTGCAGTCAAGAAATGTTGGTTACCATTAACAGGGAGACAAGTATGCAAATTAAATCGCTCGTCGTCGCGCTCGCCGCCGCGGCCAGTTTCAATGCATGGGCGCAAGCGCCGATCGTCATCAAATTCAGCCATGTTGTGGCAACCGACACACCCAAAGGCCAGGCCGCGGAGCGCTTCAAGGTGCTGGCCGAGAAAGCCACCATGAACCGGGTGAAGGTCGAAGTCTACCCGAACAGCCAGCTGTACAAGGACAAGGAAGAGCTCGAAGCCTTGCAGCTGGGCGCGGTGCAAATGCTGGCCCCCTCGCTGGCCAAGTTCGGCCCGCTGGGTGTGAAGGAATTCGAAGCCTTCGACCTGCCTTACATTTTCCCGAGCAAGGCGGCGCTGTACAGCGTCACCGAAGGCCCGATCGGCAAGGGTTTGCTGCAAAAACTCGAACCGAAGGGCATTACCGGCCTGGCGTATTGGGATAACGGCTTCAAGGTGATGTCGGCCAACAAGCAGCTGCGCGTGCCGGCCGACTTCCGCGGCCAGAAGCTGCGCATCCAGTCGTCCAAGGTGCTCGACGCCCAGATGCGCGCGCTCGGCGCCAATCCGCAGGTGCTGGCCTTCTCCGAGGTGTACCAGGCGCTCCAGACCGGCGTGGTCGACGGCACCGAGAATCCGCCATCGAACATGTTCACGCAAAAGATGCACGAAGTGCAGAAGCACGTGACCCTGTCGAACCACGGCTACCTGGGCTATGCCGTCATCGTCAACAAGAAATTCTGGGATGGCTTGCCGGCCGATATACGCGCCAGCCTGGTCAAGGCGATGGCCGAGGCCACCACGTTCGAGAAAGCCATCGCCCAGCGCGATAACGACCTGGCGCTCGAGGCGATCAGGAAAACCGGCAAGACCGCCATCTACACGCCAACCGCGGCCGAACAGGCCGAATGGCGCAAGGTATTGCTGCCGGTGCACAAACAGATGGAAAGCCGCATCGGCGCTGAGCTGATCGGTGCGATCAACAAAACGGCCGCGGCAGCGAAGTAAACACACAAGCCCCCGGCGCCCCTGCCTGGAGCAGGGCGCCGGCGCGTGCCGCACCTATCTCCCTTTCCTTTTTAATTAAGGATTCGACATGAAATTTCTCGACCATCTGGAAGAGTGGATCATTGCGAGCCTGATGGGCGCAGCCACGCTCGTTGTGTTCGTTGCGGTGGTCCACCGCTATTTTTCCGGCCTGCCGATTCCGGGCGTGCAGGATTGGCTGATTCAAATTAACACCAGCTGGGCCCAGGAACTGTGCATCTACATGTTCGTCTGGATGGCGAAATTCGGGGCCGCGTATGGCGTGCGCACCGGCATCCACGTCGGCATCGATGTGATCATCAACCGCCTGAGCGCCCCATGGCGCGACAAGTTCATCGTGTTCGGCCTGCTGGCCGGCGCCACGTTTACCGCCATCGTCGGTACCCTGGGCGCCAATTTCGTCTGGCACATGGCGCAGACCGACCAGACCTCGTCCGACCTTGAAGTGCCGATGTGGCTGGTGTACCTGGCGGTGCCGCTCGGTTCCTACCTGATGTGCTTCCGCTTCATCCAGGTGGCCGTGCATTTCATCCGCACCGGCACCTTGCCCAAGCATGACCACGGCCATGTCGAAGGCCTGGACGACGAGATCGCCGCCGCGAAAGGCGGTGCCGCATGAACGCCGCCATCATTTTCGCCCTGCTGATCGTGTTGATGTTGACGGGCATGCCGATTTCGATTTCGCTCGGCCTGACCGTATTGACGTTCCTGTTTACCATGACCGACGTGCCGATCCAGTCGGTCGCGCTCAAGCTGTTTACCGGCATCGAGAAGTTCGAGATCATGGCGATCCCGTTCTTCATTTTGGCGGGCAATTTCCTCACGCACGGCGGCGTGGCGCGGCGCATGATCAACTTCGCCACCTCGATGGTGGGCCACTGGCACGGCGGCCTGGCGCTGGCTGGCGTGATGGCCTGCGCGCTGTTCGCGGCCGTGTCCGGTTCCAGCCCGGCCACGGTGGTGGCGATTGGCTCGATCATCCTGCCGGCCATGGTGCGCCAGGGCTATCCGCGCGGCTTCGGCGCCGGCGTCATCACCACCTCGGGCGCGCTGGGGATCCTGATTCCGCCGTCGATCGTGATGGTGATGTATTCGGTCACCACCAATACCTCGGTCGGCCAGCTGTTCATGGCCGGCGTGGTGCCGGGTATCATGCTGGCCGGCCTGCTGGGCCTGACCACCTGGTTCCTGGCGCGCAAGCACAACTATCCGCGCATGCCGAAGGCGAGCTGGGGCGAGCGCTGGGATGCGTTCCGCAAGAGCGCCTGGGGCTTGCTGCTGATCGTGATCGTGATGGGCGGGATTTATTCGGGCAAGTTCACCCCGACCGAAGCGGCCGCGATGGCGGCGGTGTACGCCTTCATCATCGCCGTGTTCGTCTACAAGGACTTGAAGTTCAAGCAGGTCGCCAAGGTACTGCTCGATTCGGCGTCGATGTCGGCCATGCTGCTGTACATCATCACCAACGCGATGCTGTTTTCGTTCCTGATGACCAGCGAAGGCATTCCGCAAGCGATGGCGGCCTGGATTACCGATCAGGGCCTGGGCGTGGTCAGCTTCCTGCTGGTCGTGAATATCTTGCTGCTGTTGGCCGGCAACGTGATGGAACCATCGTCGATCGTCCTGATCATGGCGCCTATCCTGTTCCCGGTGGCGATGAAACTGGGCATCGATCCGGTGCACTTCGGCATCCTGATCATCGTCAACATGGAAGTGGGCATGTGCCATCCGCCGGTGGGCCTGAACCTGTACGTGGCCTCGGGCATTACCAAGATGGGCATCTCGGAATTGACGGTGGCGGTCATGCCGTGGCTGCTGACGATGCTGGGCTTCCTGGTGGTGGTGACGTACGTACCACAGATCTCCCTGTGGCTGCCAAATTTAATTTACAACTGAAATATATTTTCCCCCGGCGTGTAAAAAAAGCCACATTTTCCGAAATTAAATACGTTATGATGAGCACCGATTCAGCACCATACTGGTGCGAATGGGGCGAACGGATTGCAGGTTGGGGGAGTGGGAAGATAGAAGAATCGGTAGTTCATACCGGAGAAAATATCGAGGAGACACGCGTTTTACAGAATGCTGTTGGCATGACCAAACGGCCGGGAACGTGAACAAAATTTGGAACGCACCGCAAGGTGCGTTTTTTTTCGTCCGTGCGCAGCGTCGGCGGATTGGTTTGGCGCCGTCGCTGCGCTACACTGCGTACATGAACAATCAAGCAGAGACTATTTTTTCGGCTATCGTGGCAGCGCCCTTCGGGGCGGTCGGCATCCGCACCGAAGCCGCGCGCGTGCGCGAGCTGGTTTACCTGCCGCCCCACTTTGGTGAAAAAGACGCGCTCGATGCGGTCGCCGAACTGGCCGCGCAGCAGGTGGCGCACTACCTGCTTGATCCCGATTTCCGCTTCACTTTGCCGCTGCTGGACGCCGGCAGCGTCTTCCAGCGCAAGGTGTGGGATGCGATCGCCTCGATCCCGCGCGGCACCGTGCGTACCTATGGACAGGTCGCCAAGCACATCGGCTCGGCGCCGCGCGCGGTGGGCCAGGCTTGCGGCGCCAACTGGTTCCCGATCATCATTCCCTGCCACCGGGTCACCGCCGCCGGCGGACTGGGCGGCTTTTCGCACCACGATGATGAAAATGGTTTCCACCTGGGCGTCAAGCGCTGGCTGCTTGCGCATGAAGGGGCGGGCAAGGGACCATGGCAACAGCAGTCAATCTTCAACTGATCGACGCCTTCTGCGACCAGCTCTGGCTGGAGCAGGGGCTGGCGAAAAACTCGATCGACGCCTACAGGCGCGACCTGCGCCTGTTCGCGCGCTGGCTGGAAGTAACGCGTCCGGCCCTGGCCAGCCTGCACGCGGTGGGCCCGAGCGATCTGGAAGGGTATTTTTCGGACCGTCATGCGGAATCGAAGCCGAGTACGGCCAACCGCCGCCTGTCGGTGCTCAAGCGCTTTTACCAGCTGGCGCTGCGCAACAAGGAAATGACGGCCGATCCGTGCCTGCAGATGGCCTCGGCCAAGCAGCCGCAGCGTTTCGTGCATACCCTGACCGAGGCGCAGGTGGAAGCCTTGCTGCAGGCGCCCGACGTGAGCACGCCGCTGGGACTGCGCGAGCGCACCATGCTCGAACTGATGTATGCGAGCGGCTTGCGCGTGTCCGAACTGGTGACCTTGAAAATGATGGAGCTGAGCCTGAACGACGGCGTGCTGCGCATCACCGGCAAGGGCAGCAAAACGCGCCTGGTGCCGTTCGGTCAGGTGGCGCGCCAGTGGATCGAACGCTACCTGAAAGAGGCGCGTGGCATCATCCTGAACGGCCAGATGGACGATGCGCTGTTCGTGACCGGGCGCGGAGGGCCGATGTCGCGCCAGATGTTCTGGATTTTGATCAAGAAGCATGCGGGCAATGCCGGCATCACGGCACCCCTGTCGCCGCATACCCTGCGCCATGCGTTCGCCACGCATTTGCTCAATCATGGCGCCGACTTGCGGGTTGTGCAACTGTTGCTGGGGCACGCGGATATTTCGACTACACAAATTTACACGCATGTTGCGCGCGAGCGCATGAAGCGCCTGCATGCGGAGCATCACCCACGTGGTTAATTCAAATGCCGAACGCATAACTGGGTCATAATGCTGTCTTACTACCCCCCTTTCTTTTATAACCCAAGAGGTGATCCATGGCTAAAACTAATTTCCAGTACGAAAAGCGGCAGAGGGAATTAGAAAAGAAGAAAAAGGCGGACGAGAAGGCCAGGCGCAAGCTGGAAGCCAAGACCACGCCTGGCGGCGAAGAGAACGAGACACCGGATGAGGATGATGCCGAGGAAGCGAAGCCGGAATAAATTCCCCATCGTCCCGGCGAGCGGCGCGCACGATGCGCGCCAGCGTCGCCCCGCGACCGCCGGCGCGCCGCACCGGGCCGCGAACAGCCAGCTTACTTTTTGCTGACCTGGCGTGCAGTATCATGGTACTGCCAGAGCACATTGACGATCTTCCACTCGCTGCGCTGGTTCTTATACAGGTGCATATAATCGATCCACTCGTCGGCGCTCAGCTTGACGGTCGCCATACGCTGGTCGACATCGAGGATCTTGATGTCCACCCGCGGCTGTGCCGGAAATTTCGTGCCATCCTTGTTGTAGGTACGGGCAACCTTGACCATGGCATCGAAGTCGGTATTCATGATGAATTCGGTGCCGTCGGCCGCCTGCCAGTACGTACGCTTGGCGAGCCTGGGATCGAGACCGCGTTCCATGCGTTGCGGATCGGCCTTGTGTTGCGACTCGATATAGTCGCGCACTGCGCGTTCGATCAACTGATTATCGGTGGCATCGGCTGCCTGTGCAGCCAGCGGCGCGGCGGCGAACAACAGAAACAGAAAAGAACGTTGCATGGGTCTCCTTCAGTAGCAGGTGAGCGGCGCAGGGGAACGGACAAGCTGTCCCCCTGCACTGTGCGATTGTTGCGATTCACGATGGCGCGACGGCTGCTCAAACGCCGACGGCGGCCCGGTCTTCCTCATGCTTCACTTCGTGTTGCCCGTCATGCTCCTGGTCCTTCTCGTTGCCCCTGAACCAGCGCGCCACGCGCCTGCCCAGGCTGTCCAGGTAGGTGTACGCCACCGGCACCACCACCAAGGTCAGCAAGGTTGAGGTAATCACCCCGCCGATCACCGCGCGCCCCATCGGCGCCTGCGTTTCGCCGCCGTCGCCCATGCCGATCGCCATCGGCAGCATGCCGAAGATCATCGCCAGGGTCGTCATCAAAATCGGCCGCAAGCGCACCTGGCCGGCCTCCAGGATCGCATCGTGCTGGCTCTTGCCTTCGCGCTGCCCGTGATTGGTAAAGTCCACCAGCAAGATCGCGTTCTTGGTCACCAGCCCCATCAGCATCACGATCCCGATCACCGAGAAAATATTCAGGGTGCTGCCCGTGACCAGCAAGGCAATCAGCACCCCGATCATCGACAGCGGCAGCGACACCATGATCGCGATCGGCTGCAGGAAGCTGCCGAACTGCGAGGCCAGCACCAGGTAGATGAAGATCACCGCGATGCCCAGCGCGGTACCGGCCGCGCCCATCGTTTCGGCCATCTGCTCGGCGTCGCCGCCGACGTCGAAGCGCACGCCCTCGGGCAGCTCGATGCTCTTCATGGCCAGCTTGACGTCGCCGTCCACGTCGCCCGTGGGACGCCCTTCGGCGCTGGCGTAGATCGCCACCCGGCGCTCCAGCGCCTGGCGCTTGAGCACCTGCGGGCTGGTCGAGGGGACGAATTGGACCACCTGGCGCAGCGGCACCATCACCGGATTGCCTTCGGCATCGCGCTTGCTCGATGCCAGCGACAGGTCGCCCAGGTCGGCCACTTTCTGGCGCCCCGACTTCGGCAGCTGCACGTTGACGTCGTAGTTCTGCCCGTCCGGCGCCAGCCAGCGGCTGATCTGGTCGCCCGCCACGAACGGGCGCAGCGCCAGCCCGATCTGCTGGGTCGACAGCCCCAGGTCGCTGGCCAGCTCGTTGTTGATCTTGACGATGGTGGCCGGACTGGCGCCTTCCTGGCTGTATTCGAGGTCGGCGATGCCCTTGATCGCGCGCATCTTGTCGATCAGCTGGTGCGCCACGGCGTCCAGCTTGGCCTCATCCTGGCCCAGGATGGCGATGAAGATCGGCTTCCAGCCCACCGACATGGTGATCCCGGCGATCGACTGCAGGCGCTCGCGGATCAAGGCCTCGACTTCCTTCTGCGAGCGGCGCCCGGTCTTGTGCACGTCGGTCAGTTTCAGGTTCATCTGGGCCGTGTGGCGCCCGTTGTCGGTGCCCACGGTGGTGATCGCGGCCTCGATTTCCCTGAACGGTTTCAGGGCCGCTTCGACCTGCTGCATCTTCTGGTCGGTGTATTCCAGGCTCGATCCGACCGGCGCCTTGAACTCCATGTGGATGTAGCCGTCGTCCGTTTCCGGGAACATTTCGCCGCCGATCATCGGCATCAAGGCCAGGCTGCCGACGAACAGGGCCAGCGCCAGCGCCAGGGTCGATTTGCGCCAGCGCAGCGCCAGTTCCAGCACCTTGCCGTACCAGAGGTGCAGGCGCTCGATGCCGTGCTCGATTCTGTCCATGCCGCGGCCCAGCCACGGCACGTACTTGAAGCGGTCCTTGACCGGGTCGCGCCAGACCGAGGAGAGCATCGGGTCGAGCGTGAAGCTGACGAACAGCGACACCATCACCGCCACCGCCACCGTGATCCCGAACTGCAGGAAAAAGCGCCCGATGATGCCTTCCATGAAAGCGACCGGCACGAACACGGCGACGATGGCGAACGTGGTGGCCATCACCGCCAGCCCGATTTCATTGGTGCCGTCGTTGGCGGCCTGGGTGTGGCTCTTGCCCATGCCGAGATGGCGCACGATGTTTTCGCGCACCACGATGGCGTCGTCGATCAGCAGGCCGATGCACAGCGACAGCGCCATCAAGGTCAGGAAGTTGAGCGTGAAACCGAAGAACTGCATGGCGATGAAGCTGGCCATCACCGAAATCGGCAGCGTCAGCCCGGTGATGATGGTGCTGCGCCAGGAGTGCAGGAACAGGAACACGATCAGCATGGTCAGCAGCGCGCCTTCCATGATGGTGCGCTTGACGTTGTCGAGCTGCTTTTGCACGCGGTCGGACTGGTCTTCGAGGATATCGATGCGGATGTCGGCCGGCAGGGTGGCGCCCATGGCGGTGACGGCTTTCTTGATGCCGGTGCCCACTTCGACCACGTTGGCGTCCTGGATCTTGGTCACTTCGAGCGTGATGGCGCGCTTGCCGTTGATGCGCGAGATCGAGGTTTCTTCCTGTTCGCCGTCGATCACGTCGGCCACCTGCTCGAGGTAGACCGGGCCGCTGGCGCGGCGCGCCACGATGATCTTGTTAAAGCCGCGCGCATCCTTGATCTTGCCTTCGATGCGCACCAGCCGTTCGGCCGCGCCCCAGGCGATGTTCCCGGCCGGCAGATTGGCGTTGGTGCTCTGGATCGCACGCAGCACTTCATCGACGCCGATGTTCTGGCTGGCCAGGCCGTCGGGCCGGATATGCACCAGGATCTGGCGGTTGGTCGTGCCGCGCACGCGCACCTGGCCGACCCCGGCCACGCCCTGCAGGCGCTTGGTGATGACTTGCTCGGTCAGGGTCGACAGTTCGCGCAGGCTGCGCTTGTCCGACATGAGCGACAGTTCCACGATGGCGCGGCTGTTGTCGCCTTCTTCACGGGCGATGAACGGTTCCTTCGCTTCCTTGGGAAAACCGGGGCGCGCGAGACCGATCTTGTCGCGCATGTCCGTCATGGCCTTGTCCATGTTGGTCGACAGGTGGAATTCGACCTGCACGCCGGCCCGGCCTTCCCAGGAATTGCTGCGGATTTTCTTCACGCCGCTGACGGTGTTGATGGCGTCTTCGAGCGGGCGCGTGATGTCGTTTTCCACCTGTTCGGGCGAGGCGCCGGGGTAGTTAACCTGCACGTAGGCGACCGGAATGGCAACGTTGGGCATGCTTTCCACGCCCAGGCGGCGGTACGAGAACAGGCCGAGCACGACCAGGGCCACCATCACCATGGTGGCGAACACCGGATTCTTGATACTGGTTGTTGTGATCCACATGGCTCAGCCTTTCGGAGCGGCGGGGGCGGCCGGCGCGCTGGTGACGCTGGCGGTGGCCGGCGGCTCGCTCAGTTTTACCTGGCTGCCGGGCTTGACCGCGTCGAGGCGGGCGGTGATCACGCGCGCGCCGTGCTCCAGGCCATCGGTCACTTCGACCATGCCTTCATCGTCGTTGCGCAGGCCGAGGGTGACCGGGCGCACCACCACCTTGCCGGATTCGACGACGTAGACCACGTCGATCTCCTTACCCTTCTCCTTGTCCTTGCGCAGGGCGGCGACCGGCAGCAGCGGGCGCAGTGCCGATTTCTGGGTGGTGATCGCGCCCTTGGCGAACATGCCGCCGCGCAGGGCGCTGTCGGCATTGTCGACACTGATATAGACCAGCATGCCGCGCGAACCGGTTTCGGTGGTCGGGTTGATGCGCGCCACCTTGCCGGGGAAAGTGCGGGATGGATAGCCATCGACCCGGAAACGCACTTCCTGGCCGACCTTCACGCGCGGAATGTCCGACGCCGGCACCTGCGCTTCGAGCGTCAACTGCTGCAGGTTGACGATCGAGAACGCCGGCATGTCGGGCGAGAGCTTGTCGCCGGCCTGCACATGGCGCTTGCTGACCACGCCGGCCAGCGGCGCGCGGATCACCGTGTCGTTCAGGGCGATGCGTGCCAGCTCGACCTGGGCCTGGGCGGCGCGCACGCTGGCGCGCGCCAGCGCCACGCTGTTTTCGGTGGTGTCGTAGGCGTTTTGCGAAATGTATTTTTGCGCCAGCAGGGCGGCGCTGTTGGCATTGTTCTTGGTGGCCATCGACAGGCGCGCAGTGGCTTCATCGAGCGCGGCCTGCTGCTGCGCCATGCGCGCCTTCTGGTCGGCCTGGTCGAGCCGCGCCAGCACCTGGCCGGCGGCCACGTTCATGCCTTCCTGCACGGTCGTTTCCAGCACCTGGCCCGAGACCTTGGACTTGACGGTGGCCTGGGTCAGCGGCGCGAGCGAACCGGACAGCGGCATGTTCACGCTCAGCTCGCCGGCGGCGATCGCCGCCACGTCGGCGCGCGCCAGTTCGTACACCGGCGCAGCCTTCTTGGCGTCCGGGCCCTGGGCGGCCGGCTTGCGCGCCTGCACGGTGAACCAGGCGCCGGCGCCGAGGGCGACGATCAGTACGCCCAGCGCGGGAGCGCGCCAGCGTGGCTTGCGGAGGGTGGGCTGGGCCGGCGCGCTGGGCAAGGTCTCGAGTTTCATGGTGGCTTGGTCTTCTTCTGGTCGGGCGGGTGGTTGGGGCGCAGTGCGGCTCGCCTTGCGGAGCGCAGGTGCACCGTCCTGTGCGCAGGATGGTGTCACGGGCGCATGTTGTCACTATAGAAAACCGGCGCCCCGGCCGCACCCCGAATGCGACAGACCGCCGTTTGTGCACGACGAACTGCGAAAAAACCCGACAAAGCGCAAATTTTGCGGATTAGAAACAATTCTCCCGGCCTCCACTTTGCGTGCGCGCAAACGGAACCGAACCTGGGTCGTCAGAATGGGTCTAAGAAGTCATGGCCGGCGTGCCGGCAAGCTCTGTCCACAACGAAATGAAGGGATCGCCGTGAGTGCTGATAAACCTGCCCAAATGGGCAGTGTCGAGCCGGATGGACCGGGACGCGAGGCGCTCGACGTCCTGTACCGTTTCGTCGCTGCCCTTGAACTGGCGCCGACGGTGGCCGTGCACAGCACCGACCGCAACGGCATCGTGCGCTACTGGAACCATACCTGCGCCGAGGTCTTCGGCGTCAGTTCGGCCGAGGCGGTCGGGCGTCCCCTGACCAGCCTGGCCTCGCACCTGGAGCGCGAGGAAGACTTCCGCAACACGCTCGACACGGTCTGGAAGACCGGCCGCACGGCGCCGCCGCGCGACTGGCGCATCAAGCGCCTCGACGGCGCCGAGCGCTGGCTGTATTCGACCCACTTCCCGGTGCTGCGCGACGGCGTGACGCAGCAACTGTTCTGCATGGAAGTGGACATCAGCAAGCGCAAGGTCGACGAAGCGGACCTGATCGAAGCGGGCATCAACTTCCGCCAGCTGTTCGAGCGCTCGACCGACGCCATCGTGCTAATCAAGGGCAACGGCATCATCGATGCCAACCCGGCCGCCCTAGCCATGTTCCGCTGCGCCGGCAAGCAAGACATGGTCGGCAAGACCCTGCTCGATTTTTCGCCCGAGGTGCAGGCCACCGGCGAAACCTCGACCGTGGCCGACGCCGCCCTGACGGCGCGCGCCTTTATCGACGGCAACCACCGCTACGAGTGGGAATTCTACCTGTCGGACCATACCCATATCTGGGCCGAGGTGCTGCTCACCTCGGTTACCCTGGACCATGAATTCCTGTCCTACGCGGTGCTGCGCGACATTTCCCCGCGCAAGGCGGCCGAACATGCGCTGGCCATGGCCGCGCGCGTGTTCGAGAAGTCGCGCGACGCCATTCTCATCACCGACCGCCACTACCGGGTCATCGCGGTCAACCAGGCGTTTACCGCCCTGACCGGGGTGGCGGCGGCCGAGGTGATGGGCGGCGACGTGCCGGGCTTGCGCTCGGGCATGCACGAACCGGCGTTCTACCAGCAGATCTGGGACTTCGTCGCGGTGCACGACCACTGGGAAGGCGAGGTGTGCTGCGTACGGCGCGAGGAGGGCGATCTCCCGGTATGGGTAGCGGTGACGGCCATTCGCGACAGCGCCGAGCAGGTCTCGAACTACATGGCGATCATGACCGACATCACCGAGCGCAAGCGCGCCGAGGAACAGACCCGCTACCTGGCCGAGCACGACTTCCTGACCGATTTGCCGAACCGCGTGCTGTTCCTCGACCGTCTGCAGCAGGCGCTGGTGTCGGCGCGGCGCCAGCACACCAAGGTGGGCGTCATGTTCCTCGACCTGGACCGCTTCAAGGGCATCAACGACAGCTTCGGCCACCACGTGGGCGACGCCGTGCTCAAGGAAGTGGCCACGCGCCTCACCGGCTGCGTGCGCGGGGTCGATACCGTCAGCCGACAGGGCGGCGACGAGTTCGTAGTCATCCTGGCCGACATCGGCGGGGTCGACCAGGCCGCCCACGTGGCCACCAGCGTCATGCACGCGGTGGCGCAGCCGGTGCGCAGCGATGGCCACACGATCAGCCTGTCGGTCTCGATCGGCATCGCCATCTGCCCGGACGACGGCGCCGACATCGACACCCTGCTGAAAAACGCCGACGTGGCCATGTACCACGCCAAGCAGAACGGGCGCAACGCCTTCAGCTTCTTCAATGCCGACATGAATGCCCACGTCATCGAACGGGTGCAGATCGAGAACGAATTGCGGCATGCGCTGTCGAACCAGGAGTTCCTGCTCGAATACCTGCCCGAGGTGAACATCGCCAGCGGCCAGACCATCGCGGTCGAGGCACTGCTGCGCTGGCGCCATCCGCAGCGCGGGCTGCTCATGCCGCACCAGTTCATTCCGGTGGCCGAAGAATGCGGGCTGATGGTGCCGATCGGCGAATGGGTGCTGCGCCAGGCGTGCGCGCGGGCGCGCGCGTGGCGCGACGAGGGCTGTCCGGTGGTGGTGGCGGTCAATCTGTCGGGGGCGCAGTTCATCGACAGCGGCCTGGTGCACAGCGTCGAGGAAGCGCTGCGGCTGTCCGGGTTGGCGCCCGAATTTCTCGACCTCGAGTTTACCGAAAGCGTCATCATGCGCGGCGACGACGCCACCATGGCCACCATCGCCACCTTGCGCGCGCTCGGGGTGCAGCTGACCATCGACGACTTCGGCACCGGGTATTCGAGCCTGAGCTTCCTGCGCCGCTATCCGCTGACCAAGCTGAAGATCCACAGCTCGTTCGTGAAAGACATTGTGGACGCGAATACGGACGCGCCGGCGAACGCGAACGCGCCGGCGAATGCGAGCGCGAACGCGTCCGCCAAGGCGAATCTGATTCCGGCCATCATCGCGGTGGCGCGCAGCCTCAAGCTGCGCGTGATCGCCGAGGGCGTCGAGACGGCCGAGCAGCTGCTGTTTCTACGGCAGCATGGCTGCGACGATTACCAGGGGTATTACGCGAGCATGGCGTCGAGCGACCCGGACCTCAAACCCCGCCCTCGCTGAGGCCGCGCGGCCCGTCGAACAGGCGGATACGCGCCAGCACCTGGCCGTGGTCGGACGCCTCGGGCAGTTCCAGCACGACGTGGTCGTTCAGGTACACCACATCGACCACCTCGCCGATTGCGTTGGGCAGGGCAGCGTTGAATTCTTCCGACACCAGTATGTGGTCGATGGTCGTGTAGTGGCTGTCGTGCACGATGGAAAAGCCCACGTGGCGCAGGTGATCCTGGCGCTGCTGCAGCTGGTAGGCGTCGAACATGCGGTCGCCCAGGGTATTGCCGTTACCCAGCACGATCATGGTGGTCACGGCGTCGGCCACATCGTTGAAGTCGCCCAGCACCACGCGCGGACGCTGGTGTTCTTTGGCCAGCTGGCTCAGGAACACGCGCAGGGCCGCCGCTTCGGTGCCGCGCCGGATCAGCGAGCGCAGGCAGGCCAGCGCGTACAGTTGCGGGTCTTCGCTGCTGTCGCCGTTGCGGTAGTCGGGACGCTTGGACTTGAGGTGCACCACCACCACGTCGACCGTGCAGTCGGGCGAGACGATCACCGGCGCATGGATCACGGCGCGCGAAAAACGGTCGGCTTCGCGGCTGCCGGGCGGCAGCGCCACGCCCTCGGGGAACTGCAGGTGGGCCACGCCGGGCGCGGCCAGGGGCAGGCGCGATACCAGCGCCACGCTGGGCGTGAGGCGTTCGGCGGCCGGATCGGGATCGAAGCCGACGTGGAAGGCGTCGCGGTAGCGGCGGGTGCGCGCCAGCGCTTCGCGCAGGGCGGCCTGCGAAAAAATCTCCTGGAAGCCGATCACGTCGGCATCGAGCAGGTCGATCTGGCGTGCGGTCCAGTTCAGCTTGGCCTCGTATTCTTCCGGCGTGGACGGCAGGAGATTGTCGTACAGCTTCGCGCCGGGCGGGGCGAGGTTGTACACATTGAAGGTGGCAAAGCGAATTTCTTGCTGCATAATAAGAAACTCCTCATTGAACGTTTAGCGTATCACGCATGGCCAAGAAAGAGCACATTTCCGAAACACCGGCGACGCAGTTCCTGCGCAAGCATGGTGTGATTTTCAGCGAACATCCCTATCCGTATGAAGAGCATGGCGGCACGTCGGTGTCGGCGCGCGAGCTCGGTGTGTCCGAGCATTCGGTGGTCAAGACGCTGGTGATGCAGGACGAAGCGGCCAAGCCGCTCATCGTACTGATGCATGGCGACTGCAAGGTGTCGACCAAGAACCTGGCGCGCGCCATTCCCTGCAAGTCGGTCGAGCCGTGCAAGCCCGAGGTGGCGCAGCGCCATTCCGGTTTCCAGATCGGCGGCACCTCGCCGTTCGGCACGCGCAAGGCGCTGCCGGTGTATGTGGAAGGAAGCATCCTGGTGCTGGAAACGATTTATATCAACGGCGGCCGGCGCGGCTACCTGGTCGGCATCGCTCCGCAGGTGCTGGTCGATCTGCTCGGCGCGCGCGCGGTGAGCTGCGCGCTGGAAGAATAGACGCTGGCCGTCCGACGCGCGCCAGGCGTGGGGATGCGAATAAATGCATGAGTGAAAGTATTTGAGGCGGCTAACCGTCTCGGATGCCTTTGGCGCATCCTCAGCCGTGGTTTTGATACAAAAATTTTACGAAAATTTCACTAATATTCTTAACAAAAGTTTACTTTGTCGAGTCCGGCAGGATAATGTGCAGCCTGTTTGCATAGAAATACATCCTTGAAACGCTGAACCGGAGTCGATATGAGACGTTTGTTGAAATGCCTGGCAATGATTGCCTTAACCAGCGGGGTGCTGACCGCATGCGGCGATAACACAGGCGCATCGAGCGCCCCCCGCGCCGCCGGCGCGGACGCCCCACCGCCTGTCGTGAGCACGGCCGATGCGGCCGCAACCGGGGTGATGACTGGCGGCGGCGCCAATGCCGGCAGCGCGGCCGGCCTTGCCGATGCTGGCGCCGCCCCGATCGCCATTACCAGCGCCATGGGCGTGGCCGCCGCTGCATCGACCACGCAATGGACATTTTGCGCCAACGAAAACAGCCGTTGCGTTTTCACCGGCAACCAGACCGTTCGCTATGGCGCGGGCGACCGCTTCGTCAGCAAGACGCTGGGCTGGGGCGCCTCCTGCAACAACGCCACCTTTGGCGATCCGGCACCGGGCGCGGCCAAGCGTTGCGAAGTCACCAGCACCTGGGAAGCGTGCGGCACCGAGGGCGGCCAGTGCGCTTTCGGCGATACGCGCACCGTGCGCTATGGTTCCGGCACCAGCTTCATGAGTAAGACGGCGACCGGCGGCGTCGCTTGCAACAGCAATGTGTTCGGCGATCCGACGCCGGGCATCGCCAAACGCTGCGACAAGGCCGCCGTCACGTGGACCTTGTGCGCTCCGGAAGGCGGCCGCTGCAATTTCAGCGGCACCAGCGCGGTGCTGTTCGGGGCGGAAGGCAAGTACTACACCTATACCAAGACCGACGGTGTCGATTGCAACACGACCGCCATGGCCAACCCCGCCCCCGGACTGGTGAAAAGCTGCTATATCCCTGGCGCGCCGATTGCCGACGCTACGCCACCGGTTTCCGGCGATCCACGCATCGGCAGCATCCAGCTGGCGCAATCGCAACTGTTCGACAGCGGCGACAGCGCCCTGATTTTGATCAGGGGCAAGGCGGTGATGGTCAAGGTCAATGCCCTGAGCAACACGCCAGGCGTGACCAAGCCGGACGGCAAAGTCCAGGTCAAGGATGCGAATGGCAATGTGCTGCGTGAAATCGCCCTGAACAAGCCGGCCGGTGCGCTTCCAGCCAGCGTCCCCGTCGTGCCCGATGCGAACACCTCGTACATCGCGGTGGTGCCGGCCGACCTGGTCCGCCCTGGCCTGCGCCTGAGCGTGGTCCTGGCGAATGGCCAGAACAAGACCATCAATCCGCGCGTTGGCGGTGGTGTGCCGATGGAGCTGGTCACGATTCCGGTCCAGATCGGTAGTTCGGTCGGCCGTGTCGTCGGCAACCTGCGCGACTTCGTGCAGGATCGCATTCCGGTGTCGGGCGTGAACCAGTCGGGCCGCGCCGCGTATGTGTCGTCGCGCGTGACGCGCTTGCCCGTCAATGAAACCGAATGGCGCGATGCGTTCGGTAAAATCCTGGGCGAAATCGCCGACTTGCACCGCCTGGAAAACGCCAACGATCGCCAGCATTACTTCGGCTTCATTCCGAAAGCGACCTACGGCCTGGCCGGCCTGGCCTATGTGCCGGGCACCAGTGGCGTTGCCGCCGATATTCCATCGATGAATGAAGATGGCTTGCGCGGTATCGTGGTCCATGAGCTGGGTCACAACTACCGTCTGAACCACGCCGCTTGCGGCGGCGCCGGCTCGCCGGACCCGAAGTATCCCTACCCGAACGCGCAGCTGGGCACGGGCAGCCACTACACCTGGGGCTATCTGTTCAGCAGGTCTGCCTTCTTCGATCCGCGCAACCCGAATACGCATGACATCATGAGTTATTGCGGCGGCAGCACCTTTTCGGACTACAACACCAATCTGATGCAAGCATTCCTGACCCCGGCGGACACGCTGATGAAGGCGACGGCTGACAATGCACCACAGGATCTGATCCTGGTCAGCGGCCAGATCAGCGGCGACAAGGCAACGCTGTCGCCATTGAAATCGTACATCGGCCGCGCCCGGGTGCAGGACAAGGGTGAGTACACCTTGCGTATCGTCACCGCCAAAGGCGCGCTCGACTATCCGTTCTCCACGCTGGTGGTCGACCATGCAGAGGAAATGAAGTCGCAGAACTTCAGCCTGTCGATTCCGAACCCGGGCACGATCGTCAGTATTTCGGTGGTCAAGGGCACGGCCAACCTGATGCAGTCGACCGCCCGCCCGACCCCCGAAGGCAGCGTCAACGGCGGGAAGCCCGTGGTGCAGGTGCGCGAGCAGGCCGGCAAGGTGCAACTGAGCTGGGATCACACCCGGTATCCTTTCCTGACGGTGACCTTGGTCACCGATGCCAAGCGCTCGACCCTGGCGCAGGATCTGCAACATGGCAGCGCGGTCTTGTCCCTGGGCCCGCTCCCGGCCGGTGGCGCGTTCGAATTCAGCCTGTCCGATGGCGTCAATACGATGCTGGTCAAGCAGGAGCGCGACAGCGCGCTGTGACAAGGCGGGGGCCGGCTGGCCCCTGGTAACGCAAGCGGCCCGCAAGGGCCGTTTTCCGTTGAGCGTCCCTTTTTTCGGGCGCCTGGCAGGATCGGGCTTGGCCTTGGTCATGGGCATGCTGATTGATTGACATGGGGCGCAGGGAAGAGCGCAAGGTGTTCCACGCGCTGCCTGACCGTGCCGCTGCTGGCCAAGGTCTGATGGGGGAGATGTTGCGCTGTTGATGAAGGAGCGTCCCGAACGGCCCCGGCAGGAGGGTGAACAGGGGTAAGCAGGGGTGATCCGGCCGCGACTATGGTGTATATTCACGCCCGGCGCATGGCGCCTCTTCCCAACGAGAGAGACAACAATGAATACAGCAATTTTCACCATCGTCGCCTATCTGATCGGCTCGATTTCGTTCGCCGTGGTGATGAGCCGCCTGTTCAGCCTGTCGGACCCGCGCACCTACGGTTCCAAAAACCCGGGCGCGACCAACGTGCTGCGCAGCGGTAACAAGGGTGCGGCCATCGCCACCCTGATCGGCGACGCCGCCAAGGGCTGGTTCGCGGTCTGGCTGGCGGTGCGCCTGTCGGGCGAGTATGGCGTGGGCACGGCCGGCATCGCGCTGGTGGCCGTCGCCGTGTTCCTGGGGCACCTGTGGCCCGTGTTCTTCCGCTTTGTGGGGGGCAAGGGCGTGGCCACCATCCTGGGCGTGCTGCTCGGCATCAATGTCTGGCTGGGCCTGGCGGTGCTGGCGACCTGGCTGGTGGTCGCCTTCGTCTCGCGCTACTCCTCGCTGGCGGCGCTGGTGGCCGCGATCCTGGCACCGATTTACTACGGGCTGGCATTCGGCATCGATGAACTGTTTTTCGCCGTGGTGGCGATGAGTTCGCTGCTGCTGTACCGCCATACCCAGAACATCGCCAACCTGATGGCCGGCAAGGAAAGCAAGATCGGCAGCAAATCGGCGGGCGCCAAAAAATAGGGTGTGCGGGTGCGATCTGCCGCTTGGCGCTAGAATGGAACGCCCGACCGACAGGAGCACCTGGTGACCAAGCTGAAAATTGATTTTGTATCCGATATCTCCTGCCCCTGGTGCGTGATTGGCCTCAAGTCGCTTGAACAGGCGCTGGGCCGCCTGGACGGCGTGGCGAGCGCCGAACTGCACTTCCAGCCCTTCGAGCTCAATCCGAACATGGTTGCCGAAGGCCAGGACATCGGCGAACACCTCACTGAAAAATACGGCGCCACGCCGGAGCAGGGCGCGCAGACGCGCGAAATGATCCGTGCCCGCGGCGCCGATTTGGGCTTTCGCTTCGACATGGATGCGCGCAGCCGCATCTACAACACCTTCGACGCGCACCGCCTGCTGCACTGGGCCGAGCTGCAGGGGCGCCAGCGCGAACTCAAGATGGCGCTGTTCGAGACCTACTTCACCAAGGGCGAGAGCCCGGGCGACCTTGCCGTGCTGGCGCGGGTGGCGGGCGAAGTGGGCCTGGACGCCGCGCAGGCGGCCGAGGTGCTCGCCAGCGGCGCGTATGCCGGCGACGTGCGCGAGCGCGAGCGGTTTTATCAGCAGCAGGGCATCAGTTCGGTGCCGGCCATCATCATCAACGACCGGCACCTGATTTCGGGCGGGCAGCCGCCGGAAGTGTTCGAGCAGGCGCTGCGCCAGATCGCAGCCGAATCCACGTCACAGGAGCATTGAGATGCCTACAGCAAGCTGGAACGGCGCCGTGATCGCCGACGCGACGGAAGATCAGGTGCAGATCGTCGAAAACAATGTGTATTTCCCGATGTCGGCGGTCAGGCAGGAATATCTGCAGCCGAGCGCGACCGAGACCAAGTGCCCGTGGAAGGGCACGGCGAACTATTTCAGCTTGCTGGTCGATGGCGAAACCAACCGCGATGCGGTGTGGACCTACCGCGCACCGTTCGATGCCGCCAAGCAAATTGCCGGGCACGTGGCGTTCTGGAAGGGCGTCACCGTTCAACGCTGACCTGAAACTGTCGTTTCAGGCAGTGCCAGGAAGTCGTTTCTGGCAGTGCCAGAAACGACGATCATATTTGGTGCGCCGCACAATAACGGTGCCAAAAACCTCCCATCACGGCGCTTTGCGCCGCTAAGTTCTTCCTCCCTCACTCTCATTGCCCGCTGGCACGCCATTTGCTGATGCTTTGGTAACGGCGCACGCCTGCGCCTGGCTTGCCAACCGAGGGAACCATGACGACCGACCGCTCCACCCTGACCCGCCGCACCCTGCTCAAGGCCGGCGCCGCCGTCTCGCTGACCGGCCTTGCCAGCGGCGGTGTTTTCGCCGCCGGCTCCGACAAACCCGAAAAAGAAGAAATCAAGATCGGCTTCATCCCCCTGACCGACTGCGCCTCGGTGGTGATGGCCTCGGTACTCGGCTTCGATAAAAAATACGGCATCAAGATTGTCCTGAGCAAGGAATCGTCCTGGGCCAGCGTGCGCGACAAGCTGGTCAACGGCGAACTCGACGCCGCGCATGTGCTCTACGGCCTGCTATACGGCGTCCAGATGGGCGTGGGCGGCGCCAAAAAGGATATGGCGGTCCTGATGAACCTGAACCACAACGGCCAGGCCATCACCCTCTCCAAAAAAGTGGCCGACAAGGGCGGCGTGGACGGTGCCTCCCTCGCCAAACTGATGCAGACCGACAAACGCGAATACTCCTTCGCCCAGACCTTCCCGACCGGCACCCACGCGATGTGGCTGTACTACTGGCTGGCGACCTACGGCATCAACCCGCTCAAGGACGCCAAGGTCATCACCGTGCCGCCCCCGCAAATGGTGGCCAATATGCGGGTCGGCAACATGGATGGCTTTTGCGTGGGGGAGCCGTGGAACCACCGCGCCATCGTCGACGGCGTCGGCATCACCGCCGCCACCACCCAGGATATCTGGAAGGACCACCCGGAAAAAACCCTCGGCACCACGCTCGAATGGACCAAAAAATACCCGAACAGCGCGCGCGCCCTGATTGCCGCCGTATTGGAAGCGAGCAAGTGGATCGACGCCGGCCTCGTCAACAAGACCAAGATGGCCGCCACCATCGCCGACAAGTCGTACGTGAACACCTCGGTCGATGTGATCAACCAGCGCATCCTGGGACGCTACCAGAACGGCCTGGGCAAGACCTGGGACGATCCGAACTACATGAAGTTCTACAACGACGGTTCGGTCAACTATCCCTACCTGTCGGACGGCATGTGGTTTCTGACCCAGCACAAGCGCTGGGGCTTGCTCAAGACCGAACCGGATTACCTGGCCACCGCCACCAGCGTCAACCAGATCGGCCTCTACACCGAGGCGGCCGCCATGGCCAAGGTGAGCGTGCCGAAGTCGCCGCTCCGCACGGTGAAAATGCTCGACGGAACGGTTTGGGATGGCAAGAATCCCAAGGCCTACGCCGAATCCTTCAAGATCAAAGCCTGAACCGGGAGCCCATGATGAGTGCCGTGCTGGAATCGATGCCGACTACCCCGAGCCCTGTTCCGCTGGCCGCGCCGGTGCCTGAAAAACGCCCGCGCAGCGAGCGCCTCGCCAGCCAGGGCGTGATGCTGAGCGATGGCAGGTCGCGCCTGCGCAGCGTGGTCCTGGCGCTGCTGCCGCCGCTGATGGGGCTGGGCTTGCTGGTGCTGCTGTGGCAGATTTTATCGGTCAACAACACCAGCTTTCCCTCGCCCGCCGTGACCTTCGCCGAAGCGATGCGCATGTTCGCCGATCCCTTTTACCGCAACGGCCCCAACGACCAGGGCATCGGCTGGAATATCCTGGCTTCGCTCAAGCGCGTGGCGCTCGGCTTCGGTCTGGCGGCCGCGGTCGGCATTCCGCTCGGCTTCATGATCGGGCGCTTCCGTTTTCTGGCGGGCATGTTCAATCCCATCATCAGCCTGCTCAAGCCTGTCTCGCCGCTGGCCTGGCTGCCGATTGGCTTGCTGGTGTTCAAGTCGGCCGATCCGGCGGCGATCTGGTCGATCTTCATCTGCTCGATCTGGCCGATGATCGTCAACACCGCCGCCGGCGTGCAGCGCGTGCCGCAGGACTACATGAACGTCGCGCGCGTGCTGCAACTGTCGGAATGGAAAATCTTCACCAAAATCTTGCTGCCGTCGGTCTTGCCCTACATGCTGACCGGCGTGCGCCTGGCCATCGGCACCGCCTGGCTGGTGATCGTCGCCGCTGAAATGCTGACGGGCGGGGTCGGCATCGGCTTTTGGGTGTGGGATGAGTGGAATAACCTGAACGTGCCGCACATCCTCATCGCCATCGTCGTCATCGGCGTGGTCGGGCTGGCGCTCGAACTTGCCCTGGTGGCGCTGGCCAAGGCATTCACCTACGAAGAAGCGGGGAACTGATATGAACAAGAAATTCATTGAAGTGCAGCACGCCGAGATGGTGTTCGAGACCCGCAAGGGGCGTTTTCACGTACTCAACAACGTCAGCCTGACCGTGGCGCAGGGGGAATTCGTCACCCTGATCGGCCACTCGGGCTGCGGCAAGTCGACCCTGCTCAACCTGCTGGCGGGATTGACCCGGGCGACCGATGGCACCCTGATCTGCGCCGGCCGCGAGATTGCCGGCCCGTCGCCCGAGCGCGCGGTGGTATTCCAGAACCACTCGCTGCTGCCGTGGCTGAGCTGCTTCGAGAATGTGTATCTGGCGGTCGAGCGCGTGTTCTCGGGCAAGGAATCGGTCAGCCAACTGCGCGATCGCACCAGTGCGGCGCTGGCGCTGGTGGGACTGAGCGCGGCGGCGCTCAAGCGCCCCAACGAGATATCGGGCGGCATGAAGCAGCGCGTGGGCATTGCGCGCGCGCTGTCGATGGAACCGAAGGTGCTGCTGATGGACGAGCCCTTCGGCGCCCTCGACGCCCTCACGCGTGCGCACCTGCAGGATGAATTGCTGCGCATCGTGGCCCAGACCGGATCGACCGTGGTGATGGTGACCCACGACGTGGAGGAGGCGGTGCTGCTGTCGGACCGCATCGTGATGATGACCAACGGGCCGGCGGCGACCATTGGCGACATTGTGCAGGTGCGGCTGGAGCGCCCGCGCGAACGGGTGGCGCTGGCGCATGACGCGCTGTATATCGAGTACCGCGCGCGGGTGCTGGAGTTCCTGTACCACCGCCAGTCGAGGCCACAGGCGGCTTGACCGGACGGGACGGGGTGGGACGAGGCTGCGAGGCGACATCCGACCGGCGGTCCGCCTCGCTTAACGGGATCGGGCGCTCCGGACCGAGCACGATTTTTTCCAGCGCGTCCATGACATCCTTTTGCCGCACGTCGGACTGGTCGCGCCGCGCGGTGCGTCACCGCCGCGAAGCCGGACTCATGCGATATCGAGCACAATCGGCTGGTGATCCGATGCCGCCGTTTCCGACTGCACTTCCACCTCGGTCACGCGCGATGCCAGATCATTGGTGAGGAAAAAATAGTCGAAGCAATCGGCCCGCTCCGGCCACTTGAAGCCATGCAAGCCGGCGGTGGGCGCGCGCGCGATTTCCGGATGGCGCAGGCGCCACGCGTCGACCAGCGGCAGCGCGATGCTGTCGTCCGGCGCGATCAGTTCCTGGTAGTCGGGCGAATCGGGAGTGAAGTTGAAGTCGCCGCAATAGATCGCCGAGCCAGGCCGGAATCCGAGCTGGTACGGCGGGTCCATGGTCGGGTCCGGTTGAAAGATGCGTGCCCGCTCGCACGCTTCCCAATGCAAATACTTGATGTGCCGCACCTGCGCCATGCGCTGCACCGGCGAGTAGTATTCCAGATGCGTGGTCAGCACGCGGACCTTGCCGCCGGGCGCGTCGATGACGGCCTCGATCAGCCCGCGCGGCATGCCGGCCGGACTGTTCGGATCGGGCGGCCATGGCAGCAGGTAACGGTGCACCTGGTTGATCCGGTATTTGGAGAGCAACATATTGCCGAACTGGCGCGGCATGTTGTTTTGGTAGATTTCGCTGGTCGGTTCGATCACCGGCTGGTAGCCACCGAAGGCCCCCGCCAGCTGGCGGAACTGGTTGGCGTTGGCGTTGCCTTCGAGCTCGGCATGATTTGACGCAACTTCCTGCAGGCAAATCACATCGGGATTTAATTTGCGCAACACATCGATGATGGCATGGATGCGGATCCTGCCATCCTTGCCGCAACCCCAGTGAATATTCCAACTAACAACACGCATACAGCACCTCCGGAAAAACAGAACCGGGCGAGTTTGCCATTCTTTGGGAAAATACGGTACACGGTAGGATCGTCATCGGCGCCGAACGTTCACCGCGCGGCGTTTTTTTTCAGACCACCTTGATCTCGTCGAGCGGCCAGCGCGGGCGTACATTGAAGCTGTAGTCGCGCTTGGCGGCGTCGGGATTGATCTGCAGGCGCATGGCGCCGGCGAAGGCGATCATGGCGCCGTTATCGGTGCAGAATTCCAGCTCCGGATAGAACACGCGGAATTTTTTTGCGGAGGCAGCCGCGTTGAGCGAGGCGCGCAGCTGCGCGTTGGCGCCCACGCCGCCCGCGATCACCAGGCGCTTCAAGCCCGTGTGGCGCAGCACGCTGATGCACTTGGCGGTCAGGACATCGACGATGGCATCGACGAAGCCGCGCGCGATGTTGGCCTTGTCCTGTTCGCAGATATTGGCGATGACTTTTTCGTCGTGGTTCTTCACCACCGTCAGCACGGCCGTTTTCAGGCCCGAGAAGCTGAAGTTGAAGTCCTTCGAGTGCAGCATCGGGCGCGGCAGCTTGTAGGCCAGCGGATCGCCGAATTCGGCCAGGCGCGAAATCGCCGGGCCGCCGGGGTAGCCCAGGCCGAGCAGCTTGGCCGACTTGTCGAAGGCTTCGCCGGCCGCGTCATCCAAGGTTTCGCCGAGCAGGGTGTACTGGCCCACGCCGTCGACCCGCATCAGCTGCGTGTGGCCGCCCGAGACCAGCAGCGCGATGAACGGGAACTGCGGCGGATCGCTCGCCAGCAGCGGCGAGAGCAGGTGGCCTTCGAGGTGGTGCACGCCGAGTACCGGTTTGTCGAGCGCAAGTGCCAGGCTGCACGCGATCGACGAGCCGACCAGCAGCGCGCCGGCCAGGCCCGGGCCCTGGGTGTAGGCGATGGCGTCGATGTCGGCCATGGCGACGTTAGCGCGCGACAGGGTTTCTTCGAGCAGCGGGATGGCGCGCCGGATATGGTCGCGCGAGGCCAGTTCGGGTACTACGCCGCCATACTCCTCGTGCATGGCAACCTGCGAATGCAGGGCATGGGAGAGCAAGCCGCGTTGCGTGTCGTACAACGCAAGGCCGGTTTCATCGCAGGAGGATTCGACGCCGAGAACAATCATGGAAGGTGCGGAAGATAAGAGGGAATGCGCCATTGTAAAGCACCGGGTGTGCCGTCGCGAACCATGTCGTTACACTTCGAACCGTCGTTCCCGCCGAGTGCCGCCTTGGCGCGGGAAGTCGTTTCTGCCAATGGCAGGAACGACGGTGGGGTGGGTTTTAAGGGCGCTGCAACAGCTCCGCGTGCGCAGCACGCAGCATCTTCTCGGTCGCATCCCAATCGATGCAGCCGTCGGTCACCGAGCAGCCATACTTCAACTGCGACAAATCCGCTGGAATCTTCTGGTTGCCGCCAACGATGTTCGATTCGATCATCACACCGACCAGCGACTTGTTCCCATGACGGATCTGCTGCACCACGTCCGACATCACCAGCGGCTGCAGCTCCGGCTTCTTGTAGCTGTTCGCGTGCGAGCAATCGACCACCAGGTTGGCCGGCAGCTTGGCCTTTTCCAGCGCCTGCTCCGCAATCGCGATCGACACCGAATCGTAATTCGGACGCCCGTCGCCGCCGCGCAGCACAACGTGCCCGTACGCGTTGCCGCTGGTGCGCACGATCGATACCGTGCCCTGGCCGTTAATGCCCAGGAAGGAGTGCGGATGCGCCGACGACAAGATGGCGTTGATCGCGATGCTGATATCGCCGTCAGTACCATTCTTGAAGCCGACCGGCGTCGACAAGCCCGACGACATTTCGCGGTGCGTCTGCGATTCGGTGGTGCGCGCGCCGATCGCGGTCCAGGCGATCAGGTCGCCCAGGTACTGCGGCGAAATCGGATCGAGCGCTTCGGTGGCGGTGGGCAGGCCCAGTTCGCACACGTCCAGCAGGAACTGGCGCGCCTTTTCCATGCCTTCGTCGACACGGAAGGAATCGTCCATGTGCGGGTCGTTGATGTACCCCTTCCAGCCGGTCGTGGTGCGCGGCTTTTCGAAATACACGCGCATCACCAGCAGCATGGTGTCGGCCACGTCGGCCTGCAGCGCCTTGAGGCGGCGCGCATAGTCGATGCCGGCCACCGGGTCGTGGATCGAGCATGGCCCGACGACGACGAACAGGCGCTTGTCCTTGCGGTCGATGATGTCGCGCAGCGCGGCGCGGCCCTGCATGACCGTGGCAAACGCGCTGTCGGTCAGGGGAAGGCGCTTGTGCAGCTCTTCCGGGGTCGGCATGGTCGCGAACGACGTGACGTTGGTGTTTTCGATGTCTGGAGTAGTAATCATGAAGGCTGCTTTTTCTCGTGTTTTACGGCGTGGATACAGGAGTTTAGCCCGAATCGGCCCTTCTTGCACCGGCTGCGTCAAAAGCCCGCCGATTACGGCACATTGTCATCGGCGAGTCATGCCGATCCTTTAAGCTTGCCGGCTTCTCAACTCTTTATAACGAGCTGCCATGACCCAACCGAATTCACGCCGCAAGTTCCTTCGCAACCTCTCGCTCGGGACCGTCGCGGCGTCCGGCGTCGCACTGGCCGGCTGCGGCGGCAGCGATGGCGGCGATAGCGATGTCCGCTTCGCGCATGGCGTGGCCAGCGGCGATCCGATGAGCGACCGCGTCATCCTCTGGACCCGCATCAGCACCGCCGGCAGCGGCGACATCGAGGTCAAATGGGAAATCGCCGTGGACAGCGGCTTCGCCGTCATGGCCGCCACCGGCACCACCACCACCGGCCCCGCGCGCGACTACACCGTCAAGGTCGATGCGACCGGCCTGGCCGCCGACCGCGCCTATTACTACCGTTTCATCGCCTACGGGATTGTTTCGCCGGTCGGCCGCACCAAGACTCTCGGCACGGGCAACCTGGCGCAGGTCAAGCTGGCCGTGTTCAGCTGCACCAACTACCCGGCCGGCTACTTCCATGTTTACGCTGAAGCGGCAAAACTGAACGACATCGACGCCGCCATCCACCTGGGTGACTACATCTACGAATACGCCAAGGACGGTTACGCCGCCAAGGACGCCGAGGCAATGGGCCGGGTATCGGTGCCGGCCAACGAGATCGTCACCCTGAGCGACTACCGCCGCCGCTACGCCCAGTACCGCGCCGACAAGGACCTGCAGGCGGTCCACGCGCGCATGCCCTTCATCACCGTGTGGGACGATCACGAACTGGCCAACAACACCTGGCGCGAAGGCGCGGAAAACCACGACCCGGCCACCGAAGGCCTGTTCCTGGCGCGGCGCCAGATGGCGATCCAGGCTTACAACGAATGGATGCCGATCCGCCTGCCCGACGCCAGCAAACCTGACCGCATCTACCGCTCCTTCGACTTCGGCAACCTGCTGTCGCTGCACATGCTCGATACGCGTCTCATCGGCCGCGACAAGCAGCTCGGCTACGCCAGCTACGTTGGCGCCGGCGGTGCCTTCAATGGCGCCGCTTTTGCGGCCGCCGTGGGCGATCCGGCGCGCCAGCTGATGGGCGCCGACCAGAGCACCTGGCTCAAGGGCCAAATGAGCAAATCGAACGCCACCTGGCAGATGCTGGGCCAGCAGGTGCTCATGGCGCGCATGAACCTGCCGGCGCCGCTGGTGCTGGGCGCGATCGGCTTCAGCGCCTACGTCGCCTTGCTGACGAAGGCCAAAACCGCGCCGACGACCTTGACGGTGGCCGAGCAGCAGATCCTGGCCCAGCCATCTGTGCCGTACAACCTCGATGCGTGGGACGGCTACCAGGCCGCGCGCGAAACCGTGCTGGCCACGGCCAGGGCGCTGAACAAGAACCTCGTGGTGCTCGCTGGCGACACGCACAACGCGTGGGCCAGCGACCTGGCCGACATGAACGGACAGGCGGTCGGGGTGGAGTTCGGGGTGTCGTCGGTGACGTCGCCGGGCTTTGAAGACATCTTCAAGAACGAAGATCCGGCGCAGGTGGCGGCGGGCCTCGAACAGATCATCGGGCCGCTGGTGTATGCGGAAACCAAGTCGCGCGGCTTCATGGTGGTGTCGGTGACGCCGTCCGAAACACGCGCCGAGTACCGCTATGTCAGCACGGTCAAGTCGACCAGCTACACCGCCGTTGCCGGCAAGGTTCTCAAGACGCTCCCGGGCGCCGCCAACCGCAAGCTGATCGCGGTGTAAGCGGAGCGAAAAAAAGGGGGACGAGGCGCACGGTGGAATGCGGCTCCGTCCCCAAAACCACGCACTTACTCTTTACACGGGCAGCACTTTCATATCGAAAGCGCGCTCGAACAGCCATACGGCAGCGATCAATGCGATGACGACCGAGCCGGTGGTCATCAGCTGGCGGTAAAACCAGGTGCGGCGCGTCAGGTAAGCGAGCGGCAGGAAGACGGCCACAATGGCCAGCTGTCCCAGTTCCACGCCCACGTTAAAGCCGGCCAGGCTTAACACCAGCGCGCCTTGCGGCAGTCCCAGGTCGGCCAGCACGCCGGCAAAGCCGAAGCCGTGAATCAGCCCGAACACGAACGCCGCCAGCGGGCGCCGTCCGCGAAACAGCGGGACGATATTGTTCACCGCCGCCAGCACCACCGAGGCCGCGATCGCCGCTTCCACCCAGCGCGAGGGCAGCGACAGCACCTGCAGGCTGGCCAAGGTCAGGGTCAGCGAGTGCGCCAGCGTGAACGCGGTCACCACCTTGAGCACATCGATAAAGGCCGCCCTGAGGGTCTGGTCCTGCTTCATCGCGATTGGCGCGAGCACCGCCGGCAACAGCAGCGAGAGCAGGAACAGGATGTGGTCGAAGCCGATCCAGATATGCCACACGCCGTGCTTGACGTAGTCGGCGAACTGGGCGAACTTGCCCGGCGCACGCAGCAGCAGCTCCTGGCGCGCCGCTTCCGGGCTGAAAATGGCGGTCGAGGTCACGCCCTCGTACTCCAGCTTGACCAGTCCCTTGTGCTGCGGATCGAGGTCGGCGAAGAGACGGTAGCCGACACCGAGCGCAGGGCCGCTAGCCGCGCAGGTGGCGCGAAAGCGCAGCACCGTGTAGGCGCCATCGGTGTGCTGGTCGATCAGCTGCTCGCCGGCGACGATGGGGCAGGCCGCGTCGCCGCTGGTGATTGCCAGGCGCGCCAGCGCGTAGTTGGCGATGGCGGCGTGCTGACTGCGGATTTCATCCCAGGTCAGGTCGCCGTCGCCGTTCTGGTCGAGGTTCAGGGCAAAATCGAGGTCGCGCAGAGCGATGTCCCACTGGCCGTCGACCTGCTGGCCGGCCACCTTGAGGGTCAGGTAGCTGTCGCTCGGCTTGTGCGCGCGCGCCGGGCTAGTCACCAGTACCAGCGCGAACATCAGCAGGCCAATGAGGTAGCGGCCCATCATGCGCCCGCCTTGATCTGCCTGACCAGGCGCGCCACGGCCACGTCTTCCACCGCATGCCCGGCGACCCAGTCGATGACCGGTGCGGCGGCGGCCTTGTCGCCGGCCTTGGCGGCCGCTTCCAGCAGCACGCGCATGTCGGCCGATTCCTTCTGCACCGCCCAGTTTTGCAGCGCCAGCGCCAGCGCGGTTTTGGCGTCGCCGCGGATGTGCAGCTCGTAGCGCGCCTGTTCGCGCTGGTGGACGGTGTCGCCGCGCCGCATGGCGGCGTCGAAGCGCGCCTTGAGTTCGGCGTCGGCATTGCGCAGCGCGTCGGTGGCCGCGCCGCCCTGGCGCAGGGCCAGCGCATGGCGCAGCAGCAGGCCGTCGATACGGGTATGGTCCTTGACCAGCGCGATCACGTCGGGCGCGCGCTGCTGATCGAGCAGGAAGTCGGCGTAGGCGCCGAGCAGGTAGCTGTCGCGCGCATCGAGCGCCAGCGCGCGCTTGAAGCGTTCCTCGGCGGCTTTGGCGTCGCCGCGGCGCTGCGCCATTTCGCCGAGCAGGGTCAAGACCCAGACCTGCATGCCGGCGTCGGCTTCCTGGTTGCGGCGCAGGGTGAGGTCGAGCAGGGCTTCGCTCTTGGCCGAGCGTCCGGTCATGGTGCCGACGTTAGCCACGCAGGTAATCGTCACCAGCTCGGTCGACAGCGACGACAGGCGCGCGCAGCTGGCGGTAGCGGCCTCGTAGTCGCCGCGCACGGTTTGCACGATGGCGCGCGTGAGCCATGCTTGCGAATTTTTAGGGTCGGCCGCGACGATGGCATCGAGGTCGCGCACCGCTTCGGCGAAGTGGTGGGTACTTTGCAGCAGGATGGCGCGCAGCAGGCGCACCTCGGGCGGGGGCGCCGGCATGGCCCACCACGGCGCCAGCGCAGCTTGCGCGTAGCCGAAGTAGCGTGGATCGGTTTCCTGGCGCGCCACCGTGATGTAGCGCTGCGCGGTGCGCGTGGCCAGCGCCAGATCCCTGGGGCTGGCGGCCAGTTGCGCGCGCAGTGCCGCCAGCTCGCGCTGGGCCGGGTCGGCGCGGCGCGGCAGGCGTTCGATGACGGTGCTGCCGCTGGCGGGAATGTAGGGTGCTGCGTGAAGGGCCGGCACAGTGAGCGCGTACAGCAGCAGCGCCGGCACGGCAATGCGAGCGAATCGATTCGGCATGATGTGTTCTCAGTGCGTGAGAAGGTAAGTGCTTTTATATTTTTTTGGGTACGACACCGGCCGGGAAGCATGCCTCCCGGCCGGATTGACTGCAAGTGCTTACAGCGCCGATGGTTCCGCGTCTTCCGGCGCGGTGCTGGCGACGGCATCGATGCTGGTCGCTTCGCTATCGTCGGGCATGGCCGCCACGGTCGTCTTCACCGAGTTGTAGAAGGTATCGGCGACCGGGCCCGTTGGTGGCGGCGGCGGTGGCGTCGGCACTTCCGGCGGGGACGAGGTGTGGGTATCGCTGCCGCACGCCGTCAGCAGCAGCAAGGCACAGATCAGGCTCAGTTTTTTCATGGTGCTCTCCGGTTCATGTGATTGCGGCGGCCATTACTTCTGTGGCGAACCCGGAATCGGCGATTTCAGGTACGGGAAGCTGGCGTTGATCATGGTCTCGTCCAGGAAGGCGCCATCGGTGAAGCGCAGTGCGCCGGCCGGTGCATCGGCTGGTGCGCAGCCGATGTTGATGGTGCACAGCTTGCCCATGACAACGCGCAGCGCGACGTCGACCACGTCGTCGCCCGGACGGCGGCCGTTCGGGAAGCCGGCGTTGTCGCCTTCAATCACGCCGAGGCGTTTTTGCGCGCCTGGTGCGGTCGGGGCGATCGAGGTGTTCAGGCGCAGCATTTCCGAGGCGGTGACGGTCTTCGGCTGGTTCACGCCCTTGATCCCGGTGAGGAAGGTGGCGACCAGGTCGGCCCGCGGGAAGTTGGTCGGCGCCTTGGCGCCGGCGCTGCCGTACAGGATTTCGACCAGCGCGGGCAGGGTCGGATTGGTGACGTAGTCGGCGAACTGGCCGTCGGCCGATGGTTTGCTGTGGTTGAAGCGGTCCTTGTCCTTCAGGCCGATGACGACTTCGTTCACCAGCGGCATGCCCAGGCGCGAGACCTGGACCCAGGCGCCGCCTTCTTTCGAAACGTCGGCGTCGGACTTCGGCGTCGGGTTGATCAGGCGGCCCTGGCGCAGGCTGGCCGTGGTCCAGCCGCCGATGACCGGATCGCCTGCGCTGGCGCTGACCAGGCACGAGGTCGGCACTTCCATGCTCAAGGTCGTCACGTTCTTGTCGGCCAGGTCATCCTTCGCGCCTTTTTCGGCGTTGGCGCTGAACTCGACGGCAGGCGCCTTGATGTTAATCAGGTCGAACGTTTCGCCGAGGTTGACGACGAACGGGTCCTTGCGCTGGCCGACGAACAGCTTGGCCGGCGCCGAGCAGCCGGGGATGGTGACGTTGTACAGGTGCTTGGCGGCGTAGGCGTCGTAATTGGCGATCGACTTGGTGCCGATGTTGTCCAGGGGCTTGTCGAAGGCGGTGTGGCCGGTGTCGGCATTGGCGACGACTGCGCGGGTGCCGCTGCGGCGGTCGCCGCGCACCACGGTGACGGTGAAGGTTTCGCGCACATTGGCGCCGGCGGCATTGGTGTCGGCGATCGGGCCGCCATTGATCACGAGGGGAATCGAGACTTTTTTACCGCCCACGGTCAGCTGCGTGTCTTTATTGGTATTCTTGAAGCGGAACTGGAAGGTGAGGTCTTCCTTGGCGTCGCCATTATTATCGACATGAATTTCGTAGAGCGCGTCCGGGTCCATCATGAAGTAATTCGGGCCGCCGTAGGCATCCTGCAGCGGCACGTAATTGGCAATCAGCGTTGTAAAATCGCTGCGGCCCGGCTGGTAGCTGCGGAACATGTAGAAGTCGGTGGCATCGATCTTCGGATTGCGCGTAATGAACGGCGCTTCCCGGTGGCTCGATGCGATCGCCGACGGCACGAATGCGCAGGCCAGCAGGTTTCCTGCCAGAACCGCGCCGATAGTCGCCCGTAGTCTCATCTGTTTCATGTTTCTCTCCTCGTTATAGGGTTCACACTGATGTGTATGCAGATATACGCGGCGTTACCGTCGCCGGATTCACTTTATGCCAAATAATTTTTTCGTAGAGCAGTGTTAAGCTGAACCCCATGGACAAAACAACAGAACCATTCCTGGCCGCCACTTTTATCAAAGAAATCGGGCGCGGCAAAAAAGGAGCGCGTAGTATGACGCGCGAAAATGCGCATGCGCTGTATGAAGCGATGCTCGACGGCAGGGTGTCCGACCTGGAGCTGGGCGGCATTTTGTTGGCGATGCGCATCAAGGGCGAGTCGGTGGAAGAGATCGCCGGTTTCCTCGATGCGGGCGAGGCTTCGTTCGCGCCGCTGGCCGCGCCGGCGGGCCCGTATGCGCCGGTGCTCATCCCCAGCTACAACGGGGCGCGCAAGATGGCCAACCTGACCCCGCTGCTGGCGCTGCTGCTGGCGCGTGAAGGCGTGCCGGTGCTGGTGCATGGCGTGCGCAGCGATCCGGGGCGGGTGACCACGGCCGAGATTTTCGCCGCGATGGGGATCGGGCCGGCCGCTTGCGCGGACGATGTGCAGGCCGCGTTTGCAGCCGCCAAGCCGGCCTTCATGCCGATCGAGACGCTGGCGCCGAAGATGGCGCAGTTGCTGTCGCTGCGCCGCATTCTGGGCGTGCGCAACTCGACCCATACCCTGGTCAAGATATTGCAGCCGTTCGCCGCGCCGGCGCTGCGGCTGGTCTCGTACACGCATCCCGAATACCTGGAGATGCTCGGCCAATACTTCACGACCATCGCGCGCGAAGGGCGGGGCGACGCCTTCCTGATGCGCGGCACCGAAGGCGAAACGGTGGCCAACGCCAACCGGGCGCAGCAGATCGACTGGTTCCACGGCGTTGAACGCACCGTCCTGGTGCAGCGCGATGCACCAACGGATGACGTGGCCGAAGGTCCGGCCGAGCGTGACGCCGCCACCACGGCAGCCTGGATTACCCGCGCGCTGGAGGGTGGCGTGGCCGTTCCGGCGTCGATTACCGAACAAGTGGCACAGTGCTTGCTAGTTTCAAAGTCAATACAGGCAAACACGGGTGCGCATCATGGAGAACAACGGTAAGGTTTATCTGGTCGGGGCCGGTCCCGGCGATCCGGAGCTGCTGACCTTGAAAGCGGTGAAGGCGATTGCGGCGGCCGATGTGCTGCTGGTGGACGACCTGGTCAACCTGGCGATCCTGGAGCACGCCTCGCCGTCGGCGCGTATTGTGCCCGTTGGCAAGCGCGGCGGTTGCCAGTCGACGCCTCAGGCATTCATCGAACGCTTGATGGTGGCCGAGGCGCGGGCCGGGCGCAAGGTGGTGCGGCTCAAGGGAGGCGACCCCTTCATTTTCGGGCGTGGCGGCGAAGAGCGCGCGCACCTGATGGCGGAGGGCATCGCGGTCGAGGTCATCAACGGCATCAGCAGCGGGCTGGCGGCGCCATCGTCGATCGGCGTGCCGCTGACGCACCGCGACTGGAGTTCGGGCGCCATCTTCGTGACGGGGCATGAGCGTGGCGACGAGCCCGGCAGCGCCCGCACGCCGGACTGGGCCTTGCTGGCGCAGACCGGGCTGACCCTGGTGATCTACATGGGCGTGGCGCGCTGCCGGCAGATCCAGGCGGCGCTGCTGGCGGGCGGCAAGGCGGGTGGTACGCCTGTGGCCGTGATTCATTCGGCGACCGGGGCGGGGCAGACGCAACTGCTGACGACCCTGGCCGACCTGGCGGACGACCTCGCCGTGTCCGGGCTGGGCAGTCCCAGCATCATCGTGATCGGCGACGTGGTGCGCTGCGCCGACAGCGCGGTGCGGCACGTCCAGGCACTGGGACCAGCCAGCGTCAAAATTTCCTAACCGGGTCAGCGCCCGAGCCAGACCGACCGGCGTCAAAGTCCTACAACCGGGGTCAGAGCTTTAATTAGCAATAAAAGTGTTGCTAGTCAGAGCTCTGACCCCGGTTGTAGGATTTCTACCGCTGGTTCAGGCACTTGGCGGGCCTTCGCGGTTTACAATCACTGTTTTAGTGATTAGCGGAAACCGGCATACGCCATGGCAAAACAATTTGATGTAGCAGTGATCGGCGCAGGCGCGGCCGGGATGATGTGCGCGGCCGTCGCCGCCCAGCGCGGCAAACGCGTGGTGTTGATCGATCATGCAGAGAAGCTTGCAGAAAAGATCAGGATTTCTGGCGGAGGGCGTTGCAACTTCACCAATATCAATAGCGCGCCGCAGAATTTTTTGTCGGACAATCCCCATTTCTGCAAGAGCGCGTTGTCGCGTTATACGCCGCAGGATTTTCTGGCCCTCGTGAAGAAACACCGCATCGGCTATCACGAGAAGCATCGCGGCCAACTGTTTTGCAATGAGTCGGCCGAACAGATCATCCAGATGCTCAAGGCGGAGTGCGCCAGCGGCGATGTGACCTGGCGCATGCCGTCCAAGGTCGAGTCGCTCGACAAAACCGCCGACGGCTTCTTCATCCTCACCGACAGCGGCGAGATTTTGGCCGATAGCGTCGTCATCGCCACCGGCGGCTTGTCGATCCCCAAGATCGGCGCGACCGATTTCGGCTACCGCATCGCGGCCCAGTTCGACCTCAACATGGTCGAGCCGCGCCCCGGCCTAGTACCCCTCACTTTCGACGGCCCCAGCTGGGAAGCCTTCGTGCCGCTGGCCGGCATCGCGCTCGAAGTCGAGGTGGAAACCGGCAGCAACAAGGGCAAGGGCAACAAGCGCGGCCATTTCCGCGAGGACTTGCTGTTCACCCACCGCGGCCTGTCGGGCCCGGCCATCCTGCAAATTTCCAGCTACTGGCAGCCGGGCACGCCGATCATCGTCAACCTGCTGCCGGAGATGGATGTGGCGCAGGAGCTGATCGACGGCAAGAGCACCCTCAAGAAGCAACTGGGCAACGTGGTTTCGCAGTGGCTGCCGGTGCGCCTGGCCGAGGTCTTGATCGGCGTCGCCGGCCTCACGCCCGATGCGCGCCTGGCCGACCTGCCTGACGCCAAGCTGCGCAAGCTGGGCGATGCGATCAACCGCTGGGCCATCGTGCCGACCGGCTCGGAAGGCTACCGCAAGGCCGAGGTGACCCTGGGCGGCATCGATACGCGCGAGCTGTCGCAGCAATCGATGATGGCCAACAAGGTGCCGGGCTTGTATTTCATTGGCGAGGCGGTCGATGTGACTGGCTGGTTGGGCGGCTACAATTTCCAGTGGGCATGGGCGTCCGGCGTGGCAGCCGGGCAGGCGGTGTAGGGGGACTTGGGTTGTTGCGAAACAGCAAAAGCGGATGTGTAGAAGCGAAATACTTCCAAAGCTGGGTGATCGGTGCTATTATCTCGTTCTTCCCTAAATCTAACGGTTTGATTTTTACATGACCACTATTCGCCTTAAAGAAAACGAGCCGTTCGAAGTCGCAATGCGTCGCTTCAAACGCACCATCGAAAAAACGGGTCTGCTGACCGAACTGCGCGCACGCGAGTTCTACGAAAAGCCAACGGCTGAGCGCAAGCGCAAGCTGGCAGCTGCCGTGAAGCGCCATTACAAGCGCATCCGCAGCCAGCAACTGCCTAAGAAATTATTCTAAGACTGTCCAGTCGAACCTGATCCGGTGACGGCCAACAGCCTGACCGGGTCATTGTTTTTACTGTAGTCGCAGACCCGCTCCGGTTTACCGCAGCGGGTTTTGCTATTTGGATTTTGCTGCTTGTACTTGCTATTACATCACTTATCGATACGAGGATTGCCATGGGCTTGAAAGAACAAATTACCGACGACATGAAAACGGCGATGCGCGCGAAAGAAGCGGCCAAGCTGGGCACGATCCGCCTGATCCTGGCCGAGATCAAGCGCCGCGAAGTCGACGAGCGCATCGAGCTCGACGATGAACAAACCCTGGCGATCATCGAAAAAATGATCAAGCAGCGCAAGGATTCGATCACTCAGTTTGAAGCGGGCAACCGCGCCGACCTGGCCGATATCGAAAAAGCCGAACTGGCCATCCTTGCCGCCTACATGCCGGCTGGCCTGTCGGAAGAAGAAATCGCCGCCGAAGTGGCTGCCGCCGTGACCGCCTCGGGCGCCGCCGGTCCGCAAGACATGGGCAAGGTCATGGGTCTGCTCAAGGCGAAACTGCCAAAAGGCACCGACATGAGCGCTGTGTCGGGCTTGATCAAGAAGGCGCTCGCGCCCGCCTGATCGTCCTGCGGAACGCCCTGCGGGACGTCCCCGCGGAAGCCGCCGCGGCTAGCCGACGCGCCTAGGCGAAGCGGTATCCGACACGCCCGGGTCTTGTCGCAGATCAAATCTGTGGCGGGCGCGGCGGTATAGTCTGACCTGACACAAAGACTGTTCATCGCACGTGATTCCACAATCCTTTCTGACCGATTTACTCAACCGCATCGACATCGTCGATGTGGTCGGCCGCTATGTCCAGCTGAAGAAGGGCGGGGCCAATTTCATGGGCTTGTGCCCGTTTCACAGCGAAAAATCCCCCAGTTTCACGGTCAGCCCGACCAAGCAGTTTTACCATTGCTTCGGTTGCAGCGCGCATGGCAACGCGGTCGGCTTCCTGATCGAGTATTCGGGCATGGGCTTCATCGATGCCGTCAAGGACCTGGCCCAGGGCGTCGGCATGGTCGTGCCCGATGCGGACGACAAGATTCCGCCGCTGCAGCGCGCCGCCAACCAGGCCCAGGCGCTGGCGTTGACCGAAGCCATGACCCAGGCCTGCGATTATTACCGCGGCCAGTTGCGCGGCGCCACGAATGCCATCGCCTACCTGAAAAACCGCGGCCTGACCGGCGAAGTGGCGGCCCGCTTCGGCATGGGCTACGCCCCGTCCGGCTGGGATAACCTGCGCACCGTGTTCCCCGATTACGAGGTGCTGGCGCTGGTCGAATCCGGCCTGGTGATCGACAAGGTCGACGAGGACGGCGGCAACAAGAAGCGCTATGACCGCTTCCGCGAGCGCATCATGTTCCCGATTCGCAATACCAAAGGCCAGGTAATCGGCTTCGGCGGCAGGGTGCTGGACCAGGGCGAGCCGAAATACCTCAATTCCCCGGAAACACCACTGTTCCAGAAGGGTTTGGAGCTGTACGGCCTGTTCGAGGCGCGCCAGGCCATCCGCGATGCCGGCTACGTACTGGTCACCGAAGGCTATATGGATGTGGTCGCGCTGGCCCAGCTCGGCTTTCCGCAAGCGGTGGCCACGCTCGGCACGGCCTGCACCAGTACCCACGTGCAAAAGTTGCTGCGCCAGACCGATAGCGTGATTTTCAGTTTCGACGGCGACAAGGCCGGCCGCCGCGCCGCCCGCCGCGCGCTCGAGGCCTGCCTGCCGCAGGTGAGCGACAACAAGACCATCAAGTTCCTGTTTTTGCCGGCCGAGCACGATCCGGACAGTTTCGTGCGGGAGTTCGGCGCCGATGTGTTCGAGCAAGAGATTCACGAAGCGATGCCGCTCTCGCAGTTCTTGCTGCGCGAAGTGTCGGGCGAACACGATCTTTCCACGTCGGAAGGGCGCGCCCACGTCCAGTTCGACGCCAAGCCGCTGCTGCAATCAATGACGCCCAGTTCCCTGCGCCTGCAGATCGTGCGCGGCCTGGCCAGCATGACCGAGTCCACGCCGGCCGAAATCGAGGCGCTGTTCGAGCTGTCCAAGCCGGTATCGGTGGCGCGCCGCGCGCCGCCGCGCCAGGGCCGGCCCGAGCCCGTGGGGCTGGAATTGCAGATCTTGCGTCATCTGGTGGCCCATCCGCCGCTCAGCCTGGAACTGGACGAGGCCGCCCTGGCCGCGTTCAACCATTTCGGCCCGGATGCGGCCGAGCGCTTGCTGTACTTGGTCGCCTGCGGCCAGGCGCTGGGGGCGAACGGCAGCTTTGCCGCCTTGTCCCAGCATCTGAAGGATACGAGCAACGAATACGATGGTCTGGTGGCCGAAATTGCCTCGGAGCCCGAATCGGACTTCGACAGCGTGAAATTGTGGCTCATCGGGGCTGTGAGGCAGATCAAACTTGCAGCGCTTAAACAGGAGCTGACCCAGTTGTTTTCCGCCGGGCTGACCTCAGATCAGGTGGGTGTGCGGTACCGCGAAATCATGGCGGAGCAAAAGCGTCTGGAGGATGACGGCGCAGCGGCCTAGACCCCTCGCAAAGGATGAAATCGGGGTCCGGCACAGGGGGCGTTTGGCACTGGAAAAAGACGGACTGCGTGCTATAATAAAACGATAAGTGTTGTGTTCGCAGAAATTTTTTCGTTGTCCGTAAGTTGTATTTCTTTCAGTGAGTTAGGCTCTTGATCGGCGCAAAGATGGTGGGCGTCGGCGGCCAGGGCCAGCTTTGGTTGCGACGGCGCGCTGCGCGGTCGATGGCAAACATCGGTTTGCTTTTCAACCACACACGGCTCGCGCCTCCAACCGCCGTTGTTTGCAGTAGACTACTGCCGAAATCGCGCGGGTCGTGCCCGTAAGGTGATGTAAAGGTGTTATGAGTGCAGCAATGCCGGAGGGGTCTGCGAAGGCCGGTCCGGGACGTAGGGCCCAAAAGGCCGGCAACAAACTTTATCTTAATCCACCATAAAGCTAGTCGTTGTGACATCGAAAGCGCCTGTGCCAATCAAGAAACCTGAAACCCAAACGGCTGATAAGCCAACGAGAATGTCTGCCAAGGCCGATAAAGCGCAAGACAAGGCGGAAACGCGAAGCACGAGTACAAGTTCGGGTACGAGTACGAGCGCGACCCCTGTCGTCAGCCAGACCACCGATGCCGCCGCGCTGGCCGCGATCGACACGTCCGGTTACGTGCTGCCCTCAGTCAAGGTACCGGGCAGGCGCGGGCGCAAGCCGAAAGAATTCCAGCCCGAGAACGATGAAGTGGCCGCCCTCAACGCGGTCGAGCGGGCCGAGCTGAAAGCGGTCGACAAGGCCAAGGCCAAGGACCGCAAGGCCAAGGAAAAGGCCCTGCTGAAAGACGCGTTCTCGTCGGATACCGAAGCGACCGAGGAAGAACTCGAGCGCCGTCGTCAAAAGCTCAAAACCCTGATCAAGTTCGGCAAGGAACGCGGTTTCCTCACCTACGCCGAAATCAACGATCACCTGCCCGAAAATATCGTCGATCCGGAAGCGATCGAAGGCATCATCGGCACCTTCAACGACATGGGGATCGCGGTCTACGAACACGCGCCCGATGCCGAGACCTTGCTGCTGTCGGACAATGTCGCCACGGTCACCAGCGATGACGAAGCCGAGGCCGCGGCCGAAGCGGCGCTGTCGACGGTCGACTCCGACTTCGGCCGCACCACCGATCCCGTGCGCATGTATATGCGCGAGATGGGCTCGGTCGAGCTGCTCACGCGCGAAGGCGAGATCGAGATTGCCAAGCGCATCGAAGATGGCCTCAAGGACATGATCCAGGCGATTTCCGCCTGCCCGGTGACGATCGCCGAAATCATTTCCGCCGCGATCCGCATCCAGAACGACGAAATCAAGATCGACGAGATCGTCGACGGCATGGTCGACCCGGACGAACCGCTCGAGCCGGTCGTGGCGCCGGTTGCCACCGACGAGGATGAAGACGAGGAAGAGGCCGACGAGGAACAAGAGGAAGAGGAAGAAGAGAACAACGCTTCCGGCGCGGCGGGTTTCTCGGCCGAACAGCTCGAAGCGCTGAAAAACCAGGCGCTGGAAAAGTTCGACATCATCTCGGTGCAGTTCGACAAGATGCGCAAGGCCTTCGAGAAAGACGGCTACAACTCGAAAGCCTACGTCAAGGCGCAGGAATCGATTTCCAACGAACTGCTCGGCATCCGCTTCACCGCCAAGGTGGTCGAGAAGCTGTGCGACACCCTGCGCGGGCAAGTCGATGAAGTGCGCCATATCGAGAAGCAGATTCTCGACGTGGCCGTGAACAAGTGCGGCATGCCGCGCGCCCACTTCATCAAGGTATTCCCGGGCAATGAAACGAATCTGGAATGGGTCGATGGCGAAGTCAACGCCGGCCATGCTTATTCCGCCATCCTCGGCCGCAATATTCCGACGATCAAGGAACTGCAGCAGCGCCTGATCGACCTGCAGGCGCGCGTGGTGCTGCCGCTGCCGGATTTGCGCAACATCAACCGTCAGATGGCGGCCGGTGAAATGAAGGCGCGCAAGGCCAAGCGCGAAATGACCGAGGCCAACTTGCGCCTGGTAATTTCGATCGCCAAGAAGTACACCAACCGCGGCCTGCAATTCCTCGACCTGATCCAGGAAGGCAATATCGGCTTGATGAAGGCCGTGGACAAGTTCGAGTACCGCCGCGGCTACAAGTTCTCGACCTATGCCACGTGGTGGATCCGCCAGGCGATCACGCGCTCGATCGCCGACCAGGCGCGCACGATCCGCATTCCGGTGCACATGATCGAAACGATCAACAAGATGAACCGCATCTCGCGCCAGATCTTGCAGGAAACCGGCGCGGAACCCGATCCGGCGACCCTGGCGATCAAGATGGAAATGCCGGAAGATAAGATCCGCAAGATCATGAAGATCGCGAAAGAGCCGATCTCGATGGAAACGCCGATTGGCGACGATGACGATTCCCACCTGGGTGACTTCATCGAAGACAACAATACCCTGGCGCCATCGGACGCGGCGCTGCACGCTTCGATGCGTGGGGTGGTCAAGGATGTCCTGGACTCGCTGACGCCGCGCGAAGCGAAGGTGCTGCGCATGCGTTTCGGCATCGAGATGTCGACCGACCACACCCTGGAAGAAGTGGGCAAGCAGTTCGACGTGACGCGCGAGCGCATACGCCAGATCGAAGCGAAGGCGCTGCGCAAGCTGCGTCACCCATCGCGCTCCGACAAGCTCAAGAGCTTCCTGGAAGGTAATTAAGCCTTGACGGGCTGATGCGAAAAGCCATATCCTCTCGCCACTTTGTGACGGGAGGCTTTTCTTTTGATGGCCGTGTCGGCATCCCCGTCGCACCGATTTCGGGCCTCTAGCTCATGCTTGGTTAGAGCAGCGGACTCATAATCCGTTGGTGCCGTGTTCGACTCACGGGAGGCCCACCAATATTCAGTACAAAGAGAAGGGAGACATGACATTGTCTCCCTTTTTTTATTCTGAAACGCCAAGAATCGATGTGGGGCGCGGTCGTGCCGGCCCCTTCGGCACGAAGGATGTATGCATCGCTTAAAGCACACCGCGATCTTTTCCTGGATTAAACTTTAGTCCGCATGAGCGCAATCTCGCGCTCGTCGCTGGTGTCGCCGCGGTCGGAAACTGACGGGCGCTCCGCATTTCTGAACAGGAGCATCGATTGAACAAGGCATTCATTTCGCTCGTGGCGGCATGCGCATTTGCGCTTCCACTGCAGGCCACGGCTCAAGACCCTGTGCAAGCCTCGGCTGACCACGCCCAACTGCTTTCAAGCCTGGATCCCAAACTGGCCGCCAACAAGCGCCTTGTCTATGATTTCTGGCGCGAGGTATTGGAAGGCGGCCATCTCGAACTGGCGGACAAATACCTTGTCGATTCCTACATCCAGCACAATCCCACCGTGCCCAGCGGCCGCGAGGGATTCGTCAAATTCTTTTCCAAGTTTTCGAAGGTAAAACCAATCGCCGCGGCCATCAAGGCACCACTGGTGACGATCATGGCCGAGGGCGACCTGGTCATGCTTGGTTTTGTCAGGGAATATCCGGACCCTGCTGCCGCTGGCCAAAAATACACTACTACCTGGTTCGACATGTTCCGCATCAGGGACGGGAAAATCGTCGAGCATTGGGATCCGGCGCGCAAATAAGCAATCCCCGAGGCCGGGCACAAAGTCGCCCGAACAGGCCACTCTGCGCAGTGCCCCGGAACCAGGCTAAAAGCGGGCCGTCCAAAGAGGATCTCGAGCAATATCGGCCTGCTGAGGGCGAGACCCGGCGCGAAAGGCGGCGCCCGCGCGCGCCGTCCCGCAGCGACCCGCTAACTGCCCGACAGGATAATCAGCGAACTGTATTTTTCCAGCAGTACCGCAATCGCGTACAGGGACGCGCCCAGCGCGCCGGCGCCGATCAGCATATTGGTTTTGAAGCCCAGATAGACGATCCATTCGAGCACCAGCAGGACAAAAAAGCACAACAGTATGCTGGCGATGACTTTCAGGTCCAGGAACAGGTAGCCCAGGCTCGCCAATATCGCCAGCACGACAAACAAGGCCAGATACCGGTTGCGGTGCGCTCTGCTTGGCCATGGCGATGCGCCGATCAATAGCGCGAGCGCCAGGCCGATGGTGCAGTAATACTCCAGGCCCGCCTCGAAATACTGGATGGATTCCCAATGGATGCCATTGGTACGCACGATGCAATAGGCCGCCAGCACGATCAGGTGGCCGAAAACAACGCCCTTCAACATGCGCTCGTCCAGTTTCAGATACAGCGTGCCCGGCGTGTAGACCATGTAAAAGGAAAGCACGCCCGACAAACACACCGCGGCGAAAAATCCGAAAATGCTAGACTGATGCATCAATGCCAGCGCGCCAAAATACACCATTCCCAGCGCACAGGCCGTACTTGCCGGCGCCCGGCAAAACAGCGGTATCATTTTTTTCAGCGTTTCCGGAACCACTTTGTAGGTATCGGCAATCCAGGCAACCAGGAGCACGTTTGCGAATCCGCAAAACAGCGCCAGGTAGAAAGCCTGCGATGGCCAAATCGCCGCCGGCCACAGCGTTCCAAGGCCTGTCAGGGACAGAAAAACCAGCTGATACACAATGGTCGGCACCTTGATCACATGGGTCCACAGCGCCTTGGCCACCTTGAGCACCGTTTCGTAAAACACCACCAGGAAGCAGATCACCGCAACGACCTTGATGAGATTGACCCAGGACATATAGCGCGACCAGACCGATGGCTGGCTCGCTTCCGCTTTGACGGCGCCTGCCGCCGTTTCCCGGAAGTCGTTCGGGCTGACATATTTGCCGGCGACTTCCTGTGCCATCCGTTCGCTCAGATAGCCATCGTTCTGCATCTGCTTGATCAGTTCGGTCTTGATATCCCCAGCCGTGCGTGAGGACGGGGCGCTTGCCGGCGTCTGATCAGGTTCAGCGGCGGGACTCTGGGCAAAAGCGCCCGCGCTCATGATCAGCATCCATCCAAGGAAGACAAGTCGCCACGCCATGTTCATATTTTTTGCCTGATTATATTAATAGGATGATAACGCAACCGATGCCGGTTGCGGCGCCAGTAAATCGCCATTCGCAGCGCAGCGCGCGCTAAATTGCTAGGCTGCCCCGGGGTGATCACGCAGAAAAATAGCGGCCTCAGCGGTTGAGAAGCATCAAACGGAGGCCAGAATCGACCGATACACTCGACCCTTGAAGCGGCCCGTTTGCACTGTGTGCAGGGCGGCATCAACCTTTCGCTGCCCCCTTTTTGCGCAGCAATTTCAAGGAGAAACTCATGAAAACAATACTCTCAACCATCGCCGCGGCGTTCGCCATGGCGTTTGCCAGCGGCGCCGTCTCGGCCCAGCCGACCGTGACCACCTCACAAGCCGGCACAGGCAACACGCTGTACGTGGACCAGAAGGCGCCCGACTACGAATACTATGAACTGCGCGCCGCGATCAAGCAGACAGGCAATAACAATGTCGCCGGGGATCCGGCAGCGAAAACGCCGGGCATTCTTCAGGTGCGTTCCTACGATGCCTATGCCGAGATTGTCCAGACCGGAAACAAAAACACGGCGAGCATAGCGCAGGACAATATCCACCGCAGCGGTACGAACATCAAGCAACTCGGCAGCGACAACAAGGCTGTCGTGAAGCAGAAAAATTCCGGTGAAGTAGCCAATACGATCGAGCAAATTGGCAACCGCAATGCGGTCAATGTCGATCAGCTCGGGTTATTCCCTTTCAGTATCCGGGCCTACCAGACCGGCAATGACAACGACGTCACGGCGAAACAGGTCAATTCGGGTTTTGGCGGACCGCTGGTCGTACAGACCGGCAATGTGAACAAGGTCACGATCGACCAGGATAACGCCGTGTATTCGGGTGTCGAGGTGCAGCAGGTGGGCAATGCCAATAACGCCAGCGTCAGGCAGAAGGATTCCTACTTCACGCGCCAACAGTCCATTCTCCAGAAAGGAAATAACAACCTCGCCAGCAGCGACGAGCAAGGCCACGATAATGCCAGCCTGATTGTCCAGACCGGTAATCTCAATAAAGCCACTGTCGTCCAGCGTCTGGACTACAGCCAGTCGCTCATCACCCAGACCGGTAACAGCAATATCGCGTCCGTCATGCAAAACGGCGGCAAGAACTACGACACGCCGAACATCGCGACGATCACCCAGAACGGCAATGGCTTTTTCGCCGCCATTACCCACTCCGGCAGCGCCAATCGCACCACCATCGTGCAGCACTAGCAGTAGCCCGGGAGCCTGCGGTGGCAGGTTCCCAGGTGCGAATGCCGTTCCTACCCGGCCCGGTCCAGATTGTCCTTCACCTGCAACAGCAGGGCGAGCAGCACTTCCTGCTGCTCCCCGTTCATCCCCCGTACCGCCTGCGTGTTCAGCTTGCCCGCTTCGGCCTGGGCCGCCTGCTGGATGGCTCGGCCGGCATCGGTCAGCGACAGGCGCGTGTTGCGGCGGTCGGCCGCATCGGCTTCCCCGTGCAGCAATCCGCGTTCGCGCAGCCCCGTGATCAGGCGCGCCACCTGTGCCTTGTCGCGTCCGCTGTGGCGCGCCAGCTCGCTCTGGGTCGAGCCCGGATGATGGCCGAAAAACGCCAGCACCTTCGCTTCCATATGCGTCAGCTCATGCTGGCCGTCGCGCAATGCCTGGAATTGCTGCGAACGGTACTGGTGCATGATCGAATGAATCAGCTCCAACACGGCATCTTGACGGGCCGCGCCAGGCCGAGCCGCGTCAGGCCGCGCCTCGCCAGAATGGTTGACATTGTCATTCGATTCACGGATGATAGGTGACATTGTCAACCAATTGAAAGATAAAGACATGAGTATAGACTCTCGCGTCAGCCGTGTGCAGCGTGTGCGCCATGAGCTCAAGATTCGCCAGGTCGAGGTGCTGAGCGTGCGCGCCATCGGCAGCCATTTCCGCAGCATTAGCTTCGGCGGCCCGGCGCTGCACGATTTCCACAGCGCCTCGTTCGACGACCACGTCAAGTTCATTCTTGGCGACGGTCCCGACGCGGCCAAACGCGATTACACGCCGCGCAGCTTCGACCCGGCCGCCGGCGAGCTGGTCATCGAATTCGCCCTGCACGGCGACGGCCCCTGCGCGGCCTGGGCGGCCCAGGCGCGGCCGGGCCAGCAGGTGATCATCGGCGGCCCCAAGGGCTCACTGATCATTCCGGTCGATTACGAGTGGCATTTGCTGGTCGGCGACGAAACCGGCCTACCGGCGATTTCGCGCCGCCTGGAGGAGCTGCCCGCCGGCGCCCGCGCCACCGTCATCGTCAAGGTCGACGATGCGGCCGACCGCCGCGCTTTTGCCGGCCAGGCCGAGGTCGACTTGCACTGGGTGGATAGCGACGCCGGACTGCTGGCCGCCGTGCAGGCGTGGGCGCTGCCAGCCGGCGACGGCTATGCCTGGTGCGCCGGCGAAGCCGCCACCATGGCCGCGGTGCGCCAGGAACTGGTCGGCGTCAAGGGCCTGGACAAGACTGCCATCCGCGCCGCCGCGTACTGGAAGCGCGGCGGCAGCGGGTTTCACGAGAACCTGGAGTAAGCCGCTGCGGCTTGCGCGTCGTCAACTGGGGCATCGAACCAGATGCCGTAGCGGTCGCCCTGCCACGACAGCAAGTAGAACAGATATGCCGTGGACAGCATGATCAAGCCCCCGGCCAGCGCTGCTTCGCTCACGAAGCCCAGCAGGCAAAACAGAAACCCGCTGGCGTGCGACACGGCTTCGATGCGTTTGGCGACGCGCCGGGTCGGGTGCATGTGCAGAAAGCTGAAACCGAACCAGCAGCGCAGCCACAGCGGCAGCGTGTGCCAGTTGAGTGCGTGTTTGTCGATCACGAAGGTCTCCTCGTTCAGGGTCGACACCTCCACCTCAAGCACCGCCGCAAGACATTTGAGCGACTCCACACTGGCCTTGTGGCCGCTTTCGACGCGCTGGATCGTCCTGACGCTCAAGCCCGACATCTGGGCCAGCTGTTCTTGAGAAAGATGGCGGCTGAGGCGAAGTTGTTTAAGAATCATCATGGTTCCCGAGGCTGGTGAACCACGAGTATCGACCGATTTGCGCCGTGTCGGTGACGAAAATCACCCGACAGCGGCCCGACAGCGGCCTTTTTGCCTTATCCGCCAGCCATTTCCAGCGACCGCAAGGCATGCGCGACCGCCGCCACCGCGCGCGCGACATCGGCGTCGCCGGTCTGCCAATTGCATACCGATACCCGCATGCAGCGCTTGCCGCGCCAGCTCGTGTTACTGAACAGCGCTTCGCCGCTGGCCAGCACGGCGCTGGTGACCGCATCCGTCCAGCGGTCGTGATCGCTCTGAATGGCGCCTGGGGTGGGATCGAGAAAACGCACCAGCCCCTGATTGACCTGCGGTTCCCATACAAGTTCAACGCCGGGCAGGGCGGCAATGCCGGTCACGAGTGCGTGCGCCGCCGCGCAACAGCGCTCGATCATGGCTTCGACGCCGCCGCGTCCGAGCTCGCGCAGGGCGGCATAGGCGGCCACGCCGCGCCCGCGCCGCGACCATTCCGGATTCCAGTCCGCCGGCTCGCGCACCTGATCGCTGTGGGCAACATAACTGGCTTCGTAAGACATGGCGCGCCGCTGCGCAGCAGCATCGGCAATAAAGGCAAACCCGCTGTCGTAGGGCACGTTGAGCCACTTGTGGCCGTCGGTCGCCCAGGAATCGGCCTGCGCCACGCCAGCGAGCAGATGGCGATAACGCGCGCTGGCGTTGGCCCACAGGCCGAAGGCGCCATCCACATGCACCCAGGCGCCATAGCGGTGCGCCAGGGGAATCAGCTCGGCGAAACGATCGTAGGCGCCGATGTTGAGGTCGCCCGCCTGCAGCAGCACGATGACCGCTGCGCCGGCGCTGTCGATCAGCGCCTGTTGCAGCGTCGCCGCTTCGAGCTGGCCAGCCTGGTTGACGGGCAGGCCGGTCACGGCGCCCGTGCCCAGGCCCAGCAAGCGGGCCGCGCGCGTGATGCTGGCGTGGAACTGGTCGCCGCTCAGAATGCGGATCGGTGGCGCGCCGCACAGGCCATCGCGTTCCACATCCCATCCACGGCGCGCCAGCAGCGCATTGCGGGCCGCCGCCAGGGCGGTCGCGTGTGCCATCTGGCAGCCGCTGGTGAGGGCAAAGCTGGCGCCACGCGGCAAGCCGAGCAATTCCTTCAGCCAGGCGCCACAGACCTCTTCAATCACGGTCACGGCCGGCGCGCAGGCATACGCGGCTGCGTTCTGGTCCCAGGCGCTGGTGAGCCAGTCGGCCGCCAGCGCGGCCGGCAACGCGCCGCCGATCACCCAGCCGAAGAAGCGCCCCCCGGCGCTGCCAGTGATGCCGCCGGCCGTGTCGGCGGCCAGCTCGTCGATCACTTGCGCGGCCGGCGTGCCGCCATCGCCTAGCTGCTTGGACAGCCGTGCGCGCAGGGTATCGAGGCTGGCGCGGGCGCCGACCGGTTGCTGCTCCAGATGATCCAGATGGGCCAGCGCGTGGCTCAGGGCACGTTCCAGTGCCGGGCGAAACGGGGAAATGGTAGTCATGGCGATGCGCGGCGGCCTTTTCAAATGGGGAGCCCCGAGCGTAAAGCCGGCGATCGGTGAGCGCAAACGATCTGTTGCCGCTGTCACGTTAGCTGAGCTAAAGTGAAGCCATGCACATCCCGCTCCAGAATTTTTATACGTTCTTTGTCGTTTGCCGCGCCGGCAGCATGAAAGAGGCCGCGCGCGAATTGCATGTCAGCGCCGGCGCCATCAGCCAGCGCATGCGCGAGCTGGAACTGCGGCACGGCCAGCGCCTGTTCGAGCGCACCCGTGCCGGCGTCACGCCAACCGCGGCCGGCGCGGCCTTGTATGCCGATATCCGGGCGCCGTTTCAGCAGATCGAAACGGTCTCGCGCCGGAGCCTGGCGGATCACGCGACCCGGCAACTGGTGGTGAGCGTGATGCCATCGCTCGCTTCCGGCTGGTTATTGCCGCGCCTGGGCGACTTCGCCAGCCGCCATCCGGACGTGTCGCTGTCGATCGACAGCGATGCGCGCGTGGTCGACCTGAAAAACGACGCGGTCGATTTCGCCATCCGGCACGGCTTGGGCAGCTATCCCGGACTCGAATCGCGCTGGCTGATGTCGCCCGAAATGATCGTGGTCGGGGCGCCGGCGTTGCTGCGCGAGGGGCCGCCAATTCGCTGCCCTGCCGATTGCCTGGCCTACCCCCTGCTGCATGACGGTGAACGCCGCGATTGGTCGTTGTGGCTGCAGGCCCACGGCAGCGCATCGCCCAAGGCACGGCGCGGCATCTCGTTCAGCGATGAGCATTTGCTGGTGCGCGCCGCCATCGAAGGGCAGGGGCTGGCGCTGGTGCGCGATATCTACGCCGGCGCCGACCTGGCGAAAGGTCATCTGCGCAAGGCGCTGGAGCAGCAATGGCCGACGCAGTTCGGCTATTACCTGGTTGGTCTGCGGGACACCTTTGCCGCCTCGGGCGCGCGCGCTTTCGCGCAATGGATCCAGGCCCAAGCCGCGCAATCGCGCGCGACGGCGGCGCTGCGGCGGTAGCGCTAACACCGTCAACGTGGCGATGTCACCCCTGCCAAGCTCATCAATTACATGGCACAATCGCGCCCTCGGTGTCCAAGGCACCCCATCCGCGTGAATCGTTCCCATGTCAGAACAACAAATCGTCATTGCCGGCGGCGGCGTCTCCGGCCTGTATTGCGCCATCCGCCTGGCCGAAGCCGGGCACCAGGTCCTGATCCTGGAAGCGTCTTCCGACCGCTGGGGCGGGCGCATCGAAACCGAAGACATGGATGGCTTCATCGCCGAATACGGCCCGATGCGCTTCGAGCCGACCCTGCAGCCGCGCTTCGCCCAGCTGTGCGCCGAATTGGGCGTGAGCCTGGTCGACTTTTCCGGTCCCTCGGCCGACGAAATCAGCGCGCCCGACAGCCAGCTGCCGCCCGAAGAACAGGGCCTGAACTCGCTGCAACTGCTCAAGCGCGGCATCATGCTGGTGATGGGGCGCGACCCCAACGACCAGGACTGGATCGACGGCTTGAGCGAAGCGGACTACAACCGCCTGCGCCGCCATGCGCAGCTGCACGGCCATCCGCTGTGGGCCACCGGTTTCTGGAACGTGATGTCCGGCCATGGCATCCTGAGCCACCGCGCGCTGGTCAAGCTGCGCGACACCGGCACCTTCTATCACATGATTCCGGAAAACCTGAACGCGATCGAATGGATCATCTGGTGGCTGCGCGCGCTGAAAACCGTGGGCCAGAAGCTGGCCAGCATCGCCGGCGGTTCGGCCAAGCTGACCGACGGCCTGATGGCCAAGATCCACAGCCTGCCCAACATCACCCTGGCCGGCGGCCATACCCTGCTCGGTTTTCGCCCCACCGCGCTGGGGCAGGCGACCATGGAGCTGGACGTGCGCACCAAGAACGACACCATCAAGCTGCAGGCGGCGCGCCTGATCCTGGCGCTGCCGCGCATGCCGCTGGTCAAGCTCGCGCAGCATCTGCCCGAACATATCGCAACCCATCTGGATGCCGTCAACGGCTTTCCGATGCTGAAGATTTTCTTCGTTAGCAACGCGCCCTGGTGGGATTACGACCAGCCGCCGCAGCAATACGCCAACTGCCTGCCGACCCGCGAAGTGCATTACTTCCGCCGTCAGCAGGGGCGCGATATGGACGGCCACGGCATGGTGCTGCTGTACATGGACCGGCCGTCGACCGAGTTCTGGCGCCATTACCTGAGCGAACCGGACAAGCACGACCGCGCCGAAGTCGACCAGGATGCGCGCATTGTGGACGCCTTTGCCCTGTTCGTCGCGCGCGACGTCAAGCGCCTGCTGGAAACGAACGAATCGCACCTCAAGCTCAACGACCACTCGAAGGCGGTGTTCCGCGACCAGACACTGGATCAGGCCACGGCCTACATCCGGAATTCGATCATCACCTACGGCATCCGCGACTGGGCGCGCGCGCCGTACGGTGCCGCCAACCATGGCTGGCAGCCGGGCGTGCGCTCATGGAAAGTGATGGATGCGTTCAAGGCGTTCGATTTCGGTTGCGGCGCGAAAAACGTGCATATCGTCGGCGAAGCGTATTCCGACTACCAGGGTTTTGTCGAAGGGGCGCTGAACAGCTCCGAACTGGCGCTGGAAGCGATCTTGCAGGGGCGCTGAAGCGGCCATCGCCGTCTAAAAAATTGACATTCCGGCTACGTGCGCTTCCGAACGGACGGGCCCGCCGCACGCGGGCACAATGGCCTCATTCGATTGCAACGCGCCGGCCCCCAGCCGGTGCAGTTTCCGTTTAAGACGCGGCCCAGAAGCCGCGTCGTCTTTTTTGCGTCGCGCCTGATATCCCTGGCCGCCGTCCGCGCACGATCACGCTTCATCTCAAGGAATACCACCATGTCATTCAATCACGTCGTCGTCTGGCTCGACCAGGCCGAAGCACACGTTATCCATTTCACGCGCGATGCCGCCGAATCGGAAGTCATCAAGACTGCCTCCGTGCACTCGCAGCATAAAAAATCCGGCGTCGATGCCAGCATCGAATCGGAACAGAATCCCGATTACCTGAACGAAATCGCCGCCGCCATCGAAGCCGCTCAGGAAATCCTGATCGTCGGCCCTGGCCAGGAAAAGCTGGTTTTCATCAAGCACCTGGAAAAGCAGCACGCCGCCATCGCCGCCAAAGTGGTCAGCGTCGAAACCGTCGACCACCCGAACGATGGCCAGCTGCTCGCCTATGCGCGCAAGTATTTTGTCAAAGAAGGCATCATGCATTAATTGATGCGTAAAAAAGCCGGGAGTGCCGTTAGCGGGCGCTCCCGGCTTTTTTTTGTCCGCGTCAAACCGGGCGCGTCAACGCGCCATCAGCCCGGGCCGGGGCCATCGACCCGCGCCGCGCGCGCTGCACCCGTGGGCACATAGCGCAGCAGGTAAATCGTCACGCCGGCGCCGATACAGAGCAGCAGCAGGGTCAGGCTGGTGCGCTGCAGGCGCAGCATCGAATACCCCAGCGAGGCCCACATCAGCACGAGTATGGTGATCTTGGCGCGGCGCGGAATGCCGCGGCCCTGCTCGAAATCGCTCAGATATTTTCCGAAGACTTTGTTCCCCAGCAGCCAGGCGTGCATGCGGGTCGAACCGCGTGCAAAACACGCCGAGGCGAGCAGCAGGAAGGGCGTGGTCGGCAACAATGGCAGGAAAATGCCGAGGATGCCCAGCAGCACGGCAAGGCAACCGATCGTGTTCAGCAGCAGTTTCATGGAAGTCCTTGGTGGCCGTGGAGGAGGGCGCCGCACGCGGCAGCCCGCCGCGCGCATCCTACCATGGCGGCCAGGGCCGGCGCCTCACGCCATCAGGAATACGGGCGGGTGGCCGTCATGCGTTCCCACAGGCGTTCGAGCAGCGCTTGCACAAAGCAGACGGCGCGGTTGGCGACGGCCTTGTACGCCATCGCAAACGGTGCCGGCATCCGCGCCTGTGCGCGTGCCCGTGGGGCCGGCACCCGCAGCGCGCCGGGCGCCGCAGCCGCCTTGGCCGCCGCTTTTTGCGCCGAGCGCGATGGTTCTTTCTCAACGCTGCAATTGCAGCCGAGCAGGTGCATGGTGGTAACCAGGCGCTGCGCCGTGACGTGGTCGAGCCGGCCGCGCAGGACCGCGTTCGGCATGGCCAGCATGGAGGCCGCCTGTTCGGGCGTGCATTTAAGCAGCGGCACCAGCTTGCCCAGCATGGCCGCCGTGTTCACGTTTTTCTGGATGCTGGTGAGCACCACGCGAAAGCGCGCCGGACGGTACACCAGGCCGGCCTGGGTGTCGATCACGGTCAGCGACAGCGCACCCGCCCGGCGCAGCACGAAGGAAAGCACTTCGATATTCTTGTACGACAGGCTGATCACACCGATGTCGCCCGTCAGGCAATCGATCAGCGGCGTGTCGGCCCATGGGCATGCGGCTGCGCTGGCCCTGCTGTAGGCGCCGCTCGACGCGCACGGATACCTGGCCGTGATCGCTTCGTAAAACTGCAGCAGACGGGCCGACGGCGGCAAGCCCATCGACGTATGCGCGAGCGTGTTGGCAAACCCCCGGACAGACAGATTGTCGGAAGGCACTGGCGGGACCACCACTTTCAAGATGTAGCTCATCCGAAAATATTGATGCTTATGGGAAACGCATAGTGTATGCCATTTGTACGCTTGCGCGGAAGACTCACGCAGCAGAGTGGCGCGATTGAGACAGAAAAGGGGAAAACGCCGGATCGGAATGACGCAGTTGGCAAGCTTGGCCGGCAAGGGCAGGGGGCGCTCTTGCTGTTCAGATAAGAGCGGTGTCGTTACACCACCTCATTTCGCGGCGGCGACGGCAAGTGTGTGGCAGGCGGCAGATTGCCGGCTCGATTCCGCATGGGTTAAAATGAGAACAATTCTCATTTGCGTTTGAATTCACATGCCTGCCGCCGAGCTCGTCCTACAGCAAGAAATGCACGCGCTCTACCGCGGCCATCACGGCTGGCTGTACGGCTGGCTGCGCCACAAGCTGGGTTGCTCGGAACAGGCCGCCGACCCGGCGCAAGACACGTTCGTGCGCGTGCTGGCGGCCCGCAACGTGGCCCGCATCGCCGAGCCGCGCGCCTATCTCACCACCGTCGCCAAAGGCATCCTGGTCAATTGGTACCGGCGCCAGGCGCTGGAGCGGGCCTGGCTTGATGCCATCGCCCGGCTGCCCGAGGCCAGCGTGCCGTCACCGGAAGAGCGCTACCTGCTGCTGGAAACCCTGCAGCGGGTCGATGCCATGCTCGACGCCCTGCCGCCGCCGGTACGGCGCGCCTTCCTGCTGTCCCAGCTCGACGGCACGAAGTACGACGACATTGCCGTGCTGCTCGGCGTGTCCGGCGTCACCGTCAAGCGCTACATGAAACAAGCCTTCCTGCACTGCCTGATGCTGGCCGACGCGTGAGCGAGCCGATCGCGCCGCGCATCCTGGAAGAGGCGGCCGGCTGGCTGGCGCAACTGCACAGCGGCGAGGCCGGCGATGCCGATCACGCCGCCTGTGCGCAATGGCGCAGCCTCAGCCCCGAGCATGCCCGCGCATGGGAGCGCGCCGAAGCGCTGATGAACCAGTTGGGCGGCCTGCCGCCGGCCCTGGCGCTGCCGCTGCTGGACCGGCCGGCCAGGCGCGGCCGGCGCAAGGCGCTGGCGACGGCGGGCGCCGTGCTGGCGATCCTGCCGGCCGGCTGGCTGGGCTGGCGCATGCACGCGGCCGGGCACCGCACCGGCCACGGCGAACGGCGCGATGTGCTGCTGGCCGACGGCAGCCGCGTCACCCTCAACACGGCCAGCGCCATCGACGTGCGCTTCGACGCGGCGCAGCGCCTGCTGGTGCTGCGCGAAGGCGAGATCCTGGTCCAGACCGCGCCCGACAGCGCCGCCGTCCATCGTCCGTTGCGCGTCGCCAGCGCGCACGGCCGCATCGAAGCGCTCGGCACGCGTTTCACCGTGCGGGCGCAGGATGGCCGCACCAGCGTGGCCGTGCTCGGCGGGGCGGTGCGCATCGAACCGGCGCACGGCGCCTCCCTGACCCTGCGCGCCGGCCAGCAAAGCGCCTTCAGCGCCAGCGCCGCCGCCGCGCCCGCCGACGCCGGCGATGGCGCCGCATGGACGCGCGGCATGCTGCTGGCCGACAAAATGCCGCTGGCCAGCCTGCTCGCCGAACTGGCGCGCTACCGCGGCGGCGTGCTGCGCTGCGACCCGGCGCTGGCGGCGCTGCCCGTCTCCGGCGCCTTCCCGGTCGGCAGCGCGGCCGAAGTCGAGCGCGCACTGGCCATGCTGGCCGCCACCTATCCGCTGCAAGTCCAGGCACGCCTGGGCGGATGGTGGATGACCCTGGTGCCTGCAAAAAAACATCGGCCGGGGTGATACTTTTTCCGGAGCCGGCTGGCATGCCTGGTGAACCCGCCATTTTCACGCAAAGGATGACCGCCATGCCGCACCCCCGCCCAACGCCGCTTCATCACGCCGTCCGTATCGCCGTCCTTGGCCTGGCCCTGGCCGGCCCTGTCGCCAGCGCCGCCCCCGCCACGCTCGACACGGTGCCCGTCCAGAGCTACCACCTGCCCGCCGGCCCGCTCGGACGCGCGCTGTCCGGTTTTGCCGTCCACGCCGGCATTGCGCTGTCGTTCGATCCGGCCATGACCGAAGGCCTGGTCGCCGCCCCGCTGGCGGGCAGCTACCCGGCGCCCGAGGCGGCGGCGCGCCTGCTGGCCGGCAGTGGCCTCGAACTGGCTGCGCGCGCCGATGGCAGCTACACGCTAAAAAAGTCGCTGCCGGCCGCAGTGCAGGCGGCGCCGGCGACCCTGCCCGGCGTGACCGTGACCGCCAGCGCTGAAGCGTCGCCGGGCGAACTTCCCGACGCCTACGCCGGCGGCCAGATCGCGCGCGGCGGGCGCCTCGGCATGCTCGGCAACGTCGACGTCATGAACGCCCCGTTCCACCTCACCAGCTTCACCGCCCAGGCCATTGACAACCAGCAGGCGGCAACGATCGCCGACGTGGTCGCGCGCGACCCCTCGGTGCGCAGTACCGCGCCCAGCGGCGACGTGGCCGACTCCTTCTTCATCCGTGGCTTCGCCATCGGCGACAACAACATCGGCGAAATCGCCTTCGATGGCCTGTACGGCGTCGCCCCCAACTACCGCCTGCTGCCCGACTATGCCGAGCGGGTCGAAGTGCTCAAGGGGCCGGCGGCCATGATCTACGGCATGTCGCCCAACAGCGGCGTGGGTGGCAGCATCAACGTCGTGCCCAAGCGCGCCGGCGCCGACCTCACGCGCGTGCAGGCCGACTATGCCAGCGCCTCCCAAGCCGGCGCGCGCATCGACCTGGCGCGCCGCTTCGGGTCCGATCGCGCGTTCGGCGCGCGCTTTAACGGCAGCCACCGCGGCGGCGACACCGCCATCGATAACCAATCGCGCAAGAGCAGCCTGGGTGCGCTGGCGCTGGATTACCAGGGCGAACGCCTGCGCGCCACGCTCGACCTGATCGACCAGCGCGACAATGTCGACGCCCCATCGCGCCGGCCCTGGCCGGGCGCCGGCCTGGCCGTGCCGCGTGCGCCCGGCGGCCGCACCAACCTGACCCAGCGCTGGGAATGGTACGACAGCCGTGAGCGCTCGGCCCTGCTGCGCGCCGACCTCGAGGCGCACGAGCAGCTGACCCTGTTCGCCAGCGCCGGTACGGCCCAGAGCGACGTCGGCCGGCTGTTCAACACGCCCTCGATTGTCAACGCCGCCGGCGACACCAGCGTCGTGCCGACCCGCGCCGCGTTCGACGTGCAGCGCAGTTCGGCCAGCGCCGGCCTGCGCGCGCGCCTGGCCGGGGGCGGCATCAAGCATCAGCTGACCATGGAATGGAGCCGGTACGAGGACCGCCTGGCGATGGGTACCCTGGCCGGCCGCGCCTACACGTCGAACCTGTACGCGCCGGTAGTTCAGCCGGCCCAGGACGTGGCAGCGCCGGCGGCGGTGACGAAGCGCTCGGCCAACCGCCTGGGTGGCGTGGCGCTGGCCGACATGCTCTCGATGTTCGACGAGCGCCTGCAGGTGATGCTGGGCCTGCGCCGGCAAACCATCCGTTCCGACACCTTCGGCGCGGCCGGCGCGACCACCGCGCGCTACGACCGCAGCGCGGTGACGCCGATGGCCGGCGTGGTGTTCAAACCGTGGCGCCAGGTGTCGCTGTACGCCAACCACACCGGTGGCTTGAGCAAGGGCGACAGCGCGCCCGATACCGCCGTCAACGCCGGCGAAGCGTTCGCGCCGTACAAGGCCCGGCAGCAGGAGATCGGCGCGCGGCTCGACCATGGCAGCCTGGTGACCAGCGTGAGCCTGTTCCAGATCACCCGTCCGAGCGGCCAGCTCACTGCCAACCGCTACGCCGCCGATGGCGAGCAGCGCAACCGCGGCATCGAAGTCAACGGCTACGGCAAGCTTGGCAAGGACGTGCGCCTGTTCGGCGGCGCCAGCTGGACCGACGCCGAGCTGGTCAAGACCAACAGCGCCGCCACGCTCGGCAAGACGGCGGTCGGCGTGCCGACATTGCACGTGACGATGAGTGGCGAGTGGGATGTGCCGCTGCTGGCCGGGCTGACCCTGACCGGCGCACTGCAGCACAGCGGCGCGCAATACGCCAACCAGGCCAACACCCAGCGCCTCGATGGCTGGACCACTCTCGACATGGGTGCGCGCTACCGCACCACGGCGCCCGGCAAACCGGTGGTGCTGCGCGCCGGCGTGCGCAATGCGACGGGCAAGCATTACTGGGCCGGCGCGTCGACCTGGGGCACCCTGATCGCGGGCGCGCCGCGCAGCGTGGTGCTGTCGGCAGGCGTCGACTTCTGAGCAGAAGCTAGTGCCGTTTCGCTCCCCCAGGCTGGTGCAAGTCTTCCAGGTCAATCTTGCTGACTAAACCGGTCTGAGGATCGTCGAGTGTGAACGTGAGACGCCAGTTCCCATTGACTTCCATGCTGTATCGATTCTCATGCCCACTGAGAGGTTTCAACGATTTTTTGGCGCCCTTGTCCGGCCTGCAGATCCTGCAGACTGCGCGCAGCGTTCAAGTGAGTCAGGTTCATTCGCAGCGTCTTCGTGTGGGCGGCGTTAATTTTGCTGTGATCCACCCCGCCGGAGCTCCAGAATCGCTCCAGGCCTTTGTGGATGAATGAATTTTCTTTACTAATCATGCAGTTATCTCTTTCTATGGGTTAAATTATCTAACTTATTGTTGACACCCGTGAACGGAGTTGGTATGATGTATGCTGTAATGAATATGCGCATTCTTATCTATTGAAACAAGTTTTTCAATTACACTAGCAAAATTCTGAAAGTCAAGTTTTTTGCAATATGCGTTGCTTGTTGCGCAACGCGCACTTATCGGGGGGGTATATGATCACGATGCATCCAGGTGAGTACCTGTCCGAGGTTTACCTTGAACCCTTGGGCATGACCCAGAGTGACTTGGCAAAGCGCCTGCAAGTTGACAAATCCAGTGTCTCTCGTGTTATTTCGGGAAAAGCCGACTTGTCTGCAGAAATGGCTGTGAGGCTCTCGAATGTGTTTGATCTATCCGCAGAAGCCTGGATGGAGATGCAGGCTACGCATAGTTTGATGTTGGCACGGAAGAGCTTTGCTGTGGTCAAGTTATTTCGGACACAACGATAGGTTCGCGTACTGCCATTTTCCGTTCGTAGACGGCGGGCGACAGATTGCCCAATGCTGAATTGATGCGTTTGCAGTTGTAAAAGCCGACGATGTAGTCGGTGATGTCGGCCTTGGCCTCGGCATGATTGGCATATTGGCGCTGCCAGACACGCTCCATCTTGAGGTTCAAGAAGAAGCGCTCTGCAACGGCGTTGTCCCAACAATTTCCCTTACGACTCATGCTGCAAACGAAGCCGTGTTCTGCCAGCAGATCCTGGTAAAGCTCGCTCGCGTACTGGCTGCCTCGGTCCGAATGGACGACGAGTCCCGGTGCCGGTTGCCGCTGTTGAATGGCCATGTTCAATGCGTCGCAGACCAGCTTAGCAGGCATGCTCGGTGCCATGGCCCAGCCGACCACCTTGCGCGCGTACAAGTCCAGGACTGTGGCCAGGTACAACCATCCTGCGGCGGTGCGAATGTACGTGATATCGCTGACGTATGCCAGATTTGGGGCCGTTGGATTGAACTGCCGATTGAGCACATTGGCGGCAATAGGCAGGTCGTGCTTGCTGTCTGTCGTGTGAACGAATTTTCGCTTCCAGACGGGCTTCAAGGCCGCCTTACGCATCAAACTGCGCACCTTGTAACGCCCGATTTGGAAGCCTTCGCCAGCCATGGCCGTGACCAACCGACGGCTGCCGTAGCTCTGATGGCTTGCCATGAACAAAGCCTTCAGGTGCACGGTTTCCTTGCAGACGACTGGCTTGATGGAGCGGCGCTGCGACGCGTAAAAACCGGACCGGCTGACGTCGAGGATGCGGCAGCTGCTCTGAACCGGAATGGCCTCCTTTTGCAGTTGAACAATGAGCTGATGCATCATTTCATTTCGCGGGCAAAGAAGGCCGAGGCCTTTTTTAAGATAGTCACATCCTGTCTCAGCTGCAGATTTTCCGCCTCCAATTGCCGGATCCTCTGCTGCTCGGCAGTGAGTGGCTTGCCGATGCCCGGCTGGCCGCTCTGCTCAGCACCGTACTGGGTCAGCCAGCGGCGAATCGCGGTCTGGCCGATGCTCATGCTCTCGCTGACGTTCTGAATGCTCTGTCCCTGCTCTTTGATCATTCGAACCACTTCCAGCTTCAGGCTGGGATCGAATGTCTTCCGTTTTCTTGTTGCCATGTATTACTCCTCAGATGGTGGATTTTCCACCTATTGAGGTGTCCGGGCAAATTAGACCACAGCACTTGGACAAGATCGTCTTTGAGAGAGTCGAGTTGGTCGCTGTGTAGTGAATGGCCGTAGCAACGCCAAGCCAAGGCAGGTTCTCCCGCGCCTGCATCATGGTGAGGCGGGGCAGGGTATGATCGCCCCTTGAGCAATTTCCCCTCCCGCCATGCGCATCCCCCGGCTGCTCGCCATTCTCTTCGCCATCTGCTCGCTGCCGGCGGTGCTGGCCTGGTGTTTCATGACCGTGGTCGGCGGCTTCTTCCTGCTTCCCGTGCTCGGTCCGCGCACGCTGGCCTCATCCTTGCCCGCCGCCGGCTTTGCCGGCGCGGTTCTGATGGGCTGGGTCAGCCTGGCTGCCCTGGGCTGGACCGTGCGGCATTTTTCCGCTTTCATCAGCCCGACGCCGCGCTGGGTGCTGGCCGGCTACCTGTGCGGCGCCCTCATCCTCGGCTGGCTGCTGGCGAAGTCGCCGCTGCTGGTCTCGCCCGCGCGCGGCGCCGATCCCTTGCTGCTCTATCTTGCCGGCCCCGCCTGCCTGTTGATGCTGGCCGCATGGCGCCTGTTGCGCATCCGGCGCTTTTACGCGTCTCCCGTGGCCGCAGAGCAACAAAATAATGCGTCGGATCATGGCGGCGATGGTACATTGGACACACCGTCCGACCACCTGGCCAACCCATGTTCAAGCGTTCCGCCTGCCTCGCCGCGCTGATTGTCCCTCTCGCAGGTGCTGCCGCGCCGGGTGCCGACCTGGTCATGATCGCGCCCCTGAACCAGAACATGCCGCTGGCGCAGTTTCACAACGATAAGCTCAGCGGCGGCATCCTGAAAGACCTGGACGAGGCGATCGCGCAGCGGCTCGGGCGCGGCATCGTCCATGTCAGCGTGGCGGGGGAGCAGGTGAGCGAGGCGCTGGCCACAGGCAAGGCCGATGGCATCTGTTATGTGCGTCCGTTCTGGATCGACGGGCAGTACGACTGGAGCCGGCCGCTCATTCCCGACGCCGAACTGGTCGCCTCGGTCCAGGGCGCGCCGCCGGTGCGCTCGCTGGCCGACCTGCGCGACCGCCCGGTGGGGACGGTGGCGGGCTACCGCTATCCGCGCGTCGAGCAGGTGCTGGGGCTGCGCTTCCAGCGCAGCGAATCGCCCACGATGGAAGAGAACCTGCGCAAGCTGATGGCCGGCGGCGTGCGCCATACCGTGATCGGCAAGGCGACCCTGGCCTACCAGATGCGCATGAACAAGACCCTGCGCCTGCGCCAGGACCTGGTGTTCGCCTCGTTCACGGCGCAGTGCGCTTTCTCGAAGACGGCGCGGGTGCCGTTCGAGGAGATCAACCAGGCCATCAATGGCCTGATCGACGACGGCAGCGTGGACCAGATCCTGGCGCGCTACCGCTGAGCGCTCCGAAGTGACTCAGAAGTCACTTAGAAGTAACTGAGACCCATCGCGCGCTTGACCTCGTCGGCCGTGCGCGCCGCCACTTCGCGTGCGCGCGCGGTGCCTTCTTTCAGGATCTGCATCACATGGCCGCGGTCCTTTTCCAGCTCGGCGCGGCGGGCGCGGATCGGGGTCAGGAATTCCTGCAGGCACAGTTCGAGGCGCGCCTTGACGATGCTGTCGGCCAGGCCGCCGCGCTGGTAATGCGCCTTCATCTCGGCCAGCGCTTCCTTTTCCGGATCAAAGGCATCCAGGTAGGCGAACGCGATATTGCCTTCGATATGGCCGGGATCGGCCACGCGCAGGTGCAGCGGGTCGGTGTAGACCTTCTTGACGGCCGCGCGCACTTCGTCGGCGCTGGCCGACAGGTTGATCGTGTTGCCGAGCGACTTGCTCATCTTGGCCTTGCCGTCGATGCCCGGCAGGCGCCCGATTTCCGGCACCAGCGCCTTCGCTTCGACCAGCACTTCAGCGCCGGCGATGCGGTTAAAGCGGCGCACGATTTCATTGGTCTGTTCGATCATCGGCACCTGGTCTTCGCCTACCGGCACCAGCACCGCCTTGAACGCGGTGATGTCGGCCGCCTGGCTGGCCGGATAGGTCAGGAAACCGGCTGGAATGTCGCGCTCGAAGCCGCGCAGGCGGATTTCTTCCTTGACGGTCGGGTTGCGCTCCAGACGCGCTACCGTCACCAGGTTCAGGTAGTAAAAGGTCAGTTCGGCCAGTTCCGGAATCTGCGACTGGATCAGGATGGTCGACTGGGCCGGGTCGATCCCGGTGGCCAGGTAGTCGAGCGCCACTTCGATCACGTTGCGCTGGACCTTGGCCGGGTCGTCCATATTGTCGGTCAGGGCCTGGGCGTCGGCCAGCATGATGAACTGGCGGTAGTCGCGCTGGTAGGTCACGCGGTTGCGCAGGCTGCCCACGTAGTGGCCAAGGTGGAGCGGGCCGGTCGGGCGGTCGCCGGTCAGGATGATGGGTGCTGCGCTGGTTGCTGGTGTTGGCATGTCGATAGTCCCTCGGGTGGTGGTGCCCCTATCGGAAAACGCTCATGAAAAACGCCGCCCAATCGAGGCGGCGTTCATGGAAAACACATGATGGTGCAGGCGCCGCGCGATGTCAGCGCAGCCACCAATTCGAACCCAAGGCATGTGAATTAATCATTTTCATGCACGTATCCTCGCAGTTTTGCGCGCCCCTGTCAATCCGGCCGCGTCCGCTCACGCGGGCTGCCCGGTGGCGTGGCGCAGCGCGGCGCGCGCCAGCAGGCGGGTGGTGTCGAGCGTGGGCAGGGGCGAATTGCCATTGTTCATGAGTAGCGGAATTTCCGTGCAGCCCAGCAGCACCGCATCGCAGCCGCCATCTTTCATGCGCGTGATGACTTTCTGGAAATAGGCAACCGCCGCCGGCTTGCACTCGCCGCTGACCAGTTCATCCATGATGATGCGGTTGATTTCGATGCGCGCCGCCAGCCCCGGGCGCACCGTGGCCAGTCCATGCGCGGCGAAGCGCTCGGGATAGACCTCGCTGTCGAGCATCCAGCGGGTGCCGGTCAGGCCGATGCGCTGGTAGCCGCGCGCCAGCGCTTCGGCGGCGGCCACATCGGCGATATGCAGCCAGGGCAGGGGCGAGCGCGCCTGCACCAGCGCCAGCGCCTGGTGGATGGTGTTGTCGGGGCAGATCAGGAAGTCGGCGCCGGCGCTGGCCAGCTTGTGCGCGGACGAGAGCATCAGTTCGCCCACGCCGTGCCAGTCGTCCACATCGATGCAGCGCATGTAGTCGGCCAGCGAATGCGAGTGCATCGACAGCTCCGGATGCTCGTACGGCCCGAGCAGGCGCGCGCCTTCGTGGCAGATGGTGCGGTAGCACAGCGCCGCACCCTCGGCCGAGCAGGCGACGATGCCGATATGCTCGTGGCTGGCAGGTGGGTTCATGGGCAATATCCTAGCATTCTTGTGGCACGTAAACGTTTTGTTACCTCGAATTTCTTGTCGGCGATGTCGCGCGCCACTTACAATTCTTCCTCACACAGACTTTTGCCCGGATTTACCATGAATGCCCGCCTTTGCCGCATCGCCCTCGTTCTCCTGCTGCCAGCCGTGCTCGGCGGTTGCGGCGTGATGGCCGCACCCTGCCGCGTCGGTTCGGCCGTGATCAAGATGGTTCCCGTGGTCGGGAAAGTGGCGGCCCTGCCGACCGATGCCTGCGCCGCGATCATCGATTGACGCCCCGCTTGCCGGCCTTGACAGCGATGCCCGCGGCGGGCGGCTAGGCGCATGGAACAGCACCTGCGCCGCCACTGGCTCGCCTCGATTGTGCTCGGCGCCTGCCTGCTGCTGCTGGTCTGGGCCGCGATGGCGCCGATCCCGCCGGGCAGCCGCGACTTCCTGCTCGACATTCCCGCGCGCGCCGCTGAACGCCGCCTGGCCGGCGACCGGGCCGAGGTGCTGCCGCCGGTGGTGCGCCTGACCGTGGGCTTGCGCGACGTGCTGCTGCTGAGGAACAGCGACAGCGTGCCGCACCAGTTCGGCGGCCTGCGCCTGCTGCCGGGGCAGCAATTCCGCCTGCCCTTCGAGCGCGCCACCGAACTGCAGCTGCCGTGCAGCGCGCGCGTGAGCGGCGAGCTGACGGTGCTGGTCGGCCTGCACCCGAATCCCGGACCGGACCGGCTGCGCTGGCGCCTGCACGCACTCGAACAGGCGCTGCGCGCCTACTGAGCGCTGGCCGGTGCCAGGTCGATGCGCCGCACTTCCCGCAGGCGCCCGTTCTTGAGTTTTCCTTCCACCAGCTCGTCCCCCATCAGCGCGAATACCCGGCCCTGCACGAACAGGGGCAGGGCATCGCCGCGTTCGCCGCCCTGGGCCTTGAGCGTGCCCAGTTCGCGCAGCTTGAGCGCGGTATTGCGCAGGTACAGCACCGACACCACGTTGTCCGGCTCTCCGGCCGCTTGCGGCTGGCGCGTCTGCACCAGCGGCAAGCCGACCATGCCCTGGCCCGGCCGCTGCGAGGTGTAATGGAAGCCATGGCGCACCGCGGTGCTGTCCTCGGCCAGGGCGTGCACGTGGGTGTTGGCCAGGGCGGCCTGCTGGCGCAGCCGCACGCTGCTCAGGGAGAGCTCGCCCTGCGCCTGACCGGTCACCACGGCATCGTCGCCCATCGGCGCGATGTGCTCGGCCGGATGCGCCAGCGCCAGGCGCTGCGGCGCGCCGGTGCCATCCCAGCGCAGCGCGTACAGCGGCGCGCCGCCGTCGCCGGCGCTGCCGTACAGCAGCCACGGGCCGACATAGCGGCTGCGCAGCTGCTGCGAGGCGAATGCGGGCAATTGCTTGTAGCTGGACGGCGCGGCGCTTTCGCTGCCGTCGGACAAGGCCGTCAGCGGCAGCCGCAGCAGGGCCAGGTCGTCGGCGCCGGCCTGCCCGCGCCAGGAGGGCTGGCCCGCGCCGGCCGGCCCGACCAGCACGTTCACGTGCCCATCGGCGCTTTCGTGGAAGGCGGACGGATCGTGCGGCGCGCCGCTCACGCGAATGGCGCCGGGGGCGCCGCCGTTGAGGGGCATGCGGTACAGGCTGGCGCCGGCGTCATCCTTGTGCGGCGCGCTCCAGACGTACACCGCCTCGGGCGCCATGTGGAATGCCCGCGCGGGCGGTCCCAGCACGGCGCTGGCGTCGCAGCGCAGCGCGCGCATGGCCAGGTCGCACACGGTGACGCTGTGCAGCACCAGGCCCAGGTCCGGATCGATGGGCGCTTCGCTGACGTGGATCCGGTTGGCCGGGGCGATGCGGGTGAAGGGCGCCGCTGCCGGGTCGGCGCCGGCCAGCGCGCCGCGCAGCGCCGGCAGGGCCGCGAGCTGGTCGGCCGCGAGCGGATCGAGCGCGAGCGCGCTGTAGAGCACCAGCTTGCTGCCGATCTGGCGCACGCTCTCTTGCATGGCCGCGCCGTGCAGGCCGGCGCGCAGCTGGTAGCTGGCGCGGTAGCGCAGGCGCCCGGCCGCGTCGATGTCGAACAGCGCGATGCCGGTGCCGCCCGGGCGGCGCCCGATCAGCGCCACCGTGCCGTCGGCCACCGCCATCTCTTCCTGCACCTCGTCGCCTTGGGCGCGCGCATCGAGCGCCGCCACCAGCTTGAGCTGGTCCTTGCCGATATCGACCGTCAGCAGGCGGCCGCGCCGCAGCAGCACCAGATGGCGGCCGTGTTCGCGCACGATGGCGCTGGCCCCGGCGTCGGCCGGCGCGCCCGCCGGCGGCACGGCCGCCTCCGCCGTGCGCTCGCCGGCCTGCTCGGCAGCATCCTTGAGAAACGCGTCCAGCTGCGCCTCGTCCTGGAACGCATGCATGGTTTTCTGCGGCGCCGGCCCGCTGGCACGCGGCTGGCAGCCCGCAAGCGCGGCCAGCAACAGCGCCAGGCCGGCGGCGAGATAATGCGACATGAATGGCTCTCCTGTTTTTATGTCTGTCCGCTGCGACTGTTGCGCATTGGCGGGACATGGAATGTAACGGAAGCGGCCCCAAAAAGGGGTTGCTTGGTGCAAAAAAAGTAAAATCGCGACACATAACCCGCTACGCATGCGCGCCGACAATCGTGCTTCGCTGCCGGCCCGGATTCTGGCATCATGGGGTGATGGCGACCCTCTTCTTCCCCCTCTTTCCTCTCGGTACGGTCCTGTTTCCGGATGGCGTGCTGCCCCTGCAGATTTTCGAGGTGCGCTATCTCGATATGGTGGGCAAATGCATCGCCAACGGCACCCCGTTCGGCGTGGTCCTGCTGACCGAGGGCCACGAAGTGCGCACGCCCGAGGGCCAGGAGCGCTTCCACCCGGCCGGCACCCTCGCTTCGGTGCAGGACAGCGGCATGACAGCACCGGGACTGATGCAGGTCACCTGCCGCGGCGCGGCGCGCTTTCGCATCCTCTCCAGCGAGCGCCGCGCCAACGGCCTGTGGATGGCCGAGACCGAACTGCTCGAAGACGACCACGCGGTGCCGGTGCCGTCCGAACTGCAGGGCGCGGCCGACGCCCTCGACCGCGTGCTGGCCTCGCTCGACGAAGTGCCCGAGCAGCGCTGGCCGGTGCTGCCGCCGTTCCGCCTCGACGATTGCGGCTGGGTCGCGAACCGCTGGTGCGACCTGCTGCCCTTGCCGAACGACCAGAAATACCGCCTGTTGATGCTCGACAATCCGGTCATCCGGCTCGAATTGCTGCACGATATGCTCGACGAACATGGCCTGATTACATCCTGAGGAGCGGGTGCCGCACCATGCCGCCATGCCTGAATGATAATATAGCGATCACCGCAACAGAGATACACCAGCAAGCGGCGCCGCCCGGGCACTGCGGGCATCCCGACAAACAAGGACGGCAGCATGAGCTTTTCCGATGACATCCTGAGGGCCTACGCCGACGGCGCGCTCGACGCCGCCACCCGCGAGGTGGTGGCCCAGGCGCTGCGCCAGGACCCGGCGCTGGAAGCCCGTTTTCGCCAGTTGCAGGCCCAGCGCAGCAATGCCTTCGCCGGCTTCGCGCCGGGCGAGGGCGGCTCCCAGCGCCAGCCGGCGGCGGCGCGCTCGGCCAAGGTGGTGCAGCTGCATGCGGCGCGCGCGGTCCGCGCCGCGCCGCCGCCGGCCGCGCCGCAGTTGACGGGGCAGCCGGCCGGCGCGGGGCCGCGCGACTGGTCCTGGAGCGCCTGGAGCGGCCTGGCGGCCACGCTGGTGCTCGGCCTGCTGGCCGGCGCCGGCATCAGCTCCGCGCTGCAGCGCGAGGGCCTGGCGCTGATCGATGGCGAGGGCTCCATCATGACGGCGCGCGGCGCGCTGGCGCACGCGCTCACGCAGCAGTTGTCCGGCACGCCGGAAGCGGACGCGCCGGTGCGCATCGGCACCAGTTTCCTGTCGAAAGAAGGGGCGTACTGCCGCAGCTTCCGGCTGGCCAACGGCGGCGGGCTGGCCTGCCGCGGCGGCACCGGCTGGAACATCACCCTGTACGCGCGCATGGACAGCACCGGCAACGAATACCTTACCCCCGGCAACGGCATGCCGCGCGCGGTGCAGGACGCCGTCACGCTGCGCAGCGCCGACACGCTCGATCCGATCGCGGAACGGGCCGCGCGCGACCGCGGCTGGAAGCGCTGAGAGGCGCTGCCGGCGGCGCCGCCTCAGGCGTCGTATCGGCGCTGTAGCGGGCGCCGCATCAGGCACACAGCATCCGCTTCAGGCGCGCGCCGTAGCGCTCACGCGCACAGCGCGCGGTTGCGGCCCTCGGTCTTCGCGCGGTACATGGCGCGGTCGGCATGCTCGACCAGCTGCTCCGGGCTGCCCGTTTCGTCGGCCATCAGCGACACCACCCCGATACTGATCGTCACCACTCCGTACGGCGACTTGGCGTGCGGCAGCGCCAGTTTTTCCAGCGCCTGGCACAGCGCGTTGGCCAGTTCCAGCGCTTCGGCGGCGCTGGTGGCGGGCGCCAGCAGCGCGAATTCCTCGCCGCCGTAGCGCGCCACCAGGTCGGTGGTGCGGCGCGCGTGCGCGGCGATCACCCCGGCCACCGCGCGCAGGCACTGGTCGCCGGCCTGGTGCCCGTAATGGTCGTTGTAGCTCTTGAAGTGGTCGACGTCGAGCATGGCCAGCGCCACCGGATAGCCGTTGCGCGCGGCGCGCCGCCATTCGGACTCGAGCGCGGTGTCGAAGCCGCGCCGGTTGTTGATGCCGGTCAGCCCGTCGGTGCTCGACAGCGCCGCCAGCTTGGCGTTGCTCGCTTCCAGCTCGGCGGTGCGCTCGGCCACCATGTGCTGCAACTGCTTCTGGCGCCGGGTCAGGTCGCGCACGCGCGCCCGGTAGGCGCTGCTGACCAGACCCAGCGCCAGCAAGGCCAGGATCAGGCGGAACCACCAGGTTTTCCACCACGGCGGCAGGATCGTCACCGTCATGCTGGCCGCGTTCTCGCTCCACATGCCCTGGTGATTGGCGGCGCGCACCGAAAACACATAGGTGCCCGGATCGAGGTTGGTGTAGGTGGCGCTGCGGTGGGCGGAGTCGGTCACGACCCATTCGCGGTCGAAGCCGGCCAGGCGGTATTTGTAGGTGTTGCGTACCGGATCGGTGAAGTGCAGGGCCGCGAATTCGATCGAAAACACCGAGCCGTCGCCGGCCAGGGTCAGGTTGACCGGGGCCGTCACCGCGCCATCCAGGCGCAGGCCCGGCACCGCGCGCCCGTCGCGCAGCGAGCGGTTGAACACGCTGATATCGGTGATCGCCACCTGGGGCGGGGCCGAGACGCTGCGCACCGCCGCCGGGGTCACCCCGGTGATGCCTTTGACACCGCCGAAGTACAGGCGCCCGTTGGACGCGGCGTGCGCGGCGCCCGAGGAAAATCCTTCCGACATGCCGTCGGCGGCGGAAAAGCGCGCCACCTTGCCGCTGTCCGGATCGAGCCGCAGCAAGCCATTGGCGGTGCTCAGCCACAGTTGGCCGGCCTGGTCGCTGCGCATGGCCAGGATCTTGACCTGGCCGACGCTGCCGGGCCCGTCGTAGCGCTGGAAGCGGATCGCGCCCTTGGCATCGGTGAGGATCTGGTTCACGCCGCGCGCGGTGCCGGCCCACAGGCGCCCGCGCGGATCCTGGTACAGCGACACCACGTTGTTGTCGGACAGCGAAGCGGGGTCGCTGGCGCGGTAGCGCAGATGGCGGAACTTGCCGCTGGCCTGGTCCAGCACATCGAGCCCGCCGCCGCCCCATTCCGAGCCCATCCAGACGCGCCCGAGCCGGTCTTCGACGATGGTGGTGGTGCTGTTCACGCTGCGGCTGCCGGGCTGGGCCGGGTCGGACGGGAACTGGGTGCTCTCGCCCGTGGCCGGATCGTAGCGCACCACGTGCTGGCCGGTGCCGAGCCACAGGGCGCCGCCGGCGGCCGGGGCGATGGTGTTGATGAAGTCGCTGCCGACCGAGCCGAAGCTGACCACCCGCACCGGTGCCTCGACCCCGTCGAGCCGGTTCAGGCCGGCCGCGGTGCCGATCCACAAGGGCCCGTCCGGCTGCTGGTACAGGCTGTACACGATGTTGCTGCTGAGCGCGCCCGGCTTGCCGTCGGCGCGGTAGCTGCGCAGCACCGCGCCGCTGGCGCTGTCGAACAGCGACAGGCCGGCATTGTTGGCCAGCCACAGGCGCCCGCCCGGCGCGCCTTCCATGGCGCGCATGGCATTGTTGGGGCGCAGGTTGTTGGCCTCGACATCGAACGGAATGTAGCGCTGGAAGCCTTCGCTGTTGAGGTTGACGAGGCTGATGCCGTCGGTGATCGAGCCGATCCACAGCATGCCGCTGCGGTCGTGCATGACGGCGCGGATATCGTCCGACGGCAAGCTGTAGGAATCGTTGGCGCGGTGCACGTAATGCACGGGGGTGCTGCCTGCCTGGTCCTTGGTTTTATCCCAGCGCAGCAGGCCCGCCGCCAGCGTGCCGGCCCAGATCGTGTCGTTGCGGTCGCCGTACAGGTAGTTGATGCGGGTGGCGGGCGAGGGCACGTGCTTGCGCGCGCTCCAGGGCTGGCCGGCGCGCCAAGTCACCACCCCGGTTTCGGTGCCGATCCAGAGCGTGCGGTCGGGCGCGAAATGCAGGGCGCGCACGATGTTGAGCTTGGGGTCGGGCGACTCGGGGCGGTCGATCCGGTAATGCGCGAACTGCTCGGCGCCCGGCGCCAGGTAATCGAGTCCGCCCGGCCAGGTGGCGGCCCACAGGCCGCCGCGCTCGTCCATGGCGATGGCGTTCAGGTCGTTGCTGGCCAGGCTGCCCGGGCGCGCCGCGTCGTGCAGGTACAGGGTAAATTTGCCGCTGGCGGGGTCGAAGTGCTGCAGGCCGCCCCAGGTGGCCAGCCACATGCCGCCCTTGCCGTCGCCGATGATCTCCTTGATGATGCGCTGCGCGCCCGGTCCCGGCGGCGGCACGAAGCGGGTGAAGTTGTTGGTCTGCGGATTGAAGCGCGCCAGCCCGTTCTGGGTCGCCACCCAGATGGTGCCGGCCGCGTCTTCGTACAGGTCGGAGACGCGGTCGTGCGGCAGGTTGCCGCCGCTGTTGGCGTTGCTGACGTACTTGACCGCGTGGTAGCCGTTGTAGCGGTACAGCCCGCCGCTGTGGGTGCCGATCCACACGAAGCCCTGGCGGTCCTGCAGCAGCGCCAGGATGGACAGTTCGTCCGAGTCGAAGGAGGCGAGGCGCTTGAAGCGCAGCGGCGAGGTCGGCGTGGCGCTGGCATGGGCCGCGGCCTGCAGGCACAGACAGGCGCATACGCAGGCGAACAGCAGCGGACGCAACAGGGCGGACAGGCAGTGCGCGGGGGCGGTAAATACGGTTGGCATGTCAAATAGGTGTCTACAGTACCGGTCACCCCAGGAATGCCGGGGAACCCGGGCAGTGTAAACCAAGTTGACTCTGCGGCAATACCTCTTTCTTAATCTTATATCGATGTACAGTTGCCGGGATTTAGGGTATCGTTTACGGCACTATTATTGCATCTACGTCCGTACGTCCGGTTCTGCCGACGCTGTCGTGGCACACTTCGAGCTGGCCGCCGGTCTTGCCACTGCCCGGCTCGTTCCCGTCCATCCTGGAAGTTCCCCGCGTCGGCCTGTCCGGGCGTAGAGCATATCGAACCAACGCCCGGAAAACTTATGTCTGAAACACCGATTACCATCGAAGCCGACAGTGAACCCACCGTCAAGTTTGCCGATTTCGGCCTTGCGCCTGAGATCCTGCGCGCACTGACGGACCAGGGCTACATCCACCCGACGCCGATCCAGGCCAAGGCCATTCCGATCGTCCTGCAGGGGCGCGACGTCATGGGCGCGGCCCAGACCGGCACCGGCAAGACCGCCAGTTTTTCGCTGCCCATCATCCAGCTGCTGCTGGCCCACGCCAGCCCGAGCATGTCGCCGGCGCGCCATCCGGTGCGCGCCCTGGTCCTGACCCCCACGCGCGAGCTGGCGGTGCAGGTGGCCGAGAACGTCAAGGCTTACGCCCAGCACACCCCGCTGCGCTCGACCGTGGTGTTCGGCGGCATGGACATGAAGGGCCAGACCATCATCCTCAAGGGTGGGGTCGAAATCGTCATCGCCACCCCGGGCCGCCTGCTCGACCATATCGAACAGAAAAACGTCAGCCTGGGCCAGGTGCAGATGCTGGTCATGGATGAAGCCGACCGCATGCTCGACATGGGCTTCCTGCCGGACTTGCAGCGCATCATCAACCTGCTGCCGAAAAAGCGCCAGAACCTGATGTTCTCGGCCACCTTCTCGCCGGAAATCAAGAAGCTGGCCAACAGCTTCCTGACCGATCCAGTGACCATCGAAGTGGCGCGCAGCAACGCCACCGCCGACAAGGTGACCCAGATCGTCTACAAGGTCGCCGACGAAGCCAAGCGCGACGTGGTCGAATTCCTCATCCGCGGACGCGACCTCAAGCAGGTGCTGGTGTTCTCGAACACCAAGATCGGCGCTTCGCGCCTGTCGCGCCACCTGGAGCAGGGCGGCATCAAGGCCACCGCGATTCACGGCGACAAGACCCAGCAGGAACGCATGGGCGCGCTCGACGCCTTCAAGAAGGGCGAGATCGACGTGCTGGTCGCCACCGACGTGGCCGCGCGCGGGCTCGACATTTCCGACCTGCCGTGCGTGATCAACTTCGACCTGCCGTACAACGCCGAAGATTATGTGCACCGGATCGGCCGCACCGGCCGCGCCGGCGCCTCGGGCGATGCGCTGTCGGTGTTTTCGGACAAGGACGAGCGCTTGCTGGTCGATATCGAAAAACTGATCAAGCAAACGATCACGCGCGGCGAACTGGCCGGCTTCGTGGCCAGCGCCAGCGCCAGCGCAGGGCGCTTCGATGCCTCGGGCGAGCGCCGTCCGCGCCGCGACGACAGCAGCGCCGGCAGCAGCGCCGGCCGTCCGTCCGGGCGCCCGCCGGAGCGCGAACGCAGTGGCGAGCGCAGCAGCAGTAGCGAGCGCAGTTCCGAACGCACTTCCACCAGCAGTTCCTCGAGCCGCCCGGGCCCGTATCCGCGCCGCGAGAAGGTCGATCCCTGGTTCCTGACTCCGTACGAGCCGGCCAAGAAGAACACGCCGGTCGTCGCCGACCAGGTTGCCACCAGCACCAAGCCCAAGCAGAAGATTGCCGTGCTGCTCGGCGGTTCGCCCAAGCAGTAAGCGCGTGGCGGGTCCGGTTTCGGATACGGTCCCGGCCCTGGTGCCGGGGCGGCCGCATTGCCGTCTGGTTGTTGCCAAGATGTATAATTTGCTTGAATGTAATGCCGCCACCCGCTTGGCTTTCCGGCCAGGCGCCGCGGCGTTTCTCTTTTTACTCAATGTATAACCATGAACAAACTAATTAATCAAAGCATCGCCATCCTCGTGCCTTGTTATAACGAGGAACTGACGGTTGCCGCGATTGTTCGCGACTTCAACGCCTGCCTGCCGCAAGCCGTGGTGTATGTATTCGACAACAATTCCAAGGATGCCACCGTGCGCCTGGCGCGCGAAGCGGGCGCCGTGGTGCGCAATGTGCCGCTGCAGGGCAAGGGCAATGTCATCCGGCGCATGTTCGCCGACGTCGACGCCGACATCTACATCATGGTCGACGGCGACAATACCTACGACGCCAGCGTGGCGCCGCAGCTGGCCGAAAAACTGATCGATGAAGGCCTCGACATGGTGGTCGGCACGCGCGTGTCGACCGAGCAGGAAGCCTACCGCTTCGGGCACCGCTTCGGCAACCGCCTGCTGACCGGCTCGGTCGCTGCGGTGTTCGGCAACACCTTCACCGACATGCTGTCCGGCTACCGCGTGTTTTCGCGCCGTTACGCCAAGTCGTTCGCGGCCCACTCGGCCGGCTTCGAAACCGAAACCGAACTGACCGTGCACGCGCTCGAACTGCGCATGCCGGTCGCCGAGGTCGAAACCATCTACCGCTCGCGTCCGGAAGGCTCGGTCAGCAAGCTCAATACCTACCGCGACGGCGTGCGCATCCTCTGGACCATCATCAAGCTGTTCAAGACCGAAAAGCCGCTGGCCTTCTTCTCGCTGGCGTTTTTCGCCTTCATGCTGGCCGCCGTCGGCTTTGCCTTCCCGCTGCTGCAGACTTACCTGGAAACCGGCCTGGTGCCGCGCCTGCCGACCGCGATCCTGTCCGTGGCGCTGAGCCTGTTCGGCGTGATTTCGCTCAACTGCGGCCTGATCCTCGATACCGTCACCAAGGGCCGCATCGAACAGAAGCGTTTCGCCTACCTGGCGATTTCGGGACCGCGCGTCAAGCATGCCTGAGCCGGGTAGTCTGCGATGAAGCTCGGTATCCAGGTCCTGCGTTTCGGCGTGGCCGGCGTGGCCGGCCTGCTGGTCGACCTGGCCGTGCTCGAGCTGGCGCTGCGCGCCGGCATGAATCCGTATGCCGGGCGCGCCGTCTCCTTCCTGTGCGCGGTATTCGCCACCTGGCAGATCAACCGCCGCTACACCTTCCATCCGGCCGGCATCTCGCTGTGGACCGAATGGTGGCGCTACCTGCTGGCCATGAGCGGCGGCGGGGCGGTCAACTTCGCCACCTACAGCGCCATCGTCTGGACCTTCCCGAACGTGCCCCACATCGCCTCGTGGGGCGTGTGCGCCGGTTCGCTGGCCGGCATGGCGGTCAATTTCGTCGGCGCGCGCTGGTTCGTCTTTCAACGTTAATCCCTCTTTGTTAATCCCCCTTTCTATCGCAGGTACGGCATGAACGCACTGACTCGAGCAATTTCCCGCCTGGATGGCGGCGTGCTGCGCCTGTGGGATGGGCTCGATCGCGCCCTTGTGCTGCGCCTGTCGATGTGGCTGGGGCCGGTGATGGCCGGCCTGGTATCGATGTGGCTGGGGCAGGATTCCAACTGGGATTTGCGCAACTATCACTGGTATAACCCGTACGCCTTCCTGAACGGCAAGATCGGCTTCGACCTCAATCCCGGCCAGTTCCAGAGCTATTTCAATCCCACCATCGACCTGCTGTATTACGGCCTGGCCACGTATTTCCCGAGCCGCGTCACCGGTTTCGTGATGGGCTATCTGCACGGCCTCAATTACGTGCTGCTGCTGATGATCACGCGCCAGGTGCTGCGCGCCGGCGAACCGGCCGCGGCCGGGGCGGCGCCGTACCGCCTGCCGCTGATGCTGGCGCTGGCCGGCTGCGCCGGGTTTTCCTTCCTCAGCCAGCTCGGCAACACCATGGGCGACAACCTGACCTCGCTCACCGTGCTGGGCGCCATCGCGCTGCTGCTGCGCCAGTGGCCGCAACTGCTGGCGGGCGGTGCGCGCGGCGCCATCGTCGCCGCGCTGGCCGGCCTGGTCATCGGCGCCGGCACCGGCCTGAAACTGACCAATGCCAACTACGCGCTGGCCCTGTGCCTGGCGCTGCTGACCCTGCGCGCCAGCCTGTGGCTGCGTTTCAGCACCGCCTTCGTGTTCGGCCTCGGTACCCTGGCCGGCATTGCCGTCACCGCCGGCCACTGGTACTGGCTGATGTGGAAAACGTTCGGCAATCCCCTGTTCCCCCAATTTAACAATATCTTCAAGGGCCCGCTGGCCGCGCAGATCAGCGTGGCCGACATGGGCTGGGTGCCCAAGGACTGGACCGAATTCCTGCTGTGGCCCTTCATCTTCACCTTCAATCCGCGCCGCGTGATCGAACTGCCGATGACCCAGATCCTGTGGCCGATCGTGTACATCGCCTTCATCGCCTTCATCGCCCAGCGCTTGCGCCGCCTGTGGCTGGCCGCGCCGGCGCCATCCGCCAGCGCGGCGCCCGCCGCCGACGCTCCCGGCGCGCGCATGCTGCTGGTGTTTTTCGCGCTCTCGTATGTGATCTGGATCAAGCTGTTCGGCATCTACCGCTACCTGGTGCCGCTCGAACTGCTGGCGCCGCTGGTACTGTGGCTGCTGCTGCACCGCCTGTGCGCGCTGCCCACCGCGCGCGTGATCGGCGCCACCTGCGTGCTGCTGGCCGTCATCGCCGGCCTGCCGCGCGTGAACTGGGGCCACCATTTCCATGGCGAGAAGAGTGTCACGGCCCAGGTGCCGGTGTTCGCCGATCCTGAACAGAGCATGGTGTTTACCGTGCATGGCGACCCGCCGATGTCGTGGCTGATACCGAATTTCCCGGCGCGCCTGGCGTTTGCCGCGCTCGGTTCGGGCTTTCCCGAGTCGCCTGAATTTTCCGCCCGCGTGGCGCAGATGGTCGCCGCGCGCAAGGGACCGCTGTACGTCATGCTCACCGCCAACGGCCTGGCACCCGGTCCGCGCCAGGGCGGCGCCGTGCCCGACCCCGACACCATCGCGCGCCAGCTGCGCGTGCATGAAGCCGGCCAGGAAATCCTCAAGCGCTACGGCCTGACCTTCAACGACGCCAGCTGCGTGGTCTACCAGGCTGGCTTCGGCGGCAGTAAAGACAGCGATCCCTACCAGCTGTGCGAGGTCGGCAAGCTGCCCTGAAAGCGCGCGCCCGGCATGTCCGCGCGCGTCAATCGCAATGATTGATTTATGGCAATTTTCGATTTTTCGCAACAAGGCGATGCTATAATCGCGCGCTATCCGGCGCCGCCATCGCTGCCGTTTTCATCTGACGAGACATTCTATGGTTTTCAGTTCGGCAATTTTCCTGTTCTATTTCTTCCCGATTTTCTTGCTGCTGTATTACTCCCTCCCATGGAAAAATGCCATCCTGCTGATCGGTAGCCTGATCTTCTATGCCTGGGGCGAACCGCGTTTCGTGCCGCTGCTGATGCTCTCGGCCTTCCTCAATTACGGTTTCGGCTACCTGATCGCGCGCGCCGGCGGCCAGCGCAAGGTGCTGCTGGCGACCGGCATCACGCTCAACCTGGCGATGCTCGGCTACTACAAATACCTGGGCTTTTTCGCCGGCATCCTCAATGGCCTGGGCTTGCGCGAAGGCGCGCTCCCCGCCATCGCGCTGCCGCTGGGCATTTCGTTTTTTGTCTTCCAGGGCATTTCCTACCTGGTCGATGTGTACCGCCGCGATATCACGGCGCAAAGCAGTTTCCTGCGCTTTGCCATGTACAAGGCCATGTTCCCGCAGCTGATCGCCGGCCCGATCGTGCGCTACCGCCAGATTGCCGGCGAAGTCGATCAGCGCTCGCTGACCAACGAGCGCATCTGGATGGGGTTCCGCCTGTTCGTGCTGGGCCTGGCGCAAAAGGTCTTGATCGCCAACTACGTGGCCCAGACCGCCGACTTCATCTTCGCCGTCGATCCGTCCAAGCTCGACGCGCCGGGCGCCTGGCTCGGCATCGCCTGCTATACGATCCAGATCCTGTTCGACTTTGCCGGCTATTCGAACATGGCGATCGGGATCGGCCACATGCTCGGCTTTTCCTATCCGCCCAACTTCAACCGCCCGTATTCGGCCACCTCGATCACCGACTTCTGGCGCCGCTGGCACATCAGCCTGTCGACCTGGTTCCGCGACTACCTGTACATTCCGCTGGGCGGCAACCGCGCTTCGCCGGTGCGCACTTACTTCAACCTGGCGCTGGTATTTTTCCTGTGCGGCCTGTGGCATGGCGCGGCCTGGACCTTCGTGATCTGGGGCTTGTGGCATGGCGCCCTGCTGGTGCTCGAACGCCTGGGCGGCGCCAGGCTGCTGGCGCGCCTGCCGGCGTCCCTGGCCCAGGCCTGGACCCTGCTGTGCGTGATGATCGGCTGGGTGTTCTTCCGCGCCGATAATGTGCCGTACGCGCTCAAGTACCTGGGCAGCATGTTCGGCGCCTACGATGGCCAGGCCGAGCTGCACTCGTGGCGCCATGACATCGGCCATACCGCCACGCTGGCGCTGGTGGTCGGCATCGTGCTGGCCTGCTGGCGCTTGCGCCCCGCAGCGGGCGTCAAGGATGAAGCGAAGGCAGTGCCGACTATCGTGGCCACGCGCCACGGCACGCTCGCCAGCGGCACCAGCGCGATGGTGACGGCCTTGCTGGCGCTGCTGTGCATCACCAGCCTGGCGGCCGGCACCTACAATCCCTTCATCTATTTCAGGTTCTGACATGGCTTCGACAGTTTTTGCGCGCATCGGCCGGCACTCGGCCAAGATCTGCATCGTCTTCATGCTGGTGGTGCCGGCGCTGATGTCCATCAAGGCGACCCGCAGGCCGAACGATCCCAACCTCACGCCGCTGCCGGCGCGTCCGCATACGCTCCAGCAGTGGCTGGAGATGCCGCCCAAGGTCACGGCCTGGGTGAGCGACCATTTCGGTTTCCGTACCCACTTCATCGTGGCCGACAATGTGCTGCGTTTCAACCTGTTCCATGAGTTTCCCTCGATTCAGGTGGCCTACGGCCAGAACGGGCGCTATTTCATGGCGGCGCACGCCAAGACCGTCGGGCCTTACCAGGCCATGACGACCGTGTGCGGCAAGGGCAAGGCCAACGCCACCACCATTCCCTACCTGAACAAGCTGTTTACCACCTTCCACGCGGCGGGCATGGATCCGAAACTGCTGGTGGTGGCGTCGGCCCCGGCGGTGTATCCGGAAGACGTGCCGTCCGACCTGGTGGAAGAGTGCACCAGCACCAACACGGCCGCGGCGCGCGTGCTGGCCTCGCCCGAGCTGCTGCCGCAAGCGCGCGCATCGATTCTTTATCCGCTCAAGGAAATGCGCGAGATCAAGAAGCACGCGTCCCTGTTCCCCAAATCCTGGTTCCACTGGGCCGGCGATGGCCTCGACGAGGTCGCGCGCATCACCCTGACCCAATTCTGGAAAACCCCACTCGACCAGCCGCCCATGCAGCTGCGCCGCTATAAGGGCGGCTCGGACATGTCGCATATGTTCATCGGCATCAAGCTTGAAAGCGATGTGGTCGAGCCCGACCTGGGCGCTTCCGGCATCAAGGGCTGCTTCGGCGGCGATTGCTTCCCCGAGATCCCGGCCATTGCGCGGATTTTGGGCGACGTCAGCCGCTTCGACAATCCGAAGGCGCCCAAGCGCCGCCTGCTGATCATCTCGGATTCCTTCGGCGAAAAGATGTCGCCGTGGTTTGCGCGCTACTACGGCGAGGTGGAACATTTCTGTACCAACCACACCCACGAGCTGACGCCGGAACAGGCGGAAGAAATGAAGAAATATCTGTATCGCAACCCGGCCGATACCGATATCCTGTTCCTGTATCACGATGGCGGCGCCATGTATGACGTGCTGCGCAATGGTACCCAGATGATCTTGCCGCCGCCGCTGGCGGCCAGGCAATAAGACTGCGGGCCCGGCCGGGCCCGTTGTCGGTGATTAGCAACAATGTACTGCCAAATCGGCGGCGCCCCCTTCCGGGGCGCCGCCGCTGTTTTCTTCTGACGAGACACCCATGGTATTCAGTTCAGCGGTCTTCCTCTTTTATTTCTTGCCCGGCTTTCTGCTGCTGTATTACCTCCTCCCCTGGAAAAACACGGTCCTGCTGGCCGGCAGCCTGCTGTTCTATGCCTGGGGCGAACCGCGCTTCGTGCCGCTGCTGCTGTTGTCGGCCTTCCTCAATTACAGCGTCGGCTACCTGATCGCGCGCGCCGGCCCGCGCCGCAAGGCGCTGCTGGTGACGGGGGTGGTGCTCAACCTGGCGATGCTGGGGTATTACAAATACCTGGGCTTTTTCGCCGGCATCCTCAATGGCCTGGGCTTGCGCGAAGGGGCGCTGCCGGCCATCGTGCTGCCGCTGGGCATTTCGTTTTTCGTCTTCCAGGGCATTTCCTACCTGGTCGATGTGTACCGCCGCGATATCACGGCGCAAAGCAGTTTCCTGCGCTTTGCCATGTACAAGGCCATGTTCCCGCAACTGATCGCCGGCCCGATCGTGCGCTACAGCCAGATCGCCGCCGAAGTCGATCACCGCTCGCTGACCAACGCGCGCATCTGGATGGGGTTCCGCCTGTTCGTGCTGGGCCTGGCCCAGAAAGTCCTGATCGCCAATAACGTGGCGCTGGCGGCCGACCGCATTTTCGCGGTCGACCCGTCGCAGCTCGACGCCGCCAGCGCCTGGATGGGCGTGGCCTGCTATTCGATCCAGATCCTGTTCGATTTCGCCGGCTATTCGACCATGGCGATCGGGATCGGCCACATGCTCGGCTTTACCTACCCGCCCAACTTCAACCGCCCGTATTCGGCCACCTCGATCACCGACTTCTGGCGCCGCTGGCACATCAGCCTGTCGAGCTGGTTCCGCGACTACCTGTACATTCCGCTGGGCGGCAACCGCGCTTCGCCGGTGCGCACTTACTTCAACCTGGCGCTGGTATTTTTCCTGTGCGGCCTGTGGCATGGCGCGGCCTCGACCTTCGTGATCTGGGGCTTGTGGCACGGCGCCCTGCTGGTGCTCGAACGCCTTGGCGGCGCCAGGCTGCTGGCGCGCCTGCCGGCGTCCCTGGCCCAGGCCTGGACCCTGCTATGCGTGATGATCGGCTGGGTATTTTTCCGCGCCGAAAACGTGCCGTACGCGCTCAAGTACCTGGGCAGCATGGCGGGCATCCACGGTGAATCCGCGCTGCTGCATACCTGGCGCCTGGACATGCAAGGCACCTCGCTGACGGCGCTGGTGGTGGGCATCGTGCTGGCCTGCTGGCGCCTGCGCGCGCCAGCGCAGCCGGCGGCCACGCGCATGCCGGCCGTGCTGGTGCACGGCGGCCACCTGGTCTGGACCGCGGCGCTGTCGCTGCTGTGCATCGCCAGCCTCGCGGCCGGCACCTACAACCCCTTTATCTATTTCCGCTTCTGACATGAGCAAGACTATTTTCGCGGCGCTGGGCCGGCGCGCCATGCAGCTGGCCGTGGTGGCCGTGCTGGCGGTGCCCGGCGTGGTCTCGGTGATCGACGCCCGCACCAAGCCGAACGACCCCAACCTGGCGCAGCTGCCGCCGCGCCCGGCGTCGTGGCGCGAGCTGGGCGAAGCGCCAGCCAAGATCACGGCCTGGATCAACGACCATTTCGGCTACCGCAACGGCTTGGTCAAGATGAACAACCGCTTGCGCTTCAAGGTATTTCGCGAATTCCCGTCGGTGCAGATGACGAGCGGGCGCCACGGGCGCTACTTCCTCACCGCCCACGGCACCACCGACCGGCCGTTCCAGGCGGTGCTCGGCACCTGCAGCGGCGTGGTGCCCGACCCCGCCATCGTGCCCTACATCAACCGCATGTTCGATACCTACCGCGCGGCCGGGCTGGCGCCCAGGCTGCTGATCGTGCCGTCGGCACCGGTGGTCCATCCGGAAGACTTGCCGCGCTGGCTGGCGCCGCGCTGCATGGGCACCGATACCGGTGTCGCCACCATCCTCGCCTCGCGCACGCTGGCGCCGGCCTCCAGCGCGGCGATGCTGTATCCGCTGGCGCAGATGCGCGAAATCAAACACGGCGCGACCCTGTTCCCCAAGACCTGGTTCCACTGGACCGGGGACGGGCTCGACCAGGTGGTGCGCCTGAGCCTGGCCACGTTCTGGGGCCGTCCGCTCGACCAGGCGCCCCCGCTGCAGACCAAGAAATACATGCACCATTCGGACGTGTCGCACCTGTTCGATGGGGTCAGCCTGGAGAGCGAGATCGTCGAGCCGGACCTGGCGGCGTCGCAGGTGACGGGCTGCTTCGGCGAGACCTGTTTTCCGGAGGTGGAGGCGGGCAAGGTGCTGCGCGACGTCAGCCGCTTCGGCAATCCGAAGGCGCAGGCGCGCCGCCTGCTGATCATTTCCGATTCCTTCGGCTCGAAGGTCTCGCCATGGTATGCGCGCTACTACCGCGAGGTGGAGCACTTCGCGACCAATAATATCGACCTGCTCACGCCGGCGCAGCTGGCCGCGCTGCGCACGTATATGTACCGCGATCCGGGCCAGACCGACATTTTGCTGCTGTACCACGACGGCAACGCCGTGTACACCGACATGCTGCGCTACGTTACCGAACGCATGCTGCCGGTGGCGCCGGCCGCACCGGCGCCGGCGGTCAAAGCGCTGCCTTAACCCGGTCAGGCGGCCGGCCAGCGCACTTCCTCGCGCCGTCCGGCCAGCACGTCGAGCAGCTGGGCGGCATTTTCGCGCCAGGTAATCCACGGCATGCCGTTCGATGCCGGCGCCATGCCCGCGCCGTGCTTTTCGAGCCACTCGCGCAGCGCCGCCGCCAGGTCGGCCGCTCCCATTCCGCTGAAATACGCCGCGTGTTCGCGCGCCACTTCCCGGAACACCGGCAGGTCGCGCGCCAGCACCGGCAGGCCGTAGCGCGCCGCCTCGATCAGCGGCAGGCCGAAGCCTTCCCCTTCGCTCGGCACCAGCAGGCAGGAACTGGTCTGGTACAGGTCGAGCAGTTCGGCGTCGCCGATCCCCTTGAGCCATTGCAGGCGCTGCCCCAGCTGCGGATGGCCGCGCAAGCGTTCGACGATGCGCGGAATGGTGCGCCGCGCGCCGTCGGGCAGCGGGGTCCAGCCCTCGGCGCCGACGATCGTCAGTGTCACGTCCACGCCCTCGCGCCAGAGCTGCTCGAAGGCGTCGAGCGCCTGCAGGTGGCCCTTGCGCGGCTCGATCGTGCCGACCATCAGGAAGGTGGCCGCGCCGTCTTTGGGCGCCGCCGCGCGCGCGCTTGGCACCGGCTGGGCGCCGCCGATATCGGCGCCGTGGTGCAGCACCGCCATCTTCACCTGGCCGTGGATCTCGGGCCGGGTGTGTTCCAGCCAGGCTTGCAGTTCATTGCGCACGGCGTCCGAAATGCACACCAGGCGGTCGGCCTGGCCGGCGACGCAGGACAGCCAGGCGCCATGGCCATGCTCGGCGCCTTCGGGGAAGAATTCGGGACGCAGCACCGGCAGCAGGTCGTGGATCAGGAAATTGACTTCGACCCCGCGCGCGCGCCAGTGCGCATACACGCCCTTGCGCGCGGCGGCCATGACCGCCCCCGGCGCGTAGTCGGCGCTGTAGAAGCGGTCGCCCGCCTGCACTTCGACCGCCTGGTCGGGCGGCAGCGGGCAATCGATGCCGAACAGGCGGCGCGCGTAGTCGCGCGCGTAGCGGTATTCGCAGCGGCCATCCTGGTCGGCCAGGTACACCGGTTCGATGCGCAGGCCCGGTTCGACCCGCGCCAGCAGTTCGATCAGCTGCATGCGCACCACCCGTTCGATCCCGGTCTTGAGGTCGTGGCGGGCGATCGAGGTGACGTCGATGAGCAGCTGGCGCGGCGCCAGCGCTTCCGGCATGACGGCCAGGCACTGGGCGCTGCGGCGCACCAGCGCGTCGTCGGCATGCAGCGATGGCTGGTCCGCCAGCGCCGCCAGCAGGGCGCCGCGTGAACCGGCTGCCGGCGCGTAAGTCTGTTCCAGCGCTTCGGCATACAGGCGCGCGCTGTGGGCGGGGCTGTGCACCGTATGGAGCAGGGTGCGCGCGCGTTCGCCCAGCGCGGTGCGGCGGGCCGGATCGGCATGCAGGCTTTCCAGCGCTTCGCGCAGCTGCACCATGCTGAACTGGTCGGGCAAGCCCCATACCGCATCAAGCGGCAGTTCGGCCATCGAGCCGTTGGCGTTGACGATGGTCGCCATCCCGTAGTTCAGGCAGTCGAGCACCGCGGCCGAGGTTTCGCCGCGCGACTGGCAGCGCAGCTGCACGCCGACGTCGGCCGCCTGCAGATACTGGTGGTACACCGCTTCGTCGGTCCAGCCGGCCACGCGCATGCGCCTGCTGGCGGCGCGGGCCAGGGTGGCGTTGATCGCCACGCCGTACTCGCCGCCATCGTTGGCGCCGACCAGCACCAGCTCGCAGCGCGGGTTGGCGTGCAGGGTGGAGCTGATCCAGGCGTCGAGCAGTTCCTGGCTATGCTTGGTGTGCGCCACGAAGCCGAAGCTGCACACCAAAAAGACATCGTCGGCGATGCCCAGCGCGCGCCGGGCGGCAGCGCGGTCCTGCGCCTGGGGCAGGGCGCGCGGCAGCGGCACCACGCTCCAGTCGCCCGCGGCCAGTGGCCCGTACCACTGGCGCGCCAGGTCGCGCGCATGCTGCGAGTGAACCACCACGCGGCGCGCCTGCTGCAGCACGGCCAGGTTGCACGGATACAGATTGCGGGCGTCGAGCGCGCGCGCCGGGTCCAGCCCGGCCAGCAGCGCGGCCATGCCGTGGCCCTGGTACAGGGCGTCGGTCCAGCCGTTGGGAATCCCGCCGGCCATCTGTTCGTAGGCCAGCACGCTGCTGATGAAAAAGTCGTGCAGCACCACCACGCCCGGGTGGCGCGCCAGCAGTCCGAACATGTGGCTGTGGAAGGGGCTGTTGCCGAACTGGTACAGGATGCGGTCGAACTGGCCGGCGTTCTGGTCGAACCAGGCCGCGCTGCGCTGGGGCAGGGCCGCCAGGGAGGACGGCAGCACGACCTTGTCCTGGTGGACGATCAGTTCGATGTCGTAGTGTTCCATCATGGCCGGCAGCACCTGGGCCGCGTAGTCGGCAATGCCGGTGCGCTCGGGCGGCAGCGGCGAGACGAACGCCAGGCGCGCACGTGCGGCCGGCAGGGGCACCACAGGCGCCGGCACGTTGCCGAAGCGCGCCTCGAGCGCGCGCAGGGCCTTGGTGGCGCTCGCGTCCCACGAAAAGCGCGCGGCCTGGGCGCGCCCGTGCACGCGCAGGCGTTCCTGCATGGCCGGGTCCTGCAGCACCTGGGTGATTTTTTCGGCGATCGATTGCGGACGGTCGGCGTCGAACAGCGCTTCGGCGCAGCCCACCACTTCCGGAATGCTGGTGTTGTTGGCGCCGATGACCAGCGCGCCGCACGCCATCGCTTCCAGCGCCGGCAGGCCGAAGCCTTCGTGGCGCGACGGGAAGATGAACAGGGCCGCGGCCTGGTACAGGCGAATCAGGTCGGCGTCGCTGACGTAGCCGGTCAGGATCAGCTGGTCCTTTTCAAGGCCGCGCTTGGCCGCGTGGGCCACCAGTTCGGCGCGTTCGCGCTCGCCCATCTTGCTGGCGATGAGCAGCTGGTGGCCGTCGCGCAGCGCCGGCGGCAGCAGGCAGTAGGCGGTGATCAGGCCATCGATGTTCTTGCGCGCGTCGAAGCCGCCCGGCGCGTACATCAGCATCTGGCGCGTGATGCCGAAGCGTGCCCGCAGTTCGGCCATTTGTTCGGCCAATTGTTCCGGATTGCTGTCGGACGGGCGGAAACTGTCGTCGACCGCGGTCGAAATGGCGGTGACCGAGTCGGGCGCGAGACCGAGCGCGTCGATCGCTTCCTGGCGCGAGTAGTCCGAGATCGACAGCAGCAGGCCGGCGCTGCGCAGCGAGGCGATCTTGCGCTCGTAGTAGGTGCGCTGGGTCTGGCTGCCGAGGTAGGCGGCGGGATTGAGGAAGGGGATCAGGTCGTACAGCACCACCGCGGTGCGCGCGGCGCCGTCGAAGGCGCCGACCGAGACCACGGCGTCGTCGACAAACCCTTCGAACAGGCTGGTGACCAGCACCGCGTCGGGCCGCAGCTGGGCGATGAAATACTCGCGCATCAGTTCCGCGGCGCGGCAGCGCGCGCTGTTGCCTTCGTCGATTTCGGCGACCGGGCCGACGATGTCGAACACGCGGATGCGTTCGGGCGGCACCAGGCCGGCAAAGGCGCGCCGCAGTTCGGCGATGGCGCCGCCCAGCGCGCCGTTCAGGACCAGCCAGACTTCATGCTCGCCGGCGTTGCGCGCCACGCCCAGCGCCAGGGCCAGCGAATAACGGCCGATGCCGCGAAAGCGGCTCTCCGACTGGGCGCCCTGCAGGTCGATCACAATCCGCATCACTTGTTCCTTGCTTCCATGGCTTGTTTGAGTTCGTGGTACATGCGCTGCTCGCGCGGCGACAGGTCGGCCGCGCTGGCGCTGTGGGTGGGCGAGGCGGCCGGCGGCGGTGGCGGCGGCGCATTGCCGCGCCGCAGAATGCCGTACAGGCGCGCATGCAGGCCGGGGAAGCGGCGCAGCACGGTCAGCGCCACGCGCTTGACGCGCGGGCGGCGCAGCATGGCGCGCATGAAGGTCACAAGCGGTCCCGCCAGGCGCCGTTTCACGCCGCTCGCCAGGCGTCCCTCGCGCGCGGCGCTGCGCAGGCGGTAGGCGCTGCCGGCGACCGCGCGCAGCGGCGCCGTCGCGCGCCACGAGGTGCTATCGAGCAGGGCCGCCACATGGGCGTCGGCCTGCTGGGCGCGCGCTTCGGCCATGCCGATGCGGTGCCCGAGCGCGTCGAGCTGGCCCTGGACCTGGTTCTGGGCCTGCAGCGCCAGCTGGACCTGCTGCACCATCTGGCCTTGCAGTTCGGCCAGGCGGTCGGCATTCGGGCCGACCCGCTGCAGGATCGGTTCGGCCATGTCCAGCCGCAGCCGATGCTGCTCGACGCCGGCCGCCACCCGCGCCACGCCCTGGTGCGCTTCGCCGAGCGAGACCAGGCCGGCCTGCAGCGCGTGTTCGACGCGCGCAATCCCGGCGTACAGTTCGGTGCGGCGCCGGTTATCCTGCTCCTCGAAGCGCAGCGCCAGGTCGGACAGGCCGATGCCGAACTTGGTGGCGAAGGGCGCGGCAAACGCGGCCAGCGCCGCGGGCGGCGCATCCTTCTGGCCGACCACCGCGTAGTCGGGGCTGACGCCATCGAGCACGTTGATCAGGCCAATCGGGGCGTCGGTGTGCAGCTGCGCCGCTTCCTGCAGGCGCAGCACCTTGTGGCGCGGGAAGCCGGCAAAACCGGTCACGAATTCGAGCAGCGGCGACGGGATCGGTTTCAGGTGCGAGGGATCCATGTAGAAGCTGGACGCGCCCACCACCAGGTTTTCGGGATTGGGCGTTTCCATGATCAGCAGGCCGCCCGGCAGCAGCACGCGCAGCGCTTCGGCGATCATGAGCTGGACCTGGTCGAACGGGATGTGTTCGACCAGGTGGAAGGCCGACACCATGGCCACGCTGGCGTCGCCCTGCGCGCGCAGGGCCGACAGGGCGTCGGTCAGGTCGGCGTGCAGGCCGCGTTCGCGGCAGGCCGCCAGCATGCCTTCGTCGAGGTCGACGCCGCGCGGCGCGAAGCCGTGTTCGGTCAGCAGCTCGAGCCATTCGCCGCGCCCGCAGCCCAGGTCGAGCACCGCAGCGCCGGGATACAGCGCGATCAGGGGCGCAAAGAAGGGCTGGTACGCCATCAGGCGCGATTTGATCAGGGGCCGCGCGCCGCGGTAGCGGTCTTCAAAGGCGCGGTAAAAATTGTCGCTCATCGCAGGATCTCCACATGCGGTTCGAGCCAGCTGGTGCCGACGAATTGTTTGCGGTTCATGTTCATGACAATGAAAAGGAAGGCCAGGTCGCGCCACTCGTAGTTGTCGCCCAAATGGGTCTCGGTGCTGGTCAGCGCCGTGGTGACCGAGTAGCTGCCTTCGCCCAGGTTGAGCGGAAAGCGGAAGCGGAAGTCGATCTCTTCGCCCGCGGCCACGTCGTGCAGCGCCATGTCCATGTGGTGGGTATTGGTGCCGTACATCTGCTGGCCGAGGCGGTCCTTGATCATGTAGCCGAGCACCAGGCGTTCGAGCGGCGCATGCACGCGCACGCGGATGCGCAAGGTGACGGCCGCGCCCACGTTGACCGTTTCGAGCGCGCGCCCGGCCTCGTCTTCGAGGGTAATGGCGCTGACGCTTGCTTCGCCGCTGCCGGAACTGGTGCGGGTGCGCCCGGCTTCGGTGACGACCTGCTCGACGCCGGCGCCGTCGCGCGAGGCGATCAGCGCGTTGTAGTAGTCCATCACCTGTTCCGGACTGCCCTGCGACGCCAGGCGTCCGCCGTCGAGCAGCAGGGCGCGTTCGCAGATCGACTGGATCGCGGCGCGGTCGTGGCTGACGATCAGCAAGGTGGTGCCGAGTTTCTGGAACTGGCGGATGCGCTCGAAGCTCTTGTGCTGGAAGTAAGCGTCGCCCACCGACAGCGCTTCGTCGACGATCAGCACGTCGGGCCGCTTGACGGTGGCCACGCTGAAGGCCAGGCGCATCTGCATGCCGGACGAGTAGACCCGCACCGGCTGGTCGATGTAGTCGCCGATGTCGGCGAACGCTTCGATCTGCGGCATCAGCGCGCCGATTTCATCGACCGTCAGGCCGATCAGCTGGCCGGCCATGAAGGCATTCTGGCGGCCGCTGAAGTCGGGATGAAAGCCCATGCCCAGTTCCAGCAGCGCGGCCACGCGGCCGGTGATGCGCACGCTGCCGGTGGTCGGCTGGGCGGTGCCGGTGATCAGCTTGAGCAGGGTGCTCTTGCCGGCGCCGTTGATGCCGATGATGCCGACCGCTTCGCCGGGCGCGAGCTGGAAGCTGACGTCCTGGATTACCCACTTGAGGCGATGGCGCGCGCCGAGGAAGGGCAGCACCCATTCCCACAGGCGGCCCCAGCGATTGTCGTACTGCTTGTAGGCCTTGCCCAGGTTGCTGACAACGATACTGCCCATCAGAGTTCATCCACCATTTCACCGGCGCGCTTGCGGAACAGCAGCAAACCCATGACGCAGCACAGCACGGTGAGCACCGCGATCGGCAGCAGGCTGGCCCAGTCGGGCATCTGGCCCTTGACCAGGATGGTCTGGTAGGCGCCGATCACGCCGGCCATCGGGTTAAACACCAGCAGTTCGCGCACCGCCGGCGGCAGCGCGCTGGCCGGGTAGACGATCGGCGTGAACCAGAACCAGAACTGCAGCAGGATGGTGAAGAACTGGCCGACGTCGCGGAAGAACACATTGAGCACGCCGAGGACCATGCCCAGGCCGATCGAAAACAGGATCTGCAGCAGCAGCACCGGATACAGCGCAAAATAGATCCAGCCGGGGAAGGTGCCCGACAGGACCATGAAGATGGTGAACAGGCCGAAGATGATGGCGAAGTTGATGCCGGCATTGAGCACGACGATGATCGGCAGGCAGATGCGCGGAAACTGCAGCTTCTTGATCAGGTTGGCGTTTTCCAGGAACACGGTCTGGCCGCGCGTGGTGATTTCGGCGAACAGGCCCCAGGTCAGCGCGCCCGCGCACAGGTAGATGCTGTAGGCGAAGGTCGAATCGACGCCCTGCAGGCGGCTGCCCATCACTTCCGAGAAAATGACGGTGTAGACGATCACCATCGCCAGCGGATTGAGGACGGTCCAGACGGCGCCGAACAGGGAATTGCGGTACTTGGACTGGAATTCGCGCTTGACGCTGCCGAGCACGAAGCCGCGGTAGCGCCACACGCCGCTGAACATCGACAGCGAGATCATGCGCGCGCGGCGCGGACGGACAGCGCGCAAGTGCGGAGGGGCGTGGCTCGCGCACTGGCGGCTAACAGCAGGGTCAGGGGTTGGATCGTGTCGATTTTCATATGGGAAAAGTAGGGTCGCGGAGGGGCCACCGGTTCAGCTGCCCGCGGCCGCCATGGCCTGCGCTGGCGCCAGCCGGACTGCCGCGGGATCCCTGCCGCCGCTGTTACCGTGGCGTCAAAAGGGCTTAGGATTATAGCATGCAGCCCTGCGCCAGCCGGTGCGAATGGACGCCGTTCGCGCCGCTGCCGGCCCCCTGCGGCGTGATTTCGCCGCAGGCATGCACAGCCGCTATAATATTGCACCTTCTACACGCCATTTTCCCCACATGCAAAATTCTCCCGTCCAGCGCGCCAATGCGGCTTCCGGTACCGGCAAGCTGGCCGGCATCGACCTGTTGCGCTTCGGCAGTGCGCTGGCGGTGCTGCTGTGGCATTACCAGCATTTTTCGTTCGTGGCCAACCAGGCGTTCGCGTTTCAGACCGAAGCCCAGCCGCTGTTCGGCTTGCTGTCCCTGTTCTATCGCTATGGCTTGTACGGGGTGCAAGTGTTCTGGTGCATTTCGGGGCTGATCTTTTTCTGGAAGTACGGCCAGGCGCTGGCCGACAAGACGGTCGGCGCCGGACGCTTTTTCCTGCTGCGTTTTTCGCGCCTGTATCCGCTGCACCTGATCACCCTGCTGCTGGTGGCGGGCGGGCAAGCACTGTATGCGAGCACTCACCCCTGGTATTTTGTCTACAAGGACAACAGCCTGTCGAGTTTCTTCTTGCAGCTCGGCATGGCCAGCCACTGGTTCGTTCCGCGGACGGGATTTTCCTTCAATGCCCCGATCTGGAGCGTGTCGCTGGAAGTGATCGCTTACTTGTTCTTCTTCTGCTTCAGCCGCGTCGCCGGCGTGGGAGCGGTCGCCACCGTGGGCGCGCTGGCCGTGCTGGGGGTGGCGCGCTACGTCAGCGAGCTGCCGGTGATCGAATGCCTGCTGTTTTTCTATCTGGGTGGGGTGCTGGCGCTGCTGGACCGGCGCAGCGCCGGCTGGAGCGCGGTGGCGCGCCATGGCCTGGGCGTGGCGCTGGCCGTGGCACTGATGGGGCTGGTTGCGGCCACCGCGGCCGGCGCCATCAAGCCCGAGCACGCCATTTTCGGCATCGTGCCGGTGATGGTGTATCTGATGCTGCAGTACGTGCGGCCGGCCCACGAGGGCGTGCAGAAGCTGTTTTCCAGCCTGGGCAACCTCACTTATTCGAGCTACCTGCTGCATTTTCCGCTGCAACTGGTCATTGCGCTGGTGTGCGGTGCGCTCGGGCGCGCCATTCCGTGGCGCTCGCCGTGGCTGCTGCTCGGTTTCCTGGGAATGACGTTCGTGCTGTCCTTTTTCTGCTACCGCCATGTGGAGCGGCCGCTGCAGGCGTGGATCCGGGCGCTGGGGCTGCCCGGCGCGTTAGGTTTCCATCAGCGCGAATACCTGCTCCGGGCGCGCCACGCGCTTGTGGGCGCGCGTAATGCTGGCCCACAGTGAGGGCGCGGCGGCGCTGTGAGCGAGCGCAAAGCCGGCCGGCAGGCGGCACAGGTCGAGAATCAGGCCTTCGCCGGCCATGTCGATTTCGTGCCGCAGCGACCAGTCGCGCTCGAACACCATCACCTTGCCGGAGGTGAAGTCGCGCGACTTGCGCTCGGTGAGGGCCGACACGCCCACGCAGCGGGTGCTGGCGTCGAACGCCACGCCGCGCGGGAAACCGCCGGTGTCGAGCACGAAGCCGGAGTCGCTCAGCAGGCGGCTTTCGGCCGAGGAGCAGGAATACAGTTCGCCATCCTCGCGCCAGATATTGTGGCCGCAGTTGCCCATGGCGACAGTCTCGACCAGTTGGCGCGTTTCCAGCGAAAAGCCGAGCAGCTCGCTCGGGCCGCGGTTGTGCGCCAGGATCCAGACCAGGCCCTGGTCGAACATGAAGGAATTGAAATGGTTGACGTCGCCGGCATCCTGCGCGCCGAGCGGATACCAGCGCTCCCACACCTGGCCATCCCAGATGGCGATCATGTTGTCGTGGGAACTGGTGAGCCACAGCTTGCCGTCGTGCCAGGCGATTTCGTGCAGGTCGCGCAGGGGGAAGGGCGCCTGCAGGCGCTCGCACAGCCTGAGCGAGCGGTCGAATACCAGCACGTCGCCGCGCTCCTCGGCCGGATCGATGTCGGAGGAGACCAGCCGGTTGCGGGCGGCGACGAACAACTGCTTCTCGTTATGGGCGATGCCGTAGTACAGCCCGTGACCGCGGTCGAGCACGTGTGCGTGGCCGCTGGTGGTATCGAGCAATAGGAAGGATTGCGATGTGGTAATTAGTAAATTCATGTGGCAACGGACCGTGTTGACGTGATGCGCCTGTCGCAATGTTGCACGCACAGCGCCTTATGCCGCTAGGCGGCAATCGAATCGGCGATTATAACGTGAAGGCCGAGCCGGCCTGCAACACGAAACAATTTCACACCGGATCGGCCATGCGTTGCAGCTCAAGAACCGGGTCCAGATTGACCACGCCGCTCCAGATAATGGCGTCCAGATTGCGCAGCACGCTGAAGGCGCTGGCGTCCTGGACGCGGGCCAGGGTCTGGCGGAAATCGCCGTCGCCGGCGCCGCCTTCGGCCACCCCGGCGGTGATGGTGTATTCGCCCGGCGCCAGCGCCGCCTTGAAGGAAAATTCGGCGGCCACGGCTTCGCCGGCGAAGACCGCGCCGATCGGGCGGCGCATGCAGTAGGTGTTTGTCATGAACACGGCTTCGCCGCGCGCATTGCGGATCTGAAAGCCGATGTGCGGGTCGGCAAACGCGGCGCTGAACAGAACCTCGACCCGCACCGTGGCCACGCGGTCGCTGATGACCGTGGCCACCGGACGCTCGTCGGCATACAGGCCGATGGCGCGGATCAGCGCGCCGCCGCGCTCGAAGGAGCCGACGGCGGCCGCGGCCGGCAGCGGGGCGGGTGCCGGGGCAGGAGCCGGGGCCGGGGACTCGGCAGGCGCGGACGCCGGTGTTTCACCGGCGCTCGCTGCCGTCAACGCGGCAGCCTTGGCGGCCGCCAAGGCTGCTGGCGGCGGGGCGGGCGGCTTGCCGTCGCGCTGGTTGAGCACATGGGCGTTGTACAGGTCGATCACTTCGCGCGGGGTGCTGTCGAGCGCGACCTGGCCTTCGCTGATCAGGATCGCGCGGTTGCACAGCGAATACACCGCGCCCATGGCGTGCGAGACGAACAGCAGCGTGCTGCCGGCATGGCAATACTCGCGGATGCGCTCGAAGCACTTTTGCTGGAAGAAGACGTCGCCCACGGCCAGCGCTTCATCGATGATCAGGATGCCGGGCCGCACGGCGGTGGCCACGGCGAACGCCAGGCGCACCTGCATGCCGCTCGAATACACGCGCACCGGCTGGTCGATGTAGTCGCCGATTTCCGCGAAGGCTTCGATCTCGGGCATCAGCAGTTCGATTTCCTCGACGCTCAGACCGATCAGCTGGCCGGCCATCAGGGCGTTCTGGCGCCCGGTGAAATCGGGATGGAAACCCATGCCCAGTTCCAGCAGCGCGGCCACGCGGCCGGTCAGGTGCACCGCGCCGGTAGTCGGCTGGGCGGTGCCGGTGATCAACTTGAGCAGGGTGCTTTTGCCGGCGCCGTTGACGCCGATGATGCCGACCGCCTCGCCCTGGGCAATGCTGAAATTAATGTCGCGCAACACCCACTTGAGGCGGTGGCGCTGGCCGAGGAAGGGCAGCGCCCATTCGAGCAGGCGCGACCAGCGGGTCGGATATTGCTTGTATGCTTTGCCGAGCTGGCTGACCTGGATGCTGCCCATCAGCGCATGCTCCGCGGGCGCGAAATTGCTATCGTCATAGAACATTCATTGGTTAAGGCCGGCGCGCCGGGGTGGGCGATTATACAGCAGGCATGCGCGCGGCCGGGTCGCGCCGCCCTGTACGGCAGGCGTCACGATTGCCGCTCGCGGGATGAACTGCTATGATAACGGCCAAGAAAAAAATAACAATTGAACAAGCAGCGGCGCCTGGCAAGAGCAGCGGAACTTTTAGGAAAACGATGGAACGGTCCTGGGTGTACATCCGCTTTAATACGCGTAACGACAATGACAATCCACTGCCGTGGAGGGTGCTGACCGAGCGCGGCCGGGTCGATGGCGTGCTCGAACTCGACCAGCAGTTCGCCGCCGAGGTGCGCTTCACCGCAACCGCCGTGACCTCTTGCGACGAAGTCGAAACCGGCGTGCTCAAGTGGCACCTCAAGGCCCACGGTTACCTGGCCTGGGACGGCGACGTGTGCACCGTGTGCGACCAGCCGGCAGTTCCATGAGCGCGCCGGCCCACCCCGATCTGACGTGGCAGCAGCACCCGGTCGACCGCGCGCGCCGGGCCGCCAGCAAGCAGCAAAATCCCTGTCTGTTGTGGTTTACGGGCCTGTCCGGCGCGGGCAAGAGCACGGTGGCCGGCATGGTCGAGCGCAGCCTGGCGGCGCGCGGCGCGCATACCTATCTGCTCGACGGCGACAATCTGCGCCACGGCTTGTGCCGCGACCTGGGCTTCGGCGCGGCCGACCGGGTCGAAAATATCCGCCGCGCCGGGGAAGTGGCGCGCCTGATGACCGACGCCGGATTGATTGTGCTCAGTGCCTTCATTTCGCCGTTCCGCTCGGACCGCGAGCTGGTGCGCAGCCTGATGCCGGCCGGCGAATTTATCGAGATCTTTGTCGATGCGCCCCTGCACGAGTGCGAACGGCGCGATCCGAAGGGCCTGTACGTCAAGGCGCGCGCCGGGCAGTTGCCCAATTTTACGGGGCTCGATTCGCCCTACGAGGCGCCGCAGCAGCCCGAAGTGCGGCTCGATACCCTGCGTGACGACGCCGAGACCTGCACTGCGCAGGTAATGGCGTATCTGGAACGCAGCCGGTTGATCGCGCCGGCGTAAGCGCTGGCGCCCCTTACGTCTGCGCCAGCTTCTGCAACGCCGCCGGATCGAGAATGATCAGCCGGTGCGTGCCTTTTTCAATAATCCCCTGCTGCACCAGGGTCAGCAGGGTGCGCGTGACGGTCTCGCGGCTGGTATTGATCATGTTCGCGATATCCTGGTGGGTCGGCAGGTTTTCCACCACTTCCACATCGCCGTCCTTCTTTTCCTTGAGCAGTTCCAGGAAGGTATAGATCCGCTTGGCCGTGTTGTGAATGCTGAGCAGCGCGCGGAACTGCGAATCGCGCTGCACTTTTTCCGCCAAAAAGCGCAGCATATGATTGGCCACCGATGGCGAGTGCGAAAACAGATGCAGCGCCGTATTGCGCGGCAGCAGGGCCACCATCACCGGACTGAGCGCCACCACCGACGCCGAGCGGGTCGAGCCGTTAATCACGGCAATTTCGCCGAAAAAGTCGCCCGGCGCGAGCATGCGCAGGCCGATCGCGCGCCCATCCTCGGTCACGTCGATCACTTGCAGCTGGCCCGACAGCAGAAACAGCAGGCTGTCGCCGCTGGCCCCTTTTTGCAGCACCACATCGCGCTTGGCATAGGTGCGGATGCGCAAGTCCGTCATCACCTGGCGCATTTCATCTTCGCTCAGGTTGGCGAGCAGGGGAATCTTGCGCAGATGAATCTGAAAGCTGATCTTGTTCTGCGAATCCTTGGGCACCGGCATGACCGAGCCGGCGTCAGCCTCGCTGACCGGCGCGCCATGCTTGGGCGCGGACACGATGTTATTGTTGTCTGTACTCATGCAAATACTTCCGTCATTGATAGGCGTGCAGCAGCGGTGCGCACAGCGCCACCGTGGCGATGCCGGCGGCATTGGCTGCCATGTCGCGCCAGCAAAATTTCCGCCCCGGGACCAATTCCTGCAGGATTTCGATCAGCAAGCCGGCCAGCAGCAGGCCCAGCAAGCTTACTTGCAGGATCCATCCTCCGGGCACCATGCGGGCCAGCAAGAGGGCGAGGACGCCGAAGGCGAGAAAGTGCAGCAGTTTGTCGTTCGGTAAAGGCGGCAGCCATTCGTTCGGAACCAGGCAGCCTGCCACGATAGCAACCGTGCCCAGTAAAAACAAGATCAATTCCCAAGTCATAAAGTCCACATCAACAGTCGGACCGCCGGCAGCGATTGCACCCGCGGTTCCGCCAGCAGCGTGCTGGACTGTTATCTTACCAGTTGTCGGTCCGCCAGCTGAACTGGACCGCATGGCTGTCGTACCGGAACAGGGGAATGTTCTCGCGGTTCCAGGTGCGCCGCAGTTCCAGCTGCAGGGCGCTGTGGGTGCCGACCGGCACTTGCAGGCTGGCGCGCAGCTGGGTGGTGTCCTGCCTCCGCGTGGTGTCGATCAAGCCCGGCGAATAGGCATGATCGCTGCGCCACGACTGGCGGCTGATGCCCACTTCGCCGATGGCCTTGTCGCCCAGCGCGCCGAAGGCATTGGCCGAGCCGTACCAGCCGGCACGGTCGCCGCCCGGACGGGTGTCGCGGCCATGGTCGCCCAGCACGCCTGCCGCGAGCACCACGCTGGCGCGCTTGGCGCTCCAGGCCACGGTACTGCCCAGGTCCAGTGTGTGCGAATCGTAATAGCGCCGGGTCGGATACTCGGCGCCGCTGTAGCCGGCCGTGAGCGACCAGCTGGTGGCCTCGCCCAGCGCCACCGGCGGCGTGGCGCGCAGCAGTACCTGGCCCTGGCGCTGATACAGGTCGCCGCCGAGGCGCACCAGGCCGAAAGCGGCCGTGGCGCGTCCGTTCCAGGCGCCGGCGCTCCATGGTTTTTCCAGCGCCAGCAAGCCCGAACTGGTGTCCTGGCTGTCGACGCGGCTGTGGCGCAGCGCGCGCAGCTGGGCGATGAGCAGCATGCCACGGCTGCCGAGCGGCTGGTTGAAGTCGCCCGAGAGCACGTTGAAATGGTCGCCCTTGGGCAGCGAATCGGGGCCGAGTTCCACCTGGGACAGCTTGTCGCCGCTGCCGACGGTGATGAAGCGGTTGCTGGAGCCCTGGTTGACGTTGCTGTCATAGCCGCGTCCGAGCTTGAACGACATGGCGCGCCGCGCCACCTGCGTTCCCTTGCAGCCGGACTTGCGGTAGTGGGCGATCAGTTCGCGGATCGCGGGCGGCGGGTTGAAGCGCGTTTCGATCTGCTCGAACATGCGCTCGGCCTCGGATTGGTTGCCCAGCGAGCAATGGCTGATGGCCAGGTCGAGCCAGGCTCCCGCGTGCAGCGAATTTTTCTCCAGCAAGCGTTCGAGCTTGCCGGTGGCTTCGTCGGGCCGCCCTTCGGACAGGGCGCGCACGGCGTCGAGGTAGAGTTTTTCTTCCTGGGCGGCATCGGCCGCGGCCGCCGCGCCATTGCCGTCGGCGCTGGCGTCGGACGGCGCCGGGCTTGCCTCGGCGGCTGCCTCGGGCACGGCATCGGCGGCGGCCTCGCGCGTCGCAGCGCTGGCCGCGCCATTGGCGTCGGACGCCGACGGCGCGTCGGCCTGCTGCGCGTGGGCGGCGGCGCACAGGGTGGCGCCGGCCAGCAGCAGGGTCCATGGCGCGCGCCTCATGCGGCCGCCTCCAGCGTGTAGAGCTGCATCGGGTGCTCCTTGCCGCGCAGGGTGTGCTGCCCCAGGCTGATGAAACGGTGACGCTTGGCGTAGGCCACGGTGCCTTCGCCGATGATGACGTCGTGAGGGAAGTCGCGCGCCGCCTGTTCCAGGCGCGAGGCGGTGTTGACGCTGTCGCCGACCGCTGTATAGATGCTGCGGAAAGCGGTGCCGTAGTCGCCCACCATGGCCGGGCCGCTTTCGATGCCGATGCGCACGCGCAGCGGCTGGCCGCCGGCGCGCACCCGCGCCCGGCTCAGCATGGTCACTTCGCGCAGGATGTGGGCGGCGGCGTCGAGCGCCAGGTCGGCATGCTCGTCGTTGGGAATCGGCGCGCCCCAGAAGGCCACCAGGCCGTCGCCCGTGTATTTGTCGAGCGTGCCGCGCTGTTCCAGCACCGGGCGGGTCAGGCAGTCGAGGAAATCGGTGGTCAGGCGCGCCGCTTCTTCGACCGGCAGCGATTCGACCTGGGTGGTGTAGCCCTGCATGTCGGCGATCAGGGTGGTTACCTGCAGGCTGCGCGGGGCCAGCGGGTTTTTCAGGCCGCTGCGCAGCAGTTCGTCGACCACTTCGCCGGCCACGTAGCGGCGCATGGTGTCGAGCAGGCGGCGCGAGCCTGACTGCGCCAGCTGCCAGTGGAACGGCACGCCCACGGCCAGCAGGAACAGGATCGCCAGCAGCGGGCCGCTGACGGAAAAATGGGCGTCGTGGGCGCTCAGGCCGTAGGCCAGGGCCAGCCACGCCAGCGCGGCGGCGCCCAGCATCAGCACATTGAAGGCGGCCGACAGGCGCGCGAAGGTCAGGCTGGCCAGGGCCGCCACGGCGGCGGCGAACAGCACCGCCAGCAGGCGCCCGGGCCAGGGCGCCGGCGCCAGGCCGCTGTCGCGGTCGAGCAGGGTGGTCAGCATGGCCGCGTGCACCAGCAGGCCGGCGCTGTTGCGCCCGATGGGCGAGGCGACCCGGTCGCCGATGCTCAGCGAGGATGAACCGATCAGCACCAGGCGCCCGGCCACCAGCGACGCTTCCACGCGCCCGGCCAGCACGTCGCCGGCCTTGGCCACCATATAAGCGTCGAGCGAGCGGGTAAACGGCACCCGCACGAAGCCATCCTCGCGCGCGCCTGGGGCCACTGTTGGCGGCGCGCCGCAGCAGTCGAGCAGGGCGCGCGCCAGGGTCGGGTAGCGCCGCCCTTCGAACCAGGTATACATAGGGACGCGGCGCAGCACGCCGTCGGGATCGGGCAGCACCCCGATATTGCCCACGTGCGGGGCCGCGGCCAGGCCGGCGTGGTTGGCCATGTAGCCATAAGCCGGCACCGCGCCTGCAGCGGCGGCGGCCGCGCTGCCGCCGGCGGGCTTGCCGAAACGCAGTGGCTGGGGGCGCTGTTCGTAGTCGAAGACCTGGGCCAGCACCACCGGCCCCTGTTGCGCCAGCATGGCCAGGCGGGCGTCGCCGCCGGGCTCGCCCGGCTCGCCCTGGATGATGTCCAGCGCCACGCCGCGCGCGCCGTCGGCCAGCAGGGTTTCGACCAGGTCGGCCAGGCGCCCGCGCGACCACGGCCACGGATGGGCGGCCAGGCTCGTTTCATCGATGTCGACCACCAGGATGCGCGGCTCGAGGGTATCGACCGCCTGGGCCACCACGAAGCGGTCGCGCAGCCATTCGTCGGCGGCGTCGAGCGCGGACGGGCCGCGCGGCAGCTGCGCCCACGCGGCCAGCAGCAAGGCGGCGAGCGGGATGGTCAGGTGCAGAAAAGAGGCGGAAGGTAGGCGCAAGTTGACCAGTACTGTGGAAGTATCCCCGCGCCATCTGATGCTTAAACAGAAACGTTGCCGAGGTAAAATAGCTGCAAGTATAGCGCCTGTTGCGCGCCAAGGCCATCGGGAGTGTGTCTGCATGTCCCGCGGCGCACACATTATGCAGAGCAACAGGTGTCACGCTTGTCGCACGAACGTCGCAGAATTGTATCGGGATGCAAAAATGTGACGCAGAACACGTTTTCGGTGGGGCGATGAGAGCATAATCTCAATTAGTAAGGGAGAATTTATGTTTAGTCAATCAATTATCAGAGCTGGATTCATGTCTGTCGCGTTCGCCGCATCGTGCGCCGCGCTGCCCCACGCCGTTGCCGGCGAAGCGGGCCGCATCGTGTTCGTGACCGGCGAAGTGCAGGTGGCCAGCCGCGCCGCCGTGCTCGACAGCGCCGTGCAGGAGGGCGACGAGCTCAGTACCGGCGCCCAGGGCTACGTCTATATGAAGACCGTGGACGGCGGCTTCCTGATCCTGCGTCCGAACAGCAAGGCGCGCATCATCGCCTACAAGGTCGACGCCGCCAATCCGGCCAACACGCGCGTCAAGCTCGAGCTGCTCAGCGGCGTGGCGCGCAGCATTTCCGGCCAGGGCGTCAAGCTGTCGCGCCAGAACTACCGCTTCAATACGCCGGTGGCCGCCATCGGCGTGCGCGGCACCGATTTCATCGTCTCCACCGACCAGCAGACCTCGCGCATCGCCGTGGTCTCGGGCGGGGTGGTGGTGAGCGGCTTTGCCGGCGCCTGCCGCCCGGAAGGCGGGGGACCATGCGAAGGCACGGCCAGCCGCGAACTGTTTGCCGGCCAGCGCGGCATGCTGCTGCAGGTCGAGCGCGGGCAGAATATTCCCAAGCTGCTCAACAGCCCGGCCAGCAATCCGGACAAGGTCGTCCCGCCACGCCCGGACGAGCCGGCGGGCCAGGCCGCCGCCACCGTGCCGGCCACGCCGGGCTCCGGGGTCAGCCTCGATGCGCAGAAAGACAACAGCAAGCAGATCGCCAAGGCGGCGGTGGCCAACAGCGCCAACAATAACAACAATAACGGTGGCGCCGGCGTGTTGCCGAAGCCGACCGTGGTAGTGCCGGTACCGGTGCCGGACGTGCCGAAAGGTCCCGAAGTCATCTGGGGCCGCTGGGAACGCATCGCCAATACGCCACCCGACCCGGCCGTCATCGAACGCTTGAGCAATCCCGACTATAACCAGGGCTATGTGCTGGGCGCGTATGCGGTGCGCAGGCAGCTGACCAGCAACGTGGTACTGCCGACCGAAGGCACGGCGTCGTTCGCCCTGCAGAGCGGTGAAGCCACCCTGCAGCGCACCGGCGGCGATGCGCTGGGCGCCACCATCGGCGACGCCAGCCTCAAGGTCGATTTCGGCAAGAAAACCTTCGTCACCAGCATGACGGTCTACAGCCCGGAAACGCAGATGAAAGTGACCGGCGTGGGCGATGTGTTTTCCAAGGGCGACCTGTACAACCAGGCCGTCTCGAATTCGCTGATCCGCGGTTACCTCAGTGGCGACAAGGGCACCGCGGCGACTTTCATCTTCAAGTCGCGCAACGACCCGAACCTGACCGCCGAGGGCATCACCCAGTGGGCGCGCTGACGTCCCCGGGGGCCGCGGTCATTCCCGCCCCCGTATTATCCGGATCGCCCGTTTATTAACTGCGCGATTATCTGTTCCAAGGCCGCCGATAAGGCGGCCTTTTCTTTTGCTGTTTATTTCGCAGAAGCTCTTATAGAAACATGGGACCAAACATAATCGTTTCCAAAGGACAAGGGTAGTAATTGAACACGCCTTGGGGCGGGATCGCCGAATGCAAGGGCGCGCGCACGGCGCGGGCAGGCGTGCGGGGCGTGGCGCCTGTTTTGACGGCCCAAAAAGCGCATAGGGATATTCGCCTTATTAAGCCGGTCTTAAAACGGCGGGACTTAAGCCGGCGCGCCCCGCGTATTATCCCGCGCAAGCGGGCGGGCAATGAAACGCATAAAAATGCGGCAGCGCAGCGTTGGTTGCTCAATAAAGCAGCAAAATTTGTTCAAGAGCAAAATATAAAGCCAAAAAATCGGGAAAAAAGTGCGATTAGTCCGGGATTTGTGATGGCGGTCACAACCTGTGCCCCACGATGTGGCAATATACTCCCTGTTCTGCAAAAAAGGCGTCTGGCGGGGTACTTCTACCCCTCCCGAGCCGCAGAAATTTGGTTATATCTATTCATTTAAAGGATCAATCATGGCCGCAGCAACTGAGTACACAAAAGTAGCACAAGAACTTTACATTTCCTATTTCGGTCGTCCGGCTGACCCTGCTGGTCTGGCAGCCATGACTGCTGCGCTCGCGGCTGCGAATGCTCCTACGTCGACCGCTGGCCTGGAAAGCGCCTACAAAGCTGGCAATGTCGCTGTTAAAGATCTGATCGACAGCTTCGGCACCAGCGCCGAGTCCCAGGCTCTGTACGCTGGCGCGTCGACCAGCCAGTTCGTCACCGCGATTTTCCAGAACCTGTTCAACCGCGCTCCTCTGGAAGCCGGCCTGACCTTCTGGAAACAGCAGATCGACAGCGGCGCAATCACCAAGGCAGGTGCCGCTCACGCCATCCTGACCGGCGCAACCGACATCGTTGGCGGTGCCGACGCTGCGATCATCGCTCGTAAAGTTGCTGTTGCAGAAGGCTTCACCACCGCTGTCGACACCGACAACGAAGTGACCGCATACAAAGGCGCTGCCGCTGCTGCAGAAGCACGCAAGCTGCTGACCAACGTCAACGCAACCACCGACGTCGCCGTGTACCAGTCGACCGTCAACACGACCATCGCCAACCTGGTGCTGGGCACCGTTCCTGGTTCGAGCCTCGACCTGACCATCAACAAAGATGCGCTGGTTGGTACCGCTCTGAACGACAGCTTCATCGCTACGTTCACCAACAATGACAACACCCTGCAAGCTGGCGACCGTATCAACGGTGGCGGCGGCAACGACACCCTGCGTGCCGACCTGGGCGATTCGAACAACTTCGCAATGCTCGTCGAAACGGCCAGCGTTGAGACCGTTGTTCTGCGCGCACAAGCTATCTCGCGTGACAGCACCGACAACAACACCGAGCGCACCAGCAAGACGCAAATCGATGCCCAGGACATGGTAGGCGTTCTGCGTTGGGAAGACCGCGACAGCCGCGCTGATCTGCAAATCGAAGATGTCCGCATCCTCCCTTCGCAAATCACCCGCGACATCACGATCGCCATGGTCGGCACCGATCCAGGTAACGTCGATTTCGGCCTGTATTTCGACCAGCACTCCCTGCGCGCAGCTCCTGTTGCCCAGAGCGGCTCCACGATGCGCCTGCAACTGATGGACACCCGTGCGGCCGATGCTAACCTCGACCCACTGAAAAGCAATCCATACAACGGCTTCACGTTCAAACTGGACGGCAAGGCAGTTATCGTTCGCTCGCAAGAGATCGACCAGGCACAAACCTACGACCAGCTGTTCGCCGCAGTGAAAGCCGCTGTTGCCAACACCCCGGGCCTGCAAGGCTTTGAAGTGACCAAAGGTATTAACTTTACCGCTGTCGATACCCAGTCGGGCCGTCCACAGACCGGTGTTGAAATCAACATCAAGAACCCAGGCGCCGGCGTTATCGCCATCGACAGCGAATCGGGCTGGTTGGCTGAAGCCGCAGTGCCAGCAAACTCCGGTCTGCACACCGCGATCCTGACCGATACGCCTGCAACCCAGGCATTCAAAGTCACCAGCACCATCATCCTGGACGACGTGGGCCGTGGCTCGAACGGTGGCGATCTGGTCATCGGTGGTCTGTCGGTTGGCGACACCTCGAACTCGAAAGGCGTTGAGCGTTTCGAAATCACCGTTGAGCGTAACAGCAAGCTGCAAACGATCAACTCGACCAACAATGCCCTGGAAGAAGTTGTCCTGGTCAATGGCGTTACCAAAGGTAACCTGTCGGTCATCGGCAACCAGAACCTGATCAACTCGGCTCTGAACCCGAACGCACTGTTCCCACTGACCCCGCTGGTCGATGCAGTTCTGGGCACCATCGGTGGCCTGCCAACCGGCGGCACCCCAGTCGGCACCCGTAGCGACTTCCCAATGCCTGGTACCGTTTCCCAGCGCGGCGGCAGCCAGCACGGCGACATCTATGGTTTCCATGACGTGCGTCTGATCGATGGTTCGACCCTGAGCGGCGACCTGAGCTTCACCGCTGTCGTGACCGACCGTTCGATCGCCAAGTACGTCAACAAAGTCGACACCCAGACCGATGCTGCAGTTGACAACATCGCGTTCACCTACACCGGCGGTACGGGCAGCGACACCATGATCGTTGATCTGGACGCAGCCGTTGCTGGCAGCCGTGCACGTATCGAAAGCGGTCTGGAAGACTTCACGTTCGGCCTGAACGGCGGCGCTGGTAACGATGCACTGACTCTGCGCGTGGCTCCTGCTGTTGCTGGTGGCGGCGTTACCGCAACCACCAACTGGGCTAACAACCAGGATCTGAACAACAACATCAGCATCAGCGGCGGCGACGGCAACGACACCATCCGCAAACTGGGCGACGGCGACACCCGTATCGCCGGCGGCGCAGGCGACGACACCATCTACAGCGAAAACACCGGCCGTCAGCCTGTGAATGTCCTGGTGTACGGTTCGACCACGCCTGTTGCAACCTCGACCAACGCAGCATGGGTATTCAACACCGTTGACCAGGTTGCACTGACGCTGGATGCTGACCGTTTCGTCAGCGACACCCGTTCGGACTTCAACAACACCTACTTCCTGTACAACACGAAAGTGAACGTGACGTACAAAGGTATCGTGTCGACGATCACCCTGGCGAACAGCACCACGTACAAAGCAACCGACCTCGACATCAATCAGGCGATCAAAAAAGCGATCAACCTGGATCCAGTGCTGAGCAAGCTGCTGGTCGCGACCGATGCTGAATCGAACGCTCTGCACGTCACGGCGCTGACCGATGGCCTGCACGCTGTCACCGATCTGTCGATCGCTCTGGTTGCTCCAACCACCGGTCTGTCGACTGCCGACATCACCGCTGCCGCCAAGGCATACGGTATCGTTGCTGACGCTAACGGCGCCAATGTGTACGCTGCTATGCAGAACTCGATCAATGCACTGGGCATCAAAGGCGATTACAACTCGGCCTTCGCTACCGCGCTCGATCCAGTCCTGCCAGCAACCTTCGTTGCAATGACCGGCGCTGAAAGCGCTTCGATCAGCGACAACATCATCACCGGCGGCACGGGTAATGACGTTATCGTTCTGGGCAACAAAGAAGTTGTTGCAGTTGCTCCAGCAACGCCAACCTCGACCGAATTCGCTGTGTCGAACAACGAAACCGTTGTCTACGCTCCTGCATTCGGCAACGACACGATCGTCAACTTCGACGTGACCGGCGCTGGCATCGATCACCTGGACTTCACGGCACTGGGCGGCACCACGCTGACCAACACCCTGACGACCGACAAGTCGATCACCATCGGTACCGCGATCAATGTTGCACTGACCGAGACCGCAATCACGGCTCTGTACGCTGCTAACAACATCGCTGCCCAGACCCACGTGTACGTGGCTGTTGATTCGGTCACCTCGATCGGTACCGTGTACCAGATCGCCGATGCAATCGGTGCAAACACCGCGACCATCACCAAGGCTGGCACCATCGATCTGGCTCAAACGATCACCGCAGGCACCTCGCTGTGGAACTCGCTGACCCAGGCTAACTTCGTCAACTCCGAAGCAGCTAACTACTACCTGCTCGAAGGCGCAGCTGGTGGCGTACCTGCAGCGATCGTTCCACCGACCGCTGTTGCTTACACCATGACTGGTGCTACCGGCTATAACGCTGGTAACAACAACGATGTCACGATCACTGTCGCTAACAACGGTTCGTACTCGTCGACTGTCAGTAACTACGCTACGGGCGACAAGTTCATCTTCGCTGCAGGCACCACCGTGACCGTTACTGACGGCACCGCAAACGACAACGAAGTGACCCTGACCGCTGTCAACGGTGGCAACACCCAGACTATCGTGGTGCAAACCCCGATCGCTGACCTGATCACCTCGCCAGTCAACGACGTTGCCGCGTTCAACACGTTCTTCGGCGCTGGCTCGCTGGTTGTTTCGGGTGCTGCTACGACCCCAATCAACTCGGCAGTCGCTTCGATCGACGCGGGTGCTGGTAACGTGACGTTCAGCGTTGCTACCGGTACCTACACGACCAACGTGACCAACTACGCCGATTTCGACGTGTTCCAGTTCGTGACCGGCAGCGTCCTGTCGATCGTCAACACCAACCTGGCCGACGGCATCATCGATGTAGTCGCAACCAACGGTGGCACCACCACCACCCTGCACCTGACCGGTCTGGTTAATGCAGATGACACCGCTGTTGGTACCAGCGTTGCCAACTTCAACACCACCTACGGTGCTGGTTCGCTGGTTGTTATGTAATAATTAGTCCCTGTAGCAAGGAATCGCAGGCCTTCGGGTCTGCGTTTTCAAGCCACGCAAAAGGCCAGGCTTACCGCCTGGCCTTTTTTTATCCGCCTGCCGTTCGCGCACGGCGTCATTGCAGATTTGATACTGCACACAGTAAATCTTCTCTGGTGTTAAAACCTTGCTTGTGCTAAGCTTTTGAACTTGTGATCCACATCACATTTCCAAGCGGATTTTTTTGACATCCTGTCGCCCGGTTCCCTGTTGTTCGCCTCACCGGCCCCGTGCAGCCCGCATCAGGATCGGGAAGCAGCCGCTGTCCGCTCTGTCCCTCGTGAATTACTAATGAATTGTGCTGGTCTCAAATGAAAAAACTTCTCGATAAAAAGAACGAAATTGGGCAAGCGCTGCTCACGTTCAAGAGCACCTTCTATACCGTTGGCGTCTTCAGCGCCATCACCAACCTGCTGATGCTGGTGCCGTCCCTGTACATGCTGCAGGTGTACGACCGCGTGCTGGCCAGCCAGAACGAAATTACCCTGCTCATGCTGACCCTGCTGATGCTGGGCGCCTACGTGCTCATGAGCGCGCTGGAACTGATGCGCAGCCTGATCCTGGTGCGGGTCGGCGCCGCCTTCGACATGCAGATGAACAAGCGCGTGTACACGGCCGCGTTTGAAAAGAATCTGAAAAAAGCCGGCGGCAATGCCGGCCAGGCCTTGAGCGACCTGACCAATATCCGCCAGTTCCTGACCGGTAACGCCCTGTTCGCCTTCTTCGACGCGCCATGGTTCCCGATCTACCTGATCGTGATCTTCTTCTTCCAGCCGATACTCGGCTGGTTCGCGCTGGGCGGCACCGCCATCCTGGTGATCCTGGCCGTGGTCAACGAACGCGTGTCGCACAAGCCGCTGGCCGAAGCGAGCACCACCTCCATCATGGCCGGCAACATGGCCACGAATAATCTGCGCAATGCCGAAGTCATCGAAGCGATGGGCATGCTGCCGAACCTGCAGGCACGCTGGTACAAGCTGCACAGCAAGTTCCTGGAATTGCAGGCCGAAGCGAGCCAGAAGGCCGGTACCGTCGGCGCCATCACCAAGTTTGTCCAGGTGTCGCTGCAATCGCTGATCCTCGGCCTGGGCGCCTTGCTGGTTATCGAAGGCAAGCTGACCCCGGGCATGATGATCGCCGCCTCGATCCTGGTCGGCCGCGCCATGCAGCCGGTACAGCAAGTGATCGGCGTGTGGAAATCGTTTGCCGGCGTGCGCAGTTCGTATGAACGCCTGGAAACGCTGCTGGAAGAGAACGAAGAGCGTAAAGAAAACATGAGCCTGCCTAAGCCAACCGGCCACCTGCAGATCGATAACATTACCGCCGGCCCGCCGGGCGCCGCCACGCCAGTGCTGAAAAGCGTCAGTTTCGGCGTCGAGCCAGGCGATGTGCTGGCCGTGATCGGCCCCAGCGGATCGGGCAAGTCGACCCTGGCGCGCCTCCTGGTCGGCGTCTGGCCGGCCGTGATCGGCAAGGTACGCCTGGACGGTGCGGATATCTATCAGTGGAACAAGGATGAGCTGGGCCCGCACATGGGTTACCTGCCGCAGGATATCGAACTGTTCGGCGGTACCGTGAGCGAAAACATTGCCCGTTTCGGCAACATCGAACCGGAGCAGGTCGTGCTGGCCGCCCAGCGTGCCGGCGTGCATGAAATGATCCTCAAGATGTCGTCCGGCTACGACACCGTGCTCGGCGACGGCGGTGCCGGCCTGTCCGGCGGCCAGAAGCAGCGCCTTGGCCTGGCGCGCGCCATGTACGGCGACCCGTCGCTGCTGGTGCTCGACGAGCCGAACTCGAACCTGGACGAAGTGGGCGAGCAAGCCCTGATGATGGCCGTGCAGGAACTGCGCCAGCGCGGCAAGACCATCGTGCTGATCACGCACCGTCCGGCCGCCATCAACGCCTCGACCAAGATGCTGGTCTTGCGCGACGGCGCCGTGCAAATGTTCGGCCCGACCAACCAGGTCATGCAGGCGATCCACGAAGCCAACAAGAAAATTATTGAAGCGCAGCAAGCAGCGGCCCGCCAGCAGCAGGCACAACAAGGCGGCGCGCCGGGCCAGCCACCGCAGCCAGGCCAGCCGGCCCAGCCTCAGCTCAACGCTGGCAGCCCTGCGGTATCTACGGAAAAGGAATAAGCCATGACTATGAAAATCCTGAGCAGGACCAGAAACGCCACCGACGTGGTGGCACACGACGTGGTGCCGTTTAATGCCGACAGCGTCGACTCGCGCAAGTATGCCCGTTTCGGCTGGATCATCGTGGTGGTGGGAGTGGTCGGCTTCATCCTGTGGGCCTCGCTGGCCCCGCTCGACCGCGGCGTTCCGCTGTCGGGCACGGTAGCGACCGAAACCAGCCGCAAGGCGGTGCAGCATCCGGCCGGCGGCCTGGTCCAGGATATCCTGGTCAAGGATGGCGATGTGGTCAAGGCGGGCCAGGTACTGGTGCGCATGAACCCGACCGTGGCCCGTTCGTCGGCCGAGATCACCCGTTCCCAGTATTTCGGCTCCCTGGCGGCGGAAGCGCGCCTGCAGGCCGAGCGCGACGGCAAGGGCCAGCCGGTCTTTCCCAAGGAATTGACGGAGGCCAAGAGCGACTCGCGCGCCATCGAAGCCATGGAATCGCAGAAGCAGCTGCTGGCCTCGCGCCAGTCGGCCCTGAAAAACGAACTCGCCGCAATGGACGAGAACGCCGCCGGCCTGAAATCCCAGGTCAAGGGCTTGCAGGAAGGATTGGCCAGCAAGAAAAGCCAGGCCGTCATCATCAAGGAACAGCTCGACGGCATGCGCGAGCTGGCCAAGGATGGCTATGTGCCGCGCTCGCGCCTGCTGGAAATGGAACGCACCTACATGTCGCTGCAAGGCACGATTTCCGAGGATATCGGCAATATCGGCCGCGCCCAGACCCAGGTGATGGAAATTTCGCTGCGCCGCATCCAGCGCACCCAGGAATACCAGAAGGAAGTGACCGCCCAGCTGGCCGACGTGCAAAAGGAAAGCAGTTCCCTGGCCAGCCGCATCGTGGCCCAGGACTTTGAACTGGCCAGCACCGAAGTGACGGCGCCGGTCGACGGCACCGTGGTCGGCCTGCAAATCTTCACCAACGGCGGCGTGGTCGGTCCCGGCGCGCACATGATGAATATCGTGCCGAGCTCGGACGCCATGGTGGTCGAGGGCCAGCTGGCGGTCAACCTGATCGACAAGGTCCGTGTCGGCCTGCCGGTCGAGTTCATTTTCTCGGCCTTTAACACCAACAAGACTCCGCACATTCCCGGCATCGTGACGCAAGTCTCGGCCGACCGCACGGTGGAAGAACGCACCGGCATGCCTTACTACAAGATCAAGGCCCGGGTGACCCCGGAAGGCGCCAAGCTGATTGCCCAGAACAAACTCGACATCCAGTCGGGCATGCCTGCGGAAATGTTCATCAAGACCGGTGAACGCACCATGATGAATTACCTGTTCAAGCCGATCTTCGATCGCGCCGAGACAGCGTTGTCGGAGGATTAAATGACGTTTCACCTGATTGCCTTACGCCAGAGCCGGCGCCTGAAAACGGTGGCCGCCGCCGCCGCCATGCTGCTTGCCAGCAGCGGCGCCAGCGCCATCAATCTGCAGCAAGCCTACCAGCAGGCGCTGCAGAACGATCCGACTTACCGCGCCGCTTTCTATGAAAACCAGAGCGGCAAGGAAAATGCGATCCTGGGCCGTGCCGGCCTGCTGCCGAACGTGCAAGCCAATTACAACGCGAGCAAGAACCGCGCCGATATCCAGACGCCGACCTCGGTGACCGAGCCGGAATACATCAGCCGGGTGTCCACCATCCAGCTGCGCCAGGCCCTGTTCAACGTGGACGCCTATGCGCGCTTCAAGCAGGGCAAGGCCCAGGCAATGCTGAGCGACCAGATGTTCAGCGTGCGCGGCCAGGAATTGCTGCTGCGCGTGATCGGCGCCTATTTCGACGCCTTGTTCACCGATGAGCAGGTCGCCCTGATCCAGGCCCAGCGCGACGCCTACATGGAGCAGAGCGCCGTCAACGAGCGCCTGCTCAAGCACGGCGAAGGCACCCGCACCGACGTGCTCGAAGTGCAGGCGCGCCTGGAACTGGCCGAAGCCCAGCTGATCGAAGCGAAGGATAACCAGGCCACCGCCAGGAATGCCTTGAGCGGCATGGTCGGCGGCGACATCGGCACCCTGGTCGGCCTGAACGACACCTTCCGCATGCTGCCGCTGGCGCCGACCGGCGTGGAAGAGTGGAAGGCGCTGGCGCTCAAGCAAAATCCCGAGCTGGCAGCCCAGACCCTCGCGCTCGAAGTGGCCAAGCAGGAAATCCTCAAGGCCCGCGCCGGCCATGCGCCGCGCCTCGATTTTGTGGCTTCCTACAGCAAGAACACGTCCGAAACGATCAATACCTACAACCAGGAATCGACCGTGCGCGCGATCGGCATCCAGCTCAACGTGCCGCTGTATGCGGGCGGTGCGGTCAACGCCACGTCGCGCCAGGCCGTCGCCGGCCTGGAACGCGCCCGCGCCGACCTGCAGGCCAAGACCGACAAGGCCCTGATCGAAGTGAGCAAGCAGTTCAGCGCGGTGCAAAGCGGCACCGCCAAGGTCAACGCGCTCAACCGCGCGGTGGAGTCGAGCAATCTGCTGATCAAGGCGACCGAACAAAGCATCAAGGGCGGCGTGCGCATCAACCTCGATCTGCTCAACGCCCAGCAGCAATTGTTTACCGCCAAGCGCGACCTGGCCCAGGCCCGCTACGGCTACCTGCTGGCCTCGCTGCGCCTGCGCGCCGCGGCCGGCACCCTGGGCAGTGACGACGTCAACCGCCTGGCATCGTACTTCCGCTGACCTAACCCGCAACCCCCTGCCGGCGGCCACGTGGCGCCGGCTTTTTTATCATAAGAGGAATCATGAGCAATAACGAACTTGAAATCAGCACCGGCGGCGTCAGCTATAAAGTGTCCGAACTGTCCCAGGAAGCGCAACAGCAAGTTGCCAACCTGCGCTTCGTGGAATCCGAAATGGCGCGCCTGAACGCCCAGCTGGCCATCTACGAAACCGCACGCGGCACCTACAAGAGTGTGCTGAAAGATTTGTTGCCGAAAACCGCGCAATAAGACCAACCGGACCGTGCCGATGGCGCCGCCCTGGCGCCGCCGGCACGGTGCTGCGATTCCTCCGGTGCATCCAATGATGTAGAATGCGCAACGTTATTTGCGTTGACACATCAATCGCCGGATGATCCGGCATGCATGCACTAAAGGAACCGCAGTTGAAACTCATCCCTACCATTTTATGCGGCGGTGCCGGCTCGCGCCTGTGGCCCGTTTCGCGCGAACTCCATCCCAAGCCCTTCATCCGTCTCGCTGACGGCCACAGCCTGCTGCAAAAAGCCTGGCTGCGCGGCGCCGCCCTGCCCGAGGTGGCCGAGGTGCTGACCGTCACCAACCGCGAACTGTTTTTCAAGACCGAAGACGATTACCGCGCCGTCGCCGGCGGCCACCAGGGCCTGGCCAACAGCTACATCCTGGAACCGTTCGGCCGCAACACCGCCCCGGCGATCGCCGCCGCCGCCCTGCACGTGGCCGCCACGCATGGCCCCGACGCCCTGTTGCTGGTGCTGGCCGCCGACCATTTGATTTCCGACCAGGCCGCCTTTGCCGCCGCCGTGGCGCAAGCCATTCCGCTGGCCCAGTCCGGCCGCCTGGTGACCTTCGGCATCGAACCCCATGCGCCCGAGACCGGTTTCGGCTACATCGAGGCGCAGGGCAACACAGTGTTGCGCTTCGTCGAAAAGCCGAGCCTGGAAAAAGCCCGCGAGTATCTTGCCACCGGCCGTTACCTGTGGAATTCGGGCATGTTCTGCTTCAGCGCCGGCAGCATGATCGCCGAGATGGAATTGCACTGCCCGCAGATCCTGGCCGCCACCCGCGCCTGCCTGGCCGCCTCGCGCAGCGCGACCGGCAAGAACTTTACCCAGTGCGAACTGGACGCGGCCGCCTTCGAGCAGGTCGCCGACGATTCGATCGATTACGCGGTGATGGAAAAATCGGCCAGGGTGTCGGTGGTGCCGTGCAATATCGGCTGGAGCGACATCGGTTCCTGGAATGCGCTGGGCGAGCTGATCGCCCCGGACGCGGACGGCAACCGCATCGATGGCGACGTACGCCTGCACGATGTGAATGACTGCTTTATCCAGAGCAATGAGCGCCTGGTGGGCGCGGTCGGCGTGTCCAACCTGATCATCGTCGACACGCCGGACGCGCTGCTGGTGGCCGACCGCAGCCGCGTGCAGGACGTCAAGCATCTGTACGTGAGCCTCAAATCCGAAGGGCACGACGTGCACAAGCTGCACCGCACCGTGCACCGTCCGTGGGGTACCTACACCGTGCTGGAAGACAGCACCCGCTTCAAGATCAAGCGCATCGAAGTCAAGCCGGGCGCGAGCCTGAGCCTGCAGATGCACCACCACCGCAGCGAGCACTGGATCGTGGTCAGCGGCATGGCCAAGGTCGTTAACGGGGATCGCGAACTGTTCGTGTCCACCAACGAGTCGACCTATATTCCGGCCGGCCACAAGCACCGCCTGGAAAATCCGGGCGTGCTCGACCTGGTGATGATTGAAGTGCAGAGCGGCGATTACCTGGGCGAGGACGATATCGTCCGCTTCCAGGATAACTACGGCCGCGTTTGACGGGGAGGGTGGGCGGCCAGCCCACCCTGATTTACGCTGCGCCGGCGTTGCTGTCGGGGCAGCTGTCCGCAGCGGCCGGCGTGCGGTCGCGCTCGGGATGGCACCGCGGGCACGATTTTTCGTACACGTACAGCGGCGAGAGCTGGTCGCGCGGCGTCACCACCGCGCGGCAGGCGAAGCACTGCACGGTCGTCACGGTCGCTTCCAGCTGCGGATTGAGCGCGGTGCGGTAGTCGAACACGAAGCAGTCGCCCTTGTAGTGGGCGCCGCCGACTTCCTCGAAATACTTCAGAATGCCGCCATCGAGCTGGTACACGCTTTCGTAGCCGATATTTTTCATGTGGATCGCCGCCTTTTCGCAGCGGATGCCGCCGGTGCAGAAGGTCACCACGGTCTTGCCTTCGAGCTCTTCGCGGTGCTGCGCCACGACCTCGGGAAACTCGCTGAACTTGTCGATCCGGTAGTCCAGGGTATTCTCGAAGGTACCCACATCGACCTCGAAGGCATTGCGCGTTTCCATCATCACCACCGGACGGCCATCGTCGTCCACGCCCTCGTCGAGCCAGCGCTTGAGCGTGGCGGGACGAACGAAGGGTGCGCGGCCTTTTTCCGGCTGGATCAGCGGCATGCGCATGGTGATGATCTCTTTCTTGATCTTCACCAACATGCGCTTGTGCGACTGTTCCTCGGAATAGCTTTCCTTGACCTCGATATCGGCAAAGCGCGCATCCTGGCGTACCCAGGCCAGATACTCGTCGATGTGCAAGCGCGGACCGGACAGGAACATATTGATGCCTTCCGGCGTCAGCAGGATCGTGCCCTTCAGTGCCAGGCGCTGGCAGATGTCCTGGTACAGGGGACGCATTTCCTCAATGTTGTCGAAAGTGACAAATTTGTAGGCGGCGATATTGACGTGAGCGGCAGCTGCGGCGATGGCGGCATGCGCTTCAGCTTGTAAAGCAGTATTAGCTTGCATGGGGGCGAAGGATCGGTGAAGGATCGGAAAACGGGAAAGCCGATATTATAGAACAATGTCCACGTTGGCATCAGGGACATCCGGCCGGGCCGGGGTTGAGGCGGCGGGACCACCTGCCGGCGGCACGAGGTTTTGTCCGGCACGGCGCCAGCGCGGTAAAATAGCACTCTTTGCACAGCAGGCGAAACACACATGAGTACCGATGTCATCGAAGCCGGGAGCACCACGCTCGCCGCGCCAGCCAAGCCGGCCGCACCGGCTTTCGTTCACCTGCGTGTGCACTCCGAATACTCCATCGTCGACGGCCTGGTGCGCATCGACGACGTCGTCGCCGCCGCCGCCAGGGACAAGCAGCCGGCGCTGGCCATCACCGACCTGGCCAACCTGTTCGGCATGGTCAAGTTCTACAAATCGGCGCGCGGCAAGGGCATCAAGCCGGTCATCGGCGTGGACGCCTGGATCAGCAACGACGACAACCGCGACAAGCCTTCGCGCCTGCTGCTGCTGGCCAAAAACCGCATGGGCTACCTGCAGCTGTGCGAACTGCTGTCCAAGGCCTGGCTGACCAACCAGCACAAGGGGCGTGCCGAAATCCATCCCGACTGGCTCGATGCGCTGGCAACGAGCGAATCGTCCCTGTCCCCGGGCGAAAACCAGGCCAATGGCCTCATCGTGCTCTCGGGCGCCCATTTCGGCGACGTCGGCACCGCCATCGAAAACGGCAACCTGGCGCTGGCCGAACGCTGCGCCCAGCGCTGGGCCTCGGTCTTCCCCGGCCACTTCTACATCGAAGTGCAGCGCGCCGGCCAGCCCAACCAGGAAGCCCAGGTGCGCCACGCCGTCGCGCTGGCGGCCAAACTGGGCTTGCCGGTGGTCGCCACCCATCCGATCCAGTTCCTCTCGGCCGGAGAATTCATCGCCCACGAAGCGCGCACCTGCATCGCCGAAGGCGAAATGCTGGCCAACGCCAAGCGCGTCAAGCGCTTCAACGAAGAGATGCGCTTCAAGTCGCAGGCCGAGATGGCTGAGCTGTTCGCCGACATGCCGGCCGCGCTGGCCAACTCGGTCGAAATCGCCAAGCGCTGCAACGTCGTGCTCACCCTGGGCAAGCCGCAGCTGCCGAATTTCCCGACCCCGCCGGGCATGAGCATCGATGAATTCCTGGTCGCCGAATCCCAGGCCGGCCTGGAACAGCGCCTGCTGCACCTGTATCCGGACCCGGTCAAGCGCGAGGCCGCGCGCCCGCGCTACGACGCGCGCTTGAAATTCGAGACCGATACCATCTGCAACATGAAGTTCCCCGGCTACTTCCTGATCGTGGCCGAATTCATCAAGTGGGCCAAGGAAAACGGCGTGCCGGTCGGTCCGGGCCGCGGTTCGGGCGCCGGTTCCCTGGTCGCGTATTCGCTCTTGATCACCGACCTCGATCCCTTGCAATACAACCTGCTGTTCGAACGCTTCCTGAATCCCGAACGCGTCTCGATGCCCGACTTCGACATCGACTTTTGCCAGGAAGGGCGCGACCGCGTCATCCAGCACGTGAAGGATTTGTACGGCAAGGAAGCGGTCTCGCAGATCGCCACCTTCGGTACCATGGCGGCCAAGGGCGCGATCCGCGACGTCGGCCGCGTGCTCGATTTCGGCTACAACTTCTGCGACGGCATCTCCAAGCTGATCCCGTTCAAGCCGGGCAAACCGGTGACGATTGCCGACGCCATCGAAGAAGAACCGATGCTCAAGGAGCGCCTGGAGAACGAGGACGAGGTCAAGCAGCTGCTGGCGCTGGCGCAGCAGGTCGAAGGCATCGCCCGTAACATCGGCATGCACGCCGGCGGGGTGCTGATCGCCCCCGGAAAACTGACTGATTTCTGCCCGCTCTACACCCAGGGCGGCGACTCGGGCGTGGTCTCGCAGTACGACAAGGATGACGTGGAGGCCGTGGGCCTGGTCAAGTTCGACTTCTTGGGTCTGACCACGCTCACCATTCTCGACCGCGCGGTGCGCTACATCAAGCAGCTCGACCCGGCCAACGCCGACTTCGCGTTAGAGAAGCTGCCGCTCAACGACAAGGCTTCCTATGAGCTGCTGACCAAGGCCAAGACGGTCGCGGTATTCCAGCTCGAGTCGCGCGGCATGCAGGGCATGCTCAAAGACGCGCGGCCCGACCGCTTCGAGGACATCATCGCGCTCGTCGCGCTGTACCGTCCGGGCCCGATGGACCTGATTCCCGACTTCTGCAAGCGCAAGCACGGCGAACGTTTCGATTATCCCGACCCGCGCACCGAATCCATTTTGTCCGAAACCTACGGCATCATGGTGTATCAGGAGCAGGTCATGCAGATGGCGCAGATCGTCGGCGGCTATTCGCTCGGCGGCGCCGACATGCTGCGCCGCGCGATGGGTAAAAAGAAGGCCGAAGAAATGGCCGAGCACCGCGAGATCTTCCGCGCCGGCGCCGCCAAGGATGGCCTGACGGCCGAAAAGGCCGACGAAATTTTCGATTTGATGGAAAAGTTCGCGGGCTACGGCTTTAACAAGTCGCATGCCGCCGCCTACGCGCTGCTGTCCTACCACACAGCTTACCTCAAGGCGCACCACACCGCCGCCTTCATGGCGGCCAACTTGTCGCTGGCGATGGACGACACCGACAAGATCAAGATCCTGGTCGAGGATTCGCTCGACGTGTGCGGCCTGACCCTCCTGCCGCCCGATATCAACCATTCCGACTACCGCTTCATGCCGGAAGGCCCGCCGCCGTCGGTCACGGGCAAGCGCGTCACCAATATCCGCTACGGCCTGGGCGCGGTCAAGGGTTCGGGCCAGTCGGCGATCGAAGCGATCATCGCCGCGCGCACCAGCGGTGGACCGTTCACCGACCTGTTCGACTTTTGCAAACGCGTCGACCGCAAGCAGATTAACCGCCGCACCATCGAGTCCCTGATCCGCAGCGGCGCCTTTGACTGCTTCAAGGTCGACCGCGCGATTCTGCTGGCGTCGGTCCCCTTTGCGGTCGAAGTGGCCGACCAGGCCTCGGCCTCGGTCAACCAGGTCAGCCTGTTCGGCGGCGACGACAGCGACCTGGTGGCGCCGCCCGAGTACGTGAAGGCGACGCCGTGGACCGACCGCCAGAAGCTGTCCGAAGAAAAAATCGCGCTCGGCTTCTATTTGTCGGGCCACATGTTCGATTCGTTCGCGACCGAGGCGCGCCGCTTTGCGCGCACCAAGCTGACCGACCTGGAACCGTCGCGCGAGCCGCGCATGATGTGCGGCGTGATCACCGGCGTGCGCACCCAGATGACCCAGCGCGGCAAGATCCTGATCGTCTCGCTCGACGACAAGAGCGGCACGGTCGAAGTGACGGTCTACAGCGAAGTGGTCGAGTCGAACAAGAACATCTTCAAGGAAGATGAATTCCTGGCGGTGGTGGGCAAGGTATCGGAAGACCGCTTCAACGGCGGCCTGCGCATCACGGCCGAGAAGGTGTTCGATCTGACGTCCGCGCGCGTGCATTACGGGCGCCAGCTCGGGCTGTATTTGCCGACCCGGGTGGCGTCGTCGAAGATCGCCGAAGTGCTGCAGCCGCACCGCGCCATGACGGGCTTGCCGGTGGCAATGCGGGTCAAGCCGCAGGGGGTCGACTGCACCCTGCAGTTCGGGGACGACTGGCGCGTGGCGCCATCGGACGCCTTGACCCTGGCGCTGGAGCAGGTCCTCGGCGCGCGCGAAGTCGCGGTCGAATACTAGCGCACCGTCGTTCCCGCGCAGGCGGGAACCCAAGTTCGTCGAGTCGCCGCAAAGCTATGGTACGAACTTGGATTCCCGCCTGCGCGGGAAGTCGTTTCTGCCGATGGCAAGAACGACGGTGTCTGAGCTGACGCGATCAGAACCCGGCCGCCAGCTTCCGGTTCCTGCGCAAGCGCTTCCACACCTTGATCTTGCGGCTGGCCGTCTGCCGGAAGCGAAACACAAAACTGCCGGCCAGCGCGCGTTCCACCTGCCGGATCGTGCGCGCATCGTGACTGCGGTCGTACGACACCGTCTCAACTCCGCGCGCCGCTTCCAGCATGCTGGCGCAATCGCCATACAAACTCTCGACAAAGATCGGCTTGATGCGCGCGCGCACGCGGCGTCCGTCGGCGCGCGGCAGTTCATACGAATCCTTGACCACGCCGATATAAAAATACGCGGCCGCGATATCGAAGTGCGTCTTCACCGACTCGTCCACACCGCGCTGGTCCAGATGCTTGCGCGCCACCGACAGCGCGGCCGCCAGGTCCATGCACCACTTCTCCGAAATGAGCTTGGTGATGCTGGCCGCATGCTGGCGGTAGTCGATGATCGCATGCGGCACATACACCATGCTGGCGCACTGGCTGAGCAAGCGCGGCAGGGTCGACATGTCCTCGAACACGCGGCCGGGCGGAAAAACCGGTGCGTCCAGCTGCTGGTAAATGGCGCGCCTGAAGATATTGGCCCACACGTACATCTGGCGGTCGGCAAAGAAGGTATTCAAGATGGTGGCCTGGTCGCTCAGCAGGCCAGGCGGATAGCGCATGCCGACCCGGTGCGACTTCGCTTCCTGGTCCGGATACCACATCCGGAAATCGCAGGCGATGACGTCCGGATGATGTTCTGCGATGGCCTGTTCGAGTGCCGCCAGCGAGCCTGCCAGCAGGCGGTCGTCGCTGTCGACAAAGACAATGTATTCCCCGCGCGCGGCGGCAAGGCCGTGATTGCGCGCCACCGCGATGCCCTGGTTGTCCTGCGCCAGCACCTGCGCGGCGATGTCGGGACGCGTGGCCAGCAGCGCGCGGATGCGCGCCAGCGTGGCGTCGCTGGAGCCGTCATCGATGACGATCAGTTCATGGGCGCTGCCCATCTGGTCCAGCACCGAATCGAGGCACGGCCCGATGTAGTGCTGCACATTGTAGGCGGGGACGATGATGCTCAGCAGCGGCTGCGGCGCCGGGGCGTGCGTGGCCATAAGCGTTCGTGCTAGCGCGCCAGCCCGACCGGCGCGCGAATGATCTTGTTGACCTGGCTCTCGTGTACCAGCCGGTCGTGATGGTCCGACTGGTCGCGTTCGCGCTCCTTGTGCCACAGGTGGAACACTTCGGTCGCGAAAGCGCCATCCTTGCGCCGCACGCCCGCATTAAACAGGCGCACCACGAAATCGGCATCCTCGTGGCCCCAGCCGCAGAACGATTCGTCGAAGCCGTTCACGCGCTCGATATCGCTGCGCCAGGCGCTCAGGTTGCAGCCTTTGATGCGGCGCATCGTAAAGCCGCTGCGTACGCGTCCGAGGTCGGGCAGGCGGATCGCCAGCTGCAGGATCTTCTGGATGTTCCCGGCGCGCCAGGCACGCCACCATACGTCCAGGCCCATTTCGTGCAGGTCGCGCTGCTCGGCCAGGGTGGCGCGGGTGAAGTCGGGACACAGCAGCACGCGGCTGCCGGTGATCATGCAGCCCGGCTGCGCCAGGCGCCGGTGGCTCGCCACGAAATCCTTGCGCGGCACGCAGTCGCCATCGAGGAACACCACATAATCGCCCCGTGCGGCGAGCACGCCCTGGTTGCGCGCGCGCGCCAGGCGAAAACCGTCGTCCGGCTGCCACACGTGGACCAGGCGCCTGTGCGTGCCGGCCGCGATCCGCTCGATGCAGTGGCGCGTGGCCTCGGTCGAACCGTCGTCGGTGACGATAATTTCATAATCGTCATCTTGCTGCGCCAGGCAGGCGCGCAGCACCGCTTCCAGCGCATCCGGCCGGTTGTAGGTGCTGACGATCAGTGAAATGGTGGTAGGGCGTGGCACGATGATTTCCCGGTGAAGCGATGTTCACTGCCAGCGGCAGCAAGTGGTACATACGTATTATACGTGCCCGTCACGGCTAGTCCAGCGTATTGCGCGCCGCGCCGGCGATCCGTGGTCAGGCCAGCCCGCGCGTGGCGCGCACGGTGCGTTCGTCGGCGCGCCGGCGCACCAGCGCGCGGTTGCTCGACGCTTCGTCGCGCGCGTTTTCGCGGTGCCAGAGATGAAACACTTCCGTGGCAAAAGCGCCATCCTTGCGCTTGATCCCGGCGTTAAACAGGCGCACCACGAAGTCGGCATCCTCGTGTCCCCAGCCCTCGAAGCTCTCGTCGAAGCCGTTGACCGCCTCGATATCGGCGCGCCAGGCAGCCATGTTGCAGCCCTTGATGCGGCGCCAGGTAAAGCGCTTCTGCACCCGGCCCAGGTCCGGCAGTTTGAACAGCAGCTGCAGCACCTTGTTGATATGGCCACGCGCGCGCAGCGCCAGCTTCTCGCCCAGCCCGAGCGCGTGCAGGTCGCGCCGGTCGGCCAGCACGCGCTGCGTGAACGCCTCGTCGAGCAGGATGCGGCTGCCGGTGACCATGAAGCCCGGCTGCGCCAGCATGCGGTGGCGCGCAATGAAATCGTGCTGCGGAATGCAGTCGCCATCGAGCAGCAGGATGTACTCGCCGCGCGAGGCCAGGATGCCCTGGTTGCGCGCCATCGCCAGGCGAAAACCCTGGTCCGGCTGCCACGCGTGGCGCAGCGGTACGGGGGCGCGCTGTTGCAGGCGCGCGACGCAGTCCCGGGTCGGATCGCCCGAGCCATCGTCGGCGATGATGATCTCGAAGTGGCGGTCGCTCTGCGCGAAGCAGGCCTCGACCACCGCTTCGAGCGCGTCCGGCCGGTTGTAGGTGGCGATGATGACGGAAATGAGCGCGTCCTGCTGCATGGTCAGGTTCCTGTGGCCGGGGCCTGGACCGGCTGGCGGGAAAAGCGCGCGCTCGCATACAGGGAGCCGGCCAGCAGCAGGAACCAGTACGCTTCCGTCACATCCCATAACAGGCTGTTGAACGAGGAGCTGACCACGTAGATCGCCCACAGCAGCACCAGCGCATCGGCGTGGAAGGAGCGCACGGCCAGGGCCGGGCGCAGGAGGCTGCCCAGCATGGCGAAATACAGCAGCAGGCCGGGCAGGCCAAGCTGCGCCGCGATCAGCAAAAATTCGCTGTGCGGCTGGTGGCGCGTTTCGGCCAGTTTGTCCTCCGGCCAGTCCTGGCGCGCGGTCGGCGCATACACTTCGGCGAACGAGCCGGTTCCCAGCCCCGCCAGCGGATGGGCCACGATGATGCCGGTGCCGGCCCTCAGGTAACTCATGCGCAGGCCGTTGGGCGAGCGTTTCTGGTCGGTGCGTACTTCGGTGATCAGGTCATCGGTGCGCGCCTTGAAGTTGTTCGAGCTGGCGTAGAAGCCGACGAACAGCAACACGATGGCGCCCACCCCGAAAATCGTGCGCAGCACCGTGAAGCGCACGCGCAGCAGGAACAGCACCACCATGCCCACGAACAGGGTAACGTAACCGGTGCGGCCCTGGTTCAGGAAGATGATCGGCACGCTGAACAGCACTCCGGCCACCAGGCACGCCACGCGCGCCCGCGCGCCCTGCACGTAGGTCGCGCCCAGCATGCTGACCACGGTGGCAAAACTGAGCAGGATGCCGATCGTGATGTGATTTTTGAACGAGAACGCATCCTTGGCGTCGCCGATGCGCCACCAGCCAAGCCTGGAGGTCGGCATCAGGTCGTGCCAGACCAGGTAATTCGAGGTGGCCAGCACGGTGGCGCCGCCGAGGAACGCGGCCAGCGCGCGGGCCGGCATGGCGCGGTCGCGCACGCTGGTGGCCACGGCGATGGGCAGCACCAGCAGGCGCGCATATTTTTTCAGCGCCGAGACGATGTCGGCCTGCGGCCCGATCGACCAGCTCGCGCCGAGTACCAGCAGCGCCAGCAAACCGAGGGCCAGCAGCGCCGGCGGCGTGCGCACGGCGGCCCGCAGCGGGGCGCTGGTGGCCAGCGCGCCGGCGAAGCACAGCACGCACAAACCGGCAAAGACATTGGTCAGCCAGGTGGAGAACGGCACACAAAACAGCGCGAGCAGGAGCAGGTACTGAACCGCGCGCTCGAGCCGGGAAATCGGAAAAGCGGGAGAATCTTGCATTGTAGCAATAGCCTTGTTAAGCGACCTGGGTCGCGCATGCCGCGCCTGGGGCGTGGCCATACCGGGGGCAAGCCCTTGCGGCGCCGGCCCCCTGAAATTTGTTCGCCATTTTACAGTACCGCCTCTGGCGGGCGGCCCGCGCGCCGGTGCGAAGGTGGCGAATCTGCGCCTTGCTTGTATTTACAGTGTCTCCGCGATGTTGTTATGGCCGCACGCGGACCGCCTGTGCGAGAATGTCGGGCCTCCGGTACCGGCCGCGTCTTATGATGGCGGCATGCCGCAACCGCACATGGCTTGTAGCCTGAACGCGAAAGAAAACGATGGAAAATAGTGTCATAGTCCGGCGCCTGCTGGCTATCGTCAAACCTTACCGCGCGCGCGCGCTGATGTCGCTGCTGGCCATGGCCGGCACCGCCGTCACCGAGCCGGCGCTCGGCTATGCGCTGCAACTGCTGATCGACAAAGGCTTCGGCCCGAACCGGGTCGAATTCAGCCTGTGGCTGGTGCCGCTGGTGCTGCTGTCGATTTTCATCGGGCGCGGCATCTTCACCTTCTCCACCGCCTACCTGAACAACTGGGTGATCAGCCGCGTGCTCAACGACCTGCGGCGCATGGTGTTCGACCGCTTGCTGCGCCTGCCCGTGGCGCGCTTTCACGAAGAATCGACCGGCAAGATCATCAACGTCGTCATCGGCGACGTGCGCCAGGTGGTCGACATGATCAACTCCGTGTTCGTCGCCTACGTGCGCGACTCGCTCGTCATCGTCGGCCTGCTGCTGATGCTGATGTGGACCAACTGGAAGCTGACCCTGATCGCCCTGGTGGTCATGCCCGTCACCGCCGGCATCGTGCGCACCACGGCCAAGCGCATGCGCCGCCTTAGCCGCGACAACCAGCGCGTGACCGCCGAGATGACCCAGGTGGTCGAGGAGGCGGCGCGCGGGCACCAGGTGATCCGCGTGTTCGCCGGCGAGCGTTACGAGCGCGAACGCTTCGAACAGCGCAGCAGCGCGCTGCTCGGCTTCTCGCAGCGCATCACGGTCGCCAGTGCCGCCACCGTGCCGATCACCCAGAGCGCCACCGCGCTGGCGGTGTCGGTGGTGATCGTCATCGCCATGTCATCCGGGATGACGCAGGGAGAATTCATCAGCTTCATTACCATGATGCTGATGCTGCTCGCGCCCCTGAAGTCCCTGGTGGGCGTGAACGGCCCGCTGCAGCGCGGCATGGCCGCCGCCGAAACGGTATTCGCCATGATCGACACCCCGGTCGAAGCCGATCCGGGCAAGGTCGTCATCGAGCGCGCGCGCGGGCACCTGCAGCTTCACAACGTGCAGTTCCGCTACACCGACAACAACCCGCTGGCGCTTAACGGTGTCACGCTCGACGTGCTGCCGGGGCAGACCGTGGCCCTGGTGGGCATGTCGGGTGGCGGCAAATCGACGTTCGTGAACCTGGTCACGCGCTTTTATTCGCCGCAAGGCGGGCGCATTCTGCTCGACGGCGTGCCGTATGAAGACATCACCCTGCAAAGCCTGCGCGCGCAGCTGGCCATGGTCAGCCAGAACGTGGTGCTGTTCGACGACACCCTGGGCGCCAACATTGCCTACGGCGCCGAACGGGTCGACCCGGCGCGACTGGCCGCGGCCATCAAGGCGGCCCACCTGGACGACGTCGTCGCGGCCCTGCCGGAAGGCGTCAATACCCCGATCGGTGAAAACGGCATGCGCCTGTCGGGCGGCCAGCGCCAGCGCGTGGCCATTGCGCGCGCCATCTACAAGGACGCGCCGATCCTGATCCTGGACGAAGCCACTTCCGCCCTCGACAACGAATCGGAACGCGCGGTACAGGGCGCGCTCGACACCCTGATGGCCGGGCGCACCACGCTGGTCATCGCGCACCGCCTCTCGACCATCGAACGCGCCGACCGCATCGTGGTGCTCGACCAGGGACGGATTGTCGAAGCGGGCCGCCACGACGAGCTGCTGGCGCTGGACGGCATGTACGCCAACCTGTACCGCCTGCAGTTCGCCAACAAGGTGGAAGCATGAGCATTGGCCGCACCCTGATCATTTCGCCGAACTGGATCGGCGACGCGGTCATGGCCCAGCCGCTGCTGCAGCTGCTCAAGCAGCAGCATCCGGCGCGCCCGATCGACGTGCTGGCGCCGCCCTCGGTCGCGCCGGCCTGGCGCGCCATGGTGGAAGTCGACAGCGTGCTTGAAACTCCGTTCCGCCATGGCGCGCTGCAGCTGGGCGAGCGCTGGCGCTACGCCAAGGTGCTGCGCGCGCGCGGCTACGTCGACGCCTACGTGCTGCCCAATACGATCAAGTACGCGCTGATCCCGTGGCTGGCCGGGATTGCGCGCCGGGTCGGCTACAAGGGCGAAATGCGTTACGGGCTGCTCAACGTCGTGCATCACGACGACAAGCCGAAACGTCCGATGGTGCCGTTTTACGCCGCCCTGGCCGGCGCGCCGGGCGCCGCGCTGCGGGCCGACGTGCCGCGGCCGGCGATGCGTGTCAGCCAGGAGCAGATTCTTGAAGTGCGCGCGCGCCACGGCATGGGCGGAGCGGGGCGGCTGGTGGTGTTTGCCCCTGGCGCCGAATTCGGCGCCGCCAAGCGCTGGCCGGCGCGCCACTTCGCCGCGCTGGCGCAATCGGTGCGCGAACAGGATCCGTCCGCGCACATCGCTTTGCTCGGCTCCCCCAAGGACCGCGAGGCCTGCGCCGAAATCACGGCCCTGACCGGAACCGACGGCGTCCACAACGTGGCCGGCGCCACTTCGCTGGCTGAAGCCATTGCGCTCATTGCCGGCGCGGCCGCGGTGGTGGCCAACGATTCCGGGCTGCTGCACATTGCCTCGGCGCTGAACCGGCCGGTGATTGCGCTGTACGGCCCGACCGATCCGGACCACGCGCCGCCGTTTTCCGACATCGCGCGCTCGATCTCGCTGCGGCTGGCCTGTTCGCCCTGCCGCCAGCGCGAATGCCCACTGGGCCACCACGACTGCATGGAAAAGCTCGAACCCGCCATGGTCTGGCATGAGCTGCGCCAAATGTGAATCCGTGACCGCGCCGTGGGAGTAAAATCATGGCGCGATGCTGTTTTTGACAAGGTTAATTGATGAACCATCCCGTCATTCCGATCATGGCCCAGGGCAGCACCCGCCAGCGCAAGCGCCAGGCGCCCAAGGGCCGCCGCGTCGATCCGCAGGCGCTGCTGGAAGTGCAGGCATTGCTGGGCGCGCAATCGCGCCAGCGCGACCTGCTCATCGAGCATCTGCATAAAATCCAGGATGCCTTCGGCTGCCTGTCGCACGCCCATCTGGCGGCGCTGGCGCAGGAAATGAAGCTGGCCCAGACCGAGGTCTACGAGGTCGCCACCTTCTACCACCACTTCGATGTCGTGCGCGAAGGCGTCATGCGCGAAGGCGATAGCGCGCCGCCGGCGTTGACGGTGCGCGTGTGCGACGGCCTGTCGTGCGAGATGGCCGGCGCGCGCGACCTGATCGAGCGCCTGCCCGCCATCCTGGGCGCTGACGTGCGCGTGCTCGCCGCGCCCTGCGTCGGCCGCTGCGAACAAGCCCCGGCAGCCGTGGTCGGCCAGCACCCGCTGGCCCACGCCAGCTGCCATACGGTGGCGGCCGCCGTGGCGCACGGCCACACCAGGCACGCGCCCACCGGCTACATCGACTACGACAGCTACCGCGCCGCCGGCGGCTACGTCCTGGCGCGCGCATGCCACGACGGCCGGCGCGATGCCGAAGCGCTCATCACGACCATGGAAACATCGAGCCTGCGCGGCCTTGGCGGCGCCGGCTTCCCGACCGGGCGCAAATGGCGCATCGTGCGTAACGAGCCCGGTCCGCGCCTGATGGCGATCAATATCGACGAGGGCGAGCCGGGCACCTTCAAGGACCGCTACTACCTCGAACGCGACCCTCACCGCTTCCTCGAAGGCGCGCTGGTGGCAGCCTGGGTGGCCGGCGTCAATACCATCTATATCTACCTGCGCGACGAATACCATGGCTGCCGCGCCATGCTGGAAACCGAACTGGCGCGCCTGCGCGCCGATCCGCCGTTCCAGTCCATGCCCGAGTTGATCCTGCGCCGCGGTGCCGGCGCCTACATCTGCGGCGAAGAATCGGCGATGATCGAATCGATCGAGGGCAAACGCGGCATGCCGCGCCTGCGCCCCCCGTACGTGGCCCAGGTCGGCCTGTTCGGGCTGCCCACCCTGCAGCACAACTTCGAGACCCTGCACTGGGTGCGCGCCATCGTCGAGCAGGGCGCCGACTGGTTCAGCGCCCAGGGACGCCACGGCCGCAAGGGATTGCGTTCGTTTTCGGTCTCGGGCAGGGTACGCGAACCGGGTGTCAAGCTGGCCCCGGCCGGCATCACCGTGCAGGAACTGATTGATGAATACTGCGGCGGCATGGCGCCGGGCCACCAGTTTTACGGCTACTTGCCGGGCGGCGCATCGGGCGGCATCCTGCCCGCCGCGCTCAATGCGATCCCGCTCGACTTCGATACCTTGCAGCCGTACGGCTGCTTCATCGGTTCGGCCGCCGTGGTGGTGCTGTCGGACCAGGATTCGGCGGTGGCGGCCGCGCGCAACACGCTGCGCTTCTTCAAGGACGAATCGTGCGGGCAGTGCACGCCGTGCCGCGTGGGCACCGCCAAGGCGCTGGCGCTGATCGAACAACCGCAATGGGACACGCCGCTGCTGGCCGAGTTGTCGCAAGTGATGCGCGACGCCTCGATTTGCGGCCTTGGGCAGGCCGCGCCGAATCCGTTCGACTGCGTCGTCAAATACTTTTCACATGAACTGGTGAAGCCATGAATGCGATCAGCAGGACCAGGCAGGCCGCCTTGCAGGGCGCGCCCGTGGAGCTGGAAATCAACGGCCGACCGGTACGCGCCTTTGCCCACGAAACCCTGATCGAGGTGGCCGCGCGCGAAGGCATCGAGATCCCGCGCCTGTGCTACAAACCGGGCATGGACACGGCCGGGAACTGCCGCGCGTGCATGGTGGAGATCGACGGCGAACGGGTACTGGCGCCGTCCTGCTGCCGCCATCCGGCCGCCGGCATGAAGGTCAGCACGGACAGTGCGCGCGCCGTGGCCGCGCAAAAGATGGTGCTCGAACTGCTGCAGTCCGATATGCCCGAACAGGCCTACACGCGCCACAATGAAGTCGATTTCTGGGCGCGCAAGCTCGCCCTCGGCCAGCCGCGCTTTGCCGCGCGCAGCCAGCCGGCACGCGACGCCTCGCACGCCGCCATTACCGTCAATCTCGACGCCTGCATCCAGTGCACGCGCTGCGTGCGCGCCTGCCGCGACGAGCAGGTCAACGACGTGATCGGCCTGGCCTTACGCGGCGACCACGTCAAGATTGTGTTCGACATGGACGACCCGATGGGCGACTCCACCTGCGTCGGCTGCGGCGAATGCGTGCAGGCCTGCCCGACCGGCGCCCTGATGCCGGCGCGCGACGCCGCCCTGGCCGTACCGGACAAACAGGTCGATTCGGTCTGCCCGTACTGCGGCGTGGGCTGCCAGCTGACTTACAACATCAAGGACAACAAGATCCTGTTCGTGGAGGGGCGCGATGGCCCGGCCAACCGCGAACGCCTGTGCGTCAAGGGCCGTTATGGCTTCGATTATGCGCACCATCCGCACCGCCTGACGGTGCCGCTGATCCGCCGCGCCGACGCGCCCAAAAGCGGCGAATTCACCATGGATCCGGCGCGCGTGCTCGACGTGTTCCGCGAGGCCACCTGGGAAGAAGCGCTCGATGCGGCCGGCGGGGCGCTGGCGCGCATCCGCGACACCCATGGCAAGCGCGCGCTGGCCGGCTTCGGTTCGGCCAAGGGCAGCAACGAAGAAGCCTACCTGTTCCAGAAGCTGGTACGTACCGGATTCGGCAGCAACAACGTCGACCACTGTACGCGTCTCTGCCACGCATCGTCGGTGGCGGCCCTGCTGGAGGGCATCGGCTCGGGCGCGGTATCGAACCCGGTGATGGACGTGACCCTGGCCGAGGTGGTGATCGTCATCGGCGCCAACCCGACCGTCAACCATCCGGTGGCGGCGACCTGGATCAAGAACGCCATCAAGAACGGCACCAAACTGGTGGTGTGCGATCCGCGCCGCTCCGACCTGGCGCGCAGCGCGCACCGCTACCTGCAATTCAAGCCCGATACCGACGTGGCCTTGCTCAACGCGATGATGAACGTGATCGTCGCCGAAGGCCTGGTCGACCAGGACTTCATCGCCAGCCGCACCATCGGCTACGCGGAGCTGGAACAGAACGTGGCCGGTTACAGCCCCGAGCTAATGGCGCCGATCTGCGGCGTCGACGCCGACACCATCCGCTACGTGGCGCGCCTGTACGCCACCTCGAAGGCGTCGATGATCTTGTGGGGCATGGGCATTTCGCAGCATATCCACGGCACCGACAATGCGCGTTGCCTGATTGCGCTGGCGCTGATGACCGGCCAGATCGGCCGCCCGGGTACCGGCCTGCATCCGCTACGCGGCCAGAACAATGTGCAGGGCGCGTCCGACGCGGGGCTGATCCCGATGATGTTCCCCGACTACCAGCGGGTCGACAACCCGCTGGCGCTGGCGAAGTTCGAGCGGGCCTGGGGCATGCCGCTCGACTCCACGCCCGGCCTGACGGTGGTCGAGATCATGCACGCCATCCCGCGCGGCGAAATCCGCGGCATGTACATCATGGGCGAAAACCCCGCCATGTCCGATCCCGACGCCAACCACGCCCGCGCTTCGCTGGCCGCGCTCGATCACCTGGTGGTGCAGGATATTTTCCTCACCGAGACCGCCTACCTGGCCGACGTGATCCTGCCGGCCAGCGCCTTTCCCGAAAAGACGGGCAGCTTCACCAACACCGACCGCCTGGTGCAGATCGGGCGCCAGGCCATCGATCCGCCGGGCCAGGCGCGGCAGGATCTGTGGATTATCCAGCAGATGGCCGCGCGCCTGGGCCTGGACTGGCAGTACGGCCATGTGTCGGAGGTGTTCGACGAAATGCGCCGCATCATGCCGAGCATCGGCGGCATTACCTGGGACAGGCTGGAACGCGAGCACGCGGTCACCTATCCGTGCACGAAGGAGGGCGACCCGGGCCAGCCGGTGGTCTTCACCGAGCAGTTCCCGCGCGAGTCCGGCCGCGCGCGTTTCGTGCCGGCCGATATCATTCCCGCCGACGAGCGCCCCGACGCCGAGTATCCGATGGTGCTCATCACCGGCCGCCAGCTCGAACACTGGCATACCGGCAGCATGACGCGCCGCACGGCGGTGCTGGACGCGATCGAACCCGATCCGGTGGCGCTGGTCCACCCGCTCGACCTGGCGGCGCTGGGCGGCAAACCGGGCGACGTGGTGACCATCGCTTCGCGCCGCGGCGAAGTGGCCCTGTATGCGCGCGCCGACGACAGTTCGCCGCGCGGTGCGATTTTTGTGCCGTTCTGCTATTACGAAGCGGCCATCAACCGCCTGACCAACGCCGCGCTCGACCCGTTCGGCAAGATCCCCGAGTTCAAATACTGCGCCATCCGCGTGGCGCTCGGCGGCGTGGTGGAGCAGCAGGGCAGCTTTGGCGGCGGCCAGGTGCTGGCGGGGATGAGCATCACATGACAATGCCGCAGCTGAGCGACGCCCGCGCTGCCCTGACCCACGAGGTCGAGGTGCTCGATGAACGCGGCCGCCGTTCGACCATTTTCATCCCGGCCGAACGGCCGCTGACGGTGTATGTGGACAAGCGCGAGCTGGTCACGCTGATGACCCTGGGCGGCGCGCCGGAAGCGCTCACACTGGGCTACCTGCGCAACCAGCGCCTGGTGAAGTCGATCGCCGACATCGTCTCTGTGCAGGTCGACTGGTCGGTCGATGCGGTGGCGGTGGTCACGCGCGGAGGCATCGCCGATGTCGAAGCGCGCACCTCGAAGAAGGTGGTCACCACCGGTTGCGGCCAGGGCTCGGTATTCGGCGGCCTGATGGACGATATCGACCAGATCGTGCTGCCACCGGATGCGCGCATCGCGCAGTCCACCGTGTACCGCATCGTCGACACCATCCGCACGCAGCAATCGATCTACAAGCAGGCCGGTTCGGTGCACGGCTGCGCGCTGTTTTCGAACGCGGGCGAGCTGCTCTATTTCGTGGAGGACGTGGGCCGCCACAACGCGGTCGACGCCATCGCCGGGCGCATGTGGCTCGACGGCGTGGCCGGTAGCGACAAGGTGTTCTACACGACCGGCCGGCTGACGTCGGAGATGGTCATCAAGGGCGCGCAGATGGGCATTCCTTTCCTGCTGTCGCGCTCCGGCACCACCCAGATGGGCCATATGGTCGCCGGCAGGATCGGCATGGCCCTGCTGGCGCGCTGCACCGGCAAGCACTTCCTGCTGCTGACCGGCCACGCTCGTCTCGACTTCGAGCCGCTGCCGCCCTGATGTTGCTGCCCGAGGCCACGCACGCCGCATTCGCGCTGCTGCTGTCGGGCGACGCCGCGCTGTGGGGCATCGTCTGGATATCGCTCAAGACCAGCGTGCTTGGCCTGCTGCTGGCGGCGCCGCCGGCGGTACTGCTCGGCTATGCGATTGCCAGCTACCGCTTCCCGGGCCGCCGCATCGCCATCTGGCTGGTGCAGGCCACCTTGTCGCTGCCCACGGTCCTGATTGGCCTGCTGCTGTATTTGCTGCTGTCGCGCCACGGCCCGTGGGGTTCGCTGCACTGGCTGTTTTCGCAGCCGGGCATTGTGCTCGGCCAGTGCATCATCGCCACGCCGGTGCTGGTGGCTTTCACACTGGCGGCGGTGCAGGCGCTCGACCCGCGCTACGCCGACACCGCGATTGCCCTGGGCGCGTCGCGCTGGCGCACCATGCTCACGGTGCTGCACGAGGTGCGCTTCGGCGTCATGGCGGCGGTGATCAGCGGCTTCGGGCGCGTGATTTCGGAAGTCGGCTGCGCGCTCATGGTCGGCGGGAATATCGCCGGCGAAACGCGCACCATCACCACCGCCATCGCGCTCGAAACGAGCAAGGGCGAGTTCGCACAGGGTATCGCGCTGGGCATCGTGCTGGTGGTGCTGGCGCTTGCCATGAACGGCGCACTGATGCTGCTGCAGGGCGACACGCGCAGCGCGGGAGCCGGCGCATGAGTGCCTTGCTGCGTATCGCCCGGCTGCGCAAGGCGCACGGCACGCGCGTGCTGTTCGAGCTTGACGATGTGGTGCTCGACGCGGCGCGCGCCTATGTGCTCACCGGGATCAACGGCGCCGGCAAGAGCAGCCTGCTGCGCGTGCTGGCCGGACTGGAACCCGGCGAGGCGTCCGGCGTAACGTGGCAAGGGCAGCCGCTGGCCTTGTCGCCGTATCCGCCGCTGCTGCGCGAGGCAATCGTGTATGTGCACCAGCATCCGGTGATGTTCTCGACCAGCGTGGCGGCCAACATCGGCTACGGCCTGCGGGCGCGCGGCGTTGGAAAAGTGCAGGCGGCGCAGGCGGTTGCGCAGGCCATGGCATGGGCCGGCGTCGAACATCTGCAGGGCAGCGATCCGGCCCGCCTGTCGGGCGGCGAGGTGCAGCGCGTGGCGCTGGCGCGCGCCTGGGTGCTGCGGCCCGCGCTGCTGCTGCTCGACGAACCGACCGCCAACCTCGATGGCGCCGCGCGCGAGCAGGTGATCGCGCTCATCCCGGCGCTGGTGTCTCTTGGTGCCACGGTGGTGATGGCCTGCCACGACCGTGACCTGATCGGCATGCCCGGCGTGCAGCGCCTTAAACTACGTGATGGAAAGCTCGAATACAAATGATCAGATACACCGCATTGGCCCTCTGGCTCTGCATCGCCTCCCCGCTGGCCCTGGCCGCCGACCAGGTCCTGCGCTTGTCCACGACCACCAGTACAGATAATTCCGGCCTGCTGGCCTGGCTGCTGCCGCCGTTCGAGGCCAAGACAGGCCTGAAGGTGCACGTGATTGCCGTCGGCAGCGGCAAGGCGCTGGAGCTGGCGAAGAATGGCGATGTCGACGTCACCCTGGTGCACGCACGCGCAGCCGAGGATCGCTTCGTGGCCGACGGCCATGGCGTCGGCCGGCGCGACGTGATGTATAACGATTTTCTGCTGGCTTGCCCGCCGTCGGACCGGGCGGGGATCAAAGGCGGGTCAGATATCATCGCCGCCCTGCGCAAGCTGGCGGCCAGCGACGTGCGCTTCGTCTCGCGCGGCGACAATTCCGGCACCGACCAGATGGAAAAGAGTTACTGGAAGGTTGCCGGCGTGCTGCCGCCGCCGGCGCGCTACCTGTCAGCCGGCCTGGGCATGGGCGAAGTGCTGACCATGGCGGCCGAGCTGCAAGCCTGCACCCTGACCGACCGCGCCACCTTCGCCACCTACAAGGACAAAACCGGGCTGGCGATCCTGGTGCAGGGCGACCCCAGGATGTTCAATCCTTACGGGATCATCGCCGTCAATCCGGCGCGCCATCCTGGCGTCAACGAGCGCGGCGCGCGCCTGCTGATCGATTGGATCACGTCCGCCGAAGGGCAGGCCAGGATTGCCGGTTTCAGGCCGGGCGGCCAGCAGCTGTTTTTTCCGTCGGCGCAACGGTAGCGCAAGGATGTACCGGAAGGGCGTAAGATAGCGGCCTTGCGCGCGGCCAAGGGGCGGCAAGCAAGCCAGCGGCAAGGAGAAAGACGACGTGAGAGTTCTGTTATTTGGCGCCACCGGCATGGTCGGGCAAGGCGCGTTGCGTGAATGCCTGCAGGCCGCCGACGTGGAGCAGGTCGTGGCCATCGGACGCACGCCAACCGGGCAGCGCCACCCCAAGCTGCGCGATGTGGTGCATGCCGATCTGTTCGACTTCGCCAGCGTCGCGGCGCAGCTGGAAGACGTCGACGCCTGCTTCTTTTGCGTGGGCGTGACGTCCTCGCGCATGCGTGAGCCTGACTACACGCGCTTGACGTACGACATGACCCTGGCCGCTGCCAACGCGCTGGTCGCGCTCAATCCGCGCATGGTATTCGTGTACGTGTCGGGAGCGGGGGCCGACAGCAGCGAAACCAGCGCCACCATGTGGGAGCGCGTGCGCGGCCGCACCGAAAACGCGCTATTGGCGCTGCCGTTTCGCGGTGTGTACATCTTCCGCCCCGGGATGATCCAGCCGCTCGACGGCATCAAGTCCAAGACCACCGCTTACCGCATTTTCTATTCGCTGATGAAGCCCGTGCTGCCGCTGCTGCGCGCGGCCATGCCCAGGCACGTGCTGACCACGCGCCAGGTTGGGCAGGCCATGCTGGCCGTGGTGCGCAACGGCGCGCGCAAGCGGGTGCTCGAGAGTGCCGACATCGCAGCGCTGGGCCGCAACGCCATGGCGCCGTAAGCCGTCGATGGGCCGGCGCCACCACCACAGCGTGTACGTGATCGAGCTGTCGAAGGATGTGCTGTACGAACCGCGTTTCAAGAAGTCGAACCCGGATTACGTGACCGGAAAACCGTGCGTGTACGTGGGGATGACGGGATTGAGTCCCGACCTGCGCTTCGACAAGCACAAGGCGGGCATCCAGGCCAACAAATTCGTGCGGAAGTACGGCCTGCGCCTGCTGCCCGAGCTGTATGCGATCTACAACCCGATGCCCTACGCGGGCGCGGCCGACATGGAAGTCGAACTGGGCATCGGGTTGCGCGAGGCCGGCTACGGCGTGTGGCAGGCCTGAAGCGTCAGCGCACGCTCTGGATCAGGAAGCTGGCCTGGCCGCAGCTGCTCTTCGAGCGCTTGACCTGGCCCGGGCTGCAACTGCGCGAGCTGCCGTTCTTGTCGTAGCAGGCATGCACCTCGCGCAAAAAGCGCCCGCGGCTGGCGCGGAACGGGCAGCACGCCATCCTTGGCCAGGGCCGGATTGGCGGCGCTTTCCGGCCGGCTGATAAAATAGCCCGTTCTGGTCAACCTGAAGATTCAAAATGGAAAAAACCATCCCCTATTTCGGCGCCATCGATCTGGCCTTGCCGAATGAATATAACGAAGCGATCTATTCTGTGGACGGGCGGGAGATTGACCTGTCGCTCGCTTTTTTCAACGCATTCGAGGGCGAGGATGGGATCACCGAATTTTCCGCGGTGAAAGATCTCGATCCGGCCGTGCTCGACCGGGTCGCCCGCTTCATGGAAGAGCTCGACAGCAAGATCGCACTGGCCCAGGCGGCCTGCATCGCCGATTTCCATGCCAATGGCGAAGTGCGGGACACGTACATCGATCATCATCTGTCCGAGTTCTCGCCCGAAGAACTGGCGGCACTGATTGACGGTACCGATGCATCGCTGCCGGTTGAAGAGCGCATGCTGGCGAAGCTTCACCTGTGTCACATCGGTCTGCATCCCATGCCGGACGAATCGGACGGCTCGTTCGCCATGTTCGATTTCACCTTCGGCGAAGACCTGACCAACTATGTGGTCGCGGTCAAGTTCGCGGAAGACGGAACGATTCAGTCGGTCGACGTCGAAAGCTGACACGGCCCGGGACCGGGCCGCGCGTCAGGCAGCGCGGCGCCGCCGGCGCATGCGCGCCACGCCGATGGCGGCCGCGCCGAGCGCCATCAGCGCGAGCGAGACCGGTTCCGGCACCGCATTGACCTGGCTGATCGCGAAAGCGGTCTGGCCGGTCCAGATCAAGCCGCGCGTTTGCACGCCGCCCGCGCTGCGGTAGAGGTAGACGTATTCTTCGCCGGTGATGGTCGAACTGTTGATCTGGTACCCGACGTCCGAGATGGACCAGGTGGTGGAGAATTTCAGCGGGCCGCCGATCCGGTAGCCGAACCGTTCAATCGTGCATTTCCAGTAGTACTGGTCCCCCACGCCGCAACCGATGTAATCGTTGGAGCCGTTGTGCTTGAACGAAATCAGTTCGTTGGCCCCGAACAGCCCGTCCCGATTGACGTCGTCCGCGATAAAACTGCCGGCGATGACCGCTGCCGGATCGAAGCGGTCGGCTTCCTTGTCGAAAAAACCCGTATAGCTGAACTTGAACTCGATGGGCCCCGCCTGGGCTGCGGCGGTGCAGAATGCAAGTGCCGCCGCACTGATGAATCTACCGAACATGGCTACCTCCGCTGAGGAATGCTACGAATCGCCGGGGCGGACGATGCACCCGGCCGGCCACGTGAAGGCCACGTGGTCAGCGGATCGTAGCAGGCGTGCTCGTGCGCCCGGTAGCATATGCGCAACACATAATGGATTTACTGTAGAAAAAATTTATCATCGAAAATTTTAACTATGGGAATATTTTATTGGCCGTTTTCTTGGGCTGTGGCAAAAATTCTCTTGCGCAGCGCCATCACATCAGAATGACGTCGTACTGCTCCTGGTGATACGCCGTCTCCACCTGCAGCGAAATCTGCTTGCCGATGAAGTCGCCCAGCATCGCCAGGTGCTGCGATTCCTCTTCCAGGAACAGGTCGACCACCTCTTGCGAGGCGAGGATGCGGAACTCGCGCGGATTGAACTGCTTCGCTTCGCGCATCAGCTCGCGCAGGATTTCGTAGCAGATGGTGCGGCTGGTTTTCACCTGGCCCTTGCCGGCGCAGGCCGGGCAGGGTTCGCACAGGATATGCGCGAGCGACTCGCGCGTGCGCTTTCTCGTCATCTCCACCAGCCCCAGCGCCGAAAAGCCCGACACCGACACCTTGGTGCGGTCGCGCGAAAGCGTCTTTTTCAACTCCTGCAGCACCGCGTGGCGATGCTCGTTGTTGTCCATGTCGATGAAGTCGAGGATGATGATGCCGCCCAGGTTGCGCAGCCGCAGCTGGCGCGCGATCGCGTGCGCCGCTTCCAGGTTGGTCTTGAAGATGGTATCGGCAAAATTGCGCCCGCCCACGAAGCCGCCGGTGTTTACGTCGATCGTCGTCATCGCCTCGGTCTGGTCGACGATCAGGTAGCCGCCCGATTTCAGGTCCACGCGCCGTCCGAGCGCGCGCAGGATCTCTTCCTCCACGCCGTACAGGTCGAACAGCGGGCGCTCGCCCGTGTAGTGCTGCAAGCGCGTGAGCACCGTCGGCGTGTAGGCTTTCGCAAATTCGACCAGCATGGCGTGGTTCTCGCGCGAGTCGACCTGGATGGTCGCCGTCTCGTCGTGCACGAAGTCGCGCAGCACGCGCTGGGCCAGGCTCAGGTCCTGGTACAGCAGGCTGGTGGCGGGACGCGTGCGCGCGCCGTGGCAGATCGCGCCCCAGGTCTTGCGCAGGTAGTCCACGTCGGCCGCCAGGTCGCTGTCGGAGGCTTCCTCGGCCATGGTGCGCACGATGTAGCCGCCTTTTTCCTCGGGCGGCAGCAGGCTGTGAAGGCGTGTGCGCAGCAGTTCGCGCTCCGATTCCTTTTCGATTTTCTGCGAGATGCCGATATGGCTGTCCTGCGGCAGGTACACCAGCATGCGCCCGGCGATCGAAATCTGGGTCGACAGGCGCGCGCCCTTGGTGCCGATCGGATCCTTGATCACCTGTACCGTCAGCACCTGGCCGTCGAACAGGATCTTTTCGATCGGGGTCGGCGCCACGCTCGGGCCTTCATGGGTGCGCGCTTCCCAGATGTCGGCCACGTGCAGAAAAGCCGCGCGTTCCAGGCCGATGTCGATAAAGGCCGACTGCATCCCCGGCAGCACGCGCACCACCTTGCCCGAGTAGACGTTACCGGCCAGCCCGCGCGTGAGCGTGCGCTCGATGTGCAGCTCCTGCACGGCGCCTTGCAGGATCAGCGCCACGCGCGTCTCCTGCGGAGTGATGTTAATGAGGATGTCTTCGTTCATTGTTCAGGGCCGCCGTGCAGATGATGGTGTTAGGGACGAGGCCTGGGAGGCAGGGCCGCTGCGCGTGCGCAATCGCATCAGGCCAGCGGAATGCCCGCTTCGCGCAGCAGTTGCGCGGTCTCGAACAGCGGCAATCCGACGATGCCGGAGTGGCTGCCTTCGATATGTTCGACGAACAGCGCGGCCAGGCCCTGCAGACCGTAGCCGCCCGCCTTGTCGTACGGTTCGGGAGTGGAGCAGTAAGCCTTGATCGACGCTGGCGAGAGCTTGGCGAAGCGCACCTGGGACACCTGGGTGACCTGGCGCTGCATGTCGGTGTGATGGACCGCGATCGCGGTCAGTACCTGGTGCGTGCGTCCGGACAGGCGTTCGAGCATTTCCTTCGCCTCGATGGGCGAGCCGGGTTTGCCGAGGATCTGGCCATCGATGGTGACGGTGGTGTCGGCGGCCAGCACCGGACGCAGGGTCAGGCGGCGGTGCTGCACCATCTTCCAGCCGAAGGCCGCTTTTTCGTTGGCCACGCGCGCCACATAGTCGATGGCCGCTTCGCCCGGGTTCACCAGTTCGGTCACGTCCGGACCGCGCGGCGTATCGTTGCGCAGCGTGAGCAGCTCGAACTCCACGCCGATCTGGCGCAGCAATTCACGCCGGCGCGGGCTTTTGGAAGCAAGGTAGATTTTTCTGTCGATCGGTTTCATCGGATTCCCGTTTTCTCAGACGCGATGATAAGGGTGATTCTGCGTGATCGACCACGCCCTATACAACTGCTCGGCAAGCATAACACGCACGATGCCGTGCGGGAGCGTCATACTGGAAATACGAATCAGCCCCTCGGCGCGCGCCTTGAGTTCGGGATCGAGGCCGTCGGCCCCGCCGATCAGGAAGACGGTGTCGCGCCCGTCCTGCTGCCACTGCATCAGCTGCTGGGACAGGCCCACGCTGGTCAGGTCCTTGCCGCGTTCATCGAGCGCGATCAGGCGTGCGCTCTTGGGCAGGACTGCTTCGATACGCTCGCGTTCGAGCGCCATGGCGGTAGCCGCCGTTTTGCTGCCGGAGCGTTCGACCGGCTTGATTTCCTTGAGCACGATGCGCAATTCAGGCGGCATGCGCTTCGTGTACTCGGAAAAGCCGGTCTCGATCCAACCGGGCATCTTGTGGCCGACCGCAGCGATAATGAGCTGCATCGACGCTTACTCTGCGTCTTTTTTGGCGACGCGCTTGATGACTTTTTTGACCGGCACGGCGTCCGCTGGTGCTTTTGGCGCCTTGACGGCGGCTGCGCGTTTCGGCGGCAGTGCCTTGAGGGCCTTGACGGCTGCTTCTTCGGTCTTGGTCGCGGCGACCTTGACCACTTTGCCGACAGCTTTCGACGCTGCTTTTTTGGCAGGCGCCTTTTTGGCGGCGGCCGGGGTCTTGGCGGCAGCGGCTTTTTTGGCTGCTGGTTTGCGTTCGTTGACCGGCTTGACTTCAGGCGCTTCCTGGGTCGAGGCGAGGTGCTTCGACTTCGGCTTCGCTTCGGCCGCTTCGGCTGCTTCCACGGTGCCTTTGCGCTTGGCCGCGCCGAGCTTCACAGGCTTGTCGCCCCAGATTTCTTCGAGACGGTAGTACTGGCGGATCGCCGGCTGCATGATGTGGACGATCATGTCGCCCAGATCGACCAGGACCCATTCGCCGGTGTCTTCGCCTTCGATGCCGATCACGTCGCCGCCGGCTGCCTTGACCTTGTCGCGCACGGAGGCGGCAAGCGCCTTGGTCTGACGGTTGGAGGTGCCGGAAACGACGGCGATGCGGTCAAAAAGGCTGGTCAGGTGAACGGTATCGAACACGGTAATGTCCTGGCCCTTCACATCTTCGAGGGCGTCGACGACGAGGGTCTGCAGTTTTTTAATATCCATTAGATTTCGTATAAATTATGTTGTTGAATATAGTCTAGCACTACCGGGGAGATAAGCGAGTTTGCCTTCTCGCCCCGTTGTAATGCCGCACGAATCTGGGTGGCGGAGATGTCCACGTCCAGCGTCTCGGCCAGGTAAGCCCTGCCGGACGGGGTGTTACGCAATTGCGCCAGGCTGCCCCGGCGCATGGTGAGTTCTTCGGCGACGGCCGCCGGCAATGCCGCATCGGCCATCGAAAATCCCGGGCGCGCAGCCACGCCGATATGGGCCAGCTCGAACAGCGCGCGCCATTCGCGCCAGCTGTCGAGCTGCTGCAGCTGGTCCGATCCCATCAGGAATACGATCGATGCCTGCGGCCCGAGTTCGGCGCGCACGCTGCGCAATGTGTCGATGGTGTAGGTCGGCGTGCCGCGTTCGATTTCCTGCAGGTCCAGCGCGACCGGGCGAGCAGCGCCGGCAAAGGCCAGGCGCAGCATGGCGACGCGGTCGGCGTCGCCGGCCTGCAAGCGGCTCTTCTGCCACGGACTGCCGGCCGGCAGGATGCGCAGCTGGTCCGGTTCGAGCAGGGTGGCAAACAAGGTGGCCAGCGCCACATGACCATTATGAACCGGATCGAAACTGCCTCCCAGCAGTGCGACGCACAAGGTCACGTAAGGAGCCAGTCGCGATGGACCAGAAAGTCGCTGTACAGCGCCGCTTCGGCGCTGCCGGCTTCCGGATGCCAGTCGTAGCGCCACTTGACGATCGGCGGCATCGACATCAGGATCGCTTCCGTGCGTCCGCCCGACTGCAGGCCGAACAGGGTGCCGCGGTCCCACACCAGATTGAATTCCACATAGCGGCCGCGCCGGTAGGCCTGGAAATCGCGTTCGCGTTCGCCGTACGGCGTGTCCTTGCGGGCCATCAGGATCGGCAGGTAGGCCTTGACGAAGGAATCGCCCACGCTTTGCGTCATCGCGTACGACAGGTCGAAACCGGCTTCGTTGAAGTCGTCGAAGAAGATCCCGCCCACGCCGCGCGGCTCCTTGCGGTGTTTCAGGTAAAAGTAATCGTCGCACCAGCGCTTGAAGCGCGCGTGCAGCGTGCTGCCGAAGGGCGCGAGCGCATCGTGGCAGCTCTGGTGGAAGTGGCGCGTATCGCCTTCGTCGCCGTAATAGGGCGTCAGGTCCATGCCGCCGCCGAACCACCATACCGGCTCTTCGCCGGGTGCGGTGGCGGTGAAGAAGCGCACGTTCATGTGGACCGTCGGCGCGTACGGATTGCGCGGATGGACCACCAGCGACACGCCCATCGCTTCCCAGGCGCGGCCGGCCAGTTCGGGACGTGACGCCGCGGCCGATGGCGGCAGGTTGGCGCCCATCACGTGCGAGAAATTGACGCCGCCGCGTTCCAGGACATTGCCTTCCTCGATCAGGCGCGAAATGCCGCCGCCGCCTTCGGGACGTTCCCATTCTTCACGCAGGAACGGCTTGCCGTCGGCGTCTTCGAGCGCTTGCACGATGCGCGCTTGCAGGTCGAGTAGCCAGGCCTTGACGGCCGCAGGGGAAGGGGATGACATCGGGGAGCGGGATCGGGGAATAAAAATTGAGGACGAATTGTACACCGTACAGGTGTTTTATGATATGTGCTGGATCGTTAAACTAAAAACCGTCGTTCCCGCGCAGGCGGGAACCCAAGTTTATTTGCTTAGCCTGTGGCTTCGGCGCGAACTTGGGTTCCCGCCTGCGCGGGAACGACGGGGGGGGGGCGACATTAACGACGGCGGGATGCCTAGTGCTTCAACCCACGCCACCCGATATCACGGCGGAACTGCGCGCCGTTGAAGTGGATCTTGTCGACCGTCTCGTAAGCCTGCTTCTGCGCCATCTTCACGCTGTCGCCCAGGCCGACCACGCACAGCACGCGTCCACCGCTGGTCACCAGCTTGCCGCCGGCCTGCTGCGTACCCGCATGGAAGGTCACGCATTCCGGCGTTTCGGCGGGAATCCCGTCGATCACATCGCTCTTGCGCGGGTCGTCCGGATAGCCGGCGGCGGCCATCACCACGCCCACCGCCGTGCGGCGGTCCCATTCCAGTTCGACCGTGTCGAGCGTGCCGTTCACCGCATGCTCCATCACCGTCACCAGGTCGCTCTTGAGGCGCGCCATGATCGGCTGCGTCTCGGGGTCGCCCATGCGGCAGTTGAATTCCAGCGTCTTCGGGTTGCCTTTGTCGTCGATCATCAAGCCCGCATACAGGAAGCCGGTGAACGGAATGCCGTCCTTGGCCATGCCGTTGATGGTCGGGTTGATAATCTCGCGCATCACGCGCGCATGCATGGCCGGCGTGACGATCGGCGCCGGCGAATATGCGCCCATGCCGCCCGTGTTCGGACCTTCATCGGCATCCTTGAGGCGCTTGTGATCCTGGCTGGTGGCCAGCGCCAGGATGTTCTTCCCGTCGCACATGACGATGAAGCTCGCTTCCTCGCCCGCCAAAAACTCTTCGATCACGATGCGCGCGCCGGCGTCGCCGAAACGATTGTCGGCCAGCATATGGTCGACCGCCTGGTGCGCTTCTTCCAGTGTCATCGCGACAACCACGCCTTTGCCGGCCGCCAGGCCGTCGGCCTTGATGACGATCGGCGCGCCGTTGGCGTCGATGTAGGCGTGCGCCTGCGCCACGTCCGAAAACGTCTGGTAAGTCGCCGTCGGAATGCCGTGGCGCTGCATGAAGGCCTTGGCGAAGTCCTTCGAGCTTTCCAGCTGCGCCGCTTCTTTGGTGGGCCCGAAAATCTTCAGGCCGCGGCCGCGGAACAGGTTGACGATGCCGGCCGCCAGCGGCGTCTCGGGACCGACCACGGTCAGGGCGATGCCTTCGCGCTGGACGAATTCGGCCAGCTGCTCCGGATCGGTCAGGTCGACGTTGACGAGACGGATGTCGCGCGCCGTGCCGCCATTGCCCGGGGCAACGTACACCATCTGGATACGTTCGGATTGGGCCAGTTTCCAGGCCAGTGCATGTTCACGGCCGCCAGAGCCGACTACCAGGATTTTCATAGGAGCTTAATCTTCGATCAGGACGTTGGTATAGACTTCCTGCACATCGTCGAGGTTCTCGAGCGCGTCGAGAATTTTTTGCATCTTGATGCCGTCTTCGCCGCCGATCACGGTCTCGGTCGACGGTTTCATGATGATCTCGGCCACTTCGGCCTTGAAGCCGGCAGCTTCCAGTGCTTCCTTCACGGTGGCGAAGGAGAACGGATCGCACAGCACTTCGAAGCCGCCTTCCTCGTCGGCCACCACATCTTCGGCGCCCGCTTCAAGGGCCGCTTCCATCAACTTGTCTTCGTCCACGCCGGGCGCGAACAGGAACTGGCCGCAGTGCTTGAACATGAAGGCGACCGAACCTTCGGTGCCCATGTTGCCGCCGTGTTTATTGAAGGCGTGACGCACTTCGGCCACCGTGCGTACACGGTTGTCGGTCATGCAGTCGACGATGATGGCCGCGCCGCCGATGCCGTAGCCTTCGTAGCGCACTTCTTCGTAGTTCACGCCTTCGAGCCCGCCCGAGCCGCGCTGGATGGCGCGCGCGACGTTCTCTTTCGGCATATTGGCGTCAGCCGCCTTGTCCACCGCCAGGCGCAGGCGCGGATTGGTGGCGATGTCGGGGCCGCCCATGCGCGCGCCAACGGTGATTTCCTTGATCAATCGGGTCCAGATCTTGCCGCGCTTGGCGTCGGTAGCGGCCTTCTTGTGCTTGATATTGGCCCATTTGCTGTGTCCAGCCATGTCGAAATTTCCTTAGACGGTATGCATCAGTGGCCGATATTTTACCATAGCGGCCCTGCCAAAATCCGCCGGTCCCCAGCCAGTTTGCGCGATTCGTTCTACAATCGGTGCATGAACAAAAGCGCAACGGCTGTCGCCGCCCACTCGACCCCGCGCCCCGCCCTGCTGGCCGGCCTGACCCTCGCCATCTCGGGCGCGGTGCTGTTTTCGGCCAAGGCCGTCCTGGCCAAGCTGATGTACCGCTACCAGGTCGACGCCGTCACCGTGCTCGCTTTCCGCATGTTGTTCTCGCTGCCGGTGTTCGCCGCTGTCGCGTTCTGGAAGATGCGCACCGAAGCGCCGCTGTCGCCGGCCGACCGCTGGCGCCTGGTGTTCCTGGGCGTGATCGGCTACTACCTCTCCAGTTACCTCGATTTTCTCGGCCTGCAATTCATTTCGGTCGGGCTGGAACGCCTGATCCTGTTCCTCACGCCGACCTTCGTGCTGCTCATCACCTCAGTGTTCCTCAAGCGGCACATTAGCCGCATCGAGTGGCTGGCCCTCCTTGTATCCTACTGCGGCATCGTGCTGGTGTTCGTGCACGACTTGCACGGCGGCGCCGGCAGCACCGCCATCGGCGCGCTGCTGGTGCTCGGCTCGGCCCTGTCGTACGCGGTCTACCTGTTGATGTCGGGCGAGATGGTGCGCCGCATCGGCTCCCTGCGCCTGGTGGCCTATGCGATGTGCGTATCGAGCGTGGTCTGCATCGGCCAGTTCTTCGTGCTGCGGCCCGTGTCCATGCTGGTCCAGCCGGCGGCGGTGTACTGGTACTCGCTGGCCAACGGGATTTTCTGCACCGTGCTGCCGGTCTTCATGACCATGATCGCGGTGCAGCGCATCGGCGCCTCCACCGCGTCGCAGGCCGGCATGATCGGCCCCGTCTCGACTCTGTTCCTCGGCGCGCTGGTACTGGGCGAGCCGATCACCGCCGTGCAGGTCGGCGGCACGGCGATGGTCCTGGCGGGTATTTACATGCTGTCGAAGAAAAAATAGTCACCACACACCCGACCCACGAAAGCAGACCGAATGAGCCACCCCACCAAGCCCCGCATCGCCCTGATCGCCCACGACAAGAAGAAGGACGACATGATCGTGCTCGCCGCCGAGTACATCGATTTCCTGCGCGGCTGCCAGCTGATGGCGACCGGCACCACCGGCGCGCGCCTGATCAAGGAGCTCGGGCTGGCGGTCGAACGCAAGGAGTCCGGCCCGTTCGGCGGCGACCTGCAGATCGGCGCGGCCCTGGTCGAGGGCCAGATCGACGCGGTGGTGTTCCTGCGCGACCCGATGACGCCGCAGCCGCACGAGCCGGACATCAACGCGCTGGTGCGCGCCTGCGACGTGCACAATGTGGCCTGCGCCACCAATCTGTCGACCGCCCATTTGCTGCTCTCGCAGCTCAGGCTCGCGGCCGCATAACCAACCTTGGAATTAACTGGGAGTTCAGCATGATGGCAAAAGCAATCCGTATCAACCGCACCGGCGGCCCCGAAGTGATGGAATACGTCGATGTGGACGTGGGCGAACCCGGACCGGGCGAAGCGCGCGTGCGCCACGCCGCCTGCGGCGTCAATTTCATCGACGTGTACTTCCGCACCGGTTTGTATCCGCAGCCGCTGCCGGCGGGGCTGGGCATGGAAGGCGCCGGGGTGGTCGAGGCGGTGGGCGAGGGCGTGACCGAGGTGGCCGTGGGCGACCGCGTGGCCTACGCGGGCCGTCCGAACGGGGCCTATTCCGAAGTACGCAACCTGCCGTCCGCGCTGCTGCTGCGTCTTCCCGACGCGATCTCGTTCGAGACGGGCGCCGCCATGATGCTGCAGGGGCTGACCGTGCAGTACCTGTTCCGCCGCACCGTGCCGCTCAAGCGCGGCGACACCATCCTGTTCCACGCGGCGGCCGGTGGCGTGGGCCTGATCGCGTCGCAATGGGCGCGCGCGCTCGGCGTGAACATGATCGGCACCGTCGGTTCCGACGAAAAGGCGGCGCTGGCCAAGGCCAGCGGCTGCAGCCATGTCATCAACTACAACACCGAGGATTTCGTGGCGCGCGTGATGGAAATCACCGACGGCGAAAAAGTCTCGGTGGTGTACGACTCGATCGGCAAGGATACCTTCACCAAGTCGCTCGACTGCCTGCGCCCGCTCGGCATGATGGTCAGCTTCGGCAATGCATCCGGGCCGGTGCCCGATTTTTCGCTGGCCGAACTGTCCGCGCGCGGCTCGCTGTTCATCACCCGTCCGACCCTGTTCAGCTACGCCGCCAGGCGCGCCGACCTGGAAGCCATGGCCGCCGATCTGTTCGCGGTGGTTGCCAGCGGCGATGTGAAGATCGATATCAACCAGACCTACAAACTGGCCGATGCCGCGCAGGCGCACATTGACCTGGAAGCGCGCAAGACGACCGGCTCGTCGATCCTGGTGCCATGAGCGCGCCCGACGACGATGGCTCGCCCAAGTTCGGTCGCCTGTTGCTCGGGCTTGTGCTGGCGGTGCTGCTGATCGTGGGCATCACGTTCGGCTCGGAGGCGTGGCTCGGCCACCCATAGAAAGCCGGCCGCATAAAGAAAAACGCGCTCCGTGGAGCGCGTTTTTTCGTGGCGGGCAGGCCAATCAGCGTTCGCGTTTGAGTTCGACCCGCCTGGCCACACCGCTCACGCCCGGGAATTCGGCAAAGGCGCTTTGCACCAGTGCGGGCATGAGCGCCGGCGTGGACATTTCGCGGCTCATGTTATGCACGGTGACGTCGAACAGGCGCTTGCCGCCGGGGATAGCCTTGATCGCCACCTGCAGCTCGCGCCGGTATTGGTGATCGATGCGCTCGCGGTACATCGGCGCGCCGCTCCAGAACGGATCGTAGAAGGGGCTGTGCCAGCCGCCCCAGTAGCGCCGTGCGCCCCAGTAGCGGCCGCGGTAGCCGTAGCCATAGCCGCCGAATGCGAAGCGCGGGTGCGGGATGAAGAAGGGATCGACCACGTCGACCACGCGCACCGGCACGTCGGTGGTGGTGAATTTCATCGAGATTCTCAGGGTCGGCTTGCCGCTTTCGCCGGCGTCCTGAAAACCGAGGCGCGCCAGCTGGCCGCGCACCAGGTTCTGGTAGCTGCGCAGTTCGAGCGTGTCGTCCTGCACCGGCGGCGCCTCGAACACATAGGTTTTATCCTGCAGCTCGGCCGGCCACTGATGAAAGGTGGTCACATTGCTGCGAATCGTCGTCGCGCAGCCTCCCAGCAGCAAGGTCAATGCCGCCCCGGCAGCCATCAATAATCGTCTCATCGCACTACTCCCATACTCAAAACGGATTTCACCGAAGCTAACTTTATGGCTCACAGTCTATTTTCGCAGAATTTTTACAAGTTGTTACCCGGTGCACACTGCGATACAGGCAATGAGGAACGGCACAACGTTGCGGTATTGGTAAAATAGGCACCCGACTCACCGTCCTTCCCGAGATCCCATGCGCACAGACACTCCGCAAACCATCTATCGCAAAGATTACACCCCGCCCGGCTTTATGGTGGAAACGGTCGAACTTGGCTTTGATCTCGACCCGGAACGCACCATCGTCGCCAGCCGCCTGACCATGCGCCGCAACCCCGACAGCAAGGTACGCGAGATTGAGTTGCATGGGGAAAATATTGTTCTGGTCGCGCTGCGGATGAACGGCAAGACCCTGTCTAAGCGCGATTACCGCCTGGACGACAAGATGCTGGTCATTTCCAATGCGCCCGACGAGGTCACCTTGGAAATCGAAACCCTGACCGCACCCGTCAAGAACACGACCTTGAACGGGTTGTACGTGTCTAACGGCAACTTTTTTACGCAATGCGAGGCCGAAGGCTTCCGCAACATCACGTATTTCCCCGACCGTCCCGACGTGATGGCGAAATACACGGTGATGCTGCGCGCGGACAAGGCGACCTATCCGGTGCTGCTGTCGAACGGTAACCTGATCGAAGAGGGTGATCTGGGCGATGGCCGCCATTTCGCCAAGTGGGAAGACCCGTTCAAGAAGCCGTCTTACCTGTTCGCCCTGGTGGCGGCGCGCCTGGTGTGCCAGGAAGAAACCTTCAAGCTGGCCGACGGCCGCTCGGCGCTGCTGCAGGTGTGGGTGGAAGAGGGCAATCTCGACAAGACCGATTACGCCATGCAGTCGCTCAAGAACAGCATTCGCTGGGATGAAGAGCGCTTCGGGCTCGAACTCGACCTGGACCGTTTCATGATCGTGGCGGTGGGCGACTTCAATATGGGCGCGATGGAAAACAAGGGCCTGAACATCTTCAATACCAAGTTCGTGCTGGCTAATCCGCGCGTGGCCACCGACATCGACTACGCCGGCATCGAGGCCGTGGTCGGACACGAGTATTTTCACAACTGGACCGGCAACCGCATCACGTGCCGCGACTGGTTCCAGCTGTCGCTGAAAGAAGGGCTGACGGTATTTCGCGACCAGGAATTTTCGGCCGATATGATCGGCACCGAGAGCGGGCGCGCGGTCACCCGCATCGACCAGGTGCGCACCTTGCGCCAGGCCCAGTTCCCGGAAGACGCGGGGCCGATGGCGCATCCGGTGCGTCCCGACTCCTTCGTCGAAATTAATAACTTCTACACCGTCACCGTGTACGAAAAAGGCGCGGAAGTGGTGCGCATGTACCAGACCCTGCTCGGGCGCGAGCGCTTCCGCAAGGGCATGGACCTGTATTTCGAGCGGCACGACGGCCAGGCCGTGACCTGCGACGACTTCCGCGCCGCCATGGCCGACGCCGGCGATCGCGATCTGACCCAGTTCGAGCGCTGGTACAGCCAGGCCGGCACGCCGGTGGTGCGCGCCGAAGGCCGCTACGACGCCGACGCGCTCACCTACGAGCTGACCCTGACCCAACGCTGTCCGGCCACGCCCGGGCAGGAAAACAAGCTGCCGTTTCATATTCCGGTAGCCGTGGGCCTGCTGGGCGCCGACGGGCGCGACCTGCACCTGAACGTCGATGGCCTCGATGCCGTCACCGCGGTGCTGGAACTGACCGAAGAAACGCGCACCTTCCGCTTTTCCGGCGTGAAGGAAGCGCCGACGCCATCGATCCTGCGCGATTTTTCCGCGCCAGTGGTACTCGAATACGACTACACCGACGCCGAACTGCTGCACCTGTTCAGCCATGACAGCGACCCGGTCAACCGCTGGGAAGCCGGCCAGCGCCTGGCGATGTCGCGCCTGCTCAAGCTGACCGATGCCGTGGCCAAAGGCGACACCTTGACCCTCGACACCACCTTCATCGAGGCGCTGCGCAAGATCCTGGCCGACGAATCGCTCGATGCCGCCTTCCGCGAACAAGCCTTGCTGCTGCCGTCCGAAACCATGATGGCCGAGCAGATGCACGTGGTCAATCCGCAAGCCATCCACCAGGCGCGCCAGTTCGTGCGGCGCACCATCGGCCACGCGCTGCGGGTCGACTTGCGCGCCCAGTACGACGCCAACCAGACGCCGGGCGCGTACAGCCCCGACGCCCTGTCGGCGGGACGGCGCGGCCTGAAAAACCTGGCCCTGGCTTACCTCGCGTCCACCTCCAGCGAAGAGGGCACCGCCCTGGCGCAGGCGCAGTTCGACAACGCCGGCAATATGACCGACCGCGTAGCCGCGCTGGCGGCCCTGATCCATGCGGGCGCCGCCTCGGCGCAGGCCGCGCTGCAGTCGTTCTACGCCGATTTCGACAACGAGGCGCTGGTGATCGACAAGTGGTTCGCGATGCAGGCGTCGGCCCCGGCCACCGACGTCGCCGCAGTGCGCGAATTGATGCGCCATGCGGCCTTCAACATCAAGAACCCGAACCGTGCGCGCAGCCTGGTATTTACTTTCTGCGTCGGCAATCCGTCGCAGTTCCATGCGCCGGACGGCAGCGGCTACGCCTTTTGGGCCGAGCAGGTCATCGCGCTCGACGCATTGAATCCGCAGGTGGCCAGCCGCCTGGCGCGCTCCATGGACCGCTGGCGCAGGTACGCGCCGGCGCTGCAGGCGCAGATGAAGAAGGCCTTGCAGAAGGTCGCGGGCGTGAAAAAATTATCGAACGACGTGCGCGAGGTGGTGAGCAAGGCGCTTGCCAACTGATGCTGTCATCGGCAAAGAATGTAAACAAACCAAAGGGAAGTGAATGAAACGCGTCAGTCTCACGCAACACCTGGTCGAAGAACAACGGCTGCATAACTCCATCCCGGCCGAACTGCGCCTGCTGATCGAAGTGGTCGCACGCGCCTGCAAGACCATCAGCCATGCGGTCGGCAAGGGAGCGCTCGGCGATATCCTCGGCAGCGCCGACACCGAGAACATCCAGGGCGAAGTGCAGAAAAAGCTCGACGTGATCTCCAACGAGATCCTGCTCGAGGCCAACGAGTGGGGCGGCCACCTGGCGGCCATGGCGTCGGAAGAGATGGAATCGATCCATCCAATCCCGAACCGCTATCCCATGGGCGAGTACATGCTCTTGTTCGACCCGCTCGACGGCTCGTCGAACATCGACGTGAACGTCTCGATCGGCACCATCTTCTCGGTACTGAAGGCGCCGGAAGGCATGGGCACGCCGACCGAAGCGGACTTCATGCAGACTGGCAGCATGCAGGTGGCCGCCGGCTACGCCGTGTACGGCCCGCAGACCATGCTGGTGCTCACCACCGGCAATGGCGTGAACTGCTTCACCCTGGACCGCGAAATGGGCTCGTGGGTGCTGACCCAGCGCCACATGATGATTCCCGAGGCGACCAAGGAATTCGCGATCAATATGTCGAACTCGCGCCACTGGCATGCGCCGGTGCAGCGCTATGTCGACGAGCTGCTGGCCGGGTCGACCGGCGTGCGCGGCAAGGACTTCAACATGCGCTGGGTCGCCTCGATGGTGGCTGACGTGCACCGCATCCTGAACCGCGGCGGGATCTTCATGTACCCGGCCGATACGCGCGACACCTCGATGCCGGGCAAGCTGCGCCTGATGTACGAAGCGAACCCGATGGCGATGATCGTCGAGCAGGCCGGCGGCGCCGCGACCGACGGGCGCACCCGTATCCTCGATATCGCCCCGCACAAGCTGCACCAGCGGGTGCCGGTGTTCCTGGGATCGAAGAGCGAAGTCGAGCGCGTGAGCAGCTATCACGCCGAGTAAAAGTGGTCTTTTTCACAAAAAAGTAAAAGAACGCGCATTCGCACTAGCAATTTTGCAGCGTTCTTTGCTAGAATACGCGTCTTCGCCGATTTAGCTCAGTTGGTAGAGCAGCACATTCGTAATGTGAAGGTCGCCAGTTCGATTCCGGCAATCGGCACCAAGTACATGCATCAAAGTCAGAACCCGCACGCCTCACGGCGTAGCGGGTTTTTTCTTGTTCGTTTGCAGCGGCGGGCGATTCGCTGCCGTGTTTCAGCGGGTCGCGATGGCGTCAAGTGCCGGCGTAAGCGTGATCGCGCTACCGAAGGGAATCCGGAATAGCGTTTTCCCGCCTTGGGGGCGGGTGGCATTTTTCCCGGATTCAAAGCTGGTAATCATGCCCGACAGTAAGGTTGCATTAAAGGCGGCGACCCCGAAGACAGTGGCCAGGGTCGCGGTGATGGCGGTGATGATGACCGTCTTCTTGAGGTCTTTCATGTCGGCCTTGATCTCGGCCCCGGTTTGCTCGATGTTGGCGAACCGCATATCGAGGCGTTTTTCGAATTCCTCGCGTCGCTCCGCCTCAAGACGGTCGCGTTCAACTTGCTGTTGGTGGCGCTCAGCCTCCAGGCGCGCGCGCTCGGCGCGTCGCTCTTTATCCGCATTCGCGCGCTCGGCGTCAAGGCGTTCGCGCTCGGCACGTCGCTCTTGTTCCGCACGCTCGCGCTCCGCTCGTCGCTCTTGTTCCGCACTTGCGCGTTCGGCATCCTGGCGCGCGCGCTCCGCTCGTTGTTCAGCTCGCCATTCAGCTTCGAGTCGGTCGCGCTCCGCCCGCCGCTCCGCATCGAGACGGTCGCGTTCATCCATACGCATGACCAGCGTTTTTACGTCCATGGCGATTGCCGAGACGTGCGTTTGCGTCCAGCTTTTCTGGGCTGCCAGACGTGCTTCGATCTCTTCGCGTGATGGGCCATTCATCGGTCCATCATAGCTCTGCGCCGTTGTGCGTCAAGGTCGCGCGTTTGAGGTAACGCAAGAGCCCCGGGAGCGTCTGCCTCGTCCAGCCGAATGGCGCTACCCGGCGTGCGCGCCCTCGATCGGGCAGCCCAACCCTGTTGCCGCCCGTTGCGTCAACTGTTCGCCGAAGTTTGTGCCGGTGCACATTGCCGGCTTCATGCTCCAGTGTTTGGGTGACCTTCACTCAGCGCGTTCCTCGTTGCATTGTGGTGAGAAAAATATTGGTCGGCCTAATTATCGGCTTAAATAGTCAAACTGATATTTTCCGCCGCAATGTTGTTTCTCCAAGCGCAAAACAGAAACCCGCACGCGGCGGGCTATGGTCTTCTGGATGAGGCGGAGCGTTCCTGCCGGGCTTGTTTTGCCTCAGACGCGGTTCATCAGCTTGCGTGCTTCCTGACGCACGACACGGCCGACAATGATGCATTCGCCACCGCGACAGGCACGCCGGTGATAGGCCGGGTCCGGGTTCATGGATGTCAGATACCATTCGCGGCCTTCGCGCACCAAGCGCTTGACCACGGCTTCGCCATCGAAATTGACGGCGTAGAGCTCGTTGTTGATGGGTTTGGTGTCGGCGATATTGATGACCACCACATCGCCTTCAATCATCAGCGGCCACATGCTGTCGCCCTTGACGCTGATGGCCAGCAGGCATTGCGGCACCAGGTCGTTTTCCTCGATGAAGCGGCGCGGCAGGTCGATCGTGGTCTCGGACTGATCTTCCTGCGAAGCCTCGAATCCCATTACCCCGGCGCGCAGCGTCAGGCTGACCTTCTTGATGGGGATGTGCTCGTCCTGCTGGGCATCGATCGTGATGCGCCGGCCGACGATGCGCAAATCGTTGTCGCGCGCCCGCGCCATCGCCATCGCGTCCTTGGCGGCCGCATATTCGTCCGCCTGCGATGCCAGGGCGGCGCTGAACGCCGAGATGGGCACGCCCAGCAGTCTGGAAAATTTGATGGCGACGTCGATATTCAAGGGAATTTTCCCGTTGAGATACTGGTTCAACGCGCTTTGTCCGAACTCCATCTGGTTGGCGGCGGTTTCCTGGGACGCCGGCAACCCTTGGCTGCGGCGCGCGTGTTGCCACTCAATGAAGAGTTGCTTGAGCTTCGCCGCATCGGCGAGCTCGTGTTGATTCAAGGGGAGGGCTGGCATATACCGAACAATATAAGGAAAACTAATAAAATGCAATCAGTCTGACTGTTGACAAAATTGATTAGTAGGACTAATATAGTGGTTATGAGCACAACGACACCCTTCAAGCAATTCGCCAGTGTTAGCGATGTGGCGCTGGGGCCGGGGGCGACGCCCTCCGGCGCCCGGCGATGTCTGCCAGGGCCACCTGGTGCGGCGGTCCGGCTGGTCCGTTTTACAGCGCTGGCCACTTGTGCGGCCAGTTCCGGCGAGGCGCTGACGCAGCCCGGAGCCGGGCGGAGGAAAGCCCACCTGGGCTGACCCGGCAGTTTTATCGAGTGACACCATAAGCCCAGCACCATCGCCAGTAGCGATGGTGACTGCCCCGCCACGTCCGCGCCTGCGGCGCGGCATTCCATCAAGGAGAACAGATGACCATCCAACCAGAACTCAATCACGAGGCGCGCCAATTGCTCGCCATCGCATGTGCCTGGCGCGAGAGCCGCAACGCCGTCGTCGCCGCGCGCGGCATGATCGGGGAATTGACCGAGCTGCGCCATCGCCTCGACGGCGATGCCCTGGCTCAAGCCATCGACACCTACTGGAGGGCAGCATGAAACGCGTTTTGGTTGATCAGTTGCGCGCCCATATCCTGGCCGCTCTCACGCATGGCCCCACGCAAGTCGCTCCGCTGGCGCAACGCCTCGGGGTCGACGCCGAACAGGTGCGCCAGCAATGCCTGGAGTTGTTCCGCGAGGGGGCCGTCGAGCGCGATCCGCGTACCCGGCGCGCGCGCATGGTGTACCGGGCCGCCAACCTGCCGGACTCGTCTGAACCCGAGCGCGATCCGCACCCGATCCAGCGCCTTCTGGCGGCGGAATGGAAGGGGCATCCTTACCGCGATCCGCTGGTCGCCGCCCTGTTCGGGCCAACGGGACGGGGACACGGCGCTGGCCATGGCTTCTTGCAGCATGGCCAATAGGATGCCGCCTCCTCGTCACCCATAGGCAGCCGCTTGCACCAGGGCGCCCGCAAACGTTTGCGGGCGCCGCTATCCGATGAAAGTCGACCAGGGCAAGTCCATGCCATTCATTAGAATGTGTTCGATGGCATGTCAGACGGGCTGGCTGTCGGCTGCCCTCCCGGGAGAGCAGCCAGCGCTCGCGGCGCTGGTATCGATCCTGTGGATCGGGTCCCGGCTCGATCGCCCGGCACCGGTGCATGCGCGCCGCGCTGGTCGGGGCGCGCGCCTAATCCCCCTCGTCCATCGTACACGGCCTTCCGTTTCAGCCCGGGTCGAGGGACGCGTGCCGCACGCTTTCCTCGGCCCGCCACGACGATCCCTATTGGCATGCATGGCGACTCTGTTAGTCACCGCACAGTGAACAAAGAGTAATCGTTATATTTTTTGTATTCGGCGTCCCCAAGGCGTCACCACCGCGCTGGTATAAAACTTTTAGAGGAATGGATCATGGACAATCAGAAATCGAATGGCGGCAACGGCAGCAATATTGGTAACGAAGGTTCGGGCAGCAGCATGGGCAAGGATCTCGGTGCCGGCCGCAGCGATGGCAACAAGAGTAACGACAACAATAAAGGCAGCGATCTGAGCAAGAGCGCGACCGATATGCACAAAACCATCGACAAGGCAGCCGACGCTGCCCAGCCAGTGGTCGACCGCCTGGCCTCCAGCGCGCACGCCGGCGTCGATAAAGTCAGCGGTGCCCTGAACGGCGTCACCGGTCGGGTGGACGAAAAAGCCCGCCAGCTGACCGATGCCTATAAGAACTTCGCAGAAACCGGCCGCGACTACGTTCGCACCAGCCCGGCGACCTCGGTGCTGGTCGCCCTGGGCATCGGCTACACGCTGTCGAAACTGCTGGGCCGTCGTCACTGATCAGCGCGCTCATGCGCTGGCATGGCCCGGCCGGCTCAGGCCGTCCGGGTCAAGTCCGTACGTCTCCACACTCCCGTTTTGATCGTTTCGCTACCGTGCCCAGGCAGGTGGTGTCGCATTCCCGCGCCGGTCTCTCGTCAAACACATTCTAGTTGAGGTATTTAATGGTCACACGCAAGAAAACTGGCGCCACGGAAGATGGTGCCGGCTCCATCCTGAGCACCGTCTCCGGCCCCTCGAACGCCCAGCCTCCCGCCAGCCTGGGCAGCAGCGATCCGATCGCCGAGCAACTTCTGATCAAAACCGTTGCCGGTCAACAGCTCGCAGCCGCGATGCCGTTCAATCCGAACAAGCCAGCCGAGTACGGCGACGCGTCGCGCACGCCGCAGCCTGGCGCGACGGCCGAGCCATCGACGCCGGCCGCTACCGGCAGCACCAGTACCGAAACCATCGCGTCCAGCAAGCTCGGCGCCGGCGTGCCGCCGGTCGGCGAGAACCCGACCGTGGGCCCGCTCGACCGCGTGCGCGTCGACGGCGGCGGCCAGCGCCTGACCACCAACCAGGGCGTGCCGATCGCCGACAACCAGCATTCGCTCAAGATCGGCCTGCGCGGCCCGACCGCGATGGAAGACTTCATCCTGCGCGAAAAAATCACCCATTTCGACCACGAGCGCATTCCCGAGCGCGTGGTGCACGCGCGCGGCTCCGCTGCGCACGGCTATTTTGAAAGCTACCAGGACCTGAGCGCAGTGACCCGCGCCTCGCTGTTTGCCCAGCCCGGCAAGCGCACTCCCGTGTTCACCAGGTTTTCGACCGTCGCCGGCGAAAGAGGTTCCTCCGATACCGTGCGCGATGTGCGCGGCTTCGCCGTCAAGTTCTACACCGACGAAGGCAACTGGGATCTGGTGGGCAATAACATGCCCGTCTTCTTCATCCAGGATGCGATGAAGTTTCCCGACCTGGTGCACTCGGTCAAGCCGGAGCCGCACCACGCCATGCCGCAAGCCTCGAGCGCCCACGATACTTTCTGGGACTTCGTGTCCCTGATGCCCGAATCGACCCACATGCTGCTGTGGCAAATGTCGGACCGCGCGATTCCGCGCAGCTACCGCACCATGCAGGGTTTCGGCGTGCACACCTTCCGCCTGGTCAATGCGGCCGGCGCATCGGTGTTCTGCAAATTCCACTGGACCCCGCTGCAGGGCACGCACTCGCTGGTCTGGGACGAAGCCGCCAAGCTGGTCGGCGCCGATCCCGATTACCACCGCCGCGACCTGTGGGAAGCCATCGACAGCGGCAATTTCCCTGAATACGAGCTGGCGCTGCAGATCTTCACCGAAGAACAGGCCGAATCGTTTGCCTTCGACGTGCTCGATCCGACCAAGATCGTGCCCGAGGAATTGGTTCCGCTGACGCCGGTCGGCAAGATGGTGCTCAACCGTAACCCGGACAACTTCTTCGCCGAAACGGAACAAGTGGCCTTCTGTACCGCCCACATCGTGCCGGGCATCGATTTCAGTAACGATCCGCTGCTGCAAGGCCGTATCCATTCCTATCTCGATACCCAGATCAGCCGCCTCGGTGGCCCGAACTTCCACGAAATCCCGGTCAATTCGCCGGTGGCGCAGGTGCACAACAACCAGCGTGACGGCATGCACCGCCAGGCCATCCACCGCGGCCGCGTCAATTACGAGCCGAACTCGCTCGCCGGCGGCTGCCCGTTCCAGGCCGGCATGAAGTCAGGCTTCACCAGCTTCCCGCAGACGATTTCGGAAGACAAGGTGCGCGGCAATCCGGAACTGTTTGCCGATCACTATTCCCAGGCGCGTCTGTTCTTTAACAGCCAGAGCCCGGTCGAACAGGCCCACATCGCGGCCGCCTTCCGCTTCGAGCTCACGCGCGTGCAGACCCCGGCCGTGCGCGAGCGCGTGCTCGCTACCCTGGCCAATGTCAACCCGGTCCTGGCCGGCTCCGTTGCGGGCGGCCTGGGCATGGACGTGCCGGCGCCGCTGCCGCTGGCGACCGACCGTCCGCTGCACGAGTACGAGCCATCGCCGGCCCTGTCGCTGCTCAGCCGTCCGGGCGAAACCGGCATCCGCACCCGCAAGGTGGCGGTGCTGGTCGCCAACGGCGTCGACGGCGCCATGGTGCGTGCCATCTACAGCTCGCTGCTGGAAGACGGCGCCGTGCCGCGCGTGGTCAGCAGCCAGCTGGGCAAGGTCAAGACCAGTGACGGCGCTACCCTCGACGTGGAAATCACGCTCGAAGCCGGTCCGTCGGTGCTGTATGACGCGGTGGTCGTGCCCGATGGCGAGGCTGCCATCACCATTCTCAGCCGCGATGCGCATGCGCAAGACTTCGTGCGCGAGCAGTACCGTCACTGCAAGCCGATCCTGGTGGTCGGCGCCGGTGCCGCGCTGCTCAAGCACGCTGGCGTGCCGCCTGCGCTGCCGGACGGCTCGGCCGACCCGGCCCTGATCGGTACCGAAGGTGGCGCGCTGGCGCCGGCGCTGGCCGCGTTCAAGACGGCATTGGCCGGTCACCGCTCGTTCGCGCGCGAAACCGATCCGCCGAAAGTGTAAGCGGACGAGCCAAAAAAAACGCCAGCAATGCTGGCGTTTTTTTCGTCCGGAGAAGCGCGTCGCGGATCAGCGGAAGGTATCGTACTCGCCCTTGCGGCGACGCGACATGAAGCCGATCAGGCCCAGGCCGGCCAGCAGCATGGCATAGTTTTCCGGTTCCGGCACCGGCGTGGTCGGTACGTCGAAAGCCGTCTTGCTCAAGTCGCGCGCGAAGATGGTCAGGCTCGAGTAATCGGCCAGCTTGCCGCCCGGATTGAGCGCGTTCAGGGTCCAGCTGCCCGTGCTTTTCGCGCCGGCGCCAAGGATTTCATTGTCGAACAACCAGGCCGAGCTGCCGCCGCCGACGTGCATCGCGAACACCAGGTCCAGCTTGACATTGTTTTTCACGTCGTGGTTAGCGACGGTCCACGAACCATGGCGGCCGTCGGTCTTGTCGAACGTAAAGGTGAGGCTGGTGCCCAGCTTGCTGGTCGAGATCGCAACGCCATTGTCGGCGCTGCTGCCGAAGGCGGCGATCGAGCTCCAGCCCTGCTTCGAGCCGTACAGCGCGAAGTCTTTGGCGAAACCGCTGCTGCCGCCTTTGGTGGCGTTGCCGCTCTGGGGATTGACGCCGCCGGCATAGTCGACGGCATCGGCGCTCACGCCGTTCAGGCTGACGTCGCCCTTGGCGGTCTTGCCGGCGCTGCCGTTAGCGGCATGAACGCCGGTGGCGAACAGGACGGACGAGCAAAGAACTGCGCCCAAGCTAATCGTTTTAGCAATGTTTTTCATGTCGTTTCCGATGATTAGAAATTGATAGAGAAGCATTGCGGGGGTTAGGCAGCGCTTGATGCAAATGCAGTAGTACAGGGGTAATAGTACCTCACGTATTGATGGGATTCAAGTGAGAAAGTTATATTAACCCAATGAAACTGATAAAAATACAATTTTTGCCCAATATGCTATTTCCCAAAAATAACACATGGTCCCAAGCCACCTTGGTGAATCAGGCTCAACGGCGGGATGTATGGCTTTCGCGGGCCGCTCGGGAGGCGCCTGGCACCGCATCGTACCGCATCGTAAAGCGTTGTTTCGATCCAACAAAAACGCCAGCGCGAGGCTGGCGTTTTTAACTGGCTGACCGCGATGGATCAGTGGAACAGCGGCTGCGCGCTCTTGCGGCGACGCGACATGAAGCCGATCAGGCCCAGGCCGGCCAGCAGCATGGCATAGGTTTCCGGTTCCGGCACCGGCGTGGTCGGTACCTCGAAGGCGGTCTTGCTGACGTCGCGCGCGAAGATGGTCAGGTTCGCGTATTCGGCCTTGCTGCCGAACAGGTTCAGCGCGTTGAAGGTCCAGCTGCCGTTGCTGGTGGAACCGGCGGCCAGGGTTTCGTTGTCGAACAAAAAGGCCGAGCTGCCGACGCCGCCGTACATGGCGAACACGAGGTCGAGTTTGACATTGTTCTTCACATCGTTGTTGGCAACCGTCCACGAACCGTGGCGGCCATCGGTTTTGTCGAAAGTGAAGGTCAGGTTGGTGCCCAGCTTGTTGGTCGAGACGGCAACGCCATTGTCGGCCTTGGCGCCGAAAGCGGCGATCGAGGTCCAGCCCTGCTTCGAGCCGTACAGGGCAAAGTCGCTGGCAAAACCGCCGCTGCCGCCCTTGGTGGAGAAAAAGCCCTGTGGATTGACCAGGAAGGCGTAGTCGGCCGCATCGGCGCTGGCGCCGTTGAGCTTGACGTCGCTCTTGGTGGTATTGCCGGCCCAGGTCGCCTGTGCGCTCGAGGTAAACAGGACGGATGCGCAGAGTGCCGCGCCAATAGTAATATTTTTAGCAATGTTTTTCATGTCGTTTCCGATGAGGGAGAATAGTGGACAAGCATTGCGAGGATTAGGCAGCGCTTGGTGCAAATGCTGAAACGGGGGCGTAGTATAAGGCACGTATTGATATTATTCAAGCAAGAAAGTTATTATAACGCAATTTCCCTGATAAATACACAACATCCACGAGAAATGATGTTTCAATATGTAAAACGCCAGCGCGGGGCTGGCGTTTTTTCAATGCCGCTGGAACGCGGCTTACTTCATCACCTCCACCGCCGCCGTGCTGCGGGCGGTGCCCTTGTCGCGGCGCAGATAGCGCATGCCGCGCTTGAGCAAGTGCTCCAGGTCATCGATGTAGGTGAACACCGCCGGCACCACCAGCAGGCTGAGCAAGGTCGACGTGATCAGTCCGCCGATCACGGCAATCGCCATCGGCGAGCGGAAGCTCGGGTCGGCGCCCCAGCCCAGTGCCAGCGGCATCATGCCGGCACCCATGGCGATGGTGGTCATGATGATCGGGCGGCTGCGCTTGTGGCAGGCGTCGACCAGCGCGTCGAACCGGTTCATGCCCGCCTGGCGCGCCAGGATCGCATAATCGACCAGCAGGATCGAGTTCTTGGTCACGATCCCCATCAGCATGATCAGGCCGATCATCGATGGCATCGACAGCGCTTTCCCGGTCAGCAGCAGGGCCACGAAGGCGCCCCCGATCGACAGCGGCAGCGCCGCCAGAATGGTAATCGGCTGCATGAAGTCCTTGAACAGCAGCACCAGCACGCCGTAGATGCACAGCACCCCGATCAGCATCGCCAGGCCGAAGCTGGCGAACAGCGCCTGCATCTCCTGGGCGTCGCCCAGTTCCGCGATCTTCACCGACGCCGGCAGTTTTTGCATCGACGGCAGCTTGCGCGCTTCTTCATTGACCTCGCCCAGCGAGCGGCCCGACAGCTCCACTTCCAGGGTGACGTTGCGGCTGCGATTGAGGCGGTCGATCTGCGCCGGACCGCTTTCCATCGTGATGCTGGCCACGTTGTCGAGCATGACCGGGCCGTTCTTGCCCGGCACCGTCAGCCGTCCCAGCGCCGACAGGTCGGCCCGCACCGCGTCGGGCAGCTTGACCCGGATCGGCACCTGGCGCTCGCTCAGGTTCATCTTCGTCAGCGCCGTGTCGTAGTCGCCTGCGGTGGCCACGCGCACCGTCTCGCCGATGGCCGCCGCGGTCACGCCCATGTCGGCCGCCTTGGCAAAGTCAGGACGCACGATGATTTCCGGACGCACCAGCGAGGCGCTCGAACTGACGTTGCCGATGCCCTTGAGCGTGCGCAGTTCGCGCTCCACCGCCTGCGCCGCGCCGGTCAGCGCCACCGGATCTTCGCTGCGCAGCACCAGTTGCATCTTCACGCCGGTATCCTGCGGGCCGACGTTGAATTTGGCGCCGGGGATCTGATCGAGCTTGGTGCGGATCTGGCGTTCCAGCTGGTCCATCGATTCCTTGCGGTCGTTGCGGTGCAGCGTGGTCAGGGTCAGCACCGCGCGGCGCGCTTCGGCCGAGGCGCCCGGAGCGAACGCGTCGCCGCTCGAACCGCCGCCGATCGAACTGAAAATGCCTTTGATGCCCGGCACTTCCATCGCCGCCACGCGCGCCCGTTCGGCCACCGCGCGGGTTTCGGCCAGGGTGGAACCCGGCGGTAGTTCAACGTTGATCATGGTCTGGGCGCGGTCGGCCGGCGGCACGAAGCCGGTCGGCAGCAGCGGCACCAGCATGATCGAACCGACGAAGAACAGGGCCGAGCCGATCGCCGTCACCAGGCGGTGTTTCAGGCACCACTTCATGGCCGCCATGTAGCGCTGCATTATCCAGCCGTCTTTTTCCTCTTCGTGCGGCAAGTCCTTCAGGATGTAGGCCGCCATCATCGGCGTGAGCAGACGCGCCACCACCAGCGAAGCGAGGATCGCCAGCACCGCGGTCCAGCCGAACTGCTTGAAGAACAGGCCCGGAATGCCGCCCATGAAGGCGGTCGGCAGGAACACCGCGACCAGCGCGAAGGTGGTGGCGATGACCGCCATGCCGATTTCATCGGCCGCTTCCATGGCCGCCTGCATCGGGCTTTTCCCCATGCGCAGGTGGCGCGAAATGTTCTCGATCTCGACGATCGCATCGTCCACCAGCACCCCCACCACCAGCGCCAGCGACAGCAGGGTCACGGTGTTGAGGGTGTAGCCGAACCAGTACTGGCCCAGGAAAGCGGGAATCACCGACAGCGGCAGCGCGGCGGCGGCCACCAGGGTGGCGCGCCAGTCGCGCAGGAACCACCAGACAACCAGCACCGCCAGGATCGCGCCTTCGTACAGCAGTTCCATCGAGCCGTCGAAGTTTTCCTGCACCGGCTGGGCGTTATCGATCACTTCCTTGATCGCCACGTTCGAATGCGCCGCCTGCAGCTCGGCGATGGCGGCGCGCGCGCCTTCGGCCACCGCGATTTCGCTGGCGCCCTTGGTGCGGAAAATCTCGAAGCCGACCACGCGCTTGCCATCCTGCTCGGCCACCGAACGCGGCTCGGCCACGGTATCGGTCACGGTCGCGATCTGGTCCAGGCGCACGCGGCGTCCGTCCGGCAGCGGAATATCCATCGCCGCCAGCTGATCGGCCGTCTGCACGGTGGCGATGGTGCGCACCGACTGTTCGGCGCCGGAGACGTCACCGCGTCCGCCCGGCGCTTCGCGCTGCACGCTGCGCAACTGGCGCGATACGTCCACCGCCGCTACCTGCAGCGCCGCCATGCGGGCGTCGTCGAGTTCCACGCGGATCTCGCGGAACACGCCGCCCACGCGCTTGACCGCGCCCACGCCAGGCACATTGAGCAGGCGCTTGGCGACCGAATTGTCGACGAACCAGCTCAGTTCCTGGTCGTCCAGCGGCACGCCGCCCTTGCCCGGCGCCGCGCTAGCGGTAAAGGTCATGATCACGCGCCCGGCCGTGGAGGCCTTGGTCACGGTCGGGTCGCGCATCTCGGCGGGCAGGTCGGCCTTGACCCGCGCCACCGCATCGCGCACGTCGTTCACGCCTTCCGCGATATTTTTCTCGAGGACGAATTCGACCGTCACGGTGGCCACGCCGTCGAGTACCTTGGTGTAGATGTTCTTCACGCCTTGCAGCGTGGCGACCGAATCCTCGATCTTGCGCGCCACTTCCGTTTCCAGCTGCGCCGGCGCGGCACCGTCGAGCGTGGCGGTGACGGTGACGATCGGCAGTTCGATATCCGGGAAGTCCTGCACCGCGTTGGCCTTGTAGGCCAGCAGGCCGGCCAGGGTCAGCAACGCGAACAGCATGATCGCCGGTATCGGGTTCTTGATTGATAGGGATGAAAAATTCATGAAGGTTCCTTATTTGGCGGCGGTGGCCGGCGCCGCGGCCGCGGCAGGCACGTTGCGTACCAGATCGCCGTCATTCAAAAAGCCCGCGCCGCTGACCACGACCAGCGAATCGGCCGTCAAGCCCTTGCTCACTTCGATGCGGTCGCCCAGGCGCCGTCCCGCCTGCACCTTGAGCTGGCTGACGCGCCCGTCCTGGTTCAGGCGGAACACGTAGCTGAAGCCATCGCGTACCACCACGGCCTGCTGCGGCACGGTCATGGCGTCCGAGGTGCCCAGCTCGAACTGGCCGCTGGCGAACATGCCGGCCTTGAACGGCGCGTTGGCGCTGGTGGCCGCCGTAGCCGAAGCGGTAGCCGGCGGCAGGTCCACATACACCAGCGCGGAGCGGGTCTGCGGATCGATGGTCGGCGCGATCATGCGCACCTTGCCGGTCAGCTCGCTGCCGTTGGCCGCCTTGACCACGGCGCTGGTGCCGGGCTTGATGCGCGCCAGTTCGGCCGCCGTGACTTCGGCGCGCCATTCCAGGCGGCCCTGGCGGATCATGCGGAACAGTTCCGTGCCCACGCCCACCACCGAGCCGACGGTGGCCGCGCGCGCCGAGATCACGCCGTCGTCGGGCGCGACCACCTGCGTGTATTTCAGGCGCAGCTGCTGCGACGACAGGGCGGCCCTGGCCGAGGCGATACGGGCCTTGGCGGTCTGCTCGGCCGTCTTGTACTGGCTGATCTGCTGGGCCGACAGCGCGCCCGAAGTTTCCAGCGTGCGCGCCCGGGCCGCATTGGCCACCGCTTCGGCGGCATTCGCTTCCGCTTCAAGCAAACCGGCGCGTGCCTGCGCCACGTCGGCGTTGACGGTATCGGCCGAGAATACGGCCAGTACCTGGCCCTTCTTGACGACGTCGCCGACGTTGACCTTGACGTCGGTCAGGCGCAGGCCGCCCGACTCGCTGCCAATCACCGCTTCCTGCCAGGCGGCCACGTTGCCGTTGGCGCCCAGCTTGATGGCCAGCGTGGCCGGCGACGGCTTGGTGGTGGTCACCGTCAGCGCCGGTTTCGGCGCCGCGTCTTTCTTGTCGTCGGCTGCGACCGAATTGGACGAGACGGCCATCAGGCTGCCGGTCGCCAGCACCAGGCTGCCGATCACCAGCGCGGCGGCCGGCTTCAGTTTCAAATTCTTCAAAGTGTAGGAGGTATTGTTTTTCATGGTGTTCTATCCGTAGTCGTGTCGGGGCGGTCAGTTCGAGGCGGCGGTCCAGCCGCCGCCGGCGGCGCGGTACAACGCGACCGAGGCGGCGCTGCGTTCGCGCTCCAGGGTCACGACCGCGTTCTCGGCGGCCAGGCGGGTGCGGCGCGCGTCTTCCAGTTCGAGCAGGCTGCCCAGTCCATTCTTGTAGCGGTCTTCGGCGGCGCGGAAGGCCGCGCGGTAACCGTCGAGCGCCACTTGCGCGTCGCCGCTGCGGTCGGCCGCGCTGTTCAGGTTCACCAGCGCCTGCTCGACCTCACTGACGGCGCGCCGCGCGCTGGCGCGGTACGACACCACGGCCGCTTCGTAGCGTGCCTTGGCCGCGTCCACATTGGCGCTGCGCCTGCCGCCATCGAAGATCGGCAGGGTCAGCGCCAGCGGGCCGATGGTCCAGGTGTCGAGCTGGGTGTTCTCGCCGCCGCTGCGAAAATTCGCCGCGCCGATCGAGCCTCGCAGCGCCAGGCGCGGATAGCGCTGCGCCTGCGCGCTGCCGACGTCGAAGCTGGCCGCCGCCACTTCGCGTTCGGCGGTGAATACGTCGGGGCGCTGGGCCAGCACCTGCGCCGGCAGGGCCGCGATGCCCAACGGCGGCGGCGTGACCGGCGTGCTGGCCAGCAGGCGCGCGCGCAGGTCCGGCTCGTCGATCGCCGTCAAGGCCACCAGGGTCTTGATATCGATATCGCACAAGGCGCGCTGCAAGGTGGCGCGGCTCTTGCCTTCGGCCGCGCTGGCGCGTGCCAGGGCCGCCGTGGCGGGTGCCTGGAAGCCGGCATCGGCCGACAGGCCGGTCAGGCGCGCGGTGTCTTCGCGCGATGCGGCGTCGAGCCGGGCCACCGCCAGCAACTGCTCGCACGCGCGCAGGCTGTAATACTGGTTGGCCACTTCGGCCGCCACCGCCACGCGCGCGTCATGCCAGCTGGCGCGCGCGCCGGCCAGGCGTTCCTCGCTCGCGTTGCGGGTGGCGCGTCCGCCGCCAAACAGGTCGATCTCCCAGGTGCTTTCCAGGCCCGCCTGGCTGGTGGTGCCGCCGGGCAGGGTGCTTTGCTGGTTGGCGCGGCTCACGCTCACGCTCGCGTCCAGCGATGGCGCCAGCGCGGCGCCGGCCGCGACGCGGTCGGCGCGCGACTGGGCGATGCGCGAACGCGCCGTGGCCACGTTGGGGCTGGCCGTCTGCGCCGCCTCGACCAGCTGCACCAGCAGCGCATCGCCCTGCTGGCGCCACCAGCCCGAGAGATCGGTCAGGCTGCCGTTGTGCGGCAGCGGCGCCTGCCATTGCGGCGCCACCGGCGCCTCGGGCTTGCTTGGCGGCGCCAGCGCGCACGCTCCCAGCGTCAGCGGCAGCAGCGCCGCACTCAGTACATGGACTATCTTCATGCTTTCTTCTTTCGTGGCTTTGTAATCGGTTGTACGGCGCCGGCCTTGCGGCGCGCCAGTTCGGCGTTGACCATCGCCTCGCCGTAGTCGACCAGGCGCGCCATCCAGGCATCGATGGCGGCGTCGTTTTCCAGCAGGTGAGGGTTGATGCGGTCGATCACGTCGCGCGTGACCATCAGTTGCACCGCCAGGCCGACCAGCGAGAAGGCCAGGCGCAGCACGTCGTCGTCCGGCGCGGCCATGCCCAGATGGCGGCCCAGCACCATCACCAGCGCCGCGTGGGCCGGCTTGATGCCGTTGTCGATTTCCTCGTCCCAGATGCCGGTCGGTTCGAGCATTTCGCGAAACCACAGCCGCATCGACAGGCGCGCCAGGTCGCCGCGTTTCAGGTCGGCCATCATGACGCCGTAGAAGCTCTCCAGCGTTTCGCGCAAGGTGGCGTCGGGCGAGGTGAACAGGTCGGTGTGATGGTCGCAGCTGGGCGACGGCTCGGTGAAGGCGGCGCGGTACAGGCCCGCCTTGTCGCCGAAGTAGTAACTGATCGAGGCGATATTGGTGCCGGCGGCCAGCGCAATCTCGCGCGTGGAGGTTTTGGCAAATCCCTGCTCGGCGAACAGGCGGATTGCCGTCAGCAGCAGCCGCTCGCGCGACTGGGCGCCGTCCGAGCGCGTGCGGCGCGCATCGTCGGCCGGTAAAGTCGGTATTTTTTCCATCCCGCGATTTAATCACGAAAATCAAACGATTGATATAACTAAAGCGTTCGTTTTAACTAAACGGCCGCAACTTTACATTCGGGTTACATTGTGGACCATATTGCATGTAAATTAACGGGAACTTTTCGCCGCGGCGGGCGCAATACCTCTAAGGCGGGGACGTTCCCGGCCATTTTTCGATCGGCTCGCCCATGAAACCGACTTTGCTCGTGCTGTTCGCCGCCGCCACGCTGGTGACGGCGCGCGCCGACCCGCTGCCGCTGCCGCCGGCACAGGCGGCCGCGCATGTACTCAACCGGATCGCTTTCGGGCCCGCGCCGGGCGACCTTGAGCGCGTGACCCGCGGCGGCGTGCGTGCCTATATCGACAGCCAGCTCGAACCGGCGGCGATTGCCTTGCCGGCCGCGCTGGACGAGCGCCTGGCCGCCCTGGAAACGCCCAACCGCAGCGCCGGCAAGACCTTGGGCGAATTCGAGGAAGCGCGCCGCAATGCGCGCGACGAAGCGCCCGCCGCGCTGGCGCAGCGGCGCGCGCGGGTGGCCCGCATCGCCCGCGAGACAGCCGAAGCGCGCCTGCTGCGCGCCATCCAGAGTCCGCGCCAGCTGGAAGAAGTGATGGTCGATTTCTGGTTCAACCACTTCAACGTGGCCGCCTCCAAGGGAAGCGTGCAGGCCCTGGTTGCCAGCTACGAGCGCGATGCGATCCGGCCCTACGTGTTCGGCTCCTTCCGCCAGCTGCTCGGCGCCACCGCCAGGCATCCGGCCATGCTGTACTACCTCGACAACTACCTGTCGGCCGCTCCCGCCCCTGCCGGCGCCAGGGCGGGCGTCAAGGGCAGGCCGCGCGGCCTGAACGAAAACTACGCGCGCGAACTGATGGAGCTGCACACGCTCGGCGTCGACGGCGGCTACACCCAGCGCGACGTGACGGAACTGGCGCGCATGTTCACCGGCTGGACCTACGACCAGCGCGCCCTGATCGGCGAGGACCAGCTCTTCCGCTTCGATCCGCGCCGCCACGACCAGGGCGCCAAGACCTGGCTCGGACGCGCGGTGCCGGCGCAGGGCCAGGCCGAAGGCGAGATGGCGCTCGACGTGCTGGCCGTCCATCCGGCCACGGCGCGCCACCTGAGCTACAAGCTGGCCCAGTACTTCGTTCAGGACGAGCCGCCGCCGGCGCTGGTCGAGCGCATGGCGCGCAGCTGGCAGGCCAGTGACGGCGACATCCGCGCCGTGCTGCGCGTGCTGTTCGCCAGCGAGGAATTCATGGCGCCGGCCAGCGTCGGCGCCAAGTTCAAGACTCCGTATCAATATGTGGTATCGGCGGCGCGCGCCAGTGGCGCGCCGCTGGGCGACATCGGGCCGCTGCTCGCGACCATGAGCCAGCTCGGCATGCCGCTGTACGGCTGCCAGACTCCGGATGGCTACAAGAATACCGAGGCGGCCTGGATGAATCCCCATGCGCTGACCCGGCGCATCGTATTCGCCACGGCGCTCGGCGCGGGACGCCTGCCGCTGGGGGCCGGTGCGCAGCCGGCGCCGCTGCCGGCGGCCAGTTCGGTGACGCCGGCGCCGCTCGATCCGCAGCAGCTCGAGTCGACGCTCGGCGCCAGCGTATCGGCACGCACCCGGGACATGGTCGCGGCCAGTCCCATCGCGCTGCGGGCGGCGATGCTGCTCGGCGGCCCCGATTTCATGCAGCGCTAAGCGAAGGAACATCCATGCAACGCAGAGACTTTTTATCCTCGATGGCGCTGGGCGCGAGCCTGCTGGTACCGGTCGGGCGCAGCGCCTGGGCCGCCAGCGGCGAGAGCGCCACGCGCCAGAAACTGATCGTCGTGATGCTGCGCGGCGCAGTCGATGGCCTGAACGTGGTGGCGCCGGTGGGCGACCCGAATTACCGGCGCCTGCGCCCCACCATCGGCCTCGAATTACCGGGGGCGGAAGGCGGCGCGCTCGACCTGGACGGCTACTTCGGCCTGCATCCCGCGCTCGCGCCGTTGCTGCCGCTGTGGCAGCAAAAGCAGCTCGCGTTCGTGCACGCCAGCGGCTCGCCCGACGACAGCCGTTCCCACTTCGACGCGCAGATCTATATGGAGAACGCCACGCCGGGGCGCAAAAGCACCCCGGACGGCTGGATGAACCGGCTGGTGGGGGCGCTGCCGGGGGAGTCGACGGCGAGCCGCGCGATGAGCATCGGCCCGCTGATGCCGCGCATCCTGAGCGGGGCGGCGCCGGTCATCAACCTGCCCAATGGCGCTGGCGGAACCCGTGCCGATGTCCTCGACCGCCCGGCGGTGGGCGCCGTGTTCGACCAGCTCTATGGCGGCCATGCGCGGTTCGGGCGGGCCTACGGCGAGGGCAGGGCCGCGCACAAGGAAGTCATGCAGGCGGCGATGAGCCAGGAGATGCAGGCCGCCGACAACGGGGCGCCGCTGCCCAATGGCTTTCCCGACGATGCGGCGCGGCTGGCGGGCCTGATGCGGGGCGATCCGCGCATGCAGGTCGCGTTCATCGCGCTCGGTGGGTGGGACACGCATGCCAACCAGGGCGCCGCGACCGGCCAGCTGGCCAACCGGCTTGCGCCGCTGGGACTGGGGCTGGCCACGCTGGCGCAGCGCCTTGGCCCCATGTTCGCGCACACGACCATCATCGTGATGTCGGAATTTGGCCGCACTGCGCGCCAGAACGGCAACGCCGGCACCGATCATGGGCATGGCAACGCGATGTGGCTGCTGGGCGGGAAGGTTGCGGGCGGCAAGGTCTACGGCGACTGGCAGGGCGTGGGCGACGACGCGCTCAACGAAGGACGCGACCTGCCGGTGACGACCGATTTTCGCTCGGTGCTGGCGCAAATGGCGGAAAAACACCTGGGTTTACCCGACAGGCAACTGGCGCGCTTGTTCCCGGACATGCCGCGCAAAGCGCCAGCGTTTCAATTATTTTGGACATGAGCAGAATATTTGTATCCATAGGGCAACACAGTAGAAATACCGTATTGCAGTGCACCATAAATAAGAATATAGTGGGTTTGTCTCCTCCAGTTTTCTCAGAAGATTGGATTGCCGCCCGCACCGTCAAGGTAGCGGGCGTTTTTTTGTTGGAGGCGAATCGATGGGGAATGTTGGACCCTGCCCCTCCCTTTTTATTGACCGCCCGCCGCAATCCGTCATTTCTGCCATTGCTAGAAATGACTTCCCGCACAGGCGGGAATGACGGATCTACGGTTATGCAACCCTTAACGTTTTTCGCGCAGGGCGAGGGTGAAGGTGCTGCCGGTGCCGTAGTCGCTGGTGAAATAGAGGTTGCCGCCGAGGAGATTGGCCAGGTTCTGGCACAGGTACAGCCCTAGTCCCGCGCCCTCGGCATGCCGGGTCGAGGTCGAATCGAGCTGCGAAAATGCCTGGAACAGCTTGGACTGGTCTTCCGGCTTGATGCCCGCCCCGCTGTCGGTCACGCTGAACTCCGTGAGCAACTGGCTCGCGTCGAGCCGTTGCGAAAGCGCTACTTTCACCGTTCCCTGGTCCGTAAACTTGATCGCATTATTAACCAGGTTGATAATGATCTGGGTCAGTGCACGCCGGTCCGAATCGATCACGATCGCCTCGCCCGGCAATTCCACCGACAGCGCCAGCCCCTTTTGCGCCGCCAGCGGACGCAGGGTGTCGGCCGTATGGTTCAGCAGGTCCTGGCACTGCACCCGCTCCAGCGCCAGGGTCACCTTGCCGGCCTCGATCTTGGCGACATCGAGAATGTCGTTGATCAGCGAGAGCAGGTGGCGCGCGCTCGACCGGATGGTGTTGAGCTGCTTGTCCTGGTCGGGCGTGAGCGGCCCCGGAAGCTTCATCAGCAGCGCCCCGGTAAAGCCGATGATGGCATTGAGCGGCGTGCGCAGCTCGTGCGACATATTGGCGATGAAGGCGGACTTCATGCGGCTTGCCTCGGCCAGCTCCAGATTCTTGAGCGCGATTTCGCGGTTGATGGTTTCCAGTTCGGCCGCATGGTGGGCCAGGCGCATATTCAGTTCGATCACCTGGCGCTCGCGCGCCTGCAGCTCGCTGTTGACCTGCACCGCCTGTTCGTAGGTCGAAATAAGCAGGTCCAGAATTTGCTGGCGCCCGGCGTTGATGAAGTGCTTCTGGTTGCCGAGGTAAAGCGCGATGCCCGCTTCCACCTCTTGCGGCGGCCCTTCGCGCAGGCGCAGGTTGAGCAGCATGTGGCTGATCCTGCTGAGCAGGTAATCCTCGGCGTAGGGCTTGCGCACGAAATTGTCGGCGCCGCACTCGATGCCGCGGATGATGTCCTTGGGGTCGTTCAGCGCCGTCACCAGGATGACCGGGATCTCGCGCAGGGCAGGGTCGGCCTTGATGGTTCGGCATAACTCGTAGCCGTCCATCTCGGGCATGATGATGTCCGACAGGACCAGGTCGGGCATTTGCTCGCGGATCAGGGCAAGGGCGAGCTGGCCGTTGAGCGCCACGCGTACCCGGTACGCCTTGGACTGGATCAGACGTCGCAGGCGCTCGGCCTGGGTCGGGCTGTCTTCGACGATCAGTATCTCGAATTCTTCTGGCTGGATTTGGTACGTCGAGTCCACAACATGGCTCCTTGCACGGCGGCTGCGTTCACACGACTATATCGGATTTGTCGCGCAACATGGTAAATTTACAGCCTCGATCATGTCACTGTTCTTTGCTCCGTGTCGCCCTGGAAGCCTCCCGTGCGCCAGGTCAGCACCAGGGTGTCGCGGTGGCCGTTCTCGCCGTCGGGCTGGATCGGGGTCGATTCGTGAATGACGGTGGCGTCGTCGAGCAGGATCAGGGTCCACGGGTCGAGCATGGTGAAGCGCTTGCCGTCCGGGCCCGCAGCCTGGAAAATGCGCGTTTCGCCACCCTTGATATGGCTGCGCCCGACCAGCAGCACGGCGACGAAATCGACGCCGTCGCGGTGCGCGCCTTCCGGGGTAGGGCGGCCGATGCCTTCGAGCGTATCGATGCGAAACTGGTGCGCTTCCACATACCAGGGATGGCCGGCACGCACGCGCGAGCAGGCGTCGCCCAATGCGCGCAGCAGCTTGCCCCACGCGGGCAGCGCCACCGTGGCCGGGTCGACCGGCTCGAACAGGCGATGCATGCCGCCGTGCAGCGCGTTGTATTCGACCGGCTGCCAGTGCGCGCGGTGCGCGGTCTGGGTCAGCGTGGCGCCATCCTGGATGAAGCAGGAGTGGCGCCGGCGCCGGTAATTGCCGCCGTCCTTGAGGTAGCTATCGGGCGCGAGCTGGTCCCAGCTGGCGACCAGGGTATTGAGTTCATCGAGGCTGCAGCCAGCCAGGGTGGCCACGTCGGCGGGGCGCAGCAGGGCGTAGCCGCTGCCGCGCAGCGCGTCGGTGAGCTGGGCGATATCGGTAAAGGGTGGCGCGTGTGTTGTCATTCCGATAGCGTAGCATTTTTTGCCGCAAGCCGTCAGGGGCGGCCCCTTTACCACTTCTTCACAAGGGTCAGGCGCAGCGAGCGCGATTCGATGGGGTGGAAGTGCACGTCCTGGCGCGCTTCGCTTTCGTTTGGCAGGCGCGATTCATAATAGTAGGTGATGGCCGCATTGCGCCGGTTGGTCAGGTTGAAGCCTTCGATCTCGAGCAGCAGGCCGCTGGCGATGCGGTAGCCGATGCGGCCATTCATCGTGGTGCTGCCTGGTGCGCGCACGCTGTTGTCTTCGATGAGCGGGCGCGCGCCCACGTAGCGCAGGCGCAGCGCGCCGGACCAGGGACCACGGTCGACCGTCAGCGCGAACTGGCCCACGCCCTCGACCGCGCCGGCGATGCGGTCCTCGCCCGTGGCGACGCCGCGCGCGCGGGCCCTGGCGAACGCCAGGTCGAGGTCGAGCGAGAGCCATTTGAACGGCTTGTAGTAGTTCGACAGCTCGATGCCGGTGCGCCGGCTTGCGGGTCCGGCTTCGGTGTTGCCGGCGTCGCCGACGAACACCAGTTCCGAGTCGATGTCGAGGCGGTACAGCGACAGCGCGCTTTGCAGTTTGGGCAGCAGCTCGCTGCGTACGCCCGCCTCCAGCCCACGCGTGCGCGCCAGGCCCGGTGCCGGGGCGACCCGGTCCACCGTGCCGCGCGCATCGTTACTGTGAAAGCCATTGCCGGCATTGAGATACCACTCGGTTTGCGCCCACGGACCGAAGATCAGGTTCAGCGATGGACTGAGCTGGCGGTCGTGCGAGCGCGCGGAGCCGGTGGCGTCGCGCGCGGAAAAGCGGTAGGTATCGGCGCGCAGTCCGGTCACGCTGCGCAGCTTGTCGCTCCAGCGCACCTGGTGTTCGGCGAACAGGCCAAGACTCGATTCAACCACGTGGTCTTCGCGGGTGGTGGAGAGGCGCTCGCGCCGGCGCGTGTTATGCAAGCCATTGAAGATGTTGTCGTTCTGGAGCTGCAGGCCGATGGTCAGGTCGGCATTGGTCCCGGTGCCGTGGCCATGCCAGGTGTGGGTCGCGTCGACGCCGCTGGTGACGCGCCGGTCCGGCTGGCTGAACTGGTCGCCGTTGACCGGATCGTTGAGGAAGTAGGTGAAGTTCGAGTACAGATCGAGCTGATTGCGGATGACGTAGGCGTTGACCTTCGATGCTTCGGCGGCTCCGGTGCGGCGCCATACACCGGACACGCTGTAGCGGCGTGCCTGGCCGCCGTCGCTGTCGTCGATGGCGTCGAAGCGTCCCAGCGTGCCGCTATCGATGGCGCGCTGAGGAATCTGGTCGGTCGCGTTCCAGCCGGCGCGGTACGCCATGGCGCTGATGCTGAAACCGTTGTTGGCGTAGCCCTGGCTGTAGCGCAGCACGGCGTTGACCTTGCGGTAGTTGTCCGGACGGGTGAACGGGCCGTCGTTATGCAGCACTTCCAGCGCGTATAGCAGGTTGCCGGCAAGCGCGTCGGGCGAGCCGGCCAACAGGGTCCTGGCAAAGCCGTTCTGGCCGATGCTGGCGCTGGCGGTCGATTGCGCCAGCCGGTTGGCGTAGGCGATGGCCGCAGCGCCGGCCGAGGCAAAGTCGCCGTCGCGCGCCGAGTACGGGCCTTTGCGGTAGTCCAGGCGCGCCGCCAGTTCGGGAATCAAAAAATTCAGGTCGGTCCATCCCTGGCCATGCGCGTGGCTGCGCTGGTTGACCGGCATGTCGTCGACGGTCGTGCGCAGGTCGGTGCCGTGATCGAGGTTGAAGCCGCGCAGGAAGAACTGGTTGGCCTTGCCCTCGCCGCTGTGCTGGGTGGCGACCAGCCCGGGCGCCGCTTCGAGCAGCTCGCCCGGACGGTAGACGGTGCGCATCTCGAGCTGCTTCTGATTGACGCTGCCGGCATTGGCCGAATCGGCGATGCCCAGCTGGCTGGCGCGCGAGCCGTCGATTAAAACACGCTGCAGCACCAGGTCGTCGGCGCGCGCCGACAGGTGGCACAGCATCAGGGAAATGGCGAGAGGGGTGAGGCGGCAGGTGTGGTGCATGGGTCAGGGAAGCTGCTGTTCTGTTTTGCTGCGATCAAAGGTGAGGGTACCGATTTTGCCGCCATGATTGACATTGACGGTGTTGACCTGGTCGGGCAAAAAGTCGGACAGGACTTCATCGTGCACGCGCACGGCGCTGGCCAGCGGCGTCTTTTCAATTTCCTGATAGATCACCACGCTCTCCACATTGGTGCTCACGCCGACCCAGCGCAGCGGCAGGCGCGATTTGTCGGCGGCCAGCAGGTAGAACTGCTTGTCGACGTACTTGCGCAGCACCGCTTCGTCCTGCGGGTCGGAGAGGTCGAACTGGCGCTGGTACAGATTGGCCAGCAGCGCCTCGATATCGTGCGCCATGTAGGTGTGCACCACTTCAATGCTGCCGGTGCCCGGGTTGAACGAGATGTCGGTGATCCCCGCGTGGAAGCGGTGCGCCTGCGCACCCATGCAGGCGCAGGCCAGCAGCGCGCCGAGCGCGAGGCGCCGCATCATTGGGCCGCCTTTTTATCCTTGGCGTCCTTGAGTTTCAGCGGTGCGTTGAAGTCCTTCATCAGGTCATCCTTGGTGCGGTCGGTCTTGAACAGCTCCAGGCGCGATGGCGTGATCTTGCGCGGCCAGGCGTTGTTGCTCACGTCCGTGTCGGCGGTTTCCCAGTACGGGTCCTGGGTCAGGCCCACCATCGGTTCGTCGGTGACGATCAGCTTCGTGATCTTCTTCGACGAATAGCGCCACACTTCGGCCGGAATGCGCTCGATGTATTTTTTGCCGGACTTGAGTTCGATGTCGAGCACCAGCGGCGTCACCAGCCCGCCCAGGTTGGAAAAGTCGACCAGGTACAGGTGCTTGCCCTGCGCGAGCAGTGCTTTTTCCCAGTCTTCAAGGCCCTCGATCGACTCGCTGTACTTATTGCGGTCCTTGTTGGTGACGGTGAAGTCGTCATGTTCGTTGTAGAAGTCCTTGAGCTCCGGATGCGCATCGATACGGCGCGGCGTGCCCTTGTCGCGCTGGCTCGTCACCGACACCGGCTCGGCATCCTTCCGCGCCTTTTTCCAGGCTTTCTCGATTTCCGGATTCCTGGTGCTCACGCCATACTCGGTGATGCCGTCCACGCTCACGTCGACCGCGTCGGTGGTGTAGAACCAGCCGCGCCAGAACCAGTCCAGGTCCGTGCCGGAAGCGTCTTCCATGGTGCGGAAAAAATCGGCTGGGGTAGGGCGCTTGAACTTCCAGCGCTGCGCGTACTCGCGGAAGGCGAAGTCGAACAGCTCGCGCCCGAGTACCGTCTCGCGCAGCACGATCAGCGCGGTGGCCGGCTTGGCGTAGGCGTTGTTGCCGCGCTGGAGAACCGATTCCGAGTTGGTCATCACCGGCACCTGGTTCTTGCTGCGCATGTAGTCGACGATGGCGCGCGGATCGCCGCGCGTGTCGGGGAAGTCTTCTTCCCAGGCGCGTTCGGACAGGTACTCCAGGAAGCTGTTCAGGCCCTCGTCCATCCAGGTCCACTGGCGCTCGTCGGAGTTGACGATCATCGGGAAGTAGTTGTGGCCCACTTCATGGATGATCACGCCGATCAGGCCATACTTGGTGCGCCTGGAGTAGGTCAGTTCACCGGTCTTCTTGTCCTTGACCGGACGCGGACCGTTAAACGAAATCATCGGGTATTCCATGCCGCCCACCGGGCCGTTGACCGAAATCGCGATCGGATACGGATAATCGAAGGCGTACTTGTTGTACTGCTCGATGGTGTGGACGATGGCCTGGGTCGAATAGCGCTCCCACAGCGGATTGCCTTCCTTGGGATAGTAAGACATCGCCATCACGTCGGTGCCGCCCTTCTTGTAGCCCTGCGCATCCCAGATGAATTTGCGGCTGCTGGCAAAGGCGAAATCGCGCACGTTGGCGGCCTTGTAGTGCCAGGTCTTGCTGGCGCTGCTGCGCGTCTTTTCGGCCGCTTCCGCTTCCTTCTGGGTGACGATGATCACCGGTTTGCTGCTGGTGCGGGCCTTTTTCAGGCGTTCGCGCTGAGTCGCGCTCAGCACATCGCCCGGGTTCTGCAGCTCGCCCGTGCTGGCGACGATATGGTCGGCCGGGACAGTCAGTTCGATGTCGTAGTCGCCAAATTCGAGCGTGAATTCGCCGTCGCCGAGGTACTGCTTGTTTTGCCACCCGGCCGCGTCGTAGTAGGCCGCCATGCGCGGATACCACTGCGCGACCTCGAACAGGTCGTTCTTGTCTTCCTCGAATTTTTCGTAGCCGGAGCGGCGCCCCAGTACATTCATTTCCGGGATATTGAAATTCCACGCCATCCTGAACGAAAAGCGCGAGCCCGGTTTCATCGGCTGCGGCAAGTCGATCCGCATCATGGTCTTGTTGATCGTGTACTTGAGCGGCTGGCCGCCGGCATCGGTCAGGCCGGTGATATGGAAGCCGCCGTCGAAAGCGCGGCTCTCGACGATGAAGCGCATCGCCTCGAACTTCACGCCGTCCGCCTCGGTCGCCTTGGCCCACGCCTCGCGCGACGGCACGGTGGCGATGGCGCGGTTGTCCGAATCGGCGCGGAACATGTTCTGGTCCAGCTGCATCCACAGGTAGGACAGCGTGTCGGGCGAATTGTTGTGGTACGTGACCGTGCCGGCGCCGTCGATGCGGCGCTTCGCTTCGTCGAGCGTGGCGCGCAGCTTGTAGTCGGCGCGCTGCTGCCAGTAGGCGTGGCCCGGCGCGCCGGACGCGGTGCGCGTGATGCCGGGCGTGGGCAACAGCTCGTCGAGCTGGCGGAACTTGTCCTCAAAAGGCTGGGCCGCCGCGATAGTACAGGCGAGGCAGGCGGCCAGGGCCAGCGAAAGGTGTTTGTTGAACATTGTGCGGTCATTCAGTGCGAAGAAGGCGGGCACGCGATCGTGCCCACCCGTGCTACTTGGTTTTCAACGGCGTGTTGAAGTCCTTCATCAGGTCGTCCTTGAAGCGGTCGGTCTTGAACAGTTCCAGGCGCGATGGCGTGATCTTGCGCGGCCAGGCGTTGTTGCTGTTATCGATATCGGCCGTTTCCCAGTACGGGTCCTGGTTCAGGCTCACCATCGGTTCATCGGTGACGATCAGCTTCGTGATCTTCTTGGACGAATAACGCCACACTTCGGCGGGAATGCGCTCGATGTACTTTTTGCCGGACTTGAGTTCAATTTCCAGCACCAGCGGCGTCACCAGCCCGCCCAGGTTGGAAAAATCGACCAGGTACAGATGCTTGCCTTTGGCGAGCAGCGCTTTCTCCCAGTCCTCCAGGCCTTCGACCGCCTCGCTGTACTTGTTGCGGTCCTTGTTGGTGACCGTGAAGTCGTCATGCTCGTTGTAGAAATCCTTCAGTTCCGGATGCGCATCGACGCGGCGCGGCGTGCCCTTGTCGCGCTGGGCCGTCACCGACACCGGCTCGGCATCCCTTTGCGCCTTTTTCCATGCTTTTTCGATCTCCGGATTCTTGGTGCTCACGCCATATTCGGTGATGCCGTCGACACTGACGTCGACCGCGTCGGTGGTGTAGAACCAGCCGCGCCAGAACCAGTCCAGGTCCGTGCCGGAAGCGTCTTCCATGGTGCGGAAAAAGTCCGACGGCGTCGGGCGCTTGAACTTCCAGCGCTGCGCATACTCGCGGAAGGCGAAATCGAACAGCTCGCGCCCGAGCACCGTTTCGCGCAGCACGTTCAGCGCTGCCGCCGGCTTGGCGTAGGCGTTGTTCCCGAACTGCAGCAGCGACTCGGAGTTGGTCATGATCGGTACCTGGTCGCGGCTGCGCATGTAGTCGACGATGGTGCGCGCTTCGCCGCGCGACTTCGGATAGTTCTCTTCCCACGCGTTCTGCGCCAGGCCCTGGACGAAGGTGTTCAGGCCCTCGTCCATCCAGGTCCACTGGCGCTCGTCGGAGTTGACGATCATCGGGAAGTAGTTGTGTCCCACCTCGTGGATGATCACGCCGATCAGGCCATACTTGGTGCGTTTCGAGTAGGTCAGTTCACCGGTCTTCTTGTCCTTGGTCGGACGCGGACCGTTAAACGAAATCATCGGATACTCCATGCCCCCGATCGGGCCATTGACCGAAATCGCCGCCGGATACGGATAGTCCAGCGAATACTTGTTGTACTGTTCGATGGTGTGGACGATCGCCTGGGTCGAATACTTTTCCCACAGCGGGTTGCCTTCTTTCGGGTAGTACGACATGGCCATCGTGTCGGTGCCGCCCTTCTTGTAGCCCTGCGCGTCCCAAATGAACTTGCGGCTGCTGGCGAAGGCGAAATCGCGCACGTTCTTGGCCTTGTAGTGCCAGGTGCGGGTGCCGCTGGCGCGCGACTTCTCGGCCGCCTCGGCTTCCTGCTGGGTGACGATGATCACCGGCTTGCTGCTGGTGCGGGCCTTCTTCAGGCGCTCGCGCTGGGTCGCGGTCAGCACCTCGCCCGGGTTTTGCAGTTCGCCCGTGCTGGCCACGATATGGTCGGCCGGGACGGTCAGCTGCACGTCGTAGTCGCCAAATTCCAGCGTAAACTCGCCGGCACCGAGGAACTGCTTGTGCTGCCAGCCATACACGTCGTAATAGGCCGCCATGCGCGGGAACCAGTGGGCGATTTCGAACAGGTCGTTCTTGTCGTCGAATTTTTCGTAGCCGGTGCGTCCGCCCTGAACCTTGGCGTCGTTGATGTTGAAGCTGAAATCGATGTGGAACGACAGGCGCGCGCCCGGCTTCATCGGCTGCGGCAGGTCGATCCGCATCATGGTCTTGTTGATCGTGTAGCGCAGCGGCTTGCCGTCCGCGCCCTTGACCGCGCCGATGGCGAAGCCGCCCTCGAAGCCGGGGCTTTCGAGCAGCGAGCGCATGCCATCGAAGCGCATGCCGTCTTCGTCGCTGCGCGCCTTGGCCCAGGCGTCGCGCGAGGCCACCGTGGCCGACGTGCGCGCGTCCGAGTCGGGCTTGAAGATATTCTGGTCCAGCTGCACCCACAGGTAGGACAGGGAGTCGGGCGAGTTGTTGTGGTACGTGACCGTTTCGGTCGCGCTGATGGTGCGCTTGTTTTCATCGAGGCGCGCGCGGATCGTGTAGTCGGCGCGCTGCTGCCAGTAGGCGTGCCCGGGAGCGCCGGCGGCGTTGCGGATCGTGTTCGGCGTCGGCAGCACTTCCTCGAGCTGGCGGAACTTGTCGTCGAACGGTTCGGCGGCCGAGGCGATGCCCGACACGAAGAACAAGGCTGCCAGGCTCACCGGGATACGGATCATGTTGTCTCTGACTTTTCTCGTGAAAAAGAGCAAGTATTCTAAACGTACCGATTAGTCAATTGTTTCAGGGAATTGTAAAAAACCTGAAACATACACGCGGGTGCGCGCTATGATTGTTGAGGCCGATTATTGCGGCCGATTGTTGCGGCTCATGCGCGGGGAGGCGAGGCGGAATGGAAATGAACTTCAAGGCGAGCATCCTGATTGTCGATGGCGTATCTGACAACCTTGTACTGATGGAAGAGCTGCTGCAGGAACGCTACCACGTGCGCCTGGCGCGCAGCGGCGAGGATGGGCTGCGCATCGCCCAGCAGGCGCCGCGGCCGGACCTGATCGTGCTCGGTGGCGCGCTGGCGGACGCCGACAGCATGCGCGTGTTTCAAGGCTTGAAGTGCCAGGTCCTCAGTGCCGAAACGCCGGTCATCATGCTCGTTCCCGAGGGCGACGCGCAGCTGGAAGAGCGCGCGTGGCGCGACGGTGTGGCCGACGTGGTGCAGCTGCCGTTCACGGCGGGGGCGCTGCTGGCGCGGGTGGCCACGCAGTTGCGCCTGCGCGCGGCGGGCGCCATGCTCAGGGACCAGCACCGCCACTTCGAGCACCTGGTGTCCGAGCGCGTGCGCGACGCCGGCTTGATGCAGGATGCCACGGTGCTGGCGATGGCGGTGCTGGCCGAGTCGCGCGATCCTGGCGTGGGCCAGCATCTGCTGCGCACGCAACATTACGTGATGGCGCTGGCGTGCGAGCTGCGTTTTGTGTCGGCCTGCACGGCCGAACTGACCAACGAAAATATCACACTGCTGCACAAGGCGGCGCCGCTGCACGACATCGGCAAGGTGGGCGTGCCGGATGCGGTGCTGTTCAAGCCGGGCAAGTTGAGCGACAGTGAATTCGAATTGATGAAACTGCACACCGTGTATGGGCGCGATGCGATCGCCGGCGTGGAGCGCACGCTGGGCGGCAGCAATGGCTTTCTGCGTTACGCGCGCGAGATAGCCTATTCGCACCAGGAAAAGTGGGATGGTTCGGGCTACCCGGAAGGGTTGGCGGGGGATGCGATTCCGCTGTCGGCGCGGCTGATGGCGGTGGCCGACGTGTACGACGCGCTGATCACCGCGCGCGCCTACCGGCCGGCGTTCACGCACGAAACCGCGGTCGAGCTGATCCGCCAGGGCCGCGGCGAGCACTTCGATCCCGACGTGGTCGACGCGATGCTGGCCATCGAAGAGCGCTTCAAAGCCATCGCCGCCGAGTTTCCTCCCCCTGAACCGGGGTCAGAGCTCTGACTCGAAACTTTTTTGTTGCTTAACCAGGGTCAGACCTCTGATTCGAAACGTTTTTGTTGCTCGCGGGACCGCAATTCAGGGGCGCCCGGTAGAAACCTGAGTGAATTTCGATGCGATTTGCGCGTGCTGCCCACGTATCGTTGCAAAAACCGGATTTGACCCTGGTTTCCCGGTTTAGCAACTGACTGTCCTAGTGCAATGTTTCGAGTCAGAGCTCTGACCCCGGTTGTAGGAGGTTTGATGGTTGTTGTAGGACGTTGTGGGAGGCTGGAAGTGTTGTTGGGCCGCGCCAGTTGTGCGATTTCCGCATGCCAATATGCTATAGTCAATTCGCATACCCGGGCCGCGCCCGGCCTTCGGTACAACGTGGAGCAAACCGATGCGGACTCAAGGATACCTGGCCTTCGTAGTCGGTATTTGTCTGACCATGTGGACTTGCGTTGCCGTGGTCGAGGCGCAGCAGGCGCGCATCTCGGCCATCTTCCAGCGCGATGCCGACAAGGTCGCCAGCGACACCAACGTGCGCCTGCAAACCTATTTCGACATGCTGCTCAGTATCAAGGGCGCCTTTGCCGTCAACGATAAGGTCGACCGCGAGCAGTTCGCCCGCTTCGTGCGCGAACTGAACCTGACCACGCGCTATCCGGGCTTCCAGGCGATTCAGTTCGTGCGCTACGTGCCGGCCGCCGACCTGGCCCGTTTCACCGAGTCTGTGCACAGCGATACGCGCTTTTCTCCGGTCGGCTATCCGGCGTTCATTGTGCATCCGAAGGTGACGCGCGCCGAACATTTCATCATCGAATACACCGAGCCGCTCAAGGGCAACGAGAACGCCTTCGGCCTCGATCTGGCCGCGCTGCCGCCGCATCGGGCGGCAGTCGAATCCGGGCGCGACAGCGGCGAGATCGTCGCCACCGAGCGCATTACCCTGGTCCAGGACGACACCGGCCAGCCCGGCTTCGTGGCGCGCGCGCCAGTGTACCGCCAGAACATGCCCCTGACGACCGTGGCCGAACGGCGCGCCGCGCTGGTGGGCCTGGTGGCGATCGTGTTCCGTGTGAAGAACCTGATGCACGAGGTGATCGATCCGTCGCTCCTGAACCAGATGGCGTTTCGCATCCACGACGCCGGCAATGTGTCGGACGGCGCCAACGCCCCCTACGCCGCCTCGAACGTGATGTTCGATACCAGCGGCATGGGTGCGGCGCCGCTGCCGGGTTTTCAGACCGAGGCGCGCCTGAGCGTGGCGCAGCGCCAGTGGGTGATTCGCTCCCAGGCGCTGAGCGGCAGCCGTTACAGCCGCGATGTGCGGCCGGTGATGGTCATCGCCGCCGGCGGGCTGGTGATCAGCACCTTGATCGCGGCGCTGATGATCGCGTCGCGCCGCAGCCGCACCCTGGCGCAGCAGCTGCGCGTGACGCTCGACGAGCAGCGCGCCTTCCAGGACAGTGCCAGCGTCGGCATCGCGCTGTTTTCGCACGGCGTGATCATGCGCTGCAACCGCGGCATGGAGGAGATGATGGGCTACGCGCCCGGCGAACTGGCGGGCCAGCAGACGCAGGTGCTGTCGCGTCCCGCGGCGGCCGGCGCGGCCGATCCGTTCGCGGTCGATCCGCAGACGCGGCGCTGGCAGGGCGAACTGAAACTGCTGCGCAAGGATGGCAGCACGATCTGGTGCCTGATCAACGGCAAGGCGCTCGACGCATCGGACCTGACCAAGGGCGGCGTGTGGGTGATCCAGAATATCAGCGACCGCAAACACACCGAGGCGGCCCTGGTCGACGCCAAGGATGGCCTGGAACACAGCCTGGCCGAACTCGAACAGCAGAAGGCCAACGTCGAAACCGCGCACCGCGACCTGTCGACGGTGCTGGCCACGCTCAAGCAGGCCCAGACCAATCTGATCACGTCGGAGAAAATGGCGTCGCTCGGCTCGCTCGTGGCGGGCATCGCGCACGAACTCAATACGCCGATCGGCAACAGCCTGCTGACCGCCACCGCGCTGGCCGACATGGTGGCCGACTTCGAGCGCAAGTACGCGGGCGGCGGCATCAAGCGCTCGGCGCTGGAAGCGCACATGGCCGATACGCGCCTGGCGTGCGACATCATGGCCAGTTCGCTGCGCCGCGCGGGCGACCTGATTACCTCGTTCAAGCAGGTGGCGGTGGACCAGACCAGCGACCAGCGGCGCCGCTTCGACCTGTGCGATCTGGTGCGCGATACGCTGGCGACGTACGCGGCGCAGCTGCGCCGCGCCAACTGCGAAACGCGCATGGACGGCCCGGCCACCCTGCTGCTTGATTCCTATCCGGGCAGCGTGGGGCAGGTGCTGTCGAACCTGATCAACAACGCGCTGCTGCACGCGTTCGAGGGGCGCCCGAGCGCGCTCATCACGATCACCGCGCGCGAGATCGAGGACGACCAGCTGCTGCTCATTTTCAGCGACGATGGCGTGGGCATGCCGCCCAAGATTCTGCACCAGGTGTTCGATCCGTTTTTCACGACCAAGATGGGGCAGGGCGGCTCGGGCCTGGGGATGAACATCGTGTACAACATCGTTACCGGCATGCTGGGCGGGAGCATCGAGATCGAATCGTCGCCCGAGCATGGCACCAGCGTGACGGTCCGCATTCCACGCAAGGCGCCCAACCGCGAGAGCGAGGCGGCCGACGTCAACCTGCTGCTGATGTAAAGCTGCCCGCTTCAGGCAGCGTAGCGTTCCCTGAGCAGCCGCAGCATCGCCACGTTCAGGTCCCACGCATCCGAAAGCGGCTCGCCGCTGAACGGCATGCACTGGGTGTAGGGCACCGGCCCGAATTCGGGCGTGATCGTCATCAGGGCGGCACCGGCCGCACGGCGCAGTGCGACGATGCGGTCCCACCATTGAAGATGACGCGCCAGCTCGGCGGCGAACTGTGGCGCGCGGAAGTCGCTCACCTGCGGCCCTTGCGCGTGGCCGACGCGCGCGTGGATGTGACGCACGTGCGGCAGCGTCGCCGCCAGCGTGGCCGGCTGGTCGTCCAGCAGCGACTCGCACGCGCAGCACCAGTGCGACAGGTCGGCCGTCAGGGCCAGATCGGGCAGCTCGCGCAGATACGGCAGCAGCAGCATCGGGTGGCCGGAAAAGCGGCTGCGGTGGATCTCGTGCACGATCGGCACGCCGTGTTCGCGCGCGATGTTCCCGGTCAGCGCGATCAGCTCCAGGTTTTGTTCGTGCGTATAAAAGTCCTTGCCCGTGTGCGTGTTGACGAACAGCGGACGCGCGGCGCAGGCATTGGCCAGGTAGGTCGCCAGCGCATCGCGGTGCGCCTCGAACTCCGGGTGGAACACGGTTTCCCACTGCTGCGCGATGAGCAGCAGGCCGGCGTCGGCGATGCGTGCGCGCCAGTCGTCGCGCTGGCCGGCGTCAAGTGGCAGCGACATTTCAATGCCATCGAAACCGGCGGCCTTCACGCGCTCGATGAACACGCCCGGGGCCAGGTCGTTGCTGCCCCAGTGCGGGGCGAAGATGCGGATATCCATGAACTAGTCGAAGCCTCGCACCGGAAAGCTGGCGTCGCGCTGGATCCAGTTCTGCGGCGAGTAGACGGTTGCGCCATCGGTCGCATGCAGGGTGTAGGCGTGGCGCGACACGGGCGAGCGGTTCGGCGCGCTGTAGTGCGGCAGCAGCCCGTGAAAACATACCAGGCTGCCGGCTTTCGCTTCGAGCGGCACGGCGGTGCTGTCGTCCGGCCACGGCATGGTGTCGAGCGTTTCCATCTTGATGGCGTCGCCGTGGCGCACGAAGCGCTCGCGCAGCGGACCGCGGTGGCCGCCCGGTTCGACCCACAGGCAGCCATTCTCGATGGTGGCGTCTTCCAGCGCGAACCAGAAGGTCGTCACGCTGATCGGCGTGGTCTCGAAAAAGGTCGCATCCTGGTGCCAGCGTACTTCGCCGCCGATGCCGGGCTGCTTGAAGATGTACATCGATTGCCACACCTTGGGCTCGCTCAGTCCCAGGCCGCGTGCCACCGCGGCCAGCTTCGCATCGCGCGAAAAGGCATCGAACACCGGGTCGAGGTCGTGCAGCGCGTGGCCGATCTTGTTGATCGACAGGGCTTTTTCCTGGCGCAGCTGGCCGTCCGCACCGAACGCTTCTTCTTCAAAAAAGCAGCGGATGGTGTTGTCCGAGCGCAGGAAATACTCGTCGGTGGCGGTGGTCTGGTCGCGCGTGGTGAAGATCGAGCGCCCCTGGGCTGGATCGAATTCGTTGACAATCTCGCCGGCGCGCTGGCGCAGCCGGGCAATCTCGTCCATTGTCTTGAAGCCGGGGACGACGAGGTAGCCGTCGCGCTGGAACTGGTTGCGTTGTTCGGTGCTGAGCATGAAGGTGGCTCCTGCCATGATGGAAGCTGCCATTGTAGGGTTGGCCCCGCAACCCCGCAATTGGCGGATCGGTTGACAGATTGTCGCCATCGGGTTGACAATCGGCCGCATGGACCAATTGCGCGCAATGGAGATTTTTGTCGAGGTGGCGCGCCTGCGCAGCTTTTCGGCCGCCGGGCGCCGCCTGGGGCTCACGCGCGCCATGGTCAGCAAACATATCATGCAGCTGGAGACGAAGCTCGATGCGCGCCTGCTGCACCGTTCCACCCGCGAAGTGAGCCTCACCGACGCCGGCCACGCCTATCTGGCGCCGTGCCTGGCGACGGTGGAGCAGGCGCGCGAAGCGGCGCGCGCCATCAGTCCCGCCGGTGCCGAGCTGGCCGGGGCGCTGCGGATCCAGGCGCCGTCCGGTTTCGGCAGCGCGTGGCTGGCCGATGCGGTGGCGCGTTTCAGCCTGCGCCATCCGCTGCTCACGCCATCGCTGTTCGTCGACGATGCGCTGCTCGACCCGATCCGCCACGGCTTCGACCTGACCATCCGCGTGGGCGGCATCCCGGACAGCAGCGGGCTGGCCATGCGCCGCCTGGCCCCTTGCCGCGGGGTGCTGTGCGCCAGTCCGGATTATGTGGCCAGGTGGGGCATGCCGCAAACGCCGGAAGCACTGCTCGCTCACCAGTGCCTGCACTTCAGCTACCTGACCGACGGCACCAGCTGGCACTTCACGCGCGGGAGCGAGCGGCGCACGGTGCGCGTGAACGCCGGCTTCACGGCGAATAATGGACTGGTGCTGCAGCAGGCCGCCGAGCGTGGCCTGGGCATCGTCTACAACACGACCTTCCTGGCGTGGCAAAAGCTGATCGATGGCGCGCTGCTGCCGGTGCTGCCGGACTGGGAGCTGCCGCTGAACGACCTGTCGGCCCTGTACCCGGCCAGCCGCCAGCTATCGCCCAAGGTCAGGGCGCTGGTCGATTTCCTGGTGGCGGAGTACCGCGTCGCCCCGTGGGACCTGGCCCTGGCCCGCGCCGGCATTCTGTAGTTATGCCCCGGCGTTATGCCCCGGCGTTACGCCTCGGGGCCGACCTGCCAGGCGCCATCCCGGTAGACCAGTTCCTCGTCCAGGTACACGCTTTCGGTCACGGCGAAGATGTCGACGTGGTAGCGCGCATCCTTGCGCTTGAAGCCCGGCTTGGGATAGACGCCATGCTTGGCCCCCAGCGACAGGTGGATGCCGCACATGCGCTCATACGTGCCGATGTCGTTGACGCGGCGCTCGCGGGTAAACGCGCGGTTCATGCCGAAGCCGAGTTCACGTACCCACACTTCGCCTTCCTCAAGCCGGATAATCTCCAGCAGGCGCGCGAATTCCGGGGTGGCGTCGACCGTATCGACCACGCGGCCACGTTCGATCACCAGCGTGATCGGGGTGTCGGGGCGGTTGACCATGTACGAGGTGTCGCCGAATACGTGCACCCGCACGCGCCCGTTGACCGCTTCGAGGTCCTGCGCTTCGGTGAACACTTCGCCGATCGGGAACTGGCCGCCGACGTTGTTCATGCCGCTGTAGTCGCCCACATTCAGTTTGGCCGGCTCGAACGGCGAAGCGAATACCAGCGTCTCGCCGCCGCTGTGCACCACGCCGGTCGATGCGGCATCGATGCGGCGCTTGAGCGCCTTGCCCACGCCGCGGTAGTAGGCGCTGTCGTAGGCCAGCGATTCGATGTAGTGCTCGCCCTGCGCGCCCGGCATGCGCGACAGGTGCACGTGCTCGATCACTTTCAGTCCCAGCTTGAACAGCTCGACCCGGATGCGGAAGGCTTCGAGCCGGAAGTTGGTCGACTGGATCAGCACCACCAGGTCGTGCGCCGCCATGCCCTTGAAGGCGGCCAGCACGTGTTCGGCGGCCACGGTATCGAAGTCGATGAACACGGCATCGGGCAGATTGCGCCGATAGCCTTCGGTCAGCGCGCGCGCCAGGTCGGAGCGGCAGTCATGCACCACCAGCGCACGCTGGGCGGGGCCGTGTTCGACCACGGTGGCAAGCACCTCGTGCAGGTGGGTGGCGGCGGCATCGACGGCGTGCGCGGGAATGTCGCCCCAGGGGGCGGCGGTCAGGTCAGGGGAGGTCATGGTGCGGTGCGAGGTCTTGGATGGCTTCCATTATACGTGGCGCCGAGGCATGGCTTTGCTTGGGAACCACACTTCCTTGTCGAAGAAATAATGCTTTGTGTTATTTATTCCGATAAGCCGACGGGCATATGTTAGCGTCAGTAAAACTACACGGTGCAAAGCCGGGCCCCTCGATCTGACAAACCACTGGAGATACAGATGAAGTCATTGTTCAAGCAACTGGTGTTCGCGGTCTTTGCCCTCACCCTCGCCGGCGCCGCCAGCGCGCAGGATGTCAAGCGTGGTACCGCCGATGAAGCGGTGGCCATGGTCAAGAAGGCCAGCGCCTACCTGAACGACAACGGCCGCGACAAGGCGATCGCCGCCTTCAACGATTCCAAAGGCGAATTCATCAAGGGCGATCTGTACGTCTTCATGTTCACCTTCGACGGCACCGCGCTCGCGCACGGCCAGAATGCCAAGATGGTCGGCAAGAATCTGATGGACCTGAAGGCCGGCGAGGTGTATCCGATCCGCGAATTCATCAAGATCGCCAAGAGCCCCGCCGGCACGGGCTGGTTCGGCTACAAGTGGCCCAATTCGATCACCAAGGCCATGGAAGAGAAAAACACCTACATCGAGCGCAATGGCGAGGTGCTGATCGGCGTCGGCACCTATAAATAGATTAAAATTGCGCTGCACCCCCGAAAACCGTCCTTGTCGACAATGGCGGTTTCTCTCCAGGCATCCGGTCCCGCCCCCTGAAATACCGCGAAACGGTACCCGGTAAATAAACCGCGTAGCCAACCCGTTTGCGCTATGATTTGAAGAGCAACAACGGCCCGCTTTGACGGGCCGCGACTTCTTATACATATATATATGGCGGCAAGCGACATGGTACACCGATGGGAAACGTCCGGCAGCGTCTGGCTGGAAGATGAACACACGGCGCAGTTTGAACTGGCGTCGAGTGAAGGACTTGGCCGCGTCGAGCGCGAGGCCCAGTCGCGCGGCCGGCTTCCCGACATCGCCCACCTGCTCGGCGCCTCGCTGCCGCTGTCGTGCGACTGTTCGCCCATCTATCCCGAAGGTTTCGCGTTTTGCCCCACCTGCGGCGCGCCGCTCGACAAGCTGGCCGGCCGCGGCACGCCCCCGCCCGACTGGTGGGGTCCGTGGTCCGACCGTCTGCTGCCGCGCCATGTGCCGCATGGCCTGAGCGTGACCGCGCTGGCGCTTGGCGACAGCCTCGAAGAACGTCCCGCCGCGCCGGCCCCCGGCCGCCCTGACCGCACAATGCCGGCCCCGCCCAATGCGCACTGCGTGTTCGCGGCCGGCGCCTTCGGCTTTTCCGCGCAGCGCCTGATCGCGCTGGCCCATGCCCGCAACGTGCTGCAGTACTGGGACCCGCTCGGCGCGGCCTGGCATGTCATGGCGGCCGAAGACAACACGTCCGACCTGACCTTCAGCGCCCCGGCCTCGTCCTACGCCTGGCTGCCGGCGCCTGACCCGCTGCGCGGCGAAGTGGGGCTGGTGCCGACCGACCGCGGCCTGCGCCGCCTGTTCATCGATCCGGTCAGCGAAACCTGGCGCACCGAGTCGGTGTTCGACGGCCATCTTGCCAGCGCGCCCGGCACCATGCGCCGCCACGTGGCTTGCCTGGTCAACGGCGAGGCCGGCGTGCGCCTGTGGAGCGCGCACAGCGACATGAGCAATGAAGTCGTCTACGAATGCGAGGCCCCGGCCGGCCACTGGGAGCGTCCGGTCGGCTACGACGGCAAGCTGTTCTGGCTGCACGCCCAGGGCCAGATGGTGTGGCAGCCGGGCGCTCCACCGCAATGGATCGCGTGGCCGGCCGGCTGGTCGCCGCGCCTGCAGTTTGGCGGCCCCACGCAAAGCCGCGACGGCCGCCTGTGGCAGATCGGCCATGATGGCCAGGCCTATTCCTTCCTCGAACTGGGCAAGGCCGACGGCCAGCTCGAAGCGCTGTCCGGCGCGCGCCTGGGATTTGCCAGCCTGCTGTTCCGGCGCGGCCATGCGGTGGTGGGCGAACCGTGGGGACAGGAACACGTCGAAGATCCGCACGACGACGACGCCATGGTGCTGCCGCTGCTGCGCGGCTTCAATAACAACCGCAGCCAGCCAAGTGGGCTGGTGCTGCGCTTTCACCAGTACACCGGCATGGCCGAAGATGCGCTGGCCGGGCGCATCATCGCGCGCACCACGGTCGAATGGATCGGCAAGCGCAACGTGATCCTCGACGACATCGCGCGCCTGGCGCGTCCGCTCGAGTGCGTGCCTTTCGTGTACGACAACTGCCTGTGGCTGCACCATCCGGACTGGAACCAGGTGCGCGGCTGGCATCTGGACGCACTGTCGTGACCCGGCGGCTGCCGCGCACCGCGCGCCTCGCCGCCAGCGCCGCGCTGCTGTGCGCCGGCGCGCCCGCGCTGGCCGGCTCGCACGTGTTCCTGGTCCAGAACTCCGGCTGGATGGAGCCGTTCTATACCGATCCCGTATCGCCCTTCAAGCCGCTGGTGGCCGAAATCGTCATGGCCGCCACCCGGCCGGGCGAGCCGATGGTGCTGGCCGCGTTCAACCAGGGCGTTCCCGGCGCACCGTCGCCCAGGGCGCTGCTCTCGCTCAAGGTCGACCCGGTGCCCACGCGGCGCCAGGTGGTCGGCGCGCTGGCCGCGCTGGAGGTGGCGCGCAAACCGGGCAGCACGGCGCTGGCCGACACCGACCTCAATGAAGCCGTCGGTTCGGCCATCGGCACGGCGCTGGGCGGCAAACCGGGCCTGGTGTGGCTGTTCACGAACAATCGCAACAGCCCGAACAACGACCAGGCGACGGCGCTGCGCAACCGCGACTTTTACCAGCTGATTCACCGCGGCGGCGCGATCAGCAAGGCGCTCGCCTTTCCGCTGCAGATGCCGGTGCAGGGCGCGCAGTACCGCGCCAACGGGTTGATGGTGTACGTGTTCGCGGTGGGCGCGCAGGGCGCGCGCGAGCTCGATGCGCTGCTGGCCTCCGGCCGCCTGCAACAGGTCATCACGGAACCGGCCGCGCGCCTCAAGCCGCTCGACCGCGACACCGTGCGCCTGGTGCCGCGCAAGGTCAGCGACGGGCCCGGGGTGGCGTTTTCGATGGCGCCGAACGGCGTGCTGCATGCCGACGTGGATGCCGAAGCGCGCACGCCAAGCGCCAGGATCGAGTGGAACCTGGAGAACACCATGTACCCGTACACCATCGTCAGCGCCACCCTCGGTGCGCGCTCGGTGCTGGGCGGGGAAAACCATCCCATCGAACTGGCCGGCACCCAGGTCAGCAAGCTCGCGCCGGGAAAAAGCGCGCCGCTGGCCTCGAAAATGCAGCTGCCGGTGGGGCAGCTGCCGGGCAAGTGGTCGATGCAGGCCGTCACCTCGGCCGGTTCGGCCTACGTGGTGCCGGGACGGATCGAACTGCAACTGAGCGGCCAGCGCCTGGAACTGTCGCACGCCTTTCGCCAGCGCATGGCCACGCTGTTCCCGGGCGACCCGCTGCCCGACATCTTCACGCCGCCGGCGCAGATCGACGGCTCGACCGCCGTGCTGCGGATCGAGGTGCGGGTGCATTACGGCGTTGGCCCGCTGGTGGCGCTGATCGGCGCCGCGCTGGCGCTGCTGGGCGCGGCGGCTGCCGCGGTGCTGGCCATGGCGCGTCCGCGCAAGGCGTTCGTGACGGTGGAGGATGAACTGCGTACCATGCACGCGCGCGCCGGCACGACCCAGCCGATCTACGACAAGGCGGGCAACAAGGTCGCGCAACTGAAAACCACGCTGTTCGGCCACCAGCTGATCGACCTGCGCGAAGGCGCGCAAGTCCAGCTGGGCCGCTGATCTATCCATTATTATTAGGACCACTGTCATGCAAAATCCCAAGGACCCCGCAAGCGCACCCGCCGATCCCGGCTTCAGGCTGCCCAATGCGGCCAGTGCGCCTCCCATCGGGCCGTTCAAGGGCGGCGCGAACGGCGGCACCTCGCCCCTGTCGATCGAAATCGCCCCGATGGATGGCGCGCCGGTGACCGATACCTCCACGCGCGACCTGGCCATCGGCGGCGCCGTGTTTCTGGTGCTGCTGATCGGGTTTTTCTTCGTGCGCAACGCCTACGTGCACCACCTGGTGGTCAAGCGCGTGGCGCCGTCGTCGGCGGGCAGCGCCGGCTGGCTGATGTTCGTCGGCCTGTCGCTGGTGAGTGCGGCGGGGGTGCTGGCGGTCATCAACCCCGGCAAATTCCTGACCATGGCCATTACCGCGACCCTGGTGGTGGTGGGCCTGATCGCCATCATCGCCGCCCTGTTCGTGGGCCGGCGCTGACCCAACAACTGAAAGAGATTTGACATGGCAGAATTTCCCAACACGGGCAGCGGCGGGGGTAAAGCTGAACTCAAGGCGGAACTGAAGGTTGACCTGCGGCCAACGCTGTTCATCGGCGCCGGCGGCACCGGCATGGAAGTGATGCTGCGGATTCGCCGCCGCATCCTGTCGGAGGTATGGAACCGCCACAATCCGACCCGGGTCGAATCGATCGCGCAGTTTCCGGTCGCGCGCTTTCTGCACTTCGATCTCGATAACAACGCCATCATCGACGAGGGCAAGTCGCAGCGCACCGACCCGTGGTATGAGCTGGTCAAGCTGGACGACGACGAGCGCCTGGTCGAGCCGCTCGACCTTCCCCAGTATCACGAATCGGACGACAGCCTGGCGCGCTTTCCGCTGATCGAAAACTGGATGCCGCTGCGGCCCAAGAAACTGCGCTCGCTCGGGATCGATCCGTCCAAGGGCGCGGGCCAGATCCGCGCGCTGGCGCGCCTGTACCTGTTCGACAAATATCCCAAGCTGCGCGGGCGCATCAAGGGCGCACTGAATTTCTTGAGCAGCAATGCTGGCAACGAGCGCAAGGAAACCTACCAGCGCCTCGGCCTGCAGGTCGACACTTCCAAGTTCCGCATCGTCGTCATCGCTTCCTGCGCCGGCGGCACGGGCGCCGGCAGCGCCATCGACCTTGGCTGGATTTCCAAGGCCATCGCGCGCCAGGAAGTGTCCGACAACCAGGTCGACCTGGTGATGTTCATGCCGTCCGGTTTCGCCAAGGCCAACAAGGAGCGCACCGAGGCCAATGCCTACGCGACCCTGATGGAGCTGGAGACCACCATGCGCGACATGAACGCGCAGGTACGCTGGGCCGAGCCGGACAGCCTGGTGGGCAAGGGCGCGCCGTTCGACGATGTGTACTTCGTCGACACCGCCAACCTGGCCAACAAGGCGACGGGCGACATCAAGGATCTCTACCAGATGGTGGCCGACACCCTGTTCGAGGACTTCGCCTCGGCCGATTTTGCCAACCGCAAGCGCTCGATCGCGGTCAACCAGCAGCAGCACAAGCTGGGGCCCTTCAATCCGCGCGTGCCGGAACAGCGCTTCGGCGACATGCGCCTGTCGTACTCCAAGGTGTATTCTGCCTTCGGCCAGGCGGTGCTCGACACCCAGCAAAGCCTGCGCGACGATATCCGCGCCTACGAGCTGGCCGCGCTGATGGTCAAGGCTTTTTTCGGCCTGATTGGCGAGCACGCGGCCAGTGGCCGCGGGCTCGAACGGCTGGCGGCGCGCCGCGCGGGCGACCAGGAACGCGATATCTTCATGCGCGAGCAGATGGCGATGAGCGAGCATCCGTTCGACGAATTCCCCGACTTCAAAAAGGGCACGGTGGACCTGACGCCGTTCCAGGAATACGCGCTGACCGACCAGCTGCTGATGGACAAGGACCAGCGCTCGCTGCTGGAACGGGTCGAAAGCAAGGTGCAGCTGGAAATCGACCGCATCATGGGTTCGTACGACCTGGGTGTGTGGCGCGAAAAAGTGGTCGAACTCCTGCCGCACCTGGAGCGCGACGCTATCCGCGAAGCCGGCGCCACCGCCGAAACGAGCGAAGACCGCATCAAGCGCCACACGGCCGAACTGACCACGCGCCTGAAAGGGCGTGCGCGCACCCAGTTGTATGCGCTGCTGGACGACCGCAAGCAGGGCGGCCTGGAATTCGTGCTCTCGCTGCTGGAACAGATCAAGGCGCGCCTGCTGCAGCGCGACCTGGGCAACGCCGAACGCAACGGCAAGCGCTATCGCGACATCCGCGATGCGCTGCGCACGCGCCAGGTCGAGGAGTCGCTCAATAACCTGTCGCAGGCGGCCAGCCGCCTGTTCGGCAAGGACGTCCAGGCGCGCGAAGTGATGGCTCACCTCAAGCGCGACATCGCCGACTATCTGCGCTTTCACCTGCTGGCGGTAGCTGCCGGCCAGTCGATCGAGGTGATGCGCGCCATGTCGGCCTGGCTGGGCGACCCGCAAAGCACCGACGAACAGGGGCAGCCGGTATGGAGTGGCATCGCCGGCGAATTCCAGGAAGGTCGCCGCTGCGTGCAGGCCATGCTGGGCGCGGTCGACCAGCGCATCGACCAGCTGCGCGCCGACGCGCGCCACGAACACGCCACCTGCATCAAGCTGGCCAGCGACATCCTGCCCGATCCGGTTGCCTTGAGCCGCGATATCCACACCTGGAGCGAGGAAGTGCTGCTCGAATTCGGCGGCTCGGCGCGCCTGTTCCCGCAACTGGGCGATGAAAAACTGCGCGCCAGCCTGCTGCTCAAGCTGTTCCGCCGGGCCCAGACCCAGCTCACCGTGCAGGAACCGGGCGATGCCGAGCCAAGCGATCCGCTGCTCGAACGCCTTGGCGCCATGTCGCCGCAGGAGCGCCAGCGCATCTTCAACGAGTGGCTCAAAAGTGCCATGCCGTGGATGAATGCGCGCTTTTCCGCCGAGTTCACGCCCAAGGCCGACCAGTTCAAGTGCTTCATCGGCGTGGGCGACGCCAATGCCTGGCGCAAGATGGAGACCGAAATCCGCGCCGCCGTGCCGGCCGGCTCCTTCCACGGCGATCTGGTTTCGGTGGTCAACACGGGGATCACGGGCAAGGCCGTGTGCTACATCGAGCTGTCGGGCTTTCCGATGACGGTACTGCGCGGCCTGCCGACCTGGCGCACCTCGTACCAGATCGAAAATCCCAAGATTCCGACCCACCTGCATTTCGACGCGACGCGCTTCCGTCATCCGATTTCGCCATCGATGGATGAATTGAACCGCCTGGCCGACGACTACGAATGGTTCTTGCAGGCCAACGCGCTCGGTGTCATCCGCCGCAAGGGCGACCTGGCCGACCGCGAAGCGTCGTTCCAGCCGCGCGGGCAGTACCTGTTCGAGGTCGAGCCGGGATCGGGCGAGTGGCTCCAGATCGGCAACGAGTTTGCGATCCGCTCCAACGGCTTGCCGCCGTACTACCGCGAACAGGTGATCGCCGCCGTGCAGAAGCGCCTGGCCGGCGTGGGGCCGGCCCAGCTCACCATGCTGGCCACCCTGATGCGCCACTTCCAGCTGCGCGTGTATGAGCCGAAGCTCGACGTCGACGAAACCGGCGCCCAGCTGCCATCGCCGTCGCTGCCGAACATCACCGCACGCCGTCTGTACGAGCAATGGTTCAAGCGCGCCAGCGCCATGAATCCGGCTCTGTCCTTGCGCGACATCGATGCCGCCAGCGCATCGCTGCTCCAGTGGAGCGAGCCGGTGCCCAATTCGGCCAGCGACGCCTACACCTGGGAGGTCGAAAAATCGGTCGATAAGCGCGCCATCCGCGCCGCTTACCTGGCCAGCGAGTCCGAGGCGGCGCAGGCGCTGGCCGGGCGCGCGCTTGCGCCGCCGCTGCACGCGGGCGGCGGACGCTATAAACTGTTCATCGACGGCGCGCAGCAGGGACCATACTCGATCGACGAAATCGGGCTGCGCATCGCCCGCGCCGAAGTGGGGCCCGAGACCCGTGCGTGGAACATGCAATGGAATCCCAAGGCGGACAAGTGGAGGCTGGCGGGCGAACTGCCGGAGCTGGCCGCCTTGTTCGACGATGCCATTCCCGACCCCGACAACGACATACCCGATCCAGACTGACGCCATGAACCTGCAAGACCAAGTGATCTACCGCTGCATCGATGCCGCCTGCGCGCGGCCGATGCCGCGCCGGGTCGATTTTTGTCCGTACTGCGGCGCCCCCCAGCACGACGGGGCGCGCCGGCCCGCGCCCGCCGGCGCGGGCGTGCCTGCTCCGGCTTCCGCGGCGCCGGTGGCGGCAGCGCCCGCGCCGCCGCTCGACGCTCCGTCGTTCGTGCAGGAGGTGCCCGTGGCGCCTCCTGCACCCCCCAGGCCGGCCCCCGCCGCGCCAGCGCGCAAGAGCGCGCCGCGGCCCGCGCCGGCCCCCGGTACCGGACTGCGCAAGCCGATCCGCCTGCGTTACTGGCTGATGGCGCTGGCGCTGCTGGCCGTGATCTGGTTCACGGCCAAACCGGAACCCAAACGGATCGAGGCGCGCATCAGCGAGGCCACCGAGCTGGCTGAAAAATGCAAGATCAAGGAAGCGCAGGACGAAGTGGTCGCGCTCAGGGCCGACAAGGTCAGCGCCGCACAGCTGCGCCGCTTGCAGTCGTCGATCAACGCGGCGGCCGACGCCTGCGAACGCAAGCACCCGCGCGCGGTCAAGCCCAAGGCCGCCCCAAGGACCGAGCCGGCGGCGGCGTCGCCCAGGCCCGCGCCGCGGCCCGTGGAGCGCCCGCTCGACCCGTCGGCGCGCAACCTGATCGCCGAAGCCGAGCGCCAGATCGCGCAGGGCGATTACCGGGCCGCCGCCGCCAAGCTGGAAACCTGCATCGCCATGGTGGAGGGCGGCAGCCGCGAGTGCGCCGCGTTCAAGAAATACGCCAACCGCCTGCTCAGGGAAATGGAGAATTGCGTGGCTGCGGGACGCTACTGGGCCAACGGGCGCTGCACGTAAATACAATTTTGTCGTGAAGTCCAGCGCAACTCATCCGACATGTATCTTTTTTGTAAAGATTGTCAAAGTGCTTGCGAGAATGTTGCTACTTGGTCTAGGATCGATACTTTCCCGATCATTGGAGACGTCGATGGCTCTCAGCAGAATTCTCCCGTCGCTGGCGCTGGCCTGCGGCGCAGCCTCGGCGCAAGCTGCCAGTTTCGACTGCGTGTCGCCCGAGTTTCCCGATAAATCAGTGTCGAGCCAGGCCGCGCGCCGGGTGGACGACCAGGTGCGCGCGTGGGAAAAGTGCTATGCCGAGTTCCGCGCCGGGCACTGGAGCATCGATGCCGCGCGCCAGAACGATGAAGTGGCGGCCGGCCTGGAACGCTGGATGACGCTCACGCGCACCCAGAGCCGCACGCGCAGCGCCGACGCGCCGGTGCGCGTCAAGCGCGACAGCCAGGCCGCGCGCTTCGTCGAACAGGCCCCGGTCCAATACGCGGTCGAACTGCGCTGAGCGCGGGCCGCTTCAGGCCACCGGCTGCATCCGGATCGCAATCCCGGACAGCACCGCGTTGCCCGACAGGGGATCGCGCAGATTTTCGTCCAGCAGGGCGTTCAGGTTCACGCCCGGGCGCTCGGCCGCCACCCGCATCTGCGTGCCTTCCAGGTTGTGGCCCCAGCCATGCGGCAGGCTGACCACGCCGGGCATCATCTGCGCCGAGATCTCGACCTGCACCTCGATCGTGCGCTCGCCATTGCGGATCTGCGCCATGGCGCCGTCGACCAGGCCAAGCCGCGCCGCATCGATCGGATGGACCAGCGCCGTGCAGCGGTAGGCGCCCTTGGCCAGCACCGGCAGGTTGTGCATCCAGCTGTTGTTCGAGCGTAGCTGGCGCCGGCCCACGATGACCAGGTCGGGCGCGGGCGAGCGCAGGTCGGCCGCGGCGCGCGCCAGGTCGTCCAGCAGCACCTGCGGCGCCAGTTCGATCTTGCCCGAGGGTGTGCGCAGCGCTTGCGGAATGCGGCTGCCCATCGGCCCGAGATCGATGCCCGAAGGCGCCGCTTTCAGGCGCGCCAGGGTCAGCCCGTCCGGGTTTTTGCCGAACTGGTCGCCGTAAGGGCCGCTGCGCAGCGCCAGGTCGAGCCTGCGTTCCGCGCCGCGCTGGCCTCCCAGCGCCGCCATCAGCGCCGGGGCGGCCTCTCCGGCGGCGCGCTCCAGCTCTTCCCGCAGCATGTCGTCGTCGAGCGCGTCGATGTCGGCCTGCGCGCCCAGTCCCTTGGCGATGGCGGCGATGCGCATCAGGGTTTGCCACTCGTGCGGCTGGTCGCCGGCGCGCGCCAGCACGGGCGCGCTGAAACGGGCGTGGTTGCGGTGCGAGAACTGGGTGAAGGTGACGTCGTAGTGCGCGTCTTCCAGCGGCGAGAGGCCCGGCAAAATCACGTCGGCGTGGCGCGAGGTTTCGTTGAGGTAGATATCGAGGCTGACCATGAAGTCGAGCTGGTCGAGGGCTCTCGACAGGCGCGCCCCGTTCGGCGCCGACAGCACCGGATTGGCGGCGATGGCGATCAGGGCCCGGATTTGCCCTGAGCCGGGGGTGTCGATTTCCTCGGCCAGGCAGGTCACCGGCAGCTCGCCCGACACTTCGGCCGCGCCCGAGACGCGCGAACGATAACGTCCAGTGATCACGCCGCGCCCGGCGCCCGGTGCACCGCGCGTATTGGCGGCAAAGGCGGCCGCTTTCGGGAACATGGCGCCGCCTTCTTCATCGAGGTGCCCGGTCAGCACGTTGATGACGTCGATCAGCCATGAACACAGGGTTCCGAACTGCTGGGTGCAGGTACCGATGCGGCCATAGATGGCCGCGCGCGGCGTATTGGCCAGGCTGCGCGCGAGCTGGCGCATGGTGGCCGCATCGATGCCGCAGCGCGCCGCCACCAGTTCGGGCGCGTAGTCCCGCACCGCGGCTTGAACCTGTTCCAGGCCCACCGTGTGTTCGGCCAGGCGCCCCAGGCGCACCAGGTTTTCGTCGAACAGCGCATGCGCGATCCCGAGCAGGAAGAAGACGTCGGCCCCGGGGCGGATGAAGTGATGGGCGTCGGCCACGTCGGCCGTTTCGGTGCGGCGCGGATCGATCACGACCAGCTGGCCGCCGCGCGCGCGCAGCGCCTTGGCCTTGCCGCGAAAGTCCGGCACGGTCCACATGCTGCCGTTCGAGACCATCGGATTGGCGCCCAATATCAGCAGAAAGTCGCAGCGCTCGATGTCGGGCACGGGTACCGACATCCAGTTGCCGAACATTAGCCCGACGGAGAGCATCTTGGGAATCTGGTCGACGCTCGACGCCGAGTACATATTGCGCGTGCCGAGCGCCTTGGCCAGGCGCGGGAAGTACAGCATCAGGCTCATTTTGTGGGCGACCGGGTTGCCCAGCACCGTGGCCACGGCATTGGCGCCGCCGGCGGCGATGACGGGCGGCAGGCGCTTGTCGATCTCGGCGTAGGCTTCGTCCCAGGTGGCTGGCTCGAACACGCCATTGCGCTTGATGAGCGGGGTGCGCAGGCGGTCCGGGTCGTCGTGCAGGTCTTTCAGGCCGATCGCCTTGGGACACAGGAAACCGTGCGAGAACACGTCGTTGGCGTCGCCGCGGATGCGCACCACCTTGTTCTCTTCGAGGTCGAGTTCAAGCCCGCAGCAGGCTTCGCAAAACGGGCAAATGCGGTGCGCGCTGGCGGTAGGTACGGCGGTAGGTACGGCGGCGGGCGGGGTCGTGGACAAGGTCATGGCGAGCGCTTTCCAAAAAATCGAACGGTCGTGCGATTGTGTGCACTTAGTGCCGAACTGTCAACCGGAATGTCGGGCACGGGTGTATGCTATTGAGCAACAACAACCGTAGGAGAAATCATGAAAATCACATCGCTCATCGGCTGCGCCGCGCTGGCCGCCGCGCTGGCCGCGCTGGGGGGCTGCCACAAGGACGAGCAGGGCATGGGGCCGGCGCAAAAGGCCGGCGCCAAACTCGACCAGGCCGGCGACACGGTCGGCGACAATCTCAAGGCCAATGTCGACAAGGCCGAAGAGGCGGGCAAGAAGATCACCGACGCGGCCAAGGCCACCGGCGACAAGATCAACGAGGCGACCCAGGACGCCAGCAAAGGGCTGGACCAGGCTACCGAGAATGTCGGCAAGAAGGTCGAACAAGCGGGCGAAAAAATCCAGGAAGCGGCGCGCAAGTAAGCGTGGCGACGGCCGGTGCCGGCGGCTAGCCGTGGCCGCGCGCCTGCTGCAGCGGCGCGCGCACGGCCATGGCGCGCCAGTCGTCGACCGTGTCCAGGCTCACGACCAGCGCCACCATGTTCGGAAAGCGCTCCAGCATCTGGTCCAGCCACGGCATGTCCTGCATCAGTTGATCGATGCCGGGCTGCGCCGGCTCGCGCAAGCGAGCCAGCACGCGCCGCCGCCGTGCCAGTTCCTGCTGGCCCTGGGCGTTGAACAGCGCCAGTTCGGCGATGGCGCTGTCGACCAGCGCGCCGGCCGCGCCGAAGCGCAGCAGCCGGCCCCTGTCGCCGGTCCAGTCGAACAGGCTGGCCGCCACCGGCAGCAGCGTTTCGTGGCCCGGCTTCCAGCCGGCGGCCAGCAGATGGGCCATGACTTCCTCGAACAGGGTGCGCGCGCAGACATTGACCATCGCCTCGTCGTCGAGGATGCGCTGCAGTTCGCGCCGCCACGAGGCGTCGTCGCCGGCCAGGTGCGCTTGCGTCAGTTGCGGCAGCGCCGCGCCAAACTGCGCGATGGCCAGGTCGCACAGGTGCTGCGGGTCGCCGCGTTCGAGGTCGGGTAGCAATGGTTGCCTGGCGCCGGGTGTTGGCATGATCCGCTCGGCCGCGTACGCGGCCCACGCCAGCGCCATTTCATAAGCCTCGCGCAGGTGCTGGAAGCCTGCGGCGTCGCGTTCCTGGTCGATCTGTTTGAGTTCGCGCGCGTAGGCGCGCCGCACCGCGCGCGCGTCTGCGTCCTTGCCAAGGCCGAGCCGGGAAAAACAGGGAAGCGTGTGGGGCATGTCAGACGATGGTCAGCTTGGGCGGCGCGGGCGCGTTCTTGGTTTCCGGCCAGGTGCCCAGCACGATCGACATGTCGACGTAGCCGGCGCGCCAGGCGCGTTCCAGGTCCTGCTCGATGTCTTCCATCGAGGTTTGCTCGAAGTTGGCGAAGCCGCGCACGCCGTAGGCGCGGTTGCGCCCGTGCGCCTTGGCCAGGTAGAGCGCCATGTCGACCAGGTTGACGGCGCGCTCCCATGGCAGCGCATTCGTGCCCGGCACCAGCGGGAAGGGCGCGAAGCCGATCGAGACGTTCACCGACAGCTTCTTGTTCTGGTAGTCGATATTCTGGTGCGAGATGCCGGTCAGCAGGCGGCGCGCGATTTCCTCGACGCCGCTGCGCGGAATGGCCGGCAGGAAGGCCAGGAATTCCTCGCCGCCCCAGCGCACGATCATGTCGGTCTCGCGCAGGATCTCGCGCAGGCTTTCGGCGATCATCTTGAGCACAGCGTCGCCGGCGGCGTGGCCATGGCTGTCGTTGACGTGCTTGAAGTGGTCGACGTCGAGCAGGAACAGGGCGCCCACGATTTCTTCGCCCGAGGTGCCGGCGCCGCGCTTTTCCACCTGCAGGTGGCTGCGCATGAATTCCTGGAAGTGGCGCCGGTTGTACAAGCCGGTCAGCGGATCGCGCGAACTTTGCTGCTTCAGTTCCAGGTTCTTCACCTTGAGCTGGGCATTCGCATGGCGCACCTTGCGGTACAGGATGCCGACCACCACCGCGGCCAGCGCAAACACCACCGCCAGCAGCCACCACACGCGCTGCTGCAGGCGGCGGTTGTCGATTTCGGTCGACTTGAGCTGGTTCTCGCGGCTTAACAGTTCGATCTGGCGCTGCTTCTTTTCGGTCTCGTACTTTTCCTGCAGCTCCAGCGTGGCTTTCTGGCGCCGCTTTTCAAACAGCTCGTTCGACAGCACCCGCTCGCGGTGGTATGCCTTGACCGCGCCCGCCATGTCGCCGGCGCGTTCGAGCGAGGCGCCGTATTCCATCAGCACTTCCTGCAATTCCGGCTTGTCGCCGACTTTTTCGTACCAGGCCAGACCCAGCTCGAAATGGCGTTTACCCTCGACCAGGCTGCCCAGGCCGAGGTAGGCCTGGCCCAGGTTCAGGTGCGCGGTCGCTGCGGTGCTGTCGTCGTTCAGTTTGCGCGCTGCCTGCAAGGCCTGGTTCGCGTAGGTGAGCGTTTTCGCGTAATCGTGCTGTTTGAGATAGCTGTCCGACAGGTTCACCAGGGTCCCGGCGATCATCGCCTCGGCGCCGATCTGGCGCTCGTAAGCCAGCCCGGCGAGCAGGGCGCGCAAGCCGCGCTGCGGCTGGTTGGTTTCGACGGCCAGGCCGTATTCGGTATCCTTCAGGCTCGCCATGCGGCCAGGCGAATTGGTCTGCTCGGCCAGCACGATTGCTTCGTCGAGCGCCTCGAAGCCCTTGTCGTGTTCGTTCAGTTGGCCGTACAGGAAGGCCAGCGCATTGAGCGCCTGGACTTTGGGAATCGGCTGGCCGTGGGCGCGCGCCAGGGTCAGCGCGGTCTGCATCTTGCCCACCGCGGCCGGAAAATTGCCCTCTTCCGAGTACGCCTGGCCCGAGCTGATGGCCGCATGCACGCGCAGCGGCACATCGCTGGTGGTGTTGGCGATCTTTTCGCCTTCCCACGCCAGCTGGTGCGACAGGGTCAGCTGGTCCATGCGCCAGACGACGTAGGACTTGGTCAGCAAGGCCTTGGCGATGACCACATTGTCTTTTTTGTCGCGCCCGAAAGCGACCAGTTCCTCGGCCAGGGCCAGCGCTTCCGGCACCTGGTTCATGTCGCGCCGCACCAGGCATAGCTGGGCCAGGAAATCGGCCTTGGTGCGCGCGGGGGCCGCGCGCGCCTCGCTCTCGATCTTGAGCAGCGCGACGAGCGCTTTGGGCGGCACGTAGCGGCTCATCTCGCGGATCTCGTTCAGACGCGCGTCCAGCACCGGATGCTGGGCGTGCGCAAGGCACGACGCCAGCCATAGCGATGCCAGCAGCACGCGGACCTTGCGGCCATGCGAGGTGTCTGATAAACCTGCCAACATCACGTTCCTTCATGTGAAAACCGATGCTTTCCGGACGGGAAAACTGCAGCCAATTATATTCTTGTTGCAGTCTGGAAAGTCCTGGTCGCACTCAGATTGTGCATCTAAATGCACATTTTTTGTGGCAGGAACGTGGGTTTCGATGCCGCTTTGGCATGGAAGTGTTGGTCCCATACGACGTCCTCGCGGCGCTTGAGGAGCCCGATTTTGCCGCCTGTCGCATTTGCAACCCGGCGCCGCGCGCATGCCTTATATTTCCAGCAAGCCCAACAATAATGTCAGGAAATAAAATGCTCGAGCTGCGCAACGTGGTCAAAACCTTCGGCAAGGATGTCCGCGCGGTGGACGGCGTGAGCCTGACGCTCGACTGTGGCGTGGTCGGCCTGATCGGCCACAATGGCGCCGGCAAAACGACCCTGATGCAGATGATCGCCACCCTCACGCGCCCGAGCGGCGGCCAGATCCTGTTCGACGGCGCCGACATCGTCGCCCGGCCGCAGGAGATCCGGCGCCGGCTCGGCTACCTGCCGCAGGATTTCGGAATCTATCCGAACCTTTCCGCGCTCGAATTCATGCAGTATTTCGCCGCCCTCAAGGGCGTGCGCGACCCGGCCCGCATCCGCTATCTGCTCGAACTGGTCAACCTGCACGAACAGGCCAGGCGGCCTGCGGCCTCGTTCTCGGGCGGGATGCGGCGCCGCCTCGGCATCGCCCAGGCCTTGCTCAACGACCCCGATATCCTGATCGTCGACGAACCGACCGCCGGCCTCGATCCGGAGGAGCGCCTGCGCTTTCGCAACCTGCTCGGCGAGCTCGGATTCGACAAGCTGGTCATCATGTCGACCCACATCGTGTCCGACGTCGAGAGCATCGCCGGCCAGCTGGCCACCATGGACGCCGGCAAACTGATCTCCTGCGCGACGCCGCGCGTGATCCTCGACCAGGCGCGCGGGCGCATCTGGTCGGCCAATGTGGGCGCGGCCGAATACGAGCAGCTGCGCAACCGGGTCAGCGTGCTGCATGCGCAGCGCGAGGGCGACCAGGTCGCGCTGCGCATGGTCCACGGCGCGTCGCCCTGCGATGGGGCGCGCGTGGCCGAACCGACCCTGGAAGAAGCGCTGATGGCGCAGCGCCATGCGCTCCGGGTGGCCGCATGAGCGGGCACGTACTGGCGACGCTGGCGCTGGCCGAGGTACGCCTGCGCATGCGGCGCGCCTCCACCATGGTCGCGCTGCTGGCGGTGGTGGCGCTGAGCTGGGCGATGATCGCCGATCCGGCCGGCGGCGAGGCGCTGCTGGTATTTAACAAGGCGCGCGTGCTCTACACCAGTTCCGCGCTGGCGCTGGGCAGCGCCACGCTGGGCGCGGTGCTGTTCGGACTGGGCGGCTTTTACCTGGTGCGCGGGCGCATGAGCGAAGACGTGCGCAGCGGGATCGGTGGCGTGATCGGCACCACGCCGGTCGGCAGCGGCGTGTTCCTGACGGGACGCTGGCTGGGCTGCGTGGCGTATCTGGGCGCGCTGGTGGCCGCCTTCATGCTCACCATGCTGGTGCTGCACGCGCTGCGCGGCGACGGCCCGATCGAGCCGCTGGTCTACCTGCAAACCTATGTGCTGTTGCTGCTGCCGATGGTGTTTTTCGCGGCCAGCTGCGCGATCCTGTTCGACAGCTGGGCGCCGCTGATGGGCAAGGGCGGCGACCTGCTGTTCTTCGTGCTGTGGGTGGCGCAGCTGGTGCTGATGACGCAGGGTGCGAGCAGCGAATTGCCGGCGCTGATGGTGTTCGATTTTTCCGGACTGGCGGTGGCGGTGGCGGCGGTTCAGGGTTTTGTGAGCGGCGCCGATTTTTCCATCGGTTCCAGCAAGTTCGATCCGGCCTTGACGCCGGTGACCTTGCCGTCGCTGCTGTGGAGCGCGCGCATGATGGCGCTGCGCGGCGCATCGAGCCTGATCGCCATCCTGCCGCTGCTGCCGGCATGGTGGCTGTTCCACCGCTATTCGCCGGACCGGGTCAAGCCCGGCCGCGCGCGCGTGCGCCGCTCGCCGCTGGCGCTGCTCAACGCCGCGCTGCGTCCCCTGGCCGCGCTGGCCGCACCGCTCCTCGGCCTTGCCGCGCGCCTGCCCGGCGTGGCCGGCCAGGTGCTGGCCGATATCGCCCTCACGTTCATCATCGCTCCATCGGCCCTGCCGGTGCTGCTGCTGTGCGCGGGGGCCGCCCTGTTCGCGCCAAGCGCCGCGCTGCCGGCGGTCGTGATGGCCGGGGTGGCATTCTGGGGCATCCTCGTGAGCGACATGAGCACGCGCGATTTTGCCGCCGACACCGAGGACATGACCGGGGTGGTCGGCGGCGGCGTGGCGCGGCGCTACCTGCGCCAGTACGCGGCCAGCGTGCTGCTTGGGCTGATGTTCATGGGACCGGTCGCGCTGCGCTGGTCGCCGGCGCAGCCGGTGCGCGCGCTGGCGCTGGTGGCCGGCGTGGCCTGCCTGGCGGCGCTGGCCAGCCTGTTCGGCCGCTGCAGCCGCAGCGCGCGCCTGTTCCTGTCGCTGTTCCTGTTCGGGCTATACGTGGCGCTGAACGCGACCAGGGCGCCGATGCTCGATGCGGTCGGTTTCAACGGCGCGGCCAACCTGCACTCGGCCGGCATGTACGCGCTGGTGGGCGCGCTGGCGCTGGCAGGCGGCTACCTGTGGAACGCCAGCCGCCCGCAGCGCTAGCCCGGATATTTCGTGAGTAGAGGTCGGCGATCCCGTGCCGAAGCGCGTTGTTACTGGTATCTGACGCCAATCACAACCGGGGACCGCCGATGCCAAATTGTACCAATGAACCGATCAAGTTGGGGAGGGTTGGACGGCGCGTCGTTGAGGCGTCATTCGACGGCGGCGACATCGTCAGCGACGGCGGGGTTCTGCTGCTGCGCCAAGTGGATCAGCGCATCGGCTTAAGCAAAGCGATTGCGCGCGTATTCGAGGATCGACGCCGTCGTGCCAGCGTTTCGCACAGCATGCGCGACTTGCTCGCGCAGCGCGTGTACGGCCTGTGCTGTGGCTGGGAGGACGTCTGTGACCACAATGTGCTGCGCCGCGACTTGGCCATGCAAACGGCAGTGGGCCGGGCCGATGACTTGGCCTCGGCGCCGACGCTGAGCCGGCTTGAAACGTCCTCCACGCGCGCGCAGGCGGCCGCCCTGCATGGCGTTCTGCTCGATCAGTTCATCGCCAGCAAAGCTAAGCGGCCCAAGGAACTGGTGCTCGACATCGATGCCACCCACATGCCGCTGCATGGAGAGCAAGAGAAGTCCCACTTCCACCGCTACTACGACAATTACTGTTACTTGCCGCTGTACGTCTTTTGTGGCCAGGATATCCTCGCCTGCGTCTTGCGGCCCAGCAGCCGCGATCCGGCCGGTATCCTCAGCGCATTAATCAAATTGATCTCCCGGCGCTTGCGCCAGGCTTGGCCACGCATCCGCATCATCGTGCGCGGCGATTCCGGGTTCTGCCGTCATCAAGCTCTGCGCCGCTTCGAGAAATGGGGGCTGCACTATATCGTCGGCTTGCAAAAGAACTCAGCGTTGCTGCAACGAGTAGAGTTGGCCGAACTGGCACTGGCCGAGATGTATCAGAAGGCCGGTTCCAAGCAGCGCATGATTGGAGAATTCACTTATGCGGCGGGGACGTGGGATCGGCAACGGCGCGTCATCGCGCGGCTGGAACACGATGCGCGCGGCGCCAACCCGCGTTTCATCGTCACCAACCTGACTGGGGGTCCCAAGGCACTGTACGAACGCGTGTATTGCGCCCGTGGCGAAGCAGAGAACCGTATCAAGGAGGCGCAGCTCGATTTGTTCGGACGCCGTGCGAGCTGCCATAAATTCCAGGCCAACCAACTGCGGCTGCTACTGGCAGCGTTCGCCTATACCCTGATGATCAATTTGCGCCGCCTGGCTTTGGTTGGCACGGAACTGGCACGCGCCTGCACGGCGACGATCCGCATCAAACTGCTCAAGATCGGCGCGGCCGTCGTGCGCAACACGCGGCGCGTGCGCGTCATGCTCGCATCCCAACATCCACTCAAGCACGTCTTCCTCACTGCCGCCCGCGCGCTGGCACCATAAGCCCGCCAAGTGCTGTCCCCGGCACGCTATAAAGCAACGGGGGTAGGGGGAGTTACGTCTGCAATCAGGCCGCGCGGCAGAACCGACACCAGGAAGCGAGCAATCAACATGCCGCAGCCATGTTCGGCGCACCCCGGCCCTCAGATTGGCAGACTCATGAAATATCCGGGCTAGGGTATTCAGCCCGCCAGCTCAGACCGCCAGCTGCTGCAGCAGGTACAGGCGCTGATACAGGCCGCCGTCGACCAGCATCAACTCGTCGTGCGAACCGGCTTCCGAGATGCGGCCGTGATTGAGCACCACGATGCGGTCGGCCTCGCGGATGGTCGAGAGGCGGTGCGCGATGGCGATGATGGTTACCCGTCCGCGTAGTTCGTTGAGCGCTTCCTGCACCACCTGTTCGGTGGCGCTGTCGATGTGCGAGGTCGCTTCGTCGAGAAGCAGGATGCGCGGCTTGCCGGCCAGCGCGCGCGCAATCGCGATCAGCTGCTTCTGCCCGACCGACAGGCGCGAGCCGCCTTCGCCGAGCGAGGTGTCGTAGCCGTCTTCCAGCGCGGCGATGAAGTCGTGCGCGTGCGCCGCGCGCGCCGCCGTCTCGATGGCTTCCTGCGACAGGCCGCGCCCCATGTCGATGTTTTCGCGCGCCGACGCCGCCAGCAGGAACGGGTCTTGCGGCACCAGCCCCACCTCGGCGCGGAAACGCTCGTTGTCGATCGCCGCCAGCGGCTGGCCGTTGATCTCGATGCAGCCCGGGCGTGAAGGGTAGTAGCGCAGCAGCAGCGACAAGAGGGTCGATTTGCCGCTGCCGGTGTGGCCGACGATGCCGAAAAAGGCGCCCTGCGGCACGTCCAGGCTCAGTTCATGCAGCACGTCCTGGCCCGGCGCATAGCCGAACGTCAGGTCGCGGATGCGCACCGCCGGCGCATCCGGCGCCGCCGGATCGGCGGGCAGCGCGCGCCCGGCCGCGTGCTCCGGCGCGCCCGCTTCGTCGAGCAGGGCCGACACGCGCGCGGTCGCCACCACGGCCTGCTGCAGGCCGCTGAACTGCATGGTGATCTGGATCATCGGCTCGACCACGCGCGCGATGTAGCTGATGAAGGCGTACAGCACGCCGACTTCGACCGCATTCATTTCGCGCCGCCCGAAACTGTAGATCACCACTGCCAGCAGGATCACGTTGAGCAGGTCGAGCGCGGGGCGCAGCAGGAACGCGTTGGCGCGCAGCTCGGCCAGGCGCGCCTTGTAGTGCGACCCGTTGGTGGCGGCGAAGCGGGCGCCGAAACGCTCCTGCGCGTTATTCGCCTGCAGCACGCTCATGCCGCCGATCGATTCGGCGATCTGGCCGTTGATGTCGCTGCGCAGGGCGCGCGCGCGCGTCACCGCCGGCGCCGACAGGCGCTGGTAGACGAACACGATGGCCACCACCGCCGGCACCAGGGCCAGCACGATCAGCATCAGGCGCCAGTCCAGCCAGGCCATGGCGATCATGGTCCCGACCAGCACGATGCTGCTGTCGAGGATCACGAACAGCACCTGGATGTACAAGGTCTTGACGGCTTCGGTGTCGTTGGTCACGCGGCTGATCAGCTGACCGGTGATGGCGCGGTCGAAAAAAGCCATCGGCAGGCGCAGCACATGGCCGAACACCCATTCGCGCAGGCGCTGCACCGAGCGCATGGCCAGGCCCGACAGGCGCACCAGCTGCAGGTAGCGCAGCCAGCTGGCGATCCAGCCGCTCACCAGCATGGCGCCGAGCAGCATGGCCATGCGCGGAAAATCCAGGTGGCGCGGCAGCAGGTGCTCGTCGATCAGGGCCTTGCCGAGGATCGGGCCGATCACTTCCAGGGCGGCCGCGAGAATGAGCCACAGGGTGGCCCAGAGCAGGTGCCGGCGGTCGGGATGGGCGGCGCGGCGCAACAGGCCGATCGCTTGCGCGGCCTGCGCGCGCATCGCCTTGGGAGTGGTATCAGAGTGCATCGAGGCTGGCCTCCAGTTGTTGATAGCGCCACTGGCTGGCGTACCAGCCGTCGCGTTCGAGCAGGGCCTCGTGGGTGCCCGACTCGGTAATGCGGCCGTCGCGCAGCACCACGATGAAGTCGGCGTTGACCACGGCCGAAAGCCGATGGCTGGCGATGATCACGCTGCGTTCGGGCCGCGCGCGCCGCAGTTCTTCCAGGTGTTCGAGGATGCGCGTTTCGGTGCCGGTATCGACCGCCGACAGGGCGTCGTCGAGCAGCAGCAGGGTGCTGTCGGCCAGCAGCGAACGGGCAATCGCCACGCGCTGGCGCTGGCCGCCCGACAGGGTGATGCCGCGTTCGCCCACCGGCGTGTCGTAACCCTGCGGGAAGCGCAGGATGTCTTCGTGGATGGCGGCCATGTGGGCCGCGTGCTCGATCTGCGCGCGCGTGGCGTCCGGGCGCGCCAGCGCGATGTTCTCCGCGATGGTGGCCGAGAACAGGAACGATTCCTGCGGCACCCAGCTGATCGCGGAGCGCAAGGTCGCCAGCGTATAGTCCGCGAGCGGCCGGCCGCCCCAGCTGGCCTCGCCCGTCTGCGGCGTGGCCTGGCGCAGCAGCACGCGCAGCAGGGTCGATTTGCCGGAGCCGGTCGGTCCCACCAGGCCCAGGGTCTGGCCGGGCGCGACGCTGCACGACACGTCCGCCAGCGCCGGCACGGTTTGCCCGGTGTAGGTGTAGCCGACATGGTCCAGCACCAGCGCGCCCGGGGCCAGCTCGGCCACCGTGCCATGGTCGTCCACGCTCAGGGGCGTGTCGAGCAGGGGCTGCACGCGCGCCAGTGCCGCGCGTCCGCGTTCGATCAGCGAGAGCACCCAGCCGGCCGCGAACATCGGCCAGATCAACTGGCCCAGGTACATGGTGAAGCTGGTCAGCGCGCCGATGGTCAGTTCGTTATGCCACACCAGATAGCCGCCCAGGCCGAGCGTGAGCACGCTGGCGGCGGTGAGGGTCAGGCCGACGGCCGGCTCATAGGCCGCTTCCCATTTCTGGGCGCGCAGGCTGGCGTCGGCCGCGTGCGCGGCCAGTTCGCCGAATTGCGCCGCGCTGCGCTGCTCCAGCCCCAGCGCGCGCAGGGTGCGCACGCCCGACAGGGCTTCCTGCACATGGTCGTTCAGGCTGGAGAAGCGCTTGAGCGAGTCGGTGGCTGCCACGTGGATATGGGTGGAGATGCGCCAGAACGCGAACGCCATGAAGGGGAAGGGCAGCAGGGCGATGCAGGCCAGGCGCCAGTCGACGCCGAGCGTCATGATCCCCAGCACCATGATCAGGGTCAGGGTGCCGTCGAAACCGGCCAGCATGGCTTCGCCGGCCGCCATTTCGATGGCGTCGATATCGTTGGTGGCCAGCGCCATCAGGTCGCCGGTGCGCTGCTTCTGGTAGAACGCCGGCCCCTGGGCCGACAGGCGCGCGTAAAAGCGTGTGCGCAGTTCGACCCCGAGCTGGTAGGCGGCGGCGAACAGGCGCAGGCGCCAGCCGACCCGCAGCAGGTAGATGGCCACCCCCATGGCGAGCAGTTGCAGCAGGCCGCGCAGCAGGTCGCCGGGACCGAGGCTGTGCGCGGCCAGGCCGTCGATCAGGGTGCCGATTTTGCGCGGAATCCAGACCGTGAGCGCGGCCACGCCGGCCAGCATGAAGGCCGAGGATATATAGGAGCGCCAATGGCGGCGCACAAAGCTGCCGACGAGCTTCGATAAACTCATTACGTTCCTTGGAAGTTGCGCCCAGAATGAAAAAACGGGCCGAAGCCCGTTAATTTACTACTTTTGGCAACTTGGCGCAGAGGCCAGCTGTTCTTTACTTCTTGCGCGCGCCTTTCGACCCCGACGCATCGGCCATTTTGCCGATGCCCGGCTTGCCCGAATGCTGGGCCGGCGGCGGCGTGGCGTCGATCGGCCGGATGCCGGAGACGTCGATCTGGATCGCGTCGTCGGCCGCCAGTGGCGCGGCGGACGGCGCGTCCGCCGAGGCGCCGGCGGCAAAGCTGGCCACCGCGCGCGCGATCGGCGTGGCGCCGGCCAGCGGCAGCGGATCGGGGTCCGACTCGCCGATCGGGTTCATGCTGACGATGATCGGCTCATCGTCGGTGTCCGGCTCGGCCGGGGCATCGCTGGCGGCCGCTTCGATCTGGTCGTCGGCGGCTTGCTCGTCGTATTCGGGTTCGTCGCCGTGCGCTTCATCGTTGGCGGGCGCGCGCGCCAGGCTTGGTGCGGACAGGGTCGATACCTTGGTAGCGGCGGTGCTCACGCTGCCGGCGATGCCGAACAGGGCGCGGCTGTAGTCGAGAATGGTGTTGAAGCTCTCGCGGCTGTGCGCGGTCAGCGCCAGCAGGTCGCGCGGGTCCTTGGCGGCCAGCAGCTGCTGGAAGGCGGCGCTGGACTTTTCAACGCTGGCGCGGGTGGTGCGCAGGTTCAGGGCAATGAGCTTCTCGGTATTTTCGACCGCCTTGCCGGAAAAATGGCGGAAAGCGTCGAACTGGGCTTCGAGCTGGGCCTTGCGTGCTGCGGAAAACTGTTCTGGAAGGTTACTCATCGGGGTTCCTTGGAAGTGTTTTATGACGCGCTGCAATATTGCTAAGTCTATCCATGAATGCTTGCCTTGAAAAGCAGTTTTTCAACCGTGCTCAGGAAAATTTCTTGCATCGCAGCATTTATGTATTTGGCATGACAGCGGCATGACAAACGCGTGTCCGCGCGACCCAAGGGCGGCCGAACTCGCTACAATCGGGACAACCGCCGTTCCCAAGGAGCTTTTCGATGGATCTCGTTATCCGCAACGCCAGCCTGCCCGACGGGCGCCTTCAGATCGACATTGCCATCGAGGGCGGGCGGATCGCCGCCGTCGGCCCGCGCCTGGCCGTGCAGGGTGCGCACGAGATCGACGCCGAGGGCGACCTGGCCACGCCGCCCTTCGTCGACGCCCACTTCCATATGGACGCCACGCTCAGTTACGGCCTGCCGCGGGTGAACCGCACCGGCACCCTGCTCGAAGGGATCGCGCTGTGGGGCGAGCTGAAACCCGGCCTTACCCAGGATGCGCTGGTCGAACGCGCCATGCAGTATTGCGACTGGGCGGTCGCGCGCGGGCTGCTGGCGATCCGCTCGCACGTCGACATTTGCGACGACCGCCTGCTGGCCGTCGAAGCGCTGCTGGAAGTGCGGCGCCGCGTGGCGCCCTATCTCGACCTGCAACTGGTGGCGTTTCCGCAGGACGGGATTTTGCGCAGCGCCAGCGCCTTTGAAAACCTCAAGCGCGCCATCAAGCTGGGGGTGGACGTGGTGGGCGGCATTCCCCACTTCGAGCGCACCATGAGCGAAGGGGCGGCCTCGGTGCGCCTGCTGTGCGAATACGCGGCCGGGCAGGGGCTGCGGGTGGACATGCACTGCGACGAGTCGGACGACCCCATGTCGCGCCATATCGAAACGCTGGCCTTCGAGACGCAGCGCCTCGGGATGCAGGGCCGGGTGGCCGGCTCGCACCTGACCTCGATGCACTCGATGGACAACTACTATGTCAGCAAGCTGCTGCCGCTGATCCGCGAGGCGGGCGTGGCGGCGATCGCCAACCCGCTCATCAACATCACGTTGCAGGGCCGCCACGACACCTACCCCAAGCGGCGCGGCATGACGCGCGTGCCGGAACTGATCGCGGCCGGGGTGGACGTCGCCTTCGGCCACGATTGCGCGATGGACCCGTGGTACAGCCTCGGTTCGGGCGACATGCTGGAAGTGGCGCATATGGGCCTGCACGTGGCGCAGATGACGGGGCAGGACGCGATGCACCAGTGCTTCCTGGCGGTGACGGAAGTCCCGGCCCGCATCCTCGGGCTGGAAGGCTACGGCATCGCGCCGGGCTGCCACGCCGACCTGGTGCTGCTGGACGCGGCCAGCACGGTCGAAGCGATCCGCCTGCGCGCGGCGCGGCGCATGGTGATCCGGCGCGGCGTGGTGGTGAGCGAGGCGCCGCGCGCGCGCGCCACCCTGAACCTGCCGGGGCGCGCGGCCACCATCGATTTCCGTCTCCGGCGCTAGGGTGACGGCTTGACGGGCAGGGCGGCATCGGTGCTACACTCGTCAACGGAAAACTTGTCGAAACATGAACCAGGCGCGACGTTCAACCGGGAGGCCGCGTGAGCCAGCATCAGATCCAGATCCGTCCTGCCGCCGCCACCGACAGCGAGGCGATGTGGACGATTTTCGACGCCATCATCGGCGCCGGCGAATCCTATCCTTTCGCGCCGGGTACTTCCAGAGAGGCCTGCGCCGACTACTGGTTCAACCCGCGCTCGACCAGCTTCGTCGCCGTCGCCGGGGACGGGCGCGTGCTGGGCATGTACAAGCTGGTGCCGAACCAGATGGACCTGGGCGCGCACGTGGCCAATGCCTCGTACATGGTCAGCCCGGCGGCGCAGGGCGCCGGCGTGGGTACCCTGCTCGGCCGGCACAGCCTGGAAGAAGCGCGCCGCCAGGGCTATCTGGCGATGCAGTTCAACTACGTCATCAGCAGTAACCTGGCCGCCGTCGCGCTGTGGAAAAAGCTCGGCTTCGCGATCATCGGCACCCTGCCCAAATCGTTCCGCCATGCGCGCCTGGGCTATGTGGACGCCTACGTGATGTACCAGCTGCTCAGCGATCCGGCCGACTGGCAGGCGCCGCCGTTGCGATGAAGATCCTCGAGACCGCGCGCCTGGCGCTGCGCACCGTGGAAGCGGCCGATGCGCCGTTCTACCTGGAGATAGTCAACGATCCCGGCTTCATCGCCAACATCGGCGACCGCGGCATCCGCACGCTGGAGGCGGCGCGCCTGCACATCGAAAACGGTCCGGTGAAGATGCAGGAAACGCTCGGGCATGCGATCTGGCTGGTGGCGCTCAAGGATAGCGGGGTGGCGATCGGCATGTGCGGCCTGATCAAGCGTGAAACGCTGCCCACGATCGACATCGGCTACGCTTTCCTGCCGGCCTGGCGCGGCCAGGGCTATGCGCTGGAAGCGGCCGAGGGCGTGCTCGCCTACGCGCGCGATACGCTCGGGGTGGCGCGCCTGCTGGCAATTACCTCGCCACACAACACCGCGTCGAGCGCACTGCTCGAAAAACTGGGCCTGCGTTTTGAAAAGATTGTCCACCTTACACCAGAAGATCCCGGCACCCGGCTGTACACGATGGAACTGTGTGCAACTGCCTGAAATACTTGTTCTCAGTTAACGGAAACGTATTTCTTTTTGTCTTTTACGCGCGCATGATGAGTTTGCAAAGCAATCGTCTTTACAGGCGTCAACGCAACCATCCCGAGAGAGACCATGAAACTCGCCAACCTCCGAATTGCCGTGCGCCTCAGCGCGCTCGGCGCCTTCTTTTTTGCTGCCTTGCTGCTGGTCGGCCTGGGTGCCTGGTCGGCTTTGCACGGTGCCAACGCCAGCAGTGCGCTGGCGCTGCAGCGCGCCGCCAAACTGACCGTTGCGGTCGACACGGCGCGCAGTGCCCAGGTCGAATTCAAGATCCAGGTGCAGGAATGGAAGAATATCCTGCTGCGCGGCACGGACGCGGCCCAGCTGGAAAAGTACACCGCCTCGTTCCGCAAGAGTGGCGATGCCACCCGCGCCGACCTGAGCAAAGTTAATGCCTTGCTCGGCGAACTGGGGATGCGCACGCCACTGGTCGACGAGGCCATCAAGGCCACCGAGGACCTGAGCAAGAATTACCTGGGCGCGCTGCAAAAGTTCGATGGCGCCGATCCGGAGAGCTATAAAAATGTCGATAAACTGGTCAAGGGCATGGACCGCGAGCCGACCCAGAAAATCGATGCCATTGTCACTTTCATCGGCACCGAATCGCGCGCGCTGACGGTGGCCATGGAAAAGCAGCAGGCTGCCGGCGAACGGGTCGCGACCATCGAGCTGCTGGTGATCGTGCTGGTCACGGTGGCGGTCGGCGCGGTGATCATGGTCTGGCTGGTGCGCAGCATCACCGGGCCGCTCAATGAAGCGGTCAACATTGCGCGCACGGTGGCCAGCGGCGATCTGTCGACCTCGATCGTGGCGCGCGGCAACGATGAAATCGGCATGCTGCTCAAGTCGCTCAAGGATATGCACGACAGCCTGGCCGAGATTGTCGGCAAGGTGCGCGCCGGCACCGATTCGATTGCGGCGGCCTCGAGCGAAATTGCCGATGGCAACCAGGACTTGTCGGCGCGGACCGAAGAGCAGGCCAGTTCGCTCGAAGAAACCGCCTCCGCCATGGAAGAGCTGACCTCGACCGTCAAGCAAAATGGCGAGAATGCCAGCCAGGCGAGCAAGCTGGCCAGCGACGCCTCGGTGGTGGCGGTGCGCGGTGGTGATGCGGTGGCGCAAGTCATCCACACCATGGGCTCGATCAACGAATCGTCCAAAAAAATCGTGGACATCATTGGCGTGATCGATGGTATTGCTTTCCAGACCAATATTCTGGCCTTGAATGCTGCGGTGGAAGCGGCGCGGGCGGGCGAGCAGGGACGCGGCTTCGCCGTGGTGGCCTCCGAAGTGCGCAACCTGGCACAGCGTTCGGCGGCGGCGGCCAAGGAAATCAAGACCCTGATCGGCGACTCGGTCGACAAGGTTGAAACCGGCAGCAAGCTGGTGGGGCAGGCGGGCAGCACGATGGAAGAAGTGGTGGCCAGCGTGCAGCGGGTCACCGCGATCATTGGCGAGATTGCCGTTGCCAGCGGCGAGCAGAACGTGGGGATCGACCAGATCAACGATGCCATCGGGCAAATGGATGCCGTGACGCAGCAGAACGCGGCGCTGGTGGAACAAGCGGCCGCGGCGGCGGAAGCGATGAAGCAGCAGGCGGCCAGCCTGGCCGAAGCGGTCAGCATCTTCAAGATCGGCGACCACCACGTAGCGGCGGCGCCGGCGGCGCGCGCGGGTCGCCGTAGCGCGCCGACGGCGCGTGCCCCGGCAGCGCGGGCGGCGACCCCGGCAGTCCGTCTGCCCGCCAGCAAACCGGCTGCGGCGCGGCCAGTGCCGGCAGGCGAAAGCGACTGGGAAGAGTTCTAAAACTCCATTGCAACATTTCTTAACCGGGGTCAGAGCTCTGACTCGCAACATCTTGCTCGCAAATCCGGTACCGGCCGCCGGATTTGCAGCATGCCTCCCTTTGCTTCCCCCTCGCTTGCCTCGCTTCCCCACCCCATCACCACGGCGCTGCGCCAGCGTCTGCGCCCCAATGAGGAAATGTTTCGAGTCAGAGCTCTGACCCCAATTAAGAAATATTGTGAGGCGGATCTGCCCCGTTTGGACATGTAATTCCCATACGGAATGCGTGCGCTTCGGTGCGCCGATGTGCGGGGGGAGGTTTTACTAATTGTGCACGGTTGCTTGTCGAGTATCTATATAATGCGAAGAACATCGCCGCGACCGGGACCGGTCCGCCTATCGCTTTCACATTCTTAGCCGCACTATCCCTAAAAGGATCCAATGAGCACCGACAAAAGCCCGCAGTTAGCATTAATTATCACTAAGTATGAAAATGAGCTGCTGGAAGTTTGGCTGTCGGGATTGATGACGCGGATGATCCGGCGCGATAAAAACGCCGAGGCCGAACTGCGCCAGCAGGCAGCCCGCTTCCTGCCCTTGCTGGTGCAGGCGCTCGAACGCGGCGCCACCAACGACATCGAAGGCGCCGCCTGGGATGACACGCGCCACATGCTGACCGACATCTCGCAGGCGCGCGTGCGCCAGGGCTTTTCGTCGATCGAGACCGCCAGCTTCATCTTCGCGCTGAAAGAGCCGCTGTTCGCTTATCTGCGCACCGCGCTGGCCGACAATCCAATCCAGCTGGTCGAGCAAACCGCCGCCACCAGCGCGCTGTTCGACCGCCTCGGCCTGTTTACCATCGAGGTGTACCAGAAGGCACGCGAGCAGGTCATCCTGCGCCAGCAGCAGGAACTGCTGGAGCTGTCCACGCCGGTGGTGCAGCTGTGGGAAGGCGTGCTGGCGCTGCCGCTGATCGGTACGCTCGACAGCGCCCGCACCCAGGTGGTGATGGAGAACCTGCTGCAGAAAATCGTCGACACCGGCGCCTCGATCGCGATCATCGACATCACCGGCGTGCCGACCGTGGATACCCTGGTGGCCCAGCATCTGCTCAAAACCATCGCCGCCGCGCGCCTGATGGGCGCCGACTGCATCATCAGCGGCATCCGCCCGCAGATCGCCCAGACCATCGTGCACCTCGGCGTGAATCTGGAAGACGTGGTCACCAAGGCCACCCTGGCCGACGCCTTCGTGGTGGCGCTCAAGCGCACCGGCTCGACCATCACCCATCCGCAGAACGCGCGCTAAGCCATGGAACGCATACCGATCCTGAAAATGGGCCGTCTGCTGCTGGTGACGATCCAGGTCGACATGCACGACCGCCTGGCCATGACGCTGCAGGACGACCTGACCGCGCGCATCGTCAAGGATCGCGCAACGGGCGTGCTGATCGACATCTCGGCGCTCGACATCGTCGACTCCTTCATCGGCCGCATGATCAGCCACACGGCGGCCATGGCCCGCATTCTCGACGCCCGCACGGTGCTGGTGGGGATGCAGCCGGCCGTGGCGATCACACTGGTGGAGCTGGGCCTGACGCTCGACGGCGTGAGCACCGCCCTGAACGTCGAACGCGGCCTGGCCTTGCTGCAGCAGGAACGGGAATGACCGCCGCGCAACGGCGGGGCGTGCCGTGAGCGGCGCCGATGGCCTGGTCCACGCGCCCTTGGTCACCGATGAAGATGTGGTCCGCCTGCGCAAGCTGGTGCGCGATGAAATGGTCGCTCTCAAGTTCTCCCTGATCGAACAAACCAAGATGGTCACCGCCGCCAGCGAACTGGCGCGCAATACGCTGCGCTACGGCGGTGGCGGACGCGCCGAACTCGAACTGGTCGAACGCGGCGGCAAGCGCGGCGTCAAGGTCAGCTTCATCGACGAGGGGCCGGGCATCGCCGATATCGACCTGGCCCTGACCGACGGCTACACCAGCGGCGGCGGCATGGGCCTGGGCCTGTCCGGCGCGCGCCGCCTGGCCGACGACTTCATCCTCGACAGCGCGCCGGGCAAGGGCACGACCGTCACAATCGCGAAATGGAAGCTGTTTTGAACAGATTAGGCAGGCAAGCGGCGTATCACGTAGGCGAATTAAGCGAAATCGCATCGGCCCGCCGCGCCGGCAATACCCTGGCACGCCAGCTGGGGTTCGACGAAACGCGCGCCGGCCAGCTGGCCATCGTGATCACCGAAGCGGCCACCAACATCGTCAAGCATGCCCGCGAAGGCGAGATCCTGCTGCGCGCGCTGCATGCGGGCGAGCGCGCCGGCGTGGAAGTGATCGCGCTCGACCGCGGTCCCGGCATGGCCAATGTGGCGCTGCGCATGGAAGACGGTAATTCCACCGCCGGCACATACGGCGTGGGACTGGGCGCCATCGGCCGCCTGACGCCCGAATTCGATATCTATTCGGTCGAAGGCCAGGGTACGGTACTGCGCATGACGGTGTGGAGCGGCGCGGCCGGCGCGCCCGTGTCGGACTGGGAAGCGGGCGCGGTATGCCTGCCGATGCCGGGCGAAGACGTGTGCGGCGACGCCTGGGACTTCGGTTTCGCCAAATGGGGCCTGACGTTCGGCATGGCCGATGGCCTGGGCCACGGCCCGGAAGCGGCGGTCGCATCCGAGGCGGCGGTCGCGCTGGTGGTCGACCGTGCCGCCGTGGGCGTGTCGGAACTGATGCAGCTGGCGCATGGCGCGCTGCACGGCACCCGCGGCGCCGCCGTGGCCCTGGCCGCAATCGATTGCGACGCTGGCGAACTCACTTTTGCCGGCATCGGCAATATCGCCGGCTGCATCTTCGATGGCAGCGCGCGGCGCCACCTGATGTCGCACAACGGCATTGTCGGCAGCAATCTGCGCAAGGTGCAGACGTTCACCCATCCGTGGGCGCCCGGCGCCATGCTGATCATGCATTCCGATGGCCTGGGAACGCGCTGGGACCTCGATGCCTATCCGGGCCTGGCGTTCCGCCACCCGGGCCTGATCGCGGCAGTGCTGTACCGCGATTTCGCGCGCCAGCGCGACGACGCCAGCGTGCTGGTGGTGCGCGAAAGGGAACTTGGGTAATGTCGCTGCGCATTCTCAAGATCGCGATCGGCACCGAGCTCGATGTGGTCGGAGCCCGCCAGCGGGCGCGCGAGATCGCGGTGCTGTGCGGCTTCGCCATGCAGGATCAGGTGCGCATCGCCACCTCGGTGTCCGAACTGGCGCGTAACGTCTTCAATTATGCGCATGGCGGCAAGGTCGAGTTTTCGATCGAGGACGCCGACGGCGTGCAGGCGCTGCAAATCCGCATCGACGACCAGGGCCCCGGCATCGCCGATCTCGACCTGGTGCTGTCCGGGCGCTACCAGTCATCGACCGGCATGGGCCTGGGCATCCTGGGTGCGCGCCGCCTGATGGACCGTTGCGACATCAGCACCGCGCGCGCCAGCGGCACCCGGATCGTGCTGCAAAAGCGCTTTTCCAGCGATGCGCCGCGCATGACGGCGCGCATGGTGGGCGACATGTGCGCCCACCTCAACGCGCAGGCGCCCGATTCGATGCTGGGCGAGGTGCAGCAGCAAAACCAGGAACTGCTCGGCACCCTCGATGAACTCAAGGCACGCCAGGAAGAGCTGCTGCAGCTCACGCGCGAACTCGAAGAGAACAACCGCGCCGTCAAGGTCCTGTACGCGGAGCTCGACGAGAAGGCCGACCACCTGCGCCGCGCCGACCAGATGAAGTCGCGCTTCCTGTCGAACATGAGCCACGAATTTCGCACGCCACTGAGTTCGATCCGGGCCCTTGCCAAGCTGCTGCTGGCGCGCGCCGACGGCGAGCTGTCGGGCGAGCAGGAGAAGCAGGTCAGCTACATTTTGCAGGGCACGGTCGCCATGAACGAGATGGTCGACGACCTGCTCGATCTGGCCAAGATCGAAGCGGGCAAGGTCGATGTGCGGGCCGAGCGCTTTCTGGTGGCCGACATGTTCAGCACCTTGCGCGGCCTGCTGCGACCCTTGCTGCATAGCCCCAACCTGGCACTGACGTTCCAGGAGCCCGAAGCGGAGCTGGCGCTGCACAGCGACCAGGGCAAGCTGTCGCAGATCCTGCGCAATTTCATATCGAACGCGATCAAATACACCGAACGGGGTGATATCACGGTCCGGGCGGCGCTTCTGCCGGAGCAGGGTATGATGCACTTCAGCGTGTCCGATACCGGGCTCGGAATCGCTGAGTCGGACCAGGCACTCATTTTCGAGGAGTTCAGCCAGATCGAAAACCGCTTGCAGACGCGCGTCAAGGGAACGGGCCTGGGCTTGCCGCTGTGCCGTAATCTGGCCGGCCTGCTGGGCGGGTCGGTCGGCGTCGACAGCGTGCCGGGCGCCGGTTCCGTGTTCTGGGTGTCGATCCCGCTGACCTATACGGCAGAGGGAGGCAATGCCGCCGTACCGCCGTATTCCTACTAACCGGATTGAGGTCCACCATGCAGTCCATGCCATTTGCCGATTCCCTGATCCTCAACGTCGACGACAGCGAAGGAGCGCGCTACGCCAAGTCGCGCATCCTCACGCGTGCCGGTTTCACGGTGATCGAGGCCGCCGACGGCAACTCGGCCCTGTTGCGCGCGCGCGAAGACAAGCCGGACCTGGTTCTGCTCGACGTCAAGCTGCCCGACATTAACGGCTTCGAAGTGTGCCGCCTGCTCAAATCCGACCCCGACACGCGCGCCGTGCTGGTGCTGCAAACGTCGGCCTCGTACATTGGCGTGGCCGACAAGATCAGGGCGCTCGAAGGCGGCGCCGATAATTATCTGTTCGAGCCGATCGAGCCCGAAGAACTGGTCGCCAACGTCAAGGCGCTGCTCCGGCTGGGCAAGGTCGAACGCGAACTGCGCGATGTCGACCGCCGCAAGGACGAATTCCTGGCCACGCTGGCGCATGAACTGCGCAATCCCCTGGGGCCGATCCGCAACGCGGTCGAGCTGCTGTGCCGCCTCGATCCGAACGTGCCGGAGCGCCAGGACAAGGCACGCCAGACCATCCTGCGCCATACCGGCCACCTGGTGCGGCTGGTGGAAGACCTGCTCGACGTGGCCCGTATTTCGCAGGGCAAGATCACGCTGCACGAAGAGCGCGTGGAACTGCAGACCTTTATCGGCAGCGCGCGCGAGTCGGTGACGCACATCGCCGAAAGCCGCAACCAGGCGCTCGAAGTGAGGCTGCCGGCGCACGAAGTGTGGCTCAGCGGCGACCATGTGCGGCTGGCGCAAATCGTCGGCAACCTGCTGCACAATGCCTTCAAGTTCACGCCGCCGGGCGGCGTCGTCAAGCTCTCGGCCGAGGTGATCGGACAGGAAATCCTGATCCGCATCGCGGACAACGGCATCGGCATTGACGCCACCAAGCTCGATTACATTTTCGACCTGTTCGCGCAGGATGGCTTTACGCCGGACCGGGTGCAGGACGGCCTGGGCATCGGCCTGTCGCTGGTGCGCACGCTCGTCGCCCTGCACCATGGAACCGTCAGCGCCTCCAGCGCCGGGGTAGGCCAGGGCAGCGTGTTCGAGGTGCGCCTGCCGATCGACGCGGTCGGCAGCGCTGACGATAGCGCCGCCGTGCCGGGCGCCGATGACGCCGGCGCTGCGCGCATCCTGGTGGTGGACGATAACGTCGACGCGGCCGACATGCTGGCCGAGCTGCTCGGCATCAGCGGCCATGATGTGAAGGTGGCGTACAACGGGCAGCAGGCGCTCGACCGCGCGGCCGAGTTCAGGCCGACCTATGTATTCCTCGATATCGGCTTGCCCGACATGAGCGGCTACGAGGTAGCGGCCAAAATGCGCGTACTGCCCGGCATGGACGACGCGGTGCTGGTGGCTCTGACCGGCTACGGCCAGGCGCGCGATCGCGAGCAGGCGATGGAGGCCGGCTTCGACGACCATATCGTCAAGCCGATCGATTTCGCCAAGGTTACCTCGCTCGACCTGCAGCGCCGCAAGCGCTGACCGCCACAGCCGCCTGGTCGCTTACTGCCAGGGGAAGAACCACGTGAGCGGCTTGTCGACGCGCGCAGCCCACGATTTTTCGTTGTGGGTTGCGCCTTCGGCCACGTGGTAAAACAGGTCGGCGTCCTGGCGGTAGCCCTGTTTGAGCATCGCGTCGCGCATCTTGACGGTATCTTCAAGGCCATCCTTGACGGTGCCGGCATCGAGGTAGAACCTGACCGGCAGGCGTGGCGGCAGGCTGGTGACGAATTCCTGCTTGTTCCACCAGAACGAACCGGACACCGACGCCGCCTTTGAAAACACCGCCGCATTTTTCTGCGCGATCCAGACCGATGCAAGGCCGCCCAGGGAGGAACCCATGATGGCGGTCGATTCCTTTGCCGGCATGGTGCGCAGCGTGCTGTCGATATACGGCTTGACGGTGTCGACCACGAAGCGCTGATAGGTGTCGAGCTGGCCGCCGCCGTACTGCGGGTCGCAGCAAGTCGTGTATTCGGCGATGCGTTCCGGCGTATTGTCGATGCCGACCACGATGATCTCTTCCATGATGCCGGTGGCTACCAGCCGGTTCACCGTTTCGTCCACACCCCATTCGACACCAAAGGCGGCGGTTTTTGCGTCGAACAGGTTCTGGCCGTCGTGCATGTACAGCACGGGATAGCGCTTGGCCCGATTTTCGTCGTAACTGGGCGGCAGGTAGATGCGCAGATTGCGGCTGTTCTTGAGCTGGGGCGAGGCGAAGCCGGGAATGATTTTCACCTTGCCGAACGGAGCACCAAAAAAAGGATAGATGTCGCGCGTGCTGCCGGCGGCGAGCTTGTAGGTGCCGCCGATGGCGACTTTTTCGTCACCGAGGGTGGGCTTCATGACGACGTCGCCCAGGTCGTCGGGCCAGGTATAGGTCCATACCTTGGCGTCGTCGCTCTTGGCCGCTGCGCCCTTCGACCAGGACATCGGTCCCTTGTCGCCACGGATGGTGACGCCATCCTTCGGGCTCTCGTAATGGACGCGCACCGTGGTGGCGCCCGCGGCCAGCGGCAGCAGGCTTGCCGCGGCCAGCGTAACTCGTGCCAGTGTCATTGCGTTTTCCTTTTTTACTTCAGGCGCAGCAGCCGCGCGCCGTACACATCGAACTTGTTGGATGGGCCTTCGGCGCCACCGGCCGCGCTGAAGGTGCTGTTACTTTGCAGGTAGCTCATATTATAGAAGTCGCTCATCTCCAGCGAGTATCGGCCCGGCTTGAGGCGGGTCCGCAAGGGCGTCGACATCACCGGTGGCGTGCCGGTCTTGTCGATGCGCGCATGCGGCAGCTGCACCACGCCCTGCGCCGCAATGCGGCCGGCGGCGTCTTTCAGGACCAGCCATTTTACGCCGCCGCTGATGCCAAGGTTGATCTGGTTGGCGCGATTATGGTAGCGCACCTGCAGGCCGTATTCGCCAGCCTGCGCGACCCTTACCGCGCCGAAACGCAGGCGCTCGCCCGGCTTGCCCCAGTCCTTCAGCGGCGTCTGCGCAAGGGCGGCGCCGATCAGGGGGATCTCGATCACCGTGCCGGTGCAGTGCGGCACGCTGTGGTGGCTGCGATTGCCCGAAGCGGAAAATTGCGCCTCGACAGCGTAGCACGCGGCCGCCGGCGCAGCGCGGTCGCTCCAGGCGCCGGCGGCGACGCTGGCGGCAGCCAGCTTGCCGTCGCGGTAGATGTTGTACACGGTGCCGGCACCATTGCCGTTCGCATCGATCCGCAGCGTGGCCGCTTCAGTGCCCTTGGCGATGCCCGGTTCGCGCGGTCCGAAAACGTCGGGCCCTTCGGCGTAGGGCGCCGCATCGACGCGGCGGATCTGCTGGTCGCCTTCCTGCAGTGGACCGAGCGCGATATCGATGGTCGCGTTATCCGGCAGTTGTTGCCACGTGAGCGACGCCGCTGCCGGCACGCCGCCGATGGCGATGTTCTTGACCGGATAGTAGCCGTCTTCCTTGCTGGCGGCGGGCAGTGCGATCCGGACGTTCATGCGCTTGCCGCGCAGGGTCAGGTTATTGAGGGTGATGACGGAGGCCGCGCCAAACGTCTCGCGCCGCAGCTTGGCGGTGATAAATGGACGTACATCGATGCCGCTGCTTGTCACGCTGATGCCGAACACGTTCCCGATCACCATGCCGAGGTAGCCGCCGACCGACCACAGTTGGCGCTTCGAGTTGATCACGGGGCCGATCAGTGCAGGCTGCTGTTCATCGAGCAGCAGCGGCTGGCCGGAGATCCACTCCAGGTTTTCCATGTTCGACAGGTTCAGCGCGGCGCCGCGCATCAGCGTGCCGTATGCGGCGTCGGCCACGCTGACGTTGGCGCGCAGGCTGGCGGCCTTGAGGCCGTAGGCGGTCACGAACGGCCAGATGGCGCGGTTGTGGTACACCGGCGTGCCTTGCTGCTGCGGGTAGATCACGGGTGCGCCCATCGGCCCGTGCGGATAGCTGGCCAGGATGCGGCGCGCGCGTTCGCCGTCGGCCACGCCGGTGACGATGGCCAGCGCTTGTCCGAGCCAGTCGAATTTATGCATTGGCGCCCCGTCGAAGTGGGGCGCGCTCAAGCTGCTGTACATGCCGGCGTCCTCAAGCCACAGGCGCTCGTTGATGCTGCGCTTGAGCGCCGTGGCCCAGCGGCCATATCTGGCCGAACGTGCGTGGTCGCCGCTGTCGTGTGCCAGCGATGCGGCCAGGGTCAGCGCCTTGTAGTGAAGGACGTTGGTCGACAGGGCTTTCGAGCTGGCCAGCGAGGCCAGGTCGCCCACGATCCAGGCGGCGTAGCTCTGGTCGCGCCAGTCGAGAAAGGATTGTTCGCCCATGTACAGACCGGAGGCGGCGTCGAACGCAGCCAGCCGGTCGTTTTCCAGGGTGTTGACCAGCGCTTTCAGGGCGCGCTCCACAAACGGTGCGCGCTGCGCCGGCGGCAAATTATTGAGCGCCGCTTCGGCGCCGAGTACCCACGCTACGCGGTCGGTGCTGACCGGCCAGCTGCCGCCGCTGCCGGTATCCTGGATGATCTGCATGCCGTCGGCGCTGCCCGCCACCTGCGGCGCGCGGGTGATACCGGGCCGGTAGCCGGACAGCTTGAAGTCGAGCGAGTTGCGCACCCGCTCCGGGTCGAGCATCGCCAGCCCCAGGTCGGCTGCGTACGACAGGTCGCGTGTCCAGACGTAGTGCCATTTTTCGCCGGTTTCGAAGCAGTCGCAGTCGATGGCGCTGGCGCCGTTGTAGTTGCCATCCTTGATTTGCGCGACCGCATTCTGCTTCATTTCATCGAGCGCCAGTGCGAACAGCGCGTCGAAGGCGAGGCTGCCGCTGCGCACCGTGGGCTGGCCTGCGGCCTCTCGATAGGTGGCCGATTGCGGGCCGGGGTCGCGCAGCGGCATTGTGGTCGATTGGGTATAGCTGCGCAGCGTCGCATGCACGTCCGGCGTCGAGAAGCGCACCGTGGCAGTGGCGCCATCAATGATGCGGTATTCGCTGGGGCTGATGACGGCGTGGCCCTGGTGCGGATCGGCCGTGCTGGCGGGCGGCGTGCCTGTCTGCGCCACGCGCAGCAGCGGCGCCGCCGGGTCGGAGGCGTCGATGGAAAAGCGCCAGGTCGATGTCTTTTTGACGAACAGGTAGTCCTCGGGACCGGGCCGGGGTTGCATCTTGTAGCTGGCGCCGGCGGCGACGGTGACGCTGGCGGTCGGGTCGATCACCCATTCGGCCGACCAGTCCTTGCTGCCGACCTTGAAGCCGTGATAGCCGGGGCTGACCAGGATCTCCGCTTCGTACACGCCCTTGCCTTTGTAAGCCAGCGGATGGTCAATGCCCCAGCCATTGAAGCCGCCGCGCAGGTACATGGGCGCGGCCAGCGTGCCGCTGTCGGCGATGCTGGCGGCGCTGGCCGAGAACAGGACGGCGGCGAGCAGGTGGGTGGTCTTGAACATCAGCGGTATTCCTTCCGTTCGACGATGCCCTTCAAGGCATCCTTCGATTTGAGCATGGGGAAGTCGTCGGCGCGGTAGCGCCGGGGCGTCTGGAAAACGAGTTCGCCGATCTCGCTGGCATAGCTGGCCTGGCGCGGGCGCACCGCGAGCGGCTTGCCGTTGACCGTGGCCTTGCCGCCACCCGTCACCAGCAGGGCCGGTTTGCCGGGAGCGAGTTCGAACGCGAGCTGCGATCGGCTCTTGTCGCCGTTCAGGAAGTTGAACGACACCTTGCGCGGCGCGCCGCCGTTCAGACGCAGCGTCCAGTGCTGCTGCTTGCCCACGCGGCGGAAATCGACTTCGATGCTGTCCGCTGCGCCGAAGGGCAGGGTCGCGTAAAACTCGCTCCACGCGGCGGGGATCGCCGGCGTGAAGGCCAGCGTGTTGTCGAGCAGGCGTGGCCGGAAGCCGACGTAGTCCTGGTAGCCGTTGCGCGCATACTCGGCCACGCTCCACGACTGAGCGTAGGTGCCGGATGGTGTGGGCTTGCCGTCGTCGCCGGGCAGGGCGTCGAGCAGTTCGCTCATGTTCCCCAGTGTGCCGAGGCCGAGGATTTGCTGGCCCAGGTTTTGGCTCAATTTCCAGGCCAGGTCCTGGTAGCCGAATTTGTTCAGCGCCGTGACCGTGAAGCCGGCATTCCAGCCCCAGATGGTGCCCTGGTGGTAGGCCGCATCCTTGTGGTGAAAGGCCGGGTTTTCATGGCGCGGATGGAAGTAGGGATCGTTCTGGCTCAGCGAAGCAATGCCGTAGGGGTAGAGCAGTTCGGACACCGCGTTGCGCGTCACGCGCGCCTGCACCAAGGGCGCAATGAAGTCGTCGAACGGAATGGACACCAGCATCAGCTGGTTGGGACGGATCTTGGTATCGCGGCTGGCGTCGTCACGAAGGCGGTCGGCCATGCTGCTGCCGTCCCAGTACAGCTTGAGGAAGCTGCGCTGCGCCTTGGCGGCCAGTGCGTTCCACTGGCGCGCGCGGCCCTTGTCGCCGGCCTGCGTTGCCAGCCAGGCGCCGGTCTTGAGGGCGGTGTGCCACAGGGCCTGGATTTCGACGGCGCGCGGGCCGCGTGCAGACCACGGGTCCTTGTTGTCGATGCGGGCGTCCATCCAGGTGTCGGCCGAATCGTGCGCCAGCAGGCCGTCCTGGTCGACATAGTTGGCGAGGGCGCCGTCGAAGTAGGGCAGGGCGAGCTGGTACATCTGGCGCGCAAAGGCTTTGTCGCCGGTGTACTGGATGTACTCGAAGGCTTCGCGCAGCATCCACGGCGTACCGTCGACGGTGTTGTAGATAATGCTGTCGCCGGCCGCGACGCGGTTGGGAATGCGGCCGTACTCCTTGTCGCGCGGTTCGCGCAGGTTCTGGTAGCGCGCGAAATTCGACAGCACGGCTTTGGCTTCGTCGAACTGGCCCGATACCAGCAAGGTGCCGGGCAGGGCGATGAAGGTGTCGCGGCCCCAGTTGTCGCGAAACCACGGCAGGCCGGCCCAGATGCCGGTGCCGAATTCCTCGACCACGAACATGCGGCTGGCGGCCTTGGCCCAGTTGAGCGCCTTGTTGTATTCGGCGTCGCTGGTGGACAGGTAGCTTTTGGTCAGCGCTTCATATAGTGCCTTGCGTTCGGCGTCGATCGGCTCAAGCTTCACCTGCGCCAGTGCGCGTTCGCTGGCCTGGGCTGCGGTGTCGCCAAAGGCCACGACCACCGTCATGTCACGCACCGCTTGCGCGCTGCGCAGGGTGAGGCCGTCGCCCAGCACGAAGGGGCGGTTGGCTGCGATGGCGGTGAAAAGACCCATGGCATCGGCTGGCGCCACGACCACAACGTCGCCGTCGCGGCCGATGGCGCCCGGCGCCTTGAGCAGCGCCTGCACTGCCAGCTCGGCGTCGGCCGGGTTGGTCAGCCGGATCGCGAGCGCGTGCTTTTTCGACAGCAGCGCCATTTCCTCGATGGCGCCGCCGGCGTGGCGCACCCGGTGGCCGTAAGGGAGAACCTGTTCGCTGGAGCGTGTGCGTTCGTTGGGTGTGCCGTTTACAAACGTGGCGTAGCCCTCGAACATGGAGGCATTCCTGATCGTGTAGCCGGCACCCCTGTCGTAGCTCTGGGTGTAGCCCTCGAAGTAGCCCGCCAGGTTGTCGCCCACCACGAACTGCGGTTGCTGGCCCGGCGGAACGCTGATCGCCATGGCGTCGAAGAAGGCGTCCACGCCAGGCTTGCCGGCAGCCGCGGTGATTGGCATGGCGATGGCGGCCGCCAGCGCGATCAGGTACTTCATTCAATCTCCAGGATCAATGCCGAACGGGCCGGCAGGGTCAGTGCCGTTGCGAGGGCATGGGTGGCACCGGTGATGGCATCGGTGCCGCTTTTGGCGCCCTTGAGCATTTCGTGAAAGCGCTCTAACGGCAGCACGGCGTCCTTGTCGCCTTTGTTCAGCGCCACCATGACCTTTTTCTTGCCGTCGTAGCGGAAGTAAACCCAGGTGCCATTCTCGGCGCCGTACTGCATGGTCTTCCCGTGGTGGATGACGCTGTGCGACTTGCGCCAGTTGACCAGCTTCTTGACGAAGGCCTGGGCCTCGCGCTGCTGGGCGTTCAATCCATCGCCGGTAAAGGCGCTGGCCGCGTCGGCGCGCCAGCCGCCCGGGAAGTCCTGGCGGAAGCTGGCGTCGTCGCGGATTTTGGTTTCGCTGGTCATGAGCACCTCGGTACCGTAGTAGAACTGAGGTATGCGCGGCAAGGTCATGAGCATGGCGAGGCTCATCTTGTACAGCTTGAGGTCTTCGCCGACCACGCTGAAGGTGCGCGCGATGTCGTGGTTCCCCTCGAACAGCACCAGATTGCCGGGGTCCGGATACAGGTGGTCTTGCGAAAGCATTTCGTAGACGTCGGTGAAGCCCGGTGCCGGATCGGTGGCGGCGAGGGTGGCGCGGATGGTTTCGGCCAGCGGAAAGTCCATCAGGCTGGGAAGGTAGCTGATGTAGCCGTCGAAGTTGACTTTGCCGCGCTGCCAGTGCGACACCACCACCGGCGACTTGTGCCATTCTTCGCCCACCAGGTTCAGATTGGGATATTCGGCCATCAGGCGCCGCGTGTACTCGGTGAGGAAGGCGCTGTCGGAGTAGCCGTAAGTGTCGATGCGCAGGCCGGACAAGCCGGCGTACTCGATCCACCAGATGTTGTTCTGAATGAGGTAGTTGGCTACCAGCGGGTTGGCCTGGTTCAGGTCCGGCATGCTGCTGGCGAACCAGCCCTTGGTGAAGTTGGCGCGGTCCTGCTGCGATCCGTACGGGTCCTGCACCGATACGCGATGGTGCTGGGTGGGCGTGAACGTGCCGCCGTTGGTGGTCCAGTCCGGGCCCGGCAAGTCTTTCATCCACCAGTGGTGGCTGCCGATATGCGACAGCACCACATCCTGAATGATGCCGATACCTTTCTTGCGCGCCTGCGCCGAGAGCCGGCGGTAGTCCTCGTTGCTGCCGTAGCGCGGGTCGATGCGGTAATGGTTGGTGGCCGCATAGCCGTGGTAGGAGTAGGCCGGCATGTCGTTTTCGACCAGCGGCGTGGGCCAGATCTGGGTGAAGCCCATGGCCGCGATGTAGTCCAGATGGTCGGCCACGCCGCGCAGGTCGCCGCCATGGCGCGCGGTGCCCGAGGTGCGGTTGGCCTGGTCGGCCATGCCGGGGACGTTGTCGTTGGCCGGGTCGCCGTTGGCGAAGCGGTCGGGCATGATCTGGTAGATGGCGTCCTTGCTGCCGAAGCCCTGGCGTTGGGCCGATCCGGCGTCGCGCGCCTGCAGTTGGTAGGGGTAGCGGATGGTGCGGGCGCCCTCCTTGAACAGGATGTCGAATGTGCCCGGTCTGGCGTCAGGCCCGATCATCAGGTCAATGAAGAGGTAGTTGCGGTTCGCGACCTGGGTGACCGCTTCGATGCGCACGCTCGGATAGTCGATGACGGGGCGGGTATCGGCGATGCGCTCCCCGTGGACCATCAGCTGGAGTTTGCTGTGCCGCATCCCGGTCCACCAAGAGGGCGGTTCGAGGTGGGAAATGCGTGCGGCCGGCAGGGATGCGGCGCCGGCAAGCGCGGCGGCACTTCCCAGGGCAGCAAGAGCAAACAGTCGGAGTAGGGGCGTGCGGCTTCCTGCTGGGGTCATGCTGTCTCCAATGTGTCAGGGATGACTGTCTGTGCAGTCGCGTAGTATGGCTACATGGTCTTGTTATCGATAAAGCATACTACAGAAGAGGATGGCTATCAAACGCCATGGCGCGGCGGCGATCAGTCAGCTTTACAGGTGCTAGTTTAGCTACATGGCGTGTCAATACTGTCTTAATACGCCGCAGAGATCGTCTGCGGGTCCAGCATCCGGGCATTTTTTGATCGGGTGCAACGGCGTGGGTATCCATGGTGTGGTTTTTTACTACGGAATCTGCTACAAAAATGTAGTAACGATAAATTTCCAAAAAGGAAGATTGCACTAGCTTGGTGCGAAAACTATCCAAAGCAAGGAAAAATCCGGATGATGTAGTCGGACTACAGCTGTCTTTACCGTGTTCTGTAGCCGAAATACAACGAGCCACCCCATCGCAGCCGGTAGGCGATGCAAAAACCGCACTTTTCCGTAGTCGTACGCAACTCACGTTGACAGTGCATCTAGTTTTAGTACAGAATCGGCTCAGAGCGTCCTAGAACGTTGCATTTGGAACCCGTGCAGTCGCCGCCATGCTGAAGATACGGGAATTGTGTAGTAATGATGAGATGAGGGGACAGAATGAAATTTTTCGCCAATACCCGTACCAAGAGTGCCGCATTCCCACTGAGCCCGGTCGCTGCCGGCTGCGCGCTGTTCGTGTCCGCCATGTCGGGCAACGTCTATGCGCAAGCTTCCGCTGCGCCGCAAGCAAGCGATCAGCCGATCACAACGGTCAAGGTGTCGGGCATTCGCCGCGGTATCGAGGACGCGATTTCGGTGAAAAAGGATTCGTCTTCCATCGTCGAGGCTATCTCCGCGGAAGATATCGGCAAGTTGCCGGACGTTAGTATTGCTGAATCGATCGCCCGCCTCCCCGGCTTGGCGGCGCAGCGCGTCGGCGGCCGCGCCCAGGTTATCAGCGTACGCGGCCTGTCGCCGGACTTTTCGACCACCCTGCTCAATGGCCGTGAACAGGTCAGCACGGGCGACAACCGCAGCGTCGAATTCGACCAGTATCCATCCGAGCTGCTCAGCGGCGTGACCATTTATAAGACCCCGGACGCCGGCCTCGTCGGCCAGGGCTTGTCCGGCACCATCGACATGCAAACCGTGCGTCCGCTGTCGTTCGGCAAGCGCACCATCGCGATGAATGTGCGCGGCGAGAAAAACTCGCTCGGCGGCATTGCCAATGCGAAAGACACCGGTAACCGTTTCAGCGTCAGCTACATCGACCAGTTCGCCGACCGCACGATCGGTATTGCGATCGGTTACGCGCACCTGGCGTCGCCGGTGTTGTCCAACGAAACTGGTTTGTACGAGCCGTGGAAAACCGACTCGCGTCCTGGCGTGCCTGCCGGCACCTCCTTGATGGATGGTTTGAAGTCGGTCGCGCGCAGCGGTACCAACAAGCGCGATGGCGTCATGGGTGTCCTGCAATATCGTCCCAACAAGACCTGGACCAGCATGATCGATATGTACGCGTCGAAATTCAAGCGCGAGGAAACGGCCAATCAATACGAAGTCAACCTGAGCAACTACAACGGCGGCTTCGAGCCGGGCCTGATGTACACGCCCGCAACCACCTCGAACGGCGTGCTGACGGGCGGCTCGGCCAGCGGCGTATATCCGCTGGTGCGCGGCATGTACAACAACCGCAAGGATGAAATCAAGGCGATCGGCTGGGGCAACACCCTGCGCTTCGATGGCTGGTCCGTGTTTGCGGACGTCAGCTACTCGAAGGCGAACCGGGATGAAGTGAGCCTGGAAAACAACCTGCAACTGAGCAACGCTGCCGGCGATCCTTTCCTCGACACCGTCGACCTGAAATTCGCCACCGGCGGCTTCTCGCAAATCGGCGGCCGCCTGAACTACAGCGACCCTAAAAACCTGTATCTGCGCAACACGATCTACGGCTCGGGCTACGGCAAGACGCCAAGCATTGAAGACGAACTCAAGGGCTTCAAGCTGGTCGCCTCGCTGCCGATGCCGACCATGCTGCAAAGCTACTTCTCGGGCCTGGACGTGGGTGTTAACTACGCCGACCGCACCAAGAGCAAGATTCAGCCGGAAGGCGCGATCACCCTGCGCGGCGCACCGGGTCCGGTTCCAAGCGAGCTGTCGTACGGGCAGATCGATCTGGGCTTTGCCGGCACCGGCATGGTTCCTGCGTGGAACGTGCCTGGCGTTGTCAGCCAATACATGAACTTTAACCCGAGCTCGACCGAGTCATTCCTGATTTCGAAGGCGTGGGAAGTGAACGAAAAGATCACTACCAGCTTCGTCAAGGCCAATATCGACAGCGAAATCGGTTCGGTCACCGTCAAGGGCAATGTGGGCGTGCAGGTGCAGCATACCGAGCAGTCGTCCAAAGCCAACTATTTTGATGGCACAGCCCCCGCCGGCACCCAGGTCAAACCCGTCCAGGATGGCATGACCTACACGGATTACCTGCCGAGCCTGAATCTGGCGTTTGGCCTGGGCAACCAGCAGACCGTTCGTTTTGCGGCCGCCAAGCAACTGGCCCGTCCGCGTATCGACCAGTTACGCTCGGCGCTCGATTTTAACGTTGGCACCACGGACTTCAAGCCGAGCGCCAACGGTGGTAACGCGCGCCTCGATCCCTGGCGCGCCAAGGCACTCGATCTGTCGTACGAAAAGTATTTCGGCAACAAGGCGTACTTCGCGGTCGCGGCTTTCCACAAAAAGCTCGATACGTACATCTTTACGCAAACCAAGGATTACGATTTCTCCAAATATGTTCCTGGCACCAACGCAATTACCGCGATTGGTAACTACAAGGCGCCGTATAACGGCAATGGCGGCAAGCTGAAGGGCCTGGAACTGTCGGCATCGCTGCCGCTGAGCTTGCTTACGCCGGTGCTGGATGGTTTCGGCGTCTCGGCCAGTGCGACTCACAGCAAGAGCTCGATCGCGATTGAAGATCCGGACAGCAATATCGGCAAGAACATTCCGCTGCCGGGTCTGTCGAAGCGCGTGACCAACCTGACTTTGTACTATGAAAAGAATGGTTTCGAGACCCGCGTGAGCCAGCGCAAACGTTCCGATTTTGTTGGTGAAATCGGCAACTTTGCCAATGACCGCAGCTTGCGCTATGTCGTTGGCGAAGATGTGGTCGACTTCCAGATCGGGTACAACTTCACCGAAGGTAGCTTCAAGGGCTTGGGATTGGTGTTGCAGGTTAATAACGTTGGCGACACCGCGTATGAAACCTACGCTGGCGACCGCAACAAACCGCTGGAATACCAGAAGTATGGCCGCACCTTCCTGATGGGCGCGAATTACAAGTTCTAATGCGTGTTCTACCGGGTTGATCCCGGTGCTGAAAACAACCCCGGTGCACGCGAGTGTGGCGGGGTTGTGTCATTTTGGGAATGGCGCGAGAAGGGCGGGGAGCGCGTTAACGACGATTAGATTGCACGAATAGCCTCAATTACACCCCACTTGCACGCAACTCCGTTACAAAAAATCGCATTCTGGACTACAAGAGAGTAAACTGCAGGATGCTTTCCCGTCGGGCTAGCTAGTCAAATTGTGAGTGTCCTATGTCTGAAACCCCTGTACTACTGTTTTCCGAACTCAACCTGAGCGCCCAAGTGCTGAAGGTCATGAAAGAGGTCGGTTACGAAACGCCGTCGCCGATCCAGGCTGCCACCATCCCGCTGCTCCTGGCCAATCGCGACGTGCTGGGGCAGGCACAGACCGGAACCGGGAAGACCGCGGCCTTCGCGCTGCCGATTCTGTCGCGCATCGACATCAAGCAGCAGTCGCCACAGGCGCTGGTGCTCGCACCAACCCGCGAACTGGCCATCCAGGTCGCCGAAGCATTCCAGAAGTACGCAACGCACATTAAAGATTTCCACGTCCTGCCGATCTACGGCGGCCAGAGCTACGGTCCCCAGCTGCAGGCCTTGCGCCGCGGCGTGCACGTGATCGTCGGCACCCCGGGCCGCGTGATCGACCACCTGGAAAAAGGTTCGCTCGATCTGTCCAAGCTCAAAACGCTGGTGCTCGACGAAGCCGACGAGATGCTGCGCATGGGCTTTATCGACGACGTCGAACAGATCCTGCAAAAAACCCCTGAATCGCGCCAGACCGCGCTGTTCTCGGCCACCATGCCGTCCGCGATCAAGCGCATCGCCAAGACTTACCTGCGCGATCCGGCAGAAGTCACCGTCGCCGCCAAGACCGGCACCGCCGACAATATCCGCCAGCGTTACTGGATGGTGAGCGGCATGCAGAAGCTCGAAGCGCTGACCCGCATTCTGGAAGCGGAACCGTTCGACGGCATGATCATCTTCGCGCGCACCAAGCTCGGTACCGAAGAACTGGCGACCAAGCTGCTGGCGCGCGGCTTCGCGGCCACCGCGATTAACGGCGACATGCAGCAAACGCAGCGCGAACGCACCATCGAACAGCTCAAGAACGGCAAGATCGACATCCTGGTCGCCACCGACGTCGCCGCGCGCGGCCTGGACGTGGAACGCATCAGCCACGTGATCAACTACGACGTGCCGTCGGACCCGGAAAGCTACACCCACCGCATCGGCCGTACCGGCCGCGCGGGCCGCAGCGGCGAAGCGATTTTGTTCATCACCCCGCGCGAGCAGGGTTTGCTCAAGGCGATCGAACGCGCCACGCGCCAGCCAGTCGCGCCGCTGACCTTGCCGACCGTGAAAGCCGTCAACGACGTGCGTATCGCCAAATTCAAGGACCAGATCACCGAGGTGCTGGCCGCCGGCGGACTCGATGTATTCCGTTCGCTGATCGAAGAATATGAGCGCGAGCAGAACGTGCCAGCCGTCGAAATCGCAGCGGCCCTGGCCAAGCTGGCGCGCGGCGACATTCCGCTGCTGCTGGAAAAACCGAACCGCGACGCCAAGAGCGCACCATCGTGGCAGGAAAACGCCCCTGCCGCGCGCGCACCGCGTTCGGACGCGCCAATGCGCAGCGACCGTGGCGATGCGCCAGCGTTCAAGCGCGAGCGCGTATCGCGTCCGTCGGAAGAGGGCATGGGCACCTTCCGTATCGAAGTCGGTCATGCGCACGGCGTCAAGCCGGGCAACATCGTCGGCGCGATTGCCAACGAAGCCAACATCGAGTCAAAGTTCATCGGCCGCATCGAGATTTATGACGACTACAGCACGCTCGACCTGCCGGTCGACATGCCTGCGGACCTGATCGATCACCTCAAGGGTGTGTGGGTCGCGGGTCAGCAGCTGAACATCACGCGTGATGGTGAAGCGCCGGCGGTCAAGAAGGCAGCTCCGAAAAAAGCGGGCGACCGTCGTTTTGAAGAGAAAAAGCTCGGACCTAAGAAGCCGTACGACGCGGCCACCAAGGCCAAGAAGGAAGCGCGCAAGCTGGCCAAGCCAGAGTAAAGTGGCAGGCGGGTAAAAAAATGGGCAGCTTCGGCTGCCCATTTTGCTTGGGTGGTACTACGCAATTTGATCGGGGTGACTGGCACAAAAGCGGACCATCAGCGAGGACTCGACATCCATCCGAAGTCCAATTGCAGCCAATCCTATTCGCTCCACCTGATTGTACTAAGGACCGCGTCGAGATCCCGGCGTGCCTCTTGAGCGGAGCTTGCATCCACTTGAGCTGCATACACGAAGCCCGCAGGCCCGCATAGCAGGCGAATGGATGTGTACATCGTCCCTTCCGGCAGGTCGGTCTGGTCCGATGCCTCGTACTCGACGTAAGCACCTGCGCGTTCGACTGGTTTAAGCGCGAACCGCAGATTGGGCACGGATCCCGACCGTTTGATCGTTGAAAGGTCGCACGCCGATGGGCACGAGCCCCCGCTTCCCAATTGGCATGACTCAAGGATCAGCAGCGGGGGCGCCGGCAGCCCTGTCTTGCTCGACAAAAGGCGTCGTCCTTTATCCCACTCGTTATGCCACCCAGGCAGGGGTGCTACTGAAAAGATGCCCATATCCACCCTGTCCGACGCATGTGCTCCGGATATGGAAGCCAAGGTGATAGCGACGAGGACCGCACAGGCTTTCAAAGTTCTTGAGACTGATTTCATGACTGGTTTTTCCGGGGTGGCGCGCTGCGGGGAAGATGCCCGATCCGAGCGCAAGCTCGCCGCCGATTGTACCAGTCGATCATGTACGGTTTTCCGACCCCGCAGCAAGCTGCTCTTGCGTTGACATCAGTGTGCGCGAGCGGGCATCGCGGCCTGTGTGGCTGGCGCCTCATCCTTCACCAGGCACCACAAGGCCGCCGAGATGGTCAGCGAGGTGCCGCAGATGATGTACAGGGTGCTCTGGTCGGGCACCTTTTTCAGTACGAAGCCCACGCCGGTGGACATCAGCTGCGGCAGCACCACCGACAGGTTGAACACGCCCATGAAAAAGCCCATGCGGCTTTTGTCCACCTTGTCGCTCATGATCGCAAACGGCAGGCTGACCATGGCGCTCCAGCCGATGCCGACCACCGCCATCAGCGCGTACAGCATCATCGGCGTGCGCGCCATGGTCGCAATCAAAAAGTAACCGACCGCCATGATGGCGATGCAGCCGGCCTGCGTGTGCACGCGCCCGATCCTGCGCGCCAGGGGCGCGAGCACCAGCGCCGGCAGCAGGAAGCCGACGGTATTAAGCACCGCAAAGGCATAGGCGATGATCTGGCCGCTCATGGCGTCCGCCGCCTTGGTTTCCAGGCCCGCCGGCACCAGCTGCTGCTGGATGAAGCCATAGGTGTAGACGAACATCGACTGTACGCCGAGCCACGCAAAGCCGTGCGCGATGTAGATGCGCCACAGCTGGCCCCAGTCGGCTTTGGTGGCCGCCGCGGTGTCGTTCTTTTTCACCAGCTCGCGTTCTTCCTTGATGAAGAACATCGGCACCACCGAGAACACGAACACGATGCCCGCGCCGACCGAAATGAGCACGTCGTTGCCCATGGTCGCGCCGATCACGTAGGCCATCACGCCGAAGAATCCCGACACGGTCTGCATCCACGTGTAGCCACGGGTGCGCGCTTCGCCTTCCGGGGTCAGGTCGGCGATGATCGAGCGGGTCGGGTTGAAGCTGATATTGATCGACAGGTCGAGCGTCAGCGCGATGATCACCGCCACGATGACCATGTCGTCGATACCCAGCAGTTTCCCTACCACGTCGATGCGCGGCAGCAGGAACACCATCAGCGCGGCCAGGGTGCCGCCGATCAGGATGAAGGGCCGGCGCCGCCCGCCCCAGAACCAGGCGTCGTCGCTGATCAAGCCGATGATCACCTGGCCGAAGATGCCTGCCAGCGGTCCGGCCGCCCAGACGATCCCGATTTCGTGAATTTCGAGGTTGAAGCGCGTGCTCAAAATCCAGCTCAGGGCCGAAATCTGGATACAGAGCGCAAATCCCATCGCCGTTGAAGGCAGACTCAGGGTCGCGTAAAAAAGGTTATTCAGGCGCTTCTGCATGTCCAGCATCATGTCCCCATCTTGTCTGTTATTTGACTACAAAATCGTGATTTTGCTCGTCTTGTTGCGGCGATTTTACTATGGAACTGTTTAGATTGACACTTAGAAATCGTCATGTTATTTTCCTACAAATATAATGCGTAGCCAAACGCCTGGAGACTCCTGATGCAGATGCAATTCCCGCCAATCAAACCACGCCTGAGTTTCTGGCAGTTGTGGAACATGAGCTTCGGCTTCTTCGGCATCCAGTTCGGGTTTGCACTGCAAAACGCCAACACCAGCCGCATTTTCTCGACCCTGGGCGCGAACGCCGACGACCTGCCGCTGTTCTGGCTTGCCGCCCCGGTCACCGGGCTGCTGGTCCAGCCAATCATCGGCTACCTGAGCGACAATACCTGGCACCCGTTCTGGGGCCGGCGCCGTCCGTTCTTTTTCCTCGGCGCGATCCTGGCGACCGTGGCCATGTTCCTGATGCCGAACTCCACGTCGCTGTGGATGGCGGTGTTCGTGCTGTGGATGATGGATGCGTCGATCAACGTATCGATGGAGCCGTTCCGCGCGTTCGTCGGCGACAAGCTGCATCCGACCCAGCAGACGTCAGGCTTTGCGATGCAGACCTTCTTCATCGGCTGCGGCTCGGTGATCGCCTCGCTGCTGCCGACCATGTTTACCGAGTGGTTCAACGTCAGCAATGTGCCGGTCAACGGCGGCATTCCGGACACGGTGCGCTACTCGTTCTATGTCGGCGGCCTGGCCTTCATGGGCGCGGTGTCATGGACCGTCATCACCACCCGCGAAACGCCGCCCGAAGACATCAAGGCGTTTCGCGCCGATGTAGAGAAGCGCAAGGGCACGCTCCATGCGCTGCGCGAGATTCTGGGTGGCTTCACCACCATGCCGCGCACGATGGTGCAACTGGCGAGCGTCAGCTTCTTTTCGTGGCTGGCGCTGTTTACGATGTGGGTCAACACCACTCCTGCCGTCGCCGAAAACGTCTTCGGCACGCTCGACGCCCAGTCGCCAGCATTCCAGAGCGCCGGCAACTGGGTCGGCGTGATGTTCGCCGTGTATAACGGCGTGTCGGCCATTGCCGCCTTTATCCTGCCCGCCATCGCGCGCCGCACCAACCGCAAGATGACGCATTTGGCTTGCCTCGTCATCGGCGGCATCAGCCTGGCCAGCATTTTCTTCATCACGCAAAAAGAGATGCTGCTCATTCCGATGATCGGCGTCGGCATCGCGTGGGCCAGCATTCTCACCGTGCCGTATGCGATCCTGGCGGGCGCGCTGCCGGCCGAGCGCATGGGCTTCTACATGGGCGTCTTCAATTTCTTCGTCGTGATCCCGCAGATCATCGGCGGTGTGATTCTCGGTCCGATCAGCGCGGCCCTGCTGGGCGGGCGTCCGGTGGCGACCCTGCTGCTGGCCGGTGCGTGCATGGCCATCGGCGGCTTGCTGACCGTGTTCGTGGCTGACAAGGGCGAGCAGGCCAGCTAACGTGGCGTCGAAATTTCCCTACCTGTCGTATCTTATTGTTAACAGACAGGAGTAAAAATGACCATCCACACAGTGAACACCACGGCTTTTGCCGGACAGCGGCCGGGCACCTCCGGCTTGCGCAAGAAGGTAAGCGAGTTCCAGCAACCCGCTTACCTCGAAAACTTCGTGCAGTCGATCTTCAACACCCTGGGCGACTGCGCCGGCCAGACCCTGGTCGTCGGCGGCGACGGGCGTTACTTCAACCGCCACGCGATCCAGGTCATCCTGCGCATGGCGGCGGCACACGGCTTTGCCAGGGTGCTGGTGGGGCAGGGCGGCATTCTGTCCACCCCGGCGCTGAGCTGCGTGGTGAGGAAGCGCGCCGCCTCGGGCGGCATCGTGCTCTCGGCCAGCCACAATCCGGGCGGGCCCGATGGTGATTTCGGCATCAAGTACAACATCGCCAATGGCGGCCCGGCTCCTGAAAAAATCACCGATGCCATCTACAGCCATTCCCAGGTCCTGAGCGAATACCGCATCAGCGACGCCGGCGACCTTGATCTCGATATCATCGGCAGCGCGCGCATCGAGCAGATGGACGTCGAAGTCATCGACCCGGTGGCCGATTACGCAGCGCTGATGGCCGACCTGTTCGACTTCGGCGCCATCAAAGCCCTGTTCTCAGGCGGCTTCACGATGCGCTTCGACGGCATGCATGCCGTCGCCGGCCCGTATGCGCACGCCATCCTCGAAGGCTTGCTTGGAGCGCCGCGCGGCACCGTCATCAACGGCGAACCGCTGGAAGACTTCGGCGGCCACCATCCCGATCCGAATCCCGTCAACGCGGCCGAACTGATTGCGCTCATGTCCACTGCGGACGCACCGGACTTCGGCGCCGCATCGGACGGCGACGCCGATCGCAACATGATCGTCGGGCGCGGCATCGCCGTGACACCGTCCGACAGCCTGGCCATCATCGCCGCCAATGCGGCTGTGGCACCGGGCTACCGCGGCGGCATCAAGGGCATCGCCCGCTCCATGCCCACCTCCACCGCGCCGGACCGGGTGGCGGCCGCGCTCAAGGTGCCGTGCTACGAAACCCCGACCGGCTGGAAGTACTTCGGCAACCTGATGGATGCCGGCATGGTGACGCTCTGCGGCGAAGAAAGCTACGGCACCGGCTCGGACCATATCCGCGAAAAGGATGGCTTGTGGGCCGTGCTGTTCTGGCTTAACCTGCTGGCGGCCAGCGGCAAATCCGTCGAAACGCTGGTGCGCGAGCACTGGGCGCGCTTCGGCCGTAATTACTACTCGCGCCACGATTACGAAGCGGTCGAGTCCAGCGCGGCGGAAGGCTTGATGACGCACCTGCGCGAGCAGCTGCCGGCGCTGGCCGGCCAGGTCATCGACGGCTACACTGTTGATTTCGCCGACGATTTTGTCTACAAGGACCCGGTCGACGGCAGCATCGCCAGCAAGCAGGGCGTGCGCATCGTGATGACCGATGGCTCGCGCATCGTGTTCCGCCTGTCCGGCACCGGAACCGAAGGCGCCACCATCCGCCTTTACCTCGAACGCTACGAGCGCGACGTGGCCATGCACGACATCCCGGCGCAGGAGGCGCTGGCCGGCCTGGCCACCATCGCCGACCGGCTGGCCGGCCTGCACCAGCGTACGGGGCGCGACCGGCCGACGGTCACGACCTGACGAACCACTTTAACAATCAGCCAACAGGGAATACATGAAATTTTCCGCACTTGCAGTTTCACTGGCGCTCACTTTCGGCGCTGCCCACGTCAGCGCCGCCCCGCCGGTGGCGCGCACCCCGTTTATGTGGGAAAACGCGACTGTGTATTTCCTGTTGACGGACCGCTTCAACAACGCCAACAAGGCCAACGACCTGGCGTACGGGCGCAAGGCCGATGCCGCGCCGCTGCGTGGCTACATGGGCGGCGACCTGGCCGGCGTGACCGCGAAGATCAAGGAAGGCTACTTCAAGGAGCTGGGTGTCGATGCGATCTGGATCACGCCGCCGGTCGAGCAGATTCATGCCGGCACCGATGAAGGTACCGGGAAATCCTACGGCTTTCATGGCTACTGGGCGCGCGACTTCACCAGCATCGACGCCAACCTGGGCACCGAAGCGGACCTGCAGGAACTGGTCGACACCGCGCACGCCAACGGCATCCGCGTGCTGCTCGACGTGGTGATGAACCACACCGGCCCGGTCACGGCATCCGACCCTGTATGGCCCAAGGATTGGGTGCGCACCGCACCGGTGTGCGCCTTCAAGGATGCCCGCACCACCGTCGACTGCACGCTGGTGAAGAACCTGCCGGACTTGCGCACCGACGTCGACCGGCCCGTTGCGCTGCCGCCGGCGCTGGTGGCCAAGTGGAAGGAAGAGAAGCGCTACGATCGTGAAGTGGCTTCGCTCGATGCCTTTTTCAAGGAGACCGGCTACCCGCGCGCGCCGCGCTACTACCTGATGAAATGGCACGCGGACTGGGTGCGCAAATATGGCTTCGACGGCTTCCGGGCCGACACCGCCAAGCACGTCGAGCCACGCGTGTGGAAGGACCTGAAGAAAGTCGCCAGCAAGGCGTTCGAGGACTGGAAGCGCGAGAACCCGGCCAAGCGCCTGGGCGACAGCAAATTCTATATGACGGCTGAAGTCTACAACTACTCGCTGCGCCACGCGCACCAGTTCGACATGGGCGGCGAGACCTTCGTCGACTTCTACGACAATGGCTTCGACAGCGTGATCAATTTCAGCATGACGTCGGACGCCAAGGGCGGCTACGACGCCATGTTCGGCCGCTACGCAGCGCTGCTGGGCGGGCCGCTGCGTGGTTATTCGGTGATTAATTATCTGAGTTCGCACGACGATGGTGCGCCGTTCGATCCGACGCGCGCGCGTCCTTTCGACTCGGCGGTCAAGCTGCTGCTCTCGCCTGGCGCGGCGCAGATTTATTACGGCGACGAGACCGCGCGCCTGCTCACGCACGACGGTGCGAAGGGCGACGCGGTGCTGCGTTCCTTCATGAATTGGGAGGAACTGGCCAGCAACGCCCAGCGAGACGGCTACCGTATCGCCGATGTGCGCAAGCACTGGGGCCTGATCGGCCGCTTCCGCCAGGCGCATCCGGCGGTGGGCGCGGGCGAGCATCGCAAGCTGCAAACGACCCCCTACACGTTTGCGCGCACGTACGAGAAGGACCGGGTCGTGGTGGCGCTCGACCTGCCGACCGACAAGTCGACGCCGATTGTGGTGGGGCCGATTTTCAGGGACGGCGAGTCGGTGACGGATTACTACTCGGGCAAGAAGGCCGTGGTGGCGGGCGGGAAGGTCGATTTCCACACGAAGAACGGGATCGTGCTGATCGCGAACTGATCCACCCGCGCTAACGAAAAACCGTCGTTCCCGCGGGCGGGAACCCAATTCCGTGGAGCCGCCTGAAACTACGGCATGAACTTGGGTTCCTGCCGAGGGCCGCCTTTGCGCGGGAACGACGCTGCTGCCATTTCATACATTTCATACAATAGGGTATGCTACGCGCGAACTGCCCGAACTGTCCCAAGCGACCGCGATGACCAAAGAACACGACTCAGAACAAAAGTACAGCCGTACCGCCTACGCCGACGGCCCGCGCCTGCTGGCCGATATCGGCGCGACCCACGCGCGCTTTGCCCTTGAAACCGCACCCGGCGTGCTGCGCTCGGTGCGCGTGCTCAAGTGCGACGACTTCTCGGGCATCGTCCCGCTGCTCCACACCTATCTCGCCGACCACGCCGGCATCCGCATCAATCACGCTGCCTTCGCCCTCGCGAACCCGATCAGCGGCGACATGATCCGCATGACCAACCGCGACTGGCAATTCTCGACCGATGAAGTGCGCCGCGAACTGGGCCTCAATACCCTGCTGATCGTGAACGACTTCACCGCCCTGGCGATGTCGCTTCCCGGCCTGTCGGGCGAGGACCTGATGCAGGTTGGCGGCGGAACGCCGGCAACGAATGCCGTTATCGGCGTCGTCGGACCGGGCACCGGCCTTGGCGTCTCCGGCATGATCCCGACGGTTGACGGCTTCGTCACCCTCGGCAGCGAAGGTGGCCACGTCAATTTCGCCCCGGCCGACGAGCGTGAATTCGCGATTCTGCAATATGCATGGAACGAGTGGTCGCATGTATCGAACGAGCGCCTGATCTCCGGCCCCGGCATGGAAATCATCTACCGCGCGCTGGCCCAGCGCAACGGTGTGCAGGCCACGCCACGGACCTCGCCCGAGATCATCACCGGCGCGCTGGACGATAACGACCCGCTCTGCCTCGAAGTGCTCGACTGCTTCTGCGGCATGCTTGGCGGCGCGGCCGCCAACCTTGCCGTCACGCTCGGCGCCTTCGGGGGCATCTTTATCGGCGGCGGCATCGTGCCGCGCATGGGCGAATGGTTCGCCACATCGACGTTCCGCGCGCGCTTCGAGGCCAAGGGCCGCTTCACGTCCTACCTCGGCCAGATCCCGACTTACGTCATCATGATTCCCAACCCGGCCTTCATCGGCGTGGCGACGATCCTGTCCGAACACCTGCGCGGGCGCAGCGGCGCCAACACGCTGATGGAGCGCGTGCAGCATCTGCAGCACGAACTGTCGCCGGCCGAACAGCGCGTCGCGACCCTGGTGCTGGAACATCCGCGCAAGGTCCTCGGCGAACCGATCGCCGAGATCGCGCGCCTGGCCGACGTCAGCCAGCCGACCGTGATCCGTTTCTGCCGCTCGCTGGGCTTTCTGGGCCTTGCCGACTTCAAGCTCAAGTTCGCAAGCAGCCTGACCGGGACCATCCCCGTGCGCCACAGCCAGGTGCGGGTATCCGACAGCACGCACGACCTGTCGGCCAAGGTGATCGACAATACCGTGTCGGCGATTTTGAAATTCCGCGACCAGCTCGACGTGGTGTCGATCGACCGCGCTATCGCGCTGCTGCGCAAGGCCAACCGGGTCGAGTTCTACGCGATGGGCAATTCACGCGTGGTGGCGCTGGACGGCCAGCACAAATTCTTCCGCTTCCGTATTCCCACCTCGTCGTACGGCGACTCGCATCTGTTCACGCTGGCCGCCGAACTGCTCAAGCCGGGCGATGTGGTGATCGCCATTTCCACCTCGGGCCAGTTGCCGGAGCTGCTGGCGGCCGTGGATGCGGCGCGCGCCACCGGCGCCGACGTCATTGCGATTACCAGCAGCAAATCGGCGCTGGCGAAGCGGGCGACTATTTGCCTGGCGGTCGATCACAGCGAAGACAGCACCAGCTTCCTGTCGATGATCTCGCGCGTGCTGCAGCTTCTGCTGATCGATATTCTGTCGGTCGGCATTTCGCTCGGTGCGCAGGGCGACGATCCGGCGGATCACGAGAAAAAGCGCTCGCTCATCTCGCACCTCGATATCTGATCACTCCACGAACACGACGGCGGTACGCGCGGGGATGGTAAAACGTCCCGTCGCGCTGTCAAACGTGCTTGCCGCGGCACGCTGGTCGGCTGCGGTGGGTGCCGTATGCACCGGATGCAGGCGCAGGCGCCTGCCGCGCATCTCGGCCACATCGAGCGTGTGCGCCACCTTGTCCACATTGATGAAGTACGTCACGCCCGCAAAACCGGCGCCGGCGTAGCCCGTGCCATCGATATGCGCAGCGATCACGGTGGGAACCTGCTTCGACCCGGTGTTGTAGAAGCGCAGGCGCTGCCCGATGTCCTGCGCGCTGCGCATGCGGAACAGCGTGGAGCTGGCCCTGATTTTCAGCAGGTCGCGAAACGCATTGCGCGTGAAGGCGATATCGGCCGGCGCGGGCTTGAGCGCGGCATTGGCCAGCAAGGGTTTGATCAGCGCGTAGTCCTTGGCGTTGTCGTCGGCCGGCGGTGCGCCGGTGCCGAAGTAATTGTCCTGGTAAGTCCAGTCGATGCGGTTGAACCAGTCGCCCGAATTGAAGCTGTTGCGGTCCATCGACTTCGAACGCAAGGTGTCGATCCCGGCGTGGAAGTAGGCCACGCCCTGGCTAAACGCGTTGATTGCCGTGCCCAGTGTCTGCACCCGGGCGCGCTCGGCGCCTGATGTCGCCAGCGGCAGCTTGAACACGTTCATGTCGTACAGCGTCTGGTTGTCGTGATTCTCGACGTAGTTGACCACTTCACCGGGCTCGCTGGCGTATCCGGCCGGCTGGCCGTTGTAGTCGATGGCCTCCAACGCCAACGTGCTGTCTTTCCAGGTCGTCATGGCGTAGCTGCGCACCGAACCGGCCAGCCCAACGCGCACCATGTCGGCCGCCTGCATCAGGTCCGCCGGCGCCCGCTCGCCGGCCAGCGCATTCGGGTCGTACACCAGACCGTTGATGTAGCCCTGGCGCCGGATCAGGTCCGCCCCGCCATCGGCCGCCGAGCCACCGCGTACATGGTCGCGCGCCCGGTCGCTGAAGGTGCCGATGCCGCTGCCGTTCAGCGACAATTGCGACGCTTGCATGAAGCGCGCGCCATCGGCCACCTCGCCGAAGTTCCAGCCTTCGCCGATCAGCTGTACATGGCGGCCCGCCGCCGCGTTCACGCGCGCCTGCAACCGCTCCATCGCCGCGCGCGGCTGGTGGCCCATCAGGTCGAAACGGAACGAGTCGATCCTGTACTCGCGCGCCCACAAGGCGGCCGAGTCGATCATGAGTTTGGCCATCATGCGGTTTTCGGTCGCGGTGTTGTCGCAGCAGGTCGACTGCTCGACGCCACCGGCTGCGTTCAGGCGGTGGTAGTAGCCGGGCACAATGCGGTCGAGGACCGATTTTTCCTTCTGGCCGGAGGCAAAGGTGTGGTTGTACACCACGTCCATGCCGACCCGCAGGCCGGCCCGGTGCAGGTTCATGACCATGCCGCGCAATTCGACGATGCGCGTGGCACCATCAGCCGCATCGCTGGCGTAGCTGCCTTCCGGCGCGTTGAAGTGATATGGGTCGTAGCCCCAGTTGAAGCAATCGGTTGCCGCTGTCTGCCTGATCAGCGTCTGCTGCGCTTCGCTTTCCGCCGCGCCGGTGGGAGCCGGCTGTGCGCATCCGCGTTCCGGAATGGTGGCGATGTCGTACACCGGCAGCAGATGTACGTCGGTCATGCCGGTGCGGGCGAGGGCGGCCAGATGCTTCATGCCGTTCGAGCCTGTGTGGGAAAAAGCGGCGTACTTGCCACGCCTGGCCGCCGGCACGGTGGCGTCGTTGATCGAAAAATCACGCACGTGCAGCTCGTAGACGACCATGTCGGTCTGCGTCGTGACTGTCGCCGGTGGCGCCGACTTGTCCCAGCCGGCCGGCTTTAGTCGCGGCGAGGCCAGGCTGGCGATGTAGCTGCGTTTCGAGTCGGTGGTCAGGCTGACCGAATACGGGTCGGTCACCATGTTGCGCACCAGGCCCGTGCCATCAGCCACCACGTCGACCGCGTATTTGTAGTATTTGCCGGACAGGTCGCCTTTTCGGGTGGCGCTCCAGATACCGGTCGCGCGGTCGAGCCGCATCGTATCGATCGCTGTCGCGCGCCCGCTGCCGCTGTCATAGGTGCAGACGGATACCTGACGCGCAGTCGGCGCCCACAGCTTGAAAGTGGTGCTCCGGCGCGCAGGGATGGCACCGAGATCGCTCGCCGATTCCGCGGCCGCATAAAGATCGTCGAGCGCGCCCGCCGCCTGCAGCCTTGTCGCCGCGCGCACTTTTCCGTCCTCGTCCTCCTGCACCAGTACCAGCTGCTGGCGGTGCAGGTCGGGCAGGCGCGCCAGATCGGATGCCGCTACGATCAGCACCGCGCCCTTGCCGACGTACTTGAAGCGCTGCGCCACGTCCGGCGCCAGTGCGCCGCTGAAAGCAGCGAGCGACAGGGCGCCTGATGCACCGGTGACCGTGCCGCCGGTCGGCGCGGCGATGGTGCCGTCGGGCGAGTGATAGAGTTTGAATCGTCCCGCGTTCTCCACGCCGGGCCATTGCGCAAGGCGCCGGTCCAGCCAGACGGCGCGTGCATCGATGCTGCCGGGCGACGGCTGCACGATCGTTTGAAACGCGTCGCTGTCGCAGACCGCTGCCATCTGCGAGGCCGACGCCGATGCGCTGGCGCCGGCGAGGACTGCGGCCCTGAAAAGTGAGAAGGTCATCTGGCGTCCGGTGTCGTCGTTGTAGAAGCGCCAGGACAGCGAGGTTATCTTTGCTACACCCCGATTTCGTCCAAGCCCCCGATTTTTGCATATTATCGGCGACTTTGTAGTGAAATTACATATGCTGGCTATTTTTTGCCAGGAGCCAGCTGATATTTTTTGAGCTTGTCGTACAGGGTTTTACGCGGCACGCCGAGTTGGTCGGCGGCGGTCGATACGTTCCCGTCAACCGCATCGAGCGCGTTGGCGATCAGTTCGCGCTCGTAGGCGTCGAGCTGCTGCGGCAGCGTCAGTGCGGCGCCCGGGATGGAGGTGGGGGCGGGCGCCGGCGCGGCAACGATGCCAAGCACCAGCCGCTCGGCGAAGTTACGCAGCTCACGCACGTTGCCCGGCCACTCCGCCGCCTGCCACTGGCTCATTTGCTGGCTGCTCCACTGCGGCACCGGCCGCCCGTAGCGCTGCGCCGCATCCTGCGTGAAGTGCGCCATCAGCGGCGCGATGTCGTCGCGCCGTTCGTTCAGGCGCGGCAGGTCGATGGTGGCCACGCCGATGCGGTAGTACAGATCTTCGCGAAAGCGGCCCTCCGCGCTCAGTTCCAGCAGGTCGGCCTTGCTGGCCGCGATGATGCGAAAGTTCACCGCAATCGCCTCGTTGCCGCCCAGCCGCTCGAGCCGGCGTTCCTGCAGCACCCGCAGCAGCTTGACCTGCAGCGCCATCGGCATGCTCTCGATCTCGTCGAGGAACAGGGTACCGCCGTTGGCGTATTCAAGCTTGCCGATGCGGCGTTTGTGCGCGCCTGTAAAGGCCCCCGCTTCGTGCCCGAACATCTCGCTCTCGAACACCGATTCGGGCAGGGCGCCGCAATTGATCGCGACAAAATTGCCCTTGCGCGCGCTGGCCGCGTGGATCAGGCGTGCGACGACTTCCTTGCCGGTGCCGGTCTGGCCGTTGATTAGTATGTCCACGCCGGCCGGCGCGATATTGCGCACCAAAACCTTGAGCCGTTCGATGGCGTCGGAGTGTCCCACCAACTGCGGCGTATCCGGATGCAGCGCCCACGCGGTCTTGAGGCGGCGGTTTTCCAGCACCAGGCTGCGCCGCTCCTGCGCGCGCCGGACCGCGTCGAGCAGGCGTTCGGCGCCGAACGGTTTTTCGATGAAGTCGTACGCGCCCGCGCGCATGGCGCCCACCGCCATCGCCACGTCGCCATGGCCGGTGACCATGATCATGGGCAGTTCCGCGTCCAGCGCCACTACTTGGGCCAGCAGGTCGAGGCCGGAGCGTCCGGGCAGCCGGACATCGCTGACGATCACGCCATCGAAAGCCGCGTCCAGCGCCGCCCCGGCTTCTTCGGCGCTGGCAAAGGCGCGCACGCCGAAGCCCCCCAGTTCCAGGGTCTGGGTGGTGGCCAGGCGCAGCGGCGCTTCGTCTTCCACCAGGATGGCTTGCATGGTTTTCATTCGTTCTCCTCGTCGTTTTCCCTGCCCGGCAGCGGCAGACGCACCTCGAACTGGGCGCCGCCGCCGGGGCGGTTGCTGCCTTCGAGTCGCCCGTTCATGGCTTGCACGATCGATGATGATATCGCGAGCCCGAGCCCGAGGCCCTTGCCCGATGGTTTGGTAGTAAAAAATGGCTCGAACAGGTGGGCAGCCACGCTGTCGGACATCCCCGGCCCACTGTCGGCGATGCGCACCACGGCGTAGCCATCCTGCTGCGCCAGCGTGACCGACACTTCACGTACTGCTGCGTCGTCGACGGCGTCGAGCGCATTGCGCAGCAGGTTGATGAACACCTGCTCGATGCGTACGGCGTCGCCGGTGATCAGCAGCGGAGCGGGCGGCGGCAGCGCCAGCGCGACGCCCAAGCGTTTGAATTCGCCCTGCAGCAAAAATGCCGAGGCGGCGAGGGACTGGGCGATGTCGACCGTCGCCACGGCGTCGCTGCGCCGCGCGAAGCCCTTCAACTGGCCGATGATGGCGCCCATGCGCGCGCTGGCGTCGCTGATGTGGGTCAGGTTGGCGCTGGCCTGCGCTTGCTGCCCGCGTTCGAGAAAGGTGCGCGCGTTGTCGGCAAACGCGCGGATCGCGGCCAGCGGCTGGTTCAGTTCATGCGTGACGCCGGCCGCCATCTGTCCCAGCATTGCGAGCTTGCCCGCCTGGACCAGCTGGTCCTGGGTCGAGCGCAGCACATGTTCGGTTTGTTTCAGGGTGGCGTAGCGCGCTTCCAGGTCGTCGTTGGCCTGGCGCAGCAGCGCGGTGCGCTCGGCCAGTTTCACATCGAGTTCGCCCGCCGCACGCTGCAACGCCGCATTGGCGGCCTGGCGCTCTTCGAGCCGGCGGCGGCGCTGGTACATGGCCCAGGCGGCGACGATGGCGCTGGCCGCGACCAGGGCGGCTGCCAGCGCCCACAGGGCCGCCACGCGCTGCACCCGGCCCGGCGCGGGGAACAGCATCAGCTGCCACCCCAGGGGGCCCGTCTTGCGCGCGGCATGCGGCGCCGGCTGCCCCTCGATGGGGGTGATGGCGCGGCGCGCGTATTGGTCGGTGCTGGCCAGCTCGCGCTGGGTGGCGGCGCTCAGGGGGTGCAGGCTGCGGTACTTCCATTGCGGCCGGTTGGACAGGAACACCACGTCGGCACGGTCGGCCAGCACGATGGTGTCCTCGGCGCCGGCCCAGTTTCGTTCAAATTCGTCGAGGCTGATCTTGACCGCGACCACGCCGCTCACGGTGGCGCCGATCATCACCGGCTGGGCGATGAAGTAACCGGGTTCGCTGGTCGTGCTGCCGATGCCGTAAAAGCGCCCGGCGCGCCCGGCCAGCGCTTCGCGAAAATACGGACGGTAGCCGAAGTTCCTGCCCACGAAGGTGAGCGGCAAATCCCAGTTGCTGGCGGCGATCGTGTTGCCGGCGCGGTCCATCAGGTAAATGGCGCCCACCCGCGACTGGCGGGCGATCGCCTTGAAGCTGCGGTTGACCTGATCGATGCGCGCGCGCTCGCCGGGTTGGGCGAGCAGCGCGGCCACGTTTTCCTGCAGGCCGACGACGTAGGGCAGCGTTTCGAACTTGTCGAGCGCCGATTCCAGTTCGGGCGCCATCAGCTGCAGCTGGCGCGCGCCGCGTTCGAGTTCGTCGGCAGCGCCCTGGCGCGCCGCCCAGTGATAGGCGCCCGCAATCAGCCCCGCGCTGACGAGCAGCGCGAGGAGCCAGGCGAGTTGTCGTTTTACGTGCATGATCGGCCCACGGTGAGTGGCCTCGATTCTACTGCACGCGCATGCTCAGTCGACAGCCGCCATCCTGATTTCATCGTTGTGGTGGCGCTGCTGCTCTTCCATCACCAGTGCCCCCAGCTCGCGCTTAAGTTCATTGAAAGCTGCCGACGACGGATCGCGCATGCGCGGCAGTTCAACGATGATGTCGCGCTTGACGGTGCCCGGCCGGTAGGTCATCACGATGATGCGGTCGGCCAGGTAGATCGCCTCTTCGATGCTGTGGGTGACGAACACGATGGTCTTTTTCAGGTCGGCCCAGATGCGCAGCAGCTCGTCCTGCAGGTTGCGCCGGGTGAGGGCGTCGAGCGCGCCGAACGGTTCGTCCATCAGCATGATGGGCGAGTCGAGCGCCAGCACGCGCGCGATCGCCACGCGCTGGCGCATGCCGCCCGACAGGTCCTTGGGAAAGCGATGCCGGAAATCCGACAGCGACAGCATCTCCAGCAGGGCGCCGACGCGCTGGTCGATCGCGGCCGGCTCCATGCCCTTGATCCCGAGGCCGAAGCCGATGTTCTTTTCGACTGTCATCCAGGGGAACAGGGCGTACTCCTGGAACACCATGCCCCGGTCCGGGCCGGGGCCGGTCACGCGCGCGCCATTGGCGTGGATGTCGCCGGTGGACGGCAGCGAAAAACCGGCGATGGCATTGAGCAGGGTCGATTTTCCGCATCCCGATGGCCCCAGCAGGCAGACGAACTGGCCGTCCGGGATGTGCAGGTTGATGTCGCGCAGGGCGGTCACTTCGCGCTCGCCGGCATTGAATATCTTGCTGACGTTCGCAACGTCGATATGGGAGGAAGTCATGTCAGCTCTCCAGGCCACGGTGCCAGCGCAGCAAATGGTTGTTCAGTTTATTCATGGCGATGTCGATGCCCAGGCCGAGGAGGCCGATGCTGATCATGCCGGCGACGATTTTGTCGGACCAGAAGTATTCGCGCGCTTCGAGAATACGGAAACCCAGCCCGTTGTTCACAGCGATCATTTCGGAGACGATGACGACGATGAACGCGGTACCGATCCCGATCCGCACGCCGGACAGGATGTACGGCACGGCGGCCGGCAGCATCACGCGCAGGAACATGGTGCTCTGGCTGGCGCCCAGGTTGCGCGCGGCACGGATATAGATGCTGTCGACCTGGCGCACCCCGGCGATGGTATTCATCAGCACCGGGAAGAACGCGCCGATGGCGATCAGGAACACGGCCGGCGCATTGCCAAGGCCGAACCACAGGATCGCCAGCGGAATGTAGGCGATCGGCGGAATCGGGCGCAGCACCTGCATCAGGGGATTGAGCCACGCGTACATGGTGCGGCTCGATCCCATCGCCAGCCCGAGCGGCAGGGCCAGCCCGGCGCCGATGACGAAACCGACCACCACGCGGTACATGCTGCCCATGGTGTCGATCAGCAGTTCGCCCGAAAACATCCACGCCAGGCGCGATCCGGCGGCCGGGTCGTAGGCGCTCAAGGGCAGCGCATACTCGATCCACTTGAGCAGCACCGCCCATGGCGATGGCAGCACCTGCGGGTTGATCACCCCCAGCATTGCCCCGGCCTGCCACAAGGCGATGATGACGACCGGTACGACGAATCCAACGGCGCTTTCGCGCCATTTAGCTTGGGTCATGAAGGCCTCCGCTTACTGGACGGACAGGGACTTCTTGGCCTGGTCGAGCAGGTCGGTCTTGACCCAGTCCTTGGCGAGCGGCGGCGTGCGCATCTTGCCGGTACCGGTTTTGGCCATCACGTCGGTGGTGGTCTGGATATGCTCGATGCTGACGTCGTAGGTGTAGGGCGAGTTGGCGATCGCGTCCTCGAAATCGTCCTTGGTGATCTGGTTCTTGAACATCGATTCGCGCACATATTTTTCGCCGGCTGCCTTGTTATCGATGAACAGCTTGGTGGCCTGCACGAAGCAGCTCATGAACTTGGCCGCAGTGGCGCGGTTCTCCTTGTAGAATTTTTCGCTCATGACGAGCGTGCGTACCGGCTCGCCGATCGGGGTATCGTAGGGCTTCATCACTTCCATGCCGAAGCCCTTGTTGATCGCTTGCGACGATTGCGGCTCGCTTTGCATGATCGCGTCCAGGTTCTTGCCGAGCAGCGCCTGGTTCAGGTCCGCGAACGCGAGGTAAATGACATGCACGTCCTTGCCGGCCGAATCGGACCAGGTCAGGCCATGCTTGGCAAGCTGCGCATACAGCAGCACTTCATGGATGCCGCCGCGCGTCACGCCGACCTTCTTGCCCTTGAGGTCCTTGACCGACTTGATGCCGCCGTCGGGGCGCGCGACCAGGCGCGCGCCACCTTTAGCGAAACCGGCCACGATGTAAATGGGAGCGCCATTGGCGCGGCCGGAAATGGCCGCTTCCGATGCGGTGGCGCCGACGTCGAGGTCTCCCGACAGGATCGCCTGCATCACGTCGGGGCCTTTGGCGAACATGTTCTCTTCCACCTTGATGCCGCACTTGGGCGCGATCTCCTTGATGTACGAGACGGCGCCGTAATGGGCGAATTTGAGGTTGCCGAGCCTGACGACATTGTCGGCTGCTTGAGCGGACGCGGACAGGGCGGCAGCCGCCAGGATCAGGTGGTGGATGGTTTTCATTTTTCGTCTCCGTTATGGTTTAACTACACCATGTCTATTGCATCTTTCGTGCCAGCGGCGCAGGCGCTGCCCGCACGGGCAAAGCGGCAAGGAGACGGACGCAAACTGGCGAAAATCCGGAACGGGGACACTGCGGCGTGCGGAAAACCGCGTGGAAGGAGAAAGGCGCCACGGCTGCGGCGCCCGGAGTGCGTACTTACTTGTAGATGCCGCAGTTGATGATCAGGTCTTCGTATTTTTCGAAGTACATCGACTTCGGTTCGATCTGCTTGGTGACCGGGTTGACGAATTTGTAATCTTGCCAGCCTTTGCCCTTGGCCTTGACCAGGTCGAGGCGCTCGCGCATGAACGACTTGCCGTCGGCGTCCTTCAGGTCGATCAGGTCCTTGCCCTGCATCTTGGCGTTGGCGCCATGCGCCAGGTTCTTCATGGTCATGTCGTTGATGGTCACGTACAGGTCGCGGTCGCGAAAGCGCGTGCTTTGCATGTCGTTGATCTCGGCGATGGTTTTTTCGCGGCCATTCGCTTTCATGTAGGCGATCACCTTCTGCACCAGTGCCTTGGCTTCCTCGGCACTGCCATGGTCGCTGGCGGCGACACTGCTGGTGCAAAACACGGCGGCGCAGCACATTAACGCGATCTGGAACAATTTACGCATGATGATCCCCTTATCGTTGTCGGGCGGGGAGGCTGGCAGCTTCCCCGCCCTTATACGGCCAGTTTTTACGCCTTGGCCGGTGCGGCGTCGGAACGGTAGTTATCCATCATCTTATAGCGTGTCGCGTACCAGCCGAAGACGGCGGCGGCCACGAACGCAAAGCCGGCAAAGAAGTACATCTGGAAGGCGATGACGCTAAAGCCGCTGGTGGCGATGTTCGCGACCACTGCGTCGTTCTTGACGCTGGCGTTGACGATCAGGACCCACAGGCTGCCCACGGTGGTGGCCAGGAACCAGAAGGCCATGATCACGCCCTTCATGGATGGTGGCGACTGGCTGTAGGCAAATTCGAGGCCGGTGGCCGATACCAGCACCTCGCCGAAGGTGAGCAGCGCGTAAGGCAGGACCTGCCATGCCATCGAGGTTGGCGTGCCGCCGTCCATCTGCACCTGCAGGGTGCCGATCACGATCCACGACAGCGCCGAGAACACGATCCCGGTCGTCATGCGGCGCAGCGGAGTCGGTTCGACGCCCATCTTGCGCAGGGCCGGGTACAGCACCAGGTTGTTGAACGGGATCAGGATCATCACCAGCAGCGGATTGAGCGCCTGCATCTGGGCCGGTACGAACGTGAAGTCGCGGCCGAATATGCTGAGGGTGGGCGGGATCATCGAATTGGCTTGCACAATCCAGGTCGACGCCTTCTGGTCGAACAGCGAAAAGAACGGTGTCACCAGCGCGAACACGATCAGGATGCGCAGCACGGCGCGCACGCCGTCGACCGCAACGTCCGGGTGCAGGCCGCGCGCGCGCTCGAGCTGCATCGAAGTGCCGATGCCGCCGAACGCCAGCAGCAAGACCAGCGCGGTACAGGCGGCGATGACGAAACCCCACTGTGGCGACATGGCCAGCGAAGCCACCGCGCCGGCTACGCCGAACAAGGCCACCCCGAGGCCGGTGCGGGCCTGGCCGGGTTTGTGCGCCAGCAGGGCAGTGCGCGCCACGCGGGTAAACGAATCCGGATCGGGCGGGGCGGGCGGGACGTGGATATATTTTTTGCGGCCCAGCCAGAACACCATCGTGGCCACGAACATGAGCGCACCCGGAATGCCGAAAGCGACGGCAGGTCCGTAATCGCGCAGGAAGATCGGCATCAGCAGCGAGGCGAAGAAGGAGCCGAAGTTGATCATCCAGTAGAACACGTCGTAGACGACTTTCGCCTTGTTCTTGTTGGTCTGGTCGAACTGGTCGCCCACGAACGACGAGATCAGGGGCTTGATGCCGCCCGAGCCTAGCGCGATCAGGAACAGGCCGAAGTAAAAGCCCTTGAGGCTATCTTCAAAGATCGCCAGGCAGGCGTGGCCCGCGCAGTACACGAGGCTGAGCCAGAAGATGGTGTCGTATTTACCGAAGAAGCGGTCGGCCAGCCAGCCGCCCAGCAGCGGAAAAAAATACACACCGATGACAAAGGTGTGGAACACGTGCTTGGCTTCGCCGGCGCGGTCGGCAACCGGCATGAACAGCAGCAGAGTGCTGATCAGGAAGGGGGTGAGGATGTTGCGCATCCCGTAAAAACTGAATCGCTCGCATCCCTCGGTGCCCACGATGTACGGAATCTGACGGGGCATCGGCCCGTTTCCGTTTTCTTTATCCAACTGCGACATGGGTACTCCCACTATTTAAACAGATGGGATGCTAAGCCCAAGCCCGGAGGCTGGCAATAGGTATCGTTCGTCGTGGCGGTGTGCCGTGCGCAGTCCCCGGGCGCGTCGTTACAACAGTACCGGTCGGTACCGGGTATGCCTGTAGTTTGACTACTGAATCCATTGCGTCAGTGTCGATGCATTTGGCATAAGTTATTGAAATAAAAGGAAATTTCTCGATATCACTGTTTTGTGCTGTAAATTGTAAAATCCCTTGGCTTGATGTATATTATGTACAAAAACTCCTATGGGCGCCCATCATGAACAAAGATAATTCGCTGCACTCCGAACAAAATACGCCATGGTGGCGCGAGGCCGTCATTTATCAGGTTTATCCACGCAGTTTCCGTGATACCAATGGCGACGGAATCGGCGACCTGCCCGGCATTACCGAAAAACTCGACTACATCGCCGGCCTGGGCGCCGATATCGTATGGATCTCCCCGTTCTTTACGTCGCCGATGAAGGACTTCGGCTACGACGTGGCCGATTATTGCGACGTCGACCCGATGTTCGGCACCCTCGACGACTTCGACGCGCTGATCGCCAAAGCGCACAGCCTGGGCCTGAAGATCATGATTGACCAGGTGCTCTCGCACACCGCCGACATCCACCCGTGGTTCGCCGAGAGCCGCAAGAGCCGCGACAATCCCAAGGCCGACTGGTACGCGTGGGCCGACCCGCTCGCGGACGGCAATCCGCCGAATAACTGGCTGTCGGTGTTCGGCGGCTCGTCGTGGCAGTGGGACAGCCGGCGCAAGCAGTACTACCTGCATAACTTCCTGGTCAGCCAGCCGGACATGAATTTCCACCATCCCGACGTGCAGCAGGCGCATTTGGACAACCTGCGTTTCTGGCTGGCGCGCGGCGTGGACGGCGTGCGCATGGACGCCTGCAATTTCCACTTCCACGATCCTGAACTGCGCAGCAATCCGGCCGCCACCAATCGTGACACCTCCACCGTCACCGATGTGAACCCGTACGGCATGCAGGCGCACGTCTACGACAAGACGCGTCCGGAGAACCTGGCCTTTCTGCAGAAAATCCGCGTGCTGCTGGACGAATTCGGCGCGGTCGCCATCGGCGAAGTGGGGGCGGACGATGCGCTCGGCGTCATGGCCGACTACACGGCCGACGGCGACAAGCTGCACATGGCGTACAGCTTCAATCTGCTCACGCCTGAATTCTCGGCAGGCCACGTGCGGCGCCAGGTCGAAGAATTCGAGGCGCGCGTCAAGGGCGGCTGGGCCTCATGGTCGGTCGGTAACCACGACAGCATCCGCGTCATGACGCGCTGGGGCGGCGCCGCGCCGACCCATGCGCTGGCCAAGCTGGTGCTGGCGATGCAGCTCTCGCTCAAGGGCACGCCGTGCCTGTACCAGGGCGACGAACTGGCGCTGACCGAGGCGGACGTGCCGTTCGAGCTGCTGCAGGACCCGTACGGCATCACCTTCTGGCCCGAGTTCAAGGGCCGCGACGGCTGCCGCACGCCGATTCCCTGGACCGCCGAACTGCCCAACGCCGGCTTCACCACTGGTACGCCGTGGCTGCCGGTGGCTGAAGAACACATCGCGTCGGCCGCCAGCGCACAGGAAACCGATACGGACTCGCCGCTCAATTTCGCGCGCCGCATCATCGCCTGGCGCCGCCAGCAGCCGCAGCTCACGCGCGGCGAGATCGTCTTCTTCGACGCGCCTGAACCCGTGCTGGCGCTGCGCCGCGACCTGGCCGGCCACGCGAGCGTGCTGGCCGTGTTCAACCTCGGCCCGGACCCGGTCACCTACGAGTTTGCCGACGCCCTGGATGCGGTCTCGATGATCGGCCACGGCCTGCATGGCAGCGCCGAAGGCAGCACGCTGACCTTGCCGGCGTATGGCGCGTGGTTCGGTACCAAGAACTGATGAACGAGCAGCCGGATCCCGAAAAATTCGGCCGCACGGCCTTTGCCGACGGCCCGCGCCTGCTGGCCGACATCGGCGCGACCCATGCGCGTTTTGCGCTGCAGACCGCGCCCGGCGTATTTCGCTCGGTGCGGGTGCTCAAGTGCGACGACTTCGAGGGCATCGTGGCGCTGCTGCGCTTTTACCTGGCCGACCATGCCGGCATGGTGCTGAACCATGCGGCGCTGGCTGTCGCCAACCCGGTCAACGGCGACCAGGTGCGCATGACCAACCGCGCCTGGGAGTTTTCCACCGATGCGGTGCGGCGCGAACTGGGGCTGCACACGCTGTTGATCGTCAACGACTTCACGGCCCTGGCGATGGCGCTGCCGGGCCTGACGCCGGACGACCTGATGAAGGTCGGCGGCGGCACGGCGGCCGGCAATGCCGTCATCGGCGTGCTCGGTCCCGGCACCGGCCTGGGCGTGTCGGGCGTGATTCCCACGGTCGATGGCTTTGTCACCCTCGGCAGCGAAGGAGGTCACGTCAATTTCGCGCCGGCCGACGAGCGCGAATTCGCGATCCTGCAGTTTGCCTGGAAGGAGTGGCCGCACGTATCGAACGAGCGCCTGATTTCCGGACCCGGCATGGAAATCATTTACCGTGCGCTGGCGCAGCGCAACGGCGTGGCGGTCGCGCCGCGCACCTCGCCCGAGATCATCGCCGGCGCCGTCGACGACAAGGACCCGCTGTGCCTGGAGGTGATCGAGTGCTTCTGCGGCATGCTGGGCGGCGCCGCGGCCAACCTGGCGGTGACCCTGGGCGCGTTTGGCGGCATCTTCATTGGCGGGGGCATCGTGCCGCGCATGGGCGAGCTGTTTGCCGGTTCGCCGTTTCGCAGCCGCTTCGAGGCCAAGGGGCGCTTTTCTACCTACCTGGCCGATATTCCCACCTACGTCATCACCACGCCCAATCCGGCCTTTCACGGCGTGGCGACGATTTTGTCGGAGCACCTGCGCGGGCGCAGCGGCGCCAATACGCTGATGGAGCGCGTCCAGCATCTGCAGCACGAACTGACGCCCGCCGAGCAGCGCGTGGCCAGCCTGGTACTGGAGCAGCCGCGCCTTGTGCTCAATGAGCCGATTGCCGATATCGCGCGCCTGGCGGAGGTGAGCCAGCCGACCGTGATCCGCTTCTGCCGTTCGCTCGGCTTCCTGGGCCTGGCCGACTTCAAGCTGCGCTTCGCCAGCAGCCTGACCGGCGCCATTCCCGTGCGCCACAGCCAGGTGCGCGGCGGCGACAGCACGCATGACGTGTCGGCCAAGGTGATCGACAACACCGTCTCGGCGATCCTCAAGTTCCGCGACCAGCTCGACGTGCGCGCGCTCGACCGCGCCATCGAACTGCTGACCCACGCGCACCGGGTCGAGTTTTACGCGATGGGCAATTCACGGGTGGTGGCGCTGGACGGCCAGCACAAGTTTTTCCGCTTCCGCATTCCGACCGCCTCGTACGGCGACTCGCACCTGTTCACGCTCGCGGCCGAACTGCTCAAGCCGGGCGATGTGGTCATTGCGATTTCAAATTCCGGGCGCTTGCCCGAACTGCTGGCCGCCGTGGATGCGGCGCGCGCGGCCGGCGCCGATGTGATTGCGATGACCAGCAGCGGCTCGCCCCTGGCCAAGAAGGCCACGGTGTGCCTGGCGGTCGATCATGCGGAAGACAGCACCAGCTTCCTGTCGATGATCTCGCGGATCATGCAGCTGCTGCTGATCGATATTCTGTCGGTCGGGATTTCGCTCGGCGCCGACGGGCAACCGGACGGCGGCAACCGCCACACGCAGATTTCGCACCTGGGCGGGTAGGGCACCCGCCGGCATCAATCAAGGCGGAGGAGCCGGAACCGGAGTCGGGCCAGTCTCGGTTGGCGCGGGCGCCGCTTCTTTAGCAATGCGCTCCATCGGGCGCGTTTCGGTGCGCCACTGGGCCAGCGTGAGCTGGCGGTCGTCGTTCATGTCGTCGACCAGAATCTCGTCGCCTGTGGCGGCAACCAGAAAAGTCTCCCAGCGATGAGCCGCATCCTTGCTGTTTTCGACGAAGCTCAGGGTCCAGTAATTTTTGCCGTTGATGACCTTCATCGCGGTCTCGTCGTCGAGCACCGCGCCACGCGCGGTTCCGCCCGAGGATTTCTCGATATGCGCCGACCAGGCTTTCAGCTCCGGCAGCGCCATCAGCGCATCGATCGCCTGCGCTTTGGTGCGCGCGATCTGCGCCCCCGGCTTGGCACTGGCGGCCACCGGGGTCGGCGCATGGGCCGATTCATGGTACCGGTGGTACACCACGGCGCCCGCGGCGACCAGGGCGATCATGGCAAACAGCAGGACTACTTTTTTCGACGATCCGGACATAGATGTGGGCTGCAAAGGCACGTTGATGTTGTGGTCATACTACGCCAAAACTATACGGGGAGCAACATGGCCAGCGGCCCACGCAACGGCATCCTCCAGCCGGTCGTTTCCCCAGAACATCTCGTCCCGGGCAAAGAACATCGGCGCGCCGAACACGCCGCGCCGCATGGCTTCCTCGCCCTGGGCGCGCATGGCCAGCTTGTTCTCGTCGGTGCCGGCGGCGGCGATCAGGGCGGCGGCGTCCAGGCCCAGCGCGGTGAGGATCTCGCCGACCAGGGCCGCGTCATCGATCTCGCGGTCCTCGACGAAATTGCATTGTATGATGCGGCGGCAAAACGCGCCGATCCACGCTTCGCCGGCACCAAGCAGGGCGACGCGCAGCGGCAGCAGCGCGCGCCGCGGAAAGGTGCCCGGCTGCGTCCACGGCAAGCCGTATTTATCGCACTGGCGCTGCATGTCGCGCCACACGTAGGCGCCTTTTTCCTTTTGCAGCACGAAGGGCGACGTGGTCCAGCCCAGGGACTTGAACACGGGCCCGAGCAAAAATGGCTTCCACAGCACGCGCACGCCCTGCGCGGCGGCCAGCGCCTCGATGCGCATGGTAGTCAGATAGCTGTAATTGCTGCCGAAATCGAACCAGAATTCGATCTGCGGATCATTGGTAAGCATGACGTCTCCTTGCTTGGTTAATCGTAAATGACGAGGCAGCGCGCTTCGATGCTCACGCGCGGTGGCACGCCGGGCGGCGCGTCGGGATGCTCGAACGCGGCATGCGGCGTGAAGCGGGCCGCCCCGCTGCGTTGGGAATCATACTGCTTGAAGACCAGCGCCTCGTCCGGATGCATGGCCGGAAAATAGAACCAGCGGTGCAGGGGCGAATAACGCGCCAGATAGATTTCGCCGGTGCGGCGCGGATAGCGTACCTCGGCCTCGACCATGTCCTGCGCGGCCACGCTGCGGGCGTCGCACACGGCCAGCGGCGTGTCGAGCACCGGGGCGCGGATCGAGCGCCACACATTGACGATGCTGTAGCGCCGTCCGTGCAGCTGCGCGGCCAGTTCGCCGAAGACCAGGCCAAGGCGCTTGTCGCCGGAATGATCGGTGTAGTCGTTGTGGACGCAGCCGTTGGGACCGGCCGGCTGGCCCCGGTCCGCACGTCCGAATCCCGGTGCGCCGGCGCCGGGGCGGCAATGGCGCACCAGATGGTCGAATACGCGGGCGCGGGTCGCGCCGGTGACGGCGCAGGCCAGTTCGGCCACCTCGGGATAATAAAACCGCACGATGTCGTCGTCGGTCAGGAAGCTGCGTTTGTCGACCGGCGCGTCGCACAGGACGAAGCCGTCGGCATGCACCGATGGCGCAGTTGCCAGCAGCCGGGCGTCGCCGATGCACACCGTGCGGCGGTCGGCGTCGTAGTTCTGCCATGGCTGGCCGGGCGGCGGTTCGCAGGCATAGTTGAACGGGCCGGCGGCCGGCGGATGCATGTAGGCGAGCGTGGCCTGGACTGATCCGGCTTGCGCGGGCAGGGCGAAGGGGGCGTTCATGCGGAGTCTCCTGGGGGTGTCGCCGGGACGATTCCCGTTCGACCCGTTCATTGAAACCCGCCGGCGGCATGCGCTCAAGCGCAGAACGCGCCGTGTTCGCATGCATGCGGCGCATGCGTGGCGCAGCGGCTCGTGCCGCTTCAGTTGACGGCCGCAGCTTCGTTGACGATCCAGTCGATCACCGCGCCGACGTCCGCACGCGGCTCGGCGACGGCGCGCACCAGCCAGTAGGCGTGCTCGCAGGGGGAAGCGAGTCGGGAGCAGGGCAGTTGCACCAGCCGGCCCGCGCGCAGCATCGGCTCGATCAGCTCGATGCGGCCAAGCGCGACGCCATGGCCGGCCAGGGCCGACTGGATCACTTGATCGTACTGATTGAAGCGCAGGATGCTTTTCGGTCCGGCCAGGCTTGGTCGCGCCCGGTCAGGCCCGGCGGCCTGCAGCCAGTCCTTCCAGTGCAGCCAGGGCTGGCCCGGATGATCGAATTCGAGCAAGGTGAGGCCGGCCAGATCGGCGGGTCCGTCAAGACGCGTGATGCCGAGCGACGGGTGGGCCACCGGCGCGATCGTTTCGCGAAACAGCAGCGTGGAGTGGGGCGCAACGGCGGCCAGCGGTGCATAGCGGATCGCCAGGTCGAGCCCTTCGCGTTCCAGGTCCTGGATGCGGTTGTTGGCGGCCACGCGCAGATCGATGCCGGGGTGCTGCTGCTGGAAGCTTCCCAGGCGCGGCAGCAGCCACAGGCCGGTCACCCCGATGCTCGCGCTCAGCGCCACTTGCCCGTTGCGCGCCGACGGCTTGATGGCGGCGCAGGCGTCCTGCAACTGCCGGAGCGCGCCGTCAGCGCTCTGGAACAGCCTTTCCCCGGCCGGCGTGAAGGCGATCGCGCGATGGGTGCGGACGAACAGGCGCACGCCGAGCCGCTGTTCGAGCGCCTGGATCTGGCGGCTCAGGGCCGACTGGGTCAGGCACAGGTCGGCGGCCGCCAGGGTGATGCTCATGCGCCGCCCGACCGCCACGAAACCGCGCAGCGGCTCCATCATGGCCGCCAGGGGAACCAGCGAATCCGACATGCGCCCTCCTCATGCAAAACGCCAGCATACCAGCGCCCGCCGCCAGGTCTGGTATTCAGACACGGGCCGAAGCGTACTGCTTGTCAATCAGGCAAGTTCGCGTTACAGTCGTCGCTCTACTTCACTCGGGGAAGGTCTTTGCCATGCGACACATTTTGACCGCGCTCTCGGTTTGCCTGGCGTGTGCGCTGCCGGCCGCCGTGCGCGCTGAACCGGCCAAGGTCCAGTTCGCGACCGAAGTGTTTTTCGACAGCGGCAGCGCGCGCCTGTCGGCCGATGCGGTATCGATTCTCGACCAGGTGGTCAGCAAGAGTGGCGAACTCGCGCCGGAGCTGATCATGGCCATCGGCCACACCGATGCGCTGCTTAGCGACGCCAGGGCGCAGACGCTGTCGGTGCAGCGCGCCGAAGCCGTAAAAAAATATCTGGCCGACAAAGGATTCGAGCGCATCCGCATTTATACCGAAGGCAAGGCCAAGCGCCTGCCAGTGGCCGAGAACGACACGCGCGAAGGGCGCGCCCGCAATAACCGGGTCGAGGTGCAGCTGGTGGGACCTAGAGCCGGAGCCGCCGAGCAGTAAGCAGACAGACGTAAAAAAGCCTGCAAGGCGCAAACCTTGCAGGCTGTTCGGTGACGCCGGAAGCGGACCAGCCGCTCCGGCGCGTCCGGCAATTACATCATGCCGTCCATGCCACCCATGCCGCCCATACCACCCATGCCGCCCATGCCGCCAGCTGGCTTGTCTTCAGCCAGTTCGCATACCATGGCGTCGGTGGTCAGCATCAGGCCAGCGATCGAGGCTGCGTTTTGCAGTGCCGAACGGGTGACTTTTGCTGGATCCAGAACACCCATTTCGACCATGTCGCCGTAGGTGCCGTTCGCTGCGTTGTAGCCGTAGTTGCCGGTGCCGGCCAACACTGCTGCAACAACCACCGACGATTCTTCGCCAGCGTTTTGAACGATCATGCGCAGTGGCTCTTCCATGGCGCGCAGGACGATCTTGATGCCGGCTTCCTGGTCAGGATTGTCGCCTTTGACCTTGATGTTGGCACGAGCGCGCAGCAGGGCAACGCCGCCGCCAGGAACGATGCCTTCTTCCACGGCAGCGCGGGTTGCGTGCAGTGCATCTTCAACGCGTGCTTTCTTTTCTTTCATTTCGACTTCGGTGGCTGCGCCAACCTTGATCACTGCAACGCCGCCTGCCAGCTTGGCAACGCGCTCTTGCAGTTTTTCACGGTCGTAGTCCGACGTTGCTTCTTCGATCTGAACGCGCACTTGCTTGACGCGCGCTTCGATCGCTTCTGCCTGGCCGGCACCGTCGATGATGATGGTGTTTTCCTTGCCCACTTCAACGCGCTTGGCTTGGCCGAGTTCTGCCAGGGTGACCTTTTCCAGGGTCAGGCCGACTTCTTCAGCGATCACCTGGCCGCCGGTCAGGACAGCGATGTCTTCCAGCATGGCCTTGCGACGGTCGCCGAAGCCTGGGGCTTTGACTGCGCAGGTTTTCAGGATGCCGCGGATGTTGTTCACAACCAGGGTGGCCAGTGCTTCGCCTTCGATGTCTTCCGCGATGATCAGCAGTGGACGGCCGGCTTTGGCGACTTGTTCCAGGATCGGCAGCAGATCGCGGATGTTCGAGATCTTCTTGTCGCACAGCAGGACGAACGGGCTGTCCTGGATGGCAACTTGCTTGTCCGGGTTGTTGATGAAGTACGGCGACAGGTAGCCGCGGTCGAACTGCATGCCTTCGACGATGTCGAGTTCGTCGTTCAGGGACTTGCCGTCTTCAACGGTGATAACGCCTTCCTTGCCGACTTTTTCCATCGCTTCAGCGATGCGCTCGCCGATCGAGTAGTCCGAGTTGGCGGAGATCGCGCCAACCTGGGCGATTTCCTTGGTGGTGGTGCATGGCTTGGAGATCTTGGCCAGCTCTTCGACGGTGGCAGCAACTGCCTTGTCGATGCCGCGCTTCAGATCCATCGGGTTCATGCCGGCGGCAACGAACTTCATGCCTTCGCGCACGATGGCTTGTGCCAGCACGGTCGCGGTGGTGGTGCCGTCGCCGGCGTTGTCGCTGGTACGGGAAGCAACTTCCTTGACCATTTGCGCGCCCATGTTCATGAGCTTGTCTTTGAGTTCGATTTCCTTGGCGACCGAGACACCATCCTTGGTGACGGTCGGCGCGCCAAACGAGCGCTCGAGCACCACGTTGCGGCCTTTCGGGCCCAGGGTGACTTTGACTGCGTTGGCGAGGATATTGACGCCTTCAACCATTTTGGCGCGCGCTGCGTCGCCGAATACTACATCTTTAGCTGCCATGTTTATTTTCTCCGTTGTGCGTAGATTTCTATCGCGTGGAATTCTTAATGAAAGGTCGTGCGCGGACTAGTTGAAGATCACTTGACCAGGACGGCCATGATGTCTTCTTCACGCATCACCAGCAGCTCTTCGCCGTCGACTTTGACGGTTTGGCCGGAGTATTTGCCGAACAGGACGCGGTCGCCGACTTTCACTTCCAGCGCGCGTACTTTGCCGTCATCCTGGACTTTACCGTTGCCGACAGCCAAGATTTCGCCTTGATCCGGTTTTTCAGCAGCTGCGTCAGGAATGATGAGGCCGGACGCAGTTTTGGTTTCCTGGTCGAGACGCTTGACGATAACGCGATCGTGCAATGGGCGAAGGTTCATGCAAAACTCCTTAATATTCAGTGGTTTAGTAGCTATTGGTCAGGACCGCCACAGGCGTTCCCGGTGTTTCAACATGTCTCGCGGTGTTGCCGCGGAGACTAGAAAGAGTTGTTAGCACTCTCTACTAACGAGTGCTAATTATAGGGACGGTCAAGGTGTTTTTCAAGGCGTCCTGTTGACTATTTAACAGACGAGCTTGATCTGGCGCAAACCGCGGGCCCGCCGCGGCACCGTAAACTGGAGAGATCTCAACGCTGCGCGGGAATGCGGTTCCCCGCATCCTGCGCACTTGCCGGCGCAACTTCCGGTTTGCGCCAAGTCTGAAAAGGCGGTAATGAATCGGTCCGGGCGCGGCCGATTCAGCCGGGCGCTATTACATCCCCTTACATCAATCGTCTACCCCTGTTACTGATTCGGTTGACGGACTTTCATTCACACCCCTATAGTTACGGGATGATTTCTGAATTCGACGAACTATCCGAAAAAATTGACCGGCTTGCCGCGTTGACCCTCTCACTTCGCAGCGAGAACGCGCAGCTGCGCCAGACCAATGCCGAACTGCGCCAGTCGAATATGGCGCTGTGCGCCGAAAACGAGGAATGCGTGGGACGCATGCATGAAGTGCAGCGCCGGCTTGAAGCCTTGCTCTCGCAAATGCCCGATCCGAATGCGCCGCCTGCACCGCTTGTACAGCATGATGAGGTTGCACAATGACCGAGCTCAATGTCACGATCATGGGAAGCTCCTACCGCCTCATGTGCAAGGAAGGCGAGGAACGCACCTTGCTGGAAGCGGTGAGCTATCTCGACGGCAAAATGTGCGGCTTGCGCGATTCGGGCAAGGTCAAGGGAAATGATCGCATCGCCGTCATGGCCGCGCTCAGCGTGGCCGCCGAATTCCTGTCGGTGAAAACCCCGCAAGGACCGCTTTCCGAAATGTCGATTTTGGAAGTCAAGCAGAAACTCGGCGACATGCACACGGTCCTCGATAACGCCCTGACCCCCCAAGAAAATCTGTTCTGAGGCTAATTTCGTTTGACATGACGGCACATCGGAGTAAACTCCGTCTCACCCTGCGGTGTTCGCGATTGCCATATATTCCTTGAACCATTTATGTGCACCGGTTGCGGAATTTTGTTCGATGGGAGTGAGCGTCGCTTGTCCGACGAACCCGAAATTGGACTAACTGCGACCACCTTGAACCATTAGGTTCGGGATGCCGGCAAAAACGGCACAGGCGGGGCTCTGATTTTCATAAGCGGTTGCAAGCATTCGGTGCGCAACCGTTTTTTTATGGGCGCGCGCTTTGTCAATGCTTGGCAACGGCGCGCCGCCAATGGCGACGCGCCGACGGAGTGGCATACATGGCTTATTGGTTGATGAAGTCCGAACCGGACGAAGTGAGTATCGACGACGTGCTGGCCGCGCCGGATCGCACGGTGGCCTGGTTCGGCGTGCGTAATTACCAGGCGCGTAATTTCATGCGCGACGCCATGCGCGAAGGCGACCTGGTGCTGTTCTACCATTCCAGCTGCGCCGAGCCGGGCATCGCCGGCATCGTCGAGGTGTGCTCGAACGCTTATCCGGACGCCACCCAGTTCGACCCCGCCAGTCCGTATTACGACCCCAAGGCCACCCGCGAACAGCCGCGCTGGATCAGCGTCGACGTGCGCGCCGTGCGCAAGACCGCGCTGCTGAGCCTGAAAGAGCTGCGCACCATTCCCGAGCTGGCCGGCATGCGCCTGCTGGCCAAGGGCAGCCGCCTGTCGGTCATGCCGGTCGAGCCGCACGAATGGCATGCCATCGACGCCTTGCTGGGCCGCTAGCCGGCATCCTGCTCAAGATCGAACGCGACGCGCGCAGCTGATGGCGGGGCGCCTCCAGCTGCCGCAGCGCTAGCGCGGTAGAATGGTTTCTCGGGCAAGTCTGTGCGTGGCTTGCAAATAACCACAAGCCATCAAGAGCGCACCATGACGACTGCACCTGCAACGACGCCTATCCCAGCGGGAGGCCGATGGACTGGAGCCTGATTCTGATCCTTCTGGCCATGGGCGCCGCCGGCGGCTTCGCGGCCGGCTTGCTGGGCATCGGCGGCGGCATGGTGCTGGTGCCCTTCATCACCATGATCTACACCGCCCAGCATTTCCCGCCCGAGGCGGTGGTGCACATGGCGATCGCCACCTCGCTGGCCACCATCATGTTCACCTCGCTGTCATCGGTGCGCGCGCATCACGCGCATGGCGCGGTGGTGTGGCCGATCGTGCGCATGCTCACGCCCGGCATCGTGGCCGGCTCCTGGGTCGGGCCGTGGCTGGGCAAGCAGCTCAACACCACCGCGCTGGCGCTGGTGTTCGCCGCGTTCGTGGCGTTTTCGGCCACGCAGATGCTGAGCGGGAAGAAGCCGGCCGGCGCGCGCGAGCTGCCGCAGGCGCCAGGCATGTTCGCGGCGGGCGGCGCGATCGGCGTGGTGTCGGGCGTGGTGGGGGCGGGCGGCGGTTTCATGTCGATTCCGTTCATGACCTGGTGTAACGTCAAGATTCATCAGGCCGTGGCCACCAGCGCCGCGCTGGGCTTTCCGATTGCGCTCTCGGGCACCTTGTCGAACATCTGGTTCGGCTGGGACCAGCCTGGCTTGCCGCCGTATTCGCTCGGCTACATCTACCTGCCCGCGCTGGCCGTCATCGCCGCCGCCAGCGTGCTGGCCGCGCCGCTCGGGGCGCGCGCCGCGCACCGCATGCCGGTACAGACGTTAAAGCGCATCTTCGCCTTTATTTTGTATGCGCTGGCCGGCTATATGCTGTGGAAGGCGTTTCACTGACCGCACCGCTGCGGTAGGCCCAGACCAGCATGGCCACGCCGCCGATGATCATCGGCAGCGACAGCATCTGTCCCGACGTGACCGGCAAGCCGGCCACGCTGATCTGCCAGTCCGGTACGCGGAAATATTCCGTGAAGAAGCGCGCGCAGCCGTACAGCAGCGTAAACATGGCGCCCACGGCCAGCCGCGGGCGTTCCTTGCGCGCATACATCCACAGCAGCACGAACACCACCAGCCCGTCGACGATCATCTGGTACAGCGGCGACGGATGGCGCGGCCCCTGCACGCCCGGCCACAGCATGGCCCACGGCAGGCTGGCGTCGGCCACGCGGCCCGGCAGTTCGGCGTTGATGAAGTTGCCCATGCGCCCGGCCGCGTAGCCGAGCGGGACCAGCGGCGCGATGAAATCGTAGACGTCCAGCAGGTTGCGCCTTGCCTTGCGCGCCCACAGCGCCATGGCCACCAGCACGCCGAGAAAACCGCCGTGGAAGGACATGCCGCCCTCCCAGACCTTGAAGATGGCCACCGGATCGGCCATGAAGCGGGCCGGCTGGTAAAAGAACACTTCGCCCAGGCGCCCGCCGATGATCACCCCGAGCATGCCGTAGAACAGCATGTCGTCCAGGTCTTCTTTTTTCCAGCCACGCGCGGCGATATGCGCTTGCTTGATGCGCACGCGTCCGAGCGCGAGGAACATGGCGAACGCCAGCACGTACATCAGCCCGTACCAGTGCACGTGCAGCGGGCCGAGCGAAAAGGCGACGGGGTCAGGCATCGGGTGGGTCAGCATCAGTATTTTTCCTCAGTAAATCCAAAAAACCCTGCAAGACCGGCGAGACGGCGTCGCGCCGCCAGGCCAGCCCGGTTTCCACCTGCGGCGTCGGTTCGCGCAGGGCCCGGTATTCTACGCCGGGCCGCATCAGATTGGACACCGATTGTGGCACAAGTGCCATCCCCATGCCGGCCGACACCAGACTGACGATGGTCTGCATCTGGATCGCTTCCTGCCCGATCTCGGGCGTGATGCCGGCCGCGCGAAAGCACCCCAGGATCGCATCGTGCAGGGCCGGGGCGATGGGGCGCGGAAAGATAATCAGCGGCAGCGGCGGCAAGGCCGCCAGCGCTACCGGCGCATCCCCGGCGGCCCCGCTGGTGCCGGCCGGCAGGGCGGCGATCAGCGGCTCGGTCAACACCTTGAGGTAATCGAGTTCCAGGCGCGCCTTGTCCGGCAGCGGCGGAATCAGGAGGCCGGCGTCGATGCGCCCGTGCAGCAAGTCGTCGATCTGCACGTCCGAGGTGGCTTCCTGCAGCGCGATCTGGACCTGCGGAAACGCCGCGCGGTAGCTGCGCAGGAAGGGCGGCAGCACGCTGTAATCGGCCGAGGACACAAACGCCAGCGACAGGCGGCCCGCCTCGCCGCCGGCCGCGCGCCGCACCAGGGTGGGGAGAAACGCGCTGGCGGCCAGGATGCGGCGCGCTTCGGGCAGCAGGGCCTGGCCGGCCGGGGTCAGTTCGACCGCGCGCCGGCTGCGCGCGAACAGCGGCGCGCCCAGCAAGTCTTCGAGGCCCTGGATGGTTTGCGACAGCGGCGGCTGAGTCATGTGCAGGCGCAGCGCGGCCTTGCCGAAGTGAAGTTCTTCAGCGACGGCGACAAAATAGCGCAACTGGCGCAGTTCCAGGTTCATCGATATGCTTTTCCATGTGAAGAAGGTGTTGTGATATGCGTTGCGACTCACAGCAATGCAAATGATATATTTGACGCGCGCCCGGCTGCAAGGCATTCTTGGCAATATTAGATCAACACCAGATCATCACCGGAGTGAAGCCATGTCAGACCAGCCACGCTATAACCGTCGTTCCCGCAACATCACCGAAGGCGTCTCGCGCAGCCCGAACCGCTCGATGTACTACGCCATGGGCTATGAAACCGAGGATTTCGACAAGCCGATGATCGGCATCGCCAACGGCCACTCGACCATCACGCCATGCAACTCGGGCCTGCAAAAGCTGGCCGACATTGCGATTGCCACCGTCAAGGCCGCCGGCGCCAATCCGCAGGTGTTCGGCACCCCGACCATCTCGGACGGTATGTCGATGGGCACCGAAGGCATGAAATATTCGCTGATCTCGCGCGAAGTGATCGCCGATTGCATCGAAACGTGCGTGAACGGCCAGTGGATGGATGGCGTGGTCGTGATCGGCGGCTGCGATAAGAACATGCCGGGCGGGATGATCGCCCTGGCGCGCACCAATGTGCCGGGCATTTACGTGTACGGCGGCACCATCAAGCCGGGCAACTGGAAGGGCAAGGATCTGACCATCGTCTCAGCGTTCGAGGCGGTGGGCGAATTCACGGCCGGGCGCATGTCGAAGGAAGACTTCGACGGCATCGAGCGCAACGCCTGCCCGTCGGCCGGTTCCTGCGGCGGCATGTACACGGCCAACACCATGTCGTCCTCGTTCGAGGCGCTGGGGATGGGCTTGCTGTACTCGTCGACCATGGCCAATCCGGACGACGAAAAGGTCGGCTCGGCCGCCGAATCGGCGCGCGTGCTGGTCGAAGCGGTGAAAAAGGATTTGAAACCGCGCGACATCATCACCCGCAAATCGATCGAGAACGCGGTTTCGCTGATCATGGCGACGGGCGGATCGACCAACGCGGTGCTGCACTACCTGGCGATTGCCCATGCGGCCGAGGTCGAGTGGACCATCGACGACTTCGAGCGCGTGCGCCAGAAAGTGCCGGTCATCTGCAACCTCAAGCCGTCCGGACAGTACGTGGCGACCGACCTGCACAAGGCGGGCGGCGTGCCGCAAGTGCTCAAGCTGCTGCTCGACGCCGGCTTGCTGCATGGCGACTGCATCACCATCACCGGCCGCACGATTGCCGAGGAACTGGCCGAGATCCCGTCGGTACCGGACCCGAAGCAGGATGTTATCCGCACCATCGACAAGGCGCTGTACCAGCAGGGGCACCTGGCCATCCTCAAGGGCAATCTGTCGCCGGAAGGCTGCGTTGCCAAGATTACCGGGCTGAAGAATCCGGTGATCACCGGTCCTGCGCGCGTGTTCAACGACGAGTATTCGGCCATGGATGCGATCCTGGCGGACGGCATCAAGGCCGGCGACGTGCTGGTGATGCGCTACCTGGGGCCGAAGGGTGGTCCGGGCATGCCGGAAATGCTGGCGCCGACCGCTGCGCTGATCGGCAAGGGGCTCGGTGAATCGGTGGGCTTGATTACCGACGGGCGTTTCTCGGGCGGCACCTGGGGCATGGTGGTGGGCCACGTGGCGCCGGAAGCGTTCGATGGCGGCACGATTGCGTTGGTGGAAGAGGGCGATTCGGTGACGATCGATGCGCACCAGCAGCTGATTCAGCTGAACGTGAGCGATGAAGAGATTGCGCGCCGCCGTGCTAACTGGGTCAAGCCGGCGCCGCGGTATACCCGTGGTGTATTGGCCAAGTTTGCGGCGCTGGCGTCGTCGGCCAGCAAAGGTGCTGTCACGGGCTGATTAGCCTTACACCGTCTCCCTCGCGCCAAGGCGGCCCTCGGCGGGGGCCCAAGTTTTCTGCTCAGTCGAGGACTACAGAGCCGTCAGGCGCGGGGCGACCGTGATGAAGTCCGCCCCCCCTCGCCACAGCTCCTACTTCTTATTCGCCTTCTCAAACGCTTCCTTCACACGCGCCTTGCGCCGTGCCTCATCGACGTTGTGCGCTTTTTTCTTGTCCAGTCCGAAAATCTTTTCGACGAACTCGAACCAGATGAAGGCCACGAACATCAAACCAATCACCCACCACCACGACAACTCGGCAAAACGCCAGACTTCGAAATAGCGCAGGCCCACAAGCGCTGCAATTAATAGTATCAGTGGCATGGCAAACTCCTTTTCATACGCATATCTTACAAACAATTGCCTCTGAGGGGCAGTAAAATCGTGTCGCTGGGCAAATAGTTGGGTCAACCGTCCACAGGCTTGACCCGTTATAGAGCGTGTGGCCGCACATTCGGATTTCCGAAACACGGTAAAATTGCATTCAGTTGTTCACTCTGGAGAAATACATGAAACGGTCCCTGATGTTGTTCACGGTGTTGTCGGCGCTGGCCTCGTCGAGCGCCATGGCAAACGCCGATTTGGCAAAAGCAAAAAATTGCATGGCTTGCCACGCTGTCGCGAACAAGCTGGTCGGACCTGCCTACAAGGACGTTGCGGCAAAGTATGCCGGCCAGAAGGATGCTGAAAACAAGCTGACCGCCAAAGTCCTCAAGGGCGGCGCCGGCGCCTGGGGCGCGGTACCGATGCCAGCCAATCCGCAAGTGAGCGATGCTGAAGCCCGCACCCTGGTCAAATGGATCCTGGCACAGAAATAAGCCGCTGCTTCCTCGATCATCCGCAATAGAAAAAACGCGCTGTCACTGCAGCGCGTTTTTTTATGCCTGCGGCTCTGGCTGCGGCGCTGGCCGCGGCCAGGGCTGCAGCCAGCGCAAGGTCTTTACTTGACGACCGACATTTTGGTCTTCTTGCCACCTTTGAAGGTGAACATGGTCAGCGCGCCATCCTTGATGTCGCCCTTGTCGTCGAACTGAATCAGGCCGGTCACGCCCTGATGCTTGATCTTCTGCAGTTCAGGCAAGTACTTGACCGGGTCGGCCGACTTGGCGTTTTGCATTGCCGCCGCCATGACCATCACCGCGTCGTACACATATGGCGAGTACAGCTGGACGGACTCGTTGGGGAAGCGTTTTTTGTAGCGTGCCACAAAGTCCGCCAGCGATTTTTCCTGCTCGCCAGTCACGCCGCCTGCTTCGGCGCAGGTGACATTGCCTTCGCCCACGCCATCACCGGCCAGGCGCACCAGCGATTCGGTGCAAATCCCGTCGCCGCCCATGAATTTGGCGTTGATGCCGAGTGCCTTCATTTGCTTGAGCATCGGGCCGCCGACCGCATCCATGCCGCCGAAGAAGATCAGGTCCGGCTTCTTGTTTTTGAGCGAGGTCAGGATGGCGGTGAAGTCGGTCGCGGTGGCGCTGGTAAATTCCTTGCCCACGACCTTGATCGCCGGATTTTTTGCCTTGGCGCCCTTGAGGAACTCGGTGGCCACGCCCTGGCCGTAGGCCGAGCGGTCATCGATGACGGCAATACTGCTCACTTTCAGGGTGTCGACCGCGTAGCGGCCCAGGGTGCCGCCAAGCTTGTTGTCGTTGGCCACCACGCGGAAGGCCGACTTGAAGCCTTGCTTGGTGTACTCGGGAATCGTGGAGGAAGGGGAAATCTGGGGAATGCCCGCGTTATGGTAAATCCGCGAGGCCGGCACGGTGGTGCCCGAATTGAGGTGGCCGATCACGCCCTGTACCTTGGCATCGACCAGCTTCTGCGCCACGGCAGTGCCCTGCTTGGGATCGGCGCCGTCATCTTCCAGCACCAGTTCCAGCTTGACCTTCTTGCCGTTGATCATGAAGCCCTTGGCGTTCAATTCTTCCACGGCCATCTTGGCGCCGTTCTCGTTATCCTTGCCCAAGTGCGCGCTGGCGCCCGAGATCGGACCGACGTGGCCGATCCTGACGACGTCCTGGGCGCTGGCGCTGGCGGCAAATGCCATGGCGATTGCGAGTGGAATGAGTTTGGTCGTGAACTGCATGTGCATTCTCCATTGGATTGAAAACAGACAGCGCTCATGGCGCCGTTTCGAAAATTTTGTGTAGGGCAAAAGGTACAACAATTTAAATGCTTCGCAAAGCCGATTGTCAGAATTTAAGGAAGAAATTGTGGCTTCTCACCATAAACGCGCGTGCGGGCGTTGCGTGCACGCCGGGGTGCACCGGATTACCGCTGTTTTGTAAGCAAATGAAAGGCGCCGCCCGCGAGGGCAGGCCGGGCAGGCTATTTGTGGCTCTGCAGATGGCTCAGTTCCTGGGCCACCGCCCGCACCACGATGCTCTCGATGGCGTCCTGCAGGCCGGTGCGCAGCTCGGCCGTCAGCCCCGCCACGGCGTGCTGCAGCACTTGTTCCATGCTGTCGCGCAGGCGCTGTTCGAGCACGAAGTCGACTCTTCCCTGGATTTGCTGGAGAATGCGCTCGGACAGGCGACGTTCGAGCAGGGCCCATTCCGGCTCGCTCCAGTCCGCCAGCAGGGGTTCCTGCGCCGACGGCTGCGCGGCCGGATCGGCTTGCGCCTCGCCTTTGTCGGAAAACAATTCCGTCAGCACGGGGATATTCGGATCGAACGGACGAGCCTGGGTCATGACTGGCCTGCGACGAAGTGAGTCAGTGGATAGGATTGCTGCTTGTAGGCGACGTAGCGCTTGCGCCCGGCGGCGGCGTCGCTGTCATCGGTGGAAATGATCTCGAACACGCGCTGGAATCGCCCGAGCTGGGCCGGCGTGGCCCGCGTCAGGTTCACCAGCATGTCGTAATGGGGCAGCTCGGCATCGTCCCTGTCGGTGATGATGATGGGCGTGTGCGCGGCCAGCGGGTCGCCGGCCATCACGTGCGGCAGGAAATCGGTTTCCGACAAGGTCCACAGGGCCTCGTCCAGCGCTTGCGCCTGCGCCGCATCCTCGGCCAGCAGCACCACCTTCGCACGGCTGGCATAGGCTTTGCGCGCCAGCCGGCAGGCGTAGCTCAGCTTGTCCGGGATGTTGGTATGGAAATCGATGCGCGTCATCGGCGTGCTCAGAACACGAAGCCGGGCGGGGATGTCTTTTCCTGCGGCGGCGCGCGTTCGGCATCCTGGGCAGCCTTGGCCTTTTCATCGACTTTCGGCACCACCGGCTCCGGTGGCGCGGCGGAGGTCGGTTTCGGGTACTGGTACGTTGCCGGCAGGATTTTCTTTTCCGGGTAGGACGCTTCGGTCAGCATGGTATTCCATGCGCCCGCTTCAAAACCGGTCGATTTGGCGCGGCCGATCTTGATGAAAGGCAGGCGGCCATCGCTACCGGCTTCCTTGAGCTTGGCTTCATCGGACTGGGTTTGCACCGTTTTCTCGGCAAACGGAATGCCGCGCTCCTTCAGGAAGGTACGGGCCTGGTCGCAAAAATCGCACTTGGAGCGCGTGTAGAGCACCACCGGCTGCGAGCGCACGGCCTGCGCCAGCGCATACGGCAGGGGCACGCTGGCCGCGCCGCCGACGCCGGCCTTGATTTCCACCGGCTTGGTGTTGGCCGGCGGCGGCTGGTCGCTGAACGTGACCTTGCCCGAGGCATCGACCCATTTGTACATCTGCTGTGCACTGGCGCCGCCCGCGCACAGCAGCAGCGCCATCATCGTGCCAGTCATCTTTTTTGTTACTGTCATTACAATTCTCCTGCTGGCACGGTCTTTCAGGACTGCATGCCGCTGTGGCGCAACAGCGCATCGATACTGGGCTCGCGGCCGCGGAAGGCCTTGAACGATTCGAGCGCGGGGCGCGAACCGCCGACGGCCAGTATCTCTTGCTGGAAGCGTTTACCGGTTTCTTCGGACAGGGCTCCGCCGCCCGCCTCGACCGCTTCTTCAAAGGCGGCGTAAGCGTCGGCAGATAATACTTCAGCCCACTTGTAGCTATAGTAACCGGCGGCGTACCCTCCGGCAAAAATATGTCCGAAAGAGTGTTGGAAACGGTTAAATGCGGGCGGCATCATGACCGAGAACTTCTGGCGCACGTCGTTGATCAGTTCCTGCACGGTTTGCGCGCTGGCCGGATCGAAGTCGTAGTGCAGGTGCATGTCGACCAGCGAAAACTCCACCTGGCGCAGGGTTTGCAGGCCGGACTGGAAGTTCTTGGCGGCCAGCATCTTGTCGTACAGCGCGCGCGGCAGCGGCTCGCCAGTCTTCACGTGGGCGGTCATGTGCTGCAGCACATCCCATTCCCAGCAAAAGTTTTCCATGAACTGCGATGGCAGCTCGACCGCATCCCACTCCACGCCGGAAATGCCGGAGACGGCGATTTCGTCCACTTGCGTGAGCATGTGATGCAAACCGTGCCCGAATTCGTGGAACAGGGTGGTTACTTCGTCGTGCGTGAACAGCGATGGCTGCAGCTGGCCGTCAACCGTGGCCGGCGGCGTGAAGTTGCAGGTCAGGTAGGCCACCGGCGTTTGCAGGGTACCGCCGGTTTGCAGGCGGCGCCCGCGGGCGTCGTCCATCCAGGCGCCGCCACCCTTGCCGCTGCGGGCGTACAGGTCGAGGTAGAACTGGCCGACCAGCTTGCCGTCGCGCTCGATGCGGAAAAAGCGTACGTCCGGATGCCAGGCGGCGGCCGTGTCGGGCTTGATCTCGACCGAGAACAGGCTTTGCACGAGGCGGAACAGGCCGTCGACGACTTTCGGCTCGGGAAAATATTCCTTCACTTCCTGGGCCGAGAAGGCATAGCGGCGTTCGCGCAGTTTTTCCGAGGCGTAGGTCAGGTCCCAGGCTTCGAGCTTGTCGATGCCCAGCTCGTCCTTGGCGAAGGTGCGCAGTTCGGCCAGGTCTTGCTCGGCGAACGGACGCGCGCGGCGTGCCAAGTCTTCCAGGAATTCGATCACATGCTCGGGGCTCTGGGCCATCTTCGGCACCAGCGAGACTTCGGCGAAATTGCGATAGTCGAGCAATTTGGCTTCTTCGTCGCGCAATTTCAGCAAACTGGCGATGTTGCTGCTGTTGTCCCACTTCTCCAGCTCGCTGAACACGGTACCCATTTCCGACGCCTTGGTGGCGCTGGCGCGGTAAATCGTTTCGCGCAGTTCGCGCTTGTCGGCAAATTGCAGGATCGGGAAGTACGACGGGAAATGCAGGGTGAACTGGTAGCCGGCCTTGCCATCGGCCTCGGCGGCGGCGCGCGCGGCCTGCTTGACGTCGTCCGGCAGGCCGGCCAGGTCGGCTTCGTTCTCGACCATCAGCTTGTAGTCGTTGGTGGCGTCGAGCACGTTTTCCGAGAAGCGGGTCGAGATGCTGGCGTGCTGTTCCTGGATTTCGGCGAAACGCTGCTTTTTCGATTCCGGCAGTTCGGCGCCGCCCAGGCGGAAGTCGCGCAGGGCGTTTTCGACGATGCGCTTGCGCGCCGGCGACAGCGCTGCATAGGCGCCGCTTGCGCGGATCGCCTTGTATTTGGCAAACAGCGCTTCGTTCTGGGCCAACGCGGTCCAGAATTCGGTCACTTTTGGCTGGTTGTCGTTGTAGGTGGCGCGCAGTTCGGGCGTGTCGACCACGTTGTTGAGGTGGCTGACCACGCCCCAGGCGCGGCCCAGCTGTTCGGTCGCTTCTTCGAGCGGAATGACGAAATTGTCCCAGGTCACGTCGTCGCTGGGCGCTTCGAGCTCGGCCACGACCGCGCTCGCATGCGCGATCAGCTGGTCGATGGCGGGCGTGACATGCTCCGGCTTGATATCGTTAAAACGTGGCAGGTCGCTGAAATCGAGCAGGGGATTGCTGGTATCGGTAGTCATCGTGTTTTCCTCATGTCGGTTTCAAATAATTTGTCAATCGCGCTGGCAAGCCCGAGGTTTAGCCGCGCTCGGCCGCTTCGACCGTGTTCATCAGCAGCATGGTAATCGTCATCGGGCCCACGCCCCCTGGCACCGGCGTGATATGCGAGGCCACTTCGCGCACTGCGGCGGTATCGACATCGCCACACAGTTTGCCGTCATCGTCGCGGTTCATGCCCACATCGATCACGATCGCACCGGGCTTGACCATGTCGGCCGTCAGCGTGTTGCGGCGACCCACGGCGGCCACCACCACGTCGGCCTGGCGCGTGTGGTAAGCCAGGTCCGGCGTCGCACTATGGCATATGGTCACGGTGGCGTTCGCTTGCAAGAGCAGCAGCGCCATTGGTTTGCCGACCGTGTTGCTGCGGCCGATGACCACCGCGTGCTTGCCGCGCAGATCGACACCGGTGCTTTCGATCAGTTTCATGCAGCCGTACGGGGTGCACGGGCGAAAACCCGGCAGGCCGGTCATCAGTTCACCGGCGCTGAGCACCGAGTAGCCGTCCACGTCCTTGGTAGTGGAGATCGCCTCGATCACCTTGTTCGGGTTGATGTGCTTGGGCAGCGGCATCTGCACCAGGATGCCGTGGATGGCTGGATCGCTGTTCAGGCTCGCGATGCGGTCGAGCAGGGCCGCTTCGGTCAGGTCGGCATCGTACTTTTCCAGGATCGAATGAAAGCCCACGTCAGCGCATGCCTTGACCTTGTTGCGCACATACACATGGCTGGCCGGATCTTCCCCCACCAGGATCACGGCCAGCCCCGGCTGCTTGCCTTTGGCGGTCAGGACCGTGGCGCGCTGCTTGATTTCTGCGCGTAATTGTTGGGAGAGGAGAACACCATCGATCAGTTGAGCGGACATGATTTTTAGCCGGGAAAAGAGTGGGAAGAAATAGTGCGGAGAAAAGCGGGATTATAAAGCCACTGCTGCTATCGCGTGCCCCGAATCCCGGGAACTCCCCATAATCTTGCATTGGGAGAAAGATGGACTTTACGTTCACGTCAAGTGAAATTCCACGATATGAAACGATATATCGTAATTTGAAAAAGCAGAAAACTACTGTTAGAATTGCTCCACTAAATTTGGGTATTGGTAAATAATCAGCAAAACGTCCGCCGTTGATTTCGATCGGGTAGGGCACTAACAAAGGAGACGCATCAATGTCAGCTCAACTCGACCAGTTGACGGCAGCAGCCGCCAACGATCCCGACACGCTCGAAACCAAGGAGTGGCTCGACGCGCTCGAAGCCGTCATTGAAAATGAAGGCACCGACCGCGCCCACTACCTGATGGAACGCATGGTCGACCTGGCCCGCCGCCGCGGCGCCCACATCCCGTTTTCCAGCAACACCGCCTACGTCAACACCATCCCCACCCACCTCGAAGAACACTGCCCCGGTAACCTGGAGTACGAAGAGCGCCTGCGCTCGTGGATGCGCTGGAACGCGATGGCGATGGTGGTCAAGGCCAACCGCGCCGACGGCGACCTGGGTGGGCACATTTCGAGCTTCGCCTCGCTGGCGAACATGCTCGGCATCGGCTTCAACCACTTCTGGCGCGCCCCGACCGCGGACCATGGCGGCGATTTGCTGTACCTGCAAGGCCACTCCTCGCCTGGTATCTACGCGCGCGCTTTCCTCGAAGGCCGCCTGTCGGAAGACCAGATGCTCAATTTCCGCCGCGAAGTCGACGGCAAGGGCCTGTCGTCGTATCCGCACCCGAAACTGATGCCGACCTTCTGGCAGTTCCCGACCGTCTCGATGGGCCTGGGCCCGCTGATGGCGATCTACCAGGCGCGCTTCCTGAAGTACCTGCACGCGCGCTCGATCGCCGACACCTCCAACCGCAAGGTCTGGGTCTTCTGCGGCGACGGCGAGATGGACGAGCCGGAATCGATGGGCGCGATCGGCATGGCCGCGCGCGAGCGCCTCGACAACCTGGTGATGGTTGTGAACTGCAACCTGCAGCGCCTTGACGGCCCTGTGCGCGGCAACGGCAAGATCATCCAGGAACTCGAAGCGGACTTCCGCGGCGCCGGCTGGAACGTGGTCAAGGTCATCTGGGGCCCGGGCTGGGACGCCCTGCTGGCCAAGGACAAGGAAGGCATCCTGCAGCGCGTGATGATGGAAACCGTCGACGGCGAATACCAGAACTACAAGGCCAAGGATGGCGCCTTCGTGCGCAAGAACTTCTTCGGCAAGCATCCGAAGCTGCTGGAGATGGTCGCCAACATGACCGACGACGACATCTGGCGCCTGACCCGCGGCGGTCACGATCCGCACAAGATCTACGCCGCCTTCAAGATCGCGCAAGAAAACAAGGGCACCCCGACCGTCCTGCTGGTGAAAACCGTCAAGGGCTTCGGTATGGGCAAGTCCGGCGAAGCGCGCAACACCGCGCACCAGACCAAGAAGCTCGACGACGAAGCGATCCGAGAAATGCGCGACCGCTTTGCGATCCCGATCCCGGACGACAAGCTGGCCGAGATCCCGTTCTTCAAGCCGTCCGACGATGCGCCGGAAATGGTCTACCTGCACAAGCGCCGCGAACTGCTGGGCGGCTACCTGCCGCAGCGCCGTCCGCAAGCAGCCGAATCGCTGCCGGTGCCTGCGCTGTCGGCGTTCCAGAACGTGCTCGATGCAACCGCTGAAGGCCGTGAAATCTCAACCACGCAGTCGTTCGTCCGTATCATTTCGACCCTGCTGCGCGACCCGAACCTGGGCCAGCGCATCGTGCCGATCCTGGTCGACGAATCGCGTACCTTCGGCATGGAAGGCCTGTTCCGCCAGATCGGCATCTTCAATCAGCAGGGCCAGTTGTACGAGCCGGTTGATAAAGACCAGGTCATGTACTACCGCGAAGACAAGGCCGGCCAGATTCTGCAGGAAGGCATCAACGAAGCGGGCGGCATGAGCTCGTGGATCGCCGCGGCGACCTCGTACTCGACCAACAACCGCATCATGATCCCGTTCTACACCTTCTACTCGATGTTCGGCATGCAGCGCATCGGCGACCTGGCGTGGGCGGCGGGCGACATGCGCGCACGCGGCTTCCTGATGGGCGGCACCGCGGGCCGCACGACCCTGAACGGCGAAGGCTTGCAGCACGAAGATGGCCACAGCCACGTGATGGCGGCGACCATTCCTAACTGCCTGCCGTACGATCCGACCTTCGCGCACGAAGTCGCGGTCATCGTCCAGGACGGTCTGCGCCGCATGGTGGCGGAACAGGAAGACGTGTTCTACTACATCACGCTGATGAACGAGAACTACGAGCAGCCAGGTCTCACGCCAGGCACGGAAGAGGGCATCCTGAAGGGCATGTACCTGCTGCAGCAAGGCGACGCCAGTGCCAAGCAGCGCGTGCAGCTGATTGGTTCGGGCACCATTTTGCGCGAATCGATCTTCGCGGCTGAACTGCTGCAGAAGGACTTCGGCATTGCGGCTGACGTGTGGTCGGCACCGTCGCTGACCCTGATCGCCCGCGACGGCCAGGACGCCGAGCGCTGGAGCATGGTCCACCCGACCGACGCGCCACGCCTGCCGTATGTCACGCAGCTGATGGAAAAGACCACTGGTCCGATCATCGCCACGACCGACTACATGCGCCTGTTCGCGGAACAGATCCGCGCGTTCATGCCGAAGGGCCGCACCTACAAGGTGCTCGGTACCGATGGTTTCGGCCGCTCCGACAGCCGCGTCAAGCTGCGCGAGTTCTTTGAAGTGAACCGTTACTACATCGTGGTGGCGGCGCTCAAATCGCTGGCCGACGAAGGCGTGATTGCGACGTCCGTGGTGGCCGATGCGATTGCCAAGTACGGCATCAATCCTGACAAACCGAATCCGGTGACCCAGTAACTTTGCCCGGCGTTTTTCCGCACCTCCGATAGCTTCGTCGTTCCCGCGCAGGCGGGAACCCAAGTTACGGGGTGCGGCGAGCGCGCGACTAAACGAATAAGAACGGAGTAAACGCTATGAGCATTGTGGAAGTCAAAGTCCCGGATATCGGCGACTTCAAGGAAGTCGAAGTCATCGAGCTGATGGTCAAGCCGGGCGACACCATCAAGGTCGACCAGTCGCTGATCACCGTCGAATCCGACAAGGCCAGCATGGAGATCCCGTCCAGCCACGCAGGCGTGGTCAAGGAACTCAAAATCAAAGTCGGTGACAAGGTCGCCGAAGGCGCGCTGCTGCTGATCCTCGAAAGCGACGACGCAGCAGCCGCACCGGCAGCCGCAGCACCGGCCGTCGCAGCCGCACCTGCCCCGGTGGAAGCCGCGCCAGCCGCCGCAGCCGTTCCGGCGCCAGCCGCCGCTGCTCCGGCACCAGCCGCAGCGCCAGCACCAGACGCACCAGCCGCCGCAGCCGCACCAGCCCAATCGAACGCCAAGGCGCACGCCTCGCCGTCGATCCGCAAGTTCGCGCGCGAACTCGGCGTCGACCTGCTGCGCGTGCCCGGCAGCGGACCGAAGGGCCGCATCACCCAGCAGGATGTGCAGAACTTCGTCAAGGGTGTGCTCGCGAGCGCGTCGCCTGGCAACGGCAGCAAAGCCTCTGGCGGCGGCTCCGGCGTGGGTCTCGACCTGCTGCCATGGCCATCGCTCGACTTCAGCAAATTCGGCCCGACCGAACTGCTGCCGCTGTCGCGCATCAAGAAAATCAGTGGCCCGAACCTGCACCGCAACTGGGTGATGATCCCGCACGTGACGCAGTTCGACGAATCCGACGTGACCGACCTCGAACAGTTCCGTGTCGATTCGAACGCCGCGCTGGCCAAGTCCAAGTCGACCGTCAAGCTGACCATGCTCGCTTTCGTGATCAAGGCCAGCGTCGCCGCGCTCAAGAAATACCCGGCGTTCAACGCATCGATCGACGCCACCGGCGCCAACCTGATTCTCAAGCAGTACTACAACATCGGCTTCGCGGCCGACACCCCGAACGGCCTGATGGTCCCGGTCATCAAGGACGCCGACAAGAAATCGATCTCGCAGATCGCCGTCGAAATGGGCGAGCTGTCGGCCCAGGCGCGCGACGGCAAGCTCAGTCCCACCAACATGCAGGGCGCGACGTTCACCATTTCGTCCCTGGGCGGCATTGGCGGCACGGCCTTCACGCCGATCATCAACGCACCGGAAGTGGCGATCCTTGGCCTGTCCAAATCGTCCATGAAGCCGGTGTGGGACGGCGCGGCATTCCAGCCACGCCTGATGCTGCCGCTGTCGCTGTCCTACGACCACCGCGTGATCGACGGTGCCATGGCCGCGCGCTTCACCGCATATCTGGCCGAAGTCATGGCCGATCTGCGCAAGACCTTGTTATAAGGACGACACAGCGATGAGCACAATCGAGGTAAAAGTACCGAATATCGGCGACTTCAAGGAAGTTGAAGTCATTGAAGTGATGATCAAGGTGGGCGACACGATCAAGGTCGACCAGTCCCTGATCACCGTCGAATCCGACAAGGCCAGCATGGAAATCCCGGCCAGCCATGCCGGCGTGGTCAAGGAAATCAAGGTCAAGGTGGGCGACAAGATCGCCGAAGGCTCGATGCTGCTGGTGCTCGACGAAGCCGGCGGCGCCGCGGCGGCTCCTGCGGCGGCAGCACCTGCCGCAGCGGCTCCGGCGCCGGCGGCGGCCGACCGGGCCGAATCGCAGGCGCCTGCGCATCCGACGCCGCCAGCGGCCCCAAGCGCGGCAGCGCCAGCGCCGGCCATGGCCAAGTACGACGGCAAGGTCGACATCGAATGCGAGATGATGGTGCTGGGCGCGGGTCCCGGCGGCTATTCCGCGGCGTTCCGTTCGGCCGACCTGGGCATGAACACCGTGCTGATCGAGCGTTACGCGTCGCTGGGCGGCGTGTGCCTGAACGTCGGCTGCATTCCATCGAAAGCGCTGCTGCACGTGGCCGCCGTGATCGATGAAACGCAAGCCATGTCCAAGCACGGCATCAGCTTCGCCAAGCCGGACATCGACATCGACCAGCTGCGCGCCTACAAGGACAAGGTCATCACCAAGATGACCACCGGTCTGGCGGGCATGGCCAAGATGCGCAAGGTGAATGTGGTGCAGGGCGTCGGCCAGTTCGTCAGCGCCAATCACATCGAAGTGACCGCCGCCGACGGCAGCAAGAAGATCGTGCAGTTCCAGAAGGCGATCATCGCCGCCGGTTCGGCCGTGGTCAACCTGCCGTTCGTGCCGAAAGATCCGCGCATCGTCGATTCGACCGGCGCGCTGGAACTGCGCCAGATCCCGAAACGCATGCTGGTTATCGGCGGCGGCATCATCGGCCTGGAAATGGCGACGGTGTACTCGACCCTCGGTGCGCGCATCGATGTCGTCGAGATGCTCGATGGCCTGATGCAGGGCGCCGACCGCGACATGGTCAAGGTCTGGCAAAAGTTCAACGAGAAGCGCTTCGACAAGGTCATGACCAAGACCAAGACGGTTGCCGTGGAAGCGCTGGAAGAGGGCATCAAGGTCACGTTTGAAGCGGCGGAAGCCGGCGTCACCGCGCCCGAGCCGCAGATCTACGACATGGTGCTGGTGGCCGTTGGCCGCAGCCCGAACGGCGGCAAGATCGCGGCCGCCAAGGCCGGCGTGACGGTCACCGACCGTGGTTTCATTCCGGTCGACGCGCAGATGCGCACCAACGTGCCGCACATTTTCGCCATCGGCGATCTGGTGGGCCAGCCGATGCTGGCGCACAAGGCGGTGCATGAAGCGCACGTCGCCGCCGAAGCGGCGCATGGCGAGAAGGCCTTCTTCGACGTCAAGGTGATTCCATCGGTGGCCTACACCGATCCCGAAGTGGCATGGGTCGGCATTACCGAAGACGAGGCGAAAGCCAAGGGCATCAAGCTGGAGAAGGGCCACTTCCCGTGGGCCGCAAGCGGCCGCGCGGTTGCCAATGGCCGCGACGAGGGCTTCACCAAGCTGCTGTTCGACGCCGAGACGCACCGGATTGTCGGTGGCGGCATCGTCGGCACGCATGCGGGCGACATGATCGGCGAAATCGCGCTGGCGATCGAGATGGGTGCCGATGGCATCGATATCGCCAAGACGATCCACCCGCATCCGACCCTGGGCGAGTCGATCGGCATGGCGGCGGAAGTGTATGAAGGCGTGTGCACGGACTTGCCGCCGGTGCGCAAGAAGTAAGAGCCGTAAATAGAAAAAGCCCCGTTCACGCCATGCGTCAACGGGGCTTTTCATCGTCCTCCCGGCCACTAAATCGTCGTTCCCGCGCAGGGCTGGGCGCCCCCACGGCAACCCAGTTTTCGTGTAGTCGTCGGTGCAGTACGAACTTGGGTTCCCGCCTGCGCGGGAACGACGGGGCGTTTTAGTGAAAACTCACCCACCGCGCAGGAATCTCGATATTCCCCGAGCGCGCGGCAGCCGCATACGCGTGCATTTCGGCGACGACCGCTTCAAGTTGTTCCATGTTCGGGTTCTCTAAAAAACCCTTCATCCGTTCATTCAGCGACGCTTGCTGGTCATGCCATTCGTAGCGAGCAGACTTGCTCATACATCCTCCTTGAAAGACTGAACTTTGCCAGAAATGATGCACCACTTCGGTGCGATGACGCACATTCTGCCTGGCACGCCGTCCCGCTACCGCCTCACGGCGCGCGCAGAACGCTGCGATAAAACAGATCCAGGCGCTGCTCCAATGCCGTCACCACCTCTTCCCGCGCTTGCGGAACCGGTTGAAACAGGAACCGTCCGAAGTACTCACCCTGCACGCAGTTCAGCAAAAACGTCGGAACCAGTTCCAGCGCCAGATCCTCGCGCAACTGGGCCCGGATATCGGCACGCGCGAAATAGCGCATCAGCATATCGCGCGTCTGGCGTGGCCCCGCTTCGTAAAACGATGTGGACAATTCCGGATTCGACGCCGCTTCCGCAATCACCATGCGCTGCATGCTCAGGGCTTCCGGCGCGGTGATCATGTCGAAAAAATGCAGGCTGAATTCGGAAATGACCTGCTTGAGCGGGCGCATGTCCTGTTCCACTTCGTTGGCCGTGAAGAACCGGCTGCGGTTAGCCAGCAGCACCGCCTGGAACAAACCCGCCTTGCCGCCGAACTTGACGTAAATCGTGCGCACCGCCACGTGCGCTTCGCGGGCAATGGTTTCCAGGCTGACCTTGCCGTAGCCGTGCTTGAGCATCAGCTGGCCGGCCGTGTCGATCAGATTATTGTGGCGCGCCTCAAGCTCGCTAGCGCGCGGACGGCCCGCCGATTTGGCGGCCGGAACTGGTGGGGCAGGGTTGGCTGTCGTCATGGCCATCACTCTAATTCAATCTTAAATGAAATGCAATCGTTTCATTTCTTGACTTGATGCAATGCATAAGGAATAATGCACTTACCCCATTTCATTATTCGGAGCAGTACCATGTCGCAAGCACAAGCCAAGGCCGAGCCACAAGCCCTCGCCGTTGTTCCACCCGTCGCGGCGCCCGCCGCGACCCCGCCCAACTGGCGCGTGCGCGGCATTCTGGCCCTGATCGCCCTGGTGGCAGTCGGCGCGGGCGGGCGCATGTGGTACCGCAGCTCCCATTTCGTCGAGACCGAGAACGCCTATGTGTCCGGTCACGTGCATCCGGTTTCGGCGCGCATTGCGGGCGTGGTGACCAAGGTGCTGGTGGAAGATAACCAGAGCGTCAAGGCGGGCGACGTGATCGCCGAACTCGATCCGGCCGACCAGCGCGTCAAGGTCGAACAGATCCAGGCGCAGATCGCCAGCGCCCAGCAGCAGGTACTGCAGGCCGACGCCCAGGTCGAACAGGTGCGCGCGCAGGCCGCCGCCGCCTCGGCCCAGGTACTGCAATCGGAAGCGCAGCTGGTGCGCGCCAGGCAGGACGCCGAGCGTTTCGGCCAGTTGTATAACGCGCAGATGAAGGCCGTGTCGAAAGCGGAACTCGACGCCGCCAACGCCGGCCGCGCCGGCGCCGTCGCCGACGTGTCGGCACGCCGCGGCACCGTGGTCGCGGCCCAAGCCCAGATCACCGCCGCCGGCGCCGCGCGCGACGTCGTCAAGGCCCAGATCAAGGTCCTGCAAACCCAGTTGAAGGACGCCCAGCAGCAGCTGGCCTACAACCGCATCGTGGCGCCCGTCGAAGGCCGCCTTGGCCGCCGCAGCGTGGAAGTGGGCGCGCGCGTCCAGCCCGGCCAGCAGCTCGCCGCCATCGTCCAGGACGACGTCTGGATCACCGCCAATTTCAAGGAAACCCAGTTGGCAGGCCTGCAGCCCGGCCAGTCGGTCCACGTGGTGATCGACGCCATGCCGAAGCACCCGCTGGTCGGGCGCATCGACAGCTTCTCGCCGGCGTCGGGCAACCAGTTCGCGCTGCTGCCGGCCGATAACGCCACCGGTAACTTCACCAAGATCGTCCAGCGCGTGCCGGTCAAGATCGTGCTGCGCGCGGAAGACGTCAAGGCCCTGCGCGGCCGCCTGGTGCCCGGCATGTCGGCACTGGCGGAAGTCGAACTTGGCCAGGCCGCTCCCGCCACCACGACCGCGACCGCACCGGCCGCTCCCGCAGCCCACTAAGCACAGTTCATGAGCAGCCCGACCAACACCATGACCGCCGGCGCAATGGCGGCAGCGCCGCCGATCTCCGACAAGGTCGACATGCGCACCTGGATCGCCGTCGCCGCCGGCATGCTGGGCGCCTTCATGGCGATCCTGGACATCCAGATCACCAACTCCTCGCTCAAGGACATCCTTGGCACCCTCTCGGCCACGCAGGAAGAGGGCTCGTGGATCTCGACCGCCTACCTGTGCGCCGAAATCGTCGTCATCCCTATGACCGCGCTGCTGGCGCGCGTGTTCGGCATGCGCATGTACATGATGGGCACGACGGCCCTGTTCCTCGTCTTCTCGACCCTGTGCGGCACCGCCTGGAACCTGGAAAGCATGATCGTGTTCCGCATGCTGCAGGGCTTTACCGGCGGCGCGTTGATTCCGATGGCGATGACGCTGGTGATGGCCAAGCTGCCGCCGTCGCGCCGTTCGGTCGGCATGGCCATTTTCGGCCTGACCGCGACCCTGGCGCCGGCCATGGGCCCGACCCTGGGCGGCTATCTGTCCGAGCTGTACGGCTGGCCATCGATCTTTTACATCAACTGGGTGCCGGGCCTCTTGCTGATCGGCGGTATCTGGTGGGGCCTGGACCGCGACCGCGGCAATCTTGGCCTGCTGGCGAAAGCCGACTGGCTCGGCATCGTCATGATGGCCATGGGCCTGGGCTGCCTGACCATCTTCCTGGAAGAAGGCAATTCGAAGGACTGGTTCGATTCGAGCTTCATCATCACCTTTGCCGCGCTGTCGCTGGTGGGCCTGGTGGGGTGGGTGACAACGAGCCTCACGCGCGCCGATCCGTTCGTGAACCTGCGCCTGTACGGCCAGCGCAACTTCATCGTCGCCACCATTTTGTCGGCGGTGATCGGCATGGGCCTGTATGGCTCCTCGTTCCTGCTGCCGCTGTACCTGGGCCAGATCGCCGGCTATACGCCGATGCAGATCGGTGAAGTGATCATGTGGGCCGGCCTGCCGCAACTGTTCATCATGCCGTTCGCCGCCGCGTTGTCGTCCAAGGTCGACAACCGCATCCTGTGCTCCATCGGCCTGACCCTGTTCGGCATCTCGTGCCTGATGAATTCGCACATGGATGCGACCACCGGATACGACCAGCTTTTCTGGTCTCAGGTCGTGCGCGCCCTGGGCCAGCCTTTCATCATGCTGACCTTGTCGAGCTTCGCGATGCATAAAGTCGCACCGGCCGATATGTCGTCGGCATCGAGCCTGTTCAACATGACGCGTAACCTGGGCGGCTCGATCGGCATCGCCATGCTGGCCACCACGCTCACCAACCGCGAGCACTTTCATTCCGCGATCATCGGCCAGTCGGTCACGGCGATGTCGGCCCCGGTGCAGCAACGGCTGGACCAGCTGACCCAGGCCTTCACGGCCAGCGGCATCGATCCCGCCACCGCCGCCAACCAGGCGCTGGCCGTGATCGACCGCCTGGTGCGGCGCGAAGCCTATGTCATGGCCTATAACGATGGCTTTGTCATCATGGCCGTATTCCTGTTCGCTTGCGTCGGCGCGCTGCTGTTCGCCGACAACGTCAAAGCCCCGTCCGGTCCCGGCGCGGGCGCTCATTAAAGTAGGGAGAATCACCTTGAAGCCACTGATCCTGTGCGCGCTGCTGGCGCTGTCCGGCTGCGCCACCATCGGCACCGATTTCGTCGAACCTGTCGCCGCGGCCAACCCGGCATGGCGCCACGCCGGCGCCGACAACCTGGCCAGCGCGCGTCTGCCGGCGAGCTGGTGGACCGTGTTCGGCGACACGATCCTGAACGACCTTGAGCAGCGCGCCGTGCGCGACAACCCGGGCGTGAAAGCCAGCGCGCAGCGCCTGCTGCAGGCGCAGGCGCAAATGGGCAACCTGCGCGCCGCGCAGTCGCCGAGCGTCAACCTCACCACCTCGGCCGCCAATTCGCGCACCTCCGCCGAAACCTCGCAAAGCCTGGCCCTGGGCGGGCGCTCGATCGAAGGGAGTAACTACTTCGTCGGCGCCTCGCTGTCGTATGAGCTGGACCTGTGGGGCCGCGTCAAGCGCGTGGTGGAAGCGGCCGATGCCCAGGCCCTGGCCGCGCAGGACGACCGCGATGGCGTGATCCTGCTGCTGTCGGCGCAGGTGGCCAGCACCTACTGGCAGCTGCGCGGCATGGATGCCGAAATGGCCATCCTCAAGAATGCACTGGCAACCCGCGGCGAATCGCAGCAGCTCATTGAAGCGCGTTTCGACGCCGGCCTGTCGAACGAACTCGATGTCTCGCGTGCCCGCATCGAGCGCGCCAACGCCGAAGCGGACCTGCACGAAGTGCAGCGTCAGCGCAACCTGCTCGAACACAGCCTGGCCACCCTGGTGGGCGTGTCGCCGTCGTCGCCGCTGATCGCCGCCGCCAAGGTGGACCTGCCGGCGCCGCCGGCCATTCCGGTCGGCCTGCCGGCCAGCCTGCTGGCGCAGCGGCCCGACCTGGCGTCGAGCGTGGCGACCCTGCGCGCGGCCAATGCACAGGTGGCGGTGTCGGAAGGCGCGTTTTATCCTTCCTTGACCCTGACCGGCAATTTCGGTTTCGCATCCGAGAGTCTGAGCACTCTGACCAATAGCGGCGCGCGCCAGTTTTCCATCGGCCCGCTGGCCTTGTCGCTGCCGCTCTTCGATGGTGGCCGCAACAAAGCCAATCTGGCGATGTCGCAGGCACGCTACGCCGAAGCGCGCGCCAACCATGAAACCAGGCTGCTGACGGCTTTGCGCGAAGTGGAAGATGCGCTGTCGGACGTGCAGCAGCGTCAGCGCCAGGGCGAAGTGCAGGCCCAGTCGCAGCAGGCCGCGGCGCGCGCCTATCTGGTGGCGCAGGCACGCTATGAGCGTGGCCTGTCGACCTATCTGGACGTGACCGACGCCCAGCGCAGTTCGCTCAATGCCGACCGCGCCGCGGCGCAAATCCGCACCCAGCGCCTGCTGGCCAGCGTGGCGGTGGCGCGTTCGCTCGGTGGCGGCTGGACCCAGCAAACGGCCGAAGCGACCATCGCCCAGACGTCGCGTTAAGCCTTGCCCGCAGTGGTGCCTACGCCGTGCTACTGCGGGCCGAAGTGCTCCAGCAGAAAATCGACGAAGGTGGTCAGTTTCGGCGTGGCCTGACGGTCGCGCGGATACATGACGTGCATCGTGCGCGGCGCCGGAATATGCGCTTCCAGGAGCGATACCAGCCGTCCCGCGGCCACTTCCTGCGCCAGCATCACCTCCGCCTGCATCACAATCCCGAAGCCCGCCAGCGCCGCCTGTTTCAGCGCCTGGCCATTGTTCGACCGGAACCGGCTGGCCCGCGCCGGCGCACCGCCGTCATCGTCGCCCAGGCGCCAGCGCACCAGTTTTTTCCAGTGCATGAAGTCCAGACACTCGTGGTCGGCCAGGTCGGCCGGCACGCGCGGCTCGCCGTGGCGCGCAAGGTAATCGGGCGAGGCGCAGATCAGCATGCGGTAAGGTCGCAGCCGGCGCGCGATCATGCCCGAATCATCCAGTTCGCCGATGCGGATGGCCGCATCGTAGCCATCGTCCACCACATCGACCAGGCGGTCGTTCAATTCCAGGTCGAGGCTTACTTCGGGATGCCGCGCCAGATAGCCTGGCAGCAGCGGCGAGAGCGATTCACTGCCGAAGGTGACGGGCGCGCTGATGCGCAGGCGTCCGCGTGGGGCGAGGCGCATCGCTTCGGCTCCCGATTCGGCCGCGCGCACCTGCGCCAGGATGCTGCGGCACTGCTCCACATACTGTTCGCCGATTTCGGTCAGGCTCTGGCGCCGCGTGGTGCGCGCGATCAGGCGCGCGCCCAGGCGCTCCTCCAGGAAGCGGATGTGCTTGCCGACCATCACGGCCGACATATCGAAACGCGCGGCGGCCGCGGTGAAGCTGCCGTCGTCCACCACCGCGGTAAAAATCTCCATGCTGCGCAGCTTGTCCATTGATTCCGAATCATGAGTGAGCAATATCCGTCATATTAGTCCATTTATCTTCATTGCTAAGGGATCGATACTGATTGCTTGCATCGCCCATTTCTTAACTTCTATGGAGTAGCTATGAAAATCATCGTGATCGGCGCCAGCGGCACCATCGGCAAGGCAGTTTCTTCCCATCTGGCCGCGCGCCACGAGATCGTGACCGTGGGGTCCAACAGCGGCGAGGTGCGCGCCGATATCCGCGAGATCGCCCAGGTGCGGCATCTGTTCGAGCAGGTCGGCAAGGTCGACGCCGTGGTGGTGGCCGCCGGGGCGGTGCATTTCGGACCGCTGGCCGAATTGGGACCGGAGCAGTTCCAGGTTGGCATCGCCAGCAAGTTGATGGGGCAGGTGAATGTGGCGCAAGTGGCGCCGGCATTCCTGAACGATGGCGGGTCGATCACCTTGATCAGCGGGATCGTGGCGGAGCAACCGATCCGGTACGGCGCGTCGGCCAGCATAGTGAATAACGCCGTGGAGGGGTTTGTGCGCGGCGCCGCCATCGAACTGCCGCGCGGCTTGCGCATCAATGCCATCAGCCCGACGGTGCTGGAAGAATCGCTGGATGCGTATGGCCCGTATTTTTACGGATTCGAGGCGGCGCCGGCCAGCCGCGTGGCGCTGGCGTACAGCCGCAGCGTGGAAGGCGCGCAGACGGGGCAGGTGTACCGCGTGTGGTAGAAAGATGCACTGATTGATGGCGGGATGGCACGGGAAGGTATTGGCCCGCGCCCCTATCGGGCACCCGCTTTGCGGATCAATTTGATCAACACGTTCTTTTGGGCGATGTCGAAACGTCCAGAAAGGTTGCGCTCACGTTCAGTCAGAAGTTCCAGCCATTCCGCGAGAAACGCAATGTCATTTTGCAGCCCATTTTTTTCCGCCGCCCACCGTGTCACGTAAGGCTTGATCTGTTCTGCAATGGCATTCGACTGGTTCCAGCATGGCCTGCACAGTTTGCGTTCCTGGTCGATGTAAGCCTTTTTTACCTCGTACGTATATTTCTGGTCTTGCGCTGTAAAAATGCACGGTGCGCCGCAGGTCCGGCAGACATATTCCTTGTCGGTGTAATGCGTGACCCATCCAAACTGGCACGGAACCGAGTTTTGGCTTTGGGCGGACCAGAGTCCTGTATCGGCGGGAACGGTTGACGGGCGACCATCGGGAATGGTGTTGTTGAGCGAGGTCAAGTTGACACTCCATCCAATGCTGAAAAGCATATTTTACGTGAATGGATAGCGCCGGCTACCGATGGGTTCGAGATTGTGGATTACCGATTCGGCAAAAGCGACTTGCAGGTCCATCCCGAGATAACAGGTTCCAAACCGTCCGGCCGCATCATCGAAGCGACAGCCAGCGGTGCGCCCGAAGAATGGTTCGCCGGTGTTGTGGCCGGAAATCCGGTACAGCCTGGTCGAGATCGTGGCCCAGGTACGGGCCGGCACGGCGACCATCACCACCGCCTCGTCCGAGATCGCAGCCGGCAACCTGGACTTGTCGGCACGCACCGAAAGCCAGGCCGGCACCCTGGAAGAGACGGCCTCGTCGATGGAAGAGTTGACCAGCACCGTGCGCCAGAACGCCGACAATGCGCGCCAGGCGAACGGGCTGGCGCTGTCGGCCTCGGAGGTGGCGGTCAAGGGCGGCGCGGTGGTATCGCAGGTGGTCGATACGATGGCCCCGATCAACGAATCCTCAAAAAAGATCATCGATATCATTGGCGTGATCGACAGCATTGCTTTCCAGACCAATATCCTGGCCCTGAATGCGGCGGTGGAAGCGGCGCGGGCAGGCGAGCAGGGACGCGGCTTTGCCGTGGTCGCTGCCGAAGTGCGCAACCTGGCCCAGCGCTCGGCTGCGGCGGCGCAAGAGATCAAGACCCTGATCGGCAATTCGGTCGAGCGGGTCGACGCCGGCGCGCGCCTGGTCGACCAGGCTGGCAGCACGATGCAGGAGATCGTCTCCAGCGTCAAACGGGTGACCGACATCATGGCCGACATCAGCCTGGCCAGCCAGGAACAGACGGCCGGTATCGAGCAGGTGAACCTGGCGATCGGGCAGATGGACCAGGCAACCCAGCAGAATGCGGCGCTGGTGGAGCAGGCTGCGGCCGCGGCCTCGTCCCTCAATGGCGAGGCGGCTTCGCTGACGCAGGTGGTGGGCGTGTTCGTGCTGGCAGAAGGCGCCGCGCGCGTGCCGGCCCCGGCGGCGCGGGTCAAGGCTGCGGCGCCAGCCAGACCGGCGCAGAAGAGCAGGGCGCTGGCACGGGTCCCGGCGGCCCCGGCGCGCGGGCACGGCCAGAGTGCCGGCCCCGGCAAGCGTGCCGACGTTGTTGCAGACGCGTGGGAAACCTTCTGATTGTTTGCGTTGGCGCTAGCTTGACATGGCGCCATGTTGAGAATTTTCCACAAGGAAAGATATTTTTCCCAAAGCGTCCCAGAGGTCTATATTATTGCTCTTAGGCATTTATAGACCTCCTGAGGAAACGCCATGTTGAAGCACCTTTTGACTGCCCTGCTCGCCCTTATTCCTGTTGCCGCCACTGCTGGCGCCACCCTGACCGAGCTGGAAACGCGCTGGTTGAAGGCCGCCGCTCCCGTGTTGGCGTATTCGCAACGTATGAACTTGCCAATAGATATCACCGTGCAACCAAAAGCCGGCCCCGGCGATGTGCCGCTGGCGATGGGCTTTGTCGACGGCCGCTGCAAGCTGGTGCTGTCGCTGCGCGGTAATCCCGATGCCGAAAAAATCCTGCACAGCGTGCCGGAAGCCGAGCGCGCGCTGCTGATCGAAACCATGGCCGCCCACGAAATCGGCCATTGCTGGCGTTACGTGCAGGGCGTGTGGCACGCCCTGCCGGCCGGCTTCGTCGAAACCGGCGACGAACATGCGCACGACGGGCAGATGCTGGCCGAATCGAAAGCCATGCGCGACATGCGCCGCGAAGAAGGTTTTGCCGATCTGGTGGCGCTGGCCTGGGTACAGCGCCAGCACCCCGCGCAATACGGTCGGGTATATGCCTGGCTGTCCACCCTGCGCGACGCCGTGCCGGTCGAACGCAGCGGCCACGATACCCGCGCCTGGGTGCGCCTGGCGAAGAATGCCGACGGTTTCGGCCGCGGCGCCAGCCCCTTCGACGACGCCGTGACGATGTGGCAAGCCGGATTGCTCAACGATGAATAAGCTGTGCGCCGCCGTACTGCTGGCGCTGGCCGGCCCGGCGGCATCGGCCGCCGCTCCCGCCACCGAAGCCCAATGGATCGCCGCCGCCACCGAGGCGGTCGCGTATGGCCGCGCGCAAGGCATGCCGATCGACCTGGAAGTGGTGGACGGCAACGGCTTGCCCGGCCATACGCCGGTCGGGCTGGCCAGCGAAAACGGCCGCTGCACTTTGGTCGTTTCGGCCAGCAATAATCCGACCGCCGACAAGCTCAGTTCCATGATTAAACCCGAGCTGCTCGACACCTTTCTGGCGGGCGCGGCGATGCATGAAGTGGGCCATTGCCACCGCCGCCTGAACGGCTATCCGCATAACGAAAAATTGCTGCCGGTGGTGGCCTGGATCGGCCCGCTGCGAGACTGGTTCACGCGCCGCGTGCGCACCGAGGAAGCCTACGCCGACATGACCTCGGTGGCCTGGATCGCGCGCTACCATCCCGAGCGCTACACGGCCCTGGTCAACGAAATGCTGCGCGTGCGCACGCGTTTTCGCGAACCCAAGCACGACACCGTGGCCCTGCTCGAACGCGCCCTCGCCGAAGGGCCGCAAGATGCCAACGAGAATCTTTTTGCCCAGGCCGATGAGCGATTAAACAGATATCGATAGTCCTTTTGCGTCCGTATGTACGTTGTCGCACAGATGTTGCGTGTGGTTAGGATGTTAAATCCGTCTACCAACAACCATACATTTAAGGGACCTCACCATGAAACCTATCGTCGCCACATTGCTTGCCACCGCCCTCAGTGTCGCTTTCCCCAGCGCCAATGCCGCCGAGACGCCCGCCAAGTCCGATACCGCGACCTACCGCACGATGACGCAAAAGGCCGCCGCCGATTACAAGGCAGCCTCGGCGCAGTGCAAGGACATGAGCGGCAACGCCCGCAGCCTGTGCATGGAAGAAGCGAAAGTCGTGCGCGCGCGCGCCGACCTGGCTGCGTTGACCGATTACAACAACACCCTCAAAGGCCGCACCAAGGCCCGCACCGAACTGGCTAACGCCGACTACTCGCTGGCCAAGATCAAGTGCGCCGACACCACCGGCGCCGAAAAAGACAGCTGCATGAGCAACGCCCGCGCGGTCCACACCGCGGCGCTGGCCGATGTCAAGGCCGACCGCAACCTGCAGGTCGCCAGCAGCGGCACCACCGATACCATGAGCCCGGTTACCCGCACCACCACCACCGATGCCACCAAGTCGGCGGCCGTGGACAAATGCGCCCAGGTAGCAGGCAGCCCGAACACCGGCTGCCTGGTCGATAACAACAACCGCGCCGCGGTCACCACGACCACCACCACCGGCGCCGTGGCCAACCGCACCGAAATGGCGGCCGACACCGCTGCCCAGCGCACCGCCAACGCGGTGGACAATGCCGCCGACAAGACCCGTGCCGCCGGCGCCGCCGTGGCTGCCAAGACCGAGCGCGCGATCGACACCCTGGCCGACAAAACCGAGCGCGCCGCCGACAACATGGCCAACAAGACCGACCGCGCAGCCGACAAATCGGGCGCCGTGATGGCCGATTCGCTCATCACCACCAAGGTCAAGGCCGACATCTTCAAGGAGCCTGAGCTGAAGTCCATGGCAATTCACGTGGAAACCGAAAAAGGCGTGGTCATGCTGAGCGGCTTCGTCGATTCCAAGGCTGATGCCGAGAAAGCCGTGCGCCTGGCCAAGAGCGTCGAAGGCGTCACTTCCGTCAAGAGCGCCATCAAGGTCAAGTAAGCCAAGCTCTTGCACTACCCAGGCCGGCCCGGCAAACCCGGGGCGGCTGGCGCAAAACAGCGGCCCCGTGCGGTGCGACGATGCGATTGTGTTGCATTGCCGCACTGTTCGGGGCTTTGTCGCTGCAATCCATGGCGCCAGACCCTGCCCAAGGTATAATTTTCCTGTGAACAGACTAGAAGCCTTTGGATATATTGCCGCGCAAGCCGCACGCGGGGAAATCACCCTCCCCACCAGCGTGAATGCCGCCTTGCGCCTGCAACTCGCACTCGACAATCCCGATTGCCATATTGAAGACGCCATCAAGCTGGTGCTGGGGGAGCCGCAACTGGCCGCGCGCACCGTCGCGCTGGCCAACTCGGCCGCTTTCAACCGCAATGGCGACGCCCCGATCACGAACGTGCGCGCGGCCGTCATGCGGGTGGGCTACCGCAGCTTGCAGACCCTGGTCGCCAGCCTCGTGGTGCGCCAGTTCGGCATGCGCATCGTCGATCCGGTGCTGCGCGCCAAGGCCGAGCAACTGTGGGAGCATACCGCCCACGTGGCGGCGCTGGCCCAGGTGCTGGCGCGGCGCGTTACCTTCGTCAATCCCGATACCGCCATGTTCGCGGCCATCGTGCACGAGGTGGGCGGCTTTTACCTGCTCTCGCGCGCCGATGAATTCCCCGGCCTGCTCGACGACGATCCCGAAAAATGGGCGGAGTTGTGCGAGGAAGTGGTCAGCCGCGAAGTGCTGAAAAAACTCGCCATTCCCGAGACCGTCACCCAGGCCATCCTGGCCCTGCGCGATGGCTGGCTCACCATGCCGCCGGGGACCCTGCTCGACACCCTGCTGCTGGCCAATCAGTTCGCACCCGTGCGCTCGCCGCTGGGCGTGCCGGAAGAGCCGCTGCCGGAGCATGCCGATTCGGTGCTCGACTTCGTCATCGACAACGATACGCTGCAATCGATCCTCGACGAGTCGGCCGACGAAGTCAAATCGATGAGCGCCGCGCTGCTGGTCTAACCAAGGCAATCAAAACACGGAACCAAAGCGCTTGTCCGGTTTCTAACCCCAGGTAAGGCGGGACACGGGGTCCCATGCCGGGGGAGCGATGAGGCGCATGACGCATGTTTGGTTTGGCGCTGCGGATGCCGATGCGGGACCAGGGCTGCCGTCCCTGCCGCGCGTGCTGATCGCGTGCGCCACCTTTCTTTTGCTGCTCATGTGGCCGCCGGCCGCCGCCGCGCCGGTCGCAGCCGCGCCGGCGGCTGTCACCGTGCTCACGGTGAACGGCGCCATTGGCCCCGCCACTGCCGACTACGTGGCACGCGGCCTCGAGCGCGCCGCGCAAGACCGTCACCAGCTGGTCATTTTCGCGCTCGACACGCCGGGCGGGCTCGACACATCCATGCGCGCGGTGGTCAAGGCCATTCTCGGTGCGCGCCTGCCGGTGGCCGTCTACGTGGCGCCCTCGGGAGCGCGCGCGGCCAGCGCCGGCACCTTCATCCTCATGGCCAGCCACATCGCCGCCATGGCGCCCGGCACCAACCTGGGCGCCGCCACGCCCGTGCAACTGGGCGGCCCGGGCTCCGGGGGCGATGACGCGCTGCCGGGCCCGGGCAGCGGCGAGCGCGGCGGCAAGGCCAAGGACACCACCAAAGATGGTCCCGCCGGGCGCGCCGGCAAGGCCGACCCCCGTGCCTCCACGCCCATGGAACGCAAACAGCTCAACGACGCGGCCGCCTACATCCGCGCGCTGGCCGACCTGCGCGGACGCAACGCGGACTGGGCCGAGCGCTCGGTGCGCGATGCGCTCAGCCTGCCGGCGGCCGACGCCCTGAACGCGCGCGTGATCGACTTTGTGGCCGCCGATGTGGCGGCGCTGCTGGCGCAGGTCGACGGCAGGCAGGTCGCGCTGCGCGCGGGCGCCGTGCCGGACGCCGTAACGCACGCCGTAACGGACGCCGTGACCCTGCACACGCGCGGCGCTACGCTCCACCACGCCGATCCCGACTGGCGCGCGCGGCTGCTGGCCGTGATCTCCGATCCGTCGGTCGCGCTGATCCTGATGAGCATCGGCATTTATGGCCTGCTGTTCGAATTCATGAGTCCCGGCGCGGTCGCGCCCGGCGTGGTGGGCGGGCTGTGCCTGCTGCTGGGCCTGTACGGACTGCACCTGCTCCCCCTTAACTACGCCGGACTCGGCCTGATCCTGCTCGGCCTCGCCTTCATGGTGGGGGAGGCGTTCCTGCCCAGCTTCGGCGTGCTCGGCCTGGGCGGCATGGCGGCCTTCGTGGCCGGTGCGCTGATCCTGATCGATACCGACCTGCCCGGATACGGCGTGCCGGCCGGCGTGGTGGTGCCGCTGGCGATCGTCAGCGCGCTGCTGCTGGCGGGCATGGCGGGGGTGGCGCTCAAGACGCGCCGGCGCGCCGCGGCCGGCGGACCGAACGCGCTGGTCGGCAGCCTTGCCGAGGTCATCGGCACGAGCGGGACCGACACCTGGGCCAACGTCAACGGCGAAACCTGGCGCGTGGCCGGCAGCGCCGCGCTGCGGCCCGGGCAGACGGTGCGGGTGCTGGCGCGCAAGGGGGCGCGGCTGGACGTCGTCCCGGTTAACGATGTCAAACAAGGAGAATAACGATGATCAATGGATTCGGGTTCGGTATCGGCACGCTGGTATTCCTTCTGCTCGTGCTGCTGGCGATGTCGGTGCGCATCCTGCGCGAGTACGAACGGGGCGTGGTGTTCCAGCTGGGACGCTTCTGGTCGGTCAAGGGGCCGGGGCTGATCCTGCTCATTCCCGTGCTGCAGCAAATGGTGCGGGTGGACCTGCGCACCATCGTGCTCGACGTGCCCAAGCAGGACGTGATTTCGCGCGACAACGTGTCGGTCAAGGTCAACGCCGTGCTGTACTTCCGCGTGATCGATCCCGAGCGCGCCATTATCCAGGTGGCCAACTTTCTCGAAGCGACCAGCCAGCTGACGCAGACGACCTTGCGCTCCGTGCTGGGCAAGCATGAACTCGACGACATGCTGGCCGAGCGCGAACGGCTCAACATCGATATCCAGCAAGTGCTCGACGCCCAGACCGACGCCTGGGGCATCAAGGTGGCCAATGTCGAGATCAAGCATGTCGACCTGGACGAATCGATGGTGCGCGCCATTGCCCGCCAGGCGGAGGCGGAACGCGAGCGGCGCGCCAAGGTCATCCACGCGGAGGGGGAACTGCAGGCGTCGGAAAAATTGATGCAGGCGGCCAATGTGCTGTCCCGGCAGCAGGGCGCGATGCAGCTGCGCTATCTGCAAACCCTGGGCACCCTGGCCAGCGACAAGAGCAACACGATCGTCTTTCCGCTGCCGCTGGACATGCTGGGCGGGCTGCTCGAGCGTGCGCGGGACAGGCCGTCCGCCGCTGCGCACAGCAGTCCGGTCAGCAGCCCGTACAGTTAATGCGCTGCCACGCCAGCCCGATCCACTCGTGGGTGGCGTAATACGAGCGGAACATGCCGCTCCAGCCGGGCACGAACATCAGCGGCGAGAGCGCGCTGCGCGCATAGAACATGGTCGGCGCCGGCACCACCTCCAGCCCGGCCGCCACAAAGGCGCGCTCGGCGCGCGGCATGTGCATGGCGTGCGTGACCAGCAGCACGCGCCGCACGCCGGCCGCCTTGAGGATGGCGGCGCTGCAGGCGGCGTTCTGGGTGGTGTCGGCCGAGCGCTCCTCGGTCCAGGTGACGGCGGTGCGGAAATCCTCGCGCAGGGCGCGCGCCATGGTGCTGGCCTTGGGTGGAATGCCCTTTTCCGGTTCGCCGTTGCCGCCGCTCACCAGCAGCGGCAGTCCGGTGGCGTGCTGCAGGCGGGCCGCGTAGCGCAGGCGCACCAGGGCCACCTCGTCGGGGATGTCGGCGCCGTATTCGGGGGCGGCATGTACATTGCCGGCGGCCAGCACGACGATGGCCTGGGCGCCGCTGGCACGGGCGTCGGCCAGCGGCGCCGTGAGCCCTTCGAGCGGCCGCACCAGCAGCAGCGAACCGGCGTTGGTCGACAGCACCAGCAGCGTGGCCCATCCCACCCCGCTGACGGCGCGCCCGCAGCGCGGCCAGCGCCGCCGCAGCGCGTAGCCTGCCAGGATCAGCACGATCAGGCTCATCGGCGGCACGAGCAGCACGCGCACGAGGATATCGATCATGCCGGCAGCGCGTTCAAGGAGCAGGGTTCACAGCGAAGCCCAGGCCTGGCGCAGGCCGAGCACGTGGACAATGCCGATCGTCATGCAAATGGCCGAGCTCCAGCCCCAGAAAACCGTGCTGCGGCCGGGCATCATGATCATCATCGGCACAACGGCCAGACCGCGCAGCACGTAGACGGCAGTAATGGCGCACAGGATAATGCGCAGCAACGGCAGGCGCGGCAGCACGCCGGCGCCGGACAGGGCATACGCCGCCCAGACCGTCAGCGCGACGCAAATGCCGAAGGTGACGATGGCCGGATACCACGAGCCTGATTCGGCCATTTGCGCCATCTTTTCGCCCGCGCCCAAGGCGCGATACCAGGCGGGACCGCCGACAATGCAGGCAATATGCAGCGCGGCGGCGGCGGCGCTGAGGGCGGCGCCGATCGTGAGAAAGTGGATGGATGCTTCGGGCATGGGTGGCAGGCAGGTCAGGTTGTCGCGACAATGCGGCGCGAAGGTTACTGTGTGCGCCAGGAAATTGGCTTTCAGCGTAAAGTCATTATAAGATTAACAAAATGCATTGTGGAGCAGAACATGAAATGGGAAGGTAATCGCGAAAGCGACAACGTGGAAGATGTGCGGGGTTCGGGCGGCGGCGGAGGTGGTGGCGGGTTCGGCTTCGGCGGACGCTCGGTCGGCATCGGCACGATCGTGATCGCGCTGGTGGGCGGCTGGATCTTCGGTATCAATCCGATGACCATTCTTAATATCATGAGTGGCGGCGGAGGCGCGGTGCCTGTGCAGCAGCAACAGGGCCAGGCGCCGGGCGTGCCGGCCAACGACCGCGGTTCGAAATTCGTGCGCGTGGTGCTGGCCGATACCGAAGATGTGTGGACGGCTTTGTTCCGCGAACAGGGCGGCACTTACCAGAAGCCGGCATTGCAATTGTTTTCCGGCCGCACCCAGACAGCTTGCGGCGCCGGACAAAGCGCGACCGGGCCTTTTTATTGTCCGGCCGACCGCAAGGTGTATCTGGACATGAGCTTTTTCCAGCTGATGGAAGAGCGCTTCAAGGTCGAGGGCGAGTTTGCCCAGGCTTACGTGATTGCCCACGAAATCGGGCACCACGTGCAGCATTCGATGGGCCTGACCGACAAGGTCGACGAGGCGCGCCAGCGCGGCACGGAAAAACAGGCGAACGCGATGTCGGTGCGCCTGGAATTGCAGGCTGACTGTTTTGCCGGGGTTTGGGCTTTCCATGCCAACCAGTCGCGTGCGATTCTGGAGCAGGGCGACGTCGATGCCGCGCTGAAAGCGGCAACGGCCATCGGCGACGACGCCTTGCAGCGCCAGTCGCAGGGCCATGTCGTGCCCGACTCGTTTACCCACGGCAGCTCGGAGCAGCGTGCGCGCTGGTTCAAGCGCGGCCTCGACGAGGGCAAGGTCGCCTCGTGCGATACCTTCGCCGCGCGCCAGCTGTAACAGTGTGACTAGTGGCCGGCGAGCGCTTCGGCGCCGGCCATCAGGGACTCGACCGCGCGCTCGAACACGGGCGCGTGTTCCATCGTGCGCAAGGTTTCGGACTGCATCGCCGCCAGCAGGGCATCGCGGGTGAAGGTGGACGGCGCCGCCTGGCCCTTGACCGAGAACAGATACAGGCTGCCGCGCGGGCTGACCGCATTCAGGCGCGCCGGCACGTAGCGCCCATCCACGGCAATCTCGAAGCCGGCGCCCGGCAGCGCCATGCCCAGCCATTCCTGTTCGTCGGCGGCGCGCGCGGCGCTCTTGCCGCCGTCGGTGTACAGCTCGGCGCGAATGCCGCGCTGCTCCAGCGCCGCTTCGAGCTGGGCGTGGCCGATGCTGACCGCATCCTGGCCCGCTTCGCACACACCGCCGAAAGCGGCGAAGTGCGCGCGCAGCTGGTCCAGATCCATGGCCTTTGCCGAGGCCGGCTGGCGGTTGCCCAGCACATCCATGTGGACCATCACCAACTGGTCGAGCGCGGCCTTGGAGACGGTCTCTCCCATGCCGATCGCGGCCAATCCTTCGCGTACCCGTTTGACCAGGCTGGGCAGCATGCGGACCATCTGGGCACGCTCCTCCATCGTATTTTTTTCCTGCGCGCTCCATACCAGCTCGGCCAGCATCGCCTGGCTGGCGGGCGCGTCGCTGCCCGGATGGACCAGGACGCGGCTCCACATATCGGTGACGAAATTGCCGATGCGCGGATCGACATCGAGCGGATCGAGCAGGGCGCCCAGGGCCGTGGCGGTGTCGCTGTGGCGGGCGCTGCTTGCTTCGACCGCGCCGAGGGCGTCGATGCAGCGCGCCAGGCCCACGTCGCCGCGCGGCAACAGGGTCGAGACGAACTGGTCGAGCCTGCGCTGGCCGTCGGCAAAGGTCGTCATGTCCGTGTCAAAGCGCTCCAGCACGCCGTCCAGGACCGTGTCGATTTCGTCTTCCAGCGCCGGGTAGCACGCCATGTCGGGCGTGATGCCGGTGGCGACGGTGCCGATCCGGTCGAGCAGGCGGCGCGCCGGATGCTGGGCGTCGTGCAGCATCGATGGGTCGAGCATGGCGGCGCGCAAAAACGGCACATGCAGGCGGCCAAGCTGCTGGCGTACGCCTTCGGGCAATTGCTCGTCGTGCACGATGGATTCGAACAGCAGACTCACCAGGTCGATGGTAACCCGGTCCGGCTCGCTGCTGGCGGCATCGGCCAGCTGGGCGCGCAGGTCGAGCGGAGCTGGCGCGGGCGCACCCCTGGCAGTGGCGGCCGGCTTTGCCTGTTGCATTTGTTTTAAGCGCGCATCGAGGGCGGTGCCGGGCTGGCCGTCCGCAGCAGGGGCCGGGGCGTCGGCATGGCGCGGCGGGCGCGCTGCCTTCGGCTGGTTAAAGACATTCCAGACCATTTCCTGCAAATCGGGCGCGTGCGGCTGCGCCGGGGCGCCGGCCGCCACGTTGCGCTGTTGCTGCATCATGCGTTGTAATTCCGGCAGTATGCGCGACTGCTTGGGCGGTGCCGCCTGCCCCTGCTGCGCCGGCTGGCTGTCCGCGCGTCCACCCGCCGCCACGCGGCCGATGAGCTGCTCGGCGGCCTTTTGCCAGGCAAGCCGCTCACGCTGGGCGCGCGTGAGCGCGCTCGGCCGGGCGGTCAGCTTGCTGGAAATCCCGCGCGATTTGAATACTTCTTCTATTGCAACGTAGTATCCTTGCAGGCAATGCTCCATCGCGACCGACAGTGTATCGAACAGCGCTTTGGATTGGGCCTCGTCCCTGACCGCTTCGCGCAGGGCTTCGTGCAGCGAACGGGCCAGCAAATACGGGCGGAATGGGTTTTCGCGTTCGCGCACCTCGCCGTCGCCGTGTAGCTGGGCGATCATCATGTTCAGGCGCCCGAGGCTGGGCTGGTCGGCATCGCGCAGGCGCATCACCAGCCGGTCGATCTCGATTTGCCGCGTCACGACGTCATCCTCGATGAGGGTCAGGTTGTCCGCACTGATCTCGTCCAGGCTGGCGCGCGTGTCCATGTACATGGTGTGCATGGCGCGTTCGAGGTAATTGGCAAAGTGGTGTTGCATGCGCGCTAACAGAAAGTTGCCTTGCTCGCGCAAGGCCTGGCGTGCATTCATCATCAGGCGCTCGTCGGGCCGGGCGGCGCCTTTCAGGGCCTTGTCCAGGATCGCCTCGGCTTCGGCCAGGGTTTTGGTGGCAAGGACGTGAAAACCCGACAGTGCGGGTTGTTTCGCAAGCTGGAACACTCTTTTTGGTATTTGCATGGCGTTTTTTGTGCTCAAATGGATGAGCTGCTCCGGGTTTCTGAAAGCCATGATAGCGCATTAGAGCAACAAAGTTGGCCTGAATGCACTGTTCAGTTGCATTTATTTAAGGAAGATGTATAAGATACAATGCCCGTTCGCGACCTTTATCTATGCGTGTTGGCGAACCGACCACATGTAAGATCAACCTTAGTATCCCAGAATGAAAATATTCGCTGAACTCGATGATGCGGTACTGAACAGAACTGTTCACGCCAGTAACGACCCTGTCGCGGTGGCCACAGCCATGGCCGCCCCGCTGCGGCCCGAGTCACGTCCTCTGCGCGTGATCGGGCGCGGCGATACGCTCACGGCGCAAAAAGTTGAAGTCGGCATTATCTTGCAAGCCATGCTGGGCACGGGAGGCGCTGCGGAGTATCTGGCGGACAACGCCGTGCATATCAGCGTGTCCTTGCGGGTGCTCACCAAACCGGCTTTGCGGCGCGGTCAACATGACGAGTTCGGCATTCCCACCGATCTGGAAGGTTAAGAAAGCGTTGTTTTCTGGCGATTGAACCGTTGTGACACTGGCGAACGCCGCTTCGTCACCACGGCAACACGGCAAAGTGCTCCACCAGAAAATCAAGTAGCGCGCGTACCGCTGGCGACAATTGCCGGCGCGATGGATAAATCGCATAAATCGTCAGCGCTGGCACGCGCCACTGCGGCAGCACGCACGCCAGCTCCCCGCTGGCCACCACCGGGTTCACCAGATAGGTCGGCAACATGGCGATGCCGCCGCCGGCCAGGGCCGATGCCAGCAGGGCGGTTGCATCATTGGCGCTGAAATAGCTGACCACGCCGACCTGGACCGCTTCCCCATCGCGCGCGAACGACCAGATGCTGCGTCCCACGTTGGCGTGGCTGAGGCAGCGGTGTTGTTCCAGTTCCTGCGGCGTGGCCGGCGCGCCATGCGCGGCCAGGTAAGCGGGCGAGGCCACCAGCAGCGAATCGCACTGCGCCAGCGGGCGCGCAATAAGCAAGGGCGACGGTTCGCCGCTGATGCGGATCGCCAGGTCGATCCGTGCTTCGACCAGATTGAGGGCGCCTTCGTTCAGATTCAGATCGATTTTCAGGCGCGGATGGCGCGCCGTGAAGCGCACCAGCGCCTGCGCCAGTTGCGCATGCCCGAAGGACAGGCTGCAGGTGACGCGCAACAGGCCGCGCAGCTCACCGCTGCTGGCGGTTTCCTCTTCCATATTCTCACTCAGCGACAGCATTTGCTGGCTGCGCCGCAAGCATGTTTCGCCGGCATCGGTGAGCGTCACGCGGCGCGTGGTGCGCTGGAGCAGGCGCGTGCCCAGCCACTTTTCCATTTCGGACACATAGCGCGTCACCATCGCCCGCGACATGTCGAGCTTGTCCGCGCTGGCGCTGAAGCTGCCGCTGCCGGCCACCTCGACGAAGACGCGCATTGCTGTGATTCGATCCATTTGTCCAATCCATGAAACAGTGATGTACAGTTTAACCCGTTTATCCGGACGAAAGAGGTCACTACACTGCAGGCTTCCTTAAAACAACTTTATCGGAGTCTGTATGTTTCGTACCACCACCATTGGCGCCGTCCTCACGCTGGTGTTTAGCAACGCCCTGGCCGCGCCCGCCCTGCAAACCAAGGTCTACAACGCCGATGGCGCCAGCTTCAACGTCAATTCGACATTGATTTATGGCGAGACCGAAGCCATGGTGATCGACGCCGGCTTTACGCGCGCCGACGCGCTGCGCATCGCCGCCAACGTGCTCGACAGCGGCAAGCAGCTCAAGACCATCCTGGTCAGCCAGGCCGATCCGGATTACTACTTCGGCGTCGACACGCTCAAGCAGATTTTCCCGAAGGCGCAAGTGGTCGCCACGCCGCAAGTGATCGAGAAGATCAAGGAAAAGATGGCGGCCAAGCTGGCCTTCTGGACGCCCAAGATGGGCGCCAACGCACCGGCGGCGCCAAGCCTGCCCACGGCGCTGCAGAACATGACCCTGACGGTGGATGGCCAGGCGGTGGAAGTGCGCGGCACGCAAGGCGTGCTGGCGCATCGCCCGTATGTGTGGATTGCGTCGACCAGGACGATCACGGGCGCGCTCGGCGTGTTCGGCAACCTGCATTTGTGGATGGCCGACGCACCAACGGCGGCCCAGCGCAGTGCGTGGAGCGCCCAGCTCGACGAGATGGCCGCGCTCAAGCCGGCCGTTGTCATTCCGGGGCATATGAAGGCGGGCACGCAACTGGACGAGAGCAGCATCGCCTACACCCGGAACTACCTCAAGAGCTACGAAAAAACGCTGGCAGCGAGCGGTAACAGCGCCGACGTGATTGCACGCATGAAGACGGCGTATCCTGACGCGCCGCCGGGCATGGCCCTGGATATCGGCGCCAAGGTCAGCAAGGGCGAGATGACATGGTAAGCGCGTAAAAGCCGGTGCGCGGCGCCTTCCGACATCGTTCGCAGCGATCGTGCGGGTGCTTCGGGTTAACAGCCGGGAAGCTCGATCGCGAGCGGCATACTTTGCCGCTGCCGATGCATGCGGTGGCGGTTCCGAACGGCAGCCAGTCCCGCCGATGGCAAGTATGCGCCTGCCCGGCTCACTCCGGCCCCAGCACCCGGAACACCTCATCGGGCGTCGTCAAGCCGTCGCGCACCTTGATGAACGCGTCGTCGCGCAAGGTCATGAATCCCTGGGTGATAGCGTACCGCGTGATTTCCGTGATGGCGACCTGGGACGCGATCAGGTGCCGCATGTGCGTGTCGGGAGCGAGCACTTCATACAGGCCGAGGCGGCCCTTGTAACCGCTGCCGTGGCAAACTTCGCATCCCGCGCCGTAAAAGGCTTGGAACGGCTGGGCGGCGAAATTGCCGCCGAGGCGCTGCAGCAAGTCCGGCTCGGCCGGCGCAGCTGCGCGGCAGCGTTCGCACACCTTGCGCACCAGGCGCTGCGCAATGACCGCTTCAAGCGCCGTGGCGATCACGAACGGCTTCAAACCGAGGTCGAACAGGCGCGAAATGGTGGCGATCGCCGAATTGGTGTGCAGGGTCGAATACACCTGGTGGCCGGTCAGCGCCGCGTGAAATGCCACCTCGGCTGTTTCAAAATCGCGGATCTCGCCGATCAGCAAGACGTCCGGATCCTGGCGCAAGATGGCGCGCAGCACCAGGGGGAAGGTCAGGCCGATTTTTTCGCGCACCACCACTTGCCCCGCCGAGTCGAGGTAGTATTCGACCGGGTCCTCGATCGTGATGTAGTTTTTTTCCGACGTTGCGCTGCTCTGGAGCAGGCTGTAGAGCGTGGTTGTCTTGCCGCTGCCGGTCGGGCCCGTCGCCAGGACGATGCCCTGCGGCTTGTCGCTGGCGTTGCGCACCTTGGCCAGGTCCATCGGATTGAAACCGATGCCGTCGAGACGCAGCACCGCCGCGTTCCGGTCGAGAATGCGCATGACGATTTTTTCGCCGTTGATCGTGGGCAGCGTCGAGATCCGCAGGTCGACCACCCGCTGCGGGGTCTTGACCGCCAGGCGTCCGTCCTGCGGCCGCCTGCGCTCGGAAATATCCATCTCGCCCATGATCTTGATGCGCGAGACGATCGACTGGTGCATATTGTGCGGAATCTGCATCTTGTCGATCAGCACGCCATCAACCCGCAAGCGCACCATCACGTTCTTGGTGCGCGGCTGGATGTGGATGTCGGACGCTCCCAGGTTGATCGCCTCGAGCAGGATCGCGTTGACCAGCCGGATCGCGGGCGGCTCGTCCGTGCCGCGCAACAGCTCTTCGAGCGACTGCCCCAAGCCGTCGTCCTCGATGACGATTTCCACCCCTTCGTACGGGTCGTTCGAGCCGAACGCCGCTTCGAGGTCGGTCAGGTCGGCGCGCCCGGTGCCGTAGACGGTGGCAATCTTGGCCAGGATGGACGACATCGGTGCGAGCACGGGCGCAATTTCCAGGCCGGTCACGAAACGCAAGTCGTGCAGCAAGCCTTCGTCCAGCGGGTCGGCCATCGCGACCGTCAGGCGCTTGTCGTCGATGCGCAGGGGAATGATCAAGTGGCGCTGGCACAAGGCGGCCGGCACCAGCGCGGCCACCGCCACGTCGATCGCCATTTCGTCGACGCTCACCTGCTGGATCATCAGCTCGGCAGCCAGCAAGTCGTGCACGACCTTTTCCTGCACCCAGCCGCGCTCGACGATTTCCTTCAACACCGCCTGCTGCTTCTGGGCCTGCTGCTGGATGCGGATCAGCTCCTGCACTTGCCCCAGATTGAGTTTGCCGTGGCGATGCAGCACGGTGGCCAGCCGGCTGCGGTTGCCTGCCGAAAACTTGGCCATCTGCTCGATTTCCTGCGACTTGCGCGCGTTTTCCTGGAGCAGGACTTTGTTGCTGCGGTTGAGTTCCTGGCGTTCGAGCGCCAGCGCAACCGTCACGCGCAGGTCGTCATCGTTCCACGGCTTGAGGATGAACTTGTAGACCGCGCCGGTCTTCACCGCCCCGACCACCGCGTTGACGTCGGCATGGCCGGTGAGCATGATGCGGATCATGTCCGGTTCGATCTGGCGCGCCTGGCGCAGCAATTCACCGCCGTCCATGCCCGGCATCATGAAATCGCTGATGATCAGGTGGAAGGTGTCGGCCTTGAGCAGCGCCAGCGCCTCGCGCGGATTGCCGCTGGTAACGATCTCGTAATTTTCCTGGCGAAATACCCGGCGCAAGGCCGACAGCACGTTCGGCTCGTCGTCGACCAGCAAGATGCGGTAGGCGCGCACCGGCGCCGCACTGCTGTCGCCCTCGGCGGCGCCGGTGAACAAATGCCCGTAGCTCATGCGCGTTGGTCCGCCTGCAGCGGTAGGTGCACATCGAAGGTGCTGCCGCCGCCCGGCGTCGAGCGCACCGCGATATGCCCGCTGTGGGCGCGCACCACGTCCGCGGCCACCGTTAAGCCGAGCCCTATCCCGCCGCCCACGCCATGGGTGGTGAAGAAGGGGTCGAAGATGCGGGGAAGCACCGCCTCCTCGATCCCGCAGCCCTGGTCGCACACCGAGACCAGCAGCTCGCCGTCGCGGGCGGCGCTGGCGAGCCGGATCACGCCCTGCCGCTCGCGCATGGCCGTGCGCGCGTTGAGCAGCAAGGCCAGCACCACCCGGGTCAGGCCGTCGCGGTCGCAACTGACTTGCGGCAGCAAGCCGAGCTGCGTGTCGAGACGCACCCCGGCCGGCAGTTCGCCCAGCATCCTGACGGCCGCGCGCAACGCATCGTTCGGATCGATGGCAGCAAACTGGGCCGGCTCGCAATGCGCGTACGCCTTCAAGTCCGCGATGATGCGCGACACCCGGTCGGCGCCGGCGATCGATTCGTCCAGCAAGTTGGGAAAATCGGCGACGATATAGGCCAGCTGTTTCGCCTCGGCCGACGCCAGGGGCTGGGCCGCGATGGCCTGTCCAAGTTCGGCGACGTAGTCCTTGGCGGTGCTCAGATTGCTCCTGATGAAACCGATCGGGTTGTTGATCTCGTGCGCCATGCCGGCGGCCAGGCTACCGATCGAGGCCATCTTCTCGGCCTGGTACATGCGACGCTGGCTCTGCTCGATCAGGCCCACCTGTTCGTGCACGCGCGCCTCGAGCTGCGCGCTCAGGGCGCGGTAGCGCGCCTCGGATTCGCCCAGCGCGGCGTGCTTGTCCATGAGCTCGCGGTGATCCGCAATCACCGTCTCCAGATGCAGGTCGGCGGCCATCCGGTAACGGTTCGATGCGCCCAGCAGCAGTTCGATCCATTTGCCCGCCGGCGCCAGCCAGGCTTGCCGGTCGGCCGGCGCCGACAAGGTGCCGACGACCTCGATGTCGACCACCAGCGCGACGGAGCAGACGGGGCCGTCGATCGCCAGCGCGCCTGCGTGCACCAGCCCGTCGTCGGCGCCGTCGATGCGCCAGGCACGGCCGACGCTGTGCCCCATCGCCGTTTCCAGCGCGGTCGTCGGGACGTTGCGCATCATCTCGCGCAAGCTGACCTGGCGGTCGAAGGCGGGTAGGGTTTCGTTCACCGCGCCGCTCCTCCGGCCGCTTCGATGAACGCGTCTTGCGTCAAGCCATGCTCGACCAGCAGCGCGAACTGGACGTCGAGCCGCACATAGACCAGCTTGAGCAAGGCCGAAAACGTTTCCCTTACCCCATCGCCCTGCAGCGCGCTGGCCAGCAGCACCGGCCAGGGCGCCTTGCTCCAGCGTTGCGCGATCTCTTCCTCGGACAAAATATCGGGCAAGTCGCGCTTGTTGTACTGCACCACCAGCGGAAAGCTGGCCACATCGATCCCGACGGTCGCGGTATTGGCGATCAGGTTGTCGAACGATGCGCCATTATTGACTGCCTGGTGACGCTGGGAGTCGGCCACGAACACGGCGCCGTCCGCACGCGAGAGCACCGCCTTGCGCGTGCCATTGTGCGCAACCTGTCCGGGAACGGTAAACAGCTTGAATTTGACGAGCAGGCCGGATGGCGCGGTGAAACCGAAAGGCAGCAAGTCGAAAAACAAGGTTCGGTCGCCTTCGGTTTCGAGCAGCATCATGTCGCCCACCAGGTCGGCCGTCAGCAAATCGTGCAGGCGCGTCAGATTGCTCGTCTTGCCGGACATCGCGGGGCCGTAGTAGACCAGTTTCACGGTCAGGCGTTGCGCTCGCTCGTCCAATTCCGCCATATCGTTCCCCGCCTCCATCGACACCTGTCCCCAAGAGTACCTTAACTTTGCCCGTTCGCATGTAATGCGGCCGTGCGCGTATGCCGGGCGCAACAACGTTAACGATCTGAGGAAGGTCGCTCCAAGGCCCATCATTTTTCTATTGGCAAATGCAGCGGGGGGCGGGGCGGACGGCAAAAAGCCCACAAGCGAACTTGTGGGCTTTTTTGATGAAACTTGGTAGGCCGTGCGGGATTCGAACCTGCGACCAACGGATTAAAAGTCCGCTGCTCTACCAGCTGAGCTAACGACCCAAGGTAAAACGATCAAAAAAAGCAGTGGCGATCGCTCGCAACTGCTTCGTTTGCTTACTGCGAATTCGTGGTAGGCCGTGCGGGATTCGAACCTGCGACCAACGGATTAAAAGTCCGCTGCTCTACCAGCTGAGCTAACGACCCCGAAAGAGGCAATATTATAGCTGGCGATTTCGATTTCCGCTAGGAAGTTTTGCAACAGCTGTTGCGGACCCCGTTGTTCAGGTCAGCTTGGCCGTCACTTTGAGCACTTCGTCGGCCGTGGTCGTGCCCTCGATAATCTTGTACGCGCCCGCGATGCGCAGCGGCTTCATGCCGTCGTTCACACTCTGCTGGCGCAGGGCGGCCAGGTCGGTCTGCTTCCCGATCATGTTGGTAAAGCCTTCGGTGACCGTCAGCAGTTCGTACAGGCCGGTCCGGCCGCGGAAACCCGTCTGGCGGCATTCCGGGCAACCGATCGGGCGGTACACGACCGCCGGCTTGGGAATGTTCCAGGAGCCGCCGATGCTGTCCCACACGTCGTCGTTGAGTTCCCCGCCCGGCGCCTTGCACAGCACGCACAGAGTACGCACCAGGCGCTGCGCCATGATGCCGATCAGCGTCGCTTCCAGCAGGTAATGCGGCACGCCCAGTTCCAGCAGCCGCATCACGGCCGAGGGCGCGTCGTTGGTGTGCAGGGTCGACAGCACCAGGTGGCCGGTCAGGGCCGCCTGGATCGCCATTTCGGCCGTGGCCAGGTCGCGGATCTCGCCCACCATGATGATGTCGGGATCTTGCCGCATCAGCGCCCGCACGCCATCGGAAAAGCCGAGCTCGATGCCGGACTGCACCTGCATCTGGTTGAACGAGGGTTCGACCATCTCGATCGGGTCTTCCACCGTGCACACATTCACTTCGGTGGTGGCAAGCGCCTTGAGCGTGGTGTACAGGGTCGTGGTCTTGCCCGAGCCGGTCGGCCCGGTCACGAGGATGATGCCGTGCGGCCGCGTGGTCAGTCCATCCCAGCGCGCCGCGTCGTCCGCCGGAAAGCCCAGTTCGGGCAGGGTCTTGACCACCACTTCCGGATCGAAAATCCGCATCACCAGCTTTTCGCCGAAGGCGGTCGGCATGGTCGACAGGCGCAGCTCGACTTCCTGGCCGCCGCTGGTGCGGGTCTTGATGCGTCCGTCCTGCGGGCGGCGCTTTTCGATCACGTCCATGCGCCCGAGCAGCTTGATGCGCGCCGTCATGGCGATCATCACCACCGCCGGCACCTGGTACACCTGGTGCAGCACGCCATCGATCCGGAAACGCACCGAGGCAATCTCGCGCTTGGGTTCCAGGTGGATGTCGGAGGCGCGCTGCTCGAAGGCGTACTGCCACAGCCAGTCGACGATGTTGACCACGTGCTGGTCGTTGGCGTCGAGCTTGTTCGACTTGCCCAGTTCAACCAGTTGCTCGAAGTTGTTGCGCAGCGCCAGATCCTGGCCCTTGGACTTGTTGGCGTCCTTGATCGATTTGGCCAGGCTGAAGAACTGCGAAATGTACTGCGAGATTTCGAGGGGGTTGGCCATCACCAGCTCGATCTTGCGGCGCGAGACTTTCATGATCTCGGCTTCCCACTCGACCGAGAATGGTTCGGCGGTGGCCACCACCAGCTTGGTGCCGCTCAGTTCGACCGGCAGGATGTTAAAGCGCGCCGCGTAGCTCGCCGTCATCACGTCGGCCACCTTGGTGAAGTCGATTTTCAGCGGGTCGATGCGGATGAAGGGCAGCCGCACCTTGCCTGCCGCCCATTCGGTCAGCACGTCGAGCGTGAGCAGGTTGTGCGGGGGCAGGGCGGAGACCAGCTTGCACTGGGCCACGGCCGACAGCGGATGCATGGAGCCGACCGCCGTTTTCAGGATGCCCTGGGCCTGGGCATAATTGGCCTTGACGTTGGGCTTTTCCACGATGCCATCGGACAGCAGCCACGAAAAGATGGCTTGCAGGTCGAGCGACTTGGGGGTGCTGCGTTTGGGCGCCGCGCTGGTTTCCGTATGTTCTGCGTTCAATCCGTTTTCTCCCTTGGGCACTGCATTTACTTGGCCGACAGCATGCCCTTGACCCAGGATTTGGCCGGCAATTTGGTCGCCGCCACGATCTGCACGGCACGCGCGGCGAGCGCTTCCGGATCGATGACGGGGCGTTGTTTGAAGCACAAGGCGACGACATTGCCGTCGTGGACTTCAGGCAGGCAGATCACGTGCCCAAAGGCGAATTTCATCGCCTTGATATTGCGCGCAAAGCTGGGATGGTCGCCGAACAGGTTGACCGTCATCATGCCGCCGTCGCGCAGGCAAGCGTTGCAGGCCTGGTAGAACTCGGGCGTGTCGAGCACCGGGCCGCGCGCGGTGGCGTCGTACAGGTCGCATTGCAGCACGTCGAAGGCGCCTTCGTTGGCGGGATCGTTGACGAAGTCGAGCGCATCCATTTCCAGCACGCGCAGGCGCTCGTCCTCGGGCGGCATCTTGAACATCGAGGCGCAGATCGCGATGACGGAGGGATTGAGTTCGACCGCCGTCACCACTGCCTCGGGGAAGGTGCGGTAGCAGTATTTGGTCAAGGTGGCGGTGCCCAGGCCGAGCTGGGCGATGGCGCGCGGGGCGTCGATGAACAGCATCCAGGCCATCATCTGCTGCGCATATTCGAGCTCGGGCCAGTCGGGCTTGCGGATGCGCATGGCGCCCTGGACCCATTCGGTGCCGAAGTGCAGGTAACGCACGCCATCCTGCTCGGATAAGGTCACGGGCGCAAATTTGGGCTTACGGGCTGGACGGCGCGATGACTCGGCCTGTTCGATGGATTTTCTTTTGATGAGCATAGGACGCCTGATTCGATCGCCCATTATCGATGGAGGGCTTACCGGAGTGCAAGCGAAATGCGGGGATGGATGGAATGGCGCTGCCGCGAGAGGCGTTGCCCCCGCGCCAAGGCGGACCTGGGCGGGGAAAGGTTCCGGAGCGGGTCAGGCGGGCTGTCACCTGGACCCCCGCCGAGTGCCGCCTTGGCGCGGGGGCGACGGTGACTCAGGCTACCCCCTGCGCGGAGGGGGCGGTCAGTCGGACCCGCCGGCGCCTGGCGCGGGACGCGTCGCAGACAGCTGTTGCGGATTACTGCCCGCGTTCCGGCTCCACCGACACCCGCAGACGGATGCGCTGGCCCGGATCCCGATCCATCAGGCTGGTGTAGGTTTGTCCGCGGTAGTCGTACGTGACATCGTAGCCGGTGGTGCGCGATTCGTACCCGTCGACCATGCGGCACTGGCGCACCGCCTGTTCCTGCACGTGCTGCGGCTGCTGGTTCTGCACCACGCGGCCATTGTTGTCGACCCGGTCGCCAACGACCGCACCGGCGATCGCGCCGGCCGCCGTGGCTACCGCGCGACCGCTGCCGCCGCCGACCTGGTTGCCCAGCAGCGCGCCGGCAATGCCGCCGATGATGGCGCCGCCGGCGCTGCGGTCCTGCTGCTGGTACTGCTGTTGCACCGGCACCTGCACGTACTCGGTGCGGCATTCTTCGCGCGGCTGGCGAATCTGCTCGACCCGCGGCTGGACACGGATGACGCGGCCGTAATCGGCGAATTCGCTTGCCTGGGCGAACGGCAGGGCGCAGATGCCCAGTGCCGTCACGATCAGTCTGGTGTGCATGTTCATGGGAATACCTCGTATGTAGGATAAGACACTTGGACGGGCTCTGAGTTCCAAAGACTGAAAACCACCATGACATGGTATTCCTGTCCGACCGGAAGTTGGAATCCGCATGGCAACAATTTGTAACAGCGGAGAACCCCGGCCGCCCCAGGTCGCAGAATGACCAGGCATTCTTCCCGCGGGTCTTATAAATTAGAGTCTTTCTACAGAATTCGATCTGATTTATTACAAATATTGTGGTTCAAATCACATTCGGGTTGATTCAGTAACCACAAAACGTTACCCTTATACGATTAGGGGGTATATTGGCGGGTGGCAACGGTAGCAGGAGATCGGCGTTTTCCCCGGTAAACGCAACGCATCGGCAACAATAGAAACTGAAATGCACCCGACCACACCAGGACGACTTGAGGGAAAAATGAGTTTGTTGATTACAGTGCCGCCCAATCTTGTGCAGTCCATCCGTGCCTTCCGTGTAGTGGAACTGCAAGAAGAAGCAGTCCGACTGGGACAGCATTTCCTGTACGCGCATTGCGCCGATACGCTCACCAAGCAGCAGGTGTGCGGCCGCATCGCCGAGAATTTTTACTTTCCCAAGCCTTGCGGCAAGAATTTCGACGCCCTGCGCGAGTGCCTGACCGATACCATCGGCAAGGCCGGCCCGCAGCCGGGCTTTATCGTCGTGCTCGAACAATTGCCCAATACGCAAAAATTCGACAAGGAAGCGCGCGAAACCCTGCTCGACGTGTTCCGCGACGCGGCCGACTTCTGGGCCGAGAAAAAAGTCCCGTTCCGCGTGTTTTACTCCTTCGAGTAAGCCGGCGCCGGCATGCGCCGGCACCTGGCGTTTCTTGCCGTGTTCGTGCTGCGCTGCAACAATTGTACCCCGGTTTATTGGTCCGGCCAGCCGCTCAGGGTACAATGCGCGCTATGAAAAACATTGTGATCCTCATTTCCGGGCGCGGCAGCAACATGGAAGCCGTCGTCCATGCTGCTCGGGAAGAGCAGTGGCCGGCGCGCATCGCGGCCGTCATCAGCAACAAGGCTGACGCCAAAGGCCTCGAATTCGCCCAGTCGCACGGCATCCCGACCGCCGTGGTCGCCAACAAGGAATTCGCCACGCGCGAAGCGTTCGATGCTGCCCTGCAGGAAACCATCGACCGCTTTGCGCCGGACCTGGTGGTGCTGGCCGGCTTCATGCGCATCCTCACGCCAGGCTTTGTCGCCCATTACGACGGGCGCATGCTCAATATTCATCCGTCGCTGCTGCCGCTGTTTCCCGGCCTGCATACCCACCAGCAGGCGCTCGATGCCGGCGTGGCCAGGCACGGCGCCACGGTGCATTTCGTCACCGCCGAACTCGATCACGGCCCGGCCGTGCTCAAGGCGGAAGTCGACGTGCTGCCGGGCGACACCCCGGACACACTGGCCGCGCGCGTGCTGGTGCAGGAACACACGCTGTACCCGCGCGCGATCCGCCTGTTCGTCGAGGACCGGCTCAGCATCGCCAACGGCGACGTTCGCATCGCCGATAAAACAAATATTTAACCAAGGAATACCATGAGATTGCCACCAGCGATTCTCGCCAATACGGAAGAAGTATTGCGCGAGATCTTGCGTTTTTCGGCGCCCGCCGACTCCACTTTGTCGCGCTACTTCAAAGACCACCCACGCCTGGGCTCGCGCGAGCGCGGCGCCGTGGCGGAAGGCATTTACGCCATCCTGCGCAATAAATCCTTCTTTACCGACTTCGCCGAAGCGGGCGCCAGCCCGACCATGCGCCGCCTGACCATCCTCGGCCTGGCCGAAGCGGTGGGTGTCGATTCGCTGGGCGGCCTGACCGAAGAAGAAACCGAATTCCTGAACCGCATCCAGGAAATCGACCGTAACCTGATGCCGCCGCAAATGCGCTCGAATCTGCCGAAGTGGCTGTTCGACAAGTTCGTGGCCCAGTACGGCGAAGCCGAAACGCTGGCCCTGTCGCACGCGCTGAACCAGCCGGCGCCGCTCGACCTGCGCGTCAATTCGATCAAGGCCACGCGCGATGAAGTCGTCGCCGGCCTGGCCGAAGCGCCGATCGAAGCGATGCCGATGCCGTACGCGCCGCTCGGCCTGCGCGTGCTGAAAAAGCCGACCCTGCAAAACCTGCCGCTGTTTAAGAGCGGCGCGATCGAGGTGCAGGACGAGGGCAGCCAGGTACTGAGCCAGATCGTCGGCGCCAAGCGCGGCGAAATGGTGGTCGATTTCTGCGCCGGTGCCGGCGGCAAGACCCTGGCACTGGGTGCGCTGATGCGCAACACCGGCCGTTTGTACGCCTTCGATATTTCCGAAAAGCGCCTCGCCAAGCTCAAGCCGCGCCTGGCGCGCAGCGGCCTGTCGAACGTGCATCCGGTGCAGATCGCGCACGAACGCGATGCCAAGATCAAGCGCCTGGCCGGCAAGATCGACCGCGTGCTGGTCGACGCCCCGTGCTCGGGCCTGGGTACCCTGCGCCGCAATCCGGACGTGAAATGGCGCCAGAAAGTGGAAGCCGTCGCTGAAATGCAGGAAAAGCAAGCCTCGATCCTGGACGGCGCGGCGCGCCTGCTCAAGGGTGGCGGGCGCCTGGTGTACGCCACCTGCAGCCTGCTGGACGAAGAGAACGACTTTATCGTCGAGCAATTCCTGGCCGCGCATCCGGAATTCGATCTGGTGCCGATGAGCAAAGTGCTGGCTGAGCAAAAGATCGACCTGGAGATGGGCGACTACCTCAAGCTGCTGCCGCACAAGCACCAGACCGACGGCTTCTTCGCCGCCGTGATGGAACGCAAGCCGATGGCGCCGAAGCCACCGAAAGACAAGCCGGCCGACGAGATCGACGCCGACGCCGACGAATAAAGCCCTACCCAGCCCATGCCCTTATCGAACGTGCTGTCCGACCTGATTGAGGATTTCGACAAACCCAGCTTCCTGTACCAGGCTGGCGCAATCGTTGTTTGTATTGTATTGGGATGGAGCCTGGGTTACGCGATCCGGCGTGCCTGGCTGCGCGGCGGCTCCGGAAACGGGGTGGTGCAGATAGGAGTGGAAAGTTTCTCCTATGTGCTAAGCCCGCTGGCGGTGGTGGGCTTCCTGGCGCTGGCCAAACTGCTGTTCGTGGCGGAACGCTACAATGTGCACCTGCTGCGCCTGGCGCTGCCGCTGTTTGCCTCGCTGGCGGTGATCCGCCTGGCGTTCTACCTGATGCGGCGCGTGTTCGCGCGCCACGGACCGGTCGGCGCCGCCATTCTCACCTTCGAAAAAATCTTCGCCATGCTGGTCTGGCTGGCGGTGGCCCTGTACATCGCCGGGCTCTGGCCGGATGTGTTCGAGTTCCTCGACGATACCAAGCTGCCGCTCGGTAAAAACAAGGTATCGATGGCCGCGATCCTGCAAGCCATCGTGTCGGTGGTGATCCTGCTGATGCTGGCGCTGTGGGCCGGGGCTTCCCTGGAAGAGCGCCTGATGGGCGTGCAGGGCATCCACACCTCGTCGCGCGCCGTGATCGGCCGCATGAGCCGCGCCGTGCTGATCATTATTGCCGTGCTCGGCAGCCTGACCCTGGTCGGCATCGACCTGACCGTGCTGTCCGTGTTCGGCGGCGCGCTCGGCGTCGGCCTCGGCCTTGGTATGCAGAAGATTGCCAGTAACTATGTGTCGGGCTTCGTCATCTTGCTCGAACGCAGTCTTGCCATCGGCGACATGATTTCGGTCGATAAGTTCACCGGCAAGGTTACCCATATCAATACCCGCTACACCATCCTGCAGGGGCTCGATGGGGTGGAAACCGTGTTGCCGAATGAAATGCTCATTTCCGGTCCGGTGCAGAACCAGTCGCTCTCGCATCGCTCGATCCGGGTGGCGACCACGCTCAGCGTGGCCTACGACAGCGATCTGAACGTCGTGATGCCGCTGCTCGAACAGCAGCCGCACGGGGTCGAGCGCGTGCTCGACGACCCGGCGCCGGGTGTGTCGCTGACCAAGTTCGGCGCCGATGGCTACGACCTGGAAGTGGGCTTCTGGATCAGCGACCCGGAAAACGGCCGCGGCGGGGTTCTTTCTGAAGTAAACAAGAAGATCTACGCGCTGATTCAGTCGGGCCAGATCAAGCTGGCGTATCCTTCGCGCGACACTCGTCTGCTCGATGCCCAGATGGTGTCGGTTCTGGCTGGAATTTCTCGTCCGTAATTGAAATGATTGGTGACAATCGTACCGTGCGGTACGGTATCGTCGTAAAATGGGGCACTCGATCATTTCCATGTGGCATGGTCGAGAAGGCAACGAACACCATTTTGGAGCGGTAATGACCTTGTTAAGCACCACCTTGAACGCTGTGCTCGAATTTATGACGACTGGCCTGGTTGGCCTGTCCGGCTGGGAAGTCGTGATTTACACGCTGATCGTGACACATATCACGATTGCCAGCGTCACCATCTATCTACACCGCCACCAGGCGCACCGCGCGCTGGACCTGCATCCGATTCCAAGCCATTTTTTCCGTTTCTGGCTGTGGCTGACCACCGGCCAGGTGACCAAGGAATGGGCCGCGATCCACCGCAAGCATCACGCCAAATGCGATACCGTCGAAGACCCGCACAGCCCTGTCACGCGCGGCATCCGCAAGGTCTTGTTTGAAGGTGCCGAGCTGTATCGCGCCGAATCGAAAAACCTGGAAACGCTGGAAAAGTACGGCCACGGTACGCCGACCGACTGGATCGAGCGCAATCTGTACACCCGTTTCAGCTGGCAGGGCGTCGCTTCCCTGCTGGTGATTAACTTCGCGCTGTTCGGCGTGATCGGCGTGACGATCTGGGCGATCCAGATGGCGTGGATTCCCATTACCGCGGCCGGCATCATCAACGGCATTGGCCACTACTGGGGCTATCGCAATTACGATTGCTCCGATGCAGCCACCAACATCATCCCGTTCGGCATCCTGATCGGCGGCGAAGAGTTGCATAACAATCACCACACGTTTGCGACCTCGGCCAAGCTGTCGTCGAAATGGTATGAATTCGATATTGGCTGGTTCTATATCCGCGTGCTGGAAACCCTGGGCCTGGCCAAGGTGAAGAAAGTAGCGCCGAAGCCGGCGTTTGAACATGGCAAGATGGTCGCCGACCTCGATACCCTGCAATCGGTGATCGCCAACCGCTATGACGTGATGGCGAAATACGCCGCGTCGGTCAAGCAGGCGTGGCGCGACGAGTTCGAGCATCTCAAGCACAAGGCCGAGCTGGAAGCGCGCTTCCTGAAGTCGTCGCGCAAGCTGTTGCAGCGCGAGCCGGGCAAGCTGGAAGATCCGCAGAAACAGCAGCTGGTGGAGTTGTTCCAGCACAGCAAGGCGCTGGAAACGATGCACCAGATGCGTGTGGAGCTGGGCGCGATCTGGGAACGTTCGCACTTCACGCGCGACCAGTTGCTGCAGCAGTTGCAGGACTGGTGCAACCGCGCCGAAGCGTCGGGCATTAAATCGCTGCAGGAATTTTCGATGCGTCTGCGCAGCTACGCATAAGCGGGCGACGTACAGTCCGCTTGGCATCCGGCGTCTCATTTAGCCGTCTGCCTTAGAACCGTCATTCCCGCGCAGGCGGGAATCCAAGGCCTCTCAGATACGCGGAGGAAATTGGATTCCCGCCTCCGCGGGAATGACGGTTTTGAGGTTTACGGTTGTCGCCGGCATGCCCGGCATGCCGGCCTGTTTGCAATCATTCATCGCCGGAAAACTCCATGACAAAAAAAATCGCCATCCTGTTCATTTGCATGGCCAACTACTGCCGTTCCCCGACCGCCGAAGGGGTATTCCGCAGCCGCGCCGCCGCTGCCGGCCTCGATCCCTTCCTGCTGATCGATTCGGCCGCCACCTCCAATTACCGCATCGGCCACGCGCCCGACCCGCGTTCGAGCGATCACGCCGCCCGCCGCGGCATCGACCTGACCGGCCAGCGTGCGCGCCAGGTGACGCAGGCCGATTTCGAGAACTTCGATCATATCTACGCCATGGACCGCCAGAATCTGGCCATGCTCAAAACCGCCTGCCCGCCGCGCTTCCACCACAAACTCGGCCTGCTGATGGAATTTGCCACCCGTTCCGACTCGGACGTGGTGCCCGATCCGTACGGCGGCGACGTCGATGGTTTCGAACTGGTCCTCGACTATATTGAAGACGCGTCGGACGGCCTGGTTGCCAGCCTGCGCGAGCGCATCGGCAGGGGCTGACCGGGACCCGCAATACAAAAGAGCCGCGCACTTGCGTGGGCGGCTCTTTCGGTACTGAAATCGGGATCGCGGATTACTTGATCTTGGTTTCTTTGTACATCACGTGCTTGCGTGCTTTAGGATCGAACTTCATGATCTCCATTTTAGCAGGCATCGTGCGCTTGTTTTTATCGGTGGTGTAGAAGTGACCCGTACCTGCGGTCGATTCCAGCTTGATTTTGTCGCGGCCAGTTTTTGCCATGATAGCTCCCTAATTAAACTTTTTCGCCACGGGCACGCATGTCGACCAGCACGGCATCGATGCCGACTTTGTCGATTACGCGCAGACCGGCGTTGGACAGGCGCAGGGAGACCCAGCGGTTTTCCGATTCCACAAAAATACGACGGTTTTGCAGGTTAGGCAAAAAACGACGCTTCGTTTTGTTGTTAGCGTGGGAGACGTTGTTACCAACCATCGGGCCCTTGCCAGTTACTTGGCAAACACGTGCCATAGCGCACTCCTTGAATATATCCAAAATTGGAAAAACAAGAGTATAGCGTGAAAAGCGAAGCTAAATCAATGACTTGTGAAAAACAATTGTGTCTTTTGATGGGTTATATTTAACATTTGGCGCATGGTCCGCGTGTGGGAGACTGCATTACCTTGAAACCGCCGCCTCCGCGCAGGCGGGTGTGACGGCATGGGGGAGGCTTACGGTGATGATGCGGCAGAGGGCTGCCGGGCAAGCTCATAGTTGCCCATGCTCCGCAAATGAATGGACATGAGGACCGGCGACCACAAAATGATCGAGCACGCGCACATCGATCAGTGCCAGCGCCTGCACCAGCGCGCGGGTGAGCAGCAGGTCGGCTTCGCTCGGATCGGGCGTGCCCGATGGGTGGTTGTGCGCAAGCAAAATGCTGGCCGCGTTACGCGCCAGCGCCGCCTTCACCACCTCGCGCGGGTGCACGCTGGTATGAGTCAGGGTGCCGCGGAACATTTCGTCGCAGGCAATCAGGCGATTTTTGACGTCCAGAAACAACACAAGGAAGGATTCGTGCGGCTGGCGTCCGAGCTGGATGCGCAGGTATTGCCGCACCGCTTCCGGGGAATTCAGCACCTCGCCGCTCTCCAGGCGCTCGCCGATGGCGCGCTGGGCCAGCTCCATTACCGCCTGCAATTGCGCGAACTTAGCCGGGCCCAGCCCGTGCACCGTCGACAACTGCACCAGGCTGGCCCCGAACAAGCCGTTGATCGAGCCGAAGCGCAGCAGCAGCTCGCGTCCCAGTTCAACCGCACTCTTGCCGCGCACGCCGACGCGCAGGAACACGGCCAGCAATTCCGGATCGGACAGCGCCGACGCCCCCTCGCTGATGAGCCGCTCGCGCGGACGCTGCTGTTCGGGCCAGTCCTTGATCCCCATCGCGCCTCCGGTTTAATGTAAATGAGCAACATGAGAAACGTGGCAGGAATTACAATCGATGCTGTCAATACCTTGCCGGTGCATGACACGCCATTATCGGCGTGCTATTGCGGACGGTACTGATCCCGGCGTGAGAAGCGGCGGGAACCATATGGCGCGTGCGTGGCCGGAAAAATCATTGAACAAACAGGGAAGCGTGATGCGAAGATTGGCAATCTGGGGAATCGTCCTGCTGACAGGCACTGTGCAAGCGGCCCCCGACGCGCCGTCCAAACGCTGGGTAAGCGCCGATGACGTGCGTCTGCGCGCCCATCCCGGTCCGGATGGCAAGGTTCGGGCAATCCTTCCGCGTGGCACCGAGATGCGTCTGGACGGCAGCGCCCAGACCGATGGTTTTTGCGCGGCATCGGGCGCGGGCACAGCGGGCTATGTCGCGTGCGAGTTCCTCAGCGCCAAGCCGGTGGCGCGTTCGCAGGCCGGCGCGCGCACGCCGGTGATCCTGGCCAATGTGCAGGGCCACCGGATTGCCGCGACCGACCCATTGCCAGCCGATTACAACCCTGAACGCGCGTTCTGGCTGCAACCGAGCTGGAGCGCCCTGGAGCAGTACGCGGATTACCTCAAGAAACAGCATCCGAAGCTTCCCCAGCAGGGACCTTTCCCGCGCAACGAGGCGCTGGAGCGGATGAAGGCGCACCTCGCTTTGGGCATGCATGGCCGCAAGAGCGCCCCCTATGCAAGCTGGTCGTCCCTGCAGCGCATTGCCCTGCAACACGCCGCCATGAGCAAGGAAACCAGCCGCTTGCAGGCGCAAGGCAAGATCGATGCGCCGGCGCTGAAAACGCGCGAGCAACAAGCCCAGGAGATTGCCGTCAACCTCCGCCATTCGCTCGGGATTTTGGGCGAGCTGCACTATGCCGAGGAGAGCGACGGCGCGCGCCGCCTTGTCGCCCTGATCGGGGCGCTGGCGTTTGCCGAGGTGCAGCCTTCGCTGTTCCGTACCGACGAGCAAATCGCACCGCCCAACGCAACTGCCGAGCAAGCCAGCGGCCGTTTCGGCATCGTGTTCCGGCAACTGGTCAACCCGCGCCCCAAGCCGGCGCCGCTGGCCGGCGACGACAATGCGCCCGGCCTGTACGACATGCTCAGCCGCACCGATGCCCTGGTGCGGTCGGTGCAGCGCGTCCAGCTGAACCGTGACGGCCAACTGCGCGCCTTGCCGAGCGTGCTGCGCAAGACCGAGACCTTGTGGCGCTATGCCGATGGACCCGAGTGCGAGGGCTGGACGCCCGGCTTCGCGTTCGGCGACGCCGACGCCGGTCCCTGGCGCTTCTTCGGCAATGCCGCCGCCGCCAACAGAAAAAGCAGCCGCAATCCGCCCGGCAGCCTGTTCGCCTTCTACACCACCGTCGACCTGCCGCCCGGCCCGGCCGCCCGCAGGGAAGCGGCCATGACGCTCGACCGTGCCAAAACGGGCTTCGTCCGCGGCACGCATTTGTACTACGACATCGATGCCGACGGCATTGCCGACCTGACCGTGTGGGAGGGGGAGGGCATCGGCCCGGGCCATCTGGACGGCCCCACGAGCACCGACGACCGCTGGTACCGCCTGGTGCTGGTCAACATCAACGGCACCTGGAAGTTGCTGGGCAGCGACAACTTCGAGTACGGCTGCGGCTGCTGAAGCGCGCGCGCTTTCTCGCCCGCCTGCAATCAAATGCGGGCAGGCGAGGCCGTTTCGACCCCCGTGGCTTACAATGGCGCTTTGCACGCTTCGATCAAGACCATGTCCACTACTTCCCCCGCCGTCGTCACCGAATCGGCCTACCTGACCCTGCATTACCGCCTGGCCACGCTCGACGGCACCGATCTCATCACCACCTTTGCCGGCAACCCGGCCACCCTGATGATGGGCAGCGGCCAGCTCGCGCCCTTCCTCGAAACCTGCCTGATGGGCATGCCGGAAGGCACGCACCAGACTTTCCAGCTGGCCCCGGCGCAAGCTTTCGGCGAGCGCAACCCGGAACTGGTGCGCGACGTCTCGCGCGCCACCCTGGACGAGAACTCAGCCCCCGGCGCCGACTACAAGGTCGGCGACCTGGTCGACTTCGCCGCGCCGGGCGGCGGCCGTTTTGCCGGCGTGCTGCGCCAGTTCGGCGACGGTGTGGTGACATTCGACTTCAACCACCCGCTGGCTGGCCAGTCGCTGCAATTCGAAGTTCGGTTGATTTCCGTTCTTTAATCAATGTTGTATATATAACTGTTGTATAAATAATACAGAGGCTCATCATGGACAGCGAAATTCTCCTGGCCCAGCCGCGCGGTTTTTGCGCCGGCGTCGACCGCGCAATCGAAATCGTCGAGCGCGCCCTGCAACAATTCGGTGCGCCGATCTATGTGCGCCACGAAATCGTGCATAACGCCTACGTGGTCGAGGACTTGCGCAGCAAGGGCGCGATTTTCATCGAGGAACTCGATGATGTCCCGCCGGGCAATACGCTGGTGTTTTCCGCCCATGGCGTGTCGAAGGCGGTGCGGGCCGAAGCCGAAGCGCGCGGCCTGACCATTTTCGATGCGACCTGTCCGCTGGTCACCAAGGTGCACGTCGAGGTCGCCAAGATGCGGCGCCAGGGCTGTGAAATCGTCATGATCGGCCACGACGGCCACCCGGAAGTCGAAGGCACCATGGGCCAGACGGAAGAGGGCATGCACCTGGTCGAAACGGTGGCCGACGTGGCCAATCTGCAAGTCAAAACCCCGGACCACCTCGCCTACGTGTCGCAGACCACCTTGTCGGTGGACGATACGGCGGACATCATCGCCGCGCTCAAGCAAAAGTTCCCGAACATCATTGAGCCGAAGAAGGGCGATATCTGCTACGCCACCACCAACCGCCAGGAAGCGGTCAAGTTCATGGCGCCCCAGGTGGATGTAGTGATCGTGGTCGGCAGTCCGAACAGCTCGAACTCGAACCGCCTGCGCGAAGTGGCGGAAAAGAAGGGCACGCCGGCCTACATGGTCGACAACGCTTCCCAGATCGATCCGCAATGGCTGGTCGGAAAGCTGCGGATCGGCGTCACGGCCGGCGCCTCGGCCCCGGAAGTGCTGGTCCAGGCCGTCATCGACCGCCTTAAGGAACTGGGCGCGCGCAGCGTGCGCGCACTCGATGGCGTGGAAGAGAACGTTACCTTCCCCCTGCCCAAGGGACTCGATGGCGTCAAGGCCGGGCTCGCATAACCCAGGACATGGTGCTTTGTCAAAATTAAATTCGGAACACGTGTGATTTTCCGATATTAGTTTTTTCTAAACCTCGTTATGATGACGACGCTCGGATTTTTTGTCATCAGGACGTCATGTTCGTTCTGATGACGCACGGTTGCAGCAAAGACATGAAAAACCGCCATTCCCGTGGCCAGGGGAGGCGGAGTTTGTGAATTGGCGGCGTGAGGCCAGGAGCGGCACTACGGGGGTTTCCCCGGGTGCCGTTTTTGTTAGAACGAAATAAAATGAGGTCATCATGGATACCTTTATCCAACAAATTATCAACGGCCTTGTGCTCGGCAGCATGTACGCTCTGGTCGCGCTGGGCTACACCATGGTGTACGGGGTGCTCAACCTCATTAACTTTGCCCACGGCGACGTGCTGATGATCGGGGCCATGGTCGGCTTGTCCATCCTCAAGGGACTGGAAATCGTGGCGCCCGGCTTGCCCGGCTATGTGAACCTGGCCATTGCCATCGCCGGCGCCATTCCGGTGTGCATGATCGTCAATGTCCTCATCGAACGGGTCGCTTACCGGCGCCTGCGCAACGCCCCCCGCCTCGCCCCCCTGATTACCGCCATCGGCATTTCCACCCTGCTCACCACGTTCTCGATGATGATCTGGGGCCGCAGCCCGCTATCGTTCCCGCAACTGCTCTCGAGCGAACCGCTGCATATCGGCGGCGCCGTGATTTCCCAGACCCAGGTGCTGTTGCTGGCGCTGGCGGCCATGTCGATGGGCGCGCTGGTGCTGCTGGTCGAAAAAACCAGGCTGGGACGCGCCATGCGCGCCACCGCCGAAAATCCTCGCGTGGCCGGTCTGATGGGCGTCGATTCGAACAAGGTCATCGTGGCCACCTTCGCCATCGGCGCGGCGCTGGCCGCCGTGGCTGGCGTGATGTGGGGCGCCAACTATTCCTCGATCCAGTTCGCGATGGGCTTCCTGCCCGGCCTGAAAGCCTTCTCGGCCGCGGTGCTGGGCGGCATCGGCAATATTTACGGCGCCATGATCGGCGGCATCCTGCTCGGCCTGATCGAAGCGCTCGGCGCCGGCTACATCGGCGACCTGACCGGCGGCTTCCTGGGCAGCCATTACCAGGATATCTTCGCCTTCGTCGTCCTGATTATCGTACTCACGATCCGGCCCTCCGGCATCATGGGCGAACGCGTGGCCGACCGCGCCTGACCGGAACAGAAAAGGAACATCATGGCTCTGCTCTCATTCGACCTTGAAAACCACCCGCGCCAGGCCCGCATCAGCATGGTCGCGCTGCTGCTGACCTTGCTGATCTTCCCCTTCGTTGCCCAGCAATTCGGCAACTCGTGGGTGCGCATCATCGACATGGCCCTGCTGTACATCATGCTAGCGCTGGGATTGAACATCGTGGTCGGCTTCGCCGGCCTGCTCGACCTCGGCTACATCGCGTTCTTTGCGGTCGGCGCCTACATGACGGGCCTGTTGGCCTCGCCGCAATTTGCCGCGCTGCTCGAATCGGTGGTCAACCAGTATCCGGTGTTCGGGGAATGGCTGGTCGCGATCATGGGGCCGGAAATCCGGGAAACCGGGATTCACCTGTCGGTCTGGCTGATCGTGCCGCTGGCGGCGGCCACGGCCGGTTTCTTCGGCGCCCTGCTCGGCGCCCCGACGCTCAAGCTGCGCGGCGACTACCTGGCCATCGTGACCCTGGGTTTCGGCGAGATCATCCGCATTTTCATGAACAACCTGAACGACCCGATCAACTTCACCAACGGTCCGCAGGGCATCAACCTGATCGATCCGATCCGCATTTTCGGCGTCTCGCTCGCTGGCGAACCGGGCTCGAAAGCGACCGTCTTCATCGGCAGCTACGGCATGCCGTCAGTGAACGCTTACTACTTCCTGTTCCTGTTTCTGTGCATCGCCATCGTGTTCGTCACCACGCGCCTGCAGCACTCGCGCCTGGGCCGCGCCTGGGTGGCGATCCGCGAAGATGAAATCGCCGCCAAGGCCATGGGCATCAACACCCGCAACGTCAAGCTGCTCGCGTTCACCATGGGCGCCTCGTTCGGCGGCGTGGCCGGCGCCATGTTTGCCTCGTTCCAGGGCTTCGTGTCGCCGGAATCGTTCTCGCTGACCGAATCGATCGCCGTGCTGGCGATGGTGGTGCTGGGCGGTATCGGCCACATTCCCGGCGTGATCATGGGCGGCGTGCTGCTTGCGGCCTTGCCGGAAGTGCTGCGCCACGTGGTCGAACCGCTGCAGATGACCCTGTTCGGCAAGGTGCTGATCGAAGCGGAAGTGCTGCGCCAGCTGCTGTACGGCCTGGCGATGGTGCTGATCATGCTCAACCGTCCGGCCGGCCTGTGGCCCGCTCCCAAGCACGAAGACCGGCCCGAGGCCGCCGACACCAACAAAACCGGCGAGTTGCCGGCCTGATGGCAGCGTAAGGATATCCAGATGAGCGAACAAGTCATTCTCAATATTTCCGGCGTCAACAAGCGCTTTGGCGGTTTGCAAGCGCTGACCAACGTCGGCATCAAGATCATGCGCGGCCAGATTTATGGCCTGATCGGGCCGAACGGCGCCGGCAAGACGACCTTTTTCAATGTCATTACCGGGCTGTACCAGCCCGACACCGGCACCTTCGAGCTGGCCGGCAAGCCTTATTCGCCGTCGGCCCCGCATGCGGTGGCCAAGGCCGGGATTGCCCGTACCTTCCAGAACATCCGCCTGTTCGGCGAGATGACGGCGCTGGAAAACGTGATGGTCGGCTGCCACGTGCGCACCCATCAAGGCGTGTTCGGCGCCGTGTTCCGGCACAAGGCGGCGCGCCTGGAAGAGGCGGCGATCCGCGCCCGGGCGCAGGAACTGCTCGATTTCGTGGGGATCGGCGCGTACGCCAAGCGCACCTCGAAATTCCTGTCCTACGGCGACCAGCGCCGCCTCGAAATCGCGCGCGCGCTGGCGACCGAGCCGCAACTGCTGGCGCTGGACGAACCGGCCGCCGGCATGAACGCAACCGAAAAACTGGCGCTGCGCGAGCTGCTCATCAAGATCAAGCAGGAAGGCAAGACCGTGCTGCTCATCGAGCACGACGTCAAGCTGATGATGGGCTTGTGCGACCGCATCACCGTGCTCGAATACGGCAAACCGATCGCGGAAGGCTTACCGGCCGACATACAGAAAAATCCGGCAGTGATTGAAGCCTACCTGGGAGGTGCTCACGCATGAGCGACAATATTCTGAGAATCCAGGGCTTGAAGGTGGCATACGGCGGCATCAAGGCCGTCAAGGGCATCGACCTGGAAGTAAACAAGGGGGAGCTGGTGACCCTGATCGGCGCCAATGGCGCCGGCAAGACCACCACCTTGAAAGCCATCACCGGCACCTTGCCGGACTGCAAGGTCGAAGGCGTGATCAGCTATATGGGCCAGTCGCTCAAGGGCAGCAAGTCGTTCGAGCTGGTGCAGAAAAAACTGGCCATGGTGCCGGAAGGGCGCGGCGTGTTCACGCGCATGTCGATCCATGAAAACCTGCTGATGGGCGCCTACACGCGCGACGACAAGGCGGGCATCGAGGCCGATGTGGAGAAGTGGTTCTCGGTGTTTCCGCGCCTCAAAGAGCGTGCGGCGCAGATGGCGGGCACCCTGTCGGGCGGCGAGCAGCAGATGCTGGCGATGGCGCGCGCCTTGATGAGCCACCCGAACCTGTTGCTGCTCGACGAGCCGTCGATGGGCCTGGCGCCGATCATGGTGGAAAAGATTTTCGAGGTGATCCGCGACGTGCACAAGCAGGGCATCACGGTGCTGCTGGTGGAGCAGAATGCGAAGCTGGCGCTGGAAGCGGCCAACCGCGGCTATGTGATGGATTCGGGCGCGATCACCATGAGCGGCAATGCGCAGGACATGCTGCACGATCCGCGCGTGAAGGCGGCATATTTGGGCGAGGAGTAAGGGCGCCGGACCCTGCGCAGCAGGTTCTCGCCCCGCAACCGGCCGGACCGGACATCCACTTAACAGTTGGTGACCATTGCCAATGTCTGGAGCTCATCGATATGTTTCGGCACCCTGGGCTTGATGATCTCCTCATTGATTTGCAATACGATCGATTTCATCAAGTCGGTTTTGTTGAGGTTGGTGCTTTTCATCACAGCTGCAATTTCATCCGCCATCGGTTGCGAAACCTTGATTGACAATCTTTTTCTCGACGGTTCCGCTACCACTTCAAATTCGGTCTTTTTTTTCAATGCGCCAACCAGCCGTTCTGACCCGCCTGCGCTGTTGGCCGACTTCCTGACGTAGTACATCAACAGCCGTTTTCTGAAATCGGAGTTCACGGACGAATCGATGCGATAGCATGCCAGATCCAGGGCATCGATATAAATCGCCGGCAGCTGTGCCTCGATGGGCACCATCGCTTTGTCGCGACTGGCCTTGATTGCCGGAGTTGACTGCGCAGGAGTTGATACAACGCGATCGCAGATGTCGCACACACCCGCCAAGATATCTTTTGCGACGCCAACGCCATCGCTGAAGGGAACGTCTCTTCGTTTATAGGTGGTATGCACCAACTCGTTGCAGTCGTAGCAAATCGCTTTGCTTTTGTCGCCCACGTTTAACAGTTTCATGATTTCTCACTGATGTACGCTGATGAAGACGGTGTCCGGATCAACAAAGTAGAACTTGATATACCATTTCTTGCATTTGATTACGTGTACCTCAACGCCTTTGATGGCATGATGCGCGCTGCTCGAATGATCAGTTCCCGAGCTGGATTTAATCAGTTTGATCACTTCCTCCGGCGTGATGGTACCCATATGCAACAGGTTCTTGACTTCGATAGCCTCACGGGCTTCGTGAGAAAAGGCGCGCGTTTCAAGTGCGTCTAGAACTTTCTTCTTTGCATCTTTGAATCCCATCCACGCCTCCACTATACGACGATCTTCGTACGTTCGCAAGATTTTGCGAACATGCTTGCCCTCTGTTCAGTGTAAAAGCAAAAAACCCGCAGAATCGCGATTCTGCGGGTTTGGGGCGGATGCGTGGTGACACCCGTGAGTACTACACTACCGACTTACCTCTTGGTGGTGCGTGCGGCAGCGTTCTGTGCAGCCTGGGTGAACTGCGATACGGCTGCGTTCACATTGGTTTCCATGGCTTCTTTGGCTTGCTTGGCGGTCTTGGTCAGCTGCTCGTAGCCAGCGTTGGCATTGCCGATCGATGCCTTGATGGCGGCGACGACGTTCTCCGAACCGGCCGGTGCATTCTTGCTCACTTCGTCAACCAGCGAAATCACCTTGCGGTTGGTTTCGGCGATCTGGAATTCAGCAGCCTTGCTGAATTCAGCCTGGGTGCCGGTGGCGATAGCGGCCAGCTGGCGGCTGTACGACATGGCTTTTTCAGCCGTTGGCTGCGCCTGGGCGGCGGTCAGCGAGAAAAATTCTTGTGGATCCTTGGCCGACAGCAGCTGCTTGGTAGCGATCGACGACTCTTCCAGCGTTGCCTTGGCAGCGGTGATGTTCAGCTCGACCAGCTTTTCAATGCTTTCAAACGCTTTCGACGTCAGCGACGAATACAGCGCGAACTGCGATTCAAAGTTAGCTTTGGTGGCGTTCGAAAACTGCTCAGGGATTGCAAACATATATATTCTCCAAATATTGATTAATAGTATTGTTGATAAATGCTGCGTTGAACCGGTGAGGCAGAAAAATCTGTCAAGCCAAGGCTGAACAATAGGATTGTGCAGCGCAACAAAGGCCATTTTAATGATTTTCTGAGCAGTGTCAAGCGAATCTTGTGCAGTGCACAAATCTCCGGCCGCGGGAAGAAATGGCTTGCCCGGAGGCTGAAAATGCGCCGCCGCGCATGCCCTCAAGCGGCCTCGTGTCATAGACAAAATGGGCCTTGATAACATGGCAATGGCGCCCATGCTAGACTCGCTGCTCGCGCAGTTCAACCTCTTGATGCGGCGCCTTGACGTTTTGACGTCGATGGCGGCTATTGATATATGTCAAACGAAGCTTTAAAAAATGCTGCGCCGCGCCACAGTGCGCCCTGGCTGTCGCCAATGCCGGTGTTTTTCGTCCTATTGTGGAGTACAGGCTTCATTGTCGCGAAGTTCGGCTTGCCCTATGCGCCGCCGCTGACCTTCCTGCTGCTGCGCTGTGTTGCCGTGCTGGTGGTCTTGCTGCCCATCGTCCTGATCTGGAAAGCGCCGTGGCCCAAGGGCAGCATCGGCCATATCGCCGTGGCCGGTCTGCTGCTGCAGGCCGGCTATCTCGGCGGCGTCTGGTGCGCGATCAAGCTCGGCATGCCGGCCGGGGTCACCGCCCTGATCGTCGGCATGCAACCGATCCTCACCGCCGCTTGCGCCCCCCTGATCGGCGAAACGGTGCGTCCGCGCCAGTGGCTGGGCCTGCTGTTCGGCCTGACTGGCGTGGCCCTGGTGGTGTATGCCAAGATCACCCTGGTCGGCCTGTCGGGGCTGGCGATCGGTTTCAGCGTCATGGCGCTGCTGTCGATCACGGCGGGAACGATGTACCAGAAGCATTTCTGCCCGCGTTTCGATTTGCGCACCGGCACCGTGATCCAGTTCGCGTCCACGGTGGCGGTGCTGCTGCCGGTCGCCATTCTGTTCGAGGGGCTCGATCCGGGCCTGAGCAGCATCGAATGGACGCCGCGTTTCGTGGGCGCGTGGATGTGGTCGGTGTTTGCGCTGTCGATCGGCGCCATCTTCCTGCTGTTTCAATTAATCCGCCGCAGCGATGCGACCCAGGTGACCAGCCTGCTGTACCTGACGCCGCCGACCACGGCCATCATGGCCTGGCTGATGTTCGGCGAAGCCTTCAGCTGGCTGGGCGTGGCCGGCATGGTGGTGGCAGTCATCGGTGTGGTGTGTGTCGTTAAAAAATAGGAGAAGCAATGTTGGTAAGTAAAGAACAAGAAATCGTGGACGCCGCCATCGCCTCGCGCCGTTCGATCCGTGCCTTCCTGCCGACCCCGGTCGCGCGCAAAGATATCGAGCGGATCCTGGAAGTGAGCGCTCGCGCACCGTCCGGCACCAATATCCAGCCATGGAAGGTCACCGTGCTGACCGGGCAGGCCAAGGACAAGCTGGCCGAAGCGGTCCTGGCCGTGCATAACGATCCCGCGCTGGCCAAACAGCATGTGGAAGAATATCCCTACTATCCGCGCGAATGGACCTCGCCCTACATCGAGCGGCGCCGCAAGGTGGGCCTGGACCTGTATTCGCTGCTTGGCCTGGAGCGCGACAACAAGGCCGGCATGCACGCGCAGTTCGGCCGCAATTACCGCTTCTTCGATGCGCCGGTGGGGCTGATTTTCACCATCGACCGGGTGCTGGAGCAGGGCTCGTGGCTCGATTACGGCATGTTCCTGGAAAACATCATGGTCGCCGCGCGCGGCCGCGGCCTCGACACCTGTCCGCAGGCGGCGTTCACCCCGTATCACCGGGTCATTGCCGAACATCTTCAGCTGCCCCCCACTGAGATGCTGGTATGTGGCATGGCACTGGGCTACGCCGATCCGGACAAGATCGAGAACACCCTGGTGACGGCGCGCGAACCGGTGGCAAGCTTTGTTCGCTTTATGGAATAAACGCGTACACTGTATCCATGCAAGAAGCGGCCTGGCTACGCAATGTTGTAGCTCAGCACAAGACTTCCCCCGAATGTTAAATTCGCTTGCGATTGCTGAGCACTTTGCTAGACTTCAGCGATATTAGGTCAGCTCGCTTCAAAGGATTTCCAGATGTATAAGTTAGTGTTGAGCGCCATCGCTTCCCTGCTGTTAGTTTTCACGCCGCCGGTGGAAGCCAAGGTCAAGGCCAAGGCCAGGGCCGAGCGCACCACCAGCGCGGGCAAGGCCAAGAAGCACGTCGTGGTCAAGTCGCGCGTGCAGCGCCGCGAGATCGCATTGCGTCCGATGGCCGAAAGCCGCAACACGATGGTGCGCCGTACGGTCATGGTCCGTGGCAAACGCAAGGTGGTGTACCAGCGCGTGATCGTTGCCGCCTCGCTGCCCGAACGGGTGCGCCAGAGCGCGGGCGATCTGGCCGGCCTGAACCAGACACGCGACCCGCTCGACCTCAAGTCCAACGTCGCTTTCGTGCTGGACCAGAACAATGCCGAGGTATTGTTCGAGAAGAATGCCAATATTGCCTTGCCGATCGCCTCGATCACCAAGCTGATGACAGGTCTGATCGTGGTGGAGGCCAGGCAAGACCTGGACGAGGTCCTGACCATCACTGAAGACGATGTCGACCACGAAAAATTCACCAGTTCGCGCCTGCGCGTCGGGTCGCAGATGACGCGCGCCAACCTGCTGCATATTTCGCTGATGAGTTCGGAGAACCGGGCCGCGGCCGCGCTGGCGCGCAATTATCCGGGTGGGGTGGCGGGGTTCGTCGCGGCGATGAATGCCAAGGCCTACCAGCTGGGAATGAACGATACGCGCTATGTCGATTCGAGCGGGCTGTCCAGCCGCAATGTTGCCAGCGCGCGCGATCTGGCCAAGCTGGCCATGTCCGCTTATAACGAACCGCTGCTGCGCCAGTATTCGACCGATCCGAAATCGACGGTCGATGCGGGCGGCAGGCTGATGCATTACAACAATACCAACTATCTGGTGGCGATGCCGGATTGGGATATTGGTTTGCAAAAGACCGGGTTTATTAATGAAGCGGGGCGCTGCCTGGTGATGCAGACCGTGATTCAGGGCCGCGCGGTGATCATGGTGTTTTTGGATTCCAAGGGCAAGCAATCGCGGACGGCCGATGCCGGGCGGATGCGGCGCTGGCTGGAAGCCTTACGGCCGCCGGGTTTGACTTGATGAATACGGGCGATCGCTGACTGAACTGGTTTCGCTGCGCTCAATTCCGTCATTCCTGCCATTGGCAGAAATGACTTCCCGCGCAGGCGGGAATCCAAGGCACCGTCGCTTAGCAAACATCTCTTGGATTCCCGCCTGTGAAGGGAATGACGGACTTGAGGAAGACGCTTAAACCGTCGGCCCCGTATACCCCAGTGTCGCCGAAATCTGGCTCGCCGTCATCACCAGATCCTCCAGCCATTCCTCCTGCAAGCGGTCAGCCGGCGCCGATATCGACAAGCCCGCGATCAGCTTGCCCGAATCGTCATGGATGCCCGCTGCCATGCAGCGCACGCCCAGCTCCAGCTCTTCGTTATCGCGCGCATAGCCGCGCGACCTGACCAGACTGAGCTCGCGTTCCAGCTTGCTCAGATCGGTAATCGAATTCTTGTTGTGCCCCGCCAGCCCGGTGCGGGTGGCATACGCCCTGATCGCCTTGGGCTCGTCCACCGACAAAAACAGTTTCCCGGTCGAGGTCAGATGCAGTGGACCGCGGCCGCCGATCGCGCGCACCACCTGCATGCCGGAGCGCTCCGAAAACGCGCGGTCGATATACACGATCTCATCGCCCTGGCGCACCGACAGATTGATCGTCTGCTGGGTCTTCTTGTGCAGCGAGCGCATGAAATCGAGCGCCGCTTCGCGCACCGACAGCCGGCTCTTGACCACATTGCCAAGTTCCAGCAAGCGCATGCCGAGGCGGTAGGTCCCCGGCTCGACCCGGTCCACGAAGCGCGTGATGACCATGTCATTGAGAATCCGGTGCGCCGTCGAGGGATGCAGTCCTGATACCTTGGACAATTCCTTCAAGCTCACCGGATCGGTATAGTTGGCCAGCGCGTCGAGCAGGGCCACCATGCGCTCGATCACCTGAATCGAGGTTTTGGGCGCGTCAACGGTGTCGATTTTCATGATGTGGTTGGTGCAGTGCAGTATATGTCCTTACTTTATACCACAATGTGAAAAGGATTGGCAATTTCCCTGTGGCGCGCCGCAAAGATGGCGCACCGGCGGCGGAGCGGGGCATAATGGGCATTACCTGTTATTTTGAAGAGTATCCATGACCCAGCCTGTCAGTGATTTTAAAAGTAAAAGCGGCTTCAAGCGCATTCTGGCGGCGACAAGCTACTCGATCGACGGTTTCAAATCCGCCTGGACGCACGAACACGCTTTCCGTCAGGAATTGATTGTCGTGGTGATCGGCGCTATCGTCGCGCTGGTGCTGCCGGTGTCGTCTTTCCAGAAACTGTTCCTGATTGCCGTGCTGGTGCTGGTGCTGATCGTCGAACTGATCAACTCGGCCATCGAAGCCGTGGTCGACCGCGTCTCGCTCGAACGCCATCCTCTGTCGAAGAACGCCAAGGATTTCGGCAGCGCCGCCGTCATGCTGGCGGTCCTGATCGCCATCGCTTCCTGGACCGTGGTGCTGTTCAACCGCTTCTACTAGCATCCGGAACTCATACCCGCAAGCGGCCCGCCTTATGCGCGGGCGGTATATCGAAGCGCGAAACGATTCCTTCGTTTTCGCGCCATCGCGCCGTATTCTGGTGTTCCAGGAGGTGGCGCCATGTCGGAACTCTTTCCCCATTTTCAAGTAATCGTGGTCAGCGGACTGCATGATAGCGGACCGGGCCATTGGCAGTCGCGCTGGCAGCGCCTGCACCCGGAATTCGTGCGCGTGCGCCAGGATGACTTCGACCAGCCCGACCTGGCCGCCTGGGCCGCGCGGCTGGACCAGCAGCGCCGCGCCGATCCGCGTCCCGCGCTGCTGGTGGCGCACAGCTTCGGCTGCCTGACCGCCGTGCACAGCATCGCCCGCAACAGCGACGGCGTGGCCGGTGCGCTGCTGGTCGCGCCCGCCGATCCCGACAAGTTCGGCGTGGCCGACCGCTTACCGGCGCTGCCGCTCGATTGCCCCAGCATCTTGATCAGTAGCGCCAACGATCCGTGGATGAGTGCGCCGCATGCTGCCTTGTGGGCGCGCCGCTGGGACAGCGAGCTGATAGAGGAGGGCAGGCTGGGACACATCAATGCGGACTCGGGCCTGGGCGACTGGCGCGCCGGCCAACAATATTTGCAGCGGCTGGCCGAATTGGCGCACAATAGGATGCTGGCCTTTTCGCCATGATTGACATCCGCCTACTACTTTTGACGAACGATTGGAGATCACAATGAGTTTACGTTTGGGCGATACCGCTCCGGATTTCGAGCAGGATTCTTCGCTGGGAACGATCAAGTTTCACGAATGGGCGGGCGACTCCTGGGTGGTGCTGTTTTCGCACCCGGCCGACTTCACGCCCGTCTGCACTACCGAGCTGGGCCTCACCGCCAAGCTCAAACCTGAATTCGACAAGCGCAACGTGAAAGCCATCGCCCTGTCGGTCGATCCGGCCGAAATGCACAAAACCTGGATCAAGGATATCGAAGAGACGCAGAAAACCGTGGTGGGCTTCCCGATCATCGCCGATGCCGACAAAAAAGTGGCGGCCTTGTACGACATGATCCACCCGGAGCAATCGGCCACGGCCACGGTGCGTTCGCTGTTCGTGATCGATCCCAACAAAAAGATCCGCCTGTCGATCACCTATCCGATGAGTACCGGGCGCAACTTCGATGAAGTGTTGCGCGTCATCGACGCCCTGCAGCTGACCGACGCCTACACCGTGGCCACGCCCGGCAACTGGCGCGACGGGGACGATGTCATCATCCCGCTGAGCGTGCAAGATCCTGAACTGCTCAAGCAAAAGTATCCGAAAGGCTACACGGCCGAGCGTGCTTATCTGCGCGTCACGCCCCAGCCGAACAAGTAAAACGTACCGCCGCGCGTCCCTTGCACGGCGAAACGCATAAGCAAATAAGCTTTCGGTTGTTTGAATAACGGCTGAGTCCCTATACCCTCGCGGGTATTCTAGGGACTCATCCATGCAACTTACGTACATCATTTCAGGTTTCGGGGTCGGCCTGCTGGTCGGCATGACCGGCGTCGGCGGCGGATCCCTCATGACTCCGCTGCTGACCTTGCTGTTCGGCGTGTCGCCTTCGGTCGCCGTCGGCACCGACCTCGCGTTTGCCTCGATCACCAAAGCGGCAGGTACCTTCACCCACCGCCTGCGCGGCACGGTGCGCTGGGATATCGTGCGCCACCTCTGCTTCGGCGCCTTGCCGGCCGCCGTGGCCACGACCCTGGCGCTCAAGCAATTCGGCGCCCTGGACAAGGAAATCGGCCAGATCATCCGTTACTCCATCGCCGGCTCGGTCATGCTGACCGTGGTCGCGCTGCTGTTCAAAGGCAAGATGCTGGCCTGGGTCAACGCCAAGCCCGGGCGCCAGCTGCAGGGCAGGTCGCTGGCGGCCGCCACCATCGTCTCCGGCGCGGTGCTCGGCGTGCTGGTCACGGTATCGTCGATCGGCGCCGGCGCCATCGGCGCCACCCTGCTCGTCATGCTGTATCCACGCTTGAGCGCGGCCGAAGTGGCCGGCACCGATATCGCCTACGCCGTGCCACTGACCGCGATTGCCGCCTTCGGCCACTGGTGGCTGGGCTCGATCAACTGGGGCCTGCTCGCCATGCTGCTGATCGGCTCGCTGCCGGGCATTACCCTCGGTTCCTGGGTGGCCAAGTCGGTGCCGGAAGGCTTCCTGCGCGCCCTGCTGGCGACCACCCTGACCCTGGTGGCAGCCAAACTGATTTATTAATCCGTGTCCGGCCCGCTCTTGCACGGCCATGTCTGCGCCACGCGCGCGCGCAGGGCCGGGTCGGCGGCGACGATCGGAGCCAGCCAGCGCAGCACCGCCGCCGCTTCGTGGCGCAGTTCGGTCCACAGCGCAAATTCGCAGTTCAGCGCCGCGTTGACATACACCCGCACCAGCAGCTCGCGCTCGACCGGTGCCGCCTCCGTGGCGGCGCCCAGGCGCACGTAGGCCGCCAGCAGGGCCTGCATGTCGCCGCCGCGCGGCAGCATCGGCGCCGGATCGCACACCTGCGCCCAGACGTGAAAGATGGCGCGCAGCGCCGGCGGCACCCGGACACCAAGCAACGCGTCCCGTGCCCGGCAACCGCCCGCCGCAGCCTGCGTGCCGGAATTCACCTGCAAACGGTCATGTTGGTCCATGCTTCCTCCTGGTCTGTACAGGTCAGACCATGCCGGCCCTAACCGGGTTCAGCCGTTCTGGGCGGCGTTTGCGTCCGCTCAAACCGCGCATGTCCATGGACTGGCAAACCCGTCGGCCGAATCCTAATAGCCAATCGATCTATGCAAATAAGAAATGCTTCGTTTGCGTTATGAGGTTCAAGTGCGATTATTGCCGCCTATTAGACGATTTTGTAATAAGAGGCCCCATGTCCGCCGTCCATCCCCTTCCGAGAAAAGCGCCGCGCCGGGTCCTGCCCGGCTTCGGCCTGACCCTCGGGTTCACCATTTTTTATCTCTGCCTGATCGTCCTGATCCCGCTGTCGTCGGTCTTTCTCAAGACCTTCGCCATGACCTGGGAAGCGTTCTGGGAGGTGGTCGCGTCGGAGCAGGCGGTGGCCTCGTATCGCTTGAGCTTCGGCGCTTCCTTCGTTGCGGCGGTTATCAATACGGTCTTCGGCGGCATCGTCGCGTGGGTGCTGGTGCGCTACGAGTTCCCGGGCAAGCGCTTCATGGACGCCCTGGTCGACCTGCCGTTCGCGCTGCCCACCGCGGTGGCCGGCATCACCTTGACCGCGCTGTACTCGAGCAATGGCTGGATCGGCAAATACTTCACCGAACTTGGCATCAAGGTCTCGTACACGCCGCTCGGCGTGGTGGTCGCGCTCACCTTCATCGGCTTGCCCTTCGTCGTGCGCACAGTGCAGCCGGTGTTGGAAGACCTGGAAAAAGAACTCGAGGAAGCCGCCGCCAGCCTGGGCGCCAACGCCTGGCAAACCTTCACGCGCGTGGTGTTCCCGGCCGTGATGCCGGCCCTGCTGACCGGCTTCGCGCTCTCGTTCGCGCGCGCCACCGGCGAATTCGGCTCGGTCATTTTCATCGCCGGCAACCAGCCGATGATTTCCGAGATCACGCCGCTCCTCATCTACATCAAGCTCGAAGCGTACAACTACGCCGGCGCCACCGCCATCGCCGTGGTGATGCTGCTGGCCTCATTCGCGCTGCTGTTGGCCATCAATCTGCTACAGGCGTGGACCCGCGCCAGGACGGGGAAAAAATGAGCACCGTGATCAACCAGGCGGGGTCGCCCGCCGCCAAAGGCGCCGCGCCCAAGCGCCGCTCGCTCAGGGACTGGTTCCTGCGCCGCTCGCACCCGCTCGAACCGGTCTGGGTCAGCCTGCTGCTCAAGCTCGTCGCCTTTGCGTTCCTGACCCTGTTCCTGTTCATTCCGCTGGCCGCCGTGTTTGCCGAAGCGTTCAAGAAGGGCATCGAGGTCTACGTGGCGGCCATCACCGACCCGGACGCCGTCGCAGCCATCAAGCTGACCCTGATCGTCGCCTTCATCTCGGTGCCGTTCAACCTGGTGTTCGGCGTGTGCGCGGCCTGGTGCATCGCCAAATTCGAGTTCCGCGGCAAAGCCATTCTGCTCACGCTGATCGACCTGCCGTTTTCGGTCTCGCCGGTGATCGCGGGCCTGATCTATGTGCTCATGTTCGGCGCCCAGGGTTGGTTCGGCGGCTGGCTCGCCGCCAACGACATCAAGATCCTGTTCGCGGTGCCGGGCATCGTGCTGGCCACCGTCTTCATCACCTTCCCGTTCGTGGCGCGCGAACTCATTCCGCTGATGCAGTCGCAGGGCAACGAGGAAGAAGAGGCCGCGCTGGTACTGGGCGCCTCCGGCTGGAACACCTTCTGGCGCGTGACGCTGCCGAACATCAAATGGGGCCTGCTGTACGGCGTGATCTTGTGTAATGCCCGCGCGATGGGCGAGTTCGGCGCGGTGTCGGTGGTGTCGGGCCACATCCGCGGCGAGACCACCACCATGCCGCTGCACGTGGAAATCCTCTACAACGAATACAACTTCGCGGCCGCCTTTGCCGTCGCCTCGCTGCTGGCAATGCTGGCGCTGGTGACCCTGGCGATCAAAACCTTTGTCGAATGGCGTTTGCGCGAAACGATCGCGTTTCACGCCGAAGCACGCAACATGGAGCACGGATCATGACGATCGAAGTTAGTAATATCAACAAGCGGTTCGGCGATTTTGTCGCCCTCGACAATGTGTCGCTGCAGTTCCCTTCGGGCGAACTGACCGCGTTGCTCGGCCCTTCCGGCTGCGGCAAGACCACGCTGCTGCGCATCATCGCGGGCCTGGAGCATCCGGACAGCGGGCGCGTGCTGCTCGACGGCCAGGATGCGTCGGACCGCCACGTGCGCGAGCGCCAGGTCGGCTTCGTGTTCCAGCATTACGCGCTGTTCAAGCACATGACCGTGTTCGAGAACGTCGCCTTCGGGCTGCGCGTCAAGCCGCGCAAGGACCGTCCGAACGAACAGCAGATCCGCCACAAGGTGCAGCAGCTGCTCGAACTGGTGCAGCTCGACTGGCTGGCCGACCGCCATCCGCCGCAGCTCTCGGGCGGGCAGCGTCAGCGCATTGCGCTGGCGCGCGCGCTGGCGGTGGAACCGCGCGTGCTGCTGCTCGACGAGCCGTTCGGCGCGCTCGACGCCAAGGTGCGCAAGGAATTGCGGCGCTGGCTGCGCCGCCTGCACGACGACCTGCACGTGACCAGCATCTTCGTCACCCACGACCAGGAAGAAGCGCTGGAAGTGTCGGACCAGGTGGTGTTGATGAACAAGGGCCGGGTCGAGCAGCTCGGCTCTCCCGAGCAGGTGTACAACAATCCGGCTTCGCCATTCGTGTACGGCTTCCTCGGCAATGTGAACCTGTTCCACGGACGCGTGAACGACGGCATCATGGCCAGCGGCGACGCCAGTTTTTCGGTGCCGGGCAATGCGTCGGCCACCAACGGGCAGGGGATCGCCTACGTGCGCCCGCACGATCTTGACATCGACCGCTACACGCCGGGCGCCGAGGGCATCGTCGTCAAGCTGCGCCGCGCGCACGCCATCGGTCCGCTGGCGCAGCTCGACCTGGAGCGCGCCGACAATGCCGAATTGATCGAAGCGGTCATTCCCAACGAGCGCTATCGCCAGTTGCAGTTGAAGGAAGGCGAAACCCTGGTGGTGCGTCCGCGCCGGATGCAGGTGTTTGTCGACCAGGGAGCGGCGATATGAATTTCCAACAACTGCGCTCGATCCGTGAAGCGGCCCGGCGCGGCTACAACCTGACCGAGGTCGCCAATGCGCTGTTCACGTCGCAGCCGGGCGTGAGCCGCCAGATCCGCGAACTCGAAGACGAACTTGGCGTGGTGATCTTCGAGCGCAACGGCAAGCGCCTGACCGGGCTGACCGATCCGGGCAAGGGCATCTTGAAAATCATCGACCGCCTGCTGGTGGAGGCCGAGAATCTGCAGCAGGCCAGCATGGAATACGCGGGCCAGAACAGCGGCACGCTGACCATCGCCGCGACCCACACCCAGGCGCGCTATGCCTTGCCGAAGGTGGTGCAATCGTTCCGCAACGATTTTCCGGACGTGCGCATCGCGCTGCAGCAGAGCGCTCCCGATCATATCGCCGAGTGGGTCCTGTCGGGCAAGGCCGATATCGGCATCGCCACCGAGGGCTTGTCGCAGTTCCCCGACCTGGTGTCGTTCCCGTGCTACCGCTGGAGCCATCTGATCGTGGTGCCGGACGGTCATCCGCTGCTCAATTGTTCGCCGATCCGGCTGGAAGACCTGGCCGGCTATCCGCTCATTACCTACGATGTGGGCTTCACGGGGCGCGGGCATATCGATGCGGCGTTCGCCAAGGCGGGGGTGCGCACCGACATCGTGCTCACGGCGATGGATTCGGACGTCATCAAGCAGTATGTGAGCCTGGGGATGGGCGTGGGGATCGTGGCCTCGATGGCGTTCGATCATGGCCGCGACAAGGGTTTGCGCGCGGTCGAAGCGTCGCACCTGTTCGCGCCCAACGTGACGCGGCTGGCGGTGCGGCGCGGCGCCTATCTGCGCGCGTATGCCTATCACTTCATCGAGCAGTTCGCGCCGGATGTGTCGCGCGCCGACATCGAGCGCGCGCTGGACGCTGACGCTCCGCGCGAAGCGTAGCCACTGCCGTTTCTGGCACTGCCGGAAACGGCTTCCCGCCGGGTGCCGCCGTGGCGTGGGAACGACGCGCTTGCAAATGCGAATGATTCTCGTTTATACTTGATTTCAGCAAGCCATCCACCCACGCATAGCCCGCCGCCGTTGCCAGCCACTGCATACCGTCAAGGAAGCATCGTGCCGAGCAAACATCCACAGAATCCAAGCGAACCTTGCCAGCATGTGACGATCGCCGACAGCACCATCGGCCACGTCAGCATCTGCCCCGAATGCAGCGTATTGCACCTGTCGCTGAACCATGTCTCGGTGCGCTTCACGCCGGAAGCGTTCCGCGCGCTGTCCGGCATGGTCGGCGACGCCCAGGCGCGGCTCGACCACGTAGCCCAGTCCAATGCCGCCGCCGCCGCTGCCGCCGTCATCGACGAAGCGCGCCACGGCCCCAAGCTGCACTAAGGAGACGCGTATGTGCGACCACGATGCCAAGAAGCCGCTCGCGCGGTTCTTCCCCCCTGACGGCGAACCGGCTTCGCGCACCTCGTCGTCGCGCCGCCAGCGCCTGTGGGAACTGCCGGCCAATACCCACTGCCCCGTGATCGGCGTGTGCCTGCCGCTCGGCGTGCTGCGCAAGCTGGTGAACAAGGGCGTGCGCGGCCAGGCGCTGGCCGATGACTACGAAATCCACGTCGGCGCGGTGGCAGAATGCGCCACCCGCAATCGCATCTCGAACCTGCTGCAGGATGCGCTCGACCAGCGTTATGCGCTGGTGCTGCTGCGCTTTCGCGATGCACGCAGCGGCGATGCCGTCATGCTGATGTGGCGCCAGGCGATCGCGCAGGGCGACGTGGCCGGTGCCTTCTGGGCCGCGCTGACGCACCCGCGCAGCGACTTCCTGGTGCAGGACACGGTGCTGCGCGAAATGCACATGATCCAGCATCAGGCCGGGGCCACCACGCGCATCGACCATGCGCGTTATCTGGAACTGCAGGAAGAGAATGCGGCGCTGGGGGCCGAACTGGCGCAGGCGCAGCAGCGCCACGTGCGCACGCTGGCGGAGAAGGCGCGCGAGCTGGAACAGGTGCAGGCGCAGTTGATGAATGCGCGCGCCGAGCTGGTGGCGCGCGACAGCAAGTTTGCGTTCCTGCAGGCGGATATGGCGGAACTGAGCGCGTCGGTGCCCGAGCTGGAAGCGCGCACGCGGCTCAAGCAGAAGCTCGATGAAGCGGCGCAGCGCCTGGGCGCGCGCGATGCGCAGCTGGCGCAGTTGCGCCAGCAATTGGCGGCGTCCACGCGCCAGCTCGACGCCTTGCAGGCGGCGCGGCCGGTGGACGTGCCGGTGTGCGAGGAAGATGCAGCCGAGGCGATCGCCGCGGCGCAGCTGGTCGACAAGACTTTATTGTGCGTCGGTGGCAGGAGTGCCAGCGTGGCCAGCTACCGCTGCATGACCGAGGAGGCGGGGGCAAGGTTCGCGCACCATGACGGAGGGCAGGAGCATGGGGCAGATTTGCTCGACGCGAACCTGGCGGCGGCCGATCTGGTGATTTGCCAGACCGGGTGCATCAGCCACAATGCGTACTGGCGCGTGAAAGAGCATTGCAAGCGCACGGGCAAGCAGTGCGTGTTCGTGGAAAATCCGAGCAGTACGAGTTTTTCGAGGGGGCTGCGGCAGATCGCGATATTGGCTGCATAACGTCGTTCCCGCCTGCGCGGGAACGACGGTTCTAAAACGATTCTAAGCGGAGCGACGGTTAACTACGCGCCCGGGTTGGTGATGCGCGCGTGGATCGCGTCGATCTCGGCCACCACTTCCGGGGTCAATGTCACCGACATCGCATCGATGTTTTCCTTCAGCTGCGCCAGGCTGGTCGCGCCGATGATGGTCGAGGCCACGAACCAGCGCGAGTAGCACCATGCGAGCGCCATCTGCGTTGGCGTCATGCCGTTCGCGCGCGCCAGCGCCGCGTACTCCTTCACCGCCGCCAGCACCGGCGCGCGCAGGTAACGCGGGCTCCACGACGCCGGAAAAATCGTCAGCCGTCCGCTCGCCTTGGGATCATCCAGGTACTTCGCGCTCAACTGCCCGAACGCCAGTGGACTGTAGGCCAGCAAACCGACATCCTCGCGGTAGCAGGTCTCGTCCATCAGACTGGTTTCGAAATTGCGCGCGGTCAGGTTGTACAGGTTCTGGACGCTGGCGATGCGCGGCAAGCCGCGCATGTCGGCCTGCTTCACAAATTCGCTCACGCCCCACGCGCTCTCGTTCGACAAGCCGATATGCCCGATCTTTCCAGCGTCGATCAGGCTTCCCAGCGCAGCCAGCGTCTCTTCGACCGGAATGGCTTCGCGCTCCTTGGCCGGATCGAACGCGGTAGCGCCAAAAATCGGCACATTCCGGCTCGGCCAGTGCAGCTGATACAAATCGATATGATCGGTCTGCAGGCGCCGCAGGCTGTCTTCCACTGCCGTGCGCAGGCTGGCGGCGTCGAGGTTCTGCTTTCCTTCGCGGACCCAGTGCAGGTTCGGATTCGGCCCGGCCGCCTTGGTGGCCAGCACGATCTCGCTACGCCTGCCGCTCTTTTTCAGCCAGCTGCCGATAAAGCGCTCGGTATCGCCCTGCGTCTGGGGACGTGGCATGACCGGATACATTTCGGCGGTGTCGACAAAATTGATGCCGCGCTCGAGCGCGTAATCGAGCTGGCTGTGCGCATCGGCCTCGCTATTTTGCTCGCCGAAGGTCATGGTGCCGAGACAGATGCTGGATACCTCGAGCGGCGTGCGTCCGAGCCTGGTCTTGATCATGGTGCGTTCCTTATGGTCGAAGGGCCTGCGCGCATTCGCGGATCAGGCCCGGTCCTTGATAGATCAGGCCAGTGTACAGCTGCACCAGCGAGGCGCCGAGATTGATCTTCTCTTTTGCATCGGCACCGCGCATGATGCCGCCCACGCCGATGATCGGCAGCGCGTCGCCCAGTTCCTGGCGCAGCGCGCGGATGACGATGTTCGACAGGTCGTACACCGGTTCGCCCGATACGCCGCCGGTCTCCTGGCCGTGCCGCATGCGGTCGACCAGGCGGTGACTGAGCGTGGTATTGGTGGCGATGACGCCGTCGATCTTGTGGCGCAGCAGGGCCGCGGCGATATCCTTGATCTGGTCGCCGTCGACGTCCGGTGCGATCTTGAGCGCCAGCGGCACGTAGCGCTTGTGCTGGTCGGCCAGGCGCAGTTGCGCGTCTTTCAGCCGCATGAGCAGCGCGTCCAGTTCCGACGCGCCCTGCAGCTGGCGCAGGTTGGCAGTGTTGGGCGAGGAGATATTGACCGTCACGTAGCTGGCGTACGGGTATACTTTTTCGAGGCAGTGCAGATAATCGTCGACCGCGTTTTCGATCGGCGTGCTGGCGTTCTTGCCGATGTTCAGGCCAAGCACGCCGCGCTTATCCTGGTAAAACTTCGACGCCTGCACATTGGCCACAAAAGCGTCGACGCCGCCATTGTTAAAGCCCATGCGGTTGATCACCGCGCGCTTGGCCGGAATGCGAAACATGCGCGGCTTGGGATTGCCCGGCTGCGGCTTGGGCGTGACGGTGCCCACTTCGATGAAGCCGAAACCGAGCGCTGACAGGCCGTCGATGTAGGCGCCATCCTTGTCCAGCCCCGCAGCCAGGCCGACCGGGTTGGGGAAGGTGATGCCCATGACGGAGCGCGGGTCGGGCGCGGGCTTTTTCATCAGACCGGTCAGGCCGATGGCGGCGGCGCTGCGCAGGGCGGGCAGGGTGACGTTATGCGCCGTCTCGGGCTTGAGCGCGAACAGCAGGGGACGACCTAAGGCATACAGCAGTTTCTGGGACATGGAGTGCTCGGGTTGGTGCGGGTCCCGGCATTTTACCGTGTGCCGGCGCCGCCCGCCCACAAGCTGCTATCGGTTCAGCAGACTCCAGATGCCGTCGATGCGCGCTTCGAGCGGGCGGAAGTTGATCTTGTAGGCCATCTTGGGACTTTGTTCGATCCAGTAGCCCAGATAGACAAAGGGCAGTTTCAGTTCGCTGGCCTGGGCGATCTGCCACAGCACGTTGTAGGTGCCGAAGGAGGCGCCGGGGACGTCGGGATCGAAAAACGTGTACACCGACGACAGGCCGTCGGAGAGCACGTCGATGATCGAGACCATGCGCAGTACGCCGTCCTCGGGATCGCGAAACTCCACCAGGCGCGTGTTGACCCGGCTTTGCAGCAAAAACTGCGCGTACTGGTCGCGGCTGTCCTGGTCCATGCCGCCGCCGACATGGCGCGTGGTCTGGTAGCGCAGGTAGAGCGCGTAGTGTTCGTCCGAAAAACTCAGGTTGGCGACCGTGGCCACCAGTCCCGCATGGCGGGTCCAGGCGCGCCGCTGGCCGCGGCTGGACGTGAATTCGGCGGCGCGCACGCGCACCGGGATGCAGGCGTTGCAGCCGTCGCAGTAAGGACGGTAGGTGAAGATGCCGCTGCGCCGGAAGCCATTTTTGACCAGTTCGGAGTAGACGTCGGCGTTGATCAGGTGCGAAGGGGTGGCCACTTGCGAGCGCGCCTGCCGGGCGTCGAGGTAGCTGCACGGGTAGGGCGCTGTGGTGTAGAACTGCAGCGTCGAGAAAGGCAGGTCGTTTAAGTGCGTCATGCAGTCGCTTTCGATACGGCGTAGTTGCGATCGGTGGCCCTGGTTGCTTCCTTGTTATCTATTGTAGCGAAACTTTACGCTGTTTACCGCGTCTGTGTAAATGGCGATCCTGGTTTCCATTCGGCGATGCCCGGTTTGGCGATCGCGTCGCGCAAATGCGCCAGAAACGCGGCGCGCGAGATGGGGGCGGCGCCCAGCGAGGCCAGGTGGCCGGTCTCCTGCTGGCAGTCGATCATGGTCACGCCCTGTCCGCGCAAAAAAGCGACCAGCCATGCCAGCGCGATCTTGGAGCCGTCGGTCACGCGCGCGAACATCGATTCGCCGTAAAACATGCGTCCTATGCACACGCCATAGGCGCCGCCGACCAATTCGCCGTCGAGCCAGAGCTCGGACGAGTGGGCGTAGCCCATCGCGTGCAGGCCGGTATAGCCGGCGATGATCTCGTCCGAAATCCAGGTGCCCGGGCCATCCTTGCGCGGGGCGGCGCAGGCGCGCATCACGTCCTCGAACGCGCTGTCGAAGCGTACCTGCCAGCGCCCGCCTTCTTCCATGCTGCGCTCGACCCGGCGCAGGGCCTTGCGCAGACTGTCGCTGATGCGAAAATCGGCCGTCATCAGCACCATGCGCGGATCGGTACTCCACCACAGGATGGGCTGGCCTTCGGAGAACCACGGAAAGATGCCGTGCCGGTAGGCGCTCAGCAGGCGCTCGGGCGAGAGGTCGGCGCCGGCCGCCAGCAAGCCCGGCGCGTCGGATGTGAGCGCTTCGGAAACGTCGGGAAACGGCGAATGGGTTTCAAGCCAGGGGATCATGGCTCAGTCGGGATCGCTGGAGATACGCATCGGGCGCACGATGTCGTGCGTGTGAAAGCCGAAGCCGCCGCCCTCGCGCATGCGGGCACAATCGGCGAAAAACAGTTCCAGCGTCTTGCGGATGGTGGGGAAGGCCAGTTCCTCCCAAGGAATCTCGTGCTCGGCGAACATGCGCACGTCCAGGCTTTCAATGCCGGGAGCGAAGTCCAGGCTGCGCAGGCGGGCCAGGTAGAACAAGTGGACCTGATGCACCTGAGCCACGTTCAACAGGCTGAACAGGCTGCCGATTTCGATGTCGGCGCCGGCTTCCTCTTCGGTTTCACGCACGGCGGCCTCGGCCGTCGTTTCGCTGTTTTCCATGAAGCCAGCCGGCAAGGTCCAGAAACCGTGGCGCGGTTCGATGGCGCGCTTGCAGAGCAGCACGCGGACTTCTTCGCCTTCCGGTTGCCAGACGGGAATGGAGCCGACGACAAGTTTGGGGTTTTGGTAGTGAATCGCCGCGCATTGCTTGCAGACATAGCGCGGGCGGTTATCGCCCTCGGGGATGAGCAGGTCGACGGGATGGGCGCACTCGGAACAAAATTTCATAGGGAATGGGAAGAATGATTTTCGCTTACTTTACACCGATTGCCGGGCGAATGCGGTTCGCGCAGAGGGTAAACCGGGCCTGACGCCCCTGCGCCTGGGTTCGGCTGAGCCCTATCGCACGCCTTGATTGGATTAATATTGCCTAATTACGAAAAGCCCCCTATAATAGCTACATACAGACGCGGGGTGGAGCAGTCTGGCAGCTCGTCGGGCTCATAACCCGAAGGTCACAGGTTCAAATCCTGTCCCCGCAACCAAATACAGCTAGCCGCTGATTCTCTTACGGGAATCAGCGGCTTTCGCTTTTGCGGGTTGGGTATTTGCGCTGGCGTCCATGCAGGTCCGGATGCGCCTCAGGCAAACGCCAGCTCAGACGGTGGTTTTTTTCTTGGTGGTTGTCGCCGCTACCGTCTTGGCCGTCGCCGCATTTCTTTTCTGTGCTTTCAGTGGAAGCTTGCCCAGTGCGGGGGCGTCCGCAGGCGCCATATCCGTCCAGGGATGAAAATTTGGCAGGGGAATTCTTTTGCCTTCTTTACTAAGCAGCGTGATCTCCAGATCCATTCCTAAAGCATTCACGTAACGTTGAAGCGTGGAAACGTAGATATCTGTCCGTTTTTCCAGTTGGGATACCGCATTTTGCTGAATGCCCAAGGTCTTGGCTATTTGCGCCTGGGTCTGCCCGACCGCTTTCCGTAAAACTTCCAGTGAGTCAGCTTGAGCAATCATATTGTCCGCGTACTTCTGCGCTTTAGACTCGATGGTCTTCCTGCGTTCTGGTGGAAGAGCACTCATCAATTCCGCGATGGATTTCCCCATGTCACTTCTCCTTCTCTTTCCTGTCAAGTGCTTTCAGGTGTAAACCAAAACGCGCATCGGCTACAGCAATCAGTTTTTTGTAGAACAATTTTTCGTTTTTGCCCTGCTTGTTTGCGGCCGCCAGGATTACGCCTCGACGTTCGGGATCGAAAGCAAATGCGGCACGCCAGATTTGTGTTCCGTCCTGGGACGTGAAACGGATTTCCTTCATGTTGTCGTATTTCGACTGTTTTAACGTATCGACCAATGGCCTGCCGTGTTTTGGACCCGCAATTTCGATTGCCCTTGCAGCAGCCAATAACTCGTCCCTGATGTCCTCATCCAGGTGCATGAACTCACGTTGAAATTCCTCATGCAGAGACATCACCCACATGTCCGGAGGCTGAATCGTGGGCTTTCTTCGCGTCTTCAAGTATCACCTCCGCGTGATATCACGTCAAGCTGATACGGCAAGTAGCGCTCCAGCGATCCAATGACTGGTGTTACTCATGAGCGACTCCTGACGTGGCGACTGGCGCCAACAATTCGGAAGCCCTCAATCTATCAGCGTCGTGCACGCAGTTCAACCGTGCCAGGGCCACGAATCGACGGATCTGCGGACAATGTTCTTGCCTGTTGAGGCTGGACAAGAACATCGCCTTGTCAGATGATCGAGCGCGCCAGCTCAGGACTGCTGATGCAACGCCGCCATGGCTTCCCCGATATACGCCTTCATCGCATCGGTGATCCAGCTGCCGATCATCAGCAGCGGCTCCTTCTCGTAAGCGACGCGGATTTTCGCGTGGGTGGCGGGATCGTCGCCGGCGAACGACTGCGACAAATCGATCCACTCTCGCATCAATTGCCCCACCTGCGGATCGGCCGGTGCGGCGCCGCTCGCAATCGCCTTGCGCACGCGCGCGATCAGCCCGGGCCACTCGTCCATGCGGATGCGGTAGTGCGCATCCATGTACGCAAATTCCTCGGGCGACAGGTATTTTTTGAACATCGCCAGGCGCGACTGCGCAAACGCTTCCTTGAGATAGGCCTCGACGTCGGGCGTCACGCCATTCTGCTCGCGCAGGGCTGGCTCGTGCGCCTGCATGGCGAGAATGCGCACCATGACATCGGGGTCGCCGTTGGTGTCGCGTTCCATCTTGAGCATCCATTCCTGCGACAGCGTTTGCGCTTCGGCGGCCGATGGCGGCGTGCCGGCGGCGATCATCTGCTTGAAGCGCGCCACCATCGCATCCCACTCGGCGATGCAGGCGGCGTCGCCGGCGAAAAACGGCAGCTGTTTCAGTTCTTCTTTTGAAAAATAAGTATCGACCATCGTCATCAACTCCAGAGTAGTGAGCCACGCGGCCAGGTCGGGCTCCACACCGGCATCGAGTTCACGGTGCAGCTTTGTCAGCTGCCCGCGCAAGATGCCGGCCTGGTCGATCTGTCGGTTCAGCGCGGCGATCTGCTGCTCGACGATGGTCGACAGGTTCGAGCCCGGATTGGCCAGGAAGGTTCCGATGTCGGCCAGCGACACGCCGAAACGGCGCAGTGCCTGCACCTGGTGCAGGCGGGCGATGTCGTCGCGGTTGTACAGGCGGTAGCCGGCGTCGGAACGCGCCGAAGGGGAGAGCAGGCCGATGCTGTCGTAATGATGAAGCGCACGCACCGTCAGTCCCGACCGTTTCGCCAGCTCGCCTATTTTTAACCTCATCGAATCACTCCTTGTCTTCATGCGTAAGCGCAGTGTGGAGTCTGACGTGACGTCAGGGTCAAGCGGCTTGTTCGTCGCCGCGCGGATGCAGGCTGGCCCACAGGTGGGCCGCGGCCATGGTGCGGTGCGGTGCGTAGCGCGCCAGCAGCGCTTCAGTGCGCGCCATGTCCGGCTTGGCGTCTTCGCCCAGCAGATGCTGGAACGCCGCGCGGATCGCCACGTCGCCATGCAGCGAACAATCGGCGTAGCCATAGCCGCGCAGCAGGGCGTAGTTGACGGTCCATGGGCCGATGCCCTTGACGGCCAGCAGCGAGGCCGCCACCCGGGCCGCATCATCGCTGCGATCGAGCGTCAGTTCGCCGCTGTCGACCAGGTGCGCAAGGCGCAGCAGGGTGTCGGCCTTGGAGCGCGAGAATTTGCGGGTGGTGAGATCGCCGGCATCGAGGCGGGCCACGTCGCGCGCCTCCGGATAGCACCACAAGCCGCTGCCGTGCTGGCGCCCGGCCTGCAAAATGAAAGTGCGGCGCAGCGCAATGGCGAAGGTCAGGTTGATTTGCTGGCCGATGATGGCCCAGGTCAGCGCCTCGAAAATCGTGGCCGACTGCACGATGCGCAAACCGGGCTGGCGCTGCGCCACGGGCCCCAGCAGCGGGTCGCCGGCAACGGCTGCCAGGAAGGGCGCCGGGTCGATGCGCAGCGCCAGGATGTTGAGCAGGGCGTCGTCGATCTGGCGCAGATCGTCGGGTGTCAGTGGCCCGTCGGCCTGCACCGTGCAGTGCGCCACGCCGGCGCCGAGGGCGATGTCGAGCAACACCGGCACGCCGCCGATCATCACGCCCTTGCGGATGCGCTCCGGCTCGACCTGTTCGGCCACGGCTTCGGTGTCGCGGCTGTGGAAGGCCAGAATGTCGGCGCTGCGGTAAAGCGCCGGAAGGGGGATCGACGTCTGCAAGCGCTTGCCTATTTGCTGGTGGAAGAGGGCGCAACGATAGCACGTGCGCGGAACGGCGTGAATCCGGTCACCAGCGCCGTGCCGGCGATGACCACGGCGGCGCCGGCGACGGTGTGCCAGCCCACGTGTTCGGATAAAAACAGCACGCCCCACAAAATGCCGAACAGGGGACTGAGGAAGGTGACCGTGAGCGCGGAAGTCGGGCCGACTTGCTGTATCAGCTTGAAGTACATGATGTAGGCGATGCCGCTGCAAAGTACGCCCAGCGCGAGCGCGGCGCCCATGATGCCCGGCGTGGCCGCGGCGGGAGCGGGGAAAAACGGCAGCGCCGGAATCACCAGCACGGTGGCGGCCCACATGCTGCCGTGCGCGTTGGCGTACGGTTCGACGGTTTTGGCCGACCTGGCGTAGGTGCTGGCCACGCTGTAGCAGAAGGCTGCCAGCAGGGCCGCCGCGATGGCGAGCGGCGCGCCGGGACGCGTGGTGACGTCGTCGAAGCCGACCAGCAGGGCCACGCCGCAGGTGCCGAGCACCAGGCCGAGTACCTGCTTGCCGGCGATGGCCTGGCGCGACCAGAGCGCGCCGATCAGCGCGCCCCACATCGGCGCGGTGGCGTTGAGCACCGACAGCACGGAGGCCGACAAGGTGCGCGCGACGAAAGCGAACAGCAGAAAGGGCAGGGCGGAGTTGATGAAGCCGAGGATCAGGTAGTGCTTCCAGTTGGCGGCCAGGTCGAGGCGCTTCTTGAGGATCGCGCCGACGATGGCCAGGAACACGGCGGCGAAGGCGACCCGGTACTCGATCAGCACGGCCGGCCCGAGCACGGGCGCGGCGATGCGCATGAAGAGAAAGGAACTGCCCCAGATGGCGGCGAGGACGATCAGGCGAAGCAGACTGGCTGTGTTCATGGATGGATTCCCGGTGCGCCCGTCGCACTGTGTAACGAAGCGGCATTGTCCAGCGCCGGCGCTATGCGGGCAACCCGCTTCTTGCCATTGCACTGGCTATTACTACTCGTGCCGTCAAATCAGCGCGCTACCGCGCACACCTCGGTGCCGGCCGGCTCCAGCGCCGCCGCGTGGCGTACCTGCAGTTCGGCCGGCACACCGTTCTTGACGGCGGTGAGCTGCGCCAGGATCGAAATGGCGATTTCCGAAGGCGTCTTGCTGCCGATGTACAGACCGATCGGCCCGTGCAGGCGCGCCAGCTGGTCGTCAGTCAGATCGAACTCCCTGAGCCGCTCGCGCCGCTTGGCGTTATTCAGGCGCGAGCCGATCGCGCCCACGTAAAACGCATCGGACTTGAGCGCTTCCATCAGCGCCAGATCGTCCAGCTTGGGGTCGTGCGTGAGCGCCACCACGGCGCTGCGGTGATCCAGGCGCGACTCGAGCACCAGGTCGTCCGGCATCATGTGCACCAGTTGCACGCCCGCCAGATTCCAGCCGGAGCGGTACTCTTCGCGCGGATCGCACACAGTGACGTAGTAATCCATCGCGGTAGCGATCTGCGCGAGGAAGCGCGAGAGCTGCCCGGCGCCGATGATGAACAGGCGCCAGCGCGGACCGTGCACGGTGGTCAGCACGCCATCGGCCAGCAGCTGCACCGCACCGGCCTGCGCCGCCGTCAAGGTAACCGCGCCGGTGGACAGGTCGAGCCGGCGCGCCAGCAGTTCGTGCGCTTCCAGGCGCGCAAGCAGTTCGTCGATGGCGCTGGCGCTTGATAACGGCTCGATCGCCAGTTCGATGGTGCCGCCGCAGGGCAGGCCGAAACGGTGCGCTTCGTCGGCGCTGATGCCGTAGCTGACCACCTCGGGAATGGTGCGCGTGATGCCGAGCCGGCGCACGCGCTCGATCAGGTCATCCTCGATGCAGCCGCCGGACACCGAACCGACCACGCGGCCATCGTCGCAAATGGCGAGCGTGGCGCCGATCGGGCGCGGGCTCGACCCCCAGGTCTTGATCACCGTGATCAATTCGCAGCGCCGACCGGCGGCGATCCACGCGGAGGCGGTCTTTAATACTTCCAGGTCTATGCTGTCCATTGAATCGAATATACTGGCGCTCCTGAATCGAGCACATGGTGGTGGGAAGATGAGCAATGATACAAAAAATGACGATGGCTCGCCGAAGTTCGGGCGTTTGCTGATCGTGCTGGTGGCGGTGGTGGTCTTTTGCGGCGTGCTGACGTGGGTGATGGGAACTTACTTCCCGGATTTCCCGAGCTGAACGCGCTATCGCTTCTTGCGCTTGCAGATCACCTGCAGCGCGCCGTCCGACACGCTGTCGGGCACGATGTCTTCCGGCGCGAATTTTTCGTACTTGAAGTTTTGCGAGACCGGCCCCTTGCCCATCGCCTCGGTGTAGTACACCTGGCTGAGCAAGGTCGTGGTGCGGTCGGCGCATGAATACAAATGCAGGGCCTTCATCGACAGGTACGGCGTGCCTTCCGGCGTGGCCTGCTCCTTCGCGTACGATACCAGCGACCACACCTTGTAGCTCTTGTCGCTGCGGATAATGCTGCTCTTGTCGATGTACGACTGGCTGCCCGCGGCCGATCCGACCTTCACCCACTGCGCGGCGTGCGCCAGCAGTGGGATCGTCAGGAAGGCGAGCAGCAGCTTTTTCATGGCGCGACCGGTTTTTTCGCGGCCTGCTTGGCGCGGATGTCGGCGGTGGCCTTGTCGATCGCGGCCAGGCGCGCGGCAGTGCCCGGGTAGTTGGCGACATAACCATTCAATACCGTGGCCGGATAGGTCGCCGCCAGGCGCTTCCAGAACGCCGGGGCGCCATCGATCCCCACGCCGGCGCGCACCAGCAGGTACATGCTGAGCTGGGCGGCTGCGGCGTCGAGTTCAGGCGGCATGGCCTTGATGCCGCCACTGCCGATCAGCATCGACGTATCCGGCCGCACGTTGGTCAGGTTGTCGATGATGCTGCCGATGGTGCCGACGCTGCGCTGCGACGTGGCATGGCCCAGGATGTTGTGCGCGATGCCCTTGGCCAGCAGGTACGCGATTTCCTCGTCGCTCTTCGCAAACTGCAGCATGCCGCGCGTGACCAGGACGCGCGAGCCGTCGGCGTAGGAGTTGACGTTGTCGGCGTTCCCGAGTTCGATGGCGAAACCGCAGGCGCGCGTGACCGGAACGGTCAGTTCGCGGGTCTTGTCGTCACGTTCGATCTGCAGCGCCAGGCTGGCCTGGCTGGCCACCAGGGGGCCGAATACCGCGCCGACCGTGCTCGATGCGTTGGGGCCGACCGGCAGTGCCTTGCCGCTGGCGGAAATGAGGTTGTCGCCGCGCCGCAGTCCGGCGCGCGCAGCGCCGCTGCCGGCCAGTACGCCCGTCACCTGCAGGCGCTCGCCCATGTCGAAGGCGATGCCGGCGGCCTCGTTGTATTCGCCCGGATACCAGTAGCGGTTGCGCGCGGTGAAGCCGAGCAGGTTGCGCGTGGACGCCTTGCACAAGTCGGCGTTGTTGATCAGGAGCGGCGCGGCGATCCGGTACAGGCGTTCCTGCATGGCCGCCATCTTGGTGAGCGCTTCGGCGGCAGCCGCCAGGCGCGGCGTGATCGTGCGCGCGGGCGGCTCCGCCGGCTGTTGCGGCTGCGACGTTGGCGGTGTTTCCGTCACGGGGCCGGGCGTGGTGCACGCCGCCAGCAGCAGCGCAATACACAGTGCCGACACAGCCGGACGCAGACCAGTGAAGCGGGCCATAGACTTCTCCAAATTAGTGTTTTCCGGTGCTGCCGAAACCGCCCGCACCGCGTTCGCTCATGTCGAAATCGTCGACGATGTTAAATCCGACCTGCACCACCGGCACCACGATCAATTGCGCCAGGCGCTCCATGGGGTTGAGCGTGAAGGCGTTCTGTCCGCGGTTCCAGGTCGATACCATCAGTTGTCCCTGATAGTCGGAGTCGATCAAGCCTACCAGATTCCCCAGCACGATGCCGTTCTTGTGGCCCATGCCGCTGCGCGGCAGGATCATGGCGGCGTAACCGGGGTCGCTCACATGAATCGCCAGCCCGGTCGGAATGAGCACGGTGGCGCCGGCTTCGATGGTGATCGGCTCGTCGATGCAGGCGCGCAGGTCAAGCCCGGCGCTGCCCGGAGTGGCGTAGGCCGGCAGCTGGTCCTTCATGCGCGGGTCGAGGATTTTGACGTCAATGGTTTTCATGGTGCAGGTGCTTTTTACTTGAGCAGGGAGCGCTGTTCGATGCGCTTTGCGATTTCTGAAATGAGCTGGCGCGCCAGCGTGAGCTTGTCGGCGCGCGGCAGTACGGTGTGGCCCTGGTCGTCGAACAGCATGATGCTGTTGTCGTCCTGGCCGAAGGTCTGGTGGCCGATATTGCCGACCAAAAGGGGAATGCCTTTTTTCTCGCGCTTGATGGCGCCGTATTCGACCAGGTTCTCCGATTCGGCGGCAAAGCCGACGCAGTACGGCCAGCCCGATACGGACGTGGTGGCGGCGACCGAGGCGAGGATGTCGGCATTCTGTTCGAACTGCAGGCTGGGCGTGGCACCGTCGTCCTGCTTCTTCATTTTCTGCGCACTGGCGTTGGCCACGCGCCAGTCGGCCACCGCCGCCACGCTGATGAACACATGCTGGCCGCCGACGGCGTTCATCACCGCGTCATGCATCTGGCGCGCGCTTTGCACGTCGGTGCGGCGCACGCCGTGCGGCGTGGCCAGCGCGGTCGGGCCGGAGATGAGGGTGACCTCGGCCCCCGCTTCGCGCGCGGCGCGGGCAATCGCATAACCCATTTTGCCGGACGACAGATTGGTGATGCCGCGCACCGGATCGATCGCTTCGAAGGTCGGTCCGGCGGTGATCAGCACGCGCTTGCCCGCCAGGACCTTGGCCTGGAACGAGGCGATGACTTCGTCGAGCAGGTCGGCTGGCTCCAGCATGCGGCCCAGGCCCGTTTCGCCGCAGGCCTGTTCGCCGGCGGCGGGACCGAAGATGCAAATGCCGTCCGCGCGCAACTGGGCGGCATTGCGGCGCGTGGCGGGGTTTTCCCACATCTCGACATTCATGGCCGGGGCGACCAGCAGCGGCACGCGCTGCGGGCGCGCCAGGCACAGGGTCGAGAGCAGGTCGTCGCACACGCCGTGCGCGAGCTTGCGCATGAAGTCGGCCGAGCACGGCGCGATCAGGATCGCATCGGCCCCGCGCGTGAGGTCGATGTGGGCCATGTTGTTGGCCACACGCGCATCCCACTGATCGGTGTGGACCGGATGGCCCGACAAGGCCTGCATCGTCACCGCGGTGATGAAGTGGGTGGCGGCGTCGGTCATGACCACCTGGACCGAGGCGCCCTGCTTGATGAGCGCGCGGCACAGGTCTGCGGCCTTGTAGCAGGCCACCCCGCCCGAGAGGCCGAGCACGATTTTTTTACCCTTCAGGTCCATCGACATGCGCTTTCTCCTTATTGCCGGTTCACGCGCCGCAGTTCGTCGTAGATGAACAGGCCTGCGCCGAGGCAGATGGCGCAATCGGCGATGTTAAAGACCGGGAAGTCGCCCACGCCGCTCAGGTAGAAGTGCAGAAAGTCGACCACATGCCCGTAAGCGACGCGGTCGATCACGTTGCCGATGGCGCCGCCCATGATCAGGGCCAGCGCCCAGCAGAACAGGCGCTGGCCGGCATGGCGCTTCAACAGGTAGACGATGAAGCCGACCGCCAGCACCCCGACGATGGTAAAGAAGTAGCGCTGCCAGCCCGGCTGGTCGTTGAGCAGCCCGAATGCGGCCCCCTTGTTGTACGTCAGCGTCAGGTTGAAGAAGGACGTGATGACCTTCGCTTCGCGGAACACGAAGGTCTTCTGGATCGCGATCTTGGTCAGCTGGTCGATCAGGATGACGATGGCAGCGATGCCCAGCCAGGGCATCATGCCGGAGCCGCCTTGGGGCGTGGACGAGAACAGCTGTTTCTTTTTGGTTGCCATGGGGTGGGGTCGTGTTGGTGATTATGCGAAGGCGCGCTTCTCGCCGCTGCCGAACAAATTGCTGAAGCAGCGGCCGCACAGGCCCGCGTGCTCGGCGTGGCTGCCGACGTCGGCGCGATAATGCCAGCAACGTTCGCACTTCGGCGCGGCGGAGGCGGCCACCACGATCGCTTCGCCGGCGTCGTCGGCCACTTCGGCGACCTGGGCCTGCGAGGTGATGAAGACGAATTTGAGGTCGTCGTCCAGGCTGGCCAGCAGGCGGTATTTGTCGCCACTGGCCTTGATGGTCAGTTCCGCCTGCAGCGACGAGCCGATGGCACCCGAGACGCGCAATTCTTCCAGCTGCTTGGTGACGTCGGTACGCACCGCGCGCAAGGTCGTGTATTTGTCCAGCAGGGCGGCGCCGTCGGCCACCTCGGGCAGGGTCCAGAACGTTTGCGTGAAGATGGTTTCGTCGCTGGCGGCAAAGGCGTCGGCGTCGGCAAACACGGCCCACGCTTCCTCGGCGGTGAAGCTGAGCATCGGCGCCATCACGCGCAGCAGGCTTTGCGTGATGTGCCACAGCGCGGTCTGGGCCGAACGGCGTGCCGCGGAATCGACGGCCGACGTGTACAGGCGGTCCTTGAGGATGTCGAGGTAGAAGCCGCCCAGGTCTTCCGAGCAGTAGTTCTGCAGCTTGGAGACGACCGGGTGGAACTCGTAGCGGTCGTAGTGGCTGGCGATATCGTTCTGCAGCGCGGCCATGGCGGCGATGGCGTAGCGGTCGATTTCGAGCAGCTCGGCCGTCGGCAGCGCATGTTTGGCGTGGTCGAAGTCGGAGGTGTTCGCCAGCAGGAAGCGCAGGGTGTTGCGGATGCGGCGGTACGATTCGGTCACGCGCTTCAGAATCTCTTCGGAAATCGACAGTTCGCCCGTGTAGTCGGTCGAGGCGACCCACAGGCGCAGGATGTCGGCGCCCAGGGTGTCGGAAATTTTTTGCGGCGCCATCGTGTTACCCAGCGACTTGGACATCTTCTTGCCCTCGGCGTCGACCGTGAAGCCGTGCGTGAGCAGCGCTTTGTACGGCGGGCAGCCATTGAGCATCGAGGACGTCAGCAGCGACGAGTGGAACCAGCCGCGGTGCTGGTCCGAGCCTTCGAGGTACAGGTCGGCCGGGAAGTGCGACTGGGCCGCGTGCGAGCCGCGCAGCACGGTCTGGTGGGTGCAGCCGGAATCGAACCAGACGTCGAGCGTGTCCTTGTTCTTGACGTACATGGCGGCGTCCTCGCCCAGCAGGTCCTTCGGTTCGATATCGAGCCAGGCATCGATGCCGCGCTCTTCGAACAGCTTGGCGATTTGCTCGAGCAGCTCCGGCGTGCGCGGGTGCAGCTGGCCGGTTTCCTTGTGCAGGAAGAAGGCCATCGGCACGCCCCACTGGCGCTGGCGCGACAAAGTCCAGTCGGGACGGTTCTCGATCATGCCGTGCAGGCGCGCCTGGCCCCAGTCCGGGAAGAAGCGGGTTTCGGTGATGCCCTTGAGGGCCGTCTCGCGCAGGGTTGGGCCGCCGTCTTTCGGCGTGACGTCCATGCCGGCGAACCACTGCGAAGTGGCGCGGTAGACGATCGGGGTCTTGTGGCGCCAGCAGTGCATGTAGCTGTGGTCGAACATCTTCAGTTCGAACAGCGCGCCGGCAGCGGTCAGGGCGGCGCAGATGGGTTTCGACGCTTCCCAGATGGTCAGGCCGCCGAACAGCGGCAGGGTCGAGGCGAAGCGGCCGTCGCCCATCACCGGAGTGAGGATCTCGTCATCCTTCATGCCGTGCGCCTTGCACGAAATGAAGTCGTCCAGGCCGTAGGCAGGCGCCGAGTGGACCACGCCGGTGCCGCTTTCGGTGGTGACGTAATCGGCCATGTACATCGGCGAGCGGCGGTCGAAAAACGCATCGGCCGCGTGCAGCGGGTGCTTGAACGAGATGCCGTCAAAGGCCTGGCCCAGGCACGTTGCGACGACCTTGCCTTCGAGCTTGTAGCGCAGCAGGCAGGACTCGGCCAGGTCGGCCGCCAAAATGAGCAGCAGCGGCTTGCCGTCACGCGTGGTTTCGACCAGCGCGTAGCTCACTTCCGGATTGACGTTGAGCGCCTGGTTGGACGGGATGGTCCATGGCGTGGTGGTCCAGATGACGATGAAACCATCGCCGGCCGGCAGCGCGGGCAGGCCAAAGGCGGCGGCCAGTTTGTCGTGCTGGGCGAACGGGAAACCGACGTCGATGGCCGGATCGCGCTTGTCCTGGTATTCGACTTCCGCTTCGGCCAGGGCCGAGCCGCAATCGAAGCACCAGTTCACCGGTTTCAGGCCGCGGTAGACATAGCCCTTGTCGAGCAGGGTGCCGAGCGAACGCAGTTCATCGGCCTCGTTGCGAAAGGCCATCGTCAGGTATGGGTTGTCCCATTCACCGAGCACGCCCAGGCGAATGAAGCCGGCGCGCTGGCGGTCGACCTGTTCGAGCGCGTAGGCGCGTGCCTTGGCCAGTACGTCGGCGGTCGGCAGGTTTTTGCCGTGCAGTTTTTCGATCTGGATTTCGATCGGCATGCCGTGGCAATCCCAGCCCGGCACGTAGGGCGCGTCGAAACCGGCGATGCCGCGCGATTTGACGACCATGTCTTTCAAGATCTTGTTGACGGCGTGGCCGAGGTGGATATCGCCGTTGGCGTACGGCGGGCCGTCGTGCAGCACGAACATCGGACGGCCCTTGGCCGCCTTGCGCACGCGCTCGTAGACTTTTTTGTCCTGCCATTGCTTGACCCAGCCCGGTTCACGCTTGGCCAGGTCGCCGCGCATCGGGAACGGGGTATCGGTCATGTTGACCGGGTATTTGCTGACCGGCTTGGCGTCTTTTTTGGCGGCCTGTGGGGCTTGCTGGTTCTGCTCTGGTTTGCTGGTTTGGCTATTGTCGGACATATTTTTCTTCAAGGAGGTGTATCTGGGTGTCTTCGATGGTGACGCATGTGGCAGCGGACTGCGGGTGCGGCGTCAAATTCGGTCGGTGGCGGTCAGGGCGGCGGCGCGCCGCGCGAACCAGGCGCGCGCCTGGTCGCTGTCGCGCGCGATCGCGGCGGTCAGGGTGGCCAAGTCGGTGTATTTTTCTTCGTCGCGTATCTTTTCCAGGAATTCGACGCGCACCATCTTGCCGTAGCAGGACTGGGCGAAGTCGAACACGTGCACTTCGAGCAGCACGCGGCCGCTGTCGTCGACGGTGGGGCGCACGCCCAGGCTGGCCACGGCGGGCAGCGGCTCGGGCCCCAGGCCATGCACCTGGACGATGAAAATGCCCGACAGGGCAGGGCGGTGCGCCACGCGCAAATTCAAGGTCGGGAAGCCGAGCGTGCGGCCCAGTTTCTGGCCGTGGATCACATGGCCGGACATCGCGTACGGGTGGCCGAGCAGCTGGCCGGCCTGGTCGAAGTCGCCCGCGGCCAGCGCGCTGCGCACGGCCGACGAGGAAATGCGCTGGGCGCCGTGCATCACGGTGGGCAGCGTCTCGACATGAAAGCCGTGGCGCTTGCCCGCTTCGATCAGCATGGCGACATTGCCGGCGCGCCGCGCGCCGTAGCAGAAATCGTCGCCGACCATCAGCCATTTGACGTGCAGGCCGTCGACCAGCACGCGCTCGACAAAATCCTGGGGCGAAATGGCGGCGAAGTGTTCGTTGAAGTGTTCGACGATGACGCGGTCGATGCCGGCGTTCGAGAGCGACTGCAGCTTGTCGCGCAGGTTGGCGATGCGGTTCGGCGCTTTCGACAGGTCGCCGGCGCGGCGCGCGAAAAATTCGCGCGGATGCGGCTCGAACGTCATCACGGCCGCTTCCAGTCCCATGTCGGAGGCGGCAGCGCACACGCGCGCCAGCAATGCCTGGTGGCCGCGATGGACACCGTCAAAGTTACCGATCGTGAGCGCGCAGGGCGCGCGCGCCCGGTCGTTGGGAAGTCCACGAAAAACCTTCATAGGATGCTCTTGGGATGACTGTGCATGAACAGGCCAACATAATCGAAACAGCGATTATACGTTCAAAGCTAAAAAGCGCTGCCTGCAAGATGCAGACAGCGCTTTGAGGAGACTACCTTGTCGCAGTGCCGATCAAGTCATTGGATGGTTGATGGCCATGATCCAGTAGCGTGCCAGTTCGGCCGTGCCGTCCTTGCCGCCCACCGTTTTGAGGGTGGAGATGGCTTTGGCTTTCTTGCCGGCGGCGGCGTAGGCCTGGCCCAGGCGCAGCTTGGCGTCTTCTGGACGCTTGAGGTTACCGGCGGCGCTGGCTTTTTCCATCAGCGCCAGACCTTTTTCGGCCTGGCCGGCTTGCACCATGGCGTAGCCCAGGTTCACCAGTCCATCGTTATCGGCGACCTTTTGCAGCGATGCTTCGGTGGTGGCGACGTTCTTGTTGAACTCGGCCAGGGTTTTGTCGGCCAGGTCTTTCAGGCGCTGGTGACGCGGCGCATCGGCGCCCACGCCCAGGATGCCTGCCTTGTAGCCCTTGTCGACGATCTTGACCGCTTCCGCAGCGGCGCCGTCGCGCAGGACCAGCTGGGCCAGTTCCATGTATTCGCTTGGCTTTTTCAGCAGGTTGTTGGCCAGTTGCAGGCGCGAGACGTCGACGCGCAGGCGGTCGGCGAAGCCAGGTTTGCTGACGATGCGGTTGAGCAGGTCGGCCCAGTAGCTCGACTTCGGATAGTGGGCGGCGAGTTTTTCGATCGTCGCCACATAGCCTACCTTGTCGCCGCTTTTGTTCTGCAGGTTGGCCATCCATTGCAGCGGTTCTTCCGGCGGGGTGCGGCCGGCTTTTTCGGCGGCGCGCAGGTCCGCTTCGAGCAGCCTCGTGGCTTCGGCGGCGTTACCCATCGCCATGTAATTCTGGACCAGGTAGGCGCGCATCTTCGGATCGTCGCGGTCCTTGAGCGAACGCTGGATGGCGGCGTTGGCCTTGCCGAATTCCTTGGCGCGCATGTAAATGCCGATCAAGCCTTCGGAGAAATTGGCGCGTTCGCTGGCGGACAGTTTGCCCGAGTCGATCAGTTTTTCGAAGGAGCGGGCGGCGGTATCGTAGTCGCCGGCGGTCGAGGCGGCGCCAGCGCGCACGCGTTCGATCAGGTATTGCTCATTTGCGGTCGGGTTTTTACCGTCGAGCTTGCGCAGTTCGTTCAGCGCATCCTTCGCGCGTCCGGCTTGCATCATTTTCTGGGCGGCTTGCAAAGGGCCAGCGATTTCCGGGCGCACGGCTTCCGCCGCGTAAGCAGTGGACAGACCGAGGACGGGCGTTGCTGCGGTAAAGCCAAGAGCGGCCATGGCGAGGCCGAGATGTGCGAGACGAAACTTGATCATTGGGACTCTTTCAATCAAAAGCGAAACGGCAGGTTTACCCTGCCGTATCGTCAATTAGCAATAGCGCTTATTGGAACTGTTCGTTACCGACCATACCGATCTTTTTCACGCCAAGACGCTGGGCAGTTGCCATGACGCCGGCAACATACTTGTACTCGACCAGCTTGTTCGGACGCAGGTGCACTTCCGGCTGATCCGCATCCGGCATAGCCGACACCGCGTTCATCTTCGCTTCCAGGGCAGCGCGGTCAGGGACGACCTCGTTGTTCCACAAAATCGTGCCATCGAAGTCGACGTCCACCGTGATAACCACTGGCGGCGTCGATACGATTGGAGGCGGAGCGCCCACAGGCATGTTCAGGTTGACCGAGTGGTTCTGTTTCGGAATCGTGATGATCAACATGATAATCAAGACCAACATAACGTCGATCAAGGGGGTCATGTTCATTTCCATCATTGGTTCCGGATCCGCACCGGCGGCGGGGGAACCGACATTCATACTCATGATGTTTCCTTTTCTAATGTTGGAACCCGCAAGGCGCGGGACCGGTGCCGCTGGTCCCGCGCCCTGCCGAAGGAGGGCTCTTAGCGGGTGCCGCCAGTTTTATCTGGTGGTTCCGTGATAAAGCCGACCTTCTGAATCCCAGCACGCTGTGCCGTGAAGATCACCTTGCCGATGAACTCGTAACGCGTCTGTTGATCGCCGCGTACGTGCACTTCAGGCTGCGGCAGCTTGACGGATTCCTTTTTCAGGAACTCGAACAGCTCGGTCGTGTCGTTCAGACGGGTCTGATTCCAGTACATGTCGCCTTCTTTATTGACGACGATGTTCACCGTGGTTGGCTTAGGTTTCAATGCCTGGTTGGTTTCCGAAGGTAACGCGATCTTTTGCAGCTTCAGAACCACCGGGCTCGTAATCAAGAAGATAATCAGCAGAACCAACATGATGTCGACAAGCGGCGTCGTGTTGATTTCTGACATGACTGCATCTTCTTCTCCGCTATCGGAGCCGACGCTCATGGACATGGTGAATTATCCGATCTTTTTAGCGCCGGCAGCACGGCCAGCTTCGCTCGTCGACATGGCACCCGAAATCAGGACCGAGTGAACGTCAGCGCTGAACGAGCGGACATCTTCCATAGCCGACTTGTTACGACGAACCAGCCAGTTGTAACCCAGAACCGCAGGAACCGCAACGAACAGACCGAACGCGGTCATGATCAGCGCTTCACCCACTGGACCTGCAACCTTGTCGATCGATGCGTTACCCGACATACCGATGGCGGTCAGTGCATTGTAGATACCCCACACCGTACCGAACAGACCGATAAACGGTGCGGTCGAACCAACGGTTGCCAGGAATGACAGGCCGTCTTGCAGACGCGATTGAACTTTGTCAACAGCGCGCTGGATCGACATCGTCACCCAGGTCGACAGGTCGATCTGCTCAAGCAGGGCGCCGTCGTGGTGATTGGTTGCCTTGGTGCCGGTTTCAGCGATGAAGCGGAATGGGCTGCCTTCTTTCAGGGTAGCCGAACCAGCTGCGATCGACGATGCTTTCCAGAACTTAGCCTGGGCTTCTTTCGATTGCTTGAAGATCTTGGCCTGGTCGATCAGCTTGGTGATCAGGATGTACCACGAACCCATGGACATCAGCGACAGGATGATCAGCGTGCCTTTGGAGACGAAGTCGCCTTCTGCCCACAGTGCTTCGATACCGTACGGGTTATGAACCGCTTCTTTTTCGCCTTCTTTGACTACTGGAGCTGCTGGTGCTTCAGCTGCCGGCGCTGCTGGAGCAGCTGCTTCTGGTGCTGGTGCCGCAGCTGGAGCCGCTGCATCTGCCGCAGGGGCTGCCGCTGGAGCAGGAGCGTCAGCGAAAGCTGGTGCGGAGACCAGCGCTGTAGCTGCTGTAACCGAGAACAGGACAGCCGCCAGTGCAGCGGACAAACGGGTATTCTTAAACATGCTTCCTCCAAATTTATAAAATAATCAGTTCGCTGAACATAATGACAACGAAAATCACAGTAGTGAGACTAAACTGCCGCCTCGGTTCTTAATCCAGCGTCCAGACGTATTGCATTTGCATCCACGCTTGTTCCGGCTTGCCATCAACCATGGTTGGCTTGAACTTGCACTTACTAATACCGGCCTGCGCCGCTTTGTCCAGATCGCGGAAGCCGCTCGACTTCACGATCTTCGAATCGGCGACGCGACCGTCAACACCAATCAGGAAAGACAAGGTTACCGTGCCGGTTTCTTCGTTACGCAAGGAAGCTTTTGGGAACTCCGGTTTTGCGCAAGTGTTGAAATCGGCGACCGCTGCGACGCGGACTGGATTTGGATTAGCCGGCGCTGGTGGTGCGGGAGGCGCTGGGGTTGTCGGGCGTGGCAGTTCCGTCGTGGTCGGCTTGACATTGGTCGCCGTGGCGATCGTGTTCTGCACCGGTGGCGGCTGCTGTACGTTCACTTCGACCGGCGGAATGAATGGAGGCGGAGGCGCCTTCATTTCAGGCGGCGGCGGCGGTGGCGGAACATCCGGCGGTGGAGGAGGTTTGACCTCTTCGACAATCTTGGTTTCCACTGCTTCAGCCATTTTCGTGACCATGCGGGTGCCAAGACCGCTTACGATCCCCCAAGCCACCAATGCGTGAATAGCGATAACGACCGCAATGCCAGTGAAATTCTTCCCGGGGTTCTTATCATGCGAAAAATTCATGCCTGCTTTCTCCAATACCAACTCTTTTTGTTGCTACTAAACCCACAAAACACGACAAGACCTTGAGCCGCATCCGGGACGTCGGCGAATTATACCTACGAATTCTTTTTTTACCATACATTTTTACGGCTCCAAATCGGTTCGATTCAGAGTGTGAAAACGATTGTCAAAGGCCTCGCTAGAGCCATGACCTGCATCTTCCGGTAAAAAAAGCAATACTAAAATGCTACGTCAATTTGAAGGGCATGCAAAAACGTACAAAATGCATGGAACAACGGATTGAACCCGTTGTTTCTTACACTTTGCTGACACTCCGCCAAATAGTATTCGACCCCGCCGTGGCGATTATGCTAACTATAGCCAGTTTCATTGAGGGGGGGCGTACTGTTGAAAGCCACGGTTGCGCATCCGGGAACTTGCTGTCGAAAGGCTGGCTGCGCAGCGCCCGCAAGACCGTCATCGCGTCGATGCCGGACCAGTCGGGCGCGCCAAGCTATGCGCCTGGCTAATGACTGTCATCACGTCAGCAATATAGCATATTGATGCGTGCGTACCAGTCTTTTTTGCGCGGACATGGACGATTCTGTTGCGCTCATCTGGTAGGGCCGGGTGGGGAGCCCGGCAGCCGGACTTCCACCGGCTGGCGGATCAGGCGCGGCTGCGCTTCTCGCGCTTGCACTCGAGGCTGCTGAGGATGGTTCCGGAGGGGTCCACGGTGTCCAGATGCACGTCGAAGCCCCACAGGCGCGCCACGTGCTTGAGCACTTCCTGGGCGTGCTGGTTGAGCGGGCGGCGCTGGAACTGGGTATGGCGCAAGGTCAGTGCCCGGTCGTCGCGCGTGTTGACCTGCCAGACCTGAATGTTCGGTTCGCGGTTGCCCAGGTTGTACTGCTCGGCCAGCTGCTGGCGCACGTAGCGGTAGCCGCGTTCGTCGTGGATGGCCGAGATGGTCAGTTTCTCGTTCTTGTCGTCATCGAGCACGGCGAAGAAGTGGAAGTCGCGGATCAGCTTCGGCGAGAGGTACTGGGCAATAAAACTTTCATCCTTGAAATTTCGCATCGCAAAGTCGAGTGCGACCCGCCAGTCGGTGCCGGCAATGGCCGGGAACCAGTCGCGGTCTTCCTGGGTCGGCTCTTCGCAGATGCGGCGGATATCGCTCATCATGGCGAAGCCGAGCGCATACGGATTGATGCCGCTGTAGTACTGGCTGGTGGCGGGCGGCTGGTAGACGACGTTGGTATGGCTTTGCAGGAACTCCATCATGAAGCCATCGCCGACGATGCCCTCTTTATATAGTTCCTGCAAAATCGTGTAGTGCCAGAAGGTGGCCCAGCCTTCGTTCATGACCTGGGTCTGGCGCTGCGGATAGAAGTATTGCGAAATCTTGCGCGTGATGCGCACCATTTCGCGCTGCCAGGGTTCGAGCAGGGGCGCGTACTTTTCGATGAAGTACAGCAGGTTTTCTTCGGGCTCGGGCGGGAAGCGCGGGATCACGACATCGGCCGCTTCCTCGTCGCGCCGCGGCACCGTGCGCCACAGCGCGTTGACCTGGGACTGGGCGTATTCCTCGCGTTCTTTCTGGCGCGCATTTTCCTGTGCCATCGAGAGCTTGGCCGGGCGCTTGTAGCGGTCCACGCCGTAGTTCTGCAGCGCATGGCAGGAATCGAGCAGCAGCTCGACCGCATCGATGCCGTGGCGCTGTTCGCACTCGGCGATGTAGTTCTTCGCAAACACCATATAGTCGACGATGGCGTCGGCGTCGGTCCAGGTGCGGAACAGGTAGTTGCCTTTGAAGAAGGAATTATGCCCGTAAGCAGCATGGGCAATCACCAGCGCCTGCATGGTCAGGCTGTTTTCCTCCATCAGGTAAGCGATGCAGGGGTTCGAGTTGATGACGATCTCGTACGCCAGGCCCATCTGGCCGCGCTTGTAGCTTTTTTCCGTGGACAGGAAATGCTTGCCGAACGACCAGTGGTTATAGGATACCGGCATGCCGACCGAGGTGTAGGCATCCATCATTTGCTCGGCGGTGATGATTTCGAGCTGGTTGGGGTAGGTGTCGAGGCCGAATTTTTTGGCGACACGGCGGATTTCTTCGTGCGCGTGCTCGATCAGGTCGAAGGTCCATTCCGACTGTTCGGGCAGGGCGCGCGGGTGTTTGGGGTCTCTTGGCATGGCTGTGTTCTCCTGGTGCCGACGAGTTAACTATTTTGGCTGTTTCTTGAATAGTTCACGGAAGACCGGATAAATGTCGGCAGGTGTGACAATTTTTTGCATCGCAAAGTTCGCATGGTGATTCGACACTTCGGCGTACTGCTCCCACAGGTTCTGCGGCGGGCCGTCGGTGATTTCCACATACGTGTAGTACTGGACCGACGGCATGATGGTGTTGATCAGCAGCTGCTTGCACAGCACCGAGTCGTTGTCCCAGTTGTCGCCGTCGGACGCTTGGGCGACGTAGCTGTTCCACTCGCCGCTGCCGTAGCGCTCGCCGATGACCTTGGTCAGCAGGTGCAGCGCCGAGGACACCACGGTGCCGCCCGATTCGCGCGAATGGAAGAATTCTTCCTCGTCCACTTCGGACGCGGCCGTGTGATGGCGGATGAACACCACCTCGATCTTGTCGTAGGCGCGTTTGAGGAACAGGTACAGCAGGATGAAGAAGCGCTTGGCGGTATCCTTGCGCGTCTCGTCCATCGAGCCCGACACGTCCATGATGCAGAACATCACGGCTTGCGTCATCGGCTTGGGCACCTTGATGCGGTTGCTGTAGCGCAGGTCGAACGGGTCGATGAAGGGAATCGCCAGCAGCTTGGTGTGCAGATGATGAATCAGGCGCTTCAGTTCAACCACGCGCAGGTCGTCGAGCGGCACGCCTTCTTCCAGCAGTGCGATCAGTTCATTCTCGGCTTCCAGCACGGCCTTGCGCGAACTGCCGCCGACCGCGATGCGCCGCCCCAGCGCCCCGCGCAGCGAGCGCAGCACGTGGATGTTGGACGGCGTGCCCGACATATTGTAGCCGGCGCGCTGGTTCTTGAATTCCGTGGTGGCGGTCAATTGCGTCTTGACCATGTTCGGCAATTCCAGGTCTTCGAAGAAGTAATTCATGAATTCTTCGCGCGAGAGCTCGAAGATGAAGTCGTCTTCCGATTGCTGGTCGCTGTTGCCCGCCTTGCCGCGTCCCGATCCGCCGCCGCCCTTGGGCCGGTTGAACTGGTCGCCTTTCTGGTATTCCTTGTTGCCGGGGTTGATGGTTTCCCACACGCCGCCGTGGGCGTGGCCGAAGTTCGGCTCGTTCACATCCTTGACGGGAATCGACACCTTCTCGCCATTTTCAATATCGGTGATCGAACGGCCCTTGATGGCCCGTCCGACAGCGTCCTTGATCTGGCTTTTGTATCGCCGTAGGAAGCGCTCTCGGTTGATCGCTGACTTGTTCTTGCCTTGCAAGCGTCGGTCGATGAGATAAGTCAAAACGGGCCTCCTGCTTCAAATCCGTGTATCCGTGCGCCTTGGCGTCGCCTTGACGGTGCCGTGGCGGGCTTTTCACGGTCCGCCACCAGGCCGCCTTACGATGACTTGCGCACGCGCAGATACCATTCGCACAGCAGGCGCACCTGCTTGGCGGTATAACCTTTTTCCACCATGCGCGCCACGAAGTCGGCGTGCTTGTTCGCGTCCTCGGCACTGGCCTTGGCGTTGAACGAAATGACCGGCAGCAGTTCCTCGGTATTCGAGAACATCTTCTTCTCGATCACGGTGCGGAACTTTTCATAGCTGGTCCATGCCGGATTCTTGCCGCCATTGGTGGCCCGGGCACGCAATCCGAAGTTCACGATCTCGTTGCGGAAATCCTTGGGATTGCTGATTCCGGCCGGCTTCTCGATCTTTTCCAGCTCGTTGTTGAGCGAATCGCGGTCGAAACTCTCGCCCGTGTCGGGATCGCGGAATTCCTGATCCTGGATCCAGAAGTCGGCGAAGGTCACGTAGCGGTCGAAAATGTTCTGGCCGTATTCCGAGTAGCTTTCCAGGTAGGCGGTCTGGATTTCCTTGCCGATGAACTCGACATAGCGCTGCGCCAGGTGCTCCTTAATATAGGAGAAGTAGCGCTGCTCGGTTTCGGGCGGAAACTGCTCGCGCTCGATCTGCTGCTCCAGTACATACAGCAGGTGCACCGGATTGGCCGCCACTTCGGTATTGTCGAAATTGAAGACCTTCGACAAAATCTTGAACGCGAAGCGGGTCGACAAACCGTTCATGCCTTCGTCCACCCCGGCATAATCGACATACTCGTGCATCGATTTGGCCTTCGGATCGGTGTCCTTGAGGTTCTCGCCATCGTAGACCAGCATTTTGGAGAACACACTCGAATTTTCCGGGTCCTTCAGGCGCGACAGGATCGCGAACTGCGCCATCATTTTCATGGTGCCCGGCGCGCACGGGGCTTGCTCGAGCGAGGAGTTGCGGATCAGCTTATCGTAAATCTTGATCTCGTCCGACACGCGCAGGCAGTACGGTACCTTGACGATGTAGATGCGGTCGAGGAACGCTTCGTTATTGCGGTTGTTGCGGAAGGTTTTCCACTCCGATTCGTTCGAGTGCGCCAGGATGATGCCGTCGAACGGAATCGCGCCGAAGCCCTCGGTGCCCTTGTAATTGCCTTCCTGCGTGGCCGTCAGCAGGGGATGGAGCACCTTGATCGGTGCCTTGAACATCTCGACGAATTCCATCAGCCCCTGGTTGGCCAGGCACAGGCCGCCGGAGTAGCTGTAGGCATCCGGATCGTCCTGGGCGTAATCTTCGAGCTTGCGGATATCGACCTTGCCGACCAGCGAAGAAATATCCTGGTTGTTCTCGTCGCCCGGCTCGGTCTTGGAAATGGCGATCTGCTTGAGCACCGACGGATAGCGCTTGACCACGCGGAACTGGTTGATGTCGCCATTGAATTCGTGCAGGCGCTTGACTGCCCACGGGCTCGGAATGGTGCGCAGGTAGCGGCGCGGAATGCCGTAATCCTCTTCCAGGATGACGCCGTCTTCTTCCTCGTTGAACAGGCCGAGCGGCGATTCGTTCACCGGCGAGCCTTTCAGCGCGTAGAAAGGCACCTGTTCCATCAGCACCTTGAGCTTTTCGGCGATCGACGACTTGCCGCCGCCGACGGGGCCGAGCAGGTAGAGGATTTGCTTGCGTTCTTCCAAGCCCTGCGCGGCATGGCGGAAGTACGACACCACCTGCTCGATGACTTCCTCGGTGCCGTAGAAGTCGCGGAAGGCCGGATAAATCTTGATCACCTTGTTGGCGAAGATGCGCGACAGGCGCGTGTCGTTGCGCGTGTCCACCAGGGTCGGCTCGCCGATCGCGGCCAGCATGCGTTCCGGCGCGCTGGCATAGGTGAGCTTGTCCTTTTTGCACAGTGCCAGATACTCAGAAAGGGAATATTCCTCTTCGCGGGTACGCTCGTAGCGAGCTGCGTAGTTGTCAAAAATGGTCATTTGAATGTCCTTTAATGTGCTGTCACTACTTCACTGTCACTGGCAGTCGTACCGTCGGCGTGCTGTCCAGCCCTGGTCGTTGGCGTACTTTCTTTGAACCGCCGCCGGCATTCCTGTTCCAGTAATTCTGAAACAAAAAACGGATAACGTTATTTATTATTTTTACCGGTGTATCCCGGTGATTTTGCGCGTGCCGACAACGTCTTCTTACGCCTATGAAATTTATTATGTGCCTAATAGTTCCGGAAGTCAAAGTAATGTAGAGTAAGCTGATGTAACGTTATTAAGTGTTTGATTTAAAACGAAAAAACAGCATGTTTAGCGCTTTGGAAGCTGTCTCTTTTTTGCCTTAGATGTTCGTTATGCATGTCGTCTTGATCAAGGTTTCCTGCACTAATGTAAGAAGCACATCGCGGCCATCGAAGGTGATTGGATAGTGCACGAACTCGGCGTCCGATGGCGCACGCAAATCGCCTTTCGTGTCACACATTTTCCGCCCCGAACTTTGCCGCGCCGCGCTTGCGGCGTGCGCTTGCGCTACACTGCGGTCTGACGACATACCCTATTACCGACGGAGAAATACGATGCTGAACGACCAGATGAGAAATATTGTGCAACAGATGCCCAAGGCCGAATTGCACATCCACATCGAAGGTTCGCTCGAACCGGAGCTTATTTTTGCGCTTGCGCAAAGAAACGGTGTGTCCCTGGCTTACGGCTCGGTGGACGAGTTGCGTGCCGCCTATGCCTTCAGCGACCTGCAATCCTTCCTCGACATCTATTATGCGGGCGCCAGCGTCTTGCTCAAGGAGCAGGACTTCTACGATATGACCATGGCTTACCTGGTGCGTTCCCACGCCGACAACGTGCGCCATGCCGAAATCTTCTTCGACCCGCAAACCCACACCGCGCGCGGCGTGCCGTTCGAGACGGTGATCAACGGCATCTGGCGCGCCTGCCAGGACGGCCCCATCAGTGCGACCCTGATCATGTGTTTCCTGCGCCACCTGAGCGAAGACGACGCCATCGCCACCTTGGAAGAAGCCTTGCCCTTCCGCGACAAGATCATCGGCGTCGGCCTCGACTCGTCCGAGCGTGGCCATCCGCCGGAAAAATTCACCCGCGTGTTCGAGCGCTGCCGCCAGCTCGGCCTGCGCCTGGTGGCCCACGCCGGCGAAGAAGGTCCGCCGGCCTACATCGAAACCGCGCTCGACGTGCTCAATGTCGAGCGTATCGACCACGGCGTGCGCTGCCTCGAGAGCCCGGAATTGACCGCGCGCCTGGCAAAAGAGCAGATCGCGCTGACCGTCTGCCCGCTGTCGAACATCAAGCTGCGCGTGTTCGGCGAGATGGAAGCGCATAATCTCGTGACCCTGCTCGACGCCGGCCTGGTGGCCACCGTCAATTCGGACGACCCGGCTTACTTCGGCGGCTACATGAACGATAACTTCCTGGCCGTGTTCGACGCCTTGCCGCTCACCGCCGCCCACGCGCGCCAGCTGGCCCGCAACAGCTTCACTGCCTCCTTCCTGGCGCCGGAAGCGAAGCGCGCCTTCCTCGCCGAAGTCGACCAGTTTTTTGCCAGCGCCAGTGCCGGCAACAACGCCATCATCTAAATCGACCGCCACCCTGCCATGCTGATTCAATCGCTCCGAATGACCGCGCGCGACTGGCGCGCCGGTGAACTGCGCTTCCTGCTGATCGCCCTGATCATCGCCGTCTCGGCGCTGTCGTCGGTGGGTTTTTTCATCGACCGCATGCGCAGCGGCCTCAATCGCGATGCGCACCAGCTGCTCGGCGCCGACCTGCTGGTCAATGCCGACCAGCCGCTCGATCCCGCCTGGCGCGCCGAAGCCGTCAAGCGCGGCCTGGTGCTGGCCGATACGGTGACCTTCCCCAGCATGGCGCAGGCGGGCGAGGGCGATCAGTCGGTCTCGCAGCTGGCGGCGATCAAGGCCGTCTCGCCCGGCTATCCGCTGCGCGGCCAGCTGCGCATCACCACCAGCCTGGATCAAGCCAGCGCCGCGCTGGGCGACAAGACCGACACCACGCCCGCAGCGGGCACGGTGTGGGTCGACCCGAATATTCTCACCGCGCTCAAGGCCGGCGTCGGCAGCCGCATTCGCGTGGGCGACAAGGAATTCACGATCGCCCAGCTGATCGCCTCGGAACCGGACCGCGGCCCCTCGTTCGCCAATTTTTCGCCGCGCGTGATGCTGTCCCTGGCCGACCTTGCGGCGACGAACCTGATCGACAACGGTTCGCGCGTCACCTACCGCCTGCAGGTGAGCGCCCCATCGAACAACGACACCAAGAGCGTCAAGGCATTCGAAGAATGGATCACGGCGCGCATCGACGCCGACAAGGTGCGCGGCGTACGCGTCGAATCGCTCGAAAACGGCCGCCCCGAAATGCGCGCCACGCTCGACCGCGCCGACCGCTTCCTGTCGCTGGTCGGCCTGCTCTCGGCCATGCTGGCGGCGGTCGCCGTGGCCATGGCCGCGCGCCGCTTCATGCTGCGCCACCTGGACGCCTGCGCCATGCTGCGCTGCCTCGGCCTGACGCAAAACCAGGTCACCATGCTGTACCTGATCGAATTCGCCCTGGTCGGCCTGGTCGGCAGCGCGCTCGGGGTGCTGGTCGGCTTCGGCGGCCACTACGTGCTGATGCAGCTGATCGGGTCCATGCTCAGCACCGACCTGCCGCCGGTCTCCTTCCTGCCCGCCCTGCAGGGCATCGCCACCGGCATGCTGCTGCTGGTCGGCTTCGCGCTGCCGCCGGTTCTGCAATTGCGCAATGTGCCGCACAACCGCGTGATCCGGCGCGAACAGGCCGCGCCCAAGCCGATGGCGCTGGCCACGTACGGCCTGGGCCTGATCGTGTTCGTCGGCCTGATGCTGTGGCAGGCGGGCGACGTCACCCTGGCGCTGTCCACGGCGGCGGGCTTTCTGGGCGGCTTTGCCGTCTTCGCGCTGGTGGCGTGGGGCGGCCTGGCGTTTCTGAAGACGCTGCGCGGCGCGATCGACAGCCAGAGCTGGCGCTTCGCCGTCACCTCGCTGCAGCGCCGCCCGGGCGCCACCATCGTGCAGGTGGTCTCGCTCGCGCTCGGCCTGATGGCCTTGCTGCTGCTGACCGTGGTGCGCGGCGACCTGATGACGGCCTGGCGCAGCGCCACGCCGCCGGACGCGCCGAACCGCTTCATCATCAACATCCTGCCCGACCAGAAAAACGACGTGGCCCAGCGCATCGCCGCCGCCAAGGTCAGCGAAGCGCAGCTGTTCCCGATGATCCGCGGGCGCCTGACCGCCGTCAACGACAAGCCGATCACCGCCGCCAGCTACGACAACGACAATGCGCGCCGCCTGGCCGAGCGCGAATTCAACCTCTCGACCACGATCGACATGCCGGCCTCGAACCAGATCGTGGCCGGCCAGTGGTACAAGGATGCGCCGGGCGTGGCCGAAGCCTCGGTCGAGCAGGGCATCGCCAAGACGCTGGGCCTGAAACTGGGCGACAGCATGCGCTTCGACGTCGGCGGCACCGTGGTCGACGCCAAGGTGACCAGCCTGCGCAAGCTGGAATGGGGCTCGATGCGGGCGAATTTTTTCGTCATCATCAACCCGGCCGCGATGGAGAAAACCTCGCAAACCTTCATGACGGCCTTCCACCTGCCGCCGGCGCAAAGCGGATTCACCAACGCCCTGACGCGCGATTACCCGAACCTGACGGTGATCGACGTGAGCGGCATCATCCGCCAGTTGCAGGAAGTGCTGGACCAGGTGGTGACCGCGGTCGAATTCCTGTTCATGTTCACCCTGGCCTCCGGGGTGCTGGTGCTGTACGCGGCCCTGATGGGTTCGCAGGACGAGCGCACCCGCGAGTCCGGCCTGCTGCGCGCGCTGGGCGCCACCCGCAAGCAGCTCTCGCGCGCGCAGTGGATCGAGTTCTCGCTGGTGGGCGGACTGGCCGGTCTGCTGGCCGCGTCGGGCGCGGCCGCGCTGGGCTGGGCGCTGGCCACCTATCAGTTCAAGTTCCCTTGGACCTTCAGTCCGATGGTGTGGCTGGCCGGTCTGGTGGTGGGCGCACTGTGCGCCATCATCGGCGGCTGGCTCGGGCTGCGCAATGTGCTGCGCCAGCCGCCCTTGCAGACCTTGCGCGGCACCTAGACACGCTCGCCTCAAGGCGCCGCCGTCTCGTGCTCGCGCTCGCGCAGGAAGGCCTCGAACGGGTGGGCTGGCTGTTCCAGCTCGCCCGGCGCCAGCGGGAACAGTGCCCAGTAATAGGTGGTCTGCGCCCCGCGGCAGCGCTGCGCGGGCGCGGTCCAGCGGTGCCAGTTCTTGGCGAAATCGCGCGCATACATGCCGTCGCCCTCGCGAAAATACGGCACGATGCAGCGCTCGCGCACCGCCTGCAGGAATGACGGCGGCGCGTCGTTGTCGCAACCGACCTCGTAGTGCGCGTCCATCCCGGCCTCGGTTTCGACCACCATCAGCTGGGCGCGTCCGCGCGCATCGTACAGCAGGATGCCGGCCGGATTCGGATACAGATAGTGTTCCACGATCCCGTGCTGGTCCGCCACCATGCGCACCACCGCGGAAAACGCCGGGTCGCTCAGGAAGCTGTGGTTGTGCAGCTCCAGCAGGTCGCGCAGCGGGTCGGAACGGGCCGCGAAATACGCCTGCTGCAGCGACACGATTTCGGCTTCGAGCTTGTCGAGCGCACCGTCATCGCTCTTTTTGATGTAACGGTCGATCAGGCCGCGGTTGAAGGCGTCGACCGCCACCTTTTCGTCGGCCACGCCGGTAAACAGGATCTTCTTGCAGGGCAGGTGGCGCAGCGCCTCGCACAGCTCCAGCCCATCCATCTGCGGCATCGAATAATCGACCACCACCACCGACGGCGTCATGAAGCGCTCCGGCTCGAAGCTGATGCGGTGGATCTGCTCGATGTCGAAGGCCACGTTGCAGCCCTCCATCGGCCCGGGATAGGTATCGTAGCTGGCCGCCAGCCGGCCCGGCTGGGGCTCGCCGTGGGCGCCGATCCAGGCCAGCGCGCTGCTGGTGTCGGCAAAACATTTGCTGGCCAGCGCCGGATCGAGCTGGAAGGCGACGCTTTTCAGGAAACTGTCGCTGTCGTCGATCAGGACGGTCAGGCTGGGATGGCTATAAATCGGCAAGGGCATGCTGAGCCTTTCAGATGGGGTCAATGCGGAGGCGGCGGCGCGGGCACGCGCGGGAATTCGAGCACGAACATGGTGTAGCCAAGCTCGCGCGAGACGCAACGGATGCTGGCCTGCCAGGCATCGATGATGTCCTTGCACAGGGCCAGGCCGATGCCGGCGCCGGAACTGGGTGGATACGAATAGAAGCGCTGGAAGATCATGGGCAGGTTGCGCGCCGCGATGCCGCAGCCGGTATCGATCACCAGCAGGCGCGGCGTGTCGGGACGGCCGTCGACGACGATGCGGATGCGTCCCTTGCCGGCCCGGTGCAGTGCCTTGAGCGCGTTGCGCAGCAGGTTGAGCAAAATGACGACCGACAGCTCGTGCTTGCCGGCGAAGCGAAAGTCGGTGCGGATGTCGACGCTGACCGCATCGCGCTGCGACTGCGCCGCGAACGGATAGCGCCGGATCACCGACTCGACCACCTCGCGCATCGACACTTCCTCGGTCGCTTCGAGCTGCTGCTCGACCGCGCTGGCCGACAGCAGGAACAGGTCGATCATGTGGTTCATGTGGCGCACCTCGTACTGGATGCGCGCCATCGCGTCTGCCATCGCCTGCCAGTCCGCCTCGCTGGCCTGGGCCGGCGGCGTGATGCGGCGGTGGATGCCGCGCACATTGGCCTCGACGCTGATCAGGGGCGTGCGCAGTTCGTGCGACACGCTGGCCAGGCCGTGCGCCATGCCGGCCAGCTTCTCGCGCGCCAGCGCCCCGCGCCCGGCCTTGGCCACCGATACCGCGACGATGGTGAAGGCGTAGATCGGCAGCTGTTCCAGCACCGTGGGGCTGAGCATGAACGCCGGCTCGCCGACCAGCGCGAACAGGGCGCAGGCCAGCACGCTGCCGGTGGCGCAGGCGCTCAGTGCCAGGCGCGTGCGAAAGTGGAACAGCACCGTCAGCGCGATGAGCAGCGACTGGCTCCACACGGCCGAACCGTGATTCATCAGGTACATGAACGCGAACTGAAACGGCAGCACATAGGTCACCGCGATGAACAGATAGGCATTCACGAAGCGCCCGCGCAGCAGGCGTCCGGGGGCCAGCGCGGGCAGGCACAGGGCCGCGCCGATCAGGCGCAGCGTGAGGCTCTCGAACTCCTGCGGGAACCAGTAAGTCCAGATCGAATAATAGGCCGGCATGCCCAGGAAGCCGATCCACGCCAGCACGATGAAGCGTCCGGCCGCATGGGCGTGGTGACGCTCGTTGTGGACCAGCCATCGCAGCAGCCAATGGAGGATCAATTCGCGCAGACGGTCGGTGAAAAACGGGGCGGGGGCGCTGGCAAACATCATGGAAAGGTTTCCGGAGTCGCAGTGGTGGGCTGGAAATGACAATCTTGACCTATGTTGATATTTTGCAATTTGATCTATGTCAAGCTCCATCGATGTTGCAGGAATGTCAAGGAAGGGCGGCAGAGAATGGATAATTTTTCCAAGGAGAATTCATGTCTATTGCTGCCGATCAAATTTCGTCTGCCGTGCGCGCCGAACTGGCCATGCCCTCCTTCGTCACCGGCCGCATGGATGAGCATTACGTGACCCGGGTCGCGCAGTTGCTGGGCGGCGAACATCTGCATGTCTGGACGCCGCCCCAGCCCGGCGCGATCATGTTGGCGAGCAACGATTACCTGTGCATTTCCGGCGAAGCGGCGTTGCTGGAGGCGCAGGCGCGCTGCCTCGTCAGGAACCAGGCGGGCATGCTGATGTCGTCGGTATTCCTGCAGCAGGGCAGCGCCCAGCACCGGCTGGAAGCGAAGCTAGCCGCGTTCATGGGCGCCGAAGACGGGGTGCTGACCCAGTCCGGCTGGGCCGCCAACGTCGGCCTGCTGCAGACCATCGCCGGGCCGGGCGTGCCGGTCTATCTCGACATGATGGCGCACGCCTCGCTGTGGGAAGGCGTGCAGTCGGCGCAGGCCACGGCGCTGCCGTTCCTGCATAACGACGCGGCGCACCTGGAGCGCCAGGTACGCAAGCACGGTCCCGGCGTGATCGTCGTCGATGCGCTCTACAGCACCAACGGCAGCGTGGCACCGTTAGCCCAGGTCGCGCGCATCGCCGCCGACAGCGGCAGCATCCTGGTGGTCGACGAATCGCATTCGCTCGGCACCCACGGCCCGCGCGGTGCCGGGCTGGTGGCGGCGCTGGGACTGAGCGGGCAGGTGCACTTTCGCACCGCCTCGCTGGCCAAGAGCTTTGCCGGGCGCGCCGGCTTCATTACCTGTTCCAGCCATTTCAAGGGTTACTTCCTGTCGGCCTCGCGCCCGGCGATTTTCAGCTCCTGCCTGCTGGAGCACGAACTGGCGTGGTTCGACGCGGCGCTCGACTTCATCGCCGGCGCCGATGGCCGCCGCGCCGCGCTGGCGCGCACCACGCGCACGGTGAGGGAAGGCCTGCGCGCCCTCGGCTACAACGTAGACGACGGCAGCGAACAGATCGTCGCGCTCGAAGCCGGTCCCGAACCGCGCACGCTGGCGCTGCGCAAGGCGCTCGAGCGGCGCGGCATCCACGGCGCCGTATTCTGCGCGCCGGCCACCGCCAAGAACCGCTCGCTGGTGCGCCTCACGCTCAACAGCGGTTTGACGAACGCGCAGTGCGCGCGCCTGCTCGACGCCTGCGCCGACATGCGTCTTGAAGTCGGCATGGACAGCTGGCCATCCACGCGGCGCCTGCGCCGCCTCACACTGGTCTGACAGCGGCGCGCCCGCTGCGCTATCATGGCGGCATGAGTGAACCACAAACCCTGTATGACGTCATCGGTGGCGAAGCGCGCGTGCGTGAAATGGTCGACCGCTTCTACGACCTGATGGAACTGGAGCCCGAGTTTGCAGGCATCCGCGCGCTGCATCCGCCGTCCATGGAAGGCTCGCGCGAAAAGCTGTTCATGTTCCTGAGCGGCTGGATGGGCGGGCCCGACCTGTTCGTCGAACAGTACGGCCATCCGCGCCTGCGCGCGCGCCACCTGCCGTTTGCCATCGGCAGCAGCGAGCGCGATCAGTGGCTGCGCGCCATGGCGTGGGCGATGGAAGATATCGGCATCGACGAAGCGCTGCGCCTGCGCCTGATGGAGTCGTTCTACCAGACCGCCGACTGGATGCGCAACCAGCCCGGTTGATGCCATGACCCAGACCGAATTCCTGATCCTCGCCGCGCTGGCGGTTGTCATCATCATTTTGCAGGCGGTTCTGCTGTTGCGCGCGCGCGGCGCTGGCGGCGGCAGTGGGGCCGAGCTGGAACGGCTGGAGCGCGAACTGCGCCTCGAACTGCAGGCCGGCGCCCAGGGCACGCGCCAGGACATCGGCGCCAGCCTCGCGCAATATCACGGCGCCACCGTGCAGCAGCTCGACAGCATGCGCCAGCAGATCCACCTGGCCAGCGTCAGCGGGCGCGAAGAGCAGTCGGCCACGCTCAAGCGCTTTGCCGACACCATGCACCAGACCCTGTCGGCGCTGACCGAATCGAACGCCCGGCGCATGCTGGAAGTGCGCGCGACGCTGGAAGCGAAGATCCGCGACCTGCAGAACGATAACGGTGCGCGCCTGGAAGAGATGCGCAAGACGGTCGACGAGAAGCTGCACGCGACGCTGGAGACGCGTTTGTCCGAATCGTTCCGCCAGGTGTCGGAGCGGCTGGAGCGGGTGCACCAGGGGCTGGGCGAGATGCAGCAGCTGGCCATTGGCGTGGGCGACCTGAAACGCGTGCTCACGAACGTGAAAACACGCGGCACCTGGGGCGAAGTGCAGCTCGAAATGCTGCTCGAACAGGTGCTGACGGTGGACCAGTATGCCAAGAATGTCGAGACCATTCCCGGCAGCGGGGCGCGGGTCGAGTTTGCGATCAAGCTGCCCGGCCATGTCGAGGGCGGCGCGCCGGTGTGGATGCCGATCGACGCCAAGTTCCCCAAGGAGCAGTACGAGCGTCTGCTCGACGCGGCCGACCGGGCCGACGCCGACGGCGTGGCGCTGTCCGGGCGCGAGCTCGAACGCGCGGTGCGGCTGGAAGCGAAGACCATCTGCGACAAGTATGTCTCGCCGCCGCTGACCACCGATTTTGCGATCCTGTTCCTGCCGACCGAAGGGCTGTACGCGGAGGTCATGCGCAGGCCGGGCCTGGCCGACGATCTGCAGCGCACCTTGCGGGTGTCGATTGCCGGCCCGTCGACCCTGTCGGCGATTCTGAACAGTTTGCAGATGGGATTCCGGACGCTGGCGCTGGAAAAGCGTTCGTCCGAGGTGTGGCAGGTGCTGGGGGCGGTGAAGACGGAATTTACCAAGTTCGGCGATGTGCTCACGCAGACCAAGCTGACCCTGGAAAAGGCCGCCAAGAATATCGAGAACGCCGAAGTTCGCAGCCGCCAGATGGCGCGCAAGCTCAAATCGGTGGAGGCGTTGCCGAGCGAGGCTGCGCAACTGATGCTGGGGCCGGATATCGACAGCGAGGCGTAAAGCGCAAGCGCTAAATTCAAAACCGTCATTTCCGCGCAGGCGGGAATCCAAGGCACCGTTGAGCCGCCGGCAATACTTGGATTCCCGCCTGCGCGGGAATGACGGTTTCGGAGCTAGCGTGCGCTCGAACGGCGCCGCGCGGCACCCAGCACCGCGGCCAGCCCTAATCCCATCATCATCCATTGTTCCGGCTCCGGCACCGGAACCGCGGGCAGGTTGGTTTCGGGGACGGGTGTCAGGTCGATGCCGGTGGTCGGACCATCCCTGAACGGCGGCCCGAAGCCACCGGGACCGATCGGTGGGACCGGAACCCCGCCCTGGTAGCCAATCAGTCCCGGTGGCGCGGTCGTTGCGCGCTCCGGGATGGGCAATTTGGGTTCGGCACTGGTGCCGCGCAGCGCCAGCGCCAGTTCGCTTTCCGGAGGTGGCGGGTCCTGCGACAGCGACATCGATGAACCCGGCCCGCCTCCCTCGGCGCGCCCCTTTGACGGCCCGCTGGTGCCGAGGCGGCGAATGCGGCTCACATTACGGCACACGGTCGGCACCAGGATGCAGTGATCCTCTTCGCAGTACACCAACCCCGCCTGTTTGGTCTTGGAACTCCATCCGGCGCGCGAGACGCTGCCGCACACCGTGCCGGCGCCGAAATGCATGTCGCGGATCTTTGGTTCGTAGTAGTTCTGGCCCTTGATCGAATCGCGTCCGATGGTGACGAATTCATCGAAATTGCGGTCGGCCATGCGCTCCTTGAGGCGCGTGCGCACCAGCGGCGGAATGTCGCGGTAACGGTCGACCGCCGCCACCACATCGCCCATGAAGGGGTTCACGCCTGGATGGTCCCAGCTGCATTTCTCGACACGGGTGCTGGACGCTGCCTGGACCGGGTTCGCCGCCAGTATCAGCACCGCCCCCAGCATGAATACGCAGGCCCGCACAGGCCCGGGAACCTTGTAACTTGCGACGGCAATGCTGCTTGCGGGCTTCATGATCTCTGACCAAATTGGTTTGGGTAGAGATTGATACTAGCAAGCGGGCTGGCCCGTTCTCTAATAAAAACTGACGATCAGAACGATAGGAAATTACTATCAATGATGCTTTTAAGGCATTTCTCCTATGAAAACTCCATAGAAAACACAGCAATAAATACGCAAGCTACGACAAATGAGAGTGACTTGAAAACAACAAAAATATCAGAAACACCACATTTATGCAAATAGGTTGATATTACTTTCATAACGATTTCTTCGTATTCCTTGTTTTTAGTTATTGAAATGCATTATTTATCGTTGTCTAATCACTTACATTGCTCAAATCAGCCCTTCGAACAGCATGATGTCGACAAGATCGCCCGCATCGACGTTGCCTTGCTCATCATGCAAGATCACCATGCAGTTCGCCTCGCTCATCGAACGCAGGATGCCGGAGCCTTGCGACCCGGTGATGCGCACACTCTGCCGGCCCTCGTCATCGGACCCGAGGATGCCGCGCTGGTATTCGGTGCGGCCCGGTTTTTTGCGGATCGCGCCGGCCGAACGCACCTTGAGCATCGGCAGCGGCGCCTCGGCACCCATCATGCGCAGCAGCGCGTCGCGCGCGAAAAAGTAGAACGACACCATTACCGCCACCGGATTGCCGGGCAGGCCAAACAGGAAGGCACTGTGGCCGTTCGAGGCGATGCGCCCGAATGCGAACGGCCGGCCCGGGCGCATGCCGATCTTCCAGAAGCTCACGTCGCCCAGTTTGGCCATGATCTGGCGCGTGTAGTCGGCCGCGCCAACCGATACGCCGCCGGAGGTGACGATGGCGTCCACGTTTTCGCAGGCGTGGCGCAATGCGTCTTCCAGCGCTTGCGGATCGTCGCGCACGACGCCCATGTCGACGATCTCGCAACCGAGGCGCGTGAGCATGCCGTGCAGGGTGTAGCGGTTGCTGTCGTAGACGCAGCCGGCATCGAGCGGCTGGCCGATCGAACGCAGTTCGTCGCCGGTGGAGAAGAATGCCACGCGCAGGCGCCGCGTCACCGGCACCGTGGCAATGCCGAGAGAGGCCAGCAGCCCCAGGTCGGCGGGGCGGATGACTTTACCCTTGCGCAGGGCGGCGCTGCCGGCCATCAGGTCTTCGCCCGCGAAACGGCGGTTGTCGCCGGTGCGAATCACGCCCGGGGCGATGGTGATGCTGTCCACGCCGATTGCCGCGACCAGTTCCTGCGGGATCACGCTGTCGCAGCCGGCCGGCATGACGCCGCCGGTCATGATGCGCACGCATTCGCCGCCGCCGGGAACCACGTCGGACGGGCGGCCCGCGAGCACGGTGCCCATCACCGCCAGCGTGACCGGTGCATCCTCCAACAGGTCGGCGCCACGCAGGGCATAGCCGTCCATGGCCGAATTGTCGTGCGCCGGCACGCTGATCGGCGAGATGATGTCCTCACCCAGCACCCGGTCCAGCGCCGCCAGCAGCGCTACCTGTTCGATGGCGCCGACCGGTTTGATGAAGTCGCGGATGATGCGCTGCGCGTCGCGCACGGGCAGGGCGTCCGGGTCGTAGGCGGACAAACAGCTGGTGACGTCGTTCAGGGTCGGTATGGTCATGGTGAGCTTGGGTGAGGGATCATTCAGGTTCGCACTGGCGCAGTTCGTCCAGCGTGTTGATGTTGCGGAAGGCGCCAGCGTCGTCGAAGCGCACGCGCACCACCCTGATGCCGCCGTACCACCCATCCATGCGCCGTCCGCCGCCGGCGAGGTAGGCTTCCAGCCGGGGCAGGGTGGTGGTCCTGACGAGGGCGAACACGGGCTGCGGCTGGATGCGCGGCACGCCATCCGGTCCGGCTTCACCGGTTTCGGCCAGCGCCAGGTCGGCGCCGCCGGCGTCGAGTGCCAGGTGCAGGCGCGCTACCAGGTCGTGCGGCAGAAACGGCGAGTCGCATGGCGCCGTGACCAGCAGCGGCGTGGCGCAACGGGCCATGCCGGTGGCCAGCCCGGCCAGCGGACCCTCGAAACCGGTCAGCTGGTCCGGCCATACTGGTACGCCGAAACCGGCATAGACCTCCAGGTTCTGGTTGGCGTTGATGGCCAGGGTGCCGACCTGCGGCGCCAGGCGCCGCATCACATGCTCGGCCATGCTGGCGCCGCCAAAGCGCTGCAGGCCCTTGTCGACGTGGCCCATGCGGGTGCCGCGTCCCCCGGCCAGAATCAGGCCGGTGATATCGTCCGGTGAAGTCATTTAACCGCCGATGTACGACATTTCGACGCGTTTGCCCTGGCGCGGGCCGCCGCTTTCAATGCCGCTGGTGTTGATGGTACGGGTTTCGGAATAGCGGTCGGCGCGCACGTTCCACAGCGCGCCGACGGCGGCCGAGATTTCGGCGTCGCTGCGCCCTTCGCGCAGCAGGGCGCGCAGGTCGTGGCCGCGGGTGGCGAACAGGCAGGTGTACAGCTTGCCCTCGGTCGACAGGCGCGCGCGCGAGCAATCCTTGCAGAAGGCCTGGGTGACGCTGGAGATGAGGCCAATTTCGCCGCTGCCGTCGGCGTAGCGCCAGCGCGCGGCGGTTTCGCCGCTGTAGTTGGCTTGCTGCGGCACCAAAGGCATCTCGGCCGAGATGCGGCGCGCCACTTCTGCCGACGGGATCACTTCGGCCAGGTTCCAGCCGTTCGATGCGCCCACATCCATGTATTCGATGAAGCGCAGGATGTACGGGCTGCCCTTGAAGTGGCGCGCCATGGGTACGATTTCCTGGTCGTTCATCCCGGCCTTGACCACCATGTTGATCTTGATGGGCCCCAGGCCCACGGCGTGGGCGGCGTCGATCCCGGCCAGCACGTCGGCCACCGCAAAGTCGACATCGTTCATGCGCTTGAAGGTGGCGTCGTCCAGCGAGTCGAGCGACACAGTAACCCGGTTCAGGCCCGCATCTTTCAGGGACTGCGCTTTTTTCGCCAGCAGCGAGCCGTTGGTGGTGAGGGTGATGTCGAGCGGGCGGCCGCTCGGGGTGCGCAGGGCGCTGAGCATGCCGACCAGGCGTTCCAGATTCTTGCGCAGCAGCGGTTCGCCGCCGGTCAGGCGCAGCTTTTCCACGCCGTGGGCGACGAACAGGCTGGCGATGCGGGTGATTTCCTCGAATGAGAGCAGCGATGCATGCGGCAGGTAAGCGTAGTCCTTGTCGAACACTTCCTTGGGCATGCAGTAGACGCAGCGGAAATTGCAGCGGTCGGTGACGGAAATGCGCAGGTCGTGCAGGGGCCGCCCGAGTGCGTCGGCCAGGAGGCCGGTGGGCGCATCGAGCCGCGCGGGGATTGCCGGCGACGGCGCGCGGCCGTCGCTGAGCATGATAATTTTTTCAGCCATGCCGATACGATAGCACGAGGCCCGCGACGGCACAGGCGGCGAGCAGTTTGATGGTCCCTACCTTGAAGCGGAACAGGGCCACGCAGGCGGCCGCGCTGATGGCGATTGCCGCGATGTCAATCTGGCCGTTCTGCACGAATACGTGCTGGCCGAAGAACACTGCCAGGCTGACTATCACGCCCACCACCGCCGCCGAAATGGCGGTCAGCGGCGCCGTCATGCGCACATTGTCGCGTGTCGCTTCCACCAGCGGTCCGCCGGCCAGGATGAACATGAACGAGGGCAGGAAGGTGAAGAAGGTGGCCACGCAGGCGCCGGCCACGCCGGCCAGCAGCACGCTGCCGGGGCCGAAAATGGCGTGGCTCCAGGCACCCACGAAGCCGACGAAGGCGACGATCATGATCAGAGGCCCGGGCGTGGTTTCGCCCAGCGCCAGGCCATCGATCATCTGGGGTGCGGTGAGCCATTGATAGTGCTCCACGCCGCCCTGGTACACATAGGGCAGCACGGCGTAGGCGCCCCCGAAGGTCATCAGCGCGGCCTTGGTGAAGAACCAGCCCATCTGGGCCAGCGCGCCGGCCGCGCCGTAGCGCCACGCCAGCAGCAGCCACACGCCGGCGCCCAGGGCCAGGCCACCGAGGGCCACGCGCGCCAGGCGCGGCCAGGTAAAGCGGGCGTGGGCTGGCGTGGGGGTGTTGTCGTCGATGAGCGCGATGCCGTACGAAGCGCGGCTGTCCGGGTGCTGGCCGCCGACCTGGAACTGCGCCGGCAGCAGCCGTCCGCCGATGAAGCCGATGCTGGCCGCGACCAGCACGATCAGCGGAAACGGCAGCTCGCCCAGCGCGATGGCGAGGAAGGCGGCGACGGCAATCGCCAGCAAGGTGCGGTTTTTCAGCGTGCGCGAGCCGATGCGCCAGGCGGCTGCCAGCACCACGGCCACCACGGCGGGCTTGATGCCGTACAGGATGCCGGCGACCACAGGCAGGGTGCCGTAGGCCATGTAAATCCACGACAGGACGATCAGGATCAGCAGCGAGGGCAGGAAGAACAGCAGTCCGGCCAGGATGCCGCCGCGGGTCTTGTGCAACAGCCAGCCGATATAGATGGCAAGCTGGGTCGCTTCCGGGCCGGGGAGCAGCATGCAGTAGTTGAGCGCGTGCAGGAAGCGCTGTTCGGAAATCCAGCGGCGCCGCTCGACCAGTTCGGTGTGCATCAGCGCAATCTGCCCGGCCGGCCCGCCAAAGCTGATGAAGCCGAGCTTGAGCCAGTACCAGAAAGCCATGCGCAGGGTGACGGGAGCGGGAGGGATATCGGCTGGAAGGGTCATCGTTCACTCTGGTTCGAAGAAAAGACGCTGGTTTTTAACGTAAAAAAGGGGAAGCCTCAGCTTCCCCTTTTTATGTTGCGCCCTGATTACTGGCGGCTGGTGTCCACCTGGACCAGCGGCTCATCGACTTGCGGCGGCAGCGGCTTGCGCTCGCGTGGCACGCGCACCGGTGGCGCTGCGTTGGCGGCCGCTTCCTGGGCTGCACGCAGCTTTTCAGGATCGGTGGCTGCCAGGGTCAGGCCGGCCGAACCGAGGATCTCGGAGAGGTCGGCAACCGGCGCCGCTGCAACTGGTGCTGGGGTAACCGGCGCTGGTGCAACTGGCGCTGGTGGCGCGACAGGGGCCGGCGCAGGTGCTGCGACAGGTGCTGGTGCGGGCGCTGTGTCGACAGCCACTGGTGCTTCGGCAGCCGCTGCGACAGGCGCCGCTGCTGCAGCCATTGCTTCGGTAGCCGCTGCATCAGCAGCCGCTGCTTCGGCAACCGCTTCCGCAGCTTCCTCAGCAACCGGATCGGCCGGGGTGAACATCGTTGCTGGCACGATTTCTTCGCGTACCGGAGCAACTACTGGAGCAACGGCTGGAGCAACGTCGGGCGCTGCTTCGGCAACTACCTCGGCCACTGGAGCTGGCTCGGCAGGTGCCGGTGCCGCTTCCACTACCGGGGCCGGAGCTGGTGCAGCTTCGACTGGCGCAGGCGCTGGTGCTTCCACCGGCGCTGGCGCCACTACGTATTCCGACACGGGCTCAGGTGCGGCTTCCGCTTCAGCTTGCGCAGCTTCCACTGGTGTTGCCTCGGCGACAACCGGCTCGGCTGCGGCGAACACCGGCACTGCTGCTTTCTCGAACGACGACGGTGCATCCGCTGGCGCTGGTTCGACGGTGAAGCTGGCTTCGTTGACACCGTCGCCGTCTTCGCCTTCCATGCCCTCGGCCTGGTCGCGGTCGCGGCGATTGCGGTTGCGGCCGCCACGACGACGCCGGCGGCGCGGCTCATCGCCACCAGCTTCGACTTCGATTTCTTCACCGTTCGGGCCGATCGTGGTGATCATTTTCGGCACGGCGGCTTCTTCATCGCCTTGCGGGACGGTGACATTGACCACTGCTGCGGCGGCCACGACCGGCGAAACAGCCAGTTCGTCGGTCTTCGCTTCGGCTACCGGAGTGCGGTAGTCGGCGCGTTCGCGCGGTGGACGCGGGGTGCGCTCGGTGCGCTCGCCACGTTCAGGACGCTCGCCACGCTCCGGGCGTTCCGCACGTTCAGCGCGCGGCGCCACTGGCGCGCCGGCGGCGTCGACCTGGGCTTCACGCGGCTCGCGCGGTGGGCGTGGAGGACGCGGCGGACGGGCGGCCTTGTCGGCGTCGCCCGGCTTGCCGGCTTCTTCCAGTGCGGCTGGCTTGCCTGGCTCGCGCTCAGGACGGCCGTCCGGCTTGCCGCCACGGGTACGGGCACGCGGGCCACGGCCGTTGCGGTCTTCGCGGCCGGCAGGCGCGGCGGCCGGCTTGATCGGGGCCACGGGTGCCGGAGCGACGATGACGGGTGCTTCCTTCTTGAAGAAGAAACCCATGATCTTGGCCAGGAATCCTTCTTCCTCGGGCGCGGTCAGTACCGGTGCCTGGACTGGCGGGGCGACCGGCTTGAGCACTTCGGAGCGGTCCACCATTGGCGCAGGCTGGTCCGGGGTGATGGTCTTGACGACGGCTTCCTGGCGCGGCTTGACTTCTTCCTTCTGGCGCTTGCTGTAAGCCATGTCGGTTTCAGCTTCTTCGGCCAGGTTGTAGCTGGCCTGGCTGTCTTCGAGGCGCGGATCGTCGTGCTTGATGCGTTCGAGCTTGTAGTGCGGCGTGTCCAGATGCTTGTTCGGGATCAGGATCACGCTGATGCGGTGGCGGTTCTCGATCTTGAGCACTTCGCCACGCTTTTCATTGAGCAGGAAAGCGGCAACATCCACGGGAACCTGCACGTGGATGGTGGCCGAGTTTTCCTTCATCGCTTCTTCCTGGATGATGCGCAGCACCTGCAGGGCGGACGATTCGGTATCGCGGATGTGGCCGGTGCCGGAACAGCGCGGGCAGGTCACGTGCGAGCCTTCCGACAGCGAAGGGCGCAGGCGCTGGCGCGACAGTTCCATCAGGCCGAAACGGGAAATCTTGCCCATCTGTACGCGTGCACGGTCGTGGTGCAGGGCGTCTTTCAGGCGCGTTTCGACTTCGCGCTGGTTCTTCGCCACTTCCATGTCGATGAAGTCGATGACGATCAGGCCGCCAAGGTCGCGCAGGCGCAGCTGGCGTGCTACTTCTTCGGCAGCTTCGCAGTTGGTATTGAATGCCGTGGTTTCGATGTCGGAGCCGCGCGTGGCGCGGGCGGAGTTGACGTCGACCGAAACGAGGGCTTCGGTGTGGTCGATGACGATGGCGCCGCCGGACGGCAATGGTACTGTGCGGGAATACGCGGTTTCGATCTGGTGTTCGATCTGGAAGCGTGAAAACAGCGGTACATCGTCGCTGTAACGCTTGACCCGGTGGATCATGTCGGGCATTACGTGGCGCATGAACTGGTGCGCTTGTTCGTAGATATCGTCGGTATCGATCAGGATCTCGCCGATATCGGGCTGGAAGTAGTCGCGGATCGCGCGGATCACGAGCGACGATTCCTGGTAGATCAGGAAGGCGCCGCTGGCCGACTTGCCGGCGCCTTCGATCGCGCGCCACAGTTGCATCAGGTAATTCAAGTCCCACTGCAGTTCTTCGACATTGCGGCCGATGCCGGCGGTGCGGGCAATCACCGACATGCCTTGCGGCAGGTCCAGCTTGTCCATCGTTTCGCGCAGTTCCTGGCGTTCTTCGCCTTCGACCCGGCGCGACACACCGCCGCCACGCGGGTTATTCGGCATCAGGACCAGATAACGGCCGGCCAGGGAAACGAAGGAGGTCAGGGCGGCGCCCTTGTTGCCGCGTTCTTCTTTTTCGACCTGGACCATGATTTCCTGGCCTTCGCGCAGCGCTTCCTTGACCGAAGCGGTACGGACATCGACGCCTTCGCGGAAATAGGTACGGGCGACTTCCTTGAATGGCAGGAAACCGTGGCGGTCTTCGCCGTAGCTGACGAAGCAGGCTTCGAGCGACGGTTCGATCCGGGTAATCACGCCCTTGTAGATATTCGACTTGCGCTGTTCGCGACCAGCGGTTTCGATATCGATGTCGATCAGTTTCTGACCGTCGACAATCGCTACGCGCAGTTCTTCCTGCTGCGTAGCGTTAAACAACATGCGTTTCATTTTTATTGACTCCGCGACCCGGGGGCCGTTCTAGTGCCGCTCAGCGCTGGGCGCAGGGCGGCGAAAAGTACAGGGATGTACGCGGGAAGGGAAGTGGAGGGTGGGTATGCCTTTTCGCACGGCGCAGCAACGCAAAGCGTTACGGCCGCGACAGGGCGCGGTGGGGTCGATCGACATGCCGAGTGCACGCATCACCTGCAACTTAGCTGAAGCAGCCCCGGTGTGATCGGGGCACAGACAAAGCCAGGCGGTGAGCAAATCAGTGAGCCAAACCGTAGCCAGCGAACATACTAAGACTTCGATACCAGGCTTAAACACCAGCCCTTATTCTCAAGCCTTCAGGATGAGGCTTACATCGGGTCGGGCGAAAACGACAAGCGTTATCGACGCCATCATCCGGCGAGCTGGCCCCGAGGGACAGCTTGCCAGTACTTATCCTTACAATTCCAAACAATCCATTCCGCAGCCTTGCGCGTTATCCGATTACAACAACGGTGCAACCTTGATTCGCGCCGGGATGTGCGTACACATTTTTTCCATCGAATTTGCAATTTGGCGGGGCCGATGGAGACGCCCCTGTGTAAAATATCGTTTTAATTCTTACACCAGCAGAGGTTTGACCGCCGCCTGTCGATTATATATTCAAAATGAAGGACTTAGAGAGAATTTCTGGGAAGACAGAGCAAATGAAGATGCAAAACGATGTTGTTCCCCCTTCATCACAGGCCCCCGTTCAAGCCCAATTTGTCACAATTACCGAAGAGGAAGCCGGACAGCGGATCGACAACTACTTGTTGCGGGTCTGTAAGGGCGTTCCGAAAAGCCATATTTACCGCATCCTGCGCTCGGGCGAGGTACGGGTCAACAAGGGCCGTATCGACCAGTTGTACCGGCTCGAAAGCGGCGACGTGGTGCGCATTCCGCCGGTGCGGGTGGCCGAGAAATCGACCGCCGTGGTGCCGGGCGCCGAATTCCCGATCCTGTTTGAAGACGCGCACCTGCTCATCATCGACAAGCCTTGCGGCGTGGCGGTGCACGGCGGCTCGGGCGTGTCCTACGGCGTGATCGAACAGTTGCGCGCGGCCCGGCCGGATGCCAAGTTCCTGGAACTGGTGCACCGGCTCGACCGTGAAACGTCGGGCCTGCTGTTGCTGGCGAAAAAACGCTCGGCCCTGACCAATCTGCACGAGCAGATGCGCGATGGCCTGACCGACAAGCGCTATCTCACCATGGTGTACGGCGACTGGAAAAACGCGCGCCAGCACATCAAGCTGCCGCTGCACAAGTTCACCACGGCCGATGGCGAGCGCCGCGTCTGCGTGCAAGCCGGCGGCATGGAGTCGCATACCGTGTTCAGCCTGCTGCGCAAGTTCGACAAATTCGCCCTGCTCGAAGCCGAGCTGAAAACCGGACGTACCCACCAGATTCGCGTTCATCTGGCTTCGTCGGGCTTTCCCATCATTGGCGACGACAAGTACGGCGATTTTGCGTTAAACCGCGTCCTGCTGAAAGCCGACGCCACGCGCGGCGCGCTCAAGCGGATGTTCCTGCACGCGCACCAGATTACGTTTACCCATCCTGAAACCGGCAAGGATGTGACGATAAATGCACCGTTGCCAGCAGAGTGCGAACGTTTCTTGGTAAGCTTGGGGAAACCGCTGAACACAGCACCGCGCTAGTCTCACGAGAATAGTCCGCGTTGAACAATCCTGGAAGGAGCCGGCCGCCACAAGCGGCCGCAATACATGGCACGTAAGCAATTTGATCTGATCGTTTTCGACTGGGACGGAACCTTGATGGACAGCACGTCCACCATCGTCAAGTGCATCCAGGCCGCCGCCAAGGACCTCGGCTTGCCGATTCCGCGCGACGATGCCGCTTCGCACGTGATCGGCCTGGGCTTGCACGAAGCGATGCAGGCCGTGATGCCGAATATCGACCCCGCTTTTTATCCGCGCATGGTCGAGCGTTACCGTTTTCACTTTCTATCGAAAGACCACGAACTGGTACTGTTCGACGGCGTTCGCGAGATGTTGGCCGAACTTTCGCAGGAAGCTTACTTTTTGGCGGTGGCCACCGGCAAGAGCCGCGTTGGCTTGAACCGGTCGCTCAACGCGGTCGGGCTGCTGTCGTTGTTCGACGCCACCCGTTGCGCCGATGAGACATTCTCAAAGCCGCATCCGGCCATGCTGCAGGAACTGACCCGCGAGCTGGGGCAGGATCTGAAGCGCACCGTGATGATCGGCGACACCACGCACGACCTGCTGATGGCGAATAACGCTGGCGCGGCCGCGATTGCCGTGCAATATGGCGCCCATCCGCACGAGCAGCTGAGCGCCTGCAATCCCATCTACTCCGCCGAAACCGTGGCCCAGCTGCGTACCTGGCTGAGCGAGAACGCATGATGGCGGACCAGGCCGACGGCGTGCTGGTCTGCGGTTCGGAGCAAGTGCTCGAAGGCGGACGCGGCGTGCGTTTTGGCGTCAGCGCCTTCGGCGACAAGGCTACCGGCTTCGTGGTGCGTCACAAAGGCACGGTGTACGCCTACCTGAACCGCTGCGCCCATGTGCCCATCGAGCTGGACTGGGCCGAAGGCGAGTTCTTCGAGTCCAGCGGCCTGTACCTGATGTGCTCGACCCACGGCGCCATCTATGTACCGGAAAGCGGCTTTTGCGCGGGTGGACCGTGCAAGGGCGGCCGCCTGCGTCCGATCGGCGTGCGCGAGGAAGATGGGCAGATTTACTGGCAACCCGACGAGTTCATCAAGCCGCCCGCGGCTTGAGCACGCAGTACCGACACCCTATTACGTAAAGCGATTTATGAGCGACAACACTTTCGGCGATTCCAAGGAAACAGCGCTGGCGGCGGCACCGACCACCGGCAACTGGGAACGCGACACCCTGGAAAAGCTGGTTTTTGCCACCGTGCGCGAACAGCGCGCCACGCGCCGCTGGGGAATTTTCTTCAAGCTGACCTTCCTCGGGCTGGCGTTTTTCGCGCTGTGGGCGTTTTTCGATTTCGATTTCAGCGGTTCGGACATGGAAACGCTGGGGCGCCATACCGCGCTGATTGAAATCGACGGCAGCATCGAGTCCGAAGGCAGCGGTTCGGCCGATGTGGTCATTCCTTCATTGAACAAGGCATTTGCCGATGCCGGCTCGGTGGCGGTGGTCCTGCGCATTAACAGCCCGGGCGGCAGTCCGGTCCAGGCGGGCAATATCGTCGATGAGATCCTGCGCCTGAAACAGGCCTATCCGACCAAGCCGGTATATGTGGTGGTCGATGAAATCTGCGCCTCCGGCGGCTATTATATTGCCGCTGCCGCCGACAAGATCTTTGTGAATAAGGCCAGCATTGTCGGATCGGTCGGCGTACTGATGGACGGTTTCGGCTTTACCGGCACGATGGAAAAACTCGGGGTCGAGCGGCGTTTGCTCACGGCCGGCGAAAACAAGGGATTTCTCGATCCTTTCAGCCCGCAATCGGACAAGCACAAGGCGCATGGCCAGGCCATGCTCAACGAAATCCACCAGCAATTCATTGCCGTGGTACGGACCGGCCGCGGCAAGCGCCTGAAAGAGACGCCGGAGACCTTCTCGGGCCTGTTCTGGAGCGGCGCCAAGGCGGTCGATATGGGCCTGGCCGACGGCTTCGGCACGGTCGAGACGACGGCGCGCGATGTGGTCAAGGCCGAGGATATTGTCGACTACACGGCGCACGAAGGTTTGCCGGAGCGGGTGCTGAAGAAGTTCGGTGCGTCCGTGGGGGCGGGAATGGTCAAAACCCTGGGCCCGGCGGCACGGCCAGCGTTGCATTAATATCGCGAGGCGAATATTTTCCTTGAAAGTTCGGGCAGGTGTCCTATATTAGACCTGTAGTTCTTTCCAAGGGAGGCCGATATAAAAAGTACACCCTGTGTTGGCAGCATATTGTTTGAAATGAACTACTAACCGCATCATGATGCGGCATAGAGAGAATTACAATTCCTCGCATGAAGTCCTCTCACCGGGACGTGGAAGCGGCGGCGTGAAGCCGCCGTTTTCCATCCAGCCGATGTTATTCCCGCCATTGTTTATTCCACCATTGTTTATTGCGCCATCTTGTCGATGTGTGTTCGTCTGGCCGTACGGGGCGCATATCGCCGTCGATTAACATGTTCGTCCACTTCCGCGCGCCGACCGAACCCTAGGCCGCCAGCACGGCGCGGTACGACGCATCGTTGGCACATGCGCCGGCACGGATCCGCAGGCGAGGGGATTGGTGCACCGACACCGGCTGCTCCTCACCGAGCAGGGTCACCATCGCCGCCACGTCCATGCCGTTGATCGCGGCCTGGAAGCGCCGTACCAGCTCGCGGCAGAGTTTCTCGCTGGCCGGCGCTTCGGTTTCGTCCTCACGCAAGTGCCGCCGAGCGCGCGCCAGGTATTGACGTGCATTCACGGTATTTGTGCCCAGCGCCGCCGCAATGTCGGCATGTTCGCGTTCGAAAACTTCATGCAGAATCAATGCCAGCCGCTCGGACGGCGACAGGCATGCCAGCAGGCGGGCCAGCGCCTCGCCCAGTTCGGCGCGCCGCAGCAAGCCATCCTCCGGCGGCGCGGGCGGCACGTCGGGCACCAGTTCCAGGGCGGTACGGGCGGCAATCATATCGCGGGCGCGTTTGCGCAGGCAGTCGATCGACTGGTGCTGTACGACGGTGGTCAGCCAGGCCGCCGGCGTGGCCAGTGCCGCCTGTTCGGCGCCTTGCCACTTGAGAAAACAGTCCTGGACGATGTCCTCGGCTTCGGCCTCGCTGCCGACGATGCGGCGGCTGATCGCTGTCAGGCGCGGCCGAAGCTGTTCGAACAAGGCGCCGTCGGTATCGGTCGTGCGCGGCATCGGGAATCTCCTGTGAGGGTGCGGGTACCACATGACGCCCGGCACTGCCCGGATGTGACACGCCAGCGATATTTTTTTTCGATGTCACACGTCGCCGGGCCGCATGCGTCAAGCGGGCAGAATCGACTCAGCGATTCAACTCTACCGCGAAAGAACGCTTATGACTTCGAATATTCCAATGGGGCTGGGCCTGGTGCCCACCGTGATCGAACAAACGGGACGCGGCGAGCGCGCCTTCGATATTTACTCGCGCCTGCTGAAAGAGCGCGTGATTTTCCTGGTCGGCGAGGTGACCGAGCAATCGGCCAACCTGATCGTCGCCCAATTGCTGTTCCTGGAATCGGACAATCCCGACAAGGATATTTCGCTCTACATCAATTCGCCGGGCGGCTCCGTGTATGCCGGCATGGCGGTCTACGACACGATGCAGTTCATCAAACCGGACGTGTCGACCCTGTGCACGGGTTTCGCCGCCAGCATGGGCTCATTCCTGCTGGCGGCGGGTGCGATCGGCAAGCGTTACGCCTTGCCCAATGCGCGCCTCATGATGCACCAGCCGCATGGCGGCTCGCAGGGCGTGGCCGCCGACATCGAAATCCAGGCGCGCGAAGTGCTGTACCTGCGTCACTGCCTCAATACCATCTATGCCGAACGCACCGGACAAACGCTGGCGCAAATTGAAAAGGATTCGGACCGCGACAATTACATGTCGGCCGCCGAAGGGGCGCAATACGGCCTGATCGACCGTGTACTGGCCACGCGCGAGGGACGTTGACGCCTTCGAGCCCGCCAATCCCGCGCCGGGAGGCCGGGAGTGGCGGATCGCTCATGCCTGCCATTGGCAATAATAAGGGATCCGCATCAGGACCGGAGCGGGAGCATGCCGGAGCGGGAGCTTGCCGGCGCGCTCAAGGGCGCCGGCGACAGTATGGCGCCGCGATCAGTCGATGCAGGCATCGCTGCTGTCGGCGTCGACCATCCGCAGGCGTTCCACGTTGCGCTCTGCGCAGTCGATGTCCAGGACAGCCTGGCCGGCGCAATCGGTGTTGTTGACTTGCACCGTATCGCCATCGTAGCCCTGCGCGAAACCACCCTGGCTGAGCCATTCCTGAAAGCCATTGTTGGCCTGCGCATACCAGCGCGCCTGCGGCGACACGCGCACCATGCCCGGCACCAGCATGCGCGGCAGATGGATGCCGCCGGTCCAGCGCGCTATCGCGTCACGCGTCGTCTCCAGCGCCGACTGGGCCAGCGGATTATCGGGAAGATTGTCGGCGGCCGATTCCAGGAAGTCGGCGGTGTTCATTTGCGTGGCGGCGGAAGTAATGGTGCGCATCCTGGTCCTCATCATGTTTGTCCGGTTCAATTGCCCTAGTGTTACCGTAAGCATTCGCAGGTAGCGTTAGGCCGATTCCTACTGAGGTTTCAGTTTAACAATCGGGGTCTTGCCATTCTTGATCTGTGTCAAAGATGCGTAAAGGCTCTTCCTTAACCCGCCATCAATCGGGTCTTTATCCTACAAACCGCTAGGAGCATTCCTATCCGGTCAAAGGCGCATCTGGTAAAGTCTCGCCCATGAGTAAATTATCCCTGGACCGCATCCTGCAATCGCAGGGCTTCGGCACACGCAAATATTGCCGCGCCCTTATTGAAGACGGCGAAGTCGTCATCAACGGCGCCCCCTACACCGACTACAAGACTGCCATCGACACCGATGGGCTGGTCATGACGATCTTCGACGACGAATGGGTTTACCGCGAACATGTGTATATTGCGCTGCACAAACCCGTCAATGTCGAGTGTTCGCGCAAGCCTAGCCATCACCCCGGCGTGCTGACCTTGCTGCCCGAACAATTCACCTGGCGCGACGTGCAGCCGGTGGGCCGGCTCGATCACGACACCACCGGCATGTTGCTGATGTCGGACGATGGTCCGTTTATCCACACCCAATCGTCGCCGAAGCGGCACATCCCCAAGATATATCAGGCCACCACGCAGGACCCCGTCACGCCTGAACTGATTGCGCAACTCCTGTCCGGCGTCAAACTGCATGACGAGCCGGCGCCGCTGGCAGCCCTGAGCTGCGTTCAGCGCGGCGAGCATCAGCTGGAGATCGTGCTGGAACAAGGCAAGTATCACCAGGTCAAACGCATGCTGGCCGCGGCCGGGAACCATTGCAGTGCGCTGCACCGGTCCGCCATTGGCCAGCTGACGCTGGAGTCGCTCGGCCTGGCCGAAGGCGAGTGGTGCTATCTGGACCAGGCCAGGCTGGACTTGCTGGTGCCGGGTTGAACGCGCGCGCCGGATAAGATTATGAAATTAGCCACACTCAAGGATGGTAGCCGCGACGGCCAGCTGGCGGTCGTCTCGCGCGACCTGAAAACGGCGCACCTGGCCGACGGCATCGCACCCACCCTGCAGGCGGCGCTGGACGACTGGGCATTCATCTCGCCCCAGCTGAGCGATATGTACCAGATGCTCAACAGCGGACGGACTTCGCGCAGTTTCGATTTCGATCCCGCCAAATGCATGGCGCCGCTGCCGCGCGCGTTTCAGTGGGCTGACGGCTCGGCGTACGTCAATCACGTCGAGCTGGTGCGCAAGGCGCGCAATGCCGACATGCCGGCCTCGTTCTGGGAAGATCCGCTGATGTACCAGGGCGGCAGCGACGATTTCCTGGGGCCGACGGACGAGATCGTCCTGGCGCATGAGGAGTGGGGCATCGATTTCGAGGCCGAGGTGGCCGTGATCACGGGCGACGTGCCGATGGGTAGCACGCCCGATCAGGCGTTTCAGCAGATCAGGTTGCTCATGCTGGTGAACGACGTCTCGCTGCGCAACCTGATTCCGGCCGAGCTGGCCAAAGGCTTCGGGTTTTTGCAGTCCAAGCCGGCGTCCTCGTTCTCGCCGGTTGCCGTCACGCCCGATGAGCTGGGCGATCACTGGCAGGATGCAAAGGTACATCTGCCGCTGCGTTCGACCTGGAATGGCAAGCTGGTCGGGCAGCCGCATGCAGGCGTCGATATGGTATTCAACTTCGCGCAACTGCTGGCACATTTGTGCAAAACCCGCAATGCGCGCGCCGGTACGATCATCGGTTCGGGCACGGTATCGAACAAGGATGCCAAGCGCGGCTATTCGTGCATTGCCGAGAAACGCGCGCTGGAGATGATCGACGATGGCGTCGCTAGCACGCCGTTCATGCTGTTTGGCGACACGATCAGGATCGAGATGCTCGATGGGGCAGGAAAGTCGATTTTTGGCGCGATCGATCAGACGGTCAAGCAGGCCGAGGCGAAGAAGAGCCGCTGAGGCCTGTCCTTCCCGCGCCTCGGCGGCGCGGGTCGGGAACGACGGTGGACAGTGTCTAGTAGCCGTGCATTCGCTTCAGATAAGCCGGCAACAGCCACCATATGGACAGGATAAAGGTGGCGATCCCACCCGCCGTCACCATCCCCACAACGCTGCCGAACACTTCCGAAATCACCAGGTTGGTCGCCAGTATCAAGGCTACCCCCAAGGTAAAGGCCCCCGCCACGATCTGCCGCGTCGCAACGCGCTTGAAGCGCGCGCGGTCGTTCAATGGCCGCATCAGCCGGTGCTGAATGGCTGGCGCACTCAACAACACCAGACTCGTCAACGCCAGCACGAAGGTTGCCAGGAATACCATTTTCTCGGCCTGCACGATCTGCCGGAAACCGCCGTTGAACGGCAGGATGATCAGAAACGCTGTCAACATCTGTGCCCCGGGCAGCAGGATGCGCTGCTCGCTGAGCATGTCGGAAAAGTCGCCATCCTCCTTGAGGTCGGCCGCGACGAGCGGCTCTTGGGGATCGGGCGGAACCAGCGAATTCATGATGTTCGGGTAGAAATTGATAATTTTTAATTATACGAGAGCACGGCCTACACCCCCGTTCGCCTGCCACTACCCGAATTGAGCCCTGTTTGCCGCCTTAATCGCTGGATAGCTCTAGAGCAATATCGCGAATAATGGCATCTGTTAACGGGAGCCTGGCATGTCAGACAGTAGCGACGCAGAAAAGACAGAAGCAGCGTCACCCAAGCGATTGGAGCAGGCGCGCGAAGAAGGCGACGTGCCCCGATCGCGGGAAGTGGCGACGTTTACTGTCCTGATGACGGCCGGCTGCAGCTTGTGGTTCTTCGGCGCCGGCATCGTGCGCCAGCTGAACGCGACCATGGTGTCCGGCCTGTCCATGGACCGCGAGCAAATCTTCAACCCCAACGCCATGATCCTGCGCGTGGCCAGCGATATCGCCCAGGTCATGCTGGCCTGTCTGCCGCTGGCCATCGCCGTCATGATCGTGGCGCTCGCTTCACCCCTGCTGATCGGCGGCTGGCTGTTCAGCAGCAAGTCGTTCATGCCGAAATTTAGCAAGCTCAACCCCGTGCGCGGCCTGACCAACATGGTCTCCACCAACGCGCTGGTCGAATTGCTCAAGGCGATCGCCAAGACCATCGTGGTCGGCACCATCGCCTGGATGGTCGTGATGAGCCAGAAAGACGCCGTCATCGGCCTGGCCGTCGAGCCACTGAAAAGCGGCAGCGCCCACATGGTCGACCTGATCGGTTCGGCGTTTCTGTACATCGTCGGCGGCCTCGGCATCGTAGCCGCGATCGACGGCCCGTACCAGATCTGGCACTACGCGAACAAGCTCAAGATGACGCGCCAGGAAATGATCCAGGAGTCGAAAGAGTCGGACGGCAATCCCCAGATCAAGGGCAAGATTCGCCAGATGCAACGCGAAATGTCGCAGCGCCGCATGATGGCCGACGTACCGACCGCCGACGTGGTGGTGACCAACCCGACCCACTACGCGGTGGCGCTGAAGTACGCCGATGGCCAGCGCGGCGCGCCGCGCGTGGTGGCCAAGGGCAGCGATGAAGTGGCGGCCCGCATCCGCGAACTGGCCAAGGAAAATAATGTGGCCCTGCTGGAAGCGCCGGCCCTGGCCCGTGCGCTGCACAAGCATACCGAGATCGGCGACGAGATTCCGGAAGCGCTGTACTCGGCGGTGGCGGAAGTGCTGGCGTATGTGTTCCAGCTGCGCGCCTACAAGAAGGATGGCGGAACCTACCCCGACCGTCCGAGCAAGCTGCGCGTACCACCCGAGCTCGACCCGCATGACCCGGCATCGCAAACCAAACCTGAACCGAAGAACGGAGCCACACCATGAATCGCCTGAACATGCCCTCGTGGTTAAGTGCAATGAAAGGCGGCGGCAACGCTCTCGCGGCGCCGGCCATCATCATCATGCTGCTGATGATGATGATCCTGCCGCTGCCGGCCTTCGTGCTGGACGTGTTCTTCAGTTTCAACATCGCCCTGTCGGTCATCGTGCTGCTGACCAGCCTGTACACGGTCAAGCCGCTCGACTTCATGGCCTTCCCGACCATCCTGCTGGTGTCGACCATGCTGCGCCTGTCGCTCAACGTGGCCTCGACCCGTATCGTGCTGACCGAAGGCCACACCGGCGGCGCCGCGGCCGGTAAGGTGATCGAAGCGTTCGGTCACTTCCTGATCGGCGGCAACTACACGGTCGGTATCGTCGTGTTTATCATTCTGACCATTATTAACTTTACCGTCGTCACCAAAGGTGCGGGCCGTATCGCCGAAGTGGGCGCCCGTTTCGCCCTGGACGCGATGCCGGGTAAACAGATGGCGATTGACGCCGACCTCAACGCCGGCCTGATCGCCGAAGATGAAGCGCGCCGCCGCCGTACCGAAGTGGCCCAGGAAGCCGAGTTCTACGGCGCGATGGACGGTGCCAGCAAATACGTGCGCGGCGATGCCGTGGCCGGCATCATGGTCACCGTCATCAACGTGGTGGGTGGCTTGCTGGTTGGTATTTTGCAACACGACATGGCCTTCGGCGAAGCGGCCAAGACCTACACCCTGCTGGCCATCGGTGACGGCCTGGTGGCGCAGATTCCATCGCTGATCATCTCGACCGCGGCCGGTATCGTGGTGTCGCGCGTTGCCAGCGACCAGGATATCGGCACCCAGCTGGTGCACCAGTTGTTCGCCAAGCCGGAAGTGCTGTACATCACCGCCGCGATCATCGGCGGCATGGGCTTGATTCCTGGCATGCCGAACCTGGTCTTCCTGCTGCTGGCCGGCGCGCTTGCGGGCAGTGCGTATATGGTCAACAAGAAAGCCAAGGCCCCGCCGCCGGAAGAAGTCGAAGCGCCGGCCCCGGTTGCCGCGCCCGAGCAGGAAGAAGCCAGCTGGCAAGACATCATGCCGGTCGATACGCTGGGGCTGGAAGTCGGGTATCGCCTGATTCCGCTGGTCGACAAGACCCAGGGCGGCGAGCTGCTCAAGCGCATCAAAGGCATTCGCAAGAAGTTCGCACAGGAAGTCGGTTTCCTGGCGCCACCGGTACACATCCGCGACAACCTGGAGCTGAAACCGTCGGCCTACCGCATCACGCTCAAGGGTGTGGAAGTCGGTAGCGGCGAGTCAATGAACGGGCAGTTTCTGGCGATCAATCCGGGCATGGCCAGCGGCAACCTGCCTGGCCTGGTGACCACCGATCCGGCGTTCGGCTTGCCTGCGGTATGGATCGATGCCGGGCTGCGCGATGAAGCGCAGAGCATGGGTTATACCGTGGTCGATGCCGGTACTGTCGTGGCAACGCACCTGAATCATTTGATCACGACGCACGCGTCGGAATTGCTGGGCCGGGCTGAAGTGCAGGCGTTGCTCGATCATCTGGCCAAGGAAGCGCCGAAGCTGGTGGAAGACCTGGTGCCGAAGCTGGTGTCGCTGTCGACCTTGCAGAAAGTGTTGCAGAATTTGCTGGTCGAAGGCGTGCACATCCGTGATATGCGCACCGTGATCGAAACCCTGGCTGAGTATGCCCCGCAAACCCAGGATCCGGCCGACCTGACCGCCGTGGTAAGGATTGCGCTGGGGCGGGCGATTGTGCAGCAGTTGTTCCCAGGCACGAATGAATTGTCGGTGATGACCCTGGATAACCGGCTCGAGCGGCTGTTGATGCAGGCGCTGGGTACCAACGGCGATGGCGCCGGGATCGAGCCTGGCCTGGCCGATACGATTGCGCAGCAGGCCGGCGCGGCTGCGGCGCAGCAGGAACAGATGGGCTTGACGCCGGTGCTGCTGGTGCCGGGTCCGTTGCGGGCAATGCTGTCGCGCTTCCTGCGCCGGGCGTTGCCGCAGCTGAAGGTGCTGTCGCACAATGAGATTCCGGAGACGAAGACGATTCATGTGACCAGTTTGGTGGGGGCGCAGTAATTAGACCGCCGTTCCTGTGCCGCAAATACCCCGTCGTTCCCGCGAAGGCGGGAACCCAAGTTCCTTGCTCAGCCGTCGGCTTCAGCACTGACTTGGGTTCCCGCCTTCGCGGGAACGACGGCTGGATGTAGCGGTATCAACCGCGGGGCCGGTCTTTAATCCGCAGTGAAGTCCAGATACAAATCCCGCCAGGTTGGATTGCCAGCCTGCACCAAATTCACCTTCCAGTTACGTCGCCACTTCTTGATCTGTTTTTCCCGTTTGATCGCTTCCATGATATCGGTGTGCATTTCATACCAGACCAGCTTATGCACATCGTAGCGTTTGGTAAAGCCCTCCACGACGGCGTTGCGATGTTCCCAGACGCGCTTGACCAGGTCCGAGGTGACGCCGGTGTACAAGGTGCCGTACGGATCGCTGGCGAGCATATACACATAGCTGTACTTTTCCATCCATGCATCTTGAGCTCTTGAGAACACCGCCCCACGCACCCTGATCAAACGTGCGCGCCAGCTCTTCCGAAATGGACCCCTTTTACCTTCCTCTTCTCCAGATCATTTCCAAACTGCATCGTCAATAATGGATCCTGTCAGTGCCTCATGTGAGCGCACCCAGCAGGAACCCCAGGAGTTGGCGATGAATGTCAAAAAATTTACGGCTGCAACATCCCGCGACGCACTGCGTAAAGTACGCGAAGCGCTCGGGCCCGACGCCGTCATTCTGTCCAATCGTCCAGTGGACGGCGTGGTCGAAATCCTCGCCCTCGCCAGCGACGATGTCGCCTCGATCTCGTCGCCCGCCCACGAAACGGAAATGGCCCAGCCGCGCCCATCCCTGTCGATCCCGCCCGACACCTACGCCAACCGCCGCGTCGCACCGAGCCCAGCCCCGGCCTACGCCGCGCCGGAATCGTTCGACATGTCGATGATGGCCTCGCAAATGTCGTCGATGATGCAGCAAGCCATGAATCAGGCCAAGGACAGCGCCAGCGCCGAAATGTCGGGCATGATGAATGAAATCCGCGCCATGCGTGGCTTGATGGAAAGCCAACTGGCCGAAATCGCCTGGGGCACCACCCAGCAGCGCGAACCGCAAAAAGCCGGCGTGCTGCGCGAAATGCTGGCCGCCGGTTTCTCGGCCAGCCTGTCGCGCTACCTGATCGAAAAACTCCCGGCCGGCAAGGATGCCGCCGAGAGCCTGCGCTGGATCAAAACTGTCCTCGCGCGCAACCTGACTACCATCTCGAACGAAGATGAAATCCTGGAAAAGGGTGGCGTGTTCGCCCTGGTCGGCCCTACCGGCGTCGGCAAGACCACCAGCACCGCCAAGCTGGCCGCGCGCTGCGTGATGCGCCATGGCCCGGAAAAACTGGCCCTGATCACCACCGACGCCTATCGTATCGGCGGTCACGAACAGCTGCGCATCTACGGCAAGATCCTCGGCGTGATGGTGCACTCGGTCAAGGATGAATCGGACCTGCGCATCGCCCTGAAAGAACTGCGCAACAAGCACACCGTGCTGATCGACACCGTCGGCGTCTCCCAGCGCGACCAGAACGTGGCCGAACAGGTCGCGATGCTGTCCGAGACCGGCGCCGACGTCAAGCGCCTGCTGTGCCTGAACTCGACCTCGACCAACGAAACCCTCAATGAAGTGGTGCGCGCCTACCAGGGCAGCGGCCTGGCCGGCTGCATCATGACCAAACTCGACGAAGCAGCCTCGATCGGCAACGTGCTCGACGTCGTGATCCGCCAGAAACTGAACCTGTTCTATGTCTCGAACGGCCAGCGCGTGCCGGAAGACCTGCACCTGGCCGACCGCAACATGCTGGTCGACCGCGCCTTCCGCCTCAAGCGCGATGCCGCCGCGACCCAGTTTTCGGACGCCGAACTGCCGCTGGTGATGGCCAATACCAGCACCGCCCGCAACGACCGCAGCCTGCGCGAGGTGTCCCTTGGCTAATCACTTCGATTTCGACCAGGCCGAAGGCCTGCGCCGGATGCTGGCCGGCCCCAAGCCGCGCATCGTCACCTTTCTCTCCGCCACGCCCGAAGACGACAAGGGCGCCATGCTGGTCAACCTGGGCGCCTCGCTGGCCCGGGCCGGCAACGACGTGCTCATCGTCGACGCCTGCGACCGCGAATACGGCGTGGCCCAGCGCCTAGGCGTGGCCGACCGCGCCAGCCTGCTGCAGGTGGCGCGCCAGCAGTGCGCGCTGAACCAGATCATCCACCAGGTGCCGCAAGGCTTCGGCGTGGTCAGCATGGCGCGTGCGCGCGGCGGCCCGGACGAAGCGCGGCGCCTGGCCAAGACCTTCGACGTGCTGGTCAAGCAGACCGGCATCGTCATCGTCGACGGCGAATTCGGCGACGACGACACCTTTCCGGTGCCGATCATGGACAGCGCCGAGATCGTGGTCCAGGTCTCCACCAGCGCCGCCTCGATCACGGCCGCGTACGCCCTGATCAAGCGACTTTCGCAACAGTTGGGGCGCCGTCCGTTCGGAATTCTGGTAACGGGCGCATCCGAAGCCGAAGCAAAGGTGGTATACGATAATATGTCATCTGCGGCAAGTCGTTACCTTGCCGTACAGCTCACGTCGATGGGCTCGGTCCCGGCGGACGAATACCTGCACCGGGCCGCGCGCTTGGGCCGGGCCGTGGTCGATGCGTTCCCGCTGGCCGGCGCGTCGGTGGCATTTCGCCAGCTGGCGGGGCGCTTTGCCCTGACAGCCATGCCGCAACTTGGCAGGACAGGGGGGACTTCCCATTTTGGTTCTTAAAACATACTTATAACTATGTATACCGTCAAAGGGAAAGCGGACAAGAACCATCTACTGACGGAGCACATGCCGTTGGTGAAGCGTCTCGCCCACCACATGAAGGCCAAACTGCCGCCCAGCGTCGAAGTGGACGACCTGATCCAGGCCGGCATGATCGGCCTGCTCGACGCCATCACCCGCTATGAGGAAACCCACGGCGCCCAATTCGAGACCTATGCCGTGCTGCGCATCCGCGGCGCCATGCTCGACGAACTGCGCAGCAGCGACTGGCTGCCGCGCTCGATGCGCCAGAACATGCGCAAGATCGAAACGGCGATGAGCACCCTGCAGCAACAGCTCGGCCATCCGCCCACCGAATCCGAAGTCGCCAAGAGCCTCAAGCTCTCTCTGGCCGACTACCAGGACATGCTCACCGACGGCGGCGGCCACCAGCTGGTGTACTACGAAGATTTCCACGACAACGAAGGAGGCAACGACAGCTTCCTCGACCGCTATGCGGTGGACGATGCCGATCCGCTGCGCAGCCTGCTCGACGGCGACTTCCGCCATGCCGTCATCGACGCGATCGACAACTTGCCGCCGCGCGAAAAAATCCTCATGGGCCTGTATTACGAAGAGGAACTGAACCTGAAAGAGATCGGGGCCGTCATGGGTGTATCGGAATCGCGCGTGTCGCAATTGCACACCCAGGCGGTCGCGCGCCTGCGGGCGTCCTTGAAGGAGCAGGCGTGGACCGGGCCAGCGTAGCGGGGATTTTCCTGGCGCTGTCAGGCCTGCTGATCGGCCAGGCGCTGGAGGGCGGCAAGCTGTCCTCCCTGGTGCAGCCGGCGGCGTTTGCCATCGTCGTCATCGGCACCGCCGGGGCCGTGCTGCTGCAAAGCGAAGCGTCAACCTTCATGCGCGGCGTGCGCATGCTGCGCTGGGTGTTTGCGCCGCCGCCCAGCCAGCGTGCCGGGCTGGCGCGCGAAATCGCCGTGTGGGGCTTGCATGCGCGGCGCGACGGCCTGCTCTCGCTGGAAAAATACATGGCCGTCAACAAGGATAAATTCGTGCAGAAAGGCTTGCGCCTGGTGGTCGACGGCATTGCCCCCGACAAGCTGCGCAGCCTGCTGGAGATGGAAGTGACGGCCTACGAATTCGGCGAGCGGCAAGCGGTGAAAATCTGGGAGTCTGCGGCCGGCTACTCGCCCACCATCGGCATCCTGGGCGCGGTGCTGGGCCTGATCCACGTGATGGAAAACCTGAGCGACCCGGCCAAGCTGGGCAGCGGCATCGCGGTGGCCTTCGTGTCGACCGTGTATGGCGTCGGGCTGGCCAATATGTTCTTCTACCCGATCGCCAACAAGCTGAAAACCATCGTCGCCGAACGGGTGACGCAGTACGAAATCCTCACCGACGTCTTTCACGACATCGCCAGCGGCGACCACTCGCGCGTGATCGAAGAGCGCGTCGCCTGCCTGCTCTCGCGGCCCTGAGCCATGGCGCGCAAAAAGTACGAAGCCGAGCACGAAAATCACGAACGCTGGCTCATTTCGTACGCCGATTTCATCACCCTGCTGTTCGCCTTTTTCGTCGTGATGTACGCCATTTCGGTCGTCAACGAAGGCAAGTACAAGGTGTTTTCGGTGTCGCTGGGCGACGCTTTCGGCGGCAAGGACCAGAGCACGGCCAGTGTCGCCAGCAGCAATGTGCCGCAGCTGATCGTGCTGCCCGATCCGCTCATCAAACGGCGCGCGGAAGCCATGCGGCGCGAAAAGGAACGCCTGACCAGCCTCGCGCAAAAGCTCACCTCGACCCTGGCCCCGCTGGTGAGGGAAGGCAAGGTGCGCGTGACGCAAAACAGCCGCGGCGTGAGCGTCGAGATCAATGCCAGCGTGCTGTTCGACCCGGGCGACGCCACCCTCACGCCGGAATCGGACCAGGCCCTGCGCGCGCTGGCGGTGCTGCTCAAGGACGACCCGCACGCGGTGCACGTCGAAGGCCATACCGACCCGACGCCGATCAGGAATGCGCTGTTTCCGTCGAACTGGGAATTGTCGGCGGTGCGCGCGAGCAGCGTGGTGCGCCTGTTCATCGACAGCGGCGTGGGCGCCGAGCGGCTCACGGTGGTGGGGCACGGCGCCAACATCGCGGTGGCATCGAACGACACGCCCGAAGGGCGCGCGCGCAACCGGCGCGTGGCGGTGACGATCCTGTCGGCGCTGCCCGATACCACGACCGAGATTCCGACCCGTTGATCCAAGCGGGCTGGCCTGATGCGCGAAACGAGGCACAATGGCTGAGAACGGCACAGGCGGGCGACCCGGCCCCGCCGATCGACAGCCGCAGCCGGGCCGACGAAAACAAGGAGCAGGGCGATGAAACGATCACTGGCGGGCGTGTTGATGATCATGGCGCTTGGGCTGGCCTATGCGAAGGATAAACCGATGGTGGGCGTGAGCGAAAAAGTCGCGGTGGCGTCGCGCGGCGGCAAGGTGCTGGTAACCCTAACGGTGAGCAACAAGACGGCGCAGCCGATCTACCTGTGGAAGGTCACTTACCAGAGCAAGCAACTGTTCGGGCCGGAGTTCGAGATCAGCGTGGCGGGCAGTGCGGCGCCGGTCAATTACATCGGTCCGATGGTCAAGCGCGCGCCGCCGGGGCCGGATGACTACGTCAAGGTCGAGCCGAACGGCGTGCTTAGCAACACGATCGACATCACGGGCGCGTATGACTTCCTTCCAGGCAAGCGCCGCTACCGGCTCAGCCATACCGGCGGTTACGTGCTTGACTTGCAGCAGCTGGATAATCCGGTGGCGATGAAGCCGGCGTCGACGGTGTTCACGCATACCCATGTCGCGCAGCCGGCCGAAGAATAATACTCCGCCCAAATCTTTCCTAAACGGGGTCAGAGCTCTGACTCGAAACATTTCTTAATCGGGGTCAGACCTGAATGCCGCTAACTTAAGCTCCGTCATTCCCGCGCAGGCGGGAATCCAATTCCGTAGCACAGTCACAGGCGGCTCGACGAACTTGGATTCCCGCCTGTGAACTGACCCAAAAAAGTTGGACACCGTTTCTACTTTTTGGGGGAAGTCGATGACGAAGCATACGACGGCATTCAAGCTAAAAATCGCTAAGCAATATGTACGTGGCTTGATGGGCTATAAGGAAGTAGGCCGCATCAACAACGTTAGCTACGGCCAAGTACGCCGTTGGGTACTGTTCCACCGCTATCACGGCAAAGCTGGCCTTGAACCGAGGAAGTCTGTTCAGTACAGCGCCGATGAGAAGCTTGAGGTTTTGCGGTACATGTGGGCGAACAAATTATCGTATGTGGAAACGGCGGCCAGGTTCAATATTCGCGCGCAGGGCTACGTCGGGGTTTGGGAGCGCGATTTTCGTGATGGCGGTATAGTGCCACTGATCCGCAAACCCAGAGGAAGACCCAAGCGCATGGCTGATTTACCCAAGCAAGTTGCACCTGCCAGCGTGCATAGTGATGCCACACGTAGCCGTGAAGAGTTGCTGGTGGAACTGAACCAGTTACGGATGGAGGTCGCCGTTCTAAAAAAGCGGAGAGCCTTAGCTCAAGCGGCCGAACAGGCTGCGGCAATGCGCAAAAAGCGCACATAGTCCACGAGTTAAGGCTGCAATTTCCCATTGCGCAGTTGCTTGCGCTTACCGGTCTGAAACGTAGTACGTTTTACTATCAAAAGAAGGTTGCGCAAGACGGCGACAAGCATGCGCACTTGAAGCAGGGTATCGAGACGACCTATCAGGCACACAAGGGGCGTATGGGCTATCGGCGTATCGCTGACGTGCTGCGCAAGGCAGGCCATCGCGCATGCGCCAATACCGTCCAGCGCTGCATGCAGGCAATGAAGCTGACATCGCTGGTACGCATCAAGAAATACAAGTCGTACAAGGGGGAAGTGGGCAAGACTGCGCCGAACATCTTGCTGCGCGATTTCAACGCAGAGGGGGTGAATCAGAAGTGGGCAACCGACGTCACCGAGATGAAAGTCGCTGGTCAGAAAGTGTATCTATCACCCGTGATGGACCTGTTCAACGGGGAAATTGTAGCGTATGAAATGGACACGCGTCCGGTACTCGGACTGGTGACAGGCATGCTCAAAAAAGCCTTCCGGAAGTTGCGTGCCGACGATAAACCGATCGTCCATTCAGATCAGGGATGGCAGTATCGCATGCCGGCCTACCAGCACATGCTGGCGCAGAAAGGCATCGTGCAGAGCATGTCTCGCAAAGGCAACTGCCTCGACAACGCAGCCATGGAGAGCTTCTTCGCAGTGCTGAAGACGGAGTATTACCACCTGAACAAATTTAGTAGCGTCGACGAGTTGAAAAAAGGTCTGGCCGAGTACATTGACTACTATAATCACTGCCGTATCAAGATGAAGCTGAACGGACTGAGCCCGGTGCAATACCGAACCCAGCATTCGCTTTGATTTAATCAAAACACCGTCCAACTTTCTTGGGTCACTTCACTGCGCGGGAATGACGGTTTCGAAGTTGGTGGTCAGATAACGGCTTAACTTAACGGTATTCGGGTCAGACCTCGAATGAGAAATGAAAAGCAGGCGGCAGACTCCGAAACCATAAAAAACAGCCTGGCCGCTTGCGCTCCCAGGCTGTCTTTATTCCATCGTCCGCTTATGGCAGCGACGGGGTGTTTTCGCTGAAATATTCGTGGGAATCAGCATTGTCGACGGCTTTCGTCGGGTTGCTGGTCGCCAAGCTGGCGGCGGCCGACTGGCCGTACGCCCAGTCATCGGTGGCGGCGACCACATTGAAGTGGCTCAGCTCGTGCACCAGAGTGCCGCCTTTGGAATCCGTGCCGGATGTTGGAGCCGTCCAGAACGCGTTGCAGACATAGATCTTGTATGGCTGCGTCGGGTACACATAGGCGTAGTAGGATTCCTTGCAGCTGCAATCGACCACGATCGGCTTGCTGTCGAGCGCGTTCTTGATGTTGGCAAAGTGCGATTTAACCGTCGAGTAGCGTCCCGAGGTGTAGGCGCCGAACCATTTCTTGTAGCGCGTGCCCTGCAGGCCGTTGTTGAGATAGGTGACGCTGCCGTTGGCCATGGTCTTGGCGGCCGACATGGCCGAGTTGATCGAGCTCTGCTGCGCCGTGCTGCAGCTGGCGAACGAGACGCCGGCCGGGCCTGCAGCCTGTTGCTTGGCAGCCAGCTCGAACGGGTCGGCCACCACGGTGCCGCGCTCAAGGCGGCCATCGATCCACAGCGATACCGGCGCCGAGGCGATCTCGCCGATCTCGCGCTCGCCCTGGCGCGCGTTCACGCTGTTGTCGTCGTCGGAGGTCGAGTTGAACAGGTTGAGCGAGGCGGCGTGGTAGCGCACCGAGTAGTCGCCCGTCACGCTCATGTCGTACATGGCCGACAGTTCCACCTTGGCCGTGTGCGAGGCGCCCGGCTTGAGCAGGTAGTAATCCTTGGCGGTCGGGGCAGGGCGCTTGTAATGGCGGCCCTGGTAAGGCACATCCACGCCGTCGCGGGTCACGTCGAACAGGTGATCCTCGACACCGGCAAACGGGGTGTGCCACTTGAGCACGTATTGCGGCTTGGACGAGGTGTTGGTGATGGTGACGCGCATGACGACATCGTCTTCCTTGCCCAGCGACGATTTTTCGGGACTCAGGCTGACAGTCACCCCGTTCGACCCCGCCTGGGCTGCCAGGCAGGCTGCTGCTGCTACGATACCGACGCTTGCTTTAACCAAGTGATTCCAGTTCATACAGTTCTCCGTGAGTGAATGTGCTTGTTCTTGAGTGCCGGGCCAGAAACTGCCGCAACAACTCATCGTTACATGGCGCACTTTCACGGGACATACATATTCAACGGAAATTTTGTCGCTTGAGCAAATTCTGAACGTATCGCCAGGGACACAAAAAAATGTGTTTTCGCACAATTTCCTCAATGAAATCAAGCTTGTGGGAAAAGAGATTTCCTATCAGAATTTTATGCGACGCAAGCTTGTGCGGTACAAATCACGCTGCACCTGTCCTTGTCATCGAGCCCGTTCATGCACAGCTTGAAGCAACCGACCGGCGAGGGGCGTGGCCGCGTCGCGCCACCTTGCCGCGTTTGGCGGCAGATATAGGAAACAAGCCGGGCAAAGTGTATTCTGTGCCAACGCCACTTACCGCAATCCGACAGAAAGGGATGCAGAATGACCGAAACCCGCGCGCTGCCCGCCAGCGCCACGATGGTGCTGGAACCCGTTGTTGCGCGCGCCGCCTGCGCCGCCGCCCTGCTGGCGCTGCTGCTCGGCGGCGCCACGCCGGCAGTGGCCGCGCCGAAGGCCAAGGCCGCAACCAAAGCCGCCGCCAAGGCCGCAGAGTCCGGCATGGCCGACACCATCTACCGCAACGGCTACGTCTACACCGTGGACGCCAGCGACAGCGTGCAGCAGGCCCTGGCCGTGCGCGCCGGCCGCATCGTCTACGTGGGCGACAATACCGGCGCCGCCCTGCTGGCCGGCAAGGGCACCCGACTCATCGACCTGCAGGGACGCATGCTCATGCCGGGCCTGATCGACGCCCACATGCATCCCCTGTCCGGCGGCAAGCGCCTGCTGCGCTGCAATCTGAACTACGAAGCCCTGACCGTGCCCCAGTTTCAGGCGCGCATCCAGGCTTGCGTCGACAAGGAAAGCCGTACCAAGGGCATCAAGGAATGGCTGCAGGTGGTCAACTGGTTCCAGCAAAGCATGCTGCCAGCCGGCGTGGAAACCACCCGCGCCACGCTCGACGCCATCAACACCGCCCGTCCGATCGTGGTGCGTTCCTCGTTCGGCCACTCCAACCTGGTCAATACGCGCGGCCTGCAACTGGCCGGCATCACGCGCTCGACGCCCAACCCGGCCACCGGCAAGATCGCGCGCAATGCCTTCGGCGAGCCGACCGGACTGCTGGAAGACGCGGCCATGGAACTGGTCGACAAGCTGCTGCCGAAGACCACCCCGGCCGAGAACATCACCGCCGCCACGTTCGCCATGCAAGCGCTGGCGCGCCAGGGCGTCACCAGTTTTCTCGACGCCAGCAGCGACCAGGAAATCTTTACCGCTTTTGCCGCCATCGAGCGCCAGGGCAAGCTGAGCGCGCGCGCCCATTTCGCCGCCGAAGTCGCCACCGAAGATGGCGCCGATCCGGCGCGCGCGGTCGCCTCCGTGCTCAAGATGGTCAAGCGCTATCACCAGGAAAAGAACAGCGTCGACCCGTCAATGCGCGTGCGTCACGCCAAGCTCTACATGGACGGCGTGATCGCCGCGCCGGCCCTGACCGGGACCATGGTGGCGCCGTACTATGTCAACCGGGGCACGCCGCAGCATCCGCACTGGGTGCCGGGCGACAGCAAGGGGCCGCCGGCCTATTTCCCGCCCGCCGCGCTGAAAGCCATCCTCGGCGGGCTGGCCACGGCCGGCATCGACGCCCACGTGCACGTGGACGGTGACGGCGCGGTGCGCGAAACGCTCGACGCCATCGAGGCCCTGCGCGCCACGCCCGCCGGCAAGGATGTCCGTCCGGCGCTGGCGCATGCCGAAATTGTCGACCCGGCCGACTTCGGCCGCTTCGCCGCGCTCGATGCGAGCGCGGTGCTGTCGTTCCAGTGGGCCAAGCCGGCGCCCGACACGGTGGCCGGGCTGAAGGATTATCTGGGTCCGCAGCGCTACGCCATTGTCCAGCCGCAGTCGCTCCTGCTCGACGCCGGCGCGCGCGTGGTGTTCGGCAGCGACTGGCCGGTCGATGCGCTCGACCAATGGTTCGCGCTCAAGGTGGGCGTCACCCGCACCAACTCGCCGGCAGCCGGCCCCGAGTTCGCGGGCAAGCTCGGTCCGGCGCCGGGCATGCCGCGCGCCGCCGTCTTGCGCGCGGCGACCATGAACGCCGCCTATACCTTGCGCCAGGAGGGGCAGGTGGGCTCGCTGGAAGTGGGCAAGCTGGCCGATCTGATCGTGCTGGACCGTAATTTCTTCCAGATTCCGGACGAGGAAATCGCCGACATCAAGGTGCTGCAGACGGTTGTCGGCGGCAAAGTTGTCCACCAAAGCCCGGGCTTTCCGTAGCCAGCCCGTGGCAACGCCGGCTGGGCCAGGAAGTGCGAAACGCTTTGTTATTGCTTAAGAAAGCGCCGCATCAGTCCGCGTATGCAATGCAAAACGGCCGCACCAGGCGACCGTTCAGTCAGCACAACAGACAAGGGCAGGGCGTTCAGCCCACCACGTAGCGCTTCGATGGACCGCCCGGGGCCGCCTGGCCGCGCGGGCCGTACACGGCCGCCTCGCCACCGCTGGTCGGGGTGCGCATCGCATTGATCAAGCCCTGCGTGTGCGACAGTTGCTTGTTGATCAGCATGCCGTTGATACGGTTCAATTCCTTGGCTTCGCGTGTCTTGCCCAGCAATGCTTGCCAGCCTGACAAGGCATCCGCCGCACCGCTGGCTTCCACCCACGCCTGCATGCCACTGTCGTCGGCCGCAAAACCGGCTGCGGCCAGGCTCTGGTGCCGTTGCCGCGCCAGCGCTGCCATCTCGGCCACCACCTGCGCCTTGCGCGGGGTCAGCTCGTCGAGGCCGGCCGTGTCGGCGTTGACCAGCAGTTGCTGTTCCTGCGTCATCAATTCCAGTGCGGAAGTGATCAAGGCAAGTTCCTGCGGCAGGGTTGTGCTCGGGCTGGCTGTGGACATGGTCGTGGTATCGCCGGAAAACCGGCGCCGTTAGCGATTTCGGGAATGCAGCAGATCGCGCACGGTGTCCAGCAAGCCATCCGCGACCTTCTCGGAATTGACCTGGAACTGGCCGTCGGCAATCGCCAGCTTGATGCGCTCGACTTTCTTGGTGTCGAACACGCCATTGTTGTTGCCCACCGCACTGGCCATGGCCTGGCCCTGCGACGACAGCTTGACGCTGTCCGTGCTCGCGGGCGCGCTGCTGCTGGCTTTTTCGGTGCTCTTGGCATTGGCCGCGGGCGTACTGGCCGCCGGCAGGCCGGGGTTACTCTTTAGGGTATCGTTAATTTTCACAGCATCATCCTTCTCTGGGCGGAGCGGTAAAACCTCCAGGGTCTGCGTAAGTAACGGCGCTCGCGTCGTAAACTTTAGCGCTTTCCGGCGGGAGTTTGTACCCCTTGCCTAAAACACCACCTCGACCAGCCCGCCGGCCTTGGCCACGCCGCTGAGGATGGCGCCGGCCGGGGTCCTTACCTGGACCACCTGGCCATCGCTGGCGTTGCCAATCGCGCGCGCTTCGGCCGAGACCCGGAACCCGTTGCCGGTCGATACCACCCTGACCAGCTGTCCCTGCTGCACCACCTGCTTGCCGCGCAGGGCGTCGAGCCGCAAGGGCGCACCGGAGGCCAGCGATACCGTGCTGGTACGTCCGACAGCTTGCCCCATGTCGGTGACGATCCCGTTGGGCATCGCTGAAATGTCGCCTCTTAGCAACACTAATTGCGATTGTTCAATTGTCTGGCCCTGAGCCAGCGGCACCGCGGTGGCCACATAATCCGTTACCACGCTCACTTGGGCCTGAATATACACCTTCCACGCGACCGGCGCAGTACAGCGCACGCCGACCGTGGTTTTTCCCCAAGTGCGCGCGCCCGGCTGCTGGAATGCCTGGGGTGCAGGGCAAGAAGCCAGGCTCATGCGCTGGTTGATGGGGCCGACCGTGACAGTCACTTCCCCCGCCAGCGCCGCGCTCTGGGCTTGCAAAAACGCTTCAGCCACGCGCTTTAACGCGGCCGGGTCCTGCAGTGCCAGCGCCGGGGTGGCCGCTGCCTGGGCGGCGGCCGGTGGCACGAAGCAACATTGTGACGCAAGCAAGAAGGCAGTAATTAGGGCAATTTTCATATAGATTGCTTTCAGGAATGAGAGCATCATAGACTTCACGCGACGTTGCCGAACTTCCGAATAGCCGTGTTTTGATGTTCCTTATCGTTCGATTGGGCCGGCAGCACGGCCCGTATGATTCTTCCTGTCATCACAAGTACATTGCCGCCAACCCGGAGGCAGTCGACAGATGCGGAGCACGACATGATTGGCAAACTCGACGATTACATGCGCTTTAACGAGACGGCCCTGAGCCTGCGCTCGCAACGCCAGGAATTGCTGGCGTCAAACATCGCGAATGCGGATACGCCTAACTACAAGGCGCGCGATATCGACTTCGCCAGCGCCCTGCAAGGCGTGATGGCCAAGACCACCCCGCCGGCCGGCGTGCTCAAGCAAACCGCCCCGGCCCACATGCCGACCGGCGCCCTCAAGGGCGACGTGCTGGCGAACGGCACCCCGCTGCTGTACCGCACCCCGGCCCAGGGCGCGGTCGACGGCAACACGGTCGACATGGATGTCGAGCGCAACCAGTTTGCCGACAATGCCCTGCGTTACGAAGCGGCGGTGACCTTCATCAACATGCAGATCCGCGGCATGAGCACGGCGATCCAGGGAGGCCAGTAATCATGTCGCTATTTAATATCTTTAACGTATCCGGCTCGGCCATGAGCGCCCAGGCCCAGCGTCTGAACACCACCGCCAGCAACCTGGCCAACGCCGACAGCGCCACCAGCGCCAGCGGCGAGGCTTACCGTGCCAAGCAGGTCGTGTTCGAGGCGGTCCCGACCGAAGGCGGCGGCACCGGCGTCAAGGTGCGCGAAGTGATCGAAGATCCTTCCCCGCTCAAGCAGGTGTACGACCCCAAGCATCCGATGGCGGACGACAAGGGTTATGTGGCCATGCCGAACGTAAACGTCGTCGACGAGATGGTCAACATGCTGTCGGCCTCGCGTTCTTACCAGACCAACGTCGAAACCATGAACGCGGCCAAGTCGCTGTTGATGAAAACGTTGACCATTGGTCAATAACCTGAGTAATAAACTGAGAAACCGCCATGGCAACCGTTAATTCCAATGCACCCGTGATGTCGCAAGACTTGCTCAATTCCGTCAATCCCAAGAAGCCCAAGGCGGTCGAAGGCAGCGTCGAGGCGGACACCAACAAGTTCATGACCCTGCTGGTCACCCAGCTCAAGAACCAGGATCCGATGAATCCGCTCGACAATGCCCAGATCACCAGCCAGCTGGCCCAGCTGTCGACGGTGACCGGCGTCAACAAGCTGAACACGACCATGGAATCGCTCAAGTCGAGCTACCAGTCGTCGGAAGGCTTGCAAGCCGCCAACCTGATCGGCCACGGCGTGCTGGTGGGAGGCAATGGCGTGACCCTGGCCGGCGGCAAGGGCATCATGGGCGTCCACCTGGACAGCGCGGCCGACAAGGTGCAGATGATCATCACCGACCCGAAGACCGGCAAGGATATCCAGACCATCGACCTCGGCCAGCAGCCGGCCGGCACCGTGCCGATCGCCTGGGACGGCGTGGTCGACCCGACCAAACTCGATGCGGCCGGCAAACCGATCGCCCTCAAGGATGGCAATTACCTGATTCGTGTCGTCGCCGAGCGCGGCGGTGAAGTCTTAAAAGATGCCAAGGCCCTGTCGTTCGACACGGTCGCCAGCGTCACCACCAGCGCCAAGGATGGCGTCAAACTGAATCTACCTTCGCGGGGCGTCGTGGCAATGACCGACGTCAAGCAAATTCTGTAACCAAGCCGCTACTACTTATACTTTTTAGGAGAAACACCATGTCGTTTCAACAAGGACTTAGCGGCTTGAATGGCGCAGCCAAATCGCTCGACGTTATCGGCAACAACATCGCCAACGCCAGCACCGTCGGTTTCAAGGGTTCGCAGGCGCAGTTTGCCGACGTGTACGCCAATTCGCTCAATGGCGCCGGCGGCAACCAGGCCGGGATCGGCGTGAAAGTGGCGCAGATCGCCCAGCAGTTCACCCAGGGCAATATCGAAAGCTCGAACAACCCGCTCGACATCGCCATCAACGGTGCCGGCTTTTTCCGCACCGATGTCAACGGCGACGTGCAGTATTCGCGCAACGGCCAGTTCTCGCTCGACAAGAACGGTTTCGTGGTCAATGCCCAGGGCGCCAAGCTGACCGGTTATGGCGTCAGCGAGGCCGGCAACATCCTGACCGGTTCGCCGATTCCCCTCAAGATCGACAACAGCGACATGAATCCGCTGGAAACGTCCCGCGTCGATACCAAGCTCAACCTCGATTCGCGCAGCCCGCTGCCGAAAACCGTGCCGTTCGATGCGACCGATCCGGAAACGTACAACAAGCAGACCTCAATCGACGTGTTCGACAGCCTGGGCAATTCGCACGTGATGTCGACCTACTACGTCAAGACCGGTCCCGGCGCGTGGGATGTGTACGTTGGCTCCGACGGGGTTGAAATGACCAACCAGGCCGTCGCCGCCGCCGCGCAGACCGATGCCGCCGCCGGTACCGCGCGCGACGCCTTCCAGACCGCCGCCACCAGCGTGCCGCCGGGTAACATGGCCGCTGCTGCTGCCGCGTACGCCACCGCCGCTGGCGCCGCCGTGGCCGCTGCCGCCGGCACCGCCGGCGCCACGCCGGCCCAGCAGACCGCGATTACCACCGCCGCCACCAGCGCCGGCGGCATCCCCGGCACCACGCCGGCCGAGATCGACAAGCTGATCGCCGCCGCCGTCAAGGTGCCGGCCGTGAGCGTCGGACACCTCAATTTCGACGTCAATGGCGTGCTGAGCAATGCTGCCATGGCGCCGCAGACCCTGCCGCTGACGATCGAGTTGCCGGTATTCCCGCTGACCGGTGCCAAGCCGACCATCGAATTCGATCTGCACTTCGCCGGCTCGACCCAGTACGGCGACGCCACGGAAGAGAAGCTGTCGAGCCAGGACGGCTATACGGCCGGCAGCCTGCAGCGTTTCTCGGCCGGTCCCGACGGCACCATCCTGGGACAGTACAGCAATGGCGAATCGCGTCCGCTGGGACAGGTCGTGCTGGCCAATTTCTCCAATCCGAACGGGCTGCAACCGCTGGGTAACAATGCGTGGGCGCAAACGCCAACCTCGGGCTCGCCGCTGATCGGCACGCCGAATTCTGGCAGTTTCGGCAATTTGCAAGCGTCGGCGGTGGAAAATTCAAACGTGGATTTGACGGCGGAACTGGTCAATATGATCACGGCGCAGCGGGTTTATCAGGCCAATGCGCAGACCATCAAGACGCAGGATTCGGTGCTGCAGACGCTGGTCAACCTGCGTTAATAGCTAGCTCGTCGTTCCCGCGCAGGCGGGAACCCCAGTTTCTTCGCGTCGCCGGCGCGTACTTGGGTTCCCGCCTGCGCGGGAACGACGGGATGTTGGCGGAGAGACGGGTGTGGGTGGCGGGAACGTCAGTAGGGCACGCTTTAAGGAAAAATCATGGATAGACTCATCTACACAGCCGCCAGCGGCGCCAAGCACATCCTGGAGCAGCAGGCCACCACCTCGCACAACCTGGCCAATGTCACCACGACCGGTTTCCGCGCCCAGATCGATGCCTTCCGCGCCGTGCCGATCGTCGGGGAAAACCTGCCCCTGCCCACGCGCGCGTTCGTCGTCAACGCCACGGTCAGCTCCGATTTTTCCTCCGGCCCCCTGCAATTGACCGGGCGCGACCTCGACGTCGCCCTCAAGGGCAAAGGTTTCCTCGCCGTGCAAATGCCCGACGGCACCGAAGCCTACACCCGCAACGGCGCCCTGCAAATGAATGAAAACGGTTTGCTCACCAACACCGCCGGCTTCACCATCCAGGGCGACGGCGGCCCCATTACCGTACCGCCCGAAGTGTCCGTGTCCATCGGCGGCGACGGTACCATTTCCACCATCGCCACCACCACCAAGCCGGGCGCGCCCACCGTACTCGGCCGCCTGAAACTGGTCAACCCGCCCGAGCAGGACCTGGTGCGCGGCGACGATGGCCTGTTCCGCCTCAAGAACGGCACCGCTGCCCCGGCCGACCCGCAAGTGGCAGTCGCCGGCGGCGCCCTCGAAGGCTCCAACGTCAGCCCGGTCGATGCCATGGTGACCATGATTTCCCTGGCCCGCTCGTTCGAACTGCAAATGAGCCTGATGAAGAATGCCGAGAACAACGCGGCGAAAGCCACCCAGATCCTCGCTTTGGGATAACACAAGGGCGCGCATAATCTCTTCATTGATCGGTGCGTGGCGATGTTCGCCGGCCGCCGTTACTGGAGAAGACCATGATTCGTTCCCTTTTTATCGCCAAGACCGGCCTGGAAGCGCAGCAGACCAACCTGGACGTCATCACCAATAACCTGGCCAACGTCAGCACCAACGGCTTCAAACGCAGCCGCGCCGTGTTCGAAGATTTGCTGTACCAAAATGTCCGCCAGCCAGGCGCCCAATCCTCGCAACAAACCCAGCTGCCTTCGGGCCAGCAGATCGGTACCGGCGTGCGCGCCGTCGCGGTCGAACGCATCCATACCCAGGGCAACCCCCAGCAGACCGGCAACTCGAAAGACGTGATGGTCAACGGCGCCGGTTTCTTTTCGGTGCTCATGCCCGACGGTACCGCCGCCTACACCCGCGATGGCTCCTTCCAGAGCGACTCCAACGGCCAGCTGGTCACCTCGTCCGGCTTCGTGGTCCAGCCGGCCATCACGGTGCCGGCCAATGCCCAGTCGCTCACCGTCGGGCGCGACGGCACCGTGTCGGTGACCCTGCCGGGCACCAACGCGCCATCCCAGATCGGCAGCCTGCAACTGACCACCTTCGTCAACCCGGCCGGGCTGGAATCGAAAGGCGAAAACCTGTACGTGGAAACCGGTGCCTCGGGGAACGCCAACACCAATACCCCGGGCACCAACGGCGCCGGTGTGCTGCTGCAAGGCTACGTGGAAACCTCGAACGTGAACGTGGTCGAGGAAATGGTCAACATGATCCAGACCCAGCGCGCCTACGAGATCAACAGCAAGGCGATCACGACGTCCGACCAGATGCTGCAAAAACTGTCGCAGCTCTAAGCCCTCAGGAGATTATTCATGAAGCCATTCCTCATCGTTTCCCTGCTGGCGCTGGCCGGTTGCGCCGCCACCCCAAGCTCGATCGTGCAGCGGCCCACCAGCGCGCGTCCCCTCATGGCCGAGGAGAGCGCGCCCGCCAACGGCGCCATCTACCAGCGTTCCCAATACCGTCCGCTGTTCGAAGACCGTCGCGCGCGTCACATCGGCGACATGCTGACCATTAATATCATCGAGAAAACCTCGGCCGTGAAAGCCGGCGCCAGCTCGGGTAACAAGTCCGGCTCGGCCAGCTTCGCCGCCCCTGGCGTGATCAAGAACGTGTTCGGGGCCAGCGTCGGGGTCGAGGGCGCCAACAAGTTTTCCGATTCGGACAACCAGAGCGCCAGCAACACCTTCACCGGCACCATCGGCGTGACCGTCACCGAAGTGCTGCCGAACGGGAACCTGATCGTGGCCGGCGAGAAGCAGGTCGCCATGAACAAGGGCATCGAGTTCATCCGCTTCTCCGGCATGATCAGCCCCGACAACATTGGCACCGGCAACACCGTCTCGTCGACCCAGGTGGCCGATGCGCGCGTCGAGTACCGCACCAACAGCCAGATCGACCGCGCCGAAGTGACGGCGATGGTGTCGCGTTTCTTCCAGTCCCTGCTGCCATTCTGATCGGAATATTCATGCGTGCATTCCTGAAAACCGCTGCCCTGGCTTTGTCGCTGACCCTGCTTCCGCAGGCCGTCCAGGCCGAACGCCTGAAAGACCTGACCACGATCGCCGGCGTGCGCCAGAATCAGCTGAGCGGCTACGGCATCGTCGTCGGCCTCGACGGCAGCGGCGACCAGACCACCCAGACCCCGTTCACGGTGCAGTCGATCGTCTCGATGCTGCAGGCGAAAGGCGTGAACATGCCGCCCGGCACCAGCCTGCAGCTCAAGAACGTGGCCGCGGTCATGGTCACCGCCTCGCTGCCGGCATTTGCCCAGCCCGGCCAGACCATCGATATCACGGTCTCGTCCATCGGTAACGCCAAGAGCTTGCGCGGCGGCACCCTGATCATGACGCCGCTGCAAGGGGCCGATAACCAGGTCTACGCCATGGCGCAGGGCAATGTGCTGGTCGGCGGCGTCGGCGCCCAGGCCGGCGGCGCGCAGGTACAGGTCAACCATCTGTCGGTGGGCAAGATTTCGGGCGGTGCCACGGTCGAGCGCGCCGTCGCCTCGAACCTGGGCGAGAACAACCAGATCCGCCTGGAACTGAACACTACCGACTTTTCCACCGTGGCCCGGGTGGTCGAAGCGATCAATAACCATTTCGGCCCGGATATCGCCACCGCCCTCGACGGGCGCGTGATCCGCGTGCGCTCGCCCTCGTCGAGCGACCAGCGGGTGGCGTTCATCGGCATCCTGGAAGGGCTGGAAGTGAACCCGTCCAAACTGGCCGCGAAGGTCATCATGAACGCCCGTACCGGCTCGGTGGTGATGAACCAGACCGTGACCCTGGACACCTGCGCGATTTCGCACGGCAACCTGTCGGTGACGATCAGTTCCGATCCGCAAGTGAACCAGCCGGGGCCGTTCTCGGGCGGCCAGACCGTGGTCACGCAGAACACCCAGGTCGAAGTCAAGAAAGACCCGGGCAAGGTGGTCATGGTCAAGGGCGGCGCGTCGCTGGCCGAAGTGGTCAAGGCCATGAATGCCATCGGGGCCTCGCCGCAAGACTTGCTCTCGATCCTGCAGGCGCTGAAAGCGGCCGGATCGCTGCGCGCCGAACTCGAAATCATCTGAGGACGCCATCATGATCGGCCCATCGAACGACCTGAGCAGCAAGCTTGCCCTCGACACCAATGCCCTGGGCGGGCTCAAGCAGTCGGCCAAGGCCGGCTCCCCGGAGGCGCTGAAAACGGCCTCGACCCAGTTCGAGGCGATGTTCATCAACATGATGATGAAAAGCATGCGCGACGCCACGCCCCAGGGTGAAGGCATGCTCGACAGCCAGCAAACCAAGACCTTTACCACCATGCTCGACCAGCAGATGAGCCAAAACCTGGCCAAGCGCGGGGTCGGCCTGGCCGATGTGCTGATCCGCCAGCTGAGCACCCAGACCGCCAATGCGCAGGCGCTGGCGATCAACGGCGATGTGCTGGCCCAGCCGGCCCAGCCGATAGCGATTGCCGGCGACCAGCCCGCCAAGCGCATCGCCATGCCGCCGGGGCGCGATGCCGGCGAAATGGTCAAGTCGCCCGGCGCGCTGCTCACGCCGGCGGCGCCATCGATGCCATCGACGCCATCGGTGCCGGGCATCAGCGCGAGCGGACGGCCGCAGTCGCCGCACGTGCGCGCTTTCCAGGAAAAACTCGGCGCCCATGCCGACGAAGCCTCGCGCGCCACCGGCATTCCAGCCAAGTTCATGCTGGGCCAGGCCGCGCTCGAGTCGGGCTGGGGCAAGCGCGAGATCCGCAACGCCGACGGCGGCACCAGCCACAACCTGTTCGGCATCAAGGCCGGCCCTGGCTGGACTGGCAAGGTTGCCACGGCGGTCACAACCGAGTACGTCAACGGCAAGCCGCAGACCCGGGTCGAGAAATTCCGCGCCTACGATTCATATGCCGACAGTTTCAAGGATTACGCGAAACTGATCACGAATAACCCGCGCTACGAGAAAGTACTGGCCAACTCCCAGGATGCGGCCGGATTCGCCCAAGGCTTGCAAAAGGCCGGCTACGCCACCGATCCCCTGTACGCGGCCAAGCTGACCAAGATTATCCAGCGCAATCTGGCCTGACCGGGCCTCGGCGCCCGGGTGTGGGCGGCCTGACGCGGCCGGGGCTTTCGCGGCGCGGCCCTGCGCGGCCCGGCCCGGCCTGCCTCGGCCCGCTCAAGTTTCTCCAGAATCTGCCGTAGATAGAGTTATTCAAGGAAAGAAACCCCATCATGTCTGGAAATCTCCTCAACATCGGCAAGACCGGTCTGTTCGCAGCGCAAGTGGGTTTGTCCACGACCGGACACAATATCGCCAACGCCAATGTGGCCGGCTACAGCCGCCAGACGGTGGTCCAGGCCAGTGGCATCGCCCAGGGCTATGGCTACGGTTTCATGGGCAGCGGCACCGAAGTGGAGCAGATCAAGCGCTATTCCGACAGTTTCCTGAACGGCCAGGTGCGTTCCGCCCAGACCCAGGTCAGCTCGCTCGACGCCTTTTATGCCCAGATCAGCCAGGTAGACAACTTGTTGTCCGACACCACGTCGGGCCTGTCGCCGGCGCTGCAGGATTTTTTCAAGGGCGTGCAGGACATGGCCTCGAACCCGTCGTCGGCCGCGTCGCGCCAGGCGGTGCTGTCGAACGGCGAGTCGCTGGTGTCGCGTTTCCAGGGCATCGACGACCGCCTGACCGAGATCCGCCAGGGCGTCAACAGTGAAATCACGGCCAAGGTCGGCGTCATCAATTCCTACGCGCAGCAAATTGGCCAGCTCAACGACAAGATCGCCCAGCTCAGCACCGGTACCGGCAACGAGCCGAACGACCTGATGGATGCGCGCGACCAGCTCATCGCCGACCTGAACAAGGAAGTCAAAACCACCGTCACGCGCGGCAATAACAACAGCCTGACGGTCTCGATCGGCAGCGGCCAGCCGCTGGTGGTGGGCAACAAAGCCTTCCAGCTGGCGGCCACCACCTCGCCGACCGATCTGAGCCGGGTCCAGGTCGGCCTGGTGACCGGCAGCAAAGTGACTGTGCTGGCCGACAGCGCGCTCTCGGGTGGCGAACTGGGCGGCCTGATGGAATTTCGTTCCGGCACCCTCGACCGTACCCAGAATTCTCTCGGCCGCGTAGCCATCGGCCTGGCGCAGACGTTTAACGCGCAGCACCGCCTCGGTATCGATGGGGCCGGCAATCCGGGCGGCGACTTCTTCAAGGTCGGCGTGCCCGTGGTCGGGCGCAATATCAACAATGCGGTCGGCAGCACCACCGATGTGCAGGCGGCCATCGTCGACCCCACCGCGCTGACCCAGAGCGATTACAAGGTCAGCTACGACGGCACCAATTACATGGTGACCCGCCTGTCGGATAACAAACCGTTCCCGGTCACCCCGTTCCCGCAGACCGGCCCCCAGACCATCGATGGCGTTGCCTTCACCGTCACCGGCAGCGCGGCGGCGGGCGACAGCTTCCTGGTGCGCCCGACCATCAACGGCGCCTCGGACTTTGCGATGATGGTCAACGAGCGCAACTCGATTGCCGCGGCAGCCCCGATCAGCACCAGCCTGCCGCTCAGCAACAAGGGTACGGCCACCATCAGCGAAGGCAATGTCGACGCGTCCTACCTGACACCCGGCAATGCGCTGACGGCGCCGGTCAACCTGACCGTGGGCGGCGCCCCGGCCGGCCTGTCGGGTTTCCCTGCGACCCAGGCCGTGACCGTCACCACGAATGGCGTGGCCACGACTTATCCGGCCGGCACCCCCTCGATTCCCTTCACGGCGGGCGCCAACTACAACTTTGGCGGCGTCAACCTGAAGTTTGCCGGCACCCCGGTCGCAGGCGACACCTTCACGGTCAGCCCGAATACGAATGGCACGGCCGACAACCGCAACGCGCGCCTGCTGGGCAACCTGCAGACCAAGCCGATCCTGGATGGCGGCAAGGCCACCTACCAGTCGGCCTACGCCGAGCTGGTCAGCTTTGTCGGCAACAAGACGCGCGAAGTGCAGGTCAACGGCCAGGCCGGCGATACCCTGCTCAAGCAGGTCACGGCGGCCCAGCAGGATGTCTCGGGCGTGAACCTGGATGAAGAAGCGACCAACCTGCTCAAGTACCAGCAAGCCTACCAGGCGGCCGGCAAGGTGATGCAGATGGCCAGTACCTTGTTCGATACGGTTCTGTCGATCAGTCGTTAATTAATGTCAATGTAATTGAGCAGTTCAGTCGAGGGAAACAGCATGCGCATCAGCACAAACACCATCTACGCCAACGGCATCGGACAGCTCGGCAGTTTGCAGAGCCAGCTGGCCAAGACCCAGATGCAGCTGTCGACCAACCGCCGCCTCGTGACGGCCGCCGACGATCCGGTCGCGGCCGCGCGCGTGCTCGAACTGACCCAGTCGGCCTCGGTCAACGAGCAGTTCAAGATCAACCGCCAGAACGCCAACAGCTCGCTGGGGCAGGTCGAAGGCGCGCTCACCAGCGCCACCACCCTGATGCAGGAAATCCAGCGCCTCTCGGTGTACGCCGGCAATGGCTCGCTGACGCCGCCCGACCGCGAAGCGATCGCGATCGATCTCGAATCGCGCATGCAGGATTTGCTGGCCGTGGCCAACACCGAAGATGGTGTGGGCGGCTACCTGTTTGCCGGCCACCGCGCCAACACCCAGCCGTTCACCCAGACCGCCGGCGGCGCCCAGTACAACGGCGACCAGGGCCAGCGCCAGTTGCAGGTCGGCTCGTCGCGCACGATGCCGGTCAGCGAAACCGGCAATGTCATCTTTGAGCGCAACATGACCGGCAACGGCGACTTCCAGACGCGCGCCGCGCCCGGCAACACCGGTTCGGGCCTGGTTTCGCCGGGCACGGTGACCGACAAGGCGGCCCTGACCGGCCACAATTACAGCGTGACCTTCGCGGTGACGGCGACCACGCCGCCGGTGACGACCTACATGGTGACCGACACCACCACCAACGAATCGATTCCGCGCCCGCCGGCGGTGGCCACGCCGCAGCCGTACAAGACCGGGCAGCAGATCGCGTTCGACGGCATGGCGCTTGATGTCAAGGGCGAACCTGCCAACGGCGACAAGTTCACCACCGAGCCGAGCGTGAATCAGTCGGTGTTTACCACGATCACCGATCTGGTGGCGGCGCTACGCCAGCCGACCATCGGCGCCGGCGGCAAGGCCCAGCTGGCCAACAGCCTGACCGTGGCCAATGCCAACCTCGGTTCCTCGCTCGACAACATCCTGTCGGTGCGCGCCTCGTTCGGCTCGCGCATGCAGGAACTCGATTACCTCGACAGCGCCGGCTCGGACCGCGACATCCAGTACCAGACCGCCATGTCGAACCTGCAGGATTTGGACATGGTCAAGGCCCTGTCGCAGTTCGCGCAGCAGCAGACCTCGCTTGAAGCGGCGCAGAAATCGTTCAAGATCATGTCGGGTTTATCGCTGTTTAATTACATCGGCTAGTGTCTGCTGAAGATGCGTCGGCTGCCCGTCGGTCCCGGTGGGCTTGTTCACCGGCTGTAGCCGGATGACATCCGCGGAAACCCGCATTGGAGGGGCGCAGGAGGTCGTCCAGCCAGCTGGCCGGCACATCGCCCGGCAAGGGCAATGTCCAGCCGCGCTCGTTACCGGGCTGGTTCCTTCCCTGCACGACTTAGAGCGCCTAACGAAACCTCTCGACGTACCTCCAGCAGATAAGTGAGCAGGCAATCGAAAGAAAGGATTGGTGGATGTCGGCTCGTCGTTCATAACGGATGCGCAGTGTGCGAAAACGGTGTAGCCACCCGAGGTGCGTTCAACGACCCAACACCATCGGCCAAGCCTTTCGCGTAACTAGACGCCGTAGCGTGCGATCCGTGCTGAGACTCCTCGCCGGCGCAGCCAGGCCCGCTGTGCTTGAAGCGACTGTAGAGCAAAAGCTTCCCAAGCCCCACCACATCAAAGACGACCTCTGTTCATGCGCGTCTTCGCCGCGTGAAAATCCAAATCTCGAAATAACCACTTAAACCAAGGGGTTCGTCGCCATCACATTTTCAACCCCACCTTGGTGTGAAAAAGCTGCCGATGTATCCGTTAAAGCTGATGTGAAGTTCAGAGTATGATTCGCGTTCGCGCGCTTTCGTTCCAGACGGTGGCATCCGAGCCCCGCGCCGGCGCAGTTTTGTAGCGGCAGCAGGGAATGGGCATCGAACAGATTCACGGCGACAGCAAGCTGGCCGGACGCCAAAGCGGTGCTTTATCAGTCGCTTCTAGCGCCGCCCAAGCGACCATCTGCTGGCAAATTGTTCCCTGGATCGTCTTTGCAGCGTCGTCTACCGGCGTCCTACTCATCACTTTTCTTTCCAGCGCTCGGCGACGGCTTGCTGGGCGGTGTGCAGGCGTTCGTGCAGTCCGGCGGCGCCGCTGTCGAGAAGACCGTCAAGTTCAGGGCGCGGAGATTCCCTGGCCGCCATCGTCGCGGAGCTTCTGGAAAACGAGGTTCCGGACTTCATCGACGACGACGCGCAATCCGGTGATTTCGCCCTTCTTCCCACGGACGAAGGTGATCCCGCCCATGAATCGCTTGTCCCCGGCAAACTTGTCAGGACCAATCGAACTGAAGGTCACAATGCCGCCCGAGCGATTATCGGCAACAAGCGTTCCGCTGCTGGCATCCAGTACAAAGGAGGCATTCAGGTCCTTGTTGTAGAAGGTCCCGGCGAAGCGCCCCAGTTCATCTTTCGTGTAAGTGACAGGCGTGTATTGTTCGAATACGATCGGATCACTGCCACTCATGGTGTAGTGCACGGATTTAGACTTCTTGTTACCCATGAAGCGGACGAAAAAGCTATCGTCACCGTCAATCTTCATCTGGAAGCTGGAGTCGTCCAGTGGAATCAGTACGCGCCCCTCTGTCTCTCCTGGCCGGGTGTAGTGCAAGACCTTGTCCTTGACTTCCACGCGTGCCGACCTGCCTCTGGTGGCGTCCCAATATGTTCCCTCCAGCAGTTGTAGTTGCTGTGGCGGCACATCGACGGCCTTGATTTTCGCGTAGTCGATGTTCGGCGGTTCAGGGAAGCGATCGCTTAACAGGATATTGGCGATCTGCATCCCCACATAACCGCTATAGGTCAGGCCGGAGCTCAATACCACCACGGCAAGGTCATTCCCGGGGAAGTGGAAGACTGAACTGGCGTAGCCGCCAAAGCTGGCGATCCGGTAGACCTTGGGAAGACCTCTTTCCTGCCCCGCGTGCTGTTGCCCGAAGGTGGTAATGCCGGAAACGTCTTTGATGAGCGAGCCATTATCGAGCCGGATTGGCATGCCCAGTTTATTGACCAGCGACTGCTTGCCAGGTGGCGGCGATGCGATCCAGGCGCGCCAGATGGACATATCCCTGATCGAGGAATACAGGTTGACCGGGCCTGCGACATTGACAGGGCCATCGTCACGCTGCAGGACGCCGCTGCCATCGAGGCGATAGGGAACAGCCGTGTTCTGCAGCGGGCGCCCGCTCCCGTAGACGAATATGGTGTTTGACATGCCCAGCGGAACAAAGATCTGGCTTTTGCAGAATGCGTCAAACGCTTGCCCGGATGCCACCTCGACAATCCGCGCCAGCAGGATGAGCCGGGTGTCGCCGCCAGGCGAAAACGCTTCACCCGGATTGAAATTGGTTTGTTTCTGGCTTTGCAGCAGTTGCACGATGTCCTTGTACTGCGCCGGTTCGCCGGCGCCCCATCCCGCCAGCGATTGGAGGGTCTTATACCCATACAGGCCATCGGTGGAACTCAGCAGATGCTTGATCGTGATCTTCCTGCCCAAGGCTGGCAGTCCCGGCAGGTATTGCCGAATGTCGTCATCCAGTGTGACCTTCCCTTGTTCTTCCATCATGAAGACCGCATGGGCAATGAATTCCCATGCCAGTGAATCGACCTGGAATTTGGTATCGACGGTGGCAGGGGCTTTGGATTCGAGGTCGACGCTCCCGAGCGCCCTCTCCAGTATCGGTTTGCCGCCCCTGATGACGGTGATCGCCAGTGCGGGTTTATCGGGTGAAGCGAAATTGCTGAGGATGCGTTCAACGGCCTGGGTCGTGGCCGGATCAAGCGCATTGCTAGCCTTGGCCGCAAGGGTGAACAAGGCCAGGTAGGCGAGGACGACAATCTTCGACGTGAGGTAGTGACGTTTCATCGTGGGTTCCTCGCCTCGATGGCCTTGATCACCTGCTCGGCGACGGCGGCGGTGGAGGAGGGGTCCTGCCCGGTGATGATGGTGTCGTCGACAACGTAAAAGCTGTCGCCCCATTTCTGGGAATAGACAAAGTTTCCGCCGTGCTTGCTGATTTCGTTGCCGATGGAAAATGGGAAAGTCTTGTAATAAGGCGCCTTGGTATCTTCAAAGATGTCGGGGAAGCCAGTCACTTTCCGGTTCGAGAAAATCGCCTTGCCGTTGCTGTTTTTGAGATGGACCAGGCCTGCAGTGCCATGGCAGACGGCGGAAATGATTCCGCCATTTTCATAGACTGTGACTGCAATATTCTGCAGCACGGGATTGTCAGCAACGCCGAACATGGCCGCACCGCCGCCGCTGTAATAAACGGCCTTGTAGTCAGCTGCACGAATTTGCTCGGGCTTCAGAGTGTTTTTCAGCAAGCTCATGAAGTCCGCGTTGTACAGGAATTCCTTCTGGATCTTGTTCGATGTTTCGATATAGCCCAGCGGAATGGCGCCACCGCTTGGACTGACAAAGTCCACCACATAACCGTGCTTTTTGAAGATGTCGTAGGCGACGACGATCTCGGCAAAATGATTTGCCGTATTCAGTTTTGTGTTGCCATATGTATGTTGGTTTGACGTGATGAACAGGATTTTTGATCCATGTTGAGGTGCGGCGAATCCCGGCCCGGACAGGCCAGGAAGGAGGGAGCCGCCAAGGATGGCGACCAAGAAACGATGTCGGTTCATAAGCTAACCCTAAATTGTGCAAAACGCATTAATCGAGAATATTGACGAGGCAGGCTGCCGCTTCGCCAGGTAGCAACTTAGGGCGTTTGCTGATACTTCGGGTCGTGAACCATGATTGTGGACTCCGGAATCATGATTTCGGAGCGCTCCGCAGGAGGGAACGGCTCAGCTTGGCTGCGATCGCGAGCCGACTGCGGTGCGATAGCTGGCCGGCGTCTGGCTGGTGATTTTCTTGAATGCCGCGAAGAAAGTGGAATTGGAATTGAACCCGCTGCGCTCGGCAACGAGGTCCATATTCAAATGAATTTCATTGACCAGCAGATGCTTGGCGTGCTGGATACGGTACTCGTTGACGTAGTGGTTAAAACTCTTATTAAGGCGTTCATTGATCACCTGGGAAACCGTGGTTGGCAAATTGCCGACTTTCTTCGCCAGTTGCGCCAGGCTGAGGTTTGGATTCAAGTACAACTGCTGCTCACCCATGACCTGGTTGAGTGCGGCCAGCAGCGCCTTGGCCTCTTCCTCACCGAGCTTGCTATTTTGATATCGATCCTTCCTGGCAGAGTCGGGCTTGGTATCGGCGCGCAGGATGAACGAGAGGATCGTCAGGTGGATTGAAAACGTGAACGACAGCGCGCCGACGATATACGATGTCAGTGGCGTGCTGAGATAGGCAACAAGAATCAGGAAGCTGCCAAAATAAACACTGAGTGGCAACAGAGCGCGGGCGCGCGCCGCCCTGAGCTCCCTGCCGGCGAGCAGCAGGTAGCAGAACCAATAGAGATGGATGCCCAGGATGGAATGGCGCCAGATGGATGGGTTGCTGGAAAACGGAAAAGCCAGGCCAAGGGCGATGAAAATTACTGGCAGCAAGAGATGCAAGTGCCAGCGGCGGCCGACAGCTTTTTCGGCCAAATCCGCGAGATGGCAATGCAGATACAGGTAGGTCAGCGGCCCGATGAGAAGGCAGGCCGACAAACCGATCTGGAGAAACTCGGCGGACATACCAGGATTGAAATAGTAAAAAGTCGATTTGCCGGTGCGGACACTGATCGCCAGCAATAATGCCCCCAGCATGCAGTTCGCTAGTCGATGTGTCCGGCGGGTGAACAGGTAAAGTGCCAGCAAGAAACCGTTGACGGCGCCAAGGGCACTGAAGAGAAAGAGAATTTGACTGGAGATCACGGGCATAGTGCTATTTGGCATTGGAATGCCAGCATCATGCCATTTTCGTGCTCAAGATGCGACCAATCAATGCGCAAGCACCACGTCAAACCTACTGCTCAAATTCTGCTTGTTGGGAACGAAGGCAGACCTATGGCAACGCCAAAAATTGAACACCCCTAAGGTCGGAGCGCCTAGCGCGGGCGCTTAACGTAGACGCGCGCACGATCAAGCGGAAGGCGGCTCTATTGAATGGCATTTGCCGCGAAGCCGCCGAACTGCTCAAGGATCATCAGTTCGCAACAGACCTCGCACGCGTTCTGCGGCAAATGAAACCGACCCGGCAGGTCGAATGCGTCGAACTGATGGTTTCCGCCAATACCAACACCGTTGCATATGCCGAGGCCATGCTGGTCGCCACGCCAGCGACGATGCTTGTTGATGGAAAAAATCGGCAAAGCTCACCGGATTGACGCAAGAGCAGATGGCTAGGATGGAACGTGAGATGAGCAATCTCCAGGGCCAGTATAAATCGGTCGAGCAGACACTACGGACAAGACGTACACAATCTTGTTCTCGCCAAAGGATACCTGACAAAACTGCTGGGAAATAAATCCGTGTCACGATTTCTAAAACAGCGTCAGCCAGAAGTGCTGGCCGAGTTTCCGGCAATAGTGCAAACGGTATCGTTGGATGGGTAACCCGTGGCGACGGTGAGCATCGAGCCCTGCCGCCGCGATCAGGTAGCAGGGTCAATCCCAATCCTCACCATCACCGAACTCCTTCGGCTTCACGCCCGTTTCGGACACGATGCACGGATAATCGATTTCTGGCTGCGACTTAGTTTCCTTGCCCCGCTTACTGATCTGAAAGCACCACGACGCGCCGACGTCGTAAAAATAGTACAGCATCTTGTGTTTCGGCAGCGGGAAGACTACGGATAGCTGTAGGTCCATTACGTGTGCATCGTCCTCGTCCCATTCACCGTCCGGCGTAAACCACGTCCTCTTGCCGCGTAGGCCATTTGCAAGATAGAACTCGTCGAGGTGATCGCCGTCGAAATCGACCATCTCCAGGATGCGCGATGCCAAGTCGCCCAGCGTCAACTCGACTGGTGCCTCGATCACGAACTGATATGGTGCTTTAAGATACCGGCCGCCGACGCACTCGATGGACAGGGTGAAAATTCCGCTCATAACCTTTTCTCTCCAGCTTAGAAAAACGATGCACATCACCAGCGCCCTTCATCCAAATTCGGACCGGTGGCGGGCATCTACGATGCTCCCGAGCGCCACCTTCACGCGTGGGACGAAGGTGTGCATGCCAAGCGCTGGTACCGGATTGTACGCAATGATCATCAATCCGGAATAGCCGTTATCCGTTGTGTACTAAACAGGGATCGTGTTTGTATTCAACCCGACATGGATGCGCCGGATCGCGCTGGATGAACGATAGGATTGTATAGATAGATTGCGTGCAGCAAGGCGGCGCGCTTGGTCATGACTATCGCGCGTTCCTGGACAGTCAAATGTTAGTTGGGTCTGGCAAGGGGCGCGGCCGGTACCGCCCCCGGCGCTGGTGCCGGCGTGGCCGCCATCCGCGGCACGCGTCGCGCCGTCTCGATGCCCTGGTTGAACAGTACCTGGAACGGATTGCCCAGGTAAGGCAGCACCATCACGATCACCAGCATGCCCACTCCCAGGGTGATCGGAAAACCAATCCCGAAGATGTTGAGCTGCGGCGCGGCGCGCGTGAGGATCCCGAGCGCCACCTGGGTAATGAGCAGGGCCGCCACGATCGGCAGCGACAAATGCAGCCCTGCGCTGAAAATCAGGCCGCCCCATTTCGCGATTTCCCATTCCGCCGAAGACGACATCGGCGTGGCCGAAATCGGCATCGTCACGAAACTTTCGGCCAGCGCTTCGAGCAGCACCAGATGCGCATTCACCGCCAAAAACGCCATGGTGGCAATCAGCGCCAGGAACTGGCTGACGGCCGAGGAGCGGCCCTTGGTGAGCGGATCGAAAAAGCTGGCAAAGCCCAGCCCCATGGTCAGGCTGCAGATTTCGCCGGCCATTTCGATGGCGGCAAACACCAGCCGGATGGAAAAACCCATCGCGATGCCGATCAGCATTTCCTGCACCAGAATGAGCAAACCGGCCATCGACATCGGATCGGCCGCGGGAATGGCGGGAATCGCCGGCGCGATGATGCTCGCCAGAAGTATGCCGAGCGAGATCTTGACCGACACGGGCACGCTGGCATTGCCGAACAGGGGAGCGGCCGTGATCAGGCCGAGGATGCGGGTCAGCGGCCACAACAGGCCGGCGATCCACGCGTTCATCTCGACGCTGGTCAGGGTAATCATGCGGGGGCGGCAGGCAAGGGCGGGGCGCGGATACGCCTAGCCGACCAGGCCGGGAATGCCGCTGAATACCTGACGCATGTAGTCGAGCATGACCGCCAGCATCCACGGTCCGGCCACGATCAGGGCGACGAAGATGCCGACCAGCTTGGGGATGAACGACAAGGTCGCTTCATTGATCTGGGTGGCGGCCTGGAAGATGCTGACGATCAGGCCGATGATCAGCGCCACCAGCAGCATGGGCGCGGCCACCATCAGAGTTACTTCCATGGCCATGCGGCCCATTGTCATCACGCTTTCGGGTGTCATGGCGGGCCCTTTCTAGTAAAAACTCTGCGCGAGCGAGCCGAGCAGCAACTGCCAGCCATCGACCAGCACGAACAGCATCAGCTTGAACGGCAGCGAAATGACGGCCGGCGACATCATCATCATCCCCATCGACATCAGCACCGACGCCACCACCATGTCGATGATAAGAAACGGAATGAAAATGGCAAAGCCGATCTGGAACGCGGTTTTCAGTTCGCTGGTGACAAAGGCGGGAATCAGGATGCGCAGCGGAATGTCTTCCGGCCCCTGCAGCGCGGCCGAGCGTGAAATCTTGACGAACATGGCCAGGTCGGCCTGGCGCGTCTGGCGGATCATGAAGGTTTTCAGAGGCGCCACCGCCTTGTCCACGGCTTCGCCCATCTGGATCTTGTTTTCCTGCAGCGGCTGGTATGCCTCCACATAAATCTTGTCGAACACCGGACCCATCACGAACAGGGTCAGGAACAGCGCCAGCCCGACCATGACCTGGTTGGGCGGGGCCGACTGGGTGCCGATCGCCTGGCGCAGCAGCGACAGCACGATGATGATGCGGGTAAAACTGGTCATCATCAGCAGCACCGCCGGCAGGAACGACAGCGCCGTCATCAAGAGCAGCGTCTGGACCGGCAGCGAGTACGCCGTGCCGCCGCCCGGGGCCGGCGTGCTGGTGAAGGTCGGGATGCCCGGCGCAGCGATTGCCAGAGCCGGCAGGCACAGCGCCAGCAGCGGCAGCCAGCGGCGCGCGCGGCTCAGGGGCGCAGAAGTAGGCGGCTTAGCGTCCATTGCGTTTGTCGATGGTCTGTTTCAGCCACTCGGCAAAGGTGCCCGATGCCGGGCCGTTGGCCAGCACCGCCGGGCCGCCGGGCGGCGTTTCCTGCTTCGGCATGGTGGCCAGTGCGTTGATGCGGCCGGGCGAGGCGCCCACCACGATCCACTGGTCGCCCACTTCGACCACGATGATGCGTTCGCGCCCGCCCAGGCTGAGCGCGCCGACGGTGCGCATCTGGGCCGCGCCGGCGGCGGCCTGGGGACCGTAGCGTTTCATGAACCAGACCATGGCGCCCAGCAAGGCCAGCACCAGGGTCAGGGCGAAAATGGTTTGCAGCAGATTGCCGGCCGATGGACCCGCCATCGGACCGGGCGCCGGCTGCACGGCGGCAGGGGCGGGCATGGTGGCTGCGGGGGCCGGCGTGGCAGCGGCAGGAGCGGTCACCGGGAGATTGGCCTGCGCTTCGGCGGCGGCAGGAACCGCTGCCGCCGGAGTGGATACGGACGGTGCAGGAACCGACGCCGCAGGGACAGAAGCAGCAGGAACGGCAGCGGCCGCCTGTGCGGCGGCCAGACCCGGCGCCAGGCTGCACGCCAGCGCCACGGCGGCAAGCAGGCGGGCCGTCATTTATTCAGTTTTCGAATCCGTTCGGACGGCGTGATGATGTCCGTCAGCCGAATACCGAATTTATCGTTCACCACCACCACCTCGCCCTGGGCGATCAGGCAGCCGTTGACCAGCACGTCCATCGGCTCGCCCGCCAGTCCGTCGAGCTCGACCACAGAACCCTGGGCCAGCTGCAGCAGGTTCTTGATGGCGATCTTGGTCCGCCCCAGCTCGACCGTGAGCTGGACCGGGATATCGAGGATGAAGTCGATGTCGTTCGGCGTGTCGGGCTTGGTGCCCTTGTTGGAGAAATCCTTGAACACGGCCGCGCTGGCGGCCTGGCTTTGCAGCGCGTCGGCTTCCGCCTTGGCCTGCTCGGCGATGGCCGCGCCCCAGTCGTCATCCATTGCATCATCTTCGAGATTATCGGCCATATTGCCCTCCTAAATTATTTGGTGTCCGCATTGGCGAGCAGTTTCTCGACCTTGAGCGCGTACTGTCCGTTGAGCACGCCGTAAGTACAATCCATCACCGGCACCCCGTCGACGGTGGCCTGGATCTGTTCGGGCACGTTGAGGGCGACGATGTCGCCCACCTTGAAATTGAGAATCTCGTCGAACGAGGCGCGCGCGGTGCCCAGCACGGCCACCAGTTCGACTTCGGCGATCTGGATCTGCTGGGTCATCAGGCGGATCCAGCGTTTGTCGACTTCCAGCGCCTCGCCCTGCAGGCTCGATGTAAGGGTATCGCGGATCGGTTCGATCATCGAATACGGCATGCAGATGTGAATCTGGCCGCTCACCGAGCCCAGCTCGATGGTGAATGTGGACGACACCACCACCTCGTTCGGGGTGGCGATATTGGCGAACTGGGTATTCATCTCGGACCGGATGTACTCGAACTCGACCGGATACACCGGTTCCCACGATTTCGCATACGAATCGAACACGATATCGAGGATGCGCAAAATGATGCGCTGCTCGGTCTGGGTAAAGTCACGGCCCTCGACCCGGGTATGGAAACGCCCGTCGCCGCCGAAAAGATTGTCCACCAGCAAAAACACCAGGCCCGGATCGAACACGATCAGGGCCGTGCCGCGCAGCGGCTTCATGTGCACCAGGTTCAGGTTGGTCGGCACCACCAGGTTGCGGATGAATTCGCTGTATTTGGAGACCCGCACCGAGCCGACCGACACCTCGGCGCTGCGCCGGATGTAGTTGAACAGGCCCACCCGCAACAGGCGCGCGAAACGCTCGTTGATGATTTCGAGCGTCGGCATGCGGCCGCGCACGATCCGTTCCTGGGTCGCCAGGTTGTAGGTGCGTACGCCCGTGTTGTCTTCGGGCGTGGACGCTTCATCCTGGTCGCCGTTGACGCCCTTGAGCAGGGCATCGACTTCTTCCTGCGAGAGAAAATTATCGGCCATGGCGCATTATTGGGACTGGATGATGAACTGGGTGAACATGACTTCGTTCACTTCCTGCGGCTCGTCGTTTTCGGCGAACGGCTTCTTGAGCGCTTCGAGAATTTCCTCGGCCAGCTTGTTCTTGCCTTCCACCGTCTTCACGTCCGACGCTTTCTTGGCCGACAGCAGCAGCAGCACGCGGCTGCGCACCTTGGGCATGTTGGCCTTGATCAAGTCAGCCTGCTCCTGACCCAGCATTTCGAGCGTGATCGTGGTTTGCAGCATGTTTTCTTCTTCACCGTCCGGTTGCAGGTTGACGGTAAATACTTCGAGCGGGGCGAACACCGGCGGCGCGTGCGCCTTGGCCTTTTTCTTTTTCTTGCTTGGCTTGGTGGTTTCCTCGGCCTCTTCGCCGCCCTTGCTCTGCGTGAAATACCAGCCTGCGCCGCCGCCGCCCAGCACAAGCACGGCCACGATCGCACCGATCATGGCCATTTTCTTCGACGGCGGCTTGGCGGCCGCATCAGGGGGGGCTGCAGCTTTCATGTTTGCTTTCGCTTTCAAGGTACCTCAAGACGGCGTCGGTGGATCATGCCTGCATTATGTCATTATCGCGAAGAAATGAGCGGGCGCATGCGTGGAAAACAGGGCCGAACCCGGCCCAACTCGTGGCTAGCTATCGACAGCCGATTTGCTTTTCACTCGCGGCGCATGGTTCGCGCCGGGGAAGGCCAGGCAGTTCGGCAAGTTCGTGCCGCGCCATCAGGCGAAGGTGTCGACCACGCCCAGCCGCCCACCCTGGACCGGGGTCTTGGCGGCCAGGCGCTCGTTGGCGTCCGAGGCGCTGCCGTTGACCGGGCCGCGCCCGCCGTCCGCGCCACCGCTGCCGCCCGCCGTGGCACGTTCGCCCTGGTCCTGGCGCTGTTCCGGCATGCCGGCGTTGACGCTGGCGTTACCCAGCGAAATGCCGCTTTCGTCCATCATCTCGCGCAGTTTCGGCATGGCATTCTCGAGCGCCTGGCGCACTTCCAGTTCGCCCGAGGAGAATGTCACGCTGGCGTTGTCGCCGCTGATATTGAGCACCACCTGGACCGGACCCAAGTCGGGCGGGTTCAGCGTCAGGGTCGCGCTTTGTTCCTTGCCGGCCACCATCCAGACGATTTTCTGGCCGACCTGGTTGTCCCAGGCCGGGGTGCCGACGCGCGCCGACAGCTTCTCGGCGCCGGCGTTGGCCGCCTGCGCCAGGCCGACCGCGGCCTGCTGCAGCGGGGCGCCGACCGGTGTCGGTTCGATCGCCGTGGTGTCCGTCGTTGCCGTCTCGGGCAGCTCGCGCGCGGCGGGAGCGATGCGCGCAGCCTCGGTTTGCAGGGCCGCCGTTTGCAGCCCCGGCGCGCTGCCTGGTGCCTGGGTGGTGTCGGCGGCAGCGCTGGCGCCGGCCGCGCGCGGCATGGCGCCTTCGAGCATGGCGCGCAGCTCGCCCAGCGGTGCGCCGTCGGTTTCCATCGCCGGTTCGGCCGGCAAGCCCATCGCGCCGACAGCGGGCGGGGTAGGGGCGCCGTCAACGGTCGGGAAGCGGCCGGCCGCGGCCATGGCCGGCGCGGTAAAGGCGGCCAGCGCGGCATCGGCCGCCAGGCCTGGATCGGCGGAGGCGGTGGTGGCGCCGCGGGTCGCGGCCAGGGTGCTCCAGGCCGGATCGGTGGCCACTGGCGCGGCGGCCGCTTGCGCCGGCTGGGTCAGGCTGGCGACCAGCGCCAGCATGTCGGTCAGGGGCAGCTCGGCGCGCGCGGCGGCTGCTGCGGCGCTGTCGGCGGCAGCGGCCGCGGCGGCCGCGCTATCGTCGGTCGCCGGGCTGTTGCCGCTCTCGCCGGACTGGTTATTGCTGGCATTGCCGGCCGCCGCTGCATTGGGCCGGGCTGGTGCGGCATCCGGGGCGGGCGCGCTGGCCTGCTCCGCCTTGGCGCCTTGTTCCGGACGCGGCGCCTGGGCTTTTTCGGCCGGGCGCGGCGCCGCGGGCTTGGCGCTCGCGCCCGCCGGTGGCTGCTGGGTCATGCTCTGGCGCTGCGCGATTTCGCGCGACAGCGTCTGGCCGAACTGGACCGCTGGCGCCGCGGCGGCGGCATTGATGCGCGCCGGTGCCGGCGCGGCGTTCAGGGAAGCCAGTGGCTGCGAAATGGGAGTAGTGGACATGGCGGGCGATCGGTTGGTTATGACAGGGTGCATCAACGTTTGTAATAAGCCTGGCGGGCGGCGTGTTCATCCATCTGTTTCTGGTCGCGCTTGTTTTCCAGGCGCAGTGCTTCGATCGCCGCGCGTTCGTTCAGGGTGCGGTACGACACCCGTTTACGCTCGCTGGCCTGCCACAAACCCTTTTCCACCGCACTACGGTGGTGCGCATGCTTGACGATCTCGCGCTGGCCCATGATGGCGTGCTCCAGCTTGCCGATGAAGGCGATGAAATTGGCGTACGCCATCGGCGTGATGCCGCTGCGCTGGGCCGCGTCCAGCTTTTGCGCGTAATCCTCCAGATAGCCCAGCAGCATCTGCAGCTTTTGTTCGGTCTCTTCCGCCGCCTTGATCGCCACGCCCAGCCGCTTGGCGGCATCGTCGGTGTCGCGCTGGGCGAGTTCGAGCAGGGTATCGAGGACGGTTTGTTTTGCCATAATGCATCATTATAGGCATCCCGAACCCTGTTCCATCACGAGAATAGAGAGGTCAATTCGGCCAAGCTCTGCGGCATGCCGACGTTATCCGTGATCTCCTGGCACAGAAACGCTTCGATTTTGTCGTTCAGGGCGATGGCCTGGTCGAGCACCGGATCGGTGCCGTGGGCGTAGGCGCCGACCGTGATCAGGTCGCGCGAGCGCTCGAAGCGCGAATACAGTTGCTTGAGGCGGCGCGCCGCGTGCTGATGGGCGGTGGTGGTGATCGTGTGCATGGCGCGGCTGATCGACTGTTCGATGTCGATGGCCGGATAGTGGCCGGCCTCGGCCAGGCGCCGGTTGAGCACGAAGTGGCCGTCCAGGATCGCGCGCGCCGAGTCGGCGATCGGGTCCTGCTGGTCGTCGCCCTCGGTCAGCACGGTGTAGAACGCGGTGATCGAGCCGCCGCCAACCAGGCCGTTGCCGGCCCGTTCCACCAGCACCGGCAGCTTGGCGAACACCGACGGCGGATAGCCCTTGGTGGCGGGCGGCTCGCCGATGGCCAGGGCGATTTCGCGCTGCGCCATCGCGTAGCGGGTCAGCGAATCCATGATCATGAGCACGTTCTTGCCCTGGTCGCGGAAATGTTCGGCAATCGCCGTGGTGTACGCGGCGCCTTGCAGGCGCATCAGCGGCGGGGTGTCGGCCGGCGCCGCCACGACGGCGGCCCGCGCCAGGCCTTCCGGTCCAAGGATGTGTTCGATGAACTCCTTGACCTCGCGGCCCCGTTCGCCGATCAGGCCGACGACGACCACGTCGGCCTTGGTGAAGCGCGCCATCATTCCCAGCAGCACCGATTTACCGACGCCGGAACCGGCGAACAGGCCCAGGCGCTGGCCGCGGCCGACGGTGAGCATGGCGTTAATCGCCCGGATGCCGACGTCGAGCGTTTCCACGATGGGGGCGCGGTCGAGCGGATTGGCGGGGCGCACGTTGATCGGCCCGCTATCCTCGGTCAGCAGGGGACCAAGGCCGTCGAGCGGGCGCCCGGCGCCGTCCACCACCCGGCCCAGCAAGCCCATGCCGACCGGCAGGTGGCGCGCGCGGTCGCTCGGACGGCGCCGCGGATGGGGCACCGTGCCCGGACGCGGCAAGGTGGCCTCGACCGGCAGCACCTTGGTGCCCGGCACGATGCCTTCGACATCGCTTTGCGGCATCAGGAACAGGCGGTCGCCGTCGAAGCCGACGACTTCCGCTTCCACGCGCGCGCCGTTCGGCATCGGGATGGTGCAGGCGCTGCCGACGGCCAGCTTGAGGCCCACGCATTCCATGACCAGGCCGGCCACGCGCGTGATGCGGCCCGACACCTGCTGCGGCTCGACGAAGCCGACCAGGGTGCCGCAGTCGCGCAGATAGGACGACCAGCGGGTGGTATGTCGGTCAACAGTGCGGTCGGGCGCGGTCATCGGTCCAGCCACTCGACGTCGTTCTTGCCGAGCGCGTGGGCCAGGCGCTGCCAGCGCACCTCGACCTGGGCATCGATCTGGTTGCTGGCGGTATCGATCTTGCAGCCGCCGCGGCTGATATGGGCGTCGTCCGCCACGCGCCAGCCGCCTTTGTCGAGTTCCTCGCCGATGGCTTCGCGCACCAGGCGCGCATCGTCCGGGTGCAGCATCAGCACGGCCGGCTGCTGCAGCACCGGCAGGTAAGAGATGGCGTCGCGTATCACGGGGATGATCAGGTCCGGCTTGACCCCGAGCGCGGTGCGCAGCATGTTCTTGGCCAGGTGCAGACTTAGTTCCAGCATGTCGTTGGCGATGCTATCGTCGGCCTGGGTGAGCGCCTGCGCGAAGGTGGCGGCGATCGATTGCAGGTTGGCGATCTCGCCCGCGCTTTCCTCGCGCCCGAGCGCGAGCGCGTCGGCGTAGCCGGCCGCGTGGCCCGCCTCGAAGCCTTCCAGGCGCGCCTGCTCGCGGATGGCGGCCAGTTCGGCCTCGGTCGGCCAGGCCGGCGGGGGCGGCTCGTCCGGCAGCGCTTCCGGCTCCGCTTCGGTCGGAAGATAGACCGGTTCCGGTTCCGGAACGCGGTCGAACGAGTTCATTTCCCAGCGCTGGTACGCGGTTTGCAGTTCTTTTGGAAGGGTAGCCATCAGACGAAGGAATCCTCACCTTTGCCGAGCACGATCTGGCCTTCGTCGGACAGGCGGCGCACGATCTGCAGGATTTGTTTTTGCTGGGTTTCGACTTCGGACAGGCGCACCGGCCCTTTCGATTCGAGGTCTTCGCGCATCATTTCGCCGGCACGCGCCGACATGTTGCGGAAGATTTTCTCGCGCAATTCCTGCGAGGCGCCCTTGAGCGCCATGATCAGCATTTCGGACTGCACTTCGCGCAGCAGCAGCTGGATGCCGCGGTCGTCGATATCGATGATGTTATCGAACACGAACATTTCGTCCATGATCTTCTGGGCCATGTCGTTGTCGTAGTTCTTGATGTTGTCCATCACCGAACCCTCTTGCTCGCCGCTCATGAAGTTGAGGATTTCGGCCGCCGCGCGCACGCCGCCGAGCGAGGATTTCTTGATGTTTTCGTTACCCGACAAGAGCTTGGTGAGCACGTCGTTCAGTTCGCGCAGGGCGGCCGGCTGCACGCCGTCGAGGGTGGCGATACGCAGCACCACGTCGTTGCGCAGGCGGTCGGTGAAGTTGCCCAGGATTTCGCAGGCCTGGTCGCGCTCCAGGTGGACCAGGATGGTGGCGATGATCTGCGGGTGCTCGTTGCGGATCAGTTCCGACACGGACGAGGCGTCCATCCACTTCAGGCTTTCGATGCCCGAGGCATCCTTGCCGCCCAAGATACGCGACAGCAGCACCGACGCCTTGTCGTCGCCCAGCGCCTTGGTCAGCACCTGGCGGATGTATTCGTCCGAATCGAGGCCGACGGTGGAGGTCAGTTCGGTCTGCTCGCGGAACGATTCGAGCACCGTGACCACCTGCTCGTGCTGCACGTTCTTCATCGTGGCCATGGCCGCGCCGAGCTTGAGCACTTCGCGCGGGCCGAGGAAGCGCATCACCTCGGCCGCCTCGGACTCGCCGATGGCCAGCATCAGGATGGCTGCCTTCTGGATTCCATTATCATTCATTTGTACCTACCCATGCCTTGATGACGTTTGCGACGATGCGCGGATCTTCCTGCGCCAGTTTCTTGGCCAGCGCCAGGTTGGCCCGGTAGCTGTGGTCCTGCTGCGATTCGGCCTGGGCTTCGGCTTCCTGCTCGGCCGCGGCGGCGTCGGCTACGGCTGCCTGTTCGGCGGCCTTTTCCTCCTCGGTGGGGGTCGGCTCGGGCGGCAGTTCGTGGGCCTTGTCGAACTTGGTCATGACCGGGCGCAGCATCGGCCGCAGCAGGCGGAAGTACAGGAAAGCGATGATCGCGGCCACGAACAGGTACTTGGCGACATCCTTGGCCAGCGGCAGGTTGGCAGGGTCGCGCCACCAGTCGAGCGTGGCGGCCGGCACATCCGGCTTGTCGACGCCGTCAAACGGGGCATTGGTCACGTTGAGCGTGTCGCCGCGGGCCTGGGAGTAACCCATGGCTTGCTTGACCAGCTCGTTGATCTGCGCTACCTGGGCGGCCGGCAGCGGGGTTACCGTGACCTTGCCGGTCCTGGCGTCGACCGAACGGCGGTGGTTGACCAGCACGCCGACGGTCAGGCGCTTGATCAGGCCCATCGGACGCTGCTCGTAGCGGATGGTCTTGTCGACTTCAAAATTGGTGGTGGTGTCCTTGCGCGTCGGGCCGGTGGTGGTCACCGGCACGGTGCCAGGGGCGCCGGTGGCGGTCAGGGACGCGGTGTTCAGGCCCGGCGGCTGGTTGGTCAGCGCACCCGGCACGCCCGACGCCACGGTGGTGCCGGGGCCGTTCGCTTCCGAGGTTTGCTGGCTGCGGATCGATTGCGGCTCCGGCGGCGAGTTCGGCTTGTAGACTTCGGCGGCGGTGTCGACCTGGGCGAAGTCGATGTCGGCGGTCGCTTCGGCGCGCACATTGCCGGGGCCGACCAGCGGCGAGATCAGCGACTCGACCTGCTTGATGATGTTCTTCTGGACCGCTTCCACGTACTTGAGCTGGTTCGGATCGAGCTTGCGCGCATTGCCCGATTTATCCGGATCGGACAGCAGGTTGCCGGCCTGGTCGACCACGGTCACGTTCGATACCGGCAGTTCCGACACGCTCGAGGCCAGCAGGTGGACGATGGCGTTGACCTGGGCCTGGTCGATGACGCGGCCGGTTTGCAGATTCAGCAAGACCGAGGCGGTCGGCTTTTGCTGCTCGCGCACGAAGACCGACGGTTTCGGCAGCGCCAGGTGCACGCGCGCCGAGCTGACGGCGGCGATCGATTCGATCGAGCGCGCCAGTTCGCCTTCGAGCGAGCGCTGGTAATTGACTTGTTCGTGGAACTGGGACACGCCCAGTTTCTGGTTTTCCATCAGCTCGAAGCCGACCGTGCCGCCCTTGGGCAAGCCCTGGGCGGCCAGCTTCAGACGGATGCCGTGCACCTGCTCGGTGGGCACCATGATGGAGGCGCCGCCGTCGGAGAACTTGTAGGGCACCGCCATCTGGTCGAGCGAGGCCATGATGGCGCCGCCATCCTTGTCGCTGACATTGGTAAACAGCACGCCGTATTCGGTGCGCTGGCTCCACATCCAGACGCCCAGCATCAACGCCAGCACCGCCGCGATGCCGAGACCGCGCAGGAAATTCTTTCCGAGCGGAGTCTGCAGGAACGTCGGGGGCGGCGTGTCCTGTTGGGGGATATCGACGAGTTCTTCTGCGGTTGCAGCTGCCATGGTGGGGGTGTCCGACGGGCCAGGCCCGAAACTGGTAGGAATTTTCCCAAACCTGCGCAAAGGCTGGGGCTCAGACTCCATTATGTGGGGCAGGGCCCCCGGTCAAAGCATCGAACAGAGCGCGCTTTTGGCCCCTGCTCGCGGGGCCGGCGCGCCACCCGGGTGCTATTCTGGCACCCTCACTTCGCTGGTATACATATTGTACTCGCGAGATGGGGCATGGATGCGCCCGGCAGTGTGAACAGAGGAAACGACATGAACGTGAACGGAATCGGATCGGACCGGATCGAAGCGATGATGGCCCAGCTCAAGGCGGCAGCGGCGCGCCCGGCTGGCGGCGTCGGGCCGGCGGTCAAGGTCACGCCCGAGCCGGCTGTCGCCAAGGTCGATTTCGCGGACGCGCTCAAGAACTCGATCGCCCAGGTCAGCGAAGCCCAGCTCAAGGCGGGCGAGCAGGGCAAGGCGTTCACCATGGGTGACGACAAGGTCAGTTTGTCGGATGTGATGGTGTCGATGCAGAAGGCCAGTATTGGCTTTCAGGCAACCGTGCAGGTGAGGAACAAGCTGGTGTCGGCGTATCAGGAGATCATGAATATGCAGGTGTAAAGGTAGGCAAGCCCATTTTTCATTCGTCGTTTCCCCCACGTTGGCGGACCCCGGCCGCTATCGCATGTTGCGGACTTGCCTGGACAAGCGATTGCCATCGTTAAATTTTGGTCAATGTTACGTTTTTAGCATGATGGTCATTTATGCTTGGAATGCCGCACGTTCGCGGCTATTTCGGGAAAGGCGCATCATGCTCAAGCATCCATCTGGATTTCCTGCTCGACTGTGCGTCGCGGGCTTGTTACTGTCCTCGTTCTCCGCCCATGCGCTGACGGTCCGTTCCAGCGTCCACATCCGTAACCTGACCATCGACGTGATCGATCTGCGTCCAGATGATGGCGTAGCGCCGGGCGCCGAGTTCCGGGGCTTGAAAACCGATTCGCACCTGTCGTACACGGATTACCGGAACGTTCATGACAGCGTCTGGAAGCATGGCGACGGCGACCTGCAGCGCACCTGGACGGATGGCGGCGCCCAGACGCACACCACACCGACCACACTGGCGGCATCGGCCATCTATGACGGACCGGCCCAGACCAACCGTTCCATTTATGCCGGTAATACCTACGGTGTATCGTTCTCCCTGGCGCCCAATACCGCCCTGCGTTTCAGCGCAGCGATCGATCTCGGCGCCTCGCCGCCCGACGCCAGTGCGAACGCATCCAGCCTGGCCATCCTCAGCGGCCGCTTCGAGGAAGAACAGTGGCTGTATTCCAGCTTCGACGTCGATTACAGGTCGAACCAGGATGGGGTCGGGACTCGGCTGTTTTCCCGAACGCTTCAGACCGGGGAAAATCAGGGCAGCGGTTCATTCACATTCTGGACCGGCGCCTACGCGGGCATCCATGGCGTGCCGGCAGTTCCGGAGCCATCGACCTGCGCAATGCTGCTTGCGGGCTTGGGACTGGTGGCGTGGCGCGCAACCCACACGGTGTCCGACATGGCGATATCGGACAGGGCGTGGCCGTGTTCGACGACGTTTCGTTTCTTCCCAACGTAAAGCAGGCCGGCGCATGCTGGTGCCAGCCTGTTCCCGCATCCGTTGCCGCATCCCTGCTCGTTCGTCAGGGGCAACATTTGCGCCATTGACATTCCCTTCTTGCAATAATTCTTGAAATCACGTCTACTCTTGCCTTTGCTTGGCGTGACTGCCTGGAAATACAATTGCGAATCGATGGATAAGAAAAAAGAGACCTTTCCCAACGTACTGGAAGCGCTGATGCTGTTCGTCGCGCTGTACATGGTCGAATACGTGGTGGGCGCGGCGCTGTATGACGTGCGCGGTGTGTTGTCGATGGAGCCACGCGACCTGACCGGCATGATCATGGTGCTCGGCAATGGCGTTATCTTTACCGTGGTGATGCACTACAAAGGCTTGACTTACCGCGAGCTGTTTCACTCCTCGTCGGCGTCCGCAAGCGCCACCATGCTGGTGGTCTTTCCGGCGATCGCCCTGACGCTCCCCTTGATTTTCATGGCCATGTCCATGCTCGATGCGGCGACGGTCATGCTGTTTCCCATGACGTCCCAGGAGCAAGCCCTGTTTGCCAACATGAAGGCCGACAGCGTGGGGATGATCGTGGCGATCTGTGTTCTGGCGCCGGTGCTGGAGGAAATGCTGTTTCGCGGAATTATCTTGCGCAGCTTTCTGGGCCAGTATCCGAAATGGGCCGCCATCCTGGCATCGGCCGGACTATTCGGCTTTGCGCACATGAATATCTATCAATATGTCGGCGCCGTGATCATCGGGGTGTTTCTCGGCTGGCTGTATGAGCGCACCAAGTCCTTGCTACCCTGCATCGGGCACCATGCCGCGTATAACACTTTGTGCGTTGCGCAGGAGTGGAGTTATGTTCGCGACGCGCAGGAGGGTTTGCCGCAGTTCGCATTCTCGTCCTGGCTGATTGCGATGTTGTCAGGGGCGGCGGGGGCGGCGTTTTTGTATCGTGTCCTGCACGTGCCGGCCGCGCAGCGCGGCGAGTGAGCGCAAAGTGATTGATCACTGGAAAGGCACTGATGTTTTGGAATATCGATATTGGGCAGGGTGTGGTCGTGTTCGACGACATCTCTTTTCTTCCCGAGGTGTTCGATGCGGCCCAGCATGTCGACTACCTCAAGGAAGACCTGCTGAAAATTGTCTTTGGCGACGATCTGGTGCTGGATGCGGGCTGGTACCCGTCGTTCGATGAGCATGGCCGTTTTCTGCTCATGCTGGTGAGGGATGGCAACTGGGACGAGCCGGTCGAGCGTGCCGAGTTCACGGAGGTAGTTGCGCTCAAGGCACGGATCGCATGCATTGCCGGCAAACTGTCTCGCCCTGTTTGAATGCAGAACCATATGCGTCAGTATGGCTGGAAACTACTGCTCGGCGCAGCCCTGATGGCGTCTGCGCCGGGCGCCGGCGCGACCAGTCCTTGCCTTAATAAGGATGGTTGTATCGATGCATGGAGTGCTTTTGTTCTGGTCTATACAGAGATGGGTTATGAGTATTGCCTGCCAGTACCACTGAGTGACCAAGATCGAGAGAAAGCCATACGCGAGAAAATCGGGGATGTCCCGCCGGGTTTTCTGGAACGGTTGCGGGCCTCGGCAGTGTATGCGGCTACGCGAGCTGAACTCGAAGACGGTGGGAAGTTACACGATCCGGCCACGCGCCCCGCATTTTGCAAGGAATTTTATCTTGCTGGCAGTTGAAATCGCATGAAGCGCGTCGCGGGGCAGTCCACCTGAGTGGCAGCGCGCTGTGATAGCAACTGCCGATTCAAAAACGCCATTCTTTTTAAGGACGCATCTGTGAGATATGTACGTTACTTAGTCGCTGGACTTGGATTACTGCTTGTTCTGGCGTTCGCCGGGAACTGGGTGTTCGCAAAAGAGCACCTTGGAAGTCCATTTGCCCTCCATACCATGGGACGAGGCACGATAATGTGGGGGGCGCTGGCAGCGGGCTTGCTCGCCAATACCTGGAAAATGCGTATTGGTTTTGCTGCTTTGGGTGGACTCGGCGCCTGGGCTTTACTGTATGGCGTTTATATATACCACCTACAAGTTTTTCCTGCTCCGTGACTTGGCGTGTGCACAGGTAGGATTTCAGGTAGCGGCCAAACTTCTCCGTCAAGGGGATCAGTTTGCGGCGGGCACCTCCTCAAAAGTTACAGTCGTCTTTCGTATAGCCCCAAGGTCCGTTTCCGGGGCGAAAGCAGACGGTCGTGCTGGCTCAGACGAGTCAAGCCAATTTGCTGCGAACTTATCTTCGCGCTCGACGACAGCATTGGGGCTGAACTTTCAAGGCATGATCGACAGAACTGCTCGCGTATCCGGCGCAAGCGCCGTGCTTGCACCGGATGCCGGGCAACGTCGCTTTCCCCCGATTAATTACCGCATCCCTCCGCCGCCGGCTCGCCGCAGGCAATCATCCGCTGCACTGTGGCGTTGCGCGGGTAATTCGTGTGCGCGCTCGTCGGCAGTTCAATCAGCCCAAGGTAGGTCGGTGCGTTCGACACCACCACATCGATGATCGGATACCCCGCGCGCGCGGCGAACGGGCTCTTCACCAGGGTGTACCCGAGCACGTCGTTGGGATCGGTGAACGCCACCACGGTCGGCACATCGGTCGGCTTGCCGATGCCCTGCGCATTGCGCTGCGCGATCAATGCCTGGATCGGATCGACTGGAAAGTCGCCCGGCCCCGGCGGCGCCATGGAACCGTCCAGGTCCATCTCGGCCAACCTGAGCAGTGGCAACTGGTTGGCGCGCATGAAGATCAGGGACATGCGGTTGAATACTTGCAGCGCCGTCGCCGATTGCTCCGGCTTGGTGGAGAGCTTGAAGAGGGCGTCAAAAGCCACTTTGCTGCCCAGGCTGTCAGTGATGAGCACCAGCGGAATCGGCTCCGGCGGCACCTCGCCGCCGCCCGGCACCAGCGGCCGGCCGGTCCCGCCACCGGTCCCGAGCGCCTGCAGGATCGCCGCCTGCATGCGCTGGCTGATCGCCTCGCGCGCCTTGCCCTGGTAAATCACGGCGTCGGCCAGGCAGTCGTCGAGCAGCTTGTCTTTTAAGACCCGGTTGAGCCTGGCGCGCTTGTAGGGATAGGCGTCCTGGTCCGCCGGGCAATAGCCCGCCTTGTCGCTCTGGTCGTAGCACAGCTCGGCCTTGAGCGGCGTGGTCAGGGGCGACCACAGGATCGCGTTGACATTCAGCGCGCCGGCCGCCAGCGGCAATGTCTGGCGGTACAGCACGATGCCGGTGTCGGCCACCGCGGTCGAGGAGAGCGCCACCTGGGCCGGATCGCCGCCCAGGCTGGCGTACAGCTGCGTGACCGATTCCCTGGCCCACGATTCATCCTGGGTGCACATGCCATGCACCAGCAGCACGTCGAGCGCGCCCTCCGGCTTGAGCAGGCTGGCCACGCCGGCGAAGGTCGGCAAGGTGGCCGGCGTGGCGTCGAGCACGGGCGTACGGTAGGGGGTGGAGCAGGCGACAAGAAAACCCAGCGTTGCTGAAAGCACGAGTGTACGTTTCATCATCATTCTCCGAAAGTTCGCGGTGAACTTGAAACATACCTCTTTCAGGCTGAGCCATGACGGCCTATCGGCACGCTCTTGGCCTCCGGTCAATGACGCTGCTGCCGGGCGGATAGTTTGCCTGACCGAACGTATTGACTCATTGAATGGAACCCGGATCAGGCCAGGCCGGCCAGGCGCGCATTGCGTTCGCGCTCGAGCTTGGTGATGTACTTTTGTACGCTGGCGAGGCCGCCGCGCGAAATGTCGACGAAGGCGCAGCCGAGGCGGCGGTTGGTCTTGTCGTTGAGCAGGGTCAGGTCGACCGAGTTGCGGATCATCAGGGTGGTCTGGACCGCGCCGACATCGGGCAAATCGATGCGGCACCCCGTGTAGCTGTGGCCGATCGTGTTGCCCAGCACCAGTTTGTTGTCGAGGATGGCAATCCCGCCGCAACTGATATCGGCCAGCGGAAACACGTGGGTGCCGCCGCCCGCGTCCTGCGCCAGGCGGATCACCACCGACACCGGGTTGCTGACCGGCGTGACCATACGGTAAAACTCGCGCCGCTGCAGGCGGATCAGGGTCTCGGGGATGGGAATCGTGAATGCCGGCGTGTCCTCGAAGGTGGTGGCTTGCACTTCCTCTGAGGAAAACAGGATGCGGATCTTGTCGAGCGAGGTTTCAAAAGCCATCCGCCCGACGTTGGCAAAGCGGCGGTGCTGTTCCGGGTCGGCCGAGCCGTCCAGGGTCAGGGTGTTGCTGTCGGGATCGACGTCGAGGATGGCCGAAACGCACACTTCGGTGCCGCGCCGGATGACCATGCGTACCAGCTGGCGCTTTTCGCCGATGCTGCGCAGCAGCGCGATGATTTCCTTGCGCGAGGCGACTTCAAAGTCGTGCCAGCTTTCAATATCGGAATCATTGGTTGATTGCATCTTTGTCTGCCGCTTCTTGTGGTCGGTCGATGAACAGGGCTGCGTCCGGCGGGGCCGGCAGGGGGCCACCTGCCGCTTGTGCGGCTTCAATATGATATAGCCAGGCCAGCAGTTCCGCAATCGCCCGATACAGGCCGGGCGGAATCTGGCGGTCCAGGTCCACTCCCATCAGCAGGGCCACCAATTCCTTCGACTCGTGCACGAACACGCCGGCATCCTTGGCGCGCTCGATGATCTGGGCGGCAATCAGGCCCTTGCCCTTGGCCACCACCTTGGGGGCGGGGTCGCCATTGTTGTAGGCCAGCGCGACCGCCGACTGGGGCCGCTTGGGCAGCGGCTCAGCCATCGCCAGGCTCCGGAGTGCGGATGATGAGCGAGGCCAGCGCCGTGCCCGACACGTCCAGCGCCGAGGTCAGTTCGCCGGCGCGTGCGCGCAGGGCCTCGCCCGTGCCCTGGCTGCCGGTGCGCAATTCGATATGCACGCGGTCGCCCGTGGTGACGATGCTCGCTTCGATTTCGCCGAGCAGCGGAAAGCGCAGGCGCATGCCGCTGCGCCACACGGGAGCGGTGTCGTCCTCAAAGCCGCGTCCACGCTGCTCCGGTGCATCCTTATGGATTTCCCATTGTAATTCCTGGCCCGGCGCCAGCTGGCCCTGCCAGGTGACGCGCGCCTGTTCCTGGGCGGTGAGCTGCAGGTTGATCAGCTGGGCGCTGGCCACTTCGGCCGCGGCCGGCCGGGCGCCGTTGCCGGGCGTGTTCATGGCTTGCTGCATCTGCGGTTCGCGCTGCAATTCGCTCAGGGGACGCTTGCCGTCGGCCCATTCGGCCACGTGCGATTCGTAGAACACGCCGCTGCGGCTGATCGTCTCTTCCAGCTTGCGCGCCAGGGTGGCCGCTTCCGGCGCGCCCTGTTTCGGGTCGACCAGGGGCGCGGCGCCGGCAATCGCGGCCTGCTTGCCGGGGGCGGGATGGCCGATGTCGAGGATGCGCGCGAGCAGTTGTCCGGTGTTGCTGAGGGTGGCGGGCCGGGTCGTGGCATCGAGCGCGGGCAGGTCGGCGCTGGCGGTCAGGGGCGACTTGCCGAGCAGGGTGGCGGCCAGGCTGGTGGCGCGTCCGGCCGTGTTGGCGGCGTTGGCGCCCTTGCTTTCCTGCGGCTGCGCCTGCGGCAGGACGGGGGCCTGGAGCGGCGCGCGTTCGGGCGTGGCGCCGGTGGGCAGGGCTTGGCCGGCGGCGCCGGGCAAGGGTGTCTGGGCGGTAGCGGCGGGCTGGTTATCGAGGCGGAACTGGGGACGGGGATTGACCGCAACCAGGGTCATCGGCATTTCGGTGCCGGCTTCCGCGCCCTGCGGCAGGCTCATGCGGGCTTGTTCGCCCGCCACGCGCACCAGGAAGGTGCCGTCTTGAAACTTCGACAGGATCGCCACCTGCATCGACTGGCCGACCTGGGTCGACAGCACGCGCGCCAGCGCTTCCTGGCGGGTGTCGCCGACGCCGGGCGCGGAGCGGGCCGGGTCGACCTTGCCGACCGGATGCAACCCCGGGCCGTCCGTGCGCGCCAGCATCGCGAGTACGACTAGACGCCGCCGTAGGCGTTATTCAGACGGCGCGCGGTGCCGCTGCTGTTGATCAGTTGCGACAGTTGCGCCATCCACGGGGTGGTCAGGTCGCGGATGATGCGGTCGTAGGCCAGCAGCTGCTTGATGATCGCCACTTTCTTGACCCGGCTGGCGCCTTCGAGCAGCACTTGCTGGTCGTTGGCTTGCAGGGCCGCGACATGCGCGCCAACCCGTTTTTCCAGCAAGCTCAGTTCGTCCCACTCGCCGCTTTCGGCGGCGCTTACCATCTGCGCCGACAGGGCCAGCATCGCTTCGTAGGTCGACAGCACGTCATCGTTGGTCATGGTCATGGTCATGGTTCAGGCACTCACAAGGTTGGAAATGCGCACTGGCGCGACGTCGGGAATGGCGGCCGGGGCCGCGCCGATGGCGTTCCAGGTCTCGCGCAGCTCGGTCAGCAAGCCCTGGATTTCGACCATGATCTCGGTATCGTTTTTCAGGTTCGCTGCCAGCAGGCGCGCGCTCATGTATTCGTACAGCGAATCGAGGTTCTCGGCGATCTGGCCCCCGGCTTTCTTGTCGAGGCTGGCGCGCAAGCCATTGTCGATGATCTGGATGGCTTTCGAGATCGCCTTGCCTTTTTCCGGAATATTGCCCGACTTCATGTGCATCAGACCGCTGAGCACCGCCACCAGGGCGCCATCGAACAGCATGACGATCAGTTTGTGCGGGGACGCCGCCACCACGCTGGTTTCCAGGCCGACCTTGGCATAGCTGCTCGCGCCCCTGTTGGGAGATCCAAACATAATTAATGTCCTCTTTCTGTCGTACGCTATCGAAGGTTGCTAAGGGAGGCGAGCTGCTGCGCAAGGAAGTTACTGGTCGAACTCATGCCCGACAGGGTCACGTCGAGCGATGAATACTGCCGGCGCAAGTCCTTTTCGGTCTGGGCCAGGCGCACATTGAGCGCCGTGCGCTGCTTGGCGATATCGGCCAGGCTGGCATTGATGCCGGCGTTCTTGCTCGGAATCGTGCCCTTGCTGCTGAGAAAGCTGTCGATCAGTTCGGTAAATTGCGCGCCGGCCCCTTTCGAAATATTCACGGTGCCGCGCTCGCCGATGGCGCCGCCGGTGATCTGCACCTGGATTCCCGAACTGGCCGAGCCGGCGTTGCCGGTCAGGTTCTGGCCGCTGCCGGTGGCGGCCGCGCCGCCGATGGTGCCGGCCACGTCGAGCCCGTCGATCAGGGTCTGGGTGCCCAGCAGGCTCGCCGCGGCGCTGCCGCTGATGCCCACTTTCGAGGTCGAGCCGTATTTGTTCGAGGTGATCGTGAAGATCCCGGCATCCTGCTTGACCGACACGCCGGTGCCGCTGGTGGCGCTGGCGCCCGTGGCGCCGACCGCGCCGTTGATGATCGACTGCACGTGGCTGGCCAGGCTGGCCGCCGAATAGTTACCGGCCAGCAGGGTGGCGGTCGAGGTCACGCCGTTGATGGTCAGCGACAACTGGTCGTTGACACCCGCGGTGATGCTGGTGTCGGCGGCGGTGCTGCCTTTGGCGCTGCCCTGGGTCGCCAGCTGGCTGATCACCAGGTTCTTGGTGCCGACCGTGCTGTTGGTAGTGGAGCTGACGAAGCTGACCAGGCTGTCCGTGGTCGAACCGACCGTGCTGAGCAGCTTGGAAACGTCTTCCAGGTTGGTGTCGAGGGCTTTCTGCAGCTTGCTGTTGTCGAGCTTGAGCGAACCGTCGGCCTGGAACGATACGCCGAGCTGGCTCATGCTGCTGATGTCGCCATCCATGCCCGGCACCGGGGTGAAGAACATCTTGCGCAGGCTCGATTGCAGATTGCGCGTGGTCGAGTCGCCCAGCAGCACGCCGGCACTCTTGCCTTCGCTGGCCTTGGGGGCCGTGGTCAGGCCGGCGATCGTGCTGTTGAGTTCGTTATACGACTTGATGAAATTGTTCAGCGCCGTCTTCGCGCCCGTGCTGTCGCTGGTGATGTTGACGGTGCTGGTGCCGATCTTGAGCGCGCTGATGGTCACGCCCTGGATCGCTTCCGAGACATTGTTGCCCGCGCTGCTGATGGCCACGCCGTTGATCGACAGCTTGGTGTTTTGCGCCGCGCTGTTCTGCGTCATGTTCTGGGTGCCGTCGGCGGCATATCCGAGCAGGTTGCCGATGTCGGTGTCGCCCGACACGCCGATGCGCATGCTCGACGTTTCGCCGGTCTGCGACGAAGTCAGCACCAGGCGGTTGGGGCTGGCGCTGCCATCCGAAATGATGCTGGCGGTCACGCCCACATTGGCCTTGTTGATGGCGTCGCGGATGCCTTGCAGCGAGTTGTTGCTCGAATCGATGGTCACGGTGCGCGCCGAGCGCGTGGCGTCCTGGGCAAACGCGGCGCCGGTGTAGGCGCCGTTGGCCAGGGTGCCGCCGGTGATGCTGCCGAATTCGAAGGTGAGCGTGGTGGCCGCGCCGCTGCCGATCAGCGCGGTGGTGCTGGCCTGGCCGGCCGCGGTCAGCGTCTGCGCCTGCGACAACTGGGTCACGTTGACGCTGTAGCTGCCCTTGACGGTATCCTTGGCGGCGCTGGCGGTGAGCACGGCCGGATCGGACGAGGAGGCGCCGATGGTCTTGAACTTGGTCGGATCGGACAAGCCGCTCACCGCGGTCTGGAAGCCGCCCAAAGCGCCGCTGAGGGCGCCGTAGGCCGACAACTTGGCCGTGTACGCCTTTTCCTTGTCCTGCATGGCGACGAAAGGCCGGCTCTCCGCCATCATCAGTTTATTGACGATGTCGTTGACGTCGATAGAGCCGCCTGAACTGACGGATGAAATGGCCACGAACGCCTCCTGGTAAAAGCATGAATATACTAAGTTAACGGCATCTTCTATCCATACTTTAGAGGGGTAATCCGGTGCTTGTTCGGTTTATCCCCGATTTATGCCTATTTCATCAATTCTTGCCGGCATCTAACGATGGGCCGTACGGATGGATTCAGGCGACCTGCCTGATCAGCAAACCCTGGACTTTTTCCAGCGCCTTGCCGATCTCGAGCGCCTCGGCGGTGGGCATCTGGCGGATCACTTCCTTGGTGGTCTGGTCGATCACCTTGACCACCGTGCGCTTGCTGTCGGCATCGATCGAAAACTCGATATTGCGCGACAGTGCCTGCATCGCCACGTTGATTTCGCCGACCACCTTGGTCACTTCGGCCGGGTCGGGTTCCGCCGCTTCCTTGGCGGCCTCGGTCTTGCCGATGGCGGCCGACGGCGCCGTCCTGCTGGTGGCGGTGGCGGCGCCGCTTTCGGGCGCGGCCGGGCGCAGCGGGGGAGCGGCTGCGGTGTTGTCCAAGGGGCGAAGTTCCATGACCGTATTCCTTTAACGAAAATTCCCCGGCGCGCAAAAAGCGGCCGGGGAGTGTAACGAAGCGGGGCGGATCAGCCGCGCAGCAGGGACAGCACGCCGTTCGGCAGCGAGTTAGCCTGGGCCAACATCGCGGTACCTGCCTGCTGAAGGATCTGGCCGCGCGTCAGTTTGGCTGTTTCCGAAGCGAAGTCGGTATCCTGAATCCGGCTGCGCGAGGCAGACAGGTTTTCCGACGTCGACTGCAGGTTGGTGACAGCCGTTTCGAAGCGCGACTGCAGTGCGCCGAACGAAGCGCGCTGGCTGTTGACGTTGGCCAGGGCCGAGTCCAGCACTTTCAGTGCATCCGATGCGCCCTTGGCGGTCGAGACGTCGATACCGGAGACGGTATTGAGCTTGGCGGCGCCGCCGGCGGTAAAGGCGGTCGAACCGCTGCTGCCGATCGAGAAACCCTTGTCCGAGTTCATCGACACATAACCCATCGAGGTCGAGGTGGCGCCGGTGGCGACAGCGGCGGTGGTGCCGGTGGTGCCAGCCGAGTCGATCGAGCCGACGGTCACCGAAGCGGCCGCGCTGTTGTTCGCCAGGGTAATGTTGTTACCAGCGGAGTTGGTCAGGACCAGGCCGTTGTTGGCATCATTGAGCTTGGCGGTAACGCCGGTTTTGGACGACACATCGTTAAAGGCGCTGACGGCCGATGCCAGGCCGGAAGCGTTGAGTGCGGCGCCGACGGTGAAGGTGACGTTGGCGGCAGTGCTGTTATCGGACGTGACAGCCAGCGAGTACACGCCGGCGGCGGTCAGGCTGACCGCTTCTTCGGTCTTGGCAGTGGCGGTGACACCGGTGGTCGAGGTGGCGCCATTGATGGTCGACGCCAGCGATTGCGCAGTATCGGTCGCGGTCACGGCGATGTTCGACGTGGCCAGGCCTTGCAGGGCGAACGAACCGGCGGTGTAGGCGGTGCCGGTGGTGGCCAGGGTGGTTGGCGCTTTTTCCGACAACTCGTTGTTACCGTAGTTGTTGGTGCGGAAGTTGGCGGTGGTGGCCTGGATCGTCTGGCCGGCGTTGGCGCCAACCTGGAAGGTGGCGGTACCGAAGCTGCCGTCGAGCAGTTTCAGGCCGTTGAATTCCGAGGTCTGGGAGATACGGTCGGCTTCCGACAACAGTTGACCAACCTCAGCCTGGATCGCCTTGCGGTCGCCAGCGGAGTTCGTCGCATTCGAGGACTGGACAGCCAGTTCACGAACACGCTGCAGGATGTTACCGGTCGATTGCAGGGAGCCTTCAGCCGTTTGCAGCATCGAAACGCCGTCGTTGGCATTGCGCTTGGCCTGATCGAGACCGCGGATCTGGGACGTGAAGCGTTCCGAAATGGCCAGGCCGGCGGCATCGTCTTTGGCGCTGTTAATGCGCAAGCCGGAAGAGAGGCGTTGCAGCGAAGTCGCCAGCGAGGAGGCCGAGGTGCCCAGATTGCGTTGTGCATTCAGCGATGCGACGTTGGTATTGATGACGCTCATGGTAGTACTCCTTGCAGATACTGCTTATACATGTTGGCAATTTGCCTTCGCTTTGGTCCGCCCCTTCGGTCCGGGACAATCACACCGCAGTCCTTATATATAACGGATTGCGTTGCGGAAAGTTTAGGGAGGGATGGATGTATATTTTTTATGCTGGGCCTCAATGCGAGGCCAGGGAAGCGAATAAGCGGGCATGACGCCACGGCCTTATTGCATGTAAGGCAAGAATTTATTGTCGGGATTTGCTGCTGAAGTGAAATTCCCCAGCCGGCCAGGGGCCGACCGGGGATGCAAGGCTATGATGTCGCGCTACCTGGTGCTTAACCGCGCAGCAGGGACAGCACGCCGTTCGGCAGCGAGTTGGCCTGGGCCAGCATCGCGGTACCTGCCTGCTGAAGGATCTGGCCGCGCGTCAGTTTGGCTGTTTCCGAAGCGAAGTCGGTATCCTGAATCCGGCTGCGCGAGGCAGACAGGTTTTCCGACGTCGACTGCAGGTTGGTGACAGCCGTTTCGAAGCGCGACTGCAGTGCGCCGAACGAAGCGCGCTGGCTGTTGACGTTGGCCAGGGCCGAGTCCAGCACTTTCAGTGCATCGGACGCGCCCTTGGCGGTCGAGACGTCGATACCGGAGACGGTATTGAGCTTGGCGGCGCCGCCGGCGGTGAAGGCGGTCGAGCCGCTGCTGCCGATCGAGAAACCCTTGTCCGAGTTCATCGACACATAACCCATCGAGGTCGAGGTGGCGCCGGTGGCAACAGCGGCGGTGGTGCCGGTGGTGCCAGCCGAGTCGATCGAGCCGACGGTCACCGAAGCGGCCGCGCTGTTGTTCGCCAGGGTAATGTTGTTACCAGCGGAGTTGGTCAGGACCAGGCCGTTGTTGGCATCATTGAGCTTGGCGGTAACGCCGGTTTTGGACGACACATCGTTAAAGGCGCTGACGGCCGATGCCAGGCCGGAAGCGTTGAGTGCGGCGCCGACGGTGAAGGTGACGTTGGCGGCAGTGCTGTTATCGGACGTGACAGCCAGCGAGTACACGCCGGCGGCGGTCAGGCTGACCGCTTCTTCGGTCTTGGCAGTGGCGGTCACACCCGTGGTCGAGGTGGCGCCATTGATGGTCGACGCCAGCGATTGCGCAGTGTCGGTCGCGGTCACGGCGATGTTCGACGTGGCCAGGCCTTGCAGGGCGAACGAACCGGCGGTGTAAGCGGTGCCGGTGGTGGCCAGGGTGGTTGGCGCTTTTTCCGACAACTCGTTGTTACCGTAGTTGTTGGTACGGAAGTTGGCGGTGGTTGCCTGGATCGTCTGGCCGGCGTTGGCGCCAACCTGGAAGGTGGCGGTACCGAAGCTGCCGTCGAGCAGTTTCAGGCCGTTGAATTCCGAGGTCTGGGAGATACGGTCGGCTTCCGACAACAGTTGACCAACCTCAGCCTGGATCGCCTTGCGGTCGCCAGCGGAGTTCGTCGCATTCGAGGACTGGACAGCCAGTTCACGAACACGTTGCAGGATGTTACCGGTCGATTGCAGGGAGCCTTCAGCCGTTTGCAGCATCGAAACGCCGTCGTTGGCATTGCGCTTGGCCTGATCGAGACCGCGGATCTGGGACGTGAAGCGTTCCGAAATGGCCAGGCCTGCGGCATCGTCTTTGGCGCTGTTAATGCGCAAGCCGGAAGAGAGGCGTTGCAGCGAAGTCGCCAGCGAGGAGGCCGAGGTGCCCAGATTGCGTTGTGCATTCAGCGATGCGACGTTGGTATTGATGACGCTCATGGTAATACTCCTTGCAGATACTACTTATTCATGTTGGCAACTTGCCTTCGCTTTGGTCTGTCCCTTCGGTCCGGGACAATCACACCGCAGTCCTTATATATAACGGGTTGCATTGCGGAAAGTTTAGGGAGGAATGGGTGTATATTTTTTTATGTTGGGCCTCAAGGGGCGAGCAGGCACGGCGCCAGACGACAGCGTTTCGTCAAACTTGAGGGCAAAAAAATCGATGTGGCGGCGCATGAACGAGGCCAGGAAAGCGAATAAGCGGGCATGGCGCCACGGCCTTATTGCATGTAAAGCAAGAATTTACTGCCGGGATTTGCTGCTGAAGTGAAATTCCCCAGCCGGCCAGGGGCCGACCGGGGATGCAAGGCTGTTACGTCGCGCTATCTGGTGCTTAACCGCGCAGCAGGGACAGCACGCCGTTCGGCAGCGAGTTGGCCTGGGCCAGCATCGCGGTACCTGCCTGCTGAAGGATCTGGCCGCGCGTCAGTTTGGCTGTTTCCGAAGCGAAGTCGGTATCCTGAATCCGGCTGCGCGAAGCAGACAGGTTTTCCGACGTCGACTGCAGGTTGGTGACAGCCGTTTCGAAGCGCGACTGCAGTGCGCCGAACGAAGCGCGCTGGCTGTTGACGTTGGCCAGGGCCGAGTCCAGCACTTTCAGTGCATCGGACGCGCCCTTGGCGGTCGAGACGTCGATACCGGAGACGGTATTGAGCTTGGCGGCGCCGCCGGCGGTAAAGGCGGTCGAACCGCTGCTGCCGATCGAGAAACCCTTGTCCGAGTTCATCGACACATAACCCATCGAGGTCGAGGTGGCGCCGGTGGCGACAGCGGCGGTGGTGCCGGTGGTGCCGGCCGAGTCGATCGAACCGACGGTCACCGAAGCGGCCGCGCTGTTGTTAGCCAGGGTAATGTTGTTACCGGAGGCGTTGGTCAGGACCAGGCCGCTGTTGGTATCGTTCAGGCGGGCGGTGACGCCAGTCTTGGACGAGACATCGTTAAAGGCGCTCACAGCCGCTGCCAGGCCGCCGGCATTGAGGGCGGCGCCGACCGTGAAGCTGACGTTGGCCGCGGTGGCGTTATCGGACGTGACGGCCAGCGAATACACGCCGGCGGCGGTCAGGGTGACTGCCTCTTCGGTCTTGGCCGAGGCGGTCACGCCGGTGGTGGCCGAAGCGCCATTGATGGTCGACGCCAGCGATTGCGCAGTGTCGGTCGCGGTGACCGCGATGTTCGAGGTGGCCAGGCCTTGCAGGGCGAACGAGCCGGCGGTGTAGGCGGTGCCGGTGGTGGCCAGCGTGGTTGGCGCTTTTTCCGACAGTTCGTTGTTGCCGTAGTTATTGGTACGGAAGTTGGCGGTGGTGGCCTGGATGGTCTGGCCGGAATTGGCGCCAACCTGGAAGGTGGCGGTGCCGAAGCTGCCGTCGAGCAGTTTCAAGCCGTTGAATTCGGACGTCTGGGAGATACGGTCCGCTTCCGACAGCAGCTGGCCGACTTCAGCCTGGATTGCCTTGCGGTCGCCGGCCGAGTTGGTGGCGTTGGACGACTGGACAGCCAGTTCGCGGACACGTTGCAGGATGTTACCGGTCGATTGCAGGGAGCCCTCAGCCGTTTGCAGCATCGACACACCATCGTTGGCATTGCGCTTGGCTTGATCCAGGCCGCGGATTTGCGACGTGAAACGTTCAGAAATGGCCAGGCCAGCCGCATCGTCTTTTGCACTGTTGATACGCAAACCGGAGGACAGGCGCTGCAGCGAAGTCGCCAGGGCGGAGCCGGAGGTGCTCAGGTTACGTTGTGCATTCAGGGACGAGATGTTGGTATTGATGACGCTCATGGTGTTACTCCTTGCAGTTACTACTTATTCATGTTGGCTCCGTGCCGCTTGCCTTGGTGTGCCCCTTTGTTCCGAGACAATCACACCGCAGTCCTTATATGTAACGGATTGCGATCTGGAAAGTTTAGGGGGATTTTGGGTGTATATATTTTCTTTTGGGCCTCAAGGCGTGAACAGGCACGGCGCTAGACGACAGCGTTTCGCCAAACTTGAGGGCAAAATAAATCTATTTGGCGGCTCATGAACGAGGCCAGGAAGAAGATAAGCCGGCATTGCGCCTCGACTTTATTGCATGTACGACAATGATTTGCTACTGAAGTGAAATTCCCCAGCCGGCCAGGGGCCGACCGGGGATGCAAGGCGATGACGTCGTGCTACCTGATGATTAACCGCGCAGCAGGGACAGCACGCCGTTCGGCAGCGAGTTGGCCTGGGCCAGCATCGCGGTACCTGCCTGCTGAAGGATCTGGCCGCGCGTCAGTTTGGCTGTTTCCGAAGCGAAGTCGGTATCCTGAATCCGGCTGCGCGAGGCAGACAGGTTTTCCGACGTCGACTGCAGGTTGGTGACGGCCGTTTCGAAGCGCGACTGCAGTGCGCCGAACGAAGCGCGCTGGCTGTTGACGTTGGCCAGGGCCGAGTCCAGCACTTTCAGTGCATCGGATGCGCCCTTGGCGGTCGAGACGTCGATACCGGAGACGGTATTGAGCTTGGCGGCGCCGCCGGCGGTAAAGGCGGTCGAACCGCTGCTGCCGATCGAGAAACCCTTGTCCGAGTTCATCGACACATAACCCATCGAGGTCGAGGTGGCGCCGGTGGCGACTGCGGCGGTGGTACCGGTGGTGCCAGCCGAGTCGATCGAGCCGACGGTCACCGAAGCGGCCGCGCTGTTGTTAGCCAGGGTAATGTTGTTACCAGCGGAGTTGGTCAGGACCAGGCCGTTGTTGGCATCATTGAGCTTGGCGGTAACGCCGGTTTTCGACGACACATCGTTAAAGGCGCTGACGGCCGATGCCAGGCCGGAAGCGTTGAGTGCGGCGCCGACGGTGAAGGTGACGTTGGCGGCAGTGCTGTTATCGGACGTGACAGCCAGCGAGTACACGCCGGCGGCGGTCAGGCTGACCGCTTCTTCGGTCTTGGCAGTGGCGGTCACACCCGTGGTCGAGGTGGCGCCATTGATGGTCGACGCCAGCGATTGCGCAGTGTCGGTCGCGGTCACGGCGATGTTCGACGTGGCCAGGCCTTGCAGGGCGAACGAGCCGGCGGTGTAAGCGGTGCCGGTGGTGGCCAGGGTGGTTGGCGCTTTTTCCGACAACTCGTTGTTACCGTAGTTGTTGGTACGGAAGTTGGCGGTGGTTGCCTGGATCGTCTGGCCGGCGTTGGCGCCAACCTGGAAGGTGGCGGTACCGAAGCTGCCGTCGAGCAGTTTCAGGCCGTTGAATTCCGAGGTCTGGGAGATGCGGTCGGCTTCCGACAACAGTTGACCAACCTCAGCCTGGATCGCCTTGCGGTCGCCAGCGGAGTTCGTCGCATTCGAGGACTGCACAGCCAGTTCACGTACACGCTGCAGAATGTTGCCCGTCGACTGCAAAGAACCTTCAGCCGTTTGCAACATCGAAACGCCGTCGTTGGCATTGCGCTTGGCTTGATCGAGACCGCGGATCTGGGACGTGAAGCGTTCCGAAATGGCCAGGCCGGCGGCATCGTCTTTGGCGCTGTTAATACGCAAGCCGGAAGAGAGGCGTTGCAGCGAGGTCGACAGAGCGGAAGCCGAGGTGCCCAGATTGCGTTGTGCATTCAGCGATGCGACGTTGGTATTGATGACGCTCATGGTATTACTCCTTGCAGATACTACTTATTCATGTTGGCAACTTGCCTTCGCTTTGGTCTGCCCCTTCGGTCCGGGACAATCACACCGCAGTCCTTTTTTGTAACGGGTTACCGTGTGGAAAGTTTAGTGAAATCAGGCAGGTATATTTTTTATTTCGCCCCTCAAGTGGGCCCCGGTCGCGGCGCTTGACGGCAGCTTTCAGGCGAACTTGAGGGCCAAATAACGCGAAATGCGACCTTGTTTTTTGCGCGATGGGGTGCTCATCGGGCGCTCCTGAATCATGTGGCTTGGATAAAAATGCTATTTCCATACAACATCGTATTTATCCGGAACAGGTAAAATCGCCGCCTGACATTGCTATACAACATCACCCATTTCGGAAAACTCAACATGGATTACAGCGACAACCCGCCGGACGAGACCGTCTCGCGCGTCAACCTTCTTGGCAATATTGCATTAGCGATCGGTTTTCTCCTTCCCGTCTGGGCTGTCATGAAGGGGAACGGCGACGCCGAGATGGCCGGGGGTTTCATTGGCGGCAGCCTGGTTGCGGTATTCATCATCCTGCTCCTGCTCAAAGGCATCCTGAAGACCCATCCGCCGCTGCGCATGGCATGCGCCAAGCTGGTGGTCGCGATCGTCCTGATATTGATGTCGCTGGGTAAAATCGGCGCGATGAAGCGCGACATCGGCGCGATCCGCGCGGCGAGCCAGAGCCTGGTAGCGACCATGAACGAAAAGGGCGAACCGAGCGGGTCGGTGGCGCCCCAGGCCGCCAGTGAAGAAGCACGCCAGGTGGTGGCGTTCGTCAATGGCGCCGGCGCGCTGCTCAAACGCCAGGTGGCCGAGCGCGAATTGCTGGACAAGGAGTTCGAAAAAATCGACATGAGCACCTTGCTGACGCCGCAGACGCTGACCTCGCGCAAGGGAATTGCCGATTCGCGCGCGAAAACGGCGCGCTACGCCGAGCTGATCGACCAGCGCGACAAGATGATCGTCGCCGCCGTCGAGGAAGGCCGCACCTATGTGCGCACAGCCAAGGTGCCGGAACAATACCGCAGCGAATCGAGTGCCAGGGCCAAGGTGGGCGAGGAGACGCTCAAGCACAACGCGGCCTTGTCCGCGGTCGGCAAGGAATTCATCAAGGGTGTGAACAACGTGCTCGACTTCGGCCAGTCGCAGCTCGGCAAGGCGAAGTTCCAGAATGGCCAGCTGATGTTTGCCAGCGAGCGCGACGTCGCCACCTACCGCAGCTTGTCCGCCGCGATCGAGAAGATTGGCGTGCGCGAAGCGGCGGTGGTCGATCAATTCAATGCGCATCTGGAAAAAACCAAGCGAGACGCCGCCAGGCAGCTCGGTCCTGCCATCCGCTAAGGCAAGCCAGGGCTGGCTCCCATGACGACAATCACTGTCAGACATCGAACGGTCTGGCTCAAAACTCCGACAACCGGGGTCAGACCTCTGATTAGAAACATTGTGAAATCCGGGAACCGGCCCTGGCAGCAGCACCGTTGGAGTCACGCAGAATTCTTATCGCGTTCAGAAAACTTACTATGGATGGGGCGCGATCATGACGACCGCCACCACCGAAAGTCAGGGTCGGCTCTGACCCTAATGCCGCTAAGTTAAGCCGTTTTCTGACCACAAACTGCAGAACCGTCTTTCCCGCGCAGGCGGGAATCCAAGTTCGTCGAGCCGCCTGTGACTGCGCTGCGGAATTGGATTCCCGCCTGCGCGGGAAGTCATTTCTGCCAATGGCAGGAATGACGGAGCTTAAGTTAGCGGCATTAGGCTCTGACTCCAGTTAAGAAATGTTTCGAGTCAGAGCTCTGACTCCGAATGAGAAATGTTTTAGAGGCGGAAGAAGTCGTCGATCAGGTGGCGTTTCGATGGCTTGACGGTCAGTTCACCCGCCGTGCCTGCGAATACCATGCAGTTGCCCGGGGTGTCGCGGTTGATCACGCCCGTGCCCTGTGAAACCGTGGTGTTGTCGCCAATCCGGCAGCGGCCCACAATGGCGCTGTTGGGATACAGGATCACGCCTTCCCCCAGCACCGGCGCCACGCCGTGATTCTTGCCGACCGTGGAATTTTGATACAGCACCAGGTAGTTCCCATACGTCGCCTTGGCCAGCACGATACCCACCGAGTGTCCGATAAAAAATACCTCCGGCAATTCGATCTCATAAAACAAATCGATGCCGTTGAGCGCCTTGTTGAGCAGGAACAGGCGCGTCGCCACGCCCAGCGCTTCCTCGCTGCGCTCTTCGCGCCATATGGTATTAGACAAAAAATACAAATACTGGCAGTACTGGCTCGAATTGAGATAGTTGAATTGCCCCTGCGGCCACATCCTCACCTTGTCGATGCACGCTTGCAGACGCGCCATCGTCGTGTCCCAATGCGTCCCAATAACACGCTGCAGCACGGCCGCTTCCATGCCCGGGAAAAAGGTCGTGACCTGTTGACACGTGTAAGCGCTCAAGTGTTCGTTTGCCATGCGCTGCTTTACTCCGGTGCCTGATAGCGCATGTACACCAGCGCCGGGGCATCGCTGCCTGCCGTCGGATCTTCGACCCAGGTGACCTGGCCGTCCGCGCTGCTGCTGGCCAGCGCCACGCGCTTGACCTCGCTAAAACCGGCCTTTTGATAGAACGCCACCGCCGGGTTGTCCGAACGCACCCGCACCCACGCATCGTCCAGCCCGAGACCTGCGCGCGCCCAGTGCAGCAGCGCCTGCAGCGCGAGCGTCATCAAGCCCTTGCGGCAGTCGCCGCCGCGCACGATGGCGTCAGCCTCCACATAGCCCTTGTCCCAGTCGATGAATCCCAGCCCCACGTGGCCGACCGAGCGGCCGTCGAGGGTGTCGACCATGAACAATATCTTGCCGGGATCGCGCGCCACCGCGCCCGCCAGCCAGTTGGCGGTGCGCGTTTCGTGCGAGTCGAATTCGGTCAGGAACGATTTGACGAAGCGGTTGCGCCACTCGCTGAGCAGACGCGCATCGTTCAAATTGATGCGGGCGCTGGCCGTGGCGATCGGGCGCAGCAGCGCTTCGACCGGCTGGCCCACCGGGATCACCAGGTCGGCCCCGGCGCCGGCCGCCTGCTTGTAGGCGGCAAACAGGGCTTGCCCGCTCATGCCGGTTTCCCGGCGGCCGGCGTCCCGGCGACCGCTTTTCCGGCAAAATACAGGCCGATCTGGCGGCACACTTCATCGACCAGGGCCAGATCCATGCGCGAGTGCAGCGGCAGGGACAGGATTTCATTGCCGACCCGGTCGGTCACGCTCAGGTCGCCCGCGCGGCAGTTTTTCCAGAGCGAAAACCAGTGGCCCGGCTGCCAGTGAATGCCGGTGTCGACGCCGTTTTCCTTCAAGAACTTGCGCAGGTCGTCGCGGTCCTCGGCCGGCACGCGGATGTAGTACAGGAAGGGGGTGACGTCGGCAAAGTCGGTCAGCGGGGTACGCACCTGCGTCACGCCGGCCAGCAGCGCGTTGTATTTGATGCAGGCGTCGCGCCGGCTGCTGGCGATCAGCGCAAGCTTGGACAACTGGGCCAGCCCGATGGCGGCGTGCATATTGAGCATGTGATAGCGGTAGCCGACCCGCTCGACGTCGAAGGTCCAGGCGCGCTGGTTCTGGTACATGACCGAGGCCGGCTGCTGCATGCCGAGCAGGCGCAGTTCGTGCACCATCGCCAGTTCTTCCCTGGTTTTCACCACGATCGTGCCGCCGTCGAGGCAGGTGATGGTTTTCACCGGGTCGTGGCTGAACACGCAGATGTCGGAAAAGCTGCCGACCGGTTTGCCCTTGTACTTGGACCCGAAGGAATGCGCGGCATCGTGGATCACGCGTAGCTTGTGCGTGGCTGCAAATTCTGCGATTTCATCGTGATCGCAGAGGATGCAATCGTAATCCATGACGATGATGGCTTTTGTCTTAGGCGTGACGAGCTTGGCCGCCTGTTTCATGTCGATTGCCAGGGTGTCGTCGAGGCAGTCGCAGAAGACGATCTCGGCGCCCACCCACGAAATGGCCTGGAAGTCGGCCGAGCAGTTAAAGGAAGACACGATGACCTCATCGCCCGGACCGACCCCGGCGATGAGCAAGGCCACGTGCAGTCCGGCGGTGCCCGTGCTCAAGGCGGCCACGTAGCGCTCTTCCGTGCCCAGGATCTCCTTGACCTTGTTTTCAAAACCGGACACGTAGCTGCCCATGCCGAGCCAGCCCATTTCGAGCGATTCGCGGCTGGCGTCGATTTCTTCTTTTTCGATCAGCGGCTTAAATACGGGGATCATGGCAGTCCTTCACAGAGCAGGTTAAAGGTTCAGGGTCAGGGCGAGGGTGCGGGCGGCCAAGGTCGGCCAGGCCCGGTCATTGTCGGAAATCTTGCGCGATGCGCACACGGGCCAGGGAATGTTCAGCGCCGGATCGTCCCAGCGCAGGCCGCGCGCGGAGGCGGGGCGGAACGGCGCACTCATCTGGTAGAGGACTTCGGTGTCCGCTTCCAGGCTTTGAAAACCATGCGCCATGCCGGCGGGAATATACAACTGGCGGCGGTTCCCTGCCGACAGTTCGGTGTGGAAGGCCTTGCCGTAGGTCGCAGAGCCCGGCCGCAGGTCGACGATGGCGTCGAATATGGCACCGCGCGTCACCCGCACCAGCTTGATTTCCTGGTCGGGCGCGATCTGGAAATGCAGCCCGCGCAGGGTACCCGCGTGCGGATTCCATGAAACGCTTTGCTGCACGAACCGGCCCACCAGCCCGTGCCGCGCGAACTCGTCCTCGCAGACAGTGCGGGCAAACAGGCCGCGCTGGTCTTCGACGGGTTCGATGTCGATGAGGAAGGCGCCGGCCAGCGGGGTAGGGTGAAATTGCATCAGGCCACCACGTGGATGTGCGGGTTGGCCAGCAGGAATTGCCCGCCCCAGCCGCGGATGCCGGCCATCTGGCTCATCAATTCTTCCTTGATGTTCCACGGCAGGATCAAGAGGTAGTCGGGTTGCGTTTCATACACCGCCTCGGGCGCGCGCACGGGAATGCGGCTGCCGGGCAAGAGCCGGCCTTGCTTGGCGGGATTGCTGTCGACCACGTAGTCGATGATGTCGGCGCCGATGCCGCAATAGTTGAGCAGGGTATTGCCCTTGGCGGCGGCGCCGTAGGCGGCGATGGTCTTGCCTTCATCCTTGGCGTCGATCAGGAAACGCTGCAGCGCGCGCCTGGTGGCGCGCATGCGTTCGCCGAAACCGGCGTAGGTGTCCAGGCGCGCCAGGCCGGCTTCCTGTTCCAGCGCCAGGCAGGCCTCGACCTGCGCCGTGGTCGGGTGCGATGCCGTTTGCAAGCAGGCGTGCACGCGCAGGCTGCCGCCGTGGGTCGGGAGATGTTCGATGTCGAATACGCGCAGGCCGGCGCGCGCGAACACGGGCATCAGCGCCAGCAGGGACAGGTAGGAATAGTGTTCGTGGTAAATCGTGTCGAACTGCTGGTCGGCGATCAGGCGCAGCAGATGGGGAAACTCCAGCGTGACCACCGCCTCGGGTTTCATCACGGCCGGCATGGCGCCCACAAAATCGTTGAGGTCGGGCACGTGGGCCAGCACGTTGTTGCCCAGTAAAAGGTCGACCTGTTCGCCCTCGGCAGCGAGCGTGCTTGCCGTGGCGCGGTTGAAGAACAGTTCGCGCGTGTCGATGCCGCGCGCGCGCGCCGCCGCCGCCGTGTTGCCGCTCGGTTCGATGCCGAGGCAGGGAATGCCGGCCTGCTGGAAATACTGCAGCAGATAGCCATCGTTGCTGGCAATTTCCATCACGCGGCTGGCCCCGTTCAGCCCGAGGCGCGCCGTCATCTGTTCCACGTAGGCGCGCGCGTGGGCCAGCCAGCTGCTCGAAAACGAGGAAAAATAGACGTAGTTGGCGTGGAAGTGCAGTTCGGCGCGGGTGGCGTCGGCCAGTTGCACCAGCCAGCAGTGGTCGCACACCATGGCGTGCAGGGGGTAGAACATCTCGCCCTCGGCCGCTTTGTCCTGCTCGACAAAGGCGTTCGAGACGGGCGAGAGGCCCAGGTCGGCAAAGCTGTGGTGGAGAGCGGTGCCGCAGGCGCGGCAGGAGCGGGCGGGACTGTTCATGCGCAGAAGTATTCCAGTTGCTGTTCAGTAAAGGCGCGCGCGCCGGCGGGGTCGCGCGCGGCCGCGGCGTACCAGGCGGCCGTCTGTTCGATGCCAACGGCCAGCGGCCAGCGCACTTGCCAGTCGAGCTCCTGGCGCGCCTTGCTCGAATCGAGGTAGAGCAGGGCGGCTTCCTTGGCCGCATGCTGTTCGCCGTCGAGGCGCCAGGCCAGTTGCGGCCAGTGTTCCTGCAAGCCGTTCAGCAAGGTGGCGACCGAGACGTTGTCGGCGGCGTCCGGGCCGAAATTGTAGGCGCCGGCGCAGGCCGTGTCGCCGCCCAGCAAACGGGCGGCCAGCAGCAGGTAGCCGTGCAGCGGTTCGAGCACGTGCTGCCAGGGCCGGGTGGCGTGGGGACTCCTCACCGGCAGCGCGCTGCCCTGCCGCATGGCGCGCACGGCGTCGGGAATCAGGCGGTCGGCGCTCCAGTCGCCGCCGCCGATGACGTTGCCCGCGCGCGCAGTGGCGATCAGCGGGCCGCCAGCGGCAAAAAAGCTGCTGCGGTAGCTGTGCGCGACCAGTTCGGCGCCGGCCTTGCTGGCGCTGTACGGGTCATGCCCGCCGAGGCGGTCGTTTTCGCGGTAGCCCCACGGCCAGTGCTGGTTTTCGTAGCATTTGTCGGTGGTCACCACCAGTGCCGCGCGCGCACCCGGACAGGCGCGCAGCGCTTCGAGCACATGCACGGTGCCCATCACGTTGGTCGACCAGGTAGTCACCGGATCGGCGTAGCTGTGGCGTACCAGCGCCTGGGCCGCCAGGTGCAGCACCAGCTCGGGAGCGGCATCGACCATGGCGCGCGTCAATGCGGCCTGGTCGCGCACGTCGGCGATGTGGTGGCGCTCCAGGGTGTCGCTAACCCCCGCCAGTTGGAACATGGTGGGCGTGCCGGAGGGCGCCAGGGAATAGCCGGTGACGCGCGCGCCCAGCCGCGCCAGGAACAGGCACAGCCACGCGCCCTTGAAGCCGGTGTGGCCGGTGACGAACACGCGCCGCCCCTTGAAGGCGTGCCCGAGCGCGTCCATGCCGCTCACGCCCACACCTTCCACGGCGCCGTGCCGGACTGCCACATATCTTCGAGCATGTTCTTTTCGCGCAGGGTGTCCATCGGTTGCCAGAAACCGGCGTGCTCATACGCCATCAGCTGGTTTTGCGCGGCCAGCGTTTGCATGGGTTCCACTTCCCAGCTGCAATCGTCGCCATCGATCAGGTCGACCACGTCCGGTTGCAGCACGAAAAAGCCGCCATTGATCCAGCCGCCATCGCCCTGCGGCTTTTCCATGAAGGCGCTCACGGCGTCGCCCTGGCGCACCAGCGCGCCGTAGCGCCCGGGCGGCTGCACGGCGGCCACCGTGGCCAGGCGTCCGTGGGCGCGGTGAAAGGCGATTTCGGCCGCGATGTCGATGTCGGCCACGCCATCGCCATAGGTGAAGCAGAACGGTTTGCCCGGTTCCAGGTATTCGCGCACGCGCTTGAGGCGTCCGCCGGTGAGGGTGTCCGCGCCCGTGTCGACCAGGGTCACGCGCCACGGTTCGGCGTGGCGTTCGTGCACTTCCATGCGGTTTTTCTGCATGTCGAAGGTGACGTCCGACATGTGCAGGAAGTAGTTGGAAAAGAATTCCTTGATCAGGTAACCCTTGTAGCCGACGCAGATGATGAATTCGTTCACGCCGTGGTGCGAGAACACTTTCATGATGTGCCACAGCATCGGCTTGCCGCCGATTTCGATCATCGGCTTCGGCTTGAGATGGCTTTCTTCGAGAATGCGGGTGCCCAGGCCGCCGGCCAGGATGACGGCTTTCATGACAGCGCTCCTTCATTGCTGGTGTTGCACCATTGTTCCCACATGCCGCGGTAGGCCTGGTCCAGGTGGCGCGTGAAGCGCTCCATGTCCATCAGCGGGCTGGCGCGGGTGCGCTCGCGCAGGCCGCTGCGCAACTGGCGCAGGCGGGCCGGGTCGAGCGCAAGTCCGGCGGCGATGCGGATATACGCCTCGTCGTCGTCGGCAATGAGTTCGTCGAGGCCGCCGTTGTGCAGGATCGTCACGCCCAGGCGCGAGATGAAATTGCTGCCGGCCAGGGTGACGAAGGGCACGCCCATCCACAGGGTATCGAAGCTGGTGGTGCCGCCGTTGCAGGGGAAGGGGTCGAGCGCGATGTCGATCCGGTTGTAGAGCACGAACTGGTTCTTGCGGTCGTTGGCGATCAGGATCAGGCGCGCCGGGTCGATGCCCAGGCCCGCGAACCGCGCCTCCACGCCGTCGCGCATGCCGGGGTTGTCCAGGCCAAGGATTTCCAGCATCAGGCGCGCTTCCGGCACCTGCTGCAAGATCGCGGCCCACAGCACGATGGTCGGGTCGCTCACCTTGGCGTAATTGTTGAAGCAGCCAAAGGTGATGTAGCCATTGTCTTCGTGCGGCGGATGGTCGATCACGGCCGGGCTGTTGGCGTGCGCGGCGTAGCAGCAAAACACTTCCGGCAGGCGCCACAGGGTTTCGACATTGAAGTGTTCGCTCAGGCCCGGCGGCTCGGCGAAGGCGTCGGTCAGGCGGTAATCCATCGTGCTCAAGCCGGTGGTGGACGGGTAGCCGATGTAGGTCAGCTGCACCGGCGCCGGTTTGCGCGCGAACGCCAGCAGGCGGTTGCCGGCCGTGTGGCCGGCAAGGTCGACCAGGATGTCGATGCCGTCGGCGTGGATGCGCTCGGCCAGCTGCTGGTCGGACATGCTGCGGCACGGGATCCAGTGGTCGGCATCGGCGCGGATGCGGGCCGTGAATTCATCGTCGATCACGTGGCTGTAGTAGCAGAACACTTCAACCAGCGATTTGTCGTGCCGGGACAGGATCGGTTCGATGAAAAACGCGACCGCGTGGCGCCGGAAGTCGGGCGACACATAGCCGATTTTCAGGCGCTTGGCCGGATCAACGCCGGGCGCGTGTTGCATGCGCTGGGCCGCCAGGCCGGGTTCGAACTGGGCGGCGAAGCGCAGGTGGAGCGCGAACAATTGTTCCTGGGTGATGCCGGCCGCGTACTGCATCGACAGCAGCAGGTTGTTGTGGGCCGCCGCATAGTTGGGTGCGAGGGCAATGGCTTGCTCGTACATCAGGCGCGAGGCGTCGGGCTTGCCCTGGTCTTTCAGCGCGCTGCCGAGGTTGTTGAAGGCTTCGGCAAAGCCGGGGCGCAGGGCGATAGCTTGCTCGAAGCAGCTGACCGCGTCGTCGTAGCGGCCCTGTTCCTTGTAGGCCACGCCGAGGTTGTTCCAGGCGTCGGCAAACTCGGGTTTGCGCAAAATCGCCTGCTCGAACGAGGCGACCGCTTCGCCCAGGCGGTTCATGTTGGCGAATGCCACGCCCAGGTTGAAATGGGCGGCGGCGCTGTCGGGCCACATGGCCAGGGTCTTTTCGCACCAGGCCAGCGCCTGCACGTGGCGCTGCAGGTCGGCATTGGTCAATGCCAGCATGGCGTACGGGTCGGCGTAGCCGGGTTTCAGGTGCACCGCGTTCTCGAAGCAGATCAGCGCTTCTTCGAGCCGGTAGCTGGCCTTGTAGGCGATGCCGAGGTTGCAGTACGCCTCGGCATAGTCCGGGCGCACCGTGACGGCGTGCTGGAAGCGCTGGATCGCCGCCTCGGTGTCCTGCCGTTCCAGCAGGGCGCCGCCGAAGTTGTTGAGCGCTTCGGCAAAGTCGGGCGCCAGCGCCAGCGCGGCCTGGTAGGCTGCAACCGCTTCGTCCAGGCGGCCCAGTTCCCTGAGCGCGATGCCCATGTTGTTGTACGGCTGGACCAAGCGCGGGTCGATGGCCAGTGCGCGCCGGTAGCAGGCCAAGGCTTCTTCCAGCATGCCCTGGGCCTGGCGCGTGACGCCGAGGTTGTAGTGGGCCGCGGCCAGGTCAGGCTGCTGTTCCAGGGCGGCCTCGAAATGCGCGGCCGACAAGTCCCACTGTTCTTGCTGCTGGTACAGCTCGCCCAGGTTGTTGTGCACTTCGGCAAAGCCGGGGCGCAGTTCGAGCGCCCTGGCGTAGCAGACCTGGGCTTCGTCCAGGTTGCCCATGAGCTTCAAGGTGTCGCCCAGGTTGCTGTACGCCTCGGCGTGCTCCGGCTGCAGCGCCAGCACGGCCAGGTAGCTGCCCAGGGCGTTGGGTAGCTGGCCGCCGTCGCGCAGGGCGTGGCCGAGCTGCAGGTGAGCCTCGGCATTGTCCGGCGCCAGTTTCAGCAGGCGCTCGTAGCTGGCCTGCAGCTCGGGCAGCATGTTCAGGGCGCGGCAGCTGGCGTCGAGCGCGAAATAACAGGCCGGGTTGGCCGGCACCTTGTCGATCGCGCGCCCCAGGGCATCGATGGCTTCCTGGTGGCGTCCGCGCTGCTGGTGGAGCAGGCCGAGCAGGTGGAGGGCGTCGGCCCTGCCGTCCAGTTTGCGGTACAGCGCTTCCGCCTGGTCCAGCCGTCCCGCCCGGTGATGCTCCATGGCGATGTCCAGGGGGGAGGGCGGGGCGAAGGAAGCGGGTTTTTTCATGGGGCGCGGTCAGTCATCCTGGGTGAGGGGAGCGGGGGCGGTCGCGGTCAGTCGGCCACCACGACGCGGTTCTTGCCGGTTTGCTTGGCCTGGTACATGGCCTTGTCGGCGCGCCGCACCAGGCTGGCCTGGTCTTCGTTGGGACTGCGCAGGGCGACCCCGGCCGAGAAGGTGATCAGCACTTTCTCGTTGTCGTGCAGGAAAAAATGCTTGGTCAGGTCGCGCTGCAGGCGCGTCATGGTGAGCGACGCGGCTTCCACGTTCGTTTCCGGCAGCAGGATCAGGAATTCCTCGCCGCCGAAACGGGCGATCACATCCATCGAACGGATGGTTTCCTTGACAATCTTGACCAGGTGCTTGAGGGCATTGTCGCCGGCCAGGTGGCCGTAGGTGTCGTTGAGGCGCTTGAAGTCGTCCAGGTCGAGCATGGCGATGCACAGGGGCGTGCCGCGGCGGTCGGAGCGGGCCGTTTCGCGCTCGAATACATCGTCCAGGCCGCGCCGGTTCAGGCTACCCGTGAGCTGGTCTTCGCGCACCAGCTCGCTCATGTGCTGGAGCTTGGCTTCCAGGGTGTGGATGCGCTGCTCGGCTTCCTGCACTTCCTGGCGCGCCAGCACCATGCGGTCGCGCGACTTGAGCGCTTCGGTCTGCACCAGGCGGGTTTCGCGCAGCACTTCTTCGAGAATCACGTTCAGTTCGGCGATATTGTCGGTGTGGCTGATTTTTTCGGAAAAGGAGCCGATCTTTTCGTGGAAGTCGCCGGTCGTGGTGGCCACGGAACTCAAGCGGTCGATGAAGGTGAGCATCATGTTTTTCACCGTCAGCTTGACGTCCGACAAGCTGTGCTTGAGCTGGCTCTGCTTGTAGATGACTTCCTTCAGGCTGCGGGTGGCGTCTTCCAGCGCGCGCTGGTCGATCGGGCCGGCGATGAGTTCCTGCACCGAATCGATCTGGCCGCGCAGCCAGCTGTCGTCGTCGAGCAGTTCGCTGACGTTTTCCAGCAGCAGCTTGAACAGGCGCAGCAGCAATTCCTGCTGTTCGCCGACGTCGCCGCTTTTGATGTCGATCTGGTAACACAGCTGCTTGAGGCGCACGCTGACATCGTTCAGGGCTTCGTCGGTGCCGGCGACCTTGACGGCGGCGCCCAGCGCTTCGGCTTCGGCCATCAGGGCCGGGGAATCGGCCAGCAGCGAGGCAACCGCGAAACTCAGGGTGCGGCTGAGCAGGTCGCGCAGGATCTTGGCGTCCGGTTCGTCCGACATGGCCGACAGCGCCGACAGCTCGATCCCGCCGCTCTTGCGGATGTGCTTTTCGACCAGCTGGGTCAGGTTGCGCGCATAGCCGTCCCAGTCGCGCGCCTTGGCCGCGCGCGCGAAGCGGCGCCCGAAGTCGGCCAGTTCGCCCGGCGTCTCGCTCAGTTTGGCCGCGAAGTCGCCCAGCACGTTTTCGGCGCCCGTGCCGGCTGTGGCCTCGGGCGCGGCCGGCGCCGCCTCGGGCACGCGCGCAGGAGGCGTGTCGGCGATGCCGGCGATCTCGTTATAGATCTCGCGGTAGGCTTCCGGGGTTGGCGCGATGCGGCGCGTGGCCAGGCGCCGGAATGCCTCGCGCGCGATATCGGCGGGATTTTGGGCGCTGGCGGGGTTCGGCGTTGTGGACATGGTAAAACAGTGCCTCAGTCAGGTTTGGCGTTGATGTGCCAATGATAAGCGAGTTTGTTTCCTGCCATCCCTAGAAAAGAGACGGATAAGGCATCTTACTCCAGAGCATTAACTTGGCGCGCAGCACAGGAGAAACTTATTCGATCAACTGGTTTTTGATCGCATAGTGCGTCAATTCGGCACTGTTCTTCAGTTTCATCTTGACAAGCAGGCGCGAGCGGTATTCGCTGATGGTCTTTACCGACAGCGACAATTCCTTGGCGATCGCCCCCACCGTCTTGCCGGAAGCGATCATGGTCAGGGTCTGGTATTCGCGGTCCGACAAGCTGTCGTGCAGCGGCGTGTCGTGGTTCTCGCCGACCGCGCTGGCCAGTTCCTGGGCCAGGGCCGCGCTGACGTACTTTTGCCCGCTGGCGACCTGGCGGATGGCGGTGACCAGTTCGCGCGGGGCGCTCTGCTTGGTCAGGTAGCCGGCCGCGCCGGCCTTGAGCGAGCGGATCGCGTACTGGTCTTCGCGGTGCATCGACAGCATCAGCACGGCCAGTTCGGGATGCTCCTTCTTGACCAGCTTGAGCACCTCGATGCCGCTGCGGTCGGGCAGGGAAATGTCGAGCAGCATGACGTGGCACTTGGCCTTGCGCACATGCTTGATCGCGTCGATCCCGTCTTCGGCTTCGCCGGCGACGATGATGTCGGGCGACTCGGCCAGGATTTGTTTCAAGCCTTCGCGCACGATCGCATGATCGTCGGCGATGAAGACCCGGATGATGGCTTTGTCGGTCATTGCAGCTTCTTACTCGGTTCGGGTGGCGCCGGGCGCCGGTGGTTCAACAGGGGCCGGTGCGTGCGGCCCCGCGCTGTCATGCTCGTTGGTTTCATCCTCCATTATCCTCGCTCTGGCCGAACTGAGCTTAATTTTGATGGTCACGACCGTGCCGCCGCCGGGCGCATCGGCCAGGGTCATGGTCCCGCCCAGCGCCTGGGCCCGCTCGCTCATGCCGCGCAGGCCGAACGATTGCGGTTTCTGGCGGTCGGCCTGGGCGATGCCGGCGCCGTTGTCGGCAATCGTCAAGACGATGTGCTGGCGCAGCAATTGCAGGCGCACCCCGACCCGGCTGGCGTGCGCATGCTTGGCGATATTGGTCAGCGCTTCCTGGAAAATCCGGAACAGCGCCGTCGCATGGTCCAGGTGCAGGTCGATTTCCTTCTCCGGACAGGTGAAGCTGCAGGCGATGCCGTTCTGTTTTTCGAATTCCTTGACCTGCCATTCGAGCGCGGCGACGATGCCGAAATCGAGCATCGACGGGCGCAGGTCGAGCGAAATGCGGTGCACCGCGTCGATGGTGCGGTCGACCAGCGAGTCGACATAGGCGGCGCGCTCGGCCAGCTGCGGCTGGTCCGGCGGCAGGCGCTGGGTCAGCATCATCAGGGCCATCTTGATGGCGGTCAGGTTGCCGCCCAGGTCATCGTGGATTTCGCGCGCGATGCGGGTGCGTTCCTGTTCCTTGACGTGTTCCAGGTGGGCGGCCAGCTCGGCCAGGCGGGCGCGCGAGCGCGTCACTTCCAGCTGTTCGAGCTTGCTGGCCGTGATATTGGTCATCAAGCCTTCCCAGTGCACGCTGCCCGGGTGTTCGGGCATGGCGCGCGGGGTCGAGCGCAGGTTGATCCATTTCTGGTCCTTGTATTCGTGGATCCAGACCCGGCCCTCCCAGTTCCAGCCGGACAGGCTGGCGGCCGAGGCGTGCATGGCGTCGAGGTAGCTCTTGCGGTCTTCGGGCAGGATCAGTTCGATGAAGCGTTCGGGTTCGGCCTGCAGCTCGACGGCGGACAGGCCGAGCAGGGCGGCGCAGCCATCGCTGACATAGGGGAACGCCACCCGGCCATCCGGGTGCAGTTCGAACTGGTACACCAGCGCCGGAGTATTGCTGACGAAGGCCTTCATGGCGTGGGCGATGGTGGGGGGAACTGGGCTCATCAAGGGGCGGCGGAGGAAGAATGCCTGGAATCATACGGGAAAAACGGCGGGGTCTGCCGTACCTTTGCGCGCCGCATGCGCGGCCGGCGAAGGGCTCGTTTCATTGCTGACAAGCTAGCTAAACCTTTTTACAACCAATGTAAGAATTAATCTTGACGATTAGTAAGAATTTCTATAAAACAATGTATTTACAAAATTTACAGGATTAAATTCATGGCAAATTCCATCGTCGGCGATAGTGGCAATAATTTCCTGCCTGGTACCTGGGGTGACGATCTCATGGAGGGCAAGGGAGGCGCTGACATGCTGCATGGCGTCGATGGCAACGATACCCTGATCGGCGGCACCGGCGACGACACCATCGACGGTGGCCCGGGCAGCGATACGGTCGTGTTCAACCGGGGCGACGACCAGGACACCCTGCGCGCATTCGGCACCGGGCCCGGCATGCACGACCGCCTCGTGTTCGGCGCCGGCATCGCGCCGGCCGACATCTATCTGCAGCGCCTCGGCCCCAACCTGTACATCGAACTGCGCGGCACCATGGACCGCATCCTGGTCGAGCGCTTCTTCGACCGCCCCCAGAACATTGACGGCGTGCCGATGCAGCAGGGCGCCATCGAGCAGATCGTATTCGCCGACGGCATGCAGTGGAACCGCGACACCATCCTGACCCGGCTGGCGCTCGACACCACGCCGCTGACAACCCTGGGCGAGCTGGACGACCGTTTTTACGCTTACGGCAATGTGGACGCCGGCGCCGGCAACGACACGGTGGACGGCCACGCCGCCTACATGGCTGGCGGCGCGGGCGACGATGTCCTGACCAATGTCGGCGGCCCGAATGGGACGGTGCTGCTGGGCGGCTCCGGCAACGACCTGATACAGGCGGGTCCGAGCGACGATGTGCTCGACGGCGGCAGCGGCAACGATAGCCTGGATGGAGGCGCCGGCAACAATACCTATCTGTTCAGTCGCGGCTGGGGTGAGGATCGCCTGCAATTGGCGTCGCCACAGAGCTGGGAGCAGACCCACCACAACATCGTGCTGGCCGACGTACTGCCGGGCGGCATTGCGCTGGTGCGTTCCGCGCAAGGCATGGGTAACGATTTGCTGATCACCCTCAGGGGCGGCGGGGACAGCCTGACTGTGGCCGACTTTTTCTCGCACCGCGGCATCACCAGCATTACCTTTGCCGACGGCACCGTCTGGAATTCCAACGATATGGAGCTGGCCAGCATGCGCCCCATGATGCCCGACGTGGTCGGCAGCAGCGCCCCGGACACGCTGTACGGCAGCTGGGAGAGCGATATGCTGTCCGGCGGCGAGGGCGACGACCACCTGTCGGGCATGGATGGGGGCGATGTCTTGATCGGCGGAAATGGCAATGACTTCCTGAGCGGCGGCAATGGCGACGACACCCTGATTCCGGGCGCCGGCTTCGACCACCTCGAACCGGGTGCGGGCAACAACATGATTCTGTTCGGGCGCGAGAATGGCCAGACGGTACTGCTGTCCGGCCCGCTCAACGATACCCGCAACACGGTCGTGATGGGGGCCGATGTGCGCCCGTCCGATGTCAGCCTGGCGGCCCAAGGCTCGCATCAGGTGCTGCTGCGCATCGCCGGCAGCAACGCGACGCTGCAAATGGACTTCGTTCCCGAACCCCTGCCGGCCGGACCGGCCCAGTGGCGCTTGCCGGCGCAGTTGCAGTTCGCCGACGGCACCCGCTGGGACAGTGCCAGGCTGATCGAGATGAGCCTGACCCAGACCGGCGACGAGGGCAATAATGTGCTGGAGGGCTACCCCGAGCGCAATGACCGGATCGACGGCAAGGGTGGCCACGACATGCTCAACGGCTGGAGCGGCGACGACCTGCTGTACGGGCGCGACGGCAACGATCATCTCGACGGCGGCGACGGCAACGATAGCCTCGACGGCGGCGCGGGCGACGACATGCTGTTCGGCGGCATCGGCAACGATCTTCTGCGCGCCGGTGCGGGCAACGATTTCCTGGTCGGCGGCGCCGGCGAGGATACGTATGTCTTCAACCTCGGCGATGGCGTGGCGTTGGTCGACGAAATGTCCTATAACGGCGGGCCGGGCAATGTGTTGCAGTTCGGTGCCGGCATCACGGCCACCGACCTGCGCTTTGTCAAGGCGGACACCGAACAGCACATCTATTACGGCGCGACCGGCCAGATCAAGCTGTTCAATCGCGGCGTGGGTTTCGACCGCATCGACTTTGCCGACGGCACCTCCACCACCATCGGCCAGCTGAACGGGCACGCGCCAGTGCTGCAGACCCCGCTGAACGATGCCGATGTGCGCGTCGGCAGCCCGTTCACGCTGCAGATCAAACCAGGCATCTTTACCGATGTCGATGCGGGTGACGTGCTCACCTACAAGGCCGCGCCCGCTGCCGGCGGCGCCTTCCCGTCCTGGTTGTATTTCGACGCAGTCAACGCCATCTTCGTCGGCACGCCGGGCAACACCGACGTGGGCAGCTTCGAGGTGCTCGTCACCGCCACCGATAAAACGGCGCGCTCGGCCACCGACACCTTCAGGATGACGGTCGCCGCCGCCAACGTGTCCCCGACGCTAGTCTGGTCGGGCGGCAATGTCACGCTCAAGGAAGGGGAGGGTTTTTACCAGCGCCTGCCGGACTTCAAGGATGCCAACCCGGGTGACGTGCTCAGCATTGTACTGAGCAGCGCGGACGGCAGCCCTCTGCCGACATGGATGGCGCACGATGTCGCCCAGTACGGCCTGACGGGCAGCGCCGGTTACGACAAGGCCGGCACCTACGGTATCCGGGTCACGGCAACCGACCAGGGTGGCCTGTCCGCCGTCAGCACGTTTGACGTGATCGTGAGCGACGTCAACCGCGCCCCCGTGCTGGCCAAGGCGCTTCCTGATGCGGCCGCGAGCGCCGCCACGGCCTTCGCACTCACCATTCCAGCGGGCAGCTTCAGCGACCCGGACCAGGGTGATGCGCTCACGCTCACGGCCAAGCTGGCCAGCGGCGCGGCGCTGCCGTCATGGCTCAAGTTCGACGCCGCCAGCGCCACCTTCAGCGGCACGCCCGGCCACGCCGACAGCGCCGTGCTCGACATCACCGTGAGCGCTACCGACCAGGGCGCCATGGCGGCCAGCGACGTGTTGCGCCTGACGGTGACCGACGTCAATGTGGCGCCGACCGTCTCCGCGCCGGCCAATGGCGGCAGCGTAGCCGAAGGCAAGGCATTCTCGGTGTCCGCACCGGTTTTCCAGGACGCCAATCCGAACGATGTGCTCAACGTCGTGGTGACCCGCGCCGACGGCAGCGCGCTGCCGGCGTGGATGTCGTACAGCCCGGCGACGGCCACCATCAACGGCACGGCCGGCTACAACGATAGCGGCAGCTATGCGCTCAAGGCCACCGCGACCGACAAGGGCGGCCTGACGGCATCGAGCCTGTTCAACATTACCGTCGCCAATACCAACCGCGCGCCGGTGCTGGCGGCGCCACTCGCGCCCAAGACGCTGGCCGACGGCGTGGCCTTCAGCTACAGCGTGCCGGCGGCGACCTTTACCGATCCGGACCTGGGCGATACCGGCAGCTACAGCGCCGGCGCGTTGCCGGCGTGGCTGTCGTTCAATGCGACAACGCGCACCTTCAGCGGCACCCCGGCGTCCAGCGACGCCGGCAGCAGCAACGTCATCGTGCGCTACACCGACGCCGGCGGCCTGGCGGCGACGGCGACCCTGGCGCTGACCATCACGCAGACTCCGAGCGTGACGCTGACCGGCACGGCCGGCGACGATATCCTCACCGGCAAGGCGAACAACGACACCCTGTTCGGCCTGGGCGGCAACGACCGTCTCGACGGCGGCTATGGCGCCGACAGCATGGCTGGCGGCAAAGGCAACGATACCTACATGGTTGGCCAGGCCGGCGATGTGGTGACCGAAGCGGCGGGCGAGGGTACCGATAGCGTGAGTACCGGCCTGAGCTACGTGCTGCCGGCCAACGTGGAACACCTGACCCTGACCGGCGCCGCCGCGGTCAACGGCAGCGGTAACGCGCTGAACAACGCGATCACCGGCAATTACCTCGCAAACGTGCTCGACGGTGGTGCGGGTGCCGACACCCTGGCCGGCAACAACGGCAACGATACGTATTACGCCGATCACGTGGACGACATCATTACCGAGTGGGCTGGCAATGGTTTCGATCAGTTGTTCAGTTCGGTTACCAAGACGCTGGCGCAAAACGTGGAAGTGCTGACCCTGACGGGCACCCAGGCCATCAACGGCATGGGCAATCCGACCAACAACCTGGTCAAGGGAAATGGCGCGGACAACACCTTGGGCGGCAACCTGGGCTACGACATCATGCTGGGCGGCGCAGGCAACGACCGGCTCAACGACACGTCGAAAGAGTCGAACGTGTTCCATGCCGGTGCGGGCAACGACTCCCTGTCGGGCGGCGTCGCCAGGGAACTGTTCATCGGCGGCGCGGGCAACGACAGCGTCGACGTCCAGACCGGGGTGGACCTGCTCGCCTTTAACAGGGGCGATGGGCAGGACCAGGTGCTGGCGTTCGGCGGCAACGACGACACGCTCTCGCTCGGCCATGGCATCGTGTATGCCGACCTGGCCCTGAAAAAGGTGGGTGCCGCGCTGGTGCTGACGATGGGCGCGAGCGACCAGATCACCTTCACGAACTGGTACGGTTCCAGCGGCGGCAGCGTGTCGACCTTGCAGGTGGTGACCGCCGGCGGCGCTGATTACGTGCCCGGTTCGGCCAGCGCGATCAACGACAACAAGGTCGAGCTGTTCGACTTTGCCGGTCTGGTCGCTCAGTTCAACCAGGCGCGCATCGCCAACCCGGCGTTGACCAGCTGGAGCATGGCGGCCTCGCTGGCGGCGTTTTCGCGCGGCGGCAGCGATAGCGCGGCCATCGGCGGCGACCTCGCTTACCACTATGCGGTGGACGGCGATCTGTCGGCGGTGGGCATGAACGCCGGGCTGACCATCATCGGCAGCGCGACCTTCGGCAGCGGCATGCAAACGCTGCTGGCCGGCAGCGCGCTGGCCGACGGCTCGCCGATGCTGTTCTAAGCGGCGGCGTCGGCCGGGGAGAATTGCCGTACACTGGAGCGATGAAAAAGCTCCTGTTCTCCCTGCTTGTATGTCTGTCTGCCCAGCTGTGCCAGGCGGCCGATACCCGTTTCACGGTGGTGACGGTCGATCCGGCGCGCCAGGACCTGCGCCTGTTTCTTAATGACGAGACCGGCCAGCCTTTCAAGGGCTTCGGCCGCCTGCAGGATTGGCTGCGGGAGCGCCAGCAGCGGCTGGTATTTGCCGTCAACGCCGGCATGTACCATCCCGGTTTCGCGCCGGTGGGCTTGCATGTGGAAAATGGCAAGGAACTGGCGCCGCTGAACCTGGCCGATGGCAAGGGCAATTTTTTCCTCAAGCCGAATGGCGTTTTCTTTTTGACCAAAACCGGGCCCCAGGTGCTCGAATCGACGGCCTACGCGGCGCAGGCCGCGCAGGTGCGCCTGGCGACCCAGTCCGGTCCGATGCTGGTGATCGACGGCAGGATTCATTCGCGCTTCGAGGCGGACTCACGCTCGCGCCACGTGCGCAACGGCGTCGGCGTACTCGATGGCAAGGCGATTTTTGTGATCAGCAACGTGCCGGTCACCTTGCACGAATTCGCCACCTACTTCCGCGATACGCTCCATTGCAAGAACGCCCTGTACCTGGACGGCTCGATCTCGAGCCTGTTCTCGACCGAACTGGGGCGCGCCGACTTCGGCCCGCCGCTGGGACCGATCCTGGGCGTGGTGGAGCCGGCCACGCCTTGAGGCAGGCCTGCCGCGTGCTTCGGCAAGTCCTGCATCAGGCCTTGCGCGCTTTCCTGCGCGCCGCGCCGATCACCAGCAGGCGCCCACGCGGCCGCCAGCAAAGTCTGTGCACAGGGAGAAAATCTGTGAAAGTGCGGGTTACGTCACGGCCTGCCGAAATGACCGCAGGCGCACCTCGAAACCGCATCCCATCCCACGCAGGCCAGGGATCATCCGCACGCTGCCGCCCGCTCGCGCGGCGGCTTGCCTGACGATCGCCAGGCCCAGCCCCGAACCGGGGGTATCGTGTCCGCGTCCCCGGTAAAAGCGCTCGAAGATGTGCTCGCGCTGATCTTCCGGAATGCCGGGGCCGTCGTCGGAAAACGACAATATCAAGGCCGTGTCTTCGTTACGCAAGCGCACGAGTACGCAGCCGCCCACCGGGACATAGCGCAGGCTGTTGTCGAGCAAGTTGGTGACGATCGATTGAAAAGCGGCGACTTCCACAGACCAGTTCAATGTGTCGGGGGCATCGAGCGACAGATCCATGCGGCGTGCCAGCACATTGGGCATTTGTTGCGCCAATAATTGACGCACGACGTCCGCGGCATCGACGGTTTCGCATTTGCCAGGCTCCATGTCATCCAGCGTTGCAAGCTCAAGCAACTGCCGGGTCAGGTGCGATGCGCGCGCAATGGCCAGATTGAGATTGTCTTGCGCTCGCTGGCGTTCGGCTGGATTTGCCGCCCGCGCAATGACATGCGCTTGCGTCGATATCACCGCCATCGGGGTACGCAATTCGTGCGCCGCATCCTGGATGAACGCGCGTTCGCGCTGCGCTTTGCTGCGCAACCTGGCAAGCAGTTCTTCGAATGCCGCCACCAGCGGCCTCAATTCCCTATATTTCGGATCCATCCCGATTGGCGACAGGTCGTCACGCTGGCGGGCAGCGATGCGTTCGGCAAGCAGCCGTAACGGCCGCAACCCCTGATGCACGGCGAGCCACAAGGGCAGCACGACGCAGGGCAGGGAAATGAGCAGATAGGGAATGAGGCCGCGTCCCAGGCCGCCCAGGGTGGCCGAACGTCGCGGCTTGGGTTCGGCGATGCGTAGCGACCAGTCGGCCGCGTCACGCTGGTATATCCAGTAAGCGGCGGCGCCGGCCTGGCCCGCTGCCGGCACCAACGCTGCAAGGGGGCGACTGACCGCCGTGTTCGACGAATAGACCAGGTGGCCCTTGCGGTCCCGTAGCTCGAACACCAGATCGTCTGGCAATTTGTTCGCGTCGTGACGCACTTGATTGAGCCAGATCGCCGTGGTGGCGACGGCCGTTTGAACCTGGTCCGGCCGCTCCAGCCGAGCCAGCGCCGCATACAAGGCCGTTCCGACTTTTTGCACGCCTGAATTCTGGTCCGCGTCTTGCTGGAACTGGATGTATTCATACCCGAGCAGCATGCACCACACCAAAAGAAACGCCATGCCGAGAGCGGCCATGACGCGCCGCACCAGCGTCGGACGCCGCCATGGTCTCATGGCACAAGCACGTAGCCGATGCCGCGCGCGGTGTGAATGCGTTCGGCCCCGATTTTGCGGCGCAAATTGGAAATGTGGACTTCGATCGTGGCGAAATCGACTGGTTCACCGAGCGGATCGAGTCGTTGCGACAGGGCGCCCTTGGCGACAACCGCACCAGGTTCACGCGCCAGCTCCAGCAATAACTGGAATTCACGCGGCGACAAATTGAGTGCTTGACCGCCGAGCCGCGCCAGATAACGGCGCGGTTCGATGGTCAACGCGCCGATAGCCCATTGCTCGCTGGCCTGGCGGGCATAACGCCGCAATACCGCGCGAATGCGCGAAATCAGTTCCTCGGTCGCGAACGGCTTCACGATGAAATCGTCAGCGCCACCGTCCAGCCCAGTGAGCCGGTCCTGGAGCCCGGAGCGCGCCGTCATCACGATCACAGGCACCGTGCTCGCGGCTCGCCGCCAGCGCGCCAGCAAGTCGAAACCGCAGCCGTCGGGCAGCGACAGGTCGAGCAGCACGCAGTTAAATGCCGTGTCGTGAAAACCCTGCGGTGCGTCGCTGGCGCGGCGCAGCCATTCGCTGCTGATGCCTTCCGTCCTCAGGGCGCCTTGCAAGGCGCGCCCGAAATCGAGGTCATCTTCAATGAGGAGTAGGTGCATGGCGCGATTATACCGAGCCGATTCTTAACGCCAGCCAAAGGCCATCTTTGGCCAGAGCGAAGGTTGGCGTTTGCATAATGCCAATGCTGCTCCCGCCCGCTAATCGGCAGGCCAGCAATTGTGATCATCCACCGGAGGCCTCATGCCAAACGCAATTCCATCTACCCGATTCCTGACCCTCGGCGCCGCGCTGGCCGTTCTACTGAGCGGCTGCGGCGGCTCGCCGGCCAGCCCGGACCGGGCCGACGACACATCGGCCGGTCGCGGCGCGCTGCTGCGCCATTCCCCGACGCGCCTGCTGTCGCTGGACGCGGCCGGGGTCGCCACGCAACTGAATAAATTCGGTACCCAATTGCTGCTGGTCGCCGGCGCACCCAAGTGCGGCATCGACTTTCATCATGTCGAGTACAACACGGTCGGCGCGGCGGGCGAACCGACGACAGCCTCCGCCGCCATGCTGGTCCCGACCGGCGCCGATCCGGCATGCGGCGGCAAGCGCCCGGTCGTGTTGTATGGGCATGGCAGTTCGTTCCAGCGCAAGCTGAACATGGCCGACATCACCGATGCGACGAATGAAGGAGCGGGCAGGATCGGCACGCCGGCCGCCATGTATGCCGCACAGGGTTATATTGTCATCGCGCCCAATTACGCCGGTTACGACACCTCGCGTTTGAACTACCACCCGCACCATATCGCCGATCAGCAGTCAAAAGACATGATCGACGCGCTCGGTGCCGCGCGCACGGCGCTTGCGGGGCTGCCGCACCCGGCCGGCGAGAACGGCAAGCTTTTCATCACCGGTTATTCGGAAGGCGGCTATGTCGCGATGGCCACGCACCGCGCCATGCAGGCGGCGGGCATCACGGTGACGGCGTCGGCACCGCAAAGCGGCAGTTACGCGGAGAGCCTGGACTACGAAGTCCTGGGGACCAGCGGCGCCCTCGACGACCTGCGCGCTTTTTCGCTCTCGACCCAGCTCCAGCTCGTGATGCAGATTACCGCGTGGCAGAAAGCGTACGGCAATCTGTATACGTCACCGTCGGACGTCTATTCCGGCACTTACGCCGGTGCGATGGAGACCCTGTTGCCGGCCACCATGGCATTGGATACGCTGGTGGCCGACAACAAATTTCCACAGTATTTCCTGAGTCAGGACATGCCCCATTACACCGGACTGACTGCTGCGCAGAAGGCATACTTCGGCACGCCGGCCCAAAGCCTGATGAACGCCAGCTACCTGAGCCGCGTGCTGGCCGATATCGCCGCCCATCCCTGTCCGGTGACGTCGGCGGTGGCGCCGCTGGCCTGCGCGCCGGCCAATCCGATGCGCGCCGCATGGTTGAAAAACGACTTGCGCACCTGGGCGCCAAGTGCCCCGATGCTGATGTGCGGCGGCAACGGCGATCCTGAAGTCAGTTTCGATCACGCTCGCCTGACGCACGCCTACTTCCAAGCCCACGGCTCCGCGGCGCAGCTGCTCGATGTCGATTCGCCTGTCACCGACAATGATCCCTATGCACGGTCGAAGAACCTGTTTGCGGCATTCAGGCAAGCGGTCATCGATAGCGGCGACGATCCCACGACGGTCGACAATTATCATGGCTTCATGGCGAACGTCGCGTGCGAAGTTGCTGCGCGCGATTTCTTCAGCCGGTTTTAAACAGCGCTGACTTCGGCGGGGCCTTGCCTCAACGGCGCCGGGCGCGCCACATGGCCACGAAACGGCGCAGGATGCGGGTCGCGCGCATGCTGTGGCGGCCGCCCGGTGCGCGCCGCCGGAACGCCTTGAACGCCCGGCGCAGACGGTCGCGCAGGGCGAGCGCCGCGCGGCTGCTGCGCTGGTAGGCGAGGGTGCCCTTGAGCGCGCCGATCCACTTGTCCTTGAACGCCATGAATGCGCCATGCCAGCGTGCGAACCATGCCAGGGTCAACAGGCTGGGCAGCGTGAGCGAGTACAGGCGCGTGACCGCCGCCGCGCCGCCGATCTTGGCCAGCACGATCACCGCCACCCCCGTCACCGCATGCCCGTTGGCAATCGCGATCAGGGCCAGCAATTTCACCGGAAACAGCAGCACGGCGGGCAGCGCGAAGGCGCACAGCGCCCAATAGGGCGGCAGCGCCCGGATGCGCGCATCGAGCTGGCGCACAGGCGGCCAGCGCGCAATGACGGCGCCGATGCGGGTGCCGGTATCCCACAGCCATTCTTCCAGCAGCAGGATCAGCGCCGCCAGGTACACCAGCGGTGCCAGCAGGCGATAACGGCGTCGCGTGGGTCGTGTCATGGTCCTCCCTTTGGATTTCATGATACGTGAAAACATTGACAGCGCGTAAATAGGGTATCGCCCGGACAGGAAGCGCCTGCGCCATTACAATGAGACGCATGAATAAAGCATTTGTCAAAGAATCGGATAACGACGACGAGGAAGCCATTGCGCTGGCGCAAGCCATTCCTGTGGGCGCCAAGAATTACATCACGCCGGCCGGCTACCAGCGCATCAAGGATGAGCTGCTGCAGCTGATCGATGTCGAGCGGCCCGAGGTGGTCAAGGTGGTGCACTGGGCGGCCTCGAACGGCGACCGCTCGGAAAACGGCGACTATATCTACGGCAAGCGGCGCCTGCGCCAGATCGACGGCCGCATCCGCTTCCTGACCAAGCGCATGGATTCGGCCGCCGTGGTCGATCCCAGCGTCCAGCATGGCAACGACCAGATTTTTTTCGGCGCCACCGTCACCTACTGCAACAGCGCGGGCGAGGAGCACACCGTCACCATCGTCGGCATCGATGAACTCGATCCGCTGAACGGCAAGATCAGCTGGGTGTCGCCGGTGGCGCGCGCCCTGACCAAGGCCAGGGAAGGCGATCTGATCACCTTGCAGACGCCGCTCGGCCCGGATGAGCTGGAAGTGCTCAGCGTGCGCTACCCGGCCCCAGCCGGCGATTGATTTTTCATTTTAGCGAGTTGCCGATGTCGATTTCCCATGCCACTTTCAACCACGCCCTGCGCATACCGCTGGCGGCCGAAGTCCACTCGCGCCCGTCGCTGCGCCTGAACGGCCCCGAAACGCTGACCCATCTGGCGGTCTATGCGCGCGAGGAGGGCGATGCCGATGCGCATCAGCTGGCATGCCAGAACCTGTTGCTTGCCGGCCTGTGCCGTCACTTCGGGGTGGCGCCGCCGCATCCGGAAGCGCGCTATTTCTTCCACGATTTCGGCAATTTCCGCCTGCAATGGGAATCGCACACCGAGTTTTCCACCTACACGTTCGCCGAGCAGCGGGCCGAGCCGGTCGCGGCCGAGCAGGCGTTCGAGCAGGTGCCGCTGCGCCATGTTCCCGATGAGTGGCTGCTGAGCCTCGAAGGCAAGGTGATGGCCGCCACCCACGTGACCTTGCAGCAGGTCAGCGCCTCGCTGACCGAAATGCGCCATGTGTTCGCCGGCAATCTGCTGGTCGGCTGCGACAGCCAGAATTTCGCCAAGGTCTGGACCGATTTCGCGATCGCGCCCGACGGTTTTGGCAGGGTGGTGATCCAGGACCTGGGCATGCAGTACCAGCAGGCCGGGCGCCTGGTGCAGCGGGTGCTGGAAATCGAAACCTACCGCATGATGGCGCTGCTCGGCTTGCCGCAAGCGCAGCTGGCCGCGCCCGTGCTCAACGGCATCGAGGCGGACCTGGCGCGTTTGTCGGCCGGCATGACCGATGCCGGCGACGCCCACGCGGTATCCGACGCCTCCGATGCGCCCGACGACGAGCGCGAGTTGCTGCATAAAATCACGGTGCTGGCGGCGCGCATGGAAAAGCTGGCGCTGGAAAACAGTTACCGCTTCGCCGCCTCAAAAGCGTATTACCGGCTGGTGCAGGCGCGCATCGAGGAGTTGCGCGAAGCCCGCATTCCGGGCGTGCCGACCATTCGCGAATTCATGGACCGGCGCCTGGCCCCGGCCATGAACACGTGCGAATCGACCGTGCGGCGCCAGGAAGCGCTGGCCGAGCGCATCGGCCGTACCAACGACTTGCTGCGCACGCGCGTGGGCATCGTGCAGGAGCGGCAGAACCGGCGCATCCTGGAGTCGCTCAACGCCCGGGCGGCCCAGCAGTTGCGCTTGCAGCAGGCGGTCGAGGGCTTGTCGGTGGTGGCCATTTCCTACTATTCGATCGGGCTGATCGCGTATGCGGGCAAGGCCATGAAGGCGGCCGGCGTGCCGATCAACCCGGACATGGTGACCGGCGCCGCCATGCCGGTGATGCTCGCCGTTGTCTGGCTGGGGCTGCGCCGCATGCATCACCACGTGAGCCGCTAGGCTTACTCGCTCGCGAGTGTGGCGCGGCCCGGCTGCTGGTCGACCGGCTTGCCTGGCGCGAAGATCCAGGACGCGGTGGAAAAGGCCAGGTCGGACCAGCTGACGCCGTTGTCGTGCGATTCGCTGCGCAGCACGGCGCTGACCGTGCAGACAGGCGGCCTGACGCCGCGAGGGTCGCCGCCGCCGCAACCCTCGGGCACGACCGGGTATTCCAGCGCCATCACGTTGTTGCGCCGGGTCACCGCGGCAGGCGGTTCGACTTGCCTGCCCCAGGTGAGATCCTGGGCCTTGAGCGACGCGCTGACCTCGCGCGGAAGCGCCTCCGGATACCAGATCTTGTCCGGATACGTAAAACGCGTGAAGCGCTTGCGGTCCCGGTCGAGCATGGTGATGCCGATGTAGGGAACGCCATTGGCCATGCCGGCGCCGCCGCAGTGCTCGTCTCGCTTGGGTCTCGGAACGTCCGCCAGGAACGTGAGCATCGACAGTTCGGGTTCCACGTCGATGGCTGCGCGGCCGGGTGCGGCTACATAGGCAATCGAGACCAGTTGCACGAAGATCGACCTTTCGTCGCGCCATTCGCGCTTGATCTCTTCGTCATCCGGCTGCTTACCGGAGAGAATAAATTCGGATTGATCGGGCAGGCGGCAACGTATCACCAGTGGCGTGCCCTGTGCCAGCACAATGCGCCGCTCCCGGCGTTTGTCTTCATCGGGTGCAAAGCCTGGCCTGGCGGCGTCCGGCTGGTCCAGCGCCGATTTGCCGATGGTGAACAATTTGGATGCGCTGGTGACGACCGGCTCGCTCCATCTGCCCCCCTGGTCGGTCGATTGCATTTGCAATACGTGCGACAGCGGCGCGCGGTACACATCGGCATCCGCGTAGTGGCCCTGGTAGCGGCGCGTGAGCGCTTCTTCGAGCACCCACGTGGTGCCGAGTACCGCCACGCGCCTGTAGCCGCTATAGTTCAGGGCTTCGCGGGAGGAGCCGCGATTGGCCTGTGTTTCGACCTCTTCATCATGAGGGCGGTGCGCTTTCAACGACGCGATCTGACCCTTGGCGATGCTGCGGTACTGCCCCTTGCCGGAAGCGGGCGCATGGACGGTGTCGCCCCTGACATAAAACCTGGCGCACATTGCCGCTGGCGTAGCCGCGTCGTCGGGGCGTTCCAGCGATGTGATGCCCAGCTCGACCGGTGCGGCGCCGCCCGGTGCGAGGTAGCGCGTGTCGTACCTGGTAGCGCAGCCTGCCGGACGGACTCCGGCAGGCGCTTTGCAGTGCGCCTCCATCACAATACGGCCACCCTGGGGCAGCACGCATTCCAGAGTGTCCCGGGCAAAGCCGGACCGGGCATGCAGGCCCAGCACCAGCATGGTCACGAGGGCGGTTTTCATTCGGTGCATTCTTTCAGGCATGGCTGCTCAAGCGGCGTGGCGCCGCTCTCGTCGCGGTTGCGGTAATTGCGCAGGCTGCGCGCGGAAGGGTGGGCGAGGCCGGCTTGCCGCGCGAGCGTCATGCCGGTCTCGAAAAAGTAGGGCGCGGCCTCGATACTGGCCGGTTGCCAGGTGTCGCCACGGTCGCTTGAGGTCATGCGCAGCACGGCACTCACCGGGCATTGCTGGGCATTGGTTTCGGCGCAGGCGGGAACGTCGGTCGCGTACAAGGGCAGCTCCTGCACCAGCTTGCCCTGGCGGATGGCCAGGGCGCCGGTTTTGCCCATCATGCGCAAGCCGCGCCGGGTTAGCAGTGCATCGATACGCAACTGCTCCTGCTTGTCGAGGTCGCTCTTGCCGGTGCGCGCCGGTACCCAGAAGCTTTTTTCTCCCGGCATGCGCAGGGACAGACCGGTACCCGGCTGGCCCTGGGGGCTGCCCAGACGGGAGCACAGAAGTTCCAGATTGGGCCGTTGCTGCAAATTCAGATATTCCAGGTTTGCGCCCGTGTACACCAGATTGCCGGTGCCGCGCGCGCGGTAATACACCTTGAAGTCTTGCTGGTCGTCGCGGTTGGTACGACGGCTCGAGAAGTCACCCGGCTGCGCCCAGTCATGTTTTGCCTGGAGGATGAAAGCGCTGCCATCGGCCAGCTCGCATTCGACGGTTTCGGTTAGCTCGACGGCGCCGGCCGTGCCCATGAACGCGGCGGCAAGGCAGAAGGGGAGCGTGTGCAGTAGACAGCGATAAGCCATGGAGTTGCTTCCGGAAAGGTGATGGAGGTGGACAAGCTTACCGGCGTTGCAGCGTGGCTCGGCCGGGCTGCTGCTCGAGCGCCTTGCCTTGCGTGAAGATCCAGGAGGCTTTCGAGAAGGCCAGGTCGGACCAGCTGACCCCGTTGTCATGCGATTCGCTGCGCAGCACGCCGCCGACCGGACAGACGGGGGCCTGGTCGCCCCGGGCGCCACTGGCGCAGGTCTGCGACACGAGCGGGTATTCCAGCCCGATCAGCTTGCCCCGGCGGCTGACTGCAACGTTGATGCCATAAGTCAGTTCCTGACGCATCAGCATCTCCCTGATCTGGCGCGGCGGGTCGCCCGGAAACCAGATCTTGTCCGGATAGTCGAATCGGGTGAAGCGCTTGCCGTCCTGGTCGAGCATGGTGATGCCGATGAAGGGAAGCCCGTTGGCAAGGCCGGCGCCATTGCAGACTTGATCCTGCGCGGGACCCGCGGCGGCCGTCGGCAGGCCCATGAGCAAGGCCAGGTCCGGATCCACGCTGATGGCGGCGCGGCCCGGTGCGGCGACATAGCTGACCGAGGCGAGCGGCACGAAGGGCTGCATTTCGCCGCCAGACTGGCGGTTCGCATCTTCGTCATCCTGCAACATGCCGGAGAGCACAAATTCGGATTGATCGGGCAGGCGGCAACGCAATACCAGTTGCTTGCCCTGTGCCAGCAGCGCGCGCCGGTCCTGGCGTTTGGCGGCGATGGTCGAGGCACCGGGTTTGGCGGCGTCCGGCTGGTCCTGCGCCGATGTGCCGATGGCGAATAATCTGGACGCGCTGGTGATGACCGGGGCGCTCCAGCTCTTGCCCTGGTCGGTGGACAACGTTTGCGACACGTGCGACAGCGGCTGCCGGTAAAAATCGGCATCGGCATAGTGGCCCCAGTGCCAGCGCGTGAGCGCGTCTTCGACCACCCAGGTGGTGCCCTGCACCGCCATGCGCGTATAGCCGGGACGGCTCAGTGCGCGCCGGGCCGATTCGCGGTTGGCCTGCTTTTCCACTTCTTTATCGTAGCGCGGTTTCGCTTCCAGTGACGCAAGCTGGCCCTTGGCGACGGTACGATATTGCCCATACTCGGCGCCGCCAGCGTGCACGGCGCCGTCGCGGACATAGAAATTGGCGCACATTTGCGCCGGCGTACCGGAATCGCCGGTGCGGCGCATCGAGGTGATGCCCAGCTCGACCGGCGCGGCCCCGTCCGGCCCGAGGTAGCGCGTGGCGTACTGCGTATCGCAAATTTTCGGGTCATTGCCGTAGAGCGCTTTGCAATCTCCCTCCATCACGATGCGGCCGCCCTGGGGCAGCACGCATTCCAGGCGGTCCTGGGCAAAGCCGGACTGGGCGTGCAGGCCCAGCACCAGCGCGGTCACAAGGGAGGTTTTCATTCGGTGCATTTCTTTTGGCATGGCTGCTCAAGCGGCTTGGCGCCGTTCTCATCGCGGTTACGGTAGTTGCGCAGGCTGCGCGCGGAAGGGCGGGCCACGCCGGCTTGGCGCGCGAGCGCCGTGCCGGTCTTGAAGAAATAGGGCGCGGTTTCGATGCCGGCCGGCTGCCAGGTTTCGCCCCGGTCGTTTGACGTCATGCGCAGCACGGCGCTCACCGGACACTGCTGAACGTTGCGTTCGGCGCAGGCCGGCGCGTTGGTGGCGTACAAGGGCAGTTCCTGCACCAGCTTGCCCTTGCGCATGGCCATGGCGCTGTTTTTATCCATCACGTGCAAGCCGCGCTGCTTTAACTGCGCATCGACGCGCTGCTTTACCACTTCGTCGAGGTCGCCCATGCCGGTGGGCGCCGGTACCCAGAAGCGTTTTTCTCCCGGCATGCGCAGGGAAGCACCGGTGCCCGGCTGTCCTTCGTAGATGCCCAGGCGGGCGCACAGGACTTCCATATTGGCGCGTTGGTCCAGGCGCTGATGTGCCAGTGCCGCGCCGGTGTCCACCAGTTCCCTGCTGCCGCGCGCGCGGTAGGACACCTTGAAACTGTCCTGGTCCTCGCGCGCGCTGGCATGGCGCGCGAACACCGCCAGCGGGGTCCACTGATGTGTCGCCTGGAGCACGTAGGCACTGCCATCGGCCAGCTCGCACTCGACGGTTTCGGTGCGCTCGACGGCACCGGCGCTGCCCATGAACGCAAGCGCAAGGCAAAAGGGGAGCGTGCTTAACAAACAGCGATATGCCATGGAGACTCTTCCGACAGCTGACAAGGGTGGATGTGAGCGGCGATGTTAACACATGAACATCATGCGGCATCGATCGGATGCCATGGCACAAAGTTGAATCCGAAATCATGCGGCGGCCGAATAAGGGATGAGACCGCCGTTTTTTTCATCGCTTTCCCATTTCATCACAGGCCTGCCCATGCACGATTACCGACTTGTACGCCATCCTTTGAGCGCCTTGCTGCTGGGCGCCTCGGCCCTGGTCCACGCCGACGAGGCGGCCGAACCGCTGCCGCAAGTGGTGGTGGCCGCCTCGCGCGTGAGCCAGCTCGGCGTGGCCGATTCCGCCAATGCCGGCCTGGTCACCCAGCAGCAGCTGGCGGCGCGCTCGGTGTACCGTCCCGGCGAACTGCTGGAAGCCACCCCCGGGCTGATCGTCAGCCAGCACAGCGGCGAAGGCAAGGCCAACCAGTTTTACCTGCGCGGCTTTAACCTCGACCACGGCACCGACTTGCGCACCACGGTGGACGGCATGCTGGTCAACCAGCGCAGCCACGCCCACGGGCAGGGCTGGACCGACCTGAACTTCCTGATTCCCGAACTGGCCAACCGCCTCGAATACCGCAAGGGCCCGTACTACGCCGACGAAGGCGACTTCGCCGCCGCCGGCGCGCTGGCGGTACGTTACGCCGACACCCTGCCGGAAGGCATCGCCAGCCTGGGCCTGGGCCAGAACGGCTACCGGCGCGCGCTGCTGGCCGATTCGCCGGCGCTCGGCAAGGGTAAGCTGCTGTACGCGCTGGAATCGTTCCATAACGATGGGCCGTTCACTCGCGGCGACGATTACAACAAGGTCAACGGCGTGCTGCGCTTCAGCCAGGGCGACGCGGCCAATGGCTTGAACCTCACGGCCATGGCCTACCGGGCGCGCTGGAACGCGAGCGACCAGATTCCCCGGCGCGCGCTCGCCGATGGCCGCCTGGGCCGCTTCGACACGGTCGACGCCAGCGACGGCGGCAGCGCGCGCCGCTACAGCCTGTCCGGCGGCTGGCACGCCGCGTCGCAGGCGGGCGTGACGAAGGTGAATGCGTCGGTGGTGGCGAACCGGCTGGAGCTGTACTCGAACTTCACCTATTTTCTGGACGACCCGGTCAACGGCGACCAGTTCAGCCAGCCGGACCGGCGCGTCACCAGCGCCGTGAACGCCGAGCACCGCTGGGGCAGCCACCGGGTCGGCTTCCAGTTCCAGAACGACAATATCCACAACGGCCTGTACGACACCGTGGCGCGCCGGCGCCGTACCACCACGCGCGAGGATCACATCGTCGAAACCAGCGCCGCCGTGTTTTACGACAACAGCACGCGCTGGACGCCCATGGTCCGCTCGGTGGCCGGGGTGCGCGTCGACCACTACCGTTTCGATGTCGACAGCATCCTGCTTGAAAACAGCGGCCGCGCCAGCGCCAACCGCGCGAGTCCCACCCTGAGCCTGATTTTTGGCCCGTGGCGCCAGACCGAGCTGTACCTGAACGCCGGCACCGGCTTTCACAGCAACGATGCGCGCGGCACGACGATCCGCACCGACCCGAAAAGCGGCGAACCGACCGACCGGGTGACGCCGCTGGTCAAGGCGCGCGGCTATGAAGTGGGCCTGCGCAGCGAAGCGCTGCCCGGCTTGCAAAGTTCGCTGTCGCTGTACCGGCTCGATTTCGATTCGGAACTGGTGTTCGTGGGTGACGCGGGGACCACCGAGGCGGGCCGGCCGAGCCGCCGCAGCGGCGTCGAGTTTTCCAATTACTACAAGCCCAACGACTGGATGAGCATCGATGCCGATGTGGCGTTCGCGCGCGCGCGCTTTCGCAATGCCGATGCGGCCGGACGGCGCATTCCCGGCGCGGTCGAAGGCGTGGCCTCGCTGGCACTGGCGCTCGACAATCTCGGTCCGTGGTTCGGGGCGTTGCAGCTGCGCTATTTCGGTCCGCGTCCGCTGATCGAAGACAACGGCGTGCGCTCGCGTTCGACGACCACCTTGAACGGGCGCATCGGCTACAAGCTGGGCAAGCGTCTCAAGCTGGAACTGGAAGGCTTCAATCTCGCCAACCGGCGCAGTTCGGCGATCGACTATTTCTATGAATCGCGCCTGGAAGGGGAGGCCGAGCCGGTCGAGGACGTCCATTTTCACCCGACCGAATCGCGCTCGTTCAGGCTGACGCTGAGTTCATCGTTTTGAGGCGTGCGGAGCAACAAGGCTGATAGACTGTGATGCGAATGCCTTACAGAACAGGAATTATCTATCAATCAACATCCCAACCGTGCGCAGGCCGATGCGCTGAGCGCCCTGCGCATTGCCACAGCCGACCGCCACGCCGTGCTCGACGCCGGCATGCCGCTGGCCCAGCCGGACGCCGGCTTGCAGCACTACAGCGACCATCTGCACATGTTGCGGCGCTGGTTGTCTCCCTTGGAAGCCTGGCTGGCGAATTACAGCGACGGTCCGCAGGGTGAGCCCGGCTTGCCGGCGGTGGCGCGGGTTGCGCTGATCGACGCCGATCTGGCCGATCCGGCGCTGCATGGGGTGCATGCGGATACGCGGGCCGAGGACGATACGGTGTGGCCGATTGGTGCAAGCGCGGCGTACCGCTGGGGTGTGACGTATGTGATCGAGGGTTCGCAACTGGGCGGGGCGGTGCTGTATCAGCGCCTGGCGGGGCCGCTGGCGCCGCATCCGCTGCGTTATCTGCGCAGTGGCGCGGAGGGGCCGGGTCCGCGCTGGCGCAGCTTCATGCTGGCGCTGCGCGAGGGGGTGAAAAGCGAAGGGGAGATTGCCGATGCGTGCAGGGGAGCGTGCGATGCGTTTGACCGGATTTTGGCGATGAGGTAGGGAATAGCACCTGTCGCTAGCCTTGAAACCGTAATTCCCACCGCACTAAAAACCGTCATTCCCGCGCGGGAATCCAATTCCGTAGCGCAGTCACAGGCGGCTCGAGGAACTTGGATTCCCGCCGAGTGCCGCCTTGGCGCGGGAATGACGGTTTGGGGGATAGCGAAAAGGTTAGCGGAGAAAATTAATTCCGCTCGCGTTCCACCCTGGTCACGCCCATCACGCGCCGCAGATTCCTGATCAGATGCGCCAGATGCACGCGGTCCTTGATCTGAATCGTAAACCGCAACTGCGTCATGACGTGTTCTTCATCCTCGTCCATTCCCACATACGAAATGTTCGCATCCGATTCGCCAATCTCGGCGGCCACGCGCGCCAGAATGCCTTTTTCATTATTAATCAGCAGCCTGATCCGGCAGTCGAAGCGGCGATTCAATTCTCCGCCCCACTGCACGGCGATCCAGCGGTCCGGTTCCTTGCCGCGCAGCCGCTTGGCGCCGGCGCAATCGCTGGTGTGCACGATCAATCCCTGATCGCGCCGCAGCTGTCCGATGATCTGGTCGCCCGGAATCGGCAAACAGCACGGCGCCAGCTGCACCGACACGCCTTCGCTGCCATAAATCGTGACCGGATCGAGTTCGCCCGGCGTCGCATTCGGATTGGCCGGCAAACTCACCAGATCGTCATCGACCAGGCCGAAAATATGCCGCGCCACCAGTGCCGCCATGCGCTTGCCGATGCCGATGTCCGCATACAGCTCATCCATCGACTTGGCCGACGATTCATTGAGCAGCTTCTCGACCGTCGGCTCCGGCAGATCGGGCTGGATATTGAGTGCCGTCAATGCCTGCGCCAGCAACTCGCGGCCCAGTTCGACCGACTCGTTCAGGTTGATGGTGCGCAGATGATGGCGGATCGCCGAACGCGCCTTGCCGGTGCGTACGAACGCCAGCCACGTCGGGCTCGGCCGTGAATCGGGATTGGTGACGATCTCGACAATGTCACCATTGCGCAACTCGGTGCGCAGCGACGCCGCTTCGTTGTTGATCTTGACCGACACCGTATGGTCGCCGATGCCGGTGTGAATCGTGTACGCAAAATCGAGCGCCGTGGCGCCGCGCGGCAGGGCGATGATCTTCGATTTCGGCGTGAACACGTACACCGAGTCGGGGAACAGGTCGACCTTGACGTGCTCCAGGAACTCGGCCGAGTCACCGGTCTGCTGCTGGATGTCGAGCAGCGACTGCAGCCAGGCGTGGGTCTTTTGCTGCAGGTCCGACAGGTTCGACTCGCCATTCTTGTACAGCCAGTGCGCGGCCACGCCGGATTCGGCGGTGCGGTGCATTTCCTGGGTGCGGATCTGGAACTCGACCGGCGTGCCGTACGGGCCGATCAAGGTCGTGTGCAGCGACTGGTAGCCGTTGAGCTTGCGGATCGCGATGTAATCCTTGAACTTGCCCGGCATCGGCTTGTACAGGCCGTGCAGGGTGCCCAGCGCCACGTAGCAATTGGCGAAGCTGTCGACCACCACTCGGAAACCGTACACATCGAGCACCTGCGAGAACGACAGATGCTTGCTGCGCATCTTTTTATAGATGCCGTACAGGGTTTTTTCGCGCCCGTAGACTTCGGCCGGCAGCTCGGCGATGGCGAGGGTGTTCTTGACCGATTCGAGGATCTTCTTGACCACTTCGCGCCTGTTGCCGCGCGCCGCCTTGACGGCCTTGGACAGGGTGCGGTAGCGCACCGGATACAGGTGCGAAAACGCCAGGTCTTGCAGTTCCCGGTAAATATTGTTCAGGCCCAGGCGGTGCGCGATCGGCACGTACACTTCCATGGTTTCGGAAGCGATGCGGCGTTTCTTGGCCGGCGTCATGTGCTCGAGCGTGCGCATATTGTGCAGACGGTCGGCCAGCTTGATGAGAATGACGCGCACGTCCGACGCCATGGCCAGCAGCATCTTGCGGAAGTTTTCCGCCTGCGCTTCGATCAGGGTCTGGAATTCGATTTTTTCGAGCTTCGACAGGCCGTCGACGAGGCTGGCGACGGGGGCGCCGAAGCGCTCGATCAGCTCATCCTTCTTGACGTCCTGGTCTTCCATTACATCGTGCAGCAGCGCGGCCATGATGGCCTGGGCGTCGAGCTTCCAGTCGGCGCAGATTTCGGCGACGGCGATGGGATGGGAAATATACGGTTCGCCCGACTTGCGGACTTGTCCAAGGTGCATCTCGTCGGAAAAACGATACGCTTCCTTGACCTTTTTCAGTTCGGAGGCAGTGAGGTAATCGGTCAGCTTGGCCGACAGCTGGGAGACCGATGCCACGCCCGGGGCGGGAGTAGCAGGGACCGCGGCTTCTTGCGCCTTGGTGGCGGCGCGCGAAGACCGGGTCTTGGGTGTGCCTGAAAGTGTCGTATCCGGAGGAGTCAGATTCATACGCAAAGTCAATCAGCCGAAATGTGAAAAAAGAAAATCAGGATGGCTTGTTGACACCGTTCGGGCACGAAACACACTTACATCGGAACCTTTTTCAGCATCTCGATACCGACCTTGCCGGCTGCGATTTCACGCAGGGCGACGACGGTTGGCTTGTCCTTGGCTTCGACCTTAGGAGTGTGGCCTTGCAACAACTGACGCGCGCGATAGGTCGCGGCCAGGGTCAGCTGAAAGCGGTTAGGGATGTGCTTCAAGCAATCTTCAATGGTAATGCGGGCCATGTAATTTCCTCAATATGACGGTGTGTGCCGTGTCACGATTGTTGCGCATGGATACCCAGTTGGGCAAATAGCGAGGCGTTACGCGCAGCTTGTTGTGCAAAACGGCTGCGTGTCGCTCTGACAATCGCGCTCATCTCTGACAAGGCGACGTTGAACTCTTCATTGATAATAACATACTCGAACTCCGGAGCGTGAGCGATCTCGCCCCCGGCGGCCAGCAGACGGCGCGTGATCACGTTCGGTTCATCCTGGCCGCGCTTGTACAGGCGCTCTTCGAGGGCGGCGATCGAGGGCGGCAAAATGAAGATGCCGGCGGCGTCGGGAAACTGCTTGCGCACCTGGCGCGCGCCCTGCCAGTCGATCTCGAGCAGGATGTCAGTGCCGGTTTTCATTTCCTTTTCGACCATCAGGCGCGAGGTGCCGTAGTAATTACCGTGCACTTCCGCCCATTCGAGGAATTCCTCGCGGCCGGCGCGCTCGACGAAGTCGTCGGCGGTGGTGAAGTGGTACTCGCGGCCATCCTGTTCGCCAGGGCGGGGAGGGCGCGTGGTGGTCGAGATCGACAGCTTGATGCCCGGTTCCTGCGCCAGCAGGGCGTTGACCAGGGTTGACTTGCCTGCGCCGGAAGGCGCGGCGACGACGAACAGGCTGCCTGAAAAACCATTGATTGGAGAGGGCATGGGTGTCTTTCTCGGGTACGGGTTGGTGCGTTATTGCGGTTAAAAACGATAAAAATACAGGCTGCGCGTGTTCGTTGCGCCGCCCCCAAAACGTCGTTCCCGCGAAGGCGGGAACCCAAGCTCGGTGCTGGCGCTGATACGCGTGCGAACGAACTTGGGTTCCCGCCTGCGCGGGAACGACGAGCTAAGGGGCGAAATGAGGGTAGCGCTACTCCAGATTCTGCACCTGCTCCCGCATCTGTTCGATCAACAGCTTCAGTTCCATCGACGCATCGGCCAGTTCCTTCACCGACGCCTTGGCGCCCAGCGTATTGGCTTCGCGGTTCAACTCCTGCATCATGAAATCGAGCCGCTTGCCGACCTGGCCACCTTTTTTGAGGATATGCCGCGTCTCGGTCAAGTGCGCGGACAGGCGCGAGAGCTCTTCCGACACATCGATCCGAATTCCGTACAAGGTCACTTCCTGGCGAATCCGCTCGAACGCTTCCTGGCGCGTCAGGGTCGACGGCGTGCCGTGCCCGGCCAGCCCCAATGCATCCTGCATCCGCTCGACCGCCTTTTGCTGGAATTGCGCGATCACCTGCGGAATGAGCGGCGTGATGCGCTTGACAATCACGTCCATCGCATCGATGCGTGAAATCAGCATCGCCTCCAGGGCCGCGCCTTCGCGCCGGCGGCTGTCGACAAACGCCGCCACGGTGGTGGCCGTGAGCGCGGCCACGTCGGCCTGCAGCGACTCCTGGCCGACCTGGGCTTCCTCGATCACGCCGGGCCAACGCAGCAGCTCGGCCACCGTCATCAGCGGCGCCGACACGAAATGCTTGGTCACTTCGGTCTGCAAGCGCGCCAGATCGGCCAGCAGGGACGCATTGAGTGCTTGCGAACCGCCGGCGACCTTGCGCCCGAAACTCAGGCGTGCCTCGACCTTGCCGCGCGTGATGGCGGCCATGATCGCGGCGCGCAAGTCCGGTTCGAGCGCGCGCAACTCATCGTTGATGCGGAACTGCAGATCCAGAAAGCGCGAATTAACGCTCTTGATTTCAATTGTAAGGGTGCCCGCCGCGCCTTCGCTGGTGGCCACCGCGTAACCTGTCATGCTAGAAATGCTCAATGGAGTCCCCGGTATTTTTATCTTTTCTTTACAAAGCCGTGATTTATCCACACAATCGCCGTGTTAAGCAAGGAACACACAGATGGCTGCACAAAATAACGCTCCCCTGCCCGATGGTCTTGAAATTGCCGGATATCGCATTGTAAAGAAAATTGCGTCCGGTGGGTTCAGTATTGTATATCTCGCTTATGACGCCGAGGGGAACGCGGTCGCCATTAAAGAGTACCTGCCGAGCTCCCTCGCTTTGCGGCAACCTGGCGAGCTCGTTCCGGTGATTTCACCTCCCAATCTACCGGTATTTCGCATCGGCCTGAAGTGCTTTTTCGAGGAGGGAAGGGCGCTTGCGCTGATCTCCCACCCGAACGTGGTGCGGGTGCTGAACTTCTTCCGCGCCAACGATACCGTGTACATGGTGATGGGGTATGAATCGGGCCACTCGCTGCAGGAACACATCGCCCGGCTCGGCAGCAAGGGCAGCCGCTTGTCGGAAGCCTTCATCCGCCAGATTTTCCTGGGCGTGTGCGGCGGCCTGCGCGAAGTGCACGCCAACAAGCTGCTGCACCTGGACCTGAAACCGGCCAATATCTACCTGCGCACTGACGGCTCGCCGATTTTGCTCGACTTCGGCGCCGCGCGCCAGACCATCAACGCCGATATCCCGAAGCTCACGCCGATGTACACGCCGGGCTTCGCCCCGCCCGATTTGTACTCGAAAACGGCGGCGCTGGGACCATGGTCGGATATTTACAGCATCGGCGCCACCATCTTCGCCTGCATGGCGGGAGCGCCGCCGCAGCCGGCCGACCAGCGCAAGACCGAAGACAAGATGCCGGGCTACTACGCCAAGCTGGAAGGCAGTTTTTCGCCGGCCTTGATCAACATGGTCAAGAACTGCCTCGACATGGACCCGCTGGCGCGGCCGCAAAGCCTGTTCGCGCTGCAAAAGGAACTGGCGCTGCCGCCGCCCAAGAAGCCGGAAGCGCCGCGCGGCCTGGAGAAGCTCGGCGGCCAGGTCCGCGGGCTGGTCGACCGCCTGGGTAGTCTCGGCCGCAAAAAAGTCAACGATAAAAACACCTGATCCAGAAAGATATCTATGCAATTTTCCGTTTATCAGGAAAGCCAGCTCGGCGGCCGCAAGGTCAACCAGGACCGGATGGGATACAGCTTCACGCGCGACGCGCTGCTGCTGGTCCTGGCCGACGGCATGGGCGGCCACCTGCGTGGTGAAATGGCCGCGGCCATCACGCTGCAAACCATGTCGAGCATGTTCCAGCAGCACGCCACGCCGTACGTCAGGAAGCCCGAACGCTTCCTCGAAGAGGCGTTCCTCGAAGCGCACGACGAGATTCACCGCTACCGCATCGCAAACAACATGCCCGACACGCCGCGCACCACGGTGGTGGCCTGCCTGATCCAGCACAACACGGCGATCTGGGCCCACTGCGGCGACTCGCGCCTGTACTGGCTGCGCCGCGGGCAGATCCTGGGACGCACGCGCGACCACTCGCACATCGAGCACCTGATCGCCCAGGGCCTGGCCGATCCGGCCGAGCGCGCGACTCACCCGGACCGCAACAAGCTATATAACTGCATCGGCGCCAGTTCGCTGCCGAAGATCGAAGTGTCGCGCCAGGTCAGCCTGCTGACCGGCGACGTGGTCATGCTGTGTTCCGACGGCTTGTGGTCGATGCTGCCGGACGAGGAAATCGTCCATCGCCTTTCGACCCAGACCATCGTGCGCGCCATTCCCGACATGATCAGCACCGCCATCACCATCGGCGGCGAGACCTGCGACAACACGACCGCGCTGGCGATCATGTGGCAAGGTTCGCCGGAAGTGGAAACGGCGGGCGTGAACACGGACGGCAGCGCCGCGGTGATTTCGACCATGATGCTGCCCGAGAACCTGGTCAGCACCACGATCCTGAGCGCCCCGGAGCCGGAGCAGCCGCTCGAAATCGACGCCTTCAACGACGACGAGATCGAAAAAGCGATCGCCGAGATCCGCGACGCCATCGAAAAATCATCCCAAGTTTTGAAATAAGGTTTGTATGACATTTGAATCACGTCCGAGCGGCCGCGCCGTCGACCAGCTGCGCGACATCGTATTGACGCGCCAGTACACCAAGCATGCCGAAGGATCGGTACTGATCGAGTGCGGCGACACCAAGGTGATTTGCACGGCCAGCATCGAAGAGAAGGTGCCGGGCTTTTTGAAGGGCAAAGGGCAGGGCTGGCTGACGGCCGAATACGGCATGCTGCCGCGTTCGACGCATACGCGCATGGACCGCGAAGCGGCGCGCGGCAAGCAAAGCGGGCGCACGCAGGAAATCCAGCGCCTGATCGGGCGCTCGCTGCGCGCGGCGTTCGACCTGGAGGCGTTCGGCGAGCGTACCCTGAACCTCGATTGCGACGTGATCCAGGCCGACGGCGGCACGCGTACCGCCTCGATCACGGGTGCAATGGTGGCCGCGTATGACGCGTTCAGCAAACTGGTGGCCAGCGGTGCGATTCCTGCGGTGCCGGTGAAGAGTTTTGTGGCGGCGATTTCGGTCGGCGTGTACAAGGGCATGCCGGTGCTGGACCTCGATTACGTCGAGGATTCCGGCTGCGACACGGATATGAATGTGGTGATGACCGAAGCCGGGCACTTTATCGAAGTGCAGGGCACGGCGGAAGGCGCGGCGTTCGACCGGGCCGGGATGAACCGTTTGCTGGATCTGGCGCAGGCGGGGATTGCGGATATTATCGCGTTGCAGAAAAAAGCGCTGGGGATTTAACCGCCCCTCCGTTACCCTTTGCTCCGTCGTTCCCGCGCAGGCGGGAACCCAAGTTTGTACCGCAGATACAGGCGGCTCAACTAACTTGGGTTCCCGCCTCCGCGGGAACGACGGTTTCAAGTTTGCGAGTACTTACAACACTACCGTAATACTCCGAAACGTCTGCTCCTCCTCCGCCATCCCCTTCACGTGCGGCCCGCCGTCATCACTGAGGATCTGCACCTTGCGCGTCCCGGGAATGGCAAACAGCGCCTCCGGCCGCACATCGTCAAAATCCTCATGCACCAGCTGTTCCGGCGCATCGTCCTTCTTGCCTGACCAGCGATACAGCGCAAACTCCCCATGATCGGCCGGCGGCCCCGCCACGATCATGTACGCCAGCCCCACCAGCTCCATGCTGCGGATCGCCAGGCCGCCCAGATCGAGCTCGAACGCCTCGCCAAACTCGGCCCGCTCGCCCTCGATCACCTTCTCCGGGTTCAGCAAATGCACCACCAGCGCCTTGCCTTCCGGAGCGGGATTGCGCAACCCGATCAGCAAGGTCCCTTCCGGCGTGGCCGCCAGCCCTTCGATGTTGAAAGCGCCATCGGCTTCCGGCGTCTTCCCGGACGCCTGCGCAATCGGATATTTTTTCAGCTGTTCGGACTCGATCATATCGTCCAGCAGGCCGCTGTAGGCCTTGCCGACCGGTTCCAGGCGCGCTTTTCCCTTGCCATTCGCCTTGCCCGCCTCGGTCGCAAAGAACCGGAAGCGGCGCTCCTGCACCTCGCCCTTCTTGTTGCGGCCGTGCGAGGTAATCCAGTAAATCCGCTCACCGATGGTGGCAGCGCCTTCCAGGTCCGATTCCTTGTTCTTCTTGGTGCCCAAAAAGTCAGACAGGTCGACCACGTCCACCGCATCGGCCACGCCGCGCTGGTAGATTTTCAGCTGGTTGCGTTCGTCGTTGGCGACCACGAACAGGTCTTCCCCGAGCGCGGCGGCGGCCGAGGCGTCACACATGCCGCGATAGGTAAAATGGTCTTCCAGCTTCGCGTGCAGCGCGTCCGCAATCAGGGTGGCGCTGGCCGCTTCGTGTTTGCTCATGGCGTCCTCCGTGTATTAACTAGAACACCATCATAGTGGCTAACGCAGGCGCCGCGCCGCACGCGTGACCAGCCAGCCCGCCACCACCGTGAACGTGGCGATGATCCCGGCAATGATCCAGAAGCCGGCCGGGTGGTGCGCCAGCGGAATGCCGCCCACGTTCATGCCCAGCATGCCGGCGATGATGTTGATCGGCAGCGCCAGCACAGTCACGATGGTCAGGATGAACAGGCTGCGGCCCGTCTCTTCGCTCACGCGCGCGGCGATTTCTTCCTGCAGCAGCTTGATGCGTTCCTGCAGCGACGACATATCGCTCAGCACGACCGAGAATTCCTCGGTCGCTTCGCGCAGCTCCTGGGTGTCCAGGTCGGCCATCCACGAGGGCGGGCGTTGCAGGAGCCGGAACAGGGCGGCCGGCTCGGGCGCCAGCAGGCGTTGCAGGCGCACCAGCACGCGCCGCATGGCGCCCAGATCTTCGCGCTTGGCGGTAGGGCGGTCGGCCAGCAGCTTGTCTTCGATGTCGTCGACCCGTTCGACGGCGTCGCGCACGATTTTCACCAGCACGTCGGCCTGGTCGCGCAGCAGGTGGATCAGCAGTTCGACCGAGGAGCGTACCGGCTCGCCCTGGCGTACCGCCTGGCGCACGCGTTCGATCGACTGCAAGGGCTTCCTGCGCGCGCTGACGACGACGTTGCGCGCCACGCTGACCCACAGGGTCGAAATGTCCGACTCCTCGAACGAAAAATTGTGCAGCACATCGTTGACCACCGCGATCAGGGTGTCTTCGGCCAGTTCGATGCGGGTCGAACGCGAGCCGGTGTGCAGCGTCTCGTAGAATTCATCGGCCAGGTTGGCGTGCGTGGTCAGCCACTTTTCGCTGGCCGCGTTGGACAGGTTGAAGTGCAGCCAGATGAACTGCGATGGATTGTTGGCCGCGTGGTCGCGCATCCAGGCCAGCGCCGCGGCCGAATCGATGGCCAGCGCTTCCGGGCTGACGCCGAACAGATAGCCCCACACCAGCCCCGAAGGGTCGGAGCCATAGCTCACTTCAACCTTGTCGATCTCAAGCAAGGCAGCCTCCGGCGCGCATGCTTGCGTCATGGTCGGTTTGGGCGTCGCTTAGCGCGTCGCATGGCGCTGCTGTCGGCATCGGATAATCGTCGTCAATTCAGGATGCCGATATAGTACAGTGTTTGCCCCGCAAAATCCCGCAAAAGCGGCGCCCCCGCCAGGCGGGCGGCCAATGGCGCTAAAATACGCACTTGCGGATGCCGATGGCATCCATCACCCGCCAGACCAGACTCTTATGACCCAACGCCTTATCCTCGCTTCCAACAACGCCGGCAAACTCAAGGAGTTTGGCGAAATCCTCGCACCCGTAGGCTTTACCCTGCACGCACAGGGCGAATTCGACGTGCCCGAAGCCGACGAGCCGTTCGCCACGTTTGTCGAAAACGCGCTCGAAAAGGCGCGCCACGCGTCGCGCCTGACCGGTTTGCCGGCGCTGGCGGACGATTCGGGCGTCTGCGTCAATGCCCTGGGCGGCGCGCCCGGCGTATGGTCGGCGCGGTTTGCGGGCGAACCGAAATCGGACGCGCGCAACAACGAAAAATTGATCGCCGACCTGGCCGGACACGCCGACAAATCGGCGTACTACTACTGCGTGCTGGTGTTCGTGCGCCACGCGGACGACCCGCAGCCGGTCATTGCCGACGGCCGCTGGAACGGCGAGATCGTCGCCGAGGCGCGCGGCACGGGCGGTTTTGGCTACGATCCGCATTTCTGGATTCCTTCGCTGGGCAAGTGCACCGCCGAGTTGTCGCCAGCGGAGAAAAACGCGCTGTCGCACCGCGGCCAGGCCCTGCGCGCGCTGGTAGAGAAGCTGAAATGATTCCGATCAAAGTCGCCGGCAGCGCCGTCAAGACCGAGCCCCGCTCGCCGGCCGCCAGCGCCCTGCAGTACCTGCAGCCGGGCGCCTTGAACCTGGCCGCGCTGCCGCCGCTGTCGCTGTACATCCACTATCCGTGGTGCGTGAAGAAGTGCCCGTACTGCGACTTCAATTCGCACGAGGCACGCGGCGAGCTGCCGGAAGAGGAATACCTGGATGCGCTGCGGCTCGATCTGGAGCAGTCGCTGCCGCTGATCTGGGGCCGCAAGATCTACACCATCTTTATCGGCGGCGGTACGCCGAGCCTGATGTCGGCCAAGGGCCTGGACCGCCTGATGTCGGATGTGCGCACCCTGCTGCCGCTGGATGTGGATGCGGAAGTGACGATGGAAGCCAATCCGGGCACGTTTGAGGCCGAAAAATTCAAGTCGTTCCGCGCCAGCGGCATCAACCGCCTGTCGATCGGGATTCAGAGCTTCAGCGGCAAGCACCTCAAGGCGCTGGGGCGGATCCATGACGACAACGAGGCGCGCCGGGCGGTCGAGATCGCGCATGCGAACTTCGACAACTTCAATCTCGATCTGATGTATGCCTTGCCGTCGCAGACCCTGGAAGAAGCACGGCACGACCTGGAAACGGCGCTGTCGTTCGCGCCGCCGCACCTGTCGCTGTACCACCTGACGATGGAGCCGAACACGCTGTTCGCCAAGTATCCGCCGGCGCTGCCGGATGACGATGCCAGCGCCGACATGCAGGACATGATCGCGCTGGAGACGGCGGCGGCGGGATACGGGCATTACGAAGTGTCGGCGTACGCGCAGCCGGGGCGGCGCGCGAAGCACAATGTGAATTACTGGGAGTTCGGCGATTATCTCGGCATTGGCGCGGGCGCGCACTCGAAGATCTCGTTCCCGCACCGGGTGCTGCGCCAGGCGCGCTACAAGCAGCCCAAGGCGTTTATCGAGGCGGCGCGGGCCGGTAATCCGGTGCAGGAAGAACGCGAGATCGGGCGCGCGGATATGGGGTTCGAGTTCATGCTCAATACCTTGCGCCTGACCGAAGGGTTTTCACCGAACCTGTTCGGCGAACGCACCGGCATGGGGATCAATGCGATCGAGCAGACGCTCAATGCGGCCGAGGCCAAGGGCTTGATTTACCGCGATCACAAGATCATCCGGCCGACGGAGTTGGGACAGCGCTTTTTGAATGATTTGCAGGAGATGTTTTTGTCGGCGTAGGGAGCCGTCGTTCCTGCCAGCCGCCACCGTCGTTCCCGCGCAGGCGGGAACCCAAGTTCGTAGAGCTGCCTGCGACTACAGAACAAACTTGGGTTCCCGCCTGCGCGGGAACGACGGTGGTAACGGGAACGACGGTGGCTGACGGGAACGACGGTTTTTGAGTTGACAGGGTGTCGTTTCTGGCAGTGCGAGAAACGACGTCGGGTCAGGCCGCCAGTTTCAGCGGCATTTTGCCCGCAACTCTCTGCGGCCGGCCTTTCGACGTCGCCGCCAGCTTGAACCCGCCCGCCACATCCGCCAGCCGCGCCGCCTGTTCTTCCAGGCTGCCGGCCGCCGCTGCCGCTTCTTCCACCAGCGCCGCATTCTGCTGCGTGACCTGGTCCATCTGCGCAATCGCTTCGTTGACCTGGTCGATGCCCACGCGCTGCTCGTTACTGGCGGCGGTGATCTCGGACATGATGTCGGTCACGCGCGCCACGCTGTCGACCACTTCGCCAATCGTGGTGCCGGCTTCCTGCACCAGGCGCGTGCCGTTGCTGACCTGGGCCACCGAGTCGCCGATCAAGCCCTTGATTTCCTTGGCGGCGCCGGCCGAGCGCTGGGCCAGCGTGCGCACTTCGGAAGCGACAACGGCAAATCCGCGTCCCTGTTCGCCGGCGCGCGCCGCCTCCACGGCGGCATTGAGCGCCAGGATATTGGTCTGAAACGCGATGCCGTCGATCACGCCGATGATGTCGACAATCTTGCGCGACGACGCTTCGATCGATCCCATCGTTTCGACCACCTGGCTGACGATCGCGCCGCCCTTGCGCGCCACCTGCGACGCGGCCAGCGCGAGCTGGTTGGCCTGGTGCGCGTTGTCGGCGTTCTGGCGCACGGTGGACGTCAGTTCTTCCATCGAGGCGGCGGTTTCTTCGAGCGAGCTGGCTTGCTGCTCGGTGCGGGCCGACAGGTCCAGGTTGCCGGCGGCGATTTCGGTCGAGCCGATGGCAATCGCATTGGTGCCGCTCTGGACTTCCGAAACCACGCGCGTGAGCGAATCGTTCATCGCCTGCAGGGCGCGCATCAGGTCACCGATTTCATCGCGCGCAGCGTGACCGAACTCGGTGGTCAGGTCGCCGCCGGCCACGGTGCCGGCCACCGCCACGGCGGCCTTGAGCGGGCCGGTGATCGAGCGCGTGATCAGGAAGGCGCACACGGCGCCGGTCAGCACCGCCAGGGTGCCGAGCAGCAGGAGCAGGCTGATGGTGCGGCGGTTGGATTTTTCGATGGCGACGGCGGTGTCGTCGATGGTCTTGCGCTGCATGCCCAGCATGGCCTGAATGCCGTTCTGGTACGCGCTGGCGGCGGGAAGAAAGGTGCCGTTGAAGGCCAGGTCGGTGCTGGCGCCGTCGCCGGCCTTTTTGGCGGCCATGACTTTTTCCTTGGCCGCCTGGTAAGTGGCGCGCTGGGCCAGGATGGCCTGCATCGTCGCCTTTTCTTCGTCGCTGGTGAGCAGCGGCTCGATCTGCCTGATCAGCTCCGTGCTGCGTTTGACGCTGTCCGCAATGGCTACCGCGAACGTGGTCGAGAGCGTGTCGTCGGCACTGCGGGCGATCAGCGAGGTGCGGGTGACGGCCGAATAAGTCATCACGTACCAGTCCGAGATCATGCGTTCCTTGGTCAGCGGCTGCGCCATCATGCGTTCCGTGGCGCGCGCGTTCTCGCTCGCCGCCATCATGGCGTAGCCCGTGGACAGGATGGACAAAACCAGCACGATGGCGAAACCGATCGCAAGGCGGGATCCGATGCGGACATTGGGGAACATGATGTTTTCCTGACAGTTGAGAAGTGAATAATTCCGGACGGCAATTATCCTATACCGCAAGATACACATCCAGCTAACGTTTCTCGAACTGCAATCTTTCCTCAGGACGTTGTTTTAAGGCAACGTCTTTCTTGTACCCACCTGATTGTCACTGCAAACATGGCAATTCCAGCCATTTTATTGTCATTTCGGAATTGTTCATCGGCGCGATATGCACACGGCATGGCCGGCCGTCAGGGCGATGGCGGGTGGTTGACACTGTCGGATCGGCGCAACCTTTTGTTCAAATACACAGCGGCAACCGGCGCTTGCATACAGGCATCCCATCCGACTAGAATGAATGTCTGGGCGCTACCATGTAGCGCCGGGCAAGACACTGCGCCACCGCAAGGACATTGCGGCCGCCTGCGCATGCCGGAGCTTGGATTTCCCTTGACCGGAGGGTCGATGTTCAGCACGCAAACGCTTGCCAGCCGTCTTCTCTACACCATGCTGCCGTGGTACCTGTTGCTATCGGTGAGCATGACGCTGCTGCAGCTGGGGATCCAGTACGTGGCGGTCAGCCGTGCCATCGGCAGCGATCTGGCCTCTCTTGGACGCACCGTCGAACCGGGCGCCGCGCAAGCGCTGTGGGAGCTCGATACCGCCCGCCTGACGGCCGTGGTGCGCGGCGTGCGCCAGAACGCGATCGTCACCGGCGTGCGGATCACTAATGCGGACGGCGCAGAGCTGGTCGGCGACGGCGACCGTCCCGCCTTGCGCGCCAGTCCGACGGCCCCGGCATCGCACCAGTACCAGCACGACAAAATGCCCTTGCGCTACGTCGAACGCGACAACAAGCAGCGCTTGATCGGCTACCTCGAACTGTATGCCAACGGCGACGTGTTGTGGGATCGCCTCAAGCCGAGCTTCTTTGTCGTGCTGCTCAATTCTGTGCTCGGCAGCACTTTCTTGTGGCTTATCGTTTCCTGGACCATCAGCTATCGCCTGTCGCGCAGCGTGACCGAGGTGGCGCGCGGGGTCGCGCAATGGCGGGCCGCGCCGGGCGAGAGCCGGGCCGGGGACATCTCCTACCCCTACCAGGACGAACTGGGGCAGCTGGTCGGCGCGCTGAACTACAGCCATGCGCAGCTCTACGATTCGATGCAACAACTGAAGGAGATCAACCAGAACCTGGAACACAGCGTGGCCGAACGCACCTGCCAATTGCAGCAGGCCAAGGATGCCGCCGAGGCAGCCAACCTGGCAAAGGGGCAATTCCTGGCCAATATGAGCCATGAAATCCGTACCCCCATGAACGCGGTGCTGGGCATGCTGTACCTGGCCCTGAAAACCGACCCCGCGCCGGCGCTCCAGAATTACCTGGGCAAGGCGCAAAGCGCCGCGCTGTCGCTGCTGGGCATCATTAACGACATCCTCGACTTCGCCAAGATCGAGGCTGGCAAGCTCGACATTGAAAACATCCCGTTTACCCTCGACGGCGTCCTGCGCCAACTGACCGACGCGGTCGCATACCAGGCCGAGCAGAAGGGGGTGGAATTCCTGATCCGTTACGACCCGGCCATGCCGGCCGAGCTGGTCGGCGACCCCTTGCGTCTCGGCCAGATCCTGCTGAACCTGTGCGGCAACGCGATCAAGTTTACCGAGCAGGGAGAGGTCGAACTGAGCTTTCGCGCGGTCGCCAGCACCGACAGCGACATCACCATCGAGCTGGCGGTGCGCGACACCGGCATCGGCATGTCGCCGCAGGTGCAGCGCGCACTGTTCGCCAAGTTCACCCAGGCCGACCAGAGTACCACGCGGCGTTTCGGCGGCACCGGACTGGGCTTGGCCATCAGCAAGGAACTGGTCGAACTGATGGGCGGGCGCATCTGGATTGCGCACTCGGCGCCGGGCGAGGGCAGCACCTTGTGCTTCGAGCTCACCCTGGCGCGCGCCGCCCCCGGTGCGCCGGTGCCGGCGGCGCTGCTCGATCCGGTCGGCCCCTTGCTCAAGGGAATCCGGGTGCTGGTGGTCGACGACAGCGAATCCGCGCGCGACATCATGGCCGACATGCTGCGCTTCCTGCAGCTCGACGTGGCGGTGGCCGCCAACGGGGTGCAGGCACTGGCCGCGCTGGCCGCCTCCAACGATCAGCCGTTCGATCTGGTGCTGATGGATTGGCGCATGCCCGGCATGAACGGCGACGAAGTGACGCGCCATCTGCGCGCCGACAGCCGCATCGCCTACGTGCCCAAGGTGGTCATGGTCACCGCCTATGGCCGCGAAGATGTGTTCCGGCTGGCGCAGCAAGCCGGCGTGGATGGTTTTCTGATCAAGCCCGTCTCGCCGTCGACCTTGCTCGATTCCGTGCTCTCGGTGCTGGGCCGCAAACGCATTCTGGACAATGACGAGCTGCGCCGCCCGCCCGTGCGCCTGCGCGCCTCGGGCTTGTCGGGCGCGCGCCTGTTGCTGGCCGAGGACAATGACATCAACCGCGAATTCGCCAGCGAACTGCTGCGCAGCGAGGGCATCCTGGTGGACGAGGCGGTCAATGGCCGGCAAGCCGTCGAGATGGTGCGCGCAGGGAGTTACGACGGCGTGCTGATGGATATCCAGATGCCCGTGATGGATGGATTCGAAGCGGCGCGCCAGATCCGCGCCATGGCCGCCACGGCCGATGGCGAGCGCTTCGGCACGCTGCCCATCATCGCCATGACCGCCCTGGCGATGGCCCACGATGTGGTGCAGAGCCGCGCCGCCGGCATGAACGACCATGTGACCAAGCCGATCGCGCCCGAGCGCCTGATGGCCACCCTGGCGCATTGGGTCCGGCTGGCACCGCAGCGCGTCGTGGTGGGCCCGCCGGCGCCGGAACGGGCACCGCTGCGCTTTCCTCCCGATCTGCTCGCGCTCACCAGCCTTGATGTGCGCGAAGGCGTGCGCCGGATCGGTGGCAAGGCCGATGCCTACCGCCGGCAATTGCTGCGCTTTCGCGACAACTACGGCGACGCCGCCGCGCAACTGAAGGCCTTGCTGGCGCTACCCGATCATGAACCCGCCGACGCTTACTGCCACAGCCTGCTCGGCGTGACCGGCAATCTGGGCGCCACCGCCTTGTTTTCCCGGCTGGGCGCGATCAGCGGCAAACTCAAGAACGGCGAGCCGCCCGCCGCGGCCGACCTGGAATCGATGCAGGGCTTGCTTGCCGCGCTGCTCGCCGACATCGACGGCATGGCCGCCGCGAATGCGAGCGCGAACGCGGACGCGGACGCGGACGCCGCCGCATCCGCCTTGCCGGCCTTGCCGCATGCCTCCCTGATGGCCTTGCTCGACCAGCTGGCAAGCGCGCTCGACTACGATCTGGGGCGGGCCGAATCCTTGCTGGCGCAATTGCGCGCGAGCACGGTCGGCACCAGCGCCGCCGCCGCGATTGCCGAGATCGCCAGCTGTGCCGACGCCTTTGCGATCGAACAGGCGGTGGAACTGGCCCAGGCCCTGCGCCTGCGGCTGAGCCAGGCCAGCCACGACCATTCCATGCCGCCGCCGTACAGCGACGGCGCCCTCCGACAGGCGCAACCCGGAACCCATCCATGAACCGATTCAGCCGACACCGCCCGCGTATTCTGATCGTCGACGACGTGCACGAAAATCTGCATCTCCTGATGAATATCCTGAGCGCGACCCACACGATGACGGCCGCCACCTCGGGCGAAAAGGCGCTCGAGCTGGCACGCCGCAGCCCGCAGCCGGAATTGATTTTGCTCGACATCAAAATGCCGGGCATGGATGGCTACACCGTCCTGTCGCGCCTGAAATCGGACCCGGCCACGACCCATATTCCCGTCATCTTCGTCACCGCCCTGGACGACGCGGCCGACGTCGCCGGCGGGCTGGAACTGGGCGTGGCCGACTACATCACCAAGCCGGTCGATCCGGAATTGCTGCTGCTGCGCGTGAGTACCCAGCTGACCTTGCAACGCTATCGCGAGGACGCCGGCCTGTTCGACAGCGAGCTCAGCGCCGACCCGGCCAGCGCGCCGACCCTGCTGCTGGTCGACGACGTGCCCCAGAACCTGCACGGGCTGCTCGAAGCATTGCGCGACGATTACCGCATCATGATCGCCGGTTCGGGCGCCAAGGCGCTCGACCTGGTGCAGGGCACGGCGCCGCCCGACCTGATTTTGCTGGACATTATGATGCCCGGCATGGGCGGCCTCGAGGTATGCCAGCACATCAAGTCGCTGCCCGAGCACAGCCGCATTCCGGTCATTTTCGTCACGGTGGCCGACCGGGCCCACGACAAGCTCAAGGGCTTCGAGCTGGGCGCGGCCGACTACATCACCAAACCGTTCGACATCGAGGAAGTGCGTGCGCGGGTGCGCACCCACCTTGAGCTGAGCCGCCTGCGGCGCCACCTCGAACGCGTGGTCGCCCAGCGTACCGCCCTGCTCCAGAAGAGCGAGGAGAAATACCGCATCCTGGCCGACTACTCGCCGAACTGGGAATACTGGCTGGGGCCGGATGGCAGCTACCTGTACGTCTCGCCCGCCTGCAGCGCGGTGTCGGGCTATGCGCCGGCCGACTTCTTTGCCGACCCGGCCTTGATGGAAAAGATCATCGATCCGGCCGATCTTGCGGGCTGGGCCGAGTTCGGGTCGGCCTGCGGCATGGACGAGATCGCACCGTTCGTCTGCCGCATCCGCGCCCTGGACGGCAGCGAGCGCTGGGTCGAGCATGTGGCCAAGCGGGTGCTCGACGCCGAGGGCACGCCGCGCGGCTGGCGCGGTTCGTATGCGAATATCACCCAAAGGCGGCAGGCCGAACAACAGCTCGATTTCGTCACCCACCGCGACCCCCTGACCGGCTTGTCCAACCGCGCCTTGTTCGCCGAATTGCTGGTGCACGCCGTGAAGCAGGCCAGGCATGCGCAATCGGTGTTTGCGCTGCTGTTCATCAACCTCGACAACTTCATGACGATCAATGAAAGTCTCGGACACAGTGCCGGCGACCGCTTGCTGACCGAGGTGGCCATGCGCCTGCGCGCGCTGTTGCCCGGGGTGGACGCGATCGCGCGCGTGGGCGGCGACGAATTCAATATCGTCCTCGAGCACGAGGCGAACGCGCCCGGCGTCGACCTGGTCGCGCAGCGCATCATCGATGCCCTGTCCCTGCCATACCAGCTGGACGGTACCAGCGCGTATGTCGGCGCCAGCGTCGGCATCGCGCTGTATCCGGCCGACGGCGGCGATGTGGGGACCTTGCAAAGCAGCGCGGCCGCGGCCCTGCATCAGGCCAAGGCCAAGGGACCCGGCGCCTTGCGCTTTTTCTCGCCGGAGATGAGCAGCCGCGCCAGGGACAGGCTGGGACTGGAGGCGGACTTGCGCGGCGCGCTCGAACGGCGCGAGTTTTCGCTGCACTACCAGCCCCAGGTGGACCTGCGCAGCGGCGAACTGATCGGCTTGGAAGCGCTGATCCGCTGGACCCATCCGGTGCGCGGCAATGTGGCGCCGGCCGCGTTTATCCCGCTGGCCGAGGAGTGCGGCCTGATCGTCGACCTGGGCGACTGGGTCTTGAAAACGGCGTGCCACCAGATCCGGCGCTGGAGCGACGCCGGCCTGGCGCCGCGCCACACAGCGGTGAATATCTCGGCGGTGCAGCTCAGCAGCGGGCGCTTGCTCGATTCGGTCAAGCGCGCGCTCGACGCCGCCGGCATCGCCCCGGAACAGCTGGAACTCGAAATCACCGAAAGCTTCGTGATGCTCGAGCGCGAGCTATCGTTCCAGTCGCTGGCCGACTTGCGCGCACTCGGGGTGCGCCTGTCGATCGACGATTTCGGCACCGGCTACTCGTCGCTTGCCTATCTGCAGCAGCTCAAGGTCCACAAGCTCAAGATCGACATGTCCTTCGTGCGCGACATGATGAACAACAGCGGCAACGCGGCCATCGTGCGGGCCGTGATCGCGCTCGGGCAGAGCCTGGGACTGGAAGTGATCGCCGAGGGCGTCGAAGAGGCCGGACAGGCGCGCTACCTGCGCGACCTGGGCTGCGACGTGATGCAGGGCTATCTGTTCAGCCGGCCGCTGGTGGGCGAGGACACCGGCGCATTGCTGGCCGATTTCACTACACGGCACTTTACTTTTTAGGCGAACTGTACGTCTGAATGCGCAGTTTGGCCTTGAGTTTTTTCACATCGCCCGACGCGATCAACAGGTCGACGATGGCGTTCATTTGTTCCACGGAAATGGGGCCATCTTTCCTGACCAGGTGGGACAGTTCGACCTGCGAGTCGTAGTAATCGGCCACGATCACTTGCTCGCGCACCTTGGGGTCTTTCAGGTAATGCGCCATGACGACTTCGGGCACGATGCCGACATCGGCGCGATCGGCCAGCACGAAGCGGATGACGCCTTCGTTGGAGTCGATGAGATAGGCGTTGAAGTTTTTCCTGATATACGTTTCGTCAGGGTTGTTGTTGAACAGCTGGTAATGGTAGCCGCGCACCCCGGCCACGGTTTTTGTCGTCAACTCGTCGAACACCTGGTGCCCGCCGAAGCGGTTGGCGCTGCGCGCGAAATAGATATCGCCGCTGGTGAAGATGGTCTTGGTCGGCAGCAAGCCGTGTTCCGGCCTGGTCCACGCGATGGTGCGCAGGGGATACACGTCGGCCTGCTTGTCGAGGAAGATGCGGTCGAGGCGCAGGCGCGGGTAGATGACCAGTTCGAAATGAAACTTGTTCTGCACCGTGTTCATCCTGTTGACGAAATCGGCCAGGTCGCCCCTGGGCACCTTCTTGCTGTCCAGGTACATGAGCTTTCCCCACGAGTCGGTGGCGACGATCACCTTGATGCGCGCATGCGCGGCCCCGGCGGCGATTGCCATGCACAAGGCCAGCAGGGAAGACTTCAGCAGCGTGATGGAGAGGCTCACCTTGGACCCGCCTAAGGAGGAATTCTTGGCATAGCATACCGCGAAACAAGATTTCATCCAATACAGTGCGCGCAGTTCATGAAGTCGATGTGCCCTGGGCCGCGACGCACCGGCCGCCCGCGATGTGCCACGGCACGGTGTACTTTGTTCGCCAGCTTTAGCGGTCTTGTACCATCGCCTCGATGACTTTCGCCATGCCGTCGACGACCTTGGCCATGCTGGCGTAGTCGAGTTTGTCCGGTGTATCGGTGCTGCGGTGATAGTGCGGGTAACGCATCGTCGCGGTATCGGTGATCATGACGGCGTCATAGCCCTCCTTGTTGTAGGAGGTGTGATCGGACCAGGTGACGCCCTTGACGAACGACGGCGCCGCCAGGGACTCGGCGGGGAAGGTGGACGCCTTGCGGAAGGCCGACACGGTCCTGCGCACCAGGCTGGATGAACCGAGGGTACCGACAAAGGCGATGAAATTGCCCTGGTCCGGGTAGAAGGCGGCAACGCCGGGCGGATAGCGCTGGCTGTTTTTGGCGTTGGAGTAGTAGCCGATGGTTTCCAGGATCAGCGCCGCCTCGACGTGCTGGCCGCGCGCCTTGAGCGCCCTGGCGTGATGGCGGCTGCCCATGCCTTCGCCGCCGAAATAGGGCGGTTCTTCGTTGACGAACAGGACGAACCGCAGTTCGTTACCGGAAGCGGGGACGACGCCCTTGAAGATGCGCGCCAGTTCGACCACGGCGGCGCTGCCGCTGCCGTTGTCGTTGGCCCCTGGCGTGCCCGGCGCGGAATCGTAATGCGCGCCGACGATATAGATGCGCTCGGGCTGCTTGCCGGGAGCAATATTGGCGATCGACACTTCCAGATTGCGCACGCGGTGGCCGTCGTACGTGTATTCGTCGCGCCGCACCGCATAGCCCTGGGCGGCGAGGGTGGCTTCGAGATACAGGGCGGCCTTTTCAAGCGCGGCCGGGGTTCCAGTGTTGTGTTCGCTTGAAGCGATCTGGCGCACGTGTCCGGCCAGGCGTGCGGGCAGGTCGGCTTCCGGCGCAGCGCTGGCGGGAGCGATCAGTGCGGCGGCTGCCACGGCGACGGTAGTGTTGAACAGCGTGCTCATATGAATGCGCATTGTGGCCCTGGTAGCGGTAGACAGAACGAATGGGCGTGAAGTTCCCGGCCCGGCGGATTGACGCAAGCGCGATTGTACAGCCGGGGCCGGGATTTATTGCGGGGCGGTCCAGCCGCCGCCAAGCACGCGGTACAGCGTGACCTGGTTTTGCAGCCGCTGCAGGTTGGCCTGCACCGCCGCCTGTTCAGCGGAAAACAGCGAGCGCTGGGCGTCGAGCAGGTCGAGGTAGCTGGCCGCGCCGCTGCGGTAGCGCAGGTCCGACAGCTTGAAGCGCTCGGCCTCGGCTTCGGCCACCGAACGCTGGGCGCGCAGCTGCTCGCCGAACGTGGCCTGGCCCGCCAGCGCGTCCGACACTTCGCGGAACGCCGTCTGCACCGATTTTTCGTACTGCGCCACGGCGATGTCGCGCCCGGCCTTGGCGCTGCCCAGGTTGGCGTTGTTGCGGCCGTAGTCGAAGATCGGCAGCACCATCTGCGGCGCGAACGACCAGCCGTACGAACCGCTCTTGAACAAGCCGCTCAGCTCACTACTGGCGCTGCCGGCGCTGCCGGTGAGCGTGATGCGCGGGAAGAAAGCCGCGCGCGCCGCGCCGATGTTGGCGTTGGCGGCGATGAGCTGCTGTTCGGCGGCGCGGATGTCCGGACGCACCGTCAGCAAGTCCGACGGCAAGCCGGCCGGCAGTTCGCTCAGCGACATCGCCGCCAGCGTGGTGCTGGTGTCCGGCCCGGCCGGCAGGGTCTGGCCGACCAGCAAGGTCAGCAGATTGAGGTCTTGCGCGCGCTGGCGCTGTTGCTGCGCCAGTACCACGCGGGCGCTGTCGAGCAGCGACAGTCCCTGCTGCAGGTCGAGCTTGGAGACGACGCCGTTGTCGTACTTGAGCTGGATCAGCTTGAGCGATTCCTCGCGCGCGGCCAGGGTTTTTTGCGTCAGGCCCAGCAATTCTTCATCGGCCAGCAGGCTCAGATACGCGTTGGCGACCGAGGCGACCAGGCTGATGTGCGTGCTCTTGCGCGCCTCCTCGCTGGCCAGGTACTGGGCCAGGCCGGCGTCGCTCAGGCTGCGCACGCGGCCGAACAGGTCGAGCTCGAACGAGCTCACGCCAAACCCGGCCGTGTAGGTGCTGTTGATGCTGTCGTCCTTCCCCGGCACGCGGCTGCCGCTGACGCTGGCGTTGAGCGACGGCAGGCGGTCGGCGCGGCGGATCTGGTATTGCGCGCGCGCCTGTTCGATGTTCAAGATCGCCACGCGCAGGTCGCGGTTGTTGGTCAGCGCCAGTTCGATCAGTTGCTTCAAGCGGGCATCGGCGAAGAAGCGCTGCCAGGCGATGCTTGATGCCGCTTCGGTGCTGGCGCTGCTCATCGCCAGCGCCGGGAAGGCGGGTGCGACCGGCGCGGCCGGACGCTCGTACTTGGGCGCCATCGACGCGCAGCCGGCCAGTGCCAGGGGAAGGGCCAGCGCCAGGGGAGTGAATCGTGTCATCAAGGTGCTCAGTTTATGCGTCATGTTTTACCTCTGCGGTCAAAGCGGCGCCGTCTTCGTGCGCGTATTTCTTGCGCTGGCGCTCGCTGCCCTTGAATAGTTTGCGCACCACCACGAAGAACACGGGAATGAAGAACACGCCCAGTGCGGTCGCGGTGATCATGCCGCCGGCTACGCCGGTACCGATGGCGCGCTGGCTGGCCGAACCGGCGCCAGTGGCGATCACCAGCGGCATCACGCCGAGGATAAAGGCGAACGAGGTCATCAAAATCGGGCGGAAGCGCAGATGGCACGCTTCGATCGCCGCTTCCACCAGCGGTTTGCCCTGCGCCTGCAAGTCCTTGGCGAATTCGATAATCAGGACCGCGTTCTTCGCGCCCAGGCCGATGATGGTGATCAGGCCGACCTTGAAGTAGACGTCATTCGGAAAGCCGCGTCCGCCCGCGGCGATCAGCGCGCCCAGCACGCCGAGCGGCACCACCAGCAGCACGGCGACCGGAATCGACCAGCTTTCGTACAGCGCGGCCAGGGCCAGGAAGACCGCCAGCAGGGCGAAGCCGAGCAGCACGAACACGGTCGAGCCGGACAGTTTTTCTTCGCGCGACTGGCCGGTCCATTCGAAGCCGAAGCCCGGCGGCAGTTCGGACGCGATGCGTTCCATTTCGGCCAGCGCGTCACCGGTGCTGCGGCCGGGGGCGGCGTCGCCGGCGATGCGCATGGTCGGGTAGCCGTTGTAGCGCACGGTCTGCATCGGACCGGTGATCCAGCGCGTCGTGGCGAACGAGGACAGCGGCACTTGCTGGCCCTTGTTGTTGACCGCGTTCAGTTTCAACAGGTCTTCCGGCTGCATGCGGTCCTTGGCGTCGGCCTGAACCACCACGCGCTGCAGGCGCCCGGCGTTCGGGAAGTCGTTCACGTAGGACGAGCCGAGCGAGGTCGAAATGGCGGTGTTGATGGCGTCGAAGGTCACGCCCTGGGCGCTGGCCTTGTCGCGGTCGATGTCGAGCTGCACCTGCGGCGCATCTTCCAGGCCTTCCGGACGCACGCCGGCCAGGACCGGGCTCTTGCTGGCCGCGCCGAGCACCTGGCCGCGCGCCGCCAGCAGGGCTTCGCGTCCGAGTCCGGCACGGTCCTGCAGGCGGAACGAAAAGCCGGTGCTGCTGCCCAGTTCGGGAATCGGCGGCGGGCTGATGGCGAAGATGAAGGCGTCGCGCACACGGCTCATGCGGCCCGAAATGCGTCCGGCCACGTCGCTGGCGCTGTGGCCGGCGCCGCCGCGCTCTTTCCAGTTCTTGAGCGTGATGAAACCGAGCGCCATGTTCTGGCCCGAGCCCGAAAAGCTGAAGCCCTGCACGCCGACCATGCTGGCCACTTCCGGCTGCTTGAGGATGAAGTCTTCGGCCTCGCGCAGCGCCTTGCCGGTGCGTTCCAAGGTGGCGCCAGGCGGCAGCTGGAAGTTGGCGATGATGTAGCCCTGGTCTTCGTTGGGCAGGAAGGAGTTCGGCAGGCGCACGAACATCAGCGCGACCACGGCCACCAGCGCGACGAACACCATCATCGAGCGGCCGGTGTGGCGCAAGGTGGTGGCGACCCAGCCTTCGTACTTCTTGGCGGTGCGCGTGAAGCCGCGGTTGAACCAGCCGAAGAAGCCTTTCTTGGCGTGGTTGTGGCCCGCTTCGACCGGTTTCAGGAAGTGGGCGCACATGGCCGGCGTGAGCGAGAGCGCCATGAAAGCCGAGAACAGGATCGACGAGACCATCACCGCCGAGACCTGGCGGTAAATGTTACCGACCGCGCCGCCAAAGAAGGCCAGCGGCACGAACACCGACACCAGCACCACGGTCACGCCGATGATGGCGCCCGAAATCTGGCTCATCGCCTTGCGCGTCGCTTCCAGCGGCGGCAAGCCTTCTTCGCTCATGATGCGTTCGACGTTTTCGACCACCACGATGGCGTCATCGACCACGATACCGATCACCAGCACCATGCCGAACATGGTGAGCACGTTGATCGAGAAGCCCATCGCCAGCAGGGTCGCGAGCGACCCGAGCAATGCCACCGGCACCACGATGGTGGGAATGATGGTGTAGCGGAAATTCTGCAGGAACAGGTACATCACCAGGAACACCAGGATCACCGCTTCGACCAGGGTTTCCAGCACTTGCTTGATGGAGATCTCGACGAACGCCGAGCTGTCGAACGGCACCGCGTATTTCATCCCGGCCGGGAAGTATTTGGACAGTTCGTTCATGCGCGCGCGCACCAGCTTGGCCGTTTCCAGGGCATTGCCGCTCGGGGAGAGCTGGATGCCGATGCCGGTCGATGGCTTGCCGTTCAGGCGCGCCGAGGTGGAATAGCTCTGGCCGCCGATTTCGATGCGGGCCACGTCTTTCAGGCGCACGGTCGAGCCGTCCGGATTGGCGCGCAGCACGATATTGCCGAACTGCTCGACGCTGGCCAGCTGGCCGGTCACGACCACGGTGGCGGTAATGGCTTGTCCGCCGATGTTCGGCAAGTCGCCGATGGTGCCCGAGGCCACTTGCGCGTTCTGGGTGCGGATGGCGCTGTTCACATCGGCCGGCGACAGGTTGAAGCCGACCAGCTTGGCCGGATCGATCCAGATGCGCATGGCTTTTTCGGTACCGAACAGCTGGGCCTGGCCCACGCCGCGGATGCGCTGGATTTCCGGCAGCACGGTGCGCGAAGCGTAGTCGCCGAGGGCGATCGGGTCCCATTTCGGGTCGTCCGACGAGAGGATGGTAAACAGCAGGAAGTTCGAGCGTGCCTTGTCCACGCGCACGCCTTGCTGCACCACCGCCTGCGGCAGGCGCGGGGTGGCGCGGCCGAGGCGGTTCTGCACGTCGACCTGGGCCAGGTCGGCGTTGGTGCCGGTCTCGAAGCTGAGCGTGATGGTGCCGGTGCCGTTGGCCTGGCTGTTCGATTCCATGTAGATCAGGCCGGGCGAACCGTTCATTTCGCGTTCGATCACGCTGATGACGCTGTCCTCCAGGGTCTGGGCCGACGCGCCCGGGTAGGCGGTGGTGACCACGATGGCCGGCGGCGCCACGGTCGGGTACTGGGCGATCGGCAGCTGGGTGATCGCCACCCCGCCGACAACCATGATGAATAATGCGATCACCCACGCAAAAATGGGGCGGTCAATAAAGAAACGGGCCATGAAGTAATCCTGAGTAGATGTTTAACGTCCGGCGGCCGGTGTGGCGGCGGCACTGGCGGCGGCACTGGCGGCGGGAGCGGCACCCGCGGCAGGCGCTGCACCGGGAGCCGGCGTGGCAGTCGGCGTCCATGGCACCGGCTTGACCGTCATGCCGGGCGCCTGCATCTTCTGGAAGCCGTCGACGACGACCTGCTCGCCCGGCTTGATGCCTTCGAGGACAATCCACTTGCCGTTCTGCTGGGACGCCACCTTGACCGGACGCGGGCCCGGCTTGCCGTCCGGACCGACGATGATGACCGTGTCGCCCTGGCTGCCGCGCGTGACGGCTTGCTGGGGAATGAGCATGCCGGCCGGCAGTTCAGCCTGCGACAGGCGCACGCGCACGTACTGGCCCGGCAGCAGCATGCCATCCTGGTTCGGCACTTCGGCGCGCAGGGTGACCTGGCCCGAGGTCGGATCGACGCTCACGTCGGAAAACAGCAGCTTGCCCTTGCCCGGCAGTTCGGAGCCGTCTTCCAGCAAGATCGACACCGGCAGCGATTCGGCGTTGCGCACCTTCAGGTTGGCCGACTTGCGCAGGCGCTGCAGGTCGGAAGCGGACTGGGTGAAGTTGACGTAGACATTGTTGGTTTGCTGGATCAGGGCCAGCTGGGTCGCTTCGGTTGCGCTCACCAGCGCGCCTTCGGTGACCAGGGCACGGCCGATACGGCCGGCGATCGGCGCCGTCACCCGGGTGTAGCCATTGTTGATCTGGGCGATCTGCACGGCGGCCCTGGCCGCTGCCACGTCGGCCTCGGCCTGCTTCTGGGCGGCGACGACGTTGATGTATTCCTGCTTGCTGACCGCGTTCGCTTCCACCAGCGGCTTGTAGCGTTCGGCCTGGGCGGCGGCCTGGGTCAGGTTGGCCTGGGCCTTGCCGAGCGTGGCCCGGGCGCTCAGGAGCGAGGCGGCGTACGAGGCCGGATCGATCTGGAACAGTTCCTGGCCGGCTTTGACTTCGCTACCCTCTGTAAATAGGCGCTTGAGCACCACACCGTTCACGCGCGCCCGGACTTGCGCCACGCGGATCGGTTCGACCCGGCCCGGCAGTTCGGTTTGCAGGGCGACCGGTTCAAACTTGGCGGTAATCACCCCCACTTCCGGCGGCGGGCGCTGGGCACCGGCTGCGGGCGCAGCGTCTTTCTTGTCGCCGCATGCCGATAACAAAGCCAGCGCAGCGAACGTGCAGGCGGCGATCCGGGTCAGGGACGGGGAAGGGAGGAGGGTGTGGCGCATTACGTGTGCATCCTTTAAATAGGCAATCAGTTGTGTTTACATCGGGACTTGGGATGTCTTTACAACTTTCATCGCGGGCTTCCTGATTTTGGAATATACTAACATGACTGTATGTTTAACGTTTGACGCCCCCTGAAAGGGAGGAGTTGCATGGTCCGCAGGACAAAGGAAGACGCGCTGGCAACGCGCGACAGCATCATGGACGCGGCCGAGCAGTTGTTCATCGAGCAGGGTGTATCGGGAACGAGCTTGCAGCATATCGCCAGCGCGGCTGGCGTGACACGCGGCGCGATTTACTGGCATTTCGAAGACAAGGGGGCGCTGTTCAACGCCATGATGGAGCGCGCCACCATGCCGCTCGAATCGGCGATGCAGACGCTCGAGTGCGCGGTCGGGAGCGACCCGCTGGGGCATTTGCGCAGCTATGCGCTGAGCGTGTTCGACCTGACCATCAATGATCCGAAAGCGCGCCGGGTGTTCGAGATCGCCACGCTCAAGCTGGAGTATGTGGGCGAACTGTCGGCCATCCGCGAGCGCCGGATGCAGCATCGCGAGCAGTTTTTGGCGAGTGCCGAACGGATCGTGAAGGAGGGGGTCGCGCATGGCCGGTTAAAAGACACGGTCAAGCCGCAAGCGGCGGCGCTGGGATTGTTCATCCTGATCGAGGGACTGGTGCGCGGCTGGCTGATCATGCCCGACTTTAACCTGGAGCAGCTGGGCGCGGAAATCGTCGATACGCATCTTGATTCTCTCCGCGCCTGATTGGGAACCCTCATTACTGCCAGGACTTAAACTCCGTCGTTCCCGCGCCAAGGCGGCACTCGGCGGGAACCCAAGTCCGTAGATCAGCAAATGGCTGCAGCGCAAACTTGGGTTCCCGCCTGCGCGGGAACGACGCAGGGTTTATCGCATCCCGGTAATAATCTGTTTCAGCTTGCCCGAATCGGCGCAGAACGCACGAATCCCTTCCGCCAGCTTCTCGGTCGCCATCGCATCTTCATTCATCATGAAGCGGAAGGTTTTCTCGTCGATTGCGACCTTCTCGATCGACACCGCCGACGCCGTCGGGGTCAGCTTGCGCTCGACCGGCTCATTGCTGTCGGCCAGCTTCTGCAGCAGTTCCGGGCTGATGGTCAGCAGGTCGCAGCCGGCCAGTTCCAGGATCTGCGACGTGTTGCGAAAGCTCGCGCCCATCACTTCGGTGGTGTAGCCGAACTTGCGGTAGTAGTTGTAAATCCGCTTGACCGACTGCACGCCCGGATCTTCCGCGCCGGTGTATTCGAGGTCGTTGGCCTTCTTGAACCAGTCGTAGATGCGGCCGACGAACGGTGAAATGAGCTGCGCGCCCGCTTCGGCGCAGGCAATGGCCTGGGCCAGCGAAAACAGCAGCGTCATATTGCAGCGGATGCCTTCCTCCTGCAAAATCTCGGCGGCGCGGATGCCTTCCCAGGTCGAGGCGATCTTGATCAGCACGCGCTCGCGGCCGGCGCCGGCTTCTTCGTACAGGGCGATCAGCTCGCGGCCCTTGGCGACGGTCGCTTCGGTATCGAACGACAGGCGCGCATCGATCTCGGTGGAGACGCGGCCCGGAATGATCTTGAGGATTTCCATGCCGAACTCGACCAGCACGCGGTCGATCACGTCGCCGGTGGACAGGTCCGGAAAGTCGCGCACGGCTTTTTCGAGCAGGGGTTTGTATTCGGGCTTTTGCACCGCCTTGAGGATCAGCGACGGATTGGTGGTCGCGTCGCGCGGCGTGTACTGTTTGATCGACTGAAAATCGCCGGTGTCGGCAACGACCTTGGTGAATTGCTTGAGTTGTTCGAGTTGGTTCATGGTTGCGCTAACGGGTAAGGAGATCGAACCTTATTGTACAACCATGTACAGACTTGTCTATCCGATAAAGGAATCGAACTGCATGTCGAATTCCTGCAACGCTTTCTGCGCGTTCTGCATCTTCTTGCGGAACTCCGGCCCGCGCTGCAAGGCCAGCCCCACCGCCAGCACGTCGATCACCACCAGATAGGCCAGGCGCGCCGAAATCGGCGTGTACGGATCGATATTGAAAACCAGATCGATCGGAATGAGCACCGTGGCCATGTCGGCCAGCGGCGTGCCCGATGGCGCCAGCACGATCACATCGGCCCCGCCGCGGCGCGCCAGCTTGGCCGAACGCACCAGCGCCGAGTTGTTGCCGCGCTGGGAAATGGCCACCACGGCGTCGCCCGCGTGCAGGAGCGAGGCGGCGATGCTGTGGATGGCCGGATCGGCGTAGGCCACCGTCGGCACGCCGGAGCGGAAGAATTTGTGCTGGGCGTCGGTAGCGACGATGCCCGACGTGCCCTGGCCGTAGAACTCGATCTTCTTCGCGCGCGATAAAATATCGAGCGCGCGCTGGATCGCTTCGGGATTGAGGTTGTTGCGCAGGTCGAGCAGGGTGTTGATCGAGCGGCTGCAGATCTTGTTGACCAGGTCCGCCGCCAGGTCGTCCTGGGTCGGCTGCTCGTTGGCGCCGGGCAGGGCCAGCGCCAGGCCCTGGGCGAGTTTGAGCTTGAACTCATGCCAGCCGTCGTAGCCCAGGGTGCGGCAAAAGCGCACCACGGTCGGTTCGGACACCTGGGCGCTCTTGGCCAGCGCCGTGATGTTCTGGCTGACCGTGGCCGACGGCTGTTCAAGCACCGCCAGCGCGACTTTTTTCTCCGATTTGGAGAGCGAGTCGAGCTGGGTGCGGATGGAGTCTAGTAGCACGGGTTCAGTCTTCAGGAAGGAGTGAAGCAGGGGTTTTGCGGTGCACTGCACCGCGCCTGCGGAACGGTAGGCCGTTCCGCTCTCATTCTTAGTCTTCCGGTAAAGCTTCTTCGCGCCACTGCAAGCCATCGCGTCCGATCAGGGCGCTGGCCGCGGCAGGGCCCCAGGTGCCGGCGCTGTACGGAATCGGCACGCTGTCTTCCTGGTCCCAGTGGTCGAGGATCGGTTCGACCCATTCCCACGCCGCTTCCAGTTCGTCGCCGCGCATGAACAAGGTCAGTTGGCCGCGCAGCACGTCGAGCAGCAGGCGCTCGTAGGCATCCATGCGCGGGGTCTTGAACTGCTCGCGGAAATCGAGTTCGAGTTCGGCCTGTTTCAGGCGCATGCTGTCGCCCGGGGTCTTGGCCATGAGGTTGAGCGAAAGGCCTTCGTCCGGCTGCAGGCGGATCACCAGGCTGTTGGGCTGGAAGCTGCTGGTCGGCTGGTTGAAGATCGAGTGCGGGATCTGCTTGAAGCGCACCACGATTTCGGCCAGGCCGTCAGCCATGCGCTTGCCGGTGCGCAGATAGAAAGGCACGCCGGCCCAGCGCCAGGTATCGATTTCGGCCTTGATGGCGACGAAGGTTTCGGTGCGCGACTGCTGCGGCGCATCCGGTTCGTCGCGGTAGCTCGGCACGGCCTTGCCGTCGACGTGGCCGGCGCGGTACTGCCCGCGCACGATGTTTTGCGCCAGCGTGGTCGGGGTGAAGCGCTTGAGGGAGCGCAGCACCTGCAGCTTGGCGTCGCGCACGGCGTCGGGAGCGATCGAGGTTGGCGGTTCCATGGCGACGATACAGAGCAGCTGCAGCAGGTGGTTTTGCAGCATGTCGCGCAGGGCGCCGGAGGTGTCGTAGTAACCCATGCGGTTGCCCACGCCGATTTTTTCGGCGATGGTGATCTGTACGTCCGAAATCCATTCGCGGCGCCACAGCGGCTCGAACAGGATGTTCCCGAAGCGCAGGGCCAGCAGGTTCTGTACCGTTTCCTTGCCGAGGTAATGGTCGATGCGGTAGATCTGCGATTCGGCGAAGACCTTGCCGACTTCGGCGTTGATCTGCTTGGCCGATTCCAGGTCGCGCCCGAGCGGTTTTTCGAGCACCACGCGCGAGTTGGCGGTGGCAAGACCCGCGCTGGCCAGGTTGTCGCAGATTTGCGCGAACAGGTGCGGCGGCGTGGCCAGGTAGTAGACGCGGGTGATCTTGTCGTCGTTGCGCAGCGCTTCGACCAGGGCGCCGTAGGTGGAGGCGTCGGTGGCGTTGAGCGAGACGTAGACGATGCGCTTGACGAATTTGGCCCAGCCTTCCTCGACCAGCTTCTTGACGTGCGGTTTGGCGGTGCTTTCGACGGTTTGCAGGAATTCTTCTTGCGCGATGTCGTTGCGGCCGACGCAGATGATGCGGGCGGTCTGCGGCAGGTCATTGGCGACATCGCGCGCGTACATCGCAGGGAGCAGCTTGCGCATCGACAGATCGCCGCTGCCGCCAAAAAGAACGAGGTCAAAATCGGTAAGAGCCATAGTATGTGATCGCTGAAAGTAGGGGGCCGGAATGATGATGCCGCTAGTTGCCGCCGGCTGGCGCACGCATGGGAGCGCCAGCCGGGAAGAGTAGCGAAATTGGTTGTGTAAATTTACTACATATTTTAGTGGTTCGCAAGAAATTTTACTACGCGGCGCGTCTGTTCAAACATACGGATGCCGCAAGGTCAGGGATCAGTGCGCTGATAATCTTTGAGGGAAGCGAACGTCGGGCCTTGATGAGGAACTGAAGCAACGCTGGAGGAATGGGTGAGCGCACGGCTTACCCGCCTCATCTCCGGAGCTCAGTCTTATTCAACCAACGTTCAGTCAGACATGTTATCGAATCGAATCGCCGACATGTTCCCTCATTTTGTGGAGGACTCATCATGCAATCGATCCATCCAGTCACGGCCGCTCTGGCCGCCCTGTTCGCCGCAGCAAGCGGCAGCGCACTCGCCCAGGACGACCACGCACATGCGGGCTTCTGCGCGCCGACGACGAAGGCCACCCCCGTCCTGAGTACCAGCGATTTCGATGGCGACCGAACGGTGACGCGCAACGACCTGCGCATGCTCAGACAGCAGGTCAGGACGGGCCAGTACGTCGCCTTTTTCGACCGCAACGCCGATCATGTCCTCGACAGCAAGGATATCGCGATTGCGGTGGCCGAAACCGGGGCGCTCAGCACTGAACTCGACCGCCAGCTGGCCGACGCCTATCGCGCCACAAAAGCCTACCGCAACATTCGCGCCGCCATCCGCGACGGTTTCGTGCCGTGGACGCCGTCGTTCCACGGCCACGGCACGCACTGGGTCCAGCGTCCGGAAAAAGGGTCGCTGGGCTACGCGTTCGACCCGGGCGCGCCGGAAGGGCTCAATTACGATGCCAGGGGACGCCTGTGGGCTGTTTTCTACTATTCCGGGCCATCGCCGACCCGCTTGAATGGGGAAAAATATCCGCCCGGCGACAGTTTCGTGCCGTTCGCGCACTTGTATGGTGAGGGATTTGCCGGCGAGCAGGACGTCTGGCACCATCACAACGGCGTTTGCTTTACGGGGCTGAACTACGAACAGCCCACCCTGGCTGCGCGCAAGCTGTTGTTCCGGCAGAGCCTGAGCCCGAAACAGTGCCTGCCGGCCAGTGCCATCGCAAAAGGTTTGCCTGTCTCCCCCGATGTCAAATGGACGCCGCAATTCCACATGCTGCATGCCTGGATCTACGAGTTGAATCGTTGCGGCACCTTTGCCCACGCGCATCCGGATCTTGCACCGAGTTCCCCGCCGCTGGAAAGCAGCCTGCCGAAGGTGAACGTCGATCCGCAGAATCCGCATCCCGCCTATCCGTTTGCGCGGGGTACCATGTGCTCCTGGCTCGGCGAACTCGGTCAGGTGCCGCCGTTCTGCGTGCAGAAGAAGTAGGGATATCGGCGGCGCGCGGGTATTGCCCGATCACTTCAGCGGCAAGCGGATCGTAAACGTCGTTCCCTTGTCCTTGCCCGCGCTGGCCACCGACAAGGTGCCGCCATGCAGCTCCACCAGATGGCGCGCGATGTACAGACCCAGTCCCAGTCCCGCGGCGTTGGCGTGGCGCTGCAAATTGAACGCCCCGAACACATGCGGCAGATCGTCCGCGGCGATCCCCTGGCCGGAATCGGCCACGGCGATCTCCACCTGCTCGGCGCCCCGGCTGATATCGATGCGGATGGTGCCGCCGCGCGGCGTGAACTTGATCGCGTTGAACAGCAGGTTCCACAGCACCTGCTGCAAACGCCGTCCATCGGCCTCCAGCCGCACCAGGTCGCCATGGTCGTTCGGCGTCACCGCCAGCACAATCTCTTTTTCGCTGGCGCTGCCCTCCACCGTCGACAGTGCGTCGCGCAGCACCTGTCCCAGCCCCACCGGCGTGCGCGCAATCGACATCTGCCCGGTCAGCGTGCGGGCGGCGTCGATCAGATCGTCGATCATGGCCGCTTCCTGGCCGATGTGCACGCGCATCGCCGTCAGGCCGTTCTCCACCTTCGCAGGCAGATCCGGCACGGTCTTGAGCAGCACCTCGATGCGCATCGACAGCGCCGACAGCGGCGTGCGCATTTCGTGCGATACCGTGGCCAGGAACAGATCGCGCGCGCGGTTGACGCGATTGAGTTCCTCGATGGTTTCGCGCTGGCGGTCGATCGATCCGGCCAGCGTTTGCAGCAGCGCGCCGTAGGTTGCCAGGCGCGCCTCCGACACCGGTGACTCGAGCCGTACTTCGCTCCACAGTGCATTGCCCGATACGCCCACCGCCGCGCCGATGCGCTCGCAGGCCATGGGCGAACTGAAATCGTTAAAACGCCAGCCGTACACCAGCACCCCATACACCTGGCCGAACTGGGTCAGCGCCATGCTGCACACGCGCATGCCGTGAAAGCTGCCCTCTTCGGCGACGTCACCGGCAAACACGCGCGCGGCGATGCGTTTTTCCAGTGCGGTGCCCGGACCGTCGTCGCGCCACATGGTCGACGTGGCCAGCACGCGCGCGGTGGACGAGGCCACCAGCGGGCCCACCTGGCGCCAGCCGCGCACGTCGTACAGCGATACCGTCAGGCCGCTGGCCTGCGAAAACTGGGTCAGCGGGGTGACCCATTCATCCCAGTCGATGCCCGCGTCGCCGGCGACGGCCAGGTTGATCATGCTGGATTGTCGGTCGGCAGTTCGACCGAATCAGGCAGGCGCGTTCCGTGCGCCACGGCGTCTTCGATGAGAGGACTCTGGCGCGACGGCGAGCGCGAAAGCAGGCCGTAATACGAGGAGAACGGCAGCTGCGGCACCACGCCGGCCGGATCGGCATAGCCGTTTTCCTCGTCGAGCAGCTGCAGGCCGCCTTCGGCGATTACGTACTCGCGCGTGATCTGGCGATTGCGGCTGCCGCGCACCTTGGGCACGGCGATGGCGCGCCGCAGCACGGTGGAGATTTCAACGTAGTTGAGCAAGATGATGTTGTCGACCAGGTGCGACCCCTTGAGTTCTTCGCTGATCTGCGAAATGCCGAGCAGCTCGGGACTTTCGTAGTTGAAGAGGATGGTCGCCAGCCGGTTCTTGAAGAACGTGGCCAGCGCGTACAGGTAGTCGGCCACCTCGGAGGGGCTGGTCATTTCGTACACCGCGCACGAATCGAACACCACGCAGTCAATGCCTTTTTCCTCGACCAGCTTGATGATGCGGTCGAAGTGGATATCGAGTTCGAGTTCGAGCGGCGATTCGTAGTGGATGAACAGGTCGCCGCTGTCCATCAGAGCGGCCAGGTCGAAGCCGAGGGTGGCGGCGTTGCGGATCAACTGGCGCGGGTGTTCGTCCAGGCTGACCAGCAGCGTCTTGTGGCCGGTGGTGATGGCCGCGGTGAGGAACTGCACGCTGAACACGGTCTTGCCGGTGCCGGAGATGCCGCTCACCATGGTCACCGAGCCGGCGTACAGGCCGCCGTCCATCATTTCGTCGATGGCTTTGGAGCCGGTCGAGACGCGCTCGTCGGAGGTTTGCTGGTCGTTCGTATTGATGGGACGCGACTGCGCGCGGCGGTAGATGTGCACTCCGCGCCCCGCTTCGATGCGCATGGTGTGGCTGCCCGCGATGAAGTCCTGGCCGCGCGACTTGAGCACCGTCAGGCGCCGGTGCACGCGCCGGCGCTGCTCTTCGCGTGTGAGCGAGATGATGGTGTCGAACACGAAGCGCTCGTGCGACGGCACCGCGCCGAGGCTTTCGTCGCGTTCGGCGGTGACCATGGTGGTCACGCCCATGCGCGACAGGCCTTCGATGAGCAGGTGCACGTCTTCGCGGAAGGGTTTGTCGTGCACTTCGGCGTACAGGCGCATGGGCGTGAGGCCATCGATCAGCAGGCGCTTGGCGCCGATCGACTTGAGGGCGTCGGCAAAGGCGCCGTCGGCGTTGCGAAATTCGCTCAGCAGCACGGCGGGACTGGTCTGGATCACCTTGATCTTGCCGGCGTCGATCAGGCCTTGCAGATCCCAGTTGAAGCCGGCCGCATCGCGCAGCAGCTTGGCCGTATCGAGTTCGAACGACACGATCGCGCCCGGCTCGTCGTAGAGCGCCGCGCCGGCGTAAATGAAGCCCAGGCCGAGCGTGGTCTTGCCGGTGCCGGGCGCGCCTTCCACAATCAGGTTGTTTCCGCGCGGGATACCCCCAAGCAGTACTTCGTCCAGTCCGGCGATGCCTGTTTTGACCAGCATGTTTATTTCTTTCTTCAATGTATTTTCTGCATTCCTAATTGCACGCCAGTTTATCACCGGGCATTGAATCGTTTCGTCACACGTGGCATTTTGCCGTGCATCGTTGTTCGCAGGTATATTACCTAGCAGAATCGATGACATTCGGATGTGCATCGATCGCCCCGAAAGCGACTAACTCGATAGGATGCATATGAAATACTTGGTAATTGCAGCGTTTTTTTGCGCCGGACCGGTGTGTGCGAACGGGCTCGACGACATGAAGGCGGCGCTGGCGCTGTTGCAGGGACAGGGGACGCTGCGGGCTGCGTACGAGGTGCGCGAAACGCACACGGAGTTCGATGCCAAGCCGCTCAAGGGGCCGGAGACGGTGATGGCGGTGGCGCAGGTGGTGGACGACCCGGCCGGGCTGGAGATCCGCTGGGACCGTGGACTGCTCAAGCGCGCGGCGGACGAGTCGAGCGTGGCGAAAGGGGCCAAGCGCAAGCAGGCATTGTCGCAGCTGCTGGGGGCAAGTTCCGCGCCGCGCCTGGCGGTGGCGATGAATTATGCGCCGCGGTTATTGCAGTCGCTCTCGATCAGCCAGTTCAAGTCGGAGCGCGCCGATACGTATCAGGGCAAGCCGGCCAGGCTGGTGGAGTTGGTGATGGCGCCCCAGGAAGAGGTGAACCAGAACGTCAGCATCAAGGAAAACACCATCGAGGCGCGCTTCTGGCTTGGAGCGGACGGGGTGCCACTGGCGGCGGTGACGAATCACACGATCAGGGCCAAGCTGATGGTGTTCATGTCGTACGAGAAGACGACGAAGGAAGAGTTTACGTTCGGGGTGGTGAATAACCGGCTGGTGGTGCTCAAGCGGGAGATGCAGGGGAAGGAGAAGGGGCCGGGAACGGAGAATGAGTTTAAGAATTTGTATACGATGACGCCGAAGTTGTAGGCTGGCCGCAGTCCCCAGAGCCGTCGTCCGCATAACCACCGTCGTCCCCGCGCAGGCGGGGACCCAAGGTTCTTAGTGCTCGCAACTACAGCATGAACTTGGATCCCCGCCTGCGCGGGGACGACGGAGCGTCGGTTAGCGGTAATTCAGATCACGGCTGGTACACGTTTTCCTCACGCCCCGCCACATCGAACCTCAGCGACAGCACTTGTCCATTCAACGGATGGCTCTCGCGCTCCGCATCCGGCCGTCCATGGCTGGCGCTGGTCACGTACAAGGTGCGCAGATCGTCGCCGCCGAACGCGATCATGGTCGGGCACTTCACCGGCAGCTTCACTTCGCGCAGTAGTTCGCCCGACGCCGCAAAGCGCAGCAAGCGCGCGCCTTCGAACATCGCGCACCAGTACGCGCCTTCGCTGTCCACCGCGGCGCCATCGGGCCGCCCGCCGTAGTCGGCCGCCTTCTTATCGGCCGAAAAGAGCTGGAACGTCTCGCGCGCCTTGGCCTCGCCGCTGGCCACATCGAAGCGATAGCGGTCGATCCTGTGCGAGGCGGTGTCGGCGTGATACATCCCGCCTCCGTCCGGCGTGAAACCGAGTCCGTTCGAATTCATCATTCCGCCCGACCATTTGAGACTGATCTTGCCCTCCTCAAGGCAAAACATCTGCGCCGCCTGCTGGTCGCGCGGCTCGTAGATGGTGCCGACCCAGAAGCGCCCGGCCGCATCGACCCGGCCATCGTTAAAGCGCGTGGTGGCGGTGTCGTAGGGCGCGGCGGCGATGTCCGTGATGTCGCCGCTGGCCGTGTCGAGGTGCACAAAGCCGGCTCGCGTTGCGACCACCAGGCCGCCGCCGGCGTGAATGGCCAGTGCCGCCGGTTCGCTCGCCATGCGCCACGAACGGTGCGCGCCGCTGGCAGGATGCAGCGCGTGCACCGTGAAGCCGCCGATATCGACCCAGTACAAGGTCTGTTCGCCGGCATACCACAACGGGCATTCGCCCACCAGCATTGGCGTGTCGTGGACGACGGTAAAGGCGTCGGCGCTCATCACACCGCTGCCTTGGCCATGGCGATCAGGCCATTGGTGGAACTGTCGTGCAGCTCCGGCTGGGCGTCGCCCGTCAGTTCCGCCTCGATTTTCTTGGCCAGTACCTTGCCCAGTTCAACGCCCCACTGATCGAAGCTGTTCACGTCCCAGATCACGCCCTGCACGAACGTCTTGTGCTCGTACAGCGCGATCAGGGCGCCGAGCGTGTACGGCTTGAGGTATTCCATCAGGATCGTATTGCTCGGACGGTTGCCGGGGAAGGTCTTGTGCGGCGCCAGCGTTTCGATTTCGGCCAGCGACAGTCCCTGCGACTGCAAATCGATACGCACTTCATCGATGGTTTTACCGCGCATGAACGCTTCGGACTGCGCAAAGCAGTTCGCCAGCAGCGCGGCGTGATGGTTTTCCAGTTCGTGCGCGGGACGCAGCGCGGCGATGAAGTCGATTGGCGTGACGTCGCTGCCCTGGTGCAGCAGCTGGAAGTAGGCGTGCTGGCCGTTGGTGCCGCAATCGCCCCAGATCACCGGGCAGGTCGGGGTGTCGACCGGTTGGCCGCCCTTGGTCACGCGCTTGCCGTTGCTCTCCATGTCGAGCTGCTGCAGGTAGGCCGGGAAGCGGTTCAGGTCCTGGTGATACGGCGCGATCGAGACCGAGCTGCAGCCGAGGAACTGGCGGTTCCAGAAGCCCACCAGCGCGAGCAGCACCGGCATGTTCGACGCCAAAGGCGCCTGCTGGAAGTGCTGGTCCATCGCATGTGCGCCGGCCAGCAAGTCGCTGAAGTGGCCGAAACCGATTGCCAGCGCCACCGACAGGCCGATCGCCGACCATACGGAATAACGCCCGCCGACCCAGTCCCAGAACGGGAACATATTGGCCGGGTCGATGCCGAAGGTCTTGATCGCTTCGGTGTTGGTGGAGACGGCGACGAAGTGGCGCGCCAGCGCGTCTTCCGGCGCGTGCTGCAGGAACCAGGCGCGCGCGGTCTGCGCGTTCATCATCGTTTCGGTGGTGGTGAAGGTCTTGGAAGCGATGATGAACAGGGTCGTTTCGGGATTGACCTTGCCCAGCGCGGCGTCCATGTCGTGACCGTCGACGTTGGAGACGAAGTGCATGGTCAGGCGCGGGTGCGCGTATTGACGCAGCGCCAGGCAGACCATTTTCGGCCCCAGGTCGGAGCCGCCGATGCCGATGTTGACGATGTCGGTGATCGGTTTGCCGCTGTGGCCAAGCCAGGTGCCGGCGCGCACGGCGTCGGTGAAGAGGCGGACCCGGTCGAGCACCTCGTGGACATCGGCATTGACGTCCTGGCCGTCCACCACGAGCGCGGTGCCGCGCGGCGCGCGCAGGGCGGTGTGCAGCACGGCGCGCCGTTCGGTCAGGTTGATGCGCTCGCCGGAGAACATGGCGTCGCGCTGGGTTTCGACGCCGCGTTCCTGCGCCAGGTCGACCAGCAGTTCAAGCGTGCGCCCGTCAAGCCGGTTTTTTGAATAGTCTAGGAACAAACCCGCCGCATCGACAGTCAGTTTGGGGAAGCGTTGCGGGTCGGCGGCGAACAGGCCTCGCAATTCCCAGTCTTCGGCTTCGACTGCGTGCGTTTCGAGGGCCTGGAAGCTGGCGGTGGAGGTGAGGGCAGGCTGGCGCATTGGTGCTCGCTGTTCGGTTGGTTAAGATCGGGTGCCGGCCGCGCGGCCAGCGCATCGAAGAAGATTATCGAATAATACAGAAATTCACGTAAATTCACTACAAAAATATGGCGGCCACGACTGGTGGAGTGCCCGCATATTGGATGTTGCCGGGGCTCTTTATAGACTGTGGATTTGCAATTAACGATCAAATTAAGCAAGCCGGGCGACCGGAATGTACGGTTTTCGCCAGTTTTGTAGTAAAATTTCACGAAATAAATTCATAAGGAACGACCATGGCGTTGCATCCCGTAGTTGAATCGGTCACCAAACGCATCATCGAGCGCAGCCGGCCATCACGCGGCGCGTATCTGGCGCACCTCGACGCGGCCCGCGTCGACGGGCCGCAGCGCGGCGCGCTGTCGTGTACCAACCTGGCGCACGGCTTCGCCGCCTTCCCGGCCAACGACAAGCTGATGCTCAAGCAGGTGAAGAAGCCATCGGTGGCGATCGTCTCGGCATATAACGACATGCTGTCGGCGCACCAGCCGTTCGAGCACTTCCCGGCCATTATCAAGGATGCGGTGCGCGAGGTTGGCGCGGTGGCGCAGTTCGCCGGCGGCGTCCCCGCCATGTGCGATGGCGTCACCCAGGGCCAGCCGGGCATGGAATTGTCGCTGTTTTCGCGCGACGCCATCGCCATGGCGACCGCGATCGCGCTGTCGCACAATATGTTCGATTCGGCCGTGTACCTGGGCGTGTGCGACAAGATCGTACCGGGCCTGCTGATCGGCGCGCTGCACTTCGGCCACCTGCCGGCGGTGTTCGTGCCGGCCGGGCCGATGACGACCGGGATGTCTAACAAGGAAAAGGCGCGCATCCGCCAGCTGTACGCGCAGGGCAAGGCCACGCGCGACGAGCTGCTCGAATGCGAATCGCAGTCGTACCACGGCGCCGGTACCTGCACCTTCTACGGCACCGCCAACAGCAACCAGATGCTGATGGAGATCATGGGCCTGCACATGCCGGGCGCCGCCTTCATCACCCCGGGCACGGCGCTGCGCGATGGTCTCACGCGCGCCGCGGCGCAGCGCGCGGTCGCCATTTCGCAGCAGGGCGACCGCTACACGCCGGTCGGTTATATCGTCGACGAAAAGTGCATCGTCAACGCGGTGGTGGGTTTGCTGGCCACCGGCGGCTCGACCAACCACACCTTGCACCTGGTGGCGATCGCCAAGGCGGCCGGCATCGTGATCGACTGGAACGACTTCAACGAGCTGTCGGCGATCATACCGATGCTCACCCGGATCTACCCGAACGGCGACGCCGACGTGAACCACTTCCAGGCCGCCGGCGGCCCCGGTTTCGTGATCCGCGAACTGCTCGACGCGGGCCTGCTGCACGACGACGTGACCACCATTCTCGGCAAGGGCTTGCGCGCGCACTGCGCCGAACCGTTCCTCGATGGCGAAAAGGCGATCTGGAAGGAACTGCCTGCGCTCACCGGCGACGACAGCGTGCTGCGGCCCGCTTCGGCACCGTTCGCGCGCGATGGCGGCATGATCCTGGTGGCCGGTAACCTGGGTCGCGCGGTGATGAAAATCTCGGCGGTCAAGGAAGAACATCGCGTCGTCGAAGCGCCGGCGCTGACCTTCAATTCGCAGGAAGACTTCATGCACGCCTACACGGCGGGCAAGCTCGATCGCGACTTCGTGGCCGTGCTGCGCTTCCAGGGTCCGCGCGCGAACGGCATGCCGGAACTGCACGCGCTCACGCCGGCGCTGGCCAACCTGCAGGACGCCGGCCGCCACGTGGCGCTGGTGACCGACGGCCGCATGTCGGGCGCGTCGGGCAAGGTGCCGGCGGCGATCCACGTGTCGCCGGAGATCCTCGCTGGCGGCCCGCTCGGACTGGTACGCGATGGCGACATCATTCGCCTCGACGCCACCACCGGCACGCTGGAAGCGCTGGTGCCGGCTGACGTGTGGGCTGCGCGTTCGCAAGCCACGGCCGACCTGTCGTCCAGCCATATCGGCATGGGCCGCGAACTGTTTACCATGTTCCGCAATGCGATCAGCGAAGCGGAGAAGGGCGCCACCACCTTCCCGCTGCCATCGCCGATTCCCACCACCGTGTCGCTGCACGACACCGCCGACATCGGCGACACCGTGCCCGGCTCCGACGAAGACTTTTTGATCAAGAACCCAAAATGACCATGACCCTACTCGACATCATGCGCTCGGCGAGCGTGATTCCCGTGATCGCCATCGACGATCCAGACCACGCGGTGCCGCTGGCGCAGGCGCTGGTTGCGGGCGGCATCCGCGTGCTCGAAGTGACGCTGCGCACCGCGCACGGCCTGGGCGCGATCCGCGCGATGGCGCAGGTACCGGGCGCCATCGTCGGCGTCGGCACCCTGACGCAGGCCGATGAATTTGCGGCCGCGCGCGATGCGGGCGCGGTGTTCGGCGTCTCGCCCGGCCTCACGCCAGCGTTGATCGAGGCGGCACGCAAGAGCGGCCTGCCGCTGCTGCCGGGCGTGATGACGCCGTCGGAAGTGATGGCCGCGCGCGAAGCGGGCTTCCGCCAGCTCAAGCTGTTCCCGGCGGTGCCGGCGGGCGGCGTGGGCATGCTCAATGCGATCGGCGGCCCGCTGCCGGATGTGACGTTCTGCCCGACCGGCGGCATTTCGATCGAGACCGCGCCGCAGTTTTTGGCGTGTAAGAACGTGGCCTGCGTGGGCGGTTCGTGGCTCACGCCGAAGGACGCGATCCTGGCCGGCGACTGGGCCCGCATCACCGAGCTGGCCAAAGCGGCGTCCTCACTGCGCTAAGGCGTACCGCCGTGCGACCGTGCTGGCGCGGCAAACCGGGCCGTCCCATGACGCCCGGCGAGATCGGCATGGCGTCGGCCCTGTTCGGCGACGCCATCGATTACGCGCGGGTGGAAGTGCACGCGCGCCGTTACCTGCCGTTCGGGCTGCAGCCGAAGAACTGCGCCATGACGCCCAACGGCACCATCTACTTCGACCAATCCTGCTGCCTGCCCGATTTTTCGGCCGGCAGCGAGCACGCGCGCCACTGGTTCATGCACGAGATGGTGCACGTGTGGCAGCACCAGCTGGGCTATCCGGTGTGGTGGCGCGGCGCGGTGCGCATCGGCTTGAGCTATCGCTACGAGCTGGCCGAACACAAGACCCTGGCCGACTTCAACATGGAAGCGCAGGGCGACCTGCTGGCCGATTATTTCGTGCTCAAGTTCCTGCACTCGTCCACGGCGATGCGGCAGCAGCGCTACGCGAAAAGCCTGGCGCTCTTCGAGACCGTGCTGACCGGCTTTCGCCGGCATCCGGCAGGAAGGAATCATTTGCCGGGCGCGCGCCGCCTGGCGTGAGCGCTTGCCGCAATCCCGCTCCCACTGCGGAGCCGGCCCTATCGTCCGGCCTTCGACAGACATGACGAACGTTCGACTACGGGTCGGACAAACACCCCCAAGCTGCGTCAAGTCCCACACGGCGTTACCGTATGTGCTGAGTCAACACTGCGCGGAGCCAGCCCTCTACTCTTGATGTTTATTTACGGCATCTTTTTTCGAGGGGTGTTTCATGCGGCCCAGCCAGCAGATCCTGTGTTGTATCGTCGCGGCCATCTTCAGCGCGGATGCCCGCGCGGCCCCCCACCCGGGCGAACTTGATGTACGGCAGGGGAGTGGAGGCATTCCCTGCTTTACGGTGTTCCAGAAGGATGAGCGCGTGTTCGGCTCGCCCGAATTCCGGTCGATCAGCGTCACGGATGTGACGGCGGGAGGGCGCATGCTGATGTGGGCGATGGCGATCCCGCCCGAGCGGGCGTTTCGTGTGACGTTTCGTTTATGCATACCGTACGCGGGGCGTTTGCCCGTCTTGCCGAAAACGAACGCCTTGCCGCTACAGCTGGGCAAAGTCTATGAAGTTCTTATCGACATCAAACCACCCATGCTGGCCACCGCTCCGCGTGCTTACCGCGCCCGGTTTTGCCTGAGCGGAAAGGCGGACGGCGGGCTGCAGCTTCGTACGCTCAACAGCGGGGCAGTCGATGGCAAAGGACGTCCGGGGTGCGGCGCTTAGGAAGTCGCCCCACGGTTCGCCTGCGATTGCACGCCGCCGCACTGTGTTGGCCACAATTGCCCACCGGTTTCGCTTTCTTCGCAACACCTTGCCTGCGGCTTTTCGCCGCTTCCTGAAATCCCTGCGCCCGCGCAACTCAGCGTCGCTTTCGTTCCGCTAATGTCGGTTAAAGATTCCACACGGAAATATCTTAAAACCGGAAATAACGAACTGGGACATGGCGATGATCTCCACTTTAGAGAGCTTGCAAGACCTTGTAGGCGACCGGCAGCACGACCGGCTGTTGCGCCTGTCATTTCCCAACGATGACGGCCCATTCGCGCAGCTGCTCGTCAATCAACTGCACGCATCGGAAGGCTTGTCCCGGCCATTTGAATTCGTTGTGGAACTGTTGGCCGATGATCCTGGCATTCCATTGAAACAACTTCAGGGCAAACTCATGTGCATCGAACTGGTGCGCAAGGATGGCAGCCTGCGTCATTTTTCGGGGCGGGTGTTCAGTTTTTCCCTGAAACGCGTCGATGGCGGGGTGTCGTTTTACGAAGCGCGGATGGCGCCGTGGTTCAAGTATCTGAGCCTGCGCAAGGATAACTATTTATTCCACTACACGACGCTGTATCAGCAGGCGCGGAGCATTTTCGGGGATTACCCGAATCTGGCCGACTGGGATTGGCGTGTGCAGGGGGCGAGCGGGGTGATGACGGATTGTTGCCAGTTCGACGAGACCGACAGCAATTTCCTGGAGCGGCGTTGGGCTGCCGCCGGCATTTTCTATTGGTTTGAGCACAGCGCAACGGGTCACAAGCTGGTGCTATCCGACGATTCGAGCGCCGCGCCGCCGATTGACGGCGGTCCGGAGATTGCGTTCCAGCGTCATGGCGGCACGGTCGAAGAGGACGGCATCGGCGAATGGTCGCCCGGGCGCCGGATCACGCAGGGCGCCATTGCGCTTGCTTCCTACGATTTCAAGGCGCCGCAGCCGGCGTTGACGTCCCTGCCGACGCTGCATCAGCAGGGCGAGGTATTCCATGTGGAGTCTTACGAATACACGGGCGCGTTCGGATTCAAGGATGGTGGCGATGCCCGCTCGGTGGCACAAACCCGGATGGAGGCGCTGGAAGCGGCTGGCAAAAGCTTCAAAGGTGTTGGCAACAGCCGTTATGTCATGCCGGGCCGCTGGTTTCGTCTGACCGGTCACTTCGACCGGCGAGTCGCGGAGAACGACGAGCAGGCCAGGGAATTCCTGATCGTCGAGGCGATTCATACCGCGAGCAATAACTACCATGTGAGTTCGACCGCGCCGTCCCATTACGATAATCAGCTGGTGTGCGTGCGAAAAATGGTGCCGTGGCGCGCGCCGTGCAGTCATCCCAGCAGCCAGACGAAAATCCACGGCATTCAGACTGCCACCGTGGTCGGCCCCGCCGGCGAAGAAATTCATACGGATATGTATGGCCGGGTACGGGTGCAGTTTCATTGGGACCGGGCCGGCGCCAGTGACGAAAAGAGTTCGGCCTGGATTCGCGTCGCGACACCCTGGGCAGGTGAGAATTTCGGGATGGTGTCGATTCCGCGCATTGGCACGGAAGTGCTGGTGCAGTTCATGGATGGCAATCCGGACCGGCCGATCATCACGGGCATGGTGCCGAACGCGAATACCCTGCCGCCCTGGGCGCTGCCGGCCAATAAGACCCAGAGCGGCATCCTGTCACGCTCGACTCCCGGCGGAAGCTACGACAACGCGAATGCCTTGCGCTTCGAGGACAAGAAGGGGCAGGAGCAGTTATGGCTTCATGCGGAGAAGGATCAACTGACCGAAGTTGAGCACGACGAGGATAAATGGGTTGGCAATGACCGGCGCAAGACGGTTGACCGTGACGAGACCAGTCATATCAAGCGTGACCGCTCTGAAACGGTTGATCGGGACGAAGCGATCACGGTGCATAACAACCGCACGGAACGCGTGGACCATGACGAGCGTATCAGCATTGGAGAAAACCGCAGCGAAGACGTCGGCAAGGACGAGACGATTTCGATCGGCAGCAATCGCAGCGAGACCGTCGGCAAGAATGAAACGATCAGCGTTGGCTGCAACCGCAGCAAGACGGTATCCAAAAACGAGAAGGACAAGATCGGGAAAAACTGGTCGATCAACGTCGCCCGCATGAAGACCGAGACGATCGGCATGGCATCCATGCAGAACGTGGGCATGGGGCGTGTCGATACGGTCGGCATGGCTTACAACCTGAACGTCGGGATGGTCATGGCGACGGTGGTGGGGAAGAGCCAGACGACCAAGGTCGGCAAGGTGGTGTCGGTGTCCGCCGGTGACAGGATAGAACTGGTGTGCGGCGGATCAAAATTCGTCATGACGCCGGACGCGATTTACCTTGAAAGCAAAAACATTCATATCAAGGCGAGCGGCAAGGTGCATGTCGATGGGCCGGGCGATGTGCTTCTCAATTCGGGCGGCGCCGAGAGCCCTCCGGGAGGCGATGGGGAGAAAGCCACATGATGGCCGCTGTCGCCGTAGAGGAGGTGGTGGCTGCCGGCGACGCCGGCATGTGCGCCACCATCCAGAACCATACCGGGGCACCGCACTTCTGGTTTCAGCAGTCCGGTCCCGAGGGCGAACGCCTCGATGTTCTGGTGGTACGCGCCACGTTCGACTTTGCCGCGCATGGCGAGCGCATTACCCTCGCTGTGGAACAACGCCCCGTCGTTGTGGGCGATGTGTACGCCGGACCTGCATCCACCGATCCACTGCGCGCCGTCATTGAGGAAGATGGCGATCTGGTGCCGTACAAGCCTGGCACGGACATCCTCATCAGCGGTCGGGCACTGGCGCCCGGTGGCTTGCCGCATACCCAGTGGGTCGCAGGACTGCGCGTCGGCGGGCTTAAAAAGCTGTTACGCCTGCATGGGCCGCGCCAGTTCCGCAAGCGATTGTTTGGATGGCGCGTCGGACCGGCGTCGCCTGTGGAATCCGTGTGTCTCGATTTCCGCCTGGCGTTTGGCGGCTGCATGGACGTCGCGGCTGCATTCACCGGCGATGGGGAAGTCGACACGATCAGGCATCGCGCAAATCCGGCCGGCATCGGCTGGTTGCCCAATCCGGCCGATTACAAGCACCTCGGCCGGTCAGGCCGCGCCTTCGTAGCGCGCTGGGTGGCTGAGCAGAAGGTGCTGGATGCTCCGCAAATCGAGGATGCGCTCGATCCGGTCACGCATCCGTTCCAGCGCTTGCCGCCCCAAGGGTTTGGTCCGATCGCACGCTGGTGTACGCCACGCGTGGGCTATCAGGGTGACTACGACGCGCATTGGCGTTCCACCCGGTATCCGCTACTGCCAGACAATTTCGATGCGCGCTACTTCCAGAATGCCCCGGCCGACATGGTGATGACCCCACATTTGCGTGGCGACGAAACCGTGACGATGACCGGTCTGCTTCCGGAGAAAGCGGACATGGCTCTGTCCGGATGGATGCCGATTGTCGCCGCCCGGCTCGCCAGCGGAGGCGATGTGATCAGCGTGCCGCTGCTCGATACCCTGCGTTTCGACCTGGACCGGCGCCAGGTGTCGATAGTCTGGCGGACCCATTTCGATTACGACGATCCTGTGGTGGACATTGCGATAGCGGTTACTACCTCCGGCACCGCGACCAAGCCAGATCAGCCGGTAGTGCAACCTTTGAGCGGGGTGGATGATGGGTCTGGTCCGACATATCGCGCATGCTGACGGCTGGCTCGTTGTCGCCACGGAGCCTGATTTGTGCCAGGTGGGAAAGTGCGTGGTGGCGTTCAACAGCTTCGCCCAACTCGATTACAAGCATGCGGCTTCGCCGGATGTGAAAGCGCGGGGGACGCCGGTGTACCGCATCGGCGATCTCTTCAAGAACACGCAAGCGAACGCGGGCGCGCATATCGTGTCCGGCACCTCGCTGTCCACCGGCTATGTCCAGATACTGGAGGGACATTCCAATGTCAAGGTCAACGGCATTCCTGTAGCGCGCCACGACAGTGGCTGCCGCATCAACTGCGACAGCGCAGGCATGGGTGGTGCGCGTGGGCAGGTTGTGACGATGGTCAAAACCGTCGCGCCGCCCGCAGCGAAATCGGCCGCCATCCCCGCAAGTGCAGCTGCGCGTGTCAGCAAGAAGTTGCTGGCGTTGAAAACGATGCGGGACAAGCTCCTTGCAGGGCGCCTGGACTTCGATGCACTTGACGAGTTCTTTAATTTTGATCGTGCGAACGCCGTGTCCGATGGTTGGATCGGAGAAATCCAGGGTACGCCCGGAACGGTCGGCGATTGGGCGGCGCAGGGCGCACGCGGTGTGCTTGGGGGCGTGAAGGGTTTTGTCATGGGCACTGGCGAACTGGCCTATGAAGTGGTTAAAGGCGTGCCCAAGTTATTGCGCATGGGTGGCACTGAGCAAGGCCAGCAGCTTGCAATGCTCGATAAGCTGATACTTATCGAAGATATTCGTCTCGGTAACGTTAGCGCGACGAGTGTGGCGCAAGATGCGAGTGGGCTGGCGTCGGCGATGGTCAGCCCGGTTACCAATCCCTGGTCGAAAGGACAGTATGTTGAATCGGTGACGCGAGGCGTGTTTGAAGCTGCCATGTTTGGTAGCGGCTGGCTAAAAGCCGCACGTGCGGCAAAAGCCAAAAAGTTGTTGGATCTGGCAAAGGTTAAGGACGCATCCGCGACTGCTGGTACCGCTGCGGCTACTACCGCTACCACTGGCACCACAACCGCGGGTAGCGCCGCCGTTAGCACTGCCACAGGCGCCGCCACGGGAGCCGGGACCGCTGCAGTGGGAGGCTCGGCAGCCAAAGTAGGAACCATTGCAAGTACAAAAGCGATTCCGACGGGGCGTGGTGGTGTGTACGTTTCGGGTGCGCCAAAGCGAGCACGTCCACCACCAAATGGATATTCAGGGCCAGACGCCTATAAAACCCACGGAATAGTTGACAGTCCTCTTAATAGTGCTGAAGGACGCAGGCTCGTCGAGTCGTACACATCTCAAGGGTTCACACCTGTGGAGGCTGCAGAAAAAGCCGCCAATTTGATGGCAAGCGGATCCAGTCTGCCTAAAACGATCGACTTAGTTGCGGGTGACGCTTTATATAAATTAGTGCCAGAAGGGGATATCCCTGGAAAGTATTCTGCGTTCTTTGCTACCAAGGATGAAATTTCAGCTTTGAAGGGAATGAGTTATGATCAAATTTCTGATCGCCTCGGGATTCCGTTGGAAAGTCAGCAAACTTTACGTTTCGACGTTCATGAAGTGACAGCAAACAGAGCTATAACGGTATTTGAATCGACGATTGCCAGGACCTCACAAAATGGGTATCTTCAGCCAGGCGGAGGGATTCAGACCCTAATTACCGATCGGAGCGCGTTCACATCCCCTGTTTTGATTGGAAAATTACCATGAGTGTGACTAAAAGACGACTAGTCAGATTGATCGGAAATACTGGTTTCTATGCCGAAGTTGACATAGTTAAACTTCAACGTCTCTCAAGGGAATTACTGAGCTATATCCAGATTAATATTGGTCCGCATGATGATGAGTATCAAATATGGAAGTGGGTGGTTCCAATGTGCAAGGCAGTTCTCGACTGCACTATTCGACTTCCTGTTCCTTTCCAGGACTTGCCACTTAACTATCCCATGCGTGAAGGGCTTTTGCCACCTGATTTTCAGAAAATATATGCGGCGTTTAAAATTGTTGCATGTGGAATGGCTGTGGACATTTTGGAGAAAGTCGTGATCGATGGCGCTACGTATGCATACGCGGATTTTGAAGAGTAAGCAGGATATTTTCCGATCAATATCGGTTCTTAAAAAAGTGCATGGCGGACTCGTCCAGCCGCCTTGGGGTATCCCAAAAAAACGTCCGCACCAACAAGGCTGATACTATCAATCCATGCCCGAGGAGAGTGAAATATCTTCAGCGCCGTTTGGATTTCGATTAGCCAGCCGGCCCTGCAAACTCAAACTCCACCAGCGCATCATCCGGCCAGCTCGCATCGTGCAGCGGCACCACATACGTCCTCCCGCCGGCTCCCACGGCCGTAGCCGGCGCAGTCTCGCTGCGCTCCCCCGCAACCATGCGATACCCGGCAATCGCCCTTGGCGCCTGCTGCACCAAATGCACCCGCTTGCTGGTGCACGGCCCGCCGAGCGCCATGAACAGCGTGCGCCTGGCGAACGACAGGTCCTTGCGCTCCACTGCCCAGCGTACGGCGCATTCGAGCCGTAAATCCCCGAGGCGGCGCGCGTTGGCGCGCACGTCCGGCGTGCGCACGCTCGGGCGCCAGCGGAAGCTGCCTTTCTTGCGATTGAGGATGATTTCAGCATCCTCATCCAGGGCAGCCTGATCGCGCGGCATCGCGAACGTGCCATCGGCCCCCAGCGGCACGCCGATGCTGGTGTCGTTGCCCGCAATCCGGATCGTCACGCCCTCGATGCTGATATCTGGCGTACTCGGGCGCAGCAGGAAGCGCAACGCCGCTGACGGAGCCAACGACTGCTTGGCCTCGAACGCATCGAGCCCGGCAACGAACGCCCGATACGTCTTGAAATCGGGATCGCGCAACGCGTTGATCTGCACCGTCTCGACTTCCTTGACCGCCTCGGCTTCCTGGGCGGGAGCGATGCCAGCGGCCAGCATCATGGCAATCAGTAATGTGAATTTCATCAAGTCTATTCGTAACGTAAGCAATCGACCGGCAGCAGCCTGGACGCGCGCCGTGCGGGGTAAAAACCGAAGAACACGCCCACCAGGCTGGAGAAGCCGCAGGCAACAATCACCGCGGACAGGGTGATCACGACATCGAACTTGCCGGTGGCGGTGATCGCGGCCGCCAATCCCATGGCGATGGCAATGCCCACCACGCCGCCAGCGAGGCAAATCACCACCGCTTCGGTCAAAAATTGCAACAGCACATCGCGCGGCTTAGCACCGATAGCCATGCGGATGCCGATCTCGCGCGTGCGCTCCGTCACCGACACCAGCATGATGTTCATGATGCCGATGCCGCCCACCACCAGCGAAATGGCGCCGATCACGCCGAGCATGGCGGCAATGCCGGCGCTGATCTTGCCGGCCGTCTCCGCGAACGAGGCCAGGTTGTCGATGCGGAAGTCGTCCGGCTCCTCGAACTTGATGTGATGGCGGTCGCGCAAGGTTTCGTTGATGTCTTCGATGGCGTCCTGCAAGTTGCCGTCCGATTTGCCCTGCGCCACGACGTAATGCACATTGTCGGGGAAAGGATTGCGGATCAGGTGGGCGCGGGCGGCGGTGATCGGCACCAGCACCAGTTCGGATATATCCGGCCCGTCGACCTGCTTGCCTTCGCCGTGCAGCACGCCAACGACCTGGAAGGCGACGTTTTCGATGCGGATATATTTGCCGAGCGGGTCCATCTTGTAGAAAAACTGGTCGGCGACCTTGTGTCCGATGATCACGCTGCGCGAGGCGGCGCGCACGTCGGCCTCGCTGAACACGCTGCCCAGTTCGATCTTCCAGTTGCGGATCTTGAACATGGCGGGCGTCACGCCGTGCACGATGCTCGACGACGTTTCATTGCCGACTGCCAGCTTGAAGCCGCCTTGCAGCGCCGGCGCCGCGCCGGACAGGCTGGACAGGGAATTCAAGGCGGCCGCGTCGGCCAGGGTCAATGCGGGCGCGGCGCCTGCGCGCATGCGCTGGGCAGCGGCGCGGTTCCCGCCCGGCGAAATGAACAGCATATTCGTGCCCAGCGCTTCGAGTTCCTTGCCGATGAAGCGCTGCATGCTGTCGCCCAAGGCCAGCAGCAGCACCACCGAGGTGATGCCGATGATGATGCCGAGCATGGTCAGCGCGGTGCGCAGGCGGTTCGCGCTCATCGAGCGGAACGCTTCGATCACAACCTGGAAGAAATTCATGGCGCGCCTCCGTGCGCCAGCGCCTGCTGCTCGTGGCTGAGCGCCAGTTCGCGCAAGCCGTCGGCGGCCGGGCCGTCGTACAGCACGCGCCCGTCTTTCAGGCGCATCAGGCGCTTGCTGTAGGCGGCAATGTCGGGCTCGTGCGTGACCAGCAGGATCGTGATGCCGCGTTCCACATTCAATTGCTGGAAGGAGCGCATGATGTCGACGCTGGTCTGGGTGTCGAGGTTGCCGGTCGGCTCGTCGGCCAGGATCAGCGGCGGGTCGCCCACCAGCGCACGGGCGATCGCTACCCGTTGCTGCTGTCCGCCCGACAATTGATTGGGCGTGCGCTTGGCGTACTCGGCCAGGCCGACCCGCTCCAGCTCGACCAGCGCCTTGGCGTGCGCCTTCGCGCGCGACACGCCGGCGTATATCAGCGGCAAGGCTACGTTCTCGGCCACGCTCATGCGCTTGATCAGGTTGAAGCTCTGGAACACGAAGCCGATCGTCCGGTTGCGCACGGTTGCCAGTTCGGCGCGCGACAGCGTCAAGGTATCGATGCCGTTGAGCAGGTAGGTGCCGCCGGTGGCCTGGTCCAGGCAGCCGAAGATATTCATCAGGGTCGACTTGCCCGAGCCGGATTGCCCCATCACAGCCAGAAAGTCGCCGCGCGGCACCAGCAGGTCGATGCCGAACAGCACTTGCGTCTCCATGCTGCCCGAAAAATAGCTTTTCGTGACCTGGCGGATATCGATCAGCGGCGTGTCCTGCGCCGGCATCAGAATTCGCTCTTGGCGCTGGCGTTGGCGCGCGTGATGACTTTATCGCCCTTTTTCAGCTCACCCGACAGCACTTCGGTGTAGCGGAAGTTGGACAGGCCGATCTTGATGTCGACCGGTTTGGCATCGTTCTTCTCGTCGAGCTTGTAGATCTTGAAGATGCGCGCCGTTTCGCTCTTGCTGCGGAAGGTGATGTCCTCATCCTCGGCCGGCGGCGGCACCGCCGGGGCGGTTTTGCCGTCGGCCTTCTGTTTTTTCTGTTCCTTTTCCAGCTCTTCATCGCTGAGGCGGAAACGCAGGGCGGCCGTGGGAATGCGCAGCACGTTGGGGCGGTTGCCGACCACCAGGCGCACCTGGGCCGTCATGCCGGGTTTGAGCAACTCTTCCTTATTTTCCACATCGAGCACGACGTTGTAGGTGACCACGTTTTGCACCACGTTCGCCGCCAGGCGGAACTGGCGCATGGTGGCCGCAAATTCGCGGTCGGGATAGGCGTCGACCACGAAGTGGGCCGGCTGGCCATCTTTCAGCGCGCCGACGTCGGCTTCCGAGACGCTGGTGTCGATCTGCATCTTGGTCAGATCCTTGGCGATCTGAAACAGGTTGGGTGTGGTGAAGGAGGCCGCCACCGTCTGGCCCAGGTCGATCGTGCGCTTGATGACGACGCCATCGATGGGGGCGCGGATGACGCTGTTGTCGAGGTCGGCCTGGGCGCGCGCCAGTTGCGCTTCGGACAGCTTGATATTGGCCTTGGCCACGTCCAGCTCGCGGCGCGCCTGGTCCAGGGTCAGGCCGGAGACGTAGTTCTGGGCCACCAGCCGTTCATTGCGCTCGAAGTTCGCTTGCGCCAGGCGCATCGAAGCCTGGGCCGAGGCCAGTCCGGCTTCGACCTGGCGGATCTGGGCGTTGAAGATGGTCGGGTCGAGTTTCAGCAGCACCTGGCCCTTTTTCACGTGGTCGTTGAAGTCGGCCTTGAGCTCGACCACCGTGCCCGATACTTGCGAGCCGACATTGATCAGCGCCACTGGGTTGATGGTGCCGGTGGCCGTGACGGTCTGCGTGATGGTACCGGTGTCGACTGGCGCGGAACGGTAGCGCGACTCGGGGATGACCGGCGGTTTTTTCGATTGCAGGTAGACAGCGCCGGCGGCGCCGGCAGCGAGCACGGCGATCAGGATGGCTACGCGTTTCCGGGTGAATAATGTCATTGGCTTCAACAAGTCTGGCGCGGTAGCGCGACGTCGTAGTGTCCGCCATTTGTGCTAGTTAGGCAACATGCATACGTGAAACTTTTTGTTGCATGGGGCAAATGTCGGCGATGCCGATCACGTTGTGCAGGCGCGCCATGAACAGGTCGAGCAGGTCGGGGTCGGCGGCGCGCAGATTCAGGAAGATGGTGTCCTTGCTTGCGCAGCTGTCGAGCTCCAGCGCGGCCAGTTGCAGGCCCCCGCGGCGGGCGATGGCCAGCACGGCTTCGAGGGTGTCCAGGGTGGCCGTCTTGGGGACCGAAAAACTCAGGGGGAGGTGGCTATCGTTCATGTCGAAAGGATATCCGGAGGGCTGCGGAATAGGCTTTTGAAGTGAGGCCTGGTTTGCGGTTTGATGGAAGATTCTTCTGCTGTGGATGTGGTATCGTGATAATTCTTCTTTAGAGGTGCCAAAAGCCATGAATGCTCCCGAACTTGATGAGATTGACCGCAAGATCTTGCGCGAGCTGCGCCGTGACGGGCGGATTTCAAATACGCAGCTTGCCGAGAAGATCGGCCTGTCGGCGTCCCCATGCTGGAACCGCGTGCGGCAGATGGAAGAGGCGGGGGTGATCGAAGGCTATACGGTGCTGCTGAGCCAAAAGGCGCTGGGCGTGCCCGATACGGTGATGATCGAGGTGACCCTGGACCGGCACGACGACGATACCTTCGAGAGTTTCGGACAGGCGCTGGCCGATATGCCGGAAGTGCTGGAGGCGTATTTACTGACCGGGGAGTACGATTACCTGATCAAGGTGGCGGTGGCGGGGACGGCGGGGTACGAGGAGTTTTTGCGGCGCAGGTTGTACAAGCTGCCGGGATTGCGGCACAGCAGGTCGACGTTTGTGTTGAGGGTGATGAAGCGGAGTTATTCGCCGGAGCCGTAGCCTCTGTCGTTCCTGGCAATGCCAGGAACGACGGGTACGCTTACGGCGAACTAAACCTCACCACCCGGTTCCGTCCCGCACCTTTGGCCATGTACAGCGCCCGGTCCGCTTCGCCCAGCAGCGCGGCGATATCGCCCGAATTTTCCAGCGCGTGCGTCGCCAGGCCAATGCTCACCGTCACATACCCAGTCAGCTCGGTCTTGGCATGCGGAATCGCCAAAGCGGCAATGCGCTCGCGCATCTTCTCGGCCAGTACCTGGCTGTGTTCAGCCGTCATCTCCGGCAGGATCACGGCGAATTCTTCACCGCCGTAGCGGGCAATCAGGTCGGCCGGCCGCTGCAGCATGGCCGCCAGCGCGTGCGCCACCTTGATCAGGGTGTCATCCCCCTGCTGGTGCCCGTAATGGTCGTTGTACGGCTTGAAGAAATCGATATCGATCATCAGCAGCGACAGCGGCGTGCCGGAGCGCTTCGCGCGCCGCATTTCCTTTTCCATCGCCACATCGAAATGGCGCCGGTTGGCAATCCCGGTCAGGCCGTCCGAAAACGTCTGCGAGCGCAGTTCGAGTGCCTGTTCGCGCAGCAGCCGTTCGCGGTGGACGGCTACGCTCACGTCCGTAATCTGGATCAGGCAATGGCGCTCCAGACCCGGTACGTCGAGCGGCGTCACGGCGACGGCCTGCTGCATGCGTTCGCCCGCCTCGCGCGCCGCGGCGTTGACGAACAGCGCAAACGGCGCCTTGTGCAAGGTTTGCGACAACACCGATGGAAAATTGTCGCGCAGCGCCTGGCGCACGGCGCCGTCGATGCGCTTGCCGCCCAGTTCGGGGAACAGGACAAAAAAATCCTGCCCCACCACACTCTCGGCCGGCAAGTCCGAATACTGGCTCATCCAGCGGTTCCACACCACCACGCGCCGAGCATGGTCGAGCACGATCGTGCCCAGATTGATCGCGCCGAGCACGCTTTCAAGCATGCCCTGGCCAGGTGCCGCGGCGTCTGCCATGTCAGGCCGGACCCATGATCTTGGCAAGGTAGCGGTCGACCTGGTCTTGCAGGTCCTGGAGCGCGGTCAGGTCGAGGATGAAGGCCACATAGCCGTGGATCTGGTGTTTTTCGAGGATGAAGTCGATATGCAGCATCAGCACCACGGTATCGCCCTGGCCGCCGGTGGCGCTCAGGATTTCCTCGCTGGTGCCCACGTGGTACTCGGGCAGGGACCCGCTCAGTTCTTGCGCAAAAATATTGGCCAGGGTGCCGACGCAGGAGTTGAGAATGATGTTGCCGATCTCGCTCAGCGCTTCCTGCTCCATCTCCGTCAATTCCTTGAGCGGCACCGACTCGCCCACCATCAGGCGCACGATATCGAGGCTCTTGTCCTCGGGGAACATCAAAATGGCTTCGGTCTTGAACGCACCTTCGTAGTGCTGGCTGACGCCGCACACGCGCGAACTGTCCTTGTTGCCGAGCATCTCAGCGGCTTCCGCACGGTTGAGGAAGCTGATCGACGGTACCGACATCGTCACTTCTTCATTGACGATCTCGCTCATCGACTTGGCCGCGTGGCCTACGCCGATGTTGAAGATCTCGACCAGCGCATCGTGCTGCAGTTCGCTGAGATTGAACATGGTCACTCCAGGGCGCCGATCAGGGCATGAATGCGCGTTTCGGTGATGGGTTTTTCCATGAAGCCGATGCCCAGTTCGGTGGCGCGGCTACGGGTGGCGTTCTGGACGTTGGCGGTGACGAGCGAAATATGGGCGTCCGGACAGGCGGCGCGCAGGTGCTCGGCAGCGGCCAGGCCGCCCATGCCAGGCATGTTGACGTCGATGAGAATCAGAACGGGGGACAGGGTTTTCACCTTCTCGATGGCTTCTTCGCCGGTGCCGGCTTCTTCCACCTTCCAGTCGGGTTGCCGGCTGAGGATGAATTGGCGCGCCATCAGCCGCGATACTCGGCTGTCATCGACGACAAGGACCGTTTTCGTTTCGTTCATGTCACTTTCCCAGAGAATCTATGCATCGAGGCATTTTCGCATAGATTCCACCCCGTATAGGTAAAACGGACCAGCCGTGCCCGCGACTTGGTTACGTTCATGCGACATGGCAACAAAATTGGGCAGGAAAGGTGTATTGGCGAGGTGCGATCCGTTAAAATAAGAGCATTCCTTCTTTTTCTCCCCTTATTTTCTGACATGACTCAAGACGAATTGAAACAAGCCGTGGCCCGCGCCGCCATCGCCTACGTGGTTGACGGCGAGATCATCGGCGTTGGCACGGGCTCCACCGCCAATTTCTTCATCGATGAGCTGGCCACCATCAAGGACCGCATCAAGGGTACGGTGGCCTCGTCCGAAGCGACCGCGGCGCGCCTGCGCGGCCACGGCATTGCCGTGTACGACCTGAACGACGTGACCGACATCGCCGTCTACATCGACGGCGCCGACGAGATCACCGCCAGCGGCGCCATGATCAAGGGCGGCGGGGCAGCCCTGACGCGCGAGAAAATCGTCGCTTCCGTGTCGCGCCAGTTCGTCTGCATCGCCGACGGCTCCAAGCTGGTGCAGACCATGGGCGCCTTTGCGCTGCCGGTCGAAGTGCTGCCGATGGCGCGCGCGGCCGTGATGCGGCGCCTTGCGGCCCTGGGCGGCCAGCCGCGCCTGCGCCTCAAAGCAGGCACCGAACAAGCTTTCATTACCGATAACGGCGGCGAAATCATCGACGTGGCGGGTCTGTCGATCACCGATCCGGTCGGGCTGGAGCAACAGATCAACCAGATCGTCGGCGTCATCGCCGTCGGCCTGTTTGCCCAGCGCGGGGCCGATGTGTGCCTGCTGGGAACAAGCGAAGGCGTCAAGACGCTGACGTTTTAAGCCATACAAGACATCGATTCGGCAAGAAATCGATCAAACATGAAGTTAAAGAAGTAGTTCAACGACGGGGATAACATGAAGCGATTGCTTTTGGCGGTGATGTGTGTGGCGGTGCTGGGCGGCTGTTCGTCGGCCAGGAAACAAAAAGTCGCGGCGCGGCAAGCGCCGGTGAAGGTGGCCGTCGCGCCAGTGCAAGCACCAGCGCTCGACGCCAAGGGCCAGCCGATCGCGCACGTGCCGTTCCGCCCCGGCATTTCGTCGGTAACGGTGGAAAACATGGCCAAGAAGCAGGGTTGTAAGGGCGGCGTGGGTGCCGGCCTGATGACGCCGCCGGGTCCGGTCGAGGTGTATCGCATGGTGTGCGATAACCGTACCATTTTCCAGGCCAAGTGCGAATTGCGTCAGTGTAAGCCGATTTGAAGCAGATCTGATGAAAGCTGGCGCGGCCCGGAGAGGGCGCGCGCCAGTTTGCTGAAGGCTTGCTCAGTCCGCTGGTGGGACGTAGCCTTGGGCAGCGTCGGCGCCATCGCCGAAGAAATGCTTTTCCATCTGCGTGGCCAGGTATTTGCGCGCGCGCTGGTCGGCCAGGTTCAGGCGGTTTTCATTGACCAGCATGGTCTGGTGCTTGAGCCATGCCGCCCAGGCTTCCTTCGACACCGATTCCCAGATTTTCTTGCCCAGCTCGCCCGGGTAAGGCGGGAAGTCGAGTCCTTCGGCTTCCTTGTTCAGTTTGATGCAATGGACGGTGCGAGCCATGTGTACTCCTCAAGCGGATAAGTGTAAAGGCGTGATTATAAAGACTTAATCAGCACTTGGGATTTGCGCTGCCAGTTATACATATGCTGGCGATCCTTGGGCAAGGCGTCGACCGTGGCCGGCTTGAAGCCGCGCTTCTGGAACCAGTGCGAGGTGCGCGTGGTGAGCACGAACAGCTGCTTGAGGCCGGCCGCACGGGCGCGGTTTTCCACGTGCTTGAGGATACGCTCGCCGTCGCCCTGGGCCTGCACTTCGGGGTTCACCGTCAGGCAGGCCATTTCGCCCATTTTCGATTCCGGGAACGGATACAGGGCGGCGCAGCCGAAGATCACGCCATCGTGCTCGATCACGGAGAACTGGTCGATCTCGCGTTCGATCAGTTCGCGTCCGCGCTTGACCAGGGTGCCGTCGGCTTCGAGCGGCTCGATCAGCTTGATAATGCCGCCCACGTCTTCAATGGTGGCACGGCGCAGGCTTTCCAGGTTTTCGTGGCTGATCATGGTGCCCACGCCATCGTGGGTGAACAGTTCGAGCAGGGCCGAACCGTCCATCTCGAACGGCACGATGTGGGCGCGCGGCACGCCGCTGTTGCAGGCCTTGATGGCGTGCTGCAGGTAGAACGCGGCGTCGGGCGGCAAAAAGCCCGCCTGCAGCACGGCTTCGGCCTGGTGCGAGGACAGTTCGCGGATTTCGGCGCCGCCTTCGTCAACCATCATCGGCGTTTCGGTGATGAACACGAGTTTGTCGGCGTGCAGGGCAATCGCGGCCGACACGGCCACGTCTTCCATGGTCAGGTTGAACGCTTCGCCGGTCGGCGAGAAGCCGAGCGGCGAGAGCAGCACCGGGCTGTCGGTGGCCAGGATCGCGTGGATGGTTTCGGCGGCGATCTTGCGCGGCATGCCGGTCAGTTCGAGGTCGACGCCATCGATCACGCCAAGCGGGCGCGCGGTGACGAAGTTACCTGAGATGATGCGGATGGCGGCGTGCGCCATCGGCGTGTTGGGCAAACCCTGGCTGAAGGCGGCCTCGATGTCGAGGCGCAGTTCGCCGGCCGCTTCTTTCGCGCATTCGAGGGCGGCGGTGTCGGTGATGCGGATGCCGTTGTGAAAACGGCCTTCGACGTTCCGCAGCGCGAGCTGCTCGGCGACCTGGGGCCGCGAGCCGTGCACGATCACCACGCGGATATCGAGGGCGACGAGCAGCGACAAATCCTGGGCCAGCACCGGCAGCGCGCCGGCGGTGACGAGTTCACCCGGAAAGGCGACCACGAAGGTCTTGCCACGGAACGCGTGGATGTACGGCGCGACTGAGCGCAGCCATTGGACGAATTGGTTAGGGGTTTCCATTTGGCGCATTATAATTCGCTGCGCGACTTGCGCGCTAAATTCATGTAAAAACAATGTCAGAACAGAGTAACAAGCCTTCCGCACCGCCGTCGCCACCCGTCGCCACGCCCCGCAATGCCAGCGAGGCGGGTCAACCCGCGCCGCGTGGGTCTCAATCGCGCCAGCCGCGCCAGCCGGGGGAGGGCGAGCGCCAGGGTGCCGCAGCGCGTGCGCCAAGGGAGGGCCAGCCAGCCGGCGAACGCCCGGCGCGTGCGCCGCGTCCACCGCGTGAAGGCCAGCTGGCCGGCGAACGTCCGGCGCGCGCCCCGCGTCCACCGCGCGAAGGTCAGGCAGCCGGTGAACGTGCGCCACGCGAAGGTCAGCCAGCGGGCGAACGTCCGCAGCGCGCGCCGCGCGAAGTATTTCGCACGCCTCTGCCGCCGATTACCTTTCCCGAAGACCTGCCGGTCTCCGGGCGCCGCCAGGACATCGCCAAGGCGCTGCTGGAGAACCAGGTCATCATCGTTTCCGGCGAAACCGGTTCCGGCAAAACCACCCAGCTGCCCAAGATCTGCCTGGAGCTGGGACGCGGCCAGAAGGGCCTGATCGGCCACACCCAGCCGCGCCGGATCGCCGCGTCGTCCACCGCCAAGCGCATCGCGCAGGAACTGGGCACGCCGCTGGGCGTGCACGTGGGCTTCAAGGTGCGCTTTACCGACACCTTGCAGCCGGGTGCCTCGGTCAAGCTGATGACGGACGGGATCCTGCTGGCCGAAACCCAGACCGACCCGCTGCTCAAAAACTACGACACCATCATCATCGATGAAGCGCACGAGCGCAGCCTGAACATCGATTTCCTGCTTGGTTACCTCAAGCAGCTGCTGCCGCGCCGTCCCGACCTGAAAGTGATCATCACCTCGGCAACGATCGATGCCGACCGCTTCGCGCGCCACTTCGCCAACGGCGACAAGCTGGCGCCGGTGATCGAAGTGTCGGGCCGCCTGTACAAGGTGGAAGTGCGCTATCGCCCGGTCGACCGCGATCCGGTGGCGGTGGCGCCGCCAGTGGCGTCGGGCAAACCGATTCCGAAGGCGCAGGCCGCGCGCGACAAGCGTGACCTGATGGACGCCGTGGTCGATGGCGTCGACGAATTGTGCCGCCTCGGTTCGGGCGACGTGCTGGTGTTCCTGCCGGGTGAGCGCGAAATTCGCGATTGCGCCGAAGCCCTGCGCAAGCACCATCCGCCGCACGTCGAAATCCTGCCGCTGTTCGCCCGCCTGTCGGTCGAGGAGCAGGAGAAGGTCTTCAAGATCACCAATGCGCGCCGCATCGTGTTGGCCACCAACGTGGCCGAGACTTCGCTGACGGTGCCGGGCATCCGCTACGTGGTCGACGCCGGCCTTGCGCGCGTGAAGCGCTACAGCTTCCGCAACAAGGTCGAGCAATTGCAGGTGGAGCCGATCGCGCAGTCGGCCGCCAACCAGCGCGCCGGCCGTTGCGGCCGGGTGGCCGACGGCGTCTGCATCCGCCTGTACGAAGAAAACGATTACCTGCAGCGCCCCAAGTTCACCGAGCCGGAAATCCTGCGCTCGTCGCTGGCGGCGGTCATCCTGCGCATGAAGTCCCTGCACCTGACGGATGTGGAGACGTTCCCGTTCATCGAGCCGCCGCAGGGCCGCGCGATCGCCGACGGCTACCAGCTGCTGCAGGAAGTGGGCGCGGTCGACGAATCGAACGACCTGACCCCGCTCGGCCACAAGCTGGCCAAGCTGCCGCTCGATCCAAGGGTCGGGCGCATGATTCTGGCCGCGCTGGAAAACGCCTGCCTGACCGAGATGCTGATCATCGCCTCGGCGCTGTCGGTGCAGGATCCGCGCGACCGGCCGATGGAGCACCAGCAGGCTGCCGACGAGGCGCACAAGAAGTTCGCCGACGAGAAGTCCGAGTTCCTCACCTATATCAAGATTTGGACGTGGTTCGAGGCGGCCATCGAGCACAAGAAAACCAACCGCCAGCTGATGGAAACCTGCCGCACCAATTTCCTCTCGCAGGTGCGCCTGCGCGAATGGCGCGACGTGCATTCGCAGCTGCTCACCATCGTCAAGGAGCAGGGCTGGCGCATGAACGAGCTGCCGGCCACGTACGAAAACCTGCATACGGCCCTGCTCACTGGCCTGCTGGGCAATATCGGCTTCAAGTCCGAGGATGAACCGGGCGCCGGCTACCTGGGCGCGCGCGGCATCAAGTACCACGTGTGGCCGGGTTCCTCGCTCATTAAAAAGCCGGGCAAGTGGATCATGGCGGCCGAACTGGTGGAAACCACGCGCCTGTACGCGCGCTGTGTGGCCAACATCGCACCCGAATGGATCGAGCGGGTGGGCAGCCACCTGCTGAAAAAATCGTGGGGCGAGCCGCGCTGGGAAAAGCGCGCCGCGCAGGTCACCGCATCCGAACGCGCGACCCTGCACGGGCTGGTGATCTACAGCCAGCGCCGCATCAACTACGGTCAGTTCAATCCGGCCGAAGCGCGCGAGATCTTCATTCGCGATGCGCTGGTGGCGGGCGACTACGATACGCGCGCGCCGTTCTTTGCGCATAACCACAAGCTGATCAAAGAGATCGAAAACCTCGAGCACAAGTCGCGCCGTCTCGACGTGCTGGTCGACGACCATCTGATCGCCGCCTTCTACGACAAGCTCATTCCGACCGATGTGGTCAACGGCGCCGGCTTCGAGAAGTGGCACAAGGACGCCACCTTCAAGGAACCCAAGCTGCTGTTCCTGAACCGCGACGAATTGATGCGGCACGAAGCGGCTGGCGTCACCACCGAGTTGTTCCCGAAGGTGATGTCGGTGACCGGCATCGAAATGCAGCTCACCTACCACTTCGAGCCGGGCAGCCTGCGCGACGGCGTTACCCTGGCGGTGCCGCTGTTTGCGCTGAACCAGCTGCCGCGCGAGCGCGCGGACTGGCTGGTGCCGGGCATGCTGAAGGAGAAGGTGCATCTGCTTTTAAAATCGCTGCCGCAGAAGCTGCGCCGCCATTGCGTGCCGCTGCCCGATTACGCGGCGCGCTTTTGCGAACGCGTGCACGAGGCGGGCAAGTTCGGGCGCGGTGACCTGATCGATGCCATCATCGCCGACATCCGCTCGCAAACGAGCCTGATGGTGATGACGACCGACTTCAAGCCCGAAACGCTGCCGGCCCACCATTTTATGAACTTCAAGGTGATCGACGAGCACGGACGCCAGCTCGACATGGGGCGCAACCTGGCGACCTTGCAGGCCGAATTCGGCGGGCAGGCGCGCCAGAGCTTCCAGAAGCTGGCGGAGGTGTCGATTCCGGCGGCGCCGGGCAAGGTCCAGGCGACGGCCACGACTTCGGCCTCGGCCGCTGCGCCGGCGGCAGCATCGTCGGCGGCCACGGCGTCGCAACCGAATGCGCCCAAGGTCAGCCAGCACACCGGCCTGACCTCGTGGACCTTCGGCGAATTGCCGGAGCTGCTGGAAATCGTGCAGGGCAAGCTGACCCTGATCGGCTTTCCGGCGCTGGTGGACAAGCAGACCCACTGCGACCTGGAAGTGTTCGACGATCCGACCGTGGCTGCCGCCACCCACCGCATCGGCCTGCGCCGCCTGTTCGCGCTGCAGTTCAAGGAGCAGATCAAGTTTGTCGAGAAGAACATTCCGGGTTTGCAGCAGATGGGCATGCAGTTCATGGCGATGGGCTCGCAGGAAGAGTTGCGCGACCAGATCATCCAGAAAGCGATCGACATCGCCTGCCTGCAAGACCCGCTGCCGACCGACGCGGCTTCGTTCAACAAGCGCAAGGAGGAAGGCAAGTCGCGCCTGACCTTGCTGGTGAACGAGATTGCACGCCTGGTGTCGCAGGTGTTGACCGAGTTCCACGGCTTGCCCAAGAAGCTGCAGGGCGTGCAGGCGCAGGCCGCGGCCGACATGCAGTCGCAGTTGCAGGGACTGGTGCACAAGCGCTTCCTGATCGATAACGATTATGCGCAGCTGGCGCATTTTCCGCGCTATCTGAAGGCGATCAATGTGCGGCTGGAAAAGCTGCGTGCCGATCCCGCGCGCGACGCCAAGCTGATGGCCGAGTGGACCCAGTCCGCCAGCCATTTCATGCGCGCCGCGCGCGACCGGCTGGCGGGAAAAAACACCGATCCGAAGATGGTGGAATTTCGCTGGATGCTCGAAGAGCTGCGCGTGTCGCTGTATGCGCAGGAATTGCGCACGCCAATGCCGGTGTCGGCCAAGCGCCTGCAGAAGGTGTGGGAGTCGATGCAGCGCTGATCCAGGGCGTCGGCGTGCGGATAGCCACAAGGTGTCATCCGTGCACGCCTTCGGCCCGTCGGTGCACGCCTTCGACACTCCGCGCGCGTCATACGGGCGCACGCGGGCGCGCCGCACTGGCCCCCCTCCATCGGCGCTATTCGTCAAGGACGCTTCATAGTCCGGCACCCATGCCGCTCGTTCCGGAACCGCCGCCCATGCCGCTGGTCCCCGGGCTGCCGCTCGTGGTGCCCGTGCCTGCGCCGCCCATGCCGGACTGCGTTCCCGCGCCCATGCCGCCGCTGGTGGCGTCGGTTCCGTAAAACCCATGCACCTGGCTGGCCCAGCTGATGTCGCTCATGTCGGGCCAGGCGTCCGGGTCGAAGCCGGGTGCGTTTTTCAGGCGCTCTTTCTCCACATTGAGCACGAAGCGCTTGTTGACGGTGTCCAGATGCAGCGCTTGCCACGGCACTGCAAACAGTTTTTCGCCCAGCCCCAGCATGCCGCCGAAGGCCAGCACCGCATAGGCGACTTGCCCGCTGCGCATGTCGAGCATGATTTCCTTGATCTCGCCCAGATCGTCTTCCTGGGCATTGACCACGTTGTCGCCGATCAGGGTGTCGGCGCCCATCAGGGCAGGGCCCGGACCGGCGCTGCCTTTGTACATGCCATATTTGTCGCGCTCTGTGTAATTCATCTCGTTCTCCTGGTGTTTTTGGGTGTGCGGACCTCGCCGCTCGCGGTCCTTATGCAAACAGACTAGATTTTTGCGCAAGCGGTTCTTTGATGTGCCTCAATGGTGTCGGCGCGCACGCGTGGCCGGCCGATGTTGCTTTTTTGTTCATCGGACCGGCTAAGCGGCGCAACGCACGGAGCGGCGCCTTGCGTGCACGCTATGCTGGTTGAAAGGAGGCCATCACCATGATCGTCAATGCACGCTGCACCCACGCCGGCCCGCTCGGCAAACCAATGTCGACCCGCTCGTTCGCGGCCATCCTGTGGGCGCGCCTGCACCAGCGCGTGATGGTGCGTTTGCGATGGTAAAGTCGAGCGCCCCCTTGCTGCGCAGCCTGATGCGCGTGGGTAAAAAGCAGCAACGCTCGACGGCGCGCCTGCTCACGGCGCTGTTCGCGCCGCCCAAACCGGCGCCCAAGGCACGCGCCAAACCGGCACCGAAACTTGCCTCAACAACCGCTCCCAGGCCCGCCCCGAAACCCAGAGCCGCCTCCACGGCTGCACCCACGCCAAAACCGAAACCAGCGCCGCGCGCCGCGCTGGCGGCATCGCTTAAAGATGCGCCAGCACCGGGCAAGTGGCTCACCGCGCGCTACGCCGGCCAGAGCGGACAGGTGCTGCGCACGATGAGTTACTGGCTGTATCTGCCCGATGGCGCGGCGCCGCCCTCGGGCTGGCCGCTGATCGTCATGCTGCACGGCTGCGAGCAGAGCGCCACCCAGTTTGCCCAGGGCACGCGCATGAACCAGATGGCGCAAAAGGCCGGCTATGCCGTGCTGTATCCCCAGCAATCGCTCAGCGCCCATCCGCACCGCTGCTGGAAATGGTATGACCGCGCCACCCAGCAGGGCGGGGGCGACGTGCCGGTGATTGTGGGCATGCTCGGCCAGGTGCTGGCCGCATACGGCCTGGACCGCTCGCGGGTGTTCATCTGCGGCATGTCGGCGGGAGCTGGCATGGCCAATATTGTCGCGCTCAACCATCCGGAGCTGTTCGCCGGGCTGGGGCTGCATTCGGGGCCGCTGTATGGCGCGGGGCACAGCACGGTCGGGGCGCTCGGGGTTATGCAACATGGCAACGGCGCGCGGGTCGACAGCGCCATCGCCGAAGTGCTCGAACGGCGCCCCGGGTTTCCGTCCATGCCGACCATCCTGATCCAGGGCGACGACGACCGGGTGGTGCGGCCGGTCAACCAGGTGCACTTGCGGCGCCAGGCGATGCTGATCAATGATCTGCCGGCGGCGACGCCGGTGCGGGTGGCGCACAAGGCCGGTGGGCGCAGTGGTTTGCCGCACCAGCTGCACGATGTGTATCGCGGGCGCAAGCTGATCTTGCGCGTGGCTCAGATCGCCCAGCTGCAGCATGCCTGGAGCGGGGGCGACGCGCGCCTGTCGTTCAATTCGGCGGCGGGGCCGGATGCCAGCAAGATGCTGGTCGACTTCTTCGGCAAGCACCGGCGTTGACCTTGGTTTCTTTCTGGGCAATGATGCGCGCTTGTTCATTCTTTCCTGGCATCCGGCCATGCGTTACTGGTATGTAAATCCAATCTTTCTAAAAAGGAAATCGTGTCGTACCGGCCTGGTCCGGTCGTTGGCTTAAGCACGTTTGTTGTATTGGGCATGACCATGATGGCCTTGGCCGCTGCCCTGCGGGCGTGGCTGCTGCACAGATGATGCTTGGCTGGAAAAATTTCTAATCAGAGGTCTGACCCCGGTGCTTGGAAGGCGGGGTGCGCACGATAGGCCTTGCCAAATTGGCAGCCAGAGAGTACTGTATAAACATACAGTACTTTGTTGATCCGACCATGAGCTCCCCTGATTTCCTTGCCGCGCCCGAGACCTTGCATCCCGCCCTGTGGCGCGCTTCCCAGCTGGCCCATGCCGGCACGCGCTGTGTCGACAGCGGCCATCCCACCCTGTCGCCCCAGTTGCCTGGCGGCGGCTGGCCCAGCGGCTGCCTGGTCGAGCTGCTGCAGCAGCAGAGCGGCATCGGCGAATTGCGCCTGCTGCGTCCGGCCTTGGCCAAGGTGGCCGAGCGCCGCATCGTGCTGCTGCAGCCACCCCATCCACCCCAGGCGCTGGCCCTGGCCGCGCTCGGGCTGCCGCCTTCCCAGATGATCTGGGTGCGCAGCGCGCGCAATGCCGATGCCCTGTGGGCGGCCGAGCAGGTGCTGCGCAGCGGCAGTTGCGGCGCGCTGCTGTTCTGGGCCAGCCATGCGCGTCCCGATGCGCTGCGCCGCCTGCATCTGGCGGCCCAGTGCGGCGAGGCCCTGTTCTTCCTGCTGCGCCCGCTCGCGGCGGCTCAGGATGCCTCGCCGGCGCCGCTGCGCCTGAGCTTGCGTCCGGCCCTCGGCGGGCTCGACATCGGTTTCGTCAAACGCCGGGGACCGCAGCGCGACGCGCCCCTGTTCCTGCCCCTGACTCCTTCTTTACTGCAGCGCCATGCGACTCTGGATCGGCCTCTGCCTGCCCCGGCTCCCGCTCGACGTATTCAGCCCGCACTGGTCGGCTGAGGCCGCCAGCGTCGTGCTGGAACACGAGCGCGTGCTGGCCGCCTCGCCACTGGCGCAGGCGGGCGGGGTGCGCGAGGGCATGCGCCGCGGCGGCGTGCTGATGCTGTTGCCCGCAGCGCGCCTGCACGAGCGCGAGCCCGCGCGCGAAGCCGCCGCCCTGCAGGCGGTGGCCATGGCGCTGCTGCAGTACACGCCCCAGGTCACCCTGGCCGAGGAAGCGACCTTGCTGATGGACGTGGGGGCCAGCCTGCGCCTGTTCGGCGGGGTGCGCGCGCTGTGCCGGCGCATCCGCGCCAGCGTGCGCGCGCTCGGCTTCAGTGCCCGTCTCAGCTGCGCGCCGACGGCGCGCGGGGCCTGGCTGCTGGCGCGCGGCGGCAGCGGCCACGCGCTTGGCATGGCATCGCTCAAGCGCCGCCTGGACCGGCTGCCGGCCGCCTTGCCGCTGCCGGCGCGCCCGTTTGCCGCCTGGCTCGATGGCATCGGCTGCCTGTCGCTGGGCCAGCTGCGGCGCCTGCCGCGTCCGGGCTTGCAGCGCCGTTGCGGCGGCGCCTTGCTGGGCGTGCTCGACGCCGCCTACGGCATGACGGCCGAGCTGTTCGACTGGATCGCCGCGCCCACCACCTTCCAGGCCCGGCTCGACTTGTTCGACCGGGTCGAGCAGGCCGATGCCCTGCTGGCCGGCGCCCACAGCCTGCTGCTGCAAATGACGGGCTGGCTGTGCGCGCACCAGCTGGCGGTGGGGCGCATCGTGCTGCTGCTCGAACACGAGCGCGGCCGGGTGGCACGGCCGCCGACCGTGCTCGACATCATCCTGGCCGAGCCGACCTGGCGCGACGACCATCTGGTGCGCCTGCTGCGCGAGCGCCTGGGCAGCCTGACCCTGGAAGCGCACGTGATCGGTCTGGTGCTCGAAGCGCCCGAGGTGCAGGCCATGGCCGTGCCGAGCGAGTCGCTGTTTCCCGAGCCCGGCGGCAGCGAGCAGGACCAGTGGCGCATGCTCGAACTGCTGGTGGCGCGCCTCGGCCCCGAGAATGTGCTGCAGGCGGCCCCGCGCGCCGATTACCGGCCCGAGCTGGCCAACCGCTGGGTGCCGGTGCAGCAGACGCGGCGCACGGCGCAGCAGCAGCCGCAATTGCCGCCGGACGTGCTCAGCCTGCCGCGCCCGGCCTGGCTGCTGGCCAAGCCGGTGGCGCTGCTGATGCGCGATCACCGGCCGTTTTACGGCTCGCCCCTGCGCATGGCCTCGACCCCCGAGCGGATCGAGGCGGGCTGGTGGAGCCAGTCGCAGACGCGCGATTATTTCATTGCGCAAGGGCAGGATCATGCCCATTACTGGGTCTACCGCGAACGCATCGCCGGCGCCGATGGCGATACCGCGCCGCGCTGGTTCCTGCATGGCTTGTTCGGCTGAGAGCGCCCATGCGAACGGCCGCTATCCGGGGCTGAAGATGATGTCCGACTGATCACGAACAAGGAGCAGGCGGCAAGTCATCGGCGTTCATGGCAGCCGCCCTCACGTGACGGCGCCGTCACATCGCTGCCTCAGAACCGCTTGCCTTCAAACCGCCTCATGGTCGCTTGCCTTCGAGCCGCCGCTCGATGCGCCAGGCGCTCCGATAGCGCGCCGGGAATGCGTGACAAGCGTTTCCGTACTAGCACAATCGATAGCATTGATGCGGCTTCTTTCCGGCGTAGGATGGATTCTGCTGTCTTCTTAACACCACTTAATGACAGGAGGACGTTATGGCAGAAGAGAACGGAACAGGGGAAGAGCGCGTTGTTCTGGACGCGCGCACCCTTCAGAATATCAGCCCCGAAACCCTGGCACGCCTTCGCAGCGAGTTCGGCATGTCGGTCGAGCTGAAATCGACCAAGCCGGGCTTGTCCGGACTGCTCGACAGCCTGACCAGGGGCGGCACCCTCACCACGCCACAGGGGATGGTGGCCGCCTATGACCGCGGCTTCGATCGCACCAGTCCCGGCTACGACAAGTACTACGACCGCGACCGGGCCCTGGCCAACCCTGCCCAGGATTTGCTCGACCCGGTGATTAACCCCGGCCCGCTCATCCCCGGCGTGGCCAACCCTGCCCAGCCCGGCCTTGCCCCCGTGGTGAGCCCCGGCATCGACGCCGGGGTGCTGAACCGTTTAACCCCTCGCCGATGACGCAAGGCGGGCTTGCCCGCCGTAGAGGGACATGGCGTTAAGTTAAGCCGTTTTGTGACCACGAATTTCAAAACTGTCATTTCTGCCATTGGCAGAGATGACTTCCCGCGCAGGGCTAGGCGCTCCCACGGCAATCCAAGGGTCTGTCGCTTAGCAAAGATGCCTTGGATTCCCGCCTGCGCGGGAATGACGGAGCTTAATTTAGCGGCATTATTTAGCGGCTTGATTTAGCGGCTTGATTTAGCGGCATTCGCCGTAGAGGGAGACATCGATATGTTCGTGACCCACGCGCCCCAGCAGCGCTTCAAGGCATTCTACGACTGCCTGTCCAACAACGATACGGCGACATCATCGGTCGTCTCAAGCTACATTCTCGTCAAGCTCGCCGCCAGGTGCAATCTGGCTTGCACTTACTGCTACTGGTTTCGCGATAAAAGCGTGCTCGACGCGCCAAAGCGGCTGACCCTGGAAGCCGAGGATGCATTTATCACGCGACTTGGCGAGCATATCCGCCAGCATCAGCTGAAGACATTCTTCATCCTGTTCCACGGCGGCGAGCCCTTGCTGTTCGGTGCGGCACGCTTCGAAGCGCTGTGCGCCAAGCTGCGCGAGCTGGAAGCGGCGCACGGTTGCCAGCTCAAGCTGGCGGTGACCACCAATGGCGTGCTGGTCGATGCGCACTGGGCGTCGCTCTTGCAACGCTGGAATGTCGGGGTCACCGTCAGCCTGGACGGGCCGCGCGCCGTCAATGACAGCCGCCGCATCGGCTTTCGTGGCCAGGGCAGTTTCGACGCCATTCTCGCGGGCGTGAGGCAACTGCGCGCAGCCGGCGTCGAGCCCGGCTTTCTCAGCGTGTGCGAACCATCGTCGGACCCGCGCGAACTGGTCCGCTTCTTCGCCGAGGATCTCGGCGCTTGCGATTTCGACGTCCTGGTGCCGGATGCGACCCATGAAGACACGCCGGCATCGATCGCCGCCTTTTACATCGGCCTGTTCGATGCGTGGTGGGATACCTGGCTCGACCGCGGCGTGCGCATCCGGCTGCTCGACACCCTGGTGCGCGGCCTGCTGGGAGAAGAAAGCCGGATCGAGTCGATCGGCTTCGGGCCGAACACAACGAGCACGCTGGCGACCGACGGCGCCATCGAGCCGCTGGACGTGCTGCGCACGGCCGGCGACAGTTTCACGCGCACCCGCATCGATGTCTTTCACAACGGCCTGCAGGACATCCAGAGCGATCCGCTGTGGCGTGAGGTGCTGCAGGCCTCGCTGACCCTGCCGAAGACGTGCCAGAGTTGCCAGCATCGGATGACCTGCGGCGGCGGGCATGTGGGCCAGCGCTGGTCGGCCGCCCGGCGCTTCGACAACCCGACCGTCTATTGCGAGGATATCAAGGCGATTCTTGCGCACATGTCGGCGCGGCTGTTTGCGGACATGACGATCGTCGCGCCGGCCGGCGCGCTGGAAGCCGTCAGAGAAGCAGCATGAGCCCGGCGCAACTTGCCGAACGGCTGGTCCCGGGCGAGACGGCGCGCGCCCCGTTTCCCCATTTTTTCCGCGACGGCACGCTGCCGGACCGGTTGGCGGAGAACCTGCTGGCATGGATGGAAACAGGCGCGCGCTGGCGCCTGCATACCGCGTCCTTCTTTGAACAGTACGAGCTGGACTTGACGGCCACCTCGATGCCGGAAGAGTGCCGCATCCTGTTCGCCCCGGAAACGCTGGCGGCGATCACGTCGCGCTACGCCAGCGCTTTCAAGCGCAAGATGAGCGGCCGGGCCAGCGTGACGGCGCATAAGCTGGTGAGCGGCCAAACCATCGGCATTCACACCGACGAGCCGCTCGGCGAGCGCGAAACCCATCGTTTGCTGGTCCAGCTCAACCGCGGCTGGCAACCGGAGCGCGGCGGTGAATTGTTGCTTCTTGCGGGGAACGATATCGGTGCGCTGCATTCGGTGATCGAGCCCGCCCACAACCGGGCCGTCGGCTTCGAGATGTCGGAGCGGTCATTTCACGCCGTCGCCCGGGTCAATGACTGGGCACGCTACACCGTGATCTTTTCGTTCTGGGCGGACGACCGTCCGAGCCCGGCGATGACGAGGCACGTCGCCATGCCGCAACGCGAGCAGGTACTGGCTTTCCTGCGGCAGCAGGGCGCCGCGACGGTGCCCCACTCCGATGGCAGCTTTCTCGATCACCTCAAGGGCGTCGAGCGCATCCTCGACCGCTGGGGCGCGCCGCTCGAGGTGCGCCTGGCGGGCTTGCTGCACAGCGTGTATGGAACAGAAGGGTTTGCCGCCACGGCCACGGTCGAACCCGCACAAGTGGAGGCCCTGGCGGGCGCGGCTGCGGCGCAGCTGGTGGCGCTGTTTTGCGGCATGACCCCGGCCTCGCTGGTGGACAGCGTGGCCGCACACCATCCCGCCCTGCGCAAGCGCGACGGCAGCGCGCTTGACGCCGGGCAGGACCAGGTCGACGCCCTGTTGCTCATGTACCTGGCCAACATGGCGGAGCAGCTTCCGCGGCTGCGCCATCTGCAAGAGGTGGTGGACGACGACCGTGCCATCTATCAGCGCATCCGCGCGTATGTGCCGGCGCCGGTACGGGCCGAGCTCGACGCCCTGTTCGAACGCCTGGGCGCTGATCGCCGCGAGGCGCATGCCGACAGTGCCATCGAAGCACTGCGGCTGTACATCGGCGACGGCGGGGGCGATGAGATGCTGCGCGGCCAAACGACCTTGCTCGGCCACTTGTCCGGCATGGATGGCTGGCTGGCGGGGCAGAGGGCGCAAGCCGAGGTGCGGGTGGCCGCCTTCGCCCAGGGATTGTACGGCTGGAAAGCGGATCTTTCCGAACAGAACCGGGCCATCGTCCGGGTCGTCGCCGGCGAGGCGGCCGAGAGGCTGGCCTGGCTGTTCGCCGCTTGCGACGATGCCGCCCTGGCCGATGCCGAGGGCGCCGTCGGCCTGGAGGACGATACGGGGCAGGGCATCCTCGAACTTGCTGGCGTGAATGGACGGCGCGAGCCGGTCACGCGGCGCGAACTGGCGTGCCTTGCGCTGCTGGCGCGCGCCGACAGGGAGGCAATATGAACGCGTCCACACCGGTGGTTGCCGTGCCGCGTGCGGCGGGCGCCGATGCCAGCGCGGTCATGGCCGATCTGGCGCGCATTTTTCACGACCGCGCACCGCAATTGCTTGGGGAAACGGCGCGCACGTTCTTCGTCGAGATGGTGTCGGTGCACGTGGCACGGGCGCCGGCCGACGCCGACCTGACGCGGGCGGCGCTCGACCAGCTCGGCATCGCAGCGGGCGAGATGGCGAACTGGCGCCAGATCGAGGATGACCCGGCCTCCGGCCGGCGCTTCGCCCTCATGCTCGAGCACACCCATGCGCTCGAAGCCTGGTGCCGCGCTCCCTTGCTCAAGGACGACGGGCGGCCGACGCTGCTGCTCCACATCGATGCGCACGACGACTTGAACGGCCCGAGCCTCTTGCCGGATGCGGACCGAAGGAAATACCTGGCACCGCTCGGATCGGATGTCATGACACTGGACGACCCGAAAACCGTGCGCCGTTTCGCCACGCGCGGCTATATCGGCATCGGCGGCTTCATCGCGCCCATGATCGGCAGCGCCGCCATCGACGCGATGCTGCACGTTCCGGGGCCAGCCCAGGCCGGCGGGCGCGGCGCGGCATCGCTGGCCATCGGCCTCGCGCCCGACAGCGGCTTCATCCGCGTCGAGAAACAGAACTGCGCCAGGCCGGGCATTCCCTACCACCGCATGAACCTGGCGGCGGCGCTCGAGGTGGCGCACTCCTTCGACGGCCATATCTTGCTGGACATCGATCTCGACGCTTTTTGCAATCGCTACGATACGCATGGCGATTCCGAGGTCCAGGACGCCGATGCACTCATTGCCATGGCAGAGGCGGCGCAGCTGCTCACGGCGAGCGGCCTGCCCAGGCGCGCCGCCGTGACGACAGTGGCCCTGTCGCCCGGATTTTTCCCGGGCAGCCTGTGGCGGGAAGCGCTGCGCTTCGCCAACGCCATGCGTGCCCAATCTATCGGATGAGCGCGCGCTGACCTACCGCCGCTCCCCCTGCGCTCGCATGCGCCCTTGTCGTACAGCCCGGCATCACGCCCGGCCGTGGGCCAGCCTCGCGCGGCCGCCATCCCCGGAGTAAGATGCTCGCTGGATTAATTACAAGGAGCATGGATGCACAGCGAACGACAGGAGTTTCCCGGGGCCGATGGCCAGAAGCTGGCGGCCCGTCTCGATGCGCCCGACGGCCCGGTGCGCGCGTATGCGCTGTTTGCCCACTGTTTTACCTGCGGCAAGGACGTGTTTGCGGCCAGCCGCATCGCCCAGGCCCTGACCGAGCATGGCATCGCCGTGCTGCGCTTCGATTTCACGGGGCTGGGCGCGAGCGAAGGCGATTTTGCAAATACCAATTTTTCATCGAATGTGCAGGATCTGGTGGCTGCCGCCGCTTTCATGCGCGGCGCGCTCAAGGCGCCCGAGATCCTCATCGGACACAGCCTCGGTGGCGCTGCCGTGCTGGCGGCTGCCGCCAGCATCGATGAGGTGCGCGCCGTCGTGACCGTGGGCGCGCCCAGCGATCCGTCGCATGTCAGCGGGCTGTTCGGGGAAAAGCTCGGGGTGATCGAAGCCGAGGGCGAGGCGCAGGTACAGCTGGCCGGGCGGCCGTTTACCATCAAGCGCCAGTTCTTGCTCGATGCCGCCGAGCAGAATCTGAACGCCAGCACGGGCCAGCTCAAGCGTACCCTGATGGTCATGCATTCGCCGCACGACCGTACCGTGGGGATCGATAATGCGCTGCATATTTTCCAGGCGGCCAAGCATCCGAAGAGTTTTGTATCGCTCGACGATGCCGATCATTTGCTCACGCGCAGGGAAGATGCGGTGTGGGTCGCCGGCATGATTGCGGCGTGGAGTGCGCGCTATGTGAGCGCTTGAGGAGGAGATAGATGCCGTTGTCGGCTGAGCTGGCAATTCGGTTCGCGGACTTGCGCGCCCCGGCCGTCATTCAAGGCACCGCTGCTTGACACCAGTGCCTTGGATTCCCGCCTGCGCGGGAAGGACGGTTTTGAAATCAACGGGCATGCGCCAATGCGCCTCTTTTCCAACGGCGCGACACGTTTCCGGAGGGGGCGATGCGTTTTATTCGTCGTCGAATTCTTCGGCCAAATTCTTCCAGCCTTTGAGCTTGGCGAAGGCGCTGAATTCTTCAGGGGCTTCGAGCACGATCAGCTTGCGGTCCTGCAGGCCCGGGTCGCTGTGCGAAAAGTTCGGCCCCACGTAGCCCAGCGCGCGCAGGCGGTCGATGATGTTGCCGACGAGGACCTTGTCCTTGTACAGCCCACCGTCAATCGGCGCAGCGAAGTCCACGTACACGTCAATAATTCCGTAACCCTCGTCGAAAATGCGGATCGCCTTGACGTCGTGGGAACGGCTGGTGCTGTCACTGGCCTTGAACGGGCCGCTCAGCTGGATGTCGGTATCGGTAGTCATAGGGCGCAGCATAGCACCATCAGCGCGAAACGGTATTGCGTCCCTTGTGCTTGGCCCGGTACAGCGCCTGGTCGCCCCGTTCGTACGCCGCACCTTGCGCAAGCGCATCCTCGGCATCGTGCGGATACAGGAATGCCAGCCCGATCGACAAGGTCACCGTGCCATACGGATCGTTGGCCAGGTGGGGGATGGCCTCGGCTGCCAGCGCCGCGCGGATGCGCTCGGCCAGCTCCACGCTTTCCTCTTCGCTATTGGCGGTAAACAGGCAGGCGAATTCATCGCCGCCAAGGCGGAAACCCAGGTCGCCCGGCCGGTTCAGGGTGCGCCGGATCGCCTGCGCCACGGCGCCCAGCACCACGTCGCCCTGCGGATGGCCGTGCGTGTCGTTGTAACCCTTAAAACGGTCGACATCGGCCAGCAGCAAGGTCAGCAGGCGTTGGTCGCGCTGCGCGCGCCGCTGCTCTTCCACGAAACGCATATTGAAATAACGCCGGTTCTTGAGCCCCGTCAATTCGTCGGTCAGGCTGTCGGCCTGGGCCGTCCGCACGTCGGTGATGTCGGTCGACACCGCGCAGGTGGCAATCACGGCGCCGTCATCGTCGAACAGGGGAAACTTGACCGTGGCATAGGTGTGCAGGGACTGGTCGCGGTGGTACACGGTTTCTTCTTCGTGGATGGCGCGCCGTTCTGTGGCGGCGCGCTGGTCGTTGCGCCACAGCTGCTCGGCAATGTCCGGCGGGAAAAGGTCGAACACCTTGCGGCCCACGAAGGCGGCCGCATCGTAGCCGTCCAGGATCTCGAAGTGGCGGCTGGCCATGAGAATCGTGCCGTCGAGCGCCTTGGCCGAGATCAGCACCGGCGCATTGTCGAGCAGCGCGTCCAAGGTGCGCTCCGCTTCGCGCACGCGCCGCAGCTCCTCGCGCAGAAAGGCGTTTTCCTCCGACAGTTGCGCGATTGCCTGCGCCTGGCCCTGCGCTACCTCGATGCTCGTGCTCATTGGGACGGCTTCAGGAAGCCGTGCTCGACGGCAATGCTTCAGAATATACCAGTGTCGGCCGGCGTTGACAGCAATGCCGCAAACAATCTCGCGCCGGCCCGCCGGAGTGTGGTTTTCGCGTGCTTCGGCGCCAGCTCAGCGCCGCGGCTGCAGGATGGTGTCGAGCCGATCCTTGCTGCCGGGAATGCGTTCCAGGCGCGGATAGCGCAAGCCGCCCTGATAATCGAGCGCCACGGTGCGGAAATTGCTGCCTTTCCTGACAAGCAAGTTGAGCGGAGACTTGCCGTCGCGCGCGGCCTTCACTGCCGCTTTCAGCACTTCCGGCTTGTAGGCGCGGTTGTTGACGGCCACGATGGTGCTATTGCCCGACAGCCCGGCGCGGAAACCGACGCCATCCCATTCGATCCCATCGATCGCGCCATCGTGTTTGACGGAAAAGCCAAGCGAATAGCTGAAGTCGGTCATCTTGTTGCGCTCTTCCTGGCCCTTGATGATCTCGGTGGGGGTGTCGGTATAGACCAGCTTCCAGCCGGCGCGGGCCAGGCCGTCGAGCGGGGCGCCCGCGGCATTGCTGTCGAGCTTGGCGCGCAGGAAGGGCGCCCAGTCGAACGCCTGCACCGATGCCAGGGTGCGCACCACGTCGTCGAACTGGTAATAGGCGGGGCCGACGCTGCCATTGTCGACGCCGTAAAAGACGCGCGCGAAATCGTCCAGCGAACGCTGCTCGCCGGACAGTTCGCGGATGCGGGTATCGACGTCGAGCCAGATCAGCATGCCTTCGACGTAATAATCTTCGCTGCGCTGCCAGTTGCTCCAGCCCAGCGCGCGGCGCGCCTGCACGATCGGGTCGTTGACGGTGTCCTGCAAGGTGCGCCAGGCGCGGCCCTGCACGCGGTCGTAGCGCGCGGCGTAGGCGGCGATGGTATCGCGGATGCCGGCGGCCGATACCAGTCCCGAGCGCGCCGCCAGCACATTGCCCCAGTACTGGGTCTGGCCTTCGTACACCCACAGCAGGCTGTTCTGCAGTGGCACGTTGAAATTCGGCACATCCTGATCGGCCGGACGGCGGAACTTGCCGTTCCAGGAGTGGGTGTACTCGTGCGGCAGCAGGTCGCGTCCCGCCTCGCTCTTGGCCCAGTCGGTGAAGTAGCCGGGCTTGACCCCGTTTTCGCTGGACTGGTGGTGCTCGCGTCCGATGCCGCCGAATTCGTCCGACAGCGCAAACAGGAAATCGTAATGTTTGTAATGGTGGGATGCGAACAGCTTGGCGGCCTCCTTCACCAGCGCGCGGTGCGCGGCGATCTGTTCCGGCTTGGCCTCCAGGCTCTCCGGATTGTCGGCCACGATGTTCAGGTGCACCGGTACGGCCGCGCCGGGATCGAGGTCGATGCGGCGGAAGTGGCGGCCCGCGAACACGGGCGAATCGATCAGCGTTTCCAGGTCCAGCGGCTTGAAGCTGATGTCGTTGCCGCGGCGCGCGGCGGTTTCGAGCGCGGTGCCGTACTGCCAGCCATCGGGCAGCTTGAGCGAGGCTTGCACGGGAATGCGGCGGCTGAAGTAGCCGGCCGGATACAGGGTCATGGCTTGCCATTGCACGCCGAGAATCTCGCTGGTCATCGTGATGCGGCCCTGGGCCGGCTCGACCGGCGACAGGAACTGGTATTCGGCCTCGACCGCGGTGGCGCCCTCCGGCACGGTCAGATGGAAGGCATGCACCTGGACCGGATCGCGCGTCCATGCCAGTGGCTTGCCGTCGGCCGACAGGCGCAGACCAGCAAGCTGGTTCAGCGGTCCGCTGGGGCCATGATTGCCCGGGACCCATTGCGGATACAGCAGGGTCAGCGGACCCGGCGCGGCCGGAATGGTGGCGCGGATGCGGAAAATCTGCTGTCCGACATTGGTGGCGTCGACCTTGAGCACGATGGTGCCGGGGTAGGGCAGGTCGCGCGGGGCGGGCACGGCGGCGCTAGCCGGCAGGGCCAGCGTGCCCAGCAGGGCCAGCGCGCAGGCGGCAGGAATGGGGGATGGCAGGAAGCGGCGAAACGGAAGGGGCATGGGAGCGTCAATACGATAAAGATCAGCAATTTCTGCGGGTATTCGCAGGCGAACCTGATTTTACCGAAAGCCTTGCGTCACCGGTACTTGCCGCGTCCGCCGGTAAAACAAATGACATTCCCACCGCGGCATTCCGATGCCGCGCGGGTGGCCGCTGCGAGTTGCAAATCGTTATGAATACGGCGGGAAGTTGTCCCTATTCATGGCGCTCCCCCTACGGCAAACCGTCTCGTTTCGCTGTCTGGTTTTGTCTTATTTTGTCTTATTTTGTCTGGTTTGAACGAACACGCCCCGGCGCTGTCCAAATAAGACAAAATAAGACAAAACGAGACAGAAATGGACAGTCAAACGAGAACATTTGCCGTAGGGGGCGCGCCGGTAAAAGACACAACGCTGGCACGTTTGGTTGCCTATTTGCATGCCACCGGCAGCAACGTTTCCGTCGATGAGGCCTTGGGCATGGCCATCGATGCCTGGCTGGCGGCCGAGACGGCACGCGCGTCGCGCACCATGGCCGACGGTACCGCAAAAGGGTATCAGTGGAAGTGCTTGTTCCTGCCGGATACAACCAAGATCCGCATGAGTGTTGAAGGGCGCACCGAATACGCCGAGGTGGTTGGTGACACCATCATGCACCGCGGCCGCAGCGTCTCGCCGCGCGGCTTGACGCTTGCCATTGCCGGGGATGGGCGCAATGCGTGGCGCGAACTGGTCGTGCGCCGCCCGGGCGATGCGGGCTGGCTGCGCGCCTCGGTGTTGCGGGCCCGCATCGAGCGCGCAGCGCGCCAGGGACAGCCGCAACCGGCCACGCCCGCCGACAGCATGGCCGCCGCGGCGCGCTGCATGTCGGACGCATTGCGCAGCGCGCTGGCGGTGGTGGAGCACGTGAACGTCCAGGCGGCGCAGCAGTACGAACGGCGCGCCGAGCGCCACCGCCGCGCTGCCGACAAGATGGCTGAAGACTGCGCCTTCGACTGACGCGGCCTGGCGCCCACTGCCGCGCTGCCTGATGCGCCGCACCATCCTCGCACGGGCGATGGCGATTCCGGTGCGCTTCCTCGTGCCGTAACCTTGCCGCATCCGCAGCCGCACCCGCAGCCGCAGCCGCATCCGCCGCACCGCCTGCATCAGCAACCGTTGTCACCGTGGCGCTTGCCGCTTCCTGTCAGCGTTGGGCACGGTCAGCGGCCGAAGGCTGAATCGTTTTTGCCGCAAGCCCATATTTTCAAAATATTTTTTGGTGCATTGGGCAAAAAATCGTATTTTTCAAGGCCTTGAAAACCCTTGCCGGCGCCATTAGATTGGATTCAACGGATGCTCCATGGAGGTCCGTCAACTTATCGCTTAACTTCTAAAAGGATATTTATCATGCGTACATTCGACCTGACTCCTCTCTATCGTTCCGCTATCGGCTTCGACCGTCTGGCCAACATGCTGGAATCGCAGCGCGCTGACGCGCAGCCCAGCTATCCACCGTACAACATCGAACTGGTGAGCGAAGACAAGTACCGGATTGTGATGGCACTGGCTGGCTTCGACCGCTCGGAAGTCGAGATCATCACCGAGCGCGAAAGCCTGCAGATCACCGGCCGCAAGCAGAAAGAGGACACGCAGCGCACCTACCTGCACCGCGGCATCGCGGCACGTGATTTCGAGCAGCGCTTCCAGCTGGCGAACCACGTCAAGGTCACCACCGCATCGTTCGACAACGGCATGCTGACGATCGAACTGGTGCGCGAAGTGCCCGAGGCCCTCAAGCCGCGCAAGATCGTCATCGACGGTGGCGACAATGTGCAGGTGCTGGAGCAGCGCCAGGCGGCCTGACCAGGCTCAGCCCGGCTTTTAGCGAGCTGAGCTAAGTGACACCGGGGCGCCCGCAGCAAGGGGCGCCCCGTTCCACGTGCGGTCGGGCCGTCTCCACTGTCGGAAACGATGTGCAAACGACGTGCCGCACGCGAGGTGAAATTAAGACAACCCTAAGTCTGCTGCCGCATCATTACATCATCGACCAGGTATCAGGTGGTCACAAGAAAGCATTTAGTACGAAGCAGTAAGCGAAGCAGCAAACGAATTAGCAAACAACAACAAGCCTCATTGACCACAGTTACTGAACATATCCTTTCAAACCAGGAGTACGTCCATGCATAACGAAGGTGCCATCACTGTCATCACCGCTAAGCGTCTCACGCTTGCCCTTGCCGCCGCCGGCGCCATTGGGGGAGCGGTTGGTGCGATCGCGGTCAACCATAACAACGCAGTCGCGTCGGCCGCCGCCGTCGCGCCTGCCGCGCCGCTTGTCGCTTCGGCAGCACCGGCTGCGTCCGCCGCGCCGGCCACGCCCGTCAATGCAGGCGCTCCCGCGCCGGTCGCGGCCGGCGTCGTGCTGCCCGATTTCACCGCGCTGGTCTCGCGCAACGGCCCGGCCGTTGTCAACATCCGCGTGATGGGCAGCACCAAGACGGCCATGGGCCAGCAGCGCGGCCGCGTTCCGCCGCAGTTTGACGAGAACGACCCGTTTTTCGAATTTTTCCGTCGCTTCCAGGGGCCGCAGATGCCCCGTGGACAACAACGCGACACGCCCGTTTTTGGCGCCGGTTCCGGGTTCATTATCAGCCCGGACGGTGTCATCCTGACCAACGCGCACGTGGTGCGCGACGCCAAGGAAGTCACGGTCAAGCTGCAGGACCGGCGCGAATACCGCGCCAAGGTGCTCGGCTCGGACCCCAAGACCGATGTGGCGGTGCTCAAGATTGACGCCAAGAACCTGCCGGTCGTGCCAATCGGTAAATCAAGCGATCTCAAGGTCGGTGAGTGGGTGCTGGCGATCGGTTCGCCGTTCGGCCTGGACAGCTCGGTCACGGCCGGCGTGGTCAGCGCCAAGGGCCGCTCGCTGCCCGACGATAGCTATGTGCCTTTCATCCAGACCGACGTGGCGGTCAACCCCGGCAACTCGGGCGGCCCCCTGTTCAACACCAAGGGTGAAGTGGTCGGCATCAATTCGCAGATCTACAGCCAGACCGGCGGCTACATGGGCTTGTCGTTCGCCATTCCGATCGATGTGGCGTACCGCATCAAGGACCAGATCGTTTCCACCGGCAAGGTGCAGCATGCCAAGCTCGGCATAGCGATCCAGGAAGTGAACCAGGGCTTCGCAGATTCCTTCAAGCTCGACTCGCCCGAAGGCGCGCTGGTGTCGAACGTGGAAAAAGGCGGCGCGGCCGACAAGGCGGGCCTCAAGTCGGGCGATATCATCCGCAAGCTGAACGGCCAGCCGATCATTGCCTCGGGCGACTTGCCAGCCATGCTCAGCGTGGCCCAGCCTGGCGACAAGGTCAGCCTCGACGTCTGGCGCGACGGCAAGATCGTGCGCATCGATGCGCGCCTGGCCAATGCCAGCGACAAGATTGCGCAAGACGATCACGAACCGGCCGCCGGCGCCGACCAGAGCGCGAAACTTGGCCTGGCCCTGCGTCCGCTCGACCCCAACGAGAAGCGCCAGTCCGGCATCGCGTCGGGCCTGGTGATCGAGGATGCGGGCGGCGCCGCCTCCAATGCCGGGGTGCAGCCGGGCGATGTTTTACTGTCCGTCAATGGCCGTACCGTCAATTCGGTCGAGCAGGTGCGCGATGTGGTGGGCAAGGCCAGCAAGTCGGTGGCCTTGCTGATTCAGCGCGGTAATGACAGAATCTTCATTCCGGTGCGGATCGGGTAATCGTGCCCTGTTCCGCCCGCCGGTTCGAGAAAGAAGGAAGTGATGCGGCTGCTGCTGGTGGAAGACGATACGATGATCGGCGAAGTGGTGCTCGACCTGCTCAGGGCCGAGCACTACGCGGTGGACTGGGTCAAGGATGGCGAAATGGCCGACACGGCCTTGCGCCAGTCGCAAAGCTACGACCTGGTCCTGCTCGATTTGGGGCTGCCGCGCAAGGATGGCCTGGAAGTGCTGCGCTCCATGCGCTCGCGCAAGGACCGCACCCCGGTACTGGTGGCGACCGCGCGCGACGCGGTTGAACAGCGCATTGCCGGCCTCGACGCCGGGGCCGACGACTACGTGCTCAAACCCTACGACCTCGACGAGCTGCTGGCGCGCATCCGCGCCTTGCTGCGCCGTGCCGCCGGGCGCGGCGAACCGATCTTTGAATACAATGCCATCAGCATCAACCCCGCCACCCGCGAAGTGCTGGTCGACGGCGCCGCCGTGACCCTGTCGGCGCGCGAATGGGCGGTGCTCGAAGCGCTGATCGCCCGTCCCGGGGTGGTGCTTTCGCGCGCCCAGTTGGAAGAAAAGCTGTACAGCTGGCGCGATGAAGTGAGCAGCAATGCGGTGGAAGTCTACATCCATGGCTTGCGCAAGAAGCTAGGCAGCGAACTGATCCAGAACGTGCGCGGGGTCGGCTACATGGTGCCCAAGCTATGAATCTGGCGCACTCGCTGCGCGGTCGCCTGTTGTGGTTTTTGCTCGCGGCCATCAGTATTGCCGCCGTTGCCCAAGCCTCGATCGCGTACCGCACGGCCCTGTCCGACGCCGACCAGATTTTCGATTACCACATGCAGCAGATGGCGCTATCGCTGCGTTCCAGCACGCCGCTGGCCAATACCGAAGCGGCGGCCAATGTCGAAGCGGACGCCGAAAACAACGATCTGATGGTGCAGGTCTGGACCCCGGACGGGGTGCAGGTATTCCGTACGGTATCGCGCGCGCGTCTGCCGCAGCACGCGGTGCTGGGATTTTCCAACATCAAGGCCAACAACACCACCTATCGCGTGTTTTCGGTGCAAACCAGTACCCAGACCCTGCAGATCGCCCAGGACATGGCGGTGCGGCGCAACATGGCCGGCAACCTGGCGCTGCGCACGGTCGGGCCGATTGCGGTGATGATGCCGATCCTGATGCTGGTCGTGTGGTGGGTGGTGAGCGGCTCGCTGCAACCGGTGGCGCGCGTGCGCGCCCAGGTGGCGGCGCGCCAGGCCGACGATCTCTCGCCCGTGTCCGAAGCCGATCTGCCGGACGAAGTATTGCCGCTGGTGCAGGAATTGAACCTCTTGTTCGGGCGCGTGAAAACCGCGTTCGACGCCCAGCAGCATTTCGTGGCCGACGCCGCGCACGAACTGCGCACGCCGCTGCAAGCGCTGAAACTGCAGGCGCTGAGCCTGGAGCGGGCCGACAGTCCGGAAGCGCGCGGGGTGGCCATCGGACGCTTGACGGCCGGCATCGAGCGGGCCACCCGGCTGGTCGAGCAATTGCTGGTGCTGGCGCGCCAGGAAGCGAGCGCTGCCAGCGGGGTCAAGACGCAGCCGGTCGACCTGGCCGAGCTGGCCCGGCGCGCGCTGTCGGACCTGGCGGGCGCGGCGCAGACGCGCGGCATCGACCTGGGGCTCACGCGCGCCGATGCGGTGCAGGTGGCGGGCCAGCCGGATGCGCTCATGATCATGCTGCGCAACTTGGTCGATAACGCCTTGAAATATACGCCGGCCGGCGGCACGGTCGATCTCAGCGTGAGCGGCGAGGGCAAGCTGGCCAGCCTGGTGGTGGAAGACAGTGGACCGGGCATTCCGGCCGAGGAAAGGGAGCGGGTGTTCAACCGTTTTTACCGCATCGCCGGCAGCGAGGCCAGCGGCAGCGGGCTGGGGCTGGCGATCATCAAGGCGATTGCCGAGCGCCACGGGGGCAAGCTGAGCCTGGGCGAATCGGCCAAACTGGGCGGCCTGAGCGTGCGGATCGACTTTCCCGCGGGGAGCAAGGCCGACGCCGGCTAACCGGGGCAAACCGGGGTCAGACCTCCAACCTTAAAACCGTCGTTCCCGCGCAGGCGGGAACCCAATTTTGCCGAGCCGTCTGCTACTGAACGAACTTGGGTTCCCGCCGAGTGCCGCCTTGGCGCGGGAACGACGGCAACACTTGGGTTCCAGCCGAATGCCGCCTTGGCGCGGGAAGTCGTTTCTGGCAATGCCAGGAACGACGAGGCTGCAGTTTTGGGCACCCGCCCAGTTACTTCTTAATAATCGCCTGCAACAACACAAACGCCTCATGCCGGATCGTCGCATCGGCGCCTGCCAGCTCCTTGCGCGCCTGCACCAGCGCGGGCCGCTTGAGCATCTTCTTCTCGGCCGCATTCGGTACCGGCGGTTCCGGCGGGAACATGCTGGCCCGGCTGTTATAGGTCTGCTGCAACAAGCGCTTGCCGTAATCCGAGGCATAAAATGCCGTCAATTCATTGGCCGTCTCCACCCCGATCACGCGCGCCACTGGCGTTGCCAGACGCTGATAAATCTGCTGCGGCGGCACCTTGTCGAGCTTGGCGAACACGCTGGCGCGCTGCTCTTCATTCGCATAGCGGCTCGCACCGGCCACCGAGCGCATCATCTTTTCCGACTGCATGGCAGCGAGCATGGCTTGCACGGCCTGTACCCGGGCCGCATCGGGCGCCGTCACAGGTACCGAGGCGGTCGGCGCAGCAGGAGCGGCAGTAGCGGCAGGCGCCGCCGCGCCTGCACGCGTGAGCGGCACGCAGGCGAGCAGCGTGGCCAATGCCAGCGCGTAAGTTGGTTTCATTCTTCATCCTTTTCAACAGTCACAGGGCTGCCCACCAAGGGGCCAGCCGACACAATAATGCAAAAGGGCAGACCATGTCTGCCCCTTACCAAGCAGCTACCTGGATAGCTGCCTGCTCAGCTACCGCTTCGCTTAAAACTTATGCCACAGGCGGGCGAAGTACGAAGCGCCATTCATGCCGAACTGGACCGACTCGTACTTGAAGCCATTGTCGGTCTCGTCCGGATTCTGCTCGGTCGGCTTGACACTGAAAATGTTCGCACCGCCCAGGGTCAGCTTGGTCTTCTCGCTGAAATTATACGTAAAACTGAGGTCGGCCGAGGTCTTGGCCTTGTACACCTGGTTCGGGGTCGGAGCGCCGGACCAGGTACCGAGGGTTTGCTTGCCGAAGTGGATCACCTTGAAATCGGTGCCGACCTTGCCCAGCAAATACTCGAAGCCCAAAGTCGCCTTGCGCCGCGGTCCGCCCTGTTCCAGGAACAGGCGCTCGCGCTCGGACAGCAGCACCTCTTCATAACCCTTGAACGCGGCCGGCGCGTTCACGCCCGTCACTTCGGTCTTGCTGATGTTCATGGCCAGGAAGGTATTGAGTTTGCCGCCCGCCACTTCGCTGCGGTTCGACACGGTCAGGTCCAGGCCTTGCGTCTTGGTATCGATCGAATTGACAAAGAACTGGGCCGCGCCCACGCCCAGGGTGCTCAGCAGCGGCACGATCGGCGCGTAGTTATCGGCGTCGAAGCGGCCCGAAAACACGATGCGGTCATCGATGGCGATGCGGTACAGGTCGGCCGTGACCGAGGTGGTCGGAGTTGGGGTCCAGGTGCCGCCCAGGGTGAAGCTGACCGATTTTTCTTCCTTCAGTTTCGGAATGCCGATCGCATTGGCCACGTTGCCGCCATTCGGCGCGAACACCGAATCGACCGGATTGCCGTTGACGAACTCGGTAAACGTCGACGAGAAGTAGCCTTGCTGCAGCGATGGCGCGCGGAAACCCGTGCTGGCCGAACCGCGCATCAGCACTGCATCGCTGATCTTGTAGGCGGCGGCCAGCTTGCCGGTCACGCTGTTGCCGAAGTCGCTGAACTTTTCGTAGCGCACGGCCGACAGCACTTTCAGGCGCTCGGTGATGTCGGTCTCGACATCGACGTAGGCGGCCACGCTGTGGCGGCTGCGGTCGGTCGCGTCGGCCGGACGGAAGCCCGGGAAGCCCTGGCTGCCCGGGTCGCCGCCGAAGCCGGCACCGTCGACATCGTTGTAGGAACCGGCTTCGCCGGCGAAGATTTCGTAGTTTTCCTTGCGGAACTCGGCGCCGAACGCCAGGTTCATGCCGCTCAGGATGTTCGGATAGAAGCGGCTGGCATCGGCATTGGTGGTCAGCTGCGTGGCCGCGAAACCGCCCGCGTCGAACTGCGAGGCCGACACGCCCTTGCCGCCCTTGATCAGGTCGAGGTTGGCGATCGAGGCATTGAGCGTATTGCTGATGTTGTAATGCATCTTGTTGTAGCCGTAGGTCTGCGAAAAGTCCGCATTCCACTCGCCCAGCTTGGCGCGATAGCCGATGGTGCCGTAATGGTCGTCGATGTCGGCATTGATGAACGGGGCGAAGCCGTTCGGGTACATGGCTTGCGCATTGCGGGTCGGAATCTGGTCCGCACCGCGGCCGAAGGCGGCCGAGGAGGCGTCGCGCTTCTGGGTGCCGGCCGTGAAGTACAGCTTGCCGTCGACCAGGGGAATGTCGCCGTTCAGGTACAGGGTCTGATTCTGCACCTTGCTGTCGCCGATGGTGCGCAGGCTGCCCGCTTCGGCCCGGTTCGAGCGGTCGCGGTCGAGATACTCGCCCGTGATGCCGACCACGCCGCCGGCGACGGCCACGCCGCAGTAGGCCGACGCCAGGATATTCTCGCCGTCGCCAGCCGAATACTGGCCCGCGCCGAACACGGTTTCGCAGCCGAGCGAGCGTTTCAGTTCGATATTGATGACCCCGGCGATCGCGTCGGAGCCGTACTGGGCGGCGGCGCCATCGCGCAGCACCTGGATGTTTTTCACCGCCAAGAGCGGAATCGCATTCATGTCGGTGCCGGTATTGCCGCGGTTGCGGGCGCCGAAGATGTTCACCAGCGAGGTGCTGTGCCGGCGTTTGCCGTTCATTAACACCAGGGTCTGGTCGGAACCTAAGCCGCGCAGGGCGGCCGAATCGACCAGATCGGCGCCATCGGCTCCGCTCTGGCGCGTGGAATTGAACGATGGCGAGATATAGGTCAGGGTCTGGGCCAGGTCGAACTGGCCGCCTTGCTCGGCCATGCGGGTCATGGGAATCAGATCGACCGGGACCGCCGTATCGGTGGCGGAGGTGGCCGAGACGCGGCGCGAACCGACCACGCTGACGCTGGGGATGACTTCTTCCTTGGTGGCTTGCTGGCCCGACTGGGCGAAGCTGGCGGGGGCGTACACGGCAAGAGCAGCACTGCCGTACAAAGCGAGCAAGACGGACCTACGTAAAGTGGTGGGGGTGAACACGCGACAGTCTCCGGGTTTTATTATCGAAAGGTGAATGATTCTAATGCAATTTTCGCCGCACCAGTCCAGCGCGGTGTGGTGCAATGACAACGTTGTCAATTGGCAGGCACGGCCTCGGCCCGTCCGCCCACCAGAATCGCGCCATCCTCCAACCGGGTGCGGATCAGGCAGGACGCACCCAGTGCACCACCCTGGTGCAGGGTGATGGCGCGCCCGAGGTGGGCTGTCAGGGCCCCGGCCGCCACCCCCGTGGCCCGGTCTTCCATGGCGGGATCGAGGTGGTTGAAGTTGCGCCCTTCGTAGACATCCTCGCCGATGCGGCACACCACGTAACAGCCGCTCACGCCATGCGCGCGGCCCCAGTCCAGGATGCGATCGAGCGGGGGGCGGAGCGCGTGCAGGGTGGCGCGGTCCAGCACTTCGAGCAGCAGCTTGGGACTGCCGACCGAGGCCAGCACGGGCGCTGCCGTCAGTGTCAGCTCAGGCTGGTCCAGCAGCCACGCGGCCAGCGCGCCATCGACAGCGACCTCGGGCACGCTCTGGGGCTGCAGCGCGACGAAAAAATTGTCTGCTTGCCGGCACAGGCGCAAGGGCTGCCCGCGCATTGCCGTGGCCAGCACGATGTCCTGCGCCGCCTGCCCGGCGCGCGCGAACAGCACCTGCGCCGCGCCCAGGGTGGCGTGCAGGCACAGGGGACTCCTGGCGTGCGGATAGTAATAGTCGGCGAACCAGTATCGCTGTAATCCAGGGTCGAGAAATACGCATGCCGGATGCGGCTGGGCCCGCGCAAACGCCTGGCGCGCCTCGGGCGTGGGCGGACCCTCTTCAATCACCAGCGCCACATTGCCGTGGCCCGCCGCCGCACCAAAACAGCGCACCGTATGCACCTGCATAGTTATTCCCAATTGGTAAGAAAATGGTCAAAGATGATACTGTGTTTCCATACAGTCGTTTCCACAATACATTTGATTGTAATCTTTTCGCATGAGTACCGCCGCCCCCGCCCCCAGCCTGCCCGACTACGCCGAGTTGTACTGCCTGACCAACTTTTCCTTCCTGCACGGCGCCTCGCACGCCGAGGAACTGGTGGCCCGCGCTGTCCAGCTCGGCTACGCGGCGCTGGCCATCACCGACGAATGTTCGCTGGCGGGGGTGGTGCGGGCCCATGCCGAAGCCAAAAAGGCGGCGCTGCCCCTGATCATCGGCGCCCACTTCCACCTGCGCCATGAGGACGGCAGCGCAGCCCTGTCGCTGATATTGCTGGCCAGCAACCGCAATGGCTACGGCAACCTGGCCGAACTGATCACCCTGGCGCGCACGCGCACGGCCAAAGGTACTTATCTGCTGACGCCCGCCGACCTGGCGTCGCCGGCCCCAGCGCAAGCCCACCTGGCCGGCATGCCCGACTGCCTGGCGATCTTGCTGCCCGCCTACCCCGGCCACGATGCGGCCGACCTCGACCGCCTGCACACCCAGGCCGCCTGGATGGCCGCCACCTTTCCGCAGCGCGCCTGGCTGGGCTTGACCTTGCTGCACCGCGCCTTCGACGAAGCCCACCGCGCCACGGTCGAGGAAGTCGCCTGGCAGCACGGCCTGGCCGTGGTGGCGCTGGGCCACGTCTGCATGCACGTGCGCTCGCGCAAACCCCTGCACGACACCCTGTGCGCCATCCGCCTCAACACGCCCGTGGCCGAATGCGGCTACGCGCTGGCGCAAAATGCCGAACAGCACCTGCGCGCGCGCCTGCGCCTGGCCAATCTGTACAGCCCCGACGCCCTGGCCGAAACGCTGCGCATCGCCCGCCTGTGCACCTTTTCGCTCGACCAGCTGCGCTACGAATACCCGGATGAACTGGTGCCGCCCGGGCAGACGGCGTCCGGCTACCTGCGCGCCGAAACCTATATCGGCGCGCACCACCGCTTTCCGCTCGGCATACCGGCAAAAGTGCAGGAACAGCTCGAAGTCGAACTCCAGCTGATCGGCGAACTGCGCTACGAACCCTACTTTCTGACCGTGTACGACATCGTGCGCCATGCGCGCTCGATCGGCATCTTGTGCCAGGGGCGCGGCTCGGCCGCCAATTCGGCCGTGTGCTATTGCCTCGGCATCACCGAAGTCGACCCCGCGCGCGGCAACCTGCTGTTCGGGCGCTTCATTTCCAAGGAACGCGACGAACCGCCCGACATCGACGTCGACTTCGAGCACCAGCGGCGCGAAGAAGTCATCCAGTACATCTACAACAAATACGGGCGCGCGCGCGCCGCCCTGGCCGCCGTGGTGATCAGCTACCGCCCCAAGAGCGCCCTGCGCGACAGCGGCAAGGCGCTCGGCGTCGACCTGGCCATCGTCGAGAAAGTCGCCAAGACCCACCACTGGTTCGACAGCAAGGACGACCTGGTCAAGCGCCTGGCCGAATGCGGGCTCGACCCCGAATCCCCGCTGGCCCAGCAATGGGCCACCCTGGCCCAGCGCTTGCTTGGCTTTCCGCGCCACTTGTCGCAGCACCCGGGCGGCTTCGTGATCGCCGCCGGCAAGCTCTCGCGCCTGGTGCCGATCGAAAACGCCACCATGCCCGACCGCAGCGTGATCCAGTGGGACAAGGACGACCTCGAAGAACTGGGTTTATTAAAGGTCGATGTGCTGGCGCTCGGCATGCTCTCGGTGCTGCGGCGCGCGTTCGACCTGGTGGGCGAACTGCGCGGCACGGTGTTTTCGATGCAGGACATCCCGGCCGAAGACAGCGCCACCTACGACATGATTTGCGCGGCCGACACGGTGGGCGTCTTCCAGATCGAATCGCGCGCGCAGATGAGCATGCTTCCGCGCATGCTGCCGCGCACTTTTTACGACCTGGTGGTCGAAGTGGCGGTGGTGCGGCCGGGGCCGATCCAGGGCGGCATGGTCCATCCCTACCTGCGCCGGCGCCAGAAGCTGGAAAAGCCCGTGTACCCGAAGGAAGAATTGAAGGAGGCGCTGGAACGCACCCTGGGCGTGCCGATCTTCCAGGAGCAGGTGATGCAGGTGGCGATGATCGCCGCCGACTTTAGCGCCGGCGAGGCCGACCAGCTGCGGCGCGCCATGGCCGCCTGGAAGCGCAAGGGCGGGCTGGAAAAATACTACGACAAGATCATCAACGGCATGCTCGGGCGCGGCTACACCCGCGATTTTGCCGAATCGATCTTCAACCAGATCAAGGGTTTCGGCGAATACGGCTTTCCCGAATCGCACGCCGCCAGTTTTGCCTTGCTGGCCTACGCCAGTTCCTGGCTCAAGTGCCACGAACCGGCCGCCTTCCTGTGCGCCTTGCTCAACAGCCAGCCGATGGGTTTCTATAGCCCCTCGCAACTGGTGCAGGATGCGCGCCGCCACGGCATCGAGGTGCGCGCGGTGGACGTGGCCATCAGCGGCTGGGATTCCAGCCTGGAAGCGGGGGAGGGTGCGCAGCCGGCGGTGCGGCTGGGACTGTCGCTGCAGCGCGGCATGCGACCCGAGTCGGCGGCGCGCATCGAAGAAGCGCGCGCCGTGCGCGCTTTTGAGAGCGTGGCCGACCTCGCGCGCCGGGCCGCTCTGGACCGGCACGACCTGCAGGTGCTGGCCGGCGCCAACGCCTTGCATGGCCTGGCCGGCAACCGGCGCCAGGCGCTGTGGCAAGCGGTGGGCGCGGTGCCCGACAAGGACTTGCTGCGCCCGACCACGCCCGAGGAAGACGTGCCGCTGCTGCATGCGCCGAGCGAAGGCGAAGAGATTGTGGGCGACTACCGCGCGCAGGGAATGACCCTGGGGCGGCACCCGCTGGCGCTGCTGCGCGCGCGCCTGCTCGACCAGCGCTTCCTGCCGGCATCGCAGCTCAACGGCTTCAAGCAAGGGCAGCTGGCGCGGGCCTGCGGCATCGTCACGGTACGGCAGCGGCCGGCGACGGCCAAGGGTGTGCTGTTCGTCACCATCGAAGACGAGACCGGCAACGTGAACGTGATCGTCTGGCCGAGCCTGGTGGAACAACAGCGGCGCGAAGTGCTGGGTGCAAGCTTGCTGGGCGTGTACGGCGTGTGGCAAAGCGACGGGCAAGTGCGGCATCTGGTGGCCAAGCGCCTGGTCGACCTGTCGCACCTGATGGGCCGCCTCGACACCAGCAGCCGCGACTTCTGCTAGCCCCGCGAAATATTTCCTAACCGGGGTCAGACCCTGACCCTTCCCCTCAAATGTCATATGTCTTGATCATATGTCGTAGCTGGGTGAGGGCCTGAGCAAGTTCAGGGAGAGTCATTCGCTTTTGATGCTCGTCGATCCAACGACGAGCAAGCGTAAGTATGGATACGGTTTGTGAAGCCTTCGCTAGACTGCCATATTGAATGCGAAATCCTCGGGCAAGGGCAGCCAGGCCGATTAGCCAGAACGCGAAGCTGAGCAATGCGGCGATGAGCAACAATGCCTTGAGACGTCGTGGTTTGCGTGTCTGGCTGTCGCGCAGTCCCATTCCCCATTGGGGGTTTTTCAAGTCTCGGAAGGTTTGTTCAATTTGCATCCGGCACTCGTACCACTTGACGATCTCATCGGCATTAAGGGCGGCTAACTTGGTGGACACGGCGAGCAGCCACGGCTCGCGTTGCCCCTTGGCCTGCTTTTTACTATGCGCGCTTTGTTTTTTCTCGCCGAATGCAGTTTTGTTCTGCCGACCTTTTCCATCTTTTTTTGTCAAGACCATACGACATTTGACGGGGGCACTTTTGACATGGTCAACGATGCCGAGATCCTGCACGTGCTTGCGTGCACGGGGATACAACTGCTGACAGTCAACCCATTCCTCGCTTCCCCGCAGAAGCATCTGCTCACGATTACGCACACGGCCGATCCAGGCAAACTTCAGTTCATTGAGCATCCTAAACCAAGTGCCGCGAAAGCCAGCGTCAGTGATAATGATGGGCTCGCATCGCTCCGGAAGAATGGTTCGCAGCGTCTCCATGAATTTGCCATGAACCGCTGCCACGTTATAGGAATCGGAATCATGGATCTCTTCATAAGTCACGAAGGATCGCCCTTCAAGGACGACCGTTGCACGCAGAACGTGCTGGCTGACGTCCTTCAACAGATCCGACCAGTCGACAATAATTGCCACACGGGGGTGCTCATGCAACACGCGCCTGGCCAGCGCGCGATAAATCTCCGGGCGCTCCGATTCTAGATGGCCATTGCTCAACAACCGGTCGCACTGTTTGATTCGATGGCGCAGAGCTGTTGCGCTGCCGACTTGCCTGCTCAACCGAAGCAAGGTGAGTCCGCCTCGCTGTGCAGCATCAGTTACAAGCGCTAAACCGGCTCTACGCTTAACGTGAATCGACGGGCAATCTTCATCTAAAAATTTCTGTATGATTCGCTGTGCATGCATGGTCTGTGCCTTTTCTTCGCAGTTTGGTCGCTACGAAGTAAAGGGCTAACACAGCCATGCATGCACCGTTTTTGGGATTGAAAGTTAACAGCATCCCAACTTGTTTACAAGCGAAATTTGAGGGGATGGGTCAGGGTCAGACCTCCGACTCGAAACATTTCCTAACCAGGGTCAGAGCTCTGATTCGCAAGACCTTTAGCGCCCGCGGCGGATTACTGCAAACCGACCGCCGCCACCCGTCCGCTCCTGTTCACGATATACAGCATGCCCCGATCCGAGATCGACAGCTTGCCCCCCAGCGCATAGCGCCACACCGTCTTGCCGCTGGCCAGGTCGATCGCCAGGGTGCTGGCCTCGGAACTGATGAAGGCCAGGTTATCGGTCACGACAAGCTGGTCGAACCAGGTGGCGTCGGCCGGGTCGCTCAGCTTCGCCGCCGTCCACAGCAGCTTGCCGGAGTCCGGCGCATACGCTTCCAGCGCATTGCCGGTATTGTTGAACAGGTACAGCACGCCCTTGGCATAGGCCGGCGTGGACACCCGTTTCCCATGGAGCGTCCAGGCATGCGTGCGCCTGGCCAGGTTGAACGCGACCAGACGGCCGCTATCCGAGATAAACCCGAATTGATTATCCGACAGTACCGGCGTGCCGCCGCTATAGCTGGGCCACAGGTGATCCGGATCGTCCACCTGGTAGGCGAGCCGGCCGTCAGCCACGCCCATGGCGTACAGGCGCCCGTCCAGATACACATACGCATGGCTGGCATCGACGGCCGGGGTCCAGTCGGCAAAAGCGGGCAGGGCGCTGCTCCAGGCGAGCTGCTGGCCGCCGGCGCGGAACTGGCTCAAGCCACCGGCGCTGCCGTTCGGCGCATACAGCGTGTCGCCGAGCACGGTCGGCGCCAGCGCATAGCGGCCCTGCGTGTCCATTTTCTGGCGGCTCAGCAGCTTGCCGGTTTTCTGCTCGAAGACCCACAGCGAAGCCTCGTCGCTGCTGGTCGAAGTCAGGTAGACCTTGCCGTTGGCGGCGGCCGGCGGATTCAGGTGGCTTGTCAGGACCGGGAAGGGCAGGCCCAGGCTGGTGCGCCAGACTTCAGCGCCGCTCTCCTCGCTGATGGCGACCAGCGCGGCGCGATCGCCGCGATACGTGACCACGCCCTGGAACACCAGGCCGTTATCGTGCGCCGGCGCGGTCGCCCAGCCATCCTCCTTCGCCAACAGGCGCTGCCAGCGCAGCGCGAAGCTGGCCGGATCGAAGCTGGCCGGCACATAGCCGGTGTGCGCCGGATTGCCCCGGTACGTGCTCCATGGCCCCAGTTGCGGCAGCACCGGCAAGGGTTTCACGCTGTCGGCGGGCAGGACGGTCACCTTGAGCGCCAGCGTCCAGGGCGAACCGGCGTAGGGCAGATGGCACACGGCCGCATCGTCGGCGCAGGCGCGCATTTCCAGCTTGCTGGTGTAGACGCCGGGCGCCAGGCCCTTGGCGGGCACCAGGGTTGCCGCGAACTGCCTGTCGGACAGCGTGCGCACGCCGAGCGGCGTGGCGAGGATGCCGGCCGGGTCGATCAGCGCCACATGGACCTTCTCGCCCAGCACGGTACTGGTGCTGGCCTCGACCGTCAGGCTGGCCGCCTGGCCAGCCTGCATGGTGATCTCGGCCATGGCCGGCGCGAAGCTCATGCGCCCGCTGGTATCGGTCTTCGGCTTGACGTTGATGGTCAGCGGCAAGCGCCAGGGCGAACCCTCGAGCGGCTTGGCGCAGACCCGGGGATCATCTTCGCAGGCGCGCAGTTCCAGCGTGCTGCGGTGGGTGCCGGGCCGGAGGTCGCTCGAACTGCGCATGGTGGCCGAGTACTGGCGCGCCGTGCCGGCCAGCACCTCGGACGAGGCGATCAGCCCGCCGCCATCGACGATGCCCAGATTGAATGGCTTGGACGGGGTGCGGGAAAGCGAGATATCCATCCCGAAAGCGCTCGTCTGGCCTTCGGCCATGCCGATCTCCAGCGCCGCGCTATGGATGGTCAGCCAGTCGCCACCGGGGGCGACTGTGACGGGTGGTTTGTCGCCAGGCACGACGGTGACCGGCGGCTTGTCGCTGGCGCCGCCATTGCCACCGCCGCCGCAGGCGGCCAGCACGGCCGGTGCCAGCAGGCAGGCGAGTAAACGTGTGAATCGATGCATCGTATTCCTTGTTTTGCCAGGTTGGCAAAGTTAATAAAAGGAAATTATAAATCGCAGGCAAGCGCGGCGACAAGCGCGCGGGGTGCTTCGACGAGGGAAAAGGTGCGGAAAACAGGGCGGGAAGGCAGGCGGCAAGCGCGGCAAGCGAGCTCGGAAAGGGGCGCGACGGGGGGAGGCGGCAAGCGCGGCAAACGAGGTCGGAAAGGGGCGGCGACGGGGGCGGAGCGGCAAGCGCTACCGCACCCCGCGCGCAACGCCCCCGCTCCTGGCAGGAAGGCGGGCGCGCGCGATGGAACCGGAGGCGCTTAGTGCGCGCTGGTGCCGTAATAGCTGTGAATCTGGCTCGACCATTGCTGGTTGGCCATGTCCGGCCAGTGATCGGTATCGAAACCTGGCGCGTTGTCGATGCGCTCTTTCTCGATGTTGAGCGTAAAGCGCTTGTTGGCGGTGTCGAGAGTCAATGCTTCCCAAGGCACGGCGAACAGTTTTTCGCCAATGGTCAGCACGCCGCCACTCGACATGACTGCATATGCAATCTTACCGGTGCGCATGTCGAGCATGATTTCCTTGATTTCACCCAGATGCTCATTCTTGAGATTGTGCACGTGGTCACCGATCAGGGTATCCGCACCCATCAGTTCTGGACCCGGGCCTTTCGACCCCTTGTCGACATACATGCCATAAGCATCGCGTTCTTCGTAGGACATTTTGACCTCCTGTGGTAAAAGTTCAATCCTGAGGCTTGAGCAAGATCATGTCTGTTCGCTGCCGCACACGGAATAAACAATTTGCAATCTTTCCAATTGATCAATGCGTCATCCCCGACGTAGCCGCCCGGTCCGCCGTCGTTGCTGTTTTTTACCTTGTTTTGCGGAAGCATTGGCCGGTTTAAGGTATAATTTCAATTTCCCGCACGTGCCGTTCGGCACCATCTGCAATGACCAAATTTGTCTTCGTCACCGGTGGCGTTGTGTCTTCCCTTGGAAAAGGGATTGCCGCCGCCTCTCTCGCCGCGATCCTCGAATCGCGCGGCCTTAAAGTCACCATGCTCAAGCTCGACCCGTACATCAACGTCGATCCCGGCACGATGAGCCCGATGCAGCATGGCGAAGTCTTTGTCACCGACGACGGCGCCGAAACCGATCTCGATCTGGGTCACTACGAGCGCTTCATCAGCACCCGCATGCGCAAGGTGAACAACTTCACCACCGGCCAGATCTACGAATCGGTGATCCGCAAGGAACGGCGCGGCGAATACCTCGGCAAGACCGTGCAGGTGATCCCGCACATCACCAACGAAATCCAGGATTACATCTACCGCGGCGCCGAAGGCGTGGACGTGGCGCTGGTTGAAATCGGCGGCACCGTGGGCGACATCGAATCGCTGCCGTTCCTGGAAGCGGCGCGCCAGCTGTCGCTGCGCGCCGGGCGCAAGTCGGCCGCTTTCGTGCACCTGACCCTGGTGCCGTACATCGCCTCGGCGGGCGAACTGAAAACCAAACCGACTCAGCACAGCGTGCAAAAGCTGCGTGAAATCGGCATCACCCCGACCGCGCTGCTGTGCCGCGCCGACCGCCCGATTCCGGACGACGAACGCGCCAAGATCTCGCTGTTCTCGAACGTGGAAGAGCAGGCCGTCATCTCCGTGTGGGACGCCGACACCATCTACAAGGTGCCGCAGATGCTGCACGACCAGGGCCTCGACGCCATCATCTTAGAGGCGCTCGGCCTGGACGCGCCGCCGGCCGACCTGTCGATGTGGACCAAACTGATCTACGCGCTGGAAAACCCGAAAGCGTCGGTCACCATCGGCATGGTCGGCAAATACGTCGACCTGACCGAATCGTACAAGTCGCTCACCGAAGCGCTGCGCCACGCCGGCATCCATACCGAAAGCCGGGTCAACATCGAATACCTGGACTCGGAAGACATCGAAACCAAGGGTTGCGATCACTTGGCCAAGTACGATGCGATCCTGGTGCCGGGCGGCTTCGGCAAGCGCGGCGTGGAAGGCAAGATCATGGCGGCGCGCTACGCCCGCGAAAAGCAGATCCCTTACCTCGGCATTTGCCTGGGCATGCAAGTGGCCCTGATCGAATACGCGCGCCACATGGCGGGCCTGACCAACGCCAACTCGACCGAATTCGACACCGACACCGACCAGCCGGTCGTGGCCCTCATCAACGAGTGGCAGAACCATGACGGCAAGGTCGAAAAGCGCGACGAAAAATCCGACCTGGGCGGCACCATGCGCCTGGGCGCGCAAACCTGCGCGGTCAATCCGGGCACCCTGGCTGCCGAAATCTACGGCAGCGTGGTCACCGAACGCCATCGTCACCGCTACGAAGCGAACAATCACTACCTGGCGCGGGTCGAAGCGGCAGGCATGATCGTGTCGGCGCGCACCCCGACCGAAGACTTGTGCGAGATCATGGAACTGCCGCGCACCGGAGCGAACGCGCACCCGTGGTACATGGGCGTGCAGTACCATCCCGAGTTCAAGTCGACCCCGCGCACCGGTCATCCGTTGTTTACGTCGTTCATCAAGGCTGCGCTGGCGCACAAGGCGGCCAACGGCCAGGCCGTGGCGCCCGCCACCACAGGAGATGCAGCATGAAGCTTTGCGGTTTTGACGTCGGCCTCGAACACCCGATCTTTCTCATCGCCGGCACCTGCGTGATCGAATCGCGCCAGATGGCGATGGACACTGCCGGCACCCTCAAGGAAATCACCTCGGCGCTGGGTATCCCGTTCATCTACAAGTCGTCCTTCGACAAGGCCAACCGCTCCTCGGGCACCTCGTTTCGCGGTCCCGGCATGGACAAGGGCCTCGAGATCCTGGCCGACGTGCGCCGCGAAATCGGCGTGCCGGTCCTGACCGACATCCACACGATCGAAGAAATCGCCGCCGTCTCGAGCGTGGTCGACGTGCTGCAAACGCCGGCCTTTTTGTGCCGCCAGACCGACTTCATCATCGCCTGCGCCCAGTCGGGCAAACCGGTCAACATCAAGAAGGGCCAGTTCCTCGCGCCCGGCGACATGAAGAACGTGATCGACAAGGCGCGCCAGGCCGCGCGCGACGCCGGCCTGAATGAAGACAACTTTATGGCCTGCGAGCGCGGTGCCTCGTTCGGCTACAACAACCTCGTTTCCGACATGCGCTCGCTGGCGATCATGCGCGAATCGAACTGCCCGGTCGTGTTCGACGCGACCCACTCGGTACAGCTGCCGGGCGGACAGGGCACCACATCCGGTGGCCAGCGCGAGCACATTCCCGTGCTCTCGCGCGCAGCCGTGGCAGCCGGTATCGCCGGCCTGTTCATGGAAACGCACCCGAACCCCGCCCAGGCGCTCTCGGACGGCCCGAATGCCGTGCCGCTCGGACGCATGAAGGAACTGCTCACGACCCTCGTCGAACTCGACCGCGTGGTCAAGAAAGCCGGCTTCCTCGAATCGAGCTTTGCGTAAGTTTGTGTAGTGCGGCACTTGCCGCCGTCCCGATCGCCCTGACAGATGCAGGCGGACCGCCAGCGGTCCGCCCACCTTTTTCTTACCCTTTGGAGATTGAAATATGAGTGCTATCGTTGACATTATCGGCCGCGAAATTATCGATTCGCGCGGCAATCCGACCGTCGAATGCGACGTGCTTCTGGAGTCGGGCGTGATGGGCCGCGCGGCGGTACCGTCGGGCGCCTCGACCGGATCGCGCGAAGCGATCGAACTGCGCGACGGCGACAAGAACCGTTACTTCGGCAAGGGCGTGCTGCAAGCCTGCGAAAACATCAATACCGAAATCTCCGAAGCCATCATGGGCCTGGACGCGAACGAACAAGCGTTCCTCGACCGCACCCTGATCGACCTCGACGGCACCGAAAACAAGAGCCGCCTGGGCGCCAACGCCATGCTGGCCGTCTCGATGGCCGTGGCCAAGGCTGCCGCTGAAGAAGCCGGCCTGCCGCTGTACCGTTATTTTGGCGGTTCGGGCGCGATGCAAATGCCGGTGCCGATGATGAACGTCATCAACGGCGGCGCGCACGCCGACAACAACCTGGACATCCAGGAATTCATGATCATCCCGGTCGGCGCACCGAGCTTCAAGGAAGCGATCCGCTACGGCGCCGAGATCTTCCACACGCTGAAAAAGATCCTGCACGAGAAAAAGCTGGCGACCTCGGTCGGCGACGAAGGCGGTTTCGCGCCGAACGTGGCCAACCACGAAGAAGCCATCAAGCTGATCATGCAAGCGATCGAGCAGGCTGGCTACGAGCCGGGCACGCAGATCTGCCTGGGCCTCGATTGCGCCGCTTCCGAATTCTACAAGGATGGCAAATACCACCTTGAAGGCGAAGGCATGCAGCTGACCGCGACCGAATTCACCAACATGCTCGCGACCTGGTGCGACAAGTACCCGATCATCTCGATCGAAGACGCGATGGCGGAAAACGACTGGGATGGCTGGAAGATCCTGACCGAAGCGCTGGGCAAGAAGGTGCAGCTGGTGGGCGACGACCTGTACGTCACCAACACCAAGATCCTGAAAGAAGGCATCGAGAAAGGCATCGCCAACTCGATCCTGATCAAGATCAACCAGATCGGCACCCTTACCGAAACGTTCGCCGCCATCGAAATGGCCAAGCGCGCAGGTTATACTGCCGTCATCTCGCACCGTTCCGGCGAGACCGAAGACTCGACGATCGCCGACATCGCCGTTGGTACCAATGCCCTGCAGATCAAGACCGGCTCGATGTCGCGTTCGGACCGCATGGCCAAGTACAACCAGCTGCTGCGCATCGAAGAAGACCTGGGCGACATCGCCAGCTACCCTGGCCGCAGCGCCTTCTACAACCTGAAGTAAGCCGAACGGCACCGGCTGGCCGCGTGGCGGCCGGTGCCACCCTCCCTGTCATGCGCCTCATTACGCTCGTTCTCGCGACTCTCCTGCTCCTGATCCAACTGCCGCTCTGGCTGGGCAAGGGGGGCTGGCTGCGCGTGGGCGAACTGGAAAATCAGGTGCTCCTGGCGCAGCGCAAGACAGTGGAACTGAAGGCGCGCAACGCCAAGCTCGACTCCGAAGTCCACGACCTGACCAATGGCACGGGCGCGGTGGAAGAGCGCGCGCGTTTCGAGCTGGGCATGATCAAGAAAAACGAGATCTTCATCCAGATCCTCGACGCCAACGGCCACCCCAAGGAATCGGCCACCCCGCTGCCGCCTCCCAAGCCCGACACCAAGACTACCCCCTGAAGCAAGCTCCTAACACCGGGGTCAGACCTCTGATTCGAAATTAGTTGGCATCTGGCATCGTTACGCCACACCGGGGTCAGAGCTCTGACTTGAAACAGTTTCGGCCTGGATAAATCTGCCGATCAAATTTGCGCGTCACCAAGCCACAATTGCCCCGCCATTGACTGACCAGCCGCCGCTCCCGCTATGGGAAACGGATCGCACGTCCGGCGTACCTTGCCTTCGCTCGCCCAGTAAGCGGCAAATCGAGTTGCTGCCCATACAAAAATTGCTAATCAGAGGTCTGACCCCGGTTGTAGGGTGTTCACTCGGCAGTTTATAGGCGCTTTCACCCAATTCCGTACAAATTCTTCCGCCGTATATCGCGTGTTTCTCTGATTAACGTTGACAAGCGCCGCCAATCGGTATTTAATTTCTGTAAAGACAGAAATGAATGAAATTGGAGAAATGATGGCACTGGGACCGACCGAACAGAAATTCGTCCTGCACTGGGGCGAGATGGGCACGCGCTGGGGCGTCAACCGCACCGTCGCGCAGATTCATGCGCTGCTGTTCCTGGCCAACCGTCCGCTGGCGGCCGAGGAGATCGCCGAGGCGCTGTCGGTGGCGCGCTCGAACGTGAGCAACAGCCTCAAGGAGCTGCAAAGCTGGAACCTGATCCGCGTCACCCATTTGATGGGCGACCGGCGCGATCACTTCGTCGCCCTCCAGGACGTGTGGGAGATCTTCCGCGTCATCGTCGAGGAGCGCAAACGGCGCGAGATCGATCCGACACTGACCGTGCTGCGCGAATGCGCCATCGAGGGCGATACCGATACCGCGCTCGAACCAGCGTCGCTGGCGCGCATGAACGAGGTGCTGACCTTCCTCGACATGCTCGGCACGACCTACGACGATTACAAGCACCTGCCGCCCGCGACCCTGCAGCGCTTCCTGAAAATGGGCGGCAAGGTGGCGCGCTTTCTCGGCCCCGACGACAAGGACGCATCGTGAGCAGCGCCGAACTGACCCTCTACTTCGACGGCAAATGCCCGTTCTGCCGCGCCGGCATGGCCAGGCTGGCGGACTGGGACAAAGCCGGGCGTCTGGCGTTTGTCGATATCGCCGCTCCCGGCTTCGATCCGGCCCATCTCGGTGTCGACATGGCCGCCCTGAACCGCGAGCTGCACAGCCAGACGCGCGACGGCCGCGTGCTGGTGGGGATCGACAGCATGCTGCGCGCCTACCCGCTGGCCGGCCAGGCCTGGCGCGTGCTGCCGCTGCGCGTGCCCGGTTTGCGCACCTTGTGCAGCTGGTCGTACCGCCTGTTCGCGCGCCACCGCTACCTGATGTCGCGCGTGCTCGGCTACCGCGCCCCCGCTTGCCATGATGGTGTGTGCGAGCGTCCCAATCCCTTCTTCAAACGATGAAAGCACCTATGCACTCTCCATTTCTGCGCCGCTGGGCCATCCGCTGGATGTATGCGGCCATCGCTACCCACCTGGTGGTTGGCATGCTGCTGCCATGGTTCGCCGACGCCGCCATCTTCAGCGGCTACCACCGCGGCATCGAAACGGCGTTCTGGGGCGCCACCGTGCCGGCGCCGGCCCACGCGCAGCAAATCTGGTGGATCTCGCTGTTCGGCCCCACCGTGCAAAGCGCGGCACTCTGGATGGGCGCCCTGGCGTGGATTGGCGACCGCCAGCGCAGCGCATTCGCCTGGGGCGCGCTGATCGCCGGCATGCTGCTGTGGGCGCCGCAGGACATGATGGTGTCGCTGCGCGCGGGCTGCTGGGATAACATCTGGATCGATACCTTCGCGCTGGCCACGATGCTGCCGCCGCTGGTGTACCTGTACTGCGTCGACCGCGCGCAAGCGGTGCGCACATGATCGCGTCCGAAGGCGAGTTATTCAAGAAGATCCTCGGTCCCGCATGGCGCGGCCTTCATCCCGACATCCAGGCGCGTTTCGACCATAACCCCATGCCCGGCAAACCTTTGCGCTACACGGGCCGGATGACGGAGCTCACCTGCTCGGGCGTCGGCCGCGTGCTGGGCTACCTGACCATGCCGCTGATCCAGGGCGCGCTGATGCCGTTTAACGACGCCGACTTCCCGGTCGATATCGAGGTGTACTCGAAACAGGGCAGCGCGGCCATTTTCAAGCAGCGCATCTATCGCCTCAACGGGCGCAAGCCGGTGCAGTTCACGTCCTACATGCTCGAGAGCGCGCGCGGCGAAGTGCTCGAATACGTCGGCATGGGCATGGGCATGAAGCTGGTGCTGGCGGTGCGCGACGGGAACCTGCACTTCGAGAGCGATGGCTACTTCTGGCAGGTGCTGGGCGTGCGCATTCCCATACCGGCCTGGTTCACGCCGGGTAAAACTTATCTTTGCCACCGCAATAACGACAGCGCGCAGTTCGATATCCGTATCGAGATCCGCCACGCGCTGTTTGGTACAACCTTCACGCAGGCGGGCGTGTTTCGCGAGGTGCGTGCATGAATACCCATTTGCTGGCGCTGCAGTTGATGGCCGTCCAGGGCTGCCTGGGTGCCTTCGACACCCTGTATCACCATGAACTGACCGAGGCCCTGCCCGGCCGCGCGAGCGCGCGCCTGGAACTGCGGATCCATGCGCTGCGCTCCCTGATTTACTGCGCCATGTATATCGGCCTGGCGTGCTGGCGCTTCAATGGCTTGTGGGCGGTGGCACTGCTGCTGGTGTTTGCGGTCGAGATCGCTCTGACCTTGTGGGATTTCGTGGTCGAGGACCAGACCCGCCTGCTGCCGGCCACCGAACGGGTCACGCATACCGTGCTGACGCTCAATGGCGGCGCTTTCATCGCGCTGCTGGCCCTGAACGCAGGCGAGAGCATGACACTGCCGACCGCGCTGGTATGGGAGCCGCATGGCGCCCTGAGCGCGTTCCTGCTGCTGTGCGGCGCGGGGGTCGGGCTGTCCGGCGTGCGTGACGCGTTCGCGGCGCGCGCCATCGCCCGCCAGGAGGCCCGGCCGCAGCGGCCCGCATTGCGCTTCGGCGCGACCGGGTGCGCGGTGCTGGTGACCGGCGCCACGGGCTTCATCGGCCAGAAGCTGGTGCGCGCGTTGGTGGCCGACGGCCATCGCGTCACGGTGCTGTCGCGCCAGCCGCGCACCGCGGCCTGGCTGTTCGACGGCCGGGTGGAGTGCGTCAGCGACCTGGCGCAGCTGCCGCCGGCGCGCCGCATCGATGTGGTCATCAATCTGGCGGGTGCGCGCATTCTCGGCTGGCGCTGGAGCGAAGCACGTCAGGCGGCCTTGCGCGTCAGCCGCATCGGCCTCACGCGCAAGGTGGTGTCCTGGATCGCGGCCGCCCATCACAAGCCGGCGCTGATGCTGTCGGCGTCGGCCATCGGTTACTACGGCATCCAGGCGCGCGGTGACGATACCGTACTGACAGAAAGCGATGCGCCGCAGCCGATGTTCATGTCGGACCTGTGCCGCGAGTGGGAAGAAGCGGCCGGCACCGCCGCGGCGTATGGCGTGCGCGTGGCATGCATGCGTTTCGGCCTGGTGCTCGGCACCCAGGGCGCGCTGCCGATGATGCTGCTGCCGGTCAAACTGGGCATGGGCGGCCCGCTCGGCGATGGACGCCAGTGGCTATCGTGGATTCATGTGGACGACGTCATCGCCGGCATCGCCCATCTGTGGACCAGCGGGGAGGGCGGAGCCTACAATTTCACCGCGCCGGAGAGCCTGCCGCAGGCGGGCTTCAACCGGGTGGCGGCCAAGGTATTGAAGCGCCCTTACTGGCTGCCTACACCGGGCTGGCCGATGCGCCTGGCGCTGGGCGAACAGGCCGACCTGCTGCTTGAAGGCCAGCGCGTGGCGCCCGCCAGGCTGCAGGCGAGCGGTTTCGCCTTCAACCATCCGACCCTGGCCGGTGCGCTGGCGAGTCTGTCGTGACGCTTAGTCGATCAGGGTCTTGACCCGGACCTTGCCCTCGCCGGCGGCGTGCGTGCGCGGCCGCAGCGAGCCCGCATCGAACCAGGAGCTGACGGTCTTGAGCGACGCCGCCGATGGCGCCGTGTCGTAGCGCTGCCGGATCTGCATGCGCTTCTGGCCATCTTCGGTGGAAAAGCGGATTTCGCGTGTGATGATGTCGGCCGGTATCCGGCTCTCGCCGCTGCGCAGGTAGCGCAGGTAGTGGTGCACGCCTTCCTTGAGCAGCGCGGCGCGTGGGAGGGCGGCGCCGATGTCGACCTTGGTGACGGCGGCGTGGCTGCAAGGGGCAAGGACAGCCGCCACGATCAGGGCGAGCGGCGCCAGTCGGGGTATGCGCATATCGAATATCTCCTGTAGGTTAAAAACTCAATAGGTCCTTCAATTCCTGGGCATTGCGGCGCGAGATCTCGAGCACTTTGCCGTCGCTCATCGTCACTTCGTAGCCAAGCGAGATCGATTCTTCGATGGCGCGGATTTCCTGCAGGTTGATGATGCACTGGCGGTTGGCGCGGAAGAAAAATTTGACCGGCAGTCGCTCTTCGATGCTGTTCAGCGATTTTTTGACGTAGGCTTTCTCGCTGCCGAAGAAGATGCGCACGTAGTTCTTGCAGCTTTCGATATACCGGATCGTCTCCAGGCTCACCAGGTGGCAGCGTTCGCCGTCCTTCACGAAAATCTTGCTGTTGATGTCCAGCGGCGGCCGTGGCGCCGCTGCCGGCGCGGCGTCGGCTGCGGCCAGCTTGGCGATCGCGGTGGCCAGCCGTTCGTGGCTGACTGGCTTGAGCAGGTAGTCGACGGTGTTGTAGTCGAACGAGCGGATCGCGTATTCGGAATAGGCGGTCGTGAAGACGATGCGCGGCAGGTAGTCGAGCATTTCGAGCAGGTCGAATCCGCTGGCGCCGGGCATGTGGATGTCGAGGAACAGCACGTCCGGCCGCAGTTCGGCGATCATCGGCGCCGCCGTCGCGGGATGGTCGGCCTGGCCAATCACATCGACCCCGTCGAACTGGCCGAGCATGCGCACCAGCCCCTCGCGCGCCAGGCGCGAGTCTTCAATCACCATGACCCTCATGCCGCGCGCTCCAGCGGCAGTGTGATGCCGACCCTGAAGACGCCATCCGCGTGGGTGGTGTTCAGCGCGGCCAGGTCGCCGTACAGGAGACGCAGGCGCTGCCCGATATTGAGCAGGCCGATGCCGGTGCCAGCGGGCGCCGACACCGGTTTGTCGGGAGCGTCGTTGTGCACTTCCAGCAGCAGGCACTGGCCTTGCCGGGATGCGCTCACGGTCAAGGTGCCGCCGCCCTGAAGCTGGTCGAGGCCATGCTTGATGGCGTTCTCCACCAGCATCTGCAAGACCATCGGCGGCATCAGCGCGTCCTCCAGGCCGGGCGCGATGTGAAGGGAAAAAGCCAGGCGTTCTTCCAGCTGCGTCTTGACGATGGCAAGGTACTTGGTGATGATGCCCACTTCATGGTGCAGGCTGACTTTTTCGTGCTGGCTGCTTTCGAGCGAATAGCGCAGGATGTCGGAGAACGAGGTAATCATCGCGTCGGCGCGCTGCGCGTCTTCGTGGATCATGAAGCGGATGTTATTGAGTGAGTTGAACAGGAAGTGCGGGTTGAGCTGGTTCGACAGGCTGCTCAACTGCGCTTCCTTCAGGTTGTTTTGCAGGCGCAGGTTGAACACTTCGGCCTTCTTGATGCGGCGGCTGCTGCTCACGCTGATGTAGATGAAGCCCCATACCGCCACGAACAGCTGGCTCTTGGGCGCTTCGTCGATGAATTTGTTCAGTAGGAGTTCGGACGGGATGATCGGGATGTTGAGTTTTTTGTATTTGGCGCTGATGGTTTTCAAGAACATCGGCGCGACCGCGGCTGTGACGCAGGCGCCGATCACCATGCCGGCCACCGCGCTGTACAGCACCACGATGGCAATGAGCCTGGCGATCGGCACGGCGTCGCCGCCGCGTCGCTTGTACAGCCAGCGCAACACCAGTACCGCAAGCGTGTAGAACGGAATCCACGCCAGGCTGGAGTAGAACTGTATCCTGACCATGAAACCCCACGCGACGGCGATGGCGGTACTGGCCATGACACCCACCGCGACGGCGCTGCAGTGGTAAATCCAGAAGTCGCGGTCGCGCGGGAAGAAGTGCAGTTGCATGCGGTCGGGTTATCCAGTGAATGATCGGAGACCGCATTCTAGCAAGGCGGCACGCCCGGCTTTATTTGGCCGTCTTGCGCCGCTCGCGTTCCGCTGCGCGCGCTGTGACCAGCTCCGCTTCAAAGCGCGCCACCGCCGGCGCCTGCGGCAGCACCGGCCCGCCCAGTGCAAGGCGGAAGCCTTCGCCGATGCTGCTTGGGTTTTCATCGCCCGCATGCCCTCGTACCACCGTGCGTGCGTCGCGCGCCCCGAAGCTGCCGCCCCGGTGAATCTTCATGGGCGAATCGCGCTTGTGGCAGTTGGTGGTCCATGCGGAACCGTCCGCCGGTGCGCCTTCGTAGTTCAGGTGCTCGCAATCGGCAACGAACTCGCCCACGTTGCCGATCATGTCGTACAGGCCGAAGGCGTTGGGCTCGTACATGCCGACCACCGTGGTGAATGCGGCGCCGTCTTCGCAGATGGCGGGCTTTCCGGTGCGGCCGATGAGCGCTGCGATCGCCTTGTTGCCCGAGAAATCGCGGATGTTCGCATGGCGGCACACCTGGCTGGCGTCGTCGCCGAACGGGTAGTCGGTCTTGCTGCCGGCGCGCGCGGCGTATTCCCATTCCGCTTCCGACGGCAGGCGGTACGGCTTGCCGGTTTGGGCCGACAGCCATGCGGCGTAGGCGGTGGCGTCCTTCCAGGTGACGCACATGACCGGATGGTAGTCGCCCGGTGCATAGGCCGGCGTGTTCCAGGCGCCCGGCCCCATTTCGATGCCCCATTCGGTGCTGCCGAATTTCCAGCATTCTTTCGACGTCTTGTGGCCGGTCGCTTCGACGAACTGGCGGAACTGGCCGACGGTGACTTCGTACTTCGCCATCTGGAAGCTGGGCACGCGCACGTCGTGGACCGGCTGATCGGTCGGATAGTCCTTGCTCGTACCCGGGACGGTGCCGCCCATCGCAAACGTGCCGCCCTTGATGGCGACCATCGGGGGTTCGGTCACGCTGCCGGCGGCGGCCGCCGCGCAGGTGGATGCCATCAGGGCCAGTGAGAACAGGAGAGTGCTTTGCATGTCTTGCCTTTGTCAGGTGGGGTGGTGAGAATGACCACATTCTGTGCGAAACGCCCGCCATTGTCGGGAAAAGGTGCCGACCGGCGCTATGCGGGGATGAGCGGCGCGATCGGCCCGATCGGCACCCGCAGACACGTCCGGTAACAGTTCTTACCGGACCATGCTGGTTGCATGAGGCAAAGCGGGGTGTAATGGGACCATGGACGACACGCAGTAGTCGCCCTGGTCCCCGGAGAGGCGGCATTTCCCGGACGGTCCATATTGCTGCAGGCAGTATTTACGACAGGAGTTCATGTGCACAAGAAAGCCCTCATCATCGCCCTCATGGCTGTTTGCATGGGCACCGGCAGCGCAGCTTTCGCTCAATCGGGCGACTACCGCGACTACCGCGGCGAGCATGGCCAGCGCAGCGAGCACTATGAACGCAATGACCGTTACACGCGCAGCGACCGCCATGACCGCTATGAGCGGCATGACCGCGACCGTCACCACGATCGCCGCGGCGACCGTTACGACAGCCCGCGCGGCGGCTACCAAGCTTACGATCATGGCCCATCGCGGCGTCACCACTTCCGCCGCGGCGCGTATCTGGATCACCAGTATCGCGGCAGCAGTTACATGGTCAGCGACTGGCGCAGCCGCCGCCTGAGCGCGCCGCCGCGTGGCGCCCACTGGGTACATGCCAATGGCGACTATGCGCTGGTGGCCATCGCCACGGGCCTGATTACGCAGGTGCTGTTGAACCAGTGATCGTGGCGCCAGGCGCGCAGCCGGGGCGGGCGGCTACAATGCCGCTTTCTCCACGGCTGCGCCGCCTGATCCCATGACAATAAAAGAAAACCCCTTCCATCCGGACTTGCGCGTGCTCCAGCGCGCGTACGACACGCACGGCATGGCCTGGACCGCGCCCCGGCACGAGGCGGAAAGCGCCGAGTATGCGGCCAGCAGTTTCGCGGTCGAGGGCATGCAGGTGCGCTTTCGCGTCGCCAAAATCACCCCGACCAAGGTTGGCCAGTTCGTCACGCTGTGGAAGCGCATCGGCAGCGGCCCAATCCAGCCGTTCGACGAGACCGACCCGGTGGACCTGTTCGTGGTCAGTACCCGCGAGGGAGACCAGTTCGGGCAGTTTGTCTTTCCCAAGGCGGTGCTGGCGACACGCGATATCGTGGCGCGCGCGGGGCAGGGCGGCAAGCGCGCGATCCGCGTCTATCCGCCATGGGTGCTCACGGCCAGCAAACAGGCGCAGGCCACGCAGCGCTGGCAACTGCAGTATTTTCTCCCCGATGGCGCCGATGCGGCTGCCGTGCGCAAGCTTTATGGGCCGCTCTGACGCGGCTCCTGCTGCGATTTCCAGTATTCCAGCGGCGACGTGCCTACCAGCTTGGTGAAGTCGCGCGTGAAATGAGCCTGGTCGAAAAAGCCGAGGTCACTGGCCAGCGCCGCCAGGTCCACCGGTGCCGGCCTGGCCAGCCGCCAGCTTGCTTCCTGCAGCCGGTAGCGCTGGATCACCCACTTGGGCGACACTCCCACATAATTACTGAACAGTCTTTGCAGGGCGCGTTCCTCGATTCCCACGTGTACGCACAGGGCGGCCACGCTGGCCGGTCCGTGGATGGCTGCTGCGGCGTTGACGGCTTGTTCGGCGAGCAGCGCACGCGCATCGGGCGCCGGCAGCACGGCGAGCAGCATCGCTTCGGCCGCGCCGACCATGCCGGCATCGCTGCCGCCATCGAGCACGCGCTGTTCGGCAACGGGGGTGGGCACGCGCAGGACCTCGTCGAACGGCATGGTGCGGTCGGCCAGGCGCGAAACCGGATGCGCGATAAAGGGCCGCAGCCCGCCCGGCCTGAAGCGCACGCCGAGCACGCGGCCCGCTCCCGCGACGGTGCGCTCGAACGCGCCGCGCACCACGCCGTGAATGGCGCTCTGGCCGCGGTCGAACACCAGGTGGGCATTCGGATACGGCAGCACGCGCTGGATTTCGGGCGCGCGCTCGCCCATGTTCCATTCGACGATCCAGAAGTAGTCGACAAAGCGCGCCAGCGGCGCCGATGGCGGGTAGGTGGCAAGGCGGATGCGGCGCGCCATGCCGAGCGGATCGACGACGCCTTTCGGCGTGGCTGGCGCTGTGTCGGGTTTATCCAAGATGTTTTTCGTCCTTGCGCTTAGTGTGGAGCTTCCCGTCAGCGAGCGCAATTGTGCCGTCGCCGCCCACTCTTGAATCGAAAGCCTGCCATGTCCTTGTTCCGCTTCAGCGCCGTCGCGCTCTCCCTGCTCGCCTTCCTGCAACCGGCCGCCGCACAAACGCCGCCGGCCGGGCCGCCGATGCTGCGCGCCAGCGGGCCGTTCGAGATAGCGATCATACCCGCTGGCGCTCCCGAGAAGGAAGGCCGTACCGCCATCGCCCGCATGGCGCTCGACAAGCAGTATCGCGGCGAGCTGACCGCCGCCGGCAAGGGCACCATGCTCACGGCGGTCAGCGACACCAAAGGTTCGGCCGCCTACGTCGCCATTGAACGGGTCAGCGGTACGCTGGCGGGCAGGAAGGGCAGCTTCGTGCTCCAGCATGCGGGCACGATGCAGGGCGGTACGAGCCGGGCGCTCATCACGATCGTTCCCGATTCGGGCACGGAGGAGTTAAGCGGCATCACCGGCAGCCTCGCGCTCACGGTGGTCGACGGCAAGCACTTTTATGCGCTCGTTTACGCGCTGGGGCACTAAGACGGCGGGTGCGCGAAAACCGCTCATGAATTGATGAATTTTGCTCAGTAGTGCATGCAGGGTAAGGCCTCTTATCGAATCAATCGAGACCACCCGTACTGGCCGCTCGATTGAATACAGAAGGAGTTTGCTGTGATGAAAACGCGCACATTGGGATCGACCGGCTTGTCGGTGTCCGCCATCGGGCTGGGCTGCATGGGGATGAGCTTTGCCTACGGCGGCGCCGACGACGCGGAGTCGATCCGCACGCTGCACCGCGCCGTCGAGCTGGGCGTGACGATGTTCGATACGGCCGAGGTCTACGGACCCTATGCCAACGAGGAGCTGCTGGCGCGGGCCTTGCGTGGGCTGCGCGGCAAGGTGTGCATCGCCACCAAGTTTGGTTTTCGCATCGGCGCGCAGGGGCAGGGCATGCAGCGGGTGACGGGGGTGGACAGCCGCCCCGCGCAGGTGCGTGCGGCGGTCGAGGGCTCGCTGGCCCGGCTGGGCGTGGAGGCGATCGATCTGCTGTATCAGCACCGGGTCGATCCGGCGGTGCCGATCGAGGAAGTGGTTGGCGTCATGGCCGATCTGGTCCGCGAGGGCAAGGTGCTGCATCTGGGCTTGTCGGAGGCGTCGGCCGGCACGCTGCGGCGCGCCTGCGCGGTGCATCCGATCGCCGCGCTGCAGTCGGAGTATTCGCTGTGGAGCCGCGAGGTGGAGGACGAGGTGCTGCCGGCCTGCCGCGAGTTGGGCGTGGGCTTCGTGCCTTATAGTCCGCTGGGGCGGGGTTTCCTCACCGGGCAGCTGGGGTCAACCGATGCGTTGGCGGTGGACGACTATCGGCGCGGTCTGCCGCGCTTCCAGGACGAGGCGCTGCGCGCCAACGCGCCGCTGGTGGCGCGCCTGGAGCATCTGGCCAGCGCACGCGGGGTCAGCGCGGCGCAGCTGGCGCTGGCCTGGCTGCTGGCGCAGGGCGAGCAGATCGTGCCGATTCCGGGTGTGCGCCGGCTGGTTCACCTGGAGCAGAATGTGGCCGCTGCACAGCTGGAGTTGAGCGCGGCGGAACTGGCGACGATCGGCGCCGCCGTGCCACGCGGCGCGGTGCGCGGCGCGCGCTACAGCGAGCAGGAGATGGTGATGGTGGGGCTGTGAGGTGCGGCGGCGTGGTCGAAGCGTGGGCCTATGTGCAGGTGATAGCGAAGCGCAGTTTCAGGCCGGCGTCAGGTCCAGCAGGTAGCGGGCGCCGCCGACCCAGGCGTTGTCGATCATGGCCAGGCGTGGCAGGTCCCCTGCGTGGACGAAGCCGCATTTGCGCAGCACCGCCGCCGAACCCTGATTGGCGAGGGTGATCTCGGCCCGCAGCTCGTTCAGTTGCCAGGTCGAGCGGGCCAGCGCGATCAGGTTTTGCAGGGCGAACGTGGCCAGGCCCTTGCCGGTCTGGTCTTGCGCGATGCGGTACCCCACTTCGGCGGAACCTTTGACGCGGTCGATATCCTTCAGATTGGCGCGTCCGGCCATCCGGCCTTCCTCATCGAGAAGCACGCACGGATGCCAGCTGCCGGCCGCATGGCCTTCCAGGTATTGCGCGATGTGGCGCGCCACGCCTTGCGCCGAATAGAACGCCGGGTCGCGCGCTTCGACGTGGCGCTCGAACCAGGCGCGGTTGACCAGTTCAAACGCCAGCAGGGCGCCGGCGTCGTCATGCGCCAGCGTGCGCATGGTGTGGGTGGATGCCGCCGGCATGCCAGCTTATGCCGGCGGCGCGCTGGCGATGGTGGCCAGCACGGCGCGCACGGTGTCGGGCACGGGTACCGAACGGTTGCTCGCGCGGTCGACGTACACATGAACGAAATGCCCGGCCGCCGCGGGCAGCGCTTCATCGTTGCGGTACAGCGCCAGCTCGTAGCGCACGCTGGAGTTGCCCAGCTTGGCCACGCGCACGCCCACGTGCACCGTGTCCGGAAAGGCGACCGAGCTAAAGTACGAGCAGCCCGTGTCGACCACCAGCCCGACCACGGTGTCGGCGTGGATATCGAGCACGCCGCGCGCGATCAGGAACTGATTCACGGCGGTGTCGAAAAAGCTGTAGTAGACGACGTTGTTGACGTGCTGGTAGGCGTCGTTGTCCATCCAGCGCGTCGGAATCGCCAGAAAATGCGGGAACGCGGAGCGTGGCGACTCGCGCATGTCAGTGCTTCACGTCGCTGGCGGGAAGGAGCACTTCGACCGGCGTGTCGCCGCCCACGAACAGCTGCGCGCAGTCGACCTTGTCGAATGAGTAGTGCTTGCCGCAGAAGTCGCAGTCGATCGCCAGCTGGCCCAGTTCATCGAGGGCGCCGTCGACTTCTTCGCGGCCCAGCATCTTGAGCATGTTGCCGACTTTTTCGCGCGTGCAGCTGCAGTGGAACCGGGGATGGGCCGGCTCGAACACGCGGATCGTCTCTTCCCAGAACAGGCGGTTCATCAGGGTCTGGATATCGGTCGAGAGCAGCTCTTCCTGCTTCAGGGTCGAGGCCAGCATGACGGCGCGGTTCCAGGTTTCCAGTTCGTCGGCTTCGCTGCCTTGCTTGATCTGGTCATCCTTGCCGCTGTGGCGCGGCAGCTTTTGCAGCAGCAGGCCGCGCGAGACGCTGTCGTCGGCCGCGAGCCACAGGCGCGTGTCGAGCTGCTCGGAACGCAGCATGTAGTTTTCGATGACGGTCGCCATGTCGTCGCCGTCGAGCGGCACGATGCCCTGGTAGGGCTGCTGGCCGGGCATCTTGTCGACCGGGTCGAGCGTGATGACGAAGCGCGCCTTGCCGCCGGCGTTAAGCAGTTCGGTCAGGCTGGCGTCGTCCGCCACGGTGACGCCTTCTGCCAGCTTGGCGGTGGCGCGCATGCGCAGGTCGGAATCGCATTCGACGACCAGCAGGCGTACCGGCCCGTCGCCATGGATCTGCATGACGATGGCGCCGTTGAACTTGAGGTTGGCCGACAGCAGGGCCGCCGCCGCCACCATTTCGCCGAGCACCGTCCTGACGGCCGGCGGGTAGCTGTGGCGCTGCTGGATCTCGCGCCAGGTGCTGGAGATTTCAATGAACTCGCCGCGCACGGCGGCATTGTCGAAGATGAATTTTTGCAGGGTGTCGTTGGTATTGTCTGTAGTCATTGTTTATCCAATCTTTTTCAGTTGCGTCTTGAATAGCTGGCCGCGCGCCACATAGCTGGCGGCGCTGCCTTCGAGACGCGCGATGTCTTCCGCGCTCAGGGTGCGCACGGCCTTGGCCGGTGCGCCGATGATGAGCGAGTGGTCGGGGAATTCTTTTCCTTCGGTCACCAGCGCGCCGGCGCCGACCAGGCAACCCTTGCCGATCTTCGCGCCATTGAGGATCACGGCCTGGATGCCGATCAGCGAGCCATCGCCCACCGTGCAGCCGTGCAGCATGGCTTGGTGGCCGACCGTCACGTTGCTGCCGATGGTGAGCGGATAGCCCATGTCGGTGTGCATGACCGTGCCTTCCTGCACGTTACTGTTGGCGCCGATCGTGATGCGCTCGTTGTCGCCGCGAATGGTCACGCCGGACCAGACCGAGGTATTGGCCTCCAGCGTCACTTTGCCGATCAGGCTGGCCGAATCGGCGACGTAGGCGGATGCGTGAATCTCGGGGGCATGCTCGCCCAGTTGGTAGATAGCCATTTTTGATGTCGGGAAGCGTTGGAATGGCGCTATTTTACGCCGCCCCGGCGCTTTCGACGCGGCATGGCGGTTTACCACCGCGTCCGGGGAAGGTTGGGGGTTTTCTTCTAATCACAAGGCGGGGCGGCGCAAGACTATTTGTTTCGCGTAGGATAGCTTTCTTTTATGACACGTTTATAGCGGAGGCATCATGCGACTTTCCCCTGTTTCGCACCTGGCCGGTGCGCTGGCCCTGGGCGCCGCCCTGGCGGTCCCGGCGGCGCGCGCTGCCGATTTCACCACCACCGACGGCTACCACGCCGCCTGCCGCGAGGTGGAGAAGGGCGCCGTGCCCAAGGATGACGATGCGCGCATTGCCGCCGTCATCTGCCGCGATACGGCGCTGGTGCGCCAGATCGTCACCTGGGGCACGCGTGGCTTCGAGCGGATGCATAAAGACCGCACGTCGAACGACGCCATCGTGATCGAGGTGACCAAGGAAATCGACTACGTGATCGCCGAACTGGGCGCCACGCGCAAGCTGCTGTCCCAGATCAAGCTCGGCAAGCGCAAGTCGCTGCGCCTGGCACCCGCGCAGTGGGAGCTGGACCTCGACAGCGACGGGCAGGTCAAGCTGTGGGAAAAATACCTGTTCGCCCTGCCTAAGCGCGGTCACCAGGCGTTCAGCATGCGCGGCCCGAGTAACGATCAGGACTATTACGACCGCGAATACAACCTCGGCGCCGTCATCCGGGTCGACCAGAGCGATATTTTATGGTCGCTGGCCTACCATCATTTCATCGAAGGCTTGCTGACCAATGTGCGCGCGTTCGACCTGGCCAAGGACCATAACGGTGTGATCCTGGCGCGGCCGGCCTTGCTCAAGGCGGCGCACCAGCTGATCGGCAACGGTTTCCTGGTCTCGGGCAAGATGCGCCAGGAAGTGCTGGCCGAAACCGATGACGACGAAGAGTGGATCGGCAACCCCAAACAGGCCAACACCGTCTTCCCGGTGCCGCTCGACGCGGCCGATTTCGCCAGTTGGGACATGATGATCAAGGAAATGTCGGCACTGTGGCAAGGCCGTTCCTTGTTGCCGGCCGCGCAGGGCGGAAACGGGATGCTGGCGGCGATGGCGCCCTTGTGTCCGGAGGGGACCGGCTTGAATGTGGCCAAGGTGTATCTGCAGCCACCGGCGGCCGGTACCCTGTACGCGTTCCGCGGCACCAAGCTGCCGACCAGCCATTGCCAGCGCATCGACAGGACCCACCCGGTCTCGCCGCTGCCGCAGATGGCGGAACAGGCCAGCAAGACCAATACCGGCATGGGTTTTCTGCGGTATTTGTACTGGACCAATTAAGCGGGGTCACCCTATTTTTCGCTACGACTGAAGCTGGAAGGACATCGCCCATGAAAGCGCCGTTGTCCGGTTGACTTCCGCGTGACACCTGACATACTCTGAAATGACATGTGTCGTCGGGAAGGGAGGCAACAATGAAGGCAGCATTAGCGCGAGACACGCCGGCGCGCGTCGTCGCTGAATCATCGATCGCCACCGGCGATTTGGCGAAGTTCCCACAGACCGTCATGTTTCTGGGCGGCGAAGAGGCGATGAAGCGGAAAATTGAAACCAAGCTCGACGTTCATGTACTCATCATGGAAGGATTTCCCAACGCTGTCATGACCTTTCTGATCGAGAGTATTCCTGAATTAAAGAATCCCGAGTTTCTTCAAAAAACTGTCGGCATGAGCAAAAGGACGTCGCAGCGCAGGCACGCTGCGGACAAGCTCCTCACCAGCGAACAAAGCAGTAAAGCGTGGAACTTTGCCGAGGTGATGACCCAGGCTAGCGCGGTGTTCGGATCGAAGGAAGAGGGCGTTCGGTGGCTTGGCGAACCTGCGCTGGCGCTTGAAGGACGGCGACCGCTTGATTTGCTGTTGACGAGTGCGGGTTACGATCTGGTGAAGGACTTGCTCACCAGACTGGAATACGGCGTTTACGCGTGACACCTTTACCGGACACCTCGGGTCATGCAAGCCTGGTTGCCTGGCGCCTGGATCAAGCCGTGCACGCGTCCGCATGGGACCGCGGCGAAGGTGCCTTCCGCGTCGGCGGCCGCTGGAATGTCAAGGGTTCCAAATACGTTGTTTACTGCTCTCTCGACCCCGCGACAGCGATACTCGAGGTGGCGGTTCACAAAGGATTTAAAACCTTGGACACGGTTGCGCACGTACTGACGTCGTTGCGGATCGATCCGACCGTCGGTCCGCGTATACATGTTGTCAATCCATTGGATTTGCCGAACGCGAACTGGCTCACCCCAGGCGTGCCAAGTATTGGTCAGCAGCAGTTTGGGGACGCTTTGCTGGACAAACATGAGTTTGTACTCTTGCCGAGTGTCGTTTCAAAACATAGCTGGAACCTCATCTTCGATAGCAAGCGAGGCGGCAAGATGGTCGCCAAGGCGTTCCAAGAGGCGTTTGCACTTGACACCCGCTTGCATCCACCCGCTACCTGACCCTGCTCGTGGACGCTGGCCACGGCCCCGGCCGAGGGCACCGGCAACCCGAAAAAAGTTCTCCGGTATAATTCGAACGGTCGTTCTTTTTTATTGCCGAGTGTCCCATGAAACCATCCCGTTCCGAATTTTTGACCGTACGCAGCTTGCGTACCCACGTGCGCCACTGGGGCAGGGAGGGGGCGCCCAAGCTGTTCATGGTGCACGGCTGGATGGATGTGTCCGCCTCGTTCCAGTTCGTGGTCGATTGCCTCAAGAAAGACTGGCACGTCATTTCGCCCGACTGGCGCGGCTTCGGGCTTACCGAGCGCAGCCATTCGGACACCTACTGGTTCCCCGATTACGTGGCCGATCTCGATGCCATCGTCGACCATTACGCACCGGGCGACGCAATCAACCTGCTCGGCCACAGCATGGGCGGCAACGTGGTTGGTATTTACGCCGGCGCGCGCCCGGCCCGGGTGCGCCGCCTGATCAATCTGGAAGGCTTCGGCATGCCCGCGTCGAACCCGGAAAAGGCGCCGCGGCGCTATGCCAAGTGGCTCGATGAAATGCGCGAGCCGCCCTCGCTGCGCACCTATCCGAGCCAGGCGGCGGTGGCGGCGCGGCTGCAAAAGACCAATCCGCGCCTGTCGGACGCCCGCGCCCAGTTTTTGTCGCAGCACTGGTCGGCCCGGAATGATGCCGGCGAGTGGGAAATCCTGGGCGACCCGAATCACAAGAAGCCGACGCCGCTCGGCTACCAGGTGGAAGAAGTGATGGCTTGCTGGTCGGCCATTACCGCGCCGGTGCTGTGGGTCGAGGCGGAGGATACCAATATGTGGCAATGGATGGGGCCGCGCGAGGAAGCACGCATCGAGGTCGACCGCCGCCTGGGGCACTTGAAAACGGTAACGACGCGCATGATGGCCGATGCCGGGCATATGCTGCACCACGATCAGCCGGAGGCGCTGGCCGCGATGGTGGAGGCGTTCCTGGCGTAAGGCATGGAGAGGGCGGGGGCGCAATCCGCCACACTCCGCCACACTCCGCGCCAATCGCTCAGTCAGCGTACAATAAAGCCTGTCCCCACTCTGTTGCCGATCCGAGCGTTGCCTGCGTATGCTGAATGTAGATCTCCATTGTCACTCGACCGTGTCCGACGGCGTCCTGGCGCCGGCCGCCGTCGCCAAATACGCGCATAAAGCGGGGGTGAACGTGTGGGCCCTGACCGACCACGACGAAGTGGGCGGCGTGGCTGCGGCGCGCGTGGCGGCCGGCGAACTGGGCATGCACTTCGTCTCCGGCGTCGAAATTTCGATCACCTGGGCCAACCACACCGTGCACATCGTCGGCCTGCAGATCGATGCCGACAATCCCGGCCTGGTGCAGGGCCTGGCCGACACCCGCAGCGGACGCGATGCGCGCGGGCGCGAAATGGCCGACCAGCTGGCCCGGGCCGGCATTCCCGGCGCCTACGAGGGCGCGCTCAAGTTCGTCGACAATCCCGACCTGATGTCGCGCACCCATTTCGCACGCTACCTGGTCGAGTCCGGCGTGTGCGCGAACATTCCGGAAGTGTTCCGTAAATACCTGGTCGAAGGCAAGCCCGGCTACGTGCCGCACCGCTGGGCCAGCCTGACGCAGGCGGTCGGCTGGATTCGCGGCGCCGGCGGCATTCCGGTGATCGCCCATCCGGGCCGCTACAAGCTGGGCATGGTGGGGCAGGGCGCGTTGTTCGATGAATTCAAGCAACTGGGCGGCACGGCGATCGAGGTGGTCACGGGCAGCCACACGCCCGATCAATATCACCTGTACGCCGAGGAAGCGCGGCGTTATGGCTTCCTGGCCTCGCGCGGGACCGATTTTCATGCGCCGGGCGAGTCGCGCGTGGATTTTGCGGCCTTGCCGCCGCTGCCGTCCAGCGTCAAGCCGGTCTGGCACGACTGGTTCTAATGCATGGTGCAAGGCTGCTCGCCGCAAGGCTTGGCGCAGGCCCGGCGGCATTGCTTACACCACGCTTAAAACGCGCCCTTGCTGCCCTGGCGGCAACGGCGCGGCTCTTGTATTTGCCCCGGTCAGCCCTATCTTATTTTCCTGTTCATTAATGTCGAAGCCGGGAGGCTTGCCATGAAGCGCGTTTTGCTGTTCCTTGCCACTAACCTTGCCGTGATCCTCGTCCTGACGCTGGTGCTGAACGTGTTCGGCATCGCGCGCGGGGTCAGTGCGTCCGGCATCAATATCGGCCAGCTGCTGGTGTTTTCGGCCGTGGTCGGCTTCACCGGGTCGTTCATTTCCTTGTTGATGAGCAAAACGATGGCCAAATGGTCGACTGGCGCGCGCGTCATCGACAATCCGGTCAGCGCCGACGAGGTGTGGCTGGTCAATACAGTGCGCAAGCTGGCCGAACGGGCCGGCATCGGCATGCCCGAGGTCGCCGTGTACGAGGGCGCGCCAAATGCCTTTGCCACCGGCGCCTTCAAAAATTCCGCCCTGGTCGCCGTTTCCACCGGCTTGTTGGAAAGCATGGACCGCGATGAAGTCGAAGCGGTGCTCGGGCACGAAGTGGCCCACGTCGCCAATGGCGACATGGTGACGCTGACCCTGATCCAGGGCGTGGTCAATACCTTCGTGGTGTTCCTGGCGCGCGTGGTCGGCTTTTTCGTCGACAAGGTTTTGCTGCGTGGTAACAGCGACCGGGGCCCCGGCATCGGCTATATGGTCACCGTGTTCGTGTGCGAACTGGTGTTCGGCCTGGTTGCGTCGATCATCGTCGCCTGGTTTTCGCGCCAGCGCGAGTTCCGCGCCGATGCCGGCTCGGCCAAGCTGCTGGGCAGCCCGCGTCCCATGCAGCAAGCCCTGATGCGTCTGGGCGGCCTGGCGCCCGGCGCCTTGCCGTCGCAAATGTCGGCGTTCGGCATTTCCGGCCACGGCAATGGCTGGGGCGCGCTGTTCTCGACCCACCCGCCCATGGAGGAGCGTATCGCCGCCCTCAACAACCTGCCGCCCGCATGAGCCAATTCTTTCAAATCCATCCCGACAATCCGCAGGCGCGCCTGATCAAGCAGGCCGCCCAGATCATCCACGGCGGCGGCATTGTCGCGCTGCCGACCGACTCGTGCTACGCGCTGGTGTGCCACCTGGACGACAAGGGGGCGGTGGAAAAGCTGCGCCGCATCCGCGGCATCGATGAGAAACACCACCTCACTTTGCTGTGCCGCGACCTGTCCGAGATCGCGGTGTATGCGCGGGTCGACAACCGCCAGTTCCGCCTGTTGAAAGCCGCCACCCCGGGCCCGTACACGGTGATCCTGGAAGCGACCCGGATCGTGCCGCGCCGCCTGTCGCACCCGTCGCGCAAGACCATCGGCCTGCGCGTGCCCGAAAACGCCATCGCCCAGGCGCTGCTTGCCGAACTGGGCCAGCCGCTGCTGGGCACCACCCTGATCCTGCCCGACCCGGACGGCGAAGGCGGCGAACTGCTGACCGACGCCGACAGCATCCGCGAGCGCATCGACAAGCAGGTCGACCTGATCGTCGACGGCGGCGCCTGCTCGCTCGAACCGACCACCGTGATCGACCTGACCGGCGACGACGTCGTGCTGGTGCGCCAGGGCCGCGGCAACGCCGCCGTGTTCGGCCTTTGACCCGCCCCGCGGCCCCCGGGACAGCGCCAGGGCCGCGTGCCCGCTCTGCTAGAATCGTCCGATGAATAGCACTCACCAGACCGTCCAGGCACTGCTCGTGTTCGCGATTCCGGTCCTGTTCGCCATTTCGCTGCATGAAGTGGGGCACGGCTATGTGGCCCGGTATTTCGGCGATCCGACCGCGGCCAACGAAGGTCGCCTGAGCATCAATCCACTGCGTCACATCGACCCCTTCGGCACCGTGGTGTTGCCGCTGGTGCTGTACTGGCTGATCCAGTTGCCCTTCGGTTACGCCAAGCCGGTCCCGGTCGAGTTCGACAAGCTGCGCAATCCCAAAAAACACATGGCCTTCGTCGCCCTGGCCGGCCCGGCGGCCAATTTCGCCATGGGCGTGGCCTGGAGCATCATCGGCATCCTGCTGGCGGTGGCCGGCATCAGCGAGCGCTTCTGGTACGACATGGTGCGCGCCGGGGTGAGCGTCAATGCGGTCATGATGGTGTTTAACCTGCTGCCGATCCCGCCGCTGGACGGCAGCCACGTGCTGGCCAGCGTGCTGCCCGAGCGCGTGCTGCGCTGGCTGCCGACCGTGCCGCCGGACGGCGGACGGTCCCTGGCATCGCTGCTGCCGGCCGGCATGCTGGCAGCTTTGCCCAAGCGCATGTTTCGGCTCGTGAACGATGTCGCCGTGATCGACGTGCTCATTTTCGCCTCCTTCATCCTGCTGATGCGCCTGCATGTGCTCGACAGCTTCCTGTCCAAGGCGATGACGATCGCGATTGCCGCCTTTGCCAAGGTTGCCTCTCCCTTTTCTTCTCTCCCTTTTCTTTTCTCCTGAGTTAATTCATGTACCCAGATCGTGTTGTTTCCGGTATGCGTCCGACAGGCACCATGCACCTTGGCCATTACCATGGCGCCCTGAAAAACTGGATCAGGATGCAGTCGCAACAGCCCTGCCTGTTTTTCGTGGCCGACTGGCACGCCCTGACCACGCATTACGACGACCCCGCGATCATCGAGCGCAGCACCTGGGACATGCTGGTCGACTGGCTGGCGGCCGGGATCGACCCCTCGCAGGCGACCCTGTTCATCCAGTCGCGCGTGCCCGAGCATGCCGAACTGCACCTGCTGCTGTCGATGGCCACGCCGCTCGGCTGGCTCGAACGGGTGCCGACCTACAAGGACCAGATCGATAACCTCAGCAATAAGGATCTGGCCACCTACGGCTTCCTGGGCTACCCGCTGCTGCAGGCGGCCGACGTGCTGATCTACCGCGCGACCCAGGTGCCGGTGGGCGACGACCAGGTGCCGCACATCGAAATGATGCGCGAGATCGCGCGCCGCTTCAATCATATGTACGGCAAGGAAAAAGGCTTCGAGGAAAAAGCCATGGAAGCGGTCAAGAAGCTCGGCAGCAAGCGCGCCCGGCTGTATCTGGAACTGCGCACCGGGTACCAGCAGGACGGCAAGGACGATGCGCTGGAGCAAGCCCACGCCATGCTCAACGATGCCCAAAGCCTGTCGATGATCGACCGCGAGCGCCTGTTCGGCTACCTGGAAGGCAGCCGCAAGCTGATCCTGGTCGAGCCGCAGGCCAAACTGACGGTGGCATCGCGCCTGCCCGGGCTGGACGGGCGTAAAATGTCCAAAAGTTACGGCAACGCTATTTCCCTGCGCGAAGACAAGGAGTCGGTGGTCAAGAAGGTGCGCACCATGCCGACCGACCCGGCGCGCGTGCGCCGTACCGACGCGGGCGATCCGCGCACATGCCCGGTGTGGCAATTGCACAAAGTTTATTCCGACGAAGCAACCCGCGACTGGGTGGTCAAGGGTTGCACCACGGCCGGCATCGGCTGCATCGAATGCAAGCAGCCGGTGATCGACGCCATCGTCAAGGAACAGGAACCGATGCACGAACGTGCCCAGCAATACCTGGACGACCCCTCGCTGGTGCGCGCCATCGTGGCCGACGGCTGCGAAACGGCGCGCAAGCTGGCGCAGGAAACGATGCGCGATGTGCGCGAAGCGATGGGCCTGGCTTACACTTGATAAAGGAATTCCTGATGACCGACACACTCCACTCCGACGCATCCGCCTGGATCGCCCGCTTCGCGCCGCTGGCGCCGCGCGGCGAGGCGCTCGACCTGGCCTGCGGCACTGGCCGCCACGCGCGCCTGCTGGCCGCGCTCGGCCACCCGGTGATCGCGCTCGACCGCGACCCCGAGGCGCTGGCCGCCGCGGCGGGCGAGGGCATTACCCCGCTGCAGTTCGACCTCGAAGACGGCACCCTGGCCTGGCCTTTCGAGGAAGGGCGCTTTGCCGTGATCGTGGTGACCAATTACCTGCACCGGCCGCTCATTCCCGCGCTGGTGCGCAGCCTGGCCGCGGACGGCTTGCTGATCTATGAAACGTTTGCATGCGGAAATGAAGAATTCGGCCGCCCGAGCAATCCTGCCTTTTTGCTGCACGAAGGCGAACTGCTGCGCCAGGCGGCGGCCCATCACCTGCGCGTGCTGGCGTTTGAAGACGGTTTTACCAGTGCGCCCAGGGCGGCGATGGTGCAGCGCCTGTGCGCCGCCGGGGCCGATTTTGCGCGCGCCGATGCCCGTCTGGACGGCGGTGCGGCGCCGACCGAAGCGCGATTCTAGTCAACAATGAACCATTCCGGCGGACGATCCGCTACAATCAGGCTTTTACTTACCAGCATAGTTACCTACATATGATCAAGGGCAGCATAGTAGCAATCGTCACCCCGATGCATGCAGACGGCAGTCTGGACCATCCGGGCCTGCGCAAGCTGATCGACTGGCACATCGCCGAGGGTACCGATGGCATCGTCATCGTCGGCACCACGGGCGAATCGGCCACCGTCAGCGTCGAGGAACACTGCGAACTGGTCAAGCTGGCCGTCGAACACGCCAAGGGCCGCATTCCGATCATTGCCGGCACCGGTGGCAATTCGACCGCCGAAGCGATCAAGCTGACCGAATATGCCAAGGATGTCGGGGCCGATGCCGCGCTGGTGGTTGTGCCTTACTACAACCGTCCAACCCAGGAAGGCATGTACCGCCACTTCAAGGCCATCGCCGAAGCGGTCGACCTGCCGCTCATCTTGTACAACGTGCCGGGCCGTACCGTGGCCGACATGAGCAACGATACCGTGGTGCGCCTGTCCGCCATCCCGAACATCGTCGGCCTCAAGGATGCGACCGGCAACATCGGGCGCGGCCTGGAATTGCTGCGCAATGTAGACAAATCGTTCGCCGTGTATTCGGGTGACGACCCGACCGCGATCGCGCTGATGCTGTGCGGTGGCGCCGGCAATATTTCGGTCACGGCCAACGTGGCGCCGCGCGCGATGCACGAACTGTGCGCGGCCGCGATGGGTGGCGACATCGCCCGCGCTGTCGAGATCAACGACAAGGTCATGCCGCTGCACCAGAAACTGTTTATCGAGCCGAACCCGGTCCCGGTCAAATGGGCGATGGCGGAAATGGGCCTGATGCCTGCCGGCATCCGCCTGCCCCTGGCGCCGCTGGGGCAAGACTGCCACGACGCGGTCCGCGCCGCCCTGCGCGAAGCCGGCGTCCTACCACAGCCCTGACCCGCAAGGGTCGGATCATCCCAGACACCAGCTGCCTTTCAGCTTCTCATCCAGTACCGACATGACTATTCGCAAGACAATTAACAAGGCCTCGGCCATGGCAGTCCCCCCGGCGGCAACGCGCACCCTGGTGCTTTCGGCGCTGATGGTCAGCCTGTCCGGCTGCGGCATGATCAGTTCCGTCATCGAACAGGACAAGCTCGATTACCGCGGCGCCAAGAAAGCGGCGTCGCTGGACGTGCCGCCCGACCTGACCCAGCTCGAGCGCGACAACCGCTACAGCATTCCCGAAACGCGCGGCGTGGCCAGCGCCTCGACCTACCAGCAGCCCAAGGGCACGACGGCGATGCCGGCGCCAAACGGGCAGGCGGTGGCGGTCGCCGGCGGCGAGGGCATCAAGGTCGAGCGCAGCGGCAACCAGCGCTGGCTGGTGGTGAACCAGACGCCGGAGCAGCTGTGGCCGCAGCTCAAGCAGTTCTGGGCCGATTCGGGCTTTACCGTCATCAGCGAGTCGGCCACCACCGGCACCATGGAGACCGACTGGGCCGAGAACCGCTCGAAGATCCCGCAAGACATTATCCGCCAGTCGATCGGCAAGGTATTCGATTCGCTGTACTCGACGGGCGAGCGCGACAAGTTCCGCACGCGCCTGGAGCGCACCCCGAACGGCACCGAAATCTACATCAGCCACCGCGGCGCGGAAGAAGTGCTGGTCGGTTCGCAAAAGGATTCGACCACCTGGACCGTGCGTCCGAACGATCCGGGCCTGGAAGCGCAATTCCTGAGCCGCCTGCTGGCCAAGCTGTCGGGCATCGCCGACGTCAAGCCGGCCGAAGCGGCGGTGGCGGCGGCGCTCCCCGTTCCCCAGAACGCCAAGCTGTTGGGCGATACGGTGGAAGTGGCCGAAGGTTTCGACCGCGCCTGGCGCCGGGTTGGTCTGGCGCTGGACCGGGTCGGCTTCACGGTGGAAGACCGCGACCGCGTGCAGGGCGTGTATTTCGTGCGCTATGTCGATCCCGACCTGGCCGAGAAAGACGGTTTCCTGAGCAAGCTGTTCAGCTTTGGCGCATCCTCGGACAAAGCCAAGGAAGCGCAGCGCTACCGCGTGACGGTCAAGTCCGAAGCGGGTGCGACGGTGAGCAAGGTGGCGGTTCAGAGCAACGACGGCAAGGCGGAAACATCGCCGACCGGCGCCAAGATCCTGAAACTGCTGAGCGACGAATTGAAGTAAGCTTCGACGCAGCAATAAAAAAACCGGCCGAGGCCGGTTTTTTTACGTCCATGCACCTTGTCGCGCGATGCCGGCCTGGCCGGGAAAGACGGGCCGCGGGCGCAGCCTCGGCATACGAATCTGCGGACGCAAAAAAACCGGCCCGCAGGCCGGCCTTTTCAAATCGTGCTGATTACTTGGCAGCCGATGCAGCAGCCGACGCTGCGGTCGATGCGGCAACCGATGCGGCAGCAGCAGCGTCAGCTGCTACGGAAGCGGCCGAAGCAGCGGTAGCTGCTGCGTTAGCGGCTTCGGTTGCTGCTGGAACTGGAGCATCAACTGGAGCTGCTGGTGGGGTAACCGCTGCTGGGGTTTCCACAACTGGGGTTGGGGTAACAACTGCTTCTGGTTCTTTTTTGGTGCAAGCAGCCAGGGCAACAGCCAACAGGGAGACGATCAGCAAAGATTTTTTCATGGGTTTTCCTTAATTAATTCACTAAATGATGACTACGTATGTTGCGATGAATAATTACCGGTAATTATCGCTCGTTAGGGAATTCTCGTTAGCTTTCGAACCTGTAATGGTGCTTGACAGACAACGGAAACTTCCTAACCCGATATTATAGCTAAATTTGGTGCTTCGCAATAGCGGGAAGATGCTTTTATGGAAGCTTTTTGCGAACTGGCAACATTCATGTTGTGATAAAAGGCATCTTTGTGCTCATTTCATCGGCCAATTTGCTGCATCTCCGATTTATATTCTGACGCGGCCGTTTCGGGCCTTACAAACCCTTACAAACCAGTGGTGGTCGGATGTAACGTTGAAACCGCCTCCATCCAGATTCCCGAAAATCTTTCCTGGCTCAGTTCGGTCGCCTGCGGCGTATCGAAGGCGGCTTCACCGCGCATGTGGTCGCTGTGAAAGCGGCGCACGATATGCGTGCCGTCCGCGATGCAGAAGGAATCGGTCAGGTGATGCAGCGAGCGGGGCGTGGCGCGCGCCTCGATCTTGTGGTTGAACTCGCGCAGCAGGCGCAGGAAGCGCGGATAGTGGCGTTCGATATAGGCGCTCCGATGCATGGCGATCTGGATGGCGCCACCGCCGGCCAGGAAATGCCGCAGTGCGGCATCGGTCTCGGTGCTGCCAAGCGGAAAGACCGAAAAATCCGGATCGAACAATTGCAAGGTGGACCGCGCCCGCCCCAGGCAGTCGCGCAGCTGCGCTTCGAATTCGGCGTGCGAGTTGAACGGCAGTGCGGTGGCGTCGGTCATGGCAATTCCTTTAGGCGAGTTCAATCCATCCATCCTGGTACCAGGTGTACAGCGCTTCCATCACGTCGTCGGACGCGCCTGCCAAAGCGGCGCCGGGCAGGGCGCGCTCGTTGGCCAGCACGTCGAGCACGGCCTTGTCGGCACGGCCCACGGCGAACGATTCGCCGTTGATGAACACGTGCTTGCCACGATACAGCATCTGCGACTTGAGCGAGAGCACCACGCCGCGCTTGGCGGCACTCTCGGCGAAGCGTCCCATCGTCAACGGCTTGGCCGGGCCGGTGAAGAACACATTGTGCTTCGGTTCGGACATGTGCTCGCCGACGAAAATCGTTACGTCTTCCTCGGTGAAGCGCACCTTGTTCATTTCTTCGGTAATCGCCGCGAGCATGTTGCGCGGGATTTCGGCGGGGTTCTTTGCCACTTCCAGGTCCGGATCGGCATAGCGGCCCGGCAGGTCGATCGAATCGGCCATGAACTGCAGGAACGCTTCGCCCAATTCCTGGTAAGACGGCGAACGGAAGCCGATCGAGTACGTCATGCACTCGCCCTCGGCCACGCCATCGTGCGCGTAATGGGGCGGCAAGTACAGCATGTCGCCCGGTTCGAGCAGGAATTCTTCCTGCGGCTTGAAGTTCTTGAGGATCTTGAGCGGCTTGCCTTCGACCAGCGACAAGTCCTTTTGCGCGCCGATGCGCCAGCGCCGCTTGCCGTGCGCCTGCAACAGGAACACATCGTAGGAGTCGAAGTGCGGACCGACGCCGCCGCCATCGGTGGCGTAGCTGATCATCAGGTCGTCCAGGCGCGCGTCCGGAATGAAACGGAACTGGCGCAGCAGCGCGTCGGCGCCCTTGTCGGCCAGGTTGGCGCCCTGCACCAGCATGGTCCATTCGCGCTGCGTGCGCGGCGGCAATTCGGTCAGCGGGCCGTGCTGCATGTTCCAGTCGCCGTCGACCTGGGTGATCAGGCGCGATTCGACATGGTTCAGCCTGGCGAGCGCGGCCAGGGCATCGAGCTTGAGCAGCGGCTTGAAGCCGGGGATCGCCTGGCGGATCAAGAGCGGTTTCTTGTGCCAGTAATCGCGTAAAAACTGGGCGGGCGTGATATCGCCCAAGAGCGTTAATTTTTTCATGCGACATTATAACCAAGTCCGAAACAGGGCAAGGCAGCGGGGAGGTATAATCCGCCAGTACACACTGAAAGGAAGCACTATGAAGATTGCCAAAAACACGGTCGTAACGGTCAAATACAAATTGTCCGACGCGCAGAACAATCTGATCGAAGACGGCAGCAAGCCGATGGTCTATCTTCACGGCGGCTATGAGAATACCCTGCCGAAGATTGAAGAAGAACTCGATGGCAAGGAAACGGGCTATGCCTGCGTCCTGCAGATCGAGCCGGACGATGCGTTCGGCGACTACGACTCCTCGCTGGTCAAGGTCGAAGCGCGCGAGCGCCTGCCGGAGCCGCTTGAAGTGGGCATGCAGTTCGAAGGCATGCCCGACGGCCCGGACGGCACCGAAGAAGCAATGATCTTCACCGTCACCGACATCGCCGACGACAAGGTTGTCCTCGACGGCAATCACCCGCTGGCCGGCATGGCGCTGCGCTTCGAACTGGAAGTGACCGACGTGCGCGACGCACTCGATGTCGAGATCGCGCACGGCCACGTGCACGGCGCGCATGGCCACGACCACGACGACGAGGATGATGACGGCGAAGAGGGCGACCACTTCCGCAGCCACCCCGTGCATTAAAAGCTGGCATGCAGGGCGGCCGGCGGCCGCCTGACATCTGTATCTGCGCGGTGCCGCGGCCCAGGCCCGGCACCGCGTCCGTTTTACGGTTTCTGAAGCAGGAACATCTTCTCGCTGCCTGGCGCCACGCGCATGCGCAGCACGCTCGAACCCACGCTCACATGTCCCAGGTTGCCACGCCAGGCAATTGCCGGTGCCGGTCCCGCTGGCGCGGCGGTATCGACCAGCAGCACCTTCCCCGCGAATTTTTGCGCCAGCGTCACCACCTGCTGGCGCGCCGCCGCATAGCCGTCTTCGCGGCTGTCGCTCGATCCCAGCATGGACAGCAGGCCCGGCTTGTCACTGTGCGCCTTCAGGTTCCCTTCGGTAAACAGCACCAGCGCGTCGAGCTTTTTGCGCTGGGCCGTGCCGAACAGGCGCTTGAGCCAGAAGCGGTTGGCCACGGCGCGGTCCTCGAACTCGCTGTTGCGGCCCGCCTCGGGGCGGTAGTGATTGTTATCCGACGGCAGATTCATGGTCGCATACAGCACGTTCCCGACAATCCAGTGCGCGTTCTCGGCGTAGCTGCGGAACTGCGAACTGCTCGACAGGCGCAGCAGGGGCAAGGTGCGCTTGCCGAGCGACTCGGCGTCCGGATAGAACAACTCGCGCATGCGGTTCAGGCGGTCCACCGCCAGCTGGCTGCCGGCGGCATTCATGCAGCCGCTCCAGTCGCTGGCAGCTGGCGCCACGATCATCGGCCGGCGCGCCTGCGCAAACAGGTCGCGCCGCTGCGTGTACAACTCGTCGCTGCACGGCTCGCGCTCGCCCTTGATGCCGGTGGCGACCACGAAGGCGACCGCGCCATCGTCGCTGGCGGCAATCGCCTGTTCGAGCTGGGCATCACCGCCGCCATCGGTGAAGCGGTGCCCGATGATGGCGAACTGGTAGGGCGCCGGTCCCTTTACGGCCGCCGCGCGGCCCTGCGCGGCGGCGGCATCGGCCTGCAGCGCCAGCAGGGCGGCGCACAGGAGCGCGGCAAGTGGTGCGCTGCGCATCATGGCGTGGCCAGGCGCTTGAGCTGGTACAACTGCTCAAGCGCTTCGCGCGGGGTCAGGGCATCGGGGTCGATGGCGGCCAGGGCCTCGTGCAGCGCCTCGCGCAGCGCATCGGCCGCCGCATCGTGCCCGCTCGCCGGTGCCGGCGCATCGTCCGGTTCCACGCACGGCAGCGCGAACAGGTCGAGCTGCGGCGTGGTGTCGAGTGCCTGCGATTCGAGCCGCGCCAAGTGCTTGCGCGCAGCCTTGATCACCGTCTGCGGCACGCCGGCCAGTTGCGCCACCTGCAGGCCGTAGCTCTGCGACGCCGGCCCGGCCTGCACCGCGTGCAGGAACACGATGCTGTCCTTGTGCTCGACCGCCGACAGGTGCACGTTGGCCGCGCTCGGGTGGCTTTCGGGCAGTTGCGTCAGTTCGAAATAATGGGTCGCGAACAGGGTGAAACTGCGGCTCGTGTCGATCAGATGGCGCGCGATGGCCCAGGCCAGCGCCAGGCCGTCGAAGGTCGAGGTGCCGCGCCCCACTTCATCCATCAGCACCAGCGACTGCGCGGTGGCGCCGTTGAGGATCGCGGCCGATTCCGTCATCTCCACCATGAAGGTCGAGCGTCCGCCGGCCAGGTCGTCGGTGGCGCCGATGCGGGTGAAGATGCGGTCGATCGGGCCGATGGTGGCGCTGGTGGCCGGCACGTAGCTGCCGATGTAGGCCAGCAGCGTGATCAAGGCCACCTGGCGCATGAAGGTCGATTTACCGCCCATGTTGGGGCCCGTGATCAGCAGCAGGCGGCGTTCGTCGTTGAACTTGCAGTCGTTGGCGATGAAGCGTTCGATCTGCTTTTCCACCACCGGGTGGCGGCCTTCGCAGATCACCAGGCAGGGTTCGCCCACCAGTTGCGGCGCGCACCAGTTGTGCTGCAACGCGTGGGTGGTCAGCGCGGTCAGGGTGTCGAGCTGCGCCAGGCCCTGCGAAATGGTTTGCAGGGTGCCGATGTGCGGCGCCAGGTCGGCCAGCAGCTGGTCGTACAGGATTTTTTCGCGCACCAGCGCCTTGTCCTGCGCCGACAGGGCCTTGTCCTCGAAGACCTTCAGTTCCGGCGTGATATAGCGCTCGGCGTTTTTCAGGGTCTGGCGGCGGCGGTAATCGTCCGGCACCTTGTCGGTCTGGCCGTGCGTAACCTCGATGTAGAAGCCGTGCACCTTGTTGTACTCGACGCGCAGGTTGGCGATGCCGGTGCGGGCGCGCTCGCGTGTTTCAAGGTCGACCAGGAACTGGCCGGCGTTCTCGGACAGGCCGCGCAGTTCGTCGAGCTCCGCATCGAAGCCGCGCGCGAACACGCCGCCGTCGCGCACCATGGCCGCCGGTTCCGGGGCGACCGCGCGTTCGAGCAGGTCGAGGCAGATGGCTGGCGTGGCCAGCGCATCGTGGATGGTGGAGAGCAGGCTTTCCTCGCCCGCGGTGAAGGCTTGCTGCACCGAGCGGCGCAAGGCTGGCAACTGGCGCAGGCCGTCGCGCAGGCTGGCCAGGTCGCGCGGGCGGGCCGAGAGCAGCGCGATGCGCGTGGTGATGCGTTCGATGTCGGGAACTTCGGCGAGGGTGGCCGACAGCGCGCCGGCGGCGTCGCTTTGCGCCAGGGCGGCGATGGCCGCATGGCGTGCGCGCGCCACGTTCTGGTCGCGCCGCGCATGGTGCAGCCAGTGGCGCAGCAGGCGCGAACCCATCGCCGTGCGGCAGTGGTCGAGCAGCGAGAACAGGGTAGGTGACTCCTGGCCGCGGATGGTTTCGGTCAGCTCCAGGTTGCGGCGGGTGGCGGCGTCGAGGCCGATAAATTCGTTCTCGGTTTCGGTCGACAGGCTGCGCACGTGCTGCAGGCCGCGGCCCTGGGTCGACTGGGCGTAGCGCAGCAGCGCGCCGGCCGCGCCGAACGCGGCGCCCAGGCCATCGGCGCCGAAACCGGTGAGGGTGGCCACGCCCAGCTGGTCGAGCAGGGCCTTGTGGCCGCCGACGACATCGAAGTGCCAGTCCGGCACGCGCTGGGTGTGGGCGGTGCCGTCGTCTTCGAACAGCTCGGCGCCGCTACCGTCACTGCGCAGGATTTCGGCCGGAGCGATGCGTTCGAGTTCCTGCTGCAGGCGCAGGCCGACGGTGCGGCTGTCGCCCGAGAATTCCATCAGTTTCAGGCCGCCGCTGGCCAGGGACAGCCACGCCAGGCCGGTGGTGACGACCTTGCGCTGGCTGATCATGCACATGGCCAGCAGGGGGCGTTCGGCTTTTTCGGGCAGCAGGTCGGCGTCGGTCAGGGTGCCGGGAGTGACCACGCGCATGACCTTGCGCTCGACCGGGCCCTTGCTGGTGGCCGGGTCGCCAATCTGTTCGCAGATCGCGCACGACTCGCCGAGTTTGACCAGTTTGGCCAGGTACGGGTCGAGCGAGTGGAACGGGATGCCGCACATCTTGATCGGATTGCCGTTCGAGGCGCCGCGCGCGGTCAGGGTGATGCCGAGGATGCGCGCAGCTTTTTCAGCGTCGTCGTGGAACAGCTCATAGAAGTCGCCCATGCGGTAGAAGACCAGCATGGTCGGGTACTCGGCCTTGATGCGTAAATATTGTTGCATCATCGGCGTGACTTTCTCGCCCGGATTCGCCTTGATGGCTGCTGGGTTGATTTCGTCCATTTTCTCTTTGTAATTCAACGGCATAGACCTATTCGCATTCCCTAGTGTGCCGCAACGTGCCCTTAAGTTCCCCAGTCTTCCAAACGGATTTTGGGGACTGATCGGGAACTAAAGTCGTCCCGAGCAGGCTATAATTATTCAACAGTCCCCCGCGCGCGACGAAAGCTAAATTCCATTAGCTATCAACGATTTGCGGCGAGAGTATAGTCCCCTTCAAGCGGGGTTTCGACTGGCCGCATTATATGGCAACCCGATAACCCAGCGCGCGTGGCCGACTCCGTCAGTTACGGCGCGCGAGAACGGATCGCGATGAAAATCGAACTGACCATGCCGCTGATCAAGCGGCTCAAAATCGACAGCAAGCCAGTCGCGACGGACCCGTCGGGGGCCTTGATTTTTGAACCCAATCCCTCGGGTAGGGATTATATCGTCTACGACGCCAGCCAAGAGGCTCCGCCCGGCTTCGGCGTGCGAATCGCGAAGAAAAAGACGTTCGTCATTCGCCGCAAAGTCAACGGCAAGTCGATCATGCCCACGGTTGGAAACGTCGCTGACTTCATGACGTCGGACGGAAAGGGGCCATTGACGCTGGCGCGCGCGAAGGCCGCCGCCATGGCGTTGCAGATGGTCGGCACCGGCAAGAATCCGAACGCGGAGGCGCGCAAGACCGCGGCGTCCGAGTTGACCGTCGGCCAAGCGTTCTCACGCCACCGCGAGCATTTGCGAACCCGCACGCAGCGGCCCGCCACCGCCGAGACGCTTAGGGTCGTCGACCGGGCCATTCGAAAGTTTGTCGGATGGGGTTGGGCAAATCGTCGCGTGAAGGATCTCACGCCCGAAGAGATCGAAACGAAGTTCAAGGAGGGGCAGGACGCCCATCCGACCGCGAACGAGCAGGCGTTCCGTTGGGCCTTGGCCGCCGTCCGTTGGTGCATCGGCATGGAGGAGCTCGACGCCGCCTCGGCGAACCGCGATCCGCTGCTCAGGGCCAACCCGTTTATGATCTTGATCCTCGGGAGAATGTTCCGTTCGCGCGACCAAGTCGAGAAGACTCGCGTCGAGCAGAACAAGCGCAATCCGCTGACGCCAACAAAGACACTGGGCGAGTTCCTCGAAGTCGCGTGGAGCCGCAAGGACGTGAACGACAACGAGACGGGCGTCCATTATTTGATGTTGATGCTGCTGTGGGGATGCCGCAAATCCGAACACGCCCCTTGCCAATGGGGCGAGCTGTTGACGGCGGACGCGCGCAAGCTCGCGAGCCACGTCATGTTGGACGACGACGTCTACGGGCCGCATGTATTCTTCCATGGCACCAAAAACGGCAGCAACCATCGCCTGCCGATCGGCCCGATGGCTTTGCAGTTGCTTCGTCGCCGCCAGGCTTCCGGAGCGGAGGAGGCCGTTCGGCGCGGGTTCGGATCAAAATCGCGAACGTTCGTCTTTCCGGCGCGCAGCCGCCAGTCCAAGACGGGCCACTACAACGACGCGAGCGCTTTGCTTGACTCGCTTCGCGACGAGGCCGGCATTGATAGATTGGCTCGGCACGACCTGCGTCGTTCATTCGGCGCGCTCATGGCGGCCATCGACGTTCCGCCTGGGATCCGAAGCCGGTTCTTCAACCACGCCGACGCGAGCGTCACGGACACCTACACCAAGGCGGAATGGGCGTTGCTGCGCGAATGGATGGAGCGCATCGAGCAGTCGATTCTCGCGAAAGCGCCGAACGTCTACAACTCATTGAAGCCGACTGCGTGGCCCATGCTAGACGCCCCGGTTCCTCACGTCAGCCGGCCGGCAAAGCCCCGGACAGGACGCCCACGCAAGATTTCGGTCCCTGTTGATGAGCGCCAGTAAAATCGCTTTCTCTTAATTGCCCCTTATAAATTTCTAAGACGTTTGAAATCAAAAGCGCCCTGTTGGCATTTGGAGCGGCGCCGCGCCGGCAGAGGCAGCTGTGACTTAGTCGAGCCCGAGCGGAAGGGCTGCTTGATCGACAGTTTCCGCATCGATCAACGCCGTCATCGATTTCGATCGCGCTGGCAATGGCGCTGCGGGCCCGGCTATCGCTCGGATTACGCCAGCCCTAGTCAGTCCAAGTCGTCGGCCGCGTCGTCGTCCGCGCGAATCGCCCCGCCGGTGGATAACACCCTCGCGGAGACCCAGCATGAAACGTTGCCTTCGGTCAGGAGCCGCGCCGCGCCGCGGACCCCGCGCTCGCGCTTCACTCTAAGCGCGACAGCGACGAGCGCGGCGTTCCAATGGTCGCGGCGGACATGCCACTCGCGCTTTTGAATTTTTGTTGGGTTGTGAGGTTCGTTGGCCATGACACAACGGTGCGCCTTAATCCGAGCTAAGCGTTTGCGCAAGATCAAACTTTTGATATTGGTTGTCGCGTCCTCGCCCAAGCGCATCCGTCTTTATCTCGAAACTGCCTTTGAACAATTCCAACTTGGTCGATAAATCTGCGTGGATTCTCCGATATCTCGCCTTGTTGAGCTGAACAATTCGTCGCCTGCTGTGTTTTCCGACGCCCATGGCGAGACGGCGCGATCAGTTCGATTATGTAGATTGCATTTGATTAAGTGAAGCCGCCGGAATCGTCGTCTGGACGCAAATCCAAATTTTGCTTCGACGTGACCTCAGCTTCTCGGCCGAACAGAATAAATGCTACTTTATGTAGTCTTTGCGGCGGAGCATAAACGAGAGTGCTCCTCCATACAGCAAGCCGACTAGCGCCAAGCCGAGGGCGATCATGATCAGTTGGGCGGACGAATTCCCCACGCGTTCTTGCGGGTTCAGTTGCAGGAATCTCTCCACGGCGACAAAGGCCGCGGCTCCGCTCGCTGTGAATGCATAGATCGCCTTTGGAAACTCCAACATGAATTCGTCCACCGCCGGTTTTGCCCCTTCGGCCATGTTGGCGACCATTCCCAGAATTCCCACCACCGCTAAAATCGCCAGTCCCAACCAGAAAAATTCCTGGGTCGCGCCTTCCCCGGCCTTCGATGCCAGTGTCGCCATCAACCTTTTCTCGTCGCGCAACGCGTTGGTGGTCAAGACGATCCCTAAAAAGAAAACGAGAAATTGCGCGAGGAACGAAAACACCTCGTTGATCGCAAAGCGCAATGGAGTTTTTCGGGGAATGATTGCGTTGTTCGCGACGAGCGCCTTCAAGTAGGCCTCGCATTCGTCCTGGCTCGCGAAGGTTGGAATGGGATGAGTCATGCGGATTCCTTGGTGATTGCGGTTATTGCCGAGTCAGCATTTTGACCGATAGCCAGCTCGCTGAATAGGACTGGATGGCCGAGTCGAACGAGGGGCCGCTCGGCGAGGGATGCTAATATCTTGCATCTCTTCAACGACTCGCCGTGACATGGGTTCCACCGATCAAATACTCGCCTCGCTTGACATCCTCGAGCGGCTGCACCGGTTGCCCGACTCGGTGGCGCTGACGACAAGCGAAGCCGCCGTCTTCCTGCGAAGCTCTGTCAGCGCGTTGGAAGCCATGCGCGCCAACGGCTCCGGGCCTGCATACTCGCAGGCCGGCGCCAGGGGCGCCGCAGGCGCCAACCAAAAATGCCTTTACGAGAAGGCCGATCTCCTCGCATGGCAGCGGTCCAACAAGATCGCCTCGACCATGGAGGCGGCCGTCCGCAAGGGCCAGCTTTTTTCGACCTTATTCGACGTGGCCCGCGTCGAGGCCTTCTGGATCGATCCGTCGGGGCGAGTGGCTGGCATGGTGGAGCAGACGCTGGCGGGCGAGGTGGTCGCGCGATTGGGCGTGGTCGACATTGCGTGGATGCCTGCGGTGGACGCGGCCGCGATGGAGTGGGGCGATCTTGGCGCGCACAAACGATTCGCCGCCGAAATCGAAACAGTGTTGTGCGACCAGTCGCGGGCGATACGCGCGGGCATTGAGGCGACGGACATTGCCCGGTCGCTCGCGGACGATTCGGTCGGCGCTTCCCGGGCGCCCTTGGTTCTCAAATCCTGAAAGATATGAACGAGAAGCTCAAAGAAATTTTGGATGGGTTGGCCAAATCCGCTCGAAGACCCATTGCGCGAGCCATGGACGAGGCGGGAGAATTCGCCGCTTATGAGCCAAACAACGAGGCATTGAAAGAAGCCGATCCGGAATTCGTATTGCAAGAGATGGGAGATTGGTTCCTTTCCCGCTATTGCGACCCTAGCCATTGGAAGTATGGCGAGGCGGACGGCAGCTACGACTGGATTTGGGGCGGCCCGTTCGAACCAGGGGCGCAACTGCGCGGGAGGTTCGCCGGCATTGTCGGCGATGACCTTATCGAAGATCTTGCCGGCGCGCTGCGCCGCGGGGGAGGGGAGGAATGGGCGCCGCTGGACCGCGTGGAGGCATTCGGCGAGCTTTATGATGTTGAGGCTGAAAGTCCAGACGACCCGCTGGCCCTCCTCAAGGACCGGCTCGCCCAATCGTTGCGCCTCTTGGCGATGCAAGGCGACCCGGCATCCGTGCGCCTGCTGTCGAATTTGGTCTATGGTTCCGCAATCTCGACCTTCGAGGCTTTCCTATGGGAGACGGTGGCGTATTGGGCCGCCCATGACGAAAACGTCCTGCGCGGATTGGTGACAAAGCTTCCAGGCCTTCGTGATCGGCCCATGATGCTGGGCCAGATATTCGATGAACAAGATCGGCTCCGCGCGACCGTTCGGACCTATTTGTCTGGAATGGTGTGGCATCGCTGGGATAAGGTCGCGCCGTTGTTCCTGCACGGCTTCGGATTTAGGCCGCCGAGTTTTAGGCCCTTTTACGAGGCGACGGCCAAGCGCCACCACATCGTCCATCGGAGCAGCCACGACCTGGAAGGCGAGCCGATAGCCATCTCCACCGCCGATTGCATCGCGCTTGCGGGGCTCGTCGACCAGTGCGCGCAGGAAATTCACACGCTAATCAGAGAGCATGTTGGATCGAGATCGTTCCGAGACAGCTTCTAGCGAGCGCGTGCCCGCTGCGCTCGGCGGGAATAGGTCCATGATTGGTCCATGTCGCGGCTATTGGCGACATAGACCAAATCAGCTTCATTAAATTTCACATTCCTGTTTAGCTTCGGTCAGGCCTCTGGCGTCTTTCCCGCCCCGGAAGCCATGGAGTAGAGAGGGCATCGCCCGGTTGATGTCGCCGCCGTTCGCGGGTGAACGCTGGCCGCGCGCTTGGTCGAGCCACCGAGTGGGCTGTCGTGGCGATTCCACTGGCGATGATTTCCGACAGGTCGGTGGAAAGTTCCTGCGTGTCCGTGGTTGAAAGTTCGAGAAAAACGAGGTTTGTGATTCCTGTTCGCTCGGGCTCGCTGTTTCCCCCAATGCTGCGGACGATGCCGCGCATGACCAATACGCGCTGCTCGGCAGGCTTCGCGCGGGCAGAACGACAGAGCGCGGCGAGCAGTTTTGCATAGAGGCGCTCCACCGGCGAAACCATGTCTAGGTCCGCCATGGCGCTATCCTTGCAGGGCCCGTCAGAGCGTCGAATTCGCCGCCATCGTCGCCGAAAGTTAAAAGCAACGGGCCGGACCCACGCGAATACGGGTTGCTTTGGGCAAGTTTGGGTAACTTCATTATAGGATTGTGGTTCATAGATAGATCTCTGGTCCTGCGGCCGTTTTCGCCCGGGAAAGGGCAGCGAGAAGCCATCGATGGCTTTGGATTAGTGGTTTTTGGACAGCGCTGCGCGTTGGGTAACCTTCACGCACCACAGCAGCAGTGGTTGGCCGGGTCTTTGGGCCCACGCAGCGGGCTGCAACGCCGGCGCCGTGCGCGATCACTCTCCTTTTGCGCAGAGGGCGATCATACTTTGATTAAAAATTGGGCGGCGCTCGCTTCGGCTCCCGCGCAAGTCTCGGCCCGAGTTCAGGGCTGGCGCCCCAGAATTTGCTCTGGTATATACACGCACAGGCGCGCCTTTTCATTTGCAGCGGCTTTTGCGACGAGGGCATAGTGGCATGCCAATCTGCCATGCGGGTCGTGACGAAACGCCGATGCGGATGGACAACATGGCGCGTTCTATTGAAACAAGTTGTGCCGAGCAAGTTTCGTATAATCGAAGGTCGCAACTTGCAAGCCAAAATTAAAATCGAGGCAAAAATGGAATCTCCCGACGGCTCGCGCCCAAAAAACTTGCGCGAATTGGGACTGGATGGATTGCCGAACTTGGCGGCGGTTGATTGGGTCGGCTCGACAAGGGAGGCGCTTCGATCGGCGCTTGACTCGGATTTGCCGACGTCGGTGATGGTCGGGCCCGACCTAAGAATGTTCTACAACGACGCGTATGCGGAAATATTGGGTCCACGCCATCCCGACGCGTATGGGAGCCCCTTCTGGGACGTGCTGCCGGAGTCGCTTCCCGCGGTAGGCGTCGGGCTCGCCGAGGCTTTGGATGGCAGGGCGGTTCTGATGGAGGACAAGGGGGTCCTCATGGAGTTCGAAGGGCGGTCCGAAGTCCGATTCTTCATGTCGTCGCTGAGCCCGCTAAGAAACGATGACGGGACGGTCGCCGGCGTCCTCTCCTTGGCTTTGGAGACGACTCGGCGAGTCGCCAATCAGCGCGAGCGCGACGAGAACGCTTCCCGCCTGCACCGACTTGTTGACCAGGCTCCCGGCTTCATCGCATTCATGCGCGGCCCCGACCACGTCTACGAGCTAGTCAACGCCTCGATCGTCACGTTGATGGGCGAGCGGCCCTATGTCGGCCTGCCGGTCAGGGAGGCGGTGCCGGAACTGGCTGGACAAGGCTTCTACGAGCTTCTCGACCAAGTCTATGCGACCGGAACGCCTTTTGTCGGCCTTGGCATTCCAGCGATGCTGCGCCGGAGTCCGGCCGCTCCCCCGGAGCAGCGCTACATGAATTTCATCTACCAGCCCATCTTCGAGGATGGCGTGGTCGCCGGGATTTTCGTCGAGGGCAGCGACGTCACCGAGCAGCACCTGGCCCAGGTGGAGGCCGATCGGCTCAACGCGGAGCTTGCCGAAAGAGTCGCCGAGCTCAGGGAGGCCGATCGCCGCAAGGATGAGTTCCTAGCTATGCTGGCGCACGAGTTGCGAAACCCGTTGGCTCCCATCAGCGCGGCCGCCGACATCTTGGCAAGGTCGCCGCGCGACCTGGCCAGGATCGGGACCGCGAGCGCGGTGATCGCCCGCCAAGTGAAGCACATCGTGCGGCTTGTCGACGAGCTGCTTGACGTTTCGAGGGTGACGCGGGGGTTGGCCGCGGTGAACTTGAAGCCGACTGACCTGCGCGCTCCCATCATGGACGCCGTGGAGCAAATCCGGCCCCTTGTGGAGCGGCTCGGCCATGCTTTGGAGATTCGCTTGCCCGACACCGAGGCCATGGTATCCGGGGACAGCGCCAGGCTCACCCAGATCGCCGCGAATCTGCTCGACAACGCCGCGCGCTACACCGCGCCGGGGGGGCGCCTCCAAGTATCCCTCGAAGGAAGCGAGACCACGTTTTCGCTGCGCGTCGAGGACAATGGCCAAGGCATCGAACCCCATCAGCGCGCGCGAATCTTCGACTTGTTCGAGCAGGGCCCACGGCCGTCGGCCAGGACGCAGGGCGGATTGGGGGTGGGCCTATCGCTCGTCCGGAGTCTGGTCGCAATGCATGGCGGAGCCATCCGCGCGGAAGGCGTCGAATCGGGGCCCGGCTCGGCTTTCATCGTGACGTTGCCGCGCCATTCGGAATCTCCAGGCGAAGCCGGTTCGTCTCGGACGGAAGAGGGCGCCGGTCCCCTTAAGGTGATGGTCGTCGATGACAACGTCGATGCCGCCGAAATGCTCGGCATGCTCCTGGGGGCGGCTGGGCATCGCGTGGTCGTCGAGATCGACCCCGGCGCGGCCATTGAACGGGCCAAGAATGAGCCGCAGGACGTCTATCTTTTGGACCTGGGCCTGCCTGGGATGGACGGGGTCGAGTTGAGCGCGCGCCTCAGGCAGCTCGACGGGGGAGCCAAGCGCGCATTCATCGCGGTGACTGGCTACGGCCACGCGCACGATCGCAAGCGAACGGCCGAGGCGGGCTTCGGCCATCACTTGGTCAAGCCTGTCGACACCGAGCAACTGCTAGCCATCTTGGCCGACTTGGCGCGGCTGCGTCAAAGCTGACGCCCGAGAAAGGCGGGATTGAAACATGCGCGTTCGGCTGGCGCATGGCTAGACACGGCAAGCCGAAGCGACCGCTGACGCGATTCCATGCGAGCGGCATTACTCGCAAGGCGGGAGCCAAGCCGTAGCGTTGTCGCCTATGCTGGCGCCTCCTTTTCGGTCGAGTTAGAATGATCGAGCCAGCCGCCAATCGCTGGCATCCCACGATCATTTCGCCCAATTGCCAACGATGCCCATGTTCAAGTCCACAGTCGCCGAAGAGCGCGCCAATTTTAGCGAGAGGCTTAGGTCCGCGGCAGGCGCGGCGCATGTGCCGTTGGGCCCCACCGATTTCGCGAGGGCGTTCAACGTCAGGGCTGGCGAGGACTCGGTGACCAGCCATGCGGTTCGCAAGTGGATGGTGGGCGAGTCGATTCCGACGCAGGGAAAAATCGTGATCTTGGCGGCGTGGCTCGGCGTGAGCTCGGCATGGCTTAGATTCGGCGAGGGCGAGGCCCAAAGCCTGTCGGCCACTGTCATGTCGGAGGCTGCTATTTCCACGGCCGACCTGGCGATGTTGCGGGCTATCGCGTCGCTTCCGGAGCCCGCGAGGCATTCGATTCGCGACATCGTCGCAGTCATGGTCCACAATTTCAGCGCGAAAAATTCCAACTGACCGCGTCGGCCATGGCCGGCCCGTCAATCGGCTAGTTTGTGTTATGGCGTCCGAGCGCCTGCCGCGTTCCGACAAAATCCAGGGGCGCATGGCCGATCGTTGCATCAACCTTTAACTTCGTTTTTCTTCCAGTTTGCGCCGCGCGACGACTTGCGTGACTTTGCCGCCCCCTCAGGCGACGTCCCGGTGCGGTTGCCGCTTGCCTCCGCAATGCGGATCCTGACCTCGCCCACCCTCGTCTCGCCAACTCTGCGCTGCGACGTCGGCGCAGTCGCCGTGTCGGCATTGGCTAGCCCGAGCATGCCCGAGCGGCCCGCGGGAATGGGCATGCCTAGCCCGTCCATGCCGGCTAGATTCCGCATCGAACGCGCCGCTGGCACGCCCCCGTGCTTTGGCAAAGTGTCGGGCATCCCCCGGAGAAGGGCTGCGGATTGGTCTCCGGCGACAAATGTGTCGTCGCTGGACTTGGCGACGGAATCAAGATCGGTCATGGCTCGCTCCAAATGCTGAGCTTCCATGGTAACCGGCGGCCGAACGAGGAGCGATAGGCGGGCGCGACGGCGCGGCGTAGGACGAACGCTATGCCTAGTTGGCAAGCGCGCTCGCCAGCTCTCGCCGCTTTCCGCAGGAGGTGGGGACGTGGAGCGGGGCTGGGCTGATCGCCTTACCGCGGGCCGTCGCCGCGTTCGGCGACGTAGCGGCAGAAATTTCGAATCGACTCCATCAAATAGAGGCGCTCCCCGGCGGGCAGCCCTTCGAGGAGCGAAGCCAATTCGCCCGCCTGGTCCGCGGGCCTGTGGCTCGCCTGCAACAACAACTCGTCGGCTCGGCACGAGAACATTTCGGCCAACACAATGAGGCGCTCGGCCGTGACCGAGCCCACGCCGCGCTCCATTCTGGAGACCGCCTCCGGGCCGATGCCAAGCTTCTCGGCGACCGCCTCCTGCGTCATTCCCGCCCGTTGCCTCCTCCGGCCGATCGCCTCGCCCACGGCCTTGCGCATCTCGACAAGCCGCTCGCCTTCCGTTCCATCCTGCTTGAAGTAGTTGTTCGTCATTGGCGACCTTGGAAATCCATTCAACCTGAATGGTGGCAACCCGACGAAAAATATTGAAGGACTTATAAGGTTGACTGTCAACCAATTTGGTTTAGTATTCGTTGCTGGAGGGTGCAAGTGGCGCGCCCGTCAAACGAAAGGTAGGTGTGGAAATGTGGATTTTGGGAATTGTGTTTTTTTTGTGGGGCATTGTCGTTTCGACGATGGTGCCGTTCGCCACGGGCTTTTTCGCGAAGCTTGCGACCGTGCTGGTGGCTTGGGGGCCGGTGGCCCTGCTGTCTTGGTTTCTCATCGCCCGGGCCTTTGGGCGCGAGAAGCTGCACGCCGCGATGCTTGGCGGGCTGGGCATCATTGCAGGGCAGGGGCTTGACCATTCAGAGGAGGGGACGGGTATCGCGCTCGATCCGAAGTCAAAGACGCTTGGGCTGCTGTGTGACGGTGGATATCAGCTCTACCCTTTCGACAAGATCCGCGAGTGGGCGAGCAACGAAGAGCGTCCGGGCGGCGTGGTCGGCTTCGGCGTGCAAGGGGCGATCGGGGCGGCCGGGGCGAACATCCGGGCGGCTCGCGAGGCCGCCGCCAACACCGGCCTGTTCGTCACGGTGAAGGACGTGGGCCGGCCGTCGTGGCGCGTCGCGATGAAAGACAAGGCGATGCGCGCTCGGTGGATGGAAATTTTGCAGCAAGAAATTAACGAAACGGCTCATTGACCGTCCTCATCGCTTGGGGGACTGCTCCCAAGCCAACTCAACGAAATGATTTGAAAAGGAAGAACATGAAAATTAGCATTCTGGCCTCGGCCCTGGGCGGCGTCGCCGTGGCGTTGTCGCTTTCGGCGTGCAGCGGCGGCGGGGCTCCCGGCGACTCAGATGTGCGCGAGGCGATGGCTAAGCAAATCGAAGCGATCAGCGGCAAGGCGGGAGTCGAAAGCCAAAAGGAAGAGCTTAGCAAGATCAAAGTAGGCAAGTGCGTCTCGGCCGAATTGGGTGGGTTCAAGTGCGAGTTCACCGCGGGCGCCGGGACGCAAACGGGCCGCTTCAAGAAGGGCGATAAAGGCTGGGACTTGGTGGGCGTGGGGGGCGGCTGATCAAGATAGGGTCGCCGCGAACGTGGGGCGGGCGCTTGCTGGACCGCAGCCGAGGTTGGCCTATGAGCCCGCCAAGCGCGCCCCTTGCGCCGGTCTCCACGATCAGGTCCTTCCGCGACAAGGCGGTCTTTGCCTGACGCCTTCCTCGTCTCGCCGCGTCCTGGCTGGGTTGGATTTGTGCCGTTCGCCAACAATCGATGCCGCGCGTTTTGGATTGTCGGTATTATTGGGCAATTCGCCAACGGGTCCTATCGACGACATGATTAAAGAAACAATGCAGGCCCGAGTGTTGCTGATCGACGATCAGCCCATGGTGTTGGAAAAATTGCGCCTCGTGCTCGAGGCGCATTCGGACATCGAGCTGCGCGTCGAGAGCCGGGCCGAGGTTGCGGTGGAAGCCGCGTTGGAGTTCAGGCCGACGGTGATCTTGCAGGACCTGATCATGCCGGGCATCGACGGATACGCGCTCCTTGCCCTCTACCGGGCGGCCGAGGAGCTCGCGAACGTCCCGGTGGTCATCCTCTCGGCCAGCGACGACGCGGTCGCCAAGGAGCGCTGCTTCCTCCTGGGCGCGAACGATTACTTGGTGAAGCTGCCGGAGACGATCGAGCTGGTGGCTCGAATCCGCTACCACTCCGCCTCCTGCCTCGCCCGAGCGGAGCGCGACGAGGCGTTTCGCCTCCTGACCGCGAGCCAGGCCGATCTCGCCGCGGCGAACGCGCTGCTGTCGCGGCTGAACGGCATCGACGAGCTCACGGGCGTCGGCAATCGCCGAAGCTTCGACGCCGCGATGGCGGCCGAATGGAGCCGGGGCCTACGGCACTCTAAGCCCCTGTCCCTGGTCATCTGCGACATCGACCACTTCAAACATTACAACGACCATTTTGGGCATGTCGCGGGTGACTACTGCATCAAAGGCATCGCCGCGGTCCTCGCTGATCAGTTGCGCCGGCCTTCGGACAAGCTGGCGCGGTATGGAGGCGAGGAATTCGCCATCGTGCTTCCAGACACGGACCTCCCAGGCGCGCTGTTGGTGGCCGAGGGCTGTCGCGCGCGCGTGGAGAGCCTCGCTATCGACGAGTCGACTGGATTGAGGGGGCCGGTGACGATGTCGTTCGGAGTCGCGTCGCTGGTTCCTAGCCGGGGCGCGAGCATTCAGGGAATGGTCGAGGCGGCGGACGCGGCCCTGTTCGACGCCAAGCGAGGCGGGCGGAACACGGTTCGGCATGCGTCCCGTTTGGCCGGAGGGTAGGCTGGCCCGGGCTCCTGGCTCGTCAACGCTCGCATCACCCGAAAGCGCGCTTGGCGGAGGGAAGTCGACGAGGCGCCAGCGGCATCATGATTTCGATATCGGCCCGGGAAAACGCTAAAGTGGCGTGTCTTGCCGGCCTCGCCTTCGAGCGCGTCGCGGCAATAGTCGAGCTCGGCGTGGCGGCGAAAAAAAACCCCGACTTGGCGGGCAAAGATCTATTTCAACGGGTATTTCAATAGACGGGCCGCATTGTGCCAGAACGTTCCAAGCCGCGCTAGGCAAACCGGGCCCCAATGAGAGGGCGGCGCCCCGTGACGGGTCTGGGATTGACGCGAGCGTTGGCGCAGCGGCGCGTCCGGCCATGGAACTTGGGATTATTGAAACTCTCCCGAATAACGGTCATTGCCGTGCCACCGGGATCCGCCCACGCGTGCCATCGATGCCATCATCCGTTGGCAACCGCTTGGCGCGACACCGCTGAGATCACCTCCGTGTGTCCATTTGCCCTCAACCCCTTTTGACGGTGCGCCATGCGCGGAGCGGACGGCCGTTTCCCAACAACCCGACGCCAGATCGACCGGAAATCTCGCCAGCGAGCGGGCGGCCAAGCTAGCGCATTCCTCCATGGCGAGGTCCTCGTCGCGCATTGCGCCAATATCCGGTTGCGACGAGCGGGGCTGCAGCGACGGGATCCAGGCTGCGGGAGCGCCGCGTGTTTGCCTGCGAATCGGGAGAGGGACTTCGGTTATCTGGTTCTGCTGCAAGCTGGCGACCTCTGCCGCCGGCGCGAAGCGCGGGGACGGATGGGTTTAAAGGGGCGACCTTACAATGGCGCCTTCCGCGCGCCGGAGGGCACGCGCGGCCAACCGATGAACGAATTTAAAGGTAGAGCGCCATGAAGATACGCGGATACCGCGCCACCAGCGGAATGAAGAGGACGAGAGTGAGGGTCGCATGGCAGCGAAAGCGCCTTCGCGATCTTCTTCAAAACCCGTTCGACTTCAGATTGAAGCTGATCGCGATGTCCATCCTTAGCCCGGTGATTCCCATTGTCACGGGGCTTCTCGCGTCCTATGGGCTCTTGGCGCCCAGCCGGGCGTTTGTCTGCTACATGGCCGGGGCGCTGCTTGGAATGGTTGTCCTGACGACGGTGGCAAGCCGATTCATCGACCGCCACTATTCCGAGTTCAAGCCCGCGAAGTTTATCGGACTCGGGCTGCTTGGGCTGGCGACGTATTTTGCGCACGGCCAAGGGGCGATTGAAATAAACGCGATCTTCGAAGTCGACGCCTCCTCGCTCCCAAAAGCCACCGCGGCCGCGTCCGCGCTCGTTCTTGCCCAGTGGGCCAATTCCGCGCTTATCCCGCTGCTTTTCGCAAGCGGCGCTCTGGTGCTTTATAACATGGCAAAGTCCCGGCCCGGAGACGCAGCAATTTCTTTCGCCATCTGCATGTCTTCGTGCTTGTGGGCGGGACTGATCCACTACCAGGCCGAGCCGGACCCGACGCGCAAGAGCAACCTCTATCAAATTGCCGTCGCCCTGGATTTCAACAAGCGCTCCACCTGCGCGGGCGTTCCCAAAGATGCGGAGGGCGTGGTCTTTGTCGGGCCGGAGCAGCGCCGCGCGATCGTAGCCCCGCGTTTGACAGAGCTTCACAGCTCCTCCAACTCCATCTTCAAAGAGGTCGAAGTTCCGGAAAAATTCGACAAAGTGGAGTGCACGTGATTGCGAAATTGGCGGCGTCAAACCGGGTATAAAAGTTGAGATGCTTATGGCGCGTTGGTCCATCGCCATCTACTGCGTCTAGGAATCATGTCGATTGGCCTGCTGCCCACCTTGTTGACGCTTCGCCAAGCTCGGCCTTGCTCCAGCGGAGCTGAGCGCCTGAATGTTGAACGATCTGGCCACGTGGCGATTGCGAAACCATTCCGAGGCGTTCGCGAGTCGCTCGCGGGCGGCCGGAGGCGGGCGAAAACTCCAACCCCGACAGCGGCGGCGAAGCGTCGCCGCGCGCGAAGCGACGATGGACAGATTTTGTCGCGGGAAAGCGTCACATCGATTGCAATCTTTCCCATTCAACACACGGGAAGGACATGTCCGGCGAAACCATCAGGAAGGGATATCCATCGGCGCCTACATCCCCATCGAACGGAAATTGGATTTTCCCTCTCCACGCGTCTGAGCTAGATTGAAAGGACGGCACGGAGCAGAACAGCTCGGTCGCCCATCGGTATAATCTCGATAGCAGCGGCTCTGTAATGATGGTTTACGCGTTGGAAAAAAGCCCCCAATGCATACGATGCCTTGTGCGGATGGCTGCTTCCACTGTCGCGCTGTTCGACGGCGAGTCGCCGCTGCCGAGTCTGTTTATATCTTCGTCGAGTTCGATTTCGGCATAGGCCTGTATCGATTGCTGGTCAGCGCCCAAATCTTCCAAGGTTTGCGCGTCAAGATCCCAGATTCGTTTTGGAAGTTCGGTGTGAATCATGATGTGCCTGCTGCGTTAGTCGTGGTGGAAAGTCTACGAGAATTGAGGGGGAAGTCAATGAGCGAAAATAGAGTAGCCAGCTCAAGCAAAGTCAAGACTGACGTTAAAGCATTTAGTGACCTTGTCATTGGAAAAGCCATCATTTTGTGCGGCGGCGCGGCAATCCTCGCCGATGCTATTCAGTCTGCTGCGGCGAAAGGGCAAATTGCGTCGTTCAATGTGCATGAACTCGAAACTTTTAGATGGGGGAAGATCTTCGTGGCTCGCGTATGGGTTGACAACGAATCGACCGCTTATCTCTTGAAGGTTAGGGGCAACAACAAGGGTGCGCGGAAGGACTTCATTGTTCCACGAGAGGTGGTGGTGGGTGCTATAAACGATGATGCGTCAATCATTGCCGCAGCGCTGATGAATAATTTAGATGCAATGGTTTGGATCGGTAAAAATTTCGAACCATCTTTTTTAGCTGCCGCGCAGAACGCCCAAATCGCTTTTGCCGCCAAGGTGAGCGTGCCTACAAAGTCGGGATCGAATCCATTGCGTTTGTGAAACGAAAAATGGACCGTGCCGACATGGCACTTTCTCGTTGTCGTGTCGAGGTAAGGCTACGCTTGGCTTGGGTTCGCCGTGCCCGCCGATACGGGTGTCGCCAAAACCGCGCCTGCATCCCCGTCGAACGGAAATTGGATTTTCCTCTCCACGGGTCTGAGGTCCTTCACGGCCATCCGGCCTACGCGCCAAAGAAGTTCGCAATGAACAAGGCCAAATCGAACACAAACTGCAAGGCATCGCCGGAAAATTCAGGAAGCTGGTTGCAACCCGTCGGCACCATCGAGCAGCAATTCAAAGGCCTCGCGAATCAGCCCGAAGGCAAGACCCAAGAAAAAATCGGCGGGTTGAAAGAAGCCGTCAACAAAGCGACGAACTAAACCGTTCGCGTTCCGAGGAAAAATGCCGCGACCGTCGCGACATTTTTCTCGCAATGCCGTTTTTTCTTCGCACTGACGCAGCCTCATAGCGCGGGCGGCTTCGTCGCCAAAGGCGCCGTGGCGCCGCTTCCCGATGCGTTCGCTTTGCACTGGCCGGCCATTTCAATAGCGCGGGCGAGATGCTCGGCCAATGATCCATTTAGGGCGATGTGCTGTGTCAGCACGTCCTGCTTCTCGACATTGGTGAGCGCCCCGTTGAAGTCCAACCAGGCCAGCAAATGCGGAGTAGTCTGGGTAAGGTCATGCCCCGAGGCCCTGGCTAACTTCGCGGCTTTCAGATCATCCGTGATCACAGCTTGGCGAATTCGCATGGCGAAGGCGATCGACGAGAGCTCGCCTTTCCCCAATTTCTTCCTCTGCTCCAAAGCGCTGACGAGGCTCAGGTCCGCCATGGAGCAGGAGTGGCTCGGGAAGCCGCCGAGCGCCTGCTCAATGCAAAGTCGCTTTTGCAGTTCGGTGTCAGAAGGATTTGGCTTCGAACGCGGCTTGACCAACAATTCATAGCGCACCACGTCAGTGATGCAGAACGAGCATCCGGCCCTCTTCGCCGCGGCGTGCAGTGTCGCCGACGACAGGATGTTCCAAACGGAGCAGGTATCGGCGACATTCACTAAGTGGAACTGAGCGGGGTTAATGGCCATGGAGCTTGTGTCCGTAAAGGCCGGCCACTTCATTGAGCTCGCTCGGGCTGCGCAGCAGGGCCTCGGCCAAACGGCCGGCGCTGATGAAGCCTTGCCGATGGGCCTCGAAGCAAAGCGCGACGTAATGATTCGACAGGCCTTGTTCAAGCAGCGCCGTCTTGTTGGCTTTTTGAGCTGCGCTTAGCGAGCGGGGGATTTCGGGGTCGATCTTATCGGCCGCCGAGACTCGCAAAGCCCGGATGCGTTTGCATAGCGCGACGTCCACGAGGCCTGCTTTGAGGAGCGCGATTCCCAAGGCGTCGCAACTCACTCGAAATTCGTTGGCCCAGCGCTTGGCGTCGTCATCGCTCCAACCCTTGGCAGGCGGAAGTTGGCGCAGTTGGCCCGGGGGCATCAAGTAGGCCGATGCGAATGCGTTGGCCCGCCTTTCAAGCGGCGTGCTGGTCTCGGTCCGCAGGGAGACCCGGGCGCGGGCGTCGGCGTCGAATAGCGCATGGGCCAGCTCGTGGGCCGCGCTAAACCGCTGGCGGTAGATGTCCTCGCTCGCATTCACGAGGATGCACTTGCCTGCGGTCGGGTGGACGATGAACAGCCCGGAGATATCGGAGTCCCCAAGCCGCCGCCGAAATACATGGATGCCCAACCGGCGGCAATCGCCAAACACGTCTCGCGTAAGGTCGTTCTCTTTGTATCTCAGCTTTTCCCTCACGGCCTGGGCCGCATTGATGATTTGCGGACTCCCGTTGGCAATCGGCGTCGGATGGAACGAAGCGGCGGTCCGGCCCAAGTCGTTGCTCAGCTCGCTTTCAGTTTCGCAAAGGTAAAGGAAGTCGCGGATGGCGCGCCGGTCTTCCTTGCTGAAATCGTCGCCCTTGGCCCGATACAGGATCTGGGTGGGCGGCGCCTCGGGGGGCTGCTCGTCCGTGAGGAATATTTTGTAATCGCAGAGAAAGTGTCCGCTCAGGATCAGGATCTCATCGCCAGTGGGCTCGATGGCGCCTGCTTCGATTCGTTTGAGCCGGTCGACAGCGATGCCGAGAGCGCTCCCCAACTGATCGACGGATTCGCGCAGCTCTTTGCGGTGGGTTGCGATCTTGGCGCCAAGGATAGTCAGGTTGAGGGCCATGGATGCGTTCAGCGATGCTTCTCAAAAGGGACGAGTCTGGTGGTTCTTCGCGAGGGCAAATAATCGCTCGATTTAAACGCTAGGTTGAAAGACGCGTCTGGGCGTCTACGCGCGGTCCTTCGCAACCATAGATTGTTGACAAATAGTAATGCATTTTGTCATGTCCGGTTCTTCTTTCGACGCGATGTCGTCGAAATGTTGCATCGCGACGACGCTTGGGTTGCGATTTTTGCTTTGGTTCCCGCGAACCGAGGAGCGCGCGGATACCCGCGGTAAAAATCGACGATGCGGCAGGCCATGTGCGGAGTGCTGAAATGCTCGGGGGATGGGGGCGTCGGCCCCGGGCGACGGCGATGTTCGCGCGGCCATGGAAAAGCAGATCATGGAGATCGGCCGCAAAGAGGGCGTGGAGAGCCAGAGGGACGAATTCGCGAAAAAATCAAAGCGGAGAAATGCGTGACGGCGGACTGGTGCGGCATCAAATGTGAATTCACGGCGCGCGGCGCGACGCAGACCGGGCGCTTCAAGAAAGTCGAAGGGGGATGGGCGCTTGTCGGCGTTGGAGGGCATGACCAGCCCATAGGCTCGCCTTTGCTTGGACCGACGGCGCGAAAAATTCAAAGGATGCTCCTGAAGTTGGATGCTGAGATATGCGTGTGGCGCTTCCATGGCTGGACCGCCCTCCAATTCGGCATCGGTCTTTTTTCACGACGCCTGGAAAGCGGCGGCCGAAAAAAACGCCCACTGACCTTTGTAGGTCGGCGGGCGGCAATCCAATCTTCGAAGAAGTATTGGAGGAGACGCGTTCAATGTAGCTGAATTTATGTTGCGGTGCAATACGGTAGAACTACTATTTGCGCTCGTCCCGAGCTGCGAGGCGAGCATCCAGGGAATGGTCGAAGCGGCGGACGCGGCGCTGTTCGACGCTAAGCGAGTCGGGCGGAACGTTGTTTGCCATGCGGCCGGCGACGTCCCGGCATAGCGTTTAGCCTCTGCTCGGGAATGGAGCGGTCTGCCACGGGTAGTGGCGTAAAGCGGACTCGCTTGCGGATATTGTTTCCCCGCGAGGAGCCCATCGCCAGCAATCCGGCGCCGGCCGTCGCGGAGGTGTTGACCCGACAGGTTGGCCCGAGGCGCGCCAATCGAGCGTTCATTTTTGGCAATGTTGGTATAATTCAGCGCCCCATCTCACGCCGGCCCCCCAATGTCTCCCTATCCGACCAATGTCAAAGTCCGTGCCTTGCAAAGAATGGGCGCGGCGATCGAACGCGCGATTGTGAGCAAGCTGCCGAGGGACAAGGATCGCGCGGCAAGATGGGCCGGCGCGTGGGGCCTGCTCTGCGAAATCGAGAGAGTCCCACAGGCGCGCGCGTGGGCGCTGAATGACGACAGCGAGAGCGACGACGGAGCCGGGCTCGCCTGAATTGTCGGATATCGGCGTTGTGGCGGAATTCTGGCTTGGTGTCTGGGCAGAATTCGCGCGTTGCGGTTTGGCACTTTTTTGCGGTGGCGAGATGGCAGGGCTCCCGTAAGTGAGTTGTGGCGCGTGGGGCTTCGCCCTCAAATCGCAATGCCCTACGCCTAGGCGACGCTTGCCTTCGACCTTGCGAACCGCAGCGAAACCGACGCGCTCGCGTTCGCGCCATGTTGCCTCGCGTCTGGTCGCCCCAGGCGGACTGCCGGTCGGCCGCCCAATCACAATCTCAGCAATGGATGGGGCGCCTCCGAGCGTTCCAGGCCCCTCGCATTTCGCGGGCGCGCCGCCCATTTTGGAGAGACCCATGTCAAATGCCGCCTTCGCGTCGTTGAAGATCAACATTTTGGACGAGACAAATCCAGACATCGACGCGCTCGTCGAGCGGATGATCCGCGCCGTTTCCCGCGGAGACTTGGAGGAGACCAAGCGGCTTGTGCGCGCATTCGACGCGTTGGGCCTCGACGTGTTCGCCGTGGAGTTCGAGGCGCGACTCGGCGGAAAAGATTTCGACGGCTTCATGTGCGACTGGGCATTGGAGCGCAAGGCTTGGGGCCCCTTGGCCTTTCTGCTGCGGGTTGGGATCCGCAGGGACGACTCCAATGCGGAAGAGGTCTTCGGCGGCATGTCCAGCGGAATCGACTATGCCGCGGCGGGGCGCGCTGTCCGTCAAAAATGGATCGATACCATGCGCGCCGTGATCGCCCCGAGGACCCTGCGGCAAGCCCGCTGGCTTTTGCACCATCCCATGCTCTGGGAGCTCGGTCCCGTCGCGAGGTCGGAGTGGATCTGGGTGGCCACCGAGTTCATCGCTCTTTGCGAAAAGGCTGAAATTGCCGGCTCAGTCGGGCTAGCCTGTTCAGCCCGGGAGGCCGTGCGGGGCCCCGGGGACCCGGCGAATCAGCGGCTCTGAGCCGGCGCTGGCTTCGATAGAGACCTGGGCATGGGGGACGTCGCGGAATTCTGCGACGTCCAATTTTTTTTCATACACCCTACGCACCTTCTTGCGGTGCAAGCGCGGTGCGTCGCTTGCGCGACATTTAACATCGCGCGCGGGCGCGAGGCGTCCTTGGCGCTTCGCTTCCGCACCGTTCATGAATCCCTAACTCGACGGCGCGCAAAGGCTCGATTTCGGCCTAAGATTGCGATTTCATACTTTCTGGAGCGCCAAATGGGCAGCATTAAAGAAGCGAGCATCGCGCTCAAAGCAATCCCACTGCTGACGCAGCCTGAGATTGAACTAGTGAACAAGCGCGCTATGCAAGGGGTGCAGGCTTGTTGCATCGTGGATGAAATTTCTGCGGAACGCGCCCAAGCCGCTAGGGTGGACGAGTTGATTGGCAAACTTGGCGCCCGCAACTTGCTCGGTTTTTTGACCGCCGAGGATTACGTGGCCGCCATTCACAACGTCCGGGCGGGAATCCCCGTGCAAGAAGTCGTAGATCGAATCAATGCGAAGGTGGAGGCTTTCAAGGCTACCCTCGCAACCGAGGGCGGCGTTCTATCCAAGGGACCCGATTGATTTGGCGACCTCCCAAGAAAAGGGGTGTTTTTCACTTACTGTAAGAGGAAGGGGCTGGTCGGCGATGGCTTTGAGCCGCGCCACGTGGGCCTCGTCCCACGGCGCGAAGCTTCCCAAGATGGTGGCCCGGGCGCATTCGGCCGCGAAGAATTCATTGAGCCCTTGGGTCCCGCATTTGCGCTCATATTGACCTACCTGCCTTAGTTCTTCCAATCCGAACGGGAAGGCCTGGGAATCGTGCCCCGCATTCAAGGCGAGCCTGGCCATGAGGGGGCTAGCTTCCCCGGCCATTCCTCCAGTGATGTGGACATAAAATTCTGATTGAAAGTGCATAAGCCCTCCGGTAAAGTCCGGCGACTGTCTCATGCGGACGCTCGCCGAGCAAGGCGGCCGCAGACCGTTCGTCGCCATAGAGCGGAGGCCGGCTACGCGTGGCCCGATGCCAAAAACGCTCCGGGTTGGCCATCGTCCGATATTTTGTGGATGCTCACGCTCCAGCCGTCGGCGGTTCCCTTGCACATCAAGTAGAGGTCGCCGTTGGGAACCATGCCCCATGCTGTCGCGATGGCGGGCGCGCTTGGGAGCGTCGCGAGAGCCGGCAGGCCGCGGGCCTTGGCGCCGCGGACTTGCGACGCGGCGACGCGCTCGACGAGCACGACCGAATTGATTCCGCGCGATCCGGGCTGCTCCAACCGCGCCTTCGCCAATAGAGAGCGAGCGGGCAAATCGGCCGCCTCCCGATCCAGCCATTGGCGCAACGTAGGCAACGGCGGGACGGGTTCCTCGTCTTCGAATTGCTCCCCGCCAGCCGCCGAATAGATCAGCTTGCGCAGAGCCGCCATCTCGAGCCGCAGGCGGACCATCGCCTCGCCGTTCATCGCGGCCGCAGAAACGACATCGCGCGCGGCCCCGCGGAAGGCCTGCGTGGCGTCCGCCATCGACGCCGAGGAAGGCGCGTCGGGCATCGGCTTGCCTTGGATCGTTGAAAGCGCCAAATCAAGGGCGAGGTCGATCGCGGCCGTGGGCGCCATCTCGTCGGCTCTGTCGCCTAGCAGCGCGATGAGCTTGGCCTTGCGTTCGGGAGACAGCCTCACCGTCACGGCAGCCCTTTTCCAAGCGCTTGGAATGTCCGCGGAAGGGCGATAGGAGCTTCTCGCCGCGGCGCTCATCGAGACGCCTCGCGGGAGCCCTGAACCGGCCCCAGCATGTCGGAAGGTCGGGCCTGCCGGCGCGCGATGGATAGGATCTTGGCGAAGAGACGAGTGACGGCCCCGGTCGCGGGTGCGACAACGTCCGTCGGAATCGGAGGAATGGCGTCGGCTTCCTGGTCCGCGTCGGCTTCCGAGGCCGCCTCGAGCGCGAGGGCGTCCCAACGATCCAAGGACGTGTCCTTGGATCGGCTGCGCGACATCGCCCGCGCGAGGGCCGCGACCATGGACTCGCGATCGGCCGGCTTCGGCTCGCCGGCGTCGTGGGACTCCAAGTCCCGCGGGAGGAGGGCGCCTTGGTTGGCGTAGATCGTCGTGGAGAACCTCGATCGGCTCGCGGCCACGTAGGCCCACTCGCGGTCGCACATCGAGGGGTTCGCCAGGACATGGGCCGAGTCGAACGTCCTGCCTTGCCCCTTGTGGTTGGTGAGGCACCACGCGCTGTCGAAGCGCCCGAAAGAGGGCGGGACCATGGCCAGGGTCTCGCCGCGCTCGTTGGGATCGTCGAGCTCGACTCGAAGCAGCGGCGTGTAGGCCGCCTGGTCGATCGACAGGATGGTCCCGGCGACACCGTTGGAGACGCCCAGCGCCTTGTCGTTCTTGGTGAACACCACCCGGTCGCCCGGAGCGAATCGCTTCTTCTCCCGCGACTCGTCCCGGTGGATGATTTCGACCTCGATGCCCCACTCGTCGCGCACGGTCCCGTCCGCGATCATCGCGGCGCGGGCCTTGGCGTTCAACTCGGAGACTTCCGCCCGCGTTCCGGCGATCATCGTCTTGCGGTCTAGGGGAGCCTTGTCCGCCATCCACGCGGCCACCAGCGCGTCGATGGTGGCCGTGTGGCCGGCGACGATCATCAATCGGCCGCGCTCGTCGAGCATCCTCAACGCGTCGTCCGCCTCGCCGGTGGCGAGCTTGCGGACGGCCTCGCGCAGCCACTTGTGGTCGAATCGCTCGCGCCACCTTTCGAACCCGCGGGCCAACTTGGGCTCTTCGGCGCACAGCGCTTCGAGGGCGCCGAGCCGCGCGTCCTCGGGCAGCCGGGCCAGTGCCCTGGCTCGGGGGTTGGACAGGTCGCCGCGCGCGCGCAGCCAATCGACCAGGGGGCCGAAGTCGGTGCGCTGGCGCTGGATGTTCGAAATCTCGGCCTTGCCGTGGCGGTCGACGAGGGCGCGAAATATGCCGCCGGCGTCGATCGGCTGCAGCTGCTTGGGGTCGCCCACGGCGACGAGCTTGGCGCCGGCGTCCAGGGCCGCCTTTTGCAGCAGGAAAAACTCGCGCGAGCCCACCATCCCAGCTTCATCGAGGAAGAGGATGGTTCGCGGTCCCAGTGTCGCCTTGCCCTTTTCGAGGGCGTGGAGGAGGCTGGCGATGGTCCTCGACGGGATGCCCGTCTCCCTGGCCAGGTTCTGGCTCGCGGCGGCGGACTGGCAGCACCCCGCGACGGCGAACCCGGACGCCTTGTAGGCCTCGCCCAATGCTTTGAGCATGGTCGTCTTCCCGGTTCCGGCCCATCCCTCCACGAACGCGTGCCGCCCGGTCTGGGACGCGACGTGCATGGCCGCGGCGCGCTGCTGGGCGAGCGAGGCCGGCGCGCCGAGCTTGGCGGAGATCTCGGCTTCGAGCTCGTCGAACTGGCGATCGATGGCCTCGGGCGCGAGCCGATGGCGCTCGTCGCCCGCGCCGGCGGCGACCGCGTCGCTGCACGAGGTCTCCATGGCCAACGTCGCCTTGGAGGTGAAGACTTCCGCGAGCGTCTCGGTCCGACCCAGCGGCACGGCGAGTTCGCAATCCAAAAACCTCGCCAGTTCCGCCAAGCACTTGGCCGCTGTCCAGCGGCCCATCGCCATCTCGCAGATCAGCGCGAGGGCGTCGGACGAGGTGGCGCACGACTGCCGCTCCATGAAGCGCTCCATGAGCTCCCCGTGGTCGAGGGCGAAGGGCTCGGCCGCCTCGGCCAACGCGGGCGCATTCCTCATCGCGCGGACGGATTCCGGCGTCAAGCCGATGGCCTCCGCCTGCCTGGCGAAGTCGGCCAAGAGCTCCGGCAGAGGCGGCTCGGCCTTGGCCGCCCGGGTGTTGAGCGCGGCCACCTCGCGGGCCCTGGAGCGGGCGGCGCCCTCCATCCCGCACTCCTTGACGTATTGGGCGATTTGCTTGGAGCGCGTGGACAGCGCGTCGCGCTGGGACTTGTCGATTCCGCGCAGCGTGAAGTAGGGGCCGTCGGGCTCGACGCCGAAGCCGAGGGCCTTCATGCGGCTCGCGAGCTCGACGCGGAACAGGATGCCGGTGGCCTTGGTGCGCTCGAACTGGGCTCGCTGTTCGAGCGCGCTCCACTCGTCGACGCCCTCGCGCTTGCCCAGGTTGAAGAGGAAGCAGTGGATGTGCAACTGGGGCTCGCCGGCTCGGCTCGCGAAGTGGGGATAGCAGGCGGCGACGGCGGCCTCGGCGAATCGCTTCTCCTTGCCCGCCTTGCCGTGTCGCGTGACGCACTCGGCGGCCACTCGCTCGAGTGCCGCCTTCGCCGCCTCCCTCACGCACTCGGCGATGGCCTCGCGCGTCTCCTGGTCCCCTCCCGCGAACGCCGCCGACACGTCCTTGGGCGCCGAAAAGGTGAGGTCGAGGCCCATGACGTGGCCGTCGCCAGCGCCCTTGACGAGCGGCTCGCCGGTCCGCGGGTGGAAGCCCTTGGCGAGGCGCTCGACATGCTCGGGCGACGCCGAGCCTTCCAGTCCGAGCAAGGCCGCGCCGTTGCAAGCCCAGAAGGGCAGGTCGCCGCTTTGCTTGGCCTTGCCCCTGGCATAGTCGTCGAAATCGCCTTTCGGCTTGGTCGAGGAGGTCGGGCCGCCGAGGTAGTGCAGGTATCCGCCGCCTCCGCGCTTGGCCTGGTTTCTCGCCGAGTTGATTTTCGCGATGGAGAGCATGAGGTCCTTGTTGGAGGGCTTGGGGGCGGTTGCGGCGGGGGCGCGCGTAGGTATGCTCGCCGACAGGGCTCGACGCCGATCGCGGAATGAAAAAATCCCCACCGAAGCGGGGAAGGGAAGCGCGGGACCGACGTGTTAGTCCAAGAGGCCGATCAATTCGTCGTCGCGGAAGTGGGAGTATCGATTGAACGCCTTGTAGGTTTTGTGGCCGACGATGTCCATGATCGCCTTGATCGGCGCCTTGCGCTTGTTCATGCTCATGAGGCTGATCGCTTCATGCCTGAGGTCATGAAATGTTAGTCCGACGATGCCCGTTGCCTTGATTTTGTATCGAAATTGGAGCGAGACTTGCCGAGGATTTCCGAGGGCATGGAATATTCGATGGGAGCCAGGATCAATCTCCGCCCGCAGCAGTCTGATCGTTTCTTGTGCCCGGAGTGACAGGGGAACGCGCCTTTCCTTTCTTTTTTTGGTGTGCCCTTTGGGAATTATCCATAGGCGATCATCTCGCGCTAATTCGCGCCACTCCGAGCGCACGAGCTCTTGCAGGCGCGCGCCCGTTTCCAGCGCCAGTTGGACCAGGCACTCCCAGTGCAACCTTTCTGGCCCTTGGCGAATTTGCTCCATGATTTTGTCGTATTCCCCGGGCTCCAATCGACGGTCTCGTTGGACTTCCCAACCTTCTGGAAAACATTTAGTGGTGAAGTGGAGCTTCGGCTCGTCGACCTCCATTTGTTCCGCCCACCAAGTGCACGCGGCTTTCATGAGGCAAATGTGCCCAAGCAAGGTGGAATACGCGTATGGTTTCCCGGCGCGCATTGTGTTCCTCATTTTGTCCACATAGTCGCTAACCCAACCTTTGGTGGATTTTCCGATGGCGATGCTCCCCACGTTTTTGAGGACGGTGTTGATGCCTCGACAAGAGGTCCCGCGCTTGAATTTCACGCTCTCCTTGTATTGAGTGAGCGCGTCGGCGAGCTTGGTGCGAAAGTAGAGCGCCTCTCCGCCTTGACGGGCCGCGGCCTTCATCTTCGCCAATGGAAGTTCCGCCGCCTCGTCCTTCATCTGCGGCATGACCGCGTCGAGGAATTGCTGCGCGGCCTCTCTGGTGGCGAATCGCCGCCTCGTGGCTTTGAGTCCGGTTACCCGAGCATAGGCCTCGTATTCCGTGGGCGAGTTTTTGAGCGCCAGTATTCTGATGCTTCCCTTTGCCATGTTTTTGCTCCTTTTTTATTGATTTTCTGCGGGCAAGGCCTTGCTGACGAGTGGGCTTGAACGCCGATTTAGGGTTGGTGTTGGCATCTTTTCGCGCAAAGATTTTTGTCTCTTTTTTGCGCGCATTCGATGCGCCACGCCTCACTTAAAGCGGAGCGGGCCTTATGGCGCAAGGCCGCTTTGATGGGATTTCTTTCAAGGAGTGGCCAGGAAAATGCCATGTCCTTTGCGAACTTTTTCCCAAAAAGAGCGCTATTTATACAATTGCTCGCTCATTTTTTACCTTTCTGCTTTCACATAAAGCGTAAAAGTGTCGTTTTGCATGGGCGCTGGCCGAACCGATCCGGCAGATTCGGCGGCGATTATTGCGCAGAAAATAGGCGAACTTCGCTGACGAGCGGCGCGACTGGGTCCGTCCGCACCCGCGAATCTTTCGGTTGATTCATCGCTCCACTAGGCATGTTCGACATCGCATCGATGCCTCCGGTCGGCCACGCCGCGCGCCTGGCATTTCGCCACGGTCCGCGGCGCCGCAAGATCACCCTCCGCCTTTGTAGTTCGATTGGCGTCACATCGGTCGACAGGCTAAGACGGCAGTGGCTCGTTCGAGCGCGCGTCGCAGCCCGTCCCGGCGGGAAGAGTCAGTTCGTCCAGCGAAGTCGCGAAGACCAACCTTCCGGTGTCCCAGTCGGCTTCTCCGCAGACATCTGCGTTTCCACGGGTGGCTGCCGCGTCGGGTCTTTGCCATGCGCCCCGGATCGCCGCGCCTCAAAGGCCCTTGGCGTTTGGGCGGCTTGGCCCGGGCGAGGGCGCATGCTCGGCGATGAAACTTCGCTCGCGCCTTGCCATGGCTTCGGCTTTAAGGCGCGCCGCCAAGGCGGGCCATCGCTTGCTGGCGAAGTCCGTGGCGCGCTTCCCGTCGCGATGGACCGCGTCGAGGTCCGAGACGGGCGAAAGCAAGTCCGCGCACACGGCGCTGCCGCTGGACGCTGCCCACATCAAGGGCGTCATTCCTTCGTCGCACCGAAGGCCGGCGTCGGCCCCGTGGCTCAGCAGGGCGGCCAGCGCCTGTTCGTTGTCCCGCTGCGCCGCGTAGTGCAGGGGAGTCATGCGCCAGCCATCCAAGGGGTCGATTCGAGCGCCGGCGCGGGCCAGCGCGCGGATCATCTGGGCGTTGCCGTCCTTCGCGGCCAAATGCATGAGGGAGGTGCGTCCATCGATGGCGTCGAGGTCGGCGCCGCCGCGCGCCGCCGCCAAGATCGCTTCGACGTCGCCATCAATGGCCCATTCATGGAGCGGGCCCAGCTCCTCGAACTCCATGCCATGCGCCAATGCGAAGTGGAGTTTTCGATGGTCGGCCTCGATGGCCCGGATGGCCTCCGGCCGCTCTGTTTCGGCCAGCATCTTGGCCAAGCGGCTTTTCTCTTTGGCGAGCCACCCCGGCTCGTCGTCGGCCGACTCGCGCTCCGAGCTGAGGGCGAGGCTCGCTTTCAAGCCTTTGGCGTCCAATGTGTCGTCCATCCAGCCGAACTCATCGCCGCGGCTCTTGGCCAAGGTGGACACGCTGGCTCGCGCGACGCCCGACAGCCCGAGGTAATGCTCATGGAGTGGCAGCGGCGGGGACGGTCGCCCCGGAATGTAGATGACATGTTTTTTCATGGCTAGGGCCGAATGGCCGCAAGGGTCGAAGGGGCGAGCTCGGACGCGGATGGCGGCGCCCTTGCTTTTCCCACATGACGGCTCTCCGGTCAATGGTCCATCGACGCCGCGTTTAGCCAAGGCGCTGGCCATGCGCGGATTGGCAAGTCGTTGGGGAACGCGGACCGGGCCTCGACCCGCCGACGCGCCCCTCGTTGCCGATCGGAACGACTTTCGCCGCCATGTCGCCGCGCCCGCGGCGCCGCTTTTCCGGCGAGGTCGACGGCCGGCGCCTCTTGCGGTCCAAGGAGGGCGGCGCGAGCGCCGCGATTTTCGCGGTGGACCGACGCGGCGCCGCCCCGGGCGCCGCGACGTTGGTCGTCCCTATTTGTTTTTACTATACTACTATAGGCCATAGGGCGGACGGCCCGCTCGAGCACGAGTCTCGGCCGCTTCGAGCACGAGCTTTTTGACGTCCCGGCCCGTTCGAGCACGAGCCACGGCCCGTTCGAGCACGAGCCACGGCCCGTTCGAGCACGAGCGGCCGCCCGATCGAGCGCGAGTCGCGGTCGGTTCGAGCGCGGTCGAGCATCCGGCCGGGCGACAGGACGGCTCGTCCAAGCGCGAAGCGAAGCCCGCCCAAAAAGCGCGGCTTGGCGCGAATGCTCCGCGGGAATTGCGCCAGGGGCGGTCTCGAAACCGGTTCCGACTGGCAGGTCGGCTCGTCGGAGCGCGGGCCGGAAGCGGACACGGGGTTTTTGTCGCCGCGCTCTTGGCCGCGGCGCCGCTTCGCGACGGCCGACGGGACTCGCCGCAGCCCGCCCCTCGGGCGGCTCCCCGGCGCCGCGGAAGGCTTCGTCCAAACCATTCTCCAAGGGCGTGGCGGCCCGTTCGAGCGCGAGCTTCAGCCCCTTCGAGCACGAGTTCGTGAACAGGTATGAATTTTTCCGTCGTCGCGCTCTTTGTCGTAGCGCCGCCTCACTGCGGGGCCCTCCGATTCGTCTGCCGTCCGCCCCCGGAGCCGCTTCCCTGCGCCGCGGAAGGCTGCGTCCAAACCACCCTCCACGGGCGTGGCGGCCCGTTCGAGCGCGAGCTTCAGCCCCTTCGAGCACGAGTTCGTAAACAGGTATGAATTTTTCCGTCGCGGCGCTCCTCGTCATAGCGCCACCCCTCCGCGTCGGCGCGGCGTCGTCGCCGGCTGGACGACGGGCCGCTTCTCCCGCGGCGCGGGCGGCCGATATCCCGGCGCGTAGGCTTGGCGCGCACGCTCGGGTCCGCGCTCGATCGCCAGCTCCCAGAGGTCCGACTTCCGGCGCTTGCCCCGGCCGCCCTTGGACTCGTCGATGTCCCAAGAGGCCACCAGGGAGGGGCACGACGCGGCGAGCTCCGCCAGCGCCTCCCTGAGCGCCTCGGGGAACGCTCGCGGGCGCGCGGTCCACCCACACATCTCCCTCAGGTAGCGCAGGTCGAAGGGCTCGTCGCGCGGCGCGTTGGTCGAGAGGAAGTCGTGGAGCCACCGGGCCAGGTTGGAGGGCAACCCGTCGCGTCTCGCCGAGTCCAGCCGGAACTGGATGTCCTCCGACAGGGCCGCGAGGGCGAACGACGCGTCCAGGCTGACCGTCGTCGCGCCTTTCGATCTGTCCGCCGACGCGAGCAGCCGGCCGCGCCGGAACGCCCCGGAAAATTCCACCTCCACCTCGGCCGACGCGAGCCGCTGGAGGGATGCCCAGATCCGCGCGAGCTCCCGGTCGTCCCGGTTGCGGCCGGGACGCCCTGGCGAGAGCTCGCTGAGGCTCACGGCGAAGGGAAGGCCGGCGTCGACCCTCTCCTCCCGGGCCCGCGCCACCACCCTCTCCCAGACGCCCTTGTCGGCCATCGACAGCCGCTCGCCGAAGAAGGCGAGCTTGTAAATTTTCTTCGATTTGAGGGGGCCCGCGTGGGGGAGGCCATGGCCTGGCCTTCCGACCCCGAAAAGCGCGCTTCTCGACATGAATCCGGGGGTGGCTTGGGGAGGGCCCAAGTCGGGAAGATGCGTGGGCGGCGGTGGGGCCGGCGTCGCCGGCGCGGCCAAAGTGGGCGCCGCGCCGGGCTCCGTGGTCGGCGAAATGAGCGTCGAGGCGACGCCCGCGGTGCCCGGGAGATCCAGGGTGGGAAGAGGGATCGGGGTCGTCAGAGACGGCGTGTCGGTCGGGTCTACTGGCGCGCAAGAATTTTCGTAGGGCGGCCAGTCAAAGTGGTCTTCGTCGGGAATGAGGTCGGTCATGCGGTCTCCTTGGAGGGGGTGGATGGCGGAACGGCGTATACCCGTTCTCAAGTTAACGGGCCTTTGTCAATAGGCTTCGAAGCGCTTGGCCACATTTATTTCATGCGCGCGAATCGCCGCCGCGCTCGCGGCCGGATTTGCCTTGCTGGCTCGGAGCTCCGCACGCCGACGATGGGCGAAAGAAGGTCGCCCGACGCGCTCTGGGCAGAGGTCCTAGCCGCGACACATGGCCTGCGGGAGCCCGCGCGGACGCGGCGAGGGCTCGGACATGGCGCCCGGACCGGCATTGCTCCATCCATCCGCCGGAGCGACGCGCGCGGAGCCCGCGACGGCGGAGCGGGCCGCGGCCGAGCAATCCCCGCCTCGGCCGCGCGGCGGCCTTGGCCAGGAGAGGCGCATGGAAAATTTCGAGGCGGGCGAGGAAGGGTTGAAGCTGGTTGGAGCAAGGCAAGCCGCGGGGGCCTGCCCCGTCCCTGTTTCCGAGGCGCAGTGGGTCGAGGGAGGAGAGGCGAGCTCGGGGGGCGAAGGGGCGAGCCGCTTGGCTCGGTCCACGGGCTGGACGAAGGAGCGGCTGGCCAAGGAATTTGGCGTGACGGCCGCCTTCGTGGGCGTGACCAAGCTCGCGGCGGTGCTTGGCATCGCGCCTTCGACGATCTATGGGCACATGAGAGCCGGGCGCTTCTTCCTGCCTTACCGCATGCTCAACGCCTCCCCCATGGTCCGCGTGGACGACCTGGCCGATTGGCTAGGCTCGCCTGACGGCGTCATCGCGGCGGGCGAGCCGAGGCTAGGCAGGCGGCGGGTGGCAACACCGTCGGAGGAGGGGGAGTCCTCCGCGACGCCTGGGGACTCGGACGCGAGGGTGGACAGGATCGTCGCCGCGGCTTTGCGTTCCATGGGGATGGAGTCAACCGTTCTCAGAAAGGCGAAGACCCCTCGCAAGCTCAGCCCCCGCGCCACGCCGAAATGAGGGCGCACCCAGTGTCGAAATCACGGTTGGCCAATGGCGAGGCCGACGCTTACGCGCGACTGCATATGGTCCGCTGGGACGCGTCGTAGTCGCCCTGGGGCTGTCCGACCATATCCGAAGCGGTTTTCCGACGGCGCGGACCGCGGGCCGCCACCATCGCTGGATCGACGCGGCAGCGCATGCTGACTCGCGCGATCCCTCCGTTGAATTTTTACTGTTCGAAATTCGCTTGGGCGCGCGGGCTGGGCTCATAGCGAGGCGCGGCGGACGACTCCCATGTAGACGACTCGCCCTGGATCGTCGATCACCACCGGCGCTAGGTTGGGGTCGGACGCGAACAGGAGCTGGGCGCCTCCGATGACGCGCAGCGTCCTGATCAGTTTGCCTATGCCATCGATCCGCGCGAGGACGATGTCGCCGTTCTTTGGCTCGGCCGACGGGTCCACGTCGACGATGTCGCCGTCGCGCAGCCCTGCCGCCCGCATCGAGTCGCCATGCATCGTCGCGCGGCGCGGGCATGGTCGGCGACGGCAAGCATGGCCGAGATCGTCGCGCGGCTTCCGGTCGACGCGCCCGGGCTCCGCGCCGCGATCCGTGTCCGCCATGGCCTCCATAGCCCGCCGGCGGGCGAACCAGTCGAGCGTGTTCTCGGTTGTCCAAGGGGCGATGGGATTCCCCATCGCGTCGACGCCGCGGCGCGCGGCGTCCACGATGGCTTGGCCCGCGGGCCCTTCGGTCGCGAGCAGGAACGCCTCCAAGTTCGACAGCTTGGCCTCGGAGGCGATGGGGGGAATCTTTTTTGAAGGTTCGCGTCTGCGGTTCAAGGCGGCCTCTCGGGATGCCCGACGATTCGGGCGGTGCGCGCGGCGCCGGGCCTTCGGCGCCGCTTCGCTCAGAGTCTCGCCCAGTTTCGCGCGACGCGCAAGGCCCGCTTCCTCGCCGCGTCGAGCTCCGCCGCCGAGAGGCCCAATCGGTCTCGGATGGCCGGGGCCTCCTCCTCGTCCAAAATCGCGTCCAAGACGAGCGCCGCGAGGCGGTCCCCCTCGCGCAAGGCCGCCCGCGCCACGTCAAGCGCGCCGATGAGCCGAATCGTGGTTTGGGCGCGCTCGGCCTCGTCTTGGGCCGACGGATGGTTCGCGGCCGGCGCGGTCCCCCAATCCAAATGGTCCTCGGCGGAGGCGCGCGTCCTGGCCGAGTGAGCCTTTTTCGTGCGCTCGGCATAGGCGATGCTTTTGATGGTCATCGAAAGGAACAGCGAGAATTGAATCTTCAACGGCCAGTTGCGCCGTCCCTCGACGGCCAAGAACAACGCCTCGTGCACCAAGTCCAGCGGCTCGCTGAACGAGGTCCCGTCCAAGTGCCATTTCGCTTTGGCCATGATCGTGATCTTTTCTTTGCCCGACAAGTTGGCGAAGGCGTCTAGAATGTCCTGCGTCGTGGCGTATTGCGTCATCGATTTCTCCTTGTGGTGGTCGTGGGCCTCCCATTGCTTGGAGAGGCTGTCCGACGCCGATGTTGCGGTGCCGCGCCGATGGAAGGCGTCCGTGCCGCCCATCGCCCCGCCGGGGGCTCGGCGGCGTCCGTGCGCGCGCGGCAGCAACTCGCCCATCGACCAAAGGGAGCGCGGCATGGAGCGAGGCGAGGGGGGAACCGTCTATGGGTTCGGCGGGTTGCCCGCCTTGGCGCCGACGGCGAAGCGCGTGGACGTCATGGACTGGCTCGCGGCGAGCGCCACCATGGGGGCCTTGGCGGGAGCCGCCGCGCTCGCCCTCGCGTGGAGGCCGTTCCTTGGCCTCGACGCGCCGCCCGGCGCGCTCGCCGACCATGCGGGCCACGCGGCGCGCTGGGCCATTAACGCCCTCTGCCCGCGCGTCTTCGAGCTCGACGCCGCCCGCTACGCTGATTTTTTGGACCGCTTGGGCGCCGAGCAAAAATTCGCTTTGGGTTGGCGCGCTTGCGTCGCCGGGCTGGTCGCCTGCGCTCCCTCGATCTTCCTGGCCCCGGGAATGCTCATGCCGCGCGACGGGCTCACGGTGCTGCGCGGCGCGCGTCGAACAGAAGGCCGCGACGCCACCCGGTCCCTCAACGCGCTGCTCGCCAAGAGGTGCCGCGCGCGCCCGGACCACCCGGTCGCTCCGGGCGTGCCGTATCCGGCGGACCTTTGGACCCGCCACATGCTCGTGCTCGGAAGCGTCGGCTCGGGCAAGTCGACCGCTATCAAGCCGCTGATCGCCAAGGTCGTCGCCGCCGGCGAGCGCGCCTTGATCTTCGACCCCAAGGGCGAGTTCACCAAGGGGTTTGGCGAGCCGGCCATCTTGGCGCCTTGGGACTCGCGCTCGGTGGCGTGGGTCATCGCCAAGGACATGCGCAACATCGGCGACATGCGCCGCTTCGCGGCGGCCATGGTGCGCGAGGCCCACGACCCCATGTGGTCCAACGCCGCCCGGCAGCTGCTGGTGGGCTTCATGGTGTATTTGAAGTCCACCCGCGGCGACGACTGGGGATGGGCCGAGCTTTCCGACCTGAGCGCCTCGCCGCAGGCGACCATCCTGCCCATGATGAGCGCATACCATCCCGAGGCGGCCAGGTCGGTCGAGCGGGCGTCGGTGACCACGCAGGGCATCCTCATCAACCTCGCCTCGTTCATGGCGTCCATCCATGACTTGGGCGACGCCTGGGGCGGGACGCCGCGATCTCGGCGCGTCAGCTTCGTGGATTGGACCCACGGACGCGGCCCGCATCGGCAGATCATCCTGCAAGGCCACGGTGCCTACCCCGACCTGGCCAAGAGCTGCCTGGAGGGGATCATTGGGACGGTGTCGGCGATCGTAAACAGCGTCGAGATGGACGACGACCCCGACCGAAAAATTTGGATCATCGCCGACGAGTCCGCCCAGATGGGCAAGGTTCCCATTCGGCCCCTCTTCGACGTTGGCCGCTCGCGCGGCGTCCGGTGCGTGTTGGCGTGCCAAGACTTGGGCCAGCTCGAAGAGATCCATGGGGCCGCGACCGTCAAGGCCATGGTGTCGATGGCGGGGACCATCTTGGTGGGCCAGCTCATGCCCGGCGAGACGTCCGAGCAGATGTGCAAGGCGCTCGGATCGAGGGAGGTGGAGCGCGCTAACGTGTCGTCGTCGACGGGGGGAGGGCCGGGGGCTGGGAGGTCGACGACGTTGTCATTTTCGCGCGACGAGCTGGCGCTCTACAAGCCCTCCGAGCTCGCCTCCCGTCTGGGACCGACGGCGGACGGGAAGGGCGTGCGCATGGCGCTCGTCACCGGGGGCCATTCGTATGAGATCTTCTGGCCCCACTTCTCGATGCGCGACGCCAGGCCGGCCCACGTTCCCGCGGCGTGGACTTGCAGGTTCGTCGCCCCCGCGGCGGGCATGGGCGCTTCCGCGGACTGCATGGGCATTTCCGGGGCCGACGCGGTTAATGCGCCCGCTCCCGCAGCGGATGACTTGGACGCGTCGAGAAGCGAGGCTGGACGCCCGGCCGGGACGTTTTCCGATCCGGGCGTTGACCTCCAAGGCGAAGACGTCTTGGGGGACGATGTGGATGACGCCTCGCGCCTCAACGAGGCGGCTCCTTGGGGCGTCGAACGGCCCGACGGCAGCTGCCCCTCCAGTTCAGAGGGGATGCCCGCGGCGATCGAATGGAAGGTCTGGGCCCACGAAGAGATTCAGGCGATGCTGCGCGATTCCGCGGAGATCGTTGGCGATACCTAACCGCTAGCTTGTCGACCCGTCGACGCAATGCCCTTGCCGGCCCCCCCCTCGCGGCGCGGAGGGCTTCTTGCGATGCCGATGCCGGTGAGCGAATGGCTTAGGCTAGTGCCGATCCAGTTCCCGACGCGGTCGGAGGCGAAGCCATGCTCTTGGCCATGCATGGTCGATTGCGTCAAAATAGCCAGGTCGGTGACAGCGCGTTCTTGTGGCGCGCCAGCCACCGCCCGGCTCGGACTGCCCGCGGCCGTTGGGCCCAGGCGCGCTCGCCGCATAGAAGTCGGAACCCCATCATCCAAGACGCGGGCAGGCTCGCCGTCCGGCCGTCGGCCAGCCGCGCTCGACGCGACTGGCTCGCGGCGTCGGCGAAAGGAAGCGAGCAATGGCTGTCGAGCGGCGCGAGCTGGGCTTTTGGGAGATCGAATGCAAAACGGCGACGGGCGGACAGGCGCGAAGCAAGGCGCTATCGGGGAGCCTCGCGGCGACGTCGCCATAAGGATCTTGGCGGATCGAGCGAAATTCGCGGAGGCGCGCAAGCGTCGCGCAGACAAGAAGCGCTTGGAAGTCCTGTCCCCGGAGCCCCAGGGACAGGAAGTCGCGGCTCCGGCGCTTCGGGGCGGGCCGTGGCTTGGACGAGTCGCGCGCTGGCTGCGGGGGTGGTGGACCCATCGGCGGCCGGGCCTGGGCGGCTCTCGCATGGATCGCGTCCCCACTTTTTCCGACGACGAGTGGCTCGCTATGGGAGGTTGGGACAACTCCGATGCCCCGCCGCGTCCGCGCCGGCGGGATGGCCTGCCCCCGTTCAAGCGATAAGTCGAGGGCCAAAGGCCCGCGACGGCGCGGCCGGTCCATTCAAGGCGGCGCGGGCATCCACACGGGAAAGAAGGCCTTCGCCCTGCGCCGCCACATCGTTTTCAATGCCCAGCAGAGCGAGGGGATGTCGGCGCTAGAAGCCTCGGCCGAAAATGTCTTCGATCCCATCGCTCTGGCGGTGGCCGTCACCGAAGCGTGACGCAAGCGTGAGGTCCGCAGCGTCGTAATCATGGCGCGCCGAAGCGCGCGCCGGCCCTTGCGCCTAAGCCACCGCCGAGGCCGGCGGCAATTTTTTCAATTGGACGAGAATGGCGCGAACTCGCTTCTCGGCTCGCCCGAGATCGCATCCATACGGGCGAATGGTCTCAAATAGCATGGCGCGGTTCTCCGGCGAAAGAAGGTGCGACGCTAGCGCGCGCAAATCCTTGTCAATTGGTTGCCCAGAGTGCAGAAGAGGGATCTTGTATTCGAGAAAGGCCGCCTCCTCCGCCACGCCGCACGTGGCGAGGAGCTCTGCCATAGACTCGATGCAGCCGTGCGCGGCAGAGGCGAAATTTGCCGATTCGAGCCGTTTTTTCCATCGTTTGCGCGCCGCCGGACTGAGCTGTTCGAGATATTCCGCGAGGCTCACTGCGGCGTCTGGATTCCCGCCGTCGTCCGCTTCGCTCGTCGGCGCGCCCGCGGCTTGCCGACGAGGGTCGTCAGGGTGGCAAACCGGGCGTCCCTCCATGAAGTCCCGCAGCCATTTGTCGGCGGCGTCCTGCGCCGAAATGTCGCCGTAATCCCCCATGTCGAGAAGCCACGCTCCGTCACCGATAAGGCGCAGCGCTTCTAGCAGCTCTTCGACCGAAGTGTCGATGGCCCAATGGGGAACGTCGACGCCGCGCAAGTGGCCCTCCACCTGCGCGTAGGACAAAAGTTCAATCATTGAGGATGCGGCTGGAATGGTGGATTTTCGCGAGATGGTCATAACTTCCTTCATCAAGGTGAGTCGCCGGCCGACGCCGACGCGCGTTGAGAAAATGGGCGCGAAAGCCAAGGCGCCGCAAATGGGCTGCGGCGCGCCGCCGCGCTCCTTCGAGTTGGGGCGATAGCGACTTGCCCAACGCCTTATGCTCGTCGATGGCGCCGGCCGCCTTGGCATCGGACAGGCGGCCGGTCGGGACGAGACACTCTAGCATTCCCGCAAAGTCTTGGGGCGCGCTTTGCCCCTGATGAGGCCCAAACGCGCAAGACTCGGCGAAGCGGAAGCGTGTCGCTTGCTCGCAACAGTCATCTGCGGCCCGGGACCGATAGTGGCTCTATCCACGCTCGGCGCGTCGTCGCGAGCGTTTCCTCTGTAATATGGGCCATCACCCCGAGAGCGGACCCACACTATGATCGAGAAGCCATTGCAAGCCCGCGTTTTGCTCGTCGATGACCAGCCTCTGGTCTTGGAGCAATTGCGCCGACTTATGCAGGCGCAGCCGGACATTGCCGTCGAGGTGGAGAGCCGAGCCGAGGCCGCGGTCCAGACCGCCAGGCTCTTTTGCCCCACGGTCATCCTGCAAGACCTCGCAATGCCCGGGTTTGATGGCTACGAGCTGTTGGCGCGATATCGCCAAGTCGAGGAGCTCGCCAACGTCCCCGTGGTGATCCTGTCGGGCCATTCCGGCGCGGCGGCCACGGAGCGATGCTTCCGCCTCGGCGCGAACGACTACCTTGTCAAGATTCCCGACACGATCGAGCTGCTGGCGCGCATACGCCACCACTCGGCGGCATTCGTCGCGCGCGCCAAGCGCGACCACGCGTTTGAAATGGTGTCGGCGAGCCACAGGGAGCTCGTCGTCGCGAACGCGCGGCTCGCGAAACTCAATGCCCTCGACGAGCTCACGGGCGTCGGAAATCGTCGAAGCTTCGACGCCGCGATGGCGACGGAGTGGAGCGGGGCGCTGCGCCATTCCAAGCCGCTGTCGCTGGTCATGTGCGACATCGACCTCTTCAAGCGATACAATGATTCGTTCGGACATGTGGGAGGCGACTTTTGCTTGGTTGCCATCGCCACGGCGCTCGCCGGCCAGCTTCGCAGGCCATCTGATAAGCTCGCCCGATATGGCGGCGAGGAGTTCGCGATCATCTTGCCGGACACGGACTTGGGCGGTGCGATGCTGATGGCGGAGATGTGTCGCAGGCGCGTGGAGGGCCTAGGCCAGGCGGGATGCGCCGCCGAATTGAAGGCGCAGGTGACGATGTCGTTTGGCGTCGCCTCCGCCACGCCGACTCGCGAAGCCCGCGTGTTGGCGTTGGTGGAGGCGGCCGACGGAGCCCTGTTTGAGGCGAAGCGGGCCGGTCGCAACGCAGTCCGCCATGCGGAGGGCGATTCGGGCCGGCAGTCGCCTTAAAGCGCATGGCTCTCTCGGTGCAATTCCCGTGGCGCGCGATTTCTCCTACGGAGACGTTCGGGATTCGAGGGACGCTTTGGCGGACGGAAAGCGGGCCTCGAATGAAAGGTTGGACTTTCAGGTCCGCCGGGACCCTTCCTCGTTGGCTGCCTAAGGCGGCCCGGCAACGCCGCGCTCGGTCCATTTCCAATTGGCAAGCGTATAATGGCCGATCGCGTCTGGCGCCATATTGGCGTTTTAGATCGGCGCGTCGCCGCGCGCCCCTTGATATTCTCAACTTCACCTCCCGGCCGCCCAGCCGGTCCACTATGGAAGAGCATGGCCGACGGTTCCCATTTCATTGACCGCGCAGGAGCGTTGAGGGCTCGTGGCTTCTCGCCGCTAGCCTTGGGCGACCCATCGAGTTGGCCGCCGGTGCTCGCGGCTGCCTCCCGCTTGGCGCTGGCGTCGAACAGTCCGACCGTGATGTGGTGGGGGCCGGCTGGGGCAGAGGTGCGCAACGACGCCTATGGAGCGTTGGAGCGCGCCCGCGTCGGCTCGCATCCACTCGAGGGCGCCGTAGGAAAGCAAGTGGAGGCAATCATGGCCGGACGCGAGCTATGCGGTTGCGCCGACCATGTCGAAATTTTCGAACGCGACGGGAGCGCCGTTGAAAGGATTTGGTCCTTTGCCTGCTCGGCATTGTTCGACGCGGGCGGCGTCGCCGGGGTGATCGCCGTTTGCGACGACGTCACCGAGAAGCGGGCCGTGGCCGCGGCTCAAAAAGAGATCAACGCGGAGCTGCGCCGGGAGGCGGCCCGGGCCCGGAGCGACGCCGACGATGCCGAGGCCCGAGCGGGCGCCGCCGCGCGAAGGGTCGCCGACGAGCTCCGCGGAGCGGAGCTGCGTCGGCTTCGGACGATGTTCGGCCAAGCCCCCGGGTTCATGTGTCTGTTGGAGGGGCCCGACCACGTGTTCGAGTTCGCGAACGAGGCGTTCTCGCGCCTTGTCGGGGGCAGGGACCTCCGTTGGAAGTCTGCCCGCGAAGCGCTGGGAGATTTGGAGGGGCAGGGGTTTTTCGAACGGCTTGACGAGGCCTACCGCTCGGGGGAGCCCTTTGTGGCCCGGGACGTTCCCTTGTCGATCCAACGGCGAGCCGGCGGGCCGCCGGAGCCGCTCTTCGTCGATTTCGTGTATCAGCCGCTGCTCGACTCGTCCGGCGAAGCCACCGGCATATTTGTCGAGGGGTTCGACGTCACGGAGCGCCGCGCCGCGATCGCCGCGCGCGAGGCCAGCGAGGATCGGTTGAAGCGCGGCATGCTGGCCGCCCGCATGGTCGTTTGGGATTGGGACCTGGCGACGAATGCTGTCGTGTTCTCCGACAACGCCGTCGCGGTGCTGGGTGGCGACTGGACCGACGTCGACGCCGTGTGGAGCTCCGTCCACCCCGAGGATCTCGCCAAGTTGGCGGCGCGGCGAAGCATCGCGATCGCTTCCATCGGGACTTACGAGGAGGTGATTCGCGTCAACCGGCTTGACAATGGCAACCTCATTTGGCTCCAAGTGCGCGCGACGGTCGTCGCGGGCGCCGACGGCGTCGCGGCATGGATTCAAGGGGTCTCCATCGACGTGACCGAGCGCAAGCGCGCCGAGGAGGCGCTGCGGCTGGCCGATCGCCGCAAGGATCAGTTCGTCGCGATGCTCGCCCACGAGCTTCGCAATCCATTGGCTCCCATCGTGACTGCCGCTCAGATTTTGAAGGCTCGCAACGCGGGGGACGCCGGGGCGCGCAAGGCCGCCGAAATCGTGGCGAGGCAGGCCGCGCATATGGCGGGGCTCATCGACGACGTGCTCGACGTGTCTCGATTCAACACGGGGCTGATCGTCATCGACCGGCGTCCGCTCGACCTGCGCGACGTTCTCGCGGAGGCGGCCGAGCAGGTCCGACCCGCCATGGAAGCGCGGCGCCATCAGTTCGTGGCTCCTCCCGAGGGAGCGCCGATCATGGCCCATGGGGACAGGAAGCGACTCGTCCAGGCGGTGGCCAACCTGCTGCAAAACGCCGCGAAGTTCACTCCCCATGGCGGACGCGTTCAGCTGACGATCGACTGCGACGGGGAATTGGCTTCGATATCCGTCAGCGACGACGGGGTCGGCATCGAGCCCGATTTGCTCCCCCATGTCTTCGAAATGTTCAGGCAAAAGGAACGCTCGTCCGAACGCGCGCATGGCGGCTTGGGATTGGGGCTGTCGTTGGTCAGGAGCTTGGCCAAGCTGCATGGCGGGTCGGTATTAGCCGAAAGCGCGGGCGTTGGCAAAGGCTGCCGATTCACGATCGAGCTTCCCCTGGGCGGGCTGGATCCGGTCGAGGTCGAAGAGCGTCGAGTGTTGGTCGCGTCCCCAGCGGAGCGCGCGCTCGATATCTTGGTGGTCGACGACCACCTGGACGCGGCGCGAATGCTTCGCATGGTTCTCGAGGAGGCCGGCCACCGCGTCCAGGTCGACGCGGACCCGCACTCCGTCCTCGGGCGGGCCCGCGTTCACTCGTTCGACGTCTTTTTGATGGACATTGGGCTTCCGGGAATGGATGGCAACGCGCTGGCCCGTGCCATTCGGGGCATCCCTGGAATGGCTTCGGCAACCTTGGTGGCAGTGACGGGCCGAGGAAAGGAATATGGTCGAGACGACGCGATCGCGGCGGGATTCAACCACTATTTCGTTAAACCCGCGGACCCAAGCGAACTGCTAGCGCTGCTCGCCGAGATCGCGCCGCGAAGGGAGCGGCCCGCCGCGTCGCGCGACTGAGCATGGACCCCATGCCCTCAGTTCCGGCGTATCCCAGATTTGCGCTTGTCTCTTGGCTCTTTTTATCGGCAATCTCGCGGATTCGCAGCAATCGGTCGTCTAGATGGAATGGCCGAGCGGCAGGACTTAGCCAAACCGGCTTCCTCGATCGCGCGCGCCACTTTGATTAGTTCGCAGCGCTTCTCTCGCAACGTCACCGCGTTTTCCTTCGCGGATCGACATGCTGACGATGGCCCTGCGAAGGCGCCACGGTCACAGACAGCCATAGCGCGAGACGCCGATGTCGCCCCTCAGTTGTCAGCGCGCGCCATCGCGTCATTGCCCGAAGCCGCGTCTTTGGAAGTCTCCATCTGAACAACGCGGCAGATGAGTTCGAAAGCGCTTGGCATCTCGACGGCGGGGGCGATATTTAAATTTGCAGTGGTGGGCAGGCAGGCCATCGCGTCCCATCCCGGACTCATTTTTTCGTTGTTAGGCTCTGCGTGGCCTTGGCCCGCCGGAATATTCCTGCGCTCCGCTAATTGGCCACCTAGGCGGTCAAATTCGTCGAACAGCGCCTTGACCTTTTTAGGGTCCGCGACGAGCTTGGCAAAGGTTTCGGTAGGGGGAATATTCATGTTGTCTCCTGGCTGGGATCAACATCATGCGGCGCTAAGGGGGACTTGTATGTGGGCTGGGCAACATACCGCATGGATAATCGTTCTGGGCGCGACACGGGCCGCCACCGCTCGTCATAGCGCGGTTAGAACGCGCTCGCGTGTCGGACCGTCAAACTTTTGCTTGGGTCCGACACGGGGGCCGCGAGGCGGACGTTTTCGCGGCCTCGCTCGCATTTGTCCTTATTTCGCAGCGGGCGCCAGCTTGGCCTTGAACGCTTCCATCTCGGCGCCGAGGGCGACCAGGTCCACTTTGCCCTTGCGGACTTTCGGGAACATCTCCTCTTCCTCTTCCTTGACGTGGTGTTCGATCTGCTCGGAGAGGACTTTCACCTTGGCGTCGTAGAGGTCCTCGCCCGGATCCATTTCCATGATTTGGGCGATTAGCTCCTTGGCGCTGGCATGCTCCACTACCGCTTCGTCCATGAGGTCGTCGTCCTTCACGGGCCCGCGAACCGCGGGATAGAACACTTGCTCCTCGACCTCCGCGTGGACGCTGAGTTCTAAGCAGATCTGGTCCGCGACCTTCTTCTTGCTGGCTTTCGAGCGATCGCTGAGCCCCTCGAACTGTTCGAACAGCGATTTGACTTTCGCGTGGTCCGCTTCGAGCATGGCTATGGCGTCTTTTGGCTGGGCTTTCATTTGGATCTCCTTGGTTGAGCGGGAATGATGCGCCTTGCCGGATCCCGCGTATGTGCGCCAAGGAACATAATCTCAGTTTGCCGCGTCGGCTTGCATGCCCGCTTAGCGCGGGAAGCCCTCGGCCTGCCAACGCGGATTGGCCCATCGGCGGCCATCAGGCGGTTGGACGCCCAGTTCGTCCCAATGGCGCCTCCGCTCGGGCCGCGGCGACCTTCTCGATGAGCGTCCGCCACTCCCTGATGGACAAGTCTCCGACGTCGCACGCGACGTCCATGCGCCGCCGCAAATCGCGAATCCGCTCGGGACGGTTCGCGGCCAGCAGGTCGATGGCGTTTAGCTCATCCGCGAACGCCTTCGCCAGCTCAGGCATTGCGCCTAGCGCGACATTCTTGTCTCTCGCCGTCACGGCGCGTTGAATTTCGCTTTCCATGCATCCCCCTTTGAAAACCAATTATACGGAACCGTATCGGGGATGGCGACGGCGCGAAAACGGATTTTTCGCCAGTCGATGAGCGTTCGTCGCGCGTAGCCCTAAGGCTTCCCGCCCAGGAAAAATAATCCTTGATTCGTCGGGTATTGACCACAGATCGGCGGCGCTCCGCAATTTTGGGGAGTAGAATTATTGTTGCGATCAGGAAATTCAATGTGCGTGGGCGAAGGGCGGGGGATGAGTCAAAAGGAACTGCTCGCCGACACCACGGCGTCTTGCGGAAAATGCGGGAGCGCTCCGCCCATCGAATTTCAGTTCGCCTACCAACCGATCATCGATCTGAAGGCTCGGGTTGTGTTCGCGCACGAGGCGCTCGCGCGGGGCCCCAATGGCGAGTCGGCATGGTCGGTGCTTAGCCAAGTGAACGCGTCCAATCGGTTTCGGTTCGACCAGGATTGCCGCAGCAAGGCAATCCAAGGAGCCGCGGCGCTCGGCATGGCCGAATCGCTTTCCATCAATTTCATTCCCAACGCGGTGGAGAACGCGAGCGCCTGCATCCAGCGCACGTTGCGGACGGCCGAGGCGTGCCGCTTCCCCTTGTCAAAGGTGATTTTCGAAGTCACCGAAGGGGAGAAGCTGCGGGACCCGGCCCGCTTGGTCGAGATATTTCGAGAGTATCGGAAGCTCGGCATCAAGACCGCGATCGACGATTTCGGGGCCGGCTACGCGGGGTTGAGCCTTCTCGCGAATTTCCAGCCCGATTTGGTCAAAATTGACATGGACATCGTCCGCGGCGCCGATTCGGATTCGGCGCGACAGGCGATCATCGAAAACATCGTTTCCCTCTGCGGCCGGCTCGGGATCGTGGTCCTTGCCGAGGGCGTGGAAAGCATGGGCGAGCGCGATTACCTGGCGAGCGCGGGAATCGATCTGATGCAAGGTTTCCTGTTCGCGCGCCCATGCTTCATGGCGATTGGCGTCGTCGATCCGGCGGCGTGGGGCCAGTTGTAGCAGGGGGCAACCTTCGTCGCGCCGCCTCGTTGTCTTCGATGCGTTGTAAGCGGGCGAGCGCCAAGTTCGCGGTTGCGAAAAGATTCCGGCAGGCTGCGAAGTGGGCATGCCTATGCGCTAGGTCTGCTCGGCGCGATTGATCGCGCAGCGTTGCGGAAGGACCAATGTGAACACCGTGCGGTCGCCGGCCGATTTGACGTGGAGTTCCCCGTCGTGCGACTTGGCGATTTCGCAAGCGATGTAGAGGCCCAAGCCTAATCCCCCGGGCTCGCGGTTTTCTTGGCCGCGGCGAAAGGGCTGGAACAGGCGAGCCGCGGTCTCGGCCGGGATGGGATCGCCATGGTTCGCCACGGAGACGCGCAGTCCCCCGCCCGACCCGGACGCCCTGACCATGATCCCCGCCCCGCCCCGCCCCGTCGCGGCCGTGGACGATCGCGTTCACGACCAGGTTCGAGAGCAGCTGGGCCACGCGGTCCGTATCGCAGACGACCGGATCTTGGATGGAGATGTCGCACGAGAGGTCGCTTCGCGGATAGGCCCCTTGGAGCTCCGCCACCACGTGCGTCAAGGTCGGGCCCAGGTCGTCGGTCGCGCGCTGCGTTTGATGCGCTTGGCCACTTCCTGTGTCGCCGCGTCCGACGACCTGGCCGCCACGATTTCGGCGCCCGTCATGATGGACGAGAGCGGCGTGCGGATGTCGTGTCCCGGCACCGCGATGAACTGCTCGCGCAGGTCAACATTTTCCCGCGACGCGTCGAGCGCTCTCCGCGCCTCGCGAGTCGGCATCCAACTGGCCGGAGAGCAGCTCCGCGAACAGCCCGAGCATGTCGACGATTTTCGCGTCCGAAATGGCGGCGCGGTCTGGATCGAAGCCGCAAAGGGTGCCGAAGAACGTTCCGTCCGCTCGGCTCACAGGCAGCGAGAAATAGCTTTCGAAGCCATACATTTTGGGGACGTGATGGTGGCGGTAGACGGGATGATCCGACACGCAGCCAATGACGATGAGGGCCTCGTCGCATCGCACGCGGACGCAAAGCGTGTCCTTGACGGAAAGGCGTTCCCAGGCGCAAGTCCGAAGTCCAAGCGGTCGTGGGCGGCGCATAGAGTCCAGGTTTCGCCCGTCACCCTGGCCATCCCGACCCAGCGCATCCCCGTGGTGTCAGAGATGACGCGTATGATAGTCGGAACGGATTTTAGGTTCTGGACGGCTGCGATGTCGTCGTGGTCTTCGGTCATTTGAGGGTGCGTTTTCGTTCGACACGGCCATGACAAAGTCGAATTCGGCAGGCTAACCTCGAACACGTCCGATGGGATCGGGCAGGCGCGAACCGCCATTATGCCCGATGCTCGGTCGGTATGCACGAGCGGTCCTCAGGCCAGAATTGAGACGAGGCCGCGACGAGGCGCAGCATCGCCCTGCAACGGCCGCCTTGGGGCGGCGGTTGCTGGCCGCGCGATGGGGGCGCGGCCGAAGGACGAATACCGTCGACCATAGTTGCTTCAGTCCGCTATCGACGGGTGTTCGAACGGAGACGCCCATGAACCCGTCGGCTAGCGGACTCGCGTCGACTGTCGCAGTGGCCTCGCCGCCCTAACCCGAGGGCGACTCCCGATCAATGCTCGGCGTGGACGATGGGCAGGATGATCCGAAAACGGCTCCCCTGACCAAAGCCTTCGCTCGTCGCGGTGATCAGGCCGCCGTGCTTTTCGCATATGTCCTTGGCGATCGCCAGGCCTAAGCCCGCCCCGGACCGCATGCGTTCCTTGTGGGTGGCGAACTGGGAATATGGCTTGAAGATTTTGTCGATTTGCTCTGGGGGAATTCCGATGCCGCTGTCCTCGACCTCCGCCTCCACCAGCCCGCCATCCACCTTGACGCGCAAGGCGATGCGCCCGCCGCCGTCGGTGAACTCGCTGGCGTTGAGCAGGACGTTTGCCAGCGCTTGCGACACCCGCTCCGGGTCGCAAAGCACCGTCTTTTCGCGGGCCTCGAAGTGCACCTCGACTTTCTGCCCGCGCGCTCGCGCTTTTGCGGAGAGGGCGTCGAGCGCCGTGTCGACCACTTTCGACAGGGAAACAGGAGCCACTCGCAAGGCGATTCCATTTTCGGCGAGGTTTGAGGCGTCCAGAAGATCCCCGACGAATCGCGAAAGTAGCTTGACCTGACGCTCGACGACGTCTGCCATCTTGACGATTTGGGCGTCGCTCGACACTCGCTTCATGGCGCCAGCCGCGCTGAGAATCGGCGAGAGCGGGTTGCGCAGTTCGTGGGCGAGGAGGGAAAGGAATGCGTTGCGGTCGTCGTCGGCTCGTTGGAGCTCGTCGGCCAAGCGCTGGCGCTCGGTGTTGTCCACGAGGACGCACAGCGCGCCGGCGATTGCGCCGTCGGGGCCCCGGGCAAGCTTCGGATGGGTCTCCACTTGGCGACGCGACCCGTCGGGGCGTTCCAGCCACGACTCCACGCCGTCGACCTCCTGGCCGCATGCGACCGCCTTCGCCGCGGGATAGCTTGATCGAGCCAGGGGCGTCCCATCGAGATCGAACATGGCGTGGGCGCCGCTCCATTGCCCAGGCTCCGATGGGTCGGGGGCGCGGCCCCACAGCTCGGCGGCGGCCTCGTTGTGGCTCACCACCGCGCCATGGGTGTCGCAGCAGAACGCCGCCACCGGCAGCTGGCTCACTAGGGGGATCCTTAGAGGAGCGCGTCGGTCCGCGACTCGTCGAGTCAGGATGTCGGCGTCCCCGCACGCGGTGGCAAGGTTGTCCAAGTTGATTGAATCGTTCGCGGGAAATCTATTCGATGTGTCGTCCATGTTTGTCTTCTCCGGCGCTTGGACGGCAGTGTGCCTCCCAAGCGCTTCCCGCGACGCATCGCCCCGGCGCGCGAAGTTTGGGCGTTATCGGGGAGGTGGGCGGAGATGCGCCGCGCCCCTTCATTAGACATCGAACAACCGTAGTGATTTGTCGGCAACACGCCTACAAAGTTGTAGGCCTATGCCCTACGCCAATGGACGTGGCGTTTGTCCTATTATTTCAACGGGATGCTTAGAGCGTCCAAATTAGGTTTCCGAAGCGCATGTTGAGCTGGCTTTGAGCCACGGCGGCGTCGCTCAATCTGGAATAGGTTGGTAAAGGCCTGCAAAGGGCGCCTGATCATTGCTCTGCGGTTGACTGACGCTTATTCACCGCGGAGACATCGATTGCGCATACCTGCATTTGAGGTCCCGAGCTGTCGCTGGCCGCTATCAATTGCGCCATGATCTGAAGATGCGTGACAACTTGCGGGAACGACAGGAAGCCGCGCGCCTTCGTATCTTCCCATCCCAACGTCCGGGCTGTCTGATGCACAAGCAGGAGGATGCCCCACCGGGCATTGGGGTCACGAAGGTAGCGTTGTTGGAGTTGCACCGTTAAGGCCTCTTCAAGCTGCCTAAGGCTCCAGCTCTCAGCGACCTTGATTTCTATGGGCATTCGCGCATCGCTGCCGCGAGCGGTCAAACGAATGTCCGGCTCCTTTTCGTCCGCAACATGGGGTTCTCGTTCCAACGAAAAGCTCCTGCCTTGACGTTGTTGCAACGCGTCGGCCATCCATCGCTGGACTTCGACTTCGTGGGGAAGCTGCGCCACGTCTGCGCCTTGGCCAAAATCTGCATGTATCAAATGATGTTGCAGATCATCCAATCGCTGTGCCGCCACTCGTTGGAGGTCAGCCGGGCATCGAGGGATAGTCTGGAAATCGGTCTCGAACAAATAAACGTCCGACGAGATCCACGGCGCGCCTTCTGCGTCGGCGCGGGCGCGCCGCAGCGCAATCTCGGCCAATCGAACCTTAGATATCGGAGGCCGGGGCAAGGCTATTAAGTTATTAAACGCGCGGAAAGTTGCTGCGCCTGGAGTGTCCCCAAGTCTGCCAATCATCCTATCCCGCGCTCTCTCCGCTTCGTCCCGTTCATCTGGAGAATAGGCTTTTCCATTTGCTCTCTTGTTATCGTTTTCCGGGCGAACGAGGTCAAATCCTAAGACGATAAGCTTCTCGAGGGTCGCCGCCGAAAATTCCGGTATGGAGTCATGTTCCGTCGCCCAGGATAGGCCCATTATTTTAGGAAGTAGCGTCATCGCCAATGATGATCGTTCCTCCGCACGCAGGTGCAGCGACGCCTCGAATAGCGCATCCGCCGCCAAGTCTCCATTGATGGCGAAGGCGCATGCCAAGTAGGCGTCGATCTGGACGGGATCCAGAGTATCGCGTGCCCGCCCCAACACGAGCGCGCATAGCTTAGCTTTGTCTATAAAGCCTCGGCGAGCGATTCGCAGCGCCGGTTCCAAGATCTTGATTGGAAGGTCAGCCGAGGACTCAATAAGTAAATACATATCTGGGGCGACGAGCGATACGACTGCGGCATCCGCCCCAGAAATTCTGTCCAACGCGTCGCGGTTCTCGCCGCTCTCGGTAGCCAGTTCCGGCCCGATATACCGGCGAAGTATCTCCAGGCAAACCGCGGGCACGTGTTCGCAAAGGTTGTTGAACCAGACTGGAAATCTGTTGAGTTCCAGGGTGCCATACGTGGCAGCCCGTCTTGCCTCAGCTTCGCTTAATTTGAATATCCATTCCGGATTGCTTGCGGCCTCGACGGCGATTCCGACTAGTCCAATCATCTCCATTGCGTTGCCCAGATTGCGTTCGGCGGCTGGGCGCTCGCTGCGCAGGATCGGCGAGCCAAGACGCCAGTAGCCGATGAATGCTTCTCGAATGAACGGGACAGCCTCCGATCCGAACAAGGGGGTCAGCAAGCCAACATCGGACATCGAGTGTTTTGTCGAGTTGTAGGACAAATTTCGAAAAAGCTGCCAAACGTGATAGAGGCGGGCATCCACTCCCTCAACGTCAGGCGCGCGTAACGCCAAAAGCTGGCTTGGGTTTGATCTAATGTCATTGGCAAACTTCACCCAGGAGGCATCCCGCTTCTCGTCGCGCTTCCCTTGCTCGGCCAAATATTTTTTGTGGTCGGCCTCCATTTTTAGCATTTGGGCAGAAGGGGCGGGAGGGTCTATCCAATTGTTGATCACTGCGACGAGCGCAGCGTCCGTTCCCGCCGTGGTCAAAAGCTGCGTCAACACGTCAGCAGGCTTGCCCTCTCCTCGCCAATGCTGCATTGCTAACCCAATAGCGAGCTCCCTATCCAAACCCTTGCTTCGAATTTTCGCGTCATCCATCAGCCATGCGATATCGGTGGACTGTATCCCTGGGTCAAATCCAGCCATGCGTAGATGCCACGGCTCGTTGGCTACCGATGGAGAGGATTGAAAGTTTTGGTAGATGTCGACCATCCTCCACAGCGTCTTCCGACGGCGTATGGGCGTATCTCTCAGCCTTCGGGCGAGGTCGTTCGCCTCGTGCCGGTGCCACCCAAACATCGTCTCGTAATACGAGAGCTGCAGCGACACGTCGATCACGTTCGTTGGAACGTCTTCCCCCGATAGGTCCAGGATGCGCTGGGCTAGTGGGAGCAGAGTGGAAAGAGTCGGGGAGATCTCGTCAAACGAATCTTGCGCAATATCATGCGGTTTTTTTGGAATTTTCTTAATCAAGAGTGCAAGCAGTCGCAGCGCGTCTTGCGCTACCACAAATCTAGACGCGATTTTCGGTCCATGATATTCCAAGTCTTGGCCTCCGCCCGGTTCGTCCGTGAGCAAATCCGGCAGTAGATGGAGCAGATCATCAATCGACATGCTGTGGAACGAAAAGTCATCGATGCAAGACCAAACCACCGAGGTTGGCAGGTTGGCCGCTTGAGCCGTGACGAAGTCCACATATTCCCGTTTCGCCGCCCTATTGCCGACGACAGCGAGTGATTGGCTTGCGAGGGCTAGCGTCAGCTCGTCGTTCTTGGGATCCATTGCCGATTGCGCAGCAATATCGGCTAATCCTTCAAGTTCGCTAAGGCCGATCATTTGGAGCAGCAAATGCCGAACGGGGTTGCTCGCGCCGTGGCTTGTCCAAAGTTCTCGAATGGTTGGTTCCATGTCCTTCCAAGCAAAGCGGCGCAGTCCATCGTGATTCAGTCGTTGGTCCGCGTTCGCCCCTGCCATTTCGGCCACCACTGCGGTCAATGCTTTCTTTCGAACAGGCAGGGATAAGCTCGCTGGGTCGCCGGCCTCCATGAGCAAAATGGGTTCTCGGCGTATGATTTCCTGCGCCGCGCGATCGTCCCATAGCGCGAGCCAAGCGGCGGTTTCACGCATGGATGGCTTAACGACATCAACTCCGTAGATGCTTGCAAAAAGCAAAGGGTAAGCCGCGCTCCATGGGCAGTTATGACTGAGCATCCTGTTTATCCACCGAGCCGCGAGATAGGATCGCACTACGCCCTCATTGTCGTTATGGAGTCGCGCCATGCCCACGCCCGATGGCACGAATACGGGACTGTTGACGAGCTGAGCTTGATGCTCCTGCGAGATGTCTGGCAAAATTTCCGTGAGCCGGAGCGCGGCCAGTGCCGCGTCCAGGTTTCCGCTGTCGGGAATTTCGATGTCGACAAGTTTTTCTAGAACCAACGCGGCGCCTAATCGTTCAAGCGCTTGCATCGCGCTGGTGTGATCGACGCTGAGGGACTTTGCTCTGGACGGATCATTCTCCCTTAGACGCTCGCTCAGATTGAGTTCCAGCATTTTTTCGAGATTGGAAAAAGCTCCACGCTTCTTCCAAAACCTGACTAGCCAGTCCAAATCGAGTGGCCGTCGCGCGAAGTTCCACAACTTCGCCTTGTCCAAGCCTTTGAAGAACTCCTGGACATTGCTTATTCCTTTCGAGTCCGCATATTTCTCGACTTGGGACCTATCAAGTGGAGCCATCAGCGCGATGAGCGCGCGTTCCTCGTTTCGCTTTTTTTCCTTAGCTTCACGCCTCATCGCTTTGACGACGAGTTCGTTCGGGTCCAAGGCGCCTAACGTATCAGACGTTTTCGGAACGGGAATTAGCGACGTCAACGATTCAAGGTCCTTCCGAAATTCCCAATCCGCATGCCGCCCCGAAATAAACACATGAGCGCGAAGCTCGGCGCCGTCGATCGCCACTGCAATATGTTCTAGCGCATCGCGCAAGCTGACCCCGTCTAACTTTGCTTCGTCCACCGAATCGACGAAGAACCACGCATGTTGGTCTGATAGCCGCCAGTCTTCAAAACGCTTCTTCTGAGGCTTGGTAAGCGCATTTTCAACTCCGTTCTGACCGGCCTTTTTGACCGAAAGACAGAAACTAAACTTTCCCTCCGCGGTCAACTGCCGATGTTGTTCATTGAGCTCGGACGACTTCCCGCTGCCTCCTTCAGCCAGGATCACGACACGCTTGTGCGGTAGAAGTTCTGGCCAGCCTAGCGATCCCCGACCCGGTCCCATCCATCTTGAAAAATCCTCGTCTGGACGGCTTTCGTCTGACCATTCGATAAAGCGGCGGTCCAACTGAACGTTAGGCATGCTGGGAACTCTCGAGATCTGGGATGGATTAGAAATCATTGGCGCGCGCCGACTGGACAAAGCCAAGATTTGGACATGTGCGTTTGCTACATTATGACTGTTAGTCAGACGCATGGTCAGCGTTTTCGATCATATACGTGCCACCGAATCATCAGGCCGCATGGCGATTTCTAAAAGCGTCTGGCCCAGATCATCGGTGCAAAGGGCCCGCCGGGCTCCGTAGTTGCGCGTGCCGGCCCGAGGATTTCGGCCCTACAACTTGTGGCCCTTGAGCAAGGGACAATCCGGCCACATCGGGTCGAGAAGCACCATGTGCGCGCGCGCTCTTGTGATGCCAACCCGCAGAACTCGGCGACTTTTTATGTATGGTGCAGCGTCGCCGCGCCATATGAAGGACGAGGTGACGCCATTCTTGGTCCGCCGGGCCTCGCGCACGACAATCACTCCGTCGAACTGCTTGCCTTTTGCCTTGTGAAAATTCATTACTTGAATCCCTGTTTGCGCCTCTGCTCCATCGAGGATTTGCTCCTGCGCCAGTGCTTGATCGAGTGCTAACCGAGCGTGATAATAGGTCCCGCTTCGAAGCCATTCTGCCGCGAGGCCGGCGGAGATTCTGTGACCCCGCTGGAATGCCACCAGGTAGTCGAGTTGATTGGCCACGCTCAGCAGTTCGGCTTGGTTACTAATTCTCAAAGCCCGTTTTACTTTCAGCCAGTCTTGGGCCGGATCGCCGGAAAAGCCGTCGTGATGAAGGCCTGCGATCACTTCTCGAATCGCATTGGCAATATTGATGTCGAGAGCCTTACCGTTTCGAATCTTGGTAGCCTGCTCCAATAGCTTAGTCGTTGCCGCTTTGGCCTTTCCAGTGGCGCGCTTCGCCGCTGCGATCAATTCCATGCTAGTCGCGACATCGGCCTCGATACGCGCGCTATCCTTCGGTTCCAAGAGGAAGGCGGCAAATCGAGCGGACAGCAGCGATTCCGCCTCGTCGAACAGCAACTTGTGCTTGACCGCTTTGCCAGGATGGGCGCCCAACGCATTCAGCGCGTTGGACATCTTCAAAGCGCTGCGGTTGTTGGCGACGAGTATTGTGATCGTTTCGATCGGCTTGTCGGAACTGGCCTTCATCGCATTGATCAATTCGGACAACGCACGACGCAGCAGAATGTTGAAGTTCGGCGTCGGATTTTCAGGGCGGTAAGGTATCGATGAGATTCCTTTGTATGCAGCGCCTCTCGCCGTGCCCGCCAGGATGTCGTTGCCAAAGGCCAGAATTTCCGAGTCGGGGCTACGGTGATTTTGGGTTCCAAGATTCACTTCAAGCGGGTCGAGCTGGGCCCGAATAGCATCGACTCGCTCCGGGCCCACGCCCGGCAAAAAATCGAAAATTTGCTGCTCAAGATCGGCCAAGCAGATGATTTGCGTATGAGGCGCCAGCAGTTTGACGCAGCGCCACGCAAAATCGCCCGTATCTTGCGCTTCGTCGACCACGACGATCGGATGTCGTCTAGCGATGGATCGAAGCAGATATTCGCTGGTGACGAGGAGCTCGGCAGCGTTCGGGGCGAACAAGTCAAAAGCAACGCGGCCATCCTCGCGGAATAGCCGTTCTCGCTCTGTCATCCATTCGTCCCAACCTTCGTCCTCATCATCGATGCCGCCAGATATTGCTTTTTCGTCGTGGGGCAAGAGGATCGATAGCTTGCGGGGAGCGCCTAATAGATAGGCGTTGGATTTGAGGATATCCCAGAAAAACGAATGGAATGTTTGTATGGAAAGAAGGTCCTGCTCATCCTTGCCGGCCTCAAGTTTGGCTGCGTCGGCGATGCGCGCCACGGCGGCGCGGGAAAAGCTCAGGAACAAGGCGGACTGGCCCGGACTCATGCCCTCCTTGATCCGCTTCACCGCCTTGCGCAGCGCGATGGTGGTCTTGCCGCTTCCGGGACCGCCGATCACCAACGCATGGCCTTCGCATGCCAATACGCTGTCTCGCATAGCGCACGGCTCGTTCATGGTCAGGCGAACAGATCGGGTTCGTCGCCGCCGTCGTCGATGGCTGGCGGCGAAGGGAAGAGGGCGAAGACCGAGGACAGGAATTCCGTCACTGTGGCGGGCAACTCGTAGAATTCGCACTCCTCGAACAGGCGCGCGGACCAACCCGCGCCCTTGTTCCCGCCAAGCGCGGCCTTGGCGATGGCCTTGACTTCGTCGTCGGCGGGACGTTCGTCCGGAATGCCCACGTTGCCGTTCTCATCGCTTTCTTTCAAGCCGCGCAGGAACAACCAAAGCCGCGCGACTGGAACTTCCGCGATTACGAGATCCTCAAAGCCTTTGTAGGCATGCTCAACGTTGATCTCGTAGTTCTCCGCGAGCGCCTGCGCTTGTTCGGGCTTGCGCTTCTTCTTGTAGTCGAGATCATAAAAGGCGAATGTGCGCAGCCCCAATGTCTTGAAGAATTTGCCAAACTTTGGCATGTTCGACTCGCCATCCGCGTCGAAGAAGGCCACTCCCGCGATGTCCAGCGGCTGCAGGGCGAGATCGTTCTCTTCCATGCGACGGGCGACGACCGGCATCGCATGCAGTTCGGTGACGCCCTCGACGACGATGGCCGCTCGGCCGAGCATGCATTCGGACAGGCCGGAGCGCGAAAAACGCTTGTAGTCGTTGTCCTTGAGGCCGGTTGCGTCGGAAACCTTGCGTGCGGTGACGATCCCGCCGTTTCTGGCCAAGAGGAGAGTCTTCGACGGCTCGAATTTTTCGATCACGAACGGCGAATGGGAGGTGACGAAGGCCTGTGTCGTCTTTGTCAACAGGTAGTTGGCGATGCGGCGTTGCGTGTGAGGGGGAACGGCAATCTCAGGTTCTTCCATGGCGAAAATCACCGTCTCAGGTTTAAGGTCCGCGATGAACGACAGCAGCGCGAGAACCAACGTGTTGATGGTGCCGGTTCCAGCGTGGGGAAAAGGAACGTGGCTCTGGTCGGCCGAGAGGGCAAGGAAGAATGTCATGGTCTTGCGCAGGTGCTCGCGCGTGAGCTCGGAGACATGGAGCTTGGTCGCGTTGCCGGGCGCCTCCATCGAAATATAACGGGAGAGCCGCTTCTCGACTGAACGCAGAATAGGCGCGATCTCGCCTGCGTGGGCTTCGATGTCTAGTCCCCTAAGGCGCTCGATGGTCTTTTCCCACAGGCTCGTCCGAACGCCCTTCGCGCGCAGGATGATGTCAAGCAGGGAGCCACGCTCAAGGCTGAGCGCACGCGATCCGGTGCGCATGGTGCGCAAGTATAGGAAGCCGAAGAGGCGCTTGATCGGCTTTGGAACTTTGGTTAGCTCTCCTTCCGGCGCGTCGGGGCTGTGCGAGAAGAAAGTCTTCGCCTCAAATTCGTCGTCATCTCGATTGTAATTGCCGATGGTTACCAGCCGCAGGCAGGGGATGACGTCGGGCGGATTTGCAGCTTTCGCTTCGCCGGGCCCGAGCAGCCGTTGCTCCTTCGCATGCCAAAATTCCACGTTGCCGCCACACTTTGCGTCGATCTCGGCGCTTAGCTCGATCATGACAGCCTCGATCCGAATCAGGATGGGCTCGCGCTCGGCATCTTCGTCCTCTGTGGCTGGGGCCAGATATTGAGCGTTGTAAAAGTCGAATTCGTCGAGGGGAGGAAACCGATTGACTCGATCAGGACCAAGCACGAGGTCGAGGGCTTCGCAAAGAGTGCTCTTTCCGACATTGTTGGAACCCACGAGTAAAGTGTGCCCGTCGAAGAGCAGTTCGGCCAATTTGATTCCGCGAAAATTTTGGATCGAAAGCCGGACAATTTTCATAATTCAAACCTAGTAGGCATTCCTGTGAGGGCCGCGCTAGGGTATCACAATGTTGCGCACGTGCTATGGTTATTGTTGGATAGGCATGCAGAGACGTGCCAGCGCCGCGTCGTTTTCCCCGCCTTGATGAGGTTGTAGACGGGCCTGGTGGCGATGTCCCGTTTGAATGAATCGAAGCGTGCTGGGATTGTTCGCCACTTCGAATGGAATTCGGTTGAAATCGCCTTGCCGAATGGAACCGGCGGAGCTCGAATAGTAAAGCTTACAGAGGATATGTGATGCCGCCACGCGACAAGAAAATCGAGCAAAGTTTCGGCTCGCTGTTCAAGGATGATTACCTCGAGAAATCTAGGTCGCATAGCCCAAGATCCTGAGGTGGCGTTGAACGAGTTGGGGGCGAACGCTTGGGATGCCGGTGCTTCGTCGGCCGACATCACCATTCCTCCTGCGCGCCTGCTCAATTTGGTAATTTCGGACGACGGCCACGGCATGAGCTCGGAGCAATTCAAAGGCCGTTGGATGAAGCTCTCCTACGACCGAATCAAGCATCAAGGGCAGAACGTCAAACTAAACAAGCGAAGCGACGTTGTGTTTGGTTCTGTTTATAAAAGGCTTCTTGACGGCCTTTTGAACCTGCTGGTCCGAGGCGAAAGAGTCGACATTATCGACAATTGCAATTTGGAACGTTTTGCCAAACTGGGTCAAAAGGCCAATCATAGTATCGATTGAAAAATTTTCCAATCTGGCATTGGTGATATTTGAAAGTCTTGGACGAGAAATTTCCAGAAATGCGGCTGCGGTCGTGACGTTCATGTGGCGGGCTTTGATTTCCGCTTTAATAGCTTCCACCGCAACCATCTTGATTGCATTTCGCTGAGCAATCTCCTTTTGGGCCTTCGATATGAGCTGAGCAGTTTCTTCGGAAGAGAAACCTAAGTCTTCTAGGACACTTCGGCCCTTGTAGGAAATGCCGTCTACGATGCGCGGGACAGTTTTACTTTTTCTCGTAGTCATTTCTTCTCCCTTTTTGATTTAGATGTAGTCGCCTGTGCTTTTTGTTCGCTGATGGCCTTCAAATCAGAATTTTTTTTGACGGCGTCTTTGTATTTTTGCCTGGCATTGTCTATGTCTGATTGACTAGTGGTGTTCGTTTTTTTTGTTATTACACCCAAAATGAAAATTGCTTCAGACAGCTTCGCCACGTAAAAGATTCGATACCATCCTTGCGCGTCTTGCAGACGTATCTCCTTCGCACCCGACCCAATGGTCTCCATCGAACTCCAGTTGGGCGGGTCTTCACCAACTTGAACAAAATGCAGGGCGTATCCGCCTCCACGCTTGACGTCAATAGGCAGCGATGACATTGCCGACTCATGTCCAAGCCACTCGACAGCCTTGAGGTTGACGGTGACAGACGACGAACCGGGTGATGGAGGAAGCGCTTTTTTTGTGGGCATGTATAGTGTATCAAAATTTATACGGTTTGTGGGCGGCGTTTGTCAAGAACTGCTGTGCGGTCCGTAGCGACACGGCGCGCTGGGAGGCCTAGCGCCTTGACTCCTTAATAATAACAGGAGGGATGCTGCAAATAGTTGCTTGCAATGTTGCTAGACCACTACGTAAATTTCCTTCAGTGTGACGGGGGACCGGAAGGGGATAGGTAGGAGTCATTTTAGTGAAATCCCAAGTATTTAGCTTGTTTAAAAGTAGCACGCAGGTATTGCTGCATCATCGGCGTGTGCTTTTCCGTCGGGCCATTTTTGACGGCGGCAGCGTTGATCTCTGAAGGGGTGGTGGTCATCGTTACTTTCAATCCGGTGCAGGCGCGGCGTTTTCTCGGCCGCGTCGTGAGGCCGCCATTTTACCGCCTCGGCGCGCGGACGAGGCAAAGCGATCGAACGGGCAGCGGATGAGCCGCGTCGCCATGACTGAGCGTCTTGCGGTGGAGATTGATCGGGCTTCGCCAAGGATTTCTGGGACATTCGTAATGGTATTGAAATTTAATACTTGTGGTTATGAAAACTCTACAGGTAAAAAATAATAATCTAAATATAAGGTTAAAGGTCTCGCACGGTGTTTACAATGCTACTTAGCAATTGTTAGTTAGTTTATGAAACGGATTGATTGTCATCAGTCGGCCTCCCGCGCCTTCCTCATCCGCCTTCCAGACGAGTCGTAGAGGGCGTCGTCCGGTTCCTCCACAGCAGGTTTTTGGTTCAATATGAAACACACCGGTATCACCAAAGCGTCTTTCTTCTGGGTTTTACAAAGCACATGTGCCCTTCACAGAAAACCATACTCTCCTGATATAGCCCAGCAACAACTGGCCGCACCGCACTCGATTGCGTCGCTTGCAACTGCCATGGAGTCATTCGGGTTCAAGGCTGGCGTAGGCTCGGTCAAGCCGGCAAAGCTGTACAGGGAGTCATTCCCGCTGGTCGCGTTTTTACGCGATGGGGAGGAAACGGCTGGTACTGGGGCTGAGGCCTTTTGCGCCGTCGCTCTCGTCCTCCAGGCCGACCGCGGTAGTCTCCTTATCGTAGAGCCCGGCGATGCCGCACCCCGCACCGTTCCCTTGGCCGAGTTTGGCGAGCGCTATCTGGGAAATGTCATGCGCGTGGCGCCTGAAAACGTGGATGCCAGCGACCCCGACAGCGAGGAACTGGCGCGCCAGTCGCGCCGTTTCGGCTTTAGCTGGTTTGTCCCGGAATTGCTGAAACACAAAAAACTGTGGCAGGAAGTGTTGCTTGCCTCACTGGTGATCCAGTTGATCGCCCTTGCCACGCCGCTGTTCACGCAAGCGATCATTGACAAGGTCGTTGTCCATCACAGCCAGAGCACGCTGATCGTGATTGCCATCGGCATGGCCGTGTTCATGCTGTTTTCGGCGGCGCTGTCGTGGATGCGCCAGTATTTGGTGCTACATACCGGTAACCGGGTCGATGCCGCCCTGGGCGCCTCCGTATTCGGGCGCCTGTTCAAGCTGCCGCCGATGTATTTCCAGCACCGGCCCACCGGTGTCATCGCCGCGCGCCTGCAGGGCGTTGAAACGATCCGCGAATTCATTTCCAGCGCGGCCGTGACATTGGTGCTGGATCTGCCGTTCCTGCTGATCTTTGTGGCGATCATGTTTTACTACAGCGTCACCCTGACCCTGGTGGTGCTGGCGATTCTGGCAGTCATCGTTTTGCTGAGTATGATTGTGGCGCCGATTTTCCAGGACCGTTTGCAACAGCAATTCCTGCTGGGGGCGCGCAACCAGGCCTTCCTGACCGAGTACATCGGCGGGCTGGAAACGGTCAAGTCCCTGCAGATGGAACCGCAACTCGACGCACGCTACAGCAATTACCTGGGCAGCTATCTTGACGCCAGCCTGTCGACCAAGCAACTGGCGAATGGCTACAACACCTTGTCGAACCTGCTGGAGCAAGTGATGAGCCTTCTCATCCTCGGTATTGGCGCGCATACCGTGATGAATAGCACCGATTTTACGATCGGCATGTTGATCGCGTTCCAGATGTTTTCCGGCCGCCTGTCGCAGCCGATGCTGCGCCTGGTTGGACTGTGGCAGCAATTTCAGCAAGCCAGCCTGTCGGTCGACCGTCTGGGCGACCTGATGAACGCGCCGGTGGAACCGTATTCCCTGGTTCCCGCGCGCGCTAATGCGCGTGCCGGCAAGATCGAGATCGACACGGTTGCCTTCAAATACGCCGAGCACTTGCCGCTGGTGTATCAAAACCTGTCGCTGACGGTGCCGCCAGGGCAGACCATCGGCATCATGGGCGCTTCCGGTTGCGGCAAGAGCACGCTGGCCAAGCTGCTGCAAGGGTTTTACCAGCCGAGCGCCGGGCGCATTCTGATCGACGGCGTCGATATCCGCTATCTGTCGGCCAATGAACTGCGCAGCCACTTCGGGGTTGTGCCGCAAGAAACGGTGCTGTTCTCGGGAACGATCTTCGAAAACCTGCAGATGGCCAGCCCGGATGCCAGTTTCGAGCAGGTGACGGCAGCCTGCCAGATGGCGGAAATCCACAGCGCGATTGAAGCGCTGCCGAAGGGCTATCAGACCGAGATTGGTGAGAGGGGTGCGGGCCTGTCTGGCGGGCAGAAGCAACGCATTGCGATTGCGCGCGCCTTGCTCAAGAGGCCGAGCATTCTTGTGTTCGACGAAGCGACCAGTGCGCTCGACCAGCCAACCGCCGAACAATTCGCCCGCACCATCAACGCCCTGCGCGGCAAGGTCACGATGCTGTTCATTACCCACGGCCTGCCCAAGGGCTTGCAGCTGGACGCGGTCTACCGCCTGGGTCCGCAGGGCGCGCAGCGCGTTGTGCTTGCGCCGGTTGCGGCCTCGCTCGGCAACCCTGGTCCGAACGCGGAATCGCCTGTTACCACCGCCTGAACGAAGATGAAAACCATGAACCCGAGTCAAACGTCCGCCGCTGCGGCCACGCCATCGTCCCCCGCCGGCCCAACCGGGGCAACAGTGATTCCACTGCGTCCACCCAAGCGCTGGCACGACCCCCTCAGCCGCATCGAACGGCAGGATCCCAGCACAGCAGGCCGCATGGTGCTGCGTGCGGTGTCGGTACTGGTGCTGGTCCTGATCGTATGGGCTGCTTTTGGGAAGCTTGACATTATCGCCAGCGCCGATGGCAAGCTGGCGCCGCAGACCTTGGTCAAGATCGTGCAGCCGTCCGAGGCGGGCGTGGTCAAGGAACTGCTGGTGCGTGAAGGCGACACGGTCAAGGCCGGGCAGGTGCTGGCGCGCCTGGATGCGACCCTGGCCAGTGCCGACAAGACGGGCGTTAGCAGCGACCTTGGTACCCAGAAAATGCAGGCGCGCCGCATCGAGGCTGAACTGGCCGGCAAACCGATGCTGGCGCATGGCGGTGACGACGTGCTGTTGTTCGCGCAGGTACAGCGCCAGTACCAGGCGCGCCGCAGCGCTTTCAACGACAGCCTGGAGCAAGAAAAGGCCGTGCTGCAGAAGATGGAGTTTGAAAAGAAAAGCGCAGGTGAAACGCTTGCCAAGCTGGAGCAGACCTTGCCCACCTACCAGGCGGCCGCCAAAAGTCTGGCCGACCTGTCGCGCGAGGGCTATGTGCCTGTGCGCCAGAGCGCGGACAAGGAGCGCGAGGCAATTGAAAAGGGCAAGGACCTCGATGCACAGCGCTCGACGGTCGCCGCGTTGAATTCGGCGATGACGGCCCAGCGTCAAAAACTCAGCCAGCTGCACAGCACGTACAAGAGCGAACTGGAGCGCGAACTGGCGGATATTCGCGCCAAGGTTGGGCAATTGCAGCCCAGCCTGGACAAGACCAGCTATCGCGAAGGACAAATGTTGCTGCGCGCGCCGCAGGATGGCGTGATCAAGGACCTGGCGACGACCACGGCCGGCGCGGTGGTTCAGCCTGGCGCTGTTGTGCTGACCCTGGTGCCGAAAGATGAGCTGCTGTTTGCCGATGTGAACATTAAGAACGAGGATGTGGGATTTGTCGCGGTGGGGCAGAGCGCAAAGGTGAAGCTGGCGGCGTATCCGTTCCAGCGGCATGGCATGTTGAGCGGAACAGTCATTCACATCAGCGCCGATGCCAGTGAACCGGCGCGGGCGGAAGCGGGTGGAGGGGGGAGTAATGCACAGGCGAGCGGCAGCGCAAGTTACAAGGCGCGGATCCGCTTGGATCAGCAAGCGCTGAACGATCCGCAAGGCAAGCGCCTTCATATCACGCCGGGGATGCAGGTGGTGGTCGAGATCAATCAGGGACAACGTACGGTGTTGGAGTACCTGCTGTCGCCGGTGCAGAAAGCGGTTTCGGAAGCTGCACACGAGCGATGATTGACGGGCAAGCGGCTACTCGCAACGTCGAACCGAAATCGAGGGGTGAGGAATAAAGAAGCAAATCGTTCTGTAAGAGGTTTCACGTCACAGCTATTTTATTTTTATCATTTTATATTTCTGTAGTGGTGGGCTTGAGAAATATTTATGGTAGGGTATAGATTGAAAATGAAATATCTATACCAAAAAATTGTGGTGAGAAATTCTAAGAAAATTGCAAAATCTTTTTTTAAATAATGAAGAGATTCGCAATCTAGCGAGTTGGGTTCAACTGATGTTTTTTGGAGGATAAAAATGAAAATTAGTAACGATAAAATGTCCGTGTCGAGATTAAAAAAAGGTTTTATTGGCGTGATAATCGTATCGATGACCTCGATATTGGCAGGATGTTACCTTCCGAAAGCGATTGATGATTTTAGCGTGATGGGCAATGACATTTTATCTGACTTAGTGCGAAATTCTTATGGAGATGGAAATTTGACGCCCGGATATAGTTCTGGTGTAAGTGGAGTGGGTCGGATCAGTAAATCAAAAATTGAATTTTTGGCAAGTAATTTATTTGCAAAGCAAGAGCGGAATAAAATTGAGGCGACGTTTGTAAAAAATGGTGGTCATTGTGTTGAAGGCGTCGTACCAAGAGATGCAATATGTAGTTTTGTCAGAAAGTGGAAATTAAAAAATATTGGCGCTCCATTTGATACTTCAAACTGGTCCGACCCAGCATTAAAAGTCAACATTAAATTCAGATTTGATGAGCATGATCGAATGCAGGATTTATTCTTGGAAATTATTGATGCTACTGAATACAAAATAATCAGGGGGTAAAAACGAATGACTTAAAGCTTGCGACGCGGCCATTAAATCTTGTAATTCGGGGTTACATATGACGACATTTTAACTAAAGAAGACCACGATCATTGGATCGCTGGAAGCTCGCTTAAAGTAATTGATCTAAAAACGAATGAATTTATTGCTGAACGGATAGGCTATATGTACGACCCTGGACAAGGAGCAATGTCTGGCGGAAGGTCACCTTGGATGAAGGCAGCAAGCCATTCATGCCCAAGCTTCGGTACGCGCCATGGTTCCGCCTCGCAGGCGCTTCAGGCAGAAATATTTATAGGTAAAGTATTAATTCCATCAATATAATATCTGAAATTATGTCACAGGAAAAATTTAATGAGGCATAATTTGATAAGGCTATTATTCTTGCTGCCACCATTTCTAATGGTTGCAGGCTGCGCAACAAAATCCGCGGCCGAAAAATCACATCCTAATATTGATGCTGCGGCCTCGATTTTTAAGGATCGTTGTCGACTGGCTGGAGAGAAAATATATAAAACCGTTGATGATGTAGAGGGCGTATTTGTTCTGAAGATCCGACCTGAGAAGGTAGATTTGTCCGATCAATTCGAGCTTCATGATCCTTATGGGCGAGATTTTCGCGGAGATATCTATGTGCGAAGTTTTCTTCATGGCGCATATGCAGTTGAAAACAACCTGCCGGAGAAATTGCCGGCGGATTTTCCGCCCCATATTGCTTACGCGTTTGCTGATGCCATCGATCCGGTGGATGGAAGGCGATATCGATATACCGGGAAGATTGAGGAGCCGTGGCTTAAAGATAAGAGCTATTTAAAAGGCTATAAGCGCTTCGTATTTGAACGGTCGTTGGCTACCGGCCCTGCGCCACGATATGGTGTTACATATGATGACATTTCGACTCGGTTTGAGCGTGAACATTGGGTTGCGGGAAGTTCTCTCAAGGTAATTGATTTGCAAACAAATGAGGTGATAGCAGAGCGGATTGGTTATCTATTTGATTCTGGCCAGGGTTCTAAAATTGGTGGCCGGGTTCCATGGCTTTGGGCGGCAAATAATTCTTGCCCCAGTTTCGGGTCCGAACATGCTTTTACAGCCCAATTGGACCAAGCTGCGATTTTTGTTGAAAAAGTTCTTCGCCCCCGTCAATGAACGTGGAATTTTTCGCGGTGGAGCAGGGCGCGAAAGTAGTAGAGCCATTTTTTTAAAAATAGAAACTATACTACTGACAATGAAGATATGCCGAAAGGCCATTCACGTACAGAGCGGATATTGCATTTATTGGGATGTAAAGTGACATGACTCGTATGAATAATTTAATGGAAATCGATATGAAAAATTATGCTTTAAGATTGATTGTCTCGCTGTTAATTCCCACGTTTTTCGCAGGTTGCGCTTCAGAGCAGTCTTTGACGAAAGATCGATTGGATCCGGCAACTGTTAGATTTGAGGCGCGATGCAAAACGGCTGGAGAGTTTATCCATAGGACTGTAGAAAATATAGAAGGAGTCTACCTTCTCAAAGTGCGTCCTGAAAAAATTAACCGCTCTGAACGTGACTGTTCAGTCCCTATGAACGCCAGATATTTGTTGTAAACAATTCCGATCACGTTCATCATGCTCGGATGGCAACGAAACCTCCTTCTCCCGACCTGACCTGCCTGTCCCACGAACAGAAGGACATCCTCATTCTGACGTTACTGGCCCGCTTGGAGGCGCTCGAATCGAAGGTCAACAAGAACAGCAACAATTCCAGCAAGCCACCCTCGTCGGATGGACTGACCAAGAAGACCAGTTCCTTGCGCGAGTCGTCGGGCAAACTGCCCGGCGGCCAGGCTGGCCGCAAGGGCAGCACACTCAAGCAGGCCTTGCAGCCGACCAGCCACACCGGTCATCCGCTGCCAGAACACTGCAACCGCTGTCAGCATGCATTGCCGCTGTACGATGCCGTAGTCCAAGAACGCCGTCAGGTATTCGATGTGCCTGTCGTTGCGTTCGACATCGTGGAACACCGCACGCTATCCGTGCGCTGCCAGTGTGGACAACTGCACAGCAGCGCATTCCCGGCTAACGTGACCGAGCCGGTGCAATACGGCCCCAACGTGCGCGCGTTGGCGGTCCACCTCACGCAGGGCCAGATGCTACCGTTTGCTCGCGCCGCCGAGCTGATTCGTGACGTGTATGGTCTCGCTATTTCACCCGGCACGCTGGTGGCCTGGGTAGGCGAAGCGCGCCTGGCATTGCAAGGCACGGCAGATCTGATCGCGCAGTATTTGCGCGACGCCGCGCTGGTCAACGCCGATGAATCAGGCCTGCGTGTGGCTGGTCAACTGCACTGGCTTCATATCGCGGCCAACGACACGCTTACTTGGTACGGCTTGCACGCCAAGCGTGGCATGGAGGCGATCACCGCGCATGCCATCTTGCCCCATCGCTCGGGCGTACTGGTGCACGACTGCTGGTCGCCGTACTGGAAACTGGACGATGCCACACACGCCTTGTGCAACGCGCATTTGCTGCGCGAACTGCTGTACGTGAAGGAACTCACGGGACATCAGTGGCCCCAGACGATGACGGATTTCCTGCTCAGCGCCAATCAGCTATGTTGGGCTGCACGGCGCTCCGGAAAGCGCTTCAGCGAAACCGACATCGCTGCATTCACGACACTTTATGACGCCATCGTCGTTGAAGGGGAAGCACTGCATCCCGAGATCGAACTTCCCATCTGGAAGGGCGGCCGCGCCAAGCAATCGGTCGCCTGCAATCTACTCCGGCGCTTCCGCAAACATGCTGACGCCGTCCTGTTGTTCATTCGCGATCTCGCCGTACCGTTCACCAACAACGTGGCCGAACGGGCCGTGCGCATGCCCAAGGTAAAACAGAAGGTTTCGGGCTGCTTCCGCACCGTCGAAGGCGCCGACAATTTCTGTGTCATTCGCTCCTGCCTTGATACGCTGCGCAAGCAGGGTCACGGTATGCTGGAAGTGCTACAGCGAGCATTCGCCGGTAATCCCATCCAGCCAACTGCATAGGCGCTGAACAGTCACCTCTGAACAATATACGTATGACGACCCCTATGGGCGAGATCACGGGGGCGAGACCTATATTCGCAGTTTTCTTCGCGGCGCCTACACGACCGAAGTAACGCTTCCGAAAGTTCTTCCGCCTGATTTTCCTCCGCACATTGCATATGCATTTGTCGATGCGGTAGATGCAACGGACGGGAAACGTTACCGCTATACCGGGCGAATTGAAGAACCAGCGTTAACAAAAAAAGGGTTTTTGCCAGGGCACAAAATTTTCGTCCATTCTAAGTCATTGGCGAATAGTCCTGCACCTCGTTACGGGGTTACTTATGATGATATATCTACTAAGGAGGATCGCGATTATTGGATTGCGGGGAGTTCGTTGAAGGTTATTGATCTGGAAAAGAACGAGGTAATAGCGGAGCGAATTGGTTATTTTTACGATTCTGCTCAAGGAGATATATCAGGCGGGCGCGCTCCTTGGCTGTGGGCAACTAGTAACGCATGTCCTAGTTTTGGTAGTTCGCCGGCATTTGGTAGTCAGCCAAATCAAACAGCGGTTTTTGTTGAAAAAGTTCTTCGTCCTAATTTGAAAGCGAAAAATATTAAGATGGGGGGTAACCATTGAAACCTGTGATATTGAAACACTAGAATATTTAATGCGCCGTGGTGTTAGTGAAAATTAAGTGCGCCAAGAAAGTTGACTGTTGTAAATTAATAAACTATCCATTTTATAGTTGATATTCTTACTAAGTAGCAGATATTTAAAATAATGAGAATAAGATTTGGTATAATTGGGATTTCGATAATATTTATTGTATTTGTTTGGCCTGGCTGCGCTGAAAGCCGGCATGCTGGACATTCAAATTTTATTTAGGAGTTAATAAAATGGAAATGTATAGATTGCTTGGATTTGGCGCTGTAATAATTGTTTCGTGCCTAGTTAATGGTTGCGGGTCAAGTCGCGAGATCGCCGATCTCAAGCATGAAGCGGGACGCGGGAGTGAGGGGCGCAGAGGCGACGAGGATGTGGCGAAGAAAATGTTCGCGCAACGTTGTCTTGGCGCTGGCGAAATTATAAAGAAGCGGGTTGAAAATGTGGAAGGGATATTTTTGCTAAAGCTACGTCCACAAAAACTAAATTTTTCCAATCAATACGCGTTAGACGATCCGTATGGCAGTGATTTTACGGGAGACGCCTACATTCGCAGTTTCCTGCGAGGATTTTATGAGCTTAATTATCGTAAACCAGACCATCCTGTCCCCAATGCTCTCCCACATGTTGGCTATCGCTATGTCGATGCGATCGACACAAATGATGGAAAGCGATATAGATATATGGGCATCGTCGAGCAGCCTGGTCTTAAGGATCCGACATTTTTAAAAGATTATCGCCGGTTTGTCTTGAAACGTGTTGTTTCGGACGATCCTGCACCACGGTATGGGGTGACGTATGAAGACATTTCAACTAAAGGGAACCTCGAATTACCGGTAAATTCCGCGTGAATGCCGGTCGCGATGCCAGCAGGCTCGGATTTTGATACAAGGCCGAGCCGCTTCCCGCCGGTTTTATCGGCACTCAACCTCATTTTGCGTAGTCCGGACGGACTGCGGGCGTCAGAACGCCTCGACCCTGGCCTCCTTCAAGTAGACCAGACGCCGCAGATTGTATGCGGCGACTTTCCAATTGAGCTGCAGCGTCGCGCGCGCCAGACCGATGGTGCGCAGCGCCTTGCCGCCCAATTGCGCCATACCGGCAAACACATGCTCGATGCGGGCGCGGGTCTTGGCGATGCGCTTGTTGCGCCGCTCCTGGGCTGCCGAGATCGGCTTGTCCTTGCTTCCTTTGCGCTGGATGTGCATGCGCCAGCCCTGTTTGCTCAGCCGCTCTTCACGCTCTCCGTCGACGTAGCCCTTGTCGGCCAGGATGTTGCGGTTCGTGTTGGCCGGATCGAGCACCTCTTCAAAGTGCAGCGTGTCGTGCTCGCTGGCCGTGCTCACCTTGATCTTGCGCACCAGCTTGTAGCGCTTGTCGGCGTTGGCCGAGACCTTGTAGCCGAAGTAGGACTTGCCGTGCTTCTTGGTCCAGCGCGCGTCCATGTCCTTCTGACGGCGTTTGGCAGGTTTCCATTCGATGGGCATGGCGTTTTCCTTCACCAGCGCCTTCTCATTCTTACTCAGCGACTGTTTCGGCGCCTGCACGATGCTCGCGTCGACCATTTGCCCGCCGCGCGCGATGTAACCGTGTTTGCTCAGTTGCCGGTTCACGGCTTCGAAGATGCTTTCGCTGGCGCCTGCCTGGATCAGGCGTTCCTTGAAGGTCCAGATCGTCGTCCGGTCCGGTATCTGGCTACTCGAGCGCAGCCCCACAAAGCGCTGGAAGCTCAAGCGGTCGAGCAACTGGAATTCCATCTGCTCGTCGCTCAGGTTGAACAACTGCTGGATCAGCAAGACGCGAACCATCAGTTCGGTCGGGAACGGGGGGCGGCCGCCGCGCTCGCGGCTGGGGCGCGGCGCTGCACGGTCCACTTCATCCGCTAACGCGGCGAAGTCGACGTGCTGCTCCATCACCCGCAGCGCATCGCCCAGCTTGTTCAGCTTGGCTTCGCGCTCCTGGTCGGCAAACAGACTGGTTTTGATCATGAGGAAAAATTCAGAATCGCTGGTTCGCCATCATGCCATGGGCGGGGTAGTTTTTCGAGGTACCCTAAAGGGCACCTCGAAAAACCCTCGTGAATCTGGCATGATATCGGTGCCTCGACTCTGACGTAATTTTTCATGATCAAGACCAGTCTGTTTGCTGACCAAGAGCGCGAAGCCAAGCTGAACAAGCTCGGCGATGCACTGGTGGTGATGGAGCGGCATGTCGACTTCGCCGCCCTGGCTGCCGAGGTCGACCTTGCGGCACCACGCCCTAGTGTCCCGAGTTAAAAGTTCATTGAATAATTTCTTCTATGATCTATATTGTATGTAGTGAATACGATATGGAGGCGAACATGGGGGCTGGTCGTCCGAAGGCAGCGTTGGTTTTAGATGAGTCCGAACGTGAGCAGTTGGAGGTTTGGGCCAGGCGGCGCAAGACAGCGCAGGCATTGGCTCTGCGCTCCCGGATCATTCTGGCATGTTCCGACGGTTCCGAAAACAAGGCTGTGGCAGCACAACTCGCCATCGCGAAGCAGACCGTATGCAAATGGCGCGGACGTTTTTTGCAGTTGAGGCTCGATGGATTGCTTGATGCGCCTCGATCCGGTGCCCCGCGCACAATCGATGATGCCCGTGTCGATGCTGTGATTGCCAAGACGTTGGAAACCCAACCGATGAGTGCTACGCACTGGAGCACGCGCACCATGGCAAAAGAGGCGAAGCTGTCACAGACGGCAGTAAGCCGGATCTGGCGTGCATTCGGCTTACAGCCACATCGTCAAGAAACTTTCAAGCTATCGACCGACCCGCTGTTCGTCGAGAAAACGCGTGATATCGTAGGTCTCTACATCGATCCGCCGGTCAAGGCCATGGTGCTGTGCGTTGATGAGAAAAGCCAGATTCAGGCACTCGACAGAACTCAGCCAATTCTTCCACTCGCCCCTGGCGTAGCAGAGCGACGGACCCACGATTACGAACGGCATGGCACAACCACGCTATTCGCCGCGCTGGACATCGCTACCGGCAAAGTTATCGGTCAGTTGCACCGTCGGCATCGCAGCAGTGAGTTTCTAAAATTCCTGCGTACAATCGAGGCCTCGGTTCCAACCGATCTGGACATACACCTCGTGATGGATAACTACGGCACGCACAAGACCCCAACTATCCGGAACTGGTTTGCACGCCACCCGCGCTTTCACGTCCATTTCACTCCAACCTCCGCCTCGTGGCTAAGGAAGCACTGATTTATTCATCCAACACCATGCCGGGCTCGGGCGATACCTGAGACAATAACAGCGCCTCCACGACCGCTCAATCGATCATGCAGAAGAGTTTTTCCGATCTCGAATACGCCGCCAAGAAGAAGTTGACACGTCGTGACGTGTTCCTGGCAAAGATAGACAGTGTGACGCCATGGTCGCAGTTGCATGCGCTGATCGAACCGTTCTATCCCAAGGTTGTAGGTGCTGGCCGCCCGCCGATCGGCTTGGCGCGCATGTTGCGGATGTACGTGGTCCAGCAGTGCTTCGGTTTGTCCGATGAGGGGATCGAGGACGCGGTCTATGACAGCCAGGCGATTCGTGGCTTCGTCGGTATCGACCTCAGTCGCGAGCAGGCGCCGGACGCCACGACGCTGTTGAAATTTCGCCGCTTGCTGGAGAAGAACGAGCTCACACGCAAGATCTTCGAAACGATCAACGGGCATTTGGCGGCCCAGGGTTTGATGATGCGCGAAGGCACGATTGTGGACGCCACGCTGATAGCGGCGCCGCCATCGACCAAGAACAAGGACAAAAAACGTGATCCCGAAATGCACCAGACGAAGAAGGGGAACGACTGGCACTTCGGGCTCAAAGCGCATATTGGTGTTGACGCGAAGTCGGGACTGGTACACACGGTGGTGGCCACTGCCGCCAATGTGGCTGATGTGACGCAGGCACATGCATTGCTGCACGGCGATGAAGTGGCGGTACTGGGCGATGCGGGATACCAGGGCGTTGAAAAACGCGAAGAGAATCTTGAAACGAAAGTGACTTGGCACGTCGCAATGAAGAGAACCAAACGCAAGGCGCTGCCTGCCAACAAACTCGGCCGCATGACGGAAAAGCTGGAGCACTTGAAGGCAAGCGTGCGGGCCAAAGTTGAGCATCCGTTCCATGTCGTCAAGAACCTCTTTCGTCATCGGAAAGCGCGCTACCGCGGCTTGAAGAAAAACACTGCCCAACTGTTCACCCTGTTCGGCTTCGCGAACTTGATACTCGCGGGCCGGCAATTTACGGTCTCGGAAACCCGAACTCCGTCCTGACAATGAAAGGGCGAGAAAAACGCCCTTGAAACGGAAGAATTGGCCGCCTCAACTGTGTAGATATCGCCGATGCGGCTCGTCAGAAACGCGGCATCAAAAACTTTGCACCGCCAGCCAGAATCGTCAATAGATCAGCGCTTCCCTAAATCAGGTTGAGCGCTGGTTCGCTACCCTTACAGACAAACAGATTCGTCGTGGAACCCATCGCTCAACTCGCCAATTGGAGGATGCAATTCGCGCCTACCTCAAGATAAACAACGCCGAACCGAAGCCATTTATCTGGACAAAATCAGTAGACACTATCTTGGCAAGCATCGAGCGATTTTGTCTGCGAATTTCTAACTCAGGACACTAGCCGCGAGCGCGGCGGCCGTCCGCCTTTCCCCACCGAATTGATGGTGCGCGTACTGTTGATCCAACAGCTGTTCAACTTGAGCGATGAGCAGATGGAATTCCAGCTGCTCGATCGCTTGAGCTTCCAGCGCTTTGCCGGCTTGCGCGCGAGTAGTCAGATCCCGGATCGGACGACGATCTGGACTTTCAAGGAGCGCTTGATCCAGGCCGGCGCCAGCGAGAGCGTATTCGATGCGGTCAATCGCCAACTGTCCCAGCACGGCTACATTGCGCGCGGCGGGCAGATGATCGACGCGAGCATTGTGCAGGCGCCGAAACAGTCGCTGAACAAGGAAGAGAAAACCCTGGTCATGCAAGGCGCGATACCGGCCGGCTGGAAGCCGGCCAAGCGGCGTCAGAAGGATACGCAAGCGCGCTGGACGAAGAAACACGGCAAGTCCTACTTCGGCTATAAGGTCTCGGTCAACGCCGACAAACGCTACAAGCTGGTGCGCAAGATCAAGGTCAGCACGGCCAGCGAACATGACACCACGCATTTCGAGGAGGTGCTCGATCCCTCCAACACGAATCGCAACATCCTGGCCGACAAGGGTTACGTCGACGGCGAGCGCGAAGCGCGGTTGAACAAGCAGGGCTGGCGCATGCACATCCAGCGCAAAGGTAGCAAGGACAAGCCGATTTCCGATGCCCAGCAGCGCCGCAACCATCGCATCGCCAAGACACGCGCACGCGTCGAACACGTGTTCGCGGGCATGGCCCAGATGGGCGGCAAGGCGTTGCGCTCCATTGGCCTGGCGCGCGCCACGCTGCACCTGAACTGGAAGGTCGCTGCCTACAACTTGCAGCGCCTCGTCTACTTGAAGGAGGCAGGTATCGAGGCGTTCTAACGCCCGAGGTCCGTTCGGGCCGCCGAATTTGAGCAACGTAGCCTGAAAAAGAGGTCGGGAAACAACGTCGCTCGCGCAATGCGGGCCACATTCAAACACCCCGTTCGCAGGCAACCGCGAAATCACGGGTTATTCGAGGTGCCCTGTAGACGTCGAGCACCATGTACCAGTAAAAATACATGCCCTTCACGCCAGCCGGCAACCATGTGATATCCCATGCCCACAGCCGGTTCGCTTCGGTCGCGCAGTGGCTCGTTACGACCCTGGTGCTGGGCTTCTTGGCACGTCCCCGGTGGTGCTGCTGCTTCTCGGCCTTTAAGATTCGGTAGACTGTCGATTCTGATGCCAGGTACTCGCCACGGTCAGCCAGCGTTGGCACGATCTGGCTTGGCGGGCTGCTGGCAAATTCAGCGCTGTTGGCAACGAGGAGAATTTGCTGGCGTTCGTCTTCGCTCAATTTGTTTGCTGGTGCCACACGTCGACTGCCTTTGCGTCCATCGGCCAAGTTGCCACCGTCCTCCCGCAACCAGCGCTGATACGTGCGCTGGCTGATTCCAAGGGTCTCGCAAGCACTTCGACGCCGGCACTTGGCCTCCACGGCCTCTTCAACCAATGCAATCACCAACTGGCGATCTGGGGTGCCGATCAGTCGTCCTCGGGCTCCCCCCAGATCGCCTGGGCTTTTTTTCTGAGAATGATCAGCGCAGCCGCTTCGGCCAGTGCTTTCTCCTTGCGCTGTAAATCCTTCTGCAACTGCTTGATCTGCTTACGGTCGCTCTTGCTTTGCTCGCGAAATTCCCGTTTGAGCTCTCCAGGCGCCGCATTGGCCTGTAGGCAAACCTCGCGCCAGTCGGCAACCTGCTCGACGAATAGGCCTTTGCTGCGGCAGTATTCCGCAAGCTCCGCTTCATTCATGCGTGCCGTTTCAAGCACCACCCCAAACTTATCGGCCGACGACCACTCCACGGCGTTCTTTCCATTTCCCGGCACTGGCACTCCCTGCGATTTCAAATTTCGTCGCCAAGTATAAAGTGTCTGTTCCGAGATCCCATTCTCTTTCGCCAATTCCGAAACCGGCTTGTTCTCCGGGGGCATCATTCGCCGTAAAATGGCTTCTTTGCGTTCTGCTGAGTAGCGATTCACTGCATTTCTTTGCTCCGCCCCCGGTATGATTAAAGTGATTCAAGTGACGCGACATCTATCCTGACACAGGGGGCGAAGCATTCTCAAATGCGAACTCAAGTGCTTCCACGTCTCGGCTTTAATTCTCGGCCGGCTTTTATTTCGAGTCTAAATTTTCACCAATTGTCACAGTGTTTCAACAGGTTGACGAAACACTTAGTTGCGAACTACCATCCATGACCGCGTCGCTATGCTGGGGGACTTCGATCCCCCTATTTTCGCTGGAGTTGCAGCTTCGCACCGGTCACGGGCGCCCGCTATGCATTTTGCATTCGCGCACCGCACAAGCGCGCTTCTCGACATGACGTGTGGTTTCAATCTTTGAGGAATAGATGGAAATGAATGGCTTAGCTTCTGTTGACCCAGGCTTTGCGCCGCCCGCGAGCGCATGGGTTCGTTTCTTGCGCTCCTACGGACCGACGCCGAACAATTTGAACTTGTTCGACGAATACATCACCGGCGCTCTCAATCGGGCGAAGGTCGCGCCAATTACCCTGTCAAGCCCGCAGCTCGATAAGATTGTCGCCCACGTTCAATCCGGCGCGCGGGGAGGACTGCTAATTGCAGGCACTGCTGGAGATGGAAAGACCTACCATTGTCGCGGATTATGGGCGGCGGTTGGCGGGGCACCGAAGGCTTGGGCAGACGCGAACTTGGTGAAGGAATTGACGTTGCCTGACGGCCGCGTGGCGGTTTTTGTCAAAGACCTGAGCGAATTGCGCGACGAGCAGAGCGATGAAGTATTGATGATGCTGGAGCGGTGCGCGTTGGAAGGCGACGATTCCAAGTTCATGGTGATCGCAGCAAACCATGGCCAAATGCTCGAACGGCTGCGCGACCTCGGCCACAGGCAAGGGCGCGAACATCCGCTCAGGAAGCCATTGCAGGACGCCTTCTTGAGCGGAGGAAACCCACCTGGGCGCCTGGCGCTGTTCGACCTGAGTCGAATCGGCCATCGTGATTCTTTGGTTGAGGTCGTCCGTGCCGTATCGGAGCACAGCGAGTGGAAGAACTGTTCATCGTGCTCTCTGCAAGCGGATGGGAGGGTTTGCCCCATTTTCGAGAATCGTCGCCGTTTGCTGGGCGGCGGCGGGGAGGTGGCGTTTGTTCGCCGCTTGGGGGACTTGGTGGATATCGCTCGGCTAAATGGATGGCATTTGCCAGTCCGCGACTTGCTGGCTCTGACCTCCAATATGATTCTCGGCCATCCGCTGGCCAAAGAGGGTCTCATGGCTTGCGCCGACATTCCCAAGATACAAGCGGACGGTTCAGTCGAGCAGGCGTCGCTCTATGGGAACGTGTTCGGTGCGAATTTGCCTGCGCGAAGGGCCATGGAAAGACCTGTCTTCAAAGCGTTGGCTTCCTTCGGCATCGGAGAGGAGTCCACAAGCCGCGCCGACGGACTGCTCGTCTACGGACACGATGATGGAAAGCTCGCTGAATCTTTCGCGCGCCTTGTCGGCAGCGATCAGGTCTACGGCGCCACCCCTGGCTTCTTGTCCGCTCTCGAGCGTTATTTGGAAGGCGAGGAGACTGCGAGGTTGGAGAGCGAGACCGATGAGTTCATGGAGCGCTTGGTATCGCAGCGACGTCGACTGTTCTTCACCCTGCCTGATGGCGAGGCGGCCTATCCGTATTGGGGCATGACCGCGTTTAGGTTCGGAGGGGACTATTTAGACACCATCGCGGCGTTGGCAGAACGCAAGCCCATTAGCGACAGCGTCCGCTCGCGATTGGTCCGAGGACTCAACCGCGTCATGACGGGATTGCTGATCGAGAATACGGACAACATTTTCGTGGCCAGCTCCGGAGGATTTACTCAGTCGCGGGTGAGCGTGCTATGCGACACTGAGGTCCCCGCCAAACGCGACCGCGGGACGGGCATGATGATCAAGCTTGACAAGCAGACTGATCGGGCATGCTTGGACATCGCCCTGGCCCCGGGTGTTGGAAATGCCGTCTCGTTTTCATTGTCGCCGATCAGATTCGAGTTCCTCTGCCGCGTAGCCATAGGCGCATTGCCAGGAAGTTTTTCCAACGAATGCCTGGAAGACATGCTGGCGTTCAAAGCTAAGTTGCTCAGGAAGGCGGAGGTGATCCTCGACATGCGTCCTGCTGGAGAAGACGACGAGGCGGGCATCGAGGACCATTCGATCAAACTGCGGTTCATCGAGATAGAACAGCACGGCCTCGGATTTTCCCGGCCGGTCACCGTGAGGATCTCCGCGTGAGGAAAAAGATAAAGAATGTAGACTTCGCTGTGGACGAACACATTTGGGGGCACCGGCTTTACGACGAGCAGCTGCCGCACTTGACGGTCCTGGAGTTCCTGGGCGTGCTCGGCTCGAATACTGCCGCGCCGCTCGCCAGTCCAAGCGAACAAGTTCATTATCGGCCGCAGCGGCAAATACGTCTTCGAGCACTTTTGTTCAACAATCCGTTTGTCGAGTCCATTCGGGAACGACCCATTTCGGACGAGGAGAAGTGGCGCGAGTGGATGGATCGCTTCGAGGACGATTCCACCAAGCTCGGCGATCAGGACATGGGTTATCTCCGAGCGGTTTTCGCCAGCTTTGACGATTTCGCCAAAGCTATCGAGCTGCTGCGCTCTTCCGCCTTCGAGGCTAGAAGCAACAAGCGGTGGAGTTCCAAATTTGTGTTCCCCTTCGGGCCGGACGCTTTGTATGAAGATTTGCGCATCGACGCCAAAGGCGGCGCGTCCAACGACAGAAGATTTTTCGCTCGCACTGGCGAATTGCTTTATCTGATGCTTTCCCGGGCAAAGCGCGGTCCGGAGCTAGGAGCCAAACTTGTCGAACGACTCTTCGATCAAAACAAGACAATGAACAGGCTGGTGAAGGCGATGCAGGGCGAAGCTCAGCTAGTCGATGCGGCTCGCGAAGTGGGGCCGCTGCCTTACGAAAGCCATCCAAGATTCGACCGGATGTGCGAAGATTGGCTCGCCATCCTGTCGCGGGACATGCCCGTCTACGACGCCCTCGAACATTTGATCGTCAACGCTGGGCTCAACTTGCTGCTCTATTTCCTCGAGTGCGCGAAGACGGTCGCGGGAGACGCCGACCCGGTCGAGATGGTGTGTGAGATTGTCGCCCAGAGAACGAAGGTCCGGGCGCTGTCAGGGGACTCCTATCACGCGAATCAAGCGCTTTCAGTGAGGGCTATTCGAGCGGAGGTCGAGAGCGTCAAGCTCGACCCACGTTGGGACGCGGCCATGCAGTCGAATAGCTTGGAGGTTGGCTGCGTGGACTTGATGCGCGAAATGTTCCAATGGCCCACGGACGACGACGACGACAAGGAATATTTGAACCTTAGGGGGGACGAGCTCGTGGCGAAGCTGGTCGAGAAGGCCGAGTCCCGCCATGAGCAGCACGTCGGAAAGATCCATGCGACGTGGTCGAAATCCATCGGATTGAGCTCGCGGCGGCTGTCGCGAAGAAACCGCTACGCGCCGAACGATCGACTGCTTAAAACGCTGGTGGTCACGATCGTAGAAACTCGCATGCAGTTCGACGAATTTCTCAGCGAAGCAAAGCGGCGATATGGCATCGTGATTGGCGACGTCGAAGGGGCACGGCTCGTGTTGGAAAAACGGGTAGATCAAGACGCTCTCAGCGACAACCGCAGAAATCTAGAGACCCGCCTGGTCGGCCTTGGGTTGGTCCGCCGACTCTCCGACTCATGCTCTTTTGTTGAAAATCCATTTAGCTCCCAGGGGGATGAATAATGCTGGCCGATCGCATCATTGGACGCGTTGGCGCCGATATCCTCGCCGAGCGGCTGTCCAACTCGCGGCAAGCAGACGGCCGACTCTTTGACACGGCAGCACTTTTCAGGCTCGACAAACTCTCGTCGGCGCAGATTGCTTCGGTCGCTCGCGAAATTCTGGCGAATCCTTCGTTGTTGGCGCGGATAGACCTTCGCATCCCTGCGTCTTTGGTCGAAGGCCAAGGATTGCCCGAAGAAGCGTTGACGTCCATGAACGCCGGGGCCGTCCGGAATGCCGGGACCGACAAAGAAGCTCTGTTGACCGCCAATGGCAATGAACACAACCTTGCGGACACGTTGGGCCATGTGACTGCGCTCGGCGCCAAAGAGTTTCGGGCCAATGAAAGCGCATGGGTCACTGCGACGTGCCATGCCGCGGCGATGACGCCGACGCCTGACGATCGTGGGGTTTTCAAGGCGGCCCTCAAGGGTTTGATTTCGACGTCGGACTTGTCGCTGGACCAACTCGCGGACTTTTGCTCGATGGTTAGCGAAGGTTCGACTGTCCAAGGCCTCGCCGTGAGGGATGCTTTGGGCTGGGCGCTGCCATGCGTTGGCCTCCCCCGCGACACGTCTTTCTTCTCAAACGCAAAAACCTTTGGCCCGGCTGTCGGACCTTGGAAGAAGGCGTTCGACAAGCTCTTCGCGAACCGCGCTCCGCTTTTGGCTCGGCTGCGACCGAACGGCCAGCCATTGGATCCGGAGGAAATGCATCAGAGGCTGACAGAAAATACGGATGTGATTGACGCCAGCGTCCGCGTTGCTTTGGAGGCGTTCATCGACGCTCCGTTTGGAGTGGACGAACGAACCTCGAACGCCATCGCGCTGCTCGAATGGGAGCGAGACGGAGTCCACCTCATATTCGACAAGCCCCGTGTTCAACAGCGTGGCTTGGCCGACGCCACATTGCATTTCTTCGACCACCAATGCGCCGACGACGACGTTCTCGACGCGCGTTGGCGCAAACATTTGGATGAGCTGCGCGCTCGCGAACGCCGCACCGATTGGGTCGAAGACGATGACGAGGCTTTCTTTGAGCTTCACCGTCGCTATTTGGAGCAGGACAAGTCCCTCCATGGCCGTTGGGAGAAGGCCATCTTCGGCAAGGCGCTTGAATGCCATGACTTCCTCGATGGATTTACCGATGTCGCCTACCGGCTAGTCTCGGGAGCAGGGGACACTGGAAAAGAGCGGATCCTGCGCTTCACGGTCACGAAGGGGCGCAAGGAGTGGCGAGAGCGATTCAATCATGACGTAGGAGCCTATTTCTCCTCTATGTATCGCGGCATCAAGGAGCTCATGGGCGCCAAGGTCGACTGGAAAGTCGAGCGGATGCGGAACGCCAATCTGCCCGATCCCTTGTTTCAATATCCGGCGTTCTTTGCCCGCGAATTGGAACTGCAAGGGAAGATCAAGCCGTGCGCTTCGCTTGCCAAAGCTGCGACACAAATAAAATTCGAAGTGGCCTTGGTCGAGTGTCCAGGCGAACGCGAAATAATCCTGGACAAGACTCAGCTCGTTTGGAACTACCGCCCAGATTCCATTGGCCTATCGTTGGTCGAAGATATGCTGCGGCTCAAGGAAAAAGGATCGGTTGGTCGTTCAGAGGTTCCGCGTCGCGTGGTCAGCAAGAAGGGGGGCGTCCAAAGCGTTTCACTCTTGGACACTTCGACCTTGGAGGCCACCTATTCTCGCGATGCTGGGTCGCTCGTGCCGCAGGTGGCGAAGCTTGGCAACCTCCGCCATCAAATCAAGCAAAGCATCAACGAACTTGCTGCCGAGGACCGGATCACCGCGGATCAGAAGACGGAGATCAGGGCCGCGTGGGATGCGTTCGAGGACGACTACATCAAGGCGTTCGACGATTTCATTGGCGTCGGACTTCATGGCGAGGCCGTGCTCAGGCAAGCCGAGTCGTTCGCCGCGCTTCTGCGAACCTTGGCGACCCATGCGCGGGGCGACGTATGTCGCTCCAAGCTAGTCGCCGCCGTGCTTACGATCGGGACCGTGACAGTGCTCGGCGAGCAGCCGTGCCTCATCATCCCGCCGTGGCATCCCGAGCGGATGAAGGCGTTGGCGGTCAAGACGCGTCGCGTCGCTGGACTGGTCACGCATATTCTCGGAGGCCGAAACGTCCTCTTTGGAGATCGTGGCATATTCTTCCGCGAGTTCTCCGAGGAGCTTGCCCATCCCTTCTATCCTGAGATCGCCGTTGCCCAACGCGGAGGCTCCCCGCTCCTTCTCACTGAATGCAGCACCGTCAACGGTTACAGTCTTTTTGAAGAGCCGGTGCGCGGAGGGGGCGAGGCGATGACCGACGTCGATCCAGCGGCGGCGGCCAAGCAGGTGCGCGAGCTGCTCGAACGCTATATCGGATTGCAGCCGCACGAGGCGAGCAATCTAAGCGTCCTGCTTTATAACGCCGACGCTGCGGAGCTGCCGTTGGCTGTAGTGAGAGAGCTTTCGAATATGCAGGCGGAGACGGGTTTCCAATGCAGCATATCGGTTCGACACCGCGACCCGGCCAAGCTCCGCCGGGTCTACGCGGAGCTTGTAACCAAATCCGGCGACGACCCCGATTTGCCCATCGTCAGCGAGACTTCGGACAATTTCATTTCAAAGCTACGGATATCGGTTTCGCCGTCGTCGGTCACTCCGATCGCCGCGGACGATGGTTTCCGGGCGTTCGATGTGGCTTTCCTCCATGACGTGGTGTCGCGAACGGCGCGCGTCGAATGGATTAATGTGGAGTGGACCAATGAGCGTCCAAGCTTGGAACATGCCCCGTCGAGATGGTCCTACCGCAGCGTGTCCGGCGAGAATGAGCTCAAATCGACGACTTTTCTGACCTGCCCGAGGCAGACCGCGTCGGGATGGGCGTATGTCTCGGCAGTCGCATCGGTGATTCGACAGACCGACCCTCCGGCAGGCGCCCTGTTTTTGCCTGCCCGCCAAATTTCGCTTCAAAACGAGGCGCTAAGCGGAACGATGACCGACGCCCATGCTTTGGCGGAGTGGGTGGCGACCTACGACGAGCTGCTCGACAAGCGGCAGCTGCAGGCGAATGGGGTCACGGTTGTTCGCTACCGCAGGTCATCCACGAATGGCCGAAACATGATCGTCAGCTCGACGTCGGAACTGCGCCTTCTTGGCGTGCTCGCGCGCCGAAGGCTCACCGAACTTGGGCTGGCGTTCACGCCGCAGGAATACGATGCGGTGGCCTCGCGCATGAAGAAGGATGCCCTGTCGGTGTCCGGCGACATCGTGCTTCGGGCGGCAAAGCGCGGAGTGTCCGCCGGAGAGATGGTCGGCTTGGTGCTGAGTCGATACATGCTCGAACACGAATTCAAAGGCATCGTGGCGAAATCGCGCCAGTCGTTCAGCGTCTTTTTCCTACTCGACGATTACGCGGGCTGGCTCGCGCAGAAGGAAAACCGCATTGCCGACATTCTCGGCCTCTGCGTGGAGGAGCGGGACGATGGCCCCCATCTCCACGTGGCGGTCGTGGAGTGCAAGTATGTCGGCGCCGCCGGGGTCGCCGAAGCTCGGAAATCGTCCAAGGCGCAGCTTATGGCGACGTTGTCGACCTTTCGCGCCGCCCTCTTCGGTGATCCGGGCCGCTTGGATCGGGACGTATGGCTTTCGAGGTTGGCCGACATGCTTATCGATGCGAACATCCCGCCGGGCTCCTCAGGGCTGCTCGAACGGGCGCGGTCAAGCCTGAAGGATGGGGCGGCGAAGATTTCTCTGAGGGGCTATTCGCACGTGTTCGTGCATACCGCTGACGCTGGGATGTCACGGTCGGCGTCCGAACAGGTGCTCGTCGATTCAACCGAAGGAATCCAGGCGTGGCAAGAAGTTTTCGATCGGACCGAACTGCGCTCGCTGGTCGAGATTTATTCGCGCAAGGGCAATCCGGCATCCGTTCGATCGAAGCTTGGTCCTGAGGAGCCATGGGCGACCGCGGCGACGCGACCGCCTGCCAACCGCGTCGCCTGGACCGCCACGATGGAGCAGCTGGCGGGGGGTGACGAAATTGGGCAGCAAAGTGTGGATGACACCACGGAATCGGCCATCGCAGGCGGCAAAGACGTTTCTGATCAGCCGTTCGCGTCTCGCCAACCCGATCCTGCCGACCTGTCAGCGCTTCAACCCCAACTTCAACCAGGTCAGCGCCTCGACAAGGAGAACGCTAACACCTCGACAGCTTTTGATAGCACTCATTTCGGCCGTCTCGTGACTGAGAGAGCTGCGGCCCAGGCCGGCGCGGTCGACGAAAGAGAGGCATGGGCCGACGAATCTACCCGCAAACTTAAGGCCGCGCTTAACAGCTACGGCATGCAAGCCACGGTGCTGGGCACCCGCCTGACGCCAAATGGCTGTTTGGTCAGGCTGGCAGGTTCGGACAAGTTGCGGGTCGAGGATGTCGAAGCCAAGAGAACGCAATTGTTGACCACCCATGCGATCGAACTTGTGACGGTGCAGCCCAAGCCCGGAGAGATCGTCGTCACGATCGCCGCGGAAAAGCGGAAGTCTGTCTCGCTATGGGATTTGTGGGCCCGCCGCGTCCTCAACAGAAATGCGGCCGGCATCAACACGTCGTTCGTGCTCGGCCTGCAAGAAATCAACGGATCGATCCTTTACCTGAATTTGGGTTCGGAGTTTGCGGGCCTGTCCAGCCACGAGCCCCATTCGTTGGTGGCGGGGGGCACAGGTAGCGGGAAATCTGTCCTGATCCAAGCGATCATGCTCGACATAGCCGCGACGAACCCGACGGAGCTTGCGCACATTGTGTTGATCGATCCGAAAATGGGCGTCGACTACTCCGCGCTGGACGATTTGCCCCACATGCGGGAACCCATCGTCACCACGAAGGAGCGAGCGACCGAAGTGCTCAAGGAATTGGTTGAGGAGATGGAGAACCGATACCGGACTTTCGCTCCGGCCCGCGCCCGCGATTTGACGACGTTCAACGCGAAGGCCGCCGCGGAGGACAAGTTGCCGATGGTGTTCTTGGTGCATGATGAATTCGCTGATTGGATGTTGGATGACGCCTACAAGGCGGCGGTGGGCACGGCAGTCCAGCGCTTGGGCGTCAAGGCGCGCGCGGCTGGGATCCATCTGCTCTTCGCGGCGCAGCGGCCAGATAAGGACGTCATGCCCATGCAGCTGCGAGAGAACCTGGGAAATCGCCTCATTTTGAAGGTCGCCAGCGAAGCGACTTCCAAGATCGCGCTTGATCGTCCAGGTGCGGAGCTTTTGCTGGGCAAGGGCCATTTGGCTGCGAAGCTTAATGGCGAGCAAGGTTTAGTTTTCGCGCAGGCTCCGTTTCTGAGCGACGATGATATCAGTAGTGCAGTTGAGGCTATTGGCAAAGACAATCAATAAGATGGCATACCGCTACTTTATAATGAAATTGGCAGATAACTTTTCAACCGGAATTTGAGATGACAGTATCATTAAAAAACTTGGACGCGGATGCTTATAGCGAATTGCTGGATATTTCTGAGTCTCATTTTGTGGACTTAAAGAGTTCAGCGATTGCGCCGAGCAAGTTGACGAAGACAATTGGTGACTGTTCAGTCCCTATGAACGCCAGATATTTGTTGTAAACAATTCCGATCACGTTCATCATGCTCGGATGGCAACGAAACCTCCTTCTCCCGACCTGACCTGCCTGTCCCACGAACAGAAGGACATCCTCATTCTGACGTTACTGGCCCGCTTGGAGGCGCTCGAATCGAAGGTCAACAAGAACAGCAACAATTCCAGCAAGCCACCCTCGTCGGATGGACTGACCAAGAAGACCAGTTCCTTGCGCGAGTCGTCGGGCAAACTGCCCGGCGGCCAGGCTGGCCGCAAGGGCACCACACTCAAGCAGGCCTTGCAGCCGACCAGCCACACCGATCATCCGCTGCCAGAACACTGCAACCGCTGTCAGCATGCATTGCCGCTGTACGATGCCGTAGTCCAAGAACGCCGTCAGGTATTCGATGTGCCTGTCGGGCACCTCGAATAACCCGTGATTTCGCGGTTGCCTGCGAACGGGGTGTTTGAATGTGGCCCGCATTGCGCGAGCGACGTTGTTTCCCGACCTCTTTTTCAGGCTACGTTGCTCAAATTCGGCGGCCCGAACGGACCTCGGGCGTTAGAACGCCTCGATACCTGCCTCCTTCAAGTAGACGAGGCGCTGCAAGTTGTAGGCAGCGACCTTCCAGTTCAGGTGCAGCGTGGCGCGCGCCAGGCCAATGGAGCGCAACGCCTTGCCGCCCATCTGGGCCATGCCCGCGAACACGTGTTCGACGCGTGCGCGTGTCTTGGCGATGCGATGGTTGCGGCGCTGCTGGGCATCGGAAATCGGCTTGTCCTTGCTACCTTTGCGCTGGATGTGCATGCGCCAGCCCTGCTTGTTCAACCGCGCTTCGCGCTCGCCGTCGACGTAACCCTTGTCGGCCAGGATGTTGCGATTCGTGTTGGAGGGATCGAGCACCTCCTCGAAATGCGTGGTGTCATGTTCGCTGGCCGTGCTGACCTTGATCTTGCGCACCAGCTTGTAGCGTTTGTCGGCGTTGACCGAGACCTTATAGCCGAAGTAGGACTTGCCGTGTTTCTTCGTCCAGCGCGCTTGCGTATCCTTCTGACGCCGCTTGGCCGGCTTCCAGCCGGCCGGTATCGCGCCTTGCATGACCAGGGTTTTCTCTTCCTTGTTCAGCGACTGTTTCGGCGCCTGCACAATGCTCGCGTCGATCATCTGCCCGCCGCGCGCAATGTAGCCGTGCTGGGACAGTTGGCGATTGACCGCATCGAATACGCTCTCGCTGGCGCCGGCCTGGATCAAGCGCTCCTTGAAAGTCCAGATCGTCGTCCGATCCGGGATCTGACTACTCGCGCGCAAGCCGGCAAAGCGCTGGAAGCTCAAGCGATCGAGCAGCTGGAATTCCATCTGCTCATCGCTCAAGTTGAACAGCTGTTGGATCAACAGTACGCGCACCATCAATTCGGTGGGGAAAGGCGGACGGCCGCCGCGCTCGCGGCTAGGGCGTGGTGCCGCAAGGTCGACCTCGGCAGCCAGGGCGGCGAAGTCGACATGCCGCTCCATCACCACCAGTGCATCGCCGAGCTTGTTCAGCTTGGCTTCGCGCTCTTGGTCAGCAAACAGACTGGTCTTGATCATGAAAAATTACGTCAGAGTCGAGGCACCGATATCATGCCAGATTCACGAGGGTTTTTCGAGGTGCCCTGTCGTTGCGTTCGACATCGTGGAACACCGCACGCTATCCGTGCGCTGCCAGTGTGGACAACTGCACAGCAGCGCATTCCCGGCTAACGTGACCGAGCCGGTGCAATACGGCCCCAACGTGCGCGCGTTGGCGGTCCACCTCACGCAGGGCCAGATGCTACCGTTTGCTCGCGCCGCCGAGCTGATTCGTGACGTGTATGGTCTCGCTATTTCACCCGGCACGCTGGTGGCCTGGGTAGGCGAAGCGCGCCTTGCATTGCAAGGCACGGCAGATCTGATCGCGCAGTATTTGCGCGACGCCGCGCTGGTCAACGCCGATGAATCAGGCCTGCGTGTGGCTGGTCAACTGCACTGGCTTCATATCGCGGCCAACGACACGCTTACTTGGTACGGCTTGCACGCCAAGCGTGGCATGGAGGCGATCACCGCGCATGCCATCTTGCCCCATCGCTCGGGCGTACTGGTGCACGACTGCTGGTCGCCGTACTGGAAACTGGACGATGCCACACACGCCTTGTGCAACGCGCATTTGCTGCGCGAACTGCTGTGGTCTAATTTGCCCGGACACCTCAATAGGTGGAAAATCCACCATCTGAGGAGTAATACATGGCAACAAGAAAACGGAAGACATTCGATCCCAGCCTGAAGCTGGAAGTGGTTCGAATGATCAAAGAGCAGGGACAGAGCATTCAGAACGTCAGCGAGAGCATGAGCATCGGCCAGACCGCGATTCGCCGCTGGCTGACCCAGTACGGTGCTGAGCAGAGCGGCCAGCCGGGCATCGGCAAGCCACTCACTGCCGAGCAGCAGAGGATCCGGCAATTGGAGGCGGAAAATCTGCAGCTGAGACAGGATGTGACTATCTTAAAAAAGGCCTCGGCCTTCTTTGCCCGCGAAATGAAATGATGCATCAGCTCATTGTTCAACTGCAAAAGGAGGCCATTCCGGTTCAGAGCAGCTGCCGCATCCTCGACGTCAGCCGGTCCGGTTTTTACGCGTCGCAGCGCCGCTCCATCAAGCCAGTTGTCTGCAAGGAAACCGTGCACCTGAAGGCTTTGTTCATGGCAAGCCATCAGAGCTACGGCAGCCGTCGGTTGGTCACGGCCATGGCTGGCGAAGGCTTCCAAATCGGGCGCTACAAGGTGCGCAGTTTGATGCGTAAGGCGGCCTTGAAGCCCGTCTGGAAGCGAAAATTCGTTCACACGACAGACAGCAAGCACGACTTGCCTATTGCCGCCAATGTGCTCAATCGGCAGTTCAATCCAACGGCCCCAAATCTGGCATACGTCAGCGATATCACGTACATTCGCACCGGCGCAGGATGGTTGTACCTGGCCACAGTCCTGGACTTGTACGCGCGCAAGGTGGTCGGCTGGGCCATGGCACCGAGCATGCCTGCTAAGCTGGTCTGCGACGCATTGAACATGGCCATTCAACAGCGGCAACCGGCACCGGGACTCGTCGTCCATTCGGACCGAGGCAGCCAGTACGCGAGCGAGCTTTACCAGGATCTGCTGGCACAACACGGCTTCGTTTGCAGCATGAGTCGTAAGGGAAATTGTTGGGACAACGCCGTTGCAGAGCGCTTCTTCTTGAACCTCAAGATGGAGCGTGTCTGGCAGCGCCAATATGCCAATCATGCCGAGGCCAAGGCCGACATCACCGACTACATCGTCGGCTTTTACAACTGCAAACGCATCAATTCAGCATTGGGCAATCTGTCGCCCGCCGTCTACGAACGGAAAATGGCAGTACGCGAACCTATCGTTGTGTCCGAAATAACTTGACCACAGCAAACTGCTGTACGTGAAGGAACTCACGGGACATCAGTGGCCCCAGACGATGACGGATTTCCTGCTCAGCGCCAATCAGCTATGTTGGGCTGCACGGCGCTCCGGAAAGCGCTTCAGCGAAACCGACATCGCTGCATTCACGACACTTTATGACGCCATCGTCGTTGAAGGGGAAGCACTGCATCCCGAGATCGAACTTCCCATCTGGAAGGGCGGCCGCGCCAAGCAATCGGTCGCCTGCAATCTACTCCGGCGCTTCCGCAAACATGCTGACGCCGTCCTGTTGTTCATTCGCGATCTCGCCGTACCGTTCACCAACAACGTGGCCGAACGGGCCGTGCGCATGCCCAAGGTAAAACAGAAGGTTTCGGGCTGCTTCCGCACCGTCGTAAGCGTCTTCCCACTGACGTCTTTACCGCCTGATCCGTCAGCGCCATGATTGAAGGCGGGGTACAAATTCAATTGTGCCCACAATTTCGATTATGGACACAAAAATTCAATCACTCACCACACCTCGCAAGCGCGGTCCCTACAGACAGCACAGCACGGAATTCAAGCGAGAAGTCGTCGCCAGATCTCTTGTCGCGGGCACGTCGGTGTCGCGCCTGGCTCGAGAGTTCAACATCAATGCCAACCAGGTCTTCACCTGGCGCAGACAATTCGCCGACCTGCACGGCGCGGTGAACGCGGCACCGGCCGCGCTGATGCCGGTCACCGTTCTGGATTCGCCAGACGTGGCTGCCAAGCCTGCACTACCGGCTTCGGGCGTCATGCTGCTGACGGTGGGCCGTGCGCAGCTGCGGCTCGAAGGTGGCGTTGATGCGGTGGCGCTGGCCCAAGTGCTGGCGCGCCTGCTGCCATGATCGGGCTGCCCGCAGGCACGCGCATCTGGCTTGCAGCCGGCATCACCGACATGCGCGCCGGTATGAACGGCCTGGCGGCAAAGGTGGACAGTGCGCTTAAGGAGAATCCGTACAGCGGCCACGTGTTCGTGTTCCGTGGCCGGCGCGGCGACATGATCAAAGTGCTGTGGTGGACCGGCGATGGCCTGTGCCTGCTGGCCAAGCGGCTTGAGAAAGGCCGTTTCGTCTGGCCGCAAGCGAGCAGTGGCAGCGTCACGCTAAGCCAGGCGCAGCTGTCGATGCTGCTGGAGGGAATTGACTGGCGGCGCCCGGAACGGACGTGGCAGCCAACGTTGGCCTTGTAAACATGAAACGGGTCGCGTAAACTCGGCACATGCTCAACACCGCCGACCTGCCCAACGACATCGAAGCCTTGAAGGCTTTGCTGTTGGCACGCGATGAATTGCTGTTGGCCCGCGATGAGCAGATCCTGGGCCTGGAAGCGCAGCTGAACACGCGGGCCGCAGAGATCGAACATCTGAAACTGATGATTGCCAAACTGCGGCGCATGCAGTTCGGCCGCAAGTCGGAAAAGCTCGACCGCCAGATTGAGCAGCTCGAATTGCAACTGGAAGACCTGCAGGCAGACGAGGCCGAAGCAGAGCGGCAAATGCCCGAAGCGGATCGGGCGCCGCGCAGGAAATCGGTGCGCAGGCCGCTGCCCGAGCACCTGCCGCGCGATGAAAAGGTCTATCCGCCCGGCGCCAACGCGTGCCCGGCCTGCGGAGGTGGCTTGCGCCACCTGGGCGAAGACGTGGCTGAACAACTGGAATATGTGCCGGCGAGCTTGCGCGTGATCCGCCATGTGCGTCCAAAGCTGGCATGCAGCTGCTGCGACGCCATCGTGCAGGCGCCGGCGCCGAGCCGGCCGATCGAGCGGGGCATTGCCGGGCCGGGCTTGCTGGCGCACGTGCTGGTGGCCAAGTTCGCCGACCATCTGCCGCTGTACCGGCAGGCAGTCATGTATGCACGCGACGGTGTCGATCTGGATCGCGCTTTGCTCGCCAGCTGGGTCGGTGCTGCCAGCGCGCTGTTGCGCCCCTTGGTCGACGCGATCCGGCGCCATGTGCTCGCCGGTGCCAAGCTGCACGCGGACGACACCCCGATTCCGGTGCTGGCACCAGGCAATGGGAAGACAAAGACGGCGCGTCTGTGGACCTACGTGCGTGACGACAGGCCGAGCGGCGACACCACGCCACCGGCCGTGTGGTTTGCCTATACGCCCGACCGCAAAGGCATCCATCCGCAAACCCACCTTGCCAGCTATAAGGGCGTGCTCCAGGCCGATGCCTACACAGGCTTCAACGCGCTTTACGAGGACGGCACGATCCAGGAGGCAGCCTGCTGGGCGCATGCGCGCCGCAAATTCTACGACTTACATGAAGCCAGACCCTCTGCACTGACGAGCGAAGCCTTGGGCCGCATCGGTGAGCTGTACGCGATCGAAGCGAAGATCCGCGGCAAGCCCCCGAACGAGCGACGCCAGGCACGACAAGCCAAGGCCAAACCGCTGATTGACGATCTGGAGCGATGGTTGCGAGGCATGCTTGAAAAACTCTCACGCAAGTCCGATACGTCGGCGGCGATTCTGTACGCCCTCAATCTGTGGCCGGCGCTGGCGCGCTATTGCGATGACGGCCTGATCGAGATCGACAACTCCGCCGCAGAACGCGCTCTGCGCGGGGTTGCCATCGGTCGCCGTAACTATCTGTTTGCCGGCGCCGACACGGGCGGCGAACGCGCTGCCGCCATCTACTCGCTGATCGGGACGGCCAAGCTCAACGGTGTCGACCCCGAAGCCTGGTTGCGCCATGTGCTAGCCCACATCGCCGATCATCCCGTCAACCGTGTTGACGAGTTTCTGCCCTGGCATTGCGCCGGGCAGTTGGCACCTGCCTAACAACACGCCGCTTCCCAGCGGTGTGACGCTATCATCAAGCAATTCGACAGCTGGCTCAAGACGGCGCTGGGCCGACGCTTACGCACCGTCGAAGGCGCCGACAATTTCTGTGTCATTCGCTCCTGCCTTGATACGCTGCGCAAGCAGGGTCACGGTATGCTGGAAGTGCTACAGCGAGCATTCGCCGGTAATCCCATCCAGCCAACTGCATAGGCGCTGAACAGTCACGACAATTGCAGCATTTGCGAATACGAGCGGTGGCGAAATTTACATTGGAATCGAGGAAATGGTCGATTTGAACCGGAAGTATCGTCTCTGGCGGGGCTTCGAGGATCAGGAGGCCGCTAATCCGGTTTTCCAAGTTTTGGAGCAAATGAATCCACTTGGGAATAATTACGTCGCAGAATTCCTTCGATTCCCTGACGCCCCCGGAATCGTTTTACATTTAACGATTTTCAAGACTAAGGATATGGTTGCTGCGTCAGACGGGCGGTGCTATGTGCGTCGAAATGCACAGAGCCTGCCGGTTTCTGGAGATGACGCGCTGGAACGATTGAGGTATGACAAGGGTATAAAGTCGTTCGAAGACGAATTATGACATATCGATTCAGACGAAATAACCAACTCTGCTACTGTGCTGTCATTCCTCTTAGACGTCGTGCCGTCAGGAGAACCAGGAGCTTGGCTGAGTAAACAGCGTGTTCTTATTGACGGCCGGCCTACTGTCGGAGGCATACTTTTGTTTTCGGATTGCCCACAGGCGATTCTAGCCAAGCGATCGGCAGTGAAGGTGTTGAGATATCAGACAAAACAAGACGCGGAACGTGACTATCTTGTTTTTGATCCGATAACTATCGAGGGACCCGTTTATTCCTTAATTTACGAAACCGTCGAAAAAGTTAAGGAAATTATAGAAGGCATTGAGAAGTTGGGACCAAGTGGCCTCCAAAAAATTGAATACCCTGAGGAAGCGTTACACGAAATTTTGACAAATGCTGTGTTGCACCGAGACTACAATGTTCAAGCGGATGTTCAGGTTAGGATATTCGATAATCGAGTTGAGATTGAAAGCCCTGGCCGCCTTCCGGGTCATGTGACACTTAAAAATATCGTAACTATTCAGCCTGAATGACCAAAGCAATCCGCGTCATTCGCATCGGTGAAAGCGATGTCGCCTTGTTCGGCCGCCGCTGTGCATTCCCATAGCCCGTCTTGATGCAGCGCGATCGAATCGGCATTTCGCAAGTAGAACTCATCGGGACCCAGGCCGTCCATCAGGACCGGACGACGCACCCGTTTTTGTTTTCCGTTGATGAAGATTGTCATGAACTGCGCCTTCTCCCTTTTCTGGGCGGAGGTCAGTTTGCGCTTCGGTTTGACCATGGTATTGAATGCGATTGTTAACTGTTCGGCCGCTACGCAGCTGGCATGATCGGATCGCCAGCAAATGCCCGACGCAGCACTTCCAACATGCTGTGTCCCTGCTTGCGTAGCGTGTCGAGGCAGGAGCGGATGGTGCAGAAGTTGGCGGCGCCGGTAACGGTGCGGAAGCAGCCCGATATTTTCTGTTTGACCTTGGGCATGCGCACGGCCCGTTCAGCAATATTGTTGGAGAACGGGACGGTGGGGTCGGCGATGAAGCGCAAGATGGCGTCGGCGTGCAGTCGGAAGCGGCGCAGCAAATTGTGGGCGTCGGACTGTTTGCAGCGACCACGTTTTCCGTCGGGCTTGAGTTTGAGAGGGTTCAATTGTTCGCCTGCGCGCACGATATCGTTGTAGACGGTGGTGAAGGCGGCGATGGCATCGGCGTCAAATGGCCGGCCTTGCTGGCGCGCCGCCGCGCTCAGTCTATGAGCGTTGAGCAGCAGTTCCGTCATGGCGGCCGGCCAGTCCTGGCCGGTCACCTCTTGCGCATAAACCAGTTCTCGAAGGAGATGAGCATTGCACAAGGCGTGCAGGCCATCGTCGAGTTTCCAGTAGGGAGCCCAGCAGTCGTGCACCAGGACGCCGAGGCGTTTGGGCAGAATGCCATGCGCGACGATAGCCTCCAGGCCGCGCTTTGCGTGCATGCCGTACCAGGTGAGATCCGCAGTGGCCGCTACATGCATCCAGTGCAGCTTGCCGTCCACACGCAGGCCGGATTCGTCGGCGCACAGCACTGGCGCGTGGTGCAACTGCCGTGCGATCAGGTCGGCTGTGCCTTGCAAAGCCACGCTGGCATCGCCAACCCATGCGTGCAGCGTTGCCGGCGATACCGATAAGCCCGTCATCTCGCAAATCAACTCGGCGGCGCGGGCATATGGCAGCATCTGTCCTTGGGTCAGATGCACGCCCAGTGCGCGCACATTCGGACCGTATTGCGCCACTTCGCTGACTGCGGCGGGAAAAGCGCTGTCGTGCCGCTGGCCGCAGGCGCATACGACCGTGTAGACGCGGTGTTCGATCACCTCGAAGCTCATCGCCGGCACATCGAATACCTGACGGCTGTCCAGCATTTTTGCCTGCTCCAGGGGCAACGCACTGTGGCAGCGGTCGCAGTGCGACGGCGGCGGATGATCCTCCGTTCCGGTGGGCTCGGCCACCCTCTTGAGCGTGCTGCCTTTATGGCCAGGTTGGCCTCCAACCGCCTTGCCAGACTTGCCGCGCAACGAGCTAGTCTTCGGCTTTCTCGCTAGGCCATCCGACGATGGCGGTTTGCTCGAATTCTCGCTGGTCATGCCCAGTTTCGCTTCGACCGCGTCCAGGCGCGCAAACAAGGCGTCGATGAGCCGGTCCTTATCGGTATCGGACAGGTGCGTGAGGTCGGGACGAGGCGGTTTCGGTGGCATGACAACATGATGCGGCAATTGCACATAGTTTACAACCGCTGATTGCTTTGGTCATTCAGGCTGAACAGTTACAAAATATCATCCAGACCCAGTTTGCCAGAAATCCGAAGATTGTTCGACTCATCAATAAATTCAAGAACCCTCCGAACAAAGATGTGGGAGAGGGGCTGAATACTGCATTTGAAGCGATGGGGAAATTGCGACTCAAAAAACCATTAATTGACGAAACGGATAGTTCGGTTATTGTCACTCTGCGGCACGAGAGTCTTGGATCACCTGAGCAGATTGTTATGGAATATTTAAGTCGGGAGGCAGAAATAACCAATACAATCGCTCGCGAAATAACCGGTATAAAATCCGAAAGTTCAATGAAGATGGTTTTTTACCGCCTCCGGGAGTCCGGACAAATAGAACAAACTCCGAAGATCCAAGGGCGGAGGCCGTCGTGGCAAAGGCGGCAATAATGGACCTGAGGTTAGTGTAGCGGCGGTCAATCTATGAGGTCTCGCGTGACTAACCCGAACGAATGTTGGGGTTACACCGCTGCTTAGACCTGAATCATCGAGGGGATCATCAGGACCACCAACATTATCAGCAACAATCTTTGGGTTCGGTTCTCTTACTTGTGGCAGACGACGCATGCGCCGTTGCCTTCATCGTCCCCGTAGATGTCGTCGATGTCGTCGATCTTATCGGCTGGACGTAGTGGATTTATCGGCCTGCTTGCTAGGTCACGTTGCTTCCGGCGGTCGAAGTCGTTCACAATTTGGATGACCCGTGCAGGCTTTTCCAATTCTTCCAGTGGCTCGCCCTGTGTCCAGGTGAACGGAGACCCGTGTTCGAGCGCGTTTTTCTCGTATTGTTTGGCCTCCTCGAATCGGTCCGGATGCCGCTCTTTGAGTCGCACCCATTCAATCTTTTGTTGGAAGAAACAGAAGGTGCACCCGCTGCGTGAACGCCAGTCGTAATATTTCGGGATGCCGACGCCCGACGATTCGAGGATATCCATCACCGCCTTCTTGTCGATCCCAGCTTCGCGAAATGGAAGGCGAACTTTCAAGTTTTCGTGTTTCGATGTGTAGCCTTCGCGATACTCCTCATCGGCGCGAATCGCAACGTAAGAAGTGACCGTGTCGCCGGCGGCCAGCATCGGCTTTATCCACTGCTCGAACGGTGCAAGCTTCAACTGCCTGGTGCACCAACGTGTCTGAGCGGAAGGGAGGAAATGCTTGTATTCTCGCAGCCAGAAATCGAAGTCGCGGCGGGGATTCAACTTGGCGATGGGCTGCCCTAGAAACCCTTCTAGGCGCCCTAGGAACTCATAAACCTCAGGCAACTCCTTGCCGGTGTCGGTAAAGAAGTATTCGACTTCCAGTTCAGGATAGTTTTGGCGAACGAAGACGGCAAGGGCGGCGCTGTCCTTTCCGCCCGATATTCCGAGAACATGCTTTTCAGCCATGAGACTTCTCCATTCTCGCGTCGTCTGCAAGGGTTAAACGCATGCCGGCTTTGGCCAAGGCAGCGAGCAATATTTCGGTGCTATGGCCCTCGGCCATCAGGGTGGACGCTAGCTTTTCAGCCATCGACTCGACTGCGTCGCGGTGCCGATCGGGGATTGAAAACGAGCGTGAGACCGTGCGTGTTTCAGCGCCGGCTCCGATGACGACGGCGAAGGCTTCACTCGTCGGGACCCGACCTTTTACCGACGCGAATGCCTCGGCCTGCCTAAATCGAAGCGCCGCTTGGGCGATGTCCAAAAGGGCGTGGTCGATATCGCGATCGTTCCAGTCGCGCGCAGGCTTGTTGGCTGCGAGGCTCAGAATTCCTTCGATGCTTTCCTTGCTTCCATCATACTTAGCCAACCGAGTCGCAAAAGCGTCCTGACGCAGATCGCCGGTCACTCCGGTCAGCACCTCGGCCCGAGCGCGCAGACGATCCAGTCGGTCTCCCGGCGCATCGAGCGCTTCGAGCATCGTTGCTTGTATGCTTGCTAGCAATTTATCGTAGGCTTGCGCGATTTCCGCAATGGGACTTCTAAGCGATTCGACATACGATTCGCCCCCATCTTTTTCGAGCAGCGCCGCCAGATCGATAAATAGGACCTTGTGGGGATCGTTCGCCTTGAGCAGCGTGTCGCGCACTTTCCTGGCGATATCGCTAATCGTGTGGGTGCGCTGGCTCCATGCTGGCAAGCCAAGGACCAAGGCAACGAGGCCACGCGCAGCTTCCAGCGGGTCCCGTGTGGTCGCAGCAGCCCCGACTTCGACAAGAATGTTCGAGATGCCTTCTAAAATTCCTGCCTTCTCTTGATCGATCAGAATCCAGCGAACGGAAAAGCGGGACGCATCTTGAAGATATTCGTCGATATCCGCATCGGTCACGCGCGGAATGAACATCCCGTCCTTATACAAGGCAAGATTGCCCTTGTGGGTGAGCAGGAATGCGGTGAACATAACGGGCATGACCCCCTTGCGCAATCCGTAGGGAGCACTCGCCCATAGGGCATGCAGCTCCGGGACCTTTACCCTTGCGTTGGAGTTCTCGAAGAGTTCGCGAGTCGCGTTCCACAGGGGTGCAAAAGTCGGGGCGGACTGCTCGTCCGGCGGCAGGAATCGAACAACCCCGTTCGCATCCGGGCGATGCAGGCCCGTAATTCGAAGCAAGGTTTCGTATAGGCCGCGTTCGGCTGGGTAGCCTTCAATGCCGAGGTTTACTTTCTCTTCGTGATCGAGCATGCGGTAGAGGAGATCGCGGCGGCCTTTTACGCTGTTGCTCGAGGGGCTGTCGCGATTCAATAGCTCGCTCCACAATTCCGGAGCTGACGGGTAGACGGCATCCGCCAAATTCGACGCGATTGGAGACAGGCGCCCCTTTGTCTCAAGCTCATTTTCGCCAGCAATCCATCGTGCATTGGTCACGGCCTCGCGAAGCTGTTCTTCTACCTGGGCCCGAATGGATGAGATCCGCGCATAAACTTCGCGTCGGGCGACAGGGTCGCCGTTGAGCTCGTGGCGCGATTGGACGACTTGAAGCGCGAGAAGCTCGGACCCAAGATCTTCAATCTTCGCATGGTTACGCGGTATGCCAATGACGACGGGCCATGGCCTCATTCTTGAGTGCTCATGGCACAGACGCAGCACCGCCTTGTTGTTCGTGATTGATCCCGGCAGCGCCAGTAGAAATAATCCGAATTCGCCTGCCTCAGGCTTGAACTTCGAGGCGATGCGTTGGATATCTTCCACGCGGCAAAGGGCCATGTTCATCCACCGCATCGTGCCTGTCTCGTGATAGTGACGCTTGGCTATCACAGGGTAGAGATTCGTGAGACTTGAAAGCAACGAGAAGTCGACGCCGGACATGCCCGCCCTGGCTTCCGAAATAGCGTTGTCGATGTCGAAATCGCTGCCCTCGAAAACGGACCAGGCGCCGATGTGCTTCTTGAACAGAATCACCCGCCAAGCCGACAGCTGCTCCACGGCTGACTTTACCTGCTCCAGCGTATGGTCGTAGAAAAGTGATTTGAGGACGCTCAGCTCTGCCGCCAGCCCAGACCCGTTGCGGAACAGGTCGACGACTGCGATATTCTTGATTAGCTCTACGTGCAACGGATCGGTAGTCTTCGCCTCGGTGCGTTCGACGGCGTCCACCGCCTGAGCCCAGCGGTGCCCATCCGGCGACGAGAGGATCGCCGGCTCCAAATTCGCGCGAAGGTAATCCCAATAGTCATTGGGGCGATACCAAGACGACTGGACCTTTGGCGTTTCCAAATACGAGCGAAATCCAAACGGCTCGACGGATGCCAGGAAACTAAACGTGCTGCGCTCGTTTTGCCCAAATTGCCGTTTCGAGATTGGGCCTAGAAGCGCGGCCATGGCGGGGTGCAGCGGCCAGCATGCCGCCAAGCTGTTGGCGAAGCCTTCTCCAACTGCCGGGCGTTGCGCGCGGATCGAAGCTGCGATCTCAGTGGACGCAGGCATCATCCATTCGGGCGTAATTGTCGATTGAATCGCGCGGCCGATCAGCTCCACAACCTCGTCGCTCGCGGCCACAAGCGGAATGTCCGAATACCGTCCCTGGACCTTGACCCAGTCGTCGCGCGAGCCAATTCCGAGGCGCGTCGCGTATTGGCTAAAGGACTGATGCAGGATGCCGACGATGACAATCTTTCCCGAGCTCCGCGCCGCGACCTCTGCGAGTTCTTGGAAAAAATAGACGTCGTCTCCCATGCCTAAGGCAGCGGCTTCGAGGAACTTGCCCATTTCATCGATGATGATCAAAACGCCGTCGTTGGTTTTGGCCTCAGCCGCGGCGCAAATATCTGCTATCAGGGCTGCCGAATTTGTTTTTCGGGCCTCGTTTCCTAGCCCTTGCGCTCGACGCAGGCCTTTTGAAAGCTCGGCCACGACGCTACCGCGTTTGCCGACGATGGGAATCGTAAGCCATCCCTTGGCGCAGGGCAGGGCTTGATCGAAAGATGGAATATTCTGCAGATGCAAAATCTCGCGCGCCTTCGCGCGCAAACTCTTGTCGGCACCAAGCGCGCTAGCAAACGCAACGGCGAGAGACGATTTTCCGCCGCCGAATGGACCCGTCCAGGTGAATAGCCGTTGATTGCCGTCCACCATTTGCTTCGTCATGCTGCTCAAGACACCCGTCGCCGTTCCGTGACAGATGTAGCCATCGAGAGCGTCCGCGCGACCAAGATCCATGTCGATGCGAATCGAACGTTGGTAGTGGCGCGAAACCTGGACAATTTCCGAGAGTTTGGCGCTTTTTTTGTTAGGCATAGGCTTTCTCGATCATTCGTTCGCTAAGATTCTTGGTTTTGGCGTTGTCCCGATGAACTTGTTTAAGCCCGGCCGTGTCGGTCCACGTTAGCGCGCCGCGGGTGAGGTTTTCCAATCCCTGAAGGCGCTCGGCAATGGAGTCCTCGTCGAGCTTGAACACGCGTCCCGGCGAGCCTTCGTTGAAAGCGATCTGTTCGAACGCGAGCGAGCTCAGGCCCGGCGCAGCCGAGTCCCAAAAATCCAAAAGTGCGTATGCGAACATGCCGTCATGGAGCGTGGCCTTCGGGCCTCGGCGAAAGGCGAAATGACCCTTGCGCTCTTCGGAGATGAGCCCAAGTTCGCCAAGCATCGGTTCTGCATATTCTTCGGGCGAGCCGCCTGCGGATCGTGGAGCATAGCCGCGCAGGCATGTGTCTATGTCGCGAGACAAAGTCGCCGGAGCTAGTTTTCGATTGGAGTCCAAGCCACGCGCATATTCCGTCAACGCGGCTTCGAGTTCTTCGCGCGAGAACATTGGCGTGGTCACATTGTTGAAGAGCCACTTCCAAGTGGTCGATCGGTGCCCTTTGCCCGCGAGCCACCAATGCGCATACCATGCCGTGGTAGGGTTCTCCGAGTAGGGGTCCAAGCCGCCGTCGCTCAATATGGCGTTCGCAGCCTCAGTGACTCTATAGGCGCCGGGAGGCGCGCCTTCGTCAGTCATCACATTGCAGGCCAAGGCCCAATGGCGAATGGCGCCGACCATGTTCTTGCCAACGCCAAACTCGGCAATCGCATTGTCATCGGTGAATGTGGACTTCAAAATGATTCCACCAGATTTCGCTTGGTCGTAGGCCTTCTTTAGCCACATTTGACGAAGCGGAAACGTCTCGTGCCCCGAGAAGTGCGCCGGGGCGTTTTCTGATGTGATTTTTTTCATGCGTCGAATTATAACTGGAGACCTTCGCCAGTGGGCCAAAACAGTGGCTAGGCGGCAAGTGCAGACGTCTGCACACCCGACGAGTCGTCACTGTATAAATATACAGTATTTCTGGCTAGTGGCTCGCTCAACGCGAGACGGGCGGATAAATTGCCACGTGTTTTCAGCGGCAGGGGGGCGGGGCGATTCGGAGCGCCGTTTTCGCCTGGCGGAGGAGGCGGGTCGTGTTCGCTTCAGGTTCGCAAAATTTGGCAGAAGCCCCAATCGATTTTTTAGCCGCCGTATAGCCGCGCCGATAAAAAATCCACCTGAATCCGCGAGAATACGAGCTCGCGCAGATATTGGGCCATCATCGGCGTGTGTTTTTCCGTCGGGCCATTTTTGACGGCGGCAGCGTTGATCTCTGAAGGGGGGGGGTCATCGTTACTTTCAATCCGGTGCAGGCGCGGCGTTTTCTCGGCCGCGTCGTGAGGCCGCCATTTTACCGCCTCGGCGCGCGGACGAGGCAAAGCGATCGAACGGGCAGCGGATGAGCCGCGTCGCCATGACTGAGCGTCTTGCGGTGGAGATTGATCGGGCTTCGCCAAGGATTTCTGGGACATTCGTAATGGTATTGAAATTTAATACTTGTGGTTATGAAAACTCTACAGGTAAAAAATAATAATCTAAATATAAGGTTAAAGGTCTCGCACGGTGTTTACAATGCTACTTAGCAATTGTTAGTTGGTTTATGAAACGGATTGATTGTCATCAGTCGGTCTCCCGCGCCTTCCTCATCCGCCTTCCAGACGAGTCGTAGAGGGCGTCGTCCGGTTCTTCCACAGCAGGTTTTTGGTTCAATATGAAACACACCGGTATCACCAAAGCGTCTTTTTTCTGGGTTTTACAGGGCATATGCGCCCTTCACAGAAAACCATACTCTCCTGATATAGCCCAGCAACAATTGGCCGCACCGCACTCGATTGCGTCGCTTGCAACTGCCATGGTTTCATTCGGATTCACGGCCGGTGTAGCCTCGGTCAAGCCGGCAAAGCTGTACAGGGAGTCGTTTCCGCTGCTTGCGTTTTTACGCGATGGGAAGGAAACGGCTGGTGCGGGAGTTGACGCCATTTGCGCCGTCGCTCTCGTCCTCCAGGCCGACCGCGATAGTCTCCTTATCGTCGAGCCCGACGATGCCGCACCCCGCACCGTTCCCTTGGCCGAGTTTGGCGAGCGCTATCTGGGAAATGTCATGCGCGTGGAACCTGAAAACGTGGATGCCAGCGACCCCGACAGCGAGGAACTGGCGCGCCAGTCGCGCCGTTTCGGCTTTAGCTGGTTTGTCCCGGAATTGCTGAAACACAAAAAACTGTGGCAGGAAGTGTTGCTTGCCTCACTGGTGATCCAGTTGATCGCCCTTGCCACGCCGCTGTTCACTCAAGCGATCATTGACAAGGTGGTTGTCCATCACAGCCAGAGCACGCTGATCGTGATTGCCATCGGCATGGCCGTGTTCATGCTGTTTTCGGCGACGCTGTCGTGGATGCGCCAGTATCTGGTGCTGCATACCGGTAACCGGGTCGATGCCGCCCTGGGCGCCTCCGTATTCGGGCGCCTGTTCAAGCTGCCGCCGATGTATTTCCAGCACCGGCCCACCGGTGTCATCGCCGCGCGCCTGCAGGGCGTTGAAACGATCCGCGAATTCATTTCCAGCGCGGCCGTGACATTGGTGCTGGATCTGCCGTTCCTGCTGATCTTTGTGGCGATCATGTTTTACTACAGCGTCACCCTGACCCTGGTGGTGCTGGCGATTCTGGCAGTCATCGTTTTGCTGAGTATGATTGTGGCGCCGATTTTCCAGGACCGTTTGCAACAGCAATTCCTGCTGGGGGCGCGCAACCAGGCCTTCCTGACCGAGTACATCGGCGGGCTGGAAACGGTCAAGTCGCTGCAGATGGAACCGCAACTCGACGCACGCTACAGCAATTACCTGGGCAGCTATCTTGACGCCAGCCTGTCGACCAAGCAACTGGCGAATGGCTACAACACCTTGTCGAACCTGCTGGAGCAAGTGATGAGCCTTCTCATCCTCGGCGTTGGCGCGTATACCGTGATGAATAGCACCGATTTTACGATCGGCATGTTGATCGCGTTCCAGATGTTTTCCGGCCGCCTGTCGCAGCCGATGCTGCGCCTGGTTGGACTGTGGCAGCAATTTCAGCAGGCCAGCCTGTCGGTCGACCGGCTGGGCGATTTGATGAACGCGCCCGTGGAGCCGTATTCCCTGGTTCCCGCGCGCGCCAATACGCGCGCCGGCAAGATCGAGATCGACACGGTTGCCTTCAAATACGCCGAGCACTTGCCGCTGGTGTATCAAAACCTGTCGCTGACGGTGCAGCCAGGGCAGACCATCGGCATCATGGGCGCCTCCGGTTGCGGCAAGAGTACCTTGGCCAAGCTGCTGCAAGGGTTTTACCAGCCCAGCGCCGGGCGCATTCTGGTCGACGGCGTCGATATCCGCTACCTGTCGGCCAATGAACTGCGCAGCCACTTCGGGGTCGTGCCGCAGGAAACGGTGCTGTTCTCGGGAACGATTTTCGAAAACCTGCAGATGGCCAGCCCGGATGCCAGTTTCGAGCAGGTGACGGCGGCCTGCCAGATGGCGGAAATCCACAGCGCGATTGAAGCGCTGCCGAAAGGCTATCAGACCGAGATTGGTGAGAGGGGGGCGGGCCTGTCTGGCGGGCAGAAGCAACGCATTGCGATTGCGCGCGCCTTGCTCAAGCGGCCGAGCATTCTTGTGTTCGACGAAGCGACCAGTGCGCTCGACCAGCCGACCGCCGAACAATTCGCCCGCACCATCAACGCCCTGCGTGGCAAGGTGACGATGCTGTTTATTACGCACGGCCTGCCGAAGGGCTTGCAGCTGGACGCCGTCTACCGCCTTGGCCCGCAGGGAGCGCAGCGCATCACCCTGGCGCCGGTTGCCGCCTCGCTCGGCAACCCTGAACGCCCGCATGCCGAATCGCCCGTTACCGCCGCATAAACAGAGATGACTACCATGAGCCCGAATCAAACCTCCGCCGCTGCGGCGCCACCCCTGGCCGATCCTTCCGGGGCAACGGTTATTCCCCTGCGCCCACCCAAGCGTTGGCACGATCCCCTGAGCCGCATTGAGCGGCAGGACCCGAGCACGGCAGGCCGCATGGTGCTGCGTGCGGTGTCGGTACTGGTGCTGGTTCTGATCGTGTGGGCTGCCTTCGGCAAACTTGACATTATCGCCAGCGCCGACGGCAAGTTGGCGCCGCAGACCCTGGTGAAGATCGTGCAGCCATCCGAAGCGGGCGTGGTCAAGGAACTGCTGGTGCATGAAGGCGACGTGGTCAAGGCCGGACAGATCCTGGCGCGCCTGGATGCGACGCTCGCCAGTGCCGACAAGACTGGGGTCAGCAGTGACCTTGGTACCCAGCAGATGCAGGTGCGCCGCATCGAGGCTGAACTGTCAGGCAAACCGATGCTGGCGCGCACAGCGGACGATGCGCTGCTGTTCGCGCAGGTGGAGCGGCAGTATCAGGCGCGCCGTGGCGCGTTCAACGATAGCCTGGAGCAGGAGAAGGCGCTGCTGCAGAAATTGGAGTTTGAAAAGAAGAGTGCTGGCGAAACGCTGGCCAAGCTGGAGCAGACCTTGCCGACGTATCAGGCGGCCGCCAGGAGTTTGGCTGAGCTGTCGAAGGAGGGCTATGTGCCGGTGCGCCAGAGCGCCGACAAGGAGCGCGAGGCGATCGAAAAGGCTAAGGACCTCGATGCACAGCGCTCGACGGTCGAGGCGTTGAATTCGGCGATGATGGCCCAGCGTCAAAAACTCAGCCAGCTGCATAGCACGTACAAGAGCGAGCTGGAGCGCGAACTTGCGGATATTCGTGCCAAGGTCGGTCAATTGCAGCCCAGCCTGGACAAGACCAGCTATCGCGAAGGACAAATGGTGCTGCGCGCTCCGCAGGATGGCGTTATCAAGGACCTGGCGACGACCACGGCCGGCGCGGTGGTGCAACCCGGCGCTGTTGTGCTGACCCTGGTGCCGAAAGATGAGCTGCTGTTTGCCGATGTGAACATCAAGAACGAGGATGTGGGATTTGTCGCGGTGGGGCAGGGCGCCAAGGTGAAGCTGGCGGCGTATCCGTTTCAGCGGCATGGCATGTTGAGCGGGACGGTCATTCACATCAGCGCTGATGCCAGTGAACCGGCGCGGGCGGAAGCAGGCGGAGGCGGGCGTAATGGAGATGCGAGCGGTAGCGCAAGTTACAAGGCGCGTATCCGCCTGGATCAGCAAGCGCTGAAAGATCCGCAAGGCAAGCGCCTTCATATCACGCCGGGGATGCAGGTGGTGGTCGAGATAAATCAGGGCCAACGGACCGTGTTGGAGTATCTGCTGTCACCGGTGCAGAAAGCGGTTTCTGAAGCGGCGCGTGAGCGATGAGTGCTTGACAAGTTACTTCTTTTCCTCAGTCGGGACGTTCCCGCCGTTCGCTTCGGAGTTTGCAAAGGGATCACAGCGCAGCAATTTCAGTTTGAAATATTTTCTATTATCGGAGTAAGCATATGAAGCGCAGTGACGATAAATTTTTCGTGTCAAAAATAAAAAATCGATTGATCAGCACGCTGATTTTATCGTTGAGTTTGACATTGGCAGCGTGCCATTATTATCCAGTCGCGGCGGACGATTTTAGCGTTCTGGATAACGACGTCTTATCAGATCTGGTGCGAAATTCACACGGCAGTGGAAATCAAACCGGTGGAAGCTATGGCGTGAACGGACCAGGGCGGCTTGATAAATCGAAACTCGAGTTATTGGTCAAGAATCTATTCGCGGAGCAAGAGTTGATTAAAATTGAAACGACTTTTGTTACGAACGGTGGGGCATGCCTTACTGGTCAGGTGCAAAAAGAGCTACGATGCAATTTTATCAGGAAGTGGAGATTAAAAAATATTGGAGCGCCGTTTGATACATCCAATTGGTCCGATCCTGCGGCAAAAATTGATATTAGATTTATGTTTGATGATCATGGCAAAATGAGAAATTTAACTCTGGAAATTATTGATGCTAATCAATATAAAATAATTAGGGGGTAAAGGCGAATGAATCTAAGCTTGCGAGGCGGTCATTAAGTCTTGTATTCGGCGAGTCCCGTCAGGCATAATTTCTTGACTTTGGACGAACATCTGAATCATTCGTTGCAGAAAGAGACGTTCGAATTTCATGGTTTATCAACTAGGTGTACAAACTTAACTGCAGGGCTTGGGGCATGAAATCTGCTAGTAGCTATAAAGATTTTATATATTAGATGCGATTTCTTTCAAATAGGTAATTTTATAGGTAATTTAAATGAAAAATAGCACTTCAAAGGTTGTTTTTGTAAATCTGTTAATAACTATTTTTTTAACAGGCTGCGCAGCAGAGCATACTTTAAGGAATGATCGCTCGGATGTAGCTGCTGCTATGTTCAAGGAGCGATGCAAAATGGCCGGAGAATTTATTCATAGGACTGTCGAGAACGTAGACGGTGTCTATCTTCTCAAAGTGCGTCCTGAGAATATTAATTATTCTGAGCAATATCTACTTGACGACCCATATGGGCGAGATCACGGGGGCGACGCATATATTCGCAGCTTTCTTCGTGGTGCATATAATACTGGCGTTACGCCCCCGAAAGTTTTGCCGCGTGATTTTCCTCCCCATATTGCATACGAATTTGCTGATGTGATTGATCCATCAGACGGAAAGCGTTATCGCTATACTGGTCGGATTGAGGAGCCAGCACTGACGAAAAAGGGATATTTGCCAGGATATAAGATTTTTGTACACACTAAGACGTTGGTGAATAGCCCAGCGCCGCGTTACGGCGTTACGTATGATGATATATCTACTAAAAAAGACCGAGATTTTTGGATCGCCGGAAGTTCGTTAAAAGTTATTGATCTCGAAAAGAACGAAATTATCGCCGAACGTATTGGCTATTTCTTCGATTCTGCCCAGGGAAGTACGGCTGGTGGACGTTCCCCTTGGCTATGGGCAACTAGCAATGCATGTCCTAGTTTTGGCGCCTCGCCGGCTTTTGGCAATCAATCACATCAAACAGCAATTTTTGTCGAAAAAGCTCTTCAACCTGGTTTGCCGAAGAAATTGTTGAAAATTACAAATTTTAACAAATTATCTTAAATTAACGAAATTGGATTATAAAGAATCATAAATTTGATTTAGCTATTTATGAGGGGATATTTGTATCATGAAGAGAAGCTTCGGTTTAATCAGAGTTTCCATGATAATTATTGCGCTACTTCGAACTGGCTGCATTGAAAGTCAAAGAGTTGTTTTGCCTAAAGAGATAAACTTGGCGGAGACATCTGCTCGAACAGCTTCTAGAATGTTTGAGCTACATTGTTTAAAAGCTGGGGAGAAAATACATAGGAAAATTCGAAATGTTGAAGGCATACGGAAAGGTAATTGATTTGCATACAAATAAAGTGATAGCAGAAAGGATTGGTTACTTATTTGATACTGGACAAAGTTCAAAAATTGGTGGCCGGGTTCCATGGCTTTGGGCGGCAAATAATTCTTGTCCCAGTTTCGGGTCGGAACATGCTTTTACAGCCCAATTGGACCAAGCTGCGATTTTTGTTGAAAAAGTTCTTCGCCCCCGTCAATGAACGTGGAATTTTTCGCGGTGGAGCAGAGCGCGAAAGTAGTAGAGCCATTTCTTTAAAAATAGAAACTATACTGCTGACAACGAAGATATGCCGAAAGGCAATTCACGTACAGAGCGGATATTGCATTTATTGGGATGTAAAGTGACATGATTCGTATGAATAATTTAATGGAAATCGATATAAAAAATTATGCTTTAAGATTGATTGTCTCGCTGTTAATTCCCACGTTTTTCGCAGTTTGCGCTTCAGAGCAGTCTTTGAAGAAAGATCGATTGGATCCGGCAACTGTTAGATTTGAGGCGCGATGCAAAACGGCTGGAGAGTTTATCCATAGGACTGTAGAAAATGTAGAAGGAGTCTACCTTCTCAAAGTGCGTCCTGAAAAAATTAACCGCTCTGAACAATATACTTATGACGACCCCTGTGGGCGGGATCACGGGGGCGAGACCTATATTCCAGTTTTCTTCGCGGCGCATACACGACCGAAGTAACGCTTCCGAAAGTTCTTCCGCGGCGGACGCGCTCCTTGGTTGTGGGCAACTAGTAATGCCTGCCCTAGTTTTGGTGGCGCGTCGGCATTCGGGAGCCAACCAGATCAAGCAGCGGTATTTGTTGAAAAAGTTCTTCACCCAGGTTTGTCGAAGAATTTGTTGAAAATTACTAGTTTCAATAGGTTATTTTAAGTTAACGAATTGGGCATATAGAAAATCATAAATTTGATTTGGCTATTTTATTTAAGGGGGTATTTGTATTATGAAAAAAAGACTCGGTTTAATTAGACTTTCCATGATAGTTATTGCGCTACTTGGAACTGGTTGCGTTCAAAGCCAACGAGTTGTTGTACCTAAAGAGATAGACTTGGCGGAGACGTCTGCTCGAACGGCTTCTAGAATGTTTGAACTGCATTGTTTAAAAGCTGGGGAGAAAATACATAGAAAAATTCAAAATGTTGAAGGTGTACGGTTACTGAGATTGCGCGGCAATAAATTGAATCTTTCTGATCAGTATGCGCTTGACGACCCTTATGGCAGTGATCTGGTAGATAAAGGGTATATTGAAAGTTTTCTTCGCGATTTTTATATTGTCAATAGGATTAAGCCTGATGTGTCAGGACCAAATTCCCCGCCGCGCGTCGCCTATCATTTCGTAGAAGCGATTGACCCTGTGGATGGAAAGCTATATCGATATACGGGTGCAGTAGACGAACCATGGTTGAGGAACAAGGCTTATCTTAAAGGCCATAAACAATTTGTGTTGAATAGAATTTCAGTTCAGAGCCCGTCGGCACGTTATGGAGTCGTGTTTAATGATATATCCACCAAAGAAGACCGAGATTACTGGATTGCCGGAAGTTCACTGCAGATAATAGATATTAAGACGAATGAGATTCTTGCTGAACGCATTGGATACATGTACGACCCCGGCCAAGGGAATACTATGGGCGGGCGGGCTCCATGGATTGTCGCAGCTAATCATTCTTGTCCGAGTTTTGGAACCCGAGGTGCGTCATCCTCCCAAGCGATGCAAACTGAAGCGTTTGTCGAAAAAGTATTGATACCATTAAATTAATTGGAAAGTCGGGATATGAAATTGCGTGTAGATGAAATACTTAAGTATAGTAGTGCGCAGATGGCAGCAGAAGCTTTTCTAATAAACAGCGCAAATGAAAATTTGTTTACAGGATCGCCATTGGTTGACGCACTTAAACGCGGGAATGATCATAATAGTCGTTTTTCTGCTACTCAAGCCGTTGACTTTGAAAAGCATTGGAAAGTTAAGGCGCATATACAAAACTCGTCCACAGGATTTTCAGGGACCCTTGTTGAATGTTATCTTGATGATCCAGCTACTGGTGCTAAAGCAGGCGAATTGATTCTATCTTTTCGCAGCACTGAATTCGTTGACGATGCGGTCCGCGATAACTTGGCTACCAACACCCTGGAAATTAAGAATACCGGATGGGCTTGGGGTCAAATCAATGACATGGAAAATTGGTACTCGAAACTGGTAGCCGACGGTAAGCTCTCCGGGGGCTTTGGAGTCACGGGTTACAGCCTGGGCGGGCACCTTGCTACTGCTTTTAACCTGTTACATCCTGGAGTGGCGAAGGAAGTCGTGACATTCAACGGCGCTGGTGTTGGCCAAGTGAGAACGGGTGACCTCACTTCCGCGATGAAGCTCTTTAGTGAAATGCGCAGCAATCCGGCTTTGATCGACGACCGCTTAAAGTCGTCAGGCGCGGCGGTTTTATATCGGACTGTTAAAAAAAATTTGGCCAATGGCACGTGGAAGGTCGAGGATGCGCTGAAGAATGCGGAGAGCGCCCGGAGCCTGGAGCTGTTGATGAACCCCGACAGTGGCGGTGCTGAAACGGCGTTGGCCAAGGATTACGCCGAAATTATTATTGCGTTAAAAGACATAAAAGAGATGAAGTCCGCGGCAGAGCGCATTTCTAAATTAACCTCGGGAGTGAACGGTCCTAATGGGAAGCCTATTGGCCCTGTACCAGTCCCCGAGGAGAAAATTGAGGCTGAAACGCTGGATTATCGTTTAGCGGTGCAGTTTTCATCGAAAAACAGCAAGTCGATGTGGCTCATCGGCGGGCTAATCCAGGCTTATAATGGGAAGGCGTATATTTCTGCTGCCGGCGCAAGCCCGCAGTTCGACGTGGTGGCTGATACCAGCCCGTCCGCTGTCTCAAACAGCCAATGGCACCTTGGCAAGAACGTCCCGGTTTTCATCGAGGATCAACCTCTGTTTAGGGGCGGCGTGGTTAAATCAGTTGTGGCCGCCTCGCTTGATTATATGAGCATAGAGCTGCTTGTTAATAACTACGCTTTTGCCGATTTTGGTGACACTCACAGTCTTGTGTTATTGGTCGACTCGTTGAGTGTTCAGACAACTTTACTTCGACTTGCTGCTGCGTCCGAAAAAGAGCCAGCGGCAGCCATGATCAAAAGTATATTAGTTGCCTCTTCAAACCTGATTAAAAAGGATGGTGACTATGCTGGCAGCGGCCAAGGGTTGGCTGAAGGCGATGTTCTTGAAAACGTGGTTAACGGACTCGCAGCGATGTTCCTTGGGCCGGAGAAGTCGCGTGAACTTGTTGCAAGTCCAGACGGAAATACTTGGGCAAACCTGACGTTTGATAAAAAAAACGAAGCCGGATACACTGGGCGCGACCGATTCTATGAGGTGCTTTACGCCGTTACAGAAAGCGCGGCGTACAAAAAACTCGTCGATAGCATGCATATTTCCAAGGCAGAGACCTCGTATGCAGATGCTAAAACCGACTTCGGCGCATTACTGAGCATTGTCTATCTGGCGCCGTTCGCGCTGAGCGTCGGCGTGGACCATGCCTTGGCCGAGTTGCAAAAAGTCAGCCCGGCACTCGCGGAAAAGTGGAATAAGGATCTTCAACTGCTGACCAAAGACCGTCTGCATGGCGACGCCAATTTCAGTGATGAATACTTGTCATCGCGTGCGTTGTTGGCGGAAATGAAGCAGTATTATAATAATAAGAATGTTCGTTATGATTAGACCATCGGAAATTCTGATTTAGACGCTACAACTGCAGGGCAGTATGACTCCCTGAACGTGATCTGGTCAGACCGCTCAAGCAAGTTGACGGTCAAACGCAGTAATGCGAATAGTGCGACCAAATATGTGGTCTACGGGACGGACAACTCCGACGGCGACATCGTTGGCGGGGAGCAAAACGACAGCCTGTTCGGCGGCGGCGGTGCCGACGTCGTCAACGGCGGTGCGGGTGACGACCATCTCGAAGGAAATGACGGCGCGGACGCCGTCACCGGCGGTGCCGGCAAAGACAAGCTGCTGGGCGGCAGCGGTGACGATAAACTCGACGGTGGCGTCGGCAACGACCTGTTAAACGCTGGCGAAGGTAACGATACCTACGTCTTCAGCGGCGACTACGGCAATGACACCATCTACGATCTCGGCGGCATGGGCCATGTGCAGATCGATGGCGTCACCATCGGTAAAGGCACCGGCAATGGCAAGCGCGACCAGTGGCGCTTCGACATGGGCGGCGGCGCATCGGCCACCCTGGCGTTACTGGACGACCCGGAAAGCAGCACAGGCAAGAAGCTGGTCATCGCCAAGGGCGATGATGGCAAGAACAGCGTTACCATCGGCAATTTCGATCTCGCCAGGGCGCAGGCCGGCGGCTATCTGGGCATTCAGCTCGATGGCACGGTCAAGGCAGCCATCAAGGTCGGCGGCGGCGACAACCTCTGGCACCAGCCCGGATTCGATCCGAACAGCTTGGCCGGCGCCAGCGTCGATGTGGTGGAAGGCACCGGGCGCACCTTCACCGTCTACCTGAACCACGCGGCCAAGGCAGGGCAGAGCGTCACCTTGAATATCGGTGGCACGGGTGGAACCTTGAAAGCCATTCTCGGCGACATTACGGTTCCCGCCAGCGGTGCGGTCATCCCCCTGGTGGAAGGGCAAACGCAGGTTTCGTTTGCACTGGTCCAGGATGGGCCGTTGAGCGCCAGCGCCAGCGCGACTGTGATGGCGACAGTGTCCGGCAAGGACGGTGCTGCCACGACGAATACCTTCACCCTCGCCTTGAAAGACGTTGGCGAAATCATGCTTCTCTACAAAGGCGATCAAAGCCCGGCGCTGAGCAGTCCGGAGGCGCGGTATAACTGGGCGACGTCCCAATGGCAGGCCGACGGCACGCTGACCAATGCGGTCGCCCAGGCAAATTTTTTCGATGTAATTTACGGCAGCATCGTGAACGACAAACTATTCGGCTTTGGCGGTAACGACGCGCTTAGCGGTGACATGGGGGCCGACTACATCGATGGGGGCGATGGGGAGGACATGATCGGTGGCGGCGAGGGTAGTGACTACATTCTGGGAGGGAAAGGAAACGACTACATATATAGCTCATCAATCTTGAGCGTGCCTGAAAGGAGGGATGCGAAAGACAGCTACACGCCCCGTGCGGGTGAGCAACTCCTGACCACCGGCGCCAATTGGGGCGTCACGCTTAAGCCGATGGCGGAAGGGGGAAATAGTCTCATGACGTATGGCGCCAACCCGCCTTACGGCGACGATCCGGATTACATCGACGGTGGCGAGGGTAACGACAACCTCAATGGTGGCAATGGCGCGGATCATATTCTTGGCGGCGAGGGTGTCGACGGCATTTGTGGCCTTGGCGGCGATGACGTGCTCGAAGGTAATGACGGCGACGACGACATTGAGGGAGATGGTAATACCTCGCCGGATAATTACAACTTTGCGCCCGCAGCCCTGCATGGTAACGATTTCATCGATGGCGGGGCCGGTAAAGACAGGTTGGAGGGCGATGGCGGGTCTGATGTTCTTTTTGGCGGCGCGGAAAACGATAGCTTGGTGGGGGACTCAGGCGGAAAAACCCATGACAAGGACAACGACAATCTTGAATATCACGGTGAAGACTACCTCGACGGCGAGGATGGCGACGACTATCTCGAAGGCGGTGGCAAGAACGACACGCTGTACGGTGGCTCTGGCGCTGACAATTTAATGGGAGATACCAGCGCCGACAACCTCACCTCACCTGCGGACAACCCCCTGATGTGGGGCGACGACTATCTTGACGGTGAGGAAGGTAATGATTACCTGACCGGTGGCGGGGGCGATGACGCCTTGTTCGGCGGCATTGGCAACGATAACCTGTATGGCGACTCTTATGGCGCCACCTCCGCTGCGAGCCACGTCAAGGTCGAGTTCCAAGGTAGCGACTACCTTGACGGCGAGGATGGCGACGACTATGTGATTGGCGGTGCAAGGAACGATACTTTGTATGGTGGCTCAGGCAACGACAACCTGATCGGCGATATTCTCGCCGCTGACGTGGGAGGTGGCGAAGGCACGGTCGTATGGGGAAATGATTATCTCGTCGGCGAAGATGGCGACGACTATGGCCAAGGCGGCGGCGGGGATGACACGCTAAGCGGCGGCATTGGCAAAGACGTTCTGTTCGGTGACGAGCGAAGCGCGCTTCTCGAAGGCGGCTTTCAGGGCGACGACATGATCGACGGTGGCGAAGGCGACGATCAGCTGATCGGTGGCGGCGGCAAGGATAATCTGATCGGCGGCGCCGGCGACGACTTTTTGCTCGGCGATGATGATGCCGCCACCTTGGCGGTCGAGTTCAATGGCAATGATTTCCTTGACGGCGGCGACGGTAACGATCGGCTCGGCGGCGGCGGTGGCGACGATGTGCTACAGGGCGGCGCTGGAAATGACGTGCTCGATGGCGGTAGCGGTGCCGACGTGCTCGACGGCGGCGACGGTGACGATGTGTACAACGTCGACAATGAGGGCGATATCATCCGCGAAACCGCACCGTCGGCAACAGGAGCTGCTGGCAAACAATCGTCATCGGGAAGCGGCCTTGATCACATCGGCGGCACATTGATGATGGCGAGCAGCCCGTCTGCGGCAGTTGTGGCCGGTACGAGTGTCGACAATGTTAATAGCAGCGTCAGCTACCAGCTTGGCGACAATCTCGAAAACTTGACGTTGACGGGCGACGGTGCCATTGATGGCACTGGAAATGAACTTGCCAATGCCATTTACGGCAATGATAAAGACAACCAGCTTGATGGCGGCACCGGGGTCGACTTCCTGAGTGCCGGTGGCGGTGCGGATCAACTTACCGGGGGCATGGGTGATGATGTGCTCGAGGGTGGTGCCGGCAACGATGTCTATCTGTTTAAGCGTGGCGACGGTAGAGACACCATCGACAATGTCGATCTGCTGCGCAATACCGGCAATCTGGCGATCCCCCAGGCAGTGGACGTCCTGCGTTTTAGTGCAGACATTACGGACACGGATATCATCGTTTCCCGTAACGGGGATCATCTGGCCTTGATGATCAAGGGCAGTAATGAGCAAGTCTTCCTAAACAATTATTTCGCTGCCGATACGGTGGCGGGAACAATCGTGTCCGACAGCAAGGTCGACCGCGTCGAGTTCGCGAACGGCGTGGTCTGGACCCCGGAGAAAATCGCGGCAATGGTTCATCGGCAGGAAAATAATCAATCTCCGGTTGCCGGACCTGGCGTGCCGCTTCTGAAAGCGCGTGCGGGCGATTCGTTCAGCTACGTCCTCGCTTCGGCGAACCTGACCGATCCGGATGCGGACGACACGCTACACTATAGCGTCACATTGGTGGGCGGCGCGGCAGCGCCTGCATGGGTCAAATTCGATGCCGCTACTCGTACGCTGTCTGGCACACCAGATGACGCCAGCGTCGGACAGTTGGTGCTGGTCGTGCTGGCGACCGACAATTATGGCGCCGGTACCGGGATCGGCATTGCCGTGGACATCGGTGCGGCCAACCGCAAGCCGGTATTGAGTGCGGCCCCGGCCGATGCAAAGGCATCACGCGGTACGCCGTTCAGCTACACGGTGCCTGCCGCCTTGTTTGCCGACCCCGACAAGGATGCGCTGACCTACAGTGTGACCTCGGACAAGGGCGCCAGCCTGCCATCCTGGCTGAACTTTAATGCCAAAACGGGTGTACTGAGCGGTACCCCGAGTGCACTCGATCACCTCGTGCTGGCCATCACGGCCACCGATGCGCACGGCCTGAGCGCGCAAACGCTCATGAAACTCGATGTTGAAAACCGCGTGCCAACGTTCGGTTCCTGGTCTCAGGTGCCAGGAGGGGCGGCGAACGATCCGTGGAAATTTACCGTGCCCCAAGGGAGTTTTACGGATGGGGATGTGGGCGACGTGCTGACATATACGGCCACCGCGGCCGATGGCAGCGCGTTGCCGGCGTGGCTGAAGTTTGACACGGCCACCCGCACGTTTTCCGGCACGCCGCCAGCGGCGGGCAAGTATGAGGTGCTGGTCAAGGCAAGTGACGTCAACGGCGGAGTTGGTTCTGCCTTACTCCCGATCACGATCGACCTTAACCAGGTGGTCACCGGCACGGAGGCAGCCGATGCGAAAGAGGGCGGCTGGGGCCACGATACCCTCAAGGGTCTCGGCGGCAACGACACGCTGCTTGGTTCCTTCGGCAACGACCGTTTGGACGGCTGTGCCGGTAACGATGTCCTCAAGGGCGGTGGCGGTGCCGACACCTATGTCTTCGGCAAAGGCTACGGCAACGACACCATCGACAACCAGGACCTGCCGTCGCAAGCAGGGATCGACACCATCGAGTTCCTGCCGGGCGTTGCGGTGGGCGACGTCAAGCCGACGCGCTTCGACAACGACCTGATACTGAGTCTGCCGGCAACAGGCGACAGCTTGCGCGTGTTGAACTATTTCAAGGCCGACGAACTCGCGCTGTCCCAGGTCGAGTCCATCAAATTTGCCGACGGCACAACCTGGACCTTGGCCCAGATCCTGCCATTCTTGCTGGTTGGCTCTGCCGGTAACGACAAGCTGTACGGCACGGATGGAAATGACCTGCTCGACGGCGGCGCCGGCAACGACCGGCTCGATGCCGGCGCCGGCAACGATACGCTCGCAGGCGGGACCGGCAGCGATGACCTCATCGGCGGCGCCGGTGCGGACACCTACCGCTTCAACAAGGGCGACGGTAAAGATACGATTGCGGACGCCAGCCCGGCCGTCACGACACCGGATGTGGACCGGCTCGAATTCGGCGCCGGTCTCGCCCCAGCCGATGTCGAGGCCGTACGCGACGGTCCCACCTTGCGCCTCAATTTCGGCAACAGCGGTGACGGGGTCACCCTCTGGAGCTATTTCAGCGTCAGGACCGACCTGAATCTGGTGGTCGAGCAGATCGCCTTTGCCGATGGCACCTTGTGGACTCCGTCCCTGGTCCAGCAGGCGGTGTTCAGAGGCACTGACCTCGACGACAAGATCGATGGCTCCGCGGGCAACGATGTCATCAGCGGCCGCAAAGGGCAAGACAGCTTGCTTGGCATGCAGGGTAATGACACCCTGTCCGGTGGAGCCGGCAACGACGCGCTCGACGGCGGAGCCGGCGACGACCTGCTCGAGGGCGGGAAGGGACGCGACCGGATGGTAGGCGGTGCGGGCAACGACGTCTTTGTGTTCGGCCACGGCGATGGTCCGGATGTGATCGTCAGTAGCGACACGGCGGCCGGCAAAGTCGATACCATCCGCCTCGCTGACAGCGTGCTGGCCAGCGATGTGCTGGTGGAGCGCTGGAAAAACACGCTGGTGCTGACGATCCGCAGCTCCAAGGATACCTTGCTTGTCGAAGACTATTTCTTGGAAACGAACGGGGTGCGCACTGGCAAGATCGAGCAGGTGACGTTTGCCGAGGGTATCAGCTGGAGTACGGCGGCCATCGATCAGATGGCGGTTCCCCACACAAACACAAAACCGTTTATCTCGGACATGCCATTCGATATGAATGGCAACGTCAACAGTACATTCAGCGTGGAGTTGCCTACGAATCGGATCGTCGATCCCGATTATTATGACGTGCTGTCCTTCGCGATAGGCACCTTGCCTGGCTACCCTGCGGTACCTGCATGGCTGAAATTCGATCCCCTGACCATGAAGTTGTGGGGCACCCCAGGTGCGGGGGACCAGGGGACGGCGGCGTTCTACCTGTTCGGCACGGATCTGTATGGTGCGACGACCGCGCGCGAATTCAAGATCGACATCGGCCCTGTGAGCATCGCTCCCGAGCTCGCGATGGCGATACCGGATCACGTCACGTCGCGAGGGACCCCAATCCAGTTCAGCCTGGGCGACGTGTTTTCGGACAAGGACAAAGGCGATGTGGTCGCGTACAGCGCCACCCTCAGTAGCGGCGGCGTCCTGCCGACATGGCTGAGCTTCGATCCGGTCACGCGTCAGTTCAGTGGCTTGCCCAATGTTGCGGGGACGGTGAGCGTCAAAGTCACCGGAACAGATCTGGGCGGCAAAACGGCATCGGATGTGTTCGATATTGTCATCAGCGCCAACAATACCGTGACTGGCACTGCCGGCAACGATACCTTGAAGGGCGGGGCTGGCAACGACCTGATCAAGGGACTCGGCGGCAACGATGAATTCGAAAGCGGACCCGGACGCGATACGATCGAAGGCGGCACTGGCGACGACACGTATGTCATCAATGACGGCGACGATACCGTGATCGAAAACGTCAACGAGGGTATCGATACGGTGCGTACAGCGCTGCCGGCCTACACGCTGCCGGCCAATGTCGACAACCTCGTGTTCAGCGGTGAGGGAAGCGGGGCCGTGCTCACTGGTAATAACCTCAATAATCATATCAGCGCGGGGCAGGGTGACCAGACGCTCGATGGCGGCATGGGCGCCGACACCATGTCCGGTGGTGCCGGCAATGACGCTTACCTGGTCGACAGCGCGCTCGACGTCGTCGTTGAACTGCCTGGCGGCGGGCACGACAGAGTCACTTCCAGCGCGAGCGTTACGTTGGCCGCCAACGTGGAATCGTTGGAATTGCTGGGAACGGCAAACATTGACGCCACTGGTAGTGCAACAGACAACACACTCGAGGGAAATGAGGGCAATAACCGCCTCGACGGCGGCGGCGGCAACGATTATTTCTACGGCCGCGCCGGCGACGATACCTACGTCATCGACAGCATCGACGACCTGGTTTTCGAGGATAGCGGTAACGATACGGTCGAAACGAGTATCAGCTCCCAATACGTTCTGTACGACGGCATCGAGAACCTGACGCTGACCGGCGCCGCCCTCTCGCGTTTCGGCAACGCGCTGGACAATGTCATCAAGGGCAATGCGCTGAAAAACACCCTGTCCGGCCTTGCAGGCAACGATCAGCTGCTTGGCGCTGCCGGCGACGATACCCTGTCCGGCGGCGCGGGCAACGATGTTTATGTCGTCGAACGTGGCGATGGCAAGGATACGATCATCAACGACGATGTGCTCGGTGCCGTCGATACGCTGCGCTTCGGCAAAGACATCGCCGAAACCGACGTCATTGCGCAACGCAGTGGCGACAATCTGCTTCTGCTCATCAAGGGCACCACGGATCAAGTGACCTTCTCCAAGTACTTCATCGCCGACGTGACCAAGGATGGCGCGATCGTTAACAACAAGATCGAGCGCGTCGAGTTCGTCAGCGGTGCCGTATGGGATCAGGCCAAGATACAGAGCCTGGTGGATATCTCCACCGCCAACAAGGTGCCTGTGCGCGGCCCGGTCACCGTGGCGCCGTTCAAGGCGGAGGTGGGCAAGCTGCTCACCTTCACCCTCGCAGCCAATACCCTGGTCGATCCTGATCCCCTCGATACCTTCGCCTACAGCGCATCGTTGACCAATGACGTGCCATTGCCGGCATGGCTGAAGTTCGATGCAGCCTCGCGTACCTTCACCGGCACGCCCACCGCCACCGACGTGGGATCGGTTCCCGTCAAGCTGTGGGGAACGGACAACCATGGCGGCCGGGGGGACATCGACCTCCCGCTCGTTGTCAGCCCGGCGAACCGCACGCCGGTCCTGGCGGCTGCGCTTACCGACCAGGCCAATGCATTGGGCACCGCATTCAATTACGTGGTGCCGGCTGGCGCGTTCACCGATCCGGATGCGGGAACGGTACTCAGCTACAGCTCCACGATGGCCGATGGCACGCCCTTGCCTGGCTGGTTGTCGTTCAACGCCACTACCCGCGCATTTGGCGGCACCCCGCCGGCTGCCGGAACGTTCAGCGTGAAAGTGACTGCCCGGGATACCGGCAATCTGAGCGCCAGCGATGTCTTCGATCTCGTCGTCAGTGTCAAGAACCTGACATTGACGGGGACTGCCGCTGCCGATCAGCTCAACGGTGGTGCAGGTAACGATATCCTCAATGGCCTGGACGGCAACGACAAGCTCAATGGCGGTGCCGGCAACGATACCATGGACGGTGGCCTCGGTGCCGACACCATGACCGGCGGCGTTGGCGACGATGTGTATGTGTTCGATCAGGCATCGGACCTGGCAGTGGAAGCTGCGGACGAAGGCAACGATACGCTCAAGTCGGGCGTGAGCGCTGTCCTGGGCAACAACATCGAGGCGCTGACCCTGACCGGCACGGCTGCGATCAACGCCACCGGCAACGCCTTGAACAATGTCCTGACCGGTAACTCGGGCGACAACACGCTCGACGGTGGTAGCGGGGCCGATGTCCTCAATGGCGGCTCCGGCAGCGATCTCTACATTGTGGACAATGCCGGCGATATCGTGAACGAAGGCAACTATGTCGGCGTCGACACCGTGCAGACGGGCTTGAGTTACGACTTGGGCGCCTACCTCGACAATCTGACCCTGACCGGTAGCCTGGCGGTCGATGGCAAGGGCAATGCCGGTAACAACGTGCTCAAGGGAAATGCCAACAACAACGTGCTCGATGGCGGCGCCGGCTTGGATGCATTCAGCGGCGGGGCAGGTAACGACACCTATGTCGTCGACAATGCCGGCGATACCGTGGTCGAGCTGGCTAACGAAGGCATCGATACCGTCAAATCCGGCGTGAGCAGCACATTGAGCGCGAACATCGAAGCGCTGTTCCTGACAGGCACGAACGGGATAGGCGGCACCGGTAATGCGATCAACAACCTGCTGGTCGGCAATGGCGCCAACAATGCCCTGAACGGCGACGCGGGCACCGACCTGCTTCAGGGCGGCGCTGGCATCGATACCCTCACGGATACCTTGGGCAATAATCTGCTCGATGGTGGCGCAGGCGTCGACATGCTCACCGGTGGTGTTGGCAAGGAGATGTTCATCGGCGGTACCGGCAACGACGTGATCGTCACTGGCAACGGGGCCGACATCATCGCCTTCAACCGCGGTGACGGGCAGGATGTGGTGCATGCCAGCGCCGGCAAGGACGATACCGTCTCATTGGGCAAGGGCGTGCTGTACGCGGATTTGCTGTTCAAGAAAACCGCGAACGACCTGGTGCTGGTGACCGGCGCGGCCGAACAGATCACCTTCAAGGACTGGTACGCGGCGCCCGCCAATCGCAGCGTTGCCAATCTGCAGGTGGTCATCGAAGGCGGCAGTGACTACAACGCTGCGTCGGCTAACAAGCTGAACAACAAGAAAGTAGAGCAGTTCAACTTCGACGGTCTGGTTGGGGCTTTTGATGCTGCCCGGACTGCGAATCCGGCATTGACGAGTTGGGCACTGTCGTCCTCCTTGCTCAATTTTTACCTGAGCGGCAGCGACACGGCGGCGATGGGCGGCGACCTTGCCTATCAATACGCCAGGAACGGCACCTTGTCGTCGATGTCGCTGGTGCCCGCCGGTGCTCTGTTGTCGAGTCCGGCGTTCGGTGTCACTGCGCAGCCCTTGCAGGCGGGTTCGGCATTACGCGACCTGTCGCCGCAGCTTGTGTAATTAACGGATCAGGAGCGGGTTGAATACCGCTCTGTCATTGCGCAAGCCGCCCTGCTCACACCGGGCGGCTTTTTTGATCGCGTAGAGCAATTCATTCTTGTCGCATGGCGTTGGGAAACATGGTCCGGTCTTGGGAAGACTACCCCGGCCGAACAGGCCCAGGCTAGCGTGCAGCTTCCGATCCTGGACATCTTGCACACTTGGCTGACCAAGAACCAGGCCAAGGCCGTGCCGAAATCACTGATCGGCAAAGCGATCAGGCATGAAAATTCTCGCGTGAGAATTTTCGGTCGGGGGTGTGGTCATGTGTTCTTTGTCGTCGAGGCCGGCAGATCTGGTAAGTTGCCCGCCAGGCGATCCCGAACGAATTACCGCGTTGGAGCGATCATCAGAGAAGATCGGGGGAGGGGTATTTAGTCAGGAGAACGCAGGATCAGGCGTCAACATGAATGATTGGCTTGTGAAAGGCGCCAATTACGATCACGTCATCGATGATCTGCGCCGCCAGCCTCACCCGGCCATTCAGCAAATTAAATCCAATGATGATGTACGACCCGTCGAACGAGGTCTCGTAGAAATCGACAGCTGCGGCCCTGGCGAACCGGCTCCAGGGCGTTCCGGTATGACTTTGCAGCGCTTTCAACACACGCCTGTAAAGTGCCAGGTCGTCAAATTTCAGTTTGTTGAGCTGGCGCGAAAAAACTGGGCCAGAAATGTCAAACTGAGCAATACTCGGATAAGACATCAAGCGGCATCTTGCGCTTCATCCAGAAGCCGCGCGAAGTCTTCTTTCGACAAGGGGCGCGGTGGCGTGACGCGTGCCCGCTCTGCGTTTTCTTGAAGCGCGCATACAGTCAGCTCGCTGAACCCGGCGCAAGCCAGCGGTGCAGGTGCCGCGTCGCTGAGCGCTTTTTCATTGTTTTGCTTAGCCAAGTTGATGTGTTTTTGCGGCTTACGGGCCATGATAGCCTCCGTGTGTGATGACTTCCTTCCAACGCTATTATCAAACAGCCTCGTCAGTCTCTATATGCCAGCAGAGAGCGTGGCAGTCTTGCCAGACCCGCTCGAGTGCGAGAGTCCGAACCTCTTCCTGGTAAAGAACGAGGAATCGAGACGGTTTTATGGATAGATTCTATCACGGCCGCGGGTGAATGCGCTGAAGCGCGCCCTCAACGGCGGGAAAAACGCCGATTCCACCGTCATCCGCGCTGGGCTCTTCACAAAATTCCCAATGACCCTCATTAATACAAACAATGAGGTGCTCAGCCCATCTTGTCGTATCATAGAAACCAATGAGAGCTTCTCATTCGATAGTTTTTCTTAACCTACAAAATTCACGCACGAGGATACCCATGTCGCTGATCAATACGCAAATTCCCGAATTCAAAACCCAAGCTTTCCACAACGGCAAATTTGTTGAAGTGTCGAACGAGTCGATGAAGGGCAAGTGGTCGGTCGTGATTTTCATGCCTGCCGCGTTCACCTTCAACTGCCCAACCGAAGTCGAAGATGCGGCCCAGAACTACGCCGAATTCCAGAAAGCCAACGCGGAAGTGTACATCGTCACCACCGACACCCACTTCTCGCACAAAGTCTGGCACGAAACGTCGCCTGCCGTTGGCCAGGCCAAGTTCCCGCTGGTTGGCGATCCAACCCACAAACTGACCCGCGCGTTCGGCGTGCACATCGAAGAAGAAGGCCTGGCACTGCGCGGCACCTTCATCATCAATCCGGAAGGCGTCATCAAGACCCTGGAAATCCATGACAACGCCATCGCCCGTGATGTCAAGGAAACCCTGCGCAAGCTCAAGGCTGCCCAGTTCGTTGCCGCCAACCCAGGCCAGGTGTGCCCGGCCAAGTGGAACGAAGGCGCGAAGACCCTGACCCCATCGCTGGACCTGGTCGGCAAGATCTAAATTGTTGTAAACAGGGATGGAGCGGCGCCTTGCGCTTCCCTTCCTGCACCGGGAACCAGCCCGATGGTTCCCGGATTTAATTCAAGGCACTTTCTTACGGATATCAACATGCTTGACGCCACTCTCAAAACTCAGTTGCAAGGCTATTTGCAAAACCTGAGCGCGCCGATTCGTCTCATCGCAACGCTCGATCACAGCGAAAAAAGTGCCGAACTGCGTGAACTGCTGGCCGAGATCAGCAGCCTGTCCGATAAAGTCAGTGTTGACGAGTCGGGCACCGATAGCCGCAAGCCCTCGTTTGTCATTGCCCGCGAAGGCGAGACCCACGGCGTGCGCTTCGCCGCCATTCCGCTCGGCCATGAATTCACCTCGCTGGTGCTGGCCCTGCTGTGGACCGGCGGCCATCCGCCGAAAGTGGAACCAGAAGTGATCGAGGCCATCAAGGCGCTCGATGAAGCCATGGATTTCGACGTGTATATGTCCCTGTCCTGCCACAATTGCCCCGACGTGGTGCAGGCAGCGACGCTGATGGCGGTCTTCAATCCGAAGATCCGTACCGTGATCATCGACGGTGGTTTGTTCCCGTCGGAAGTCGAGACGCGCCAGGTGATGGCGGTCCCGATGGTCTTCAAGAATGACACAATGTTTACCTCCGGTCATATGACCGTGGAAGAACTCGTCGCCAAGCTCGACGTGAACTCGGCTGAACGTGAAGCCAAAAAGCTCAATCAGAAGTCCGCCTTCGACATGCTGATCGTCGGCGGCGGCCCGGCCGGCGCGGCGGCAGCGGTGTACGCGGCACGCAAAGGCATCCGTGTCGGCGTGGCGGCGGAGCGCTTCGGCGGCCAAGTCAACGACACCATGGCCATCGAAAACTATATCTCGGTGCTGGAAACGGACGGCCCCAAATTCGCCGCCGCCCTCGAGGCGCAGGTCCGGCACTATGAAGTCGACATCATGAACCTGCAGCGGGCCGAGCGCATCGTTCCCGCCGCTACCCCGGGTGGCCTGGTCGAAGTACACATGCAAAACGGCGGCGTGCTCAAGGCCCGCAGCGTGATCGTCTCGACCGGCGCGCGCTGGCGCAACGTCAACGTGCCCGGCGAAGCCGAGTACAAGAACAAGGGCGTGGCGTACTGCCCGCATTGCGACGGCCCCTTGTTCAAAGGCAAGCGCGTAGCGGTGATTGGCGGCGGCAACTCGGGCGTGGAAGCGGCGATCGACCTGGCGGGCATCGTCCAGCACGTGACCCTGGTCGAGTTTGCCGATGCGCTCAAGGCCGACGCGGTCCTGGTCAACAAGCTCAAGAGCCTCTCCAACGTCACGATCCACGTGAATGCCCAGACCACCGAGATTACCGGTGACGGCCAAAAGGTCAATGGCCTGGGCTACAAGGACCGTGCCACCGATACGGCGCATCACGTGGCGCTGGAAGGCGTGTTCGTGCAAATCGGGCTGGTGCCGAATACCGAATTCCTGAAAGGGACTTTGGAGCTGAGCAAGTACGGCGAGATTGTCGTCGATGCCAAATGCCACACCAGTGTGCCGGGCGTGTTTGCCGCCGGCGATGTGACCACGGTACCGTACAAGCAGATCGTCGTCGCCGCGGGCGAAGGATCGAAAGCCGCGCTCAGTGCGTTCGACTACCTGATTCGCCAACCCGTGGTGAGCAGTGTTGCCAATGAAGAGGAAGTAGCGCTGGCAGCCTGATCGCAGTCGTGCCCCGCTTCGCAAAAAAGCCGCCCGGCTTGAAACCGGGCGGTTTTTTTGCGCCTGCAAACGGGGCCGCCGGCCGCCAATGAACTTTTGCTCAGGAAATGCAACTGCCCGCCGTACCGGTTTTTCCGCAAGCGAGAAGGCATGTTCGTGCCGCCGCTGCGTGACGTGGCGCAGACGCGCGCGCACTCACCGGCCTATTCTTGAAAAGGGCCACGCCGCACCGGTCCGGGCCGGGTTCGTATTCATCGAACCCATCCGATTTCCGTCAAGGAGTCTTCCATGTTCATCCCCTGGCATTACTTCAGACTGGTCCTGATCGCCGGCCTCACGCTGCCGCTGGCAGCCCCGGCGGCCCCGGCGGCGACGCGCTACAGCGTCACCACGGTCGGCGTCGCCGGCAGCAGCGCGCGCGACATCAACCTGAGCGGTCACGTGCTCGGCGCCTATACCGACAGCATCGGCGCCACGCGCGGCTTCCTCAACACCGGCGGCGCGCCGCTCGACCTCGGTTCCCTCGGGGGCGACACTGTCGCCGGCGCCCTCAGCGACGGCGCCACGGTGGCAGGGTCCTCGACCAACCGCGCCGGCGAGGATCGCGCGTTCAGCTACGCCAATGGCGCCATGCGCGATCTCGGTACGCTGGGCGGCATGTACAGCAGAGGCTACGGCGTCAATCATCAGGGTGATATTGTCGGCAGCGCCAGCACCGGCAATCCGGACGAATGGAACCTGGAGCGGGCATTCGTGATGTCCAGCGGCGTGATGCGCAACATCGGCACCTTGCCCAACGGCGACATGAGCCGCGCGCGGGCCATCAACAATGCCGGCCAGGTCACCGGGCTGTCCTCGGTCAGTACCGATGGCGGTCCCGAACATCCTTACCACGCCTTTCTGTACAGCGGCGGCGTCATGACCGATCTGGGTACCTTGGGCGGGCTGTATAGCGAGGGTTATGCGATCAACGACCGCGGCGCGGTCGTGGGGGACGCCGGCAGCATGGAGGAGTATCCATCCGGCCACGGGATCCGGCACGCCTTCCTGTATGTTAACGGTGTGATGACCGATCTGGGCACCCTGGGCGGCGAGGAAGCCGGCAGTACGGCCTTCGATATCAACAATCTGGGCCAGATCGTTGGCGAAGGCAAGAGCGGCAGTGTGCAGCGCGCTTTCCTGTACGAAAATGGCGCCCTGCGCGACCTGAACACGCTGATCGATCCCGCCGCCGGCTGGATGCTGCAGGAGGCGCGCGCCATCAACGACCTGCAGCAGATCGCCGCCACCGGCTGCAAGGATGGCCAGTGCTACGCCTTGCGGCTCGATCCGACCAGCGCCGTGCCCGAGCCCGACACCTATGCGGTACTGCTCCTTGGCCTGTGCATGGTCGGCTTTGCCGCGCAGCGCGCCACTGGCGTGGGCGCCAACCGCACGGTGTCGAGCAGCGGGCCGCACGGCGCGGCCGCGCCGCCGTTTGCCCGGTGAGCAATGCCCTTGACGGCGGCCGGGCCGCCCGCCAGGGCAGCGCAGAAGGTTGTTACACGCCGCAGTAAGCGGTCTTGACGGTGGTAAAGAACTCGGCCGCGTAAGTGCCCTGTTCGCGCGAACCGTAGCTCGACCCTTTGCGTCCGCCGAACGGCACGTGGTAGTCGACGCCCGCGGTCGGCACGTTGACCATCACCATGCCCGCTTCGGCGTGGCGCTTGAAGTGGGTCGCGTACTTGAGCGAGGTGGTGACGATGCCGCTGGCCAGGCCGAACTCGGTATCGTTGGCCATCGCCAGCGCGTGCTCGTAGCTGTCGGCCGGAATCACCATGCCGACCGGGCCAAAGATTTCTTCGCGGCTGATGCGCATGTCGTTGCTGCAGTCCGTGAACAGGGCAGGGCGCAGGAAGAAGCCCGGCGTCGCGCATTCCACGCGCTCGCCGCCGAAGGCCAGGGTCGCGCCTTCTTCGCGGCCGATGCCGATGTATTCCATGTCCTGGTCGAGCTGGCTTTGGTCGACCACCGGGCCGATGTCGACGCCGGCGCCGAGCGCGTCGCCCACCGTCAATGTGGCCAGTTTCTCGCGCATGGCGGCCACGAACGCCGGGTAGATGCCTTTTTCGACGATCAGGCGGCTCGACGCCGTGCAGCGCTGGCCGGTCGAAAAGAACGAGCCCTGCACCGCGCAGTTGACGGCAGTGGCCAGGTCGGCATCGTTGAGGACGATCAGCGGATTCTTGCCGCCCATTTCGATCTGCACCTTGGCCATGCGGCCGATGGCGGCGGCCGCCACCTTGGCGCCGGTCGCGGCCGAGCCGGTGAAGCTGATGGCGTTGACCCGGCGGTCATGCAGGAAAGCCTGGCCGACCACGCTGCCGCGGCCCATCACCAGGTTGAACACGCCCGGCGGCAGGCCGGCGCGGCTGATGATTTCGGTCAGGGCCCAGACGCTGGCGGGCACCAGTTCGGCCGGTTTGATCAGCACGCAGTTGCCGTAAGCCAGGGCCGGCGCGATTTTCCAGGATGGGATGGCAATCGGAAAGTTCCACGGCGCGATGATGCCGACCACGCCGACCGGCTCGCGCGTGACTTCCACATCGAGATTCGGGCGCACGGACGGCAGCTTGTCGCCGCGCAGGCGCAGGCATTCCTGGGCGAAGAATTTGAAGATGGCGCCGGCGCGGGCGACTTCCCCGATGCCTTCCGGCCGGGTCTTGCCTTCTTCGCGCGAGAGCAGCGTGCCGAGCTCTTCTTTGCGGGCCAGGATTTCGCTGCCGATCTTGTCGAGCGCATCGGCGCGCATCTGGATGTTGGACAGGGCCCAGCCGGGCGCGGCGGCAGCGGCGGCGGCGATCGCCAGCTCGGTCTGCTGCGCGTCGGCCTGCGCGTAGTGGCCGATGATGTCGTTCGTGCTCGAGGGATTGATGTTGGCGGACGACGAAGCGCCGTCGACCCAGGCGCCGTTGATATAGTTCTGTTTCATGGAAGCTTTCTGCAGGCTCGCAAGGGTTCGCGATGTTGTTTGTGAAAAAACAAGAGCTTACCATTGCAGGAGGAATGCTGCCCGGGGGAGCGGGTGGATTACGGGCGCTTGTGCCGATTGCGGCGTGGTTGGCGCGTTTCTGTAACCTATAAACGTTGCTTCCTCCTCGCCGTCGTTCCCGCGCCAAGGCGGCACTCGGCGGGAACCCAAGTTTGCGGAGCCGCCGGTTACGGTACGAACTTGGGTTCCCGCCTGCGCGGGAACGACGGATCAATGTCTAGTACTTGTAATGTAGCGCCAACCCCACCGCCCGGTCGTAACGGCGCGTATCGCGCACCAGGCCCGGGTCCTTGTTGAAGTAATCGTGGTACGGCTGGTCCAGCAGATTATTCCCATCCAGGGTCACGGTCAGCTGCTTGCTGATCCGGTACGACAGCGACCCGTCCAAGGACCGCAGCGGCGCCACATACAAGTCCAGCTTGTCATTGCCCCGATAGCGTTCCTCGGCCGTGAACTTCGAGCGCCAGTTGTAGGCCAGACGCGCCGACCACGCCTCCTTCTCATACAGCCCCACCAGGTTATACGAGGTCTTCGACATCCCCAGGAACGACGACTCGCGCCCGTCCGGATTGGTCTGCTTGCCGGTGATGTACGTGAAGTTCGCCTCCAGCCCCAGTCCGCTCAGCATCCCCGGCAGGAAATCGTAAAACTGCCGGTAACTCATCTCGACGCCTTCCAGATTGGCCTTGGTCAGGTTGTAGCGGCGCGTCACATCGTACTCGCGGCCGTTGATGATTTCGCGCGCCGCTTTCTCCACCGAACGGTCGATGAACTTGTGCTGGAAAATCGTCCCGGTCAGCGAACCGGTGGGCGCGAAGTACCACTCCAGCGCCACGTCGATATTATCCGACTTGGTCGGCCGCAGATTCGGGTTGCCCGCCGCGCCGGTGCCGACGATGCCCGACGTGGTCGGCGTCGCCGCCACCCCTTCGGTCAGCCGCAGCGCCGGATTGTAATCGGCAAACGCCGGCCGCTCGACCGCGCGGCCGCTGATCAGGCGCGCCACCAGGGTCGGCGCGAGTTCCGCGCGCAGCGCCAGGCTCGGCAGCACATCGGTGCGGCTGGTATCGACCGACACCGGCGCGATCACGCCGACGATGGACGAATTGCCCTTGAGCGTCTGCTCGGTGCGCACCAAGCGCGCGCCCACCACGCCGCTGATCGGCACGCCCAGATGGAAACCGAACTTGGCCTTCGCGTACAAGGCCGAGGTACGCTCCACGTCGCTGTAATACGACAGCGGATTGTCTTCCAGCTGCGTGGGCGAGCCGGTCAGGATGGTGCGCACGACGTCGGTATTGTCGAGGATATAGTTATGGTCGGCCACCACGTAGCGGTTCACGCCATAATTGCCGCCGGTTGGCGCCGACAGGGTCCACAAGCCCGGAAAGCGGCTCGCCGCCACCCCATTTTGCGGACTGTTGGCGTACCACATGTCGCGGATGCCGCGCGACGACGCCTTGCGCTCGGCCAGGCGCACGCCGCCGGAAAGTTCCTTCACAAAACCGAGCACGCCGTTCTCGCTGGCGTCGTAGACCACATCGCCGCGCCAGTCGTTCGACGTGCCCTGGCGCGCGTTGGCGATATCGGTGCCGCCGCGCACACGGAATTTGGCGTCGTCCGGGTCTTCCATGTTCGTACCCGGGAAGTCCAGGTAGCCGCCGCCCGAGCGCACCGCGCCCAGGAAGCCGCGCGCCGTGTAATCGAAGTCGAAAATCACGCGCCGCTCCTTGAAGTAGCTGGCGGTGCGCGCCACTTCCGTGGTCAAGCGCAGATTGGGCGTGGCGTCCCAGCGCGCACCGAGGGCCACCTGTTCGTTGGTCACATCGTGCTGGTAAGCCTGGGTCGACGAGAAGCCCGGCGCATCCTGGTTCAGGCGCGTGATGGTGTCGAGATTGTTGGTGCCCGGCTTGGTCGTGATGGTCGCGCCGGCGAAGTGCGGCGGGAACCCGATCATGAAATTGTTCTGGAAGCGGTGGTCGATATTCGTGCGAAAGCCTTCCGCGAACACTTCCACGGCCGGACTCGGACGCCATTGCAGCGCGAAGTTACCTGCCTCGCGCTTGCGGTCGCCGTTGCCCATGAAGCGGCCGAAGTTTTCGGCGCCGGTCACGCCATTGTCGATCGGGATCGGAAAGCCGGCGAATGCCACTTCATCGTGATAGCGCCCGCGCTGGAACGACAAGCCAACCAGCGCACCTATTTCGCCGATTCCGGTTTTCCAGCGGTCGCTGAGCATCGCGCTCACGTCGGGATTATTGGTCTTGGCCTTGTCGCGGTTCTCCACGCGCGCATTCAGGTTGACCTGCCGGCCCTTGAAGTCGAAAGGGCGGTTGGTGCGCACGTCGATCACGCCGGCGGTGCCGCCTTCGGGCAGGTCGCCGCCCTGGGTCTTGTAGACATCGATACGCTGCAGCATGGAGGCCGGCACATCGGACAGGTACAGGCTGCGGCCGGTGTCGGAGAAAAATTCGCGTCCGTTGAGGAGGGCGACCACGCCGCCCAGGCCGCGGATGATCACCGTGCCGGCTTCACCGCCGCCGCGCGTGACCTGCACGCCTGGGACGCGCTGCAGGATTTCGGCCACGTTCTTGTCGGGGAACTTGCCGATATCGTCGGCGACGATGGAGTCGACCACCTGGTCGGCATTCTTCTTGATCGTTTGCGCGCTCTGCGCCGCTTTACGCACGCCGCTGACGGTGACGACGGCGGTGTCAGCGGGGGCGGGGACCGCTTCCTGGGCGGCGACCGAGGCGTGACTGAGCATGCCGGCACCGAGCAGGGAAGCGACCAGGGATTTGAGGACGATCGGACGGGCCGTGCGGGCGCGGCCGCAGGCGGGGGCGGTATGTTTCATGGGTCTCCAATGATCGTTATTGAGCTAAATGCTCTTGTTTGCCCGAATCATAGGGGACACGCAGAAATTGCTCCAATCATGTTTTTGCCGTTGCCGATACCGATCTTGGTATCGGCAGCACGCCTGTCGTTCCCGCGCAGGCGGGAACCCAGGTCCGCTTCGCAGCCAACGACTGAGTGCGGAACTTGGGTCCCCGCCTGCGCGGGAACGACGAAGCAGACGCTAGCGAGCCTCGTTTTGCCCCGTTAGGTGCACCTTAATCGTCGTTTTGCCAGAACGCCCCATTCTCCACAAACACCACCGTCGTGCGTGGCGGGATGCTGAAGGTGCCGCTGGCGCGCTCGTACGTTGCCGTCCTGGCGAGCCGGTCGTTGTCGGACTTGCGCTGTACCTTGTGCAGCGCCAGCCTGCGCCCCTTGAGTTCATCGATCGTGATGGTCTTCGCGACCTTGTCGACGTTGAAGAATGTCGCCACGCTGCCGTATTTCGCGCCCGGATAACGGCGCCCGTCGATGCTCATCGCGATCAAGCCGGCGACCTGCCGCGGCCCGACGTTGTGGAACCTGAGCCGCTCGCTCACATCCCTGGCGCTGCGCAGGCGGAACAGGGTCGTGTCGTTGCGGATTTCGAGCAGGTCGAGGAAGTAATCGCGCGCCGACACAATCGCCGCCGTATCGGGCTTGATCAGCGCATTGGCCAGGATCGGGGACATCAGTTCCCAATTGGCCTTGTTCACGCCCGCCATCGGCAAGCCGACGCCGAAGTTATTCGACTGGTATGAAAAGTCGAGGCGGTTGAACCAGTCGCCCGCGTTGTAGCTGTCGCGGTCGAGCGACTTCGACCTCAGGATTTCCTGCCCCGCATGGAAGAAGGGCACGCCCTGCGACAGCATGTTGATCGCCGCGCCCAGGTTCTGCACGCGCACGCGCTCGGCCAGGCTGGTCGCCTGCGGCAGCTTGAAGGCGTTCAGGTCGAACAGGGTCTGGTTGTCATGCGCTTCGACATAGTTGATGGTCTCGGCCGGACTGGCTGCGAATCCCGCCTTCTGCCCGAAATAATCGATGTCCGCATTCTTGCGCACGACGCCCGTGCGGTCGGTGAAGCTGTAGTCGCGCAGGGTGCCCGACAAGCCTACCTTGATCAAGTCGCCCAGGCGCAGCAGATCGTCCTTCGTTTGCGTGCTGGTCGCATTCGGGTCGAGGAAGGCGCCGTTGATGAAGCCCTGCTGGCTGATCAGATCCGCCCCGCCGTCGCAGCAGCCGCCGCCACGCACGGCATCGCGCAGGCGGTCGTTGAACGAGCCGATGCCGCTGCCGAACATGTTGGCCTGGCGCGCCTGCACGAAGCGTGCGTCGTTGCCGACCGTGCCGAAGTTCCAGGCTTCGCCGTACAGGTAGATGTCGCGCTGCGCTGCGCGGTCGACCGTCGCTTTCAGCCTGGTCATCACCGACAGCGGCGCCATGCCCATGATGTCGAATCGGAAGCTGTCGACCTTGTAGTCGGTGGCCCAGGTGACGACCGAATCGATCATCAGCTTGGCCATCATGGCGTTTTCGGCGGCGGTGTCGGCGCAGCAGCTGTCGTTGATGATGCCGCCGCTCGGGTTGAGGCGGTAGTAGTACGCCGGCACGATCTTGTCGAGCACCGACAGCGGGCCTTGCTGCGAGCCGCTGGTATGGTTGTAGACCACGTCCATCGTCACGCGCAAGCCTTGTTCGTGGAGCGACTTGACCATCGCGCGGAACTCGCGCACGCGCACCGCGCCGTCATTGGCATCGGTCGCGAAGCTGCCATCGGGCGCGCTGTAATGGACCGGATCGTAGCCCCAGTTGAAGCAGTCGCTGTCGCCGGCGGCCGCCACCGCGGCCTGCTGCGCCTCGGCGTTGGCGGCGGCGTTCGGAATGGCCGGTGTGGCGCAGCCGGTTTCGTTGACGCTGGCGATGTCGAAACTCGGCAGCAGGTGGATGTGGCTCATGCCGGCGCGCTGCAATGCGCGCAGGTGGCGCATGCCGTTCGAATGCAGATCGGTGAAGGCGAGGAATTTGCCGCGATGGTGTGCCGGTACCGTCATGTCGCTGGCGCTGAAATCGCGCACCTGCAGTTCGTACAGGGAGATATCGGTCGGATGCTCCAGGCGCGGAATCGGATGATAATCCCAGCCGAATGGTTTGAGCGCGGCGCTGTCGAGGTTCGCGATGAAGCTGCGCTGGCCGTTGGCGTTCAGGCTCAGTGAGTACGGATCGGTGACCACGTTGCTCACCACCGTGTTATTGGCCCAGCGCGACAGCACATTGACCGTGTAGGTGTAGTAAGCGCGGTTGGTCCAGGCGGCGTTGGGGGCGGTGTAGTGCCACACGCCGCTGGCGCTGTCGCGCGTCATCGGCACGCTGGCTGCGCTGGCCGTGCCGGCGTTCGCGTACACATTGAGCGAGACCGATTTGGCGGTCGGCGCCCACACGCGGAAGGTCGGTACGCCGGCCCGGTTGAAGGTGGCGCCGAGCACGCTGTTGGCGGCGGCCGGGGCGAACAGGGCGTCGAGCAGGCCGCTCGTTTGCAGGGATGTGACCTGTACCAGCTTGCCCGCCGCGTCGAACTGGGCGATGGCGAACTGGCTGCTGACCTTGGCGGGCAGGCCGGCCACGTCGGCGCCCGATACCGTCAACGCGGTGGACGCGGCCAGGTGCGGATACTTCGCTTGCAGCGCCGGCGTCAGTGCGCCGGCCACGCGCAGGTCGATACTGCCATCGGCGCCGGTAACGCCGCCTGGTGCGGAACCGAGGCCGCCGTTGGCCGCGTAAAACAGCTTGTAGCTGCCCCCGGCGGGCGTGCCCGGCCACACCACGGTATCGGGCGAGAGCCAGTGCGCGGCGGCGTTGGCCAGGTTGCCGAAGCTGATGGCCGGAGCGCTGGTGTAGACCTTGCAGTCGCCTTCGAGCAGCCAGACTTCCTGGCCACGGGTGGCGATGTCGGGCGCGAAGTCGCCGGCCTGGTCGCTGGCGCAGTTCTTGTTGCCGCTGCCGTCGGTGAGCAGGAAATCGATTTTCGTTTTGGTGGCGTCGACCGCAATGTCGACATAGCCGCCGTAGCTGTCGCTGGCGGCCAGCATGAAGCGGTCCTTGATCCATTCCACGCTGGGCTTGGCCGGGCCGGACCAGGAATACACGCCCCACTGGGCTTCGTCGCGCTGGGCGCGCCGGTAGTGCATGCGGATGGTGCCGGGGGCCACGGCCACCGCCGAGACCGACGCGCGCTGAACCGACTCCGTCATCATTGCCGGGGTTTCGGGGGCGCTGGTGGTGTCGGAACCACCGCAGGCGGCCAGCAGGCTGGCGCACAAGCTGGCGCCGAGGAGGCGCTGATAGGGCAATGTGAAGCGTGAAGTAATACTACCTAGAGAATGCATGTGCAACTCCTGAAGAGGGGGGATGTGCGGCGGCGCCCTTGTCCTGGATACGTCGTTTTTGTGACGCCGCTGTCGATAGGCTGAAAGCCGATGTAATATTACTACACATCTTTTCAGAAATTATAAGAAAATCAAGCCGAACGCCGGCCGCCGCTCCGATGAGGGCGAGACGGCGGCGGCTGGCGCAGGGAACGGAAGGCGGGGAGGGACGTACTTGCGCTACGGGCAGATCAGGGCAGGGCCCACAGCCAGCGCACGATATGGAAGAAGACGGGCGCGGCGAAGCCGAGCGAATCGAGGCGGTCCATGTAGCCGCCATGCCCGGCGATACCGGTGCCCCAATCCTTGGCGCCGAGCGAACGCTTCACGCCCGACATGACCAGGCCGCCCATGGCGCCGCCGACCACGATCAGCGCGGCCATGCCGGCCGCCTGCAGCGGCGTGAACGGCGTGACGAACGACAGCAGCGCGCCGATCAGCATGGTCGCCAGGCCGCCGCCGATCAAGCCTTCCCAGGTCTTGGCCGGGCTCAGCTTGGGCGCCAGCTTGTGCTTGCCGAGCAGCTTGCCGAACACATACTGCAGCACATCGCTGATCTGCACTGTGAAAATGAAGAAGAACAGCAACTGGGCGTTGTGGCCTTCAAAGTCCGGAATATCGAGCATCAGCAGCGCCGGCGCATGGCTGACGCCGTACACGCAGATCATCACCGCGAACAGGATGCGCGCATTGCGCGACAGGAAATCGTCGGTATCCTGGCTGAGCGCGCTGGCGGCGGATATGAGGAAGAAGATATACACCGGGATCATGATCGCGAACAGGCCGTACCACTCGGTCCACAGCAGCCAGTACTGGGCCGGCAGGGCGATGAAGAAGGCGATGAACAGGGGCCAGTAATCGCTCTTGCGGGTGGGCGTGAGGGTAAGGAATTCGCGCAGCGCCATCAGCGAGGCAAAACCGAACACCACGATCGTCACGTAACGGCCCAGGATCAGCGCCGAAAACAGCACGCCGGCCATGACCCACCACGCGTTGATGCGGGCGTTCAGGTTGACGATGGTCGCGCTGCCCGGATGCTTGAGCCGCAGCACGAAGCCGACCGCCGAGGCGACGACCAGGATCGCCAGCAGAATCTGGCCGGTAAGAATGAATTGGGGTGTCATAGGAACAGCCTCAGAAGGTATCCGCCAGGTCGCACACGGCCTGGTGCATGCGGGCGAGGAAGGTTTCCTTATCCTCGCCGCGGTCGTTGTACAGCGGCGCGCCGAAATGCGAGCGGCACAGCAGCGGCAACGGCAGCGGGGCGCCCTTGGGCAGCGCGCGGTGCAGGTTTTGCTGGTACACCGGGACCAGGGCCAGGGTCGGTCGGTCACGGCTCAGGTGATACAGCCCGGATTTGAATTCGCCCGGCAAGGTCGCATCCTTGCGCGTTCCCTCGGGAAACACGATCAGCGAATCCTGCTGGTCGAGCGCCTCGGTCAGCGGGACCAGGGCCTCGGCGCCGCCCTTGGCGCGGTCGACCAGCACCACGTTCAGCAAGCTGTGCGCGATATAGCGGCGCAGTGCCGTCTTGTCCCAGTAGTCAGCGCCGGCAACCGGGCGCGTGCGGTCGCGCATGATGGGCGGAATGGCGGCCAGCAAGCCCGTCGTATCGAGATGGCTGGTGTGATTGGCGAAATACACGCAGGGATGGACGGGCGGCACGTCGTAAAAAGCGGCGCCGCCCACGATCAGGCGCTGCAGGCCGAGCAAGGCGTCGCGCTGGATGCGAAAGAACGCGTTCACGGCCTGGCTTTCTGTTCGAGCTGGCGGCACAGGGCCAGCGTGCGCGTGACGCAGGTGACCAGGCTGAGTAGGGCGATGATGGCCATGGCCACGCCCATGGTGGCGTAGCCGAGCGGAAGCACCGGGACGGCGGCGGCGACCAGGCAGGCCACGGTGAGGACGGCCATCCGGTGCTGCTTGGCCATGGGGCCGCGGAAATCGTGGCCGAGGCCGCAGGAAGCGCCATACACGCGCACGTAGGCGGTCAGCGCAGCGGCCAAGGCTGCGAGCCAGCCGAGCACGGGATCGGCGGCGGCATAGCCGGCGGCGACCAGCAGCAGCGAATCGGCGATACGGTCGGGGAATTCGTTGAACACGGGGCCGAGCGGCGTGGCCTTGTTGTACTCGACGGCCACCATGCCATCGAACAGATTGCACAAGAGGCGGCCCTGGATACACAGCGCGGCGGCGACCAGGTACGGGGCGGAATGCTGCATGAAGAGACCGCCGCGTATGAGCGCAGCGGCGCCGAGGGCGGCAAAGACGATGCTGAAAACGGAAATCTGATTGGGGCTGATGCCTCTGCCGGCCAGCCATCGCGCCATCCGCCGCGCCCAGCCCGCATCGCGGACGGTAATGGGCCGGCGATCCGATTCATCTTGTTGCGTCATGGCATCTATTATTGGTGATAAAGGCGCCCCAGTGTAGTTGTTATTTAACTGTCTATCAACGTTAATATTTTTGCTCTGCGCAAATAATGCACAACCGGGGTCAGAGCTCTGACTAGCAATTAATTACAGCCTTGCAAGAATAATCTAGCTATACACCTTAGTCGGGGCGACGGTGATCGGGGCAATCACGGGCCATATACAGAGCGATGACGTTGCGCTGGGTGAGGATGTAGCCGAGCTGGGACAGTTGCCTGTTCAAAACAATTTCGAATCAGAGCTCTGACCCCGGTTGTAGGAGGCCAGAGCTTGATCTTGCGGATTTTCTGACCTCTGGCGGACAATTATTTCTAATGTTAGGTTAGCCTTGGGCGATGCGGCCGGCGATGTGGGCCAGCGCTTCGTCGACCTGGTCGATCAGGATCAGGCACAGGTCGCCTTCGCCGAGACGCGCCAGCGCCGTGTCGATCGCAACGAACTCGCCGTTGATTTCGTCCACGTGCGTGGTGCGCACGGCGCCCGCCAAGCCCTGGCGCAGCAGCGCGACGACTTCGCCGTCGGCCCGCCCGCGCTGGCACTGGTCCTGGTACAGCAGCACCTCGTCGAACGCGGCGCCCAGAATCTCGGTCTGCTGGCGGATGTCTTCGTCGCGCCGGTCGCCCGCGCCGCTGATCACCACCGAACGCCGCTTGGCCGGCATGCTTTCCACCGCACCCACCAGCGCCAGGATGGCGTCCGGATTGTGGCCGTAGTCGGCAATCACGGTCGCGCCGCGGTAGCTGAAGACGTTGAAGCGCCCCGGCGCGTTGTCGCTCTCGTTGGCGAACGATGTGAGCCCGGCGCGGATGTCGTCCCACGCCGTGCCGACCGCCCACGCGGCCGCCACCGAGGCCATGACGTTGTCGACCTGGAAGCCGATGCTGCCGCCGCGCGTGATCGGCACGTCGGCCAGCGCGATGCGGTGCTCTAGCTTGCCTTGCGCGGCGACCAGCATGCCGCCGTCCACGTAGACCACGCGCTGACCTTGGGCTCGGTGGGTCGACATGACCGGATGCCCGGCATCGGCCGTGAAGAAGGTGACGCTGCCGCGGCAGTTGTTGGCCATGCCGACCACCACCGGGTCGTTGGCGTTCAACACCGCCACGCCGCTGTCGGCGACGTTCTGCACGATCACGCGCTTGAGTACCGCCAGGTCTTCGACCGTGGTGATGTAGTTCAGGCCCAGGTGGTCGCCCGCGCCGATGTTGGTCACCACGGCCACCTGGCAGCGGTCGAACGCGAGTCCTTCGCGCAGCATGCCGCCACGCGCGGTCTCGAACACGGCGGCGTCGACGTCGGGGTGGAGCAGCACGTTGCGCGCGCTGCGCGGGCCGCTGCAGTCGCCGCTGTCGATGCGCCGGCCTTCGATGTAGACGCCATCGGTGTTGGTCATGCCGGTGCGCAGGCCGCCGGCGGTGAGCAGGTGGGCGATCAGGCGCACCGTGGTGGTCTTGCCGTTGGTGCCGGTGACGGCCACCACGGGAATGCGGCCGTCGTCGCCGTCGGCGAACAGGGAGGAGATGATCGCTTCGCCCACCGCACGGCCTTTGCCGAACGATGGCGAGAGGTGCATGCGCAAACCCGGGGCGGCGTTGACTTCGACGATGCCGCCGTTCTGCTCTTCGATCGGTTTGAGCACGCTGTCGCACACCAGGTCGACGCCGCAGATGTCCAGCCCCACCATGTGGGCGGCGGCAATCGCGCGCGCGGCCACTTCGGGATGGACGTCGTCGGTGACGTCGCTGGCGGCGCCGCCGGTCGAGAGGTTGGCGTTATTGCGCAGGATGACGCGCTGGCCCTTGGGCGCGACCGATTCGGCCACCAGCCCTTGCTTGGCCAGGCTGGCCAGCGCGATGTCGTCGAAGCGGATCTTGGTCAGCGAGGTGGAATGCCCATTGCCGCGGCGCGGGTCGAGGTTGACCTGGTCGACCAGCTCGCGCACGGTGTGCTTGCCGTCGCCAACGACGATGGGCGGGTCGCGCCGCGCGGCGGCGATCAGTTTGTTGCCGATGACGAGCAGGCGGAAGTCGTGGCCGGGCAGGTAGCGCTCGACCAGGATATCGTCGCGGAATTCAGCGGCGGCGTGGTAGCCAGCCACCAGCTGCTCGCGCGTGGTGACGTTGACCGTCACGCCCTTGCCCTGGTTGCCGTCCTTGGGTTTGATCACGACCGGCAGTCCGATTTCCAGCGCGGCGGCCCAGGCGTCGTCCGGGTCGGCGGCGACGCGGCCGAGCGGCACCGGCACGCCGGCCGCGTGCAGCAGTTTCTTGGTCAGTTCCTTGTCTTGCGCGATCGATTCGGCAATCGCGCCGGTGCTGTCGATTTCGGCGGCCTGGATCTTGCGCTGGCGGCTGCCCCAGCCGAACATGACCAGGCTGCCGTCGGTCAGGCGCCGGAACGGGATGTTGCGCGCCACGGCGGCTTGCACGATGGCGCCGGTGCTCGGGCCCAGGCGCACGTCTTCATCGAGGTCGCGCAGTTGCGCGAGGGCGGCGCCGAGGTCGAACGGGGTATCGCCGGCAGCGGCGGCGCACAGTTGCGCGGCCAGGTCCATGGCCAGGCGCCCGACCGCTTCTTCGGAGTACTCGACCACGACCTGGTAGATGCCCTTTTCGGGCGTGGCGGTGGTGCGGCTGAAGGTGACCGGACAGCCGGCTTGCGCCTGCAGCGACAGCGCCGCCAGTTCCAGCACCTGGGCCATGGCGATGGGGTCGTAGTGGCCGAGCGTTTGCAGCGAGCTCATTTGCGGGAACAGCGCGCGCAGGCGATCTTCGAAGCCGGGCAGGGCGTCGATATCCTGTTCGGCACTGGTGCAGGCAACGATCGCTTCGATCGAGGTGTGGTGGCTCCAGAGGTTGGGACCACGCAGGGCCCGTACGCGAGATACTTCCATAAACCGTTCATCCTAAGTGTTGCGCTGGTGCGTCGCTGCGCCCTCGGGCGTTGACACTGCCGGCAGCCCGGCCGTTTCCGGCCGGGCGCTGTTTTGTTAAAGTTTGGCTTTTTTGGCTGTGTTATTCGCAGCCGTGTCGAAGGTGCGCAGGCCGGCGCCGATCAGGGCCGCCGGAACGTCCAGCGCCCATGCCGCCGCCACCGCCGCCAGCACCGTTTCGGGATACCTGGCGGTGCCCGGCTTGAGCGTGGACATCTGGAACAGCACCGTTTCCTGCGCGCCGTCGCCGAGCACCACCTCCTGGCCGCGCATGAAGACCGCGCGTTCGCCGGCGGCGCGGTGCGCCACGATCACGGGCAGTTCGGGGTCGAGCGCGTAGAAGATCACGCGGCCGTCGCACAGTTCGGCCAGCGCCGCGACACGTTCATCGGCGCCGTTGAGCACCGCCGCGCCGTCGGGCAGGATCACGTCGACCTGGGTGCGCATCACGTTGGTCATGCTGTCGGCATCCATGATGTGGAAGTCGGTCAGCGCTTCGTGGCCATCCATGTCGGTCACCACGCCCACCGTGCATTTGTCGTAGGCCAGGCCTTCGGACAAGATCGTGCGTGCGTTGCTTTCAAAAACAGCCGCTTCGACGGTGCGGTTGATCAGCAGGCGCTGGCCGGCCTCGAACGTCATGGCGTTGTCGCCCGTGACCTGGCGCTGGTCGAGGAACAGGCCCTGGCCGCTGGCCACGCCGGTGTGCTTGCCGGTCAGGTGCACCAGGCAGCCGATCAGGCGCGCAATCAGGCTGGTGCCCCTGGTGCCGGTCACGCCGACCACCGGAATGCGCCCGCTTTCGCCAGCGGCGAACAGGTGCTCGATGATGGCCGTGCCGACCGGGCGCGCTTCGCCCTGGCCGGGTTTGAGGTGGGCCAGCAGGCCGGGACTGGCGTTCACTTCGATGATGGCGCCGCGCTGGGTGTCGAGCGGGCGGGTGATGTCTTCGGCCACCAGGTCGATGCCGGCGATGTCCAGGCCGACGATGCGCGCGGCCAGTGCGGCGGCGTGGGCGATCGATGGGTGGACCTGGTCGGTGACGTCGATGGCGACGTTGCCGTTCGGCTGGATCAGCACTTTCTGGCCCGCCAGCGGGACCGAGTGCGCGCTCAATCCCTGGCGTTCGAGTTCGAGGATGATTTCGGCGGAGACGTCCGGTGCGACGAGGTTGAGCGGCGAATCTTCGCCGACGCCGCGGCGCGGGTCGGTGTTGATCTGGCTGTTGACCAGGGCGATGACGTCGCCCACGCCGTCGCCGGTGACCCACAGCGATTCGCCCTTGGCGGCAGCGACCATGCGCGTGCCGACCACCAGCAGGCGGTGTTCGTCGCCAGGGATGAAGCGTTCGACGATGACGCTGGCGCTCTCGCCCTTGCGCGCGGCCAGGTGGTAGGCTTTCTCAACGTCGGCCTGGGTCATCAGGTTGAGCGAGACGCCGCGCCCGTGGTTGCCGTCGTAGGGCTTGACGACCACCGGCAGGCCGATGTCCTGCGCTTCTTCCCAGGCTTGCTCGGCGCTGCGTACCAGGCTGCCCTCGGGCACGGGCACGCCGCACGATTTGAGCAAGGTCTTGGTCAGGTCCTTGTCGCTGGCGATGCTTTCGGCAATCGCGCTGGTGCGGTCGGTTTCGGCGGTCCAGATGCGGCGCTGGGCGGCGCCGTGGCCGAGCTGCACCAGGTTGCCGTCGGTGAGGCGGATGAACGGGATCTTGCGCTCGGTGGCCGCTTCGACTATGTGGGCGGTGCTCGGGCCGAGGCACTGGCGGTCGACGATGTCCTTGAGCGTGGCGACGGCGGCGTCGAGGTCGAACGCGGTGTCGTCGATGGCGGCCATCAGCAGGGCGCGCCCGGTGTCGAGCGCGGCCAGGCCAACTTCTTCCTGGCGCGTGCGGAAGGCCATCTTGTAGACCCCCAGCTGGCCGGTGGAGCGCGTCTTGCCGAAGCCGGTGCGCATGCCGGCCAGGTTTTGCAGTTCGAGAACGACATGTTCCAGGATGTGGCCGGACCAGGTGCCTTCGCGCAGGCGCTCCAAGAAGCCGCCGCGCTCGCCCACGCCGCAGCGGTGTTCGATCAGGCCGGGCAGCCAGGCGGTCAGGCGTTCGTACAGTCCGGGCAGCAGGTTCGAGGGAAAATCTTCGAGTGCGCCGATATCCAGCCACGCCTCGATGACCGGGCGATAGGTCCAGATGTTGGGTCCGCGCAGGTGGCTCACCCGCAGAACGCTGATTTCTTTCTTCTTTGTCATGTCGTTATTTCTTGATAACAGGCCTGGCGTCGTTCACGCCCCAAGACCTCGTAAGGCTTTTCAAAGCGCATCATGTTGTATACTTGCTAGAGACGAAGCTTACCGTGCTGAACCGATTTCTGCCAGTCTGGATTCCCGAACGCGTCGCGCGGGCATGCCCTGCGGCACGCTGGTACTGCATCTCCGGGAGCCCCTGCCGACGGCGCCCACGTTGAACAATTTCCGCCCGTAAATTCGTGGCCCAGAGCCGGAACCGCACTACGATGACTATAGATCCATCTGTTTCTCCTATGACGACGCCCACCGGGCCGCTTTCCCTGCCTGAACACTGGCAGGTTGACGTCGCTAAAAAACTTGCACCAGGGGAAAACGTTTTAAGTGGGGTCGAGGTTGACCTCGACGCCAAATTGCGCTTCAAAAAAGGCTTGGTGCTGGTCACCAGCCGCCGCCTGCTGGCGCGCGCGCCGGGCGAAACCGAGTGGCGCGAGTGGGGATTCCGCCCTGGATTGTCGCTCACGCACCACGATCATGCCGGTGTCGGCCATCTTCAATTGTTCGACGAGCAAGGTTTGCTGAGCTCATGGCGCTTCACCCTGGGGCAGAACCTGCACGCAATCCGCGTGCTCGACCATTTCAGCGAGCAGCGCGACAGTTTTGTCAGCGGCTTGCCGGTGCAGCTGGCCGAACAGAATGTGTGCCCGAGCTGCAAGGCGCCGCTTGAACCGGGGCAGGACGAGTGTCCGATCTGCACCAAGGTGCTGTACACGCCGCCGTCGACCTGGACCCTGTTCCGCCTGTGGCGCTTCGCCAAGCCGTACAGCGGGCAGCTGGGGCTGGGCTTTTTCCTGATGCTCGCCAGCACCGCGGCGCATATGATACCGCCGTATCTGACCATGCCGCTGATGGATAACGTGCTGATCCCGTTCCAGAACGGGCAGCCGGTGGACCAGAACCTGGTGTGGCTGTACATGGCCGGCCTGTTCGGCTCGGCCGTGCTGGCGTGGCTGCTGGGCTGGGGCAAGACCTATGTGCTGGCGCTGGTGTCGGAACGGATGGGCGCCGACCTGCGCTCGGCCACCTATGAACATTTGATGAAGCTGTCGCTCGAGTATTTCGGCGGCAAGCGCACCGGCGACCTGATGTCGCGCATCGGCAGCGGCAGCGACCGCATCTGCGTGTTTTTATCCCTGCACCTGCTCGACTTCGCATCCGATGTGCTGATGATTATCATGACCGGCGTGATCCTGTGCTCGATCAATCCGATGCTGGCCGTGATTACGCTGGTGCCGCTGCCGTTCATCGCGTGGATGATCCATATCGTGCGCGACCGCCTGCGCACCGGCTTCGAGAAAATCGACCGGGTCTGGGGCGAAGTGACCAATGTGCTGGCCGATACCATTCCCGGCGTGCGCGTGGTGAAAGCCTTTGCCCAGGAACAGCGCGAAGCGACCCGGTTCCGCGATGCGAATAAGCATAACCTGGCCGTCAACGATAAACTCAACCGGGTCTGGTCGCTGTTTTCGCCGACCGTCTCGTTCCTGACCGAACTCGGTTTGCTGGTGGTGTGGGTATTCGGCATCTGGCTGGTATCGAACAAAAATATCACGGTCGGCGTGCTGACCTTGTTCATTACCTACAGCAGCCGGTTTTACGGCCGTCTCGATTCGATGAGCCGCATCGTGTCGGTCACGCAGAAATCGGCGTCGGCCGCCAAGCGTATTTTCGATATCCTGGACCATGTATCGAGCGTTCCGGAACCGGCCAATCCCGTCAAGCTCGACAAGATCGAAGGGCGCATCGATTTGCGCGAAGTGGGTTTCCGTTACGGCAACCGCGCGGTCAACCGCGGTATTTCGCTCAATATCAAGGCGGGCGAATTCGTCGGCCTGGTGGGGCATAGCGGATCGGGCAAGAGTACCCTGGTCAATCTGATCTGCCGCTTCTACGATGTGTCGGAAGGGGCGATTCTGCTCGATGGCGTCGATATCCGTTCGTTCGCGGTGTCCGATTACCGGCAAAATATCGGGCTGGTGCTGCAGGAGCCGTTCCTGTTCTTCGGCACCATCGCCGAAAATATCGCGTACGGCAAGCCGCATGCGACGCGCGAGGAGATCATCGCCTCGGCGCGCGCGGCGCACGCGCACGAATTCATCCTGCGCCTGCCGCAGGGCTACGATTCGATGGTCGGCGAGCGCGGGCAGGGCTTGTCGGGCGGCGAGCGCCAGCGCATTTCGATCGCGCGCGCGCTGCTGATCGATCCGCGCATCCTGATCATGGATGAAGCGACGTCTTCGGTCGATTCGGAAACCGAAAAGGAAATCCAGAAAGCGCTCGATAACCTGGTGCAGGGCCGCACCACGATCGCCATCGCGCACCGCCTGTCGACCTTGCACCGGGCCGACCGCCTGGTGGTGCTGGACCGCGGCGTGGTGATGGAAGAGGGTAGCCACGACGAACTGATGGCGCGCGAAGGCGCCTATTTCCGGCTGTACGAAGCGCAGGCGCGCAACGTCGATACGGATATGGACGACAAGGACGGGGATTAAGACATGGCAAGCGCAGCAAGCTCGGTATTTACATTAAGCCGCGACAGTTTCGGCAAGCTGACACTGACGGCGGAAGACGGCGAAGTCCATTATGGCGTCTCGCCGGTGCGGGCGTTCCCGATCCAGGCGCCGGACCAGGGTATTTCGATGGTGCTGACCAACGGCAAGGAAGTCGGCTGGATCGACAATTTGGGGGCACTGCCAGCGGCAATCCGTGAATTGGTGCAAGATGAGCTCGATGGGCGCGAATTCATGCCGGTGATTCACCATATTGTCAGTGTCAGCAGTTTTGCCACGCCATGCACATGGGAAGTGAAGACCGACCGGGGCGATACCGCGTTTACGCTCAAGGGCGAAGAGGATATTCGCCGGATCGGCGATGCGTCGCTGCTGGTGGCCGATAACCACGGCATCCAGTTTCTGATCCGCGATATGTTCACCATCGACAAGCACAGCCGGAAGATTCTCGACCGGTTTTTATGATGGCGTTTTGACGGAGATTGCATGCATTATTTGTTATGTTACGACCTGGCCCCGGATTATCTCGAACGTCGCGGCCAGTACCGCAATGAGCACCTGAAACTGGCATGGGAAGCGCAGGAACGCGGTGAACTGATCATGGGCGGGGCGTTTTCCGATCCGGCCGATATGTCGGTACTGATGTTCCAGAGCGATTCGCCGGCGGTGGTGGAGGCGTTTGCCAAAGCCGATCCGTATCTGCTTCATGGCGTGGTGACCGGATATAAAGTCAGACAGTGGAACACGGTGGTCGGCAAGGATGCCTTTACACCGCTGCGGCCAGAGTAGTCCCCGTCGTTCCCGCGCCAAGGCGGCACTCGGCGGGAACCCAAGTTATTTAAGCCGCCTATAGCTGCAGCACGAACTTGGGTTCCCGCCTTCGCGGGAACGACGGGGTGCTTGTCGTTCGCCGTTCAACTCAACCTGTCAAGCCATGCGCGCCTTCTCCGCCTCCGTCCTCCTCTTCCTCGCCGTCTTCCACTCCTCCGTCCTCGCCGCCGATCCTCCCCAGCGCCCCAAAATCGGCCTGGTGCTCTCCGGCGGCGGCGCGCGCGGCGTGGCCCACATCGGCGTGCTCAAAGTCCTCGAAGACATGCGCATCCCGGTCGATTACGTGGTCGGCACCAGCATGGGGTCGATCGTCGCCGGCGCCTACGCGATGGGCAACCGTCCGGACGATCTGGAAAAACGCATCGCCGGCGTCGAATGGAACAAGGTCCTTACCGACAGTCCGCCGCGCCTGGAACGCTCGACCTACGCCAAGGCGACCGAGCGCAAGAACATCGTCAGCGGCGAGATCGGCTTTTCCGACGCCGAAATGCGCCTGCCGCGCGGCCTCAATTACGGCCAGCAGATCGAATTTTTCTTTCATACCCTGGCCGCCAACACCGGCGACGTCGCGCATTTCGATGAACTTGATATTCCTTTCCGCGCCGTGGCCACCGACATCGAAAACGGCAAGATGGTGGTGCTCGAACGCGGCGGCATCGCGCGCGCGATGCGGGCCAGCATGTCGGTGCCGGGCGTGTTTGCTCCGGTCGAGATTGACGACCGCGCGCTGCTCGACGGCGGTCTGGTGCGCAACCTGCCGGTCGATGTGGTGCGCGGCATGGGCGCCGATATCGTCATCGCCGTCAATTTGGGCACGCCTTTGCTCAAGCGCGACCAGATCGTCTCGGCCTTCGGCGTGGGCCAGCAAATGCTCAACATCCTCACCGAGCAGAATGTCGAGGCGTCGCTGCGCGAACTGACGACGCGGGATGTATTGATCCTGCCGCAGCTGGGCGACTTCAGCGCGGCCGATTTTGAAAATTCCGCCAAGACCATCGACATGGGCGCCGCCGCCGCGCGCGTGGCGGCGGAGCGCCTGGCGCCGCTCGCCCTGTCGGAAGCCGACTTCCAGGCGCACCTGGCCGCGCGCGCGGCGCGCCATCCGGCCGTGGTGAAGGTCAATTCGGTGCGCATCGATACCAGACAGCTGAAACATGTCAGCGAACGGTTCATCAACCGCAAATTTTCGATCAAGCCGGGCCAGCAATTCAGTACGGCGGAACTGCACGCCAACATGAACAGCCTGTATTCGACGGGCGACTTTGAAAACGTCACGCACCGTTTCGAGCATGGTCCGGACGGGCGCACCCTGGTGATCGAGCCGGTCGAAAAACAATGGGGCCCGAATTATCTGCAGGCCGGCGTGAGATTATCGACCGACCTGGCCGGCGAAAGCGACTTTACGATCCTGCTGGCGCATCGTGGCAAATGGCTGACGCGCTCAGGGCTGGAATGGCGCAATACCGTCTCGCTGGGCCAGTTCAATTCCTTCACCTCGCAGCTATATCAGCCGCTCGGAGGAGAAAGCCGCTGGTACATTGCGCCGACAGTGCGTTTTTCGCAGAACAAGGATAACCTGATCATCAACGACAAGGCGGTGGCGACCTACAGCGCCAAGCACGCATCCGTCGGGATCGATCTGGTCAATCACGTCGATGACGACAGCACCTTCAAAGTGGGCCTGGAACGCGGCACCGAGCGCTCCGATCCCAGCATCGGCGTATCGCAATTGACCAGCGAGAGAAACCAGATCGGCGTCATCAAACTCGAATACGTGCAAGACCGGCTCGACGATTGGGTGTTTCCATCGTCGGGAAATTTCACCTTTGTGAATGCCCGTATCGCCCCGACCTCGGTGCGCAGCACGCTCGCCTACAAGCGCCTCGACATGGGCCACGAAAGGGCGTGGAACAGTGGCGCGCACCGTTTCAGCGTGGCGGGACGCGCGGGCAAACTGTGGGGCGACGATTTGCCGTTGATGGAATTGTTTTCGCTGGGCGGATTCCTGAACCTATCAGGTTACCAGGCGCGCCAGTTCCTCGGTGGCGATTATCTGTTCGGGCGCGGCGTATATACGCTCAAGACGACCTTGCTGGGCACCCGCAACGTGTATCTGGGCGCCTCGGTCGAAATAGGCAAGATGACGCGGCGCTTGAATGGCGACCCGATGGAACGGGTCCAGTTTGCCAATTCCTTGTTCGGTGCGGTGAATACGGCCCTGGGGCCGTTCACCGTGGCGGTGGGGATCGGGGAACGAGGCAATCAGACGTTTTATCTGTTCTTCGGCAAGCCATGAACACGATGCGTGTCGAGTCGGACGAGGTTTCACTCCTCGGTGCTCGACACGCGACTGGGCACCTCTTTCAACTCGCCGGCGTGTGCTACAACGGTTCCAGGGCGAAGTACGCTTCAATCCCCGACGACTGCTCGGTCGGTGCCTTGCGGGGAATCACGCAATTGAAGTAGGTACGATACCCGGCACCACCACCGTTCACCCCCACCGAATCAAGGTTCTGTGCTCCCCCACGGCCGGAGCTCTCAATGCGGGGAGCAGCGTAGGCGCGCGCAGCTGAGCTACGGCTGATCAGGGTACAGAAGACGTTGGAAGCCGCACTGTAGTCAATGACTCGTACACCTGCCTTTTCCAGTCCGCGGGTGCCATCCGTGATCACGGGACAATTCACCCTCAGCTCACTCGTGGTGGACGCATTCTGGACCATGCCGTCGACATACACCGGAGTGCCGTTAACCGGGACACAGTGCGCGCCGCTATAGAAATTGGCGGCGGAAGCCGAAGCAGGCAACATCACGGCGCAACAGGTAATTCCGAGCTGAACAGCGAGAGGCCGCAGCAGTTTGGTGGGACGCAGGTTCTTCATAATCAGCTCCTTCCGGTTCGGGTTTCCGATCAATTGATGTAAATAGTTTATTTTTCATCAGGAAGCTGCCTTGGACATCGAACAAGGTTCGACTTGATCGCACCGTAGCCCGCCATGGAACCGAGGCCAGGCAACGATGCAATCATCGTTGCGGATACCCCTGGGTCGAGCGCTTCCATTCAGCAAACCGTTCTGTTTTTTGGAATGATTACTATGAAAGACTCTCTTTCCTGCGAGAGAGCCGCCGCCTGCTACCGGCTGGTCAGCGGTTCAGACGCGCTTCCCCGAAAGCGTACGGCAGCAGGCGCGCAATATTGCGGGCGTCGTCAATGCCGCGATGGTGCGCGCCGGCGAATGTCATGCCGGCCATCCGGATGGCTTCGCCCAGCCCCGGTTTTTTGGACAGCTTCTGGCGTTCCGCCATCAGGCGCTTGACGTTCATGTGCGACGCATTGATCGGATAGGGCACGTTGTGGAATGCGCAGTCCTGGCGCAGCTGTTTCAAGTCGTAGTCGCCCCAGGAACAGAACAGGAAGTCGCTGTATTGATACAGCCAGGTTTTGAAATGATCGATCGCTTCCTCGAACAGCGGCGCACTGTCGACGTCTTTTTGCTCAATCGAGGTGAGCGTGGTGCAGAACGGCGCGAGCACCGGGTGCCGCACCGGGCGGATGAAGCTCTGGAACTCGTCGACCACGGCGAGGCTGGCGCCGTCGACCATCACGGCGCCAATTTCAATGATTTCCATATGGTCGCGCGCCACCGTGCCCTTGTCGCAGCAGGTGGCTTCAAAATCGATAACGAGGTAACGCTCAGCTTGCATTCAGAATATCCTTTTTTTAGTGAAAACATCGTAGGCCTTTTCGGCACCTATTTCGCCGACGCGATCCAGCGATCCACCCGCGCTTCGAGCAGAGGCAGCGGCAGGGTGCCGTCGCCGATCACCACTTCGTGAAACTTGGGCAGGCTGAATTTGTCGCCCATCGCCTTGCGCGCGCGTTCGCGCAATTCCAGGATTTTTAGCGCGCCGATCTTGTAGCTCAGCGCCTGCGCCGGCCACACCATATAGCGCTCGATCTGGTTCTTGGCGCGCGCCTCGCTGTAACCGAGCGTTTCGCGCGCGTAGGCAATCGCCTGTTCGCGGTTCCAGCCTTTGACGTGCATGCCGGTATCGACCACCAGCCTGACAGCACGCAGCAATTCATCGTTCAGATGACCGAAGTAGGCTTCCGGATCGTCGTACAGGCCGAATTCGTGGCCCAGCGTTTCCGCATATAGTGCCCAGCCTTCGGTAAATGCCCCGATATTCGGATTTTCGGTATTAAATTTACGGAAATCCGGTACGTCGAGTTCCTTCAGCAGCCCCGCATGGAAATGGTGGCCGGGCTGGCCTTCATGCAGATACAGGGTGACCATGCCGGTGCGGCTGTATTGTTTGGGGTCGGTCACGACCGCCCAGAACACGCCCGGATGCGAGCCGTCGGCCGCCGCCGGCGTGTAATGGTCGGATGCCGTCGCACGGCTCAATTCCGGTTCGAGCTGCAGTTCGAGCGGCGCTTTCGGCAGCAGCGAAAACAGCGGTGCGAGTTTGCCCCTGACCTTGGCGTCGATCTGGCGATAGGCGTCGAGCACTTCCGCTTCGGTCTTGAATGGTTTGAATTTGTCCTGTGCTGCCACCCATTGCGGCAGCGCCGCCGGTGGCCCGCTGTAACCGAGCTTGGGACCGAGTACCGCCCATTGCTGCTGGATGCGCGCCACTTCCTTCAGTCCCAACTGGTGAATCTCTTCCGGATTCATCGACACTGTCGTGCGGTCCTTGATCTGCGCCTGGTACCACGCGGCGCCATCCGCCAGCGCGCTCCAGCCATCGGTATTGCGGCTGGCGGGCAGGTATTCCTTTTCCACGTAAGTCGCCAGCCGGTCCAGGGCAGGGGAGAGCTTGTTTGCAATCGTGCCGCGGTAGGCCGCGCTCAGACGGTCTTTATCCGCTTGCGAAAACGCCGCCGGCAGATTCTTGACCGGGGTGTAGAAGATATTCGCTTCCGGGGTGGCGCTGCGCAGTTGCTGGAACTGGGGCAGCATCGCCACCGTAATCGCTTTCGGCTGCACGATGCCGCGCTTGACGCCTTCGCGCATGTTGGCGATGGCCTGGTCGATCCAGGCCGGGAGCTGGTTCAGGCGGCTCAGGTAATCCTGATACTGGGCCACGGTATTCAAGGGCTGGGAACCGGTGCCGCTGGCGTAATTGGCCAGCGTGCCGGGAACATGGTCGAAGTGGTTCAGCGGGAGCAGATGCTCGGGGAATTTCTCCAGGCTGAGGCCACTTTCCAGCTCGAATGCGAGCAGGTCGTAGTTCAATTGTTCCTTGTCGCTCAGGCGCGCGCGCGGAATGGCTTTTAACTGCGTCTGCATGCGGCGGTACAGGTCAAACTGGCGGGTGCGGTTTTTTTGCGAGATGCTCAGTCCCAGCTGGCCGTTATAGCGGCTGTCGCCATTGGCGGTAATGAGCAGCGGATCGAAGCGGGCGCGCGCCTGGTAAAAAGCGTCGGCCAGCTTGTGCAGCTGCTTCGTCGCGCGCGCAGGCGCGGTAGCCGCGGCCGTCGTGGCCGATGGGGCGGCGGTCGCCGGGGCGAGCGGGGACATCAGCACGGCAAGCAATGCCGTGGTGCCGAGCAGCGGGCGGGAAAGACGCAAACGCATGAGGGTTCCTTGGACTTTGAATGTGGAGAACTGAAATAGCATAGCGCAAATGGCGGCGGCCAGGCAGCGCCGGTACCCTGTATGATGAGCGGCGCTTCGCGCCCGTCGGCGCCAGCGCGGTTCATCTCATTATGGAAGCGCCATGTCAGATTATTCGACCGTTTTGCCGCACATTATCGTGGTTACCACCGGCACGGCCGGCGACCTGTTTCCGTTCCTGAGGCTTGCACTCGGCCTGCGCGAGCGCGGCCATGCCGTCACGTTCCTCGCGCCCGCCATGCACGAAGCGCTGGTGCATCAGGCCGGCCTGGCGTTTCATGCCATGCCGGCCGATCCGGCTGTCCTGAACGATCCCGACCTGTGGCATGCCCGGCGCGGCTTCGGCGTGGTCTGGCGCGCCATGCAGCCCGGCATGGACGCGATGCGCGCATTCATGGCAGCACTGCCGCCGGAAGAGCCGTGCACGATGCTGGTCCATCCGTTGGTGGTGGCCCATGCCGATCTGTGCCGGGCGGAGCGGCCCGGCATCCGCATCGTGGCCGGCTTCCTGGCGCCGTCCAATCTGCGCACGGTCCACGATCTGCCGATGCTGGGACCGTTCCCGGTGCCGCGCTGGATGCCGCTGACCCTGCGGCGCTGGATGTGGCGCGGCGTCGAGGCTTCTGCGGTGAATCCGGTGGCCCTGCCCGACCTGAACGCGGCGCGCCGGTTGCAAGGGCGCGCGCCGGCGTCCAGCTATATGGACACGATGTATGGCGCGCCGGACTTGTCGGTGACCTTGTTTCCCGAGTGGTTCGGCGCGCGCCAGCCGGACTGGCCTTCGACGCTGGTGTGCGGCGACTTTCCGCTGTACGACCCGCACCCGGGCGCGTCGATGGCGCCGGCTCTGGTGGAGTTCATGCGCGCCGGCAGTGCTCCGCTCATCGTGACCCATGGCACCGGCAACCTGCAGGCCGCCGCGTTTTTCGCCAGCGCGCTTGAAGCGGCCCAAAAGCTGGGACGGCGCATCGTGTTCCTCACGCCGCACCGGGCGCAGGTGCCGGCGGCGCTGCCGGCATCGGCGTTCTGGCAGGATTACTGCCCGCTGGCGGCCTTGTTGCCGGGCGCGGCGGCGCTGGTGCACCACGGCGGCATCGGCACCACGGCCGAAGCGATGCGTGCCGGCACGCCCCAGCTGATCGTGCCGATGGCGTACGACCAGTTCGACAACGCGGCGCGCGTCACGGCCCTCCACGCCGGCCTGACGCTCAAGGCCGGCAAAGCCAGCGCCCGCGCGCTCGCCAATGCCCTGCAACAATTGCTGCAATCGCCAGAGGTGCACATCGGTTGCTCAGCAGTAAAAGCGCGCCTGGCGGCCGGGAGCGACCTTGATGGCGTGCTAGAATCCATATCAAAAACGGTATCGAAAACCGGAAAAATATGATTGGATTGATTCTTTGGCTTTCCTTACTATCCGGTTCAAGGGCTAAAAATACCCAAGAATCATATAACTAGAATGCCAAGGAGACGTATGACATCGCACGCACAAGGCCCCGTCGCGGCCATTTCCCGCACCCCCTTGACCTTGAAGTTGACCGTGGCGGCTCTGGCCGGCGCCGGCATCCTGAGCAGCGCCTCGGTATGGGCGCAGGATGCGGTTCCGGCCGACAGCACCAGCGTGGTCACCGTCTCGGGCGTGCGCAAGGCCGCTCAGAGCGCCCAGACCATCAAGCGCAATGCCGATGAAGTGCTCGATTCCATCGTCGCCGAGGAAGCCGGCAAGTTCCCGGACAAAAACGTCGCCGAAATGCTCGGCCGCATCACCGGCGTGCAGATCCGCCGTGAAAACGGCGAAGCGCGCGAAGTCGTCATCCGCGGCTTGCCCGGCCTGGTCACCCTGCTCAACGGCCGGGAAATGTTCACCGCCGGTAAGGAAGGACGCAGCCTGTACCTGGCCGACATTCCGGCCGCCATGCTGCAGCGCGTGGATGTGTACAAGACCCAGGGCGCCGAGATGGTCGAGGGCGGCACCGCCGGCGTGATCGATGTGCGTACCGCGCGTCCGTTCGACGCCAAGGGCTTCACGTCGAGCATCATGGCGCGCGTGGAAAACCGCGACAAGTCGAAAACCAACGATCCCAACCTGTCCGGGATGATCTCGAACCGCTGGAAAACCGGCTACGGCGAAATCGGCGCGCTGCTCGGCCTGTCCTACCAGGATGGCAATTACCATGATGAAGTCACCTGGAACTCGCCGCCGAAGGACCGTGCCGCCGATCTCGGCGCCGGCATCTCCGCGCCGGACGAGCTGGGGCATGTGCTGTACCAGGGCCAGCGCAAGCGCGTGGCCGGCAACTTTGCCGTGCAATGGCGTCCGAACGCGGATCTGGAATTGTTTGCCGAAGGCATCTCCACCGAAATTCATCACGACGCCGAACGCCAGTTTTACGTCGGCGCGCTCGGGCTGAACAAGAATTCGAGCTACACGCTCATTCCCGGCACCAATCAAGTGCAAACGGTGACCTCGCCCAACTCCAACCCGTTCGCGCTGGGCTCGACCCAGGCACCGCACGATTACTCGCTGGGCAGCCAGGGCGCCATCGGCGCGCGCTGGAACGTGTCGCCGGGCTGGCGCGTGACCACCGAGCTGGCGCGCACCTTGAGCAAAGTGCGCCAGGAATATCCGATCGTCGACCTGGTGGCGGCCCCGCCCACGATCACGGGCAATACCTACGTGAACGGGGGAGCGCAATTCTCCTACCCCGGTTACGACATGACCAACCCCAACAATTATCGGGTCGCCACGTTCTTCGATAACCACAGCCATTCCGAAGGCCGCTCGACCGACTGGCGCGCCGACGCCACCTGGAGCCCGGAAAACGATGGCTTCATCAAGGAAGTTTCCACCGGCGTGCGCGTTGCCAAACGCAACGCGGCGTATGTGCATGAGCTGAACGGTTTCCAACCGGCGCCGGGCAACATCCCTCTGAGCTCGGTGCCCGGCCTGGCTTGCAATTCGATGCCGATGGCGGGCGACTACGGCATGGCGTCGTGGGTGACGCCGTGTGCTTCCTACATGCACGACAACATCGGTTCGCTGCGCAAGCTGTTTAACGGCACCGGCGCCAGGACCGAGGAAGACAGGCTGTCGCAGTTCAATAACCAGGAAACCACCTACGCCATCTATACCAAGGCCAAGTACGGTTTCCGCGCCGGCGATATTCCCGTGGACGGCACCATCGGCGTGCGCGTGGTGCAGACCAAGGGCGTGCTGAGCGGTTATTCGCAGGCCAACGGCGTGATTCTGCCGGTCTCGAGCACGCCATCGTCGACCGACGTGCTGCCCAACGCCACGCTCAAGGCGATGATCCTGCCGGACGTGCAGGCACGCCTGACCGCAGGCAAGTCCATGCAGCGCGCCAACTTCGACCAGTTCAATCCGGGCGTGTCCTATAACGTGCCGAGCACCACCGTGCAAGCGGTGGGTACGGGCGGCAATCCCGACCTGAAACCGATCGAAGGCAATAACTTCGATGCCGCCGCAGAATGGTATTTTGCGCCGACCGGCTCGCTCACGGCCACCCTGTTCCGCCACGACTTCAAGAACTACATCCTGACCAGTTCGACCAAGGAAACCTATAACGGCATCGTGTACGACGTGAACCGTCCGCGCAATATGTCCAAGGGCACGCTGCAGGGCGCGGAATTGTCCTACCAGCAGTTCTACGACAAGCTGCCGGGCTGGCTGGGCGGCTTCGGCCTGCAGGCGAATATCACCTACATGAAGGGCGACCTGACCGATACCGGCGGCGTGCTCAAACCGTTCGTGGGCATGTCCAGGCTGTCGTACAACATCGTCGGGCTGTACGAGCGCGATGGCTGGTCCGGCCGCCTGGCCTACAACTGGCGCGACAAGTATGTCGACACCTTCAACTACCGGGGCCTGGGCTTCGATCTGATCGTCGATCCGATCAAGACCATGGATGCCTCGCTGTCCTACAAGATCAGCGAAGCGATGAGCTTGACCGTGGACGTGGAGAACCTGCTTGACCGCAAGTACCACGATTACCATGGTGTCGCCAGCAACCCGCGCGACATCCGCCGCTACGACCGCGTGGTGGGCCTGTCGCTGCGCTACAAGATGTAAGCCGCGCCCCGAGCGATCATCCCGGAAGCGTTGCGTGGAAATGGCACGCAGCGCTTTCTGTCCTTGCATGGCTGAGAAAGTTTGAATGAATACGCTAGCTAAGAATTCCCAGAAATTATCGACCCTCGAAAAAGTCGGCTTCGGCACCGGCGATATGGCGCTCAACGTCGTGATCTCGTCGATGATGCTGCTCATCACCTTCTTCTACACCGATATCTACGGCCTGCGCACCGAGCACCTGGCGCTGCTGTTCGTGGTGGTGAAAGTCATCGGCGCGGTGGCCGACCTGGCCATGGGGCAGGTCACCGACCGCTTCACCTCGCGCCTGGGCCGTTATCGCCCGTGGCTGCTGTGGCTGTGCGTTCCCTACGGCGTCAGCGTGTTTTTCGTGTTCACCACGCCAGCCTGGGGTTATGACGCCAAGCTGGTGTGGGCGTACGGCACCTACATCCTGATGACCCTGATGACGGCCGGGGTCGGCATTCCCTACATTTCCCTGATCAGCGGGCTGACCAGCGACCCGCAGGAGCGCCTCTCGGCCAACGGCTACCGCCTGTTCTTCGCCAAGATCGGCGCTTTCATGGTGACCATTATCGTGCCGCTGCTGGCCGAAGAATGGGGCAAGGGCAGTGCGGCGGCCGGTTACCAGGCGGCGATGGCGGTCATGGCGGTGATGGGCGTGGCCCTGTTCCTGTTCTGCGTGTTCAGCACCACCGAAAGGGTGATTCACGTGGTCGAGCGGCAATCGCTGCTCGAGCAGTTCACACTGCTGATGCGCAACGACCAGTGGCTGATCCTGTGCGGCGTGTGCGTGACCGGCACCATCGGCTATGTGGTGCGCGGCTCGGTCGCCATTTACTACGCGACCTATTACCTGGGCCTGGGGCCGAAAATGGTATCGGCCTTTCTGTCGGCGGGCGTGGCGGCGGCGATCCTGTCGATGGTCGCCTCGACCTGGATCACCAAGTCGTACTGCAAGGTCAAGCTGTTCCGCTACACCCAGCTCGGCGTGGCCCTGATCAGCGTGCTGATGTACGTGGCCATCAAGCCGGGCGACGCCGTGCTCGCCTTTATCCTGTATTTCGCGCTCTCCTTCGTGGTCGACCTGCATGCACCGGTGTTCTGGTCGGCCATTGCCGAAACCATCGATTACGGCCAGGTCAAGACCGGCAAGCGCGTCTCCGGCTTTGCCTTCGGCGGCATTTCGGTATGCCAGAAAGCCGGCATGGCGGTGGCTGGCGGCATGGTCGGCCTGTTGCTGACTTATTTCCAGTACGTCCCCAACCAGGCGCAGACGCCGCTGGCGCTGAGCGGCATCGCGCTGATGCTGACCGTGATCCCGGGTTTCTTCCACTTCCTGATGGGCGCGCTGATGTTCAAATACCGCATCACCGACAGCTACTACGGCGACGTCAAGAGCGACATGCGCAAGCTCGGCTTCGCCGCCACCTGAATTTCATGAACAACGCCACGACCATGCACACCCTGACACCCCTGATCGAACAACGGGCCGACCCGTTCATCTACAAGCACAGCGACGGCTATTATTATTTCACCGCCTCGGTGCCGGAATACGACCGCATCGAAGTGCGCCGCGCGCCCACCATTGCGGAACTGCCAAGCGCGCCTGCGGTCGATGTCTGGCGCAAGCCGGATTCCGGCCCCTACAGCGAACTGCTGTGGGCGCCGGAGATCCACTTCAACCAGGGCGCTTGGTACGTCTACTTCGCCGCCGCGCCCAGCCGCGAGATCAAACACAAACTGTTCCAGCACCGCATGTATGCCGTACGCAACACCAGCCCCAATCCGCTCGAGGGCGAATGGGAATTCATGGGCCAGATCGACACCGGCATCGATACCTTTTGCCTCGACGCCACCACCTTCACCCATGACGGCGTGCTGTACTACCTGTGGGCGCAAAAGGACGAGGCGATCGAAGGCAACTCCAACCTCTACATCGCGCCGATGGCCACGCCGTGGCAATTGAAAGGGCCGCCGGTCATGCTGAGCAAGCCCGAATTCGGCTGGGAAATCCGCGGCTTCTGGGTCAACGAAGGGCCGTCCGTGCTCAAGCGCAACGGCAAGATCTTCATCAGCTACTCGGCCAGCGCCACCGACGAGAATTATGCGATGGGCTTGCTGTGGGCCGACGAGAACGCCGACCTGCTCGACCCGGCCGCATGGACCAAGCTGGCCGAGCCGGTGCTGCAGACCTGCTACGAATACGGCATCTACGGCCCGGGTCACAACAGTTTTACCTATGGCGAGGATGGCGACACGGTGATGCTGGTGTACCATGCTCGTACCTATACCGAGATCGTCGGCGACCCACTGTGGAACCCCGACCGCCACACATTCGTCAAGCCATTGCGCTGGGACGAGCAGGGCATGCCCGTGTTCGGGCGCCCGTCGCTCGCCTGAGGAACCTTAACGAGGAGCACCGTGCAAGCCAGTATCAAGCAAACCGCATTCGGCCATCTGCCCGACGGCAGGGCCGCCACGCTGACCACCTTGACCAACCCGAACGGGCTGGTTGTCAAGATCACCGATTTCGGCGGCATCATCACCGAAATCCATACGCCCGACCGCAACGGCACCCTTGCCGATATCACGCTCGGCTTCGACACGGTCGCGCCGTACGTGAAGGACTCGCCGTACTTCGGCGCACTGATCGGGCGCTACGGCAATCGCCTGCGCGGTGGCCGCTTCACGCTCGACGGCCAGGTGGTGCAACTGCCCACCAATAACGGCCCCAACCACTTGCACGGCGGCGAGCTGGGCTTCCACCGCGTGCTGTGGCGCGCCATTCCTTTCCAGGAAGGCGACTCGGTCGGCGTCACCCTGATCTACCGCAGCCCTGACGGCGAGCAGGGCTATCCCGGCACGCTCGACGTGACCGTGGTGTACGAACTGACCGCCGCCGACGAGCTGGTGGTCGCCTTCGATGCGGTGACCGACAAGGCCACGCCGGTCAACCTGACCCAGCACGCGTACTTCAACCTGGCCGGCGGCGGCGACATCCTCGGCCACGTGCTGCGTATCGATGCCGATGCCACCACGCCGATCGACCATACCCTGATTCCCACGGGCGAACTGGCGCCGGTGGCCGGCACCGCCTTCGATTTCCGCACGCCGCACGCCATCGGCGAGCGCATCGGCAACGATGACGAGCAATTGCGCCACGCCGGCGGCTACGACCATAACTTCGTGCTCAACAAACCTGCACCCAGGGCGACGACCCTGGCCGCGCGCGTGCACGAGCCGGTGTCGGGCCGGGTGCTCGAACTGTTCACGGAAGAACCGGGCGTGCAGTTTTACAGCGGTAATTTCCTCGACGGGACACTGAGCGGCAAGGGCCGGACCTACGGCTTTCGCAGCGGCTTCTGCCTGGAACCGCAGCACTTTCCCGATTCGCCCAACCAGAGCACGTTTCCGAACACTATCTTGCGCCCTGGTGAGGAATATGCGACTGTATCGCGGTACAAATTTTCGGTGGAGAAGTGATGCTTGAGCTAATGGTCGACGCAAAAAATGCGCTGGGCGAGTGCGTGCTGTGGTGCGAGCGCAGCGGGCGGGTGTTCTGGACCGATATTCTCGGTTCGACGCTGTGGGCGCACCATCCTGCCAGCGGCGCCACGCGCAGCTGGGCCATGCCGGAGCGGCTGGCATCGTTTGCCTTCACCGACCACGATCATCGCCTGCTGGTCGGGCTGGCGACGCAACTGGCGTACTTCGAGCTGGAAAGCGGGGCGCTCACGCCGATTTGCGAGATCGAGGCCGGGCTGACCACGCGCATGAACGACGGGCGCTGCGACCGCCAGGGGCGTTTCGTGTTCGGCACCTTCAACGAAGTCGAGCCGCGCCTGCCGATCGGCGGCTTTTATCGGCTCAACCGCGACCTGAGCGTGGAGCGCCTGCCGCTGCCGCACGTGGCGATTGCCAACAGCATCTGTTTCAGTCCCGACGGCGCGACCATGTACTACTGCGATTCGCCGGACCGGGTGATCCGCTGCTGTGACTACGACGTGGTCGGCGGCGCGCTGTCGAACCAGCGCGTGTTTGCGCAGGTGGACGGCGGGGGCGAGCCGGACGGGTCGTGCGTCGACGCCCGTGGCTATGTGTGGAATGCACAGTGGGGCGCGGGCAAGCTGGTGCGTTATGCGCCGGACGGCAGCATCGACCGCACCGTGGCGGTGCCGGCCAGCCAGCCGAGCTGCGTTGCCTTCGGCGGCGCGCTGCTCGATCAGCTGTATGTCAGCAGCGCGCGCGTGGGGCTGGCCAGTCCGGTGGATGCGGATGGCGGGCTGTTCACCGGGATCGTGCCGGGTGTGCGTGGTTTGCCGGAGAGCCGGTTTATTTGCTGATTGGTGTTTTCGGTGTTGCCAGACTGGGGCCAGGCCTCGCGCGGCGCAGATTAAACGCCGTAGATGCGCGCTCCGCTCGAGCTTATCGACATTTTTTCAGACGTGGATCATAAATATACTGCCGTACGACTTCTGCCGTGATCTGGCCGCTGGATCGATGAGCTGGGTTGATCAACACGTTGAATTCCTCGGGAATAATGACGGAAGGTACCAGTAGCAAAGGAGCGGAAACGCTCCGCAACCATTTGTCACCAAGATCGATGGTAGTCGCGCCGGGCGGCTCTGCCAGCCATGTCGGCGGCAGGACGGCGGGTGCGATGATTTCTCGCTTTCTCCATACGGCACCGGGAATGGCGATCCGTATGAGGAAGGCATTCCGCATGGTCGTGTTGTCGCCCACGCGCGTCAGTGTTTCCAGCGTAGCCAAGGCGATGGATGTGGCTGCGTACACGACAGGCATACCTTTGCTATTCCAACGCCCTCCGGTCGATTTGGCTCCGCCACCGCTCATGTCTGTTGCGTGGTATTGGGCGGTGTGCTTCGCAATTCGCCATACGATCTGGCAGCGCGGCCGCACTAGGCCACAACCCCGTGCTCAATCCGGCCAAGTGTATCCATGACGAGTTCGTAACCAACTTCGGTGTCGAGTAGCGACAGCGGGGATTCCCCGCCAAGTGCGCGATTGCTTCTGGTAATCCAACGGCGTGCGGAATTCTCATCTTCGAGGACATCGAGTGTGCGTTTCCAGACGCGGTCCGCCCTGTAGATGCGGTCCTGTTCAGTCGATGACAGCAACGCATTTTTGCTGATCCGTTCCCGTAAGGTGTTTCGCGGCAAGCGCAAGTGAACGAACAGGCTGTCCTGCGTGATTCCGAAGCGATTCGCCACGTCGCGAATAACACTGGCGGGCGTGCCGCTGCGCATCTCGTCGATGATTGCTGATGTGTCTCCCGCAAACAGCGTTTTCGCAACATCTGCAGAGGAACCTGTTTCTTCGATAATCGGCTTAATTGAGTAGGCCATGATTTCTCCAGTCAGACGGAATCGGCGAAGCACACAGAGCCCCCGGGTGCTTCCATTTATAACAATTAGACTCGCGTGACCGATCTTGGTTCGATATCACTATCGATATCACTTTCGCCAAAAAAGTGATTGGAAAGGCATCCCAAGAATCTTTAGTATTCCTCTATCGCTGACCGAACGACGACATGAGTTCGAGACGGCATCAGAATAACCAGGAGGAATACATGTCTGAGACGAAAAAGCCGAAACTGCGCTCCGCGGAGTGGTTCGGTACCCAGGATAAAAACGGTTTCATGTACCGCAGCTGGATGAAAAACCAGGGCATCCCCGACCACGAGTTTCAAGGCAAGCCGATCATCGGCATCTGCAATACCTGGTCCGAACTGACTCCTTGCAACGCCCATTTCCGCCAACTGGCCGAACACGTCAAGAAGGGCATCCTCGAAGCCGGCGGCTTCCCGGTCGAGTTCCCGGTCTTTTCCAACGGCGAATCGAACCTGCGCCCGACCGCCATGCTCACCCGTAACCTGGCCAGCATGGACGTGGAAGAATCGATCCGCGGCAATCCGATGGATGCGGTCGTGCTGCTGGTCGGCTGCGACAAGACCACGCCAGCCCTGCTGATGGGCGCGGCCAGCGTCGACCTGCCGACCATCGTCGTCAGCGGCGGTCCCATGCTCAACGGTAAGCTGAACGGCAAGAACATCGGCTCCGGCACCGCCGTCTGGCAGCTGCACGAACAGATGAAGGCCGGCACCATCACCTTGCACCAGTTCATGTCCGCCGAGTCCGGCATGTCGCGCTCGGCCGGCACCTGCAACACCATGGGCACGGCCTCGACCATGGCCTGCATGGCTGAAGCGCTCGGCACCTCGCTGCCGCACAATGCCGCCATTCCCGCCGTCGATTCGCGCCGCTACGTGCTGGCGCATATGTCGGGCATCCGCATCGTCGAGATGGTGCAGGAGGACCTGCGCCTGTCGAAGATCCTGACGCGCGAAGCGTTCGAGAACGCGATCAAGGTCAACGCCGCCATCGGTGGCTCGACCAACGCCGTGATCCACCTGAAAGCGATTGCCGGCCGCATCGGCGTGCCGCTCGAACTCGAAGACTGGACCGCCATCGGCAAGGGCACCCCGACCATCGTCGACCTGCTGCCGTCCGGCCGCTATCTGATGGAAGAGTTTTACTACGCCGGCGGCTTGCCGGGTGCGATCCGCCGCCTGGGCGAAGGCAACCTGCTGCCGCACAAGCATGCGCTGACCGTCAACGGCAAGAGCCTGTGGCAGAACTGCGAAGAAGCGCCGATCTACGACGACGAGGTGATCCGTCCGCTGGCCAAGCCGCTGATCGAGGATGGCGGCATCTGCATCCTGCGCGGCAACCTGGCGCCGCGCGGCGCCGTGCTCAAGCCGTCGGCCGCCTCGCCGCACCTGATGAAGCACCGCGGCAAGGCGGTCGTGTTCGAGGATTTCGATCACTACAAAAGCCGCATCCTCGATCCGGATCTGGATGTCGATGCCGATTCGATCCTGGTGATGAAAAATTGCGGACCGAAGGGTTATCCCGGCATGGCCGAGGTGGGCAACATGGGCTTGCCGCCCAAGCTGCTGGCCCAGGGCATCACCGACATGGTGCGCATCTCGGACGCGCGCATGAGCGGCACCGCCTACGGCACCGTGGTGCTGCACGTGGCGCCGGAAGCGATGGCCGGCGGTCCGCTGGGCATCGTGCAGGATGGCGACTTCATCGCGCTCGACTGCCACAACGGCAGCCTGAACCTGGACATTTCCGACGACGAAATGGCCAGCCGCCTGGCAGCCCGTGCCGGATCGCAAGCGCCGGTGGCCAAGAGCGGCTACCAGAAGCTGTACATCGACCACGTGCTGCAAGCCGATGAAGGCTGCGACTTCGACTTCCTGCTCGGCAGCCGCGGTTCGGCCGTGCCGCGCCATTCCCATTAACTGCGCCGGGTTCCAGGTCTGGCATCCACACAGGCTCATCCGCTTCGCGCTTGAGCCTGTGTCTGCATGCTGCGCCTGGAACCGCCCCAGCTTTCACCGGAGACTCCATGTTACTCGTCCAATTTACCAATGAAGCCGGCGCGCGCCGCGTTGCCGTGCTTGAGCAAGACCAGCTGCGCGTCGTCGATGGCTACGCCAGCACCTACGCCCTGGCGCGCCAGGCGATCGCCAGCACGACCAAACTGGCCGAACTGGCCGCTGCGGCCATCGGTGCCGAAGTCCATTCCTACGAAGCCGTCGCCACGTCAGGCCGACTGCTGGCCCCGCTCGACCACGCCGACGCGGCCCACTGCTACGTCACCGGCACCGGCCTGACCCATCTGGGCAGCGCCGACACGCGCGACGCCATGCACAAGAAGATCGGCGGCGACGTCGAGACCCTGAGCGACAGCATGAAAATGTTCCGCATGGGCGTGGAGGGCGGCAAGCCGGCCGACGGCGCGCGCGGCGTGCAGCCGGAGTGGTTCTACAAGGGAGACGGTTCGGTGGTGCGCGCCAGCGGCCAGCCGCTGCAAATGCCCGACTTCGCCCTCGATGGCGGCGAAGAGCCGGAAATCGCAGGTCTGTACCTGATCGGCGACGATGGCCAGCCGCACCGCCTCGGCTACGCCATCGGCAATGAATTCTCGGACCACGTGACCGAGCGCCAGAATTATCTGTACCTGGCCCACTCCAAGCTGCGCAATTGCGGCCTCGGCCCCGCATTGCTGGTCGGCGAATTGCCAGCCCACGTGGCCGGCACCTCGCGCATCATCGGCACCGATGGAAAAGTGCGCTGGGAAAAGACGTTCGTGAGCGGCGAGCAGAATATGTCGCACTCAATCGCCAATCTGGAATATCACCATTTCAAGTACGGCCTGTTCAACCGCGCCGGCGACGTCCACATCCATTTCTTCGGCACCGCCACCTTGAGCGTGGCCGATAACATCACGGTCCTGGCCGGCGAAACGTTCGAGATCGAATCTCCCGTTTTCGGTCCGGCCCTGCGCAACCGCCTCGAGCGTGAAACATCCACCTTTACGAAAGTGAACGCCTTATGACCATCACCGGTGAAGCACTGATTGGCGGACACGCAGTCCGCGGCAATGGCGGCTCCTTCCAGGCGTTCGATCCGTCCACGCGCGCGCCGATCGAGCCGGCCTTCCACATGGTCGACGCCGGCCAGATCGACGAAGCTTGCCGCCTGGCGGAAGCGGCGTTCGATCCGTTTCGCGCGACCAGCAATGAAGCACGCGCTACTTTCCTGGAAACCATCGCGGCCCAGATCCTGGAACTCGGCGACGAGCTGATCGTGCGCGCGATGACGGAGTCCGGCTTGCCGCGCGCCCGTCTCGAAGGCGAGCGTGGCCGCACGATGGGCCAACTGAAGCTGTTCGCCGACCTGCTGCGCGAAGGCTCGTGGGCCGATGTGCGCATCGACAGCGCCCTGCCTGACCGCCAGCCCTTGCCGCGTCCCGACCTGCGCCTGCGCATGATTGGCCTGGGCCCGGTTGCCGTGTTCGCGGCGAGTAACTTCCCGCTGGCGTTTTCGGTGGCCGGCGGCGATACCGCTGCCGCGCTGGCCGCCGGTTGCCCGGTCGTGCTCAAAGCCCATTCCGCCCATCCCGGCACGTCCGAACTGGTGGCGCGTGCGGTAGTCAAAGCGATTGAACTGTGCAAGCTCCCGGCCGGCGTGTTCGCGCTCCTGACCGGTACCGGCAACGGCATCGGCCAGGGCCTGGTGGCGCATCCGTCGATCAAGGCGGTTGGCTTTACCGGTTCGCGTTCCGGCGGACAGGCGCTGATGGGCGTGGCGGCGGCGCGTGCGCAGCCGATTCCCGTGTATGCGGAAATGAGCAGTATCAATCCCTTTTTCCTGATGCCGGAAGCGTTGGCCGCGCGCGGCGAGCAGATCGCCACCGCATTCGCCGCGTCGATGACGATGGGCGTGGGCCAGTTCTGCACCAACCCGGGTCTCGTGCTAGGGTTGAAAGGGCCGGAATTCGACCGCTTTGCCGAGAAGGCCGCGCAGGCGCTTTCAAGTATCGAGGCAGGGACGATGCTGACGGCAGGTATCGCCTCGGCCTATCAGAGCGGCGTGCACAAGCTGGCGCAGCACGAGGCGGTTGACGCGTTGAAGGAAGCGACGCACACCGAAGGCAAGGGCGGCCCGGCGCTGTTCCGTACCAGCGGCAAGGCTTTCCTGACCGAGCAGGCGCTGCATGGCGAGATTTTCGGACCGGCATCGCTGCTGGTCGCTTGCGACAGTGTGGATGAAATGCGCGCCATCACCGAAAGCCTGGAAGGGCAGTTGACGGCAACGGTGCAGATGGATGAGGGCGACACGGAACTGGTGCGTGCCTTGCTGCCTGTGCTGGAACGCAAAGTGGGGCGGATTCTGGCCAACGGCATGCCGACCGGTGTGGAAGTATCGACCGCGATGGTGCACGGCGGGCCGTTCCCGGCCACGTCGGATGGGCGCAGCAGCTCGGTTGGGACGGCGGCGATCCAGCGTTTCCTGCGGCCGGTGTGCTACCAGAACCTGGCGCAGAGCTTGTTGCCGGACGTGCTGCGCGATGATAATGAGGGTGTGTGGCGCCGGCGGGATGGGGCGTTGACGAAGGCTTGATAATGTCGCTCCCGTCGTAGTTCTTGCTTCGCCCCACTACACTCAGCCCCCGTCATCCCCGCCAAGGGGGCCGCCCAGGCCGGGGACGACGGCAGATAAAAAAGTTGGAGACACCATGAAAAAATCAGCCACCTACCCAAGCCTGCAAGGCAAGCGGGTCTTCATCACCGGCGGCGGCACCGGCATCGGCGAGTCGCTGGTTGCCTGTTTCGCGGTCCAGGGCGCGCAAGTAGCGTTTGTGGACATCGCGCGCGAGGCCAGCGAAGCGCTGTGCCTGCGCATCGCCGAATCCGGCGCGCCGGCGCCTGTCTTCCGCTACTGCGACATCACGGACATCCCCGCGCTGCAATCGACGATGGCCGAGCTGGCCACCCAGCTGGGCGACTTCGACATCCTGGTCAACAACGCCGCCAACGACCAGCGCCACCAGACCGAAGACGTGACCGTCGAATTCTACGACCAGCGCATCGCCATCAACCAGCGCCCCATGTTCTTCACCTGCCAGTCGGTCCTGGCCGGCATGAAGAAGAAGGGAGCCGGTTCCATCATCAACGTCGGTTCCATGTCGTGGCACGCGAAGAATGGCGGCTACCCGGTGTACACGTCCACCAAGGCGGCCACGGTCGGCCTGACCCGCGGCCTGGCGCGCGACTTCGGCGCCCATGGCATCCGCGTCAACACCGTCACGCCCGGCTGGGTCATGACCCAGCGCCAGCTCGACCTGTGGGTCGACGAAGCCGGCAAGGCCGACATCAAGCGCAACCAGTGCCTGCCCGGCCCGCTGATGCCGGACGATATCTCGGCCATGATCCTGTTCCTCGCATCCGATGACAGCGCCATGTGCACCGGCCAGGATTTCATCGTCGACGCCGGCTGGATCTGACCCCGGTTCCCGCCACGATCGCGGTATCTGCAAGGCTCGCCGGTCGCGCTGACCGCCACAGCCTTGCGCCCACATAAGGCGCACACATGTATATCAACAAGCACGGTTTCTTCCTGATGCTGTCGCTGGCGGCCGCCCAGGCCCAGGCGCTCGACAGTCCCGACCAGCGCATCCGGCTCAAGGTCGAACTGACACCGCAACAGACCCTGGTCTATTCGATCACGCGCGACGCAAAGCCGGTCGTGCTGGCGTCCAGCCTGGGATTGCAGCTGGCTGGAGCCGACCTGACCCATGCCCTGAGCCTGAAGCCGGCCTCCAGGGTGAGGCCGGTGAGCGATCATTACGAGATGGCGGTCGGCAAGAAGCGCAAGATCAGCTACCGTGCCAACGAACAAGTGTTCCCGGTCCAGAATGCGGCCGGTCAAACCATGGACCTGATTTTCCGCGTGTCCAACGATGGCGTGGCCTTCCGCTATGTGGTCAAGGGCGCCGATCCGGCCCGCAAGCAGTTCGTCAGCGAAGCGACCGGTTTCACCTTCGCGCCGGCGGCCACGGCCTGGCTGCAGCCGATGTCGGTGGCGAAGACCGGCTGGTCCGATACCAATCCGTCATACGAAGAGCACTACCAGCGCGAGGTTGCGGTCGGCACACCGTCGCCGTCCAAGGCCGGCTGGGTGTTTCCGGCGCTGTTCAAGAGCGGGGATACCTGGGTGGCGCTGACCGAGGCGGGCATGGACGGCTCCTTCCACGCGTCGCGCCTGCAGGCCGAGGCGCCGAATGCGAGCTACCGCATCGGTTCGCCGATGGACGCCGAGGTCTATACCGGCGGTAAGTTGCTGGCGGAAAGCAGCGCTGAACTGGTCACGCCGTGGCGCATCATCGCCCTCGGGTCGCTGGCCACCCTGGTCGAGTCGACCCTGGGGACCGACCTGGCGGCGCCGGCCATCGCGTTCGACAAGGCCAAGGTCAAGCCGGGCCATGCGGCCTGGAGCTGGGCCCTGCTCAAGGATGACGCCACCGTCTACGAGGTGCAGAAGAAGTTCATCGATTACGCCGCCGACATGCACTGGGATTACGCGCTGATCGATGCCGACTGGGACCGCAAGATCGGCTACGAGAAGATCAGGGAACTGGCCGCCTATGCCGCCACCAGGAAGGTCGGCGTGCTGGTCTGGTACAACTCCTCGGGCGCCTGGAACAAGACCGCGTATTCGCCCAAGGGCGCCTTGCTCACGCGCGAGCAGCGGGTCAAGGAATTCGCCCGCCTCAAGGATATGGGCATCAAGGGCGTGAAGGTCGACTTCTTCGCCGGTGACGGCGCCTCCATGATCGGCTACTACGTAGGCATCCTGAAGGATGCCGCCGCGGCCGGGCTGCTGGTCAATTTCCACGGTGCGACCCTGCCGCGCGGCTGGGCGCGCACCTATCCCAACCTGATGACGGCCGAGGCGATCCGGGGCCTGGAGTTCACCACCTTCGAACAGAAGGATCAGGATCTGGTCGCGCGCCATGTGGCGACCATCCCGTTTACGCGCAATCTGTTCGATCCGATGGATTACACGCCGATGGTATTTGGCGACATTCCAAAGATCAAGCGCGTCACCCGCAATGGTTTCGAGCTGGCCGAGTCGGTCCTGTTTCTGTCCGGCATTCAGCACTTCGCCGACACGCCCGAGGGCATGGCGAGCGCGCCAGCGTATGTCAAGACGCTGCTGCAAGAGTTGCCGCGCAGCTGGGACGCCAGCAAGTTCATCGACGGCTATCCCGGCACTCACGCCGTGATCGCGCGCCAGTCCGGCAAGGCCTGGTATGTGGCCGGCCTGAATGCCGACGACACGCCGCGCACGGTCACCATGGACCTGGGCTTCCTCGGCAAGCGCAAGGGAAAACTGATCAGCGATGGCAAGACCGAGCGCGAATTCACCGAATCGGAGATCAGCGGCGGCCAAGCCGTGGTCACCATCGAACCCCACGGTGGCTTCGTCGCTGTTTTCAAATAATTCTTTCAAAAAACTAGATCCTCAGGAGACTGTATGAAACTCATCAAGAAAAGCCTCGCTGTCCTGTGCATGGCGGCCCTGCCTGCCTTCGCGGCCAATCCCGTCAGCGTGACCATTGACGCCGGCAAGCCCGGTCCGGTCATCAACAAGAATGTCTATGGCCAGTTCGCCGAACACCTCGGTACCGGCATTTACGAAGGCATGTACGTCGGCACCGGCTCGAAAATTCCGAACACCAAGGGCTGGCGTAACGATGTCGTGGGCGCGCTCAAGCAGCTGCACGTGCCGCTGGTGCGCTGGCCAGGCGGCTGCTTTGCCGATGAATACCACTGGAAAGACGGTATCGGCCCGCGCGCCAAGCGCCCGGTCAAGGTCAATACCAACTGGGGCGGGGTGGAAGAGAGCAACGCCGTCGGCACGCACGAATTCTTCGACCTGGTCGATCTGCTCGGCGCCGATGCCTACGTGAACGGCAACCTCGGCTCCGGCACGGTGCAGGAAATGGCGGACTGGGTCGAGTACATGACGTCCGACAGCAAATCGAGCCTGGCCAATCTGCGCCGCAAGAATGGCCGCGACAAGCCGTTCAAGGTGGCATACTTCGCGATCGGCAACGAAGCCTGGGGTTGTGGTGGCAATATGACGCCTGAGCACTACACCAATCTGTACAAGAATTACGAAACAATGCTCAAGGCGCCGAAGGAAAACCGGCCGTTGATGATCGCCAGCGGCGGCAACGACTACGACATCAAGTGGACCGACGTGATCAGCAAGAACGCCAAGGCCCAGACCTCGGCCATCAGCTTCCACTACTACACCATCCCGACCGGCAAGTGGGAAGGCAAGGGCGCAGCCACTGGCTTTGCCGAGCCGCACTGGATCTCGACCCTGGCGAACACCTTGAAAATCGACTCGATGATCAGGAACAATATCGCCGTGCTGGACAAGAACGATCCGGAGAAAAAGATTGGCTTGTATGTGGATGAATGGGGCACCTGGTACGACGTCGAGACCGGCACCACGCCCGGCTTCCTGTACCAGCAGAACACGCTGCGCGATGCGGTGGTGGCTGCGCTCAACTTCAACATTTTCCACCAGCACGCCGACCGCGTTCATATGACCAATATTGCGCAGATGGTCAATGTGCTGCAGGCCATGATCCTGACGGAAAAGGACAAGATGCTCCTGACGCCGACGTATCACGCCTTCCACATGTACGTGCCGTTCCAGGATGCGACGTCCCTGCCGGTGAAGGTGGCGGACGACAAGGCCTACACGCTGGGCGAGACCACGATTCCGGGCATCAGTGCTTCGGCGGCGCGTGCGAAGGATGGCAAGCTGTACCTGTCGCTGGTGAATACGAATCCGGGCCAGCCGGCTGATGTGGTGGTCAATGTGGCGGGCAAGCAGTTGGCCGGTGCGAATGGCCGCGTGCTGACGGCAACGGCAATGGACGCGCACAACACGTTCCAGAACCCGCAGGCGATCAAACCGGCGCCGTTCAGTGCCAAGGCGAGTGGCGGTAAACTGACGGTCACGGTGCCGGCGAAAGCTGTCGTGGTGGTTGCGCTGGAAGGCTGACCGGCCAATTCTTTTTCCTGTTACCTTTACCCTGTGCTCCGTCATTCCCGCGTCAAGGCGGCACTCGGCGGGAATCCAAGTTTGTAGCGCAGTTACAGGCTAATCAACCAGACTTGGGTTCCCGCTACGCGGGAACGACGTATTTTCGTTCTTGGGAATTATTATGTGTCCACAGATTCAATCCCTTGCCTTCATCACCAGCCTTCTCTTTACCACCGCCGCCCACGCCAAACAAGTCAGCGTCCACGACCCCGTCATGGCCAAGGAAGGCAAGACCTTCTACCTGTTCAGCACCGGCCCCGGCATCACCTTCTACAGTTCCGCCGACATGCGCAACTGGAAGGAAGAAGGGCGCGTGTTCCCCGGTGAACCCGCCTGGGCCAGGAAAGCCGCTCCCAGCTTCAACGACCATATCTGGGCACCGGACATCTCCTTCCACAACGGTAAATACTACCTCTACTACTCCGTCTCCGGTTTCGGAAAAAACACCTCCGGCATCGGCGTGACCACCAACGCCACCCTGAACCCGCGCGCAGCTAACTACAAATGGGAAGACCAGGGCATGGTCCTGCAATCGATTCCCGGGCGCGACAACTGGAACGCCATCGACCCCAACATCGTCGACGACAGCAGCGGCACGCCGTGGATGTCGTTCGGCTCCTTCTGGAGCGGCATCAAGCTGGTCAAGCTCGACGCTTCCCGCACGCGCCTGGCCGAGCCGCAGGCCTGGCACACGATCGCCCAGCGCACGCGGCCGGCCGGCATTCCCGATGAAGAAGCCGGCCCGGCCGAAATCGAGGCCCCGCACATCCTCAAGAAGAACGGCTACTACTACCTGTTCGTTTCCTGGGGCCTGTGCTGCAAGAAAGAAGCGAGCACCTATCACGTGGTGATGGGCCGCTCGAAGGAAGTCACCGGCCCCTATCTCGACCGCGCCGGCAAGGACATGGCCAAGGGCGGCGGCTCGCTGCTCATCGAAGGCAATGCGCAGTGGAAGGGTGTCGGCCACAACAGCGCCTACAGCATCGACGGCAAGGACCTGCTGGTCATGCACGCCTATGAAACCGCCGACAACTACCTGCAAAAGCTCAAAATCCTCGATATGAAATGGGACAAGGATGGCTGGCCCTCGGTCGATGCGCAAGACCTGAACCGCTACCAGAGCAAGCAACAATAAGGGCGCCATGAAACACCTCCTTGCAGCCGCGCTGATGGCGGCGTGCGTGCTGCCGGCCGTCGCCGCCGAACGCTTTGCGCTGGCCGACGTGCGCCTCACCGCCAGCCCCTTCCTCGACGCCCAGAACACCAACCTGCGCTACCTGATGGCGCTCGAACCAGACAAGCTGCTGGCGCCGTTTCGCCGTGAAGCCGGTCTTCCGCTCAAGCAGGAAAGCTACGGCAACTGGGAGTCGAGCGGGCTCGACGGCCACATGGGAGGCCATTACCTGTCCGCCATGGCGCTGATGTACGCAGCCAGCGGCGACAGGGAAGTGCTGGCACGCCTGAACTACACCATCGCCGAACTCAAGAAGTGCCAGGATGCGAACGGCAACGGTTATCTGGGCGGCATTCCGGGCGGGAGCGATGCATGGCAGGCCGTCGCCAAGGGCAAGCTGGAGGCGGACAACTTTTCGGTCAACGGCAAGTGGGTGCCCTGGTACAACCTTCACAAGGTCTACGCGGGCTTGCGCGACGCCTATCATTACGCCGGCAACGAGGACGCGCGCGCGATGCTGATCGCGCTGTCGGACTGGGCCTTGAAGCTGACCACCACGCTCACGCCGGAACAGATGCAAGCCATGCTGCGTAGCGAGCACGGCGGTATGAACGAAGTCTTCGCCGACGTTTATCAGATGACGGGCGACAAAAAATACCTTGAACTGGCGAAGCGCTTTTCGCACCAGGCGATCCTGGACCCGCTGCTGAATTCCCAGGACAAGCTGACCGGCCTGCACGCGAACACGCAAATTCCGAAGGTCATCGGCTTTCAGCGCATCGGCGAGCTGAGCGGTGATCCGAAGTGGCACGATGCCGCCCGCTATTTCTGGACCACGGTACGCGAACGGCGCACGGTCGCCATCGGCGGCAACAGCGTCAAGGAGCACTTCCACGACGATCAGGACTTTTCGCCGATGGTGAATGAGGTTGAGGGCCCCGAGACGTGCAACACCTACAACATGCTGCGCCTCACCGAGATGCTATTCCTCAAGGACCAGCAGGTGCGCTACACCGATTATGTGGAGCGGGCGCTGTACAACCACATCCTGTCGTCGCAGCGGCCCTCCGACGGCGGCTTCGTGTATTTCACGCCCATGCGGCCGAATCATTACCGCGTGTATTCGCAGGCCGACAAGGCAATGTGGTGCTGCGTCGGGTCCGGTATCGAAAGCCAGTCGAAGTACGGCGAATTCATCTATGCGCACGACGGCGACGCGTTGTTCGTCAACCTGTTCATTCCCTCCACCTTGCACTGGCGCGCGCAGGACGTGAAGCTGAGCCAGACGACCCGGTTTCCGGACGAAGGCAAGACGCGGCTGACGATCGAATCGGACAAGCCGTTCACGCTCAAGCTGCGCTATCCCGGCTGGGTCAAGCGCGGGGCGATGCAGGTGAGGGTCAACGGCATGGCGGTGAAGGTGGACGGCGAACCTGGCGCATACGTGAGCCTGCGGCGCGCGTGGCGCAAGGGCGACACGGTCGATGTGACCTTGCCGATGCGCACGACGCTGGAGCAAATGCCCGACAAGACCGATTATTACGCCGTCCTGCACGGTCCGATCGTGCTGGCGGCCAAGACCCAGTTGTTCGCGGACGAAAAACTGAACTTTGCCGCGGATGCGTCGCGCATGGGGCATATTGCGGCGGGGCCGGTGTGTCCGCTGGAGGCCGCGCCGATTTTTGTGAGCAATACGCGTGATTTTGTCGCCCGGTTCAAGCCGGTCAAGGGCGCACCGCTGACGTTCACCGCGCCAGGGCTGATCCAGGGGAAGGGCGCCGGCAGCTTGCGCCTGATTCCGTTTTTCCGGCTGCACGATTCGCGCTACATGGTGTACTGGCCTTACTCGACGCCTGCCAATCTGGCGGTCACACAGGCTGCCACGGCCAGGGGAGAAGCCGAACGGCTTGCGTTGAATGCCTTGACCATCGACCAGGTGGCGCCCGGCGAGCAGCAGCCCGAGTCCGATCACGGCTATCAGGCCGATGGGGGTGACGCCGGAGTGAATAAAGGCAAGCATTGGCGACATGCGAGCGGGTGGTTCAGTTACGTGCTGAACGATCCCAAGCTCGAAGCGGCGGCGCTACGGCTCAGTTTTTCGACGCTGGACGCCGGGCGCAAGTTCGATGTGGTGGTCAATGGCGCGACGATCGCGGCCCTGCAGCTCGATGCACCGCCGGGGCCGGAGGTGTATACGCGGGATATCGCGATTCCAGCCGCAGTCGTGGCGGGGTCGGGGGGCAAGCTGACGGTGAAGTTTGTTGCCAAGCCAGGTTCGGTGGCGGGAGGACTATACGGTTTGCGACTATTGCGAGGCGGGTGAGGGGACAAGAAAGCCGGGTTGACCGGCTTTTTGCGGCCGCTACCAGTATCGAACGTTGTTCATTCTGACTGTTTGCGGTCCGGACCTATTCGCTTGCTTCGAATTCGGCTGGTGGACGAACCCAAAAACGAACGCTGTCCTGGACTGCGTGGATGGGATAGTCCTTGAGCTCGCTCAGAAAAACGCGGTTCGCCTAAACGGGGGGCATTTGGGGCGCATAGGCTTCGACGAAAAATCCGCGCCAATCCCCAGTGAGACTATGGTGCACAGGTCGGTCGCCAGGGTTATAGGCTGTGGTGAAGGTAAGCCGATGTTCTTCATTCGGTCGAATATTATCGTAGATCAGTATTGACGAATACGGATCGCCTTCCTCATAGCCGTAGGCGACGACCTGGTGATCGTTGTGGAACTCGAAGATGCTTCTGGATTTGGTCAGAGCGAGTGCGCAGGGCTGACCCTGGTCAATCAAACTTTTCAGCAGCGGAAATTCTTGTTCGCGGGTAATTCGGCCTATGCCCTTGCTAAACCAGGTCGGGTGGTCGGCAAGGCGCATGAAATCAAAATATTTAAATGCGTTTGCCAGGATGCTTTGGATCAGCCGGTTATAGATATAGTCCCCAAGGGGTGTGCCATCGGCCGGAAGCGAGGTATCCTGGGGTATCGGCAGGTTGTTGTGCCAATAGTCGAGCGCCGCGAACGCCATGCCGCCGCAGCGGCCGTAGGTAGTAATGTCGATGCCAAGTGCGGGAACCCTGACAACGTGGTTGACAAATTGATTGGCGAATTTAAAACCGTGGTGTGCCGGATGAAATGAAGTTATGCTCATTTTGTTCACCTTGGATTTCTGGTATTCTTCATAATTGCGTGGAACATGCTATGGGGCGGCGGGCCCGTGTATGTCAATCATCATTTAATCTCCTGTTTCCGCAGTTCGCGATTGCATCAAGTATGTGACAGGCATTATTTCGAATGTCTCTTGACGAGCGAATGAATGCAGTGTAGGCGGGGCGGTGCGCATCAGCTTTGAGTCGCCACAACGAATAAAGCCTGTTCGTTTCAACAATAATTCCACGCCTGCCATTACATTTCATCTCGATAAACATCCGGAATATTCCCGGCGTAATGCCGGGTATTTGAGGACGATTGGTTTTTATTTTCCCGATTAAATTATTCCGCATGAAGATGCCAGACTCGAGATTGCAGCGCGTCAACTGATGCTGGATATTTTTGCCTGCTCAGCCCGGAAGCCGGCCTGGCCAGGCGGCGGGCGTGGGACGTTGAAGGGTCTATCCGATATCGATTTCGATATCGGATACGTCAAAAAATTGATTGGATGACTATGTGACTTTCTCCTAATATAGGGTAATAAAAGGAGTCCCGAATTCCACCCCTACAAAAACAGGAGACACACATGAACACCACCCGCAGGGCCGTTCTGGCCACCGCATTGCTCGGCGCTTTCCCCACTATTCCCGCTCTTGCCGCTAAGCCGCTGACTATCGGCTTTTCCCAGGTCGGCGCCGAAAGCGAATGGCGCACCGCCAATACCCTGTCGATCAAGGATGCCGCCAAGAAGGAAGGCATCAACCTGAAATTTGCCGACGCCCAGCAGCGCCAGGAAAACCAGGTCAAGGCAATCCGCTCCTTCATTGCCCAGCGCGTCGATGTGATTGCGTTCTCCCCGGTCGTGGAATCGGGCTGGGAAACCGTGCTGCGCGAAGCCAAGGCCGCGAAAATCCCTGTTATCCTCACCGATCGTGCCGTCAACGTCACCGATCAATCGCTGTACGCCGCCTTCATCGGTTCCGACTTCGTTGAGGAAGGCCGCCGCGCCGGCCGCTGGCTGATCGAACGCGCCGCCAAAACCCCGGATCGCACCTTCAACATCGTGGAACTCCAGGGGACCGTCGGCTCGGCGCCAGCCATCGACCGCAAGAACGGCTTTGCCGAAGTCATCGCCGCCAATCCCAAGCTGAAGATCACGCGCTCCCAGACCGGCGACTTTACCCGCGCCAAGGGCAAGGAAGTGATGGAAGCTTTCCTCAAGGCGCAGGGCAAGAGCATCAATGTGCTCTACGCGCACAACGACGACATGGCCATCGGCGCCATCCAGGCGATTGAAGAGGCAGGCCTCAAGCCCGGCGTCGATATCCTGGTGATCTCGATCGACGGTGTGAAGGGGGCGTTCCAGGCCATGATCGCCGGCAAGATGAACGTCACGGTCGAGTGCAGCCCGCTGCTCGGGCCCCAGCTGATGTCGATCGCGCGCGATGTCGTGGCAGGCAAGCCCGTGCCGAAGCGCATCACAACGGTCGAGGGCGTGTTCCCGGCTGAAGTGGCTGCCAAGGAACTGCCAAACCGCAAATACTAGGCCGCGCCATGAGTGAGGCAATGCAAGCCGCCGCTCCGGTGCTGGAGCTGCGCGGCATCAGCAAGCAATTTCCCGGCGTGAAGGCTCTGAGCGATGTGGGCCTGAAACTCTACGCGGGCGAAGTCCACACCCTGATGGGCCAGAACGGGGCCGGCAAGTCCACCCTGATCAAGGTGCTGACGGGTGTGTATGCGCCCGACAGCGGCACCATCGTGATGGAAGGGCAGGAGATCCGCCCGGGCTCGACCCAGGATGCGCAGCGCCTCGGCATCAGCACGGTGTATCAGGAAGTGAACCTGTGCCCGAATTTGTCGGTGGCCGAGAACATTTTCATCGGGCGCTATCCGCGCAAGTTCGGCATGGTGGACTGGGCCGGCATGCGCGCGCAGGCCGCGGTCTTGCTGGAACAGCTCGAAGTGCGCATCGACGTGCGCGCCCTGTTGGCCAGCTTTCCGTTGGCGATCCAGCAGATGGTGGCCATTTCCCGCGCGCTTAACATTTCCGCGCGCGTACTCATTCTCGACGAACCGACCTCCAGCCTCGACGAAGCGGAAGTGCAACTGCTGTTCCGTGTGCTGCGCAAACTGCGCGACCAGGGCATGGCGATCCTGTTCGTCACCCACTTCCTCGACCAGACGTATGCGATCTCGGACCGCATCACTGTCATGCGCAACGGCGAACGCGAGGGCGAATACGCCTGCGCCGAACTGTCGCGCCTGGCGCTGGTGAACAAGATGGTCGGCGCGCCCGATGCCAGCGAGCATCCGGCCGAGATGGTCCATGCGAGCGCCGCACAGGCAGCGCCAGCGACCTTGCTGCAAGCCCGCGGCCTGGGACGCAAGGGCGCGCTGGCGCCGCTCGACCTCGACATCCGCGCCGGCGAAATGCTGGGCCTGTGCGGGCTGCTCGGTTCCGGCCGCACCGAGGTGGCGCGCTTGCTGTTCGGGGCCGACAAGGCCGACAGCGGCACGATCCGCATCGGTGAACGCAGCCACCCCTTCGGCTCGCCGCGCGACGCCATCGAAGCCGGTATCGGCTTTTGCTCGGAAGACCGCAAGCACGAGGGCGCGATTCTGGAGCTGTCGGTGCGCGAGAACATGATCCTGGCGCTGCAAGCGCGCGCCGGCATGCTGCGCGCGATTCCCTTGCGCCAGCAGCAGGCGCTGGCGCAAGACTATGTTAGGTGGCTGGGCATCAAGACGGCCGATATCGAAACACCGATTGGTTCGCTGTCCGGCGGGAATCAGCAGAAAGTGCTGCTGGCGCGCTGGCTGGTGACGGCGCCGGCGATGCTGATCCTCGACGAACCCACGCGCGGCATCGACGTGCGCGCCAAACAGGAAATCATGGATTACGTTAGTGGACTTTGTCGCAAAGGGATGGCAATTCTGTTCATCTCCTCCGAACTACCCGAAGTTCTGCGCTGCAGCGACCGCCTGGTCGTACTGCGCGACCGCAAGGCGTGCGGCGAATACCAGCGCGGCGAACTGGACGACACGTCGGTGCTGCAAGTCATTGCCGGAGAAACGGCGTGACGGCCGTGGCGGCACAGGCCGCATCGAAAGACGACGCGTCGGCACCGCCGGCGTCGCTGCTGCGCCACCCGCTGTTTCGTCCGCTGGCGGCGCTGGCGGTCCTGCTGCTGATCGACCTGATCGCCATCCCCGGCTTTTTTCATCTGTCGATCAAGGATGGCCATTTGTACGGCAGCCTGGTCGACATCGTCAACCGCGCCGCGCCGCTGATGCTGGCCGCGCTCGGCATGACCCTGGTGATCGCCACGCGCGGCATCGATATTTCGGTCGGCGCCGTGGTGGCGCTGTCGGGAACGGTGGCGGCGATGCTGATCGGCGGCGGTCCGCAGGCCGAGCTGCCGCTGATATGGGCGATGGCGGCCGCCATGGGCGCGGCCCTGCTGTGCGGACTGTGGAACGGGGTACTGGTCTCTGCGCTGGGTTTACAGCCGATCGTGGCCACCCTGATCCTGATGGTGGCGGGCAGGGGACTGGCGCAGTTGCTGACCGACGGGCAAATCGTCACCGTCTATTACGAACCCTTCTTTTTCCTTGGCGGCGGCTACTTTGCCGGCCTGCCGTTCTCGCTGACGGTGGTGGCGGTGGTGTTCGCGGTCATCGCGCTGATGATGCGCAAAACCGCGCTCGGCCTGTTTATCCAGGCGGTCGGCATCAATCCGGTGGCGGCGCGCCTGGCGGGCCTGAGGACGGCGTCGCTGATCATTTTTGTCTACGTGTTCTGCGCCGCCTGCGCCGGGCTGGCCGGATTGATGATCAGTTCCAACATCAAGAGCGCGGACGCGAACAATGCCGGCCTGCTGCTCGAACTCGACGCCATCCTGGCCGTCACCCTGGGCGGTACCTCGCTCGCGGGCGGCAAGTTCAGCCTGGTCGGCAGCGTGATCGGCGCGCTCATCATCCAGACCCTGACCTACACCATCTACTCGCTGGGCGTGCCGCCGGAAGTGAACATGGTGGTCAAGTCGGTTGTCGTATTTCTCGTGTGCCTGTCGCAATCGGCTGAGTTCAAACAATTGTTTTCGCGTGCGAGGGCTGCATGAAATCGCCTTACTTCACCCCGCTGGTCACGGTCGTCCTGCTGCTGGCCATGCTCGGCATCGGCGGCGCCGTGTATCCGGGCTTGCTGTCGGTCCAGGTCATCCTCAATTTGCTGATCGACAATGCGTTCCTGCTGGTGCTGGCCATCGGCATGAGCTTTGTGATTCTGTCGGGCGGCATCGACCTGTCGGTCGGCTCGGTGCTGGCGCTGGCGACCATGATGTCGGCCTGGCTGCTGCAGGTGGCGCACTGGCCGCCGCAGGCCGTGATCGCGCTCGTGCTGTTGCTGGGCGCGCTGTTCGGCGGCGGCATGGGCGCGATGATTCACTACTTCAAGCTGCAACCGTTCATCGTGACCCTGGCCGGCATGTTCCTGGCGCGCGGCCTGTGTTACCTGATCAGCATTAACTCGATCACCATCGAGGACCCGCTGTACCTGGCCATGTCGCAAACCCAGCTGGGCTTTTTGGGCGGCTTTGTCTCGCCGAGCGCGCTGATCGCGCTGCTGATGCTGGCGCTGGCCATTTTCCTGGCCCACTTTACCGCCTTCGGGCGCGGCGTGTACGCCATCGGCGGCAACGAGCAGTCGGCCCTGATGATGGGCTTGCCGGTGGCGCGCACCAAGGTGCTGGTGTACGCCTTCAGCGGCTTTTGCGCGGCGCTGGCGGGGGTGCTGTTCTCGTTCTACATGCTGTCGGGCTACGGCCTGCATGCCCAGGGCACCGAACTGGACGCCATCGCGGCGGTCGTCATCGGCGGCACCTTGCTCAGCGGCGGATATGGCTATGTGGCGGGCGCGCTGTCCGGCGTGCTGGTGCTGGGCACGATCCAGACCTTGATCGCCTTCGACGGCACGCTCAGCTCGTGGTGGACCAAGATCGTCATCGGCGCCTTGCTGTTCGTGTTCTGCGTGGTCCAGCGCCTGATGGCCATGGGCGCTGCACGGCGCGCGGCGGCTTGACGCGGCCTGGCCGGGCCTGGCCTCATTTTAACTAATTACAACGGGAGACAAGCATGATCAAATACGCACTGGGCGCACTCGCCCTCGGCATTGCCACGGGGCTTGCCTCGGCGGCCAACCCCATCGTCAGCAATATGTTCACGGCCGATCCGGCGGCGCTGGTCGACAAGGGCCGTGTCTACGTGTACGTCGGCCATGACGAAGCGAAAGCGGACGAAAAGAATTTCGTGATGAACGAATGGCGCGTCTATTCTTCGTGCGACATGAAAACCTGGAAAGACCACGGCTCGCCGCTGAAGTATTCGACCTTCAAGTGGGCCGGGCGCGATGCCTGGGCGGGCGACATCACCAAGCGCAACGGCAAATACTATTTCTATTCGACGGTCGACCACAAGACGATTCCCGGCAAGGCCATCGGCGTGGCCGTGTCCGACAGCCCGACCGGACCGTTCGTCGACGCGCGCGGCAACGCGCTGGTGAGCAATGACATGACCAAGCACACCGACATCTTGTGGGATGACATCGATCCGGCCGTGTTCATCGATACCAATGGGCAGGCCTGGCTGTATTGGGGCAACACCGTACTCAAATACGCTAAGCTGAAGAGCAACATGACCGAGCTGGACGGGCCCATCATGACCCATGCGATCGATGGCTTCACCGAGGCGCCTTACGTGCACAAGCGCGGCGCCACGTATTACCTGTCCTATTCGCGCCACTTCCCGGAAGAAATGGTCTACGCCACCAGCGCCAGCCCCGCCGGACCGTGGACCTTCCGAGGCGTGATCATGGAGAAGAACGAGAATGTCAATACCATCCACCAGGCCATCATCAAGTTCAACGGCAAGTCCTACGTGTTCTATCACAACGCCAAATTGCCCGGTGGCGGCGAATTCCGGCGCTCGGTGGCGGTGGAAGAGTTGCATTACAACTCAGGTGGCAGCATCCGGGTCGTGCCGCAGACAGCCTCCGGCCCGGCCGCCAATCCGTCTCCAGGCTGCCAATGATATCTAGATCGGTATGTTGCGCTGCGTACCGATATTATTAGGGGTATGATCCGATGATGGAGACACTCAACCCCAACTGGTTTTTAAAGGCGCGCCTCAAGACGCGGCAACTGCTGCTGCTGATCGCGCTCGACGACCACCGCAACATCCACCGCGCCGCCGAGGCGCTGCACATGACCCAGCCGGCGGCGTCGAAGCAGATCAAGGATCTGGAAGAGATGCTGGACGTCAAGCTGTTCGAGCGCTTGCCGCGTGGCATGGAGCCGACCATGTTCGGCGAAACCATGGTGCGCCACGCCCGCATGGCACTGACCAGCCTGGCGCTGGCGCACGACGACATCCTGGCGCTCAAGGCCGGGCTGGCGGGGCAGGTGGAGGTCGGCGTGATCATGACGCCCGCCATGGCGCTGCTGCCGCGTGCGATTGCGCGCATCAAGCAGCATGCGCCCATGCTGCGGATCGGTGCCCACGTGGAAGCGAGCAATATCCTGCTCGACAAGCTGCAGCACGGCACGCTCGACTTCATGATCGGGCGCATCCTCGAAAAAGAGAATTCCGCCGGCCTGATCTATGAAGAATTGAACGAGGAGCCGGCGTGCGCAGTCGTGCGCGTCGGCCATCCGCTGCTGGAGGTCGACAAGCTGGAACTGAAGCACATCGCCGACCAGCCCTGGATCCTGCCGCCGCACGGCAGCATTTTGCGCCACCGTTTCGACATGATGTTCCGCCGCGCCGGGCTCGATATTCCGGTCAACGTGGTCGACACCACCGCGCTGCTCCTCATTACGGCGCTGCTGCAGCAGACCGATTCGCTGCACGTGATGCCGGTCGACGTGGCGCATTATTACGCCTCGCTCAATGTGCTGAGCATCCTGCCGATCGAGTTGCCGTGCAAGATGGATGCCTTCGGTATCATTCGCCAGAAAGACCATTTGCTCTCGCCGGGCGCGGAACTGCTGCTGCAGGCGGTGCGTGATACAGCGCAGGAAATGGTTTGAACTGGTGGGTCTAGCTTCAGGCTGGCTGCTGCTGGCGTAACGACGAACTTGGGTTCCCGCCTGCGCGGGAAGTCATTTCTGCCAGTGGCAGGAATGACGAAAACACTACTTTTGCGAGTACCTTCATGAGCAACGATATCACCCCCGTGCGACCGCGCGAGATCACCCTGCGTTTCCTCGCTGAACCCACCGACGTCAATTTCGGCGGCAAGGTGCACGGCGGCGCCGTGATGAAATGGATCGACCAGGCCGGCTACGCCTGCGCGGTCGGCTGGAGCGGCTTTTACTGCGTCACCGTGTATATCGGCGGCATCCGCTTCTATAAGCCGATCTTCATCGGCCAGATCGTGGAAGTGAATGCGATGGTTGTCCATACAGGCAACTCCAGCATGCACATCGCCATCGATGTCTCGGCCACCGAACCGAAGACCGGCGCGCGCCAGCGCACCACGCGCTGCCTGATCGTGTTCGTGGCGGTCGACAATGCCGGCGACACCGTCAAGGTGCCGGCCTGGACCCCGGTCGGCGACGACGACAAGCGCTTCGAGCAGTACGCCATCCACATGGCCGCGTTGCGTAAAGAGCAAGAAGACGAGCTGCAGGCGACTGAAACCACCCCGCCTGTGTGACAAGAACGCCACAGTTTGTGGTTTTTCGGTGAAAACTTTTCAATTTCCAAACAGTTATGTTCGCTACCGAACCGAACCACTGTTGTGAATAAGGAATAGTGGATACCGAGCTAAGCACAAAAGCATTAGCGATACACCACATCAGCGATAAACCATCCGGGCAGCCAGTCTGTCCGACACATACATACGAGAGAATACAACATGACCCTGACTAAGAAAATCGGTACTCTGAGCGCAATCGGCTTCGCAATGCTGGCAGGACAAGCATCGGCACAAGACCAGTTCGTGAATCCAGAATGGGCAAACAGCGCCACCTACATCGGTGCCGGTATCGGCCAGTCGCGCAGCTACACCAAGGCGGCTCCAGTGATCAAGAACCTGAACGGTCAGGGCGGCATGGTCAATTCGTGGCGCACCGACGAAAAAGACATGGGTTACAAATTGTTTGTTGGTAAGCAACTGAGCCGCTACTTCGCAGTGGAAGCCGGTTTTTTTGACCTGGGCAACTTCAACGTCAAGACCACCAACAACCTGGGCGGCGTTGTCAACGCTGAGCAGAAGTACAAGGGCGTGAACCTGGACCTGATCGCGCAACTGCCGATGAGCGAGCGTTTCTCGGTGTACGGCCGCGCCGGTATGCATTACACCAAAGCAAAAACCCAATTCTCGGGTAACCGCGCAGTTGGCTTGTTCGCTGGCGAAAAGAGCGAGAAGAAGCTGAACCCGAAAATCGGCGTTGGCCTGGAATACAAGTTCACCGAAGCGCTGGCACTGCGCGCCGAAGCTGAAAACTATCGCATCGACGACGCGCTGCGCAGCAACGGCAACACCAAGCTGTACTCGATGAACCTGGTCTACAAACTGGGCCGTCCAGCAGCATCGAAGCCAATGCCGGCACCAGCACCAGCGCCAATGCCGGAAGCAACGCCAGCACCAGCGCCGGCACCAATGCCAGCACCAGCACCGGCACCAGTGCCAGTGTCGGAAAAAGTCTCGTTCGCTGCTGAAGCCCTGTTCGACTTCGACAAATCGGTTGTCAAGCCAGAAGGCAAAGCCGCTCTGGACGATCTGCTGAACAAGCTGCAAGGCATGAACACCGAAGTCATGGTTACCGTTGGCCACACCGACTCGGTCGGTTCGGACGCTTACAACCAGAAACTGTCGCTGCGCCGCGCTGAAGCCGTGAAAGCCTACATCGTGTCGAAAGGCGTGGAAACGTCGCGCGTCTACACCGAAGGCAAGGGCGAGTCCCAGCCAGTTGCTGACAACAAATCGGCAGAAGGCCGCGCTAAAAACCGTCGCGTGACGGTTGAAGTGGTCGGTACCCGTACCACCGCCAAGTAAGCTTCCGCTGTACTGAAAAGCCGCCGTGCCCGCAAGGGCCGGCGGCTTTTTAACGTTAACGCCTGAGTGTGTTGCTACGGTAATGATTATTTTTACGTTTAAAAGCCTATGTACGGTGGCGAACGGAGCTAGGGGTGACAAAAGGCAATAGTGAATGACGTTGCCGCTGTCCGGCCACAGGCCCCAACCCAAAGGAACTAAAAAATGAAAATCACGAAACACGCGAGGGCGTTGCTCTGCACCGCAGGCTTGCTCGCCGTTTCCCTCCTCGCCGCATGCGGCGGCGGCGGGGACCAGGGCCGCGACCCGATCCTTGGCCAGCCACCCGCCGCCTTGGTCAGCGTCGCCGTCACGCCAGCCAACGCCACGGTACTCACCACTGAAACGCGCCAGTTCACCGCCACCGCCACCTATGCAGATGGCACATCGCGCGACGTGACGTCGACCTCGGCCTGGCTGTCCGCCTCGCCCGGTATTGCCGGCGTGAGCGCCGCCAACGGCCTGGCCACCGGCGTGACTGCCGGCAGCGCCGCCATCACCGCCACCTTTTCCAGCAAGACCGGCGCCGCCACCCTGGTCGTGACGGCACCGGTGCCGCCGCCACCGCCCGTGGTGACCTTGTCGTCCATCGCGGTCACGCCGGCGACTGCGTCCATCATGGTGGGCTCGACCCAGCAATTCATTGCCATCGGCACCTATTCGGACAAGTCGACCGCCATCATCACCAATTCGGTGACGTGGAACTCGGCCACCAACGCCAGCGGCACGATCGCCGCATCCGGCATGGCTTCCGGCGTCGCCGCCGGCACCACCGCGATCAGCGCCAGCAGCAGCGGCCAAACCGCCAGCGCCCTCCTGACGGTCACCGCGGTGCCAGTCGTTCCACCAGTCGTGCCGCCAGTCGTACCACCAGTCGTTCCACCAGTTGTGCCGCCGGTCGTGCCACCAGTGGTGCCGCCAGTTGTTCCACCAGTCGTGCCACCGGTCGTGCCGCCAGTCGTACCGCCAGCCGCCGACATCAGCCTGGGCCGCGCAGCCAGCTTTGCCGTGCTCGCAGGTACGTCGATCACCAATAATTCCGGTGGTACCACCCTGGTCACCGGCGATGTCGGTGCGCCGTCGCAAACCACCGCGCCAACCCAGTCCGCCGGCTACGCCAACTACAGCTCCGGTCCGATCCTGGCGGGCGCACTGGAAGACTTGCAAGTTGCCGTGACCAGCGCCAACAGCCAAACCTGCACCGTCAGCTCCGCGTCGGGCGTCGATCTCGGCGGGCTGGTGCTCACCCCGGGCGTGTACTGCTATGCCGGCGCCATCAGCATCACCGGCACGCTGACCCTCAATGGTCCCGGCGTCTACATCTTCCGCACCGCGTCGACGCTCAACAGCACGGCGAATGCCATCGTGGCGCTGACCGGCGGCGCATCGGACGGCAGCCTGTACTGGATTCCGGCCGGACCGACCACCCTCGGTGCGAACGGTGTCTTCAAGGGATCGATCCTGAGCCAGTCCGCCGCCATTACCGTCGGCGACAACACGAGCCTGTTAAGCGGCCGTGCACTGAGCGGCGCCGCGGTCACCCTGCGCAATAACAAGATCAGCAAATAATTCACAAGCAAGCAGCCAACAAGCCGACTACTTTTTTCCGAAAGCACATCATGACATTAGCAAAACACATCGGCGCCCTGAGCGTCATCGGCTGCGCCCTTCTGGCGAGCCAGGCGGCACGGGCGGACGAGCCTTTCGTCAATCCGGAGTGGGCCAACAGCGCCTGGTACATCGGCGCCGGCATCGGCCAATCGCGCGCCAATATCGACAATGAGCGCCTGACGCGCAGCCTGACGGCCAATGGCGCCACCCTGAACTCGTTCAAGGTCGACGAGCGCGACCTGGCCTACAAGCTGTTCGTCGGCAAGCAGCTGAACCGCTACTTCGCGGTCGAGGCCGGCTTTTTCGATCTGGGCAAGTTCGGCTTCGATGCGAGCACGTCCCAGAATGGCCGCCTGATTGGCGAAGCGGGCTTTCGCGGCGTGAACATGGATCTGGTGGCGCAACTGCCGATGTCCGACCGTTTTTCGGTGCTGGGCCGGATTGGCATGAACTACGCGAAGGCCAGCACGCACTTCCGCGGCAACCGCCTGTTTGCGGTGACCAATCCCAACCCGAGCGAGCGCAAGCTCAATGCCAAGGCCGGACTGGGCCTGGAATTCAAGTTCAGCGAAGCGCTGGCCCTGCGCGGCGAAGTCGAGCGCTACCGCGTCAACGATGCCGTGGGCAACCGCGGCGATGTCGACATGGCGTCGCTCAGCCTGGTGTACAAGCTGGGGCGCCCTGCAGCGAGCCGTCCGGCACCGGTTGAGCCGATGCCGGCACCAGCGCCAGTGACGGCCGCCCCGGCGCCGGCACCGGCTGCGCCAGCGCCTGCCGCGCCGGTTGCCGTATCGGAAAAAGTATCGTTCGCCGCCGAAGCGCTGTTCGACTTCGACAAGTCGGTGGTCAAGCCGGAAGGCAAGGCCGCGCTCGATGACTTGCTGAACAAGCTGCAAGGCATGAACACCGAAGTGATGGTCACCGTCGGCCATACCGATTCGGTCGGCACCGACGCCTACAACCAGAAGCTGTCGATGCGCCGTGCCGAAGCGGTCAAGGCCTACATCGTCTCGAAAGGTGTCGAGGCGGGGCGCGTGTACACCGAAGGCAAGGGCGAAACGCAGCCGGTTGCCGACAACAAGACCGCCGAAGGCCGTGCCAAAAACCGCCGCGTGACGGTGGAAGTGGTCGGCACCCGCAGCGTCAACAAGTAACTGCTTCGCCAGCAACTGTTGCTTAACCGGGGTCAGACCCCTTCTATGTCGGTGGCAATAGTTGCAAGGGCGGCGTGAGCGCGACATGCGCCGCCGCCCCATTTTTTTGCCGGAACAAGGCAATAAAAGAGCCCTGCAGGACTTTCCCGTTGTGTTTTAGTACAATGTTGCCAATCTTTAAGCCGTTATGTTCGCCGGCGCACAGAACACCCTGATGCGCAGGAGAATAGTGTTGAATACACCTCGTAACGGCGAGAAATTATCTTTCCCAAGGACGCTTTAATGAACATTAAAAAATATACAACAACTCTGTTATGCGCGACCGGCCTGCTGGCCGTGTCCGTGCTGGCAGCTTGCGGCGGCAGCAGCGACCGCGGCCGCGATCCGATTCTGGGCCTGCCGGCCGCGGAACTGGTCAGCGTCACGGTCACGCCGCCCACGGCCACCGTGCTGACCGGCGCCAGCCAGCAATTCATCGCCACCGCCAGCTATGCCGACGGTACCTCGCGCAACGTGACCGATGTGTCGGTATGGGCCTCGGCCTCGCCCACCATCGCCCGCGTGACCCCGGCCGGCGGCCTGGCCACCGGCCTGACCCCTGGCAGCGCCGCCATCACCGCCGCCTTCGGCGCCAAAACCGGCGCGGCGACCCTGGTGGTCAACGCACAGGTTCCGGTCAACCCGCCCGCCGTCATCAGCGTGACCGGCCTGTCGGTGACCCCGGCCGCGGCCAGCGTGCGCGTGGGCGCCAGCCAGCAGTTCACCGCGATCGCCACGTATTCCGACAGCTCGACCGCCGTCATCACGAATGACGTGAAATGGACCTCGGGCAGCACCGCCACCGCTACCGTTGCCGCGTCGGGCAGCGCGACTGGCGTTACCGTCGGCAATACCGTGATCACTGCCACCTCGGGCGACAAGAGCGCCACCGGCGCCCTGACCGTCACGCCGGCACTGATCATCGATCCGCCGCCGGTCGTGCCGCCAGTCGTTCCGCCAGTGGTGCCACCAGTCGTTCCGCCAGTCGTGCCACCAGTGGTGCCGCCGGTGACCAACCCGCCAGTGGTGACGCCACCAGTCATTGAAGCACCTTCCGATGGCGGCATTGGCCTGGGCCGCGCACGCGAATTCGCCGTGCTGGCGGTCACCACCATCACCAACAACGCCGGCGGCACCACCCTGGTGACCGGTGACGTCGGTGCGCCGCTACAGAACGTCGAGCCGGAGCAGCCGCTGGGCTTCCGCAACGTCAAGTCCGGTTTCGAGCTGAGCGGTCCATATCAGGATCTGCAGGTTGCCGTGATCAATGCCAACAACCGTCCTTGCGCGATCCTGTCGGACGCCGGCATCGACCTCGGTGGACTGGTGCTCCAGCCTGGCGTGTACTGCTATTCCGGCGCGATCAGCCTGACCGGCAAGCTGACCCTGAGCGGCAACGGCCCGTACATTTTCCGCGCCAAGTCGACCCTGACCACGATGGCCAACTCCACCATTGAACTGATTAACGGTGCCCGCGCCGACAATGTGTTCTGGGTGCCGGTCGAGGCGACCACGCTGGGCGCGAACAGCGCGTTCAAGGGAACCGTTCTGAGCCGTGGCGAAGACATCACGCTGGGCGACGGCGCGACGGTGTTGAACGGTCGTTTGCTGAGCGGCAAAGCTGTAACGCTGCGCAACAACAAGATCACCAAATAAGAAAAATTTTTGAGAGAGAGCAATGACATTTACTAAAAAAGCGGGCCTCATGGGCGCCATCGGCTGCGCCCTGGTTGCAGGGCAGGCAGCGGCAGCGGACGACGTCTTCATCAACCCGGAGTGGGCCAACAGCGCCTGGTACGTGGGCGGCAATATCGGCCAGACGCGCGCCAACGTCGATGACGTGCGCCTGATCCGCAGCCTGACCGCCAATGGCGCCGGCCTGAACTCGTTCACGACCGACGAGAAAGATGTCGGCTACAAGCTGTATGTCGGCAAGCAGCTGAACCAGTACTTCGCGGTTGAAGCAGGCTTCTTCGATCTGGGCAAGTTCGGCTTCAAGTCGACCACTACCCAGAACGGCACGCTCAACGGCGAAGCCGGTTTCCGTGGCGTCAATCTGGACCTGGTGGCGCAAGTGCCGCTCTCGCAGCGCTTCTCGGTATTCGGCCGCGCCGGCATGAACTATGCCAAGGCGACCACGCGCTTCCATGGTAACCGCCTGTTCGCGGTGACCAATCCAAGCCCGAGCGAGCGCAAGCTCAACGCCAAGGCCGGCTTCGGCCTGGAATACAAGTTCAGCGAAGCGCTGGCCTTGCGCGGCGAAGTCGAGCGCTACCGTGTCAACGATGCCGTGGGCAACCGCGGCGATGTCGACCTGTTCTCGGTGGGCCTGGTCTACAAGATCGGACGTCCGGCTGCCAAGCCGGTCGCTCCGGTTGAGCCGGCGCCGGCGCCAGTGGTGCCGGTGGTGGCGCCAGCCGCGGCCCAGCCGCCGGCCGAGCCAGCCAAGCCGATGACTCCGGTCGCGGAAAAATCGACTTTCTCGGCCGAAGCCGTGTTTGCCTTCGACAGCGCCGTGCTGCGCCCGGAGGGCAAGGCATCGCTCGACGAGCTGCTGACCAAGCTGCAAGGCATGGATGCGGACGTCATGATCACGGTCGGCCACACCGACTCGATCGGCCGCGCCGCGTACAACGAGAAGCTGTCGCTGCGCCGCGCCGCGTCGGTCAAGGCGTACCTGGTATCCAAGGGCGTCGACGCCGCGCGCGTCTACACCGAAGGCAAGGGCGAAACCCAGCCGGTAGCCGACAACAAGACGGCGGAAGGCCGCGCCAAGAACCGCCGCGTGACGGTGGAAGTGGTCGGCACGCGCCGCTAAGCCGATCCGGCTTGCCGCACAAAAAAAACCGCAGGGCTGCGTGCCCCGCGGTTTTTTTTCGTCGATCGCCTGCGCTTGCGCGTGCCATCGATCAATTTTTGTGTGGCAGCGTACGGTCGGCGCAGGCGGACGGGCGTGTAATGGCGGCTGATCAATCATCGGCAGCTCCCCATGCGCAAGAAAAACGACGACGCCCCCGCCATCGCACCGCTGGCCCGGCCCGGCTTCGTCCAGGTGCGCGGCGCGCGCGAGCATAATCTGAAAGACGTCGACGTCGACATTCCGCGCGACGCGCTGGTGGTGTTTACCGGCGTGTCCGGCTCGGGCAAGTCCTCGCTTGCTTTCGGTACCCTGTACGCCGAGGCCCAGCGGCGTTACCTCGAATCGGTCTCGCCCTACGCGCGCCGCCTGTTCCACCAGATGCCGGTGCCGGAAGTGGACGATATCGACGGCCTGCCGCCCGCCGTCGCCCTGCAGCAGCAGCGCGGCTCGCCCACCACCCGCTCGTCGGTCGGCAGCGTGAGCACCTTGTCCAATTCCCTGCGCATGCTCTATTCGCGCGCCGGCGACTATCCGGCGCGCCAGCCGCTCCTGTACGCCGAATCGTTTTCGCCGAATACCCCGGAAGGGGCGTGCACCGAGTGCCATGGCCTGGGGCGCGTGTATCAGGTCACGGAACAATCGATGGTCCCCGACGACAGCCTGACCATCCGCCAGCGCGCCGTCGCCGCCTGGCCCACCGCCTGGCACGGCCAGAACCTGCGCGATATTCTCGTCACGCTCGGCTACGACGTGGACACGCCCTGGCGCGACCTGCCCAAGAAAGTGCGCAACTGGATCCTGTTCACCGACGAGCAGCCGACCGCGCCGGTGTACGCGGGCTTCACGCCCGACGCGGTGCGCGCGGCGCTCAAGCGCAAGGAAACGCCGAGCTACCAGGGTACTTTTACCGGCGCGCGCCGCTACGTGCTGCACACCTTCGCCACCACCGAAAGCGCTTCGATGAAAAAGCGCGTGGCGCGCTACATGGTCAGTGCCGAATGTCCGCTGTGCGGCGGCAAGCGCTTGCGCCAGGACTCGCTCTCGGTGACGTTTGGGGGCATGGACATCGCCGACTTATCGCGCCTGCCGCTCGAGCGCCTGTCAACGCTGCTGCGGCCCTTCGCCGACGGCAGCGCGCCGCGCAATGCCAGGGCGGCCGCGCTGCATCCCGAAAAAACCATCGTCACGCGCCGCATCGCCGAAGATCTGGTTGCACGCCTCGACGTGCTGCTGGCGCTCGGCCTGGGCTACCTGTCGCTCGAACGCAGCACGCCGACCCTGTCGCCGGGCGAGCTGCAGCGCCTGCGGCTGGCGACCCAGGTGCGCTCGAACCTGTTCGGCGTGGTGTATGTGCTCGACGAGCCGTCCGCAGGCCTGCATCCGGCCGATACCGAAGCCTTGCTCACCGCGCTGGCCCAGCTCAAGGCGGCCGGTAATTCGCTGTTCGTGGTCGAGCATGCCCTCGACGTGATCCGTCACGCGGACTGGATTGTCGACGTCGGCCCCGAGGCGGGCGAGCAGGGCGGCCATATCCTGTACAGCGGTCCTCCGGACGGCCTGCGCCACATCGAGGCGTCGCACACGCGCCGCTATCTGTTCGCGGCCGATCCGCCGGCGCCGCGCACTCCGCGCACGCCAAGCGCCTGGCTGCGTCTCGAAGGCGTCACCCGCAATAACCTCGACCGCCTCGATATCGAGCTGCCGCTCGGCGTGCTGGCCAGCGTGACCGGCGTGTCCGGCTCGGGCAAATCGACCCTGGTCAGCCAGGTGCTGGTGGAGCTGGTTGGCGCCGCGCTCGGCCAGCCGCAGGTGGCGCAGGCCGACGAAGGCGACGAGCCGGAACACGAAGAAGTCATTCCTACCGAAGGCCGCATCGTCGCGGGCATGGAGCACATCAAGCGCCTGGTGCGGGTCGACCAGAAGCCGATCGGGCGCACACCGCGTTCCAACCTGGCCACCTACACCGGCCTGTTCGACCATGTGCGCAAGCTCTTCGCCGCCACCAAGACCGCGCGCGCCCGGCGCTACGACGCGGGCCGCTTTTCGTTCAACGTGGCCAAGGGGCGCTGCGAGCATTGCGAGGGCGAGGGCCAGGTCATGGTCGAACTTCTGTTCCTGCCCAGCGTGTACGCGCCATGCCCGACCTGCAACGGCGCGCGCTACAACACCAAGACGCTGGAAGTGACGTACAACGACAAGAATATCGCCGAGGTGCTGGGCATGACGGTCGATTCCGCCGCCGCGTTCTTCGCCGATGAAGCGCCGGTGGCGCGTTCGCTCGAGGTGCTGCGCGATGTCGGCCTGGGCTACCTGCGCCTCGGCCAGCCGGCCACCGAGCTATCGGGCGGCGAGGCGCAGCGCATCAAGCTGGCCACGGAGCTGCAGCGCGCCGCGCGCGGGAGCATGCTGTACATACTCGATGAACCCAGCACCGGCTTGCATCCGTCGGACGTCGACAAGCTGCTGGTGCAGCTGGAACGGCTGGTCGAAGCGGGGAACAGCGTCATCGCGGTCGAACACAATATGCGGGTCGTCGCCGCCAGCGACTGGGTGACCGATATCGGACCGGGCGCCGGCGAAGCGGGCGGCAAGGTGGTGTTTTCCGGGCCGCCGGCCTTGCTGGCGCGCGAAAAAGGCAGCCGCACCGCGCCTTATCTCGGCAAATTCATGGCCGCGAAAAGCTGATGCATGCTGGTGCGCGTACGCGCGACGGAAGTGAAACGAAGTGAAGATTGCGCCGCAGGCGCGACGCGATCAAGCGCGCAGCGTGGGCACGCAGGCTTGGGCGGCGTCGCCACACGGGCGACGCGCCGGTAAAATGATTGTCGAAGCGGCGCCATCGCCGTGGTTGCGGCGATACGTCATTCGGCCAGGCAACTGGTTACCGCAGGAAATGCTGGACATCCGTGCGCTTAGTGGAAAAACAGCGCCGCAGCGGTACCGCTTAACACATCGGTCGAGCACAACAGGTACGTTGCAGCGCCAGCCAGGGTGACGTGCAGGGCGGCCCAAGTCAGTGGAAATAAGCGCATCATGATGTCCTCCGGTCGTGCGTTAGGGGAATTGCTTTCGGTATGTGATCATCTTAACTAAGGTTCTCTGTAGAAACTATCGGCAAAACGTCCGACGCAATGTAGGACGTTGGCTCGCCAGTTTTGCTGTTGCCATTCTCCTACGAAAAATGTAGGCGACGTCCTATGGTGAACCATTCGTGTGCGCCATAAAGTTGTGACATGACTACTCACAACCAACAACTCCTCCACAACGGCGCCCGCGCCGCCCGCCGCCATACCATCAATAAACTGCTGCGCTCAATTTTCGGGGTGGAGAGATTGCGGGATGGCCAGCAACAAGTGATCGACAGCGTCCTTGACGGCAAGGATACGCTCGCGATCATGCCGACCGGCAGCGGTAAATCACTGTGCTATCAGATTCCTGCGCGCATCCTCGACGGGACCACGATAGTCGTCTCGCCTTTGATTTCTCTCATGAAAGACCAGCTCGAAAAGCTCGATGCGCTCGGCGTACGCGCCGTGCAGGTCAACAGCAGCCTGACGCGCGAGGAAGAAGACGCCGCGATGGCGGGCATTCGCGGCAGCTTTCACGAAATCGTGTTCTGCACGCCGGAGCGTTTGTCGACACCATCGTTCCTTGAAGCGCTCAAGGAGATCAAGGTCGCCCTGGTGGTGATCGATGAGGCACACTGCATTTCGCAGTGGGGCCACGATTTCCGGCCCGCGTACCTCGAGATGGCGGCCGCCATCGACGCGTTGAAACGCCCGCCGGTGCTGGCGCTGACCGCCACCGCGACCGACGACGTAGTGGCCGATATCGCCCGCCAGCTTGGCCGCGCGCGCATGAACGTCGTCAATACGGGCATCTACCGTCCCAACCTGCACTACCGCGTGGCCCAGGTCACCAACAACGGCGAGCGCTATGCGCGCGCGCTCGAATACGTGCAGGCGTCCGAGGGCGTGGGCATTGTCTACGCGGCCACCGTCAAGGCGGCCGAAGAGGTGCTCGACATTCTGGTGAACGCCGGCGAAAGCGCGACGCTCTATCACGGCAAGCTGCCCGCTGCGGAACGCAAGCGCAACCAGGATGAATTCATGTCCGGCGAAAAGCGCGTGATGGTCGCCACCAACGCCTTCGGCATGGGCATCGACAAGCCGGACACGCGTTTCGTGCTGCACCTGCAGCTGCCCGCCAATCTCGAAGCCTACTACCAGGAGTCCGGCCGTGCTGGGCGCGATGGGCTGGACGCCGAGTGCACCCTGCTGTACTTCCAGGACGACAAGCGCCTGCAGCAGTTCTTCCTCGTGAAGCACTACCCGACCGCGAACGACCTGAAAGCGGTCTACGATGCGGTATGCGGGATGGCGCAGGAAGAGAAGGTCAGTTTCGACCGCTTGAATGAAGAGCTGGACGAACTGGCATCGGGCAAGCTGAAAATCTGCCTCAAGCTGCTCAAGGACGGCAAGCTGCTGCGCCAGAACCGCAAGCTCGAATACATCGTGACGCCAAAGGAGGCCAGCGCCGATCTGTTCGAGGAGCTGTCCGCCATCTACGCACGCAAGCAGGAGCGTGACCGCGAATCGCTGGAACAGATGGTATCGTATTCAGTCAGCGGTTTTTGCCGCTGGAAGGTGCTGCTCGACTACTTCAAGGATGAAGTCGAGGGCTTCGACAAATGCTGCCGCTGCGATAACTGCCTCAATCCCCCGGTGGTGGCGGAGATCGAGATCCGTGACGATGAATTCGAGCGCGATCCCGAGCCAGCACCGGCGGCGCCGCACTTCGAGCCCGGCACCCAGGTACGCGTACCCAAGTTCGATGTCGGCACCGTGGTCTCGATGGCCGGCGACCAGGTGACCATTGAATTTCCCGAACACGGCGAAAAGACCTTCCTGGCCGATTACGTGGAAGTGGCTTGACCAGCAGTCTGACTGTCAGCGCCATCCAGCGGCGCGAGGAGAAAAACATAGGAGAGAACACATGTCGGACATGGTAGTGGTACGCAAGGAGGGACTGTTCTGCGTCCCCGGGCAGTTCTACATCGACCCGTGGCGGCCGGTGGACCGTGCCGTGATCACCCACGCGCACGGCGACCACGCGCGCGTCGGCCATGGCCACTACCTGTCGGCCGCCAGCGGCGTGAACGTGCTGCGTTCGCGCCTGGGCGAGATCCACATCGACGGTCTCGAATACGGCGAGCGCATCGTGCACAACGGCGTGACGGTGTCGCTGCATCCGGCCGGCCACGTGCTCGGCTCGGCCCAGGTGCGCATGGAGCACCGCGGCGAAGTGTGGGTCGCTTCCGGCGACTACAAGGTCGAACCGGACCGCACCTGCGTGCCGTTCGAACCGGTGCGCTGCGACACCTTCATTACCGAATCGACCTTCGGCCTGCCGATCTACCGTTGGCAGCCGGAGCAGGAGATTTTCGATGACATCAACAGCTGGTGGCGCAAGAACGCCGACGAGGGCCGCGCCAGCGTGGTCTTCGCCTACTCGTTCGGCAAGGCGCAGCGCATCCTGTCCGGCCTCGATCCATCGATCGGCACCATCATCTGCCACGGCGCGGCCGAACCGATCAACCGGGTCTACCGCGAAGGCGGCGTGGCGTTGCCGCCCACCGTGCTGGTGACCCAGGTCGAAAAGGCGGCCATCAGGCGCTCGATCGTCATCGCGCCACCGTCGGCGGGCAATTCCACCTGGATGAAGCGCTTCGGCGACTACAGCGATTCGTTTGCCAGCGGCTGGATGCAGCTGCGCGGCGCACGCCGCCGGCGCGGGGTGGACCGTGGTTTCGTATTGTCCGACCACGCCGACTGGCCCGGCCTGATGACGGCGATTCGCGCCACCGAAGCGCCGCGCGTGATCGTCACCCACGGCTCGATTCCCATCATGGTGCGCTGGCTGCGCCAGGTGGGCCTGGACGCCTCGGGTTTCGACACCGAATACGGCGACGAGGATGAAGCCGTGGAAGCGGCAGGCGACCCTGCTGTGGCTCCGGTCACCGAACCAGTGCCCGAGGGGACGTCCGAGGTGACGGATGCGTGAGTTTGCCCGCCTGTACACTGAGCTCGACGAGACTACCGCCACCAACCGCAAGCTCGAAGCGCTGCAAGCCTATTTCGGCAGCGCCGCCCCCGACAACGCCGCCTGGGCGGTCTACTTCCTGGCCGGCGGCAAGCCGCGCCAGGCCGTGCCGACCAAGCTGCTGCGCCAGTACGCCATCGAATACGCGCAGCTCGACGAGTGGCTGTTCGACGAGTCGTACAACGCCGTCGGCGACATGGCCGAAACCATCGCCCACATCCTGCCGCCGCCCGAACAGCAAAGCGACATCGGCCTGGCCGAGTGGATGCAGGAGCGCATTGGTCCCTTGCGCGGCGCCGATCCGGCCACCATCCGCACCGCCTTGTTCGGGTTCTGGAACGAACTCGATTGGCGCGAACGCTTTTTGCTGACCAAATTGATCGGCGGCGGCTTTCGCGTCGGCGTGTCGAAACTGCTGGTCACGCGCGCGCTGTCGTCGCTCGCGGCGGTCGACAGCAAGCTGATTGCCCAGCGCCTGATGGGCTGGACCGACGGCAGCGTGCGTCCCACCGCCGCCGGCTTTCTGCAGCTAATCGCCGCCCAATCGGACGACGAGCACAAACTGCGCGGCGGCCAGCCCTATCCCTTTTTCCTCGCGCACCAGTTGCAGGGCGAGCCGGAAGGGCTGGGGGAGGTGGGCGACTGGCAGGTGGAATGGAAGTACGACGGCATCCGCGCGCAGCTGGTGCGGCGCGGCGCGCAAAACTATCTGTGGTCGCGCGGCGAAGACTTGATCACCGAACGCTTTCCCGAACTGGCGGCGCTGCATCTGCCGGAAGGCACCGTGGTCGATGGCGAAGTGCTGATCTGGACCGAGGAAGACACGCCGGCCGCGTTCGCGGACCTGCAAAAACGCATCGGCCGCAAGACCTTGTCCGCCAAGCTGCTGGCCGAACTGCCGGCGGTGCTGGTGGCCTACGACTTGCTGGAGCAGGACGGGGTGGACCTGCGCGCGCTGCCCCAGCATGAGCGGCGCGCCCTGCTGGAGGTGCTGGTGCGCGAGACGGCCAGGCCGCAGCTCAGATTGTCGCCCCTGATCCACGCCGCCAGCTGGAACGAACTGGCGAGCGTGCGCACCGAATCGCGCGCGCGTGGCGTCGAGGGTATGATGGTCAAGGCGCGCGAGGCCCAGTATGGCGTGGGCCGCACCAAGAATGTGGGCACGTGGTGGAAGTGGAAGGTCGACCCGCACACCATCGACGCGGTGCTGATCTACGCGCAGGCGGGCCATGGGCGGCGTGCCTCGCTCTACACCGACTACACCTTCGCGGTGTGGGACGCGGACGGCGAAGGCGGGGAGCGCAAGCTGGTGCCCTTTGCCAATGCATACTCCGGCCTGACGGACGCCGAAATCGCGGTGGTCGACAATGCGATTCGCAAGACCACCATCGAAAAATTCGGGCCGGTGCGTTCGGTGCGCCCGACCATGGTGTTCGAGATCGGCTTCGAGGGCATTGCGCTGTCGAGCCGCCACAAGGCCGGCATCGCGGTGCGCTTTCCGCGGATCTTGCGCAAGCGCGACGACAAGACCATCGACGACGCCGATTCGCTCGATACCCTCAAGGGCCTGCTGGCCGCAGCCGGTACATGAGCAAGAGCCAGATGGCGCGCGCCATCGACGACTGGTTCGTCCAGCGCAAATGGAAGGTGTTCCCGTTCCAGCGCGCGGTGTGGCGCGCCGCGCTGGCCGGCGAATCGGGCCTGCTGCACGCGAACACGGGCGCGGGCAAGACCTATGCGGTGTGGCTGGCGGCGCTGCTGCGCGGCGCGCTGGCCGGCAAGCGCAAGGCGTCCGGCCTGCGCGTGCTGTGGATTACGCCGATGCGCGCGCTGGCCGCCGATACCCAGCGCGCACTGGAGGAGGCGAAGGCGGTGCTGGCGCCCGGCTGGACGGTCGGCGCGCGCACCGGCGACACCAGCTCAAGCGAGCGCGCGCGCCAGTCGCGCGCGATGCCGTCGGCGCTCATCACCACGCCCGAAAGCCTGTCGCTGCTGCTCAGCCACGCGGCGGCGCAGACCCAGTTCGCCAGCCTGGACATGATCATCATCGACGAGTGGCATGAACTCATGGGCAGCAAGCGCGGGGTGCAGGTGCAGCTGGCGCTGGCCCGCCTGCGCCACTGGAACCCGCAACTGGTGGTGTGGGGCTTGTCGGCCACGATGGGCAACCTGGCGCAGGCGCAGGACGTGCTGCTCGGCGAAGGGAAGGGCACGCTGGTCGAAGGCGACCTGAAAAAGGAGATCCGGGTCGATACCCTGATCCCCGCCAACGTGTCGCGCTTTCCGTGGGGCGGGCACCTTGGCATCGCCATGCTGCAGCCGGTGATCAACGAGATCGAGGCATACAACGCCACGCTGGTATTTACCAATACCCGCTCGCAGTCGGAGCTGTGGTACCAGAATATCCTGGAGGCGCGCCCGGACTGGGCCGGCGTGATCGCGCTGCATCACGGCTCGCTCGACCGCGAAGTGCGGGAGTGGGTCGAAAATGGGCTGAAAAAAGGTGAGCTCAAAGCGGTGATCTGCACCGCCAGCCTCGATCTGGGAGTGGACTTCCTGCCGGTCGAACGGGTGCTGCAGATCGGGAGCGCCAAGGGCATCGCGCGCTTGCTTCAACGGGCGGGGCGCAGCGGCCACGCGCCGGGGCGCGTCTCGCGCGTGACGCTGGTGCCCACCAACAGCCTGGAATTGCTGGAAGCGGCCGGCGCCAAGCACGCCGTCGCGGCGCGCCGCATCGAAGGGCGCCTGGTGCCCAACAAGCCGTTCGACGTGCTGGTGCAGCATCTGGTGACGGTGGCGCTGGGCGGCGGTTTTCGCTCCGAACAGCTGTACGAAGAAGTGCGCAGCGCCTGGTCGTACCGCGCGCTCTCGCCCGAAGAGTGGCAGTGGGCGCTCGATTTCGTGGCGCGCGGCGGGCAAAGCCTGATCGCGTATCCGGAATACCAGCGCGTCATTGCCGACGACGAGGGCGTGAACCGCGTGCCGAGCGTGGCGCTGGGGCGGCGCCACCGTATGGGCATCGGCACCATCGTGTCCGATTCGACGATGCAGGTGAAGTACATGAGCGGGGGGCGCATCGGCAGCGTCGAGGAATCGTTCATCTCGCGCCTGAAGGCGGGCGATCATTTCCTGTTCGGCGGGCGCATCCTGGAATTCGTGCGAGTGCACGAGATGACCGCGTTTGTGAAGCGCGCGACCGGTGCGCGCGGGGCGGTGACGCGCTGGCAGGGCGCCAAGATGCCGATGTCGTCGGAACTGGCGCACGCCGCGCTGGAAGAATTGCGCCACGCGGCGCAGAGCGAATTCCGCGGCCCGGAAATGGAGGCGATCCGCCCGCTGCTGGAAATCCAGCAGCGCTGGTCCGCGCTGCCGACCATCGATACCCTGGTGGTGGAGGCCATGACCAGCCGCGAGGGCTATCACCTGTTCATGTATCCGTTCGCGGGACGCTCGGTGCACATGGGACTGGCCTCGCTGTTCGCGTACCGGATCGCGCGCGTGCAGCCGATTACGTTTTCGATTGCGATCAACGATTATGGCTTCGAGCTGCTGGCGGCCGAACCGGTGGACTGGGCGCGCGCCTTTTTGGCCGCGTCCGAGAACGTGACGGGGCTTGAGGTGCCGCTGTTCTCGACCGAACTGCTGCTCGAAGACGTGCTGGCGAGCCTGAACGCGACCCAGCTCTCGCAGCAGCGCTTCCGCGAAGTGGCGCGCATCGCCGGGCTGGTGTTCCAGGGGTATCCGGGCCAGCCGAAAAGCACGCGCCAGATCCAGGCCTCGTCGTCGCTGTTTTTCGAGGTGTTCCGCAAGCACGATGCGGCTAACCTGCTGCTCACGCAGGCGCAGCGCGAAGTGATGGAGCAGGAGCTGGAATTGACGCGCCTGCGCGATACCTTGATCGAGCTGCACGGGCGCGGCGTGGCCTTCCGCGAAGTCAAACGCGCCACGCCGTTCGGCTTTGCGCTGATGGTCGAGCGCTTCCGCGAAAAACTCAGTACTGAAAAACTGTCGGACCGCGTCGGGCGCATGCTGCGCGAACTGGAGAAAGCGGCCGTGCCATGACATACCGCGAGATGCAGCTGGCCGGTGAAACGGTCCTGCTGCTGCCTGAAAAAGCGCTGTACTGGCCGGCGCGCGCGATGCTGGTCATCGCCGATATCCACTTCGGCAAGGCGGCCTCGTTCCGCGCCCAGGGCGTGCCGGTGCCGCGCGGGACCACCACCGAGAACCTCGACGCTTTAGATGCGCTGATGGCTGCGCATACAACCCGCGAGATCGTCTTCCTGGGCGATTTTCTGCACGCGCGCGCGGCCCATGCCTCGGCCACGCTGACCGCCATGCTGGCGTGGCGTGCGCGCCATCCGGACCTGATCCTGACGCTGGTGCGCGGGAACCACGACAAGCACGCGGGCGATCCGGCCGCTTCGCTGGCGATCGGCATGGTCGACGAGCCGCATTCGGTGGCGCCGTTCTCGTTCTGCCACCATCCCGACATCGCCGCGCCGGGCTACGTACTGGCCGGGCACGTGCATCCGGTGTACCGGCTCTCGACCCGGCTCGATTCGCTGCGCCTGCCGTGTTTTCTGATCGGGCCCACGCGCATGGTGCTGCCGTCGTTTGGCGCCTTTACGGGCGGTTTCGTGGTCGCGCCGGGGGCGGGGGAGCATGTGTGCGTCAGCTCGGGAGAGGCTGTGCATTGCGTACGCTAGCGCACCGACGCGCGTATGCGAGCAGCGTAACTTGACGTGACTGCTGGAAATATCCGGCTTCGCTGTACAACCTCCGAGGAGATCATCATCAAAACGACAACAATATTTCGCGCCGCAACGCGCGCCGCGGTCCTGGCTGCGATGCCGCTCTTTTCCATGACCCTGGCCGCGCCTGTACAGGCGCAGCAATACAACAACAATGCCGCCGCCTACGCCCCGGTGATCCGCGGTTTCGACGTGGAAGAGGTGCGCCGCTTGAGGCCCGGCGTGGAACTGAACTTCAACCTGTACGGCACCCCGGGCGGCCGCGCCACCCTCAGCATCGCCGGCGCCAACCGCAACCTGAACCTGACCGAAACCGAACCGGGCCAGTACGAAGGCACCTACACCCTCGGCGGGCGCGACAACATCACGGGCAGCAGCGCCGTAACCGCCAATCTGCGCGTCGGCAACCAAGTGACTAGCGGCGTGCTCAGCGAATCGCTGCTGCGCGACGTCGGCCGCCATCCGCGCGACAATCAGGGCCGCGAGCGCGCCGCCGATGTACCGCGGATCGAGCGCTTCGACGTACAGGGCAGCGACGACTTGTCGCCGGGTAACGAGCTGACGTTTTCGGTGTACGGTACGCCGGGCGCCAAGGTCGACATGGTCATCGCCGGCACCCGCGGCGTGTTCTTCTTGCCGGAAGTCAAACCAGGCGAGTACAGCGGCGACTACACGATCCGCCGCGCCGACCGGATTGCACCGAACAGCGCCGTGACGGCTACCATGCGTATCGGTGGCCGCGTGTCGGCCGCCGTCCTCGGCAAGCCATTGCGTGTCGCGGCGGCCACGCCGACGCCGCGCGAGGTGCGTTATTGCACCAATTGCGCCACGGTCGACGCGATCAACGTGATCGAAGTCAATGGTGACGGTAACTATCTCGGCACCATCGGTGGCGGCGTGGTTGGCGCCGTGCTGGGCAGCCAGGTGGGCAAGGGCAGCGGCCGCACCGCGGCGCAGATCGCCGGCGCCGTGGGCGGCGCTTACGTGGGCCGCAATATCGAACGCCGGGCCCGCAAAACCCAGCATTACGAAGTGGTGATCCGCTTTAACAATGGCGGCACCCAGACCGTGACGTACGAAAACGATCCAGGTCTGCGTGTGGGCGAGAAGGTCCGGATCACCGACGGCGTGCTGTCGCGCGATCAGTAAGCTGGTGTGATGGAATGAAAAAAGGCGCCCCGCGGGGCGCCTTTTTTCATGGGGCAACTGCTCAGACGGTGGTGGTGGCCAGCACCTTGGCGTCGGCGGCCTGTTGTTCGGCTTCGGCCTTGGCCTTGGCTGCGCTGTTCTGCTTGGCGCGTGAACGCGATGGCGGCAGGCGGCGCAGGGTCTTGAGCGCATCGGCGTCCTTGATGCCGATGGTGCGCTGGTCGACCGTGATGAGCCCGATTTCGTTAAAAGCCGACAAGGTGCGGCTGACGGTTTCCAGAGTCAGGCCCAGGTAGCTGCCGATTTCATGGCGCGTCATGCGCAGGTTGAACAGCTTGCTCGAGTAACCCATGGCGGCAAAGCGGTCGGCCAGGGACACCAGGAAGCGCGCCACGCGGGCTTCCGCGCTGAGGGCGCCGAGCATGCCGATCATGGCTTGTTCGCGCACCAGTTCGCGGCTCATCACGCCGTACATGACGTTTTCCAGTTCCAGGTGCACGCGGCCCAGGGCCGTGAGCTTCTTGAACGGCAGCAAGATCAGGTCGCAGTCGGACAGGGCCACCGCTTCGGAGGCGTAGTGGCGGGTGTGGATGCCGTCGACGCCGAGCATGTCGCCCTTCATGGGGAAGCTGAGGACCTGTTCGTTGCCGAATTCGTCGATGAGCACGGTCTTGAGGAAGCCGGAATTGACGATGTAGAGGGTGTCGAAGGCCTGGCCGATGGTGTGAACGCGCTGGCCGGTCTTGAATTGCACGTGCTGGAACAGCAATTCTTCGCTGTTGATCGAGACTGCCGCGCTGATGTGCAGCAGGTCGCAGACTTCCTTGAGATTGGACCAGAGGCGGCCCTGACGCTGCCGCCCTGCTTCCATTGGAGAGGAATGCATGGTCGACGTGGTGGTGGTGCGGGTGTCTTGCGGTGGCGTGGTCAGCATGCTCATCTCCAGGGTAAGGAAAATTCGAAGTTTCAGGCTGCGGGTATCAGGCTTGAACAACGATCTGAACAACCTGCGACCGGAGCTTCAAAAGTGATGTACAGCACGGCTGGCTAGCTTGCGTAAGAACAATTTATGAACCGCAGGAAAGCCGAATCGCTGGATTTAAGTATGCCAACACGAGTCCGGCATTGATATCAGCGAACGCTGAATCTGGGAGTAGGATAGGGCGCGCCTTTGTAGGACTATTCCTATTGGAGAAGCTGTTCTACAGAGTGAAAACATGGTCTTGGCGGGGGTGTCGAGCGGGTGCTACTGATGGGTACAGAATCCGACTACTTGAGGTTTCTCGGCACGAAACCATCGCGCCGGTGTCTAAAACTTTTCGCCGTCAGTCAGGCGTGCTTCAGGTCTTGAACGGTGACAGCAGGCGATGGGCCACGGCATATTGCACCATTTCCGACAGCGACGTCATGCCCATCTTTTGCATGATGCGTGTTTTGTGGGTGCTGACCGTCTTCACGCTCAGGTGCAGGCTGTTGGCGATTTCGGTAATCGACTTGCCACCCACCAACAAGGAAAACACTTCGAATTCGCGGTCCGACAATTGCTTGTGCAGCAGCTGCTCGTTGGGCGTCATGATGTTCAGCGCAAGCTGCTCGGCCACTTCGGTGCTGATGTAGGGCCGGCCCGAGGCCACCTTGCGGATCGCCCCCACCAGCTGGGTGCCCGCGCTTTCCTTGGTCAGGTAGCCCTGGGCGCCGGCGCGGATGGCGCGCACCGCGTACTGCTCTTCCTCGTGCATGGTGAGGATCAGGATGGCCAGCTTGGGCGCCTCGCTGCGGATCTGGCGGATCAGGTCGACGCCGCTGCGGCCCGGCATCGACAAGTCGAGCAGCAGCAGGTCGAAGCCGCCCTGGCGCACATGCGACAGCACTTCAAAGCCGTTGATGGCTTCCCCGACAATATCGATGTCGAGTGCGCCGTCGAGGATGCGCTTGAGGCCCTCGCGCATGATCGTGTGGTCGTCGGCAACAACAATGCGTATCATAAAATTGCAATCAGGTAAGTAAGCATGAACGGCGCTTGCGCCGCTGAAAAAAGACTACCAAAAAGCAAGACGGCGCCAGCGCCGATGCCCCGCGGCCCGGCACAGGGTACGGCAAAATTGTCGCTCGCGCCATATTCAGCACTGCTAGGTAAGTGCTAGGTTCCGGGCTCCGTGATCAGGCGGTGAACCAGCACCGGCTTGCTGGTGTGCGACAGCACCTTGTTCGTCACACTGCCCAGCAATAGCTGGCCCCAGCCGCTGCGCCCGTGCGAACCCATGAAGATCAGGTCGCACTGGCGCTGCTCCGCCACCTCGACGATTTTCAGCGCGGCGGCGTCGGCAAACGCCGTCAGCCCCTCGCAGCGCAGCCCTGCATCCTGCGCCGCCCGCAGGACCGAACCGAGGTGTTCCTGGCCGACGCGCCGCATCTGCGCCAGGTATTCCTCTTCGCTGGGGTAGGAGGGCGGAATGATTTCCACGTACACCGGGTACTGGTACTCCGGTGCGACATACAGGACCAGCACATCGGCCCCCATCTGTTTGGCGAAGTTCACGCCGGCGCAGGCCGTGTGCTTCGATACCGCCGAGCCATCGGTCGTAATCAGAATTTTCCGATACATGATGAGTTCTCCCACGCAGCAGGTCGTATTTTGTATTGTAGTGCGCGATCTGACGATTGATAGAACGCCATCCTTTGATCTTGATCAAACTGACAAGCAAGCTGGACTAGAAACGTGACATCGTTTTTTACCTGGATCAGGCGATTCGCCTCCCCGCGCAGAGCTCCCCTTACGAAATACAACACTCCACAGTATCAATTGCACATCAAAGTCACGTTTTAATTATCGATGGCACAAGTTTCGCGTGCCATTTTGCCGCGACCCATGCACAGTGATTTACCAAGGGCACTTCACGCTGCTAAACTCGCGTAAACCCGGCGATGTTGCCGCGCATCATGCTCTGCCCCAAACTTGCATGGCACTACCAGACACCAGCAGATTGATTGCGAACACTTTACAAACATGGAGAAGCAGGGACTATGACCGACGCCGCTGATGATTTCGACGCATTATTCGAGGAAGTGTCCGCGCAGCGCAGCAGCGAACCGGCGCCCGCAGTTGCGCCGGCGCCCGCCGCCGCTGCCGAAGACGATATGGAAGCATTGTTCGACCAGGTCGCTTCGACCCGTCCGCCCGAGTCCGCGCCTGTCGCCGCGGCTGCGCCAGCGGCTCCTGCCTTGGCTGCCGCCCCCGCCGCGGAAGGTGCCGCCGTCGAAACCGATGAGCACGGTAAGCCCATGTTCGAGCGCCTCGGCGGCATCGTGCGCCTGCTGCACGACTCGCTGCGCGAACTGGGCTACGACAAGGCCTTGTCGGAAGCGTCGACCCAGATCGTCGATGCCCAGGACCGCCTGGAATACGTCGCCAGCCTGACCGAGCAGGCCGCCAACAAGGTTCTCAACACGCTCGACGAAGGCATGCCGGCACAGGACGTGCTGTCGAAGAAAGCCAAGGTCATGGACACGCGCTGGGCCGACCTGTTCGCGGGCAAGCTGAGCATCGACGAATTCAAGACCCTGGCCGGCGACTCGCGTGCCTTTGCCCAGGCCGTGACCGACGCCACCGAAGCCGAAAAAGCGCGCCTGCTCGACATCATGATGGCCCAGGATTTCCAGGACATCACGGGCCAGCTGATCAAGAAAGTGGTGATCATCACCAAGACCGTGGAACACGAACTGGCCGAGCTGCTGCGCGACAACGCGCCGCCGGCGGTGCGCGAAAAACTGCTGCAAAAGCCAGCGCTGATGTCGGGACCGTCGTTCCCGTCCGTCGCACTCGATCAAGACAATGTTGACGACCTACTTGCCGATCTGGGATTCTAATGGACGATATGCTCAAGGATTTCGTCGTCGAGGCGATGGATCTTGCAGTCAACGTAGAAGAACACCTGCTCGCCCTCGAGCGCGACCCGAACAATAAGGAAACGCTCAACGCGGTGTTTCGCTCGTTCCACACGATCAAGGGTGGCGCAGGCTTCATGAACCTGCCGGCCCTGGTGGCGGCCTGCCACCTGACCGAGAACCTGTTCGACGCGCTGCGCACCGGCGCCGCGCCGGTCACGCCGATCGCCATCGAAGCGGCGCTGCAGGCATCGGGCTTCGTGGCCGACCAGCTGACCGACCTGTCGAACGGCGCCAGGCCCGAACAACTGGCCTCGATGCCCGACTCGCTCGAACGCATCCTGGTCAACGCCATCGAAGGCAAGGGCGATGCTCCGCCGAAGGCAGCTCCCGTGACCGCCCCGGCGCCCGCACCGGTAGCCGCCGCGCCGGCCGCAGCCGCTCCTGCTGCCGCCGCCTCCACCAGCGCTCCCGGCGCCGATGGCCTCGACTGGGAAGCCATGTTCGTCGCGGTCACGCCGGCCGGCACCTACACCCCGGCCGAGAAGCCTGCCGTCGCCGTCGCCGCCGCCGCTCCCGAACCGGCCGCCGCTCCCGTGGCTGCCGCCGCGCACGCACCGGCCGCCGCCAAGCCGGCCGCCGCCGATGCCGGCGCCGACCGCCGCGAAGAAAAGGTGCAGGAATTTCGCGCCGCCTCCGCGCCCGCCAAGGAAGACAGCATCCGCGTCGACGCCGTCAAGCTCGACGCCCTGCTCGAAGTGGCCGGCGAGTCGGTGCAGGCCGCCAACCAGGCTGCCGTGCTGCTCGAACGCCTGCTGCAATTCAAATTCGAAGGCCCCGCCGCGACCCTCATGGCGACCCTGACCGAAACGCTGGAACGCGCCTCGCGCTATTCGGCCGAACTGCAGCGCGCCACGCTGGCCACGCGCATGCAGCCGGTCGGACGCCTGTTCCAGAAATTCCCGCGCCTGGTGCGCGAACTGGCCAAGGACCTGGGCAAGGACGTCGAACTGACCATCGAAGGGGCCGAGACGGAAGTCGACCGCGTGGTCGTCGACAGCCTGTACGACCCGCTGGTGCACATGCTCAGGAATGCGCTCGACCACGGCGTCGAGTCGCCCGAAGACCGGCTCGCGGCCGGCAAGCCATCGAAGGCGTTCATCTCGCTCAAGGCCTGGCAGGAAGCGAACAGCGTCATGATCGTGCTGCAGGACGACGGCAAGGGCATGGACCCGAACGCGCTGCGCCGCAAGGCCGTGCAAAAAGGCCTGATCAACGAAAACGGCGCCCCGAGCGACGAAGAAGCCTACCAGCTGGTGTTCCTGCCGGGCTTTTCGACCAAGGAAGTGGCGTCCTCGGTATCCGGGCGCGGCGTCGGCATGGACGTGGTCAAGACCGCGGTGGAAAAGAACCGCGGCGCGATTCACATCGATTCCTCGCTCGGCCACGGCACCAAGTTCGCGATCCGCCTGCCGATCGAACTGTCGATCGTGCCGACCATGCTGGTGTCGACATCCGGCGCCGCCCTGGCGCTGCCGATGGCGGTGGTCCAGCGCGTGGTCGAACTGCCCGACAACTTCATGAACGTCGGCGGCGCGCCGGTGCTCAAGGACCAGGGACGCCCGCTGCCGGTACGCTCGCTGGCAAGCTCGCTCGGTTACGAAGCCTGCTCCGAAAAAGTCGGCATCGTGATCGCCGCGCCCCAGCCTTACATCCTCGCCGTGGAAGCGGTGGACGGCACCGCCGACCTGGTGATCAAGCCGATGACCGCCATCAGTGTCGACGGCATCACCGGCACCGCGCGCTCGGCCGAGGGCGAGCTGGTTCTGGTGGTCGGTCTGTCGTTCCTGATGGATGGCTGCCGCAGCACCCTCAAAGTCGCTGCCTGATTGTCCCAAAGCGCTGCCGCCGGACCCGTTCCCCGGCAGCGCGTCTGCTCTTCCCCCATATTGATGACGTTGACGTTGCCTTGCATCTAAATGCATGGCAATATGGCATCTTTTATTTTTCTTAAAAAACTTAATTGAAAGTCGTTCATTGATGGTGTCGGAAACTTTTGAGCAGGTGCTGAGCGCTGCACAGGCGGATGGATCCTTGAATCCGGCCTGGAAAAAATTGGTGAACACGCGTTTTTTCGTTCCCGTCAGATCCGCTTCCGGTAGCGCCGCCAGCAGCGCCGAATTGCATCTGACCGACGCCGCGGGCGACGGCAAGCGCTCGATCCTGGTGGCGGAAGTGCGCGAGCAGGCCGAGCCGCAGCAAGGCAGCGTGCTGACTTCGCTGCGGGGACATGATCTGGTGCGCATGCTGCAGCCCGGCGCCGGCATCCGCATCGCCTTGAGCGATCGCGTCTTCGAGATCGCCAGCGACCGGGTCGAGTGGCTCCGGAAGGGTATCGACGCATCGCTGGCCAAGGCCGCCGCCAAGGCGAGTGCCGCCGCATCGGCAGCCGCACCCGCGCCAACGCCAGCAGCGGCACCCGTGCCTGTTCGCGCAGCTGAACCGGTTCGCGCGCCGGCACCGGTCATCCCCGACAAGGCCGCGCCGGCCCGGACCAGCGTTCGCCGCCCGGCCGCCGCTACCCTCGATGTCGCCGCGCTCGAGCCGCGCAGCGTCGTCATGCCCAACATCGGTCTCGCCTTGTTCGTGCCGGCCGCCTGGGGCGAGAGCAGCACGCCCGGCGGCCTGCGCTTCCAGGACAAGCAGAGCGGCACGCTGCTGGAACTGACCGGGTCACTGCGTCCCAACGTCTCGCTGACTCAGTGGATGAGCAACCGCATCGGCATGGTGCAGCAGCAGATGCCCTGCCTGACGCAGGACGGCGTGGCAGTTGACATCAACGGCGAAGGCTGGGGCGAACGGATCGAAGGCAAGGCCGCCGAATTTAGCGGCACGTTCCCCGGCGACAAAGCCCCAAGCCGCTTCCTGCTGGCATGTTTGCGTATCGAGGGCACGGTGGTGGCGATCACGATCCGCGCCCCGGCCGCCGCATTCGAGCAACACCGCGCCGTGTACCAGTGGCTTCTCGGCCGCGTCAACATCAAACCGGTGGCGGCGGAGCTGTACAGCATGGCCGCGGCGTCCGGCGGCGCCAGCATCAATGCCCTGGAGGCCGGGGTGTATAGCGTGTCGGCGGCCTCCATGGGGGGCGAGGCGGTGGCGCAGCGCGAAGCGGACGGGGAGCCGGGCATGGTCGGCTTGTCGATGAAAGGCCGCATGGGCCGGCTGCGGGCAATGGCCTACTCGATACCACTCTTCATTGCGACGTTCGTCGGAGGGATCGCGGCCGCATTGGTCGGTTTCAGTGCCGGGGTGGCCGTGTATGTCGTTGGCGGCCTGGTTGCCATTGCGATCTTGTATCTGTCCATACGGCTGATGGTGCTGCGCATGCACGACGTGAACCTGAGCGGCAAATGGCTGATCGGATTGTTCGCGGCCATGATGCTCATGGGCGCCTTTGACAAGAAGGAGTTCATGGCTGTGGCACTGGCTCTTTTCTCGTTCGGAACCATGCTTGTTTACTGCCTGGTTCCAGGCACAGACGGCGAGAACGGCTATGGCGACGCGACCGGGCCCGATTCCACCCTGGTCAAGGTGGGTGCGGGACTGTTCATCCTCATGTATGGCGTTACCTTGCTGGGTCAGCTGACGTAGGCAAGCCGCGCGCCATCGCGCCGCGGCGGCGCGGTCCGGCTATCCTTACATTGAAAGTTGTTATTAGATGTCGCAAGATTTCGAGCAGGTGCTCAGTGCCGCGCAGGCGGACGGATCGTTGAATCCGGCATGGAAAAAATTCGTTCATACCCAGTTTTTTGTTCCAGTCATCCGGCCGCCCGGCAGCGATGCCAGCAGCATCACGCCGCACCTGTCCGGTAGCGCCGGCGCCACCGGGCAATCGATCCTGATCTCTGAAGTGCGCGAGCGGGTCGAGCGGCATCATGGCGGCGCCATTGCGACGCTGTCGGGCGTGGAGGTGGTGCGCATGCTGCATGCCGACGCTAGCATCCTGGTCGCTTTGAGCGACCGTACCTTCGATATCGCCGGCGACCGCGTGGCGTGGATCAGGAAGAGTATCGACGCCACTCTGGCCAAAGCGGCCCAGGCGCGCGCCGCCGCCGTTCCGGCCCCTGTTTCCGTTCCCGCTCCCGCTCCCGCTTCCGCGGCACCGCGCGCCCCGGTCGCCCTGGAAAAAACAGAGCCCGCCGCAGCGCAGCGCCGCGCGCGCGAAGCGGAAAGCATGCGCGTCCACGCGGAATCTGCGGAATCGGTTCACATGGACCCCGAACCGTCGCTGTTCGCCTTGTCGATGCACGGCCGCGTAGGCCGTATGCGCGTGCTGGCCTGCAGCCTGCCGCTGTTTGTCGCGGTGGGCGCGCTGGCCGCGGTTGGCCTGCGGCTTTCGGCGCAATTCCAGTGGGTGGCGCTCACTCCGGTCGTTGCGGCGGGCCTCATGGTACTGTATTGGATGATGCGCTTGATGGTGCTGCGCCTGCACGACGTGAACCTGAGCGGCGCCTGGCTGGCCGGCGTCGTCCTGCTCATCTTTATCGGCGGCTTCGTGGGAGGCGAGCACCTCGTGGAGCTGATGTGGACCATGTTCTGGCTCGGCACGACAATCGTCTGCTGCCTGATTCCAGGCACTGACGGCGCTAACGACCACGGCCCCGCGACGGGTCCGAATTCCACCCTGGTCAAAGTGGGCGCCTGGCTGTTCATCCTTGGGTATCTGGTCTCGCAGGGAACAAAATCGACGCTGCGCGATGAGGCCGGGCGTGCACATTCCGCGCCGCAGCCCGAGCGCGCCGGCGATGCCGGGACGTGGCATGCCGCGCCTGCCGGCAGTGCAGGCAAAGCCGGCGCGCCGCTCGCCGGCCAGTTCTGGACGTCGCCCGACAGCGCCATGACGATCGCGTTTCCCGTCAAGCCGGACGAAGATGCCGTCCGCGCCGACGTGCTGCAACGTATGGGTGCGGTCCGTATGCGCCAGTTCAGTGCATTCGCACACAGCGAAAACTACCGGGTCCAGGTGCTCGACCTGGGCGCGGCGCCCGCCGATCCCGAGACGGTCATGCTCCAATTGCAGGCAACCCTGCTCGGACTGAACGACGTCATGACCGTGCCGCCGAGGGAGTTGATATTCAAGGGCTACCCCGGACGCGACATCAAGGCTGGGCAGCGCCTGATCCGAATGGTCGTGGTGGGCTCCACGGTGTATATCGTAACGGCCGACGCCGACCCCGCCCCGGCATCGATGGCGCGCGCCGGCGCCTTCATCGGATCACTGGCGCTGACCCAGTGACAAGCGGTTCGTTTGTCAATGCGATACATTAAGTGAATAAACTTCAGTAAAGGCGTATCAAAAACTCCAAAAGTATCAAAATTGGGCAAGGACTACTGCGGTGCACAAATATGGCATAATCAAATGCAGTACTCGATTCATGCAGTCGCCTAAGACCAACCATCATGATAAAAACGCTCTACGACAAACTCTGGGAATCGCACGTCGTGCGTTCCGACGACGACGGTACGACGGTGCTGTACATCGACCGCCACCTGCTGCATGAAGTGACCAGCCCGCAGGCCTTCGATGGCCTGCGCGCCGCCAACCGCAAGCTATGGCGCAATTCCGCCAACCTGGCGGTGGCAGACCACAACGTGCCAACCACCGACCGCAAGGACGGCATCGCCGACCCCACCTCGCGCCTGCAGGTCGAAACGCTCGACGCCAACTCCAAGAGTTACGGCCTGACGTACTTCAACATGAACGACAAGCGCCAGGGCATCGTGCACGTGATCGGTCCCGAGCAGGGCGCGACGCTGCCCGGCATGACGGTGGTGTGCGGCGACTCGCACACGTCGACCCACGGCGCCTTCGGGTGCCTGGCGCACGGCATCGGTACGTCCGAAGTCGAGCACGTGCTGGCGACGCAAACGCTGCTGGCCAAGAAATCCAAATCCATGCTGGTGCAGGTCGACGGCGCGCTGCAGGCCGGGGTGACCGCCAAGGATATCGTGCTGGCCGTGATCGGCAAGATCGGCACCGCCGGCGGCACCGGCTACGCCATCGAATTCGGCGGCTCGGCGATCCGCGCGCTGTCGATGGAAGGGCGCATGACGGTCTGTAACATGGCGATCGAAGCGGGCGCGCGCGCCGGCATGATCGGCGTGGACGACACCACCATCAATTACGTCAAGGGCCGCCCGTACGCTCCAAGCGGTCCGCACTGGGACCGCGCGGTCGATTACTGGCGCACCTTGCATTCGGACCAGGGCGCCCAGTTCGACATGGTCGTGCTGCTCAATGCCGCCGACGTCAAGCCGCAGGTCACCTGGGGCACCTCGCCCGAAATGGTCACTTCGATCGATGGCCGCGTGCCCGATCCCGACCAGGAAAAAGACGCCGTGCGGCGCGACGCCATGGAAAAGGCGCTGGTCTACATGAACCTCAAGCCGAACACGCCGATCGCCGACATCCGCATCGACAAGGTGTTCATCGGCTCGTGCACCAATTCGCGCATCGAAGACTTGCGCGCGGCCGCGGCCGTGGTGCGCGGCAAGCACCGCGCATCCAACGTGCGCCTGGCGCTGGTGGTGCCGGGCTCCGGGCTGGTGAAAGACCAGGCCGAGCGCGAAGGACTGGACAAGATTTTCAAGGACGCGGGCTTCGAATGGCGTGAGCCAGGCTGCTCGATGTGCCTTGCCATGAATGCCGACCGGCTCGAGCCGGGCGAGCGCTGCGCCTCAACCTCGAACCGCAATTTCGAAGGTCGCCAGGGGCAGGGCGGGCGTACCCACCTGGTATCGCCTGCCATGGCGGCGGCGGCCGGCATCACCGGCCATTTCGTCGACGTGCGCGCACTGCGCTAACATCCATCGTCTGTGAGTTTGTAATGAAAAAGCTGTTTGCCCTGTTTGCCATCGCACTGCTGCTCGCCGGTTGCAATACCGTATCGGGCTTTGGCAGGGACATTCAAAAAGTCGGCCAGAAGATAGACGGCGCCGGCAAAAAATAACAGGCGGATCCGCGGACCGCCGCGTCGCTCCCGCCCCGGCGGGGGCGCGCCCACACTGCTAAAGACCATGGATAAATTTACGATATACGAAGGCCTGGTGGCCCCGCTCGACCGCGCCAACGTCGACACGGATGCGATCATTCCCAAGCAGTTCCTCAAGTCGATCCTGCGCACCGGCTTCGGTCCCAATCTGTTCGACGAATGGCGCTATCTCGATCACGGCGAGCCGGGCAAGGATAACAGCGGCCGTCCGCTCAATCCCGACTTCGTACTCAACGAGGCGCGCTACCAGGGCGCTTCGATTCTGCTCACGCGCAAGAACTTCGGCTGCGGCTCCTCGCGCGAACACGCGCCATGGGCGCTCGACCAGTACGGTTTTCGCGCCATCATCGCCCCCAGTTTTGCCGACATCTTCTTCAACAACTGCTACAAGAGCGGCCTGCTGCCGATTGTCCTGACCGAGTCGCAGGTCGAGCATCTGTTCAACGAAGTGAAAGCCTTCCCCGGTTTTCGCCTGGTGGTGGACCTGGAGCAGCAGCGCATCTCCACCTCGAACGGCGCGGTGAGCTACGACTTCCAGATCGACCCGTTCCGCAAATACTGCCTGATGAATGGCCTGGACGACATCGGCCTGACCCTGCGCCACGCGGACGAGATCCGCGCCTTCGAAGAGCGCCACCTGGCGGCCCAGCCCTGGCTGGCCAACGTCATCTGAACACAAGAAAAAGAGATCACATGAAGATTGCAATCCTGCCCGGCGACGGCATCGGCCCTGAAATCATGGCGCAAGCGGTCAAGGTACTGAACGTCCTTGGCGAACAATTCGAGATGGAGACCGCCGACGTCGGCGGCGCCGGCTACGCCGCCCACGGCCATCCGCTGCCGCCGGCCACGCTGGCGCTGGCCAAGAGCGCCGACGCGGTGCTGTTCGGCGCCGTCGGCGACTTCAAGTACGACACCCTGGAGCGCTCGCTGCGCCCGGAGCAGGCCATCCTCGGGTTGCGCCGCGAGCTGGCGCTGTTCGCCAACCTGCGTCCGGCGATCCTGTATCCGGAACTGGCCGGGGCCTCGACCCTGAAGCCGGAAGTGGTGTCGGGCCTGGACATCCTGATCATCCGCGAACTGACCGGCGACATCTACTTCGGCAAGCCGCGCGGCGTGCGCGAATGCCCGGACGGCCCGTTCAAGGGCGAGCGCGAAGGCTTCGACACCATGCGCTACGCCGAAACGGAAATCCGCCGCATCGCGCACGTGGCATTCCAGGCCGCGCAAAAGCGCAGCAAGCGCGTTACCAGCGTGGACAAGGCCAATGTGCTGGAGACGTTCCAGTTCTGGCGCGATATCGTCACCGACGTGCACAAGGAGTATCCCGACATCGAGCTCGATCACATGTACGTCGATAACGCGGCGATGCAGCTGGTGCGCGCGCCGAAGAAATTCGACGTCATGGTCACCGGGAATATGTTCGGCGACATTTTGTCCGACTGCGCGGCCATGCTCACCGGTTCGATCGGCATGCTGCCATCGGCCTCGCTCGACGCCAGCAACAAGGGCTTGTACGAGCCGTCGCACGGTTCGGCGCCCGACATCGCCGGCAAGGGCATCGCCAATCCGCTGGCGACGATTCTGTCGGCCGCGATGATGCTGCGCTTTTCGCTCAACAAGGTCGAGCAGGCCGACCGCATCGAGAACGCAGTGAAGAAAGTGCTGGCGCAAGGCTTGCGCACGGCGGATATTTTTGAAGCCGGTACCACCAAAGTCGGTACCGAGGAAATGGGCAATGCAGTGGTCAAGTCGCTTGGGTAAAGCGGTCTTTAACAATAACGAGGAAAGAAGATGAAATTAGTAGGCTTGGTAGGTTGGCGCGGTATGGTTGGTTCGGTCCTGATGCAGCGCATGCAGGACGAGGGCGATTTCGCCCACATCGAACCGGTGTTCTTCACTACGTCGAACGCGGGCGGTAAAGCACCTGCGATGGCGAAGAACGAGACTACCCTGAAAGACGCAACCGACATTACCGAGCTGTCGAAATGCGAGATCATCATTTCCTGCCAGGGCGGCGACTATACCAGCGAGGTATTCCCGAAGCTGCGCGCGTCCGGCTGGAACGGCTACTGGATCGACGCCGCTTCGACCCTGCGCATGAATGACGACGCCGTCATCGTGCTCGACCCGGTCAACCTCGACGTCATCAAGAACGCGATGACCAAGGGCGTGAAGAACTACATTGGCGGCAATTGCACCGTGTCGTGCATGCTGATGGGCCTGGGCGGGCTGTTCCAGCACAACCTGGTCGACTGGATGAGTTCCATGACCTACCAGGCCGCGTCCGGCGGCGGCGCGCAGCACATGCGCGAGCTGCTGACCCAGTTCGGCACCATCAATCAATCGGTGAAAGCGCTGCTGGACAACCCGGCTGCCGCCATCCTCGAAATCGACCGCACCGTGCTGGCGACCCAGCATGGCATGCCGGCCGAGGAGATCAAGCAGTTCGGCGCGCCGCTGGCCGGCAACCTGATTCCGTGGATCGACAAGGACCTGGGCAACGGCCAATCGAAGGAAGAGTGGAAGGCCGGCGCCGAGACCAACAAGATCCTGGGCCTGGGCGCGGCCTTCGGCAGCACCGAGATTCCGGTCGATGGCCTGTGCGTGCGCGTGGGCGCGATGCGCTGCCACTCGCAGGCGCTGACCATCAAGCTGAAAAAGGATGTGCCGCTCGACGAGATCAACGACATCATCGCCGCCAACAACCAGTGGGTGAAGGTAGTGCCGAACACGCGCGAGGCGTCGGTGCGCGACCTGTCGCCGGCCGCGGTCACGGGCAGCCTGACCATTCCGGTCGGCCGCCTGCGCAAGATGTCGATGGGCGGCGAGTACCTGTCCGCCTTCACCGTGGGCGACCAGTTGCTGTGGGGCGCCGCCGAACCGTTGCGCCGCATGCTGCGGATTATTCTGGACAAGTAAATACGTGTAGAATTGCGTGTTGTGCATGCAATCAGTGCACAACACGGCAGCGGTGGCCGGCGCGAGACTTGCGTTTTTAGCCACCGTTACCACGGTTTTTCGTATCCTTCTTGATAATTCAGTTGTTAAATCTTGCAAGGTACTTGACATAACGGCATGAATGCGGTTCTGAGTGAGCTGTTACAGAAAGCGCGAAATTGCGTATTTAGTGAGCAACTGCCCGACATAGTTGCTCCAAAAACTTGCATGCTCTAGTGCATGATGATATGTTGAGACCTCCGGGAAACCAGCCTTCTCCCCCGTCAACTCATGATGCCGCCAACTATGCATTTAAACACTCGCTCCAAGCTCACTTCGTTCGCGTTGAAAACCCTCACAGGCGCTGTCGCCAGTGCGGTGTTTCTGTCCACCTCGGCATACGCGGCAGGTCTCGGTAAACTGACCGTACTGTCCTCACTCGGCCAGCCCCTGAACGCAGAGATCGAACTGACCTCGGTTGCCAATGACGAAGCGAGCGGTCTGACCGCCAAGCTGGCCCCGGCAGAAGCCTTCCGTCAAGCCAATATCGATTTCAATCCTGCCCTGCTGTCGCTGCGTTTCAGCGTCGAGCAGCGCGGCGGCCGCCAGTTCATCAAAGTCACTTCTTCGCAGCCTGTCAACGAACCGTTCGTCGATATGTTGCTCGAATTGAACTGGGGTTCGTCGGGCCGACTGGTACGCGAATACACCTTCCTGCTCGATCCTGTCGAAATGCGTTCGACCCAGACCGCGCAAGTATCCGCGCCGGTCGACGTGCTCTCGCAGGGTAACCGCAACGGCGCCAAGGCCGGTGCCAAGGCCGGCGCCAAGACTGGACCGGCAAGCGCCGCCAAGCCGCCTGCCGAAGCGCCTGCGGAACCGAAGGCAGCCGAGCCGAAGGCCGCTCCATCGCAAGAGCCGCAGCGTGCTGCCGGCAGGGGCGAGGGCGACAGCGAGTACAAGGTCAAGCGTGGCGATACGCTGGGCAAGATCGCGGCGCAAATCAAGCCGGCCGATATTTCGCTCGACATGATGCTGGTCGCGCTGTACCGCGCCAATCCGGACGCCTTTGCAGGCAACAACATGAACCGCCTGAAATCGGGCCAGATCCTGGCGGTGCCCGAGGCGGCATCGATCAAGAGTTCCGAAGGCGAAGCGCGCGGCGTCGTTGTGGCCCATGCCACCGACTTCAACGCGTACCGCAACAAGCTCGCCGGCCAGGTCGCCAGCGGTTCGGCCGACAAGGAGCCTGAAAAAACCCAGAGCGCCGCCGGCAAGATCACCGCCAAGGTGGCCGAGCGTCCAACCGCCGCCAACGAATCGAAAGACCAGCTCAAGCTGTCGAAAGCGACCGGCGCGACCGACGCCGCCGGCAAAACCGGCGCGCTGACGCCGGAAGACAAGATCGCCAAAGAAAAAGCCATGGCCGACGCCACCAAGCGCGTCAAGGAACTGGAAAAGAACGTCGGCGATCTCGAAAAGATCATGACGGTCAAGAGCAAGACCGCCGCCGGCGCGACCGCGCCGAAGACGCCGATCACGGAAGTGGTCAGCGCCAAGCCGCCGGCCGCCGCGCCTGCCATCCCGCCAGCGGTCGTCACACCGCCGCCAGCGGCCGTGCCAGTGCCGCCGCCTGCCGCCGCCGTGACGCCGCCTGTCACACCGCCGGCAGCGACCCCGCCGGCAGTGACGCCAGCGCCAGTGGTTGCCGATGCGCCCGTGCCGGCACCGGCCGTCGTGCCCGCACCGCCGCCAGTGGCCAAGCCGGCAGCGCCGGCACCGGAGCCAAGCTTCTTCGACATGCTGATGGAAAACATCGTCCTCGTGGTCGCTGCCATCGTTGCCTTGCTGGCCGGCCTGTTCGGCCTGTCGAAATGGCGCGAACGCAAGCAGGTCGAGCGCAATCCGTCGGAGCCGTCGATCCTCGGCGCGCCGACCGACCAGGCGCACTCCCTGTTCGCCGAAACCGGCGGCCAGAGCGTGGACACCAACAACAGCGTGTTCAACTCCAGCTTCGCCCCATCGGCCAGCCAGCTCGACACCAATGAAGTCGATCCGGTCGCCGAAGCCGACGTCTACATCGCCTACGGCCGCGATGCCCAGGCTGAAGAGATCCTCAAGGAAGCGCTGCGCACCCATCCTGACCGCTACCCGGTCCGCCTGAAACTGCTGGAAATCTACGCCGCCCGCAAGGATCAGCGCGCGTTCGAGAGCCAGGCAAGCGAACTGTACGGCATGACCAAGGGCCAGGGCGACGAGTGGGCACAAGCGGCTGCACTGGGCCTGTCGATCGATGCGATGAACCCGCTGTACGCCAGCGCCGGCAGCAATGCCGCAGCCGCTGAAAGCAATCAGCGCGTCGATCTGGCCGACCAGTTCGATGCTTCGGCAATCGACAACGGTCCGCACAGCGCGCTGATGGACCTCGACCTCGACCTGAGCAAGGACGCCACCGCCACGCCGGTTGCACCGGCACCGGTAGCACCGGCAGCACCAGCGGCCAAGGCAGCCGAAGAGCACACCCTCGACTTCGACCTGGGCGGCATGAGCTTCGAGCCAGTTCCCGACACCAAACCGGTGGTGACGCCGCCGGCGGAAGTCATGGACGAGCATCACCTGTCGTTCGACACGCCAGCGGCAGCGCCGGTCCACGTCGAGCCAGTGAAGGCAGACACGCCGGACATGGATTTCGACATGGACTTCAATGCTCCGGCGACCAGCGCACCAGCGCCGGCGGCCAGCACGGTCAGCCTGTCGAAGCCGCAAGCGGACGACGATTTCAACCTCGATGGCATGAACTTCGACCTGCCGCAATCGACCACGCCGGGCGCCGTACCTAGCCTGGCCAACGACGATCCGTTTGCTGCCGACACCAAGACCGCCAAGGCTGACGCCGCGCCGGACTTCGACATGCACTCGCTCGATCTCGACCTGCCTGCAGGCAGCAGCGCCGACACCACCGCACTGCCGGACTTCAACGACATCGGCAGCGCCAGCGACGTGCCGGTCGGCGAACTGACGGCGGTCCAGATGGAGATGGAGACCAAGCTTGACCTGGCCATCGCCTATCAGGAAATCGGCGACAAGGAAGGTGCACGCGAACTGCTCGACGAAGTCATCAAGGGCGGCAGCGCTTCCCAGGTGGCGAAGGCGAACGAGATGCGCATCAAGCTGGCTTGATGAACCACGGCTGTTACTGGATCTAGATTGAAGCGGATAGCACTGGGAGTCCAGTACGACGGTACCGCCTTCAACGGGTACCAGAAACAGCCAGACCGCAACACGGTGCAGGACCGGCTCGAAATCGCGCTCGAAAAATTCGCGCGCGTCGAGCTGGGTACCACCTGCGCCGGCCGTACCGATACCGGCGTTCACGCGCTCGAACAGGTGGTCCACTTCGACACCGATCTGTCGCGCAGCATGCAATCCTGGGTGCGCGGCGTGAACGCTTTTTTGCCCGACGCGATTGCCGTGCGCTGGGCCACCGAAGTGCCCGAGCATCCGGGGCAGGAATTCCACGCCCGCTTCGCCGCCTTTGCGCGCACCTATCACTACGTCCTGTACAACAATCCGATCCGCTCGCCGCTGCTGGTGGGCCGCGCCGGCTGGGTATTTCGCCCGCTCGACGTGGACCTGATGCGCGCCGCCGCGCAGTGCCTGGTTGGCACGCATGATTTTTCCGCTTTCCGTTCCTCGCAATGCCAGGCCAAGTCGCCGGTCAAGCAGATGCACGCGGTCCATATCGAGCGGCATGGCGAAGTGGTCGTGTTCACCTTGCGCGCCAGCGCGTTCCTGCATCACATGGTGCGCAACCTGATCGGCTCCCTGATCTACGTCGGGCAGGGCCGTCATTCGCCCGCATGGCTGCAGGACGTGCTCGAAGGGCGCGACCGCAACGACGCCGCGCCCACCTTCATGCCCGATGGCCTGTACCTGGCCAAGATCGACTACGATCCCAAATGGGGCTTGCCGCACGAGGCGGCCCGTCCACTGCCCTGGTTTTAAAAGGCCATTCATGCAACGCACACGCATCAAGATTTGCGGGCTGACCCGCCCTGAAGACGTCCAGGCCGCAGTCAGCGCGGGCGCCGACGCACTCGGCTTCGTGTTCTATCCGAAAAGCCCGCGCCATGTCACCCCCGCGCAGGCGGGCGCGTTGATGTCGGCGGTGCCGCCGTTCGTCTCCACGGTGGCGCTGTTCGTCAACGCCAGCATCGACGAGGTGAGGGCGGTTGCCGCCGCGGCGCCGTTTGCGCAGCTGCAGTTCCATGGCGACGAAACGGTGGACGAGTGTGCCGCGATTGCCGCCGCGGTCGGGCGTCCGTTCATGCGCGTGTTCCGCGTGCGTCCCGAAACCACGGGCGCCGACCTGCTGGCCGAAGAGGCGCTGTGCCGCGCCGCCAGCCCGCTGTTCTCAAGCCTGCTGCTCGATACCTTCGTGGACGCCTACGGCGGCGCCGGCAAGGTCTTCGACTGGGCCGTCATTCCGGCCGAACTGGCCCCACGTGTGGTGCTGAGCGGCGGCCTGACGGTCGACACCGTGGCCGGCGCGGTGCGCCAGGTGCGTCCGTACGCGGTCGACATCAGCAGCGGCGTCGAACAGGCCAAGGGCGTCAAGGATCCCGCCAAGATCGATGCTTTCACCGGGGCCGTACGGTTGGCCGATCACGGGGCCTGAAGCGCCTGATGCGTCGGCGCCACCACAAGCGGCGCCGATTTGCTAGAATACGTTCAACAATACCGCACTACCAGTTGCCCGCATCCGGCGTCCGCCCGGAGCGCGTGACCTCCACGGTGGTGCAGGAAAGGCTGCGATTTGGTTACTCATTCCAAAAGAACGCGCGCCTCGGGTCGTTTTGTGTGGTGGCTCGGGCGTACTAAACGCGATTGACGCGGGGCTGCTCACGCCCCCTGTTTTTCCAGCCATGGACCGCCGCCTTCGCGGCTGCGGCCGGCCTGCCGATATCACCTTCGAAAGCGAGCATACTCATGAAAGACGCACCTGCGCGCGGCCCTGCCGCCCCGATTTTCCAGACTTCCGATTACCAGCTGCCCGATGCGCGCGGCCACTTTGGCCCGTACGGCGGCTCCTTCGTCGCCGAAACGCTCACCCACGCGCTGGCTGAGCTGAAAGAGGCGTACGCCAAATATCGTCACGACCCCGAGTTCCTCGACGAATTCCGCTATGAGCTCAAGCACTTCGTCGGCCGCCCGTCGCCGATTTACCACGCCAAGCGCTGGTCCGAGCAGCAGGGCGGGGCGCAGATTTTCTTCAAGCGCGAAGACCTGAACCACACCGGCGCGCACAAGATCAATAACGTGATCGGCCAGGCATTGCTGGCCAAGCGCATGGGCAAGCCGCGCATCATCGCCGAAACCGGCGCCGGCCAGCACGGCGTGGCCACGGCCACCATCTGCGCCCGTTTCGGGCTCGAATGCGTGGTCTACATGGGCAGCGAAGACGTCAAGCGCCAGGCCCAGAACGTGTACCGCATGAAGCTCCTGGGCGCGACCGTGGTGCCGGTGGAATCGGGCTCCAAGACGCTCAAGGACGCGCTCAACGAAGCGATGCGCGACTGGGTCACCAACATCGAAAACACTTTCTACATCATCGGAACGGTGGCAGGTCCGCACCCGTATCCGATGATGGTGCGCGACTTCCAGTCGGTGATCGGCGAGGAATGCCTGGTGCAGATGCCGGAACTGGCCGGACGCCAGCCCGACTACGTGCTGGCCTGTATCGGCGGCGGCTCGAACGCGATGGGGATTTTTTATCCTTACATCGACGAGAAGAACGTCAAGCTGATCGGCGTGGAAGCGGCCGGCGAAGGGCTCGATTCGGGCAAGCATTCGGCGTCGCTCACGGCCGGCATTCCGGGCGTGTTGCACGGTAACCGCACCTATTTGCTGCAGGACGAGAACGGCCAGATCATCGAGACGCATTCGGTGTCGGCGGGCCTCGATTATCCGGGCGTGGGGCCGGAGCACGCGTGGTTGAAGGATCTGGGACGCGCGCAGTACGTGTCGGTGACCGATGACGAAGCGCTGCAGGCGTTTCATGACTGCTGCCATATCGAAGGCATCATCCCGGCGCTGGAGTCGTCGCACGCGCTGGCGTATGCGGCCAAGCTGGCGGCCACGCTGCCCAAGGACCAGCTGATCCTGGTGAACCTGTCGGGCCGGGGCGACAAGGACATGCACACGGTGGCGGAGCGGATGGGGCTCGATTTCAGCTGATTTTTTAGTTCAGTTGTTTCTGAAGTCCGACCTTTTCGACCACCCTACAAGAAAGCATCGCCATGTCCAGAATCGCACCAACCTTTGCCGCTTTGGCGGCCAGTAAAAAAACCGCGCTCGTCACCTTTATCACGGCGGGCGACCCGGGTCCGGAAATGACCGTGCCGCTGATGCACGCCCTCGTTGCCGGCGGCGCCGACATCCTCGAACTGGGAGTGCCGTTTTCCGATCCGATGGCCGAAGGGCCGGTCATCCAGCGCGCCTGCGAGCGCGCGCTCAAGTTCAATGTCGGCATCGGCGACGTGTTCGGCTATGTGCGCGAGTTCCGCAAGACCAACCAGACCACGCCGGTGGTTCTGATGGGCTATGCCAATCCGATCGAGCGGATCGGGCCCGATGCGTTCATCGCGCGGGCGAAAGAGGTGGGGGCCGATGGCGCCATCGTGGTCGATTATCCGCCGGAGGAGTGCGAGGAATTTGCCACGGCGATGCGCGCCAGCGAGCTCGATCTGATCTTCCTGCTGGCGCCGACGTCGACTCCGGAGCGCATCGCGCAGGTTGCCAAATTCGGCAGCGGCTTTAGCTACTACGTGTCGCTCAAGGGCGTCACGGGAGCGGGCAATATCGACGTTGAGGATGTCGCGCGCCGCCTGGCGCCGATTCGCGAACATGTGAAGCTGCCGATTGGCGTGGGCTTCGGGATTCGCGATGGCGAGACCGCCAGGGCGGTGGCGCAGGTGGCCGACGCGGTGGTGATCGGCAGCCGGATTATCCAGGAGATCGAGGCGACCCCGAAGGACCAGGCGGTCGAGGCGGTGCAGCGTTTCGTAGCGGGAATTCGTAGCGCGCTCGATAGCTGAGAAGCTTGACGCAGGTCGACTCGTGCGCGGTGGTGCTGTCGGTAGAATGGGTCTTGGATTTCCTCCTTGACCCGTCTCACCATAGGATGTCGAGAATGAAAACGACACACACTGTCAGTTCTGCAGGAGACGACTTCGACACGAATGCTATTCGTGCTTTCCCCCGCTTCGAGCCTGCGGATTATCTTGATTCGGAGGAGGCGATTGTCGGGTTTGTGAACATTTTCTCGGAGGAGGGCGACGCAACGATGCTTGCGCACGCCCTGGCAACGGTAGCGCGCGCTCCTGGAGTGGCAGAGATTGCCCAATCATCCGCATCCACGCGCGAAGGCTTATGTACAGCGCTCTGCGCAGAGAGCCGTCCCCACCTCGACACCATCATGCGCGTCATGACATCGTTAGGACTGCGTCTGGTCGTTGAACCAATCAACAGACCGGTTGAGGCTGAAGTCCCCGGATCACCGCCCGGCGATCAGGTATAGCCCGGTTATCGCGGCGCCTTCGCCACTGCGTTCGTAGGTAACCAAATCATTCGTCTGTTGGGTGGCGGTACCAAACACGGTCAGCAAGCGGATATCCGTGCTGCCAGGGAACGCGCCAAGGCATTTGAGCAGTGAAATTCGGGAGCTGCGGTGATGAAAACTGGTGAAAAAGCGATTGCGGCGCCGGTCGCATTTGACATGGATGCGATCAATGCCTTGCCACGGTTCGATGCCGCCGACCATCTCGATTCCGACGAAGAGATCACCGCTTACCTGAACGTGTACCTGGATGAGGAAGATGTGACAATGTTCGTCCACGGCCTCAGTACGGTTGCGCGCGCCCGTGCCAAGACCAGCATCGCACCGAGTGCCGGCGTCAATTACGATGCGCTGTACAACACACTTCGCGAAGAAAGTGCCCCGCGCCTCGCTACCGTGATGCAGGTGATGAAGTCGTTAGGATAGCAGCTGGTTGTCGAGCCTATCGGGACTTCCAGCGATCCCGCAATGTCGAGCGAAACGCCAGACAATCCTTAATACGCTGAAGATGAATGGCTGAACCGGCCTCGTCACCGATGGCGGTTCAGCACACGCTTCATTCCGGGCGAAAACCCTTCTTCAACTCACATCATCGCCTCTTGCTTACGGCTTGCAAATTTTGCCCGTAAACCATGCTAATTCGTCCACTTTCCGCCATTTTTCTCGCAAAATAAAGATTAGACGCGCATACATACGCGGCATAGCATGGCTTCGCCAATGTTTGAAAACGGTTTCATTTCCAACGCCACCAAGAAAAGCGAATCCCATGACTCTCGTGCATCGACTCTCGACGATTGCAGCCGCCTGCGCCTTGTGCGCCGCCGCCTCCGCACCGGCCTCGGCCGCATCCGAAACTTACCAGTGGAACAGTGTCGCCATGGGCGGCGGCGGTTTCGTCTCGGCGGTGATTCCGAGCAAGACGCAAAAAGGCCTGGCCTACGCCCGCACCGACGTCGGCGGCGCATATCGCTGGGACAACACCGCCGCGCGCTGGGTGCCGCTGATCGACTGGGCGTCGGAAGATGAAACCGGCCTGCTGGGCATCGAATCGATCGCCCTCGACCCGAAAAATGCCGCCAAGGTATACATGCTGGCCGGTATCAGCTACTTCAACAACGGCAAGACCATGATCTTGCGTTCCTCGGATTACGGCAAAACCTTCATCAAGACCGATGTGACGGCCCTGTTCAAGGCGCACGGCAACGGCATGGGCCGCCAGACCGGCGAACGCCTGCAGGTCGATCCCGGTTCGAGCAACATCCTGTACGTGGGCACCCGCGCCAACGGTCTGTTCAAGAGCGTCGACAGCGGCGCCACCTGGGCCCGCGTGGCTAGCCTGAACGTGACCACCACGCCGAACGAAAACGGGATCAACTTCGTCTCGCTCGACCCGTCCAGCGTGGTGGGTGGCGCGGCCCAGCGCATCGTGGTGGGCGTGTCGCGCTTCGGCTACGTGGCCCCCAATCTGTACCGCAGCAACGATGGCGGCAAGACCTTCGCACCTGTCGCCGGCGCCCCGACCGACCTGATGCCGCAACGCGTGGCGCGCGCCAGCGACGGCAACCTGTACGTCACCTACGCCAACGGCGCCGGTCCGCACGGCCACTGGGCCCAGCCGGAACCGATGGACCGCGGCCAGATCTGGAAGTACAACGTGGGCACCGGCGCCTGGACCAACGTCACGCCGGCCGGCATCAGCTCGGCGTTCAGCGGCATCAGCGTGGCGCCAGACAATCCGAACAACCTGGTGGCGTCAACCGTCAACACCTACCAGCAGCAGGGCAACGCCTGGGGCGACCGCATCTACACCTCGGCCAACGGCGGCGCCAGCTGGACCGACGTGATCGCCCGCGGCTTCGCGAAGGATAGCGCGGGCGTGTCCTGGGTCGGCGACAAGGCGATCCACTGGGCTGGCACGGTCGAGCTCGATCCTTTCGATACCAAGGCGGCGTGGGTGTCGTCCGGTAATGGCATCTTCAAGACCGCCAATATCAACGCGACCCCGGCCACCTGGACCTTCAACGTCGCAGGGCTGGAAGAAACCGTGCCGCTTAACCTGGTCAGCATCCCGGGCGGACCGCTGATGTCGGTGATCGGCGACTACGATGGCTTCCGCCACACCGATCCGACCCGCTATGCGCCGATCCACACGCCATCGATCGGCAGCACCACCGGCCTCGATTTTGCTGCGCGCAAAACCTCGGTGCTGGCGCGCGTGGGCGGCAACGATAATCCAGGCATGTACTACTCGACCGACACCGGCGCCACCTGGAAGAAGAGTGCGCTGATGAACGGCAAGAACGGCCAGGTCGCGCTCTCGTCCGACGGCACCGTGTTGCTGCACAGCCCGGACAATTCGGCCACCAGCTACCGCTCGACCGACTTTGGATCGAGCTGGACTGCCGTGAATGGCTTGAACGTGACCAGTGCCCGTCCGGTGGCCGATGCCGTCAACCCGCGCAAGTTTTACGCCTATGACAACGGTCGCATGTTCGTCAGTACCGATGGCGGCGTGTCGTTCGCGCCGAAAGCGAGCCTGCAGTCGGGCGGATCGAAGGTGATCCGCGCGGTGCCGAACCGCGAAGGCGAGCTGTGGGTGCCGCTGTATGGTGCGGGTCTTGCGCGCTCGACCGATTCAGGCGCGAGCTTCAGCAGCATCGGCAGCGTGAGCTATGCCGCCGCGGTCGGCTTTGGCGCCGCGGCGCCGGGCGCCAGCTTCCCGACGGTGTTTATCTGGGGTACGGTCGGCGGCGTGAAAGGCGTGCACCGCTCGGTTGATACCGGCGCCACCTGGGTGCGCGTCAACGATGATGCTCACCAGTACGGCGGACCGGGCAACGGCCAGTTCGTCATCGGCGACATGAACCGTTACGGCGTTGTGTACATGAGTACCGCCGGACGCGGCATCGCCATAGGCGTGCCGGGCGGAACCACGACCCCGCCGATCGATCCGCCGCCACCGGTGGAACCGCCGCCAACGCCGACGCCCACCAACCAGTGCGTGTACCAGGTGCGCAGCCAGTGGCCGGGCGGATTCAACGCGGCGGTGCAGATCACCAACCGCGGCACCAGTGCCATGAACGGCTGGAGCGTGAGCTGGACCTACTCGGATGGCTCGAAAGTGGCCAGCATGTGGAATGCGGTCCTGAGCGGCACCAACCGCTACACGGCGACCAACGTGGGCTGGAACGGGGTGATCCAGCCGGGCCAAACCGTCGAGTTCGGTTTCCAGGGCACCAGCGGCAGCGCGGGCACCCAGGTACCGGTGCTGGGCGGAACCACTTGCGCCAAGGCGGCCAAGTAAGCGTTCACTCCGAACCAGGCGGGCGCCGAGTGAGTATTCACTAGCGCCGCATGCAGCCGGGTCGTCGACCCGGCTGCGCTTTCCTTACAGCCAGCCCTGGCGCCACTGCGTTTCGTCGCGCAGCGTTTTCCACGCGATGCGCCGCGTCTGCCGGCTGTGAACGGCATCGATATCGACCCACTCCACGGCCTCGCCGGGCTGCTCGGGCTCGATCACCTTGATCACGATAAAATGCTTCTCCTTGTTCACGGGAGCGAGCGCCGTCCATTTTGAAAGCAGTAATTTTTTAGGATGCAAGGGATTCATGCGTGGAGCATAGCGCATCGCACGCCTTCGCGCCGCACGCGGAACCCCGCTGATGAGTTGACGATCCAACACCCGTGCCACGACCGAAAAGAATATCAAATGAGCAATTTTCATTCCGTTGTGTTCGACAAGCAGGGTCTTAACGGCTAAACTACCGACCACTAAGATGCCGCAGAAGGAAAATGTATGAGTTGGTTAGAGAAACTACTGCCCCCACGAATCCAGCGTTCCGACGCTGCCGCGCGCAAGACCATGCCCGAAGGCCTGTGGGTCAAGTGCCCCTCCTGCGAAGCCGTCCTGTACCGTACCGACCTCGAATCGAATCTCCACGTCTGCCCGAAGTGCAGCCACCACATGCGCATCCGCGCCCGCGAGCGCCTCGACGGCCTGCTCGACGAAGGCGGCCGCTATGAAATCGGCCAGGAAACCCTGCCGGTCGATACGCTCAAGTTCAAAGACAGCAAAAAATACCCCGACCGCCTGAAAGCGGCGATGGAAGCGACCGGCGAGACCGATGCGCTGATCGTCATGGGCGGCGCCATCATGAGCCTGCCGGTGGTGGTGGCCTGCTTCGAATTCGAATTCATGGGCGGCTCCATGGGTTCCGTGGTCGGCGAGCGCTTCGTGCGCGGCGCCCAGATCGCGCTCGAACAAAAAGTACCGTTCATCTGCATCACCGCCACCGGCGGCGCGCGCATGCAGGAAGGCTTGCTGTCGCTGATGCAAATGGCAAAAACCACGGCCATGCTGACCAAGCTGTCCGAGAAAAAGCTGCCGTTCATCAGTGTGCTGACCGACCCGACCATGGGCGGCGTATCGGCGTCGTTCGCTTTCATGGGCGACGTGGTCATCGCCGAGCCGAAGGCACTGATCGGCTTTGCCGGCCCGCGCGTGATCGAGAACACCGTGCGCGAGAAGCTGCCTGAAGGTTTCCAGCGCGCCGAATTCCTGGTCACCAAGGGCGCTGTCGACATGATCGTCGACCGCCGCAAGATGCGCGAAGAAATCGCGCGCCTGCTCGCGCTGCTGCAAGACCAGGCGGTTGAAGTCCTGGCCTGATCGCCTCTCCTGGCTGGGACTATTCTGACTGGTTCACACCGGTTGTTTCATCGCGGTTCATGGCGGACGGGCATGCGTGCCCGGCTTCCATGAGCCGCCGTTGTTTTTACAGGTTCATTCCATGTCCACTCTCCCCACCACTTTGCCCGACTGGCTGGCTCTGCTCGAATCGCGTCACGCCGAAGTCCACATCAACATGGGCCTCGAGCGCGTGCGCCAGGTCAAGGAGCGCCTCAATCTGGCCTTCAGCTGCCCGGTCATCATGGTGGCCGGCACCAACGGCAAGGGCTCGACCTGCTCGATGCTCGAAGCGATCCTGCTGCGCGCCGGCTACAAGGTGGGCCTGTACATCAAGCCGCACTTCCTCGACTTTAACGAGCGAGCCCGCATCAACGGCGACATGGCGTCCGATGGAGCGCTCATCGCCAGCTTCAACGCCGTCGAAGCGCAGCGCGGCGACATCGATCTGACGTACTTCGAATTCACCACCCTGGCCATCATGCACCTGCTGGCCGGCGCGAAGCTCGACGTGGCGATCCTGGAAGTGGGTTTGGGCGGGCGCCTGGACGCGGTCAACGTGATCGACGCCGACGTGGCCATCGTCACCTCGATCGATATCGACCACACCGATTTCCTCGGCACCACGCGCGACGAAATCGGGTTCGAGAAAGCGGGCATTTTCCGCCCCGGCAAAGCGGCTATCTGCAGCGACCCGGTGCCGCCGCCGACCCTCATCGCCCACGCCGAAGCGATCGGCGCCGACCTGTGGCTGCTGGGGCGCGACTTCAATTATTCGGGCGACAAGCAGCAGTGGAACTACGGCGGGCGCGAACAGCGCCGCAATTCGCTGGCCTACCCGAGCCTGCGCGGCGCCAATCAGCTGCTCAACGCCTCGGCCGCGCTGGCCGCGCTCGAAGTGCTGCGCTTCGAACTGCCGGTGGGCGCGCAGGAAGTGCGCACCGGGCTGGTGGTGGTCGAGCTGCCGGGGCGCTTCCAGGTGCTGCCGGGACGCCCGACCGTCATCCTCGACGTCGCCCATAATCCGCACGCGGCGTCGGCGCTGGCCCAGAATCTGGGCAACATGGGCTTTCATCCCTACACCTATGCCGTATTCGGCATCATGCAGGACAAGGATATCGATGGCGTTGTTGCCCCGATGGCGCAATATGTCGACCACTGGTGCGTGGCCAACCTGCCATCGCCACGCGCGGCCGACCCGGAAACGCTGGCCGCTACCCTGGCGGCGCTGCCGCTTGGTGACGCCAAACCGGGCGAGCGCAGCGTCACAACCTTCGCCGATCCGGCCCAGGCTTTTGCAAATGCAATGAGTCGAGCCGGGGAGAATGATAGAATTGTGGTCTTTGGCTCCTTCTACACCGTCGCCGGTGTCATGGCTGCCCGAAAATCCTCACATCACTGAAGAAAAACGCATGGGCTTGTTCTCGTTCCTCAATAAAAACAAGCAAGAATCCACGGAAGATAGTGGCTATTATTCCAAGTCGGACGACGACACCGTCGCCGCCCGTGCCCGTTCCAAACGCGCATCTTCCGCCGGCGAACCCGCAGCCCGCCGCGGCAAGGATGCGCGCGCCGCCGCCGATCCCGTTCTGCCCGAGAAAAAGCGTGCGCGCCGCCGGCTGGTTGGCGCCGTCGCGCTGGCGCTGGGCGTGGCGGTCGGCTTGCCGATGGTGCTCGATTCCGAACCCAAGCCGCTGGCCGGCGACATCGATATCCGTATTCCCTCCAAGGACAAGGTCGCGCCGCAGGCGCAGCCGCGCGCCGTGGCTGCCGCCGATGCGCTCGACAAGCGCGAAGAAATCGTCGACGTGCCGCCGGTGCCGATGGTGACGCTGCCGAAAGAAAGACCGGTACCGAGGGAGGAGATCAAACCCGAGGCCAAGCCCGAGGTCAAGACCGTGGCCAAGCCCGAAGTCAAGCCGGCGGTGAAACCCGACGTCAAACCGGTAGCCAAGCCGGAACCGAAACCGGTCGTCAAGCCCGAGCCCAAAGTCGTGGCCAAGCCCGAAGTCAAACCCGACAAGCCGAAGCCGGAGCCGAAAGTCGCCGAGGTCAAGCACGTCGAGAAAGTGCCCGAAAAGCACGTCGAAAAAACGGTCGAGAAGCCGGTTGATAAACCGCTTGCCAAGGCACCGCCCAAGGTAGAGGAAAAGGAAAAACCGGCCGTCAAGCCGCCGGTGCCGGACGCCCAGCGCGCCATATCCATCCTCGAAGGCAAGGCGCCCGAGAAAGCCGTCGATGAGAACCAGCGCTTCGTGGTGCAGGTCGCGGCGCTCGCCACCCAGGAAAAAGTCAACGAATTGCAGGCCAAATTGAGCGGCGCGGGCATCCGCTCGTTCACGCACAAGATACCGACCCAGTCGGGCGACCGGATTCGCGTGCAGGTGGGCCCGTTCAGCAAGGATGAAGCCGAAAAAGTGCGCGCCAAGTTAAGCAAGATGGGACTGTCGGGCATCATGGTCCCGGGCTGATGACACACGTTTGGGCGGACGCACGGTGACAGAGTTCGATTATGTGGTGCTGGTGATCCTGATTTCCTCGGTCATCATCGGCACGCTGCGCGGCCTGGTCAAGGAAATCCTGTCGCTGATCAGCTGGGTGGTGGCCTTCGTCGTCGCCAACGCCTACGGCGCCCAGCTCGCGCCCATGTTGTCGGTGATCCCCGGCGAAACGGTACGCCTGATGGTCGCCTTCGTGGCGCTGTTCCTCGGCACCCGCATCCTGATGGGACTGGTCATGATGGCGGTCGACCTGATGGTCAAGGCCACGGGATTGAGTCCGGCGAACCGCCTGCTGGGAGCGACGTTCGGCCTCGCGCGCGGGGTTGTGATCGTGCTGGCCGCCGTCATCTCGTGCGGCATGACCGACCTGCCCAAGCAGGCCTTTTGGACCAAGGCGGTATCGAGCCCCATGGCGGAAGAGGGCGCGCGGATGGTAAAGACATTGTTGCCCGCTGATTTGGCGCGGCATGTTCAGTTTTGATATTTTTTAAAATCAGTAGGTCCAGTCTCTAGGAGCGCACCATGTGTGGCATCGTCGGCGTCGTCTCGAATAACCCCGTCAATCAAGTGCTGTATGACGCTTTGCTGCTGTTGCAGCACCGCGGTCAGGATGCGGCGGGGATCGCAACCAGTCATTCCAATATGTTTTCCATGCACAAGGCCAATGGCCTCGTGCGCGACGTTTTCCGCACGCGCAATATGCGTTCGCTGCAGGGGAACTCGGGCATCGGCCACTGCCGCTATCCGACCGCCGGTTCGTCCAGCGAGGAAGAAGCGCAGCCGTTCTACGTGAATGCGCCGTTCGGCATCACGCTCGCGCACAACGGCAACCTGACCAATCAGGAACAGCTCAAGTCCGAGATGTTCCGCAACGACCGCCGCCACATCAACACCGATTCCGACTCGGAAGTGCTGCTCAACGTGCTGGCGCATGAAATCCAGGAATCGACCACCGGCTTTACGCTCGATCCCGATTCCATCTTCAAGGCGGTGCAAGCGGTGCACCGGCGCGTGCGCGGCGCCTACGCCGTCGTCGCCCAGATCGCCGGCCACGGCCTGCTGGCCTTCCGCGATCCGTTCGGCATCCGTCCGCTGTGCATCGGCACCAACGAAACCGACAACGGCACCGAATACCTGGTGGCCAGCGAATCGGTGGCGCTGGAAGGCATGGGCTTTCGCTTCCTGCGCGATATCGCGCCGGGCGAAGCGGTGTTCATCGACATGGACATGAAGCTGCACGAACGCCAGTGCGCCGACAACCCGTCGTTGAATCCCTGCGCATTCGAGTACGTGTACCTGGCCCGCCCCGATTCGATCCTCGACGGTGCTTCGGTCTATGCCACGCGCCTGAAAATGGGCGAGTACCTGGCCGACAAGGTGCGCCAGGAGTTCAAGTCGGGCGAAATCGACGTGGTCATGCCGATTCCCGATTCCTCGCGTCCTGCCGCGATCCAGCTGGCGTTGAAGCTGGGCGTCGAGTACCGCGAAGGCTTCATCAAGAACCGCTACATCGGCCGCACCTTCCTGATGCCGGGCCAGGCGATTCGCCGCAAGTCGGTACGCCAGAAACTGAACGCCATCGGTTCCGAATTCAAGGGCAAGAACGTGCTGCTGGTCGACGACTCGATCGTGCGCGGCACCACCAGCCAGGAAATCGTGCAGATGGCGCGTGAAGCGGGCGCCCGCAATGTGTTCTTCGCGTCGGCCGCGCCTCCGGTACTGTTCCCGAACGTGTATGGCATCGACATGCCGACCCGCGATGAACTGATCGCCTACGGCCGCAGCACCGAGGAAGTCTGCCGCGAGATCACGGCCGATGCCCTGGTGTACCAGGACGTCGATGCGCTCAAGCGCGCGATCTCGGACGTCAATCCGGCGTTGACCAGCTTCGAGGCGTCCTGCTTCGACGGCGTGTACGTCACTGGCGACGTCACGCCCGCATATCTGGACCGGCTGGAATTCGCGCGCCACAATCCGAAAGCCGCTCCGGCCGAAGATGCGGCGCGCACCCAGTTGAACCTGAACCTGGCGACCGCCGAGTAACTGATGAGCGAGAAGAAAAGCTACGGCTTCACCACGACCATCCTGCACAACGACCGGCAAAAGCCGATCGAGCACGGGTCGCTGCACAAGCCGATTCACACGTCGGTCACCTTCGGCTACAACGACGCGCGCCAGCTGGCGTCGGTGTTCCAGGGGAAGGAGCCGGGCTTTCGCTACGGCCGCCAGGGCAATCCGACCATCTCCGCGCTCGAAGACAAGATCACGAAGATGGAAGACGGCGTATCGACCTTGTGCTTTGCGACCGGGATGGGGGCCATTGGCGCCGTGTTCCAGGCGCTGCTGCGCGCCGGCGACCACATCGTGTCGTCGTCGTTCTTGTTCGGGAATACCAACAGCCTGTGGCAAACGGCGGCCGGGCAGGGCGTCGAGGTGGCGTTTGCCGATGCGACCGACGTGGCCAACGTCGAAGCCGCGCTCACGCCGGCCACGCGCCTGGTGTTCGTCGAAACCATCGCCAACCCGCGCACGCAGGTGGCGGACCTGGCGCGCATCGGCCGGCTGTGCAAGGAACGCGGCATTCTGTTCGTGGTCGATAACACCATGACGTCGCCCTACCTGTTCCGGCCTAAAACGGTCGGTGCCGGGCTGGTGGTGAACGCGCTGACCAAGTCGATCGGAGGCCACGGCAATGCGCTCGGCGGCAGCCTGACCGACACCGGCGAGTACGACTGGAGCGCTTTCCCGAACATTGCGGCCAACTACAAGCGCAATCCGCCGGCGCAGTGGGGCATGGCGCAGTTGCGCGCCAAGGCCCTGCGCGACTTCGGCGCCTCGCTGGCACCGGAAGCGGCTCACCATATCGCGGTGGGGGCGGAAACGCTGGCGCTGCGCATGGAGCGCGCTTCGGCCAGCGCACTGGCGGTCACGCGCATGCTCGAAGCCGACGAGCGCGTGGCGGCGGTGTATTACCCGGGCCTGGCATCGCACCCGCAGCATGCGCTGGCGAGCGATCTGTTCAAGGCGTACGGTTCGCTGTTCAGCTTTGAACTGAAAGATGGCATCGATTGCTTCGATTACCTCAATCGCCTCAAGCTCGGTATCTCCGCCAGTAACCTGGGCGATACGCGCACCTTGGTGATTCCGGTGTCGCACACCATCTTCTTCGAGATGGGTGCCGAGCGGCGCGCCAGCATGGGTATCGCCGAATCGCTGATCCGGGTTTCGGTCGGCATCGAAGACACCGCCGATTTGCTCGACGACTTCCGCTGCGCGCTGGATTGAACGGGGCAGGGCGGCACGCGCCGCCCTGCCATGTCATCTGGTGACGATGCGGGTTCGACCACATGGTTCGTACAAATACAAGGTCCTACACGCGATGAAGAAATACCTGTTTTGCCTGGGCTTGATGCTCGCCGGCGTGGCGCACGCGGACGAACTGGCCGACGCCAACGCCCTGTTTGCGAAAAAGGCCTATCCGCAAGCGCTGCAGCTGTACACCAAGCTGGCCAACGCCGGCAACGCCGAAGCGCAGCTGCACATGGGCGAGATGTATTTTTACGGCGAGGCCGGCACGGTCGACCTGGCCAAGGCCGAAGCCTGGTTCAAGAAGTCCGCAGCCAAGGGCAACAAGACCGCCGCCGGCTCGCTGGAGATGATCAAAAAGCGCGAGGCGCGCCGTGCCGACCTGGATTACTGGATCGGCAAATACGATGGCGCCGACCTGACAACGGGCCAGTTCCGTTGCCCGGCGCCGCGCATTCCCGCCATGTCGAAGCAGAACGAAGAAATCGAGAGCGTGTCGGCCAAGGTCGCGGCTTGGCAGGATTGCTACAACGGCTTCGTGCGCAACCTCAACGAGGCCAGCCCGCTGACCAAGCGCATTCCCAAGGATGTGGCTGACTTGCTGACCAAGGAAGAAACCGAGCAGTCGCGCGTGTATCTGGAAGGCGTGTATGCGGGCATCGCCGAAAACGCCAAGGTGTCGGCCAAGCTGGTGCTGGCCGACTTCGGCGCGTGGCGCAGTGCCACCGACGCCTATATCAAGGAACACAACCGCATCGTCACCGAAGCGGCGACGACAGCGCCGCGCAAGGGCGACTAGACGGCAAGGGCGCGGTGGAGCCGCGCCCGCACGCTCAGTTCCAGCTGCGCATCAACCCTACCGCCAGGCCTTCCAGCGCGAACTCGTCGGTTGCGGGATCGACGTGGATCACCTTGAAGTCCGGGTTCTCCGGCAGCAGTTCGATCAGCGAGCCGGTCTTTTTGTAGCGCTTGACGGTGACATCGTCACCGATCCGGGCCACCACGATCTGGCCATTCTTGGCGCTGTCGACCTTTTTGACGGCCAGCAGGTCGCCATCCATGATGCCGGCGTCGCGCATCGACCACCCACGCACCTTGAGCAGGAAATCGGGACGCGACGAAAACATCGCCGGGTCCACGCTGTAGGTCGCTTCCACATGTTCCTGCGCGAGGATGGGCGAACCGGCGGCCACGCGCCCGACCAGCGGCAGCGACATCATCAGGTTCGGCGGCGGCATGGGAATGGCGTCGACGCTGGCGCCGATCAGGCGGATGCCGCGCGAGGTCCCCGGCGAAATTTCGATGGCGCCCTTGCGCGCGAGCGCCTGCAGGTGCTCTTCGGCCGCGTTGGCCGACTTGAAGCCCAGTTCATTGGCGATTTCGGCACGGGTAGGAGGAAAGCCCGTGTTCTCGATCGCATCCTTGATCAGGTTGAGGATTTGTTCTTGCCTTGGAGTGAGCTTGATCATCGGTATGCGGGACTGTGTATATGGACAGACTGTATTTTTGTACAGTATTTCGCCTAATGCAAGGGTTAATTAGCCGAACAGGCGAATTATTTGCGATGGAGGCTGTCCAACACATAGCAGAGGAGGTGCGCCATGGATCGCATTGAGGTTCCGCGGGGGGATTATCAGGAAGATTTTGTGCTGTGGCTTGAGCGGCAGGCTGAGTTGCTGCGGGCGGGAAAGTTCGAGCTACTTGATGTCGACCACCTCATCGACGAGCTTGAAGGCGCAGTGCGTGCGGACCGCAGGGAGCTTGAGGGGTACCTCGAAAACATCACTGCGTATTTGCTCAGTTTGCAGTACCGCCCACGGTACAAACCACGACACTGGCGCATCAAGCTGGGCAACGCCCGTTTTGGCATGGGATTGCTGATTGATGATAGTCCCAGTCTGGTTTTCGACATTGCGGAACTGGCCGCGCTGAACTACGACGATGCGCGCCGCCGCGCCGCTTGGGAGACGCGCCTGCCGGAGTCCATCTTTCCGGCAGCGCTACCTTACAGTGCTGCGGAACTGCTTGACGACGACTTCGACCCGTCGTATCCGCCGGATGAGGGGTCGTGAACTGAAACAGAGGGTAGGGGGGGGGCATGGACCGACTCGAGGTTCCACTTGCTGACTACAACGATGATCTTATCCATTGGATCGAGCAACAGGTGAGTCTGTTGCGGGTCAGGGACTTTAAGCACCTTGACGTCGAACATCTGATAGAGGGGTTTGAGGAAATGGTCGGCCGCAATCAACGGGAATTGTGTAGCCGGCTGCACGTGCTGATCATGCACCTGCTCAAGTGCCAGTATCAGCCGAGGCGCAAGTCGACGAGCTGGCTGGCGACCATCAACGAGCAGCGCCGCGCCATTGCTCGGCTGCTGGAGCGCAGTCCCAGCCTGAGCAGCGCGGTCGAGCGCATGGCACGACAAGAGTATGCGCACGCCGTGCGTAGCGCGGTCATCGAAACCCGGCTACCGAAAAGCGCTTTCCCGCCGGAGCCACCCTTCACCCCGGCCCAACTGCACGACGACGACTTCGTGCCATGAACGGCGCGCAATCGCACAACTTTCTCAATGCGCCCTTGATTGTTGCTCTATTTCACGCTATAATCGCCGGCTTTCCCTTCCCACACTCGTCTTGACGCCGAGGTGGGCATTTGTTTAAACGTCCCTAAGGAGTTATGCATGCGTCATTATGAAATCGTTTTTATCGTCCACCCGGACCAAAGCGAGCAAGTCCCGGCGATGATCGAACGCTACAAAGCCAGCGTAACCACGCGCGGCGGTTCGGTTCACCGTGTTGAAGACTGGGGCCGTCGTCAGATGGCTTACTCGATCCAGAAGCTGCCAAAAGCGCACTACATCTGCCTGAACATCGAATGCGACAACGAGACCCTCGTGGAACTCGAAACCGCGTTCAAATTCAATGATGCCGTGCTGCGTCACCTCACCGTTAAGATGAAGAAGGCTGAAACCGCGCCGTCGCCGATGATGAAATCGGTACAACGTGAAGACGCAGCCAAGAGCCACCGCACTGAAGCCCCTGCTCCTGCAGCCGCTCCAGCGCCAGCTCCAGCCGCAGCAGCGTAATTGTTGACCGGGATCCCTGAACCTGACTTGACCTCACCTCGGTGAATCAACTCCAGTTCGTAGCCCTGATTTGCGAGCGCGACGTATTGCGCTACACCCCGGCCGGCGTGCCGATCGTGACCGCCACACTGATGCACAGTTCGCAGCAGATGGAAGCAGGGGTAGCCAGGTTGGTCGAGTTTGAAATCACCGCGCTTGCCGCGGGCGAGATTTCAGGTCGATTCAGCCAGGCCGAATTGGGCGCCGTGCATCAGTTCACGGGATTTTTGGCCAAGAAGAACCGCAGCAGCAAAAGCCTGGTGTTTCACATCATTGATTTCTGTGCCGCCGCCTGACGCGACAGCACATTTTTAGATACAGGAGCCTCAAATGGCATTCGGTAAAAAATTCGACAAGAACAAGCTCAAGCTTAAAGAAAAGCGCAAACAACAGAACCCACTGTTCAAGCGTAAGAAATTCTGCCGCTTCACCGCAGCAAACGTTGAACAGGTCGACTACAAAGACGTAGACACCCTGAAAGACTTCGTCCAGGAAAACGGCAAGATCATGCCAGCACGCCTGACCGGTACCAAAGCGCACTACCAGCGCCAGGTTGACACCGCAATCAAGCGCGCCCGCTACCTCGCGCTGCTGCCATACACCGATCTGCACCACGCTTAATCGCTGCGGATAAACTGGAGAAACTCTATGCAAATCATTCTGTTGGAAAAAGTTGTTAACGTCGGCAACCTGGGCGATGTTGTTAAAGTCAAAGACGGTTACGCACGTAACTTCCTGATCCCGCAACGCATGGCTCGCCGTGCTACCGCATCGGCCGTCGCTGAATTCGAAGTCAAGCGCGCCGAACTGGAAAAAGCAGCAGCTGAAAAGCTGGCCGCTTCCCAGGCTCAAGGCGAGAAGCTGGGCGGCATGACCATCTCGATCGCTCAAAAAGCGGGCGTCGATGGCCGTCTGTTCGGTTCCGTGACCAACTTCGACATCGCTGAAGCGCTGACGAAAGCTGGCTTCGCTGTAGAAAAAGCGCAAGTGCGCATGCCTACCGGCCCGCTGAAAACGACTGGCGAACACGCTGTTGCAGTAGCCCTGCACACCGACGTCGTTGTCGAGATCACCATCGCTGTTGTTGGCGAAGCTGCCTAAGTTATACTGCCTCATCTAGTTGCCTTGCAAGCATCATGCTTGCATAACAACTACAAAAAAGCCGGGTCTTCCCGGCTTTTTTTACGTCCAGATCTCCCCAATTATGTCAGCCAGTTGACCCGAAGCAGGTATAATTCGCGCCATGAACGCACCATCCGATCCGCAGCTCGACGCACTCCGCATCCCGCCCCATTCCATCGAAGCAGAACAATCTGTGATCGGTGGTTTGCTGCGCGATAACGCCGCGTTCGACCGCATTGCCGACATGATGCATGCGGACGACTTCTACCGCTACGATCACCGCATCATCTTCGAACAGATCGTCAAGCTGATCAACCAGTCGAAACCGGCCGACGTGATCACCGTGTTCGAGGCGCTGACCAACATCGCCAAGGCCGAAGACGTGGGCGGCCTGCAGTACCTGAACGCGATGGCGCAGAACACGCCGTCGGCGGCCAACATCCGGCGCTACGCCGAGATCGTGCGCGACCGCGGCGTGCTGCGCAAACTGATCACCGTGGCCGACGAAATTTCGGGCAATGCGTTCAACCCGCAGGGCAAGGAAGTCAAGCAGATGCTCGACGAAGCCGAATCGAAGATCTTCGCCATCGCCGAACAGGGCGCGCGCGGCTCGCAAGGCTGGATCGCGGTGCAGCCGCTGCTCACCCAAGTGGTCGAGCGCATCGATGAACTCTACAGCCGCGACAACCAGAGCGAAATCACGGGTGTGCCGACCGGCTTCATCGACCTTGACCGCATGACGTCCGGCCTGCAGCCGGGCGACCTGGTGATCGTGGCCGGCCGTCCGTCGATGGGCAAGACCGCGTTTTCGGTCAACATCGGCGAGAACGTGGCCATCGAAGCGGGCCTGCCGGTCGCGATCTTTTCGATGGAGATGGGCGGCGCCCAGCTGGCCATGCGTATGCTCGGTTCGGTCGGCCAGCTCGACCAGCACCGCCTGCGCACCGGCCGCCTGAACGACGAAGACTGGCCGCGCTTGACGCACGCGATCCAGAAAATGAACGACGCCCAGCTGTACATCGACGAGACCCCGGCCTTGAATCCGATCGAGCTGCGCGCGCGCTCGCGGCGCCTGTCGCGCCAGTGCGGCAAGCTGGGCCTGATCATCATCGACTACATCCAGCTCATGACCGGCAGCCAGCCGGGCGACAACCGCGCCTCGGAGATTTCCGAAATTTCGCGAAGCCTCAAGGGCTTGGCGAAAGAGCTGCACTGTCCCGTGATCGCCCTGTCGCAGTTGAACCGGTCGCTGGAACAACGCCCCAACAAACGCCCCATCATGTCCGACTTGCGCGAATCGGGCGCTATCGAGCAGGATGCGGACGTCATCATCTTCCTGTATCGCGATGAGGTCTACAACCCGGATTCGCCCGACAAGGGCACCGCGGAGATCATCATCGGCAAGCAGCGTAACGGCCCGATCGGCTCGATACGACTGACCTGGATCGGCCAGTACACCAAGTTCGGTAACTACAGCGGTAACCTGGCGGTCTACCAGGGCGACTAAATCACGATGCCGCCGCCATGAGCGGTGGCCTTCTGCAGTATCAATAACGCTTTAACGCTTTAACGGAGAAACCATGTTTGGACGCCTGATGCCCACCGAGGGCAAATTTTTTGAGCTCTTCAACCAGCACGCCGCATTGTGCGTGAAGGGCGCGCATGAAATGGTCGGCCTGATGACCAACTTCGACGACCTCGAAAACCGCGTCCATGCAATCGAAAGCATCGAGAAGCAAGCCGACAAGATCACCTACGCCACGGTCGACATGCTGCACAAGACCTTCATCACGCCGATCGACCGCGACGACATCCACAAGCTGATCACGCGCATGGACGACATCCTCGACCTGATGGAAGACGCGGCCCAGACGGTCTCGCTGTACGACCTGAAAGCGGTGACCCCGGAAGCGAAGCGCCTGGCCGAACTGTGCCTGGCCTGCTGCGAAAAAGTCGAGGCGGCCGTCGGCCTGCTGCACAACATGGACAACTCGCAAAAAATCGTCGCCATCTGCGAAGAGATCGACCGCCTCGAATCGGACGCCGATCATGTCATGCGCGCCGCCATGTCGAAGCTGTTCCGCGATGAACCGGACGTGCGCAACCTGATCAAGCTCAAGGCCATCTACGAGATCCTCGAAACCGTGACCGACCGCTGCGAAGATGTTGCCAACATCATCGAAGGCATCATCGTCGAAAACGCGTAAGCGGCACGAGCATGGAACATATTCAAATCAGCATTTACGTGCTCGGCATGTTGATCGCCCTGGCATTGGTGTTCGACTTCATGAACGGCTTCCACGACGCGGCCAACGCCATTGCCACCGTGGTCTCGACGGGCGTGCTCAAGCCGCAGACCGCGGTGGCGATGGCCGCCGTGTTCAACTTCATGGCCATCGGCGTGGTCGGGCTGCACGTGGCCACGACCCTGAGCAAGGGCACCATCGACCCCAAGGTGGTGGACCATTACGTCATTTTCGGGGCCCTGGTCGGGGCCATCATCTGGAACCTGATCACCTGGTACTACGGCATTCCATCGTCCTCCTCGCACGCGCTGATCGGCGGCCTGGTGGGCGCCGCGGTGGCCAAGTCGGGTACCGGGGCGCTGATCGGCGCGGGCTTGCTCAAGACCGTCATCTTCATCGTGGTCGCGCCGCTGCTCGGTTTCGCACTGGGCTCGATCATCATGCTCATTGTGGCGTGGGTGTTCGTCAAATCGACGCCGCGCAAGGTCGATACGTGGTTTCGCCGCCTGCAGCTGGCATCGGCGGCGGCGTATAGCCTGGGCCACGGCGGCAACGACGCGCAAAAGACGATGGGCATCATCTGGATGCTGCTCATCGCCAGCGGCTACACCGACGCGGCGGACAAGGCGCCGCCGAGCTGGGTCATCATTTCGTGCTATGCGGCGATCAGTTTCGGTACGCTGTTCGGCGGCTGGCGCATCGTCAAGACCATGGGCCAGAAGATCACCAAGCTCAAACCGGTAGGCGGCTTTTGCGCCGAAACCGGCGGCGCGATCACCCTGATCCTGTCGAGCTATTTCGGTATTCCCGTCTCGACCACGCACACCATCACCGGCGCCATCGTCGGCGTGGGCTCGTCGCAGAAGATGTCGGCGGTGCGCTGGGGCGTGGCCGGAAATATCGTGTGGGCCTGGGTTTTCACCATTCCGGCGTCGGCCTTCATGGCTGCGGTGGCGTGGTGGATCGGTACCCACATCATGTAAGGCAGGCATGCGCCTGACAAGGAATGCCGGTTGCGACCGGCGTTTTTTTTCGCGTGCGCGCTATCGAATGCAGACCTGGCGTACGGTGCGCAGGTCGGTGATGCCCAGCAGGACCTTCTCGATACCATCCATTTTCAGGGTCAGCATGCCGTCGTCCAGGGCGGCGGCGAGTAGCGTGGCGACCCGGCCGCGCTCCTGCAGCAGGCGCTTGATGTTGTCGGTGCCGATCATCAGTTCGTGCAGGCCGACCCGGCCCCGGTAGCCCTTGTTGCACTCGGCGCAGCCGCGCGCGCGGAACAAGGTGAAGTGGCCATCGCTGCCGGCATGGCGCGTGCGCCAGCCGTCCAGTAGCGCACTGCGCGCCTGCGCGGCCGCGCTGCCGGCGCCCTGGGCGTGGGGCAGGTCGGCGCAGTACTCGGCGAGCAGCTGCGCCATCTCGGCGCCGTCCGGCCGGTAGGGCTCCTTGCATGCGCCGCACAGGCGCCTGGCCAGGCGCTGCGCCAGCACCCCGAGCAGCGCGTCGGCGAAGTTGAACGGGTCCATGCCCATGTCGAGCAGGCGCACGATCGATTCCGGCGCGCTGTTGGTGTGCAGCGTGGCCAGCACCAGGTGCCCGGTCAGCGACGCCTCGATGCCGATGCCGACAGTTTCGCGGTCGCGCATCTCTCCGACCATGATCACGTCCGGATCGGCCCGCAGGAAGGCCCGCATCACGGTCGCGAAATCGAGCCCCGCCTTGCGGTTGACCTGCACCTGGCGCAGGCCTTTCTGCGTGATTTCGACCGGGTCTTCGGCGGTCCAGATCTTGGTGTCGGGCGTGTTCAGGTAAGCGAGCAGGGAGTGCAGGGTAGTGGTCTTGCCCGAGCCGGTGGGCCCGCACACGAAGAACAGGCCGTGCGGCTTGTCGACCGCCGAGCGCAGGCGCGCCAGGTTGTGCGGCAGCACGCCCAGCTGGTCGAGCGCCATGGCGTCGCCGGCCGGCAGGATGCGCATGACGATATCCTCCACCCCGCCGGCGGAGGGAATCGTGGCCACGCGCAGTTCGATGTCGAGCGGGCCGTATTTTTTGAACTTGATCTTGCCGTCCTGCGGTTTGCGCCGCTCCGACGTATCGAGGTCGCACATGATCTTCACGCGGGCCACCAGCGCATTGCGGTAGCTGGCCGGGATGTCGATGTAGGGCACCAGCGCACCATCCTTGCGAAAGCGGATTGCGGTGCGCCCGTTGCCGGGCAGCGGCTCGATGTGGATGTCGGACACGCCCTGGCGGCTTGCATCCATGATCACCTTGTTGACCAGCTTGACCAGTTCATTCTCGACCGCCTGCGACACCGGCTGCACGGCTTCGCCGTCGCTGTCGTCGTGCGCCATGCCGGACAAGACCTCGCGCAGTGAGCTGCCGTCGCTGCGAGCGGTGGTGCCGAAGAACTGGTCCACCGTCTGCCGGAACTCGGCGCGCGTGGTGACGCACCAGGCTAGGGTCGACTTGGGGAACACCTGATTGACGATGCGGCTGGCGCGCACCCGCTCCGGATCGAGCGCGAGCACCAGCAGCCCGTCCTTATCTTCGTCGAGCGGCAGCCACTGGTTTTCTTCGACGTACTGGGCCTTGAGGTTGCGCAGCAGGAAGCCGGGCTTCATGCGGCCCGGCGCAAACGGCTCGTACGGCACCTTGAAGTGGCGCGCCAGTGCCTGTCCGATGGCCGCCAGCGGCACCTGAAAGTCCATGACCAGCACTTCCTCGATGTCGAGCAGTTGAGCGTGCGCCGCGTGGTGCGCGCGTTCGAGCTCGGCGGCGGACAGCAGCGCGTCCGTTACCAGCGCCTCGTACTTGGTATGCGATTGCATGCGGTTCCCGTCATCGCCTTCTGCGAAAACCATCATCATGTAGATTTTTTGACAATGCCAGCTTGATCCCCCTCACGCGTGCCGGCGGAACCGGCTGGGCGGCGCCGTGTCAGTCAGGGCCGAGCAAGTCGTGTGCGTCGAGGATGGCGTAGATGATTTCCGGATGCCGGTCGAGGCAGCGCCGAATGGCGGTCGGGACCGCCTGGCGGGTCTTGCGGCACAGGCCCGGCCGTTCGGCGAGCACGATGCTCAGGCCGTCCTTGCCGGAAAGCACGCCGGACCAGATATCCCGGCGTCTTTTGCACTGCTGCTCATGAGCGAATCGGAGGGGCAACGTTGTTCCAGTAGCCCTCTTCGGTAGCCAGCCCAGGCGTGCCTTCGTGAAGCGAAGCTTTTTGAAAAGCAGCGTAATTGCTGCTTCGATAGCTTTAAGCTTCGCTGGGATTGTGTCGCCGTTATCAACTCGGCCAGAAGTTTACCGACAAAAAACCGCGCACTTACGCATTGGATACATAGAAAGCTACACAGTTTCTCGTACGCTAGGCACCTCGCCCTTAGCCAATCTCAGCGGTTTTGGCAGTTCAGCCCGTGCAAAATAATTCGCGAAAAAATTCAGATTGCGAACCCAATTAAATACGGGAAGCCGCGCCCGTGGCCACTAATTTCTCGATATAAATTTACTAGAAAAAATTCTGCCGTTAATTAAGGCTAGCTCAAGTTAAGTAAACAAAAAAATCCTCATTTTTGAGGTTCTTTGTCCTTGGTTCTATTGGACAGGCTTACATTCAGCTAGTAGCATAAACTTCGTCGCACAAAAAAACCATCAATTGCATATAGGTAAGGCATCGAGAGATTGGAGGTGCATGTATTCCAAGAATCCTACACTTTAAATATATTATATTTGCGCATGAGGAATGTTTTTCCGATGCGGGCGTAACAGGTATTTTTCGAAAAGAAATTTTACCAATTAACTTCTATTAGAGTCGCGTAGCAGGCATTACCCATGTCGGTGAAGTGCAAATCCAGCGATGAAAGAGTTTATATTTATGAAAACTTTAATTTTGGCAAAGATTGTTGTCTTGCTATCGATGTTCGGATGCTGTTCGCTCAGTTATGCGGGAGTTCCTACGTCACAGCGGCTACAAAGTTTTATCGCGAAAACCGATGCGATTTCAACAAGCGGCAAGCCGACTGCGGAAAGAGCCAAATTAGTCTATGCGGAGTACATGAAAAATTTCGAAGCTGATGCGACGGCCATAGGTGATGACGAACTAGCCGAATTTTTCGAGGCAACGCAGCATATGATGTTTTATACTCTAGACAAGTCCCAATTGCCTTCATTTGAAAGGATGTTTGCTCGCTTAGCTGACGCGGGCAAGGCAACATCGGAACAATACGGAAAGTTATTGCAGATGTATTACGCACTTCGCGAGTTCGAAAAAGCAAATACTTTTTTAAATCGATATGGCCAAAAGCCCTCATCGGGGGGGATAATCAAGATAAACGACTTGGCAAGCCCGTCGGCGCCGCGAACCGGCTGGTTTTTGCGGGATAACCGCAGTTTAACTCGGCTAGATTTGGATTTGAATACAGGGAGGCATCTTGTTATTATTACCTCCCCTTATTGCCCTTTCGCACTCAAGGCACTGTCGGCAATTGAGAGTGATTCAACGCTGGCACCTTTGCTACGTCGGCGAGTTACGGTTATGGTAATGCAGGATTTCAATTTCTTTTACGATAAATATGCTCATTGGAACCAAATGCATCCACTACTTCCTCTTGTCTTAACGCATAGTCGCGAGGAATGGCCTGAAGTGTCCCATTGGGTATCGCCTCTGTTTTTGTTTTTCCGCGATGGTAAGCTGGAGTCTAAATTTTCAGGATGGCCATCCGATGAAGATTTGGATAAGGTGTATAGAGGGTTGGGACTCACTTTTTCTTCCGCGAAAGCTATCACACAGGAATAGCTCATTCAGGACCCCGTCCGCAACTCAACATATCACTTTAGATGTTTGCCTGAAGGGCCATGCCAGCATCGCAATGGCTATGACCCGAATCCACCCAAGTCAAGGATTTCGTCCGTGCTCAACATGGCTTTTGAGCCAGGTGTTTATGAGGTTTCGGTTTGGGTTTCTGCGGTTTTGACAGGTTCTCGATGGAGGTAGGTCTGTTTCGCAAGCAGGTTCAGCACCTCGCGCAAGCGCCTGGCGACCATTTTCCCGAGCAGCAGGGCCGGCATCACAGGTTTGAACGCAGTGTCCGCTTAGGGATGGTTGATGTGGTCGATTTCGCGCAGGGTCGCCTGCTCATGGGCGGTCAACGACCAGAGTCTGCAAGTTGTCGCACATGATTTTGGCGGTGACATCCTGTACCACGGCCTGCTGGGACACGCCGGAAACATGCTTAAGATTGAGGCGGTGCTTGAGCTGGCGGAACCGGCAGGGCAGGGCAGTGCTGTGTCAGTCAGGACCAAGCAAGTCGTGAGCGTCTAGGATGGCGTAGATAATTTCCGGATGCCGGTCGAGGCAGCGCCGGATGGCGGTCGGGACCGCCTGGCGGGTCTTGCGGCACAGGCCCGGCCGTTCGGCGAGCACGATGCTCAGGCCGCGCGCGCTGCGTACCTCATTGTTGCTGGGCGTGATATGCAGCACCACGCCCAGATGGCTGTGCAAGCGCTCGGCCAGTTTGTTCAGGTCCTCGTAGGTGGCGATATTGTCGATGTGCGCGAGCAGCTTCTTTTCTTCTTCGCGCGTCAGGCGCAGGATGCGCGTGTCGCTGTCGGCATCGGCCAGCAAGGTCTCGCGCTGGCACACGCAGGCACCAGGCGGACATTCTGTTCGGATGGGGAAGGGAAATGCCTGGAGCATCGTCATCAATCGCGGCAGCGGTGGGGCACGGCGGAATCACAGGGTAGCGCTGGAGCGGTGGGGCTGTCAATCGCTGCCCGCGATCGCGACTTTAGCTGGTGCGCATGTCTGGTCCGGCAACCTGCCGGACAAAACGCATCAGTTTCGGCCAGAACCGGGCATCGATGACGCTCTCTTTGTCCAGGTTGAGTGCCTATCCAGGCACGCCATACACAGCGAGTTTTTCGCTCGACTGGAGTGTTCCGATCGCGATCAGTTCGAGGAACAGCCCAATGTAATCTTTTTCGCAGTTATGGCGATGCAGCCATCAGTCAAATAAATGTAAGTTGCCATTCCGCCGTCATTGGGGCGCCAATAATTTACATTGCCGGCAAAAGCATTCTTTTGAAGTTGGTCTAAATCGGAAATTTGAGATATTGATTCGACGCCCTCGAATACGATTACTATTTCCTTGCGTTTAGAGTCATCAGGATTCGCATAATATCCCACTGTGATTTTTACGGTTTTAGCTAAAAAATCCGTCTCCATCGATTTTAGGAGTGCATCGTGCAGCTCAATTTCATCCACATCATTCATGGTATTGCAGTCTCCTTTATGATCCTATCCGGAATGGCCAATTCTGCAAGCCGCAAGACTTCCAGTTGCTTTAACCTTGATGCCAAGCCCTATCCATATCCTTGAAAGAGGGCCTGTATATTTTAGTGTCCTTGCGTTAGGCAGTTCCCCTGTTTTTAGTCGTAGTGGATGAACGAATTTTTTGCGGTGACTTTTCCATCAGGGCTGAGGGAGACATCACAGTATGCTTTTTCAAACATGAAGCCGTTGAATAGGAAGGTGTGTTGCCCCATCGGAAAACGTTCTTGAGGAAACCCATAGTGTCGAACAGAAACCTTGCCGCCAGGTTCCTTTTCGAAACCAATATTTTTTTCAAATTTTTCGATCTCCACTGAGATATCAGAGCCCAACTGGATTCCGTCACAATAGACCCGTGCCGACCTTTCAGCGGACCAGTTCGAATACCATACGAAAGCCAGGACGGCACCCGGAACGACAATAATTCCGATGGCGACTTTCAAAAGTGAATTGACGACGTCCTTCTTGGACTCCGATAAAGAAAGCATATTTAAGTTGATAATTCCGTAAAATATTCCGAGGTACTTGCAATATTTCTGGCGGTGGTGGTGGCGAGCAGAGATGAACGCCTGATTAGGCATTTTTTGCCAAGAATTTGCCCGATCTGAGTTTGTCAGTGCCAGCAGGCAAAACATCGAATGCGACATCATCTTGTCGGGCATGGTCATGACAGACATCCTGCATGCGCGCCGGATTCGTCGCGACTCAAGGAATCGGATCCCCTATTGTGCTGGCTGAACTCAAGTCGTCCCGCCATGTCCTGACTTCAAATATTGATAGCTGGTACGTTGATGCGGTGTCCAAGTTCCGCATTCCCGTACGTGCGCACCACCTCCGAAATTACCACGTGATACCCATCGAGCCATCTGGCTTGCGCCGCCTTGGCTTGCAGATGCGCCGGGTGCTGCATCAACGCCTGCAGCGCTTCCAGGCTCTCCCAGTAATACACGTTCGAAAACAGGCCGGTCGCGCGATTTTCCCACGCCTCTTCACCCAGATAGCCGGGCAGCGCCTTGGCGGCGTCGGCGATGAGTTTGTCGAGCTGATGGAATTCTTCGTCGAGATGTTTGGTGCCGAAGATAAAAGTGGAGGAGTACATGGCCTTGATGGGGAATGAGTGAGCTGCGATTGTGCCATGTTGGTATCGATATTGCTGGCCAATCATAATTGCATGAGAGAATGCCGCACATTATCATGAAGGAATGCCGTGAACTGGAAGCCGAACAAGTGGATCGCCACTGCCCTGAACATCTTTTTCTCCCCGCTCGGCTTGGTGTACGCCGGCGCGCCGCGCCTGGCCGCGCTGGTGTTCGGCGGTGCCCTGCTGCTGATGTGCGCTATTTTCTTCCTGCTGCCGGGACCCCTTTCCGCTACCGTCATGGTGGCGTTCCAGGTGGCGCTGGCGGTGGTATGCATGAGCGCCGCCTATCGGATTGCCGCGCGCGCGCCGGTGCGCGCGGTCAGGCCCGTGTCCACGCGCTGGCATGCCCTGCTGGCGATCATGCTGACGTATTTCACCACTGTCGTCGGCCTGCGTGCCTTCTTTTACGAGACCTTTCGCGCGCCGTCCACGTCGATGGCGCCGGCCATTGAATCGGGCGCCCATCTGCTCGTGCAGAAATGGGGCTACGGGCATGCCAGCTCCTTCGGGATCACCTTCGCATCGCGTCCGATTTCCGCGCCAATGACACGGGGCGATCTGATCGTGTTCGAGTTTCCGCGTGATCCGAGCCAGCAATACATCAAGCGGCTGGTGGGTCTGCCGGGCGACAAAGTCGCATACCGCGACCGCCAGCTCTTCGTCAATGGCGCTGCCGCGCGGCTGCGCGAGCTCGAAGCATACGTGGAACCGGAACAGCAGGTGACCTTCCGGCGCTTCGAAGAGCAACTCGGCAACGTGCGCTTTCAAACCTTGCTGCGCACGGGCGAGGCCCGCGGCATCAACGAGCCCGATGATTTCGCGTTCAAAGAAAACTGCGTCCACGAAACCATGGCGATGCAATGCGAGGTCCCGCCCGGTCACTACTTCGTCATGGGCGACAATCGCGATAACAGTTACGACAGCCGCTATTGGGGCTTTGTCCGCGCCAACCAGGTGGTCGGCAAGGTGGTGCGCATCATGCAGTAAGGTGCCGACTTACTTGATGCACACCTGGCGCACCATCTTGATATCGGTGATCCCGGAGAGCACCTTTTCGATGCCATCCATTTTCAGCGTCATCATGCCGTCTTCCAGCGCCGCGGCGAGCAGGGCGGCCACGCGGCTGTGCTCCTGCAGCAGCTTCTTGACCTTGTCGGTGCCGATCATCAGTTCGTGCAAACCGACTCGCCCGCGGTAGCCCTTGTTGCATTCAGCGCAGCCGACCGCCCGGTACAAGGTAAATTTGCCGTCCGCGTTGGCATAGCGCTGGCGCCAGCCGGCCAGCACCTGCGCGCGTCCCGCGTCCGGGTCGGTGATGAAGGCCTCGGTCGAGAGCAGTTCGGTGCAAAATTCGGTAAGCATCAGCTCCACCTCGGCCGCATCGGGATGGTAGGCCACCTTGCAAGAGGAGCACAGGCGCTTGGCCAGGCGCTGCGCCAGGATGCCGAGCAGCGCATCGGCAAAATTGAATGGGTCCATCCCCATGTCGAGCAGGCGCACGATCGATTCCGGCGCGCTGTTGGTGTGCAGGGTCGCCAGTACCAGGTGGCCGGTGAGCGAGGCTTCAATGCCCATGCTGACCGTTTCCTTGTCGCGCATTTCGCCGACCATGATCACGTCCGGGTCGGCCCGCAGGAACGCCCGCATCACGGTGGCGAAGTCCAGCCCCGCCTTGCGGTTGACCTGCACCTGGCGCAGCCCCTTTTGCGTGATTTCGACGGGGTCTTCGGCGGTCCAGATCTTGGTGTCGGGCGTGTTGAGGTGGCTGAGCACCGAGTGCAGCGTGGTGGTCTTGCCCGAACCGGTCGGCCCGCACACGAAAAACAGGCCGTACGGCTTCTCGATGGCGGCGCGCAGGCGCTCCAGGTTAAACGGCAGCACGCCCAGCTTGTCGAGCGGGATCGGCTCACCGGCGGCCAGGATGCGCATCACGATGTCCTCGACCCCGCCCGACGAGGGAATGGTCGCCACGCGCAGCTCGATGTCGAGCGGGCCGTATTTCCTGAATTTGATCTTGCCGTCCTGCGGTTTGCGCCGCTCCGAAATATCGAGGTCGCACATGATCTTCACGCGGGCGACCAGCGCATTGCGGTAGCTGGCCGGAATTTCGATGTAGGGCACCAGCGAGCCATCCTTGCGAAAGCGGATGCCGGTCTTGCCCTTGCCCGGCAGCGGCTCGATGTGGATGTCCGACACGCCCTGGCGGTAGGCATCCATGATCACCTTGTTGAGCAGCTTGACCAGCTCATTTTCGACGGCGGCCGAGACGTCGAGCGTGCCCTCGCCATCCACGTCGTCCTGGTCCATCCCGGACAGCAGTTCGCCCACCGAGCCACCTTCGGCATCGACGGCGGCGCCGAAGAACTGTTCGGCGGTGCGCCGGAAGTCCTCGCGCGTGGTCACGCGGTAGACCACTTTGGCCTTGGGGAAGATCTGGTTGACGATCTTGCTGGTGTTGATGCGTTCCGGATCGAGCGCCATCACCACCAGGCCCTCGGTGGTTTCTTCGAGCGGCAGCCACTGGTTTTCCTCAACGTACTGCGCCTTGAGGTTGCGCAGCAGCTCGCCCGGCTTGATCCGGTCCGGCTTGTACGGCTCGTACGGCGTGGCGAAAAACTTCGCCAGCGATTCGCCGATCGCCTGCGCGCGCACCTGGAACTCCTTGATCAGCACTTCTTCGATATCGAGGTTCTTCTTGCGCGCCGAGCGCGTGGCCAGTTCCAGCTCGGGCGCCGACAGCACCGCCTCGTGCACCAGCCCCACGTACTTGGTGCGCACCGTCTGCGGCGGTTTGAGGCGCTGGCTGAAGGCCACCGACAAGGTTTCGCACAGATCGCGCACGCCTTCCTCGCACACTTTGGAGAACGGCCCGCCCTTGCGGTTGTTGATGAACTGGATCACGCCGAGCAGTTCGTTCGACTGCACCGTCAGCAGCGGCGCGACCAGCATTTCGCGCGTGCGGTAGCCGGTGCGCTGGTCCACCCCGCTCTGGAAGTGCAGGCCGGGCGCGAGGCGCCGCAATTCTTCCTCGTCGTAGGCGTCGCGGATGTTCAGGGCCTTGCGGCTCATGGCCACGAAGCCGGCGATACTGCTCGGCGAGATCGACAGGCGCAGCTCGCGGAAGGTCGTCAGGCCGGTCTTGACCTTGGAGACGATATGGTCGTTCTCGGGCGTGACCGCGTACAGGGTGAAGCGGTCGCAATCGAACAGGTCGCAAAAATCCATGCCCAGGTCGAGCATGATTTCATCGAGATTGGCGGTCGCGTGAATCTTGTTCGTGACCGCCTGCAGCCGTCTGGAGAAGTCCAGGCGCGCGCCCGTGTCTTCGTCGTTACCACCTTGCTTGCCGCTTGCCGCTTCGTTCATGAGTGTTTTCGCTTTCGACAGGTGAGCCAGGTTCAGTTCAGTGCGACTTCGAGGCCTTCGTAGGCCAGCACCACCCGCAGGCCGGCGGGCAGCGGCCCGTGGCGCTCCAGCGCATCGGCGAAGACGGCTTCGAGTTCGTCGTCGCCGCGGGTCGGTTCATGGTGGGTGCAGTACAGCGTGCGCGCTCCGACCCGCACCGCGGCCGCCAGCGCGGCGTCGAAGGTGCCGTGCCCCCAGCCGCGCTTGGACGGGTACTCGCCCTGCGTGTACGAGCAGTCGAAAATGAGCGCATCGACGCCCTGCATGGCGTGGTCGATGTCGCGCTGGCGCTGTTCCATCTGCAGCTGGTACGGCGCATGGCGCGCGTCTTCCTCCGGATACAGGTTGTAGAAGGGTTCATGGTCGCCCGTGAAAAACAGCGACTTGCCGTTGCAGCTGATGCGGTAGCCCAGATTGGCCACCGGGTGGTTCATGACCACGTTCTCGACCACCGCGTCGCCCACCGCGACGGCCACGCCCACGTCGAGCGTGCGGTATTCGATGGTGGCCGCCATCTGCGCTTCGCCGACGGGGAAATAACTGTTCTGGAGCTGCACGCCCATGATGTGTTCGATGCCCTGGCCGGTCGCTTCGTCGCGCGCGCCGTGCAGGCGCACCCGGCTCGTGGGGATGAACAATGGCGTGAAGAAGGGCAGGCCGTGGATATGGTCCCAGTGGCTGTGGGTGATGAAAATGTTCGCGTTCACCGGCAGGCGCGTGAGCAGGTCCTGGGCCAGCGCGAAAATGCCGGTACCGCCGTCGAGGATGATCAGGGTGCCGTCGTCGGTGCCCACTTCAATGCAGGTGGTGTTGCCGCCATAGCGGGCGGTGCGCGGTCCCGGCGATGGAATCGAGCCGCGCACGCCCCAGAAGCGCAATTTCATGTCGTCACTCTCATGGCCGAAATCGTCGATGTTGCAATTACGGTCGATCATAGCGGTTTTGCCTCCGCATGGCTGCAAAATTTACCTGCGGAATCGGCCGCGCCCGCTTTCGTGCCGTTTTGCCCACGTTTTTCGCGCGGCGGTGTACAGGGCCGGCGGGCGGCGCTACACTCGTCCGTATTACCATGAAGTAATGGTATGGCGGCATACTGAGACGGGCGGGACCATCCTCATGCAAGCGACTGACCGATGACAAAGCGTGTGCGCATGCTGCGCAAGTACGGCCCGCGCTGGCTGCTCGGGCTGGCCCTGACCGTGCTGGCGGCGCTGTCCACGCTCGGCTTTTTTCACAGCGATTCGATCGAGCGCATGGATGGCTTCGTGGCCGGCCTGCGCATGCGCATCGAGGCGCCCGTGCTGGACGCGCGCGTGGTGATCGTCGATATCGATGAAAAGAGCCTGGCCGCGATCGGGCGCTTTCCGTGGAGCCGCAATATCCAGGCCAACCTGGTCACGCAGCTCACGCGCCACTACGGGGCCGGCGCGGTCGGTTTCGATATCTCCTTTCCCGAGCCGGATACCTCGTCCGGCTACGCCGTGCTCGAACGCCTCGCCAACGACCAACTGGCCGGGGTGGCGGGCCTGAAGGCGCAGCTGGCGGACCTGAAAGCGGGCATGGATTACGACGGCCTGCTGGCCGAGGCCCTGCGCGGCCAGAACGTGGTCCTCGGCTACAACGTGTCGGACAAGCTGCGCAAGGGCGTGCTGCCGGCCCCCGCGTTCACCCTGGAGAGCCTGAACGGGCGCGAGCTGCTGGCCTACACCTCAAGCGGGTACGAGGCCAATATCGCGCGCTTGCAGCAGGCCGCCGCCGGCGCCGGCATCTTTACCGCGTCGACCGATGCCGATGGCGTGATCCGCTCCTCTATTCTGCTGCAGCGCATTGGCGACGCCTATTACCCGTCGCTGTCGCTGGCCACGGCGGCCGTGTATCTCAAGGCGCGCGCCATCGCGCCGTATTTCGACACCACCGTCGAACAGATGTCGGACGCCCAAAAGGATAGCGGCGGCGCCGCCTTCATCTCGCTGTTCCTGCCGCGCGGCCAGCTGCGTATTCCGGTGGGCGAGGGGCTGACCACCTACGTGCAGTTTCGCGGGCGCGGCGGGCCTGGCGGCGGCGCGTTCCGCTATGTGTCGGCGGCCGACGTGCTCACCGGCGCGGTGCCGCCCGCACAGTTAAGGGGCGCGCTGGTGCTGGTCGGCTCCACCGCGCCGGGCATCAACGACCTGCGCGTCACACCCGTCAATCCGGAATACCCGGGCGTGGAGGTGCACGCCAACCTGCTCAAGTCCATCCTCGACAACGACTTCAAGGCGCGCCCGTCCGAGGCCTACCTGTTCGAGTGCCTGCAAGTGCTGGTCTTCGGCCTGGTGCTGGCGCTGGTGCCGGCGCTGCTCTCGCCCCTGCGCGCCGTGCTGCTGACGACGGCGGCGCTGGCGGCGGCCATCGGCATCAATTTCTATCTTTATTATGATGCCGACATGGTGCTCAACGCCGCCGTGCTGGTGTTGCTGATCCTGGCGCTGTTTGTGCTCAATCTCGGCTTCGGCTACTTTGTCGAGGTGCGCAAGAGCCAGGCGCTGGTGTCGCGCTTTCGCGAGTACGTCGCGCCCGAACTGGTGGCCGAAATGGCTGAAAATCCCGAGCAGTACACCATGGATGGCGAAAGCCGCGAACTGACCGTGCTGTTCATCGACGTGCGCGGCTTTACCACCATCTCGGAGCAGCTCACGCCCAAGGCCCTGCGCGAATATATTAATCTGTACCTGACGGCCATGTCGGAAGATATCCGCGACAGCCACTGCGGCACGCTCGATAAATACATCGGCGACGCCGTCATGGCCTTCTGGGGCGCGCCGGTGGCCTTTGCCGACCATGCCCGGCGCGCGGTCGCCACGGCGCTCCTGATGCAGGCCGGCGCCGCGCGCCTCGATCTTGAATTCCAGGCGCGCGGCTGGCCGCCCCTGAAGGTGGGGATCGGCATCAACAGCGGCTTGATGCACGTGGGTGACATGGGCTCGAAAATCCGCCGCGCCTATACGGTGATGGGCGACGCCGTCAATCTCGGCGCGCGCCTGGAGGGCATCACCAAGGTGTACGGCGTGGGCATCGCGGCGGGGGAGGCGAGCCGCCACGCCGCGCCGCAATTCGTCTGGCGCGAACTGGACCTGGTGCGGGTCAAGGGCAAGCACGAACCGGTCGCCATCTTCGAGCCGCTCGGACCGGCGGGCTCGCTGGACGACGCGGCCAGCGCTCGCCTGGCCACCTGGCACGCCGCGCTGGCACTGGTGCGCGCGCAGCAGTGGGACGCCGCCGAGGTGATCCTCCGCCAGCTTCTTGCAGACGAGCCTGCTTGCATCCTGTACCGGCTTTACCTCGACCGCATCACCTTTTACCGTGCCCACCCGCCGGCCCCGGGCTGGGATGGTGTTACCACTTTCGAAACGAAATAGCGCGCCGGGCGTGGTCGTTTTTGCTTGCATTTGTCATTCTCTCAACGCCGGCTGACTCCGCCATACAACGCTTCGCAGAAATCGGCCGGATCGGGCAGGAATTTCTCACTCGCACGAGGCAGCACGATTACACTCGACAGACAAACGCAAGCTGTGTTGCCAATGCTTTCCTCCGGGGTTGAACCTATGTCAACGATAAAAACACACCGTAGAGCTCATTCATGAAACGACCTTTTGCCCGCCTCGCCGCCGGCGCCGTGCTGGCCGCCGCCGTGGGAGCGGCCTGGGCGAACGAGCCCGCCGCGACCGATCCCATCCGCTTCGACATCAGCCGCTTCGACGTGGCCGGCAACACCTTGCTCGCCTCGTCCGAGATCGACGCCGCGCTGCGACCGTTCGCCGGCAGCGGGCGCGATTTCGGCGACGTCCAGCGCGCGCTCGAAGCGCTCGAAGCGCTGTACCACGCGCGCGGCTACCAGGTCGTCACGGTGCGCCTGCCCGAGCAGGAACTGAACCGCGGCGTGGTGCGCCTGGACGTGGTGCAGACCAACATCGGCCGCATTCTCGTCAGTGGCAACAAGGTGGTCGATGAAGCCAACGTGCGGCGTGCCCTGCCGGCCCTGCAGCCTGGCCGCACGCCCAACCTGGACCAGGTCTCGGCCAACCTGCGCATGGCCAACCAGAACCCGGCCCGCAAGATCAGCCTGAACCTGCAGAACGGCTCCGCCGACGACGAACTCGACGCCCGGCTGGCGGTCGTCGACGACAAGCCGTGGACGGTCATGGTCAATCTCGACAATACCGGCACCGGGCAAACCGGCAAGACCCACGCCGGCGTGGTCTTGCAGCACGCCAACCTGTGGGGGCGCGACCATGTGGGCAGCGTGCAGTACACCACCACGGTCGAGGAACCGGGCAAGGTCAGCGTGTACGGCGCGGGATATCACATTCCTTTATATGTGCTGGGCGATTCGGTCGACCTGTACGCCAGCTACTCGGACATCGATTCGGGCGCGGTCACGGCCGGCATCTTCAACCTGGCCGTCAGCGGCAAGGGCACGGTGGCCGGGGTGCGCTACAACCAGACCCTGGCGCGGCGCGGCAGCCTCGATCCACGCCTGGTGTACGGGTTCGATCACAAGGCGTACAAGAACAGCGTACTGCTTGCAGGCCAGAATTTCGGCAATGACATCACCGTCCATCCGCTCAGCGTGACCTACCTGGCCAGCACGCCGCTGGCCGGGGGCGACGTCAATTTTTCGGCCGGACTGGTGCGCAACCTGCCCGGCGGCAGCCGTGGCGGCAGCGCCGATTTCGCGCGCACCCGCGCCGGCGCCAAGGCGGGCTACACCGTGGCGCGCTTGGCGGCCGGCTTGAACCGCGCCTTCGGTGCCGACTGGCAGCTGCGCGCATTGCTCAACGGCCAGATCACGGGCGACGCCCTGGTTCCGGGCGAGCAGTTCGGCGCCGGCGGCGCCTCGTCGGTGCGCGGCTTCGACGAGCGTGCCGTGTCCACCGATTCGGGCATCTTGGCCAACCTGGAAGTCTACACCCCCAATTTCTGCGCCGCGCGCCAGCGCTGGCAGTGCCGCGTGCTGGGCTTTGTCGACGCCGCCCACGGCCGCCGCAACGAGGCGCTGCCGGGCGAAGCGGCGCGCGCCACCGTGTCCAGCGTCGGCCTGGGCTGGCGTTTTTCGATGGGCAATTCGCTCAACATGCAGATCGATTACGGCCACGTGCTGCGCCGGGATGCCGGCGTGAGCGACAAGAATAAAGTGCATGTGCGCGTAGGCCTGGCCTATTAAAGGTGAAACAAATGACGATCCAGAACCATTTCCCGCGCTTGTTGAAGCGTCTTTGCCTGCCGCTGCTGCTGGCTTTCGGCGGCGCTCCCGCATCCCACGCCGCGCCCGGCTCGCCGCAGGTGGTGGCTGGCCAGGCGACGTTCGGGCAGCAGGGTAATGTATTTTCAATTACCAATACGCCCAACACCATCATTAACTGGCAGAGCTTTTCGGTGGGCGCCGGCGACATCACGCGGTTTATCCAGCAGGATGCCAATAGCGCCGTGCTCAATCGCATCACCGGCCAGGACCCGAGCCGCATCCTCGGCGCGCTGCAATCGAACGGCCAGGTGTTCCTGATCAATCCGAACGGCATTCTGTTCGGGCGCGACGCGCGCATCGACGTGGGCGGCATGACCGCCTCGACCCTGAACCTCAGCAATGCGGATTTTCTGGCCGGCAAGCGCAACTTCAACGGAACGCCAGCGGCCGGCGCCATCGTCAACCAGGGTGCGATCACCACGCCTGGTGGCGGCAAGGTATTCCTGATCGCGCCCAATGTCGAGAACAGCGGCATCATCACCTCGCCGCAGGGCGACGTGGTGCTGGCGGCCGGCCACAGCGTGCAACTGGTCGATTCAGGCAATCCCGACCTGCACGTGGTGGTGTCGGCCCCGGCCAGCGCCGCGCTCAACCTGGGGCAGGTGATTGCCCAGGGCGGCAAGATCGGCATCTATGGCGCGCTCGTCAAGCAGCGCGGGCTGGTCAGCGCCAACAGCGCCCAGGTCGGCGCCAACGGCAAGATCGTATTCAAGGCGAGCGCCGATGCGCTGCTCGAAGCGGGCAGCGTCACCAGCGCGACCGGGGCCGGCAAAGGCGGCGAGATCAGCGTGCAGGGCGAGCGGGTCGGCATGACGGGCGACGCCCGCATCGATGCCAGCGGCGCGGCCGGCGGCGGCACCGTGCTGGTCGGCGGCGGCTACCAGGGCGGCAATACGCTGGTGCGCAACGCGCGGCAGACGGTGATGGGCAAGGCGGCCTCGATCCGGGCCGACGCCACCGGCAGCGGCGACGGCGGCACCGTGGTGCTGTGGTCCGATGGCGCCACGCGCGCCTTCGGCAGCATTTCGGCCGCGGGCGGCAAGGGCGGGCTGGTGGAAACCTCGGGCTACTATCTCGACGTGAACGGCATCCGGGTCAAGACCGGCGCGCGCGGCACCTGGCTGCTGGACCCGTACGACGTGACCATCGGCGCCAACGGCAGCACCGACCTGCTGGACACGGTCGATGAATTTGTCGACACCCCGGCCAACACGATGACGCTGATCGATTCGTCCAAGCTCGACGGGGCAGGGGGCGCGGACAATATCGTGATCCAGGCCCGCCACGATGTGCTGATCAACGGCGCCATCACGCGGCCAGGCGGCACCACGGGCAGCCTGACGGTCGATGCGGGCAATAACATTTCCGTCGATGCCGGCATCACCACCTCGGGCGGGGCGCTGACCTTGAACGCGAATGTCGCGCCGTACGCGAGCGGCACCGGCACCGTGTCCATCAATGGCGCGCTCAATACCGGCGGCGGCAACCTGTCGTTCAGCGGCCATACCATCAGGCTTGGCAACAGCGCCAGCGCCCCGGTCAACAGCGGCAGCGGCTACATGGCCTTCGTCGCCAACGACACGTTCCAGCTATTCTCCATCGCGCCCTTGCAGGGCGGCGGCAACATCGATATCGTGGCCGACAACGTGCAGCTCATGGGCGGCATGATCGGACCAGCGCAGTCGCAACGTCCTATCGTGAGCATTGCCCCATACACCAGTAGCCGCGACATCGTCGTCGCCACGGGCGGCCCGACGGCATCGCTGATGCGCCTGTCGCCATTCGACCTGAACCCGATCCACGCGCAGGAACTGATCATCGGCTCCTCTGCGCATGCGGGCAAGATCCTGGTCGCCGCGCCTCTGGGCGGCCAGGCCACCCCGGCCGAGATGACCGTGCTGCGCCTGCGCACCCAGGGCAACATCGAGGTGAACGCGCCCATCGCCCTGGCGGCCGGCGGCGGCACCAAGCTGGCGCTGGAGCGCGCCGGCGTGACGGCGGGGCTGATCAATACCGGTTCCACCGGTACCCTCAGCGCCGACCACGTGGTGCTCATGTCGGACAATATCAACATCGGCGCCAACATCACCGGCAGCGCCGGCGGCCAGGTGGTGCTCAGCCCGGGCAATCCCAATACCAATATCCACCTCGGCAACAACGCCCTCGATGCGACCGGACGGCTGGGCTTGAATACCAGCGAGCTGACCAAGATTTTCGCGAACCAGTTGAGCATCGGCGGCGAACTGGCGCAGACCGGCGCGGTCGACATCAACGGCGAGCTCAATCTGGCCAACCTGACGCCCGCAAGCAAGCTGAAAATCGACGCCGGCAATGGCGCCATCAACCTGCTCAATTCGCTCATCACGCCAGGCGCCTTGCTGCTCACCGGTGCGAGCGTCGGCAACAGCACCACGGCGCCGGCCCGGGCCGGTGCGATCGCGATCCTGACCAGGCAGCAGACCGGCTCCGCGTCCACGCCGTTTTATACGCAGACGGCGTTCCTGACTGCCACGAACATCGCGGAGACGGGCAACGGGCCGATCAATATCAGCAATACCGGCACGCTCGACCTGGGCAGCGTGGTCCAGAGCGGCGGCAACAACACGGGTGCCATCACGATCGCCAACAAGGGCGGCATGACGGTACTCAAGGATCAGCCAGGGACGACCAGTCCGGTCATCGTCAGCAGCCTCGGCGGTCCGATCAATCTGTCGACCCAGAGCCCGCTGACCATCAACGGCAGCGTGGCGTCGAGTGGCGGCGCGATTGGCTTACAAGCCGGTAATGGCGGCGTCCTGACCATCGGCACCAGCGGCAGCGTGGCATCGGGCGCGGGCAACATTTCCATGGTGGCCGGATCGATCGTGAACGATGGCAGCGTCAGCGCCACCACCGGCAATATTTCGGTGAGCGCCGCCTCGCTCAGCGGCAGCGGCACGATTGCCAGCTCCAGCGGCGCGGTGACCGGTGTGCCGGCGGCCGTGCCCACCATCGACGCCTGCATCGCCACGCCCACTCTGGCTGGCTGCGGCCCGGTGCTGGCCGACGCGGTGAGCGCCTGTACCGCCGATCCGGCGCTGCGCTACTGCGCGGCCGTGCTGCCTAGCATTGACACCTGTACCGCCAATCCCGCCACGCCGGGCTGCAGCGTGGTGCTGCCGTCGCTCAGCGCCTGTATCGCCAAGCCCACCACGACCGGTTGCAGCGCAGTGCTGCCGAGCCTGGCCGTGTGCACCAGCGCGCCATCGACCCCGGGCTGCAGCGTGGTGCTGCCGACCCTGGCCCAGTGCGTCGTCAATCCTGCCCAGCCCGGCTGCGCGCAGGTGCTGCCCAGCCTGAACACCTGTATCGCCGCGCCGGCCACCAATGGCTGCACTGCGGTGTTGCCGACCCTCAGCGCCTGCCTGGCGACGCCATCGCGCGCCGGTTGCGTGGCGGTGCTCCCGACCCTGGCCGCCTGCGTGGCCAGCCCGACCCAGGCCGGCTGCAGCGTGGTGCTGCCGTCGCTGGCGGCCTGCAGCGCCAGTCCCGGCTTGCCCGGCTGCTCGGTGGTGCTGCCGAGCGTGGCACAGTGCGTGGCCGCGCCGACCCAGGCTGGCTGCGCGGTGGTGCTGCCGACCCTGACCCAGTGCATTTCCGCCACCAGCCTGCCCGGTTGCAGCGTGGTGCTGCCGTCGCTATCGCGCTGCGTGGCCAATCCGGCCACCCCGGGCTGCGCGGTGGTGCTGCCATCGCTGAGCCAGTGCGTGGCCAATCCGGGCGCCAGCGGCTGCACGGTGGTGCTGCCGACCCTGGCGCAGTGCGCGGCGAATGCGGCCGTGCCGGGTTGTAACGTGGTACTGCCGACCCTGAACCAGTGCGTCGGCAACGTCGGCCTGCCGGGTTGCGGCGCGGTGCTGCCGAGCTTGCAGAATTGCGTGGCCAATCCGGGCACGCCGGGTTGTTCGGCGGTGTTGCCGACCCTGGCGCAGTGCAGCGTGACGCCATCGCTGGCGGCCTGCAACGTGGTCTTGCCGACCGTGGCGCAGTGCACGGCCGCGCCTGGCCTGGCCGGGTGCGTGGCGGTCTTGCCGCCGATTGCGCAGTGCGTCGCCACGCCATCGGCGCCGGGCTGCGCGGTCGTGCTGCCGGGCCTGAGCCAGTGCGTGGCCACCCCAAGCGCCGCCGGTTGCAGCGTGGTGCTGCCGACCGTGGCCCAGTGCGTGGGCAGTCCCGGCCTGCAAGGCTGCAGCGTGGTGCTGCCGCCGATCAATAGCTGCGTGGCCAATCCGGCGCTGGCGGGGTGCGCCGTGGTGGCGCCGCCGCAGCAGCTCGCCGACGGCGTGGTCAAGGAAGTCATCGTCAACACGGTCAACGCCATCAACAGCGTGACGCCATCCGGCGACAGCACGGCGCCGGAAAAAGTGGCTGCCAAGGAAGACGGCGCGCAAACCGCCGATACGAGCAACATTAAAGGAGACGCCAGTGAACTGCGCAAAAAGACGTACTGCAACTAAGGCGCTCGCGGGTCTCCTGCTGGCCGGGTCCTTCGGGCTGGCGTGGGGGGCGCAGGTGGCCGGTACCATCGTCAACCTGAGCGGTCCGCTGATGGTCAAGAAGGCCGATGGCAGCGTCAAGGTGCTGGCCTTGAAGTCGGAAGTGGAGCAGGGCGATACCCTGGTGTCGGAAAAGAACACCTATGCCCAGATCCGCTTCATCGACAACAGCGAAATCACCTTGCAGCCGGGGACCACGTTCAAGGTGGAGGCGTTCGCCTACGAGGCCGGCAAGCCGGACGCCGACAGCGCCAGCTTCAGCCTGATCAAGGGCGGGCTGCGCTCGCTGACCGGCTTGCTGGGCAAGCGTAACAAGGAAAAGTTTTCGCTCAAGACGCCGAGCGCCACCATCGGCATTCGCGGCACCACCTTTATCGCGCAATATGTGCCGATGGGGGCCGGGTCAACCGGGCTGGCGCGGCCGGGATCGCTGCAGCCCGGCTTGTATGTGTCGGTGATCGATGGGATGATTTCGATGTCGAATGCCGGCGGCAGCATGAATTTTTCGGCCGGACAGTTCGGCTACACCCCGAATACGCTCAAGCCGCCGGTCATGGTGCCGGTCAATCCGGGCATCAGGTTCACCCCGCCGCCGATGTTCAGCATGCAGACGGGGCCGGGTGCGCAAAATACCAGCGCGTCGGGCAAGGCGGCAGCGGTCGACTGCGAAGTGAGGTAGCAGGCTGCGGCTTATTGCTTGTTCTGCGCGGCGCCGGCTTGCTGGCTGCGCAGGCGCTCCAGGTTATAGGCGCGCGCGGCCGGCATTTCCTGTTCCGAGTACAGCCCGCGCAGCAGGGCTTCCATGTCGGCGCCCGGCTGCGCGGCGGCGAGGAAGGTCCGGCTGCGCTGCTCCCAGTCGGACTGCACCAGTTCCGTGTCGTGCAGCTGCTGCGCGCGGTCCGTTCCGAGCACCTGTGTGCGCAGGGCGGCGACCCGCACCTCGGGCGCGCCCGCCTTGCGCAGCGCGGCAACGTCGTCGCGCAAGCGGTCGAGCGCAGGATCGGCGGCCACGCCGCGTTCCTGCGTGTGCGCGGTGCGCGGCGCGCCCGGGCGCGTGGCCGCCAGGTCGGCGCGTATCTGTTTTTCTTCTTCCCGATACAGCGACCCGGCAAGCTGCTCGCCGAAGTGCGCCACGCGCAGGGCATGCAGCTGGTTTAGCGCCAGCTCGGGCGTGAGGGCGGCGTCGGCGCGCTGGCGCTCGCTTAGTTCCGTTTCCGCGTCGCGGTAGGCGACGTAGGTGCGCAGCAGCCGCGCAAGCTGCTGCGCTGCCTGCGCCGGCAGTCCTGCTGTCATGTGCTGCTCGATCTGGTCCACTTCCACCCGCCCAGGATGGTGCGGCAGCCCCGCCAGCAAGACGTCGAGCAGGGTACTGGTGCGTTCGTTGATGGCCAGGCTGCCATCGGCCGCAAGCGGGAACGATGGCGGATTGGCGCGCTGTTCCGGCACGGCGCCGAACACCGGGCTGGCCTCGGCCAGGACGGTGAAGCTGCGCTCGACCGCCTGGTCGGTGCGCTCGCGCGCCGCGGCGGGCGGTTCGATGTCGGGCTCGCGGTACAGCATCAATCCGGCGGCCAGCAGGGCTGCGGTGCAGGCAAGCGGGCCCTTGATGCTCATTGCGCAGCTTCCTTTTGCGGCGCGCGTTCGGCAGTCAGACGGATGTCGGCGCGCGTCTTGAGTGCCTCGATCCGCTGGCCGAGGCGTTCCTGCATGATCTGCATGCGCAGGCCGGCACGCAACTCGTCGAGCGGCGGCTTGGGCAGTTCCTTGGTGGCGATCAGTTGCACGATCTGCCAACCGCCTTGCGGCAATGCCCGCTCGATGGCCTGGCCGTTCGCCATGCCGGCTATCTGCGGCGCCAGATCGGTGTCCATTTGGGATGCCAGCACCCAGGCCGGCGCAGCCGGCCGCGCATTGTTCGACCAGCGCCTGGCGACCTGCGCAAAGCGCTTGCCTTGCCGCAGTGCCGCCAGCGCGGCGTGCGCTGCCGCTGGCGTGGCCACATCGACGCTGGCGATCTGAAACTGGCGCTCCGCCGGTACGCCCTGGTAGCGCTGCGCAATGTCCTCGTCCGTGACGGGAATGGTGGACAGCATGTGGCGCACCAGGTCGCGCTGCAACAGGGTTTTGTAAGCGAGTTCCGCCTCCGCCACGATGTCCGCTGACTGATGCAAGCCAAGTTTCACCGCTTCCTGCGCCATCAGTTCCAGGGTCACCAGTTCGCCCAGCACCGCCTTGCGGTCGAGCGCCGCGCGGGCGCTGGCGCGCTCCTGGCGGTCCTGCGCGTTTTCCTCATCGAAGGGGTTGGGACGGCCGGCGTTGGCATCCATGAGCGCGTCGAGCAAGGCCTTGCGTACGGGCTGGTCGCCGACCTGCGCGACCGTTTCCTGTGCCGGCGGCGCGGCCGGGGTAGCGGCCGGTGTAGCGGCATATGCACCCGGCAACGCCAGCAGCAGGACCAGACAGTGGCGGCCCACGCTGGCCGAGGTGAAATGAAAATCCATGGCTGATCCTTGTGCTGGTCGATCGTGTTACGGCAGTTGCGCGCGAACCTGGTTGTACACGCTGGCGTCGGTCAACATCGAAATATGGCCGACACTGGCCGTCTGCACGCTCACGCCGCACTGTGCATTGCGGGCCGGCAGGATGACGCCGTCGTTGGCGGACCACAGCGAGCGGTCGCAACCGGCGCCGGCGAGCTGGGTGATGAACGACGAGCCAGGCCGCATGTCGTAGCAGGCGGGGGAATAGCAACCGTAGGCGCTGGTGGTGCCCTTGTGCGGCGTGCCCAGGGTGATGAAGCGGCGCATGCCGGCCGCTCCGCCCAGCTTGGCGCGCTGCCAGCGCACCACCAGGCCGCCGTTCGAGTGCGCGATCACGCTCACAGGCTGGTTGCCGTTGTTGGCGCGTACGGAGTTGATGAAGCTGTTGAGCGAGGCGGCGCTGGTCCGGTCGCTGCTCATCATGGAGTTGTAGTTAAAACCGTACAGCTTGGAGCGCGGATAGCCGCTGGCGGCAAAGCGCGCGGCCATGGCGTCGAAGTTCGAGGACGAGCCGCTGTAGCCGTGCACGAAAATCACCGGTTCCTGGGCCATGGCCGCACCGGACAGTACGACGCCTGCTGCGAATAAACCAAGTGCGAGCGCCGATGTGGCGGCTCGGAATGAATGTCGCATGTATATCTCCGTTTGTTGTGGATCAGTAAATGGGGCTTGTCGCGCTTGCGAAGACCAGTGCGCGCTTTCACCCGGGGATGAGCCTGGCTGACTTTGCGCTGTTCTTCCGACAACGTTGTTGCTCACTATAAGCGGCGTGGTCAGACCACGCATACTCCGGGCAGGCCAATTCGCTCGCTTTGGCGGCCATGCGGCGCGGGTGTGGTACCGATGACAACAAACCAAAAGAGTTGTTTTGGTAGCAATTCATTTGTAGTATCATGATGGCAAGGCGGCAGAGCGCCAAGGCGCGCCGCAGCCGTTTCCGCAGGCCAGAAAGACGAGGTTCCCATTACCGTGACGATATCCAGACCGACCGTGTCAGCAGCATGGGTGAAAGGGATCGTCGAGCTGATCGGCGAGCTCGGTCTTGAGCCGCTGGCCCTGCTCGAGGAAGCCGGCATGCCGCTGGACGAACTCGACGACGCCGACGGCCGCTTCGACAGCGCCGCCGTCTCGGCCTTGTGGTCGCTGGCGGCGCAGCAGTCCGGCCACCCGCATCTGGGCGTGGCGCTCGGAGGCGCCGCCAAGCCGGCGTGCTTCGGCGTGGTGCTGCACGTGATGATGTCCAGTCCCGACCTGGGCACCGCGCTGCGCCGCATGGCGCAGTACGTCCCCATCATCAGCGGCGCCGCCCGCTTCATCCTGACGCAAGACAGCCAGGGCTGCGGCCTGACGCTCACGCTGGGCGACGGCGCGCCGGGCGACCGCCATGATTTCGCGTTGCTGATGATCGCCAACCTGTGCCGCTGGCTGACCGGGCGCGATCTGCGGCCGCAGTCGGTGGAACTGGCCCACGCGCGGCCGGCCAACCTGCTGCCCTACCTGGCGGCCTTCGGCTGTCCCTGCCATTTCGGCGCCAAGCGGTATCGCCTGAGTTTTTCGCCGGCCGACCTGGGATTGCCGCTCATGACCGGCAACCCACTGCTGACCGAACTGCACGAGCGCTTCGCCAACGAGCGCCTGGCGCGCCTGGGCGACGCGCGCACCACCCGGCGCGTGCGCGAACTGGTACTCGATTGCCTGGCGGACGGCGAACCGGCGCGCGGCGATGTCGCCCGGGCGCTGTGCATGAGCGAACGGACCTTGCAGCGCCGCCTGCAGGACGAGGGCACGTCGTACGTGCAGCTAGTGGACGCGGTGCGGCGCGAGCAGGCCGCGCATTATCTGGATCAGACCAGTTTGTGCTTCACCGAAATCAGCTACCGGCTCGGTTTCGCCAACCAGGGCACCTTGTTCCGGGCATGCAAACGCTGGTTCAACGTGTCGCCGGGGCGTTATCGCGAACGTCACCGGGCCGGGGTGGAGACCGGTTAATCTCTTGCGTCGCCGAGGTTGAGCAGCGAGATGGTCAACTGGCCGGCGATCAGCATCACCGTCTCGACGCGGTTGGCGGTAAAAGCGTTGCGGGTGGCGCTGTTCTCGAGCAGCAGCACGGCGTGCAGCAGGTGGTGCGTGAATATCGGCACCGCCAGCAGCGAACATTGACTCCAGCCTGAAAAATACAGATCTCGCGCAAAGCGGTCATCCTGCAGCGCGTCGTCGAGCAGCAGTACGTCGCGCGCGCGTTCGATGTGGCGCAATACCGACAGGGGCAGGGCAGGGGCGTGCTCCGCCTGCCCGATCGGCACGATCAGCAGCTTGACGGCGGTGGCACCCGCGAGCGAACAAAGCAGCTCGCAGGTGCGGGTCTGCAAGCGCGCCAGCGTGGTTTCCGCACTCAGGGCTTGGGACGCCATCAGTACGGCCAGCAGGTCGACCTTGTCCAGCGGGGTATCGGCGGCATCGGCCGCGCGCCGCGCCGGGGCGGTGGCGGTGCGCAGGAAGGCGTGGTTCGCGCGCATGGCGCTGGCCTTGGCCGGGGCGCCCCACGCTTCGTAATGGCGCAGCGCTTCGGCGAGCAGCGACGAGCCCACGTAATGCAAGCCCTGCGCCAGATAACACAGGCCGGCGCGCTCGGTCATCAGTGCGCGGTGCCATGGCCGCCGGTGCGCGCGCATGGCCAGCAGGCCCTGGTCGAACAAGCTGGCCGCGGCGGCGCCGTCGCCTGTGGCCCAGGCGCGTTCGGCGTCGATCCAGCTCACCAGATGGGCGAAATTGCGCGGCGCGTCGGCTGCGCGCAGCGCCATCCAGTCGCGGCAGGCATCCAGTTCGGGCAGGACGCCGGCGGCGGCATGCGCACCGCGTGCCAGCGCAAGGGCCCGGAACAGATAGCCCAGCGCGGCCGGATAGATGCCGGCAAAGGAGGCCAGCAAGGGCATGGCGGCCGCGGAGTGGCGCAGGAGCGCGTCATCGTCGCCGAACAGCAGGGCGGCATGGGCGCGCGCCAGGCGTGCGGTCAGCGTGTCCGGGTCCCCCGCCAGCGCCGGGAAATGGATATCGATATCCCCGCGCACCACGTCGAGCAGGTAGCGATAGCTGCGCTGAATGCGGCTTGCGGTGACATTGCCGCCACGCGGCGTGCCCGCTTGCGCCTCCGTCAGGATCGCGGCGACGATGGCCAGGGTCGGCGCGCATTCGAGCTGCGCCACGATCTCGACGTGATAGGTGTGGGCCGCATATTGCAGGTCGCCGCTTTGCAGTAGCACCTGGCGCGCCTGGCGCGCGTGGGCGATAGCGTTTTCCAGCGGCTCGACCCAGTGCAGCGACGCCAGCGCAAACACGTGCTGCAGCCACGCCGCCTCGTAGTCGTAGCCGCGCGCCTTGCCGATCGCCTGGGCCTTGATCAGCACCGCGTGGCCGGTGCGGTAGTCGCCGCGCTGCTTGAACAGGATCGGCAGGGTACCGAAGGTCTTGAGCAGCGCCGCGCAGGGGCCATGCTCGATCCACATCTGCTGGTAGCGCACCAGCAGCCCGACCAGGCGCCTGTCGTTGGCGTAGTAGGTCGCCATGGTGGTCAGGTGCAGCAGGGTGCCGACCGCGAGCACGTGTGGATCGGTCGGCGCGGGGCGCTGCAGATCGGCGTCCAGCGCGCCGCTGTAGGCCCATGCGGTGATGGCGTCGAGCCCGGGCGCGCCGTTGTCGGGCGCACTGTCCGCGAACACGATGCCGGCCCGGACCAGCAGGGCGATGCCGAGATCGATCGCCTGGGGCAGCAGGCGGCGGCCGGTCAGGCTGTTTATCTGCACCGAACTCGCTTCGATCAGGCTTGTCAAGTCGCTTTCCTGCGCGGCGATGCGCGCGTAGACGTCATCGGCCTCGGCATGGCGCCCGAGGCTGCACAGGCAGGCGTGCCAGGCGCGCATGAGCGCGGGCAGGGCGCCATCGCTGCCCATCAGGCGCACGGCGGCGCCCAGGAAGCGCTCTTCCAGGGTGTAGTCGGCCTGGCTTCTCGCACCGGCTGCCGCTCGCCCGAACAGCGTGGCGACGCGCAGGCGCTCTTGCGGGTCCGGCACGCTGTCGCCGAGCGCAAGATATTGTTCGGATGCGCCGGCTTCCTGGCCCGCGCGCCCCAGCAGGCGGCGGCCGATTGCCAGGTGCAGCGCCTGGCGCTCGTCCGGCGGCATGCTTTCGTAAATCACTTCCTGCACGCGGTCGTGGCATAAACGCAGGCTGCGTTGCGTCTCCAGCACCAGGCCATCGGCGAGTGCCGGTGCCAGGCTGCGCGCATCGAGACCGGCGGCAAGCGCCAGCACCTGCGCATCGACCGCGCCGCCCAGGCAGGCAAGCACTTGCAGCATCCGGCGCGCGTCCGCTGGCAGGCTGTCGATCCGCAGCGCGAGCAGGTCGGTCACGTCGCGCGCGGCGATGAAGGCACGGATGGGGACCGTGTCATCAGGGGCGCCAAGCAACCCTTGCTTGCGCAAGGCCTCGACCAGCTCGATCGTTTCGAAGGGGTTGCCGTGCGTGCGCTCGCCGATCAGCGCGGCCAGGCCCGCGCAGCGCGCCGGCTCCATGTGCAGCAGGGCGCCGAGGAAGGCCGCCAGGCCCGTCGCCGCCAGGTTGTTCACCTCCAGCGTGGCGCACGCGCGCCAGCGCACCAGCATGGGATGCAGCGGGTGTGCGTCGCCGACTTCGTCGTTGCGGTAGGCGCCCACGAGGAACAGGCCTTGCAGGGTCGCGTCCCGCAGCAGGACGTCGAATGCGGCCAGCGCGGCGGGACCGGCCCACTGCAGGTCGTCGATCACCATCACCAGCGGGCGTGCGGGCGACACCACGGCGCGCAGCAGGTCGAGGACGGCATTGCGCATCCTGGCCTGATGCAGGGCCGGGTCGGTGCAGGTGGCGTCGTGGCAGCCGAGCAGCAGGGAGAATTCGGGCAGGGCGGCGGCGATCAGGCCGGCGTTGCTGTCGAGCGCCGCCAGGATGCGCTCGCGCTGCTGGACCAGCGCCGCTTCGGGTTCGGCGAGAAGCAGGCGGCCGAGCGCGCGCATGGCTTGCACGATGGCCGATGGGGCATCGTGCCGGTACTGGTCGAACTTGCCGCTGACGAACCAGCCGCCCCGCTCGGCCGCCATGGTGGCCAACTGCGCGAGCAGGGCGGACTTGCCGGCACCGGCCGCACCGGCAACGAGCAAGCCGCCGCCTGCGGCAAAGGCGCCGCGCAGCGCGCTGATCTCGGCGGCGCGGCCGATCAGCGGCGCGGAGTGGCCATGCGGCAGTGTGTCCATCGTGTCCTTCTCGAAGCGGGCGGCAAAAAGAAAACGGCCTCTGTCCAGATGACTGGAGAGAGGCCGTTTCGACTGTACTAGTCTGTGGGAACGCGGCGTGTTACAGCACTTCGCTCGCGTGGTCGGCCAGGCGCGAACGCTCGCCGCGCGCCAGGGTCACGTGGCCGCTGTGCGACCAGCCCTTGAAGCGGTCCACCACGTAGGTCAGACCGCTCGAACCTTCGGTCAGGTAAGGCGTGTCGATCTGCGCGATATTACCCAGGCACAGAATCTTGGTGCCGGGACCGGCGCGCGTGACCAGGGTCTTGATCTGTTTCGGCGTCAGATTCTGCGCTTCATCGATGATCAGGAACTTGTTCACGAAGGTGCGGCCGCGCATGAAGTTGAGCGACTTGATCTTGATGCGCGAGCGGATCAGGTCTTGCGTTGCCGCGCGACCCCACTCGCCGCCATCCGAATCGGACTTGTTGAGCACTTCGAGGTTGTCGTCGAAGGCGCCCATCCACGGCCCCATCTTCTCTTCCTCGGTACCCGGCAGGAAGCCGATGTCTTCACCCACCGGCACCGTGACGCGGGTGACGATGATTTCGTTATACAGCTTGGTCTCGAGCACCTGCGCCAGACCGGCCGCCAGGGCCAGCAGGGTCTTGCCGGTACCGGCCTGGCCGAGCAGGGTGACGAAGTCGCATTCCGGATTCATCAGCAGGTTCAGCGCAAAGTTCTGCTCGCGGTTGCGCGCGGTGACGCCCCACACATTGTTCTTGTTGTGGCTGAAGTCGCGCAGGGTCTGGATCACTGCGGTTTTGCCGTTGAGCTGCTTGACCTGGCCGTAGAACGGCGCTTCGCCATTCTTCGGTTCCAGGTACACGAACTGGTTCACCAGCAAGGTCAGCATGGTCGGGCCGGTGACGCGGTAGAAGGTCGACGAGACGCCGTTCTTGTTTTCCTGCCAGGACTCCATGTCCTTGCCGTTCTTGTTCCAGAAGTCGTCCGGCAACTGCACGATGCCCGAGTACAGCAGGTCGCTGTCTTCCAGCACGTGGTCGTTGAAGTAGTCTTCGGCAGGCAAGCCCAGCGCGCGCGCCTTGATGCGCATGTTGATGTCCTTCGACACCAGCACGATGGCACGGCCCGGCTGCTCCGCTTCCAGGTTGCGCACGACGCCCAGGATCTGGTTGTCGGCTTTGCCGACCGGCAGGCCTTCAGGCAGGGTCGGGCCGTTTTGCAGGCGCGTCTGGAAGAACAGGCGGCCCTTGGCATCCTTGTTGCCCAGCTTGGCCAGCGGGATGCCGTTTTCGATCGCGCCATCGTCGATGCTGCCGACCAGCGCGTCGAGCGTGCGCGAGACCTGGCGTGCATTGCGCGCCACTTCCGACATGCCCTTTTTGTGGTCGTCCAGCTCTTCCAAGGTCATCATCGGCAGGTAGACATCGTGCTCTTCGAAGCGGAACAGCGACGACGGGTCATGCATCAGTACGTTGGTGTCGAGCACGAACATCTTGGTCTTGCCGGTCTGGTCGGCGTTGCGGCTGGTGGACGACTTGACCGTCATCTCGACCGCCTTGTGCTTGGCCGGGTGCGGCGCTTCCAGGTCGATCGGCTGTTTTTCCTTGCCGCGGCCGGAAGGTTTGGCGACCGGGGTTTCCATCACCAGGGGCGAGGAGACCAGTGGCGCGGGGGCGGGCGACGCGGCGACCAGGGCGGCCTGCTTGGCTGGCGCCTTGGCGCGCGTGGTTTTGGCCGGCGCTTTGGCGACCGGTTCGGCCGCGATCTCGGCTACCGCGCTCAGTTTTGGTTTGGTGACCGGCACGGCCTGCACGGAGGCAGGCTTGGTGCGGTCGGCTTTTGGATAATCTTCGGCCAGCAGCAGGGTGGCTGGCTTGGTGGGGATTTTTGGCAGTGGCATCAGAGTCTCAATCTAAAAAGGTGCAGGAGGATAGCCCGGTGGCGTCGGCGCAGGCGGCGCTTGTGGCGGCGGGCTCGATGCGGCTGTGCGAACTAAGGGGGTGGTGGTCGGGCCCGGCATAGTGGCCGGGCCGGCAGGCCGCCAGATTGGGATGATGCGGAATACGGAAGGTGTGACTCAAAATGGCTGGTGCAATCGGTTCTGCTGCGGGTTGATCGACAGGGTCCCCTGGCTTCGAGCCGTCCTGCTCAAGGTTGGCTCTTTACAAATTCCAGCACGTCCTCGGCGTGATTAGGGACTTTCACGCCTCTCCATTCTTTCATCAATTTACCATCAGCGTCAATTACAAACGTGCTGCGTTCGACCCCGCGCACTTGCTTACCGTACATATTCTTCATTTTCATCACACCGAACTGGAGGCACATGGCTTCCTCGGGGTCGGAAATGAGTTCGAACGGCAGGCCGAGCTTGGATTTGAAGCCTTCGTGCGAGCGCAGCGAATCGCGGCTGATGCCGTAGATTTCGGTACCGGCCTGCTGGAACTGCTCGTGCAGGTCGCGGAAAGCGATGCTTTCGGTGGTGCAGCCCGGCGTGTTATCTTTTGGATAAAAGTACAGCACGGTGTAGCGGGCAGGGCGGCCGGACAGCTGGAACGGCTTGTCGCCCGTCATGACGGCGGAGAAGTCGGTATAAGGTGCTGCAGTTTGGCTATCAGCCACAGGTTCTCTCCTGAAGGTGAGTCAGCGCTGATTTTATACCCCGCAGCGCAACAGGGGAGGGGGAAACGTGTTTGGGCGGAGCAGATATGGGGGCGGGGTGCTCGATTGCAAGTGCCATCGTCGGTCCTGCCACTGCGAGGGCCGCCTTGGCGCGGGAACGACGGAGCATGCGACAGCAGTGCTACACAGATTATCTAGCGTTGCCCAAAATCAGCGCCAAGGTCACCCTGCGCCCCTCGCCCATCAGAATGTTGTAGGTCCGGCACGCCGCCTTGTTATCCATGCACTCGCAGCCGATGCGCCGCTCCAGCAGTGCGGCGATCAGCTTCGGATGGACGAACCGTTGGCGGTCGCCGGTGCCGAGAATGACCACATCCGGCTTGTCCTGTTCGATTTTCTCGAAATGCTCGGCCGTCAGGGCCTCGAAATTGGGGACGTCCCAGGCGCGCGGTGGCGTTTCGGGCATCACAACCAGGCTGTAGTCGAAGCGCTGGGCGTTGATTTCGACCCCGGTTTCGTCGTAACCGGTCACGGTCTGGTATTGTTGGGTGGTGCTGGAATGGAGCTTCATGGCATAGGCACTGAAAAGGTGATGCAGGGCACTTTGGCACTGCGCGTGGCGTTAGCATGCCACAAAGTCCAGTAAACCGCGAATTTTCGCGAAACGGACGTCAAAGCGATACCATTTCGCGTGTTTTTACCGAATTGTGACGAAACCGCAGGTTGATTAAATCGCCTCCTTTCGGCAGAATGGGTATTTTTCGCATGCAACAAAGCCACTGAACAGGGAAATATTTTGCGACCGATTCTGAAATCGAACAAGCTCGACGACGTCTGCTACGAAATCCGCGGCCCCGCGCTGGAAAAATCCAAGCAGATGGAGGAAGAAGGCCACAAGATCATCAAACTCAATATCGGCAACCTGGCCGTGTTCGGTTTCGACCCGCCCGACGAGATCGTGCAAGACATGATCCTCAACATGCACGGCGCCGCCGGCTACACCGACTCGAAAGGCATGTTCGCGCCGCGCAAGGCCGTCATGCACTACACGCAGAGCAAGCACATCAGCGGCGTGACCATTGAAGACATTTACCTCGGCAATGGCGCGTCGGAACTGATCGTCATGGCCATGAACGGCCTGTTGAACAACGGCGACGAAGTGCTCGTTCCAGCCCCGGATTACCCGCTGTGGACCGCGGCCGTGAGCCTGTCGGGCGGTAATCCCGTGCACTACGTCTGCGACGAGCAGGCCGGCTGGTATCCCGACATCGACGACATGCGCCGCAAGATCACCAGCAACACCAAGGCGATCGTGGTGATCAACCCGAACAACCCAACCGGCGCGCTGTATCCGCGTGAAATCCTGCTCGAGATCATCGAACTGGCGCGCCAGCACCAGCTGATCATCCTGGCCGACGAAATCTACGACAAGGTCCTGTACGACGGCGAGCAGCACGACTCGATCGCGTCGCTGGCCGACGATGTGCTGTTCATTACCCTGAACGGCCTGTCGAAAAACTACCGTTCGTGCGGCTACCGTGCCGGCTGGATGGTGGTGTCGGGCGAAAAACGCCACGCCAAGGATTACATCGATGGCCTGAACATGCTGGCCTCGATGCGCCTGTGCGCCAATGCGCCGGGCCAGTTCGCGATCCAGACCGCGCTGGGCGGCTACCAGAGCATCAACGACCTGGTAGGTCCCGGCGGGCGCCTGCTGCGCCAGCGCGACATGGCGCACAAACTCTTAACCGATATTCCGGGCGTGACCTGCGTCAAGCCAAAAGCTGCGCTGTACATGTTCCCGCGCCTCGACCCCGTGATGTACCCGATCGCGGATGATCAGCAGTTTGCCTACGACCTGCTGGCCGAAGAAAAAGTCCTGGTGGTCCAGGGAACGGGCTTCAACTGGATCGCGCCGGATCACTTCCGTCTCGTGTTCCTGCCCAATTCCGACGACCTGACCGACGCTTGCGGCCGCATTGCGCGCTTCCTTGACGGCTACCGACGCCGCCACGGGCGCGGCTGATACCTCTTCCAGATAAAGAACTATGAAACCCATCAAAATCGGCCTGATCGGCCTCGGCGTAGTTGGTGCCGGCACCTTTAACGTCCTCAAACGCAACCAGGAAGAAATCCGGCGCCGCGCCGGCCGCGGCATCGAGATTGCGATGGTCGCGGTGCGCAACGTGGAACGCGCGCGCGGCATCGTGGGCACCGACTGCGAAGTGGTGAACGACCCTGAACTGGTGGTCAACCATCCCGACATCGACATCGTGGTCGAACTGATCGGCGGCTACGACACGGCCAAGAACCTGGTGCTCAAGGCGATCAACAACGGCAAGCACGTCGTCACCGCCAACAAGGCGCTGCTGGCGCTGCACGGTAACGAGATCTTCGCCGCGGCCCAGGCCAAGGGCGTGATGGTGGCGTTCGAGGCGGCGGTAGCCGGCGGCATCCCGATCATCAAGGCGCTGCGCGAAGGCTTGACCGCGAACCGCATCGAATCGGTGGCCGGCATTATCAACGGCACCACCAACTTCATTTTGTCCGAGATGCGCGACAAGGGGCTGGACTTCGCCACCGTGCTGAAACAGGCGCAGGAACTGGGCTACGCCGAAGCCGATCCGACCTTCGACATCGAAGGCGTGGACGCCGCGCACAAGGCAACCATCATCGCCGCGATCGCATTCGGCATTCCGGTGCAGTTCGACAAGGCGCACGTGGAAGGCATCAGCAGCCTGCAGGCGATCGATATCCGCTACGCCGAGCAGCTGGGCTACCGTATCAAGCTGCTGGGGATCACCAAGCGCACCGTGGTCGATGGCGTGGAAGGAATCGAGCTGCGCGTGCACCCGACCCTGATTCCCGCCAAGCGCCTGATCGCCAACGTGGAAGGGGCGATGAACGCGGTGCTGGTGCAGGCCGACGCGGTTGGCGCCACGCTTTACTACGGCAAGGGAGCGGGCGCGGAGCCGACGGCGTCGTCGGTGATTGCCGATCTGGTCGACATCACCCGCCTGGCGACGGCCGATCCGGAATACCGCGTGCCGCATCTGGCGTTCCAGCCGAACCAGATGACCAACGTGGCGATTTTGCCGATGTCCGAGATCACCACCAGCTACTACCTGCGGGTGTATGTGAAGGATCAACTGGGCGTGATGGCCGACCTGACGCGCATCCTGGCGGACGCCAGGATCTCGATCGACGCGGTGCTGCAGAAGGAGCCGGGTGAAGGCGAAACGCGCACCGACATCATCATGCTGACGCACCAGACGCAGGAAAAGAACATCGATGCGGCGATCGGCAAGATCGAAGCACTTGGTGCGGTAGTGGGCAAGGTCGTCAAGATCCGCCTTGAAAACCTGAGCTAGCCGCCGTCGCCCCCGCGCAGGCGGGGGCCCAAGTTCGACGAGGCGACGGGTATTACGGCAACTTGCAGGTCAACTGCGCCACTTTGGTGGTGCATGCCCCATAGCTGTTTACTGCGCTGAAGCCATATACCCCGGTTCCCGCCGTCGCGCGTGGGGTCGCAAACCTCGCCTTCCCGTTCACCACACGCTGCTGCGCCCAGTTATCGGTACGCTGCACGCACACGATATTGCTCGCCAATCCACTCAACGCCAGCGCACCGGTCGTCGGTTCGATCACGCAGGCATTCGGCTTGGTTTCCGCGCAGGTCGGGCCATCGCACTCGGCCGGCATGCTGGTCGCGTCCGGGTCCTGGCTGGCGTTGTACAGGAAACCGTGCATCGCCGTATTCCAGACCATGGTTTCCCAGGTGCTGAACTCACTGCTGTTAATCAGTGACCAGCCGTCGCCCCAGCGCCGCAGGACAGGCAGCTTGTCCCACGCCGGATACAGCTTGTTGCTCACCGCCGTCTGATAGGCCGCACCGCTGCGGCCCTCGGTCGGTCCGTACACCACGATCCCCGGCACATTGCCGATCGCCTTGACGTGCGGATCGGTGCCAGTGCCGTCACTGAGTCCGTGCTTGGTGAAGTATGAGTCCAGATGCGCCGGACTTTGCGGCGTGTCCGTTCCCAGGCCGGTCACGAACGACCGTCCCAAGGGATTCAGCCCCAGCGAAAAGTCGGCATACTGGCTGACCGCGTTGATGTATGCCTGCTTCTTGGCGTCGTTGGCCGCGAACAGCGATGCGAACGCATACACGTCGGCATATTTGCCCTGCGTCGTGGTCGCGCCCCACGACAGGAATTTGCTTGCGCCCTGAGGGTATGCCTGGCTTTCCGGTGCCGGCCCGATATAGCCGCCGCTGTCGGCGAAGGAGACGATGCGGTTTTTGAGCGCCTGCGTCAACACCGGATCGACGGCGCGGCCATGCGCCGTCAGGTAGCTGACGAAATGCACGCTCTGCACGGCGGCGCTGGCGTTGCCCGGTAAATACTGCTCGGGCCAGGTGCCGTTCTTGACGACGATCGCTTGCGCCGCGTTCTTGAACAGCGTGTGGTAGCGCTCCTCGCCGGTGGCCAGGTACAGCTGCAGCGCCGGATACATGAAGCGTGCTTTTGCCGCTCCCGGGGCCGCGGTCTTTTCCAGATACCTCCAGGCCAGCCTGGCGCGTTGCACCAGGGCGTTGGCGCGCGCGGCGTCGTGCGGGCGGATCACGCGCGCGGCGTGGGCGAAGATCCCGGCCGACAGCGCCGTGACTTCTTCGCTGACCGCCCAGGTGCCGTAACGCCCCGGATCGCTGGCCGCGCTGTGCACCCCGTAGGCCGGATGGCGGTTCATTTCGGTTCCGGCGCGCACGCCGCCCAACTGCGGATCGTGGGTATCGGTCACCTGCAGGTTCTCCCACGACAGCACCGCCCACAAGGCTTCGTCGACGAAATCGGGAATGCCGTTGCCGGACTCCGGAATATTGTATTGACGATCGACGAAGTGGGTCGGGAAGGCATCGAAGTAGGACAGCATCAGGATCGGAATAATGGTGTGCATCGGGCGGCGGTCGAAGTCGCCGGCATCGTGATGGCCGCCGATCAGCGGCTTCATGACCGCGTTCGCCGGAACCGAAAGTACTGGCGTCGCCACCCACGGCGTGCGCGTATCGGCCACGGTGGCGTGGCACATCTCGCGTGTGAAGCGCGTGTAAGGCTGCTTGAGCGCCGTGCCGCAGCGCTGGTGATACATGCCGCGCGCGGAAACATAAGCGATCTTGCGGCTGGCGTCATCGCCGACGGCGAACGAGCGCGAACGCCCGCAACCGGGCACCGACACGAAATACGGGCCGCCCTCGCCCAACTGGTCGAGCCGCAGGCGGTAGACATGCTCGCCGGAGCTGGCGCCGGCGATGGCGGTATCGTCCTTGATGTATTGGGCTTCGCCGCCGAGCACTACTTTCCCGCTGCGTTCTTCGATCACCTCGTAGCGCGACCCGGCCGGCAGTTTGAGCGAGCCGGCGTCACCCAGGTAGGCGCCGAAATTGGCGAAGCGCGAGCTGGCCAGCTTGCTGTAGCCGGTCTGGTTGACCTTGATCGATTCGCACCAGGTGGAGCGGTTGTCGAAGGGCAGCCGCGTGGCGCCGTAGGGCGTGACGATGGTGTACGGCTGGCCCTGGACCAGCGGTTTGTCCAGCCGCAGATAGATCTTGTGGCGCACCGTCACGGGGAACAGGTTGGGACTGGCATTGGTCAGCGCCTTCTGCTCGTCGTACGGTGTCGACATGCGGCTGATCCCAAGCGCCACCCGGCTGTTGACAAGCCACTTGGACAGGGTCAGGTCGAGTACGTCGGGCTTGGTGGCCGTGCCGCCGGCTTCGTTGGTGGTGGCGGTCTGCACTTCGACCACGATGACCTGCGGCGCTGCCGCATGCACGCTGACGATGGCGGTTGCCGCATGGGCGAAAGACGCGCCCAGAACGGACGCGCCAATGCCGGCCGCGATTGATAAAGTAAAGGTATTCATCGGTCTCCTCTTGTTGTGCGCAGATTCTAGGCCGCCAGGAGTTACCGATCGATTACCGATATGTTATGTGGGCAGCGCGGCCTTCGCGCGCTCTTCCAGCGCCGTCAGGCTTGTCCGGGCTGCGCGGGCCTGCTCGCGTAGCGCCGCTGCCGCCGCCGGCAGCACCGGCAGCGTATCTTCCAGCGCTCGATGATAAGCACCCAGCAGGCGGCGATGCTCGAAAGCGGCCACCGCGCACTGCACCGCCAGCAGGAAACCCCCGGCATCGAACGGCTTGGCGATGAAGCGGTAAATATGGCCGGCATTGACCGCGTCGACGATGGCGTCGAGATCGAGGTAGGCGGTCACCAGAATGCGCAGCGTATCGGGCAGCATGACCGAGGTGCGCTCGAACAGCTGCACCCCGCTCATGCGCGGCATGCGGTGGTCACTCACGATGCACGCCAGCTCCTGCGACGGCGGCAGTTCGCCGATCAGGCGCAGGGCTTCCTGGCCGTCGCGCGCTTCGACCAGATGAAAGTGCGGGCGCAGGATTGCGGCCATGACGGAAACGTTGGCGTCCATGTCATCGACCAGCATGACGGTGTGGCGCGCGTCCGACAAAGCTTGCTGCCGATCGAACAGGGCCAGGTTTTCTGTTTTGAAAATTGCCATAGTTTTGAGAGAATAGTCATCCGGTCCGGCCGGCCGGGCGATAAGGCGTGGCGCTGTGCGCTCGTGTATTGTATACGCCTTCGGGCCCTGAACGACAGAGAGACCATGGCTACACGCGCAATCAGAACACGCACTCACCCACGGCCGCATGCTGTTCCGGCCTACGCCAAGCTGACGCTTCCCCGCCTTTTCGAGCCGCTCCAGCGCACGCGCCTGTTCTCGCTGATCGACCGCTTGCGCGGCCGGCATGCGGTGCTGTGGATTTCCTCCCCTCCCGGCGCCGGCAAGACCACGCTCGCCGCCAGCTATGCGCTCCAGTGCGAGGCGCCGGTGTTGTGGTGCCAGCTCGATCAGGGCGACGCCGATCCGGCCACGCTGCTGTTCTTCCTGGCCGACGCCCTGCGCACCCTCGACGGCGCCTTGCCGTGGCACGCGCCGCAAGGGGCAGGCGATGCGGCACAACACGCGCGTCTGTTCTTCCGCCAGTTCTATGCCCACCTGCCGCCAGCCGCCCTTGTCGTACTCGACAACGCGCACGACGTCGACTGGGATAACGCCGGCTACCTGCTCGAAGCGGCATGCGCGGAAGTGCCGGCCGGGGTGACGCTGCTGGCCGCCAGCCGCGAAGCGCCGCCCACGTGCCTGGCGCGCATGGAGCTGGACGGGCGGCTGGGCATGATCGGTTGGGACGCGCTGCGCCTGGACGCGGCCGAGACGCGCGCGCTGACGCAAGCAGACGACCTGGCCGATCCGGAGGTGGCGCAGTGGCTCTATCTGGTCGATGGCTGGGCGGCGGGCGTTGCGCTGCTGCGCAGTGTCCCTGGACAGCCCCGCGCCGCCCTGGCGGAAGGGCGCGAAGCGCTGTTCCGCTATTTCGCAGGCGAGATTGTCGGGCGCCTGCCCGCCCAAGCGCAGCACCTGCTGCTGATGCTGGCCTGTTTGCCGGCCATGTCCGGCGCCGATGCGCACACGCTCACGGGCGACCCTGGCGCGCCGCTGCTGCTCGAACGCTTGTACCGGCGCCGCCTGTTCGTCGAGCGGCGCGGCGACAGCTACGCTTTCCACGGACTGTTCGGCGCGTTTCTGCGCCAGCAGGCGCGCGAACTGCTCGATCCCGCGCAGCGCCTGGCGTTGACCGCCCAGGCCGCAGCCATCGCCGATGCGCACGGCCGCATCGATGAAGCGGCAAGCCTGTACATCGAGGCGCAGGCGCATCAGGGGCTGGCAGGCTTGCTGCTGCGCCGCGCGGCCGGCATGGTGGCCAGTGGCCGTGGCCAGTCATTGCGGCTCTGGATGAGCTGTCTGCCGGCCGACATGGCCGACACGCAGCCCTGGCTCGCCTACTGGCATGGCGTTTCGCTGGCCGATGTGCAGCCGCTGCACGCGCGGCGCATCCTGATCCGCGCCGAACGCGCTTTCGAGCAGGCCGGCGACCTGCCGGCGCGACTGCAGGCGGTGAGCGCCATCATCGACACCTACGACGCCGAATGGGCCGACTTCAGCGCTTTGCCGCGCTGGCTGGCGGTACTGACCGAGGGCGTGCAGGCGCTCGACCCGGTGGCGCTCGATCCCGCGCTCGACCTGCGGCTGCATTCGCGCATGGCCTGCGCGCTGCTGTACGTGGCGCCGCAATCGCCTTCGCTGGCGGCGTGCGTACAGCGCGCGCGGCTGGCGCTCGACCAGGTCGACGATCCGCTGGCACGGCTGGAAGCGGGCGCCTGCCTGCTGCGCTACTTCGACTCGATGGACAACGCCGGCCGCGCCAACGCGCTGGTGGCGCAGCTTGGCGCGTGCGCCGACGATGCCGCTGTCGGCGCCTCGCACCGGGTGCGCTGGTACGGCCGGGTGGCGCGCTGGTATAGCAAGGAGGGCGACCTGGGGCAGGCGCAGCGCATCACGGGCGAGGCCCGCCGCATCGTCATCGATGCCGGCCTCGATCCTGTGCTGTTCCAGTCGCTCGAAGTGCATCATCTGCTCGGCACCGGCGCGGTGGATGCGGCGCGCAGCCTGCTGGACCGGATGCGCGCGGCGCTGCCGGCGTCGCGTCCCTTGCAACTGGTCGAGCTGAACGACCTCGATGCGCACTGCCTGGCGCTGGCTGGCGACCTGGCCGGCGCGCTGCACGCCGCGCAGGAGACGCTGCGCCTGGCCGCCGACGCCGGCGTGCCGGCGCGCGAGCGGGCCCGTTTCGACGCTTTCCTTGGCGCCTGCCACGCGTGGGCCGGCGCGTATGCCCCGGCGCTGGCGTGCTATGGCCAGGCGGTGGCCGCCGCCTACGGCGTGCAAGCGCTGCTGCTGGGCGAAGAACGCGACTTCATCGACGCCTGTGCCAGCGCGGCGAGCGGCGAGCGCGTGCGCGCGGCAGCGCTGATGGACGCGGCGATGGCCAGCCACCGGCGGCGCCAGGCCACCACCCTGTTTGCGACGGTGCCGGCGCTGGCCGCGCGGGTGGCGGCGCTGGCGCTGGAAAACGGCATCGATGCGGGCCATGTCGGCGCCATCGTCATGCGTCAGCGGCTGGCGGCGCCGACCCGCTGCGTGCAAGGCTGGCCATGGCCGGTCGCGGTACGCACGCTCGGGAAATTCGAGCTGACCTTGCACGGCGCCCCGGTGGTCGCCACCGGCAAGGCGCAGCAGCGCCCACTGGCCCTGCTCAGAAGCCTGGTGGCGGCCGGCGAGGGCGGCAAGGCGCAGGCGGCGCTGGTCGCGCAGCTGTGGGGCAGCACCGACGTCGCCAAATCGGCGCTGAACGTGACGGTGCACCGCCTGCGCAAGCTGCTGCTCAGCGACGAGGCGGTGGTCGTTTCCGGCGGCAGAACCCACCTGGCCGAAGCGCGCGTCTGGACCGACGTGTGCGCGCTGGCCGACCTGTGCGCGTCCATTGCCGGCTTGCCGGCGCACGCCGAGGTGGCGGAAGTGGGGCGCTGCAGCGCCGCGCTGCTCGATTTGTACCGTGGCCCGTTCTGCGACGGCGCCGACGACACCTGGATCCTGCCGGTACGCGAGCGCGCGCGCAACCTGTTCCTCGGCGCGGTCGGCCAGCTTGGGCGGCTGCTCGAAGCGATGCAGGAATGGGGCTGCGCCCTGAGCCTGTACCAGCGCGCGCTGGCGGCCGAGCCGCTGTCGGAGGCGAACTACCGCGGCTGGATGCGCTGCGCCCACGCGCAGGATGGCGCGGCGGCCGCCTTCGGCGCCTACCGGCGCTGCCGCGACACCCTCTCGATCGTACTTGGCGTATCGCCCTCGTACGACACCGAAAAGCTGGCCGTCGCACTTGGCCTCAGATAAAAATTCACTTCCAGTCGACAATATTTCCCAACCGGGTCAGACCTCGGTTAGGAAACGTTGCTGTGTGATTCTTGTCAAAAATGCAGTAAATTGGTCTTCTGTAATCCATCTGTAATTCGCTCTCCCTGATGATGTTCGCTGTTCGGCCTGTCTTTGTCGCTTCGACCAAGGCGCGGATACGACAACGACAACAGGGAGGTTGAAATGCAAGGTAGCAGAGTGTGGATGTGGGCGCCCGTGTGCCTGATGGTGGCCGCGCCGGCGTTTGCGGCGACAGTGACGGTCGAATACAGCGGCAGGGCGCCGTTTGCGCTGGGCAGTACGGTATGGCTGCTCGGCAAGCTCGACGGCGTGGGACGCAGCATGGAATTTTCCGTCAACGGCGTTCCGGGCGGTAACGCCGCCGTGGGCACCGTCAATTCGCAAAACGGCAAGTACGTTGCACCGATGGTGATGCCGGCCAACAAGGCGGTCACCATTTCCGCAAAGACGTACGGGACAGCGCCCGTGTCCGGATCGATCGTGCTGCCGTTGCGTACCGCTGTCGCGACGCCGACGCCAACACCGACGCCGACGCCAACGCCAACGCCAACGCCAACGCCAACGCCAACGCCGATCCCGGTTCCAGACGCAGCCAAGGTAGCCGCGGTACGCTTCCTGGAACAGGCCAGCTTCGGTGCCACCGCGGCCGAGGTAGCCCAGTTGCAAACCATCGGCCAGAACGCATGGCTGACCCAGCAGTTTGCCACGCCGGCCAGCCCGATGCCGGTTGCAAGCAGCCTGAACCAGCAGGCCACCAATTGGTACCGCAACATGGCGACAGGCAAGGACCAGCTGCGCCAGCGCATGATCTTTGCGCTGTCGCAAATCTTCGTCGTTTCAGCCGACAAGAATCCCTACCCGAACGAAATGCAACCCTGGCTGATGACCTTGCAGAAGCACGCCTTCGGCAACTTCAACAGCCTGCTGCGCGAGATGACCTTGAACCCGGCCATGGGCAAGTATCTCGACCTGGGCAACAGCGTCATGCCGTCGCCCAACGAAAACTACGCGCGCGAAGTGATGCAGCTGTTTACCATCGGCACAACCATGCTGAACCAGGATGGCAGCGCCCAGCTCGACCGCAACGGCGAGACCATTTCCGCCTACACCCAGGCCGACATCGGCGAATTCTCGCGCGCGCTGAGCGGCTGGACCTACGCCGGCACCAACGCTACCGGCATCAACTGGGAAAACTTCACCGGCCCCTTGCAGCCGCGCGACGCCTATCACGACAAGGGCGCCAAGACCTTGCTCAACGGTACGCAGTTGCCAGCCGGGCAAAACACGGTGCAGGATTACGACGCGGTGATGCAGAACCTGTTCCAGCATCCGAACCTGCCGCCATTCATCGCCACGCGCCTGATCCGTGCGTTTGTGACGAGTAATCCGAGCCCGGCCTACATCAAGCGCGTGGCCGATGTGTTCGCCCAAGGCCCGGCGGGCCGCGGCGATCTGGCCGCCACCCTGCGCGCGGTGCTGACCGACGTCGAAGCGCGTCCGGCCACGCCCGGCGCAACCCATGGCCAGCTCAAGGATCCGATCATGCACACGCTCGGCTTGGTGCGCGCGCTCAATGGGCAGGTGCTGGACCCGACCAATCTGTTCTGGAGTTACCACGGCGTCGGCCAGGAGCTGCTCAAGTCGCCGAGCGTGTTCAATTTCTACTCGCCGATGACCCGTCTGCCGGGTTCGCCGGCCTTGTACGGACCGGAGTTCCAGATCTATTCGCCGAGCCTGGCGGTAACGCGCGCCAACCTGGCCTATAACCTGATCGCGGGCAACCTGAGCAGCATGGTGAAGATCGACATCACGCCGTACGTGAACGCGGCGGGCGATCCGGCCAAGCTCATCAATCTGGTGGACACGAACTTGCTGTCCGGCCGCATGCGTCCGGCAACCCGTACCCAGCTCGGCGTGACGATCCAGGCCATCAGCGATCCGCGCCAGCGCGCGATCACGGCACTGTATCTGAGCGCGGTTTCCGATTTCGCCGTGCACCTGTAAGCGGCCTTTACCCTACAAAGGATTCAAGATGGATACAGTTTCGACCTCGCGCCGGGGATTTTTGCGCGGTAGCGCCCAGGCCAGCCTGCTGGGCACCCTGTCGGGCATGGGCCTGCTGGGGGCGGCACCCGCACAGGCCGCCGTCACCGATTACAAGGCCCTCGTGTGCCTGTACATGTTCGGCGGCAATGACGGCAACAATATGATCGTGCCGCTCGACGCGGCGCACTACGCCAAATATTCCGCGGCACGCAGCGCGGCCGGGCTGGCCTTGTCGACCTCGGCCAAGACCCTGCTGGCGCCGCGCACGGCCACCCTGCAGGCGGTGCCCGATGCGCTGGCGCAATCGTTCGGATTTCACTACGGCATGCCGGAAATCGACGCACTGTTCGGCCAGGGCGAAGTGGCGGCCGTACTCAACGTCGGCAGTTTGCGCCAGCCGCTGACCAAGGCCCAGTACGTGGCCGGTACGGCGAATCCGTCGCAGCTGTTTTCGCATCCCGACCAGACCTTGCAGAACCAGGCCGGCACGCCGGCCGGCGCAGGCACGGGCTGGGGCGGGCGCCTGCTCGATGTGCTGGGCAGCACGGGGCGGCTTGACGCGGTCTCGGTCGGCGCCGGCGGCCTGTTCGTGGAAGGCGCCAGCGTGCACGGCAACCGTCTGCCGGAGTCCGGTGAACTGGGCCTGGCCGGCATGAACTTCTGGCCGCAGGCCCAGGCCGATACGCGGCGCGATGCCTTGCGCCAGATCCTGAGCAGCGAAAATCCGAACCTGATGGCCAACGCCGCCAACAAGGCGCTGCTGCAGGGGATGGCCCTGGTGGATGACCTGGCCAAGGCGAATGCGGCCACGCCGTTGAATACGGTGTTCCCCGGTTTTGCGCTGGCCACGCAGCTGCACACGGTGGCGCAACTGATTCGCCAGCGCGCCGCGCAGGGACCCGGACGGCAAGTGTTTTTTGTGTCGATCGGCGGCTTCGATACGCACGGCGGGCAGGTGTACCAGCAGTGGAACGTGCTGCGCCAGGTATCGCAGTCGGTGGCCGCATTTCAGCAGGCGCTCGGCGAAATCGGCCACAAGCAGAGCGTGACGACCTTCACGATGTCGGATTTCGGACGTACGCTCACGGCCAATTCCGGCGGAACCGATCATGGTTGGGGCAACCACCATCTGGTGATCGGGGCGGCGGTCAAGGGCGGCGTGTACGGCAAATTCCCCGACTTTACCTTGGGTGGGCCGGATGACGCGACCGGACGGGGGGTGTGGATTCCGCAGTTCTCGAACCAGCAGGTGGGCGCGACGCTGGGCAGGTGGTTCGGGGCCAATCCGGAGATGCTCGCCAGTAAAGTATTCAAGGACGAGTTGGCGAAATTTGCGGTCAGCGATCTGGGTTTCATGGGCTGATCGCAGGGGTTGATATCAGTACCGGCTCTGTCTTTGCCGCGCGGATGTTCGCGCGGTTTTTTTATGCGCTCAGCCCTGCGAACGGCTGTCGGGCAGGTCGACGAAATCGTCGCAGCGGTCCAGGCCCTGCATCACCTGCAACAGCGCGTCGGGTGGACGCACCAGCTTGCGCGATGCCAGGTCGAGCCAGCCGACAGTTGAACTGACCCGGGCCGCCAGCGTCCCTTTGCGGAAGAACTCGTTGCGGATGATCATGCGGCTGCCATCGTCCGACAGGCCGGCCAGCGCCATCGTCACGCCGACCTCGTCGAGCAGGTGGAACTCGCGGAAGTAGGTGACTTCATCCTTCATCACCACCGGGCCGATTTTCAGGCGCATGAACTCGGCCATGGGAAAGCCGTGATCGGCGAAGAACATCATGCGCACATCGGCCGATTTGTCCAGGTAGGCCGTGTTGCGCATGTGGGCGTTGAAGTCCATGTCGCCCCATCCGGCGACCAGCGTTTTTTGGTACATGCGATGCTCCTTGTGTGAGTCTGGGTTGCAGGGCCGGCCCGCTTGGGCGCCAGCCGGCCAGCGCCGCGTTTTTCGGGCCGGTGCTTGCCTTCTGATTTGCCATCTTCACAGCCGCGCCGGGAAAACGGGAGGTTTCGGCGTCTTTGCATGCGCGTGATTAGCAACGGGCCAACAGTGCGTGCGTCATCATACTGGATTTCCTGTTGCCGGATCAGTCGCAAAACCTGGCCCATGTTGAACTTTCGTGGAGCGGTGCGGCCGCTTGGTGGCGCGCAGCCCCGGCGTGGCCGGGGCGGCATCCTTACCAGCTGGCCTGGAAGGAGTTGACGTTGAACTTCGGGTTGCCGGTGATGGTGCGGGTGTCGACGAATTCGAAGGAACCCATTTGAATGCGCTGCAGCTGCGAAATGGTGTCCGGGCTCCAGTTGGCGCTTGGCTCACCGGTGACGAAGGCATTGCTGCCGATGTCGGCCACGTACACGCCGTAACGCTTCATCGCCGTGGCGATCGCACGCGCCTGGGTGTTCCAGCTGGCCGGAATTACGAAGTCGCTGCGCAGGCGCATCACCGCGCCGAACGGAATGCCGTTCGCGGTCGCGCCACCGGCGTAGTGGGTGGCTGGCCAGACGAATGATCTGGCCAGCACGCGGTCGGCGAAGGTGACGCGCAGCGCGTGGCGCACTTCGCCGCTCGACGCTTCATCGGCGCGCATCAACAGCGGCAGGATCGGCAGGCCGGCGGCATCGGCCGAGGTCCAGGTTGTCGGGCGCATCTGGTTCGACTTGAGGTTCCACGCCGCGGTCGAGTAGGCGTGCCACTGGCCCTTGACCTTGTAGGTGAAGTAGCTCTCCCACAGGCGGCAGGCGTTCTTTTCGACCACCAGCACGTGGCGGTCGCCGCACTGCTGCGGATCGTTGCAGTTGCCGTATTCGGCCTTGACGACGTTGTCGTTCGGGTAGGGGAAGCGCTGGCTCGCGGTGGGCAGCGCGCTGCAGCCGCGCGTGAGCGTGTGGGCGGCGTCGGGCGCGGCGCAGTCGCTTTCGTCCGGCACGCCGTCGCCGTTGCCCGAGTTCGGATCGGTGATCGCAAACGAGACGCGCGGCCAGGTGGTGGTGCTGGCGTCGACCACGTTGTAGGGAATGCCGTAGTAGGTGGAATAGTCGGCCTGGTTGACGTTGCGGCCGAAGTCCATGTGCAGCGCGCGCGTGTTGCCGACGCTGTTGATCCAGGCGTTGCTGCTGGCGTGGGCGGGGAAGCGCACCAGGTCGTCGATGCGGGTGTTGAAGACGGCGGTGGCGGGAAACATCTCGCAGCCGGCGATGGACGGGCCGGCCGTTGGTGTCGGCGTCGGTGTTGGCGGTGGGGTCGGTGTGGGTGTCGGGGTCGGAGTCGGCGTCGGGGTTGGCGTGGTGCTGCTGCGGAAGGTCAGCATGGTGCTCGCCGATGCCGGTGGATCGCTGCGGTAGGTGGCCGTGACGGTCACCGCGTTGTTCGGCGGCGTTGCCAGCGGGGCGAGGTATTCGCCGTTCTGAGAGTTGATGGTGCCGACCGTCGCGTTACCGCGGGGGATGCCGTTGACCGAAAAGGCCATCGACTTGCCGACGCCATCGAGCTTACCGACGAACCAGACCTTGCCGCCCAGTGGGAAGGGGTTTTTGCCATTGTGTTCAATGGTGACCGTGGAAGCGAAGCCGGGTGCGGCCAGCAGCATGCTGCAAAGACCGCCCCAGGCGAGTGTGTGAGTTAATTGCATGGATTCTCCAGTTAAAAGTAGAGGCACAAGGTCCTTGTGCCGAATCTCGCTATTCCGGCCACCACGTTCGTCGTGCCGCGCAGGCGGGAATGAGGACGGTGCAGGAACGGCGAGGGCGCGCCCACGATAGTTCACGCGTCATTACGTATCGATTACCGATACCTGTTTCGTTGTTGTTTTGGCACGCCCCTTGACTGCCTGTACAGAACAGGGCAAGGCTGCGATACTGGCGCGCTAGCCCCTCTTGCCGGTCCCCTTATGTCTTCGTTGCGCTTGTCGCTCGCAGCCTTCCTGCTTTGCCTGCTGTGCCCCGTTGCATGGGCGGCGGCGCCGGAGCGGCTGCGCTTCGAGCAGCTCAACCCCGCGCTCGGCTTGCCGCAATCGTCGGTCACCGCCATGTTGCAAGACCGCGACGGCTTCATGTGGTTTGCCGGGCAGGGCGGCCTGACCCGCTACGACGGCTACCGTTTTCTCACCTTCCGTCACGACCCGACCGATGCGACCAGCATCTCGGATAATTCGGTGCAGGCGCTGCACGAGGACCATGCCGGCCAGCTGTGGGTTGGCACGCGCAACGGCCTGCAGCGCTTCAATCCGCGCAGCGAAAACTTCAGCGCCTACCCGCCGCGCGACAGCAAAGCCGATTATCTCGACGTGCGCACCATCGCCAGCGATGGCAAGGGCACCCTGTGGATCACCACGCGCTCGGGCCTGGTGCGGCTGGACGGCGCCACTGGCCAGCTTGCGACCGAGCGTCACGATCCGGCCAATCCGCGCTCGCTGGGCGCGGACGATGTCACCGGCCTGGCGTTCGACGCCGCCGGCGGCCTGTGGATCGGCACCCAGCAAGGCGTCGATTATCTGGCGCCGGGTACGCGCCATTTCACCCACTTCCGCATCGACGACAGCGCCGTGGATGCACTCAAGCGCAACGCGGTGCGTACGCTGAGAATCGACCGCGCCGGCACGCTGTGGGTCGGCACCGCCCTCGGCCTGGAAGCCTGGAAGATCGCGGCCGGTGCCCCCACCGCGCGGCGCCGCTTCGGCAGTGCCGAGGGCATCAACCCGGGCGCCGTCACCGCCCTGTTCGAGGATAGCCACGGAACCTTGTGGGCGGGGACCCAGACCGACGGCCTGAAACGCTGGGATGCCGGGGCCGGACGCTTCGCCGCGTTTGTCCACCAGAGCGGCGACCCGGCCAGCCTGGCGGATAACAACGTCGCCAGCCTGTTCGAAGACCGCGCCGGCATCCTGTGGGTCGGCACCTGGTTCGGCGGCACCAGCCGGGTCGACCTGAACGCGGGCGGCTTTCGCCATGTGCTCTCGGGCGCTTTAAGCAGTAACAAGATCAGCGCCATCCTCGGCGACGGCCCGCGCTCGCTGTGGCTGGCCACGTACGGCGGCGGCGTCAATCGCTACGATCTGCAAAGCGGCCAGACCACGGTGTATCGTCACGATGCGCGCGTGCCGCACAGCCTGAACGACAATCTGGTCACCGCGCTGGGACGCGATCGGCAGGGCCAGTTATGGGTCGGTACCCGCAACGGTGGCTTGAGCCGTTTCGATCCCGCCAGCGGGCGCTTTACGCCGCGCGCGTTCGCGACCGGGGACGCCTTGAGCGACTTCATTCAGGCGATCGTGCCGGACCGCGCGGGCATGCTGTGGATCGCATCGCGCGGCGGCCTGCACCGGCTTGACCCGCGCACCAACCGGGCCACGACCTTCCGCCACGATGCCGCCATCGAGACCAGTGTGTCGGATAACTTCATCTGGGCGATCCTCGAAGACACGCGTGGCCACCTGTGGGTGGGAACGTCGAACGGACTTGACCTGTTCGATCCGGCAAGCGGACGTTTTCGCCATGCGCGCCACGACAGCCGTGACGCGGCCAGCCTGATTCACAATCGGGTCTCCTTCCTGCACGAAGCGGCCGACGGCACGCTGTGGGTCGGCACCGGCGGTGGCCTGAGCCGGCTGGTGGCGGACAGCGGCGGCAAGCTGCAGTTCAAATCCTACGCGCGGCAGCAAGGGCTGGCCAATCCGGCGGTGGACGGAATTCTCGAAGACGACAATGGCCATCTGTGGATCAGCAGCGACGGCGGCATCGCCGACTTCGATCCGCGCAAGGAGACCTTCCGCAACTACACCAGCCGCGACGGCATGGCCGAGGGCGACTATTTCGTCGGCGCGGCCTGGCGCCAGCCGGATGGCGCCATGTTCTTCGGCAGCTTCAATAACGGTTTCACGATGTTCGATCCGCGCGAGGTACGCGGCAACGACCGCGCGCCGCCGGTTGTGATTACCGATATCCAGATCTATAACCAGTCGGTGCGCAGCGGCCCGGCACCAAACGGCTTTGTGCTCGATGCGCCCATCCACCGTGCGCGCCGGGTGGTGCTGTCGCACACGCAGTCGGTGTTTTCGTTCGAGTTCGCGGCCCTGCATTTCGCCGACCCCCAGAGCAACCAGTACGCTTATCAGCTTGAAGGCGTCGACCGTTCCTGGGTGGCGACGGACGCGGGCAAGCGCTTTGCCACCTACACCAATCTGGATCCGGGCAATTACGTTTTCCGGGTCAAGGCCAGCAACAAGGACGGCGTATGGAACGACGCCGGCGTGGCGCTGGCGATCACGATCACGCCGCCGTTCTGGAAAACCTGGTGGTTCCGGCTCGCGGCGGGCCTGTTCGTGCTGGCGGGCGTCTACGCGGTGCACCGCATCCGGGTACGGGTTCTGCTCGGACAAAAGCGCGAACTGGCGCGCCAGGTGGCTGCATCGCTGCAGGGTTTGCAGAACGCGCAGCAGCAGTTGGTGCTGCATGAAAAAATGGCGTCGCTCGGCACCCTGAGTGCCGGCATCGCGCACGAAATCAATAACCCCAGCAACTTCGCCCATGCCGGTGCGCAGGTGCTGGCGACGGAGCTGGAGCGCTTCCGCGCGTTTTTGCTGGCGCTGGCCGGCACCGACGCCGACGCCGCGGTGACCGATAGCCTGAATGCCCGCATCGATGCGCTGATTCGCCAGAGCGCGACCATCCTGGAAGGCACTTCGCGCATCCGCGACCTGGTGCGCGATCTTGGCACGTTCGCGCGGCCCGACGAAGGGGCGATGACGACCGCGCCCATCGGTCCCAATCTTCTGGCGACGGTGCACCTGGTGCGCACCCTGTATGCCAGCGTGGCCGATATTACCTGCGTGCTGGCGGCCGACCCGCCGCTGGCATGCTGGCCGGCGCAGCTGAACCAGGTGTTCATGAACCTGATCGTCAATGCCTGCCACGCCATCGAAGACAAGCAGCAGCGCAGCGGCGACTTCACGCCCGGCGTGCTGGCCATCAGCAGCCGGGCCGACGAGGCATCGCTGTACGTCGACTTCGAGGATAGCGGCAGCGGCATCGACCCGGCCGTCATCGACCATATCTACGAGCCGTTCTTCACCACCAAGCCGACCGGGCAGGGCACCGGTCTTGGTCTGTCGATTTCGTTCGGCATCGTGGAGCGCCATGGCGGCAGCCTGACGGTGCGTTCAAAGCCGGGCCAGGGCAGCTGCTTCACGGTGAGGCTGCCGCTGCCCGCGTGATGCCGGCGCTTACTGCGCGCGTAGCAGATACGGCGAGAGCGTTACCGTGGCATTGTTGGCGGCGCCGCGATGGTTTTCATAGGTGCGGCCACGTTCGATGGTGTAGAACGAGTCGACGTAGTCGTCATCGTTGCTGAACCAGCCTGCGGGCATGGCTTGCAGGATCGCCGTGGCGACCTGGCCGATCACCGCGTAGGAGGGCGCAAACACGCCGAGGATCGCGCTGACGCTTTGCGACAGGGCCACCGCCAGGTCCTTGTAGTTGGTGTTGTCGTCATGCTCGAACAGCTGGATGTTGGCCGCGCCGTAGCGGTAGCTGCTCCAGAAAACCATGATCTGGTTCGGCGTGTAGGCGGTGCCGGCGTAGTCGAGGTAGGGCATGTCGACCACGCTCAATTCGGCCTTGGCCTGGTCGGGCTGCACGCCGGAGACGATGGCAAACACTTCGGCCGCCCCCGACACCCAGCTCTCCTGGCTGTTGGCCAGGCTGACGCGGTCGAGGCGGGTGGTGTCGATATCGCCGGCGGCCATGCTGGAAGCGGTCTTGGGCGCTATTTTTGGCGGCGCCGATTGCAGGCCGGCGGCGCGCAGGCTGCGGTTCACGTAGGCCATCCCGGCACGCATGTCTTCGCGCGCGTTGATGCCGACGATCAGGACCGGCGTGGCGGGCGGCGTGCGCGCATCGAGCAGCTGCACCTGGCCCAGTTGGTCGAAGGCTTCCACGTCGCTCCATTCGGAGCGCTTGCCTGCCGGCGCGTAGGCGACCAGCAGCTTGCTCATGTCGGGCCGTGCGGCGGCGTCCTGGCCGCGTGGCACGTAGAGCCGCACTTCGAGCAGGTTTTTGGAGTCGCGCGCGATGGCCTTGTGCTCGCGCACGCGCTGGTCGAGAAAGCGCAGCTTGTCGGCGCTGGCCCTGGTCTGCGCGCTCGGCTGGCGCACGTCGTCGAGCAGGGTGTCGAGCATGACCGCCTTGTCCTCGCCGGCGAGTCGCTTGTCCAGTGCCCTCGCGAACTGGGGGTCGCCCAGCATGCGCGCCACGTTCCAGGCGCTGTAACGCTTGGCCTGGTCGACCAGTGCGGTCTGGCCGCCACGCGGTTCGTGGTAGTCGGCGCTCAAGCGGTCGCCTGCGATGACGGGCGCGCTTGCGCTTCCCGCCAGGACGATGGTGAGTAATGCCTTTTGAATAAACTGCATGCCTGCTCTCCGTTTCTTGTTGTTGAAGGGTGCTGTAAATACAGCATCGACAACATTAGCATTGGACGCGCAGGCTGACGCGCAGTTTTTTCCGTCTGTATTTGATCCGTAAGCTCAGGCGGCCGAATCGAAACAAATCACGACCCTGAGGCCAGGTCCCGCGCTGGCGCTTGCCAGTGAAACCACGGCGTGGTGCTGGGCCGCTACCTCGCGCACGATGGACAGGCCAAGGCCGGTGCCCCCAGGGTTGGTTTCGAGCGCGCCCGACGAACGGTAAAAGGGCGTAAAGACCTTTTCGCGCTCGTCGTCGGCGATGCCGCAGCCGCTGTCCTCGACGTCGAGTTGAACTTTGAGGCCGTCAACCCTGACCCGCAGCGCCACTTTGCCGCCCGCCGGCGTGTAGCGGATGGCATTGTCGACCAGATTGGTCACCAGTTCATGCAGCATGAGTTCCTGGCCATCGACCAGCGCTTCATCGGCCGCGTCGAGCGACAGGTCGATCTGTTTTTGCACGGCCGGCAGCGCCATTTCCAGCCCGACCTGGCGCACGATGGCGGTGAGCGAGACCGGCGCCATGCCGGCCGCCTCGCTGCCATGCTCGACGCGCGCCAGCGTGAGCAGGCGGTTGGCCAGGTGGACGGTGGCGTCCGTTGTGGCGGCGATCGAGCGGACGATCTCGCGCATGGCGTCCGGGTCGTTTTCGCGCAGCGCCAGTTCGGCCTGGGTCTTGAGCACCGTGAGCGGGGTGCGCAACTGGTGCGAGGCGTCGGCGATGAAACGGCGCTGGCTGGCGATCAGGTTGTGCATGCGCGACATGGTGCCGTTCATGGCAGCCACCAGCGGGCGCACTTCCTTGTGTACCAATGCCTGGTCGACGTCGGACAGGTCGTTCAGGGCGCGGTTCTCGACTTCGATTTTCAGGCGCATCAGGGGGCGCAAGACCAGGCGCACCGCAAACCACACCAGCGAGGCGACCGCCAGCACCATCACCGCCTGGCGCAGCAGGGTGTCGACCAGGATCTTGCGCGACAGGCCGCGGCGCGCGTCGAGCGTTTCGCCGACCTGGATCAGGGCGATGCCGCGCATCGAATCGTCGTACACCGGCTGCAGCAGGGCGGCGATGCGAACCTGCTCGCCGTTGTAGTCGGCGTGGTAGAAGCGCACCAGCGCCGGATAGGCTTCCGAACGCGGCACATTGGCCGGCACCGGCGGCAGGTCGTCGAAGCCGGACACGGTTTCGCCGTCGATGCCGCTGACCTTGTAGTAAATGCGGCCCAGGGTATCGGTCTCGAAGCTGTCGAGGGCGACGTAGGGTACGTCGGCCACCACCTTGCCATCCTTGATGGCGACCCGCTCGGCCAGCGCGCGGGTGGACGCCAGCAGCGAGCGGTCGTAGGCCATGTCGGCCGCGTCGAGGGCGTTGTCGTACACCGATACCGCGTTCAGGGCGACCAGCAGCACCAGGGGAATGAGCAGCCAGCGCAGCAACTGGCTGCGCAGGCTGCCCAGGGGCGCGGCGCCGAACTTGCTGCGCATGGTGGCGTACAACGGGGCCATCTCAGGAGGTGGCCTCGCGCGGCTGCAGCAGGTAGCCGATGCCGCGCAGGGTGGTGATGGCGGCGGCGCCCTCCTGCACGCGTTCGAGCTTCTTGCGCACGCGGTGGATGTACAGCTCGATGGCATCGAGGTTGGCGTCGTCTTCGAGCGCAAAGACTTCGTCGAACAGCTTTTCCTTCGATACCGCGCGGCCCGGCCGGGTAATCAGGGCTTCGAGCACCGCGTGTTCGCGCGGGGTGAGGGCCAGCGCCGCGCCGCCGTAAGAAAACATGCGCGTCACGGTGTCGAAACTGAGCGCGCCGCACTGGTGCACCAGAGCTTCGCTGCCCTGGCTGCGGCGCAGCAGCGCCTTGACCCGCGCTTCGAGTTCGGTCAGTTCGAACGGCTTGGCCAGATAGTCGTCGGCGCCCAGGTTCAGGCCCTGGACCCGCTCTTCCAGGCCGCCGCGCGCGGTGAGGATCATCACCGGCGTCTTGGCGCGCGCGCCGCCCCGGGCGCGCAGGCGGCGCAGCACATCGAGGCCGTCCATCTTGGGCAGGGTCAGGTCGAGGATGACGAGCGCGTAGTCCTGCGTGTGCAGCAGGGCGTCGGCGTCGGCGCCGTTGACGGCGCATTCGACGGTCAGGTGGGCGTCGCGCAGGGCCTTGGAAAGCCAGTGCGACAGTTCGATGTGGTCTTCAACCAGGAGTATTCGCATCGGGGCAGTGTAGCCCTAAGCGCGCAAAAAAGCTTGACCGGTGTGGTCCGGCCGGTACAGATGAGCACTGAAAGCCAATTGAAAGGATGGCGAACATATAGTGGGACCCGAAGCACCCGTCATACATAAAACATAAAAACTCAGGAGACAAGAATGAAACCATCCGTGCTTACGCTCGCGCTGGCGGCCGCCCTGTCGGCAGCCGGCGCCGCCCAGGCCCAGTCCAGCGTGCAAATTTATGGCCTGATCGACGCTGGCGTCGATTACACCACCAACACCAACGCTGCCGGTGACAATGCCACCCGTGTCATCTCGGGCGGCAAGAACACCTCGCGCTGGGGCTTGCGTGGCAACGAAGACCTGGGTGGCGGCCTGAAAGCCGTTTTTGGCCTGGAAGGCGGCATCCTGATGGATACCGGCGCGGCCGACGGCGCGCTGTTCAAGCGCCAGGCGTTCGTGGGCCTGGACGGCAGCTTCGGACGCGTGGTGGTAGGACGTTCGTTCACCACCACCTACGACTTCGTGATCCTGTTCGACCCGCTCGGCTATGCGCCGAACTATTCGTGGGCGACTTCGTCGAACGCCACCGGTTCGTCCAAATACGGCATGACGACCGCCTTCGACAACCTGATCAAGTACTCGGGCAAGGCCGGCGACTTCAAATACGGCGCCAGCATCGGCCTGGGCGAGCAGGCAGGCAGCAGCGCCGACAGCCGCAAATATGCGGTGGCCGGCTCCTGGACCCGCGGCAGCTTTGCGGCGATGGCGGCGTACGAGCAAATCAACGCCAATACCTTGGCCGGCACCGGCCGGCGCGACGAAACCACGGCCTTTCACGCGGCGGTCGACTACAAGAACAGCCTGTTCCGCCTGACCGGCGGCGTGCGCGACTACACGCTGGAAGCCGCCAAGGCAGCCACGCCGGACGTACGCGCCACCACCTGGTGGGGCGGCGCCAGCTACTTCGTCACGCCGGTGGTGACCCTGACCGGCGCCGTCTACTACGTCAACGTCAAGAACGTGGCCGCCAGGACGGACGCCGATCCGGTCATGTACGTGGCGCGCGGCCTGTATGCGCTGTCCAAACGCACCGACCTGTATGTGGCCGCGGCGTACGCCAAGGCCGACAACGGCAAGCTGGTGGGACTGTCGCGCGACGATGCGGGCTTCGGCACGACGCAAAAAGGACTCACGGCCGGTATCCAGCATCGCTTCTGATGCGTATTGCATGACTGACGGGGCTATCATGGTTATTCGATCGCCGCGCCCGACTGGAGAAGCCACCGCCATGAAAACCCTGCTTTCCACCCTGATCGCCTGCGCCGCCCTGCATGCCGCGGCCGCCGAGTGCATCGTGCCGTCCAAGCCGGGCGGCGCGATGGACCTGACCTGCAAGCTGGCGCGCGAAGGACTCAAGGGCGAAGCCGGCGCGCCGGCCCTGCGCCTGTCGTACCTGCCGGGCGGGATCGGCGCGGTTGCCTGGCATTCCATGGCGGCCCAGCGCGGCAGCGAGAAGGACACCCTGGTCGCGTTTTCGGGTGGTTCGCTGCTCAATCTCGCGCAGGGAAAATTCGGCAAGGCCAGCGCGAACGACGTGCGGTGGGTTGCCGCCCTGGGCGCCGACTACGGCATGATCGCCGTGCGCTCGGATTCGGCCTTCCGCAACCTGGCCGACTTGCTGGACGCCCTGAGGCGGCAGCCGGAAAAGGTGCTGATCGGCGTGTCCGGCACGATCGGCAGCCAGGACTGGATGAAGATGGCACTGCTGGCCCGGGGCGCCGGGATCGATCCGAAGGTGCTGCGCTTCGTGGCACTGGAAGGCGGCGGCGAAGCCTTCACCGCGATGCACGCCAACCACGTGCAGGTGGTGTCGGGCGACGCCTCGGAAGCGACGCTGTATGCGGGCGCCGGCAAGGTGCGGGTGCTGGCCGTGCTGTCGGAGCAGCGTTTGCCCGGCGTGCTGTCGCTGGCGCCGACCGCGCGCGAGCAGGGCGTGGACGTGGTGTGGCCGATCATCCGCGGCGTGTGGATGGGGCCCAAGGTGGCGGACGCCGAATACCAGCGCTGGGTGGGCAGTTTCGATCGGATGACATCGAGCCCCGATTTTTCCCGCTTGCGGGCGGCGCACGGGCTGTATCCGTTCACGCTCACCGGACAGGCACTGACCGATTACATCCACAAGGCTGTCGCCGACTACAACCGGCAGGCCAGGCAATTCAAGCTGATTCGCTAAAACAAAACAACAATCTGGAGACAATATGACTACCAAACGCACCCTTATCGGCGCCGCCATCGCGGCTACCCTCGCCGCCACGTTCGCCGGCAGCGCCTTCGCACAGGTACCGGCGGGCTATCCGGCCGACTACCAGAAGATTATCGACGGCGCCAAGAAGGAGGCCAAGCTGGTGATCTACTCGGCCACCGACAGCAAGGCCGCACAGCCGCTGATCAAGGACTTCAACGCCATGTATCCGGGCGTGACGGTCGAATACAACGACATGAATTCGACCGAAGTGTACAACCGCTTCATTTCGGAAGCGGCCGCCGGCGGCAATACGGCCGACGTGGTGTGGTCGTCGGCGATGGACCTGCAGATGCGCCTTGCGTCGGACGGGCACGCGCTGCAGTACAAATCGAACGAAGCGGCCAAGCTGCCGGCATGGGCGGTGTGGAACGACAGCGCCTACGGCACCACGTTCGAGCCGGCCGCCATCGTCTACAACAAGCGCCTGCTGGCCACCAATGAAGTGCCGCGCACGCACGCCGCGTTTGCCGCCCTGATCAAGACCGAGAAATTCCGCGACAAGGTGACCACCTACGACATCGAAAAATCGGGTGTGGGCTTCATGTTCATGACCCAGGACGCGCGCGAAAATCCGCAGTTCCTGGACTTGGAAAATGCGTTTGGCGTGGCCAAGGTGCGCGTGCAGTCGTCCACCGGCACCATGCTGGAGCGGATTTCGTCTGGCGAAAACCTGATCGGCTACAACGTGCTCGGTTCCTACGCGCTGGTGCGCGCCAAGACCGATCCGTCGCTGGGCGTGGTGCTGCCGGCCGATTACACCCTGATCATGTCGCGCGTCCAGTTCATCAACAAGGCGGCAAAGCATCCGAACGCAGCCAAGCTGTGGATGGATTACCTGCTGTCGGTGCGCGGCCAGACGATCATCGCCAACGATTCCAAGCTGTTCGCGATCCGCTCCGACGTCAAGGGCGAAACCACGTCGGCGGAACTGATCAAGATCATCGGCGAGAAGAATGTCAAGCCGATTCCGGTGCATCCGATCGTGCTGCAGTTCCTGGGACCGGCGAAGCGCATGGCCTTCCTCAAGCAGTGGAAAGAAACCGCCGGCAAGAAGTAAAGGCGGGTAAACGCGCCCTGGGGTGGGCGCCCCCCCACCCTCATCATCCCAAGATCGGACCTCACATGACCACCTTATCATTGCGGGCCACGCGGCTTAACTGGCCGCGCGGCCTGGTGGTGACGCTCGCCTGCGTCGCCATCTTTCTGCCGCTGTTTTTGATTTTTTACCAGAGCTTTTTGTCGGCGCCGTTCTTCATGCCCGAAAAAACCCTGGGCTTTGAAGCGTACGCCTTCATTTTCGAGGATCCCGATTTCAGCCAGGCCTTCAAGAACGGCGCAATCCTCGCCACCGGCCTGGCCGCCATCGCGGTGCCGCTGGGCGGCATGCTCGCCTTTTTGATGGTGCGCACCGACCTGCCCGGGCGCAGCTGGATTGCGCCGCTGCTGCTGGTGCCGATTTTCGTCTCGCCCATGGTGATGGGCTTCGGCTACGTGGTGTCGATGGGCCCCGTGGGTTTCTATTCGGTGTGGGCCAAGCAGCTGCTCGGCTTCATCCCCTGGAATATCTATTCGTTCACCAGCATCGTCATCATCGCCGGGCTGACCCACGTGCCGCACGTGTACCTGTACGCCTCCTCGGCGCTGAAAAGCCTGGGTTCGGACGTGGAGGAAGCGGCCCGCGTGGCCGGCGCCTCGCCGCTGCGGGTGATGATGAATGTGTCGCTGCCGATGATTATGCCAGCGCTGGCGTATGCGGGCGTGCTGGTGTTTTTCCTCGGCTTCGAGGTCTTCGGCCTGGTGCTGGTGCTGGGCGACCCGGAAGGCCATCTGGTGCTGGCCACCTATCTGTACAAGCTGACCAACAAGATGGGCACGCCCTCGTACCACCTGATGGCGGCGGTGGCGGTGTGCCTGGTGATGGTGACGATGCCGCTGGTGATGCTGCAGCGCTGGCTGCTCAAGTCGGCCAACAAATACGTGTCGATCAAGGGCAAGGGCGCGCGCCAGAAGGCGATGCCGCTGGGCCGCTGGAAGTGGCTGGCGTTCGCGCTGCTGGCCGGCTGGCTGCTGGTGACGATCATCCTGCCGTTGTCGGGCATCGTGCTGCGCTCCTTCGTGCAGAACTGGGGCGAAGGCGTGGTGCTGTGGGATGCGCTGACCTTGCAGCATTTCCGCGACATCCTGGACCAGCACTCGCTGGTGCGCGGGATTATCAACACGGTGCTGATCGGCGTGATCGGCGGGGCGCTGGCGGTGGTGTGCTACACGGCCATCGCACTGGCCATGCACCGCAAGCCCGACGGCATTACGCGCTTGCTCGACTACAGCGTGCTGGTGCCGCGCGCCGTGCCTGGCCTGCTGGCCGGCCTGTCGTTCCTGTGGGTGTTCCTGTTCGTGCCAAGCTGGCTCGATGGGATGCTCAAGGCGACCGAGTTCGGTCCGGCGCTGTGGCTCAGCGAGCATGTGATTCCGCTGCTGCGCGAAGTGCGCTCGACCATCTTCGCCCTGTGGCTGGCGTATTCGGTGGTGTGGCTCGCTTACGGCATGCGCCTGATCTCGACCGCGCTGCTGCAGGTGGGGCCGGAACTGGAAGAGGCGGCGCGCGCGGTGGGCGCCAGCCGCGGCCAGGTCACGCGCGACGTGACGCTGCCGCTCATCAAATTCGGCATGCTGGGCGCCTGGCTGATGGTGTTCCTGATTTTCGAGCGCGAATATTCGACCGGCGTGTACCTGCTCACGCCAGGCACCGAGGTTATCGGGGCGATGCTGGTGTCGCTGTGGGCGGGCGGATCGACCGACCTGGTGGCGGCGCTATCGTTCATCAATATCACGCTGGTGGCCATTGGCCTCGGCATTGCGCTGCGCTTCGGCGTCAAGCTGCACCAATAAACACACTCTACATCGGGAATGACCATGAATGAACTGACCGTCAACGACCTGCACCTCGATTATGGCACCGGCGCGCACGCCAACCAGATCCTCAAGGGCGTATCGATGCACCTGCAACGCGGCGAAGTGGTGGCCTTGCTGGGCCCTTCCGGCAGCGGCAAGACCACCTTGCTGCGCGCCGTGGCCGGGCTGGAAAGCCCCAAGAGCGGCACCATCGACATCGGCGAGCGCCGCGTGTACGACGGCGCGCGCAATTTCGAGATGGCGGCCGAGCACCGCAGCCTGGGGCTGGTGTTCCAGTCCTACGCGCTGTGGCCGCACAAGACCGTGTTCGATAACGTGGCTTACGGCCTGACCTTGCGCAAGATGGGCAAGAGCGAGATCGAGGCCAAGGTCAAGGAAGTGCTGGGTCAACTGGGGCTGGGCCACTTGGGCGAGCGTTATCCGCACCAGCTCTCCGGCGGCCAGCAGCAGCGGGTGGCGATTGCGCGCGCGCTGGTGTACAACCCGCCCGTGATTTTGCTCGACGAGCCGCTCTCGAACCTGGACGCCAAGCTGCGCGAGGAGGCGCGCGCCTTTTTGCGCGAGCTGATCGTGCGTCTTGGCCTGTCCGCGCTGATGGTCACGCACGACCAGGGCGAGGCGATGGCGATCTCGGACCGCATCCTGCTGCTTAATAACGGCAAGATCGAGCAGCAAGGTTCGCCGCAAAGCATGTACGAAACGCCGGACACGCTGTTTACCGCTGAATTCATGGGCAGTAACAACCGCCTTCCGGGCCAGGTGGTGGCCGGTAACGATGGCAAGGTGGCGCTGATGGTTGCCGGCGTGAGCATGCGGGGCACGGTGCGCGGTGCTGGCCTTCAGGGCGGCGGCGAGGCCACGCCGCTGATCCGGGTCGAGGATGTGAAGATCAGCGCGCAGCAGGTCGACAATGCGATCGAGATGCCGCTGTTGACCTGCATGTATCTGGGCGACCGGTGGGAGTGCCTGTTTTCGCGCGAAGGCCTGAGCCTGCGCGCGTATTCCAAGTACCGGCTGGAAGCGGGCAGCTACTGGCTGCATATGCCGCCCGCGAAGCTGTGGGTGTTCTGACGCCTACTGGATCCCGACCACGGATTCGGTCGTGCCGGGGTCGCGCTTCTTCACGAAGCGCACCACCGATTCAACGGTGACGATGTCGATCTGGCCGGCGATGCGGCGGCCCATCGGGTGGTCGTCAAAGGCCACGTTGGCGCGGAACACGCGCGCGCCGAGGCGCTTGACCGACGGTACCCAGATCGTGTTGGGCGTGTAGCCGGCCTGCTTGAGCCACGACTGGGCGGCGCCGCGATCGTCGATGGCGGTGTCGCTGGCGCTGGCGGCGTAGGTTTCGAGCACCCACTGGTTCGAGTTCTGGTACTTGGGCGAGAAGGGGAACGCCAGCATGTTGTAGTTCTCGCCGTGCAGGCGCGCCGGTGCCTGGGAGGCCAGCATGGCGACGATGCGCTTCTGGCTTTGCGCGCTCGGGATCACGATCTGGCTTTCGTAGGCGAACAAATCATCGAGGAAGAAGTTGGCCAGCCCCTGGTCGAACACTTTCGACTTCGCGGTGCCGCACTGGTTCAGCAGATGCACGACGGTCCAGCGTCCCTTGGGATGGTCGCGCCAGGTGTAGGCCATGTGCGAATAGCGCAAGTCGTACTTGGACAGGTCCTGGCCGACACGGGCGATCAGCGCGACCTCGGCCCCGGAGGCATCAAGGGCGGCGCTGGTGTTTTCGGCCAGCTTGACGGCCTTGACGAAGGCGGTGGCGTCCTGCGCGACTTCTTCGCAGGCGGTGCCGGCGTGCGCGAACTGCAGCGGCATGGCCAGCACCAGCAGCAGGAGGAAGCGTTGACCGATGCGCGTCATGCTTAGCCTTTCGAGCCGTTCTGCGAATGGTGCAACAGGCCCTTGCCCACTTCGGTCGGAATGAACGCGATCACCTTGCCGGCGGCGATGAGCACATGGCCGCTGGCGGTCGCGGTGACCGTGACGGCCTGGCCGACCAGTTTGGAGAGTCCTTTGGCGCCATCGCCACTCAATTTGACGGTGGCGGTGGAACCGTCGGCCACGTTCTTGAGCACCACCATGGTGCCGTCGGCGACGGTTTCAACGCTTTGCGCCACCACGCTGCCTCCCACGGCCACCACCAGCAAACTTCCCAGCACCACCGCACCCGACACGCCGCTCGGGGACTTCGACAGGTTCGATCCCATGTTGTGGGACTCGGCCATCGCGGCAGGATTGGCGCCGAACAGTGCACAAGCGATCGTGATAGCCGTCAGGGTGGTTTTCATGCTGTTTCTTTCAGTAAGTTGGCCGGGTTGGCAGAACACATCTTACGCAAGAATCAACTTTACTCAATGAATTGATAGTCCGTATCGCTTTTATTCTGAATAAGTATTAATATTTGCTACCAGAATTCCTAGGGATACAGAAATGCCGCACGCAATTACACTTGTCGACACCTTGAAGCGCCTCCTGAAGGGGCGGGGTATTACCTACGGCGACCTTGCCGGACGGATAGGCATGTCGGAGGCGAGCGTGAAGCGCATGTTTTCACAGAAAAATTTTACCTTGCAGCGGCTGGACGAGATCCTGACGGCCACGGGAATCGAGTTCGACGAACTCAGTGCGGCGCAGTCCGCGCCGACCCTGATTTCACACCTGACGCTGGCGCAGGAGCGCGAAATCATCGGCGACCCGCGGCTGCTGGTGGTGGCCGTGTCGGCCATGAACCACATCGGCTTCGACGATATCGTGCGCTTTTACGACATGACGGAAGCGGAAGTGACGAAGTACCTGCTGCGGCTGGACCGCATCGGCTTTCTGGAGCTGCTGCCGAATAACCGGGTCAAGCTGCTGATCGCGCGCACCTTCGGCTGGATTGCGAATGGGCCGATCCAGGGCTACTTCCGGCACGAGGCGGCGGCCGACTACCTGAACTCGCGCTTCGACGGCGAGGATGAAGTCATGCGGCTGGTGAACGTGATGCTGTCGAAGCAGTCCGGCGCCGCGTTGCTGGAGCGCCTGAAGCAGGTGGCCGCCGAATTCGCGCAGCAGCACCAGCACGAAACGCGCCTGCCGCTCGACCAGCGCCATGCGATCAGCTTCATCGTGGCCGCGCGGCCCTGGGTGCCGCAGGCATTCAAGGCCCTCTTGCGCCAGGGCTGATGGTACCCTGACGATGCAACTCCGACCTTTTTGCCACATCGAGACCTTGAGAGATCTATCAGCATGAGTCAAGCCAGCCAGTTTTCCCTCTTAAAGCAGCGCCGCTTCGCGCCGTTTTTCTGGACCCAGTTCCTCGGCGCGTTCAACGACAACGTCTTCAAGACCGCCTTGCTGGTGATTCTCACCTACGATGCCGCCAGCTGGACCAGCCTCGATCCGGCCGTCTTGAACAGCCTCATTCCCGGCTTGTTCATCCTGCCGTACGTGCTGTTTTCGGCCACCGCCGGACAGATCGCCGAAAAGGTCGAGAAGGGGCGCCTGGCGCGCTTCGTCAAGATGCTCGAAATCGGCATCATGCTCGTTGCGGGCATCGGCTGGATGACCCACACCCTGTGGCTCCTGATCGCCTCCGTGGTCGGCATGGGCGTGCATTCGACCCTGTTCGGGCCAGTCAAATACGCCTACATGCCGCAGCATCTGAAATCGGAAGAACTGGTCGGCGGTAACGGCGTGGTCGAAATGGGTACGTTCGTCGGCATCCTGCTCGGGCAGATCCTGGGCGCGGCGCTGGTACTCAAATCCAACGGGCTGCTGCTGGTGGCCGGCGCCACCATGTTCTTCGCCGTGCTCGGCCTGGTGGCCAGCTACCGCATTCCGCTGTCGCCGGCGCCCGCGCCCGACCTGAAAATCAATCCGAATCCGTTCGCCGAGTCGGTGCGCAACATTGGCCACGCGCGCAAGAACCGCACCGTGTTCCTGTCCATGCTGGGCAACTCGTGGTTCTGGTTTTACGGCGCGATGATCCTGTCGCAGTTTCCGTTGTACGCCAAGGAGTACCTGCATGGCGACTACAGCGTGTTCGTGATGCTGCTGACCGTGTTCTCGGTCGGCGTGGGCGTGGGCTCGCTGCTGTGCGAGAAGCTGTCGGGCCACAAGGTGGAAATCGGCCTGGTGCCGTTTGGCTCGATCGGCCTGTCGCTGTTCGGCATCGACCTGTATTTCGCCAGCCTCGGTTACGTGCGCCCGCCGGTCGAAGTGGAGATGATGGGCATGCTGGCGCAGGCGGGCGTAACGCGCGTGCTGTTCGACATTGCCATGATCGGCGTGTTCGGCGGCCTGTTCATCGTGCCGCTGTTCGCGCTGATCCAGACCCGCTGCGAACCGGCCCACCTGTCGCGCACCATCGGCGGCATGAATATCATGAACGCGCTGTTCATGATCGGGGCGGCCGGCGTGGCCATTGTGATGATCAAGATGGGCTTTTCGATTCCCGAAATGTTCCTCGCCACCGCGATCCTGAACGCCATCGTGGCGCTGTATATCTTCTCGCTGGTGCCGGAATTCCTGATGCGCTTCCTGGCGTGGATGCTGATTCATACCATCCACCGCGTGAAAACGGTGGACGTGGACCGCATTCCCGAAGAAGGCCCGGCGGTATTGGTGTGCAATCACGTCAGCTATGTCGATGCGATCGTGATCGGCGCGGCCAGCCCGCGTCCGATCCGCTTCGTGATGGACCATAAAATCTTCAAGATGCCGTTCATGGGCTGGCTGTTCCGCACGGCGCGCGCGATTCCGATCGCGCCGGCCAAGGAAGACCAGTTCCTGATGGAGAAGGCGTACATCGACATCGCGCAGGCACTGCACGAGGGCGACCTGGTTTGCATCTTCCCGGAAGGGCGCTTGACGTCGACCGGCGAATTGGGCGAGTTCCGCGGCGGGATTGCCAAGATCGTCGAACGCAGCAAGGTGCCGGTGATTCCGATGGCGCTGCGCGGTTTGTGGGGCAGCCTGCTCACGCGCGATCCTGGCAATCTGTTCGAGCGCACCTTCGCGCGCGGACCGCGTTCGCGCCTGGCGCTGGCGGTCGGCACGCCGGTCGCTCCGGAAGACGCCACGCCCGACTACCTGCACAAACAGGTGCTCGCCTTGCGGGGCGACTGGAAGTAAGCCAAACCGGCTTAAGGTGTCGGGTAAAGTGGTTATAATTGCAACCGTACGGCATTGTGCCGCTTCTCCCGTTTTTCAAAGGCCGCAGTATTCCATGAACAGTTTTTCGCCGCCGGTGCCATGAAAATCCGCGCCTATCTCGCGCTGATGGTTGCGGCGATCCTGATTCCGGTCATTCTGTTCTCGACGATTTCGCTGAACATGCTGCTCAAGTCCGAGCGCGAGGCGGCGCTCAAGGGCGTGCGCGAGACGGCCCGCATCTCGCTGGTGAGCATCGACCGTGAACTGACCAACACCCAGAGCGCGGTGCGCATGCTGGCCATTTCGCCGCACCTGGCGCGCGGCGACCTGGCGGGTTTTTATGAGCAGGCGCGCTTCGCCGACAAGGTGGGCGCCACCTGGACCGCGCTGATCGACGAGCGCGGGCAGCAGCTGATTAATACCGCGGTGCCGTTCGGCGCGCCCTTGCCGGGCCCGGACGCGGCCCAGCGCGTGGCCCAGGTGCTCGATGCGGGCACGCCGCAAATTTCCAATCTCATTCGCGGCGTCGTCACCCAGGCCTTGCTGGTGGTGGTGGATGTGCCGGTAACCACGCCCGACGGCATGCGCTACGTGATCGCGCAGGGTTTCAAGATCGAACATTTCAACGGTGTGCTGACCCAGGTGAACGCGCCGCCGACCTGGCTGGCCGGCGTGTACGACCGCAACGGCATGACCATCGCCCAGACCTATGGCGGTGGCGGCACCGGGCGCGGCGACACCCGACCCGACCTGCGCGAAGCGATCCGCAATAAAACCATTGGCGTGATTCGCAACGCCAGCGATGACAACCTGAAGCTGTACACGGTACTGGAACGCTCGGCGCTGTCCGGATGGACGGTAGCCGTTGGCGTGCCGGAAGCTGAAATCGAATCGGCGGCGCGGCGCGCACTGATGGTATGGATCGTGGGACTGGTGGCGGCGGTGTGCTGCGCCGCGCTGGCGGCCGTGTTCTTTGCGCGCCGGCTGTCGCGCTCCATCGGCCAGGTGGCGCGGTCGGCGCAAGCGTTGGGCGGCAGCGGGGACCCGGTCCACTCCGACGTGTCGGGCGTGGCCGAGGTGGACGAGGTGCTGGCCGCGATTGGCGCGGCTGCGGCGGTGGTGAACCAGGAAAAGCAGTCGCGCCTTGCTGCCGAAACCGAGCGCGAAATCCTGTTCGAGCGCGAACACGAAGCGCGCACCACGGCCGAACAGCAGAACCGGGCCAAGGATGAATTTTTGGCGATGCTGGGGCATGAGCTGCGCAATCCGCTGGCGGCGATCGTCAACGCGACCAGCGTGATGGCTCATCCCGCCATGCCGGCAGCGGCCAGCGAACGCGCGCGCGAGATCATCACGCGCCAGAGCGGGCACCTGACGCGCATCGTCGACGATCTGCTCGACATGGGGCGGGTTCACTCGGGGAAGATTTTGCTGGAGCGGCACGCGCTGCGGCTGGACCAGGTGATCGACAACTACATGGCCACCCTGCGCGCGTCGCAGCGCTCGGCGCGCCACGAATTGCGCGTCGATGTCGCGCCGGTCTGGGTCGATGGCGACCCGACCCGGCTTGAGCAGATCGTCTCGAACCTGCTCGACAACGCGCTCAAATACACGCCGGCCGGCGGCACGATTTCGGTCAGCGTAAGGAGCGAAGGGGAGGACGCGGTGCTGTGCGTGTCCGATTCGGGTATCGGGATTGCGCCGGAACTGATGCCGTATGTGTTCGATCTGTTCGTGCAGGGCGCACGCCCGCTCGACCGGGCGCAGGGCGGCCTGGGTGTGGGGCTTGCGCTGGTGCGCCAGTTGGCGCTGATGCACGGGGGCATGGTGGACGTGCGCAGCGCGGGCACGGGGCTGGGCAGCAGTTTCGAGCTGCACCTGCCGCGCGTGCAGCCGCCGCAGTCCGAGGTGAGCGTGCCGGCGCTCACGCCGTCCTCGCGCCAGCGCGTGCTGCTGATCGAAGATAACGAGGACGGGCGCGAGATGATGGCCATGATGCTCGAAGCGCAGCAGTACCGCGTCGATACGGCCATCGACGGTTTCGACGGCCTGCGCCAGGCTGGCGCGGCGTGCCCGGATATTGCGCTGGTCGATATCGGCCTGCCGGGCATCGATGGCTACGAGGTCGCGCGCCGCATGCGCGCCGACCCGGCCACGAGCAAGGTGCGCCTGATCGCGCTGACCGGGTATGGGCAGGACAGCGACCGCGAACGCGCGCTCGCCGCCGGTTTCGACGCGCATCTGGTCAAGCCGGTGGACATGGCGCGATTGATGGAAGCGCTGGAAAGCGCACCTGCGGCGGCCCCGCGCTTCGCGGGAACGGCCAGCTAGCTTGTCAGGCGCGAGCCCTGGGCGATGGCCAGGCGGCCGTCGGCGAGGCGCTTGATTTCGTCGAAGTTGACCGGTTTGATCAGGTGATGGTCGAAACCGGCGTCGAGGGTGCGCTGGCGCGCGTCGCTCTGGCCCCAGCCGGTCAGCGCGATCATCAGCACCGACTGCGAGCCGGGCTTGAGGCGGATGCGGCGCGCGGCCTCGTAGCCGTCCATGCTCGGCATGCCGAGGTCCATCACGATCATGTCGGGCATGTCCTGTTCCACCGCCTGCACCGCTTCATAGCCGTCGTAGGCGGTGGCAACGTTACAGTTTTCCATTTCAAACAGCGCCTGCAGCGAGTCCGCGGCATCGCGGTTATCGTCCACCACCAGCACCCTGGGGCGCTGGTCGCTTGAACCGATGATGTCCGCCACGCTCGCCGCGACGGCGGGCCGCGCTTCGGTCACGACCGGCAGCGTGACCACGAATTCGCTGCCCTTGCCCAGGCCTTCGCTGGTCGCCTGCACGCTACCGCCATGCATCTCGGCGAACTGGCGCGACAGGCTCAAGCCGATACCGAGGCCGCTGGCGATCTGGCCGGACAGCGGCCGGCTTTGCTCGAACATCGCGAAGATGCGGCCGATGGCGGCTGGTTCGAGGCCGATGCCGGTGTCCTTGACGTAGATTTTCAGGGCGCCGAATTCGACCAGCGCGCGCACGCTGATGTAGCCTTCGAACGGCGTGAACTTGACCGCGTTCGAGACGATGTTGGCAACGATCTGCACCACGCGCGCGTAGTCGGCATACAGCACGACCGGGTCGGGCGGGATGGCGACATCGATCTTGATATGCTTGGCCGCCGCCGCTGCCGAACACAGTTCGGTGACGTGCTCCATCACTTGCGCGAAGGTCGTGTAGTCGCGCTGCAGTTCGATCTTGCCGCTGTTGATGCGGGCGACGTCGAGCAGGTCGTCGACGAGGCGGGTCAGGTGCGTCACCTGGCGCTCGATCACGTCGCTGACCTTCTTGACGGGCGCCTGGTCGGGATACAGGTGATTGAGGACGCTCATCGAGGTGCGGATCGGCGCGAGCGGGTTACGCAGTTCGTGACCGAGGCTGGCCAGGAATTCGTCCTTGCGGCGGTCGGTTTCGCGCACCTGGTACTGCTTTTCTCGGGCGCGCAGCACCGATTGCAGGGAGGTGATGAGGGTCAGGGTGCGGACCGGGCGCTCGAGCAAGGTGACGTTGCCGAGGGTGTTGATGGCCTGGCGCACGCTGAGGGAATCGGGGCCGCGGTGCGTCAGCAGCACGATCGGCAGGTCCGACCAGTTGGGCTGGCGCTGGACGAATTCGCCGAGCGCTTTCAGACCGCCGTTGGACAGCGCTTCTTCGACCGTGAGCACGGCGCCGACGCCGATCAGCAGCTCTTCGGAGAGCTTCTGCGCGGTTTCGGCGACCAGGTTATCGACTTGCGCCAGCGTGAGCATCTTCGATGCCAGCACCGCGTCTTGGCCGGTCGGGGCGTAGATCAGGACTCGCTTTTCCATGGCTGTTATCGCTTATCCGTTTTCGTCGTCGAACAGCACGTGGCAGTCGCTGTCGTCGAAGGTGGGAATCCCGGTCAGGATGCCGTGGAAGTTGGTCAGCACGTCGCCTACCTGAATGCCCTTGGCGCTCATCGTGAACAGGCGGATGGTGCGCTCATGCAGGCCGACCCGCTTCTTGAAGACGGAGATAGCCTGGCGCACCTTTCCGCGCGCCTCGAAGTAGCGCAGCATGATGACGCTGTCGGCGATGTAGCTGGCGTCGACCGTGGTGGTCATGTTGGAGCCGATGACGCCGGGCTGCACGCCGACCAAAATGGTGACCACGCCGCGCTGGCCCAGGTAGGTAAGCAGTTCGTGCATATGGGTGGCCAGGAAGCGCTCGTCGGGCATGGCCTTGAGGTAGCCATTGAGGCTGTCGATGACGATCACGCGCGCGCCGCCGGCTTCGGCATCGGTCACGGACTGCATGAATTCGCCGGGTGCCATTTCGGCCGGGTCGATCTGCTTGATGATCAGCAGGCCACTATCGATCGCGCCCTGGAGGTCGATACCGAGACCGGTGGAGCGCAGCAGCAGGTTGTTGGCCGCTTCCTCGAACAGGAACATGGCCGCTTTCTGGCCGCGCTGGGTGGCCGCGTACACGTACTGCGCGCACAGCGAGGATTTGCCGGTGCCCGGTGGGCCGGAGAGCAGGGTGCTGGTGCCTTCATCGAGGCCGCCGCCGGTCAGGGTGTCGAGTTGCGCGATGCCGCTCGAGAGCTGTTTGCGTTCGGTGTGCACGCGCGTGTGGGCGGCGATCAGGCGCGGGAACACCACCAGGCCGCCGGTGACGATCTTGTAGTCGTGCGAGCCGCCGCGAAAGGCGATGCCGCGGTATTTGACGATGCGCACGCGGCGCCGTTCGGAGCCGTAGTCCTGGTTGATCAGTTCGAGCGTGATGACGCCGTGCGCCACGCTGCGCACCTGCAGGTCGCCCGAGAGGGCGGTGCGGTCGTCGAGGAACAGGGTGGTGCAGCCTTTGCCGGACAGGTACTGCTTGAGCGCGAGCACCTGGCGCCGGTAGCGCAGCGGGCTTTCGGCCAGCAGCTGCAGCTCGGACAGCGAATCGAGGACCACGCGGGTCGGCTTGTACTTTTCGATCGTGTCGAGAATGCGCTGGGTGGTCATGCCCATCTCGATTTCGGACGGGTGGAAAATGGTGAACTGGTGGTCGGGGTGGAGGATGTTTTCGTTGGGGATGATGTCCTCGACGTGGATGCCGTCCATCGACCAGCCGTGCGACTGCGCCACCGCCTTGAGTTCGACCCGGGTTTCGGCCAGGGTGATGTAGATGACCGATTCGCCGCGGCGTACGCCTTCGTACAGGAACTGGAGGGCGAGCGTGGTCTTGCCTGTGCCGGGCTCGCCTTCAATCAGGAACAGGCGGTCACTGGTGAGGCCGCCACCAAGGATGGTGTCCAGTCCCGGTACGCCGGTTGAAAGAAAGCGGCTGGTGTCGCTGTTCTGTTTTTCCATGGAGGGATTCTCCGTTTTTCTCATCGTAAATTTTGATAATTGCAACACTGTATGATAAATAGTACATGAATGCGATCCGGGTGGTAGTTCTGTACGGAAGCAAAACCGTTAGCTGAATTGCAGAGTGGCAACGAGGGTTTTGATGGGCGGTTTGAGCTGGCGCAAAGCGGTACGTGGCGGCGGGTGACGCATGCGATTTTGTGTGCCAAAAACGTAAGATGCTCTGATATAATTCGCAGCTCGTCGGGGCGTAGCGCAGCCTGGTAGCGTACTTGCATGGGGTGCAAGGGGTCGAGTGTTCGAATCACTCCGTCCCGACCAATATAATCAAAGACTTAGCGGAAGCCGGCACATGCCGGCTTTTTGTTTTTCTGCTCCGTGCCTTACCGGTGCCCTAAATCCTAGCCGTGCCTTAGTAGGTGGCTTTCGCCAAGATAGGACTATTGCGCTTACCTAATCGAAGTTCTTGCTCAGCTGACTAGCCGTGGCCCGCTACCTACGGTGGCCTTACTTGCAGGGCGGCATCGTCCTCATCTGGCTCGTCGTCATAGCTGCGGTCATCGGGGTCGAGCACCCACAGCGGAACTGTCAGCATAGCGATATCGCCGGCGCGCAGGAATGCGCTCTCCCCATCTTCGTCGACGAAGTGCAGACGCTGGTGCTGGTGAACGCCGCCGAATGTTAGAACAAAGAAAATTCTATTGAAGTAACTTCTTTCGTTCTCAATATCCGGGTTGGCCTCGGACTCGGCCCCGAACGAGAGTGGGGTGCTGTCAGTCGAAACGAAAACCTGCACCCTTTGCTCGTGTCCTGACACCGCTGACGGGCAGCGCGGCGATCACGCAACGCGCGGGCCGGTGATGACACGCAGAAGATGCCAATAGCCTCCCTTCGGTACCCCTTGTAGGCTTCGCGACGTGCTTGGTGCCGCCGGTGCCAGCCATCCAAGGAGACCTGTTTGAGTTCGATCCCCGCTACCCCCAAGCGCGATCGCTGGGCGCACTTGCGCTTCTCGATCGTCGGTCCGCTGCTGGCGGCGCCGCCGCAGCCGGGCCAGTTATACGGTGCCATCCGCGACCTGGCGGCCAAGACCTGGCGTAACCCCATGTCCGGAACCGATGTGCGATTTGCCACCGCGACCATTGAGCGCTGGTTCTACGCCGCGCGCCCAACTCCGTCAGTTGCCGATACAGGCCATATCCGCACGGTCCCGCCTCGTAGCACAACGAAAGCGCGGCGTCGCCCTTGCGCAGTTGACGCACCAGCTTGGTTATCGCTTCCGCCGTATTGGCGATCTCGCCGAGGTAGCGCACCTCGCCGCCACCCGCCTCGGCGACTGACACTGCGATCGTCGCTTTGTGCACATCCATCCCGACAAACTTGGTAAACTGGTTCATGACCTGCCTCCTCAATTGCGGCTATGTGCTGCCGTACTCCCAACGAAATGGCAGTAGAACAGGGGCGGGGCTTGGCTTAACGATTTCCATGCAGAGCATCAGGGCTAACGATGGAATCCGCGTTTCATCGTCACCCACCTGACTGGGGGGCCAAGGCATTGTACGAAAGTTCACTGCATCTTGTAACAATGTGCTATGCCCCCAAGTTTCAAGAGTAGGATAGTCCGACGGTAAGCCCATAGGGCCTCTTTCCGGACATCTGACAATGGAAAAGCTGGCCATGGAAGATTTTGCTTTTGTTTCACCGCTCACCCCGCGCTCAACAGGCGATCCCCGCGTTGCGCCGGTCGATACGGTCGCGCTACCCGAACTTCAGACTTTTCTGGAGTGCGTAACGATCGCTTATGGGGTAACGGCGGCCTGGGTCGCCTTTTCTGACGGAACGCCACCCTGTTTCGCTGCGCCTTTAGATACTGCCACAGTTGCTGTGCTGACGAGCGACGTGGCGTTGCTTTCCCATGCGTGCAGCAGTGAATCACAACTAGTCGTTGCCGATGTCACGTACGATCCGCGTTTTCCGGCCGCTGCTTGGGCCACTGCATCAATCGGAATACGTTTTTTCGCTAGCACGCCGATATTGCTGGAACATGGAAAGCGCGTGGGGACGCTGTGTGTTGCTGCCCCATTGCCGCGCTCTCTTGACGCTGCCGAGACCGGCAAGCTTGGGGCGCTGGCGGCAACAGTGGCAAGAATAATAGAGGGGGCACGCACGAAGCATCGGGACGATGCCGTGCAGACTGAACTGCACCGCACGAAAGCGCTTCTGGACCGCACCGGAACAATGGCCGGGGTAGGGGGATGGGAAGTCGATTTGGTGGCAAATACGATTTTTTGGTCCGATGAAACATGCCGCATCCACGGGGTTCCGACTGGATATCTACCGAAGATGAGCGAAGCAATCGGGTTTTACCAGCCGCATGTTCGCCCTGTCATAGAAGGGGCCATCGCCCTGGCTACTGCGACAGGCGAGCGTTGGGACCTTACGCTGCCGTTTGTTCAAAAGAATGGCACGCAAATCTGGGTCCGTGCAGTAGGAACTGCCGAGTTTGATGTGGGCAAACCTGTACGCCTAGTTGGAGCATTTCAAGATATTACTGAACGACATCTCGCAGAGGTAGCGCTTACGATCAGTGAGTCGCAATTTCGTGCGTCCTTCGAGGCGGCTTCGCATGGCATCGCGCTGGTATCGACCACCGGAAAATTTTTGAAGGTCAATCAGTCACTCTGCAACATGTATGGCTACAACGAAGCGGAACTACTCGACATTGACTTTCAAACGCTCACGCATCCAGATGACCTAGCCCTTGACCTGCATCACGTAGATGAACTGCTCCGTGGCGCGATCGACACATACGAGATGGAAAAGCGCTATTTCAACAAAGACGGCAGGACCATCTGGGCGCAGCTTAGTGTGTCATTGGTGCGATCACCTGACGGCGCGCCCGTGCATTTTGTATCCCAGATTCAGGATTTCACGGAAATGAAAAATTTGACCGTGCGCTTGCAGACCTTACTTGATACCGCGAGCGATGGGATTCACATTCTTGACCGTGATGGAAATGTAAAGCAGTTTAGTCAGTCGTTCGCGGTGTTGCTTGGCTATACAGCGGAAGAAGCATCGCGGCTGAATGTGCGCGATTGGGATGCTATGTTTGAGCGTGAGGAAATTAGTCCGGAAATCTGCCGCTTGATGACGCAGCCGCGCGCTTTTGAGACACAGTTCCGTCGCAAGGATGGCGTGATATTGCATGTAGAGATCAATGCAAAAGGGGTGGTGCTTGACGGGATCGAATTCCTCTATGTATCTGCGCGCGACATCACAGAGCGCAAACAGCACGAGCGGTCCTTAGAGCAAGGACGATTGTTTACCAAAGATATTCTCGACTCAGTCCCCAGCGAGATCGCGGTGTTAGATCAGCGGGGGGTCATCGTGGCGACCAACGAAGCATGGCGTCAATTTGCCCTCGGCAACGGCGGCTGTATCGATAGCGCTAGTAGCAGTAACGTCGATGTGGGCGCCAATTACCTTGCTGTCTTGCCCGACTTGCCGGCAGAGTCAACTGACGTAGACATTCGCGAAGGGATCGAGTCGGTAATCAACGGGGAGCGGCCCAGTTTCAGTTGCGAATACCCTTGCCATTCGCCGGAGAAGCATCGTTGGTTTCTCATGACCGTGACACCGATGCACACCGGTGAGCATGGCGCGGTAGTTGTCCATTCCGACATCACCGCGCGGAAAGACGCAGAAACGCTGATGTACAACTACGCCTTCTACGACAGCTTGACGATGCTCGCCAACAGGCGCCTGTTGCAAGAACGGCTTAACATGATGATCGCCGGAAATGAACGCGATGGCACTTACGGGGCTTTGCTAGTCATTGACCTGGACAATTTTAAACCGCTCAATGATCAGTACGGCCACGCGGTGGGCGATCTTCTACTGCAGGAAGTCGCCAAGCGTTTAAAGGTAAGTGTACGACAGGTTGACACAGTGGCCCGAATTGGTGGCGATGAGTTCGTCGTTGCCTTGGGCGCCTTAAATGGAAGCCAGGTAGAGGCGCGTCGAGCGGCCATGGTGATCGCCGAAAAAGTACGGGCTGGTCTTTCCGAAAAGTATAACTTTACCGTGCACAAGGGTGCAGGTGCATTACCTATTTCCCACTGCTGTACGGCGAGCATCGGCGTGGCACTTTTTTCGCCGCAAGGATCTGACCAGACCGAGATATTTCGGCGCGCCGATGCCGCCATGTACCAGGCAAAGCACAGCGGTCGCGATGTTGTTCGGTTTAGCGCCGACTGACCACGCTGGCTGCTTGAAAGGGGGCAGTTCCGCCATTCCTGCCACGACCTTGGCCGATTGCCGGAACTGATCAGATCCAATCGGATTTTGTAAGAAAAACCGAGAAAGGCGGGAACGTAGCGTATTCAATCCGCGAGCGCTTTGAAAAAATGCAAATTTACTTTAATTATTTCCACGAGGAGCTATTTGTCCTAGGCAACATATCCACTACGTGTCCGAACTGACCAATTTCCCCGCAACGAAAAGGATGATTTAAATGTCAATTAATCAACTTGTATACATAAGTCAAGCAGTACGTAAGATGTCTCCGGAAGATCTTGCCGCGATCCAAGAAACGGCAAAAAAAAACAACGGACCACTCGACGTAACCGGCAGTTTGTTCGATAACGGCGGTTGGTTCTTGCAAGTACTGGAAGGTCCAGCATCGACGCTCGATAAGCTCTATAAAAAAATCGAACTCGATCCCCGGCACAAGAATTCTCGGATACTTTACAACGAACCAGCAAACTTCCGTACGTTTCCGCGCTGGAGCATGAATATGACTAACTTGAACGACAGGCAAGCAGACAAATACGATGAACTTGTTGAAGTCCTCGACGCAGCTCAAGCAAACCGCAAGATTGGATCGACATCCCCGGCAGTGGCATTACTGAAGATTTTCAAAAACTAAAAGACGCGGGCTTGGTTGAGGATTTTGAACAACCGCTCGTGGCCGATGTCTGCCGGCCGACCTATCCCCAATCGATTGTACTCGACGGGGATAGGATCGCCACCTTAGGAACGCGTCCGTACTCCGGCTACGTTAGCTGCGCGTTATGTGGAGCGAATTTGCACCGGTGGCAAGCCGGACCGGGCTGGGATCGCGCAACAGCGCCAGCTCTTTCCATAACTATATGCTTTCCATAAGAACGGTTATGCTCAGCTGAACACAACCGTTCTGTTGCAATTGGAACCCATGTCCTTATACATTAGTCAGCCAAGCCTATCACGCAGGGTGCGCAGCGTCTCGGTGGCGGCAAACTATCCCCAGGCCGGCTACGGCAAGCTGTTCGCCGCCTGGGCGCTGGGATCGTCCCCGGAAGAGCTGGTGTGAGCTGGGGTAACGGCGCGCTGATGCGCCTCGGCCCGGTCGCCGCGCTCGCCCCAAGCCTGGACGGGGCACGCCACGTGGCGGCGGACATCACGCGCTCCACGCACGGCCATCCAAGCGCGATGCAGGCGGCCGACACCTACGTGCAATTACATTGGGCAGCGCTGCACGGCGCCAGCAAGGCGGCGTTGCTGGCGTCATGGAAAGCGGGCGGCGGCAGCCTGCACGCGGTCGAGGCCAATCGCCAGGCCGGTTCCCCGATGCGGGTGCGCGCCGACGATACGCTGGAGGACGTGATGAGATGCCTGGCGGAAAGCGACGACGTCGATTCGCTGCTGGCCGCCTGCCTGTATCACGGCGGCGACAGCGACACCATTGCCGCGACCGCCTGCGTGCTTGGAGAGGCGCTCTGGGGCGTGCCGCAAGTGCGGGTGGCTGCCATCGCCCCCTTCCTGGACGAGCGGGTAAGGGCGGCCATGGAGCAGCTCGACGGCGCCATCGACCGCCTGAAGCGCGCCTAGCGCTGCGAGACGGCGTTTGCGGCGACCGTCGCAGACGTCAGAGCGCGTCCAGCGCCGCGGCGATACGCGAAATGCCGTCCAGCGCGCCAAGCGCAATGCCGATATCGCGCGGCAAGCCGACGGCCGATTCGCCCGGATTGACCCGAATCAGCGGGCGCTGCTGGCTTTCGCCGAACACGCGCACCGATGGAATCCACGTGCCGGCGCCAATTTCGATGATCACCGCCTGGCGCTGGCGCGCCAGCCAGACCTTCAGGCGGTGCTCCTGCTGGTCGGCATACACCGAATCCCACAGCCGGTCGCCAAACATCAGGATGTTCGGGCGTGCGATGTCGCCGCAGCGGGGACAGCGTGGAAGCGGGCAGGTCAGCAGGCACTGTTCTTCATCGACCACCGGCACGAACGCTTGCGCGGACCAGGTCGGCTCGCCGCAGTCGCCCAGGCATTGCAGTTTCTCGATGCTGCCGTGGCATTCGACGACGCGCTCGTGCGCCATGCCGCTGCGCTGGAATTGTCCATCCACGTTGCTGGTGAAAACAAAGGCCCCGCCAGGCAGGCGCGCGGCGATCTTGTTCAGGAGGCCGAACCCCGCATGCGGCACCGTGCGCCGGTACAGCTGCAGGCGGTGTCCGTAAAATCCCCAGGCCAGCTCGGGACGTTCGCGAAAGGCGCGGGGATTGGCGATCTCTGTGAACCGCAAGCCGTGCGTGCCCAGGGCCGGGTAGGCGCGCCAGAAGCCCTGGTCGCCGCGGAAGTCGGGCAGGCCGGAATCGATGCCCATGCCGGCGCCGGCCGTGATCACCAGACCATCGGCCTGGGCGATGAGGGCGGCCGCGTCGGCGCAAGCCTGGTCGGGAGAGGTGTTCGTCATACGGACATTCTTCAAAAAATGGATAGCCCGTCATTCTACGGCGTTTGTCCGAACGTGCCTTCCGGCACCAACTTCCCTGGCAATTGCAATGCTCAACCGCAAAATTTATTTGAGGAAAATGGAGACTTATTTGATATTGGTCTAGGCATTTATTGAACCAATCAGAACGTCAGGTATACGGCTCTGTAACACTGAAATCTCACGTCATGGGAGGTTCATCATGTATTTCGAAATCTACCAACAAGCTTCGGAAAAAGTCCGTAAAGAATGGCGCTGGCGTTTGAGGGCTAAGAATCACGAGATCATCGCCAGTGGCGAGAGCTACAGCTCGCGCGCGAAGGTGCTGGCCGCGATTGAACTGATCAAGTCCGTCACCGCACGTACCAAGATCGTCGAGGGCTAAGTCGTTCCGCCCCCGCCGGACAAGCTGCCGCAGGCGGCTTGTCCGGCGAGCATTCAAGGAGGTTATGATGCAAAACAATTGCCGTACTTGGAATTTGACGAGTGACCTGCCCAGGTCGCTTCCGCTGACGCTGCGCGACCTCACTGGCCGCCGTGTCCGCGTGGTGCCGTTCGGCGCACTCATCACCCAGGATTTCGTGGCCGGCCGGGTGACGATCTTCCTCAATCAAGCCGGCCTGGTCCGCGACGTTGTTGTGGAAAATTGCGGCTAACCGCATGCCACGCCGCAAGGCTGGGGCGTCGCCCGGCGCCCCGTTGCTCCCTCTACTTGTTCAATATTTCCGGTCCCAGCTTGTCGAGCATGCTTTCCAGCTCTTCCCTGTTTGCCCGCGCAACCCCCTGCCGTTGCAACGCCTGGTCCACGTAGTACCCCATCACGCTTAACTCTTCACTGGTGATCGCCATGCCACGGTGCGCCAGCGCCATCGAATCGCCCTCGTATTTGCATGGCCCCCCGGAGAGGGCGCACACATGTAAGACCACGCTGGCCTTGAGCCGCGGCAGATTGACGCCCTCGAACGTGCGTTTCGAGCGCGGGTCGACCGACACCTTCGAGACGAAATCGTCGACCACCGCCGTCACGCCCGTCATGCCGCCCAAACGCACGAACAGGGAAGGCTTGGCCGGCGGCGCGGGCGTGGAGCAGGCGGTCGTGCCAGCGATGGCGACCACGGCGAGCAGGGCGGCAGAAATGCGAATATGTAGATTCATGGCGAGGGTTCCCAGTTGCTGTGAATGCTAACACTCAAGCCATGCAAGGGTGGTTCCGCTTCGATGGTGCGCGCGCGAACGCAAGCATTCGGCGCGGGGGCCTATACTCGCCGTTTTCCTACCGATAGTGAGAACACCATGAGCGATTCCGAGGTCAAAGTCATGCTGAGCGAGATTACCAGTGGCGCAGGTGCGACCGTGCTCAATGCGCATCGCGCCGCGGTGACCATCGCGCAGTACATGCAATTGTGCGAAGGCTTGCGGGGAATTATTCCGGACGGCGAGGTCAGCCTGGTGGCGGCCAGGTTGACTGCGGGAATTATCTCGAACCCGAATTTCGCCTTGTCGACCGAGTAAGCTGCACGGCGTCTTACCTCGACGCCGTCCTTGCCGTTACCGGCAAAGATGGCGGTAACGGGCTTGCCAGTCGCCCCAGTGGCTTGCGTCAACGGCGTTGCGCCCGGTGATGAATTTTTGCCGCCATCAGACTGCATACCGCCTCCACCACGACTTTCGGGGCCACCTTGTCCAGGCAGTCGTGATGCACTTGCGGGCACACGCTCTTGTAGCAGAAGCGGCACGGCACATCATGGAACAGCAAGCGGCTTTCCACCTGCCACGGCGTGTGCTGCGGATTGGTCAGCGCATACAGCGTGGCCAGCGGCGTTCCCACGGCCGCGGCAATATGCGCCGGTCCCGTATTGTTCGACAATACAACCGTGGCCAGGCGGATCGCCGCCCCGAGCTGTCCCAGATCGAGCTGGCCGGCCAGCGAGTGCGTGCGCACGCCGCAAGTGCTGCGGATGCCATCGATCAATTCCGCCTCGTGCGCATCCCCGGTCAGCACGATCGGGCAGCCAGTACGCCTGGCCAGCGCGCGGATGACCTCGGCCCAGCGCGCCGGCGGATAGCGGCGCGAGGCCGCACTGGCACCCGGGTGCATGAGTACCCACGGCTGGCGCGGTTCAATGCCGCGTTCGCCCAGCATGTGCCGCACCGCCTCCACATCGTGCGCGCGCACGGCAAACTGCAGGCGCGCAGTGCTGTCGCCGCGGCAGCCGATGCTGGCCACCAGGTCGAGCTGGCGCTGCACTTCGTGCCGGATCACCGACTCGGGCTCCTTTTCCAGCACCCAGTGCGACAGCATGCGGTAGGGGTTTTCCCGGCAATGACCGAGGCGCAAGGGAATGCCCGCCATATAGCACATCAGGGCGGCCGGCAGCGCGCTCTGGCTGTAGGACGTGAAAATCACTGCCGCGTCGAAGCGGCGCTCGGCCAGACGCGCGATAAAGGCGCCGTCGCTCGACGGCGGATGGCCGCCGCCAGCCTTGATCCACGGCGCCGCATAGCCGATCACGGCGTCCACATCGTCGAGGTAGGGCGCCAGCGCCGCGCCGCTCCCCGAACTGAGCAGGGTGAGCACGCGGTCCGGCCGCGCCTGCTTGACGGCGCGGATCGCCGGCGTGCACATGAGCACGTCGCCCATCGCATCGAGGCGTACGCACAGGACGTTGCGCGCATCGGCCCAGTCCGGCGCGCTCATCGGCGCGCCTCGTCATCGTTGACGATCATGACGGCGGCCCCGTACAGATCGGTGGCGATGCAGGTGGGAACGCGGTGCGGGCCGAGCTGCCACTCGGTTTCGTTGCCCTTGTCGATCAGCAGCGTGCGGCAGCCGGCGCGGTTGCCGGCCTCGACGTCATGGAGGATGTCGCCGACCATCCACGAGGCCCGCAGGTCGATGCCGTGTTCGCGCGCGGCGCGCAGCAGCATGCCGGGCATCGGCTTGCGGCAGGTGCACGGCAGCGCATACGCCTGCACCTTGCCGTCCGGATGGTGGGGGCAGTAGTAAAAGCCGTCCAGGCTGAGCTGCTCGCGGAACAGCAGGTCGGCCAGGCGCCGCTCGACGCAGTCCATCGCCGCTTCGTCGAAATAGCCGTGCGCGATGCCGTCCTGGTTGCTGATGATGAAGAAGCGGTAATCGCAGCGCGCCAGCAGGCGCAGGGCGGCGCCGGCGCCGCTGCACAGGGTGATGCGGCGCGGCTCGGCGTTGTAGGGCACGTCATCGACCAGGGTGCCATCCTTGTCCAGGAAAATCGCTTTCATGTTTTATGGCCAGGAGGATTCTTGCATGGGCAGCACGGTGATCTCGGCCACCACGCTTTCGCGCGGCAACAGCAGCACGGAGCGGATGGCTTGCGCCACGTTCATCGGGTCTTGCAAGGTCGCCTGGTCGAGGTCGGGGAAGCGGTCGAGCAGGAACGGCGTGCGCATGCCGCCCGCGATCACGGCCGTGACCTTGATGTTGTGGGGCCGCAGTTCGGCATGCATGGCGTGCGACAGGCCCAGCAATCCCCACTTGCTGGCATGGTAGGCGCTGGCGTTGGGCCAGGCGCGCTTGGCGGCGGTGGAGGCGACATTGATGATGTGCCCGCCCCCGGCCGCGCGCATGTGTTGCGAGGCATGTTTGGCCAGCAGGAAGGGCCCGTTCAGGTTGGTATTCATGACGCGCATCCATTGCTGCGGCGTCATGTCGGCCATCGGGAGGGTGACGTCGGTGCCGGCATTGTTGACCAGCACATCAAGGCGGCCGAAGCGCTCCAGCGCCGTGCCAATGGCGTGCTCGGCGCTGGCCGGGTCGCCCACGTCGAAGCCGAGCGCGTGCACGCGCACGCCATGTTCGCGTAGGATGTTGGCGCTGACGGTGGCCATGTCGCGGTTGATGTCGGCGACGATCAGGTCGGCGCCGGAGCGCGCCAGCAGCTGGCACAGCGCCGCGCCGAGACCGCTGGCGCCGCCGGTAACGAACACTGCTTTGCCGCGCAGGCTGGGCGCTTCGTGATCGAGGTGTTGGTCGGACATGAGGCATTCTCCTATCGGGTGGACAAACGGGAAACGGCGCACGCGGCGCTGCCGGCGGGAACCTGCTTGCCGACCACGTCGGCGTAGATGGCCGCGGCCTTGCGCGCCACGTGGCGCCAGGTGTAGTGCTGGAAGGCGCGGCGCATGCCTTCGTCGCCCATGCCGGCCGCCAGGGCGGGATCGCGCTGCAGCAGGGCGAGCTTGTCGGCCACCGCCTGGGCGTCGCGCGGCGGCACCAGGAAGCCGCTCGCGGCATCGAGCACGGTATGCTTGATGCCGCCCACGGCGGCGCCGATGACTGGCCGCGCGCACGCCATCGCTTCCACCGGCGTAATGCCGAACGGCTCGTACCAGGGCGTGGTGACGAAGACGTTGGCGGCGCTGTACCAGTAGCGCAGTTCGGCCCGTTCCTTGCGGCCGGTAAAGCGCACCTGCGCGCCCACGCCCAGCTGCTGCGCCAGCGCGCGCAGGCGCGCCAGCTCCGGCGTGTCGTGGTAGGGGCTGGCGGCAGCCTCGCCGCCGACCACCAGCAGTTCGGCGTCGATGCCATGCTGGCGGCGCAGCAGCGCCAGGGCGTGGATGACGGTATCGATGCCCTTGCGCGGGACGATGCGGCCGAGTTGGAGCACCAGGAACTTGCCCTGCGTGAGGCCCAGTTTCTGGCGCGCCAGGCGCATCGGCACCGGCCACAGTTCGTGCGGATCGAAGCCGCAGGGGGCGATGTCGATGCGCTTGCCGGGCGCGTCGTAGAGCTGCTCCATGTCTTGCCGGTCCTGCGGGCATTCGGCGATGATGCGGTCGGCGTGGCGCATCAGGCTGTTTTCGATCTGCAGGCGCGATGGCGGAAAGGCGTCCGCAGCCCCCTGCGCGCGCAGCCTCACCTGGCCCAACGCATGGAAGGTGATGACGAAGGGAATGCCGAGCACCTCCTTGAGATGGTGGGCGACCATGCCCGACATGAAGAAGTTGGCATGCGTCACATCGTAGAGCGCTTCCTGGCGGCGCGCGAAGCGGGCCACGAAGCGCGCGAAGGTGTCGATGTAGGGCAGCATGCGTTCCTTGGGAATGTAGTGGGCCGGCCCGGCCGGCACGTGCACCACGCGGATGTTGTTGCGCCAGTGCACCAGCTGCTTCTGGCCGATGGCGTCGCGCCGGGTGAAGATGTCGACCAGGTAGCCGGCCAGCGCCAGCTCGCGCGCGAGGTGGGCCACGTAGACGTTCTGGCCGCCGCTGTCGACGCTGCCGGGCGCGGCCAGCGGCGAGGCGTGCTCGCTGACGATGGCGATGCGCCTGACGGCGCCATCGGCGCGCGGGTCCGGATGTAAGTCACCAAGTAACATGCCAGCTCCTTTGTTGATTTTTTAGTGGAATTTGCTCAGTAAAGCTGCCCGTGGAAGGGGGCGCGCGCCAGATCGGTCACGTGGCACAGCGCGCGGTCCCAGTCGTCGCAGAAGCGGCCGATGGCAAAGTGTTCGCGCGCGCGCCGCCGCGCCTGGGCCCCGAGCGCACGCGCCAGGGCGGGATTGCGGCCGAGCTCGCGCATGTGGCCGATCAGGGTGCCGAGGCGCGTATCGATGAAGCCGTTCTCGCCGTTGGCGATGACGGCCGCCATTTCGGTGGTGGCCAGTGCCACGACGGGCATGCCGACCATCATCGCTTCGATCACGGCCAGGCCCAGGCTGGTGTAGCGGATCGGGTTGAACAGGTAGCGGTAATTGGCGGCGAAGGCGGGCAGCCTGGCATGTTCGATTTCGCCCAGGCCGCCAAGTTCCTGCGCGCCCATGCCGACCAGTTCGAGCGGCACGTCGGCACGGGCAGCTTGGAAGATATCGGCGCCGAGCCGCCGGCCACGCCGCGCCAGATGGTTGATGACGACCAGGCCGCAGTCGAGCTGGCCGCGGTAGTGAACGCCCTCTGGCACCTTGACGCCGTGCTCGATCACGCAGCTTGGGGTGGTGCCGCTGTCCCACATCAGCGCGTTGAAGGGGGTCACGTGCACCAGCAGCACTTCCGGCGTATCGACCAGGTGGCGGGTATCGGTGGGGTGCTCGCGCGGCGGGTCGTGTTCTATATAGATGCGCGGCAGCGCGCGCTGGCTGGCGCTGAGAAACTCGTACTGGTCTTTCTCGTACTGCTCGTCGTCCTGGAAGATGATGCAGTCGAACTGGTGGTGGCGCGCCTCGGACACCGGCATGTCGTGCACGTTGTCGCCCCACGGCATGTTGGTGGTGCGGCCGCCGTAGCCGGGCGGGCGGCCCGGCTTGGACAGCACGTAGAACTCGTGCGGCGCCTGGGTGAGGTAGTACAGATAGCTGCCGTGGGTGTGCCAGGTCAGCACTTTCAGCCGGCGCATGGCGGCCTCGCGTGCATGTGGTCGTGCGGATCGGGTGTTCTCGACGTCATGTTGCCTCCCTGCGAGCGGTGAACGATGAGAATGGTTCGATTCGAGGAGAGGCGGACGAGTTCCTGCTGTATCGCGCGGTTTGAATCTGCATCAAGTGCACGCTTGATGGAGCGTGGGGACAGGGAGGGAGGGAGGAGGGTAATACCGTTGAGAACTTGTCGTTCCCGCGCAGGCGGGAATCCAAGTTCAATGAGCCGCCTGCAACTGCGCTACGGAACTGGATTCCCGCCTGCGCGGGAATGACGGTTTTGAGTTTGTGATCAGAAAACCGCTGAACCGAACTCCATCAAGTCGAGCGGCCAGTTCCTGGAGAGGCGGGAACCAAGTTCATACTGGGAAGAGTTAGTTAGTCGTGCTGGCAGTCACAAGCCGTCCGGCATCGCTTTTGACGAACTGTTCCACGGTGTTCAGCGTCGGCGCCAAAAAGCGCAGCGGGGCGGCCATCGATGCCACCAGGGTGGCGTGGCTGACTTTGTCGAAATGCAGTTCCTGCACCGCCACACCCTTGCCGCGCAGCCTGGCCGCCATCGCGCCCGTGTTGCGCACCGGGTCGACCAGCTTGTCGCTATTCGCGGCAATCAGCAAGGCCGGCGGCGTGCCCGCCCTGGCGTGGTTGATCGGCTGCGATTCCGGTGGCGTGTTGGGGAAGTGGAATACCGGCTGCGTGATCTTGTTTTCGATCGGCAGGAAATCGTAGGGCCCGGCCAAGCCGATCCAGCCGCGCAGCGCGGCCGGCTGCATGCCCTGTTTTGCCAGCCATTGCGGATCGAGCGCCATCATGGCCGCGTTGTAGGCGCCGGAGCTGTGGCCCATCACGAACAGGCGCGCCGGGTCGCCGCCGTAGCGTCCGATCTCGCGCACGGTCCAGGCGACGGCACGCGCCGAATCATCGAGAAAGTCGGGATAGCGCACTTCCGGATACAGCCGGAAGTCGGGAATGACGGCCACGATGCCGCGCGCGGCCAGTGCCCGCCCGACGAAGGCGTAATCCTCGCGCTCGCCCTTGGTCCAGTTACCGCCCAGGAAAAATACGACGACCGGCGCTGCCACGCCAGAGTCTTCCGGCGAGTACACATCGAGCTTGTGGCGGGCGTTTTCGCCGTAGGCCAGGGCGCTGCCGCTGCGCAGGCCGCTGCCGGGCGAGAGCGCGTTGAGGGTCGGCAGCGGCGAGCAGGCGGCCACGCCGCCCAGCAAAATCGCGCCGAGCAGGGCCGCATGCAGTTTCTTCATGGTTATCTCAAATGGGTAAGCGTCGGCCCATTATATCGACGGCTAACAATTGGCCGTGTACGCTTGAGTTCGCCTGAAGCGTGCTTAATCCCCGCGGCAATGCGCCCTGTACTGGACCGGACTCATGCCCGTGTGAGCCTTGAACTGGCGGCTGAATGCGCTGTGGTCGGTATAGCCGCAGGCGTACGCAATCTGGGCGATGCTGTTCTTGGTGCCGGATTCGATCAGCGCCATCGCCGCGCCCAGGCGCGATTGCAGCAGCAACTGGCGCGGCGAGTAATGAAACACGCGCTGGAACAGCCGCTCCACGCGCGAGAGAGACAGGCCGGCATTGGTGGCCAGTTCCTCCATGCTGACGTTGGCGTGATAATTTTCGCGGATGTGGGCGGCGATGTCGGCGATCTTGCGGTACACGGGATGCAGTTCGTCGGCCAGGCCCAGGTCTTGCGAGGTGCCGGCCAGGCCGACGATGGCGCCGTTCTCGTCGCGCAGGGGCGTCTTGTGGGTCAGGCACCAGCCGCGCGCGCGGCTCGGATACAGGTGCAGTTCGAGGTGCTTCTTGAGCGCCGTGCCGCTGTCGATCACGTGGCGGTCCTGCGCCTGGTAAGTCTGTGCCAACAGGCGCGGATGGACTTCGAGCGCGGTGCGCCCGATCAGCTGGTCCTTGCTGCGCAGGCCGCAGCGCCGCACCAGGGTGGTGTTCACGCTCACGTAGCGGCCCTCGCGGTCCTTGACAAAAAAGGCCACGTCGTTGAGCGCGTCGAACAGGGCTTCCAGTGAGGCCAGCTGCACCGCGCGAATGGCCGGGGCCTCGCATAACAGCGTACTCATGTCCATCGGGGGTCTCTCCAGTTCGGTCGCAATGCGGTAGTATAAATCGGCACGGCGAAAATAATTGTGCCGATTTGAGCCTTTGCACGCTCGTCCATCGATCAAGACCGCAGCCCTTGACAGGGCTAATCTGGATGCTTCTAAACCGACCGGCGCGCCGGAGAAAGCAAGGTACCCCCATGTGGCAAGGTGTTATTCCCGCTGTATCGACCAAATTCAATGAAGACGGTTCGCTCGATATGGGCGAAATGGAGCGCTGCTTCGGTTTGCAAATGGAGGCCGGCTGCGATGGCCTGATCGCCTGCGGCTCGCTGGGCGAAGGCCCGATGCTCACGCAGGACGAACGCATCGCCGTGCTGCGCCTGACCAAGCAGGTCACGGGGAGCAAACCGGCCATTCTGACGGTGGCCGAAGCGGGCACGCGCGAAGCCTGCGCGCTGGCCGAAAAGGCTGCCAAGGCCGGCGCCGACGGCCTGATGGTTGTGCCGAGCACGATCTATCACAGCAACCACCGTGAAACCATCGTCGCCCTGCGCGCCATTGCCGCGGCGGGCGACTTGCCGATCATGATTTACTCGAACCGCCTGGCGTATCGGGTCGACGTGACCACCGACATGCTGGAAGAACTGGCCGACGATGCGCGCTTCGTGGCGGTCAAGGAGTCGTCCGACGATATCCGCCGCACCACGGAAATCATCAACCGCCTGGGCCAGCGCTACGATCTGTTCACCGGTGTCGACAACCTGGCGTTCGAGGCGCTGGCCGTGGGCGCGGTGGGCTGGGTGGCGGGGCTGGTGCTGGCCTTCCCGAAGGAGACTGTGGCCATTTTCCGTCTGATGAAGGAAGACCGCCAGGCCGAGGCGCTGTCGATCTACCGCTGGTTCCGGCCTTTGCTCGACCTGGACGTGTCGACTTACCTGGTGCAGAACATCAAACTGGCCGAGGCGATGGCGCTCGGCTCGACCGAGCGCGTACGCGCACCGCGCCTGCCGCTCGAAGGCGAACAGCGCGCGCGGGCCGAGCGCATCATCCGCGCGGCGATGGAAACGCGTCCGCAACTGCCGCGCTTCGGCTGACGCAGTGGTGCGGGGGTACGATGCGATCGTGGTGGGCGCCGGCATTGTCGGCGCGGCCTGCGCGCTGGCGCTGCGCGAACAGGGCATGACGGTGGCACTGGTCGATGCGGCCACGCCGGGTTCGGGCGTCACGGCCGCCGGCATGGGGCATCTGGTGGCGCTGGACGAGAGCAGCGACGAGCTGGCCCTGTGCCTGATGTCGCTGCGGCTGTGGGACGCCTTCATGCACGACCATCCGGGTGTGGGCGAGCCCTCGCGCTGCGGTACCTTGTGGGTGGCCGAGGACGAGCATCAGCTGGCCGAGGCGCACACGCGCGCCGCGCGCCTGTCGGCGCAGGGGTGGCACGCCGAAGCGCTCAGTGGCGACGAGGTCGCGCGGCTTGAACCGGCGCTGCGCCAAGGCTTGTGCGGCGGCGTGCGCGTGCGCGGCGACAGCGTGGTGTATCCCCCGGCGGTGGCGCAGTTCCTCAGCGAGCAGTTCACGCGCGCCGGCGGCGAGCTGCATCTTGGCCGGCGCGTATGCAAGGCCGGCCAGGGCGGCTTGACGCTCGACGATGGCACGCGCCTGAGCGCGCAGGCGGTGGTGGTGGCGGCCGGCGTGCAGTGCGCGCGCCTGATGCCCGAGCTGCCGATTTTCGCGCGCAAGGGACACCTGGCGATCACCGACCGCTATCCCGGCCGCCTGGCGCACCAGATCGTGAGCATGAATTATGGCCAGAGCGCCGCCGGCGACGATGCGCTGGCGGTTGCGGCCAACGTGCAGCCGCGCCCCACCGGGCAGTGGCTGGTGGGGTCGTGCCGCCAGGATAGGCGCACCGACAGCGCCATCGAACCGCCGGTGCTGGCGGCCGTGCTGCGCAGCGCAATCGGTTTGCTGCCCTGCCTGGCCGACATGAACATCGTGCGTGCCTGGACCGGCATGCGGCCGGCGTCGCCCGATGGCCGTCCCCTGATTGGCGCCCATCCCGGGCGGGCAGGCACCTGGCTGGCCTGCGGCCACGAAGGCCTGGGCGCGACCACCGCGTTCGCCACCGCGCGCCTGCTGACCGACCAGATCATCGGGCGCGCGAGCCAGATCGATGCGACGCCGTACGCGCCGGCGCGTTTCGCGGCATTGGCAGAGGTCAGCGATGGCGACTGAGGACATTCTTGTGCAGGTCGATGGCCGGCCGGTCGCCGTGGCGGAAGGCGCGAGCGTGATTGCGGCGCTGGTGCTGGCCGATTCGCTGTGCACGCGCCGCTCGGTCGGCGGCGAGGCGCGCTTTGCGTTCTGCGGCATGGGCTATTGCCAGGAGTGCCGGGTCAGCATCGATGGCCGGCCGCACCGGCTGGCGTGCCAGAGTGCGTGCCGCCCCGGCATGGTCATCGTCACGGGCGCGGGGAGCGGGACATGAGCGCTCCGGTGATCGTGCTCGGTGCCGGTCCGGCAGGGCTGGCGGCGGCGGAGGCGGCGTCGGCCTCGGGCCAGAGCGTGCTGCTGATCGATGAGAACAGTGCGCCGGGTGGCCAGATATGGCGTGGCGGCCCGCAGCGCTGGCGCGACGAGCGCGCCAGCCGGTTGTGGGAAGCACTGCGTGCGCGAGCGCACGTGACCATGCTGGGCGGGGCGCGCGTGGTGGCGCCGGCCGGCCCGCGCGCGCTACTGCTGGAAGCTGCCGACGGCGCGCTCACCCAGCCATGGGAAAAGGTTATCGTGTGCAGCGGCGCGCGCGAATTGCTGCTGCCGTTCCCGGGCTGGACGCTGCCCGGCGTGACCGGCGCGGGCGGCCTGCAGGCGCTGATCAAGGGTGGCATGCCGGTGGCGGGCAAGCGTGTGGTGGTGGCCGGTACCGGACCGCTGCTGCTGGCGGTGGCGGCGACTGTCCGCGAGCATGGCGGGGAAGTAGTGGCGCTCGTTGAACATCGCGGCAGCGGCGATCTTGCGCGCTTCGCGGCGAAGCTGGCGCTGTCGCACCACGGAAAACTGCTGCAATCGCTGCAGCTGGCGGCGCGCTTGCGCGGTGTGCCGTATCTGCGCGGCGCCAGCGTGCTGGCCGCCGAAGGAAGCGGGCGTATCGAACGCGTGCTGCTGCGTCAACGCGGGCGCGAGAAGGCAATCGATTGCGATTTTCTGGCGTGCGGCTTCGGCCTGACGCCATCGCTGGAACTGGCCGCGTTGTTCGGCTGCGCGGTGGAGCAGGGCAGGGTCGGTGTCGATGGCGCGCAGCGCACCAGCGTGCAGGGCGTGTGGGCGGCGGGGGAGTCGACCGGCATTGGGGGCGTGGACAAGGCGCTGGCCGAAGGGCGCATCGCGGGACTTGATGTGGTCGGCGGTGCGCCGAACGCCAGCGACCTGCGCGCGCGAGGCACGGCGCAGGCGTTCAGCGCGCTGCTGGCGCAATCGTTTGCGCCCTTGCCGTCGCTGCGTGCGATGTGCACCGGCTCGACCATCGTCTGCCGCTGCGAGGATGTGCTGGCGGCCGACCTGGCGCCACACACAGGCTGGCGCAGCGCCAAGCTGCAAACGCGCGCGGGCATGGGGCCTTGCCAGGGCAGGGTATGCGGGACGGCCTGCACGTTCTTGTACGGGTGGGAGGCGCCGGGCTTGCGCCAGCCGGTGTTCCCAGCCAGCGCCGCCACGCTGGCGCTGCCCCAAACGCTAAGGGTGGACACGGTCGCCCGTGCCCACCCCGAATCACCGCAACAGCAGACTAATTAATCTGGGGTGCCGTCGCTGCGGCGTCCCACGTTGCTCTGCTGCGACTGACGGCTGCCTTCGTCCAGATCGGCCGACTGGCGGTTCTGCTTGTTGGACAGGCCGGTGTCGTCATCCATGTCCTGATCGGCCGACAGGCGTTTTCCGCCAGGGCTTTTTGGCATGCCACCGGCAACATCGTTGGATTGATGCTGTCCCGGGATGCCTTGCTGCTGGCTACCGGTTTGCGAGCCGGAACGTTCCGTGCTTTGCTGGCCGATCTGCGAACCTTGTTGCGAGCCACCTTGCTGCTGCTTCGAGCCGCCCAGGCCGCCCGACTGCTGCGATCCGCCCAGGGTGCCCGATTGGTTCGATTGATTCAGATTGTCTTTCTCGACTGTGCCGCCGCGCGACGACGATTCCGATTTCTCGTTGCCGCCATTGCTGGATTGATTGTTCCCCTCGCTACGCTGGTTCGAGTTCATATATTGATTCCTTTCCGAGTAGACACAACATAGGGTGGCACCCGCCACTTGCGGAGGGACGGGGTTAGCGTCCAGTCCGTAAGCGGTGTTGCCAGGATTGGAATCATGCGCGTCCCTTCCCGGGCGATGTATCGGAACACGATCCGAAACTGTGTAGGACAAATCCCCTGTAAAGCGAACCAGTAGTATCGGGGTATCGAGTACCAACAGGACGTCGCCTGTTGTCCTACAAAGTCCTTGCATCCTGTCCTATAGCCGCGGCGATGCGCGCTGCTAAGATGGATTTGCTTGATCGCTCATCGGCGCGCAGCTGATGGGGTCAGACAGAGGCACTAGCTAAAGGAGATGACCATGGCTACAAACAACCAAGGCAACAAGCAAAGCGGCAGTCCGGGGAGCAAGGGCACCAGCAACCGCGGGTTTGCATCGATGGATCCCGAGCGCCAGCGCGAAATCGCCAGCGAAGGCGGCAAGGCCGCGCATCAGAAGGGCACGGCGCACGAATTCACGTCCGAAGAGGCGCGCCGCGCGGGCAGCATGAGCCACGGCAACCGCCAGTCGGAGCAGGGCGGCACCCGTGCCGGGACCGATAAGGCTGACAGCGGCAACAAGCAGAGCGCGGGCGGCGGCAGCAAGGCAGGCAGCGACAAGCCACGCTGAGCCGGACCGTGACGGGGAGCGGCGGCTCCCCATTTTTGTGGGACGATTCGTACAGGCAGCCTGTGGGATGGGGTAGAATTGTTGCGCTAATTTAACAACCCAGAGGGATCCCGTCGTGAAACAAGCAGTCATCCGCCAAGTCAAGAGCATGTACCTGTCATGCGATCCCATCGGTAACCTCTTGCTGGCCAAGTTCTCTTTTGAGGGCGGCAAGGATGCCTGCGTGTTCCTTCCCGCTTCCGTCGTGTTCTGGCTGCTGGCCCACCTGCCGGTGAACCAGGATCCGGAATTGCTGCCACCGCCAAACCTGCCGCATGTGCTTCCCGAAGACTGGGACGACGTGGTCAATCCGCGCGTGCTGAGCGTGCAGTGCAAGCAGTTCGACGATGCCATCCGCATGACGATGGAACTGGACCGTACGGCCAACCTGACGGTGCTGCTGAATCGTTCGAATGTGGAACTGATGCGCCAGATGATGGAAGGGTACCGCGGCGACCTGATGGACCTCGGCTTCTAGCCGGTCGCGCTGGTGTTGCCCGCCCACAAGCGGGCAGCATTTCGGTATGATGCTCTTCTTTGAGAACCGAAGAGAAGGATCCGCCATGCCCATTAAAATCAGCCAGCATTTCGATTCCGGCGCCATTGACGTCGTGCAAGCCGATCAAGCCAGCCAGATCGACCTGAACCTGCGCCCGGACTCGCACGCCGACATCCACCAGTGGTTCCACTTCCGCCTGCAGGGCGCGCGCGGGCAGGCATGCACGATCCGCTTCCTGAACGCCGGCCAGGCGACCTACGCCGCCGGATTCGAGGGCTACCAGGTAGCCGCCAGCTACGATACCGAAAACTGGTTCCGCGTGCCGACGGCCTTCGACGGCCAGGTCATGACCGTGACCCACACGCCCGAGCTCGACAGCGTGTATTACGCTTATTTTGAACCGTACTCGTGGGAACGCCACCTGCGCCTGCTGGGCGAAGTGGCGGAGAACCCGATTGCGCGCGTGCATGATATCGGCAGCACCGTCGATGGCCGCGATATGAACATGGTAGTGATCGGCAACCCTGCTGCCGAGAAGAAAATCTGGGTCATCGCGCGCCAGCATCCGGGCGAAACGATGGCTGAATGGTTTATCGAAGGCATGATGGATGCGCTGCTCGACAACGCCAGCCCGATCTCGCGCAAGTTATTGCAGCGCGCGGTGTTCTACATCATTCCAAACATGAATCCGGACGGCTCCGTGCGCGGCAATTTGCGCACCAACGCGGCCGGCGCCAACCTGAATCGCGAGTGGATGACGCCGACGCTGGAACGCAGCCCGGAAGTGCTGTGCGTGAAGCAAAAGATCCACGAAGTCGGCTGCGATATGTTCTTCGACATCCATGGCGATGAAGCGCTGCCGTACAACTTTGTGGCCGGCAATGAAATGCTCAACGATTTCACGCCGGAGCGCGCCGCGCTGCAGAAGTCCTTCATCGACAATTACATCGCGGCCAGCCCCGACTTCCAGAACGTGTACGGCTATGCGGCCAGCAAGTACAAGGAAGACATGCTGACGCTGGCGTCGAAGTATATCGGGCATACCTTCAAGTGCTTGTCGCTGACCTTGGAAATGCCGTTCAAGGACAATGCCGATCTGCCTGATTCGTACACCGGCTGGAATGGTGCGCGCAGCAGCGAGCTGGGCAAGGCGATCCTGCAACCGATTCTCAAGGCGCTGGGCTGAGCATGGGCGTCGAAATCGAGCGCAAGTTCTTGCTTGTCGGCGACGCCTGGCGCGAGCTTGGCGAGCCGGTGCTGCTGCGCCAGGGTTATCTGTCCACCAATCCGGACCGCACTGTGCGGGTGCGCATCGAGGGCGACGGGGCCAGCATGACCATCAAGGGGCGCAGCGAAGGCGCCACGCGTGGCGAGTGGGAATATCCCATTCCGCTGGCGGACGCAAATGAACTGCTGGACCGCTTGTGCGAACAGCCGATTATTGAAAAATACCGGCGCCGGATTACGTTCGCGGGCAATGTGTGGGAGGTCGATGAATTCCTGGGCGCGAATGCGGGTTTGATGTTTGCGGAAATCGAACTGGCGTCGGAAGGCCAGCAGTTCGAAAAGCCGGACTGGATTGGCGAGGAAGTCACGCACGACCGCCGGTATTTTAATTCGAGCCTGATTGCGTTGCCGTATTCGGCGTGGTAGCCGGTACTGAGAGGCGGGACAGGACTTCTTTCAGGTGATGCTGATATGCGCCTGAGGGAAGGACGAAAACATGCGGGCCGGCGCCATGGTGTTTTCCGCGCGCCGGGCCGATGAAGACATCGTGGCGGCTCATGCGAATCAAAAGCGACAGAAAGCCGTCGAACGGTTCCGGGCCCCACAATACGGCGCAGTGTTCGAAGGATGATGTGTCGAGGTTGAGCTGGCGCGCGGCGTCCATGTCCAAGTCGGGCCGGTCCCTGTCGTAGCGCGCCGTTGGAAAATGGCGCTGCATCAGCGCATCGTTTTCCGCTGCATTTTGCTGGTTCAAACGGCGCAATTCGGATTCGATTTCGCAGGTATAGGCGCCTGCCACGCACGCGCTGTCCAGATGCGAGAATCCGATGCCGTGAATGCGGAAGTCGACGCTGTCGAGAAAAATCCATTGTTTGTTCCATGACCGTTGCATGCTGGTGCTGAACGGTGGATTAAGCACGTCAGTGGATGTCCACGCGTCCGGCGTCATGATGCGTAGCGCTTGATGTCGGGCTGGCGAGTGCGCAGCAGGCGGTCGCGGTCGGGCGGCAACTTCTGGTAACGACAGGGCGCAGTGTTGACGTAAAATAAACGATTCGCCATTGTGCCCGTACCGGTCAAGGAGTCCGTTTCATGTTTTCTCATTCCCCTATTATTGCATCCGTGTTGGCTGGCGCTGCGTTGGCGTTGTCGCCCATGCAGGCGATGGCGCTCAAGCCGGCTCCCAAGCAAAGCGTCGCCTTGCCGAATGCGCCGTTCTCGGTGCTGCCAGCAAAGGAAGTGATCAAGCGCTACAAGCTGGTGTCGCTGCTCAGTCCTCTTGCGAGGAAGAGCGAAGACACGCTCAGCGAGTTCGCCGAGGTCGAGAAGGCAATTGTTTTTGAGGGGGCCGTCACAATCGATGAAAACATCAATATTCTACATATTGCATCCAAAAAGACGCTTTCCAAAAAGACGCTCTCGCCATTCGAGGATGCGCTGCTTAAAGACCGTCTGATCGTGGTCAATGGCGACCTTCATTGCCGCGGGCTGGATACCGGCATGATGCACGGGGTATTTGTGCTTGGGAATGTCAACTGCGAAACCGTCTCTCTCGGCATGGCGCATTTTTACGTCAAGGGCAATCTCGTGGCGCGCAAATATCTACATGGGAGTGCGGAGGACGATGGGGGTTATGGCAATGAAGGGGAGCAGCAGGTGCGGGTGGACGGCACGGTGTCCGCGCCCAAGGTCAGGACCTGGCACTTCGGGCTGGGGCATTTGAAATTTGCCAAGGACTCGGCCGAGGAGGTGCTTGTGGAGCAGGAGGACCGGCAGTCGTCCGGACCGTGCAACCGGAACAAGGACTGTTAAACGCTAGCAGGGGCTGGGTCGAACCGGTCCATGCATAGTTTGGCGGCCATCACGGATAGCGTGCTGGCGACGCAGCCCCAGGCGATGTCGATCAAGGCCACGCTGAGAGGCCAGTCGCGCAGGGTCGCCAGGTTGGACAGGTCGTAGGTGGCATAGGCAACCGTGCCGAACAGGGCTGCCGCAGTGAGGGTGGTGCGCATGGTGCGGCGCGGGCCGTGTGGGGCGAGGGCGAAGAACATCAGGCCGACCGCATACAGCAGGTAAAAGGCGATTGCCGGCCCGAAGCGCGGCTCTGCAGCCATGAGGTGGCCGATGCCGTTGGCGTAGATCGATTTGGCGATAAAACCGAGCCACAGCACATCCAGAAGAACCATCCCGGCAATGAGAATGAGGTAGGGAATCAGCAGTTTGCGCATAGCGGTCTTTGGTGGCGAAAGTACAGCGGAGCATACGCGTTTCCACCGGCTTACGCCGCGCTGGACAAGCTGCGCACCACTGTGCTATCCACGCCTGGTGGAACGACACGCTGCCGTCCGCACCACGCGCGTTTCAGGCGCTAAATCGACTGATATCAGAAGCGGTCAAATGCCCGCTTTGTCACAACCTCCAGCGCCTTGATGTCGCTTTCGACGGCGGCACGGTTAGGCGGCGTGTAGATCATCATGACGTGGGTGCCGTTCTTTACAAAATTGATCGACATTGCCGTATTGGCCGGGGCCTTGCATGCAAACGATGCGTGGGCATTGGCGCCCAGTTGCGGCAACTGCACCACGGTGCAGATTTTTGTGGATGACGCCATGATGTTGCCCAAGGATTCCTTGGTGCCATGCTTGCTGGTCATGCCGACCAGGGCCGAGCCGCCTGGATTGGCCGAGGCGATGCAGTGGTTCGCGGCAAGGCGCTGGACCGTCGGCTTGCCCTTGCCGAGGAGCGTCGTCACTTCGGCCGGGGTGAACCATTCGCATTCGCCGTAAGATTGCGCCGCGTTATCCTTTTTGCCGCTGCCGATGCGGCCGAGGGTGAGGACGGACTCTGCGACGTTGTCATCGATCTTGCCGTTGGCACGGTAACTGATCACAAAGAGGGAATCGCCTTGCAGGGAGATGAAGCCCGCTTCGCCGGGGTTGGCATCCTTTGCGCTCATGCCGAAATACGCTTCCTGGCCGATGGCAGGGGTGCTGGAATTGCGTTTCAGGGCAGCGAAGGTGGTGGCCTTGTAGCTGTCATAAATGGCTTTGGCTTCCGACGCTTTCGGGCGCTTTTGAACGGTGGCGGTCATGCTGCCGCCATTGCTCAGCGAAAAGGAGCACATGCCGGACGGGTCGGCGAAATCCATGCGGGCCTTGGGATCGTTGAAGGCCTTGATGACGTCTGCCTGGGGGATCATTGGGCATTCGGCGGCTGCATAGGCGTGGCTGCTTGTAAAGACCGAGACTGCTAAGGCTGCGAAGGTGGCGAGCTTTGTGTTGTTCATTTTTACCTTTTAATGGTTATGGAGGAGCAATTAACTTTTGTCATGTCTCAGGCGCCGCGAGATAAATGTGCAGTTTATCTATGGAAGTGCCGATTAAATCAGCATTTCCATAGATAAGGACATTCTGGTATTCCCATTCGCTATTTTCGGATCGAAATTTGAGATATGTTACGGTAAGCGCGCGGCGCTGGACTCAAGTGTTGTGAGGTGATCTGGCGGTTGGTTTATTCCGACGCCCAATCTTCGGATATGAGCCGAGATCGAATTCCCGGGTCGATGAGAAGATTTTTATCTTCATAATCGAGCGGTTCCATGGATTTCACGCGCAGCGCAGATGCATTGTTTAGAAATGCAGACGATACCAATTTATCACCGTCATAGACTAACATCATGGGTAAATTTTCGGGCAGATAGTCCCCGAGGAATTGCGCATGATCTTCCACGTCAAGCCAAAGCCAAATCTCGTCGGCCTTGGCACTTGCAGCTAATGAATCGAAGTCTGGACGAATCGTTCTGCATCGGGTACACCACGCCTCGGCACCAATGACGATCAGAAGGCGGAAGCCGGGCAACTGCAAGCGTTTTGCTAAAATACCGGCATCATTCCATGGATCAAGCGGTTGGCTCATGTAATCCCTCCAAGTGCATCAGTTCCTGTAGCTGATCTATGGTTTTTATCTGAATAACTGCTGGAGCCCGGACAGAAACGAAAAAATCCGGATCCAGGGATTGAAGATGCTGAGAGGCAATGCTGCGAACAGCTTGACTGCCCGATTCCATGATTTCGAGCATGGACCTGAGCGTAACCACATGCCCGTTCAAGCAGCGCTGCCCCGGACAATGTGTTATGCGATAATCAGAAACAACTGTGCTGTTGGGCAGAGGGAGCCCAAAGTCATCATCGATCTGGACAGCTTTGAGGGCGGAATCGGCGGAGGATGGTTCCTCGATAACGAGCCCTGATGCGACAAGATCCACGCCGGTGATAACCTGCCATACCCAGCCGGCGTAGCGCGCCGTTCGCGGATCTGCCATTTGCTTTGTAACGAACCCGAGATGATCGGTGTCGCCATGGTAGGCCACGAAACGCAATGCAGTGCGCGCAGGCATTACGCGCAGAATTTCGGATACATGACTACTTCCAGATGTAACCATCCATGCCAGATGCTCCACCCATCGGTTAAGGCGTCGTTTCGCTTGGTTGGCATACCACCCAGTGGCTTGGTTTAACACGGCCACTTGACTCACGATACATTGCCATAACGTTTCGGCGCTCTGAATGGTAAGGTCTTCGTTGATATGTTCACTTGGACGGGAACGATAAGCGCCCCTTTTTGCAAGCCGTGCAACCGCAATTGAGGCCCGGGCACGAACGGAAAAATCGGGATCCTTCAGTGCATCTTTCAAGCGTTCCTTGATTTGCTCGTCATCATCGTAGTTTGCGGCGACGCGGCACGCCGCTGCCCGCACATGGGCGTCGGAGCTCGTCAAAAATTCATGTAGCGGCATCCGAATCCATGTATCACCGTTCGCCGACGATACGCTGGATGTAATTTGGCTGCTGATCAGACTAAATGCACGAAGCGCAGCGACTACCGTGACCGGCCGGCTATCATGTTCTGTCCACCGTTCAATCACATTGCGAGCTATATGGTTCGGAACCCACGCAAGCGCGCTGATGACGCCACGCAACAGCTCATCCGGGCGCGCCTGGACTTTAGCAACCAGTGCCTCTAACTCCGCCGCTTCCCCTGTTGTGAAAGCAACATACGCGCAAGCAAACGCTTCGCCTGGTTTCTTCCATCGTTCGAGCATCGCCATGGCAATCGGCCAAGCGCCGACGCCGGCGACCTCGATTCCGTCAAGATGCGCTTGTAACGTAGCATTAAAACGGTTGAGGTCCGAGAGGTGAAGCCTGGGCGAGCGGTCCGAAACATCGTTTTGAGACCAGTAAAAAGCAGTGTCCTCAACGTGCCTGCGTACCATTGCCGGAATGACATTCTGATTTTTCTGTAGGCGCATGCGAGAGTGATTAATAGATTAGTAAAAACGTGAAGAAACGCCATCAGATATGACAGGCCATGTGCACCCATGATTTTCCTAGGATGCACGGCCAAACTCCGTCCGCTGCTTTATCTGGAATGAATTGTAGTTCAAGGAAAATCAAACGCGCTGAATAGTCTTCTCCATCCGGTCCCGTCATTCAGGCACGCGCCGTAAGGTCCGGCAGTCAATAAAAATTTTCCATCCGGGCTAAGGTAAAGGCGGCCCCCGTTGGTTGGATTTGGCGCGTCCCTTTCAACGCTTTGTAAGGGAACGACCTCTTTTTTCTTCGAATCGATTGTAAAAATGCCTTGTTGAGCACCAAGATATAATCGGTCATTGAACCAGAAAGCATCAACCGGTTGATGTCCGGGGTTAATGTCTGCATTTGCCACCCGTTTCCAACTGTCAGTTCGACCCGCCCATACACTTCCGTTCATTTCCGTTATGTAGACGAGTCCGTCGCCAGCGCAACAAACCGATTGCAAATCCGCGTTGGTGGGTAACGGGCAGTTATGCCACTTTACGCCGTCAAAGCGCCAGACATCGCCTTCTCCTCCCACGGCATACATGTCACTGGAAGAAAATGCACTTAGGTCGACGAAGCCGAATTCGTCCGAATAGACGTTGCCCTTGAGAACTTCGGCCGGAATAGGGAGTCCTTTAGATTCATTTCCGAGTTCAATCCATTGGTCGATGCCAATGCGCCGGTAAATCTTGCGATAGGTACCTAAAGCATAGATCTGGCCTGCAGCTCGTACAACTTTCTTGACTACCCCTATCCTTCCGCCATATGTCGACATGTCAATGACCTTATCTATTGGCTTTTCGCTTCCCCTACGAGGCTTGGTAACCGAAAAAACGTTACTTGATGTATCAACTGCTACGTATTCTAGAGGATCCTCGCAAACGGCAATTGTTGTAAAACCGTGATTGTCCGTTTGTGAACCAGAAAATCGGTGTTCCATGGGTTGATCAATCGCCATGGTGAGAAATCGTGTCAGTGGCAGTACATCACGATTGTCCTTTTCCTCAACCAATATAAAGCCAAAACCATGCTCTCTTAAAATTGCGCAATCATAAATTGTAAAGCCCTTTACATATTTTTCCCAAGTCGGCTGGTTGAAGATTGTATTCATCAATTTCGTGTGCATTGTTAATGGCATCGATAGTAAGGCTTGCTTTCGGCTCACCGCCGCGTTGTCCGTCTACCATTCCGGCATTGAATTGCGCGGAAACGTACCATGCCTTTATCGACGTTTGGCTGGCCGCTGAGTTATTAGCGGCGGAACCAGCTCCATCCGTCGTTTTAAATGGAATGAACTGTAATTCAAGGATAATCAAACGCGCTGAATAGTCTTCTCCATCCGGTCCCGTCATTCAGGCACGCGCCGTAAGGTCCGGCAGTCAATAAAAATTTTCCATCTTGGCTAAGGTCCAGACGACCCCCGTTGGTTGGATTTGGCGCGCCCCTTTCAACGCTTTGTAAGGGAACGACCTCTTTTTTCTTCGAATCGATTGTAAAAATGCCTTGTTGAGCACCAAGATATAAGCGGTTATTGAACCAGACAGCATCAACCGGTTGATGTCCAGCGTTAATGTCTGCATTGGCCACCCGTTTCCAACTGTCAGCTCGACCCGCCCATACGCTTCCGTTCATTTCCGTGATGTAGACAAGTCCGTCGCCAGCGCAACAAACCGATTGCAGATCCGCATTAGTGGGGAGCGGGCAGTTATGCCACTTTACGCCATCGAAGCGCCATACATCACCTTCTCCTCCCACGGCATACATGTCGCTGGCAGAAAATGCACTTAGGTCGACGAAACCAAATGCCTCCGGATACACATTGCCCTTAAGAACTTCGGAAGGAATAGGTACTCCTTTAGATTCATTTCCGAGTTCAATCCATTGGTCAACGCCGATACGCCGATAAATTTTACGATAGTCACCTAAAGCATATATCTGCCCTGCAGCTCGCACGACTTTTTGGACTATTCCTATCCTTTTTCCATATGTCGACATGTTAATAACTTTGTCTATGGGTTTTTCGTTGTCCATACGTAGACTGTTAACTGAGAAGACTTTGCTCGCTGTGTCGACTGCCACATATTCTGCAGGATTGTCGCGCACCGCAATTGTGGTAAAGCCGTACATGTCGCTTTGAATGCAGGAGAACCGAGTTTCCAAAGGTTTGTCTATACCCATGGTCAAAAAACGCGTGAGCGGCTGTGTGTCACGATTTTCTTTTTCTTCAACCAATATAAAACCAAAACCGTGTTCTCTTAAAATTGCACAATCATAAATAGTAAATCCTTTTACTATTTTGTCCCAAAGCGGTTTGTCGAAGACCGTATTCATAAAGTTTTCCTTACATTGTTGGAGTAGGTCCGGTATGTATCGGTACGTTCGGGCCGCCCCCCGACCGGCCCGAGTGCGGGGAAACCATAGCATCTTGAGGGAATTTCCCACATTCCGCGTCGTTGCTATACCGCTTTTTTAATTCGTCATCAAGTTGCTCTGCAATACATTCCCATTTGCATCCGAACATCTTAGCCATGAGCTGGGAAGTCCGGTCCCGAGCTTCCGTGTATGGCATATCCGGAGAATTTCTGCTATTTTCTACTATTTTCTCGGTTCCGGAGTGCGCGAGCCCGTGCGTACCATTTGCTATTCGGTTGGCGGTTCCCTCTAAACAAATAGTCAAGGCATTATTTTCCTTGTAATCCTTCCAGCATTTCCGCAGTCCTTGTGGCTTCATTGTGGTATTTTCGACCGTTCCTGTCGCTGTCTTTACTGTCTGGGTCACTGGCGCAAAAGCTTCAAACATTGCATTCGGAATAACATGATGTCCAGTTTGCCCTGGGCAGCAACCGTTTCCGGCAGTGGTTTTCCCAGCATCCTTGTAAGGAACTAAAAGACACTTACGTGCCTTTATGCATGGATTGGCATACGCTACCCCAGCCATCAAACTGGCCATTGCGTCTTCCATTCCCCCTGGCGTCAATATCTTTCTGCCAGCTTCAATAGCATCTGTAAATACTTTTGCGTTATCTTGCAGCGCTTGAAACTGTCGCTCCATATCGTTCGTTACAATAGCGCCGATTGTATTTCCAATCAATCGTCCTAGACTTTCCCAAGTGCCAATTCTTGCCATCAGAGTTGCAGCACCCGGAAAACGGAAAAATGCTGCCCTCCGCAATGCTTTTTCTTTTGCATTGTCCGCCGCATCCTGCCAGTGGCTCATCATATAATCGTCCGCAAAAGAAAAAACCTTTTCCAATGCTTCTTTTTCTAGTTTACTTTGGTCGGCGATGAAACTCTGAATGTCGCTTACAACGGAATCTCTGAAATCTTTGGTATTAAATACTTCCTGGCCTTCTGGGCCTTTTTTGCCCCCAGGTTTTTGCCATAGGCCGTCGCAATGATTCTGCATCCACCGGTTTTTGTCGTTCGCAGTGTATCCGCTGGCTTTCCGCGCTTGAGCATCAATCTTGCCTAACGCATCTTTAAGCTTGTTAATAAAGTACGGCGCAACGCCCGATTCCTTGCTGAGCCTCGCATTTTTCAGAGCGTCTGCGGATTTTTTTTTCGACTCATCATTGTCCGCACATTCGTTTTTTATGCGTTCAGCGTCAGCTTTGCAGTTAGCGCTATCTTTTTTGTTGTGAAAATAGTGATAATCAGCAGTATTGGCTAGTTTCTTGTTGCTTGTGGTGCTCGTTCTTCTGGTGCTTTGCGCCGGAGCAGGGGTGTCATTCTTGGCTTTCGCTCTTTCAGCCGCCGCCTTACGGCGTTGATGTCTATCAAATGCTGTTGACATTGAATTACCTGTGGTTATGTGTCATCGTGTCATTATGCCTGCAGACGTTTAATCCTTCGAATTTCACGTTTGATGACCACTGAGTAAAATACGCTTTCCCCTTGATTACGCCGGTCTTATTTCCTTTTTTAAATAATGGAGTTGCCGGTTCATTGCCAGTACTGTTCGCTAAATATGAGACGTCTTTCAGCGCTACTGGTGTCCCGCAAATAAATACCGTCGTGCTTCCTTTTTCGAGTTGTTTGGCATACGCGGTATTGGGATATGGAATCAATACCGGCCCCGCGCCCGGTGCGGGTGGGCTCCAGCATGGGTCCGCGAATGCCGATGATTGTCCATCCGCAGCTTTCGAGCAAATTTGATTGTCGTTGGCATAAACTCGGGTATTCATTGACTGCTACCTCCTAGGCGATGTTTCGTTGCAATATCACTGCGCAGCGCAGCCCCGTATCATTTGCCAAATGCAAAAATCCGCATTCGCCGGGACTCGCAGGAGTGAACATTATTTTTGACATATAAGCTAACATTGCCGGTCCGGTAGCGGCCCCAACTTCTCCAATACAATCCGTGATCGTTATCAGCTTTAACATGTTGCCTCCGGTCGGTGTCACCCGGGTGATTGCGTTGGCCGCTTCGCGGGAGAAAAATGATTCGCCATTCTGATCGCTGACTCTGAACTCAAGTGCGCTGTAATCGCGTTGGCTCATGTTCACTGCTGATCGAATTGCAGTTGTTAATCCTCGCGACTTGCTTGGTACGCTGCCGTCCAGGCGGCCCGGTTCATCGCCGACCCCGAAGCCGCTAATATGTATGGCGGAAGTGCTTTTATGGGCCACATCACTGCTCAAGTTACCGAGGACGGCTTTCTGCAATAGAACTGCCGCAGCGGCTTCGCCAGGGATGAACCCATCAGTGTTTCCTCGAACTTGCAAGCGACCTGCGTGCAGATAGGCGTTGATGGTTGTAGCGTTCAGGTAAGTGTCGGCGCCAACCAAGAGAACCTGTTCACAATCGGGTAGCTCAAGCAGCGCTGCTGCCTGTTTAAGTGCACTCGCCAGACCAGCGCGCCCCAATGGCATGACGCCGGAACGAGGATGAAACTGCAAGTTGAGCTGATCGACGGCCTGGCTGAAAACGCTCGCGTACCAGTCGCTATCGGCTCCGCTGCGCTCAGGTTCAGGCGCTAGCCATACAAGAGGCACTTTCGCGAAATCAGTTTCGTCGACCGAACTAAGACAATCCGCAATGGCAAACGCAATCCAGCGCGCTAGCCGGCCTTGTCCCCATACATCATCGTCGTCCAGGCGTGCAACGAGGACCCGTTCGTGCTGCGCTGTTTTGAAGTCGCTCTGTTGAAAGTGGTCCATATTGGCGCGCATGGCGCATGTTGCCGCTTCCAGGTTGTATCCGACAGCGCAGCAGAGGCCAGCGGAACGTATTGCCAACATCGTCGACGGCGTATGAATGGGTTCCGCGCTGAACCTATTCCAGAAACTGTTTTTCGTCATCGAGCTCATGCGATCCCTTCGTTTTCGTCGGTTTCTCCGGCACATCCGTGGCAGCCATCGGCCCCGGTTTTTTTCCGTTCCCACCATGCTGGATCAACCGGGCCAACGGCCAGCGCTGAAAATTCCTGAATGCGGCGCCGGATCGGCACGCTTGTTCGCCATACCGCTGAAAAGCTGCCTTTTTCCGTTTCAAAAAACAGGGTGTCGACCACCGGCACCAGCATGTCGGTGCTGTAGTCGGTTCTGAGAATTCTCACTTGTAGCTCGTCCAATCGGGGAAGCTTGAACCGCACATCCGGCCTCCCTGCCATCATGTTTCGCAAAATGACGTCTTCGCCTCCCTTGGGGTAGACAATTTGTTGATCTTCCGGCGCGCACTGGTGGTACCGCTCATCAAAATCCTCCGGAAGGAAAGGACAAATTTCTTCCTCCCAGTGTTTGTCGTAGGTACCTGTATATTGGGTGCGTGGCGTCCAATGCCTGGCCACTGCAGATAACGCCACCGGTTTGTAGTTGCCGGTCGGGCTGCTGATATTATCGTCAAGCGCATGGAGATTAGGGGCGGGCTCGCCATCGAGGTCGCCCCCGGTGCGTTTTCCTCCCCATCCAATTCCGGCTGGGTTGCTCAGCATTGTTTCGGTAAGGATCTGAGGCTTGTCTCCCCAACCTTTTTCGTACGTGCGGGTGCCGCCGAAGGCATGCCCGTAGTGCAAGGGCATGCTTGTAAAAGGCATTGTCTTGGTAAGCGTGTACATTCCCAAAAGTTTGCGCCATTGACGCGGACCGACGACTTTAATACCCTTTTTCATTGGCCCAACTTGACACGCAACCGTCAGCTCTTGCACTTCCTTCCCATCGGGAGCATGCGCGCACGAATCGAACAGAACATCGCAACGCGGCTTATACCGTGCAAAATCGTCGCCGCAGATCATGGCACTTTGCCCCGGATCGCCTACAAATTTATCGCTCGGGAGCAGTGGCGATGACGCAATCGGCCGCGGTCTTTGACCTGCCTCGGGAATGAGCCATGTCCCTTTGATGACGATGACGAGATGCTCTCGTCCATCCACATCCAGGGACGTGCTGATCTGTGCAATCAAATGCTTTGATGCGACTTGAATGTCCATGTCGCTCCTAATTGACGTGAACCGAGCCGCCCAGAATGCGGTGTGTCGCGCTTGCCTGGCTGGTAATGTAGGTTCCCCGCAGCTGGATGCGGCCGTCGGCGCTCAGGATGAGGGCTGCTTCGCCACATCGGAGTTCGATTTCGTGCTCGGCGCGAAGTTCGACACGCTCACCGTCGAGAAGTACATCTGTGCTCGGGCGCGGTGCGGCTGATGGGGCCGCGAGCATGAACCCGAGGATAATCGGACGCTGAGGATCGCCAGATTCGAATCCGAGGGCGACTGCCTGGCCGATCTGGCCAGGGTCCAGTGGGCTGATTGTACGGGCGGCAATACGCGTCAGTCCAAATGTGGGAATGCTGACAAGTGCTATTCCATCATCGCCGATTGCGTCAAACGTACCGACAGCAATGCCGTCCGCTCGCCTTGGCTGGTGCGACGTCTGAACAATCACATCGTGCAGCAGTTGTTCGGTCTGGCCTTCATTCAGCCCGAGCGTTGACGCCGTAGCGGGAGCGTGGAGTTTCGATTGCATGGTTAATTCTCGAGAATAGTCTTGGCGGTCAAGGTGATGTTTCCATCGGCTTTATACGATTGCTCATCGGTAGTGCCCACACTAAACGTGTGTCCGTTGAAGATAATCGTGCCATCGGATTTCATCACCAGGCTCGCCTTGCCAACGGTGATCGATATTTCTTCCCCTGCATTAATCGAAATGGATTCTCCGACATCGGTCGACTGGCTTTTTCCCACCACGGTAGACATCATCATGCCGACATTCAGGCTGTAACCCAATCCCACGTTCTCCATGCGCCCCAGCCCGACGTTCTGCATGTACGCCATGCCAATCGTCTCGGTCTTCATCTTCGCCACATTGATCGACCAGTTCTTGCCGATCGTATCCTTCTCGTGCTTGGCCACGTTCTTAGTACGATTCCCGCCAATATCGATGGTCTCGTTCTTTCCCACATCCTCGGTGCGGTTATCCCCGATGCTGATCTTCTCGTCGTGATCCACCCGCTCGGTGCGGTTGTTGTGAATCGTGATCGTTTCGTTGTTGTCGACCGTCTCGGTACGGTCGTGATGCACCGTAATCGTTTCGTCGCGGTCGACCGTCTCGGTGCGGTCGCGCTTGATGTGGTTGGTCTCGTCGCGGTCAATTGTCTTGCGGCGGTCATTCCCGACCCATTTATCCTCATCGTGCTCGACTTCGGTCAGCTGGTCCTTCTCCGCATGCAGCCAGAGCTGTTCCTTGCCTTTCTTGTCCTCGAAGCGGATCGCGTTCGCATTGTCGTAACTGCCGCCCGGCGTCGAGCGCGACAAAATACCGCTTTGCGTCTTGTTCTCCGGCAGCGTCCATGGTGGCATGGTGTCGGTATTGGGCACCATGCCGGTGATGATCGGCCGGTCCGGATTGCCGTCCAGGAATTGCACAATGACTTCGGTCCCGATGCGCGGAATCGACGTCATCCCGAAATTCGCGCCTGCCCACGGCGTTGCCACGCGAATCCAGGCCGAGCTCTTTTCGTCGCTGGCACCGACCCGGTCCCAGTGGAACTGCACGCGCACCCGGCCGTATTGATCGGTATGAATTTCCTCGCCCGCCGGCCCGACCACGGTCGCGGTCTGGATGCCGTGAATCTTCGTCTCGACGCTGTTCAAAGCACGCGGCGCGCGCCACGGAATGATCCTGCGGATCGCCGTCAGCGTGTTTTCGTAGCGCGACGGTTCGGTCACCTTGACGTGATAGTTATTGGTGGCGTGGTGCTTGACTTCGAGAATGAGAAATTCACGCGCCTGTGCATCGTCGCCGCGCGGATCGGCGTCGAAGTGCCCGCTCAGGCGGAACCAGCGCCCCGGCATCACATAGCGGTTGTTACCCGCGCCCTCGAAGCGCTTGCCTCCCGCCTCGACCGATTCCATCTGGCGCTGCGCCACGTCGCGCGCGTCGCCGCTGTCCTTGAAGCCGAAGGCGCCCGAGTATTCGTACGATTCGATATTCGGCACGTCGCCTTGCTGCTGCACCGTAGGCAGCGAGGTCTGCGCCGGGCGGCCAGTCTTGAAGTCGTACGACGCCAGCGATACCGTGCCTTGCATGATCTGACGTCCCGGCGACCATTCGCCGATGCCATCCTCTTCATGCGCGCCGCCGTGACGCTGGAAGGGCATCTCCGGCCGCCCGTCAATCGGATCGGCGGCGGTAGAGTCGTCCGACAGCACCAGTTTGTGGCCCGCTTCGGTATGCTCGAACCAGTAAAAGATGCCAGCCCTGGCCCAGCGCCGCTCCAGATAGTTGCTGTCGCTCTCGTCGAACTGGCAGGCGTCGGTCATCACGCCGCTGGCGCCCTGGACGCGCCAATCCCACTCGGCCAGGCTGCCATAGTCGCCGAAGATGCTCGACGTTTGCTGGTACAAGGTGGTGTTGTGGAACAGGTAGTTGTCCTTGCGCATAGTCAGGTACTTGGACCACGGACCCAGTTTCGCCTCGTAGTAAGACACGCCGCCGTCGACCGTTTTCAGGCCGAAGCTGAACACGCGTCCGGTGAAATAGCGCATCGTGCCATCCCCACGTACGAGCTGGACGCACATCATCTTTCCCTGCAAGTCCTTGAGCGCCACGTTGGGGTTGTTGGACAGCAGTTCGACCGTGAATTCAAACGGGCGCGACAGCGCCTCAAACGCGTCCAGACGGTTAACCAATAGTTGTGATGCGGGGCCGTCGCTGTTCGGAAAGGACAAACGCAAAATGCGATCATGCTGCCGATCGCTGATCAGGTCCTGGAGGCTAAAAGACGATTCGCTCATGCGATGTTCCTGTTCATTCAAAGTCAGTCAATTCGGGCGAATTGAAGCGGCAAGTTCGGTAACCCGACTGCCTGAGCGAGGGGCAAAAAAGGTGAGAACCGGGGTGGTACGAGCGCGGGAAGGATGGCCTGGCGTTATCGTTTGCACTCGTTCTTGCTGTATTTATTAATGATATTTTATCATCATTTTACATGCAAAAGTGCAATTTTTGTTACTGTGGGTAGTGCCGAAACAACACGCGCTCGGGCGCTTGGCAGGGGGCTGGCAGCACCTGCGTGTTCGGCCCGGAGGGGACGAAAGCAGGGGATATGAGCGCGGAAACGTGGCCCCGGCAACCGCGCAAAGAGTGATCGATGCGAGCTGGCTGCGGGATTGGTGGAGGCAGGCGGGAGAGGCGGCGTGGGCAGGGCGCCCACGCGTTGCGGGTTTAAGCTGGCTGCTTGCCTACCACTTGAACACCTTGGCGATTGCCAGGTACCAGGTGATGAGAGTATCGATAAATCCGGTCAACACCGGCACCACCTGAATCATCAAATCGTCCATGCTTTGTTCTCCACAGTGCGTTGACGCGGCCCGGGCGGGCCACCCAGCGAGTGTAGGGGTGTTGGCATTTCGTTATCTTGTGCGCGCCCAACAAAGCTGGCGGCGTAAAAAACCCGGGAGGACCCGGGTTCTTGAAGTGGCAACACCTGCTTAGTGAAAATGCTCCGTGCCCGCGGGCGCGTCCTCCGGCATTTCCGCATGCACCAGTTCGCCAGTTGGATCGGCAAACAGGGGCGCGTCGCAGTCGTCGCAATACTCGGTCACGAAACGCTCGTTGTGGCGCTTGATGTGGGTTACGCCAGCTTCGTTCAGGTGCCCGATGATTTCGTCAAGCGGCGCCTTCGGCTCGCCCATGCCGCCCAGGGCGGCGGCCGACAAGCCTTCGACCGGCGTGCCGTCTTCGTCTTCCTGCCCGTACAGCGGCCACACGATGCCGTAGATCACATCGGCCGTCTGGCGCATGGTGAAGCCGACGCGGTACTCGTCGATCTGGCCTTCGGCCGACTCGTCGCCGAAGCCGGCAATGACGGCGCGCAGGTCGGACGCTTCCACGCCCAGGGTATTGGTCAGGTAATGCACGGCGGCACGCACCGATACCGGACGGATCAGCTTATCCGCTTCGCGGCAGGCCACGTAGTACGCTTCCGGCAGCAGCAGTTCCACGCCGCAGCCCGGCAGCAGGCGCGTGATGGTCGGGCCGGCCTGCGCGCGCCACTGTTCGAGCGCATTGGCGCGTTCGACCATGAAGGTCGACTGGAACTGCGGCTCCTGCCAGCGGAACAGCGGGACGCCCAGCGGCGCCACGATGGCCACCATCAGGTAGCGCGTGTCGGCCAGGAAAGGCGCGGTCTCGGCCGGCTTGGCGATCGGCTTGACGGCCGTGCCCTTGTGCGCGGCCTGGGCCAGCTTGTGCGTGGTGGTGTAGGTTTCGGCGTGGGTGCGCGGCAGCTGGTCGATCGAGAACAGGGTCGGCGCCATGGCCATCTGCACGCCATCGGCCAGCAGGTGCGCCGAAAAGTGGGCGGACAGGGTCTGCAGCAGCTCGGCCGGAACGGTGCCGGACGCGATCGAAAAACGCGTCCATGCCAGGATCGGCGCCGCCACCAGCAGTGCCTGGAAGGTCTTTTCCGCGCCGTCGTGCTGCTCGACCATGGTCGACGATTCGCTGACCGCTTCGACGCCCTCCATCAGGGTGTCGTAGGCGTTCAGGTCTTCCTTGAACAGCACGTTGAGGGTGGTGTCGACGGTATCCTGGTGGCCGCTCTTGAGCAGGCGTTGGAGCTGCGTGTCGAGCTGGCGCTCCCAGGCCCGTTCTTCAATGCGGCTGGACGCCTGTACGATAGCCTGGCTGATGCTGACCAGGCGTTGGCTCTCGGCCGACAACTTATGGGATGAATCTTTGGTTGGACGACGCATGGCGTATAAGAGTCTTTGTAAGTGAATGAACGGATCAATAATGTCGGAACAATGATAAACCCTTATCAGCCGTATTGTAGTTCATTCGTCCGCCGACCATGAAGACGGCGCAAGAAGTGTGAAAAAAGTTGAGCGGGAGGGTGGGTAGCAGGCACTCACTTGGCCTTGTCGCAACACCGCGGGACGAAAAAAAACGCCGGACGAATCCGGCGTTTTTGCTCCAGCCCCGCGCTGGCGCGGGGTAGCGGATATTACGCGGCCAGCAGCTGGCGCAGCACGAACGGCAGAATCCCGCCATGCTTGTAGTAGTCGACTTCGATCGGGGTATCGATACGCAGCAGGACTTTGACTTCCTGCACGTCGCCATTGGCGCGCGTGATGACCAGGGTCGCCAGTTGCTGCGGCTTGATCTCGCCTTCCAGGCCCTTCAGGTCGAACACTTCGTTACCCGTGATGTTCAGGGTCTGCACGCTGTCGTCGCCGATGAATTGCAGCGGCAGCACGCCCATGCCCACCAGGTTCGAGCGGTGAATACGCTCGAACGAACGGGTGATGACCGCTTTCACGCCCAGCAGCTGGGTGCCCTTGGCCGCCCAGTCGCGCGACGAACCGGTGCCGTACTCTTCGCCGCCAAACACCATCGTCGGCACGCCGTCGGCCACATACTTCATGGCTGCGTCGTAGATCGACATCTGTTGACCGCTCGGCTGGTGAATCGTGATGCCGCCTTCAACCGCGGAACCGTCGGCCTTGGCGGGAATCATGCGGTTCTTGATACGCACGTTGGCAAAGGTGCCGCGCATCATGATCTCGTGATTGCCGCGGCGCGAGCCGTAGGAGTTGAAGTCGGCCTTCATGACGCCGTTGGCCAGCAGCCATTTGCCCGCTGGGCCGCTTTCCTGGATCGAACCGGCCGGCGAAATGTGGTCGGTGGTGATCGAGTCGCCGAACACGCCCAGTGCGCGCGCGCCGGAAATGCCGGTCGCTGCCGCTTTCGGGATCATCTCGAAGCCGTCGAAGAATGGTGGCTCGGCGATGTAGGTCGACTTCGGCCAGTCGTAGACCTGGCCGGTGGTGGTGGTCACGTCTTCCCACAGCTTGCCCGGTGCGCCCTTGACGTCGGCGTAGTTGGCCTTGAAGACCTTGGAGTTCATCGCGAACTTCATCAGCTTGCCGATTTCCTTCGAGGTCGGCCAGATGTCGCCCAGGTAGACGTCCTTGCCGTTGGTCCCCTTGCCGACTGGCTCGGTCATCAGGTCGCGCGTCATGTTGCCGGCGATGGCGTAGGCCACGACCAGCGGCGGCGAGGCCAGGAAGTTGGAACGGATGTTCGGGTGGATCCGCGCTTCGAAGTTACGGTTGCCCGACAACACGGCCGAAGCGACGATATCGTTTTCGGCGATGGCCGCGTTCAGTTCAGGAGTCAGGTCGCCGGCATTGCCGATGCAGGTGGTGCAGCCATAGGCGGTCACGCCGAAGCCCAGTTGCTCCAGGTACGGCAGCAGGCCGGCGGCGGTCAGGTACTCGGTGACCACGCGCGAGCCAGGGGCCAGCGAGGTCTTGATGTGCGGAGCGACCGTCAGGCCGGCTTCAACCGCCTTCTTGGCCAGCAGGCCCGCTGCCAGCAGCACGCTCGGGTTCGAGGTGTTGGTGCACGAGGTGATCGCCGCGATCAGCACGTCGCCGTTCTTGACGTGCACGCCGTTGGTGGTTTCGTAGTGGTTGGTCAGGTCGGCCGGGTTCTTGTTAAAACCGTTTTCGGTGGTCGGCTTGGAGAACAGTTCGATGAAGTTGTTCTTGACGTTGCCGATTTCGATACGGTCCTGCGGACGCTTCGGGCCCGCCAGCGACGGGGTCACCGTGGCCAGGTCGAGCGAGACCACGCGGGTGTAGTCGATGTCGCCTTCCTGCGGCACGCCGTACAGGTTCTGCGCCTTGAAGTAGTTCTTGAACGCGGTGATTTCCTCGGTGGTGCGGCCGGTGCCTTCGAAGTATTCGATGGTGGCGTCGTCAACCGGGAAGAAGCCCATCGTCGCGCCGTATTCCGGTGCCATGTTGGCGATCGTCGCGCGGTCGGTCAGCGACAGCGTTTCGGTGCCGGCGCCGAAGAATTCGACGAACTTGCCGACGACTTTTTCCTTACGCAGCATTTCGGTGATGGTCAGCACCAGATCGGTGGCGGTGCAGCCTTCGCGCAGCGCGCCGGTCAGGTTCACGCCGATCACGTCCGGGGTCAGGAAGTAGACCGGCTGGCCCAGCATGCCCGCTTCGGCTTCGATGCCGCCCACGCCCCAGCCGACCACGCCGATGCCGTTGATCATGGTGGTGTGCGAGTCGGTGCCGACCAGGGTGTCAGGGTAGTAGGTGTTGCCAGCCTTGTGCACGCCGCGCGCCAGGTACTCCAGGTTGACCTGGTGCACGATGCCGAAGCCGGGAGGAACCACGCCGAAGGTGTCGAAGGCTTGCATGCCCCACTTCATGAACTGGTAGCGCTCGTTGTTGCGCGAGAATTCCAGCTTCATGTTCAGGTCGAGCGCGCCCTTTTCGCGGTAGTGGTCGATGGTGACCGAGTGATCGACCACGAGGTCGACCGGTACCAGCGGCTCGATGTTTTTCGGGTTCATGCCCATCTTGTTGGCGACGTTGCGCATGGCGGCCAGATCGGCCAGCAATGGCACGCCGGTGAAGTCTTGCAGCACGACGCGGGCCACGACGAAAGGAATCTCGTCGGTGCGTTCGCCGTTTGGCGCCCAGTTCGCCAATTGCTTGACGTGTTCTTCCGTGACCTTCTTGCCGTCGCAGTTACGCAGCACGGATTCGAGGACCAGGCGGATCGACACCGGCAGGCGCGAGACGTTCACCCCAAGGCTTTTCTCGAGCGCCGGCAGCGAGTAGAACTTGCCTTTCTGGCCGGCCGACAGTTTGAAATCCTTGAGCGTGTTCAGAGTGTTGCGGGACATGACCTCTCCTTCAGTGGGGTATTTGTTATTTCAGTTATTTTGCTGCAGGGGCGTCAAGCGCCGCCGGTGCTGCCACGGGCGGCACCGCTGGTACTGCAAGTTCGCCCGGTGCCGGAGTTGCCGCCGGCATGGGCGCCGGGGCCGCAGGGGCGACGGGCGCCACCGGCGTTTCTACAACCGGCTTCATCTGCTCGGCGTTCTTGCATTCGTTGGCCAGCTGGCGGTTCAGGCGCGAATCGAGCAGCATGCCCTTGGCCGGAATGCCGATCCAGACCAGGCCGAAGGTCGGGTTCTCGAAGCGCTTGGCGCCCGTGGTGGTGCCCACGCGGGTGAGGCGGTGCAGGCGCTTTTTCCAGCGCAGCGCGATGTGGCCGTCGTCGCTGTCGTTATGGTAGGTCGTGACCTTGTTGCCCAGTTCGCAGTCGAAGTCGGTGGTGGTGGTGTCGCTGATGTCCGGTTCCGGCTCGGCCGGGACGACATCGACCGCCTTCGGGTGCGCGCGCGCCTTCGATTTGGCCGCCGGCTTGGCCTTCGGTGCCGCCTTGGCTCCCGGTGTCGGTTGGGCCGCGTTGGCCGACGAGGCCGCGCACAGGGTGGCCGCTGCCATCGCCAGCGAGCAGGCGAGCAGGGTGTTCTTGATCAGGGTTGGCATCGGGAATAGCTTCCGTTCAGGTGGCTGGTTGTGGGTCGTTGACGAGCGCGGCGGCGGCATCGGGCAGGGCCAGGCCCGCCAGTTTCGCGCGCTGCAGCACCGTCCAATAATAGCGATAGCTGGCGCGGTCGTGCAAGCGCCCGTTCTGCGCGATCGGGCCCCAGCTGGCGTTCTTGCCTTCGGTGAGGATGTTGGTCGCTTCGTTCACTTCCGACAGGCGCGGCGTGAACGCCTTGAGGATCGGCTTGATCTGGTCGGGGTGGATGCTCCACATGCGCGTAAAGCCGAATTCGGCGGCGGCGCGCTGGGCATCGTTGGCCACCACGGCGCTGTCCTTGATGTCGGTCGTCACGTTATGCGAGGGCACCTTGCCGTGCGCGTGGCAGGCGGCCGCCATCTCGAGCTTGGCGCGCACCACCAGCGGGTGCGTGAACTGGCCAGGGGTGCGCATGGCCGCGCCGGGAATGGCGCCGTAGTGGCTGGACACAAAATCCATGATGCCGAACGACAGGCACTCGACCTGGGGCAGGGCGGCGATCGCATCGGCTTCGCGCAGGCCGCCATGGGTTTCGATCAGCACGTGCACCGGCAGCGGCGTGGCGCGGCCGGCCTTGGCGGCATGCTGGTTGATCGACTTGATCGCGCGCGCGACTTCCGCCGCGCCATGGACCTTGGGCAGCACGATGTAGGCCAGGCGCTGGGCGGCGCCGCCGACGATCACGGCCAGGTCGCCCTCGAAAAACGGGCTGGCCACGTCGTGCACGCGCACGCCGATGCGGTTGTGGCGGTTGCCGTCGTCGTTAAGCAGACGCACGATCATTTGGGCGTGTTCGGGCTCGGCACCGGCGGTGGCGCCGTCCTCGCAGTCGAACGTGATGTCGAACAGGGGGCCAAGCTCTTGTTGCAGGGCCATCGACTTGAGCATCAGCTTTTCGGAGCCTGCATAGTGGTCGCAGGCGGGGAGCAGCAAAGGCTGGCGTTTGCCCTGGAATAAAACCTCGGAGGGATGCATGTTCATTTTCTCAGGTACAGCAGCGCTCGTGCCGCTCGGGGCGGCACGGCGCGTGCGGCGAATCGGTGGGGTTACGGGATCCACGAATCCGGCCGCGTTGAAACTCAGGCCAGCAGGTGGGCAACGCCTTCACGCTCTTCGGTCAGTTCCTTGAGCGTGAGGTTGATGCGTTCCTGCGAGAACTCGTCGATCGGCAAACCTTGCACGATCGTGTATTCGCCATTCTCGGTCGTGACCGGGAAGCCGAACATGGTGCCTTCAGGGATGCCGTACGAACCATCCGAAGGAATGCCCATCGTGGTCCACTTGCCGTTGGTGCCGAGGTACCAGTCGTGCATGTGGTCGATGGCTGCGTTGGCGGCCGACGCTGCCGACGACAGGCCGCGCGCTTCGATGATCGCAGCGCCGCGCTTGCCGACGGTCGGCAGGAAGGTGTCGCGGTTCCATGCGTCGTCGTTGATGGTTTCCTTGACCGAAGCGCCATCGATCTGGGCGAAACGGTAGTCGGCGTACATCGTTGGCGAGTGGTTGCCCCACACGCACAGTTTTTCGATCGAGGCGACCGGCTTGCCGGTTTTGGACGCGATCTGCGACAGGGCACGGTTGTGGTCCAGGCGCAGCATGGCGGTGAAGTTCTTGGCCGGCAGCGACGGCGCCGATTTCATGGCGATGTAGGCGTTGGTGTTGGCAGGGTTGCCGACCACCAGCACCTTGACGTTGCGCGAAGCGACGGCGTCGAGCGCCTTGCCTTGCACCGTGAAGATCTGGGCATTGGCTTCGAGCAGGTCTTTACGCTCCATGCCAGGACCGCGTGGACGGGCGCCGACCAGCAGGGCGAAATCGGCATCCTTGAAGGCGGTCATCGGGTCGGCGTGGGCGGTCATGCCGGCCAGCAGCGGGAATGCGCAGTCATCGATTTCCATCATGACGCCCTTGAGCGCTTTCTGGGCTTTCTCGTCAGCGATTTCCAGCAGTTGCAAAATGACTGGCTGGTCTTTGCCGAGCATGTCACCGTTCGCGATGCGGAACAGCAGGGAATAGCCGATCTGGCCGGCAGCGCCGGTGACAGCAACGCGCAGTGGGGTTTTAGCCATGATGAATCTCCAAAGTGGGAAAGAAAACGGTCGAAGCTGAGGATACGCTTGTTCGGGAAAACGGTAATGATACCAAATCGGATACCAGGATTGGATACCACGGCCTGAACTTCCCGGCCCAGCCGGAAAAAACCGCGGGGCGATACGCGCGCATGCCGGATCGACCGCGAGTGTAGGCGCGCGAAAGCGATCTGTCAATTCATATCATATATCTTATATAAGACACATAACCTCCGGCGATTGCACTGGACTGGCAAGCCCGTTTGTGTTGAAATCTCGGTCTATGAACCCAGTCCCGACCCCTCCGATCTTGCATGGTACAACGGCCAGCGGGACCGGCGCTTCCGCCGGCGCGTCGGGCAGTTCGCCGACCTTCAGTCCCCTCTATCAGCAGATCAAGGCGCTCATCACGCAGGGCCTGCAGGCGGGCGAGTGGAAACCCGGCGAAATGATTCCCAGCGAAGTCGAGCTGGCCGGCCGTTTCAAGGTCAGCCAGGGCACGGTGCGCAAGGCGATCGACGAACTGGCCGCCGAAAACCTGGTGCTGCGGCGCCAGGGCAAGGGCACTTTCGTTGCCACCCACCACGAGGCGCGCGCGCATTTCCGCTTCCTGCGCCTGATGCCCGACGAAGGCGTGCCGCACCATCCCGACAACAAGATCATCGAAGTCAAGCGCATGCGCGCGCCGGCCGAAGTGGCGCGCCTGCTGGATCTGAAGTCGGGCGACTCCGTAGTGTATATCAAGCGCGTGATGTCGTTCGACGGCACGCCGACAATTCTTGAAGAAATGTGGCTTCCCGGCCTCCTGTTCAAGGGACTGACCGCGGAACGTCTGGTCGAGTACAAGGGTCCAATGTACGGGTTGTTCGAGTCCGAGTTCGGCACGCGCATGATCCGTGCCAGCGAGAAAATCCGCGCGCTCGGGGCCGACGCCGGCGCCGCCCAGTTCCTCGGGGTGCCGGAAGGCACGCCGCTGCTGTGCGCGGAGCGCGTGTCGTTCACTTACGGCGACAAGGCGGTCGAGCTGCGCCGCGGTCTGTACCTGACCACGCATCACCATTACCAGAATGACTTGTCGTAGTTTCAAGACAAGTGTTGCCGAACCGCGATTGACCCTCGATTCAGGGGGCGGCAGTGCGACGGTGCGGTGCACAAAATGCCCGTTCCGTTTAAAATGCATTGATCATAAGAAAGTAGCGAGCATCTGCCCATATTGTTGCTGAACTTGCCAATCCCAAGAGGAATATTGGTGCATTTCGGCAAAATGGGCGAAAATTGCGGGTTAATTACAATTTAGTTAGTCAAAGGGGAGGTACTGCCATGTCCGAAGCCGTGAAGGAAGTTCCAAAAAAAGAACGGCCCGAGATCCGTAACATTCATGTTACCGATTTGATGAATTACAATATGACGCCTGGCGCCTACGTGTCGATCCTGCACCGCATCAGCGGCGCGGCGATCTTCCTGATGCTGCCGTTCCTGCTGTACCTGTTCCAGAACAGCGTCCAGTCCGAAATATCGTTCGCGTATTTCCAGGGCATCCTCTCGCATCCGCTGTCCAAACTGGTCCTGCTGGGCCTGATCTGGGCCTATATGCACCACTTCTGCGCCGGCTTCCGTCACCTGTTCATGGACATGCACATGGGCATCGAGAAGGATTCCTCGCGCCATAGCGCTGTCAGCGTGCTGGTTGTCAGCCTGATCCTGACCGCACTGGCTGGTCTCAAACTGTTTGGAGTGTTTTGATGGCAAAGAATAATGTCGGACGTAACCGCCTCGTCGTCGGCGCCCATTACGGCCTGAAAGACTGGCTGGCCCAGCGCCTCACCGCGGTCGTGATGGCCGTGTACACCTTCACCTTGCTGATCTCCTTCCTGACTGGCAATAACTTCACGTATGAAGGCTGGGCTCACCTGTTCTCGCAACAGTGGTTCAAGCTGTTCAGCCTGGTGACTTTCGCCGGCCTGTACTACCACGCCTGGGTCGGCATGCGCGACATCTGGATGGATTACATCAAACCGGTCGGCGTGCGCCTGACCCTGCAAGCGCTCACCATCCTGTGGCTGGTCGGCTGCGCAGCCTGGACTGTACAAATTCTCTGGAGCGTTTAATCGTGGCAGCAATCAAAAAAGCACTTCCTACCCGCCGTTTCGACGCGGTCATCATCGGCGCCGGCGGTTCGGGCATGCGCGCATCCCTGCAACTGGCTGAAGCCGGCCTGAACGTTGCCGTGCTGTCGAAAGTCTTCCCGACCCGTTCGCACACGGTCGCGGCCCAGGGCGGCATCGGCGCGTCCCTCGGCAACATGTCGGAAGATAACTGGCACTGGCATATGTTCGACACCGTCAAGGGTGGCGATTACCTGGGCGACCAGGATGCGATCGAATTCATGTGCCGCGAAGCACCGAAGGTCGTCTACGAGCTGGAACACTTCGGCATGCCGTTCGACCGCAATCCGGACGGCACGATTTACCAGCGTCCGTTCGGCGGCCACACCGCCAACCAGGGCGAAAAGCCGGTCCAGCGCGCGTGCGCGGCGGCCGACCGTACCGGCCACGCGCTGCTGCACACGCTGTACCAGCGTAACGTGCGCGCGCGTACCCACTTTTTTGTCGAGTGGATGGCGATCGACATCATCCGCGACGCCGAAGGCGATTGCGTGGGCGTCGTTGCGCTCGAAATGGAAACCGGCGAATGCATGATCCTGGAAGCGAAGACCACCATCTTCGCCACCGGCGGGGCAGGGCGCATCTTCGCCGCCTCGACCAATGCCTTCATTAACACCGGCGACGGCATGGGCATGGCGGCGCGCGCCGGCCTGCCGCTGCAGGACATGGAATTCTGGCAGTTCCACCCGACCGGCGTGTCCGGCGCGGGCGTGCTGATTACCGAAGGGGTGCGCGGCGAAGGCGGCATCCTGATCAACAGCAATGGCGAACGCTTCATGGAGCGCTATGCGCCGACCCTGAAAGACCTGGCGCCGCGCGACTTCGTGTCGCGTTCGATGGACCAGGAAATCAAGGAAGGCCGCGGCTGCGGTCCGAACAAGGACCACGTGCTGCTGGACCTGCGCCACATCGGCGCCGACACCATCGCCAAGCGCCTGCCGTCGATTCTCGAAATCGGCCACAAGTTCGCCAACGTCGACGCCACCAAGGAACCGATCCCGGTCGTGCCGACGATTCACTACCAGATGGGCGGTATTCCGACCAATATCCACGGCCAGGTGGTGGTGCCGAAAGACGGCAACCCGGTTTCCGTGGTCAATGGCCTGTACGCGATCGGCGAATGCGCCTGCGTTTCGGTGCACGGCGCCAACCGCCTCGGCACCAACTCGCTGCTCGACCTGATCGTGTTCGGCCGCGCGGCCGGCAACCACGTGGTCGCGTCCAACCTGAAGCAAAAGGAAAACAAGCCTTTGCCGAAGGATGCGGCCGACTTCGCCATGGACCGCATGGACCGCCTGGAACACTCGACCGGCAGCGAAAAAGTGCAGGGCGTGGCCAACGATATCCGCGCCACCATGCAGAAGTACTGCGGCGTGTTCCGCACCGACGAGCTGCTGACCCAGGGCTACAAGGAAATCATGGTGCTCGACGAGCGCCGCAAGCATGTCTCGTTCAAGGACAAGTCCAAGGTGTTCAACACCGCGCGCGTCGAAGCGCTGGAACTGGATAATCTCATTGAAACGGCGAAAGCGACCATCACATCGGCAGTGGCACGCAAGGAATCGCGCGGCGCGCACGCGCACAGCGACTTCCCGAACCGCGACGACGACGTCTGGATGAAGCACACCTTGTTCTTCTCGGAAGGCAACCGCCTCGAGTACAAGCCTGTGATCACCAAGCCGCTGACGGTCGATACCTTCAAGCCGAAACCACGTACTTTCTAAGGTCAGAACATGACACGCACCGTAAAACTGAAAATCTACCGCTACGATCCCGACCAGGATGCCAAGCCGTACATGCAAGACGTGACCGTCGAGCTGCAGGACACCGACAAGATGCTGCTCGACGCCCTGCAGCGCATCAAGTCGGACGTGGACGACTCGCTGGCCCTGCGCCGCTCCTGCCGTGAAGGCGTGTGCGGTTCGGACGCGATGAACATCAACGGCAAGAACGGCCTGGCCTGCACCACCAACCTGAACGAGCTGACCCAGCCGATCGTCCTGCGTCCGCTGGCCGGCCTGCCGGTGATCCGCGACCTGATCGTCGACATGACGCAGTTTTTCAAGCAGTACGATTCGATCAAGCCGTACCTGGTGAACGAGTCGATCCCGCCTGAAAAAGAGCGCCTGCAGACCCCGACCGAGCGCGAAGAGCTCGACGGCCTGTACGAGTGCATCCTGTGCGCCTGCTGCTCGACGTCGTGCCCGTCGTTCTGGTGGAATCCGGACAAGTTCGTCGGCCCTGCGGGCCTCTTGCAAGCCTACCGCTTCATCGCCGACAGCCGCGACGAAGCCACCGGCGAGCGCCTGGATAACCTGGAAGACCCGTACCGCCTGTTCCGCTGCCACTCGATCATGAATTGCGTCGACGTTTGCCCGAAGGGTTTGAACCCGAACAAGGCAATCGGCAAGATCAAGGAATTGATGGTTCGCCGCGCTGTATAAGGCACCTCGGCGGGCGCGGCGCGGACCACCTTGTCCGCGTCGCGCCCGCTTGCCATCCGGCATGCTTTTGCATGCCTCCCGGTATGGTGTCTGCTTGTCAGTAATACAGTAAAAGTACCGTACTGCCGAAATCCGGCAGGCGGAGTATAGTGTTGACCCAACGACGGACTCTAGAGTGAATACGCACCAATCCGACCCGGCCAACCGCTCGCGACTGCGCTGGCGCAGCCGCCGGGGGTTGCTCGAAAACGACCTGATCCTCACGCGCTTCCTTGACGCGCATGAGGAAGGGTTGACAGATGAAGAAGTCGATGCGCTGACCCGGCTGCTCGATCTGGCGGACAATCCGCTGATGGACCTGATCCTGGCGCGCAAAGAGCCCGAAGGTGAAGTCGATTTGCCGCATGTGCGCGCCTTGCTGTTGCGCCTGCAGCAAGCGTGAACGTGGCAACAGCCCGTGGCAGCAGCCTTGGCAACAACCCTTGGCAACCGCCCGTGGCAATAGCCCGACAAGTTTCGTAATTTTTATTTTGTAGACCTCACCTCCCAAGAAGGAAGTGCCATGAACATCTCTGATACCAAAGCCACCCTGTCGTTTTCCGATGGCAGCACGCCCATCGACATGCCGATTTACAAGGGCACCGTTGGCCCGGACGTCATCGACATCCGCAAGCTGTACGCCCAGACCGGCAAATTCACGTACGACCCGGGCTTCATGTCGACCGCCGCCTGCAACTCGACCATCACCTACATCGATGGCGACAAGGGCGAACTGCTGTACCGCGGTTACCCGATCGAGCAACTGGCCGTCAATTGCGACTTCCTGGAAACCTGCTACCTGCTGCTGAACGGCGAACTGCCGAACAAAGAAGAAAACCAGAAATTCAGCGACACCGTCACCAAGCACACCATGGTGCACGAGCAGATGCAATTCTTCTTCCGCGGCTTCCGCCGTGACGCGCACCCGATGTCGGTGCTGGTTGGCACCGTCGGCGCGTTGGCCTCGTTCTACCACGACTCGCTCGACATCAACGACCCGCATCACCGCGAAGTATCGGCCATCCGCCTGATCGCCAAGATGCCGACCCTGGTCGCCATGTCGTACAAATACTCGATCGGCCAGCCGTTCGTGTACCCACGCAACGACCTGTCGTACAGCGCCAACTTCATGCGCATGATGTTCGGCAATCCGTGCGAAGAATACAAAGTCAACGAAGTGCTGGTGCGTGCACTCGACCGCATCCTGATCCTGCACGCGGACCACGAGCAGAACGCGTCGACCTCGACCGTTCGCCTGGCTGGTTCGTCGGGCGCCAACCCGTTCGCCTGTATCGCTGCCGGCATCGCCTGCCTGTGGGGCCCGGCGCACGGTGGCGCGAACGAAGCGGCACTGAACATGCTCAAGGAAATCGGCACCGTCGACAAGATTCCTGAGTTCATCGCCAAGGTGAAAGACAAGAACTCCGGCGTCAAGCTGATGGGTTTCGGTCACCGCGTGTACAAGAACTTCGACCCGCGCGCCAAGCTGATGCGCGAAACCTGCCACGAAGTGCTGCAAGAGCTGGGTCTGCAGGACGATCCGCTGTTCAAGCTGGCCATGGCGCTGGAAAAAATCGCGCTGGAAGACGAATACTTCGTGTCGCGCAAGCTGTACCCGAACGTCGACTTCTACTCGGGCATCGTGCAATCGGCGCTGGGCATTCCGGTGTCGCTGTTTACCGGTATCTTCGCGATGGCGCGCACCATCGGCTGGATCGCGCAATGGAACGAGATGATTTCCGATCCAGAGCAAAAGATCGGCCGTCCACGCCAGCTGTTCGTCGGCTCGCCGACGCGCGACGTGAAACCGATGGACAAACGCTGATCGAAACGCGTTGCCATTAAAAAAAGCGAGCCGATGGCTCGCTTTTTTATTGCCCTGCCGGACTGATTATTCGCCTGCCGGCAGTTCGATCAGGCGCGCTTTCAGGTTCGCTGGTCCGCCCACCGGCTTTTTGGCCGTGAAGAAGGCGGTGGCTTTATCGGGCCATACCACCGTCTCGCTCTGGCCATTGCCCAGTTGCGCAGTCGTCGTTTTGACGGTGCCCACCTGCATCGTCATGCTCATGGTGGTGCCACCCGTCGATTCGACCGACAGCTTGTAGCGCTTGGGCGCGCTAGGGTACTTGTTCGCGACCCGGCCGAGGCCCCAGTTCGAATAGTTAATCTGGGTCATCGGCCGCGTCGTGGTCGTGCCCCACACCAGCGACTGGCTGAAGGTGTCGTACACGCCTTGCGAGCCAACGCCATCGATCAGGGTCCAGGCGCCGCGCAGCGAGAGCAGGTTGACGCGCGATTCCGGCACGCGCGGGATACCGTTGCCGTCGATGTGGCCGCTCTGTCCGAGCACCCGGCGCAGCCCCTTGCGTACCAGGTCGAGCTGGGCAGGCGGCGACGCGGACCAGTCCGCGCCAATTTCCACATAGATCGCAAAGGGCGTGTTGTAGTTGCGGTCGACGACATAGGCGCCGTATTTCATCAACGTCCTGGCGACCTTCAGCAGCCGCGCATCGGTGATCTTGCTCAGGTCGAAATCGGGCGGCAGCATGACGCGCGCGCCTTCGGGAATCCGGCCCGTGTTCGGCTTGTCCGGTATCGGGGTATCGGCTGCGGTCGCCGGATAGGTGTAGCGGTCGGCCCCGGCCAGCAATCCTGTGAAATCGAGCGACATGGACAGGGCGTGCTCGAACAGCGGTTTTCCATCATTGGCCTCGGCGATGCGGATCATGCCGCCCGTCGGCGCGGGACCGGCCGCGCGCGCTCCCTGATAGTGATGGGCCGGGTCACCCCAGCCAGTGCCGTTCAAAGGCGTCCACGACACCCTGGTCGCGGTCCACTTGCCTTCGGTGTTTTTCTTCAGGTTGGAAAACGAATAGATCCGGTTCAGGCCCGCATCGATGATATCGGCATGGCCATCGCTGCCTTTCGCGGGAACAGTGTTTGCCGGCCAATGGGGAATCGTGTAGGTCGGGGTCGACATCTCGGTGTCGGTATCGACCACGCCGCTCCTGCCGGCGACCGGGTAAATCAGCATCGGTGCGTCGCTGGCTTTCGCTTCGAAAATTCCGGATGAGTAATCGCCGCCTTGAATGGCTGGATTCCATGTGGTGGCCGGGATTTGCCAGGTGTCGAATACCGGTTTGACCGGATAGGAATTCCAGAGCGAATCGGCGGCAAAGGGTTTTTGGTAGGTGCCAAAAGGTGCCGTGGGTACGGTCTGTGCGTACGCCTGCGTCACGGACGCCAGCGCGAGTGTTCCAACAGCTACAAGTAATTTCATCTGAAAAATCCTCGGAATGGATACGGCATTGCTAAAAGCCGCAAATGGAACGGTAAGAATGGAAATGGAACGTCGTCAGGTTTGGCTGATGCTTATATCAGCGGATTTAACAATATCACATTATTCCGAAGAGAAAGTACTTTGGCTTATTTTATGCGCGATAAAGATCGGATATCCAGGAATTTACCCAATATTCATACATTCGACTTAATAAGTTTTTCCTGTTTTATTAATGGCTTTAAAAAATATAATATATGCGCCAAAGTGATAATATGAGTTGAGCTGGGTTAATAATGGTTTCTATTTAGCCATGTAGGCGGGCGCGATCCTGCCGGCTGCGTCGATCACGCCGGTGCTCGTCCGGGGCGTGTACAATCGCGTATCATCCCGCCCATTGCTTCCGGAAAGTCAGAATGAAGAAAACCCTGCTGGCCTGCATCCTGTCCCTGTTCACCCTGGCCGCGTTTGCCCAGCCATCCGACCCCGCCGCGCCCTATACGAAGCAGATCAACGCCTTCATCGACGAATGGCACGACGACGCCGCGCATGCGCGTCCGGCCTATTTCGACAAGATGGCGAAGCATGGGGTTTATATCGGCACCGACAAGACCGAGCTGTGGAACCGCGACCAGTTCAAGGCCTGGGCCAAACGCTTCTTCGACAAGGGCTCGGCGTGGTCTTTTAAAGCCACCAAGCGCAATGTATATATGTCCGCCGACAAGAAATTCATCTGGTTCGATGAACTCCTCGATACCCAGATGGGGGTGTGCCAGGCCAGCGGGGTTATGCGCAAGACGGACAAGGGATTCGAGATCGAGCATTATCAGCTCTCCATCGCCGTTCCCAATCCGGTGGCGGACAAGGTGACCAAAACGATCAAGGATTTTGAAGCGGCTCCATCCGCGAAATAACCTTCCAGCGAAACGCCAGCACGTGCTCAATCGACCTCACTATATTGGCCGCTTCGCGCCCTCGCCATCCGGTCCGCTGCACCAGGGATCGCTGGTGGCGGCCATGGCCAGCTATCTGGATGTCAAAGCCCATCATGGCCGCTGGCTGGTGCGGATCGAAGATGTGGACGAAGGCCGCAGCGTGCCGGGCGCCGCTGAGACCATGCTGGCGCTCCTGCGGTCCCTGGGCATGGACTGGGACGGCGACGTGGTCTGGCAGAGTCAGCGCAAGCAGCTGTACCAGACCGCCGCGGACAAACTCGGCGCGCACGTCTATCCCTGCGGCTGCAACCGCCGCGAAATCGCCGATTCCCGCCTCGGCACCGCACCCGATGGGTCCGCCATCTATCCCGGCACCTGCCGTAATGGCTTGGCGCCAGGCAAGACCATGCGCAGTCTGCGCGTACGGGTGCCCGACATGCGGGTACCCGACGCGGCCGGGACGGCAGGCATCATCAATAGTCGCGCCATCCCGGCCGGCAGTCCCGCGACCACGGCCGACATTCCCGCAACCCCGGCCGTTGCCGGCCTGATCGCATTCACCGACCGTGCCGCCGGTTACATGGCGCAGCATCTGGCAACCGAGTCAGGCGACTTCGTTCTCAAGCGCGCCGATGGCTTCTGGGCCTACCAGCTTGCCGTCGTTGTCGATGACGCGGAGCAGGGCGTTACCGACATCGTGCGCGGCGCCGACCTGATCGATTCGACGCCGCGCCAGATTTATCTGCAACACCTGCTGGGCGTGCCTACTCCTCGCTATCTGCATGTGCCGGTCGTGCGCAATGCGGATGGCGAAAAGCTCTCCAAGCAGACAGGCGCGCTGGCGGTAGCCCCCGACAATGAAGGCCAGGCCTTGCGCGCACTGCACGCCGCCGCCGCATTCCTGCAACTGCCAGTCGCGCAGACGGACTCCATCAGCACGTTCTGGCAGGCGGCGATCACCGCCTGGGCGCACCGTGTCGGATTATCTTGCGGGCCCGTCTGAGCGCACTAGTGCTCAGCGCCGCTTCTTGCGCGCGATGAATCCCAGTACGCCCAATCCCAATGGCATCATCGCCCAGGAACCCGGCTCCGGCACCGCCACGATGAAGCCGCGGATTTCGCCGGCCGGAAACTGCGCGGAGTGGATATTGAAGTAAGCCTTGTTGCTGGCAAAGCCCTGGATCAGCGCGGCGCGCGCCTGTTCCACGGTCCCGCCACTGGCCTGCAGGAAGCCCGGGTTGAACGCGGAGGGATCGGCCAGGCTGAGCGTGGCATTGAACACGCCTTGCCTGACATCCGTCGGAAAGCCGAACTGGTTAAGTTCGGGCGTTGCCGGCGGCGCGATGCCGGTCAGCAGATCGGCGGTGCAGCAATGGATGTGCGCCGTGGTGCTGGTGCCGCGCAGATTGAAGAAAGGAACGTTCATCGACAAGGTCATGGCAACGTCGTCGATGATGAAGGTGGCGATGCTGAATGCGGGCGATGCATTCGGTGGCGCCTCGCTCGGGCCGCTCATGGTGGCGCGGTAGGTGGTGACGTCGGCGAACGCCGGTGGTGCAAGCAGCATGGCAAACACGATTGCCAGCGATGAGAGGATACGGTTCATGCATGTTCTCCTTGGGTGACGACACGAATGGCGAATCAAGCGGTTCCAACAAGCACGGAACCGGCATTGACAACGTGAACACGCGAGGGGAGAGCAGCAGCTGGGTTGGCTTTGGGAGCACGAAGCGGGCGCCATCGACGCGGTACAGAGGTTCGACCTCGCCGCATCGAAAAATACGCCCGGGATGTTCACTATTTTTTATATCCGTCCAGGCGGCAACAGTGCTATTTCCTCTGGATCGTGATTTGCCCATCGGCTTCAAGAAATGCGCAGCGCATGTCCTTGATGTCGCAATCGGAGCAGCGCAGGGCCTGGTCAACCTCTTCGCGTGAAATCCGGCAGCGTTTCATCACTTTGTCGTACAGTTCGCCGTCGCGTCCCAGCAGCACGGCGCTGCCGTCGAGAATGTCGGACATTTTCTTGCTGTGCGATGACAGGAACGACATCGTCATATTCAGTCCGACCAGCACCACCGCCACGATGAAGCCGCCAACCAGCGATTGATCGCCGCCCGTCAGCGAATTGGACACCGCCTCGCTCAGCAGCATCACCACCAGCAGGTCGAAGGGCGTGAACTGGCCCACCGTGCGGCGCCCGGACACGCGCACCATGACCAGCAGGATCAGATACACGGCCGCACCGCGCACGACGAATTCCCACCAGGGATGGCTCATTTCGAACATCGGAATTTCCTTTCAGGGAGGCAGCATGGCCCGCTGCGAATTTTTATCATATTGTAAAGAAATGGCCGCAAACGTGGATTTCCGCAGCGTGCGCTGTTTGTCCAGCCAGTCACAACAAAAGTTGTACATACAACTCATTTTTATGTTAATTTCATGTTGCAGGGAATTATGAAAATAACTATAAAGGAGACAGGAATGAAGTTGTTGTCAGTATTGTTGGGACTCGTTTTGATCGCCCATGCACGCGCCGATGCATCCTTGCTGGGAGACACGGTCGACGCCGGCATGTACCGCACCATCGACACCGGCAAAGGTGTCGGCCGGATCAATGGCTTCGGTCTGGACAGCCCGTTTGTCGTCGAGAACGGCCTGGCCGACCAGAAAAACTACAGCGTTGCCTACACGCTTAATGTCGACGCTGACCGCTTCGTCATGGATTACAGGAACCCGTTCGCCTGGGGCGCTGGGATTGTCTTTCGCCTGACGGACCTGGACTTCAGCAACGGCGCGTCGCTGCAATCACTGATGATCGATACCAATATGGTGGGCTACGGCCTGACCTTCGGGGCCGACTACGTCGAAATCAACCTGAGCGGCGTGAGCGGCACGCGCGATGCCTACTTCAGTGGCCAGTTCATCACCACGGCCGTGCCGGAACCGACCTCGATCGCGATGCTCTCGCTGGGGCTGGCGGTGGTCGGCTTCGGCGCACATCGCGCCCGCAAGGCCCGTCAAGCCTGACGCGCACTGCGCAGCTGCTCACGCCCGCCGTGCGGCCGCTGGCGCAAGGCGGCCTGCCCGGGGCGCTAATAGCTGCGCTGGCGCCGCCGAATCGGCTGGCGCATAATGCGGCATGTTCAAACTGACCTTTCTCGGCACGTCCTCGGGCGTGCCCACCAAAAACCGCAACGTCACCGCGCTGGCGCTGCAGACCTCCCTGAACCGCGACTGGTGGCTGATCGACTGCGGCGAGGGCACCCAGCATCGCCTGCAGCACGTGCCCCTGACGGTGCACGACCTGGCCGGCATTTGCATCACCCATATCCATGGCGATCACAGCTACGGCTTGCCCGGTTTCCTGGCCAGCGCCGCCATGAATGGACGCAAGCGCCCGCTGATCCTCATCGCGCCGCTGGCCGTCAAGGCCTGGCTGGACGCGACCATGCTGCATACCGAGCTGTTCCTGCCGTTTCCGCTGATCCATGTGGATGTCGCCGGCGGGCAGCAGGTGCATCAGGAACCGGGCCTGACGATCGAGCGCCATCATTTGTCGCACCGGGCGCCGAGCGTCGGCTTTCGCTTCGCCGTCGAGAGCGTCAAGTGGAAACTCGACAGCGCCGCCTTGCGCGCGCGCGGCGTGCCGTCCGGTCCGCTGTGGGGCAAGTTGCAGGCCGGGCACGATGTGACGCTCGACGATGGCACCACGCTGGCGGCCGCCGATTTCCGCGTGTCCGATGTCCAGCGCGCGGTGGCGGTGATTGGCGGCGACAACGATACCCCGTCGCTGCTGAGCGACGCCTGCGCGGAGGCGCAAGTGCTGGTGCACGAGGCCACCTACACCGAGGCCATCCTGCAGAAAGTCGGACCCGGGCCGACCCACAGCTCCGTGCAGCGCGTGGCGCAGTTCGCCACCGAACGCGGCTTGCCGAATTTGATCCTGACGCATTTCAGCGCGCGCTATGACAACCCGGAAGGCATGGCGGAACTGGAAGCCGAGGCGCGCCAGCATTACGCGGGCAACCTGTTCCTGGCGCAGGATTTTGCCAGCTATGAACTCGATGCGGCCGGGGTAGTGCAGGAGCTGTCGGTGCTGGGCTCCCGTGGCGCTACACAATAAAATCGGACGGGAATTGGTATTGATGACAGTCTCCTGGGCGCATTTGGGCTACGCAAAGCGTAGCTTTCAGTCGTCCCGCATATCAAAAATTCTTGTGTCGGGTAATTTGCGTCCGGAAACTGAGCGAACGTCCGCTGTCACTGACTGCGCCGCCTGAGCTCTGTTGGTGTCGACGTCGCGATTTGATGGACTACTTTGATGCGCTGGCCGGCAGCTTACTTTTCTGGTATTTTTCGCTTTGGAACCAACAAGATAGGTCACGTCTTAGACATTTGACATCTCAATTTCAAACTGGCGGACAATATTGGAAGCGGATTTCTTTCACAAATACAAGTCGAAGGTCGTGTCCCATTGATACAGGGATCTCCCAAATGCCGCGCCATTCTATCCCAAGGCTCAGCACTTGCGAGACATACACGCAACCGCCAAATTAGGTGATTTATATTTAAAAAACTGCTATATCGAAGTAGTCAGTAAATGGACCGGCAGGTCAAAACCATACTTTGGTAAGGCGGCGTATTTATACCTGGGTCTGCTTTCCTTTGCTCGTCCCATGACGATCACTTGCAGCCTGCACCCACGTAAATTGTGCTAGTATGAAATACAGCATGCATTATTCCTGTAACATGTACGTATTTAGGAAGCTAGACATCCATAATGAGACGGTCATTGTTGCGCAACAGACGAAATCCGCCGCCCTCGACACCTCCAGCATCTCCGGTTCCCCCACCGCCAACACCCCCACCTCTACCGCCTTTGACTCCAGCCAGTCATGTCGCATTTGTGCCATCGAGGCTTGACGTTAATTTAGCTCGTCTTGCCAACATTGCGACAGCAAGCACGCTGCTATTGGCTGTGTTCGGTTACTTTTATACCGTGCTACCAGTTTTTCAAAACCAGAAGCTTCAGGAAGACAATGCCAGGCTCGAATTAGAAAGTGCGCGAGAGCGGAAGCTATTGTCCGAGCTTCGCGACCGTCAATTTGCTGTACAGAAAAAAATTGCTGAACTTGATGCAGCGCTGACACACGCCAGAGGTAGGGCCTTGGTGAGTGATGAGCGCGCGAGCCTCTCTGAAGAACGGGAGCGAGCTGCAAGATATACGGCTCTGTTAGCGGAGAATCGGGAGCGTGATGCGTTGGGTTCGGCTAGAAACGCCGCAAACGACTTAGCGAGCGAGATCAGACATTTAGACACTGCGCGGCGCACGATTTTGGTAAGTCAATTTGGCATGGCCGTAGCATTTCGTCGGGTTCGTCAGCAGGACGAATTTATCGAAATTTTATATAGATCAGGCCGCGAAAAAGACGGAGAAGATCTTGTCAAGGCGGCTACGTTTTTCCTTTCTCCAACCAAAATACTGGCGGATGCGGTAGAAGATATATCACAGCCACCAGGACGGATTCTGGACGCGTATCTTGCTGAGTTGAAGGGTGCGGTCGCCGGTGAGAAACCGATAAGTTGCGTTGTTCCAAACGCCCCTGAGCTACAGATTTCATATTCGCAGAAAGACGCCCAGATAGCTGCTCTAAGCGCAATAGACGCGAACAATGAGATTGAAAAGCAACGTCTAACCGTAGAGAAATCTAATGCGCGTCTTATTGTTACGAAGAAAGACATCGATACTCTTGCGGCGAGCTTTGAAAGGGAACGCCGATTTTCTCTCAGCCAAGAATTTCGAGAGAAGTTTTTGAATGCAGATCGGCAGTGCGGAATGTTGCTGGATCATGCAGTAAAGCGAATAGCTGACCAACTTGGGCCGAAGGACACGGCGCGTTAGGCAGCGACATCCGCCCCCAACCTAACCTTGCAAATGGCGTCAACTCCGGTGTTTAGCTGCAGCCTAAGCTACCTAAGAAGTTCGTCAATTTTTGGTGTCAAACTTTGATGGTCAGCGATGCAGGAGTCGACGTAACGAAACTACTAATATTGAACGAAGTTGAGCAACATACATTGCGCGAAACGGGCGTGTTTCATCCGCATCCACGTGCCCGGATAAGCGCACAAGCGATAGTGCGGTTGAGCCAAGGGCTGACCTTGCAACAAACTGCGGACTAATTCCATGTTCATCTCAACAGTGTCGAGGCATGGCGGCAGCGCTGGAACAAGCAAGGCCTCAAGGGCCTGTATAAAGGGCGTCATACAGGCCGCAAGCGCAAGTGGACAGCCGAACAGCAAGAGACGTTACGGGCATTGGCCCAAGCTCAGGGCGGTAGTGCCAACAGTCTGTTGCGCAGCATCGCCTCATTGGATTTTCCCGCCATCAGCGAAGAAACGGCAATGCGCTATCTGCACGAAATGCATTTTAGTTATGAGACCGTCAAGTGGAAGCTCGACAGCGCCGCCTTGCGCGCGCGCGGCGTGCCGTCCGGTCCGCTCTGGGGCAAGTTGCAGGCTGGGCACGATGTGACGCTGGACGACGGCACGACGCTGGCGGCCGCCGATTTCCGCGTGTCCGAGGTCCAGCGCGCGGTGGCGGTGATTGGCGGCGACAACGATACCCCGTCGCTGCTGAGCGACGCCTGCGCGGAGGCGCAAGTGCTGGTGCACGAAGCCACCTACACCGAGGCCATCCTGCAGAAAGTCGGACCCGGGCCAACCCACAGCTCCGTGCAGCGGGTGGCGCAGTTCGCCACCGAACGCGGCTTGCCGAATTTGATCCTGACGCATTTCAGCGCGCGCTACGACAATCCGGAAGGCATGGCGGAACTGGAAGCCGAGGCGCGCCAGCATTACGCGGGCAACCTGTTCCTTGCGCAAGATTTTGCCAGCTATGAACTCGATGCGGCCGGGGTAGTGCGAAAGTTTCAGGCTGCATGAGTCACTAGCCGATTTCGCACTACCGCGCTTTGCACACTCGCGTATGCAGGCACCGCGGGCGTTGATGTGCGTCAGATGTCTGCACAGCCGACTTGTCATCATCAGAAGCTCTTACCGTTGACTTCTGATGCGACGAATTTATGCAGCCCTTTGACTTCCTGATCCCCAGGCGCCCCGTTTCATTACAGACGAAGAATCGCAGGAATCTTCAAGTGTGGAAGGTTTTCGTCCAACGTCAAGCAAGGATGGTCTGGGTCGCAGGCCGTCCGCCAGTGTCATCCTGTGCGTTGAGGTGCACGATCGTCTATCTTTGCGGCAGCGCTCCGGCGGACGTCGACAACATCGAGAAACCAATTCAAGATGCACTTGTCGGATTAGTCGTTGATGACGATATTCAGGTATCCGACGTCGACAGCCATCGCCGCTTCTTGCGTGACCCGATCGACGCCACAGTCCTGCCATTTCTGCTTCGTGCGGGAATTGCCCGGGGGGACGGAGTGCGTATATGTAAGGATATCTGATGCGCAAGATCTGAGGAGCTATTTATGAATACCGCTGCGAACACCTTTTACGAGGATCGGCTGGAGACGCTGGCGAGTGCCTATGCAAACGATGGCTATGCCGTTGTAAAACACCCTGCGGCTGAGCAGCTTCCGTTTGATCTGTTCGGGTATGTGCCAGACCTGCTTGCCATCAAGGGCGATTCCGGACTGATCGTGGAAGCGAGGACGAGTGCCGCCTGCACTTCGGTCGATCATTTTCACGCAATTGCCCAGGAAATCGCCGAACATCCCGGATGGCGATTCGTGCTGGTGACGGTCGATGATGCCGACGTTGCGAACCTGCCCGACCGGGCCGGCGATCTACCGACGTGGGCGCAGTTGATCGAGAAGTTGAACCAGGTTGACGCGCTGGTGGACGACGGCGCGTTGGAACCCGCGTACTCTACTTGGGGAGTCTGTTCGAGGTAGCGCTCCGCAAGCGGGCGATTGATCAACATATCCCGATTGAACGCTTTCCTCCAGCGATGCTTCTGGATCACCTGTATTCGCAGGGCGAGGTATCGGTGGATGACATCGATTTTTTCCATGAACTGATGAATATCCGCAATCGGATCGCCCATGGGGCGAATGCGACGCTCGACGCTGGCATGGCACGCAAACTGGCGGAAGCGGTAAGAAAGCTGGTGACCGAGGAATGGAATGAAACGCCGCCACAACAGGGCTGACAGTAACTGGCAGGCTGTCGACAGCGACGCATCTAGCGCACCGCTTGGGTAAGCGCAGCACCCACGCATCGGCAATTTCTGCCTCAAACGAGCTACCCGGCAAACTCGGCGACTGCATAGGCAAAGCGGGCGGAAGCACGTATAGTTGAGATATCAATCATGCTCACTGTCCCGCTCCCATGAAAAAACGCTTGTCTGTTCTCCTGTTGGCCTGTGCCAGTACGTGCGCAACGGCGGGCCCGGAAACCATCGTCGACTGTCGCGATCCTGACCACCCGGTTCCGAATATGCCCTGGCTGCCGGACGGGGCCAAGACCAACGCATGTCACCAGACGCTCATCGGCGCCGGACTCAATGCCAACTACGACGTCATTACCAACGGTGTTGCCGCGTGGCGCGACGGCTTGCTGAGCGCTGTGCGCGACCAGCATGCATCCGCGGCATTTCAGCAGCAGGCGTATCCGGCCGGCGACTGGCTCGAGCACGGCAGTACCGGCCAGGCCGGCGAACTGTGGTGGGGACGGACCGGGCGCTATCACGTCATCGCCGGCCAGGAAAGCTTCAAGCGCTTGCAAAGGGAAATGCGGCTGTTGCCGGTGCGCGAGCAGATGGCGATGAGCGCCTGGGCCACCCAACGCCTGATGGCGCAGGTCAGCAAGAAACCCATGCCGCGCCAGCCCGGCGACACGAAGTACATGATGTTCACCAAGCCGTCGATCAATTACCGCCAGTTCGGCGCCACCACGGCCACCTTTGAGGGTGGTTATGGCGGCGACGGACAGGTGCCGCCAAGCGCGGTGCAGGACGCCCGCATTACGCTGCAAACGTCCCCGGTGGTCAGCGGCACGCTGACCTTCACGCTCAACGTGGACGGAAAGCGGCGCGCGTTCAGCGTTCCTCTGATGGTCACGCCGGAAACAGAATATCGGATTCATGCGGCGGCGCCGACGCTGGTCAACGGCGCGCCGGTCGAGTGCCGCAAACGCCCGCCACCGAGGCAACCGATGGGCGACGCATGCGAGTATGGCGTGGCCGTGCCGGCCAGCCAGTACGATCCGCCGCCGGAGCGCTATGACGCGCTGGGCGCCTTCTTCGGCGACCGTGCCGGCATGGTGGGCGTGCGCTTTCGCCTGACCCTCAACATCAAGGAGCGCAACCGGAGGGAGACCGTGGTCACCGGCGCGATTGCGCTGCGTGCCGAACCATAGCGTGCCGCGTCAGCGGGTTGGCGTTGACTCGCTGTCGGCGTCACCTGGCAGCCGGTCCTGAACGGCTGTGTTATTTGCTGGCCGGTGCGCCCGGATGTCGAGATTGCCAAGCTGCCATCTCGATCCTGTAGCGATCCATCGCATCGTCGTACAGATCGAATACGCAGGGCGTGCAGCCGCTGCGGCAGCAATCCTCCAGGCCGGGCTGGACCGGTGGCAGCGGAGCGGATTCTTGCCGGGAGGCTGCCTTGGCAACCGTCGCGATGCCCTTGGACGAAGACTTACGCGGCATATGCGAGCAGTCCCTCCATCAGCGACAACGACGCGTCGCGGTTCAGGTCGATGTTCACGCGACTGTCCTCACTTTTCCTGATCCAGGATCGCCTGAATCTCGGCCCGTTCGCGCGCGCTCACATGGCCGCGCAACGCCGCCAGCACCAGTTCCTTGCCGGACCCCGAAAACGCCTTGTGGATCAGTTCCTTGATCAGGCTGGTCTGGAGCGAATCCTGCGGCTGCGCCGGCGCGTACACATGCGCGCGGGCGCTTTCGTCGCGCGTGAGCAAGCCCTTGGTGTGCATCAGCTGGAGCAGGCGCAGCACGGTCGCGTACGCCATGTCGGGACGGCTGGCCACAGCCGCCTGGTGCACCTGTTTGGCGCTGGCCGGGCCGAGTTGCCACAGCAGGCGCAGCATCTCCAGTTCCGATGCGGTGGGCTTGGGGGTGGCGGACGGCTCGGACATGGGGGAAGGTACTGGTGGGAATGCATCTAGAATAAATTATCTAGATGCGAAAGTCCAGTTCAGATCTCCGACCACATCCGCAGCAGGTTGTGATAATGCCCGGTCAGGCCGACCGTTTCCTCGGTATCGCCAAGGCGGGCGCGCAGGCGAACGATGGTCTGGTCGAGTTCGAGCAGCATGGCGCGGCGGCCATCGTCGCGCACCATGCTTTGCACCCAGAAAAAGGAGCAGACGCGGCTGCCGCGCGTGACCGGCTCGACTTTGTGCACACTGGACGAAGGGTAGACGATCATGTCGCCTGCCGGCAATTTGACTTCATGCACGCCGTAGGTATCGTTGATGATCAGTTCGCCGCCATCGTAGTCCTCGGGCTCGCACAGGAACAGGGTGCAGGACAGGTCGGTACGCAGCGGCAAGGCGCTGCCAGCCACGTTGCGCACGGCGCCGTCCACGTGTGCGCCGTAGTGTTCGCCGCCGGTGTAGCGGTTGAACAGCGGCGGCACGGTGCGCAGGGGCAGGGCGGCGGCGAAGTAGAGGGGATTGGTGGCCAGAGCCGCGAGGATGATGCGGCCCAGTTCAGCAGCCACGGGACCGTTGTCGGGCAGTTGCTGGTTGTGCTTGACCTGCGCGCCCTGGGCTCCGACGGTGGCACGGCCGTCGGTCCAGTCGGCGTTGTCGAGCGCCAGGCGCATGGTGGCGACCTGGTCGGGACTGAGCACGTGGGGAATATGGAGCATCATGGCAATAAATGGTGGCGAAGGAAGTGGAAAGCCAAACACCGTCATGCCTGCCAGTGGCGGACATGACGGTGTTCGACGATGCCGGTAATGCGTTTAGAAGCGGAAGTTCGCCGTCAGACTCGCCGAGCGTGGCGCGCCTGGCGTGTAGCGATAACCGCTCTTGTTAATCTGCGCAATGTACTCCTTGTCCGCCAGGTTGTACACGTTCAGCTGCACGTCCAGGTTCTTGCTCACGCTGTACGACGCCATCGCATCGACCACCCAGTACGCATCGGCATACGCCGGCGTGCCGACCGCGCCGTCGGCGCCGCGCAGCAGCTTGCCGACATAACGCGCGCCGCCGCCCACTTTCAGGCCCATCGGCAGAGTGTACGAGGTCCACGAGGTGAACGCATCTTTCGGCGTGTAGTTCAGGCTATTGATCCCGCTGGCGGTCACGATCTTGCCGTTGCTCACTTCGGTATCCATGCGGGCATAGCCGGCGCTTACCAGCCAGTTGCGTGCCACTTCACCCGTCACGCCCAGTTCGATGCCTTTGACTTGCTTGCGCCCGGTCTGGTAGTACACCAGGTCCACCGGATCTTGCTCGAGCTCGTTCTTGACCGTGGTGCGGTACAGCGCCGCCGTGACCGACAGCTTTTGCTTGAGGAAATCCCACTTGGTGCCGATTTCGGTCGTGGTCGATTGCTGCGCATTGTATTTCGGGTTCGATGCGCTGTTGGCCGACGCCGACAAGGCCATGTTGGTGCCCGGCGGGTTCTTCGACGTCGCCAGCAGCGCGTACACGCTGCTGTCGGCAGTCGGTTTGTACAGCGCCGACACCTTGCCGTTGCCCACCGTGTCGCTCAGCTTGAGCGTGGTCGGCAGCAGGGTGCCCACCGGCAGCGCCGGATTGGCGGCGGCGGTCGACAGGCTGGTCGCGTTGTAGTTCACGTTGAAGTGGTCCATGCGGGCGCCCACGTTGAAGATCCACTTCTCGCCCAGCTTGATGGTGTCGAACAGGTACACGCTCTGGGTGTCGACCTTCGAGTTGGTGCTCACGCCATTGCGCACCAGGTTCAGGCCGGTGATTGGCGAGGCGGGATTGGGCGCGTACAGCGAATCGACCGTCATCGTGCCCGCGCCAAGGTAGCCGTAGGTGGTCTGTTCTTCGCTGGTCAGCTCCAGCCCGCCCACGAAAGTGTGCTTCATGCCGCCCAGTTCCAGGCCCACCGTGGCCACGCTCTGGTTGGTGAGGATCGAGTTGGTCTGGTCCTTGACGGTGCGGGTGCCGCGCGTGATGGTCCAGCTGGCCGGGTCGTTCGGGTTCGGCGTTTTCAGGTTGGCGCTGTTGCCCATGAACGCGGTCAGCAGGTAATCCTGCGACGTCTTGCCGTAGCGCGTCGTGTTCTGCAGCTTGACGTTCGGCGAAAAATCATGCTCGACCTTGGCGGTGAACATGTCGGCCGTGACTTCGTCGTAGTCGGTCACGGAACCGTAGAAATTGCCCGGATCGACGCGCGGCGCGCTGGTCAGGAAAGTGCGCGCGTCCGGGCTCTTGTAGCCAGGCAGGCCGATGGTCGGCACGCCGCCGTTGGGCACGTTGTCCTGTTCCACATGCAGGTAGTTCAGGTAGGCGCGGGTCGGGCTGTTCAGGCCGAATGCGATCGAAGGCGCCAGCGCCCAGCGCTGGTCCTTGACGACATCGCGCCCCGCAACGCCGCTGTCCTGGGCCAGCGCGTTCAGGCGCAGGGCGATGCCTTTTTCGGCGTTCAGCACCTGGGCGTAATCGACCGTGGCGCGCTTTTGCTTGCCGCTGCCGGCGATCACCGAGCCGGTCGTGCCGGACTCCATCACAGCTTGCTTGGTCACCATGTTGACCGAGCCGGTCGGCGACGCGCGTCCGGTGTCGGTGCCGGCCGGGCCCTTGAGCACGTCGAGCTGCTCGACGTTGAACACGTCGCGCGAGATCGAGCCGATGTCGCGCACGCCATCGACAAAAATGCTGGTCGACGAATCGAAGCCGCGCATGTAGATGCTGTCGCCGGTGGTCGTGTTGCCGTTTTCCCCGAGGAAGAAGGCGCCCACGCCGGGCGTGTTGCGCAGCGCTTCGGTCAGGGTCACCGCGCCTTGCTGCTGGATCAGTTCTTTCTTGATGACGGTGACCGATTGCGCGGTGTTGATCAGCAGTTCAGTGTATTTCGGCGACGCGGCGCGCTCGGCCTTGAAGTCGTTGACGGTCTCGTCGCCGGTTTTGCTGACGACCTGGACTTCCGGCAGGGTGCGTGCCTGGGGGGCGTCGGCGGCAGCGTGGGCAGCCACCGGCACCAGCAGCGCGGCAAGCGCGACGCTCATGTGTTGATTGAAACGGGATTGCGCGTGCTTGCGGCTTTTGATCGGTGCCATCTGCTTCTCTTCTTCGACGTAGGGTGGGCGCCGGCGCCCGAACATGCGCACCGGTGGGCATAAATTGCCAACAACCTGGTCATTTTAGGAGAAATGTAAAACCATGTAAATGAGAATCGTTATCAACACGATTCTCATTATTATTTGACAAATAGATCAAAACTATTCGATGTGCATATTTACGCACGTGAAAATTGGCGTCAGTACACGTCACGCCGGTAGCGGCCGCTGTCGTCGAGCATGGCCATTGTGTCGCCGCCGAGCACCGTTTCAAGGGTCGCGTGCACCGCCCCGGCCATGCCTTGCAGGCTGCCGCAGACATAGATGGCCGCGCCCGCATCCACCCACGCGCGCAGCTGCGCGGCTTGCGCCTCGAGCGCGTGCTGGACGTAGCGCGCGCTTCCCCCATCGCGCGAAAACGTCAGGCTGAGCGTCTCGAGCATGCCGGCCTGCCGCCACACCGCGATATCGGCGGCGCAGTACAGGTCATGCGCTTCATTGCGTTCGCCGAAGATCAGCCAGTTGCGCGCCTCGCCCGCATCGGCGCGGCTTTTCAGGTGCGCGCGCAGGCCGGCGATGCCGGTGCCGTTGCCGATCAAAATCAGCGCCCGCCCGGCGTTCTCGCCGATGCGAAAGCGCTTGTGCTGGCGCACGCGCAGCAGTACCGCATCGCCTTCCCGCGCTTCGCGGCACAGCCAGCCGGAGGCCAGCCCCAGGCTGCCGTCGTCGCGCACGTGCAAGCGCACCAGCAGCGACAGGCAGCCTTCGGCCATGGTCGAGGCAATCGAATACTCGCGCGGATAATCCGGCTCGCCCGGCGCGCTTACTTGCACCAGGTCGCCCGCTTCCCAGCCGGGCAAGTCGCCGGAAGCGGGCAGCAGGTCGATGCGGTACACCGGCGCACCCGCGCTGCCCGGGTTGAGCAGGTGGCGCGCGGCGACGCGCCAGTCACCGTACGCTGGCGCGCTCCAGTCGGGGGCGTCGCTGGTGCCCGCAAGGTGGCTCAGGTGATGCTGCCAGGCGTCGATGGCGGCGGCGCGCCCGCGGTCCACCTCCACCCGCTCGAACAGCGCCTGCGCGCCGCGCGCCCGCAAGGCGTCATCGAGAAGGCGCCCGAAGCCGCAGTAATTGACGTAGCTGCTGTCGCCCAGCGCCAGCACGGCGTAATGCAGCTGGCCGAGCGCAAGACCGGGCTGGTCGAGCAGGCGGGCCAGGCGCGCCGCGCTGTCGGGCGCGTCGCCCTCGCCATAGGTGCTGGCGATGAACAGGATGCGCGCGGCGCCGCGCAAGGTGGCCTCATCCAAGTGCTCGACGCTGATCGCGCGCGCCGACAGGCCGCCCGTGCGCAGGGTCGCCGCGGTGTGTTCGGCCAGCGCTTCGCCGGTGCAGGTCTGGCTGGCATAGGCCACCAGCCAGTCGGCGTTGCCGGCATCGACGTCCTGGCGCAGGCCGCGGCGCGCGCGCAGCAGCGCCAGGCACATGCCCGCATAGGCCGCCACGGCGACAGCCGCGCCGCCCCAGCGCACCGGATCGACACTGATCATCATTGCAGCAGTTCCTGATAAGCGCTGGAGACGACTTCGCGCAGGCCGCCGCTTTGCCGCAGCAGAAAGCGCGCGGCCAGGTGCCGGCTTTCGGCGAAGGCCAGGCCCTCGTCCGGGCCGAGCACCGACAGCGCGGTCGACAGCGCATCGGCCGCCATGCATTCGGTGTGCAGCACGGTGACCGAGGCCACGTCGTTGCGGATCGGCGTGCCGGTGCGCGGGTCGAGCGTGTGCGAGGCGCGCCGGCCGCCATGCTCGAAGTAGCGCCGGTAGTCGCCGGAGGTGGCAATGGCCAGCCCGTGCAGCGCCACCGTGGTCTGGCCCGCGCCGCCGCCGGCATCGGGCACGCCTTCCAGCGCGACCCACCACGGCTGGCCGTCGGCCTTGGTGCCGGCGCCGCGCAATTCGCCGCCGATTTCAACCAGATAGTGATGCAAGCCCTGCGCTTCCAGGCAGCGCGCCAGCAGGTCGACCGCGTAGCCCTTGGCCACCGACGACAGGTCGATCCGCACGCCGCCCGGCTGCAGCGCGCGCCGGCTGCCGGCGTCGAGCCGCATGCGCTGGCGGTCGCCGCGCGCCACGATGGCCGCGCTGGCAGCCGGCAGCGGCGCGTAAAAATTGGCTTCGTTGTAGCGCTGGCGGGCGCCGAAGCCCCAGGCGTCGACCAGCGCGCCGGCGCACGGATCGTAGGCGCCGCCGCTGGCCTCGGCCACCTCCAGCGCGTAGCTGAGCACCGTGAAAAATTCATCCGGCAGGCGATGCCAGTTGCCTGCCGGGGCGCTGTTAAAGCGGCTCAGGTTCGAGTCGCGTTCCCAGTGGCTCATTTGCGCCACCACCAGGTCGAGCTGGCGCTGCAGGTCTTCCAGCAAGGCCGCCCGGGCGCCGCCCGGGGCCATCACGCGCGCCGACCAGCTGGTGCCCATGGTGCTGCCGCCAAGGTCGTGCAGCGTGCTTGCGCGCGGCGGCAGGGCCGGCGCAATCGCGAGGGGGACGAGAACGTGGCGTCGCATCTGCTCTGGCTTACTCTGGCAGCACTTCGAGCGTGGCGGCGTAGCTGTAGCGGCGCGTCACCGCCGGCGCATCGGCCGCGGCCGGGCCTTTCGGCTGGGCCGCCGGAAAGCCGGCGTTGAGCCAGTACATGCCTGGCGCCGGCAAGATCACCGCCACTTCGCCTTTGGCGTCGGTTTCGAGGCGCACTTCACCGAGCACGCCGCGATAGCGCACGCCGCCCGGAATCAGGCTGAAGGCGAACTTGGGCAGCGGCTTGCCATCGAGCTGGAAGCGCCACCTGGCCGTTTCGCCCGCGCGCAGGTCGGTCGGATTGGTCAGCGGGATCATCTCCAGCCCCACGCCGCTCGCTTTCAAGGCGCCGTCGCTGGTCTTGTTGGCGCTCACAAACGTCTCCAGGCGCTGGTGGGCGTAGGTGGTTTTCAGTTCTTGCGCGTCGGCCGGCACTTCCTTGGCGAAGGCTTCCTCGCTGCCGCGGAAACGTTTGGGTTCTCCAGCCTTGTCCTTATAGCTGGCCATCACGTTGCGGCTGACGATACTGATCTTGTAGGTGCCGTTCTTGGTCATCTTCAGGTCGAACGTGCTGCGCTGCTTGCCCATGTAGCCGGCCGGCGCCGGGGTGCTGACGCCATCCGGGTCGGTGACGGTGGCGCCATCGAGCTTGAGGGCGACGTGCTCGATGTCGAACAGGCCTTCCGAAATAGCGCCGTCGATGGTCACCCACGGCTCCTTCGATTCGACCATCGTCGCCTGCGGGTACAGCCAGCCACGGTGCGCGGAGGCGCTCAGGGAGACGGCCGCCAGGGCCAGCGCGAGCAGGGTTTTGTTCATCATTGTCTTAGTCATGTTGGGGCAATCAAGGAGTGATCTGGAGGGAAACCGCGCCAAGTTCTTCCTTGCCGCGCGCACTGAACGTTTGCTTGCCCTTGAGCGGCAGCGTGAAGGGCACGCGTACCAGTTCGCGGCCGCCCGATTCGCGCGCCGCTTCGATCACCAGCTTGTAGTCGCCGGCCGGCAGCTTGTCGATGCCGGTGCGGGCCGGGCCGAAGCTGATGGTCTGCTCGCCGGCGGAGCGCGTGGCGCCGCTCACGCCATCCATCGGCAGTTCCACGTCGCGCCCGGCCTTGCGCCACCAGGTGCGCAGGTCCTTGACCCATTTGGTGCCGCCGTTGTCCTTCTTCTTGACGTCGTACAGCACCGACAGATTGGCCGCCACGCTCTGGTCGGCGCGTTCGAGCCACATCGCCACGTACGGACGGTGGTATTCGGCCACGTTCAGTTGCGGGATCTCGAACTTGACGGCCAGGTCGGCGCCGACGGCCCAGCTGCTCAGCATGGGAAGGGTAAGGGCAAGCGTGTGCTGTAGTTTCATGGTGGGCAGACTTAGTGGGTAAATTAGTGGGTAAACAAGAGGGCGAGCAAGAGCGGCAGCAGGATGCCGGCACCGATCACCGGCCAGGTGGACGGGCGGTTGGCCGCGTGCAGTTTCATGATCAGGAAACCGGTGAGCGAAAACACCACGCAGGCGAGCGCGAAAATATCGATGAACCAGCTCCATACGGGACCGGCGTTGCGGCCCTTGTGCAGGTCGTTGAGCCAGGAAACCATGCCGCGGTCGGTCTTCTCGAATTCGGCGGCGCCGTCGACGGCGATGCGCAGCCAGGCGTCGCCGCCGGGGCGGGGCAGGGCGACATAGGCATCTTCCTCGGTCCACTCGGCCTCGATGGCGCCCACGTCCAGGCCGAATTCGCGGTCGGCCCAGCTGGCCACGCGCGGCGGCAGCGGCGCGCGCGCATCGGCATGCCGGCTTGCTGCCTGCTCCAGGTCGCGCCGCAGCGGCGCGGGCAGGGTGGCCGTGCGCTTGCTGACGACCGGTTTGGCTTCGATCTGGGTGGCGTGGTTGAGCGTGATGCCGGTGATGCTGAACAGCAGCATGCCCATCAGGCACAAAGCCGAGCTGATCCAGTGCCAGCGGTGCAGATTCTTGAGCCAGGCGGCGCGGCTGGCGCTGGGGAGCGTGGCAGGGGAGGACATCGGGTGCTTCCGTCAACGAACTAAACGCAAATGATAACTATTATCATTTGCGCGGTCAATGGACTGGTCCCGGATTTACAATACGCAACAATCGCTTGTTTTAAAGGCGGAAGACCAGATAGGGGTATTGAGATAGCGCAGAAAACCAGCTTGCTAACTAACCACAAAATTGTGCCGTGTCAATTTCTTCAAGGGCCAAGTCGTGGTTTTGTTATCGCCCAATACAAAAAGATGATTGGCAACTTTTTTCGTAAGATGGAATGTTACGCTACAATACGCGTGCTATTCTTCCGACGTCGTAAGAATGCTGCGAGCTTTACAAGTCCTTCCCCACAACTTGATGTGCAATCCGCTAACCGGTCAGGCCGTGTCGCGGAAGGTTAGATTAACCCGCCAAACTCGCGAAGCGCGAAGAAAGGTGAGCAAGATGATGCAAGAACAAACCGCGAACTCCTATTTGTTCGGTGGTAACGCGCCGTACGTTGAAGAGCTGTACGAGGCCTACCTCGACAATCCAGGCTCGGTGCCAGACAACTGGCGCGCCTATTTCGACTCCATGCAGAACGTCCCTGCGGTCGACGGCTCCAACAAACCCGACGTAGCCCACGCTTCCGTCATCGCCTCGTTCGCCGAACGCGCCAAGGCCGGTCCGATCCGTGTCGTGACCGCCTCGCACGATCCTGAAATGGGCCGCAAGCGCGTCGCCGTCACCCAGCTGATCGCCGCGTACCGCTATCTGGGCTCCCAGTGGGCCAACCTGGACCCGCTGCAGCGCCAGGAACGGCCGATGATCCCGGAACTCGATCCGGCGTTCTACGGCTTCACCGATGCCGACATGGACATCGTGTTCAACATCAGCAATACCTACTTCGGCCCTGAAACCGCATCGCTGCGCGACCTGCTGAACATGCTGCGCGATACCTACTGCCGTTCGATCGGCGCCGAATTCATGTACATCGGCGATCCGGCGGAAAAGCGGTGGCTGCAGGAAAAGCTCGAAGCGATCCGCTCGACCCCGAACTTCACGGCCGAGAAAAAAGCCCACATCCTCGAGCGCCTCACGGCCGCCGAAGGCCTGGAGCGCTATCTGCACACCAAATACGTCGGCGCCAAGCGCTTCTCGCTGGAAGGCTCCGAGTCCTTCATCGCGTCGATCGACGAAACCATCCAGCGCGCCGGTGAAAAAGGCGTGCAGGAGATCGTTATCGGCATGGCCCACCGCGGCCGCCTGAACGTGCTGGTGAACACCCTGGGCAAGTCGCCGCAGGAACTGTTCGAAGAATTCGAAGGCAAGCATGGCGACGACCTGCCATCGGGCGACGTCAAGTACCACCAGGGCTTCTCGAGCGACATCGCCACCGCCGGCGGTCCGGTTCACCTGTCGCTGGCCTTCAACCCGTCCCACCTCGAGATCGTCAACCCGGTCGTCGAAGGCTCGGTCAAGGCGCGCATGGAGCGTCGCGGCGACAAGGATGGCGCGCAAGTGCTGCCGATCCTGGTGCACGGCGATGCGGCCTTTGCCGGCCAGGGCGTGGTCATGGAAACGCTGAACCTTGCGCAAACCCGCGGCTACGGCACGGGCGGCACGGTGCACATCGTGATCAACAACCAGATCGGCTTCACCACGTCCGACCCGCGCGATGCGCGTTCGACCCTGTACTGCTCGGACGTCGTCAAGATGATCGAAGCACCGGTGCTGCACGTGAACGGCGACGATCCTGAAGCGGTCGTGCTGGCGACGCAAATCGCGCTCGACTACCGCGTCCAGTTCAAGAAAGACGTCGTGGTCGACATCATTTGCTACCGCAAGCTCGGTCACAACGAGCAGGACACCCCGGCGCTGACCCAGCCGCTGATGTACAAGAAAATCGGCCAGCATCCGGGTACCCGCAAGCTGTACGCGGACAAGCTGATCGCCCAGGGCACCCTGGCGGCCGACGGCGGCGACAAGATGGTGTCGGCCTACCGCGACGCCATGGACGCCGGCAAGCACACGATCGATCCGGTCATTTCGAACTTCAAGAACAAGTACGCGGTCGACTGGCTGCCGTTCCTGAACCGCAAATGGACCGACAGTGCCGACACCGCCGTGCCGATGACGGAACTCAAACGCCTGGCCACCCGCATCACCACCGTGCCGGACGACTTCAAGGTCCACTCGCTGGTCGAAAAAGTGCTGGCCGACCGCGCCTCCATGGGCCGCGGTGAACTGAACCTGGACTGGGGCATGGGCGAGCACCTCGCTTACGCTTCGCTGGTCTCGTCCGGCTACGCCATCCGCCTGTCGGGCCAGGATGCCGGCCGCGGTACCTTTACCCACCGCCACGCCGTGCTGCACGATCAGAACCGCGAGCGCTGGGATGCGGGCAGCTATGTCCCGCTGTGCAATGTGTCGGAAAGCCAGGCGCCGTTCGTCGTCATCGACTCGGTGCTGTCGGAAGAAGCGGTACTCGCGTTCGAATACGGTTACTCGACCGCCGAACCGAATACCCTGACCATCTGGGAAGCCCAGTTCGGCGACTTCGCCAACGGCGCCCAGGTCGTGATCGACCAGTTCATCGCGTCCGGCGAAGTCAAATGGGGCCGCGCGTCGGGTCTCGTCATGATGCTGCCGCACGGTTACGAAGGCCAGGGTCCGGAGCACTCGTCGGCGCGTCCTGAACGCTTCCTGCAGCTGTGCGCGGACAACAACATGCAAGTGGTGCAGCCAACCACCGGCGCCCAGATTTTCCACCTGCTGCGCCGCCAGATGGTGCGCCAGTTCCGCAAGCCGCTGGTCATCCTGACGCCGAAGTCGCTGCTGCGTAACAAGGACGCCAGCTCGCCGCTGACCGACCTGGCCAAGGGCGCCTTCCACACCGTCATCGGTGAAGTCGACGAGAAAATCGACGCCAAGAAGGTCAAGCGCGTGATCGCCTGTTCGGGCAAGGTCTATTACGACCTGGTGAACGCCCGCAAGACGCGCGGCCAGCTTGATACCGCCATCATCCGTGTCGAACAGCTGTATCCGTTCCCGCACAAGTCGTTCGCGGCTGAACTGAAAAAGTTCCCGAATGCGACCGAAGTGGTATGGACCCAGGATGAGCCGCAAAATCAGGGACCATGGTTCCAGATCCAGCACAACATCTTTGAAAGCCTCGAATCGGGCCAGCGCCTGGCGTATGCGGGCCGTCCGGCTTCGGCCTCGCCTGCGGTCGGTTACGCCGACAAGCACAACGCGCAGCAGAAGGAATTGCTGGAAACGGCGTTCGCGAAGCTCAAGGGTTTCATCCTGACCAAATAATGACGGTGCGCCCCGGCTTCTGAGCGGGGCGCCGCAAAAAACAATACACGGAGTTTTACATGGCACAAATCGAAGTCAAAGTCCCAGTTCTGTCGGAATCGGTAGCGGAAGCGACCCTGCTGTCGTGGCACAAGAAAGTCGGCGAGCCAGTCTCGCGCGACGAAAACATGATCGATATCGAAACCGACAAGGTCGTGCTCGAACTGCCTGCGCCGAACGCCGGCATCATCACCCAGATCCTCAAGGGCGACGGCAGCACCGTTGTCGCCGGCGAAGTCATCGCCATCATCGATACCGAAGCCGCTGCCCAGGTCAGCCCGCTGCAAGTATCGTCCGCGCCGGTGCAGCCCGCGCCGGCGGCCGCCGATCCGGTTGCCGCCGCCATCAGCGCCATCGCCTCGAAAGCGAATGTCGCCATGCCTGCCGCCGCCAAGCTGCTGGCCGATAACAACCTGACCACGTCCGACGTTGCCGGCAGCGGCCGCGATGGCCGTGTCACCAAGGGCGACGTGCTCGGCGCGCTGGGTTCTGCAACCCAGCCCGGCGGCGTCAAGCCTGCGGCACCAGCCCCACTGGCAGCGCCCGCCGCGCCAGCCAAGGCCCCGCTGCAGCAGGTGGCCGCCCCCGCCGCCGCCAACCTGGGCGAGCGTCCGGAAGAGCGCGTGCCGATGAGCCGCCTGCGCGCCCGCATCGCCGAGCGCCTGGTGATGTCGCAGTCGACCAACGCCATCCTGACCACGTTCAACGAAGTGAACATGCAGCCGGTGATCGACCTGCGCAACAAGTACAAGGACAAGTTCGAGAAAGAGCACGGCGTCAAGTTGGGCTTCATGTCCTTCTTCGTCAAGGCCGCTGTCGCCGCGCTGAAAAAGTACCCGATCATCAACGCCTCGGTCGACGGTAACGACATCGTTTACCACGGCTACTTCGACATCGGCATCGCGGTCGGTTCGCCGCGCGGCCTGGTGGTGCCTATCCTGCGCAACGCCGACCAGATGTCGATCGCCGAAATCGAGAAGAAGATCGGTGAATTCGGCCAGAAAGCCAAGGAAGGCAAGCTGACCCTGGAAGACCTGACCGGCGGTACGTTCTCGATCTCGAACGGCGGCACCTTCGGCTCCATGCTGTCGACCCCGATCATCAACCCGCCGCAGTCGGCCATCCTGGGCGTGCACGCGACCAAGGACCGCGCCGTCGTCGAAAACGGGCTCGTTGTGGTGCGTCCGATGAACTACCTGGCGATGTCGTACGATCACCGCATCATCGACGGCCGCGAAGCCGTCCTGGGCCTGGTCACGATGAAGGAAACGCTGGAAGATCCTGCGCGCCTGCTGCTGGACCTGTAAGCACGCAGCGCGCCTCGCCGCCGCATGCTCCCCAGCGTGCGGCGGCCGATGTGGATATTCGTACCAGTAGAATAAAACAAGGGAATCAATAATGAGTGATGCAAAACAATTCGACGTGGTCGTCATCGGCGCTGGCCCTGGCGGCTACATCGCCGCCATCCGCGCGGCGCAACTGGGTTTCAAGGTTGCCTGTATCGATGAATGGGCCAACGCCAAGGGCGGTCCCGCTCCGGGCGGCACCTGCACCAACGTCGGCTGCATTCCATCGAAAGCGCTGCTGCAGTCGTCCGAGCACTACGAACACGCCGGCCATGCGTTCGCCGAGCACGGCATCGATTTCGCCGGCCTGTCGCTGAACCTGCCGCAGATGTTGAAGCGCAAGGAAACCGTCGTCAAACAGAACAACGACGGCATCCTGTTCCTGTTCAAGAAAAACAAGATCACCTTCTTCCACGGCCGCGGTGCGTTCACCGGCGCCGCTGAAGGCGGTTACCAGATCAGCGTCACCGGCGCCAATGCCGACACGCTCTCGGCCAAGCACGTCGTCATCGCGACCGGTTCCAACGCCCGTGAACTGCCGGGCGCACCGTTCGATGAAAAACTGATCCTGTCGAACAGCGGCGCGCTGACCATCAGCTCCGTGCCGTCCACCCTCGGCGTGATCGGCGCCGGCGTGATCGGCCTGGAAATGGGCAGCGTCTGGCGCCGCCTCGGCGCCAAGGTCACGGTGCTGGAAGGCTTGCCGACGTTCCTGGGCGCGGTCGACGAGCAGATCGCCAAGGAAGCGCACAAGCTGTTCACCAAGCAGGGCCTGGAGATCAACCTGGGCGTGAAGATCAGCAAGGTCACCGCCGGCGAGAACAGCGTCACCGTCGATTACGCCAACGCCGCCGGCGAAGCGCAGAGCGCCGTGTTCGACAAACTGATCATCTCGATCGGCCGCGTGCCGAACACCATCGGCCTGGGTGCCGACGCGGTTGGCCTGAAGCTCGACGAGCGCGGCTTCATCGCCGTCGACGACGACTGCAAGACCAATCTGCCGAACGTGTGGGCGGTGGGCGACGTGGTGCGCGGCCCGATGCTGGCGCACAAGGCCGAGGAAGAAGGCGTTGCCGTGGCCGAGCGTATCGCCGGCCAGCATGGCCACACCAACTTCAACACGATTCCGTGGGTGATCTACACCTCGCCGGAAATCGCGTGGGTCGGCCAGAACGAGCAGCAGCTCAAAGCGGCCGGCGTGGCCTACAAGGCAGGCACTTTCCCGTTCATGGCCAATGGCCGTGCGCGTGCGCTGGGCGATACGTCCGGCATGGTCAAATTCCTGGCCGATGCGACCACCGATGAAATCCTCGGCGTGCATATCGTCGGCCCGATGGCGTCCGAACTGATTTCGGAAGCCGTCGTCGCGATGGAATTCCGCGCTTCGGCCGAAGACATTGCGCGCATCTGCCACGCCCACCCATCGCTGTCCGAAGCGACCAAGGAAGCCGCGCTCGCCGTCGACAAGCGGTCGCTGAACTTCTAAATCCGTACCCCGCCGGGCGCGCCAGTTTGTCGATTGGCCCGCCCGGCTTTCTGCATTGCCTCCCCTGATGAATGTCCAAGAGTTCTACCAGCACGCCTTATCCCAACGCGGCTTTACCTCGGACGCGGCCCAGCAGCGCGCGGTCGACCGCCTGCAGCGCGCCTATGAGGAATGGGTCGAATTCCGCTCGCAGCGTTCGTCCACCTTCAAGCGCCTGATCAACCGCCCGGACGTGCCGCGCGGGGTCTACCTGTGGGGCGGGGTAGGGCGCGGCAAGTCGTTTTTGATGGACAGTTTTTATTCGGTGGTGCCGGTGGTGCGCAAGACGCGCCTGCACTTCCACGAATTCATGCGCGGCGTGCACCGCGAGCTCGATGAGCTCAAGGGCGTGGCCGATCCGCTCGACGAAGTGGCGCGCCGCATCGCCAAGAAATACCGCCTGATCTGCTTCGATGAATTCCACGTGTCGGATATCGCCGACGCCATGATTTTGTATAATCTGCTGACCGCCCTGTTCAACAACGGCGTGTCGTTCATCATGACGTCGAACTACGATCCCGACCTGCTGTACCCGGACGGCCTGCACCGCGACCGCATGCTGCCGACCATCGCCCTGCTCAAGGACAAGCTCGATGTGCTCAACGTCGACGCCGGCATCGATTACCGCAAGCGTGCGCTGGAACAGGTCGAAAGCTACTACACGCCGCTCAACGCCGCTTCCGACGAGGCGCTGCGCACGGCCTACGCGCGCATCGCCGAGACGGCCGACGAAGACCCGCGCATCCGCATCGAGGAGCGCGAAATCCGCGCGCTGCGCCATGCGGGCGGCATCATCTGGTTCGATTTCGCCACCCTGTGCGGCGGGCCGCGTTCGCAGAACGATTACCTGGAAATCGCCAGCCGCTTCCACACCGTGGTGCTGTCGGGGATACCGGCCATGTCGGCCGCCCAGTCGTCCGAGGCACGCCGGTTTACGTGGCTGATTGACGTCTTTTACGACCACAAGGTTAAACTGCTGATGTCGGCCGCCGTGGCGCCGGAAGAGCTGTACACGCAAGGGACGCTGTCGAACGAGTTTCACCGCACCGTCTCGCGTATTATTGAAATGCAGTCGCGTGAGTACATGGATGCGGAGCGCCGCGGCGCCGCCGACTCCCTCTCGTGACAGCCTACAGGACAAAGAACATGAAGAACTTCGCTTTTCCCCTGATCCGCGGCGCGGCGCTGGCGCTGCTGGCCGCTGGCCTGGGCGCCTGTTCCAACAGCCTGCTGCCGACTTCCATGGCGCCGGTGGTGCCGGCCACGGTGTCGCTGGAGCAGGCCGAACTCAAACTGGAGCAGGTGCGCACCCAGCGCGCCGCCACCGAAGCGCGTTATGCCAACAGCGAAGTGACCTGCTACGAGCGTTTCTTCGTCAATGACTGCCTGGACGAAGCGCGCGAATACCGGCGCGTGACGCTGTCCTACCTGAACGCGGTCGAGGACGAGGCCAAGCATTTCCAGCGCAAGGCCTCGGCCGATGCGCGCGACGTCGCGGTCGCAGAATCGGTGCGCGCGGCGGAAGCGGAAGAAGCGCGCCTGGCGGCCAATCCGGCGCCGGTGCCGGTGGAGGCGCCGCCCAAGGTGAAGGGACCGTCGACGAAGCCGACGCTGGAAGCGCGCAAGGCGGCGCAGGCGGCCAAGCTGGCGCGCATCGCGCAGCAAGAGCAGGCGGCCGTGCCGGAGCGCGCGGCCAACGCGGAAGCGTTTGCGCAGAAGCGCATCGATTCGGAGAAGCGCCAGCGCAAGGTCGAAGAGAAGAAAGCGGCCAGCGCGAAGAAGGCGGAGAAGGCGGCGAAAGATGCCGAAGCGGCGGCGCAGCCGAAGGAAGTCAAGATTTCCAAATAATTAGTCAGGCGTCGTTCACGCCTCTCCAGCGCTATGCTCGAAACCGTCGTCTCTGGCATTGCCAGAACCGACTTCCCGCGCCAAGGCGGCACTCGGCGGGAACCCAAGTTTCGATAGTCCGCGACTATATTACGGACTTGGGTTCCCGCCTGCGCGGGAACGACGAGCTAGCGGGAACGACGAGCTAGCGGGAACGACGAGCTAGCGGGAACGACGAGCTAGCGGAACGCGCAAACTCCTCAGACCGCCCGGCGCATCCGTTCGACCGTGTAATTCGGCACTTCCTTGGGTGGCTTGACCAGTTTGATGATCGCCATGGTGCAATTGCCGCCCTTGCCCTGGGCCCGTTCCACCGCCTTGTTGATCAGCAGTTCCGACGCCTGGCGCGGCGTGTTCTTGCTCGTCACGGCGCCCAGTTCGCTGTCCGTGAAGAAGTGCCACAGCCCGTCCGACGCCAGCAGAAAGGTGTCGCCCGCAGCCAGGTTTTCGTGGAAGCCCACGGCCACGAACGGCTCCTTGCGGCTGTTGCCCAGTACATTGACCAGCAGCTTGGAATGGCGGTGATTCTTGGCCGCTTCCAGCGGCAGCTTGTCGGTGCCGACCAGGTGCTCGACGTAGGGCAGGTCGCTGGTGCGCACCGCGCACTCGGCCCGGGTGAAGCGGTACAGGCGCGAATCGCCCACATGCGCCCACACCGCCGTGCCCTTGGGCGTGATCACCAGCCCGACGAAGGTCGTATGCGCCTCGGTCTTGCTGGTGAGCGCATTGAGATTGAGAACCGTGTGGGTTTCAAGCACGATCTCGCGCAGCAATGTCTGCAGGCGCTCGATGCTGGGATCGTCGCCCGGCTTGAAATTGTCGAATTGCTGCTTGGCCGTCAGCAGCACCTGGTCGGACGCGGTGGCGCCGCCGGATACGCCATCGGCCAGCACCGCCATCATGTAGCCGGGCGCGCGTGCCCCCGTGAACAGGGCGGTGCGGTCGGTCTGCTCTGGCCTGTTACCGATATGCTGCGCGGTTCCGGCCTCGATCTTGTAGTCATTCATATGCTTGGGGTAAAAGTCCTGGCTGCGTTACCATACGACTCTCTCGGCTGTCGTATTCGATATTATTGGCTGCAACGGCGCCGTAGATTAAACTATGCACTGAGTCGCCTCCTTGTTGCAAGCAGATACATTTTTCTGTGCGACAAAAATTGTTTCCGATTGTATGCGTTTTTGGGCAGCAGTTGATGAAATTTTTGAAATGAACTTGTCTGGAATGCCACACATGAACGATGTCCACACTATCCAGCGCCGCCTGATCGAACTCGATGTGGAACATCGCGACCTGGATGCGGTCATAGATATGTTGACCCTGGACGGGCACCACGACCAGTTGCAGCTGCGCCGGCTCAAAAAGCGCAAGTTGCAACTGAAAGACCATATTACCCTGTTGAAAATGCAATTGGTGCCTGATGTCCCGGCCTGATCCGTCTTCGCTTCACTGAAATGCCACCTTGACCGATCCTCTACTCGCGCCCGGGGCGCTACGCGACGCGCTCCCTGCCGCCGCCGACGGCGACGATGCGCCGCCCGCCGGCAAACACGATGCCGAAGTCGACCGCCTGTTCAGCGCGGGCGGCCCGCTCGCGCCCTCCGTCGGCAGCTTCAGCCCGCGCCGCTCGCAGACCGACATGGCCAAGTCGATCGCCCAGGCCATCGCCGACCAGAGCACGCTGATCGCCGAGGCTGGCACCGGCACCGGAAAAACCTTCGCCTACCTGGTCCCGGCGCTGCTGTGGGGCGGCAAGACCATCATTTCGACCGGCACCAAGAACTTGCAGGATCAGTTGTTCCTGCGCGACATCCCGACCGTGCGCGCCGCCCTCAAGGCGCCGGTTTCGGTGGCGCTGCTCAAGGGCCGCTCGAACTACGTCTGCCATTACCATCTCGAACGCACCCTGCAGAACGGGCGCATGACCTCGCGCGACGACGTCGGCAACCTGCGCGAAATCTCGCGCTTCATCAAGATGACGACGTCCGGCGACAAGGCCGAACTGTCCAAGGTACCGGAAAACGCCCTGATCTGGAACCTGGTCACCTCCACGCGCGACACCTGCATGGGCGCCGAGTGCCAGTATTACCAGGATTGCTTCGTGATGAAGGCGCGCCGCGAAGCCCAGCAGGCCGATGTGGTGGTGGTCAACCACCACCTGTTCTTCGCCGACGTGGCGCTGAAAGATACCGGCGTGGCCGAGCTGCTGCCGTCGGCCAATACCATCATCTTCGACGAAGCGCACCAGTTGCCCGACACGGCCACCTTGTTCTTCGGCCAGACGGTGTCGACCTCGCAAATCCTGGAACTGTGCCGCGACGTGCTGGCCGAGGGCCTGGCGCACGCGCGCGGCGGCCCGGACTGGGCCAAAGTGGTCACGGTGGTCGAAAAGGCCGCGCGCGACCTGCGCCTGACCTTCCCGCAAGACATCATGCGCCTGTCGCTGGCGCAGATCATGCCGTCGTCCGAGTTTTTCCCGGCTCTCAATACGCTCAAGGAAAAGCTGGCCGAGATGATCGACGTGCTCGAAGACCAGGCCGCGCGCGCCGAAACCATCGAGCAGGTGCGGGTGCGCGCGGTCGAACTGGCCGCCGCGCTGGACGCCTGGAAGCAGGATGGCAAGGGAAAAGTGGTCGAAGGCGACCAGGCGGTGCTGTGGGTGGAGGCGTTTTCATCTTCGCTGCAGCTGCACAAGACGCCGCTGTCGATCGCGCCGATCTTCAATAACCAGCGCGAAGGCACGCCGCGCAGCTGGATCTTTACCTCGGCCACCCTGGCGGTCAAGAATGACTTCAAGCATTTCTCGAACCAGATGGGCTTGACGGGCGAGCCGGCCAAAACCTGGCCGAGCCCGTTCAACTACGAAGAGCAGGGCTTGCTGTACGTGCCGAACGGCTTGCCGGAACCGAATTCCTTCGGCTACACCGACGCCGTCATCGATTGCGCACTGCCGGTGATCGAGGCGGCCGGCGGACGCACCTTTTTCCTGTGCACCACGATCCGCGCGGTCAAGCAGGTGTCCGAGCGCCTGCGCGACGAGTTCGCCAAGCGCGGGCTCGACTTTCCGCTCTTCGTCCAGGGCGAGCGCGGCCGCACCGAATTGCTCGATTCCTTCCGCAATGCCGGTAACGGCGTGCTGGTCGGCTCGCAAAGTTTCTGGGAAGGCGTCGACGTGCGCGGCGATGCGCTGTCGCTGGTGATCATCGACAAGCTGCCGTTCGCGCCGCCCGACGATCCGGTGCTGGCCGCGCGCATCGACGTGATGGAAAAGCAGGGCTTGAACGGCTTCATGCACCACACCCTGCCCGAGGCCATCATCAACCTCAAGCAGGGGGCAGGGCGCCTGATCCGCGACGAGGCCGACCGCGGCGTGCTGATGATCTGCGACCCGCGCCTCATTTCCAAGTCGTACGGCAAGCGCGTCTGGCAGAGTCTGCCGTCATTCAAGCGCACCCGCCTGCAGGAAGATGTGATCGCCTTTTTTAAACCGCCTCAAGAAATCCAGGACTAAGCCATGACCGTGCTGCGCTCGCTGTTACTTTCCGCCTTGATGGGCACGACCGTGGCCGCTGGCGCCGTGGACCAGGCTGCGGCCCGGATCAAGGCCCAGGTTCCCGCGCCGCCGCCTCTGGCCGCTGAGGCAAAAATGGCCGCCAATCCGGCTGCGCAGCTGGCCCAGCTGGCCGAACGCTATTACGAGGAGCAGGCGCGCTACGAGCCGGTCAACGCCACCTTCGCCGGCGACAACCGCTTCGACGACTTGCTGCCGATGACCCTCGTGCCATCGGTGCGGGCGCGCCAGTTCGCCATGCTGCACGAGGTGCGCGACGAGCTGGCCCGGATCGACCGCAGTAAACTCACGGCGCTCGACCTGACCACCTACGACATCCTCGGTTTCGAGGTCAACAACCTGCTGCGCTTCGAGTCGCTCAAGGATTACCTGCTGCCGATGAACCAGATGGACAGCCTGCCCGTGCTGCTGGCCAATTTCGGCGCCGGCGATGGCTCGCAGCCGCTGGCCACCGTGGCCCATTACCAGGCTTACCTCAAGCGCATCACGGCGTTGCCGCAGTGGACCGACGCGGCGATTGCCAACATGCGCACCGGCATCAAGCAAGGCGTGGTGCAGCCCAAGGCATTGGTGCAGGCGCTGCTGCCGCAGATCAAGGCGCTGGCCGCCGCAACGGTCGACACCAGCCAGTACGCCGCGCCGGTGCGCGCGCTGCCGGCATCGTTCAGCAAGGGCGAAAAGGCGCGCATGACGGGCGCCTACCGCGAAGCGGTGCGGGTGCAGGTGCTGCCGTCGCTGCGCAAGCTGGCCGCCTTTTTGGAAACCGAATACCTGCCGGCCGCGCGCGAGACCGCCGGCTGGGGCAGCCTGCCGGACGGCGGCAACTGGTACCGCGCCTGGGTGGCGGCGCAAACCACGAGCGCGCTGGCGCCGGAAGAAATCCACCGCATCGGGCTGGCCGAGATGACCCGCATCAATGCCGAATTCACCAGGCTGGCGCCCAAGCTGGGCTACACGGGGGCGCCGGCCGGCTTGCCGCGCTGGCTGACGCAGCAGCCCAAGTACCGGCCGTTCAAGACCGAGGAAGACGTGCTGCAGGCCTACCGGGCGCTGAACGCGCGCATCCTGCCGATGCTGCCGCGCCTGTTTGCGACCATGCCCAAGGCGCCGCTGGAAATCCGCGCCGAACCGGCCCTGTCGCGCGATACCGCGTCCGACCATTACACGGCCGCGGCGGCGGATGGCTCGCGTCCGGGCATCTTCTGGGCCGTGATTCCCGATCCGGCCAAATACGCCAGCACGCGCATGACGTCGCTGTTCCTGCACGAAGGCCATCCCGGCCACCATTTCCAGTTGTCCAAGCAGCAGGAGTTGCCGATTCCAAAGTTCCGCAAGTTCGGCGGCAACAATGCCTATATCGAAGGCTGGGCCCTGTACGCCGAATCGCTGGGCAAGGAAATGGGCTTGTATGAAGACCCGAACGCCTATGCCGGCCACCTGATGCTCGACATGATGCGCGCGGCCCGGCTGGTGGTCGATACCGGCCTGCACGCCAAGGGCTGGACGCGCGAGCAGACCATCCGTTTCCTGGTCGATGAGGCCGGCAGCACCGAAGACGATGCGCGCAACGCGACCGAACGCTACATGGCGTGGCCGGCGCAGGCGCTGGGCTACAAGGTGGGGGCGCTGAAGATCATGGAACTGCGCCAGCGCGCGCAGACGGCGCTGGGCGACAAGTTCAGCCTGGCGAAGTTCCACGATGCGGTGCTGGCCGACGGCACCTTGCCGCTGGCGCTGCTGGAGACCAGGATGAATGCCTGGATCGCGCAGCAGGCCAAGTAGAGGCGGCTTGGCCGCCCGGCAGCTCAGGCGTCCGGCACGATCACCACCTTGCCGGTGACCTTGCGCGCGGCCATGTCGTTCAGTGCCTGCGCCGTCTGTTCCAGTGCGTAGCGGCCTGATATGCGCGGCCGGATCTTGCCTTCGGCCAGCCATCCCATCAGTTCGCGCATGGCCGCCATATTGGCCTTCGGTTCGCGCTTGGCGAACTCGCCCCAGAACACGCCCATCAGCGAGGCGCCCTTGAGCAGGGTCAGGTTGAGCGGCAGCTTGGGGATGTCGCCGTTGGCAAATCCGACCACCAGGTAACGCCCGCGCCAGCCGATCGACCGGAAGGCCGGCTCGGCGTAGATGCCGCCCACCGGATCGTAGATCACATCCGGCCCCTTGCCGTCGGTGGCGGCCTTGATCGCTTCGCGCAAATCCTCGTTGCTGTAGTTGATGGTGGCGTCCGCGCCATGCTCGCGGCACACCGCCAGTTTGTCGTCGGTGGACGCGGCCGCGATCACGCGCGCGCCAAGCGCCTTGCCGATTTCAATGGCGGCCAGGCCCACGCCCCCGGCCGCGCCCAGCACCAGCATCGTTTCGCCCGCCTTGAGGGCGGCGCGGTCGACCACCGCGTGGTGCGAGGTGCCGTAGGTGAGGGTGATGGCGGCGGCGGTGTCGAAATCCATGCCGGGCGGCATCGGCATGACCGCCTGGGCCGGCACCACGATCTGCTGCGCGAACGCGCCCTGGGCGGTAAACGCGATCACCCGGTCGCCCAGCTTGACGTTGGTCACTCCCTCGCCCAGCGCGCTGACCACGCCCGACAGTTCGCTGCCGGGGGTAAATGGCAGCTCGGGCTTGAACTGGTACTTGCCCTGGATGATCAGCACGTCCGGGAAGTTGACCCCGGCCGCCTTCACGTCGAGCAGCACCTGGCCGGGTCCGGCCACCGGGGCGGCCACTTGTTCCACTACCAGGCTGTCGGGCAGCCCCCACGCTTTGCAAACCACGGCTTTCATTGGTGTCTCCGATGAGTGTTATAAAAAAATAGTACGACCGTTTGATTTTTTATTATGCCTCAATTCCGTGCGCCCGGGTTGGCGGCGGACGGCTGAAACGCGCCGGGCCCGGCCGGGACACTCAGCGGTTTGCGCGTGCGCAAAGCCACCTCGGCCGCGCTTGTTAAAGTCGACAGCGCGAGCGCATCAGTGGGACCACCGGAGAGGGAGGCTGACATGGCAATCCGTTATGGCTGTTTCTTTAGTTACGCCCACGGTCGCCGCGATGGACTGATGAACCAGTTCAAGATCGCCCTGTCGGACGCCATCCGCTGCTATCTGGAACCGTATTTTGACAATGAGGACGAGCTGTTCATTGACACGGAACAGCTCGGCGGCGGCGACGATATCGACCGCCGCATCGCGCGCGCCATGTGCGAGAGCGTCACCATGATCCTGATCTACTCGCCCAAGTACGAGGCCCACGGGTACACGCGGCGCGAGTTCGCGGCCATGCAGCAGATCGAGGCCGAGCGAAGTCGGTGGTACACCATGCCCAGCCACCTGATTATTCCCGTGATTATGACCATGCACCCGGCCCGCCTGCCGCCCCAGATTGCCGGTTCCAATTTTTACGTGGATTTTTCGCATTTCACGATGGCGACGGGCGACCTGAAATCGCACCCGGAGTTCCTGCCCGATATCAAAAAGATCGTGAACAGGATTGTCATCCAGTATGAGTACCTAAAAAAGTACACCCCTGTCGGCCATGATTGCAACCAATTCGTGCTTCCCGATGTCCCACCCGTGTGGCGCGATCTGCCGGATCTGACTTTTCCGAAAAAATAAGAGGAGCAACATGGAAATCAAACGCATTACCCTGCCGCCGCTGGCCGGCCCCGGTGACGTGACGACGTTCTATTCGTTCGAGAGCGGCTCGGCGCGCAGCACGGCCCTGTCGACCATGGCGCTGCTGCTGGCCGGACGGCAAAACGCGACCGTGCCGGTGCTGATGATCGACTTCGACACCGCCGCGCCGGGCCTGCACCATTATTTCGAGCGCCCCGGAGAACGGCCCGGCCTGCTTGAATATTTCCAGGCTTGCCGCGATCACCTGCGCCTGTTCGGGCGCGGCGCCGCCGCGCGCGACGATGCCGCGCTGGCGCGCCAGGTGCTCGAGGCGGTCGACTGGGAACCGTTCGTGGAACGGGTCGACCAGAGCCGCCCGCTGTACCTGATGCGCGCCGGCCGCTTCGACGACAGTTACGGCGAGCGCGCCGACCAGTTCGACTGGGATGGCTTGTTCGAGGCGTGTCCGGCGCTGTTCCGTTGCTTCGCCGACTACATGGCGCAGCGCTTCGCCCACGTGCTGGTCGATGCGCGCAGCGGGCGCTCGGCCGCCGTGAGCATCTGCACCACCTTGCTGCCGCGCCGGCTGGTGGCCGTGTTCACGCCCAACCAGGGCAGCCTGGACGGGCTGTCGGGGGTGGTCACGCGCGCCATCGATTACCGCTGCAGCCACGAGGATGAACAGCGCCCGCTGCTGGTCTATCCGCTGCCCTCGTCGATCGACAGCGCCGACGTCCAGCGCCGCCTGCTGTGGCGGCGCGGCGACCCGCAGCGCGCGCTGGCCGGCTACCAGAGCGTGATCGAGCAGTTGCTGCGCCAGTGTTACGGCGTGGCGCGCATCTCGCTCGACAGCTATTTCGATGAAATCCAGTTGCAGCAGATCCATGCGGTGGCCGGCGGCGAAGCGCTGGCGGCGGGCGCCGAACGCGATTGCGACCGCTTTTCGCCGGCACGCACCTTCTCCACCTTGCTCGACTGGATGAGCGGCAATTATTTCCCCTGGCAATCGCACGCCGAGGTGCGCCTGTGCGCCGCCATCAGCGCTGCCCGCGAGCGCCTGGGGCGGGGCATCACCACGGCGCTGTCGCTGCCGCTGGCGCACGACCTGTACCAGCTCGGCCTGCTGTACCGCGGCAACGGGCGCGTCGACGACGCCATTGCCTGCTTTGAAGAAAGCACCAGCCTGCGCCAGCGCCTGCTCGGCGACGAGCATGCCGACACCCGCGCCACCCGGGCCCTGCTGGCGGTGCTGCTGCGCCAGCAAGGGCGGACGGCGGAGGCGCGCCTGCTGCAGGAGTTGCTCGTCGACGATTGCGCGCGCCTGCTCGGGACCGACCATCCCGACACCCTGGCCGCGCGCGCCGCGCTGGCCGCGACGCTGGCTCACGCCGGCGAATTCGCGCGCGCGCTGGGCCTGCACGAACAGATCATCGAGGCCAGTGAACGCGTGCTCGGCTGCGGCCACCTGCACACCCTGGACCGCCTGGCGGGGCAAGCCCAGACCCTGGCCCGCCATGGCGAGTTCAGCCGCGCGCGCATGGTCTACGAACGGGTGCTGGAAGGGCGCGAGCGCCTGCTCGGCAGCGAGCACGAGGACAGCCTGCGCTGCGCCCAGCAGCTGGCGGCCCTGCTGCTGGAACTGGGCGACCTGGGCAATGCGCGCAAGCTGCAGGAAGGGGTGGCCGGCGCGCGCGAACGCAACGCCGGGCCCGACCATCCAGCCACGATGCAGGCGCGCGAGCTGCTGGCCGAAATCATGGCCGCCCAGAGCGATCTGGGCGGAGTGCGCGCGATGCTCGAACTGCTGGCCAAAAGCCGCGAGCGCTGCCTCGGGGCGGACCATCCCGACACCATCACCAGCCAGACCCGGCTGGCCTCGACCCTGAGCGAGCAGGGCGACCTGGACGCGGCCCGGCGCCTGCAGCAAAAGCTGGTCGACGTGCACGAGCAGGTGCACGGCAGCGACGACACGCACACCCGCGACATCAACATGGCGCTGGCGTCCACGCCTTCGCGCCAGGGGCACGGCGTCGACGCGCGCAAGCTGGCCGACAGCGTGCAGCAGGGCGGCGTGCGGCGCAGCGGCATCCTCGACGCGCCCGACAGCGGCGACAGTCTCGGCCATAAGCTGGCCCAGCTGCAGGAACTGATCGACCAGCGCTGCGAACGCGAGGCGCGCGCACTGGCCGACAGCCTGCGCAAAATCGTGCTTCGGCGCAATGTGCCGGCACTGCTGCGCCTGCGCGGGGTAGCCCTGATCAAGCAGGTTTATCAGCGCAACAACGACAAGGATGCGCTGCTCGCGTTTGCCCAGGACGAGGTCTCGGCGCTGCAGCAGGCGCTCACCGACGCCGTCGGCGGGCGCCCGGTCAGCGTCCGCTAAGGCCATCTGGCGCGCCCGGCGCACAATTTGTTGGGCGCGGGCCAGCGTGGCGCTCATTGCATCAGGTAAAATCGGTGCATGAGAATTCTTATCAGCAATGACGACGGCTATCTCGCCCCCGGCATCCAGGCCCTGGCCGAGGCCCTCGCCGCGGTGGCCGAGATCGTCGTCGTGGCGCCCGACAGCAACCGTTCCGGCGCGTCCAATTCGCTCTCGCTGGACCGCCCGCTGTCGGTGCAGAAGGCGGCCAACGGCTTTTACTTCGTCAACGGCACGCCGACCGACTGCGTCCACATCGCCCTGACTGGCATGCTCGACTACCGCCCCGACCTGGTCGTGTCCGGCATCAACAATGGCCAGAACATGGGCGACGATACCCTGTATTCGGGCACCGTGGCGGCCGCGACCGAAGGTTATCTGTTCGGCATTCCGGCGATCGCCTTTTCCCAGGTGGCGCACGGCTGGGAGCACATCGATGGCGCCGCCCGCCTGGCGCGCGACATCGTGCTGCGCCGCTTCGACGAGCTGCCATCGCCGTACTTGCTCAATGTAAATATTCCCAACCTGCCTTACGAGGCCTTGACCACGGTGCGCGCGACCCGGCTGGGCCGGCGTCACCAGGCCGAACCGGTGATCCGCGGGCTCGATCCGCGCGGGCGCGAAATCTTCTGGATCGGCCCGCCGGGCGCCACGCGCGACGCCGGCGAGGGCACCGATTTCCATGCCACCGCCCAGGGCGAGGTCTCGGTCACCCCGCTGCAGGTCGATTTGACCCATCGCGACCAGCTGGCGCTGCTCTCGCGCGGCCTCGCATGAGCGACAAGCCGGACAAATGCAGCACCTTTCCGCTGCCGCTGTCGTCGGTGACGGGCGATGCGCGCAAGGGTCCCGCCTTCGCGCCCGCCAGGGTGGCAACGCCCCGGGTTGCTAATCCGCAAGTTGCGACCCCACGAGTCGCCACGCCCCAGACCGCGACCCGGAATGCCGCCAGGAACGGGGTGCAGCCGAACGGCCCCAGTCCCTACGTGGCACGGGTAGTGGCATCGCCCTCGAAGTCGCACAGCGACGCCCTGCTGCGCGCCCAGCCGCTGCCGGTGACGCCGCCGCGGCCCGACATGGGCGTGTCGGACGCGATCCGGCGCGCCATGGTGGCGCGGGTGGCGCGCCAGGGCGTCAAGGATACGGTGGTGCTGGGTGCGCTCGAAACCGTGCAGCGCCACCGTTTCATCGAGCCGGCCCTGTCGGCCCAGGCCTATATCGATGCATCCTTGCCGATCGGCCACAACCAGACCATTTCCCGTCCCTACATCGTGGCGCGCATGCTGGAAGTGCTGCGCAACGGCGGCCCCTTGAACCGCGTGCTGGAGATCGGCACCGGTTGCGGCTACCAGGCGGCGGTGCTCTCGTGCATCGCCAAGGATGTGTATTCGGTCGAGCGGATTCGTCAATTGCACGAGCTGGCCAAGACCAATCTGCGCCATCTGCGCATCGTGAATCTGCGCTTGCACTACGGAGATGGTATGCTAGGCTTGCCCCAAGCCGCCCCATTCGACGGTATCATTCTGGCTGCGGCCGGTCTGGAGGTGCCGCAGGCACTGCTCGATCAGCTCAGCGTGGGTGGCCGCCTGGTCGCCCCGGTGGGTGCGCAGGTCCAGCACCTGCAACTGATCACCCGTACCGGCAAGGCCGAATGGATGAGCGAAACCCTGGAAGGCTGCCACTTCGTGCCCTTGCGCCCGGGCACCGTTTAAGCGTTCGCCCGGCCTGCGCCCATGGTGCGCGCCCCAGCTTAACAGAACACGACACACATAACATGAGAATGAAATACACAAGCCATCTTCCCCTGCTGTTCCTTACGATCGGCCTGCTCAGCGCCTGTCATACCGCTCCCCGCCGTCCCGTGCCTGTGGTCGACCGCCTGCCGGCCGGCGACATCCGCGCCCCGCGCGCCACCGACGACGCTAAAGACGAACGCGGCATGTACACGGTCAAGCGGGGCGATACCCTGATCCGCATCGCCCTCGATCACGGCCAGAATTACCGCGACCTGGTGGCGTGGAACAACCTGGCCAATCCGAACGACATCAAGGTCGACCAGGTGCTGCGCGTGATGCCTCCGGACAGCGTGGTGATCAGCAAGATCGACATGCCGCCGTCGGAACCGAAAAAGCCGACGCCGCCGCCGGTCGCGGACGTGGTCAAAAAGACCTCGCCGCGCGCCGACAAGCGCCCCTACAGCGACAGCGCGCTGGCCGAGCTGCAAAAAAACGAGGGCGGCGCCGCCAGGCCGGACCCGAAGCCGGCCGAGAAACCCGAGCGCGTCGCGCCGCCGCCGGCCGTCGCCGTCGCGCCGCTGCCCGCGGTCACGCCGGGCAGCACCGTGACCGCCACCGACGACGAAAAGCTGAGCTGGATGTGGCCGTCGGACGGCAAGATCGTCGCCACCTTTGACGAAGGCAAGAACAAGGGAATCGATATCGCCGGCAAGGCGGGCCAGCAAGTCATGGCCGCCGGCGCCGGAAAAGTCATGTACGCGGGCAGTGGCATCCGCGGTTATGGTAATCTGGTGATTGTGAAGCACAGCAACAGCCTGCTGTCCGCCTATGCCCATAACCGCAGCATCGTGGTCAAGGAAGGGCAGAGCGTCAACAAGGGCCAGATCATTGCCGAAATGGGCGATTCGGATGCCGATTCGGTCAAGCTGCACTTCGAGATCCGCCAGCAGGGCAAGCCGGTCGATCCTTCGCGTTTCCTGCCTAACCGCTGACGAACTGCCGCGCAATTGATCCGACACCGGCCCGTGGACCCTATGACGCATTCGAGCTACCAGCAAGGCGACGATCCGGTTCCCGATGAGTTTTCGGACGAGCCGGCCGAGGTCGACGCCGACGCCGATCCGGATATCGACCCGGATATCGACCCGGATGCGGAGCCCGGCCTTGGCGCCGATGCCGTGCCGGTGGCCGGCGCGGTGCTCGAAAGCGTCGACGAGCTGAAAAAAGTGCTGGCGGCCGAGCTCTCGACCGATACCACCCAGCACTACCTGAACCAGATCGGCACCCGCGCGCTGCTCACGGCGCCCCAGGAAGTGCACTACGCCACCCTGGCCAAGGCGGGCGACTTTCCCGCGCGCCAGACCATGATCGAGCACAACCTGCGGCTGGTGGTGTCGATCGCCAAGCATTACATCAACCGCGGCGTGGTGCTGCTCGACATGATCGAGGAAGGCAACATCGGCCTGATGCGCGCCATCGACAAGTTCGAGCCGGAGCGCGGTTTCCGCTTTTCCACCTACGCCACCTGGTGGATCCGCCAGAGCATCGAGCGCGCCATCATGAACCAGGCGCGCACGGTGCGCCTGCCGGTCCACATGGTGCGCGAGCTGAACCAGATCCTGCGCGCCAAATACCACCTTGAAGCCCAGCACCACAACGGCAAGGATGCCAGCGCCGAAGACATCGCCCACCTGGTCGGGCGCCCGGTCGAGGAAGTGCAGGATATCCTGGCCCTGTCCGAGCACGCCACCTCGCTCGACGCCCCGCTCGACAACGATCCGCAGTCGAGCCTGATGGACATGCTGCCCGGCGACGCCGACGACAGCCCCGACGCCCGCGCCGAACACCATGAAATGACGGTGCTGGTGCGCGACTGGCTCACGCGCTTGCCGGACAAGCAGCGCATCGTCATCATGCGCCGTTTCGGGCTCGACAACGACGATCCGGCCACCCTGGAGACCCTGGCCGAGGAGATGGGCGTCACGCGCGAGCGGGTGCGCCAGATCCAGCAGGAAGCCCTGGTCAAACTGAAACGGGCGATGGCCGCCCGTGGCGTGGTGCGCGATTCCTTGCTATGATGCGCGCGGGCTGACACGGCTGCGCGCCTCCTCCTCCTTTTCCCCTTAATCCTCTTTTGCACACGCCTCGCGCGTGTTTTTCGCCATGCAAGACACCATTCTCGACATCAAATCCCTGGACATGGACGCCCGCGGCGTCGGCCACCTCGCCAACGAGGACGGTTCGCCGGGCAAGGTCATCTTCGTCGAGGGCGCCTTGCCGGGCGAAAAGGTCAGCTTTCATACCTTCAAGAAGAAGAAAAACTGGGAAGCGGCGCGCATGACGGTGCTGCACAAGCCGTCGTCGATGCGGGTCGAACCGAAATGCCCGCATTTCGACAATTGCGGCGGCTGCTCGATGCAGCACCTGGAGCCCTCGGCCCAGGTGGCGATGAAGCAGCGCGTGCTGGAAGACAATTTGTGGCATATCGGCAAGGTCAAGCCGGGCAATGTGATGCGCCCGATGTATGGCCCGACCTGGGGCTACCGCTACCGCGCGCGCCTGTCGGTGCGCCATGTTGCCAAAAAAGATACGGTGCTGGTGGGGTTTCACGAAAAGCGCTCGGCGTTTGTCGCCGACATGAGCGACTGCAAGATCCTGCCGCCGCACGTGGCCGCCATGCTGCTGCCGCTGCGCGCGCTGGTGGGCGCCTTGTCGATCTTCGACCAGATGCCGCAGATCGAAATCGCGGTCGGCGAGGAAACCACGGCCATGGTGCTGCGCATCATGGCGCCGCTCACTGGCGCCGATGAAACGGTGCTTAAAAGCTTTGCCGACCAGTGGAATATCCAGTGGTGGCTGCAAACCAAGGGTCCGGAAACGGCCGCGCCGTTCTATCCGCTAGGCAAGGAACTGTATTACACCCTGCCCGAGTTCGGCGTGAAGATGCCGTTCAAGCCGGTCGATTTTACCCAGGTCAACCACCACATCAATCGGGTGCTGGTCGGAAAAGCGCTCAATCTGCTGGAGGTGCAGCCGAGCGACCGCGTTGCCGACCTGTTCTGCGGCCTGGGCAACTTTACCTTGCCGCTGGCCACGCAGGCCAGGGAAGTGGTCGGCATCGAAGGCAGCACCACCCTGACCGAGCGCGCGCTGTCGAATGCGCGCGCCAACGGGCTGTCGGAGAAGACCAGCTTTTCGACCCGCAACCTGTTCGAGGTGACGGCGGAAGACCTGGTCGAACTCGGCAAGTTCGACCGCATGCTGATCGACCCGCCGCGCGACGGCGCCATGGCCCTGGTGCAAGCCCTGGCCGCCCTGCGCCTGAGCCATCCCGAGATGCTGCCCAAGCGCATCGTGTACGTCTCGTGCAGTCCATCCACCCTGGCGCGCGATGCCGGCATCCTGACCCACGAGGCGGGCTACCAGTTGAGCAAGGCGGGCGTGGTCAATATGTTCCCGCACACCTCGCACGTGGAATCGATGGCCGTGTTCGACCTGGTGTAGCGGCCAGGCAGGGAAGGGGCGGCGCCGTTTGGGATAATAAGAATCATTCTCATTTCCGGCCGCGCGGCGCGCTGTTCCAGATCGACAAGGGGCTTGAATATACCAATGCCGCCAAGCTGTACGTGCAGGATGGCAGCGAGCTGCACCAGGGTGTGGAAGTGACGCTGGGCGGGCCGTTGACGCGCAAGCTGCGCCTGCTCGCGGGCGCGGCCTGGCTCAAGGCGCGGGTGGAGGAGACGGCCAACCTCAGCCTGATCGGCAAACGGCCGCAGGGCGTCCCGCCATGGCAGGCCAAGCTGTTCGCCGATTACGCGCTGGCGGCGCTGGCGCCGGGGCTCTCGCTGAACGGCGGTATTTACTACAGCGGCAAGAAGGCGGTCGACCTGCACAATACCTGGCTGGCCAGCGGCTACGTGCGTCTCGATGCCGGCCTGCGCTACGACCAGGCGCTGGCATCGGGCCAGCGCCTGGTGTACCGCCTCACGGTCGAGAACCTGGCCGACAAGCGCTACCTGGCCAATACCAATGGCGGCGCCTCGACCTTCGGCGCGCCGCGCAGCGCCAAGGCGTCGCTCGCAATCGATTTCTGAGTCGCGGCTACTCGCCCTGGAGTTTTTCGGACGTAAAAAAACCGGCCCGCAGGCCGGTTTTTTATTGACCGGGAAAACGCTTATTCGCGTTCGCCGCCCAGGCCCAGCAGGGAGAGCACGTACTGGAAAATCATGTAGACGTTCAGGTACAGGCTCAAGGTGGCGCTGATATAGTTGGTTTCACCGCCGTTGACGATACGCTGCACGTCGTACAGGATGTACGCCGAAAAGATCGCGATACCGATCACCGAGATGGCCAGCCACAGGGCCGGCATTTGCAGGAAGTAGTTGGCCAGGGTGGCGAGGATCAGTACCACGACGCCGGCGAACAGCCACTTGCCCATCATCGAGAAATCGCGCTTGGTCACGGTGGCGATACTTGCCAGAACGGCAAATACGCTGGCCGTGCCGCCGAAAGCCATCATGATCAGGGTGCCGCCGTTGGAAAAGCCCAGGGTGCGCGTAAGCAGCGGCGTGAGCCAGATACCCATGAAGAAGGTAAAGCCCAGCAGCACCACGACGCCCATGGCGCTGTGCTTGGTTTTCTCGATGCCCCAGATAAAACCCCAGGACAGGGCCAGGAACAGGCCGAAACCGAGCAAGCCGCGCGGCACCGGCAGGTTGAACATCACGCCGATGACGGCGCCGAGCACCGTCGGAATCATCGACAGGGCCAGTAGCCAGTAAGTGTTGCGCAATACGCGATGACGCACTTCCTGGCTTCCCGCCAGGGTGTAGTCTTGCATGCTGATTGACATAGTGCCTCCGATTGATAAAAAGTAATGCTCACTAAAAGAATAGCACGGCGGGAGAAAAGCGCGCAAAATCGCGCTTGCGCCCGCGTGTATTTGCTGGCGTCACTCTAACACTTCTGCGGGCGGCCGTGCAATATCCCTCAAAAAGGGGTGTTGTATGGTAAAATCGAAGGTTGATTGGGTCTCATCACCCAACATTAAACCTTTCTTTTTATTGGAGTTTTTACAAATGGCAATCGAACGCACCCTGTCGATCATCAAACCAGACGCAGTTGCAAAAAACGTCATCGGTCAAATCTACAGCCGCTTTGAAGGCGCTGGCCTGAAAGTGGTTGCTGCCCGCATGACGCACCTGTCGCGCGCCGAGGCAGAAGGCTTCTACGCCGTTCACCGTGAACGTCCATTCTTCAATGACCTGGTCGAATTCATGATCTCGGGTCCTGTCATGGTGCAAGCGCTCGAAGGCGAAAACGCCGTCTTGAAGCACCGCGACCTGATGGGTGCGACCGATCCGAAGAAGGCAGAAAAAGGCACGATCCGCGCCGATTTCGCCGATTCGATCGATGCCAACGCTGTTCACGGCTCCGACTCCGCTGAAAACGCTGCTGTGGAAATCGCTTACTTCTTTCAGAAGTGAACGCGTACTCGCGTTAATCAGTCATCCGTGACTGTTTGACCTGCATCACACCGCTTGTCCGGTTCGCCGGGCGGGCGGGACGCTGTTGAAGCATGCTTTTGAAATAACTTTGTCCTGACTTAATAAAGAATACATATGACGACTCTCACCAACCTGCTGGACTTCGATCCCGCGCAACTCGTCGCTTACTGCGCCGACTTGGGTGAGAAGCCGTTTCGTGCCAAGCAGCTGCAGCGCTGGATACACCAGTTCGGCGCCAGCGAGTTCGACACCATGACCGACCTGGCCAAGTCGCTGCGCGACAAGCTGGCCACGCGCGCGGAAATCCGCGCCCCGGCCGTGATCAGCGACCACACCTCGACCGACGGCACGCGCAAGTGGCTGGTCGACGTGGGCAATGGCAACGCGGTCGAAACCGTGTTCATCCCGGAAGAAAACCGCGGCACCCTGTGCATTTCCACCCAGGCCGGCTGCGCCGTAAACTGCCGTTTCTGTTCCACCGGCAAGCAGGGTTTCAACCGCAACCTGACCGTGGCCGAAATCATCGGCCAGCTGTGGATGGCCGAATTCGAGCTGCGCCGCACCAAGGGCATCGAACCCGGTCCCAAGGGCGAGCGCCAGATCACCAACGTGGTCATGATGGGCATGGGCGAGCCCCTGCTCAATTTCGAGCCGACCGTTACCGCCCTCAAGCTCATGCTCGACGATAACGCCTACGGCCTGTCGCGCCGCCGCGTGACCCTGTCGACCTCGGGCGTGGTGCCGATGATGGACAAGCTGTCGCAGGAAGTGCCGGTGGCGCTGGCCGTCTCCCTGCACGCGTCGAACGATGCGCTGCGCGACGGCCTGATTCCGCTGAACAAAAAATACCCGCTGCGCGAGCTGATGGCCGCCTGCCGCCGCTACCTCGAATTCGCCCCGCGCGACTTCATCACGTTCGAATACTGCATGCTCGACGGCGTCAACGACAGCGACGAGCACGCCCGCGAGCTGGTGGCGCTGGTGTTGGATCCGGCGGTCGGCGTCTCGTGCAAATTCAACCTGATTCCGTTCAATCCTTTCCCTGAGTCCGGCCTGTTGCGCTCGAAGAATCCGCGCATCAAGGCCTTCGCCCAGGTGCTGATGGATGCCGGCATCGTGACCACGATTCGGAAAACACGCGGCGACGATATCGACGCCGCCTGCGGCCAGCTGGCCGGCGAAGTGCAAGACCGTACCCGCGTACAGGAGCGCATGGAAAAAATGGCTGAATATCAGAAGAAGTTCGGCGCCGACTTCGGGCGCATCGTGGAGATTACTTCTTGAGCGCGCGCCTGCCGCGGCAATCGTCCCGTCCCTTGCGCAGCCTGCTGGCGCTTGCCGCCGCCGGCATGGCGCTGTCGGCCTGCGTGAGTACCACCAGCACCCGCAACGACACCGCCAGCGCCATCGGCCTGCAGGGCAGCAAGACGGAACTGAAAACCAGCTCGGACCAGACCAGCAAGGACAAGCGCGCGTCGATCCGCATGCAGCTGGCTATCGGTTACTACCAGGAAGGCAATTACACGGTTGCCCTCGACGAGATCAAGCAGGCAATCGCCATCGATCCCGAGATCGCCGACGCCTACAGCGTGCGCGCGCTGATCTACACCAGCATGGGCGAGATGGTGCTGGCCGAAGAGAATTACCAGCGCGCGATGCGCCTGGCGCCGCTCAATCCCGACCTGAACAACAACTATGGCTCCTTCCTGTGCCAGACCGAGCGCTACGCGGCGGCGATGGCCCAGTTCGAGATCGCCCTGAAAAACCCGCGCTACCAGTCGCCGGTCAAGGCCATGGTGAACGCGGGCGGATGCGCCATCAAGCAGAAAAATTTCGACGCGGCCGAGCGCTACCTGCTCGACGCCCTGCGTTTCGAGCCCGACTTGATGCCGGTCAATGCGGGTCTGGCGCGGATCTACTACGAGCGGCGCGACTACGTGCGCGCCGGTAATTATATCAACCGCGTGAAAACGGTCGCGAAACCGGAAGTCTTGCCCGCCGATGTGCTGTGGCTGGCGGTCCGCGTCGAGCGCAAGCTGGGCAACAAGGATTCGGAGACGAGCCTGGTGACCCAGCTGCGCCGGCGTCATCCCGGCTCGCCCGAATTCGCAGCCTTCCAGCGCGGTGCATTTGATGAGTGAGACAGGAACGACGATGAGTTCAGAGCGGGCAGAACAACCAGCAGCGGGCGCGAACGCGGGGGCGAACGCCGGAGCGAACCATGGTTTGCCGGGCAAGACCCTGGCCGCCCAGCGTGAAGCGATGGGCTGGACGGTGGAGCAGGTCGCCGACCAGCTGAAAATGGCGGTGCGCCAGGTTACCGCGCTGGAAGCGGGCGATTACGCCAACCTGCCGGGACCGGCCGTGGTGCGCGGTTTCGTGCGCGCCTACGCCAAGGTCGTCAAGCTCGACGCGGCGCCGCTGGTGGCCATGATTTCGCTCGACACCCCGGAACTGGCTGAGCCGGGCAGCCGCACCGTGCGGCGCGACAAGCCGGCCACCTTTTCCGAAGTGCGTTTTCCGACCAACGGCAAGCGCTCCAGCCTGCCGCTGGGCCTGATCGGCGCGGCCGTGCTGGTGGTGGCCGTCGCTGCCGGGGCCTGGCATTTCGGCCTGGTGCCGTCGGCGCTGCTCTCCAGCAGCGCCCCGGCTACCGCGCCGGCCGCCGCCTCCGGTTCGCAAGCGAGCGTGACGGTGCTGCCGGCGCCGGTGGTGGCCGACAAAGCGGTCACCGCGCCGCTGGAAACGACCCTGGTCAAGCCGGACGAACGCAAACCGGTCATCGCACCGTCGCCGCCGCTGGTGTCGGTACTGCCCCCGGCTACCGCGCCGGTCGCCACAGCAGCCGCCACCCCGGCCGCCACCCCGGCCGCGCCTCCCGGATCGAACACCCTGGTGCTGAACGTGCGCGCCGATTCCTGGGTCGAAGTACGGCGCGCCAAGGGTGCGCCATTGCTGTCGCGCCTGCTCAAGGCCGGTACCGTCGAAACGGTCGAAGTCGGCGAACCGGTCACCCTGATCGTCGGCAAGCCCGACGGCGTGAGCGCCACCCTGCGCGGCGATGCGGTGGCCATGCCGTCCACCAACGGCCGCGTCGCCCGAGTCAACCTCAAGTAATAGGTCTTTGTTCATGTCTTCTTCGAATCTGGCGATCCCCTCCGGGCCCCTCGCGCGGCGCAGCAGCCGGCGCGTGCTGGTGTCGCATGGCGAACGCAAAATCTGGGTCGGCGGCGACGCCCCCGTGGTGGTGCAGTCGATGACCAACACCGACACGGCCGACGTGATCGGCACCGCGATCCAGGTCAAGGAACTGGCCCGCGCCGGCTCCGAAATGGTGCGCATCACGGTCGACAAGCCCGAAGCCGCCGCAGCCGTGCCACTGATCCGCGAACAGCTCGACAAGATGGAAATCGACGTGCCGCTGGTGGGCGACTTCCATTACAACGGCCACACCTTGCTGCGCGACTTCCCCGAGTGCGCGCGCGCGCTGTCGAAGTACCGCATCAATCCGGGCAACGTGGGGCAGGGCGCCAAGCGCGACAGCCAGTTCGCCCAGATGATCGAAGCGGCCATCACGTACAACAAGCCGGTGCGCATCGGCGTGAACTGGGGCAGCCTGGACCAGTCGCTGCTGGCGCGCATCATGGACGAAAACGCCCAGCGCGCCGAACCCTGGAGCGCGCAGGCGGTGATGTACGAGGCGCTGATCACCTCGGCCATCGACAATGCGCTGCGCGCCGAGGAAATCGGTTTGGGACGCGACCAGATCATCCTCTCGTGCAAGGTGTCGGGCGTGCAGGACTTGATCGCGGTGTACCGCGAACTGGCGCGCCGCTGCGACTATCCGCTGCACCTGGGCCTGACCGAAGCGGGCATGGGCAGCAAGGGCATCGTGGCGTCGACCGCCGCGCTGTCGGTGCTGCTGCAGGAAGGCATCGGCGACACCATCCGTATTTCGCTTACGCCCGAACCGGGGGGCGACCGCACGCGCGAAGTCATCGTGGCGCAGGAAATCCTGCAGACCATGGGACTGCGCAAATTCGCGCCAATGGTCATCGCCTGCCCGGGATGCGGACGCACCACCTCGACCACGTTCCAGGAATTGGCCGACAACATCCAGACCTATTTGCGCGAGCAGATGCCTGAATGGAAAAAGTCGTATCCGGGCGTGGAAGGCATGAACGTGGCCGTGATGGGCTGCATCGTCAACGGTCCGGGCGAATCGAAGCACGCCAACATCGGCATCAGCCTGCCTGGCACGGGCGAGTCGCCCGCCGCGCCGGTATTCGTCGATGGCAAGAAAACCGTCACCCTGCGCGGCGATAAAATCGTTGAAGAATTCCAGGCGATCGTCCTCAATTACGTACAAACCACTTACGGCAAGAAGTTAATCGAACATGTCTGAAAATAAAAAAGAAAAAGCAACGAAGATCACGGCCGTCAAAGGCATGAACGACATCCTGCCGGCCGATGCGCCGCTGTGGGAATTATTTGAAAATACCGTGCACTCGGTCCTGAAGAGCTACGGCTATCAAAAGATCGTCACCCCGATCGTCGAAGACACGGCGCTGTTCAAGCGCGCCATCGGCGCGGTGACCGACATCGTCGAAAAGGAAATGTATTCGTTCAAGGATGCGATGAACGACGACGAACTGACCCTGCGCCCTGAAGGCACGGCCGGCGTGGTGCGCGCGGTCATCGAGCACAATCTTGTCTACGACGGCCCGCGCCGGGTCTGGTACGCCGGTCCCATGTTCCGCCACGAGCGTCCGCAGCGCGGCCGCTACCGCCAGTTCTTCCAGGTCGGCGCCGAAGCGGTCGGCTTTGCCGGTCCGGATATCGACGCCGAGCTGATCATGCTGTGCCGCCGCCTGTGGGACGACCTGGGCCTGGAAGGCATTCGCCTGGAAATCAATTCGATCGGCGACGCGGCCGAGCGCCAGCGTCACCGCGCCGACCTGATCACCTATTTCGAAGCGAACGCCGAGCTGCTCGACGAAGAAGCCAAGCGCCGCCTGCACGCCAATCCGCTGCGCATCCTCGACACCAAGAACCCCGCCATGCAGGACCTGGTGAACAATGCGCCGAAGCTGCTCGACTACCTCGAAGGCGAGTCGGTGGTGCACTTCGAAGGCTTGAAGCGCATCCTGGACCACAACAATATCCAGTACACCGTCAACCCGCGCCTGGTGCGCGGACTCGATTACTACAACCGCAGCGTGTTCGAGTGGGTCACCGACAAGCTCGGCTCGCAAGGCACCGTGTGCGCGGGCGGACGCTACGATCCGCTGATCGAAAGCTTCGGCGGCAAGCCGACCCCGGCCGTCGGTTTCGCCATGGGCATCGAACGCCTGGTGGAGCTGATGAAAGAGGCGGGAGAACCGAACGATCCGTCCGAATGCGATGTCTATATGGTGCACCAGGGCGAGGAAGCGCGCATGCAAGCCTTCGTGCTGGCCGAGCGCATCCGTGATGCCGGCCTGGATGTTGTGTTACATTGCGCCGCTGCGAGCGGTCCCGGCAGCTTCAAGAGCCAGATGAAAAAAGCCGACGGCAGCGGCGCGGCTTTCGCCGTGATCCTGGGCGACGATGAAATCGCCAAGCGCACGGCGGCGGTCAAGTCGATGCGCGGCGCCGAGGGCGAGCAGCAGGCCAGCGTGCCGTTCGACGACGTGGTCGACTACCTGGTCAACCAGATCATCGGCGCCCACGAGCATGACCACGAGCACGTGCACTACCATCACTAGACGCAAGGCGGCACCCCGCTCTACCCGATTAATCAGTATTTAACTACGTTGAGAATGACATGGCATACGATCTCGAAGAACAAGAACAACTGGCCGCGATGCAGGCCTTCTGGAACAAGTACGGCACCATGCTGATGGTGCTGCTGATCCTCGCCGCCGGTTCCTACTCGGGCTACACCTGGTGGAAGCGCCAGGAGCGCGTCAACGCCGCTGAAGCGTCGGGCCTGTACACGCAGATGCAAACCGCGGCCGCGGCCAAGGACAACGCCAAGGTGCAGCGCATCGCCGGCGACGTGCGCACCAAGTACGCCAAGAGCGCCTACGCGTCCATGACGGCGCTGACCGCCGCCAAGAGCGCGTTCGACGCCAACGACCTGAAGGCGGCCAAGGCCCATCTGCAATGGGTCGTCGACAACGGCAACGACGAGTACAAGTCGATCGCCAAGCTGCGCCTGTCCGGCGTGCTGCTCGACGAGAAAGCCTACGATGAAGGCCTGAAACTGCTGGGCACCAGCTTCCTGCCGCAGTTCAGCGGCGCCGTGGCCGACCGCAAGGGCGATATCCTGGTAGCGCAGAACAAGATCGCCGAAGCGCGCACCGCCTACCTGGCCGCGCTGGCCACGATGGACGACAAGCATCCGGGCCGCGCCGTGGTCCAGCTCAAGCTCGAAGCCATCGGCGGCAGCGTGCCCGAGACCAAAGCGGCCGCCTGAGCGGCCCGCTAGGTTCGTTCGGTCCGCATCAACAAGTTACCCAGAACAAGGTCAATGACTATGCGTATTACCCAGAAACTTATCGGTGTGAGTGTGCTGGCCCTGATGGCCGGCTGTTCCACCCTGAGTTCGCTTAATCCTTTCGCCTCCAAATCCAAGGGCAACGTGCCCGCGCCGCTGGTCGAGCTCAAGGGCACGATGGCCGTGCGCACCGCCTGGAAGCTCGACATCGGCAAGGCCGAGGATTATGTCTTCGCGCCGGCGCTGGTCAACCAGTCGCTGGTGGTGGCCGGTGCCGACGGCGCCATCGCGCGCGTCGACGCCGCCAGCGGCAAGCAGCTGTGGCGCATCAAGGCCGACACCGGCCTGACCGCCGGCGTCGGTACCGACGGCAACATGCTGGTCTTCGGCGGCGCCAAGGGCGGCGTGCTGGCCTACGACCTCGAAGGCAAGCTGCTGTGGAAAGCCCAGGCGTCCAGCGAAGTGCTGTCGAGCCCCGTGATCGGCGAGGGCGTGGTGGTGGTGCGCTCGGTCGACAACCGCATCGTCGGCCTCGACGCCAAGACGGGCGAGAAAAAATGGACCGTGCAGCGCGTCTCGCCGCCGCTGACCCTGCGCAATGCGCCGGGCATGGTGGTGGTCGGCAAGGATGTCATCATCGCCCAGCCGGGCGGCAAGCTGCTGTCGCTGAACCTGGCCACGGGCGCCGCGCGCTGGGAAGTGGCGGTCGGCGAAGCGCGCGGCGCGACCGAACTCGAACGGGTCACCGACATCGGCGGCACCCCGGTCGTGATCGACCAGGAAGTGTGCGCCGCGTCCTACCAGGGCCGCGTGGGCTGCTTCGACATCGCCACCGGCGCCGCGCGCTGGACCAAGGAACTCTCGTCCGACGTCGGCGTGACGGTCGACCAGCGCTTCGTGTTCGCCGCCGACGACAAGGGCGCCGTCTCGGCCTTTAACCGCGAAGGCGGCGTGAGCGCCTGGAAAAACGACAAATTGAGTTATCGCCGCCTGTCCACCCCCGTGTCGTATTCGCGCACGGTGGCGGTCGGCGACTACCAGGGTTTCATCCACTTCCTGTCACGGGAAGATGGTTCCTTTCTGGCGCGCGCCGCCACCGACGGGAGCGCCATCACGGCGCCACCGATGGTGGCCGGTTCGAACCTGATCTTTCAAACACAATCTGGGACAGTGACCGCCATCGCGGTCGAATAAAAACACCATGAAGCCGGTAATCGCATTAGTTGGTCGCCCCAACGTCGGGAAATCGACACTCTTCAATCGCCTCACCCGCTCGCGCGACGCGCTCGTGGCCGACTTGCCTGGCCTGACGCGCGATCGTCACTACGGCGAAGGCCGGGTCGGTGAACGCCCCTTCCTCGTCATCGACACGGGCGGCTTCGAGCCGGTCGCCAAGGAAGGCATCATGTTCCAGATGGCCCTGCAGACCAAGCAGGCCGTCGCCGAAGCGGACGTGGTTGTCTTCATCGTCGATGGCCGCCAGGGCCTCACGCCGCACGACAAGACCATCACCGACTTCCTGCGCAAGTCGGGCCGCAAGGTGATGCTCGTCGTCAACAAGGGCGAGGGCATGAAGTACAGCTCCGTCGTGGCCGACTTCTACGAACTCGGCATGGGCGACCCGTACGTCATTTCGGCCGCCCACGGCGACGGCGTGACCGACCTGGTCGAGGAAGCGCTCAACGAAGCCTTCGCCCAGCGTCCGGACGACCAGGAAGAACTGGAACCGGCCGCGCGCGGCATCAAGATCGCCATCGTCGGCCGCCCGAACGTGGGCAAGTCCACCCTGGTGAACACCCTGATCGGCGAAGAGCGCGTGATCGCCTTCGACATGCCGGGCACCACGCGCGACTCGATCGAAGTTCCGTTCGAGCGCGACGGAAAGAACTACACCCTGATCGACACGGCCGGTATCCGCCGCCGCGGCAAGGTGTTCGAAGCGATCGAGAAGTTTTCGGTCGTGAAAACCCTGCAGTCGATCTCGGAAGCGCACGTCGTCATCCTGCTGCTCGACGCCCAGCAAGACATTTCGGAGCAGGATGCGCACATCGCCGGCTTCATCCTGGAATCGGGCCGCGCGCTGGTGGTGGCCGTCAACAAGTGGGATGGCCTGCGCACCGACGAGCGCGACGAAATCAAGATCGACATCGACCGCAAGCTCGATTTCCTCTCGTTCGCCAAGACGCACTTCATTTCGGCCCTCAAGGCGCAAGGCATCGCGCCGATGATGAAGTCGGTCGACTCAGCCTACGCCGCCGCCACCGCCGACCTGTCGACGCCGCGCCTGACGCGCGCGCTGATCGAAGCGGTCGAGAAGCAGGAGCCGCGCCGCAAGGGCTCGATCCGTCCTAAAATGCGCTATGCGCACCAGGGCGGGCAGAATCCGCCGATCATCGTCATCCACGGCAATTCGCTCGACGCCATCGGCGAGCCGTACAAGCGCTACCTCGAAAAGCATTTCCGCGACACCTTCAATCTGGTAGGTACGCCGCTGCGGATCGAGCTGCGCGTGGGTAAAAACCCGTTCGCGCGCACGTCCAAGTAGGTGCGCACGTCCGACAGACAATTGCAAAACAGGTTACAGTAACTCAGGGACATCATTGACCTCACAGAATGATGGTCCCGGCACTTGAAAAACCAGCGAGTCGCCTCCAATTCTTTACTACAACAACATCACGGAGCTGTTATGAGCAACAAAGGGCAACTGTTACAAGACCCATTCCTCAATGCCTTGCGCAAAGAGCATGTTCCCGTCTCGATCTACCTGGTCAATGGGATCAAACTGCAGGGCCACATCGAGTCCTTCGACCAGTACGTGGTCTTGCTGCGTAACACGGTGACCCAGATGGTCTACAAGCATGCAATCTCCACCGTTGTTCCGGCACGCGCGGTTAATCTCAATCTTGATTCCGAAGCTGAGTAAGGCCATGGGCGCCGCCACCCCGGGTCGCCTGGCCCTGCAGGGAGGCCTATGCGCGCAGCACTAGTCGGCATCGATTTCGGCGCTGGCGACTTCAACGCGAGCGTGGAAGAGCTGTCCCTGCTCGCCCGTTCGGCAGGCGTCGACCCGATCACCACCATCACCGCCAAGCGTTCCAGTCCGGACGCTGCCTACTTTGTCGGCAGCGGCAAGGCCGACGAAATCGGCCTGGCCTGCGTGGACCAGAACATCGAGATCGTGATTTTCAATCACGCCCTGTCTCCGGCCCAACAGCGCAATCTGGAAAAACGCCTGAATATCCGCGTCCTCGACCGCACCAGCCTGATCCTCGATATCTTCGCGCAGCGCGCCAAGAGCCACGAGGGCAAGCTGCAGGTCGAACTGGCGCAGCTGCAGCATCTGGCCACGCGCCTGATCCGCGGCTGGACTCACCTCGAACGGCAAAAGGGCGGTATCGGCCTGCGCGGTCCGGGTGAAACCCAGCTCGAGACCGACCGCCGCCTGATCGGCGAACGCGTCAAGGCCCTGCGCGCGCGCCTGGCCAAGCTGCGCAAGCAGCACGAAACCCAGCGCCGTTCGCGCGGGCGCAGCCATACCTTTTCGGTCTCGCTGGTCGGATACACCAATGCCGGCAAGTCGACCCTGTTCAACGCGCTGACCAAGGCCGGCGTGTACGTCGCCAACCAGTTGTTCGCCACGCTCGACACGACCTCGCGCCGCGTCTACCTGGGCGAGGAAGTGGGCAACGTGGTCATGTCCGACACGGTCGGCTTCGTGCGCGAACTGCCGCACCAGCTGGTGGCGGCATTTCGCGCCACGCTGGAAGAAACCATCCACGCCGACCTGCTGCTGCACGTCGTCGATGGCGCCAGCCCGGTGCGCATGGAACAGATCGAACAGGTCAACCTGGTGCTCAAGGAAATCGGCGCCGATCATATTCCGCAAATCCTGGTGTGGAACAAGATCGACGCCGCCGGCCTGGAGCCTGCGGTCGAGCGCGATGAAGCGGGCAATATTGCGCGCGTCTTCATCAGCGCCCACACCGGCGCCGGCCTCGATATGCTGCGCGACGCCGTGGTCGAAGCGGCCAAGGCCGCGCCGGAACGCAGCCACCTTTTTGAAGAGCAGGACGATGCCGAACCGGTTGACGCGCCCGATGGCGACGACGCAGACGATGCGTCCGACCTTGATGATGCCCACGACGCAGACGATGCGGACCAGGCGCAGGACGCGCAACCGGCCGAAATTCTAACCTCCACCATTGTCGGACCTCGATAGCATGCTTGCTTCATTACTCAAACGCGTCGGCATCCGGCCGCCGCCCACTGTCCTGCTGCAGGACAGCAAACGTCCCGGTGACGGCCCGCCCGATCTCGACCAGATGTGGCGCGACTTCAACCAGCGCCTCAACCGCCTGTTCGGTCCCAAGGGACCGGGCGGCGGCGACACGGGCGGTGGCGGTTACCGCCCCGACATGAAGGGCGCCGGCGTCACGGTCGGCGCGGCGGCGGCGGTGGTGGCCTTCATCTGGCTCGCCAGCGGCGTCTTCAGCGTGCTCGAAGGCCAGGTCGGCATCGTCTCGACCTTTGGCAAATACGCGCGCACCACCGGTCCGGGCTTGAACTGGCGCATGCCGTATCCGTTCCAGACCCACGAAAAGGTCAACGTCTCGAACCTGCGTACCGTCGAAATCGGTACCAGCGGCACCGTGCGCGCCAAGAATCCGCAAGAAGCGCTGATGCTCACCGATGACGAGAACATCATCGAGATCCAGTTCGCGGTGCAGTACACGCTCAAGGATCCGAAGGCCTGGCTGTTCAACAATTACGACACCGACGACACCGTGCGCATGGTCGCCGAAACGTCGATGCGCGAAATCGTCGGCAAGAGCAAGATGGACTTCGTGCTCTACGAGGGCCGCGAAAAGGTCGCCCTCGACACCCAGCTGCTGATGCAGAAGATCATCGACCGCTACGCCCTGGGCGCGCAGATCAACAACGTCACCATGCAGGTGGTGCAGCCGCCGGAGCAGGTGCAGGGCGCTTTCGACGATGCCGTCAAGGCTGGCCAGGACCGCGAACGGGCCAAGAACGAAGGCCAGGCGTATGCCAACGACGTGGTGCCGCGCGCGCGCGGTAACGCCTTCCGCCTGATGCAGGAAGCCGAAGCCTACCGCTCGATGGTCACCGAAAACGCCACCGGTAACGCGGCCCGCTTCACGCAAGTGATGACCGAGTACCAGAAGGCGCCTGCCGTTACCCGCGACCGCATGTACCTCGACACCATGCAGCAGATTTTCACCAGTGCCAGCAAGGTCATGGTTGACGCCAAGTCCGGCAGCAACCTGCTGTACCTGCCGCTCGATAAACTGATTGCGCAGACTGCCGCCAACGACGCCGCCGTCGGCGCCAAGTCCGGGCCGGTGCAAGCCGCGCCGCTGCCGCTGCCGGCAGAGGTGATGCAGCCGCTCGAACAGGTGCGCCAGCGCGACAACCGCAGCCGCGAATCCTCACGTGATCGGGAGATCCGCTAATGAACCGCTTAGTTTCCATTCTTGTTGCGGGCTTCGTCGCGCTGATGCTGCTGTCGTCGACCGTGTTCGTGGTCGACCAGCGCACCTTCGCCGTGGTGTTCGCGTTCGGCGAAATCAAGGAAGTGATCAGCGAGCCTGGTCTGCACTTCAAGCTGCCGCCGCCGCTGCAAAACGTGATCTACCTCGACAAGCGCATCCTCACGCTCGATACGCCCAACGCCGACCGCTTCATCACCTCGGAGAAGAAGAACATCCTGGTCGATACCTTCGTCAAGTGGCGGATCATGGATCCGCGCCTGTACTACGTCAGTTTCAGCGGCAGCGAGAAAAGCGCGCGCGCCCGCATGGACCAGATCGTCAAGGCGGCGCTGAACGATGAAATCACCAAGCGCACCGTGCGCGACGTGATTTCCGGCCAGCGTGGCAGCGTGATGGAAGCGATCCACCGCAAGGTCGAAGCCGAGGCCAAGCAGATCGGCGTGCAGATCGTCGACGTGCGCCTGAAGCGCGTCGATTACGTCGAGCAGATCAACGCCTCGGTGTACGACCGCATGAAGGCCGAGCGCCTGCGCGTGGCCAACGAATTGCGTTCGACCGGTTCGGCCGAATCGGAAAAAATCCGCGCCGACGCCGATCGCCAGCGCACCGTGATGCTGGCCGAAGCGTTCCGCGACGCCGAGAAGATCAAGGGTGACGGCGACGCCAAGGCATCGCAGATTTACGCCGAAGCGTTCGGCAAGAACCCGGAGTTCTACAAGTTCTATCGCTCGCTGGAAGCGTACCGCGCGACCTTCAAGAGCCATGGCGACGTGATGGTGCTCGATTCGAATTCGGAGTTCTTCAAGTATTTCCGTAGTCCGGGCGGGGCTGCGGCGCCTGCCGCCGCCAAGAAGTAAGCACCGGCGGTTGGATGAATAACGGGCGGGTCTGCGTTGCAGGCCCGCCCGTTTGCTTTTGGGGGACGTTTGTAAAGCGGTCGCGCGCTGCCAACGGTTATCCACCGTTCTCAAGACCGTCGTTCCCGCGCAGGCGGGAACCCAAGTCCGCGGATCCGCCAGTGGCATTGGTGCGAACTTGGGTTCCCGCCTTCGCGGGAACGACGATGTAGTGGTGAGAACAACAGGGTAGTAGTCCTGGGATTGACTTGTACGTAACAAGCCCACAACTCCCTCCCACACATTTGTTGGCTCCCTTAAACCATTTTCCTGTAAAATCGCTGATTCGGCGCTACATTTAGCACGACCGTGCGCGCCATATTGTCCGATTTTTAACTATCTCCCGTTGCCCATGCCGAACTGGCTCCTGCCTGAAAATATCGCGGACGTGCTGCCGTCCGAAGCGCGCAAGACCGAAGAGCTGCGCCGCCTGATGCTCGATAACTTCCGTTCCTACGGTTACGAGCTGGTCATGCCGCCGCTGCTCGAATACGTCGAGTCGCTGCTGACCGGCGCCGGCCAGGACACCGAACTGCGCAGCTTCAAGCTGGTCGACCCGATGTCGGGCCGCATGCTCGGCCTGCGCGCCGACATGACCACCCAGGTCGCGCGCATCGATGCCCACCTGCTCAACCGCGATTCGGTCACCCGCCTGTGCTACGCCGGCAGCGTGCTCCATACCCGCCCGAGCGGCCTGCACGCGACGCGCGAACCCTTGCAGATCGGCGCCGAAATCTACGGCCACGCCGGCCTGGAAGCGGACGCCGAAGTGCAGGAACTGGCGCTGGCCTCGCTGGCCCTGGCCGGCTTCGGCGCCGACCAGGTGCGCCTTGACCTGTCGCACGTGGGCGTGCTGCGCGCGCTGCTGGCCGGCGACGGCGCGGCGCAAAAAGATGAAGCGGCCCTGTACACGCTGCTGCGCGCCAAGGACACCCCGGGCCTGGACGCGATCAGCGTATCGTATGCGCCGGCCACCCGCGCCGCGCTGCTGGCCTTGCCCGGCCTGTACGGCGACATCGATGTGCTGGCGCGTGCGCGCGAGGTCTTGCCGGCGCTGCCGGGCATCACGCGCGCGCTGGCCGAACTGGCCGCGCTGGCCGGATCGGCCCTGGGCCGCGCCGACGTGGCGATCGACCTGGCCGACCTGCGCGGCTACCAATACGAAAGCGGCGCGATGTTCGCGCTGTACGTGCCCGGCCTGCCGAATGCGGTGGCGCGCGGCGGCCGTTACGACCATGTGGGCGAAGCATTCGGCCGGGCCAGGCCCGCGACCGGCTTTTCGCTCGATTTGCGCGAACTGGCGCGGCTCTTGCCGACCGCCGAGCGCAAACATTCGATCCGGGCTCCGTGGGGCAATGCCCCCGAGCTGCGTGAAAAAATCGCTCAACTGCGCAAAGCAGGCGAGGTTGTGATCCAGAGTTTGCCGGGTCACGACAATGAGCAGGACGAGTTCGAGTGCGATCGCGTACTTGTCCTCGAAAACAGTAACTGGATTCTCAAAAACTTAGGCTAAGTGTGATGTCAAAGAAAAACGTGGCAAAGAACGTCGTTGTCATCGGCACCCAGTGGGGCGATGAAGGCAAGGGCAAGATCGTCGATTGGCTGACCGATAACGCGCAGGGCGTGGTTCGCTTCCAGGGTGGCCATAATGCCGGCCATACCCTGGTCATCAAAGGTCAGAAGACCGCCTTGCAGCTGATCCCGTCGGGCATCATGCGCGAAGGCGTGGCCTGCTACATCGGCAATGGCGTGGTCGTGTCGGTTCCCGACGTGATGCGCGAAATCGACAAGCTCCAGGCCATCGGCGTGGAAGTGGTATCGCGCCTGAAGATTTCCGAGGCGTGCCCGGCGATCCTGCCGTACCACGTCGCCATCGACGTGGCCCGTGAAGTGGCGCGCGGCGCCAACAAGATCGGCACCACCGGCAAGGGCATCGGCCCGGCCTACGAAGACAAAGTGGCACGCCGCGCGATCCGTATCGCCGACATGCTCAACGAAGAGCGCTTCGCCGAGAAACTGCGCGAAAACCTCGACTACCATAACTTCGTGCTGACCAATTACCTGAAAGCCGACGCGGTCGACTTCCAGAAGACCTTCGACGACGCTATGGCCCTGGTGCCACGCCTCAAACCAATGGTCGGCGACGTGTCCTCGCAGCTGTACGCGGCGCACAAGGCCGGCGGCAACCTGCTGTTCGAAGGCGCCCAGGGCTCGCTGCTCGACGTCGACCACGGCACCTATCCGTACGTGACGTCGTCGAACTGCGTGGCCGGCAATGCCGCCGCCGGCGCCGGCGTGGGTCCCAACATGCTGCACTACATCCTGGGCATCACCAAGGCGTACACGACGCGCGTCGGCTCCGGACCGTTCCCGTCGGAGCTGCCGACGGACGCCGGCGTTGGCCACCACCTGTCGTCGGTGGGCCATGAATTCGGCACCGTGACCGGCCGTGCGCGCCGCTGCGGCTGGTTCGATGCCGCGCTGCTGCGCCGCTCGGTCCAGATCAATGGCGTCTCGGGCATGTGCCTGACCAAGCTCGACGTGCTCGACGGCCTGGAAACGCTCAAGCTGTGCACCGGCTACAAGGTCGATGGGCGCGATGTCGACATCTTCCCGGTCGGCGCGGAAGACGCGGCGCGCTGCGTGCCTGTGTATGAAGAGATGCCGGGCTGGAAAGAAAGCACCGTCGGCGCCAAGTCGCTGGCCGAGCTGCCTGCCACCGCGCGCGCTTACATCAAGCGCATCGAAGAACTGGTCGGCGTCCCGGTCGATATGGTTTCCACCGGTCCCGACCGCGTCGAAACGATCGTCCTGCGTCATCCGTTCGAATAATAACAAGCTATAGGAATCATCATGACGACCCCTCCATCGACCGACAATGACCTCTGGGTGTCCTGGGACGAGTACCACCGCCTGATCGAGCGCCTGGCGCTCAAGGTCTACGAATCGGGCTGGAAGTTCGACCAGGTCTTGTGCCTGGCGCGCGGCGGCGTGCGTCCGGGCGACGTGTTCTCGCGCATTTTCGATGTGCCGCTGGCGATCCTGTCGACCAGCTCGTACCGCGAAGAAGCGGGCACCGTGCGCGGCGACCTGGACATCGCCAAGTACATGACGATGACCAAGGGCCCGCTGGCCGGCAAGATCTTGCTGGTCGACGACCTGGCCGATTCGGGCGTCACGCTCGACAAGGTCACGCGTCACCTGAGCGAGAATTTCACCGGCGTGACCGAAGTCAAATCGGCGGTGATCTGGGTCAAGGGCACGTCCTCGATCCGTCCGGATTACTTCCTGGAAGACTTGCCGCACAATCCGTGGATTCACCAGCCGTTCGAAGATTACGACGGCCTGCGTCCGCACCAGTTGTCGGCATGGATGAAGAAGTTCGACAAGCCGGCATAAGCGATCAGTTGTAGCTTGCCAACGGCGGGAGGATCGAGAGATCCTCCCGCCGTTTTTCATTGCGGCCACAGCTTGCACCGGAAATCTTGCGGCCGGTTTTTTTAAGTTTCCGCACCTGTCGGTCATTCTGGCGAGCTCATGATCGGCCACAAGGCGCGGCGACTCCGTGGCTAGGCGCGCCATCCCAAACTCCGTACAGTCGAAGACGTACCATTCCTTCACAACGAGGAGTTGATGATGACTACCATTAACGAAACGCCGGAGCCGGAACAGAATCAAGACCTGCAGGATACCAACCTTCAGAACGGCCCCGCTGACATTGGGGAACAGGACCCCGAGCAACTCGTGGGCGACGAGCTCACACCCGAGGAAATAGCCGCCCTCGAGCAGGGCGACACCGGTCCTGAAGGGGCGATCGCGGAGTTCGCCCCCGATGAACCTGGTGCCGATGAGGGGCCAAAAGGCGAAATCGGCAGAGAGCGCCGGCGTTGGTATCTTGCCCCGTGTCTCGGACGTTTGCTGTTCGAGGTTAACCGGCGCTGGCCGCGCCGGGACAAGACGGGCGACCGTACCCTTCTCCCGTCGAGCCGCGGCGACCACTATCCCAACAGCCGTGGTTCCGTCAATGCGTGCGACATCGACAAGGACGGTGTCAGGGTGATCGTCATTATACGGGCCGCCATCCGGCATCCCTCCTGCAATTACGTCATCTTCAACGGGATCATCTGGTTACGCTCGCGTAATTTCCGCCCATACAGGCTAAAAGGCTTCTTTCCAGCTTACACGACGCGCATTCACATCAGCATCATTGCGCGACGTACTGCCGAGCAGAGCCGGACACGCTGGGGAATCTGGCCACGCTCGCGCAGGCCGTAGGGTCATGCTGACGCACAGCGGGCAGTTGGTTTGACGCCGCGCGGCGGGAAGATCGAACGGTCTTCCCGCCGTTTTTCATTGCGGCCACACTTGCGCGGGAAATCTTGCGCCGCGTTTTCTTAAGTTTCCGGGGTAGCCGGTCATTTAAACGAGCTCATGATTGGAGACAGGCAGCGGCGACGCTGTGGGTAGGCGGCCGATCCGAAAATCCGTAGAGTGAAGGTCGCTGCATCCCTTTACACAAGGAGTTGATGATGACCACCGTTACCGGAACACTGGACCTTTCCCGGATTCCAGAAGAGCAGTTCGATCCGAATTTTCATTTGCGCGTTGCTGTCGTGTTCTACGATCAAGTGTTGGGTTCGGCAATATTGAAGCCAGTCAGTCGCACGACCCCACTCGCGTTTTCGGTGCCGTTCACGCCGGCGCTGTTCGGCTTTCGCCGCTTGCCGGCGGCGCTGACCGTGGTGGTCGGCGCCGGCGTTGTCGATTTCGATCTGCTGAGCACCGACACGCTCGAGCGCGAGGTGTCGCTCGCAGGCCTCGTCAACGCGTCCGCGGAGCAGTTGGTGATCCCGGTGGGCGACGTCAGGCCGAGCATTGCGCAGTATGGCCGGTGGCTGGTCAGCAGCGGATTTTTCCAACTCCCGGGCGGCCTGGCCTGCTTGCCGCCGGTGGCGGCGCAACGCCGTGGCGCCCGTGTCAGCGGTCACACCGACCGCCCCGGCGGCGCAACGCTGCGCCCGATCCGGATCGGCGACGGCGACCAGGACAGCGGCGCCGTTCAAGGTTTCGGCGGCGCCCAGCCTGGCGCGGGCGACATTCAGGGCGAGCACCGCGGCACCACCGCCACCGGCGACCAGGCCCCCCTGGTCGGTGCCGACATAAGCGATATGGAAAACCAGGAGCTCGACCCCACCGGGGACGAGCCCGGCGAAGCCGACGAGGCCGATGGCGCCCTTGACGCCGATATCGCCGAACTGGAAAGCGAAAGCGCCAGAAGCATCGACCTCACCATCGAGTTGGAAGACGACACCCCTGATGAATTCATCGGAGAAGAGCTCAGTGCGGAAGAGCAAGGCGCCCTCGAGGTGGCGGGCACCGAGACGGACGTCGCCGATGATCGCGGCTCCAGGGAAGTGCGGGTAGCCAGCTCCTGCAGTAAGCGGCCCTGGTATGTCGCGCCTTCGCTGCTGCGCTTGCGTGCCGAGCTCAACCGACGCTGGCCGCGGCGCGACAAGCGCTCCGACGGCGCCATTGGCGATGAGCGTCACTGTCGTGGGCCCAGTGATCACAACCCTAACAGGCGCAATTCCGTCAATGCGCTCGACATCGACAAGGACGGCATCGTGCCGATGATCGTGGTGCGTGCCCTCATGCGGCATCCTTCCACCAATTACGTCATTTTCAACAGGACCATCTGGTCGCGCCGGTATGGATTTCGCCCACACCGGTACACGGGCGCCAATCCTCACACGGCGCACATCCACGTGAGCATTATGCAGACCAGGGCTGCCGAGCAAAACAGGAGAGGATGGCGCATCTGGCCGATACCCAAGGCCACCACCATGCCTGGCGATGCCATGGCGTCCGTGGACAGTCTCCCGGCCGCGGCCGAAGGGAGCTTCAACGTCGGCCAGACTTATGATGCGATGGTGACGCAGGGTGGGAAGCAGTTCGAGGTCGCGCTCACGGTACTGCGCGAGTCGCCCGCGGGGCAGGTACTCGTCAGTTGAGGCCGCCCCAGTCGCCGGGGCCTGCCCGGCGGCTGGGGTATTATTTATTACCTATCTGTCTGGGGCCAGCTTGCGGCCCCGGACATTAACGCGGCACGATCGCGAACTGCGGCCGCTGGGTGTAGTCAGGCTTGATCGTGCGCTTGGCGAACACGTCCCACGCCGCGCGCGCGTTCGGGATGCCGGTGCTGGCCGCCATCGCCACCGCCGGCTGCATGTTGGCCGGGAAGCCTTCCGGCGAGCTTGCATAGCCCGTCATCTCGCCTGCCAGCCATGGCGTGCGGCCCGATTTCTTGTCGATTTCGAGCTGGGTGCGCCAGGCGGCCTGCAACTGGCTGCCGCACGGCTGGTCCACGTACCGTTTGCCGGTGCTGTTGACCAGGTCGGTATTATCCGCCGCGCGGAAGGTGGCCTGCCAGGCCTGGCCGAACGTCGTGAAGTACGGCGACGTCTCGGTGGCGCGCACCGACAGGGCGTATACCGCGCCATCCACCCAGCAATAGCCTGGCGCCGTCAGGCGGCCGACCGGGAAGCGTGCTTTCCAGTCGAGCAGCGTCTTGGACTTGGTGAAGCCCAGTTCGTACGCCTGGCCTATGCTGGACGTGAAGAAATCGTCCTGCCATGGCGCCATGCCAGTTTTCGGGCCGCCCGGACCGGTGTAGGCCACCGCCGCAAAGCCGCTGTTGTCGATGAAGCCCAGCTGGTTGCTGTTGGCGGTGACGTAGGTCGCGGTGTACCAGTCGACGTTATTGTCGACGATCTTGTTGAAGTAGCCCTTGAGCGGGTGATCGTCCGGCGCGATGTAGGCCGCCTGCGTCAGCGAGCGCAATGCCCACGCCTGTCCACGGACCTGGTGGCTCTTGACCAGGCCGGTGGCGTGCTTGCGGTAGCCCGGGTTCTGGTTGATCAGGTTCCAGTTGGCCCAGAAGTGCAGCTCGTCGAGGTGATAGGTGTCGCCGGTGACCAGGTAAGGCAGGTACGAGAACGATGGGTGGTGCGCCGTCTCGGGGGTGTATGGCGTCTTGCACTCGATGGCGGGAGTGCACTGCGGCATGTCTTCCCAGCGGTTGAGCGCCCGGTTGAAGCTGTCGCCGCTGATGCGCACGTCGCGGATGAACGGGTAGTCGACGATCGATACCGGCTGGCCGGTGACCCGGTCGCGGTAGTGCATCGGCCAGCTGCCGCTCAGGTCGCTCAAACCGACGGTGACTTCCTTGGCGCGCTCATCCATGCTGAGCAGGTACATCGCACCCCACGCGTGGTTCAGGCCGATATCCGGACGCCCGCCCGCCGCCGGCATGTATTTGTCGACCATGGCCATGCCCATCGGAGCCGGCTTGGCCGCGTCCCAGGTGGTTTTCATGGTGCTGAGCGCGGTCGGCGAAATGGTCAGGCTCTGGTCGTAGTTCGGCACCGCCTTGGAGGCGATCAGGTAGGCCGTGTCGTGCTTGATGTGGACCGACGGTTCGAGCTCGGGCCAGAACACCTTGCGCCAGCGCGCGTGGTGATAGTGCTGCAGGGCGGCGATGTTGTAGATGCTTTTGCCTCTGATCAGCACTTCGGCATCGTAGGTGAAGGTTTTCGGGGCCGGCTCGTAGGCCCAGTTGTTTTCGACCGTGACGTCGACCCGTACCTTGCCCCGGACATCGCTGCTGGAGCGGTAGGAGCGGATGGCGAAGCGCGCGCTCAGGTGCGGATGGTTCACGCCGGCAGCCGACTTGAACGGCGCCGAGACTTGCCACTCGTTGACCATCGGGCCGGACAGCCAGGTCTGGTACGCGGTGCCGCGCAGCAGTTCCGCCGCCGAGGCGGTGTACACCTGGCCCGCCAGGGTCAGCTTGACGGTCGAGTCGAAGCCGCTGGCCAGCAGGGCTTCCGGACCCGTCGCGGCGGCCGGCGGCGGGGCGGCGGCGGCGTTCAGCGCCAGCGTGCCGTTCTGGCCCGCGGCCATCTGCGGCAGGATCGCGGTGATGACGGCGTGACGCACCGATCCATCCGGGTGCTTGGCCTTGATGTTGACCTGCAAGGGCAGCTGGGCGCCAGCGTAAACACCCAGCAGGCCGGTTCCAGCGGGAAACGCTCCCGGTGCAAAGACTTGCCCGAAGGTGAGCGGGAGGTTGTATTGCTGGTAGATGGACTTGTTAATCAGCTGCAACGTCGTCAGGGTGGTACCGATCGGCGCCGGCAGTCCCAGCGGCGGGGCCGGGGTCAATGGATTGCTCGGCTTGAGCGAGCGCAGGGCGCTGCTTTCCGCCTGCGTGCCGACCTCGCCAGCAAGAGCGACAGGCGGGGCCGAGAGCGGTGCTGTGGGCGCCGCCGCGGAAACCTGGTCCGGTGCGCTGCCGCCGCCGCCGCAAGCGGCAAGCAGCATGGCACCGAGGCTGGCCACGCCCAATGAGGTATAAGCGCGGTAGTGAATATTTGACACGGTTAATCTCCTTTAAATGTTTTACTGAAGGCAACATTATGCTGCTGTGTTGAAATTGTCAACACGAAACATTGCGAAGATGGCGGCAGACAGGGGGTGTACTCAGCCGATGTTAGCGCGCACATTTCAGGCGTTTCATGGGGAGCGTGTTCAAAATCATGGCGGCTCGACACTATGTTCAATTGTCTGATTTTCGCCACGAATTCAGCACAACGGCGCAGGAGTTGGGCGGCAATTCGTCAGGCCGAATGACCCAAACTTTCATTCAAACCGACATGGTCGGCCACGCAAGGCATCGGACTGAACCTTTCACCATGGAGACGGAAGACGGACGCTCCCGATCAGCGTCGGCCACACCCATGACGTGATGCGCACGCCAGGCGGCGAGCGGTTCGAGGTCGCGCGCACGGTGCTGCGCCGGTCGACTGCGCAGCCGCTGCTTTGCAGTTGAGGCGGCACTGGCGGGTGCGCCGTGGAGCACCCGCTGGCAGGACTGATGCGCCGGGGGCCGGGGTCCGGCCCCGGACACTAGCGCGGCACGATGGCGAACTGCGGCCGCTTGGTGTAGTCGGGCTTGAGCGCGCGCCTGGCGAACACGTCCCATGCCGCGCGCGCGTTCGGGATGCCGGTGCTGGCGGCCATCGCCAGCGCCGGCTGCATGTTGGCCGGGAAGCCTTCCGGCGAGCTTGCATAGCCCGTCATCTCGCCGGCCAGCCATGGCGCGCGAGCCCGTTTCTCGTCGCGATCGCGCTGGGTGCGCCAGTCGGCCTGCAACTGGCTGCCGCACGGCTGGTCCACATACCGTTGGCCGGTGCTGTTGACCAGGTCGGTATTGTCCGCCGCGCGGACGGTTGCCTGCCAAGCCTGGCCGAACGTCGTGAAATACGGCGACGTCGCAGTGGCGCGCACCGACAGGGCGTACTCGGCGCCGTCCACCCAGCAATAGCCGGGCGCCGTCATGCGGCCGACCGGGAAGCGTGCTTTCCAGTCGAGCAAGGTCTTGGACTTGGTGAAGCCCAGTTCATACGCCTGGCCCACGCTGGACGTGAAGAAATCGTCCTGCCATGGCGCCATGCCGGTTTTCGGGCCGCCGGGGCCGCCGTAAACGACCGCGCTGCCGCCGCTGTTGTCGAGGAAGCCCAACTGGTTGCTGTTGCCAGTGACGTAGGTCGCGGTGTACCAGTCCACGTTATTGTCGACGATCTTGTTGAAGTAGCCCTTGAGCGGGTGATCGTCCGGCGCGATGTAGGCCGCCTGCGTCAGCGAGCGCAATGACCACGCCTGTCCACGCACCTGGTGGCTCATGACCAGGCCGGTGGCGTGCCTGCGGTAGGCCGGGTTCTGGGTGATCAGGTTCCAGTTGGCCCAGAAGTGCAGCTCGTCGAGGTGATAGGTGTCGCCGGTGACCAGGTATGGCAGGTAGGAAAACGATGGGTGGTGCGCCGTCTCGGGGGTGTATGGCGTCTTGCACTCGATGGCGGGAGTGCACTGCGGCATGTCTTCCCAGCGGTTGAGCGCCCGGTTGTAGCTGTCGCTGCTGATGCGCACGTCGCGCACGTACGGGTACTCGAAGATGGATACCGGCTGGCCGGTGTTGCGGTCGCGGTAGTGCATCGGCCAGCTTCCGCTCAGGTCGCTCAAGCCGACGGTGACTTCCTTGGCGCGCTCATCCATGCTGAGCAGGTACATCGCACCCCATGCATGGTTCAGGCCGATATCCGGACGGCCTCCCGTCGCGGGCATGTACTTGTCGACCATGGCCATGCCCATCGGGCCCGCCTTGGCCGTGTCCCAGGCGGTCTTCATGGTGGTCAGTGCGTCCGGCGATATGGTCAGGCTCTGGTCGTAGTTCGGCACCGCCTTCGCGGCGATCAGGTAGGCCGTGTCGTGCTTGATGTGGACCGACGGTTCGAGTTCGGGCCAGAACACCTTGCGCCAGCGCGCGTGGTGGTAGTGCGGCAGGGCGGCGATGTTGTAGATGCTTTTGCCTCTGATCAGCACTTCGGCATCGTAGGTGAAGGTTTTCGGGGCCGGCTCGTAGGCCCAGTTGTTTTCGACCGTGACGTCGACCCTTACCTTGCCCCGGGCATCGCTGCTGGAGCGGTAGGAGCGGATGGCGAAGCGCGCGCTCAGGTGCGGATGGTTCACGCCGGCAGCCGACTTGAAGGGCGCCGACACCTGCCATTCATTGACCATCGGGCCGGACAGCCAGGTCTGGTATGCGGTGCCGCGCAGCAGTTCGGCCGCCGAGGCCGTGTACAACTGGCCCGCCAGGGTCAGCTTGACGGTCGCGTCGAAGCCGCTGGCCAGCAGGGCGTCCGGACCGGTCGCAGCGGCCGGCGGCGGCGCGGCGGCGGCGTTCAGCGCCAGCGTGCCGTTCTGGCCCGCGGCCATCTGCGGCAGGACCGCGGTGATGATCGCGTGACGTACCGATCCATCCGCGTGTCTGGCCTTGATGTTGACCTGCAAGGGCAGCGCGGCGCCGGCATACACACCGGTCAGCCCGCCTGCCGCAGGGAATGCTCCCGGTGCAAAGACTTGCCCGAAGGTGAGCGGGACGTTGTATTGCGGGTAAGTGGATTTGTTAATCAGCTGCAAAGTCGTCAGGGTGGTACCGATCGGCGCCGGCAGCCCCAGCGGCGGCGCAGGGGTCAGCGGATTGGCAGACTGGAGCGAGAGCAGGGCGCTCCTTTCCGCTTGCTTGCCGACCTCGCCAGCAAGAGCGACAGGCGGGGCCGAGAGCGGTACTGTGGGCGCCGACGCGGAAACCTGGTCCGGTGCGCTGCCACCGCCGCCGCAAGCGGCCAGCAGCACGGCGCCGAGGCTGGCCAGGCCCCGCGATGTGCAAGCGCGGTAATGAAAAACAGACATGGTGGATCTCCTTTCATTGTTTTGTTATAAGCAACACTATGCTGCGTTTTTCAGCAAGTCAACAAGAAACACCGCGCAGGCGACGGCAGGCGGGCAGCAACCTCTGTCGATGTTAGCGCGTACATTTCAGGCGTTTCATGGGGCGCGTGTTCAACATCACCACCGGTCGGCGCGGACGGTTTGTTGTATGATTTTTGCCACGAATTCAGCACACTGGTGCATGTGCCGTGCGGCAAGTTATCATGTCGGATGACCCAAACTTTTATTCAAACCTTTATCCTGCTGATCCTGGTCACCGACCCGTTCGGCAACGTCCCGCTGTTCGTCAGCGCCATGGCCAACGTGCCGGCCGAGCGGCGCTGGAAAGTCGTGGTACGCGAGTGCCTGATCGCCTTCTTCGTGCTGCTGCTGTTCATGTTCTTCGGGCGCCATCTGCTGGCGGCCATGCAGCTGTCCGAAATCTCGCTGCGCATCGGCGGCAGCGTGATCCTGTTCCTGATCGCCATGCGGATGGTCTTTCCCCAGCCGGGCGGCATGTTCGGCGACACCGAAAAGGGGGGAGAGCCGTTCATCGTGCCGCTGGCCATTCCAGCCATTGCCGGACCGTCGGCGCTGGCGACCGTGCTCTTGTTTTCGTCGAATTCGACCGTCGAAGTCGTCGTTCACGTGGGCGCGCTGGTGGCCGTGGCGCTGGTCTGGCTGGCCGTGTTCCTGAGCGCCGAGCGATTGCAGGAAAAACTCGGCCCGCAAGTGATGACCGCTTTCGAACGCTTGATGGGACTGATTTTGAGTGCGATGGCGGTCGAGATGTTCCTGGCGGGCATCCGCGAGTTCATCAAGTCGCTCTGAAGTGTTGTGTTCGCCGCTCGCCTTGAATCCACAGGCGGGGCGCTGCCGTCTCCTGCGCGAAGGAGGAGACGGCGGTAAGGCGGGCGGCGGTGCCGGGGGGTGGCGCCGCCCGGCCTGTTTTTTTTACTTGCCCAGGATCGACACGACATTGTCGGTGCCTGGCGCGCCAAACGCCTGCTGCTTGAGGACATGCAGCTGGTCGCGCACCTGCGCGGCCTTCTCGAACTCCAGATTTTTCGCGTGGTCGACCATCAGCTTTTCGAGACGCTTGATCTCCTTGCCGATCTGCTTCTCGCTCATCGACTCGACCTTGGCGGTTTCCTTGGCCGCCTCCAGGGTGTCGCGCGCCTGCTGCGGGCTGTAGACGCCGTCGATCAGCTCCTTGATCTGCTTCTTGATGCCGACCGCGGTGATGCCATGCTCGATGTTGTACGCGATCTGCTTGGCGCGCCGGCGTTCGGTCTCGCCGATCGCCTTTTCCATGGAATCGGTGATGCGGTCGGCGTACAGGATCGCCACCCCGTTCAGGTTGCGCGCCGCGCGCCCGATGGTCTGGATCAGGCTGCGCTCGGAACGCAGGAAGCCTTCCTTGTCGGCGTCGAGGATCGCCACCAGCGACACCTCCGGCAAATCGAGGCCCTCGCGCAGCAGATTGATCCCGACCAGCACATCGAAGGTACCCAGGCGCAGGTCGCGCAGGATCTCGACCCGTTCCACCGTCTCGATATCGCTGTGCAGATAGCGCACCTTGATGCCATGGTCGCTCAGGTACTCGGTCAGCTGCTCCGACATGCGCTTGGTGAGCGTGGTCACCAGCACCCGTTCATCCTTCTTGACGCGGTCCTGGATTTCGGACATCAGGTCGTCGACCTGCGACAGCGCCGGCTTGACGATCACCAGCGGGTCCACCAGGCCGGTTGGACGCACCACCTGTTCGACCACATTGTCGGAATGCGTTTTCTCGTATTCGGCCGGCGTGGCCGACACAAAAATCGTCTGGCGCAGCTTGCCCTCGAATTCCTCGAACTTGAGCGGGCGGTTGTCGAGCGCGGACGGCAGGCGGAAACCATAGTCGACCAGGTTGGTCTTGCGCGAACGGTCGCCGTTGTACATGGCGTTGAGCTGCCCGACCAGCACGTGCGACTCGTCGAGGAACATCAGCGCGTCTTTCGGCAGGTAGTCGACCAGGGTCGGCGGCGGGTCGCCCGGCATGGCGCCCGACAAGTGGCGCGAGTAATTCTCGATGCCCTTGGTGAAGCCGATTTCGGCCATCATTTCCAGGTCGAAGCGGGTGCGCTGCTCGAGGCGCTGCTCTTCGATCAGCTTGTTCTCCTGGCGGAAGTACTCGAGCCGGTCGCGCAGTTCGAGCTTGATCGATTCGATCGCGCGCAGCACCGTGGAGCGCGGCGTGACGTAGTGCGATCCCGGATAGACGGTAAAGCGCGGGATCTTCTGGCGTATGCGTCCGGTGAGCGGGTCGAACAGCTGTAGCGACTCGATTTCGTCATCGAACATCTCGACCCGGATCGCCAGTTCCGCATGCTCGGCGGGGAAGATGTCGATGGTGTCGCCGCGCACGCGGAAGGTGCCGCGCCCGAAATCGATTTCGTTGCGCGTGTACTGCATCTGGATCAGGCGCGCGATGACGTCGCGCTGCGCGACCTTGTCCTTGGCGCGCAGGGTCAGAATCATCTGGTGGTATTCGCTCGGGTTACCGATACCGTAAATCGCCGACACGGTGGCCACGATGACCACGTCGCGCCGCTCCATGAGCGACTTGGTGCACGACAGGCGCATCTGCTCGATATGCTCGTTGATCGACGAGTCCTTTTCGATGAACAGGTCGCGCTGCGGCACGTAGGCTTCCGGCTGGTAGTAATCGTAGTAGCTCACGAAATATTCAACCGCGTTTTGCGGGAAGAATTCGCGGAACTCCGAGTACAGCTGCGCGGCCAGGGTTTTGTTCGGCGCGAACACGATCGCCGGACGGCCGGCGCGCGCGATCACGTTAGCCATGGTGTAGGTTTTACCCGAGCCGGTCACGCCGAGCAGGGTCTGGAACGAGAGCCCGTCGTTGATGCCTTCGATCAGCCCTGCGATCGCGCTCGGCTGGTCGCCGGCCGGTTCGAACGGCTGGTGCAGCTTGAACGGGGAATCGGGGAAGGTGACGACGGTCGGTGACGGGTCGTGTGCAACGGATAATTCAGCCATACGATCAGACCTTTGTTAGAATGGTGTCCCGCTTGCGGCCCAGGAAACACCCAATCAGTATATGGGTCGCTGTCTATACAACCCAGCCGACACTCAAGTTTACCACGATGACTTCAACAGCTTCCGCCACCATCTTCAGCGCCATCGACATGGCCCCGCGTGACCCGATCCTGGGCATCACCGAGGCGTTCAATGCGGACACCAATCCAGCCAAAATCAATCTGGGCGTGGGTGTCTATTATGACGACAATGGCAAAGTGCCGCTGCTCGCGTGCGTACGCAAAGCCGAGGAGCTGCTGATGGAGCAACTGGCGCCGCGCACCTATCTTCCGATCGAAGGCCTGGCTGCGTACGACGCCGCTGTGCAAGAGCTGGTATTTGGTGCCGGCAGCGCGATTATTCAAGAGAAGCGCGCGGTCACCGTGCAAGCCATCGGCGGCACCGGCGCGCTGAAAATCGGCGCCGACTTCCTGCAGCGCTTCGCTCCGGGGTCCAGCGTGTATATCAGCGATCCGAGCTGGGAAAACCACCGCGCCCTGTTCGAGAGCGCCGGTTTCACCGTCAACACTTACCGCTACTACGACGCGGCCACGCGCGGCGTCGATTTCGACGGCATGCTGGCCGACCTGAAAGCCATGCCGAAGGGCGCCATCGTGCTGCTGCACGCCTGCTGCCACAATCCGACCGGCGCCGACATCACGCCCGCCCAATGGGATGAGGTGATTGCCGCCATCGGCGCCGGCGGCCTGATTCCATTTCTCGACATGGCTTACCAGGGCTTCGGATCGGGCATTGCCGAAGACGGCGCGGTGGTGGGCAAGTTTGCCGCCGCCGGTGGTCCGCTGCTGATCTCGAATTCGTTCTCGAAGTCGTTCTCGCTGTACGGCGAGCGCGTCGGTGCCCTGTCGGTGCTTGGCGCCAGCGCGAAAGAAGCAGAGCGCCTGCTCTCGCAGCTCAAGCGCGTGGTGCGCACCAACTACTCGAACCCGCCGGTCCATGGCGGCAAGGTGGTCGCCACCGCGCTGACCACCCCGGAACTGCGCCAACTGTGGGAAGAGGAACTGGCCGGCATGCGCGTGCGCATCAAGGAAATGCGCAACACCTTCGTGCAAAAGCTCAAGGAAAAAGCGCCAGCGCACGATTTCGAATTCGTGCGCGAGCAGGTCGGCATGTTTTCGTATTCGGGCCTGACCAAGCAGCAGGTCGAGCGCCTGCGCCTTGAACATTCGATCTACGCCGTCGACACCGGCCGCATCTGCGTGGCGGCCCTGAATTCGAAAAATATCGACCGCGTGATTGACGCCATCGCCAAAGTCCTTTAATATCTTGCTTCTTCGAATTGATCGAAAGATGAAGTCGAAGAAGAGCATGGTGCTGCAGCGATTACTGCCAACAACTTGATGGTCTGATCATTACAGCATATAATGTTTCTTTTATTCCCTGATAGCTCAGTTGGTAGAGCGACGGACTGTTAATCCGCAGGTCCCTGGTTCGAGTCCAGGTCGGGGAGCCAGAATTGAGAAGAAAGCCACGCCTTTGCGTGGCTTTTTTCGTTGACGCTCGTGTGTTCCAGTGGTGAACTGTGCTGTCCGATGCGGCGCACATTTCTCCTGTCGGCATTTAGCGTTTCTCGCGCGTATGCCACACGCGCAGAATATAGACCGCGGATCCGGCTATTTCATAGCGCATCTCATAGTGGCCCACCAGAATTCTTCTGACCTCGCGCGGTTCAAATTCGTCGAGTTTTTCGCCCATGCGTGGATTTGCCACCAAACTTGCCGGGGCTGCCATGAGCGACTTCAACATGCGCGCCGCTGCGGGCTTATTCACGGCCGCAAGGAATTCATGCAGGCGGACCAGGTCAGCAAGCGCCTTGCTGGTCCATTGCGGCTGCATCAGGGCACCATGGGTGCCGGAAGCGGGTTGTCCGTGGCGAGGCTATCAGCCCAGCGCTGGATCGTTTGGTGATCGATGACGCGTCCCGCATCGACGTCGGCCAAGGCTTCACGCGTGAGGCGGCTGCGCTCTTCTTCCTGATCGACCCATGCGCTCAGGGCCTGTTTGATAACCCATCCCTGCGAACGCTCAAGCCGGGCGGCCAGCTCGTCAACCTTGTCTGCCAACGATAACGGAACGTGCGCGGTGAGCACTTTGGTTTCAGCAGGAGCCATCAGCCGGTCCTTTCATTCTGAACTTCGACAGGTAGGTCGCTGGAGTCAGCTATTGTTCCTGTGAAATTATACTTGTCATGCATCGTGGGTTTGATTATACCGGCGTTTGGAAAAGCGGTACGCGAGAACGCAGCCTGCTCCGCGCAGTGCCGTTGGTCACGCCGGGGAAAAATGGGCGGCTGACATTCGCCGCTATGCGTGCTCGTTTCGGCTTGCGAACGGCTTTGCGTCGCGGGATTTGCCGTCCTCGCTGTTGATGCAACGCTTGCCTGCGGTCAAGGGCGCCCGCACACGCTCGCTGCATCGTCATGCGCCGCACCGATGATGGCGTGTACGCGCCACTACCGCCGCACCACCTCGCATGCGGGTTGCGCGGCCAGCGCGGCCGGGCTCAGTTTGGTCCATTCCATTGCGATCGCAAAGCCGCCAACGGTCAGCATGCCGGTCAGCGCGATATTGAGCAGCAGTCGCCAGAAAAAGCCTGGGCGCCCATAATAGTCGTACATGACTTTAAAGCCAAAGAAGTGCCCGATCAGCGGGAGGCACAGCGCCAGTCCGAACAGGATCTGGTTATGTTCCGACAGCCCTGCCGCGTTCCCCGTGGTCGGATAACACCGGCCAATGAGCCGGTTCAGGATGTCGAAGGCCAGGATGAAAAAGCCGCAGACGACGGAAAAACCGGGCAGCAAGCCTGCGGTAACGGCCCAGAACAGAATACTGCTTTCATCGTTCTTGGCGCGGATGCGCGGCTCGGGAATCGGCGTCGGGCTCGGCGCATCGGTGGCGTATCCGGCCGCGCGAATGGCATGGGCGAGCAGGTCGTTCCAGTCGGCGACGGGAGTGTCGACCCCGATGCGGGCCAGGTACAGGGTGTCATTGTCCAGCCACACGGTCGACCCGTTGGAGCTGGATAGATTGTTTTGCCAGGTGTCGGAGGCGCGGCCAAGCTTGAGAATGAATACCGTGGTGATGTCGTTGCCGTTTTCGTTACTCACCCGCATAGACCGATGTTCAAGTTCGAGCACGGTGAACTGGTAGCCGCCGCGCGTGCCTTCGACAATCGACACGGCGCGCGTGCCGGTCATGCCGGCGGCGCGCCACAGCGGATTGCGGTAATGTCCGAGAAACCCCGGCGGGGGAGTTTGCCTAAGCGCCATGGGTGTCGAATTGTTCGAGGGCGCGGGCGTTGTTCGCGTTCTTCACTTCGGCGCGATAGGTGACCACGGTCAGGGTCGTACCGACCAGCATGACAAACCAGCCCGGGATGCCGTGCACCGCCAGCATCGCGATGCTGCTTACTGCAATAAAACCAATGCGCAGTTCCTTGCCCGGCAAGCGGCGCAGAATGAAGCGGAAGACGAACACGCCAATCGAGCACAGGACCAGGTAGTAAATGCTGCCGACAAACACGAACAGCATATATTCCCCGCCGTTTCCTTCGATTTCTTTGGCGAACATTTTGCTCACTAATAGGGTTGCGAGAAAAGAGGCGGGGGCGAAGGCGGCGGCGGACAAGGCGGGGGAAAGTTGGGGCATCCGTCAGTATGTACGGAGTAAGGGTTTAAAAGCAAGAATCAAGTTTATTCTGATAACGTTGGCGCGCGCCGTACCCCGGGGCGCGTCCGGGACGCGCTTGCAGCTGACCTCTCGCCCGCCTTGAGCGTATTCTCATCGAACCTGACGTGCAGCCGCAGAAACGTCCGTCGAACACGGGTACTGGACAGTCCCGTTTTTGCCCGATATAATGCGGCCTCTTTTCCCTGATAGCTCAGTTGGTAGAGCGACGGACTGTTAATCCGCAGGTCCCTGGTTCGAGTCCAGGTCGGGGAGCCAGAATTGCAGAAGGCCGCGTTGAACAACGTGGCCTTTTTTGTAAGTTGTTCGGATTCGCACTGTTTGTTACCTATAAACAACGATTTGCGGCATTCTTCCTTGCCTATTTGCAATCCCTGCAAGTATCATACTGCCTGGTAAATACGCAGCACTCCCGCGCGTTATCCGAACCTTACATCTAAAAATACCATGAAAAAAATTGCATTCGTGATCGCTGTTGCGATCGCATCCCTGAGCTCGGCCCAGGCACAAAACGCTCCCGCCGAAGGCAATCCGTTGCGCTTCGTTGTCGGCATGGGCCTGACCGGTGGTGGCGACAAGCTCGCTACCGCTGAATACGAGCACGGTGGTTCGGTCGATGTGCGCGCCGGCGGCCTGATCGCCTTCGTGGGCGGTGTCGACTATCGCATCAATCGCCAGTTCTCGATCCAGAGCACCGTGGGTTTTCACGTTGACCAGGCCAGCGCCGAAAACGGCGACGTGACCTTCAAGCGTTTCCCGATCGAACTGCTGGGGTACTTTCACCCGACCGAAAACTTCCGCTTCGGCGGCGGCGTGCGTTATGTGTCCAGCCCTAAGCTGAACGGCAAAGGTTTCGGCTCCGGCATCTACAAGGAGTTCGATAACACCGTCGGCGCCGTGGTCGAAGGCGAGTACTTCTTCGGCCCGAGTGTTGGCCTCAAAGTGCGTCTCGTGAAAGAAACCTACGATTACACCTACCGTGACCGTCGTTACGTCTTGCGCAACGGCGAGACCAAAGGCGACCACATCGGCATTTTCGGTAATTTCTACTTCTAAAATTCGCCTGAGGCCTATATAATACGGCCTCTTTTCCCTGATAGCTCAGTTGGTAGAGCGACGGACTGTTAATCCGCAGGTCCCTGGTTCGAGTCCAGGTCGGGGAGCCAGAATTTGAAAGGGCCTGCAAGCAATTGCAGGCCCTTTTTCATTGGCGTCGCGTTTTCGCACGGACTTCTCCCGTATTAGCCTGCCTCAAACCTTGTGCAAATACCCCGCGCATAATCGGCCTTCAAGCTGGTTTGGAGCTGAACATGGATGTGGCGCGCAATCTCCATAGCGGGGAGCTGGTCGAGGCGGAAGAATTATGGAATATGGACGTGGTCGATAAAGACGCCTATGTCTGCCGCGGCTGCGCCACCAGGGTATTTCCGGCATCGTACAACCCGGCGGTGAACAAGCGCCGCCCGTATTTCACGCTCGGTAAAGGGAATCATCACGCGCAGGGCTGCGACGTCGATGGCGAAAACACGATCGTCAGCCGCGCCCGGCAAGAGCGGGTCGGCGGCAGCGATGGCTTTCCGATGCCATTCCCCAGCAAGCTGAGCCTGAGCGACGCGCATCCGGCCGGCCCCGCCGGTCACGCCAGCGCCGCGTTCGGATCGGCCACGCTGGCCGCCGTCCATGCCGCCGCCCGCGGCGCCGCCAGGCGCCAGTACCACGGCCACACCGTCAAGACCATCCGTCCGCTGTGCCGCACCTACATCAACTTCCCCAACGACCGCGCCTACCTGCCGCTCGAGATCCCGGGTGTCTGGGGCAGCACCTACGCCCAGCTGTTCTGGCTCATCCCCAACAAAAAACCGGCCTTCTTCAAGAATCCGCGCCACCTGTTCCATGCGCCGATCCGCTGGAAAGTGGAACCGGTCGTCAGCGACACGCACTGCGAACTGACCCTGAGCGCCGGCCAATGGGACAGCGCCACGCGGGGCTACCTGAGCCTGTGCCGGCTGCGGGTCGACTGGTCGGGCTGGTCCGATACGCGCCGCCGCACCTTGTTGCACGAAATCGAGGCGGCGCGCGCGGAATCGGTCGAACAGGCCCGGCGCGACAGCCAGATCAAAGGCTGGCTGTTCTTTATCGGCACCCAGGACCGGACCGACCCCGGCCTGTTCCATGTCGACGATGCGCGCTTCATCTGTTGCCTGGCCGCCCGCATGACGTGGCCGGAACGTCAACTGGCGCCCGCCTGACTTGCATCATCCCCGCGCGGCATGACCGGGCTAGCCTGAGCACTTGATCACTGTGTGGAGGCGACCGGCATGAACCTGATCACATGGAATATCCAGCGCGGCCGTACGCCGGGCGGCGAGTGCAACATCGCGCATACGGCCGCAAGCCTGCGCGGCGTGGCCGATGCCGACGCAATTTGCTTGCAGGAAGTATCGTCCGGCTACACCGACATGCCCGGCTGCGATGGCGCCAACCAGTTTGCGCTGCTGGCCGCGCATTTTCCCGCGCATGTGCCGGTAACCGGACTGGCTTGCGACACGGCGGGGGAGGGGGGCCAGCGCCGCATGTTCGGCAACATGATCCTGTCGCGCTATCCGGTATGGCAAGTGATTCGCCACGCCTTGCCATGGCCGCCCGACCCGGATGTGATGAGCATGCAGCGCATCGCGCTCGAAGCGACGCTCGATACGCCGCTCGGCCTGGTGCGCGTCATCACCACCCATCTGGAGTATTTTTCACGCCTGCAGCGCAGCGCCCAGGTGCAGCGCCTGCGCGACCTGCAGCGCGAGGCGGCCGCGCACGCCGCCCGTCCCAGGGCCGGCGCCGCCGCCGGACCGTTTTGCGCCACCCCGCGCGCCGGCGCCGCCATTCTCGCGGGCGACTGCAATTTCCTGCCCGGTTCCTGGGAATATCATTGTTTGCAAGCACCGTTTGACGATGGCACGCCCGCCTGGGCCGATGCCTGGCGCCTGCGCCATCCAGATCGGGCGCACGCGCCCAGCGTCTGCCTGCACGACCATCCGGGGCGCCCGGCCGATCCGTTCACCTGCGACTTCGTTTTCGTCAGCGACGACCTGGCCCCGCGCCTGGCCGAGGTCGGCGTGGCGATGGACGACCTGGGCCCGGACCACCAGCCTTTGCTGGTCCGCCTGGACTGAGCGGCCCTGCGCACGGTTGGTTTTGTTGCATTCAAAACAGCTTGTCCTCATGTAAAATATAATTGAATTTATGTTATAGCAATACATATGATCGACGACAAATCCTATCCCTGTTCGGTACTGCTGATCGACGATGAGCCCTTCGCCGAGGACTTCATCGCGCATTGCCTTGAGGGTTGCTCCGACGTGGCGCTGCGTTACGCATCGCAGTCCGAGCGTGTCGTCGAGCTGGCCATCGAGGTCGATGCCACGGTGGTGCTGGTCGACTTGCGCATGCCGGGGGCCGACGGCTTCGACGTCATCCGCCTGCTGCGCCAGCATCGCGACACCGAGCATGTGCCGGTCATTTTGCTCTCGTCCGAGGAAGACGCCGAGATCAAGGCCCGCGCCTTTGCCTCGGGCGCCAACGATTACCTGGTCAAGTGGCCCGATGGGCGCGAACTGGCCGCGCGCGTGCGCTATCACAGCGGCGCCTACATCGCGCGCAAGCAGCGCGACGAAGCGTTCGTGTCGCTGCGGCGCAGCCAGGAAGAACTGGCGGCGAGCCAGTCGGCCCTGCACCAGGCCCAGAAAATGGAAGCGATCGGCCAGCTGACCGGCGGCGTGGCGCACGACTTCAATAACGTGTTGCAGATCATCGGCGGCAACCTGCAGCTGCTCAAGCTGCTCGGCGGCGTGAGCGACAGCGCCCGCACCCGCATCGATATCGCGCTGGCCGGGGTCGAACGCGGCGCCAGGCTGTCGGCCCACCTGCTGGCCTTCGCCCGCCGTCAGCCGCTGCAGGCGGTGGTGGTCAATCCGGCCGCGGTCCTGCGCGACATGGATGAAATGATGCGCCGCGTGCTCGGTCCGCGCGCCGTCATCGTCACCGACATCGAAGAGCAGCTGTGGAGCACCACGGTCGATCCGAGCCAGTTGAACAACGTGATCCTGAACCTGGCCATCAACGCGCGCGACGCCATGGCCGACGGCGGCACGCTCACCATCCGCGCGGCCAATGTGCCGGTCGGCTCGCCCATGCTGTCGGAACTTGCCAGCGGCGACTACGTGATGGTCGAAGTGGCCGATACCGGCTGCGGCATGCCGCAAGCGGTGTTGCAGCGCGCCTTCGAACCCTTCTTCACCACCAAGCCGACCGGGCAGGGCACGGGGCTCGGGCTGTCGATGGCGTACGGCTTCGTCAAGCAGTCGGGCGGCGAAATCCAGTTGAAGAGCGAACCGGGCGCCGGCACCAGCGTCAAGATTTTCCTGCAGCGCAGCGCCAGCGAACCGGAAGACGCCGAAGACCACGTGCAAACGCCCCTGTTCGGCGGCCTGGAAACGATCCTGGTGGTGGAAGATGAAGAGGATGTGCGCACCAGCACGGTCGAACTGCTGTCCGCGCTCGGCTACCAGGTGTTCGAGGCCGAAGACGCGGCCCATGCCGTGGAACTGATCGACTCGGGCGCCAGAATCGACCTGGTGTTTTCGGATGTGATCATGCCGGGGAAACTGAGCAGCCTGGAATTGAGCGAAGTGGTGCGCACCAAGCTGCCGTCGGCGCAGCTGCTGTTTACGTCGGGCTACGCCGAAGGGGTGCTGGCGCACGAAGGCAAGCTCGATGCCAAGGTCAACCTGCTGCAAAAACCGTATAACGCCGATGTGCTCAGCGCGCGCATCCGCCACCTGCTCAGGCGGCGCAAGCCGGCCGCCGTCACCTCGCACTGAGCGCGGCCGCGCCGCCCGGCGCCTATTGCGGCTTGACGTAGCGGTGCGACCCCGGCGGCGGCTCGTTGAGCACCGCCCAGAAAATCCCCAGGTCGGCGATCGCCCGCACGAATTCCTCGAAGTCGACCGGCTTGACCACATACGCATTGACCCCCAGCTCGTAACTGCGCAGCAGATCCTGTTCTTCCTTCGACGACGTGAGCATCACCACCGGCACGCTTTTCAGGTGCGCCGTGCCGCGGATTTCCTTGAGCACTTCCAGGCCATCGATTTTCGGCAGCTTCAGGTCGAGCAGCACCACGGTCGGATTGCCGACCTGGCGCGCGGCGTGATCGCCGCGGCAGAAAAGGTAGTCGAGCGCCTCGGCGCCGTCGCGCGCGATGATGACCTCATTGGCCAGCTGGCTCTTTTCGAGCGCGATCAGCGTCAGTTCCAGGTCGTGCGGATTATCTTCGACCAGAAGGATGGGCTTTAACATGTGTTACGTACCTTAGATATGAAGTTCTTTGGGGATGCTGAAGTAAAACGTGGCGCCTTCGCCCTGCACGCCGGTGGCCCAGACCCGCCCGCCGTGGCGCTCGATGATGCGGCGCACATTGGCCAGGCCGATGCCGGTGCCCTGGAAGTCTTCCATGCGGTGCAAACGCTGGAACACGCCGAACAATTTGTGCACGTAATCCATGTTGAAACCGGCGCCATTGTCGGCGATCGACAGCACCCATTCGGCGCCCTCGTCGCTGGCGCGGATGGTGATGACGGCGCGCTCCTTCTGGCTGGTGAACTTGAGCGCGTTCGACAGCAGGTTGTACAGCGCCAGCTGCACGAAGGTGGGGTCGGCGCGCATCGCCGGCAGCGGGCCGATGTCCCATTCGACCTGGCGCTGGCCGACGTCGAGGGTGAGCTTGTCGATGCAGGAGCGTACCAGGTCGCCCATCTGGACCAGGGTCGGACGCAGCGCGGCGCGGCCCATCTGCGAAAAACTGAGCAGGTCGTCGACCAGCTTGCCGGCCAGGCGCGCCGAATCCTTGATGTTGCGCAGGAAGCGCTGGCGCTTTTCCAGGTTTTCGCTGGTGGCTGGTTCCAGCAGCAGGTCGGAAAAGCCGACGATGTGGCGCAGCGGCGCGCGCAGGTCGTGCGACACCGAATACGAAAACGCTTCGAGTTCCTTGTTGGCGCGCCCCAGTTCCTCGGCCAGTTCGGCCATCTGCTCTGCGCGCTCGAGCGCGATGCCCAGGAGCGCCGTGCGAAACTCGCTGGCCAGCTCGATCTCGCCGCCGTGCCATGGCGCGCTGGTGCCGGTGATGGTCTCGCGCCAGGTGGCGAAGCTGGTGCGCGGCGAGAGCTGCGCCATGGGCGCGGCGTTCGCCCCATCCGCGTCTTTCTGGTGCGGGTTGCCGGCCCATTCGACCGTGCGCACCACCTCGGGCCGGAACCACAGCAGGTAATGTTTGTGGATGCGCGAGACCGGCATGGCCAACAGGCCCGCCGCGTTGCCGCACATGGCCGCCGCCGGCGGGTACAGCGCCGCCAGGTGGTCGGTGTGGAATACGTCGCCGTGGCAGTGCAGGTCGAGCCAGCCGACCAGGTCGCGAATCGCCTCTTCGCCGGGGGTGTCGCCGTAGGTCAGCAGGCGGTCGTCGAACAGGATGGCGGCGCCGCCGGCGCGCGCGAACTGCAGCAGGGCCGGGAATACGCTGGAGAGGTTATCGATGAAGTCGGCACTCTGGGTCAGCCCGGCCAGCATCGACACCATGATGCGGCGCACGTCGAGGCGGAACTGCAGCTCGCTGGCGTCTTCGCGCGACTCGACGCACATGGCCAGGATCTGACCCAGCTGCTCGCAGGCGGTGCGCTTGTCGAAAGCGACCGCGCAGGGCGTCGCGTGGTGGCACGAAATGAGCCCCCACAGCTGGCCCTTGACCATCAGCGACACCGACATCGAGGCCAGCGTGCCCATGTTGCGCATGTACTGCAGGTGGATCGGCGAGACGCTGCGCAAGGCCGCGAACGAGAGGTCGTTGGCGGTCCCGGTGACCGGATTGACGGGTGGGGCCAGGCGCGCCGGCGTGTAATTGGCATCCTGGATCAGGCGTATGCGGTTAAGCATGTACAGCTCGCGCGCCTGGCGCGGAATGTCCGACGCCGGAAAACGCTGCCCAAGGTAGGACGGGTAAGCGTCGTCGCGGCATTCGGCCAGCACGTGGCCGTGGCCTTCCTCGTCGAACTTGTACACCATGACCCGGCCGAAGCCGGTGACGCGCCGGATTTCCTGGGCCGCCAGCTCGCACATGGCCTGGGCCGTGGCGCTGTCGCTCACCTTGAGCAAAAAGTCGCCCACCTGGCGGTGCAGGTGGCGGAAGTCGGCCGCCGACGCCCGTTCGACCGCCTCGAACTCGAGGATCAGCAGGCCGTCGTAGCGGTGCGCCAGCACGTCGAAATGGCGCGCCGGACCGATTCCCAGGGTGCACAGATAGAGCGGGCGCTGGCCGATGCCGGCGGCATCGAGTTCGGGCCGCAGCTGCAGGCTGGCCTGCTCGCCGATCACCCGCTCGAGCGGCTGGCCGATGGCGCGCGCGGCGTCGGCCCCGATCATCTGTTCCAGATTCTCGCTCGCCTGCAGCACCTCCAGCGTGGGCGAGAGCGCCAGCAGGAAGCCGTGCGGCTGGATGCTGCCGGGCGTGCGGATCGGTTCCTTGTCGCAGCTCGACAAGTCCATTGGAGGATGTTCGGGATTGGCCTGGCTCATGGAGGGGTTCCTGGGCACGGGACGGGGCGCCACATTTCAAAAGCATAATTTTACTGCATACACTATGTCGGGCCACGCACGTTAGCTGTACTGAAAACAACTTTTCAGGTGTGCGGTTTGGCAACACGCAGACCCCTTGCGCGCGGGTGCGCATGCGACAATTCCGAATGACCAGACAACCCGATTATCAGGCGCTGTTTCGCGCCTCCCCCTATCCCTATTTGCTGATGGATCTGGAGCTCAACATCATCGGCGCCAACGACGCGTATCTGCACGCGACCGGCCGCGACGAAGGCGATCTGCTGGGCCGTTACGTGTTCGATGCCTTCCCTGAAAACCCGGACGATCCCGGTTCGACCAACATCGCCGAGGTGCGCTCCTCGCTGCAGCGCGCCATCGCCAGCGGCAAGCCCGATACCACGGCCTTCCTGCGCTATTCGGTGCCGCGCGCGCCCGATGCCGGCGGCGGCTTCGAGGAACGCTTCTGGAGCACCGTGCACACCCCCATCTGCGGCGCCGACGGCAGCACCGCCTTCGTGGCGCAGAACGCCATCGACGTGACCGAGTTGTACCGCTTCGACCGCCAGTCGCACGTGGCCTCGGTCGAGCCGTACACCAGGACCGATGCGGCCAATGACCATTTCGACCAGGCCCAGATGCACCAGGCGATGAACCGCATCCTGATGGTCGAGCGCGGGCATCTGCGCGACCTGTTCAACCAGGCGCCCGGCTTCATCGCCGTGCTGGCCGGCGAGCAGCATGTGTTCGAGATGGTCAACGAAGCCTACTACCAGCTGGTGGGGCACCGCGAACTGGTCGGCAAGCCGGTATGGGAAGCGCTGCCCGACGTGCGCGGCCAGGGCTTCGAAGCGCTGCTCGACCAGGTCTACCGCAGCGGCAAGCCGTTCGTCGGGCGCGGCCTGCGGGTGGCGGTGCAGCGGGTGGCGGACGGGCCGGTCACCGAGAGCCATATCGACCTGCTGTACCAGCCGCTGTTCGACAAGGAAGGGCGCCCCAGCGGCATCTTCGTGCAGGGCCACGACGTGAGCGATGCGCACGCCGCGCAGCTGGCCAGTGCCGACAGCGCCGAGCGCCTGTCCGAAGGCATGAACGCGGCGCGCATGGTGGTGTGGGACTGGGAAATCGGCTCGGGCAAGATGGTGTTTTCGGATAACGCCGAACTGGTGCTGGGGCGGCGCGATCCCGATATCGACACGCTCAGCGAATCGATCCACCCGGAGGACGTGGCGCGCATGCGCCGCGCGCGCGAGCGCGCCATCGCCGAAGCGGGCGGCTACGAAGAGATCGTGCGTTTCCGGCGCGCCGACGACGGGCGCATGCTGTGGCTCGACATCCGCGGCAAGGTGCGCTGCGGCGCCGACGGCGAGCCGTTCGCGGTGCGCGGCGTGACGCTCGACGTCACCGAACGCCTGCGCGCCGAAGAAGACTTGCGCGACGCCCACCGGCGCAAGGATGAATTCCTGGCGATGCTCTCGCACGAGCTGCGCAACCCGCTCGCGCCGATCAGCTCCGCTGCCCAGCTGCTCAAGCATGTGCGCCTGGACGACGGGCGCCTGCGCGAGACGACCGACATCATCATCCGCCAGACCGCCCACATCACGGCGCTGGTCGACGATCTGATCGACGTCTCGCGCGTCACGCGCGGCCTCATTTCCACCGACCAGAAACCGCACGACATGAAGCGCATGATCGGCGACGCCGTCGAGCAGGTGCGCCCGCTGATCGAAGCGCGGCGCCACCGGCTGGCGGTGCTGCTGCCGCCCGGCGTGGTGTCGGTGATGAGCGACCATAAGCGGGTGGTGCAGGTGCTGACCAATCTGCTCAACAACGCGGCCAAGTACACGCCCGACGGCGGCAATATCGTGCTCGAGCTGGGGCTGGACGGCCAGCACCTGGTGCTTACCGTGCGCGACGACGGCATCGGCATGGGTGCCGAACTGCTGCCGCGCGTATTCGACCTGTTCACCCAGGGCGAACGCAGCGCCGACCGCTCGCAGGGCGGGCTGGGCGTGGGGCTGGCGGTGGTGCGCAGCCTGGTCGAACTGCACGGAGGCCAGGTCGGCGCCGCCAGCGAGGGCGTGGGCAAGGGCAGCGTGCTGACCGTGCGCCTGCCGCTGCTGGCCGGCCAGGCGCCGGCGCCCGCCCCAAGCGCGCAACGGCCGGCCGCGCCGCAGCGTCCCCTGCGCGTGCTGGTGGTGGACGACAATCCCGATGCGGCGCTGATGCTGTCGATGCTGCTCGAAGCGTCGGGCTACGATGTGCTCACCGAAAACGGCTCGTACGCCGGACTGGCCAGCGCGGCGCGCCATGTGCCGGACGTGTGCATCCTCGATATCGGCCTGCCCGACATGGATGGCTACCAGCTGGCGCGCAAGATACGCGCGGCCGACGGCATGCAGGGCGCGACCCTGATTGCGGTGACCGGCTACGGCCAGGAGCAGGACCGGCGCCTGGCGCTCGCCGCCGGCTTCGACCATCACCTGGTCAAGCCGGTCGATTCGTCCGAGCTGGCGGCGCTGCTGCTGGCGCGCGCGGCGCGGCCGATGGAGGCGGGTGGCGCGTGATAAACTGGCGCACTCCGATTGGACCTGCCCGCCAACCATGCCGCCATCGACGACAACGCTGCGACTGATCCTGGGCGACCAGCTCAATCCTCTGCACAGCTGGTTTTCCGAAGCGCGCGCCGACGTCGTCTACGTGCTGATGGAAGTGCGCCAGGAAACCGACTACGTCCACCACCACGCCCAGAAGATCATCGCCATCTTCGCCGCCATGCGCGCGCTGGCGCGCCAGCTCGAAGGCGAGGGCCACCGCGTGCATTACCTGCGCATCGACGACCCTGCCAACCTGCAGGCGATCCCCGCCAACATCGACGCGCTGCTGGCCCATTACGGCGCCACCCGGTTCGAATACCAGGAGCCGGACGAATACCGGCTCGACCTGCAATTGGCCGATTACGCGGCGCGGCTGCCGGTTCCGGGGACGATGGTCGGCAGCGAACATTTCCTGACCGCGCGCGACGAGGCCGAACGCATCTTCGCCGGCCGCGCGCAGTGGCTGATGGAGTATTTTTACCGCCAGATGCGCCTGGTGCACGGCGTGCTGGTCGAAAAAGGCGGCAAGCCGGCCGGCGGCCAGTGGAACTTCGATCACGACAACCGCAAGCCGTGGCGCGGCGCGCCGCCCGAACCGTTTGATGCGCGCGTGCAGCACGATCATTCGGCGCTGTGGGACAGCATCGAAGCCACCGGGGTGGACAGCTTCGGCCGCCCCGACGCGGCGCGCATCGTCTGGCCGCAGGACCGCGCCGAAGCGCTCGTCCACCTGGACGCCTTTATCCAGCACGGCCTGCCGCACTTCGGCGACTACCAGGATGCGATGCACACGAGCGCCCCGCGCCTGTTTCATTCGATGCTCTCGTTCGCCCTCAATACCAAGATGCTGCACCCGCGCGAAGTGATCGCCGAAGCCGAAGACGCCTGGCGCGCCGGCCACGCGCCGCTGCACGCGGTGGAAGGCTTCATCCGCCAGATTCTCGGCTGGCGCGAGTACGTGCGCGGCGTGTACTGGGCCAACATGCCCGGCTACGGCGAGCACAATGTGTTCGGCCACACGACGCCGCTGCCATCCTGGTTCTGGGACGGCAAGACGAAAATGCGCTGCATGCGGCACGCCATCGGCCAGTCGCTCGACGATGCGCATGCCCACCATATCCAGCGCCTGATGATCATCGGGAACTTTTCGCTGCTGGCGGGACTCGAACCTAACCAGGTGCATCAGTGGTACCTTGGCGTGTATGTCGACGCCTTCGAGTGGGTGGAGATGCCGAACACGATCGGCATGAGCCAGTTCGCCGACGGCGGCCTGCTGGCGACCAAGCCGTACGTATCGAGCGCGGCCTACATCGACCGCATGAGCGACTACTGCAAGGGCTGCCACTACGATAAAAAAGCGCGCCTGGGGGAGACGGCTTGTCCGTTCAATGCGCTGTACTGGGATTTTTTCGAACGCAATGCGCAGCGCCTGTCGGGCAACCAGCGCCTGGGCATGGTGTACCGCAACCTGTTCAAGATGGATGACGCCGCGCGCGCCGCCTGCGGCGAGCAGGCGGCGGCGCTGCGCGCGCGGCTCGGGGAACTTTGACTTCGGTGTACAACTTTACGGGATCACGACCTTACGATGACATTACATATCGACACTCCACTTCTCGCTTCGTCGGCCATGAGCAAGCCGGGCCAGACGGTCTGGCTCAAGATGGAAGCCTTGCAGCCGACCGGCTCGTTCAAGCTGCGCGGCATCGGCCACGCCTGCGAAGAGTACGCGCGGCGCGGGGCGAAACGCTTCATCTCTTCGTCCGGCGGCAATGCGGGTCTTGCCGCCGCTTATGCGGGCCGTCAGCTGGGCTTGCCGGTGGTGGTGGTGGCGCCGGAAACGACCAGCGAGCGCGCGCGCGAGCTGATGCGGCGCGAGCAGGCCGAAGTGATCGTGCACGGCGCTTCCTTTCACGAAGCGAACGCGCTGGCGCTGTCGATGGTGGGCGAACACGACGCCTTCATCCACGCCTATGACGATCCGCTGCTGTGGACCGGACACGCGTCCATGATCGATGAAGTGGCGCATGCCGGCGTGATTCCCGACGCGGTGGTGCTGTCGGTCGGCGGAGGCGGGTTGATGTGCGGCGTGATCGAAGGCCTGCGCCGCAATGGCTGGGACAAGGTGCCGGTGTTCGCCGTCGAAACCGACGGCACCGATTGCCTGGCGCAGTCGATCGAGGCCGACGAGCGCATCGAACTTCCACGCATCGCCAGCATCGCCACCACGCTCGGCTCGCGCCAGGTGTCGCAGGCGGCGTTCGACTGGACCCGGGTGCATCCCATGAGCAGCATGGTGGTCACCGACCAGGCGGCGGTGGCGGCCTGCATCCGCTTCATGGACGACCATCGGGTGGTGGTGGAGCCGGCCTGCGGCGCCTCGCTGGCCGTGGCTTACGCCGGCCGTCCTGAATTGAGCGCGTTCAAAAACGTGCTGGTGATCGTGTGCGGCGGCGTGACCGCGACCGTGGCCCAGTTGCAGGCCTGGTCGCGCACGCTCAGCCCGTCATAATCCGTACAAAATGGCCGCGATCCCATCGTAGATCGGATACACGCGCGGCCCCTGCTTGGGCCAGCCGATCATGTCGAAGTGGTCGTAGGTCTTGTAATTCCGCAGGAAATTCCAGCTGCCGCGCACCGGCGTGCCATCGTAGTCGCGCGCTGGATGCCCCGCCGGCGCGCGCATGCTGACCGTGTTGACCACGCCATCGTTGGCGAACCAGTTGTGGTCGACCGGCACCCGGCCGGCGATGGCCAGCGCGTACGAGCCCATGCCGCGCTTGCCGGCCGACGGTATCACCCACTCGCCCGCATACGGCCGGGTCAGCGACGCCATGTCGGCGCGCGGATACTGGAAGGACGGGTTCTGGAGTGGGAAGAGCAGGCGGTCGGTGTTGTTGCAGCACGCGCTGCCGGCCTCGGTCGCCTGGTTGCTGATCGAGAAGTAATACACCGAGCGCGAGGTCTTGGCCCAGTCGTTGAAGGTGCGCGCGCCGTCGGGCGTCATTTCGGCCTGGGCCGAGTCGAAGTTGTCGCGGTTCGAGAACGGCGAGGCCAGCACGCGCTGGTGATAAGCCGCCGGCGGTTCGACCGAGGTGCTGCGCAGGCCGAACTGTTCGAGTCCGAAGTCGTGCACCGGCTGCGCCACGTTGCCGATGCTGGCGAAGGCCGCGATGCCGCTCGCCATTTGCGTGAGCGCCGATCCCGATTCGCCCATGGCGTCGCGCAGGCTGGTGCCGTCGTTGGGCGAGGAAATCGTCGTGGCGCTGACGACCCAGCCGGTCTTGCCGCCCTTGTACAGCTCGCCGCCGCCTTCGTCGCCGTGGGGCGAGCCGTTTTCGAGCAGTTCGATCAGGGCGCGGATGGTCTGGCCGCCCTGGCTGTGGCCGACCAGGTGGATCGGGTGGCGCGCATCCCAGGCCGGGTACAGCGCGGCCGGGTAGCCCTGCGGATTGTTGGCCGGATCGGCGGCCCAGCATTTGCCCTCCGGCTGGCGCAGCGCGCCGAAGCTGGCGAACTTGGCCGTGTGGCTGCTGCCGTAGTCGACGCAGCCACCCTTGATTTGGTAGTACAGTTCGGCCGCGCGGTCCCAGTTCGAGCTGATCGCCCCGACCGAGGCGGCCCACACCTGGTGCTGGCCCTTATGGGTGCGCATGTGGCCGACGATATCGTCGAACCCGCCCCAGTATTTGAAGCCGGTGCGGGTGTACTGTTCCGGGCCGAAGCCGAGGAAGCCGTGCACCAGTACGATCGGATAGTTGTTTGCTGCTGAGGCCGCTTGGAAGGCGCAGGAGAGGAAGAGAGCGGGAGCGAGGACTGCGCGGAGGATAGGTGACAACATGATTCTCTCCAGTCGAGAAAAAACGTCGGCACATTGTATATGCATTTAGCGCGCGCACGCACTCGTCACGCATTCGTCGCGTGGCTGTGGCTGTGGCGTCACATCAGAGGCTGCCGGTGCCCGCGCCGCCGCTGTCGGCAACAGTGCTGCTGGAGGCCAGCTTGCCTTGCCACACCACGTAGTCGTCGACCGAGTACAGCTGGCACGGCTGGCCGCTGGTGCGCGCGCAGGCGGCCAGCGCGCGCGCGTGCGGATCTTCCCCTTCCTCGGCCCAGCACCAGGCGCCGCTGGGCGAGACGGCGAAGGCGCGCGGGGTCATCTTGTGCAGATACTCGCGGTAGGCGGCGCGCCCTTTTTCGCTCAGGTAGGGCACGGCGGCGATATCGTCGACGCGCGCGAAATCGGTTTTCGGCACGGTCGGCGCGTCGGCCACGGCGACCACTTCGCTGGTCGGCATGCCGATCTGCTGCAGGAAGCGTTCGGTTTCGCGCCACCAGATGCCGGCGCCGTCGCGGCTGGCGATCATGCCGTGAGCGTCGCGCTTGAAGGCGCCGAATTCGACCAGGCGCGCCTTGCCGCCGGCACGCTCGAAGGCCGCGTGCATGCGCGCCACCAGGTCCGGCCCGAACAGCGAATCGTTCACGCCGTACATCCACAGGCTGGGAATCCTGTTGCCGGCGCCGTAGTTGGCGAAGGCTTGCACCAGTTGCGCGCGCCAGTCGCAGCGGTCGGCATCGTCACGCAGGCCGCCGGCAAAATTGATCAGGCCGCGCACGCCGGGAACGTCGCGCGTGCCGAGGGCGATGGTGGCCAGGCCGCCGTACGACTGGCCGGCGACGACGATGCGGGCGGAATCGACCCAGCTCTGGCGGCGCGCGAAGTCGATGGTGTCGAGCACATCGCTGGCCTGGGCGTGGCCGTTGGCGGTCATGTTGCAGCCATGGTCGGCGTAGTTGCCGGTGGAGCCGGCAAAGCCGCGCCGCATCGGTACCAGTACCGCATAGCCGCGCTTGACGAAGGCGGTCGCCATGTAGATGAAGCGCTCGCGGGTCTGCTTGCGCGGTTCGCCCGATTCCTTGCCGTGGTTGATGATCAGTAAGGGAAACGGGCCGGCGCCGTTGGGACGGAACACGGTGGTCTGCAGTTCCGACTGCCTGGACGGACCGGCGGGAACGGCGATCACCTGTTCGTTCAGGCGGTAGTCGAGCGGCAATTCCTGCTCGATCGCCACCGACGGCAGCAAGGTGAAGCCGGTCACCAGGGCAGTCAGGAGCAGGCGCAGGGCGCGGGGAAAAACGGTAGCGATGGTGGGCTCCGATGGATTGGATTGCCTAAAGGAATGATCTGATTCTATGCAGGTAGATACCCCTGAGCAATACCGGAATGGCAATATGGTGGAGATCGTGCGAAAAATAGTTATGAATTGCACGCCTTGTTGCCTGGATGGTCGTGGACCCCTGTTGATGCCGACTTACGAAGGACTATTTCTCAAAAGTAATTTACTCTCGCGATACCAGAGCGCAGGTGTTAGCATGCGCATGCTGTCAAATTCACGCCTTGCGCCCTTCGCCAACATGAAAAATCTCACTCCTGGAATCCGCCTGACGCGCGGCCATTTGACGCGCGAGCGTCCGCACCCACTGCGGCTGGCCCGGTGAACGCCCCGGCGCAGAAGGGACAAGCCGGGCCGGGCCGGCGCAGCGTCTGTGCGCATTGCGCGCGGCCTGTTGTGGCCTGCATTTGCCGCTGGATCAGTCCCGTCGAGAGCGCGGTGCGGCTGCTGATCCTGCAGCACCCCATGGAAGTGAGCAACGCCAAGGGCAGCGCGCGCCTGCTGCACCTGAGCGTGGCTGGCAGCACGCTGGTCGCTGGCGAGGTGTTCGATCCGGCGCAGCTCGGCGAACTGCTGGCGCTTGAAGGCCGGCGCGCGGTGCTGCTGTATCCCGACACGCCGGACGACAGGTCGTTGGCCATGCCGGCGCCCCCGCCACTGACGCCGGAGCTGTTGCACGCGCCTGAGCTGCTGCTGCTGGTGGTGCTCGACGGCACCTGGCGCAAAAGCCGCAAGATGCTTTATCTCAACCCCTTGCTGCATGCGCTGCCCCGTCTGCCGCTGAACGATATGCCACCATCGCGCTACCGCATTCGCAAGGCGCACGCGCCTGACCAGCTCTCGACGCTGGAGGCCGCTTGCCATGCTTTGGGCGAGATCGAGGGCGACCACGCCAGGTTCCTGCCGCTGAGCCGCGCGTTCGATGACTTGATCGATGCGTTTGTGCTGAATCAAGGCCGGCTTTGAACGCTGCTTGAACAAGCGGCAGCACCGACGTAGAATACTGTATGTTTATACAGTTAAATAGGTGCTGCGGTGACCGATCACGACAAGGACTTTGAAGAAAGCGTCATGCTCCCGCCGCGTCCGCTGGCGGCGCAGAAGGGGCGCGGGGCGGTGACCAACCTGCAGGGCCGCTACGAAGTCAACGCGCGCGAGCGGTTCGACGACGGCTGGGTGCATGAAGACGATGAGGACGACGCGCCGGCGCCGTTCCGCACCCAGGTCACGGACGAGTTCGCCAAAACCATCCTCAGCCGTAACAGCTCGCCCGACATTCCCTTCAATGTCTCGCTTAACCCCTACCGCGGGTGCGAGCATGGCTGCATCTATTGTTTTGCGCGGCCATCGCACAGTTACCTGGGTCTGTCGCCCGGGCTGGACTTCGAGAGCCGCCTGTTCGCCAAGGTCAACGCGCCCGATTTGCTGCGCCGCGAGCTGGCCAGGCCATCCTACATGCCCGAGCCCATCGCGCTGGGTGTGAATACCGACGCTTACCAGCCCTGCGAGCGCGGTCTGGGTATCACCCGGCGCGTGCTGGAGGTGCTGCACGATTGCGAGCATCCGGTGGCGCTGATCAGCAAGTCATCGCTGATCGAGCGCGACATCGACCTGATCGCGGCCATGGCGGCGAAAAACCAGGCGATTGCGGCCGTTACCGTCACCACGCTCGACCCGGAAATTTCGCGCACGCTGGAGCCGCGCGCGGCGGCACCGGCAAGGCGTCTGCGCACGATCAGGCGTCTGACGGACGCGGGCATTCCGGTGCGGGTCAGCGTCGCGCCGGTGATTCCCTTCATCACCGAGCCCGAGCTCGAACGGGTGCTGGAAGCGGCGCGCGACGCCGGTGCAGTGAGCGCGCACTACGTCGTGCTGCGCCTGCCGTGGGAGGTCAATCCGCTGTTTCAGGAATGGCTGCAGGCGCACTTTCCCGAACGGGCGCAGCGCGTGATGAACCGGGTGCGCGAAATGCGCGGCGGCAAGGACTACGACAGCGACTTCAGCAAGCGCATGCACGGGGAGGGCGTTTGGGCAGATCTGATACGCCAGCGCTTCGTCAAGGCGGTGGAGCGGCTGGGCATGAACGCCACCGGCGGGCGCTTTGCGCAACTCGATGCCTCACGGTTCAAGCGGCCGCTGGTGGTGCCGACGGTGCCGGCCAAGCAATGCGGCAACGCGACGGGGCAGCTTGATTTGTTCGGCTAGTGCCATTGGCTCGATAGGGGTGATTTTCGCTGCACCTTTTTGTGCCGTTGTTACTTTATGAGTTACTTTGTTATTCACGCATCTCAGTTAAATAGCGCTCGATCTCAAACACGTGTGCGTCCTCCATGCCCAGTTCTCGCAGCGCCTGCGCCAGGTCGAGCAGATAATCGCGGTTGGCGCCGCTCGGGCCGTGCGAGCGCGCGATTTGACTGGCAATATCGCGCTCGCTGGCCTCGCCGAGGAAGGCGGCATTGTCTTCGGTCGCGATGTACACCAGCCCCAGTTCGCTGCCGCCGTCCTCGAAGCGGATGTCGGTTGCCAGGCGCAGATAGCCGTTCTTTTCGCGGTGGTCCAGATGGGCAAACACTTCAGGCGTGATCAGGTAAGCCATGCCGGCGGTGACGGCGCCGGGCTGCGCGATCAGCGTGGCCACGCGCCCCGGCGCAGTCTCCGTGCCGCGGTGATCGTGTGAACCTTGCCAGAAGCGCCGGGTCCAATTGCTGATCGTTGCCGGTTTGCGCTCGATGAACGGAAAGTCCGGCTTGAAGATCAGCGAGCCATAGCCGAACAGCCACACGCGATGGTGGCCGTCGAATTGATCCATGCGCTGGTTGATGGCGATGGTGTTGTGTGACATGGGCAGAATCCGTTGGAGGCGAGCATGAATTATAGTGGCGGCGCGCTATCGGCGTAGCGACGGCGAAGCGCCTTGTCTACCGCGCCTCGTGAGCAGGTGCGGCTGACGGCGCCTCGTAGCATGCGTGAGCCGCGGAGTCTATTGAGCGTCCACAACCTACGGCGGCGTGTGATTGCCTGCGGATAGGGCCTGCTCGTGAGCGGCCGCGATTGGAATGTTCCAGTCATGCGACTCGACGAACTTGAACAGGAAAGCCATGAAGCTCTCGGCCGCCGGCGAGAGCGAGCGCTTGTCGCGCGTGTACACAAAAAAGCGCCGCGTCAGTTCCGGCTCGTGCAACTGGCGCATGTGCAACTGGTGCAGGCGAACCAGCGGTTCGGCATACGGCAGGCAGACGGTCACGCCCAGCCCGGCGCTGACCATGGCCAGCGCGGTCGTCATGAACGTCACTTCGTTGACGGGATTGAGCGGCACATCGCGCAGCGAATGGTGCATGTCGCTCAGCAAACGTTCGGTAAATTGCCCCTGCAGCGAGATGAACGGGTAGGCCGCCAGATCCGACCATGTCACGCGCTCCTTCTGCTCCAGCGCATGCTGCTGCGGGAACACCAGCACGAACGGCATCTCGAACAGTACCGCAGCCTCGATCTGCGCCGTCGGGTCGCGTTCGGGGCCGATGCCGCAGTCGACCTCGCCGCTGAACACGCGCGCGGTCACGTTTTCGACCCCGCAATCGACCAGGCGCACCTGTATTTCCGGATACGCCTTGCGGTAGGCGGCGATGACCTGCGGCAGCAAGGTGCACGACATCAACTGCGGGGCTGCAATCCGTACCACGCCTTTTTTCAGCCGTGTCTGGCTCGCGATGTCGAGCAGCGCGCCGTCGAGGTCGTCGATCATCTTGGAAAACAGGGGCGTCAGCTCACGTCCGACCTCGGTCAGGGCAATCCGGCGCGTGCTGCGGTCGACCACGCGCACGCCCAGGGTCAGTTCGAGCTCCTTGATCAGCCCCGACAGCGCCGATTGCGTCACGTGCAGATACTCGGCCGCCAGGGTAAAACTGCCGGTCTTGGCGAGCGCGACGAGCGCGCGCATCTGGCGCAAGGTGGGATTCATAGCTTAATCTGATAAGTCGCGTTGAAAATATTGTTTGAATGATAGTTCGTTTTGCACTCTAATAGGGGAATCAACAGGGGAGCACAGCATGAAAATCACCAGAATTCACCACGTAGCCTACCGCTGCAAGGATGCCAAAGAGACAGTCGAGTGGTACGTCAAATACCTCAACATGGACTTCGTGCTGGCCATCGCCGAAGACCAGGTGCCGTCGACCGGCGCGCCCGACCCGTACATGCACGTTTTCCTCGATGCCGGCATGGGCAATGTGCTGGCATTCTTCGAGCTGCCGAGCCAGGCGCCGATGGGCCGCGACGAGAATACGCCGGCCTGGGTCCAGCACCTGGCATTGGAAGTCGGCTCCATGGACGAGCTGCTGTCCGCCAAGGCGCGCCTTGAAGCGGACGGCATCGAAGTCATCGGCCCGACCAACCACACCATCTTCAAGTCGATCTATTTCTTCGACCCCAATGGCCACCGCCTCGAACTGGCCGTCAACACGGCCACGCCGGAAATGCGGCAGAAGCTCGACGCCGTCAAATGGGACATGCTCAACGAGTGGTCCGAGACGCGCAAGGCACCAAAACACGCGGCATGGATGCACGAGAAACCCCAAGCGGACCAACACTAAGGCACACATGAAACTTGCAACATTGAAATCGGGCGGGCGTGATGGCTCGCTGGTCGTGGTCAGCCGCGATCTGTCGCGTTACCAGAAGGTTCCCAAGATTGCCGCGACCTTGCAGTTCGCGCTCGACAACTGGGACGATGTCGTGGAACGCTTGCAGGCGGTCTACATTGCCCTGAACGACAACGGCACGTGGGACGCGCAGCCCTTCGACGAGGAGCTGTGCCACTCGCCGCTGCCGCGCGCCTATCAGTGGGCCGACGGTTCGGCTTATATCAATCACGTGGAACTGGTGCGAAAAGCACGCAATGCCGAGGTTCCTGCATCGTTCTACACCGATCCGCTGATGTACCAGGGCGGCTCGGACTCCTTCATCGGCCCGCGCGACCCCATCTACGCGCTGTCGGAAGAGTGGGGCATCGACCTCGAAGCGGAAGTGGCGGTCATCACCGGCGACGTGCCGATGGGCGCCAGTGTCGAGCGCAGCGCCGAAGCCGTGCGCCTGGTCATGCTGGTCAACGACGTTTCTCTGCGCAACCTGATTCCGAACGAGCTGCTCAAGGGCTTCGGTTTCTTCCAGTCGAAGGCGGCCAGCGCGTTTTCGCCGGTCTGCGTCACGCCTGACGAACTGGGCGACGCATGGCAGGATACCAAGCTGCGCCTGCCTCTCAATGTGCAGATCAACGAACGGCCGTTCGGCAAGCCGAACGCGGGCGACGACATGACCTTCAACTTCGCGCAACTGGTCGCGCACGCGGCCAAGACGCGCGAACTCGCGGCTGGCACCATCATCGGTTCCGGCACGGTATCGAACAAGCAGGGTAATCTGCACGGATCGAGCATCGATAATGGCGGTGTCGGCTACTGCTGCCTGGCCGAAGTGCGCATGTACGAAACGATCGAGCACGGCGCACCGAAAACGTCATTCCTGAAATTCGGCGACAGCGTGCGCATCGAAATGTTCGATGCCGCCGGTGCCAGCATCTTCGGCGCCATCGACCAGACAGTATCCGTGTATGAGGAGCGCCGGCCATGAAGCTGTACACCTACTTCCGCAGTTCCGCGGCCTACCGGGTGCGCATTGCGCTCAACATGAAAGGCGTGGGCTACGATTCGGTGCCCGTGCATCTGCTGCGCAATGGCGGCGAGCAGCTGGCGCCCGAGTATCTGGCGATCAACCCCAGCGCGTTGGTGCCCAGCCTGCAGGACAAGGGCACCACGCTGACACAGTCGATCGCCATCCTCGAATACCTGGAAGAGGTGCATCCGCAGGTGGCCTTGCTGCCGCGCGATGCGCTGGGGCGGGCGCGCGTGCGTTCACTGGCGCTGATGGTGGCCTGCGATATCCATCCGCTGACCAATCTGCGCGTGCTGCGCCATCTGGTGCAGGAGGTCGGTTTGTCGGAAGAAGCCAAAACCGACTGGTATGTGCACTGGTTGCGCGAAGGAATGGCCGCTCTCGAAGCGCACCTGGCGCATTCGCGAGACACAGGGCGTTTCTGCCATGGCGACATGCCGACCATGGCGGATTGCTGCCTGGTGCCGCAGGTGTTCAACGCGCGCCGCTTTAATGTGGACATGGCGCCATATCCGACCATTGCCCGCATCGATGCCGTGTGCGCCGCGCTGCCGCCTTTTGCCGACGCGCATCCATCGCGCCAGCCCGACGCCGAATAAGCAGCTGCCCGGGGCCTGCTGGTGTCCTCAGCGGGTGGCGAAAGCCACCAGGCCGAGCAGGGTGGCGATCAGCACGGCCACCCCGATCAGCCCGGCCATGATCACGTACACGGGGTTGAGGGCCGTGACGTCGCGGTCGAAGTCCGCTTTGCGGCGCAGGCCGACGAACGACCAGGCGATCGCCGCCAGGGTTGAAGAAAACGATCGCTCGGTGCCTTGAGTAAGATTCTTGTCAGACATGCTGTGCCCCTTTCGGTAAGTCCGGCGGGGCAAACGCCCCGAATCTCCTGAGCATAGCCGCCCTGGTTCGCACAAGACAGGAGCAGACCCATGCGCAATACCATATCAAAGCGGGGAACCATGCTGGCGCTGGCGTGTCATATAAACAGGTAAGCCATCTGCGCTCGCCGTGCTGAGGGGGGCGTATGACACTGCGATTCTGTCGAAAGGCATGCGATGCATAAGCGCATTTTGTTAATCCAGGGCCATCCCGATGCGGCACAGGGGCACTTGTGCCACGCGCTTGCGGCTGCGTACAGGGCGGGCGCGGCAAAGGCGGGGCACGAGGTGCGGCAAACGCAGGTCGCCGTGCTCGACTTTCCCATCCTGCGCAGCCAGGAGGAGTGGGAGTACGGCCCATTGCCGCCCGGTTTGCAGCAGGCGCAGGACGATATCCGCTGGGCCCAGCACATGGTGTTCTTCTTTCCGCTCTGGCTGGGGGATATGCCGGCCTTGCTCAAAGGCTTCCTGGAGCAGGTGGCGCGGCCGGGTTTTGCCTTTCCGGGCGACCGCATGCATCCGCTGGTCAAAAAGGGCTTGTCCGGACGATCCGCGCGCGTGGTTGTAACGATGGGCATGCCGGCGCTGCTGTATCGCTGGTATTTTCGGGCGCACAGCGTCAAGTCGCTCAAGCGCAATATATTAGGGTTTGTTGGTGTGGCGCCGGTGCGCGATACCCTGATCGGCATGGTGGGCGAACCGGAACGGCAGGCGGTGGACAAATGGGTTGGCGCGCTCGAAGCGATGGGGCGCAGTGCGGCTTGATGTGCTGCAAAGGGTTTTTGCGGTAGTGGGATGGCTGGCTTTGCCGATAGGCAGGCACGGCTGATTTTGCCGAGAGGCCGGCATGGTGCTGCATGTTGGCAGACGAGGCGCGGCCCCGTCTGCGGCGAACTTCAGCAGTGCTTAGTTTGCTTTTGCGGCACCATCAGTTGGCGACGAAATTTCTTGCAATGCTTCGCCGACGCCGTTGGTTTGCTTGGTCGCCATGTCGCCCAGCGACACGATGCCGACCAGCGAATGCGATTGCTGGTCAACGACCGGCACGCGGCGGATCTGCACGTCGCCCATCTGGGTCAGTACTTCATCGACCGACTGGGTCGCGTAGCAGGTACGCACTTCGGTGCTCATCACGTCGCCGACGCGGTGGCTTTCCGGCGCCTTGCCGGCGGCGGTGGAGCGCACGGTGATGTCGCGGTCGGTGATCATGCCGACCAGTTTCTCGCCATCAACTACAGGAACGGAGCCGATATTGAATTCTTTCATGATCTGTGCGGCGCGGTGAACGCTGTCTTCCGGCGAAACGCGTTGAACATCGCGGGTCATGACATTTTGAATGGTTTGCATGTGAGTCTCCAAAGCTGAATAGGTTAGTTGTTACTGCGTCATCCCAATCGGGTTGGCAGCATCATGCACGCTTTCCCAAAAAAGGGCCGCGTGGTTGAAATTGCATCACCCGGCATGCTGCCGGCGGGCCGCGTCGGCTACAATCCTCCCTTTTTTACCGGCAGGTTCCGATGTCCGTCCAACCTATTCCTCCCGCCATCCTCGACGCCGTCTCACGCGCGGACCCATCCTGGCAGCCGGTCCTGCGCCAGGGACTGGAAGCGGTCATGCGCGCCGAGCCCCTGTACCTGCCGACCCTTGCCGCCGACACCTATCTCCCGACGGAACAGCGCCTGTTCGCCGCCTTCGCCCTGCCGCTCGACCAGGTGCGCTACGTGCTGGTGGGCGAGGGGCCGTACCCGCGCGCCGAGAGCGCCACCGGCGTTTGCTTCATGGATGGGGCTGTCGGCAAGCTGTGGTGCGAGAGCGGGCTCTCCAAGCCGGTCAACAAGGCGACCTCGCTGCGCAATTTCATGAAGATGCTGCTGGTGGCCGATGGGCAGCTGCCGGCCGGCGACACCGGCGGTGCCGCCATGGCCCCGGTGGCGGCAGCGGCAGCGAACAACGGCAGCATCCAGACCCTGGCCGAGTTGCAGCACAATCTGACGCAGCAAGGGTTTCTGCTGCTCAATGCCTCGCTGGTGTTCCGTTCCCATGTCGCGCCGGTGATCGATGCGCGCGCCTGGCTGCCGTTCCTGCAAACGGTCATGGCGGCGCTGGCCGCCCGGGAACAGGCGCCGACCCTGGTTTTATGGGGCAAGATTGCGGAACAACTACAAAAATTGCAGGAAACCAAGAGTTTTCCGCAGCTGAGCTCCGAGCATCCGTATAATTTGTCATTTATCCAGCATGCCGGCATGCAAGCCCTGTTCGGGCCGATGCACTTGTTGCGCGCCCCTAGCCTGTGACCCGCAGGGAAAAGTGAACATGGTTCCTGTGAAACTGACCGGGACGTCTACGTGCGGCAAGGGCCGACAATCCGCACGCCCAAGCCGCATCGTCCCATGCATGCCGGATAAGCCGCTACGCCGAAGCCCTGGCGCAATGCCGGGCTCGTGTCCAGTTGCCGGACCTGCCGCTCTTGGGGGAAATGGGGCCTTCCAAGACAAGATGCCCCGTATTTGGTATACTTGACTAATTCGATCAACTAATCCGGTCTTTGATGACAGTCTTCATCGACGTTGTTGATTGAAATGAGGCAATATTTTAACACTGTGACCGGGGTTGTGATGCGTCTGACCACAAAAGGCCGTTTTGCTGTAACTGCGATGATCGATCTTGCCCTGCGACAGGGCAAGGGCCCCGTCACGCTGTCGGGCATCAGCCAGCGCCAGGCCATTTCGCTCTCGTATCTGGAGCAATTGTTCGGCAAGCTGCGCCGCCATGAAATCGTCGAATCGATCCGCGGTCCGGGCGGCGGCTACAGTCTGGCGCGCCGCGCCGACAAGGTCACCGTGGCCGATATCATCATCGCGGTCGACGAGCCGCTCGATGCGACCCAGTGCGGCGGCAAGGAAAATTGCCACGGCGCCGATACGGCCACCGGCACCCGCTGCATGACCCACGAGCTGTGGGCCACGCTGAACGAAAAGATGGTCGACTATCTCGATTCGGTCTCGCTGCAAGACCTGGTCGACCAGCAGAAGCAAAAGAATTCTGAACAAAACGTCGTGCACGTACACCGCCCGCACGCCGCCGTCGGACAAAATTGAAGCATATTGGAGTGATTTGATGAACGCGCCTTTGGACAAAAACCTCGAGCAGACTTTCGTGACTGCCCCGCATTTCCCGATCTACATGGATTATTCGGCGACGACGCCGATCGATCCGCGTGTCGCGGACAAAATGATTCCTTACCTGCGCGAGCAGTTCGGTAATCCGGCATCGCGCAGCCATATGTACGGCTGGACCGCCGAAGCGGCAGTCGAGGAAGCGCGCGCCCATGTGGCCGCCCTGGTCGGCGCCGATCCGCGCGAGATCATCTGGACCTCCGGCGCGACCGAAAGCAACAACCTCGCGCTCAAGGGCGCGGCCCAGTTCTACAAGACCAAGGGCAAGCACATCATCACGGTCAAGACCGAGCATAAAGCCGTGCTCGACACCGTGCGCGAACTCGAACGCGTCGGTTTCGACGCCACCTACCTCGAGCCGCAAGACAACGGCCTGATCACGGTCGCCCAGCTCGAAGCGGCGATCCGCCCGGACACGATTCTGGTGTCGGTGATGCTGGTCAATAACGAAATCGGCGTGATCCAGCCGATCGAAGAATTGGCCGCGCTGTGCCGCTCGAAAGGCATCATTTTTCATTGCGACGCTGCCCAGGCAACCGGCAAGGTGCAGATCGACCTGGCCAACAGCAAGGTCGACCTGATGACATTCACCGCGCACAAGACCTACGGCCCGAAAGGCATCGGTGCCCTGTACGTGCGCCGCAAGCCGCGCGTGCGCCTGGAAGCGCAGATGCACGGTGGCGGCCACGAGCGCGGCTTGCGCTCGGGCACCTTGCCGACCCACCAGATCGTCGGCATGGGCGAATGCTTCCGCATCGCCAAGGAAGAAATGGACAGCGAAATTGCGCGCGTCACCGCGCTGCGCGACCGTCTGGCCAAGGGCTTGCAGGAGATCGAGGAAGTCTATATCAATGGCGACATGGAACACCGGGTGCCGCACAACCTGAACGTGAGCTTCAATTATGTCGAGGGCGAGTCGCTGATCATGGCGATCAAGGATATCGCCGTATCGTCCGGTTCGGCTTGTACTTCGGCCAGCCTGGAACCATCTTATGTCCTGCGCGCCCTGGGCCGCAGCGATGAGCTGGCGCATAGCTCGATCCGTTTTACCATCGGCCGTTTTTCGACCGAAGCCGACATCGACTTCGCAGTGGACCTGCTCAAGTCGAAAGTCCACAAGCTGCGCGAACTGTCGCCGCTGTGGGATATGTTCAAAGAAGGCATCGACATCAGTTCGATCCAATGGGCAGCCCACTAACCGTATTGAATATTCAGGAGTTTTACCATGGCATACTCGGACAAAGTGTTGGACCACTACGAAAATCCACGTAACGTCGGCGCCTTCGACAAGGGCGACGAAACGATCGGCACCGGCATGGTCGGCGCGCCGGCCTGCGGCGACGTGATGAAGCTGCAGATCAAGGTCGGCGCCGATGGCCTGATCGAAGACGCAAAGTTCAAGACCTATGGCTGCGGCTCGGCAATTGCCTCGTCGTCGCTGGTGACCGAATGGGTCAAGGGCAAGACCTTGGACCAGGCGCTGTCGATCAAGAACACCCAGATCGCCGAAGAACTGGCACTGCCGCCGGTCAAGATTCACTGCTCGATCCTGGCGGAAGACGCGATCAAGGCAGCCGTACTGGACTACAAGACCAAGCATCCGGCCGTCGCCTGAAGTTGAAATAAGCGTTGTAAACGCGGAGGGAAACATGGCAATCACAATGACCGAAAAAGCAGCCAAGCACATCAACCGCTTCATTGAACGTCGCGGCAAAGGTGTCGGCTTGCGTTTTGGCGTGCGCACCACGGGCTGCTCGGGCCTGGCCTACAAGCTCGAATATGTCGATGAAGCGGCGGCCGAAGACAATGTCTTCGAGTCGCATGGCGTGAAGGTCTTTGTCGACCCGAAAAGCCTGCCGTACATCGATGGCACCGAGCTCGACTTCACGCGCGAGGGCTTGAACGAAGGCTTCCGCTTCAACAATCCGCACGTCAAGGATGAGTGCGGTTGCGGCGAAAGCTTCCGCATCTGACCTCGGTCGGATAGCCGCATCCATGCAGAATCACTTCGATCTCTTCAACCTGCCGCCCCGTTTCACGCTCGACACGGGCGCCCTCGACGCCGCTTACCGCGACGTTCAGGGGCAGGTGCATCCCGACCGCTTCGTCAACGCCACCGACGCCGAAAAACGCGTCGCCATGCAGTGGGCCACGCGCGCCAACGAAGCCTACCAGACCCTGAAAAACCCGCAAAAGCGCGCGCAGTATTTGTGCGAGCAGAACGGCGTCGACCTGCAAACCGAGTCCAACACGGCCATGCCGATGGCGTTCCTGATGCAGCAGATGGAATGGCGCGAAGCGCTCGGCGACGCGCGCGCTGGCAAGGATATCGGCGCGCTGGAAACGCTCGACGAGCAGGTCAGGCAGGAGCGCACCTCGCGCCTGGTCCAGGTCGGCGAGCAGCTCGACGCGGGCGATTACGAACAGGCGGCGCAAGGGGTGAGGGCGCTAATGTTTCTGGAAAAATTCGGCGAAGAACTTAGCTTCGCCTTTGACGCGTTGGAGCAGTAGGCACGCTGTCGGACGCATGCGCCTTGCGTGTGTATGTGCTTCCCGTCCCGCGCGTACCCCGTCGTTCCCGCGCGTGCCACGTCCTTCCCGCCTGCGGGAACGACGACGTCATTCGCATATAAAAAGAAATCGGTAATCACATGGCACTTTTGCAAATTTCAGAACCCGGCATGTCGACCGCGCCGCACCAGCATCGGCTGGCCATCGGCATCGACCTGGGCACCACCAATTCGCTGGTCGCCACGGTGCGCAGCGGCAGTCCTGAAGTGTTGAGCGACGAAGAGGGCCGCCCGCTGCTGCCATCCATCGTGCGCTACCTGCCGAACGGCCACGCCAACATCGGCTACAAGGCCCAGGCCCACCAGACCACCGACCCGAAGAACACCATCGTCTCGGTCAAGCGCTTCATGGGGCGCGGCCTGGCCGACATCGCCTACGCCGAAAATCTGCCCTACGATTTCCAGGATTCGCCCGGCATGGTGCAGCTCAAGACCGTGGCCGGCGTCAAAAGCCCGGTTGAAATCTCGGCCCAGATCCTGGCCACGCTGCGCCAGCGCGCCGAAGACTCGCTCGGCGACGAGCTGGTCGGCGCCGTCATCACCGTGCCCGCCTACTTCGACGACGCCCAGCGCCAGGCCACCAAGGACGCGGCCCAGCTGGCCGGCCTGAACGTGCTGCGCCTCTTGAGCGAGCCGACCGCCGCGGCGATCGCCTACGGCCTCGATCACGGTTCCGAAGGCGTGTTCGCCGTCTACGATCTTGGCGGCGGCACCTTCGACATCTCCATCCTCAAACTGTCCAAGGGCGTGTTCGAGGTGCTGTCCACGGGCGGCGATTCCGCTTTGGGTGGCGACGACTTCGACCACCGCCTGTTCTGCTGGGTGTGCGAGCAGGCCAAGCTGGCCCCCTTGTCCGACGAAGACACCGCGATCCTGATGGTCAAGGCGCGCCAGGCCAAGGAACTGCTCTCGACCAACGCCGACACCACCATCGACGCCATGCTGAACTCGGGCGAGATCGTGCACGTCAAGATCAGCGCCGAAGTCTTTGCCGACATCACCAGGCACCTGGTCAACAAGACCATGACCGCGATCAAAAAAGCCATGCGCGACGCGTCGGTGTCGGTCGACGATGTCGATGGCGTGGTGATGGTCGGCGGCGCCACCCGCATGCCGCACGTGCGGCGCGCGGTCACCGAATTTTTCAAGACCATCCCGCACGCGAACATCGATCCGGACAAAGTGGTGGCGCTCGGCGCGGCCATTCAAGCCAATCTGCTGGCCGGTAACCGCGCCGCCGGCGACGACTGGCTGCTGCTCGACGTGATCCCGCTCTCGCTCGGCATCGAAACCATGGGCGGCCTGGTCGAGAAAATCATCCCCCGCAATTCGACCATTCCATGCGCCCGCGCGCAGGAATTCACCACCTTCAAGGATGGCCAGACCGCGCTGGCGGTGCACGTGCTGCAGGGCGAGCGCGAACTGGTGTCGGACTGCCGTTCGCTGGCGCGTTTCGAGCTGCGCGGCATTCCGCCGATGGTCGCTGGCGCCGCGCGCATCCGCATCACCTACCAGGTCGATGCCGATGGCTTGCTGTCGGTGTCGGCGCGCGAAACGCGTTCCGGCGTCGAAGCGTCGATCACCGTCAAGCCGTCTTACGGCCTGGCCGACGATGAAGTGGCGCGCATGCTGCAGGACTCGTACACCTCGGCCCAGGTCGACATGGTGCGGCGCGCGCTGCGCGAAGAGCAGGTCGAGGCCGAGCGCATCCTGCTGGCCACGCAATCGGCGCTCGATGGCGACGCCGCGCTGCTCTCGAACGAGGAACGCGCCTCGGTCGACACGCTGATGGACGGCGTGCGCGCCGCGCTGGCGGCATCGAACGTCGAGGAAGGCGAGCCGGCGGCGAAGCAGGCCGCCCTGCACGCCGCGGTCGATGCGCTGGCCAACGGCACCGAAGAATTCGCGTCGCGCCGCATGGACCAGAGCGTGCGCTCCGCGCTGGCCGGCAAAACGCTCGACGAAGTTTAAGAAACACTACCAGGACAATCACCGTGCCACAAATCGTATTCCTTCCCCATCCCGTCTTCTGCCCTGAAGGCGCCGTCATCGAGGCGCCCGCCGGCAAGTCGGTGTGCGACGTCATGCTCGAAAACGATATTGAAATCGAGCACGCCTGCGACCGCGTCTGCGCCTGCACCACCTGCCATGTGCTGGTGCGCGAAGGCTACGCGTCGCTCAACGAGCCTGAAGAAAAAGAAGAAGACCTGCTCGATCGCGCGTGGGGCCTGGAGCCCGTCTCGCGCCTGTCGTGCCAGGCGATCGTGGGAACCGAAGACTTGGTGGTTGAGATTCCGAAGTACACGATCAATCATGCGGCCGAAAAGAACCATTGATCAGGAGCCTGCCATGAAATGGAGCGACATCACGGCCATCGCCGAGGCGCTGTTCGACAAACACCCCGAGGTCGATCCGGCCACGGTGCGTTTCGTCGACCTGCACAACTGGGTGATTGAGCTCGACGGCTTCGACGATGACCGCACCCGCGGCGGCGAGAAGGTACTGGAAGCGATTCAGACGGCGTGGATTGATGAAGCGCGCTGACACCACCGCCGATAAGGCCAAGCCGGCTGAAACGCTGGCGCCCGAAATCCGTCCCGGCCAGTCGATCGCGCTGCTGCAGGAACTGCACATCCTCACGCGCGACGGCAAACTCAATCAGGACAGCCGCCGCAAGCTCAAACAGGTCTATCACCTGTATCAGTTCATCGAGCCGCTGCTCAAGGAAATCCAGCAGGACCACGCCGCCATTTCGCTGGTCGACCATGGCGCGGGCAAGTCCTACCTCGGCTTCATCCTGTACGACCTGTTCTTCAAGGGCCTGAACGACGGCTCGCGCATCTACGGTATCGAAACGCGCGAAGAACTGGTGCAAAAATCGACCGCGCTGGCGCAAAAGCTGGGCTTTCCCGGCATGTCGTTCCTGAACCTGTCGGTGGCCGAATCGACCCGCTCCGACAAGCTGCCGGAACAAATCGACATCGTCACCGCGCTCCACGCCTGCAATACCGCCACCGACGACGCCATCGATTTCGCGCTCAAGAAGCGCGCAAAGTTCATGGTACTGGTGCCGTGCTGCCAGGCCGAAGTGGCCACGGTCCTCAAGAAGAACAAGGGCAAGGACCTGGGCAAGAGCGCGCTGACCGAAATCTGGCGCCACCCGCTGCATACGCGCGAATTCGGCAGCCAGGTCACCAACGTGCTGCGCTGCCTGCAGCTCGAAGCGCACGGCTACCAGGTCAACGTGACGGAGCTGGTGGGCTGGGAGCACTCGATGAAAAATGAGCTGATCATCGCCAGCTACAAAAACCTGCCGCGCAAGCGTCCCACCGACCGTTTGCAGGAAGTCCTCGCCACGCTCGGCCTGGAAGAAATGGGCGAGCGTTTCTACACTCAACATTTAGCGGAAGCCGAATCGACGACATGAATAACGACGCCACCTCCTGGATTGACCTGCGCAGCGACACCGTCACCCAACCGGGCGACGCCATGCGCGACGCCATGCACAGCGCGCCCGTGGGCGACGACGTGTACGGCGACGACCCGAGCGTCAACCGCCTGCAGGACACGGCCGCCGAGATGTTCGGCTACGAGGCCGGACTGTATGCGCCGTCGGGCACGCAGAGTAATCTGATTGCGCTGCTGCTGCACTGCGCGCGCGGCGACGAGTATCTGGTCGGCCAGGAGGCGCACACGTACAAGTATGAGGGCGGGGGCGCCGCGGTGCTGGGCAGCATCCAGCCGCAGCCGATCGCCAACCAGCCCGACGGCAGCATCGCGCTGGCCGACATTGAGGCCTACATCAAGCCGGACGACATGCACTTCGCGCGCACCCGCGTGCTGGCGCTGGAAAACACCATCGGCGGTCGGGTGCTCGGCGCCGACTACATGGCGGCTGCCACCACGCTCGCGCATGCGCGCGGCCTGGTCACGCACCTCGACGGCGCGCGCATCTGCAACGCCGCCGTCAAGCAGGGCATCAGCCTGCGCGCGGCCTGCGCCGGTTTCGACAGCGTCTCCGTGTGCCTGTCCAAGGGCCTGGGCGCGCCGGTCGGCTCGGTCCTGTTGGGGAACAAGGCCTTCATCGAACAGGGCAAGCGCTGGCGCAAAATGCTCGGCGGCGGCATGCGCCAGGCCGGCATGATCGCCGCGGCGGGTTTGTACGCGCTCGAACACAATGTGCAGCGCCTGGCGGATGATCATGCCAACGCGGCCAACCTGTCGCGCGGATTGGCGCAGATCGCCCAGCTCAAGGTGGCCACGCCGCAGACCAATATCTTTTACATCGAGGTGCCGCCAGCCGCCTGCGACGCGCTGCGTGCCACGCTGGCGCGCGAGCATATCCGCGCCACGGTCGGCCAGCATACGCGCCTGGTCACCCACCTCAACATCAACGCGGCCGACGTCGAACGTGTCGTCGCCGTATTCACCGCATTTTTTAAAGACTGGCACTGAGCTGCATGAATGATTCCACCATCCGCCTCGCCAAGCGCGTCGCCGAAATGATGCCGTGCTCGCGCGCGGAAGCCGACAAGTACATCGCGGGAGGGTGGATCAGCGTTGACGGCGTGGTCGTCGAGGAAGCCGGCGCGCGCGTGGCCGACGAGCAGGACGTCGTCATCCATCCCGAGGCAACGCTGGTCGAACTGGCGCCCGTCACCATCCTGTTCCACAAGCCCGCCGGCTACAGCGCCGGCGCCGATGCCGACGCCGAAGCGGCCCTGAACCTGCTCACGCAAGAGAACCTGCTGGTGGCGGAACACGGCAAGCAGCGCTTCCTCAAGCGCCACCTGGCCAACCTCACGTTGACATCGCCGCTCGAAACCAAGGCCAGTGGCCTGGTGGTGTTCACCCAGGACTTCCGCGTGGCGCGCAAGCTGATCGACGAAGGTGCGCGTGTCGAGCAGGAGTTCGTGGTAGAGGTCAAAGGGGATATCCGCGAAGGCGGCCTGGCGCTGCTCAATCACGGCCTGACCTTCAACGGCAAGGAAATCCCGCCGATGAAAGTGAGCTGGCAGAACGAAACGCGCCTGCGCTTCGCGCTCAAGGGCGTCAAGCCCGGCCAGCTGATGCACATGTGCCGCCTGGTCGGCCTGAGCATCGTCAGCATCAAGCGCCTGCGCATCGGCCGCCTGCCGATGGCCAGCCTGCCGTCGGGGCAGTGGCGCTACCTGCACGACTACGAACGTTTCTGACCCGGCGCCGCCAGGCTTACGAAATCAGGTCGCTGGCGGCAATGGTCGCCGCGCTCAGGCCGGGCCGCAGCGCATACACGATGCTGTTCTCCGGCAGCGCGATATCGGCGTCGAGCAGGGCGGCGAACAGCGGCGCTTCGTGCATGACGGGCGCGCTGTCGACATCTTGCGGATTCCACTTGCGCAGGCGCGCCAGGAAGCTGGCGTTATCTTCACCCTCGTGGCGCGACAGCGCGCGCAGCGTGCCATCACCCCGCAAGATCACCCGTTGCGCCCGCGCCGCCCCATGCAGCAAGGCCAGATGGAACATCGACATGCGGATGCTGCTGGCGAAGTAGGCAATCATGGCCGGGCAAACGGCACTGATGGCCGCAGTCGACGTTGCCACGTTATTGAATTCAAATCCGCCCGGTGCGTACAGGTCCAGCCAGTGCAGCTGGTTTTCCCGCAGGTCGAACACCATCGGCAGGAATACACCATTGGTCCCGGCCAGGTCGAAGCGCAGCGCCACCGTGCGCGGATCGAAGTGCGCACCTTGTACGTCGTCCCGGAACATCAGGCCGGCGAACGCATGTTCCAGGTCTTCGAACGGCATCCCCGAATAATTGTTCAGTACCGCGACCGCATAGCGTACGCCGTTCTGGCGCGCCAGTTCGCAGTCCAGGTCGACGAATTCGCTGGCGCCGTCGGGGAAGGGCGCATCCGTCAGGTCGCCCGCACTGGTGGCGATGATGCTGCCATCGCTTCCCTTGCACGTGAGCTGATAGTAGGAACAGACTCCCCGGAAGCGCCACTGGTCGTCGTAGAACGCGACCGAGAGATCGAGGTCGCTGCGCTGGCCGTTCTCCGGCTGGCACCAGTGCAGGAACAGGCGCGCCTTTTTGCCCGGCGGGACCGGCAGCACCGAGCCGCGCGGCAGCTGGATGGCCGAGCGGCTTGCGGTGCGTTCGTTGAACGGCACCATGATGTCGGCCAGCGCGGCATCGATCAACCAGTCGCCCACCGTCGGCTTGCTTGAAAAGCGCGCCAGCAGCTCGCGCTCGATCAGGGCAACTGCCTGGTTCACCGTTTCCTGCGGCAGGGGTGGGCGCTGATCGGGCGCCATGAATCCGGTCGCCACCGACCCTTTGGGCCAGTAGATGCGCGTCTCTCCCGCGTGCAGGCGGGTTGGCAGCAGGGCGCGCAAGGTCAGCAGGACCGGCGTGGCAAACTGCGGTGCGCACTTTGCAAAGGCGTCCAGCACCGCGCTGCTGGCGGCGCTGTCGCCAGCGGCCACGCGCAGGGCATGGTCGAAGCGGCGTGCCAGTTCCCCCGGCCGCTGGCGTAGCAGCGTGACCATGGCCATGGCGTCCTTGCGCATGACGGCTTGTTCCAGTCCGGCGTAAAAGGTCTCGAACTGCGGGCCCGGCGTCCCGTCCGGTCCCTTCTTGCGGATCACGCTGAACGCAAAGGCCACCTGCGGAAAACGCTTGTGATATTCGTGCGGGTGCAGGAACTGGCCGAGCCAGACCCAATACGAGCGGTGGCGCAGCATGTCCTCGGTCAGCGCGTTCGGATGCATGCCTTCCAGCAGACCCAATAGCGCGCGCCGCAGCGGCCGCGCCAGCTTGGCCACTTTGAAGCGCTTGATGCTGACCCTCATCGGAACCGATGGCTGCTCGTTCCAGTACGAGTCGGGTACAAACCAGTCCTTGAAACGCACGTAGCGGCGCGCCTGCTCGACCGGTACCTGGCGGTAGACCTCTTGCCCTTGCAGCGACGGGTCCGCGCCGGAGTAGGCGGCGATCAGGCGGATTACGTCCGTCGCGCTGCCGATGTGCGGGGCGGCGGCGGCCAGCACTGCGGCGGGCTCGCATTTCTGCAATAGGGTGCCGAACAGCAGGGCGATATTTTCGCGCACCGGAATCTGGTCGGGAACCCAGGCCAGCAGGCGCAGGCCGTACTCGCCGGCGAGCGCCTTGAAGTCGTCGGTGTCGGCCGGCGACATGGCCTGCTTGCGTTCGCACATGGCGCGTACCAGCGCCTGCGCCGTATCGTCCATGCTGGCGCCAAGGTCGATCAGCTTGAGCGGCGCGTGAGCCGCCGCCTTTTGTTTCGGCCCGGGTGCGGGCAGGAAGAACGGCGAGTCGCGGTCGGCGTGACGATGGCAGATCGGACAGGCGCTGTAATTGCCGCCGTCGAAGCAGGCGTCGCACACCACGTGCTGGCAGGGCTTGAGCACGTGGGTGGTGCCAGTGCGGGCGCAGTGCAGGCAGGGCTGGCCGGGCGCCTGCATGAAATGCGTCAGGACCCTGTCGATCCACAATCGCTCGGTGTTATGCGGGACATCGTTGGGGAAGCGCCGGAAAAGCGGCGTGTGCTGGCGGTGGCCGCCGAGCTGCGTCGCCAGCACATTCCAGATGCCTTCCTGGATTGCGCTCAGCGCGGGTGCGGCCTGCGTTTGCAGTCGCGCGCGCAGGCGCTGCGAGAGCGCGTAGCCGAGTTTGGCCAGGTCGATGTCGAACAGCTGCATGCAGGCCTCAGGCTGGCGCTCGGCGCCTTCCACGGCGAATACGCTGGACTGGCGGCGCAGCAGCAGCGCCCGGGTTTCTTTGAAATCGACAGACATGGTGGGTCCCATAGCAAAAAACGGATGCAGGCGCATGCCTTGATCCGTTTTTGAAAGGTGAGAAGGGAATCGGTCAGACTGAATCAGGGGTAGAAGGAAGCCCAACCTGAGCCTTCTCAAGCAAATGTTAGCCGATTATTAAAGTTTAATCAATACAGCCGGTTTATCGCTTCTTATTATTCGAGCGCACATTGCGCGAAAAATACGAATGCTCCTTTTTTGCCACCCAGGCGATAAACGCGCGAATATCGTCATGCTGCTGCAAGGCTTCCCACGTATGGAAGGATTTGAATAATTCGTGCTCGGTGAAGGTCGAATGGATTTTCTGGTGGCAGATCTTGTGGATATCGAACTGCTCGCGTCCCTTGTACGTCTTGGGAATCAGGTGATGGCGGTCGACATGCAGCTTTCCCAAGGGCCGGCCGCACAGGGGGCATAAGGCGTCGCTCATGTCGCCCCCTGGGTTCAGGCTTTGGCCGGCTTGGCTGCCTTGACCGGCTTGGGCAGCGAAATGAGCCGCGTGCCGGCCAGCCTGTCGTGCAGGAATTGCCGGTCCTTGTCGAGAAACACCGTCATTGCCCACGCCACGATATTGATCGCCAGCGCGCTGGCCACCTGGGTCTTGCTGGTCAGGTGAAAGCGCCAGCAGATGATGAGTGCCGGCAGCACCCAGCCCCAGCCCAGCAGGTAGCGCACGGCAGCGGCCTTGAACGGCACGCTGGCATGGCCCACCTTGACCAGCTTGATGCGCCAAGTTTTCATGGCCAGCGTATGGCCGCTGCCGGTCCAGGAATAGATGAAATAAGCGCCCGGCACCAGGAACAGCACCACCGTGCGGCCGTATTCGATGATGCTCTGGCTCAGTTTCTGGGTGACCAGCAGGAAGATGAGCAGGCCGAACATGACCACGGCGGTCAGCAGAAACAGTTCGTACACCAGGCAGATCAGACGACGTTTCAGGGTGGGCGTGGCAATCGGGGTCTTACTATTTTGCATTGGATACGGGAGCTGCCGGATTGCCCGGCGGTGTCATCGGTGGAGTTGTAACAGCCGGCGGCGTGGCCGGCGCCGCCAGCGGAGCGCCTGCAATCGAGCTGACGATGCAACGCGGCACGGCAGCCGGGGCATTGCGGATCGTGCCGGGTGGACAGGCGGCAGGTGGCTTGGACGGCGCTTGCGGCTTGGTCTGCGTGGTCGGCGGCAAGTTGGTGACCTGCTTTTTCGCGACAGCGGCGTCAAGTGCCAGCTTTTTCTTTTCTTCTTCGGGTAACTGCTGGTATTTTTCCCATTCGACCGACTTCTTGCTCTTGTCGATCTTCTTGCTCAGGGTATAGTTTTCGCGCGCCAGGCGCCGCTCTTCGGGCGTGAGCTTGATCCAGTCGCGCATGCGCTCCTGCACCCGCAGCTGCTCATCAGGTTTCATGGAGGAATAGCGGTTGGCGATATCGAGCCACTTTTGCTTGCGTACCGTTTCCATCTGGTCCCACTCGCCCTTGAGCGGGTCGAGCGCAACCTGCTGCGGACGCGACAGCTCTTTCCACAGGGGTTTGTCGCCAATCGTTGCCGGTTTCGTGGCGGCAGGCGCGGCGATGGCGGGTGCGGGCTTGGAGATCGGCGCAATGACGGGAGTTGGAGGCTGCCCCGGAACGACTGCCGGGGCTTGCAACGGCGGGCCTGCGGGTGGCGGCGCACCGGTCTGGGCTGCGGCGATACCCGCCGCGCCAGTTGTTGCCAACAAGACAAGCGCGAGCGCCAGGGACGTCAACGATGGGGTCGCGCGCGTCATCCTTATTGGCCGCGCTGCGCGAGGTAGGCGTTGAAACCCTGGTCCAGATACGCCGTCAGCGGCAGCTCGTCGGACAGGACCGCCGCGTCCAGCTCGGCGATTTCGGCGATACGCTGCTGTTCTTCGTACTGGTACACGCCAGCCAGGCCGGCCACCAGCGCCATCAGGGGAATGGCCACGCTCATGCGGCCGAGCGAGGAAAACGAGAACAGGGCGCCGATATTGCCTGCCAGCTGAGTTTGTGCAGCCTTGACCGGGGCGTGCGGCTTCTTGCGCGCCATCGCGGCCGCGCGCGCGGCGGCCAGGCGCTCGCTGGTCGACGCCGGCAGGTCGTCGAGGTGCTCGTTCAGGGCATGGCGTACCTTGTACGCAAAGTTCAGATCGTCGGTGTTCATAATTTTATTCCCTTGGCTTTCAGCGATTCAGCGAGGGTATGGGTGGCTCGCGAGCAGTGCGTTTTGACACTTCCCTCCGAACACCCCATCGCTTCGGCCGTTTCAGCCACGTCCATGTCCTGCCAGTAACGCATGAGGAAGGCTTCCCGTTGACGCGCTGGCAGTTTTTGTACTTCGGCATCGATCAGACTGAGTGTCTGCTGGCGCTCGACCTGATCGGCGCTCGATTCCGCCGAGGCGGAACCTTGTTCTGCCTCAAGCGATTCAAGTATATCAAATTCTTCGTCTTCTCCCTCGCGTTTACCCATGCCCGAGAAGAGGCTGACCCAGGTATTGCGCACCTTTTCGCGCCGGAAGTAATCGAGGATGGTGTTTTGCAGGATGCGCTGGAACAGCATCGGCAGCTCGGCGGCCGGCTTGTCTCCGTATTTTTCGGCGAGCTTGATCATCGCGTCCTGCACGATATCCAGCGCCGCTTCATCCTTGCGGACGGCGTACACGGCTTGCTTGAAAGCGCGCCGTTCGACATTCTCAAGAAAATCGGATAACTCTTTGTCTGTGGCCATGCGAACAGGGGTGGGGAGATGAAGCACCTCAGGTACATAGCCTGTGGCATTGGAGAAAACTGACGCATGCTAGCAAAGAATGGGCCTTTTTGCATGGTATTTACTGCGATTGCCCCGTGCAGGGCCACGAAAGCAGGCAAGCCCGGCCGATTTAACTTGACCGGAATGGTGCAACGCAGTAAGGTATGTGACGCTTTGCAACCCCGAAGCTGTATGGTCAAGTCGAAAACGCCACACAAGGCCAACATCGACGTGACGCGCTTTCATATGTAGGCAGTTTGCTCTAACCCGCGCCACAAGCGCGAGAGGTTCGCAGTAATCGCTACAGAAACTCACGCCAAACGAGTTGCGTTTAGCGCCGGTTCGTAACGTATCTATGGGTACGTGAAAGATCGACGTGACCGCAGAAAGAAGGGAAGCCTGAGCACTGTCGCGCCACGCGAATTTCGTTAGGAAAGAGCATCCGATCACCTCCCAATGGGTCTTGAAAGGAATGTATCATGAACAACGAATCATCGGCCACCATCACGGGGTCCGAAATACTTGTCCGTTGTCTGGCGGAAGAAGGCGTTAAACACGTTTTCGGTTATCCAGGCGGCGCCGTACTGTATATCTACGACGCCATCTTCAAGCAAGACAAATTCCAACACGTCCTGGTACGCCATGAGCAGGCCGCCGTGCATGCGGCAGATGCCTATTCGCGCAGCTCGAACACCGTCGGCGTGGCCCTGGTCACCTCCGGTCCTGGTGTTACCAATGCCGTCACCGGCCTGGCAACGGCGTACATGGATTCGATCCCGATGGTCGTCATTTCCGGTCAGGTGCCCAGCACCGCGATCGGCCAGGATGCCTTCCAGGAATGCGACACCGTCGGCATCACGCGTCCCTGCGTCAAGCACAACTTCCTGGTGAAGGATGTGAAAGACCTGGCCGCGACGATCAAGAAAGCGTTCTTCATTGCGCGCACCGGCCGTCCCGGCCCGGTCCTGGTCGACATCCCCAAAGACATCAGCATGCACAAATGCGCCTACGACTATCCGAAGGATATCGAGATGCGCTCGTACAAGCCGATCGACAAGGGCCATTCGGGCCAGATCCGCAAGGCCGTGCAACTGCTGCTGCAGGCTGAACGTCCGATGATCTACACCGGCGGCGGCGTGATCCTGGCCAATGCCTCGCCCGAGCTGAACAAGCTGGTCGACAAACTCGGCTTCCCGGTCACCAACACCCTGATGGGCCTGGGCGGCTACCGCGCGTCGAGCGATAACTTCGTCGGCATGCCCGGCATGCACGGCACCTACGAAGCGAACATGGCGATGCAGCACTGCGACGTCCTGATCGCCATCGGGGCGCGCTTCGACGACCGTGTGATCGGCAACCCGAAACACTTCGCCTCCAACCCGCGCAAGATCATCCACGTGGACATCGATCCATCGTCGATTTCCAAGCGCGTCAAGGTCGATATTCCCATCGTCGGCAACGTCAAGGACGTGCTGATCGAATTCCTCGCGCAGCTCGACGCCGCCGACGCCAAGGTCAATGCCGCCCCGTTGAAAGACTGGTGGAAGCAGATCGGCGAATGGCGCGGGCGCGACTGCCTGAAATTCGCCGAATCGGACCTGGTCATCAAGCCGCAATCGGTGGTGCAAAAGGTCTGGGAAATCACCAAGGGCGACGCCTTCATCACCTCCGACGTCGGCCAGCACCAGATGTGGGCGGCCCAGTACTACCCGTTCGACAAGCCGCGCCGCTGGATCAATTCCGGCGGCCTGGGCACGATGGGTGTGGGCTTGCCGTACGCCATGGGCGTGCAGATGGCCAATCCCGACGCGACGGTCGCCTGCATCACCGGCGAAGGCTCGATCCAGATGTGCATTCAGGAGCTGGCTACCTGCAAGCAATATCACCTGACGCCGAAAATCATTTTGCTCAACAACCGCTTCCTCGGCATGGTGCGCCAGTGGCAGCAGATCGACTACGGTTCGCGCTATTCCGAGTCCTACATGGATTCGCTGCCGGACTTCTCGATGCTGGCCGAATCGTTCGGTCACGTCGGCATGAAGATCGAAAAGCCGGGCGACGTCGATGGTGCACTGAAAGAAGCTTTTGGGATGAAAGACCGCCTCGTGTTCATGAACTTCATCACTGACCAGTCCGAAAACGTCTGGCCGATGGTCAAGGCCGGCAAGGGCTTGTCCGAAATGCTGCTCGGCTCGGAGGACCTGTAATGCGCCATATCATTTCTGTCCTGCTTGAAAACGAAGCCGGTGCGCTCTCGCGCGTGGTCGGGCTGTTCTCGGCCCGCGGCTACAACATTGAAACCCTGACCGTGGCGCCGACCGAAGACGCCACCCTGTCGCGCATGACCATCGTCACCAGCGGCTCGGACGATGTGATCGAACAGATCACCAAGCACCTGAACCGCCTGATCGAGGTGGTCAAGGTGGTCGACCTGACCGAGGGCGCGCATATCGAGCGCGAGCTCATGCTGATCAAGGTGCGCGCGGTCGGCAAGGAACGCGAAGAGATGAAGCGTACCGCGGATATCTTCCGCGGCCGCATCATCGACGTGACGGAAAAGACCTACACGATCGAGCTGACCGGCAACAAGGGCAAGCTCGACGCGTTCATCGATTCCATCGACCGCGCCTCCATCCTCGAAACGGTACGTACCGGCGGGTCGGGTATCGGCCGCGGCGAACGCATCCTCAAAGTTTAATCCGTGCCCACAGGCACGTCCCACACTAAAAATTATAGGAAAATTATCATGAACGTTTTTTACGACAAAGATTGCGACCTCTCCCTCGTTAAAGGCAAAAACGTTGCCATCATCGGCTACGGTTCGCAAGGCCATGCGCACGCACAGAACCTGAACGATTCGGGCGTGAACGTCACCGTCGGCCTGCGCAAGGGCGGCGCGTCGTGGACCAAGGTCGAGCAGGCTGGCCTGAAAGTGGCGGAAGTGAACGATGCGATCAAAGCAGCCGATATCATCATGATCTTGCTGCCTGACGAAAACATCGCCCAGGTCTACACCGAAAACGTGGCACCGCACGCCAAGCAGGGCGCCGTGCTGGCCTTCGCGCACGGCTTTAACGTGCACTACGGCCAGGTTGTGCCACGCGCCGACCTCGACGTGATCATGATCGCCCCGAAAGCGCCGGGCCACACCGTGCGCGGTACCTACGCAGCCGGTGGCGGCGTGCCGCACCTGATCGCCGTGTACCAGGACAAGTCCGGCTCGGCGCGCGATATCGCCCTGTCGTACGCCATGGCCAACGGCGGCGGCCGTGCCGGCATCATCGAAACCAACTTCCGTGAAGAAACCGAGACCGATCTGTTCGGCGAGCAAGCGGTTCTGTGCGGTGGCGCGGTCGAGCTGATCAAGGCCGGCTTCGAAACGCTGACCGAAGCGGGCTACGCGCCGGAAATGGCGTACTTCGAGTGCCTGCACGAGCTCAAGCTGATTGTCGACCTGATCTACGAAGGCGGCATTGCCAACATGAACTACTCGATCTCGAACAACGCCGAGTACGGCGAATACGTGACGGGTCCGAAAGTGGTGACGTCGGCCACCAAAGATGCAATGCGCCAATGCCTGAAGGATATCCAGACCGGCGAATACGCCAAGAGCTTCATCCTGGAAAACAAAGCCGGCGCACCAACCCTGATCTCGCGCCGCCGCTTGACGTCCGAGCATCCGATCGAAGAAGTCGGCGCCAAGCTGCGCGCGATGATGCCGTGGATCGCCAAGAACAAGCTGGTTGATCAGTCGAAGAACTAAGCGTACCACCGTCGTTCCCGCGCCAAGGCGGCACTCGGCGGGAACCCAAGTTCGTAGATCCGCTCGTGGCTTCGGTACAAACTTGGGTTCCCGCCTGCGCGGGAACGACGAGTTAACGAGATGTAATCAACCTTCTCAAATTTGCAAATTTTGATTACAACGGTACGTGGTCCCTTCGATTCCGGGTATCGTCCGGGTTAACCAAGCTGATGAGGTTTCATACCTCGCGTGCTTGTCATTCACCTGGAGAAAAACATGTCCCTCAAAAAAATTGCATTAATCGCCGCCCTGACGCTCGCCACCCAGGCTTCCGCGCAGAACACGCTCGCGACCGCCGGCGCGCTGGTGATCGTTCCCGCCTACGGTGAAGTGACCCATCCGAATGACCAAGTCGTTGCCACTTTCTTTATCGAAGAGCAGGACAAGGACAAGGCCGCCGCCGCCTCGCGTGTGAACCAGAAGATGAAGCAGGGCACCGAGATCGTGCGCCGGGAAGACCCGAAAGCGATCCTGAAAACGGTCGGCTACTACACCTATCCGGTCTATCCGGAAGTGGCGCCGCGTCCCGACGGCCAGCCGCAGCCTCGTCCGCTCGTGCCGACCGGCTGGCGCGTCGGTCAGTATCTGGAAGTAAAAACCACCAACCTGGCCAACCTGCCGAAAATGACGGCCGCCGTGCAGAAAATCCTGGCCCTGAACGGTCTCAATTTCGGCCTGTCGCCGGAAACCACCCGCAAGCTCGACGATCAGCGTCTCATCGCCACCTACAAGAACCTGAACGAACGCGTTTCCGCGATCGCCAGCGCCATGGGCCGCAAGATGAGCGAAGCGGTCATTGAGACGCTGGACTACGAAGGTTCCGGCAACTATGCTGGCCAGCAGGATGCTGCCCCGATGTTAATGCGCGCCGCCAAGGCCGAAGCGGCCGACGTGGCCGAACCGAGCTTCGAGCCTGGCGAAACCACCTTGCAGATGCGTCTTGTAGGAAAGGTGAAATTCAAGTAAAAGTATCTGATCGCTAAGTTGACGGTGCTCCCACTATAATAAGTGGCAAACCAGCCGCGTCCACTCTCGGACGCGGCCGCACGAAGCGATCCAATTACTTGAAACGGAAACATATGGCCACCTTCCCACGCCGCAGAAAGCCCTCAGTCCCGAAAGCGAAGGGTGGCAAGTTGTCCCGCTTTAGCAAGATTGGCCGCCAGCGGCTCGATGCCGACGGCAACCCGATGCGGCGCCGTGGAATCTACCTCTTACCGAATGCCTTCACCACCGCCGCGCTGTTCTGCGGCTTTTACGCCATCGTCATGGCCATGAACCAGCGCTTCGAGCACGCCGGCTGGGCCATTTTCATCGCCATGATCCTCGATGGCCTCGACGGGCGCATCGCCCGCCTGACCAACACCCAATCCGAATTCGGCGCCCAGTACGACAGCCTGGCCGACATGGTGTCCTTCGGCGCCGCGCCGGCGCTGGTCATCTACGAATGGTCCCTGCGCGGCCTGGGCAAATTCGGCTGGCTGGCCGCCTTTGTCTACTGCGCCGCCGCGGCCTTGCGCCTGGCGCGCTTCAACACCAATATCGAAGTGGTCGACAAGCGCTTCTTCCAGGGCTTGCCCAGCCCGGCCGCCGCCGCCATGGTGGCCGGCTTCGTGCTGATGATGACCGACCTGGGGTTTTCCGGCGCCGAGCTGCCGTGGATCTCGTGGGGCATCGCGCTGTTCGCCGGCCTGACCATGGTCACCAACGTCCCGTTCTACAGCTTCAAGGACGTCAACTTCCGCAAATCGGTACCGTTCATCGTCGTGTTCCTGATCGCGCTGGCGCTGGCGCTGGTTTCGATCGACCCGCCAAAAGTGCTGATGCCGCTGTTTGTTATTTATGGTTTGTCCGGCTATGCCGTGTACGCGTGGCGCCTTGCCAAGGGCAAGCCAGTGAGCATCGTGCAGACCGCCGACGAACCTGTCGACCCGAGCGAACGCCGCTGACCATCGATGCGATTCGATGGCGGCCGGCACGCACCCGCCTTACACTAGCCCAATGGAGCCGCCATGACGAATTCGAATCGCCTGATCATTTTTGATACCACCCTGCGCGACGGCGAGCAATCGCCCGGCGCATCGATGACCAAGGATGAAAAGGTCCGCATTGCGCGCCAGCTGGAGCGCATGCGCGTCGACGTCATCGAGGCCGGCTTCGCGGCCGCCTCGCCGGGCGACTTCGAAGCCATTCGCGCCATTGCCAGCGCCGTGCGCGAATCGACCATCTGCTCGCTCTCGCGCGCCAACGACCGCGACATCGCGCGCGCCGCCGAAGCGCTGGCGCCGGCCGAACGCAAACGCATCCACACCTTCATCGCCACCTCGCCTCTGCACATGCAGATGAAGCTGCGCATGGAACCGGAACAGGTGCTCGAGCAGGCCAAAATCGCCATCCGCTGTGCGCGCCAGTACACCGACGACATCGAGTTTTCGCCCGAAGACGGCAGTCGTTCCGACGAAGACTTTCTGTGCCGCGTGCTCGAAGCGGTGATTGCCGAAGGCGCCACTACCATCAACTTCCCCGACACCGTCGGCTACGCCGTGCCGGAGGTGTTTGGGGCCACCATCAAACGCCTGCGCGAGCGCATCCCCAACTCCGACAAGGCCGTCTGGTCGGTCCACTGCCACAACGATCTTGGCCTGGCGGTCGCCAACTCGCTGGCCGGCGTGATGATCGGCGGCGCGCGCCAGATCGAATGCACCATCAACGGCCTGGGCGAACGCGCCGGCAACACCGCGCTCGAAGAAGTCGTGATGGCGCTGCGCACCCGCAGCGACCACTTCGGCCTGGAGTTGGGCATCGACACCACCCAGATCGTGGCGGCGTCGAAAATGGTGTCGCAGATTACCGGCTTCGCCGTGCAGCCGAATAAGGCCGTGGTGGGTGCCAACGCCTTTGCGCACGCCTCCGGCATCCACCAGGATGGTATTTTGAAGGCGCGCGAAACGTACGAGATCATGCGCGCCGAAGACGTGGGCTGGGCCGCCAACAAGATCGTGCTGGGCAAGCTCTCCGGCCGTAACGCGTTCAAGGAACGCCTGCGGGAACTGGGCATGGAGCTCGAATCCGAAGCCGAAGTCAATGCCGCCTTTGCCCGTTTCAAGGAGCTGGCGGACCGCAAGTCCGAGATCTTTGATGAAGACATCATGGCGCTCGTCTCGGACGAAGAGCACGCGCAGGAAGACGAGCATTACCGCTTCGTGTCGCTGTCGCAGCGCTCCGAAACCGGCGAAATCCCGACCGCCAAAGTGGTGTTCGCGATCGGCGGCAAGGAGTTCGCATGCGAAGGCGAGGGCGATGGCCCGGTCGACGCCACCGTCAACGCCATCGAAAAGGAAGCGGCCAGCGGCGCCGAACTGGTGCTGTTTTCGATCAATGCGATCAGCAACGGTACCCAGTCGCAGGGCGAGGTCACGATGCGCCTGTCGCGTTCGGGCCGCATCGTCAACGGCGTTGGGTCCGATCCGGATATCATCGTCGCCTCGGCCAAGGCTTACCTGTCAGGGCTGAACAAGCTGCACTCGAAGATCGAGCGCGTCAACCCGCAGCAGTAGCAGGCATGCGCCTGTCCGCACTGTTCGTCGCTGGTTTGTGCGCCGCCGCCGGCGGCGTGCAGGCCAGCTCCTGCACGTTCGAGGAAATCCACTGGGCCCGCACCAGCGCCACCGGCGAGATCCTGGTGCGCGCGAGTTTCGGCACCGTGCGCAGCCTTGACCATGGAAAGACATGGCGCGACGTGACCGGCAAGCTCGCCGACCGCAGCGATACCGTGGCCGCCGGTGGTGGTGAATCCATTGTGTACACCGGCAGCGACGGCGTGCAGTACGCCACCCGCAGCACCAATCATCGCCGTCATCTGGTGCGCAAGGCCGCTGCTGGCGCGCCCTGGAAACGGCTCGAACTCAATTACGCCGGCACTGCCGCCCCGTATAACGCGGTGCTGGTGGGTGCGCAACAACGCACCCTGTACTTCATCGGCGGCGTCGATTCGCAAGCATCGCCGGTGCGCCCGAATGCCTTGTACCGCGCCAGCGCTGGCCGTGCCGAGAAGCTGGTGGACCTGGACGAAGCCCTGGCCGAAGGCGCGCGCGCCTTTTTCATCAGCGACGACGGCAGCATGGCGTACGCCGGACCAAACAAGCTTTGGGTCAGTTTTGCCGCAGGCGCCAACTGGATCAACATCGACGGCCAGTCCCTGACCAAGCTGCCCTGGACGTTGTGCCACAAAACGCGCATGTGACGGCGCGCACGCATGCCTGCCGCCAGCTGGCGGCATCCTCGCTCGGCCCCGCCGCGCTTCGAGGACTTGTCGACCTCCCGAATGAACTTGAATGCCTTCTTCGCCAACGGCCTACCATTTCTGCCTGGTGGCCGCCTGTTCGCTCGGTTCGCAGGTGGTCGTCTTGTGCTGGATGCCGTTTTTCATGGTGTCCAGGCCATCGGGCGCGTGGTTCGATTCGACCGTGATGCAGTAGGTGCCGTCGGCGCCGACCACCCGGTAGCGCCGCCTGCTGTACGGGCCGGGATCGATAATCTCGGTCACCTTGGGCGCCTCATACCGGCGGTTGGGTACGGCGTCGGCCGCTGCCTGCAAACCCTGGGCCAGCCGGGTTGCCCCGTTGGTCACAGGCGCCGTGATCGGCTGCCCCGGATGGGCCTTGCGTAAATCCTGATCGATTTTCCCGATGCCGCGTCTGGCCTGCCGCATGATCTCGGCCGCGCTTGGCGCTGGCGTGGGTGGCGCGTCCTCCGCCGCCACCTCGGCCGGCTGTTCGGCCGCAGGCTGGGCGGGGGCTTGCATTGGCGGCGCGGCGGGGGCAGGGCGCGCCGCCGCAGCAGCCACGCCAACCGTTTTTCTCAGGTCTGGCGGCACCGGTTTTGGTGCCGGCGTGTCCGCCTTCTTCGGTTGCGGCGTGATCGTGACCCACTGGATCGTCTGGACTGGATCGTTGTCGACCGGGGGGATGCGCCGGGCATATTGCCAGCCCACGATCAGCACAGCGTGCACGAGCAAGGTCAGCGCGAAAGCGGTGGTGTGGCGCTTGTCTGGAGTTGGCGCGAAGGTGAGGACCATGGCAGCAAGTATAGCCATGGTTTCGCTGGCGTAACAGAGGTGTGCTTTCCTGTTTTCATCGCTTCGCGAAAGTGGCGCCTGGCGGTACCAGTGGTGCCGCCAGGCGACCTGCGCTGCGGCACCGGGGAGTTTGAACGGCACATCATTTCGACAGCCGAGGCTGACGCAGCCGGCGAAGAAGGTGAACGGTTTCCGGGGACACGCAAGCCGACACAGCTTCCCCGCCAGTCGTGGTTAAATGGGGGTGGTGATTTTCGGTTCCTTCAAAGCGACTTGGGGAGTGGCGAACGGATGGCGATGTTAATGGCGGTATGGTCATGCGGCTGAGCTATCTGTTTCTGTTGCCGGCGCTGGCGCTGGCGCTGCGCCTCGCGCATGGCGCTGAAACCGTGCAGCTGGCGACCTACTATGAATACGTGCCGTGGTTCGTGCCAGGCCAGCCTTCCGCCGGCCTCAACGCCCGGCTAGCTGGCAAGCTCAACAGCCTTTCCGGCGGGCGCTATCACTTTGAATCGGTCTATATTCCGCGCCGGCGGCTCGATGTGCTCTTGCAAAACGGAAAGGTCGCCATCGTCGTTCCCTGGGTGCATCCACGCTTTTTTGACGATCCCGGACGTACGCGCTATCTCTGGACCGGCGCCCTGATGAACGATGAATCGCTGGTGGTCTCGCCGCGCGCGGCGCCGCTGGAGTACAACGGGCCGGACTCCCTGCGCGGCAAGCGTTTCGGTGCCCCGAGCGGGCACCGCTTTCCCGACCTGGACCCGCTGATTGCGGCCGGCGAGATTACCCGCGTCGATGTGCCGCAAATCAAGAATGCGCTACAGATGATCGTCTCGAACCGGCGCCTGGACTTTACCATTGTCGACCGTTCCACCCTGGACGCGCTCAGGAATGATGCCTTCATGGACCCGGCGCTGCTGCATGTGGCGAGCCGGCCCAGGACGGCATCGTACGAGCGCGGCATCCTTGTGCCGCTCGATCAACCCGAGCTGTATCGCTTCCTGCAGGGCGCGGTCGATGCCTTAAGGCGCGAGCACAACTGGCTGGCGCCGCATAAGCGCTTGCCGGACAAGCGGGCTGTCACGGCCGACAAATAGGAGCCTTGGTGTTTATCCGGAAGTTTTTATCGTCGTCTGGCCCCGCTCCAGAGAGGTCCGATACGGGCCACGACTGAATTGACGAGATGCGCGAACAGCGGATTGCGCCGTGGCGCCCAGGATGTCACGGCAGTTCGGCCGGCGGTATGGCACATCCCGCCGTTTTCCACTCAGCCAGCGCGCAGCCCGTGCGCTTCCTGAGCCACCACCACGATACGGAGTGCGACTATGCCATGGACTAAAGCGGTCAATACAGCAGTAGCGGCAGATGCCTGGAATTGCCTGGTAAGCGTTATGCCAGACTGCACCCCCGAGCAAGCGCGCCGACACGCACTTCTTGACCCGACTATTGCTTACTTTTTTCACTGCCGCGAGCCGATGCTGGTCTCCAATCCCGCATGGCCGTCACCGCGACAATTGAATGCCGGTGATTGCGCCTTCTTCACCGGAACGCCTTCACCCGGCAGTGCGCCGCAGGCGGACGCTTACACCAAGACCGGGATGAGCATTGCCTACGTGAATCACCTTAGCCCGGAGAATCTGCTGAAAGTGCTGTGCTACGTCGACACTGACGGCAATGCCGCAGTGGATGTAGTCTGCATCTTCGCGGCAAACCTCAATGCGACGCTCCCTCCTGATTACACGGCGCTTGCGCCCCGCATCACGCCCCCGCCAGGCGGAACCTACGCCTGCGCCAACGAGCGAACGCTCAACACCTTGAATTCGGGTGCCATCGCGACCTTGCAACTGCGTGGAATCACAGTGCTGTTAACATTCCTGGGCAACAACGACGCCGCTGGCTGGAGCAATTTTCCCACTGCCGAACTGGCGGGTAACTTCGTCGATCAGCTGGCCCATGTGGTCAGCACCTACGGCCTGGATGGCATCGACATCGACGACGAATATTCCGATCGACCGCCGTCGCCGGTCATGCCGCTGGTAACGGTGACAAGCATGATCAAGAAGGCCATGCCCGACAAAATCCTGTCCAAGGCGCTGTTCCAAGACCTCGACGCGTTCCAGCCTGTTTATAACAACATGACGCTTGGAGAGACGCTCACCTACGGTTGGGAGATGAGCTACGGCGGCGATCCCGCCTCGCGTCTTAGTCCGTACACGGAATTCATGAAGCCGGCCACGTTGGCCCTGGGCTTCGAGGCGCCGTCGGGGTTGCCTGTCGCGCGTACCGTTGAGTGGCTCAAGGAGGGCGGGTACGCCGGCGCGATGGTCTATGCGTTCGAGATGGATGACGACGCGAATTTGCTCGGCGAGCTCATCATCAAATGGTGCGGACCCGACGCGTGGTGCAAGTCGGACCAGTGCGCCGATGGTACGGCGCCTGGCTGATCTCATCGTCCTTGCGGGGCCGCCCGGATCACGGCGGGCGCATACCCCGCAGCGCGCGGCGCGCGTGCAAAGCCGCCGCGCGGCTGGAATGGCGGCCTTTCTCCGCGCCCGGTTTTGCCTCAATCGCGGAAAAACCCGCGCTTCTCTTCATACATCGGATCCGGCCCGCTGATCATTTTCCTGACGATGCCGGCGCGGTCGAAGTGCACATGCATCATCGAATTCCACACGCCGCTCTCTTTATAGCGGTATGACCACACCTCCAGGTCCGACAGGGCCAGATACGAGCGCTCGGCCGGGCGTCCCACCGTCGCCATCACATCGGCCCTGGTCGACTTGTCGATCTTGATGCGCCCGAATCCCACGTCGCCCAGCACCTGCTCGAACGCGAGCAGCTTGCCATCCGGCCCCATGCGCGCCATCCAGGTGAACTGGCCGTACGGTCCGGTCGCGTATTCGAGCACCTGGCCCGATGGCAGCGCGTGGACCGTGGTCGGCTCGCCGAACTTGGCGCGCACCACCTCGAGCGTGTCGCCCGGCACCGGCGGCGTGCGCATCATCGCGGCGCAGCCGCCCAGTGCCAGCAGCGCGCTCAGAATTGCAGTTTTGACTAGTTTTCGCATAAAAACCACCTTTGACAGGACCAAAACGCCATCATGCACCACCTTGCGCCAAGCGGCACTGGCAGCACGCCGGGTTTTCGCATATACTTGCGGGTCTGGCCGTTTTGGCCGGTTCATCAATCGAAGTTCACGGTGTGTCGGGTTGCGACTCGTGCACCGCATGTGAAAGGTATCATCATGACCGTAGAAAACATCAACAAAGCCGCGATCATCGCGGACAACGCCCGTGCGCAAAACGACACCGGCTCCCCTGAAGTTCAGGTCGCTCTGCTGACCGCACGCATCAACGAACTGAACGGCCACTTCAAAGCTCACGCTAAAGATCACCACTCCCGCCGTGGTTTGATCATGATGGTCAACCGTCGTAAGAGCCTGCTGTCCTACCTGAAAAGCAAAGACGCAACCCGTTATCGCGATCTGATCGCTAAACTCGGCCTGCGCAAGTAATTTTTGCGGATTCAAGTTTATCAAGAAATGCCTGCGCAGCTTGCTGTCGCGGGCATTTTGCATTTTTAGTCCCGAAAAAGTAGTAAAGGCAGCAAGCAATGTTGCCTGTGGTGAGGTGGACGACAGCGCCTGAAAATCTGTCGGCAAATAGAAAGGGATTACCCATGTTTAATAAAGTTACGAAAACCTTCCAGTACGGCCAACATCAAGTTACCCTGGAAACCGGCGAAATCGCCCGTCAAGCCTCCGGCGCCGTCATGGTGTCGATCGAAGACACCGTTGTCCTGGCTACCGTGGTTGCGCGCAAAGACGCCAAGCCAGGCCAGGATTTCTTCCCGCTGACGGTCGATTACGTCGAGAAAACGTACGCAGCCGGTAAAATCCCAGGCGGTTTCTTCAAGCGCGAAGGCCGTCCTTCCGAGAAAGAAACCCTGACCAGCCGCCTGATCGACCGTCCGATCCGCCCGCTGTTCCCAGAAGGCTACCTGAACGAAGTTCAGATCATCATCCACGTGCTGTCGGTCAATCCTGAGATCGATCCGGACATCGCCGCCATGATCGGCGCTTCGGCTGCCCTGTGCGTCTCCGGCATCCCGTTCAGCGGCCCGATCGGCGCCGCGCGCGTCGGCTACGCCAACGGCCAGTTCATCCTGAACCCGACCACCACACAGCTCAAGACATCCGAGATGGACCTGGTCGTTGCCGGTACCGAAACCGCCGTGCTGATGGTCGAATCCGAAGCCAAGCAACTGTCCGAAGAAATCATGCTCGGCGCCGTGGTCTACGGCCATGACCAGATGAAAGTCGTGATCGATGCGATCCACGAACTGGTACGCGACGGCGGCAAGCCGGAAGTCGAATGGACCGCTCCCGCCAAGAACGAAGCGCTGATCGCCCGCGTCAAGGAACTGGCTGAAACGAACATCAACGAAACCTACCAGATCAAGGACAAGGTTGCCCGTACCGCCAAGCTGAAAGCATCGTTCCAGGAAGTCTACGCCGCCCTGGCCGCTGACGCTGCCGCCACCGGCATACCGCAGCCGGACAATGTCGATGTCGGCAACGTCCTGTTCGACATCGAAGCCAAAGTCGTGCGTTCGCAGATCCTCAATGGCGAGCCACGCATCGACGGCCGCGACACCCGCACCGTGCGTCCGATCGCGATCCGCACCAGCATCCTGCCACGCACCCACGGTTCGGCCCTGTTCACCCGCGGCGAAACGCAAGCGCTGGTCGTCGCTACCCTCGGCACCGCGCGCGACAGCCAGAAGATCGATGCGCTGATGGGCGAGTACACCGATGACTTCATGATGCACTACAACATGCCTCCGTTCGCCACCGGCGAAACCGGCCGTGTCGGTACCCCGAAGCGTCGCGAAATCGGCCACGGCCGCCTGGCCAAGCGCGCGCTGATCGCCGCCTTGCCCAACCCTGAAGACTTCAGCTACTCGGTGCGCCTGGTATCGGAAATCACCGAATCGAACGGTTCCTCGTCGATGGCTTCCGTCTGCGGCGGCTGCCTGGCGCTGATGGATGCCGGCGTGCCGATGAAAGCGCACGTGGCCGGTATCGCCATGGGCCTGATCAAGGAAGGCGGCAAGTTCGCCGTCCTGTCCGACATTCTGGGCGACGAAGATCACCTGGGCGACATGGACTTCAAGGTAGCCGGTACCGCCAATGGCATTACCGCGCTGCAGATGGACATCAAGATCATGGGCATCACCAAGGAAATCATGCAAGTGGCACTGGCGCAAGCCAAAGAAGGCCGCCAGCACATCCTCGGCGAAATGCAGAAAGCCATGCCGCACGTGAAAACCGAACTGTCGGATTTCGCACCGCGCCTGATCACCATCAAGATCAATCCTGAGAAAATCCGTGACGTCATCGGCAAGGGCGGCGCAGTCATTCGCGCGCTGACCGAAGAAACCGGCACCCAGATCGACATCAGCGACGAAGGTATCGTCACCATCGCGTCGGTCGACGCTGCCGCCGGCCAGGAAGCCAAGCGCCGCATCGAAGAACTGACCGCGTCGGTCGAAGTGGGCAAGACCTACGACGGCGTCGTGCTCAAGCTGCTGGACTTCGGCGCGATCGTCCAGGTCATGCCAGGCAAGGACGGCCTGCTGCACATCTCGCAGATCGCCAACGAGCGTGTGAACGCGGTTGCCGACTACCTGAAAGAAGGCCAGGCAGTGCGCGTCAAGGTCCTCGAGACCGACGACCGCGGCCGCCTCAAGCTGTCGATGAAAGCTGCTGAAGGCGCGGAAGCGGCTCCTCAGTAATCGTTGCCAAGCAACGCCTGTGAAAAACCGCCAGCGCGCAAGCCCTGGCGGTTTTTTTCACGCTGCCACTTAGAAAAGGATAAGGCTCATGGATGACCTCAGCGCCCCGTACCACGCCCACATTTACTACGACGACGCCACCCGCCCGCAGGCACTGGCCTTGCGCCAGCGTTTGCTCGACGCCAAACAGTCAGGTTCCATCGCCGAGCTGTTTTTTGTCGGTGAATTAAGCGACCACGCGGTCGGCCCGCACCCGCTGCCCGAATACGAGATCCACTACAGCGCCGCCATGCTGCCGGCGGTCATTGCGCTGCTTGAAGCGTCCGGCCTGCGCGCCCTGGTGCACCCGCTGACCGACGACGACGTGGCCGACCACACCACCCTGGCGCACTGGATCGGCGAGCCGCTGCCGCTCAAGCTGGAAACCTTGGACCCGCCCGGCGTGAACCAGGGCGTGGCGCGCTTCGGCAAGTCGGCCTTCTAGGCTGATCTTACTGCGTCATCAGCCGGTTCAGCGCTGAATAGCCCATTGGCGCATACGGCCCGGCAGCGACCTTGCCGCTGTCGAGGAATTGGCGGGTCAGGGCATCGACGCAGCCGAACATGGCCTCCGAGATGGCCGAGCCGGCGCTCAGGCGCCGCGCACCCAGTTGCGCCAGGCGCGCCGGCGCCGGCACGCCTTCGCGCAGCATCACGTTGAGCGGCAGGGGCGTTGCCTTGACCACGGCCGCGATGTCATCCTCGGACGTAATGCCGGGAACGAACAGGCCGCTGGCGCCGGCCGCTTCGTACAGGGCGGCGCGGGCAAGGACTTCCTGCACGCGCAGGCTCGCATCCACGCCACGCAAATAGACATCGGTGCGCGCATTGATGAACAGGTTCACGCCGCGCGCGTCGGCAACTGCCCGGATCGCCCTGATCTTTTCCGCCAGCAGCGCCGGCGTGCCGCCGCCATCTTCGATATTGATGCCGACCACACCAGCATCGATCAGTTCCCCCACCAGCGCCGCCGCCTCGGCCGGATCGGCGCTGTAGCCATCCTCCGCATCGACCGTCAGCGGCAGGGAACTGACCCGCAGAATCGCCTTGACGGACGCCATCAGCAGTTCGCGCGGCAAGGTGCTGCCATCGGCGAAGCCGTGCGACCAGGCGACGGCGGCGCTGCTCGTGGCCAGCGCCTTCGATCCCGCCGCCGCGGCAATGCGCGCACTGCCGGCGTCCCCGCAATTGGACAGCATCAGCAGGCCATCGGCGTGCAGCGCGTGAAACAGAACATCATTACGGACTTGCATCGTTTCTCCTTCGTGAACGTCAAACCGGGTGCGCCCAAGCACAAAACGCCTGTTGCGCTATCGATATCACTATACCGGTTCCACGAAAAATAGTTCGGCATGCCCTCTGGAGGGAAGGGGGATGCGGCGCTTGCGAAACGCGTTTCGCCGTACCGGCCCCGAACGACGGCTTGCACGAAACGCGTTTCGGCGCCGCCACCGCCAAGCTGGCCGGTTGCCCGGTGCGCGCGCTGGCACAGCCCTTGCGATAGATGGATCAGGACGCGCAGCAGCAACAACCATTCTTCCACGCGCATCCACCACTAACCAGAGGGGCTGCCCGTGAACCGTCGCCTGCTTGAATACAGTCCGGTCTTCGACATCTTGACCAACGCCGCGCCGCGCGCGCAGGCGCAGCAATTCGAAGCAGGCCCGCTCTCCGACGAAAGCGCCGACCTGGCACTGGCCGCCGAACTGCTCGAAGCGTCCGACCCGGCCGACCTGCGGCGCGTGCTAAGCCGCGCCATCGCCGGCGCCGGCGTACTCGGTGCGCGTGTGGCCCGCTCGCCTATGGGCCCATTGCTGGTGGCCGAACTGCTGCGCGCCGTGCAGCCGATCCTCACGCCGCAGCGCCGCCTGCCGCATGGCGCCAGCGCCAAGACCGTGAGCATCAACCTCGGTGCGCGCATGTTCGGGCTCGAACTCGAAGGCTTGAGCCCTGAGGACAAGGAATTCGTCCTGGCGCGCCAGCTGGTGCGCCTGGCCGACGAAGCCGCGCGCCACGCCGGCAATGCGCGCAGCGCGTCGCCGCAGTCCGCGCGCGCCGCCGTGCAGGCCGCCGCGCGCCAGATTGCCCCGGGCTTGCTGCCGCATGTGCATGCGCAGCCGGCACAACAGGGACGCTGGACCCGCCAGGCAGGCCGGCTGGTTCTTCACGATTGCTGATCCGGACGGATTGTCCATCCGGGCATTTTGTTGTTTCACTCTTCTTTGGGAGCGCATCATGCATGACATCGACCGCACGACAATGGAATATGGCCAGGAAACCTCCAGCTACGAAGGCGAACAGTTCGAATTCGGCCAGGGAGAGTGGAGCGGCGAATCGGGCCTGAACGAACAGCAGGAGGCCGAATACGCGCAGGAACTGCTGAACGTGAACAGCGAAGCGGAGCTCGACCAGTTCCTGGGCGACTTCATTCGCAAGGTCGGCGCCACCGCCGGCCGCGTGATCCGCTCGCCGGTCGGGCAGGCGGTCGGCGGCGTGCTCAAAGGCGTGGCCAAGAAAGCGCTGCCGCTCGCCGGCGGCGCCATCGGCGGCTATTTCGGCGGCCCGCTGGGCGCCAAGATCGGCAGCGGCCTGGCCTCGGCGGCCGGCGGCGCGCTCGGGCTGGAAGGCGAAATGAGCGGCGAAGACCGCGAGTACGAAGGCGCGCGCCAGTTCGTGCGCCTGGCCGCCGACACGGTGCAGAAGGCATCGCAGGCCCCGGGCTCGGGCGACCCGCGCATGATCGCCCAGAATGCGGCAACGGCCGCGGCGCGCCAGCATGCGCCAGGCCTGCTCGGACGGGGCGCTGCCGGCGGTGGCTGCGCGAAATGCAGCGGCGGCGGTGGTGCGGGCCTGGGCGGCGCTGGCATGTCGTCCGGTGGTGGCCTGGGCGCCGGTGGCGGGCGTGGCGCCAGCGGACGCTGGAGCCGCCAGGGCAACAAGATCGTCATCTACGGCGCCTGACCGCCATGAGCCCCTATGCCGCGTCGCTGCTCGAACAGGAAGCGCGCTCCCTGCAAACCAGGCTGGCGCGGGTCCGCCCCTTTGCCCTGATCGAGCCCATGGTACCGGCGGCGGCGCTGCTGCCGACGGCGCAGGCGGCGCTCGAACGCTACCTGGTCACGGGGCGGCGCGAGCTGCAGGCGCTGGTCGCGGCTTTCCAGCACTGGCTGGCCGGTGCGCGCGAAACCGCCAGCGCGGCCGAGGCGCAGCGCCGCTTCACCTTCCTGCGCCTGAAGTTCAATGCCACGCTGACCCAGTTCGACCTGTTCAACGACGTCATCACCCAGCGCAGCGAGCACGAAAACGGGGTCTGGCTGTCAGGGCTGGACGCTGTCGCGGCGGATGCCTTGAGCCTGCCGGGCGACTACTACCGCCTGCCGCCCGTGGTCTGCTATCTCGACCGCGGGCCGGGCGCGGCGATCCGGCGCGCGCGCACCCGCCTGCCGGGCGGCGGCGAGAACCCGGTGGCGGTGGTGCGGGTTCCGCGCGAACGCATGATCGGCAGCGGCATCGCCTCGTCGCTGATCCACGAAGTCGGGCACCAGGGCGCGGCCCTGCTCGACCTGGTCAACTCGCTGCGCCCCGAACTGCAGGCGATGCAGCAAAGCGACCCGGCCCAGCGCGAGGTGTGGCAGTGGTGGGAACGCTGGATTTCCGAGATCGTGGCCGATTTCTGGTCGGTGGCGCGGGTCGGTGTGGTATCGACCCTGGGCCTGATCGGGGTGGTCAGCCTGCCGCGCGTGTTCGTGTTTCGCCTCAGTCCCGACGACCCGCATCCGATTCCGTGGATCCGCGTGATGCTCAGTTGCGCGATGGGGCAGGCCCTGTATCCGCATCCGCAATGGGAGCGCCTGGCCAATGTGTGGCACGACTACTACCCGACCGCGACGCTGGCGCCGGAAACGGTCGATCTCCTGGGGCGGCTGCGGCGCGGCATGCCGGCCTTCGTGGCGTTGCTGACGCGGCACCGGCCGGCCGCGCTGCGCGGCAAGACGCTGCCCGACGTGCTCGATGTGGCGGCGCGCCAGCCGGCCGCGCTCTCGGCCCTGTACGGGCGCTGGGAAGGCGCGCCCGCGCAGATGTACCGCGCTCCGCCATCGCTGGTGTTCGCGGTGCTGGGCCAGGCGCGTGCCGATGGCCTGGTCGGGCCGGAAGATGAAAACGTCCTGCTGGCCAAACTGCTGACGCACTGGGCGCTGAGCAGCACGCTCGACACGAGCTTCCTGTGCTCCTCGCTGGACGCGCGAGCGCCGGCGCTTCCCCGGGCACCTTTGACTTTCCACTGAGGAGAATGACATGAGCAGCAAGAACAATGTGAAGGAAGCCCGCGCGGGGTCGCTCGAAGTGACCGTGCACGAGGCCCAGACCGGCGCGCCGGTGTCGAACGCGATGGTCAGCATCTACCGCCACCCGTCCGGCGTCGGCAGTTTCGATGCGCCAAACTGGGCGCCGTCGCCGGCCATGCTGGAGGCCACCGCCCTCACCGGCAGCGCCGGCGATGCCACCGTGCCTAATCTGGCGCCGGGCAGCTACGTGGTGGTGTACGACCATTATCCGGTCACGGCGCCGCGCTGCGTGCAGGTCGATGGCGGCTGCCGCGCCGTGGTCTGCTTCCAGCTGGCGCTGGAACTGCGCGCCGAACTCAGATACGAGACGGTCGACTGCAACGCCAACACCTGCAGCGTGGCGCGCGTGTCGGACCGGGTGGTGGCGAAGATCTGCTTCAGCGACAACCAGTCCGCTCTCAAGCCCCACGTGCGGGTCACGCCCGCCCCCGAATGGAGCGTGCGTCCGGATGATCCCTACGAGTTCACGCGCGTGGTGCAGCATGCCGGCCCGCAGCAGTTCGAGGCGGTGCTGGGGTTCGCGCGTCGCTCCCTCCCCATGGCTGCTGGCCCCGGCCACATCGCCGTGGCCGCCGCTGCCGTTCCGCCGGCGCCAGGCGTCACCATGGACGCGGCGCCGCCGGCCCTGATCGGCATCCGCCAGGGTTTCGTGGCCGTCGAGCGCACGCCGACGCCGATCTCGGGCAGCATCGGCGTGTCGATGACGCGCACCGAGACCGAACCGACCGACGACTTGCCGCTGTGGACCCTGATCCGCAACAGTACCGATGCGATGTCGTTTACGAATTACCTGAACTTCATGGATGCGCTGTTCTGCACCCCGGCCAACCGCGGTGCCGGCTTCGAGGCCAAGAACCATCTGTTCGAGCAGCTGGGCCGGCACCGCGCGCTGCCGTTCACCGATTCGGAAGCTTACCGCGTGCTGAAGGTCGCCACCGAAGCGTTCGTGATGGTCAACTGCGGGGTGCTCAGCCAGCCGGCGCATTTCAATCCGGCCGCTGACAAGGCTTACCTGGACCGGCGCGACATCCCCGCCACGCACGACCTGGAGACCACCTTCAACGCCCATTATCTCGAAGAGACGGTCGACGGCACCAAGGTGCTGCCGTACCTGGCGATCATCCGGCGCAAGCTGCCCGACGTGCCGATGAACATCCTGCGCGGGAAGGAGGGCGAGGCCGATATGTGCTTCGGCATCGTCCAGCAAAAGCTGGCCAGTCCCTGCCTGCTGGAGCTGATCTGGTCCTACTGGCACGAAGAGGGCATGCTGGTGCAGACCATGCACGCGATCACCCAGCGCTTCCAGAACGTGCGCGCGCTGGGCCGCGACGATCCGCTCGCGAACCTGGAAATCGATCCCCTGCGACCGCTGAATAACCTGATCTGGGGTTACACGCAGGACGAACAGCATCGCCTCACCGTGGTACGGCGCAATTACGAGTACGACCACCATTACGGCGTGCGGCTCGACGGCAAGGCGGTCCAGCATTTCCGCCCGGCCGACACGCGCTCGAAATTCCTGGAAGCGTTCCACTACCTGCTGCGCCTGTGCACCTCGTTCTATCGCCAGGACGACGACACCACCGTCAAGGCGGACGCCTTCCCGGTCTTGAATGGCCTCAAGGAAGTGCACCTGATCCTGTCGCAGGGCGCGCACAACCAGTTCGGCGACCTGCCGTCGACGGCGCGCATCGAAATGCTGATGCAGCAGTGGATGCTGGCGCGGCCCGAGTTCCGCGAGTTCCTCCCGACCCGCGTCATGGTCGCCTATCCGGAACCGTGGATGGACCGGGTCGACGCCATGAAGAAGCTGCAGGGATGGTCCGACACCAGCGTGATGCACTTCCGCAGCCTGGCCATGTTCGGCGAACAGGTGCTGCTGTCGGTGCGCTACGGCGCCTGGAGCGATATCTACGAGCCGACCCAGGCCTTCAACTGGGCGCGCTTCTGGCGTCCGCAAATCCAGGGCTATATCCACGCCTACCGCGCCGCCACCGGGGTCGACCTGACGGACGACGCGCGCGACGCCAAGGCGGAAGGCACCTTGCCCTCGATCCTGCTGCGCAAGCGCCTGGACCAGCAAGCGCGGATGGCCTGAGCAAGCTCGCGACATGCTCGACTTTGCCAACGCCCTGTACCTGGGCCTGCGCCATCCCAGCACCGGGCTGGGGGAGTGGGATGCGCTGACCCTGGGGCGGCCCGCGGCAAGTGCCGATCCGCCGGGCGCGGCGCAACTGGCGGCGGCGCTGGCGCTGCTGTGCGGCTGCGAGGCGGCGACCCTGCTGCCATCGACCCTGCACCTGTTCTGCGATCTGTTCGAGCTGATGGCGCAGACACCGGTGGCGATCCTGGTCGACGGTGCCAGCTACCCGATCGCGCGGGCCGGCGCCGAACGCGCGGCGGCAAAGGGCACGCCGCTGACGGTGTTCGCGCATGGCGACGTGGGCGCGCTGCGCCGGCTGGCGCAGGTGGCGCGGCGCCAGGGGCGGCGTCCGCTGATCCTGGCCGACGGCTACTCGCCCGGCGCGGCCCAGGCGCCGCCGCTGGCAGCGTATGCGGCGCTGGCGCGCGAGGCGGGCGGCTGGCTGGTGCTGGACGACACCCAGGCCATCGGCCTGTTCGGTGCCGGCGGTGGCGGTTCGCTGCGCCGGCACGGCATCAAGGGGCCGCACGTGGTGGTCGGCAGTTCGCTGTCAAAAGCGTTCGGCGCACCGCTGGCGGTGCTGTGCGCCAGTGCGGACCTGGTGCGGCGCTTCGGGCAATCGAGCCAGGCGCGCGTGCATTCCAGCCCGCCGTCGGTGGCGTCGATCCGGGCCGCGCTGGCGGCGCTGCGCATCAACCGCGCGCACGGCGACCAGCTGCGGCAGCGCCTGTGGTGCCGCGTGGCGCAGTGGCGCGCCGGCGCGGCCAGGCACGGCATCGCGCTGCGTGCCAGCGGGTTTCCGGTGCAAACGCTGGCGCTGGACGGCCGCACCGACGGCGTGGCGCTGCACGCCTGCCTGCGCCGCGCCGGCGTCGACGCGGTGCTGCAGCGGGCGGGCACGCAGGCCACGCTCAGTTTCATCGTCACGGCGCGCCATGCGCCGGACGACATCGAACGCGCACTGGCGCTGCTGGCGGCCTGCCTGCGTGCGCAGGCAGCTTCAGTCGGACATACAAGGAGGGAGTATGAATACGGAATTTGAAATGCTGGAATTCGGGATGGAACAAGAGCGCGGCGCACGCCGTGGGGCGCCGGCGCGCGCGCCACGGCCCCCGATCGGGCGCACCTGGCCGGCCAGGCCGCCTGCGCCGCGCCGGCCGGCGTGGGGCGGCTGGCGCTACCCGGTGCTGGCGCCCTGGCCGGAACCGTATGGGTACGGCCCCGCGCCCGACGACGACGAGCCGCAGGATGAAACACCCAAGACCATCAAACCGGCACTCGACAAGATGGGGGGCGGCGCGCCACAGTACAAACGCATTGGCTCGCTGCGCGATGCGGTGCGCTCGCCGGACGCCAATGTGGCGGGCCTTTACCTGATCGAGTTCGATGGTCCGACAGGCAAGCGCGCCTACAGCGGCCAGAGCGATAGCGTGAAGCGCCGCCTCCAGCAGCATCTGCTGTGCGCCACCATACTGGGACTGGACGTGGCCAAACATACGGTCTTCGTCGCCAAAACCGCCATGAAGGACGACCAGCGCCGCGACCTGGAAAAAGACTTGCACAAAAAGATGGGTGTCAAGCCGAACCCGACCGGCACGAAAAAACCGACGCTGACCAACACGCGCACTGAGTTGGAGGCCGAGCTGTTCGGCGAATCCTGGCGCTAACGTTCGCCAACGCTTCATCAACCGAAGGAGATCATCATGCAAGAGTCAGGATGTGGTTGCGCCAAATGCCGCCAGGCGGCGGAAAGCGAACTGGAAATGCTCGAATTCGAAGCGCCCGGTCCGTTCGGGGAGCAGGAGGAAATCGCGCTGGCGATGGAATTGATGTCGGTCGCCAGCGAGGAAGAACTTGAACAGTTCCTCGGCAAGATGTTCAAGGGGATCTGGAAGGGCGTAAAAAAGGTCGGCTCCGTCATCGGCAAGGTCGCCAAGCCGCTCGGCGGGATGCTCAAGGGCCTGGCCAAGACCGCGCTGCCGTTCGTGGGCAAGGCGCTCGGCTCCTTCATTCCGATTCCGGGCGTGGGCACGGCCATCGGCGGCGCGCTTGGCGGCGCCCTGGCCAAGGCGCTGGAGATGGAAACGGCCGGCCTCGATGGCGAGGAGCGCGAGCTGGAAATGGCGCGCCGCTTCGTGCGCATTGCCGGCAGCGCCGCGCAGCAGGCCGGCATGGCGGGGCAGGGCGCCGACCCGCAGCGCGCCGCGCGCCAGGCCATCGATGCGGCGCTGCGCTCGCACCTGCCGCAATTACGCCAGCCATCGCCTTCCCGCGCAGGCAACAGCGGCACCTGGCGGCGCCAGGGGGGCGGCCAGATCGTGCTGGACTTATGATCATCGATTGCCACTGCCACGCGGGCGAGGGCGACGGCTTTTCCGGCCCATGGGACAGCGACGCCGGCCTCGAACGCTACCTGGCGCGGGCGCGCCAGGCCGGCATCGCGCGCACGGTGCTGCTGGCCGCTTTTCACTCCGACTATGCGCAGGCCAACCGCAGCGTGGCGCGCATCGTGGCCGCCGATCCGGGGCGCTTCTACGGCTTCGCTTTCGTGCATGCGCAGCGCGACCGCGGGCGGGTGCGCGCGATGGTGCGCGTCGCCGTCGAGGAGTACGGCTTCGTGGGCATCAAGCTGCACCGGCACGACGCGCGCATCTCGCGCGAGGTGTGCGAGACGGCGCGCTTCTTCCGCTTGCCGGTGCTGTACGACGTCACGGGCGAGGTGGCGGCGGCCGAGCTGCTGGCCAGCCAGTTCCCGGACGTAAATTTCATCCTGCCGCACCTGGGCAGCTTTGCCGACGACTGGAGCGCGCAGCTGGCGCTGATCGACCATCTTGCGCGCCACCGCAATATCTACGCCGACAGCGCCGGCGTGCGCCGCTTCGATCTGCTGGAGATGGCGGTGCGGCGCGCCGGCGCGCACAAGCTGCTGTTCGGCTCCGACGGTCCGTGGCTGCATCCGGGCGTGGAGCTGGCCAAGATCGGCATGCTGGGCCTTGCGCCCGACGACGAGGCGCTGGTGCTGGGCCAAAACCTGCTGCGCCTGATCGGGCATTGAGGACGTTCGTGCAGGGCGGGGCTCCTTGCGCGGTAATCCAGGGCACGGCAGCTGGCATCGAGACGTTGACGATCGCGGCGTTGAATGCGTCGATGATGCGCAGGTAGCAATTCCATTTGAATATTGACGTAATTGCATTAAGCGTAACATTATTGCAAGTTCGGTTCATATGCTGTGGCGGCGCAGCCAGTCGTTTACCCGTCAACGCAATAATAAGGAGTTCGGCCATGTCGCAATCGAGGTCATTGATCACGTTGGCATTTCTATCCCTGCTCGCATTAGGAAGGTGCAACAATAATGTTAAAGACAATGGGAATTTGGACAGCAACAAGAGTGCTATCGACACTTACGTGCCTTAGCACGATCCGCGCTTGCTGAAAGGTGAGCCAGTGAACGTCGAGGCGTCACCGGCCAAGGCGCAAGCGCGTCCGAAGGACGATGCAAAGTGATGCACTCCTCGCTTTTTTTCGACGGCGGCATGGGGCCGCAATGAAGATTGCGAAGGCGTTCCGGGTGTTCAGCCAACGCTGCCTCTCTTAATGGTGCGATGCGCCCCTTCACTTCTTTCGCGATTGCATATGGCAAGAGACGTCCCAGCCTTCGCCAATCGCGGCGAATTTCCCTGAGCAGGGCTGGTCTTCATGAGCCGGCGTCCGAATGCCTTACCCGCTCATCACGTGTGCGCGGAGCCTGATTGACGCTTGTGGCCTCGCCAGGTTCGAGGCCGCGCGAGCCGACGCGTACGGTGAAGCCGCAGGCGCGCGTTCAGTGGGCCTCGGCCCAGGCCTTCCTCCTGATCTGCAGCGCGCGGTCGGTCACGCCCAGGCGCAGCGCGGCGCGCTGGTTATTGTCGCCTTCCTGTTCCAGCACCAGCTGGATCGCGATGTCGGCCGCGGCCTGGCTGATGCGCGCCAGGCCGATGCGCAGATCGATGGCCTCGCGGATCGCGCTCTCGAAGCGCACATCGGGCCAGCAGGGGGCCACGGCACCGCGCGCTGGCCGCTCGTCGGGCGCCAGGTCGCCGATGGTGATCGGCCCGGGGCCGCTGTGGCGGTACCACAGGCGCGAGACGGTCTGGCGCAGTTCGCGCACATTGCCGGGGTACTGGCGCAGCAGCAGGAATTCGCGCACGGCGTCGTCGAATTCGCAGGCCACGCCCGGCCCGGCCAGCAGCGCCAGGAAGTGGCGCGCCAGCGGCAGCACGTCGTCGCTGCGTTCGCGCAGGGGCGGGGTGCGGCAGCGCCAGGCGGCGATGCGGTGGTACAGGTCGGCCCGGAAGCGGCCGTTCGCCACGTCTTCCTCCAGGCTGCGGTTGGTGGCGCACACCAGCCGGAAGCGCGAGTGCTGCCAGGTATTGCTGCCGACCCGTTTATAGGTGTGCTCCTGCAGCACGCGCAGCAATTGCGCCTGCAGCGGCAGGGGCAGCTCGCCCACTTCGTCGAGGAACAGCACGCCGCCGTCGGCCAGCGCGAAGGCGCCGTCGCGCGCGTTGGCGGCACCGGTGAAGGCGCCGCGCTCGTGGCCGAACAGTTCGCTGCCGGCCAGCTCGGGCGTGAGGGTGGTGCAGTCGAGTACAGTGAGCTCGCCGCGTCCGCCGAGGCGGTGGATTAGTTGCGCAATCTGGTCCTTGCCGGTGCCGGTTTCACCCGTGATCAGCACCGGCGACTCGGTGAAGGCGGCTACTTCGACCACGCTGCGCACCAGGGCGCGCCAGGCCGGGCTGACGCCGACCAGGCAGTTGCACACGGCGGGCGAGTCGGCCAGGCGCTGCAGGGCGTCGCGCCGCTCCAGGCGGGCCCGGACTTGGGCGGCGTCGCCGCTGGCGTCAGTCCAGCTGAGCACGTCGAAGGCACCGGCCTCCAGCAGGGCCCACATGTCGGCCGTGGCCGGCGCGCGCGCACCGACGGCGATGGCGAGCACGCTGGCGCTGGCGGCCAGGGTTCGCACCCGCTCCAGCACCGCGCTATCGACGCCGTCGATCAGGGCCAGGCCGAAGCCGGCCGGCACGGCGCCGGGCGCTTCCGGCTGCAGCCCGGCCTGTTCCAGCGCCGCCGCCACTTTGGCGCGCAGTGCCGCACTGACCGGTTCAAACGCGTGGATCCAGAGTGGGAGGGCCAGTCGGGCTTGCATGCGCGTCATTCTCCCGGTCAAAGAAAGTTGCACAATATTTGACAAGGCTCAAATTTCGCTGAGCCCGGATGGATATAAACCACTATACGTGCTCCTATCTGCACAAACTTTGATCTAGATCAATACAGGTTTTGTTGCGCAAAAGTGCAGTACATGGCACGAAAAATGCCGCCTGCCATGCGCGCACGCGGACCGATCCCGGACGAAAAAAACCGCCGAGGCATAGCCGGAGCGGTTGTTGCACTGCTGATGTAACCGGTTACGTCGGCAGCCGAAAAACTGCTTACTTGAGCAGGATGGCCAGAATCGGCGCTGTGCAAGGTTATCTTGCAGGCCTACCATTTAGTGGGTAGACTGCGTGCTCCGCCCACATTCGACTGCGAGAGCAGTTGCCGAAAAGGACAACCGATGCCTCCCGCGAGCGCGTCGAGGAACTGCATAAGGTCGTCACCAAAACCTCGGTTAACCTGGCAAACTTCTCCAAGGCTATCCGCATGGTGTCCAAGCTGGAGGTTCTTGAGGCATAATCGTCCACTTGTGTGCTTCGGTTGTTAATCTGGCAGCTGCCGGCAAAGTTCGGCCGCTGCTTTCACCAAAACCAACAACCCGATCCGGCCGAGGCTGGAATTGGGTCGTTGGTGCAGGAGTTTGTCATGTCAGTTAGCACCCGGGACGCTCTCTTGAAGAGCGCTGAAATCCATTTGCGAACCAAAGGCTACGCCGCCTTCAGTTATGCCGATTTAGCGGAAGAAATCGGAATCCGCAAAGCCAGTATCCATCATCATTTTCCTACCAAGGAAAATCTTGGGGAGGCGCTGATCAGGCAATACGGCGACCTGTTCATGGAAAAATTGGCCTCTCTCGACGACATGCACGCCGATCCGGTCGTGCGGCTACGCGAGTATTCGCTTCTCTTTCTGGCCAGCGTCAACGATCGATTGCTGCCGCTGTGCGGTGCCCTGGCTGCCGAAATGGCGGCGCTGCCCGAGTCCCTGCAGATTCTCGGACGTGAGTTATTGGCGCAACAGTTGGCCTGGATAGAACAGCAGCTGGTGCTGGCCGCGCCGATGCATGGCTGGGCACCGTCCAAGCCAGCCAATGAGTGCGCCCGCATGTTATTGAGCGCGCTCGAAGGCGCCAGCTTTATCGACTGGGCATTGGGCCCTTCTGCCGACCCGCTGGCGGCCTTCAACCACATCCTCGCCACACTGGCCTGAACAGCATTTCCCTGCGCGGAAGAACACGCCGGCCACGGCCAGTGCTTCCGCCCCCTCTTTGACGCTTCCTTGAGCGCGAGTCCCTGGCGCGGATGGCAGCGCAGGTGGGCGTGCCGGCGAACGCGGTGCAACGCGCCTGGTCGACGCCGGATTTGCGCCAATCGGTGCCACGGGACCAGCAAACCGCCTCGCACATCGCTTCCGGCGTGCCACTGTTCGTCTTTAGCGATGGCACGCAGATATCGGGGGCGCAATCCCGACAGGTGTTTGCCGCCCCGTGCCAGCGATGCACCGACGGGAACTCGGGCGGCGCAGCCGTTTCCGATTTCCCGTTCGGCGGATCCAAGCTGGGACTCAGGCAGTCGCAGGGTCCGATGCCGGCAGCAGCCAGCGCGCCGTCGTTGCCACAACGTACTCCGTCAGCGTGCGAGTCAATGCCGTCTGGATGCTCCAGCAGTGCCACGTCAACGCAACGTCGAGATAGCATCCGGGTGTCAGGTCGACCAAGGTGCCGCGTTCGAATGCAGGCCGCGCCTGCAGCATGGGCACCATGCCGTAGGCATGGCCGGCTTCAATGAAACCGACGAAGCCTTCGGAGGTCGCAAAGGTGTGATGCGGAATCTGCCCGATAACACCAAGCTGCTGCCGCAAGTAAGCGCTGTGGAGCGCATCTCGCTGGTCATAGATCAATGCGGGCGCTCGTTCCACTTCCGCACGGCCAACTCCTTGCCCGGCATGCGAAAGACATTCTCGACGTGCGTGCGCACCGTTCTCCAGCTGATGTCCAGCGGGGGTCACTTCCCTCCTGGTCTGCCCCAGATTGATGCGTTGCCGGGTTTTTTCGCACTTCTGCATGCTGCGCTCGCGTGCTGTGCGGGCAACGCGGAGGATTCCCTCAACGAGGTGTTGAACGCCGCTTATTTAAACGGGATGTTCAGAATCAGAGGGGGAATCTTGGGGTAGGCGAACCAGCCGACCCCATTCCGGGTCTTGCCGTTCACGCTGCCCATGCAGGAAAACGCCGGCGTCGTGAATGGAACAGCGACGTTCTGATCGTCGACGATCACCATCTCGCATCGTGCCGAGTTGCCGCGGTTATACAAGCGCGCTTCGTACTTTGCTCCCGGTACGGGCAGGAACGTGGCGGTCACGGAACAGCCTGCATTGGCGCCACCCTGCACCTCGATCGTCGCCAGGTCGAAGGTGAACTCCTTGCCCGCGGCGATTTGCTGGGCCGGCAATTCGTCACGCTCGTCCATGCCCATGCGGGTGCCAATGCGTTCGCCTGACGGCAGCCTGTCGCACGCCGGATTGGCAAACACGGTTGCCAATCCGGTAAGCATATGGCCGGATGTATCGTTCTCGAAATACATCCCCAGGGACGCGGTCGGCCCGTCGGGCGGCGGCGCGTAGGTAACGCAGCCGGTCAAGGCTGCCAGCAGGATGAGCAGGGGAAAAGTGTTGATGGTCATGGCAGGTAGCCGGCCGAGCCGGCGGATAGTGTTCGGAAAAACGGGCAAAAAACAAGCCGCCGGTGCTTGCGCAGCGGCGGCTGTCGGGCCGGTCAATCGAACACAGGCACGCCGTGCCTGCTCCCGGCTTACTTCTCCTGGACGGTGAACTCCCCGTATTGCTTCAATTGCTCGGCCACGGCGGCATTATCGCCGACCACGACCACCGACTGTAGCTCTGGAGCAAAATATTTCTTGCCCATCTCGCGTACCTGTTCGGGCGTAACCTTCTGGATCAGCGGCACATACTGGCCGAGGAATTCGGACGGCAGCCCCACCAGCCAGTTGTTGGCCAGCGTACCGGCCACAGCGCGCTGCATCTGGTTGCTGATCAGGTAGCCGCCGGCCACATAGCGCTTGTTCATGCTCATTTCCGCGTCCGGCACCAGCTCGGTACCGATACGCTTGTACTCGTGCAGATATTCCTTGAGCGCGGCGCCGGTCACTTCATTGCGCACATCGGCCCCGCCGACGATGCTGCCGCCGTTGCGGAAGATGCGCGCGCCGGCCGAGGCGCCGTAGGTATACCCCTTTTCCTCGCGCAGGTTGAGGTTCACGCGGCTGCTGAAACCGCCGCCGAGGATGGTGCTGGTCAGGCGCAGCGGCACGTAGTCGGTGGCGCTGGCGGCCATGCCCGGGCTGCCCAGGCGCATGGTCGACTGTACGCTGCCGTCGCGCTGCAGGATCATGCGCACCGGTTTGGCGGCCAGGCTCGCGCCCGGCGTATCGGGCAGGGCGGCGCCCTCGGCCTTCCAGTCGCCGAAGGCGGCCGTGGCCAGCTTGAGCGCCTCGGCTTCGCCGATGCGGCCGGTGATCACCAGCAGGCTGCGGTCGGGGCGGAAGCGCTTGGCGTGCTCGGCGCGCAGCATTTCCGGCGTGACGCCCTTGATCGATTCGACCGTCGGGCTGGTGTTGCCGTACGGGTGAGGGCCGAAAACCGCCTTGTTCAGGGCGCGCTCGGCGCGAAAGCCCGGGCTCGTTTCGGACACTTTCAAGCCCTCCAGCGCATTACCCTTGCCCAGTTCGACTTCCTGCGGCGGGAAGGCCGGCATGCGCGCCACTTCGGCCAGCAGTTGCAGCATCGGGCCGGCGTTCGAGGTCAGGGCGTTGGCCGAGACGATGACGCCGTCGTGGCTGGCGCCGGCGCCGACTTCGCCGCCCAGGCCCTGGGCCGCTTCAGCGATGGCGCGCGAGTCGCGTTTGGTGCTGCCTTCATTGAGCAGGCTGGCCATCAGGTTGGCGAAGCCGGGGTGCTTGCTGTCGTCGGCGGCCAGGCCGGCGCCGCGCACGGCCAGCACGTAGTCCACGCGCGGCAAGCCCTGGCGCGGCACGACCCACACCTGCAGGCCGTTGGCCAGGGTCTTCTTGATGATTTTCGGGGCCGGAATGGTCTTGTCCTTGCCGTACGGGGGCAGGGAATTGGCGGCGGCCTTGGCGCTGCCGGCGGCGAAGGCGGCCGGCGCGAACAGCAGGGAAATGCTCAGTGCCAGCATCAGTTTTTTCATGGCGGCTCTCCTTAATTCTTCACGGCGGTTGGGGCACCCGGCGCAGGGGCGCCCGGCGCAGGGGCAGCGGCAGGCGCGGCGGCGGTCTTGGCCACCGGCTTGCGGTCGATGACGGTGCGGTTGGCGGCGGTCAGGTAGGTTTTTGCGACGCGCTGGAGGTCTTCCGACGTCACGCCATCGATCCAGCCGGGGATCTGGTTGACCACGTTGGCGTCGCCCCACAGGGTTTGCAGCTTGGCCAGGGTGTCGGCGCGGTCCATGAAGCTTTCCAGCGTGTTGTACCAGTTGGCCAGCATGCGTGTCTTGACGCGGGCGAGCGTGGCGGCATCGGCGCCGCTCGCGACCACCTTGGCGATTTCTTCATCGATGCTCTTGAGCATGACGTCGGCGCTGCTGGTCGGCTTGTACAGGGCGAACACGGTAAACAAGGTCGGACCGTCGAATTCCCACGGGCTGGTCAGCCCGTACAGGGAATCGACGTTGAGCGCCACTTCGCGCCCCTTGACCAGGCCCTGGTACAGCACCGAGGCGTCGTCGCCGGCCAGCAGCTCGCCCAGCACCGCCATCGGGGCCAGGTCCTTGCTGCCGCGCGTCGGCATTTTCCAGCCGGCGGCAATGGCCGGCACCTGGGCCAGCGCATCGCTCTGCTCGATGCGCTTTTCGGCTGTGTTCAGAGGCTCGCTGAAGTCGCTCGTCGGCGGGGTAGGGCGTTTCGGGATGCCTGCGAAATACTTCTTCGCCAGTGCGAAGCCCTGGGCCGGCGTTACGTCGCCCGAGATCGCCAGGACCGCATTGTTGGGACCATAGTAATCGCGGTGGAAATTGCGCACGTCGTCCAGGCTGGCGCCTTCCAGGTCCTGGAAGCTGCCGTAACCGTCGTGGTTGTTTTCCCACTTCTGGAACGCCTGCTGGTTGATGTCGATCCACATGAAGCCGCCGTACGGCTGGTTCTTCACGTTGACCCGGATTTCTTCCTTGACCACGTCCTGCTGGTTCTTGAGGGTTTTTTCATTGAAGTCGAGCGTCTTCATGCGGTCCGCTTCGAGCCACAGGATCGAGTCGATCGACGACACCGGCGCCGTTTCAATATAGTTGGTGAAGTCGGGCCGGGTCGAACCGTTGTTGCGTCCGCCGCCGCCGGTGATGGTCTTGTCGAACACGCCCTTGGGGGCGTTCGGCGTGCCCTGGAACATCAGGTGTTCGAACAGGTGGGCGAAGCCGGTGCGGTTTTTCGGTTCGAGCCGCATGCCGACGTGGTACACCACGCTCACGCCGACGGTGGGCGAGGTATGGTCGGGCGAGACGATCACGGTCAAGCCGTTATCGAGCTTTTTGACGTTGACGGGAATGTTCCATTTGTCGGTGGTGGCCGCGAAGGCGGTCAGCGACAGGGAAAGTCCGGCGATGAGAACGGGGAGATGGCGCATGCGCATGAAAGACCTCACGATAAAAACCTGAAAACGACGTTGGCCGCAGGGGCGGGGCCCGCTGCACGGCGAAGTATCTTAACGTACGTTGGTTTTTAAACAAACATATGCATGCGAAAAAAAACCCTCGCGCCACGCGCCAGGGCGCGCTACGCGAGGGTTTTCATGCACGGCGCGTGATTGCTTACGCTGCCAGTGCGGCGGCTGCTGCCTTTTTGTTGCGGCGGCGAGCGGTGAAGCCCAGCAGGCCGAGGCCGGCCAGCATCATGGCGTAGGTTTCTGGCTCAGGTACTGGCGCCAGAGCGATGTTTGCCGAGTAACGGCCAGCGGCGTTCGACAGGATGCTGCCTTTGATCTGGATCGTGTAGGCGCCAGCGCTCAGGCTGGAGGTCGACAGCGACCATTGGTCGGTCGCGCCGGTCGACAGCAGGGTGCCGCCGAACAGCGAACCGGTGCTGTCGATCAGGTTGAAAGCGGTGATGTCCAGACCGTTTTTAGCGTTGCCGGTGATCGACAGAACGCCAGCGGCGAATTCGCCAGCCTGGGTCAGGGTGAAGTTGTAGTTGTCGACGAACGTGTCGCCTTTTTGGCCGCCTTTGAAGAAGCCGTCGGCTTCAGCGAAGTTGTCTACCAGTTCCAGGGTCGACGTGTTGATGATTTCGACAGCGGATGCCTGGCTCGACACGAGTGCAGCGGATGCCAGCGCGATGGCCGACAGGAAAACTTTAGATTTTTTCATCATATAACACCTATTAAAGTTGCCTTTTGTTAAGGCCGGGTTTTGGCTTAAATCGCGTGTGTGGACGCGAGAGGCCAATCTAACATCGGCTTGTGACACGAGTAAGGATGAGGCCGCTTCTTTACATCTCGTTGCAATTTGCTACACAGAACGTTTAGTTGATATGGAAACCCTATGACAAACCCATCTTCATAGTGAAGAGCTTGTTCAAGATCTGCTGCAGAGCACCATTTGTGTCCATATCATTTTTGTTTGTAGTCCTAATCCTACAAGTAGACGAGAAATTTAGGAAGCTCAGCTTTAAGTAAATCCTAAGCTGGCGCACTGTTGAGCCATGTCAATACTCGGGGCTCGCCTCATGCTGGTGTGTGGCTCGCCGTCTTGGTGCTCGGCTTGTGCTGCATTGCGCCAGTTTGGTGAGGCGGACGGCCGAAATCGCCCCCGACGCTGGCACGGAAACTGCAACTGCTTGCTGGTGCGGATGGCGAAGTCGCCGCCGCCATGAAGAAGGAGAGCAACATGTTGGAAGATGCGAGCATCGCGGAGCGCCCGCGCGAAGATGGGTTTGCCGGCGTCAAGCTGTCGGGCGACGTTTTTGGCGCGCTGATCAATCTGTCGGGCCGGCGCCGCTTCACGTCGCAGCGGGTGGTCCTGTACGCGGTCCTGGCCTCGATGGGCCACGAGGGCGCGGTCGCCACCGCGCGCGAGACGCTGGCGCTGTTTCGCGACGCCCATGTCACCCTGGTCGAAGGCAAGGGCGGTTTGCCCGGCGTGTTCTGCGCCCAGCTGCGCGACGCCTATTTCGGCGTGCTGCAGGGCGACCGCGTGATCCGCGACTTCATCGCCCTGGCCGAATCGACCCTCGACGCCATCGTCGGCGAAGGGCGCGGCGCGCCCGCGCTGCTCGACGAGCTGGTACGTACCGCCACCTCCCTGCTGAGCGTGCTCAACGGCCTGACCCTGGTCTATGAAGAACAGTCGAAGCGCCACGCCCAGCTGCAAAAGCGCCAGCTGCAAGTGATGATGGGCGATATCAAGACCATCGCCAAGCAAGCCCGCATGGTCGCCTTCAATGCCCAGATCGTCGCCGCGCGCGCGGGCGAGGCCGGCAAGGAGTTTTCCGTGGTCGCCAGCAGCATGACCCTGATCACCGGCGAAATCGACGACCTGGTGCACGAAGCGCTGAACGGCGCGCTGGCCTGCTGAGACAGGGAAAAGGCGTCAGCGCGCCAGGCGCTGGCCCAGCCATTTGCCCAGGCACAGCAAGGTCAGGGTCGGCGGCAAGCCCCATGGCCCCGGAATGACCGAGGCGTCGCACACATGCAGGCCGCGCGCGCCGGCTTGCAGATTGCCGTCGACGCCGTCGCCGAGGCGCACGCTGCCGCCCGGATGGGCCGCGAAATGGCGGCTCTTGAACACATGGGTGGCGCCGCAGGCGGCCAGAATCGCGCGCGCCATGGCTTCGCCCTGCGCGAACCTGGCGCGGTCGGCCGGGTGCAAGGTCTTGTCGACCCAGCGCGGCCCCACCGCGCCGCCAGCCTGGTCGCCGATCTTGACCATGATGGAAAGCGTGCGCCGGTGCGCGAACAGGCGGTCGAAGCGTCCGGCCTGCGCGGTAAATCCCTGGTACATCGGTTTGGGCAGGGTCATGTCGGCCAGCGAAATGCCGGCCTGGTCCAGGCGCATCCCGGCCGCCTTCGGCACTTCGGCGCCGCCATCGAGGCCATCCACGCTGCCCATGAGCGCCACCACCGGATCGGTGAACAGGGTGCTGGTTGGCGAGCGCAAGCCGCTCTGGTGCAGCAGGCGCGGGCTGCCGACCCCGCCGCCGGCCAGGATCACCAGCGGCGCCAGCGCTTCCTGCGTCTTGCCGCCGCGCACGTATTCCACTCCCACTGCCTTGCCGTGTTCCAGCAGTACGCGCGTGGCGCGCGCCGCGTCGACCAGGGTGGCGCCGTGGCGGCACGCTTCGTCGATGAAGTCGCGCGCGCTCCATTTGGCTCCGAACGGGCAGCCGTAGGCGCAGCGCCAGCAGCCGCTGCGGCACAGCTGCGGGCGGATCATCTTGTCGAGTTTTTGCCAGTTCATGCCCAGCGTCCGGGCGCCCGCCATGATGCGCGTCGCCATCGGGCCGATCAGCGCATCGGGAAGCGGGCCGATCGGCAGCTCGGCGCGCAAAGCCTGCAAGGCCGGCGCCAGGTCGATGCCATGCGCCGCAAAACGCGCCAGGGGCGGATCGGCGGCGGTGGCGAAATTGATGCTGGAACTGCCGCCGGCGTTGATGCCCTGGACCAGCAGCGAGCCGTCGCGGTGGAGAAAGGCGCCCTTGCCGGGGATGGCGGCGATGCGCGCCATCTGGCCCAGCGTGCCGCTGAGCGGGGCGGCGCTTCCCTGTTCAAGGATCAGCACGCGCAGGCCGCGGCTGGCCAGTTCGCGCGCGACGCTGGCGCCGCCGGGTCCGCTGCCGACGACGATCGCGTCGTACGATGGAGTGGCGCGCGCGGCGGGCGATGGGGCTGTGGTGTCGGACATGGGTGCGAGTATCGGCCCGCGTGGCGGGCGCGTCAATCGCAATGCGTTCCATCGCGCCTATTTGCTGGAACAGGTGGCGAAAAATGCAGTTCATCGCAATCCGCTGGAAGCATGCGCGGCGCATGGCTACAGTCACACCATACCGCAACGCCCTGACGAACCCCACACAAGGAGCGCATCATGAACATCGCCAAACACATGGAAGCCATCTTTCTTGCCGTTGTCGCCGTGATCGGCGCCACCACCTTCGCCACGGCCGGCGCGCCGCCCCAGCGCAGCGCGCCAGGCGTTGCCGCTGCCACCGAGGCCGCCATGCCGGTGGTGGTGGTCAGCGCCCGCCGCCTGAGCGCGGCTGAAAAAGCGCAGTTGCCACAATAAGCTGGAACGCCGGTCCGCTTGCTGGTAGTGTACGACCGGCCGGCCCGACCGGCATGAATAAGAAGATCTGGAGACGCGCAATGAATCAGTTTTTCCACACCGGAGCGCTGGCGGCGGCCTTGTGCATGCTGTTCGCCCCGGCCGGCCCGGTCAGCGCCGCCCCCGACGACAGTACGGCCCGGATCACCGAGACGCGCGTGGTCGACGCCAGGGCGCAGCGGGTCAGGCTCGACGGCGCCATCGACCTGCGCCTGCGCCAGGGCGCCGTGCCCAGCCTGGTCATCACGGGCGAAAAGCGCCTGATGAGCTCGATTACCACCGAGCAGGAGGGCGACACGCTGACCATCGGCAGCGAGGCGCGCGGCGTGCGCGCGCTCACGCGCGGCAACAGCGTGCGGGCCGAGCTGACCCTGCCGAGCCTGCGCGAAGTAGCGTCCGAAAGCATCGGCTGGACCGATGTCAGCGGGTTTTCGGGCGACGAGCTGGAGTTGTCGCTGGAAGGGGCCGGTTCGATGAAGGTCAATTGCCATTACCGTCTCGTCAGCGCCAGCCTGGGCGGGGTGGGCAGCATGAACCTGCAGGGCGTGGTCGGCGAGGGCGTCGAGCTGGCGCTGCGCGGGGCGGGGTATGCCACCCTGGGTGGGAGCGCCAAGTGGCTCAAGGCCAATCTGGGCGGGCTCGGCGGCCTCGACGCGCAGCACTTCCAGGTCGACAGCGTGACCCTCGACTTGAACGGGCTGGGCAATGCCGCGGTGATGGCGCGCCAAAGCGCCACCCTGCGCCTGAGCGGGCTCGGTTCGGTGACGGTGTACGGCAAGCCGCCCAACCGCAACGTCAGCGTCGATGGCCTCGGCAAAGTCAGCTGGAAATAACCGTCATGCCTTACCCGTGCGACGGACGACTGGATCAACAGGACGGGCAAGCCGTTCCTGGTGCGATACGCGAACCATGAAAAAACTACTCGTTGCGATGATCGTCGCATTCGGCCTGCACGCCAGCGCGCTGGCCGGTTTTACCGAAGGTGCCAACGCCTACAATGCGCGCGATTATGCGCGCGCGCTGAAAGAAGTCGCGCCGCTGGCGCGGGCGGGGCATATGGAGGCGCAGCATTTGCTCGGCCTCATGTATTACATGGGACGCGGGGTGGCGCGCGACTACAAGCAAGCCATGCTGTGGCACCGCAAGGCGGCCGAGCAGGGCAAGGCCGACGCGCAGTATGTGGTGGGGGCGATGTATTACACCGGCAATGCGGTGCCGCTCGATCACAAGGAAGCGATCGCGTGGTTCCGCAAGGCGGCCGAGCAGGGGCACGCGGAGGCGCAGCATGCGCTGGGGCTGATGTACCGGTATCACGCGGCGGGGATGCCGCAGGATAAGGTGCTCGCTTATATGTTGTGGAACCTGGCGGCGGCCAGCGGCAATGCGAATGCGACCGAGCACAGGGCGGCCATTGCCAAGCGCATGACGCAGGAGCAGATCGACGAGGCGCAGGCGCTGTCGCGCGCCTGGCGCCCGGGGACGCCGTTGCCGAGGCAGTCGCGCAGTGGGGGTGGGGCGGGGTAGGTTGCGGCGGTGCCGCCCACTACATCGTCGTCTTCGCCACCTATACGTCGTTATCCCCCCCACCTGCGTCGTTCCCGCGAAGGCGGGAACCCAAGTTCGTTAATCCGCCACTGACTGCGGCGCGAACTTGGGTTCCCGCCTTCGCGGGAACGACGTATAGGCGGCGGGAACGATGTATAGGCCGCTGGAACGGCGGTTTTGGGGCTAGCCCGAACAACGGGCCACCCCCACTTCCCGTACAATCGCCTTTTGCTTCCAGCGAGCCCCCTCCCATGCGTGCCATCGAAATCAAGCAACCCGGCCCTCCCGATGTTCTGCAACTGTGCGAGCGTCCCGTCCCTGAACTGAAACCCGGCGAAGTGCTCATCCGTGTGCACGCGGCCGGCATCAACCGTCCCGACGTGCTGCAGCGCCTCGGCCACTACCCGGTCCCACCGGGCGCGTCTGACCTGCCGGGCCTCGAAGTGGCCGGCGAAATTGTCGACGGCGACCTGGCCGGCAGCAGTTTCCAAAAAGGCGACATGGTCTGCGCCCTGGTCCAGGGTGGCGGCTACGCCGAATTTTGCGCCGCGCCCCTCCTGCAATGTTTGCCCGTGCCCGCCGGCCTGAGCCCGCTCGAAGCGGCGTCCCTGCCTGAAAACTACTTCACGGTCTGGAGCAACGTGTTCGACCGCGCCAAACTGGCCGCCGGCGAAACCCTGCTGGTGCAGGGCGGCACCTCCGGCATCGGCGTGACCGCCATCCAGCTCGCCGCCGCGTTCGGCCTGCGCGTGTTCGCCACCGCCGGCAGCGCCGACAAATGCCGCGCCACCGAGTCGCTCGGCGCCGAACGCGGCATCGATTACAAAACCGAGGACTTCGTCGCCGTGGTCAAGTCGCTTACCGGCAACAAGGGCGTCGATGTCATCCTCGACATGGTCGGCGGCGACTATCTGCCGCGCGAAATCGATTGCCTGGCCGACGATGGCCGCATCGCCCTGATCGCCCTGCTGGGCGGCGCCAAGGCCAATATCGACCTCGGCCAGGTGCTGCGGCGCCGCCTGACGATTTCCGGCTCGACCCTGCGCCCGCGCCCGGTCGCCTTCAAGGGCGCCATCGCGGCGGACCTGCGCGAACACGTCTGGCCGCTGTTTGAAGCCGGCAAGGTGCGCCCCGTCATTTTCAAGACCTTCCCCCTGGAACAGGCCGCCCAGGCCCATGCGCTGATGGAGAGTTCTACCCATATCGGGAAGATCATGTTGCAAGTGGTGTGATCGGCTGGCAACTGCCCCCGGCCTTTGTTTGACCGACATGGGATCGGGGGTTAAAATAGCGGGTTAATTAAATCTGGGCTACTATGCGTCGCAAACTCGTCGTAGGAAATTGGAAGATGAACGGCAATCGTGCCGCGAATGCAAGCCTGTTGGCGGGCATTGTCGCAGGCGCGAATGGTTCGAACGCCTCTTGTGCGGTGTGTGCACCGGCACCATATCTGGCCCAGTGCCAGGATGCGCTGAGCGCCAGCCCGGTCGCCTGGGGTGCCCAGGATGTCTCCGCCCAGCCCGGCGGCGCCTTCACCGGCGAAGTCGCGGCGGCCATGCTGGCCGATTTTGCATGCAAGTACGTCATCGTCGGTCACTCCGAACGCCGTGCCTACCATGGAGAAAGCAGCGAACTGGTGGCGAAAAAAGCCGTCGCCGTGCTCGACGCGGGCATGACCCCGATCGTGTGCGTCGGCGAAACGCTGGCCGAGCGCGAAGCCGGCCAGACCGCCGCCGTGGTGTCGAGCCAGCTCGGCGCCGTGCTCGACCTGGTGGGCGAGCGCGTCGCGCAGATCGTCGTTGCCTACGAGCCCGTGTGGGCGATCGGCACCGGCAAGACGGCCACGCCGGCCATGGCCCAGGAAGTCCACGCCCAGCTGCGCGCGCAGCTGATGGCCAAGAATGCAGTAGCAGCCGAGACAGTGCAGATTTTGTACGGCGGCAGCATGAAGCCCGATAACGCCCTGGAATTGATGGCTCAGCCAGATATCGACGGCGGCTTGATCGGCGGGGCAGCGCTGAAGGCGGCAGATTTTCTTGCCATCCTTAATGCAGCCAATTGAAATATTATTGTTGTTAAACTTGGAATGGAATAAGCAATGAACACGTTGTTCAATCTGGTTGTAGTTGTACAGGTTATTTCCGCTCTGGCGATTATCGGTCTGGTCTTGCTGCAGCATGGCAAGGGCGCCGATATGGGAGCGGCTTTCGGTTCCGGCGCTTCCGGCAGTCTGTTCGGTGCCACTGGCTCCTCGAACTTCATGTCGAAGTCGACCGGCGTGGCCGCCGCGGTGTTTTTCGGCGCCACCCTGGGCCTGGCGTTCTTTGCCACCAAAAACAAGGGCCAGGTCGGCGGCGGCGTGATGGATCGCGCAGCCGTGACGGCGCCAGCGCCAGTGACCGGCCCGGGTGCAATCCCGACCGCCGCACCGTCGCTTGCTGCGCCTGCCGCTCCGTCGGCCGTGCCGAACGCGCCAGTTACCGGTGGGGCAGTGCCTGCCGCGCCAGTGACCGGCGGAGCAGTTCCGGCCGCGCCAGCGACAACGGTACCGGAAGTACCTGCTAATCAGGTGCCAAAGTAATCCAGTTCTGGTAGAATACTGCCCGCGCACAGAGTATTAGCGCAGGCAGCATGGCCGGGTATTGGCCAGTATCAAAAAGAAGTAAGGTTTTTCTGTTTTATCCTTGTTTTCGCGCAATTTTGCATTGAATACAGTGATGTAACAATGTTAGAATAGCGGACTCAATGCCGACGTGGTGAAATTGGTAGACACGCTATCTTGAGGGGGTAGTGGGCGAAAGCCTGTGCGAGTTCGAGTCTCGCCGTCGGCACCAAGAATATGAAAGCCAGCAAGGTTGCATAAGCGAACATGTTTATGCCTAAGCTGGCTTTTTTGCGAGGATCAGTCGTTCGGTCCTGGTGGCAAGGTTCAAGCCAGGTTCGTGCGGTAGGGCGCTGCGACATGCAGTGTTTCATTAACCGATCGTTCAATATAGGCTCCATCAAGTGAACCTCGATAATTACTTCCCCGTCCTGTTGTTCATCCTGGTTGGCATCGGTGTCGGTGTCGTCCCGCAGGTACTGGGATATCTGCTCTCTCCCCATAAGCCCGATTCCGCCAAGCTGTCGCCTTACGAGTGCGGCTTTGAAGCGTTTGAAGACGCGCGCATGAAGTTCGACGTCCGCTACTATCTGGTGGCAATCCTGTTTATTTTGTTCGATCTGGAAACGGCATTCTTCTTCCCATGGGGCGTCTCCATGCGTGAGCTGGGCTGGTCCGGCTTCGTGACGATGATGGTCTTCATCGCCGAGTTTGTGGTCGGTTTTTGGTATATCTGGAAGAAAGGTGCCCTTGATTGGGAATAAGCCATGTCAATTGAAGGCGTATTAAACGAAGGTTTCATCACCACGACAGCAGACAAGCTGATCAACTGGGCGCGTACCGGGTCGATGTTCCCGATGACGTTCGGCCTGGCTTGCTGCGCCGTCGAAATGATGCACACGGGCGCGGCCCGCTACGACATGGACCGCTTCGGCGTCGTGTTCCGTCCCTCGCCGCGCCAGTCCGACGTGATGATCGTCGCCGGCACGCTGTGCAACAAGATGGCCCCGGCCCTGCGCAAGGTCTACGACCAGATGCCGGAGCCGCGCTGGGTCATCTCGATGGGCTCGTGCGCCAACGGCGGCGGCTACTATCACTATTCGTACTCGGTGGTGCGCGGTTGCGACCGCATTGTGCCGGTCGATGTCTACGTGCCGGGCTGTCCGCCGACCGCTGAAGCGCTGCTGTACGGGATTCTGCAACTGCAGAACAAGATCAAGCGCACCAATACCATCGCACGTTAAGAAGCGGTTTCCACCATGACGACAAAACTCGAAGCCCTTGAACTCGCCCTGCGCACCGCACTGGGTGAGGGCGCCGCTATCAGCGTGGCGCTGGGCGAGGTGACCGTAGTGGTCAAGGCCGCCGGCTATATCGCCGCGATGCAGACCCTGCGCGACCACCCGGCGCTCAAATTTGAACAATTGCTCGACCTGTGCGGTGTGGATTACTCCACCTACGGCGAAGGCACCTGGGATGGCGCGCGCTTCGCGGCCGTCTCGCATCTGCTGTCGATCGAACATAACTGGCGTGTGCGCGTGCGCGTGTTCGCCGAGGACGACGACACGCCGGTACTGGCCTCGGTCGTCGAGCTGTGGCGTTCGGCCAACTGGTACGAGCGCGAAGCGTTCGACCTGTACGGCATCCTGTTCGAAGGCCACAACGACCTGCGCCGCATCCTGACCGACTACGGTTTCATCGGCCATCCGTTCCGCAAGGACTTCCCGATGTCCGGTTACGTCGAAATGCGTTACGACCCCGAACAGAAGCGCGTGATCTACCAAGCCGTGACGATCGAGCCGCGTGAAATCATTCCGCGCGTGATCCGCGAAGAAACCTACGGGATGAATCCTGGGAGCAAAAACCTTGGCTGAAATTAAGAACTACACCCTCAACTTCGGTCCGCAGCACCCGGCCGCGCACGGCGTGCTGCGCCTGGTGCTCGAGCTCGACGGCGAAGTGATCCAGCGTGCCGATCCGCACATCGGCCTGTTGCACCGCGCCACCGAAAAGCTGGCCGAAACCCGCACCTACCTGCAATCGGTGCCCTACATGGACCGTCTCGACTATGTGTCGATGATGAGCAACGAGCACGGCTATGTGATGGCGATCGAGAAGCTGCTCGGTATTGAAGTACCGGTGCGCGCCCAATATATCCGCGTCATGTTCGACGAAATCACGCGCCTGCTGAACCACCTGATGTGGCTCGGCACGCACGCGCTCGACGTCGGCGCGATGGGTCCGTTCCTGTACGCCTTCCGCGACCGCGAAGATTTGTTCGACTGCTACGAAGCGGTCTCCGGCGCGCGTATGCACGCCGCTTACTACCGCCCGGGCGGCGTGTACCGCGACCTGCCGGACGCGATGCCGAAGCACAAGGCCTCGATCATCCGCAGCGCCAAGGCGATCGACGAACTGAACGAACACCGCCAGGGCTCGCTGCTCGACTTCCTCGACGACTTCTGCAAGCGTTTCGTCACCTATGTGGACGAGTACGAAACCCTGCTGACCGATAACCGCATCTGGAAACAGCGTACGGTCGGCATCGGCGTGGTGAGCCCGGAAGCGGCGAAAGCCATGGGCTTTACCGGCGCCATGCTGCGCGGCTCGGGCGTGGAGTGGGATCTGCGCAAGAAGCAGCCGTACGCCGTGTACGACAAGATGGATTTCGACGTCCCGGTCGGCACCAATGGCGATTGCTACGACCGCTACCTGGTGCGCGTGGAAGAGATGCGCCAGTCGAACCGCATCATCAAGCAGGCGTCCGCCTGGCTGCGCGCCAACCCGGGCCCGGTGATGACCGACAACCACAAGGTCGCGCCACCCAAGCGCACCGAGATGAAGTCGAACATGGAATCGCTGATTCACCACTTCAAGCTGTTTACCGAAGGCTTCCACGTGCCGCCGGGCGAGGCGTATGCCGCGGTCGAGCATCCGAAGGGCGAGTTCGGCATCTACATCGTGTCGGACGGCGCCAACAAGCCGTACCGCCTGAAGATCCGCACCCCGGACTATGCGCACTTGCAGAGCCTGGACGAAATGGCGCGCGGGCACATGCTCGCCGACGCCGTCACCATCATCGGCACCCAGGACATCGTATTCGGCAGTATCGACCGCTAAGCTGTCGATTAATTGAGGCACAACCATGTTGTTATCAGAGCAGTCATACAAAAAAATCGACCGTGAAGTCGCCAAGTATCCGCCCGACCATAAAGAGTCCGCGGTCATGGCGGCGCTCGCCATTGCGCAGGATGAAAAAGGCTGGCTTCCGCCGGAAGTGATGCAGGACGTCGCCGATTACCTCGGCATGCCCGCCATCGCCGTGCAGGAAGTGGCCACGTTCTACAATATGTACAACGTCAAGCCGGTCGGCAAGTACAAGATCACCGTGTGCACCAACCTGCCGTGCGCCCTGTCGGGCGGCGAGCACGCCGGTCACTATCTGCAGGAAAAACTCGGCATCGGCTACCGCGCCACCTCGGCCGACGGCCAGTTCACGCTGGTCGAAGGCGAGTGCATGGGCGCCTGCGCCGATGCGCCCGTGATGCTGGTCAATAACAAGCGCATGTGCAGCCTGATGTCGGATAGCAAAATCGATGAATTGATTGATACTCTGGTCGAGGAAGCGAAGAAATGACATCCCTCCACTCACGTCACATCGACCCGGTCATCCTGGCCGGCCTCGACGGCCAGAACTGGCACCTGCAGGATTACGTGAACCGCGGCGGCTATTCCGCGCTGCGCCGCATCCTGGAAGAGAAAATCACGCCGGAAACGATCATCGCCGAACTGAAAGCCGGTTCCCTGCGCGGCCGCGGCGGCGCCGGTTTCCCGACGGGCCTGAAGTGGAGCTTCATGCCACGCCAGTTCCCGGGCCAGAAATACCTCGTCTGCAACACCGACGAAGGCGAGCCGGGCACGTTCAAGGACCGCGACATCATTCGCTACAATCCGCACGCGCTGATCGAAGGCATGGCCATCGGCGCCTACGCGATGGGCATCACGGTCGGCTACAACTACATCCACGGCGAAATCTGGGCCGAATACGCGCGCTTTGAAGACGCACTGGACGAGGCGCGTGCCGCCGGCTTCCTGGGCGACAAGATCATGGGCAGCGAATTCAACTTCCAGCTGCACGCCGCGCACGGCTACGGCGCCTACATCTGCGGCGAAGAAACCGCGCTGCTCGAATCGCTCGAAGGCAAGAAGGGACAGCCGCGCTTCAAGCCGCCGTTCCCGGCTTCGTTCGGCCTGTACGGCAAGCCGACCACGATCAACAACACCGAAACGTTTGCCGCCGTGCCGTTCCTGCTGAACATGGGTGGCGAGAAATACGCCGCCATCGGCAAGCCGAACAATGGCGGCAGCAAGATTTTCTCGATCTCGGGCGACGTCAACCTGCCGGGCAACTACGAAGTGCCGCTCGGTACGCCGTTCGCCAAGCTGCTGGAACTGGCTGGCGGCATGCGCGGCGATAAAAAGATCAAGGCGGTCATTCCCGGCGGTTCGTCCGCCCCGGTGATCCGCGGCGACGTCATGATGAACACCGATCTCGACTACGATTCGATCGCCAAGGCCGGCTCGATGCTCGGTTCGGGCGCCGTGATCGTCATGGACGAGACGCGCTGCATGGTCAAGTCGCTGCTGCGCCTGTCGTATTTCTATTATGAAGAGTCTTGCGGCCAGTGCACGCCGTGCCGCGAAGGCACGGGCTGGATGTACCGCATGGTCCACCGCATCGAGCACGGCCAGGGCCGTCCCGACGACCTGGACATGCTCAACTCGATCGCCGACAACATCCAGGGCCGCACCATTTGCGCCCTCGGTGATGCGGCGGCGATGCCGGTACGCGCTTTCGTGAAGAACTTCCGCGAAGAATTTGAATATCACATCGAGCACAAGCACTGTCTGGTGCCCGCTTATATCTAAGGCCAGAGAACTCTCATGGTTGAAATTGAAATTGACGGTAAGAAGGTAGAAGTCCCACCGGGTAGCATGGTGATGGACGCAGCCAACAAGCTGGGCACCTACATTCCGCACTTCTGCTATCACAAGAAATTGTCGATCGCAGCGAACTGCCGCATGTGCCTGGTTGAAGTCGAGAAGGCACCGAAGCCTTTGCCGGCTTGCGCCACGCCGGTGTCGGCGGGCATGATCGTGCGCTCGAACAGCGAGAAGGCGGTACAGGCACAGAAATCCGTGATGGAATTCCTGCTGATTAACCACCCGCTCGACTGCCCGATCTGCGACCAGGGCGGCGAATGCCAGTTGCAAGACCTGGCGGTTGGCTACGGCAAATCGAACTCGCGCTACGAAGAAGAAAAACGCGTGGTTCCGCCGAAAGATGCCGGCCCGCTGATCTCGATGCAGGAAATGACCCGTTGCATCCACTGCACCCGCTGCGTGCGTTTCGGCCAGGAAGTGGCCGGCGTCATGGAACTGGGCATGCTGGGCCGCGGCGAACACGCCGAAATCACTTCCTTCGTCGGCAAGACCGTCGACTCTGAAGTGTCGGGCAATATGATCGACCTGTGCCCGGTCGGCGCACTGACCTCGAAGCCGTTCCGCTATAGCGCCCGTACCTGGGAACTGTCGCGCCGCAAATCGGTCAGCCCGCACGATTCGCTTGGCACCAACCTGATCGTCCAGGTCAAGGGCGGCAAAGTCATGCGCGTCTTGCCGCTGGAAAACGATAGCATCAACGAATGCTGGATTTCGGACAAAGACCGTTTCTCGTACGAAGCGCTGGATAACCAGTCGCGTCTGACCAAGCCGATGATCAAGCAGGGCGGCCAGTGGGCCGAGACCGACTGGCAGACCGCGCTCGAATACGTGGCGCACGGCTTGCGCAATATCAAGCATGAGCATGGCGCCGACAGCATCGCCGCCGTCGCCACCGCGCATTCGACCGTCGAAGAGCTGCATTTGCTGCAAAAGGCGATCCGCGGCATCGGTTCCGAGAACATCGACTTCCGCCTGCGCCAGAGCGACTTCGCGCTGGACGGCCAGGTCACGCCATGGCTGGGCATGCCGATCGCCGAACTCTCGACGGTCAAGCGCGCCCTCGTCATTGGTTCGTTCGTGCGCAAGGATCACCCGCTGGTCGCCACGCGCCTGCGCGCCGCGGTCAAGAGCGGCGCCAAGCTGTCGCTGGTGCACGCGTCGGATGACGAACTCTTGATCCCGACCGCCAACAAGATCATCGCCGCGCCGTCCGACTGGCTGGCCGCCTTGTCAGGCATCGTTGCCGCTGTCGCCGCCGCCAAGGGCGTGGCCGCCCCAGCCGGTTTCGAATCGATTGAAGCCACCGACGCCGCCAAGGCCATCGCCGCCAGCCTGAACACCGGCGACGAGAACCTGCCGGGCGTGGTCTTGCTGGGCAACGCCGCCGCGCACCACCCGCAAGCGTCCGCGCTGCATGCGGCTGCGCAGTGGATCGCCGAACAGACCGGCGCCAAGTTCGGCTACCTGACGGAAGCTGCCAACACGGTTGGCGGTTACCTGGTCGGTGCATTTGCCAAGAACGCGGTTCCGGTTTTCTCGGCACCGAAAAAAGCTTACGTGCTGCTCAACGCCGAGCCCGAGCTCGATTGCGCCAACCCGCAGCAAGCCCGCGCCGCGCTCGATAGTGCCGAAATGGTCGTCGTCATGTCGGCCTTCCAGCATGGTTTCGAGTACGCCGACGTGCTGCTGCCGATTTCGCCATTCAGCGAAACCTCGGGCACCTTCGTGAACTGCGAAGGCCGCGCGCAAAGTTTCAACGGCACCGTCAAGCCGCTCGGCGACACCCGTCCGGCATGGAAAGTGCTGCGCGTGCTGGGCAACCTGCTGGGCCTGTCCGGTTTTGAATACGACACCTCCGAAGCGATCCGCGACGAGCTGTTCGGCAAAGGCGTGACCGACCTCTCGGCCAAGCTGAACAACACCGGCAAGGCCGCCCTGAAGTCCGCGACCTTCGGCACCAGTGGTGCCCTCGAGCGCGTGACCGACGTGCCGATCTATTTTGCCGACGCCATCGCGCGCCGTTCCGAGCCGCTGCTGCGCACCGCCGACGCCAACGCGCCGCTGGTCACCCTGCCGTCCGCCCTGGCCGAGAAGCTTGGCGTGCAGGCTGGTGCCAGAGTCTTGGTGTCGCAGGGTTCCGGCTCCGCGATCCTGGTGGCCGGCATCGATGCGCGCCTGCCGGCGAACACCGTGCGTGTCGCCTCGGCCCACCCGCTGACCGCCACGCTGGGCGCGATGTTCGGTGCTATCACAGTTGAAAAAGCAGGGGAGGGGGTCTGATGGCTCTGCCTGAAATGATTGACGGCATCAACGCCTGGGGCGCGACCAACGTCGGCTACATCTGGCCGCTGATCTGGACCATGGCCAAGATCATGTGCGTCTTGCTGCCGCTGATGGGCCTGGTTGCCTACGCGACCCTGTGGGAACGCAAGCTGATCGGCTGGATCCAGATCCGCGTCGGTCCCAACCGCGTCGGCCCGATGGGTCTGCTGCAGCCGATCGCCGATGCGCTCAAGCTGCTCTTCAAAGAGATCGTGGTCCCGGCCAAGGCATCGAGCGGCCTGTTCGTGCTCGGTCCGATCATGACCATCATGCCGGCCCTGGCCGCCTGGGTGGTGGTGCCGTTCGGTCCCGGCATCGCCCTGGCCGACGTCAATGCCGGCCTGCTGCTGCTGATGGCGATCACCTCGATCGAGGTGTACGGCATCATCATCGCCGGCTGGGCGTCGAACTCGAAATACTCGTTCATGGGTGCGATGCGCGCATCGGCCCAGATGATTTCGTACGAAATTCCCATCGGCTTCGTGCTGGTGGTGATCCTGATGGTTTCGGGCAGCCTGAACTTCTCCGACATCGTCGCCGGCCAGAACATGGGCTGGGGCGTGGCGCACGGCGTCTCCATGCTGTCGTGGAACGTGTGGCCGCTGCTGCCGCTGTTCGTGGTCTACCTGACCTCCGGTCTGGCCGAATGCAACCGTTCCCCGTTCGACGTGGTCGAGGGCGAATCGGAAATCGTGGCCGGCCACATGGTCGAGTACTCGGGCATGTCCTACGCCATGTTCATGCTGGCCGAATACGCCAACATGATCCTGATCGGCACCCTGGCATCGATCATGTTCCTGGGCGGCTGGCACGCGCCGTTCGCCTTCATGGAAGTTGGCGGCGTGCTGGGCGGCTTCCTCGGCTTCTTCTGGCTGTTCGCCAAGGCCTTTGTGATTGTCTCGCTGTTCATCTGGGTTCGCGGCACCTTCCCGCGCTATCGCTATGACCAGATCATGCGCCTCGGCTGGAAGATTTTCATTCCGATTTGCCTGGTCTGGCTGGTCCTGGTCGCAGGCTGGATGCAGACATCCTGGAATATTTGGAAGTAAGGAAGAGATAATGGAACGAGTGAAAGACTTTTTCAGCAGCATGCTGCTGACCGAACTGATCAAGGGATTGGCGCTGACCGGACGCTACGCGTTCTCGCGCAAGATCACCGTGCAGTATCCGGAAGAGAAGACCCCGATGTCGCCGCGTTTCCGCGGCCTGCATGCGCTGCGCCGCTATCCCAACGGGGAAGAGCGCTGCATCGCCTGCAAGCTGTGCGAAGCGGTGTGCCCGGCCATGGCGATCACGATCGAATCGGAACAGCGCGACGACGGTTCGCGCCGCACGACGCGTTACGACATCGACCTGACCAAGTGCATTTTCTGCGGCTTTTGCGAAGAATCCTGCCCGGTTGACTCGATCGTCGAGACGCACGTGCTGGAATACCACGGCGAAAAACGCGGCGATCTGTACTATACGAAAGAGATGTTGCTGGCTGTCGGCGATCGCTACGAAGGCGACATCGCCGCCGCGCGCGCGGCCGATGCCCCTTACCGCTAGTCGTTAGCCAACGATGTATTTAGCAAATTCAATTGCAAGAACTCTGGGTTAGTTATGGAATTTAAAACTGTGTTGTTCTACGTGTTCTCGGCGATTATGATCCTCGCCGCGACCCGCGTTATCACCGCCCGCAATCCGGTCCACGCGGCACTGTTCCTGGTGCTGGCGTTCTTCAATGCGGCCGGCATCTGGATGCTGCTCAAGGCCGAGTTCCTGGCCATCGTGCTGGTGCTCGTGTATGTCGGCGCGGTGATGGTGCTGTTCCTGTTCGTGGTCATGATGCTCGATATTAATATGGACCGCATGCGGGAGGGCTTCTGGTCCTACCTGCCGCTGGCCACCGGCATCGGCGCGCTCATCGTGCTGGAAATGGCGGCGGTGCTGTGGCGCGGTTTCATGAAGTTCGAGCAGGAGGCCGAAACGGTCGGCGCGAACATCGGCGGCACCAAGGAATTGGGCTTGCTGATCTACACCAAGTACATCCTCGGCTTCGAGATCGCCGCGGCGATCCTGCTGGTGGCCATCGTCGCCGCCGTCGCGCTGACCCTGCGCCGCCGCAAGGACACCAAGGCCTTCAACCCGGGCGATGCCGTGCGCGTCAAGCGTAACGACCGCCTGCGCATCGTGAAGATGGCCACGGTCGACCAGCCCGCCATCGACGCGGCATCGAAAGCGGCCGCGCTGGCCGCCGCCGAAGCCCAGGCCGCCACCGCGCCTGACGGCGCTGCCGCTCCCAAGGAGACAAAATGACCTTATCGCTCGCACACTACCTGGTCCTGGGCGCGATCCTGTTCGCGATCTCGATCGTCGGGATCTTCCTGAACCGCAAAAACGTCATCGTCCTGCTGATGGCGATTGAATTGATGCTGCTGGCCGTGAATTTGAACTTCATCGCGTTTTCCCACTACCTGGGCGACGCGGCGGGGCAAATCTTCGTCTTCTTCATCCTGACCGTGGCCGCCGCCGAATCGGCAATCGGCCTCGCGATTCTGGTGGTCATGTTCCGAAACCTGGACACGATCAATGTGGAAGACCTCGATACCCTCAAAGGCTAATCCGGTCCGTTTGGCGCTTACATTCATACTCGAATACATAACGATTAAGGTTCAACATGGCGGGGCAACTTCTTAACCCTAACGTCCTTCTTGCCGTACCACTGGCGCCGCTGGCTGGTGCTGTGATTGCGGGCTTGTTCGGAACAAAATTCTTCGGTAACCTGGTCGGCCGTAAAACGTCGCATACCGTCACGATTTTGGGCGTGCTGATCGCGCTGGTCCTGTCGGTGCAGACCTTGATGGCCGTGCTCGACGGCGCCAGCTTCAACGGCACCATCTATAACTGGATGACCGTCGGCACGCTGAAAATGGAAGTCGGCTTCCAGATCGATTCGCTGTCGGCGATGATGATGTGCGTGGTCACCTTCGTCTCGCTCATGGTGCACATCTACACCATCGGCTACATGGCCGAAGATGAAGGCTACAACCGCTTCTTCGCCTACATTTCGCTGTTTACGTTCTCGATGCTGATGCTGGTCATGGCCAACAACTTCCTGCAGCTGTTCTTCGGCTGGGAAGCGGTGGGCCTGGTCTCCTATCTGTTGATCGGTTTCTGGTACACCCGCCCGACCGCGATCTTTGCGAACATGAAAGCGTTCCTGGTCAACCGCGTGGGCGACTTCGGCTTCATCCTGGGTATTGGACTGCTGCTGGCGTACGCAGGTTCCATGAATTACACCGAAGTCTTCGCCAAAAAAGAAGCGCTGGCCCTGATGACCTTGCCCGGTTCGGACTGGATGCTGCTCACCGTTGCCTGCATCTGCCTGTTCATCGGCGCGATGGGCAAATCGGCCCAGTTCCCGCTGCACGTCTGGCTGCCCGATTCGATGGAAGGCCCGACCCCGATCTCGGCACTGATCCACGCCGCGACCATGGTGACCGCCGGCATCTTCATGGTGGCGCGCATGTCGCCGCTGTTCGAGCTGTCGGATACCGCGCTCTCGTTCGTGCTGGTGATCGGTTCGATCACGGCGCTGTTCATGGGCTTTTTGGGCATCATCCAGAACGACATCAAGCGCGTGGTCGCTTACTCGACCCTGTCGCAGCTCGGCTACATGACGGTCGCACTCGGTTCGTCCGCCTACTCGGTCGCCGTATTCCACCTGATGACGCACGCATTCTTCAAAGCGCTGCTGTTCCTCGGCGCCGGCTCGGTCATCATCGGCATGCACCACGACCAGGACATCCGCAACATGGGCGGCCTGCGCAAGTACATGCCGATCACCTGGATCACCGCGCTGCTCGGCTCCCTGGCGCTGATCGGTACCCCGTTCTTCTCCGGTTTCTACTCGAAGGACAGCATCATCGAAGCGGTGCACGCGACCCATATCTGGGGCGCTGGCTTTGCCAACTTCGCGGTGCTTGCCGGCGTGTTCGTCACGGCGTTCTACTCCTTCCGCATGTACTTCCTGGTATTCCACGGCGAAGAGCGTTTCGGCAAGGCGCATGCGCATGACCATCATGCGCACGACGCGAAGCACGATGCCAAGCACGATGCGAAGCAAGCCAAGAAGAACGCCAAGAAGAACGCTGCAAAACACGACGCTAAGCACGACGCCAAGCACGCCGATGCGCATGCGCACGCGCACGACTCCGACGCGCATCACGAAGAGGCTGCGCACGCGCACCACGACGAGGACACGCACGCGCACCACGGCCTGGCCCCGGGCCAGAAGCCGCACGAGTCGCCGCTGGTGGTGACCCTGCCGCTGATCCTGCTGGCCATTCCATCGGTGATCATTGGCTTCCTGACCATCGAGCCTATGCTGTTCGGTAAATTCTTCGAGGGTGTCATCACCGTCGGCGACAACCACGGTGCCATGAAGGCACTGGCCGAAGGCTTCCATGGCCCGGTCGGCATGGTCGTCCACGGCCTGCAAACCGCGCCGTTCTGGCTGGCCCTGGGCGGCGTGGCCGCGGCTTACTACTGCTACATGATCAATCCGCGTGTACCGGCCTGGTTCTATGCCAAGTTCAAAGCCATCCATACGCTGCTGGACAACAAGTACTACATGGACAAGTTCAACGACGTGGTGTTCGCCGGTGGCGCGCGCCTGCTTGGCAACGGCCTGTGGAATATCGGCGACAAGGGCCTGATCGATGGCCTGGTCGTCAACGGAAGCGCGAAAGTGGTTGGCTGGTTCTCGTCCATCGTCCGTCTCGGACAGACCGGCTATATCTACCATTACGCGTTCGTGATGATCATCGGCGTGCTTGGCGCACTGATGTACTTCCTCCCGTTCTGGCACGCTTAATCAGACACGCAAAGACAACAAAACATGATGCAGTCTACGATTTCTAACTTCCCTCCGTATCTGAGCCTGGCGATCTGGCTCCCGATCGTCCTTGGCGCGGCCATTCTTGCGATAGGCCGCGACGACAAGCCGGGCATGACCCGGTGGATGGCGCTGATCGCCTCCATCGCCAGCTTCCTGGTGACGCTGCCGCTGATCCAGCACTTCGATAACGTCGCTCACGGCATGCAGTTCGTCGAAAGCACGCCGTGGATCGGCCGCTTCAACATCATGTACTCGCTGGCGATCGACGGCCTGTCGCTGTGGTTCGTGCCGCTGACGGCTTTCATCACCGTGATCGTCGTGATCTCGGCCTGGGAAGTGATCGAAAAGCGCGTGGCCCAGTACATGGGTTCCTTCCTGATTTTGTCGGGCCTGATGATCGGCGTGTTCTGCGCCATGGACGGCTTGCTGTTCTACTTCTTCTTCGAAGCGACCCTGATCCCGATGTTCATCATCATCGGCGTGTTCGGTGGCGAGAATCGCGTGTACGCGTCGTTCAAGTTCTTCCTGTACACCTTCCTCGGTTCGCTGCTGACGCTGGTCGCGATCATCTACCTGTACAACGTCTCGGGCGGCAGCTTCGACATCCTGACGTGGCACAAGCTGCCGCTGACGATGAAAGAGCAGATCTTCATCTTCCTGGCCTTCCTGATGGCGTTTGCCGTCAAGGTGCCGATGTTCCCGGTCCACACCTGGCTGCCGGACGTCCACGTCGAAGCGCCAACGGGCGGTTCGGCCGTGCTGGCCGCGATCATGCTGAAACTGGGCGCGTACGGCTTCCTGCGTTTTTCGCTGCCGATCACCCCTGACGCATCGCACTACATGGGCGGCTTCATCATCACCCTGTCGCTGATCGCCGTGATCTACATCGGCCTGGTGGCGCTGGTCCAGAAGGACATGAAAAAACTGGTCGCCTATTCGTCGATCGCGCACATGGGTTTCGTGACCCTGGGCTTTTTCATGTTCAACCAGATGTCGGTGTCGGGTGGCATCGTGCAAATGATCTCGCACGGCTTCATCTCGGGCGCCATGTTCCTGTGTATCGGCGTTCTGTACGACCGCATGCACTCGCGCCAGATCGCCGACTACGGAGGGGTGGTCAACCGCATGCCCAAGTTCGCCGCCTTTATCGTGCTGTTCTCGATGGCCAACTGCGGCCTGCCGGCGACCTCCGGTTTCGTGGGCGAGTTCATGGTCATCCTGGGCGCCGTCGAATTCAATTTCTGGATCGGCATGCTGGCGGCGACCGCCCTGATCTTCGGCGCGGCTTACTCGCTGTGGATGGTCAAGCGCGTTGTCTTCGGCGCTGTCGCCAACAAGCACGTCGCCGAACTGACGGACCTGAACACGCGCGAATTCGTCATGCTCGGCATCCTGGCCATCGCCGTGATCGCCATGGGCCTGTACCCGGCGCCGTTCACGGACACGATGCAAACCTCGGTCGCGGACCTGCTCCAGCATGTCTCCGTGTCGAAACTGCCGCAATAAAGAAGACTATGATCCAGACTACGAATCCCAACCTGATCCCGGTTTACGCCGAAATCTTCCTGCTGGTCGCCGCTTCGGCGATCCTGCTGATCGACATGTTCCTCAAGGATGGCAAGCGCGTCCTGACCTACTGGCTGTCGCTGGCGGCACTGGTCGGCTGCGCCGCCCTGACTTACTCGGACTACGCGGCCGGCACCACGGTCTACACGTTCCACAACATGTTCGTGTCGGACCCGATGGCGAACCTGCTCAAGCTGTTTACCTACCTGGCCATCGGCATCACCCTGGTCTACTCGCGCACCTATGCGACCGAACGCGGCATGTTGTCCGGTAACTTGGGCGGCGAATTCTATGTGCTGGCGCTGTTCTCGATGCTCGGCCAGATGATCATGATCTCCGGTAACAACATGCTGATCATTTACCTGGGCCTGGAACTGATGTCGCTGTCGCTGTACGCCCTCGTTGCGCTGCGCCGCGATCACGCCGTCTCGACCGAAGCGTCGATGAAGTACTTCATCCTCGGCGCGCTGGCATCCGGCTTCCTGCTGTATGGTATTTCGATGCTGTACGGCGCCACCGGTTCGCTCGACATCAACGAAATCTCGAAGGCGGCGGCATCGTCCACCGCCAACCTGAACATCCTGGTGTTCGGCCTGGTGTTCCTGGTGGCCGGCCTGGCGTTCAAGCTCGGCGTCGTTCCGTTCCACATGTGGGTGCCGGACGTGTACCAGGGCGCGCCGACCGCGGTGACCCTGCTGCTGGGCGGCGCGCCGAAACTGGCGGCGTTCGCGATCTGCATCCGCCTGCTGGTGGAAGGCTTGCTGCCGATGGCGATCGACTGGCAGCAGATGCTGATGGTGCTGGCCGTGCTGTCGCTGGCGATCGGTAACCTGACCGCGATTGCCCAGACCAACCTGAAACGCATGCTCGCGTATTCGACCATCGCGCAGATGGGCTTCGTGCTGCTGGGCCTCCTGGCCGGCGTGGTCGCCAATCCGCTTGATGCCAACGCGATTCCCGACGCCAGCAATGCCGCTTCCGCCTACAGCGCCGCCATGTACTACTCGATCACGTATGTGCTGACCACCCTCGGTACCTTCGGCCTGATCATGATGCTGGCGCGTACCGGCTTCGAAGCGGAAGAACTGAACGACTTCAAGGGCCTGGCCAAGCGCAGCCCGTGGTTCGCGGCCGTCATGGCGATCCTGCTGTTCTCGCTGGCCGGCGTGCCGCCGATGATGGGCTTCGCCGCCAAGTTCGCGGTGCTCGAATCGGTGCTCTCGACCGGTGCCGTGTGGCTGACCGTGCTGGCGGTGATGTTCTCGCTGATCGGCGCGTTCTACTACCTGCGCGTGGTCAAGGTGATGTACTTTGACGAACCGCTTGATACCACCCCGATCGTGGCGCCATTCGACATGCGCGCCGTGCTCTCGATGAACGGGATCGCGACCGTGCTGCTGGGCGTGTTCGCAGGTCCGCTGCTGGCCGCTTGCCTGAACGCGATGACGAAGACTATCGGTTCCTGATGGACGTGTCGGCATCGAGCTGGTTGGCCATCGCCCTGGCATTGGCGGCGGCCAACCTGCCGTTCATGAATGAACGGCTGTTCGGCTTTATCCCGGTCGGCCGCGCGAGCGCCGACCAGGGGCCGGTCAAGGCCGGCTGGTGGCGCGTGCTGGAACTGGTGGTGCTGTACTTTGCCGTCGGCGGCATCGCCTATCTGCTGGAAGCGCGCATCGGGAACGTCTTTAGCCAGACCAAGGAGTTCTACATGATCACCGTGCCGCTGTTCGTGGTGCTGGCGTTCCCCGGCTTCGTCATGCGCTACCTGCGCAAGCGCCATCACTAATTCATCGGAGGGCGCATGGAGCCGAACCTGAACGAGGACCATCTGACGGAGCGCCGCATCGACGGCGAGTTGGCCTACGAGGGCAGCTTTCTGAAGGTCTCGCGCGACCGCGTCAGCCTGCCCGACGGCGCCATCGCCACCCGCGAATACATCCGCCATCCGGGCGCCGTCGTCATCCTGCCGCTGCTGGACGACGGCCGGGTACTGCTCGAACGCCAGTTCCGCTATCCGCTGGGACGCGTCTTCATCGAATTCCCGGCCGGGAAAATCGATGCGGGCGAGGAGCCGCTGGCCTGCGCCAGGCGCGAGCTGCAGGAAGAAACCGGCTACACGGCGACCGACTGGCAATTCATCAGCACCATCCACAACGCGATTGCCTACTCCGACGAGCACCTTGAGCTGTTCGTCGCGCGCGGCCTTACCGCCGGCCAGGCGCGCCTGGACGAGGGCGAGTTCCTGGAGACCTTCAGCGCCACCGTTCCCGAGCTGCTCGAGATGGTGCGCAGCGGCCAGATCACGGACGTGAAGACCATCATCGGCGCCTTCTGGCTCGATAAACTCCTCGGCGGAAGCTGGCCGCCGGCTTGATCCGCCATGAAAATGCTGGCATTCGTGGTCGCCATCCTCTGCTCGTCCAGCGGCTGGGCGGCGCGCAGCGCCTTCCAGGCGCAGTGCGAGGACGCGATGGACAAGGGGATCTCGGTGCTGCACTCTATCCCGAGCGGCTACACCATCAATAATACGGTGTCCTTCCACGGCCTTACCGCCATGAAGCCGGGCGCGGCCGGTACCTTTGTGCTGGGCCTGACCCGGACCGAGTCGCGCTCGACGATTTCGCTCAAGGCACCGATGCTGATCGATCCCGTCACCGGCTACGAGTGCGTGGCGCCGCGGATCACCGTCTCGCTGCTGTACAGCCCGGTAGTGGTGTACGTCGGACGCGAGTTTCGCCCGGGTTCTTGTGCATATCAGGAAATTCTTGCGCATGAGATGCGGCATCTCAAGACCTATCTCGACCATTTGCCGAAAGTGGAAGTAACGGTGCGCGCGGCACTGGCACGGCGCTTCACCGACAAACCCCTGTACGCGCCGCGCGGCCAGGCCATGGCCTTGCTACAGCAGGAACTCAATACCGGCTGGGCGCCGTACATACAAAAAGAGATGGCCAAAGTAGACCCGCTACAAGCCGCCATCGACACGCCGCAAGAGTATGCGCGCCTGAGCAAAGTTTGCGCAGGTGAGGTACAGTCCCTTGTAAGACCGGCTAACCGAGACAGATGAAGACAGCCATGAAGCAGATCGCACCGCGCTATGTTGCCCTGATCCCCGCCGCCGGCGTCGGCGCGCGCATGGCATCGAGCAGTCCAAAGCAGTATCTGCCCATCGGCGCCAAGCCGATGCTGCGTCATACGCTCGACGCCTTCGTGTCGAGCCCCCTGATCGCCCATACCTACGTCGTGGTCAGCGCGCACGACGAGTATATCGACGCCATCGTGCCGTCCGGCGCAGCCACCGTGCTGCGTTGCGGCGGCGCCAGTCGCATGGAGTCGGTCCGCAACGCCCTGCGGGCGCTGGAGGGCGAGCTGCACGAACATGACTGGGTGCTGGTGCACGACGCGGCGCGGCCGGGACTGAATGCCGCGCTGATCGGAAAATTGATCGATGCGGTCGGCAACGATCCGGTCGGCGGCCTGCTGGCCTTGCCCGTGGTCGACACCGTCAAGCGTGGCGGCGATCACGTCAGCACCGTCGCACGCGGCGGCCTGTGGCTGGCGCAGACCCCGCAGATGTTTCGCTACAAGCTGCTGTGCGATGCACTGGCGGCGGCCACCGACGCCAGCGTCATTACCGATGACGCCAGTGCGGTCGAGGCCCTGGGCTTGTCGCCCAAACTGGTTGAAGGACATCCCCGTAATTTAAAAGTGACGCTGCCGGCGGACATCCGGATCGCCGAGATGTACCTGGCCGCGCCTTAACCTGAAATGAGTGAGACCATGGCACTGGCATCCTACAATCCCACCCCGCCGTTCCGTGTCGGAACCGGCTACGACTGCCACGCCCTCGTCGAGGGCCGCAAACTGATCATCGGCGGGGTGGCAATCCCGCACCGCATGGGCCTGTTGGGCCATTCGGACGCCGACGTCTTGCTGCACGCGATCATCGATGCGATGCTCGGCGCGGCCGGCCTCGGTGACATCGGCAAGCATTTCCCGGACACCGACCCGATGTTCGCCGGCGCCGACTCGCGCACCCTGCTGCGCGAAGTGGCGCACCGCGTGGTCGCCACCGGCTATACCATCGGCAACATCGACGCCACCATCATCGCCCAGGCGCCGAAGATGGCGCCGCATATTGCGCAGATGATTTCGCGCATCGCCGAAGACATCGGCGTGTCGCCCCAGCAGGTCAACGTCAAGGCCAAGACCAACGAAAAGCTCGGCTACCTGGGGCGGGAAGAGGGCATGGCCGCCGAGGCGATCTGCATGCTGATCAAGTCCGCCTCCGCGTAAGCATCGGCGGCAACGCCTGCCGGAAAGGCGACCGGGAACCTTGATCGCCGTCAGGCGGGCCTGAAAACGCGCCCCTAGACTTGAGCTTGATTCATCAGGTTCAACCACGGGGAGAAAGATCATGAAATCCGCATTATCGGCCCTCGCCGCCGCTCTGGCGTTCGCGAGCGGCCCGGCGCTGGCGCAGGTGTTCGTCGACACCACCCAGCAGGGCAGCGGCAACAAGAGCAATGTCGAGCAGCGCGAGAGCAACGACTATGCCCAGGTTACCGTGACGCAAATCGGTACCGACAACGTCATCGGCGACCCGGCCTTGGGTGAAAGTGGCATTGTCCAGATCGCCACTGTGGCGCGTGTGCATGTTCGTCAGGAAGGCAGGGCGAACTACGCCAACATCCTGCAGGACCATACGGACCGCAGCGACAACAACATGCTCCAGATCGGCCAGGGTAACGTGGCCGTGTTCAGGCAGGACCATGCGAACAGTTCAACCCTGACCCTCGAACAGCGCGGCAGCGCCAACTACACTTCCATCAACCAGAAGGACATTCCCACCTTCTCGGTGCGCGCGCGCCAGACCGGAGCGGATAACCGGATCGTGGTGCAGCATTACTTTTCGGGATACGGCGGACCGGACATCGAGCAGGCCGGCAGCGCCAACAAGGTACTCATCGACCAGTCCGAAGCCGCCTATTCCTTCGTCCGGGTCGAGCAGGCCGGCACCTTGAACGCCGCCTACGTGCGCCAGAACGGCACCACCTTCACGGTCGACCAGTCGATCGTGCAACGGGGCGAGCGCAACGTCGCCCGCGCCGATGAAAGCGGGCAGGTCAACGGCTCGACCATCGTCCAGACCGGGAACGAGAACCTTGCCTCGGCGACGTCGACCTTGAACGGCAGCGTATCGGAGATCGTCCAGACCGGCAGCTACAACCGCGCCACCGCGCTGCAGAACGGCGCGCTCAGCTGGACGACCGGCAACTTCTCGAGCATCACGCAAACCGGCAATGCCTTCACGGTCGGCGTGCTGCAAAATGGCAGCGGCAATTTCAGCATCATCAACCAGCGCTGATCTCGAACACCAGGCAGGTTGTCGTCGCAAAGGCGTACAGCTTGCCATTCGCATCGGTGATGCGCGCTTCGGCCACGCCGACCTGGCCTCCCACGCTGACCACCGTCGCCTCGGCCCGCACCGGCCCGGTCGTATCGGTCATCGCGCGGATATAGTTCACCTTCAGCTCCAGGGTCGTGTATCCCTTGCCGGCCGGGAGCATCGTGTGGATCGCGCAGCCGAGCGCGGTGTCGAGCATGGTCGCCGCGTAGCCGCCGTGCACCACGCCGCTCGGATTGTAGTGCGCCCGCTCCGGGGTTCCCTGGAATACGGCGAGGCCGGGCTCCACCGACATCGGCAGGATCCCCATCAAGTGCGCGATCGGCGCCGGGGGCAGGGCGCCGCTGCCGATGCCTTCCAACAATTCCATGCCGCTGCTGCTGCGCAAGGTGGCGCGGTCCGCCACGCCCGGCGCGGCCAGCCTGGCGCGCATTGCAGCGGCCTCGTCCAGCCATTGCTGGCGTTTGTCTTGCTGTTCCATGATCATCCTTTTGCTCGATGGTTAAAAAGCGGGGAGAGGCGCACACGGCGCGTGAATTGTAATATACTTCAAACAATCAGTGTACCTGCACCTATTTCCGCAACACCACGATATGACCGATCCGATTGAGAAACCGCTGGGCTGTACCTGCTTCAAGCTGCGCAAGCTCACGCGCGCCATGTCGCGCGTGTACGACCACCACATGGCCACCGTGGGCCTGAAGACCACCCAGTACAGCGTGCTGGCCAACGTCGCGCGCGAGGCGCTGCCGGTGGCCGAGCTGGCCGAACGCCTCGGCATGGAACGCACCACGCTCACGCGCAACCTCAAGCCGCTGATGGATGCCGGCTGGGTGGTCCCGCGCCCCGGCGCCGACAGCCGCCAGCGCATCGTCACCATCACCGAGGCCGGGCAGCAAAAACTCGCCGAATCCTACCCTGTGTGGTGCGGCGCCCAGCGCGCCTTCGAACAACTGGTTGGGCGCGAGGCCGTGCGCGCCCTGCACACCCAGCTTGAATCCACGCTTGCCCAATTAACGCCATTGATCGAGGACCTGCCCCATGCCCACCCAGAATGAGATGACGCCGCGCGCCGCGTGGCTGTTGATCCTCGCCGCCTCGGCGATTTTGATGATCACCATGGGCGCGCGCCTGACCACGGGTTTGTTTCTCTCGCCGATCAACACCTCGACCGGGCTGGGAGTGGCATCGATCAGCTTCGCCATGGCGATCGGGCAGTTCGTGTGGGGCGCGGCGCAGCCGGTGTTCGGCGCCGTGGCCGACAAATGGGGCTCGGCCAAGGTCATCATCCTGGGCGCCGTCATGCTTGCCGCCGGCATGGCGGCGACGCCCTTCGTGTCCTCGCAGTGGGGCCTGATGCTGACCATGGGCTTGCTGACGGCGGCGGGGGCGGGCGCCGGCAGCTTCTCGATCCTGATCGGCGCCACCGCGCAGCGCTTGCCGGCCGCGCGCCGTCCGTTCGCGGCAGGCTTTATCAACGCCGGCGGCTCGTTCGGCCAATTCGTGTTCGCGCCGCTGATGCAGGCGATCATCAACAGCGCCGGCTGGATTGCGGCGATGCTGACCATGGCCGCGACCACCTTGCTGACGATTCCCCTGGCTTGGCCGCTGCGCAAGGGTGCCGGGCTGGCGAAGGCCGATCCCGCTGTTGTGGCGCCGCCAAAGCCGGCCGAGGTACCCGGCATCGGCCTTGGCGCGCAGATCAAGATCGCACTGCGCGACCGCAGCTACCTGTGCCTGCATGCCGGCTTTTTCACCTGCGGCTTTCACATCGCCTTTCTGGTTACGCACCTGCCGGGCGAGGTCGCCCTGTGCAGCCTGCCGGCGGGGGTGTCGGCCAATGCGCTTGCGCTGATCGGCTTATTCAACATCGCCGGCAGCCTGACAGCGGGCGCGCTGTCGACCCGCTACCGCATGAAGTCCCTGCTGGCCCTGATGTACGCCAGCCGCGCCGTGATCGTCGTCGCCTACCTGCTGGCGCCCAAGACCCCCATGACCTTCTACGTATTCGCCGGCGCGCTCGGTTTCACGTGGCTGGCGACGGTGCCGCCGACGGCGGGCCTGGTCGGCAAACTGTTCGGCATGCGCTACCTGTCCACGCTGTTCGGCCTGACCTTGCTGTCGCATCAGGTGGGCGGCTTCTTCGGCGCGTGGCTGGGCGGGCTCTCGTTCGTGGCCTACGGCGACTTTACCTGGATGTGGTACGCCGACATCGTGCTCGCCTTGGCCGCGGCTCTTATCAACCTGCCGATCCGCGAAGCGCATGTCGTTCGCGAACCGGCCCTGGCAGCGAAGGCATAAACATGGCACGCGATACCTGGGCATACCGCGACGTGGCGGTCGAATCGTACGAGGATGCGCGCACTGGCGCCTTGCGCATCCGCCCGATGGCGGGGCAGGCCTTCGCCCCCAGCCTGCGCGTGCAGTGCGCGCGCGCGCTGGTGGACCGGGCGCTCCATCCGGCCGGCACGCGCTTCCTTCTGTCGGCCAAGCTGACCGACCGCCTCGGCGGCACGCCGTTTTTGTATGCGTGGCATGGCGACCCGGTGGTCGTTTTGAGCGCCGCGCAGGCAAAGAAATTCCTGGCCGAGTTCCGGCGTGGCAGGATTTAGCGATGGAGTTGCTCGAACAATTGGCGGCGCTGGAAGACGATGTCGATTGCTACCACGGCACTGAATTCGGCAGCGAGGAAGAGGGCGCGCGCGCCAACCGCCGCCTGAAGCTGCGCATGCGCGATCTGATCGTCGCGGCGCACGGGGCGGGGCAGGCGCGGGTGCTGAAACAGGTGCTCGATCTGCTGTCCGCGAACACCGGCTGCGCCGACGACTACGCGATCTTCCTTGAGATTGGCGGGGAGCTGACAGGGCGCGGCATCGTCGACGAAGCGCGCATGATGGCGTGCCTGCGCAATGCACCTGTCAACCGCTGGCTGTAGGGTCCCGATTCGAGGCCTGCGCCGGTTTTATCTTTCTTACGATGCCAAACCTTTCAAGTGTCCCTGAAATTCCTCGATGTTTTTGTCGATGACGATTTCATCACCAAAATAGGAATTCGCCATTCCCAGGCTCAGCGGCCGGATTTCCAGTGCGGACGGGTTTTTATAATCGAACTTCAGATCGTAATTTTTCTCGCTATCGACCGTGGCCACGATGACGACAGGCCGCTCCCGCCCCTCGCTCACGATCTCGTCGGATAAATTCTCCGCCAGCTTCTCCAGCGTGGTCTGATATGTCATTTCCAGTTGCGCGATACCCTGAAAATAATCCAATTCCCTGTTTTTTCGATAAAGCCATTCGGAGCTGGTTGTTCCTCCGCCAGGGCTGGCAAAACGGAAATAGGTGGCATCCCAATCGAGCTTGGTCAGCGCCATGAACTCCAGCAGTACGCCGGCCATTTCCCGCACTACTTCATCTTTCTTACTCATGATGCCTATCCCATTTAAAAACGCGCAAAAAAAATCATACTGCACAATGCGCTTGCCACTCATCAAATAGTGTCGGCGCGCTGCAGATAGGCCCGATAAAAGTCGATGAACGCACGCACCCGCGCCGGCGCCTGGCGTCCGGGCGGTAGCACGGCGTACATGCCGCCGCGCGGCAGCGACCATTGCGCCAGCAGTTCGACCACAGTGCCGGCCTTGAAGCTCGCACTCAGCGTTTGCCCTTCCATCACCGTCATCCCGGCGCCTTGCTCGATCAGCGCCAGCAAAGCGGCCGGCGAGTCGACCTGGATGCGTGACGCCGTCTGCACCACAGTCCCGGCGCCATCGGCTCCGGTGAAGGTCCAGGTGTGCGGGGTGCGCATCAGCGACAACGCCACCCAGTCGTGCTGCGCCAGGTCCTGGGGCGTGGCCGGATAACCGCGCCGCTGCAAGTACGACGGTGCCGCCACCACGTGCTGGGTGAATTCGCCCAGCTTGATGGCGCGCTGGGTCGAGTCGCGCAGCCAGCCCATGCGAAACGACAGGTCGATGCCTTCGGCGATCATGTCGGCCACCTTGTCGGCGGTGCGCAGGTCGACCGTGATGCGCGGGTGGCGCGCCATGAACTGCACCAGCGCCGGGCCGATGGAGTGGGCCACCTGCAGCGCCGTGGTGGAGATGCGCAGCATGCCGGACAGCTCGCCCTGGTCGCTGCCGGCCTGCGCCAGCGCGTCGGACAGGGCGCGCAGCAGCGGCTGGCATTGCGCGTGCAGCGCGCGTCCGGCATCGGTGGGCGCCACCTGGCGCGTGGTGCGGGTAAACAGCGACACGCCCAGCTGCCGTTCCAGGCGCGCGATCTGCACGCTGATCCTGGCCTTGGCCACGCCCAGTCGGTCCGCCGCGGCTGTAAAACTGCCCGCCTCGGCGACGGCGTCGAAGATGGTCAGGCTGTTCAGGTCGATCTGATCGAGAGGCGTCATCTGGATTGATAAGGAATTGAAATCAATCCATTATCAACCATGCGAGATCGGCGATCAATCGCCACCGGCAGCGCACGCTGCCGGTGGGGGCGATCAACCGCTTACGGCTGCGCGTCCCGTGGCTGAAGCTGCCATGTGACCCTCCCGACCTCCTGTTTTCTCCACAACTGCCGCACATAAATCTGGTAGGCCTGGTCACGGTTCTCTTGAGGAATCTGGACCAGCAGCCGGAACGGCATGCGCGACCTGGCGGGGAACAGGACGTAGCCGAAATTGGTGCGCCTGTTCGGATTGACCGCGATCCGGGCAACGCCGCGTTCCTGGTCGATGATGGCGTCGGCCGCCAGCTGGCGCGCTTGCAGCATGCGGAAAAACACCAGCGGCATTTCCAGCAGGGCGCCGGCGCCGGGCGGCAGCCTGCCGACGACCTCCAGCGCCATCTCGCGGCCCCGGTCGGGCGCACCGGGCGCAATGAATTCGAGCGCCTTGAAATCCGGCGTGGACGGATCGTCCGCATCCGGTGCATTTTCCTCGACGTTGAAGTTGCGCCATGTGACGTTGTTATTCGCCCGGACGAAGGTCGTGAAATTTTCCCAGACCAGGAATTCGGCGGGCGCCGGCGCCGGGTCGGCGGCATTGCCGATCAGCGCGACAAAACAATAGTGCCCGGGCGCCGGGATCGCGGCCTGCGGCCAGACGATGGCGGACGATACGGTCAGCACGTCTCCCGCCGGCACCGATGGCAGGGTGGTGCTGCCGACCAGCGTCCACAGGTCCGGGGTGACCAGGGTGGCGACGGGCGCCCAGTACACGGTTGCCACGACCGACGTGGCGGCGGCGCCACCCCGGTTCTTGACCCGCACGTAGATGTAGTTGTCCTGGCCCGTTTCGGCCGTCCAGCCCAGGGCGGCGCTGTCGGCCAGGGTGCTGCCGGCACCGAATTCGGCCTGCGGGTCGGCGGCCAGCGTCGGCCTGAGGAACACGTCCGGGCTGGCGGAAATCGCGCCGCCGTGCGGCTCGCCCGTGTCGCCGACGAAGTCGCGGATATAGAGGTCGGGCGTGGCACCCAGGACCTCGTCGAATATCTTGCGCAAATCGGGCATCACCGCGATGCGTGTCGTTTCGGCGTGTGATGGAAGGGTCCCCGTTGCCGCACTGCTCAGGATATCGCGCATCTGGCGCGGGCTGACGCGTCCGCTCGCGGGCGACTGCGCTACCGCGCCACCCTGGACGGCCAGCGCTGCACCGGCGATGATCGCCGAGGCGCCCGAGGTGCCGCTAAAGCCCGTGGTGTACCCGTTGGTCAGGCCGCTCGCATCCGAGCGCAGGGTGGTGATGCTCTCGCCCCAGGCATAGCAGTCGATGCGCTTGCCGTATGGGGCAAAAGGCAGCCGCGTATGCGGCGCGGCGGCGCTGGCCGCCGTGACCATGATCGCACCCGAATCGCGGAATTCGGGATTGGCATCGTCGCGGTTGAGGATAGCCTGGCCCGACAAGGTAGTGTAGGTATCCATGTTCAGCGGCGGCGTGAAGCCGTTGTTGGTGCCGTTGCCGCCGGCTTCGATCACGATGATGCCCAGCGCCGTGGCCAGGCGGATCGCTTCGTAATCCGCGTCGTAGGCTTCGATCGGCCCGAGCAGCAAGCTATCGTTCAAGTAGACCTGCGCCTCCAGCAGCAGCACTTCGCCGAAGCTCTGGTGGGCGATGGCGGCGAAGATGGCGTTCGGCCGCGTATTCATGTAATGCGACACGACACCAACGGCATCGAGCGCCGGCACGATACCAACGCAGCCGATCGTATTGTCGACGGCGCAAATGGTGCCGAGAACAGAGGTGCCATGGTTGCGGAACGTGTCGGCGTTTGATCCGTACAGCAGCGTGATGCCGTGCGCCGCAAGGTCTTCGTGGTCCAGGGTCCAGCCGTACTCCAGGTCGACCAGGCGCTGGCCCGCGCCATCGCCGCCAAGCTGGGTCCACGCGAATTCGGCATCGATGCCGTCCGGCGCCGGATCGAGGTAGCCCTGATTGACCCGTTGCGGGTCATCCGACGGATTGACGGGCGGTGGTCCGGCCCGGTCGACATAGGCGGTTTGCACGCTGTTCCAACGCATCAGCGTCTTGGCCAGCGCGGCCAGATCGGTATCGGAGGGCGCGTCGATATAAAAGAACGTGCCGAAGTCGGCCGGCTTGTAGGTCGGGTCCATCTGGACCGCGCGCCGGATCAGTTGCTCCAGCTGGTTTCCCCTGACCAAAGTAAATACCGGGCGTACCGTGAGACCGGGGAATTGCCCAAGCAGTTTCCTCCATGATCCGAGATTGTTTCTGTCGATCTGCTCGCCCAGGTCACCCCGGTCATCGAGCCTCACGCCTGCGCGAAAACGCACCACCACCCGTGGGCGGTCATAAGTATCGTCATTCGGCCTGCCTTGTAGTTTGTCCTGTTCATCCATCACACTCTCCTGTAAATGCCGCGCATGGCGGCCACTGCACAGAGGCTGTCCGGCTGGACCGCTGCTTGGGCGCCGCTCCTTGTTACAAACCCATGAGGCCGTTCGTCCGGGCGGCAAGGTCGGCCGCCTGGCGAGCAACATGATGGAAGCGGAGCATCATTGGCTGAGCGTCCGGATCGCATCCGGCGCTTCGTTAGTAGTGATTAAATAGTCCGCCTCGCAGGCGTCCGCGCTTTATGCCGTCGCAACGCCGGTCAGGATTGTCCAACCGGTTGTATTGATTAGAATTTCGTAACAATGAATTATTCCAATCGCTGTTTATTGAATCAATGCTTGCAGTCATCATGCATCTCATCCAAACAACAGCAGGAGTTTCGCAATGAACATCGTACTGATCGGCGCCACCGGATTTATCGGCACAGCCTTGCTCAATGAAGCCCTGGACCGCGGCCATGCGGTCACCGCGCTGTCGACCCGTCCGGACAAGCTGGCCGCGCGCGCGCGCCTGCAGGCACGCGCGGCGGACGTGATGGACGTCGCCGCGCTGACCGCGCAACTGGCCGGCGCCGACGCCGTGCTGTCGGCTTTCAGCGGCCATGCGCAGAGCGACGTGCAGGCTTACTATCTGACCGGCGCACGCAACATCGTCGCGGCCGTCAAGGAAGCGCGCGTGCCGCGCCTGCTGATGGTCGGCGGCGCCGGTTCGCTGGAAGTGGCGCCGGGCGTGCAGCTGCTCGACACGCCCGGCTTTCCGGAGGCGTACCGCGCCAGTGCCGAAGGCGCGCGCCAGGCGCTCGCGCTGCTGCGCGCGCAAGCCTCGCTCGACTGGACCATGCTCAGTCCCGCCGCCATGATCTCGCCCGGCGAGCGCACCGGCGTATTCCGCCTGGGCGGCGACGCGCTGCTGCTTGACGCCGCCGGCAACAGCGCCATTTCGGTGGAAGACTACGCGCTGGCCATGATCGATGAACTGGAACAGCCGGCGCACAGCCGCCAGCGTTTCACGGCGGCTTACTAAGTACCCGTTCGACGGGGGTGTTCGGGAAAGTGCGCGCGGTGCTGTGAAAATTGTTAAGATTTACAGTTGCTCCACCGCCGACCAACCGACCACCCCCGAAAGGACCGCCATGGCTTCAAGAAAAATCGCTGTCATCATTGGCAGCTTGCGCAAGGATTCGTTCAACCGCAAGGTCGCCAAGACGCTGATGCTGCTGGCGCCGCCCACGCTGGACCTGGAGATCGTCGACATCGGCCAGCTGCGTCTGTACAACCAGGACGACGACGCCGCGCCGCCGCCGGTCTACATCGAGTTCCGCGACAAGCTCAAGGAATTCGACGGGGTCCTGTTCTGCACCCCGGAATACAACCGTTCGATGCCCGCCGCGCTGAAGAACGCGATCGACGTCGGCTCGCGTCCGTACGGCCAGAGCGCGTGGGGCAGCAAACCGTGCGCCGTGGTCAGCGTCACGCCCGGCGCGCTCGGCGCGTTCGGCGCCAACCATCACCTGCGTCAGTCGCTGGTGTTCCTGAACATGCCCACCATGCAGCAGCCCGAAGCCTACCTTGCCAATATCGGCAGCCAGTACGAAGGCGACAACCTCACCAACGACAGCACCAAAGCCTTCCTGCAAAAGTTCGTCGACGCCTTCGCGGTCTGGGTCGAACGGCACGCCGACTGAACCCGGGACGCCGCGATGATACATATCCGTGAGATCGACCACGTGGTTCTGCGCGTGGTCGACCTGGAAGCGATGATCGGCTTCTACCGCGACGTGCTTGGGTGCACCATCGAGCGGCGCCAGGACCACATCGGCCTGGTGCAGCTGCGCGCCGGCCGTGCGCTGGTCGACTTGGTGCCGGTGGACGGCAAGCTGGGACGGGCCGGCGGTGCGGCGCCCGGGCGCGAAGGGCGCAATATGGACCATGTGTGTTTTCGGGTCGAACCGTTCGATGCGCAGGCGATCCGGGATCACCTGGCTGCATGCGGCGTCACGCCCGGCGCGGTCGAATCGCGCTACGGCGCCGAAGGGGAGGGGCCGTCGATCTACCTGGACGACCCCGAAGGCAACACGGTCGAGCTGAAAGGTCCGGCCTGGCCGGGCTGACCGCACACCACGACGACCGATACACCCACGCCGGCAGAGGCCATCGCTCCGCACACGCCGCCGGCCTTCGGCAAGCCCGACACCGCCTGCGCCGGCGCATCTAGACGATTATTTTTGAAGCCGACACGAGCACCGGCAAGACGTTCGACGTGCTGCTGGTGGCGGTCATCCTGCTCAGCATCGTCGTGGTCCTGCTCGACAGCGTGCCTTCGATGGTGGGCCGTTTCGGGCGTCCGCTCAACGTGATGGAGTGGACGTTCACGCTGCTGTTTACGGTCGAATACGTCGCGCGCCTGTGCTGCGTGCGCCATCCGTGGCGCTACGCGACCAGCTTTTTCGGCGTGATCGACCTGATATCGGTACTGCCGACTTATTTTGCGCTCTTGGTGCCGGAAGTGTCGGCCTTCCTCGACATCCGCATCCTGCGGCTGCTGCGCATCTTCCGCATCTTCAAGCTTACGCTGTACATCACCGAATACATCCGGCTTGGGCGCGCCCTGCGCGCGAGCGGGCGCAAGATCCTCATATTCCTGTCGGTGGTGATGATGGCGGTGCTCATTCTGGGGACCGTGATGTACGTGGTCGAAGGTCCGGAAAACGGCTTCACCAGCATTCCGATGGCGATGTACTGGGCCACCGTGACGATGACGACGGTCGGCTATGGCGACCTGACGCCGCAGACCACCCTGGGGCGCTTCATCGCCTCGTTCATGATGCTGCTGGGCTGGGGCGTGCTGGCGGTGCCGACCGGAATCGTGACGGCGGAAATGACATCGCAGCGAATGAACTGGAAGCCGACCACCCGAACCTGCCCCTCATGCCTGAGCGAAGGGCACGAGCCGGAGGCAAAGTTCTGCAAGGATTGCGGAGAACCCTTGCCGGCGTATGAGTACGATACATCCTGACGCCCGGCCCGAGCACCCAGGTTCACGCACTTGATCTGTAACGAAGCCGCCGCGCTCGCGGTGCGCGTCCGCGCCGGACTCCATTTGTTGGCGGCGAACGCTCATTCCAGCCGCAAGGAAAAGCGGCCTCCCGGAGGAAGCCGTCGTTGCTATGCGTGCTCGTTTCTGATGCGCTGCATCATAGCGGCGCGGTGCACCGGGCGATGATTCAGGCCGCCGCGCTGGCGGCGGGCGCGTCCTTGCCGATCCAGTAATTGAACTGGCCGAAGGTGGGCAGCAGTTCGGCATCGCGCGCGTCGAAGAAATCCTGGATCATTTGCCGGTAGGCGCCGCGCCGCGAGAACTGGGCATGGGTGGCGCTGTAGCGCGCCACCGCCGCGTGAAAGGTGCGGCGGATGCCATCGTCGGCATTTAGGCCCGGATGGCTGCCCGATTTGCGCGGCCGGCCGCGCTTGACGTTGGCGCTCGAGCCACGCGACTTGCCCGGTGCGCCGGAGTTTTTATAGTCCGGCAGCAGTGCATCCGGATGCTGGCCGCGCTCCCAGAAGCGGCGCAGATAGCGGTAGACCGATGGATGTGACACCCCGTGCAGCGCGCTTTGCGCCATCACCAGGCGCCCGCGGTGGCGCGCCTGGTAGATCGCCGGTTCGTCGGCGACCAGCGCCTGCACCACGGCCCAGGCCCGGTCGCGCACCTGGCGATGGCGCGCGGGCAGGGCTGCGGAGTCGCCGTTGCTCGCGTGCGGGTCGCTTGCCAGAACGCGCGCGCGCTGTTCGCGCAGGTCGGCGCCAAGGGCCGCCAGCGGCGCAAGCACCGGGTGCGCGCCTTTCGCGCCCAGTTCGAAGGTGTAGGCGACGCTGGCGGCGCTATCGATCCACAGGATGCGGATCGTGCGCGCCTGCGCCGGGTAATAGAGCAAGTCATTTTTCAGCAGCATGGCAGCGCTCCCTTGTCGAGTTGGTTAATGCGTGCATCCATGCAAGTTTCACGCCATGGCTGAGTGCGGCTGTTTTCCCCTGTGGCGACGCAACGCGGGCCGGAAAACGGCATGCTTTTGGTGCAACGCAGCACGCTTGCACCGTTTCAAGCCAGCAAGGCTGTCGAGAACGTTGCCGACTTGAACACATTTGATCTATATCAAACTCTGATCGCTTTTGTCGCCTAGTCTTGGGGCTCGTGCTGAAGACAAGATCTTGCAGAAGGTTTGATACGAGACAAGGTGCTTTCACCACGCCTGCGCTGCGGCGGCGCGATAAGGGTCACACACCAGGCCGCTTGTCCCCGGTACAGCAACTCCGTTTATTTGAAAAAACTACTTTATCGAGGTCTACATGTTTCCATATTCACAATCCGTGACTCCCGCTGTGCGAAGCCACCTGGACGCACAAGTTTCTTTCCTCAACGATATGTCGAAATCGTTGTTCAATTCGTTCCAGCAACTGTGCAATCTGAACATTCAGCTGACCCAGACCTTGCTGGAAGAAACCGCCATCAGCAGCCAGCAACTGCTGACGGCCGACCGCCAGACCGACGTGATCAGTGCAGCCGCATCGCGCGCCCAGCCTGCCAGCGAAAAACTGCGTGCCTATCAACAGCACATTTCCCGCGTGGCTGCCGATGCGCAGGTCGAGCTGGCCCGCGTGACCGAGCAGCACGTGCAGGAAACCACCCGCACCGCGCGCGCCCTGGCTGACGAAGTGGCCCGCGTCGCTTCCGAAGAAACCGAGCGCAGCGTGCGTAATCAGCAGGAAAACATGCGCAAGTTCAGCGATCCGTTCACCCAGAACGCCGGCGCATGGCGTGGCAACGGCAGCACCGAAGTGCGTGGCAGCACCAGCATGCAGAGCGGCCAGACCGGCAGCGCGCAGGGCGGTTCGGCCGGCAGCAGCCAGAGCGACATGCACGGCAGCATGCAGGGCAACAGCACCAGTGCGGGCGCCACCTCGGCTGGTCAGGCCGGCAGCTCCGCGAGCGCGAGCGGGAAAGCCGGTAGCGCCAGCACCGGCAAAAACAGCTAAGAGTACTCGCCGGAGTCCGGCCGGCATGGAGCCGGCCGGACTCTGTCACGCGGTTGCCGCGGCGGGCCGCTTGCCCGCCGCGGCAACCGCGTGTGCGCTGGCGCGGGGAGCGATGCCGAAGAGCGGCCCCAGCACGCGTGAGCGCCGCACGATGTCGGCCGCACCGAAACTGAGGGTCAAGGTCAGCACGATCAGCACCAGCGCTTCGACCGGCGGCGCCAGCTTGGCCGGCTGGATCGCATGCGCGATCACGACGATCAGCGTCTGATGTACGATATACACGGGGAACACCGCCTGCGCCAGATAGCGCCGGTTGGCGCTGTCGCGATTGAGGTGGCGGTGCGCAAATCCCAGCACGGCCACGATTGCGCTCCACGCGAACAGGCAATACACGATGCGCTGCGCGTGCATCAGCGGTTCGACCGCCTGCGCGGAGACCAGGTCATCGGGCAGGGCATAATATATGGTCAGCGCGGCCCAGCCGGCTGCCGCCATTCCCAAGCCGTGCCAGCGCAGCGCTTCCAGGCGCGGCCAGCATAGCGGCGTGCGCGCGAGCATGGCGCCGAGCAGGAACAGGAACAGATAGGTCGCGTGGTTGAACCAGTCGTCCACCAGTGCATGCGTGGTTGGAAAGCGCGACAGCAGCGCCATGCGCGCGATGGAGAGCACCGCCACCGGCAGCACGATGATCTTCCATCCGGCCAGCAGCGCGCCGACGCGCGCTGCCAGCCGGTCGAACCGCGCACCAAACGCGATGACCAGGCCGCCCAGCAGGAGCGTGTACACCCACAGGTAGGCCACGAACCACAGATGGTTCCAGGTCGGCATGATCAGGCAATCGCTGCCCCGGCAGAAGCCGCGGTAACGGCCCAGGTACAGCTGCATGAAGTCGGCGTAGCCGCCCTGGTAAGCCACCTTTTCCACCACTTCGAAGTACGCCTGCGGCGGCACGATCACCAGCATGCCGAAGATAAGCGGCAGCAGCAGGCGCGCGCTGCGTTGGCGCAGGAAGCGGCCGGCGCCCATCTTTGCCAGCATCAGGCTCGATGCCGCACCGGACACCAGGAACAGCAATCCCAGGCGCCACGGCGACGACAGCAGCATCAGCGGTTCGATGGCATGGCTGGCGAACGGACTTTTGACGTGCCAGTCCCACGTCACGTAATACATGCCGACGTGGTAGAGAATCAGTACAAAAAAAGCGAGGATGCGGACCCAGTCGAGGAACCAGAGTCGGGTGGGGGAAGTAGTCATGGCGCGCGCTTCGTGAATGGAAAACCCCAGCCTGAATCAACACGCTTCGGCGCGCCAGCGAAATGGGGCGAGCCGGGACCACGGTGGGGCGAAACGGCGCGGGGCCTTACGGCACGGCCTTACGGCACGGCCTTACAACAGCGCCATGACGGCGGCCCGGTACTGGCGGCTGCACGGCACGCGCGCGCCGTCGCGCAGCACCAGTTCGCAGTCGCCTTTGTCGAGCGCCTCGACCCGCTCGATCCATGCCAGCTGCACGGCAGCGCGCCGGTGGCAGCGTACGAAACCCGGCCCCAGCTTGTCGAGCAGGCCGGCCAGCGTCTGCCGCATCAGCGGCTGCTCGCCGGCCGTATGCAGCACCACGTAATTGTCGGCGGTCTCGATCCACCCGATCCGGTCGACGCGGATCACGCGCGTGACGCCCCGTTCGGTCACCAGCAACTGGCGCAGCGCATGCTCGCCCGCGAACGGCGGCAGTGGCTGCGCGCTGCGCGCCAGCAGGCGTTCGCGCAGGCGCTGCAAGGCGCGCCCCAGGCGGGCCTGGTCGTAGGGCTTGAGCAGGTAATCGATGGCGTTGGCGTCGAACGCCTGCAAGGCATACTGGTCGTACGCGGTGGCGAACACGATCAGCGGCGCCGGCGCGGGCAGCGAAGCGGCCAGTTCAAGGCCGCTCACCTCGGGCATCTGGATATCCAAAAACAGCGCGTCCGGTGCGAACGCCGCGATCTGCTGCATGGCGTCGACAGCGTCGCGCGCTTCGGCAATGGCGTTGATGCCGGTTTCCTGCGCCAGCAGGTGGCGCAGCCTGTCGCGCGCGGGGCGCTCGTCGTCGACGATCAGGATGCGCATGGCACCCTCATTTCCGCGCGCACCCCGGCTGGCGTGAGCGCCGACAGGGCCAGGCTGGCGCGTTCGCCGTACAAGGCCGCCATGCGCTCGCGCAGGTTGGACAGGCCCACCCCGGGCGGCGCATCGGGCGCCAGGGTGCCGATGTCGTCGTCCAGGGTCACCACCAGCATGCCGTCGCGGCGGCTGGCGCTAATGGCGATGTGCGCCGTCTCGCGCCGCTTCTCCACGGTGTGCTTGAAGATATTTTCGAGCAGCGGCTGGATGCTCATCACCGGCACTGAACAGGCCAGCGCATCGTCGTCGATCCGCCATGCGATGGTCACGCGCTCGGCGTAGCGCTCCTGCATCACGCGCGCGTAGCCGCGCACCAGCCGCAGTTCGGTCGACAGCGGCGCGACCTGCAGTTCGCCCACGTCGAGCGTGGCGCGCAGCACGTCGGCCAGTTCGATCAGCGTGGCGTCGGCGCGCATCACATCGGTATGCATCAGCGATGAAATGGTATTGAGCGCATTGAACAAAAAGTGCGGCTGCATCTGCTGGCGCAGGCGTTGCAGGTGCGCCTCGCGCAACAGGGCGTTGGCCTTCTCGGCGCGCAGCTTCGCTTCCAGCAGCTGCTGGTACGACAGGATGCCGAACACGATGACCACGAACAGGCCGACGAATACCGACAGCTTGAGCGACTCGTAAAAGAAGGTCGGCCCCCATGCTTCGTGCTCGTAGCGCATGCCGGCCAGCGCGTACACGCCATGGCGGATGCCGAACGCGATCGGCACGAACGCCACCCAGTACATCGGCAGGAACAGCGCCTGCAGGCCGAACCAGCGCCACGGCGTTGCCAGCAGATGGTCGTACTTGCGCGTCAGGCGCCGCTGCAGCGCCAGCAGGCTGGTTGCGGCCAGCATCGAGGAGCTTTCCCACAGCACCGGCTGCCACAGCGTCTTGCCGCCATCGCGCAGATAGTCTTCGACGGCGACCGATACCATCAGTGCCCAGAACAGCAGCCAGGCGACGCCGATGACGATGGTGGAGCGTTGAAGTCGCATGATTGGGCGGGGTAGGTGACGCAGGGGCTGGCCGAAGCGCTGATGATTGCGTATTCTGTCTCCCATGTCAAAGAATCGGGAGAAACCGGATGGGAGGCACATTGGAGACACCGCTGGCGCAAGATGACGCCCCGCGCGCATTCGCTTCGCAGGCCGCATGGGCGCAGTGGCTGGCCGAACACCATGCCGCCTCGCGCGGCGTGTGGCTGCGCCACGCGAAGAAAGGCGCGCCGGAGGCGACCGTGACGTACCAGGAAGCGCTGGAAGTGGGGCTGTGTTTCGGCTGGATCGACGGCCAGAAACGCAGCGAGGACCAGCATCACTGGCTGCAGCGCTGGACGCCGCGCGGCGCCAGGAGCATCTGGTCGCGCGTGAACCGCGACAAGGCGCTCGGCTACATCGCCGAGGGCAAGATGCAGCCGGCCGGCCTGGCCGAGGTGGAGCGCGCGCAAAAGGATGGCCGCTGGGACGCGGCGTACGAACCGGCCAGCACGGCGCAGGTGCCGCCCGACCTGGAAGCGGCCTTCGATGCGCATCCTGGCGCGCGCGAATTTTTCGCCACGCTGAACTCTCAGAATCGCTACGCGGTGCTGTTTCGCATCCAGACCGCCGTCAAGCCCGACACGCGCGCGCGCCGCATCGCCACCTTTGCGGCCATGCTGGCGCGCGGCGAAACGCTGCATCCGCTGATGGCCAAGAAAGCCTGAGGCGGCTCAGTCGTCGCCGCTGTCGCCCTTGACCTTCTTGCCACGTTCCGCATCGAGCCTGGCCTTCATGGCGGTGACGTCGCCCATGAATTCATCGACGCTGTGGTCGGGGCTGACGCGTGCCGACGGCGGCATCAGCACCGACATGAACAGTTCGTCGCCCATGCGTCCGTAGCGCTGCTGGTTGCTGATCAGGGTCAGGCCCGAGCCGATCATGGCCAGGATCAGGCAGGCCAGTCCGAAGCGGCGGGTCTGGTGCGGTTTGACCGTGCCCAGGTGAAAGAAGATCACGCCGGCCACGATGGCGATCGCCACGTGCGAACTGTAGCCGGTCAGCGATTCGAGCGAGAACGCGTAGGCCGCGGCGCTCGATGCCATTTTGTAGACCAGTATCGCGGTCAGGCCGCATCCGAAGATGAACAGGTGGCGCCCGAGCCGCGCGTGGCGGCCGAACAGGCGGTTGGCGAACGCCCACGCGCCGCTCCATATCAGGCCGGCGCCGACGCCGTAGGCCAGTCCGAGCAGGTAGCGGATCAGCTGGAACGGCTGGGTGTCGCTCAGCCACGTGGTAAACAGCGCGAAGGCGCCGATCAGCAGCATGCCGACCAGGCCGGGAATGCCGCCCTCCCAGCCGTGCATGGTGCGGTCGACCATCTCCGGCCCGACCGGAAAGTCGGCCCCGCGCACGCGCAGGCTGGTGTGGCCGATGCGGATCACGGTGTCGCCGGTCAGCACAAGGCTGGTCTTGCGCTGGCCCAGGTGGACCACGCCGTTCCTGGTCCCGAGGTCGCGCAGCACGGCCTGGCCATTCTCGTCCGCTTCGAGCACGGCGTGGCGCGGCGCGGCGAAGGCATCGTCGAGAATGAAGTCGTTGTCGTAGCCGCGGCCGAAGCGGATCGGCAGCGCGTTGACCTGGTGCCGGTGCAGCACGTCGCCGTTGCGCGCCAGCGTTTCGATGAAGTAGGGCGCGTTCATTGCTTGTGCCCGCGCGCCAGCGCTTCGAGGAAGGCGCGCGTGGTGCGCAGGCCGTTTTCGTACGAGACGCCGGAGACGTCGAGACGGCTCTGCAAGGTGGCGCGCGCGTCGTCGGTGCTGGCGGTGAGCAGGGTGAAGTTGTACAGGCCCGCGAACTTGCGGTAGGCGCGCACGCAGGTCACCGCGCGCAGCGGGAGCGATTTGGTCTTGACGAATTTTTCGGTGCACATTGGCCCGGTCAGGCGCGTGTCCTTGGTGCTGCCCAGGTTATCGGTCTTGAACAGGGTCGATGCCAGCACCGCGAAGCGCACCGGGTCCAGGATGGCCGAGCGCACGTACTGGTGCGTCATCGATACGTGCCCGGTCTGCTGCGAGTCCGATACGAAGATGGCGGACTCCATCGCGCAGGCCATGGTGTCGGCGTTGAAGGTCGCTTCGGCCTTGACGTTCGAGCGCCCCCAGCAGCGCACCTGTTCCGATTCGCGCACCGGCACCTGGTACGGGCCCATGGTCTTGAGCGAGAGCGGAGAGTCGAGCAGGCGGTCGATCATGCCGCGCTGGTGGGCCAGCAATTGCTGGCCGATCAGGGGATTGAAATCCTTGGGCGTGCTGGTCTGCGCCGCGACTTTTTTCAGCAATTCCTGGGCAAAGCGCACCGGCACCAGAAAGCTGATCAATTCGCCATCGCGCCGCTTCGACACGTTCACTCCGGCCACGTCGCCGGCCACGGTCACGCTGGGGCCGCCGCTCATGCCCGAGTTGATCGGGCCGGTAAACATCAGCTGGTCGTAAAAGCTGCGCGTGATGATGCCGTTGTAGGAGCCTTCCGAAATAGCGAAGCCGAGGTCGAGAGGGTTGCCCAGTGAATACAGATACTGGCCCTGGGTGAGCTTCACCAGTTTCTCGGGGATATTGAAAAAGCCGCTGCCGTGGCGGTTGATGCGCACCACCGCCAGGTCATGCAGCACGTCCACGGCGAGCAGCTCGACCGGGCCGCTCTTGCCGTCGGTATCGATATATTCGCCCACGTACACATCGGGGTCGAGCGCCATTTGCGACACCACGTGGTAATTGGTCAACACCAGGTTGCTGGTGCCGACCATGAAGCCCGAGCCCACGGTCGACTGGCTGCGCCCGTTCTTGAGCAGCATGCGGATTTGCAACAGGTCGCCCTTGGCGGCGGAATACACCTTTTGCGCGGCCGAGGATGGCGGCGGCAGGGCCGCGTTTTCTTCGACTTCAGGGATGGTGGCCGGGGGCTGGGCGCCGGGCGGAATGACGGCCGGGGCTGGCGGGGGGACGACGGCGGGAATGGTCAGGGAAGCGGGCGGGCGGACCGGCGCGGGAGGCGCCGCGGGCGGGGCCGCCGCGATCGCATGGGCGGCGAAACAATAAGCAAGCACTGCAGTATTGACAAATTTCATGCAATCCTTCGGTGGCAAGAGCTGTTTCCGCTATCTTGCCACCAGCTTAGCTTATTTGCGCGTTACGAGCCTTACAGTTCGCCGTCCAGCGCGACAGGCTCGGCCAGCGGGGTCATCATGTGGCCGAGTTTGGCTTCCTTGGTATTCAGGTAGCTGTTATTGAAGGCGTTGCGGTTCACCAGCAGAGGCACGCGTTCGCTGACGGTGACGCCGAGTTTTTCCATCGCATCGATCTTGCGCGGGTTGTTGGTCATCAGGCGCAGCGCGTGGATGCCGAAATGGGCGAACATCGGCTGGCACAGCTCGTAGTTGCGGGCGTCGGCGTGAAAGCCAAGGGCCAGGTTGGCCTCGACCGTATCGGCGCCGGCTTCCTGCAGGCGGTAGGCGCGCATCTTGTTGACCAGGCCGATGCCGCGTCCTTCCTGGCGCAGGTAGAGCAGGATGCCGCGGCCTTCCTCGGCGATGCGCTTGAGTGCGCCTTCGAGCTGGGCGCCGCAATCGCAGCGTTGCGAAAACAGCACGTCGCCGGTGAGGCATTCGGAGTGCACGCGCGCGAGTACCGGTTCGCCGTCGCCGATGTCGCCCAGGGTCATCGCCAGATGCTCCTTGCCCGTTGCGTGCTCGACAAAGGCGTGCAGGGTGAACTGCGCCCAGGGAGTGGGCAGCGCGCACGAGGTGGTGTAATCGAGGAGTTCTTCAGTGACGGGGGAGGGCATGGCCATGTTCTCAAATCTGTTGCTGTAGCCGCAAGTGTAGCGGAAAATGGGGGTAGCCGTTGGGGGAGGGGCTCTAAACACGGCCGGGGAAACCCTGACGCACGCGCCAATAGCGGTGTTCTGAAAGAAAATGCCGGTTGGACAAAAAACGATACACTTGTATTTTAACTATTGAGTTGCCATGTCTCAATCCTATCTCGAGGCCGACCGCCTGAACCTGTTCATTTCCAAGGTCACCGATTACGCGATCTATATGCTGTCGGCCGATGGCGAGGTCGTGAGCTGGAATGCGGGCGCGGAACGCTTCAAGGGCTACTCGCCGGATGAAATCATCGGCAAGCACTTTTCGACTTTTTACACGGCCGCGGACAAGGCCAAGGGTGTTCCGTACAGGGCGCTGTATCTGGCCCGCACGGCCGGCAAATTCGAAGACGAGGGTTGGCGCGTTCGCAAGGACGGGTCCCTGTTTTGGGCCAGCGTGGTCATCGATCCCATTTTTGGCGCGGATGACGAGCTGTTGGGATACACGAAGATCACGCGCGATATCACGGAAAAGCGCCGCACGGCCGAAGCGCTGCACGCCAGTGAAGAGCGCTTCCGGCTGCTGGTGCAGAGCGTGACCGATTACGCTATCTATATGTTGTCGCCTGGCGGGCTGATCACTAACTGGAACGAGGGCGCCAGGCGCATTAAAAGGCTGGACTTCGACGAAGTCGAAGGAAGTCATTTTTCGCGCTTCTATACCGACGAGGACAAACTCAAGGGGATCCCGGAACAAGCGCTGCGCACGGCGGAGCGGGACGGTCGCTACGAGACGGAAGGGTGGCGCGTGCGCGGCGACGGTACGCGGTTCTGGGCCCATGTCGTTATCGATCCTGTATTTGACTCGGCAAAGCAGCTGATCGGCTTCGCCAAGATCACGCGCGATATTACCGAGCGGCGCGAGGCGGCGCTCACGCTCGAGCGCACCCGGGAAGCGCTTCAGCAATCGCAAAAACTTGAGGCAATCGGCAAGCTGACAGGCGGCATTGCCCACGACTTCAATAACCTGTTGAGCGTTATCTGCAGTGGCATCGACTTAATGCGTGCGATGCCAGCGGACCTGGCTCAACACCGCAAGGTCATTGACAGCATGGAGCGCGCCGCGCAGCGGGGCGCCGCGCTGACCGGCCAATTGCTTGCGTTCGCACGGGAACAACCGCTGACCCTCGAAGTGCTTGATATCAACCACGTCATTGCGTCGTTTGAAGCCGTGCTGAGACGGGCGATCCCCAACTCGGCCGGATTCACGATTAAAAAGGCGCACGTCGGCCGGGTGCAGACCGATGTCTCGCAGTTCGAATCGGCACTCCTTAATCTGGTGATCAATGCGCGCGATGCGATCGGTGAAGACGGATCGATTACGCTGGAAACGCGCCAGGCCATCCTGGAGGAAAACGAAGTTGAGCGGCTCCCTGCCGGCATGTATGCGGTGATTGCTGTAAGCGATAACGGCGCCGGCATGGCGCCCGAGGTCGCGGCCCGTGCGCTCGAGCCTTTTTTCACGACCAAGGCCGTAGGTAAGGGAACCGGCCTCGGTCTGAGCCAGGTGTATGGTCTCATGCAGCAATCGGGCGGCCATCTCGGCATCGAGTCGGCTCCGGGACAAGGCACCTGCGTTTCCTTGTACTTCCCGACGCAGGTAGCGCAGCACGCCAGCGAGTCTGAAGCGCCCAGTCTCGAAAAGGCGCTCGTCGTCGATGACCAGCCCGATGTGCTCGACATGACGGTCGCCATCTTCCAAAGCCTCGGTTACGAAGCCATCGCTGCGAACAGCGGGGCGGAGGCGATGCATCTATTGCAGCAGCATCCTGATATCCACGTGCTGTTTACCGATGTCGTGATGCCCGACATGAACGGCGTGGTGCTCGCGCAGGCCGCCAGAGAGCTTATGCCCGAGATGAGAATCCTCCTCACCTCCGGGTACATGGGTGGTCCGCTGCGCGAGCAATTTGGCGACGCCCTCGCGCAGTTCGAACTGATCACCAAGCCGTATAGGCTGGCGGACGTGGCCAAGCGCCTGCGCACTGTCACCACGTAACAGGCAAGCGCCCGAACCAGGGTAAGAATGGAGCGCAGAGCACACTGCGCACCATCGGTGACCAGTTAGTATGGCAGGTCGAACACCAGCACCTCTGCCGCCTCGGCGTTCTCGATCCTGACCGCGCTCTCCTGCGTCATTTTCAGCGCATCGCCGCCCTTGAGTTGCACGCCGTTCACCGTCAGCGAGCCGCGAATCAGGTGAACGTATCCGGTGCGCCCTTCGGCCAGCGGGTGCGCGATCGCCTCGCCACCGTTCAGAATCCCGGCGTAAATCGCGGCATCCTGGTGAATCAGCACCGAATCCTGGCGTCCGTCGCTCGACGCAATCAGGCGCAGCTGGCCGATTTTGCTTTCCGGGGTGAAGTGCTTTTCCTCGTAGCTTGGAGCGATGCCGGTCACGTTCGGCTGGATCCAGATTTGCAGAAAATGCACCGGCTCCGTCGGCGAGCCGTTGAACTCGCTGTGCCGCACACCGGTTCCGGCGCTCATCCGCTGCACATCGCCGTAGTGCAACACCGAACCGGTGCCCATGCTGTCCTTGTGTTCCAGCGCCCCCTCCAGCACGTAGGAAATAATCTCCATGTCGCGGTGGCCGTGGGTGCCGAAACCTTGCGATGGCGCCACTTTGTCTTCATTAATCACCAGCAGCGGGCCGAAACCGGTCTGTTTCGGATCGTGATAGTGACCAAAAGAAAACGTATGTTTGGATTGCAGCCAGCCATGGTTTGCGTTGCCACGTTCTGCGCCTGGACGAATTTCTAACATGATATGCTCCGTTTCTTTAAAGTTAATGTGCAATAATTTCGATCCACGTTATCGGTGGATTTCTGTTTCGCTGCACCGATGAAGCTAGTATGGGGGGCGTCAAGCGAATCAAAAAACGGAAAATTTTGTCCCCTATGATCGAAAAAATCGAATGTTAAAACTAAGCCTCGAAGCACTGCTGATCATCGACGCCATCGACCGCCGCGGCTCCTTCTCCAAGGCGGGGCAGGAATTGCACCGGGTGCCCTCGACCATCTCCTACACAGTGGCCAAGTTGGAGGATGACCTGGGAGTCCAGGTGTTCGAGCGCCACGGCCCGCGCATCCTGCTCACCCCGGCCGGGCGTGAACTGCTCACCGAAGGGCGCTACCTGCTCAAGGCCGCGCAAGACCTGGAACACCGCGTGCGCCGGGTCGCCTCCGGCTGGGAAACCGAACTGGGCATCGGGATCGATTCGATGTTTTCCGCGCTGGCGCTGCGGGACGACATCCGCGCGTTCTATGAAGTGGCGCAGCAGACCCGCCTGCGTATCGTGCAGGAAACCCTGTCCGGCCCGTGGGAAGCCTTGCTCGACCGCCGTGTCGACCTGCTGGTCGGCGTGGCCGGCGACGGTCCGGCCGGCGGCGGCTATGTGGCGCGCGTGATCGGCTCCATGCCCTTCGTGTTCGCCGTCGCGCCCGGCCACCCGCTGGCCGGCATGCCCGAGCCGCTCGGGCGCAGCCAGTTGCAGAACCACCGCGCCATCGTGGTGGCCGATTCGGCGCGCAACATGGCGGCGCGCACGGTCGGCCTGCTGCTGGGGCAGGACGCGCTGACGGTGCCGACCATGCAAGCCAAATACGATCTGCAGATCGCCGGACTGGGCTTCGGCTTCCTGCCCGAAGCCTGCGCCCGCCCGGCCATCGAACGCGGGTTGTTGATTGAGAAACAGGTCGAGGAAGTACGCGGCGCCGAAACGTTTTACCTGGCCTGGCGCGTGGGCGAGGAGGGCGCGGCCCTGCGCTGGTGGCGCGAGCGCATGCAGCGCCCCGACCTGTTGGCGCAACTGGCCGATTTTGTGCCGGGCGGATTTGCAACACCTGCTTGACACCGGGAGAATTTTTTCCGCGAATCACCTTAGTTCTTGATCGAAACGTTGGTGAGGGTAAATAACTCGGGGGTACCATGAACTTCACTGTTACCCACCTCCTCGATCCCAATGACCTGCTCGAGCCCGGCGCCACTCCTTGTTTTACGCGTATTAGCGGACCGCCGCGGCTTGCCATCCGGCCTGCTGATCGAGGCCGATGCGGGAGCGGCAGCGGCGGCAGCGGACGATGCGCTCGCCGCGCCGTCCATCGTGGCCGCGCTGGGCGCCTTGTGCGACGAGTTTTCGTGCCTGTACCGCAGCAGCCTTGATGTGCGGCTGGCCGATGTGCTGCGCGGCCAGGGCTGGACCGAGCTGGCCGCGCGCAGCCTGTTTTGCGCCGACGAGCGCCTGAGCGCGGCGCTGCTGCCGCCCGAAGCGCGCTGGATCGATGGCGACTGGTGCATGGCCGCACCGGCCAGGGAGCCGGCCCGCCAGGCGGCATCGCGCGCGCTCGCCCTGCAACTGGTGCAACTGGTCGCCGCCGACGCCGACACCCACGAAATCGAAGCGCTGCTGCGGCTCGACCCGACCCTGTCCTACCAGCTGCTGCGCCTTGTGAATTCACTCGGCATGGGCGTGGCACGGCGCATCACCAGCTTCGGCCAGGCGCTGCTGATCCTCGGGCGCCAGCAACTGCGCCGCTGGCTCAATCTGATGCTGTTCGCCGCCAACAAGGACGACATCCGCTCGCCCATGCTGCTGGCGCGCGTGGCGGTGCGCGCCCGCTCGCTCGAACTGCTGGCGCGCACGCGCGGCCTGGACAAGCTCACCCAGGAGCAGGCATTCATGACCGGGATGTTTTCGCTGCTGGGCGTGCTGTTCGGCATGCCGCTGCCCGCCATCCTGGCGCCGCTCTCGATCAGCGAGGCGGTACTGGGCGCGCTGCTGCACCGCGACGGTGAACTGGGGGCGCTGCTGGACCTGGTCGAATGCGCCGAACGGAGCGAACCCGATGCGGTGGCGGCGCGCGTCATGGCGCTGCAAATGACGCCGTGCGACTTCAACGGCGCCATCATCGAAGCGAACCGCTGGATGCTGGGCGCCTTGCGCGACAGCGGCGCGCGCGATCATGGCTGAATCGGCCCTCGACCGCAGCCTCGACCTCGTGCGCACCGCGCGCGCGATGGAGGGCACTGCGCTGACCCAGATGCTGGTGCGGCTCGAAGCCGAGCTGCTGCTGGCGAAAGAGGCGCAGCAACCGCCGGCGCGGCGCCTGCTGCGGCACCACGCCGACACCTACGAATCGTCCGACGAACCGGTGATCGTGCTCGATTTGTCCGGCTACCTCACCAGCTGGAACCGCGGCGCCGAAGCGGTGTTCGGCTACACCAGCGAGGAAGCGATCGGCCAGCACGTGCTGTTCCTGTACGCCGACGACACCGACGAAGCGGATCCGGGCATCGCCGAACTGTTCCTCGAACATGGCAGCTGCCTGGTCGAAGTGAGGCGCCGCCGCAAGAGCGGGGACGTGATCTGGGTGCGGCTGGCGCTGTCGCTGATCCACGATGACGACGGCCAGGCGATCGGCATGCTGGTGCACCTCTCGCCGCTGGCCGAACATCTGACCGAAGAAGACAAGATTCGCCTGTACGCGCGCATCATCGAAGACAGCGACCAGGGCGTGCTCATTACCGACGCCAGCGAGCGCATTGTGTCGATCAACAGTTCGTTCACCCGCATCACCGGCTACTCGGCGGCCGAATCGATCGGCCAGACGCCCGACCTGCTGCGCTCCGGCGTGCATGACGCCGAGTTCCGCGCCAAGGTGCGCGCCGCCATGCAGGGCAACGGCCCGTTTCGCGGCGAGATTGTCGGCAAGCGCAAAAATGGCGAGCTGTTTCCGCAATCGGTCACCATCAGCGTGGTGCGCAATGGCGAAGGCAGGATCACGCATACGTTCTCGCTGTTTTCCGATATCAGCGTGCACAAGGACGCCGAAGCGCGCATGCAGCGCATGGCCAACTACGACAGCCTGACCGGCCTGCCGAACCGCTCGCTGTTCAATCACCTGGTCGGCCAAGTGCTCAACGAGGCGCGGCGCGGCAACGAATACGGCGCGCTGATGGTGGTCGAAGTGAACCGCATCGGCGCCATCAGCGACACGCTCGGCCACGACGTGGCCAATGAAGTGCTGTGCATGGTGGGGCGCCAGTTCCGCAGCGTGCTGCGCGAGCCGGACATCCTGGCGCGCATCGACGGCAGCAAATTCGCCATTGCCCTGCCCACCATCGGCCAGCGCGAGCACGCCGGCATCGTCGCGCAAAAGCTGCTGGCGACACTGGCCGCGCCGCTGCTTGTGGCGGGCCATGGCTTGCAGGTGAGCGCCAATATCGGCATCGCGCTGTACCTCGACGACAGCATGGATACGGCCTCGCTGCTGCGCTTTGCCGAGGTGGCCCTGGCCAAGGCCGGCGAATTGGGCAGCGGCGGCTTCCTGTTCTACCGCGACGAAATGGACCAGCGCGCGCGCGAGCGCCTGCGCCTGGAAACCGAGTTGCGCGAAGCCCTGGCCGGGAACCAGTTCGAGCTGCACTACCAGCCCAAGGTGAGCCTGCGCAGCGGCCGCATCGTCGGCGCCGAAGCGCTGATCCGCTGGCGCCATCCCGAGCGCGGCATGGTCTCGCCGGGCGTGTTCATTCCGCTGGCCGAGGAGACGGGCCTGATTTTCGATATCGGCAACTGGGTGATGAACGAAGCGTGCCGCCAGATCCGCGCGTGGGACGACGCCGGGCTGTCCATGCCGCCGATTGCGATCAACGTGTCGGCGCGCCAGTTCGACCGCAGCCTGCCGGGCCGCATTAGCGACGTGCTGGATCAGCACCGCGTGGAGCCGGCGCAGATCATGTTGGAGATTACAGAGAGCTTGCTGGTGCGTGGCACCGACGGCGTCATCGCGATCATGAATGAACTGGTGGCCATGGGCCTGGCGCTGGCGCTGGACGACTTCGGCACCGGCTATTCGAGCCTGGCCTACCTGAAGAAATTTCCGATCAGCACATTGAAAATCGACCGCTCGTTCGTGGTCGGCTTGCCGTACGAGGAAAACGATTGCGCCATCGCCCGTGCCATCGTGACGATGGCCCAGCAATTGCGCCAGGAAATCGTGGCCGAAGGCGTCGAAACCCCCGAGCAGATGGCCTTTTTGCGCGACCTCGGCTGCGACCAGCTGCAAGGCTACCTGTTCAGCCAGGCGGTGTGCGCCGACGAATTTGCCCGCATGCAGCGCGAAGCGAAACGGCTGATGGTGAGCCGCTGAGGCACCCGCGCGCCAATTGCGCGCACCTCTGTTCAACATCAAACGGAACGCGCATTTTCCGCGCATGCTTTCTTCACAGGTCAACCATCCTTTGAAGAGTCCGCTTTGACAAGCCCTTTCCCAACCGAACCGCAGGTCACTGTGCTGATGCCGACGTACGGCCAGTGCCACTTCATCCGGCGCGCGCTCGACAGCCTGCTGGCCCAGTCCCTTGGCGCGTGGGAAGCCATCGTCATCGACGACGGCTCACCCGACGACACGGCCGGCGTGGTCCAACCGTTCCTGCGCGATGAACGCGTGCGCTACCAGCGCCTGCCGCACAACACGGGCCTGGGCAATGCCCTGAACTGCGCGCTGGACCTGGCGCGCGCGCCGCTGATCGCCTGCCTGCCCAGCGACGACGTGTTTTACCGCGAGCACCTGGCCACATTGTGCGCGGCGCTGCGGGCCCGGCCCGACGCCGTTCTCGCGTACGCGGGCGTGCGCCATCATTACAACCGCGCTGCCGGCGGCCTGATCGCCGGCAGCGCGCTGCAGCTGGTCCAGTGCATGTACCGCAAGAGCGAGCTGCGCTGGACCGACCGCGACGAACTCGAATCTGACGACCTGGAACGCCTGTTCTGGGGCCGACTGCGCGAGCAAGGTTGCTTTACCGGCACCGGCCGGGTGAGTTGCGAATGGACCAGCCACCCGGCCCAGCGCCACAAGCTGATGCAGGAGCCGGTGGGCGGCATCAACCCGTTTCGCCAGCATTACCGGGTGCGCGAGCCGCTGCGCTTTCACACCACGGCCGGCAATGCGATCGACGAGGTGGCGAAGTACCGCGCCATGCGCGCACGAGCGCCCACGCCGGCTGCGGAAGATGGCTTGAACATTCTGTTGGCCGGCGAACTGGCCTATAACGCCGACCGCGTGCTGGCGCTGGAAGAGCGGGGCCACACGCTGCACGGGCTGTGGATGCGCGAGCCGTACTGGTACAACACGGTCGGGCCGCTGCCGTTCGGGCATGTGCGCGAACTGCCCTCCGGCCGCTGGCGCGAGGCGCTCGGGTGGCTGCGGCCGGACATCATCCACGCCCAGCTGAACTGGCAAGCGGTGCCGTTTTGCCACCAGCTGATGCTGGGCACGCCAGGCGTGCCGTTCGTGTGGCACTTCAAGGAAGGCCCGTTCATCTGTCTTGAAAAAGGCACCTGGCCGCAATTGGTGGAGCTGTACGAGCTCGCCGACGGCTGCATCTTCAGCAGCCCGGAAATGCGCGACTGGTTCGATACCGTGCTGCCGGGCCTGTCGACGTCCAAGCCCTGCCACGTGCTCGATGGCGACCTGCCCAAGGCCAGCTGGTTTGGCGAGGCGCGCACGACCTTGTTGTCCGCCGCGGACGACGGCGAATTCCACACGGTCGTTCCGGGCCGCCCCATCGGCCTGCATCCCCACACCGTGGGCGAACTGGCGGCCCAGGGCATCCACCTGCATTTCTACGGCGACTTCACGCACGGCCAGTGGCGCCAATGGATAGCCGACGCACGCCGCCTGGCGCCACGCCATCTGCACCTGCATGCCAATGTCGACCAATCGCGCTGGGTGGAAGAATTCTCACGCTACGACGCCGGCTGGCTGCACGCCTTCGCCAGCACCAACGACGGCGAACTGCGGCGCGCCAACTGGGATGACCTGAACTATCCGGCGCGCATGGCCACCCTGGCGGCAGCCGGCCTGCCGATGATCCAGCGCAGTAACGAAGGCGCCATCGTCGCGACGCAGTCGCTGTCGCACCGGCTCGGCACCGGCCTGTTCTACGATTCGATCGAGCACCTGGGCGCCTTGCTGCGCGACCGCCCGCGCATGGACGCGCTACGCGAGCAGGTGTGGTCGCAGCGCGCGCAGTTCACCTTCGACGCCCATGTGCCCGAACTGGTCGCGTTTTTCCGGCGTGTGATCGCGGCGGCGGGCAGCAATGACGCGCGCCGGCGCAGGCCGACGATTTCCTGACCGTCACCGTACCGGTCAGCGGCGAGCGCGCAAGGGGGCGAGCAGGCTGCGCAGGTCGTTGTGATCGAGTTCGTACATCAGGGCGAGCAGTTCGCCGATCTCGCCGCGCGGAAAGCCTTCGCGCGCAAACCAGCCAAGATAGTGGCCGGGCAGGTCCGCGATGACGCGGCCTTTGTATTTGCCGTAAGGCATCTCACGGGTCAGCAGCAGCTGGAGGTGTTCAGGTTTCATGATCCCGCTACTTTAGCAAAAACCACGTCTGCCGGCCGGTCTCGCGTTCGCGAATGCCTTCGGCTTGACATCGCCAGTTAACGTAACTATCATTGTTACGTTAAAACTCGGCAAGCTGGCCGAGTCGCCAACCACCCCGAAAGGCACACGATGGATACCCCTATGGACACCGACTTTATCGTCGTCGGCGGCAGCTTCGCCGGCATGGCCGCCGCCATTCAACTGGCGCGCGCCAACCGCCCGGTGCGCGTGATCGACGCCGGCCAGCCGCGCAACCGCTTCGCCGCCGCCGCCCACGGCTTTGTCGGCCACGACGGACGCCCCCCGCGCGCCATCATGGACGACGCGCGCCGCCAACTCTTGGCCTACCCAAGCGCCAGCGTCATGGATGCCACAGTCGACAGCGCGGCCCGGGTCGACGGCGGCTTTGAAATCGTCCTGGCCGGCGGTGAGCGCATGCGCGGCAAGCGCCTGATCCTGGCGACCGGCGTGGTCGACCAGTTCCCGGCGATTCCCGGCGTGCGCGAGCGCTGGGGCACATCCATCCTTCACTGTCCTTACTGCCACGGCTACGAATTCCTGGGCCGGCGGCTCGCGGTGATCGGCATGATGCCGATGTCGTCCCACATGGCGCAGCTGATCGCCGAGTGGTCGCCGTTCGTCACCTACTGCGCCAACGGCATCGCGCTCGACCCGGAGCAGGAGCAGATCCTGCGCGCGCGCGGCATCCGCATCGAACATAGTCCGGTGGTGTCGCTCGGTGGCGTGGCGCCGGCGCTGGACGGCATCGCCCTTGCCGATGGCACGCTGGTGCCGGCCGATGCCGCGTTCCTGGCCACACAGGTGTCCACAAGCCCGCTCGCGCAGCAGCTCGGATGCGCCTTTGACGAAGGCCCGCTCGGTCTCTACGTGCGCACCAACGAGTTCCAGGAAACCACCGTGCCCGGTGTGTTCGCCGCCGGCGACGTGGCGCGCATGCCGCACAACGCCACCTGGGCCGCCGCCGATGGCGTGACCGCCGGCACGGCAGCCCACCGCTCGGTGATCTTTGCCTGACACGGCCTGACATGCTATCGTCTGGCTCTCACAAGGAGCCGAAATTGACCTGCCTGCGCCGCCTGTCCTGCCTTCTCGCGCTCACCATGCTGGCCTCCTGCGCCGCGCCCGGCGGCACCGGCTCGCCGGCCGCGCAGATCGAGCGCCTGGAGATCGTCAGCCGCGGCCCCGCCTTCGACGGCAAGGTCTTCGACGACGCTGGCGCCTACGAGAAAATCGTCGCCGTCGCGCACATGCGCATCGACCCGCATCATCCGGCCAACCGCGCCATCGTGGACCTCGACAAGGCGCCCGCCAGCGGCGGCTGGGTCAGATACCGCACCGACGTTATCCTCCTGCGTCCGCGCGACGCCGCCAGTGCCTCGCGCGTGCTCCTGCTCGATATCCCCAACCGCGGCGGCAAGCTGGCGCTCCAGATGGTCAACGAGGCCGGAGCCGGCGATACCGGCAACGGTTTCCTGATGCGGCGCGGGCATACGCTGGCGTGGATCGGCTGGCAGGGCGATATCGGCCTGTCGGCCAACGGCGAATCGGCCGGTACCGCCTTTCCCACGGCGCGTGCGGACGGCCAGCCGATCACCGGCCAGAGCGTCGAAGAGAAGGTCTTCGACGACATCAAACCCACCGGCGCCATTGACCTGGCGTATCGGGCAGCGTCCACCGGCCAGGCGGGGGCGGTGCTGAGCGTGCGCGCCCATGCCACCGCCGCGCCGCTCATCCTGCCGGCCAGCGCGTGGAGCTACGCCAGTCCCACGCGGATCGACATCACCCGCCCGCGCGGCTTCGACGCCGGCGCGATCTACCAGTTCCAGTACGAGGCGGTCGACCCGGTGGTCATGGGCCTGGGCATGGCGGCGCTGCGCGACGTTACCAGCCACCTCAAATCCGGCCTCGCCGACGGCGCCGGCCAACCCAATCCCCTGGCCGACATCAAGCCGGACGTCACGCTGGCACTGGGCGTGTCGCAGCCGGGACGCTTTTTGCGTGACCTGATCTGGCAGGGTTTCAATGCCGATCCGCGCGGCGGCAGGGTATTCGACGGCGCCATGCCGCTCCTTGCCGGCAGCCGCAAGAGCTTCGTCAACCGCCGCTTCGGCCGGCCGGAACGCTACTCCACCCAGCACTTGAACCACTGGAGCTACGGCGACCAGTTCCCGTTCAGCTATGCGGTCACCACCGATCCGGTGAGCGGCGCCACCGACGGCATTTTCGCGCGCTGCCAGGCAAACGATAGCTGCCCCAAGCTGATGCACGTCGACAGCAGCACCGAATTCTGGCAGGGCCGCGCCTCGCTGGTGGCGACCGACGGCGCCGGCAAGGATATCGCCCTGCCGGCCGGCGTGCGCGCCTACCTCATGGCCTCTACCCAGCACATGGCCGCGAGCCGCGCGACGGTCGGCATCTGCAAATGGACGAACAATACTGCGCAGCAGGGGCCTGCCGTGCGCGTGCTGCTCGATCGTCTGGTGGCGTGGGCGCGCAACGGCAAGGAGCCTCCGGCCAGCCGCTTTCCGCGGATCGGCAACGCCATGCTCGTGCCGCCGCAGCGCGACGCGGTCGGTTTTCCGGACCTGCGCGCGTTAGGGGTGAGCTATCCGGAAGGCTTGAATGAGTTGACGGTGGTCGATTACGCCAGCCTGCCGCCCAAGCCGGCGGCCGACAAACGCTATCAGGTGCTGGTGCCGATGGCCGACGTGGACGGCCACGATATCGCAGGCATCCGTTTGCCCGATGTCGAGGTGCCGCTGGCCACCTACACCGGCTGGAACCTGCGCCGCGGCGGCTTTGCGGAAGGCCAGTTGTGCGGCCTGAATGGCTTGTCGGTGCCGTTTGCGGCGCTGCCGCGCGCGGGCGATCCGCGCCGCGCGCTCTCGCAGCGCTACCCGACGCGGCTGGAATACGCCAAGGCGGTGGCGCTCGCCGCAAGAGCCCTGCGCGACGAGGGCCTGCTGCTCGATGAAGACGTTACCCGTTTCATTGAGCGCGCCAAAGTCGAGCAGCGGGCCGGCCCGCAGGTGCCTTAACGCTGCCGTTCTTTAGTGTTGTGCGCCTTGATGATCACCTTCCACTTGTTGCGGGCGGCGATGCGCTCGAGCGGCGTTTGCTGGCTGCGCCGTGCATCGCGCAGCAGCTTGCGGTAGTTCAGCAAACGGTCCGGATCGACCGCGCCGCGCACCGCGCAGCCGGGTTCCTCTTCATGCGCGCAATCGCGGAACTGGCAATGCCGCGCCAGCTCGCCAATGTCGTCGAAGCTGGCCGCCAGCGCTTCTTCATCGGCGTCCGGCTGCCACGAGCGCAGGCCGGGGGTGTCGATGATGCAGGCGCCGCTCGGGCACTGGTGCAGCGAACGCGCGGTGGTTGTGTGGCGCCCGCGGTTGTCGCCGCGCCGCACGCCGCCGGTCTCCTGGCTGCTGGCCGACAGCGCATTGGTCAGGGTCGACTTGCCCGCGCCGGATGTCCCGAGCAGGATCAGCGTCTGCCCGGGTGCCAGCCAGGGCGCGAGTACGCGCGCCGGCTCGTCGCCCAGGGCGTTGAGCGCAAACGCCTGCACCCGGCGCGGCAGGCGCTCCGTGAGCTGGCGCATGCGCTCCTCGACGTCAACGCCGATATCGGCCTTGGTCAGCACCACCACCGGTTGGACGCCGGACGATTCGGCCAGCGCCAGGTAGCGTTCGAGCCGGCGCAGGTTGAAATCGTGGTCCAGGCCCATGACCAGGAACGCGGTATCGACGTTGCTGGCGAGTGACTGGCGGCGCCCCTCGCTGGTGCGGCGCGCGAGGTGGGTCACCGGCGGCAGCCGTTCGGACAGCCATTGCTCGTCGTGGGCGTGGGTTTCAACCAGTACCCAGTCGCCCACGGCGAGGGCAGCGTCGTTCGCTTGCAGCGACTGGATCAGTTTATTGAGCGAGCGCGCGCGCGATTCGGCGGCGCCGTCATGGATGACGGCCCAGTCGCGATGGATTTCGGTGACGCGCGCCAGGCGCGTGCCCTCTGATGGGTCGTTGATGGTGGCGAGTTGGCTGGCGACCGATTGCGTCAGCCCGATAGTGCGCAGAGATTCAAAATCGATGTGGATCATGGTGAGAATGTGTTCCCGGATTCGTCAAGCCCGCGACGCGCGCGGGCACAAGCCGCGCGCAATAGCACGCAGGCAAAGGAAAACGGAGGTCGGCGCGCGATCAGGCGCGCATCAACACACGATGCTCAGTCCAGAAGAACAGCAGTAAGGCGGGTTGTGGCGGGATCAGGCAGCCGACAGGAGGGCAATGTCATTCGTATGCATGGTGTAGTCTCCTGTGGAAGTGAATTAAAGTGGGAAGTGTGACAGTGGCGGCCAGGCGCGTCAAGCGCGGGGACAATGTTATATTCGCTGCACCCGCCCTGCGCGAAGGAGCACCATGGAGCTGAAGCGATGACCAACCCCGCCCGCCTGCGCGACTTCGTACGCGCTTTTACCAGCCTTGCCGATACGGCGGCGCAGGATGAAGTGCTTATGCTGGAGCAGGGCAGGGCGCTCCTCGCCGATCTGGTTACAGTTGATGACTGGCTGCCCGCGGCCTTCGCCCAGCCTCACCCCGACCGCTATCAGCAATACCTGCTCCATTGCGACCCGCGCGAACGCTTCTCGGTGGTGAGTTTTGTATGGGGTCCGGGCCAGGCCACGCCGGTGCACGACCACACCGTCTGGGGCATGGTCGGCGTGCTGCGCGGCGCCGAACAGTGCGAGGAGTTCGCCCCTCCCGCAGGCAGCGGCCCGCTGCAAGCGCTTGGCGCGCACCACCTGCCGGCGGGCGCCATCGACATCGTGTCGCCGCGCGTGGGCGACATACACCGCGTCTCGAATGCCTGCCCCGGCGCGGTCTCGGTCAGCATCCACGTATACGGCGCCGACATCGGCCGCGTGGAGCGCCATGTGTACGAGCCGGCCACCGGCGCCGCCACACGTTTTGTCTCCGGTTACAGCGCCCGCGCCACACCTGAAAACTGGCAGTAATTGCCCATATCGGGTTGTTGCGTATAATCTAAGATCAGCTTGGCAAAACCATTATTAGAGAACAGATCATATGGCTTCATCCTCAGACAATATCAGCATGGCGGTGTTTTGCGACTTCGAGAACGTCGCACTCGGCGTGCGCGACGCGAACTACGAAAAATTCGACATCAAGCCGGTCCTCGAACGGCTTCTGCTCAAGGGCAGCATCGTGGTCAAGAAGGCGTACTGCGACTGGGAGCGCTACAAGGGCTTCAAGGCCACCATGCATGAAGCGAACTTCGAGCTGATCGAGATTCCCCATGTGCGCCAGTCCGGCAAGAACTCGGCCGACATCCGCCTCGTGGTCGATGCGCTCGACCTGTGCTACACCAAATCGCACGTCAACACTTTCGTGATCATCAGCGGCGACTCCGATTTTTCGCCGCTCGTGTCCAAGCTGCGCGAAAACGCCAAGCAGGTGATCGGCGTGGGCGTAAAGCAGTCCACCTCGGACCTGCTGGTGGCGAACTGCGACGAGTTCATTTTCTACGACGACCTGGTGCGCGAAGTAAAGCGCGCGGCCGCCAAGCGCGACGAGCGCAAGGTGCAGCCGCAGCCAAAGCGCTCGCCCGACGAAGGCAACCGCCGCAAGGAAGAACTCGAAGCGCGCAAGGCGCAGGCGATCGACCTGGTGGTCGAAATGTTCGATGCGCTGGTGTCCGAGCGCGGCGACAGCGGCAAGATCTGGGCGTCGCTGCTGAAAGACACGCTCAAGCGCCGCCGTCCCGACTTCAACGAAACCTACTACGGCTTTCGCACCTTTGGCAATCTGCTGGAAGAAGCGCAGAACCGCGGCATGCTCGAATTCGGCCGTGACGAAAAATCCGGTGCCTACGTTTACCGCAGCAGCAATGCCGCGAACAACAACCATGCGCTTGCGGTGGAGCTGCAAGCGCCAGCCGTGCAGGACGCGCCAGTGGACGCCGAGGTAGCGGAAGAAGCTGCGGCCAAGCCGGAATCGTCGCGCCGCGGCCGCGGTCGCGGTGGACGCAACCGCAACGACACGGTCGAAGCAGCCGCGCCGGAGGTGGTGGAGGCGGAGGACGCAGTCGAAGCGGTAGACGCCGAGCCGGTAGCAAGCGTGCCGGCCTGGTACGACCCGCAGCCGGAAGCGGCCGATACCGCACCGGTCGTTCCCGAGTCGTCGCGCCGTCGCGGCCGTGGAGGACGCAACCGCAACGAGCCGGTGGCCGAGGCCAGCGTGGCGCAAGCCGAGGAGCCGGTTGCAGCCGCTCCGGCATGGTACGACCCGGTCCCGCAGGTCGAGGACACGGAGCAGCCGGCCGAAGCTGAGGTGGCGCCGGTGCCGCCAGCGCAGGAAAAACGTCGCCCCGCGCGTAAGCCCGCGGCGAAAAAGGCGGCCAAGCAGGCCGACGTGGCGCCGCAAGCCGAGCCGGAACCGGCACCGCAAGCGGAACCGGAACCGGAACCGGTGGCGCTTGAGCTGCCGGCAGGCGACGAAGCCGCCGCCAAGCCAGTCCGCAAGGCGATCCCGCGCAGCCGCCGTCCGGCCAAGCCGAAGGCGCCGGCGAAGAGCAAGTAAGAAGCCTCAGCGCGGGGGCGCCACGCTCCCGCGCGCATCGACTGTCGATTGCATCGCCAATCCGCCGTCCACCAGCACCGCTGTCCCCGTGACGATCCCGATATGCCGCATGCATGGCCGCTTTCCAAGTGCCGCGCGCACATATGCCGCCCCTGCACGCAATCGCAAAATGGTGCAAACTTCAAGCTATCGCCCATGATCGTCCGAAAAGGAAGCCCGCCATGCGTATGCTCACCGTCCTTGCGCTGTCACTGGCCGTGCTCGCGCCCGTCGCCCACGGCGCGCCGCTGGCGGCCAGCCATCCCATTCTCGGCATCTGGACGCTCAAGCTGCCCGGCGGCGGCTGCTCCGAAACCTACCGCTTCCGCGGCGACGGCACCACGCTCGTGATCAGCGCCGCCGAGGTCTCCGAAAGCAAATTCGAGATTCCGGCCAAGCCGAGCGCCGCCGGCTTCTACAAGCTGGTCGACAAGAACGTCAAAGTCAACGGCAAGCCCGATTGCTCGGGCAAGGTCATGAAAACCGGCGCCACGGGGATCAATTTCATTCGCTTCCATCCGTCCGGCACCCTGTTTGTGATGTGCGCCGCCGAGTCCCTCGATGCCTGCATCGGCCCGTTCCGGCGCGTGGCAGGCAAGGAGACCTGATTGCTGCGCATCGGCGTGATTTCGGACACCCACGGCTTGCTGCGTCCCGAGGCCATGGCTTTTCTCGCCGGTAGCGACTACATCGTGCATGGCGGCGACATCGGCAACGCCGCCATCCTGGCCGATCTTGCCGCGATCGCGCCCTTGACGGTCGTGCGCGGCAATAACGACAAGGGCGAGTGGGCCGCCGCCGTGCCGCACAGCGCTCTGTTGACCGTGGGCGGGGTGCGCCTGTACGCGCTGCACGACATCGCCGATCTGGATGCGGCCGCGCTGCCCGATGATGTGAGGGTGGTGGTGTGCGGCCACTCGCACCGGCCGCTGGCCGAGCAGCGCGGCCGGCTGCTGTACCTGAACCCCGGCAGCGCCGGTCCGCGCCGTTTCAGCCTGCCCGTCACCGCGGCCGAACTGCTGGTCGATGGCGATGAGGTGAGGGCCAACATCGTCGAGCTGATTTCGCGCCGTTGAGGCCATCCCCGAAAGCTCCCTCGTCCGATGCCGCGACCCGGCTCGGTGTATATTGCTGCCGGTTCGAATATCCAAGGCAATTCCATGTCCCCGGCTTTACTTCTTTGCATCCTCATCGCCTACTTCGCCCTGCTGCTCGGCGTCGCCTGGGCCACCTCGCGCGACGCGACCAACGACAGCTTCTACATCGGTAATAAAAGCAGCAACTGGAAGCTGGTCGCCTTCGGCATGGTCGGCACCACCCTGTCCGGCGTGACCTTCATCAGCGTGCCCGGCGCGGTCGGGCGCGACGGCTTCGGCTACATGCAGATCCTGATCGGCTACGTGATCGGCTACATCGCGGTCGCGTACATCCTGCTGCCGCTGTACTACCGCCTGAAACTGACCTCGATCTACGACTACCTGAACCAGCGCCTCGGCCGGCGCGCCTACCAGAGCGGCGCTTCCTTTTTCATTATCTCGCGCCTGCTGGGCGCCACCGCGCGCCTGTACCTGGTGGTGAATATTTTGCAGGCCATCATCCTCGACAGCCTGGGCGTACCGTTCTGGCTCACCACCCTGGTGATCCTGGCCATGATCCTGATGTACACCTACCAGGGCGGCGTCAAGACCATCGTCTGGACCGATACCCTGCAAACGAGCTGCATGCTATTCGGGCTGCTCGCCTGCATCGCCATCCTGCTGTTCCAGATGGACCTGTCGGTCGGCCAGAGCCTGGCCCAGATGCAGGAGCGCGGCCTGGCGCGCGTGTTTACCACGTCCTTCGACAGCCCCAATTTCTACCTCAAGCAGATCGTGGCCGGCGCCTTCATCGTCCTCGCCATGACCGGCATGGACCAGGAGATGATGCAAAAGACGATCTCCGTCAAAACCCTGGCCGACTCCCAGAAAAACCTGCTCAGCCTCACCGTGATCCTGTTCGTGGTGCTATCGCTGTTCATGTTCCTGGGCGGCCTGCTGTACCTGTACGCGCCGGTGGTGGGTGCCACCGCCACGGGCGACAAGCTGTTCCCCGCCATCGTCATGGGCCACTTGCCGGCGACGCTGCAGATCATCTTCCTGATCGCGCTGATCTCGGCCCTGTTCCCCAGCGCCGATGGCGCCATCACCGCGCTCACCTCCACGGTCTGCATCGACCTGCTTGGCCTCACGCGCCGCCAGGACCTGACGGAGCAGGACAAGGTGCGCTGGCGCCAGCGCGTGCACCTCGGTTTTGCGCTGCTGTTCCTGGTGCTGGTGATGGCCTTCAAATGGGTCGACAGTCCCAGCATGATCGGCGTGATCCTGAAAGTGGCCAGCTATACTTACGGCCCGCTGCTTGGCCTGTTCGCCTTCGGCATCCTGACCCGGCGCACGCTCAGGGACCGCTGGGTGCCGCTGGTGGCCGTCGGCGGCCCCGTGATCTGCGCTTTCCTTGAATATAATCAAACATTGCTGTTGGGAAGTTATCGCCTCGGACTTGAGTTGCTCATGATTAATGGCATATTGGTGTTTGCCGGCTTGTGGGCGATTTCCAGCCCCGGGCGCGCCCCGCATTTCGGACGGGACCCGGCGATTTCGCTTACAGTAGACGTTTAGCCTTTACCAACCCCCACATTTTCTGCCGGAGTACCGATGTCATTCAAACCCTTGTCTTCCCTTCGCCGGGGTTTCGGCGTGTTCTGGAGAGCGGTCGACAGCACGCGCCGGGGCGTGCTCAACGTACTGTTCCTGGCCATCGTCGTGTTCCTGCTGATCGCCGTTTTCAGCGGCGGCGGCGTCAAGCCGATGGCGACCAAGACCGCGCTCGTGCTCGAAATTAAGGGCAGCCTGGTCGAGCAGCACAGCGGCAACGTGCGCGAGGCGCTCATGGCCAACGCCGGCGCCGGCGAAGTGCGCAGGTCGGTGCAGCTGCGCGACGTGCTCACCGTGCTCGATCGCGCCGCCAAGGACCCGCAGATCAGCAGCGTGCTGCTGCTGCTCGACGAAATGGATGGCGCCGGACTTGCCATGCTCAATGAAGTCGGCCTGGCCATCGACCGCGTCAAGGCGTCGGGCAAACCCGTCATCGCCTGGGGCAGCGCGTTCGACCAGCGCCAGTACCTGCTCGCCTCGCACGCCACCCAGGTCTATATGCATCCGATGGGCGCGGTCATGATCGAAGGCTTCGGCCGTTACCGCAATTACTACCGCGATGCGCTCGACAAGGTCGGCGTGACGGTCAACCTGATGAAGGTCGGTACTTACAAGAGCTTCGCCGAGCCGTACATCGGCAACGGCCCCTCGCCGGAAGCGGCCGAAGCGGACGCCTTCCTCTTTAAAGCGCTGTGGAGCGGCTACACCACCGACGTCGAGAAAAACCGCAAGCTGCCGGCCGGCTGGATCGCCCAGCGCATCGAGACCCTGCCCGCCGAGATGGAGCAAGCCGCCGGCGACACCGGCAAGCTGGCCCTGACCAGCAAACTGGTGGACGGCCTGAAAACGCGCGACGAAGTGCGCGCCATGATGATCACGCGCGGCGCCAAGGACGATGAAGGCACGAGTTTTCGCCAGGTCGGTTTCGGCGAGTACCTGATGCGCGTGACCCCGGAGCTGATGGGCGACGCCGTTGGCGTGATCGTGGCCTCCGGCGAAATTAGCGACGGCAATGCACCCGCGGGCTCGATCGGTGGCCTGTCCACCGCGAACCTGATCCGCAAGGCGCGCGAGGACAAGCAGATCAAGGCCGTCGTACTGCGCGTCGATTCGCCCGGCGGCAGCGCCTTCGGTTCGGAACTGATCCGGCGCGAGCTGGAACTGACGCGCGCCGCCGGTAAACCCGTGGTGGTGTCGATGGGCAGCGTGGCGGCGTCGGGCGGCTACTGGATTTCGATGGCATCCGACGAAGTGTTCGCCGACCGCGCCACCATCACCGGTTCGATCGGCGTGTTCGCGATCCTGCCGACGGCCGAAAAGGTGGTCGAGAAACTGGGCATCCACACCGCCGGCGTGACCACCACCTGGCTGGCCGACGCCTACAATCCAATGCGTCCGCTCGACCCGCGCTTCGCCCAGCTGATCCAGAGCAGCATCAACCATATTTACAGCGACTTCACCACCAAGGCCGCCGCGGCGCGCAAGACCACCCAGCCGAAGATCGACGAAGTGGGGCAGGGCCGCGTGTGGACCGGCGTGCAGGCCAAGGAACGCGGCCTGGTCGACACCATCGGCAGCTACACCGATGCGCTCAAGTCGGCCGCCAAACGCGCCAAGCTGGCCGACGGCTACCGCGTGGCCTACGTCGAGCGCGAGGTGTCGGCATTCGAGCGCGTGCTCACCTCCGTGTTCGGCGTGAGCGCCGCGCACGCGGTCAACATCGAGGTCAAACTGGGCCTGATGCCGACCGGCGTGCCGTCGAGCGCCGTGGCCGAAGTGAGCAAGGAACTGAGCTGGCTGGCCGACCTGGCCAAGGATCGCAAGCCATTCACTGCGGTCACCCACTGCATGTGCACGGCGCCCTGACGCCTTGCTGTACGCGGATGGGCAGTCCATGCCCATCCGCGCGCCACGCCATCGATTTGTAGCGGGTTTGTAACGCCATGTAGTTTGTTACAAACTCGCCCGTATCACCCATTCCCCCTATGACAATGCATGCCCCGCCACCACTCGAAGCGTGCCGGCGGCATGCGCTTGCCATCACAGCCCATGAATCGACCCGCTTTGGGGCTTGAACCTGCCCCGGCCGAAACATGTCAAACCCCTTGTCCATGCTAGAGTTCCTTCAATAATCGTTGCAATCAAGACAAGGAAATGCATGAACCCATCACCCTCCCAGCCACGGCGCGGCCGCCGTGCCAAGCTTATCGGTAGTGTGATTGCCGTACTCGCCATGGCCGGACTGGGCGGACTCGCCTGGTACCTGACCCACCAGAGCCCGGCCAGCGGCCCTGGCGGCGCGCCGGGCGCGGCTTCCGGCCCGGGCGGTGTCGGCGGTGGCCGTGGTGGACGCGGCGGCGGCATGGCCACCACGGTCGGCGTGGCCACGGCCGAACGCACCGACATCCCGGTCATCCTCGACGCTCTCGGCACGGTCACGGCGGCCGCCACGGCCACGGTGCGCCCGCAAGTGGCGGGCATCCTGCAAAAGATCCACTTCAGCGAAGGACAGCTGGTCAAGGCGGGGCAGGTGATGGCCACCATCGATCCGCGCCCGTTCGAGATGGCGCTGATGCAGGCGTCCGGCACGCGCCAGCGCAACGAAGCGCAGCTCGATAGCGCCAAGGTCACGCTGGAGCGCTACCGCACCCTGCTCACGCAGGACTCCATCGCGCGCCAGGAGGTCGATACCCAGGCCGCGCTGGTCAAGCAACTGCAAGGCACCGCCATGACCGACCGCGCGGCCGAAGGTGTGGCGCGCCTGAACCTGAGCTACACCCAGGTCAAGGCGCCGATCACGGGCCGGGTGGGCCTGCGCGTGATCGACATGGGCAACCTGGTCGGCAGCGGCGACGCCAACGGCATCGCCGTCATCACCCAGCTCTCGCCCATCGACGTCGAACTCGCGGTGCCGCAAGACCGCGTGCCGGACCTGCAGGCGCGCATTCGCGACAGCGCCAGCCTGGCCGCCACCGCGTTCGACCGCACCCGTACCACCTCGCTCGCCAGAGGTGAATTCAAGGCGCTCGACAACCAGGTCGATGTGCAGACCGGTACCGTGCGCGCCAAGGCGCGTTTCGCCAACGGTGACCAGGCGCTGTTCCCCAGCCAGTTCGTCAATCTGCGCCTGGAGATGCGCACCATCAAGGATGCCGTCGTGGTGCCGGTGACCGCGCTGCGCCACGGCAGCACGGGCGACTTTGTCTACGTGCTCAATGCCGCCGAACGCACGGTCGCCGTGCGGCCCGTTACGCGCGGCCAGGCCACGGTGGACAAGGTGGAAGTGAAAACAGGCCTGAAAGCGGGTGAGCAGGTGATTACCGAAGGCGCGGACCGCCTCAAGGATGGCGCCAAAGTGACCCTGCCGACCGACAAGCCGGCTGTCGGCGCCGGTGGTGGCCGTCGCCGCCAGCGCGAAGGAGCGCCGAAATGAAGGGCGTGCGATGAATCCGTCCGCCCCGTTTATCCGGCGCCCGGTCGCCACCTCGCTGCTGATGCTGGCGATCGTGCTGGCCGGCTTCGTCGGCTTCAAGTTCCTGCCGTTGTCGGCGCTGCCGCAGGTCGACTTCCCCACCATTCAGGTGCAGACGCTGTATCCAGGCGCCAGTCCGGAAGTCATGGCGCGTACCGTCACGGCGCCGCTGGAACGCCGCTTCGGCCAGATGTCCGGCCTGCAGCGCATGAGTTCCACCAGCGCCTCGGGCGTCTCCATCGTCACCCTGCAGTTCGGCCTGGGGCAAACGCTCGACGTGGCTGAACAGGAAGTACAGGCGGCCATTAACGCCGGCGGCTCGCTGCTGCCGGCCGACCTGCCGGCGCCGCCGGTGTACGCCAAGGTCAACCCGGCCGACGCGCCGGTGCTCACGCTGGCCATTACGTCCGACACGGTGCCGCTGACGGAAGTACAGAATCTGGTCAACACGCGCCTGGCGCTGAAAATCAGCCAGGTGTCGGGCGTGGGCCTGGTTACCCTGAGCGGCGGGCAGCGGCCGGCGGTGCGCATCCAGGCCGATACCGGCGCGCTGGCCACCTACGGCCTTGGCCTGGATACGCTGCGCAGCGCGATCTCGGGCGCCAATGCCAACAGCGCCAAGGGCAACTTCGACGGTCCCACGCGCTCTTACGCAATCAACGCCAACGACCAGCTCCTGACCGTGCCCGATTACGAAAAACTGATCGTCGCCTACCGCAACGGCGCCCCGGTGCGCCTGTCCGACGTGGCCAAGGTGGTCGACAGCGCCGAAAACGTCAAGCTGGGCGCCTGGGCCAACATGAAGCCGGCCATCATCCTCAACGTGCAGCGCCAGCCGGGCGCCAACGTCATCGCCACGGTGGACGCCATCAAGGCGCGCCTGCCCGAGCTGCAGGCCAGCCTGCCCGGCGCGCTGCGGCTCGACGTGCTGTCGGACCGCACCACCGGCATCCGCGCCTCCGTCACCCACGTCGAACTCGAACTGCTGCTGGCCGTGGCGCTGGTGGTGCTTGTGATTTTCGCCTTCCTGCACAGCGTGCGCGCCACCGTGATTGCCAGCCTTGCGGTGCCGATCTCGCTGATCGGCACCTGCGGCGCGATGTACCTGCTCGGCTACAGCCTGAATAACCTTTCCCTCATGGCGCTGACGATCGCCACCGGTTTCGTGGTCGACGACGCCATCGTCATGATCGAAAACATCGCGCGCTATATCGAAGAAGGCGAAACGCCGATGGCGGCCGCCGTCAAGGGCGCCGCGCAGATCGGCTTTACCATCATTTCGCTGACGGTGTCGCTGATCGCCGTCCTGATTCCGCTGCTGTTCATGGGCGACGTGGTGGGGCGCCTGTTCCGCGAATTCGCCATTACCCTGGCCATCACGATCCTTATTTCGGGCGTTGTGTCGCTGACCTTGGTGCCGATGATGTCGGCGCGCTGGCTGCGCAGCCACGAAGACGAAAAACCGGGGCGCATGGCGCAACGCACCCAGGCATTTTTCGACCGCGTGATCGTACGCTATGACCACGCGCTGAACTGGGTGCTGGCGCGCCAGGGCCTGACTTTGCTGGTGGCGCTGGCCACGCTGGTGCTCACGGCCGTGCTGTATGTGCTCATTCCCAAGGGCCTGTTCCCGACCCAGGACACCGGCCAGCTCCAGGCGCGCGTGGAAATGCGCCAGTCGATTTCGTACGACCGCATGGCCGAACTGCAGCAGGCGGCCGGCAAGGCAATCCTGGCCGATCCGGATGTGGAGTCGCTCAGTTCCAACGTCGGCGTCGACGCGGCCAACAACACCATGCTTCACACCGGCCGCATGCTGATCAACCTGAAACGCGACAAGGCGTCCAGCCAGGCCGAGATCATGCAACGCCTGCGCCGCCGCGTGGCCGAGGTGGCCGGCGTCACCCTGTACCTGCAACCGACCCAGGACCTGACCATCGACGCCGAAAGCGGTCCGACGCTGTACCGCGTCTCGCTCGAAGGAGCCGACAGCGCCACGGTCAGCCAATGGGCGGGCACCTTGGTCAGGCATCTGCAGCAGAACAGGCAGGTGACGAATGTGGTGACCGACGCCGGCGCCACGGGCGTCTCGGCTTTTGTCAGCATCGACCGCGATACCGCGTCGCGCCTGTCGGTCACGGCCGCCTCGATCGACGACGCCCTGTACAGCGCCTATGGCCAGCGCATCGTCTCGACCATTTTCACCGAGACCAATCAGTACCGCGTGATCCTGGAGGCGCAGCGCGACCCGCACATGTCGATCGCCGCCCTGGGCCTGTTGCCGATCAAGACCGGCTCCGGCAAGACCACGCCGCTGTCGGCGGTGGCAAGCATCACCGAGCAGCCGGCGCCGCTGCAAATCACCCACGTGGCGCAGTACCCGGCCACCACCATCGGTTTCGATACCGCGCCGGGCGTCTCGCTGGGCCAGTCGGTGGAGGCGATTCGCGCCGCCGCGCTTGAGATCAAGCTGCCGGCGTCGGTCAGCATGACCTTCCTCGGCGCTGCGGGCGCCTACCAGGCGTCGCTGTCGAACCAGCTGTGGCTCATTCTGGCGGCGGTGATATGCGTCTACATCGTGCTCGGCGTGCTGTACGAAAGCTATGTGCATCCGCTGACGATTCTGTCCACCTTGCCGTCGGCCGGCGTGGGCGCGCTGCTGGCGCTGATGATCAGCGGCCAGGACCTGGGCGTGATCGGCATCATCGGCATCATCCTCCTGATCGGCATCGTCAAGAAAAACGCCATCATGATGATCGACTTTGCCATCGAGGCCGAACGGGAGAAGGGCATGGCCCCGCGCGAGGCGATCCAGCAGGCCGCGCTGCTGCGCTTCCGCCCGATTTTGATGACTACCCTGGCCGCGCTGTTCGCGGCGGTGCCGCTGATGCTCGGCTGGGGCGAGGGCGCCGAACTGCGCCGCCCGCTCGGCCTGGCCATCTTCGGTGGCCTGATCGTCAGCCAGATGCTCACGCTGTTTACGACGCCGGTGATTTACCTCGGCTTCGACAGTCTGGCGCGGCGCTGGTCGCGTAAAGACGCCGTTACGGCGGGCGAGGTAGCCAAGTGAATTTGTCCGAGCCTTTCGTACGGCGTCCGATCGCCACCGTCCTGCTCACGCTCGGCATCGCGCTTGCCGGTATCGGCGCGTTCTTCGTGCTGCCGGTCTCGCCGCTGCCGCAGGTGGACTTTCCGACCATCTCGGTGAGCGCATCGCTGCCGGGGGCCAGTCCCGACACCATGTCGACCAGCGTGGCCACGCCGCTGGAGAGGCGCCTTGGCGTGATCTCCGGCGTGAACGAAATGACCTCGTCGAGCGGCAGCGGCTCGACCCGTGTGAGCCTGCAGTTCGATTTGAACCGCAAGATCGATTCGGCCGCGCGCGAAGTGCAGGCGGCCATCAGCGCCGCGCGCGCCGACCTGCCGTCCACCCTGAAGAGTAACCCGACCTACCGCAAGGCTAATCCGTCCGACGCGCCCATCATCATCCTGGCGCTGACGTCGAAAACCAAATCGCCGGGCCAGATCTTCGAGTCGGTATCGAACCTGGTGCAGCAAAAGCTGGCGCAGGTGCAGGGCGTGGGCGACGTGGAAATCGGCGGCGGCTCATTGCCGGCCGTGCGTGTCGAGCTGCTGCCGTATGCGCTGAACCGCTACGGCATCTCCACCGAAGACGTGCGCGCCGCGATCCAGTCGACCAATGCCAACCGGCCCAAGGGCGCGATCGAAGGCAACGGCATGCGCCTGCAAATCTATTCGCAGGCCAGCACCGCCACGGGCGGACGCAGCGCGGCCGACTACCGCAGCCTGGTGGTCGCCTGGCGCAACGGTGCTGCCGTGCGCCTGGACGACGTGGCCCAGGTGATCGACGGCGTCGAAAACGTCAATACATTGGGTCTGTTCAACGGCCAGCCGGCGGTGATCGTGCTGATCACGCGCCAGCCCGGCGCCAACGTCATCGAAACGGTGGACGGCGTGCGCGCCCTGGTGCCCATGCTGCAGGCGCAGCTGCCGCAGGATGTGAAGCTGGAAGTGGCGTCCGACAGCACCAACTCGATCCGCTCCTCGCTGGCCGAGATCGAGCTGACGCTGATGATCTCCATTTTGCTGGTGGTGCTGGTGGTCAGCCTGTTTTTGCGCAGCGTACGCGCCACCATCATTCCGGCGGTGGCCACGGTGGTGTCCCTGCTCGGCACGTTCGGCGTGATGTACATGCTGGGTTTTTCACTGAACAACCTGTCGCTGATGGCGCTGACCGTGGCCACCGGTTTCGTGGTCGACGACGCCATCGTCGTGCTGGAAAATACCGCCCGCCACATCGAAAACGGCATGGACCGCATGCAGGCGGCGCTGCTCGGTGCACGCGAAGTCGGTTTTACGGTGCTGTCGATCAGCCTGTCGCTGGTGGCGGTGTTCATCCCGCTGCTGTTCATGGGCGGGCAGGTGGGCCGCCTGTTCCGCGAATTCGCCGTCACCCTGTCGGCGGCGGTGATGATTTCGCTGGTCATTTCGCTCACCACCACGCCGATGATGTGCGCCTGGCTGCTCAAACCCACCGACCATGAGCGCAAGCCGGGCCGGCTTGCGCGTTGGGCCGAGCGCGGTTTCGACCGCATCCACAAGGCCTATGAGCATTCGCTCGACTGGGCACTCGACAGCATCGCGCTGGTGATGCTCATTTTCGTGTTCGTGATCGGCCTGAACGTGTACCTGTTCAGCGCCGCGCCGAAAGGCTTCTTTCCGCAGCAGGACACGGGCCAGATCAGCGGCGGCATCCGCGCTGACCAGAGCATTTCGTTCCAGGCCATGCAGGCCAAGTTGAAGCAACTGGTCGACATCATCCGGCGCGATCCGGCGGTGGCCACGGTGGTTGGCTTTACCGGCGGCGGACGGGCCGGCGGTGGTTTCATGTTCATCAACCTGAAACCGGTGTCCGAACGCAGCGATGGCGGCCAGGCCGTGATTGCGCGCCTGCGCCCGCAACTGGCCAAAGTGACTGGCGTGTCGATGTTCCTCAATCCGGTGCAGGATCTGCGCATGGGCGGGCGCCAGTCCAACTCGACCTACCAGTACACCTTAAAGAGCGACAACCGGGCCGACCTCAAACTGTGGGCCGGCAAGCTGGCCGACGCCATGAAACGGCAGCCTGCGCTGGTCGATGTCGACACCGACCAGGCCGAAAACGGGGTCGAGATGTTCGTCCAGATCGACAAGGACAGCGCCGCGCGCCTGGGCATCAACCCGCGCGACGTCGATAATGCGCTCTACAACGCCTTCGGCCAGCGCCAGGTGACGACCATCTACGATGAACTCAATCAGTACAGCGTGATCATGGGCGTGGCAAAGCAGTACCAGCAGTCGCCCGAGGCGCTGAACGATGTGTACGTGCCTTCGCGCGGCACCGCCAGCGCCGGTGGCACCGCCAGCGCCGGTGGCGCGGCCGCGCCTGCCAACACCACCGCGGCGCGCGATCCGTCCAGCGGCCAGGCCCTGAGCAGCGAAGCGACCACCATGGTGCCGCTGTCGGCCATTGCCAGCTTTGCCGAAAGCTCGACGCCGACCTCCGTCAACCATCAGGATGGCGAACTGGCCACGACCGTGTCGTTCAACCTGGCGCAGGGCAGCAACCTGGCCGATGGACAGGCGGCTGTGAAGCAGGCGGAGGCCGACATCGGCATGCCGAACAATGTGCGCGGCAGCTTCCAGGGTACGGCGCGCGCGGCCGACGAGTCGAACAAGGAGCAGCCGATGCTGATCGCCGCGGCCATCGTCGTCATCTACATCGTGCTCGGCATCCTGTACGAAAGCCTGGTGCATCCGATCACCGTGCTCTCGACCCTGCCGTCGGCCGGCGTGGGCGCGGTGCTGGCCCTGCTGCTGTTCAAGATGGAGTTTTCGATCATTGCCCTGATCGGCGTGTTTTTGCTGATCGGGATCGTGAAGAAGAATGCGATCCTGATCATCGACTTCGCGCTGGAAGCGGAGCGCACGCGCGGCCTGACCCCGCTCGAAGCGGTGCGCGAGGCCTGCCTGCTGCGTTTCCGCCCGATCCTGATGACGACCCTGGCCGCCGCACTGGGTGCCTTGCCGCTGGCGATCGGCTTCGGCGAAGGTTCGGAGCTGCGCCGCCCGCTCGGCATCGCCATCATCGGTGGCCTGATCGCCAGCCAGGTCCTGACCCTGCTCACCACGCCGGTGGTCTACGTCGTCATGGACAAGCTGCGCCGCCGCAGCCCTGCCGAGCGCCAGCTCGGTCATCACGCCGACAACGCTGCCTCACCTAATCCACAATGAGTAATCCTATGCGCGCAATTGAGTTCCTTCGCCTTTTACCGCTGGCCGCTTTCCTGCTTGGCGGCTGCGCCGCCGGCCCGGCGTATGTGAAGCCCGGCACGCCCGAACCGGCGGCATTCAAGGAAGCGCAGGGCTGGTCGCCCGCCGCCCCGGCCGATGCGCTCGACCGCGGCCCGTGGTGGACCCTCTTCAACGATCCGGTCTTGAACGAACTGGCGGGGCAGATCGAGGTGTCGAACCAGAACGTGGCCGCCGCCGTGGCCTCGTATGCGCAATCGCGCGCGCTGGTGCAGCAGCAGCGCGCCGGCCTGTTCCCGAGCGTGTCGCTCAGTACGAGCGGCGAGCGTTCGGGCACGCGCAATGCCGGCGCCGACAACAATTACCGTCTCAACATCGGCACCAGCTGGGAGCCTGACCTGTGGGGCCGCCTGCGCGCCGGCGTGACCGCGGCCAGCGCCAACGCCCAGGCCAGCGCCGCCGATTTGGCCTCGGCGCGCCTGTCGGCCCAGGGCGAACTGGCGGCCAATTATTTTGTGGTGCGCCAGACCGACGCCCAGGCGGCGCTGCTGGCGACGACCATCGAAGGCTACCGGCGGGTGCTGCAGATCACGCGGAACCGCTTCGACGCCGGCATCGCCACCAAGTCCGACGTGCTGCAGGCGCAAACGCAATTGGCTAACGCCCAGATCGACGCCTTGTCGCTGGCGCGCCAGCGCGCCCAGTTCGAGCACGCCATCGCCATCTTGCTGGGCAAGGCGCCGGCCGACTTCACCCTGGCAAGCGCACCATGGCAGCCCTTCGTGCCTGAGATTCCCGTCGGCGTGCCATCGGCGCTGCTGCAGCGCCGGCCCGACATCGCCGCCGCCGAGCGGCGCGTGGCGTCGGCCAATGAGCAGATCGGCATCGCGCGCTCGGCCTATTATCCGAATATCAGCTTGAACGGCTCCGTGGGCAACGCGGGCAGCCGCGTGTCGGACCTGTTCAGCGCCTCGAACGCGCTGTGGTCCTTCGGCCTGAGCGCCGCGCAAAGCCTGTTCAATGCCGGCGCCACGCGCGCCAGCGTGGCGGGCGCCGAGGCCGGGCAGCAGGCGGCGGTGGCGCGCTACCGGCAGACGGTGCTCGACGCCTTCGGCGACGTGGAAAACCAGCTCTCCGCCACGCGCGTGCTGGCGCAGCAGCTGGTGCTGCGGCGCCAGGCGTCCGAGTCGGCCGATCAGGTCGAGGCGCAGATGCTCAACCGCTACAAGGCGGGGCAGGTGGGATACAGCGACGTGGTGCAGGCCCAGGCCAGTGCGCTGTCGGCGCGGCGCGCGCTGGTGCAGGCGCAGGGCGACCGCCAGAGCACCGCAATTTCGTTAATTCAGGCATTGGGCGGCGGCTGGCAAGCGCAGTAAAATAGACGTATGAACACCACACCCTCCACATCCAGCAAAACCGAGCCCGCCTGTTACGAAGTGCGGCGCTCCACCATCCACGGCAATGGCGTCTTCGCCACCCGCGATATCGAACCGGGGGAGCAGATCGCCGAATACACGGGCGAGCGCATCTCGTCCGACGAATCGGCGGTGCGCGCCGAAGCCGGCGGCGGCCCGGTCAACCACACCTTTTTCTTTTCGCTGGCCGATGGCATGGTGATCGATGGCGGCTGTGGCGGCAACGATTCGCGCTTCATCAACCACGCCTGCGAACCGAACTGCGAAGCGCAGGAAGACGAGGGCAGAGTGTTCATCTACGCGCTGCACCCGATCATGCGCGACGAAGAACTCAAATACAACTACGCGCTGATCTACGAAGAGCGGCACACGCCGGCCGTCAAGAAAGCCTTCGAATGCCGCTGCGGCGCGCCGACCTGCACCGGCACCATGCTGGCGCCAAAGAAGCGCAAGCGCGCCAAGGCAGGCTGACCTCAGCCAGCCTTGCCCGTGCTGCGGAAGGCGGGCGGCACCCGGCTTTCGCGCTTGTTATTGGTGCGCACGGCCAGCGCGTAGAGTGCGGCCGTCATCAGGCGTTTCGGCACATGCGCTACCGCCTCCGGGTCGATGCCGACCGCCAGGTCCACCATCGCCCGGGTGATGCGGCGCCCGGGGATTTGCGACAGCACCAGCGGATTGGAGCGCAGTTCCTCGAGCACCATTGCCTCGTCGGCTTCATTGAAAGCGCTGCGCGCGATGGTGCGCAGCCAGTCCGTGTCGACCGCCGGCCCGAATTCGGGCTCGTATTCGCTGCATAAGGACCGCACCTTGGCTGCCTCCCCGGCAGCCCGAAACGCCTGCCCGTTCGCGCGGTATGCGCTGGCCAGCACGTAGTGCATGTGCGCGGGATCGTCGACATGCCCGAGGGCCAGCAGCGCGTCGCTGATCGCGCCTTCCCAATTCCTGTTCCACAGCCGGGTCCAGGCACGCAGTGCGTGCCAGCGGCAGCCGGTTTCCTTTGTCCCGGCCGGGCCCTGATGGCGCGCGATGATGCTTGTGGCGATATCTTCCTTGAGCGCGTCCGGCACGCCGGAAAACGCCTGCGTGTTGCGCTTGACCGCCGCCAGGCAAAGCTCGGGGCTGCGCAGCGCTTCGGGCAGGTAGCCCAGCGACATCGGATCGGTCTTGATCCAGTCCCGGCATACATCGGCGCTCAGGAGAGCCTCGGGGATCAGCGCAAGATCGCCGGCATCGACGCGCATGACCATGTCCGCCGTGATGGATGCCCGGGGGATGTGGCGCAGGTTGGCGCTGCTGCCGAGTCGGACCGTGGCGTACATGGTTTCGCTGCGCAGCCACAGGGGGACCGAGCCGAGATCGGCGCCGGCCGCCAGGGCCCTCATGCAAAATTGTTCGTCGATCAGGCAACCCCAGACGTCGTAAAGGCAGTTGACGTCAAACGTGGTGGGGACGCGCGAGCCGCGCTTGTCGCGCCGGCACCAGTCATCGTCATCGCCGTACAGCGAGCGGGCCAGGGCCAGTCCCTCGGCCGTCATGCAGCGGCCCGGCACATCCGCGGCGTGATCGGCGCCACGCCTGATGATGCGTTCCAGCCGTGCCGGCGTTTGCAGGTGCGCCGGCAGTTCCTGGAGGGCGTCCGCGTCGCGCTCGACGGCGTAGTCCGCGACGGCGTCGTCGATCAGTTCCGGCGGCATGTGCGTGATGGCGTGTTTCGCACCATAGGCCCAGTCAAACCATTCCTGCGCGGTTTGCGGCACGGGTTTTACTTCGACCGCTGGCGCCGGAGCGGCCGGGCAGCGTCCTGCGAGCGCGGCCTCCAGCGTCTCCTTGGAAGGGGAGCAAAGCAGGCGGATGTTGTGCCATTCGTTGCCGTCGCCATTGTCGCTTTCCAGGTCTATGGACAGCCATAACTGGTTCGATTCGGGCCGGGGCGCATCCGGACCGGCAATCGGCTGGCGCAGCGCGACCTGCCATGCAGGCAGGCCGTCCCCGGGCGAGCCGTCCGGAACGTCGGGGTCCGGGTCGGCCGGCCCGAAGTGCGCAACCAGTCGCTCCATGCAACGCGTGTACATCGCTTCGGACATCCGCTCGCGTTCATAACTGAGGAATTCATACACGGCGTTTACGTGTCCGTCCACGTAGGACTGATAGATGCGGCGTGAGGTGCTGACCGATTTTGCCAGCTTCTCGTCGCTGTCGAGGTCATCGTCCTCATCCTCGTCGTCCTCGTCGTCCTCGTCGTCATCCTCATCCTCATCCTCATCCGTGCCGTCGGGCGCTTGCAGCAGGGCGTCGATATTGTGCAGTTTTTCTTCCGCCTTCAGCATCATCGCTTCCACGAAGGTGATCAGATCGTCCACGCTATCGATCGCTTCGAGCAGCGCATCGGCGGACACGGAGAAAAACGGATGGGGCATGTGCTGCGCCGCATGTGGCGCTCCTTGCCAGAGAAGGGCGCCAGCGGCGTCGTACAGTGCCGCATGGCGGCCTTTCGGCCCGCGCTCGGCGCGCAGGCGGTACGCCACGCGCGCATCGCGGTCGAGCAGGGCGACGCTCTTGTCGCTGGCGATGAAGGCAGCCAGGGGCGTATTCGCCTCGGCCGATACAACCATGCAGTCGTCATCCGTTACCGGTTCGAGCACGTCGGCGGGTGGCATGGCAATGCTTGCGTCGTCCCTGGCAATGGCCCATACGGGCGGCAGATCGACGGCGCCCTGCGGTGTTTGTTCGACGCCGGCGAAGCGCGCGATGCCGAATCCGAACTGGTTGAAACGGTGTGCCCAGCTGACGTACACGCCGAAGTCCAGCGTTCCTTGCGCGTTGACGTACGCGCCGTTGGCTTCCACCGCGAACCCGCACGACATGCTCGGCGACAGGCGCCGCTTGTGGCGGATCACGTGCTCGCCGCGCGCGTTGATATAGCCGCCATCGTCCCAGCGCTCGCCGGCTTCTTCGCAGTAGGCCAGGCCGTCTGCATTGAATTGGCCGATCTTCCGGTGGCAAGGCTGCAAGATCCACTCTCCCCGCAGGCCGATCAGCCCAAACAGCTCACCGTCTTCCGAGGCCGGCGCCACACCTTGGGCGCTGAACGCCAGTGCCCTTGCGAAGCGCGGCGCGATGGCCCAGTCGCCGCTGGCGTCGATGTAGCCGAACAGGTCGCGCTTGGTGCTTGCCACGGCCAGGCCGGCGGCGCTGAAGCTACGCGCTTCGCGGAAGGCGCCTTTGAAGGCTGGCTTGCCGCTGGTGTCGATGTAGGTCCATTTGTTCGCGGCTGTCCGCACGGCTGCCAGTCCTGCGCTAAACGCCTGTGCGTCTTCGTACTGCGGCGCGATGACGGTGTTCCCTGTCAGGTCAAGATAGCCCCATCGCCCATCGCTGCAAAAGCGCGCCAGGCCGTTGTCGGCAAAGGTACGCGCCTTGTCGAGCGTCGGCTCGATCACCCACGCGCCGTGCGTATCAAGGTAGCCATAGCGGCCATCGGCCGCCTGGGCCGCCGCGATGCCGCCGCCCTGGCCATTGTCGTGGAAAGCACCCAGGACGTGGTTCAGGGCCGGGGCGGGCTGTGTTACCTGGCCATGGTTCAGCACCAGCAGGTAGGGCTCTTCATCGGGGGCATGCATGTAATTTCGGATGAGGATTGGCTGCTCGATCATGTGCGGACGGCTTTCGTGTGAGTGATTGTTCAGACGGACGATGTGGCGAGCGCGCCAAGGACGGCTTCACGCAGTGGCGCGGGCACGTCGTCGATCACCCAGCTATTTGCGCGCACCGATGCGATGCACAGGGCGAGCGTGCGCAACTCCGGCGGCACATGTTTCAGTTGGTAGCCTTGCTCGTTCACGGCGGAGAGACAAAACGCCTCGCTCATGACCGGCGGCGGAAGCTGCTCGAAGTGCTTGCAGCCTTCCCTGAATGCCAGTTCGTAGAGCGCTGTCGTCATCAGGCGTCGCGGCACGAATTGCACGGCTTGCGCATCGACGCCAACGGCCAGGTCGACCATTGCGCGGGTGATGCGTCGCCTCGGGATGGTTGCCAGCAGGTGCGGCTGCGATGCCAGTTCTTCCAGCAGCGTTGCGTCGTCCGCCTGGCTTGCCGCCCCCTGTGCCAGGGCGTGCAGCCAGGCGATATCGGCGTCTGCGTCGAACCGGGGAACGTAGTCGCTCCACAGCGACAGCACCTTGGCCGCTTCCAGCGCGGCGCGCTGAAGATCGCCTTTATCGCGCCAGGCGCTGGCAAGCACGTAGTGCATGTGCACCGGGGAGTCGGTGCGGCCGATTGCGCACTGGGCATCGGCGATCGCTGCATCGCGATCGCCGTTTGCCAGATGTGTCCAGGCGCGCAAGGCATGCCAGCGGCTGCCGGTGCCGCCCGCCGCGCCCGGATCGCGCGCGATCAGCGCGTTGGCCACTGTCTCCCTGAGCGCATCGGGCACCGCGGCAAACGCGTCCTCGTTCTTCAGAACCGCCCGCAGGCACAGTTCCTCGGTCAGCAGCGCGGGCGGGATGCGTGCCATCAGCTTCGGGTTGCCCCGGCTGGCCACGTACTCGGCAAGTTCCGGCGTGATCGCCGAGCGGTCAATGAAATAGATGTTGTTGATGTTCGCGGCAAGCGCCATGCCGGCGATCTTCTCGCTGTGCAGCCACCACGGTACATGGCGGATATTCGCATCGTTGAACAAGGCCGTCTCGCACATTTTCTCGTCGAGCAGGCAGCCCCAGATGTGGTCCAGGCACGCATGATCAAGTTTGGAGGGGATGGCCGAATTGCGCGCGTCGTAGTACTTCCATTCGGGGTTGCCGGCATATAGCGAGCGCGCCAGGGCCAGGCCGTCGGCGTTCATGACCATCGGCGGGATGTTCGCTGCAGTCGATGCGTCACGCCGAATCAGCGCCTCCAGCCGTGCAGCGGTTTGCAAACGCGGCGGCAAGAACGGGTAAGCGCGGATGTCGGACTCGATGGCGGCATCGGCGATTGCGTCGTCGATCAGTTCCTCTGGCATGGTAAGGATGGTTTCAGGCGATGCGCGTACGCGCGCCAGGCACTCGCCAGTGTCTGGTGCGTGATCGCCGTCATCGTCGTCAACGCGGTAGGCTAGGTCGCGGCCGGTGAGAGCTGCTTCCAGCGTCTCTTTCGAGGGTGCGCAAACCAGCCAGATGTGGTGCCATACGTCGCCGTCACCATAGCCGACCTGGGTGGAAATGCCCAGCCAGAGCTGGTTCGATTCCGGCCGCGCCGATTCCGGTCCTGCCACCGGTTGGGCAAGCTGGATACACCAGGCCACGGTGTCGGGCGTGGCCGCTTCGCCGGCGTAATCGGGGTCGCGCTCCGGTGAACCGAAGCGCTGCGTCAGGCGTACCACGCAGCGCGCATGCATCGCTTCCATCAGCGCTTGCCGTTCGGCCGCGAGAAACTCATAGCGGGCGTTTTCATCCTCGTCGAGATAGGAGCGGAAGATGCGGTGTCGCGTACGTAACAACTTCGCCAGCTGCTCTTCGTTGCTGAGGCTATCGTCGTACTCCTCGAAGTCATCTTTATCGTTGTTGTAAATGGTCCCTTCGTCCTCGCCGCTTGCCAGCATCTGCAGCAACCCATCGATATTGTGAAGTTTGCCCTCGGCTGCCTGCACCATCGATTCGGCCAGCCCGGTCAGATCGTCGAACTTGCCGAGTTCAGTGAGAAGGGAATCGGCGGACGCTGAAAAGAAGAACATCGGTGCATGCAGCACGGCGTTTGGTGCCCCTTTCCACAACAGCTGGCCGGCGCCGTCGTACAGCGCGGGGTATTTGCCCTCGGGGCAAGGCTCTGAATACCAGCGGTAGGCGATGCGCGCGTCGCGGTCGATCAGGACGATGCTCCTGGCGGGAGGGGCGCCGTCCGGCCGGGCGACGCGCGTGTCGCTCGCCAGGAAGGCGACCAGCGGTGTGTTCGCTTCCGACGGAACGACATGCGCATGCTGAACCTTGAGCGGTTCAATGACGTCGGCGGGCGTCGCGACGAAGGTGCCGTCGGTGCGGGCGATACCCCATGCAGGCGCTTGCGTTGCACTGCGCAGATGCGCGACCGCGAAGCCGTCGGCGTTGAACTGGTCGCACCAGTCCAGGGAAGCGTCGAATGACAGCTCGCCTTGCGCAGTCATGCACGTGCGATGGGAATCGACGGCAATCCCGCACTGCATGGTCTGCGACAAGCGGTCCATGTCGCGAATGACGAGCACACCATGCGTGTCGAGATAGCCGTCATGGTTGTACGACTCCCTGCAGAAGGCGAGATTGTCGTCATTGAAGTCGTGGATTTGCTCGTAAGACGGCTCAAGAACCCATTTGCCTTGCTGGTCGATGAGGCCATATTTGTTGTTTTTCTCGGTTGCCGGCGCTACGCCTGCCGGCGCGAACGCGTACGGCAATGCAAAGCGCGGCGCGATCGCCCAGGCGCCAGTGCGGTCGATGTAGCCGTATTTGCTGGAGGTGCCGCGCGCGGCGGCCAGGCCGATCACGCTGAACGAGTTGGCGAGGCCGAAGCTGGCGTCGAATGCGAATTGACCGCTCATGTCGATGTAGCGCCATTTGTTTCGTCCCATCTGAACGGCGGCCAGTCCTTGCCGGAACGGTTCCACCCGCATGAACTGAGCCGGGACGGCGACCTTTCCGCTCAGGTTCCGGTATCCCCATAAGCCATCTTCGCAGAAATGCGATAGTCCTTCGCTGAACGGAAGCGCATATTCGAGTGTCGGCGCCACCACCCATTCGCCTTTGGCGTTCAGATAACCGTACATGCCGTTGACGGCCATCGCGGCGACAATGGTCCCTCCTGCGCCGTCATCAAGAAATGGCCCGAATACTTGCAGCAGTCCGGGGGACGCGACGTGGACCTGCCCATCGTGGAGCACGAGCAGTTCGTTCCACTCGTCGGTTGGTCGCATCATGTAGTTTCGGATGAGGGTAGGCTGGGTAATCATATGTCGCATGTTTCAGTCGATTGGGCGGTGGTAATGGGCGCTCAGGGCGCGCCGTGGCTTGCCAACGCCGTATCCAGCGCTTCCCGGGATGGTGCGCAGACGAGCCAGATGTGCTGCCATGAGTCGCCGTCGCCATACTCGCTGTCGGCCCAGATTCCCAGCCACAGCTGCCCGATACGCCAGGCTTGCGTGTCCGGCGCCGGTGCGGCGCCGGCGTAGTCGGGATCGAGCGAGGGCGGGCCGAAATGCGCGGCCAGGCGCGCCACGCAGCGCGCGTACATCGCCGTCATCATGTCGTGGCGCTCGTCATTGAGGAATTCAAAACGCATGTTCTCGCCCTCGTCGAGGTAGGAGCGAAAGATGCGGCGCCTGGTGCGCAGCGATCGTGCCAGCCTGGCACCGGCGTCGGGGTCGTCGTCCTGGTTGAAGACGTCGTCGTTGCCGGTGGTGTAGGCGTAAGCGTCTTCTGTCTCCTCTTCGCCGTTTTCCACGGCTTGCAGCAGCGCGCCGATGTTGTGAAGTTTGGCATTGGTTGCCGCAACCATCGTTTCGGCATACGGGACCAACCCGTCGACGGAGCGCACTTCGACCAGCAGCGCCTCAGCGTACGCGCAGAAGTAGGGCTGCGGCAGTTGCAGCGTGGCGCACGGCGGGCCTTGCCACAGCAGGCGGTCCGCATCGTCGTACAGCGCCGCGTAGCTGCCGTTGGGGCCTGTTTGAGCGCGCAGGCGGAACATGACGCGGGCATCGCGGTCGAGCATGGCGATGCTGCCGTCGCGCGCGAGGAAAGCGACCAGTGGCGTGTCGGCCTGTGATCCGGCGATGTTGTGGTCCTTGTCCGTCAGCGGTTCAAGCATGTCGGCTGGCGCCATCGCGAAGGTCGCATCCGCGCGTGCGATGCCCCACACTGGTCCCCGCGCCGCGTCACGGGCGCGCGCAAGCGCGAAGCCGTGCGGGTTGAAGTCGCCGAACCAGTCCAGGGTAGCGTCGAATGCCAGCGGGCCGCGCGCAGTCACGTATCTGAGGTTGTTCAGCACAACGATGCCGCTGCACATGGTCGGCGACAGCTTGTACATGTCGCGGATGACCGGAACGCCGCTCGCATCGAGGTAGCCTTCGTGATTCCGGCCAGCCTGGAAGTAGGCCAGACCATCGTCGTTGAAGGCGTCGATCTGGCTGTGGCAGGGCGCCAGCACCCATTCGCCCTGCTGATTGATGATGCCATACAGCTCGCCGTTCTCGGTGGCCGGGGCCACGCCGAGCGGCGAAAACGGCGCCGGCCACTCGAAGCGCGGCGCGATCGCCCACGCGCCGCTGCGGTCGATGTAGCCGCATTTGTAGGTCGAGCCGCATGCCACGGCCAGGCCGGCTGCAGTGAACGGCCCGGCATGGGGCAGGATGCCGTCGAACGCGAACTGCCCGCTGGTATCGATGTAGCGCCATTGACGGTTGCCGATCATGACGGCGGCCAGGCCGAAATTGAACGCTTCCGCCTTTTCGTACTGGGCCGCGATGACCACGGCGCCCTTCAGGTCGCGGTAGCCCCACAGGCCCTGGTCGCAAAAGCGCGCCAGTCCATCGCTGCCGAACGAACGCGCGTCTTTCAAGGTGGGTTCGACGATCCAGTCCCCGCTGGCGTTAAGGTAGCCATGGCGCCCGTCGACAGCGACTGCCGCCACGATGGCGCCGCCGTCGCCGTCGTCGCAAAATTTACCGAGCACCTGCAACAGGGCGGGGACAGGCTGGCGCACCTGGCCGTGATGAAGCACCAGCAGATCGGGTGGCTCGCCCGCTGCTTTCATGGGGTTTCTGATGAGGATAGGCGATGTAGGCATGGAGCGAGGGTAATTATTTATTAACTATTGATTGTAACGCAGGACTTTGAAGATGCCGCCGCCCCGCCGGCGACCATTCGCTCCCGGCGCGCCGTCCGTCAATACGCCCCCGACAAAATCATTTCCACCGCTTTGCATCAGCGATATACTCCCCGCTTGCTTTTATCTTCTGGGGTATATCTTGTTGAAATCCATCGCCTTACCCGTCGCCCTGCTCGGCGTATTCGTTACCGCGAATGCCGATGAAGGCCAGTGGCAGCCATACCAGCTTCCGCAACTGTCGTCGGAACTGAAACGCATCGGCATCACCATCCCTGCCGAGAAGCTCGCCGACCTGTCCAAGCACCCCATGAGCGCCATCGTGTCGCTGGGCGGCTGCTCGGCGTCGTTCGTGTCGGGCGATGGACTCGTGGTCACCAACCACCATTGCGCCTACGGCGCCATCCAGCGCAATTCGACCGCCGACAAGAACTACATCGTCAACGGCTTCCTCGCCAAGACGCGCGACGCCGAACTGCCGGGCGGGCCGAATACCCTGGTGTACGTCACCGAAAAAGTCGAAAACGTCACCGACCGCGTGCTCAAGGGCCTGTCGCCGTCCATGTCCGGGCGCGAGCGCAACGAAGAAGTCCAGAACCGCATCAAGGCCCTGACCGCCGAATGCGAGACCGACAAAGCCTACCGCTGCTCGGTACCGAGCTTTCACCGCGGCCTTGAGTACTACCGCATCCGTCAGCTGATGATTCGCGATGTGCGCCTGGTGTATGCGCCATCGGACATGATCGGCAATTTCGGCGGCGACGTCGATAACTTCGAGTGGCCGCGCCAGACCGGCGATTACGCTTTCCTGCGCGCCTACGTCGGCAAGGATGGCCGTCCGGCCGATCCGTCACCGGACAACGTGCCGTACAAATCGAAGGACTTCCTGGTCGTCTCGGCCGAAGGCCTGAAGAACGGCGATCCGATCCTGCTGGCCGGCTATCCGGGCCGCACCAGCCGCTACAAGCTGCCGTCCGAGATCCGTTTCGCGCGCGACGCCAACTTCCCGGTGCGCGTGGCCGAAATGCAGGCCGACCTGGCCGTCATCGCCGCCGCCACCAAGGGCAACGCCGCCCACGACGTGCGCTACGCCAGCGTGGTCAAGAGCATCAACAACGTGCTCAAGAAAACCCAGGGCCTGCTCGACGGCTTCGCGCGCAAGGACATCGCCTCGATCAAGGACGTGCAGGACGCCGAATTCCGCGCCTGGTTCAACAAGCCGGGTAACCAGCAGGGCGTGTCGCCAACGCTGCTGGCCGACCTGGACGCCGCCATCGCCGCCGACATGGCGCTGTCGGAACAGGAATTCGCCTGGTCGGTCGCCAATAACAGCGACCTGCTGAAAAGCGCGCGCACGGTTTACCGCCTGGCGCTGGAAGCGGCCAAGCCCGACGCCAAGCGCGAAACCGGCTACCAGGAGCGCGACCTGTCGTTCATCAAGGCGCGCCTGACCCGCCTCGAGCAATCGTACGTCGGCAGCGTGGACGAGGCACGGTTTGCCGCCGGCCTGCAGCGCTACCAGAAGCTGGCCGCGAAGATGCATCCGCAAGGCCTGGACGCGCTGCTGCCGGCGCCTGGCGCCGTCGGTACGCTGTACAAACAGTCGGAACTGGGCGACACCGCCAAGCGCCTGGGCTGGATCGGCAAGGATGCCGCGGCGTTTGCGAAATCGGACGACGCCTTCATCCAGCTGGCCGTCAAGCTGCACGACGTGACCATGGCGCTGGAAAACCGCCGCAAGGAAATCGACGGCAATCTCGAACGCATCATCCCGCAGTACATGTCGGCCGTGATCGCGTGGAAGAAATCGCAAGGTAAGCCGGTCTACGCCGACGCCAATTCGACCCTGCGCGTGACCTTCGGCACGGTAGCGCCGTACTCGCCTCGCGACGGTATCGTCAAGGGTCCGTTCACGACCGTCGAAGGCATCGTCGAGAAGCACACCGCAGCCGAGCCGTTCAACGCACCGAAGCCGCTGCTCGACGCGGTCAAGGAAAAGCGTTACGGCGTGTTCAAGGACCCGGTGCTGAACACGGTGCCGGTCAATTTCCTGTCCAGCGCCGATACCACGGGCGGCAATTCCGGTTCGGCGGTGATGAACAAGCGCGGCGAACTGGTTGGCCTGAACTTCGATTCGACCTATGAATCGGTGACCAAGGACTGGTACTTCGACAGCGACATCACGCGCGCCATTCACGTGGACATCCGCTACATGCTGTGGGTGATGAAGGAAGTCGACCATGCCGATAACCTGCTCAAGGAAATGACCATCAAGTACCCGCGCAAGTAAAGTGGGAAGGGTGGGGCCGCGTCCCCGCCTTTTGGGAAGCGGCGCATACGCTACAATTGCGCCACTTTCCGCCACTACCTCCGTATGAACGAATCCTTTGTCCTGCTTGGCCTGACCACCACACCGCTCGAACTGACGGCGTCGGCCCTGGCGGTCATCACCGTCGTACTCAATATCCGCCAGACTCACTGGGCGTGGCTGTTTGCGATCATATCGTCGGCCGTCTACGGCATCGTCTTCCTCAACGCTCGCCTGTACGGCGACATGTGCCTCCAGGGCGTGTTCATCGCCGTGTCGGTGTGGGGCTGGTATCAGTGGCTGTATGGCGGCGAACAGCATTCCCCGCTCGTGGCGACGCGCTCGAGCCGCATCGGCTGGATTGGCGGTATCGCCGGCTGGCTGGTGCTGTACGCCGTGATCGGCTACGCGCTGCACAGATACACCGACTCCCACGTGTGGCGCATCGACGGCTTTCTAACGGCGGGCAGCCTGCTTGGCCAACTGCTTTTATCGCGCAAGAAGGTTGAAAACTGGCTCGTGTGGATCGTCGTTGACGTGCTGTATGTCGGCCTGTACATCCACCAGAACTTGCATGTGACGGCGGTGCTGTACGCAGCTTTTGTCGTGATGGCGTGGTTCGGATGGCGCGCCTGGGTGCGCATTGCGGACGGCAAGCAATGACGCCGGTGCTGCGGGTTGCCATCCTGGGCGCTGAATCGTCTGGAAAATCGACGCTGGCCGCGGCGCTGGCGGCGCACTTCGGAACCGTGTGGGTGCCCGAGTACCTGCGCGAGTTTGTCGATACTACCGGCCGCGTGCCGCAAGAGAGCGACCAGTTTTCGATTGCGCAGACCCAGATGGCGCGCGAAGACGCGGCCGCCCGGCAAGCCAGCCGTTTTCTGTTCTGCGATACCACGCCGCTGATGACGGCCATTTACAGCCGGTGGTACTGGAACAGGGTGGATGCACAGTTGTCGGTGCTGGAGCAGCGCCACGCCTATGCGATAACGCTCGTGACGGCACCGGACGGGCCGTGGGAGGCGGACGGATTGCAGCGCGAATCGGAGGCGGTACGCCAGACGATTCATGAGCAGGTGGTTCAGATGCTTGATGAGCGGGGGATCAGGTATTCGCTTGTCACAGGTAGCCTGGAAGAGCGGATGGTGCAGGCGGTACGGTTGCTCACCGCGTACCGCTAACTCGACGTCGGCTCTGGCATTGCCAGAACCGACTTCCCGCGCCAAGGCGGCACTCGGCGAACTTGGGTTCCCGCCTGCGCGGGAACGACGGTCTTTAGGTTAGCGGTGTCGGTACCTTACTTAAAAGTCAAACTGTGCCGACACCCGCACCGTACGCGGTGCACCCGGCAGCAGGTATCCGCCCAGTTCCTGCGTCACGTCGCGCCAGTAGAACTTGTCGGCCACGTTGTCCACCGTCGCGCGCACCGTCGTCGACACACCGGCGATACGCGTCGCGTACGCGGTTCCCAGATTGAACACACTGTAACCCGGCACCATCGTCTTGTTCTCGATGTCGAACGCCTTTTTGCCGGTGTACTGCCACATGCCGTTCACCTTCAAACCCGCGACCGCCGGCACCGCATATTCCAGCACCGTCGCCGTTTTGAACTTCGGTACATTGGTCACGCGCTTGCCGTCCAGTGATGCGGTGCCGGTACCTTCCTGCTGCGTGTCCAGCGCCATCAGCGAGACGCTGTACTTCAAATCCTTGCCAGCCTTGCCCTGGGCAGCCAGTTCCAGCCCGCTGTGTTTTTGTTCGCCGCTGCGCACGAACGTATTTGCCGCGTTGGTGTATTCCAGCCCTTTTTCGATGCTGAACACCGACGCCGACATGCTGAGCGCCTCGTTGACCATCGCCTTGACGCCAAATTCCACCTGCTTCGAGCGGCTCGGTTCGAGCGACGCAAATTGATTGCTGGTGCGCTTGGGCGCCACGCCGCCGTGTTCCATGCCGTGCGCCAGCGAGCCGTAGATCGTCCAGTCGGGCGTCGGGTTGTAAACCAGTGCGACGTTCGGCAGCAGGAAGCTGGTGTCGGTGCTTGCATTGCGCTTGATGGCGGCATAGCGCAAGCCGGTGTGCAGCTTGAACTGCGCGCTCAGCGACAGGATGTCCTGCACCACAAAGCCGCGTTCATGATCGTTCAAGCGTTCCGTGAGCGGTCCGGTCGTGCGGCTCGCGTCCACGGGCGGCACGATCAGGTTGTTGTAGATATTGCTGAAGCCGACGTAGTCGTACACGTATTCGCCGGCCTTGTCGCTGCGTTCAAGATAGGTCGCGCCGATGGTCAGTTCGTGGCCGATTGAGCCGGTAGCGAACTTACCCTGCAACAGGGCTTGCGCGCCGAGCGGCGACTTGCGTTCGTCTACGCTCTGGTAGTCGTACACGTCGTAGTCGCCGTTCGAGCAGTAGCCCGGATAGAAACCCTCGCCCTCGTTGCTGCAGCCGTAAGGGAAGGCGGTGAAGTCGTCGCGCTTGAATTCATGCTTGTTGGCGGTGATGGTGGTACGCCAGGCGTCGTTGATCAGATACTCGAAGCGCAGGCCGATATTGCTGGTGCGCGTGTCGACGGGCTTGGTCCACGGCTGCTCATTGAGCAAGGTCTTGGCCGAGATATTGGTCGGCAACGCGACGCCGCGAATGAGCTGGTAGCCGGGCGCGGTAATCTGCGATTTCTTCTGGTAGTCCATGTCGAGCTGCAGCAGCGCCTGGGGCGAGATCTGCCAGTCGAACGCGCCCGACACGAAGGAGCGCTCGCCGTCCGCACCCTTGACGTAGGAGCGCAGGCGCTCGCCGGCGGCGTTGACGCGGTAGCCGAAGCGCTTGTCGTTGAAGCGGCCGCCCAGGTCCACCGCGCCGTACACGGTGCCGCGCTCGCGCGCTTCCACGGTGACCGAGCGCAGTGGCGTGGCGGTCGGGCGCTTGAGCGCGTAGTTGACGATGCCGCCCGGCGCGGTCACGCCAGCCTGCAGGCCCGACAAGCCCTTGAGGATCTCGATGCGCTCCTTGTTTTCGAGCGGGATCTGGGTGTCCCCCGAGATGGCGATGCCGTCCTTGCGGTAGCTGGCGCCGTTATTGAGCGCGAAGCCGCGGATCGAGAACTGCTCGGCGTAGCCGACGGCGTTGTACGAATCGCTGACACTGGCGTCGAACTTCATGGCGTCGGTGCTGTTGCGGATGCTGTAGTCCTGCATCTGCTCGCGGCTGATCGACACCACCGTCGCCGGCGTGTACAGCAGCGGCGTGTCGGAGAAACCGGCCACGCTGGCGCGGTCGGCGGCGATCTGCTTGGCGCCGGTGACGACGACTTCCGGCATCGACTGCGAGGTCGTTTGCGCGTGAGCGGAAAAGGCGAACGCCTGCACGATGGACAGGGCGATGACGGACTGCTTGAATTTTGGCGATGACATAGTGTGCTCGTATTACGCGCCGGCGTGCGGTGCGTTGCTTGAAAAAGCCGGAGCCAACGGGGGAGCAAACAAAGGAGGGGACTACTTTGCGCTTTCCTTCGCTGGCATTATCCAGATCAGGTACGGAGGGTATCTCTCACCCGGAAAGTAAATTCCAGGACCCCTAGCGAATGTCGATTTTATCACAGCTGGCACGGGCGGCGCTGCCCGCGCCAGCGTGTGCGGCGTGCCTGACGCCCTGTTACAGGCTCATTTCCAGCACTTTGCGGCTCACGTCGAGGGTGACGTCGCGCTGTTCGCCGAGTTTGACCATGCGGTGCGCTTCGAGGGCGCTCAAGATGCCGTCCAGGTCCTTGGCGCCAAGACCGTAGTCGCCCAGGCGCGTTTTCACGCCCATCTGCTCGAAGAACTCCTCGGTGCGGGTGATGGCCGCTTCGATGCGGGTATCTTCATCGCCGCCGGACAGGTTCCACACGCGTTCGGCGAACTGCAGCAGCTTGGCGCGCTTGCCCTCCTTGCGCACGCGCAGCATGCTCGGTAACACGATGGCGAGCGTCTGGGCGTGGTCGAGATTATGCAGGGCGGTCAGCTCGTGGCCGATCATGTGAGTCGCCCAGTCCTGCGGCACGCCGGCGCCGATCAGGCCATTCAAGGCGAGCGTGGCGCACCACATGACGTTGGCGCGCACGTCGTAATCGTCGGGATTGGCCAGTGCCTGCGGGCCTTCCTCGATGAGCGTAAGCAGCAGGCCTTCGGCAAAGCGGTCCTGGACCTTGGCACCGACCGGGTAGGTCATGTACTGCTCCATCACGTGCGCAAAGGCGTCCACCACGCCGTTGCCGACCTGGCGCGTGGGCAGCGAATAGGTTTTGCTCGGGTCGAGGACGGCGAACTTGGGGAAGCACTTGCGGCTCATGAACGAGAATTTTTCGTGCGTCGATTTGCGGGTAACGACGCCGCCGCTGTTCATTTCCGAGCCGGTCGCGGGCAGGGTCAGCACCGCGCCGAAGGGCATGGCGGCGACGATATTGTTACCGCGCTTTTCGAGGATCGTCCACGGGTCTTCTTCAAGCAGGGCGCCGGCGGCGATGAACTTGGTGCCGTCGATGACCGATCCGCCGCCGACGGCGAGCAGGAAGTCGATTTTCTCGGCCTTGACCTGGGCGATGGCGCGCATCAGCGTTTCGTAGCTGGGGTTCGGTTCGATGCCGGCGAATTCGGTGACGGTAAAATCGGCCAGGGCGGCCAGCACTTCGTCGTAGACGCCGTTTTGTTTGATGCTGCCGCCGCCGTAGACGAGCAGCACGCGCGCGGACGCGGGAATCTGTTTGGCGATGGCGGCGATCTGGCCCTGGCCGAACAGGATCTGCGTCGGATTGTAGAAGTCGAAGTTGAGCACGGTGGTTCCTTGTATGGGCAAACTGGTAGTGGGAGATTATCGCTCAAGCACGGGATTCTTGCGGAAGGCGGGCGAAAACGGCGGATGGGCCATAATCGTCCCTCGACTGATCCATCCAAGGGGGCACGATGACGTACGAACTATATTACTGGCCGACGATCCAGGGGCGCGGCGAATTCATCCGACTGGCGCTGGAGGAGGCCGGCGCCGCGTATGTCGACGTGGGACGCCAGAAAAATGGCGCCGACAAGGTCGCCGCCGCCCTTGCGGCCCAGGCCACGCCATCGTTCGCGCCGCCTTTTCTCACCGCCGGGGCGCTGACCATCGGCCAGACTGCCAACATCCTGCTGTACCTCGGCGCCCGCCACGGCCTCGCGCCGCGCGCCGAAGCGGGGCGCTTGTGGGTGCATCAGTTGCAGCTGACCATTACGGACCTCGTCAACGAAGCGCACGACACCCATCATCCTGTCGGCGTGTCGCTGTATTACGAGGATCAGAAAAAGGAAGCCAAACGACGCGCCGCCGACTTTATCGGGAACCGGATTCCCAAGTTCTTGTCTTACTTTGAGGGCGTGCTGCAGCAGCCCAAGCGCCGCGGCGGGTTTTTGGTGGGCTCGCGCCTGTCCTACGCGGATTTGTCCATGTTCCAGGTGATGGAGGGCTTGCGCTATGCATTTCCCAAGGCAATGAAGCGGCTGGAACCGGCCTATCCCGGGCTGGTCGCGCTGCACGACCACGTGGCACAGCGGCCGAATATTGCCGCCTACCTGGCCTCGAAGCGGAGGATTGCGTTTAACGAAGACGGCATATTCCGGCATTACCCCGAACTCGACCGCTGAGTGCGGGGCCGTACGCCGCTGGGGTGAAGAACAGCACGACACTGGCTGCGGGTCTGTCGCAGCCCGCAGCCCGCGCAGCCCGCAGCCCGCGCAGCCTGTGGCCGCACGCCGGCACTCAGTGCGCGGCGACCGCGCGGCCAGTTCCCGCCACATGCACCAGTCCGTCGCGGCGGTCGAGCCAGCCGGCCAGCGTCGTCAGTCCCAGCGCGCCGACCACGACAATGGCGCCGATCCACGGCGTGGCCATCAGCCCCACGTGCGCCACGATCAGCCCGCCGCCCCAGGCGCCGAGCGCGATGCCGACGTTAAAAGCGGCGATATTCAGGCCCGATGCCACATCGACAGCCTGCGGCGCGTCGCGTTCGGCACGTTGCACCACGTAGACTTGCAGACCGGGTACATTGCCGAAGGCAACCGCGCCCCACAGCAGCACCGTGCCCAGCGCCAGCCACATGTTCGATGCGGTAAAGGTCAGCAGCAGCAAGACGGCGGCCAGCAGCGCAAACACAATCTGCAAAGCCTTGATCGGGCCTTTCTTGTCGGCTAGTTTGCCGCCCCAGATATTGCCGCATGCGACCGAGACGCCGTAGACCAGCATCACCAGGCTCACGCTCGACGCCGAAAAGCCGGACACTTCCTGCAGGATCGGGGCGAGGTAGGTGAAGGCGATGAAGGTGCCGCCGTAGCCCAGGGTGGTCATGGCGTACACCAGCAGCAGGCGCGGCTTCTTGAGCACGGCCAGTTGCGTCATCAGGCTCGCTGGCGGGCTCATGGCGATGGTGGACGGTACCAGGAAGTAACTGCCGATAAATGCGATCACGCCCAGCAGCGAGACCGCTAAAAAGGTCGATTGCCAGCCGAAGCTTTGGCCGATCCAGGTGCCCAGCGGAACACCGGTGACCAGCGCCACGGTCAGCCCGGTGAACATCAGGGCGATGGCGCTGGCGGCTTTTTCCTTGCTCACCAGGCTGGTGGCGATGGTGGAGCCGATCGAGAAGAACACACCGTGCGCCAGGCCCGTGAGCACGCGTGCGGCCATCAGGGCGAAGTAGCCGGGGGCCATCCAGGCGACCAGGTTACCGATGGTGAACAGCGCCATCAAGCCGAGCAGCAACTGCTTGCGCGGCACGCGGCCGGTGAGGGCCGTCAGGACAGGCGCGCCGATGGCCACGCCCAGCGCGTACAGGCTCACCAGCAGCCCGGCGGACGGAACGGACACGCCAAGGCTGGCGGCAATGGTGGGGATCAGGCCGACGATGACGAATTCGGTGGTTCCGATGGCGAAAGCGCTGAGTGTCAGCGCCCAGAGTGCGAGTGGCATGGATTCTCCAGTTGAGGCAGTGTGCGATGCCATGCAGTGTGCCCGGAACAAGAAGGAAGAAAAATGCCCCACGGCACACTAGACTTTTGACTGGGAGTCACTAATGAAGGGGTTTGGGATACATTCATCCCGCCTGTACGAAGGTAATGCGGGGACGGCTACGCGCTGTAGCGCAGATGCTCAATCAGCGCGCGCAATGCCGCTGGCAAATGCTTACGGCTTGGATAATACAAATAAAAACCCGGCCCCTCGGGCGTCCAGTCGGCCAGTACGCGGCGCAGCCGGCCTTGCTCGATGTGCGGCGCAACGTAGTCGAGTGCCGAATAGGCTAGCCCCAGGCCGTCCATTGCGGCCCGTACGATCAGTTCCTGATCGTCCATGAGCAGCCTGCCACCGACGTTGACGACCCGCTTTTGCGTGCCGCGCTCGAATTCCCATCCATACAGCGTTCCGGAACTGAGCAGCCGCAGCTCGATGCAGGCGTGTGCTGCCAGGTCCTCGGGCGATACGGGGGCCGGATGCACCTCCAGATAGGCCGGCGCGGCCACGACAGCCATCGCCACCGGCGCGCTGATCGGCACGGCTACCATGTTCGGCTGCAAGGCTTCTCCCAGGCGGATGCCGGCATCGAAACCGTTTGCCGCCAGGTCCTGGAAACCGTCATCGACGCTGATCTCCAGCGCGATGCGCGGGTAGGCACGCGCGAACGAGGGCAGCGCCCGCGCCAGCACGGTGGACGCCGCCATGCGCGGCGCAGTGATGCGCAGCCGTCCGGACGGCGTGTCGCGCACCTCGTTCAATTCCTCCAGCGCCCCGGCAATATCGTCGAGCGCCGGCTTGGCGCGGGCCAGCAATCGCTTTCCGGCGTCGGTCGGCGTCACGGCGCGCGTGGTACGGCGCAGCAGGCGCACACCGAGGTCGCGCTCCAGCTTGGTCATGGCATGGCTCAGGGCGGATGGGGTGACGGCGCGTTCCGCCGCCGCCGCGCGGAAGCTGCCGCAGCGCACGATGTCGGCAAAGGCGGACAAGGCGTCCAGATTGATTAAGGTCATTGCTGAATGATATTCAGTTGTCGGATGAACGCAAAGCCCTTTTTCATGAATGCACCGGGTCTCGTGCTGTATTTCATCGACACCGCAGCCGCTGGCGGGAGACGACGCGCTGCGCAGTTTGTCCCGCGGCATGCTGCTCGCCTTCGAGAACGACATCGACGGTGGCAACGGACGGGTGACGATCATCGACCTGCGCGGCCGCCGGCCAAGCTTGACCACGCTCGCCGACGGCTTGGCCGAGCCTGTCAGCGGCGTGGTACGCGACGGGCAAGTGATTGTCGTGGAATCGCAATTTGGCATCCTGTCCGGCAAGCGGGGCGGACAGGTGACCGGGCCGTTTGCGCTGCGCAGCATTGCCCTGTCTGAAACCCCGGCGGAGGCGGCAGTGACCGAGAGTGCTCCCTGAAACCCCGTCGCTGCTCTCCCGTACAATGCCCTTCTGACATGAGCCAAACAGGGGAGAGCGAGCAATGATCGACGTTGAAGCGCTGAGTGCGTTTGCCGCAGTCATCGATACCGGATCATTTTCCGCCGCCGCCGAACGGCTCGGGCAAACGCCTTCCGGCATCAGCCGCGCCATTGCCCGCCTCGAATCCCAGCTCGGCATGACGCTGATGCACCGCACCACGCGGCGCCAGGACCTGACCGAAGAGGGCGACTGGCTGCTCGGCCGCGCGCGCAAGATCCTGGCCGAACTGGAAGATACCGAAGCACAAGTGTCGGCGCGCCGGTCCCAGCCGTCCGGGCTGGTGCGGGTCAACGCTGCCACGCCCGCGCTCGACCATCTGGTTGCGCCGCTGGTGCCGGCCTTTCTGGATGCCTATCCCCTGATCCGGCTTGAACTGGCCAGCGGCGAAACGCTGGTCGACCTGATCGAAGAGCGGGCCGACGTGGCCATCCGCATCGGCCAGCTTGCCGATTCCAGCCTCAATGCGCGCCGCCTCGGCAGCAGCGCCCTGCGCCTGCTGGCCGCGCCATCGTACCTGGCCCGGCACGGAATGCCTGCCACGGTGCAGGAACTCGGCGCACACCGGCTGCTGGGCTTCACCGCGCCGGCCTCGCTCAACACCTGGCCGCTGGCGGACGCGGGCGTGGAGGGCGTCGGTGTGATGCCGGCCGTGATCGCATCGAGCGGTGAAACGCTGCGCCACCTGGTGCTGGCGGGGGCGGGCATTGCTTGCCTTGCGGATTTTCTGACGCGCGCCGATGTCGCGGCGGGCCGGCTGGTGCCGGTGCTCGAACCACTGACCCTGCCATGGTCGCAGCCGGTGTGGGCCGTGTTCTACAAGCAGGGTGCGCTGGCGCCGCGAGTGGCGGCGCTGGTAGACTTCCTGGCGGACCGGCTGGGCGCGACGGTACTGACGCGCTGAGCTGGCCCGCCGGTTGCTAGCGGTCGAGTTTGCGCAAGTGTCTGGCGATCACGTCCGCCGCCTTTTCGGCCGTCTCGTAATCGGGATGGATGCCGTCGCCGATATGCGTGTAATCCTTCCAGATATCGAGCACGATGGCGCCCGGCAGCTCGGCCTTGAGGCGCGTCGTGCCGAGCGTGCGCAACTGGGTGTAGTCCTGCTCGCCGATCACCCACGCCAGCCCGAACGCCGACTGGAACTTCGGCAGATCGAGGTGGTCATACTGTGGAGCGACATCAAAGATCGGTGTGACGCCTTTCGACAGCGCGAATTTGTCCACCGCAACGAGGCGGTCGACGCTTGCGTTCATGTCGTTCAGCGTGCACGGCTGCGATTCCGACTGGGGTATGCCGGCGGCGTCCGCATGCAGGCAATCGTTCGCTGTCGTCACCACCACGTACTTGGCCGTGTACGAGGTAAAGGTCGGCGGCAGGGCAACGCGCGACAGGGCACGTTCGAGCTGGGTCTGGTAACTGTCCCAGTCGGCCGGTCCGCAGGTGGCGGCGCCGGGTGCGCAGAAAGGATGGGCAAAGGTGCCCGCGCCGGCCTGTGCCTCGTTGATCACATAGCCTGGCAGCTTGCGGTGGCGGGTGAGCGCCTGGCCCAGGCTGAGGTAATTGCCGAAACCAACGGCGATGCCGCCCAGTGGCGCATCGGCACCGTGGTATGGCGTCTTACCTTCGGCGAACGAGGCGCCGATCAGCAGCAGGGGAGCTTGAGACGGAGGAGGTTGGGACGGTTTTTGCTGGGCGAACGAGGATTGGAAAACCAGCAGACTGCACGCGGCGACAATCCATTTTGACTATGCATTACCAAGGTGACTCCCAAAGTGACTGCCGCCGCGCGAGGCGCGCAACGGACCAGCTGACTATCGACATCGCACGGCCGGGGAGCTGCGGCAGCTCCCGCGACTATGTGAGTACGATACTACTTGGGCAATCCTCTCGATTGAAAATAAATTTGTCTTCGGCAATTATCAGAGGGTGACGGTGATGCTGCGCGGCGCCTGATACATTTCCTGGGTCATCAGGTCGACGCCGCAGGGCAGGGTGTCAATCCAGTCGAGGAAGCGCGCGATCATGGCGCGGCCCTTGAACGGCGCGCCGTGCTGCGGCACCATCCATTCCGGATCGAGCTTGCGCACCATCTCGACCCAGTAGCGGCAGACTTTGTTCGACACCATGTAGCGCGAGTGAAAGCCGCGCATGTAGGGCAGGTGCTTGTCGAAATCCTGCACCGGGTCCATGGCCAGCCCCTCCGGCAGCATCGATGCCCCCATGTCGCCCGAGAACAAGATGCGGCTGACCGGGTCGAAGAACTGGAAATTGCCTTCGGCGTGCAGGAAGTGGGCGGGCAGGATCTGGAATTCCGTTTCACCCAGCGGCACCAGGCTGCCTTCGTCCGGAATGGCGATGATGCGGCCCTCGGTTTTGCCTTGCGCGCAAAAATGCGGCACGAAGCGCGACCAGATGGAAGAAATCAGCAGTTTGGTATCCGAGCCGGCCAGCCAGCGCGGCAGCGAGGCGATGATGTCGGGATCGGCATGGGAAGCGAACACGTAGAGTAGCTGTTTGGGCGGAAAGTACTTGCTCATTTCCATGTACAGCTCATTGTAGGTCAGTACCCCGCCCGGATCGAGCAGGATGCCGGTACCGTCCTGAACAATCAGGAACTGGTTCGACTGCACCGACGCTCCCTCGCCTTCATCGACCAGGTCGGAGAACATCAGGCAGATGTGCTTGCCGTTATTGAACAGTTCGATCGCCATAATAACCCTACTTATAAAATGGTTTATTCTAAGCCATCAATTGGTTTTTAGCAATGTTTCCGTTTCAAATAGTCCGTGTTGTGCAGCTTCACGCGGATTTTTGCGGTAGGCTTATGCGGATGACATCAGGAGCAAGCGCATGAGCACACCGTATTCCCCGGCACAGCCGGATCGCAGCGATATCGACGCCACGCCGGGCGTCGTGGTGCTGGACTTCGGCACCGACTGGTGTGGCCATTGCCGCGCGGCGGCGCCGCTGATTGAACAGGCGCTGGCCGCGTTTCCGGACGCGCGCCATATCAAGGTCGAAGATGGCAGCGGCCGCAAGCTTGGCCGTTCCTTCAAGGTCAAACTGTGGCCGACCGTGGTGGTGGTCAAAGATGGGCAGGAAGTGGCGCGCGTGGTGCGGCCGGCTGATACGGACGAAGTGCGCAAGGCGCTGGCGGCGTAGACGCATGCCATTGCCTGCACGCCAGCGCGTGCGGCGGTCTCCCGATCCCTGCCAGGCTGTCCCAACCGGCTCCTGCGGCGAGGAAGGGGGGAAAGCGCCTCCGTCATGACGGCGCGGATGGCGATGAAACGCTTCATCCTGCCCGATCTGCGCTGGCTTACGCGGGAAGGGTGCATTTGCGGGTCAAACAGTCGCGAAATGTTGTTTTATGTGTTACGGTTGAGGTAAGGGTGATGCCAGAAAAACATCGCCCCGCGCACCCGATTGGACATCATGATCTTTGCCGCCGACACAGAAGAATGTTCCCTGCTCGTCTTCCCCGACGCGCTGACGGCGTCCGCCTACTGCGACGCGGTCGATGTCGAGGCGGCGCTGTGGCGTTTCTGGGATGACGAAGGGGCACCGCTGATGCCGGCGTTCACCGTCCCTAACGAGCGCCACTTTTTCACGACCACTACGGGTGTGTACAGCCTGGTGCCGGTGCGGGAGGGGCAGTATGAATTCTTGTGGGATGCATTGCGGCATATCCGCCAGGTGATCGGAGAAATGCCGTTTACCGACGTGCGCGCGGTGCGCGACTACCTTGTCACGCAATGCGGAGGCCAGCCGTCGCCTTGCTGAACCTGGCGCCATCCATGACTTTTGCCCCGCGCGGGCGGGACGACGGTTCAAGCTGCAGTGCGCGGCTTGAGCGGGACCTTGAACCCGGCGTGCGGCGCCGGGCCAGGCCCCATCCATCAATTACTGACGATTCGGATTGTTCGGCCGTTCATCGTGACGGTTCGGAACGCCATCGCCGTCGTTATCGCGTCGCCCGCGTGCCCAGTTACCGCGTTGCATTTCCCAGCGGCCATCGCGCTCCTGCCATGCCGGCGCGGTGTAGTGGTAACCCTTGCGGTCGCGAATCCAGGCACCGCGCACCCATACGTGATGATTGTTGCGCCAATCCCAGTGTCCCGGCGCCCATACATAGCCGCGGCGTGGCGGCGGCGTACGTTCGGAACGCGGTTCCGGGGGCGCCTCGCGCACGATGATCACCGCCGAGCTGGCGGGGATGGCGGCGCTGCCGAGCGAGCCGGCGATCAGGGCGGCAATCAACAGTTTCTTCATCATCTTCTTCTCCTGGTTATGAACAGTGTTCTACCGTTATACGTCTTGCATAAATGCACGTATGTGCGAATTCGCGCATAGCGTTTCGCGTGCAACATGTTGACTTTTGCGTAGCGCGCGCCTATCGTCATCGCCACCATCACCCTACGAGAATGAGCCCATGATCCTGCGCACCATTGCCATCGTTCTGGCCAGCGCGCTGGCGCTGCCCTGCAATGCGGCCGACACCAACGGCGCGCGCGATGCATTTTTCGCCAACCTCGGCAAGTTGTGCGGTGCCGTCTACGAAGGCGCATCGGTCGCGCCCAACGATGGCGGAGAAGCCTTCGCCGGCAAGAAGCTGGTCGCCACCGTCAGCGCCTGCAATGCCGGCGAGATCCGGATTCCCTTCGCCGTGGGCGAGGACACGTCGCGCACCTGGATCGTCACCCGTACGCCGTCCGGCCTCACCCTGCAGCACGACCACCGCCACGCGGACGGCACGCCGGACGCGCAAACGATGTACGGCGGCGCGGCCGGCAGCAACGGCAGCGCCATTGCGCAATCGTTCCATGCCGACGCCTACACGGCCAAGCTGATTCCCGCCGCCGCCACCAATGTCTGGACCCTGAGCGTCTCGCCCGACGGCCTGAAACTGATCTATGCGCTCGACCGCGACGGCAAGCCGCGCTTCAGGGCCGAACTGGTGCAGACGCGCGTGCCGAATCGATGACAGTTCCGCAGTTCGATGCCGTCATCATCGGCAGCGGCTTCGGCGGCCTGTGCGCAGGCGTGCGGCTCAAGCAGGCGGGCATCGACAACTTCGTGATCCTCGAAAAGGACAAGCAATTCGGCGGCACCTGGTGGGCCAACACCTATCCCGGCTGCGCGGTCGACATACCCAGCCATCTGTACTCGTTTTCGTTCGCGCCCAACCCGCACTGGACGCGCCGTTTCGCGGGGCAGGGCGAACTGCTCGACTACACCGGTTCGGTGGTGCGCGACTTCGGCCTGGCGCCGCACCTGCGCCTGTCGACCGCGTACCAAGGCGCGCAGTTCGACGAAGCGGGCGGCTACTGGACCGTGCGCACCAGCGCAGGCACGCTGACCGCCAGAAGCGTCATCAGCGCCCCCGGAGCGCTGAGCCGCGCAGCCATTCCCGCCTTGCCCGGCCTGGACGGCTTTACCGGCCCCACGTTCCATTCGAGCCGCTGGGACCATACGGTCGACCTGTGCGGCAAGCGCGTTGCCGTCGTCGGCAACGGCGCCAGTGCGATCCAGTTCATTCCGGAGATTGCGCCGCTGGTCGCGCAGCTCGATGTCTATCAACGCACGCCGCAATGGATCATGCCTCGTCCGGACCGCATGATCGGACCGCGCGAGCGCTCCCTGCTGGCGCGCGTGGCGCCGCTGCGGCTGGCCTACCGCGCGCTGAACTACCTGCTGTACGAATCGCGCGCGCCGCTGTACCTCTACACGCCGCGCATGCTGGCGCTGCCCCAGTGGCTGGCGCGGCGCCACCTGCACAGTCAAATCGCCGATCCGCTGCTGCGGCGCCAGCTCACGCCCGACTACAAGTTCGGCTGCAAGCGGGTGCTGATGGCGAACGATTTCTACCCGGCCCTCACGCGCTCGAACGTGAAGCTGATCACCGGCGGCGTCAAGCAGGTGAGCGCAAGCGCCATCGTCAGCGAGGGCGGCGCCGAACGGGCTGCCGACGTGATCATCTTCGCCACCGGTTTCGAGGTCGAGCGCGTGCTGCATGCCGTCGAGGTGCGCGGACGTGGTGGCAAGCGCATGTTCGCCGACAGCCTGGAAGCCTACAAGGGCTGCACCGTGGCCGGCTTCCCCAACTACTTCACGATCGTCGGGCCGAATACGGGCCTGGGGCACAGCTCGATGATCTACATGATCGAATCGAGCGTCAATTACGCCGTCGACGCCATCAAGACCATCCGCGCGCGCAAGCTGCAATCGGTCGAGGTAAAGGATGAGGTGCAGCGCACCTGGAACGCGACATTGCAGCGCAAGCTGCGCGGCGGTGTCTGGAGCAGCGGCTGCAAGAACTGGTACTTGGATAGCCACGGCAGGAATTACGCGATCTGGCCCGGCTTTACTTTTACTTACCGCTGGGCCACACGGCGTTTCGATATCGGCAATTACATCGTGCGGCCTTGAAACCTACTGTGTAAGCGGTGCAATGTCGCGCCAACACGACACTAAATTGCAGTTGGGAATTGCCTGTGTAAATACACAAGGCGGCGATTTTATCCCCTGTAGAATTTATCAGGTTCCACGTCCTCAATGTCATCCATTTTTATTCAGTTACCTCATCTGGAGAAAACCATGTCGATGAATACACGTAGATTCCCCTCAGCAGATTCACCAATACGCTTGTGTCTTATCCATTTCATCGGAATGATGCTGCTGTGTTTTTCCATTTCGCCCGCTTTTGCACAGGTAACCGAGGTGAACACGAGCGGCGCCGACAGTGGAGCAGCGCTTGTCCCCGTTCCTGTGCTGTATGGCCAGATCTATACCCTGCAAAATGGCTACAGAAACTGGACCGGAGGTTATCTGGACGTGCGCGACAGCCGCTGCAACAGCAACACCTTGTGTGTGTCCACCGCTAAACTGGCCAATCGGGACAAGGGCAGTGGCCGTTGGATGATCCTTCCCGTGGATGTGTCGAAGACGAGCGGGGACCCGGTGATCCAGGGAGATCACGTGTATTTGATAAATCAATATCCAGCGACAACCGGGACAGGCGACGGCGCTCCCGGCGGCTACCTCGATGCCCGTGGCGAGCTCTGTCAAAGCAACGTGCTGTGCGTGTCGACATCCCTGACAAAAAATACCAGCGCCAGTAGCAGCATCTGGCAGATTCTCCCTATGGGCGGGGGGATGACGGGACAGCCTATTAATTTAGATCAGGAAATCCATTTGCTAAATCGTAAGGTTATTAACGACATGCACACGTATCTGGATGTGCGAGGTAACAGTTGCCAGCAGAATTGGCTCTGCGTGTCGACCAGCATGGGCTGGAATCGCGACCAAGGCAGTGGAAGCTGGCGCTTTGTCGCGCTCGTGCCAGCGCCCTGACAGCGGCGCCCTCTGCACGCCGCCGCAAGGCGGCATTCGGCGTCAGCTCGCCAGCGGCATCACCAGCGCGATGCGCAGGCCGCCGCCTTCGCGGTTGCTGACCTGCAGTTCGGCGTTGTGGCGCAACACCACCCGTTCCACGATCGCCAGCCCCAGTCCGGCGCCGTTGGCCTGGCCGCGCGCGCTGTCCATGCGCGTGAATGGCTTGAGCAGCAATTCGATATGGTCGTCCGGCACGCCCTGGCCGTGGTCCTGCACTTCGATCACCACGCGCTTGCCCAGGCCGTGCGGCTTGATGCGGCACGAGATATCGAGTTCCGTAAAGTCGCTGCCTTGCGTCTTGCCGTAGCGGCGCGCGTTCTCCACCAGGTTGTTGAAGACGCGCCGCAGGTCGGTCGCGTTGCCCATCACATGCACGCCTTCTTCGATATGGGTGCTCACATGGATGTCGAGCATGCGCTCCGCTTCGCGCGCGGTGTCCTGCAGCAGCTCGCTGATATCGATCGGGACGAACGTGGCCGCCTCGGTCGGCTTGGCGTAGTCGAGGAACTGGCCGATGATGGCGTCCATCTGGCCGATATCGGACTGCATGCCTTCGCGTGCCTCGTTACTGAGCTTGGCCATTTCCAGTTCGAGCTGCATGCGCGCCAGCGGCGTGCGCAGGTCGTGTGAAATGCCGGCCAAAATCACGGCGCGGTCCGATTCGACCTGCTGCAAGTCTTCCACCATCTGGTTGAAGCTGCGATTGGCCTCGATGATCTCTTTTGAGCCTTTTTCGGGCAGGCGGTCCGGCTTCTTGCCCTGGGCGATGGCGCGCGCGGCCGCGGTCAGGCGCGCCAGCGGCAGGTTGACCAGGCTCGAAATGAGCGCCGCGCCGACCACCGACAGGGCGCCCACCACCGTCGCCCAGCCGAGCCACTGCACGCCCGTCAAGCCTTCGAGGCGTTCGCGTTCGAGCATCAGCCAGTAACCGTCGTCGTCGATCTTGAAGCTGATCCAGAAGCCCGCAGTGCCGTTCACGCGGCTGGAAAAGCGCGTGTCTGCGCCGAGCTTGGATTTGATGATGGCTTCGATTTCCGGCATCAAGGCACTGTCGGGCGGCGGATCGACCGCGTCCGAACTTTCCAGCGTAAAGATGCGGATGCCTTCGTTGCTGACCAGCTCAAACAGCAGCTCGCGCCGCAGTTCGGGCGCCGAGTGGGTCAGGGCGGCCTTGGTGATGGTCACCACCGAAATGACCAGATCGGCCGTCTGCTCGACCTGCGGGCCGCGCTGCACCGCGCTGATCATCCCGATCCAGGAGGCCATGGACACCGTGGTCAGGATACTGAGCAGCAGGAAGGTGCGCCAGAACAGGCCGCTCCTGAGCCAGCTCAGGCGCGTGCCATGGGGCGTGGTCGAATCGCGCGAAAACACTAGCGTGGCTGGCCTTCAGGAATGAACACATAGCCCAGGCCCCACACGGTCTGGATGTACAGCGGCGAGGAAGGATCGGGTTCGATCAGCTTGCGCAGGCGCGAAATCTGAACGTCCAGGCTGCGGTCGAATACTTCGTATTCGCGTCCGCGCGCCAGTTCCATCAGTTTTTCGCGCGAGAGCGGCTGGCGCGCATGGCGTGCGAACACCTTGAGCACCGAGAATTCGCCGGTGGTCAGCGGCACCGTGTCGCCATTCTTCTTGAGCGTGCGCGTGCCCAGGTCCAGCACGAACTGGCCGAACTCGAAGGACTGCGGCGTTTCCGACGGCGCGCCCGGGATCTCGTCCGGACCTTTGCGGCGCAACACAGCGCCGATACGGGCCACCAGTTCGCGCGGATTGAACGGTTTCGGGAGATAATCGTCTGCGCCCATTTCGAGGCCGACGATGCGGTCCACGTCTTCGCCTTTGGCAGTAAGCATGATGATCGGGGTCTGGTCGCCGGCGCCGCGCAGGCGGCGGCAGATCGACAGGCCATCTTCGCCGGGCAGCATCAGGTCCAGTACCAGCAGGTCGTAGCGCTCGCGCAGCCACAGCTTGTTCATGGCCGGTGCGCTTTCGGCAGTGACCACCGAAAAGCCTTGCTCGGTGAGGTAGCGGCGCAGCAAATCGCGCAGGCGCACGTCATCGTCGACTACCATGATTTTGGCGGCATGACCATTGGCGTTAGCCTGCGTTGTATTGTTGCCTGAGATCGGGGTCGAGGGTGTGTTCATTTGGCTGTCAGATTTGTCAGATTCATGTCGCTATGGTAACGTCATATCGCCCGATAAAACACCCAGCACGAAGGTCATTACATACTGTTACAAACTTTACCCAATTCGGCTTATGCCCCGGTGCAAATGGTCATACACTGGGTTCAAGCAAGTCAAGCTTATATGTTTACCAGGCACCGCGGAAGAGGAATCATTATGAATAACGCGCACACAACAACCAAGGCAGTCGCAAGCGCACAGCGCTGCGGGCGTGCGTTCGTCCGTCGTGTGGCCGTGTGCTGCCTGTTCGCTTGCGCCAGCTTGTCCATGGCCCAGGCCAATTCCGGCGACAAGGAGCGCGACGCCCAGCGCATCGCCGATGCCCAGCGCTCCCAGCAACAGCAGCGCCAGGATACGCAGCGCCAGTTCGAGGCGCGCGCCGACGAGCAGCGCCGCCAGTTGCAGGCCCAGCAGGAACAGAATGCCCAGAACACTGCCGATGCGGCCCGCCGCGGCGGCCGCATGATGACGCCCGACGAGCGGCGCGACCTGCGCCGCCAGATCAATGAGGCCGGCGTCGACATCTACCGCAACGCGCCGCGCCGCTGACCGCCTTTCCGGGCGCGCCACGGCGCCCGTTCCCGCCCGCACCATCCCCGCCGTCCGCCTCCCCGTCCAAAACGTTACATTTGTTGAGTTTTACGCATCCGCATGTTTATTTGGGCGGCACAACCTGTTACGCTAGGAAAAACTTACTAATAGCGAAATATACTTGCCAGGTATATAAGCATGCAATGGAGCGCCGTCGTGTCGATTGAATCATCTGGCGTCAGTGCGCCGCGTTCGCCCGCGGTAGCGGGGGATGCGCAACTTGAGCTGGACCACTGCATCATCAAGCGCCCCGACGGCGTGTATGGCGACCCGAGCGTGCTCGGCACGACCTTCGGCGCCGCCATCGACCGCATTTTCGCCACCAGTTACCTGGTCGATCTCGACTATCCACTGCTGATCAAGGCCATTTACGGCGCCGGTCCTCCGTTGCCGCGCTCGCCCGACGGCCACTTGATCATCCGCCTCGCTTCCGATATCCAGCCTTTCAGCGCGCTGCGCCGGCCGCTCTACAAGGCGGTCAAGATCAACCGCGGCAAGGCCGAGTATTTTTTCGAGCCGGTGTACGTGGCCAACCCCGACGATCCGGAAGGGCCGGAGATCCTGGCCCGCCTCGATGTCGACGAATTCATCGCCGACATGTGGGGCAAGGGTATCCGCTTCGGCATCGACGTCGACGCGGTGCGCCAGGCCATCGACGCCGGCAAGTCCGAGCGCGTGGTGGTGGCCAGCCTGCTCGAACCGCGCGCGGGGCGCGATGCGCACGTGATCGAAGTGACGAGCGACTTGCACCGCAGCGACGCGCCGCTGCAACTGGCCAACGGCAAGCTCGATCTGATGGCGTTCCAGAACCGCTTTCCGCAAGTCGACAAGGGCGTGCGGCTGCTCAAAAAGGTGCCGCGCGTGCCCGGCACGGCCGGTTTCGAGCTGTCCGGACTGCGCATCGATCCGCCCATTCCCAACGATACGGAAGTAGCGCCCATGGCCGGCCCGGGCACCGTGGTCGAGGTGTCGGGCGAGGGAGAATTCCTGATCGCCCAGCAGGCCGGCTTTTTGAACGTGGATAGCGCAACCGGGCGGATTTCGGTGGGCGACAAGATCGTCAGCCGCGACGGCGTGAGCGCGCGCACCACGGGTAACCTCAAGCTGACCGGCGACTTCGAGGAATTCGGCGAGGTGCAGGAAAAGCGCGTGGTCGAAGGCGAGGGCATCACCATCCATGCCGACGTCTTCGGCAGCATCATCTCGCGCGGCGGGGCGGTCCTGTTGAACCGCAACCTGGTCGGCGGCAGCGCGCACAATGCGCGCGGCGACATCCGCGTCAAGGGCGTGGCCTCGGGCTCGGTGATTCAGGCCAGCCTGGGCGAGGTGGTCATCAACCGCGCCGAGAGCTGCATCGTGTCGGGCACGCGCGTGACGATCACGCATGCGGTGAACTGCGAGATCATGGCCGACGAAGTCGTGATCAGCCAGGCCGAGGGCTGCGCCATCGCGGCGCGCACGGTCGCGATCAACAGCGCCGGGCCGCGCCGCCAGAGCGAGATGAGCATCTTCGCGCTGCAGCCCGACACGGCGCGCCTGGACGAGGTGATCGCTGCCATGTCCGCGCGGGTCGAGCAGTTCGGCGAACTGGCGGCGCGCCGCAAGGCCGAGATGGAAGCGATGACCAACGAGCCTGAGGTGCGCAAGTACGTCATGCTGGCCTCCAAGGTGCGCAAGAAGGAATTGATTCTCACCGAGGAGCAGGTGCCGATGTTCCAGAAGATGGCCCTGGCCGTGGGGCCGGCGTTGAAGGCGATCGCCAAGGTGTCACTGGACGTGAAGGCGGCCGAGACGGAGCAGCAGGCCGGCGCCACGCTGGTGGCGGAGCTGGTGCAGCAGCGCAGCGACAGCACCGGCGTCAGTTCGGTGGCGGTCAAGCGGCTTGAGGGCGAAACCGTGGTGCGTTCGATGACCTACAACCCGGACGGCACCAGCATCTACGATTTTCCGGCCAAGGACATCAAGCTCAGGCTGCGCACCAAGCGCGCCGAGGGCGATGTGATTTTAGTGGCGGAAGAGGGAGCGGTGGACTGGCAGAGCGGCGTATCGGGCGCATGAGGCGACGCTGTGGCAAAGGGCGTGAAACACGGCCGCTTATTCGCTGACCTTGCCCCGCATCGCCTTGGTCTGCCCGCTGCGGGTCTTGGAGTCGAGCCGCTTGCGCTGCGAGCTGCGGGTCGGCCGCGTGGCGCGCCGCACCGTGGGCAGCACGGCCACGCTGTCGACCAGTTCCTGCAGCCGGCGTAGCGCGTCTCCCTTGTTCTGTTCCAGGCTGCGCGACTGCTGCGCCTTGAGCACCACCACGCCCGCCTGGGTGATGCGCTGGTCCGACAATGCCAGCAGCCGTTCCTTGATGGCGTCCGGCAGCGACGACGCCACCACGTCGAAGCGCAAGTGCACCGCGCACGACACCTTGTTCACGTTCTGCCCGCCCGGCCCCTGGGCGCGGATCGCGGAAAACTCCACCTCGCCCGGATCGATGGCCGCGCTCACGGCGCCGGCGCCGCGGCGGGCGGCGCCACCGCATCGTCAGCGATCGCATCGAGCTCGCGGTAGCACGCCATCGCCCGAGGCGAGAGGCCCTTGAACAGTACCGGATCGTCCTTGTCCAGGCGCTCGTTATCGACCAGGAGGCGCACCTTGCTCAGGTAATCGGACTGGGTCAGCAAGCGTCCCAGTGGCGACACCGTCACGCCCTTGCGCATGCCTGCCTGTTCGCCGATGGCGGTGACCACGCTTTCGGGGAAATTCCATTCGCGCCCGATGCTGCAGGTGAGGATGCGGGCGTCGCGCACCAGGCGCGCGCAGAACATCTCCGAGCCCAGCTCTTTATCGTCACGGCTCATCTGGTCCATGATGCGCAGGGTGACGATCAGCCCCACGTTCTGCACCAGGCCCGCGAGGAAGGCCTCGAAGGGATCGATGCCCATGTCCTCGGCAAGCATGCGGTTGGCCACCGCGCAGCGCTCGGACTGGTCCCAGATGCGCGGCGCCAGCAGGCGCGTGTACTGGCCCGAATTGAGGTCGATGATGGGGCGGAAGGCGACGCTGGTGAGCAGGTGGCGCAAGCCTTCCTGGCCGATCAGCATGACCGCGTGTTCGACGCTGCTGATCGTGGTGCCGCTGCCCTTGAACGAGGTATTGGCCATGCGGATCACGGCCGCCACCAGCACCACATCGTTGGAAATGGTGCGCGACAGTTGCGCGCCCGAAAAGTTATCGCTGCGCAGGCTTTGCAGCAACTGCGGCAGCAGCCCGGGCAGGCGCCGCACCAGCGCCGCGCCCGACTGCTGCGACGCCAGGATGGCGGTCAGCGCATCGAGCACCTGGTTTTCATGCGGCGTGGTGTCCAGGCCGGTCACGTCGGCATTGTCGAACAGCCAATTGAAGTAGCTGCCGTTGACCCCGTCGCGTTGCTCAAAAGATAGCTGGGCGGCGCTGCCCACTGGCGCCGCGCTGACGGCAACGGCAGGTGCCGGCTGGCTGGCTTGCACTTGGCCGGGCGCATCCCGCGCCGGCTCGGAAGCCGAAAAGATTCGCTTCACCCATTGATACATTGTCCATCCTTCAAGTATGCAATGATCCCCCTCCGGAATATTGCCGCCCCATTGTAAAGCGTTCCGCTTGCATTGCAAGCACAGCCAGACGGCCGGAAACCTTGATCGGGCTCAACGAGAGGCTTGCACACGCGCATTACGATGGGGTTTCGCGACCTTGCCGCAGCCCCCGCAGAGACGAAAGGACCACCATGCACACGATTTCAACGCAGTCTGCCCCCATCGGCAAGATGGAGTTCCTGAGCTTCCAGTTGGGGGGCATGGAATACGGGGTGGACTTTCGTAAGGTCAAGGAATTGCGCACATTCAAGTCGCTGGAATGCTTCGCGTCCGAAGGCGCAATCGTCAAAGGGGTTGCGGTGTCGCGCGGCGTGATCATGCCGCTGGTGGACATGCGGGTCGCGTTCAACGACCGCGCGGCTTCACCCGACCCGATGACCGACGTGATCATCCTGCAATTGTCGACCTGCGTGATGGGGATGGTGGTCGATGGGGTAACCGATGTGGTGCGCCTGTATCCGGACCAGATCTCGCCGATTCCGGGCCTGGCCCGCGACAGCGATTGCGATTACCTGATGGGACTGGGCGAAACCGATGGCAGGCGCCTGATCCTGGTGGACATCGACAAGCTGATGTCGATCCGGCGCGAGACCGTCGCCGGCGCTCAAAAGGCCGCATAAGAACTCTCGTCCCGGCATTTTTGGGCTCCCGTTAACCTCAAAACCGTCGCCCCCGCGACGGCGGGGGCCCAAGTTGGCTCCGTAGCCAACGACTGAGCCACGAACTTGGGCCCCCGCCGGCGCGGGGGCGACGGTTCTAGGGGTAGCGGCCTTGCGTGCGTGTTAAGCAGCCAAACCTTCCAACTGCTCCTGCAACTCCATCCATTCCGCTTCCAGCTGCGCCAGGTCCTTCTTGTAGAACGACTGGTCCGCCAGCAGCGTTTTCAGCTTGGCCTTGTTGGCCGCTTCATAGATGCTCGCTTCGCCGAGCTTGGCGTCAACGTCGGCCTTCTGCTCGTTGCGCTTGGCGATCTGCTCTTCCAGGCGCTTGATCTTGCCCTCGATCGGTTTGCGCAGCGCGGCCGTGCGTTGGCGCTGCTCCGCGTCCTGGCGCTTCTGGTCCTTCTTGTCGGCTACCGGAGCGGCTGGCGTGGCCACTGCTGTCGCGACCGGGAAGGCCGTCTTGTTGTCCTTGCCCGCCGCCGGCAGCACGGTGGTGCCCTTGCCAAGCTTGGTCTGGAACAGCCAGTCCTTGTAGTCGTCCAGGTCACCGTCGAACGGCTGCAGCTTGCCGTCGGCGACGATGATGAACTGGTCGGTGGTGGCGCGCAGCAGGTGGCGATCGTGCGATACCACCACCAGCGTGCCCTCGAACTGCGCCAGCGCCATGGTCAGCGCCTCGCGCGTTTCCAGATCCAGGTGATTGGTCGGTTCATCGAGCAGCAGCAGGTTAGGACGCTGCCAGACGATCAGCGCCAGTGCCAGGCGCGCCTTTTCGCCGCCGGAGAACGGGCGGATCGGACTGGTGACCATATTGCCCGGGAAGTTGAAGCCGCCCAGGAAGTTGCGCAGCTCCTGCTCGCGCACGGTCGGCGCAATTTTCGCCAGGTGCCACAGGGGCGATTCGTCATGGCGCAGCATTTCCACCTGGTGCTGGGCGAAGTAGCCGATCGACAGGCCCTTGCCGAGCGTGGCGTCGCCGGTCAGCGGCATCAGTTCGCCGGCGATGGTCTTGATCAGCGTCGATTTACCGGCGCCGTTCACACCCAAGAGGCCAATGCGCTGGCCGATCTGCAGCGAGAACTTGATGTTCGATACGATCACCTTGTCGCCGACCTTGTCGCCATGCTCGTCGAGGATATGGTAGCCGGCATCCACGTCTTCCATCACCAGCAGCGGATTCGGTGCCGCCAGCGGCTCGCGGAACTCGAACGAGAATTCGGCGGCGGCGCGCAGTGGCGCCAGTTCTTCCATCTTTTCCAGTGCCTTCATGCGGCTCTGGGCCTGGCGCGCTTTCGAGGCCTGCGCCTTGAAGCGGTTCACGAACGACTCGAGGTGGGCGCGCTGGCGCTGCTGCTTGGCGAGGGCGCCGGCGGCCAGGATCATCTGGGCCGCGCGCTGGCGCTCGAAACCGGAGTAGTTGCCCGAGTAGCGTTTCAGCCTGCGCTCGTCGATGTGCACGATGACGTTGACGATTTCGTCGAGGAAGTCGCGATCGTGCGAAATGATGATCAGGGTGCCGGCGTAGCGTTTGAGCCAGTCTTCCAGCCAGATGATCGCGTCCAGATCCAGGTGATTGGTCGGTTCATCGAGCAGCAGCAGGTCGGAAGGGCACATCAGCGCCTGCGCCAGGTTCAGGCGCATGCGCCAGCCGCCCGAGAAGCTGGCGATCGGCTGCTGCATCTGCGACAGCGAAAAGCCAAGGCCCAGCAGCAGCTGTTCACCGCGCGACTGCACCGTGTAGGCGTCGGCGTCGGCCAGCGCGCTGTAGATCTCACCGATGGCGATGCCGTTGTCGGTCGATTCCGGCTCGGACTCCAGGCGCGCCAGTTCCGCTTCGAGTTTACGCAGGTGGACGTCGCCGTCGATCGCGTAATCGAGCGCCGCGCGTTCGAGCGGCGGCGTTTCCTGGGCCACGTAAGCCATGCGCCATTTGGCGGGGAAATCGATCTCGCCCTGGTCCGGGTGCAGTTCGCCGCGCAGCATGCCGAACAGGCTCGATTTGCCGGCGCCATTGGCACCAATCAGGCCGATTTTATCGCCCGGGTTGAGGGTAAGGTCGACGCCTTCCAGCAGCGGCTTGGTGCCGCGCATCAGGCTAACGTTCAGGAAACGGATCATGTTCTACTTTTTGTAATGAGTGGGGATTACTGTGCTTGCAACTGTTCTGCGGTGAGCAGGAAAACCATGTCGTCGCCGGCGCTGGTGGTTACCCAGGTCAGGCCGAGGTGGCCGAAGGCCGCTTCCGCGTAATCGCGCTCGTTGCCGATTTCGACCATCAGGATGCCGTTTGGCGTGAGGCGTTCGGCCGCACCGGCGACGATCTTGCGCACCAAGTCCATGCCGTCGGCGCCGCCATCGAGCGCGATCTGCGGCTCGCGCAGGTACTCGGGCGGCAGCGACGCCATCGACGCCGAATTGACGTAAGGCGGGTTCGAGATGATCAGGTCGTACTTCTTGAACGGGACATTCTGGTACAGGTCCGAGGCGATCGGGTTGACCCGGCCTTCGAGCTTGTATTCGCGGATATTGTGCTCGGCCACGGCCAGCGCATCGGGCGAGATATCGACCGCATCGACCACGCTGTCGGGGAAAGCGTCGGCCATCATGATCGCCAGGCAGCCCGACCCGGTGCACAGTTCGAGGATGTTCTCGACCGCGTACGGATCTTCCACCCAGGGGCTGAACTGGTGCGGGATCAGTTCATGGATGAAGGAGCGCGGCACGATCACGCGCTCGTCGACGTAGAAGGCATAGGTGCCCAGCCACGCTTCCCTGGTGATGTAGGCGGCCGGCACGCGTTCGTTGGCGCGGCGTTCGATCACGGCCAGTACCTGCAGCACTTCGTCCGGCAGCAGGCGGGCGTCGAGGAAGGGATCGAGCTTGTCGAGCGGGAGCTTGAGCGTATGCAGGATCAGGTAGGCCGCTTCGTCCAGGGCTTCGGCGCTGCCGTGGCCGAAAAACAGCTTGGCGCCGTTGAAACGGGTAATTGCATAGCGCAGCAGGTCGCGCGGCGTGGTAAACAGGGTAGTGGTCATGGCTGTTCTCGGGTCATGTGTTGTGCGGCGCAGGCGCCAGCAGGTTGTCGAGCGTGCGGCGATAGATGTTCTTGAGCGGATCGATGAAACGCACGTCGATGTGCTCGTCGATCTTGTGGATGCTGGCATTCGGAGGGCCGAATTCTATCACCTGCGGGCAGATGCGGGCGATGAAGCGCCCGTCCGAGGTCCCGCCCGTGGTCGACAATTCGGTGTGCAGGCCGGTCTCGGTAAGGATGGCACTCGATAGCGCATCCGACAGGGTGCCGCGCGGGGTCAGGAAGGGCAGGCCGGACAAGGTCCACGCCAGGTCGTATTCGAGGCCGTGCCTGTCGAGGATCGCATGCACGCGCGCTTTCAGGCCCTCGGCCGTGCTGGCGGTCGAAAAGCGGAAATTGAAGTCGATCGCCAGTTCGCCCGGGATTACATTGTTGGCGCCCGTGCCGGCGTGGATGTTCGACATCTGCCAGGAAGTCGGCAGATAGTATTCGTTGCCCGCGTCCCACTGCTCGGCGGCCAGTTCGGCCAGCGCCGGGGCGCTCTGGTGGATCGGGTTGCGCGCCAGCTGCGGGTACGCGATGTGGCCCTGGATGCCCTTAATAAGCAGCTTGCCCGACAGCGAACCGCGGCGGCCATTCTTGATCATGTCGCCCAGTACATTGGCCGATGTCGGCTCGCCCACCAGGCAGTAGTCGATCTTTTCGCCGCGCTCTTCCAGCAGGCGGCACACCACGACGGTGCCGTCGGTGGCCGGGCCTTCCTCATCGCTGGTGATCAAAAAGGCGATCGAGCCGGTGTGGTCCGGATGTTCGGCGATGAACTCTTCGCACGCCACGACCATGGCCGCGATCGAGGTCTTCATGTCGGCCGCGCCGCGGCCATACAGCTTGCCGTTGCGCTGGGTCGGAATGAAGGGTTGCGATTGCCATTGTTCGACGGGGCCGGTCGGCACCACGTCGGTATGGCCGGCGAACACGAATACCGGGGACGCGCTGCCCTTGCGCGCCCACAGATTGGTCACGCCGTTCGATTCGATGGTCTCGCACGCGAAGCCGAGCGGCGACAGAAGGTCGATCAGGTGCTGCTGGCAGCCTTTGTCATCGGGGGTGATCGACGACAGCGCAATCAGTTTTTCGGTCAGCGCGAGGGTACGGGAAAAAGTCATTGAGTTCTTTGGCAGGGCATTACAGTGAAAAGATCTGGCGGTACTGGTCGTCGGAGAAGCCGACCGACAGCTTGCCGGCGCCCGCGAGGACAGGGCGCTTGATGACGGAAGGCTGTTCGAGCATCAGTTCGAGCGCGCTGGCCTTGTCGATGATGGCCGCACGGCGCTCGTCGGGCAGCTTGCGCCAGGTTGTACCCTTGCGGTTGACCAGCACTTCCCAGTCGAGCTGCTCAAGCCAGGCGGCCACGGTGGCGCGTTCGAGTCCCTGCTTCTTAAAGTCGTGGAAGTCGAAAGCCTGCTCGTGGTCCGCCAGCCAGGTGCGGGCTTTTTTGACGGTGTCGCAGTTGGGAATGCCGTACAGGGTTTTTTTCATGGTCGATCAGGAGCGTGGACAACCGGCGCCCGCATGCGGACGTGGTGGCCAGAGTATTCTTGGGGAACCCGGGAGGATACCACAGGCGCGCCCCTGCCAGCGCAGTCGCCGGGGTGGCGATCGCCGCGCGGGTGGCGCAGCCGGGGAAGAATCCCCCGCGCGGGTGGCGCAGAGGTGGGCGGCGGGCGCCGCCTGAATCAGCTGTTGAGCGTGAACTCGGTGAACGAGGATGATTCCTCGACCGGCTTGGGCGCCGCCTCCTGGGTGCTGGCAGCACGCACTTCCGGACCGTTGTTAAGAAGCCACAACAGGTTGGTGGCCGAGTCCGCATTGGCCAGGCCTTCTTCCTGGGTGATCAGGCCGCTCTTGACCAGTTCGTACAAGGCCGATTCGAACGTCTGCGAGCCGGGCGACAGGCTGTTTTCCATCGCTTCCTTGATCTGGCCGATCTCGCCGTTGTCGATCAGGTCGGAGATATAGCGCGTGTTGACCATGATTTCGACAGCCGCCTGGCGCGTGCCGCCGGCCGCCGAGCGCACCAGGCGCTGCGAGACGATGGCCTTGACCGCCGACGACAAATCCTGCAGCAGCGCCGGCCGGTTTTCGATCGGATAAAAGCTGATGATGCGGTTCAGCGCGTTGTACGAGTTGTTCGCGTGCAAGGTCGCCAGCACCAGGTGACCCGACTGGGCGTAGGCCAGGGCTGCGGCCATGGTTTCCTTGTCGCGGATCTCGCCGATCAGGATGCAATCGGGCGCCTGGCGCATCGAATTGCGCAGTGCCGTGTAGAAACTACTAGCATCGCTGCCGATTTCGCGCTGGTTGACGATCGATTTCTTGTTCTTGAACAGGTACTCGATCGGGTCTTCCAGGGTCAGGATGTGGCCGGCGCGCAATTCGTTGCGGTGGTCCAGCATCGAGGCGATGGTGGTCGACTTGCCCGAACCGGTCGCGCCGACCAGCAGCAGCAAGCCGCGCTTTTCCATGATCAGGTCGGCCAGCACGTGCGGCAGGCCGAGGTCTTCCAGCGCCGGAATCACGGCCGGCACAAAGCGGAACACGGCCGAAATGGTGCCGCGCTGGCGAAAGGCCGACAAGCGGAAACGGCCCAGATTGGCGACCGAAATACCCAAGTTCAGCTCGTTTTCACGCATCAGCTCATCCATCTGGGCCTGGGTGCAGATTTCCGCGAGCAGGGCGGAAATGTTTTCCGGCTCCAGCTTTTGCTGGTTGATGGGAATCAGGTTGCCGTTAATTTTGATGTGGACGGGCGAATTGACCGCGAAGAACATGTCCGACGCGTTTTTTTCTTTCATCAGATGGAACAAGCGGTCCATTGCCATTTTTTTTCTCCTGGTTTGGACTTTTACTGTATCAGATACCGCGCAGCAATTCGTTGATACCGGTTTTCGCGCGTGTCTTGGCGTCCACACGTTTCACGATCACGGCGCAGTACAGGCTGTAGCTGCCATCTTCCGAGGGCAGGTTGCCCGAGACGACCACCGAACCGGCCGGCACGCGGCCGTAGCTCACTTCGCCGGTGGCGCGGTCGTAGATCTTGGTCGACTGGCCGATGTACACGCCCATCGAAATGACCGAGTTTTCCTCGACGATGACGCCTTCGACAATCTCGGAACGGGCGCCGATGAAGCAGTTGTCTTCGATGATGGTCGGATTGGCCTGCATCGGTTCGAGCACGCCGCCGATGCCCACGCCGCCGGACAGGTGCACGTTCTTGCCGATCTGCGCGCACGAACCGACCGTGGCCCAGGTATCGACCATGGCGCCTTCATCGACATAGGCGCCGATGTTGACGTACGACGGCATCAGCACCACGTTCCTGGCGATGAAGCTGCCGCGCCGGGCGACTGCCGGCGGCACCACGCGGAAACCGCCGCGCGCGAAATCGTCGGCGGTGTAGTTGGCGAACTTGGTCGGTACCTTGTCGTAGAACTGCATGGTGCCGTCGGACGTCATCACGCTGTTGTTCTCGAGGCGGAAGGAGAGCAGCACCGCTTTCTTGATCCACTGGTTGACGACCCAGTCGGCACCGGTTTTTTGCGCCACGCGCATGCTGCCGTCGTCCAGGCCGGCGATCACGTGGGCCACTGCGTCGCGCAGTTCCGCCGTGCCGTTGGCCGGTGTGATCTCGGCGCGCTGTTCCCAGGCGGTGTCGATGAGGTTTTGAAGTTGTTGGGTCATGATCGGTATCTTATTAGGTGTTGTGGCGGATTCGGTGCGACGGATTCAGTGCGACGGATTCAGTGCGACTTCAGGGCCTTGCAAAACTGGACGATGCGCTGGGCCGCTTCGACACCCTCGTCGACTTCGGCGACCAGGGCCATGCGAATGCGGTTGCTGCCCGGGTTGATGCCGTGGGCCTCGCGCGCCAGATAGCTGCCCGGCAGGACCGTGACATTATATTCGGCGTAAAGACGGCGCGCGAATTCGGTGTCCGACAGGCCGCTGCGGCGCACATCGGCCCACAGGTAAAAGCCGGCGTCGGGCAGTTCCACATCCATCACTTCCTTGAGCAGCGGGGTGACGAGGGCAAATTTCTCGCGGTACTTGACGCGGTTTTCCTGGACGTGGGTTTCATCGCCCCAGGCCGCGATGGACGCCGCCTGCACCGGTGGCGACATGGCGCCGCCGCAGTAGGTGCGGTACAGCAGGAACTTCTTGATCACGGCCGGATCGCCCGCCACGAAGCCCGAGCGCATGCCCGGCACGTTGGAGCGCTTGGACAGGCTGGAAAACACGATCAGGTTCGCGTACGGGGTCTCGCCACCGCTGCGCCCCAGCTGGTGCGCCGCTTCCAGCGCGCCGAGCGGCGCAGTGCTGGTATGGTAAATCTCGGAATAGCATTCGTCGGCCGCGATCACGAAGCCATGGCGGTCGGACAGCGCGAACAGCTGCTTCCAGTCTTCCAGCGACAGGGTGGCGCCGGTCGGGTTGCCCGGGGTGCACAGGTACAGCAACTGCACGCGCGGCCAGATATCGTCCGGCACGCTGGCGTAGTCGCAGCCGAAATTGCGGCCCGGTTCCGAATTGACGAAGTACGGCGTGGCCCCGGCCAGGTAGGCCGCGCCCTCGTAAATCTGGTAGAACGGATTGGGGCAGACGATCAGCGGCGCCGGTCTGGAGGCATCGACGACGCAATGGGCGATCCCGAACAGGGCCTCGCGCGAGCCGTTCACCGGCAGCACCTGGCTGGCCGCGTTCAGTGCCGGCACCCCGTAGCGGCGTTCCAGCCAGCCGGCGATGGCGCCGCGCAGGGCGTCCGTGCCGGCCGTGGTCGGATACGTGGCCAGTCCCGGCACCCCGTGCGCCAGCGCCTTCTGGATGAAGGCGGGCGTCGGGTGTTTCGGCTCGCCGATGCCAAGGCTGATGGCGGCGTAGTCCGGGTTCGGGGTCACGCCCGCGAACAACTGGCGCAGTTTTTCAAAAGGGTAGGGATGCAGTTTGTCGAGATGTGGATTCACGGCGTTGCCAGGTTTGGCGCTGGGGAAGCGCAGGGTTAGCGTAGATCGGAACAGCGACGTATTATAGGCGCAAATGGCCGCCATCGCGCCATGCTCCAGGATTTACACCGGACCATTCCTTGAACGCGTGGGAGAACGCGCTTTGCTCCTGATAGCCCAGCAAAAACGCGATATCGACCAGCGACAGGCTCCCCTGGCGCAGGTAATCGGTGGCCAGCGCGTAGCGCGCCTGGTCGAGCACCTGCTGGAAGCTGGCCCCGGCCTCGCTCAGTTTGCGCTGCAGGGTGCGCGGCGAGAGCTTGAGTTCCTCGGCGATGCTGGCCAGCCGCACCCGGTCGTGCGCCAGATTGCGGATAATGGCCGCATGCACCTGGGCCACCACGCCGTCGTCGCGCCGGCTGCGTTCGCGCAGCAGCTGTTCGGCGTGCTGCTGCAGCACCGGATACAGCCCCACGTCGGCGTTCGGCACAGGCCAGCCAAGCAGCTGGGCATCGAAACCGGCCGCGTTGACCGGCGCCCCAAAGCGCGGAAGCACGCCGAAAATGCGCTCGTACTCGGCGCCGTCGGCCTGCTGCGCATGCGTAAACCGCAGTTGCGGCGCCGGCAGCGCGGCCCCGGCCAGCCAGGTGCTGAAGGTACGGATGCCGGCAAACACGCTTTCGACCAGGTGGCGGTTACCCTCCGGGTAGTTGCTGACCCATTCGTAGTGCGCCTGCTCGCCGTCCAGATGCAGCAGCGAGCGTCCCAGGTCGTGCGCCAGCTGCTCGTAGCGCAAGGTCTGCTGAAATGCCTGGCCAAAATCGCGGCAGGACAGCAAAATCAGTCCGTACACGCTGTAAGTACCCAGTTTTACCCGTTCGCCGACGTGCAGCCCGAAATGCGGATCGTCCGCCAGCTCGGCCCCGGCGCCCAGCAGGCGCACGTAATCGGCCGCGCCGAGCGAGTCGGGCAGCCGGTCGAGCGCTGTCGCGGGCAGACCGGCGGCAGCGGCCAGCGCGGCCGGGGCCACGCCGCGCGCCTGCGCCGCTTCGATCAGCGGCTGCAGATAGGAACCGGTGACGCGGCGGGCGTCAGGCCGAAGCACTGGCATGTTTGAACAAAGCGGTTGTCATAAAAGCGCAATACGTGAAGCCTGCCTTCGCATACGCTGGCGGCCGTGGATGAACAGCCAAGTATAACGGGAAAAAACGATGAAGCGGTGGAACGGATGGGGCGACGACGCCATTGAATTTGCGTTGAATGCGGACGCGCTGGCGTTTCTGGGCGAGCGCCTTGGGCCCGCGAGCGCGGGGGCGGAGACCAGCCACGCCGACGCCTGCGCGCGCATCGGCGCCAGCCGCCTGCCGCCGCATCCGCTGGTCGACACCTCGGCCGGCGCGCGCCTGGCCAATGCGCTCGGCCAGAGCCTGCCCGACTGGCTGCGTCTTCGCTACGGCAAAATCGACACCGCCCCGGACGGCGTGGCGTATCCGGAAAGCGGGGAAGAAGTGCGCGACCTGCTCGATTTTGCGGCATGCAGCGGCGCCATCGTCATTCCCTACGGCGGCGGCACCAGCGTGGCCGGCCATGTCGGCGTGGAAGCGGGAGCGGCGCCGGTCCTCACCATCAACATGACGCGCATGCGCGCCCTGATCGATCTGGACAAGGAAGCGCAGCTGGCTACGTTTGGGGCCGGCGTGCTGGGGCCGGACCTGGAAGCGCAACTGCGTGCCTTCGGCTACACGCTGGGCCACTTTCCGCAATCGTTCGAATATTCGACCCTGGGGGGCTGGGTGGTCACGCGCTCCTCGGGCCAGCAGTCGCTGCGCTACGGGCGCATCGAACAGCTGTTCGCCGGCGGGCGGGTCGAAACGCCGGCCGGCACGCTCGACCTGCCGACCTTTCCGGCGTCGGCGGCGGGGACCGACCTGCGCGAGATCGTGCTCGGTTCCGAAGGACGCCTGGGCATCCTGACCGAAGCGACGGTGCGCGTGAGCCGCCTGCCGCAGTACGAAGCGTTCCACGCCGTGTTCTTCCCCGACTGGGAATCGGCCGCCGCCGCCACGCGCGAACTGGCCCAGGCCAGGTTGGCGCTGTCGATGCTGCGCCTGTCCAATCCCCTCGAAACGCTGACCATGCTGACCCTGGCCGGCCACAAGCGCCTGATCGGCGCGCTGGAAACCTGGCTGCGTTGGCGCGGCTGCGCCGACGGCAAATGCATGCTGATGATCGGCGCCAGCGGCACCGCCGCCAACGCGAAACACGCGCTGCGCGCCGCGCTGGCGGTCGCGCGCGCCGGCGGCGGCGTGCACGTGGGCCGCACGATGGGCGACAAATGGAAGCAGAACCGCTTCCGCAACGTCTACCTGCGCAACGCCGCATGGGAGCAGGGCTACGCCATCGACACTGTGGAGACGGCGGTCGACTGGCCGGGCGTCACCCCGATGATGCACGCGTTGGAAGAAGCCGCCACGCAGGCCATGGCCTCCTGCGGCGAGCGGGTGCACGCCTACACCCACCTGTCGCACCTGTACGCGCAGGGCGCCAGCGTCTACACCACGTTCGTGTACCGCCTGTCGGGCAGTTACGATGAAGACTTGCGGCGCTGGCGCCGTTTGAAGAGCACCGTGTCGGAAGCGATCATCATCAATGGCGGCACCATCAGCCACCAGCACGGCGTTGGCGCCGACCATGCGCCCTACCTCGCTTCCGAAAAAGGATTATTGGGCATGGGCGCGATGCGCACGCTGTTCCGCCACTTCGATCCGGACGGGCGCATGAACCCGGGCAAGCTGGTGTCGCCGTGACTGCCCATTGGCGGAACGGCTGGCATGAGACCTTGCCAGTGCTGCTGGCGCGCGAATGGGACCTGTTGATCATTGGCGGCGGCATCACCGGCGCCGGCATCCTGCTGGAGGCGTCGCGCCGCGGCTTGAAGGCGCTGCTGGTCGAACAGCGCGATTTTGCCTGGGGCACATCGAGCCGTTCGTCGAAACTGGTGCACGGCGGCTTGCGCTATCTGAAAGAGGGCAAATTCGCTCTCACGCGCGAATCGGTGCACGAGCGCGACGCGCTGTTGGCCGGGGCCGCCGGACTGGTGGAACCGCAAAGCTTCGCCTTCGGCGACTACGTGGGCCGCAAACCGGGCCGCAAGACCTTCCTGCTCGGACTGGCGATCTACGACCTGATGGCCGGAAAACGTGAACGCCACTACGTCAATGACGGTGAATTCGCGATGATGACGCCCAACGTGGCGCGCACCGGACTGCAGGGCGGCATGCTCTACACCGACGCCAAGACCGACGACGCGCGCCTGGTCCTGCGCGTGCTGCAGGAAGCCCAGTCCCATGGCGGCGTGGCGATCAATTACATGGCCGCGCGCTCGCTGCTCAGGAGTGGCAGCACGGTCAATGGCGCGCTGCTGCATGACGGGCGCGATGGCGCCACCCACGAGGTGCGCGCGCGCCTGGTCATCAACGCCACCGGGGCCTGGGCCGACGAGCTGCGCGGCCATGCCGGCGCCGCGCCGCGCCTGCGCCCGCTGCGCGGCAGTCACCTGGTGCTGCCGGCGTGGCGCCTGCCGCTGGCGCAGGCGGTCAGCCTGATGCACCCGGCCGACGGCCGCCCGGTGTTTGCCTTTCCGTGGGAAGGCATTACGCTGGTCGGCACCACCGACGTCGATCATGGCGACGGCCTGGCCAGCGAGGCCGCCATCACGCGGGCGGAACTCGACTATTTGATGGCGGCGCTGCACGCGCAGTTCCCGCAGCTGGCGCTGCAAGAGTCGGACGTGATTGCCACTTACGCTGGCGTGCGGCCGGTGATCGACAGCGGCGCGGGCGATCCGTCGAAGGCGTCGCGCGACCATGCGGTGTGGCTGGAAAACGGGCTCTTGAGCGTCACCGGCGGCAAGCTGACCACCTTCCGCGTGATCGCCCTCGATGCGCTGCGCCACGCGATGCCCTTACTGGCAGGCTGGCGCGACGACCTGGCGCCGCGCCCCGTGTTCGCGCCAGCACCGTCGGTGATCGCACCGCTGCGCGCGGCGGTGGTGCGGCGCTTGCGGGGCCGCTACGGCGCGCACGCGCAGGCATTGATCGACGCCGCCGAAACGGGCGAGCTTGACACCATCCCCGGTACCGAATCGCTATGGGCCGAACTGCGCTGGGCCGCGCGCACCGAAGCGGTGCAGCATCTGGAAGACCTGCTGCTGCGCCGCACCCGGCTTGGATTGCAGCTGCGCGGCGGCGGGGTGCGCCACATGGCGCGCATCCGCGCCATCTGCCAGCGCGAGCTGGAATGGGACGACGCGCGCTGGAACGCGAGCGAAGCGGCCTATCTGGCATTATGGCAGGCGCACTACGGCCTTCCCGCCTGACCGAGAGGATGAACAGCCATGATTGACAAGACCATCCTCGCCATCGACAACGGCACGCAGAGCGTGCGTGCGATCCTGTTCGACCTGCAGGGTAATATCGTCGCCAAATCGCAGGTGCACTTCGAGAGCTATTTTTCCGAGCATCCCGGCTGGGCCGAACACGACCCGGAAGACTACTGGCAGTCGCTGTGCCGCGCCTGCAAGCAGCTATGGGAGCAGCCTGGCGCCGACAAGGCGGCAGTGCAGGGCGTGGCCGTGACAACCCAGCGCGGCACGGTGATCAATGTCGGCCAGGATGGCAAGGCGCTGCGCCCGGCCATCACCTGGCTGGACCAGCGCCGCACCGACCTGGCGCCGCGCGTGGGCATGTGGTGGAACGCCGCGTTCCGGCTGGCGCGCGTGAAGGGCACGATCGACTACTTTCGCGGCGAGGCCGAGATCAACTGGATCAAGGCGCACCAGCCGGACGTGTGGGACCGCACGCACAAGGTGCTGCTGTTGTCCGGCTACCTGAATTACCGGCTGTGCGGGCGCTACGTCGATTCGACCGGCTCGCAGGTGGCGTATCTGCCGTTCGACTACAAGCGCCAGCGCTGGGCCGGGCCGCGCGACTGGAAGTGGCAGGCGCTCGCGATCACGCCGCAGATGCTGCCCGAGCTGGTGGCGCCGGGTACCGTGATCGGCCTCATTGGCGACGCGGTGGCCGCGCTGACCGGCATCCCGGCCGGCATTGCGCTGCTGGCCGCGGCGGCCGACAAGGCGTGCGAAGTGATCGGGGCGGGCTGCCAGGCGCCGCATATCGGCTGCCTCAGTTACGGCACCACTGCCACCATCAACACCACCAGCCGCCGCTATGTGGAAGTGACGCCCTTCATTCCCCCGTATCCGGCCGCCATTCCCGACACCTACAGCACCGAGGTGCAGATTTTCCGGGGCTACTGGATGGTCAACTGGTTCAAGGAGCAGTTCGGCCACCACGAACGCGCGCGCGCACTGGAAGAGGATGTGGCACCGGAGCAGCTGTTCGATGAACTGGTGAACGCGGTCCCGGCCGGGGCCATGGGACTGATGCTGCAGCCTTACTGGAGTCCGGGCATCCGCGTGCCGGGGCCGGAGGCGAAGGGCGCCATTATCGGCTTTGGCGATGTGCATACGCGCGCGCATGTGTACCGCGCGATCCTGGAAGGGCTGGCCTATGCGCTGCGCGAGGGGAAGGAACGCACCGAAAAGCGCAGCGGGGTGCCGATTACCGAGTTGCGCGTGTCGGGAGGCGGGTCGCAGAGCGACGCGGCGATGCAGCTGACGGCCGACATTTTCGGGTTGCCGACCGCGCGTCCGCACGTGTATGAAACGTCGGGACTGGGAGCGGCGATCGCGGCGGCGGTGGGGCTGGGTTTGTATCCGGACTTTGCGGCGGCGATTGCGGGGATGACGCGCATCGGGCGTGTGTTCGAGCCGATTGCGGCGAACCAGGCGATGTATGACCGCCTGTACAAGCAGGTGTACCGCAAGATGTACGCGCGGCTGCAGCCGATGTACGCGCAGATTGCGGAGATTACGGGGTATCCGAGGAAGCCTTAAGCCTGTTGTTCGCTTGCCTTGCCACCGGCGTTATTTCCACCCACACCCTCGTCGTTCCCGCGCCAAGGCGGCACTCGGCGGGAACCTAATTTCGCACCGCAACCGACGGCTCGACAAACTTGGGTTCCCGCCTGCGCGGGAATGACGAGGGTGTGGGTGCGAACAACGAGAGTGGCTGCTATGTAATGTGCGCCCGCTGTTCCCAGCTGTCCACAAACACCAGATCCTCCAGCTTGCGGCGCTTTTCCCATCCCTCCATCTCCAGCATCGGCATCGGATAAAACTGCGCCACATGCCCGAGGCAGACCACCGCCACCGGCCTGCCTCCCTCGGGAATCGACAGCAGCGCGGCCAGCTTGACCGGGTCGAACAGCGACACCCAGCCCATGCCCAGCCCCTCCGCGCGCGATGCCAGCCACATATTCTGCAGCGCGCAGGCGACCGACGCCAGGTCCATCTCGGGCAGGGTGCGGCGGCCGAACACATATTCCTCGCGCCGGTCCATCAGCGCGACCACCAGCAGTTCCCCGCATTCGCGGATGCCTTCGACTTTCAGCCGCATGAATTCCGATCCGCGCTCGCCCAGCGCGTCGGCCGTGGCCAGGCGCTCCTCGTCGACCAGCTTCACGATGGCTTCGCGCACCGCTTCGCTGCGGATGCGGATGAAACGCCACGGCTGCATCAGCCCCACGCTGGGTGCCTGGTGCGCCGCTTCGACCAGCCTTGCGAACAGTGCCTCGTCGATGGCGCCCGGCACGAAGTGCCGCACGTCGCGCCGCGCGGCGATAACGCGGTAGACGGCGTCGATCTCGCTCTGGATGAATTGGTCGGTCAAGGTCTTCTCGCAGGTTGTCGCGGCGGCGCGAGGTGCGCCGCTCCGACCTGCATTATCCGGCAGCGCGCCTACTTGAGCAAACGTGTGATGAAGGTCTGGATCAGCTCCGTGCTGTCGCTCGCTGCGCTCATGTGCGGACAGTGCCCGATATTGTCGACAAAGGCCAGCCAGCTCACCGGCAGGTGCTTGCGCATGTATTCGCCGACTTCACGCGGGGCGATCATGTCGTCCGTGCTTTGCAGGACCAGCGTCGGCGTGTGCGAGCGCGGCACGTCGGCGCGGTGGTCCGACAAAAACGTGACGCGCGCGAAGTGCCGGGCGATCTCGGGATCGTTGCGGCAAAAGCTGGCGGTCAGCTCCTGCCGCAGGTCGGGCTGGTCCGGCGCGCCCATGACCAGCGGAGCCATGTTGGCGGCCCACTTCAGGTAGTTGTCGTGCATGAGGCTCAGCAGGCCATCGATGTCTTCGCGGTTAAAGCCGCCGACGTAGTCGCCATCGTTGATGAAGCAGGGCGAGGGGCCCACCATGACCTGGCCGGCGAACATGGCCGGCTCGCGGATCGCGGCCAGCATGCCGATCATGGCGCTGACCGAATGGCCGATGAACACCACCGGCTCGTTGGAAAATTCGTGGATGATTTCGAGCAAGTCTTCCGCGTGGCGGTGCAGGGTGGCGTAGTCGACTTCGTTGTAGGCCGACAGGTCCGACTTGCCGCTGCCAACGAGGTCGTAGAGGATCACCTTGTAGCGCTCGGTGAACGAGGGCAGCAGTTTGCGCCACATGCCCTGGTCGCAGCCGAAGCCGTGACCGAATACCAGGGTCGAGGGACCGTTCCCGTAACAGTTCACGTTGTTGCGGTGCTGAATATTCATGGCGCATCCACGAGTGTGCCCAGCATTGGCTCCCCTACCTATCAGAGCGCGCTGTTGTCGGCTTATTGTATTCCTGTTACCAATTCAATTGTGCCTGTTACGGCGATTGTGTGGCTTTATGCCTTATGGGTAAATGGCGCCGCTTGCTGTTCGTTTAATGCGCGCACCGGTGGTCGGAATCGTTCCGGTGGGAACTTTCTGGTGCAATCAATAATGAACGGATCAAGCGCCCTGGTGCGGGCAAGGGCAGCGCGATTCGCCTGGAAGGCCGCACAGCCGTGCTTGAATCCTCGCGCGGCGAGCATGCCGCCGGCTTGCCGGAGCGCGACCAAGCCGCCGCTTACATGGCGTGCCTGATCTGCAGCGATAAGGCGCGTCCCGGCATCGGCAGGTCGAACGGGATATTCCCCGGAGCGACGCTCGGCTCGCGCACGTCGCGGTCGAACAGATTCAGGACCGAGGCACGCAGCTCCCAGTTGCCGAACAGGCGTTCGCGCAGCACGCTCATGTCGGTGGTGGTGTAGTCGGCGATGGGCGCGCGCGTGTCGCCCGGTTCGCGGCGCCGGCCGGCCACGTGGTTGACGTTGGCGCCGACCTGCCACGACGGCGCCGCACGCCAGTCGGCGCGCGCGAACAGGCGCCGGTGCGGCGCCAGCCCGGCATCCCTGCCGCTGGCTTCATCGATGCTGCGCTGGTACGACATGCTGGCGGCCAGGCGCAGCGCGCGCACGGGCGTCCAGGCGGCCTCGAACTCGAATCCGCGTCCATTCTGGTCGCCCGTGTTGCGGAACGTCTTGCCGGTGCCCGGATCGGCGGTGGGCGCGGCCACGATGATGTCGCGCATGCGGTAGCGGAACAGATTGAGGCTGGTGCGCCAGTCGCTGGCCGGCTGCCACGACATGGCCAGCTCGCCCGTCTCGATGGTTTCCGGGTTGAGGTTCGGATTGCCGACGTTGACCGGGTTGTTGATCGTGTACTGTTCGACGAAATGCGGCGCGCGGAAGGCGCGGCCGTAAATGGCCTTGACGATGACGTTGTACGCGGCGTCCCACACCAGCGCCGCGCGCGGATTGGTGGTGCCGCCGAAGTCCGAATAGCGGTCGTGGCGCACGCCCGCGGTCAGGGTCCAGTCGTTGGCGATGCGCCACTCGTCCTGGGCGAAAGCGTACTGGATGTCGCGCTTGTGCGGGGTCAGGTAGACCAGCGCCGGATTGCCGGTCGCGTCCACCAGCGCGGGCAGGGGAGTGAGGGTGGCACCCACGCCCGGCACCAGCGCGAAGCTGAAGTTCTTCATTTCGGTGGCGCTGTGGAGGTCATCGACGCGGTAGCCGGCGCCGATGCGGATGCGGTGCGCATCGAAGCCGGTGTAGAAGGCCGACACGCTGGTGTTGTAATGGCGCTCGGCGTGGCCGGGATTGCCCACCACCCCATCGCGCCAGGCGCCGCCGAAGGCGCCGGCCGGGAACAGGCGGTAGGCCGGGTCGCCCGGGCGGTTGTTGAGCGCATGGTAGCCCAGCACCGCCGACAAGTCCCAGTGCGGAACGAAGCCCGCCTTGCTGTAGCTCAGGTCCAGGTAGGTGCGCGTCTCCGGTACGCGCGCGTCCGGGTCGAGCGCGTCGGCCAGGCCCACGCCGATGCCCGTTTCGCGCTTCTGGTACGCGCCGCGCAGGCGCCAGTTGCCCCATTCGAGATCGGCGCGCGCATCGAACGCGCGGCGGCTGGCGCTGACTGTGCCGGGAGCGCGCGAGGCGCGCGTGCCGAAGATGGTATCGAGGCCGCTCTGCACATCCTGTTCGACGACGCGTTTGGCGCCATCGGTGCTGCCGGCGCGCAGATACAGCGCCGCGCGCAGCGGACCCCAGGCGTGGCCGGACTGCACCCAGGCGTCGCGGCTCTTGAAGCTCCCCAGGCGCACGCCCGATTCGACGCCGCGGATCTCGGCCGCGGTTTTGGTGACGACGTTGATCACGCCCGAAAAGGCATCGGCGCCATACAGGGCCGAGCCGGGGCCGCGAATGACCTCGATGCGCGCCACGTTCTCGAGCGGCATGCCGCCCCAGGCCTGGCCGCGGTTGCCGGCGAAGACGGAGGTGATCGGCAAGCCGTTCACCAGCATCAGCACCTGCGGGTTGTAGCCGGTGTGAATGCCGCGGATGCTGTAGATGGGATTGAAGGGTGCCGAGAAGCTCGATACGTGCAGGCCAGGCACGCTTTCCAGCACCTGATCGAGGTCGCTCGCGCCCATGGCCGCAATGTCGGCCGCGGAAATGACCGAGGCCACGGCCGGAGCGCGCGCCAGCGGCTGTTGGGTCCCGGTGGCGATGGTGACCACGGCGCGCTCGCCGTAGGTCAGCGCCAGTTCTTCTTCATCGGTGCTCTGGGCCATGGCCACGCCGGGACAGGCCAGCGCGATGGACAAGGCCAGCAGCCGTGCGTTCGCGATCCGATTGACCATCCGCTTCCTCGACGCTGTTGAATTAGCCTCAAGATAACATGGGACCCATGCTGCATACAAATGCAACAACGCCGTCCGCCAGTGACCTGGGGGACGGCGTCCTTCTGGTGCAGCGACGCTTACAGTTGCGCGGCGATCAGCTTGCCGAGGATGGCGACGCCTTCACGGATGCGCTCCTGCGGCACGGTCACGAAGGACAGGCGCAGGGTGTTCGTTTCGGCTTCGTTGGCGTAGAACGGCGCGCCCGGCACGAAAGCCACCTTGGCCGCGATGGCCTGGTCGAGCAGCTTCATGGCGTCGATATGCTTGGGCAGGGTCACCCAGATGAACATGCCGCCTTCGGGCTTGGTCCAGGTCACGCCGGCCGGGAAGAATTCGGTGATCGCATCGAGCATCGCCTGGCACTGGTTGGCGTACAGCGCGCGGATGGTCGGGATGTGCTGATCGAGGAAGCCATCCTTGACCACTTCATAGACCACCATCTGGGTCAGCTGCGCGGTGTGCAGGTCGGCGGCCTGCTTGGCCAGCTCCAGGCGGCGCACCAGCGGCAGCGGCGCGACCACGTAACCGAGGCGGATGCCGGGCGTGAGCACCTTCGAGAACGAGCCCATATAAATGACGCCGTCCGGATTCATGTTCAGCATCTTCGGGAACGGCTCGCCCTTGTAGCTCAGCGCGCCGTACGGATCATCCTCGATCAGCGGCAGGCCGAGGCGGGCGCAGGTTTCGACCAGTTCCTGGCGGCGCTCGATGGACAGGCTGCGGCCGGTCGGGTTCTGGAAGTTCGGCAGCGCGTACAGCAGGCGCGCGCCTTCGGCCACGGCCTCGATCGAGGACGGCACCAGGCCATGCTCGTCGGTGGCGACCGACTTGAATTCGGGACGGTAGACCGAGAACGCCTGCAGCGCGCCCAGGTAGCTCGGCGTTTCGACCAGCACGCGGCTGCCTTCGTCGATCAGTACCTTGCCCAGCAGGTCGAGCGCCTGCTGCGAGCCGGAAGTCATCAAAACCTGTTCCGGCAGGATTTTGCAGGTGGCCGTGGACAGCGAATTGGCGATCCACTCGCGCAGCAGCGGGTAGCCGTCGGTTGGGCCGTACTGCAGCGCCACTTTACCGTTTTCGGACAGGACCTTGTCGAAGGCCGCCTTCATGTGTTCGACCGGGAAGGTGGCAGGCGAGGGCAGGCCGCCGGCGAAGGAGATGATCTCCGGACGCTGGGTGATCTTCAGGATTTCGCGGATGAACGAACTCTGAAGCTGGCTGGCGCGCTCGGAAAAACGCCACTCGATGGGGTTTGGATTTTCGATTTTCATACTGGTCTCACAGTCAAGGCGGCCGGGTTCGCACTGGGCCGATTATAGAGCACGCTGGGTAAGCGGCTGGAAAGACGCCGCCGGATAAGCAGCGTCCGGGATGTTGATGTTGGTTTAAGCGACTTCGACGATCATTTCGATTTCCACACAGGCGCCGCGTGGATTCTGCGCCACGCCGAAGGCCGAGCGGGCATGCTTGCCAGCATCGCCGAATACCTCGCCCAGCAGTTCCGAGGCGCCGTTGGTGACGATGTGCTGGTCGGTGAAGCCGGGCGTCGAATTGACCAGGCTCATCAGTTTAACCACGCGCTTGACCTTGCCGAGGTCGCCGCCGCAAGCTTCCTGAAGCGTGCCCATCAGATCGATCGCAATCGCGCGCGCGGCGGCGACGCCCTGTTCGGTGGTGATTTCCTTGCCCAGCTGACCGGCGTTCACGGAGCCATCGGCATTCTTCGCGATGTGTCCGGAAATAAACACCAGATTTCCTGTCTGCACGTACATCACATACGCGGCGACGGGTGCGGCTGGCGGGCTGAGGGTGATATTGAGCGATTTCAGTTTGTCGTAGACGGTCATGGAGATTCCTCGATGCGATAAGAAAGAACAAGGCAGTATTGTACGTCGGGCACGACCGGCTGCCCACCGGAATCGCGCCCTGCCAGAACCTCGCATAACCGGCGGCAAACTCCGGCTAAACAACTTCTAAAACTCCTACAACCGGGGTCAGAGCTCTGACTCGAAACATTTGCTTCACGTCAATACAAATCGCTTTCTGTCGGTATCAATTCTGACGCTTCTCGGGCATGTCGACCTTGCTCGCCCAAGAAAACTTGCTTAACCGAGGTCTGATCCTGGTTGAGCAACAAAAAAGTTGCGACTTAAAGCTCTGACCCCGGTTGGCGGGTTAAAAAGTTGCGAGTTAAAGCTCTGACCCCGGTTGGCGGGTTTAGCGCTTGATTTGCATGCGGCGGCCGATGGCGACCACGGCGATCACCGCGAGCGCGAAGCTGATGTTGGCCACTTCCAGCGGCTCGCCCAGCAGTATCCAGGCGCCGGCCAGGGTCATGAACGGTTGCAGCAGTTGCACTTGCCCCACCCGGGCTATGCCGCCGCGCGCCATGCCGCGGTACCAGAAGAAAAAGCCGATGAACATCGAGAACACGGATACATACGCAAAGCCAATCCACGCCCGCGCCCCAGCTTCGGCCATCCTGTCCACTTGGGGCCACGCCAGCCATACCACCAGCGGCAGCACCAGCGGCACCGACAGCACCAGCGCCCAGCTGATCACTTGTTGCCCGCCCATGCTCCGCGATAACTTTCCGCCTTCGGCGTAGCCCACCGCAGCCGCCGCCACGGCGCCGAACATCAGCAGGTCGGCCTGATGAAAGCTGCCGCCGCTCTGGCGCAGGGCGAAGCCGATGACGATAGCCGAGCCCGTCAGTGCGGTCAGCCAGAATCCCAGCGAGGGCTTTTCATTGCCGCGCAGCGCGGAGACGAGCGCCGTGGCCAGCGGCAATATGCCGACCAGCACCGCGCCATGCGATGCCGGCAGGCTGCGCAAGGCAACCGAGGTCAGCCACGGAAAGCCGATCACGCAGCCGAGCGAAACCATCGCCAGCGGCCACAGCGCCGAGCGCGGCGGCAGCGGCGCGCGCTTCCACACCAGCCAGATGCCCGCGAGCAGCGCCGCCACCAGCGCCCGTCCCAGCGCGACAATCACCGGCTCCAGCCCGGCCACCGCCATCCGCGTGAACGGCAGGGTCAAACTGAACATGGCGACTCCGACCAGCCCCAGCAGCATGCCGGCACTCTCGTCGGACATCCCGGGCCGCGCCGCACGCGTCAACTCATTTGTCACGCTCGTCGTCATGCTTCAAGGCCCTTGCAAGATGCGACGGAACAGCTCGGCATCGACATTGCCTCCGGTCAACGGCAGGCCGATTTTCTTGCCACGGATCAGGGCGCTGTCCTTGATCTGCATGGCCGCCGCCAGCGCCGCCGCGCCCGCGCCTTCGGCCAGGTTGTGGGTGCAGCGGTAGTACAGGCGCATGGCGCGCGCCACTTCGTCGTCGGTCACGGCCAGTACGTCGTCGGCGCATTCGAGCACGGCCACGAGCGACGCGGCATCGGCCACGCGGCACGCCAGCCCGTCGGCCACCACGGTGCTGACCGCCGCCTCGATGCTGCGCCCGGCCCGGAACGAGAGCTGGTACGCCGGCGCATGGCTCGACACCACGCCGATAATCCGGGTCTTGACACCCAGCGCGTGGCGCGCCGCAATCGCGCCGCAGATGCCGGAGCCCTGGCCGATCGGCACCAGCACCAGGTCCAGGTCGGGCTGGGCGCGGAACAGTTCGAGCCAGCCGCTGGCCACGCCCGCCACCAGGTCCTCGTGATACGAGGGCACCATGTGCAGTCCTTCTTCGCGCATCAGCGCCAGCGCATGCTCGCGGCTTGCCTGGAAGTCGTCGCCATGTTCGATGACCCGCGCACCGAGGCCGCGCATGCAGGCGTTCTTTTCCACGCTGTTCCCGTGCGGGACCACCACCGTCACCTGCAGCCCCACGCGCGCGCCGCTGAAGGCAATCGCCTGCCCATGGTTGCCGCGGGTCGGGGCGATGATGCCGCGCACCTCGGGCGCGCGGCGCACCAGCGCGTCGAGGTAGACCACCGCGCCGCGCGCCTTGAAGGTGCCGAGCGGCGTGTGGTTCTCATGCTTGACCCAGACGCCGGTGCCGACCGCTTCGTTCAGCAGCGGCCACGAATACTGCGGCGTGGGCGGCATGGCGCGGTAGACCAGGGCGGCGGCGGCATCAAGCTCGGCGAGGGAAGGCAGGTACATGGCGCTCTTTCAAAGGGTGGAACGGGAAGGTCGATAGGTGTATCCTAGACGAGAAAACCAGTACAGTACCAATACACTTAACCATATAATTACGCATACTGTGACGGTGCCATGACCAATACAAGCAATGCCGCCATCGGCCTGCTCACCCGCGGCTCCGGCGAAACGCTGATCGACCAGATCGTGCGCTCGGTCTCGAGCCGCATCGACGACAAGCTGTTGCGCAGCGGCGCGCGCATGCCGTCGATCCGCCAGTTCGCCGCCACCCACGGGGTGTCGTGCTTCACGGTGGTGGCCAGCTACGACAAGCTGGTGGCCAAGGGCTACGTCGAATCGCGCCGCGGCGCCGGATTTTTCGTGCGCGAGCGCTCGCCCCTGAACGCCGGCGAACGGTCCATGCCCGACGCGCCGCCGGCAGCGCTGGAAGCCAAGCCACTCGATGTGGTCTGGCTGATCCGGAACATGTTCCGCCCCGCGCCATCGCAGCGCGTGCCCGGTTCCGGCGTGCTGCCCTCCGAATGGCTCGATGGTCCGATGATCGCCAACGCCCTGCGCGCTGTCAGCCGCCAGAGCGGCGCGCTGCTGGTCAACTACGGCGCGCCGCAGGGCTTCCTGCCGCTGCGCCAGCAGCTCCAGCTGAAATTGGCCGAACTGGAAATCGACGCCGCGCCCGAGCAGATCGTCACCACCGTCGGCGTGACCCAGGCGCTGGACCTGGTGGCGCGCGAGTTCACCCGCCCTGGCGACACCATTTTCGTGGACGATCCGGCCTGGTTCCTGATGTTCGGCGCGTTCGCGGCAATGGGCCTGAAGGTCATCGGCATTTCCCGCCTGGCCGACGGTCCCGACATCGCGCAACTGGCGGCCATGGCGGCGCTGCACAAGCCCAAGCTGTACGTGATCAATTCGGTGCTGCACAATCCCACCTCCACCTCGCTGTCGGCGGCCAAGGCGTTCCAGGTGCTGCGCATCGCCGAGGAACACGGCTTTACCATCGTCGAAGACGATATCTATTGCGACCTGCATCCGGGCAGCGCGGTGCAGCCGGCCACGCGCATGGCGGCGCTCGACCAGCTGCATCGGGTGATTTACCTGGGCGGCTTTTCCAAGTCGCTGGCGGCCAACCTGCGGGTCGGCTTCATCGCCACGTCTCCCGAATGGGCCCAGCGCCTGTGCGACCGCAAGATGCTGGCCACCCTCACCACCAGCGACATCGGCGAGCGGGTGGTATACAAGGTGCTTTCGGAGGGCTTGTACCGCAAGCACGTGGACCGCCTGCGCGGCCGGCTCGACGCGGTGCGCGCACGCACGGTGCGCCAGATGGAAAAGGTGGGCTTGCACGTCGATGTGGCGCCGCCGGCCGGCCTGTTCGTCTGGACCGACACCGGCATCGACACCAGCGCCCTGGCCGAACGCGCCATGATCGAAGGCTTGCTGCTGGCCCCCGGCGCCCTGTTTTCGCCCAGCCAGCTGCCCTCGACCCGGATGCGCATGAATGTGTCGACCTCGCAGGAGCCGGGCGTGTGGGAGTTCCTGGCCCGGGAACTGCGGCGCTGAGCGCGCGGGCCTTGAAATCGCCCGGAACACCCCCATTTCTCTCCAATCCGTTCAACCCGTCTTACACGAGGACTAAAAATGGCTGTTGCCGAAAAAGAAACCCTTGGTTTTCAAGCAGAAGTAAAACAGTTGCTGCAACTGATGATCCACTCCCTGTATTCGAACAAGGAGATCTTCCTGCGCGAGCTCATTTCGAACGCGTCCGACGCGGCCGACAAGCTGCGCTTCGAGGCGATCAATAACGACGCTTTGTACGGCAACGACCACGAACTGAAAATCCGCGTCGCCTACAACAAGGAAGCGCGCACGGTCACCATTTCCGATAACGGCATCGGCATGAGCCGCGACGAAGTCATTTCGCACCTGGGCACCATTGCCAAGTCGGGCACCAAGGAATTCTTCGGCAAGCTCTCCGGCGACCAGCAGGCCGACGCGGCCCTGATCGGCCAGTTCGGCGTGGGCTTTTACTCGGGCTTCATCGTGGCCGACAAGATCACGGTCGAAACCCGCCGCGCCGGCGCCGACGCATCCGAAGGGGTGCGCTGGGAGTCGGCGGGCGAGGGCGATTACAGCGTCGAAGCGATCGAGAAAACGGCGCGCGGCACCGACATCATCCTGCACCTGCGCGAAGGCGAGGATGAGTTGCTGTCGAGCTGGAAGCTGAAATCGATCATCCGCAAGTACTCGGACCATATTTCGCTGCCGATCGTGATGCAAAAGGACGAGTGGGATGCCGAGAAAGGCGAGACGGTGCTCAAGGATGAAGTCGAAACGGTCAACCAGGCCAGCGCGCTGTGGGCCCGCAACAAGAGCGACATCACGCCCGAGCAGTACGAGGAATTCTACAAGCACGTCTCGCACGACTTCCAGTCCCCGCTGACCCACACCCATAACCGGGTCGAGGGCCGCAGCGAATATACGCAGCTGCTGTACGTGCCGAGCCACGCCCCGTTCGACCTGTGGGACCGCAACAAGCGCGGCGGCATCAAGCTGTACGTCAAACGCGTGTTCATCATGGACGATGCCGAGCAGCTGATGCCGGCCTACCTGCGCTTCATCAAAGGCGTGATCGACTCGAACGACCTGCCGCTGAACGTGTCGCGCGAGATCCTGCAGGAGTCGCGCGATGTGAAGGTGATCCGCGAAGGCTCGACCAAGCGCGTGCTGGGCATGCTGGAAGAACTGGCCAACGCCGACGAGCAGGAAAAGAAGGACAAGTACACGACCTTCTGGACCGAATTCGGCCAGGTGCTCAAGGAAGGCATCGGCGAGGACGCCGGCAACAAGGACCGCATCGCCAAGCTGCTGCGCTTCGCCTCCACCGCCAACGACAACGCCGACCAGAATGCATCGCTGGCCGACTACATCGGGCGCATGAAGGAAGGCCAGGAAAAGATTTACTACGTGGCCGGCGACAGCTACACCGCAGCCAAGAACAGCCCGCACCTCGAAATCTTCCGCAAGAAGGGCGTTGAAGTGCTGTTGATGACGGACCGCGTCGATGAATGGATGCTGTCGTTCCTGACTGAATTCGAAGGCAAGGAGCTGGTGTCGGTGGCCAAGGGTGGCCTGGATCTGGGCGGGCTGGAAGACGAAGCCGAGAAGAAGGAACACGAAGAGACCGAGACCTCGTACAAGGAACTGGTCGAGCGCATGAAAGCGGCGCTGGGCGAGAAGGCCAAGGATGTGCGCGTGACGTTCCGCCTGACCGATTCGCCAGCCTGCCTGGTGGCCGACGAGAACGAGCTGTCGGGCAATCTGCTGCGCATGCTGAAGGCGGCGGGGCAGAGTGCACCGGAATCGAAGCCGATCCTGGAGATCAACCCGAACCACCCGCTGGTGACGCGTTTGAAGAACGAAGACGCTGCCAGTACCCAGTTCGGCGACTGGGCGCACATTTTGTTCGATCAGGCTTTGCTGGCTGAAGGCGGTTCGCTGAGCGACCCGGCTACGTTTGTGAAGCGCTTGAATGAGATGCTGCTGGCTGGGGCGAAGTAACGCTCTTTTTTAGCACCACCGTCATAAGATCCGTCATTCCCGCGCAGGCGGGAATCCAAGTTTTCTATGCTAAGCGAAGGTGCCTTGGATTCCCGCCTGCGCGGGAATGACGGTCTGAAAGTCAACGTAATATTAGTTGAAATTGGTGCCTATCCCGACACCTGCTTGCAAAACTCGCCCAGCAGCTTTTCCCCCTCCGGCCAGTCCCCATACCCGCTATCCCCATTGATATGCCCGGCGTCGCCAATCTCGACGAAGCGGCTGCCCCACGCCTGGGCAAACGCGCGTGCGCGTTCGATCGATACGTACGGATCGTCGGTGCTGGCCACCACAATGCTTGGAAACGGCAGCTTTTCCAGCCGCATCGGCGCAAACCCCACCGCTTCTGACGGAAACGACGCGCTTTCCGCGTCGGCCGGCGCCACCAGAAACGCGCCGCCGATGCTCAGCACCGACTCCGAACGCGCCCAATGCGCCACCAAACCGCACGACAAACTGTGCGCCACCAGGATAGGCGGACCTTCGCTCATGGCAATCGCCGCATCCAACTCGTCCACCCATTCCTGGCGATCGGGGTTATTCCAGTCGCGGTGCGCGACACGCTTCCATGCCGGGTTGCGCTGCTCCCAGTGCGTTTGCCAGTGCGACGGGCCCGAGTTCCAGATTCCCGCCAATGTCAATACGTCGCAATCCATTACCCCTCCGCGTCAGTCGTTTGATTACGTCGATTGTACGACTAATGACGGGGACCAGCTGCGCACCCGGCCACCCATGCCGCCTTGGCATCGCGCATGCAGCGGCCGAGCGCTTGCGACGGCGTGCCTTGCCGCCGCAAGCATCAACGGCATGCGGCCCGCTTAGCGCGCGCCCTTGCTCACCTTGATCCAGTTCAGGTTCCAGCCGCCCTGTTTCGCGTAGATGCCGAATGCATGGCTGCCGGCTGCCAGCGTCACGGTCTTGTTGACCGAGGCCCAGTTCTGCCAGCCGCCGGTGGCGGGAATGGCCACCGTGGCGTGGGTCGGCTTGCCGCCGGCTTCCTCGAAACTCAGTTCGCCTCCGCCCGGGCTGGCGACCCGGAATTCGATGGTGTAGTTCCCGCTTTCGGGAATGAGCACGGGCGCGTTGGTGTACGACATCCAGTCGCCGCTGTCGATATGGCTGGCGTTCCTGCCGCCGCCTGCGTCGCTGGTCTGCTCGGACTCCACGCCGCTCATGGCCGCATGGTCCTCGGCCTGGATCAGCGCGATCTGCCCGCCCGATCCGGCCGCGGCGATGCTGATCCAGTTCAGGTTAAAGCCGCCAGCCTTGGCCGCGATCCCGATCGACTGCTTGCCGGCCGGGAGCTGCACGTCGTGCGATATGGTGCTCCAGGTCTGCCAGCCGCCGGTCGCGGCCACCGCCTTGGTGCCGAATACCGGGCTGCCGCCGGCCCGTTCCAGACTGATGTTGCCGCCGCCATTGGCGCTGGCCACACGGTAGGACACCGTGTACAGGCCGGCCGATGGCACGTCGACGGTGTAGTTCATCCAGTCGCCGCTGTCGATGTAGCCGACGTTCTGGCCGCCGCCGGCGTCGCCGGTCGATTCAAGCTGCACGCCGCTCATCTGGCAGTACGCTTCGGCCTGGATGGTGGCCGGTACCGTGGCCGTCGTGCAGCCCGTGTCGGACGTGGATGGCCAGTTGCGCACGGTCTCGCGGGCTTGCTTGCCCGATTCGGTCAGGTCCCAGTTGGCCCAGCCGCCGGTGGCGCTGGCGCCCGGCACCAGGCTGGCCGAACCCTCCCTGGCATCATCGAGCGCCCAGTTGGCGTTGCTGATGTTGTGCTTCTTCATGAAGTCGATCCAGGCATTGGTTTCGGGGTAGTTGACACCACCGTTGCCGTCGGCGTTGACCGAACCCCATTCGGTCACGAACAGGGCCAGGCCGTTGTTCATGGCGGTGGCGGCCTTCTCGCGCAAGAATTGTCCATGGGTGCCGGCGTAGAAGTGCAGGGTGTAGGCGATGTTGCTGTGGCCCGTGATCGGATTGCGCGAGGCGATGTCGGCATCCTGCGACCAGTGCGGCGAGCCGACGATGATCAGGTTGTCCGGGTCGATCGCGCGGATCGCCGCGATCACCGCCTGCGCGTACGGCTTGACGTTGGCGTCCCAGGTCACATCGTCCTTGGGTTCGTTGTAGATTTCGTAGATGACGTGCTTGTTGTTGCCGTAGGTGCGCGCCATCTCCTGGAAAAAGGCGATCGCTTCGTTCTGGTGGCGGAAGGCGTAGTGCGAGTGCCAGTCGATGATGACGTACATGTCCTTGGCGATGGCGGCGTCCACCACGGCCTTGACGCGCGCCTTGTTCGCGGCCGGGAACTGGATGTAGCCGCCCGGTTCTTCCACGCCCATGGCGGCGCGCACCAGTCTGGCCTTCCAGTCGTCCTTGAGCCAGCCGACCGCGCCGGCGTTGTAGAAGCGCTCCCCGGGCCAGCCGGTATTGGACCAGTACATGCTGCTGCCGCTGATGCTGCCCGGTTTGCCGCCGACCAGCACCTGGTTGCCGCTGACCGACAGCGCCGGCACGTCGGCCAGCGCGGCGCCGGCGCACAGCGACAGCGCCAGGGCGATGAGGGTGGTGCGGAAAGTCGGACGTGATACTGCTGCATTGCTGAGGGTCATGCTCATCGCTATTGTCTCCTGAGTGGATGTTCGTGAGCGAGGGGCGACGGGCCAGTGGCGGGATCGGGCTTGGTGCCATCTCGATGCTTCATTCGGCGCGCGTGGCGCCTCGGCAGTCCCTGAGGTTATAGGTGAAATCGTTTTCAGGTGACTGTGGAGCATTTGACATCAGCGTGCTGGCGAAGTCAATGGAAACGTTCCCGCATTGCGTCGCGGAAGATACACTGACTTACGGCAAGTGCAGCCGGGAAGTGCGTTTTGAACCGCTTACAGCGCCGTGCGCAGCGCGAACAGCTCCGGAAACAGCACCACGTCGAGCATCTTGCGCAGGTAGCTCACGCCGGCGGTGCCGCCGGTGCCGGTTTTAAAACCGATGATGCGTTCGACCGTCGTCACGTGGCGGAAGCGCCAGAAGCGGAATGCCGTCTCCAGGTCGACCAGCTTTTCGGCCAGTTCGTACAAGGCCCAGTGCTGCGATGGTTCCTGGTACACGGCCAGCCAGGCCGCCTTGACCGATTCGTCGGCGGCGGTGGGCAGGGTCCAGTCGGCGTTGAGGCGTTCCGGCGCGATGGCAAAGCCGCTGCGCGCGAGCAGCATCACCGCTTCGTCGTACACGGACGGCGCGCGCAGCTCGCGGTCGAGCACCGCGTGGGCCGCCGGCGCGGTTTCGTGGACGCCCAGCAGGGCGGCATTCTTGTTCCCAAGCAGGAATTCGAGTTCGCGGTACTGGTGCGACTGAAAGCCCGACGACGCGCCCAGGAATGGGCGGATGGCGGTGTACTCGGGCGGCGTCATGGTGGCCAGCACGTCCCAGGCGTGCACCAGCTGGTCCATGATGCGCGCCACCCGCGCCAGCATCTTGAAGGCGGGCGCCAGTTCGCCGGCGCGCAGGTTCACGCGCACGGCCTGCAGTTCGTGCAGCATCAGCTTGAGCCACAGTTCGCTGGTCTGGTGCTGCACGATGAACAGCATTTCATTGTGATTGGGCGAGCGCGGATGCTGGGCGTTGAGGATCTGGTCGAGCCCCAGGTAATCGCCATAGCTCATCGCTTCGCTGAAATCCATCTTGGCGCCGTGCCATTGGGCCGGGCATTTTGCTTCATCGGACATGATTCGCTTTCAGGTAACGGCGCCGCGGCTGGCGGCAATATCGTAGGCTTGGTCGTCGAGGATCTGGCGCAGGATCTCGACCGCATCCCATACATCGGCGAAGCTGGTGTACAGCGGCGTGAAGCCGAAGCGCATGATGGCCGGCTCGCGGTAGTCGCCGATGACGCCGCGCGCGATCAGCGCTTGCATCACCGCGTAGCCGTGCGGGTGGGTGAAGCTGACCTGGCTGCCGCGCCTTGTGTGCTCGCGCGGGGTGGCAAGACCGAGCGGATGGGTGGCGCAGCGCGTCTCAACCAGGTCGATGAACGCATCGGTCAGGGCCAGCGACTTGGCGCGGATGGCGTGCATGTCGGTCTGTTCGAACACCTCCAGCCCGCACTCGACCAGGGTCAGCGAGACGATCGGCTGGGTGCCGCACAGCGCGCGCCCGATGCCGGCGGTGGGCGTGAATTCGGGCGCCATGGCGAAGGGCTTGGCGTGGCCCCACCAGCCCGACAGCGGCTGGCTGAAGGCGCCCTGGTGGCGTTCGGGCACCCAGATGAAGGCCGGGGCGCCCGGGCCGCCGTTGAGGTACTTGTAGGTGCAGCCGACGGCCAGGTCGGCGCCGTCGCGCTGCAGGTCGACGGGGACGGCGCCGGCCGAATGGGCCAGGTCCCACAGGATCAGCGCCCCTTGCGCGTGCGCGTGGCGGCTCATGGCGGCCATGTCGTGCTGGTAGCCGGTGCGGTAGTTGACGTGGGTGAGCATGACGACGGCGCAGTCGGCGCCGATGGCGGCCGGCAGTTCTTCCGCAGAGTCGACCAGGCGCACCTGGTAGCCGCGGTCGAGCCAGCTGGTCAGGCCCTGGGCCATATATATGTCAGTGGGGAAGTTGCCGCGCTCGGTGACGATGACCTTGCGCCCAGGGGCGCCGGACTGCATGTGCAGGGCCGAAGCGAGTGCCTTGAACAGGTTGAGCGAGGTGGTGTCGTTGACAACGACTTCACCGGCGCGCGCGCCGATCAGGGGAGCCAGGCGGTCGCCGAGGCGCTTGGGCAGGTCGAACCAGCCGGCCGTGTTCCAGCTGCGGATCAGGTCCTGGCCCCATTCGCGCGCGATCACGTCCTGGGCGCGGGCGAGCGCGGCGCGCGGACGGGCGCCCAGCGAGTTGCCGTCGAGGTAGATTACACCCTCGGGCAAGTCGAATTGCTGGCGCAGGGGGGCGAGGGCGTCGCCGGCGTCGAGGGCAAGACAGTCGTTACGGTTCATCGTTCACCTCAAGAAATACTTTAGGCTTCATCTAATTTAAGCCGGTGCGGGAGTGTAGCAAGAATTCGGCGCGGATTGGCAGCCTGGCATGGCTTTGCTGTAGGGGAGTTAGCCGGAGCTGAATCGCTCCGGCGCGGCAAGCTGCGCCCTTTCCGGATGCGCGCCTGCTACGGATGAGTTGTATCTGCGACACACTTAAATTTTTCGCCACAAAAATTTCTGAAAAAAGATGCATTCGGGCCCTAAAGTTTCGTCCGGGCATGCCGCTAACAACTCAGACACGGGGGAATCCGAAGAATAATTTGAATTCTTTTCAAATTATTTTAAAAAAACCCTCAAGTTCTCCAGCAGTTTGACGTAACCGGTACAAGACGACAGAAAAACCGCGTCGACGGGTCAGTTACACCGCGTCCCACAAATCGCTTTTCCGCCCTGGTTTCATAGGGGCGCGACCATGATCCGGCAGTGTTCGTAGGACGAACACCTACGGACTCGCCTCATCTGTACCTCACCCAAAATACAGGCGCGCGCCTATTCTCGTATTGTTGCTGTACAGTCAGAATCTATCTCACTGGCAATACGAACACAGCGCCAGATTTCAACGGATTGAAGGAGACGGAAAATGACTGCGAACGACATGATGGCTGAAATTCGTGATGCGAACCTGAGCTACCTGATGCTCGCCCAGCAGATGATTCGCGCCGACAAAGTGACCGCGATCTTCCGTCTCGGGATTTCGGCGGACATCGCTGAACTGATCGAAAACATGAGCAATTCCCAGATCCTGAAGCTGGCCGGCGGCAACATGATGCTGGCGCGCTTCCGTTTCGACGACAGTGCTATTCTGTCGATGTTGACCAACAACAGCAAAGACCGCGTTCTCGCCCAGTCCCACGCCGCCATCCTGATGGCCGGCCAGGCAGTCGAAGAAATCGTTTAAAGCTCGTTGGCTTTTTTGCAGCAAGCGCCGCTGAAAACAGCAACGTCGGGAGTCCTCATGTCCAAGAAAAGCGTCGTATCGGAAGCCCAGGAAATCCAGCTGGCGATCGAATTGATTCACCTTGGCGCCCGGCTGCAACTGCTCGAAACCGAGGTCTCGCTCTCGCGCGAACGCCTTCTCAAGCTGTACAAGGAACTCAAGGGCGTCTCGCCGCCCAAAGGCATGCTGCCTTTCTCGACCGACTGGTTCCTCACCTGGCAGCCGAATATCCATTCCTCGCTGTTCATCAATATCCATAAATTCCTCACCGACCACGCCGGCGCCACCGGCATCGAAGCGGTCATGAAGGCGTACAAGCTGTACCTCGAACAGATGCCGCCCGAGCCCGGTGTCGAACCGCTGCTGTCGCTGACGCGCGCGTGGACTCTGGTGCGCTTCTTCCAGAGCAAGATGCTGGCCATGGCCCCGTGCGACAAGTGCCAGGGCAAGTTCGTGGTCGATTGCCTGGACCTGAACCACGCTTACCAGTGCGGCCTGTGCAACATGCCTTCGCGCGCCGGCAAGACCAAGAAGGTCAAGGACGCCAAGGATGCCAAGGACGCCAGCGACGCCAAGGATGCCCACGACGCCGCCGCGGCGCTGCACGGCGCGTGACCACCGGCCAAGCCCCTCGTACCCCTCGTACCTCCTCCGAAGGGCAGGGCGCAAGCCTTGCCCTTCGCCGCATCTGGCGCGTGCCCGCGGCGCAGGCGCTGGTGCTGCAGTGCGCCGCCGTTCCGCTGACCCTGATCGTGGTGTTCCTGCTGGCGCGCGCCGGCGCCAGCCTGTCTTACGCCGACGCCGCCCTGATCCAGGGCATCCTGGCCTGCGCCCTGACGCGCCTGCGCGGCCTGGCCGTGTGGTGGCTCGGCATCCAGCTGGTGTTTCCGCTGGCCCTGATGGGCACGCACCGCCTGCAGATTCCGCCGCTGCTGTTTCTGGCCATCTTCCTGTTCCTGCTGGCCCTGTACTGGTCGACCTTCCGCACCCAGGTGCCGTACTACCCGTCCGGCAAGTGGGTGTGGAATGAAGTCGACAAGCTGCTGCCGAACGACAAGCCGCTGCTGGTGGTCGATATCGGCAGCGGCCTGGGCGGGTTTACGATGGAGATGGCGCGCCGCCGGCCGGCCTCGCAATTTGTCGGCATCGAACTGGCGCCGCTGCCGTGGCTGCTCAGCTGGATGCGCGCGCGCCTGAGCGGCAGCCGTGCCCGTTTCGTGCGCGGCGATTACGACCATCTTGATTTCGGCAGCTACGACGCGGTGTTCGCTTATCTGTCGCCGGCGGCCATGAGCGCCTTATGGAAGAAGGCATCGCGCGAGATGCGTCCGGGTGCGATTTTGCTCAGTTATGAGTTTCTGATAACGGAAAAAACACCGGATATTATTCTTATGCCTACAGGGCGTGGCGCGCCTCTGTACGGATGGCACTTTTAGGAGACAACCGGGAGGGTTTTCCTTGCCGCTCGCGCCTTCTCACGCTATTGTAGTTCCGTATGTAAATTAAATGAATCGAGCTTTTTAAAGATCCGACAGCATGAATTGCCATTCATATATTGGCGTTGTTATCTTTAAAACGTCGGGCGCTGCCCGAGCTCTTTCCACCTTGGGAGTCAGCGCACTTTGTTAGTCATACTCGGATACATCATCGTTTGCGGGTCGGTCTTCGGCGGCTTTGCCGCCAGTGGCGGCCACCTCGCGTCGCTGTTCCAGCCGCTCGAACTGGTGATGATCGGCGGTGCGGCTTTCGGCGCTTTCTTCGTCGGCAACAATAGCAAATCGATCAAGGCCACGCTCAAGGCCGTTCCCGGCCTGTTCAAGGGCTCGCGTTATACCAAGGACCTGTATATGGAAATGATGTCGCTGCTGTTCGACGTCCTTTCCAAGGTGCGCAAGGAAGGCTTGATGTCGATTGAAGGCGATATCGAAAATCCGGAACAAAGCCCGGTATTTTCCAAATATCCCGGCGTGCTGGCCGACCACCATATTGTCGAATTCATGACCGATTATCTACGGCTGATGGTATCGGGAAATATGGATGCTTTCCAGATTGAAAATCTGATGGATAACGAAATTGAAACGCACCACCATGAAGGCGCGGTGCCGGCCCATTGCATCGCCAAGCTGGGCGACGGCTTGCCGGCGTTCGGCATCGTGGCCGCGGTGATGGGCGTGGTGCACACGATGGAGTCGGTCGGCATTCCGCCGGCCGAACTGGGCATCCTGATCGCCAAGGCGCTGGTCGGTACTTTTCTGGGTATTTTGCTGGCGTACGGCTTCGTCGGTCCGCTGGCCAGCCTGCTCGAACAAAAGCTGGAAGAGTCGACCAAGATGTTTCAGTGCGTGAAAGTGACCCTGCTGGCCAGCCTGAACGGCTACGCGCCGGCGCTGGCGGTCGAATTCGGGCGCAAGGTGCTGTATTCGACCGAGCGCCCGACCTTTGCCGAGCTGGAAGAACACATCAAGAAATCGAAGACCAAATAAGCCCATCATGCACAGCGACCCTTCTTCTTGCATGATGCCGACCGCACGGAGCGCTTATGTCCGATGAAGGCTTGCGCCCGATTATCGTCAAGCGCATCAAGAAGACCGCCGGCGGCCACCACGGCGGCGCCTGGAAGATCGCCTACGCCGACTTCGTGACGGCGATGATGGCCTTCTTCCTGCTCATGTGGCTGCTGGGCTCGACCAGCAAGGGTGACTTGAACGGCATTTCCGACTTTTTCCAGACCCCGCTGAAGGTGGCGATGGCGGGCGGCTCGGGCAGCGGCGACAGTTCTTCGATCGTGCAGGGCGGCGGGCAGGACCTGTCGCGCCGCAACGGCCAGGTCAAGCGCGGCAGCAACGATCCGGACAAGAAGAATTACGACCTGAAAGCGGCCAAGGCGATTCTCGAAGCAGCCGAAGCGGACCGCCTGAAAACGCTCAAGGCCAAGCTGGAAGCGACCATCGAGGCCAATCCGCTGCTGAAGAAATACAAGAACCAGCTGCTGCTCGATATCACCAGCGAAGGTTTGCGGATCCAGATCGTGGACGAATTGAACCGGCCGATGTTCAACCTGGCCAAGGCCGAACTGCAGCCGTACACGCGCGACATCCTGCACGTGATCGGGATCGTGCTCAACGAAGTACCGAACCGGATCGGCCTGTCGGGCCACACCGATTCGACGCCCTACATGAGCGACACCGGCTACAGCAACTGGGAATTGTCGGCCGACCGCGCCAACGCCTCGCGGCGCGAACTGGTCATCGGCGGCATGAGCGACGCCAAGATCCTGCGCGTGGTGGGGCTGGCCGCGGCCGCGCCGCTGGACCGCCAGGACCCGTTTTCGGCGATGAACCGGCGCATCAGCATCATCGTGATGAACAAGCGCACCGAAGAAGCGGTGATGCGCGATGGCGCCTCGCTGGACGTGCCGGAGCAGTCGGGCGTCGCTACGCCGGGCGTCGCTACGCCGGCAGCGGCGGCAGGGCAAACAGCGGCACCGGCGGTGCCGAAGGCAGCGCCATGATGGTCAGGGAAGATAGGGGAGAGGGCGAATGACAAGAAAGAAAATACTGGGCTCGCACGTGAAGCGCTTGCTGTCGGGCGTGTCGGATCACGGCAAGAAGCACCTGACGGAAGTCGAGACCGATCTGATCCAGACCGAGCTGCTGCTGGAGGAAGCCATCGACAAGCTCACCAGCAGCTTCATGGCGATCCACACGGCGGTCGGAGCCCAGCAGGACACCATCAACCTGCTGCTGGCCGGCGGCACCCCGAGCGCGGAGGATGGCGCGCGCCTCGGCGGCATGTCCGACGAGATCGGCGCGCACGTGAATACGGCCATCACCAGCATGCAGTTCCAGGACATGACGAGCCAGCTGATCGACCGCACCCTGAAACGGGTGACCGGCCTGCGCGAATTTCTCGGCACCCTGGGCTCGCACGGCGCCGACATCGTGCCGGAGGCGGGCAGCGAGGAGATCGTCGAACTGCTCGGCAAGGTCAGCATGGCGCTGGCGATCCAGTCGCTCGAATTACGCAGTGTACTAAGAAAAGCAGTCAATCAGCAGCATCTGGAAAGTGGCGACATAGAACTGTTTTAAGGTTCACTCTCGATGATTATGGGCGCGGTGCCCCCGATTTAAAAAAAAGCAGGAGCAAAAATGGCTAAAACAATACTCGCAGTTGACGATTCCAGTTCGCTGCGCCAGATGGTGGCATTCAGTCTCAAGGCCGCCGGTTATCTCGTGGTGGAAGCGGTCGACGGCCAGGACGGGTTGGAAAAGGCCAAGCAGCAGACGGTCGACCTGGTGCTGACCGACCAGAACATGCCGCGCATGGACGGCCTGTCGCTGATCAAGCTGCTGCGCGGCCTGCCCGCGTACCAGAAGGTGCCGATCCTGATGCTGACCACCGAATCGTCCGACGAAATGAAGACCAAGGGACGCGCGGCCGGCGCCAACGGCTGGCTGGTCAAGCCGTTCGACCCGCAGCGCCTGATCGAAGTGGTCAAAAAAGTCATCGGCTGATGACCGGGGTGGGAGCACGCGCAATGATGCATCGCGAAATTCACGGAGTCTGAACATGACCATCGACATAAGCCAGTTTTTCCAGGTCTTCTTCGATGAAGCCGAAGAACTGCTGGCCGAAAAAGAGCGTCTGCTGCTGGCCGTCGACATTGCGTCGCCGGATCCGGAAGACCTGAACGCCATTTTCCGCACCGCCCACTCGATCAAGGGCGGTTCGTCGACGTTCGGCCTGAACGACATGACCGAAGTGACGCACATCCTCGAGTCGCTGCTCGACCGCATCCGCAAGGGTGAAATGGCGCTCACCGCCGAGCACGTGGACGCCTTTTTGGCGGCCAAGGACATCCTCAAGATGCAGCTCGACGGCCACCGCAACGGCGCCCACGTCGACCAGGATGCCGTGGCCGACGTGCGCATGATGCTGCAGGAGCTCTCGCAGGACGTGGTGCCGGTGGCCGCGCCGCCGGCGCCGTCGTTCATACAGAGTTCGATCAAGGCCAACGTGAGCAGCGGCGGGCGGCGCTTTCGCATCGAGATGCCGCATGTCGAGCAGCGCGACGTCAATGCGCTGACCGCCGAACTGGGGCTGCTCGGGCGCGTGTCGGTCATGCCGCTGCCGGGCGAGCGCCATGCGATCACTGTCACGACCCACGAGTCGCTCGAGGACATCATCGCGATCTGCTCGTTCGTGCTCAATCCCGACGACCTGAAAATCTTCGAGGCGCCCGCGCTCACGCCCGAACAGCAGGTCATCGAAGACCGCGAACGGGCCAAGGTCGAAGACGACATGGGCTACGGCTTCTTCGACCCGATCGACGCGCCGAGCCAGGAACAGACCGACGAGGAACGCGGCTACGGCTTCTTCCAGCCGATCGAGCATATCCGCGCCAGCGCCGGCATTGTGGCGCCGCCGGCGGCCAGCGCGGCGCCGGCCGCCGTGCGCGCCGAGCCGCTCGACGTCACCGAGACGGCCGAGAAAAAGGTCGTCAAGAAGGACGACAAGCACGCCGCCGCCGAATCGTCGTCGATCCGCGTCTCGATCGAGAAGGTCGACCAGTTGATCAACCTGATCGGCGAACTGGTGATCACCCAGGCCATGATCGAGCAGCGCAGCGACGCGCTCGACCCGATGCTGCACGAGCGCCTGTTGAACAGCGTCAGCCAGCTCACGCGCAATACGCGCGACCTGCAGGAAGCGGTCATGTCGATCCGCATGATGCCGATGGATTTCGTGTTCTCGCGCTTTCCGCGCATGGTGCGCGACCTGGCGGCCAAATTGGGCAAGAAGGTCGACTTCATCACCAACGGCGCCGCCACCGAATTGGACAAGGGCCTGATCGAGCGCATCGTCGATCCGCTCACCCACCTGGTACGCAACAGCATCGACCACGGCATCGAAATGCCGGAAGCGCGCGCCGCCGCCGGCAAGACCGAAGCGGGGCGCCTGTTCCTCTCGGCCGGCCACCAGGGCGGCAATATCGTGATCGAAGTATCCGACGACGGCGCCGGCCTGAACCGCGACCGTATTCTCGCCAAGGCGGCCCAGAGCGGGCTGCCGGTGAGCGAGAACATGAGCGACGCGGACGTGTGGCAGCTCATTTTCGCGCCCGGCTTTTCGACCGCCGAAACCGTGACCGACGTGTCGGGACGCGGCGTGGGCATGGATGTCGTCAAGCGCAACATCATGGCCATGGGCGGCTCGGTCGATATCCGCTCGGCCAAGGGCTTCGGCACCACGATCTCGATCTCGCTGCCGCTCACGCTGGCCATTTTGGACGGCATGTCGATCCGCTGCGGCGAAGAAGTGTACATCCTGCCGCTCGGCTTCGTGGTCGAGTCGCTCCAGCCTTCGCCGGAAGACATCAAGGAAATCTCCGGGCGCGGCCCCGTGATCAAGGTGCGCGGCGAATACCTGCCCCTCATTCCGCTGTACCAGATGTTCGACATCGTGCCGCGCTTTACCAATCCGTGCGAAGGCATTGTCGTGATCCTGGAGTCGGACGGGCGCAAGGCCGGGCTGTTTGTCGATGATCTGGTCGGGCAGCAGCAGGTCGTGGTCAAGAACCTCGAATCGAATTACCGCAAGGTGACCGGGATTTCCGGCGCCACCATCCTCGGCGATGGCGGCGTGTCGCTCATTCTCGATGTCTCGGCCCTGATGCGCTCCTCGCGCCAGCTGGCCGACGACGCCATCTTCTCCTAACCAATACCAGCAACCAGATAGGAATTCATCATGTCAATGACCTCAACCTCCGCCAAGAACGGCGACGTCAAGGATGGCGCCGGAAGCGAGTTCCTGGCCTTCACGCTCGGCTCCGAAGAATACGGGATCGACATCCTGAAAGTGCAGGAAATCCGCGGCTACGAAGTGGTGACCCGCATCGCCAACGCGCCAGAGTTCATCAAGGGCGTGATCAACCTGCGCGGCATCATCATTCCGGTGGTGGACATGCGCATCAAGTTCAACCTCGGCACCCCGGTGTACGACCAGTTCACGGTGGTCATCATCCTCAATATCGGCGGGCGCATCATGGGCGTGGTGGTCGACAGCGTCTCCGACGTGACCACCCTTACGCCCGAGCAGATCAAGCCGGCCCCGGAAATGGGCACCGCCTTCGGTTCCGACTACCTGGTCGGCCTGGGCACGGTCGACGAGCGCATGCTGATCCTGATCGACATCGACAAGCTGATGTCGTCTGGCGAAATGGGCCTGATCGAAAAACTGGCCGCCTGAGACACGCAAGACGGATAACCGCAAGGCCGGCGCGAGCGGTTCGACAGAAGCTGCCACGCCACCATCATATGAAGTATCGAGGAGAGAACGATGAATCTGCGCGATTTTAGAATAGGTACGCGTCTGGCCTTCGGTTTCGGCAGCATCCTGCTGATTCTGGTGGCGATGGCGTTGATGGCGAGTTTGCTCAATTCGCGCAACAAGAACAGCCTGATGACGGGTCTGGCCAGCGCCAGCGCCCAGAACCTGCATGCGGCAAGCATGAAGAGCGCGATGCTCGAAACCGGCATCGCCATGCGCAATATCGGCCTGCAGGCCGACGTCGCGCTGATGCAGAAGGAACAGGACAAGGTCAAGGTGCAGAGCAAGCGCTATGAAGAGGCGCGCACCAAGCTGCAGGCCACCGGCCTGGACGAAGCCGAAACCAAGCTGCTCTCCGACATCGCCGCGCTCGACAAGGAAGTCGACGTCGCCTTCAAGGAAGCCATCGGCCAGGTGCTGGCGTTTAACAGCGAAGGCGCGGCCAAGGTGATCGCCCAGCGCATCGATCCGCTGAACCAGAAGACGCTCGATGTGCTCAACAAGCTGGTCGACAAGCAGCAGCTGGAAGCGGACGATTTCCTCAAGAAGTCGGTGCTGGCCGACCAGCGCGTGGGCATGATCATGTTCGGGGTGTGCGCCCTGGCCGTGGCGCTGGGCGTGGTGTGCGCCCTGGTCATCACGCGCTCGATCGCCGCGCCCCTGCTGGGCGCCGTGCGGGTGGCCAAGAAGGTCGCCGCGGGCGAGCTGACCTCGGAAATCCGGGTCGAGGGCAAGGATGAAACGAGCGAATTGCTGCAGGCGCTCAAGGACATGAACGACAGCCTGTCGAAGACCGTGGGCGACGTGCGCTCCGGGACCGACATGATCACCGTGGCTTCGCAGGAAATCGCCTCGGGCAACGCCGACCTGTCCTCGCGCACCGAGTCGCAAGCCAGTTCGCTCGAAGAAACCGCCAGCTCGATGGAAGAACTGACCAGCACCGTCAAGCAGAATGCCGACAATGCGCGCCAGGCCAACCAGCTGGCCGTGTCGGCATCGTCGGTGGCGGTCAAGGGTGGCGCCGTGGTGTCGCAGGTTGTCGATACGATGGGCTCGATCAAGGAAAGCTCGCGCAAGATCGTCGACATCATCGGCGTGATCGACGGCATCGCCTTCCAGACCAACATCCTGGCGCTGAACGCCGCGGTGGAAGCGGCGCGCGCCGGCGAACAGGGGCGCGGCTTCGCGGTGGTGGCGTCGGAAGTGCGCAACCTGGCGCAGCGCTCGGCCGGCGCGGCCAAGGAAATCAAGTCGCTGATCGGCGACTCGGTCGACAAGGTCGATGCCGGCAGCAAGCTGGTCGACGAAGCCGGCCAGACCATGGACCTGATCGTGACCTCGATCAAGCAGGTGGCCGACATCATGGGCGAGATCACCGCGGCGACCCAGGAACAGAGCAACGGCATCGAAGAAGTCAACCAGGCCATCACCCAGATGGACGAGATGACGCAGCAGAACGCGGCCCTGGTCGAGCAAGCCGCGGCAGCGGCCGAGAGCATGCAGGAACAGGCGCAGTTGCTGGCCGCCGCCGTGAGCATCTTCAAGCTCAGTGGCGACGAGCGCAAGGCGGCGGTGCATGCGCCGGCCCCTTCCCGCGCCGCGCCGGCGCCGCAGCGCGCCCCGGCGCGCGCGGTGGCCACCGTGGCCAAGCCGGCGCCGGCATCGAAGCCGCGCAAGCTGGCCGCGGCGGCGCCGGGAGACGACTGGGAAGAGTTTTAAGCTGCCGGCGGCCAGCCGGCCGCACGCGCATATCAACGGAAACAGGGTGAAGCAAGGTGACGCAAACGAAAACGGAAACCGTCAAGGAATTCAACTTCACCAAAAGTGATTTTGAGCGCGTGCGCGCACTGATTTACCAGCGCGCTGGCATTTCGCTGGCCGACAGCAAGCAGGAAATGGTCTACAGCCGCCTGGCGCGCCGCCTGCGCGCCACCGGCATCGTCTCGTTCGGGCGCTACCTGGACGACCTGGAAGCGGGGCGCCTGGGCGAGGAGTGGGAGTCGTTCACCAACGCGCTCACCACCAACCTGACTTCGTTCTTCCGCGAATCGCACCACTTCCCGCTGCTGGCCGAGCATGTGAAAAAGCTGCGCGACCATCCGATCCAGATCTGGTGCTCGGCCGCTTCCACCGGCGAGGAACCGTATTCGATCGCCATGACCGTGTGCGAAGCGTTCAACACGCTCACCCCGCCGGTGCAGATCATCGCCACCGACATCGACACCAACGTGCTGGCCACGGGCGCCAACGGCGTGTACGGGATCGAGCGCATCGAGAAGCTCGAACCGGAACGCGCGCGGCGCTTTTTCTTGCGCGGCAAGGGCGACCAGGAAGGCATGGTGCGGGTGCGTCCCGAACTGCGCCAGCTGGTCACCTTCAAGCAGCTCAATTTATTGGGCGACGGCTGGCCCCTGAAAGGCCCGTTCGACGTCATTTTCTGCCGTAACGTGATGATCTATTTCGACAAGGCGACCCAGCGCAAGATCCTGTCGCGCTTCGTGCCGCTGATGAAGCCCGACGCACTGCTGTTTGCCGGCCACTCCGAGAATTTCCTGTACGTGTCGGAGTCGCTCAAACTGCGTGGCAAAACCGTGTACGAACTCGATGGTCGCCGGAGCTGATGCGACCCGCAGTGAACTGAGAACTGAACATGGCTATCGAAATCAAAGAACAATTCGCAACCAACGTGTATTACGACCGCACCTTCGACTGCGACGCGGCCAAGATCCTGCCGGGCGAGTACTACTACACGCCCAAGGACATGCTGATCGTGACGGTGCTCGGTTCCTGCGTGTCGGCCTGCATCCGCGACAAGGTCACCGGTCTGGGCGGCATGAACCACTTCATGCTGCCGGACGGCGGCAGTGATCCGAACAGCCCGATTTCGGCCTCGATGCGCTACGGGACGTACGCGATGGAAGTGCTGATCAACGACCTGCTCAAGGCCGGCGCGCGGCGCGAGAACATGGAAGCGAAAGTGTTCGGCGGCGGCGCGGTGCTGCGCGGCTTTACCGCGATTAACGTGGGCGAACGCAATGCGGCGTTCGTCATGAACTTCCTGAAAACCGAAAAGATGCGCGTGGTGGCCGAAGACCTGAACGACATCTGGCCGCGCAAGGTGTATTTTTTCCCGCGCACCGGCAAGGTGCTGGTCAAGAAGCTGATGCAGACCCATAACGATACCCTGGCGCGGCGCGAACTCGATTACGCCAGCCGCCTCAAGGTCGAACCGGTCGGCGGCGCGATCGATCTGTTTTAGCCTACCGCTCCTGAATCCTGAAAGCCCTATATGAAGATCAAAGTACTGATCGTGGACGACTCGGCGCTGATCCGCAGCGTCATGAGCGAGATCATTTCGAGCCAGCCCGACATGGAAGTGGTGGGCGTGGCGCCCGATCCGCTGGTGGCGCGTGAACTGATCAAGCAGACCAACCCGGACGTGCTCACGCTCGACGTCGAGATGCCCAAGATGGACGGCCTCGACTTCCTCGAAAAGCTGATGCGCCTGCGCCCGATGCCGGTGGTGATGGTGTCCTCGCTGACCGAGCGCGGCTCCGAAATCACCATGCGCGCGCTGGAACTGGGCGCGGTCGATTTCGTGACCAAGCCGAAGATCTCGATCCAGAGCGGCATGCGCGAATACACGGAACTGATCTCGGACAAGATCCGCGCCGCGTCCAAGGCGCGCATCAAGCCGCGCACCGTCACCAGCGAAAAGCCGGCCGGCGCGCTGCCGGCCCTGCGCAATCCGCTCACGTCGTCGGAAAAGCTGATCATCATCGGCGCCTCCACCGGCGGCACCGAAGCGATCCGCGAATTCCTGATGCAGATGCCGTCCGACTGTCCCGGCATCCTGATCGCCCAGCATATGCCGGAAGGGTTCACCACCTCGTTTGCGCGCCGTCTCGACAGCCTGTGCAAGATCAGCGTGCGCGAAGCGGCCGGCGACGAGCGCGTGCTGCCCGGCCACGCCTACATCGCGCCGGGCCACTCGCACCTGCTGCTGGCGCGTTCGGGCGCCAATTATGTCACCCGCATCGAGCAGAGCGAACCGGTCAACCGGCACCGCCCCTCGGTCGACGTGCTGTTCCGCTCGGCGGCCCAGGCGGCCGGTAAAAATGCGGTCGGGGTGATCCTGACCGGGATGGGCAAGGACGGCGCGGCCGGCATGCTCGACATGAAAACGGCGGGGGCCTACAACTTCGCCCAGGACGAGGCATCGTGCGTGGTGTTCGGCATGCCGCGCGAAGCGATCGCCATGGGCGGCACCCACGAAGTGGGGGCCCTGAGCGCGCTGCCGGGCATGGTCCTTGGCTATCTGGCAACGCATGGCAGCCGCGCGTTGCGCGTTTGATCCGGTTTGGTCTGGTTTGGTCCGAATTACTGTCTTTTTGCTGCTCGTTTATTCGCTTCACAGCAACAAAACTGCTATCCTTTAGTCTGCTTCGCCAGTAGGGGGAAGTCTGTCAATAACCTAAGTAAGAGAATCAACGGAGTAATTTAATGGCTGATCCAAAGATGCGTTTTTTAGTTGTTGACGATTTCTCCACGATGCGCCGCATTGTGCGTAATCTGTTGAAAGAACTGGGTTATGCCAATGTCGACGAGGCGGAAGACGGCGTCATGGCGCTGGCCAAGCTGCGTAGCGAAACCTTCGACTTCGTGGTCTCGGACTGGAACATGCCCAATATGGATGGCCTGACCATGCTGCAGAACATCCGCGCCGACCCCGCGCTGGCCAAGCTGCCGGTGCTGATGGTGACGGCCGAAGCCAAAAAGGAAAACATCATCGCCGCCGCCCAGGCGGGCGCCAATGGCTACGTCGTCAAGCCGTTCACGGCCGCCACGCTCGACGAAAAGCTGAACAAGATTTTCGAGAAGCTCGAAAAAAGCGGAGCGTGACCATGAGCGAGCACCTCACCGAAGGCGCGGGCCAGGCGGACGGTGGTTTGGACGAGCCGGGCGTGCACGACGAGTTCCTCAGCCGGATCGGCCACATGACGCGCGCGCTGCACGAGAGCCTGCGCGGCCTTGGCCTGGATAAATTGATCGAAAAAGCCGCCAGCGACATTCCGGATGCGCGCGACCGCCTCGACTACGTGGCGCGCCTGTCCGAACAGGCAGCCCAGAAGGTGCTCACCGCGACCGAAGGGGCCGGCCCCCTGCAGGACCAGATCGACAGCGGCGCGGCCGGCCTGTCGGCCTCATGGCAGGCGCTGCTCGACGCGCCCGCCACCAGCGATGCCGAATGGCGCGCGCTGGCCGAGCGCAGCGTGGCGGCCATGGCCCAGGCACGCAGCGCCAGCAGCGCCACCAAGGGCTACCTCATGGACATCATGATGGCCCAGGACTTCCAGGACCTGACCGGGCAAGTGATCACCAAGGTGACCACCATTACCCGCAACCTGGAACAGCAACTGGTGCAGATGCTGGTCGATTTTGCGCCGGCCGAGGTCAAGCGCGAATATGACAACGGGCTGCTCAATGGCCCGCAGATCGACCCCACCCGGCACGACGTGGTGTCGAACCAGGGCCAGGTCGACGATCTGCTGGACAGCCTGGGCTTTTGAGCCGGCTGAGATTTTGAGTCAGGCGGGGCGCATTGCCCCGCTTTCGCATGGCACCACCTAAACGACCCATACAATGCACGAATCAAACTTTATCGTCCGCGAACCCCTGCTCGATCCCAAGCAGCGCGTGATCGGTTATGAATTATCCTGGCAGCATCACGAAGACCAGCCCGTCACCGACGAAGAGCTCGAGGCGCTGATCGGCTTCGTCGCCGAGAACGTCAATGACGACGAGCACGGCTGGCTGTTGAAAGACAAAGTCCTGTTCCTCGACGCGGTCCCGAACATGCTCTCGACCGACGCCCTGTTCGCCATGCCGCCCGAGCGCACCGTGCTGACCATGAAGGCTTCCGACCTGGCCGACCCGGACACCCTGGCGGCGGTGCAGGGCTTGCGTGCCGGCGGCGTCGGCATTTCGGTGCGCGACGGCGACCTGGCCCACCTCGGCAAGAACCTCGGCATGAGCGCTTCCTACATCGAAGTGCGCTTCTCGGGCGCGGACGTGGCGTCCCAGGCGCGCACGTATGCGGCCGCCAAGCAATCGTCGGTGCGCATGGTGGGCCGTCCGGTCACCACCTGGGCCGACTTCGACGCCTGCGCCGCGCTCGGGCTCGATGCCTTCGTCGGCAAGCTGCACCTGACGCCGCGCGCCGGCACGCCCGTCAAGGGCATGAACCCGGCCCAGACCATCATCCTGCAACTGATGCAGATGGTGCAAAAGAACGAAGACATACCCAAGATCGAAAGCGTGCTCAAGCGCGATCCGGCGCTCTCGTACAAGCTGCTGCGCTTCATCAACTCGGCCGGTTTCGGGGTCGGGCGCGAAATTCAATCGCTACGCCAGGCCATCACCATGCTCGGCTATTCGCCCATGTACCGCTGGCTGACCCTGTTGCTGGCCACGGCCAGCACCAGCGGCTACTCGCCGGTGCTGATGGAAACGGCGGTCGTGCGCGGCCGCCTGACCGAGCTGCTCGGCAACAAAGGCTTGCCGCGCAGCGAGAGCGAAAACCTGTTCATGACCGGCATGTTCTCGCTGCTCGACCGTCTGCTGGGCCTGTCGATGAAAGAAGTGCTCGACACCATCCAGCTGCCGGACGAAGTGGTGCGCGCGCTGCTCACCCGTGGCGGGGCGTATGGCCCGTACCTGGCGCTGGCCGAAGCGTGCGAGCTCAACTCGCAGCTGGTCGCCTCGCTGGCCAAGTCGATCAACATCACGCCGGTCGACGTCAACAAGGCCCACCTGTCGGCACTTGCCTGGGCGCAAAACGTCAGCACCTGACCATCCGCCTTGCCTTTGTTGCCCAACCGGGGTCAGACCTCCGATTAGAAATCTTTCTAATCGGAGGTCTGACCCTAATGCCGTTAACTTAAGCTCCGTCATTCCTGCCATTGGCAGAAATGACTTCCCGCGCAGGCGGGAATCCAAGTTCGTCGAGCCGCCTGTGACTGCGCTACGGAATTGGATTCCCGCGCGGGAATGACGGTTTTGAAGTTTGCGGTCGGAAAACGGCTTAACTTTACGGCATTAAGGTCTGACCCCGGTTCTTTCACGACCGCGAATGCACATGAAGAACGGCACATTCCTCTCACCCATCGGGATCGGACGTCTCCTTCTGCTCGTCGGCCTGCTGGCCGCGGGCGCCGGTGCGCAGGCCCAGGATGGGGCCGGTGCGGCCCCGAAGGAAGCGGCCGCGCCGCCAAACGACACCCCGAAGACACCGGACGAGACGTCCTCTGTCGACGTGGCGGCCCGGATTGTTCCGTCGCCGTGGTCGCCGTTCCGATACTGCACCTCGCCGCAATACCCTAAAGGTTCGCTGCGCAACGGGGAAGAAGGCGTGGTCAACATCGCCTTTCAGGTTGCGGAGAACGGTCAGGTGATCGATCCGCGCATCATGAAATCGAGTGGATTCGAGACGCTGGACAAGGCCGCCATTGGCGCGCTGTTAAAGTGCCGCTTTGCGCCCGCCGTCATGTTTGGCGTGCCGATTCGAAAATGGCTGGGGACGGGATATAACTTTGTGATCCATTGACGGAGGTTATCTTGCTAAAATGCCATTGCGCATGAAGGTCTATCTGGACGATGAGCGAGCCACGCCCGATGGCTGGGTGCGGGTGTACTGGCCGGACGAGGCGATCGCCCTGCTGGCGCGCGGGGAAGTGACGCACATCAGCCTCGACCACGATCTGGGCGATGACGCGCGCGGCACCGGTTACGACGTGGTGCTGTGGATCGAGGAGCAGGTATTCACCGCGGGTTTTCGCCCGCCCGCGATGCGGGTGCACTCGGCCAATGCCTCCGCGCGGGAAAAAATGGAAGCGGGAATCAGAACAATCGAAGCTTACGCCGGCCATGCTGGCACTGAATAAAGGAAATTTTGTGGGGAAACAATTGATCTCACGTGTGATCGCAGGCGCCCTGATCGCCGTGTTATCGGGCGCGGCATGCGCCAATCCGGTTCACATGACGCTGGCAAAGATGACGCAAACCAAGCGCAAGGCGGCGCTGGGGGAGGCGGTGACGGATGCGGGCATCAAATGCATCGGCATCAAGCGCGCGATCTATCAAGGTAGCGATGAGCGCGACACGGCGCTGTGGAGTGCCCGCTGCGTCGATGGCAGGCTGTTCGCGGTGGAGATCGACAGCGACGCGCAAGGCACGACGCGCGTACAGCGTTGCAAGTCGCGCAAACGGGGCGCCAGCAACTGCAAGTTCAAGGGCAGATTCTGACGGCTGCAAGCGCGCGACCGGCGTAAGCAAAACCGGGGTCAGAGCTCTAGCAAAACCGGGGTCATAGCAAAACCGGGGTCAGAGCTCTGATTAGAAATCTTTCTAATCAGAGCTCTGACCCCGGTGCGAGTATGTTGCGATAATGTTGCTGAATCGCGGTTCATTCCTGGTTATGTCGACGAAAGCATCCGACATCGGTCAGGGCAAGAACAAAAATCGGTCGTGTTTCAATTTAGAGCTCTGACCCCGGTTGTCGGAACTTTTCGCCTTCCGGCGTCGGCGTGTGGCGCGGCGGTGTCAGATTTCGAGGTTGTCGATCAGACGCGTGGTGCCGAGCTTGGCTGCTGCGAGCACCACCAGCGGCGCGCCTTGCGCCAGGTCGCCCGCAGTCGGCGGCTGCAGGTCGTTCTGCTTGCGGATGGAGATGTAATCCGGCTTCCAGCCGCGCCGCGCAAGGTCTTCCATCGCCTTGTGTTCGAGCTGGAAGATGTCCAGGTGGCCGGAACGCACTTCATTGGCCACGGCATTCAGACTCTGGTACAGCGCCGGCGCCTCAGCCCGCTCCGCTTCCGACAGGTACATATTGCGCGACGACAGAGCCAGCCCGTCGTCGGCACGCCAGGTCTCGGCCGCGATAATCTGCGTCGGCAGGGCGAATTGACGGCTCATGTTGCGCACCATCATCAGCTGCTGGTAATCCTTCTTGCCGAACACGGCGACCTTCGGTTGCACGCACGAAAACAGTTTCAGGACGATGGTGGTCACGCCAGTGAAAAAGCCCGGACGGAATTCGCCTTCCAGCGTATTGCCGAGGTCTTGCGGCGGGCTGACGCGGAATTCCTGCGGCTCCGGATACAAATCCTTCTCGGTCGGCGCAAACAGCACATACACGCCTTCCTTTTCGAGCTTGTCGACGTCGGCCTGGAAGGTGCGCGGGTATTTGTCGAAGTCTTCGTTCGGCCCGAACTGCAGGCGGTTGACGAAGATCGAGGCCACCACCGGGTCGCCATGCTTGCGCGCCAGACGCATCAGCGACAGATGCCCTTCGTGCAGGTTGCCCATTGTCGGCACGAAGGCCGTGCGCAGCTGGCCGCTGAGCTGGTCGCGCAGTTCTTCAACGGAAGAGATGATTTTCATGGGGGCAGTTCCTCAAACGGGTATCAAATGAATCGGCTTACGCCGGGGAGTAGGCGAGGCGCACGTAAATCGGCGCGAACGGCTCGGCCTGGGTAATTTCTATCAGGGTTTCCTTGGCCAGTTCCAGCATGGCCACGAAGTGCACCACGACGATGGGCACGCCGCCCTGGCCCTGGAACAAATCGGCGAATTCTACGAAGCGCGCCGATTGCAGTTGCCGCAAAATCGAGGTCATGTGCTCGCGCACCGACAGTTCCTGGCGGCTGATGCGGTGATGCTGGGTCAGCTTGGCGCGCTTGAGCACGTCCAGCCAGGCGCGCTGCAAGTCCACCGGGTCGACATCGGGCCAGTTGGGGATGTTGCTCTGTTCGACGAACAGGGCGGGGCGGGTGAAGTCGCGGTCGAGCTGGGGAATGGCGTTGATTTCGTAGGCGGCCAGCTTGATCTGCTCGTAGTCGAGCAGGCGCCGCACCAAGTCGGCGCGCGGATCGTAGGTGTCGAGCAGGTCGTCGTCGACCACGCGCTGCGGCAGCAGCATGCGCGACTTGATTTCGATCAGCATGGCGGCCATCAGCAGGTATTCGGCGGCCAGTTCCAGGTTGTGCAGGCGGATCTGGTCGACATATTTCAGATATTGCAGGGTGACCTGCGCCATCGGAATGTCGAGGATGTTGAAGTTTTGCTTGCGGATCAGGTACAGCAGCAGGTCGAGCGGACCTTCGAAGGCGTCCAGGAAGATCTCGAGCGCGTCGGGCGGGATGAACAGGTCGGTCGGCATGCGCAGCAGCGGCTCGCCGTATAGACGGGCAAAGGCGGGCACCTCGGGCGCTGTTTCCAGCACCGCCGGCAGCTCGACCGGCGCGGCAGGCGCGTCGCTCAGCAAGCCACCTGGCTCGGTGGCGAGTTCCTCCGTCGCCGCCTCTTCTGGCAACATGGTCTCGCCCTTGGACGTCAGAGTTTGTTCTGGTACACGTACGCTTGTTGGCTGACGCGCGATTCCTTGGTTTTATCCTGCTCGGCCAGGGAAGTCGGCGCCTTGTCCCACAGCAGCGCACGGCCGGCGATCTGACCAGCTTCCATCTCGGGATTCTTGGCCTTGAGTTCGCGGATGAACTTGGTGTGGTCGGATTCGTACAGCTGGAATTGTTTGGTCAGTTTCATGATATGGACACGGGTAGCGACGCGGGTAGCGCCTTGGGTAGCGGACAATGCTATTTTACCGCGAGCAAGGCGGCAGGGGGAATTCGTCGGCCGCCACGGCGGCCGACGACCAGTTGCGCTCGCGCGCTTACGGGTGCAGCAGGTTCAGTTGCTTGGCGATGATGTCGTGATTGAGCCACACCACCGGGGCGATTTTCTCGGCCGCGCCGTGGAACATCAGCGGACCGGCGCTTTCCAGCACCAGCGCGCTCAGGTGGTCGGTGATCAGGGCCTTGCGGTCCTTGTGCAGCTTGGTCATTTCGTCCGAAGTGCCGATCATCACTTCCGCCAGGGGCGGCGTGTTGTCCATCGGCCAGGCCTCGAAGTTGCGGAAACTGGCGCTGACCGGGTCATTGTTATAGGCCTCGATCTGGTCGATCAGGCTTTGCAGCGAGACGCCATCGTTCAGCAGTTCCTGGCAGGTGGCCCATTGCTGCTCGGCCCAGGCGCCGCCGCCTTCGCGCTTGAGCGCGGCGAGCAGGGGGAACAGCGACAGTTCGACACCAGCGAAAATGTCCGACGAGTTGGTGCGGATTTCCGGGCAGTTGAACACGGTCGCGCTAACTCCCTGCGCCCAGGCTGCCTGCGCAACACTTTCGAGGCGCATCTTGGCGTAGCCCTGGGTGTAGTTGGTGTAGGTCTGCCACTGGTACTTGCCGTCGATCAGGATTTCGCTGCCGTGGTAGCCGTAGGCCGTGTAGCGCACCTGGCCGCCCTTGGCGGTGATGCGATCGCGGATGGCGGCGCTGGCGGTAATCAGGTGTTGCAGGGTGTTGGCGGTGACTTCGTCGAAGTTCATCAAAATCAGCTTGCCGAGGTCGCTGTCGAGCAGTTCGCGCGAGGACATGAAGCGCTCGCCGCGGCCTTTATAGATACGGTTGGCGATGGCCAGGAACGCCTTGATCTTCGGAATGCCGCCGGCCATGGTGTGGGCGAAGAAGACATTGCTGCCGTCTGGAATGAGCTTGTCGATCTCGGCCATCGCCTGGGCGGCGGAGGCGGCGAAGCGGCGCACGCCGACTTCACGGCAGCGCTCGACAGCGGCCCAGTCCAGCTTTTCGTCCTGCCAGCCCTTGAGGGTGAGGCCGGCCAGCATTTCGGTCGGGTTCTGTTCGCCTTCAGGCGCGTCGAGGTCGAAGCCGGCCATCAGCGGCACGTTGATGATGCGTCCGCCCAGCTTGGCTTCGGCTTCGGCCAGTTCTTCTTCGTTGAGTGCGCGCAGCGCGTTGTTGTCGTCGCGGCGGCCGACGGTGATGCCGACGATGGTCATGCCGGCCTTGCGTGCCTCATCGATCAGGCCGTTAGCGTAGCCGCGGCCGAACAGTTCGCCGAACAGTACGAACACGTCGCCCTTGCGAAACAGGTTGGCGTGCGGGATGTGCCTCAAGGAAGTCAATTCGGTCATAGATACCACTCAAAAGTAAGAAGGTTCGGGCCCCGGGCCCACCACCCCGGCCGGCGCCATGAGGGCGCAGGTGCGGGGCATGTTGTTTTTCTCGTCAAGCGCGACATTATAGCCCCCCGCTTGCGGCGTCCGATTTCGGCGCCCGATATCGGCGTTCCGATATCGGCAACCATGTGATTAAGGACTAGGGTGGTGATCGTCTCAATGGCGCAGCACGCGCCGCATGACGCGCGGCGGCGGTTCGAGCGCGTTGGCGTGGGAGTATTCAAGTTCGTCGGCCAGCTCGAATTCGTAGGCGGCGTACAGGTCGAGCAGCTTGGGTTGGTCGTTGCGCACGGCCAGGCGTAGTTCCTGCACGCCGCTGGCCAGGCCCTGGTGAATCACCGCTTCGAGCAGGTGCTGCGACAGGTTGCCGCCGCGGCATTGCGGAAGCACGCCCATGCGCCGGATCTCCCACACGTCCGGCTCGAACTCGTGCGGCGCCCAGCGTACCGAGCCGACCGGCGTATCGCCCTGCAACAGGATGAAGGCGCCGCCGTCGCGCAGCTGTTCGGCCACGCGCTGGGCGGTCTCGCGGTGGCCGCTCGACGTCACCGTCACCGTACCGGCCCAGGACGCCCGGGTCAGGTCGGCGATCAGTTGGGCATCCTCATCGGCTGCCGGGCGCACCACGAGGTTCATCGGCGTCCTTAGCGAATACGCATGCCCGGCTGCGCGCCCGGCCATGGTTCCAGCACGTATAAGCCGGGATCGGCTTTTTCGTCGGCGGCCGAGGCGCACAGAACCATGCCTTCGGAGACGCCGAATTTCATCTTGCGCGGCGCCAGGTTGGCCACCAGCACGGTCAGTTTGCCGATCAGCTGCTCGGGCGTGTAGGCCGACTTGATGCCGGAGAACACGTTGCGCAGACGGCCTTCGCCCACGTCCAGGGTCAGGCGCAGCAGCTTGTCGGAGCCGTCCACCTGTTCGCAGTTGACGATCTTGGCGATGCGCAGGTCGATCTTGGTGAAGTCGTCGATCTTGATTTCCGGCGCCAGTTCTTCGATATCGCCGCGTTCGGGCGCGTCCAGGGCCGGTGCGGGGACGGCTGGCGCCGGTGCAGGCACGGCCACCACGGCCGGCTTGTCGATCAGCGCTTCGACCATCTTGGCGTCGATGCGGGTCATCAGGTGGCTGTAGGCGCCGATTTCGCGGCCGAGCATGGTTTCGTACACGGCGGCGCCCGTCGTATCGCTCCAGGTCAACGCATCGTCGCGCAGGAATTCGGCGACCTTGGCGGCAATTTGCGGCAGCACCGGCGAGAGCATGATGGTGATCTGGCGGAACAAGATCAGCGCTGTGGTGCAGACATCGTGCAGGTGCGCGGTTTTTTCCGGGTCCTTGGCCAAAATCCACGGCTTGTTTTCATCGACATACTGGTTGGTGATGTCGGCGATTTCCATGATTTCGCGCAGCGCCTTGCCGAACTCGCGGTTCTCGAAGTTGGCGGCGATGCTGGCCTGGCGTTCATTGCCGTCGACCGTCAGCGCGCGGCCGATCCACTGTTGCGCGTGAGGCGACAGGGTGGAGGTCAGCTTGCCCTCGAAATTCTTGGCGATGAAACCGGCGCAGCGGCTGGCGATGTTGACGTATTTGCCGATCAGGTCGCTATTCACGCGGGCAATGAAGTCCTCGCCGTTGAAGTCGAGGTCTTCGACCTTCGAGTTCAGCTTGAAGGCGATGTAGTAGCGCAGCCATTCCGGATTCATCTTCAGGTCGAGGTAGCGCAGCGGCGAAATGCCGGTGCCGCGCGACTTGGCCATCTTTTCACCGTTCAGGGTCAGGTGGCCGTGCACATTGACTTTCAGCTTGTCGATCACCGGGTGGCCGGCGAAATTGAGCATGGCTGGCCAGAACAGCAGGTGGAAGGACACAATATCCTTGCCGATGAAGTGGACTTGCTCGGTGTCCGGGTCGTTCAGCAGGGCATCGAAATCCATCCCTTTTTTGCTGCAGTAATTTTTCAGGCTCGCCAGATAGCCGACCGGCGCGTCCAGCCAGACATAGAAAAACTTGCCCGGCGCATCAGGAATCGGGATGCCGAAGTAGGGCGCATCGCGCGAAATATCCCAGTCGGCCAGTTTTTCGCCGGCGTCGCCGAGCCACTCGGAGACCTTGTTCACCATTTCCGACTGCAAACGGCCAGGCGTGTTCAGCCATTCCTTGAGGAAGGTGTAGCAGCGCGGGTCCGACAGGGCGAAGAAATACTGTTCCGATGGCTTCAGAATCGGAGTCGAGCCGGTGAACACCGAAAACGGGTTCACCAGTTCGGTCGGCTGGTAGGCCGCGCCGCAGACTTCGCAATTGTCGCCGTACTGGTCCTTGGCGCCGCATTTCGGGCATTCGCCCTTGATGTTGCGGTCGGCCAGGAACATGCCCTTGACCGGGTCGAAGAAGCGGTCGACCGTCTTTGTGACGATCAGGCCGGTATCGCGCAGCTTGCGATAGATGCCTTGCGACAGCTCCACGTTCTCGGGTGAATCGGTCGAGTACCAGTTATCGAAGGCAATGTGGAAGCCGTCCAGGTATTGCGGACGGTCGGCCGCGATCTTGGCCACGAATTCCTGGGGCGTGATGCCTTCCTTTTCGGCCGCGATCATGATCGGCGTGCCGTGGGTATCGTCGGCGCAGACGAAATGGACCTCGCGCTGGCCGTCCGCATCGCGTTGCATTCGCTGAAAACGGACCCAGATATCAGCCTGGATGTATTCCATCATGTGGCCGATGTGAAAGGCGCCGTTGGCGTAAGGCAGGGCGGTGGTGACGAACAGCTTGCGAGTCATGGTTGAAATGCGCTTATTGGAAAGTTTATCAAGAAAAACAGAGAAGCATTTTACCAGCGGATGACCCGACTGCGCACAGGGGTTTGCCCGGATTTGCCATTCAGGCAAGGCTTGACAGGGCGATTTGCGCTAAACTTCGGCATGTTTCGGCATCATATTCCCTGGAGATTTACATGAGCATCACAGTAGAAGACGTCAAGAATGCACTGACGGCGGTTATCGATCCGAACACCCAGAAAGATTTCGTTTCTTCCAAGACGATCAAGAATATCAAGCTCGACGGCAACGACATCGCGCTTGACGTCGAGCTCGGCTATCCAGCCAAAAGCCAGATCGACGCCATCCGCAGCGCCATCGTGGCCGCCCTGCAGGCGCTGCCGGGCGCGGGCCGGATCAATCCGAACGTGTATTCCAAAATCATTTCCCATACCGTGCAGCGCGGCTTGAAGATCATGCCGAACGTGAAGAACATCATCGCGGTGGCGTCCGGCAAGGGCGGCGTGGGCAAGTCGACCACGGCGGTCAACCTGGCCTTGGCCCTGGCGGCCGAGGGCGCCAGCGTCGGCGTGCTGGACGCGGACATTTATGGTCCGTCGCAGCCGATGATGCTGGGGATTAACGGGCGTCCGGAAACCACCGACGGCAAGACCATGGAGCCGCTGGAAAACCACGGCCTGCAAGTGTCCTCGATCGGCTTCATGATCGATCCGGACGAGCCGATGGTGTGGCGCGGCCCGATGGTCACGCAGGCGCTGCAGCAGTTGCTGGAGCAAACCAACTGGCGCGACCTCGATTACCTGATCGTCGACATGCCGCCAGGCACCGGCGACATCCAGCTGACCCTGTCGCAAAAAGTGCCGGTCACGGGCGCGGTGATCGTCACCACGCCGCAGGACATCGCCCTGCTCGACGCCCGCAAGGGCTTGAAAATGTTCGAGAAAGTCGGCATTCCGATCCTCGGCGTGGTGGAAAACATGAGCACGCACATCTGCTCGAACTGTGGCCATACGGAAGCCATTTTCGGCCACGGCGGCGGCGCGAAAATGTGCGCCGACTTCGGCGTGGAATTCCTCGGCGCCTTGCCGCTGACGATGTCGATCCGCGAACAGACCGACTCGGGCCGCCCGACGGTGGTGGCCGAGCCCAACGGTCCGGTGGCGCAGATCTACAAGGATATCGCGCGCAAGGTGGCCATCAAGATCGCCGAAAAGGCGAAAGACATGACCAGCAAGTTTCCGAGCATCGTCATCAAGAACGACTGAGCAGGCAAGCGTGTGGCGCTTTCGCGGCGCCCACGTGCAAAATAGGCAAGGGTTGGCGTGCACTGCGCCAACGGCTTGTATTTCCCACTGTCGCTTTTCCAACCGCAAAGGAATTCACTTGAAATCGTTTATCAAGCACGTCGTCTTCTCCGCATCCCTGCTGGCCATGGCGGCCGCGTCGGCCCAATCGGTCTCGTTCGTCGAGCCTGCCGATGGCGCGACCGTCAAAAGCCCGTTCAAGGTGAAATTCGCCGTCGAAGGCATGGAGGTCAAGCCGGCCGGCGCGCTGGTGGCCAATTCGGGGCACCATCACCTGCTTATCAACGGCGCCGCGATCAAGGAGGGCGATTCGATCCCCTTCGACGACAAGCACTTGCATTTCGGCAAGGGTCAGACCGAAACCGACGTCAAGCTGCCGCCCGGCGAGTACACCCTGACCATGCAGTTCGCCAACGGTGCGCATCAGTCCTACGGCACGCCGATGAGCAAGTCGATTAAAGTCACCGTCAAGTAATTCCCCAGCGAGCGCTGGCGGCAGTACAATTGTTTTTATTGAGAAAACAATTTCCGCCATGAAGCGCTCCGATTCCCCTGTGGATGTTGCCAGACGCGCCCTGTTGCTGGGCGCGGCCGCGGCGTTGGCCCTGCCGGCGGGTGCCGCGCCGCGCGAGCTGCTTGTCGTCGGCGCCCACTTTGCGCGCGTCTACGAGCGCGCCAATGGCGAATTTTCGGGCATGGCGGTCGAGATCATCCGCGCCATTGCCGGCGAACTGGGCCAGCCCGTGCATTTCGAGCTCTATCCCTGGGCGCGCGCGCAGTCGATGGTGGCGCAGGGGCAGGCCGACATCCTCGTCGGCCCCTACAAATCGCCCGAACGGCTTGAGCTCTTCATCTTCTCCGAACGTCCTTTTTACCAGGACCAGATGGTGTTCTTTTCGCGCAGCACCGCCCCGTTCGCCTGGGATGGCCTCTACGCCTCCCTGCGCGGCAAGCGCATCGTGATCATCAACGGCTGGGCCTACGGCGACGAGTTCAATACCGCGCTCAAGGACTTGTCGGTGAGCGTGACCAACTCGGTCGAATCGGCGCTGACCATGCTGGCGCACGGACGGGTGGACTTGTTTGCCAGCAATGTGCGCAATACCGAGCCGGTCATCCCGCTGCTGGCGCTCGAGGGCAAGGTGGCGGCGGTGGGTCGAACGATCTCCCTGCAACGTGGTTTTTTCGCCTTCCCCAAGCGCCCGGAGTACGACATCATGCGTGCCCGCTTCGACCGCGCCTTCAATGCCTATGTCGACAGCGGCGAACTGCGCAAGCTCGGCAAGCGCCTCAACGTGCAGGTTCCCTGACCGACTGGGTACGGCCGGGCGTGTCTCAGGCGCGACTGCGCAAATTACTTCCTCGTAGAATCGACAACTTGCGGTTACCATACGCAGGATGACGCTTTGACAATGGTCATATACCAAGTTGATTTTTCGCAGGGATGCGTCTGTACGCCCACCTGCTCCCCCAGGAGACAAAATGATGAAGAAAAACATAGTGCGTGCTGCTTGCGTGTCGGCGGTAGCGGTGTTGGGCATGCAGGGTGCCGCCTCGGCCGCGGTGCTGAGCGTTGGCCCGGGCAAGACCTACGCCACCCCGTGCCGCGCGATTGCGGCGGCAAAAAACGGCGACCGGATCGAGATTCAAGGTGGCGTGTTGTACAGCGGCGACGTTTGCGGCATTTACGCCAGTTATCTGACGATCCAGGGCGTCAACGGCCGTCCGCGCATTGATGCAGCCGGCAAGAATGCGATGGGGAAGGCGACCTGGGTCGTCGTCGGCAACAGCGTGCTGATCGATAACGTGGAAATGTTCGGCTCCAAGGTGCCTGACCGCAACGGCGCCGCGCTGCGCCTGGAAGGTACTGGCTTCACCCTGCGCAATAGTTTCATTCACAGCAATGAAAACGGCATTCTCAGCGGCGCCAATCCGCTCAGCGATATCGTCATCGAAGGGACCGAATTCGGTCGCAACGGGTATGGCACGGGGCAAACGCACAATCTGTATATCGGCAAGGTGCGCAGTTTGATGTTCCGGCGCAACTTCTCGCATGATGCGCACGTGGGCCACAACCTCAAGTCGCGCGCGCAGACCAACCATATCCTGTACAACCGTTTTTCCAGCCTGCGTCCTGGCGAGACCGGTTCGACGGCGGCGGGGCAGCCGAGTTACGAGATCGACCTGCCGAATGCGGGTACGTCCTACGTGATCGGCAATGTGATCCAGCAGCCGGCCGCCAATCAGAACGGGGCGATGCTCGCTTATGGGGAAGAGGGCGCCACCAATACCGGACATGATTTGTATGTGGTGAATAACACGTTTGTGAACGACGATACGGCGCGCGGCGTGTTCGTGATGGTCGGTTCGGGCGTGACCAAGCCGGTGCTGCTGCAGAATAATATCTTTTCGGGGATCGGGACCTTGAGCACGCAGGTCAGCACGGTGGCCAAGACCAATTACCGCTCGATCGCACCGGGGTTCGTGAACCGGGCGACGTACGATCTGCGGCCGACGCCATCGCCGCTGGTGGTCAATGCGGGCACCGATCCTGGCGTGTCGGCGACGGGGTATTCGCTCACGCCGGTAGCGCAGTACAAGCACGTGGCGTTCTGGATCGGCCGGCCTGTGAGCAGCCAGCTCGATATCGGGGCGTATGAATCGACGTCGATTGCGCCGTAAGCGCTAACTCGCGCCGTCGTTCCCGTACCGTTACCCTTGGATCCGTCGTTCCCGCCTGCGCGGGAACGACGGCTAATAGATTTGCGCGGGAACCACCGCAGCGGACTCTACGGCTTAATCTCCACAATCCCCGCCTCCGCAGCCCACTGTCCCACATCACTGCGCTTGATCGCCGCAGCTATCAGCTCCGGAAACAAATCCGGCGTACACGCAAAACACGGTGCCCCGAGCGCCGCAAAATACGCCGCATTGGCGTGGTCATACCCCGGCGCCCCATTATCATCGAGCGCCAGCAGCACAATCACCTGCACGCCCGCCGCCACCATCGCCGCGGCTCGTCTGCGCATCTCGGCATTATTTCCACCCTCGTACAAATCGCTGATCAGCACGAAAATGGTATCGGCCGGCCGCACGATCAAGCCCTGGCAATACCCCAGCGCCCGATTGATATCGGTGCCGCCGCCCAGCTGCGTACCGAACAGTACATCGACCGGATCGGCCAGCATTGGCGTCAGGTCGATCACGGCCGTATCGAACACCACCACCGATGTACTGACTGCCTTGATACTTGCCAGCACCGCCGCGAACACGCTGGCGTACACCACCGACGGCGCCATCGAACCGCTCTGGTCGATGCACAGCACGATGTCGCGCAGCGATTGCCCCTTGCGCCCGAACCCGATGCGCGTTTCCGGAATAATCGTCCGGTACTCGGGCTGGTAATGGCGCAGATTGGACCGGATGGTACGCAGCCAGTCGATCTCGTGATGGCGCGGCCGGCGGTTGCGCGTGGCGCGGTTCAGGCTACCCGCCGGCCGGAACCGACTGGCCAGCCTGCGCTCCCTTCATATTCTCCGAACGTCCTTTTTACCAGAACCAGATGGTGTTCTTTCTCGCGCAGCGCCCCCCGTTCGCCTTGGACGGCCTGTACGCCTCCCTGCGCGGCAAGCGCATCGTGATCATCAATGGCTGGGCCTACGGCGACTAGTTCAATGCCGCGCTCAAGGACTTGTCGGTCAGCGTGACCAACTCGGTGGAATCGGCGCTGACCATGCTGGCGCACGGGGAAATTGCTAGCCAGCAACGTGCGCAATACCGAGCCGGTCATCCCGCTGCTGGCGCGCGACGGCAAGATGGCGGCGGTGGGTCGCACGATCTCCCTGCAACGTGGTTTTTTCGCCTTCCCCTAGCGCCCGGAATACGACATCATGCGCGCGCTTCGACCGCGCCTTCAATGCCTATGTCGACAGCGGCGAACTGCGCAAGCTCGGCAAGCGCCTCAACGTGCAGGTTCCCTGGCGGCTCTGTCCCGACTGCGTCTGCTTGACGCGAAAACTTCCTTGGATATTGAACACATGCGGTACCATTCCCGCAGGGCGTATTGATATTTATTAAACCTTGCATTGATTTCCACAAACCGCCCACATTCTTTAGGAGAGAATATGTTAACGAAACACATGGTTCGCGCTGCGTGCGTATCGGCGGTAGCGATGATGGGTGTACAGGCCAATGCCTCTGCGGCGGTGCTGAAGGTCGGTCCCGGCCAGACCTACGCACGACCCTGCCTGGCGATTGCCGCCGCTAAGGCGGGCGACACGATTGAAATCCAGGGTGGGGTGGTGTACAGCGGCGACGTGTGCGGCATTTATGCCAGCAACCTGATCATCAAGGGCGTCAACGGGCGCCCGCGCATCGATGCCGCAGGAAAGAATTCGATGGGGAAAGCAATCTGGGTCGTCGTCGGCAATAATGTGATCATCGATAACGTGGAAATGTACGGCGCCAAGGTACGTGACCTCAATGGCGCGGCACTGCGGCTGGAAGGCACGGGCTTCACCTTGCGCAACAGCTTTCTTCACGATAATGAGAACGGCATTCTCAGCGGCGCGAATGCGGCCAGCGATATCGTCATCGAAGGCACCGAATTCGGGCGCAACGGTTACGGCACGGGGCAGACCCACAACCTGTATATCGGCAAGGTGCGCAGTTTAATGTTCCGTGGCAATTTTTCGCACGATGCGCATGTCGGGCACAACCTCAAGTCGCGCGCGCAGACGAACTATATCCTGTACAACCGCTTTTCCAGCCTGCGCCCGGGCGAAACCGGTTCGACCGCAGCCGGCCAGCCGAGCTACGAGATCGATTTGCCGAATGCCGGCACCTCGTACGTCATCGGGAATGTGATCCAGCAGCCGGCCGCCAACCAGAACGGGGCCATGCTGGCGTACGGGGAAGAGGGCGCCAGCAATACCGGACATGATCTGTATGTGGTCAACAACACGTTCCTGAACGACGACACCGCGCGCGGGGTGTTTGTGATGGTCGGTTCCGGCGTGACCAAGCCGGTCCTGCTGCAGAATAATATCTTTTCGGGGATCGGGACCTTGAGTACGCAGGTCAGTACCGTGGCCAAGACCAATTACCGCTCGGTGGCGCCCGGGTTCGTGAACCGCGCGGCGTATGACTTGCGGCCGACGGCGTCGCCGCTGGTGGTCGATGCGGGGACCGCTCCCGGGGTGTCGGCCACGGGGTATGTGCTCAAGCCGGTGGCGCAGTATAAGCATGTGGCCAAGTCGTTCGCACGGCCGGTGAGCGGTGCGCTCGATATCGGGGCGTATGAGTCGACGTCGACTGCGCCTTAATCGGGTCAAGCGTCTCCGGCAGCGCCGCAGACGCCAAGGCGGGGATTACGGCTTAATCCCCACAATCCCCGCCTCCGCAGCCCACTGTCCCACATCGCTGCGCTTGATCGCAGCAGCCATCAGCTCCGGAAACAAATCGGGCGTACACGCAAAACACGGTGCCCCGAGCGCCGCAAAATACGCCGCATTGGCGTGGTCATAACCCGGCGCCCCATTATCATCGAGCGCCAGCAGCACAATCACCTGCACGCCCGCCGCCACCATCGCCGCGGCTCGTCTGCGCATCTCGGCATTATTCCCACCCTCGTACAAATCGCTGATCAGCACGAAAATGGTATCGGCCGGCCGCTCGATCAAGCCCTGGCAATAACCCAGCGCCCGATTGATATCGGTGCCGCCGCCCAGCTGCGTACCGAACAGCACATCAACTGGATCGGCCAGCATTGGCGTCAGGTCGATCACGGCCGTATCGAACACCACCACCGACGTACTGACTGCCTTGATGCTGGCCAGCACCGCCGCGAACACGCTGGCGTACACCACCGACGGCGCCATCGAACCGCTCTGGTCGATGCACAGCACGATGTCGCGCAGCGATTGCCCCTTGCGCCCGAACCCGATGCGCGTTTCCGGAATAATCGTCCGGTACTCGGGCTGGTAATGGCGCAGATTGGACCGGATGGTACGCAGCCAGTCGATCTCGTGATGGCGCGGCCGGCGGTTGCGCGTGGCACGGTTCAGGCTGCCCGCCACCGCCTGCCGGAACGGACTGGCCAGCCTGCGCTCGAGCTCGTCCACCACTTGCCGCACCACCATGCGCGCCGTTTCCTTGGTCTTGTTCGGCATCACCCGATTCAGACTGAGCAGGGTGGCGACAAGATGCACATCCGGCTCGACCGCCTTGAGCATTTCCGGTTCCAGCAGCATTTGCTCCAGGCCCAGCCGCTCCAGCGCATCTTTCTGCATCACCTGCACCACGCTGGACGGAAAATACTGGCGGATGTCGCCCAGCCAGCGCGATACATTCGGCGCCGACGCGCCCAGCCCGCCATTGCGCCCCGGCGGCGGGTTGTACAGGGCCGACAGCGCCCGGTCCATGGCCAGGTCATCGGCGCCCAGCGACACTTCCGGCTGGTTCGGTTCGCTGCCCAATACCATGCGCCAGCGGCGCGTTTGTTCCTGCGGGGTAAGCTCATGGGGCATGAACGGTCTCCGGTGTTGAGGTTGCAGCGCTGACGCCGAGAATCAAGCCAAGCACCGGCAGCACCAGCCGCGCGCGCGCTTCATCCAGGCTGCCTGCGGACGCGGCGAAAACCACCGTGCCTCCGGCGCTGCCGGCGCGTTCGCTCAGCTGGCGCCGCTCGGGCGCTTCAAAGGCGCCAAAGGTGCGCCGCAGCAGCGGCAGCAGTTCGACGAAGCTTTCCGGATCGAGTCCGTTGATCCAGTTGTTGACCAAACTCCACAGGCTGTCGTTGTGCAGCAGCAGGGCGGCACTGCCCTGCAGGAAGCCTTCGAGCCAGTTGCCGCTGGCCAGCGGCGCACTCGCATGCGAACAGCGCAAGGCCAATGCGCGCGCGGTGCGTTCTTCGTCCCAGTGGCCTTGCTCCGACAAAATGCGGGCGCAGCGGCCGCTGATCAGGGGATGCGACAGTTCATTGCCCGCCACCTGGTCGAGCGCGCCGAACCAGGCGTCCAGCAGCGTTTCTTCCTGAATCAGGCGAATGGCGCGGTCGGCGGCGATCAGTTGCTTGACCAGTTCGGCCGCAGGTTCGTCGGCCATGCCCAGCACGCCGAAGGGCAGGGCGATGCAGGCACGCGTGACGAGGCCGTCGACCACCTGCCCGATGGCACTGGTATCGGTGCCGCGCACGCTGCCGTAGCGCATGACGCTCGCCAGCGGCGGCAGGGCGGCGAGCATGAAGCCCACGTCCGGCGTGAGCGCGCCGACTTCCTGGATGCGCTGCATCAGCAAATCGACCGCGCGTGGCAAGTCGGCCAGAAGTACCTGTTCGATCAACGCGGTCAGCTCGGGCAGGGTGGTCGCCTCGGTGGCCTGGCTGACCGCCTTGCCGGTGGCAGCCGCTTCGACGCTGCCGCCCCAGACGTTCGCTTCGATCAGGCGGATGGCGAATTCCGGCTCCCATGCCAGGCGCCACCATTCGTGGAAGGTGCCCGTCTTGCCGGTGACGCGTTCGGCGCGGCCCCAGTCGACGCCGAGCAGTGCCAGGCGGTGCAGCAGCACGCTTTTTTCCAGGTGCGCCGGCTGGCGCAGGTCGAGTTCAAGCTGGCTGTGATCGGCCTTGACCGGCAGGCGCAGGCGCTTTTGCTGGGCTTGCACGTCCTGCGGCAGCGGCAGGGTCGGCACGCTTTCCGGCACTTCGCCCAGGCGGTCGTTGATCAGCAGGGCGTCGTGGATCAGGCGCAGCGGGGTGTCGCTGTCGTAGCAGAACACGGCACGCACCGCTTCCTGCAGCTCCCCCAGGCCCGGACGCGGCCGCTCGCGCATCGCCGCCAGCGTATCGGCCAGGCGCACCGCTTCGATGATGCTGGCCGACGAGGCGTCCAGGTCATGCTTGCGCAGCAGGATGGCGACATCGGTCAGCCAGTACAGGCTGGCCTGGGCCGGGTGGCTCCACATGTGGTGATACCAGCCGGGCGCGGTGACGCCGGCGCCGTAGCCGCTGCGAAATGCCAGACGGCCATAGCTCCACGGTGTCCAGGTCGCGGCCAGCTTGACCTTGGGCAAACCCTTGAGCAAATCGTTGTCGCTCTTGGCGGACGGCATGGTCGCCAGCGCCGGCACGTGATACGCGCCGCAGACCACGGCGATGCGCTGGTGGCCCTGTTTCTCGGCCAGGCGAATGGCGTTGCGCATCCACGCTTCGCGCTGCTGCTCGCGCAGATTGGGCGGGGCGGCGATCTCGGTGCGCACCGTGGTCATCATCTCGGCGATGGCGGCGAACAGGTCCAGGCTGTCGGCGCGCTGCTCGACCAGATGGTCCCACCAGGTGTCGGTGTCGGAAAAGCCGGCCGCGTTGGCCAGCCATTGGAGCGGGTCTTCGTGCAGTTCGTCGGTGTCGGAATCGGAAGCGGATTCCCCAGCTTCGGATTCATCGACAGCCGGCGCGGCCGCTTCCTCCGCCAGACGATGCGCCTGCGGCAAGTCGCAAAAACGCACCGGCACGCCATTGATGGTGGCATAGCGCATGGCCTGCCACTCCGGCGAGAACTCGGCGAAGGGGTAGAACACGGCGCGCTGCGGCGTGGCCGGCACGTAGACCAGCAGCGCGACCGGCGGCTTGATGGACGGGTCGGCGGCGAAGGCAATCAGGTCGTCGGCCTCGGGCGGGCCTTCGATCAGGATGCAGTCCGGCTGCAGCGCCTGCAAGGCTTGCGCCAGGCTGCGCGCGCAGCCCGGACCGTGGTGGCGGATGCCGAATAAATGAACGCTCATCGGCCAGTCAATTCATCACGTCGCGGCAGGCCCGGTACAGGTCTTTCCAGCCTTCGCGTTCCTTGACCACGGTTTCGAGGTATTCCAGCATCACGACGCGGTCCTGGACCGGGTCCTTGATGATGGCGCCGATCATGCCGGCGGCCACATCGGCGCCGCGCATGGTCCCGTCGCCGAAGTGGGCGGCCAGCGACATGCCGTTGGTAATGACCGAAATCGCTTCTGCCGTGCTCATGCTGGCGCTGGGGGCCTTGATCTTGCGCTTGCCGTCGGTGGTGACGCCAGCGCGCAGTTCGCGGAACACGGTGACGACGCGGCGGATTTCTTCCAGCGCCGGTACTTCGCCGGGCAACTCCAACGCGCGGCCGAGGCTGGCGACGCGCGTTTCGACGATGCGCACTTCCTCGTCGGCGGTGGCCGGCGGCGGCAAGACGACGGTGTTGAAGCGGCGCTTGAGCGCGCTCGACAGTTCATTCACGCCGCGGTCGCGGTCGTTCGCGGTGGCGATGATATTGAACCCTTTTTGCGCCAGCACTTCATCGTCGAGTTCGGCGATCGGCAGCATTTTTTCCGACAGGATGGTGATCAGGCTATCCTGCACTTCGCTCGGGATGCGGGTCAGTTCTTCCACGCGGGCGATTTTGCCGTCGCGCATGGCGCGCATGATCGGGCTTGGCACCACCGCTTCCATCGACGGACCCTTGGCCAGCAACTGCGCGTAGTTCCAGCCGAAGCGCACCGCTTCTTCGCTGGTGCCGGCGGTTCCCTGCACGATCATGGTCGAATCGCCGCTGATGGCGGCGGCCAGGTGTTCCGACACCCACGACTTGGCCGTGCCCGGCACGCCGAGCAGCAGCAGGGCGCGGTCGGTGGCGAGCGTGGCCACGGCGATTTCGATCACGCGCGCATTGCCGATGTATTTGGCGCTGATCTCGACGCCATTGTCCAGCGTGCCGCCCAGCAGGTATTTGGACACGGCCCATGGCGACAGTTTCCAGCGCGGCGGGCGCTGACGCGTGTCGACCGCGGCCAGCGCTGCGAGTTCCTCGGCGTATTGCGTTTCAGCGTGCTGGCGCAGGATGGTAGAAATGGCGGTCATACGGATTGCTCCTGAAAAGATTGATACATATCGTGTCGGAAACGCAGGGTGCGCAGGAATTTGTCGACCGTGTCTTCCCATTGCGCGAACTCGGGGATGTCTTTCGGCCAGCCGTTTTCGTAGGCGTCGATGCCACGCGGGTCGAGCACCAGCGCGAGCGAGGCCATGGTATAGCTCAGCGACCAGCTCTGCAGCGTGTTGGCCGCGCAGCCGGCCTGGATGCGGCTGACCACGGCCTTGGACAAGGCCAGCGGCCAGTTGCGCTGGGCGCTCTTGGCGGCATCGTCGAGCATGTCGATCAGGCTCGAATGGGCGCGCATCCACGCCGCCGGCGTCGCTTCGACCAGGGTGCTGAGCAAATCGTCGGCGGCATCGAAGGGCAGGGTGCCGAACAGGCCGAAAAAATCGCGCGGCATGTGGGTGTGGATGCCGGAGGACTTTAAATACAGGTCGAGGAAGGCGGTGAACCAAGCGTGCAGTCCGGCATCGTAGCCGGCCTGCAGGCTGCGCTGCAGCGCGCTCGACCAGCCCAGCAGCAGCGTGTGTTTGAACTCGCTGGCCATGGCCAGGGTCAGGCAGGTGCGCGGCGAAGCATCGAAGGTGCTCGACCAGTAAGTCGGCGGCACGGCCGCCAGAATGTCGACCAGCCAGCCCGATTTTTCGCCCATGGCGGGGTAAAGGCCAGCGCCGACGCCGTCGCGCTGCATGCTCTTGTCGCGCTCATGCGGCACATCGGCCAGCAGGTGGGCCGAGTCGCCGTTGCGCTCGACGCGCAGCAGCGGCATGGCGCGCGCCAGCATGCGTTGCGCCAGTTGCGAACCGGGCAGGCCGGCCAGCAGGCGCTGGGCCACGCTGCGCACTTCCTTGCGCTTGTCGTCAAGCGCGCTTTCCAGGAAGGCTTCGTCGGCAAGGCCGAGGCCAACCGACAGGCAGCCGAGCAGGGTGGCGCGGTGTTCCGGCGTCTCGCTCGGCCAGGTCGCTTGCAGGGCCTGCAGGGCGGCGGCGGCATCGTGGGCGCGCATGTCGCGCAGCGCGTTGGCACGCTGTTCGATATTGCCGTCGTCCCACAGCAAGCGCACATCGTCGGTATCGGCCCCCACCCAGTTCCAGGAGGGATTCTGTTTCGCCAGCCAGTGGCCGCGCGCGCCGAGCACGCCATCGATCAGCGCGCGCAAGGGGCGATGCGCGGTGCCCATGTCCAGCACACCCGGCAGCAGACGCGGCGGCAGACGGCACTTATCAGCGTTGGCCAGGCGCAGCCATTCGGAGCGCACCTGCGGAAATTCATCTTGCAGCAGCAGCGCCAGCGCGCGTTCGGCCTGCGCCGGGCAGGCGCGCAGGGTATCGCTGTCGCTCGATGGCGCCGCGGGCGCGGCCGGCTGCGGTGCGGCCGGCTGATGGCCGGCGCGCTGCCACAGGGCGTGAGCGGCCAGCGAGAGCCACAGGTTTTCTTCTTGTGTGGCGGCAGCGGCGCCGGGACGGCTGCGCACGCTGTCGCGCAGGGCCAGCGGCAAGTCGTCGTCGAAGCCGGGGGCGGCGCGCGAGGTGCCGATCTGGAGTGTCTTATGAATCTTTATCGGAAGCGGGGAACTCATGCTACGGTCTCGTTGTCAAAATGATGCAAGCGGTTTTCCGCGAATACGCTGAGCGGGACGATGGCATACCCGTCCCATTCGCCGATCACGGTCACCGGATGGCCGCCGCTGAGCGCGAGCAGGGGCCACAGGTGGCGAAAACCTGCGTGCAGCGGGATGATGCGGCCGTCGGCGCCAGCAAGGTGGGGCGCGCCGCCCGCATGCGGCACCATGGCGTCGAGCACGAGCGGAAAGCGGTCGAGGAAAGGGTTGCGCGCCAGCGCCTCGGCGTAGGCCGCCAGCGAAGCGTCGAGCGTGGGAGCGTTCGCCAGACTTGCATCGAGCGTGCTGAAGGCGTCTTGCTGCTTGATGAGGGCGCGCAGCGGATACGCGCTGTGATAGAAGCACAGTTCGCCGTCGAACTGCGTGCCGGGCGCGAGCACCTTGTCGTAGCCTTGCGTGCCGGCGGCGTACTGCAGGATCATGGCCCAGCGTCCGCTTGCCATGCCGCGCAGCCAGGTGGTGCGCGCGCGGATGCGCTCGTTGTCGCCGGTGTGCTGGGCCAGCACTTGCCAGCGGTCCTGCACGCCGGCCTGGGCCAGCACCTCTTCCTGGCTGACGGTCCAGCCGACCAGGGTGCGCACGTCGCTTTGCAGTTCGGGCGGCAGGTCCGGCAGGCGGCGGCAGGCGGTGCCGAGCAGGTAGATCGATGCCAGTTCGCGCGCCAGCTGGGTTTCCCAGTCGGGCAGGGTGGTGTCGAAGCACATGCCGCTGGCGCGGCGCAGGCGCGCAGCCAGGCCGGCGGCCTGGGCGTCGACCATGCGCGCGGCAATGTCGTTCCAGAACGCCGGGCCGCGTGCGCGCAGGGTGGACAGGCCTTCGCGCGCCAGGTCTTCGAGCCAGGTTTGCAGTTCGGCGATGCCGGCCGCGACCTTGCTGTCGCGCTTGTCCTCGCGCTTTTGCGCCGCCGCGGCCTGGGCTGCCGCCTGCTCGGGGGTGGTGGCGATGGCTTTTTCGGCGGCGCTCTGGAGTTTCTTTTCGCTGCGCTGCTGACGGCTGTCGAGCCAGTCGCTGACCCATTGGGGCGGCGCGCCGTCCGTGAACAGGGGGCCATGGCTGGCTAATAACAGATACAGGCCGATGCCGTGCTTGCACGGGAACTTGCGGCTGGGGCAGGAACACTTGAAGGCCGGCTCGCCCAGGTCGATCTGGGTGCGGTAGGGGACTTTGCCGCTGCCCTGGCATTCGCCCCACACGGCCGTTTCGGTCCGGCCCAGGTTGCCCCACTTGGCGGGCCCTGCCAGCTGGCTGCCGGCTTTGGCGGAACTCGCATCGGGCGCCAGTGCGAGGATTTGATCGGCGTTCAAAGTCATGGAGGAACAATGCCACCGGCCCATGACCGTTGGCAAATGATTAAAGATAGTAAGTTAACCGCTGACGTTAATTTTGGGAAGTCTTTTTTGCCGGAAAGGCAGTGTGGGGACAGCCAGGGCCAGGTGTGCTCCCGGCCCGGGCTGTCGCGTCAGGTTGTCGCCTGAGGCTCTCGCCGCAGGCTGCGGCCCCGGGCTGCTGCTTCAGGCTGCAGTCTCAGACTGTCCCCTCAGGCTGCCGCTTCAGGCTGTCGCTTCAGGCATAACCCAGCCAGAGCGCCTGCGCGCGTGCGAACACGGCGGCGCCAACCTGGGTGCCCAGGGTGCGCCCGTCGGTGCTGGCGCGCTCGAAATGAATGCCGGCGTAGACGCGCGAGATTCCCGCTTCGGCCACGGCATCGCTGAACGTTTCCCATGCCAGGGGCACCGGCGCGGACGGCAGGGCCGGGTCGATCAGCAGCGAACGCGCCGCTATCGTCACCTCGTGCCGGAAGGTGTCGCTGCCGGTGAAGCGGCGCAGGATTTCGGCCGAGGCGGCGCTGAACGTGCTGTGGCCGGACACGTGGTCGGGAAACGCGGGCGTGGGCGCGCTCGCCGGGTGGAATGGCATCCAGGCTTCGCCGGCGACCGGGCGCAGTCCGCCGGCCGGGCCTTCGGGGCCGAAGCTCTGGATGATGCGGCCCTGCATCAGATAGCGGATGGCGCTGATTGGGCGTGCGAAATCGTAGGCGCGCTTGGCGTCCCAGGCGGCGATGCTGGCGTCGAACACCGCATTGGACAGGGCGAAGAACAGTTTGATGTTGTCATCCTCGCTGTAATCGTTGCGCTCCGATATCAGTTGCGCAAAGCGGCACCAGTAAGAGCCGGGCAGCTCGCCGACGGTGCTGCCGGCCCAGTAGTCGGCGATCGCCTTCTGGCGTTCGGTCAGGGCGGCCTGGAGCTGGACGACCTGCTCGGCCTGGTCGATGAATTCCCTGCTGCCGAAGGCGGCCGGCGGAGGCGGGCGGAACTGGCCGCCCGCGCCCAGGGCGAATGGGCGCACGCTGCCCCAGAACGGCGTCAGGAACGTTTGGGTGCGGCGCACGCCGCCAGCGTCGAAAGAAAGCGGCTGCCACAGGCCCGGGAAGGGAATGTTGGCGCGCGGCGTGGGCTGGGTGACCAGCAGCGGCGGGTTGCGTGGCAGGTAGCCGCTGTAGTCGGCGAACGGCACGCCGCCCGGCGTCAGCTTGCCGTTCTGGTTGGCGCCATCGTCGCGGCATCGGTCGAGCACCGCGTGCGCGGCAATGGTGCCCAGGCGCGGGGCCGTGGCGCTGTTGTTGTAGGCGTCGATCGGGCGGCTGTTCAGCGCGGCGAGGTGCGCATCGAAGGCAACTTGCTGGCTGGGAAACTGATCGAGCAGGGCCGTGTAGGCGGCGAAGCTGATCGCCAGCGCCTTGTTGGCGGGGGTGCGTTCGGCGGCCGGCCTGCGTAGCTGCGCGCCAAGGTACTGGCCGAGGGCGACGCTGTCGTAGGCCGCCCACGCTTCGTACATGGCGCTATGGACGATCGCCAGCGCGCGCGCGGCGATCGGCGGCGGCATGCGGGTGGCGCGCACGGCGTCGAGGGCAATGTTGTTCCAGGCAATCACCGTACCCAGCTGCGCTGGTGGTGCCGGCTGGGAAGGAGGTGGCGGCTCGTCCGACCCGCCGCAAGCCATCAGGGCGCTGCCGAGGGCGGCTGCGCTGCCCATCGTTAAGAAGGTGCGTCGTTTCATGGTGATTTCCCAGAGAGGTCGCTTCCGGCCGGGAAGCGCGGGGATGCCTGGCGGCACGGCCATCGATGAGGGTGGCTTACGTGGCGACGATAGCCCGCCGCCGCCACGCTGATCTTGAGCCGACGCAGCCGCAGTACCGCAGCAAAAACAGGAGTCGTCGCATGGCCGGACACCGTTGCGTGGATGTGCGGCGGTGTGCGGCAGGCGGGCGCCTGTCCCGCAGTTCGCAAGAGTCAGCAAATCCTTGCCAGTAGCCACTACAATACGGCTGCCGTTTGTCGAGGTCACTTACCGAGGTCAGATCATGAAATTTATTCACGCCGCCGATTTGCATATCGACAGTCCCTTGCGCGGGCTGAACGGCTACGAGGGCGCGCCGGTGCAGGAGCTGCGCGGCGCCACGCGCCGGGCCTTGTCGGCCCTGGTCGACCTCGCGATTGAGCAGACGGTCGATTTCGTCATCCTGGCGGGCGATATTTACGACGGCAACTGGGCCGACTTCCGCACTGGCCTGTTTTTCCGCGACCAGATGGTGCGCATGACGCGCGAGGGCATCCGCGTCTACATCGTCAAGGGCAATCACGACGCCGAAAGCCAGATCACCAAACAGCTTCCGCCGGTCGATGGCGTGCATACGTTCAAGTCCAGCGCAGTCGAGACGTTCACGATCGACGGGCTCGGCGTGGCCTTGCACGGACGCAGCTTCCCGAACCGCGCCGTGCCGGAAGACCTGGTCGAGCACTATCCCGACGCCATCGCCAATATGTTCAACATCGGTGTGCTGCACACCAGCCTGAACGGACGGGGCGGGCACGACGTGTATGCGCCGACCACGGTCGACGCGCTGTGCGCCAGGGGTTACGATTATTTCGCGCTGGGCCACGTGCACGCGCGCGAGGTTGTGCGCGAGGCCCATCCGCGCATCGTTTATCCCGGCAATCTGCAGGGTCGCCACGCCAAGGAGACCGGGCCCAAGGGCTGTGAACTGGTGACGGTGGACGGCGGCGCCATCACCAGCGCCCAGTTCGTGCCGCTGGACGTGGTGCGCTGGCACCGCCTGCAACTGGACGCCGGCGGCGCACCCGACCTGAATGCCTTGCGCCAGCGATTCATGAAGGCGGCTGGTGAACTGGTGGCCGGCGAACACGGGCGCCTGCACGCGCTGCGGGTGATCGTCAGCGGCCAGACCGAGCTGCACCGGGTCGAGGCCGAGCAGCCCGGCACCATTGCCGCCGCCATCCAGGCCGGCACCCAGGACTTCGAAGGCGCCGACCTGTGGGTCGAGGAAGTCAAGCTCGACCTGCGCTCGCCGCTCGACCGTGATGCTGCCTTGAAGCGCGAGGACGCGGTCGGCGAGGTGGTGCAGCTGGTCGACGAGATCGCATCCAGCGAGGAACACCTGCGCGCATGGGCGCTCGCGCAGCTCGGCGCCCTGGGGACCTTGCCGCCCGGGCTGGCAGATTGCGACCCTGCGGCGCTGCCGCCGGAAGCACTGCGCGCGCTGCTGGCCGACGCCGAGGCGACCGTCCTTGCGCACTTGGGCGGCATGGAAGGAATCGCACGATGAAGCTGCGCGAACTGCACCTGACCGCCTTCGGTCCCTTCACCGACCGCAAGCTCGATTTCGGCAGCGCCGGACAGAACGTGGTGTTCGTCCATGGTCCCAACGAAGCGGGCAAGTCGTCGACCCTGCGCGCGATCTCGGACCTGCGCTTCGGCATACCGCAGCTGAGCCGCGATAATTTCGTGCACGAGCACCGCAACATGCTGCTGGGCGGGGTGCTGGTGGACCGCAACGGCAAGTCCTATCACATCATGCGCCGCAAGGGCCGCACCAACACCCTGCAGTATGCCGACGGCAGCCCGGTCACGCCCGATGTCGAGGCGCTGATCACCTGCGGCTTGTCGAAGGAGGATTACGAAGCCATGTTCGGCCTGGACCACGACCGCCTGCGCAACGGCGGCGAGGCGCTGCTGGCCGGCCACGGCGAGATCGGCGCGGCCTTGTTCGAGGCCAGCGCCGGGGTGCGCAGCATTCCGTCGGTGCTGGAGCGGCTCGACCAGTCGGCCCGCACCTACTTCATGCCCGGTGCGCGCGCAAAGAATGGGCGCATCAACGAGGCGCTGCGCAGCTACGGCGAACATCATGCCGAATTGAAGACCGCGCAGATCAAGCCGGCATGGTGGGCGGAACGCTTCAAGGAGCACCAGGCGGCGGCCAAGCGGCTGTCCGAACTGGAGGTGCGCCACGAGGAGGCCAACCGCCGGCAGCTGCGCCTGTCCGAATTGCGCGGCGTGGCGCCGCTGATCCGCACCCAGGACGAGGCGGGCGCCATGCTGTCGGAACTCGACGACGTGCCGCTGCTGGCGGAAAACGCCGCCACCGAACGGGCCGCCGCGCAAGCGGGATTGGCCGCCGCATGCCAGAACGCGCAAGCGGCGCAGGACGCAGTACAGCGTTTGTCCACCCAGCTCAAGGCCCTGGCGCCGGACCATGCTGCGCTCGACGCGGCCGCCCGCATCGAGCGCCTGGCCGCCAGCGCCGAATCGTTCGAGAGCCTGCGTAACACGATTGCCGACGCCGCGGACCAGGTGGCCGAGGCGCGCCGCCTGCTGGACGAACGCGCCGGCGCCATCGTGCCCGGCGTGGCGGCGCACGCCGTGCTGGCAATGGCGCCGGCGCCGGCCGCGCGCGCCCGGATCGAAGAGGTGCTTGGCGACTTCAAAGTGGCGCAACAGCGGCTGCACCAGCATCTGGAATCGGCACTGCCGCTGGAGGACGATGAAGAGCAGGCCGCCGACGCGCTGCCGGCGCCCGCACTGGTGAGCGCCCTGCATGCGGTGCGCGACGAAGCGAGGCGCAAGGAAGTACTGATGAAGCGCAAGGAGCAGCTTCCGGCCGACATCCGGCAGCTGGAGCGGCAGGTCGCCGCCGACGTGGCGGCACTGGGGCTGGCGGACGAGATGGCGCTCATCAAAGTGCGAGCCTTGCTCGACAGTGAAATCGATGCCGCGCGCAGCGAGTTCGATATGGCTGACAGCGAGTTGGCGGCGCTGCGCAAGCAGCTCGCGCAGCTCAAAACCGAGCACGCGGGGGCCGCGGCCAGATGCGAGCAGTTGCTGGCCGCCGGCGCGGTACCGACGATGACGCAGGTGCGCGCCGCGCGTGGCCAGCGCGACGGCCACTGGGCGCAGGTGCGCGAGGCGAACGCCGGCGGCAATCCGGCGCCCGGCGCACTGCTCGACAGCTTCGAGGCCGATGTTCGCGACGCCGACCGGCTGGTCGACGAACTGGCACGCGACACCGAACGCGCGACGCAGCTGCAGGGCAGCCAGGACGAGCTGGCGCGCCTTGCGCAGCAGTTGGCCGACATCGAACACGAACGTGCGGCGACCGGGCAGCGCAGCGCGGCAGCGCAGGAGCGCTGGAACGCCACGCTGGCGGCGCGCGGTCTGCCGCAGCTGGCGCCGAAAGCGCTGCGCGAATGGCAGTCCCGGCTTGCCGAGGCGCGCGAGCAGAGCGCCAACCTGCAATCGCTGACCGATGAGCTGGACATGGCGCGCGCAACCGAACGCGCGTTGGTGGACGATCTGTGCGATGCGATATCGGCGGTTGGCGTGGCAGCGCCGGCCAACGGCTCGCTGGCCACCCTGTGGTCGCTGGTGGGAGAGATTCAGAACGACATTGAGCGGCGCCAGCATGCGCTCAGCACCGCGCTGGGCAAGCGCACCGAGCGCGAACAGCACCAGCGCCGCTTCAAGGCGCAGCAGAAGACCCTGGAAGAGCAACTGGCCGGCGCGGCGGCGGCGGTGTCGTCGGGCGTGTACGGCGCGCTGCACCTCGATCCGCAGGCCGGTGTCGCCGCGGCGGGTGCGCGCCTGCTCGAATTCGGGCGCCTGGGCGAGGCCAAGGCGGAACTCGACAGCGTCAGCGCGCGCGAGCTGCGCGCGCAGCAGGCATTCGAGCGGCTGCTGGGGCAGGGTCACGAGCTGGCGCAGGCGCTGGGCGATACGCCGGCCGCCGACTTGCGGCATTACGTCGAACAGCTCAAGGCAAGGCTGGCGCAGGCAAGGCGGATCGACAGCGAACGCGCGCTCAAGCAGCAGGCGCTGGAAGAGGCGCAGGAACGCCAGCGCGAACAGGAAAGCCTGGCGCTGCGCCATGAAGCGGTACTGGAGCGGCTGTGCCGCGCGGCCGACGTCGATTCGCCCGAGGCGCTGCCGGCGGCGGAGGCGCAATCGCAGCGCAAGCGCCAGGCCCAGGCCGAGGCGGACCGGGTGCGCAGGGACCTCGCCACGGCATCCTCACGGCCGGTGGACGAACTGCGCGCGCTCCTGCGCGACTACGACGCCGAGCGCATGAACGACGAGCAAAACCAGGTTTCGGCCGAGCTGGCGACACTGGAGGAGGGCTTGCGCAGCGCGCGCCAGGCCGAAGAAACGGCGCGCCGCGCTCTGGAAGCGGTCGATTCGGCCGATACCGCGGCCGTGGCGCGCGAGCTCATGGAGCGCGATGCGGCCGGGGTACGGCTGGCGATCGCGCCGTGGATGCGCTCGCGGCTGGCGCATGCCTTGCTCGACGAGGCGCTCAAGCGTTTCCGCGAGCGCGCCCAGGGACCGATGCTGCTGGCGGCCTCGCGCTACTTCCAGCAGATGACCGACGGCCTGTTCGTGCGGCTGGTCAGCGACGATGCCGGTGCCAAGCCGGTCTTGCTGGCGCAGCGCGACAATGGCGGCCAGGTGCGTGTCGAGGGCTTGAGCGAAGGCACGCGCGACCAGCTCTACCTGGCGCTGCGGCTGGCCGCGCTGGAAATCCGGCGCGACGCCGGCTACGACCTGCCGGTGGTGCTCGACGACGTGTTGATGACCTCCGACGACGGCCGCGCGGCGCTGGCCTTGCGTGCGATCGCCGATTTCGCCAAGGACCATCAGGTGATCGTGTTCACTCACCATGCCCACCTGCTCGGCGTGGCCGAGCGCAGCGTGCCGGCCCCGATGCTGCAGGTCGTCAGCCTCTAGCCCGGATATTTCATGAGTCTGCCAATCTGAGGGCCGGGGTGCGCCGAACATGGCTGCGGCATGTTGATTGCTCGCTTCCTGGTGTCGGTTCTGCCGCGCGGCCTGATTGCAGACGTAACTCCCCCTACCCCCGTTGCTTTATAGCGTGCCGGGGACAGCACTTGGCGGGCTTATGGTGCCAGCGCGCGGGCGGCAGTGAGGAAGACGTGCTTGAGTGGATGTTGGGATGCGAGCATGACGCGCACGCGCCGCGTGTTGCGCACGACGGCCGCGCCGATCTTGAGCAGTTTGATGCGGATCGTCGCCGTGCAGGCGCGTGCCAGTTCCGTGCCAACCAAAGCCAGGCGGCGCAAATTGATCATCAGGGTATAGGCGAACGCTGCCAGTAGCAGCCGCAGTTGGTTGGCCTGGAATTTATGGCAGCTCGCACGGCGTCCGAACAAATCGAGCTGCGCCTCCTTGATACGGTTCTCTGCTTCGCCACGGGCGCAATACACGCGTTCGTACAGTGCCTTGGGACCCCCAGTCAGGTTGGTGACGATGAAACGCGGGTTGGCGCCGCGCGCATCGTGTTCCAGCCGCGCGATGACGCGCCGTTGCCGATCCCACGTCCCCGCCGCATAAGTGAATTCTCCGATCATGCGCTGCTTGGAACCGGCCTTCTGATACATCTCGGCCAGTGCCAGTTCGGCCAACTCTACTCGTTGCAGCAACGCTGAGTTCTTTTGCAAGCCGACGATATAGTGCAGCCCCCATTTCTCGAAGCGGCGCAGAGCTTGATGACGGCAGAACCCGGAATCGCCGCGCACGATGATGCGGATGCGTGGCCAAGCCTGGCGCAAGCGCCGGGAGATCAATTTGATTAATGCGCTGAGGATACCGGCCGGATCGCGGCTGCTGGGCCGCAAGACGCAGGCGAGGATATCCTGGCCACAGAAGACGTACAGCGGCAAGTAACAGTAATTGTCGTAGTAGCGGTGGAAGTGGGACTTCTCTTGCTCTCCATGCAGCGGCATGTGGGTGGCATCGATGTCGAGCACCAGTTCCTTGGGCCGCTTAGCTTTGCTGGCGATGAACTGATCGAGCAGAACGCCATGCAGGGCGGCCGCCTGCGCGCGCGTGGAGGACGTTTCAAGCCGGCTCAGCGTCGGCGCCGAGGCCAAGTCATCGGCCCGGCCCACTGCCGTTTGCATGGCCAAGTCGCGGCGCAGCACATTGTGGTCACAGACGTCCTCCCAGCCACAGCACAGGCCGTACACGCGCTGCGCGAGCAAGTCGCGCATGCTGTGCGAAACGCTGGCACGACGGCGTCGATCCTCGAATACGCGCGCAATCGCTTTGCTTAAGCCGATGCGCTGATCCACTTGGCGCAGCAGCAGAACCCCGCCGTCGCTGACGATGTCGCCGCCGTCGAATGACGCCTCAACGACGCGCCGTCCAACCCTCCCCAACTTGATCGGTTCATTGGTACAATTTGGCATCGGCGGTCCCCGGTTGTGATTGGCGTCAGATACCAGTAACAACGCGCTTCGGCACGGGATCGCCGACCTCTACTCACGAAATATCCGGGCTAGGCCGCATCTTTGTTTCGCCGCCGCGCCGCCGCCGATGGGCGGCGCGGCGGCGACGCTGTAAAATACTTCTCTTTATCTCAGCATACCGATCCCATGACCGTCGTCCGCACCCGTTTTGCCCCCAGCCCAACCGGCTACCTCCACCTTGGCGGCGCCCGCACCGCGCTCTACAGCTGGGCGTACGCCCGCCATTTCGGCGGCACCTTCGTGCTGCGCATCGAAGACACCGACGTCGAGCGTTCCACGCCGGAAGCGGTGCAGGCCATCATCGAGGGCATGCAGTGGCTGGGCCTGATGCACGACGAAGGCCCGTTCTATCAGATGCAGCGCATGGACCGCTACCGCGAGGTGCTGGCCCAGATGCTGGAAGCGGGCACCGCCTACCACTGCTATTCGTCCAAGGAAGAAGTGGACGCCATGCGCGAGCGCTTTACGGCGGCGGGCGAAAAGCCGCGCTATGACGGTACCTGGCGTCCGGAGCCGGGCAAGACCCTGCCTGCGGTACCGGCCGACCGCGAGCCGGTGGTGCGCTTCAAGAACCCGCTCGACGGCGACGTCAGCTGGGACGATGTGGTCAAGGGCACGATCACAATTTCCAACAAGGAACTGGACGACCTCGTCATCGCCCGCCCGGGCGGCGTGCCGACCTATAACTTCTGCGTGGCGGTCGACGACTGGGACATGCAGATCACGCACGTGCTGCGCGGCGACGACCACGTCAATAACACGCCACGCCAGATTAACATCCTGCGCGCGATCGGTGCGCCGTTGCCGAAGTACGGCCACCTGCCGATGATCCTCGATCATGAAGGCAAGAAGCTGTCCAAGCGCACCTCCGCCGTCAGCGTCATGGATTATCCGGCCAAGGGCATCCTGCCGGAAGCGATGTTGAACTACCTGGCGCGCCTGGGCTGGAGCCACGGCGATGACGAAATCTTTTCGATGGAGCAGTTCTGCGAGTGGTTCAATACGGATCACCTGACCAGTTCAGCTGCCCAGTTCGACCTGGAAAAGCTGGCCTGGCTGAACAATCACTACATCAAGCAGGCCGACAACACCCGCCTGGCGGCGCTGGCGCGTCCGCAGATGGAAGCGCAGGGCGCCCAGTTCGACGGCGCGCCCGATCTGGCCGCCGCGCTGGCGCTGATGAAGGATCGCACCAATACCATCAACGAACTGGCCGATGCGGCGATGCTGTTTTACCGCACCCCGCAGCCGGACGCGGCACTGATGACCCAGCACCTGACCGACGCCGTCAAGCCTGTCGTGGCCCAGTTCGCCGAGCGCTGCGCCACGGTCGAGTGGACGCGCGAAGCGCTGGCCGCGATGATCAAGGAAGTGCTGGCTGCTAACGGCATCAAGATGCCGGTGCTGGCCATGCCGCTGCGCCTCCTGCTGACCGGCCAGTTGCAGACCCCGGCAATCGATGCCGTGCTGGTGCTGCTGGGCCGCGAACTGGTTCTCTCGCGTCTGAAAGTCGAAGTTTAAATTGTTGGCCTCGGGGCTTTGCATATTGCAAGCCCTAGTATATAATTCTGCTTCTTCGACGGACGGGGGTATAGCTCAGCTGGGAGAGCGCTTGCATGGCATGCAAGAGGTCAGCGGTTCGATCCCGCTTACCTCCACCACTAATCGAAGAAGTTGTTGTAGTAGATTGCAGGTAGATGCCACTACCTGATTGCAGTACCGGGTCCCCATCGTCTAGAGGCCTAGGACATCACCCTTTCACGGTGAGTACAGGGGTTCGAATCCCCTTGGGGACGCCAGGATTCGAGTAGTAAAAAGCAGTACGAAGTAGTACAATGTAGTCGCAGTTTAGTACCACTAAACGCCCTGACTAGTCAGGGTTTTTTGTTGGTGCGGTAAGTAAGGTCAGGATGTAGAATACGTCCAGGACAGATTTCTGTCCCCATCGTCTAGAGGCCTAGGACATCACCCTTTCACGGTGAGTACAGGGGTTCGAATCCCCTTGGGGACGCCAGTATTACCAGAGAGTCGATGAATCGGTTCTTTGTTATTCCAGCGCAGAGTAGTTCGCGTTACATGGGGGGTATAGCTCAGCTGGGAGAGCGCTTGCATGGCATGCAAGAGGTCAGCGGTTCGATCCCGCTTACCTCCACCAAGTTTTGATGTAGTTTGTACATTGCGGGTAGTTGCCACTACCTGACAACAGTTCAGGTCCCCATCGTCTAGAGGCCTAGGACATCACCCTTTCACGGTGAGTACAGGGGTTCGAATCCCCTTGGGGACGCCAGTTAGTGCAAAAGCCGCCTTGTGCGGCTTTTTGCATTGTGCGAGCCCACCGTCGTGCCCGCGCAGGCGGGCACCCAAGTTTGTAGCGCAGTCGACGGCTCACTGGACTTGGGTCCCCGCCTGCGCGGGGACGACGGTTTGTGGGTTAACGGTACTTTTCGCCGAACCAAACCGAACCAAAAAAACCCTATGTCCCTTGCTAACGATCCCGCCCCAACCCTCGCCCTGTTCTGCCGGGTCGTCGACAACTACGGCGACATCGGCATCTGCTGGCGCCTCGCGCGCCAACTCCAGCGCGAACACGGCATTCTGGTCACCTTGTGGGTGGACGACCTGCCCAGTTTCCACCGCATCTGCCCCGACGTCGATCCCGGCGCCGCCCTGCAGCAGGTCGACGGCGTGACCGTGCGCCACTGGGCGGGCCAGGATGGCATGTTCACACCCGCCGACATCGCCGACATCGTCATCGAATTTTTCGCCTGCGACATCCCGCCCGGCTACATCACGGCCATGGCCCAGTGCGATCCGCGTCCGGTCTGGTTCAACCTCGAAGGCTTGACGGCCGAAGAATGGGTCGAAGGCTGCCACACGCTGCCGTCGTCCCATCCGCGCCTGCCGCTGACGAAGCACTTCTTTTTCCCCGGCTTCACCGCCAAAACCGGCGGCCTCATGCGCGAGGCGGCGCTCGATGACGAACGCCGTCAGTTCCAGGCAGATGCGCCCAAGATGGCAGCTTTTCTAGGACAGTTCGGCGTGACGGCGCAGGAAATGGCATCGACCAAAGTCTCGCTGTTTTGCTACCCGCACGCGCCAGTGGCTGCCTTGTTCGATGCCTGGCAGAGTGGGGCGCAGGCGATGACCTGCCTGGTGCCGGAAGGCGTGGCGGCGGAAGCGGTCGAGGCCTTCCTCGAAGCCCCGGCCAGCACCGGCGCGGCGCGCACCCGTGGCGCGCTGACGGTGCGCGTGCTGCCCTTCGTGCCGCAGCCCGACTACGACCGCCTGCTGTGGGCTTGCGACCTCAATTTCGTGCGCGGGGAAGACTCCTTCGTGCGCGCCCAGTGGGCCGGCCGCCCGTTCATCTGGCATATCTACCCGCAAGATGAAAACCTGCACCACAAGAAACTGCGCGCCTTCCTGCAGCGCTACGCAGCCGGGCTGGAAAGCCTGTCCGCGCTGTCGCTGTGCTGGAATGGCGCCACGCCGGCCGATCCCGATCCGGCGCCGCTGTGGCCCGCATTTGAAGCCGCGCTGCCCGAATTGCATGCGCGCGCCGACGATTGGCAGCGCCAGATGTTGGCAAACGGCGATCTCACCAGTAATTTGCTGAACTTTGCCGCTTCGCTTAGGTCATCGCGGCCTGGATAAGGTACAATATTCGGTTAATTTCTAACGTATTTTTACCTCGATCAAACGTGAGCTTCCGGCGTCATGCCAGCAGGCGACAGATGATTTTTATGCAACCCTCTTTTTACGTACACTCTTTATGAAACCTGCAAAAGAAATTCGTGTTGGCAACATTATTATGGTTGACAGCAAGCCTATGATCGTGTTGCGTTCCGATGTCAACGGCTCGAGCCGCACGGGCTTCACCTACAAATGGAAGATGAAGAATCTTCTGACCAACAGCCCACTGGAAAACGTATTCCGTGGCGACGACAAGTTCGACGTCATCGTGCTGGACAAGAAGCCGGTGACCTACTCGTACTTCGCCGATCCGCTGTTCGTCTTCATGGACACCGAGTACAACCAGTACGAAATCGAAGAAGAAAACCTGGGCGATGCACTGCATTACCTGAAAGACGGTATGGAATGCGAAGCCGTGTTCTACGACGGCAAGGCCATCTCGGTCGAGCTGCCAACCACGATCGCACGCAAGGTTGCTTACTCCGAGCCAGCAGTCAAGGGCAACACGTCGGGTAACGTCCTGAAAGAAGCCAAGCTGGAAAACGCCATCGAAGCGCACAGCCACTCGGTTCAGGTGCCACTGTTCGTCAGCACCGACGACGTCATCGAAATCGATACCCGCACCAACGAATACAAGCGCGTCGTTCGTAACTGATCACGTTGCCGTTCAAAAAAAACGCTGCCTCATGGGCAGCGTTTTTTTTCGTCCGTACGGCGCGATTACTTCGATTTTTTCGCCTTGGCGAACACCGGCCCCCACAGCGGGTGGCCGCTTTCGCCGGGCGCGAGCGCGAATGCCGGATCGAGCTTGAAGGCTTTTTCGAAATGCTGGCGGCACGGGGCCGGACGCGAGGTCACGCAGTAGCTGAAAGCCATGTACTTGTGCGCGCTGACCTGGGTGGCCTTGGAGCCGCCAGTAACGTCGGCCGCGCCGAGGCGCTTGATGGCCTCGTTGTACGAGCCCTGGTTATAAAGTTCGATGCCTTCGTTGAGCGCCACCTGGTCGGCGCTGACGGTCGGCGTGGACGGCACGACCGGCGGCGGTGGACGCGGGGTGGGCGGACGCGGCGCCGTCGGGCGGGGAGTCGCGCTCGTCTTGGGCTGCGGTTCGGTGGTGGCGCAGCCGGACAGCGCGAGGCCAGCGGCCACGACGGCGAAGATCAGGAAGTGTTGGGATCGGTTCATGCCTCGATCTTAATGCGTTTATTTGGGCTGCGCTGTGAAATCATGTTCAATCGTGCGTGACTTGTTTTTGCTGGTGTCGAGACTCAGCTGGAAATCCTGGAAGCCGGGATTGGCGATCCGGATCTTGTGTTTGCCTGCCGGCAGCGTCAGCTTTTTCAGGGGCGGCGTGACGCCAGCCTCCTTGCCGTCGACATAGATCGTGCCCCATGGCTTGATCGACAATTTATAGTTGAATGTCTCAGGTGCCGCATCGCGCGCCGCATCGGTGACCGGATCGGCCAGCACATCGGTGGCGGCAACGGCCTCGCCCGGAACGGCAGGGGTGGCAACGACGGTCTCGCCTGGCACTGGCGTCTCGGCCGGGGTGGCGGCCACGGGCACGGGTGCCGGCGGGGGCGGCGGCAGGGCGGAGGCGTCGGCGATCGCCGGCTGGGCCGGCGCCACCATGATCGTGTCGGACGGCTTGGACAGCAGCGAATACAGGCCGACCGCGATCGCGGCCACCATCACCACGCCGGAGGCGGCAATCCCGGTCCACGGCGGCAAGCCCTTGCCGGCCGGCTTGGCCGATTTGGCTGGCTTGTCGGCCGTTTCCGGTTTCGGACGGCGCGAGGACCTCGCCTGCGGGTCTTGGCGCGACGAGCCGCCGGCGGACTTGGACAGGTTCGGCTTGACCGGATCGGTCACGGGCGCTTTCGCGGCAGAAGCGGCGGCAGCACCAGCCGGCGCCGCAGCGGTGGCGGCAACCGCCGCATCCGGCAGGCGGTCGACCGTGGCAAAGCGCTGGGCCGGGCCGGTAGGACGGGCGCGCGGCGCTTCGCCGCCGGTTTCGATGCCGAGCAGGGCGCGGAAGGCGTCGATGGTCTGCGGACGGTCCTGGGCCAGCACGGCCAGGCCTTTGTCGATGGCCGCCAGAAATTCCAGGCTGTAGCCGGGCAGGCCGCGTTCGGCCAGCGGCTTGACCGGATCGCGCACCATGCGCGCGATCGAAGTCGCGGGCGGTTCCTTGATGATGGCAAAAAACATCACCGCGGCCAGCGCGTAGATGTCGGTGTACGGGCCCTGGTCGAGCGAGGCGTCGCCGGCGTACTGTTCCACCGGCGCGTAGCCCGGTTTCAGGATCACGGTCAGGCCGCGCGTGCGGTCGCCAATGATCTGGCGCGCCGAGCCGAAGTCGAGCAGCACGGCGTCGCCGCTTTCCTGCACGATGATGTTGTCCGGTGACACATCGCGGTGCAGGATTTTCATGGTGTACAGCATCTCGAGGGCGTCGAGAATCTGCTTCATCACCTTCTTGCACCACACTTCCGTCACCAGTTCCGGACTCTGGGTGACGATATCCTTGATGGTGCGGCCATCGTAATACTGCATGGCCGTGTAGGCGGTGCGGTTCTGTTCCCAGAAACGGTGCACTTTGACCAGCGACGGGTGGTCGAACTGGGCCAGGAAGCGCGCTTCGTTGATGAAGCTTTTCAGCCCCACGTTGAAGGTTTCCTGATGCCGTTCGGCGCGCACCAGGATGCTGTTGTCGCTGGCGCGCGTGGCCAGCACGCCCGGCATGTATTCTTTCAGGGCCACGCTGCGCTGCAGCGAATGGTCGAACGCCATGTAGACGATGCCGAAGCCGCCTTCACCGAGCACGCCGGTGATTTCAAAGTCGGCCAGCCTGGTGCCGATCGGCAGGCAGTTCTCGGAGCCGGGGGCGAGCGCGTTCATACGATCTCTCTCTCGACGCGGATGGCGTACGCGGAGAAATTGTCGCGTACCTTGTCGGTGCCTTCCATGGCCGCCTCGGCCAGCGCGCACATGGCGGTCAGCCATTGCTCGCTGTTGCCCGATTCGGCCAGGGTGCGTTCCATCTCGTCTTCGTGCACCCATTCCCACAAGCCATCGCTGCACACCAGCAAGGCGTCGCCGTCGAGCAGCTGGACCGGGCCGTCGCCGAGCGCGACCGGGGTTTCGCCTTCCGCGCCAACGGCGGCGAACAGGATGTTGCGCTGGGGATGGCTGCGCAGCTGGTCGGCGCGCGCGTAGCCGGCGTCGATCAGTTGCTGGGTCAGGCTGTGGTCGCGCGTGACGCTGACCAGCTTGGCGTCGCGGAACAGGTAGATGCGCGTATCGCCCAGATGCGCCCATAAAGCATGGGCATTGGCCTGGTCCACCAGCAAGGCGGCCACGGTGGCGCTCATGTCATGGTTTTGCGCTTGAATCTGTTTGTTTTTCGCAACACTTGCGATGGCATGGGCCGTGTAGGACAGCAAAGCATGGGCGCCGAAAGCCGGCACGCTGGCAAATTTCTCCAGCATCGACTCGACCACGATGTTCGCGGCGACCTCGCCGCCCTCGTGTCCGCCGGCGCCATCGGCAATGATGAAGCAGGAAATATCGCCGTGCTGGGCCTCGCCGACGGCGTCCTGATTGCTGGCCCGCATGCCGATTTCGCTGATGCGGGTCCAGGCCAGGCGGATCGGATTGCGCTCAACCATTGCTGATGCCGGCGGCATTCGAACGCTCGACTTCTTTCTCATACGCTGCCAGGAAAGCGGGGCCGAAGATGGTCTTGAACTGGTCTTTCGCTTCCGCTTCGGCCGTGTGGTAAGCCTGCTTGTACGTCTTCCAGATCTCGGCCTGGCGGCGCGAGGGAATCAGGGTTCCCATCATGCCGCCGCCCGACACTTCCGCCTCGAACAGCTCGGGCTTCAGGCGCGCCATCATGGCGCCCATGCTGGCGCGGGTGCCGGCCACCATGCCTTTCTGGTGGCTGCGCAGGTCGTTATAAGCATCGTCGATCGATTCGAGCGGCTCCATGAAGCCGGGCATTTTCTTGCGCAGCATCTGGGTCAGCACGGTCTGGCTGTCCGGGAAAAACTTGAGCGGATTATTGTTGCGCATCACAACCATCGTGACATCGGCCTTGACCTCTTGCTTGACCAGCGAGCGCAGGGCCAGCAAGTCGATGGTGCCTTGCAGCGAGCTGGCCATCAGCTTGCCCATCAGTTCCATCAACTCCGGCGTCAGGCCGGAACCGAGCGCATCGGCGGGTATGCCGGCGCCACGCAGGAAAGCCTGCTTCAGTGTTTCAATGTCATCAAGCACGACGTTAGTATTCATGAGTGCGGGGCCGCGGGGAGCGTCGATGTTTATCTCAAGCAATCATGCCAGATTTAACGATTAAGCGCATCAATCGGATGAACCTAATTTACGCATTTTGCCTCAGGACAACGCAATTTGCCGTCTCTTCCGGCATGAACACCGTTCTGGGTGGTCATGCGACGGCCCTGCTGCTTATTTGCTGGGCAGCCGGGCGCGTGACACGTTTAGTGTAGCTGCATAACTGCCCCGCCGCAAAGTCCAGCTCATCGGTCGCGCAACAGGATGCCGTACGGCATCGCCTGGGCTTGGCTCTTTCAGGCGTCGATAAAGCGCATCTTGAAGCTGCGGCCCTTGATATTGCCGAAGTCGCGCCCGAGCTTGTTGCCGGCGTTGAGGCGCTGGAATGCCTGCTCGGCCACGTGGCGGTCGAGCGCGACATAGGTCATGAACTCGAACACATTGATCTTGCCGACCTGTTCCTTGGTCAGTCCGGCGTCGCCGGTCAGCGCGCCCAGCAGGTCGCCCGGGCGCAGCTTGTCTTTCTTGCCGCCCATGATGACCAGGGTGACCATCGGCGCCGGCGCGGCCGCTTCGCCATCGTCGGCCAGTTCCGACAGCGGATGCCAGCTGACCGGTGCGTGCTGGTATTCCTCGATCAGCTTCACCCATTTCTTTTCGTTCGGTGCGCACAGGGTCAGCGCCAGGCCCGATTCGCCGGCGCGGCCGGTGCGCCCGACGCGGTGGATGTGCACTTCGGTGTCTTTCGACACGTCGGCATTGATCACCGCGCCCAGGTTGGCGATGTCGAGGCCGCGCGCGGCCACGTCGGTTGCCACCAGCACCGAGCAGCTGCGGTTGGAAAACAACACCAGGATCTCGTCGCGCTCGCGCTGTTCCAGTTCGCCGTACAGCGCCAGCGCCGAAAAGCCCTGCGCGCGCAGTTCGTCGGCCAGTTCGCGGCAATGGACCTTGGTGTTGCAAAAGGCCAGGGCCGAGACCGGCTTGAAATGCTTGAGCAGGCGCCCGACCGCCTGGTCGCGGTTGTCGAAGCCGACTTCATAGAAGCGCTGCTCGATCTGGTCGCCGCTGTGCTGGGCTTCGACCACCACTTCCACCGGGTTCCTCAGGAACGATTCGGTGGCGCGGCGGATATCGTCCGGATAGGTGGCCGAAAACAGCAGGGTCTGGCGGCGCGACGGGCAGGCGCTGACAATGCCGGCGATCTCGTCGTAGAAACCCATGTCGGTCATGCGGTCCGCTTCGTCCAGCACCAGGGTCTGCACCTTGGACAGGTCGATGCTGCCGCGGCCGAGGTGGTCGCGGATGCGGCCTGGCGTGCCGACCACGATGTGGGCGCCGTGTTCGAGCGAGGCGATCTGCGGGCGCATGGGCGCGCCGCCGGTGAGCGTGAGCACCTTGATATTGCCTTCGCCGCGCGCCAGGCGGCGCAATTCATTGGCCACCTGGTCGGCCAGTTCGCGCGTGGGGCACAGCACCAGGCCCTGCACCGCGAACCAGGCGGGGTTCAGCTTGTGCAAAATGCCGATGCCGAAGGCGGCGGTCTTGCCGCTGCCGGTCTTGGCCTGGGCGATCAGGTCGCGCCCGTCGAGCACGTGCGGCAGGCTCTTGGTCTGGATGTCGGTCATCTCGCGATAGCCGAGCGAGTCCAGATTGGCCAGGAAGGTGGCGGTGAGCGGCAGGGTGGCGAAGGCGTTTGGATTCATGGTGGTGCTCGGGCAAAAGGGGATGGCCTCAGTCTAACAGGCGACCGGAGATGGATGTACTGCGATGGCGCGGCACGGCTGCCGCGCCGGGGATGTTACGCGGCAGCCCAGTTGGGCAGGCCGGTCAGGTCGGTATTGTCGTCGCGCCGCCACACCGGCAGGCCGCTGGCATCGGTTTCGTCGAGCAGTTCGAGCTGTTGCTGGCGGATAGTGGCTTTGCGCTGGCGCGGCACCGTGGTGCGGCGCGCTTCGGCAGGGGGGTGAACGAGCGGCGCAGCCGCGCCGAACCCCGGCAGATCGAAGGTCGCGTTATCTTTTTTGTCTCTCATGGGAAGCGCGGTGGACTGGCTTGAAGGCAGCTAGTCCCTTTCTAAAAACAAAAGCCCGGCTGTGTGAAGAGTCGGGCTCAGTTCAAAATGTGTTTGGTTGCGGGGACAGGATTTGAACCTGTGACCTTCGGGTTATGAGCCCGACGAGCTGCCAGACTGCTCCACCCCGCGTCTGAGCGGCGAATTGTACAGGGGTTCTCGCACAAGTGCAATGGCCGGAAATGACTTGGGCTTTCCGGCGCACTGGCGCTGGCTGTCATGACGGCCATGCTACAGTTTGCAGACATCGCTTACTCATTCCATTTGCCCATGCATATTCCGACTTTGCACACCGAACGACTTGTCCTGCTGCCGCTGTCGGCCGCATGCGAGGATTTGTACGCCTCCTTTTATACCGATGCCGACGCATCCGGCCCTTACGGCGGTCCGCTCACCAGCGCCGGCGCCTGGTCCCGGCTCGCGGCCGATCTGGGCGCCTGGCATTTGCAGGGTTTTGGTGTCTGGGCGATTGCGCGGCGGGAGGGTGGCGACTTGCTTGGGGTATGCGGTTTCTGGCAGGGCAAAGGTTGGCCGCGTGAGCTGACCTGGTGGCTGCTGCCGAAGGCACGCGGCGCCGGTATCGCCCAGGAAGCGTCGCGCGCCGTGATCGAGCATGCGTTTCAGGTGTTTCGGTGGGAGTCGGTCGACACGTACATGAATGACGATAACCACGCGGCGCGCGCGCTGGTGCTGCGCCTTGGCGCAACGTTGACAGGGCGTTCCCGCTTTCCGGATGGTCTGGAGCGTGACGTTTTTCGTCTTCCCCGGCCGAACCCGATGGCCGCTTCCGAAGAATAAGGGCAGGCCGTGCTTGCGGGCGCCTGACGCGACTGTCAGCGCAAGCCGTAACGCTCGCGCAGCGCTTGCAGGGTGCCGTTCTTTTCCAGCCGCGCGATGGCGGCGTTCACGCGCGCCAGGTCGTCCGGCGTGGTGCTGGCCCGGCTGAGCATCAGGTGCACCGGCGCCTGCTGCACCACAAAGGGCAGCTGGCGCAGCACCAGCTTCTGGCGCTGCGCCTCATACAGCACGGCGGCGCGGTCGCCCATGATCAGCGGCGCGCGTCCGGCGCCGAGCATGCGCATGCCCTGATCGAACGAGGCGAAATCGAACAGGCGGCCGCTGGCGCGCAGCGTTGGCGCGGCCTGCGCGAATCCGGACCCGTACCAGCCGATGCGCGGCGCCAGCAGGGCGGCCTGTCCGCGCGCCAGCGCCGGCATGCCATTGATGCCCGCGTAGCGCGCATAGTCGCGCGCCAGTGCGAACAGCGCCACCGTCTCGTGGCGGTAGGCGTTGGAAAAGCGCGCGAAACGGCGCCGTTCGGGCGTGTCGGTGGCGGCCAGCATCAGGTCGAATTCGCCGCGCTCGAACAGCAGCATGCGGCGCACGGTCGGCATCGGCGGCGCCGTCACCAGGGTGCAGCCGGCTTCCTTGAAGATGGCCTTGGCCATGTCCATATCGAGGCCGGTCTGGACGTTTTCCTCATTGGTGAAGGAGTAGGGCGGCCACTCCTCGCTGACCATGTTCAGCGGCCGGCTGCAGGCGAGCGCCTGCCCGCTCGCCAGAACGGCGGCGGCCAGCAGCGCCGTTACAGTGCGCGCAGACGCCATAGCGATGTCAGTTCGGCGGCGCGTGCGGCATGCTGCGGGTCGGTGGGGTCGCTGGCGCGCGGGTGGGTGGGGCGTACGTCGTGGCGCTCGACCACCTGCAGGCCGCCGGCCGCGATCAGCGCCAGCAACTGCTCGCGCGGACGCAGGCCGAGGTGCTCGGCCAGGTCGGACAGGATCAGCCAGCCCTCGCCGCCGGGCGCCAGATGGGCCGCCAAGCCTTTCAAAAAGCCCTTGAGCATGCGGCTGTCCGGATCGTACACCGCGTATTCGATCGAGGAACTCGGGCGCCCCGGCAGCCAGGGAGGATTGCACACCACCAGGTTAGCGCGTCCCTCGGGGAACAGGTCGGCCTGGACCACCTCGACCTTGCCCGACACGCCCAGGCGCTGCAGGTTTTCGCTCGCGCAGGAGAGGGCGCGCGCATCCATGTCGGTAGCGACCACGCGCCCGACGCCGCGCTGCGCCAGCAGGGCCGCCAGCACGCCGGTGCCGGTGCCGATATCGAAGGCCAGCGCGCACGCGGGCGGCAGCGGGGCGTCGGCCACCAGCGCCACGTACTCGCCGCGGATTGGCGAAAACACGCCGTAGTGGGGGTGGATGCGCGCTTCCAGCGCCGGAATCTCGACGCCGTTCTTGCGCCACTCGTGGGCGCCGATCAGGCCAAGCAGTTCGCGCATCGATGCCACGAACGGTTCGTCGCCGCGTCCGTAGGCTTCGTTGCAGGCTTGCTTGACGTCCGGCGCGCGGCGCAGCGGCACGCTGTAGTCGGCCTCGAACGGCAGCAGCAGCATGGCCAGCGTGCGCGCGCGCTGCGACTGGGCCTGGCGGTGCAGGTGGAACGCGTCGGCCGGCGAGGCAGGTACCTTGGCTGGCTTGGCGCGTCCGCCTTTATGGTCGGCGCGCCGCGCCAGCGCCTGCAGCAGCTGGCGCGCGTTGTGAAAGTCGCCGCGCCAGAGCAGGGCGGTGCCTTCGCAGGCCAGGCGATAGGCCACATCGGCCGGGGTTTTGTCATCGGCGATGACCACCTTTTTGGGCGGCGGCATGCCGCTCTCGGAGCGCCAGCGCGCACTGCGCGGCTGGCCCTCTTCGGTCCAGTGGATGCGCGCCGGGGCGTCGGCAGTGTGTTCAGGTTGCATGGGGGCGATCGGTCAGTGGTGCAAAAACGGAAAACGGCAAGCGCCCCGTGCGGGCGCGGGGCGTCAATATGACTATTATACGTGGGCCGGGCGTGCCGTCAGGCCGCGCCCTCAGGCGCTGGCGAAGATGCTGGCGGCGGAGGCGCCGCCGTAAGAGTTGGCCAGCGCCTTGCTGCGGTCCAGTGGGGCCGCGGCCGGTTCTTCCGCACGCGGACGGGGCGCGAGCAGGGCGGCGCGGTCGACCAGGCGCAGCAGCCGCAGGCTCAGATTGCCGCCCAGGCTGTCGCCATTCTCGCCCGACGATCCCTTGACGGGCGCCTGCAGCTCGCGTCCGAGCAGTTTGAACAGTTCGTTCAGGCTGCCGGGGAACTTGACGGGCGGCAGCGGTTTGCCGGTCAGCACCAATACATCGGGCGCATCGAGCTGGGCCGGGCGGCTGGCGGGCGCCGCCGCTTCGGTGGCGGCGCTGGCGCTGGCCTCGTATTTGACCTCCAGCTCGAAATCGAAAGTCTGGCCGTCGGCCGTGACCAGCTGGCCGGTGCCGATGAAGCTGGCGCTCTCGTTGAGGGAAAAGGCGCTGCCGCGCACGCTGCCGCTCTGGCTGGCCGAGGCTGAAAACGCCGACTGGGCCTGCACCGATACCGCATCGAACCTGACGCTGGCGCCCTTGGCGGCGTCGCCGAACAGTTTGCCGACGAAAGTATCGAGAAATTTCTGGGCTACATCGACGGTCGACGTGGCCAGCTCGTTCACGCGGTTCGTCAGGCTCTGCGAGGACAGGCTGACGTTATCGTTGTACAGGGAGACCGGATCGACCACCGGCAGGCGCGCGGCGACATTGCCGCTGGCGGGCGCCAGCTGCGCGCCGACACCCCTGCCGCCAGCCTGCGCGGGGGCAGGAAGAATGGTGGAGGCGGGCGGGCGGGCGCTCAGGGCGGACAAGAAAGACATGGCGGTCAGACAATAAAAAAGTTGCGTTACTGACCATAACGGCAGCCATGCCGATTACTTTAGTTATTTTTCTATTATTTTTTTATTGCCTTGAGGAATCTCAATCAATGGTGATGGGACCATTGCCCTTCTGGCGATGCGAGATAGGATTCAACAGCGTCCTTGTTTCCGGTGGCATGGCGTTTCAGGACCCCGCACCCGCACACGCCCTGGTAGGGCTGGATGTGGGAACAGGCGGAGACTTTCTGCAGGAATACTTTGACAGGTTTCTCGCAGTTGGCGCATTTGAAAGTGAGCACGCGGGCGGGTTTTGACATAGGGAAGATCCGGACGTAAAAAACGCGCATTTTATCACCGGGGTGCGCGCACGCAGTCAACTGCTGGCCTGGCACAGCGTTAACGGATCAGGCCCCCGGGCGAAGTGATCGAGACAGGATGCATGATGAACATCGACAAGCAACCAAGCAAGGAAAGCGTGCGCCAGTGGCTGCGCGCGCAAATCGCCCAGCGCCGCCCGCCGCCCGACCCGCAGGAAATCCGGCGCGAACTGGGATGGGAGCTGGCGAAGGTGCGCCCGGCCAAGCCGAAACGCCAGGATTGACGTCTGCCGTTTTTGGACGGCCACAGTACTGCTGCCGCCGCCGTCCGGTTGCACCAAGATGCGCGTTGCAATGCGCTTGGTCACCTCCTGCACCTGCGAGATCACGCCGGCCTCGTGGCCTATCGCCTACAGCCCGTCCAGCGCATCCATGGCTGCCCTGAGGGTGCCGCTATCGAGGCTGCCCAAACCTTCGTCGATGAATAACGACTCGACCTTTACCCGGTTCGATGACAGCGATACCACTCCGGCGCCAGCGCCTTTCAGAGCGTCGACAGTATGTTGGTATCGAATAAGACTAGCGCCATTCCTCCCTCATTTCTTTTTGAAATTGAAGACCGTCTTTGGGTGTGTCGCCGCGATCTTTCCACATGCCGAACATCGAATTGAGTGCCGCAGTGCGCCTGGCACGGGCGCTCTTCAATGCCTCCTCGCCCGACTCCTGCTCGTTCGGCGGATGATTGACCGAAGACGGCGAACCAAGCCCGGCTTCCGACGCGCTTGTGTCTACGTCCAAGCGCAATTGCTCGCTTTCACCTTTGACGTCGATATTGCAGCTGACTGAAGTGTGCGCCAGCGGGACGCACAGGTTCACCCCCGCCCCAGCGCTGCTGGACCAGGTGAATCGAAGAACATTCTTGCCTTCAACGCTTTTCCCTTTTTCACCAAAAGCGGTGACGTAGTTCAGGTGAAAATGCGTCGAGTACGATAACTTGGAAGATGTGCCGGGCTCGCTGCCCGTCAGCGCATCCTGGTCATTGCCAGGCAACGCGTCCTCGGCAGAGGGATGCTCCGGGTCCGGTGTGAAGGTGCCGCATTTCTCATAAAGTGAGCTCATCTTTTGCTCCCGTTGGTCGATTCATGCCGTCTCAGGCTAGCTCACTTCAGCCGTGACGACCCGGCGCTTCGGTACAAAAAATGACATGGTCGCCGGCGGGAAATACCGCTGCCGCCAATGCCCCGCATGAATGGCTGTTGTGCCCGCTCAGCGGTCATCCGGTCGCCGCTGCTACAGTCAAAGCGGACGGTCAAACCGGAGAACGCCATGCTTGCTCGACTTCGTTTTTTGCTGTGCGCGTCGCTGTGCGCCGCGCTCGCCATGCCGGCAACGGCGGCGGTGCGTTTCCTGGCGCTGGGCGACGCCGGCGAAGGCAATCCGGCCCAGTACGCGATGGGCAAGGCCATGACGGCGCTGTGCGCGCGCAAGGGTTGCGACTTCGTGATTTATCTCGGCGACAATTTCTACGGGCAAGGAATCACCCGCCCCGACGATCCCCAGTTCCAGCAAAAATTCGAGCTGCCCTACGCCGGCCTCGACCTGCCGTTCTACGCCATGCTGGGCAACCACGACTACGGCGATCCGCCCCTGGACTACTGGAAGCCGCAGTTCCAGATTGCCTACACCTGGCGCTCGGCGCGCTGGAAAATGCCGCACCCGTTCTACCTGGTCCAGAAAGGCGAGGTGGCCCTGTTCGCGCTCGACACCACCGGCTATCTGCAGGGCGTCAACACCGATGTACAGCGCGCGTGGCTGGCCGGCGCCCTGGCCATTTCCCGGGCAAAGTGGAATATCGTGGCCGGCCACCATTCCTACCTGTCCAATGGTGAGCATGGCAACGCGGGTAACTATGAAGGATGCGGCAATTTTTGCCCGGCGATCGTCAACGGCGCGCCTCTCAAGGATCTGTTCGAGGACATTATTTGTGGCAACGCCGACATTGTCCTCAGCGCTCACGACCACAACCTGCAGTGGCCCAAGTCGCGCTGCGGCACCGAATTCATCGTCTCCGGCGCCGGCTCGAAAACCACCCGCCTGGTGCGGCGCGACGCCAATCCGGTGCATTTTGAACATGACCGCACGCCCGGCTTCCTGTGGGCCAGCATCGAGGGCGAGCGGTTCAGCGCCGAGCTCTACGACCTCAATGGCAAGCTGCTGTACAAGCGCAGCATCACCAAGGCCGCGCGGCCCGCCTGGCGCTGCACCCGGCCGTGGCCCGGTTACGCCGGCTGCCTGCCGGCGCAGCTCCAGCCCGAGGCAGGCGGCGCCGGCGACTGACCCTCAGGCCGCGGCGCGCCAGGTATTGCGCCCGGCCTGCTTGGCCTGGTACAGCTGCATGTCGGCCTGCTGCAGCAGCGCGTCTGGATCGGGCGTCCCATCGGGCGTCCCATCGGGCGTGCCGCCGCTGAAGTAGGCCAGGCCGATGCTGGCCGACACCGACACCGTGACCATGCCCAGCTCGAACGGCGCCTGCATCGCGCTGACGATCTTGGCCGCGATGGCCGCCGCGTCTTCCGGGCGCGCCAGCTTTTCCATGATGATCGTGAATTCGTCGCCGCCCAGGCGCGCCACGGTATCGCTGGCGCGCAGGGTTTGCGTCAGGCGCGCGGAAAACGCCTTGAGCAGGGCGTCGCCCACATGGTGGCCATAGGTATCGTTGACCGGCTTGAAATGGTCGACGTCCATGTACATCAGCGCCATCAGATGGCCATCGTCGGCGCTCTCGCGCATGGCCACGCTGAGCTTGTGCAGGAAGCCGGCGCGGTTGGCCAGCCCGGTCAGGGCGTCGACCTGGGCCAGTTTGAGCAGGCGTTTCTTCTCGCGCTTTTGCGAGGTGATGTCCTGGCGCATGACGTGAAAGCCGACCACCGTCACGCCATCTTCGCCCAGTTGCGGGATATAGGTCACTTCCAGCGCCCGTTCGGCGCCTTCGGGCCCGTCGTGCTCCTCGAAGACCAGGGTCTCGCCCTTGAGCGCGCGCAGGATGTACGGTTCGAGCGTGGCGAAACGCTTTTCGCCCACGGTCTGGCGCACCGTCATGCCCGGCACGTCGGCGCCATCGCGCCCGAACTCGCGGTGATAGGCCAGGTTGTGGAAGCGGTAGACCTGGTTGGCGTCGATGTAGGCCACCATGGCCGGCAGCGTATCGGCGATGGTGCGCAGGCGCGCCTCGCTTTCGCGCAGCGCCAGTTCGGCTTCGCGCAGGGTGGTGATGTCGTCGATGGTGCCCACAAAACCTTCGATCCGTTCGCCGATGCGCACCGCCGCCACCTTGACGGAGGCCCATACCACGCTGCCGTCCGGACGCCGGCAGCGCACCACTTTCTTGAACGGCTCCGGGTTCCTGCGCTGGTGCTGGAAGATGGCATTGAGGCTGTCGCGTTCCTCCGGGTGGAGCGCGCCGGTCCAGCCGCGGCCCAGGGCCTGTTCGCGCGTCAGGCCGGTGATGATCTCGAACATGCGGTTGACGTAGGTACAGTTGCCGCGCAGGTCGGCGCGGATCAGGCCGAGCGGGGAAGCGTTGGTGATCGCGGTCAGCTGCGCTTCGCTGTTGCGCAGGTTCTGTTCCTGCTCATGGCGTCGCGTCACGTCTTCGGCGATGCACAAAATGTATTCGATGGCGCCGGCGCTGTCGAACAGCGGCACCGACACCGTGTGCAGGTAGCGCAGTTCGCCGTCGGGACGGCGCAGCGGTTTTTCGGGCAGGTCCACCGCCGCCGGACAGGCCAGCATGGCGCGGTCTTCCTCCGGGCTGCAGAGGGCGAAATCGGGGGCGAAGGCGATGCGGTCGATCTTGCCGATGACATCGTCGGCGGCGTAGCCGGTGGCCGCTTCGGCGGCCTTGTTCCACACGACCATGGTGCCGAAGCTGGCCGGGCGCACGCTCTTGACGTAAATGAGCAGCGGAAGGTGCTCGATGAGCGATTGCAGAAACCCGCGGTTGCCGCTGATTTCGAGTTCGGCCAGCTTGCGCGCGCTGATGTCGCGCCAGCTCACCGCCACCCCGCCTGGAATCGGCACGATCTGATGGCGGATCCACACCGCCCGCTCGCCGGGGGCGCGCAGCTCGACTTCTTCTTCGAGCGGCTGCGATTCGAGCAGCACCCGGGCGTAGCGTTCGAGGAACGGCGGGTCGACGTCGCACGGCAGCAGCGGCAGGATGCCCTGTCCGGTGACGGCGCCGCGCGTATGCCCCAGCATGGCCGCGCCCTTGTCGTTGATGTCGGCCACGACGAAGTCGACGATCTTGCCGTCGGCGTCGCGGCGCGCCTTGAGGAACATGACGCCATCGAGGCTGCCCTCGGCCGCCGCGCGCGAGGTGGCCTGGGCGTCGCGCGCGGCGCGCATGCTGGCGCGCAGGCGCGCGCTCTGGCGCATCAGCAGCGCCGTCACCGCGACGATGGCCAGGGTCGCGGCCAGCGCCATCCACAGGTAACGGATGCGGTGGCGCTCGAATTTTTCCATCGCGGCGCGCTCGGTGATGCCCACCACCGCCACCAGCGCGTAGCGGTCCATGTCGCTGTAGCTGTAGATGCGCGCGATGCGGTCCGGCGGCGCGGTCGCTTCCAGTTCCTCGGTGGGCACGCCGCCCACTTTGCGCGCACTGAAGCCCAGGCCTTCGCCGACGAACAGGCGCTCGCCCACGCGCCCGATGGTCAGCCGGGCGTCGTGCGCCCACAGGAACAGGGCCGCCTCGTCGTCGACGTTGACGCGGTCGTAGTCGTCGACGAAGTAGAGCGGATCGATCATGATCACGATGGCGCCGGCGAACTTGCCGTCGCCATCGTTGAGGCGGCGCGCGATCTGGATCAGCCACTTGCCGCTGCGCGGCTCGATCACCGGGGTCGAGAACTGGGAGGCGTCGCCGGCGCCGCCCGCAAGTGCCAGGAACCACGACGTGCCGGCGGTGGGGCCGGGACCGGCGCTGAAGCCATTGGCACTGTCGAGTACCTTGCCGTGGCGGTCGATCAGGGCCATCGGCAGGTTGAGCTTGGCCGGCAGTACGCTGTCGAGCAGGCCGTTGCGCTGGGCGAATTCGGCCAGGCGCAGGCCGCCGTCGGTTTCCTCGAATTTGAGCTTGAAAAGCTGGGTCGCGTGGTCGCTCTGGCGCAGGATGTGGCTGACATGTTCGGACAGCACGCGCGCCAGTGCCTGGCTGGACAGTACCGCATCGTGATGGGCGGCGGCGCGCTCGACCCCCATCTGGTGAAACAGGGTGATCCAGATGGCGGCCAACATCGACAGCGCAAAGCACGGGAGCAGCATGACCCGGAACAGGCGCCTGGCTGATCGTCGAAATACGCTGGCGGAAGGAATAGGCGTCCCCTGATGGTTGGTTGGCATCAAAAGAAATGGCGCGGCCAAAAATGCTTGAAATCGGGCCCCGCCCTAACTTACATTCTGCGCGCAAATACCGGCGATGTGGTTGGCAGACTCAAAAAAATCTTGGGCGCAGGAACAATGCATGACGTTTTGCCATTAAACGGAGGTGTCGCCAGCCCGCTGCCCCCGAACGGCGCAACATTGCGTTGCCTATGTGCTCACAAGAAACCGATTGATGGCGTGCCGCTTGCGCTAGATCAAACGTCTGGTGTCGGAGTTCCTTACACTGGTTTCTCCGGGCTGACGCAAGAGTTCATAAAGAACAACTTCAAGCCTGCCAAAACACACGACTCCAGCCAGGCTCCCGCGCACCAGCGTCCGGATCTTGAGTATGCGGGCAACTTTTGAGGAGACCGAATGTTAACGGCGACATATACCCTGGTTGCACTGTCTGTCGAGCAAGCCAAGCTTCGCGCGCAGGTACAGGCTTTGCAAAAGCTGCTTCATTCCACGTTCGCGCATCAGAACGCGCTCGCCGCAGGGCAGGTGGGGGCCGCTTGCGAGACCGTCAAGCGCCTGTACGAAAATTGCCACTGGCGCAAGATCGACATGTTCCTGGTGCCGGCGATCCGCAAAGCCAGTCCCGCCGCCGACCGGCTGCTGCTCGACCTGGAAGAACTGGGCCGGGCCGCTGCCGATGCCGTCGGCGTGCTGGTGGTGCGGCTCGGCTTCCAGGCGCTCGACACCTATGCCAGCGTGGCCCAGTTCTGCGCCGCGCTCGAAGCGTTTTGCAGCGCCACGCTCAAGCGCCTGGAGCGCGAGGAGCACGAGCTGTTTCCAGTGGCACGGGCCGTGATTTCCGGCGAGGCGTGGTTTTCCATTGCCAACGAAATGCTGGCTCAAGATGCTTACGTGCAAGAACGCAAACCGTCGCGCCAGGCCATCGTACTGTCGCGCCGCGGAAATGACGGCGAGCACGAGCGCATGGACGGCGGCGTCGAACGCCGCTTCTCGCCGCATTTCGCCCATTAAACGCCGTCCACCCGGCTGGCGCGGGGTGTGGATTTCTGGCCGGGCGGGGGCTCAACGCGCCTGCGCCGGGCCAGGATGGCCCGAATGGCCGCAAGATGGCCCGGCCCGCGCCGATAAGCCTGCCCGGGCGGCGCAAGCCACCCGCGGTATCAACCATTAATACTCCTTCCTATCGCGTGCTTTCCGCGCCATTCTTGCTATGATGGTGGTTTTGAATGGTTGATATCACGTCATGTTCGAATTCCTTTTCAAGCGACCGGCCGACAAGTCCGACACCCCTGCCGGAAAGTCCGCGCAGGCGAGCCCGAATCCAGCTCCGGCGGCCGCGCAGACCAGCGCGCTGCGTGCCCAGCAGGCCGAAAAGGTAGCCGCGCTGGCCGGCGATGAAGCCGCCGCCGTCGAGTTCATCCTGCAATCCGATTTTTCCGAGCTGCGCCTGACCGCCGCCGAGCAAGTGCATTCAGCCGCCGCGCTCGAACGCGTACACGCCGCCATGCGCAATACCGACCGCCGCGTCGCCAAGCTGATGCAGTCGCGCCTGGACGCGCTGCGCCACCACCAGGCCGAGCTTGCGCGCGGCCAGGCCTGCATCGAGCAAGCGCAGACGCTGCTCAAGGACGAGAAGCTCTCGCCCAACCAGGTTGCCGAGCTGGACCGCCGCTGGTCGGTGATTGCCGCGCCGGAACTGGCCGCCGAGTTCGATGCCATCCGCACCCAGCTGGCGCAGCGCCTGGAAGCCCAGGTGAGCTTGCAGCGCGCCATGATTGACAGCCTGACCGCCTTGCGCGCCCTCGGCAACAGCGACCTGCGCGCCGCCGAGCTGGCCGAGCGCCTGGAACAGATGGCGCAAACCCACGCCGCCGCGCTGGCCGCACCGGAACACGCTTCGCTGCCGCGCAGCCTGACCAACGAATTCGCCTCCGAGCACGCGCGCCTGAGCGCCTCGCTGGGCGCGCTGGAGCAGGGCCAGTCGGCCGTGATCGCACGCGAAACCGCGCTGGCCGAATGGCGCGCCACGCCGCCCGGCGCGTTCAACCAGGATCAATTGAAAAAAGCCTGGCAGCAGTTGCCACCGGCGCCGCCGGATGCCGCCGCCGACCTGCAGCAGCGCTTCGAGGTGTTGCTTGCCTCGGTGCCGGCGCCGGCTCCCTCGGCCCACAAGCCGAAAGAGGCGCGCAAGAACGCCCCCGTGCAGGCGCCCGACCAGCATTTCATCGACACGCTCGACGCCATGGAAGCGGCGCTGCAGCAAGGCTCCCTCGGCAGCGCGGCCGACATGGACAAGATCCTCAAGGACAGCAAGGGCACGCGCCTGACGCCGGCCCTGGCCGACCGCCTGGCGCACGCGCGCGCCGAACTCAAACGCCTGTCGGACTGGGCGCGCTGGGGCGGCAATGTCTCGCGCGAGGAACTGATCAAGGCGGTCGAGCAGCTCACCACGCAAAAACTGGCGATGAGCGAACTGGCCAAGAAAGTCGGCAGCATGCGCGAACGCTGGAAGGCGCTCGATACCTTGTCGGGTGCCGCGCCCAAGAGCCTGTGGGAGCGCTTTGACGCCGCCTGCAGCGCCGCCTACGCGCCAGCCGCCGCGCACTTCAAGCACCTGGCCGACGAACGCCACACCAATGCGGCCAAGGCGCAGGCCCTGATCGCCGAAGCGGCGCTGGAAACCGCCAAGCTGGCCGAGGGCGAGAGCGTCGACTGGAAGCACATGGCGGCCACCGTGCAGCGCATGCGCCTGGCGTGGAGCCACCTCGGCGCGATCGACCGCAAGGAAAAGAAGCGCCTCGATCACGAATTCACCGATGCGCTCAACACCCTGCAGGCGCCGCTGGAACAGCAGCGCAAGAACGAAGTAGCCGAACGCGAAGCGATGATCGCCCAGGTGGCCGCGCTCGACGCGCACGACCGCCACGCGCTCGACACCCTGCGCTCGCTGCAGGAACGCTGGCAGGAGCACGCGCGCGCGGTGCCGCTCGAACGCAAGGCCGAGCAGGCGCTGTGGCAGAAATTCCGCGCCGCCTGCGATGCCGTTTTCGCGCGCCGCAAGGAAAGCGCCAACGCGGCCGATGCCGAACGGCGCAGCCACCAGGAAGCGAAGGACGCTATCAGCGCGCGCCTGGAACAAGCCGCCGGCGCGCCTGACGCCGCCGCCCACGCCGCAAAACTGCTGCGCGAAGCGGCCGCCGAATGGAACGCCATCGGCGCGGTCCCGCGCGCCAACGAAGCGAAGGTCGAGAAGCGCTATCACGCCGCCATCGCCGCGCTGCAGCACCATGTCGACGCTGCCAAACGCGACGCCAGCCGCGCCCAGGCCAGCGCGCTGCGCGACAAGCTGCGCCTGTGCCAGGAACTCGAAGCTCAGGTTGCCGCCGGCGGGGCTGACGCCGACAGCATCGACTGGAGTGCGCGCTGGAGCGCCTTGCCGGCGCTGGACGCCAGTCACGAACGTACGCTCAAGGCACGCTTCGATGCGGCGCTGGCGGCACGCGGCGAGGGCCGGGCGGCGTTTGCCGCGCTGCTCGAGAAAAACCGCGAGCCGCTGCTGCACGAAATCCTGCGCCTCGAAATCGCGGCCGGCATCGACAGCGGCAGCGAATTCGCGCGCGAACGCCTGAAGCTGCAGGTCGAGACCTTGCAGTCATCGCTCAAGTCGGGCCAGAAGCCGGGCAACCAGGCAGCCCAGTTCCTGCAGCTGTGCGCCATGCCGGCGCTGGTGGATGACCGTACCGCGTCGCGCATCGAACACCTGTTCACGCGCATCGCCAGGGACGGCAAATGATGGCGGTGCGGGTCCAGACCGCCGACTTCGACCTGAGCACCGAAATGGCGGCCCTGCGCGCGCAGGATGCGCGCATCGGTGCAGTGGTCAGCTTTGTCGGCACCGTGCGCGACATGAATGACGGCGCCAGCGTGGCCGCCATGGAGCTCGAACATTATCCCGGCATGACCGAGCAGGCGCTCGAACAGATCGTGGCGCAGGCCGGTGAACGCTGGCCTTTGTTTGGCGCGCTGGTGGTGCACCGGGTCGGGCCGCTCGCGCCGCTCGACCAGATCGTGCTGGTGGCGTGCACCGCGGCGCACCGTGGCGAGGCCTTCGCCGCCTGCGAATTCATCATCGATTACCTCAAGACCGACGCCCCGTTCTGGAAGAAGGAGCAGACGCCGGACGGCGCGCGCTGGGTCGACGCGCGCGTGACCGACGACGCCGCGCTGGCCAAGTGGACCGCGAACTGGGCCGATAAATGAATTTTGTCGCCGTCGGCGTGGGAGCCGCGCTCGGTGCGTGGCTGCGCTGGGGGCTGGGACTGTGGCTCGGTGCCCTGCACCCGAAACTGCAGCTCGGCACCCTGGCCGTGAACCTCGGCGGCGGCTACCTGATCGGCGTGGCACTGGGCTTTTTCGCGGCGCATCCGCTGCTGCCGCCCGAATGGCGCCTGTTCGCGGTGACCGGTTTCCTGGGCGGCCTGACGACATTTTCCACTTTTTCCGGCGAAGCCATGGTGCTGCTCGAGCGCGGCGACCATGGCTGGGCGCTGGCGCATTCGGCCCTGCACCTGGCCGGATCGATTATCTGCTGTATCGCCGGCCATGCAAGCTGGCGCGCACTATCCACATGATGTCAAACCAAGGAGAATTCAATGTCCAAGCAACTGCCGCAACGTCCTACCGGTGCCTTTATCGGCGCATCCTGGGCGGCCATCTTCATCGGCGCCGGTACCTTCCTCATCGGACTGTGGAACTCGGCGATGCAGCTCAATGAGCGCGGCTATTACTTCACCTTGCTGATGTACGGCCTGTTCGCCGCCGTGTCGCTGCAAAAGTCGGTACGCGACCGCCTTGAAGGCGTGAGGGTCACGGGCATCTACTTTGCGCTGTGCTGGGTGTCTTTGCTGCTGTCGATGCTGCTGCTGACGGTGGGCCTGTGGAACGCCACGCTGGCGCCGAGCGAAAAGGGCTTCTATGCGATGTCGTTCGTGCTCAGCCTGTTCGCCGCGGTCGCCGTGCAAAAGAACGTGCGCGACGTCGCGCTGGCGGAAGACCCGAAAGACACGTTCGTCGATTCGGGCAAGCAGTAAAAACGGCAGCGGGCCGCCAGGCGCGGCCCGCCAAGCGCATCACTGCTGCGGGAACTTCATCGCCTTCCTGACCGCCAGGCAGCGCCGCTCGTTTTCATGCTGGTCGCGCAGCGCGCGCATGGTCCCTTCCGATAATCCCTTCAATTGCTTGTCGGCCCTTGCCAGGCGCTGCACGCTGGCCGGCGTGCAGTCCTTCGGTATCAGGGTCGCGGCCCATGCGCGCATGTAGACCGGACCGGCGGCCTTGTCGAGTGCCGGCAGCTGGCGCAGGCGCTGCGCCGCGCTCATTTCGCTCAAGGCGCGCTGCGTGGGCGGATACAGGTTTTCCATCGCCGTGCGCACGCGCGAAAACGGCAGCGTGGTTTTCAGGTCCATGATCGTCGCCAGCCATTGCTGCTTGACGGCGGGATCGGGCCGGATCACGGCGGCGCGCAGCGCGGCCGTCTGGCCGGCGTCGGATTTGTCGCGTGCCTGTTCGGCCTCGCTCAAGGCCGCGCTGCCGGCGTACCCGGCGCGGCTCAGGGCTTCGACGATCTTCCAGCGCAGGTCCTGGTCCAGCGGCACGCCGTCGAGCACGGTGGCGCCATTCAGGACCGATACCAGCCGCTCCTGCGCTTGCGGGGTGGTGGCGGCGTTCAGGTAGGCGTCCATCCAGCGGTGCGTGAAGTTGGCGTTGCCCTTGCTGGCGAGGACGCCGCTCCATGCCATGTGTTCCAGCGCGGCGATGGTCTTTTGCGCGTAGCGCGGCGGCGCGTGCATCACATCGATGTAGTATTTTGCGCTCGCCACCTTGGTCAGCACGTCGCCGAGCAGGTTGTAGTTTTTTTCGAGCGGCGCGTAGGTCAGCGCGGTCTGGATGAAGCTTTCCAGCGGCAGTTCGCCATCGCGCACGCCGTCCCACAGGCTTTGCCACATCATCGCGCGCAGCAGCGGCTCGTCGATGGCGCCCAGGTGGCTGCTGACGGTGGCGAACGAGCGCTTGTCCAGCTTGACCTTGACGTAGCCCCAGTCCTGGTAGTTCGGATACACCAGGTCGGGACAGGCGCTGCCCACCAGCGCCGGCACCGCCGTCGTTGCGCCGCTATAGGTGACCGCTACGGTCGTCCCGCCAGTGAGCTTGCCGTCCACCAGAACGAAGGTGGCGACCTGCACGCGCTGCTCGCGCAGGGTCGGCAGCGCGGGCGTGGCGCCCTGGCGCAAGGTGAAGCTGGCCACTTTGCCGGCGCTGCAGCGGTACTCGGCCGCCAGCGTGTTCACGCCGGCCTTGTACAGCCATTGCTTTGTCCACGGCTTGAGGTCGCGCCCCGCGGCGTCGCCCAGGCTGCCGATGAAATCATCGAGCTGCGCGTTCTTGTACTGGTACTTCACGAGGTAGTTGTGCACGCCCTTGCGGAAAACCTCTTCGCCGAGCAAATGGCGCAGCTGCTTGAGGGTCGACGCGCCTTTCGAATAGGTGATCGCGTCGATGTTGTCGAACGCGTTCGCGGTCGACGCCACCGGCACCTCGATCGGGTGCGTGGCCGGGCTCTGGTCCTGCACGTAGGCTTCCTGCTTGCCCTCGGAATAAAAGGTTTGCCAGGCGCCGGTGAACTCGGTCGATTCGGCCGTCGCCATGGTCGCCATGAAGGAGGCGAAGCTTTCGTTGAGCCACAGGCCGTTCCACCATTTCATGGTCACCAGGTCGCCGAACCACTGGTGCGCCATTTCGTGCAGGATCACTTCGGCCAGGCTTTCGCGCTGGGCGTCCGTCATGGCCGCCTTGTAGAGAAACCCGTCTTCGGCGAAGGTGACCGCGGCCGCGTTTTCCATGGCGCCGTACAGGAAGTCGGGGACCATCAGCTGGTCGTATTTTTCGAACTGGTAGGGGATGCCGAAATAATTGTCGAAGTAGGCCAGGCCCTGTTTGGTGTACTTGAACCAGTCGCCCGGGGACACTTGCGCGGCGACCGACTGGCGCGCGAACAGGCGCATCGGATACGGGCCGCTGTTGTCTTCCCAGACCTTGTACGGCCCCGCGTGCATCGAAAAATTGTAGGCGCTCAGTTGTTTGGTGGCCGGGAAGGTCCAGCGCCGCGCGGCGCCGCGCTCCTCGATGGCGCTTTCGCGTTTGGTGGAGACCACCTGCCAATTGGCCGGGGCGGTGACGCTGAGCTGATAGGTCGCCTTCAGGTCGGGCTGGTCGAACAGGGCGAACATCTGGTGCGCCGCCGCCGGCTCGAAGTGCGAGTAGGTGTAGACCTTGCCGTCGACCGGGTCGACCATGCGGTGCAGCCCTTCGCCATTGGTGCTGTGGGCGCGCTGGTAGCTGACGGTCACGCTATTGCGGCCCGTCTTGAGGTGGCGCGCCGCAATCGTGATGTAGGCCTTGTTGTACTGCGGCGCGACCGCCACGCCGTTGACGCTGAGGGCAGTGATGGTGGCCTTGTCCAGATCGACGGTGATGGGCAAGCCGGTGTCGGCCAGGTCGAACTGCAGGGTGCTGGTGCCGCTGAAAGTGTCGGTGCCGTTCAGCGTGAAGTCGAGTATATAAGCCACGTTGGCGATGCGCTTCGATCGCGCCGCTGCCTCGGCCTGGGTGAGGGCGTCGGCGCGCACGGGCGCCGGGGCGGCGGCGCTGGCGGTGCAGGCGGCGCCGGCGAGAAGGAGGGCGCCGAGGGCGCGCAGGCGAGGAATAGACAAGGCGGCATCCCAATAAAAGTTTCAATAACGCAAGAATATCATGCGTGACACCTGCATCGGGCTGCATGCCTTGAAAAAGTCGGTCACGGCCCAATCTTTCATTCAAGTTAAATCACACTCTTTTGTGGAGCTCGACCATGCGCCAAGACAAAATGACCACCAAGCTGCAGGAAGCGCTGTCCGATGCGCAAAGCCTGGCGGTGGGCAATGACAATCAGTATATCGAACCGGTCCACCTGCTGTCCGCCCTGTTGAACCAGGACGATGGCGCCGCGCGTTCGCTGCTGCAGCGCGCCGGCGTGAACGTGGGCAGCCTGACCACGGCCCTGCGCAGTTCCCTGGAGCGCTTGCCGAAAGTGTCGGGCAACGGCGGCCAGGTGCAGGCGGGGCGTGAACTCGTGGGCGTCCTCAATCTGGCCGACAAGGAAGCGCAGAAGCGTGGCGACCAGTTCCTTTCCAGCGAAATGGTGCTGCTGGCGCTGACCGAAGACAAGTCCGACGCCGGCACCCTGGCGCGCGAAAGCGGGCTGACACGCAAGGCGCTGGAGACTGCGATCCAGGCCGTGCGCGGCGGCGAAGGCGTGAAGTCGGCCGACGCCGAAGGCCAGCGCGAATCGCTGAAAAAATACACGCTCGACCTGACCGAGCGCGCCCGCCTGGGCAAGCTCGATCCGGTGATCGGGCGCGACGACGAGATCCGGCGCGCGATCCAGGTGCTGCAGCGGCGCACCAAGAACAACCCGGTGCTGATCGGCGAACCTGGCGTGGGCAAGACCGCCATCGTCGAGGGCCTGGCGCAGCGCATCATCAACGGCGAGGTGCCCGACTCGCTCAAGGGCAAGCGCGTGCTCTCGCTCGACATGGCGGCCCTGCTGGCGGGCGCCAAGTTCCGCGGCGAGTTCGAGGAACGCCTCAAATCCGTGCTCAAGGAACTGGCGCAGGATGAAGGCCAGACCATCGTCTTCATCGACGAGATGCACACCATGGTCGGTGCCGGCAAGGCCGAAGGCGCCATGGATGCGGGCAATATGCTCAAACCCGCGCTGGCGCGCGGCGAACTCCATTGCGTCGGCGCGACCACGCTCGACGAGTACCGCAAATACATCGAGAAGGATGCCGCGCTGGAGCGCCGCTTCCAGAAAATCCTGGTCGACGAGCCGACCGTGGAAGCGACCATCGCAATCCTGCGCGGCCTGCAGGACAAGTACGAGCTGCATCACAAGGTGGAAATCACCGACGCCGCCATCATCGCCGCGGCCGAACTGTCGCACCGCTACATCACCGACCGCTTCTTGCCCGACAAGGCGATCGACCTGATCGACGAAGCGGCCTCGAAGATCAAGATCGAGATCGATTCCAAGCCGGAGGTGATGGACAAGCTGGAACGCCGCATCATCCAGCTGAAAATCGAACGCGAAGCGGTCAAGAAGGAAAAGGATGAAGCCTCGCGCAAGCGCCTGGACCTGATCGACGATGAAATCGCGCGCCTGGAACGCGAGTACAACGACTTCGAGGAAATTCTCAAGTCTGAAAAAGCCATGGTGCAGGGCACCACCCACATCAAGGAAGAAATCGAGCGCGTGCGCCTGCAGATGGAAGAGGCGACGCGCAGCAGCAACTGGCAGAAAGTGTCGGAACTCCAGTACGGCAAGCTGCCCGAACTCGAAGCGCAGTTGAAGCACGCCGAGGCCGATACCACCAAGCCCGTCGAAAACGCCAAGCCCAAGCTGCTGCGCACCCAGGTCGGCGCCGAGGAAATCGCCGAAGTGGTCTCGCGCGCGACCGGCATTCCGGTCTCGCGCATGATGCAGGGCGAGCGTGACAAGCTGCTGCACATCGAAGAAAAGCTGCACGAGCGCGTGGTGGGGCAGGACGAGGCGATCGTCGCCGTGGCCGATGCGATCCGGCGCTCGCGCGCGGGCCTGTCGGACCCGAACCGTCCGTACGGCTCCTTCATGTTCCTGGGCCCCACGGGCGTCGGCAAGACCGAGTTGTGCAAGGCGCTGGCGGGCTTCCTGTTCGATACCGAGGAGTCGATGATCCGTATCGACATGAGCGAATTCATGGAGAAGCATTCGGTGGCCCGCCTGATCGGCGCGCCGCCAGGCTACGTGGGCTACGACGAAGGCGGTTACCTGACCGAAGCCGTGCGGCGCAAACCGTACAGCGTGATCCTGCTCGATGAAGTCGAAAAGGCGCACAGCGATGTCTTCAACGTGCTGCTGCAGGTGCTCGACGACGGCCGCATGACCGACGGACAGGGACGCACGGTGGACTTCAAGAACACGGTGATCGTGATGACCTCGAACCTGGGCTCGCACAAGATCCAGTCGATGGACAGCGACGATCCGGGCGTGGTTAAGCTTGCGGTGATGGCGGAGGTGCGTTCGCACTTCCGGCCGGAGTTCATCAACCGGATCGACGAGATCGTGGTGTTCCATGCGCTCGATGAGAAGAACATCGGCGCGATCGCCAAGATCCAGCTCAAGCATCTGGAACAGCGCCTGGCGAAGATGGAAATGACGCTCGATATCTCGGAAGAAGCCTTGCAGAAGATCGCGGAGGCGGGCTACGACCCGGTGTATGGCGCGCGGCCGCTCAAGCGGGCCATCCAGCAGCAGATCGAAAATCCGCTGTCGAAGCTGATTTTGTCGGGACGTTTCGGGCCGAAGGACCAGATCCCGGTGCGGGTCAAAAACGGCAGTTTGACGTTCGAGTAAGCACGGATCGCATAGTCAAACTGGCGCAGGCGGGCACGCAGCCCGTCTGCGCCACGTTGGATCAACGCTTGCGGCGTACGCCCACCAGGCCAGCCAGGCCAAGCATGAAGAGCGCAATCGCGCCCGGCTCGGGAACCACGTTCCAGCCGATCACGTCAAAATACTGCACGTCCAGCGGCGACAGGCCGAGCTTTTCGCCACGGTCCGCGGTCGGGTCGAGCAGACCCAGATGCAGTTCATCCTGCCAGTGGCTGGCCTGCTGGCCGTCGCCATGGGTCGCGCCGGTGGAGAAGGTCGCCAGCTTGTTCTGGCATTTATCGAGCGAGAAGAACTTGGTGCGCGTGTCGGCCGACCAGTCCAGGTCCGCCGCTTTTTTCTTGCTATGGTCCGAGCAGCGATACAGGTCGCCCGGGGCGATGTAGGTGAATTCCGCGTCGGCATAGTCGCCGGTGAGGTTGTAATCGAGGATGTCGACGCCGCTGATGAAGCCGAGCGCGTGGCCGATTTCGTGCGCGGCCACGCCGATGAAGTCGTAGGCCTTGCCGTCGACGCCATTGCTCGGATCGAAGTCCCAGTTGAACAGGCTGCTGAAATTGATTTCGCCGTCAGAGACGTCATCCTTGGCGCCGGCCAGGCCGAGCGCGCGTGCGTTGGCGCGGGTCATGCGGATGTTGCTGTTGTTGTCGTCGCAGTTATCGTCCAGAAAGGGCGTGGCGCTGCCGACGCCCGACGGGTTGGTGCCGGTGCCGTTCATGATCACATTCAGGCAGCTGCTTTTCGACAGGTTCGACACGGCGGTCTTGTCGCTGATGCTCCAGGCATCCTTGGCGAGTGCCTTGCGGTAGTCATCGTAGCTGAACAGTTCCCGGGTCGAGCCGGTCGAGCCGAGCACGCCCGGCTCGAGCGCCATGAAGCCGATGTTCAGGTTGACCTGGACGTTGTCATGCAGGACGTTGGTCCAGCGCGTGGCAGCGGCCTGAAAGCCGGCCAGCGCCAGCGGATCCATGCCGGGCGCCGGGGTGAAGTTGATGACGAGTGCCTGGGCCGAGCCCGCGTAAGCGCACAGGAGGACCGGCGCGATCTTCAGTAAACGTTTTAAAGTTTTCATTTCCGCTTTTCAAGGTGTCGCTGATTAAAATCAGACTATTAATATATTTTTCATCACGCTTCATGCTGAGAAGCATTGGGTGCGTGAATTTCTCTTAAAAACGTATGCTAAAGAGCAAGTTTCGCGCCAGAATGTTAAGCCCTTGTTACTAAAGATTAAATTTTGGACAAGGCGAGATTTGACAGTTCAACTGTAAAGATTTCCGACAGTCGTGAGATGGGGAGGGTGCGGAGCGAGTCGCAGGCAATGACGCGCCCGCAAAGCAAAAAACCGTCCTTTCCGCAGCTGCAGGAAGGACGGTTTTTGATCGGGGCCAGGCCCCGGGTCTAGAGCAGAAAGATCAGCCGCGGCCCTGGCGCATGAAGCGCTGGATGTGATCGATCATGACCGTATCCGAATACGGCTTGCCAAGCAACACATCGACGCCGGCGTCAGCGGCCTTGGTCTGGTAGCTTTCCTCGGCACTGATCATGATCACCGGAATATGCGCCGTCAGCGGGTTCTCGCGCACGTGCCGGGTCAGTTCAAATCCATTCATGCCGGGCATTTCCACGTCGGTGATCAGGACGTCGGGCATGCGCTCGGCGATCTGTTTCATGGCATCGAGGCCATCTTCCGCCATAGCGACCTGGAACTGATTGTTGACCAGCAAGCGGTTGGTTTTCACGCGCACGACCTTGGAGTCGTCCGCGATCATGACGACCGTGTCCGCCGCGGCTTTCGGCTCGATCACGCGTGCCGGGGCGATCGGGGCGGCGGGAGCGGCAGGCTGCTGCTGTTTGGCCGCTGCTTCCTCGGCCAGGCGGGCAGCGGCGATGCGCTGCGCTTCCGCTTGTGCAGCCTGTTCGGCGGCGGCGCGTTCGGCCTCGAGCCGTATGGCCTCGAGCCGTACGGTTTCCGCGCGTGCTGCCTGCTCCGCCGCAATACGTTCCGCCTCGATGCGTTCGGCTGCAATGCGCGCAGCCTGCTCGGCGGCGACGCGTTCCGCCTCAAGGCGGGCGGCTTCTTCAGCGGCAATGCGTTCCGCTTCCGCCTTGGCGGCCTGTTCGGCTTGCAGGCGCGCCGCCTCGGCCTCGGCGAGGCGCTGTGCTTCGAGACGGGCGGCCTCTTCGGCAGCAAGGCGGTCGGCTTCGATGCGGGCGGCCTCTTCGGCAGCCACACGCTCGGCTTCGATGCGCTCGGCTTCTACGGCGGCAAGACGCTCGGCTTCGATGCGTTCGGCCTCTTCGGCCGCAAGACGCTCGGCTTCGCGCCGCGCCGCATCCTCGGCGGCGATGCGGTTGGCTTCGCGCTCGGCCGCTTCAATCGCGGCAATGCGTTCGGCTTCGAGCTGCGCGGCATGTTCGTCGGCCAGGCGTTTCGCTTCCAGCTGCGCCGCCTGTTCGTCGGCGATGCGCTGCGCTTCCAGTTGCGCGGCATGCTCGTCGGCGATACGTTTCGCCTCCAGCTGTGCGGCCTGCTCATCGGCGAGGCGTTGCGCTTCCTGGCGCGCCGCTTCTTCGGCGGCCTGACGTTCCGCTTCCAGGCGCGCGGCGTCGGCGGCGGCAATCCGTTCGGCTTCCACACGGACCGCTTCGGCGGCAGCGATGCGCTCCGCTTCCAGACGGGCCGCTTCGGCAGCGGCAATGCGTTCGGCTTCCAGACGCGCCGCTTCGGCCGCGGCAAGGCGTTCGGCTTCCAGGCGGGCAGCTTCGGCAGCGGCAACCCGCTCGGCTTCCAGACGCGCCGCCTCCGCTGCGGCAATCCGCTCGGCTTCGACGCGTGCCGCTTCGGCGGCGGCAATGCGTTCGCCTTCGATGCGTTCGGCTTCGATCACCGCACGGCGCTCGGATTCAAGGCGCTCGGCTTCCTCGGCAGCGGCAAGGCGTTCCAGGTCGAGGCGGGCGGCCTCGATGACGGCTTCGAGGCGTTCCGCTTCGGCGTCCGCGGCACGCTGCTCCGCTTCGGCTACCGCCGCGAGGCGCTCGGCTTCCAGGCGTTCTCTTTCCAGCCCGGCCAAACGGTCCAGTTTGGCCTGCTCCGCCGCGGCGCGCTCGGCGGCGGCGAGGCGTTCCGCTTCCACCCGTTCAGCTTCCTCGGCGGCATCCTTCTCAGCCTGGATGCGTGCGAATTCCTTGGCCTGATCGGTATCCTCGAGCATGGTCGGTTCATCACGCTGTTGCAGCCCTTTGATTTCCCGTTCGCGCAATACGTGCACGACGACACGGTAAGCCACGTAGAGGAGCACTAATATCAAAACGCCAATGCCGACATTTGTTTCGTAACTTGAAGTAAACACGCGAACAGCTCTCCGTCGTTACCTTTTTTCAAGGCAATTGGTTAATAAAAGGCGATCTTGGTTGTAGGCAACAATGATACACCGGCGCGCGGCAGAACACGATGGATGGTTGTAAGCATTCGTGTGTTCTTGTTGTGCGACAGACCGGCTGCGAGCGCGCTGAACGGCGATTTGGTATCGATTTTTACTACTTCCATAGCGCTTTTCATAAAGTGTATGGGCAAAGCGCGTATCACGCCACCTTTTTGCAGGACACAAAAAAAGCCGGCGGATTGCCGGCTTTACCACACCAACTGTCTCTTATACGGTCGGCGGATCGGTTTCCCTTGCAAAAGTGCGGTGCCGCGCTAGCGCCGTCTTGAACTGATGGAGCGCTTGCGCCGTCACGCCGGCGTTGGCATTGACGATGCCGGGATCGTCGCAGCCGTCCGGCAGGCTCTGAGGGATCGCGGCGTGGGCCAGCACGTCGGCACCGGTGCCGATGGCAAGGATCGGCTTGCCGTGGCGATACTGTTCGCGTACGAAGTCGAGCACGCGCGGGTCGCGCCCGAGCACGATGGCGGCATCTTCCCCGCCGGGCAGCACCCTCGCGTCGTACATGACCGAGGGACTGGCTTCGAAGGTGATTTCCACATGCAGGGACTGGCCGTCGAGCGAGCTGACCTGGCCGAGCCGCTGCCCCACCAGGCGCGGCACGGCGCCTTCTTCCAGCAAGGCGGTGTAGATGGCGCGCACCATTGCCCCGTCCGTGCCGGACGCCACCAGGATGGCCACCTGGCGCGTGCGGATGCCGGCCACGCCCGGTCGGCTGAGCAGCGAGAGGGCGGGCGAGGGCGCATACGCCGGCAGCGGCAGCGTGGTGGCCAGCGGCAGCGGCGGCGGCACGGCGATGCCCAGGCCCGCCGCGACGGCGCGCGCCAGGGTCGCATCCACATTGACCAGCCCGGCCACCATGCGCACCCGGATCGCCAGCGTTTCCACGCGCGTCAGCTCGAAGCGGAAGGCGTCGATGATGTGGGCTTGCTCCGGCGCGCTCTGGCTGATCCAGAACAGGCGCGCCTGCGAGTAGTGGTCGGCAAACAGTTCCGGCTTGCCGCGCACCTTGTTGCCGATCACCGCTTCGGGCACGCTGACAAAACCGGCGCGGCCGGCCTGGAACGGGCAGCCGCCGGCCAGCGAATTGGGCTCGTAGTTCACCCGCCCGCGATTGACCGACTGCCTGTGAAAGCCTTCGCGCTGGTTGTTGTGCACCTTGGCCAGCGGCGCGTTGATGGGGATTTCGTGGAAGTTGGGGCCGCCCAGGCGGGTGATCTGGGTATCCGGATAGGAATGGTTGCGGCCTTGCAGGATCGGGTCGTTGGTGAAGTCGATGCCGGGAACAATGTGCTGCGTGCAAAACGCCACTTGCTCGGTCTCGGCAAAGAAATTGTCCGGGTTGCGGTTCAGGACCAGTTTGCCAACCGGGAACACCGGGATCAATTCCTCGGGGATCAGCTTGGTCGGGTCGAGGATGTCGAAGGGGAAGGTGGCGGCCTCCTCTTCGGTGAATACCTGCAAGCCCAGTTCGTACTCGGGGAAATTGCCGGCCTCGATGGCTTCCCACAGGTCGCGCCGGTGATAGTCGGAATCGATGCCGCGCAGCTTGAACGCTTCATCCCACACCAGCGAGTGGGTGCCCTGCAGCGGGGTCCAGTGGAATTTGCACAGGCGCACGTCGCCGTTGGCGTTGATCAGCTTGAAGGTGTGCACGCCGAAGCCTTGCATCATGCGGTAGCTGCGCGGAATGGCGCGGTCGGACATGATCCACATGAGCATGTGGGTGATTTCGGGGCTGAGCGAGGCGAAGTCCCAGAACGTGTCGTGCGCGCTGGACGCCTGCGGCATGCCGTGGTGCGGTTCGGGCTTGATGGCGTGGGCCACGTCGGGGAACTTCATCGGGTCCTGGATGAAGAAGACGGGAATGTTGTTCGCCATCAGGTCCCAGTTGCCTTCGTCCGTGTAGAACTTGACGGCAAAGCCGCGCACGTCGCGCGCCGTGTCGGGCGAGCCGCGCTCGCCGGTGGCGGTGGAGAAACGCGCGAACACCGGGGTTCGCTTGCCGGCCTGGGCAAAGGGCGCGGCGCGCGTCAGCGTGGACAGATCCTGATACGACTCGAAGTAGCCGTGCGCGGCCGAACCGCGCGCGTGCACCACCCGTTCCGGGATGCGTTCGTGGTCGAAGTGCGTGATTTTTTCGCGCATCACGAAGTCTTCCAGCGCGATCGGGCCGCGCAGGCCGATCTTGAGCGAGTCCTGGTTGTTCGATATGGAAATGGCCTGGTTGGTGGTCAGGCGCTGCTCGGTATCGTCGGCGCGCACCCGGTCCAGCGAGCTGTTCAGGGCGTTGTCGCCCAGACGAGCAATGCCGGCGCCGACCTTGGGCGAAGCGACGTTTTCGGTGCTGGTGCTGGCCGTGGCCAGCGGGGTCGACGAGGCATAGGCTTCGCCGGTGTGGGGCGTGCGCGCCGCATCGCCATATTCGAGCGGTTTGGTGGCGTTGAAGGCGCGTTCGTCGGCCAGGTCCGCTTCGCCGCCGGCTTTGTCGAGCAAGCGCTCCGCGGTGGGATTGGTGGTGCCCAGGCTGCCGGGCAGGGTCGGGTCCGAGGGACCCGCGACGGTGCTGAGGATGGAACCCGCGCCGTCGGTGGACGGTCCGTTTTTTTTACGTGTGACCATGAAATACCTCTTAGAAAGAGTGGGGCCGGCGCCCCTGGCCTGTCGAGTTTGCATCGCTGCCGCAGCGCGGGATTGATCGCGAGCAGGTGAAAGGGCGCGGGAGATCACGGCGCTTTCACGGCGTGCGGGCGATGGCGGCCGGTGGTAGTCTGTCGGGCTGGTGAACCACGTGGAGAACATACATGGCGACATTGTCGGATACTTGCCGGGACTTGCTGACGCGCAGCCGGCGCTACGGGCCGCTGTATGGCGACCGGCTTGCCAATCACTTGCCGATGACGCTCATTGCGCTCGAGCGCATGGGCGCGTCGGGCGAGGCCATGGAGCGCGCGTTCGACGTCAATGCGCGCCGCTTGCAGCCGCACGATGGCGAGATCGGCGCGGTTGCGGATGCGCTTGATTGGCTGGGCGAGGGGCGCAATGCCGGCGGCCTGGAACGCTTTTTCCAGGAGAGTGTGCGGCGCGATGGCCTCGACGCCGTATTGCGTGACTGGGTGCCGCGGCTGTTGCCGGGCGTGTCGGCGTCGGCCTTTCATTGCCTGATCCGCCTCGCGTACGCCATCGATGCCGGCGATGTGGACGAGACCTGCGCCGCCCTGGCGTACTGGGTCATGGAATATGCGGCGCTCGATCTGGCGCCGGACGCGGTGGACGAGGCGCCGGCCGACATAGCGGCGCGCCTGGCAAGCGTTGTGGCCGGCCATGCGCCGTGGGACGGCATCATTATCGACCGCATGCGCCAGGCAGCGCGCCATCCGGGCGTGGCGGGCACGGCGATCCAGCCGGCCACGCTCGACCTGCGGCAGGTGGCGCAGTTCGCGCTCGCGGCCTACCATGCGCAGGAAGATTTCACGCTCTTGCATACCGTCACGGCATGCCATGCTTTTCGGGTGGTAGCGCCATACGCGGGCGACCCACGGCGCGCGCTGCGCTATCTGTGGGAAGCGGTGCTGGTTGCGAGCCTGACCGTGGAGCCATCAACAGCGCCCGCGCCGACGCCCGTTGCGGAGATTGACTGGCACGCCTGCATGGCGCAAGCTGCGCGGGCCACCGATGCGCATGTCGTCAAGCTGTGCTATTCGGCCTGGTGCGAGTCGCTCGTCTACGGCGACCCGCGCTATCTGGCGATTGCCGCGCGCAAGCTGGCCTGACTCATTAAACAGAAATCGCCATGTGACACTGAACGCGAGGAGCCGTGTTCGACCCGGCGACCCGGCTCAACGCGCGATGATGTCGCCCACCAGGTCGCCTTTCAGCACCAGGGTCGAGCGGCCGTCGTCGCCCAGCAGAAACACGCCGCGGCCGTTCGAGTAAAGGATCTGGCCGGCCGGCGTGATGTCGTAGGACGCCACATTGCTCGCCAGCACGCGATCGTCGCCCTGGCGGCTGCGCTGCACCAGTTGCCAGCTGGCCGGCACCAGCGCAGGCACGCCGGCGACCATGCTTTCGCTGCGCAGGGCTTTCTCGGCATCGATGCGCTTGCCCTTGAGGATGATGGCCTTTACGTCGGCCTGGGTCGCCGGTCCGCTGGCGCCGGTGAGCGGCTTGCGGCTGTACATCATCGAGAAAAAATTCAGATAGTGGAACACCGCGCGCAGCAGGCGGAACGGGAACAGGACGGTATCGAGCAGGATATTGCCGCTGCTGTATTGCGGCACTTCGTACGGGCGGCGGATGAACAGCAGCTCGCCCGTGCGCGTCACGCGCGGGTGCAGGAAGTCGGTGTTGGGGTCGTCCAGTACTGTGTCCAGCTTGCCCGAGCGCAGGTCCAGCTTCTGTATGGTGCTGTGGCCGAGCGCGACGATCATGCCTGCCTTGTCGCGCGCCAGCCCGGCCGATTGGTAGACGATGCTGTCGTCGTCGCACCAGGCCGGCGCGGAATCGGCCGTGTCGCCGCCGGTCAGCTCGCGCAGGTTGTTGCCCTGCACGTCCAGGGTGGCGATGTTGGTGATGCTGTCCTTGGACGAAGAGGTGCAGACCAGCTTGCCTGTCTCGCGGTTCAGGTTCAGGTCGCTTAAATCAAGGTTCTGGCGGTGCACGATGCGCGTTTCGACGCCGGTTTCCAGATTGAAGGAAAACAGCCCGCCGATGCCGGCGTCGCTGAGGAAATACAGGATCGATTGCTGCTGGTCGAACTGGGCCGAGGTGTAGCGGATGGCGTTGGCGTCTTCGCCGAACTGCTTCATCTGGCCGTAGGCGGCCACTTCAAAGCTGGTGTTTTTCTTCCACGCATTGCGCTCGTTGCTGCGCGCCAGGCGGTCTTCGATCTCCTGGATGTAGGGGCTGTGCAACTGGCGCAGCGCGCCGCCGTCGGGCTGGTAAAACAGCTTGCCGTTCGAGAGGTACGCCACCCCGATGCCCGACAGGTTGGCCGAGCCGGCGGCGCTCGCGGTGCCTGAAGCGGGCTCTTTCGGCGCATCCGTCACGCGGTAGAACAGGATGAGCAGGCACACGAGCAGTGCAAAACCGATAAGTAAAACCACCAGATAACTCCTAAAATGGGGACAGCAGGGAAGCGCTCACTATACGTGCTTAATACCCATAAGAAATACGCTATTTGTAACTACGCAGTTCATCGCGCGTTGTCGGGGGCAAAAAAGGCGCTCGGCGAGCTGCCGAAGGTTTTCTTGAACATGGCCGAGAAGGCCGACTGGCTGGCGTAGCCCAGTTCCTCCGCGACCTGCGAGAGTGGCATGCCGCGTGCGATCAGCGGCGCGGCATGCGCCAGGCGCACCTGCTGGCGCCAGTGGCCGAAGGGCATGCCCAGCTCGCGCTCGAACAGGCGCGTCAGGGTGCGCTCGGAGGCGCCGACCTGGGCCGCCCACTGGCCGAGCGTCAGCTGGCAGGCGGGGTCCTCGATCAGGGCCGCGCACAGGGCGCCCAGACGTTTGTCCTGCGGCAGCGGCACGCGCATGGGGCGCGTGGCCGAGCCGGGCAATTCGTCGAGGATCAGCTCGGCCAGCAATTGCTCGCGCGGCCCCGGCCCGGTCTGGCCGAGCGCGATGATCAGCTCGCGCAGCAGCACCGAGACGGTCAAGACCCGGCATTCGTCGCCCTCGAACGGCGCGCGCGCGGCCAGGATGCACAGCGGGCGCAGGCGGGCCGTTTCGAGCACATGGATGGCATGCACCACATTGGGCGCGATCCAGATCGCGCGCAGGGGCGGCACGATCCAGGTGCTGCCGGGCGTGGTCACGCGCAGCACGCCGCTCAGGGCAAAGGTCAGCTGGCCCCAGACATGCTGGTGCGGGTCGAGCCACTGCGTCACGTCGAGGTCGCGGGCGAGGGCGCGTACCGGGCGCGACGGCGTCGGTTCGAGTCCGGGCGGCTGCCAGCGGGTATGGGTCAGGATGGTCAGGGTCATGGGTAATTGGCGGATCTGCGACAAAGTATGGCTTCCTGTCTCAAAACTGTCGATGATTTTTTACTTACACTGGTGTTTGCTCATTCAAGGATGCTTCATGAACACACCTACCCTGCGCGAGGATGCGCGCGTCATCGGGCTCGTTTCCCTGGCCCACGGCGTATCGCACTTCTACCACCTGATCCTGGCCGCCCTGTTTCCATGGTTAAAGCCCGCCTTCGGTCTCTCGTATGCCCAGCTCGGCTTGCTGATGACCCTGTTTTTCGTCGTCTCCGGCATTGGCCAGGCCCTGTCCGGCTTCGTGGTGGACAGGGTCGGCGCGCGCCGCGTGCTGTTTTGCGGGCTGGCGCTGCTCGGCACGGCCGCCCTGGTGCTGGCCGGCGCGCAAACCTACGCCATGCTGGCGGCCGGCTCCATGCTGGCCGGCCTGGGCAATGCCGTGTTCCATCCGGCCGATTACACCTTGCTGAACCAGCGCGTGAGCAAAGCACGCATCGCCCATGCCTTTTCGATGCATGGCATCAGCGGCAACCTGGGCTGGGCGGCCGCGCCCGCGTTTTTGGCCGGGATCGCCGCATTGGCCGGCTGGCGCGTGGCGCTGCTGTCGGCTGCCGCCATTCCCTTCGTCACGCTGGCGCTGCTGTTCGCCCAGCGCGCTCATCTGCGCGCCGATCCCGCCCCGGTGCAGGCCGCCGGCGTGCCGCAGGACAGTTCGTTCGCCTTCATGAAGCTGCCGGCCGTCTGGATGAGCTTTGGCTTCTTTTTCCTGACCGCCATTGCCTTAGGCGGTATCCAGAGCTTTTCGTCGGCCAGCCTGGTGGCGCTGTACGGCATTTCGCTCGCTTCGGCCACCACCGCCTACACGGCTTACATGCTGGCCTCCGCCGGCGGCATGGTGCTGGGCGGTTTCCTGGCCGCGCGCGCCCAGCGCCACGACCGCACGATCGCGATGTCGTTCATCTGCGCCGCGCTGATGGCGCTGCTGGTGGGCGCGGCCGTAGTGCCGGGCTGGATGGCGGTGGTGCTGATGGGCGGCATCGGCCTGGCGGCTGGCGTCGCCGGTCCCTCGCGCGATTTACTGATCCGCGCCGCGGCGCCTAAGAACGCCACCGGGCGCGTCTTCGGCATCGTGTATTCGGGCCTCGACAGCGGCCTCGCGCTTGGCCCGCTCCTGTTCGGCACCCTGATGGATGGCGGCCATCCGGCATGGGTGTTCGGCTGCATCGCCCTGTTCCAGGTGCTGGCGATCGGCACCGCGCTGACCGTGGGCGGCAGCAGCCGCGCGCTGCAGTTCAAGCAGGCCTGAGCCGGCGCACGACCCCTGGCTGGCCTGGTACAGGCGGTTCGCCGGGAGCAGGGTGTAGCGCACCCGGTAAGGCTTGAAGCCGAGGATGGTCTTGAAGCGCCGCAAGCCGTCCGTGGCGCCGAACCAGGTGTCGTACATGGCGTAGCGCACCTTGCGTTCGGCGATCAGCATGCTGACGATTTCGACGATCATGAAGTGCATGATGCCGTCATTGTTGCGGTAGCCGAGCAGGCGCGAGAACAGCGCAAAATTGCCGTAGATACCCAGCTCGCAATACGCGACCAGCTTGCCGGACTTGTCGAGCACGCCGTTGTAGCGGTAATGCGCGCGGTCGGTGTAGTGCGTGGTGCGCTCCTGGTAGCTGGCGGCCATGGGCCGGCCCTGGCGCTCGGGCAGGGACTGGTTGATGGCATGGATGTCGTTGGCGTAGCGGTTGCGCTCGATGCTGGCAAAGCGGTAGCCGCGCGCCTGCGCCCGGCGCGCGAAATACCCGCCCCAGTTGCGTTCGCCGATCGATTCGCGGTAGTGCGCGGACGTGACGAACTGCTCGATGTCGACCAGGGCCGCGCCGATGGTCTTGTTGCCGATGATGCGGTAGCGCGGGTGGCGGCGCGTGAAGTTGCGGTAGGCGGCGCTTACCTCGGCGGGCGCAAGGGCCGCGTCGAACTGCAGGTGGGCGCGCGGCAATGTGGCGATGGCTGTGACGATGTCCCACAAACGCCGGAGCTGTGACAGCGTGCTGAGCATGCGTGCCCCCTTGTCGAGAAAGAGGGACCGATTATGGCGCCGGAGCGCGCGCCCGTCTGCCCTGTTTGCGCCGCGCTTGTGACACATCACGCATGCCGCAGATGCCGTTTCCGAAGGGGAACCGGAACCCGGGTGGCGCGGTCAAAGTCGACTCACACAAGCCGCGCGGCAATCGCTTAGAATCGTTCTCATTTCCATTTCTTTTGCGAGCGAGCCGACATGACCTTTGCCACCACCGATCTGTGCGACGACCACCCTGAACTGCTGGAAGACGGCCGCCTGGCCGTGCTGCCGCCCCTGTTCAGGCATTACGGGCAGCAGGTGCGCTTCTGCGGCAGCGTGACCACTCTCAAGGTGTTCGAGGACAATGCCCTGGTGCGCGCCACGCTCGAAGCGCCGGGTAACGGCAATGTGCTGGTCATCGATGGTGGCGCCAGCCTGCGCCGCGCGCTGGTCGGCGGCCAGCTGGCCTTGCTGGCGCAAAACAATGGCTGGAGCGGCATCGTGGTCGATGGCTGCGTGCGCGACAGTGACGAAATCAACGCCTGCGCCATCGGGGTGCGCGCGCTGGGCACCCATCCGCGCAAAAGCAGCAAGCTGGGCGCGGGCGAACGCAATGTGCGCATCTGCGTCAGCGGGGTCGCGGTGCAGCCGGGCGATTGGTTGTATGCCGATGCCGACGGCATCGTGGTGGCGCAGCAAAAGCTGGCCTGAAGCAAGAGGGGAGAGACAGCAGGAACATCGTGCGCGCGGCGACGGCTGGGCCGCCGCGCGCAGGAGTACCTAGAACGCAGGCATGTCGAGCGCCTTGGCGACGTCGACCTTGAACTTGGCGGCCTGGTCGTCGTTCGGGATTTCCTTGGCCAGCGCCATGACCACGGCGCGCACGTCGGTGGCGCCATCGAAATGGTCGCTGCAGACGATTTCCGCCATCGGTCCCACATACTTCACCAGGCAACGCTGCAAGGTGGTCTTGATGTCGGCCGTGAGGCCCGGCGTGGCGGCAGGGCGCGGCGCGGCGGCGGCGGGACGCGGTGCGGCACCGCCCAGCACGCCGCTGCCAGGCAAGTCGTCCAGGGTACCGTCGAGGTAGCCCAGCACGATCTCGGTCGGCCAGTCCAGGCCGTCAGCATTGACGACGCCGGCCTTGTCCAGCGTCAGGCGCGCGTTCTGCATGGTGCGCATGATGGCCAGGCCGTCGCGGCCGCGGCGGCCACGGCACAGGATGAAGACGATCTTGCCGGCTTGCAGGTGGACCTGGGCCATGCGGTTGTCGTCGCTGATCAGCAACGCCGTGCCGGTGACGCGCTGCGAGCAAAAGCCAGCGATCTGGTCGACCACGTCGATAAATGGCATGAATTCCGGTTGTGACATATCAGTAACCTCTCATCGGTATCAAACCTTTTTACGCAGGCGATCCATTGCCAGCTGGATGCTGACGCCGAGACGTTCGATGGCACGGGCCAGCGAGCCAATTTCATCGCCGCGGGCCGTTTGCGGAATATTGACTTGCAGTTCGCCATTGCTGAGCTGACGGGCAATCGCGGTCAGTTCGTTGATCGGACGGGTCAATGCCTTGCCGAAGAAAATGGCGACGCCGATGACCAGGACCACGGCCGCGGCGATCAGGATGCGCGCTTCGCGTTCCATCTTGTGCATCGTAGCGTATGCTTCATCGTAATCTTGTTCAACCAACAAAGTCCAGCCTTGCGGCAATTTGCGCATGAAACCGATCACTTTGCGCTCTTCCGCAGTGTAGACGACAGGGGCGTCGACGATGCCGGCCACCTTGAGTGCCGGGTAACCGGTGAAATCTTGCAGGGCGGTACGGACCTTGGAAGCGTCGCCGTGGGCGATGACCTTGTTGCTGGCGTCGAGCAGGATGGCGCGGCCGGTGTCGCCGATGCGGATGTCGGTCACGATTTTGGAAATATCGGTCAGGTTCATTGACATGGCCAGCACGCCGACCAGGGCGGCGTTGGCATCGCGGATCGGAGTGGCCACGATCAGCGCCGGCTTGCCGGTCGTTTTGCTGATGGCGACCTGGCGGCCGACGGGCTGGCCCTTCATCACGGCCTGGAAGTACGAACGGTCGCCGTAATTGATCGGGGCGCCGCCGTCGTTACGGGCCGTGTTCGAGCCGTCCGGTGCGATCGTAAACATCAGGAACGACCATTCGTAGGCTTTGCCGGTCGCCTTCAGGATCGGGATCTGGCGCTCCGGAATCATCGAAATCGTATCCGCAAGGCGGCTGGCCTGGTTCATCGCGTGCAGATTGGTGTCGTCCCACGTGTTGATGCCGTTGGCCACGGTGTCCATGGTCAGGATCAGGCTTTGCGACACGTTGTCGGTCAGCTCGCGCTGCGCTGCCCGGTCACTGATGATCCACAGGGTGCACAGGGGGATCAGTGTGACTGCGAGCAAGGTGATGAGTACCTTGTGAAAAATATTCAAACTAAATTTTGGGTTCATGCTGCGCCTTCGTAATAGAGGTCTGCTTGACGTGGCAGATCGGCCAGCGTGTCGGACATCAAGATACCGATTGCTGGGCCGACATTAACTGGGTGTCGGACTTTTGTATCTGGCAATCCCGTGCGCTTGGCGCGCGGCGGGATCGAAAATTCGGAGCTTACTGTTGGCAGGATTGCACTGTCCGTGATGACCCGTGCCGCCATCTTCCGGAAACATCGGGGCGCGGTCTTCGGCAGTGTCTTAAGGTTGCTTGTAAGCACATTATTATACCGGTCTTTACCAAAAGCATGGGTTATCAGCGCCTTCCCGTTGTTTTTAGTAAGAATTCCCTCGGGTTGTGTGTTTACTGCAACAATATCCCGCCTCAAGATAGGTAAAACTGCAACACGGCACCTGCCGCGCGACGGACCGGGTTTTCTGCCTGCTCCCCCATGGCGGCCACGCCATGATGGCTGCGGCGCAGGGGGGAGGGCAGCCGGGCCGCCTTGCGAATTACCCCTTCTTGCGCAGGCGATCCATTGCCAGCTGAATACTCACACCGAGGCGATCGATGGCGCGGGCCAGCGAGCCGATTTCATCGCCGCGATCGATTTGCGCGATCGTGACCTGCAGTTCGCCGTTGCTGAGCTGACGCGCAATCGCGGTCAAATCGTTGATCGGACGGGTCAGGGCCTTGCCGAGGAAAATCGCGATGGCGATGACGAGCGCCACGCTGACGCCGATCAGGACGCGGGCATCCTTTTCCATCCGGTTCATGGTGGCGAATGCTTCGTCGTAATCTTGTTCAACCAGCAAGGTCCAGCCTTGCGGTAATTTACGCATGAAGCCGATCACCTGGCGATCTTCGGAGTTGTAGACGACCGGCGCGTCGGCGATGCCGGCCACTTTCAGTGCCGGATAGGCGCTGAAATCCTGCAGCGCGGTGCGGACCTTGGAGGCGTCGCCGTGGGCGATGACCTTGTTGCTGGCGTCGAGCAGGATGGCGCGGCCGGTTTCGCCGATGCGGATATCGGTAACGATCTTGGAAATATCCGTCAGGTACATCGACATGGCCAGCACGCCGACCAGCGTGGAGCTGGCGTCGCGGATCGGGGTGGCCAAGATCAGCGCCGGCTTGCCGCTGGTTTTGCCGATCACGACCTGGCGGCCGACCGGCGCGCCCTTGATGACTTGCTGGAAGTAGGAGCGGTCGCCGTAGGGGGTCAGGGCGCCGCCGTCGTTGCGGCCGACGTTGGCGCCGTCGGGCGTGATGGTAAACATCAGGTACGACCATTCGTAGGCGGTGCCGGTGACGCTCAGGATCGGATTCTGGCGCTCGGCCTTCATCGAAATCATGTCGTCCAGGCTGGCCGCCTGGGTCATGGCGCGCACGTTGGTGTTATCCCACCCAATAATGCCGTTGGCAACCGTGTTCATGGTCAGGACCAGGTTTTGCGACACGTTGGCGGTCAGCTGGCGCTGGGCTGCCTTGTCGCTGACCAGCCACAATGTACACAGGGGGATCAGCGTGACCGCTAACAGAGTGATGAGTACTTTGTGGAAAATATTAAGAGTAAATTTTGGGTTCATGAGATGCATTCGTAATGTAGGTCTGCTTGACGTGGCAGATCGGCCAGCGTATCGGACATCAAGATACCGATTGCTGGGCCGACACTAAACTGCGTGCCGGACTTTTGTAGCTGGCAACCATCCCGCTCGTCTGCGCAACGGGATTGGATGAGGAATTGTTGTTCGTAGGAGTTGCACTGTCCGCCATGGACCGCTTCGCAAACTGCCTGGAGACGCCGAGCGCGTCGTGCGGCAGTGATTAAGGATTGCCTGAAGGCACATTATCCTACGGCACTGTACGCGAGACATGTGTTTTCGAGCGATTCCGGGCGTTTTGCGTGAGAATTTTAGCATCGTGTGTCTTCTGTGCAACACTCAGCAGCCGATTGCCGCTGCGCGGGGCACCTTGTCCGGTACGCGGCCGTTGGCCGGCGGAAAAACGGCCGCCGGATTTCATCAGGCGGGCACTGCATTTCACAATGCAAAATGCTGCCATCGATTTGCCTTGCCGCGCTCTTCCATTTGGAGAAATTTCATTTCGTATCATGAGATATGAATTTCAAGTAATTGATTTTTAAGGATTTAAATTTAGTTATATGTCTTATATAAGAGTGTTGTTGCAGCGCGCAAAACGGTCTATGATTTCTCTAACGGATTTCGTTACTTAACTCGGCTTTCAATTAGGAGAACACCATGGCAACTCGTGAACAGCAAGTAGCAGAACTGCAAAAAGATTGGGACACCAACCCACGCTGGAAGGGTGTTGTACGTAACTACACCGCAGCCGACGTGGTGCGTCTGCGCGGCTCGCTGAAGATCGAGCACACGCTGGCCAAGCGCGGCGCGGAAAAATTGTGGGATCTGGTGAATAACGAGCCTTTCGTCAACGCCCTCGGCGCCATGACCGGCAACCAGGCCATGCAGCAGGTCAAGGCTGGCCTGAAAGCCATCTACCTGTCCGGCTGGCAAGTCGCAGGCGACGCCAACGTCGCTGGCGAAATGTATCCCGACCAATCGCTGTACCCGGCCAATTCGGTGCCGCTGGTCGTACGCCGCATCAACAACACCTTCCAGCGCGCCGACCAGATCCAGTGGTCCGAAGGCAAGGATGACATCGATTACTTCGCGCCGATCATCGCCGATGCCGAAGCCGGCTTCGGCGGCGTCCTGAATGCCTACGAACTGATGAAGTCGATGATCGATGCGGGCGCCGCCGGCGTTCACTTCGAAGATCAGCTGGCGTCGGTCAAGAAATGCGGCCACATGGGCGGCAAAGTGCTGGTGCCAACCCGTGAAGCGGTCGAAAAGCTGACCGCGGCGCGCCTGGCGGCCGACGTGATGGGCACCTCGACCCTGGTGATCGCCCGTACCGACGCCGAAGCGGCCGACCTGCTGACCTCCGACGTGGATGACAACGACCGTGAATTCTGCACCGGCGAGCGCACCGTGGAAGGCTTCTACAAAGTCCGTCCGGGCATCGAGCAAGCCATTTCGCGCGCCATTGCCTACGCGCCGTTCGCCGACCTGGTGTGGTGCGAAACCGGCAAGCCGGACCTGGCCTTCGCCAAGCAGTTCGCCGACGCCGTGCACGCCAAGTTCCCAGGCAAGATGCTCGCTTACAACTGCTCGCCATCGTTCAACTGGAAAAAGAACCTGGACGATGCCACCATCGCCAAGTTCCAGAAAGAACTGGGCGCCATGGGTTACAAGTTCCAGTTCATCACCCTGGCCGGCTTCCATGCCCTGAACTACGGCATGTTCAACCTGGCGCACGGCTATGCGCGTCGCCAGATGTCGGCCTTCGTCGAGCTGCAGGAAGCCGAATTCGCCGCCGCCGACAAGGGCTTCACGGCCGTCAAGCACCAGCGCGAAGTCGGTACCGGCTATTTTGACGCCGTCACCCAGACCATCCAGCAGAACCAGAGCTCGACCACCGCGCTGCATGGTTCGACCGAAGATGAACAATTCTTCGACGAAAAGAAAGTAGCTTAAACGCTATTGATCCGCGGCGCTTCCACAAGGAGCGCCGCCAGCGGGATGGTCCCGAAACGGGCCATCCCGCGCCCCCACGGGTGGAAACGCACAGCGCCTTCCCCCTTGTCCGCCTCAGGCACATGCCGCGCGGTCAAGGGGGAGGGCGTTGCGCATTTACGCGCTTTTTGCGTCCGAACCGTCTTTATAGAGGATAATGGCGGCTCAGATCCCCCTTTTTTATGGAATACCCACGTTATGTTGAGCTACCGCCACGCCTTTCACGCGGGTAATCACGCCGACGTCCTGAAGCATTTCGTGCAGATTCAGCTGCACGAATACATGAATCAGAAAGACACGGCCTACACCTATATCGACACCCACTCCGGTGCCGGCGTGTATGCGCTCGATGGCGGTTACGCGTCCAAGAACGCCGAATACGAAACCGGCATCGGCCCGCTGTGGGAGCGCAAGGACTTGCCCAAGCCGCTGGCTGAATACGTCAACCTGATCAAGGAACTGAACCCGAGCGGCAAGATGCGCTACTACCCGGGTTCGCCGTATTGCGCCGACAAGGTCATGCGCGAGCACGACCGCCTGCGCCTGTTCGAGCTGCATCCGGCCGACAGCAAGATCCTGGCCGATAACTTCCGCAAGGTCGAAGCGCACGCGGCAGCGCAGGGCGAGCGCCCGAGCGCGCGCGGCCGGCGCGTGCTGATCGAGCGCGGCGATGGTTTCCACGCCCTCAAGACCCTGCTGCCGCCGCCATCGCGCCGCGCCCTGGTCCTGATCGACCCGCCGTACGAAGACAAGCAGGATTACCGCAAGGTGCGCGACGCGCTCGACGATGCGCTGGTGCGTTTCCCGTCCGGCATTTACGCGATCTGGTATCCGGTGCTGCAGCGCATGGAATCGCGCCAGTTCGCCGACAAGCTCAAGCGCCTGGCGGCCAAGGAATGGCTGAACGTCACCCTGACCATCACCACCCCGGGTCCGGATGGCTTCGGCCTGCACAGCAGCGGCATGTTCATTCTCAACCCGCCGTACACCCTGGAGCCGACCTTGCGCCAGGTGATGCCGTACCTGGTGCAGGTGCTGGGCAAGAATGCCGACGCCACCTACGTGATCGAAAAAGGCACCCAGGTGACCGGTACCGCCAGCGGCCGCACCGGTGCCAACGGCGCCGTGCGCATGCCGGTCGGTAACGCCCGCAAGGCCAGCCCGACCGCCGGTGCCGGCAGCCTGCGCCTGCCAGGGCAAGCACCGGCAGGCACGCCCGGCGCGGCTGGCGGCGCACCACGCGCGCCGGTGGCCAAGCGCTCCAGCATTGCCGCTGCCGCGGCTGGCAAGAGCGCGCGCCCCACCGAGGCTGGCGTCACGCGCAAGAGTGCGCGGCCGGCCGAAGGCGGCGCGGCGGGCAAGAGTGCGCGTCCGACCGGTCCACGCAACAGCGGCCCGCGCCGTCCTTAAGTCTGCCGCCGTAGTATAGTCACCGCAGGTGGCGTCGTGGTCGGCGCCCCTGTTTTCCGGATTCCCCATGCCTATTGATACCGTGGCCGAGCTGGCGCTGCCGTCCGACGATTTCTTTCTCGCGCGCCAGCCTATTCTCGGACGCAACCAGCGACTGGTTGCCTTTGAACTCTTGTTTCGCAGCGCAAACGGCGGCGACGCCAATGTGACCGATCACGCCGCCGCCACGGCGGCCGTGATTTCGCACGCGTCCCAACTCGGCATGGCCAAGGTGGTCGGCGAACGCCTGGCGTTCGTCAATGTCGACGAGATCGTCCTCATGAGCGACTTCGTGCGCTTCCTGCCGCACGACAAGGTCATCCTCGAAATCCTCGAAACCGTGCAGGCCACGCCCGCTGTGATCGCGCGCGTGCGCGAGCTCAAGGAGTTCGGCTTCAAGTTCGCCCTTGACGATGTGGTCGACGAGTCCGAGGATGTGCGCAAGCTGGTCGACCTGGTCGACATCATCAAGGTCGATGTGCAGGCCGTGCCGGCGCAGGCCTTGCCGGCGCTGGTGGCCGCCCTGAACGGACGCAACAAGAAGCTGCTGGCCGAAAAGGTCGAGACGGTCGAGGAGTTCGAGGCGTGCATGGCGCTCGGCTTCGAGTATTTCCAGGGCTATTATTTCGCGCGTCCGGCCATTTTGAGCGGCAAGAAAATCGCGCCGTCGGAACTGGTCATCCTGCGCCTGCTCGACCTGATCAATTCGGACGCCGACGACGCCGAGATCGAGCGCGCCGTCAAGCGCGACGCCCTGATCAGCCTGAATCTGCTGCGGCTGGTCAATACCCCGGCGGCCGGCGCGCGCGGGCGCATCGATTCGCTGACCGAGGCGCTGTACGTGCTGGGGCGTCAGCAATTGCAGCGCTGGCTGCAAATCCTGCTGTATGCCAAGCCGGGCGCGGCGGTCGAGCTGAATTCGCCGCTGCTGCAGATGGCCACCACGCGCGGCAAGCTGATGGAACTGATGACGCAGAAAGTGCCGGGCGCCAGCGCCGAGACCGGTTTCACGGTGGGCATCATGTCGCTGATGGATGCGCTGTTTTCGATGTCGATGCAGGAAATTCTCGGCACCGTGGTGGTGGCCGACGAAGTGCGCGCCGCCCTGCTCGAACGCAAGGGCGTGCTGGGCGACATGCTGCGCGTGGTCGAGCTGCTGGATAATCCCAAGCGCGGCCCGGAACTGGCCAGGTCGCTCAAGGCGCTCGGCCTCAGTGCCAAGGTCATGCGCGAGATCGAAATGGAAGCCTTCGGCTGGGTGAACGAGCTGGTGGCCTGAAACACCCATATCCAAAGGCGAGACCATCCCGGGTCGGGCGCTAATGCCGCTAAGTTAAGTCGTTATCTGACCACAAACTCAAAAACCGTCTTTCCCGCCTCTCCAAGAACTGGCCTTTGGATTCGATGGCGTTAGGTCAGCGTTTTTCTCACCACAAACTTCAAAACCGTCATTCCCGCGTAGGCGGGAATCCAAGTTCGTCGAGCCGCCTGTGACTGCGCTACGGAATTGGATTCCCGCCTGCGCGGGAATGACGGAGCTTAAGTTAGCGGCATTAGCCTCTGGACTTGCCTCGTTCCAAGGAATTGGAGGAGTTTCTTGGAAACTGGGACCTGCGCGGGAAGTCATTTCTGCCAATGGCAGGAATGACGGAGCTTAACTTGGCGGCATTGGTGGCGGGCGCTGATTCTGTCAGGCGCACATCCACCGTTGGCTTCTTGTGACTATCTGGCGTGTTTCCGACGCCAAGCGCGCCTGTTGCGTATTACGCCAGCAGCAAAAACACCGTCGGCTTCTTGTGGAAGTCGGGCGCCTTGCCGGCCGCCAGCAATGACTTCCATTTGCCGCCGTTCAAGGTGCGGATCGATTCGGTCGGCAGGCTCAGGTCGGTCGCGACGCAGATCAGCGTGCCCGGCTGGCAGGCGCCGACCAGGGCGTCGAGCATGGCGCCGTTGCGGTAGGGCGTTTCGATCAGCAGCTGGGTCTGCTTTTCCGCGCGTGAACGCGTTTCCAGCTCCTTGATGCGCTTGGTGCGCAGCGCCGCGTCGGTCGGCAGGTAGCCGTTGAAGGCGAAGCTCTGGCCGTTCAAGCCGCTCGCCATCACCGCCAGCAGCAGCGACGAGGGACCGACCAGCGGGCGCACCTGGATGCCGCGCTCGTGCGACAGACGCACCAGGTCGGCGCCCGGATCGGCCACCGCCGGCACGCCCGCTTCCGAGATGAGGCCGGCGTCGCGCCCGGCCAGCAGCGGTTCCAGCAAGCCGGCCAGCGCTTGCGCCGGGGTGTTCACGTTCAGTTCAGCAATCTCGATTTCCTGCAATGTTTTCGCTAATGGATGCCGCTGCGCAATCAGCTTCAGGAAGCCGCGCGCGGTCTTGGCGTTTTCGGCGACAAAATAGTCGAGGCGCGCGGTCAGTGCCTGGACTTGCTCGGGAATGATGTGCGCGAGCGCGTCGGTGGCCGTGTCGGCGCCGAGGGTGTTGGGGATCAGATATAAAGTGCCGGACATGGTCTAAGTGCAGTGCTCACTGTTGAAAGAAGGAGAATCCGGCCTGGCGCAGCATGCCGGTCAGGGCGATCAGGGGCAGGCCGGTGAGGGCGGTCGGGTCGGTGCTGTCGATGCGTTCCAGGATGGCAATGCCGAGCGCTTCGTTCTTGGCGCTGCCGGCGCAGTCGTAGGGTTGCTCGATGCGCAGGTAGGCGTCGAGTTCGGCATCTGGCAGGTCGCGCACGGTGACGAACGTTTGCACGTTCTCCACCTGGGCCGTGCCGGTGCGGCCGTCCCACAGGCACAGCGCCGTGTGGAACACCACGCGCCGTCCGCGCATGGTCTGCAGCTGGGCCAGGGCATTGGCGTGGTTGCCCGGTTTGCCGATCTGCTCGCCGTCGAGCGTGGCGACCTGGTCGGAACCGATGACAACGCTGCCCGGCGCGCGCGCCGCGACCGCTTCGGCCTTGGCGCGCGCCAGGCGCAGCGCGGTCGCTTCGGGCAATTCGCCGGGCAGGGGCGTTTCATCGATATCGGGCACCAGCACGTCGAACGGCAGGCGCAGGCGTTCGAGCAATTCGCGCCGATACGCGGAACTCGATGCAAGAATTAGCCGCGGTGCGGTGGAAGTTGGTATCATGTCGTACCTTGGTCCGGTTGGCTGTCCCTGTTAGCGGGCGCAGCGGGATTCATCTGGCGGGCACGGCGTGGTCGCGCCAGCAACAGCGCGCGGGTCCATGCCCAAATAATCGCGCTTAGTCTTTGACTCCACAGCGAGAAGCCTGTTATTATCGCAGGTTTTCCGGGGAAAATTTCTGCAATGAGTGCTTTTGTCATCGACGCTTTTGAGTTTTGTCGAAGCAACGGCCATCGCGAGGGCGTCACGCCTGTCGCTGAAATGAGCCGGTTGAACAAGGATTGCGCCGACCAGTCGGGCCAGATCGCCTGGACCATCGATGGGTCGACCAGCAAGCAGGGCTATCCGCAAATGACCTTGTCGGTATCCGGCACGGTCCAGCTGGTATGCCAGCGTTGCCTGGCCCCGTTCGCTTACGAGATGGATTCGTCCACCGTGCTGATGCTCGGCAAGGATGACGAGCATGCGGACGAGATCGAGGAAGTATTGAACGACGAGAGCATCGACGTCATCGTCGGCAGCCGCGAATGCGATGTGCGCGATCTGTTCGAGGATGAGGCCTTGCTGGCCCTGCCGCAAGTGCCGAAGCACGACGCATGTCCGGACAGCAAGCTGCTCGACGCGGTCAAGTCCGACAAGCCGTCGCCGTTTGCGGGGCTCAAGAATCTCAAGCCGGAATAGTCGCTGTGCGGCTGGCGGCTGAAATACAGAACAAGCAAGTGTAATGAACGTGTCAAACGCGTGTTGTAGTCGAGTATGGCATTGGTAGTAAAGGTAGGACGGCGTTAAACATGTCGGTAAAGAAATTTTGCCGCTGGGATACTCGATTCGCATGTATTTGCTGATCGATTGTGTTAGAATTTTAGAACTTATGTATTAGGAGTCATCATGGCAGTTCAGCAAAACAAGAAATCCCCTTCGAAGCGCGGTATGCACCGTTCGCACGACTTCCTGGTCGCGCCACAACTGGGCATCGAGCCAACCACCGGTGAAACGCATCTGCGTCACCACATCAGCCCTAACGGCTTTTACCGTGGTCGCAAAGTTCTCAAAACCAAAAACGACGAGTAATCGACGTTTTAGTTTGAGTAAGATGAAAGCGGTGCAACGACTTTTTTGTGCGTCGCACCGCTTTTTCTTTGTCACCGGCTGCAAACCACCTTTGCACACCGTCATTTCGAATTACGCAGACTCTGCTTGGCGCTCGCCCACTTCCAGATCGCATCCTGCCGCCACACGCTGTTGAGTCGCGGTACGAATCCACAAAATGACAATTAAAATTTCCATTGACTGCATGGGCGGCGATCATGGCCCCTCAGTTACTATCCCCGCAGCACTCTCTTTCCTCAGCAGCGAACCCGAAGCAGAATTGATTCTGGTCGGCCTGCAGGACGAGTTGCGCGCAGAACTCAAAAAACACAAAGCCGACAGCCATCCGCGCCTGTCCATCCTGCATGCGTCCGAAGTGGTGACGATGGATGATCCCATCGAAATCGCCCTGCGCCGCAAGAAGGATTCGTCGATGCGCGTGGCGATCGAGCTGGTCAAGGACGGCAAGGCCCAGGCCTGTGTGTCCGCCGGCAATACCGGCGCCCTGATGGCGGTGTCGCGCTATGTGCTCAAGACCATGGCCGGGGTCGACCGTCCCGCCATTTGCTCGATCCTTCCCAACCAGAAAGACGGCCCGACCTATATGCTGGACCTGGGCGCGAACGTCGACTGCGAGCCGCATCACCTGCACCAGTTCGCCATCATGGGCTCGGTGCTGGTCTCGGCCATGGAAGGCATCAAGCGCCCCACCATCGGCTTGCTCAATGTCGGCACCGAAGAAATCAAGGGCAATGAAGTGGTCAAGGCCACCGGCAAGCTGCTGCGCGAAGACCATGAGCGCGGCGCCCTGAATTTCTACGGCAACGTCGAAGGCAACGATATTTTCAAGGGCACCACCGACATCGTGGTGTGCGACGGTTTCGTCGGCAACGTCACGCTCAAGGCGGCCGAGGGACTGGGCCGCTTCGTCAAGGATGCCCTGACCACCGAGTTCAAGCGCAATCCGCTGACCATGCTCGGGGCCATCATCGGACGCGGCGCCCTGAAGAAATTCTCCAACCGTTTCAATCCGTCGCGCTACAACGGCGCCAGCCTGCTCGGTTTGCGCGGCCTGGTGTTCAAGAGCCACGGCGGCGCCGATGCCTACTCGTATGAGTGGGCGATCAAACGCGCCTTCGACGCGGCAAAATACAATGTGCAGGAGCAGCTCTCGGCCATGATCGCCGAGTTGATGCCCCGTACGCCTGACCCGGAAGTGCCAGGAATAACCCACTCGTAGGACGGCTAGCAATGACCTTGTACAGCAAAATTATCGGCACCGGCAGCTATCTGCCGGCCAAGCGCGTCTCCAACGGCGACCTGACCGAGCAACTGGCGGCCAAGGGCATCGAAACGTCGGACGAGTGGATCGTCTCCCGCAGCGGTATTTCGAACCGGCATTACGCAGCGCCGGACGAGCTGTCGTCGGACCTGGCCGTGGCGGCCGCCCGCAAGGCGCTCGAGATGGCCGGCAAGCATCCCGAGGAAATCGACCTCGTCATCGTGGCCAGCTCGACCCCCGATTTCCATGGCAGTTTTCCCAGCACCGCCTGCATCGTCCAGCGCAAGCTCGGCATGCACAACAACAGCGCCGCCTTCGATGTGCAAGCCGTCTGCAGCGGCTTCGTGTATGCGGTGTCGGTGGCGGACGCCTTCATCAAGTCGGGCGCGCACAAGAACGTGCTGGTGATCGGCGCGGAAGTGTTTTCGCGCATTCTCGATTTCAACGACCGCACCACCTGCGTGCTGTTCGGCGATGGCGCCGGGGCCATTGTCCTGACCGCCTCGGAAGAGCCGGGCATTCTGGCATGCAAACTGCATGCCGATGGGCGCTATTCCGACATCCTCAGCGTGCCGGGCACCCTGGCCGGCGGCGCGATCGCCGGCAGCGCTTTCCTGTACATGGATGGCCCTGCAGTGTTCAAGCTGGCCGTCACCGTGCTCGAGCAGGTGGCCAATGAGGTGCTCGAACACGCGCACATGACCGCCGGCCAGCTCGACTGGCTGGTGCCGCACCAGGCCAATATCCGCATCATGAAAAGCACGGCGAAAAAGCTCGGCTTGCCGCTCGATAAAATGGTGGTCACGGTCGACCAGCATGGCAATACCTCGGCCGCCTCGATTCCGCTGGCGCTCGATATCGCCATGCGCGATGGCCGCATCAAGGCGGGCGACAACGTCATGATGGAAGGCGTCGGCGGCGGCTTCACCTGGGGCGCCGTGCTGGTGCGCATGTGATTGGTTCTGGCGCGGCGGCGCCCGGCGCGGCGGCGCCCGGCGCGGTGGCGCCCGCGAGCTCCGCCGTTGCCTTCGCCATTTCCTTTGCCGATTCTTTCGCCGTTTATTTAATTCTTGCCCGCATCAGTCCTTGATGCGGATGCCGCCATAAAAACAAAACAGGAGGACATCATTCCATGAGTAAATTCGCGTTCGTATTTCCCGGCCAGGGTTCGCAGGCCATCGGCATGCTGGGCGGCTTCGCCGGCAACCCCGTGGTCGCGCAAACCGTTGCCGAAGCCAACGAAGCGCTCGGCTTCGACCTGGGCAAACTGATCGCCGACGGTCCCAAGGAAGACCTGGACCTGACCACCAATACCCAGCCTGTCATGCTGACCGCCTCGGTCGCCGTTTACCGCGCCTGGATCGCGGCCGGCGGCGCCGTGCCGGCGGTGGTGGCCGGCCACAGCGTGGGCGAATATTCGGCCCTGGTGGCGGCCGGCGTGATCGCCTTCAAGGATGCGGTGCCGCTGGTGCGCTTCCGCGCCCAGGCCATGCAGGAAGCGGTGCCGGTGGGGCAGGGCGGCATGGCCGTCATCCTCGGCCTGCCGGCCGACGAGGTGCGCGCGATTTGCGCCGAAGCGGCAGCCGTAACGGACGCCGCCAATCCGGCCGAAGTGGTCGAGGCGGTGAATTTCAACGAGCTGACCCAGATCGTGATCGCCGGCCATAATGGCGCCGTCGAACGCGCCTGCGAACTGGCCAAGGCCAAGGGCGCCAAGCGCGCCATGAAGCTGGCGGTGTCGGCGCCGTTCCATTCCTCTTTGCTGAAACCGGCCTCGGACCGCCTGCGCGACTATCTGAAGGATGTGCCGTTCGCGGCGCCGCGGATCGACTTGATCAACAACGTCGACGTGGCTATCCTGAACGATCCCGAAGCGATCAAGGATGCGCTGGTGCGCCAGGCGGCCGGTGCGGTGCGCTGGGTCGAAACCATGCAGATGATGGCGGCCGGCGGCGTCACCCAGGTGATCGAATCGGCGCCGAGCAAGGTGCTGATCGGCATGGCCAAGCGCATCGATGCGCAACTGGTGGGCGAGGCGCTGGTGGACCAGGCTTCGCTGGAGCGCGTATTGAGCAGCCTCAATCAGGCGTAAGCCAGTTGGCGCAGTATCGCAGGGCATCGCAGAATATTAGAACAAAAGGACATCAATGAAACTGGAAAATCAAGTCGCCCTGGTCACGGGCGCGTCGCGCGGCATCGGCAAGGCCATCGCACTCGAACTGGCCCGCCAGGGCGCGAAAGTGGTCGGCACCGCCACCACCGAGAGCGGCGCAGAGGCGATTTCCGCCTATCTGGCCGAATTCGGCGGCAAGGGCGCGGTCCTGAACGTGACCGATGCGCCCGCCTGCAGCGCCGTCGTCGACGATGTGCAAAAGGGTTTCGGCAGCCTGTCGATCCTGGTCAACAATGCCGGCATCACGCAAGACCAGCTGGCCATGCGCATGAAGGACGAGGAATGGGACAGTGTCATCGCCACCAACCTGTCGGCGGTGGGGCGCCTGTCGCGCGCGGTCCTGCGCGGCATGATGAAAGCGAAGCATGGGCGTATTATTAACATCACCTCGGTGGTCGGTTCGGCCGGCAATGCGGGGCAGATGAATTACGCGGCCGCCAAGGCCGGCGTGGCCGGCATGAGCCGGGCGCTGGCGCGCGAGATCGGCAGCCGCAATATCACGGTCAACTGCATCGCTCCCGGTTTCATCGATACCGATATGACCAAGGCATTAAGTGCCGAGCAGCACACCGGCTTGCTGACGCAAATTCCGCTGGGGCGCCTGGGCGCGCCGGAAGACATCGCCCACGCCGTCGCCTTCCTGGCGGGGCCGCAAGCGGCGTACATCACGGGCACGACCCTGCACGTGAACGGCGGAATGTATATGAATTGATGTTGAGTGCCTTGCCTGATCCCATTTGCGGCCCTGCGCACGGATCAGATAAGGGGAATTCTCGTCATTTAGCAGTACGTTCGGTGGAATTTGCGGCAGACACCGAAATTAGTTTTTCACCGCGCAAACCTGATAAAATGCGCGCACTTTCCGTAACACACACAATGGAGCCATAACATGTCGGATATCGAACAACGCGTTAAAAAAATCGTCGCTGAGCAACTGGGCGTTGCAGAAGTAGACATCAAAATCGAATCTTCGTTCGTTGACGACCTCGGTGCGGATTCCCTCGACACCGTCGAACTGGTGATGGCACTGGAAGACGAATTCGAAATGGAAATCCCTGACGAACAAGCTGAAAAGATCACCACCGTGAAACAGGCAATCGACTACGCTACGGCGCACGTCAAGGCCTAAGTTTTACAATTTTTCTCGGGAGAATCGCTTGAGCCGTTCACGAAATCGTCGTGTCGTCATCACCGGGCTGGGCTGCGTTTCACCAATCGGCAACACGGTTGCCGAGACGTGGAGCGCGGCGCTGGCCGGCAAGTCGGGCATTGCCAACATCACCAAGTTTGATGCGCAGCCCTTTTCGACCCACTTCGCGGGCGAAGTCAAGGGTTTCAATATCGAGGATTACATCCCTGCCAAGGATGCCCGCCACATGGATACGTTTATCCATTACGGCATGGCGGCGGGTATCCAGGCAATGCAGGATTGCGGACTGGTCGTCACCGAAGACAATGCCGACCGCATCGGCGTGATCATCGGTTCCGGCATCGGCGGCTTGCCGCTGATCGAAGACACCAAGGAAGAATACGCCAAGCGCGGCCCGCGCCGCATTTCCCCCTTTTTCGTGCCGGCCTCGATCATTAATATGATTTCGGGCAACCTGTCGATCAAGTACGGCTTGCGCGGTCCGAACCTGGCCATCGTCACGGCCTGCACCACCGGCCTGCACAGCATCGGCGCGGCTGGCCGCCTGATCGAGTACGGCGACGCCGACGTGATGATTGCGGGCGGTGCCGAAGCGACCATTTCGCCGCTGGGCCTGGGCGGTTTCGCCTCGGCACGCGCGCTGTCTTCGCGCAACGACGATCCGGCCACCGCCTCGCGTCCGTGGGACGTCGACCGCGACGGCTTCGTGCTGGGCGAGGGTGCCGGCGTGATGGTGCTCGAAGAGTACGAGCACGCCAAGGCGCGCGGCGCCAGGATCTATGCCGAACTGCTGGGCTTCGGCATGAGTGCCGACGCCTACCACATGACGGCGCCGGTCGAAGACGGCAGTGGTGCGAGCCGCTGCATGCAATCGGCCCTGACCAATGCCGGCATCAATGCCGACCAGGTCAATTACGTCAACGCGCACGGTACCTCGACCCCGCAGGGCGATGTGGCCGAAGTGCAGGGATTGAAGAAGACCTTCGGCGCGCACGCCGGCAAGCTGGTGGTCAACTCGACCAAGTCGATGACCGGCCACCTGCTGGGCGGCGCCGGCGGCCTGGAAGCCGTGTTCACCGTGCTGGCGATGCATCACCAGATCTCGCCGCCGACGATCAACATCTTCAACCAGGACCCCGCTTGCGACCTGGACTTCTGCGCCAATACGGCGCGCGAGATGAAGATCGACATCGCGGTGAAGAACTCGTTCGGCTTCGGTGGCACCAACGGCACCTTGGTATTCGGCAAGGCATTCGGCAAGGCATTCGGCAAGGCCTGAACCCCGGCGTCGCTAAAACAATCCTTGGTGCAATGACGCGCAGGAAAAATTTTCGCGTCGCAGCATGAACTTTCGGCGTCCGCACTTGTCTCAAGTGTGGGCGTCGATGAAACGCCGGCGGCTCTCGCCGGGGTCCGATTTGCCCAGTGCACCATCACGCACTGGCGCCCCGCAGCACCTTTCCTACTGATTATGTCGATTGCGGTTTCCGCCTGCATCAGGCCGTCGCGTTCCTTGCGTCTGGTTCTGCTGTGCTATGCCGCGCTCAATCTGACCGTGGCTCTTGCGCTCGTCGGGCGCTGGGCTGCGGGCATTGGCGCGGCCAGCGTTTTGCCGGCATGGTGTGCTGGGGCTTGCGCCTTGGCAGCAATGCTTGCATGGAGGGCATCGGCACAGGGGGAAATGCGGCGCAGGATTGATATTTCTGGACTCGGCGAGATTCGCCTGACGGTACAACAGAGCTTGGGCGCAGTACCGGCCGAAGCAGATGTGCTGCAATTGCTTCCCGGATCGACTATCTGGCCGCACAGCCTGCTCCTGCTGCTGGGCTCATCCGGTGGCAAGCTCGTCAGTGTGCTGCTCATCTGGCCGGACAGTTTGGCTCGCGAGCAATTCCGGGGTTTGTCGGTGGCCCTCAGGGCCATTGCCGGGCGGGACAATAAATTTGTCGGAAATAACAAAATACTTTGAACTTATTGCAAGCGGCCAACTCTATAGACATAGGGACGGGCCGCTGCTGCAGCCAAGAGGGCAGGGTCAGTGACGACAGAACGCGAGTGTGATCAACTGCTGGTTGAGCGCGTCCAGGCTGGCGACAGGCAGGCGTTCGACCTGCTGGTCAGTAAATATCAGCGCAGGCTGATGCGGCTTGTTTCGCGCCTGGTGCATGATCCGGCCGAGGCCGAGGACGTGGTACAGGAAACATTCATCAAGGCGTATCGGGCCTTGCGGCATTTCAGGGGGGATTCCGCTTTCTATACGTGGCTCTACAGAATCGGGATCAATACGGCGAAGAATTTTCTCGTCACGCAGGGCAGGCGCGCACCGACCTCGACCGAGTCCGATGCGGAGCGCGCCGAAGCGTTTGACGATGCGGACAGCTTGCGTGACATCAACACCCCGGAATCGGTGTTGGCAAGCAAGCAGATCGCTTATACGGTCAATGCCGCGATGGAGGCGCTGCCGCACGAATTGCGCAACGCGATTGTCCTGCGCGAAATTGAAGGGTTGAGCTACGAAGAAATAGCGGAAGTGATGTCATGTCCCATCGGCACGGTGCGCAGCCGGATTTTCCGGGCGCGCGAAGTGATCGCCGAAAAGTTGAGGCCCTTGCTCGACATGCCAGTTGACAAACGACGCTAAAGGTAGCGATGATCGCTCTAATCGGTTAACTTTTGGTCACACTTACAGTGATGGAAATACTGATGGACACCCCGAAAAAAGTCCGGGAGCAGATCTCGGCGTTCAGCGACCACGAACTGTCGCCGTCCACGTTTCCTGACGCGGCCCTGCATTCGGCCGACGGCCAGCACGCGTGGGACCTGTACCACCGCATCCGCGACGCCATGCGCGACCCGGGCGGGCCCGACGTATCCGACGCATTCGCCGGCAAACTGGCGGCGCGCCTGGCGGCCGAGCCGCCGCCGGGCAAGCGCGTGCTGCGCGCATCGAGCGCGGCCCTGTCGCGGCGCGCGCCGCCCATTCCCCCGGCCGCCGTGGCCGCCGGCGCGGCCGGGCCGGTCACCGGCATCAGCGAGGCGGCGGTGACCGGCAGCGCCGGCCCCGTGAGCGGCAGCGATGCGCCCGATGCGCCGGACGCGATAGCCGTCGCCGAACCGGTGAACGAGGCCATCACCGAACCGCGGGCCGAGGGCGCGACCGGAAGCCGGGACGCCAAGGCCGATGGCGCGGCCGACAGCATCGCCGATGGCAGGGCCGATGGCATGGCCGATCCCAAGCCGGTCAGCATGGCCAAGCCGGCCATCGCCTCGATTTCCTGATCCACCCTCGTCATCCGCGCCGTGCTTGCCTGGCAGGCATGCCGTGGCCGCCCGCCGGGCGCCGCCCTGGCGCGGGGCGCCCCCGCCATTGACGGCGCCATCGCGCCGCGGCCGGGCCGGCGACGAGCGGCGCGACAAGGAGGGCGTTTTGGCTTACCATAACGTCAATCTTTATCCGATTCCCCCTACCCGATCACCATGACACTTTCCGTTGGCAGCAAGCTCTTCTCCGCTTTGTTCATCGCCGCTGCCGCCCTGGGCGCGGCCCCGCAGGCGGGGGCCGCCACACCGGTGGGCGCGCCGCTGGTCACCGGCCTGCCCGATTTCACCGACCTGATCGACAAGGTCGGGCCGGCGGTGGTCGATATCCGCACCACCGAAAAGCTCAAGCCGGGCGAGCGCGCGCCCACCGAGGAAGAAGTGCTGGACCTGCTGCGCCGCTTCTACGGCGCGCAGGACCCGCGCGGCAGGCGCGCTCCCCAGCCGCAGTTGCCGCCCCAGGCCCCGTCCCAGGAAGATGAGCTGCAGCGCGGCGTCGGGTCCGGCTTTCTGATTTCGGCCGACGGCTTCGTGCTCACCAACGCCCATGTCGTCGACGGCGCCGACGAAGTGCTGGTCACCCTGACCGACCGGCGCGAATTCAAGGCCCGCGTGCTCGGTTCCGACAAGCGCTCGGACGTGGCCCTGCTCAAGCTCGACGCCCAACAGTTGCCCAGCCTGACCATCGGCGACTCAGGCAAGATCCGCGTGGGCGAATGGGTGATCGCCATCGGCTCGCCCTTTAACCTGAACAATACGGTCACGGCCGGCATCATTTCGGCCAAGTCGCGCGATACCGGCGACTTCCTGCCGCTGATCCAGAGCGATGTGGCGGTCAATCCCGGCAACTCGGGCGGCCCCCTGATCAATATGCGCGGCGAAGTCATCGGCATCAATTCCCAGATCGCGACCCTCTCCGGCGGCTACAACGGCATTTCCTTTGCCGTGCCGATCGATGAAGTGATGCGCGTTGCCGACCAGCTCAAGAAGAGCGGCAAGGTCACGCGCGGGCGCCTCGGGGTCGAAATCGACGAACTGACCAAGGACGTGGCCGAGGCGCTGGGCCTGGGCCAGGCGCGCGGCGTCGAAGTGGTGCGGGTGGAGGCGGGCGGTCCGGCCGACAAGGATGGCATCAAGGTCGGCGACATCATCCTCAAGTTCAACGGCAAGGAAATCGAGCGCAGCGGCGATTTGCCGCGCCTGGTGGGCGCCACGGCCGTGGGCAGCAAGGCCGTGGTCACGGTCTGGCGCCAGGGCCAGCAGAAAGACATTACGGTCAACATCGTCACGCTCGACGACGACAAGGCCGCGCGCAAGCCGGGTCCCAAGAAGCCGGGCCCCGAGCAGCGTCCCAACGCGCTGGGCCTGCATGTGTCGGACCTGAGCGAGGTGCAGCGCAAGCAATTGCAGATCGACGGCGGCGTGCTGGTCGATGCCAGCGAAGCGCTGGCGGCACGTGCCGGCCTGCGTCCGGGCGACCTGATCCTGCAATTGAACAATATCGAAATCAAGGATGCCAAACAGTTCAACGCCCTGGTCGCCCGGCTCGATCCCCGCAAAAATGCCCTGGTGCTGGTGCGGCGCGACGACACCGCCCAATACGTGGTGATCCATCCCCAAACAAGGTAAGCCCTGAGCGGCAAACCAGCCATCGCCGGCGCCCCCTGGCCGCCGGCTTTTCCTTTTTGATAACGCGATGCCATGATCCGATTCACCCTGTATTCCCGCAGCTACTGCCACCTGTGCGACGACCTGCTCGACGCCCTCAATGCCCTGCAAACCGAGACCGTGCGCTTCGCCGTCGAGGTGATCGACGTCGATGCCGACCCGGCCCTGGTCGAGCGCTTCGACGAACTGGTGCCGGTGTTGTTCGGCGACCCGGCCGGCCCCGAGCTGTGCCACTACTTCCTCGACGAAGCGGCCGTGCGTGCCTACCTGGCGGCATCGCCTGTGTCGATTTAACAATGTTTACACGGAATTCGGCAATAGACCGGCTTTCTACCCTGAAATCCGGTAAAATGCGGGGGTCGGAATTAGCTTCTGTTCTGAGCTTGACAGCTTCTCTCGCTTGACAAGGCGCTCGCCTGGGGATAGCCATGCCCCCCACGGAGCGCTTTTTTCGTATGGGGGCGGCGTCGCCCCGATACGGCAAGCCGGCACAGCAAGCTGACGCAGCAAGCTGGAGCACCAAAGCCCGCGCGACCACCCCGAATGTCGTCCTTCCCTACTTGGTTTTGAATTGCATTAATGAACAACATACGTAACTTTTCCATCATCGCCCACATCGATCACGGCAAATCGACCCTCGCCGACCGTATCATCCAGATCTGCGGCGGCTTGTCCGACCGCGACATGGAAGCCCAGGTGCTCGATTCGATGGACCTGGAGCGCGAGCGCGGCATCACCATCAAGGCCCAGACCGCGGCCCTGCATTACAAGGCGCGCGACGGCCAGGTGTACAACCTGAACCTGATCGACACGCCCGGCCACGTCGACTTCAGCTATGAAGTGTCGCGTTCGCTGTCGGCGTGCGAAGGCGCGCTGCTGGTGGTCGATGCTTCCCAGGGCGTGGAAGCGCAGACGGTGGCGAACTGCTACACCGCGCTCGACCTGGGCGTGGAAGTGGTGCCGGTTCTTAACAAGATCGACTTGCCGCACGCCGATCCGGCCAACGCGATTGCCGAGATCGAAGACGTGATCGGGATCGATGCGACCGACGCCGTCAAGTGCTCGGCCAAGAGCGGCCTGGGCGTGGAAGACGTGCTCGAATCGCTGATCGCCCGGGTGCCGCCGCCAAAGGGCGATCCGGAGGCGCCGCTGCAGGCGCTGATCGTCGACTCGTGGTTCGATAACTACGTCGGCGTGGTGATGCTGGTGCGCGTGATCAACGGCACCCTGAAACCGAAAGAAAAAATCCTGCTGATGGCGTCCGAATCGGTGCAGCTGGTCGAGAGCGTGGGCGTGTTCAGCCCGAAATCGCAATCCCTGCCGCAGATTTCCGCCGGCCAGGTCGGCTTTGTCATCGCCGGCATCAAGGAACTCAAGGCCGCCAAGGTCGGCGACACGGTGACCCACGCGGCCAAGCCGGCTAGCGCGCCCCTGCCGGGCTTCAAGGAAGTCCAGCCGCAGGTGTTCGCCGGCCTGTTCCCGGTCGAAGCGAACCAGTACGATGCGCTGCGCGACTCGCTCGAAAAGCTCAAGCTCAACGACGCGGCCCTGATGTACGAGCCGGAAGTATCGCAGGCGCTGGGCTTTGGCTTTCGCTGCGGCTTCCTGGGCCTGCTGCACATGGAAATCGTGCAGGAACGCCTGGAGCGCGAATTCGACATGGACCTCATCACCACGGCGCCGACCGTGGTGTACGAAGTGATCATGCGCGACGGCTCCCTGATCCGGGTCGACAATCCATCCAAGATGCCCGATCCGTCCAAGATCGAGGAAGTGCGCGAGCCGATCGTCACGGTCAATCTGTACATGCCGCAGGAATACGTGGGCTCGGTCATCACCCTGTGCATCGGCAAGCGCGGCGTGCAGATGGACATGAGCTACCACGGCCGCCAGGTCAAGCTGATCTACGAAATGCCGATGGCCGAGATCGTTCTCGACTTCTTCGATCGCCTCAAGTCGACCTCGCGCGGCTACGCCTCGATGGATTACGAGTTCAAGGAATACCGGGCTGCGGACGTGGTCAAGGTCGACATGCTGATCAACAGCGAAAAAGTCGATGCGCTGGCCATCATCGTGCACCGCGCCAACAGCCAGTTCCGCGGCCGCCAGGTCGCCGCCAAGATGCGCGAACTGATTCCACGCCAGATGTTCGACGTGGCGATCCAGGCCGCCATCGGCGCCACCGTCATTTCGCGCGAAAACGTCAAGGCGCTGCGCAAGAACGTGCTGGCCAAGTGCTACGGTGGCGATATCAGCCGCAAGAAGAAATTGCTCGAGAAGCAGAAGGCCGGTAAGAAGCGCATGAAGCAGGTTGGCTCGGTGGAAATTCCACAAGAAGCATTCCTGGCAATTTTACAAGTGGACGATAAATGAACCTGCAGTTTATCTTAGGGAATTTTGCACTGATCCTGTTCGTGGCGATGGTCCTCACGGGCATCGTCTGGTGTCTGGATGTGTTTTATTTCGCGCGCCAGCGGCGTGCCGCGGCCGATGCGGCCCTGGCCGCCTTCGACGCGCGCAACGCCAAGCTGAGCACCGAGGGCATCAAGGTCGACAACACCAGCCGCCAGTCGATCGAAGCGGCCATCCTGCGCCAGCCGACCTGGATCGAGTACTCGGGCAGCTTCTTCCCGGTGATTGCGCTGGTGTTCATCCTGCGCTCCTTCCTGTACGAGCCGTTCAAGATTCCCTCGGGTTCGATGGTGCCGACCCTGGTCATCGGCGACCTGATCCTGGTGAACAAGTTCACCTACGGCATCCGCCTGCCGGTGCTGAACCAGAAAATCATCGACGTCAACGACCCCCAGCGCGGCGACGTGATGGTGTTCAAATATCCCGACGATATGGCGCAGGATTACATCAAACGGGTGGTCGGCATTCCCGGTGATAAAATCACGTATGAAAACAAGCGCCTGACCGTCAACGGCCAGGAAGTGAAGTACACGGCGCTCCCCGATTTCCTCGACGAGGAATCACCCGTGTACCATAAGCAATACATGGAAGGCCTGACCGGCGTGCCGCACCGCATCCTCAACGATGAGGGCAAGGCGGTGATCAACATCGACCAGGTCAAGAACTTCCCGCACCGGGAAGGTTGCACGTATACCGTCGATAAATTTACTTGTATCGTACCTCCGGGCAATTACTTTATGATGGGCGATAATCGGGACAACAGCTCCGACAGCCGTTATTGGGGCTTCGTCCCGAATAAGAATATCGTGGGCAAGGCGTTTTTTGTCTGGATGAACCTGGGTAGTCTTGGCCGCATCGGCAGCATTCATTAAAGTCAAAGGGATTTACTATGTACGGATCGAAACCCGTCAATCTGGCGAAACAGCAGGGTGTGTCCTTGTCAGGCCTGATTTTCTTGCTGGCAATCATTACCTTTATTGCCATGTTCGCCATGAAAGTCTTTCCGACCTTTCTCGAATACCGCTCGGTCAAGGCCGGCATCATCGCCGCCAAGAAGATCGACGGCACGGTGCGCGACATTCAGCTGTCCTTCGACAAGCACGCCGACATCAACAGCATTAAAACGATCAAGGGCACCGACCTGATCATCACCAAGGATACCGGCGAGACCCAGGTGGCATTCGCCTACACCTCGCGCATTCCGCTGATCACCAATGTCACGCTGCTGATCGACTACTCGGGTACCACCGACCCGAGCGGCGTCATTCCTGAAAAACCGGCAGACCCCATCCGTTAAGGCAGTCCAACCAAGAAATCCGACACATGAATCTTCAGTTATTGCAAACGCGCTTAGGGTATACGTTCCAGGATGCTGGCCTGTTGCAGCAAGCCTTGACGCACCGCAGCCACAGCAGTTTGCATAACGAGCGCCTGGAGTTTCTCGGCGATTCGGTCCTGAACTGCGTGGTGGCGTCGGTGCTGTACGAGCGTTTTACCGCCATCGACGAGGGCGACCTGTCGCGCCTGCGCGCCAACCTGGTCAAGCAGCAGTCGCTCTACGAGATCGCCCAGAAGCTGGAATTGTCGCAATTCCTGCGCCTGGGCGAGGGCGAGCTCAAGTCCGGCGGCTTTCGCCGGCCTTCGATCCTGGCCGACACGCTCGAAGCGCTGCTGGGCGCGATTTTCCTCGACGCCGGCTTCAATGCCGCGCGCGACGTGATCCGTGCCTTCTACATCCCGATTCTCGACTCGGTCGACCCGCGCACCCTCGGCAAGGATGCCAAGACCTTGCTCCAGGAATTTTTGCAAAGTAAGAAAATCTCGCTGCCGACCTATAACGTGGTGGCCACCCATGGCGCCGCGCACAGCCAGGAATTCGAGATCGAATGCCTGGTGCCCAAGCTCGGCATCCAGGTCTACGGCCGTGGCGGCAGCCGCCGCGCCGGCGAACAGGCCGCCGCCAAGCTCGCGCTCGAAGTGGCCGAGCAAGCCTTGCTGAAGACCCCGCCGGCCGGCCGCAAGGCCAAGCCGCGCGCCGCCCAGCTCAAGCTGGCCGGCATCGCTACCATCCAGAGCGACGCCGAGCCCGACGCCGACGACGACAGCACGCTGCCGGTCGACGCCAAAACCCCTAAACACCCGCCTCCAGAAACGAAATCTGCATGAACGCCACAACTACCCCAGAAAACTTCCGTTGTGGCTATATCGCCATCGTCGGCCGCCCCAACGTGGGCAAATCGACCCTGATGAACGTGCTGATCGGCGCCAAGGTCTCGATCACCTCGCGCAAGGCCCAGACCACGCGCCACCGCATCACCGGCATCCAGACCGTGGACGACGCCCAGTTCATCTACGTGGACACGCCGGGCTTCCAGACGCGCCACTCGAATGCGCTCAACAAGACGCTCAACAAGACCGTCACCAATACGCTCATTTCGGCCGACGTGATCCTGTACCTGATCGAAGCGGGCACCTTCGGCCCGGCCGACCAGCAGGTGATCGACCTGCTGCCCACGGACGTGCCGTGCATCCTGGTCATCAACAAGTCGGACCGGGTCAAGGACAAGGCGGCCCTGATGCCGTTCGCCCAGCAGATCGCGGCCAAGCATGATTTCGCCGCCATCGTGCCTGTCTCGGCCAAGCTCAAGTTTCAGCTCGACGGCCTGCAAAACGAGATCAAGCGCCTCCTGCCCGAGAACGCGCCCGTGTTCGGCCCGGACGACATCACCGACCGCAGCGAAAAATTCCTCGCTTCCGAAATCGTGCGCGAAAAGCTGTTCCGCCTCGTCGGTGACGAACTGCCGTACACCAGCACCGTCCTGATCGAAAAATTCGAGCAGGAAGGCGACCTGCGGCGCGTGTTCGCCGCCATCCTGGTCGAGCGCGACACGCACAAGTCGATGGTCATCGGGAACAAGGGCGCGCGTCTGAAGGAAGTATCGACCCAGTCGCGGCTCGACATGGAAAAGCTGTTCGGCGGTCCGGTGTACCTGGAGATCTGGGTCAAGGTCAAATCCGGCTGGGCCGACAATGAAGCGGGCCTGCGCGCCTACGGTTACGAGTAAGCGCGGAGCAGCGCCGCCACCCGCATGCCCACCAACGACGCCGACCTGACCGTCGCCGTAGCGGCCAGCGCGCCTGCCGCGGCGCAGGCACAGTCGGCACCCTCCTTGGAGGCCGCCTTGGCGCCCTCCCTGGCGTCCGCCCCGGCGCCAGCGAAGCGGCGCGTCCCCCAGCGCGGCGAGCGAGTCAGCGAGCAGCCATCGTTCGTGCTGCACAGTTATCCGTACAAGGAAACGAGCCTGATCGTCGACATGTTCACGCGCGACTTCGGCCGCGTGGGACTGGTCGCCAAGGGCGCCAAGCGGCCGCTGTCGAAGCTGCGCGGCGTGCTGCAGACCTTCCAGCCACTGCAGGCCGCGTGGAGCGGCAAGTCCGAACTGCGCACCCTGATCGACGCCGAGTGGGTGGGCGGCATGCTCCCCCTGGAGAAGACCGCGCTGCTGTGCGGCTTCTACCTCAACGAACTGCTGGTCAAGCTGATCGCGCGCGACGACCCGCACCCGGCCCTGTTCGACCACTACGTCTCGACCCTGAACCAGCTGGCCCACAACGAACCGGCGCCGATCGTCTTGCGAAAATTCGAACGGGCCTTACTTAAAGAGACAGGCGTGGCCGCCGACCTGACGCGCTGCACCAGCGCCCGCACGGCGGTCGAGCCGGATGGCCAGTACGTGGTCGACCCCGAGCGCGGCGCGCGCCCGGCACGCGACGCCGACAGCTGGCCGGCGGTGAGCGGCAAGACCCTGCTCGACATGGAACGCGAAGACTACAGCGACCCGGTGACCCAGGCGCAGAGCAAAGTGCTGATGCGCTTCCTGCTGGCCCACCAGCTGGGCGGATCGCCCCTGAACACGCGCCAGATCCTGATCGACCTGATGCAGTTATAAATTATCCACGCACCCGAGCAACCATCATGAGCTTCCTCCAACCGAATGGCCCGGTCATCGACCTGGGCGTGAATATCGACCATGTGGCGACCCTGCGCAATGCGCGCGGCACCGTGTATCCGGACCCGCTGCGCGCGGCCATGCTGGCCGAGCAGGCCGGCGCCGACGTGATCACCCTGCACCTGCGCGAAGACCGGCGCCACATCAAGGACGCCGACGTGATCGCCCTGCGCCCGCAGCTGATGACGCGCATGAACCTGGAAGCGGCCGTCACGCGCGAGATGATCGACTTCGCTTGTTCCGTGCGGCCCCAGGACGTATGCCTGGTGCCCGAGCGGCGCGAAGAAGTGACCACCGAAGGCGGCCTCGATGTGATCCGCTACTACAAGGAAGTCGAAGCGGCCGTCAAACAGCTGCAAGGGGAGGGCATTCGCGTGAGCCTGTTCATCGACGCCGACGAAGCGCAGATCGGCGCGGCCGCCGACTTGAACGTGCCGGTGATTGAACTGCACACCGGGCGCTATGCCGAAGCCGGCGAGGGCGAACTGGCGCATGAACTGGAGCGCATCCGGCTCGGGGCCCGCTTTGGCGTCTCGCGCGGCCTGAAGGTCAACGCCGGCCACGGCCTGCACTACCAGAACGTGCAGGCCATCGCGGCCATCGCCGATATCGGCGAACTCAATATCGGCCACGCAATCGTCGCCCATGCGCTGTTTGCCGGATTTGAAAACGCGGTGCGCGAGATGAAGGCCATCATGGTCGCCGCGCGCCTGGCCGCGCGCGTGTCGGCTTAACCGGCGCCGCGCCGATGATCTACGGGATCGGCACCGACATCGTGCAGATCGCGCGCATCGAGGCGGCGCTGGCGCGCAGCGAGCGCTTCGCAACGAAGATTTTGGGTGACGACGAACTGGCGGTGTTCCGCCAGCGCCGCGAGCAGAACGCGGTGCGCGGCATGCGCTACCTGGCCACGCGTTTCGCGGCCAAGGAAGCGTTCTCGAAAGCGATCGGCCTGGGCCTGTGCCTGCCGATGGCATGGCGCAGCGCGCAGATGCTCAACACGCCGGCCGGCCAGCCCGTCATGGTGTGCAGTGGCGCGCTTGACGCCTTTATGCGGCAAAATGGGCTCAGTGCCCAGGTGACGGTGAGCGATGAAGCCGAGTACGGCGTCGCCTTCGTGATCGTCACCCGGCAAGCCTGATTTAATTGACCCGGATTGATGCTGCAATGACCGATGTAATTTCCAACGCCAACCCCGACGCACAACCTGCCATCACGCCCGCGGCCGAGCGTGGCCCGGCCGATCGTGGCCCGGCCGATCGTGGCCCGGCCGATCGCGGCCCGGCCGATCCCGGCGCCGCCGCCGCGCGCGAACAGGTGCTCGCCACCGTTGCCAAGCTGCCCAACCTGCCGGGCGTGTACCGCTATTTCGACGAAGCCGATGCGGTCCTGTACGTGGGCAAGGCGCGCGACCTCAAGAAGCGCGTGTCGAGCTACTTCCAGAAGAACCTGGCCAGCCCGCGCATCGCCATGATGGTCGAGCGCATCGCGCGCCTCGAGACCACCGTCACGCACAGCGAGGCCGAAGCGCTGATCCTCGAAAATAACCTGATCAAGACGCTCAAGCCGCGTTTTAACATCCTGTTCCGCGACGATAAGTCGTATCCCTATCTGAAGATCACCGGGCAGGACGTGCCGCGCATGGCTTACTACCGCGGCGCGGTCGACAAGAAGAACCAGTATTTCGGGCCGTTCCCGAGCGCGTGGGCGGTCAAGGAATCGATGCAGATCCTGCAGAAGGTGTTCATGCTGCGCACCTGCGAGGACAGCGTGTTCTCGAACCGCACGCGCCCCTGCCTGCTGCACCAGATCGGCCGCTGCAGCGGTCCCTGCGTGGACCTGATCACGCGCGACGACTACAAGATTGACGTCGACAACGCCGCCAGGTTCCTGCGCGGGCGCCAGAGCGAGGTGATGGCCGACCTGGAAGCGAAGATGCACGCGTTCGCGGGCGAACTCAAATTCGAGCAGGCCGCCGCGGTGCGCAACCAGATCCAGTCGCTGGCGCGCGTGCTGCACCAGCAAAGCATGGAAACCGGCGGCGACGCCGACGTCGACATCATCGCCGTGGTGGTGCAGGGCGGGCGCGCCTGCGTCAACCTGGCGATGGTGCGCGGCGGGCGCCACCTGGGTGACCGTGCCTACTTTCCGACCCAGGTCAGCGACGCCGCAGCGATTGCCGAAGGCTCGATCGAAGTCGAAGTGCTGGCGGCCTTTCTGGCGCAGCACTACAGCGAAAAATTCATCCCCGGGGTGCTGATCCTGAATATCGAATTCGACCAGCCGGCGTTGATGGTGGCGCTCACCGAGCAGTGCGGACACCGCATCAACCTGATTTTCCAGCCGCAGGGGCAGCGCCGCCAGTGGCTGGAAATGGCGCACAAGGGCGCCGAGATTTCGCTGGCGCGCCTGCTGTCCGAACAGGGTTCGCAGCAATCGCGCACGCGCGCGCTGGCCGAAGCGCTGGCACTCGATGCGACCGACCTCGATGCCCTGCGCATCGAGTGCTTCGACATCAGCCACACGCAGGGCGAGGCGACCCAGGCCTCGTGCGTGGTATTCCATCACCACGCCATGCAGAACGGCGAATACCGGCGCTACAACATCAACGGCATCACGCCGGGCGACGATTACGCGGCCATGCGCCAGGTGCTGATGCGCCGTTACGAAAAGGTCGCCAATGGCGACGGTGTCATGCCCGACGTGGTGCTGATCGACGGCGGCAAGGGCCAGATCGAAATGGCGCGCCAGGTGTTCGCCGAACTGGGTCTGGATATCTCGCTGATCGTCGGCGTGGCCAAAGGGGAGGGGCGCCGGGTCGGCCTGGAGACGCTGATGTTCGTCGACGGGCGCGCCGCGCAGGAGCTGGGCAAGGAATCGGCGGCGCTGATGCTGGTCGCCCTGATCCGCGACGAAGCGCACCGCTTTGCGATCACCGGCATGCGCGCCAAGCGCGCCAAGACGCGCCAGACCTCGCGCCTGGAAGAGATCGAGGGCATCGGCGCCAAGCGCCGCCAGAAGCTGCTGGCGCGCTTCGGCGGCCTGCGTGGCGTGGTCGACGCCAGCGTCGAAGACCTGATGTCGGTGGAAGGTATTTCGACCCAGCTGGCCGAAGAGATTTACAAGCAGCTGCATTGACCGGCATGATGCGACCGTGTGTGCGGCATGCCCCGCGCACGGTCCAAACTGGTTAAAAGATCATTAGCAAGGTAGACTAGCGGCGCAAGCATCTATCAACGCTTAACCAGTGCGCCCGCCTCTATGCCCTTTAATATCCCGATTCTCCTGACCTGGTTACGTGTAGCCCTGATTCCCCTCGTTGTGGGCGTGTACTACCTGCCCGCCCACTGGCTGCCGCGCTCCGACCAGGACACGGCGGCCACCCTGGTGTTCGTCATCGCCGCCATCACCGACTGGTTCGACGGCTTCCTGGCGCGGCGCTGGAACCAGACCTCCGCCTTCGGCGCCTTTCTCGATCCGGTGGCCGACAAATTGATGGTGGCCGGCGCGCTGCTGGTGCTGGTGCACCTGGACCGGGTCGAACACTTCATCGCCTTCATCATCATCGGCCGCGAGATCGCCATTTCCGCGCTGCGCGAATGGATGGCGCAGATCGGCGCATCGCGTTCGGTGGCGGTCAGCTCGATCGGCAAGATCAAGACCGCCGCGCAGATGACCGCCATTCCGCTGCTGCTGTGGCACGACATGCTGTTCCGCGTCGTCGACACCCAGCGCCTGGGCGAATACCTGATGTACCTGGCCGCCGTGCTGACCGTCTGGTCGATGTTCTACTACATGCGCCTGGCCTGGCCCCTGATCAAGGAAAAGGGCGGCATGATGGATTGATGGAAGTAATGGCCTGTCGAACCTTGACAGGCTGTCCAGATCATCTATAATGCCGCCCTGTTGTGACGATGTTGTAACGATGTTGTAACCAAGCGGGAGTAGCTCAGTTGGTAGAGCGCAACCTTGCCAAGGTTGAGGTCGAGAGTTCGAGACTCTTCTCCCGCTCCAGATACTTGGAGAAAACGTCGTCAGGTTATCCTTGAAATGTTGCTTGGTTTCTGCGATAATCATGGTCTTGAAAAAATGCGGGAGTAGCTCAGTTGGTAGAGCGCAACCTTGCCAAGGTTGAGGTCGAGAGTTCGAGACTCTTCTCCCGCTCCAGTTTCTGGATCTGGCTTTAAGTGGCGGTAAGTAGTAGAATGCAGGACTCCAATGCGGGAGTAGCTCAGTTGGTAGAGCGCAACCTTGCCAAGGTTGAGGTCGAGAGTTCGAGACTCTTCTCCCGCTCCAGTTGTTGTGGATCCGGTTGTAGTAAATAGTAAGATGAAAGCTCCAATGCGGGAGTAGCTCAGTTGGTAGAGCGCAACCTTGCCAAGGTTGAGGTCGAGAGTTCGAGACTCTTCTCCCGCTCCAGAATTCGAAAGGGAAGCATCGCTTCCTTTTTTTGTAACCCTCCCGGGGGTTGCGCAGCAAGTCTCTGGCGAGGTAGCAAAGAGGTTATGCAGCGGCCTGCAAAGCCGTTTAGACGGGTTCGATTCCCGTCCTCGCCTCCAGAAAATCAAGGACTTAGTGGATGTTTCGCTAGTTCGAGCAAGCGTCGACCTCTTGAAAAAAGAGGTCGACCACACTTCAAAACGGCCTGCAAACGGCCTGCATTCCCTTGACACCCTGACCGACCATGCGCCCAAATGCGTGCATGGCTACGATCAAAGTCCTGGGGAGTGGGGCGTTCCAGATCCGTGTCGTCAACAAACTCCTTCCCAAACCGTTCTATGCGACCTTCGATACAAGGGAGCAGGCTGTTGCGTTCAGCGACCATTTGACGTCGCTTCTCGCGCAAGGGATCGTGCCCGCCACGCTGGCGCAAGATAAAGGCGTCGCGCGCACGCCTTGGACTGTTCAGCGATGCATCGCCGAGTACCTGCGTAGCGAGTCGGTCCCGGTCTCAGACGAGAAGCTTCTCGAGACCGTCAGGAGCCGCGTCGCCGATATCAACACCAACGACTTGTACTACGACTGGGCTGATGCGTGGGTCCGCGGCATGAAGCAAGTCGACAACCTGTCTCCGAGCACGATCGGGCACCGCCACGGCGCGCTTGCCAGGTGCCTCGACTGGGTATGCCGGCGACATCCACAGATCCTCCCGGCCACCCCTCCTACGGCTCCTGAAGCATGGCTTCGCGACATATACCAAGGAAGACGAAAAGCTTGCCGTGGCCAATGGGGGCAAAGCGAAGACCGACGTCGAACGCGACCGGCGTCTGGATGAAGATGAAGAGGAGCGCATTCTCGCCTGTCTGGTGGCGATGCCGGAGGCGCGCGCGTTCTTCGTGCTCGCGCTCGAAACAGCGATGCGGATGCGCGAGTGTTATACGCTGGAGCTCGAACAAGTCGGTCTTGCCAAAAAAACGATCCACCTCGACCGCAGCAAGAACGGCGATGGCCGCGAAGTGCCACTGTCGTCGACAATCGGGAAGCTCCTTGGTGAATATATCAAAGTACATGCTGACGATATCAAGGCCCGGGGAGGGCGGCTATTCTCGTTCTGGGAGGGAGATCGATCGGTGCGGGCGCTCGATGCCGCCACCGTCGACGTTTCCTTGATGTTCAAGGACATCTTCGCGTCGGCCGCGGTGAAGGACTTCTACCAGAGCCATGGCGATTCACCCATCCAAGGTCCTACGACGCATAGCTAAAGAGGCAACGGAAGGATATGCCAAAGAATTTCCATTCATTCTTTGAAGCTTTCGCAACCGATTGTGCTTACACCAAATTTTGTGATGCCACCTTTGCAAGCAAAATTTGTTCACACTTTTACTTCGCATTTTTCACAAATTTTCCTCGATTGAGGATTGAGGAAACTTGCTGCCACGTTTGCATTATGATATACTAGCTTAAAATTCAATCTTGGTTCTAAATTAAGTACAGGCTTGCGAGAGTCCTATGCTTTCCTCAGGCTTTTGCACCGGCGAATTATGATCGAATACATAGAGATTACGAAAGTTGTCGGATATGCCGCACCCTACAGCGGGATGCTACGTCGTTGGCGGCGCCGTGACAAGCCAGTGATCGCTCAAGCGGCTGGAGTGGCTATTCTCGGTGCAGGCTAGCGGAGTATATGCGCTGCGCAATTTCGAATCCCTTCGTGAAATTGGGCATGCCTAAGATGGTGGCGTGTGCTTGGAGTCCGTTCTGCACAAGGACAGTTCGATCCAACCTTGCGCTATCCAACAGATCACTTTAAAGACCACAATAGAAAGTATTAAGCAACTATGGACGTGTTTGCTCGTAAGACATTGGTGTCTGAATATCTATGCAAGGCTGCTGGCCAGCAAAATCTGAATGAGACAGTTGATATTTTTGAGGCCGGTCTGGTCAATTCTCTGGCGACTATCCAGCTGATCGCCTTTCTTGAGAAGAACTTCAAGATCAAGGTCGGGCTCGACGATCTGGATCGGGCCAACTTCAATAGCATTCAGGCCGTATGTGACTTTCTGGATAGGAAGGTCGCTGTAAGTGCTTAATCGTTTTCTGTCCCCCTTACAAAACGAGCGCTTCCAGGCGTTTGAGCAATTTGCCACCACCGAGGTCACTCCATATGCCGATGAATGGGACCTGCAGGAGGCCACGCCGCTTCCGATTGTACGCAAGCTGGCCCATAGTGGCTGGCTAGGTGGGCTGGCAAACCAAGACAGTGGCGGCCTAGGTTTTGATGCCACGACCTTCGGCCTTTTGAATTTGGCGATCGGCGCCGGCAGTGGATCATTGACCGGCCTGCTCAATGTTCATTCAATGGTGTTGAAAACCATTGAGGACTGGGGCACTCCCGATCAGAAGCAGCGTTTTCTGGCTCCACTGGTATGTGGAGACATCATCGGTGCCTTTGCGCAGACCGAAGTGTCTGCTGGAGGAGACTCGAAGAACCTGTCGACCAGGTTTGAAGAACATGGCGATGAACTAAGTGTCACGGGGCAAAAAACATGGATCACTTTCGCGCAGATTGCTGACTTGTTTTTGGTGTTCGGCAAGTTGCACGGTCTGGATACCGCCGTGCTGATCCCAAGGGATATACCGGGTTTCACCATCACGCCCAAGAAGAATATGCTTGGCTTTAAGAGCGCCTACCTTGGGGTGCTCGACTTTGCCGATTGTCGTATCCCCAAGGCGAACATCGTCGCTAAGCCCGGATTTGGACAAAGCCTGGTGTCGACCGGCGCACTGGACTATGGTCGCATTAGCGTAGCCTGGGCTGCGCTCGGCATCCAGCAGGCGGCCCTTGCAGCATCAGCCCGCAGAGCAAATTCCCGTTCGACTTTTGGCACCTTGCTGGCAGATCAGGGAATAGTTCGTGCCTATCTTGCCGAGATGTCCGGGAATTTGCTGGCATCGCAGCTGGTTTGTCTGTCAGCAACTATGGCTAAGGAAAGCAAGGAAGAAGATGCTCTAGAACAGATCCTCCAGGCTAAGTTGTTTGCTTCCCAGCATGCTGGGGATGCGGCAGCAAAGGCCGTGCAGATCCACGGCGGACATGGCTGCGACGAGGCGAATGGTGTCAGCCGGTTGTATCGGGATGCAAAGATTCTGCAAGTGGTAGAAGGCAGCAACGAACTGCAGAAAATGCTGATCGGTCGAGCCGTATGTGAGCGCTACTAATGCAGCACCGGAATCATCATTTCAAAAGTGTTTTTTCCAATCATTGCCCACATCTTGGGGCGCACCTCCCGCCCGGTCGCGCTGTTAGTGCTGGGCGTGGATGTCATCGCCATGCCGGACGTGGCTACGCCTGAGACGCTCAATACGCTCCCAGACTGCTGCGTACGTAGGTAATCGCCGGTAGGACACGGTCCTTTCGAGGGGCGTCGACTTGGCGCGATGTCGTGCCAGGGCGGAGGCTTGCCTGCCGTTTTCTCGCTATGCCAAATGCGGCGCCACTGCGGGGAACAATAAAGCTTGAACGAAGAGGACTGTAACGTCATGAGAATCAGCTCACCCATCATTACCGAATATTTCGAACGCACGGCTAAAGACAACCCAAATCCCGCGATACGTTGGGGCAAGGGGAATATCCTGTCGTGGCAGGCGCTATATACCAAAGCCCGACATCTTGCCCAGTACCTGGTGCATGAGCGTGATATCAGCCCTGGAGAATGTGTCGCTATTTGCATGGAGCGCAGCCCGGAGTTCCTCGTTGCCGCTTATGCCGTGTTGCTGGCTGGAGGTGTCTATTTTCCGGTCGATGCGAAAACGCCGGTGGCTCGCCTGGCTTCAATGCTGACAACGGCACGCTGCCGTCTTGCTTTCTGTAGCGAAGCACAGACAGGCACGCTACTGAAGGCGGGGATGGGCCTTGAATTGATTTTGCAGGAACAGCTCCACGAGATCGAGCGTTTGCATTCCGATGGCGCCACGGCTGAGTCGCTGCCCCCGGTTGTAGCAGCCGATCCAGCCTATCTGATTTTTACTTCTGGCAGCACGGGAGCTCCTAAGGGTGTGTTGGTCAACCACGGCGCCTTCATCAACCGGCTAGCCTGGCACCAGGCCCATAGTGCAATGACCGCGGTTGACATCATCTTGCAGAGAACGGCGCTGACATTCGATGTGTCGCTGTGGGAGCTTTTTCTGCCGACGCTCAACGGCGGTAGCCACTACCTCCTGCAGCCGCGGTTTGAGTCCTTTCCGAAAGCCGTTGCGGCTGCACTGGAGAGTGAAGGAATCACCCTAGTTCACTTCGTGCCCAGCCTGCTCAAACCGGTATTGCAGGAACTGCACAGTATCCCGTCATCCTCCCTGGCAGCCTTGCGCAAGGTTTATGTCAGCGGCGAGTCCCTGTCGGCCAGCCTGGTGCAGCAGTTCCAGCAGCAATTCGGCATGCGGTGCCTACTGACGAATCTATACGGCCCGACTGAAGCGGCCATCGACGTCAGCTACTACGACTGCCTCGAGCCAGCGCCAGCAGCTATTCCTATCGGTCAACCGCTGACCGGTTGCGATCTGTATATCGTCGATCCCGAGACCCGCACGCTGAAAGACGAGGGCGCGATCGGCGAGATCGCCATCGGCGGGATCTGTCTAGCCGAAGGCTACTACAACCGGCCCGACCTCACTGGCGAGGCATTCATCGTTCATCCCCAACTTGGCGAGCGCATCTATTTGACGGGTGATCTGGGCTGGTACCAGGAGGGGCGCGGGTTCTTCTGCCAAGGCCGCAAGGATACGCAAGTGAAGCTGCGCGGGCTGCGCATTGAGCTGGGCGAGATCGAGCATCATCTACTTAGCCACCCGGCCGTTACCGAAGCGGTAGCCTGTGTGGTCGAGGACGACGCGGCCGAGCAGTGGCTGGTTGCGGCCATCGTGGGTAGCGCGCCACTCGATCCGCAGGCGCTGCGGCAGTACCTGGCAGCCCAAATGCCGGTCTATATGCTGCCGGCGCGCTACTGGCAAACCGGGCAGCTACCAAGAAGCAGCTCAGGCAAGCTCGACCGCAAGACCATCGCCGCGACCATGCGGGCGCAGTTCTTTTCCGAGATGGTGGCGTGACCGATGGATAAGCAGAGGTTTGAGCTGTCGCGGTCCCAGCAGGCCGTCTTCACGATGGAAGCGTTCCAGCTGTCGGGTCATCACTTCTATCTTGGTGGCGTTGCCCGCCTGCGTGGCGCAGTAACGCTGGAGCAGCTTGCGCAGGCAGTTGCGCTCGTGCGCGACAGTCACGATGTTTTCCGCATCGGCTTTATCGTCGACGCCGTAGGCGCATGGCATGGCATCCGTCAAGACCGGCCGCACAGCCAGATTGAACAGGTGGACTTCAGCTGTCACGCCGATCCGGAGCAGGCGTTTTCTGGCTGGGCCGAGCGCCAGCTGTTGCTGGAAGAAGATCTGGAACTGGCCCCGATACGCATCTTTGTCGTGCGTTTCAACGGCGAACAGGCCGGCTGGTTTGTGAAGGCCCATCACGCGGCGGCAGATGGCGCAGCGCTGGCGTTGGTGATGGAGCATCTGTCCAGCGCGCTGGAATCGGGCCGTTGTGCGGCCTCGCCAGCATTCACCCTTCTTGCTTGTGGCGAGCGCGACTACGAAGGCTCGGATCGTTTCCGGCGTGACGCCCAATACTGGCGCCAGTTGTTCGGCGACGTGGCGCAGGCCGCCGGGCCATCGCTGCGCGCCAGGGCCCCTATTGGCGACTACCGTGCGCGATCGGCCCGCTCGATGCGCATCCGGTTCGCGTTGAGCGATGTCCAAAACGATACCTTGCACCGCTTTAAACAGGTTGGCGGCTCGGTATTCCGGCTCTTCTTTGCCGCGGTCGCGTACGCCCAGATGGTGGTGGAAGACAGCGATGGCGCCCTGCTGCAAGCGCCCATGCTCAACCGGTGGAGCGACGACGAGAAGCAGGCCGTGGCGATGGGGGTCGCCCCCGTGCTGGTGCCCGTGTCGCGCGCTGCCGGCGAGTCGGCGACAGAGTGTTATCGAACACTCAAGCAAGCATTGCAAAAGGCTGTTGTGCATTCGCGCTTTGCGCCCGGCGCCCGCTGGAGCGAATTCGCTTCGCCAGCCTGGAGAAAGGCGGTGCCCGCATTCGGGGTGTCCTACCAGACCGGCGTTTTTCGGGAAACCGTTTCTGGCGCCGAGGTGGATATCGACCATCTGCAGGCTGTCGAGGCTTTGTTCGCCACTATCCACATCCACGACCGCTTCGATGGCGGGCGTTTCCGTCTCGAAGCCGATTTTCGGCAGCAGTGGTCGGCTGCACAGTGCGAAGCCTTTCTTGCAGCGGTAGTCAATCATGCCATGGCGGTGGCGGCCGAGATACTGGAAGAGCCGAACGGTATGGCAGAGGCGCAGGCCGCCAGCTTGGTTGAACCGATTGGCGTCCATCTGCAAGCCGCCTTCGAACGCTATGCCGATCACTGCATGTTCAAGCACGCTCAATCGGCCAGTAGTGTGACCTATCGCGAGGGCTGGAACTGGATTCGCCATTTTGGCGAGCAACTGCGGCGCTACAGTAGACAGGCCGGCCCCAATGCGCCGGTCCTGATTCTGGGCCGGCGATTGCCCGAAACCACGCTGGCCTATCTGGCCTGCTTGATCGACAACGTGACCGTCGTGCCGGTGTGTCCGACCACGCCCGCCGCCAGGCTGCAGACAATCGTTCGCAATTCCGGCGCCGGGTTGTGCATTTTCTCCTCCACTGACCGGCAACTAGCCGAGTCGTTCGGACTGCCACTTCTGCAAGTAGCGCTCGATCGAGCGATGTTCCAGCGCCAGGCAGCTCCCGCGCCCGCAGTGGCGGACACGGGACGGCCGGCCTATATTCTTTACACATCCGGCTCGACCGGGGAACCCAAGGGCGTAGCGATTTCACCGGTCGCGCTCGCCCACTACGCGCTGGCGGCAACGGCTGCCTATTCCGGGGACGGCCCTTTCAGCACGCCCCTGTTCACATCCTTCGGCTTCGACCTGACCCAGACCAGCATTCTCGTGCCAGTGTTGTCGGGTGGCTTCATCCAGGCTTGGGATCAGGACCTCCGAGACGAGCCCGGAATGCTGCGGGCGCTGCTAACCGATGAAGCGCTGACGGCGGTCAAGTGCACGCCCTCGCATCTGTCGCTGCTGACCGAGCATGGCCAGCCCAGGCGCAACCCGCTGACCTTCGTGGTCGGTGGGGAAAACCTCTCTGCCGCGCTGGTGAACAAAGCGCTGTCCTTCTTCCCGCCGGGTAGCCGGGTGATCAATGAATACGGACCGACCGAAACCACGGTCGGGTGTTGCATCTATACCGTCAACCGGCCGAACGAAGACCGTACGCCAGCCGGAACGATTACGCCGATCGGCGAGGCGCTGGGCGCCGCCTGCATGTCGATCCGTGATAGTTGGGGAGAACTGGTCCCCTTGGGGTTCAAGGGAGAGATATGGATTGGCGGCCCGGTGCTGGCGGACGGTTATGTCGGCAATGCGACCCAGACAGCGGCCAAATTCGTGGCGGGACCTGATGGGCGCGGGCGCTGGTATCGCACCGGCGACTTGGGCGTGCAGGACGAACAGGGCCAGTTCCACTGTCTTGGCCGCGTTGACGACGAATTCAAGCTGCGAGGCCACCGGATTCATCCAGCCGAAATCGAGAAGGCGGTCGAAGGCGCGCTGGCTCGCTGCGGCGGCGTGTCCCAGCGCTGGGAATTGAAGGCGCTGAAACTGACGGTGGCAGGCGAGGATGCCATTGTCCTGTGCAGCAGTGAGCCGTTACCGGAGCACCACCCTCACTTCCAGGCCCACTTGAGTGCCGAGTTGCCCGAGGCTTGGCGGCCGAGCCGCTATTGCCCAGTGAAGCCTTGGCCCGTCAACGCCAACGGCAAGGTCGATTCGGCGGCGCTGGCCGCCGCCGTGGCATCGCAGGTGGCAGCTACCGACGCACTCGGCAGCGGCGCAGGTTCGGTCTCGACCCGCCACCGGACCTACCAGATGCCCGAATGGCTCGATGAGGCCTTTCTGCGGCCGATCTGGCCCCAGGTGGTGAACTGGCATGGCTCTTTTCTGGAGCAGGGAGGCGATTCGATCAAGGCAATCCGCTTGGCCGGATTGCTGGCCCGGCACGGTGTCAGGATTGGCGCGGCCGAACTGCTCACCAGCCGTGCGTTGGGCGCCGTGCTGGAAGCGGCGTGCGCCGCCGCCCAGACCACGACTGGCGCGAGCGAGGCAGCAGAGCAGGCCGTCGACGCCGGCTGGATCAGCCATCTGCCGGCCGCGCGCTGGTTCCATCAGCAAAGATTCGAACACGGCGACCGGTTGCAGCAAGGTATCGTACTGACCTTGCCGGCATCCCTGTCGGCCGAGCGCATCCACGCCGCCGTCGAAGCCGTCAAGGCCAGGCATGGCGTATTCTCGCTGCGAGTCGATCCTGTCAGCGGCGCCTGGCGCTTGGCGCCCGCGACCGCGCAAGCCTTGCGTGTGCACGCGCTGCCGCAAGACGGGCGGCTCGAAAGCCGGTTGCAAAACCTGCAGGCCGAAGTCAGCCTGGGCGAGCGGCCCAGCGTTCACGAGATCGTGACCGTGGCCGGCGCCGATAGCCGCCATCTGCTCTGGGTCTGCCATCACCTGTTATGCGATGTGCATTCCTGGATCTACCTGCTCGATGAACTGGACCAGGCGCTTGGCCAGACGCCGCTGGCGGCGGCCCGTGCCGAGCACGGCGTTTTTCTATGGGGGAAATGGCTGCATGAGCTTGGGGTGGTGCCGGCATCCGTGCCGCCAGCCGCGGCCGAGCCGCTGCCCACCGGGGCGACGGCCAGCCTGGCCCTGACGGCGAGCGCGGCGGACCTGCAATGGCTGACGCAACGCCTCAAGGCTGACCGTGCCGAGTTGATCGCAGCTGCCATGCTGGACCTGGCGCGCGAGGACGGAATGTTGCCGCCGCAGCCGCTCGTATTGTTTGAAAACCCCGGTCGTCCGTTTGCTGAAGCCGGGGTGCCGGCCGGCTGGCGAGGCATGTTGGATCAGGCCGTCGGCTGGTTTACCGGCTTCGAGCTGGTGCCCGTGGTTCCCGGGGCCGGAGTGGATTTTTTGCGTCTGCTAAAGACCGCTCGCAACGCCACAAGGCATGACTGGGGCAGCCGCCTGGGCCTGGAGAACGGCGGGGTGGCGCCGCTGCTTTGCATCAATGACATCGGACTCGGCCTTGGCGGCCGGACCGCCTGGCACCACTTCAGCCTGGATCCGGCCCTGTCTGGCGGTTATCGCCATCCAGCCGAAACCGGCGTCGCCAGCTTCGATCTGCAAGTGGGCGATAGCCATTGGGAAGGCAAAGAGCGGGTCACCGTGCTGCTAACGGTGGCAGGCGCCAGGGACGATATGGTTCGCCGCTACCTGTCCCGGCTGGACGTCAGGCTGCTGTCTCTAGGTAACGCCGTGCGCCAAGGCATGGACGACCCGCTCGCACGCCAGGCGCTGCTGCCTTCGGATTTCCCACTTTGTCAGCTCTCGCAGTTTGAGCTGGATCTCATCCTCAATGGAGCTACAGTATGAGCGCCTACATCGATTCTGCGAAAACCGCTTTCCTGTTTCCCGGCGTGGGAGCCCAGCAGCCGGACATGTTTGCCGCGTTCCGGACTTACCCCGAATACCGGGCCTGCCTGGAAGAGGTGTCGGATCTGTCCGGAGTCGATCTGGATGACGTCATCTACGGCGCGGGCCGCCACGCCCTGAATCAGGTGCGCATTGCCCAGCTGGCCTTGACGGCGACCACGGTGGCTATTGCTCGGATACTGCGCGATTACTGTGGACTAGTGCCCGACTTCGTGATGGGGCACAGTCTTGGCCAGTTTCCGGCGCTGTGCGCCGCCGGTTATCTGGATCTGGCGACAACCACCAAGGTGGTCAACCTGCGTTCGGAGGCAGTCGAAGCCTGTGCCCGTACTTACGAACAAGGCGAAATGTGCTGGGTATTGCATGTACCTGCAGAACTCGTGGCACGGCAGGTAGAGCAGACCCGGCAAGACGAAGGAGTGAAGGTATATGTGTCCGCCATCGACGCCTTCGATCAGGTCACGGTATCGGGCGAAATGTCCGAGATCCGCCGTTTCGCCCCCCGCATCGAAGCCCTGGGCGGACTGGTTTATCCTCTGAAGATCGGCGGTCCCTTCCATTCGCCCTTGATGGCGACGGCCCAGGCACAGCTTGTGGAGGCATTGCACTTCCTGCCCCAGCCCGACGATAGCCGGCTACTTTCCCGCCTCGTCTGTAACGTGAGCGCCGTTAAGTTGCCGGCGGCCGAATTGAAGACCTCTATTCTCCAGCATTTGATTTCGCCGGTGCAATGGCTGCGCAGCATGCAGTATCTAGCGGGGCAGGGCGTGACGCATTACCTCGAAATCTCGCCCAAGTCGGTCCTGGGCTACCTGGTGCAGCGGACCAGCCTGCCGCTGCAGCCACTGTACGAGCCGCAGGAATTGTTGGGTTGCGTGGAGTCTCTGAACACACCGGAACAGCGGCTGGAACGACTTTGGCGCCGCTGTTGCTTCCATCTTTACAGCGAGCCGCTGCCAGGCATTGACCGGGGCGCGGCCCTTCAGCAACTGCGTGAGATTCGCAACGAGATCCGGCAGCGGATGCCAGCGGCGCCGGTCGCACCATCCGAGCGTGACTTTCTCTACCAGCGCACCCGGCAATGGCTCGACATCATTGAAGTCGAGGGAGGTCAGTCCCTGTCAACGGCGCAGCTCAGGCTGCAGAGCCTGTACCAGGCGGCGGGGCGGTGAGCATGGCACAACGGAATTACATCGAAGAACTGCTGCAGGCAACACCCCAGGCGAGCGGGCTGCTGTTTCACGCCCTGAAGGATGGCAATAGCGCGTATCACATCGGCGTGGCGTTTCGCATGCGGGCGCAGGCGTCTCTGGACCGGATCCACGATACTTGGCATCGCATCCAGATGGCGCAGCCGGCCTTGCGCTCGGTTTTTGCTTGGCGGCGGCTGCGCACGCCCCACCAACTGATCCATGCCGTGCCGCGTATCGCGCTCGACTATGTCGCCACGACTTTGGATGCCGACATGGCGTCGGTCGGGCCGCGCTGCCTGGACTGGCTGGCGCAATCGAAAGCTGCGCCATTTGCGCTCGATCGTGAAGTTTTCCGCATCGTCTGCTTTCATGATGCCGATGCCGGCTTGCTCGATATTGCTTTTTCATTCCATCACATCCTGATGGATGGCTGGAGCAGCTCGCTACTGATCTCGCATTGGGTACAGGGATTGCGTGGACAACAGATTGCCGGACTCGAAGCACGGCAGTACCCGCAGCAGTTATGGCAAGGCTTGGACCCGCAATCGCTGCAGAAAAGCCGCGACCACTGGGAAGCGACTTTCCAGCGCATGTCCGATACCGGAGCGGCAGCGGGCACCCTGTTGCTGGTTGAACCCCTGTTCCGCCGCGCCGCCGACATCGATGCAAACCAGCGACCGCAGCCGGCCAGGGCCGGCAGTTGCTGGAATGTGGAACGCAAGCGGGGGGTCGAGGCCCTGTGCCACCAGGCCGGGGTGACGCCGGCCAGCTTCTTCTACTTGTGCTGGGCGCTGACACTGGCCAAACTCACCTTCCAGCAGAGTGTGACTTTCGGCTGCGCCTTTTCCGGGCGCGAGGCGGCGCTGGCGCACGATGCCGACCGGCAGCCGCTCGGCCTGTTCACCAATACAGTACCAATGATCGTCGAGCTGGACGGCAGTTGGAGCGTGCAGGCCGCGTTGCGCGCCGTGTTCCAGACCCTGCAGCAGACCCAGCACCATGAAAAAACCCCACCGCTAACCGTGCGTGAAGCGGCCGGTCAACGTGGCGAGCTGTACGATTCGCTCGTCGTATTCGACAACTACCCGATCGACTCCGGCTTGCAAGACGCCGCCGGCGGAGCCCACCTGTTGTCGCTGCACAGCGAGGAGAGCACCCACTTCGGCTTGACGCTGACGGTGTCCGGTATCGACAGCTGGCGCGTCGAGCTGGGGGCCGGCGAGCAGTATCAGGGCCGGCCAGAGGCCATCCAGGCGGCATTTCATGCCTTCGAAGGATTGGCGGCAGACCTTTTGGCAATGCCGGTCGCGGCGACGATCGGCGACATCAGCCTGAAACTAGCCTGTGCGGATCCGGCAGCGCCGGTCGTAGGGAGGACAAACTTGCAAGTGCCCGACATCAACGCCGTGTTGGCCGGCATGCATCGGCGCTTGATCGACTCGCCGGAAGCGGTTTTCCTCATCGACGGCGAACGACGCATCGTCAACGGCGAACTCGCCATCGGCATTTGCGCAATCCAGGCCAGGTTGCGGCAAGCCGGCTTCGTGGCCGGCGACCGGGTGGCCGTGCATCTGGAGAAGGGCTTGCTGTCGACCCAGGCAATCCTGGCCATCCTGTTTAACGGTGGCAGCTATGTCTATCTCAACCCGAAGGATCCGCCGCAACGCAAGCAGACGCTGCTGGCGTTGGCAAGGTGCGGTATCGTGCTCGACGGCGCATCGCTGCGCGATGAACTTGGCGCGGACGCAAACCGCTACCTGCTGCTCGATGCCGCGGTCGGCACTGCGCCGGCCCCGGCGACGGCAGAGCCGGTCTTGTGGCGTAGTCGCCGTCCGGCGGACGAGTTCTATTTCATCTTTACCTCGGGCACCACGGGTACGCCAAAGGGCATCTCGATCCGCAACGCGTCGGTGGCAAACCTGCTTGACTGGTTCGTCAACGAAACCGGCCTGACTCCGGCCGACCGGGTGCTAGGGCTGACCGACCTCAATTTCGACCCCAGCGTGGAAGACCTGTTCGGCAGCTTGGCCGCCGGCGCTACCTTGATCTATCCGCCGTCGCATGTCTTGCAGGAACGGCAGTCGTTCATCGAACTGATGCAGTGCGAGGCGGTGTCCATGGTCAACTTCATTCCCGGCGCCATTGCAGAGCTGATCCGGGGCGCCCCATTCCTGCCCGCCATGCGCATGTGGATTTTCGGCGGCGAGGAGCTGCCGCTGCGATTGCGCGACGAACTCCTGCAGCAGGGCTATGCAGTCCGCAACCACTATGGCCCCAGCGAAACCACGGTGGACTGCCTGTGTGCCGTTCAGTCGGTCGAACACGAGATCGCCATCGGTTGGCCGGTCCAGAATTCAGTGGCTTACTGCGCCGACGTGTTCGGTCAGCCCCTGCCTGCCGGCGTTCGCGGTGAACTGCGGGTCGGCGGCCTGCCGGTGGCGCACGGCTACGCCACCAATGCGGCCGAGTCGGCCCGCTGTTTCGTAGAGCGTAACGGCGATCTCTTCTACCGCACGGGCGATGCCGTGATCTTCTCGTCCGACCTGGGCTTCCGGTACTTGGGGCGGCTGGACGACCAGGCCAAGGTCAACGGTGTCCGCATCGAGCCGAGGGAATTGGAGCGGGTGATGGAGTTGCTGGCCGAGGTCAACACCAGCTGCCTGCTGCCGACCGTGACTGGCGCTGGCAAGCGCCAGTGGCAACTGTTCGTCGATAGCTCGGCCGCGTCCGACCAGTTGATGCCAAGGCTGCGAGAACACATTCGCCGGCATTTGCCCGAGGCATGGATGCCGGCACGAATCGTGGTCGTCGACGGCTTTCCCCGCACTGTCACCGGCAAGATAGACCGCAAGCGGCTGCTGGAGCTGGCCGCACAAGCGACCCAATCGCCGGCAAGCCAGCCGGTGGCGGCAGACGCGGTTCAAGCCAAGATACATGCCATCTGGAGCGAAGTGCTGGACGGCGCGATGGTGGCGACCAATGTCAACTTCTTCGATGCAGGCGGCAACTCGATCAAGATCATCGCGCTGCAGTCGCAGCTGCAGCAGGCATTTGGCCGGGAGATCGGCGTGGCCGTGCTATTCGAGCATTCGACCATCGCCGCCTTCGCCAACTGGGTCCGGCACGCTGACGGCATAGGCGCCAGCGCCGGTACGGCGCCGCACATAAAAATTTCCCAAGAACAACATCTGTCCTCAGCTAGAACCGGCAAGGACCGGCTGGCGAACAGGCGGCAGAAAGCACAAAGAGCTCAGTATCATGAATCGTGAATATACCGGCAGTGAAATTGCCATCATCGGCATCGCGTGCCGTTTTCCTCAAAGCCCGGACTGGCGCATTTTCTGGCGCAACCTGCTGCAAGGGCGCGAGTTAGTGTCGTTTTTCTCGCGGGATGCCCTGCTGGCCGCTGGTGTGCCGGCCGACATGGTGGACCGGCCCAACTATGTGCCGGCCAAGGCGGCGCTCGAAGATGCCGATCGCTTCGATTACGGATTTTTTGGCTACTCACAGCGCGAGGCCCAGAAGATGGACCCGCAACTAAGAGTGCTGCATGAAGTTTGCTACAACGCCTTGCTCGATGCGGGCATGAAACCCGGCCAGGAAATGCTGAACGCTGGCGTGTTTCTTGGCTCCACGCTTAACCTGGAGCGGCTGCAGCAATTTACGGGCGCGAGCAGCGATATTGCCGAGATGTTCGATGTCGGCAACTACAATGACCCGGCCGTGTTCGCCACTCAGATCGCCTACCGCATGAAGCTGAACGGGCCGGCCATCCATGTGCAGACGGCCTGCTCGACGTCGCTGGCAGCCGTGCATCTGGCGTGCAAGTCCCTGCTGGCAGGCGAGTGCCGGATGGCGCTGGCCGGAGGCGCCTGCATCACCGACCCGGTGGCGGGCGGCTATCTGTACCAGGACGGTATGATTCTGTCGCCAGACGGCCATTGCAAGACCTTCTCCGATCAAGGGCATGGCACTGTGAACGGTAACGGGGCCGGAGTAGTATTGCTCAAGCTGCTCGACGACGCACTGGCTGACGGCGACCCTATCCATGCCGTGATCGTCGAGTCGGGCATGAACAACGACGCGGACCGCAAGGTGAGCTTCGAGGCCCCGAGCGTGTTAGGGCAAGCCGAGGTGATTTCGCGGGTGTACCAGTTGGCCGGGGTGCCGTTTTCGTCGCTGGGCCTGATCGAAGCCCACGGCACCGCCACCGTACTTGGCGATCCCATCGAAATCGAGGCGCTGAACAAGGTCGCCACCGAGTTGCTGTCGCCCGAGGAATTGGACGGCTTCCGCTGTGCCATTGGCAGCGTCAAGTCGAACATGGGGCACCTCGACGCCGCTGCCGGCATCGCCGGACTGATCAAGGCCACGCTGAGCGTGCGTTTTGGCAAGATTCCACCTTCACTTCATTTTTCCCGACCCAACCCGCATCTTGCTCTGGACAAGACGCCGTTTTGGGTGCCGACCCAGGCCGAAGAGTGGCCTTCACGGCAGCCGGTTCGGCGTGCCGCCGTCAGTTCCTTCGGCATCGGCGGCACGAATGTCCATGTCCTGCTGGAGCAGGCGCCGGACCATGAGCCGGCCGCGTCCTCTGCCAGCCAGACGGCGCCGCAGGTCCTGCCGCTTTCCGCGGCCACCCCGGCGGCACTTGCCAGTCTGGTGGAAACCTGGTCGGCGCACCTGGATGTCGATCCGTCCGGCATGGCCGATTTGGCCACCGCTGCCGCTCAGCTGGCGCAGAACCGCGATGAATACCGCTGCCGCGCCGCCTTTGTCGCGGCCTCCAGCGCCAACTGGAAGCGGCAACTCGATGCGTGGGCGCTGCTGGACGGCGCCCGGCCAGTTCGCGACAGCCAGGTCTGGCTATTTCCCGGCCAGGGTTCGCAATCGCCAGAGATGGGTTTGCAACTGGCTGCCAGCTATCCGGAATTCGGCGAGCTGTATCAACGCCTGCTGGCACAGGCCGAACAACTGCTGGCGTTGGCGCCGGGCTATCTGACCGACTGCGTACGGCGTCCCGAGCAGCTGTCCACCCTCCATCTGCAGCCGATCCTGTATGCCTTGAACACGGCGCTTGGCATCTGGCTATCTCGCCTGGTCGGGCAGCCGGCGGGCGTATGCGGCTTCAGCCTTGGCGAGTTCGCGGCGGCCGCGGTCGCCGGGGTCTTCAGTCCCGAAACTGGCATGGAGCTGGTGGTGGCGCGCGCCCGGCTGATGGAAGCCATGCCCAGAGGCGCGGTCTTCGCAGCCAGCCGCAAGAAGGGTTTCGATGGCAACTTTCCACCGATGTTGTGGCGCGTTTCGGAACTCAGCCCCGGTACCTGGACGCTGGCATCGGCGCAAGAACACGCGGCCGAGGTCGAAGCTTGGCTGAACCGGGAAGGATTTGCCTTTAAACGTGTTGCCGTCTCCCACGCGTTCCATACCCCGCTGATCGAGCCCGCCGCGCGTGCGTTTGGCGAGCTGTTGCGCGGCTATGAACTGCGCGCCGCGCAGTGCGCGATCTACTCAACCGCCCTGGGCCGCAAGCTCTCGTCCGATGAAATGAGCGATCCGGATTACTGGGTCGGGCAGATGCTGTCCCCGGTCTTGCTCGGGCCGGCCCTGCAGCAAGCCGAAGCCGACCATCCGAGCGCGCTTTACCTGCAGGCCGGGGCCGGCGCCGACCTGCTGCAGCATGCACGCAAGTGGCTGGGGTTGGAGGCCAACCGGCTGGTCCCGACCTTGGGCAATGGCGGCGTCGGGCAGGAAGTGGACGCGATCCTGCAATGCCTGGCCACCGTCTGGGAGCACGGCGGCAAGCTGGAATGGCCGTTGCTGCAAGCAACTGCAGGGGTGAGCCCCGACCTGCCTCGAACCCATTTGCCAGGGCATGCCTTCAACCGTCGCGCCTGTCTGCCCTTGAACAACGGCCAGAGCGGCGCCGGCCAGACGGTGGCGTCACTGTTCTTCGGATCTCATATGTACAGCAAGGAGTGGGAGCAAGTCGATGCGCCGGTTGACGAAGACATGCGGCTGGAAGCCGCACCGGCGACTTGGATACTCTGTCGAGAGATAAGCGACCGGGAACGCGCACTGGCCGCCGCGCTCGGGCGCGAAGCGGATTGCCGCTTCATCGCGTGCGCGAACTGGGAGGGCGACTTCGATCGTATCGACGCCGAATTGCAGGACTGGCTCTCGCAGCAGGGGTTGCAGGCGTCCGCCGCGATGGATGTCATCGTTACCAGTCTGCTCGATGAGCTCGATGCGCGCCAGGCTCAGTTCTGGGCGTTCTGGTTGCCGGTCACTTTGGCGCGCTGGAGTTCAGCCCAGCAGCCGGCGCCTAGATTGCGCCTGCTGTTCCCCGCCACGCAAATGGCGGCAATACAGGGCAACGAGCCCTTGAATGCCGAGAAGAGCCTGCTGCAGGGGCCCTTACTGATCGCGCCCGAGGAATACACCGACATTGCCACACTATGCGTCGATCTGGACAGCGCCACAGTCGCCGACATCGCCGGCGCGTTGCAACCCTGGCTCGAACATGGCTGGCGTGGCGGCCAGTTCTGCGCTTTCCGGCAAGGGGCTTACTGGCGCCAGCGTGTGAGCGCGCAAGTACAAAAGCAGCCGCTCGAGCGCACGTTGCCGCAGATTGACCGCAACAGCTCGGTCTTGGTGACCGGCGCCAACGGCGGCATGGGGACGGCTATTGCGCGCCATCTTGCACACGTCTACCGTTGTAATCTGCTGCTGCAGGTACGCAAGCCACTGCCGCCACGAGCGGACTGGCCGGCGCACATCGCCGGCAATGGTCCTGACGCCGCTTTCCTGCGGCATGTGATCGCGCTGGAGGGTGAAGGTAGCCGGGTCAACGTGCTGGTGGCTGATCTTGGCGACGAAGCAGCGCTGTCAAAGGCGTTTGGGCCCGTTTTCCAGTTGGCGCAGTGCGGCGGCCGGATCGATTATGTGTTCCACACCGCTGGCCGGGGCGAGGGCGCCATGATGCAAATGCGCAGCGAAGCCGAGTCAATCCGCACACTGGCTCCCAAGGTCGCCGGCACGCGCTTCCTGTGCCGCAATCTGGACAAGCTCGGAAATCCGACTTTGCTACTGTTCTCCAGCCTTGGCAACCTGCTGCCCAAGGAGAAGGTTGGCCAGGTCGCCTATGTTGCCGCAAACGCCTGCCTCGAAGCCTATGCCGCGCTGGTTCGCAGCCAGGGAAGGCGGGCACTGGCCATTGCCTGGGATGACTGGGCCGAATCCGGCATGGCCACACGCTCGGCGCAGCAGCTGGACCAGGCGCTCGGCCAGCCGGGTGCGCTGTCCTCTGATGGCGTTATCTGGCGCAGCAGTCTCGATGCAAAGGGGGATTGGTGGCTGGACGAACACCGGATGGATGACTCGACCACCGTGATGCCGGCAATGGGCATGGTGGCGCTGGTACACAAGGCGCTGCGGGCGTCCCGCGGGGATGCCGGCGCCTTCTCACTGAAGAATATCGCGATCGAGCAGCCGCTGGTCGCCGTTGACGGGGCCGAGCCCGACGCGGTAGTGGCGTTTGCCGCCGACTTCAACGCGTTTGAACTGTTTTCAGGCACAGGCGAATTCTCCCGCGAGAGCTGGCGCCGGCATGCCACCGGCAAGATCCGTCCGGCCGATCAGGCACCTGCATCGCCGGGTGTGTCGGCCGCAGGCAGCAGCCTGTTCCGTGCGGTCGACGGCATCGGCGTTAGCCCCAAGGCAGCGTTGACCTTCGGCCCCCGCTGGCGCAACGTGGTCGCCGTCGACCGGTTGGCGCCGGATACGATCGTCAGCCAATTGCAGTTGCCTGACGCCTACCACGGCGAGGCAACGGCCAACGGACTGCATGTCGCTCTGCTCGACACCGCCAGCCTGATCGGCTCACCGCTGGAGGAAGACATCCAGCTCGCTCCCGTGTCGATCGGCGCGTTCACTGGCTTCGCGCCGATGACCGACCACGTCCGCAGCCACGTGCACATCACCGACCTTGGCGGCAGTAAGTTGCTGCAGGTTCGAATCTGTTCGGAAGCAGGTGAGTTGTTGGTGGCAATCGATGACCTGCTGCTGGTCGATGCGTCGGCGGCACTGCAGGACGGCGAAGTCAGACGTCACAGCGTGATGCGCCTTGCCGATGAGGCCACGCAGCGGGCCAACTTTGCCTTTGTCACCCGGATGGAGCCGCGCAAGGTCCCAGGTCCGCAAGAAGTCGAAATCGAAGTCAAGGCTGCCGGGCTCAATTTCAAGGATGTGCTCATTGCGTTGGGCGTCCTGCCGGCGCCGGCCGACCCGAGCATGACCTTCGGCCAGGAAGCGGCTGGCGTCGTAACCCGTGTTGGCAGCGAAGTGACGGAGATTAAGATCGGCGACCGGGTGATGTGCGCCGGCCATAGCTGCCTTGCCGAACATGTGATCATGCCGCAGCGCGTGGTGGCAAACATGCCGCCGACCCTGGGATTCCGGCAGGCAGCCGGGGTGCCGGTGGCCTTCACTACCGCCTGGATCGCCCTGCGCCACGCCGCCAATCTCAAGCGGGGCGAGCGCATCCTGATCCATTCCGCTGCGGGTGGCGTAGGGATGGCGGCGCTGCAGATCGCGCTTCACCTGGGCGCCGAGGTGTGGGTGACGGCCGGCACCGAGGAAAAGCGCCAGTTGCTGCTCGGTATGGGAGCCAAGGGAGCCGCCAATTCCCGGAGCCGTGAGTTCGGCGAGGCATTCCGCCGCGAGCTCGGCGATCGGCCTTTCGACGTGGTTCTCAACGCACTGGCCGGCGAACTGCTGGAGGAGAGCGTGTCGCTGCTGGCGCCGCAAGGCCGGTTTCTGGAGCTGGGCCTGCGCGACATTTTGCAGAACTGGAAGCTGGGGCTGTCGATCTTTGCCGAAGGCGGCAGTTTCCACGCCGTGCAAGCGGGGGCCGACCATCCGGCCTACCGCCAGGCTTGGGCGGAAGTGGTCGACCTGCTGGCGCAGGAGGCGCTCAGGCCCCTGCCGACCCGGACTTACCCGGCCAGCGAGATTGGCGAGGCATTCCGCTTCATGGCGCAGGGGCGGCATGTCGGCAAGATCGTGATCGCCATGGAAGAACGTGGCGAGGCACGCGGCTTTGCCGCCAAGTTGCGCGCAGAGGGCCTGTCCGATGCCGAGGGGGCGCGGATCGCAATGGCGATGGCGGCGCTCGCAAGGCAATCGCCAGCACCCTTTGTCGCTGTTTCCAAGCTGCCGATCGGGGTGGTGCTCGAGAAGCAGGCCAGTACCCAACAAATGCTGTTCAGTGCCGGCGCCCGGCTGGCTGGCGCGGAAACCGGCGCAACTCCGGCTGCCGATTCGCTGCAGGACGCCGACGCTGAGACCTTGCTGCAGGCAATGCGGGCGATGCTCGAGGGTTTTCTCGGTGTCGAGGGTTTGGATATTGATGCCAGTTTCTTCGCTTTGGGAGCGACCTCGCTCGATCTCATTCAGTTCGCCAAGCGGCTGGAGCACCGCATGGGCCGCGATATTCCGGTGGCATTGCTGTTCAAGGCCGCTTCCCTGCGCGAGTTGAGCCGGGAGTTGGCGCCGCAGCCGGCAGCCGGCACGGCAGCCCCGGGCGTCCAACCCATGCTCGATGATAAACGGCGCGCATTGCAGACCCGTCGCAAGCTGCGGGGTACCAGTGCAAGCTAGGAAAGCGAAATCAATGAATAAGGTCGGATTGTCGCGCTTTGTCGCAGTTGTCATCAGCCTGTGCCTCAACCTGAGCGTTTACGCCGCCCCGGCGGCCAACCCCCGGCCCAATCTGAACCAGATGATTGGCGAGCTACGCCAGCGCTGGGACTCATCGCAAGTACCCACCGGCGGCTTGAGTGTGGTGGTCGGCAACGAGGTACATACCCTGCGCTTGGGCAAGGCAGAGCCCGGTGCGTTTGAGCTGGCTTCGTGTTCAAAAGCCGTCACCGGCCTGCTGATCGCGATGCTGGAACGCGAAGGCCGCCTGAGCCGGGATGACGCGATCACCCGCTGGGTGCCGGAGCTGGCGGAAAATCCCAAGACCGGCTATGCGGCGGTACGCCTTAGCAACTTGCTGTCCCATACCAGCGGCTTGTCTGCGGACACGCTCGATCTCCTACGCCCCGACAGCGGGGGCGATGCGCTGGCACGCTTGCCCTTGTTACTCAAGGATGTGCCGCTCGCGCATGCGGTCGGCAGCCGGGAAGAGTACGCGACCTTGAACTACAGCCTGTTGGGCCTGGTGGCGGAGCGGGCAACCGGCAAGCCGTTCGCTGTCTTGCTGCGGGAAAGGATCTTTCAGCCGCTGGGCATGCGGCACACCTTTGTCGACGGCGATCCGGCACCCGAAGCGCTGGAACGCGTCCCTGGCTACAAGATCGGTTTTGCCAGCGCCCGGTCCTATGCGGCTCCGCGCTACCGTCAAAACACACCGGCCGGGTATGTGATCAGCACGCCGGAAGACATGGCCCGATGGTTGCAGTTCCTGCTCCGGCCGACGCCGGCGGCCGGAAGCGATGAGCGGCTGGCGGCGCTGTATGCCGCGAGGGAGGTGGCCAAACGGCCCAGTGCTGTCGGATATGCCTATGGCTGGGACGTGGAAACAGGCAAGACCACAAGCTGGAGTCATCCAGGCCAGAATCCGAACGGTTCGGCCTATGTGGCGTTCGATCCCCAGAGCGGGGTAGGCGTTTCGCTGCTCGGTAATAGCAACAGCCCGCAGGTCGTGGATCTTGGCCGGGCTGTATTCGAGCATCTGCGCAATACCACCCCCCGGCCACTGCCACACCGGCAGGTGGCTGACAGCGGGGATCTCGTTGCCAGTGGGCTGGCCGCGCTGTACTGGCTGGGCGGCTTGCTGCTGTTGCCGCTATGGCTACTGCGCGGCAGGTGGTCGGCGCCGACCGGCAGCAAAGACGGTGGCGAACTCGCCAGCCGGTTGGAAGCGACGATCATCCAGGAAAGCCTGGTGCAATCGGCCGAGAAAGAAAGCTGGCTTGCCTTTACCGGCCGGTTGCTAATCCGCAATCTAGCGCTGATCCTGATGCTGGTAACTGCGCCGACGCTCGCATTGGGGCTCAATTGGCCCAACCTGCTGGTATGGGGACCTCCGAGCCTGCCAATGGCGGCCGCCGGGTTGTTTTTTCTCGCCAATGCCATCAGTTTGTTTTTCTTCTTGGCAGCGCGCCACAGCGACAGTTTCGGCAGAAAAACTTTTTCGTCTCTCATGGTCGCTAAGGTCGTCGGGTTGACGGTGCTGTCCGGGCTTCTCAATTCCGCGCTGATCCTGTGCATCCTTCAGGCCATCGACGGCCGCTCTGCCGGCCTCCTGCCTAACGCCGGGCTGCTGCTGTGCTGCATCTACTTCTATATCGTTTCGCGCAAGGCTGCCGAGCAACAGATCATGCATTTTGGCCATGCCTTCGTCCAAGGTTGGCGGATGGAGATTATCCGCCGTCTGCTGGCAGCCGATTACCGTAGCTTGGAGCGGCTGTCGCCAGGCAAGATCCAGGCCGTGATTGGCGAGGACTCGCAGGAACTGGCCAAGAGCGTGCTGGCCTTTGTGCCGTTCTTCACCAACCTGTTGACCATCATCTTCCTGTTCGCCTATCTGATGGCGTTCAAGTCGATGGCGGCAACGGCGCTGCTGCTGGCCTGCACGCTGCCCATGATCGCCCTTTATTACTACGTTTCCGAACGGGCCGACCGCATCATGCCCCAGGCGCTGCAGAGCCGTAGCGAGTTCATGGATACCGTCGAAGACCTGCAGAAGGGCTACAAAGGGCTGCGGCGCGAAGTGGTAAGACGTGCCTTCTACCAGCATGCGCTAGCGGTGTCCGAGCGCTTCAAGCAGTTCCGGATCCGGTATGACCGCGGCTTCCTTGGCGCTTTCTTTGTCGGCGAGTCGCTGCTAACCACGCTGTTGGTCGCCGTGGCTCTGCTGTTCCCCTTTATGATCGCGGGCTTTGACAGCGTCATCGCCAAGGAGTACCTGATCATCCTGCTCTACCTGATCGGTCCGCTGAATGCGGTGATGGCGGCAGTGCCGGAACTTGTCCGGCTGCAAAGCTTGCGCCGCAGCATGGCCGAGTTCAGCCAGTCGATCCATCCCGCAGCGACCTCCCCGCTGGGGCCGATGCCAGCCAAGATAAGGACGCTGGAACTGTCGGCTGTGCGTTTTCGCTACCCGAGCGCGGGTAACGAGGGGGAGTGCTTTGGCATCGGCCCGGTTTCCCTGAAAGCGGAATGCGGCAAGGCGTACTTTCTGACCGGCGGCAACGGTTCAGGCAAGAGCACACTGGCCATGATCCTTGCTGGCCTGTATGCCCCTGAACAGGGAACGCTGAAGATCGATGGCGCCGTGGTGTCGTCGTGCCAGCTGCAGGAACTGACCAGGACCATCTTCAGTGACAACTGGCTATTGCGGCGGGTGTACGACCCGGCCTTGCTGCAGTTGCGGGCGGCGATCAATCACAACATCGCCGCACTGGGACTGGCCGACAAGACCGCGCTCAATGCCGACGGCACCTTCGACAACATCAGCCTCTCTACCGGCCAGCGCAAGCGCCTGTCTCTCGCCATGCTGCTGGCTGATCCAAGCCCGCTGGTGGTACTCGACGAGTGGGCTGCTGATCAGGACCCGCGCGCCAAGGCAGTCTTCTATCGCGAATGGCTTCCCCTGCTGCGAGCCCAGGGCCGCATCATTTTCGTGGTGACCCATGACGACGAGTATTTCGCCGAGGCCGATGCCCTGATCACCATGAAAAACGGACAACTGATTGAATCAAAAATAGGAAAAGTGGAAAGCCATGCGTATTGACTCTTTGCTGGAGAACCGTTTGGCCCATACGTGCCCTGACCGGACGACGCGGGACGCGGTGCCGGTGGCGGGGCGCTGGGTGCATGAGCAGATCGAGCTCCAGGCCGAAAAGGCCCCTGGCCGTGTCGCCGTTTCTTTCGGCGATCAAGTGCTTACCTACGGCGAGCTCAATGCGCGCAGCACCCGGCTGGCATCGCAGCTGCGTACGCTGGGTGTGAAGAAAAATGACCTCGTGGTCGTGCTGGCCGAGCGCTCGCTCGATATGGTGGTGGGCTTGCTCGGCGTGCTGAAGGCGGGCGCGGCCTATGTGCCGCTGGATCCCTCGCATCCTGCGGACAGGCTCGCATACGTGGTGCAGGACAGTGGCGCGCGCGTTCTTCTAACGCAGACAGCGTTGCGCAAACAGGCGCAGTCGCTTCTGGGTATGCCGAGTGACCCGGAACAGGCCGCCTCGGTGATGCTGATCGACGGCCCGATAGCGGCGTTGCACGAACCAGTGGAACCGGTGGCGATCGGCGGGGAAGACCTCGCTTACGTGATCTACACCTCTGGCAGCACGGGACGGCCCAAGGGCGTGATGGTTCCGCATCGAGCCCTGGCGAACTTCCTCCATTCCATAGCGCGCCGGCCCGGCTTCGATTCGAATGACGTGCTGCTGGCGGTGACGACGATCAGCTTCGACATCGCTGGCCTGGAGTTGTGGCTGCCGTTAGCGCAGGGCGCACGCTGCCACCTGGTCGCCCGAGCGACCGTACGTGATGCCGAACAGCTGATGCGCTGTATCGAACAAGTCAGGCCGACGGTCATGCAGGCGACGCCGGCATTATGGACCATGCTGTTCCTGGTTGGCTGGCGCAATGCCGAACGTTTGCGTGCATTGTGCGGCGGCGAGGCCATGCCGACATCGTTGAAGCAACACTTCGTCGAGACCGACACCCAGGCCTGGAACATGTACGGCCCTACCGAGACGACCATCTGGTCGACGGTTGCGCAAGTGCGCGCGGATCAGCCTGTATTCCTTGGCGATCCGATAGCCGAGACGAAGCTGCTCGTGCTCGACGAGCAGCTTCGCCCGGTGGCCGAGGGTAGCGAGGGCGAGCTGTGCATCGCTGGCGCCGGTGTAGCGCGAGGTTACTGGAACCGTCCGGAACTCACCGTGCAGAAGTTCATCGAGCACCCACTGGTCCCCGATGGCCGCGTGTATCGCACCGGCGACCGCGTGCGTCTGGGGCCAGGTAGTGCGTTGGAGTACATCGGGCGGATCGACTTTCAAGTCAAGATCAGGGGATACCGGGTGGAGCCGGGAGAGGTCGAAGCACTGCTGAAGCAACACCCGGCTGTACGCGATGCGGTCGTGGTGGCACAGGGCGAGGGCGCCGAGAACAAGCGCCTGGTTGCCTTTGTCATCGCGTTCGAGCAGGTGTTGCATCGCCAGACGGAAGGTAGCGTGCTGGACAGCATCCGGCGCTACATGCAGGAAAAGGCTCCTGATTACATGTGGCCGGCCGCCGTCGTTCTCGTCGATCACTTCCCCTTAACGGCCAACGGCAAGATCGATCGCCTGGCGTTTCCCGCGGTTGACTGCCAACTCTGGCAGGGACAGGACTTTGCACTGTCACAAACGCCGCAGGAACAGATGCTGGTCGACGTTTGGGCCGAGCAGCTCGGCATGACCGGCATCGGCCGAAACGCTCACTTCTTCAATTTGGGCGGACATTCGCTGCAGATCGTCAATGTCATGCTGGCCTTGCGGCGGCGCGGGATCGAGGTCGATGTGCATACCTTGTATCAATATCCGATCTTGTCCCAACTGGCCTTGCAATTGCCTCAGCTTGAACGGCTGCCGCAGGTGGCCGGGGCGCCCTCCATGCAAAGCGGCGATCCCGAGACATCCTTGGCGGCACTCGACTCGGCGCAGCGTGCGGTCTTGGCGGCGGCAGTACCGGGAGGGCTAGCCAATATCAAGGAGGTCGGACCGCTGGGGGGGGCGATTCAACAGGGCATGCTCTACCATATGCTTGCCCATCCAGAAGGCGATCCCTATGTGCTATGGCAAGTCATCCGCTTCGAGCGGGAAGATGTGCTGCATGCCTATCTCGATGCGCTGCGGGCCACGATTGCCCGTCACGACGCGTTGCGTGTCGGTATTGTGCACCAGGGGCTGACACAAGCGCTGCAGGTGCTCTGGCGCGAAGCCGAACTGGCGGTCGAAGCATTGACCGGCCATGAGCCGCTGGCCGAGCTCAAGCGGCGCTGCCGTCCCGATCGGCAAGGCTTCGACCTTGCGGTGGCGCCTCTGCAGCGTTGCACGTATTGCCAGGACAGTGCGACCGGCCAATGGGTATTGCTACACCAGTTGCATCATCTGACTGTGGATCACGTTTCCCTCGAGCGCATGCAGCGCGAGATCGAGGACAGGCTGCTTGGGCGCGAACCGGCGCCGCTCTTGCCCGTGTCGCCGTTGCAGATTCTGGCCAGCCTCGAACGCGGCCAGGACTTGGCGGGGCACAAGGCATTCTTCGATGCCATGCTGGTGGATTATGAGCCGGTCCCGGCCCCGCTGGGCATGGCACGGCCGCTGACCGGGAACACCGTCGTGGTCGATGCATGGCGTTCGCTGGCGGTGGATCTCGGCAGCCGGATACGACAGCAGGCGCGAGGACATGGTGTCAGCGTCGCCGCCATTTTCCATCTGGCTTGGGCCAAGGTCGTCGCTTGCCTCGGCGGGCGCGACGACGTGGTGTTCGGTACCGTGCTGGGGGGCCGCATGCAACTGGGCGAAGCCGCCCAGGAAGCGTTCGGTCTGTTCATCAATACCTTGCCGATCCGCCTGCGCATGGAGCAGCAATCGGTGCTCGAATGCTTGTGGCATACCCAAGACGCCCTGATGCAGCTGCTCAAGCACGAGCAGGCACCGCTGGCCTTGGCGCAGAAATCGGCGCAGCTGCCTGGCACGACGCCGCTGTTCACTACGCTGCTCAACTACCGCCACAGTAACATCAACCCCATGCCTTCGGCCGAGCCGTTCAAGGCCGACAAGCCGTCGGCCGTGGCTGGAATCGGCTACTCCGGCATCATCGAACGTACCACTTATCCGGTTGCCGTCAATGTCGACGACCTCGGCGACGGCTTCGCTTTCAATGCGCAGGTCGAGCAGGGCCAGGATCCCGAACGGATTTGCGATTATGTCGAGACGGCGCTGGAGGCCATCGTACGCGCCCTCGACACCGCGCCGAACAGCCGCGCCGGTCGTCTCATGGCGATGCCGATGGCTGAAAGGGAGCGCATCCTGCACCAGTGGAACCGGACGGATGCCGCCTTTCCCGACCAGGCTTGTCTCCATGAACTGATTGAAGCCCAGGTAAGGCGTACGCCGAATGCTGTCGCCGTCGAATTCGGCGGCAATTGCTTGACTTACGCCGAACTCAACCGCCAGGCCAACCGGCTGGCTCGCCATCTGGTGACCAGCTTCGGCGTCAAGCCGGATGCCGTCGTCGGCGTCTGCGCCGAACGCAGCCTGGAGATGGTCGTGGCCCTGCTGGCGGTATTGAAGGCCGGAGGCGCCTATGTGCCGCTGGACCCGCATTATCCCGACGAGCGGCTGTGCTACATGCTGCAAGACTCGGCGCCGACCGCCGTCTTGTCGCATGCGGCGATCCCAGCGACTGTTGCCGCTCTGCTGGCCGGCTATGCTGCCAAAACCGGCGCCACCGTGGTCGATCTTGAAGCCAGCCGGTCGCACTGGTCGGATGTCGACGAGGACGATCTGCCAGTGTCGGAAACCGGCGTGACCGCTTCCAGCCTTGCCTATGTGATCTATACCTCAGGCTCGACCGGCCGCCCGAAAGGGGTAATGAACGAGCATCGCGGCGTTGTCAACCGCTTGGTGTGGATGCAGAAAGCCTATCGGCTGACGGCAGACGACGCCGTGCTGCAGAAGACGCCGTTCAGCTTTGATGTGTCGGTCTGGGAGTTCTTCTGGCCGCTGATGTATGGCGCCCGACTCGTGGTGGCCAAGCCTGAAGGCCATAAGGACCCGCTCTACCTGAGCGGGCTGATCCAGACGTGCGGCATCACGACGATGCACTTCGTGCCGTCGATGCTGTCCGCCTTTCTCGACCACGCCGCGCCGCAAGCCGTTGACTGTTTGCGCCGGGTGTTCTGCAGTGGCGAGGCGTTGCCGGCTGCCAGCGTACGCCGCTTCCGCGAGCGCTTTCCCACGGTCGAATTGCACAATCTGTACGGGCCGACAGAGGCGGCGATCGACGTCACCGCCTGGGATTGTCGCGAAGAAACCGCTCGCGGAGTTATTCCGATCGGGCGGCCGATCGACAATATGCGTATCCACATACTCGATACCTACGGCCAACCCTGCCCGGTTGGCGTCGCGGGCGAGCTGCATATCGCCGGCGTCGGCGTGGCGCGCGGCTATTTAGGCCAGCCCGGCCTGACAGCGGAGAAATTTATCGAGGATTCTTTTCACGCGCAAGGCAGCAGGATGTACCGCACCGGAGATATTGCCCGCTATCTTCCCGCTGGCGAAATTGAGTATGTAGGCCGTAATGACTTCCAGGTGAAGCTGCGCGGCTTCCGGATCGAGCTGGGCGAGATCGAGGCGGCGCTGTCGTCCCACCCGGCCGTGAAGGAGTGTGTGGTGATGGTGCGCCAGGACGTCCCTGGAGATGCCCGGCTGGTGGCCTATCTCGTCGGGACCGCCACCGTTAGCGACGAAGCGTGCGCTCAGTCCCTGCGTGCGCACCTGCGGCGACGGCTGCCGGATTTCATGGCGTCGGCGAGCTTGGTATGGCTCGATGCCCTCCCACTGACCGCCAACGGCAAGCTCGATCGCAAGGCTCTGCCGTCGCCGGCCGATGTCAGCATGCCTATCCCCGCCGGCCAGCCGCTGGCCGATGGCACGCAAACCCGTCTGGCCCGTATTTGGTCGGTCCTGCTCAATCAGGCCGCAATTGGCCCCCAGACCCACTTCTACGAAGCCGGCGGCCATTCCCTGCTGGCGGTGACGCTGATGGCGCGCATCCGAGAGCAATTCGGTCTCAGCTTGCCGCTGAGCGCGATCGTTGCTCATCTCGACCTCGCATCGCAGGCGGCGCTCATCGATGCTGAGCTCGCACAGGGCTTGGCGTCCGCCGATTCGCCCGCACCCCTGCCGGCTGGCGGCCGGATTCGTGCGCTACCGGCACAGAAGGCTATCTATAAGGCAGTTCGGCTCAACCCATCCGACCTGAGCAACAACAGCTTCATCGCGCTGGCCTTCGATGCCGAACCAGACCTGAAGGTCCTGCGCAACCTGTTGCAGACGGTATGTGCTCGCCATGAGGCTCTGAGCGCACGCTTCGTGCTCGAAAACGACGACCTGTACCTGCAGCCGTCGCCCCGTGTCATGTTCCGGCTGGAGAAGCGGCAGACACTGGGTTCGCTCGAAGACGATCTGCGCGACTTTATGCGGCCGTTTTCGCTTGAAGACGGCATGAACGTGCGTGGCCGCTGGGTGACGGACGGGCCGAAACCCGTGCTGCTGCTGGATTTCTCCCACGCTGTTATTGATGGGGTGGGTTTGGCGCGCCTCATGGACGAACTGGCAGCCGGCAGCGACGACGCCCCGCTCAACACCAGCCTCGCTGTCTATTCCGAAGCATTCCACGGCGCCGAGTTTGCTGCCCTGCGCAATGATCACGCCGAGTACTGGCATCACCGGTTGCGGGGCTGGCTCCCGGCGCCGCAACCGGACACCGCTGCGGTTCAAACCCGCAGTTGGCAATTTGCCGTCGGCGCCGCGCAAAAGTCGCAGATCGAGGCACTGGCTGCGCAGCTCAGAATCAGCCTGCCCGAGTTCTTTATGGCGGTATTTCTCGGTCTCAAAGCCCAGCTGGAACGGCAACCCGATCAGCTCGTCTCGATGATCTTCCATGGCCGCGATCAGCTGGCACAGCAGGCGGTGATCGCGCCGCTGATGACCGTCCTGCCCGTACGGCTTGGGTTGCCCGCGGCAATGCTGAGTGCCGCCAGTCTGTGCGAAGTCAGCGCGGCAGTGCGTGCCGCGTGCCGGCATTACCTTTTCGAGGCCGACATGCTGGCCACCCGCTGGCCGGAATTGACGAGGCAGGCGCTGTTCGCGCCGGCTTTCTTCGGCTATTTCAAGCGCGAGGGCTTTACCGGCCGTATCGCCGGCCAGCCGTGCCTGCAACTCGAGACCCCGCTTATCGCCGGCGGCCAAGCGCACTGGAACCTCACTTGCGAGATCGCCGAGCATGCAACCGGCTTCGATGTACGGCTCGAAGCGCTTGCCTATCGCGCCGTGGATAGCACGGCCGATTGGGAGGCGCTGTTCAGGTCGCTACTCGAAGGCGCATTGACGGCAGAGCTCCCACAATCCTAGGCAGAAAAACGCACAAATGTTCATGAATGACCCTATTGCTCTGAATGCAAGAAAACAGGCGCTGAAAGACTACGTTCGCCAGCAGTCGGCAGCCGAGTATCGCGGCTGCCCCTTCTTCACCGTCAGCCGCCAGCCGGCTGGACTGGAACAGCCGGCAAGCCTGGTGTTCGCGCTGCCGCCAGCGCTCAACACGCGGATCTTTACGTTGGCGGCGGCATCCGCCATGCACCGGCAGGCACTGTTCTCGGCTTGCCTTAAGTATTTGGCCTATTTGCACTGCCGGGAGACGGAGGGCGTGCTGGCCTGGGCGCTGAATGTGCCAAGGAACGAAGGCACGCCGGCGGGGCAGCATTTGCTGCCCGCTCTTTGGCGCTTTGCCGAGACCGACTTGGCCCAGCCGGTCAAGTGCTTGTTCGGCGCCGAGCTGGCAGGCTGGAAGCAGGTGGCCGAGCTGACGGCCGACCTGCCGCCCGAGGCGGCGCAGGGAGAACTGTCGCCGTTATCCAAGGTGCTGGTCGCCTACTCCGAAACCGGTGACCCGTTCGATACAGTGGCGCCGACGGACTATCTGTTGGGTATTGGTATTCAGGCCAGGCCGGAAGGCACCAGCCTGCGGCTGCACTTTCCCGGCAAGCCGGTCGATGACGGACTGGCTGCTCTGCTGGCCGAGCGGTTCATGCTATTGCTGCAAAGCATGGTGTTCGAGCCCGGCGCTGCCCTGCGTTCGATGCCGTGGTTACCCGAGCTCGAGCAGCAGCGGATCGCAGCCTTGTCCGCTCCAGTGCCGGCCGGGCCTCTGCCGTTCCAGAATGTGGCGCAAGCCATTGCCGCGTCGTTGCGCGACAGACCCGCAAGGCCGTTCCTGGAGTGTGGTGAGCACGCTGTCACCTTTGCCGACCTCGCACACTACACTAACCGCCTGCTGAACGATTCTGCCTGGCCACAATGGGCCGACATGGGCCATTGCGTGCTGATCGTGGGCCTCAAGGGGGTGGAAACCACGCTAGCGGCCCTTGCTTGCATGCGCATAGGCAAACCATTCTGCCTGCAAGCGCACAACCAGCCCGAATCCCAACTCGACAGTGTGATGGCCTTGCACCAGACCAGGGTGGTCTTGCTGGAAGCGGACTGCCGTGACATGGCTGGCTTCTTTCAGGCCCGCGATTGCCAGGTAATCGTGTTGCCGAGGTATGACACATGCCTGCCAACCGAGGTACCGACGGCGCCGGCAGCCTGGCTGGAAAGCGGCGAAGCGTCCAAGCCCGATGACACCTTGTGCGTGGTAATGACATCGGGCAGTGAAGGCAAGCCCAAGGGTTGCATCGCCAGTCATCGTGCCCTGCTCAACCTGGCACAGGAAAAGCGTGCACTGTACGGTTCCGCCAGATCACGCGTCGCCTCGATGGCGAACCATGCTTTCGATTACTTTGTGCTGGAGTGTGTCGAGGCGATGATGCTCGACATTACACTGGTCCTGGTGCCGGAAGAAGCCCGCATCGATGCGCTCAAGTGTGTCCATTTCTTGAGCGAACACCAGATCGACCAGGTGTTTGTCACCACGGTGCTGGCCGAGGACATCATGGCGCAAGGCGACATTCTCAGCTTGAAGCAGCTGTTTTTCGGTGGCGAAAGTCTACGCAGCTTTCAGAAGCACAACTATCAACTGTTCCATGTGTATGGCCCCAGCGAGACCGGCGTGCTCACCACGTGGGCGCCGATTTACCACAACGGGCAGCGCATTAGCATCGGCAAGCCCTTCGGCGGCTATCAGTGCGCAGTGGTATTTTCTGGCACGGTCGAGCTTTGCCCCATCGGTGTGGCTGGAGAACTGCTGATCGGCGGAGTAGGGGTGGGTCTGGGTTATTTCAACCGACCAGACCTGACTGCAAAGGCGTTCATCGAACTCGACAACGGCAGTTTGCAAGGCCGCTTTTATCGCAGCGGCGATATCTGCTCCTGGAATGTCGACAGCGAGCTGGAAATCCAGGGGCGACGCGACCGGCAGCTGAAAGTGAACGGCTTTCGAGTCGAGCTCGACACTATCGAGAAGTGCCTGCGGGAGCTGCCCGGCATCGCCCAGGCCGCGGTGATCGGTCTGACCGACCAGCGCGGCCATGCCATTCTCGGCGCGCTCGTCGCCGCCGATGACGCCAGCCTGACCGAACAGGCCGTGCGGGATGCCTTGGTCAGCCGGATGCCAACCTATATGGTGCCCGGCCGGATCGCGCTGGTGGCTGCACTGCCGCTGACGCGCAACGGCAAGCTCGATCGCCGGCAGTTCAAGACCCTGCTCGATGACACAGTCGCCAGTGAGGTCGTGCCGCCGCAAGGCGCCACCCAACATTGGCTGGCGGCTTGCTGGGCACGTCACCTGGAACTCGATGCTGCAACCGTATCGGTGGACAGAAGCTTCTTTGCGCTAGGCGGGCACTCGTTGCGCGCGGCGCGCATGCTGGCCGACCTGCGGCAGGCATTGGGGGCGGAAGTGTCTTTACTGGAATTTTTCCGCCATGACAACATCGCGGGCCTGGCGCAACTGGTCGATTCCAGACTGGCTGATCCAGCCAGCGCCCACATTCTCAGCTTTCAGAGCCTGTTGACAACCCTGCCTGCAACCTCGCCAGCCCGAGGCCCGTTGTCGGCGCAGGAAGCGCGCTTGTATGCGCAGTACCGGCTATACCCGGAATCGCGGGCGTATCTGCTGGAGATGGACATTCCGTTGCCGGCCGGGGTGACGGACGAATCGGTGACGCGGGCATTGGAAGCGCTGCTGTCACGCCACGACATTTTACGCACCCGTTATCGGGTTGATCACGACGGCGACCCGTATGCAGAAGTGCTGCCATCCGTGCCGGTCGGGCAGGTGCTGCTGGCCCGTGATGACTGGCAGCGGCTGCGGACACGCGCCTTCATGCTGGAGCAAGGCCCATTGCTCAGGGCCTATTTTGAGGGCGATCCGGCCGACCGCTGCCTGCGACTGCAGATCCACCACATCCTGGTCGACGAACCGGCAACGGTTACCCTGCGCGATGAGTTCGAACGGCTGTTACGCCAGGAGCCTTTGCCGCCCGTCGACCGCGGCTACCGCCACTATGCCGCTGCCTTGGCTGAAGCCCGCCGGCTACCGCTGTGGACCTCGGCCCAGGCGTTCTGGATGGCGTATCTGGAAGGATTGGAGTTCGATCCTTTCGGACATGGCGCCGTGGAAGCCGGTGGCACCATGGCCAGTATCGATTGGCAGCTCACGTCCGACGAACTTGCCGGCGCTACACGGCTGTGTGCCATGCTGAACCTGTCTCCGGCGGTCTTCTTCCTGGCGCTGTGGGGCCTGGTCGTGGCGCGCGAAGGGAGCAGCGATGCATTCTCCGTCTCGGTCGCCAACGCCCACGGCGCCCGGCAGGGGCTCGATACGATTGGCATGTTTGTTTCTCTTGTGCCCTGCGCCTTCCGCTTGGGCCAGAATGGACAAACCTTCGACGAGTATGTCCGACAACTGGCCGATGACCAATGGGCGGTGATGGACAAGCTGTTCTTTCCGGTCGAGGAAGTGTTTCTCCTGCTGGAGCGCGATCCTCGGCGCTTCGGCAACAATCCATTGCTCAATATCGCCTACTCCTATCTGGAGTCACGCAATGTAGAAACAGCCGGCCAGCCTATGGGTGGAGTCGAGGCCCAGGGACCGCTGAGCCTGGCGGTCAACCAGGGCAAGCACGCTTGTGGGTTGGCTCTGGAATACCAGTGCGCCGCCTTCTCCGCGGCGCAGATCGACGCGATCGCCGCCAGTTACCGCGCTCTGCTGCAGCATGTGCTGGCCCAGCCTCCGGCAAACTGGCGTGTCGACACCTGGCTGGGCGCGGGTCAAGCATGGCAACCAGCGCAGCGGCAGGCATCCTATAGCCAGATCGACGCCATCTTGCGCCAGAACTTCCTCACCCTCGGCAACCAGCCGGCCGTGATCGACGACGCAGGTGAAGTGACTTGGCATGAATTTGCCGCCCTGACGGCGGCATATGCCCGACGCCTGAACACCCACGCCATCCGTCGCGCCCTGATCATGGGGCCAACGGGACGGCAAATGCAGGCCTTCCTGGCGGCTTGCTTCTTGACCAGGACCACCTATCTGGCCCTGGAAAGCGGCACTCCCGAAGCCCGGGTGGATGAAGTGCTGCGCCATGCCGGACCGGATCTCGTGATCGATACGTGCCGCGAGACCATCACGCCCGACCCACTGGACTGGCAGGCTTTCGCCAGCGTCAAGCGTTCCGACGACAACCCGATCGCCTGGATCTTGTACAGTTCAGGCACTACCGGCAAGCCCAAGGGCATTTGCGTTGCCGCAAAAACAGTGGCCCAGTACGTGAACTCGCTGACCGAGCGGCTGCAGTTGCAAACCGGGCTGCGGGTCACCCAGCAGTTCTCGCCCAGCTTCGATGGTTATCTTGAAGAAGTCCTGCTGGCCTGGGCCCTAAAGGGTACCAGCCTGGTGGCCGATCGCTATAGTCTGCTGGACGAGCGCAAGGCCCGGGCGTTCTTGACGAGCCGCCGTCCCGACGTCATCTCGGCGGCGCCGGCGCTGCTGGCAGCGTGGAACCGCATGCCGAACCTGGAGCCCCTGCCCAAGGTCTGCATCAGCGGCGGCGACTTCCTGGCCCCCGGCGACATCGGCCAACTGCGCCAGCACATGCAGATCTGGAACAGCTACGGCCCGACCGAAACCTGCATTGCGGCATCGATGGTCGACTGCAGCCAGGCCGCAGCCGGAACGGTCCTGCCGATCGGCTCGCCGTTCGCGCATGTGGCCTTCTCCGTGGTCAGCCCCGAAGGCCGCCGGCTCCGTCCCGGGCAATGGGGCGAGCTGCTGATCTACGGCGACTTTGCCCAACACAACTATCTGGATGACCCCGGACAGACGGCTGCCAGGTTTGGTCAGGACGAGAACGGGCCATTTTTCCGCACCGGCGACATGGCAATGGCCGGCAGGGACGGCCTGTTCTACCTCAAAGGCCGAATGGACGACAGCTGCAAGGTACGCGGCAACTTTATCGGCCTGGGAGAGCTGGAAGGCAAGGCCGGGCAGTATCCGGGCGTGATGGCGGCCGGTGCTGCCGTGGCCTGGGCCGGAACGGCGGAAGCTTGTCTTGTATTGGCGCTAGAAGGCGAGGCAGGCAATCTGGCCGGGTTGCAACAGCACCTGGCCCGCTATTACACCCGCTCACACCTGCCGTCGGCGGTCTTCCCGGTGGAACGGCTGCCGCGTACCGATACCGGAAAGCTGGACCGGCCAGGGGTCGTGGCGCTGTTTCACGCTTGGCGCGAACGCGCCCGCCCGGCCGTAGAGGAAGAATCGCTGGGTGAGGACCTGCGGACCTTGATTGCCTGTTGGCGGCAGTGCCTGGATTATCAAGGACCACTGACGGAAGATTCCGACTTTTTCCTGGTCTCCGGCTCCTCGTTGAGCGCTGTCCGGCTGGCCAGACACATTGAAATTCGCTTCGACGTTGCGTTCAGTCCGGTCGATGTGTTCCGCAACTCCACCGTCGGCGGACAGTGGACGCTGATCGAGGCGCGCCTTCGCATGTCCGGAACCCCTCCTGGCCCAGTGGTCGAGGAGCGCTTCCTGAGTGCTGACCAGCCCGCCACGCCGAAGCTGGTCTTGCTACCGCCGGCGATGGGGAGCTTGCAGGAGCTGCAAGCCCTGGCCGAGCGCTGGTCGGGCAGGGTAACGACATCGGCGCTGACATTGGCGCCGGAAGCTGCGGCCGGGCTGTCGGCGCCGGAGCTGGAAGCGGCGCTGCTGGAGGCCTTGCAGCGCATCCTGACTGCCGATGACGACCGTCCTCTATGGCTTGGCGGCTATTCGCTTGGCGCAGAGATGCTGGCGGCCTTGCTGGAGCGGCATCCTTCGCTGTCCAAAGGCGTGGACCGGCTCATTTTTCTCGATCCAAATTTGCAGACCCGCGTATTCGATGGAGCAGGGCTGTTTCGCGAATTCATGGATTTCTTCCGCGATTTCAATCGAGAGGCCGGTTTGGCTGCCGCGAGGGAGGTTGCCGATGAAGCCGACCTGCGCGAGCGTTTCCCGGCGCTGTACGGTGAGTGGCGCCATTACCGGCTGCAGCACGCCTTCCTGTCCGGCCGCAGTTTTCTGGCCAGGACGCGGACATTGGCATCGCTGGAACCCGAGTTGGCGCTTCTGCTGTCCGCTGATGCGCAGGACGTCGCCGCCCTGCCGCACGAACTGTGGGAGCAGGGCATCGTGCGCCAGTTACCGGGCAGCCATGTCGGTTTCCTGCGCCTGCTCGAACCCGATGTGCTGATTCGCCCGACAACGGGTCAAGAAATAGAACCAGGGTGGGGACAAGGAGCCGCCACCCAATTGCTTGAACAAGGGGAAACACAACTATGAGCGCAGTAATCAGAGAAGATCTCGACATCGCCGTGATCGGCCTCGCTGGCCGCTTTCCTGGCGCCGAAAACTGTCAGGCATTCTGGCGCAATTTGCTGACGGGCGTGGACAGTGTGTCGCGTTTTTCGGAAGAGGAACTATTGGCGGCCGGCCACGATCCCGACAAGATCCGCAACAAGAATTTCGTACCGGTTAACGGCGTGTTGCAGGGAGCCGAGTATTTCGACGCCGAGTTCTTCGGTTACAGCCAGGCCGAAGCCGCGGTGATGGACCCACAGACCCGCCTGATGCTGGAGTGCGTATGGCATGCGCTCGAGAACGCGGGAGTCGATCCCGACCGACGGGGGCGCAACATCGGGCTCTTCCTGGGAGCACGCAGCACGGTGCAGTGGACAATGCAGGCCATGCTGTCCGGGCAGGTCGACAATGTGGGTGGCTTTCTGGCATCCCAGCTGTCGAACAAGGATGCAATGAGCACGCTGATCTCGTGGAAGCTGGGATTACAGGGGCCGAGCTTCACGATGCAGACAGCATGCTCGACCAGTCTCGTGAGCATTCACCAAGCGGTGCAAAGCCTCTTGAACGGTGAATGCGAATTCGCCGTTGCCGGTGGAGTCAGCCTGCTGCTGCCTCAGCAGAACGGTCATACCTACCAGGACGGCATGCTGTTCTCACGCGACGGCAAGACCCGTGCGTTCGACGCCGAAGCCAGCGGAAGCGTGTTCGGCAGCGGCCTGGGCGCCGTGGTGTTGCGCCGTGCCGGCGATGCGATTGCCGATGGCGATTCGATCTGGGCCATTCTCAAGAGCTCGGCCATCAACAACGACGGCGCCCGCAAGGTCGGCTACACCGCACCCAGCGTGAAAGGCCAGGCCGATGTGATTCGCAGCGCACTGGGACTGGCGGAAGTCGAGGCGGCCGACCTCGATGTCATCGAATGTCACGGCACCGCTACTGCGCTAGGCGACAGCATCGAGTTCATGGCGCTGCAGGAAGTCTTCAATGCCAACGGCGTTGCCGATGCCGTAACGCCTAACCGCTGCGCGCTCGGCGCGGTCAAGGGCAATATTGGCCACCTGGATGCCGCTGCCGGGGTGGCCGGCTTCATCAAGATGGTGATGGCACTGCGGTACGGCGTGATTCCACCGACCCTTCATTTCCAGCGACCCAATCCACAGCTGGAATTCGAACGATCGCCGTTTTACATCAACACTTGCGCCCAGCCCTGGACTGGTCGCGCCGGCAAGCCACGCCAAGGCGGCGTCAGCAGCTTCGGCATCGGTGGCACCAATGCCCATGTCGTGTTGCAGCAATACCTGCCGGCCAACGAACAGGGGCCGGCAGCAACCAGCGCCGCTCCGGCACTCCGGCTGTTCCCGTTCTCCGCCCGCAACCCGGCGGCGCTAACCCGACTGTTAGAAACGATGGCGCAGTGGCTGGTGACGCAAGACGTGCTGGACCTGCAAGCCTTGGCGCATACGCTGGCCAGACGGCGTAGCCTTCCCTGCCGCCTGCTGTTGGCGGCCGATTCGCGATCGGCCTTGCTGCAGGAAATCAAACGCTATCTGGCACAGGACGAAGGGGGCAATGCGTTGGCGTTTTTGCGCCCGGCATTGGAATCGAGCTCGTCGGACAAGCTGGAAGCCGTTGCCGGCTGGCTGGGTGGCAAGCAGCGCGACCTGCCTGCCAGCGCGCTCGAAGAGTATGTCGGGCCGCCGCTGATGGACGTGCCGGCATACCCGTTCGAGCGGGAGGCGCATGGCGCCAGCCATATTTCCGACAAGACGTGGGTGCAGATCGCCAATCTTCTCGCAGCGCCGGAAGAGCGCAACCGGTCGAACAACGAGGCAGGGCTGTTATTGCCGTTCTGGCGGCCGGTTCGGGTTCCGGCTGCCGCCACAGCATCGGCTGTCCGTGCCGTGCTGCTGGCCGATTCATCCCTGTCCACGCTGGCCGATGGCCTGGCCGGGCGCCAAGTCGAGACGAGGAGTCTGGACCTGCGGTGCCCGACCGCGCTGCGTTCCGCCTTGAGCATGCTCACTGCCGATGCGCAGCCGGACCGGCCGCTGGTCGTGGCGCTGGCCTTTCCGGCCGAGGCGTTCCTGCTGGCAGACGATTCGCTGCACCTCCTGGCCGAGCTGGGCAAGACCTTGGCGATGATCGATTTTTCCGGTTTCGCGTCGACCCATCTCTACCTCCTGGCGCCGCAAAGCCGCATGACCGGAGAGGCAAGCAGCCAGGCCCGTGCAGTCTTCACCGTGGCGGCACTCAAGGCGCTGGCCCTGGTTGCCCCACAGGAGATCCCCGGCATCCGCTGCGCCTTCCTTGGTATCGACGACGCCGGTTCGACAATGACGCAAGCCGCTCTTGCCGGTCTGCTGCGCGCACCACTACCGGGACCGCTCAAACTGACCGAGGAAGGCCTGTTCGTCGAGGACTTCCGCAGCCCTGATGCGGCGGAGAATGAAGTGCTCGACGCCGACCGGTTTGTAGGCAAGACCTTCGTCATTACCGGCGCCGGCGGCCGCATGGCCAAGGCAATGGCCCTGGTCTTGGCACGGCGCTTCCAGGCACGGCTGGCGCTCGTCAGTCGCCAGCCGGCCGATTCGCCCGCAATGCAGGAACTGCGCGACACCTTGCTGGCGGCGGGGGCCGCGGCAGTCGAGGTTTTCCCATTTGGGCTGACTTCGGCAGCAGAGGGGGTGACGCTGTTCGCGGCGATCCGCGAGCGGCTGGGCGATATCTTCGCCGTGATTCACGCTGCCGGGGTGACCGATGGCGATTCGTTCTCGCCACTGGCCAGCCTCGAAGCCGGTCATTATCAGGCCCAACTCGGCCCCAAGGCACTGGCTGCCCAGATCCTGGCCCAAGTGTTTGATGAAGTTCCAGTCGAGTATTGCTTTGTCACCTCGTCGATGTCCGCCTTCTTCGGTGGCATTGCCCATGCGCCGTACGCGGCGGCCAACCTGTTCTTGGATGGTTGGGGCCAATGCAGGAACCGGCGTCCGGGCGGGACGCGCTGGGTGGTGGTGAACTGGGAAACCGTGCATTTCGAAGAGCGGCCGCAGGGCGATTCCCACGCCTGGGGGGCCAACGAGGTTGCCTTCACCGGTGTTGCATTTCCCGCCTTGTTCGAGAAGAGCCTGCGCGAATACGATGGCGAGAGCCAAAAGATTTTCTCGGCGGGCAGATTCGTGGGCCGGCTGTATGCCTGGGGTGGCCGGCGTGCGCCGGCTGGCGCACGCAGTCAAACGGCAGCCGCCATCAAGCTGAAATCCCGACCGTCGGCCGTGAGCGCTGCCTATCGGGAACCTGGCACCCCAATGCAACGCGAGCTTGCCGCTATCTGGAGTGCGATCCTGGGTGTGGACGGCATCGGCGTGGATGACCATTACATGGAGCTTGGCGGCGACAGCCTGAAAACCATCGTCATGGCGGAGAAAATCTACAAGAAACTAGGCAAGCGCATCGCCATCCAGGCGTTTTTCGCGCAACCGACTATTCGTGAGGTGGAGCGCCAATGCCTGCAGGCCGAACAGGCGCCTTCCCGCTCGGTTTTGCCCGATATCGATCCCGCCGCGCCCATCGTCGCCAGTTCGGATCAGGAACGCTTGTACATCCACCAGAGCACGTTCCGGGATGCCAGCTATAACATGCCGGTGGCTTTCCAGTGTCCTACCAGATACAGTGCGGCTGCCATTGCCGCCGCCATCCGGCAGGTCGCTGACCGGCATCTGGTCCTGAAGTGCCTGTTCGAACACCAGGATGCGAAGCTCATGATGTTGCCTCAGCCCGATGCCGAGATCGATCTTAGCGTGGCGTTTGCCGCATCGACGCAGGCGGAAAACCTTGCCCACCTGGAGCAATTCGCTGCCATGCCGTTCGACCTGCGCACGGCGCTGCCAATCCGCGCCATGCTGCTGGAGTCGGCCGGGGCCGGGCAACCCCACCAAGTGCTGATCGTCGTCCACCACATCGTTTGCGACGCCGTGTCGCTTAGCATCCTGGCGCACGATTTTCAAAGTCTGCTCGAAGGCGCTCCGCTGCCGCCGTTGGAGTACAACTTTGCCGCCTACCGGCACCGGCAGCAGGTGTCCGAAAGCGCGAAGCAGGCGCGCAAGGACAAAGCCTACTGGTTGGCCAACTTGCTGCCGCTGCCCAAGCCACTGGAGCTGCCAATCACGCAAGGCGCGGCCAGCAGCATCGAGGCTGGCAGCCATCGGGGCGTTACCGTGGTCCGACCCGTTCCGGCTGCCATGAGCGAGGCGATTCGGCGTCTGTGCGATTCGCAGGGCATTTCTCCCTTTATTTTCTTCCTCGGCGCATTCGGCGCGCTGATGACCAAGATCGGCCGGACCGATGCCGTGCTCTTCGGCGTTCCAGTCACCGGTCGCAGCCAGCCCGAGGAGCTATCGCTGGTGGGCTATCTGGTCAACATGCTGGCGATGAAGGTGGAGCCGGACCCCGACTTCCCAACGGCGGATTATTTGCTCGACCTGCAGGCCCAGTGGGAGGAGAGCATGCCTTACCAGCGCTGTGCGCTGAACGATCTGCTGGACACGCTGCGCAGCGACCCGTACTGCCAGAACCGGCATGGACGGCATCCGCTGTTCGACGTGGTATTCGGCTACCTGCCGTTCAGCCTGAACGGCGCAGCCGAGGCCGCTCGTGACGACGGTTTCTCTCGACTCGAGCTGGCTGCCGATACCGCCAAGTTCGATCTGTTGATGGAAGTATCCGAAACGAGCGATAGCTTCGATTGCTTGATCCAGTACCGCGAAGGCCTGTTCAGCAAGGCGGTCATAGCCTCCACATTCGATTACTTCTTCATCCTGATCGAAGCAGTGCTGGCCGACCCCGACATCGAGCTTGGTCATCTGCTGCCGAGCTTGAACCCGCAGACCACACAGGCGCCGCCTGTCATGGCCCTGGAAGATGTGGATAAGGAATTCGATTTTTAATGAGAAAGAATACGCCATGAGTTTCTTGAGCAAGGCTTGGAACGCCCTTGGAGATGGTGCGCTATGGGCGTTCGAGGAAGTCAGCATCTACCGGCGCAAAAGGAAGCCGGCCCCGCGGATAGGCAAGGCCGAGGCGCTGGCGCGCCTGCGGGCAGCCGATTACGGCGTTGTCGAGCGTGTGAAGGATATGTCGAGTGCTGATTTTCTCGAGCGCTATCTGATGCAGCAACGACCCGTGATCGTTACCGATGGCCTACGCGACTGGCCAGCACACCAGCTCTGGAGTTTCGACTACTTCCGACGCGAATTCGGCGGCATGACCGTGCAGCTGCAGGACGCGGGGTTTCGGCCGGGCGCGCAGGCCCGGCTGGACAGCTACTTGGCCGAGATCGCCGCGCGGTCTCCGGTGGAGCTGGGGCAGTTGAACAAAGACCTGGATTACTTGCGCTATACCTACGACTCGTATGTCAAGCATTTGCTTTTCACCTGGGGCTTTGGCCATCACGTGAAAACACAGTCATTCAGCTTTGTGGCGTTCCAGCGCATCCGCGAGCACTGGGGCCGACCGTACTTCCTGCCGGCAGGCGGTTACCGGATCCCTTGGGTACAACTAGGCAGCCTGCGTCCGAACGAACGAATGTGCCAGGACTGGGGGCTGTATTTCTCCGCGCCGGGAGCCTGCACCCGTCTGCATGCCGACGGCATGCGCAGCAATGCCGTCCTTTGCCAGATTGCGGGCAAGAAGGCCGGGTGGATCTTCTCGCCTTCGCTCGAAGGCGCGGCAAGAAGCGCGGCTGAAGGCAGCGATGCAGAGGACTTCGCGGGCAGTGGCGCGGACTCGGCAGACCGCATATGGCGGTTCGATCTGGCGCCAGGGGAAATCCTCCTGATTCCACGTGGGTTGGCTCATGAGGTCCACACCTTGTCACCCAGCATTTCCCTGACCTTCAATTTCGTGACCAATCTGGAGTTTCAGGACTATTTCCGCTACAAGGCGGAGCGTGGTGCGGGCTGGATTGCCAGCGCGCCGATTTCCGCCGTCTCGGAATTTGCCGAGATCTACCGTGCCGATCCGAACTCGGTTGTGGCCGATGCCAACAGGGAGGTGCACCTTGCCTGATCCAATTTTGTCCATTGCGCAGAGAAGGCCGGGCGCAGCCGTCCAGCTACTCTTTCTGCACCATGCCGGCGGTTCCAGTTATCCCTACCTGCAGATCGGCAACCAGCTGTCGGCGTCGATCGAGCCCTTTTGTCTGGAGCTGGCGGGCCGCGGATCGCGCCTTCTAGAACCGCTGCAGGCAGACCCGGAGCTGACGCTGTCCGGCATTGTGGCAGCTATCGGTCACCTTGGACTGGGCCGTGACAAGCCCTTGCTGCTGTTTGGCCATAGTTTGGGTGCCGAGCTGGCTTACCAGCTCGCAGACCGGTTGCAACGCGAATCCCCGCAGATGGTGCTGGGCCTCATCCTGTCGGCCCGGTCGTTTGTCGGCCCTGACGCTGAGGGCGGCGCGCCTAGCATGCCGATGTCAAATGCTGAGATCCTGCACCTGCTCCAACAGTACGAAGGCACGCCAGCCGAGGTGCTGGCCGATGCCGAACTCAGACAGTATGTGATCGGCGTCATGCGCAATGACCTAGCCTTATTGGCGGCGCTTTGCCGCCTGCCCAAGCCCATCCTGCCGCTTGCCGCACATGTGGTGGGCGGCGACGGCGACAGCCGGGTTCCCGTTTCGCGGCTGGCGGACTGGGAGCGAGTGTTTGCCGCGTTAGTCACGCAGAGGCTCTTTCCGGGCGGGCATTTTTACCTGTTCTCTAGCCCAGAATTCATCCCTTGGCTCGAGGAACGGGCGCACAAACTTGCCCGGCAGGAGCCAGTCTTGTCCGGATAGATGGCCTAAAATTTTACCGGCCATCACTTTTTTACAGTCCATTTTCTCAAGCAAGTTTTCTCAACCAAGTCGAGTAGAAACACATGTCTAACTTTTCTAAAACCATCGAATCCTTCTGGCAGGAGTCTTTCCTCGCTGGCGACATCCTTTACCGCAGCGACACGCTGATCGTGGCGGCCAATCCAGATATGGAAGCCGGCCGGCAGTTGATGCTGCTGGAAACTACGGACGGCAAGGCGATGGTGGTGCTAACCCCTGCGCTGGCAGACAAGCTGGGACTGTACCACCAGCAGGACTTGACCGAGGCGATGTTACGCCAGAAGCTGCAAGACACCAATGTTCGGTTACATGGTGCCGACTATGTTTTCCACTTCACTGAGGCGGAGCGGCAGGCTCTGCTGCAGGAACCTCTGCCGGACGACCTGCGGCAACTCAGCGCGACTGACGACGCGATGTTTGCCGAGTTCCAGTCCAATGCGTCGGAGCAGGATCTTGACAATGCCTATGTCGAGCTCGATCACTGGGTCGTGTTCGGTTCGTTCGAGCAGGATCGGCTGGTTTGTGCCGCGAGCATGTATCCTTGGGATGACCAGAAGATTGCCGATGTCGGCGTCCTGACGCTGCCACCGTTCCGGAGCAAGGGTCATGCGCGCCGCGTCATCCGCGCGATTAGCCGTCATGCCTACGCACAGGGCTATGAACCGCAATACCGCTGCCAACTCGACAATGCGGCATCCGTCGCGCTCGCCAAGGGGGCAGGGCTGACCCTGTTTGGAAAGTGGGATGCGGTCCTGTCTGAGTCCGCCGAGTAACTCTTCACGGCCACATCCGGCCGAATCAGCCGCGGCTGTCCCCAAGAATAAGGAAACGTCATGTCACAACTAAAAATCGCCGTAGTTGGCGGCGGCAATATCGGTTCAAGTCTGGCCTTTGACTGCGCTCTGCACGACCAAGATGTAGTCGTGGTCGAGAAGGATGAGCCATCCTGTGCACAAAGCAGGGCCTGCGTCGAGGAAACCGCTAGCTACGCACCCCTGTTCAGCCCGCTGGCCAAGGGCAAACAGCCGCAAGACATACTGCGCCGCATCGTCTGGACGACCGATCTGCAGTCGATCGGAGATTGCGACTTCGTGGTCGAAAACATCCCCGAGAATGTCGAACTCAAGCAGGCGCTCTACCAGCGCATGGCCGAGTTCGTTGCGGCCGACGCCGTGCTGGCGGCCAACACCTCCTGTATTCCCATTACCAAGCTTGGCTCTTTCCATAGCCGGCCGGCGCAGGTGATTGGTGTGCATTTCATGAACCCCGTTCACATGAAACATACGGTGGAGGTGATCGTCGGCCTCAATACCTCCGACCAGACCCGCGACCGCTGTCTGGAGATGCTGACGGTACTAGGCAAGAAGTCGGTGGTGGTAAAGGATGGCCCCGGCTTCGTTTCCAACCGCATTTCCCATTTGTTCATGAACGAAGCGGCTTTTACCATCCAGGATAGTATCGCCAAGCCTGCCGACGTCGACACGATTTTCAAGGAATGCTTCGGCCACAAGATGGGCCCGCTCGAAACCGCCGATCTGATCGGTATTGACACCGTGGTCAACTCCCTCGACGTGCTGTACCAGCTGTTTCAGGACTCAAAATACCGCGTCTGCCCGCTGATGCGGAACATGGTCGACGCCGGCCATCTAGGGCGCAAGGTCGGCAGGGGCTTTTACGCCTACTGATCCGACAAGGCGGGGGCAGTGCGCGAAGCAAGCTGCCTGGCCTAGCGGGACCTGCCTTCCTGCTCCTGTTTTAAAAATTGAGGCAGGTAGAATGCAGGCGTCTGTTATTACTACTATGCTATGAAGCCATTTCTGTCAGTTCGTTCACTCATGCATGCAGGGAGTAGCCTACGCAAGCCATACTGGCTTGTTCTGTCGGCCCTTCTTCCTGCTTTGTCGCACGCTGCGGCGTTCAAGGCATACACGCTTGCCGCGGTTGATCAGCCCATCGCCGTCGACGGTCGGCTCGACGAGCCGGCTTGGCATATGGCCGCTCGTCACAGCCGCTTTTCGCAACTCTCTCCCGAAGCCGGCGGTGCGGTGCCGGACCATCTGCGGACCGAAGCCCAGGTGATTGTCGATGGCCACGCGCTGGTAATCGGAATCCGAGCCTGGGACAAGGAGCCTCCCCGGGTCATATTGTCGCGACGAGATGCAACCGTCTTGCCTGCCGAGTCGACCGCCCTGTAGAGATAAGCCCACTGACCGGGAATGTTGACGTAGGTCTCGTCAACGCGCCAAGATGTGTCTGCTTGAGTAGAAAAGCGGCCCCAGCGCTTGTCAAATTCAGGCGTGTAACGTCGTACCCAGCGCAGAATGGTCGAGTGGGCAACCGACAGGCCTCGCTCAGCCATCATCTCGACCAGGTCGCGATAGGAAAGTTTGTAGCGCAGGTACCAGCGCACGCACAGGACGATGATTTCTTGCTCGAAGTGTCGGCCCTTGAACAGGTCGCTCTTGCTCTGACGGTTACGCATGCGGAACAAAGCTCGTCATTTAGCCCAGCCGCAGATTTGCACCAGAGCCGGCGACATCTGGGTGCAGGGTTCGCGCCAATTCCGCGACTTCGAGGAATACCTGCTACCCACGGAAAAATTCGGGGCCATGAAAACGGCGCGCGAGTTGCCGATCGCCGTCACTAGGACTGCGACCAGTACCTGCACGACCGCCTCCTCTTGCTCGAACAGCAGCTGGCCATCGTCAACCGGCTCGCGCTGACGAACGAACTGCCCGATGCGATCATTACTGAGACAGGACTGAGGATCAGCCCCCGGACGCCGTGGTGCCGGATGAGGCCCAGGCGCTGATTGACTTCGCCGGCGGCACGCTTCCTCGGATCAAGATCACCGAACTGCTGATGGACGTGGACGACTGGACCGGTTTCACGCGCCACTTTGTCCATCTCAAGAGCGGGGAGCAGGCCAAGGACCGGACTTTCCTCATGTCCGCTATCCTGGTCGACGCCATCAACCTCGGCCTGACCAAGATGGCGGAATCGAGTCCCGGCGCCACTTAGGCGAAGCTCTCGTGGTTGCAGGCCTGGGACATCCGGGACGAAACCTATTCGGCCGGCCTGGCTGAACTGGTCAACGCCCAGTTCAAGCACGCCTTCGCGGCGCACTGGGGCGACGGCACAACGTCGTCGTCGGACGGCCAGCGCTTCCGCGCGGGCGGCCGAGCCGAGAGCACGGGCCACATCAACCCCAGGTACGGAGCCGAGCCCGGCAAGCTGTTCACAGTATGGACTCAGGGTATGTGCAACTGGGCGTGCGGGTAGGTTTGCTGGGATATGATCGAACAAATTGAGCTTAGCGCCCGATTTTTTCCGTTTTCCCTATCCGCCTCAACATACCGGCTATAACATTCATTCCACGCGCCAACGAAGTTCACTTGCATCTTTTGCAATGTTTCATGTAGAATTGTGGCCCCGCCCTATAAGTCGCCAGCATGTTCGTACCCTTTGTTACCTTCGCGGCCGCCGCGCTTTTCGGCGGGACGCTCCACGCGCAATCACTCACCGCGACACCCAACGGCGCAACGCCAGCCGTCATTATCGACGGCGCGCTTGGCGAATGGCAGTGGACTGACGCGCCGGCCCTTGAGCACTTTCTTGAGTATGAACCGAGCAACGGCGTCAAGGCGCCCGACCACCTGCGCACCAGCGTAAAGCTGCTGGTTGATGAACACGCTCTCGTTTTTGGCATCCGCGCCTGGGACAACCAAGCTGCGCGTATGCAAGGTTCACTGGGGCGGCGCGACAAGGTGGGCACCGATCAAGACTTCATCGGTATTTGGATCGACCCAACGGGACAAGGACAGTCAGCGCAGTTTGTACGGGTCAACATCGCCGGCGTGCTCACCGACGGCATCAGCCGCCGTAATGCCGACGACGACTTGGGGCCCGATTACCCGATCGATGCCGCAGTCAAGGTCCTGCCCGACGGCTACAGCATGGAAGTACGCTGGCCGCTGTCGAGCCTGCGCTTTCCTTACCGTGACGGCAAGCCCTGGCGCGTAATGATCGAACGCAGCGTGCCGCACGACGGGAGCAGATTGCTGCTGAGCGTGCCCTTGAAAACTGGAGGCAGCAACTACATGGCCGACATGGCGCCGATCGCGGGGATGGACCGGACTGTTGCAGCGGTGCGTGACCGCCGCTTTGTGGACGTGCGCCCAGAGCTGACTGTGCGCAGCGGCAAGGGACCCAGCCTGGGTGTGGAAGTGAACGCCCGGCCACGCGCCGACTGGGTGCTCAACGCCACGCTCAATCCCGATTTTTCGCAGGTCGAGATCGATGAACCGGTCAGCGGTGCCAGCCGCATTGCATTGAGTCTGCCGGAAAAGCGCGGCTTCTTCCTTGAGAGCGCCGATGTGCTCGGGCTGCCGCTGGCGCCATTCTATTCGCGGACGGTGGCCGATCCGGCCTGGGGCCTGCGCGCGACTTGGCGCTCGGCCGGCGCGGATGCCACGGCGATGAGCCTGCGCGACCGCGAAGGCGGCGTCGTTCTGCGAGGGGGCACCTATGAAACTGCCGCTCATGTTCAGCGCCACGAGACACTGGCCAGTTTCACGCGCATGCGCTGGCACCAAGACAGCGGCGTGGTCGGCGCTTTTGCCTCGATGCGCGACTATGGCGCTGCCGGCAGCAATGTGGTGGCGGGGATGGACGGCCAGCGTGACCTTGGCAGTGGTAACCAGGCCGCTTGGGTTGCCATGCACTCGCGGACCACGGCCGGCTTTAGCGACGCAGGCGCCACATTGGCGCCTGCGCGGCGCGGCAGTTATCTGTGGACCCAGTTCAAGCACAATTCCAACGACTGGATCAACGATTTAGAATTGCAAGCCATCTCGCCGGGATTCGTTAACGATAACGGCTTCGTGCCGCAGGCCGGCATTGCCGAGGCCAGACTCAACCTGGCCAAGCGCCTGGGCGAACACGACATCGGCATCAAACTGTATGAATCGGAAGCCTATGTGCGGCTGCACAAGGTCGTCACACTTTCCCACGCGGTCAATGGCCAGCGCGGTGGCGAGACGATATCGAGTGCGATCCATCCGGGTGTGTGGACGTTTGGGCCGCGCCAGACCCGGCTGTGGGCGGAGTACGGGTTTGATCGCCTGCGCGGAAAGCGCGACGGTAAGTTGCACGATATCCCCGCTCTGCACGCTGGTTTCGAAACCAAACCGGTCGCCTGGATCTCGCAAGTGGGCGGCGAAATGGTGCTGGGACGCAGGCTCGACGTGGAGGCTGACCGAGTCGGCCACGGCGGCGAACTGCTGGGCATACTCAAGCTTCGCTTCGCCTTGCCCTTTGGCTGGGCCACTGAGCTTGATCATCGCCTCAGCCGCACTTGGGTTGACGCTGGCGACGGCCGTGCCGCTTTTGCCGACACTGGATGGCGGTGGCTGGCCATGCTTCACTTCAGCCCGCGCGACTCGCTGCGCCTCCTGGCGCAGAACATGGCTTACGCACGCCACCTCGACGCCAGCGCGGGGATCGATGCCTACGCAGACCGCCAGCTGCACCGTTCGTTGTTATACCGTCACCTGTGGCAACATGGCCGCTCCATGTCACTTGCCTGGTCGGCCGACCGCACCCGCAATCCGGATGTGCTCGACAAGACCCTCACGTTCAAACTGCAGTGGGAAATGTAGCGTCCTGGGATCAAAGGCTGATTGGATGTCAGAACTCGCCGAATCATATCTTGTCCACACGCGCATGTTTGATTCATAGACCCCTACAGCCATCCCAGCGTCGCCAATGTGTCAGTTGCAGTTATTACCGGTTGGCGGCTCTGGAATGCAGGTCGGCGCCTATAAATGCAGGTTCATTTGCAGCTCAGTGACGGTCAGTGTCGAAATAGCTTTACGCCAGCCAGGTCTACGCGGCCGGGGCACTGGTCTCGAACGTGGACGACCTGGCGCGCTGGGAGCGTGCGATCGCCAGCGGCACGCTCATCAGCCCAGCGAACTGGACCCGCGCATTCACGCCCTACCGGCTGGTGGACGGTAACACGTGCGCGTACGGCTATGGATGGGAAATCGGCGCGCTACAGCAACGCCGGCTGCTGGCCCACAGCGGCGGCATCAATGGCTTTCAGACCTCGCGCTGCGCCTGCCGGAAGATCGGCTGTTCGTGGCCGTTCTCAGCAACGCGGACTTCGGCATCGTGGATCCGTAATATATCGCTCATAAAATCGGTGCGATTGCGCTCGGTGAGCCGCTTGTGGATTTCGAGGAGATCCACCTGGATATGGGTGTGCTCGACGCGTACGTCGGCGTGCAAGGCCTGGAGGCGATCGGTGCATTGGTCGGCCTGCCTCCCCGTTTGGGCGGATAAAGGGTGTGAGTCGTTCCACTCGATCGAGAGAGGATTGAGTGGAAGGGAACATGACAAGCAAGTATACGGACACCGTCCCCGCCGTTTTCTTCAAAGCATAAATGATAAAACGGCCTGCAAAAGATGCTGAACACGCAATAATCTATTATACGAATTCGCCGCCTGCTGAGGCGAAAGAGTTGCCTGTCTAACATAAAACTTTTACGGAAAATTTATCGAAAAGCGGTGAAAAAAGAGGTACTCGCGTAAGTCGTTGATTCGCAAGGTGGATCAACGGCCTGCAAAGCCGTTTAGACGGGTTCGATTCCCGTCCTCGCCTCCAGAAAATCAAGAACCTGGCTCACTGCGAGCTGGTTCGAACAAGGTTCGCATCTCCCGCTACGGGAGGTGCACCTCCCTCAAAACGGCCTGTTGGCCGTTTTTTGCTTTTCGGCGTTTGAATCCTGTCCTGGGTTCATGGCCTCGATAAAAACCACTCCCTCCAGGTACTTTCCAGCTCAGCGTGAAGAGCAAACGTCTGCACTGATTCCATGCTCGCCAAGTCGGACGCTCGATGCCGGGTTCAGGAGCGGGAAAAATCAATCAGTGCCCGCCCGCTTGAACGGTCTACCCGCAAGGCGACCGTACAGCCGGTTTGTATTGCCGGCAGATTGATCAGTTCGATGGGCTGGGCGATGTCGCGCTGCGTTGCGGGCGCCTGCACATCCACCAGGCGCACCACGCACAGCGGATGGTCATTGATCAGGGTGCCGCTCTGCCGCGCACTGACGACCTTTGCATAGCAAATATCGCCGTGCGCGAGCAGTTTGGCGTCGGCTGCCTTTGCTCGAAACAAGCCGCGGATCTGCCAGGCGGTGTGCCCGCCAACCAGCACGACCACTGCCGCTGCGATCGCGATATAGGTAAAGTTGCTCATGCGTCAGCCCAGATGAATCTGTTTTGAATCCATTTTCAACAGCTTGTCGCTGGTTACCATGACGTGGTCGCCATGCAGCCGCAGATAGTCCCTGGCCTGATAATCGAGCTGACCTGCGCGCAGGTGGTCGGTTTGCTCGACCTGGCGATAGCACACTCGTGCGACCTGGCGTACTTTGTCCAGCAGCATTTCCAGCGCCTGCCCGGTATGACGCAGTACCCCAAGTGCGCCTTGCCACTGCCGGCCCTGATAGCTCAGTTCCTGCGCGACGACGAGGGCGCTCTCGGCACGTATGCCCAACTGCCCCGATGCCAGGGACAGCGATGCGCTTTCCACGCTGATGGCCTCGTCGCTGAGGACCTGAACCGCGCCGCCGTACCCGATCGCCATGGCGCCCTCGACGCCGACCCGGGCGGTGCGCGCGCTATCGCGTTCCAGCACAGCGATCAGGTAACTTTGCTGGCGGCTCGGACCGGAAACCAGCACCTTGTCGCCCGTTTCCGGATGAAGCAGGCAGCTGACGGCGCGCTTGCAGGTCAGGGTGCCACCATGGAGGTCCAACAAGAAATTGCCATGACCAAGATCGGCGGCGACCGTGGCGATGGTGTGAATTGCCGCGTCAAGGGCGCTGGCGTGTTCGAGTACGGTATGCATCGTGGACATCCTTTAAAAAATAGGTGGAGGCAGGCTCAACGCGACCAGAGTTCGGCATGCAGGAGTGGCTCATCGTGTTCGATGACGCCGCGCCGGCTGGTCCATGTCGCGCCATCTTGCGCGCTGCGATGCAGCCGGGTGTGGTCAAAGCCGGCGTGGCTGAAGCTGGCATCGCGCAGATCGGCATAGGAAAAATCGGCGAAGCGCAGGTCGGTGTCGCGAAAGTCCGCTCCTTCGCAGCACGCCGCCTGGAAATTGGCGTAAGCGAGCCTGGCACCGCGCACGTTGGCTGTACGCAGACTGGCACGCGGCCACAGCGTTTGCTCAAAAAACCCGCCGGACAGATCGGCGCCGTCCAGGTTGGCCTCGGCAAACAAGGCAAAACGTGCTTGGACGCCTCGCAGTAGCGCGCCCTGCAGTTGCGCACCCTTGAACATGCAGTGCTCGATAGTGGCCCCGCTGAAATCGGACTCAGCCAGATTGCTTTCGACGAACTGGCACATCGGCATTGCCAGTCCGGCAAAGACATTTCCGGTCAGCTTCGCTTTGGCGAAAACAACGTTCTTCAAGCTGGCTGCGCGCCACAGGGCGCCAGCGAAATCGACCTCCATGAACACGGTTTTTTCCAGCAGCGCTTCGGAGAAATCGCAGCGATGCGCCGAGCATTCAGTGACACACAACACGTCTGCCCTGAGACCGGCCAGCCTGGCATCGTCGAGCTTGCATCGAAGTAGCGTGGCGTTGCTAAAACACGATGATTGCAGCTGCGCAGAGCGCAGATCGCAATTGAGCATGCTGGCGCCGTTGGCGTCCGCGCCTTCAAACCGGGCGTGGCTTAAATTGCAGTCATGCCAGGTTGTTTTAGCCAGTCTGGCTCCGCGCAGGTCGGCTTGCTCGAACTGGCAGTTCATGAAGTCGCACTCGGTCAGATCGGCACCTCCGAGCTGTGCACCGCGCAGGTCGACCCGGTCGAACTGGCCGCCTGAGAGATCGAGCCCGGTCAGTACGGCGCCGCGCAGGTCGCGTTTTTCCACGCCCTCGCCATTTCTGATAGCCGATTGCAGTTCTTGCGCCGACATAAGCGGGCTGGCGGTACTGGAGAAACTGGTGGAAGACATGGCGCGGCTCAAAAAATCAGGTTCATGAATCTGTTGTGAACAGCTACGCCACCGTTAACCGTCTCTACCGCGTTGGTTTGGTTGAACATGACATTGCCTTCGACTTTTGCACCGTTGACATCGCGCTTGAACACGGCGAAGTCGGTCTTGAAAACAAAGAAGCTTAATGCTTTGATATTGAAAGAAGAATGCAGCATCCGGAAGTTCAGATTAATTGGAACGATCGATACCGCACTCGTCGCGTAGGAAAATTTGACAATCCCGACTATGTCGACCGCGTAGGTAGCAGTAATACCGAGTTTATTGTCGTAGGTGCCTCCGCCAGTTGAACCGGCAGCCCCGCCGCCGCCGCCGCCCGCTTTGATGAACACGTCACCCGCAAAAATATTATGTACACCGGTCGTATGGTAATCGGCATTGCTAGCGGTCACTTTATGTCCGCCATGCACAACGTGAACGTGACTGCCATCGACGATATGGTCCTGGTTTCCAGTGACCGCGCGCAAATAATTACCGATGACGCTTTGTTCCTGGTTTCCGTTCAGCATGTGCGCCTGGTTGCCATGTAAATCGTAGTTGCGATGTCCATGCACAGTGTAATTATGGTCCCCGTGCAAGACGTAATTGTGATTGCCATAGATGGTTTCGTTGTAGTCGCCGGTGACGATATGCTCATGGTGCCCGGTGACTTTGTGCGCATGGCCACTGTGATGCTGCTCGGTGCTCGCGCCCGTGACAGTGCGGGTACTGGTGCCGCCAACCGCATGGGCATGATTGGCGCCGATGGCCGTCACCTTATTGGCGCCGACACTTTCCGTCAGGTTGGCCGCCACCGATTGGGTCGCGTTGGCGCCAATCGACTCCGTATGGTTGGCGGCAATGGTCTCTACCTGATTGTTGCCGACCGTATTGGTCTTGTTGTTTTCCACTTCGATCAGCATGTCTTTTTCTGCATGCAGCGCCAACCGTTCTGCGCCCATGGCGTCCTCGAACTCGAGCGAATTGGCATTGGCGGGTGAACCGCCCTTGGTCGAGCGCGACACGATACCGCTTTTGCTGGCAGCACCCGGCAGCCCGAACGGTGGCATCTGGTCGGCGTTGTAGGTGCTGCCAATCACAATCGGCCGGTCGGCCTCGCCACCGATGAAGTCGACCACGACTTCCTGCCCCACCCGCGGGATGTACAAGGTGCCGAAATTGGAACCGGCCCAGCTGGTTGCCACACGCAGCCAGCACGAACTGTTTTCGTCCATGTTGCCGTAGCGGTCCCAGCGAAACTGGACTTTGATGCGGCCGTATTCGTCGGTCCAGATTTCTTCGCCTGCCGGGCCGACCACGGTTGCCGTTTGCGGCCCGTTGGTGCGCGGCTTGGGCGTGACCCTGCGCGGGCGAAATGGCAGGCTGGCCGGCTGGGTGACGAAATCGCATTCGTAGCAGGCCGGAGTCGGGTCGCTGGCGTAACAAGGTTCCTGGAAGCGATACGTCACGCTCACCAGCAGATATTCGCGGTTGGCATCGTCGCGCGGGCAGTTGCTCAGGTTGAAGCGGTAGCCGGGCGCCAGGGCGCGCACAGTGGCGTGGCCATGGTCGCGCTCACGCTCGGACTGCAATCCTTCAAGGCGAATGCGGCTGTAATGGTCGGAATCGCCCATGTCGGCATAGCCACCCATCCAGTCGTAGATTTCCATGTCGCCATGCTGGTGCGAACCGGCATTGGCGCGCTGGTTCTGCAACCTCGCGCGCGGCTTGGTGAAATTGTAGTCGTCCGTCACGTAGCTGCCCGGCGCGATTTCCTGCGCCACGTGGTAGCGGTCGATGAACTCTTCCTGGGGCGTGGCCACGCGCTCCGCCTTGAAGAAGGGGATCGAGGCGTAGTCCGGCAGTGCCTCGTGCGCGCCAATATCGTCGGCCAGCACCAGGGTATGACTGCCCAGCGCATGCTTGAAGTAATAATAGATGCCTTCGTGCTCCATCAGGCGGCTGACGAAGTCGAAGTCGGTCTCCTGGTACTGCACGCAGTAGGTCCACGTGCGGTAATTGCCGGTCAGATTAAGCTCCAGGGCAAAGCCATATTCCCCGAGAACTTCCTGCAAGATCTCGGCGACGCTTTTGTTCTGGAAGATCTTGCAATCCTTGGTTTGTGTAAGCAGCCACAACCATGGGCGCACGATGGCGCGGTAGCGCCAGCTGCGCGCGGTTGCCCCTTCCCGGCCCACCAGCATGCCGCGCCCGACGATGCCGTCCAGGTAGCGCACTGCGCCGTCGCGCGTTTGGATTTCCAGCGTCAAAGGCTGGCCCAGCAGCGCCTTCAGGTCCAGCGCGTTACTGTCGGCAATCATGTCAACTTCAAATTCGAACAACTGCGACAGGGCTTCGGTGCCACGCAGGGCGCTGAAGAGCAGCACTTCGTCGCCGAGGGGAGTGTGGGCTTTTACAATGCGGTCCATATCAATTTCCTTCCAGGCTTAAACATAAATTCCGGATGCGAACAGTCGCTTATGCTTCGATTTCACGTAATAGTTCAGCCACTTTCGGCCACCAGAAGCCGACGCCATCCGGGTCCAGTACATAGCGGTGGGCGCACTCCTTGAAGTGGCCGAGGTTGACAAATTCGGCGTTGGCGCCGTGCTCGCAGTAGGCCTCGTGCAGCCCCCTGGCATAGTCCAGCGGCCAAAAGCTGTCGTTGTCGGCGTACAGCCACAGCGAGCGCACCCTGGCGCGCCGGCCGTAATACCGAAACGCGTCGCGCAGCGGCTCTTGCCAGCCCTGGTCCGACTCCCCGCGCAAGCCGCCCGCAAAGTTCACCAGCGCGCGTACGCCGGCATGTGGCTTCATGCCGTAGGCCAGCGTTCCAAGTGCGCCATACGAATGCCCGCTGACGATGATGCGGCTGGCGTCGATATACGGCTTGCCAGCCATGGCCAGCACCACGGTCTCGATGTCACGCGCACAGCACAGTCCGCCGGAAAGCGGGTTGGCCCAGTGGCTCAGATGCCGGCCGCCCGAGTCGGCAAAACCTCTGCGGTTGGGGGCGGCGACGGCATAGCCCTCGCGCAGCAGCACCTTGGCCAGGGCGTCTGGCCGGCTGCGCGCTTGATGCACGGGATTGCCGAAGTTCCTGCCGTGGTTAAATACCCAGAGAGGAAACGGGCCCGGCCCGCTGGGCAGGTACAAGGTGGTCACCATCATGACCGGGTCGGCCTCGCGCGAGGCAATATGCAGAAGACGACGGGCCCGCCCGGGGGCAGGGCAATAGGCCGGACTGGCGACGACGCTGCGGTACTTCAAGGGCAACCCTTTCTGAAGGCCCTGGCTAAAATGCCAGCACCTTGAACTGCCCCGGCACCAGATAGATACCCGGTGCATTGGTGGAATTTTGAATCGACATGCTGGTCATGCGCGTTGCCGGCGTCGCTTTGATCAGCAGGTTGTATTTGCCGGTCACTTCACGCGACGGTCCCATCACCGTACCGCTGGCCACGCCAACGCCGGGCAGGGTCATGGTCATCGGCGCAAAGGTGGCCAGGTTGTGGGCCGGGGTGCCGCCCACCAGGATGTTGAAGGCATTCGGGATGTGCATGGGCGCCGGCGCGGCGTTGGGCGAGGTAATGGGAATCTTCGCATCGACCGGCGCCAGGCTCAGGCCAAGCTGGGTTTTCAAAAACATGGGATGTCCTGCTGAAAGGGTAAGAAAAACATCGGCCTCAATCGGCCAAGGCGGTGTCCAGCACCAGCCGCGGCAAGAATTTGGTTTGCTCCAGGTAGGCCTGGTCGAACAGGGTCCCACCGTCGCCCAGCGTTTGCGCCAGGTCGGCGCGAAACAGATTGGCGCCGCGCAGGTCGCACGATCGCAAATCGGCCTTCTGCAGGCTCGCGCCGATCAGATTGGCGTCGCGCAGGTCGCAGGCGACCAGGATGGAACGGGTGAAAAAACTGCCGCTGGCGTTCATGCGCTGCAAGTTGGCGCCGGTCAGATTGGCTTCGGAAAAATCCGTGATCGCCGCTGTCGCGCCGCTGAAATTTGCTCGTTGCATGCTGATTTCACGGAAATTGCATTGGGAGAGTTGGGCATCCGTGAAGTCGGCTTCGTCCAGTGCGGTTTTGTCGGTGACCGCGCAGGTGCGCAGAACGCTGCCGCGAAAACTCAGCCGTGCCGCATCCGTCGTGACCCATGCACAGTCTTGCAAGGTGGCCCGGTCAAAACAGAGATCCTCTTGCCGGCCTTCGATAAAGACGCATTTCTCGAAATGAGCTTGAACAAAGCTGCAATTGCGTAGTCCAATCTTGTAGAAAGTTACCGAGAAAAAGCGCGCACCTTCAAAACTTGCCGACGCGATCTGCATCTCTGTCAGCATGACGTCACCGATCTGTGCGTGCGAGAAGTCGCCATGATCGAGTCTGGCTTCTTCCCATGCGCACTTGTTCAGTACGGCGTGCGCAAACGAGGCGTAGCGGGCGTCAGCTTGCGCCAGGCTGGCGCCATCGCACCTGGCGTGCGCAAAGCTGGCGCCGGCCAGCGAGGTGCGCGCCAGGACCGCTTCCGTAAAGTCGCAACCGTCCAGTTTTGCATCGCGCAAGTCGGCGCTTTCCAACATGGCACGACCAAAATTAGCATTGCGCAGATCCATGCCTGACAGATCCGCTCCAGTCAGGTCCAGGCCGGCAAAGTCGCGCGTGCCGGCGTAGATCGCCGCTACCTGCTCGCGCATGCGCCGGGCCGCTTCACCGACCAGCACGGCGGCTGGCGCGAAACTGGTCGCGCCATGCAAGTACATTCTGTGCATTGTCGATTTGAGCTCCGCAGCCGGGATGATCTCGGGAATGGGCGTACCTGAAAATGATTCTGCCTCGCTTGCCATGCCGGCGTGGCTGGCGCTGAACTCGGCGAAGCTGTGGGTGGGTGCCAGCGGCGGTCGCGTTACGCCGGTATCACTGTCGAGCAGAGGCGCCAACTGATCGAGCATCGCAAGCGGGCCTTGGTGTTCGGGCGGCAGATTGCTCGCCATTTCACCACGCGTCCTGGCCAGCGCCGCCCGGGCTTCCTCCATGTCGGCGGCGTGCAGCCGATCCACCTTTTCCATAAATTGCGGCAACTCTTCCAGGCGGCGCGGCAGCTCGGGGGCGGCGTCCATGGGCGGAAGTATCTCGTCGGGGTCGAGCCCTTCATCACGCGCCGTATGCGCACTCTTGTCGCGTTCGTTTTGCATGCGCTGCCGCTGATTGCGTTCCAGCGGGCCTGGCACCTTGTCGAACATGGTTTCCTCGCCGGGAAACAGGGGGCCCAGCGCCACGCCTTCAGGCAGCAGGTCGCCATCGCGAAAGGCGTAGTGACTGCCGGTTTTGGCGTCGAGCCGCTGTGCGAGCACCTTCAGGAAGTGAGCGTGATCGCGTTTTGCGTGGCGATGCTCCAGCGCTGGCATCAGTTGCACAACGTCGTGGGCATCGTCCTGGCCGATCTCGACCACGCCGTGATAGATCAATACGCTTTCCAGCCGGTGCGGGAAGAACCACGCTGTGGTGAGCCGCAAGTCGATGTCGGCAGTAATGTGCTTGCCATCCTGCCGTTTCACCACGAGGCAACGGCCAACCCAGTCGGGAATGGTTCCGCTCAACACCGGATGCTCCGGGTGCAAGTTGCGCAGCGTGTACGGCACGCCGGCAAGTTCAAAGCTGGCAGGGAAGTGCTGATCGTCGGGCGCGGCGTTCCATGCGCGCCAGTCCATGCTCCGGGCAAGGCCGGGGAAGTCGTTCTCGAACCAGCTTTGGTCGTGCACGCCCATGCGCGACTGGCGCTGCTGCCAGGCGAGGTCGATCGGTCCCATGCCGGCCGGCGCCGACGGTGGCCTGCCTGGCGACTGGTACAGTTCGCCGGCCAGCTCGACGTTTGGCAGCCGGAGCACCTTTTGACCGCCAATATTGTCGGCGTCAATGCCGCGACCAAGCGGATTGGTAGCGCAGCCCGCGCCGCCCAACGCATGAGTCCAGTCCAGCGGCATGGCATCGAACGGCGCCGGCGCACTGGCGCCACCGGCGATCCAGTACCGGTCGCCAAAGACGGTCAGGCGTTTCTCTATATGAGCAACCCGGGCGGAGACGGCGCAGCGGGTTTTGTCTTGCTGATGATGGGTGTAGCCAAAACCGGATACCAGAAACTCCGGATATTGCTTCGGCAAGCCCAGGTCGAGGACGCTGGTTTCCCCCAGCTCATTTGCCAGCATCGGCCACAACCCTTGTTCATTCAATAGTTGAGGATTGGGGCTCAGCGTGGCATGCGCGTACGCCGTCACGCATAAAAAATGCTTCTTCTGCCAGGTAAAGGGCCGGGGTAATACGCCTAAGCGCATCGGTTTGATGATCTTCATACGTGCTGGTTTATCCGGTGACGCTCGAACTGAAATAAATGTGGGCCGCGCGATATTCTATAAACTAAAATCTGATACGTAATATTGCAATTATTTTAATTGGCGAACTATGCTAACGTTATTGAAGCAGCCCGGTCAATAATGTTTCCCAACGTTTTGAATATATTAATTTGGTCATTAACAGGTAATATAAATATCGTATGGTTTGCAATCGATCGCTTATCAACCGCCATGCGCGCGGGTGACCAATTGCGGATCTCCGACCCATACTCCCAGCGCTGAATAGTTGTCTTGCGTGCCGTTGCAATCGCTGCGTTGACGCACTTGCTCGGCAAGCAGGGTGATCCAATCTGTCACATTGCCTGCCACTTGCAGGCAGCGGTGCATCGCCGCGTCATCGAGCCCATTCCACAAGCCGTCGGTGCACAGCAGATAGGCATCGCCGTCTTCAAGCGTGCAAGCCACTCCAGGCTCGATGGTGTCGGTATCGGCCTGGCCCAGCGCGTGGCTGAGCAAATGCGCCTTGTCCGGGCTGCAGGACAAGCCCGCCTGTTGCAGTTGGGAGGCCAGGCTGTGGTCTTGCGTGCGTCGCACCAGATGCCCGCGCCGGAACAGGTACAGGCGGCTGTCGCCGACATGAATCCACTGCGCCATCCGTTCGCGCCGGTCGATAAACAGCGCCACCATGGTCGCTGCCATGCGCGCCCGTTCGGGATTGCGCCGTTGTTCCGCGACGATGGCCGCGTCGGCGGCATCCACGCTGCCGTGCGTCATCGCTTGCAGGCCGACCGATTGCTTGTCGTCGAGTTGCTGCAAGGCCCAGTGCACCGCCAACCTGGATGCGATGGCGCCGCCGGCCTGGCCACCCACGCCGTCGCTGATCACAAAGCAGGCGTCGTTATCACGCACGCGAAAACCCAAGGCGTCTTCATTGCTGGTGCGGCTGCCCCGATGCGAGCATTGCGCCGTGGTCAAAGTCAGCATGCCTGTTGCATCCTCTGTGCGCGGTAGAGTTCGACTTCGGCGTCGTAGGCGGACAAAAATACCTGCCCAAACACGGTATGGAAGTCTTCCTCCACGGCGGTCACCGCCGCCTGGTGCAGCGCGCGATAACGCACCCACGCGCGCCCGTCGCGCCCCTTTGGCATCAGGCGGTCGTACCAGACGTCGGCGCCCATCTGCTTGTCCACCACTTCCGGACTGAAATTGCGTAACAGCTGATTGAGCGCGGCGCGCATGCCCGCCAGCATGCCCATCTGGTGGGCTTGCAAGTCATGGAAGGTATCGTCGACGGCGCGCTCGGACGTCATGAAGCCGGAAAACGGTGGCCCGAACATTTGTTTGAGTACGGTCTGGGCGTCCGGCAGCAGCTTGAGCGGATTGTTTTCCTTGTCGAGCATCATGGTCAGCTCTGCCTTGACTTCACGCTTGATGATCGTGCGGCTGGTCAACAGGTTCATGGAGCCTGCGACCAGTTTGCTCAACAGGCGACCGGCCTGATGAAAGTGCGCTTGGGTCAAGGTGCCTTCATTTGGCGTAAAGCCGGCGCCATCCAAAAACGCCGCGACCATGCTTGCTGCGTCCGCCGGTGGCGGCGCCGCCATTTGGATAGGCGGCGAAGCAATGTCAGCAGCGAACCGGCCTGGCGTGGGTTCAGCTTGCACGCCGCTGGCAAGGGATCGACCAAACAAGGAGCCGGTGTCGAAGGGGGCGCCAGCCGCATGTTCTTGTTGCACCAGTTCCAGCAGCGCAGTGCTGGTGTCGGGCAGGGCGCTGGCACTGTCGGCGAACAGATTGCTGTGCGATTCCGCGCCAGGGTTGGCAAAGAAATCGAGCGGATCGACCGACGGATTGCTCAGCGTCGCAAGAGCGTCATCCGGCAAGGGCACGTCTGGCGCTGCCGCCTGCACGACCGCCAGCGGCGCTGACACGGGCGCTGTGGCCGCAAAGTGCCTGGCGCTCGGCGCTGGTGCAAAGTCGGACACAAGGTTGTCCCAGAAAGAGTCGTCGGGAGCGACCGTCGCCGCTCGCGGGGCTGGCGCCGGTGCGACATTGACCGGATCAATCTTGATTGCGTCCTCCACCTCGGCCACAGTGGGCACCTGGCTGGCGCCGGTATCAACCACCTGCGCGTCGCCAACCCGCAGCAGATACAAACCAATCCGCACCTGGTCGCCATCCTGCAGGCGCCAGGGCCGGTCGCCCGTCAATGCCGTGTCGTTCACTTCCACCGGGCAGACCGTACTCAGGTTGGCCAGATAAGTACCACTGTCATCGATGCGCACCGATGCCTGCAAGCGCGAAATCTGCCTGGTGTCATCGACCAGCACCAGATGGTTGTCCGCGCCCCGGCCAATGGTTGCGCCAGGCCGGGAGAAGTCCTTGCTGACCGGCGGGCGTAGCGGCTGTCCGGCGTGTTCGAGGATGGTCAATCGCATGCGTGTTCCTGATTATGGCTTGGCTGGAAGTGCGGCTTTTTTGCGGGCGGCATCGAACGCCGGCCCCCACATCGGATGCGAGCGCTCGGCTTCGGGCAACTGAAAGCCCGGATCGAGCAGCATCACGCGCTCCGCTTCAGCATTGCAAAGCGCGGTTTTCTTTGTGATGCAGTAGCTGAACGCCAGGAGTTTGTGCGCCTGGACTTGCGTTGCGGCGCTCGAAAAATCGATCGCCTTGCTGGTGTTCAGGTGAGCGATGACTGCCTTGAAGTCACCGGCGGCAAATTGCTTGTTTGCTTCCGCAATGGCAGCCTGCGCGCGCTGGTCCATTCCGTTCAATATCACTGCTGCAGGCCGGGCGGCTGGCTCGGGAGCGGCAACCGGCACGGTGGCAGTGCTGGCGCATGCGCTTAGCCAGAGCGGGGCACTGATCGCCAACGCCGATGCGCCGGTTCTGACAACAGCGGCTCTGAACATCGATATCGGAAGGCGAACGTTAACAAGTCGGTTCATCAAAAAATCTTTCGTAATAGGTGAGGCAATGTCAGTGTGGGAGTGCCGACAGTTCGACGTCCAGGTCGTCGGCCCGCGCGGTCGGGGTGGCCGGCGCAGCGTGCGCATGCTCGAAGCGATACGTGAACTCGCCTCCCTGCGCGCCGATCGTCACACCCGTCAGCTTTTCGGGCGCCGACAAGCGCAGCAGGATTTCGCGGCTGATGTGCGGCAGCACCGTCTGGGTCAATACCGCGTCGACCATGCGCCCGCCGGATTCGAGCTGGGTGCAGCGTTGACCGAGCAGGGCCACGGCGGCGTCTTCATAGATGAACACAATGCGATGGTTGGCCAGCAGGCGGCTGCGGATGCGATCGAATTGCAGCGCGACGATACGCGCGAGCATGCTGTCCGACAGAGGGAAGTACGGCACCACCGACAGGCGACCGAGCAAGGCGGCCGGGAACACTTTCAGCACGGCTCGCGCAGCGCGCCGGCCAGCGCATCCACGTCCGGCATCAAGTCCGGGTCCTGGCAAAGGCGCATCAAGAGATCGCTGCCGACATTCGAGGTCAGGATGATGACGGTGTTCTTGAAGTCGATGTAGCGGCCTTCGCCGTCTTCCATCCAGCCCTTGTCGAACACCTGGAAGAAAATTTCGTGCACATCCGGATGGGCTTTTTCGATTTCATCGAGCAGGACCACACTATACGGACGCCGGCGCACCGCCTCGGTCAGCACCCCGCCTTCGCCGTAGCCAACATAACCTGGCGGCGCGCCTTTCAAGGTGCTGACGGTATGAGCTTCCTGGAATTCGCTCATATTGATGGTGATGAGATTCTGCTCGCCGCCGTACAGCGTTTCGGCCAAGGCCAGCGCGGTTTCGGTCTTGCCGACGCCGGACGGACCGGCCAGCAGGAACACGCCCACTGGCTTGTTCGGATCGTCCAGACGTGCGCGAGCGGTCTGCACGCGGCGCGCAATCGCTTCAAGCGCATGCTGTTGGCCGATCACGCGCTGGCCCAGCGTGTTGGCCAGTTCCAGCACCGCTTCGACGGCGTCGCCGACCATCCGTCCGACCGGAATGCCGGTCCAATCCGCAACCACTGCCGCCACTGCATGGGCGTCCACCGCGGTGTGGATCAGCGCTTGTTCTTCCTGATGCAGTTCCAACTGCACCAGTACCGCTTGCAATTCGGTCAGGCGCGCTGCGCGCTCGCCGGGAGCGGCCGCCTGCAAAGCTTCGCGCAGGGTAAATATTTTCTCCGCCATCAGCTTCTCGGCGTGCCAGCGCGCGCTGATGGTGTCGAACTCGTGCTGCTCGGCGGCGATGCGCCGGGCCAGTGGTTCAAGGCGACTGGCATCGCCGGCGCCGACATTGCATTCATTGGTCACGATGTCCTGTTCAACCAGCATGGCGTCGATCCGGCGCCGGCAGTCTTCCAGCATGGGCGGCTGGCTGTGCTGGCTCACTGCCACGCGGGCGCAGGCGGTGTCGAGCAGGCTGACGGCCTTGTCCGGTAACTGGCGCGCCGGAATGTAGCGGTGCGACAGCGCCACCGACGCAACGATGGCATCGTCCAGCAGCAGCACGCGGTGGTGGGTGGCCAGCTTGTCAGCCAGGCCACGCATCATGGTGACGGCGCGCGCCTCGTCCGGTTCTGCGATCTGCACGACCTGAAAACGGCGGGTCAGGGCGGCGTCTTTTTCAATGTATTTCTTGTATTCGGCCCAGGTGGTGGCGCCAATGGTGCGCAGTTCGCCGCGCGCCAGCATGGGTTTTAACAGATTGGCGGCGTCGCCGGTGCCGGCCGCGCCGCCAGCGCCGATCAGGGTGTGAATCTCATCGATGAACAAGATGACCGGACGGGCGCTGGCCTGCACCTCGGTGATCAATTCGCGCAGGCGTTTTTCGAATTCACCTTTGACGCTGGCGCCAGCTTGCAGCAGACCGATGTCAAGCAGCAGCAGGTCGACGTCGCGCAGCGGCGGCGGCACGTCGCCGTTGGCAATGCGCTGCGCGAGGCCTTCCACCACGGCGGTTTTGCCGACCCCGGCTTCACCGGCCAGCAGCGGATTGTTCTGGCGGCGACGCAGCAGCACGTCGACCATCTGGCGAATTTCTTCATCGCGTCCGGTAACAGGGTCGATCTCGCCAGCACGTGCGCGTGCGGTCAGGTCGACCGTGTAGAGCGCGAGGGCCTTGCCGCTTCCGGCTGGGGGCAAGCTGTCGAGGGGGCCGGCTGCGGCGGTGGTCGCCGCTTGTTCCGGCGAGCCGGACAGGATCTGGTCGAAGCTGCTGGACAGTACGTCTGGCAAGACCCGCTCGAACTGACGCGAGATACCGATCAGCACATGGCGCAGGCTGCCGGTTTTTAGCAAACCGAGCAACATATGCGCGCCACGAATCTTCTCGGCGCCGAACGTCAGGCTGGCGTAGACCCACGCGCGTTCGACGGCTTCGTCGATATGGCCGGACAGGTCGCTCACGGCGCCCACGCCACGCGGCAACCGGTCCAGCGCTGCCAGCAAGTCGCGCGTCAGCTGGTCCTGGTCCAGATTGAAGTGGCGGGAGACGTGCTGCAGATCGCCGTCAGGCGCCTGCCACAGCTGGTGGATCCAGTGTACCAGCTCGACGTACGGATTGCCGCGCAGGCGACAGAATGCGGTGCCGCTTTCGAGTGCCGCGTACAGCATGGGATTGAGCTTGCCGAACAGGGCCAGGCGGCTGATTTCAGACATGAAGTGTTCCTCGTTGAAGGTGAGAGTTGGCGCGCGGCGCGCCACGCTTGCTGGCCGCGCGTGCCGTGTAATCGATAATGAGGTGTGCGCTCGCTGCGCGCGGTGTGCCTGAAGGCCGTCTCCCCAGCCACGTCGACAGGCCGAGCGGCTGCATCTGGCTCAGCGCCGCCATCGGCTGCTGGTCGTCGGCCAGCAGCAGCTGGACATCCCAGCTCAAATCCATGCCGACAAATTCGTGGACCCATTCGACCAGGGCGGCGACATGTTCGCCGCCCGGCAAAAAGCGTTTGTAGTCGTCCAGGGTCAGCGGCCCCAGTACCAGCCGAAAGCGCGACTGGGCGTCGCGCACGGCCACGCCAAGCGTGCTGCCTCGGCCAAGCCCCATGCCCGCGCTACCGAGCGCCATGCGGTCTGCATCGGCCAGCCTGACCCAATGCGTCACATGCTCGATGACGTTGACCGGGATCTCGAAATAGCTGTGCAAGATGGCCCGCAAGCCTTCCGGATTGCGGCTTTGCCGGCCCAGATGGCCAGCCTGGCAGTAGCGCGCATGCAGACCGATGGCGCCAGGCCGTTTTTGTGCCGGCAGTCCCATGCCCAGCAGGCTGGCCAGATGCGCATCGAAACGCGCCTCGCCCGGACGATCCAGCGTGGCGGTCACCTGGCTATCGGCCCATGCCCGGTAAAACAGCGTAATGAGGCGATGATGAAACAGGTCGGCAAAAGCGACCAAGGTCGGATCGGCCGCCATGCGCTCGCGTTCACGCGCGTATTCGGTCAGGTGCAGCGGCAGCGGGCCGTTCGGTCCGAACAAGCCGAAGCCGTAAATGCTCAGTTGCGCCGCGCGGCCGTCCTCCTCGCGCAGGCCGGCGATCGAGGCGGGCGCAAAGGCGAGCGATGCCTGTTGCGCCAGACGCACCGGTTCCTCGGCCGGGTGACCGGTCCGGCCCAGCAACTGCGCGGCGCCTGCGCGCGCGTCGATCCAGCGCAGCAGCGCGAACAGATCGTGTTCGTACGGCGCCTCGCGTAGTTGCCGCCACGGCGCCTGATCGGTCCAGGCCGCGTTCATAACAGCGGCCTGTTGCCCAGGCGGGCCGGCCAGCTGGCGATCCGGCCCCGATTGCCGCTATGGAGTTCCAGCTCGGCGAACAGATTGATCGACACGTAGCGTGCGAAAAACTGTTCCAGCACCGCGCCGAACAGATACGGACTGTCGCCGGAGAATGCCTGCTCATCGACGGTCACGGCGATTTTCACGCCGCGGCCATGAACAGGCGGGCCAGGCTGGGGCAGGCGACGGAACACCGGTTGGTGTACCACCGAACGCACGCCTTCGACCTGGCGCTGCAATCCCGCCTGGCTGTCGTCCAGATACAGGCCCAGCAATTGACGCAGAATCGCCGCGCCTTGCTCGCCATCTTGCTCGAACAGGCCCTGGTGATTCAGGCCGAGGTGGCTGATCAGCTGCCAGGCCAGCTTGCCATCGGCCAGCGGCGCCTGGGGACGTGAAGGCGCGCGTACTGTCGTGATCGCACCAACCGGGGCGGAGACGTTCAGCGTGAAGTCGCTGTCGCCGCCGGTACTGAGCAGCAAGGCCAGGTCGCGGTTGGTGCACAGCGTATCGACCGACAGTTGGCGCAGCGTGTCGGCAAACGGCGCCTCGTGCTGATCGACCAGCGAAATATAGACATCGCTGCCGTTATACGAGGTGCGCGCCCCATGCTGGCGGGCGCGCTGTGACAGAAGGCGTGCTTCGCGCCGCAGGCAGTAGTAGGCGCCATGGTCGCGCGCATCGCGTGCGAACGAGGCATGAAATGGCCGGAACTGGCGGTCGTCGCCGCTGCCGTGACCAAGCATGGACGTCACGCTATGGACTTCAAAGTCCAGTGCCTTGCTGCGGTCGACCAGCAGATGGTATTCATTGACCTTGGGCGTGACCAATACCCGGTCCGCGCGCTTCGGAAACAAATTCACCACCGGCGTGCAATGCATGGCCAGGTCGCCCGTGCCAACCAGGCGCTCAAGCGTTGCGTCATCCTGGTCGAGCAGGATCGTTATTTCAACCTGCGTGCCGGTCACGCCGCGCAAGGCGCGCTGCAAGCCGGCGATACTGAAAAACAGCAGACGGGCAGGGTAGGCAAAATACTCCTGCAATATCCGGTAGCCCTGGAAGTGGCGCTGGTCGTCCGGCAGGAGGGCTTGTTCCATATCGAAGCCTTCATGGCGCACGGCGCTGGCGTCGAGCACCTCGCCCCATGGCCGGTAGGCTCCATTGCCGCTGTCGGTTTGCCGGCACAGCACGGCGACGGTGTGACCCGCCACCAGTTCCAGCAAGCGCAGGGCGCGCTGCTCGGGACCGGCCAAATGGAAAGTGAGCTTGTCGAGCGGCGACACTTCGCAGCGCTGGCCGCCGCCAAACTGCAGATTGATGCGCAGCGCGGCCATGGCCAGGTTGCGCAAGCGTGCCGGCACATCGCCCGGTGCAGGGCCGAAACGCACCTGGTCCAGGGTCAGCGGCCACAGTGTGACGGCGTGGCCGGTGCGAAACTCGCAGGCAGTCTGCTCACCGCGCGCCAGACCGGCGCGCAGCGAGGTTTTGGCCGGCAAGGTGAAGCCCGACGCCAGGCTGCCCACGGTCAGGTCCGGCTGCAGTTGCACGACCGCCATGGACGGCGTCGGCGCCAGATAGCCAGGATAGATCGACGTCAGCAGCTGCTCGGTAAAGCGTGGAAACTGCGCATCCATTTTCAGCTGCACGCGCGCCGTCAGGAAGCTGAAGCCTTCCAGCAAGCGCTCGACGTAGGGGTCGGCCACTTCAATGCCGTGCATGCCCAGGCGGCCAGCGACCTTGGGAAATTGTTCCGCGAATTCCGCGCCCATCTCGCGCAGGTAGCTCAGTTCGCGGTTGTAGTAGTCCAGCAGCCGTGCATCCATCAGTCGGCCACCAGGTTGTGCAGTTTGGTGTGGCCGGTTTCGATGTCCACGTCGGAACGCACCAGAAACTCCACCGGATACGGTTGCGACCATAACTGGGCGCGGATCTCGAACGCCAGTTCGTTGTGCAGCGACAGGCTGTCCGGATCGGATACGCAGCGAACGTGGAGCGTGTCCGGCAGCAGGCGCGGCTCGAATTTGAGAATCGCGCGGCGCAGGCTGCCGGCCAGTTCCTGGCTATCGAGCTCGGACAAGTGCTTGCCCGACAGCGGAAGGATGCCGTAATTAAGCACCGAGCGATGCACCTGCGGGTAAGCCTCAAGATCGACGTCGGCAGCCATGGCCGTGCAATTGAGCAGCCAGACCAGGTCACGCATGACGGCGCTGCGCAGGGCCGCACTGGACGTGCCGGGCGGCTCCATTTCGATGCGTTGCAGCCGATCGTGGTCGGTCAGGCGTTCCAGCAGGGCCGGGCGCAGACGGTCGCGCGCACCCAGGCGCAGGCGCTCGGCGTCGTCGTGCCGCCCGTGGAGGGGGACCTGATTGCCTGATTTAAACATTGCCAACCTGCGCGTCGTCAACGTCGAAAACAATCTCGGCGATATCAAGCAGGGCGTATTCACCCTGGTCGGTCACCAGCATGCGCTGGCCGATGCCCAGGTACTGGTCAGAGCCCGCCAGCGGCAGCCATTCGGTATAAGCGGCGGTCAGGATTTTTTGATCGCTCACGGCGGCAGGCAAGGGGTAACGCACCGGCAAAGCCGCGTGGATTTCCTTGCCGCTCACGGGATTGATTTCGCTATGGGACCAGACCAGCGCACAGCGGCTGGTCGGCGGCACAAAGCGAAGGCGCTGTACCTGGCTCAGCGGCAGCCAGAGATAGCGCTCGCCTGCGAACATTTCGAGCACTGGGCCAAGGCGGCCGTCGCCATCGGCCAGCCAGGCGAACGGGACAAGTGTGTCGCTGCCGTGCAGCCGCAGGTACCCGCTGCGCGCCGGCAGTTCGGCCATGGCAGCGGCGCGCAATGCGCCAGCCTCGGCATCGCTACCGAGTGCGTCGAGTTCAAGGGCGTCGACCAGGCGTTCCACTGCCGCATCGGCTCCGGAGACGTCGGGCCGCCGGGCACCGGCGAACACCTGCGCGCGCACCAGTTCGGCAGCGAGCGGCCGCAGGTAAATCCCCGCGAGCGAATGGGCGTTCGGATTGAGTTCCAGCGTCATCTTGAGCGCCGCTTGGGCACGGAGCCAGTCACCACGCAATGCCAGCACCTGGAACAGCTGCGCCCGCAAGTCCGCGTCTTCCGGCTTGCGCCGGATGCGCTCCTTGAGCTGCGCATGTTCTTCATCCAGACTGGCTACGTCAGCGATCGCGCTTTGATTCATGTTCCACCTTTGAGAAGGGGTTCGTCGAGCTTCGGCTCGATGAACCCCGAACATTACATTTCGATGTTGTCGGTGATGTTCCAGCCCATTGGGCTGCTGGCGCCGTTGCCTTGCTTGTCGGTATAAGCCTGACGCACTTTTGCAGCCTGGAAGCCATAGTTCATGACCAGACGCTCAAGCGTGTCTTGTGGATCGACGCCGACGATTTGCGCCGACGTCACCAGCACATCTTCCAGGGTGACGACGCAAAACTCTTTCTTCGTGCCGGTCGATTTGCATACGTGGACAATCACGCTGCCGAGACGCAAACCGCTTGCGCAGTGCTTGATCAAGGCCGGGGTGGCCTTGTCCATGAAGGCGACTACTTGCAGGTCATTGAAGCTGGCGCGGCCCGCGCCGCCACCGACGACCATGCCGCCCGGCTGGCTGGCGCCCCATGAGAACGATTTGATGTCGCTCCAATCCTTGTGCTTGTCATCGGTTGCTTCGCCGGTGACGCCAGTTACTTTCATAAACATCATTGCTGCCATGTAAAACTCCTAAATTGAGAAAAGACTTGCAGGGTTGGTGCTTGCTTAGCCATCCACTTTCTTCAGCGACGGCAATTTCGATACCAGACGCAGGGAGACGGTCAGGCCTTCCAGCTGGTAATGTGGACGCAGGAAAAACTTGGCGGCGTAATAACCTGGGTTATCGGCCAGTTCTTCCACTTGGACTTCGGCGGCGGCCAGCGGCTTGCGCGACTTTGTCTCCTGCGACGAGTTGGCCGGATCGCCATCGACGTAGTTCATGATCCAGCTGTTGAGCCAGCTGGTCATTTCATCGCGGTCCTTGAACGAGCCGATCTTGTCGCGCACGATGCACTTCAGGTAGTGCGCGAAACGGCAGCAGGCGAACAGGTAGGGCAAGCGGGCCGACAGGCGCGCGTTGGCCGACGCGTCGGCGTCGAAATACTCGGCCGGCTGCTGCAGCGATTGGGCGCCGATAAACGCGGCAAAGTCAGAGTTCTTCCGGTGCACCAGCGGCATGAAGCCGTTCTTGGCCAGTTCAGCTTCACGGCGGTCGCTGATGGCGATTTCCGTCGGGCACTTCATGTCCACGCCGCCGTCGTCGGTCGGGAAGGTGTGGCACGGCAGGTTGTCGACCGCGCCGCCCGATTCGACGCCGCGAATCGAGGTGCACCAGCCGAATTGCTTGAACGAGCGATTGATGTTGACGCCCATGGCGTAGGCCGAATTGGCCCAGGTATAACGCTCGTGCGATGCGCTGTCGGTGTCTTCTTCAAAACTGAATTCATCCACCGGATTGGTGCGCGCGCCGTAGGGCAGGCGACCGAGGAAGCGCGGCATGGTCAGGCCGATGTAGCGCGCGTCTTCCGATTCGCGCAGGCTGCGCCAGGCGGCGTATTCGGTGTTCTGGAAAATTTTGGTCAGGTCGCGCGGGTTGGCCAGTTCCTGCCAGGATTCCATCTGCAGCACGGTCGGGGCGGCGGCGGAAATGAACGGACAGTGCGCGGCAGCCGAGATGCGCGCCAGTTCCGCCAGCGTTTCAACGTCCTGCGGGCTGTGGTCGAAGTAAAAGTCGCCGATCATGCTGCCGAAAGGCTCGCCGCCGAACTGGCCGTATTCTTCTTCGTAGACTTTTTTAAAGAGTGGGCTCTGGTCCCACCCCACGCCCTTGTGGCGTTTCAGGTTACGTGCCAGTTCTTTTTTCGAGATTGGCAACACGCGGATCTTCAGCAGTTCGTCGGTTTCGGTGTTGGTGACCAGATGATGCAGACCGAGCCATGCGCCTTCCAGCTGCTGGAAGTCGGCGTGGTGCAAGATCTGATTGATCTGCTCCGACAGCTTCAGGTCGATCTCGGCGATGATGGCCTGGATCGAGCTGTAAGCGTCCGACGACATCGTCACCGTGTGCGCCAGCGCTTGCTGGGCCAGCGTGCGCACGGCGTTTTGCACCGCGTGGTTGGCTTGCTCGCTCTTTGGCTTGAATTCCTTTTGCAGCAGCAGCGCAAAGTCGCTTTCGGCGCTGGTGCTCTGGGCGGGCAGGGCGCTCGGTTCCAGCAGGGCGGAAAAATCATTCATGTGCGTCTCCCTGCACGGCCGCAGGGCCGGTAGCGATGTCATTGGCCGGCCGGGCGGCCAGGCTGCCGAGCAGTGCCGGATTCTTGAGCACCTTGTTAATCAATTCCTCGGCGCCGCTCTTGCCGTCCATGTAGGAAAGCAGGTTGGACAGCTGGGTGCGGGCGTCGAGCAGCTGCGCCAGGGAATCCACATTGCGCGCCACATTGGCCGGCGAGAAGTCGTCCATGCTGGCGAAGGTCAGATCGACTTGCAGCATGCCTTCGCCGGTCAGCGTGTTGGGTACCTGGAAAGCGGTGCGCGGTTGCAGCGACTTCATGCGTTCATCGAAATTGTCGATATCGATTTCCAGGAATCTGCGCTCTGCCAGGTCTGGAAGCGGGTTCAGCTGCTTGCCGGCCAGGTCGGCCATGACGCCCATGACGAACGGCAGTTGTACCTTGCGTTCGGCGCCATATACTTCGACGTCGTATTCAATCTGCACGCGCGGTGCACGGTTGCGTGCGATGAATTTCTGGCCGCTGCTTGCGGGCCGTCGGTTAGCCATGGAAATAACTCCTTGTGAAAGCTGTCAATAAAAGGGAGGGGTGCCGTGTCATGTCTGTGGGCCCATCAGCAGGTCGATCTGGCTGACGCTGTCCGGCGCGAGGTCGCGCATGATGTCGTAAAAGCTCATCTGCATCAGCCGTTGCGCGCGCCGCAGCAACAGCGGCGCCGGGTGACTCGGTTCGTGCTTTTCCAGGTAAAAGCAGATTTTTTCGAGCATCAGGCGTACGTCGTCCCGACTGTCAAGCTCCTGCGTGCGCCAGTCCGTTGCGCGCATGCCCGGCGCCGGCGGCGCGCCAGGCTGACCGGCTGCTTGCTCAGGCGCGATCTCGGCAGCAGCGTGGCCGCTGCCGCTGGTTTCGGTGATGCGTTGCAGCAGTTTGCTGACGTGCTGGTGCTCCGGCACCCATTCCGAGCCCAGGTGCTCCTGCAGCAGCGCGACAATCGTGTCGAGTGCCCAATGCGCTTCGCCCACGGCCAGCAGGGCCGGATGATGGTCGTGGCGGGCGCGCGCCAGTTCCATGCGCAGGCGGTCCGGTCCACCCGCATAGTTCACATGCTCCGAGGCACTGTTATTGAATACCGATTCAATCTCGCGCAATGCGAGGCTGTTGGGACCGAGCAGCGGCACTGCGCGCAAGTCGCGCAGCACGCTCTGCGGCTCGAACAGCGGTGCCAGCGCGTTGGTGCGCGGGAAAGGGTCGATGTCTTCGTCGTCCTCGTCGTCGTCCTTCAGGCGCGGGTAAAGATCGGTCCAGTAGCGGCTCAGCAGCCCTGCCACCAGGCGCAGGCCCTGGGCGTAGCCCTGCATGCCTTGCAGGTTGGTCCAGGCTTGCGCCAGCAGGCAGGCGATGCGCAGATCCTTGCTTTGCACAATCAGCAGCTCAGCCTGACGCGCGACCTCGCGCCAGTCCGGCGCTTCGGCCGCGATGATGGTGTCGCCGTATTGCTGCTCGGCGCGCGGCTGCGCGGCCTGCATCAGCGCCAGGAAGGGTGCGGCATATTCCAGGTTGGTGCCGCAAGGCGGCGCGTCACTGACCGGCGCGAGCAAGGTGCTGAGCAGGGCCGACTCGGCGCAGGGAGCGTCAAGCAGGTTCATGGCTGGCCCGATTTGAAAGCGTGGACAACATCGGGCGCGGCCGCGTCGGCGGTCACCCGCAGCTGCAGGCGGTGCGGCGCCAGCGACCCGTTGCGCACTTCGATCTTGTAGTCACCGGGCATCAGCTGGAGTGACTTCATGGGCGGGCTGACGCCGCGTTTTTTACCGTTCACATACACTTCGCCCCATGGGCTGATACGCAGCGCGACCTGTATCGGCTTGAGCACCGGCTTGGGCACGGGCGCGGAATCGACGACGGCCGGCGCAAGGGCTTCGGGTTCGCTTGTCTGCGCTGGCGGCGGCGGGGACACCGGCGCCTCGCTGCTGTTTACCTCTGGCGCAGGCACTACGGGCGCTGGCGGGGTCGTCGCGACCGGGGTTGCGGGCATCAGTGGCGGCTCGTCCGGCGCCGCCGCAGCGGTCATGCCTGCCGTGGATTGAGGCGGCTGCGCGCTTGCCGTCACCGGGGCCGCGGGAGCGTTCACCAGCCACAGCACCGCAACAACGGCCGCAGCCAATGCGCTACCGCCGAGTAACCACCAGCGTGCTGTATTTGTTGGCGCGACGCGCTCGCCGGAGGATGCTTGCGGCGTGACCGACGCGGACCTGACAAGGGCTTCGCGCGGCATGCCTTGCGCGGGCGCCGGGCTGGCTGGAGATGCGGCTTCTTTTGCCGCTGGCGCCGCAACGCCTGCCAACGGGGCCAGGTGATCGACTGCGCTGTAGTGTCCCGGCGTTGCCGAAGTCAGGCCCAGCAGAGCCGCAAACGCCCCGACCGATTGTGGCCGATCTTCAATGCGCTGGCGCAGGGCCGCATCGGCGGCGCGCAGCAGGGTGGCGCTGTAGCGCTGGGTGCTGCCTTCGAGCGGCTGGTAGTTGTCTGAAATGCTGCGTACGACCGCCGCTGGCGGCAGCTGGCCCGACACCAGGATGTGAATGACCGCGCCGAGCGCATAAATGTCGGTCCACGGTCCCTGGCGAAAGGCCGGGTCGTCGGTGTATTGCTCGATCGGCGAATAGCCGGGTTTGAGCATGATGCTGGAATCGTCAACGAGGTCGCCAATGAGCTTGCGGGCCGAGCCGAAATCAAGCAGGACCGGGGTGCCGTCCGGCTGCATCAGGATGTTGTCGAGCGCGATGTCACGGTGGAAGCACTGGGCGCGGTGCAAGGTTTCAAGCGCGCCCAGCAGGGCCGCCAGCATGCGCATGATTTCCGCTTCGCTGAGGGCGCGCCCGCCCGCCAGGCGCTGCTTGAGCGTCAGGCCTTCGTAGCAGGGCGTGGCCATGTAGGCGGTGCCATGGCCTTCCCAGAAACGCAGCACCTTGATCAGGCCCGGATGGTCGAACTTGGCAAGCAGGCGCGCTTCATTGATAAAGCCTGCCTGGCCGCTTTTGAAGGTGGCGGCGAAACGTTCGCTGCGCAGCGCAATACTCAGGTCGCCCTGGCGCACCGCCAGCATGGCCGGCATGTATTCCTTGATCGCCACGACCCGCGCAAGCGCATGGTCGAAAGCGCGGTACACGATGCCAAAGCCACCGACACCGAGCACGCCGGTAATTTCGAACTCTTCCATGCGGTGGCCGTTGGGCAGCGGGCTCGTGGAGGCGCCTGGCGCTGTCGCCGGGTCGATCAGGACGCTGGCGTTGGAAAAATCGGTCATACGGCTCCTTGTTGGGGACCGAACAGGCGGGCGAACAGGGCATTGTTCAACTGTCCGGTGTGGGTGCAGGTCTTCAGGGGCGAGCCGTCGCCCTGGTTGGTCCACCAGAAACTGGTGGCGCTGGCAGGGTCGAAATACAGCGCCAGGTCGGGACTGGACCTGGTGTGTCGACGGATGCCGGCCTGCGCCTGACGCCAGAAAGAGTCCTGGTCCACGGCGGCGCGCGTGCTCATCGGCGCGGTGTTTACCTGCGCCAGCGCAGCGCCGAGGCGGTCGATGGCGTGGCCGTGGCGGATCGCCTCCAGCAGCGCCTGGCCGAGCGCGCCGTAAAATTCGTCGCAGCCCTCCAGCATGCCGTTATGGAATGCGTCGATAGGCACCGGCCACAGCCCCGCGACCGGGTAGTAGCGGCCAACCCGGTCGCAACTGGGCGCCAGAACGCCGAGCTGAACCGAGTCGTGGCCGAGTCCCGCCGGGAGCAGGAAATTCCACAGCGGCGCCACGGCATAGTGCGTGGCCAGCATGTTGGGGCCGGCTTGCTGCAAGGCCGCCAAACCGTTTTGCAGCCAGTGCTCCCAACCGCCCAGCAGGGCGTAAGGCAGTTGCTGCCGGACGAAGTCGCCAGCCGACGGGATCTTGCCGAACCAGCCGACCGGTGCGCTTGCTGCGCCCTGGGCGACCTTGTTGAATGGGCCGTTCATCACACCCCTCCCGGGCAGGAAAAGCTGGCCAGCTGGGCCAGGCGGAACGGGTTGTGCGCACTGCTGGCGGTCACTTCGAACACGGCTTTGGCGCCGTTGACGTCGAACGTCGCCAGCATTTTTTCGGCGTCGCGCTGGGGCGCCAGGCTGGCGCGGTCGAACATGCGGTGCAGCGCCCAGGCGCCTTCGGTCATCAGCGAACCACTGCTGCCGTTGCTGCCGGTAACCTGCACGCGTACCTGGTTGCGCCCTGCCGGGCCGGGCCATTGAACCGGCGTCGACACTTGCGGGCCGTGGGCGTAGCGCACGGCCTGGCCGTCGATGTCGATGACAAACTGAGCGATGGAGGCGTCCATCTGAACCGGCTTGATATCGAGCCGGATGCTGGGCGTACGGGCGCCGCCGGCGAAATACACATCACGGATGACGACTGCCTGCTCAAAGGAATCGAGGTAGCCGGCACGGGCCTTCTGTTCGCCCTTGAAGCGCCATGGCCGCGCCGCCGTGTCAACCTGGTTTGCCAGGTTCTTCTGGAAAAACTCGTCCATCAGGGCGCCGGGCGCAAAGATCTGGGCAAAGTCGCCAAGCGCCATGTCACGCGAGGAGGCGCGCACGAACGGGTAGCGGCCAGCCACGCTTTGCCGGCAGTAGTGGCCCACGTTGGCGGCAACATTCTTGCCAAGCTGCTGTTGCAGTACCTGGGTCACATTGTTATCGGAGGAATTGGCCAGTTCGCCCAGCATGCCGCGAAACGGCGTCGGCAGGCGGCCGGCTTCGGCCAGAATTTTGCTGACCACCTGATTCGGTGGCGGAGTTACGCCGCCGCGCAGGGCGGTTTCGGTTGCGGTCAACTGGGCGTACAGCTCGCCCAGGGTCTCGACAATGCCTTCGATTGGCGCCTTGGCGCCTTTGTCGCGCGCTGTCGTAAATTCGCGCAGCGCGGCGAAACGCGTATCGACCAGCATTTCCACGCGTTCCGCGGCGGCCGTCTCCGGCTTGCCGCTGGTTAGGTCGTTGTGGCCAAAGATCTGGCTCAGGGATGAGCGCGTGCTGTCGAGTTTGTCGCGGGCCTTGTCGACGATGGTGGCGCCGTTGATCTCATCAAGGCGCACCAGTGTCGTTTCCCTTGCCGCGGCGTTCATCAGGCGCACCAGTGGCGAGTCGGTGGACGACAGGATGCGCGCGACCTGGATATTCTGGGCCAGGGTGCCGCCGGTCTTCAGGCGCAGGTCGCCCAGATAGTCTTCCCACACGCGAATGTAGTCGGTCAGGTACAGGCGTCTTACCTCGGCGCTCCACGCGGCCAGGTTATCGGCGCTCGCTGGCGCGCTTTTTGGCTGGGCCAGGACCCATTTCTCTTCTTCCGCCAGCTTGGCGACGCGCGCGTCCAGGCCGGGAGCGAACAGTTCCCAGTAACCGCGATAGGTGTACAAGCCGGCCACGCCCTGATTCAGGCTGCCGCCACTGGCGCGGCGAAACACCAGCGGGGCCTGGGGACCGACCACGGCGCCGACATTGAACGTTGGCAGTTGCTTGTTGCCTTGCAGTATGCGCTTCATGGTGCCGTAGGCGCGCTGGGCCAGGGTATGCGTCAGCAGCCGTTCACGCGTTTGCGCCACCAGTGGCTCGTCTAGCGCGAACGGCGACGCAACAATCCGTTGCGCAAGCAAGCGCTTCAGATGGGCGCGCAGTTCGTCGCGCTGGACGTTCGAGAGGGCGTTGCCCAATTGACGTTCCAGGTCCAGCGACAACCACGCTTGAAGAAAATCGGCGTCGTAATGCGCCGGGTCGAACAGCATCAGATACGCCTTGAGCGCGTTGTAGCTCAGTTCGACGTCGCCGCTCGGGGCCTGGCGCAGGCTGTCTTCCAGGCGGCGTGCCAGTTGCGGCAGAAACATGTCATCCAGCGCCCGTTCGTAAGCGCGGGTGGACGCAGCCTGCAGCTTGCCGCCCTGATACAGGCCGAGCTGGTAACCCAGCGCTGGACTGTCCACGTCGAGCACCGTGCTGACGGGCACGGCGTGCAAGGCGTCGAGCATCGGCATGACGGTGGTGATCTGTTCACGGTCGCTCAGCTTTACTGCGCCGAGGCGTTTTTCAAGCGCTGGCAGACGCGCTGCGACATCGTTGACGTAAGCCTGGTTGGCGCGGTAGCTGTTCAGCCATGCGAGCGAGACCGCGACCGCCAGCAGGGCGGTGGCGGCATAACCGGCTGTGCGCAGCCAGGTTTGCTTCTTCTGCCAGCGTTCATTGATGCCAGCCAGGCCCGCTTCCTTGAAAATGATGTCTTGCAATAGGCTGCGCAGAAAGAAACTGCGGCCGGGTTCGCCGATCTGCGGCGAACGCTGGCCGGTATTGATCTGCAAGAAGTTCTTGATGCCGCCGAGGACCCGGTCGAACACGGTGCCTTCCTGGGTGCCGCTGGTAAAGTACACGCCGCGCAGCAAGGCGTTCGACTCGAATTTCGACGAGACAAAGACGTGCGCCAGGAACTGGCTCAGGATACCCTCCAGCCCGGCAAATTCCTGCGGCAGCAGGTAGGCCAGTTCGCGCTGGCGCGGGTCGTGTTCGGCCAGCAGCTGCTCGGGCAGGCTGGCGTACAGGCGTTCCAGCAGTTGCTTATACTGTGCTGAAAAAGCGCCGGGCACATCGAAGCTGCTATCGCGCACGGCGTCCAGCTTGAAGGTCAGGCCCCATACCTGGCTGCGCTGTTCCTTGCTCAGTTGGGCAAAATATTCGGTAAAACCGGCCAGCAGATCGACCTTGGTGATCAGGACGTAGACCGGGAATTGAATACCGAGCTGATCGCGTAGTTCGTGCAGGCGCTTGCGCAAGGTGAGCGCATGCAGTGCGCGTTCCTGCTCGCCGCTGCTGAGCAGATCGGCGATGCTGATGGTGAGAATGGCGCCGTTCAGCGGCTGGCGCGGCCGGAACTTTTTGAGGAGGTCGACAAAACCCTGCCATTCGCCCTGATCGTGTTCACGATTACTCTCTTGCATGGTGTAGCGGCCGGCCGTGTCGATCAGCACCGCTTCATTGGTGAACCACCAGTCGCAGTTGCGGGTGCCGCCGATGCCGCGAATGGCTGCCTTGCCAAATTGTTCAGCCAGCGGGAATTCCAGGCCCGCATTGACCAGCGCCGTGGTCTTGCCCGAGCCGGGCGCGCCGATGAAGACGTACCACGGTAGCTGATACAGATACTGGCCCGAGAACCGCTGCAGGAAAGCCAGCTTGCCCTGACCGCCGTCGGTGGCAAACCTGGCCGTGCGTAGTTTCTCGGACGCGTCCTGAAAGCGCTGGCTCAGTTCATCCAGGTGCGGGTTGGCGGCGCTTGGTGCGGCATTGGGGCGTGCGGCGGGCGTGCGGATTTGCGTCAGCAGCTGGGAGTTCAGGCGGGCCGCGCGCCAGTTGCGGTACAGCGCGCGCAGCAGCCAGATGGCAAACACCAGGCCGATCACGCACCAGCGCGCCAGTTCGCTCTCCAGCGGGCGCATCTGGCCGATGGCGATGATCGGGCCGAGCAGCCACACCATGCAGCACAAGGCAAGCAGGCCAGAAAATATCCACAGCTGACGACCGAAGACGACACCGGCCACTCTGCCGAACAGGTTCATAACAAGATTCATGGCGCTGACTCTGTGGCCGGTGCCGCCGGCGGCACCATTAAGGTAATTTCGACGCGACGGTTGCGCGCCCGGTTGGCTGGACTGTCGTTCGGCACGGCCGGCTCGGCCGCGCCGCGACCCTCGGCGCGCAGGCGGCCTTGTTGATCGAGCAGCGGTTGCAGCAGGCTCTTGACGCTCTCCGCGCGCGCCACCGACAGCTCCCAGTTGGACGCAAAGCGCAAGCCGCGGGTGGGCACATCGTCCGTGTAGCCGACCACCAGCACGGCGCCGGGGACGGCATTGAGCGCCTTGCCGATTCGCTCCAGCAAGGCTGCGTGCGCAGGGCTGCTGCTGACAGTACCGGCGCCCGACTCGAACAAGCTGTCGCCGCGGATGATGACCGTGCTGCGGTCGCTCAGGTCCAGCACACTGACCAGCTTTTCGGCGATTTCCGTTTCCAGGAACTGCGCCAGGCGGCGCGTTTGCGGTGCAGGGGAGGGCTTGGCGGCGCTGGCGACCACGCGCGGGACGCGCAGTTGGTCAATCGCGGCATAGACCTCGTCGGAGCGCGACGACAGCGACCACTGCAGAGCGATGAACAAGCCGAGACAGGCCAGCGCCGCCACACTGGCGACTGCCCACAGCGGCACACTGCGCTGCGCGCGCGCAGCCATGACGGGATCATGCCAATGCGGTGACAGGGCGCTGGCATGCTCGCCGCGCTGGGTGCGGATCAGTTGCAGCAGGCGCTGCTTGAGCACCTCGAGCTGCGAGCGGCCCTGGTCGAGCACCCGGTAGCGTCCTTCGAAGCCAAGCATCAGGCAGAAATATTGAAGTTCAAGCAGATCGATGTGCTGGGCCGGATAGGACGCCAGGCGCGACAGCAACTGGAAAAACTTTTCGCCGCCCCAGGTTTCGTTATGAAACGTCACCAGCAGGCTGCTGGCCGACCAGACGCCACCGCCGCCCCAAGGGGTCAGCGTGGCGGCCTCATCGAGCGTGGTGCAGAGGCAGTAGCGTGCACCGATAATGGTTTCGTTCGCAATGCCCGCCTCTCTGGCGCGGGTTTCGAACTGGCGCAATTCGGCCAGCAGCTGCTCGCGCAGCATGGCCGGATCGGCGTGATGCACGGTCGTGCGAATCTGTGGAATGAGATTGAGCAGCGGGTTGGCCAGCGCCACCAGCGGGTTGCTGCCGCTGTGGATGCGTTGGCCGGGAGGCGGCGCAGCGGCGGCAGCGGCTCCAGCACCGGATGTGGTCGACGCGCCACCCGGATTGGGCGCGACAAAATGATCGCCGCGCCGGCCCAGCTGGCCGAGCGGATCGAAACCGAGGGTGTTGGTGGTGTTCATTGACGAATGGCCCAGAATTCCATGGAGAGGCCGGGGAAATCACCGGCCACGTGCAGCGCCAGTCCGCCGGACTTTTCCAGCTGCTTCCAGAACTCGCCGGTCTTGTCGAGCTCAAAATACGTGAAGCCGGCGTGGTACGGCAGATGCCGCGGCGCCACTGGCAACAGGCGCACGCCGATGCCGGGAAGCTGCAGGAGCACCAGGTCACGGATGCGCTCGACCGCGCCCATTTTCAGTTGCGCCGGGAAGCGCGTGCGCAGCAGGTCGGACGGCATATCGGCATTGACTGCCAATACAAACCCGGCGTCCTGGATCAATTCCAGCGAAGGAATCTGCGCGACGCGAATGCCATTGCCGCGTTCTTGCAGCGGGATGGCGATGGCGTGCTGCTCGAGAACGATGGACAGCGCGCGGCGCAGTTCCAGCATCAGTGGCGTAAAAGTGGCCTGCAGATCGTCGTGCAGATACGGCGGATAGACAGTCGGGCGGCGCTTGTCGCAGGTATAGGTGGCCAGGTCGCAAGCCAGTTTCAGCATGTCCTTGTAAAGCATCTCCGGATGCAAACGACTGCTTTGACCCGCATGCCAGGTGACGCCGGTGTAGCGGTTGATCACTTCAAGCAGCAGAAAATCGGCAAATTCAGCCACGCCGCTGCTGCCAGGCTGCGACAAGCGCTCGGCCAACGCATCGCCGCGCTGTTGCAGCAGACCGTGCAGTTGCGAGACAAATCTTTCCAGCACCGGATGCGCAGTAGCAGCCAACATCGGCGCGATGTAGCTTTCATCGAGCAGCACCTGGCCATCGTTGCGCCGTTCGTTCACGCGCACCACGCCCACCGACTGCCAGTCCGCATTGAGCGCGGACGCGGGCATCAGGCGCGGATTCAAGCGGCCAAATTGCAGCACGGCCGGGCCGAATGCATCGGTGTTGGCGTCTTCAATCTCAAATTCGCCGATGTCATGGCGGGTCCAGCCGGTGTTGCCGGCGGCGTCCTGGGCCGGGACCTCATCGGACCAGGAAAAATCGGGCCGGTTGGCACGCCACAAGGGCAGGGCCAGCACGATGTTCTGGTCCTTGAGCTGCGCCGGCACGGCCAGCATGCCAGGTGCATTGTCTGCTTCAAAGGCAAACGGCGTTCCATCAGGCATAACCCCAGCGCCGCTGCTGATTGCCAGCTTTCCTAGTGCAAGCGCATCCCGGTCCAGCACCAGGCGCGACCATCCCCAGTGAAAACCTTGCATCGGCAGCACGCGCGATTGCACGAAATTTTCTAGGTAGCGCTCCATCTGCTGGAAGTGGTGGGGACGAAGAACATGCCTTCGGTCCAGACGATACGCTGATGCATACTGCTGGCGATATTCGGATTGGGTGAATATGGTTTCATTTGGCTTTTTGAATCAATGCGATACCGCCCTTGTTAATACCGACCTGCAAGAGAAACTGATCGGGCAAGGTTTGCCAGAATTTAAAGGCATTCAATTGTTTCGGATCTGGCAGAGTAATTGTTTCGCGCCACTTATTCTTTTCTAATAGCCGGTATTCAGCGACGATGCCGATTGCAGTGACGTCAGGATTGCCCGGTTTTTTGATCGATCGGCTTTCACCTGGCGCCAGCACGATCTGTTCTATTTCAACCAGATCCTTGCCCAACACCGTTTCGGCCTGGCTTTGCAGCGCAAAGAAGTCGGCCGCCTGGAAGCTGGCCGGCGAGCGCAGCGCATATACCTTGACCTGGACCGGGGAAGGGCGCTGGCGACTGTCGCCATTCACGTCGCGGGCCGCCTGGAACTCGATGCGATAGGGCGACGCCTTGGTCGTGGCACTTGACGCACAAGCGCTCAGCACAATTGCAGCGCTGACGGTAATAAGTGAGCCAATGAAGCTGGATGTTGATTGCAATGGTGGCCTCTTGGCTAATGCGCTATTTCAAGGACAAGCAAATAAGTTATTACATCGTCGAGCGCTCTGATACAGACTGCAATCGCGGAGTCTGTAATGAACGAGAATGATTCTAATGCTCAAAAGTTACAGGGGCATGACGCAAGGGATATCCAGGGAAGCGAATAAACCGTCTGATCAGGCAGTCGTTATTCTTTTCTAAATTTACACTTCCCAAAGGAAATAATATTATGGATTTGGACATGAACCAGGAAACGCGACAACATCGCGCGGACGAAAGAATGGGTATTGTGAAAAGTACTTATATATATGTTGGCGGCGCGGCGCCTGATACGGCCTATGCCGGGGCGTTGTCATTGAGCGTTACCCAGCCTCTACGCCTGTTCAAGAAGTCGTTGACGACGTGATACGCTCACTGTAGAATCAAATGATAATCATTCTCGTTCGCATCCATGCCGACCTTCTTCGTCCTTCTTTTCTCGATGCAATTTCTGGTCTTGGCCCAGCGCCAGACCGGTGGGGGCAGGGTACGCAGCAGCCTCAGGGCGCTGGGCTTGGCCGGCCTGGGCGCCGGTTTCGCGCTGAGCGCCCATGTCAATGGTGTCGAGCGTGGCGCGGCGGTGTGGGTGGCCAGCCTGATGGCGGCCGGACTCATGGCGCCGCTTGTTGCAATCCAGACCGCCCGCCTCCTCGCCGCGATGCAGTCGAGCCGGATGTGGATGTTCGCTATGATTGGCCAGCGCCTGCAGGCTACGGCCAAGTGACATGCCGGATACTGGTCTCCTTCTTCGGGAGCCTGGTCCTGGCCGTCGGTTTTGGCCTGGCGTGGGCCTTGCTGTTCCCTTCCACACGCACCAATAATATTTTTTTCGGCGGCATGCTGATGCCGGTCGCCTGGGTCCTGGCCATGCTGTGGCTATGGTTCAGCAGTTGGAAGCAGCTATGGCTGCGCCTGCTCCCTGCGGCGATGCTGCTCTACAGTGCAGTCTTCCTGGGCTATCGCTTTGGCTGACCACCCGCAGGCCGACAGCCGCAAAGCCTGGTACCTTCTTCACTCGTGGGCTGGGATCGTCCTTGCCCTGGCCATCTATGTAGTCTGCGCATCGGGCTGCGTTGCGCTGTTCGTCCACGAACTCCAGCTCTGGCAATACCCAGAGTTGCAACGCATTGCCGCGCCCGCGGGCGGCGTGGTGAACGTGAAGGCTGTGCTGAACGAAGCCAAACTGGCCGGACTGATACAAGACCGCGCCACCTTGCAGCTGCCCCGTTATTCGAATGGCGTCATCCTGCGCCTGCAGGACGACTCCGGACGCATGGCCGTTTTCGATCCGACCTCGGGCGCACTGCTCGGTATCAAGCCAGAGGGCTTTGGACGCGCCCTGCGCGTGCTGCATTCCGACCTGTTGCTGCCGTTCCCGTGGGGGACTTTCCTGACCGGCTTCCTCGGCATCACCTTGATGTTCCTGGTGCTGACCGGGGTGGTCATGCATCGCCGTTTCTATCGGGATATCTTCACCTTGCGAACCGGCCGCAGCTGGCGTTTAAGCTGGTCGGACGCGCACAAGCTGGCGGGCACCTGGGGCATCGCTTTCCTGGGTATGATGGGATTCACCGGCAGCGTGCTCGGCCTTGCCGGCCTGTTGCTGCTGCAAACCGCGGTGGTGGCGCACAAAGGCGACTCCGGCAAGGCCTACGCCGAGATTGGGGGCAAGACGGAGAGCGCCAGCGGAACCCTGGCGCCGCTGGGCGCGACCGCGCCGATGCTGGCGCGCGACATTCGCGGCGAACCGTTCATCCCGCGCTTTTTTACGATCGCCCATATCGGGGATGAGAAGGCGACGGTCACCGTGGAAGGCGAGCGTCCCGATTACCTCAGCACCAACGACCGTAAGGTGTTCGATCGCGAGGGCCGCCTGCTGGCCACGCCGCGCGGCGTGGGCAATGGCGCCGGCTGGCGAACTTACTCCGCGCTGTTGCCGCTGCACTTCGCCGAATTCGGCGATGCCACGCTCAAGTTTGTCTATTTGCTGCTGGGGATTGCCGCATGCCTGATGCCGGTGTCGGGGATCCTCCTGTGGCTGGACCGGCACCGGCGCGACAACACCATGGCGCGCGCGCAGCATCTGATGCGCGGCCTGGCTGCCGGCGTGACGATCGGCTTTCCCATCGCGGTCGCTACCCTGTTCCTCGCCGCGCGCCTGGCGCCGCAGTGGATGGCACAGCAGGGGAACCCGGTTCTCGCCCTGTGCTCCGCCTGGCTGGCTACCGTGGCATGGGCCTTGTGGCGCGCCGAAAAGCCGCATGTCGAGCGCGGCTTGCTCGGCCTGGCCGGCATCCTGTTTGTGCTGGTGGCGCCCGTCAACGCTTGGGTGAGCGGCGATGCCGTCCTGTTTGCCCTGGCACAGCCACTCCACACCAGCCACGTTGTCGACGGCGTCATGCTGGCGCTGGGATTAAGCCTGCTGTCGGCCTATCGCCACTTGAAGCAGTACTGACGCGTCGCGGCTGCGAATAGCCACGGTGTCACGCTGCCGCCTCGATCATCTGCATCAATTCGGCCTGCATCTGTGCCAGCACCGCGTCGCGCGCGCTCTGGATGAAGAAGTGATCGCCCGCGAAGCGGTGCAGCCTGATCGTTTCGGTCGTTTCGTCCTGCCAGTTCGACAGGTCTTCAAAGGCCACATGCGGATCGCGATCTCCACCATACACGCTGACCGGTAGCGCGAGCAGGGGGCCGCTGCGGTATTCGTAGTCCGCCGCCAGCGCGAAATCGGCGCGTACCGTCGGCAGCATCAGGGCCATCAGCTCCGGCTCATCGAGGGCCGCGGCCGGGGCGCCGTTGTACTGGCGAAGGGCGGCGATCAGATCGGCGTCGCCAAGTTCGTGCAGGCGGCGCGACAGCAGGCGGCGGCGTGGCGCAACGCTGCCCGAGACGAACAGGCGTTCCGGCATCGGACCGCCGCGACGCTGGCAGTAGCGCGCCAGTTCAAAGGCAAGCAGGCCACCGAGACTGTGCCCGAAAAAGGCAAATGGCAGCTCGTCGCCCAGGTCGATCACCTGCGCCAGCGTTTCCACCACCAGGGCCAGTGAGCGCATGGGCGGCTCGCCGAGGCGGGCGCCGCGACCGGGCAGCTGGATGGCGCAGACTTCGATGGCGGGGTCCAGTGCGGCTTGCCACGCGTAGTAGCTGGCCGCACTGCCTCCGGCGTACGAAAAGCAGAACAGGCGCATGCGGCGCTGTGCGCCAGGCTGCCGGACCAGCCAGCGGTTAGGTTCAATATTCATGTGTGGTTCCTTGTTCAGGCGGCGCATGCGTCGCGCCGCTCGGGTACATGCAGGTGGCCGTCTTCAAGTTTGATGACCCGGTCCGCGGCCGAAAAATAGGCATCGTCATGGCTGATGACGAGGATGGTCTTGCCGCGCGCTTTGAGCTCGGGCAGCAGTTCAGTGTAGAAGACGCGCTTGAACACAGGGTCCTGGTCGGCGGCCCATTCGTCGAACAGGTAGACCGGCCGGTCTTCGAGGTAGGCGGCAACCAGGGCCAGGCGCTTGCGCTGGCCGGTCGACAGATTGGTGGTCGAAAAACGGCCGTCCTCTATCTTGACCTTGTGCTGCAGGCCGAGCGCCTTGACGTAATGTAGCGCGTGCTGATGGCGCGCCGCACCCGCTATTCCCGGCAGTTGTTCGAATAGGTGGAAGTCGGCGAAGACGGCCGAGAAGTGCTGGCGGTAAGCCTCGCGGTTGCTGTCCGTGACATCAATGCCGTTCAGCGCCACCGCTCCCGCTTCGGGCGCGTACAGCCCAAGCAGCAGCATGGCCAGCGTGGTCTTGCCGCTGCCGTTGCCACCCACGATGAAGATGAGTTCACCCTGGGCGATGCGCAAGTCCATGGGGCCCAGCATGAAGCTGCCGTCGCCGCTTTCACCCGGGTAGCGGTGGCAAACACCTTTCAGTTCGATCGACAGCGGCGCGCTTGTGTCGAAGGCGCGCGCGGCATCCCCGGCGGCTTCGGACGGGACGAGTTCCTGGTCGAGCTGGCGGATCTTGGCGAGCGAAAAACCGGCCTGGCGCAGGGTCGGCAGGGCGGTCATCAGATCGATAATCGGCCGGATCAGGAACAGCAGCGTGATGGTGAATCCGCTCAGGGTTTCGGCGGGCAGGCGCAGCCAGTGCGGTATCACGAACAGCAAAACGCCGATGTTAAGGTAGAACAGCAGCGTGCCGATGTTGGCGACAATGGCGTAGCCGCGCATGCCCCGCACGAACCGCTGCCTGAATTCGGCGGCTCCGGGCGCCAGCACGCCACTGACGAAATCCCTGCCACGCTCGGTGTTGAGCTGCAGCTCGCGCGCCCCTTCGATCAGGCTGCGGAAGTGCTGGTACAGCACGTCCTTCTGTTCGCGCACTTTGGCCAGGTGGGCCAGCGGGCGCCGTTCCGCCATGTGAAAGCCGAGCAGGCCCACGCTCAGGAACGCGGCCAGCATCAATAGCATCGGCCAGGACAGCCAGGCCATGTAGGCCAGGCCGCCGCTGACGACGATGGCGTTGATGAACAGGACGGGAATGAACTCGAACGCGTTGGTGAAGGTGTTGACATCGTCGGTGAGAATGACCAGCAGGCGGTGCTTGCCGAGGGTTTGTTGGCGATGCACGGACGTGGCCAGCAGCTTGGTGCTCAGGTCAAGGCGCAGCCGGTAGATGGCGCCCTGGGTCAGGTGCAGCAGGGAGATCTCGGCGACGAGTTTGGAAACGAGCATCAGCAGGCACAGGCCGAAGAAGGCAAGGCCAAACTCCCAAAGGCGGTCCGGCGCGTTGATGCCCTTGTTGATGACGGCCACCAGCGCCGCGCCGCTCAGGCCCGCGATCGCTCCTGCGATAGTGGCGAGCAGGAGCAGTTGGCGCGACTGGCGGTAAAGGTAGGAAAGCAAATTCATGCGGCAAGATCCCGTCTGGATGCGCGCAAGGCGGCGTTAAAGGTGGCGCTGAAGGCGGGGTGGTGCAGGATGTCGTCATGGTCGCCCGGCACATGCACGTGATGCGCGGCGGCCACGCTGTGGCGTGCCCAGTGCATTGGAAGGTCAGGCTGCCCGGCCAGGGTCGCCTCGGCCCACCACAGATGCAGTTCGGCCGACACGGTGGGCGGCGCGAAAGAGGCGACCCACTGGCGCGCATGTTCCATGGCGTCGAGCGTGGCGGCAACGATGGCCGCCGACGACTTCAGGGCCATGTTATGCGCGGGGCACCATTCGTCGAACGCGCGGCGCAGTTGCGCCATTTTGCCCATGCCCGCATCCAGTGCGCTCAGTGCGGCGAGCGCGCCGTGCGCGCTCGCCAGCCGGCGGCAGCTTTCGTCGGTCAATTCCTGCGCTACCAGTTGCAGCAGTTCGTCGTTGCTCAAACCCTCGTCGCCCGGGTCGAAGCTGCTGTCGACAATGGCCAGCATGCCGACGCAATCGCCTCCTTGCTCGATCACGCTGGCCATTTCCAGGGCCAGCAGCCCGCCCATCGACCAGCCGCACAGGAAATAGGGGCCGTGCGGCTGCACGCTTTTCACCTGGCCCAGGTAGCGCTGCGCGAGGTGTGCCAGGCTTGCCTGTTCCGGACCCACGCCATGCGGCAGGACGATGCCGTAAGCGGCCTGGCCCTCCGGCAGCGACGCGATCAGAGGGGCGTAGTGCTGCACGTCGCCGGCTGGGCGGTGCAGGAAGAACACGGGCGGATGATGCCCATCGCCGCTACGCAGCGGCAGCAGCGAGGACGCATCCGATGACGGTGCAAGCTGCGCCGCCAGCGAGCGGATGGTCGGATTGCGGAACACTGCGCCGACAGGGATGTCGCTTCCCATGGTGGACTTAATAAGATGCACCAGCCGTACGACCAGCAGCGAGTGGCCGCCCAGGGCAAAGAAGTCGTCGTCGGCTCCAGGCGCCTCGCAGTCCAGCAGCTGTTGCCACAACTGGGCCAGTTGGCGCTCGGAGGGTGTGGTGGGGGCCGCATAGGGCGGGCGCTGGTGGCTGGCGCGCAGGGCCAGCAGGGCCTTGGCGTCAACCTTGCCGTTGGCGTTGCGCGGCAGGCTGGCCAGCACCTGGATATCGGCCGGTATCATGTAGTCCGGAAGCCGCAGCGCAAGTGCGGTGCGCAGCGCGGCAAGGTCGGTCTTGTTGCGCGTTTCGATGAAGCCGCGCAGCAGCGTTGCGCCGTCGCGCGTCTCGGCAAGCGCCATCGCCAGCGAGGCGCCGCTGGCATCGCGCAGCGCCGATTCGATTTCACCAAGCTCGATCCGGTAGCCGCGTACTTTGACCTGCGCATCGGCGCGGCCGGCGAATATCAGCGTGCCATTCTGGTCAAGGTAGCCGATATCGCCGCTGCGGTACAGCCGCTCGCCGTCCAGCAGTGGGTGCGAGGCGGTGATGAATTTCTCCGCGCTCAGTTCTGGACGATCCGCATAGCCGGGACTCAGACCCGGACCGGCAATGTGGATCTCGCCCAGCATGCCGCGCGCGGCCGGCGCACCATCGTCATCGAGCACGTAGACCCGGGTGTGCGCAATGGCGCGGCCGATGGCCACCGGCTCCTGCAACAGCGCCACGCTGCACCAGACCGATGCCTCGGTAGGGCCGTATTCGTTATACAGCCGCGCCTGGGGCCAGGCGCGGTGGTGAGCCTGCACCAGCGCGGGCGGGCATGTTTCACCGGCCACGATGACGGTCGACAGCGCCGCTGGCGGGGTCCCGGGCTGCTCAAGCAGCAGGGCGTACAGCGAGGGCAGGGCCAGCATGTGCGTGACCGCGCCGGAGCGGATGATGTGTGCAAGGCGGGCCGGATCCTTTTGATCGTCCTGGCTGCAGATCACCAGCGTGCCGCCTTGCGCCAGGCTCCAGAACAGGCCTGCGATTGAACTGTCGAACGCAAATGAGGACAGCAGCAGGAATTTGCGCACCGGATCGGGGTAGTAGGCCACCCTTGCGGCCAGCGAATGCAAGGCGTTGGCGTGGGTGATCTGCACACCCTTTGGCTGGCCGGTGCTGCCGGAGGTGTAGATCAGATAGGCGCAGTCCTGCCTTGCGCCAGGAGCGACTGGTACGTCAACCGGCGCTGACGCAGGCAAGGTATCGATGACAAGGGCGCGCGCTTGCAGGTGCGGCGCCAACGTCGCCAGCAGCGAACTGTGGGTGATGATGACCGGTGCGTGGCAATCTTCGAGGATGAATTGCACGCGCTGCGCCGGATAGCCGGGATCGACCGGAACGTAGCAGGCGCCCGCCTTGAAAATGGCCAGCATGGCGACCACCGCGTCAATGTCGCGCGGCAGCAGGTGCACGACCCTGGACTGCGGCGCCAAGCCACGCGCCAGCAAATGCTTGGCCAACACCGTCGAGCGCTCATCGAGTTCGCGGTAACTCAGTTGGCCGCTCGCGCCTTCGACGGCCGGCAGGTCCGCATGCGCGGACACTTGCTCGCTGAAGCACTGCGCCAGGGAGCCGAGCGCATTGATGGCGTCATAGCGTTGCTGCTGATCGGCGCCGAGCGGCAGGGAGCCGCTTAGTTCGCGGGCCAGTAGCTGCTGTTCGCGCGGGCTGCATGCCGACAGTTCGCGCAAGGGGCGGACGGGCTGGCGGCATGCGCTGTCGAGCAGGGTTGCCAGCTGATCGCTCAGCAATGCCACGGCGGCGTTGTCATACAGCGCCCGGTTGACATGCCAGCACAGGCCGGAGTCGCTGGTCTCCAGCAAAATTTGGAACGGTGCGGCCGGGGCGCACACGCGCTCGACGCGCCATCCCGCCTGCGCCAGGGCAGGGCAGGCCGGTGCAATCCATCGGAAGCCAAGCGCGAAGGGCTGGTCGAACAGGTCGGCGGGATAGCTGTCGCGCCACTCCGCCAGCAGTGCGCACTGGCGTTCCAGTTCGCCGCACAAGCCGGCAAAGTCCAGCGCGTCCAGACGGCCGGCCGCCAGTGGCAAGGCTTCGCCGTACAATCCAAGCGCGTCGGCCGTGGCGTCGCTGCGCTGCTGCGCATCGAAGCCGATGGTCAGACGCTCGGCGCCGCTGTGCTGGTGGCACAGCGCGATCCAGGCGGCCAGCAGCACCAGTTCGGGCGCCTGGCCGTTCTCGCGCGCATAGTCCTTCCAGCGCTGTTCGATGGCCGGATCGAGCGCGCACGGGACCATATCATGCTCGATCACGGCGGCGGCGGCCCCGGGCCGCAGCGGCAGCGCTTGCGACGACAGGGCCTGGTTGCGAAGCGGCTCCCACAGCGGATGCGGATCGTTCTGGCTTTCCAGCAGCTCGCCGCGCCACGCCGCATAGTCGGCGTATTGAAGCGCCACATCGGCGAGCGGGCCGCCCTGGTAGACGTCAAGCCAGTCGCGCGCCAACGCCATCATGCTGGCCGAATCGGCCTGAAACGCGGGCAGCCGCAGGCACAGACGCAGCGTGCCGTCGGCACCGGGTGTCATCTGTACTCCGGGACCCTGGTCATCCGGGTCGAGCCAGGGCATCTCCCCTGAAGGCGCGATGATTTGCATCGGCAGCGCCATGCCCGGCAACTGCTGGTATGCGGTGCGCAGGATTTCGTGGCGCGCCACGACCTGGGCCAGGCTGGCGCGCAGGCGGGGCAGATCGACCGGAGCATCGATGCGCAGCCACAGGCTGGCCTGCGGGACGGCGGTGGCGCCGTACGCCTGCTGCCATCGCCACTGGCTGGCCTGCTGGGGCGACAGGGCATAGCCTTCAAGGACGCCGTCCACAGGTGCCGAAAAATAGGGAGAGTTCAATGAAGTTCCTTTCAAAGCGTGACAGGCTTGCGGCGTACGCTGCCGAGCGTGGGGCGGGACGCCGCCTGTGATTGATGCAAGTTCCGCAGTACGCCCTGGACCAGCTGTTCGCACACCTGGCCAACCTGAAGCTGCTCGCCGCTGACCATCAGGTGCAGGGTGGCCGCGAACAGCGCATCGAGCTGCGCGATGGCGGCGGCATCGTAGCGCTTGCGCGCGTAGTCGTAGACTATCGTGTAGCTCTCGCCATCGGGAATCACATTGATGAGCAGGTCCAGTTCCGTATCGTGCGGCTCCAGCTCAAGTTCTTCCACGGCCAGTGCGCCCAGCACCAGGTCGCGCTGCGGTATGTTCTGGAGTATCAGCTTGATCTGGAAAAAAGGCGTCCGGTCCGAATCGCGTTGCGGCAGAAGGTCGGCCACCAGCGCCTCGAACGGCAGGTCCTGATGCTGGTAGGAGTCGAGCGCGATACGGCGGCAGTCGGCCACCAGGCTCGCGATGGTCTGCTCTCCGTTCAGGCGGCAGCGCAGCACCAGCTGATTGACGAAAAAGCCCACCATGGCTTCCGTTTCGCCATGATGGCGATTGGCGACATCGGTTCCGATCACCACGTCGCTGCTGCCCGTTTGCTGGTGCAGCAGCACGTTCAGCGCTGCATACAGCACCATGAAGGGCGATGCGTTATGGCGTTCGGAAAACTGACGCAGGCCGTGCGACAGCGCGGCTGGCAGCGCGCCGCGGTGGCGTCCCGCCTCCGCTCCTGGCGCTGCGGTGAAACCTGGAAGCGACAGCGGACCGGGCGCATTCTCGAGCTGCGAACGCCAGTAGTCCAGCTGCTGTTGCCATGCAGGGCCGGGCAGGTGGCTGCGTTGCCACTGCGCGTAGTCGGCATACTGCAGCGCCTGGGCCATGAGCTCAGGGTCGGCGCCTGCGCACAACGCACGGTAGGCGTCAGCCAGGTCGTTCACCAGCAGTGCCAGCGACCAGCCGTCGGCCGCGATGTGGTGGAGCGCGACCGACAGATACGCCTCGGTGTCGTCCGCCAGCAGCAGTTCGGCACGCAGCAGGGGCGCACGGGCCAGGTCGAAGCCCTGTTCCAGGCCGCTGCGGATGACCTGTTCAATGCTTGCGCGCGGCATGCCGCGGCAGTCCCTTACCGGTAGTTCGAAGCGCTCCGCGGCCGCGATGCGCAAGCGGGGCACGCCATCGATGCTGACGAAGGCGGTACGCAGGACTTCATGGCGCGCCACCAGCAGCTCGAAGCTGCGGCGCAGGGCCTCGGCGTCGAGCTTTCCTGTCAGGCGCAATGCAAACGGCAGGTTCAGCATGCCGCTTCCCGGTGCCAGCTGCTCCAGGAACCACAAGCGCTGCTGCGCAAACGACAGCGGAAGTACCGCATCGCGCGATGCTGCCGCAATCGGCGGCAGGACCGCGCCGGCGCGCGTGGCGGCCAGCGTGTCGAGCACGCCCGCCAATGCCGACAGCGTCGGGTGGTCGAATACCGCGCGCAGCGGCAGGTTGACGGAGAACCCGGCACGGATGCGCGACGCCAGCTGCGTCGCCAGCAGCGAATGGCCGCCCAGCGCGAAGAAATTGTCGTGCATGCCGACCTGCTCGACCTTCAGCAGGTTTGACCATATCGCCGCCAGGCGCACTTCGCTGTCGCTGCGCGGCGCGATGAGCGGGACGGCGGCGTCCACCTGGCCCGGTACGGGAACCAGGCGGGCCAGCGCGATGCGGTCAAGCTTGCCGTTGGCGTTCAAAGGCATGTGTTCCAGGCTGACGAACACCTGGGGCGCCATGTAGGCGGGCAGCACTTCCTCAACGAATTCGCGCAGATCGGCGCTATCGGCCGTGGCGCCATGTTTGGCCTGCCAGAACGCCACCAGCCGCTGTCCGCCGTCGGCGGCGGGCAGGGCCAGTACCGCAGTCGTGCCAACCGCCGGGTGCTGCATCAATCGGCTTTCGATCTCGCCCAGCTCAATCCGATGCCCCTGCACCTTGACTTGCTGATCGCGGCGGCCGAGAAATTCGATGGCGCCATCGGCGCGGTAGCGTCCCAGGTCGCCGGTCCTGTAGAAGCGGGCACCGGGTTCGAACGGGTGCGCTACGAACACGGCGTCGGTGCGCTGCGGATCGTTCAGGTAGCCGCGTCCGACGCCAGCGCCGGAGGTGCAGATTTCGCCCGGCACGCCAATCGGCACCATGCGCATCTCCGAATCGAGCACGAAGAGCTGGTTGTTGGCGGTGGGCCGGCCAACCGGCATGTGCACGCAGTCGGCTTGCGGCGCAGTGTCGATGGCGTGGAAGGCGATGTTGTCGGCACATTCGGCCGGGCCGTACAGATTCATGAGCGGCACCGCCGGGTAGCGTTCCAGCCAGCGCGTGCACAGAACTGGAGGCAGCGCTTCGCCGATCGACATCAGCCAGCGCAGCGTGGACAGGCGCGCCGGGTGGACGTCGCTATCGAGCATCGCGCGCAGCATCGATGGAACGATTTCAAGCAGTGTGATGCCATCGTCGTCGATGGCCTGCATCAAACGTTGCGGGTCGTGCGCGACCGCGTCGGGCAGGATGTGCACCGTTGCCCCGAGCAGTGGCGCCGCCAGGAACTGCCAGACCGAGATGTCAAACGCGGGCGACGCCGTTTGCGCCAGGCGGTCATGCTCGCCAAGCCCGATGGCTGGCAGCTTTCCGAAGATATTATTGAGCATGCCGCGCTGCTCCACCATCGCCCCTTTCGGCTTCCCGGTGGATCCCGAGGTGAAGATGACATAGGCCAGGTTGCCGGGTGCGCTGGCCGCCAGGGGCGGCGACGCGTCGCCGTGGTGCGCACAAGCGCGCGCGTCGAGGCAGACAGGCGCCCTGTCGGTCATTGCCAGTACCTGGTCGGCCAGGGCCGCGCCGTCGCCGGCAACGAGCAGCAGCGGCGCGCCGCTCAAGCCGAGCAGCTCGGCCAGACGACGCGGCGGGTGGCTCACGTCGAGCGGCTGGAAGGCGGCGCCGGCTTTCAGGACGCCGATCATCATGGCCAGCAGATCGAGACCGCGTTCGGCCATCAGCGCGACGATGGTGTCGGCCTGCGCTCCGCGAGCCAGCAAGGTGTGGGCGATACGGTTGGAGCGCTGGTCGAGCTCCGCGTAGCTGAGCGAGTGGCCCGAGCACACAGCCGCAATGCGCTCGGGGTGGTGCGACGCGGCCTGCGAGAACAGCTCGGCATAGCTGCGATGGAGCGGGAAGTCGTGGGCACTGCTGTTCCATGCCGCCATTGCCTGCTGTTCGGCGAGCGGCAGCATGCCGAGTTTGCCGATGGCGCTTTCCGGGCATGCGATCATTTGCGAAAGCAGTTCGCGCAGATGCCCCATCATGCGGTCCATGGTGGCGGCGCCAAAGCGCGCCAGCTGGTAGGAAATGCGCAGGCCCAAACGTTCACCCGGCATCGCCATGACCGTGATGGGGTAGTTGGTATGGCTGCGGTCATGCAGCATGTCGATGTTGGCATCGAGCGCGCCGGCCGCTTCCTGCGCGCCGAATGGCGCATTCTCGAACACGACCAGCGTGTCGAACAGCGAGCGTCCGCGTTCGACCGCGCTGCAGCCCTGGATGTCCACCAGGGGCGTGTGTTCGAAGTCGCGCAGTTCCAGGTTGTGGGCCAGCAGTTGCCGCAGCCAGTCGGCCAGCGGCTGTTCGTCGGGGATCGCCACGCGTAGCGGCAGGGTGTTGATGAACAAGCCAACCATCTCCTCGGCGCCCTGCAGATCGGCTGGACGTCCGGCGACGGTGACGCCGAACAGCACTTCGGGCGCGCCGCTGTAGCGCGCCAGCAGCAGCGCCCATGCGCCCTGGACCCAGGTATTCGGCGTGAGCTGGTGCTGCTGGCAAAGCTGCTGCATGCGCCGGGTCTGGTCGACGCTGAGGAGGGCGTCGACGTCGGCGCAGCCGCGCGTCGCACCGGCCGGTTCCGGCGCGGCGACAGGAAGGCTGGTCGGTTCGGTGAAGCCGGCCAGTTCGTTCGTCCAGAATGCAGCGGCCGATGCGCCATCCTGGGCGGCCAGCCACGCAATATAGTCGCGGTACGGGCGCACCGGCCCCAGCGCGGCTGGCTCGCCGCGCAACGCGGCCCGGTACAGGCCAAGCAGGTCTTCCATCACCAGCCCGAACGACCAGCCGTCGCTGAGAATGTGATGGTAGCTGCGCGCGAGTTCGAATTGATTGTCCGCGAGCTGGAACACGCGCAGGAAGGTAAGGGGAGCGCGCGCCAGGTCGAAGCCGCGCATCGATTCGGCGGCCAGTTCGGATTCCAGTTGGCGTGACTGTGCATCGGCGTCCAGCATGCGCAGGTCATGCCATGCGAACGATGGCGCCAGCTCGCGCTGCACGTACTGCACCGGCGCCAGGTCGCCCTGCCACCAGAAAGCGGTACGCAGGATCGGATGGCGGGCCAGCAATTGGCTCCATGCGGTTTCCAGCGCCGCGCGGTCGAGATGACCTTCCCAGCGATAGCGCTGCTGGACCAGGTACACGCCGCTGTCGGGCGCCATCAGCGTATGCAGCAGCATGCCGTGCTGGGTGGGAGCCAGCGGATAGACGTCTTCCACGACGTTCCAGTCCAGCGGCAAGCTGGCCGCGTCCACGCACAGTGGAAATTCGGACGAGTCGGGGCGCGCTTGCGGGTCTTCGCACAGGGACGCCAGTTCAAGCAGACGGCCGACCATGCGCTCGCCTTTGCCGGTCAGTGGCCCCTGGCAGTCGAGTACCAGTTGTCCGTGGTTTACGCTGGCGCTGATGTGCAAGGCGTGGCCGCTGGCAGGGGCGCGGCTGGCGGCCAGTGTGGTCTCGAGGATGGCGTACGGTTCGCGGTGCGAGCCCCAGTCTCCGGTGAAGGCGACGCCGATTTGCGGCGCGGGCAAGGCAAGGAGCGGCTCTTTCAGATAGCTGTTGTCGGACAAATAGCGAAGCACGCCGTAGTCGCGTTGCGCGCTTGCGAGCTGCGTTTCGATGGCGCGCAGCTGTTCCAGCGGGCTCGATTCGGCAGCCATGCGCAGAAAGCATGGGACGTTGTGGGACAGTGCGCCGGCGATGCGCTGATCGCCTGGCCTGCCCGCGGGCAGGTCGATCAGCACGATCTCGCCCGCGAATTCGGCGGTCAGCGCCATCGCGATCAGCGTTGGCCAGCCGAGGTGCATGCGTTGGCGCAGGCGTTCCAGCTGCGCCGTCTGGCCGGTGGTCAGCGTGTACGCTGCCGGTTGGGATACGGCCGATGGGACGTCGACGCGCGCTACGTCGGTCTCGGCGAAACCGAGCCAGTGCTCCCATGCGTCATCGAGGTCGTCTCCATGGGCATGGCTATCCTGCTGCGCCGCCCACTCGGCGAAGTCGAGCTTCGATGGCGACAATGCCAGCGGCCGCTCGAAAGCGGCCTGCGACAGGGCGAGGTTCAGGTCCTCAAGCAGGACGGGCCACGATTCTTCGTCCGCCATCAATCCGGGGGCGGCCAGCAGCAGGGCCTGCGATGTTCCCGTATCCAGCAGCCAGGCCTGGAGACCGGCAACCGGGGCGGCCAAAGCGGCGAGGGCGCTTGCGTCGTCGAGCATGGCTGGCGCTACCTGCCGTTGCTGAACCGCTGCTGCTGTTGCGGCCAGGCTTTGGCGCCACTCGCCGCGCGCATCCTGGGCAATCTGCAGTTGGAGGCATTGATGGCGAGCGCACAGCGCCGCAAGCGCCACCTTCAGATGCTCCAGCGTTACCGGGCGTTCCAGGGCGATGCAACGCCAGGTGGCGGGAGGGACGCCATGTTCAAGGCGCGCGCGCTGGCCCGCGGAAAGCGGCAGTGCCCGGGTAGGCTCAGGTGCCGCGTCGGGCAAGCCCGATGATAAATGCGCGCTCAGTTGCGCCACGCTCCGGTGCGCGAACAGCTGCTTGGGTGTGATCTTGATGCCGTTCTGATTTGCCCTCGCAATGATTTGCAGGCTCAGGATGGAATCGCCGCCCAGCTCAAAGAAGTCGTCGTCGATGCCGATCTGGTCGCGTTTCAACACGTTCTGCCAGATGTCCGCCAGCGTTGCTTCCAGGTCGTTACGCGGCGCGATATGCTGGCGGGCCGACGACGCGCGGCTGTCCGGCAACGGCAATGCGCGCGTATCCGGCTTGCCGTTGGCGGTGAGGGGAATCGCGTCGAGCTGGATGAAGGTGGACGGGATCATGTGTTCCGGCAGGCGCGCCGCAAGGTCGCTGCGCAGTTTGTCGGACGACAGGGAGCCATTGGCGACGACATACGCCAGCAGGCGGGGGCCCTGGTCCGGCACTTCCGCAAGGCGCGCAAGCACCTGTACGATATGCGGCGACAGCTGCCGGATCTGCGCTTCGACTTCACCGAGTTCCACGCGATGGCCGCGGATCTTGACCTGGCTGTCCACGCGTCCAATGAATGCCAGCTCGCCATTGGCCAGCCAGCGTACGCGGTCGCCGGTGCGGTACATGCGCCGGGCGCCGCCGGCAAACGGATCGGCAACGAAGCGCTCCGCCGTCAATGCGGGCGCGCCCAGGTAACCCGTGGCAAGCGCTTCTCCGCCTATGTACAGCTCTCCCGGAATACCCATGCCGACCGGCTTGCGCTCGTCGTCCAGTACATACAGGCGACGGTTGGGAAGCGGTTTGCCGAGCGGGATGGCGGCATCGAAGGCATGGCCGTCGAGCCGGTTGACGATGGCGCCCACCGTGCTTTCGGTCGGGCCGTAGTGGTTGAAGATGCGCAGCGCTGGCGCCAGCGCGGCGATTTGACCCAGAAGTGCCGATTCGAACGCCTCGCCTCCGAAGACCAGCGTGTGGCGGGGAAGCAGATCGGCCGATGCATGCGCCGCCAGCAGGCCGCGCAGATGGCTCGGCGTGATTTTAAGGACGTCAACCTGCTCGCGCCGCATGAAGGCCGCCAGGGCGGCTGGCTGGAATGCGGTGTCTTCGTCGACCAGAACCAGCGTGCCGCCGCCGCACAGGGCGCCGAACAGCTGCGTGTGGCCAAGGTCGGCCGCGATGGTCGACACCAGCGCGAAGCGGCTTGCCGGTGGCAGGGCCAGCGTGTGCAGCACCCCATGGACATAATCGACGATGGCGCGGTGCGGCAGCAAGACACCTTTGGGCTGGCCGGTGGAGCCGGACGTGTAGATCAGGTAGGCCGCATGGTCCGGATGCAGTGATGCGATTTGCGGCCGGACGTCGTGCCCGGTGATCGATGCGAGACGGATGGTGGCGAGTGGCGTCGGCGGGTTCCAGTCATCCTGGCAGATGACGTAGCGCGCGCCGCTGTCGGCCAGCAGGCCGGCCAGGCGGGCCGGCGGCTGTTTCAAGTCGAGCGGAAGGTAGCAGCCGCCAGCCTTGAGCGTGGCGAGCATCGCAACGACGAATTGCGGCGAGCGCTCCAGCGCAATCGCCACGACCTCCCCGGCTTCAAGACCCAAACCGAGAACATGGTTCGCCAGCCGGTTTGCTTGCGACTCAAGTTCCGCATAACTGATCGTCCCTGCGGGACTCGTCACGGCCGCCTGTTGCGGCGCTACGTCGGCATGGCGCTCGAACAGCTGGTGCAGGCAGCATGCCGGCGCGTCCAGCGGCGTTCCGGTTCCCCACGCGATCAGGCGATCCTGTTCGATGGCATCGGCGCGGGCCAGCTCCTGGACCGGGGTGAGGGCATGGGCGGGCATGGCGCGCAACTGCGCGTGCAAACGCGCGATCATGGCGCGCACTTCGGTCTCGCCGAGGCGGGAGCGGTCGTAGCTGAGCGTGAGCTCCAGCCGTTCACCCGGTGCGACGATCAGCGACAGCGGATAGTTGTTGCGGCCCTGGGTCAGTGTGACGCTGCCGGTGTCCGGCGCTTCATCGCCGGTGCTGAACGTCAGCCCGCCCGCGCCGCTGCCGAGCGCTTCATCGAGGGGGAAGTTTTCGAAGACGAGAATCGATTCAAACAGGCTTTGCCCGGATGCGATGGCACTGTAGTTGCGCAGTTTGGACAATGGCGTGTATTCAAACTGGCGCAGTTCGATGTTGGCGTCTTGAATGCGGCGCAGCCACTCGCCCAGAAGCGGGCGGTCGGACCAGCCAGTGCGCAGCGGCAGCGTATTGATGAACAGGCCGACCATGTCGTCGGACCCCTGCAAGGCATCCGGCCTGCCGCCCGAGGTCACGCCAAAAAGCACTTCTTCGCGTCCGGCGTAGCCGCCCAGGAGTAGCGCCCATGCGCCCTGTACAACCGTGTTGAGTGTGACCTGGAGCGTGCGCGCGAGCGCGGCGATGGCTTCTGTTTCCTGGTCAGAGAGCAGCAGATGCTGTTCGGCGCAGGGCGCGCCGGCCGGAACCTCACGGCTTGCCACCAATGCCGGCAATGGCGTCGGTTCGGTGAAGTCATGCAGCTGGCCGCGCCAGTAGGTTTCCGCAGCGCCGGCGTCCTGCTCCGCCAGCCATCCAATGTAGTCGTGATAGGCGCGCACGGGTGCCAGGGCAGGGCTGGCGCGGCGGCTCAGGGAACCATAGATATCCAGCCAGTCGCGCAGCGCAAGGCCAACGCTCCAGCCATCGAGCAGGATATGGTGGAAGGTCCACACCATGTGCCATCGCTGTTCGGCCATGCGTACCAGGCAAATGCGCATCAGCGGCGCCTCGTCGAACGCGAAGGCCGCGTTGCGCTGTTCGAGTTCCAGCGCGGACAGCGCCTGGCCGGCGTCCGCGCGGGTGCGCCAGTCCAGTTGCGTTAGCGGGAGCGGCAGTTCGGTGTGGACGACCTGAAAAGCGTCATCCAGGTCCTCCCACACGAAGCCGGTGCGTAGTACCGCATGGCGTGTCATCAGCTGGCGCCACGCATCGGCGAACACTGTGGCGTCGAGAGCTCCCTCGATGGCCAGGCTGACCTGCTGGTGGTACACGCGCGATGCCGGATCGTAGTTCTGATGAAACAGCAGTCCCTGTTGCAAGGGTGACAGGGAGTAGACGTTCTCGATATTCTTCATTTCAGTTTGCTGAGTAATTTGTTAAGTGTCTGCTGGTTCATGCCTTTGGCCATCGGGAAGTCCGACGGCGTAAAGGCGCCGCTGCTGTGCTGGCAGTGATCGATCAGCTGGCGCAGGCGCTTCATGAATCCGAGGAGAAGCTGCTGTTGTTTTTCCTGCCGCAGGCGCTGGCCGCTGAAGCGCCATTCGACCTGCAGTACGTCCTGCTGGATGGCGGCGACGATCTCCAGTTCGTGCGTGCGCTGGTTGGACGGCGCCTGCTCGAGCGGGGTTGCTTCCGTCGCCAACGACAGCATGGCGTTGCTGTCGCCGCCATCAATGCGGCCAAGGTAGTTGAACAGCACCGGGCTGCGAGGGCGCTTGCCAAGCTGGCCATTGTCGCCAGCCAGGTAGCGCAGCGCACCGTAGCCGAAGCCATGCTCGGGAATGGCGCGCATCTGCTCCTTCACGGCCTGGATGACCTGCGCATCCGCCGCACCGGTGGGCAGCGACAGGTGTACCGGGTACAGCGTGGTGAACCAGCCCACGGTCCGGCTCACGTCCAGGTCCGCGAACAAGGATTCGCGTCCGTGGCCTTCCAGGTCCAGCGTGATGCCGTCGGCACCGCTCCATTCGCACAGAGTTGCGGTGAGCGCGGCGAGCAGCAGGTCCTGGACCTGGGTGCGGTATGCCTGGTGCGTTTTGTGCAGCAGGTCGGCGGTGGAAGCGGCCGAGAGCTTCTCGAGCAGCGCAACCTGGTCGCGGCCACGATTGTCGCCGTCAGTGCTATCGACCGGCAGCGGCGTGGCGGCTGGCTGCGCCTCCCAGTAGCCACGCTGGGCCTGCGCCTGGGCCGCCGCGTAATGGCGCACGCGTTCAGCCCATTGGCGCAGCGAGCTGGTTTTGGCTGGCTGACTGGCCGGCCGGCCATACATGGTGGCGAAGTCTTCCAGCAGGATGCGCCATGAAACGGTATCGACCACCAGGTGATGCGCTGCCAGATACAGCCGCTGTTCTCCGCCGGGCAGGTGCAGCAGGACGGCGCACAGCAGCGGTCCGCGCGCCAGGTCCGCGCTGGCGGAAAAACCCGAGAGAGCGTGTGGAATCGATTCATTGGCGCCCACGGTACGTTCGCCAAAGGCATAGGCTTCGCGCGCGTCGCCGTATTGCTGGCTCCACTGACCGTGTTCGAAGGTGAATCGCAGGCGCAGGGCATCGTGTTGTTCAACAAGGCGGGTCAGCGTGGCGTGGATCAGGTCTGCCGTGAGCGGGGCATGTGGACGCAGCAGGACTGACTGGTCCCAGTGGACCTTGTCGGCCAGGTCCTGCTCGAAGAACCAGTGCTGGATCGGCATCAGCGGCACTGCGCCGGTCAGGATTCCCTGCTCCGCATCCAGGGCGGTTACCGTGCTGGCGACCAGTGCGAGTTCTCCGACCGTACGTTGCTGGAATAACTGACGTGGGGTGATGGCAATTCCCTGGCCACGAGCCTGCGCAATGAACTGCAGGCCGACGATGGAGTCGCCGCCGAGCGAGAAGAAATTGTCGCCCAAGCCGACGCGTTCCAGCTTGAGCAGGCCTTCGAGCAGCGTGCATAGCGTGCGCTCGGTAGGGGTGGACGGCGGCTGGAACGCGGCCTGCTGTTCGCTCCATGCGGGCGCCGGCAAAGCCTTGCGATCAGTCTTGCCGTTGCTGGTGAGCGGAAGGCGATCGAGCATGACGAAGGCGGCGGGCACCATGTAGGAGGGCAGCTGTTCGCGCAGCGCCAGGGCAAGCTCCCCTGCCTTTGGCGCGTGGCCTTGGGCCGGCACCACATAGGCGATCAGCTGGCCGTTGGCGACGATGGCCACCGCTTGCGCCACGCTGGCCAGGGTGGTCAGCTGGGTTTCGATCTCGCCCAGTTCGATGCGCAGGCCGCGCAGCTTGACCTGATGGTCGAAGCGGCCCAGGTAGGCGATGCTGCCATCGGCAAGGAAGCGGCAGCGGTCACCGGTTCTGTAAAGGCGAGCGCCATCCCGGAACGGATGGGCGACAAAGCGCTCGGCGTTCAATTCGGGGCGGTTCAGGTAGGCGCGCGCCAGCCCGGCGCCGCCGATATACAGTTCACCCACTGCGCCTTGCGGCAGCAGCTGCATCGCCTCGTCCAGCACATACAGCTGCAGGTTGGCGATCGGCTTGCCGATCGGGACGAAGCGCAGCGCGGACGCCGGATCGCAGTGCCAGACGCTGACGTCGATGGCCGCTTCGGTCGGGCCGTACAGGTTGATCAGCCGGGCCGGATGGGCCTTGCAGAAGCGCTGCTGCAAATCGTAAGGCAGCGCCTCGCCGCTGCAGAACACCTGGCGCAGGCTGGTGCACGCGGCCAGGCCCGGTTCGGCCACGAAGGCTTGCAGCATCGACGGCACGAAGTGCAGCGTGGTGATGCCAGCCTGGCGCACCAGTTCGGCCAGGTAGCCGCTGTCCTGGTGACCGCCCGGACGCGCCATGACCAGGCAGGCGCCGCTCATCAGCGGCCAGAAGAACTCCCACACCGACACGTCGAAGCTGTACGGCGTTTTTTGCAGCACGCGGTCTTGCGCGCCGATGGCGAAGCTGTCCTGCATCCAGTGCAGGCGGTTCATCAGCGCCGCGTGCTCGGTGAGCACGCCCTTGGGCTGGCCGGTCGAACCGGACGTGTAGATCACATAAGCCAGATCGGACGGCTGGCTGATCTCGGCCGGTGCCGACTGCGGGTAGGCGTCGAGCCAGGCCGCATCGAGGCAACGGGCCGCGACCGTTTTTGGCAGACGCTCGAGCAGGGCCGCCTGGGTCAGTACCAGCGGCGTTTTGGCGTCGTCGAGCATGAAAGCGATGCGCGCAGCCGGCAGTTCCGGGTCGAGCGGCAGGTAGGCCGCGCCGGCCTTGGCGATGCCTACGAGGGCCACGACCATGTCGACCGAGCGCTCCATGCACACGCCGACAATGCTCTCGCGTCCCACGCCCTCGGCGCGCAGCGCGTGCGCCAGGCGGTTGGCGCGCGCATGCAGCTGGACGTAGGTCAGCGTGACGCCTTCGTACAGCAGGGCAGGGGCGTCCGGGCTGGCGGCCAATTGGGCGTCGAGCGCGGCCACCAGGGTTTGCGGGCCCGGATAGGCCTTGGCCGTGTCGTTCCATTGCACCAGCTGGCGATCGCGCTCGGCCGGCTGCAGCAGGTCGACGGGGGCATTGGCGATGGCTTGGCGCAGCACGTGCTGCCACTGAGCCAGCCAGCGCTCCATGGTGTCGGCGTCGAACAGGGCGCTGCGATATTCGAGCATGACGCTCAGCGCCTTGCCGTCGTCATGCACTTCCCAGTTCTGGTCGAACTTGGCGACGCGGCTTTCGCTGCCGATTTCACGCAGCGTCAGGCCGGGCCAGCGGCTGTCGTCGAGCCGGGCGTTCTGCATCACGAACAGGACCTGGAACAACGGTGTCTGGGCCAGATTGCGGTCGTCGACGAGGGCATCGACTACCTGCTCGAACGGTACATCCTGGTTTTCCTGGGCCGCGAGGACCTGCTGGCGTACCTGTTCGAGCAGCTGTTCGAAAGCTTGGCCGATATCGGAACGGATGACCAGGGTATTGACGAAGCAGCCGATGAGGCCCTGAGTTTCGAGCAGGCCGCGGTTGGCGACCGGGGTACCGATGCGCACATCGCGCTGGCCGGCGTAGCGGCCCAGGGCGACCTTGAGGGCGGCCAGCAGCACCATGAACACGGTCGCTCCATGGGCGCCGGCATAGGCGCGCACGTCGTCGGCCAGCTGTTCCGGCAGGCGCAGGAAACATGCGCCGGCGTCCTCGCCCGGCTGGGCGGCGCGCGGCCGGTCGGTCGGCAGGTCGAGCACGTAGCTGCCGTCGCCCAGGGTGGTGCGCCAGTAGTCGAGCTGGGCTCGGTTGCGCGCCTGTTGGGCGCTGTCGCGCTGCCACAGGCTGTAGTCGACATACTGGATCGGCAGCGGCGCCAGTTCCTGCGCATGGTACGCGGCGGCCAGTTCATCGATCAGCAGCTGGACCGACCAGTCGTCGGCCACGCAGTGGTGCACGGTCAGCATCAGCAGGACCTGGTCGTGGCCTTCCCGCTGGAGCAGGCGCGCGCGCAGCAGGCGGTCATGCGCCAGGTCGAACGGCAGCTGCGCTTCGTGCGCGGCGGCGTTTTGCATTGCCTGTTCCCAGGCTGCGTCGCTGGCAGGTGCGGCCAGCTCCAGCGGCAGGGGCAGCGATGCGTCTTCGTCGATCAGCAGCACGGCGCCGGCGCCCTGTTCAGCGATGCGGCTGCGCAGGATTTCGTGGCGCGCCGATACCAGTTCCAGTGCCCGCTGCATGCGGGCAGGCTCGAAGCGGCCGCGCAGCTCGATGGCCGAACTGATGTTGTAGGCGGCCGCCGGCGCGAGCTGGCTCAGGAACCACAGGCGCTGCTGGGCGTACGACAGCGGCAGCACGGCAGGCCGGGGCTGAACGCCAATGGAAGGGGCGGAAGGTGCGCCCGCAGCACCGACAAGCGGAGCCAGTTGCGCGATGGTCGGGTTGGAGAACAGCTCGCGTAGCTGCGGTACAACGCTGAAGCGCTGGCGCATGCGCGCGAGCAGCACAGTCGCGAGCAGCGATTGGCCGCCAAGGTGAAAGAAATTGCTGTGCCGGCCTATCTGTTCCAGTGGAATGGACAGGACCTCCGACCATAACCGGGCCACTGCCTGTTCTGCGCTGCTTGCCGGTGGTTCGATGGTTGTCGAATCCTGCACCATGTCCGGCGCCGGCAACGCCTTGCGGTCGGTCTTGCCGTTGCTGGTGAGCGGAAGCCGGTCGAGCATGACGAAGGCGGTGGGCACCATATAGGAAGGCAGCTGCAGGCGCAGGGCCTGCGCGAGCTGTTCGGACGTTGGCACGTGGCCGGCGGCAGGAACAATATACGCGACCAGCTGTTCGCGGGAGACCATTGCTACCGCCTGCGCCACGTCGGCCAGGGCGGTGAGCTGGGTTTCGATTTCACCCAGTTCGATGCGCAGGCCGCGCAGCTTGACCTGATGGTCGAAGCGCCCCAGGTAGGCAATGCTGCCATCGGCCAGGAAGCGGCAGCGGTCGCCGGTCCGGTACAAGCGCGCGCCATCACGGAACGGATGGGCGACAAAGCGCTCGGCGTTCAATTCGGGGCGGTTCAGGTAGGCGCGCGCCAGTCCGGCGCCACCGATATACAGCTCGCCCACTGCGCCTTGCGGCAGCAGCTTCATCGTCTCGTCCAGCACATACAGCTGGAGGTTGGCGATCGGCTTGCCGATCGGGACGAAGCGCAGCGCGGACGCCGGATCGCAGCGCCACACGCTGACGTCAATGGCCGCTTCGGTCGGGCCGTACAGGTTGATCAGCCGGGCCGGATGGGCTTTGCAGAAGCGTTGCTGCAAATCGTAAGGCAGCCCCTCGCCGCTGCAGAACACCTGGCGCAGGCTGGTGCACGCGGCCAGGCCCGGTTCGGCCACGAAGGCTTGCAGCATCGACGGCACGAAGTGCAGGGTGGTGATGCCGGCCTGGCGCACCAGTTCGGCCAGGTAGCCGCTGTCCTGGTGGCCGCCCGGACGCGCCATGACCAAACAGGCGCCGCTCATCAGCGGCCAGAAGAACTCCCACACCGACACGTCGAAGCTGTACGGCGTTTTTTGCAGCACGCGGTCTTGCGCGCCGATGGCGAAGCTGTCCTGCATCCAGTGCAGGCGGTTCATCAGCGCCGCGTGCTCGGTGAGCACGCCCTTGGGCTGGCCGGTCGAACCGGACGTGTAGATCACATAGGCCAGGTCGGCAGGCTGGCTGATGTCGGCCGGTGCCGACTGCGGGTAGGCGTCGAGCCAGGCCGCATCGAGGCAACGGGCCGCGACCGTTTTTGGCAGACGCTCGAGCAGGGCCGCCTGGGTCAGTACTAGCGGCGTTTTGGCGTCGTCGAGCATGAAAGCGATGCGCGCAGCCGGCAGTTCCGGGTCGAGCGGCAGGTAGGCCGCGCCGGCCTTGGCGATGCCTACGAGGGCCACGACCATGTCGACCGAGCGCTCCATGCACACGCCGACAATGCTCTCGCGTCCCACGCCCTCGGCGCGCAGCGCGTGCGCCAGGCGGTTGGCGCGCGCATGCAGCTGGGCGTAGGTCAGCGTGACGCCTTCGTACAGCAGGGCAGGGGCGTCCGGGCTGGCGGCCAATTGGGCGTCGAGCGCGGCCACCAGGGTGTGCGGGCCCGGATAGGCCTTGGCCGTGTCGTTCCATTGCACCAGTTGGCGATCGCGCTCGGCCGGCGGCAGCTGGTCGACGGGGGCGTTGGCGATGGCTTGCCGCAGCACGTGCTGCCACTGGGCCAGCCAGCGCTCCATGGTGTCGGCGTCGAACAGGGCGCTACGGTATTCAAGCATGACGCTCAGCGCCTTGCCGTCGTCATGCACTTCCCAGTTCTGGTCGAACTTGGCGACGCGGCTTTCGCTGCCGATTTCACGCAGCGCCAGACCGGGCCAGCGGCTGTCGTCGAGCCGGGCGTTCTGCATCACGAACAGGACCTGGAACAACGGTGTCTGGGCCAAATTGCGGTCATCGACGAGGGCATCGACTACCTGCTCGAACGGCACATCCTGGTTTTCCTGGGCCGCGAGGACCTGCTGGCGTACCTGTTCCAGCAGTCCGGGGAACGCCTGGCCGATGTCGGAACGGATGACCAGTGTATTGACGAAGCAGCCGATCAGGCCCTGGGTTTCGAGCAGGCCGCGGTTGGCGACCGGCGTGCCGATGCACACATCGCGCTGGCCGGCGTAACGGCCCAGGGTGACCTTGAGGGCCGCCAGCAGCACCATGAACACGGTCGCGCCGTGGACGCCGGCATAGGCGCGCACGTCGTCGGCCAACTGTTCCGGCAGGCGCAGGAAGCATGCGCCGGCGTCCTCGCCCGGTTGTGCGGCGCGCGGCCGGTCGGTCGGCAGGTCAAGCACATAGCTGCCGTCGCCCAGGGTGGTGCGCCAGTAGTCGAGCTGGGCGCGGTTGCGTTCCTGCTGGGCGCTGTCGCGCTGCCACAGGCTGTAGTCGACATACTGAATCGGCAGCGGCGCCAGTTCCTGCGCATGGTAGGCGGCGGCCAGTTCGTCGACCAGCAGTTGCACCGACCAGTCGTCGGCCACGCAGTGGTGCACGGTCAGCATCAGCAGGACCTGGTCGTGGCCTTCGCGCTGGAGCAGGCGCGCGCGCAGCAGGCGGTCGTGCGCCAGGTCGAACGGCAGCTGCGCTTCGCGCGAGACGGCGGCTTGCATCGCCTGTTCCCAGGCTTCGTCGCTGGCAGGTGCGGCCAACTCCAGCGGCAGGGGCAGCGATGCGTCTTCGTCGATCAGCAGCACGGCGCCGGCGCCCTGTTCAACGATGCGGCTGCGCAGGATTTCGTGGCGCGCCGATACCAGTTCAAGTGCCCGCTGCATGCGGGCAGGCTCGAAGCGGCCGCGCAGCTCGATGGCCGAACTGATGTTGTAGGCGGCCGCCGGCGCGAGCTGGCTCAGGAACCACAGGCGCTGCTGGGCGTACGACAGCGGCAGCACGGCAGGCCGGGGCTGAACGCCAATGGAAGGGGCGGCAAGGGCGCTTGACGCGCCGACAAGCGGGGCCAGTTGCGCGATGGTCGGATTGGAGAACAGCTCGCGCAATGCCGGCACGACGCCAAATCGATCGCGCATGCGCGCCAGCACGACTGTGGCGAGCAGGGAGTGGCCGCCAAGGTGGAAGAAGTTGTCATGCCGGCCGACGCGTCCTTGCGGCAGGCGCAGCACGTCGGTCCAGATCGCGGCAATGGCCAGCTCCGTTTGGTCCTCGGGCATGACCGACGGCGCCGATGGCGCGAGCGCTTGCGCTTCCACGCTGCGCGGCTGACGGTCTCCCGCCACAAGCGCACGCTGGGGAGCGTCAAGCACTTCTTCGAGCAATGCTTCCAGCTGGGCCAGCAGACGCTGCGCCGTCGCTTTCTCGAACAGGGCACTTGCGTAGAGCAGTTCCAGGTCCACGGGGCCGTCGTGCGGGCAGGCGACGTGCAGATCGAGCTCGCATTCGGACTGGGCCAGCGGCGTGTCGAGCGCGCGCATCTCCAGGCCAGGGAGCGACACGCGCGACTCCATCGTCAACTGCTGGGCGACCATCACCTGGAACAGCGGCGCGTGTTCCACGCTGCGCGGCACGGCCAGGGCGTCGACCAACTGCTCAAACGGCAGGTCCTGATGGCGCTGCGCTTCGAACAAGGCGTCACCGACGCGCCGGGCGAGCGTCGAAAAGCTGGGGCGGTCGCTGAACTCCGTGCGGATGACAAGGTTATTGAGCAGAATGCCCAGCATCGATTCGGTTTCCGCGCGCTGGCGGTTCGACGCTGGCGTGCCGATCAGGATATCCGTCTCGCCGCTGAAACGGTGCAGCAGCGCGGCGAAGGCGGCGAAAACAAGGCTGAACGCGGATACCCGGGTTTCGCTGGCGTGCCGGTGCAGCCGCTGGGAGAGGGCCGGCGGCAGGCGTAGTGACAGGCTGCCGGACTCGTAGTTTTGAACGGATGGACGCGGGTGGTCATGCGGCAGATCGAGCACGTAGCGTGGCTGGCGGCCGTCGACAGGACCCAGGGCGGTGCGCCAGTAGGCGAGCTGGCGTTCCAGCTCCGGCCCTTGCAGGTGCGCGCGCTGCCACAGCGTGAAGTCGGCATATTGAATCGGAAGTACGTCCAGCTTTGGCTCGGTGCCAGTGCGGTAGGCGGCGTAGCAGGCTGTCAGTTCGCGCATGGCCAGCGTGGCCGACCAGGCGTCCGATACCAGATGGTGCAGCACCACCGCAAGGACGGTGCGCCGCTCGTCCAGGCGCAGCAACTGGGCGCGTAGCAGCGGAGGGCTGGCAAGGTCGAATGGCTGGCGGAAGAAGTCCTCGAGCCGCCCGGCCAGTTCGGCCTCGGGCAGGTCGATCAGCGGCAGCGCGAACGGCGCCGTCGGCGCAACATGCTGCCATGCCTCGCCGCCTTCACTGGCAAACCCGGTGCGCAGTACTTCATGGCGCGCAAGCAGGGATTCAAAGCTGCGAACCAGCATGCCGGCATCCAGTTCACCGGTCAGCTCCAGCGCGAAAGGAATGTTGAATAGACTGGTGCCGGGATTGAACTGCTCCAGGAACCACAGCCGCTGCTGGGCAAACGACAGCGGCAGGCGCGCGGGCCGCTGCTGCGCCACGATGGCGGGCAAGAGCGGCTGGCTGTTCTGGCGCGCCAGGGTGTCGTCGATGGCGCGCGCCAGTTGGGCGATGGTCGGGAATTCGAACACGGCGCGTAGCGGCAATTCGAGCTTGAATCCGGTGCGAATGCGGGAAATGACCTGGGTCGCGAGCAGCGAATGGCCGCCCAGCGAGAAGAAGCTGTCTTCGATGCCGAGGTCCGGCACCGCCAGCACGGCAGTCCAGATCGCGGCGAGCTGCTGTTCGGTCGAGGTGCGTGGCGCGACATGGCGGCGCTGCTGCTGGCTCAGGTCAGTGCGGCGTGCGCCTAGTGCTTTGCGGTCCACTTTGCCGTTCTGGTTCAGCGGCAGGCGTTCCAGTTCCACCAGCACGGCCGGTACCATATAGTGCGGCAGTTGCAGCGCCAGATGATCGCGCAGCGTGTTCGCATCGACCTCATGGCCTTCCTTGCGCGACCAGTAGGCGAGCAGCTGGGTTTCACCCCGGGCGTCCGCCTGGGGCACCACCGCCGCTTCATTGACCGCCTCATGCTGGGCCAGCCGGGATTCGATTTCGCCCAGTTCGATTCGGTAGCCGCGCACCTTGACCTGCTGGTCGCGGCGGCCGAGGAATTCAATGACGCCGTCGGCCCCATAGCGGCCCATGTCGCCGGTGCGATAGAAACGTGCGCCGGCCTCGAACGGGTGGGGAACGAAGGCGGCGAGGGTGCGCTCCGGATCGTTGAGGTAACCACGTCCGACGCCCACGCCGGCCACGCAGATTTCGCCGGGCACGCCAATCGGAACCGCGCGCAGTGCCGCGTCGAGAATGAACAAGCGGTTATTCGCGGTAGGCCGGCCGATGGGCATGGCCAGCATGGCGTCGTTCGGCGGTGTGCTAATGGCGTGGAAGGCCACATCGTCCGAGCATTCCGCCGGGCCGTAGGCATTCATGAACGGGATCGAAGGGAAGCGCTCGAACCAGCTGCGGCACACGCTTGGCGGAAGTGCTTCGCCGGTAGGCAGGACCCAGCGCAGCGATGCGAGCGTGCAGTCCGGCGGGCACACGTCCAGCATGCCGCGAATGACCGTCGGTACCGCTTCGATCAGGGTCAATGCCGAGGCGTCAATCGCTTTCAGAAGCAGGAATGGATCATGGGCGACGGCGTCGGGCAGGATATGCACGGTGCCGCCCACCAGCGGCGCCGCCAGGAACTGCCAGACCGAAATGTCGAATGCTGGCGATGCGGTTTGCGCAATGCGGTCGTTTTCGTCCATGCCGAGCGTCGGGACCTTGCCGAAAATATTATTCAGCATGCCGCGTTGTTCGACCATCGCGCCCTTCGGCTGGCCGGTGGAGCCGGACGTGAAAATGACGTAAGCCAGGTCGCCTGGGTTGCCAAGTGGCGCCAGTGCACTGTCGTCGCCGCGCAGCCAGATCGATTCGGCCAGCAGGGCAACGGGACGGTGCGGCGCGCCGCTCATGACCTGGTCCAGCAGCTTGCCGCTGGTTTCCGATGCGAGCAGCAGCGGCGCCCGGCTCAACGCAAGGATGTCGGCCAGGCGGCCGGGCGGGTGCAGCACATCGAGCGGCAGGTAGGCCGCGCCAGCTTTGAAGACCGCGATCATCATGGTCAGCAGCGGCAAGCCGCGTTCGGCCATCAGCGCCACCAGCGTGTCCGGCCCGGCGCCGGCCGTGCGCAGCGCACGCGCGATGCGGTTGGCGCGGCGATCGAGTTCCGCGTAGGTGAGCGAATCGGCGCCGCAGACAGCCGCAACGCGATCCGGATGCGCGGCCACGCGTCGGGCGAACAAGGATGCGTAGGTCTGGTCGAGCGGGAAGTCATGTTCGCTCGCGTTCCAGTCGCGCAGCAGCGTGTTGCGCTCGTCCGCGGTGAGCATTTCGATGGCGGAGAGCGGCGACTGGGGCTGGGCCAGCATGCCGAGCAGGAGCTCGCGCATATGCCCCAGCATGCGCGCCACCGCGTCGCTGGCGAAGCGGCGGGTGTCGTACGACAGGCGCATGCCGACACGCTCGCCCGGCAGCACCACGGCGGTGAGGCCATAGTGTGTGTGGACGCTATGGTCCATGCTGTCGAACTTCACCGCCAGCTCGCCGCGCAGGAGTTTTTCGTCGACCGGTGCGTTTTCGTAGACCAGGATGCTGTCGAACAGCGATTCGCCGCGCGCGAAGTCGCTCCAGCCCTGGATGTCCACCAGCGGCGTGTGTTCGAACTGCCGGATTTCCAGGTTATGCGCCTGCACTTGCTGCAGCCACGCCACGACCGGCTGGTCCTCCTCCACCGCGACCCGCAGCGGAAGGGTGTTGATGAACAATCCGATCATCTGCTCGACGCCCGCCAGGTCGGCTGGGCGGCCGGCCACGGTGACGCCGAACAGGACATCGCGGTTGCCGCTGTAGCGGCTTAACAAGAGCGCCCACACGCCCTGGAACAGCGTATTTGGCGTGATGCGGTGGGTCTGGCAAAAGCGTTCCAGGTCCTGGCTCTGCGCCTGGTCGAGGAACACGGTCAGGTCCTGGACCTGCACGGCCGAGGTGTATTGCTCGCCGCGCGCGCCCTGATCGACCGCCAGGCCGGTCGGTGCGTTCATGCCGGCCAGTTCACGCTGCCAGAATTGCTGCGCCTGTCCGCGGTCCTGCTTTTGCAGCCAGTCGATATAGTCGCGGTAGCGGCGTGGACGCGGCAGCTGGGGTGTGCGCCCTGCGACCAGTTCCGCGTAGGCGTTCATGCAATCGATCGTCACCAGCGAAATGCACCAGGCATCCATCAGGATGTGGTGGAAGCTGCGGATGAACTCATAGGATTCGTCGGCCAGGCGCACCAGCCGGAAACGGATCAGCGGCGGTTTACTCAGGTCGAAGCCGCGTTTTTGCTCGTCCGCCAGCACTTGCTGGATGAAGGCTTCCTGTTCGGCGTCGTCCTGCCCACGCAGGTCGAACTGTTCAACCGGCACGTCAACGTGCTGGTGGACGATCTGCATGGGCTGCTTTTGCGTTTTCCACAAAAAGCTGGTGCGCAGCGCGGGATGGGCTTGCACCACAAGCTGCCAGGCGCGCAGGAAGGCCTGGCCATCGATGGCACCGCCGATGCGATAGCGGTCCTGCATCAGGTACACACCGGAGTCGCCGTCGAGCAGGGTATGGAACAGCATACCTTGCTGCAGCGGCGAAAGCGGGTAGATGTCTTCGATATTGTGGGCGTTGACTGCGGTCATCCAGGAAATCCTTGTTCTGTTATTTGTAATCGGCGAGCGCGTTACGAGGCGCTGTCCGAGTTAAGTTCGGCCAGCAGCTCTTCCAAGGCATCCTGGTCGAGGCCCGCAGCGGGGAAGTCTTGCGCCATCAGGCCAGCGCCGGCATTGGCCGCGCAATGCTGCGCCAGCTCCAGCAAGCCTTGCGCCACCGCGGCCGAGAGCTGGTGCAAGCGCTCTTCGGTGTAGTGGCCGCTGTCGGCCGACCAGGCCAATGTCAGCGCATGGGGCAGCAGGGTGGCGGCCAGCTGCAGCGGCGCCTGGGCGCGTGCCGGCTGGACCTCAAGCGCCGTGCCGGCTGCTTCGCTCACTGCCAGGCAGACGTCGCCGGCCGGTCCCGCTTCGGCTTCGCGGCGCAGCGCCGCCTTGGCTTCATGGGCGAAGGACTGCCAGCCGGTGTCGCCGGCCTGGAACGCGTGGTGCGTCACGTACTGGCCGTTGCCGCCGTCGTGCAGCCGTGTCAGTCGCAGCGGCCCGCCATCGCGCTCGGCCAGCAGGGCACGGGCCAGCGCCGCGGCCAGGACCTCGCCTGCGTCCATGCGGTAGCGTGTGGCGCCCAATGCAAATGCGTCCAGCATGGCGCCGTCGGTCCAGCTTTGCAGCCAGCCCACGTCGGCCTCGAAGGAGTCGGCCTGGCGCCACTCTGCCACGGCCGCCATGGCTTCAACGGTCTGGTGTTCGAACACCTGGCGCGTGCTGAGGGTAATACCGCTGCGGTTCGCGCGCGTGACAACCTGCAGGCTCAGGATGGAGTCGCCACCGACCTGGAAAAAATTGTCGGTCACGCCGATGCGCGGCAGCCGCAGCACGCCGGCGCAGATATCGGCCAGCTCCTTTTCGAGCGCGGTGCGCGGCGCCACGTACTGGTCGCGCATGCGGGCCGCGCTGTCCGGGTCGGGCAGCGCGTTGACGTCGCGTTTGCCGTTCGGCGTCAGCGGCATCGTGCGCAGGGCAATGAACAGCGCCGGCACCATGTACGCGGGAAGGCGTTCGGCAAGGTAGTTGCGCAGCGCGCCATCATCCGGCGGAGACGCCTGGCGGCCGGTAAAGTAGGCCAGCAGGCGCTTGCCGCCCGCTTGTTCCTGCGCCACCACCACGCAATCGCCGATGTCGCCATGTCCCAGCAGATGGCGTTCGATTTCCGCCAGTTCCACGCGGTGTCCGCGGATCTTGACCTGGTGGTCGCGCCGGCCCAGGAAATGCAGCCTGCCGTCGGCATTCCAGCATGCCAGGTCGCCACTGCGATAGGCGCGCTGGCCGCCGGCGATGTGCGCCTGGCTGGCAAACGATGCCGCCGTCTGTTCCGGATGGCCGCGGTATCCACTCGCCAGTTGCGCACCCGCCAGATAGATTTCGCCAGTCTCGCCGATCGCCGCCGCAGCGCCGTATTCGTTGACCAGGTCCACCGTCATGCCCGCAACCGGACGGCCGATGCCTGCCGCGCGCGCGCAGGTCAGCACCTCGGCGCTGGCCCATACGCCGCCTTCGGTCGGGCCGTATTCGTTGACCAGGCTTGCCTGGGGCAGCAGGTCGTGGTGGCGGGCCACCAGCGCGTCGGTGCAGGCCTCACCGGCGACGATCCATGTCGCGATCCCGGCCAGGCGGACGGGCGAGGCATGGTCGAGCAAAGCGCCGTACAGCGACGGCAGCGACAGGCTGTGGCTGACCGCATGCTTCTCTATGAGGTTGCAAAGGGTATCGAGCACCAGTTCGTCGCCGCTCGCGGGCAAGACCAGTTTGCCGCCTTGCGCGAGCGTCCAGAAGATGCCCGCGACCGAACTGTCGAAGGAGAACGAGGACAGCAGCAGGAATGCGCGCACCGGTTGGCGGTAGAAGGCCATCCGCACCTGGGTCGACTGGCTCAGGCTGCGGTGGCTGATTTCGACCGCCTTCGGCTGGCCGCTGGAGCCCGATGTGTAGATCAGGTATGCGGGCAGCGCAAGGTCAGCGATGAGGCCTGGATTGGTGTCCGGCAGCTGCGCATCCGATGGCGCCTCCTGGTCGAGCGCGATCGTCACATGCGGCGCCGTGCCTGGCTGCGCGGCATAGCCGATCACCTGGCGCACGCCGCTGTCCCGCACCATGAAGTCCAGGCGTTCGGACGGATAACCGGGATCGAGCGCCAGGTAGGCGGCGCCGGCTTTGAGCACGGCAAGGATCGCGACGTTCATGTCGTTACAGCGTGGCAGGACGATGCCGACGATGTCACCCGGTGCGACCCCGCTGCGCAGCAGCCGGTGCGCCAGCTGGTTTGCCCGGCTGTTCATCGCCCAATAACTGAGGGTGGCGCTGATATCGGCCAGTGCCGGCGCCGCCGGATGCTGCGCGGCCTGCCGTTCGATCAGGTCCACGATACTGATTGCCTCGACCGGCGGCCGATCGGCTGGCATGGCGACGATGGCGCGCTGCACGGGACCCAGCAGCGACACGCCGCCGGTTGGACGGCCACTGTCGTCGGCCAGCGCAGTGACGAACAGATCCCACTGTTCGGCGAGCAGTTGCAGGGCGGCCGCATCCCAGAGCGCGGGATCGTAGTCGAACGCGCAGGCGGCGCGCTGCATGCCGGCTCGTACGGACAGGCGCAGGCTGAAGCGGCGGGCAATGCACTGCTCCTGCATGACGGTGATGCCGGGCCATGCCGGCTCTTCGACGCATGCGAAGCCAAACTGCGGGACGGCGCCGCCATCATGGTAGTCGCGCCAGCCAAGCGCCAGGCTGGCCGCATCGCGCAGCGCGCCGATCTGGTTGTGCATCGACAGCTGATGATCGATCGTGGCACGCACCGGGAGCGCCAGCTCGTAGAGACCGAGCGCATTGTCCAGCGCGTCGCCACGGCCGCTATCGGTGTAGGCGATTTCCACCAGCGATTGTCCGCTCAGGCGCGACAGGAAAATCATCCAGGCGGCTGACAGCCATTGGGCCGCTGTGTATCCCGCAGCGGCGAAGACGGCGGCATCGACGTGCGTTGCCAGCGCCATCGATTGGGGCTGGAAGGCGCCGTTCGTTCCGCTTGAGCCAAGGCGCAGCGACAATGGCGGCGCCGGGTCGGCCAGTTGCTGCTGCCAGTATTGCGTTCCGGGCGCGTCGGGCGTTTCGAGCAGGGTGTTCTTCCACTCGGCGTAGTCGGCGTACTGCAGCCGCTCGCTGTCGGTGCCCGGCGCGATCAGCTGCGCGGCGATCAGCCGCAAGCTGGCGGAATCGGCATGGGTGGCGGGCGCGCGCAAGGCCAGCACATGGCGCTGATCGCCGATCTGCCACAGGTTCGCTTGCAGCGCGCTGGCATCCTGCTGCTGCGCTTCGCCGAGTTGAAGAACCGGTGCGGTCGCGCCGCCGATTTGCTGAATCGGCAGGCGCATTCCCGGCACCGCGCACAGGCGCGTGCTCAGAATCTCCTCGGCCTGCACCAAGGCCTGGAAGCGGGCGTTGATCGCGGCCGTATCGCAAGGGCCGTCGATCTGCAGGCGCAGGCTGGCCCAGTACGGATGGCTGGCGGCGCCGTCCTGGAGGCTCCAGCAGGCGGCTTGTTGGGGCGAGGCGCGAAAGCCGGTCACTTCGGTCATGTTCAACTCCATTTATTGATCCAGGTCTTTGCTGTAGAGCGCTTCGGCCATGCCGGTCATGATGGCGCGCTTGCCGGAAAACGGTTCGCGGCCGTGCACGCACAGCATGTTGTCGATAAAGAGCACATCGCCCTGCTGCCATTGGAACTTCATCAGGGACTGCAGGTACGCGGCGCGCAGCTGTTCGAGCACCTCCGGTTCGATCTCGCTGCCGTCGCCGTAGAAGGTATTGGTGGGAAGGTCCTGCGGACCGAAGCTGGCCTGCAGCGAGCTGCCGATGGCTTCCGGCAGGGTGCTCACGTTGAAAAAGGTGGCATGGTTGAACCACACCTCTTCGCCGGTGCGCGGGTGGCGCATGATGGCTGGACCTTGCTGGGTGGTGCGCAGGCGGTTGCCCGGCTTCCACTCGACCGTGATGCCGACCGAGGCGCAATACGCTTCGACTTCGGAGCGATCTTCGGTCTGGAAGACGGTTGGCCATGCAAGGCCGAAGCCGTCGCCGTAGTTACGCACGTAGAGCACTTTCTTTTCGCGGAATTTGTCGATGACCGCGGCGGGAATGCGGCGCATGACGTCGCGCGTGGAGCCGATCGGCGTTTCGCCGCGCACCTCGGGAGCCACGTGGCAGTAGAAGAACAGGCGCAGGGGGAATTTGGGCGAGTACGAGTGCTCGTTATGCGGGAAGATCATCTGGTCGGCCGGATAGTCGGTCGACGTATAAATGTTCCCGCCCACCCGGGTACGCGGCGAAGCGCGGAACTGGTACTCGAGCGCGCCGGGCGAGAGCGCTGCGATGACCTGTTCGAACTGCTCCACCGTATGGATGCCGAAATTGCGGAACAGGATGGCGCCATGCTCGAGCAGCTTTTTTTCCAGCGCTGGCCGCTGGCTTGCGGCCCACGCAACCAGGCTGACGCCGGCGGCGGCCGGTTCGATCACCAGCGGCAGCGTGGTGTCCGGGGAGAGCACGCGTTCCGACACGAGCGTATGTTCGGAAACGGTGATGGCTTTGCGGCGCATAAGGCCTGGGGCTGCGGGAAGATTCATATCCGGTCTCGGTGAAAGGGTTGGTCTATGCCTGTGCCACGCGGCGCCTGGCCGCGCCAAGCAAGGCGCGGCTGTCGGACGTTTGCCGCTGTTGGAGCGAGAGGCGCAATGCGTTGTCGCGCTCGCGCATCTGCTGCGTCAGCAGCGACAGGGGCAGCGGGAGCAGGGCCTCGAAGCCGTCGACCAAGCCGGTCCACAGCTGGACGAAGCGGTCGATGGCATGCTGGTCGAAGCGCGCGGTCTGGTACTTGAGGTTTGCCGTCACGCCGTTGGCGCCGTGGGTCAGGTCCAGCACCAGGTCGAAGGCGCCGCCGTCCTGGTACTGGGCGATGTCGGCGATGCGCAGCGCGCCCAGCGCGGTGGCGTGGCCGCGTTCCGGCTGCCAGTTCAGCTTTACCTGGAACAGCGGCGACTCCTTGCCGGAGCGCTCGGGCGCAATGGCCGACACCAGCAGGTTGAATGGCAGCTCCTGATGCGCGTACGCCGCCTGGGCGTCGGTAGCGACGCGCGAAAACAGCTTGGCCAGGCTCGGATTGCCATCGACGTCGCAGCGCAGCGGCAGCTGGTTGACGAAGAAACCGATGATGTCGTCCAGTTGCGGATGCGCGCGGCCCGCGACGTCGGTACCGATGATGAAGCGCTGCTGTCCGCTCCAGTAATGGAGGCAGGCGCCAAACAAGGTGAGCAGTCCCATGAACACGGTGCTGTTGTGGGAGCGGCAGTATTGTTCCAGCCGCGCCACCGCCAGCGACGCCAGTTTGAACGTGTGCAGTCCCTTGCCAGTGTGCGCGCCATTTTGCACAGGCAGCGCCAGGGTGTGCGGCATGTCGCTCAGGTAGCCATGCCAGAATTGCAGTTCGGCGTCGACCAGGGGAGCGGTCAGGCGCGCGTGCTCCCATTCGGCGAAGTCGGCATAGTCCAGCGGGCGCGGGCCGAACCCAGATGCGCCGCCGGTGCTGTGCGCCGCATACAGGCGGTCCAGATCGGCCAGGAAGATCTCGGCCGAGCGCCCGTCGAAAGCGATATGGTGAAGCCCGATCAGCAGTTCATGCTGGTCCGGCGCGCAGCTTGCCAGCGTTGCGCGCAGCATCACGCCGGCCGTCAGGTCAAACGGGGTGTCGCGTTCCTGCCTCACCATGCGGGCCAAATTTTCCTGCTGCTCAAGCGCGGGCAGTGCCGACAGGTCGATGCAGCGCAGCGGCACCGGCGCCCCCGGCATCGCTAACTGCAACGGCCCCTGGGTTGAATCGCGGTAGGCCGTTCGCAGCACGGGATGACGCTCGGTCAGGTCGTGCAAACTGCGTCGCAGCGCGTCGGCGTCGAGCGGGCCGCGCAAACTGAGACGAACCGCGATATTGTGTTCGCAGCTGCGCGGATCGAGGCGGTTCTGGAACCACAGGCGGCGCTGGGCGTGGGACTGGCGCTTCTCGGCGCGTCCGGGCAGGGCCGGTATCGCGTCGCTGCTCGCCTTCTGCAGTTCCAGGTGCCGCTGCAGGCCCTGGGCCAGCATGTCCAGCGAACCGGCACCGAACATCGTCTCGTACGGTGCGTGCCAGCCGGTGTGCATCCGCAGGCGGCCATGCAGGGTGGCGATGGCAATCGAATCGAACCCGAGCCCGATGAGCGTGGACTGCGGGTCGGGCGCCGCGCCCGGGCGCAGCGCGACGACCTGCAGGTTCAGCCAGGCGGCGCAGGCCACAGCCATCTCTTCCTCGGTGGCGCCTGCCGCGCGCAGCGTGGCCAGGTCGGGCAGCGCCTGCGGCAACGCCGTGCCGGCGGCTTGGCCGCCGGTGACAGCGATCACTTCCAGCGTGTTGTCCAGGTACTGGCGGCGCGCGCCGCTGCGGCTGATTTTTCCGCTGGTGGTCATGGGAATCGTGGCCGCCGCGATCAGGACGATGACGTCGACAGCGCAATCGGCCGCTTCCCTGACCGCGTCGCGCACGGCCGCGAACAGCAGCTCGCGCGCAGCGCCGTCGACGCAGCGCCGGTGCGGCTCGGCCACGATGACCAGCTGTTCGCGCGCGCCATGCGGATCGGGCACCGAAAACGCGGCGATGCGGCCGGCGCGGATGCCCGATTCAGCCTGGGTGACCGCGAACTCGATATCGTTGGGGTACAGATTGCGCCCGTTGAGGATAATCAGGTCCTTCAGGCGCCCGCAGATGACCAGCTGTCCTTCATGCATGAAACCCAGGTCGCCCGAGCGCAGGTAATGGGCATCGTCGCCGGCGGCGCGGGCACGGAACGTTTGCTCGCTGATTTCCGGCTGGTCCCAGTAGGCGTCGGCGTTGCTCGGGCCATGCAGCCAGATTTCTCCGATTTCACCCGGCGCGCAATGGCTCATCGTGTCAGGGTTGACGATTGCGATGCGGTGCAGCGCTTGCGCGGGGCCGCAGCCGACGAATTCGGCCGCGTCGCCGCTGTCCTGTACCAGGACCACGCGCCCGTTTTGCAGTGCGGTTTTGTCCAGGCGAAGCGTCAATGGCAGTTCGGATGCCGCTACCGTGCACACGCACAGGGTCGCTTCCGCCTGGCCGTAGCCGGGGCAGAGCGCCTGCTGGCGAAAGCCGGCGTCGGCGAAACGCGCGCCGAAGGCCGCGAGGGTGGCCGCGTGTACCGGTTCGGCGCCGCTGATGGCGTGCTTCCAGCAGCTCAGGTCCAGCTGGGCGATGGTGGCGTCGTCGATGCCCGAAACGCACAGTGCGTAGGCGGAATTGGGCGCGAAACTGGCCGTGCCGCGATAGCGGCTGATGGCCTGGAGCCAGACTGACGGCGACTGGACAAAACTCTTCGTTTCCATCAGCACGCAGCGCATGCCGGCGTAGATGGGCAGCAGCAGCCCGCCGATGAGCCCCATGTCGTGGTACAAGGGCAGCCAGTTGACCATGCAGTCATCAGGCAGGAAGTCGACGCCGGCGCGCATCAGCTCCAGGTTGGCCAGCAGATTGCGCTGCCGGACCACCACGCCTTTGGGCGCGCCGGTGGAGCCGGACGTGTACTGCAGGAAGGCGACGGCGTCGGGGGCGGACACGGGCCGCCGCCACGCCGGTGCGGCGGGCGCGGCGTCGAGCTGGGCGACGGTCAGGATGTCGACCTCGATGCCGAGCGAGGCGGCCAGCTCGCGCAGTACCGGCTGCGCCGCTTCGGTCGACAGGATCAGGGCGGGGCGCGCGTCGGCCACGATGTTGCGCACCCGGTCAAGGTGGCGCGGGCGGCGCGACTGGGGGGCGAACAGGGGCACGGCGATCATGCCGGCGTACTGGCAGGCGCAGAACGTATCGACATACTCCATGCCCGACGGCAGCATCAGGAGGATGCGCGCCTCGGGCGCATAGCGCTGCTGGAGCAGGGCGGCCAGGCTGACCGCGCGCTCGTGCAGCGCGGCGAAACTGGCGGTGGCGCTCACTTCGCGCCCGTCAGCGAGAAACTGCACGGCTGGGTGGCCGGCGCGGCGCGCCGCCTGGGCTTCCAGTACGTCGATGAAATGGTGGTGGTTCATGGGTAGGTTCACTTGGTAGGTCGTGGACGGCTCAGGCCATGGCGACGATGACTTTGCGCTCGCCCGAAAACGGGTTGCGCCCGTGCGCGACGAGCAGGTTGTCAAGCATGAGCACGTCGCCTGCCTGCCACGGGAAGGCCACCGCAGTGCACTGGTACACGGCGCGGATGGCGTCCAGCTTCTCGTCCGCGATCGGGCTGCCGTCGCCAAAGCACACGTTGCGCGGAAGGTTGTCGTAGCCGACCGCCTGCAACAGGTTGGCTCGCACCGTCGCGTCGTTGGCCGATTCGTGAAACAGGTGCGCCTGGTTGAACCAGACCCATTCGCCGCTGACGGGGTGCTGCAGCACCGCCTGGCAGCGCTGGCGCGTGCGCAGTTCATCGTCGGCTTTCCATTCCCATTCGATGCCATTGGCGGCGCAGTAGCTTTCAACCTGCGCGCGCTGGTCGGTGTTGAACACGCGCTGCCAGGGCAGGTCGAGGGCGACGCTGTAGTTGCGCACATACAGCAGTTCGCGGCGCGCGAATTCGTCGCGCAGTTCGGCGGGAACGCGCTGGTACACCAGGCGGCTGTCGGCAATCGGCGTTTCGCCGCCGGTCATGCTGGGCTTGATGCAGTGGAACCAGATCAGCGATGGCCACTGGCGCGTGTACGACTGCTCGTTATGCAGCGCAATGCTCTGGTGCGCCGGATACTCGGTCGAGCTGTAGACGCCCGCAAACACCTTGCTGCGCGGCGTGGAACCGAACTCGTAGCTGGCCAGCGGCAGGCCGAAGCTGGCTGCGAATTTCTTGAACTCCAGCGGCGTGGGCACGCCGAAGCCGCGGAACAAGACGCCACCGGCGCTGGCCAGCGCCGTGGCCGCCGTCTGCCGCGCGTCAGCTCCGATTGCCGTCAGCGCCTCGGGCTTGTCGGCCTGTATGACAAAAGGCAACGGCGATTGCAGGCAGTTGCCGGCCGTAATTACTGGCATGGTGCGATTCCTTGGAAGTGGGGGAGAAGCCCCTTGGTAAGCGGTGCTGCAACGTTGACGCAATCATAATCACGGCTGAGTTAAATGTAAACGATAATACGAACGATTCTCATTTATATTTGGATTTACAATGTCAATAAAGCTAGGTAATATCCGCTCCGGTCCTGGCGTGAAGTAGCGTAACGCGCGTAGTCAGATAGCAATCAAAAGCAAGCTGGAGTGAATTCATGAAGTTGTTGAACGTCAAAAAGAACAAGATGGCAGCCGCGGTTGCGGCAGCGCTGTGGCTCATGGCACCCGGAGTAGCCAACGCGGCCGATGCCGCGCCGCCGGTCGAGACGGTGATCGTCAAAGGCCAGAAAATCGACCGCCCGCTCGATGACACGGTGGCCAGCGTGGCAGTGGTGACGGCGCGCGATATTGCCGACCATGCCGATGCGTCGCTGACCGACATCATGGCGCGCCTGCCTGGCGTCAATACCCAGTCGGGCAACGAAACCTGGGGGATTCGCGGCGTGCCGGTGGCAGGCTTCGACGACCAGGGACCGGCTACCAGCAATGGCGCGGTGTCGGTGTATGTGGACGATGCATTGCAGCCGCACCGGATGCTGACCTTGAGCCCGTTACCGCTGTGGGATGTCGAGCAGATCGAGGTCTACCGCGGCTCCCAGTCGACCATGCAGGGCCGTAACGCGCTGGCAGGCGCGGTCGTGTTCCAGACCAGGAATCCGGGCTACACCCCGTCGCTGTCGGCGCGCATCAATGGTGGCAATCATGGCCAGCGCGGCGCTTCCGTGGCCGGTGGCGGCGCGATCGTCGATGGCAAGGTGGCGGCCCGTTTTTCCGCCGATGTGCAGAGCGGCGACGGTTACATCCGCAACGACACCCTGGGCAAGGATGCCAATCCTCAGCGCAACGTCAACCTGCGCGGCAAACTGCTGCTTGAACCAATCGATGGCCTCGACTTGCTGTTGACGCTCTCGCACGCGCGCAACCGGCGCGGCATCCAGGCGGTCAACCAGGGTCCGCAATACTATACGGTGAGCTATAACACCGGCGAGTTCGACCAGCTCGACCAGGACAGCGCGACCCTGCGCGCCGATTATGTCGTCAATCCGGCCCTGACCCTGACCAGCATTACGTCGTCCTCGCGCGGCACCTATGACTCGCTGCTCGACTTCGACCAGCGCGCCGACCGCACCCAGGAAGTGCTGCGGGTCCACAAGAACAAGCTGTTCAACCAGGAAGTCAGGCTGGCATACAAGGTTCCCGGCCTGCAGGCGCAGGCAGGCGTCTACTACGGCACCGTCAGCAACGACATGAACGACCGCCTCGATTTCAGCGGCGAGACCGTGGGCAGCGTCACCGGTACCACCCGCATCGCGAGCCGCAGCGTGTTTGGCGAAGTCAATTGGGACTTCGTTCCGAACTGGCAGTTGGTGGGCGGCCTGCGCTACGAGCGCGAGCGCAACAAAACGGCGCTGGAAGATGGGCTGGCCTCTGTGTCTTCGGTGAACCAGGTCAAGACATTCAGCGCCTTGCTGCCGAAGCTGGGCCTGAACTACCGCCTGGGGCCCGATCAATTGTTCGGCGCTTTCGTCCAGCGCGGTTACCGCAGCGGCGGCGTCAACGTGCGGGTCGGCACCGCGCACCGCGCTTACGATCCCGAGTACACCAATACCGTCGAGCTGTCGCACCGCGCCGCCTGGCTCGACAAGAAGCTGCGCACCACGGCCAATGTGTATTTCACCGACTGGAAGGACCAGCAGGTGGCGCTGCTTGACGCCGATGAGGAATTGCAAGTGGCGAACGCCGGCCACAGCCGCATGAAGGGCGTGGAACTGGGTGCCGAGTACAAGATCAGCCCGGCGTTGCAGTTGCTGGCGGGCGCTTCATACAGCCATACGCGCTATGTGGATTTTGTCGCCTACGGAGACACGCTGAGCGGGCAATCGTTCATTGGCGCGCCGCGCCGCAAAGTCAACCTGGGCATGGTGTATCGCCTCAACAGCGCGCTGACGGCCAGCGCCGACGCCATTTATCAGGATGGCAGCGCGTCGGCCTACCTGACCGATGCCAGCGGCAAGGTCAGCAGCGTGCGCCGCAGTGACGACGCGGCCCTGGTCAACGCCAATCTGGCCTACCGCTTCGGCAAGGCCACCGTCAGCGCTTATGTAAGGAATGTTTTCGACCGCCAGTACATTGCCAACAATCAGTCTGGCAGGGTCGTGGACGTAGCGGCGCCGCGCACCGTCGGCGTTGCTCTGCGTTACGACCTGTAAGCGCTGCGTTTGCAGCGACCAACCGAGTGAGAGGATCGACATGAATGCACCTGAAAGAGGGATGGACCTGGCTACCCGGCTGCGCCGGAGCCATACCGGCCTCGATGCCCTGTATTGCCTTGACAGCACGCCTGTGCTGGACCGGCAGAGTCGCCAGGAATCGAATGCGCGCAGCTATCCGCGCCGGATTCCCCTGGTGCTGGAACGCGCGAGCGGGATTTACGTTCAGGACAGCCGCGGACAGGTCTTCATCGACTGCCTGGCCGGCGCCGGCACGCTGGCACTCGGCCACAACCACCCGGTGGTCATGGAAGCGATCCATGCCGCCATGTCATCGAACCTGCCGATGCACACGCTGGACCTGACCACCCCGGTCAAGGATGCCTTCGTGCAGGAGATTTTCGACAGCTTGCCGCCGGCGTTCGCCAGGCAGGCGCGGATCCAGTTTTGCGGACCCACCGGCGCCGACGCTGTCGAAGCCTCGCTCAAGCTGGCGCGCACCACCAGCGGGCGCCAGAACGTGCTGGCGTTCCAGGGCGCCTATCATGGAATGACGCTCGGCACGATGTCGATCAGCGGCAACCTCGGGCCCAAGAATGCCCTGGGCAGCTTGCTGTCCGGCGTACAGATGCTGCCGTATCCGCACAACTACCGTTGCCCTTTCGGTACCGGCGGCGAACAGGCGATCGATTTGAACCTGCGCTATATTGAGCAGCTTTTATCCGACCCCGAAAGCGGCATCACGGCGCCGAGCGCCATGATCCTGGAGCCGGTGCAGGGGGAGGGCGGCGTCATCGCGGCGCCCGACCGCTGGCTGCAGGGCTTGCGCCGCATCACGCAGGAGCGCGGCATTGCGCTGATCGTCGATGAGATTCAATGCGGCATCGCGCGCACCGGCAAGATGTTCGCTTTCGAGCATGCGGACATCATTCCTGACATCATGCCACTGTCCAAAGCCATCGGCGGCGGTTTGCCGCTGGCGGTGGTGGTGTATCGCGAGGAGCTCGACGTCTGGCAGCCGGGCGCGCATGCAGGCACCTTCCGCGGCAACCAGCTGGCGATGGCGGCCGGCACGGCAACGCTGCGCTATCTCAAGCAGCATGCGGTGGCGGACCATGCGCACCAGATGGGCGAACGTCTGCGCGCCCATCTGCTCAAGCTGCAGAGCGCATTCGGCTGGATCGGCGATGTGCGCGGCCGCGGCCTGATGCTGGGCATGGAAATTGTCGACCGCGACGGCGAACCGGACGGGCAGGGGCATCCGCCAGTCCACACGGCCCGCGCCAAGCAATTCCAGCAGGCATGCCTGCAGCGCGGCCTGATCCTCGAACTGGGAGGCAGGCACGGCGCCACGGTCCGGCTGCTGCCTCCATTGATCATTACCGACGCGGAAATAGATTTTGTGGCGACAATTCTGTTCGCCGCAGCGGCTGCCATTTAGCGGAGCGCGCGAAACCCCGTTGAGGCGCTGCGCGGCCTTACTGGGCCGCCTCCCCAAACAGGCGCGTCAGCAACTGGCCGAACTTCTCCCTCCGATCGGGCTCTGTCGGCTTGATCACCCCGTGTTCCTGCAATACGGTGATCAGCTTGACCGGCCCGGTGCGATTGTTGCCCACAATCTCGACATGGCCCGCCTTCACTTCCACGATGTTGACCAGCGGGTCACGGTCAACCGCCGGGTTGCGTTGCTCGGCCAGGGAAAAAATCGCATCCGATTCCACGCAGGCGCCGTTGCTCATGCGCCGGCAGCTGCCACCTTCATCGGTGACGATCTTGAGAAAATCCTTCACGCGCGGATCGAGTGCGCCGGGCTCGACGATGAACGGCGACGTGTAGGTAATTTCCGACCATTTATCACCGGTGACAATCTGGCAGATCGGTGCAACCAGTCCAAGCGACAGCGTCCTCCACAGCGGGTTGCCGCAATGGCGCGCCGCTGCAATGCCACCGAACGGTCCGGATACGGTCACCAGGCGCATTGTTACATCCCCGCCTTCGATGGCGGCGGACTTGCTCACGGACATCGCCTTGCGGGCAATCAGGGCTCCCTGGCTGTGACCCATGACGGTAATGTGCTTGTTATCCAGTTTCTGGCTCAACTGATTGAGCGCCGTATCGAGCTGGCCGGCACTGACCACCAGGCTGTCGCGGTCGTTGTAGCTGAAGCACACGGTCTGCTGGCCATGAAAGGCCAGCACCTGGGCCATGCCTCGGTAGCGCCCGGCCGAGCTGAAACAGCCATGCACCAGCACGGTGACCGGCTGCTGGGCATTCAGTTTCAGGGTGTGGTCGCCGCTGTCGGTGCACTGGCTCAGGCCGGGAATCGTCAGGCTGATGTTGGCCGGCGGTAAGCGCGAACTATCAATCGTCATCAGCGGCGGCTCGCCCGGCGGCGGCGTGGCGCAACCCGTCATGAATCCAAGGGCGGCAATGGCCATGACGGCTGCGAAATTTCTTATCATTGAGTATTCCAGTGTAGGGGCGCGTATGCTGCCGAGTTTAGCTGATCGCCCCATCAACCGGGCCAATGGTGCGCGAATTGTGTGGCGATTGAGCGGGCTCAAGCGTCGAAAAAAGGGGCGATCACCTAAGTCGTTGTTCCGGGACCACCAAGCGACGTACCCGAGTCCGGCGGGGCTGGGCGAGGCGAGATGGCACATATGAGCAGGAAACCAAGCCTATCTCATGATGATGATGGCTCTACAGCCAACGTTTTCTCAGTTCAAGGTGCGCACGAATGGCTGGATAATATCATTTCCCTGGGGGAAATATCGCTGTTTGGGTGTATGATTTCGTATCGACAGAACGTTGTCCTGATCAGTGATTCCAACTATGCGACCGGGCGTCCATTTTCTTTCGGCGTGGGCTTGTGGCTTGGCCATGCTGTTCGGTTCCAGCGCGGCACTGGCTGGCTCCGCGAGCCCTGTGCCTGCTGATAGCTCCCGCATCATACGGCTATCCTCGCTCGAATGGCCTCCCTACACGGGCGCGTCGCTGCCGCGGCAGGGCGCCATGACGTCGGTGATCGCCGCCGCGCTGGCCAGCATGGGCTACCGCCTGGAAGTTCAATTCTTTCCATGGACCCGGGCCACGGCCCTCATCAAACACAATTCTCCCTTTGCCGGGTATTACCCCGAATACCTCTCGCCCGGGCTGGCACGCGACTTTCTCATTTCCGACCCGATCGGCAGCGGTCCGCTCGGCTTTGCCTACCACGCCGCCGCACCGGTTCAATGGGACACGATGACCGACCTGTCGAAGTACCGTATCGGCGTCGTGGAAGGCTATGTTAATACCGATGAGTTCGACACACGGGTGCGCCAGGGTAAGCAAAGGGTCGATGCCGCGGTGAACGACAAGCAAAACCTGCGCAAGCTCGCCGCCAGGCGCGTGCCGCTGGTGCTGATCGACCGGCGCGTGTACGACCATCTGATTCGCAACGACGCCGATCTGCGCCCGCTGGCGCCGACGCTGCGTTTCCATCCGCGCCTGCTGGAAGACAAGCAGCTCTATATCTGCTTTCGTCCCAACGCCGAGGGCGAGCGGGTGCGCGCGATTGTCAACCAGGGCTTGAAGCGGATCGATATCGAGGCTGTGCTCGCGGCAGCGTTGAGCGCTGGCGGCGCAAACTAGACGCGCGGACGGATTGCCACGCAGGGCTTCGAGGCGGGCGTGCGGTGGCTCAAGATTGGACAGCCGCCCTCAGCGCTGGGCCTGGCGTTGCGCCGGCCTCGACCAGGGCCTTCGGCACCTGGTGGGCCAGGAACTCGATCAATGCCCTTGTTTTCGCCAGTACATGGCGTGTCGGCGTCAGAATGCTGACGTCGAGAGAGGGAGCTTGCCAGTTGCCGCAGACCGGCACGATCACCCCCTGCCGGAGCAGGTCCCTGCTCAGCAACTCGGGCAAGATACCGACTCCCACGCCCGCCACCACGGCTTCCCTGACGAATCCGAGACTATTGACGCTGATGGGGCCGGCCACGGTGACAGTCTGGCGCCGATCGCCCCATAAGAACAGCCAGTCGGCCTGGTCGTCGATATGAGGAAAAAGAATGCACTGGTGGCGCACCAGGTCCTGCGGCTTGAGTGGCATGCCGTAGCGTTGAATATAGGCCGGGCTGGCAAAGGCACGTCGTGATACCGAGCATATCCGGCGCGCGACAAGGTCTTGATTGTGCACTGTCCCGATTCTCAGCGACAGGTCCATCCTTTCCTTGACCATGTCCAGGTTCTCGCTGCCAAGATGCAAATGAATTTTGGCGGCTGGATTGTTGCCGAGGAATTGCTCGATGGCCGGTCCGAGCAGGTGAACCGCAAGCTCGACTGGAGCGGAACAGAGGGTGGGCAGCTGCAAAAACTGCTCCTGGAGGAAGTGCTCGCCGGTGTGATGGGTTGAGCGCGATGGTACAGGGTGCCCATACCGATCCACGCCCGCTGCTGGGGATGCGCAGGCTTGAGCCGCAAGCGGCCGGCGAGGGATTATTTCTGGCAAAGCTACAGCCATCCTCGCTCGGCTGGGCGCTCGACCCTTTTCTGCAGGTCGACTGGTTTCGCATGCGTTTGCCATTTTTCCCTCCGCACCCGCATGCCGGCTTTTCCGCGGTGACCTTCATGCTTCCCCAGTCCCCCGGTGGCTTGATCAATCGGGATAGTCTTGGCAGCCGCAATCGCATCAACCCGGGCGACCTGCATTGGACCGAAGCGGCGCGCGGGATCGTGCATGAGGAAGTGCCGCAGGTTGATGGCGTCGATTGCCTGGGGTTGCAGATTTTCGTCAATCTCCCATCGCAACACAAGCTCGCCGCACCGGCGATCCATCATGTCGATCGCGCCGACGTACCGGTCGTCCAATTTCCGGGGGCAACGGTGCATTGTTACGTTGGCGATCTCGATGACGTCAAGGCTGCGCTCACCACACGGACCGCATCCGCACTCTGGAGCGTCGAGCTGAACGAGAATGCCGTCGTCAATCTTCCTCTTCCGCCAAGCTGGATGGTGCACATTCTGGTCACCGCCGGCGCCCTGCGGATCGGCGATTCGCTGCTGGGGGAGGGCGGTGTCGCCGGATATGCGGCCGGGACGGCGCTGGAAATTCGGGCTGCCACGGACGGCGCGTCGCTGGTCGTATTGGCCGGTTTGCCGCTGGCCGAGCCGATTGCGGTATCCGGTCCTTTCGTCATGAATGACGCTGCGCAATTGGTCGACGCCAAACGGCGCTATGCCAGCGGGGAAATGGGGTTCCTGGAAGCTTCCTGACCCGGGCAGTCCGCCCCCGGATACAACAGCCGTATGCCACCGGCGCCGGCGCCATCGCCGCAGCCGGTCACGGCGCCGCGGTAACGCAATTGCGCCCCAGGAGTTTGGCCGCATACAGGGCGCCGTCGGCGCGGTGCAGCAGTGCGGTCATATCGGCCTTATCGGCAGTGTTCACCGATGCGATGCCGATGCTGACCGTGACGGCAATGTCGCCGTAGGGGGTATGCACGGCGGTATCGGCCATGGCGCTGCGCATCCGTTCGGCGACGGCGAGGGCGCCTTCGGGATCGCAGTTGGGGAGCACGGCGAGCAGCTCCTCGCCGCCATAGCGCCCGAAGGAATCGTAATTTCTCAGCATCGAGTCCATGCGCCGCGTCGCTTCGCGCAACACCTCGTCGCCAGCCAGATGGCCGTAGGTATCGTTGATGCCCTTGAAGTGATCGAGATCGGCGAAGATCACGGACAGAAAATTCGGTGTCCTGGCATGCCGTGCGATCTCCTTTTGCAGCACGTCGAGGATCGCGCCGCGATTGAAGATGCCGGTCAGGGCGTCGCGCGTGGCCTGCCTGCGCAGTTCCTGTTCCAGGTCGACGATGCGGCGCCCGGCGCGCACGCGCACCCGCATCTCTTCGGCGATGAAGGGCTTGGCGATGTAGTCGTCGGCCCCGGCGTTCATGGCCGCGACGATGAACTCGGTCTCCGTGCGCGAGGTCAGCATGATCATGTAGACATACCGCTCCATGCCGGCCTGGCGGATGTTGTGGCAGACGTCGATGCCGTCCAGGCCCGGCATCATCCAGTCCAGCACCGCCAGCAAGGGGCCGTCTTCTTCGCGCAGGATCGCTTCGGCGGTCAGGCCATCGGCGGCGACAACGACCTCGTAGCCCCATTCGGAGAGCACGTCCTGCAGGTATAAGACGGAAATCGGATCGTCATCGGCGACAAGTACTTTCATTGGTTCAATTCCAGCGTCGTGGCAAGCGTGGCGGCCAGTTCATCGATGCGCAGTGCGAGGTAGCGGGCTGCACTGTCCAGGTCGTCGTGGCTGGCGTCATTGCCGCGCCGCGCCATGGCTTCGAGCGCGCCCGCGGCCTGCGTGGTGGCGTCGCCGGCCAAGGTCGCCGCCGCCCCTTTGACGCGGTGCGCCGCGCGTTCGAGCAGCAGGGGATCGGGCGTCGCGCGCGCGCTGTGCAGCTGGCGCACCAGCTCGGGCGCGGTATCGATGAACGATTTTGCCATGAGAATCAATAGATTGCGCTTCCCGCGTGCCCGTTCGAGCGCCAGGTCGGGGTCGAAGATGAACGCGCGGGCAGGCGTGCCGGCGGCCGGCTCGGACTCCGGTTCCAGCCCCGGCTCCAGCTCCGGTTCCGGCCCCGGTTGCCCTGGCGCCGGCGGCGCGTGCGGGTCCGACCAGGGACGTTCGAGACAGGCATACAGATCGAGCGGTTCGATCGGTTTCGAGAGATAGTCATCCATGCCCGCGTCAAGGCAGGTCTGGCGGTCGCCCGACATCGCATGGGCAGTCACCGCGACGATATGGATATGCGTGCCCGAGACAGCCTCGCGCCGGCGGATTTCGGCGGTGGTCTGATAGCCGTCCATTTCGGGCATCTGGCCATCCATCAGGATCACGTCGAACGACGCCTGCTCCAGCATCCGCAGCACCTCGACGCCATTGCCGACCATGGTGAAGGTGTGCCCGCGGCTGCGCAGGAGCTCGGCGATCAGCATCTGGTTGACCGGATGGTCGTCGGCGACCAGCACGCGCAGGCGTTTTTGCAGGGGCAGCGCGGGCGGCGGCGCGCTCGCTTCCACGCTCGCCCGTATCGGGCCATCGGCACGGCTCTCGACGATCCCCATCAGCACGTTGAACAGTTCGGAATGCCTGATGGGCTTCCTGATAAACGCCGTCAGCCCCGCCGCCAGGCCGGCTTGCAGCGCGGCGCCGTCGTCTTGCAGCGGCAGCATGACGACGATCGATGTCGGCGGCAGCGCGGCAGCGCCGAGGGCGACCCCGAGCGCAGTGGCACCCTCGCTCAGGAAGGAGGCGCCGCAGATGGCCGCGCAAAACGGAGCCTCGGGCGCCGCGCCGGCCTGCAGCTGGCGGGCCAGGTCGGCGCCGTCCCGCACCAGCAGCGGGCGCATTTTCCAGCTGCTCAGCAGGTTGACGACAATCTGGCCGGAGGTGGCATTGTCGTCGATCACCAGCACGGCCTTGTGCTGCAGTCCGGCCTCGCGCGGGCCCTTGCCCGGCGCCGCCGTGCGCTGCGCAACCTGGACCGGGACAGCGAAATGGAACTGCGTGCCCACGCCAGGTTCGCTGTCGACCCACAGCTGCCCGTCCATCAGCGCGACCAGCTGGGAGACGATTGCCAGCCCCAGGCCGGTGCCGCCGTATTCGCGGGTGGTGGAGGCATCGGCCTGGACGAACGACTCGAAAATATGCTCTTGCTGCTGGCGTGAAATGCCGATACCCGTGTCGCGCACGCTGAAGCGCAGCTCGGCGCTGTCAGCCTGGCGCGCTTGCTGGCTGACCGTCAGCACGACTTCGCCGCGCGCGGTGAACTTGATGGCGTTGCTGGCCAGGTTGATCAGTATCTGTGCCAGCCGCCCCTTGTCGGCGACGATGATGCGCGGGACTTCGGGCGCGACGTCGAACGCCAGCTCCAGGTGCTTTTCCGCCGCCCCCGCGGCCAGGGTCCGGAACACATTGGCGATTTCTTCGCGCAGATCGAACGCGGTCTTTTCCAGGACAAGTTTCTTGGCCTCCATCTTGGAAAAATCGAGGATATCGTTGAGCAGGCGCAGCAAAGAGTCGGCGGACGAGTCGATCAGTTCCATGTACTCATGCTGCTGAGGCGACAGTCCGGTTTTCAGCACCAGCCGGGTGAAGCCGATGATGCAATTCATCGGCGTGCGGATTTCATGGCTCATATTGGCCAAAAATTCGCTCTTGGCTTCGTTCGCCGATTCCGCTTTGTGCTTCGCTTCCTGCAACTGAATTTCAAACTTCTTAATCGCGGTGACGTCATGGTCGGTGCCGCGATAGCCGATAAAGGTGCCGTCGCGGTCGAACACCGGCACCGCCGACGATTCCAGATAGCGGTCGCTGCCGTCGCGGTGGCGCCAGCGTATCAGCCAGCCGCTCCAGCCCTCGCCGCGCCGCTGCAGCTGGCTTAACTTGCCGGCCACGATGGCCTGTTCGTCCGGATGCACGTAGCGCAGCATCGTCTTGCCTGTCAATTCGTCGGGCTGGTGGCCGAGCATGTCCTGGACCGCCGGGTTGGAATAGCGGATGCAACCCTGGCTGTCGAGCGACCATATCCAGTCCTTGGTGGTCTCGACGATCGAGCGGAATTTTTCCTCGCTCAAGCGGAGTTGATCTTCGGTCTGTTTGCGATGGGTGATGTCGTTGTACAAGCACAGCAGGTGGGGCACGCCGGACAGCTCCACCACATCGGCTGACAGCAGGACGCTGATCACGTCGCCGCCGGCCGTTCGCATGGCCGCCTCGAAGTCGCTGATCGAGCCTTCCTCGCGCAGCCGCGCCATCATCGACAGATGGGCTTCCGGCGCGAGCCAGTAATCGAGCGGGGTGGCGGGCCGCGCCAGCAGCAGGCTGCGCTCCTGCCCGATCAGTGCGCAAAATGCATCGTTGACCTCCAGAAAATAGCCATCGGCCATGCCGCTGACGGTGATGGCAACCGGGCTCATGCTGAAAATCTTGGAGAAGCGCTCTTCCAGCTGGCGCATGCGTTCTTCGACATTTTTGCGCTCGGTAATGTTCATCATGGCACCGATCATGCGCACCGCCGCACCCTTGTCGTCGTGGATGATGTAGCCGCGATCATGCACGTATGCAAACGTGCCGTCCGCGCACTGGAAGCGGTATTCGCCGGTCCAGTACTGGCCGCCGGCGTGGATTTCATCGTCGACCTCGCGCAGGACCCAGTCGCGGTCGTCGGGATGGATCTGATCGACCCACCACTGGGCCGGGGCTTCGGTATTGGCCATGTCGTGGCCGAAGGTATGCGCAATGCCCGCGTTCCACCAGATCTGGTCGGTCGCGAATTCCCAGTCCCACACCGTGTCGTTGGTGGCGCGCGCGACCAGGTTGAAACGCTCCAGCGTCCTGCGCAAGTCATCCTCGGCGCGCTTGCGCTCGCTGACATCGACCCCCACCATCGCATACGAACCGGGCTCGCCCTCGTGATGTTCGATACGGACCACCGAAAACAGGAAGGGGACCATGACGCCGGCGCGGGTGCACAAGGCGAATTCGCCGCGCCAGGCCGCCACCGACGCTTCCATGAAAATGCCCTGCAGGTAGCCGATGCCAGTCCCGGGGCAGGCAAACTCATTCATGGACAGGCCGGTGCAGTCTTCCTGCGCCGCAATGCCAAGCAAGCCGCGCCCGGCGCCGTTGAGATACAGGATGTGCTGCTCTTCCGAGACAAACGCCACCAGATTCGGGGTTGCGTCGAGAAAGGCGCTAAAGCGCGAACTGACTTCGGACGCCTTGCGCTCATTGCTGATATCGCGCAGGATCGCCACCGACAGGCGGCCACCTTCGTGGAGGGCCTCGCGCACCGCCAGATGCAGCGGGAACAGGCTGCCATCCTTGCGTTGTCCGTTCACTTGCACCCCGTGCGCCGGACCGGGCCGGGCGTGCTCGCCGGCCTGCGCCGGGCACGCCGGAATCAGCAGGGTCACGGACGTATCGAGGACCTCGGGCGCCGCATAGCCGAACATGGCGGCCGCGGCCGGATTGATCGATCTGATTTTACCGTTCTCGTCGATGGTGAGCAGTCCTTCGGCCATATTGTCGAGCACCGCCTGGATCTTGGCTTCGCCCGCGCGCGCCTTTTGCCTGGCTGCCAGCAGCGCGGCAATGAGTGGGGACACTTGCCAGTGCAGGAGCAGCATCCCGCAAACAAACAGCACAGCCAATACCGCCGCCATGGTCGATATTTGCGTGCGAATCGGCTCATACAGGTCGACCGCGTCTTCCTTGACCACCAGGCCCAGGCCGCTGGAGCCGACCGGTCCGTAGGCGGCGACGACCATCCGCCCGCGGTAATCCTTCGCCACGGCCAGTCCGGTCTTGCCATCGAGGGCACTGCTCATCGGCAGCCTCGCCCCGTCGCGCATGCGTGGCGCCCCGGTAAAACCACGCGCGTTCAGGCGCGTCGGCAGGCAATCCATGCGATCGTTGCCGGTTGCCGCGCAAATCGCGATATCGCCGCTTTTTCCCAGTAGCGCGGCATCGGCCAGCAGGGTTTGCACGATGGGCAGCTGGCGCTCGGCCAGGACGGTGCCGATGGCGACGTCGCCGTTTCGCACCGGCACCGCGATTTTTAATATGGGTACAGTCGACCAGAGCAGTTCCTGCGCATCGTTCAAGCGCAGGGTGATCGGCGCGCTGGCGTTGGGCGCGCCGGCGCGCAGCAGCATGCTCCCATTCCGGCTGGCCGCGGCCACCGAGGCGTAACCGTCGCTGAGCAAATGCTGTTCCAGCTCGGTCGCCATCGCGACGCGATCGGCAGCCTGGGGCAAGCCGGCGTATTCCTTAAGCAGGGCAGGGTCGCTCGCGAGCGAACGCGCCTGCAAGATCGTGTTTTCCAACACAAAGTTCAACAGCTGGGCGCGATTCGAATGCGCCGCGCGCAGATTCAGGTGCAAGGCCGCTTCGGTGCGGTGGGCCGACATGACCGAGCTGGCCATCCCGGCCGTCAGCGCCATCGACAGCAGGATGATCGTCGCGATGGCGGTGATGCGCTTGTCGCCGCGTTCGTGGCTGGCGCTGCTTGCTTTGACGGTCTGGTACCAGCGCAGCCATAATGCGCTGCCCAGCAACAGAAAGCCGAAGGCCGTGTGCGGCGCCATCCGAACAAACCGGTACCACTCATAGAGCAGTTCGAGCTTGAGCGAATGGCCGGTCATGCCGAGGATACCCAGCGATACCAGCGCCAGGCACAGCAGCTGGATCAGCCAGCTGGCGTTGCCGTCCGCGCTGTGCCGGTCTTGCAGCACGATGCAGGCGGCGGCCAGCCAGAAGCCGCCGCAGGTCAGTGGCGACATCCGTCCGGGATGGGGGTTGGGGTCGGCCAGCCATACATCGATGAACAGCTCGTCGACATGCAAATCGATGCCGAGAAGGTTTTGCAGCGCCACCACGCCGGCCACGGCAAGCATGGCGAGGCAAGCCCATGTGCGCGCCATGCGCGCCAGCCGCGGCCGCCGTTCGGAGACGGTCAGGGCGGCGCCGGCAAACACGAAACACAGCGCGGTATTGAACACCATCGCGACCGCACCGGGCACAATCTGCACCAGCTGCTGCGAGCGCAGGACCCAGCCGGCGATCACGCTAGCGCCCAGAAGCAACAAGAGCGCCCCAAGCAATCGTTGAAGCTGTGTGAATGTCACCACCGTTGCCTTTCGTGACGTTGAGCGCTGCGTTGGTCATGCCTTGGGCACGCCCAAGCATCCCCTTACAGCGCCAGGACGGCCGGCCGGGAGCGCTTTTTGGCGTCTCTGGCAATAAGGCAGCGCTCAAAAATGTGTGTTTTCCGAGACATTTGAGCGACTATACAAGATCGTTCGCGGCTTTCGATACGTTTCGGATGGGTTCGGCAAAAAAACCACGCGCCCAAGGCCGGCGGTGCGGAGGCCCACCTCGCCCGGCGGGACGGGGCCACTGACGCGCGCCAGCCACGCGACGTCCGCTTGCTTGTAAGTGCGGTGTTGCCTTGATGCGCCGCGCCGCGTCCGGGTCCGCGGCGCTCCCACATGCACGTGCGCGCTACACGGCGGCGATCGGGGCGGCGCCATGAACGCCAGCCATGGTTTTCCGGTAACGTTTTCTCAAGGGAATTATCAAATGGAATAGGTCAATTCGCTTCTGGCGCGGGACATCATCTGAAGACAGGTCAGTGATGCCGGTCCCTTTACATGCTGAAGGTGGACTTTCCGGGCGGGGAGTCGTACGCTTCTCCTTGGCTGGTCATCGCGACGATGCACAGGTGAGAAAATGACGAAAAGCACAACAACGCCTCTGGGCGGCCCGACGGAAGGCTCCGTGTTCCTGACACATTTGCTGCAGGAAGGCGACATCTTGCTGTGTACCGATCCGGATAGCCGGATCAGCAAGCTCATTCAGACAACGAGCGGCGGCGTCTTCAGTCACGCCGCGCTCTGTACCTATCCGCCCAATGTCATCGAAGCGACGTTTACCGGGGTTGCCGAGATATCCCTGGCCCGCTTCGGCTTGCACCGGCGCGCCTGCGGAAAGGTTCTGCGCTTGAAACCGGACGTTCCCAACCGTGACGCGATCCGTACCATCGCTGCGAAGCAAGCGTATCGGTACAGCACGCGCGAGTACGACAAGATCGCCGCGCTGGCGTCGCTGTTTCCGAATTGGGAACTCGACCCTGGCGCGCGCATGTTCTGCTCCTATCTGGTGGCCGCCGCCTATGCGCTGGCCGGACTGAATATCACGGCGCCGCGCAAGCCACCGCGCAAGACGACCCCGGCGGACATCGATGCCTCGCCACTGTTCGACGATATTACCGACAGCGTGTTGGCGCATGCTCAATTTCTTCCCGGGACACCGCGCTATTTCGTGGATGAGGGCTATTCCGATTCCCCGCCGCAGGAATACAATACTGCGCTACGGATTACGACCGAGAGAGTCTCGGCCTACCTTGAAAAACACGGTGAGCCACCGTTGGACGACTATGCTTCCGCGCTGGCGATTTACTTGCACTACCGCTCAAAGCCGTGGTTCGGCGAGTTCGACATGCTCTTCGGCAGTTCAATCGACGAACTCGGCGAGCCTGCGCTGGCGCGCACGGAGAAACTTGTTGCTGAGGCGCGCGAGCACGATGCCGGCACCCTGGTCCTGCGCATTCGTTGTTGCAGTCCCGACACGTATCCCATCATGCTGGCGCTCGTTGCCAACCGTATCAAAACAAGCGGGGCGCTGATCGCGGAACGTCAACGCGACATCCTGGCATTTCAAGCCGGCGCTGCCGACGGGCTCCATACCGCCGCCGTCCTGCTCGCTCATTCCCGGCGCATTCATGCCGGCTTGTCGGCAAACCTGGAAATGTACCGGAACGAACAGGCGTTCTTCCTGGCGCATCCACCATTCTGATGCGGGCCAGGCACAGGCCCAAAAAAACCGCTCACCGCCATTGCTGGCGCTGAGCGGTTTTTTGGAATGCAAAAGTCGCTTATTTATAGACGACTTGCGCTTTCAGGTTGGTCAGCACCTTTTTGGAAAACGCCTTGTACTCGGTCGCAATGGCAGGGGCGCAGACGTTGCCGCGGGTGCGGTCGTCGATCTCGCGCGTGACCGTCAGCTGGTTTCCCTTCAAGCGATAGCTCGCCTTGTAGCTGACGTTGGCCGACTTGACCGTCATGTTATCGGGCACGGCCAGCACTTTCATCTTCTTCGGGAAAGTGAACACATATTCTTCCAGGCTCGCCCCGTTGGAGCAGGAAAATTCGGTCAGCGTTTCGTCGTCGTCCGATCCACCGAGCATGAAGCTCGCAACGGGCGAGCTGCTGGTGAACAGCGGATGAATCACAAAGGCGCCCGCGCCGGGAAACTGGGTGAAATTCTTGAACTCGAAACTGGCCTTGTAGTTCAAGGTATTGATCAAGGCGGTCGGGTCGTCGCTTTCAAACTTGCCCGTGCCGGTATAGCCCATGCTCTTGAGCACGTTCTTGACCATGTCATCCATGGTTTCCTTGCCGGCACTGCGCAGGCCGTTGCGCAGGCCGAGGGCATACTCACCCTTGGTCGCCACGTCCACGCTGCCGGTCACCGAACCGTCATCGTTGATCTTGATGCGCGTTTTCATGGTCTGGGCATTCGATCCTGGCTGCGCGGCCGGGGTCTTGAGTCCTTCCTTGAAACCGTCGACCAGCAACGCCGGTTTGTCCTGCGAACTGTAGGGCAGCATGCCGAATGGCGTGGTGCTCGATGTCGAGTCGAGGAACAGGTCGAACGCCGGCAAGTAGTTGATCACGTGATTGACGCGCGATACCACCGGCACCTTGGCCAGCTTGAAACTGCTGCCCGCGTTGATCAGCGCCTGCGTGCTCTCGATCTTCCTGGCCGCCAGCAGCGCTTGCAGCAGCGTTGCGTGGTCCTTGCAATCGCCCATCTTGTTTTTCAGGATGAAGGAAATATCGTGGGGGACCACCGCGCCGGTACCGATGCAGTTGCCGGCGTAGGTGATGTTGGTGGCCACCCAGTCGTACAGGGCGCGCGCGGTGTCGCGCGGCGTCTTCTGGTCTTTGGCGATCTGGTCCGCCAGGGCCTGGACTTCCGCGGTCACGGCCGCTTTCGGCGTGGCGCGCGCGCCGTAGGCCTGGGCAATGTCCGCATATGATTTGAAGGTCGAAAACGCCAGTCCCGGCAGGGTGTCGACGTCATACACGGAATAATCGCGGCGCTTGTTCTTGAGCGGTACCTTGTTGGTGAAGCTCCACGACAGTTCCTTGCGGCCGTTCTTTTCGGTGCTGGCGACCGGGGTCAGTTCGCGCACGTCGAGCTGGGCCGCGAGCGCTGCCGGATAGTCGAGCGTGATCTTGACGTCGTCATAGGCGGTGCCGCGGTTGAAGTATTGGACGATCGAGTAATGTTTCGGGAACATCGGTTCGGTCTGCGTCAGCTTGTACGAAAAACCGACGGTATCGCCGACCGCCACTTCCGGGAACACCACCGTGAGCGTGGTCCGGTCGGAATACACCGGCGCATCCTTGTCGTTGCCGGTGTTGGTGACCACCTGGTAATTCGATTTGGGCGCCTCGATGCGGCGGCCGTCGGCCTTGATGGTGTAGGCGCTCAGCACTTCGGCTTTTTCAATGCTGGTGCTGTACGAGATCGAGGCTTCCTTGGCATTGGACAAGGCTTTTTCCTTGAGCACTTTCATCGCCCAGTCGTGCGTTTCGGCACTGGTGTAATCGTCGTTGAGCGAATACTTGACGTGATAGCGCTCGAGGCGGGTGTACAGTTCCGCCGGCTCCTCCGCCGGGGCGGCGCTGGCCGCGCTCGCGGGCAAGGTCAACATGAACAATGCGGCAGTGTGCAGTAATCTGGCTTTCAAGTGTTTCTCCACGTGGATTTGAACATTCTCACAACTCATTGTTGTTTTCTGGAAAGCATTATAAACCGGCACGAGGGCGTTGCAAATTGACTAGTTGAGTATTTTTCTATTTGTCGGTTTTTACAACTTTTTTGACGTGAAACCGGCGCGGCCGCCAGTACCGTGTCAACCGGCGCCGACAGGCGCATCACGATGCGCGCCTGGTTACGCCCATTGGCTTTGCCGTGATAGAGCGCCCAGTCGGCCAGGCGGATGCCGCGTTCCCACTCGACGCCGCCGTCGGCGACGCCGGCGACGTGGGCCGGGTCGGCGCCGGGCGCGTAAATGAGGAATTCCTCGCCGCCCCAGCGGATCACCATGTCGCTATCGCGCACCGCCGCGGTCAGCCGGCGCGCGACCTCCACCAGGACCGTGTCGCCCACGCAATGGCCCCAGCGGTCGTTGACGTGCTTGAAATGGTCGATGTCCATCAGGACGATGCAGTCGACGCTTTGCAGGGCATCGTTGCGCCGCTCGCGCTCGTCGTGCGCGGGGCGCGCCGCCATTTTTTCCAGGAACGAGCGCCGGTTTTACAGGCCGGTCAGGGCGTCGTGCTGCGAATGGTAGGTGAGCTGGGTATTGAGCTGGTTCAGGCGCACATTGCTGCCCGCCGAGCGCCGGTACAGCACATACACGAAGATGCCCGCCGCCACGGTCAGCAGGGCGGCGAAGGTGGTGAGCAGCTGCAGCATGCGGCGGCTGCGCAGGTCGGCGTCCTTGACCAGGTTTTCGCGGCGCAGCAGGTCGATCTGGCGCGTGCGCTGGCCGGCCTCGTATTCTTCCTGCAGGGCGGCCACGGCGCGGTCGCGCGCGGCGCGGGCATCGGCTTGCCGCGCCGCCTGCTGTTTGCGCACGGTCGCCAGCGCTTCCTTGTACAGGCCGGCCTGTTCCTGCATGCGGCCCTTTTCGTCGAGCATGGCGTAGAGATCGGCCGTGGCGCCGGCCTTGTCCAGATCGGCAATCACCCCATCGATGTAGGGCAAGCCTTCGGTAAAACGCTTCTGCCCCATCAGGGCGAAGCCGAGGTTGGCCCTGGCCATGAGGATCATGTTGACGTCGGTCACCCGCTCGGACGCTTTCATGGCCAGCAGTGCCTCCTGTTCGGCGCACACATAATCGTGCTGGCGCAGGAAATAATCGGCGATGTTGCCGCGCACCTCGGCTTCCAGGCCGGTCAGTTTGCCGCGTTTGGCGGTCTCGAGCGCGTTGTTGAACGCGGCGATGCCTTCCTTGTCCCGGTTTAGCTTGAGCATGGCGATGCCCTGCGTGAACTGCAGCCGCCCCACGGTGCGCATCGGCACGTCGCGCTCCAGCAGCGCCTGCCGGCGGCCGCAGGAAACGGATAGTCGATTATGGAGAAAATTGCCCGCACTGCTGCCACTCTTGTTGCAATCGCGGGCCTGGTTTGATGTGCATTCACAACATGAGTTGTATGTTCAATAATCAAGGCGTTGCCGTGGTTCAGGCCTGGATCACGCTCACGCGGGCAAAGCGCAAGTTTTCGAATACCTTGATGCGCCCCTTGAGCGGCCACCAGTCGTACAGGAAAATCTGGACCGGGCGCCACATCGCCACCCAGCCGATGATGGTCAGGCTTTCGCGGGCGATTTTCGCGGCGGGGCCGGGCATGAAGCTGGTGATCGCCTCGGCCAGCAGCAGGCAGGCGGCGACGAACACCAGGCCCACGCCGAGGCTGAGGCGGCCCAGCCGCAGCAGTTGCCTGAGCTCGCCGCGCACCAGTTCGATCTTGTATCCGTAATAATTGTGGATGGCCTCGCCCACCAGCGCGCCCGCTTCGCTCGCGGACGGCAGCTGTTCGACGTGGATGGTCAGGTGCAAGTGGCAATCGTGCGGCAGCGACAGCGCCCAGTTCTCGATGTACGCCTCGCACGCACGGTCGAGGTCCTTGTTCAGGAAGGGCGCCGGATCGAGCGAGTTGAACAGCTGGCGCAGCTCGCGTACGCGCAGGTCGAGGGTATGGGTGGGGTGCTGGCTGATGTGCATTGCGCGCGTTTCTCCTTGGCCGCCGCGGGCCGTCCGGCGCGCAGCGATCGCTGTATTCTACCCGTGCGCACGTCCTGTGCGTCAGTTGCGCGTGTCTTGCCGCCGTCCGCCCGGCGCATCGGGAGCGGTGCGGACGAGGCTTGAGAGGCGTCGACGAACAATGTGAAAATTGACATTGTTGTCAAAATGTTCGATCATTCCGGCGCCTCAACCACGACCGGAGGCAACGGCACGCGCAGCGCTTGCCCGTTCCTGCCTCCTGCCCGACCCGCCTTGACGATGCCCCCGCCTGTCCAGGTCCTCCAAGCGACGGTCGTCGCCGCGATGCTCGCCTGCGGCCGGGCGCGCCTGGCCGGTCCTGGCTAACATTTCCAGATAACCAAAGTCGGTAATCTTCGTGTTCACGCACGGATGGTGCCGATATACTTTTTTTACTTGCAGTATTCATAAACGGATTGGAACAGAGTGATGGGGAAGCAGTTGATTGCACATGGAGCGCTGGCGATGTTGTCGCTGGGCGTGATCGGCACGGCACAGGCGCAGCAGGCGGGCACGGACGCCGCCAGCCGCGCCGCCGCGCGCCAGGTCGCCGGGAACAGCGATTCCGACAAGATCGACCGCGTCGAGATTACCGCCACGCGCGCCGTCAACGCGGTCGACGTGCAGCAGGTCGCGGCAGCCATCACGGTGCTGCAGCCGGAAAGCCTGGCCAAATTCGGGCTGGGCAACCTGAGCGATATCTCCAGCCTGGTGCCTGCCATGAGCGTGCAGGAGCAGGGGCCAGGCGTGAACAACATCACCATGCGCGGCCTGGTGGTGCGCGGCATCGTGCCGTCCGAAATCCAGGATTCCTCGCTGGTGGCGGTATATGTGGATGACATGCCGGTGACGCTCAAATCGGGCAACCCCGATCTGCGGGTGCTGGACCTGGAACGCATCGAAGTGCTGCAAGGCCCGCAGGGCACCCTGTTCGGCGCCAGCGCCATGGCGGGCGCTGTGCGCCAGATCATCCGGAAGCCCGATACCAACGACCTGTTCGGTTCGGTGGAAGCGGTCGGTTCGCGTACCTCCGGCTTCGGCGGCACCAACCACAATCTGCGCGGCATGCTCAACGTGCCGCTCAGGGACGAGGTGGCGGGCCTGCGCCTGACGGCCTACACCGGCGCCGATTCGGGCTACATCCGCAACGCATTCAACGGCGCCACCACCAACGCCGTCTCGACCAACCAGGGCCGCGCCGCCTTGCGCATCCGTGCGCAGCCCGGCCTGCTGATCGACGCCAGCGTCACCGCCTCCAATATCAAGGGCGGCATCAATGATGCCTACGCCAGGCTGGCGCCGTTCACCACCTATGCGCTGCTGCCGCAGAAGAGCAACGATGCGCTGCAACTGTACAACCTGGCCGTGAACTACGATCTGGGCAGCGCGCAGCTGGTGTCGTCGACCTCGTATCTGCACCGCGACACGCAGTACGCCACCTCGGCCCAGTATCCGGCCACCGCCTTCATCTTCAGCGGCAAGCCGCCCCTGATGGCGTCGGCGTACACGATTGACAATGCCGTCACCGGCCTGGCCCAGGAACTGCGCCTGAACTCGCGCCATGGCGGCCCCTTGAAGTGGACCGCGGGCGCGTTTTTTGAAACCGGCAAGCGCAAGCTGCGCCAGGAACAGCCGACCGCCGGCTTCGACGCGCGCTTCGGCGAGACCCGCAACTTCCCCGGCTACAGCTCGCAGGCCAACGACCTGGCCAGCACGCCCGACAATTATTTCTCGGGCCGGCAAGATACCAGTTCGCATCAGGTCGCGCTGTTTGCCGAAGGCACCTACACCGTGTTCGACAAGCTGGACCTGACCGCCGGGCTGCGCCTGTTCAAAGGCAAGCAGGATTTCGACCTGCACTTCAGCGGCCTGTTCGGCAATCTGGTGGGCGCGACGCCCGGCGCGCCGGTCGGCAGCCCGGAAACGAGCAGCAGCAGCGCCACCGCCCAGGGCGCCAATCCGCGCTTCGCGGCCGCCTATCACATCGACCGGCAACACATGCTGTATGCGAATGTGGGCAAGGGTTTCCGCTACGGCGGCAACAACCAGCCGGTGCCGTTCAACTTTTGCGGCGTGAACGCGCCGGCCACCTTTGCGCCGGACAGCCTGTGGAGCTACGAAGCCGGCTCCAAAAATACGCTGTTCGGGCAGCGCATGACGCTCAATGTGAACGCCTACCTCACCAACTGGAACGATGTGCAGGTGTTTAACAAGTTGCCATGCACGTATTACTTCACCCAGAATGCCGGCAAGATCCGCAGCGAAGGCGTGGAACTGGAGACGTCCGTCAAGCTGACGCGGCACGCCAGCATCGGCTTGAATGCCGCCTACAACCATGCCTTCGCCAGGGATGCCGTGATCACCGGCATTGCGGCGCAGAATATCCCGGCCGGCGCGCGCACGCCGTACGCCCCGCGCGTGGCGGCCAGCGTCAGCGCCAGCTACCGCATTCCGCTGGCCGGCAGCGACGCGATCGGCCTGGCCGCCAGCTATGCCTACAAGGGCCGTGCCTACACCAACTTTGCCGCCGCCCAGGGAAGCTATGCGGAAATTCCATCATCGAACACGCTCAACGCCACGCTGACCTACCTCACGCGCGGCATCGAAGTGGGGCTGTTCGGCACCAATCTCACGAACGGCAACAAGGTGAGCGACGTCACGACCAACAGCATCGCCATCCAGCCCGGCGATACCTTGTTCATGGCGCGTCCGCGCACGGTCGGCCTGCGCGTCAAATCGCGGTTCTGATCGGACGGCGCTGCCGCGCGCGGGTCGGTGATGCGGCAGGTCAACATCTGACCTGCCGCAGCCACCCACAATTCCAGTGTGAGCAACCAAGGATGACTTATGCAATCACGACTGGCACGGCAGACGCCCTCGAACTACATGGATGCGGCGCAGCAGGGACAAATCCGCGGCGAACGCGCGCGCCGGCTGTGGTGGGCGGAGTGGCCCACCTGGCTGCTGATTGTCGTCATCCACGGCGGCTGGCTGGCCACGCTGGCGTTCTGGCGTGAGCTGGGTGCCCCCGCCGCCACCGGGCTGATGGTCTGGTGGTGCGCGTGGTACATGTCGCTTCAGCATGAATTGATCCATGGCCATCCCACCCGCTGGCCCGCGCTCAACCGCGTGTTAGGCACCTTGCCGCTGGCCGTGTGGTATCCGTACCGCCTGTATCGGGAGAGCCATCTGCGCCATCACGTCGATTTCCACCTGACCATGCCGGCGCTCGATACCGAAAGCTATTACGTGTCGCCGGCCACCTGGGCCGGCCTGGGCAAGCCGGTGCAGGCGCTGCTGTGGTTGAACAAGACGTTCTGGGGACGGATGCTGGTGGGGCCGGCCATCGCGATTGCCGGTGCGTGGGCGCAAGCGGTGCGCGAGCCGCTGCAGGGGAACTGGAGCAACGTGCCGATGTGGCTGCGCCATCTGGGCATGCTCGCGGCCATGCTGTGGTCGGTGGATGCGGTGTTCGGCGTGTCGGCACTTTATTATGTGCTGGCGATTTCCTATCCGGCCCAGTCGCTGGTGATGATCCGCTCGTTTTACGAGCATCGCCCGGCCGAAGAGCATAAGCAGCGCATCGTGCTCAATGAAGCGGGATTTGTCTTCCGCCTGTTATTCTTGAACAATAACTTTCATCTGGTGCACCACGATTTCCCGTCGCTGCCCTGGTATCTGCTGGGACGGGTGTATCACGCGCGGCGCGATGCCTATATCGCCCGCAGCGGCGGGTTTTACGTGCGCGGGTACGGCGAACTGATGCGCCGCTTCGGCGTGACGCCGGTCGACGCGCCAGTTCATCCTCATATGCCGGAGTCAGTCCATGACGTGGAGCGCCGCTTTCCCCATGTATAACGTGTCGGCCGGCGTCAGGGCAGGGTATGAAGCCCTGTTCGCGGCGCTGGTCGACGTGCTGCGCGCGGATGGCTTCCGCGACGCCGTCGAACTCGAACGCGCGCCCGTATTGCCGCACTTCTGGAAACGCCCCGACATGCTGCTCAGCCAGACTTGCGGCTATCCGTACGTCACCGGGCTGCGTGCTCATGTCGGGTTGGTCGCCACGCCCGTGTATGCGTTTTCCGGTTGCGAGGGGAGCGATTATTCGAGCGCCATCGTGGTGCGCGCCAACGGCGCCATCGGCGCGCTGGCCGACGCGCGCGGCTGCGTCGCCGCGGCCAATGACATCGATTCCCACAGCGGCATGAACGCGCTGCGCCATGCGGTGGCGCCGCTGGCGCGCGGCGGGCGGTTTTTTAGCGCGCTCAAGTGGTCGGGCAGCCATCGCGCCAGCCTGTCGCTGGTGCAGGCCGGCGAGGCCGACCTGGCGGCCATCGATTGCGTGACGCTCGGCTATCTGCGCCGGGAAGCGCCGTCCAGCCTGGACGGGTTGACGATCCTGTGCCATTCGGCGCCAGCGCCCGCCTTGCCCTTCGTGACCGGGGCCGCCGTGCCGCACGCCGTACGCCAGTGCCTGCAAAGCGCTCTGCTGACGCCGTCGGCGGAACTCGCCAGCCTGATGGCGGCTCTGTCGATCCGCTCCTTCGCGCAGTGCGGCGACGACGACTACGCCCGCATCGGCGCGCTCGCTGACGAAGTGCGTGCGTGTGGCTATGCGCAGCTTGCCTGACCGCGAAAAGACGCTGATTTTGACATAGATCAACGCTTGTTCATCGACATCAATCGCTTGCGATTGGGCTGCCTTATTTCCGATAGCATGTAAGCAGTGCATGCCTATTGCGCCGAATTAACACTTCACTTCCATCAGGTCGCCCTTTTGATATTGGAGAGCATCATGGCCGTCGCTCTTGATGAAATTAAGAATGCCGCAAAAACGTCACTGCAGATTTCCGCCAACCGCTACGGGCGTTCCGCCGTCGAATATGGTCAAGCCCTGCTCGATTTCGGCAGCGGCAGCGTGGGCGCCGGCGATGTGGCAAAAACCGGCGTGGAGCTGGCGCTGCGCGGCGCGATGGGCGCCGTGGACGACACCATCCGCTTCGGCACCGCGTATTTGAACTGGGCCTATGCGCTGGTTGGCGTCGGCCAGCCGCTGCCGGCGGCCGGGGTCGCGCCGGATGGTGATGTACCGGCAGCGGCTGCGACCGCCCGGAAAAAGTAACGCTCCGATGGCAAACAATCGCGTCCCGGTCCCCGCTGTGCCGGCGCTCGCCGTTGCCGACGATGCCGCCGCCAGCCCGGTCGAGCTGCTGCGCCTGGCGCTGCGGCAGGCGGGCTGCCTGCCAGCCGGGCCGGACGCGAACAGGAACAGTGCCATCGTTCTGCTCGACCTGGCCGCGTTCGCGTCCGACAGTCCGGTAGTGGTGCGCCGCGAGCTGGTCGAAGCGCTGCTCGACCTGCTCGCCGCCGATGGCTGGAGCAGCCTCGCCATCGCCTCCAGCGCCGACAGCGCCAGCACCTGGCTCGGCAACCGCGACGTTGCCGTGCTTGCGGACTTGCTCGGCTACCAGTACGTGACCGGCAGCGGCACGCCGTACGATGTCATCGACCTGTCCGAACAGCTGCCCGACTCTCCGCCAGGCGCCGGCTACGACCAGTGGGCCGGGCGCCTGTCGCGCGCCTGGACCGACGCCGGCATGCGCATCGTTTTCGCCAAGTGCCGGACCGACCAGCACGATAACGTGGCGCTGTGCATGAATACCTTGCTGTACGCGCTGCCGCTGGCCGACAAGGATGACCATTACCGGCTGCGCACCGATCCCTGGCTGGCCCTGCTGCCATTGCTGGAGACCAGCGCGCCGCACATCGCCATCGTCGACGCCTGCGGCGCGGCCCACGGCTCGGGCGGATTGCAGGCGCCGCGTGCGCTGGCGACCCACGCCATCATCGCCGGCAACGATGTACTGGCGGTCGACTGCGCCACCGCCATCAAGATGGGCGCCGATCCCGCCAGTTCGCCGCTGATCGCCGCACTCATCGCGCGCCTGGGCCGTCCCTCCCTGTCGGGTCTGGTCGGCTCGCTGGCCCCGTTTCCCGGCTTTCTGTTGCCCGATCCCATGCTGGTCGATGCCACGCGCCAGCGCCAGCGCTCGCCCACCTTGCTGCGCCTGAGCGCGCCGTGGCTGCAGCAGGTCGATACCGCCTTGTTCCCCTTCAAGCATCCGCTCGACGTCAAATGCAACCAGGCCATCGCGCCGCGCCTGGGGCGCCTGGACGACGATCCGTCCGCCAGGGCGCTGCTGGTCTACGCCAACTGGGCCCTGGGGGCGTGGGCGGCGGCGGTGGAAGCGGCGCGCATCGGCGGCGCCAAGGACCAGCTCCTGCGCAAGGAGGCGCGCATCTCCGCCAACACGCTCGCTTGCAGCGATGCCGATTTCCTCGCCATGGAGCGCGAGCTCGACGAATTGCGCGGCTGGCTGGCCACGCCGCCTGACGTCGCCAAGCCGCTGCGCTGGCGCCGCATCGAGCAGGCGGTGCTGTTCGAATACCAGCGCGAGTTTCCGGTGCCGCTGGCCGAGTTTGCCAGCCGCGTCGACATCGCCCGTTCGATCGAGTACATGAACGATTACATCGGCGGCGAACTGCGCGCGCTCACGCGCGACGCGCAGGGCAGGCCGCTGCATCAGGCCGAACGCAACGCCTACCTGCCGCAGCCGAATTATGTCGCCTGGTGGGGCGGCAAGGAAATCGACGTTTCCAAGATCGAGAGCGTGCACTATGGCGATGACGAGCAGCGCATGTATTGGAAAACGGTGCATTCCGAGAACGCGTCGGCAGTGTTCGACGACGGCATCATCACTTTCTCGGCGACCGGCGGCGGCACCCGCGTGAGCATTTTCGGGCGCCAGCTGTTTGCCCTGCCGCCTTTGCTGGAAAGCTTGCAGCTCGAGCGCTATCAGGAGCTGAAGGACCGCCTGACCGAGCACGCTTACGCCACCTTTTTCGCCCGCACCTTTTCCAATTTCGAAGCCTTGCTGGAAGGGCGCGAGATTGCCATCGGCATGGCCCGGCATGTCCCGTCCACGCCGCACGACAGCGCGCCGCGCCCGGTGGACGCGCTGGCCGAGCTGGCAACCAAACTGGGCGACCATGCCGCCGCCCTGTTCGAGGGCGTGCTGCAGCCCGGGGCGGCGCCAGGCAAGGCACGCATCGACAACGATGGCTTTGCCCATTTTGACGCGCCCGCCGCCGCATCGGCGCCGGAGAACGCGCTCACCGCATGGGTGGGCAGCTTCTGGCAGGGCTATGGCGAGGCTGTCGCCCGCGATCTCGGCAAGAGCGTGCAAGCGCTCTGGCCGCGCACCTGAGGGGAGGGCATATGCGCGCACTGGTGACGGGAGCGAACGGCCTGATCGGCGCTAATCTGTGCCGCGAACTGCTGCTGCGCGAGTGCGAGGTGCGCGCCATGACGCGCGCAGGCAGCGACAGGCGCGCCTTGCACGGCCTGGCGCTGGAGCATGTCGAGGGCGACATTTTCGATACCCCCGCCACTCTGGCCGCCTTGTGCGCCGGCTGCGACGTGGTGTTTCATGCGGCGGCGCGCTTCGCCTACAGCGGCATCAGCGCGGCAGAACTCGACCGTACAGCCCTGACCGGCACCAGCAACATGATCGAGGCGGCCGCGCTGGCCGGGGTGGGGCGCGTGGTGATCACCTCGTCGTCCGTCGTGTTCGGTTCGTCGACGGCCCCAGTGGTACGCGACGAGCACGGCGGCCCGGACGACGGCTTTGTCGAGCCGCCGTACATTCAGTCGAAAACCAAGCAGGACCGGCTGGCCATCGCCCTCGGCCGCGAACGCGGTGTCGAGATTCTGCTGGCCTGCCCGACCATGTCGGTCGGCCCGCACGCGACCGTGCTGGGACCGTCGAATGGCGTCATCGTGGCCTACCTCAACGATCCGCTGCGCCTGACCTATCCGGGCGGCTGCAATATCGTGTCGGTGCGCGATGTAGCGCACGGCCACTGGCTGATCGCCACGCGCGGCACGCCGGGGGAGAGCTATATCCTCGGGTCCGGGAACCTGGAATGGAATGCGATCCATGCCGCCATTGCCGCCCTGTGCGGCGTCGACAGCCCGCGCCTGGAAGTCAATCACACGGCGGCCTATCTGGCCGCCTCATACGAGGAAGTGCGGGCCCGCTTGCAAGGGCGCGCCCCGCTGACCAGCCGCGAGCAGGCGCGCATGATCGGCCGCTATTACTGGTATTCGCACGCCAGGGTCGCGCAGCTCGGCTACGCGCCCATGCCGGCCCGCGCCGCGCTGGCCGAGGCTTGCGCCTGGCTGGCGTCGAGCCCGCACATCAGCCGCGAAGTGCGCACCTCGATGACCCTGGCCGACGACGCGCACCGTGCGCGCGCCGGCATGCCATCCACCGAGGAGCTGCAATGACACCTTTTCATAGCTTTACCATGGTCAAGCGTCCGGTCGACCAGATCTGGCTGGTGATGCGCGATCACCTGGCCGAGCTGGCGGTACAGCTGGACGATCTCGATTCCATCGTGCAGCTCGAACGCAGCACCGGCAGCGATGGCCGCCTGCTGCTGGTGAACCGCTGGCAAGCCCGGCAAACCATTCCGGCGATGCTGCGCGGGGCGCTGGGGGGCGAGCTCATTTCCTGGGTCGACCGCGCGCAGTGGGACGACGCCGCGCACGTCTGCGAATGGGCCATCACCCCGTCGGTACTGCCCGAGCACATCGAATGCCGAGGCAGCACGCGCTACGAGCCGGCCATGGCCGGACGCGGCACCCGCGTAACCTTCGACGGCAGCTTCACGCTCAAGCCGGGATTCCTGAACCGTCTGCCGGCCGCGTTCGAACCGGCGATTCTGAGCCTGGTCGAGAACATCGTCTCGACCCTGATCCCTCGCAATTTGTCCAAGGCCATCAATGCCGCCGCCGAGTTCAGCGGTGCGCCAGCGCCGGGCCAGACCCTGGCGCCGCCGGCGTCACCCTAGCAGCCAGGCGTGGTGGAAGCCCAGGCGCGGATCGGCCAGCGGCGACATCCACGAAAAATACGTCTGCAGCGGCGGCATCTCAACGCGCAGGCGCAAGGTTCCGGTAGGGTAGTCGTAGATCGTGATGTGGTTCAGTCCACGGTTGGCCGTGAACAGCAGCGACTGGCCGGCCGACAGCTGGCAGCCATAAATGGAATCGAGCAAGGACTTGCGGGACACTTGCAGCGCGCCGAGGAAGTGCTGGCTGTTTGAAAAGAAATTGCCACGCGTGAAAACGTCGGCGACCTGGGAGCCCACCTCGCGCGGCCGGTTCAGCTGCGCCGCGGCGTCAGGACGTTCGTCGACCAACTGGCGGTAGCTGGCGAAGGTGGCCAGGTCGATGGCGATCACGTTCTGGCTGCCGCCGTTGCAGAAAATCAGCTCGCTATCGGACAGGCAGACATCGGAATTGATGTGCGCCGGGATCTCGCGCCCGGCCGCCCAGTGGCGCAGCACCTGGCCGCTGGCCGCATCGATTTCAAAGGCATATTCTTTCAGAAAGGCCATGGCCCACTCGTGATAATCGACATGATCCTGCGGCAGCACCCGGAACGAGACGCCGTAAAACCGGTCCTCGGCCGGATGCGCGGCCACGTGCCAGCAGGTGGCCGGCAAATCGACCACGCGCACCGCCATCGATTCGAGGTCCAGGATGGCGACGTGGCAGGCTTCGCCACGGCGGCCGTCGTGCGGGCTGTCCATCGAGCCGTACACGATGTAGCGGCCCGAGGCGCTGCGCTTCATGCCGTGCGGCAGCTTGAGCCGGTGCGCGCACAGGCGTTCGCCGTGCTCCAGCGCATCGATGGAAAAGCGGTAGAAATGGGCACCGATCACGGTGATGAATTCCTTGTCCGACATCCATACCAGATGGGTCGATCCCTGCAGCGAGGAGGGCGGGCATTCGTAGCGCAGGGTCGAGACGCGCCCGACCTCGTCGAGCGTGCGGGCGTCGTAGAACAGCAGGTGCTGGCCGGCGTTGCCCAGGAAACCGATGGTGCCGGACGGGTTGACCGACACCGCATGGCCGGCGGCGATGCCGTCGTAGTAACGAATCTTGTACGCGTAGCGTTGCGACACCTGATCGAACAGAAACAGGCACACGCCGGCCATGCCTTCCAGGCCGTTGGCGCCATTGCCGTCGAGGGCGATGTGGAAGCGCTGGCTGTAGACCCGGCTGGCGGGGTCGGATGAGGCGTTCCCGGGGGCGTCTGGCAGTTCCATTTCTTTGTGAGGATGCATCAAAATGTCTCTTCCTTTTCGTCGATCCAAGCAATCGCAAACTTCGGAAACAATCGTGCTGGAGCCTGCCGGCCGCTGGCGCTGCACCCTGGTGCGGGCAGGGCGGCTGGAGTTAATTATTGTACAACGCATCGCGCCGCTTGCGCGCTACCGCATCGTCCGCTTTACAACGAACATCATCAATCTGCTAGGTAACGGGTGGGTGTATGCGCCGCTGGCCGCCGCCATCTTTTTCTCGCAGATCCGCAATCCGGTCGCCGTGCTGCAGGCGGCGCTGCTGTCGACCTTGATCGGGCACCTGTTTTACCGGACGCTCAAGCGGCGCGTGGCGCGCCTGCGTCCGTTCGACCGGGACCCGACGCTGCAGTCGCTCACCAAAGTGCTGGACAAGTATTCCTTCCCGAGCGGACACTGCATGACGCTGACCACCGCGCTGGTGCCGATTGCCCATGCGGCGCCTGCCGCCATCCCCATCGCCGTCGGCGCGCTGGCGCTGCTGGCGCTGTGCCGCCTGATCGCGGCGCATCACTATCCCAGCGATGTGCTGGCCGGTATCGGCCTGGGAGCGGCGATTGCGATTCCGGTGTCAGCCTGGCTGATGCCGGCTTGAATTGCGCCGGCGCGGATGTCAGAGCGGCGCCACGCCGGCCAGCAGGTGCTGCAATGTCGCGAACTCGACCGGCTTGGCCAGATGATGATCGAAACCGGCGGCCAGGGCGGCGTCGATATCGGCTGGCTGGCCCCAGCCGGTCAGGGCGATCAGGACCGGTTGCGTGGCCAGCGGCATCGCGCGAATCCGGCGCGCCAGCTCGTAACCGTCGATATCGGGAAGGCCGATATCCATGATGCATGCCTGTGCCTCATGCGCCTGCAGGCAGGCGGTGGCGTCCTCCCCGCAAAAAGCGACGGCGGTCGGATAGCCGCTCAGGTCGAGCATGGCCTGGAGCATCTGCGCGGCGTCGCGGTTGTCGTCCACCAGCAGCACCCGCAGCGGCGCGCCGGCGCGCGGCGCCGCTGGCGTACGCGGCGCGGCCATTGCCTGCTCCACGAGCGGCAGGCGGACCGTGAACGTGCTGCCTTGCCCCGGTCCCTCGCTGGCGGCGCCGATGGTGCCGCCATGCAGCTCGACCAAGCCCTTGACCAGCGCCAGGCCAATGCCCAGGCCGCCGTGCGCGCGCTGCAGTGCGGGTTCCAGTTGCGAGAACATCTCGAACACGCTTTCCAGCGCCTCGCGCGGGATGCCGATGCCGCTGTCGCTGATCGAAATGACGGCTGCGCCGTCTTCATCGCGCATCTCCAGTGCAATGCGCCCGCCGGCCGGCGTGTATTTGCAGGCGTTGGTCAACAGGTTGACCAGCATCTGCGTCAGCCTGGTCGGGTCGCCCTGCGCCGTCAGCGCTTGCGCCGGCAAAGTGACGCTCAGCGCATGGCGGGCGGCCGCGATCTGGGCATGCATGTCGCCCACGGCGCCCTGGATGATGGCGGCCAGGCAAACCGGCTCGGTGCGCAAGACCAGCTTGCCCTGGCTGATGCGCGACACTTCCATCAGGTCGTCGACCAGATGGGACATCTGGCGCAGCTGGCGGTCGAACATGTCCACCATGCGGCGCTGCGGCGCGTTCTCCGGCAACTGCATCTTGAGCAAGTCGACGCCGCTGCGCATCGGGGCCAGCGGGTTCCTCAGCTCATGCGCCAGGGTCGCCAGGAATTCATCCTTGCGGCGGTCGGCCAGCGACAATTGTTCGTTGGCCTGGCGCAGCCGGGCTTCGGCCCCCATCTGCGCCGCCAGCGCGGTTTCGGCGGCGGTGCGCGCGCGCAGCAGTTCCCGCTCGTACGCGCGGCGGTCGTTGGCAATGAAGACCGCCACCTGATCGACCAGGCCGTCGCCCGCGCGGCGCCTGGCGATATTGAGCAGGGCGGGAACCCGGCTGCGGTCCTTGCGGACCAGATCGACCTGGACCTCGCTTACCGATCCCTGCAGTTGCAGCAGCGGCGCGCAGTGCGTCTGGTGAAACAGGCGGCCACCGACACTGAGCAAGTCCTGCAGGCGCATGCCGGCCGTCATTTCCGCATCGGTGAACCCGAGCCAGGCCGCCAGCGTCTGGTTGGTGCGCAGGATGTTGCCGGCAACGTCAGTGAGCATCAGCCCGCACGCCGCTTGGGCAAAGGCTTCCTCCGGCGAGGGGAGGGTGCGCTCAAGCATCGGCGTCAGGCCAGCGCCTTGGCCAGGAACGCCGTGATCGCATCCGTGCTGGCGCTGGGCGCGCTCATGTGCGGGCAATGCCCGATATTGTCGATCAGCGACAGCACGCTCGACGGCAGGGTGCGGTGCATGTATTCGCCCACGGCCACGGGCGCGATCATGTCGTCGGTACACTGGAGAATGAGCGCCGGGGTGGACGACTTCGGCAAATCCGCGCGGTGGTCGGACAGGAAGGTGACGCGCGCGAAATGGGCGGCGATGTCCGGGTCGTTGCGGCAGAAGCTGTTGGTCAGTTCCTCGCCCAGTTCGGGCTGGCCGGGCGCGCCCATGATGGCCGGGGCCATATTGCTCGACCAGCCGAGATAGTTGTCCTGCAAGGTCTGGAGCAGTTCATCGATATCCTCGCGCGAAAAGCCGCCGACGTAGTCGCCATCGTTGATGTACGAGGGCGATGGACTGACCATGACCTGGGCGGCGAACAGCTCGGGCGCCTTGATGGTTGCCAGCACGCCGACCATGGCCGCGACCGAATGACCGACGAAGACGACCGGACCGGAACCGAACTCGGTAACGACCTCGATCAGGTCGTCGGCGTAGCCGTGCAAGGTGTTGTACTTGCTGCGGTCGTAAGCGGCCGGGTCGGATGCGCCGCTGCCGACGGAGTCGAATGACACGATGCGGTACCGCTCTACAAACGAGGGCACGAGGAAGCGCCACATGGATTGGTCGCAGCCGAAGCCGTGAGCGAACACCAGTGTCACCGGGCCGCGCCCGCACACCTTGACATTGTTGCGGCTTTGAATGCGCATGCGAGATCTTCCATTCATAAACGATGCGGCAGGGTTGGAAACCGCGGACGATTATTATAGCAATGTACCTCGCGCACGAGAGGACATTGCGTGAACGACGTGAGGCGTCAATCTGGTGGCCCGCAACTGGGTTTTGCGCCATGCTGCCGGTATGATATCGGTATTTTCAAGGATTGCTCCATGACAGAAGAAGACCAGACTCCCCCTTCCCGGCGCCGCGTGCCCACCAGCGTGCTGCTCGCCGGCCTGACGATGCTGCCGGCCCTGCTGGTCGTGTTCGGCGGCGCGTTCAGCGCCGCCGGCGGCTATGTGTGCGGCGTGATGATTGCCGCGCTGTGGCGCAAGTACGGCGACCCGTTCGACTCCAGCCTGGCGCCGGAAATCGGAGCGGCCATCGGCGTGGTGTTCTTCGTGTGCGTCTTCATTTACCAGTACCTGACGAGAAAACGCTGACGCGGCCACGGCGGGCGTTGAACAGGCGCGCCGGTCGTCGTCCCCTCCAGATACTTTCGTGCGTCCGGTTGTATCGATGCCGTTTCGCCGCATGCGGGGCTGCGCCTGTCGCGGATCGGCACGGGCGGCGCTAGCCATGCTTCACATGCAATATTTGAAAATTGACATTATTAACAATATGAACGATGATTTCATTGGCGCTGATTGACGGCGCAGGCAAGCGCCTTATTGTCGGGCAGAGGCGACTATCATGAATGACGTTCGACAATGAAATTGTTTCTTTACCTGTGCGTCGGTATCCTTCTCCTGCCCGTGCCTGACGATGCGAGCGCCGCCGGCGCCACGCTGACGGGCTACCAGCAACCCAGCGCACCCTTGCAAGCCATCGTCGACGCGCCGCGCCCTCCCGCGGCCATCGGCGGTCCGCAGCGGCGCACGGTCGCGCTCCTCGAACGCCCCGCCCGTCCGGCTCTGCAGGATCTGCCCAAGGGCAGCATCAAGCTGTCCGGCCTGACCATCGATACCTTGCATTGCGCCGGCGCCCAGCCCGCATTCGGCCATGAGCTGAACCTGCTCAACGTCGCCGATGGGCGGCAGCGCCCGGTCTTGGGGCTGCCTCCACGGGCGCGCATCGCGCATCTGGAGTTTTCGCCCGATGAGCGCTGGATCGCGCTATCGCTGTGGCACGAGGGCCGGGTCCAGTTGTGGCTGGTCGATGTCGCGGCGGCGCGCGCCCGGCGCTTGCTGGAGCGGCCGCTGAACACTGTCCTGAGCAATGGTTTCAGCTGGATGGCCGGCTCGCGCACGCTGCTGGTCAGCCTGGCCCCCGAGGGTGCCAGGCCAGCGCCGGCCGCTGCGCCAGTTGCGGCCCCGGCGGTCCAGGAAAGCGTCGCCGGCAAGCCGGTACAGGTCAGCGCCATCGCCGATCCGCTGCCCCCGGGTCGCGCCGCCGAGATGCTCGGCTGGTACTTGCAGCGCCAGCTCGCCAGCGTCGATGTGTCGGGAAAACTGACCCTGATCGGCACCGCGGACCGGCTGCTGGCGGCAGCGCCTTCGCCCGACGGCAATTACATTCTGGCCAGCCGCTTGCAGGCACCGTTTGCGCCCGCCGTGTCCGTGTTGCGCTGGGCACGCAGGACCGAACTGTGGGACCGGCGCGGGAAATTGATCAAGGTACTGCACGACAATGCGCTGAACGATCGTCCGGCCCAGGACCGTGATGCCGTCGAGCCGGGACCGCGCGAATTCGGCTGGCGCGCCGACGCCGCCGCGGCCTTGCACTGGCTCGAGGCTGGCGACGGCGGCGATCCGCGCACGCAGGCCGAATGGCGCGACGTGCTGTACGAGCAACGCGCCCCATGGCGCCAGCCGGCGCTGGTGCTGGCGCGCGTGAAGGGCCGCATCAACGATGTGGCCTGGGGCAGCGGCGCGCTGGCGGTGCTGACCGAGACCTGGTTCCAGCAGGGCGAGCGGCGCACCTGGCGCATCCGCCCGCAGCAGCCCGATGCGGCGCCGGCGCTGATGTTTCGCAGGAAAATCGAAGACCGCTACGGCGATCCCGGGCGCCCGATGAAGCGCGCGCTCGACAATGGCGAGCGCGTCCTGCTTACCAGCACCGATGGCGCATCGCTGTTCTATGCGAGCGCCGGCGCGAGCGAGGAGGGCGACCGTCCGCAGCTGAACCGCTACCGCCTGGACGATGGTGAAACGACCACCTTGTGGCGTGCCCAGGCGCCGTATTACGAACGGGTCCTGGTCATGCTCGACCGCGATGGGCGGCGCTTCGTGACCCAGCGCGAGAGCCAGGACGAGCCGCCCAACCTGTTCGTACGCGAGGATGGCGCGCCGCCACACGCGCTGACCGCCGTGCCCAGTCCGTTCGCGTGGATGAAGTCGGTCGAGGTGCGGGTGCTGCGCTACCAGCGCGCCGACGGGGTGGCGCTGAGCGGCAAACTGTACCTGCCGCCGGGCTACCAGCCAGGGCGCGATGGCCCGGTCGGGGTGCTGATGTGGGTGTACCCGCGCGACTTCCAGTCGCGCTCGGCTGCGGCCGAGGTGCGCGATTCCTCCCATCGCTATGCCGACATCGATCCGCTCAGTCCGCTGGCGCTGGTGCGTCTCGGTTATGCCGTGCTGGACAACCCGAGCATGCCGATCGTGGCCGGGGAGGGTGGCGCGGCCAACGATGCTTACCTGGCCCAGCTCACCGCCTCGGCCGAGGCGGCGGTCGACGAGCTGGTGCGTCTCGGGGTGGCGGAGCGCAAGCGCATCGCCATCGGCGGCCACAGTTACGGCGCCTTCACGGTCGCCAACCTGCTTGCCCATACCAGGCTGTTCGCCGCCGGCATTGCCGAATCGGGCGCCTATAACCGCAGCCTGACGCCGTTCGGTTTCCAGTTCGAAAAGCGCACCCTGTGGCAGGCACCCCAGGTGTACCAGGCCATGTCGCCGTTTCACCATGCGGACAAGATCGCCGCCCCCCTGCTGATGATCCACGGCCAGGCCGACAGCAATCCCGGCACCATGCCGCAGCAAAGCGAACGCCTGTTCCAGGCCCTGAACAGCATGGGCGCCGTGGCGCGGCTGGTGACCCTGCCGGACGAAGAGCACGTGGTGCGCGCCGGCGAATCGGTCTCGCACGTGCTGTGGGAGCGTGAACGCTGGCTGCAACGCTTCCTGCGTCCATGAGCCGGCCCGCGACCGTGCGCGCGCGCGCGCCCCTGCGCCTGGGCCTGGCCGGTGGCGGCACCGACGTTTCCCCGTATTGCGACATCTACGGCGGACAGGTGGTCAATGCGACCATTGCCCGCTACGCGTATGCGGAACTGGCGCCGGGCGAGGACAATGTCTGCCTGCTGCGCTCGCTCGACCAGGGATGCAGCATGCGCCTGGCCGGGTCCGAGCCGGCCCAGGCCGTGCCGGCGCTGGTGCTGCACCAGGCCGTGTATCGCCATATGATCGAGCGCTATCACGGCGGCAAGCCGCTCGCGCTCACGTTCAGCACGCGCTCGGACGCGCCTGCCGGTTCCGGCCTCGGATCGTCCTCGACCATGGTGGTGGCGATGATCCATGCCTTCTCGGTCTACCTTTCGCTGAACCTGGGCGCGCACGAGATCGCGGACCTGGCTTTTCATATCGAGCGTGTGGTGTGCGGCTTGCAGGGCGGGCGCCAGGACCAGTTCGCCGCCGCCTACGGCGGTTTCAATTTCATGACCTTCCCCTCCGGCGGCGCAGCCCAGATTGCGCCGCTGGACGTGCCGGCGGCGCTCACGCGCGAACTGGCATCGTCGCTGATCCTGTGCTACACCGGCATGTCGCGCGCCTCGGCGCAGATCATCAACGACCAGAGCGAGAACATTCGCCAGGGTGCCAGCGCCGCGCTGGAAGCGACCCACGCGCTCAAGCTGGAGGCGGCGTCGATGCGGCATTGCCTGCTGGCCGGCGACATGCAAGGCATCGTGGCCTCCATGCAAACCGGCTGGGAAAACAAGAAGAAACTGGCCCGTTCGGTGTCGAATACCCACATCGACGCCATGTATGCGGCCGCGCTGCAGGCCGGCGCACTCGCCGGCAAGGTGTCGGGCGCGGGCGGCGGCGGCTTCATGATGTTTCTCGCGCCGGCCGGGCGGCGCGCGATGGTGGGCCGGGCCTTGGCGGACATGGGCGGGCAGGTGAGCCGCTGCCGCTTCGACGAGGCGGGCAGCACGGCCTGGCAGGTCGGCGCCGACGTTGCCGATGGCACCCTGCAGGCGGCGCTTGCTTGAAGCGCGCCGGCGGGGCGGGGACGGAACCCGCGCTCATGCAACAAGCCGCATTTCTTGGCAAAGATTAAAACTTGACGCGTGGTAAAAACTGCCTAGAATGCACTGGCATCCTCAACGCGAGCGTGCGGTGCATGGCAACGGTCATGTTATCAATCTTTTAAAGGAATAAGCATGAAAAAAATCATCGCTGAACTGAATCGCGACGAAGCCGCTGGTGTGGCCGGCGGCGCAACGCTGAACGAGAAACTGGTCAAGGTGCGCGACTGGGATGCCAGCGTCATCGAAGGCTGCTGCTCGCAGGACTGCTGCAACAACCCGGTGAGCGATACTGCTGGTTGGGAATAATGTTCCCGTCGGCGTAAGGTGATGCGGGCGCTGCCTGTCCGGGAATCCCGTTACGGCCACGCCGATGCGCCTTCAGTCAGGCGCGCAAGCGGCAATATCGCCCGGGTCGTGGCAGCGCTCGCATCCCGCTCGGATGACCGGTTTTTCCCCGGTTTATCTGGGCGCTTGGACTAAAAACATGCACTTCGGTAAAGGCCGCACGGGGTGGCCCTGATAACCGAATATTGCAGATCAGGAAAACTTGACTGAAAGTTAAAACTGTTTAGAATGCATTGGCATTCTCGTCCATAAAACCTGAATGCGATACATGGTATGGACCATGTTATCAATCAAACCCGGAGTAAAACATGGAAAAAATTATCGCTGAATTGAACCGCGACGAAGTCGTTGGTGTCGCCGGCGGCGCAACCCTGACCGAAAAACTGGTCAATGTGCGCGACTGGGATGCCAGCGTCATCGAAGGCTGCTGCACGCAGAAGTGCTGCAAGAACGAAGAGCAGCCTGGCGAGGGCTCGAACCCTTGGCTGTAATCAGGTAGTTTCCTGATGCGTGAGCGCGGCGCTGATTATCCGGGTGCTTCGCCATTCTGAAGGCGGGCGGTCGGGCAGATGAGGCAGTGTTATCCGGCACGACCGCCCGATGCACGGCGCGCCATGCGCCGCGCTTCGACCATGCGCTTCGCAACCGCGTTTAACCGAAAGCCTATCTGCCTGGCGCGCATTGGCATGCTCATTTCCTCAGCGGGAAGGCAATGCGTGTGATTTTGTCAGGTCATCAATAATATAGTGGAGAAAAGCATGAAGAAAATTATTGCCGAATTGAGCCGTGAAGCCGTCGCCAATGTGGCGGGCGGCGCCACCTTGAGCGAAAAACTGGTCAAGGTACGCGACTGGGACGCCACCGTTATCGAAGGCTGCTGCAGCCAGGGGTGCTGCCCGGAGCCGAAAGACGACGACAGCGACAACGGCTGGGAGTAATCGCCGCGCCTGCCGGCGCTGACGGCCTGGGTAAGTGCCGTCAGATATTGCCATGTTTTATCCGAATACAAAGAAGTTACTTGAAAGATTACAGATGACCGAAACCCGTTATTGGTGGCCCCTCGAATTGAGCGATGAGCTGGAAGACTCTCTTGCCGCGCATAAGGACTGGTTACGGGGCGCCCCGGTGCAATTCGATGCCGGCCGGTCCAGGCAGGTCGAAGGCGCGCTGGTCGATTTCCTGGCCAAGCCGGTACAGGGAATCGTCGCGCGCGACAGCCTTCCGTATCTCGGCCACGTTTTCGTCGGCTGGGGCAATGCGACCGTGAACGGCACGCCGCTGCTCGACCGGGTGGCTTCCTTCGTCCACCAGGACCCGTCCGGCAAGCCGTATATTTACCAGTGCCACCCGGAGGGCGACTTCCATCCGTGGCAAACCTTTGCCTACACCATGATGGCCGGGATCGACCCCGAGGCCAAGGTTGGCGCCTTGCCGTTCACCCTGCGCGAGATCGCGCAGCATTCGACCGTCATCCGCACCTCGGCCATGGACGATCTGGGGCACCTGATGTACGCGCACGCCGCGCTCGGCCTGCCCGACACGCTCACCTTCGAATTCAACGGCAAGCCGCTGACCTTGGGCGCCATGATGGACGAGGCGGTCAAGGCCCACCATTTCGGACCGTTCTATGTCTGCCGCAAGTTCCATCTGACCGAAGGCTTGTGCGCCATCGCCGCCACCTATCCGGCCTTCGCGCGCTACCGGCCGGTCGCACAGAAATTCCTCGACGGCCAGCTCGAAGTCATGCTGACCCTGTCGCTGCTGGTCGCCCAGCTCGAGGCGGTCGCCGCCGGTACCCTGACGATGGACGAGAGCAGCATTCCCGCCCTGCGCAAGGCCATGCTGATCGGCGCATTGCTGGAGAACCACGTGTACTCGGCCGGCCATGTGATCGAGCTGGCGGCGCTTGCCATGCGCATGGGCTACCAGGTCAGCGACGTCCACCGCAGCGCCATCCACCATCTGCTCAATCACTTCAATGGTTGCGTGCAGCGTTCGATGACCCGGTTCGCCCCCACCGCCGCGTTCCTGCCGATGGGCCATTTCCGGCGCGCCATCTCGCTGTACGCCAACCTGCATGAAGCCGAAACGGATCAGGACAGCGCCTCGCGCGCGGCGCTGACCGGGTATTGGGCTAACTTCGATACCAGTGACGGCACGCTCGCCGAACTGCCGGCGGCCCCGGTGGACGCGCTGTACAATCGCGCCCAGCATTCGGCCAAGGTGCGTCCCTTCTTCCAGTCGGTGCTTGATGAATTTGCCCAAGGTAATTCGACCGGGATGGACCTGTACGGCGGCTTCGACCATTTCCGGCGCCTCCATCCGGACGGCTGGCCGCGCCAGATGCATTTCGAGTTCCTCGACTATGCGGACCGCGTGGGCGTCGAACTGCACTTCGAAAACCCGGACCTGGTGCCGCTGATGGATGCGGTGGCCGCGTCCATTCCGGCGCTCCAGGAAAAGTTTCCTGGCATTGAGGTGCACGGCTTGCGCCGCGCCGACCGCAGCGAGGCGAAAATCCGGCTGTATCACGACCCGGCGACCGGGCCGGTCGACATTTCCAAGTCGATGCAGGAATTTGTCGCCTTCATGAGTCCAATCGTCTCGGCCGAGTTGCACAATCCGGTGCACGGCATCCAGCGCAGCCGCCTGGACGCGAGCGCGGCGGCGCACTAAGGTCCGTCGTACGGCCCCGCCGTTCGGCCCCGCCGTACAGCCCCGCCGTACAGCCCCGCCGCACGCCGCGCCGTGCGGCGGCGGCCGGCTCCCCCTGCCATCGAATCCATTGAGGAATCAATTTTGCACCTGTTTCCCCCGCTTACGCTTGCCGCCGCCGGCCTGTCGGCCCACAAATGGCCCAGCGTCACGCGTACCGCGCAGTTCTATCGCGACGCCCTGGCCGCGCTCACCCCGGAACTGCTGGAGGTCGACGAGGCCAGCGCCATGCCGAACGGCGTCAGTGTGCTCCTGAACTTTTCCGGTAATGCCGGCTGGGACCTGGCGCGCGGCGAGCGCGACTTTCCCTGCCTGTTCGGCATGCACGGAGGATGTGTGCTCAGCCGCAAGTTCCTGCTTGAGCGCTTGCCAACGCTCAACTCACAAGATGGCTTGATCGTCAATTGCAGTTCCGACGCCGAGGTCATCCGCAACATGCTGGGCGATGCCACGCCGGCGCTGGAATTATTGCCCTTGCCGGCAGATACCGATCTGTTTACGCCGCAAGGACGTGACGCGGCGCGCGCGCAGCTCGGTTTGACCGAGCAGCATTTCTGCATCGGCATCGTGGCCCGGCTGCTGCCGCAAAAAAATGTTCACGGCGCGCTCGACGTGGTGCGCGAGCTGGTGCAGCGCCATCCCGGGCGGGCCATCCGGGTCGTGATCATCGGTAATTTCTGGATCGACTACCCGGTACTGCGCTTTAGCGAGACCGCTTATTCGGGCCAGCTCAGGACCCTCATCGGCGAGTACGGCCTGGACGAGGTGGTGAGCTATCTGCCCGCCTCGCTGGCCGACGCCGAACTGGCCACCGCCTACCGCGCCTTCGACGTGCTGCTGCATCCGACCAATTCGATCGATGAAAACTTCGGCTACGCCCCGGTCGAAGCCATGGCCAGCGGGGTTCCCGTGGTCGGCTGCGCCTACGGCGGCCTGAAAGATACCGTGATCGACGGCGTCACCGGCTATCTCGCGCCCTCATGGCTGAGCCTGGGCGGCCTGCGCGAAGACCGCTCGGCGCTGCTGCATGGCCTGGAGGCGCTGCTGGGCGACCAGGCCCATGCCAGAAGCATGGGCGCCAACGCGCGCCGCCACGCCGAGGAAAGCTATTCGCGCGCGCACTGCATGGCCGTGCTGCAAGACATCGTGCGGCGCACCGCCGCCAACTGGGACCGCTCCAGCCGCCGTGCGCTGCAACTGCGCGCGGTCCCCGACATGCGTGCCTACGACCGCCATCTGACGCCCGCCGGCGAGCCCTTGTCCGACTTCGCCGCCTCGATCCTGGACTACACCAGCCGCATCACGCCGACCGCCGGCCCCGGCTGCGTGCTGCAGGCGTATGCGCCGCACACCGCGCGCGCCGACGGCGCCATCGTGCTGGACAATCCCGCCTGGCCGGCCGCTTACCACGCCACGCCGCTGCAGCGCGAGGTGCTCGCGCGCAGCGCAGCGCCGTTGCCGGCGGCGGCATTGCTGGATGCGACCGGGGCCACCTTGCACGATCTCGACCAGATGCTCGCGCTTGGCATGCTGATCACCCGCAACGGCGCCGCGGGGTGCGCATGACGCCGCGCGTTTCCATCGTCATCGCCTGGCGCAACCGCGCCGAGCTGGGCACCACCCTGGCCGCCAACCTGGACCTGGTCGCAGCCTGGGACGCCGAGATCGTCATCGTCAATTACGGTGGCGATCCGGCCGCGCTGGAGGCATTGCTCGCGCCGTTCGAGAACGCGCCGGTGCGCCTGCTGGAAGTGGCGGCGGACGGTTTCAACAAGTCGCGCGCCCTCAATCTCGGTGCGCACGTGGCGCGTGCCCCGTATCTGCTGCTGCTCGACGCCGATGTGATCCTCACCGATTTCGACGTCGAGCGGGCCATCGCCGAGGCGCACGCCGGTGGCTGGCTGACCCTGGGCAAGGTCAGGGAGTCGGTGCCGCCGCCGGGCAAGCGCGGCCAGATTGCCGAGTATGCCAACAGCTTCGACATCGTCCTGGGCGACGGGCGCCGCGCCCGCGTCGAAACCAAGCGTCATTATTTCGACGACGGTGCGCGCTCGTGCCCCGGCATCATGTTCCTGCGCCGCGCCGACCTGCTCGCCATCGGCGGCTTCAATTCGCTGCTGGTGGGCTGGGGCTGGGAAGACGTCGACGTCCATGTGCGGCTCGGCCTGGCGCTGGGACGCCCGGCGGCCGGGCTGGGCGAGGGCGTGCATCTGAGTCATGGCGATGAGCAGCGTTTTTTCATCGGCGACAGTCCGGGCGCCAACAACCAGCGCAATCAGCACATCTGCATGCGGCTGTACGACGCAGGCCAGTTCGAGGGCAGCTACGCGCAGGATGTGGCGGCCTTTAGCTACCGCGCCGCACAGCCGGCGTGAACCCGGCCGTCATGGAGTCTTTCCGATGAACGATATTGCAATCAACGATACCCAGTACGACGGTCCGGCCTTGTCGGTGCTGGACCTGGTTCCGATCACGGTCGGCCATTCGCTGGGCCAGGCGCTGCGCAACACGCGGCGCCTGGCGCAACGGGCCGAAGCCCTGGGATTCCGGCGCTACTGGCTGGCCGAACACCACAACGCCGCCTCGTTCGCCAGCGCCGCCACCAGTGTGCTGATGGGCTATGTGGCCGAGGGCACCAGCACCATCCGCGTCGGCGCGGGCGGAATCATGCTGCCCAACCACGCGCCGCTGATGGTCGCCGAACAGTTCGGCACGCTCGAATCGCTCTATCCGGGCCGTATCGACTTGGGCGTGGGGCGCAGCGCCGGCGCCGATCCGGTGGCCGCCACGCGCCTCAAGCGCGGCGGCGAGCCGCGCCCGTTCAGCGCCATGCTCGGCGAGCTGAGCGCATATTTCGAGGAAGCCGATCCGGCTGCCGGCGTGCGCGCCGTGCCCGGCGCGGGCCTGGCGCTGCCGCTCTACATTCTCGGCGGCAGTCCGGCCGCGGCCGCGTTCGCCGGCGAGCGCGGCTTGCCGTTCGCGTATGCCGGCCACCTCAAGGATGACGCGGCGCCCTCGCTGGCCGCCTACCGCAGCGCCTTCCGGCCCTCGGCCGTCCACCCCGCGCCGTATGCGATGATGAGCATCAACTTGATCGGCGCCGACAGCGCCGCCGAAGCCGCCTGGCTGGCCACCTCGCGCCGGCGCCGGGTGCTGGGCGTGATGCGCGCGCGGCCGCTGCCGCTGCAGGCGCCCGCCGCATTCGACACCGATGGCCCGGACGCGGCCGAGCGGCAGGCGCTCGAGCTGGCCCTGGGCGCGAGCATCGAGGGCGACCATGCCGCGCTGCGCGCCGGCCTGGGCGCCATCATCGCGCGCTGCGCGCCCGACGAACTCCTGATCAATACCGAAGTCCACGATATCGGCGCGCGCCTGCGCTCCTACGAGATCGTGGCCGAGGCACTCATGCCGCAGCGCGCGCCGCCGGCACGCACCAATTCACCCACGGAACCACGATGAAGATTCACGATCCCTCCCGCCTGCAGCAGATCGTCGCGCAGGCGCGCGAGCTGGGCCAGCCGGTGTACCTGCTGGTGATCGCCACCAAACCCTGCTACATCAAGCTGGCCTCGCTGGTGAAGGAGTTGCGCGAGCGCGCGGTGCCGGCCCTGATGATCGACGCCGGTCAGCACTACGACGTGGTGCTGACCGGCGCGGCCCAGGAGTTCGGCTATCTGAGCGAGATCGACGTGTTCCTCGATATCCGCGGCACGATGCTGGGCCGCACCGCCGCCCTGGCCGCCCAGGTCGAGCGGCTGCACGGCTACCTGCAGGAGCAGTCGGAAACGACCCGCTTCATCCCCGTGGTGTCGGGCGATACCTCGACCTCGGGCACCTTTCCCGTGTTCTGGTATCTGCAAACCGGCATCCGTTCGATCCACGTCGAAGCCGGCTTGCGCAGCCTGTCGCCGTTCGCGCCGGGCCAGCCGGTCTCGCACGAGGCCGTGCTCGCGCAGGCGGAACTGCCATGGCGCATGGAGCCGGACGAGCCATTTCCCGAAGCGCTCGATTCACGCCTGACCTCGGTCGCCTCCTCGCTGCTGCTCGCGCCGGTGGGCCGCAACCGCGACAGCCTGCTGCGCGAGGGTTACGCGCAGGCGGCCATCCGCATGAGCGGTTCGCTCAGCGCCGACGCGGTGCGCCTGGCAGGCGCGCAGGGCGGGAGCGATCAGCTCGAGCGCCTGTATCCGGGACTGGCCGGCAAGCGCTGGCTGCGGGTCGACCTGCACCGGCGCGAGAACATGTCGCCGGCGCGCCTGAACAGCGTGGTCGATGCGCTGTGCTGGCTGGCCGGGCAGGGCCTGCCGGTCATCTTCATCCTGACCAACCAGTTCAACTTTGCCCAGGAGCGCCATCCCGAGCAGCAGTTCCGCCAGCGGCTCGAACGCGGCGGCGTGCAGTGCCACCCTTTGTGGCCCTCGTACGTGGACGTGATCGCGTTCCTGCGTTCGCCGGCCTGCCTGGCCATCTACACCGACAGCGGCGGTTTGCAGGAAGAGGCCAATATCCTCGGCGTGCCCTGCATGACGTGCCGCTATTCGACCGACCGTCCGGAAACCATCCTCGACACCCGCAGCAATCTGCTGATTCCGCCCGACAGCGCCGAGCTGGTGTACCGCGCCGTGCTGCACTGCCTGGAACAGGGGCGCAGCGGCGCATGGCGCGACCTGGGGCGGAGCCTGTACGGCGAGCATGTCGCCCGCGCCATCGTCGACCACCTGCTCGAGACGGTGTCCATCCAATAGCAGGCGCGGACGGCGTGCGCGCCCGGTCCCGCCTTTTTACCCTCTTACCTGACTTGCCATGACGATCATTAAGTTTTCTCAATTCCTCAGCGCACCCGTGCTGGCGGCCATGGTGCTGTGCAGCGAGGCACAGGCGCAAGACGCCCCGGCCGCGCCCGCCGCGCCGGCGCCGTCCGCCACCGTCGCGCCTGCCACTCCGGTCAGCGTCGAGCCTGCCGCTCCGGTCAGCGTCGCGCCTGCCGCTCCGGTCAGCGTCGCGCCCAACCCTGTGCCGCAGGTGGAAATTGCCGCCAGCCGCAACGATGACCGCCGCCAGTCCAGTACGTTCCGCCAGGTCCTCGGCACGGCCGACCTGGTGCGCTATGGCGATGGCAGCGTGCTCGACGTGCTGCGGCGCCAGCCGGGGATCGTCGTCAGCGGCGTTCCGGGACGCAAAGGTGGCGAACTGAGCATGCGCGGACTGGGCAGCGGCTATGTGCGCATCCTGCTCAACGGCGATCCGGCCCCGCCCAATTTTTTGCTCGACAATCTTTCTCCCGATGTGGTCGAACGCATCGAGATCATGACGGTGCCCACGGTCGAGATGGGAACCCAGGCCATCGCGGGAACCATCAATATCATCCTCAAGCGCAGCAGCGGCAAGCGCCAGCTGCAGCTGCGCGCCGGCGTGTTTCACGACAACGACCGCACCAAGCCCCAGGTTTCCGCCACCTACGGTGACCAGGATGAGTCGCTGGCGTGGCTGGTGACGGCGTCGGCGCGCCGCATGAGCGCCGACGAGCCCTTCCTGACCCGCACCGACGGCAGCGGCGAGGACGGGCCCATCCTGCGTCACCTGGAGCAGTACAACGAGGACCGCGGCTGGAACTGGAACATCGCCCCGCGCATCACCAAAAAACTCGGTGGCGACAATTCCCTGACCTGGCAAAGCTACCTTGCCGGCATCGTCTACGACAGCGCAGGCTACGGACGCACCACGTTCGTGCAGGGGCCGCCGACGGCGCTGGCCAACGAAGACTACACCAGCGAAGGTTCCTCGCTGACGGTACGCAACAACCTGACCTGGCTGAGCACCTTGAGCAGCACCAGCAAGCTGGAGGCGAAGGCGGGCGCGACCCTGGTTCGCTCGGACAGCTCGAGCGGGGTCGATTATGTCGACGGCCACAAGCGCGTGCTGAACCGCCAGGATCTCGCGCGCGACAACCGCAACCGCAGCCTGATCGCGTCGGCCAAGCTGCGCAACGCCTACATGGACAAGCATGCCTTCGTCAGCGGCATCGAGGTCCAGCATGATCGCGACGAGCTCGACCGTAGCGACGTGATCGATGCGGTGTCGCGGCTCGACCAGACCGGCAACAGTTTCCGGGTCGATAGCCGCCGCCATGCCCTGTATGCCCAGGATGAATGGGATATCGCGGCGCGCGTCGCGCTCTACCTCGGCTTGCGCTGGGAGCGCGTATCGCTGCACAGCGAGAACAATCTGGGCCGCCGGGTCGATTACGCCAAGGCGATGCTGAGCCCGGTATTGCAGACGGTCTGGCGCCTGCCCGGCACCAAGTCCGACCAGTTGCGCCTGGGCCTGGCGCGGACCTGGCGCATGCCGCAGGCCGACAGCCTGATTGCGGGGCGCACCCTGTCGGTGAACAATACGGTGACCCGGCCCGACAGCGGCGGCAACCCGAACCTGCGGCCCGAACGGGCGCTGGGATTGGACCTGGCGTACGAACACTATCTGAGCCAGGATGGCCTGGTCAGCGTGGGCCTGTTTGCGCGCCGCATCGACGATGTGACCCTGACCCAGAGCGTGCGCGAAGACGGACGCTGGGTGGCCCGTCCCACCAACAGCGGGCGGGCACTGGCGCGCGGTATCACGCTCGAGACCAAGTTCAAGCTGCCGCAGCTGGTCGGCGGGGCGCCCGCGGTCGAGCTGCGCGGCTCGCTCTCGCGCACCTGGTCGTCGGTCGACGCGGTGCCGGGGCCGGACAACCGGATCGGCACCCAGGCGCCGCTGTCGATCAATGTGGGGGGCGACTACAGCTTCAAGTCGGCACCGATCTCGGCCGGCGCGACGGTCGGCTATATCCGCAACGGCAGCGTGCGCCTGTCGCGCTTCGAAACCTCCGCCGAGACCAATAAACGCGTGCTCGAAGGTTATCTGCTGTGGAAAATCCAGCCCAAAATGCAACTGCGCCTGAGCGGATCGAACCTCTTGCATGAAGACGATGTCAAGCGCTCGAGCTATGATGGCGATACCTTATGGCAAACCAAGACGGTGACGTCCCCCACCTACACGGTGCTGCGGGCGATTCTTGAACTGAAATTCTGAGCCACGCCGCCCAGCGGCCGATTCGCAGGAGTAATGATGTTGGATATGTACCGCCAGGAAGCCACGGCGGCCAGGCAGGAAAGCGCGTACGGCGCCATGCTCGAGCTGCGGCCGTTCCTGTTCAAAGGCGCGTCGCTGCTGGTGGTGGCGCTGGCGGTGTTGCTGATGGCCTCGCTGATGCTGGGGCGCGCCGCCAGGATCGTGCAGGTGCCGGCCGTGGCGCTGGCCGGGGACCCGGTGGCGCCGCACGCGGTCCGGCTGGCGCTGGCCGGCCCGGCGCCGGTGCTCAGGCCAGGCCAGCAGGCGCTGCTGCGCCGTGCTGGCGCGCCGGCGCTGGCCTTGCCGGGCAGCGTCGCCCGCTTCGAGGCCGGCACGCCGGTGCGCGTGCTCTTTAGCACCGACGCGGCCCATGCGGCGCAGCTGGCGGACATGCTGCGGGGCGGGGCCGAGCTGCGCCTCGAACTGCGGCTGCCGGCGCAAACCTTCGGCCAGTGGCTGTCCGGCGTGGCGCTGCAGCGCGGCGGCAAGCAGTGAGCCGCTGGCGCACGCTGTTCGGGCGCCTGCGCGCGCCTGCGCCGGTCCTTGTCTTGCAGTCCGAGGCGGCCGAATGCGGCATCGCCTGCCTGGCGATGGTGGCCAGCTTCCATGGCTACCAGATCGACCTGGGCACCCTGCGGCGGCGCTATTCGCCGTCGCCCAAGGGCATGCGGCTGGTCGAGCTGATGGACATCGCGGAACAGCTGGCGCTGTCGGCGCGCGCCGTCAAACTCAATCTTGCCGCGCTCGACCTGCTGCAGCTGCCCGCCATCCTGCACTGGGACTTCAACCATTTCGTGGTGCTCACCAAGGTCGGCAAGGACAGCGCCGAGATTTACGATCCGGCGCGCGGGCGCCGCACGCTGGCGCTGTCGGAACTGTCGCTGCACTTTACCGGCGTGGCCATGGAAACGCGGCCCATGCCGCACTTCCAGGCGCGGCGCGAGCGGCGCACGATCGGATTCCGGCAACTGCTGGGGCGGGTGACCGGCTTGCGCCGCCAGGCGCTGCGCATCGTGGCGCTCTCGCTCGTGCTCGAACTGTTCAGCGTGCTGGCGCCGCTGTTCATGCAGCTGGTCATCGATCATGCGGTGCTGGCGCGCGACACCACGCTGGTGCTGCAGCTGGCCCAGGCCTTCTTCCTGCTGCTGCTGGCGCAGGTGGCCATTTCCGCGTCGCGCAGCTGGCTGATGACCTACCTGGGGACCCACCTCAATCTGCGCCTGATCGGCAACCTGTTCCATCACCTGCTGCGCCTGCCCATCGAATTTTTCGAGCGCCGCCACCTGGGCGACATCGCGTCGCGCTTCGACTCGCTCAATACGATCCAGCGCACGCTCACCAACGGCTTCCTGGCCGCCATCCTCGACGGCGCGATGGCGCTGGTGACGCTGGCGATGATGTTCTTTTACAGCGCCACGCTGTCGTGCGTGGTGCTGGCCGCGGCGGCCATCTATGTCGTGCTGCGCATCAAGCTGTACCGCGCATACCGCATGTCGACCCAGGAACAGATCGTGTGCGCCGCCCGGCAGCAGAGCCAGTTCCTGGAATCGGTGCGCGGCATCCAGAGCATCAAGCTGTTCGGGCGCGAGCAGGCGCGCGGCAGCACCTGGCTCAACTCGGTCGTGGCGACCTTCAACGCCAGCTTGCGCACCCAGCGCGTGAGCGTCAGCTTTCAGCTGCTCAACACCCTGTTGTTCGGGATCGAAAACATTGTCGTCATCAGCGCCGGCGCCACCGCGGTCATCAATGGCGCCATGTCGGTGGGGATGCTGTTTGCCTTCCTCTCGTACAAGCTGCAGTTTGTCAGCCGGCTCGGCAGCCTGGTCGACAAGGTGACCGATTATTCGATGCTGGGGCTGCACCGCGAGCGGGTGGCGGACATTGCCCTGACCGATGCCGAAAAGACCGATGGCGACCCGGCGCGGGAAGGCGCGTTTGAGGCGGGCATCGAACTGGTCGATGTCGGCTTTCGCTACTCGCCGGCGGAGGAGCCGGTGCTGCGCCACGTGAACCTGCGCATCGCGCCGGGCGAGTGCGTGGCCATCACCGGGCCGTCCGGCTGCGGCAAGACCACCCTGATGAAGATCATGCTGGGCTTGCTGCAGCCGACCGAAGGCCAGGTGCTGGTCGGCGGCGTGCCCTTGCAGCGCATCGGCCTGAAGACCTGGCGCCGCTCGATCGGTTCGGTGATGCAGGACGATACCCTGTTCGCCGGTTCGATTGCCGAGAACATCAGCTTTTTCGACAGCGACGTGAATCCAGGCGCCATTGCCGAGGCCGCCATGATGGCCGACATCGACGGCGACATTGCGAAAATGCCGATGGGCTACGATACCTTGATCGGCGACATGGGCAGCCTGCTCTCGGGCGGGCAGCGGCAGCGCCTGCTGATGGCGCGCGCCCTGTACCGCAAGCCCAGGCTGCTGTTTCTCGACGAAGCGACCAGCCATCTGGACGCCGGGCGCGAGCAGACGGTCAACCGGGCGATCCGGGCCCTGCCGCTGACCCGCGTCATTATTGCGCACCGGGCCGAGACGATCCGGATGGCCGACCGCGTGATCAACTTCCCCCTGGCGGCGGACGATGCCGGGCAGGCCGGCGCGGCCATGGCGCCGGCGGCGGGCGGCGCCGCATGATGGCGCTGCCGCGGGTGCTGATCCTGGCGGGCGGCAAGGGCACGCGGCTCGGCCCGCTGCTGGGAGGCTTGCCCAAGCCGATGGCGATGGTCGGCGGGCGGCCATTTCTCGCGCACCTGATCGAGCGGCTCGGCGCGGCCGGATTGACCGACGTGACCTTGTCGCTGGGATACCAGGCCGACTGCATCATCGGCCACTTCGGCGAGCGCCATGGCGGCGTGGCGCTGCGCCATGTGATCGAGCCGAGCGCGCTGGGCACGGGCGGGGCGATCGCCCTGGCCCTGGCGGGGCAGGGCGACGCGCCATGGCTGGTGATGAACGGCGATACCTGCTTCGACATCGATTACCATGCCTTTATCGCTTGCTGGCGCGCGCGGCCGGCGCACCTGGCCATGGCGCTGACCGAACTGCCCGATTGCTCGCGCTACGGCAGGGTCGTGGTGCGCGCCGGACAAGTGATCGACTTCGCCGAAAAGCAGCCCGGCGCGGCAGGGCTGATCAATGCCGGCCTGTATCTGCTGACCGAGAATATGCTGCGCCCGTTCGGGCTGCCGCCGCACTATTCCTTCGAGACGGAACTGCTGCAGGCGCACTGCGCGGCGCTGCAGCCGAGCGCCTTTATCGCGGACGGCTATTTTATCGACATCGGCGTACCGGACGATCTCGAACGGGCGCGCCGCCATATGCCGCTGCGCGCGCCCGGTGCGGGCTGAGGCGGGGCAGGAGCGCCATGCCGGCGCCGTCAGCGCGCGTGCGCAAGCATGTGGCGCGCGGCCTGGCCGAGGTCCGGGTACAGGGGGTGGGCATGCTTGCCCGCGCCATCCGGTCCGATCATGAGGCTGCGCACGCCGGCACCCTGGCCGGCCAGCATGTCGCTTTCCTGGTCGCCGAGCATGAAGCAGCGCGCCGGGTCCAGCTCCCATTTTTCGATGGCGTGCAGCAGCATGCCGGGCTGTGGCTTGCGGCAGGCGCACGCGATGGCGTAGGGCGCCAGCGTACCGTCGCGGTGGTGAGGGCAGCAATACAGGGCGTCGAGGTGCACGTCCTGGCGGGCGAATCGCGCGAGCAGGGCGTCGTGAATCTGCGCCAGGCGCGCGACGGTAAACAGGCCGCGCGCCACGCCGCTCTGGTTGGTCACCATGATCAGGCGAAAGTGCGGCGCCAGTGCGCGCAATGCCTCGATGACGCCTGGAAGGATCTCGATGCCCGCCACTTCCGACAAATAGTGCTTGTCCCTGATCAGGACCCCATCGCGATCGAGGAAGACCGCCTGCCTGAGACCGCTGCGCTGCGGCTGGGTGCCGAAGGTGGTCACGTGGTGGATCGCCGGCGTGATTGTCACGGCGCTGCGGCCTCTGCCTTGCCGTCCTCGGGCGCCAGTAGGCCGGCGAGTTCGGCGCGGGCGCGCGGACTCAGCAGCGTGGGGGCGAAATGCACGATCCGGGACGCCTCCTCGATGGCGGCTTTTTTGCTTTGCAGCAGATGGGGGAAGCTGGCGCCGTCCGAACCGAGGCACCATTTGCATGCTTCAAGGGGATCATCGCGTTGCAGGTAGCGCAGCAAGTCGCCGAACAGATCGGGATTGTCGCGCATCATGACGCCGTCGGCCGGGCGGTTGTCCACCAGTTGGCCGCAGCTGCCCAGGCGTTCGCCCAGGATCGGGCTGCGCGGGCACATGTAGTAGCGGCCCTCGGCGAAGGTGTGGCAGCTCCACTCGGCGCGCGGCTTGCAGCGCTTGTAAATTTGCTGCACCAGGGCCGGATCGTCCAGCGGCACGCTCAAGTGGGTTTCCTGGAACGTGGCATACGCACTGATCGCGAAGGTGAAGCCGAATTGCTGCGCCTTGCGCTCGAGGTCTTCGCGGGTGTAGCGCAGGCGCACGCGCGGATAATGGCTGACCTCGATGGAATCGACATTGCTGAAGAAGTCGTCGGACATGTTTTCCAGGCCGACGCCATTGGTGGTAACACACACGTACTTGGCCACGCCGCTGGCCTTGGCCAGTTTCAGCAGTTCCACAAGGTCCGGATGCAGCAAGGGTTCACCGCCCACCAGGAGCAGTTTGTGCACGCGCGCGGCGCTGCCGAGCGCCGCCAGATCGCGCGCGAACTCCTCGGGGGAGAGCATCTTGACAGGGCGGGCCGGAGAGCCGTGCACGCACCCTTTGCAAGTGAGGTTGCAATTGAAGGCGACCTGGACTTCCACCTTGCGCAAATAGATCAGCTGATCCTTGATCACATAGTTCAGCGCCGCAGTGTCGTTCATCGTTTTCGTTTCCTTGAGCAGGCCTGGGACGCGCGGGCGCGGCGCATATTCCGGCAACCGTCTACTCTAGCATGTGGGGTAACTTTAAAAAAGAGAAAACATTGGCGAATATACATTTCTGGCGTACCGGAAAGGTCATCGGCGTTGGGTGCGGATCCGGGATCTGGCGCCCGCCGGCGCCACTATCCGAGGGCTGCCCAGTCACCTCGTCATTGGCCGTCCCGGCACGGTGAGGTTTTTTTGTGCGTCCCGCATGGGAGTGCGGCACTGGCCCGGGACACGCCCTGCCTTACGCCTGGAAGGACGGCGGCTGTGCCGGGGAAGGGGCTCGGCAGAGGTCGCCGTAGCCGCTGGCAGAGCAGCAACGGCCACGCGCCATGCGGCCGGCCACGGGCAGCCACGGCATGCGCCGCAGCCTTCTAGCGGAACGCGTAATTCACGCTCGCATACAAGCGCCGTCCGCGCGGGTCGGTGTAGGTCGGATCGTAGCCGGAAATGAAGAAGTTGGCCTGGTTCGAGTAAGGCGGCGCCGTGTCGAACATGTTCTGCACGCCGGCGCGCAGTTTCAGGTTCTTGCTCCATCCGTAGGACAGCGACATGTCCCACAGCGAGTACGCTTTCACGCGGTTGGGCGCGACCACGCTGCCGTCGTCGATGTTGATGGCCGAGTTCTGGTCGTCGTAAGACGCCGAAAACGTATTCGACAGGGTCGCCGACAGCGGCCCCTGTTCCCAGTCCATGCTGACCGTGTGGCGCCAGCGCTGCACCACGCCGTCGGTAACGAACTTGCCCAGGTTGCTGATGTAGGCGTCGCCCGGACTGGTCTGGATGCTCGACTTGAGCACGTAGGTGCCGTTCAGGCGCGCGCCGAAGCGGCCCATGCCGGTGTTGACGCTGCGCAGGTTGACCACCAGGTCCAGGCCGCTGGCAAGCTGGGCGCCGCGGTTTTCCTTGTGCAGCTCGATGTAGTCGATGTCGCCGTCTTCATCGCGGTGCACCAGGTTGCCGTATTTGCCCAGGTTGCCGAGGATGATGTCGTCGCCGATCTCGCTGATCAGGTCGGTGCGCTTGATCTTCCAGTAGTCCAGGCTGGCATTCCAGTGCTTGCTCGGCTCGACCACCAGGCCGGCCGAGAACTGGCGGCTGCTTTCCGGTTTCAGGTTCACATTGCTGTAGCGCCGCGTATCCCAGGCGTCGGCGCAGTCGGCGTAATTGTTGTCGACGGTGGCGCAGTAGACCGGGTCGGGCAGGATGGCGGTATAGCCGTAGACGGTCGGGCGGTACAGGTCGGACATCGATGGGGCGCGGAAGCCCTTGCCGGCCGAAGCGCGCACCGTGAGCGCCTTGTTCGGGGTGTAGGCCATGCCGATTTTCGGGCTCAGGGCGCCGCCGACCTGCTGGTAGCGGTCGTAGCGGGCCGAGAGCTGGCCCTGCCACTCCTTGGTGAATGGCGCCAGCAGTTCGCCGAATACGGCGTATACCTTGCGCTGGTCGCTGGTGGCCTTGCCGCCCTCGGGGGCGGCATCGTTGTTGATGTTGTCGCTCATCAGCAATGCCGATGGACGGAAATCGGTGCGCTCGCGGCGCGCTTCGGCGCCCACCGCCACGCCCAGGTCGCCGCCGGCCAGGGTCATGAGTGAGCGCGAGGCCTTGAAGTCGAGCGAATCCATGGTGCCGCGCGCGCGCCGCACCACATCGTTGACCTGGATGCTGTTAAGTAGCGCCACGCCTTCGGCGCTGGACGGACCGAACGGATTGATCCTGCCGTCGGCGATGCCGGCCATCAGCTGGTCGCTCAGCACGTAGCCGTGCGTGTCCTTGTCCTTGACCGTGTTCACGCTGTGGTTGTAGCCAGCGTCGTAATCCCAGCCGGCCGCGATGCCCGAAACGCCGACCACGTAGCGCTGGCTTTCGCTGGTCAGTTCGCTGGTGCGCATGCCGGCTTCGTTCAGGCGCATGCGCAGCTGGATTTCGCCGGGGATGTCGTCGTCGAGCTGGTCCAGGCCGGTATTGGCCAGGGCCGGAATCTTGCGGTAATCGATGTAGCCGATCACGCGCGCCGACGAGCCGACATAGTTGGTGCGCGAGCGGCTCAGCGCCACTTCGGCATACGCCTGGGTGTCGGCGCCGAGCTTGATCACACCGCGGCTGAGCAGGTTCTGCTTGGTCGACTTGGGATACAGCTCGGTGTCGCCCATGTAGTCGTAGGTGCAGGCATCGACGCCGCCTGTGCCATCGGGCAGGTACAGATTGGCCGGCGGCGCGCAGGCCGGGATCGACAGGTTGATCTGGCGGTTGGTGATCGGCCGGCCGTTGAGCAGGAAGCCGGTTTCCTGCAGGTGGTCGCGCTGGGCCGGGGTCAGGCGGATATTTGCCGGGCTGGTAAAGCTCGACAGCAGATGGCCGAGGCGCTGCGGGATCTTCAGCTCGCTCACGAACTTGCGCTGCGACGTGTTGAGGCGCTCGGTGCCCTGCACGTCGAGCACGGCGAAGACGTTGTAGCCATCCTTTTCCAGCTCGCCCGTGCCCAGGCTGAGGGTGGCGGCGCGCTTGCCGGCGCCGCCTTCCCTGGTGCCGAGCGCGTAGGCGTTCACTTCCACCCCGCGAAAATCCTTGCGCGTGATGAAGTTGATTACGCCGCCGACCGCGTCGGTGCCGTACAGGGCCGAGGCGCCGTCGAGCAGCACTTCGACGCGCTGGATGGCGGCCGCCGGGATGTTGTTCAGGTCGACGCCGGTATCGTCGCCGGGCGAGGCAAAGTTGGCCATGCGGCGGCCGTTGAGCAGCACCAGGGTGGACGAGGTGCCGATGCCGCGCAGGTTGGCGCTGTTGAAGCCGCGCTGGTCGCCGTCCACCTTGATGCTGGCGCCGTCGGTCAGGCCGCCCACGTTGGACGAAATGCGCGTCATCAGTTCGGCGGCGGTGGTCACGCCGGCTTTTTCAATCTCTTCGCGCGTGACGATCTGCACCGGCAGCGGGGTGTCGGTCTCGATGCGCTTGATGGCCGAACCGGTGATCTCCACCTTCGGCATCGGCGCGTCGGGGGCCTGGGCCGAGGCGGCGCCATGGGCCAGCAGGCCGGCGGCGGCGCCCGCGTGGAGCGCCAGCCGGACGGCGCGCGTCAGGCGCGAAACGGGGAGGGGATGACAATACTGGCGATAGGGCTTGCGCATGCTGGAGGCTCCGTGGGGATAAGGGGATTGCGGTGCAGGCGGGTGGACAGGCGCGGCCGGCAGGATCGGGCAGGCACGGCCGCCTTGCGCACGGCGGCGCGGGTGGCGCGCGGCCCCGGCGTCATCGGTGCGGCGGCGGTATCGGCACGGCGCGCGGGGCTGGCAGGTGGTCCGGGTAAATAATTTATGCTGTTTTCCCTGTCTGACACGCATGTAAGTATTTAACAAGTTTTCCACTTTACGCACAACGTGGCGAAAGCTCAATAGTTTCCTGTGCCAGGCGGCGCCACCGTGGCCCGGGCGCGCGGCAGTGGGGTGGCGCTGGCGCGGCGGGCAGAAGGCGCAAGCCCAGCAACGGCGGCGCATGTGGTTGGCATAAGCTGATGCGCCGCGGATGCGGAAACGCGGTCGTTAGCTTATCGATACTGTTGTGTTTTTGCCCGGGGCGCTGCGGGCGAGGGCAGGCTGGGGACGCGGAAAAGCTTTGGGATTGGCAAGTTTGTAACTATAATTGATCTCCATCCAAAGTAGCAAGAAAGTTAATTTATGTTAATGACGAACATCGAAACCATTCCGGGCAAGTCCATCATCACTTGTCATGGCGTTGTGTCGGGCAGCACGGTGCGGGCCAAGCACGTGGGGCGCGACATCATGGCCGGCCTGAAAAATATCGTCGGCGGCGAGCTCAAGGGTTACACCGAGCTGCTCAATGAATCGCGCGACAGCGCGATCGAACGCATGCAGGCGCAGGCGACCCAGATGGGCGCGAATGCCATCGTCAACGTGCGCTTTTCGACTTCGTCCGTTGCTGCCGGCGCCGCGGAAATCTATGTGTACGGCACCGCCGTCACCGTAGGCTGAGACGATGCAAGAATTTGCCATGATGGGAATATGGCTGGGCCTGATCGTGCTCGGTTACTTCTGTGGCCGTGCCGCCGAAGCCAAGCACTACCGCTCCATCCACGCCCGCGAAAAAACCTGGCTGCATCTGCCGTCGACCTCGCTCAAGACCCTGCTCGATCCGGCCCGTCCGGTCGAACGCAGTGAGCTGGTGTATGGCAACGTGGTCGTCTCGATCGATTACTTCAAGCAGGCTGTGGCCGGCTTGCGCTCGTTCATCGGCGGCGCCGTCAAGTCGCACGAAACGCTGATCGACCGTGCCCGCCGTGAAGCGGTGCTGCGGCTGAAGGAAAGCTGCCCCGGCGCGCACGAAATCGTCAACCTGCGCCTGGAAGCGATGTCGATTTCCGGCAAGATGCCGGGCAGCGTGACCTCGGTGGAAGTGCTGGCCTACGGCACCGCGATCTATTTCGCCAAGTAAGAAAGCGCCATGAAATACCAGCCGTCGCAGCCCGCCCATAACGACAATGTGTCGTACGAGCACCCATTGAAGGACTTCATCGTCATCGCGGGCTGGCTGTTGGCGGGCACGGTCCTGATTTTCTGGCTGCTCGGGCTGGCCGTCGATGCCATGGTCGACCGGCTCAGCCACGAAAGCGAAGCGCGCCTGTACGCGCTGCTGCCGGCGAAGTCGATGGAAACGGCGCCCGCCGAGCGCGCGCAGCAGGTGCAGCTGCAGGCGCTGGTCGACAGCATGCGCAGCTGCGCCGGCTTGCGCTTGCCGGCCACCATCACGTTGACCAAGTCGGACACGCCCAACGCGGCAGTCGTCCCGGGCGGCAATATCATCGTCTTCAGCGGCTTGCTGGGGCAGGTACGTTCGGAGAATGGCCTCGCTTTCGTGCTTGCGCACGAGCTGGCGCACATCACCCAGCGCGACCATTTGCGGGCCATGGGACGCGGCATCGTGCTGTTCGGCTTATCGACGCTGCTGACGGGGAGCGATTCGGGTCTGAGCGACTTGCTGGCGCCCGTGAATCATCTGGGGCAGGCCAAGTATTCACGCACGCGCGAAGCGGCCGCCGATGGCGCGGCCCTGCGCATCCTGAACTGCCGCTACGGCCATGCCGGCGGCGCCACCGAGCTGTTTGCCGCCCTGAAGGAGGAGGACGAGGCCTTCGCCGGCTTGTCCCATTACGCTGCCTCGCATCCGGCCATGCAGGACCGCATCGATACGCTCAACGCCGCCATCAAGGCGAACGGGATGAAGCTTGGTCCGGTGCTGCCCTTGCAGCTGGCACGCTAATTTGCTGCCCGAAAAGCGCGCAGCGGCAGATTTGTGTTTGAAAGCAAGGACTTAGCGGGCGGGCGGCGGGCTTGTTAGCAAACTTATCCACAGTTTCTGTTTGCAAGTTGCACACCGAACATCGTCTGTCCGCACTGCCTGAAAAGCGCGCAGCCGTGTTCTTTCCTTCATAAACAAGGACTTAGGAATGGAAGGGGCGGCTTGTTAACAAACTTATCCACAGATTCTGTTTGCAACTTGCATCGACGCGGCAACTGTCCACACTGCCCGAAAAGTGCGCAGTGGCATTTTCCTCTTTAAAAGCAATGACTTGGCGCTGTCGCACTATGCTTGTTAACACACTTATCCACAGAATTTGTTTACAACTGTGGACATCGCAAGCACGTTCTGCAAAAGGTCTTTACAAATCCCACCAATTCGCTAGACTTCGAGCTCTATGTTAGCGCTAACTTTCGCCTGGACAGCAGAATGATCAATTCAGACAGCAAGCACGGCAACGAGAGTCGCTGGGTGGTGATGGGGGTAAGCGGCTGCGGCAAGAGCACGGTCGGGCAAGCCCTGGCCCATGAACTCGGTGTACCTTTTGTGGAGGGTGATCAGTTTCATCCGGCCGCCAACGTCGCCAAGATGTCCGCCGGCATTGCGCTCGACGATCATGACCGCGCCGGCTGGCTGGGTGCGCTGCAAGAACAGATTCGCAATGCCCGGGAAACCGGCGCCGGCCTGGTCGTGTCCTGCTCGGCCCTCAAGCGGCGCTACCGCGACCTGCTGCGCCAGGGCGATCCGGCGCTGCGCTTCGCCCACCTGGACGGTTCGCGCGATCTGATCGCAGGGCGCATGCGCGCGCGCGCCGATCACTACATGCCACCCTCGCTGCTCGAGAGCCAGTTGCGCGACCTCGAACCGCTGCAGGCCGACGAAGCGGGCGTGGTCATCGACATCGGCATCGCGCCCGCCCAGCAGGTCGCGTTCATTCTCGGCCAAGGCGCCATCAGCGGCGCATGACGGCGCGCTATCAGTCGTCGCTGGCGCCGCGGATGCAGGTGATGTAGACCGTCTCCTTGTCTTCGCTGCCCACTTCGATCATGCCGCCGCCTTTGACGTTGCGTTTATAGTCAGGCCCCTTGACCCTGGCTGCTTTGGCGACTTCTTTCAGCGACACGTTGCTGAACTTGGCGACATAGCCACCGCCCCCGTTGCCGTCATCTTCGGTCACGCCGATCACCACGGTCCTGAGTCCGAAAATGCTCACGGGCGCCGGCAGGATAATGTTCTCGAAGCTGTTCGGATCCTTCACAAACGCCTTGACCGCATCCGTATAAACCAGTTTCCGTTTGCATTCGATGGCGGCAACCAGATTCGGCGCGGCGCTCTCGAGGTCGGCGAGTTCCTGCGGCGTAGCCTCGGGCACTTGCGCTTGCGCACTCGCGAAAACCGTGGTCAGGGCGACGGCGAGCAGGCTGCGGATCAGGGCGTGGTTCATACAGAATGGACTTTCAAGGTTGTTGAATTGAAATGGGTTACCTAAATTGCAATTCTACGTGCTTTTTCGTCACATGTGGTGATTGTCTTTACGTATCGGGGGAATCCGGAAACGCAGGCCTGGGACTTGCTGGCGGCTTGCCGGGTCATGTATCATTTTTCGACTTGATGAGGACACGATGAAAAAACTGACACTGCTACCGATGATGTTTGCCCTTGCGGCCTGCGGAAAGCCTGCCGCGCCGGAAAATCCGCTCGACGCCGCCGCCCGCCGCACCTGCATGAACACGATCGAGTCGCGCGCCATCAAGTCGGTTTCCTATATCGGCGATACACCGAGCCCCGTCACGCGCGGCGCCAACGGGCAGCTGGAGGTGTCGCTCAAATTCTCCGCCAAGAACGAAATGAATATCGCCTCGACCATGATCGCCCGTTGCGTGGTCAGTGCCGACGGCAAGACGCTGGTCGAGATCGCGGTCAAGGACAGCCGCTAGCACTTCCGGAGCACGCGCTAGGGCCGCGCCGGGCAGGCCTGTTTTCCCAGCTGCTCCCCGAGGGCAAGCGCGCCGGCGAAATCGTCGGCCGACAATTCCTCGCCAAAACGGTCACGCAATTGTTCCTGCGTTACTGGCTTCTTGCGCGGTATGGCGGCGGCGATGCTGTAGGCCATCGAGGTACGCAAGTCGCGCTCCGTGATCTGGCCGGCGTCGTACACGGTCGAGAGCAGGGCCAGCGCAAAATGGTCGCACTGGTCGCCGGCCTGTTTCAGGTAGGCCAGCGCATCGTCTTTCCATTGCTTGACGATCGGGTCGTCGGGATTTTGCGTCAGGTCCACGCTGCGCCCGTACGGCCCTTCCATGTACACATCGATCTGCGCCGCCTTGTTGCCGGAGCGCGCCGCCAGGTTCAGAAAGCCCAGCCGTTCCTGCACCTGGGCCGGCGAAATGCCCGCGCACAATGCGCTCAGTTCCTTGCGTTCGGCCTGGAAGGCTGCCAGTTCGGCCGGATCGTTGTAGTCGGCCACCGGATCCTCGTTGGCGGCGCACACCGATTCGGCCTGATACACCTCGTAGGCGGCCCTGGCGTCGCCGCTGCGCGCGGCCGCGATGCGCGTGCCGATGTACTGCGCGATGCTCAAGCCGCCAAGCTCGATGACGCGGCCGTTGCGGCCATAGACCGGGGCCTTTTTCGCCGACAGCATGCCTGGCCCCGGACGCGCTGCGCCCGCCTCGGGCATGGATGAGAACCAGCGCGGCTCTGCGAGCGTGGCGGCGGCGGCAGGCCGGGGGGCCACGACGGGCGCTGGCGCTTCGCCGGCCAGCAGGCCGGTCGCGAGCCAGATACCAAGGCCGGCGGCGCCAAGGCCGAGACAAATCAACAGGGGAAGGCGTGCATTCATCAGCTTACTCGACGATGGCAGCGCCATGCGGAATGCTCCGCACGGCGCCAGTGCAGGGTTGGTCGTTCAATCCCAAAGGTAGCAATAGTTCTGGCTGCGCGTCTTGCTGGCGCTGACCGAACCGGAAGTTGCAATCACCTTGACCCAGCCGTTCGGCTCCGAAGTGGTCGGCACGGGGCCGCAATTGTTGTGCACCCAGTGAATGCCGGTGCCGCTGGTGTATTTTTTACCGCACAGGCCGAGCCGCTGGTTGACCTTGATGGCAGCGAGCGACAGCGGCATGGTGGACGCGTTCTTGACATGGTCGACGGCGTACACGTTACCGATAGCCACGTCGTACGTCTTGCCATCCTGGTCGGCGCGCACGTTCAGGCGCGTGTGGGTCAGCTTCACGCCCTCGATGGTGGTCGATGCGGACGCAAACTTGGGCGCGCTGACGACGGTGCCCGTAATGTAGGCCCCCTTGTTCGCCGTGCAGGTGGATTGCTCGGAAGCGAATGCGCACAGCGACTGGGACAACAAAAGCAGAGCAAAGATTGATTTGGTCAATTTACTTCTCCTGTTTCATACCTCAAGGGAAGGTGCCGGATGAGTCGGTACCCATAGGTGCACTGGTCAATCAGAGAGCCTTTGTTGCCGGGGAAATCGGTTCTGATCTATACCGCAGAGCAGGAAATAGTATGCATGACAATAGTTTCTACTTTGTGACAAAAGTTGATGGTAAGGCCAAATTTGCAACATGCGGCCGCAGGGGTTTCTGACGTGGTATCGTCTCTGGTTGACCTTTTTTGGGCATGCCGACCGGCAGCCGCCATCGGCAGCCGGGTCAATCCGCCTTGGCGACGCAGGCGTTGGCCGTGCCGGGGTCCAGTTTCAACCCTGCCAGCAGTGTCTTGCGCGCGCACAGGCCGAACGCCGGAATGACATTTTCGGGCAGGATGCGCACCCTGTTTTCCGGCGCGATCTGCGGATAGCAGGCGACGAGCGAGGCATCGACCGCCGCCAGGAACTGCGCGCGCGATACGCCGTAACACTGCAGCTTCTTTTCGCTCAGCGCCTCGCCCTTGGTCGCGCTGCGTGCCCGCATGAAGGCGAACATGGCGTCGGTATCGACCTTGCCATGCGCATCGCGCTCAAGATTGGCTTGGTCGTTGGCGGCGGGTGGTGTCGCTGCGGCGAGCGCGGAGGCGCCGCCGGTCAGGGCTGCGGCGATGAACAGGGAACAGGTGAGGGTGAGGGCAGCGCGCATGGCATGCTTTCGTTAAAGGTGGATTGGGACGCGCCGGTGCGCCGGTGCTGGCGCGCCGGCGAGCTTGGCCGAGGCTATGGTAAGTCTTGCGGTGTCGAGGGCGCCAGACTGCGTGCCAGCGCTTCAAGTTCCGGCGTGCGCAGCCACAGCGGAATGTCGGACAATGGCGCACCGGCGCGCAGGGCGCGCGCGCTGGTGCCGGCGTCGAGCAGGGCGCCCCAATACTCTGCCACGCAATTCTCATCCCACCCCGTGGGCGCCGTGGAGCGTCGGGCGTCATGCGCTTTCCAACGCTTGTCGCCGCCGTACAGCGAGCGGGCCAGCGCCAGGCCGTCCGCGCTCATGCACACGCTGGGAATTTCGTGGGCGGAGTGGACGTTCTTGCGAATCAGCGCGTCGAGCCGTGCGGACGTCTGGAAATGCGCGGGCAGGTAGGCCAGTGCGCCGGCATTGGCGTTGGTCGCGGCATCGGCCAGTTCGGCGGTGATCTGTTCTTCTGCGAGCGCCAGGATGCCATCGGGGGAGTCGGTGACCAGGGCCGACAGGTCGAGACCGTCGTCCTCGTCTGGCGCGGCCAGACTGGCGCAGGCGTCGATCGCCAGTTCCAGCGTGTCGACGCTTGGTGCGCAGGTCAGCCACAGGTTGCCCCATTCGTCGCCGTCGCCAGTGTCGCCGGTCCAGCTCAGGCCGAGCCACAGGCGGTTCGTCTCGAGCGTGCCGGCGTCGCCGCCGGGCAGCGGTTCGTTCAGGCTGAAAGGCCAGGCGTCCGTCCATTCGTCGGCCGGCCTGCCTGCGAAGTCAGGCTCGTCGTCGCTCGGGCCGAATTGCACGGTCAGCCGCGCCGCCAGGTCCACATGGATGCGGCCGAGAAGGGCACGGCGCATCTCGTTGAGGAACGGGTAGTAGCCGTTTAATCCTTCGTCGAGGTAGAAGCGGGCGATGCGGCGCCGAGTGCAGACATAATTCGCGATCTGGGCGTCAAGATCGTCATCGTCATCTTCGTCATCTTCGTCATCTTCGTCATCTTCGTCATCGTCGTCGCCCTCGCCGGTATCGATATCGAGTTCGGGATCGCGCGCGAGCCGCTGCAGCTTTTGCTCGGTCTCCAGCAGCATCGCTTTGGCGAAGTCGATCAGTTGGTCGGCCGACTTGAGTTCCTCGAACAGGGTCGCGGCCGGAGCGGCGAAGAAGGGAACGGGTACGTCAATCGCCTTGCTGACGGCGCCGGTCCAGAGCAGGCGCGCCTGGTCGTCGTACAGCGCCGCGAACTGGCCATCCGGGCCTTGCTCGCGCCGCAGGCGGTACGCCACGCGGGCATCGCGGTCGAGCATCAGCAGGTCGTCGTCGTTGCCGATGAAGACGGCCAGCGGCGTGTTCGATTCGGTCTCCATGAACATGCCGTCGCTCGACGTCATCGGTTCGATGGCGTTGGCCGGCGCCGGCGAGAATTGGCCGTCGGTGCGCACGATGCCCCACGCCGGCAGCAGGTCGGGCTGGCCGTGTTCGCGTTCCCAGGCGTTCGACGCGCGTCCGATGGCAAAACGGTGTTCGTTGAAGTCGGCGCCCCAGTCCATGTTGTTGGAAACGTGGAAGTAGCCGTCACGCGAAATGTACATGCGTTCGTCCTGCCGCACCACGCCGTCGACCATGTGCCCGGATAGATGCCGGGCGTCCTTGAAAACGTTCTTGCCGCTCGCATCCAGATAGCCGTAGTCCATCGACCAGCCCTTGCCGCGTTCAATGCAAAACGCCAGGCCATCGGCATTGAATTCCTCCATCCAGTAGTAGCGCGGCCGCGCCACCCACTTGCCCGTGGCGTCGATCAAGCCATGCGCATCGCTTTTCGTCGACGCAGGCGCCACGCCCTCATCGGAAAACTGAAGCGCGCGCTCGAATTGCGGTGCGATGGCCCATGCGCCCTGGCGGTCCAGGTAGCCGAACTTGTCGCGCGGGCCTGTGCTGGCTGCCGCCAGGCCGTTGGCCGTGAACGGCTTGGCATCGAAGAATTCGCCATCGAAGGCGAACTCCCCCCCGGCGTCGATATAACGCCAGGTATCTTGCGCCACCATGACCGCGGCCAGTCCGTGGCGGAAGGGGGCCACATTGGCCCAGCGCGGGGCGATTGCCGGCTTGCCGCTCAGGTGCATGTAACCCCACTGGCCGTTCTCGCAATAGCGCGCCAGCGTGCCGTCGCCGAAGGCACGGGTGTCGTCCAGTTCGGGCGCGACCAGCCAGTCGCCAAGTGCGTTGATGTAGCCGCAGCGGCCGTTCGCGGCCCTGGCGGCGGCGATCAGGCCACCCTGGCCGTCGTCGGAAAAGGCGCCGATGACATTGACCAGCGCGGGCGACAGGGTGATCACCCGTCCCTCATGGATCATCAGCAGTTCGTAGGGCGCGTCCGCTGCGCGCAGATGGTTGCGGATCAGGATGGGTTGCGTCGGCATGGTGTCTGGGTCGTGTATGAAGAGTGCAAGCGCGCACCGGCGCGCTTGTCATTCATGCATTTTACCCGCGCGGCTTGATTCATCATCGAGATATCCGGCAGGGCAACGCCGGCGTCTTCTTTTCGCGGCAGAACGCGCCCCGACGCAGAATGGCCTCAGGGCAGTTGCGCGCGCAGCCGTTCGATGGCGAAGTCGGCGAACTGGCGCACGCGCGGCGACAGGTGCAGCGCGTGCGGGTACACCACCTGCAGCGGCTCGCTGGGCGCGCTGTACTGCTTGAGCACGCGCACCAGGGAGCCATCGTCCAGATCCGCGCTCACATCCCACAAGGCTTTGTAGAAGATGCCGCCGCCTTCGCGCGCGATGGCCTGGGCGGCGTCGCCGTCGTTGCAGAAGAAGGTCGGCGTGATGGCGGCCGTCACCGGTTTGCCGTCGCGCTCGAACACCCAGTGCCGGGTCGAGTCGGCGCGGTACACGATGCAGGCGTGCCGCACCAGGTCCTCGGGCGTGAGCGGCTCGCCGTGCCGTTCGATGTAGCCGGGCGAAGCGCACATGATGCGGTAACCGGTGGCGACCGGCCGCGCGATCATGCTCGAATCGTTCAGGTTGCCGAAGCGCAGGGCCACGTCGATGGCCGAGTCGACCAGGTCGACGAAGGCGTCCTCGAGACTCAGTTCGATGCACAGGGCCGGATGCTGGCGCTGGAAGGCGGCCACGATGCCGCTCAGGTAACGGCGCCCGAAGCCGCGCGGCGCCGCCACCCGCAGCATGCCGGCGATGCTGGTGCGGCTGTCGGTCATGTCGGCCTCGGCATCCTGCACCTCGGCCAGGATGCGGATGCAGCGCTGGTGGAAGCGCGCGCCTTCCTGCGTGAGCGATTGCTTGCGGGTAGTGCGGTTGAGCAGGCGCACGCCGAGCCGGTCTTCCAGCGCCGCCATGCGCTTGCTGACCACGGCCAGCGACAAGTCGAGTTCCCCTGCGGCATCGGTCATGCTGCCGGTATGCACCACCCGGGCGAAAATGTTGAGATCGAGAATGTTGTCGATCATCCGATTATCAACGCTATGAAGATAGACATTGTCTTTTTAGCCCATGTATCAATGAAAGTGAAATAAATATAATCGATCTCTTTAACACTTTCAAGGATGCACCATGAACAACACCGCCATGACCGGCTATCTCGCCGCCGCTTTCCTTGCGTTCGGCACGCTGGCGCCGCACGCGCTGGCCCAGATCGCACCAGTGAGCACAATGACGAAAGTCCAGGCTGGCTATTATCATTTCAAGGTGGGCAATGTGAACGTGACGGCCTTGTCCGACGGCACCCTGGCGATTCCGCCGGGCGACCTGCTGACCAACGTGGCGCCCGGGCAAGTGGCCGCGCGCCTGGCGGCGACGTTCCAAGGCACCCATGTCCATGCCTCCGTGAACGCCTACCTGATCGAGAGCGGCAGCCGGCTGGTGCTGGTCGATACGGGTAGCGGCGAGCTGTACGGGCCGACGCTCAACAAACTGGTGGCGTCCCTGCAGGCGGTCGGCTACCAGCCGGGGCAGATCACCGACATCCTGATCACGCATATCCACACCGACCACACTGGTGGGCTGATGAATGGCAAGCGCATGGTGTTTCCCAACGCTACCTTGCACGTCGATGCGCGCGAGCTGGACTACTGGATGAGCGCCACCAATCGCGCCAAGGCACCCGACAACAAACGCCAGCACTTCGACGAGGCGTTGATGAAGGTAAAACCGTATGTCGATGCCGGCAAGGTCAAGCCCTTCAACGGCGCCACGCAGCTTGTTCCCGGCCTGCGCTCGGCGCCGAGCTACGGCCACACGCCGGGGCACAGTTTTTACGTGCTTGAAAGCGGCGGCGAGAAACTGGTGTTCTGGGGCGATCTGCTGCACGTGGCCGAAGTGCAGATGCCGGACCCGGCGGTCACCATCGTATTCGATGTCGATCCGGTAGCCGCGGCCGCCGAGCGCAAGCGCGCGTTTACCGAAGCGGCCAGGGAAAAATACTGGGTGGCGGGCGACCACATCGCCTTTCCGGGCGTGGGCCGACTGCGCGCCGATGGCGACGGCTATCGCTGGGTGCCGATGCCGTACATGAACGACCACGTTGCGCCAGCGGCCAAATAATCAGGGGAGGGAAGCTGGTGCCCGGTGTTGAGGCCACCGGACTAGCCTGTCGCCGCATGACAGAGGCGGCGTACACCTTCAGCGTAAGCGCTTGATTGCAGCGCGACGCGATCTGCATCTATCGCGCTAGCTCGCCTGCGCGCGAGGCTTGTGGTAGACAAATCGCGCCGGACTGCCCCGCCATCGTTCATTTGCTCGGTTGAATCGCCGGGGCGGGCCGCAATTCCGATAGCCACAGGCCCAGGCCCAGCGCCGGAAAAGCCATCCCGGCCAGCAACACGGCGTGCCAGCCATAGCTCGCGAATACCCATCCGCCGAGTGCCGATCCGAGCGCACCGCCGGCGAAGAACAGCGCCAGGTAAATCGCGTTCAGGCGGCTGCGCACCTCGGGCGCCATGCCGAAAATGGCGCGCTGGCCCAGCACCAGGCTGGCCGCCACGCCCATGTCCAGAATGATGGACGCCACCACCAGCACCGCCAGCGCCACGTCGCGCGATCCCGGAATCAGCAACGGCAGGGCAAAGGCAATCACGCCAAGCGACAGGGCGACACCGGTTGCCGGCAGGGTTTTCCCGGCATCGGCCAGGCGGCCGGCAATCGGCGAGGCGATGGCGCCAGCCATGCCGACCAGCGCAAAAATCGCAATGCCCGTCTGCGACAGTTGAAACTGCGGCCCCGACAGCATCATCGGCGTGACTGTCCAGAACAGGCTGAACGCACCGAACAGGCCGGCTTGGTAGGCGGCGCGGCGGCGCAGCACCGGGGTGGTCTTGAACAGGGTCCAGAGCGAACCGATCAGGCGCGCATACGGCAGCGTCGAGTCCGGCACCCGCTGCGGCAGCTTGACGCGCAGCACGGCCGCCAGCACCAGGATAAGCACGGCGGCACCGCCGAACACCACGTGCCAGTTGCTGGCGTCGGCCACCAGGCTGGCCACCGGACGCGCCAGCATGATGCCCAGCAGCAGGCCGCTGACGACTTTGCCCACCACCTGCCCGCGCGTCGCTTCCGGCGACAGATGGGCGGCAAACGGCACCAGCACTTGCGCCGCCACGGACCCCAAACCGATGGCCAGCGCCGCCGCCAGGAACACCCAGCCGGTGGTGCTGAAGGCCGCGGTGAGCAGAGCGATGGCGGTCAGCAGCAGCGCGCCGAGCACCAGGCGGCGGTTTTCCAGCACATCGCCGAGCGGCACGATGAACAGCAGGCCGATGGTGTAGCCGATCTGGGTGAGGGTGACGATCAGGCCGGCGGCCCCGGCGGACAAACCGGTGGCGCGGCTGATGGGCCCCACCAGCGTTTGCGCGTAATACAGATTGGCCACGATCAGGCCGGCGGCGACCGCCAGCAGCAGCACCATGCCGGACGACATGGCGCCTGCGTGTTCGGTGTTCGGTTTCATATTGCATCCTCAAAAATCAACTCGCGTTGAACTGAGGACATTGTAGACAAAGCCGGCCAGGTGATTATATGCCCATAATGCACCTATACTTTTCACAATATATGAACAATCGACCGGAGAACACGCGTGGACAAGGTGAAAGCAATGCAAACCTTCGTGCGGATCGTGGAGGCGAACAGCTTTTCGCGTGCGGCCGAGAGTCTGCGCCTGCCGCGCGCTTCGCTGACGGCGACGATGAAGAACCTGGAAGCTTTTCTCGGCCGCCAGCTGCTCCAGCGAACCACCCGCAAGCTCTCGCTCACGCCCGACGGGGCGCAATACTACGCCCACTGCATCGAGATCCTGGCGGCGATCGACGCTTCCGAGCAACCGTTTTTCGGCGCCGGCTCGACGCGGCCCAAGGGCAAGCTGCGGATCGACCTGCCGTCGGCGTTGGCGCGGAACGTGATCCTGCCGCACATTGCCGCTTTTCATGAAGCCTATCCCGACGTCGAACTGGGCATCAGCATCACCGACCGCCTGGTCGACATGATTCGGGATGGCATCGATTGCGCGGTGCGGGTGGGGCAGTTGCAGGATTCCTCGATGATCGGGCGCCAGATTGGCGAGATGCGCTTTGTCACCTGCGCCGCGCCATCCTATCTGGCGCGCCATGGTGTGCCAAAGAGCATTGCGGATCTGCACGCGCATCGCAGCGTGGTGCATTTTTCCGCGCGCACGGGGCGGCCCTTCGACTGGGATTTCGTGGTGGGCGACGCGGTGACAAGAATCGCCATCAGCGGCCCGATTGCGGTCAACGATGCCGGCGCCAACCTTATCTGCGCCTTGCAGGGGCTGGGGCTGACGCAGGCCGCCACCTATCAGGTACGCAAGCACCTGGCCGACGGCTCGCTGGTGCAGGTGCTGGCCGACACGCCGCCCACGCCCATGCCGGTGTCGCTGCTGTACCCGCAGGGACGGATGGCGGCGCCCACACTGGCCGCGTTTGCCGGCTGGCTGGCGGCGCTGTTCGACAACGACCCGGATCTGGCGCTAGCCGCCCGGGCGTGATGGCTATGGTGCCGAGTGCAGGGCAGCCCACGAGCCGATCAGCTCCAGCGCGCTCGGGGCGATGGTTTCCCCGATGCCGGCCACTTCCGAAAACGCGCCCGTGCCGGCAGTCTGGAAAAAGTGGTTCAAGCCCGCCAGGCGCTTGACGCTGGCGTTGGGGTTGCCGGCCAGCGCGCGCGTGAGGGCAGGGATATTCTCTTCCGCCATGACCACCTGGTCTTTTTCGCCGACCAGGGCCAGGATGGCGCAACGCGGCCGCTGCAGCACCGGCACCGGGTCCGATGCCAGGAAGCTGCGCATCCATGGCGAGAGCAGGGGCGCCAACTCGTCCGGCGACCAGGCGCGGCCGTAGCGCTTCTGCGCGTCCAGATACAGCTGGCGGGCGCGGCTTTCGCGCTCGGCGGGCGCCACGTCGGCGGTCACGGCGGCGAAGACGGCTTTTTGCAGGGCCAGTTCGCGCTCGATTTCGGTGGCGCTCTTGCCGGCCATTTGCTGCTTGCGGGTACGGTCGAGCAGCATCTGGTCGCCGCGAATGCCGTTTCCAGCCATCATCACGACGAACACAATGCGCGGGTCCTTGCCGGCCACCATCGGCGCGATGATGGCGCCTTCGCTGTGGCCGATCAGGCCGATGCGCTGGGGGTTGATGTCCTTGCGGGAGCGCAGGAAGGCGACGCCGGCTTCGATGTCGGAGGCGAAGTCGGCGGTGGTGGCGGTGTCGAAGCTGCCGTTCGATTCGCCAATACCGCGCTTGTCGCTGCGCAGCACGGCGAACCCACGCCGGGTCAGCTCATCGGCGAGGACACGGTAGAACTGGTGGCCGAACAGATCGCCGTCGCGATTGACCTGGCCCTAGCCGGGAACGATGACGATTGCCGGAAACGGACCGGCGCCGGGCGGCACGGTCAGCGTCCCGGCCAGGCGGTCCGGGCCGCCTGGATTGGCGAAGGTAACCGTGGTCTGGGAATAGGGGACGGTTGCCGACGGGGTTTGTGTGTGCTTGGGCTTGTCGCTGGCGTACAGCGGCACGGCGATGACGCCGGCGAGGAGGGCGATTGTGCCGAGAATACGGATGGGGGCGTGCTTGAGCATATGCGGGTTGGGTAATCGGGCAGTTTATCGGGCACCGCCAGAGACCGATGTATGAAAAATTCGAGGATCATCGGGCCGGGCGCATGGTTTATTGATATATATCATGCAATAATGATTTTCCTAAAACGTTTCAGATGGCATTCATGTTCCCGATCCTTCGTACCTTCCGAATCAATCCCTTGTGTCTGGTTATTTCGGGCCTCTTACTCAGCGCCTGCAATGGCTCGTCCGACAGCACACCTGCGCCCGTCCCGCCACCGCCGCCGCCTGAACCACCTGTCAAGCTCCTGGGCGAAAGCATGGTCGGCAAGCAGTTCAGGCCCGGAGGGATTGCGGTCGATGCATCGGGCACCATCTACGTCGGCAATGGTTCGCCGGAGCAACTGCCATCCTCGGTCATCACGGGGCCAGTCATTGAAGTCGTGAAGATGTCGCAAACCGGGACGGTTTCTCCCTTCATCAATCGAACCAGCACCTATACCAGCGAGGGCGCCGCAGTGGCTCCGGGACAAGTCGTTCAGTTGGTTTTCAATTCCACCAGCCAGACCCTGTATGCGCTCGAGATGTCCGGTATGGGCTCGTCCTATTCTTATGGCGTCATCCGTCCGATCAGCGCCGCTGGCGTGGTCGGCACGATCCGCCTGGCGGATACGCCGACCCATGCGAATGACAGCCGGCTGCCCACCACCATCGCGCAGCGTCCGGTCGCGCTGGCAATCGGCCCGGAAGGTGTGCTTCATGCCTACGGGGCCGGCGACTATGCCCCGTCCAGCACCCCCGGCGTGGGCTATTTCGGCGTGAGCTTCAATGGCTGGCAGACCGTCAATCCCGACGGCAGCGGGCGGGTCGTGTATTCGCAGGAATCGGGCTACAGGAACGGCGGGTACGACCCGCGTGGCCCATTTACTTATACCTATCCCGCCGATCTTGGCGCGACAGCGGGACGGCTGGGCCGTAACGATGGCGGCCTGGCCGTCGACAGCGTGGGCAATGGCTACATCGCCGACACGGCCCGCCATGCCATCATCAAGGTCACCCCGACCGGAAGCGCCAGCATTTTTGCCGGCGCCGTGACGGAGGCGGGCAGCGCCGACGGCACCGGTAAGGCTGCACGCTTCAATCAGCCGACCCAGTTAGTGGTGGACAAGGCCGCCAATGTGTTCGTGCTCGACCGCGGCAATGCGACCGTTCGCAAGATCACGCCCGCCGGCGTGGTCACGACGGTCCTGGGCGTGGCTGGGCAAGCGCAGACCAAAACCGGCGAGTTACCCGGTGGGCTGGGAGCGCCGATGGGCCTGGCGATGGATGCGGATGGCCGTTTGTATGTGACTGTGGACAAGGGAGTCGTGCGCGCTAAACTGCCGTAGGCCTCCTGGCCAAGCGCCGGCATGGGGACTGAGGCTGCGCGCGGGTGTTCGTCGTGCGCAGTTCCCTGCTCCGCAAGCGGCAAGCGCTTGCGCTTCCCATCCCATCCCGCGAACCATGCGGCGCGCTATGCGGCGCGCGGCCTTCACCGAGAATCGCTACGCCGCTTGGTGATTTTCATAATTGAAACTCCGTTGCGTTGCTTGCAGAATGAGCCGCAGCCCCGCTACACCGTCCAGTTCATTGATACTAAAGCAATTAGTTTTGGTTATACAATAAATAAAGGAAGCGCTCCCGATAAAGAGGTGCGCCAGCGGGGCCTAAGGAGACAATCCACCATGTTGATGCCAAAATCGCATCGAATCGCATTGCTGTTTAACGCAAACAAGATTTTCGATCGTGAAGTTATTGAAGGAATCGCCGCCTATCTGTCGAGCACGCGCAGCTCGTGGGACCTGTTCCTGGAAGAGGATTTCCGCCTGCGCCTGCCCGGCATCGAAGACTGGCAGGGCGACGGCGTGATCGCCGATTTCGACGACCCGGCGGTCGCCGCCGCCCTCGCGCGCAGCCGCATTCCGGTGGTTGCCGTGGGCGGCTCCTACGAAAACGTCAACGCCTACCCGGCCGGCGTTCCCTACGTGGCCACCGACAATTTCAAGCTGATCAAACTGGCTTACGAACATCTGATCGAAGCCGGCCTGCGTCATTTCGCCCTGTTCAGCCTGCCCGAAGCGCAAGAAAACCGCTGGGCCCAGGAACGCGAAAACGCGTTTCGCAGCCTGATGCGGCGCGACCGCATGGAAGCCGAAGTCTTCCGCGGCCAGGGCACCAGCGCGCCGTCCTGGGACGAAGCGGTGCAGCAGCAGATCAACTGGCTGCACAGCCTGCCCAAACCCTGCGGCATCATCGCCGTGACCGATGCCAGGGCGCGCCAGCTGATGCAGGCCTGCATGATCGCCGGCATCGAAGTGCCGGAACAGGTGGCCCTGATCGGCATCGACAACGACCCGCTGGCGCGCATGCTCACCCGCATTCCGCTCAGCTCGGTGATCCAGGGCGCGCAGGAAATGGGCCGCGCCGCCGCCCATTTGCTCGACCAGATGCTGCACGGCGCGCGCCTGGCCAATACCCGCATCCTGGTGCCGCCGGCCGGCATCAACGTGCTGGCGTCGAGCAAGCACGAACCGGCCAAGCATCCGCACGTGATGCGCGCGCGCCACTTCATCCGCCAGTACGCCTGCCAGGGCATCAAGACCGGGCAGGTGGCCGATTACGTCGGCATTTCGCGCTCGTCGCTGAAATCGTATTTCCGCCAGGAGCTCGGCTGCAGCGTGCACGACGAGATCCTGCGCTTCCGCCTGGACGCGGCGATTGCCATCCTCGAGCGCGGCGACTGCAACCTGGCCAATGTGGCGCTCAGCTGCGGCTTCACCTCGAGCCAGTACATGCACTCCGTGTTCAAGCGCGAGCTTGGCTGCACCCCGCGCGCCTACCAGGACCAGGCCCTGCAAGGCCAGGCCGAGCCGGCGCCGGATCCCCAATTTCAACATGCAGATTCGTAATGACGACCAACCAATTCCTTGCCACACCTGCGCTGCGCGCCGCAGACCAGCTGTTCACCCTGCGCAACGCCAACGACATGCGCCTGACCATCAGCGAGCGCGGGGCGGCGCTGGTGTCGTGGTGGGCGCCGGACCGGTATGGCAAGGTGGCCGACGTGCTGCTCGGCTATCGCGACGCGCACGGCTATGCCGATAACAGCGCCTATTTCGGCGCCGTCATCGGACGCTGGGCCAATCGCATCGCGCGCGGCCGCTTCATGCTCGACGGCGCGCCGGTGCAGACGGCCGTGAATGACCGCGGCAATCACCTGCACGGCGGCGACGATGGCTTTCACAAGGCGCGCTGGAAACTGAACGCATCGAACGCCGGCGTGTCGCTGCGCCTTAGCTCGCCGGACGGCGACGGCGGCTTTCCCGGCAAGCTCGACGTGCAGGTGCATTACCGGCTCGACGACGAAGGCCGCCTCACCATCGACTTCGAGGCGGTGTCGGACGCGCCGACACCGGTCAACCTGACCGCGCATCCGTACTTCAACCTGAATGGCGGCAGCGCCGACGTGGGCGACCACATGCTGCAGATCGATGCCGATTTTTATCTCGAGACCGACCCGGGCGGCATTCCGGTCGGGGTGGCGGCGGTGGGCGGCACGCCGTTCGACTTCCGCCAGCCGGCCGCGATCGGGCCGCGCCTGGGCTGGCCGGATGCGCAGATTCGCCTGGCGGGCGGCTTCGATCACTGTTACTGCGTCAAACCGCATGCGATGGGCAGGGCGGGGCCGCTGCGCGAGGTGGCGCGGGTGGTCGACCCGGGATCGGGGCGGCGCCTGCAGGTGTCGACCACCGAGCCGGGATTGCAGTTCTACAGCGGCAACTGGCTCGATGGCGTGCAGGGCAGGGCGGAACGGCCGTACGCGCGGCACGACGGGTTTTGCCTGGAAGCGCATGCGTATCCGGATCAGTTGAACGGGCAGTGCGCGGCGGCGGTGATTCTGCGGCCGGGGCAGGTGTACCGGCAGACCACGGTGTACAGGTTGTCGCTGCAGTCCTAGCCGGGCGCGCGCCATGTCGACGTGACCCGTGCGCCGGCTTTTCAACTGGTCGAAAGCCAAACCGAGTGAGCGCCGCACGGCCGCGGGCGCCATGAGCGCTTCGTGCGATAGGCGAGGTCAGCTAATCCGCAAGCTCCACTTCGATGTGGGAGGGTTTTGATTAAAAAAATGATTGATTGACACGTCTAGACATATATAATGATATCAAAAGTGCACTTTCGCGCGGCGGAACTGGCAAATCGATGCTCAGGATGATGAGCCGGCGAATCAGGAATTCGTTGAAAACGAGAGCTGGTGTCGAAGCGTCTTTCGCAGCAGGTGCCTGACCAGTATTCCTCTTGCCGCGTTAGGACTAGCCTGGCAAGCCTTGGCAGACGCTGGTCGGAACGATTAGCTTCGCGCCTGGATGCATTGGAATCGCGATCGCAGTGGACCTGTTTTGTTTGGCTTACGATACGTAGCAGCCGCTAAATGGACCACAAAAAATTTGCACGATGAGTGCCGTCCCACCACCTTCCAACACTTGGAGAATGTATGCCACGTTTAAATATTCGCCGTGACCAGACCGGATCAGCTGTCAGGCCAGCACTGCAAGGAGAATCTTCCCGGGTTCTGATCGCGCGTGTCAGCTTTCCTAATGGTCTCACTGGTACAGTTTCTGAACATCAAGACATCATTTGGCGCACCGCGCATGGCATGACGGGGCTGCATCGGTCGACCAAAGTCCGGGGCATGCCTACCGGTGCCATTGGCTATATCCACAGTATTAATAACGTGTGTATTGCCGTAAGCCGATTAGACCCAAGGACCGGTACGATCGAACTGGTAGGTGACGTTGGGCATGTCAACGGTGGCATGCACATTTTTTGACAGGCATTCGAGCGTTTTGATGGCCGACAAACTGCTTTTCGCAGCGTCGGCCTTTTCGCACAGGCCAGGAACGGAAGATGGTCCGGGCGCTTTGGCGCTACCTGGCTTGCTGGCCGCGCTGGCGCTCGATCCAACGCCTGGCATGGATCGGAAGTCGCCGAGTCATATCGCCGATGACGTCGGAACGCGTTTTACGTTAGGCAGCGCTTCGTTTTGAAGCCATACGATGAATTTCTTCATGTCTGCTTCTCCACCCCGTCGCATCAGCCTCACTTTAATCAGCCGTAATAAACCCTGCTCACTATAACCGTACAGCGCGGTGCCGGGAATGGCTGCGTAATCGGCGCCCAGCAGGCGTTGTTCGCGCTCGCTGACGGCGGGTGAAATGATCGCCCGGACATCCTTCTCCACGATCCAGACCATGCCGTCCACCAGACACAAGCGGATCTGAGCGCCGTAATACGCGTAATAGCGGCCGTTCCATTTTTCGGATGCCGAGCGGCGAGCGGCGCGTCTGATCGCCGATGCGATATTGATGATGTCCGCAGCAAAATGCATGCACCCGCCCACACACCAAAAAATCAATATAAGCGGCAACATCGCGCCAAAGAAGCCGCTCAATGGCATGGCGATCAGCCAGCCGAGCGTGAGGTAGCAGACGAATCGAATCGAGAGATGAGGCATGGCGCTTACTTGCCGTCGTTGCGGCATTGTCAAATGGTCGGAGTCCTTGTTTTTCACCGGGCCAGGCAGCGATCCGCCGCCCGAAAACCACACATCATACAACTTGCTGATTGTTTAATCATCTTATCCCGCGTAGTATGAAGTCGTCGCTGCCGTGACGACCCCGCTTGGGGCTGCCGGCGCCGATCCTGACCTGCGCGAACCCGGCTCCCCGCCTTCCTCGCAACGGCGACAGGTACGCGAGGTACCTGTCTCAGTCATCGCTGTTGGATGCTGAAAGCTGTTCCCTACCCACCCAGCTGAACCCGGTCGACCGTGATGCGCTGCGGCTTGCCGCGACGTTTTTCACGCCGATACGGCATTGCCGCAGGCAAGGCCCCAGCGCGCGGGCAGGGATCGTCATGCGAGGCGCATTGAAGCGTTCAACAAAAGAACGCGCGCCATTTTCTATTTTCTTCATTGGAGACAACCATGAAAACCACCTTACTCGCCGTCAGCCTCATGCTGGCATCCACCGCGCAGGCGGCCCCGCTCGACGCGAGCACTTTTGTTGGCGCCAGCACGCCCCTGCAAACGGCCCTGTACGGCGTGCGCAACTACTCGGCGCCCGTCCTGGTGAACGGCAAGCACGACCCCGCCAGCTACATGGCCGCGCCCAAGCTGCCGGCGTGGCAGTTCGCCCGGGTCGACCCGACCGGCGGCGTGCTCACCTTCGAGCGCCAGAGCGCGCCGGCCACCGGCTGGCATACCTGGTCGCGCAAGGGCAAGGTGGTGGTCACGGGGGGCGGCGCGGCCCGCTCCGACCGCGTCTACACCGTGTTCAACGGCCAGCAACTGGTGGCCGCCATCAAGGAAGCCGGCAACGAACCGAAGATCATCCGCGTGGTCGGCCACATCGACTTGCGCTGGAGCCAGAACAATACGGTGTTCAAGGAATACACCAGCTACGCCGATCAGAAATACGGCGGCTCGATCAACCTGCCGTCGAACACCACCCTGGTGGGCATCAACGACGCCCAGGGCCGGCCGGCGCGCATGACGGGCACCGCGCTGCTGATCGGCGGCGAACTGGCGCTGGCGCCGGGCGGCGATCCGGAAGCCGATTTCAAGAAGTGGATCAAGGACGGCAAGGACGGCGAGGATTATCCGACCTGGACCCGCAACATCATCGTGCGCAACCTGGTGATCGACACGCCGTGGGATGTCAATCCCGAGGACGCGGGCAATGCCTACGCCGACGGCATCACCGTCTCGCGCGGACAGAACATTTTCCTCGATCACCTGAGCGTGAGCGATGGCGACACGCCCGAGTCGCTCGCCACCGGCACGTACAAGACGCGGCATGACGGCGCGCTCGACGTGGTGCGCGGCAGCGATTACGTCACCATCGCCAACAGCTATTTCGCCAATCACCACAAGACCACGCTGGTCGGCAATGGCGACGGCGGCCGCGCCTGGAGCGACGAGGGCCGCTTGCATGTGACGTTTTCGGGCAACTGGTGGAGTTCGGTAGCGGCGCGCCTGCCGCTCAATCGCTACGGCCAAGTGCACATGTCCAACAATCTCATCACCGGCAACGTGATGACCAAGGAGACCGACGTCAAGTTCGAAAGCGGCACCGATGCGCGCTACCGCTCGAACATGCTGGTTGAAAACAGCTACTACAACATCACCGGCCTCAAGCTGTCCGAGTTCTGCGGCAAGGCCATCAAGGGCAAGGGCTTCATCGGCTTCCGCTCGTCCGGCCACATCTTTACCAGCGACCGCGCCGGCACCAATGCGGTCGACGGCCAGTGCGGCATGGCGCGCCCGGACGCAGCCAACCTGTGGACCCCGCCGTATCTGTACGCACTGCAGACGGCGAGCTCGACCCTTCTCGCCGTACCCGCGCAGGCCGGTGCCGGCAAGCTCAAGTAATCACATCACCTTTACGATCTGGAGATCACCATGTTTTTTGAGCGATTGCGTATGACTGTCGTTTTTCTTCTCGCGCTGGGCGTGGCGCCCGGGGTGGCCCAAGCGGCCCTGGTGGCCGACACGGGCACGCCGTCGAACGCCGTCGGCGCTGGCTGGGCTTTTAACAGCGGCCACAGCTACGCGGGCCGGTTTTCCGTTCTGTCCGACCTGACGATCAACAGCGTCGAAGGCTACTTCAGCACCGATGCCGGCGCGGTCAGCATCAGCCTGTTCAGCAATCGCGCCGATGGCGAGGGCGGCTTCATTCCGGGTAGCGCGCTGCGCTCGGCAAGCTTCGCCACCGGCCTGGGCGAGGCGGCATGGCACGGTGCGGCGGGCCTGAACTGGGCGGTGGAACAGGGCAGTTACTGGGTCGTGTTCACCTCGACCTACGGCAGCGAAAGCCAGGCCAGCATGCCTGGTTCGGTTGCCAGTGCGCTGGACGGTTACGCGCTTGAGCAGGGTGGCCAGTGGCATGATGCCGCCGGCCTGGGGCTCGATCAGGGCTTGCGCGTGGACGCCAGCGCCATGGCCGTGCCCGAGCCGGGCAGCATGGCGCTGTTCGGGCTCGGATTGGCCGTGGTCGGCATGATGAGCCGGCGCAAGCGGGCTTGATGAGTGTATGGCCGAGGGCTTCAGGGCTGCTTGGCTGGGGCGCGCGTCAGGCGCCGGGCAGGGGGGCTTGGCGGCAACGCCGCCATTTTGCCCCCCTCATACAGCTTGAAGCCGCCGACGATCTGTTCCAGGTTGGCGGCCTGCTGCTGCAGGGACTGCGCCGCTGCCGCCGCCTGTTCGACCAGGGCGGCGTTCTGTTGGGTGGTATCGTCCAGCTCGGTGATTGCCCGGTTGACCTGGCCGATGCCGAGATTCTGTTCGGCGCTGGCGCCCATGATGGCGCCGATGATGCCGGCCACCTTGTCGGTGCTGGCGACGATCCGCTGCATCGTGGTGCCGGCTTCGGCCACCAGCGCGGCGCCCTTGTCGACGCCGGCCACCGATTCGCCGATCAGCGCGTTGATTTCCTTGGCCGCCGCGGCCGAGCGCTGCGCCAGATTGCGTACTTCGGAGGCCACCACGGCAAAGCCGCGACCCTGCTCGCCGGCGCGGGCCGCCTCCACGGCCGCGTTCAGCGCCAGGATATTGGTCTGGAAGGCGATGCCGTCGATGACGCTGATGATGTCGACAATCTTGCGCGACGATTGCTCGATCGAGCCCATGGTGGTCACTACGCTGGACACGATGTTGCCGCCCTGCGCGGCCACGGTGGACGCCTCCAGTGCCAGCCGGTTGGCCTGGCTGGCGTTGTCCTCGTTGTTCTTGACGGTGCTGGTGAGCTCCTCCATCGAGGCCGCCGTCTCTTCGAGCGAACTGGCCTGCGCCTCGGTGCGCGAGGACAGGTCCTGATTGCCGGCCGCGATCTCGCGCGAGGCCAGTGCGATCGACTGGGTGCTCATGCCGATTTGCTGGAGCATGCTCTGCAGGCGCTCGATGAAGGCATTGAAGCTGCTCGAAACGGCGTCGAACTCCATCCCGCCACCGGGCGGCAGGCGGCGCGTCAGGTCGGCGTCGCCGGCCGACAGGTCGTCGATGTTGCCCTTCAAAACGTCCAGGCGGTGCATGACCATGCGGATGCCCAGGACGATCAGTATCAGCATCGCGATGGCGACTGGAATCTGCACCATGCCGAGCGTGTGAAGGATGCGGTCGCTCTGTTGACTGAGCAGATGATTCGGCAGGCTGGTGGCCAGTACCCACGGACTGCCCGCAATGGTGGCGATAAACAGGGTGTGGTCGGTGCCATCGCTGCGGTACGCCGATTCCAGCGCGGCTTTGTCGCCCAGCTGCGGCAGTACCTTGACCAGCTGCGCCGCCAGCGGCGAGCTGGGAGCCAGGTCGCTGATGTTCTTGAGCACGATCTCGCTCTTGATATAGCTGCTGTTGCTGACGATCTTGCCGTCGTGTTCCAGAATCAGAATCTGGCCGTGCACGGCCGCTTCCATGTCCGCCACGAGGCGGTTGAAAAAGCCCAGCGTGACGTCGACAGTGGAGACGCCGAACAGCTCATTGTCCTTGTAGATGGCCATGGCGCAGTTGGTGCGCGGCTGCGCGCTCGCATCGTCCTTGTAAGCCTTGGCCCAGGCGCACTGGCCTTTGGGTGCCTTGGCGCCACCCTGCCACCAGGCTTGCTCGAAATATTTGAGCGACTCGGGCGTATTCCAGTGGGTGTTGACCTGCAGCTTGCCGGCCGCGTCGCGGGCGTAGAAGGTGCTGAATTTCTCTTTTTCCGGATCGCGCTTTTTCGGTACGGGCCAGATGCCGCCGCCGAACACGTTCGCATCGCCGTACTGGTCGACCAGGCCCGGCAGCAGGGTGTCGATCGCGGCGCTGTCCATCAACGCCACGGTCTGGGTGATGGCACGCTGCTGCGCCTCGACCTGCTTGAGTTGTTGAGTGATCTTGATGGCAATGTTGTTGACATCATGGCCGATCAGTTGACCTTCGGCGCGTTTCAGCTCCGGCGTGATGAACAGCGCGATGGCCGCCACCGTAATGACCAGCAAGCCGACGAAAATGGCGGAGAACAGCGCGATGAAGCGCGATTGGCTGGAGCGAAAATAGTCTTTCAAGGCGGGCCTCTGGAGTGGATTGACTGCTGGTGTCGTCGCCGGCAACGCGAGGGAAGAGTCGAGCGTCGCCACTCGCGCGGGCACAGTTGCTCTGGAAGATTATGCTCACAGGAAACGACTGTCAAACGCCGCACGGTCATTCCGATCAATAAGCAACAGCGACGTTCGCCGGCCCTGCTGATAATCATGATCGCCCTTGGTGGATTTCATAATTGAAAACACACAACACAAAGGGCACCATCTATCCCGTGATGCCGGGCAAGGGACATCCCCGGCCGGCATCGATACCAATCGGGAAGAGAGACATGACAGATTCAGTAAAATCGATGTTGCCGGTCGATGTGGAACGGGCCTTGCTGGTCGGCCGCGTCTGGCGCGCCGGTACCGGTCCTTCGGTGGTGGTGCTGCGCCAGGGCCAGCTCATCGACATCAGCGCGCACGCCGCCACCATGGCCGAGCTGCTCGAACGCGCCGACGCACCGGAAATTGCCCGTAACGCCCCCGGCGACGCGCTCGGCACGCTGGACGAGCTGCTGGCCAACGCCAAGGCCGGGACCGACAGCACCCGCCTGCTGGCCCCCAACGACCTGCAGGCGATCAAGGCGTGCGGCGTCACCTTCGCCGTCAGCCTGCTCGAACGCGTGATCGAGGAACAGGCCAAGGGCGACCCGGCCCGCGCCGGCGAACTGCGCGCGGCCATGCAGGAATGCATCGGCGACGACCTCTCGGCCATCAAGCCCGGCTCGCCCGCGGCGGACAAGCTCAAGCAAGACCTGATCGCGCGCGGCCTGTGGTCGCCCTACATGGAAGTGGGCATCGGCCCCGACGCCGAAGTATTTACCAAGTCGCAGCCGATGTCGGCCGTGGGTTTTGGCGCCGACGTCGGCCTGCATCCCGATTCCAAGTGGAACAATCCCGAGCCGGAAATCGTCCTTGCCGTCAACAGCCGCGGCGAAGTGCGCGGCGCCAGCCTGGGCAACGACGTCAACTTGCGCGATATCGAAGGCCGCAGCGCCTTGCTGCTCGGTAAAGCCAAGGACAACAACGCCTCTTGCGCGATTGGCCCGTTCATCCGCCTGTTCGACGAGCACTTTACGATCGATACCATCCGCAATGCCGAGGTCAGCATGCTGATCGAAGGCGCCGATGACGATTTCCACTTGGCAGGCGCGAGCCGCATGCGCGAAATCAGCCGAGACCCGCTCGACCTGGTGGGCCAGGTGTGCGGCAAGCACCATCAATATCCGGACGGCTTCATGCTGTTTCTGGGAACCATGTTCTCGCCGATCAAGGACCGTGACGCCGCCGGCGCCGGCTTTACCCATCACCTGGGCGACCGCGTCAGCATTTCCACGCCCTCGCTCGGCACGCTCGTCAATGAAGTCCAGCGCAGCGACCTGGTCGCGCCGTGGACCTTCGGCGTGCGCGCGCTGTTCGACAACCTGGCCCGCCGCAGCCTGCCGAGAATGACTCAATGAGCGAACAGAGCAATCTGACTTACGCGATCTACCCCGATCTTGCCGGTAAAACTGTGCTGGTCACCGGTGGCGGCAGCGGCATCGGCGCGGAAATGGTGAGCGCCTTTGCACGCCAGGGCGCGCGCGTGTTTTTCGTCGACATTGCCGAGCAAGCGTCGCAGGAACTGGCGCGCTCGCTGGCCGATTCCGTCCATCCGCCTGTATTCCTGCCTTGCGACCTGACCGATCTGGAAGCGCTCGCTGCCGTGTTTGCCCGCATCGGGCAGGGCGGCTGGGCGGTCGATATCCTGATCAACAACGCCGCCAACGATGACCGCCACGGCGTCAAGGACGTCACGCCGGCCTATTGGGACCAGCGCATGGCGGTCAACCTGCGCCACCAGTTCTTTTGCGCCCAGGCTGCCGCCGAGGGCATGCGCGTCAAGGGCGCCGGCGTGATTCTGAACATGGGATCGATTTCGTGGCACCTGGCCTTGCCGAACCTGAGCCTGTACATGACTGCCAAGGCCGCCATCGAAGGTTTGACGCGGGGACTGGCGCGCGATCTGGGTGTCGATGGCATTCGCGTCAACTGCATCATTCCGGGAGCGGTGCGCACGCCGCGCCAGGAGCAGCTGTGGCACACGCCGGATGAAGAGGTCAGGATCCTGGCCGGGCAATGCCTGCGCGAGCGGGTGGAAGTGCAGGATGTGGCGGCGCTGGCGCTGTTTTTGTCCTCGGGTAACGCGGGACGCTGCACCGGACGCGACTATTTCGTCGACGCTGGATGGTACGGAGCATGAGCATGGAACAGCCTGTTTGTCTGTGGCCGGTGGGTGCCGAGCTGGGGGAAGGCCCGATCTGGCATGCCGCCAGCAATTACGTGTATTTTGTGGATATCCGCGGGCGCCAGGTGCATCGCTGCGCGGCGGATGGAACGCAGCGGAAGTCGTGGAGTGCGCCGGGGAGGCCGGGGTTTATTGTGCCGGCGGCCGCTACCTTAAGCTCCGTCGTTCCCGCGCCAGGGCGGCCCTCGGCGGGGGACCAAGTCAGTGGCGGCATGGAGAACTTGGGTTCCCGCCTGCGCGGGAACGACGGTGGTGTAGCTGGGGCTGATAACCAAAGCTCCGTCGTTCCCGCGCCAAGGCGGCCCTCGGCGGGAACCCAAGTTCGTACTGGCACCACCGGCTTCATCGTCGGCCTCGACGACGGCCTTTACCATTTCAACGACCAAACCGGCCAGTTCTCCCCACTGCGCCCCATCGAAGCTGACCTGCCCAACAACCGCTTCAACGACGGCTTTGCCGCCGCGGACGGCTCGCTCTGGTTCGGCTCGATGGACGCCGGCGAAACCGACCCCACCGGCTCGCTCTACAGCCTGCACCCCGGCGGTCGTCTCACCACCGTCGACAGGCGGCTACATCATCACCAACGGCCCGGCCATGAGCCCGGACGGCAAGACCCTGTACCACACCGATACCCTGGGCAAGAAGATCTACGCTTTCGACGTCCTGCCCGACGGCACGGCCACGCGCAAGCGCCTGTTCATCGTCACGCAAGCCCCCGGCCACCCCGACGGCATGGCCGTGGACGCCGACGGCGGCATCTGGGTCGCCATGTTCCGCGGCGCCCGCATCGACCGCTACAACCCGGCCGGCGAACTGGTGGGCACGATAGCCTTTCCCGTCTCCAACATCACTAAATTAGCCTTCGGCGGCGCCGACCTGCGCTCCGCCTTCGTCACCACCGCCTGGAAGGGCTTGAGCGAGGACGAGCGCGCGCGCGAACCGCTGGCCGGGGGTCTGTTTACCTTCCGCACCGACACGCCGGGCCTGGCCCAGCACACCATTTCGCTACAGGATATCGTTTGAGCACCCACCCAACTCCGCCACGCCGCTACCGCTCGCAGGACTGGTTCGACAATCCCGACCACATCGACATGACTGCCCTCTACCTGGAGCGCTTCATGAACTACGGCATCACCGCCGACGAACTGCGCGCCGGCCGGCCCATCATTGGCATTGTCCAGAGCGGCAGCGACATCAGCCCGTGCAACCGCATCCACCTGGAACTGGCCAAGCGCGTGCGCGACGGCATCCGCGACGCCGGCGGCATTGCCATGGAATTCCCGCTGCACCCGATTTTTGAAAACTGCCGCCGCCCGACCGCATCCATCGACCGCAACCTGGCCTACCTGGGCCTGGTCGAAATCCTGCACGGCTACCCGATCGACGCGGTGGTGCTCACCACCGGCTGCGACAAGACCACGCCGGCCCAGATCATGGCCGCCTCGACGGTCGACATTCCCGCCATCGTGCTCTCCGGCGGACCGATGCTCGACGGCTGGTTCGAGGGCGAACTGGCCGGTTCCGGCAACGCCATCTGGCACGGCCGCCGCCGCCTCGCCGCCGGCGAGATCGACAATGAAAAATTCCTCCAGATCGCGGCCGCCTCGGCGCCGTCCGCCGGGCACTGCAACACCATGGGCACCGCCTCGACCATGAACGCGCTGGCCGAAGCACTCGGCATGTCGCTTACCGGCTGCTCGGCCATTCCTGCGCCGTACCGCGAACGCGGCCAGATGGCCTATGAAACGGGCCGCCGCATCGTCGAGCTGGCGCGTGAGGATGTCCGTCCTTCGCACATCCTCACCAAGGACGCGTTCCTGGACGCCATCGTGGTCAATGCCGCCATCGGCGGTTCCACCAACGCCCAGCCGCACATCATGGCCATGGCGCGCCACGCCGGGGTCGAGATCGAATCGAGCGCCTGGATGGAATTCGGCCACGACGTGCCGCTGCTGCTCAACATGCAGCCGGCCGGCAAATTCCTCGGCGAACGGTTTCATCGCGCCGGCGGCGTTCCGTCCATCATGTGGGAGCTGCAGCAGGCCGGCAAGCTGCGCGCCGAGCGCCTGACCGTCACCGGCACCACCATGGCGGTCAACCTGCGAGACCGCGCCAGCGTCGACCGTGAGGTAATTTATCCGTACGACGCGCCGCTGAAAGCCAAGGCGGGCTTCTTTGTCCTCAAGGGCAACCTGTTCGACTTCGCCATCATGAAGACGAGCGTGATCTCGGCCGACTTCCGCGCGCGCTACCTGTGCCGCCCCGGCCACGAAAATGTGTTCGAATGCCGCGCCGTGGTGTTCGACGGCTCGGGCGACTACCACGCGCGCATCAACGATCCGGCGCTCGATATCGACGAAGGCTGCATGCTGGTCATTCGCGGCGCCGGCCCCATCGGCTGGCCGGGTTCGGCCGAAGTGGTCAATATGCAGCCGCCGGACGCACTGATCCGGCGTGGCATCCTCAACCTGCCGACCTTGGGCGACGGGCGCCAGTCGGGCACCTCGGACAGCCCCTCGATCTTGAATGCCTCGCCCGAAAGCGCGGCCGGCGGCGGGCTTGCCTACGTGCGCAGCGGCGACATCATCCGCGTCGACCTGAATACGGGCCGCTGCGACATGCTGGTGGACGACGCAGTCCTGGCCGAACGCAGGAAGGAACCGATCCCGCCCACGCCGCCGAGCCAGACCCCGTGGCAGGAGCTGTACCGCGCCACCGTGGGCCAGCTGGAACAGGGCGGCTGCATGGAAATGGCGCTGCCGTACCGCGGCGTCGGCCACGATTTGCCGAGGCATAACCACTGATGACATCCGTGATGACATCCGTGACGAGATAAATGTAGATATGGCAATGAACGGCGGGATTCCGTTATTTCGTTGCCAAAAACACGGCGCTGTGCCGGGTAGCATCCAAGTCGTATAACAATAATGGAGACAAACAAGATGAAAAAAATTCTGAGCGTAGCGGTCGTATCGGCCATGATGATATTGACCTGCGGCCAGGCCAGCGCCGATGCCAAAAACCCGAAGATCGGTTTTTCGATCGACGACCTGCGCCTTGAGCGCTGGGCGCGCGACCGCGATTATTTCGTCGCTGCCGCCGACAAGCTGGGCGCCAAGGTGTTCGTGCAGTCGGCCGACGCCAGCGAGCAAAAGCAGATCGCGCAAATCGAAAACCTGATTTCGCGCGGGGTCGACGCGCTGGTGATCGTGCCTTACAACGCGACCGTGCTCAATAACGCGATCAAGGAAGCCAAGAAGGCCAATATCAAGGTCATTTCGTACGACCGGCTGGTGCTCAATGCCGATGTGGATGCGTATATTTCCTTCGACAACAAGGCCGTGGGCGAGATGCAGGCTGCCGGCGTGGTGAAGGTTCGTCCGAAAGGCAATTACTACCTGCTGGGCGGCGCGCCGACCGACAACAACGCCAAGGTGCTGCGCGAAGGCCAGATGGCCGTGCTGCAGCCGCTGGTGGACAAGGGCGATATCAAAATCGTCGGCAAGCAGTGGGTCAAGGACTGGAGCCCGTCGGAAGCGCTGTCCATTGTCGAGAATGCGCTGACGGCCAATAACAACAAGATCGACGGGATCGTGGCATCGAACGACGCCACGGCTGGTGGCGCGATCCAGGCGCTGGCCTCGCAAAAGCTAGATGGCAAAGTGCCGGTGTCGGGGCAGGATTCCGATATTGCTGCGGTGCGCCGCGTGATTGCCGGGTCGCAGGCGATGACGGTGTACAAGCCGCTCAAGCTGCTGGCCGGCGAGGCGGCCAAGCTGGCGGTGCAACTGGTGCGCAATGAGAAGCCCGGTTTTAACGGCGAATACGACAACGGTTTCAAAAAGGTGAAAACGATCCTGCTCAAGCCGACTGCGCTGACCAAGGAAAATATCAATTTGCTGGTGACGGACGGGTTTTACACCCAAGCGCAGATAGCTGGTAAATAACTGCGGGCATCGCCTCCACTCCGTCGTTCCCGCGCAGGCGGGAACCCAAGTTCGTAGTGCCGCCTGTAGCCTCGATAAGAACTTGGATCCCCGCCGAGTGCCGCCTTGGCGCGGGGACGACGAGAGGCGGGCGAGGTGCGCCTTTAGTGTGAAAACGTTTTCAAACACGAGAACCAGTATGTCCGACTATTTGCTTGAAATGAAGGGCATCGTCAAACAGTTCGACGGCGTCCGCGCGCTCGACGGCATCGACCTGCAAATCCGCGCCGGCGAATGCGTCGGCCTGTGCGGCGAAAATGGCGCCGGCAAGTCGACCTTGATGAAGGTTCTTTCAGCCGTCTACCCGCACGGCACCTGGGATGGCGACATCCTGTTCGAGGGCAAACCCCTGCGCGCTACCTCCATCCGCGAAACCGAGGCGGCCGGGATCATCATCATCCATCAGGAACTGATGCTCGTGCCGGAACTGTCGGTTACCGAGAACCTGTTCCTCGGTAACGAAATCACCGGCTTTGGCGGGCGCATGAATTACCCCGCCATGAACCGGCGCGCCGAGCAGTTGCTGGCCGACTTGAATTTATCCGATGTGAACGTGGTGCTGCCGGTGATGAACTATGGCGGCGGCCACCAGCAACTGATCGAGATCGCCAAGGCCCTCAACAAGGACGCCAAGCTGCTGATCCTCGACGAGCCGTCAGCGTCGCTCACTGCCGCCGAAATCAAGATCCTGCTGGAGATTATCCGCAAGCTCAAGGCCAAGGGCGTCGCCTGCGTCTACATCTCCCACAAGCTCGATGAAGTGGCTGCGATTTGCGACACCATCGCCGTCATCCGCGACGGCAGGCACATCGCCACCACGCCGATGGCCGAACTGGATGTGAACCGCATCATCGCGCAGATGGTCGGGCGCGAGATGAACCAGCTTTATCCCAAGCAGGAGCGCGCGCTGGGCGAGGTGATCTTCGAGGCGCGCAACGTCACCTGCTACGACATCGACAAGCCGGAACGCAAACGCGTCGACAACGTCTCGTTCACGCTCCGCAAAGGCGAAATCCTCGGCATCGCCGGGCTGGTCGGGGCAGGGCGCACCGAGCTGGTATCGGCGCTGTTCGGCGCCTATCCGGGTGCCAGCCAGGCCGAGGTACGCCTGCATGGCGCCGTGGTCGATACCGGCACGCCGCTCAAGGCCATCCGCGCCGGCTTCGCGCTGGTGCCGGAAGACCGCAAGCAGCACGGCATCGTGCGCGACCTGGACGTCGGCCAGAACATCACCCTCTCCGTGCTCGATTCGTTTTCGCGCCTGACCCGCATCGACCGCGAAGCCGAACTGAAAACCGTGCAGGAGCAGATCAACCGCCTCGGACTGAAAACTGCCAGCCCGTTCCTGCCCATTACCAGCCTGTCGGGCGGTAACCAGCAAAAGGCGGTGCTGTCGAAAATGCTGCTGACAAAGCCGCAGGTGCTGATCCTCGACGAGCCGACCCGTGGCGTCGACGTGGGCGCCAAATACGAAATCTACAAGCTGATGTTCGAACTGGCCAGCCAGGGCATGTCGATCATCATGGTGTCCTCCGAGCTGGCCGAGGTGCTGGGCATTTCCGACCGCGTGCTGGTGATGGGCGAGGGCCAGCTGCGCGGCGACTTCGTCAACCAGAACCTGACTCAGGAAACCCTGCTCGCCGCCGCCCTCGACCACGCTCCAGCCGTGCACTGAACGACGCTACCTTCGCGATAGAACACATGAACCCGATCAAATTCAAACAAATCTTCACGCAGTATAAAATCCTGGCCCTGCTGGCCGCGATTGCCCTCATCTGGCTGTTCTTCAGCTGGAAAACCGATGGCGGCTTCACCTCGGCGCGCAACCTGTCGAACCTGATGCGCCAGATGGCCATTACCGGCATCCTGGCCTGTGGCATGGTGTTCGTCATCATCGCCGGCGAGATCGACCTGTCGGTCGGCTCCCTGCTCGGGCTATTGGGCGGCGTGGCGGCGGTGCTCGATGTGAGCCATCACTTGCCGCTGCCGCTGATCGTGCTGCTGGTGCTGGCGTGCGGGCTGGTGCTGGGCATCTTCAACGGCTACCTGGTGGCGTATGCGGGCATACCCTCCTTCATTGTGGGACTGGGCGGGATGCTGGCCTATCGCGGCATCGTGCTCGGGGTGACCGATGGTACAACGGTGGCGCCGGTATCGCCCGAGATGGTGTACCTGGGGCAGGGCTACCTGTCGCCCGACCTGAGCATCGGCCTTGGCGTGCTGCTGTTCGTGCTGGCCGCGGTGCTGACCTGGCGCCAGCGCGCCAGCCTGGCGCACCACGGCTTGCCGGTGCCGACCGCCCTGCGCGATGGCGTGCGCCTGCTGGCGATTGGCGCGGTGCTGTATTCGGTGGTGCGCACGCTGCACAGCTATGAAGGCATTCCGCTGCCGGTGCTGCTGCTCCTGGTCCTGCTTGCGGTGTTCAGCTACGTGGCCACGCAAACCGTGTTCGGTCGCCGCATCTATGCGGTCGGCAGCAATATGGAAGCGACCCGCCTGTCCGGCGTGAACGTGCGCGCCGTCAAACTGTGGATTTTCGGCTTGATGGGATTGATGTGCGCACTGGCGGGGCTGATCAACACCGCGCGCCTGGCAGCAGGGTCGCCTTCGGCCGGTACTTCGGGTGAACTCGATGTGATCGCGGCCTGTTTCATCGGCGGCACCTCGATGCGCGGCGGCTCGGGCACGGTGTACGGCGCCCTGATCGGCGCGCTGGTCATGGCCAGCCTGGATAACGGCATGTCGATGCTGGACGTCGACAGCTACTGGCAGATGATCGTCAAGGGTGCCATCCTCACCCTGGCGGTGTGGGTCGACGTGGTCACGCGCTCCGCGCGCCGCTGATCAATCACAGGGACGCGATGATGAAACGTATAGCCAAGCCCCTGCGCCTGTCGCTCGTGTTGCCGGCGCTGCTGGCCGTCGGTGCCTGCGCCACGCCCGCGAAACAGAGCGATGAGCTGACGATCTACGCGGCCGGCCCGCGCATCGGATCGAACGTGGTCGTCGCCGATTTTGAAGCGTCGCAGCGGGTTGATGGCGCTTCCGTCCTCGTACCTAAACCGGCAGTGCCCAAGGTCGCGGAAAGCCGGGTCGGGGTCGATGTCGGCGACAACGCGATGACGCTGCACTTCAAGGACGCCTGGTATGCCAACCTGCGCGTGGAAAGCGATGCGCCGCTCGACCTGCGTGCGTATGTTCCCGATGGCGTGGTGGCGTTTGACCTGAATGTGGAGGAGATGGCGCAGGGCGGGGTGTCCTTCAAGGTCAGTTGTGGCAAGGAGTGCGAACGCCAGGTGCCGTATCTGGTGCCGGCGCGCGCCATGGCGGGCAAGGGTTGGCAGCCATTGGTGTTTTCGATGCGCTGCTTTGCGCGCGACGGCGACGACTTCCGCGCCGTGACCGTGCCGTTCGCACTGGAAGGCAGCGGCAGCGGCAGGGTGGGAATTGCGCATATCCGCTTCCTCAAAACCGGTACGCCGAATACGGTGTGCCCGGATTACAAGACGCAGTCGGTCACGCCCGAGATGCTCAATCAATCCTGGTCGATCAACAACTGGCTGCCGCGCCACGAGGCAAAAAAAGCGGAAGTCGAGCGCCGCAATGCCGCTGGCGAAAAAACTGGCATTGTCTTCATCGGCGACTCGATCACCGAGGGTTGGGAGAAAACCGGCGCGCCAGTTTGGCAGCGCTACTACGCCAAATACAATGCATTGGGACTGGGCTTTGGCGGCGACCATACCGAGAACGTCTTGTGGCGCCTGCAGCACGGCGCGCTCGAAGGACTCGACCCGAAAGTCGTGGTGCTGATGGCCGGTACCAACAACACCGGCGACCGGCGCGAAAATCCGGTTACTACGGCGGCTGGAATCCGTCGCAATATCGAGGAGGTGCAACAGCGCCTGCCGAACGCCAGAATCCTGCTGCTGGCGATCTTTCCGCGCGATGCAAAGCCGGACAGCCAGCTGCGCCGCATCAACGATGAGGTCAACAAGATCCTGGCGGGCTTCGACGACGGCAAGCGGATCTTTTTCCTGAACATCAACCAGACCTTCCTCAACGCCGACGGTACCTTGTCGCGCGAGGTCATGCCCGATCTGCTGCACCTGAACGAGCAAAGCTACGAAGCGTGGGCAAAGGCGATGGCCCCGGCCTTGCAGCGCCTGATGGGGGAGTAATCGATGAAGACGTCACTGTGCTGCGCGCTGCTGTTCGCGGCCTTCATGCATGACGCCAGTGCCAGCGACCGCATCTTGCGCTACGACCGCCCGGCGCCCGACACGCCGGAGGGCTGGGAACGCGAGGCGCTCCCGATCGGCAATGGCCGTATCGGAGCGATGATTTTCGGGCAGGTGGCGCGCGAGCGCATCCAGTTCAACGACATCACCTTGTGGAGCGGCGACGACAAGACGCTGGGCGCCTACCAGCCGTTCGGCGACGTGTTCATCAACCTGCCGGGGCACGCCGCCGGCGTCAGCCAGTACGCGCGCAAGCTCGATCTGGACAACAGCCTGCACAGCGTCACGTACAGGCACTCCGGGGTGGCGTTCAAGCGCGAGATGTTCGCCAGCCATCCGGCGCAGGCGATCGTGGCGCGCCTGAGCGCCGACCAGCCGGGCAAGTACAGCGGCTCGATCGAGCTGACCGACATGCACGACGCGCGCATCAGCGTGTCCGGCAACCGCATTTACGCCACAGGGTCGCTGGCCGGCTTCGTGCTGCCCGCCACGCCGCCGACCGCACCGACGACGAACGTCATGGATTACGCCAGCCAGGTGCAGGTGATCAACGAGGGCGGCACCCTGTCGGTGGAAGGCAACCGGATCGTCTTCACCAACTGCGATGCACTGGTGCTGGTGCTTGGCGCGGGAACGAGCTACGTCAATGATGCGAGCAAGCGGTTCCAGGGCGCGCACCCCTTGCCGCGCGTTTCAAGCCAGGTCGGCGCGGCAGGGGCACGCCCGTGGGCGCAACTGCTCGCCGCGCACCAGCACGATTTCAAGCGCCTCTACGACCGTGTGAGCGTCGATTTCGGCCAGGCATCGGCCACGCGGCGCGCACTGCCCACCGACCAGCGCATCGAGGCCTACACCGCCGAAGGCAAGGACCCGGGGCTGGAAGCGCAGTTCTTCCAGTTCGGCCGCTACCTGCTTATTTCGAGTTCGCGCGATTCGCTGCCGGCCAACCTGCAGGGATTGTGGAACAACAGCCTCACGCCGCCGTGGAATTCGGACTACCACACCAACATCAACATCCAGATGAATTACTGGCCCGCCGAACCGGCCAACCTGGCTGAATCGGCGATGCCGTTCTTCGACTTCGTTACCGGCGTGGCACCCGTGTACCGGCAGCTGATTCTCGACACCGCCACCGGCGCGCTGGCACAGCCGCCCAAGGCCGGCGAGGAAAGCTTCCTCACCGCCGCGAACAAGCCGGTACGTGGCTGGGCGCTGCGCACTGAATCGAATCCTTTCGGGGCGACCACCTACATCTGGAACAAGACCGGCAACGCCTGGTATGCGCAGCACTTCTGGGAACACTACGCCTTTACCCAGGACCGTGAGTTCCTGCGCACCGTGGCCTACCCGATGATGAAGGAAGTGTGCGCGTTCTGGCAGGACCATCTGAAGCGCGTGCCCGATGGCCGGCTGGTGGCGCCAAACGGCTGGTCGCCCGAGCACGGGCCGATTGAAGATGGTGTCAGCTACGACCAGCAGATCATCTGGGACCTGTTCAACAACACCGTGGAAGCGGCGGACGTCCTCGGCACCGACAAGGCCTTCCGCGACCAGATCGCGGCGATGCGCGACCAATTGGTGGGTCCGCGCATCGGCAGCTGGGGCCAGCTGCTCGAATGGATGGAAGAGAAAAAGGACCCTGTGCTCGACACCCCCGGCGACACGCACCGTCACGTGTCGCACCTGTTTGGCCTGTTCCCGGGCCGGCAAATCTCGCCAACCAAAACCCCGGCGCTGGCTGCGGCGGCGCGCAGGTCGCTCGAAGGGCGCGGCGACGCTGGCACCGGTTGGTCGATGGCGTGGAAGACCGCTTTCTGGGCGCGCCTGCTCGATGGCGACCACGCTTACAAAATGCTGCGCGGGCAGTTGGCCAAGCCGGGGGCGCGCGCCGCCCAGCAGGCCGGCCCCGGCACCGAAACCAACAATGCAGGCGGCACTTACGCCAACATGTTCGACGCCCATCCGCCGTTCCAGATCGACGGCAACCTGGGCGCCACCGCGGCCATCTGCGAAATGCTGCTGCAGTCGCACACGGGCGAGCTGCATCTGCTGCCGGCGCTGCCGTCGTCGTGGCCCGACGGTGCGGTGAAAGGCTTGCGCGCCCGTGGCGGCTTCGAGGTCGATATCGCCTGGGCCGGCGGCAAACTGACCGGCGCGAGCATCCGCTCGGTGGCGGGGCAGGGCGGCGGGACGGTGCGCTATGGCGATAAGGTAGTTGCGCTCAGCCTGAAACCCGGCGCTTCCGCGCGCCTGGGCAGCATGCTCGCGGTCCAGAAATAGTAAGCAGGTATGCCAGCTTTGACGCATTTGCGCCGCGATGGCGACAGGTGCGCATAGCCGCGCGCCGAGCGAACGTTGTTTCCTTAATATCGTTCTGTGTCTTGGTCATTTTCGTAATTGCGGCGGGCGGGCGGAGCTCGGAGAATAAATGCACAAATTAGCGCGGCTCCGGGCCACCCCTGGCACCAGCCGACGCATATAAAAATCCATACGAGACGCTAGCAATGATGATCAACCACAGGCCCACGCGGCCCTGTCTCCGTCCGTCTGCGCTCCTTTCAACAATCGCGTTGAGGAGGGCTTGCCTTTATCGATGAACGACACTTTGCAGCACCGCCAGCACAAACATAAAAAGCAGCCGTGATTCGAACGGAAACAGAGGAGACAAGTTGAACAACTACAAGAAAACAGCGATTGCCGTGGCCGTGGCCCAGATCGCACTGATGTCGAGCAGCGTGGCGATGGCCCAGGCCGTAACGCCTGCGCCAGTCAAGGAAAGCGCGAGCAGCGATGCCGCCGTGGTGGTCGTCAGCGGCCAGCGCGCGGCATTGAACTCGGCGCAGAAAGTCAAACAGAATTCCGACGAAATCGTCGATTCGATTGTCGCCGACGATATCGGCAAGCTGCCCGACCGCTCGGTGACGGAAGTACTGCAGCGCGTGGTGGGCGTGACGATCGACCGCACCATGAGCAAGGCCGATCCTGAACACTTTTCGGTGGAAGGCTCGGGCGTGTCGATCCGCGGCTTGAACTACGTGCGCTCGGAACTGAACGGCCGCGATTCGTTTTCGGCCAATGGCGGCCGCTCGCTCAATTTCGAGGACGTGCCGCCCGAACTGATGGCCGGCGTCGACATCTACAAGAACCCGTCCGCGGAGCAGACCGAAGGCGCCATTGGTGGCCTGGTGAACCTGCGCACCGCCATGCCGTTCGATTTCAAGGACATGAAGGTGGCGCTGTCGGGGCAGACAACGTACTCCGCGCTGAAAAAGGGCCGCAGCTCGCCGTCGGCCTCGATGCTGTTCTCCAACCGCTGGAAGACCGGCATCGGCGAAGTCGGCGCGCTGTTCGACCTGGCCTATTCCGAAAGCGCGACCCGCACCGACGCCCTGCAGGTCGAACCGTATTTTCCGCGCGACAATGTCGTCCCCGGCAAAACCGTCTGGATTCCCAAGGGCGCGTCCTGGCGCACGCTCAATTTCGAGCGCCAGCGCGAAGGCGCATACGGCGCCCTGCAATGGCGCCCGAACCGTGACCTGAACACATCGCTGACGTACTTCAAGTCGCGTTACAAAATGGACTGGGACGAGCAGGCCATCTTTGCCGCCTCCAACCCGTACAACATCCTGGTCAGTCCCGGCGCGACCTACGATGACAAGGGCGCTTTCGTGAGCGGCACACTGACCGATCCGGCCGACAAGGGCATCAACTACGGCGGCGATACGCGCATTGCGAACCGCAAGTCCGATACCACGGACGTGTCGTGGAACCTGGTATGGCGCCCGAGCAGCAGCTGGACCTTCAAGTCGGACCTGCAAAGCATCCGCGCCAAGACCGCCAATCTCGATTCGACCGTCGCCACCGGCGTGCAGATGCCCAAGCAGCAGCTGGACCTGGGCGGCGGCAGGCCGAACCTGATTTTCGACAGCGACGACCTGGCCTACCTGGCCAATCCGAATAACTATTACTGGGCCTTCACCCAGGAGCACGCGGACCGCAGCAAGGCCAAGGGAACCGCGTGGAAGGGCGACGCCCAGTACGACTTCGATCACAAGGTGCTGCGCGATATCCGCTTCGGCGTGCGCCTGACCAAGCGTGACGCGGTCACCGAAAAAACCAACCCGGACTACAACTGGGTCGCCGTTTCGCAGCCGTGGCAACTGGGCTGGAATATCGGCCAACTGGCGTCGCTGGGCGACCCGCGCTTTGCCGGCAACACGCGCGTGCACAACTTTAACAATTTCTTCGGCGGCAAAGTGTCGGTGCCATCGCTGGTGGTGCCAAATACCTCGCTGGCCACGGGTTACCCCGACAGCTACGCAGGACTGCACAAATACCACGACATCCTGTGTAACGAGAACGCCGCCGCCAAGGGCGCCACGCCCGATTGCGCGCCATGGAAGGCTGCATCCTACGGCACCGATCCGGCGGGCTCGAACGAGCAGACCGAAAAGACCGGCGCCATCTACACGCAGGCGCGCTTCGGTTTCGACGATCTGGCGATGCCGATCGATGGCAATATCGGCCTGCGCTATGTGAAGACCGACATGAAGGCGAGCGGCTACACGGTGTTCAGCTACACCCGCCCGACCATCCCCGCAGGCTACCAGACCATCGGCCCGGCCATCCCGAACATCCCGGCGTTCGTGCGCCCGCAGGATTACAGCAATTCGTACAGCAACGTGCTGCCAAGCCTGAACCTGCGCATGAAGGCCAGCGACAAACTGCAATTCCGCTTTGCTGTCGCCTCGGCTCTGTCGCGCCCGGATTTTTCGCAATTGCAGGGCTATACGACGCTGTCGCAGAAAGTGAACACCACCTCCAACGACGCTGCCGCCATCGTGCGCGTGAACAGCGTGGCCTTGACTGGCGAAGGCTCCGGCAATCCTGCGCTCAAGCCGGTCACGTCGCGCCAGGTCGACCTGACGGCCGAATGGTATTTCGCACCGGCCGGCTCGCTGACCCTTGCGGTGTTTAACAAGCAGCTCAAGGACATCATCGTCGACCAGAGCTACAACTTCCAGCTGCCCGACGTGAATGGCGTGATGAACGACTTCACGGTGACCGCACCGATCAACGGCGCCAAGGGCAGGGCGCGCGGTTTCGAGCTCGCATACCAGCAGTATTTCGACAATCTGCCGCAATGGCTGTCGGGCCTGGGCGTGCAGGCCAATTTCACCTTCGTCGACGGCAAGAAGACCATGTATTCGTCGGTGTTCCAGGAATACTGCGCCGGTGGCGCCGGCAATAACGCGGCCAACCTGAACCTGAACATGAACGGCTGCGACACCAACGGCCGTGCCTTCGGCAATCTGCCGCTGTACAACCAGTCGCGCCGTTCGTACAACCTGGCGCTGATGTACGACAAAGGCCCCCTGTCGTCACGCCTGGCGTACAACTGGCGTTCGCGCAGCCTGCAGGGAGTCAATGTGAACGGCACCCGCGGCGACGATGGTACCGACACCAATCCGGCCAGTTCGACGGTCGGCGCCCACAATGTGAGCTACGGTTTGCCGACCTGGGCGGCGGCGTACGGCCAGCTCGATGCCTCGATCTTCTACAAGATCACCGAGCAACTGTCGTTCGGCCTGGAAGCGCAGAACATCAACGATGCGAAGTTCAGGCAGGAGATGGACCAGACAATAGGCGCCAAGGGGCGTGCCTGGTTCGTCACCGGTCCACGCTACACGGCGCAGATGCGCTACAGCTTCTGATGGCGCGCCACGTGAACCGCTTGCTCGTCGCAGCGCTTGCCGTAGCGGCCACCAGCGCGGCGGCCGCCCCACCGCTGCCGCAGCTGGTGCAAAAGGATGGGCGCCATGCGCTCATGGTCGATGGCGCGCCGTTCGTGATGCTGGGCGCCCAGGCCCACAATTCGAGCAATTATCCGGCCGCGCTGAAAAAGGTGTGGCCGGCGATCAGGGACATGCACGCCAATACGCTTGAAATTCCCGTGGCGTGGGAACAGATCGAGCCGGTCGAAGGCAAATTCGATTTCAGCTATGTCGATACGCTGGTGGCCGAGGCGCGCAAGAACAAGGTGCGTCTCGTGCTGCTGTGGTTCGCCACCTGGAAGAACACCAATCCGCAATACAGCCCGGAATGGGTCAAGTTCGACAACCAGCGCTTCCCGCGCATGGTCGACAAGGATGGCAAGGTCAATTACTGCATGTCGCCGTTCGGCGAAGAGACACTCAAGGCCGATAAAAAGGCCTTTGTCGCGCTGATGGCCCACATCAAGAAGATCGATGAAGCGCATCGCACGGTCATCATGATGCAGGTGCAGAACGAAGTCGGCACGTATGGGCTGGTGCGCGATTATGGAGCGAAGGCGCAGGCGGCGTTTGCGCAGGCGGTGCCGCAGGCTGTGCTGGAGCGCCAGAAGTCGCCGGTGAAGCTGGCGGCCAGGGGCACGTGGTCCGAGGTGTATGGCGACTACGCCGAGCAGTATTTCCATACCTATGCCATCGCCAGCTATATCGGCGATATCGCCAGGGCCGGACGCGCGGTGTACAACCTGCCGATGTACGTCAATAACGCCCTGCGCGATCCGATCGAGCCGATGGCGCCGTGGAAGGGCAATTTCGCCAGCGGCGGGCCGACCTACGATGTCATCGACATCTACAAGGCGGCCGCACCGGCGATCGATTTCGCCGCGCCGGATATCTATATGCCGCAGTCGGCCAAGTTTACGGGAACGCTCGACCGCTTCCAGCGGCCCGATAACCCGCTGATGGTGCCGGAACTCGGTAACGCGGCCACCTACGCACGCTACACCTACCAGGTGCTCGGACGCGGCGCGCTGGGGTTTGCGCCGTTCGGCATCGATTACGCCGACTACAGCAATTTCCCGCTCGGCTCCAAGCTGACCGACAAGACGATGGTCGAACCGTTCGGATCGATCTTTGCCGTGTTCCGGCCGATGGAGCGGCAGTGGGCCAAGTGGGCGTTCGAGGGCCGTACCTACGGCGTGGCTGAAAGTGACGAGCGCACCGAGCAAACGATCGCCATGAAAAACTGGAAAGCCACTGTGTCGTTTCGCCAGTGGCGCTTCGGCGAAAAGGAATGGAATCCCGAAATCAAGGATGAACCGGCGAATACCGAGAAGCCGAGCGGCGGCGTCTCGATTGCCCAGATCGGTGAGAACGAATTCATCGTCGTCGGCCAGCAGGTGCGCCTGCGGCTGGGCGGCGCCGGCAGCAACGAGGGCAAGCCGACCATGCTGGCACGGGTGGAGGAGGGCAGTTTCGACCCTTCCGGCAAATGGGTCATGGAGCGCAACTGGAATGGCGACCAGGTCGACTACGGCATCAACCTGCCGGCCAAGCCAATCGTCCTGAAAATCAGAATCGGCACCTACTAAAAACTATTGGAGATCACAGAATGCGTCTTAAATCACTGGTGGGAACCGCTTCCTGCCTGGCGTTGATGGCTTCAGGCCACGCCCTCGCGGACACCTTCGAGAAAACCGGCAGCGGCGTGGTCGTCAAGCCCGACCAGGGCGCGGCGAAGGAAGTGCGCCTCGAGGTCATGAGCGAGAACATCATCCACGTCGTCAAATCCGACCAGCCGGGCAAGGAGTTCACGCCTTCGATGATGACGGTGGCCAAACCGTGCGCCTGCCAGTTCACGGTCAGCGATGCCGACAAGGACGTGGTGACGCTTAACGCCGGCAAGATCTCGGCCAGGGTGTCGCTGAAAACCGGCCTGGTGAAGTTCTATAACGCCAGGGGCGACGTGTTCCTCACCCAGTCGTCCGAGCGTCTCACGCCGGTGAAGGTCGACGGCAAGCCGTTTTTGGCGATCAAGCAGGGCTTCAATCCGGGCTTGAAAGATGCGTATTACGGCCTGGGCCAGCACCAGAACGCGCAGATGAACATGAATGGCGAGGACGTTCTGCTGGCGCAGCACAATATGGATGTGGCGGTGCCGTTCGTTATCTCCGACAAAAACTATGGCGTCCTGTGGGATAACAATTCGATCTCGCGCTTCGGCGACCCGACACCGTACGGCCCGATGAAGCGCGACCTGAAACTGGTCGACGCCAGCGGCAAGGCCGGCGGCCTGACCGCGCGCTACTACGTGGGCGACAAGCTGGTGCTGACCCGCCACGAAACCGACATCGACTACAAATACCTCAAGGATGTCGCCGAAAACTGGCCGAAGGAACTCGGCCCGCTGAAAGACCTGAAGGACGTCAAGGTGGTGTGGGACGCTACCCTCAGTTCGGCCAAGGCCGGCGTGCATAAGATGCAGCTGTATTCGTCCGATTACGCGACCTTGACGCTCGATGGCAAGCAGGTGCTCGACGTCTGGCGCCAGGGCTGGAACCCGTGGTACCACAATTTCGAGGTGAAGTTCGCCGCCAACAAGCCGGTCAAGCTGCACCTGGAATGGAAACCGACCGGCGGCATGATCGCGATCACGCACAACGATCCGCTGCCGCAGGCGGAGCGCCATTCGCTGACGTTTTCGTCCGAGATCGCCCAGGCCATCAATTACTACGTCATCAACGCCGACAACATGGACAGCGTGATCGCCGGCTACCGCCACCTGACCGGACAGGCGCCGATGATGCCGAAGTGGGCCTACGGCTTCTGGCAGTCGCGCCAGCGCTACGAAACCCAGGACCAGATCCTCGGCGCGGTGCGCGAATACCGCAAGCGCGGCTGGCCGTTGGATAACATCGTGCAGGACTGGTTCTACTGGCCCGAAAACGGCTGGGGCTCGCACGATTTCGACAAGTCCCGCTTTCCCGACCCGAAAGGCATGGTCGATGAGATCCACAAGAACAATGTGCGCGTGATGCTGTCTATCTGGGGCAAGTTCTATGCCGATACGGACAACTACAAGGAATTCGCGTCCAAGGGCCACATGTGGACCAGGAACGTCGAAAACGGCGACCTTGACTGGGTCGGCCCGGGCTATAAAAATGCCCACTACGATCCGTACACGCAGGAAGCGCGCGATATCTATTATCGCCAGGTCAAGACCAAGCTCGGTGGCCTCGGATTCGATTCGTGGTGGATGGATAACAGCGAGCCGGACGTGCTGTCGAATACCCGCCCCGAGGATTTCAAGAAGCTGATCGGGCCGACCGTGTACGGCGCCGGCGAAATCACCTACAACACCTACAGCATGCCGCACACGCAGGCGCTGATCGAGGGCCTCACACGCGACCAGCCCGATACGCGCCAGCTGATCCTGTCGCGCTCCGGTTTCGCCGGCATCCAGCGCAACGCGGTGGCGGTGTGGAGTGGCGATACGGTGGGACGCTGGAATAACCTGTACGACCAGATTTCGGCTGGTGTCAATTTCTCGATGTCGGGCATTCCCAACTGGACCCACGATATCGGCGGCTATGCCCAGGAAGTGCGCTTCCAGGGTGGCGACGTGGGCTCGGCCCAGGAAAACCGCAGCACCGGCACCGCCACGGTCAAGCCGGAAGACCTGAAGGAGTGGCAGGAACTGAATCTGCGCTGGTTCCAGTTCGGTGCCTTTACGCCGCTGTTCCGCTCGCACGGCGAAGTGGTCAAACGCGAGATTTACAACATCGCGCCGGACAAGTCGGAGATGCAGGACTCGATGGTGTGGTACCTGAAACTGCGCTATCGCCTGATGCCGTACATTTACGCGTCGGCTTCGGATATCTATTACCACTCCGGCACCGTGATGCGCGGGCTGGTGATGGATTTCCCGAAGGATGACCAGGTCAAGGATATCAAGGATCAGTACCTGTTCGGACGCGACCTGATGGTGGCGCCGGTGCACGTGTACGGCGCGCGCGAGCGCACGGTGTACATGCCGAAAGGGGCCGCATGGTACGACTTCTATACCGGCGCGCTGCACCAGGGCGGCAAGACGGTGGCCATGCAGGCCCCGGTCGCGCGCATGCCGCTGCTGGTCAAGGCCGGTGCGATCCTGCCGATGGGACCCGTGACGCAGTATGTCGATGAAAAACCGGACGCCCCGGTCACGCTCAATATCTACACCGGCGCCGACGGCAAATTCAGCCTGTACGAGGATGATGGCGTCACCAATGCCTACACCCGCGGGGAATTTACCCGCATTCCGCTCAGTTACGACGATAAAACCAAAACCGTGACCATCGGCGAGCGCACTGGCCAGTACAAGGGCATGGTCGCCAAGCGTCAGTTCAAGGTTCGCTTCATTAAGGCTGGCGTATCGAGTTCCGACAACTTCGATCAGGCCGACAAGGAAGTCAGTTATGAGGGCAAGGCGCTGACCATCAATATGTAAGGCGACGTTTCCGCAAAAGCCCGCCGGTGAGGTTCCCGGCGGGCTTTTTTTCGTCCTTACGCCTGTCCGGTAGCGAGCGCCATACGCATTCCGGCGTAGCCCGCTTACGCCTTTTCCCGCCTCCGATCGCCCGTCTTGCTCATAGGCACTGCCGGGTCGGGTCTTTACACTTATCCAGTCGGCATACGTTTCCCGAAGGTCGATGCGAACGAGCGATTGAACCAGGGGGAGCGTTCCCCCTTGCCCAGAACCGGAGAGTGAAATCATGAAGAAGAACAGTCCAGCAACGTCCAGTCCCGCCATTGCCGGCAGCCGCCGCGATTTTCTCGGCAAGAGCGCCCTGGCCGGCCTGGCCACCGCAGGCGCCACCATCGGTCTGACAGGATGCAAGGAAGAGGCCGCGCCAGGCAAGGCGGCCGTGCCCGCCAAAGCCGCCGACACCGGCGAGCACATCAAACCCGGCCAGCTCGATGCCTATTACGCCTTCATCAGCGCCGGCCACGGCGGCGAAGTGCGCGTGCTCGGCCTGCCGTCGGGCCGTACCTTGAAGCGCATCCCCGTGTTCAATACCGATTGCATGGTCGGCTGGGGCATCACCAACGAATCGAAGGCGATCATGGGCACCAAGCCCGATGGCAGCCTGCAGTACACCACGGGCGACACCCACCACGTGCACGGCAGCTACAAGGACGGCACGTACGACAGCCGCTGGCTGTTCGTCAACGACAAGATCCATTCGCGCCTGGCCCGCATCCGCATGGATACGATGGAGTGCGACAAGATCACCAGCCTGCCGAACGTGATGGGCTTCCACGGCATTTTCCCGGACAAGCGCGACCCGGTCGACGCCGCCATCAATTACACCACGCGCGTATTCTGCGGCACCGAATTCCATACGCCGCTGCCCAACGACGGGCGCGACCTGGACGATCCGACCAAGTGGGGCTGTCTGTTTACCTGCGTCGACGCGGCCAGCATGGAAGTGCGCTGGCAGTGCCGCATCGACGGCAACATGGAGCTGGTTGCGTCGTCCTACGACGGCAAGCTGGCCGCCGCCACCCAGTACAACACCGAAGGCGGCGCCGACCTGGCCGGCATGATGTCGGCCGAGCGCGACGCCTGCGTGTTCTTCAACGTGGCCCGCATCGAGCAAGCCGTCAAGGATGGCAAGTCGACCACCATCGGCGGCTCCAAGGTGCCGGTGGTCGACGGTCGCAAGGCCGCCAACGCCGATCCCGCCACCGCGCTGACCTGCTACGTGCCGGTCGGTAAGAACCCGCACGGCGTCAACGCCAGCCCGGACGGAAAATATTTCGTTTGCGCCGGCAAGCTGTCGCCGACCGCGACCGTGATCGAACTGACCAAGGTCCTCGGCTGGTTCGGCGGCGAAGTCAAGCAGCCGCGCGATTGCGTGGTGGCCGAACCGGAACTGGGGCTGGGTCCGTTGCACACCGCGTTCGACGGCAAGGGCAATGCCTTTACCTCGCTGTTCCTCGACAGTCAGGTCGTGAAATGGAACGTGGATGCGTCGATTGCCCAGTTCAAGGGAGACAAGGCGGCCAAGGTGGTGCTCGACCGCATCGACGTGCATTACCAGCCGGGCCACGGCTACGCATCGATGGGTGAAACCAAGGAAGCGGACGGCAAGTATTTCAACTCGGGTAACAAGTTCTCGAAAGACCGTTTCCTGCCGGTCGGCCCGCTGCACTGCGAAACCGAGCAGCTGATCGACATCAGCGGCGCCAAGATGAGCCTGATGGCCGACCATACCGCCTATCCGGAACCGCACGACGGCATCATCGTGCGCCGCGACGTGGTCAATACGCGCCAGATTCACAACATGGCCGACTTCCCGAACGCGGTCACGCCCGAAACCGCCGGCATCGAGCGCAAAGGCAACAAGGTGCAGGTACGCATGATGTCGCAGGCGCCGTCCTTTAGCATGCCGGTGATTAAAGTCAAGGTGGGCGACGAGGTCACGCTGACGCTGACCAACTACGACAAAGTGGAAGATTTGACGCACGGTTGCGCAATTCCGACGCATAACATCAACTTTATCGTCAACCCGCAGGAAACCAAATCGGTGACCTTCAAGGCGGACCGTGCCGGTGCATACTGGATTTATTGCACCCACTTCTGCCACGCACTGCATCTGGAAATGCGCAGCCGCCTGCTGGTCGAAGCGTAAGCCTTGTCAGCGATGCGCGCCGTGAATGTCCTCCTGCGCCTGTTCGCCTTGCTGCTGTTGCTGGCGGCGGGCCCGGCGCGCGCATCGGTCTACTCGGCCGAGCTGTCCCAGCAACTGCTGCATGGCCCCGACCTGTGCGCCGGGGCGCCTTGCCGCGATGTCATGCCGCAGGCGCATAAGTTTTCCCTGCGTAAGGGCCGGCCGAGCTATGTCGAGGCCATCGCCGTGGGGCCGGACAAGGCTGAGCGCGTGGTCGGCTATGTGTTCCTGTCGACCGACGTGGTCGACATTCCCGCGTATTCGGGCAAGCCCATCATCACCCTGATCGGCATGGATACGCGTGGCATCATTACCGGGGTGCGCGTCCTGAAGCACTCCGAACCTATTCTGCTGGCGGGGATCGACGAATCGACCCTGCTCAAATTTATCGACCAGTACATCGGCAAGTCCGGCGATGCCAAGCTGGAAATCGGCCATGGCGACGAGGCTAGCGGCACTGTCGGGCTGGACGCCATCAGCGGCGCTACGGTCACGGTGATTGCCGAAAACCAGGTCATTTCGCGCAGCGCCTACGACATCGGACGCCAGGTCGGCATCTTCAAGACCGAGGTGCGTCCGGCGCCACGCTACACGGCCCTCAACGAGCGCCTGAGCTGGCAGCAACTGTTGGATGAAGGCAGCGTGGCGCGCTTCCAGCTGCAGCGCAAGGATGTGGGCCTGGCCGGCGACGCCACCTACATCGAACTGTATTTCGGCCACCTGAACGTACCCACGGTCGGCATCAGCCTGTTGGGCGAGCCGGTATACCGGCGCCTGATGGCTGACCTCAAACCGGACGAGCAAGCCATTTTCATCATCGCCAACGGCGAGGCGTCGTTCAAGGGTTCCGGCTTTGTGCGCGGCGGCATCTACGACCGCGTCCAGGTGCGCCAGGACCCGCAAAGCTTCACCTTCCGCGATACCGATTACCTGAATCTGTACGGCCTGCATGCGCCGGGCGCGCCGGCGTTTACCGAGTCGGCCGTGTTCATCGTGCGCTCGGCCAATTTCAACCCCGCCTGGCCGTGGCAGCTCACTTTCCTCGCCAACAAGGCCGATGCGCAGAGCGGCGCCAAGACCTTTGTCCACTTCAACGCACCTTACTGGCTGCCGGCGCGCTACCTGGAGGGCGGGCGCCCGCACATCGTCCAGCCCGAGGCGAGCTGGCGCGCCATCTGGAAGGGCAAGATCGTCCAGATTGCACTGTTCCTGCTGGTGCTAGCCTTTACGGCCGTCATGTATTCGCAGCGCGACCGGCTGGTGCGCGCATCCAAACGCAAGCACAAGCCCTGGATCGAGCGCCCGCGCCATGTGCTGTGGCTGGTCAGCGTGGTATTCCTCGGTTTTTACCTCAAGGCCCAGCCCAGCATCACCCAGGTGCTGACGTGGTTCCATTCACTGCTGCACCAGTGGAAGTGGGAACTGTTCCTGTCCGATCCGTTCATTTTCCTGTTCTGGTGGTTCATCATCGTCAGCGTGCTGGTGTGGGGCAGGGGCGTCTTTTGCGGCTGGCTGTGTCCGTTCGGATCACTGCAGCAGCTGGCGCTCAGCATCGGCAAGGCGGTCGGGCTGGGACGCTTCCAGAAACTGCTGCCCAAGCCGCTGCACGACAAGCTCAGGTGGCTCAAGTACGTCATCTTCGCCGTTCTGCTGGCAGTGTCGTTCTATTCCATGGAAACGGCGGAGCAGCTGGCCGAGGTCGAACCGTTCAAAACCACCTTCATCGTCGGCGTATGGAACCGTACGTGGCCGTTCTGGGTCTTTATCGGCGCCATCCTGGGCTGGTCGTTCCTGAGCGAGCGGCCGTATTGCAAATACCTGTGCCCGTTGGGCGCCGGACTGGCGATTCCCGGCAAGTTCCGCTTGTTCGGGCTCAAGCGCAAGGCCGAGTGCCAGACCTGCCATGCCTGCGCCGCCGGGTGCGGCTCGCATGCGATCGACAGCGCCGGCCGCATCGACCAGATGGAATGCATGCTGTGCCTCGACTGCATGATTCTTTATTACGACGACCATGCCTGTCCGCCGCTGGTCAAGGAACGCAAGCTGCGCGAAAAGCATGGCCAGGCGCTCACGCCCATCGATGCCGGCGGCTACTTCATCGCCCTCGATTCGGTACGCGATGCGCTCAAGGCCAAGGCGGCTTCGTCGGCCGGGGAAAAGCCGTGACTGCCCGCGCCGCCAGCCTTGCCCTGATGCTGGCTCTGTACGCCGGCGCAGCGAGCGCCGCCGTGCTGCACGTGCGCGCGGGAGAATCGATCGGTGCCGCCGTGCGCGCCGCAAGCGCGGGCGACACGGTGCTGGTCGCGCGCGGCCATTACAACGAACGGCTGCTGATCGACAAACCGCTCACGTTGCGCGGCCAGGAACGCCCGACCATCAGCGGCCAGAACAGCGGCGACGTGATCCGGGTAAGCAGCAGCGATGTGACCATCGACGGCCTCATCATCAGCGACAGCGGCGCCGACCTCGACCGCCAGAATGCGGGTGTGTACGTGGTCCCCGGGTCCGACCGTTTCGTGCTGCGCAACTGCGTGGTCAGCTACTCCCTGTTCGGCGTATTCCTGGATAAATCGGACCATTCCACCCTGACCGGCAACACCATCACCGGCAAGCGCGATCTGCAATCGGCCGCGCGCGGCAACGGCATCCAGGTCTTCAACAGCGCCCACGTGGAAGTCATCGACAACAACATCAGCTATGCGCGCGATGGCATTTACGTGGACCTCTCGCGCCACGCCCTGTTTCGCGGCAACAAAATCCACCACCTGCGCTATGGCACCCACTACATGAACACCAACCACAGCACCTGGGAAAACAACGAGTCCTACCAGAACCGTGGCGGGCTGGCGCTGATGGAAGTGCGCAACCTGGTGGTGCGCAACAACGTGGCCTGGGGTAACGAGGATCACGGCATCATGCTGCGCACCATCCAGGATTCGGTGATCGAAAACAATGTGGTGGCGGCCAACGGGCGCGGCTTCTTCATTTACGACGCCGAGTACAACGTGCTGCGCAACAACGTGGTCATCAATAACCGCACCGGCGTGCACCTGTCGGCCGGGTCCTCGAACAATGAGGTGGACGGCAACGACTTCATCGGCAACGAGGAAGCCGTCAAGTTCGTCGCTTCGCGCGATGTCGCATGGGGCCGCACGCGCGGCAATTACTGGAGCGGCTACAACGGCTGGGACCAGGGCGGCGATGGCGCCGGCGATGTGGCCTACGAAGCGAGCGACCTGATCGACCGCCTCAACTGGCAATACCCGCTGGTCAAGCTGCTGCTGACCAGCCCGTCGGTGAGCACCTTGCGTTTCGTGGCGCGCCAGTTCCCGGTTCTGCGCGCGCCCAGCGTGGTCGACCGGCATCCGCGCATGCGGCCCAACAATTCTGACTGGCATCGCTGGAATGACAAACATGTCCATTGAACTTGACGCGGTGAGCAAATCCTTCGGCGCGGTCGAGGCGATCCGCAATGTGTCCCTCAACATCGGGCAGGGCGAGATGTTCGGCCTGATCGGGCATAACGGCGCCGGCAAGAGCACCCTGTTCAAGCTGATGCTCGGCCTGCTGCCGGCCAGCGCCGGGGCCGTGCGCGTCGGCGGCGTGGCCACTTCCAGCGCGCAGTTCCGCCAGGTGCGGCGCCGCATCGGCTATCTGCCGGAAAGTTTTGTGAGCTACGACAACCTCTCCGGCCTGGAAGTGCTGCATCTGTTCGCCGACCTCAAGCAGGTGGCGCGCGCCGAATGCGGGCGCGTGCTGCGCCGGGTCGGCCTGGCCGATGCCGCCACGCGCCGCCTGCATACTTACTCGAAAGGGATGCGCCAGCGCCTCGGGTTCGCGCAAGTGCTGCTGGGCGACCCAACGCTGATCTTTCTCGACGAGCCGACCAACGGGCTCGATCCGGAAGGCATTGCCGCTTTCTACGGCATCCTGCGCGAAGCGCAGGGGCGCGGCGCCACCATCGTGATTACTTCGCACATCCTGGCCGAAATCCAGGACCGAGTCGACCGCCTCGTCATGCTCGATGCGGGCAAGGTAGCCGCGCTCGGCACCCTGGCCGAGTTGCGCTCGCGTCAGGTGCTGCCGTCGCATATCGAGGTGCTGATGCGGCCCGGCTGCGGGGCCGGCGTGGAAGCGGCGCTGGCGCATCTGCCGGGCCTGACGCTCAAGCTCGATGGCGACCAGGCCGGCATCGCCTGCGCGGCCGCGCAAAAGGCGCCGGTGCTGGCCGCGCTGGCCACGATGCTGGTCGATGTGACGATCCGCGAACCCTCGCTGGAAGACCTGTTCCTTGGCTATGGAGGCCACCATGCAAGCGCGGATTGAGTGGGGCCAGGTGCGCGTGATCGCCGCCAAGGAATTCCGCGACCGCATCCGCAACCGCTGGGTGGTGGCGGTGGCTGTCATTTTCGCCCTGTTTGCGCTGGCGATTGCCTATTTTGGCGCGTCGCAGCAGGGCGAGGTCGGCTTTCGCAGCATCGATGTGACGGTGGCCAGCCTGGTCAGCCTGGTGATCTACCTGGTGCCGCTGATCGCGCTCATTCTCGGCTACGACGCCATCGTCGGCGAGCGCGAACGCGGCTCGCTCGAACTGATGCTGTCGATGCCGATCACCCGCTTCGAGATTTTGCTGGGCAAGTATTGCGGCCTGGCCGCCGCCCTGGCCAGTTCCACCGTGCTCGGTTTCGGGGCCGGCCTGCTGCCGCTGGCGGCCGAGCTGACGGTGCGCGACGGCTACCACTACGCCGGCTTTGTCGGCAGCGCCATTTTGATGGGCATGGCATTCCTGAGCATCTCGATGCTGGTATCGGTGCTGGCGCTCGACCGCGTGCGCGCCAGCGGGGTGGCAATCGGCCTGTGGTTCTTTTTCGTGCTGATTTTCGACCTGCTGCTGATGGGAGCGCTGGTGCTGAGCCAGGGCCGCCTGGGCAGCAACACTTTCGCGGCACTGCTCATGCTCAACCCCGCCGATGTGTTCCGGCTGCTCAACATCTTCAGCTCGGAGCAGGCGCAAAGCATGTACGGCCTCGCCACCGTGATGCCCGGCGGCCTGACCGATCCGGCGGTCCTGCTGGCCATCATGGCCGCGTGGGTCGTCATTCCCTTCTTACTTGCCAACTGGAGTTTCAAATGTCCTTCAAGATAAACCGCCTGCTGGCGGCGCTCGCCGCCGCCGGCTTGCTGGCCGCCTGCAGCGAGCACGCCCTGACCGTGGCCGCCCACGAGCCGGGCAGTGACACCGCCTGCGCGCTCGACGGCATGGTGCTGCTCGACTTCCCCGGCCCCAAGGCGCAGATCCAGTATGCCGAAGGCAAGGCCGACTATTACTGCGACCTCATGGAATTGTTCACGGTGATGCTCGCACCCGAGCACAAGCGGCGCATCGCCGGCGTGTTCGTGCAGGACATGGGAAAGACGGCCTGGGACAAGCCGAGCGGGCACTGGATCGCCGCCAAGGATGCGCTGTATGTGGTCGGCAGCAAGAAGCAGGGTTCCATGGGGCCGACCTTCGGCTCCTTCTCGGATGCCGCCCAGGCGGCCGCGTTTGCCAAAGCCGAGGGCGGCAAGGTGCTGCCCTACAGCCAGATCACGGTGGCGATGCTCGACACGGGCCACGCCGCCGGCGACATGCGCCATTGATTGTCCGTTTTTTTTAACGACTGGAAGTACATCATGAAAACCACTACCTTGCTATCCCTGTTGATCGTTGCGGCCCTGGCGGCCTGCGGCGACAAGGCGCCGCCTTCCGATGCCGCAGCGTCCGGCCCGAGCGCTACCGCACCGGTCCCCGAACCGGCGCCTGCGCCTGCACCTGTGGCACCACCTGCGCCCACGGCGGCTGCGGCGCCAGCCCCGAGTGCGGCCGAACTGGCCGCCGGCGAAAAGATCTACACAGCCGCCTGCGTGTCCTGCCACGGCGCCGCGGTCATGGGTGCGCCGAAACTGGGCGACAAGCCGTCCTGGACGCCGCGCATCGCCAAGGGCATCGACGTCCTGTATGCCAACGCCACGAATGGCTTGAACCTGATGCCGCCGCGTGGTGGCAACGCCGCCCTCAAGGATGAGGAAATCAAGTCGGTGGTCGACTTCATGGTCAGCAAGGGACGCTGACGAGAGCAGGGCGGTGCTGCCGCCCTGTCCAGGGGAGAACAACATGCACGCATTTCAAGCAACACTGATCGCGGCGGCGCTGTGCCTGCTGGCGCTGGCGGGCTGCCAGCGCGCCGACACGGTCCATCGCACCCGCGGGCACGTGTTCGGCACCGCGGTCGAGATCAGCATCCACGGCGGCTCGCCCGAACGCGCGGACGCGCTCAGCGGCGCCGTACTGAACGAATTCGACCGGCTGCACCACAAATACCATTCCTGGCAGCCGAGCATGCTCACCTCGCTCAACGAGGCCATCGCGCGCGGCGAACCGTTCACGGCCGACGCTGAAATGGTCGCGCTGCTGCAATCGGCGACCGTGGTGGCCGAGCGCTCGGGCAACCTGTTCAACCCGGCCATCGGGCGCTTGATCCGGCTGTGGGGTTTCCAGAGCAGCGACATCGCGCCCCAGGCGCCGCCGGCGCACGAGATCCGGCGCTGGCTCGACGCGCGCCCGCGCATGTCGGACCTGCGCTTCCAGGGCAATACGATTTCGAGCACCAACAAGGCGGTGATGATCGACCTGGGCGGCTACGCCAAAGGCTATGCGCTCGACCGCGCGGCGCAGCTTTTGCGCCAGGGCGGGGTCAAGGCGGCGCTGGTGAACGTGGGCGGCAATGTGATCGCCATCGGCCAGCCAGGGGAGCGCCCGTGGCGGGTGGGCATCCAGGATCCGCGCGCGGCCGGCGCCGTGGCGCACGTGGCCCTGCGCGACAACGAGGCGATGGGCACCAGCGGCGATTACCAACGCTATTTTCTCAAGGATGGCAAGCGTCACCCTCACATCATCGACCCGCGCAGCGGTTATCCGATCGACCTGGTGGCGTCGGTCACGATCGTCACGTCGGGGGGAGGGGATGCCGGTTTGCGGTCGGACGGTAACTCGAAACCCTTGTTCATCACCGGCCCGGCCGGTTGGGAAGCGATGGCCGCGCGGATGGGCCTGGGCGAGGTGATGCTGATCGATGCGCAGGGCAAGGTGCACACGACGGCGGCGATGCGCTCGCGGCTGGCTGCATCGCAGGGGGCAAAGGGCACGCACTAGGTTTAGTTTCCGTGCGGGAATCAAAATGAAAGAAGGGTTACTTCCCGCTACAATAGCGATTCGACAACATGCGGCTGGGTCCAGCCCTGTTGGCCCCACTATGATCACCGGAGAATAACTTGCGTAAAAACTTAATCAAAATTTCAATGCTGTGCGCCGCGGTACTGATGGCAGGTTGCGAAACTACCGGGACGAAGCAGGCCGACCCGAATGCCGTCGAAGCACCGTCGCCGAAGAATCCGGAATTCGCAGGCGAAATGGCCAAGTTCAATGCCCAGTTTCCGAACGCGAAAGCCACCCAATACGAGAACGAATCGATCGCCTTCAATAACGAGCGCAAGCTCGACCAGAAAGGCAATTGCCACGGCAAGTCGAAATTTCCGATCACGATCGTGCTGATCCTCGATGCGGAAGGCAAAGTCACCAAAACCATGACCGATGTCGAGAACGCCAAGGCAAGCTGCTTCCGCAACGCGTATGCCGGCGTACAGTTCCCGCGTCCGCCAACGGCGCCGTACCGCAAGGCCATCCTGCTGAACTAAGCGACTTTCTCCCGCCGCGCAGCAACGCCTTTGCTGGTTTCACGCAAGGGCGGAGCATGGCGCTTGCTTGAGCGGGAATGATCGACGAATAGCGGGCAATGCATGTCTGAACGTCGTCAAGCTGCGTCACCCAATTCGTCCGGGGGCTCCGGAACGCTGGGTTGAAATGCTTCTATCGTCTTTGCTTGCCATGGCAACTGGCTGTGTCAGCCAATGCGGCCTCGTTCAATCGGACGGGGTGATCCCTACATGTAGTAATACATAATCGATAGCCATAACCCGACGTCAGCCTCGTTCATCCGGCGCATGTGCGGCGTGATTTTGGCGAGGATCGGTTTCACCGGAACCGGGTCGGTATCGAGCCAGGCCGCAGCGGTTTGCTTGACGTCCTCATCGCCGACATAGGTGTCCATGAAGTACCGCAGGGCGCTCTTCAATTCGGCTTCATTCATCGTCTCTCCGCCTCTGAAACTGCGAGGCCCGCAGTGTGCGCCTGCGGGCCGCCTGCATCAACGTGTTCCTTGATCCCCATCGGCCACGCCCAGTGCGCGCAGCGAAAACGCGGTCACATGGCGCGCGATCTCGCGGATGCCGGCTTCGTCGTAGACGATGTCGGGTGCCATCATTTCATTGACTGGCTTCGAGTGGCTGTAATACAGCATCTGCCCCAGGATGCTGAACAGGTTGTTGCGGATCTCGACCTCGCTCGTGCCCGGCGGGGCGATGTCGCGCACCAGTTCCTGCATCACTTCCTGAAGCGGCTGAATCAGCGTGTCGACGATATGGCGCAGGGCGGCGGTTGGCTCCACCAGTTCCCAGCTGATCAGCCGCGAGATCAATGAATGCGGACCGCTGGTCATCATGTCGACCAGCAGGCGTTCGATCAGATGCGCCAGGCGCAGCGTGGCAGGCACCGACGCGTCGCGTGCCGGCACGGTCAGTTCGTCCATCTCGGCGCTGCCACCCTCGCGGTCGATGATCGCCAGGTACAGCCCGTCCTTGCTTCCAAAATAATAGTTGACCATCGCCAGGTTGGCACCGGCGCGTTCGCAGATCTTGCGCACCGACGTCGCCTTGAAACCGTTCTCGGCAAAGCACTCCGTTGCCGCAGTGATGATGCGGTTGCGGACATCGTTGTCGTCAGCTTTCATCTTCAAGACACTCCTGGTTTTTGCGAATTAAACGTGTGTTTAATTTCTAATTTTTGAATTGTACATAGCAGCTCCTGCCTTGTCCATGCGTTTCCATTGGCGGGCATCGGCAATGCCGGCAATGCCACATTATCAAATCACAATTTCTGGTTGACAACTAAACAGCTGTTTGATACAGTTGTATTAAACGGTTGTTTGAAACACTTGTTTGGCGCCGTCAAGGCAAGCCCAGGCTTGCCGCGACAGGCACCAACCGTTCAACTAACGAAAGCCAACATGCAATCGAACCTCTTCCCCCGCTCCGCCAAGCCGGCCGCCGGCGCTCCCGTCCTGCTGGCCCTTGGCGCCGCCGTCCTGCTCGCCGCCTGCGGCAACAAAGCGCCACCCGCGCCACCGCCGTCCGGCCCGCCGCAAGTCGTGGTGCACACGGTCGCGGCCCAGCCGATGACCGTGACTACCGAGCTGGCCGGGCGCACCTCCGCTTACCAGGTGGCCGAAGTACGGCCCCAGGTTGGCGGCCTGATCCTCAAGCGCCTGTTCGTCGAGGGCTCCACCGTCAAGGCCGGCACGGCGCTGTACCAGATCGATCCGGCCAGCTTTGTCGCTTCGGTCAATTCGGCCAAGGCCACCCTGGCCAGCGCCAGGGCCAGGTTGCTGGCGGCCGAGCCGAAAGCGAAGCGCTACCAGGAATTGCTGGCCATCGAAGGCGTCAGCAAGCAGGATAGCGAAGACGCGCTCGCCAGCGCGGCCCAGGCCCGCGCCGAAGTCGCATCGGCCCAGGCTGCGCTCGACGTCGCCAATATCAATCTGAAATACACCAATGTATACGCGCCAATCGGCGGCCACATCAGCCGCTCGAACGTGACCGCCGGCGCCCTCGTGACCGCCGGTCAGGCCGATGCGCTGACCACCGTGCAGCAGCTCGATCCGATTTATGTCGACGTGACCCAGTCCAGCACCGAACTGCTGGCGCTGCGCCGCCGCTTCGAGAGCGGCAAACTCAAACAGGCAGAGGGCGGCCAGGCCACGGTCAGCCTGCTGCTGGCCGACGGCAGCAAGTACAGCGCGCCCGGCAAGCTGCAGTTCGCCGATGTGAGCGTCGATGCCGGCACCGGCAACGTCACCCTGCGCGCGCTGTTCCCGAACCCGAAGGGTGAACTGATGCCCGGCATGTATGTGCGCGCCGTGCTCGACAGCGGCCTGGATGACAAGGCCATCACCGTGCCGCAGGTCGGCGTCACGCGTAACCAGCGCGGGGAAGCGACCGCACTGGTATTAACCAAGGAAAACAAGGTCGAGCAGCGCGTGCTGAGCACCGGCGCGGCCGTGGGCGACCAGTGGGTGGTCAACGCCGGCCTGGTTCCGGGCGAGCGGGTGATCGTCGAAGGGGTGCAGAAAGTGCGTCCCGGCGCGCCCGCCGTGGCTGTCCCGGCAGGTGCCCCAGCGCCCGGTGCCCAAGGCGTGGCAGGCACTCCCGCTGCAGGCCGTGCGACCCCTGCAGGAGCATAACCATGGCCCGTTTCTTTATTGACCGTCCGATCTTTGCGTGGGTTATCGCGCTGGTGATCATGCTGGGCGGCGTGCTGGCCATTCTGGGCTTGCCGATTTCGCAGTATCCGAGCATTGCGCCGCCATCGATTTCGATCAGCGGCAGCTATCCGGGCGCGTCCGCCAAGACGGTGGAAGACGCTGTCACCCAGGTCATCGAACAAAAGATGAAGGGGATCGATGGCTTGCAATACATGTCGTCGAGCAGCGATTCGAGCGGTTCGGTCGGCATCACGCTGACGTTCAGCAACGGTACCGATCCGGACATCGCACAAGTACAGGTGCAGAACAAGCTGCAACTGGCCACACCGCTGCTGCCGGCCGCCGTCACCCAGCAGGGCCTGGTGGTGAGCAAGTCCACCATGAACTTCCTGATGGTGCTCGGTTTCGTCTCGGAAAACGGCAGCATGCAGCAGGCCGACCTGGGCGATTACGTCGCTTCCAGCGTGGTCGATTCGCTCAGCCGCGTGGAAGGCGTGGGCGACGTGACCCAGTTCGGCTCGCAATACGCAATGCGGATCTGGCTCGACCCGGCCAAGCTGCTCAATTACCAGCTGACCCCGGCCGACGTGAGCAGCGCCATCCGCGCCCAGAATGCGGAAGTGTCGGCGGGTGAACTGGGCGGCGCGCCATCGCGTCCCGGCCAGCAGCTCAATGCCACCGTGTCGGCCCAGAGCCGCCTGCAAACCAAGGAACAGTTTGGTGCGATCTTGCTCAAGACCCGTGCCGACGGCGCCGTGGTGCGCCTGAGCGACGTGGCGACCATGGAACTGGGCAGTGAAAGCTACAACATCGTGGCACGTTTCAACGGCAAGCCTGCCGCCGGCGTGGCGATCAAGCTCGCCACCGGCGGCAACGCGCTCGACACGGCCAAGAACGTCAAGGCCAAGGTCGAGGAAATGCAGAAGAACTTCCCGGCCGGCATGAAAGCCGTGGTCGCCTTCGATACCTCGCCCTTCGTCAAGCTGTCGATCGAGGAAGTGGTCAAGACCCTCATCGAAGCCATCGTGCTGGTGTTCCTGGTGATGTACCTGTTCCTGCAGAATTTCCGCGCCACCCTGATTCCGACCATGGCCGTGCCGGTCGTGCTGCTCGGCACCTTCGCCGTGCTCAGCATTCTCGGTTACTCGATCAATACCCTGACCATGTTCGCCATGGTGCTGGCGATCGGCCTCTTGGTCGATGACGCCATCGTCGTGGTCGAAAACGTCGAACGCATCATGAGCGAAGAAGGGCTGTCGCCGAAAGAAGCGACCAAGAAATCGATGACCCAGATCACCGGCGCGCTGGTTGGTATCGCGCTGGTGCTCTCGGCCGTGTTCGTGCCGATGGCCTTCTTCAGCGGTTCGACCGGCGTGATTTACCGCCAGTTCTCGATCACCATCGTGTCCGCGATGGTGCTGTCGGTACTGGTTGCCATGGTATTCACGCCGGCGCTGTGCGCCACCTTGCTCAAGCCGGTCGAACAGGGTCACAAGGCCGGCACCACGGGCTTTTTCGGCTGGTTCAACCGCAGTTTCGACAAGAGCAGCCGCCGCTACCAGGGCTGGGTCGGTACCCTGATCGCCCGCACCGGCCGCACCATGGTGGTGTACGCCGTGCTGGCGCTGCTGATGGCCGTCGGCTTCCTGCGCCTGCCGACCTCGTTCCTGCCGGCGGAAGACCAGGGCATCCTGTACACCCTGGTGCAATTGCCGGTCGGCGCTACCCAGGAGCGCACGCTCAAGGTGGTCGAGCAGGTCGAGCAGCATTACCTGAACGAGCAGAAGGATGCGGTCGCCTCGGTGTTCTCGGTGGCCGGCTTCAGCTTTGCCGGTAACGGCCAGAACGCGGCCATGGCGTTCGTCAAGCTCAAGGATTTCGACGAGCGCGGCAGCGAGCTCTTGCGCGCCCCGGCCATCGTCGGCAAGGCCATGTGCCGCTTCATGCAAATCAAGGATGCGATGGTGTTCGCCATCGCCCCGCCCGCGGTGATGGAACTCGGCAACGCCAACGGCTTCGACCTGATGCTCAAGGATGAAGGCGGCCTCGGCCACGAAGCGCTGATGGGCGCGCGCAACCAGCTGCTCGGCATGGCTGCGCAAAGCAAGATGCTGGTGCAGGTTCGTCCCAACGGCCAGGAAGATTCGCCCCAGTACAAGCTGGAAGTGGACCAGCAAAAAGCCAGCGCGCTCGGCCTGTCGCTGGCCGACATCAACAATGTGCTGTCCACCTCGTGGGGCGGCGCGTATGTGAATGACTTCGTCGACCGCGGCCGCGTCAAGAAGGTGTACATGCAGGGCGCGTCGGATGCGCGCATGGCGCCGGAAGACATCGGCAAATGGTACGCCCGCAATGCCAGCGGCGAGATGGTGTCGTTCTCGACCTTTGCCACCGGCAAATGGATCTACGCCTCGCCGCGCCTGGAGCGCTACAACGGCACGCCGTCGCTCAACATCCAGGGTGTGGCCGCACCCGGTTTCAGCTCGGGCGACGCCATGCTGGAAATGGAAAAGCTGGTCGCCAAGCTGCCGCCAGGGATCGGCTTCGAGTGGAGCGGGGTGTCGATCGAAGAGCGCGCCGCCGGTTCGCAAACCACCATGCTGTATGCCATGTCGCTGCTGATCGTGTTCCTGTGCCTGGCCGCGCTGTATGAAAGCTGGTCGATTCCATTCTCGGTGCTGCTGGTGGTGCCGCTGGGTGTGCTCGGTACCGTGCTCGGCACCATGCTGTTCGGCCTGTCGAACGATGTGTATTTCCAGGTGGCGCTGCTGACGGTGGTGGGTCTGGCTGCCAAGAACGCCATCCTGATCGTCGAGTTTGCCAAGGAGCTGGAAGATGGCGGCATGGACGTGAGGAAAGCGACCCTGGAAGCGGTGCACCTGCGCCTGCGTCCGATTTTGATGACTTCGATTGCGTTCGGTCTCGGCGTGTTGCCGCTGGCGATCAGCAGCGGGGCCGGCTCGGCCAGCCAGAATGCCATCGGTATCGGCGTGCTGGGCGGCATGCTGACGTCGACTTTCCTGAGCATCTTCTTTGTGCCGGTGTTCTTCGTGGTGGTCCGCGCTTTCGTGGTCCGCAAAAACAAGGTGGCGCCCGCGTCCGCCATCGCTTCCGTGGAGGGGCATTGACATGAATAGCTCAATTAGTTCGACCTTGAAACTGACCGTACTCGCAGCCGTGATCAGTGGCTGCACAATGATGCCCAAGTACCAGCAGCCGGTGAGCCCGGTCGCTGCGGCTTGGCCTACCGGCACGGTGTACCCGGCGCCCGCCGCCGCGGGCGCCACAGCGGCCGCCGACATCGCCTGGCGCGATTACTTCGCCGATGAGCGCCTGAAGAAACTCATCACGCTGGCCCTGGCCAACAACCGCGACCTGCGCGTCGCGGCACTGAACATCGACAAGGCGCGCGCCCAGTACCGCATCGAGCGCGCGGCGCAGTTGCCGTCGGTGGCGGCCGGCGCCAGCCAGAGCGCCCAGCGCACGGCCGACAAGATGAGCGCGGGCGGGCAGGGCGCCGTGAATCGGCAGTATGGCGTGAACCTGGGCGTGGCCGCATGGGAGGTCGACCTGTTCGGCCGCGTGCGCAGCCTGTCGGAAGCGGCGCTGCAAACCTATCTGGGCACCGAGGAAGCGCGCACCAGCGTGCAGATGTCGCTGGTGGCCGAGGTGGCCAACGCCTACCTGACCCTGATGGCCGACCAGGAACGTCTGCTTCTCGCGCGCCAGACCCTGGCCAGCCAGCAGCGCTCCCTGGCCCTGAGCGAAAGTCGCGTCAAGGCCGGGGCGGCGGCCGGGCTGGACCTGTACCAGGCCCGCACCACCGTGGAAACGGCGCGTGCCGATGCCGCCGCCTACACCGCCCAGGTGGCGCAGGGCCAGAATGCGCTGACCCTGCTGGCCGGCGCCGCCGTACCAGCCGAACTGCTGCCGAATGCCGGCTTGGCGGACGTGACCGCGCTCACCGCGGTCAGCGCCGGTTTGCCGTCGGACCTGCTGTACCGCCGGCCGGACGTGCTCGCGGCCGAGCGCACGCTACAAGCAAGCAACGCCAACATCGGCGCGGCGCGCGCGGCCTTTTTCCCGCGCATCACGCTTACCGGGCAGGCCGGCACGGCCAGTTCCAGTCTGTCTGGCCTGTTTGACGGCGGCTCGGGCGTGTGGAGTTTCGCGCCGTCGATCAGCCTGCCGATTTTTGACAGCGGCGCCAACCGCGCCAATCTGGAGGTGGCCAAGGTCAACCGCGATATCGGCGTGGCGCAGTACGAGAAGACCATCCAGACCGCGTTTCGCGAAGTGGCCGACGCCCTGGCCCAGCGCGGTACGGTGGACGAGCGCCTGAACGCGCAGCGGCAACTGGTGGAAGCGTCCGACAAGAGCTATCGGATTTACGAAGCGCGCTACAAGAATGGCGCCGATACGTTCCAGAATGCGCTGATCGCGCAGCGGGCGCTGTATGCGGCGCAGCAAGGCCTGATTTCAGTCAGGCTGGCCGAGCAGACCAGCCGGGTCACCCTCTACAAGGTGCTCGGCGGCGGCTGGCGGGCTGGCGATGGCGTGGCCGTGGCGGTGGCGACGCAGGGGTAGGGCGGCGCAAGCAGGTAGGCACAAGCATCCGGACGCTGCATGCACCCGGATGCTTTTCCGCCGGCAGGGCGGGCGAAGATCCGGAAAGAGGTGTGATATTTCATGTGCGCCGTCTCGCCGGCGCCGCACCATCACGTTTGCTTCGTTCCCAGACAATATTGATTGCGTCCAGCCGCCTTGGCCTGGTACAGCGCCGCGTCGGCCTCCCTGGCCAGTTCGCGCGCGTCGGGCTGGGCGCTGTCGGTCCAGGCGATGCCGATGCTGCTTGACACCTGGCGCGCCATGTCGCCGACTGAAAACAGCGGCCGCATCGCGTCCACGATCTTGGCGCCGATCCCGGCGCACTCCTCGGGCGAGCGCACGCCTTCGAGGATGATGGTGAATTCGTCGCCCGCCAGGCGCGATACCGTATCGGTTTTCCTGACCGCGCCCAGCAAGCGCCTGGCGAACTCCCTGAGCACCTCGTCGCCCCACGCGTGACCGAGCGTATCGTTGATCTGCTTGAAGCGGTCGATGTCGAGGTACATCAGGGCGATGCCAGTGCGGTTGCGCACACTGCGGGCCAGCGCCGCTTCCAGCTCGGCTTCGTAGCTGCGGCGGTTCGGCAACCCGGTCAGCGTATCGGTATTGGCCAGCGCCTTCAGGTTGGCCTCGTGCCGGCGCGCGGCCGTCACGTCGGTCGAGAGCAGGTAGGCGCCCAGCACCACGCCATCGCGCATGTGCGGTATGTACACCGAGTGAAGAATGCGGCTTTCGCCCCCGTGTTCGACTTCCATTTCCAGCTGCACGGTGTGGCCTTCCAGGCAGCGCCGCAGTTGTTGTTCGCGCTGGCCGTGGAAGTGCGCGGGGAAGACGTCGGTGATGGATTTTCCCACCATGTCGGCCGGATCGATGCCGTACCACTGCTTGTACATGGCATTGGCGAAGCGGTAGCGCAGATCGATGTCGAGGTACGAAATGAGCGCCGGCAGGTTGTCGGTGACGGTGCGCAGGCGCTCCTCGCTGTCGCGCTGGCGGATTTCGCTGCACTTGCGTGCGGTGATGTCGAAGGCCATCGCGTAAAAACCGTTGACCGAGCCGCTGGTGTCGATGTCGGGGATATACGAGGCGTGGTAATACGAGCGCCGCCCCTCGACCGTGATTTCATCCTCGAACGAGACGCGCTTGCCCTGCATCGCCAGCTTGATGAACTGTTCGACTTTCTCGAATTCCGGCGCGCTGTAGGCCTGGCGCACTGGTTGGCCGATCAATTGTGCGTTTTCGCGTCCGTAGAAACGCAGCGCCTGCGAATTGAGGAAAGTGAAATTGCCGGCCTTGTCGACCTGGCCGATCAGGGCCGGAAGGTTTTCGGTAATCGCCCGCAGGCGCTGCTCGTTCAGTTTCAGCTTGCGCTGCGATTCGCTCAATTCCGTGATGTCCTTCATCGCCACCACCGCGCCCATGGCTTCGCCATTCGGGCCGATCATGCGCCGCCCGCTGGCCAGCACGCAGCGACGGTTCAGGCCCTTGGGCGCGATCAGCATGGCGCAATCCTTGACCGTTTCGCCGTGCAGCGCGCGCACCAGCGGCACGTCGCGCTCTTCCAGCAGGCGCGTGCCATCGGCCGAAAACAGGCTGTAATGCGAGGCCCAGTCGCCGCTTGGCAGCGCCTGCGGCGGCAGGCCGTGGAATTCGCGCGCGGCGCGGTTGAACAGGGTCAGCGCGCCGTCGGCCGAGCAGGCCACCACGCCGACATCGAGCGTTTCGAGCACGGTGTCGAGCAGTTGCTGTTTCTGCATCAAGGCCAGCTTGGCCTTGATGCGCTCGGAGACATCGTGCAGGAAAGCGCCGAAAAATGTCTCGCCGCCGGCCTGGAAGGCGTTGATCGTCATCTCGACCGTGATATCGCCATGGTCTCGGGTGCAGGCGGGCATTTCGATGCGCGTGTTGATCACGCTGCCCGCGCCCTGGCGGGTGAAGCTCCGCATGCCGGCGCGGTGCGCCTCGCGGTAGCTTTCGGGGATGATCAGCGTGGCCAGTTCCTGGCCCAGCGCTTGCTCGCGCGTCCAGCCGAAGGTGCGCTCGGCCGACGGATTCCAGTCCACCACCATGCCGTTCGCGTCGGTGCTGACAAATGCGCTGAACGAGGAACTGATGATGGTGCGGATGCGCTCCTCGTTGGCGCGCAGCGTTGCTTCGGCGCTGAGGCGCTGGCGGATTTCGCGCTTGAGCGTGTCGTTGGCGTCGCGCAGGGAGGCTGTGCGCTCGTCGATGCGTTTTTCCAGTTCGATATTGAGCGCCTGCAGCGCCCCTTCGGCGCTTACGCGCGCGGCGATCAGCGTGCCCTTGTTCAGTTCATCTTCGACCAGGCTGGCGAAGTCGCGCAGGCTCTGGCGCGCCGCGTCGTCGAACTGGCGCGGCACGGTATCGATGATGCACAGCGTGCCGACCGCTTCGCCATCGTGCGAGAACACGGGCTGGCCGGCGTAGAAGCGGATAGCAGGTGCGCCAGTCACCAGCGGATTGGCGTGAAAGCGCGCATCTTGCAGTGCATCCTCGACCACCAGCATCTCGCGCCTGGCCACCGCGTGGGTGCAGAAGGAAATTGAACGCGGCGTTTCGGCCGCGTCCAGCCCGACGCGCGACTTGAACCACTGGCGCTCTTCGTCGACCAGCGACACCAGGGCGATCGGTACCGCCATGGTGGCTGCGGCCAGGCGGGTCAGCCGGTCGAAGCGTTCTTCCTGGGGCGTATCGAGCACGCGCAGCGCGCACAACGCGCGCACGCGCCGCAGGTCGTCGGAATAAGGGAGGTCGATGTCCATGATGCTTCCCGGTCGGTGACGCCCAGCGTCAGCATTTTGCAACAGTGCAAAGGATCGGCGGATGCGTGGCCGGAGGAATTCGGTGATTGCGTGGACGCGCAGGCGGCGCTGGGGCCTCGGTCCTGCCCTGACATCGGGTTCTATCACTATACAAAATTTCCGTAGGGAACGCAATTTCTTCTGAAAGATATATTTTACTCAACCATCGTATTGAGAATCATTTACATTTGGGGTAAGATGCGGCCGTCTCCCCAGTCCCACGGGCGAGTTGAAAGCCAGTATGTTGTTCGCCCTTGCCCTGATCCTGACGCTGCTCTCCGCCGTGTGCTGCAATTTCAGCACGCCCAGGGCCGAACCACGTTTGCCGGCCGCGCTGGGCTGGGCGCTGGGGGCGGCGCCGCTGCTGCTGGCGGTTGTCATCCTCGCCGCGCGCGCGAGCACCTTCACTGCCATCCTGACCGTGCTGACCATCTGGATGATCGCCCTGCCGCTGGTCGGCGTGCTGCGCGCGGTGCGCCGCGCGCGCGCGGGGAGGGCGCATGGCTAAGGACAGCGCGCAGCGCGACCAGGTGCTCCTGCATAACGGCGTGGTCGCACTGGTGCTGGGCTACCCGCTGGCGATCGCGCTGAGCGGCGCGCTGCACCAGCTGATGCAATGGCTGGACGCCGGCCCGATCGTCGGGCAACTGACAATGTGGGTCGTGTATCCGCTGTGGGTCAGCGTGATCGCGCTGATTTTCCTGGTGCCCAGCAAGCGCGCCTGCTGGACCTGGCTGGCGCTGGCCAACGCGCTGGCCGCTGCCGCCTGCTACCTCCTGATGCGGGCCGGCGGGAGCGCCGCATGAAGCCGGAGATCGTGCGCACCTATAAAGTGGTGCATACCTGGGTCGGCATCCTCAGCGGCGTGATGCTGTTCATCGCCTTTTACGCCGGCGCGTTCACCATGTTCAAGCCGGAAATCGGGCATTGGGCCGAGGCTGTCCCCAGCGCGCAGCAGGCTGCCAGTTCGCCGGTCGATGCGCTGGCGCGCGCCTTTTTCGCCGCGCGCGACGATGCCATCGGCAGCGCTGTGCTGGTGCTCGACCGCGAGCGGCCAGGTTTCGGCCGCATGCGCTATGCCGACAAGCAGGGCGCCAGCTGGCAGGTGACCCTGGACGCAGCCGGCCAGCTGCAAACGAGTGCCGCGCAAACCGGGCCGGCCGGCCACTTCGTCGACGAAGTGCACCGCAACGGCGGCCTGCCGCTGGCCGGCGCCGTGGCCGAGCCGATCATCGGCTTCGTGGCCCTGCTGTACGCGCTGGCGCTCATATCCGGCGTGGTGATTCTGCTGCCGTCGCTGGTCAAGGATTTGCTCCTGCTGCGCATCACCGCCAACGTCAAGCGTTTCTGGCTCGACGCGCACAACCTGATCGGCATCACCAGCCTGCCGTTCCACCTGGCCATTGCCCTGACCACCGCCGGCTTCTGCCTGCACGACTGGGTCTACGACACGCAGGACGCCACCATTCACGCCATCGGCAAACAAGCCGACGCGGCGCCGCGCGCCAAGGGCAAGGCCGACCCCGGCGCCAGCGCAACCTGGGTGGCGCCGTCCAGCCTGCTGGCCAGCGCCCGGGCGCGCTCCGCCAGTTTCACGCCGACCGAACTGACCTACCGCGGCCTGAACAGTCCCAAACCGCAAGTGAACATGGGCGGCGAAGACTGGAGCGGCCACATGCGCGCCCCGCGCGCCGGTTTCATGAACTTCAATCCCGTCACCGGCCAGCTCAACAAGGGCATCAGCCTGCTGCCGCACCAGCAAACCAATTGGGAAGCGAGCCTGTCCGCCATCTTCGCGCTGCACTTCGGCAGCTTTGGCGGGGTACCGGTGCGCGTGGCATATGCCGTGATGGGCGTGCTCGGCGCGATCCTGTTCTATACCGGCAACCTGCTGTGGATCGAATCGCGCCTGCGCAAGAACCGCCAGCTGGCCGTTCCCCTCGAACAGCCGCGCCATGTGCGCTGGGTGGCCGCGCTGACGGTCGGGCTGTGCCTGGGCGCGGTTATCGGGCTGCCGCTGGGCCTGGTGGCATTGCGCTGGGAAGCCAGCCTGGGTCTGGACATGGCCGGCATCGGCCTGTCCGTCTTTAACACCGCGCTCGGTGCGGGCCTGCTGGCGGCGCTGGTGAAGGGCGCCGCCTGGGCCGGCTACCGGCTCACGCTCGCCGCGGTGCTGGCGACCTTGCTGGTTCCGGCGACCAGCCTGCTGGCCAGCGTGTTCCCCGGCATGCCGATCGCCAAACCGTACGTAACCGATTACCTGTGGATCGACGGCCTGTCGCTGCTCGGCGGCCTGGCGCTGCTGTGGATGGCGGCGCGCGTGCGCCGGCGCGGCCGCTCCGGCGAGCAGCACAGCGTCTGGCGCGAGCCGGCGCCGCTTGCGCCATCCCCTGACACCAATTCAAGCCAAATCACTTCTAACCGAATGGAGCAAATGTAATGCGAGTTGTCCCTGTGTGTGCTTTCCGTGCCATTCCCATGGCCTGTATGACCATGATCGCCACCGTGGCCCTGCCGGCAATGGCTCAGGCGCCCGTCGAGACCATGAAAGAAATCACCGTCAAGGCCGCTGCCGAAACGGCCGACAGCCTTCCCGCGGCCGCACCCGGCGGCAAAGTCGCCAAGGGCGCCCGTCTCGGCGTGCTCGGCAACGTGAGCGTGATGGACACGCCGTTCAACATCACCGCCTACACGTCCCAAACCATCGCCGACCAGCAAGCCCAGACCATCGGCGCCGTGCTCAAGAACGACCCGTCGGTACGCACCACCACCAACGAAGGCCATCTCGTCGAGAACTTTAATATCCGTGGTTTTGGCGTGAGTTCGGGATCGATGGCGATCAATGGCGCTTACGGCCTGGCCCCTGAGCAAAACACTCCGACCGACATGTTCGAGCGCGTCGAAGTGCTCAAGGGTCCCGGCGCGATGATGATGGGCCTGCCGCCGGCGGGCGACGTGGGCGGCGCGGTCAATCTGGTGCCCAAGCGCGCCGGCGCCACCCCGCTGACCCGCGTGACGACCTCTGTTGCGACCAAATCGAACGTCGGCGTGCACGCCGATGTGGCGCGCCGCTTTGGCGCTGACCAGAGCCTGGGCGTACGCGTCAACGGTGTGCTGTCCGGCGGCAAAACCTGGCTGGACCACCAGACCAAGCGGCGCGAGATCGGCCACGTGGCCGTCGACTACCAGGGCAAGGGCTGGAACGTGGAGATGGACGCCTACTCGCTGACCAACAAGGTGCGCAAGGGCGCGCCGATGCAGCCTGTCCTCACCGGCTGGACCCGCGTGCCGAAGGCGCCGCACGGCTCCACCAACTTCTTCTATGGCGAAGATGTGTACGGCAACACCGAAACCCAGGGCCTGATCGTGCGCGGCCAGGTCGAGCTGGGTGCCGGCTGGAGCGCCTTCGCCTCGGCCGGCACGGCCAAGCATTCGTATGACGGCTTCATCTTCGGCACCCGTCCGGTGCTGCCGGTGTCGGGCGGCGACAGCGGCAAGGCGACCGGCACGGCCTACAATTCGTGGGGCGAGTACGAAACCAGCACCTTTGAAACGGGCGTGCGCGGCCAGTTTGCCACCGGCGCCATCGCGCACAAGGTCACCGTGGCGGCCAATGTGATGAATTACGAGGGCGGCAGCCGCGGCAACGGCACCTTGGCCATTAACAGCAACATCTACAACCCGACCCCGATCATCATGCCGGCCGGGAAAGATGCGTCGACCTACAGCCAGTTCAACGACGACGTGATGACCGCCGTCAGCGTGGCCGATTCGATGTGGTTTGCCGACGGCAAGCTGCAGGTCACCATCGGCGCGCGCGCGCAAAAGGTGCACCAGAAGCTGAGCAACTACGAAGAAACCGCCGTCACGCCGCTCGCTGGCGTGGTGGTCAAACCGTGGGGCGAGAACGTCTCGCTGTATGCCAACTACGTGGAAGGGCTGAGCGCCGGCACCACCGTCAAGGCGCCGTACGCGAACGAAGGCGAAACGTTCAAACCGTACAAGTCCAAGCAGGCCGAAGTCGGCGTGAAATGGGCGATGAATACGCTGACGCAGACCTTGAGCCTGTTCCAGATCAGCAAACCGGCGCTGATCGAGTCGAACAACCGCATGACGACCGACGGCGAGCAGCGAAACCGTGGCGTGGAGTGGAATGTCTTCGGCAAGGCCGGCAAGGACATCACCCTGCTCGGTGGCATGGCATACACCAAGGCCGAGCAGACCAAGACCGCCAAGGGCCTCAATCAAGGCAAGGCGCAGTTCGGTATTCCGCGCCTGACGGCCAACATCGGCGTCGATTACGCGATTGCCGCCGTGCCGGGGTTGGAACTGAGCTCGCGCGTGAACTACACCGGTTCGCAGTGGCTGTCGCAGGACAATGCCCTGAAGCTCGATTCGTGGACGACCCTGGACCTGGGCGCGCGTTACGCGACGCGCTTTGGCGCGATGCCGGTGGTGTTGCGTGCCTACGTGACCAACGTGGCCGACAAGGAGTACTTTGAAAGCGCGTGGGGAGCAGGGCGTGTGAACGTGGGTGCGCCGCGCGCCGTGCGTTTGTCGGCGGCGTTCGATTTCTGATAGCTTATGCTGGCGCTGCGCCCTGTTGCTGCCTGGTAGGCGGCAACAGGGTGTGAGCGAATAATCAGGCCCGCCATGCAGCGGGCTTTTTTATCTGTTATTTATCTTCAGTCGAAAGGGTCGGCACCATGGAAGCGAAAATCGAGTTTGTCAAAAACTGGTCGGATGACGACATGTCGCAATTGACAATATCGATCTCCGATGGCGCGTCCCGATTTTCTCATGAGGTTTATGTCGGCCATGAGCAGCTGCGCAATGCCGTGCGCGGACTGGATGTATTCAAGGACGACGTTGACGGCGGCATGTATGACCTGCGTTTCGGTGCCTTCGGCCCTGACTTTGCCGCTGGCGCGTTTCATGCGCGCTTTCAGTTCGATCAACAGGCAGACCTGCTCATTACGGTGCATGCTCAATCGCGGTTCGTTGAGTTCCCCATCAATCAAGTGGCAAGTGAGGTAACGCTTTACCTCACGGCGCTGCCCAGCCAGCTCGACGATTTTGTCCGCGCCTTGCGCGCCGTGAGCGACGGGCATGCCGATAGCGCTACCCTCGACGCAGCCGGGCCATATTTTTGACACGAATTCCTGAATGTACACGAACTCCCCGTGCGCGACCCCGACCTCGATGTCGGCCATTGCGCCGCCTTCCATCGTCCTGGTAAGGAACTGTCGGCTGATATCGGGCAGCATCGAATTGGTCAGGATTGCGTCGATCATCCGGCCGCCCGACTCGCTCTCGGTACAACGCAGCGTCACCAGCTCGACCACCGCATCGCTGTACCCGAATCGAATCCCGTAACGCTGCTCGACCCGCGCCTTAATGCGGTCCAGTTGCAGGCGGATGATCTGCTCCAGCATGGCCGGTGCCAGCGGATAGGCGGGAATGCTCACCAATCTGGCCAGCCATGTCGATACGGGGGCCGCCGGGGCAACCGCCGCGGCGCGTTTCCAGGTGCCTGGCGGCAAAGGCAGCGAGCAAGTGCAGCGGCTGCCCGGGTCCGCCGCCAGCGCAGCCTTGCATACCGAGGGGGCCTGGGCCGGGCTGCACATGCTCGACCTGGGGCGCCCGCACGAAAACGCGCAAGCCGACCGCTTTGCGCTCAGTGTCGACGTCGACGGGGTGGCCCTCAGATATGAACAGAAGGCCAGCAGTGTCAACAACCCGTTTCAGCGCGAGATTGCCGAGGCCAGCCGCTGCCTGACCCGCTTGTGAGGTAGTCGCCGCACTGCCGCGGGCTGCGCCCGCTGGTGTGGCGCAAGGCATAGCCCTGGCGGTAAATGCTGACCAGGCCCAGCGCGCAACCGCTCAGTTGTTCGAGCTTGAGGCGCAGCTCGAAGATGCCGACGCGAATATTGCTGCGCGTGTCGGCCTTGCCCTGCGTCTGGAAGAATTCGGACAGTTCGCCGAACGAGACCACGCCGCCCGTGCGGCTGAGAAACAGATCGACCAGCATGAATTCGGCGCGGCTCAGGCGGATGGTGCGGTCCTGGTAAGCCACCGAGAGCGACGCGGCGTGCAGCGTCAGCGATGGCGCGGACGGGAATGCCGCTCGCGGCTGGACCGCGTCGAGCGTGCCCTGGTACAGCGTTTGCATACGGCGCAGCAGCAGCGATGCGCGGCGCAGCAGGTCGGTCGGGCTGACCGGCGCGAATACCCAGTCGGCCGCCAGTACCAGGCTGTCGGTGGCGCTGGGCGGAGGCTGATTGGCGTCGACCGCCAGGATCAGGGGCGCGGGACAGAGGCGCTGGCCGGCCAGGCCGCGCGCCATGCGCTGGGCCGGGGCGATGGCGTCGAGCAGATGGTATTCGCGGCTGTCGACCAGCAGGATATTGGCCAGGCTGGCGTCGCACAGGAAGTCGGCACTGCCGCCGTGCACATTGAGCACCGAGACGTCGAGTTCGGTGAAGGCGAGCAGTTCATTGCAAGCGCCAGCGGAGCGAAACTCACGAATGTTTGCCATGCAGCTTTCATGCAATTGCTTTCCGCCAACATAAATATGTGCGCGCATAGATTATCCTTATGATTGTTTTTGATACGGCGGCAGTCTCTTGGCCGCTGGGCCGGTCGCGACAGGCGCCCGTGAGTACATCAAAGCATGAAGTGCCGCACTGGCTACCTATCGAAAGTTAGGTTCGCTTTCCCTCTCGCCACCCAACTAAATTCCTTACGAAAACTTGTATATCCGGCACGAACTATTCTGGCGAGCAATTGTGCATGCCGTGCAGGCCGGTGCGGTGAAAAAGTAACAATTCACTCTTTTCGTTAGATGCTTTTCGGTTAATATGTAATGCAATTGTCACAAATCTAACCATCATGGTTCACGATTTGGCGGTGGCATATGCAGCCGCCAGTTCTGTGTTTTCGCTCGCCCGTCCCATGCAAAACGAATCGAAATTTCATCCGCCGGCATTGCCGGCCCGGTTTTTCCCCGTTCCGCGCCTGCATGAGCGCATCGCGGCGGTGGCGGCCGCCCGCATCGTGTGCCTGACCGCCCCGGCCGGTTTCGGCAAGAGCACGACCATGGCGCAGCAGCTGGCCGCGCTGGCAGCGCGCGCGGTGGGCACCTGCTGGATCAATCTCGACGAAGCCGACAACGATGTCGAGTGCTTCCTGGACCACATGACGGCCGCACTGGCCGCCGCGCACGCCCCGGCGGCCAGCGCCACGGCGCACGCCACGGGCCGCGCGCAACTGCTGGCCATGTGCAACCGCCTGGCGCACCAGAGCTGCGACGTGGCGCTGTTTTTCGACGACTACCATGTCATCACCAACCCGGCCGTGCACGAGCTGATGGACTGGGTGCTGGCGGTCAGCCCGGTCCAGCTGACCCTGTATATCGGATCGCGCAGCCGGATTCCCCTGAAACTGAGCCGCCTGCGCCTGTGCGGCGGCGTGGCCGACCTTGGCGCGGCCGACTTGAGCCTGACGCGCGACGAAGCGTGCGCCTTCATGGGCGTGGTGGGGGCGGGCGCGCTCGATGCCGCTCACGGCGGCGTGCTGTACGAACGCACCGAAGGCTGGGCGGCGGGGCTGCAGCTGGCCGCCATCGCGCTGCAAAACGCCAGCGACCGCGAACGCTTCATCCGCGATTTTTCGGGCAGCGCGCACGATATTGCGTCGTATCTGATGAACGCGGTGCTGGCGCGCCTGCCGCCCCACGTCGACCAGTTCATGTCGCGCACGGCCTTGTTCGACCGTTTTTCGAGCAGCTTGTGCCAGGATGCGCTGGCGCTGCGCGACGCGCCGGAACTGATCGACTGGATCGGCGCGCATAACCTGTTTTTGATTCCGCTCGACCGGCGCGGCCAGTGGTTTCGCTATCACCATCTGCTGAGCGACCACCTGCGCAAGCGCTACCTGGACACGGACGCTGGCGCGGCGCGCGCCGACTACCGCGCCGCCAGCCATTGGTGCGAGCGCGCCGGCGCCAACGATGAAGCGATCCGCTATGCCCTGGCCGGCGACGACAGCACGCGCGCGATCGACCTGATCGCGGGCTGTGTCGATGAACTTATCCGTGGCCGCGCCGGTTTCGACACCCTGCTGCGCTGGATGTCGGCGGTCCCCTACCGGTTGCTGACCCAGCGCGTGCAGCTGCGCCTGACCTTCATCCGCTCGAGCATCTGGAACAACCGCTTCGAGCAGGCCGAAAATGCGCTGGCCGAGCTGGAATACGACCTGGGGAGCGGCCCTCCCGTGCCCGGTGCCGCCGCCGCCCTGTGCAGCATGGAGATGCTGTGGTGCCTGCTGTATGCATTCCAGGACAAGACCGCGCTGGCGGCCAGCCGCAGCCGCGCGTGGCTGGTCCGCTGGGGGCCGTCGGCGCCGCCGTCCGATATCGCGCGTGCGCATATTGCGATCGGCTACAGCGCCTTCGTGGCGCACGATTACGCCGTCGCAGAACAGTCTTACCAGAGCGCCGAGACCTTTTATGCCGCCGCCGATTTCTATTCCGGCGTGGTGTGGACCGAGCGTTTCATCAGCATCATCCGGCTCGAACAGGGCCAGGCGCGCGAGGCCGAGCGGGTACTGGCGGCCCTGTACCTGACCAACCGCGCCCGGCTCGGCGCCGATTCGATGGTGGCCTCGCACACCGGCGTGCATCTGGCGCAGGCGGCCTATGAACTGAACAAGATCGATGCGGCCGACGCGGCGCTCGACAGCGCGCTGACGATTCCGACCGATCCGGTCCTGGCGGCGGACGGGGAGGGCAGCGCGCTTCCCAGCGGCTTCGGACTGCTGGAAGACTACATGGCCGCCTACCTGACCCGCGCGCGCCTGCTGTGCGTGCAGGGCCAGGCCGGCGCCGCCGACGCGGTGCTGTCGAATGGCGTGGCCGGCGCCCTGCAGTGCAAGCAGCTGCGCCTGGCGCGCATCCTGATGGCCGAGCGCATCCGGCTGGCGCTGCTGCGCGAGGACGTGGCGCTGGCGGCCAGCCACGAAAGCGCGCTCGATGCCGTCGATGCGGTGGCCGGACCGGCTGTCCACGGCCGTGGCGAGGCCGAGGAAGTCGCGGTCGGCATCGCGCGCATCCGGCTGCGCCTGGCGCAGGGTGCCACCGATGCCGATGCCATCGCCGCCCGGCTCCAGGAACTGATCGCTCGCGCGCGTGTCCAAGGGCGCATGCGCATGCTGGTCAAGCTCCTGTGCCTGCAGGCGCGCTACCACGGCGGACGGGCCGAACCCGAAGAAGCGGGAGCGGCGATCCATGAGGCGCTGCTGATCGGCGACGAGGGTGGCTTGTGCCGCTCGATCGCCGACGAGGCTCCCCACGTGCGCGCCTTGATCGCCAGTCACGGCGCGTGGCAGTCGCAGTCGCACCGGCGCGATGCGCGCCTGGTGACGCCGGACTACCTGGCGCAGGTGCTGGCTGCTTGCGGCACGGCGGCCGACGCCGCGGCGGACGAGGCGGCGCCGGCCGCGGCGCCGGAGGCCCACGCCCTGTCGCCGCGCGAGGTGCAGGTGCTCAGACTGGCCGAACGCGGGCTGGCCAACCGCGAGCTGGCCGCGCAGCTGTTCGTCTCGGAAGGGACGGTCAAGTGGCATCTGCATAATATCTTCGCCAAGCTGGCGGTGCGCAACCGCAGCAGCGCCGTCGCGCGCGCACGCAGCCTGAACCTGCTGTGACCAGATGGCCACACCCGATCCAGCCTTGACGATGGCGCGCGCGCCGCGTCCGGAAGGACGCTTCATCGAAACCAAGTTCCGCCGGCCGTCGGTGGCGGGCGAACTGGTGGCGCTGGCGCGGCTCGACCGCGCGCTTGCGGCGGCCCTGGAGCGGCGCGTGGTGTGCCTGAGCGCGCCGGCCGGTTTCGGCAAGACCACCTCGCTGCTGAAACTGGCCCGCGCGCTCGACGCCGACGGCTGCGCCACCTGCTGGGTGAACCTGGATCCGGAAGATAACGAGACGGCGCGCTTCTTGCAGTATGTGATCGAAGCGGCCCAGCGCGCGCTGCCCGGCATCGGCGAGTATCGGCTGGCCGACGTGTGCGAGGCCAATGTCGACGCGCTCAAGGCGATTCTGCGCTCGGTGTGCGGGGACCTGGCCGCGCGCGCCACGCCGCTGGCGCTGTTCCTCGACGATTATCACCTGATCGACAATCCGGCCATCCACGCGGTGCTGGCGTGGCTGCTGAGCGTGAGCCCGGACTGCCTGCGCGTGCTGATCGCCAGCCGCTACCGGCTGCCGTCCACCATGGACGACCTGCGCCGCCAGGAGGTGCTGGCCGACATCGGTACCGCCGAACTGAGTCTGACCCTGGACGAAACGGCGTGCTTCCTGCACGCCGCGCAGCTGCCGGCGCTTAACGCCGACCAGGTGCGCACCTTGTGCGAGCGCACGGAGGGCTGGGCCGCCGGCTTGCAGCTGGTGGCGATGGCCCTGCAGGCCGACGGCCGCGGCGCCGCCTTCATCGATGAATTTTCCGGCGCCGACTGCGATGTCAGCGCCTATCTGCTCGAAGCGGTGCTGTCGCAGGTGCCGCCGACCGTCATGCGCTTTCTGAGCCTGACAGCCTTGTTCGACCGCTTTTCGCTGGCGCTGTGCAGCGAGGCGCTGGGGCAGCACGACGCCGGCGCGACGATGGCGTGGATCCGCGCCCACAACCTGTTTTTGATTGCGCTCGACGACGGCGGGCAGTGGTTTCGCTACCATCATCTGTTGTCCGACTATCTGCGCGGCGCCACCGCCGCCGGCGCGCCCGACCAGGTGTGCCTGGCCAACCGCGCGGCCAGCGCCTGGTTCGCGCGCGAAGGGCTGCGCGACGAGGCGATCCGCTGCGCTTTCCAGAGCGGCGACGTGAATCTGGCGGCGGACCTGATCGAGCGCTGCGTCGAGGATGTCACGCAGCGCCGCGGCGAGCACGATCAGGTGATCCGCTGGTATCAGCGCCTGCCGGAGGAGACGCTGTTCGACCGCATCACGCTGCGCCTGTCGTATGTGCGCTCGGTGATGTGGAGCGGGCGCCTGCGCGAAGCGCAAAGCGCGCTGCTGGCGATCGAGTCGGACCTGGCGCTGCGCTATGCGGTCAGCGTCTACGACGGCAAGGACGCGATCGATGCCGCCATCCTGGGCGACCTGCAAATCTGCTGGTATATGTTTCATGTGTTTAGCAACCGGGTCGAGCGCGTACGCGAAAGCAAACGGACCTGGGGCGCGCAATGGGAAAGCACCGGCAATCCGATCGACATCGCGCGCGTCAAGCTGGCGGCGGCGTGCTTCGCCTTCATCGAACACGATTATCGCGAGGCCGTGGCGCTGGGCGAGAGCGCGCAGGTGTTTTACGAGCGCTGCGACTATTATGCGGGCGTGGCCGGCTGCCGCCGCATGCGCTACGTGATCGCGCTCGAACGCGGCCAGGCGTACGAGGCCGAACGGGGCCTGGCCGCCCTGTACGAGGAAAACTGCCGCGAGCTGGGGCGCTATTCGATCATTGCCGCCAACACCGGCATTCAACTGGCCGATGCCGCGTACGAGCGCGGCCAGGTCGACCTTGCGCGCAAGGTGCTGGCCAGCGCCTTCGGCATGTCGTCCAAGTACGGCCTGGTGACCAATTTTATCGCTGCCTTTTTGACCTCGTCGCGCGTGCTGCGCTTCGATCAGCAGGGCGAGGCCGCCGATGCCTGCCTGTCGGAGGGCCTGGCGCTCGGCCGCGAGCGCAGCCTGCCGCGCCTGACCGTGGCCTTGCAGGCAGAGCGCGTGCGCGGCTACCTGCAGCAGGGCCGCATCGACGACGCGCTCAAGGTCGGGCGCAGCGCCGGGATCGATCTGGCGCAGCCGGGCGAGGCGGGCGCGCCGGCGCGTTCGTCCGAGCTGGTGCTGATCGAACTGCGCCTGCGCCTGGCCACCGGACGCCTGCAGGGGCTGGGCCTGGCGATCGACGACTTGCTGGTGCAGACGCGCAAACAGCAGCGCGTGCGCCTGACGGTGCGCCTGCTGGCGCTGAAAAGCGTGCTGCTGCAGCAGACCGGCAGGATGGACGACGCCTGCGCCGTGCTCGACACGGCGGTCGGACTTGCCGGCGCCGGCGGCTTGTGCCGTTCGATCGTGGATGAGGGACCGGAAGTACGGGCGGTGCTGGAGGAGCTGCGCCGGCGCACGCCGCTGGCGGCGCAGGATGGCCTGAGCAGCCTGCTCAGCGCGTGCAATTTCGCCGTGGCCAGCACGCGCGCCTTCGGGGCCGCACTCGGCGCGGCGGTGATCAGCGCGCGCGAGGTCGAGATCTTGAAACTGGTGCAATGCGGCCTGGATAACCGGCGCGTGGCCGTTCAGATGGGCATCTCGGAAGGGACGGTCAAATGGTATTTGAGCAATATCTATCAGAAGCTGCAAGTCGGCAGCCGCACGGCCGCGATTGCGCGGGCGCGCGAACTGCGTCTGATCTGACCGTTCCCGACCTTGCGCGCGCGCCCGGCGCGCATGCGATAGCGGCACCTTGTCGCATCCGTGCGTCTTTACACAGTGCCGGGGCGCGCGAAGGTTTGCCGGGCGAGTCTTCCTCATCGTAGAATCGGTTGCTTCCAGGCAGCGGCCAAGCGCGCCGCCGCACCGTTAACCCATTTCACTCAGAGCCGCATGCACCCAATCCGCGCAACCGTCCTGGCCGCCATCCTGGCCTCCTTCGCCTCAGGCGCCAGCGCCGATGACGACGCCGACAAGAAAAGGTGGGACGTCAACAATCCCCCTGGCGCGGCCAGTAACGTCAAGATCGATACCGCCAGCGGCACCTGGATGAGCGTCGACGTCAGCCCCGACGGCAAGCACATCGTGTTCGACCTGCTCGGCGACCTGTACCTGTTGCCGGTTGCGGGCGGTGAAGCGAAAGCGCTGACCCATTCGGTGGCCTGGGAAATGCAGGCGCGCTTTTCGCCGGACGGCAAGCAGCTGGCCTACATGTCGGACGCGGCCGGCGGCGACAATATCTGGATCATGAATGTCGACGGCAGCGGCGCGCGCGAAGTGAGCAAGGAGAAATTTCGCCTGTTGAACAACCCGGTGTGGCATCCGAACGGCAAGTTCATCGCCGCGCGCAAGCATTATTCCGGCACGCGCTCGCTCGGGTCCGGCGAAATCTGGATGTTCCATACCCAAGGCGGCGGGGTGCAGCTCAATGAAAAGCCGAACTGGCAGAAGGACCTGGGCGAGCCCGCGTTTTCGCCGGATGGACGCTACGTCTACTACTCGCAGGACACGACCGCCGGCACGGTGTTCGAGTACAACAAGAATTCCAACGCGCAGATCTACCAGATCTTCCGGCGCGACCTGAAAGAAGAAAAAACCAAGCCCTTTGTCAGCGGACCGGGCGGCGCCGTGCGGCCGACCCCGTCGCCGGACGGCAAATACCTGGCCTTCGTGCGCCGGGTGCGCAATCAATCGACCCTGTTCCTGAAGGACCTTGCCAGCGGCATCGAAACACCGGTCTGGGATGGGCTGGAACGTGACCTGCAGGAAGCCTGGGCCATCCACGGCGTGTATCCGGCGATTAGCTGGATGCCGGGCAGTAAGGAGATCGTGGTCTGGGCCAAGGGCAAGATCTGGCGCGTCGATCCGTTTGCGAAGTCGGCCAAGGAAATTCCATTCCACGTCAAGGATACGCGCGAGGTGCGCGAGGCGCTGCGCTTTGCCCATGCCGTCGCACCGGACCAGTTCGACGTGCGCCAGCTGCGCTGGGTCAACGTGGCGCCGCAGGGCAATAAAGTCGTCTACTCCGCGCTCGGTCATCTGTATGTGCGCGACTTGCCCAACGGCGAACCGCGGCGCCTGACGCGCCAGGGCGACCACTTTGAATATTTTCCCAAATTTTCGCGCGACGGCCAGCGCATCGTCTTTGCCACCTGGGACGACGAGAAGCTGGGCTCGATCCGCACCCTCGACCTAAAAAGCGGCAAGGAAACCACCCTGACCACGGCGCCCGGCAAATACCTGGAGCCGGCGTTCTCGCCCGACGGCAAGGACGTGGTCTACGTCAAGAGCCAGGGCCGCTTCCTGCTCAGTCCGTGGCATGGGCTCGACACGGGCGTCTACAAGGTTGCCAGCGATGGCAAGGGCAAACCGGCGCTCGTGACCGACGATGGCCGCGCGCCGCAGTACGCCGCCGACGGCAACCATGTGTACGTCACGCGCACGGCCAGCACGGGCGAAGTCGATGCGATGACCTCGCTGGTGCGCATCCGCCTCGACAAGTACGAAGAGCATGCCATCGCCAAGGGCGAGTTCGTGACCAATTTCAGCCTGTCGCCGGACGGGGCCTGGCTCGCTTACGGCGAGCGTTTCCACACCTGGGTAGCGCCGCTGCCGCTGGCCGGGAAGGTCATCACCATCGGCGAAAAGACCGAAGCCTTGCCGGTGCGCCAGCTCGACGCCGATGCCGGCGACTACTTGCACTGGTCGGGCGACAGCAGCGCGCTGCATTATTCGCTGGGCGAGCAGCTGTTCACGCGCGAGCTCAAACACGCCTTTGCACCGAGCGACCCGGACGCCAAGAAGGAAAAGCTGCGCATGACCGCGCTGGCGGCCCAGCCTGGCGTGAAAATCGGCTTTCGCGCGCCTTCAAGCTCGCCGCGCGCCACCGTCGTCATCGATGGCGCCCGCATCGTGACGATGAAGGGCGACGAAGTCATCGAGAACGGCCGGATCGTCATCCGCGACAAGCGCATCGCCGCGATCGGCAAGGCGGCCGACGTTGCCGTGCCGCCTGGTGCAACCCGCATCGACGCCACCGGCAAAAGCATCATCCCGGGGCTGGTCGACGCGCACTGGCACGGCGCGATGGGCGAGGATGGTATCGTGCCGCAGCAAAGCTGGGTCGACTACGCCGGCCTGGCCTTAGGCGTGACCACCGTGCACGATCCATCCAACGACACCGGCACCATCTTTACCCACAGCGAGCTGCAGCGCAGCGGGCAGATCGTGGCGCCGCGCATCTATTCGACCGGCACGATCCTGTACGGCGCCAAGGGCAATTTTAGCGCGCCCGTCGACAGCCTGGACGATGCGCTGACGCATGTGCGCCGCCTGAAGGAGGGTGGGGCGATCAGCGTCAAGAGCTACAACCAGCCGCGCCGCGAGCAGCGCCAGCAAATCCTGGAGGCGGCGCGCCAGACGGGCATGATGGTGGTGCCCGAAGGCGGCTCGCTGTTCCAGCACAATATGACGATGGTGGTGGACGGCCACACCGGCGTCGAGCACTCGCTGCCGGTGGAGAACGCCTATGACGACGTCAAGCAGCTGTGGTCGCAGACCAAGGTGGGCTATACGCCGACGCTGGTGGTGTCCTACGGCGGCCTCGATGGCGAGCATTACTGGTATGCGCGCACCGATGTGTGGCGCCATCCGATCCTGTCGCGCTACGTGCCGCGCGCGGTGCTGGAACCGCGCAGCATCCGGCGCGAGACGGCGCCGGAAGAAGACTTCAATGTGCACCGCGTGGCGCGCACGGCCACGGCCTTGCAGCGGGTGGGCGTAGCGGTCAACATCGGCGCGCACGGCCAGCGCGAAGGATTGGGCGCGCACTGGGAGATGTGGTCGCTTGTCAACGGCGGCATGACCCCGCTCGAAGCGATCCGCGCCGCCACCCTCAACGGCGCGCGGTACCTGGGACTGGACAAGGATGTCGGATCGCTCGAAGTCGGCAAGCTGGCCGACCTGGCGATCATCGACGGCGATGTGGTAAAGGATATCCGGACCTCGGACCGGCTGACGCACGTGATGATCGGCGGCCGCGTGTACGAGACGGCGACGATGAACGAGGTCGGCGCCACCCCGAAAGCGCGCAAGCCCTTCTTTTTTGAAGGCGTGGACGGCGCCAGCGCACCGGTGGAAACGATCAGCCACAGCCACGGCGACGGCCGGGACGCTCGCCACTGATACGAGGATTCTGTCCCGACTTGCCGTTTTGATGCACTGACTTGACGCACCGCCTGCGCTATCGTCCCTCGCGCTCCGCCTGCGAGGCATAGCCGGACGTGGAACCGCCGTACGGCGCCGCCTCCAGGTCGCCGATCCAGGGAATACACGCATTCGAGAGGCAGCGGTGCCCATCCGCCCCGATCTGCTGGGGCTTGAGGAGCTCCTTGTGAACCTGGGATATCGCTGTTCTCAACAGCACTTCAGCCAGGACCGGCGTTGCCTGCTGCTCATCCGTGCTCCCTGCCAAGGTGAACGAAAACGACATCCGCGCCGGCGCATCCGTTGCCCTGATTTCCACCACCCCCAACCCGGCCCCATCAAACTCCACCGCTCCAACCGCTCTGCCAATTCGCTGAGATACGAAGTGGCGTTCATAGCGTTCCATCGCGCCTCCCCGGTTACTAAAAGTAGGCAATTTATCACTGCGTCATCAAGGACGCCAACACAGTTCAGCAACAGTCTTTTGATCAACAGAACCAATGCTGTCAAGAAAATTGTTATACATTTTCCATTTGGAAATTCATCAATAGCAAAGCACTATTTGTGAACGCGATAAATCTCGGTTATTGTAAAAAAGGGTGGTGAAACCCGACCAGAAAGGCTGACAATTGAATGCTCCCGATCGCCGCCAATGCGATAACAGCGGCTTGTCCTTACTGGTCGACCTTGGCGTCACCTACGACCGCACTCTCAGCCGCCAAGTGGCGCTTGCCTACTTCCGCGCGTCGGAAGTTCCCGTTGCCGTGGCAGAGCGCGTGCTCCTGGGCGCGGCGACGCGCCGCCTCACCGACTGGGAGCAGTTCCATTTCAACAACAGCGTCAAGGGAAACTGCGGCTGAACCAGCCGCGCGGCTCTCCCAGAAATGTGACCGATACGACACAAAAATTATTGACCGTAATTTACGAACGTTCGTTCGCTAACAGATAAAACAGTGCATTCTGGATAAAGTTAACTCCCGCACAAGCTGAGTTGACTATCCCATGGACGCACACACCAACGCCGCGCGCACGCCCGCCGCCGCTACCTATCCCATCAGTATTCGCATCAACGGAGAACAGCGGCAATTCGAGGTGGAAGCCTGGGTCACCCTGCTTGACCTGCTGCGCGAGCGCCTGAGCATGACCGGCACCAAGAAGGGCTGCGACCACGGGCAGTGTGGCGCCTGCACCGTGCTCGTCGGCGGCAAGCGCATCAATTCCTGCCTGACCCTGGCGGTCATGCAAAACGGCAAGGACATTGTCACGGTGGAGGGCTTGGCCGATGGCGACCGGCTTCATCCGCTGCAACAGGCCTTCATCGATCACGATGCGTTCCAGTGCGGCTACTGCACGCCCGGCCAGCTGTGTTCGGCCATCGGCCTGATGAAGGAAGGTGAAGCGCGCACGGTGGCCGAAGTGCGCGAACTGATGAGCGGCAACGTCTGCCGCTGCGGCGCCTATCCTCAGATCGTCGCCGCCGTCACGCAGGTGATGGGCCTGGCCGAACACAAGGACAATCCGGACCGCCCTTATATTCCCGGCACGGTGCCCGCATGAACCCGGTCACTTTCCACGCGCCGCAGGCCAGTGCCGAGGCGCTGCGCCTGGCTGCCGGCGGGGCCGCCGCCCTCATCGCCGGCGGCACCAACCTGATCGACCTGATGAAAGAGGGCGTCATGCGCCCCGCAGCGCTGGTCGATATCAGCAACCTGCCGCTCGATGGCATCGACGCGACGGCACAAGGCGGCCTGCTGCTCGGCGCCACCGCGCGCAACGCCGACACCGCCTACCATCCGCTGGTGCGCAGCCGCTACCCGCTGCTGTCGGCGGCGATTCTGGCCGGCGCCTCGCCCCAGATCCGCAACATGGCCACCGATGGCGGCAACCTGCTGCAACGCACGCGCTGCCACTATTTTTACGATATCGCCGTGCCCTGCAACAAGCGCGCTCCGGGCAGCGGCTGCTCCGCCATCGGCGGCCTGACGCGCCAGCACGCCATTCTGGGCGCGAGCGAGCATTGCATCGCGACCCATCCGTCGGACATGTGCGTGGCGCTGGCGGCGCTGAGCGCGGTGGTCCACGTCAGCTCGCAGCAGGGCGAACGGCGCATCGACTTTGCCGATTTCCACCGCCTGCCCGGCGCCAATCCCGAGCGCGACAACACGCTGCTGCCCGGTGAGCTGATCAACGCCATCGAACTGCCGCCGGCCGGACAGTTCGCGGCCCATTCGGCCTACCTCAAGTTCCGCGACCGCGCGTCGTACGCCTTTGCACTGGTATCCGTCGCCGCCGCCCTCGACATCGGCCCGGACGGCGCGGTGCGCGCCGCGCGCGTGGCCCTGGGCAGCGTGGCCCACAAACCGTGGCGCGTGCCGGCCGCCGAGGATCTGCTGGTCGGCCAGCAGGCCGGCAGCACCGCCTTCGAGGCTTGCGCCGACCTGCTGCTGGCGGGCGCGCGTGGCCAGGGACAAAACGATTTCAAGATTCCGATGGCGCGCCGCGCCGTGGTGCGCGCGCTCGAACAGGCCGCCGCCGGCACCATCGACAACATGCATGCACCGGCCGACAGCGCCGGCAAGGAGCCACTGTGACCGACCTGATTGAAGCACTGCGCACCCCGGTCGCCGACGAAGGCACCGGCCCTGTCACCATCGGCATGGCCGTCTCGCGCGTCGACGGCCGCGACAAGGTCACCGGACAGGCACGCTACGCCGCCGAACACTCGGCCGAGGCCTTGCTGTACGGCGTGGTCGTCAGCGGCACCATCACCAAGGGGCGCATCGCCTCCATCGATGCCGGCAAGGCGCTCGCCGTCCCCGGCGTGATCGAGGTGATCACCCACGAGAACCGCCCGCGCCTGCGCTCCTTCGACCTGTTTTACAAGGACATGACGGCACCCGGCGGCTCGCCTTTTCGCCCGCTGTACGACGACAAGATCCACAGCAGCGGCCAGCCGGTCGCGCTGGTGGTGGCCGAGACGTTCGAGGCGGCCCGTTACGCGGCCTCGCTGGTCGAGATTGCGTACGAGACCGAAGCGCACGAAACCTGCCTGCTCGATCACGTCGAACGCAGCCACAAGCCGAGCCGCCTGAAAGCCGGCTACACGCCGCCGCCCGAACCGAAGGGCTTCGCCGATGAGGTCTGGGACAAGGCGCTGGTGAGGATGGAAGGCGAGTATTACAGCGGCGTCGAACATCACAACCCGCTCGAAATGTTCGCCTCCACCGTGGTGCGCGGGGCGGATGGCCATCTGACCATCTACGACAAGACCCAGAGCTCGCAGAACAGCCGCTGGTATGTGTCGCACGTGTTCGGCCTGTCCAAGAACAAGGTCACGGTGCGCAATCCGTACGTGGGCGGCGCCTTCGGTTCCGGCCTGCGCCCGCAGTACCAGCTGGCGCTGGCCGTGATGGCCGCGCTCAAGCTGGAACGCTCGGTGCGGGTGGTGCTCACGCGCCAGCAGATGTTCAGCTTCGGGCACCGTCCCGAAACCATCCAGCGCGTGCGCCTCGGTGCGCGCCCGGACGGCACGCTCACGGCCATCATCCACGAAGCGCTGGCCGAAACGTCGCGCAACGAGGATTACGTGGAAGTGGTGGTCAACTGGTCGGGCCAGCTGTACGCCTGCGAGCATATCCGCCTTGGCTACAAGCTGGTGGCGCTGGACCGCTTCAGCCCCATCGACATGCGCGCGCCGGGCGCGGCGCACGGTGTGCACGCGCTCGAAGTGGCGATGGACGAACTGTCGTACGAACTGAAAATGGATCCGCTGGCGCTGCGCCTGAAAAACTATGCCGACCTCGATCCGACCGAGGGCCTGCCGTATTCGACCAAGGAACTGCGCGCCTGCTACGAGCAGGGCGCGCAGCGCTTCGGCTGGGACCAGCGCCCGGGCGAGGTGCGCTCGATGCGCGAAGGCCACGAGTTGATCGGCTGGGGCATGGCGACCGGTATGTGGGACGCGATGCAAATGTTCGCGCGCGCCAGCGCCGTGCTGCACGCCGACGGCAACCTGGTGGTGAGCAGCGCCGCCACCGACATCGGCACCGGCACCTACACGGCGATGTGCATCATCGCCGCCGACGCCATGGGCATGCCGCTCGAACGGGTGCGCTTCCAGCTGGGCGACTCGACCCTGCCGGTGGCACCGATCGAAGGCGGCTCCTCGCACGTGGCCACGGTCGGTTCGGCGGTGCAGGGCGTGTGCGAGAAGCTGCAAAAGAGCCTGTTCAAGCTGGCCAGGAAGATGCCCGATTCGCCGTTCGCCAAGGCGCGCTTTGAGGATGCGGAATTTGCCGGTGGCGCCCTGCGCCTGCGCGCGCAGCCGGCGCTCGCGGTGCCGCTGGGGGCGATTTTGGCGTTCGATGGCGCCGGGCGGCTCGAAGAAAAATACATGATGCTGCCGAATGTGCTCAAGCAGCAAAATTACATGCGCGCCACGCACTCGGCGGTGTTTGTCGAAGTGCGCGTCGATGAAGCCTTCGGCACGGTGCGCGTGACGCGCGTGGTCAGCGCCATCGCGGCCGGGCGCATCATCAACGCCAAGGCGGCGCGCAGCCAGATCATCGGCGGGGTGGTGTGGGGCATCGGCCAGGCCCTGCACGAAGAAACCCAGTCGGACGACCGTATCGGCCGCTTCATGAACCACAACCTGGGCGAATATCATGTGTCGGTCAACGCCGATATCCACGATATCGACGTCGTGTTCGTGCAGGAGGACGACCGCATCGTCAGCCGCTTGGGCGCCAAGGGCGTGGGCGAAATAGGCCAGGTGGGCGTGGCGGCGGCGGTGTGCAACGCGATCTATCACGCCACCGGGCGCCGCGTGCGCAGTACGCCGATGACGCCCGACAAGGTGATGGCCCCGTAAGCGCAGCGCCGGCGGCGTGCGTCATCGCGCGCGCCGTTTGGTTCGGATGCGCACCTTGATGTTCCTCAAATCCGCGCTTGACCTGCGCCATACAGTGGAAGCGGAGCAGGGCGGAGAAGGGCGCCTTTGCGGTCGGAGGTGCAAGGGGGGAACCATGAGCTACAAAACAATAGTCGTGCACGTCGACGACATACCCAATGCCGGAGCGTGCTACGCGTTCGCGGCCGAGTTGGCACGGGTTGAGCAGGCCCATCTGATCGGTCTGGCCAGCAGCGGCGTATCGCGTTTTTTGCGCGAGACGGTCGCCATGAATTGCGCCGCCCCATCCATCGCGCCTTATCTCGACACCATGCGCGACCGCGCCGCGCGCGCACTCGACCAGTTCGAGCGCGGGGCGCAGTTGCTGGTCATGGGGTGCTACGGCCACTCGCGCCTGCGCGAACTACTGCTCGGCGGCGCCACCCGGACAGTCCTCAAGTCCATGACGCTGCCGGTGCTCATGGCAGCCTGATGCCGGGGGCGACGCCATGCAACGTATCGCCCTCGTTACCGGAGGCACGCGCGGGCTGGGCAGGGCCATTGCGCTTGCGCTGCGCGACGCCGGGTACCGTCCGGCCGTGGTCTACCTGCGCGACACCGACGCTGCGCTCCGCTTCACGGACGTCACCTCCATCCCCGCTTACAAGTGGAACGTCGGAGATTTTCACGCCTGCCGCCTTGGCGTGCTGAAGGTGGCGTACGAGCTGGGGCCGGTCGATATCCTGGTTAACAACGCTGGCGTGATGGCCGACGCCATGCTGCACAAAATGACGCCCGAGCAGTGGTGGAACGTGGTCCAAACCAATCTCGGGTCGATGTTCAACATGGCGCGCCAGGTGGTTGGCGGCATGCGTGAGCGGCGCTTCGGCCGCATTATCAACATCAGCTCGGTCAACGGACGCAAGGGACAGGCGGGCCAGACCAACTACGCCGCCAGCAAGGCGGGCGTGCTCGGCTTTACCAGGGCGCTGGCGCTGGAAAACGCCGCCAGGAATCACGGTCAATGCCATCGCGCCCGGCTACTGCGATACCGCGATGGTCGCCGCCCTGGCGCCCGACACGCTGCGGAGCATCGTTGCCGCAATACCCGTCGGCAAGATGGGAACCCCGGCCGATATCGGCCGCATGGCGGCGTTCCTCGCCTCCGATGACGCCGGGTTCATCACAGGCGCCACCTTCGATATCAACGGTGGGCAATACATGGGCTAGCGTAAGGGTGAGCGCAAGCGCGTGATGCACGCGCGGGATACCACTGCGGGAATCCCCTCTTTGCGCGGGCATAAGTGCGCAGCGCGACAAAGTGGCACGCGTTTGAGCTGGCTCAGATAACGCGACGATTGAGCGTCTATGATCGGATACCTGAAGTGGCGTGGGTGCGGCACAAGGCAGAAGCCTCAGCCGCCGCCGATCCACAATCCCCAATCCGAACAACCCAACTGAAGGAGAACGCGATGGCCAGTCATCTGACCCGTTTCGACCCCGTGGGCCCGATCAGCCGGATGGACCCTTTCCGCAGTTTCGACAGTCTTTTTAACGCCTTCGACCTGATGCGCCCCCTGCGCGCGTTCGACACCGAGCGCATCCGCATGGACGTCAGCGAAACCGACCAGGCCTTCGTAGTCCGGGCCGACATGCCGGGCGTCAAGAAGGAAGACGTCAAGGTCGCCATCGACGGCAACGAAGTCACCATCAGCGCCGATGTCAGCCAGGAGCAGGAGCACGAGGAGGGCAGCAGCGTGTGGCGCGAGCGCTTCCGTGGCCAGCAATACCGCAGCTTCACGCTGCCCCAGCAGGTGGATGAAGAGAAGGCGACCGCCACCTGCCGTGATGGCGTGCTCGAACTGACCCTGCCCAAAAAGCCGGGCAGCGGCGGCAAGCAATTAACCATCCAGTAAATGCCGCTGACGGCACGCGGGCCTGCGGCTCGCCCAGGTCGCCGCACGCCCGTCTTGCACGGTAGATGCTGTCATGCGCGCCGGACACGCAGGCGCAGCGCGTTGACGATCACCGACATTGAGCTCAGGCTCATTGCCAGCGCCGCCACCATGGGCGACAGCAATTGCCCCGTGAACGGATACAGCACGCCGGCCGCCAGCGGAATGCCCAGCGCGTTGTAGAGGAAGGCAAAGGCCAGGTTCTGGCGCATATTGCGCACCGTCTCGACCGACAACTGTCGCGCCCGCGCAATCGCGCGCAGGTCGCCCTTCACCAGCGTTACGTGGGCGCTGTTGATGGCCACATCGGTGCCGCTGCCCATCGCGATGCCGACATCGGCCCTGGCCAGCGCCGGTGCGTCGTTGATGCCGTCGCCCGCCATCGCCACCACCTTGCCCGCTTGCTGCAGGCGTTCCACCAGATCGAGCTTGGTGTCGGGCCGGGCTTCGCCGACGACTTCGCCGATGTCCAATTGATTCGCCACGTGCCTGGCGGTCGTCATGCCGTCGCCGGTGGCCATGATGACGCGCAGGCCGGCATCGCGCAGAGCGCGCATGGCTCCCGGCGTGCCGGCCTTGAGCGGATCGGCCAGTGCCACCAGGCCGGCCAGGCGTCCGTCCAGCGCCAGGAAAACCACGCTGGCGCCTTGCTGGCGCAGCGCTTCGGACTGCGCCGCCAAGCCAAGCCAGTCGACCTGTTCCTGTTCCATCAGCCGCGTGTTGCCAAGCGCCAGACGGCGGCCCGCCACGCTGCCCCGTACGCCGATGCCGCTGGCCGATTCGAACCTCTCGGGCGTGGCCAGTGGCAGGCCACGCCGGCGCGCTTCGCGCACGATCGCCTGGGCCAGCGGATGTTCGCTCCCCTGGTCCAGGCTGGCGGCCAGCCGCAGTACGTCCTGCTCGCTGGTGCCCGGCGCGGCGATCACGCGCTCGAAGGCCGGCTTGCCTTCGGTCAGAGTGCCGGTCTTGTCGACGATCAGGGTATCGACCTTGCGCAGCGCTTCGATGGCGGCCGCGTCGCGGAACAGGATGCCCTGCGTGGCGGCGCGCCCGGTGGCTGCCATCACCGACATCGGCGTGGCCAGCCCCAGCGCGCACGGACAGGCGATGATCAGCACCGCCACCGCATTCAGAAAGCCGTAGGCCCAGCCGGGCTGCGGGCCGAACCATCCCCAGCCGAGCAGGGTGAGCAGGGCGATGGCGGTGACGGCCAGTACGAAATACCCCGCCACCACGTCGGCCAGCCGTTGCAGCGGCGCGCGCGAGCGCTGGGCGCTGGCCACCAGTTCGACGATGCGCGCCAGCACGGTGTGCGCTCCGACCAGCTCGGCCCGCATCACCAGGCTGCCGCTGGTATTGATGGTGGCGCCGATCAGCTTCTCGCCCGGGCGCTTGCTGACCGGGACCGGTTCGCCCGTGAGCATCGATTCGTCGACGGCGCTCTCGCCTTCGAGTACCACGCCGTCGACCGGTACCTTATCGCCGGGACGCACGCGCAAGCGGTCGCCCACCCGCACATCAGCCAATGGCACTTCGTCCACGGCGCCGTCCTCGCGCAGGCGGTGCGCCCTGGCGGGGGCAAGCCCCAGCAGCGCCTTGATCGCCAGCGAGGTCCGGGCCCGTGCGCGCAGTTCGAGCACCTGGCCGAGCAAGGTGAGCGAGACGATGACCGCCGCCGCCTCGAAATACACGCCAGCCATGCCATCGGCCGCCAGCGCTGCCGGAAAAATGCCCGGCGCGACTGTTGCCGCTACGCTGTAGCCGTAGGCGGCCGCCACGCCGGTGCCGATCAGGGTCCACATGTTCGGACTGCGGTTGCGCAGCGAGTCGCGCCAGCGCACGAAGAAGGGGCCGCCGGCCCACAGCACCACCGGCGTGCTCAGGACCAGTTCGATCCAGTGCTGCGGCCATCCGGGCGGCAGCAGCCGGTGCCCGCCCATGGCCACGACCATCAGCAGCACGGTCAGCGGAAGCGACAGCCGGAAGCGCCGCTGCATGGCGTGCAGCTCGGGGTTGTCGTCGTCCAGCGCCGGCATGAGCGGTTCGAGCGCCATGCCGCAGATCGGGCAGGTGCCCGGCCCGCTCCGGCGAATCTGCGGGTGCATCGGGCACGTGTAGACGGCGGCACCGGCGCCGGGAGGAGGGTGGCTGGCGTCGTTCATATGGCAGTCCTGCAAGGCGATCCTGTTTGGATCGCGGCGGCGGCGAATGGTTCGGCGCCACGGTCATGCCTTGAAGGTCAGCAGCGGGGACAGCTTGGCGATCGGCCGCACCAGTCCTTCTTCCACCTGCGATTCGATCACCGGCCCGATCGGCTTGTAGGCCCCGGGCGCCTCTTCGATGCGGCGCTCCTCGCGCAGCGTGATGCACTCGAACTGGCGCTGTGCGCCGGCATCCGCGTCGTGCTTCGACTTCCACGCCATCTCCATGCGCGACACCGCCCGTCCCGCGCCATGGCTGGCCGAACTGGCCCAGCGTTCGTGACCGAGGCCGTCGAGCAGGTACGAGTCGTCGCCCATCGAACCGGGAATGAGCAGCGGTTGCCCGGCATGCGCGGGCGTGGCGCCCTTGCGGTGCACATTGCCGCCCGCTTCACTGAGCACGATACTGTGCGGCACGTCGCACACCAGCGGCATCGACTGGTCGCCGAACACCTGGCGGATGCGCTGGCGCACCAGTTCCACGATCAGCGCCCGGTTGGCGTCGGCGTAATGGGCGGCGGCGTGCATGGCCGTCAGGTATTCGGCGGCCAGCGGCCCGCACAGGCCATACAGGCCGGACTCCGGATGCTTTACGCCCGTTGGCCACTCGGCCTTGGCGCGGTCCATCCAGCGCGTGCCGATGTACGAACCCACGTCGCGCGAGCCGCTGTGCACCATCAGCGCCAGTTGACCGGGCCGCACGCCCAGTTCAAAGGCGCGGTGGCGGTCCAGCACTTGCGACACGTACTGGAACTCGCAGAAGTGATTGCCGGCGCCGAGCGTGGCCAGGCCCGGATCGCGCAGCAGGCCGCGGCGGGTATCCTGCAGCGCTTCGGGCGCATAGTGCGCGTTGCCGGCGATGTGCGAGGCCGCAAACAGGCGCGTCGTTTCCGCTTCGACCTGGGCGAAGTCGATGTGCGCGAACAGGCCCTCGCGCGTGTTGCGCATGGCGCGCCAAAAGGCGCCCAGGCCGTCGGAAAACAGCGCCGTCATGGCCGCCGGCGTGGTCGGCACATTGCGCGCCGCCTCCAGCAGATCGCCCTTGAGCAGGGCGACCAGGCGCTCCTTGTGCGCCAAAAAGCGTTCGAGCGGCACATCGATCACGTGCAGGCGCATGCCGCAGTTGATGTCGCGCCCGATCGATTCGGGTACCACGAAGTCGTGGTTGGTAACGAGGATGCTGCCGACCGGTACCGGCGCGCCGGGATGAAAGTCGGGCGTGGCGCAGGCGCGGCAGACGTGCCCGCCATGCGGGTGGCGCATGCCGGCGAACGCCAGCAGCTGGCTGACCGCTTTCGCTTCCAGCGGCAGGCTGTCGGGCAGCAGGATTTCGGCGCGCACGTCGGACCGCAAGGTCGACTGCACGCGCAGGATATTGCCTTCGCGTTCGGCGAAGATATTATGGGAGGCAAGGGCTTTGGCCAGGCGTTTGGCCGATACGGTAGTGCTCATTTTTGGCTGCTTTCAGGGGACGAAGAAAAACGCACCTTCGAAAAGGCGGTTTCTTCAGAGGCAGCAGCCAATACAACGAAGAGGGCGGATTATAGCAGGACGCCCGCAAGCATGGTGATTTCGTTAAGATTGAAGTGTAAATGAAATCAAAGTTGCAGCACGTCATCACCCTGTCATACCTTGTGCGTACCATCGCGGTTTTCACCCCTGAGAGTTGACCGTGAAGTCCTGTATCCGTGCCCTGTGGCTGGCAATGAGCGTCTGTTTAACCCTGCTGGCCACCCGCGCCAGCGCCGCCGAGCAGATCGTGGTCGGCCATGCGATCGACCTGTCCGGTCCCAACGGCAGCATCGGCCGCGATTATGTGGCCGGCATCACTACCTATTTCGACAGCATCAATGTCAAGGGCGGCATCAACGGCAGGAAGATCGTCTACACCGTGCGCGACGACCGCGGCGTGGCGGCCGAATCGGCCAGGCTGGCCAGCTCCCTGATCCAGCAGGACCGCGCCAACTACCTGCTCGGCGCCATCGGAGCCGAGTCGACCCAGGCCATCCTGGCCGCGCCGGCCTTTGCCGACTCGCGCCACGTGCTGTTTGCGCCGCTGACCGATGCTTTCGCGGCGCCGCGCGGGCGCGTCATTTTCTGGCGCCCCAGCATGGAGCGCGAGTGCCAGTTCATCCTCGCCTACTTCGACAAGCTGGGACTCAAAAAAGTCGGCATCGTCCTGCAGGACACGCCGCAGAACCAGAAAACCTACCAGATGGTCGCCGAGGAAGTGCGCAAGCGCGGCATGACGCTGGCCGGCACCGCGCGCGTGTCGGCCAATATCGAGGCCGACGCGAAGCAGTTAAGTGCCTCCGGCGCGAAAGTGGTGCTGATGATCGCCGATACCATCGGCGCATCGCAGTTCCTCAAGGCTTTTCGCAAGCATGATGCGAGCACGTTTGTTGCCGGCACTTCGCTGATCAACCTGGCCACCTTGAGCGAAATCGCCGGCGCCCGCGCCACCGAGTGGACCGTGTTTTCGCAGGTGGTGCCCAATCCGGGCAGCACCGCGTCGGTACTGCAGTCCGAGCATATCGACATGATGAAAAAATTCCGCGACGAGCCGGTATCGGCGATCACGCTCGAAGGCTTCGCCGTTGCCAAGACGCTGGTCAAGGCGATTCAGATGGACGCGGGCGGGCGCGGCGCCCTGCAGACAATGGCCGCCAGCCGCACCCCGATCGACATCGGCGGCATGACGATCCTGTCGTCCGACCGCAAGAGTACCATGTCCGAATTCGTGGACATTGCCTTATTCAAGCGGGACGGTCGCCTGATGTACTGATGGCACGGCGGCCGGCATCCCTGGCGCCGGGTCGACGTAGCGTGCCGTCTCGCGCAGGGCGGTGGCGTTTGATCCGCAGGCGAATACCAGCACGTCGCCCGGCTGGCAGCGCGCCATCGCCGCCGCGAACGCATCGCTGACCGGCACGATGGCGTGCAGCAGGTGGTCGTCTTTCCCGGCGCGGCGCGCGCCATCGAGAATGGTGCGCGCCGTCTCACCGCTGGCGCGCCCGCGCGGATCGGCTTCGTACACGAACAGTTCATCGAAACCTTCGGCGCAGGTGTGCCCGATGTCGAGCAGGTCGGCCTCGCGCCGGTCGCCGGGGCAGGTGAGCACCGCGATGCGGCGCCCGCCGGAGAGCGACTGCGCCATCGACGCCATGGCCGCGTAGGCCGCCGGGTTGTGCGCATAGTCGACCACGATGGTCACGCCCTGCGCGCTGTAGATGTTCGAGCGCAGCGGATTGTTGTCGCGGTCCGACACAAAGGTGGACAGTGCCGCGCCAATCTGCGCAGGGGTAAAGTTCGCCCCCATCAGGGCGGCGGCGGCCGCCAGGGCGTTGGCGATGTTGTAGCGCGCGTGGCCGTGCAGGCTCGCCGGCATGCGTTCCGCGCGCAGCAGTTCCAGCCTGCGCAAGCCGTCGTCGAGGATCAGCGCATTGTCCTGGAACCAGGCGGCGCGTCCGCCGTTGTCGAGGTGGCGCAGCAGGACCGGGTTTTCCGGCTCCATGGAAAAGAAGATACGTTCCACATCCGCCGACACCTGGGCGCTCATCGCCACGCACAGCCGGTCGTCGGCGTTCAGGACCACCGCGCGCGAAGCGGCATTGGCCACCACCGCCTTGACCGCTGCCAGTTCGGCCACGGTTTCGACGCCGTCGAGCCCCAGATGGTCCGCCGAGACGTTGAGCACCACCGCCACCGCGCAGCGGTCGAACGCCAGGCCGCGCTTGAGGATGCCGCCGCGCGCCGTTTCCAGCACGGCGATATCGACGCTCGGCGTGGTGAGCAGGGTGCGCGCCGAATGGTAGCCGGCGCAGTCGCCATCGATGATCTGGTGGCCGTCGATGAACACGCCCTCGGTGGTGGTCACGCCGGTGCGCAGGCCGGCCAGGCGGGCCGCATGCGCGATCATCAGCGAGGTCGTGGTCTTGCCGTTGGTGCCGGTGACGGCGATGACGGGAATGCGGCCGTCGCTCTCGCCGAACATCGCCTCGACGATGGACTCGCCGGCATTGCGGGCCTGGCCCTGGCTTGGGTATTCGTGCATGCGGATGCCGGGCGCGGCGTTCACTTCGATCAGGGCGCCGCGCTGGCCGCGCAGGCACAGCGAAATATCGCTGCAGATCACGTCGATGCCGGCGACGTCCAGGCCGATGATCTGCGCGGCGCGGATGCACATTTCGCGCGTGGATGGATGCACGCGGTCGGTGACGTCTTCGGCGGTGCCGCCGGTCGACAGATTGGCGTTGCCGCGCAACTGCACCTCGACGCCGTTCGGCACAACCGAATCGAGCGTGTAGCCTTGCTCCGCCAGCAGTGCCAGCGCCAGTTCGTCGAGCCGAAGGCGCGTGAGGATGTTGGTGTGGCCGTCGCCGCGCGCCGGATTGCGGTTTTCAAGATCGACCAGTTCCTGCACGGTGGATGTGCCGTCGCCGGTGATGGAAGGCGGGCGGCGCAGCGAGGCGGCGGCGAGCTTGCCGCCGATGACCAGCAGGCGGTAGTCGCGCCCCTCGATGAAGCGTTCGACGATGACGCGGCGGCCATACTGGCGCGCGAAATCGAAGGCGGTACGGACCGTGCCGGCATCGGTGCATTGCGTGGTGACGCCTTTGCCCTGGTTGGCGTCGAGCGGCTTGACGGCGACGGGAAAGCGCAGACGCGTTGCCAGCGCCACCGCTTCATCGGATGTGCTCACCACACCGCCCCTGGGTACCGGAATGCCGCCCTGTTCGAGCAGGGTCTTGGTCAACTGCTTGTTGCTGGCGATACCGACCGCGATGGTGGAGGTGTCGCCGGTGACGGTTGCCTGCAGGCGCTTCTGGCGGCTGCCCCAGCCAAGCTGAAACAGATTGGCTTCGTCGGTCAGGCGTACCGCGGGAATGCCGCGCGCCTGCGCCGCGTTGACCACGGCAGCCGTGCTGGTGCCGATGGCGCCGCGTTCGGCCACTTCGTGAAGCGCTTCAAGACGCCCGCTCCAGTCTTGCGCTTCGCCGCGCGCCAGTGCCTGCACCACGTCGAGCGCCAGGGCCATCGCCTCGACGGCGACCTGCTCGCGCTGGTAAGCGACCACGATGCGCCAGTGCGTCTCATCGACTTTGCCGGTCAAGCCAAAGCTGACCGGCGTACCGGCCATGGTTTGCAGTTCCAGCGCCACTTGTTCGGCCGCGTGCGCCAACGTTGCATAGCTGCGCCGGCCGGCCATGCCGGGAAGTTGCGCAAGCAGCGCATCAGTAAAACCAGGGGCCATGCCAGACAGCTCGCCCGCATCGATAATGGTTTGCAGGCAGGTCAGCCGGGACCAGCGATTGGGGCCGCGCAGGACGCGCTGTTCGATGATGTTCATGATGTTTATGCGATGTTGGTAACGATTTTCAAAAAGTCGGACAAGGCCGCCGGCGTTGCGGTGTCGCCGGCCGCGCCGTAGCGCGAGCCGGACGGCAGCAGGTGAAGGCGCACGTCCACCATTTCAGGCACGCTGCGGTTGCGGATGTCAGCCACGTTCGACACCATGTGTCGGCCGTCGATGACGGTGACGGCGCCGGCGCCCAGGATCTCGATGCCGCCGCCGGCTTCGATCAGCAGGGCCGTGTCTTCGTCGATGCCCACGCCGAGCAGAAACGGGTTTTGCGCCACCACGGTGAGCAGCCGGGCGAGGCGCTGGCGCTGCGAGAAGTGCTGGTCGATCACCACGCGCTGCACGAAGCCGATGCCGGCGCCCAGGCTGACCGTGCCTTTTTCCGGATGCAGGTCGGCCTTGCCGTCGGCCAGCATGTGGGCCGACATGGCCGACGCGCCGGCGCTGGTGCCGGCGATGCAAGCCCCGCGCGCGAGGGCTGCGTGCAGGGCTTCGTCAAGCCCGGTTCCGCCGATCAGCGCCAGCAGTCGTTTCTGGTCGCCGCCGGTAATAAAAATGCCGTCCGCCTGCGCCACTTCGGCCGCCATGGCCGCATCGTTGGCCTCGGCGCGGCTGGCGATGTGCACCGGCTTGCGGCTGGTCACGTTCATGCCGCCGAATGCGGCGTCGTAGATGGCCCACATGCGCTCGGGCACGCGGCTGGCCGCCGTCAGTACCGCGATGCGCTTGTCCGGCCCACCGCACAGGGCGATGAAGCGCTCCAGGATCTGCATGTCGTCTTCGCGGTCTTCACTGCCGCCGATGATCAGGAGGCTGCCACGGCGCGGATCGGCATGCGCCGTCTCGCTCATGCGCTGCCGTCGGGCCGGGTGGCGCACAGCCACACCGCCGCGATCCGGTCCGCATAGGCATAGGGGGCTTCGTCGAGTTCTTCGCCGAACACGTCAGGGTCGATTTCGTCGTAGGTCCAGTGAAAACCGGCGGCGCGCAGGCGCGGTTCCACCGCCTGGCGGAACGGGTCGGCATTGGCCACGATGGCCGCGCCGGTGTACAGCATGAGCGTGCCGCCCGGGGCCAGGCGCTTGATGGCTTCGTCGACGATGGCCACCGACAGGCCGGCACCCAGGTCGCCGCCGCCATGGCGGTAGGCGCGCTGCTCGCGGTCGATCAGGTAGGGCGGGTTGGCGACGATCAGGTCGAACTGGCCGTCGACGCTCGACAGCAGGTTGCTGTCGACGGGCGTGAGGTTGGTCACGCCGGCGATGCGGGCGTTGATTTCGGTGAGCACCAGCGCGGCCGGGTTGATGTCGGCGGCGAACACGTGGGCGCCGGGATGGACCAGCGCAATCGTGATGGCGCCAGGCCCCGCGCCGCAGCCGATATCCGCCGCGCGCCTGACTGGCGCCATGCGCGCCCCCAGCGAGGCGCGCATGGCGCGCACGAAGCGGTAGGTGTCGGGGCCGAAGAACACGGCGTCGGCCGCAGTGGTCGGATAGGCCGAATGCAGGTATAGCTGTCCGTCCAGGGTGGAGGCGCGCAGCACGCTGCGCAGCATGCCGTTGTCGTGGTTGATCACCTCGGCGTCGTGCATCAGGTCGATCAGCGTGGCGTTGACCACGGCCGGCTTGAAGGCGCGGCTCCAGCCGAAAATGCCCGACAGGTCATGTGCCCAGCCGCTGGCCAGGCGCGCATTGACGCGGCTGTGCGTGAGCGGGGTGACGGTGGTGAAGGCGTAGCCGTGCTGCTTCAGGGCGCAGCCCAGCGCATGCAGCGCGGCCTTGCGTTCCTCGCCGGCGATGCCGATGGGCGGCGCCTGGTCGAGCCGGTGACCGTCGATGGAGATAATGGAGGCGCTCATGCTGTTCCTGTCGTTTTGGTTTTGTCGGTCAGCCGAGCAGGCGCACGAACATGCGCGTTGCCATCAGGCCGGTAGCGGTGTGGTGTCTGGATGGCGCCATGTGCGCCACCAGCAGTTTCATGGCGGCGCTGGTCGATGGCGCCAGCGCGACGGCTTGTTCAAGGCGGCGCAGCTGGTCGTTTTCGGCTTCGTGTTCGCCGGCATGGCCGGCGTACGGGTAGCGGATCAGGGCGCGCGCGCCGTGGGCTTTCGGCGGCGCGCTGCGGGCCGGGGCGAGCGCGCGCTGGCGGGCGCGAAACGAGGCCACGCGCGGCGCGTCGGTGGCGGGGCCGCCCGCCTGCGCCGGCGTAGCGATCCAGTCGGCCAGCACCTGCTGTTCGTAGCTTGAGAAAACGCCGAACATTTCGGCATGGTCGCCCTGCAGGAGGCTCCAGAAGCGGCTTTCCTGGGGCGCCGCGCCGCGTTTGATCCAGCCGGTGCTTTCAAAGGCGCGCAGCAGGCCGGGGATTTGTTCGGGATCGGCCAGCCAGGCGTTGATGGTTTTTCCGGCCACGCGGCAGTAGTCGCTGTGCATGTTCTGTCCGACCACGGCCTTGGCCGCGAGGATGCGCACCAGTTCTTGTTCCAGGTCGAAGGAGGCGATCACGGAGTTGGTGTTTTCGCCCAGTTCATTGAGCTTGTAGCCTTCTCGTACGCGGCGATAGAACTCGGCCGGATCGGCGGCGCGCGCCGCAATCCGTTGCAGTGCGTCGACCGCGTCACGCGCGTGCCCGGTCGAGCCATTGTCGACCGTGATGTGCAGCGTGAAGTAGTACGGGTCGATTCCGAGCTCGTTCAATTCGTAGGCGGTGATGAGCAGGTGCAGCGGCAGCTGTTCGTAGCCGAGGTTATAGCCGATCATCTCCGGCAGGAAGCTTTCGCCCGCATGCGCCAGCGCCAGCTGCAGCGCGCCCTGGGTGAAGTGGGCGCCACCGAGGTCGTCCCATTCGGCGCAGCCGTGGTTGTCGAGCAGGCGCTGGTACAGTACCACGTGGTTCTTGTCGGGCAGGCCGTCGCCCAGTTCCTCGACATAGGTCTTGACCAGGGGGCGGAAATCGTTTTCCTGCCAGCGCTGCAGGGCGCCGTACAGCCAGGCGCCGTCCACCAGCTTGGTCGGCGCCACGCAGCGCAGGAAATACAGCGCGTGCGACTTGCTGGTGAAGAAGCGGCGCGGGGCGCCATCGCGGCGGCTGGCCAGGTATTGCTGGTACTGGGTGCCGATGGCGGCGCTGCGCGGCGCGATCCAGTCGTTCAGGCCGGCCGCGGTGTCGGGCAGGTCGCATGGGTGGGACGCGGCGCGCGCCAGCTGGCCCACCAGGTAGGCCTGGGCGTCGGCGCCGGCAGGCGCATCGGGCTGCGAGAGGGTGTCGTACAGCGCACGGCAGCTGGTCGCGGCAGGCGCGCAACGGCGCGGAGCGATGACGGGTGGCGTGGCGAACGCGGTGCTTTGCATGTTGGACATGGGTGCGAGGTCTGGGTTTTTCAGAGAGGCCTCATTATCGCTGCCGCCCCGCGCGCCTCGTATCGGTGGTCAAGCTGTGCTTGTGTAAGACAACGATTACGCGAATTCCCGGATTATTGCCCGCGGCATGGCGCGGTTGCTGCACGTTGCCTGCTCGGTGTAGCTCACCGCGATCAGGCCGACGGCCACCGCCGGGTCGAACAGGTTGATGCCGCGCTGTAGCGCCTGCTCCAGCGGGGTGCCGGCCGCGATCCACTGGTACACGGTGAAGGCCAGCAGGTGGCGCACGATCTGCTCGCCGATGCCGGTGGCCGCCACGGCACCGTCGGGACCGGCATAAAAGCCGCTGCCGATGATGGGCGTGTCGCCGACGCGGCCGAGCAGGGAAGGGGCCGAGCCGCCGGTCGAGCTTGCCACGGCGAAGTGTCCGTCGGCGCCGCGCACCACCGCACCGACTGTGTCGCAGGCGCTCTCTGCGGCCTGGTCGAGCGGACGTTCGTAGTTCCACAGGCGGGCAAATGCGGGCCGCTCGCCCAGCGAGGCGAGCAGCCGCGCATGGGCCGCGCGCGCCTTGTCGGTCGGCTGGTGGAAGGGCGGGTGGCCGCCGGCGCGGGCGAAACGGGTGGCGCCGTCGCCGGCCAGCAGCCAGTGCGGGCTGTCCGCCACCGCGCGCGCAACCAGAACCGGGTTCTTCACTTGCGTGATGCAGGCCACGCCACCCAGTCGCCCCCGGGTATCCATGACGGCGGCATCCATTTCGATGGTCTGGCCGTCCAGGCACAGCACCGAGCCGGTGCCGGCGTTGAAGCGGCCATCGTCTTCCATCGATACGACGGCGGCCACGGCGGCGTCGAGCGCGTCGCCGCCGCGCCGCAGGGCGGCCAGCGCCAGGCCGGCGGCCAGGGTGCAGCCATCTTCATTTTCCCTGGAGGTACCGGCGCCGCCGTGGACGACAATGGCATGAGCAGTGGACATGGTGTTTCCGCTTGATTCGGCATCGGCTGCCATTATCCGGCGCGGTGCAGCGCGCCAGTGTGCGTTGCCTAACCCTGCGGCGCATCGACCGCTGTGCCTTAAACCGAAGGTATATTCGTAAATACGACAAACGGTTTTGTTTGCGATTCGTCAAGTTGACAAAATCGGCGTATGCTGGGTATTCAGGCTGATAGCGGCCGCCCACCGGGGAATGCATGACACTGTCCGATATCATTGCGACGGAGCAACTCGAACTCCGTCGGCGCACTGGCGTGGCACGAACGGAAACGCGCGCCGTGCCGCGCGCGATGCCGCAGGACGGCGCGAGCCTGCGCGACACCTTGCGTCCGCGTTGCGAGGAGGCGCTGCTGCGCTGTTCGGCGCAGTCGGCCGGCATCAGCATTTTCGACAACGACGACCTGGACGAGCTGACCTGGGCCGCAACCGTGGGGGTGCTGGGACCCTTTGAAGGGCGCCGTTTTCCCTGCTCCAACAGCCCGTGCGGGCTGTGCTTTTCCTACCGGAAAACCCAGCTGCTGCTCCAGCCGCACCGGTATTTCGCGTGGATGGCGCAGACCGGCGTTTCCATTAACGAGGCGCTGGTAGCACCCCTGATTGGCCAGTTCGGAGCGTTTTACGGGACCATCTGGGTGATGACCCATGACGACCTGGATATCCATTTCAACCTCGACGATGCCGACACCCTGGCCGACCTGAGCCGCGGGCTGGCGAGCACCATCCGGCTCAACGATATCGGGCGCGATCCGGCCGGGAGCAGGGCCTGACCGGCCTGTTCCCTTGTTTCGGAATCTGTGGCAGGGTACTCCCGGCAAGACGCCGGCGCCGCGAGACTGGCGTTTTCATCCATAACGCCAGAGTCGATCCATGAAAAAACCACGCTAATCCTTGCCATCGTGCTGGCGTCGGCGCCGGCCGGCCCGGCGCAGGCGCAATTTTCCGGACGGGCCTGGGCCAATGCGGGCGACGTGGCGCGCGACAAGCAGAACCATCAGGCAGCGCTGGACGCCTATCGCCAGGCGGCCGACAGCGGCTACACCAAGCTGGCCAGCGACAAGCGCCAGCCCGGTATCGCTATTCTGAGCGTCAGGGATTTCAAGCGCTTCCTGGCCGATAGCGGCTACGCCAGCGCGCCTTGACGGGCGGCGCCGGCGCGCAGGAAGCCTTCCAGCGCGTCGACGATGCTGCGCTCGATGTCGGCGCCGGCAAAGCGCGCCGGCGCGTCCATCACGGCCGCGTGCACCAGCGACTCCATCATGCGCAGCAGCACCCAGGTGGCGAGGTCGGGGTCGGGCTGGCCGATCTCGTCCTTGTGGCGTTGCAGCAGGTGCAGGATGCACTGGAAGGAATTATTGTCCACCGCACCGTCCTGGCTGGGCGCATCGAAGAAGGGGAATTCCTTTTCCAGCACCTTGTGCAGTTCCGGTTCGAGCTGGTGCGCGACCAGCCAGGCGTGCACCATGGCCGCCAGCTGCTCGCGCAGGGTGCGCGGCTCTTCGCCGCCCAGCACGGCGTCGATGGCGGCGTACATCTGGGCGCCATGGCGTTCGTGCAGCGCCGTGATCAGCGCATCCTTGTTGGGAAAATACTGGTAGACCGATCCCACGCTCACTCCGGCGCGGGCGGCCACCGCATTGGTGTTCATGCCTGCGTAGCCGTGTTCTTCGAGAATGCGAGCCGTGGCCTGCAAAATCTGCTCGACCATGTGCTGGGAACGCGCCTGGCGCGGCACTTTGCGGGGCGTGGGAAGAGGGCGCATGCGGTCCTTGGAATGCGAGTTTTCAATACGAGTAATTGCTCGTATTCTCTCACATCCCGAGCAATTGCTCGTCTTCCTGTGAGGCCATCGTGCAGTTACAACCGAATGCCGCGGCGGCCGCGCCGCGCAGCCTGTTCGTTGAATTATTTCCCATCACCCTGACCGTGTTCGTCGCTTTCCTGACGCTGGGCCTGGCGTTGCCGGTGCTGCCGCTGCATGTGCAGTCGGCGTTGTCGATGAGTCCGCTGGTGATCGGGATTGTGGTCGGCAGCCAGTTCGTGGCGGCGCTGCTGACGCGGGCGTGGGCCGGCAATACCGTCGATCGGCGCGGTGCCAAGCGTGCTGTACTGCTTGGTCTGGGGCTGGGCGCGTGCTCGGGTGCCGCTTGCCTGGCATCGCTGGGCGCGCCGGCCGGGTACGGCGCCGTGGCGATCCTGATCGGTGCGCGGGTGCTGCTCGGCTGCGCCGAGAGCCTGGTCGTGACCGGTGCGCTGGGCTGGGGCGTCGGCCTGGCCGGGGCGCAGCACGCGGGCAAGGTCATGGCGTGGGTCGGCATTGCCATGTACGGCGCGTATGCCGCCGGCGCGCCGCTCGGCGTGTTCGTGTACGGCCGCTACGGGTTTGCCGGCATTGCGCTGGCCGGCGTGGCGATTCCCCTGGTGGCGCTGGCCATCGTGGCGCCGGTGAGGGCGCTGGCGCCGTCGCACGCGGTGCGCGTGCCTTTTTATAAGGTATTGCGCGCGGTATGGCTGCCCGGGCTGGGCCTGGCGCTGTCGAGCATGGGGTTCAGCGTGATTGCCGCCTTTGTGGCGTTGCTGTTTGCCGCCCGCGGCTGGGGTGACGCGGCGCTGGCGTTCACCGCATTTGGCGCGGCGTTTATCGGCGCGCGGCTGCTGTTCGGCCATCTTCCCGATACGCTTGGGGGCGCGAAAGTGGCGCTGATGTGCGTGCTGATCGAAGCGGTCGGCCAGCTGCTGATGTGGAGCGCACCGTCGGCCTTGGTCGCCTGCGCCGGCGCGGCCATCACCGGGTTCGGCTACTCGCTCGCGTTTCCGGGCTTCGGGGTGGAAGCGGTGCGCCGCGCGCCGCCCCAAAGCCGCGCTGCCGCGATGGGGGCGTATGTCGCTTTCCTCGATATGTCGCTGGCCGTCAGCGGTCCGCTGGCGGGGCTGGTGGCGATGCGCTGGGAGGTGGGCAGCGTATATCTGGCTGGCGCGGTCGCGGTGGCGTTGTCCGCCTTCGTGGCGCTGCGCTTGCTGGTGACCCGGCCCGCCTGATCATTTTTCTATTTTTTTATGGGAGTTAAAACGCATGTTGGATTACATTGATACCGCGCCTGCCAGCGCCCTGGCCAATCGCATCCATGCCGCGCTCGGCGCGATGCGCGCGGGCGTGCCGGTGATCCTGACGGACGATCATGACCGCGAAAACGAGGCCGACCTGATCGTGGCGGCCGAGCGCCTGACGGTGGAAACGATGGCGCTGATGATCCGCGAATGCAGCGGCATCGTGTGTCTGTGCCTGCCGCCGGAAACGGTAAGCGCGCTGGCGCTGGTTCCCATGAGCGCGCGCAACGGCAGCCGGCATGGGACGGCGTTTACCGTGTCGATCGAGGCGCGGGAAGGGGTGACGACCGGGGTGTCGGCGGCGGACCGGGTGGCCACCATCCGTGCGGCGGTTGCGCCAGACGCGCAGCCGGGCGACGTGGTGAGCCCGGGCCATGTGTTTCCGCTCGCTGCCAAGGTTGGTGGCGTGCTGGCGCGGCGCGGCCATACCGAGGGATCGGTCGATCTGGCGGTACTGGCGGGCCTGCGCCCGGCGGCCGTGCTGTGCGAACTGATGAACGCCGACGGGACCATGATGCGCGGGGCGCAGATAGAACGCTTTGCGGCGGACCGGGATTTGCCGGTGCTGTCGGTGGCCGATATTGTGGCTTGGCGCAGCGGGGAGGCGTAGGACTTGGCGGCTGCGCACCGGGGCGCGTTGGCGGTGCGAGGAGGCCGGCGCATCGGATCAGCCCCGCTTGCGCGGCATCGACTTGACCAGGCCGGGGATCTCATGGGCGGTTTCGGCGAACTGCATGGTGCATGTTTTGGGTGGGCACCGTGACGTGACTTCGTTCTTAAAGCTCCCCCGGTTTGGGTTCACTCACAGTCGTGGTGGGCTCGTTGAGGGCATTCGCGGTTGGCGCCGAGGTGCCCCACAAGGATGTTCATGCCATTTATTCGTGGGAGGAGGGTTTGCGTGCTCAACTTGTTTCTACAATAAAGCACAGCTTACTTTTCGTTCAACGGCAATTGCAATAATTCACCATTGCAGACAGGGAGCTTTTTGAATGCAAGAGCTCTTGACTTATCGAGTAAAAAATATGCGTGCAGATCTTCGTAGCTACAGCAGGCAGCATGCCAGATAAATCCATTTAGGAATTTATCGCCACGACTCAAACTTCGTTCCCATTCATCATCGGATTTGCTGACAAGTACTGCTCGAAGCCGTGCCCCGCTTCATAGCCGGCGGCGGCCCGCGCATGGGGACTGTAAGCCGGCAGGCAACATGCCATAAGAAACATTTACCCGTCGACCGGACCAGGCCGTACGCTCGCGTCGCTGTGCACTTTCGACTGAACGACCCGTCCCTAGCTGCCCAGGATCGACGCGCGCTCGCGCCGCGAGGACACCGCCGGCGCATCCGGGCACACCCGGTTGCGCCCGGTCGACTTGGCCAGGTAGAGCGCCTTGTCGGCCGCTTCGACCAACTGTTTCGACTCCATGCCTTTGGTCGGCACCAGCGCGTGCACGCCGCAACTGATGGTGACGATGCCGGCCGGATTGGCCTGATGCTCGCGCCCGGCCGATGCAATCGACCTGCGCACCGACTCGGCCACCACGATCGCCCCGTACAGGTCGGTATTGGGCAGCAGGATCGCAAACTCTTCGCCGCCCACGCGCGCGGCCAGGTTGCCGGCGCGGCGCCGCCCGGTGCGGATGCACTGGCCGATGAACTGCAGACAGGCGTCCCCGGCCGGATGGCCGTAATGATCGTTGTACTTCTTGAAGAAATCGACGTCGAGCAGCACCAGCGCGAGCGAGGTGCCGTCGCGCACGGCACGGTTGAACTCGGCGTCGAGACGGGCGTCGAACAGGCGCCGGTTGGCGATCCCGGTCAGGCCGTCGTTGCGGGCCAGCAGTTTGAGCGAACGGTTCTTGGTCACCAGCGCCAGCTGGGCGTTGCGCAGCTGTTCTTCGAGCTCGTCGCGCAGGGTCACCTGGCGGAACAGGCGCAAGCCCATCCACATCAGGATCAACAGCAGGATCACCACCCACGCCGTCGAGATATACGCGTTGGCCCACCAGTTCGCCAGCGTCTCGTCGGTCGACAGGCCCACCGCCACGAACAGCGGGTAGCGCCGCAGGGGACGGTAGCTGTACATGCGGTCGAGCGTATCGAGGTCGACCGGCACGGCGCGCGAAGCGGGCGTGGCGCGCCACTGCTTGAACATGGGTTCCTTGGCAATCGACGTGCCGATGTTTTCTTGCACGTAAGGGCGACGCATCACCAGCGCGCCGCTATCCAGGGCGATCGTGATGTTGCCTTCCTTGCCGATGTCGAAACTGTCGTAAAAGGTGCGGAAGAAGCTCAGTTGCACCGTAGCCAGGGCCACCCCGATGAAATTGCCGTCCTTGTCTTCCAGGCGGCGCGACACCGGCAGCACCCAGGTGTCGGTCGAGCGGCTGCGGATCGGCGGGCCGACATGGGCCAGCTTGTCCTTGTGCGTCTTGTGATAAACGAAATATTCGCGGTCGGCGTTATTCAGCACCGGGATCGGCTCGCGCAGCGAGTGCAGCGCCCAGTTGCCGCTGGCATCATAAATATACATGCCCTGCAGCGATGGCGTGCGGCTGACGTGGTCGATCAGGTGCAGGTGCAGGCGCTCGCCGTAATGGGTGATGCCGTCGTGCTGCACGCTCTCGACCACACTGGCCAGGATGGTGTCGACCAGCTCGATGGTGCTGTCGGCGTGGTCGGCCAGGGCGCGCGCCATGTTGGCGGTTGCCGCCGCGCTTTGCGCCAGCTGGGTTTCGCGCGCGCTGTAAATGCTCCAGCCCTGCACCGCCACCAGCGAAATGCAGACGACGAGCAGAAACGACGCGGCAATAGCGATCAGCGGCCGCTTTTTGCCATCGAGGTCGGTCACGGGCGGTACATGCTTATCAGCTTTCATGGCGGGGAAGGTCGCGTTCGGAAAGTGTCGTGGGGCGCGCATGCGCGCGATGCGCCCGGGGCGGGCGGCGTGTTCATGCAGTGTGGATCGAATCGCAAAATGGCGCCTGCACTCACATCGTCGTAGCTCCGCAAGGCGACTCGGCCAGGGCTGACCGGATACGCGCGGTGATTGAATAATAGAGCGGCCATTCTACCTTAGCGCATGCGAACTGGAATCAAATATTTACTCAAGGAATGCTTGTCTGTTGTTTCATAAAGCGAATACGAGCATGCCTTGCCATTGTCCGGGCGCCGCGGTCAATTGCCGCAGAGAAAAATCAAGGGAAGGTGATAAAGCGCTTGTTCACCGGGCCGGTCAGCCACACACCATTGGCGGAAAGATAAAATTCCTGGCCCTGTTCATGCAGGGCGAGTGCCTGGACCGTCAGCACCACCGGCACGCCGTGGCGCTGGCCGACGGACAGCGCGGTGGCGGTGTCGGCCGACAGGTGCACATGGTGGCGCGAGGCGGGAATAAGGCCCTGGTCGCGGATCGACGCGGTAAAGCGCGAAGCGGTGCCGTGGTACAGCAATGGCGGCGGGGTCACCGGCACCAGTGCGAGGTCGACGCCGGCCACCGAGTGGCCCTGGTTGGCGCGGATACGTTTGCCGTCGTCGCTGATGGCGAAGCGCTTTTTATCGTTGTCGGCAACGACTTCCAGCAGCAGTTCGGGGGTGATGCGCTTGCCATGCTTGGCGGCGCGCGTAATCAGCTCGTCGATATCGGCCCAGCCGTTCTGGTCGAGCGTGAGCCCGATGGTGCCAGGGCTGTGGCGGAGAATCAGGGACAGGAATTTACTGATTGCTACGGTACGGTTGGAGTCGCTCATCAAATGAAATGATTGTTCTTTTATATTTTTACGTTTAGTCATGTCTCATAATTATACGTGACAGCAATGCAAAGATAGCAAGATAATATGCTATTGCTGTTGCATGAAACCCCACTACAGGCCACGTTCGAGCAGGGTCAGGGTTTTTCTCAGCGCCGCTTTCAGGCGGTACAGCTGGGCCGGACGATGGGCGCCGGCCGCTTCGAACTGGCCGTCAACCGGGTCGAGCACGTCCATTTCGCTCATCTTGCGGCGAAAGCTCACCTTGTTCAGGGTCTCGCCCAGCAGCAGTTCATAGATGCGCTGCAGTTGCGGCAGGGTGAAGGTGTCGCCGGCCAGGAAGCAGGGCAGGGAGGAATACTGGCTTTTGTTGCGCAAGCGTTCCAGCGCCGTGGCGATAATCTCGTTGTGGTCAAATGGCAACGTTCCAAGCTGCGACAGGGGTACGACATGCACGGCGGCGTCATTGCGCGCAGCCAACAGCTCGTACGGTACCAGCGCATAGTGAGCGACCGACAACGACCAGCCGCGCGGATCGCGCTCGGCCCCCGAGAAGGTAGCCAGTTGCTCGAGATAGGGCGCGACGATGCCGGTCTTGTCCTTGATGACGCGCATGGCCGCATCGTGGGCGCTCAAATCGTCTTCCGGATGCACATAGCCGCCCGGAATGGCGAGCGCGCCCTGGAAGGGATCGTGTTCGCGCCGCAGCAGCACGGCCGCCAGCTCCTCGCCGACCAGGGTGAGCAGCACGATATCGACGGTGCAGATCACCGCGCTCATGTGCCTGCCGCCGTCGCGCGGCGCTGAAAATTGCTAAAAATTAATTTCCCGGACATTGTTACTCCTTCATATAGATCAGGCCCGCCATCGGATGAACAAATTATTGCATAGTTAGTTGCAAAAGTAAATTAAGTAGCTTATGCTTGTCGTACTGTACTCACAAGGACAAAGCAATGAAACGCAACCTCCATCTGCTCGTAATCGATCCGCAAAACGATTTCTGCGATTTGCCGGCCGACTATCTGCCGCCGCCCGTGGGCGCCAACGCCGCGCTGGCGCCGGCGCTGCCAGTCACCGGCGCGCACGCCGACATGCTGCGCGTGGCCGACCTGATTCGCAGCGGCCAGGATGGCCTGGCCGCGATCAGCATCACGCTCGACTCGCATCACCGCTTCGACGTGGCGCACAGTTCATTCTGGATGGATGCGCAGCAGGGCGCGATCAACCCGTTCACCCAGATCACGGCGGCGGACGTCAGGCAGGGCAAGTACCTGCCACGCAAAGCGAGTGCGCTGCCGCGCGTGCTGGCTTACCTCGATGCGCTGGAGGCGGCGGGCCGCTACACCCTGATGGCCTGGCCGGTGCACTGCGAGATCGGCTCCTGGGGCCACAACGTGCACGCCGACGTGCGCGCCGCCTACAACGCGTGGGAAGACAGCGCGCTGGGCATGGTGGGCAAGATCAGCAAGGGCAGCAATCCCTGGACCGAGCACTATTCGGCGGTGCAGGCCGAGGTGCCGGACGCCGATGACGACAGCACCCAGGTCAATCAAGCCTTCCTGAGTCTCTTGCGCGGGTCCGACCAGGTGTATATCAGCGGCGAAGCGGGCAGCCACTGCGTGCGCGCCACCACCGAGCATATCGTCGCCAACTGGGACCCGCGCCAGTTGTCGCAGCTGGTGCTGCTGACCGATTGCATGAGTCCCGTGACCGGCTTCGACGCCCAGTACGACGACTTCGTGCGCGACATGCGCGCGCGCGGCCTGCAGATTGCGCAGGCCGCTGACATCATGCCCGAGCTGCTGGCCAACGCGCGCCGCTGATCCCGCCTTTTCCCTTTCCTTTTTCCGACGCGTTCTTACGCGAACCATATGACGCCGATTGTCCCGATTGTCCATAGTCTGCTCGAAACCGATCTGTATAAATTCACGATGTGGCAGGCGCTGTTGCACCGCCACCCGGCCGCCCAGGCCGAATATGCCTTCACCTGCCGCAACCAGAGCGCCTATCCGCTCTCCGAACTGAAGGCCGACGTCGAACGCGAACTCGATCATCTGTGTTCGCTCTCGTTCAAGCCCGAGGAAATCGCGTACCTGCGCGGCCTGCGCTTCATCAAGAGCGACTTCGCCGATTTCCTCACCGTGTTCCGTTTCCAGCGCCACTTCCTGAGCGTGGAAACCGATGGCGACGCGCTGCAGATCCGCGCCACCGGCCCGCAAGTGCACGTGATGGGCTTTGAAATCTACGTCCTGTACATCGTCAACGAGCTGTATTTCCGCCGTTTCGACCAGGAGGCGGCGCTGGCCGAGGGCCGCAAGCGCCTGCAGGCCAAGATCGCCCTGCTGCGCGGCCTGGCCAGCGAGCCTGCGAAGCGCCATCCGTTCGAGTTTTTCGACTTCGGCGTGCGCCGCCGTTTTTCCGGGGCCTGGCACGAGGAAGTCGTCGCCACCCTGGCGCGCGAAGTGCCGACGTACTTCAAGGGCACCTCGAATGTGTACTTCGCCATGAAGTACAAACTCGTTCCGATCGGGACCATGGCGCATGAATACCTGCAAAGCTTCCAGTCCTTCGGCGTGCGCCTGCGCGACTTTCAGAAAGCCGCGCTGGAAGACTGGGTGCAGGAATACCGGGGCGACCTCGGTACCGCGCTGACCGACGTGGTGGGCATGGATGCCTTCCTGAGTGACTTCGACCTGTATTTCGCCAAGCTGTTCGACGGCCTGCGCCACGATTCGGGCGACCCGGTGGAGTGGGGCGAAAAGGCGCTGGCGCACTACGCCAAGCTGCGTCTCGACGCCCATACGCGCCGCCTGGTGTTTTCCGACGGTCTCGATCTGCCGACCGCGTTTTCGCTGTACCGCCATTTTGCCGACCGCACCATGACCGGTTTTGGCATCGGCACCAACCTGTCGAACGACGTGGGCATCACCCCGCTCAATATCGTGATGAAGCTTATGTCCTGCAATGGCCAGCCGGTCGCCAAGCTGTCCGACTCGAAAGGCAAAACGCTGTGCAAGGACGAAACCTTCCTGGCGTATCTGCGCCAGGTGTTCAATCACCCCGCCGCCTGAGAACAGAAAGAATCCGATGCTGAAAATCGCCATCGCCCAATTGAATCCGACCGTCGGTGATATCGACGGCAACAGCGGCGCCATCATCGCGGCCATGCAGCGCGCCGCCGGGCAGGGCGCCGACCTGGCCGTGTTCACCGAGCTGGCCCTGTGCGGCTATTATCCGGGCGACCTGCTGGAAGAAGCGGCGTTCCTGGACCGCATGCAGGCCGGCCTGCAGCGCGTGCTGGAGGCTTCGCGCGGCTTGCCCGGGCTGGTCTCGGTCGTCGGGGCCGTGCGCGCCAACGACGGCCCCGGCAAGCCCTTGTTCAACGCCTTGCTGGCGATTCGCGATGGCGTCATCGTCGCCGAGTACTACAAGCAGCTGTTGCCGACCTACGGCGTGTTCGACGACCGCCGCCACTTCGAGCCGGGCCCGGAAGGCGCCTGCGTGCTGCAGGTCGGCGATCATCGCATCGGCTTTCTGATTTGCGAGGATGGCTGGAACCACGAAGGGCGCGACTACAAGGTCAATCCGTTCACCGCGTTGCGCGAGGCCCGGCCCGACCTGGTGGTCAGCATTAACGCCAGCCCGTCCGATATCGGCAAGCGCGAACTGCGTCACAAGCTGTTTCGCACCGCGTCGGTCCATAACGAACTGCCGATCCTGTACGTGAACCAGGTCGGCGGGCAGGACCAGCTGGTGTACGACGGCGCCTCGTTTGCCGTGTCGCCGTCGCAGGGCATTGCCTTCGAGGCGCAACGCTTCAGCGAGGATTTTCAGGGCATCGGCTTTACGCAAGGCCGCTTCAGCGCAGCCGATGGCTTTGCGCTGCCAGCACCAGGCGCCGACGGCTTGCCGGTGGCCGAATTTGCGCGCCGCCAGATCGTGCTCGGCTTGCAGGATTATGCGCGCCGCTGCGGCTTTTCCAAGGTCGTCGTCGGTTCCTCGGGCGGCATCGATTCGGCCCTCACGCTGGCGCTGGCGGTGGACGCACTGGGACCGGAGAACGTGATCGCGGTGACCATGCCGTCGGCGTTTTCGAGCGAAGGCTCGGTCAGCGATTCGGTCGCGCTGTGCCGCAACCTGGGCATCACCCTGTTCACGCATCCGATTCTGGACCTGGTCAAGCAGTACGGCATCGGTTTCGAGGGCGCGTTCGACCGTCCGCTGCAAGGCCTGCCGCTGGAAAACCTGCAGGCGCGCGTGCGCGGCACGATCCTGATGGCGTACTCGAATGCGTCCGGCACCTTGCTGCTCACCACCGGCAACAAGAGCGAAATATCGGTCGGCTACTGCACTTTATATGGCGATACCAACGGCGGACTTGGCCTGATTGGCGACCTGTATAAGACCGAAGTCTACGCCTTGTCGCGCCACGTGAATCAGCGCGCCGGGCGCGAGCTCATTCCCGACGCGGTGCTGACCAAGCCGCCATCGGCCGAACTGGCGCCGGGCCAGCAGGATACCGACAGCCTGCCCGAGTACGAGGTGCTCGACGAGATCCTCAAGTGGCACATCGAAGGGCGCCGCCTGCCGGCCGCCGAAGCGGCGCTCGCCGAGCAGTTCGTCGCCGGCCTGCTGGCCGATGCAAATGGCGCGGCGCTGGTCAAACGCATCCACGGCATGGTTGCGCGTAACGAATACAAACGGCGCCAGGCGCCTCCGATTATCCGGGTGCGCTCGCGCGCCTTTGGCAGCGGCCGTCAATTGCCGATTGCCGCTCACTATTGATGACCATGAACGCACAAATGAACCAAACATCCACCGACGTCGCCGTCCTGATCGGCCGTTTCCAGCCATTCCATCGCGGGCACGTGGTGCTGCTGCAGCGCGCGCTGGTGAGCGCACCGCACGTGGTGCTGGTACTCGGCTCCTCGTTCCAGGCGCGCAATGCGAAAAATCCGTTCACCTGGGAGGAGCGCGCCGCGATGATCGGCGCCACCTTGAGCGAGGAAGACCGGGCACGCGTCAGTTTTGTCGCCGTGCGCGACTACTACGACGATTCCCTGTGGTCGGCGGCGGTGCGCAAGGCGGTCGCGCAAAGCGCACCGGATGCGGCGCACGTGGCGCTGGTGGGCCACTTCAAGGATGCGTCGAGCTACTACCTGAATCATTTTCCGAAATGGGAAAACATCGTCGTCGAATCCGAACGGGCCATCGACGCCACCTGCGTGCGGCGTGTGTTCTTCGAGGCGGAAGACCTCGACATTTCGCTCAGCGTTCTCGATGACATGGTGCCGCCCGCGGTGCGCCAGTATCTGAAAGCCTGGGCGCTGCTGCCGCATTATGCCGCGCTGGTGGAAGAGCACCGCCGCATCGTGGCCTATAAAACGGCATGGAAAAGCGCACCGTACCCGCCGATCTTCACCACCGCCGATGCCGTGGTGGTCAGCGGCGGCAATGTGCTGCTGATCCGGCGCGGCGGCTATCCCGGAAAAGGGCAGTGGGCCGTTCCGGGCGGCTTCGTCGAACAGCGCGAACGCCTGCTGCACGCGGCGATTCGCGAGCTGGCCGAAGAAACCAAGCTGGCGCTGCTCGGCGCCACGCTCGAAGGCATGCTGGTCGATGTCAAGGTATTCGACCATCCCGACCGCAGCCAGCGCGGGCGCACCATCACCCATGCTCACTTCTTCGATCTGCAAACCGAGAACCTGCCGCCGGTGGAAGCGTCGGACGACGCCTCGCATGCCGCCTGGATCCCCATCGTGGAGCTGGCCGGCATGGAAGACCAGTTCTTCGAGGACCACTTCCACATTCTCGATTCCTTCCTGTCGCTGAGCGAGGAGCCATCATGATCAGCATACGCGACCGTTATCGCGGCAGCTTGCTGGGGCTGGCCTGCGGCGATGCCGTCGGCACCACCGTGGAATTTTCCGCGCGCGGCTCGTTCGCCCCGGTGACTGACATGACCGGGGGCGGCCCGTTCAGGCTCAAACCTGGCCAGTGGACCGATGACACCTCGATGGCGCTATGCCTGGCCGAGAGTTTTCTGACCAAGGACGCCTTCGATGCGGCCGACCAGATCAACCGCTACCGCAACTGGTGGCAGTGGGGCTACCTGAGTTCGACCGGCACCTGTTTCGACATCGGCATGACAGTGCAGGATGCCCTGTCGCGCTATGCCGTCAGCGGGGACCCATACAGCGGCTCCACCAACCCACGCAGCGCCGGCAACGGCTCGCTGATGCGGCTCGTGCCGGCGGTGTTGTTCGCCTATCCGGATCGCGCGCGCGCGCTCCAGCACGCGGCCGACAGCTCGCGCACCACGCACGGCGCGCCGGAAGCGGTGCAGGCCTGCCAGCTGTTTGCCGGGATATTGAGCGCGGCGCTCGACGGCCAGCCCAAAAATGCGCTGCTGGTCAACGCCGGTTTCATGCCGACCGAGCCGAAACTGGCGGCGATAGCAGCCGGCGCGTTTCTCGACAAGGCCGACAGCGAGATCCGGGGCACCGGCTACGCTGTCGATTCGCTGGAAGCGGCGCTGTGGTGCTTCTTCCATACCGACAGTTATGAAGCGGCCGTGCTGCGCGCGACCAATCTGGGCGACGACGCCGATACCACGGCCGCCATCGTCGGCCAGATCGCCGGCGCCTGGTACGGCGTGGACGCGATTCCGGCAGGCTGGCTTGACAAGATCAGCATGCGTGCCGAAATCGACGACATGGCCTGCCGCCTGTTCGACCGCTTTCATGACGTCAACAGCAAGCATGCCTGACGAAAGCGCGGCGTGATCGGCAACCTTGAAATCGCGGCCAACGTGGGGGCTACCGCAGCCATCCTGCTGGCCGGGCGCAACAGCGTCCACACCTGGTGGACCGGCATCATCGGCTGCGCTCTGTTCAGCGTGCTGTTCTACCAGTCGAAACTGTATGCCGACGTGGCGCTGCAAGGCTTTTTCATCGTCTCGAGCGTGGTGGGATGGGTGCAGTGGCGTCGTGGCCGGGAGGGCAGCGCGCTGCCGATCAGCCACGCGAAGATCGGCGCGCTGGCCTGGATCGTTCCGGCCGGCGTGGCCGCCGCCGCCGCGTATGGCGCGCTGCTGCATCACTATACCGATGCGTACGCGCCGTTTATCGATTCGGCCGTGCTGGTGTTCAGCGTCGTGGCCCAGTTGCTGCTGATGCAGCGCAAAGTCGAAAACTGGGCATTCTGGATTCTCGTGAACACGGTCGCCGTGCCGCTGTATGCCAGCCGCGGCCTGTATCTGACCGCGTTCCTGTACGCCTGCTACTGGGTCAACGCGATCGTGTCGTGGCTGTGGTGGCGCCGTCTGGCGCGCCAGGGCGCATGAACGTGCCGGCCAAACAGTGGCGCCGCGGTCTCGTGGTGGGCAAGTTCTGACCGCTGCACCGTGGCCACATGCTGGTGATCGATAGCGCGCTGGCCGCCTGCGACGATGTGGTCGTCATCAGCTACACCAAGCCGGAGTTCGCCGGCTGCGGCAGGGCGCTGCGCGAGGCATGGCTGCGCGCGGCTCGCCGCTATTTAGCCAGTCCCAGTTGCCGCACTACCCACTGCTGGACCATGTCCAGCTGCTCGGGTGACATGGCATGGCCTTGCGCCGGCGCCACGGTCAGCTGTTTCGGGGCCGTGATCACGTTGTAGGCCGCGAAGGTCGAGGTGGGCGGGGTAAGGACATCGTTGTAACCCCAAAAGTAAAACCCCGGCACGCGCAGGCGCCGCGCGAAGTTCACCGTATCGTAATACGCGGTCGTCGCCGCCTTGGCCGCGACTGGCGCGTCCGTGGGAGCGCCATCCGGCCCCGGCCTGAACAGGGCCGGCCAGCCGCCGGCGCGGCCGTTCAGATAGCCGGTGACGTCGCTAAAGCCGGGATTGCTGGCCACGATGGCAGTCACGCGCGGCTCCAGTGCCGCCGTCATGATGCTCAGCATGCCTCCCTGGCTGCCACCCACGGCCAGCAACTGCTGCTTATTCCACTTGGGATGCGTCGCCAGATAATCGGCCGCGCGCAGCACGCCCAGATTCACGCGCCGGAAATAATAGTTCTCGCGGTCGTCGAGGTTGATCCGGCTGTAACCGAACAGCGCGCCCCCCGCCAGCGACTCGTAGACCTCCGGTGCCAGGTTCAATGGAATGCCGTGGATGCCCACCTGCAGCGTAATGGCACCTTTTTCGGCCACGGCACGTGCTCCGGTGCGCGCTTCGATGCCCGCGCCCGGCAGTTCCAGCACGGCAGGGAAGGGGCCGGCGCCGCGCGGGACCGCCAGCACGCCATAGAAACGGCTGGTGAGCGTGCCGCCGCCGACATTGCGGAAACTGAGGTAGGACACCTCGATCTTGTCATTCGACAGTTCCGGCGCGGGGGTGAGGCGGTAATCGGGCGGCACCTGCGCCAGTGCCGCTTTCTGGCGGGTCCAGAAGGCGTCGAAATCGGCCGGATTGGCCTGGGTGGGCACGATCTTGTCCGGCGCGAAGCCGAGCGTGGCCAGCGTGGTCAGGCTCTGGCTACCCACGTCGGCGCTGGCGATGATGCGCATGAAGGCGGGCGTGGACGGCGCCGGTACCGGCAACACCAGGCCGTCGGCCGGCACCACGGCCGTGCGCTCGGGGCCTTCAAGCATGTCGGGACCGAGGCGGTAGCGGATCGTCACGCCGGCCGCCGGGTAGGGATCGAGCGCGAGCTTCACGCGCACACTGGCAGGCGCGCCCAGGGGATAGGTCCAGTCGTCGCGGTCCGGCGTGACCGTCAGCGCCGTGCTGGCGGCTGTCGGCGGAAGGTAAACAGGCGCACCCTGGGCGCAGGCGCTACCGGAGGCGAGGGTCAGGGCCAGCAAGGTCAGGGCGCAGGTGGGCTTCATCAAGTCGGGGCTTTCGTTGGCTGGCTGCCGCAGCCATGTCGCGCGGCAAGACGCGGCGAGTCTATCACGCGGTATTGTCGATTGCACCACGCTGAATGCACAGCTGGCGGATTCCACTCGGCGCAGTCGCATACTTTTGGTATGCTTTTGTACCTATACTAATAGTTTCGGAGCGAACATGGACATCGAAGGCATGCAAGACGATGCGATTGACATATTAATCATCGAACACGAGGAGGTAACTGCCCTGTTCGAGCAGTTCCGCGGCCTGAGCGTCCGCTCGAAGGACAGCAAAAAACGCATCTCCGAGGATATCTGCGACGCCCTGACCATTCACGCCCTGCTGGAGCAGGAGATTCTTTACCCCGCAGTGCGGACCGCGCTCAAGGATGCCGACCTGGTTGCCGAGGCCATCGTCGAGCATGCCAGCGCGCGTGAGCTGATCGGGCACATCCGCCAGATGGAGCCGGAGAACGAATTGTTCGACGCGACCATCAAAGTGCTGTGGGACCAGGTGACGCGCCATGCACGCGAGGAAGAGGAAAAAATGTTCCCGCGCCTGCGCAAGAGTAAGCTCGACTTGGTCGCGCTGGGCGCGCGCATGCTGGAGTACCGCAGGGTGCTGGAAACCGGGCCGGGGCGCATCCCCGCCCACGTCCGTGCAGCGGGAGACACGTCATCCACGTAGGATATAGATGACAAAGCGTCATTGTTCATGCCTACAGCGTGTCATCCACTGGTCCGATGGTTGGTTTTTCTAGCGAGCCTTACAGTAGAGCCATTGATGAGTTGAACCTAACAACACAGAGGCATACCATGTACCGCACGCAAAATATCGATTCGAACAGCAACGCCACCAACGCCATCCGCTCCATCGCCCTGGGTTCTGCCGCGAAGCCGGCCTCCGCGAAGCCGATGATCAGCGTTGCCGGCGCCCAGCAGAACGAATTGCTGCGTGCCTTGTCCCGCACGGACCTGGAAGCCCTGTTCCCGCACCTGGAACTGGTTCCCATGCCGGCAGGTAAGCACCTGTATGACTTCGGCAGCAAGTTCGACTACGCTTACTTCCCGACCAACGCCATCGTCTCCCTGATGTATGTCATGGAAGACGGCGCCACCACCGAAATCGGCGTGGTCGGCCGCGAAGGCGTGCTGGGCGTGGCGATGTACGAAGCTGAACGCGCTACCTGCAGCGCCGTGGTGCAGACCGCCGGCTACGCTTACCGCCTCAAGAGCAGCGTGCTGCGCGAACTGGTCGCCTCCGGCGGCGCCATGGCCCAGCTGCTGATGCGCTACACCTTCGCCATGTTCGCCCAGCTGGCCCAGAACGTCGTCGGTGGCCGCCACTGCACCATCGAACAAAAACTGTGCCGCTGGCTCCTCGACCGCCTGGACCGTTCGCTGTCGGACGAAATCAAGGTCACGCAAGACACCATGGCGACCATGCTCGGTGTGCGCCGCGAAACCATCACCATGACCGCGCGCAAGCTGCAAGCGGACGGCCTGATCCAGTATCGCCGCGGCACCGTCGCCATCCTCGACCGCGCTGGACTGGAAGACTACGCCGGTACCTGCTACCGCGCCGGCAAGATCGGTTTCGAGCAGATGCACGACACGGCCTGGAACAACGCTTAACAGTTACCCTGGCGGCGCGGACAGCACATCACCGCCCGCGCTGCCATCCTCATTTGCCAGGCCCGCCGACCGACGCCGGGCCGAGCGCAATGTCTTCCTGCATGCTATGTTATGCGCTTGCGGATGCTGGAAACAGCGTCCGTTTTCAATGACGGCATTGAACAAGGCATGCGCATGAACATCTCCGATATTCCCTTTGGTATTACCGACTGGACCGGCGTGGAACGTACCGAGCATCCCGGCGAAACCGGCATGGCGTACTGGCAGACGCGCCAGTTCGGCGCCATCCGCGTGCGCGTGGTGGAATACAGCGCCGGTTATCTGGCCGACCACTGGTGCAGCAAAGGCCATATCCTGTTATGCCTCGACGGTGAGCTCGAAAGCGAACTGGCCGACGGCCGCAAGTTCATCCTCACGCCGGGCATCAGTTACCAGGTTGCCGATAACGCCGAAGCACATCGCTCCGGCACGCGCAGTGGCGCCAGACTGTTTATCGTCGATTGAGGAGCGGGCCATGCTGATATTACGGGCGGCCACGCTGGCCGATATCGATGCCATGTGGGCGCTGCGTACGCGCGCGGTGCGCATCGGCTGCGCCGGTCATTATCCGGCCGACGTGGTCGAGATATGGTCGGCGGCCCCGGCGCCGCGATCGTATCCCGGGCTGGTTGCCAGCGGCGGCGCCGTCATTGCGCAAGAGCAGGGCGCCATGCTGGGCTATGCGATTCTCGACCTGGTTGCCGGCGAAGTCGATGCGGTATTTGTCGATCCGGCGGTGGGCGGGCGCGGCATCGGGAAGACGATGCTCGCCGCCCTGGAGCGGATGGCGCTGGAGCGTGGCTGCACACGCTTGTATTTATCGGCCTCGCTCAATGCGGTGGCGTTTTATCGGGCGGCGGGATTTGTCGTGCTGCGCAATGCGGTGTATGCGCACCCGTGCGGCATTGCGCTGGATTGTGTGGAAATGGAAAAGCACCTTCCCGGCGCGGGGTAGAATGCGGTTCGCTCATTGTGTTTGTCCATCCCATGCGCTACAAATCATCTCGCCCCGTCCCGGTGAGCCTGACTCGCACTGTGCTCGCCATCGCGCTCATCGCCGTGCTGGTTTGGGGCCCGATAGCAGTGTATTGTTCCTGGAGCATTTACTTTACCCAGCCATCCATCTGGCTTGGTCTTGCAGCGGCCGGCATGGGCATTGTACTGGTCGCGCGGCCGATGATGCGCACGGTGCGACGCGATATCGAGATGGGTACGCACGCCAGCCGGCTGCGTGGAACGCGCTTCTCGTGGGTCAGTTACCTGGCAATGCTCGGCATCACCGGCCTGATGTTTTACGGATGGATGACCTGCGCGCTCTGGATTCTTGCGATGTTGATGTCGCCGCCGCTGGTGGAGCGGGAATTCAGGGTCGGCACGACCAATGAATGCACAGGCAGCAAATGCAACAGTTGCCGATACCGGGCGGCGACCTTGTTACGCTTCGAATCGACGGATACGGATATATGCGTCGACGAGGTGAAGCCCGCCCTGCGCCAGGGCGAACGGATGATCGTGCGCGGTTATTTTCACCCGCTGGTGATTCAAATCGACTCCGTGCGGCGTGCTCCGGCCGCGCCGCCTGCTCCCATGCCTACTTCAAGGCCTTGAACAAGGCTTCGAACTGCGTGCTCAGTGCGTGATCGTGCTGTTTGATCGGCGGCACTTCGCGTTTGATATCGAGCAGTTCATACACCGCCATCTGCGCGGCCCGTACCGAATACTCCACCGTGAACACCACATCATCGGCAATCTCGACAAACTGGCTGATGAACGCCAGGTTTTTCGATTCCTTCGGCACCGGCAGCGGACGGTCGCTGTGCAAACGCGGCATGAACATGCTGGTGATGTAAGGCATGCGGCAAGGGATGCAATTGGCCGTTTCCACCGCATCGAGATCGAAGCGCAAATGGCCGCACAGCTCGCGCAGGATTTCTTCGCCGGTGCAGTCCGACATCGGCTTGGCGACAAAATTGCCGATCCGGTCCGGTGACAGCGCATAACCCCAGAATACCTTCACGCCGGCCGGCTGGTTGGCAAAGTGCGGCTGGTGCGCCAGCACGATGGACATGAACCAGTTCGAATCCTTGAACGTGACCAGCCCGCCGGTGCCGGCTTCATTGCCACTGAACTGCTGCATCTTGTCGAAGAAGGCAGAATCCTGCTGGGTCACGGTGAACGATTCCCAGTACGATTCCGAAATGCTGCTGTTGAACGCCGCCGGATTGCCGAAACCCGGCTGCGCGGCCGCCAGCTTTTCCCACAAGGTCCAGCCATGGCTGTCGGTCTTGTCGAGTTTTTCCGGGGCGCTGGTCATGCTGCCCAGGCTCGACGCGTCGGTCATCGAACCGTTCTGGAAGAACACCAGGTCGCCCGCAGCCACGTCCACATGCTCGCTGTTGCCGCTTCGGATGCAGTCAAAACCGGTGACGACGAACTTGCCATCCACGCTGGCGTGGCCGATGTCGGTCACCTTGCAGTCGAGGATGAACCGCACGCCTTGCTGTTGCAGCCACTCCTGCAGCGGGCGCACCAGCGAATCGTACTGGTTGTAGACCGTGCGGCGCACGCCGGCGAGCGTTTCGATGCGCGAAAACTCCAGCATGAAGCGGTGCAAATAGCGCTTGAATTCAACCGCGCTGTGCCACGGCTGGAAAGCAAACGTGGTGGCCCACATATACCAGAACTCGGTCTCGAAAAAGGAAGGATCGAGCCAGTCGCTGATGGTGTCGGCGCCCAGCGTCTCTTCGTCGGCCAGGCTCAGCTTGAGCAACTGCGCGCGGTCGTGCATCGAAAAGCCCATCGACGTTACCGGCACCTTGGCGCGGCGCTTGTCGACCAGGCGCGCTTGCGAGTGGGACTTGTGCAGCTCGTTGAAATCGACGGTTTCATCGAACACGCTCTTGTTTTCGTCCGCCAGCGAGGGAATCGACTTGAACAGATCCCAGGTGCACTCGTAGTTGTCGAACGTGAGCATGCGTCCACCGCGCAGCGAATAGCCCTGATCGGGCGTTCCCGCGCCGTCCAGACTGCCGCCGAGCAGAGGAGCGGCTTCGTAAATGCGGATGTTTTCACCGGGGACATTGCCGTCGCGGATCATAAAAGCGGCTGCCGACAGCGAGCCGATACCGCCGCCGAGCAGATAGGCGCGTAAATTGTTGTTCATGTGGGGATCGTCCAAAAAGGTGCATCGGTGTCCGGTGCTAGCCGGACAGGCAAAGTCCGGACGACATTGGCATCTGCCATTTGTTGCGACGCAGCATGCGTCCGGAGGCATGCAGAATCGCATACAGTGAACGCAAAAAAATTGACGCACATCAAAATTGACCGATCAATCATAGAGTGATCGCTCAGACATTGCCGCTGGAAATGCTGCGTGCATTCAATACTCTATAATTCCCGCACCTTCTTCATTGGATGCCGCATGACGCCTTTCGACTCCCGCAATCTTCTTCGCCCGGCGCTGGCCGCCGCTTTTTCCCTGATGGCCGGTGGCGCCGCCGCGGCCGATAAATGCGGCGGCGCACCGCGCCTGGCTGTCACGACGCCGCCGGGCTTTTGCGCGGGCATCATCGCCGGCGGCTTCAAGTTCGCGCGCGGCGTGCAGCCGCTGGACAATGGCGACGTGCTGGTGGTTGACCTGGGCGGCTGGCAGCCCAACCAGGGCAGCATCTGGACCTTGCGGCCGAGCGCGGCCGGGTATCAGAAAACATTGCTGATGAAGAAAATCGACCGTCCGAACGGCATCGTGCTGGGGCCGGACGGGCTGGTGTATGTGGGCGCCATCAAGCGCGTGTTCCGCTTCGATCCGCGCGATCCGGACGGCACCACCAAGGACATTATCGGCGGCAAGTCCGGCGTAGCGGCGCTGCCCGGCATTGGCCGCCACCCGCTGACCGCCTTGCGCTTCGACGCCAAGGGCGACCTGATCGTCAACGTCGGCTCCGGCAGCGACCATTGCGAAGGCAAGGGCGGCAGGGCGCCGGACCCGGCCAAACCATGCGCCGAGGCCAGCGGGCCGAATGCCCTGGGCGTGCTGCGCAAATATCAGATGCAATGGCCGGCCGGCACCGTCAAGAGCTGGGAAGTGCACGCTACGGGATTGCGCAATTCCATGGCGCTGGCGGTCCACCCGGTCACGCATGCGGTGTGGCAGGGCGAAAATTCGCGCGATGCGATCCAGGCGGCCATGAAGGGATTAAAGAACGATAACGATCTGCCGCACGATGAGCTGAACCTGATCGAGGCCAAGGGCAACTACGGCTGGCCCTACTGCTACGACAACAATGTGGCCAGTCCGGAGTATCCGGCCGCCAAGTGCGCCAGCTACCGCGCCCCGGCGCGCCTGCTGCCGGCCCATTCCGCGCCGCTGGGCATGACCTTTTACACGGGCGACATGTTCCCGCCGCAATACAAAAATAGCCTGATCATGGGATTTCACGGCTACCGCGAGCACGGCCACCGCCTGGTGGCGTTCCTGCCCGATGCGCAGGGTGCGCCGCTGGGCAAGAAAATCGAACTGATCAGCGACTGGACCGCCAAGCCGAACCAGTCGGCCGGAGCGCCGGTCGACGTCAAGCAGGGCCGCGACGGCGAGATTTTCCTGGTCGAGGACCGCAGCGGACGGGTGGTCAGGTTGCAGTATGACGCGCCGGCGAAGGCGTCACAGGGCAAATAGGCTTCCAGGGTGCGCGCGGGGCGGGCTGTTCGGCTTGCTCGCGCGCGCACCAGGCGAACAGGTCTTCCGGCGCCAGCGGCCGGGCGAACAGGTAGCCTTGCCCCTCATCGCAACCCTGATCGCGCAGCAACTGCCGAACGTCATCGGTTTCGATACCTTCGGCCACCACGCGAAAACCCAGCTCGTGCGAGAGTGAAATCATGGTGTTCACCAGCGTGCGGTTGCGCTCGCCGCCAGCCATGTTGCGCACGAATGACTGGTCGATCTTGACCACGTGCGCCGGCATGCTCTGCAGGTAGGACAGGCTGCTGTAGCCGGTGCCGAAGTCGTCGATCGCCAGGCGCACGCCGGCTTGATCGAGCGCCGCCAGCGTGGCCAGCGCGGTGCCCTGGTTTTCCATGATGGCGCTTTCCGTCACTTCCAGCTCCAGCCAGCCCGGCGCCATGCGGTGCTGGTTCAGCAGCGCGGCGAGATTGCTGACGAAATCCTTTTCCAGCAGGTTGGCGGCCGACACGTTGACCGACATCTGCAATTGCAGGCCGGCGCCGTGCCAGGCGGCCAGCTGGCGCACGGCTTCGCGGATCACCCAGTTGGTGGCGGCGCGCACCATCGAGGTTTGCTCGACCACCGGTATGAATTCACCCGGCGGCACGTCGCCCAGCTCCGGATGGCGCCAGCGCAGCAGGGCTTCGGCGCCGACGCAGCGCCCCGTGCCGAGGTCGATGCGCGGCTGGTAGACCAGGCGCAGCTGGTGCGTATCGTCGAGCGCCGCATCGAAAGCGTTGAGCAGGGTGAAGCGGCGGCGGTAGGCGGCGTCCTGCTCGGAGGAGTAGGTGCCGATCAGCTGGCCGGTCTGGTGCGCGTCCTGCATGGCGTTCTGGGCAATGCGCAGCACGTCCAGGCAATCGGTGCGGCCCGGCAGGAAGGGCGCCATGCCGATCGCGGGGGTGGTCACGAAGCGCGAGGTGCACCACTCGCCGCGGCTGTCGAGCCAGTGCGCCAGGCGCGCCCGGTAAGTGCCGTCCTCGGCGCCATCGTCGATGCCGGGCGGAGCGATGGTGATGAACTGGGTCGCGGCCAGCTGGTACACCTTGTGCTCTTCGCCCATGAGCGCGCGGTAGGAGCGGATCGCCTCGTCCATCAGGTCGTCGAAGTAGGAGGCGCCCATCACGCGCGCGGCATTGTTGAGCTGTTCCTGGTTGGCCATGTTGACCAGCACCGCCACGCGCCGCTCGCCATGCGGGCGGTCCATTTGCAGGTCGGCGTAGTCTTCGATGAATTGTTTGCGGTTCGGCATGCCGCTGAGCGGGTCGACCCGGCCCAGGGTGTGCTGCAGCTCGATCTGGGCCATGACCATGGCCGCCAGGTCGGTCAGCGCATCGCGTTCGGTGCTGCTGATGGCGCGCGGTTCCAGTCCCAGCACGCACATCGCGCCGAGCTTGTAACCGTCGCTGGTGATCAGCGGCGCGCCGGCGTAAAAGCGCACGCCGCTGTGGGCCAGGTGGCTGTCGCGGAAAAACGCATCCTCATGCAGGTCGTTAATCACCAGCATGATGCCGGTGTCGGCAACGGTGGCGCAGGGCGCCTTTACACGGGGAATCTCGGTGTGGCCAACGCCCACGCGCGACTTGAACCATTGGCGGTCGCTGTCGGTCAGGGACACGGCTGCGATCGGCAGCCCGAAGACGCGCGCGGCCATGCGCGTGATGCGGTCGAACGCTTCGCTGGGCGCGCTGTCGAGCAAGTTGAGCTTGCGCAGTGCGAGCAGGCGGTTGGATTCGTTGCAGGTATTCATAAACATGCCTTTTTGCCCTGAGCGCCGGGCCGCATCGTGAACGCAATTCCATCCGATGCGCTCGTTGTCACTGGTAACAAGGGAAGGATGCGGGGAATGGGCATCGAATAGCAAGGCAGGCAAGGCTGCCCGATTGACAGTATCGGGCTGGCCGCCAGGGCCGGCGACGAGCGGGTCAGGGCTCATGCAACAAATTGTAGCATCGAAAGAAATTTAATGCTCTATGGCATTAAATGTACGAACGGCGCAACAAACCCGGGGGATTCAGGTGAATCACGATGATGCCGCAGGAATATTTACACGTATAATCGATTGGACTGGACTGCGGATTTTCCCGCCTCCGGCCGGTTTACCTCTTACCTGATCCCCCATCCCCCGGGATCGCCCAGATCCGCCTGTCGGCCCAAGCCCGCCGATGCATCAGAACGCCAGGTTCGCGTCGGCCCGACGCGCTAACACAGTTGCTGCCGGCCGCCCTTGGGGCCGGGCGCAGGGAAAAGGAAACGATGAATAACGTTCAACAGGATATCGACGAAAGAAGCAATCTGACCAGTCTCAACAAGCTGGAATTGCTCTTGTTCCGCCTGGGTGGCGATGCCGAGGGCAACCACTCCGAGCTGTATGCGATCAACGTGTTCAAGATTCGCGAAATCGTCGCGATGCCGCATGTCACGCCGATTGCCGATTCTCATCCGCACATGCTGGGTGTTGTCAATCTGCGCGAGCAGATTATTCCTGTTATCAATCTCCCTGCGGTGGTGGGATGCATCCCGGCAGCGGGCCTCAAGCTGCTGTTGATCACCGAATTCGCCCGCACGACGCAAGCATTCGCAGTCGAAGCGGTGGAAGAAATCGTGCGCCTGGAGTGGACCTCGGTGCTGCCGGGCGATAAAACGGCCAGCGGCGCGCTGGTGACCAGCATTGCCAAGGTCGATGGCGACGTGCCCAATACGCGTCTGGCCCAGGTGCTCGATGTGGAATCGATTTTGCGCCAGTTGCACAGCAACGATGAGCCGGATGTGGACGTCGATTCGATTGGGGCGCCGCTCAACCTGCCCGAGGGCCAGGTGATCTTGGCGGCGGACGACTCCGTGATTGCGCGCGCGCTGATCGAAAACGCGCTGCAGGCGATGGGGGCGCAGTACGTAATGACCAATTCCGGCAAGCAGGCGTGGGACAAGCTCGAAGCGATTGATATCGCGGCGAAAAAAGAGGGCAAGACGGCGCGCGACAAAGTGGCGCTGGTGCTGAGCGACCTGGAAATGCCGGAGATGGATGGATTTACGCTCACGCGTAATATCAAGCAGGACAGCCGGTTTTCGACGATCCCTGTGATCATTCATTCCTCGCTGTCGGGCGCGGCGAATGAAAACCACGTCAATGGCGTGGGGGCGGATGCTTATATTGCCAAATTCGTGCCGATTGAACTGGCGGCGCTGCTGCGCAAGACGCTCGCGAAAAACACGCCGCAAAAGCGCGGGTGAGTTAGTACTGTCGTATCCACCACTGGCGGAAAGTTGCTTCCACCAGTGGCGAAAGGTCGTTTTCACCAGTGCTGAAAAGTCGTTTCCAACACTGTCGGAAACGACAGTTTTGAGATTAGTGGTTTTGCTTCTGCTTCGCCCCGCCACCCGCACCTTCATCGCTCCCCGCTTTTACATTGCTTTTGGCATCGTGGCTGCTTTTGTCATCCTTCTTGCCGGCCGCCGAATTAACGTCCGCTTCGGTTTCCAGGCTGCGTGATTGTTGGTTTTGCGTATCTTCTGATTTCGATTGGGTCATGGTAAATCTCCTTGTAGCAGTGAATAAAACGGATAAGCGCGGCGTCGCCTTAGTGCAGCGTCGCGCCAGTGTCGTGCTGGGCCCACGCAGGAATATGCGCGAGGCCCGCGCGTGCCCCGACCTCAAGCCTGGCAACTGCTGCCATGATGAGGTCCGGACGAGCGTAGTGCAGCATGTGCCCGCAGCCTTCTTCCAGCTGCAGGTCGCTATGGGGAACTTCGTGATGGAACCGTACCGCCTGGCCTTCGGCGCTGACCACCCGGTCTTCGCAGCCGGCCAGCACGGCAATCGGCAGGCGCAACTCGCCGTAACGCTGTGACAGACGCTCCGCCGCCGCCACCATCATGCCGCTTTCGGCGGCGCTGGCGCCCAGCTGTTCCGGCCGCAGTGACATCCACGCCGGAAACTCGCTGAAGCGTTCCGGCACCGCGGCCGGGCCGAACATGCGCCGCGTCAGAGCAGGCCACAACAGGCGGCCCAGCAGCGGCGCCACGGTGTTGCGCAGCACCTGCCCGAGCAGCGGCAGCGCGGGCGCCGACGCCAGCGGCACGTCAAGACGCAAACTTGGATAATAATAGCCGGACACCAGCGTAATGCCGCGCACGTAGCGCGGATATTCCAGCGCCAGCGCCAGGGTCACGAGCGTGCCCCAGGAATGCCCGACAATCACGGGCCGTTCAACCCCCAGCATGCGCAATGCCTTGTACATCAGGCGCGCCTGCGCTTCCGGGGTCCAGCTGGTGTTGTCTGGCCGTTCGCTGTGCCCGAATCCCGGGCGGTCGAAGGCAATCACGCGATGCGACTCGGCCGCCGTGTCGAGCAGGCCGCTGAGAGCGAAGTCGTGCACATGCAGTCCATTCCCGTGCAGTAGCACCAACGGTGGTCCATCGCCCTGCTCAAGATAGTGCAGGCGCACGCCATCGACCTCGATCACCTGGCCCTGTGCCGGGTTGGCCAGCTCGGCCTCGCGTTTCCGGGCTTGCACATACATCGCCGAAGCGGCCAGGCCGGCGGCGGCGAGCAAGGCGATGCTGCCCCAGCCGGGCGTGCGCGGCTCGGTGCAGGTGGAAATTCGGTTCGGCATGGCGGTGCGGTCGTAAGGCATGTTTGTCCTGCGGCAGGTTGATGAGTGGCTGTCGTGGGGCACACTGTGCCTGTCTCGGTCACTGCTGGTCTGTGCGCCAGACAACACTGTGGGAACCTTCGCCGGTCAGCCTTGCAGTTGCAGGTAAGCGGCGCTGACCGCATCCGGGCCGTACAGACGCTCCAGCCGCCGCACCGTGAAATGGCCGCGCGCCATATCCTGGAAGTGGTTGATGAACAGGGTATTAACCAGCGCGCCGCCGGCCGCGCCGATGATCGGCACCATCATCGCCGCCGCTTTCTGCGACACGTGCACATTGAAGCGGGTGGCGATCTGGGCGATCAGGCGCACCAGCGCCGGCGCGCTTTCGCTGGCCAGGCTGTGCTTGGCAAGATAGACCGTCGCCTCGGACATGGCCTGGGCCAGCGCAATGCGCGCCGCGTAGTAGCCCGATTCCGTTGCATCGTCGGCGGCCGTTTTGCCCCCCAGCGAAAACACCATCAGGCAGGCCAGCTGCGCTTCGCCCGAGGCCAGGTTTTCGCCCTGCGAGCGGCCGATATCGGCGATCGAACGCAGCATGACGACCGTGGACACCGGCAGCTCCACCGCCAGTCCGGCAATGCCGAAGGCGCCGCCGGCCGCGCCGCTCAGCGCCACCGCCGCGCTGTGCAGCTTTGGAAACGACGAGGTGCCGGATGGGCGCAAGGTAGCGTTGGCCACGTTCAGGCATTTGGTCAGCGACGCGTTGGTGACGGCGGCAATCTTGCTGGTCCACGCGGCGGGCAGGGCCTTGACGGCCGCTTCGAGCGGCATGCCGATCACGTCGGTGATGCGGGCCACGTAGCCGGGATGCTCCAGCAGGCGCTTGGCTTGCTGCAATTCGGCCAGGTGCTCCTGCGACAGGGTCGGCGTGCCGCCGGCCGGGTGTTCACGTTCCATGATTCCTCACTGATCAGATGCCGCTGCGCACGGTGCGTCAGGGCGGTGCGTGGAGTATAGGCGAGTCGGGCCACTGCGGCCTGCACGCACGAAGCGCTGCTACAATGATCATTTTGATAGCGCTAACATTTCACAAGGATACCGATGCTGCCGACCCTGCCCCTGCGTTCCCTGCCGCGCCTGACGCTGCGCCTGGCCTTGGCCCTGAGCGTGCCGCTTGGCTTGACCGTGCCGTACAGCGCGGCCGCGGCGCAGTGCGCCGGCGTGCCCCCCAGCGGCGTGCTGACAGCCGCGCGCGTGGCCGGAACGGCGCCGGCCCACGCTGAAGCGGGCCTGTACGAAGGCCCGGTCTGGATCGGCGAGTCCCTGTATTTTTCCGACTTCACCTTCGGCCCCGGTTTTCCGTCGCGTATCCAGCGGCTGGGGCCGGATGGCAAGGTCGGCACGGCGATCGCCGACAGCGGCAGCAATGGCTTGGCCGTCGATGCGCGCGGCAACATCGTCGCCGGCACCCACAAATACAAGGGCGTGTCGCGCTTCGCTCTCCCTGGCGGCAAGCGCACCCTGGTCGCCGGCACCTACAACGGGCAGGTCTTCAATTCGCCCAACGACCTCGCCATTGCTGCGGATGGCACGATTTATTTCACCGATCCATCTTTCCAGCGCGACGCCGCCCCGGGCGGGCAGGACAGCGCGACGCCGCCCCGGGCGGGCAGGACGCCACCCGTGTCTACCGCGTGGCGCCCGGCGGCAAGGTGACGGTGGTCGAACGCGGCATCGCGAACCCGAACGGGGTGGCCTTGTCGCCGGCGGGCGATATCCTGTATGTGAATGGCGGCGGCGAGCACGGCGTGCTGCGTGCCTACCCGATCGTGCGCGGCGTGCCGGGCAAGGGACGCGACCTGGTCAAGGGCCTGGCCGTGCCCGACGGGATGACCGTCGATTGCCAGGGCAATATTTACGTGACCGAACACACGGCGCAGCGCCTGCGCGTGTTCTCGCCAGCCGGCAAGGAGCTGGCCACGATCAAAGTAGATGCCAACATCACCAACGCGGCATTCGGCGGCGCGGACCGCAAGACCTTGTTCATCACGGGCGCCGGCACGCTCTGGCATATACAGCTGGGCCTGACCGGAAAGGCCTATTAGGATCAAGGGCTGCGGGATTTCAATGATTTGTGTTAAGAGTCGAACATACGGCGCAGGTTCGCGTGCGCATACTGGGTTCATGCAGTAATTGTTCTCACTGAAAGACATCATGAAAACCCCGCAGTTGACCGTTTCCAGCAATGACCGCATCGCCATTTTTATGCGCTGCACCTCGCGCCGGAGCGTGTGATATGAAAACCACCAAACCCGATCCCCAGCCGGCCTCGCGCATCGAACGCGAAATCGAGCGCGAGCGCGACCAGCGCCACAAGAACGACGAAGAGCGCTCGGGCACCAGCCCGGCCTCGGATTTCCGCATCAAGGATGCGCGCGAAAGCAGCGATTCGGGCGCTCTGCACCGGTCTCGCTCGCGCTACCACTGATCCGGCGCGCCGGGCGCCCGGTGGGGTGGCCAGGTCCGCCGGGGCGAGCCACGCATTGCTGTCTTGACACACCTGCCTGACACAACCAGAATGAGACGTTCTGGTTGCCGGCGGCCGCGCCGCGACCGCTTTTGTCAGGAGCAAGCCGTGACCCGTTTCCGTAATAATTCCGATCGCCTGCTGGAAGTGACCCTTCAAAACGAGAAGGTGCTTGCCATCGCCGGTTCCATGGTTGCCTACACGGGCGCCATCAAATTCGAAAAATCGATTCTCGGCGGCGAGGGCATCTTCGGCGCCCTCAAGCGCAAGGTGACCAACGAGGGCATGCAGCTGATGCAAACCTCGGGCACCGGCACCGTGTTTTTCGCGCAGAACGCGGCCGAAATCACCGTCATTCCGCTATCCGGCGAAAAAATGACCATCGAAAGCAGCAGCCTGCTGGCCTACGATACCTCGCTCAAGACCGGCACCAGCTTTGCCGGCCTGCGCGGTGCGGTCTCGGGCCAGGGCCTGTTCAGCACCACGGTCGAGGGGCAGGGCAATATCGCCGTCATCTCGCGCGGCAACCTGATCATGCTGGAAGTGACGCCCTCCACCCCGCTGCGCGTCGATCCCGACGCCTTCATCGGCTACAAGGGCAATATCACCCAGGAATTCGTGTTCGACGTCAATTGGCGCACCATGGTGGGCGAAGCCTCGGGCGAATCCTACCAGCACAAGTTCTCCGGCCAGGGCGTGGTCTTCATCCAGCCCGCGGAACGCTGACAGGGCGGCGCGACGCGCTGCCGATAATCGAATCAAGTGGAGAATGCCATGCCGGCGTACCAGCAAATCAATGAAAAAATGATTGAGGTCAAACTCAATAACGAGGAAGTCTTCGCCAAGAAGGGTGCGATGATTTCGTACCAGGGCGAAGTTGCCTTCAGCCGTTCCTTCCTCGCGGGGCAGGGCGTGCAGACCCTGGGCATGCGTGCCGCCACCAACGAGGGCTACTCGCTGATGCTGGCCAAGGGCCGCGGCTCGGTCTACTACGCCTACGACGGCCTGTTCGTCACCATCGTTCCGGTGCGCGGCGACACCCTGTACGTCGAAAGCGACAATGTGCTCGCCTTCGATGCGCGCCTGACCGCCGGAACCATGTTCCTCGGTAACCAGGGCGGCATCCAGGGCATGGCGCGGGGCGCCGTGTCGGGCCAGGGTTTGTTCACCAGCACCTTCCAGGGCACGGGCGAGGTGGCCATCCTGTCGGACGGCAACGCGATCGGCTTGCCGGTCACGCCCGATGTGCCGGTGTGCGTCGATCCGCAAGCCTACATCGGCCATACCGGGCAGTTGAGCTCGACCATCATCACCGACCTGAACTGGAAAACCTTCGTCGGCCAGGCATCGGGCGAATCGTATCAAGTCAAATTCACTGGCCAAGGCACGGTCTACATTCAAGCGAGCGAGAGGTAAATCATGACAATCTACAATCCAGTGAATTTACCCAAGAACGATAACCTGAACCGGTTTGCCTTCGTGGTGGACGTGAACGACCAGATCTTCATCCGCAAGGGCAAGATGATCGCCTTTTATGGCAACCTGACCTTCGAGGCCATGGGCAGCAGCGTGGTCGACATGCTGGCGCGCCACGCTTTCAACGCGCCCAAGTACATCCACAACTTCGTGGTCGCGCAGGGCAATGGCCAGCTGATCTTGGGCGACAACGGCAACGACCTGGCCTGCTATGACCTGGACGCGGCCAACATGACGATCCGCGCCAAGAACCTGCTGGGCTTTACGAAGAACGTGATCTGCCAGGAATCGACCTTGCCGGGCTACCTGACCCTGCTCGGGACCGGCAAGATCATCGCCTCGTCGAACGGGCCGGTGCACTTCCTGGAATTGCCGTGCCGGGTCGACGAGCAGGCCGTGCTGGGCTGGGCCGATTGCCCGAGTCCGTCATACCGCTATGATTACGAGCACGTCAGGGGCTTCGTGTCGACCGTGGGCGCGTTGACGGGCTTCACGCTGTCGGGCGAGGAAAAGCAGGTCGACTTTACCGGTGCCGGCACGGTGCTGGTGCAGTCATCCGAGCTGGAACTGAGCGGCAGTTCGACCTTGTCGCACTTGCTGGCGCAGTTGCCGATGCTGGGCAAGGAAGATTTGACCAGGCTGAGTTTGTCGATACAGCAGCAGAGCCAGCAGCGCCGTTAAGGCTGCACCGTGTCAGGCGTGCGTGGCAGTCTGCTCGGCGAGCGGCTGCACCGCGTGCATCCTCACTGCCCACACCACGCCCGCGACCAGCAACACGATCGCCGCCATTTCCATCACGCGCGGAAACTGGCGGTGATACACAAAGCCATACAGCAGCGCGAACAGGGTCTCGAACAGGATCAATTGTCCCGACAAGGTGACCGGCACGCGCCGGCTGGCAATATTCCACAAATGGTTGCCGATCACTGACGCGCCCAGCGCGAGCAGGGCGTTGGTGATCCAGAACACCGTCCAGTTGCGACCGCTCGCGGTGCCCGCGGCACCGGTGACGTCGCCATGCCAGATGGCGAACGCCAGCGCGCCGATCACCAGCGCGATCAGGCCGCTGGCCATGCCGTACAGTGCCGACCATTCCGCACTGCTGAAATGCGCATTGCGCTTGAGGAAGCGCGCATTGTCGAGCGCGTACCAGCTCCAGCACAGCAGCGCACCGAAGGCGCACAGTACGCCCAGCAAGGTGGCGCCAGGAGGCGCCCCGCTGGCGCGCGCATGCAGGAATACATCGATATTAATACAGGCAATGCCGGCGGCGACCACCAGCAATGGCAGCGCCAGTTGCGACAAGGGAATGGCGCCATGATCCTTGCGCCCGAGCAGGGTGACGGTGATCGGCAGCAGGCCGATGATCAGCGAAGTCGGCGCCACGCCCGCCAGCTTGACGCCCAGGGCCAGCAGCATGTAGTAGACGATGTTGCCGGCCAGCGCATGGCGCACCAGCGCGCCGCAGTCGCTGCGGTCGAGCCGCCCCAACAGGCCGCGCAGGCGCGGCAGCATCAGCCCGGTGGCGATGGCGCCGTAGGCGATGTAGCGGCCCACGGCCAGCTCGACCGGCGAAAACGCCGGCAACAATTCCGGCACGATGAACACCATGCCCCACATCGCGCCGGCCAGCAAGCCGCACAGTACACCAGTCCACATCGATTTATTCCCGCCATGCAATTTCATCAAAGTCCGCCAGTGTCGCACGAAGTGCGCAGGGCTGCTGGCGTAGCGAGGAAGCCTGACCGGACCTCGCGCTTGCTAATGAAGTAAAACACGCCATAAAGTTGGCCGGACTCGTAGGCGCCGATTCCTTGATTTTCTTCAGTTCAGCTTTTTTGCCAAGTTGGTCGGGCCAGGCGCTTCGTACGGCGGTCATTACGGTTCAGCGAACAAAGTCGGTCGGGGACCGCCCGTTGGCCGCTTACGCCCCAATGCAGCCTGTCGACTATCGAAAAAGCTGTCATCACCGGGTGAGTCAAAACGGTTGCCTGCCAGTCATTTCGCTCCTAGTAGAGGCTTGCCTGTTGGCGCGCCTGAAGGTCACGATCATATAGTTCACCGTCGATTTGGGCGTTTGTAATAGCCTCGAGCATTGCGCCGGCACTGGGAACCTTGGCGGGGACTTCTGCAGCAACTGGCTGCCATAGGTTCGAGCGGCGAATGGCTCGTGCGCATTGAAAGAACACTGCCTCGACCTTGACGATGAGGACGCATTTCGGCAACTTACCTTCCATCGAGAAACGCTGAAGCAATTCTGGATCCGTAGTGATGCAAGCGCGACCGTTGACCCGCAGGGTTTCGCCGACACCTGGTATTAGGAATAACAGGGCAACTCTAGGATCAGTAAGAATGTTGCGCAAGCTGTCTACCCGGTTGTTGCCACGACGTTCAGGAACCAAAAGTGTATGCTCATCTTGAACATGCACGAACCCCGGAGGATCCCCGCGAGGCGAAGCATCTAGCCCATCTGGACCACTTGTAGCTAATACGCAAAAAGGCGATGCTTCAATGAGTTGACGATAACGCGGGTGGATATTCGAAACCTCCTTTTTCAAAGAGGCATCGCTAACTTTTTCGAACAGCAGGTCAAGTTGCGCCGTTGTGCTGATGACGAATTGTTCGGTGGGCTGAGTCATTGTTGTTCCTCGAAATGTCTAAATTTGTTGTCGGCGTACGTATAAACCCCGAGACATGAATTCGCTAAGAAGAATTTGCACAGTAAGTTTGCGGGTCTCACTGTTTGGATATCGGTGTGACATCGAATTTTCGCAAAAGACATCGGTGCCACACATCGAAGGCTGCTTTGGGGACAATGCGTGACCGACCGCATCTGGCCGGCTCCTGCCGATTGTACTCGACCGCGAATTGGCGTCGGCCAGCTTCACCGCTGGCGCGCCATAGCCGCCACCTAAGTCAGCTTCCGGGGCCGGTTCGAGCCGGTTGGTTAGTCACCGACGAAAACGATATAGGTATGAACCTTACCGATCGCGGTTTGACGTGGGATCGCGGAAAAGAAATGGCTGGCCATAAACGCTTTACCCTCGCGTCCGACATTCAAGTCTACTTCTGTGATCCCAAGAGCCCATGCCAGCGAGGATCCAACGAAAACACGAATGGTCTGCTGCGACAGTACTTCCCGAAAGGGCTGGACCTCTCTAGCTACTCTCAGGAAGGACTTGATGAGGTGGCCAGGAAATTGAACGAGCGTCCCAGGAAGACGCTAAACTATCAAACACCGGCTCAACGATTTGCAGAGTGTGTTGCGTGGACCGATTGAATCCGCAGCCATAACCTGCCGTTCGAAAAATAATCAATCAAGCAAATAGCTCTTGGCCTAAGTGAACGTAGAGATGCTGCCTTCAATGTTTTCTAATATTGCCACCAGGCTCTTCAGGCGAAGATGGTGGTTCGTCCTGGTTTCAATAGTCGGCCTTTGCATGCTGATCGTCAGTATGATCTATGCACCCGGCAATGCGAGATTGTTAGCCGGGATCATTGTCGGCCCCCTCATTTTCCTGCCGTGGGCTCTTTTATGTACTTGTATGTGGTTTCACCCTGCACAAGGAAATCTTCAGCCGGGGAGCCGATACATCGGAAAGTTGCCGCCAATGCTACAGTCGGCGTTGCGGTGGTACGCGTCTCTTTTTCTGATCGTCTTTGTCCTGGCGGGGCTGGTCATTTGCCCATTAATTTTGATGACAATGGGCTAGGGCCGAATGTGCGCCGCGGTCGCTGCCGTCGAGCTGTCCCAAGAGAGTGCGAATGCGCGGCGGCATCGGTCCGATGGCAATGGCGCCGTACACCCATCGTTTAAACGAACTCAAGCACCTTGTGCAAGGGCTTGCGCGGCTTCTGCGGCCAATTGCCTTCGGTAACGTAGCCGACCGTCACCAGCATGACCGGTATCTCGGTCGGCGCCAAACCGAACTCGCGCGCCACGCCCTCGGCTTCGAAGCCCCCTATGGATCCGCTGGACATGCCCATGCCCTGGGCGGCGAGCATCAGCGTCATGGCCGCCAGCGATGCGGAGCGGATGGCCTCGTCGCGCTGCAACTGGGGGTTGTCCAGATGCGAACGGCTGGCCATGAGCAGCCAGGTATCGAACACCGACTTGTCGACGATGCCCGCCTCGACCGACGGCTGCAGCGCCTCGGCCAATCCTTCGTGCGCGGCCAGAGTGCCGCAGACGATAAAAGTGACGGGCGCATCGGCAACTTTTTGCTGTCCGAACGATAGTGCTTTCAAGCGCGCCTTGGCCCCGGCGTGACGCACGGCGATGAATTTCCAGTTCTGAAAGTTGTAGGCCGACGGCGCCAAGGTGGCAAGGCGGACCAGCTCGCTTATTTCCAGGTCCGACACCGGACGGGTGGTGTCATAGTTATTGGCCGAGATGCGCGCTTCGATGAGGGTCTTGATGCTGTTGTTCATGGTGCGTTCCTTTGGGTAGTTGAAAAAAATGGCTTTACGACTTGCATGGATTGCCGCCGGCCGGTGCTGGCGTTTGCGCGCCAGGCAGCGTGGCCCACTGCACCGCAACGATGCTGGCGAAAACCGTCGCCAGCCCGGCCAGCGACACGCCCGTCATGGCTTGCCCCAGCAACGCCCAGCCAAGCACCACGGCCGCCAATGGGCTAAGCAGACCGAGCGACGACACCGCCACCGGCGACAGCCGCGCCAGGCCGCGAAACCACAGCACATAGGCGGCCATGGTGCCGATCAGCACCAGGTAGGCGTAGGCGAGCAGGTGGGCGCCGTTCAGCGCCGGCAACGGCGGATCGATGGCCCACGCTGCCGGTAGCAACATCGCGCCACCGGCGAGCAACTGCCAGCCCGTGAACGCCAGCACAGGCACATCGGTTTTCCAGCGCCGCGTCAGATAGGTGCCGGCGGCCATGCAGGCAGCGCCGGCGAGCGCCGCGGCAATGCCGAGCGCATCCCACCCGGCGCCCGGCGCGAGCAGCAGCGCCGCCATGCCGAGTACCCCCAGCACGCAGGACGCGATCGCCAGCCCGCTGGCGCGGCGTCCCTCGCACGCCCACGCGAGCGCGACCACCAGCAGCGGCTGGATTGCGCCCACCACGGCCGCCAGGCCGCCCGGCAAGCGGTAGGCCGCCACGAACAGCAAGGCCTGGAAGACGCCGATATTGAGCGCGGCAAGCAGCGCCAGCCGACCCCACTGACTGCGTTCGGGCAGGCGCCTTGCCCACAGCGTCAGCAAGATGCCGGCCGGCAGCGTGCGCAGCAGCGCGGTCGTGAATGGCCGGTCCGGCGGCAGCAGGTGGGTGGCGACGATATAAGTCGAGCCCCAGATGGCCGGGGCCAACGCGGTGAGGAGGTAGTCAGTCCAGGACGGCTGTTCTTGCGTGGCGTGCATGCCGGTGCTCCTCAAATTTATCTTCAATTGAAGATAATAGCTTAGCATATAATCTTGAGTTCAAGATAAATGAGAGAGGTTCGTTATGGAAACCGAGCGAGCGCCGGACGCGGTCGACGCGATCCTTGCACAGTGGGGCCGGGAGCGGCCCGATCTCGATTGCGGTCCGATGGGCACCATCGGGCGCATCAAGCGTTGCGCCGCGTTATTGCAGCGCAGGCAGGAAGAGGTGTTTTCCGCCTACGGGATGACCAGTTGGGAATTCGACGTGCTGGCCACGCTGAAGCGTTCCGGAACACCCTACCGGATGGCGCCGACGGCCCTGTTCTCCAGCCTGATGATTACCTCGGGCACGATGACGCACCGCCTGAAGGGCCTGGAAACGCGCGGCCTGGTGCTGCGCGTGCCCCATGGCGACGATGCGCGCAGCGTGCTGGTGCAATTGACACCGGATGGCCTGGATCTGATCGACCGCGCCGTGACGGCCCATGTGGCGAACCAGCATCGCCTATTGGCCTCCACCGCGGCGGCCGATCTGGCCGCGATCGACGCCACCCTGTCGCGCCTGCTGGGCGTGCTCGAGCCCGGCGCGCAGGACTGATGCGCCAGTGGCAATCAAGCGCGGGCGCGCTGCCAGGAGGCGGCGCGGAAGAACTGGTGCGCCAGGGCGGCCAGGGTAAGACAGCCGACCGCGCACAGCACCATCCAGGGCAGGCCCGGCAGGCCCAGCGCCTTGCCCGCGTCAAGCAGATATCCGCCCCCGACGTAGCCAAGCAGACCGCCCAGCGCCAGCCCGATCCTGCTCAGCCCGATGTAGCTGGCGCGCGCCCGCACCCGTGCATAGCGCGCCACGATGGCCTCGCGCGCGGGCTCGGCGATCAGGCCGCCGACAAAGAACAGCCCCAACACGCCAAACACGCCGACCGTGCCCGATACCAGTGTCATGGCCGCAAGGCTGGCCGTCATCACGCCGATTCCGAGCAGCAGGCGTGCCTCCTCGCTCAGATAGCGTTCGCCCAGGCGCGCCATGGGATAGAGCAGCAGCACGGCGAGCAGCGCATCCATGCTGTACATCCAGGCCACGGCCTTGGTGGCCCCGGTCACGTGCGTCAGCAGCACCGGCAGCAGCAACATCAGCTGGACCTGCAAAACGTAGTAACCGCTCAGGGTCAGCACCAAGGTCAGGAATGGCTTGTCGCGCAGCGGAACCCGGATCGCCGCCAGCGCGGCCGTGCCGGGAACGGCGACCCGGTATGCGGGCAGCATCAGCGCATTGACCAGCGCCGCGAGCAAAAACACCGCGCAGCCGCCCATCGCGACCCAATAAAAATCCAGACCGAGCAGGAACGTGCCGAGCAGCGCTCCCAGCACGGCCGCCGCGCTGTCGAGCATCATCAGCAGCGCGTAGAAGCGGCTGCGCTCGGCCGGACGGGTCAGTTTGACGACCAGCGCCCCGCGCGCAGGTTCGAACAGGCTTCCGCCCAGCCCGGACAGGATGCAGGAAACGAACAGGTGGGCCGGGCTGCTGGCGTAGGCAAGTACCCCAAAGCCGGCTGCCCGCAGCAGCATGCCGCCCACGATCAGGGGCTTGGCACCAAACCGGTCGGAGAGCGAACCGCCGAGCAGCCCCAGGCCCTGTTGCGACACTTGCCGCAAGCCGAGCGCCAGGCCGACCGCCGCCGCGGCCCATCCAAGCTGATCGACAAAATGCAGGCCGATGATGGGGAAGACCAGATAGAAACCGGCCACCACCACTAGATTGTCTATCACGATAAAGCGCTTGCCGCGCAGCCTGGCGCCGCTTGTTCCTGCCATGTTCCTGCTCCCACGTCATCGATGAATTTTCATCTTAGGCAAGAACAAGACGGGACAGAAGATGCCTAATTTAAATGTTTGATATTGGATATTTTTATGTCTTTGAGTTTCGACGATCTGCGCCTGCTGATTGAAATCGTGGAATACGGCAGTTTTACCCAGGCCGCCGCGCGCCGCCGCTGGTCGCAGCCCCAAGTGAGCCAGCGGGTGGGCGCGCTGGAAGATCAGGTTGGTGTACAGCTGTTTCGACGGCACCGCCGTGGCGCCGTCCCCACCGAAGCCTGCGTCGCGTTCCTGCCGGCCGCGCGCGCCGCGCTCGCTGCGCTCGACCTCGGATTGCGCTCGGTCCAGGGCGTGCCCGCGCTGCCGAAAATGGGCCTGGCGTGTGTGCCGTCGCTCGCGTCCATGCTGTTCGGCCCGATCCTGCTGGCCCTGGCGCAGGCGCCGATGGAAATTCGCTGTACCACGAATCACTCGCCGATCATCATGGACATGCTCCTCACCGACCGTGCCCAACTTGGCTTTGTATTGCGCTGCCCGGCGATTGCCGGCATCGAGCTGGAACGCATTTGCGTCTCGCCCATCATCGCCGTGGTGCATCGCGATCATCCGCTCGCGCGCTCGCCCGCTTGCGTGCTGGCCGATATCGCGAACGCGCAGCTGGCCCCGCAATTCTGGGGCCCGCAATGCGATGAATTGATCGGACGCCTGCATGCGTATCGCACAACGAATATGCCGATTCATGCGATCCAGCCGGCCAGTGCCGCACTTGAGCTGGTGCTGGAGCATGGTTTCCTGACATTCATGCCTGAGATGGCGGTCGCGAAACAGTTGCAGGACGGGAGTCTGGTCAAACTCGATATCGCCGACTTGCCGCTGTGGGAGTGGGAAGTCATGATGGCGTGGCGCAGCGGGAAACGCGTGGATGCGAGCAAGCAGATGGTGTTGCGGGTTGTGCGGGAGATAGCGGCAGCTTGGACCCCAGGCACGTAGTCTTTGCCCCAAGTTTGCGAAAGCCCGCGCCAGTGTCGAACCAGGCGCTCAACGCTGTAGCCAACCCAGGGAACTGACCAAAGCAACTAAAGTAAGCTAGCCGTACGTAAGCTCATGTCACGCGTCTCTTCCACTGGCGTGCTTGATCTTTGTTGGCGGCCGTCAAAAGGTTTTGACAGGCAGGCGCTCTAAGGCGGGCACCTTCTGCCGTTTTCGCCGAATACATGGATACGCGCCAGCGGCGCACCGAGCGCCAGATGCTGGCCGACCTCCCAAGCGGCATCCGGGTCGGCCCGCACCACCATCTGCTCGGCGCTGCCGCCCACGCTGGCGTACAGATACGTTCCTTCCCCCAGCCGTTCGACCGCGAACACGGTCGCCGGGATGCCGTCCGTCGCACCGGTCACGATGTGCTCGGGCCGCATTCCCAATGTGACGTGCGCACCGGGTGCCATCGGCGCTGCCACGCACACCATCAGCTGGGTGCCGCCGGCCAGCGCCACCACCGCCCGGCCCGCGTTCCACTGGCGGATCTCGCCGCGCAGAAAATTCATCGGCGGCGCACCCAGGAAGCCCGCCACGAACAGATTGTCGGGCCGGTGATACAGCTCCAGCGGCGCGCCCACCTGTTCCACGCGGCCGGCGCGCAGCACCACGATGCGGTCGGCCAGGGTCATCGCCTCGACCTGGTCGTGGGTCACATAGATCATGGTGGTCGCCAGGGTGCGGTGCAGCCGGGCCAGTTCGATGCGCATCTGCACCCGCAGCGACGCGTCCAGGTTCGACAGCGGTTCGTCGAACAGGAACACGGCCGGCTGGCGCACGATGGCGCGCCCGATCGCCACGCGCTGGCGCTGGCCGCCCGACAGTTCCTTGGGCCGGCGCTGAAGCAGCGCTTCGATCTGCAAGGTGTGCGCGGCCTTGCGCACGGCTTCGTCAACCTCCGCCTTGCGCTTGCCGGCCAGTTTCAGGGCAAACGCCATGTTCTCGTACACGGTCATGTGCGGATACAGCGCGTAGCTCTGGAACACCATGGCCAGCCCGCGCTGCGCCGGCGCCACGTCGTTTACGCGCGCGCCATCGATGACGATGTCGCCGTCGTCGATGTCTTCCAGCCCGCAGATGGCGCGCAGCAGGGTCGACTTGCCGCAGCCGGACGGGCCGACAAAAACCACGAACTCGCCATCGGCGATATCGAGGTCGATTCCATGCAGGATTGCCTGCGCTCCGTACGACTTGCGAATGCCTGTCAGCTGTACTTGTGCCATGCGTGACCTCAGGCAGCGCGCAGCACGATGACCACGCGGTGCGCGGCGCCATCGGCCTTCATCGGGATCAACGCCGCGCCGCCTTCGATCGGCGCTTCCTGGCCGTCGAGCGAGGCGGCCACCACCAGCGCGCCGTCGCCGATGGCGTCGTTGATCACTTCAATGTGGTAGCTGGTGGCGCCGTCCGGCAGGCGGTAGCGGATGCTGAAACGCGGCCACGCTGCCGGCACCACCGGCTTGATGCGGATCGCCGCGCCGCCCACCAGCGTAAAACCGAGCACCGATTCGAGCGCGACCCGGTAAGCCCAGCCGGCCGAACCGGTGTACCAGGTCCAGCCGCCGCGGCCCACGTGCGGTTCGGCCCCGTAGATGTCGGCCGCAATCACGTACGGCTCGACCTGGTAGCGCGCCACCGCTTCCGGCGTGAGTGTATGGCTGATGGGGCTGAGCATTTCGAGCAGCTGCGCGGCGCGCTCGTTGCGGCCCGCTTCGGCCACCGCGCGCACCGCCCAGCAGGCCGCGTGCGTGTACTGGCCGCCGTTTTCGCGCACGCCCGCCACGTAACCCTTGATGTAGCCTGGGTCCTGCACGGTGTGGACAAACGGAGGCGTCAGCAGGCGGATCAGGCCATCGTGGTCCGACACCAGGCGCTCTTCCATCGCGTCGAGCGCCTTCTGCGCGCGCTCTTCCGGCGCTGCACCCGAGATCACGGCCCAGGCCTGGGCCAGCGCGTCGATCTGGCATTCGTCGCTCTGGCTTGACCCCATCAGCGCGCCGTTGTCGTAAAAGGCGCGCCGGTACCAGGCGCCATCCCAGCCGTCGGCATTGAGCGCGCCGGCCAGATGGTCGCGGTAGGCGCTGTAGGCGGCGATACGGGCGCTGTCGCCACGCTTTTCGCACGCCGGCAGAAAGTCGCTGATGATGCGGAACAGGAAAAAGCCCATCCACACGCTCTCGCCGCGGCCTTCGCGTCCGACCCGGCTCATGCCGTCGTTCCAGTCGCCGGTGCCCATCAGCGGCAAGCCGTGCGCGCCTTTTGTCAGCGAGCGGTCCAGCGCTCGGCAGCAATGCTCGTACACGTCGGCGCTCACGCCCGCTTGCTGCGGCTGCAGGAATACTTCGTCTTCGCCGTCTTCCAGTTGCGGCGCGCTCAGGAAGCCCTCGACTTCATCGAGCACGCTCCAGTCGCCGGTGGACTGGAGATAGAAGGCGGTAATGTAGGGTAGCCACAGAAGGTCGTCCGAAAAGCGCGTGCGCATGCCCTTCTCCAACGGGGCCGGGTGCCACCAGTGCAGCACGTCGCCTTCCACGAATTGATGCGCGGCGTGCAGGCAGATCTGCTTGCGCGTCATCTCGGGCAGGGTGTAGATCAGGGCACTGGCATCCTGCAGCTGGTCGCGGTAGCCGAACGCGCCGCCGGACTGGTAAAAGGCCGAGCGGCCCCAGATGCGGCAGCTCAGGTTCTGGTAGGCCAGCCAGCCGTTGACCATCAGGTCGATCGCCGGCACCGGGGTGGCGATTTCGATGGCACCGACCGTGTCGTGCCAGAACTGGCGCACCTCAAGCAGCGCCTGGTCGACCGCCGCGCCGCTGCGGTAACGCCGTACCAGCGCCTGCGCATCCTCGCTGGAGGTGGTTTCGCCCAGCAGCACGGCAAATTCGACCTGCTCGCCGGCGGCGATGGTCAGGCGCGCCTGGAACGCGGCGCACGGATCGAGACCGGGGCCGGTGCGCCCATCCAGGCGCGCCTCGCCCAGGGCTGCCGGACGGGCGGTCGTGCCCTGGGGGCCGATGAAGGCGGCGCGGTCGGCGCTGTGAAAGCTGGCGCTGGCCGGCGGCGCGACCAGGGCGGCGAAGGTCACGCCGTCCGCGAACGGGCCGGCCATGCGGTTGGTGGCCAGCAGCACGCCGGTGTCCCACGTGGTGCATATGTGGCGCGCGCTGTCCGCTGTGGCGCCCAGCACCAGCTGCTGGAACGAGAACAGCGACAGGGTGCGGCTGCGCGCATCGGTATTGCGCAAGCGGATGCGCACGATCTTGAGCGGGTCGTGGCGCGGCACGAACACCGTGCATTCCTGTTCGAAGCCGTAGCTGGCATGGCGGAAGGTGGTGTAGCCGAAGCCGTGCACCGCTTCGTAGCCGGCGGCGGCCGGCGCCGGGCCGGGCATGGGCGACCACCAGCTGCCGTCGTCCTCGTCGCGCAGGTACAGCGCTTCGCCGTGCGGGTCGCGTACCGGATCGTTGAACCAGGGGGTGAGCCGGTGTTCGCGGCTGTTGCGGCTCCAGGTGGTGCCGGCGCCGGTTTCGCTCACCAGCACGCCCACCTGCTCGTTGGCGATCACATTGGTCCAGGGCAGGGGCGGGCGTGACAGGCCCGTGGCGCCATCCCAGGCGAGCCGGATGACATATTCCCTGCCGTCGCTTGAGAAGCCGCCGTCGCCGTTGAAGAACTGCAGCGGCGCGGGTTCGGCGTCGTCCTGCGCGTGTTTGCGCTGCGGTGGACGGGGCGGCCGCAGGATGCTGGCGCGCGGCGCGAAGGCCGGCAGTTCGCCCTTGACCACCATGTGCGCCTGCGCGCTGATGCGTTCCAGGTCGGCGCTCAGCACCTGCATCGGGTCGAGCTGGGTGACCGGGCCTTGCAGGCCGGGCCAGTCGGCGGCGGCGCCGATCAGCACCAGATGCAGGGGCAGGGCCAGCGCTTCCCAGTAGCGCGCCGCGTCGAGCAAGGCTTGCGCATGCGGGTCGCGCGCACCGATCGCGTGCACCACGCACAGCACGCGTTCCTTGGGCAGGCCCAGGCCGTCGGGAACGGCATCGCTGGACACGCGCGCGTCGCCCGGGGCGCGCAGGGTGCTCTCGCCGTACAGGATTGCGGCGGCCAGCGCTTCGGCGTAGGCGGCTTGTTCGGTGTCCAGCGCCAGCGCGGTCAGGAGGGCGGCGCGGCGTTCGCCCGCCGTGCGCGCCGCCAGTTCCGGCGATGGTGCGCTCGCCAGCAAGGCCAGTGCGGCATCGCGGCTGCCCGCCGCGCCCAGGGTGAAGGCGATGACGGCATTCGCATCCGGCGTCAGCGTCACCTTGCGGCGCAGGCTGAACGAGGGATCGAGCACATTGCCGGCTGTGCCAGACAGCGGCTCGCTCGTCGCCAATGCGGCTGGCGCGGCCAGGCTGCGGCCACGCCCGATGAAGCGTTTGCGGTCGGTCTCGATGCCGGCTTCCTCGCCGCCGCTGGCCGCATGCACCAGCCAGATACATTCCTCGCCGGCGCCGCGCGGACGGCGCCGCGCCAGCACAGCGCCGGATGCCGGAACCGATTCGGTCTGCACGAACAGCTTGGAAAAAGCAGGGTGCGCGGCTTCCGCCTCGCGCTTGTTCAGCACCACTTCCAGATAGCTGGTGACCTCGATGCGGCGTGCCCGCGTACCGGTGTTACGCAAGGTCAGGGTGCGCAGCTCGACGTCGCTCTCCGGCGCGACGACGATGTCGAGCCGCGCTTCGATGCCGAGGTGGCGGCAGGTCAGCCACGCACCGCCATCGTCGCTGCCGAAGCCATAGCGGGCGCCGGCGGCGGTGCAGGGCTGGGCGCCGACCGACCAGAACTCGCCGCTGTCGAGGTCACGCAGGTAGATAAAGTAGCCGTCGCCATCTTCCACCGGGTCGCCCTGCCAGCGCGTCAGCGCATGCTCGCCGAGGTCCGTCGCGCCGGTGCCGGCTGCCGTGACGAGCACCCGCAAATGACCGTTGGAGAGAAAGCGGGCGCCGGCGGCTGGGCTGAATGGAATCGGAGTCATGGGCAGGGAAAGGTGGTTTTCATTGGGCAAGACGCAATGTAAGCGGTTACATCGTGATAAATTTTACATGACATCGATGTTGAAACTGTGAAATTTCGACCATTAGCCCTACTTTTTTCAATGAAAAATTTACAGAAAAACCACGATGTGCTGAGCCCGATTGGGGTACATTAGTAAAAATGTAATCGGTTACCGGACTTCTATGCAAGAGGAATGACAAGGTGGCGTTTTTATGGCGGTAACGATCAAGGATGTGGCGCGGGCGGCGAATGTGTCGGTCGCATCGGTGTCGCGCGCGTTGAACGGCAGCGGCACCGTCACCGAGGAGACGCGCAAGCTCGTGCTGGCTGCCGCGCGCAGTTTGCGCTACATCCCGCACAGTGGCGCGCGCAGCCTGTCGACCAGCCGCACCCAGACCATCGGCGTGGTGCTGCCGGACCTGCATGGCGAGTTCTTTTCGGAGCTCATTCGCGGCATCGATATGGCGGCGCACCGCCGCGGCCTGCACCTGCTGGTATCGAGTTCGCACGGCGACGCCGGCGAGGCGGCACTGGCCATGCGCGCCATGAGCGGCCGGGTCGATGGCCTGATCGTCATGTCGCCCCATGTGGACGCCGGTTTTTTGGCCGACAACCTGGCCGACAGCCTGCCCATCGTGCTGCTCAACACACGCGCCACCGGCCACGATTGTTCGGCCCTGGCGGTCGACAACCATGGCGGCGCGGCCGACATGGTGCAGCACCTGGTGGAGATGGGGCACCGCAGCATCGTCATGATCGCCGGGCCGGCAGACAACTTCGAGTCGCAGGAGCGCCTGCGCGGCTTTCGCGAGACCATGGCGCGCCTGCTGCCTGGCGTGCCGGCGTTCGAGCCGGACGTGCTGCGCGGCGACTTCGGCGAGGAATCGGGCTACCGCGCGGGTCAGCAGCTGCGCGCCCTGAAACGCCTGCCGGACGCGGTATTCGCCGCCAACGACATGATGGCGATCGGCTGCCTGTTCGCGCTGGGCGAGGGCGGCCTGGTGGTGCCGCGCGATATCGCGCTGGTCGGCTTCGACGATGTGCCGACGGCGCGTTTTGTCGCGCCGCCGCTGACCACCGTGCGGGTACGGATCACCGAAATGGGCAGCCGCGCGCTCGAATGCCTGGCCTTTGAAATCGAAAACCCGCAGGGAACGAAGAAAACCGTGCAGGTGGTGCAGACGGAATTGGTGGTGCGGCGCTCGTGCGGCGCGCATGCGCAGGGCGGCGCGGATAACAACATTAAAGAATAAATACAACTGGAGAAACGCATGAAGATGAAAGCAGGCGTGCGCGAACTGCGCCGGGCATTGGTGGGATTGTCGACGGTGGCCATGCTGGCCGCCGCGCCGGCGCAGGCGCAGTTAAGCAGCGCCACCATCAAGGGACAAATCACGCAGAGCGGCGCGCCCGCGGCGCCGGCCACGCTGGTCGTCGCCAGTAACACGGCCACCGGCTACAACTACCGCACCACCACCGCCGCCGACGGCAGCTATGTGCTCACCGGCCTGCCGCCGGGCGAGTATGCAATCAAGGTCGGCGGCCAGACCACGGAAAAGCTCACGCTGGCGATCGGCCAGACCGCCTCGCTCGACCTGTCGGTGGGCGCGGCCGATCCGGCGAATATGGCGCAGGTGGTCATTTTGGGCTCGGCCGCGCGGCGTGACGTCAAGACCTCGGAAGTGGGCACCAGCGTGTCGCGCGCGCAGATCGAAAGCCTGCCGCAGGTGTCGCGCAACTTCCTCGCCTTTGCCGACCTGGCGCCGGGCGTGCGCTTCGACGTCGAGGCCAAGACCGGCTACGGCTCCCTGCAGGGCGGTTCGCAGAACCAGGATAACGTGAACGTTTTCATCGACGGCGTCGGGCAGAAAAACTACATTCTGCGCGGCGGCATGTCCGGGCTCAACTCGTCGCGCGGCAATCCGTTCCCGCAGTCGGCGGTGGCAGAGTACAAGGTGGTTTCGCAAAACTACAAGGCCGAATTCGATCAGGTCAGCTCCACCGCGATCACGGCGATCACCAAGTCGGGCACCAACCAGCTGCATGGCGATGTGTTTTTTGACCGCACCGGCGCCAACCTGACCGCCTACGATCCATTCCAGAAGAAGAGGAAGGAAGAGGGCGTGGACCGCCCGCGCTACTCACAGAAGCAGTACGGCGCAACGCTCGGCGGGCCGATCAAGGAAGACGTGATGCACTATTTCGTCGCGTACGAAGGCAAACGGATCGACACGCCGCGCCAGGTCGTCGCGCAGCGCCAGGACTTGCTGCCGAACGCCGGCATCGTGCCGTCCCTGCTGGCGCAGGCCGGGTCCGCCACCTCGAAGTTCAAGGAAGACCTGGTGCTCGGCAAGCTCACCACGCGCATCGGCGAAGACCACCTGGTCGAACTGTCGACCCGCATCCGGCGCGAGAACGACCTGGTGCCTGAAGACTTCAAGCTGTCGGTGCCGGGCAACGAGAAGGACCGCAAGAACGATGAAACGCGCTTTGACCTGAAACACGAATTCACGCGCGGCGACTTCCTCAACGAAGCGCGCATCGGCTACGAAAAATTCCACTGGAATCCGAGCGCCGCGCAATCGGCTCCCTACGTCAAATACGTGGTCTCGCCGAGTAACGAGACCAAGAACGTGGTCGATGTGCTGTTTACCGGCGGCTCGCCAGACTCCCAGGACCGCATGCAGAAAGGGCTCTCGTTCAGCGACAGCCTGACCTGGACGGGGTTGGCCGGCCACACGATCAAGGGCGGGGCCAAGATCAAGAAGGTCGACTTCGACCTGTATGGCACTTCGCGCAGCATCGATATCCGGCGCGAGATGATCGACAACGTGACCGGCATCCCGCGCGTGTTCGAAATCTCGCCCGCCCTGGCGCCGACCGGTGTGAGCTACGTCGACCGCCAGTACGGCATCTATCTGCAGGACGACTGGAAAGTGACCAAGCAGCTCGAACTCAATCTCGGCCTGCGCTGGGATTACGAGACGAATATGCTCAACGACAGCTACGTCACGCCCGCCGACCGTGCGGGCCTGTTCGGCAAGCAGGACCCGCGCGCGGGCGCGCCTGCGGGCCAGACCTATGCGCAGTCGCTGGCCAAGGGGGGGGTGACGATCGGCGACTACATCAGCACCGGCTCGAACCGCAAGTCGTTCAAGGATGCGTGGCAGCCGCGCGTGGGCATGTCGTACGACGTTTTCGGCAATAGCAATACCGTCTTCTTCGCCGGCGCCGGGCGCGCCTACGACCGCACCATCGCCAACGCGGCGCTGGACGAACTGCAAAAGAACTCGCAGCCGGGCGGCGAAATCTGGCTGATCCGCAGCGAACACGAACTGCCGTACACCGACCAGTTCAGCCTCGGCGTGCGCCAGGCGCTGGGCGCGTGGAATACCGAAGCCGGTGCGACGGTGTCGCGCAGCCGCAACCAGTTCAACTGGTTCGGCGGAAACCGCGACGTCAACGGCGGCTGGGGCAATGCCAGTCCGACCGATCCGATGTTCAGCTCCGTGCCCGGTTACGGCACCCTGATCCTGGGCGACTTCATTTCGCAGGCTAAAACCTCGTCGGCCTACCTGAAAGGCGACAAGCCGTTTTCGACCACCTCCGGCTGGGGCCTGGCCGCCACCTACACCTACTCCAAGGGCGAGACCACCAACAAGGAGTGGACCAACGATCTTTTCAACTGGACCTACGGGCGCTACGCCCATTCGTGGAATCCGTCGACCAACGTCGAGCGCCACCGCCTGGTGATGGCGGGGATGAGCGACCGCCTGCTCCCGTTCGGGATCATGCTGTCGTCCAAAGTCACCCTTGGCAGCGGCCTGCCGTACCGGATTACCGACTGCTCCAAAGGCTTCAGTGCCTGCGTGTCGCGCAAGGGCGATGGCGGCTCGTTCCGCGAAGTGGACCTTGCCATGGCCAAGGATATCGGGGTCGGTTTCGGCAAGGTCTCGCTGCGGCTCGATGTCCTGAACGTGTTCAACACGATTAACTACGCCGGCTACGACGCCTGGGGCGGTGGACCGGCCACCAACAATCCGAACTATCTTGGCGGCGACAACGTCAAGCTGGGAACGCCGGGCGAGGTTGGCGGCCCGATGCGCACGGTCAAACTGAGCGCGCGCTACGCATTTTAATAAGGGAAGTTGATGAGAAAACGCTTGATGCCGATGGCGGCGCTGGTTGGCGCCATCGCGACGATGCCGCTGGCGCCGGCCGAAGCGGCGCCGGCCAGCACCGGCCCGGCGGCGGCGCTGCTGGACGACCTGTCCGAACGCACCTTCCGCTTTTTTTGGGAGACCGCCAATCCGGCCAATGGTCTGGTGCCCGACCGCTATCCGTCGCCGTCATTCTCCAGCATCGCGGCGGTCGGTTTCGGCCTGACGGCGTACCCGATCGGCATCGAACGTGGCTACATCACGCGGGCGCAGGCGCGCGAACGCGTGCTGACCACCCTGCGTTTTTTCCGCAATGCGCCGCAAGGCAAGCAGGCGCAGGGCATGAGCGGCTACAAGGGCTTTTTCTATCACTTCCTGGACATGAAAACCGGCGCGCGCAGCTCCAAGTCGGAGCTCTCGACGGTCGACACAGCCTTGCTTATTGCCGGCGTGCTGCACGTGCAGTCGTATTTTGATGGCGCCGACAAGGAGGAGACGGAAATCCGCCGCCTGGCCGACGAACTGTATCGGCGCGTCGACTGGCAGTGGGCCCAGGCGCGCCCGCCTTCCATTGTCCTCGGCTGGCATCCGGAAACCGGCATGCTGCCTTACGACTGGCGCGGCTACAACGAGGCGATGCTGGTGTACGTGCTGGCGCTGGCGTCGCCAACCTATCCGGTCGATCCGAAGGCGTGGGACGAGTGGACCAGCACCTACGACAAGACCTGGGGCACCTCGTGGGGCCAGGAGCACCTGGGGTTCGCCTCGCACTTCGGACACCAGTATTCGCACGTGTGGATCGATTTCCGCGGCATCCAGGATGCCTACATGCGCAAGCGCGGTATCGATTACTTTGAAAACAGCCGGCGCGCCACCTATGCGCAGCAGGCTTACGCGGTCGCCAATCCGCTCGGCTGCAAGGGGTACGGCGCCAAACTGTGGGGCGTAACGGCCAGCGACGGCCCGGCCGATGCCACCATCACCACCGACGGCAAGCGGCGTAAATTCCGCAGCTATGCGGGGCGTGGCATGGGCAAGGAGCATGCCGACGATTGCACCATCGCCCCGACCGGCGCGGCGGCATCGATCGCGTTCGCGCCGGAGATCGCCATTCCGGCGATTACCGACATGCACGCGCGTTACGGTAAGCAGATCTACGGTAAATACGGCTTCCTCGACGCCTTCAATCCGAGCTTCGACTTCGGCATCAAGCTGGCCAACGGACGGCGCGTGCCGGGCTTCGGCTGGATCGACACCGACTACCTGGGCATCGACCAGGGGCCGATCCTGGCCATGATCGCCAACCACCGCGACGAATCGGTCTGGCGCGTCATGCGCGGCAATCCGGTGATCCGCACCGGCTTGCGCCGCGCGGGCTTCACCGGCGGGTGGCTGGAGAGCGAGGCCAAGCCATGAATTTGCGGCGGCGCCACTGGGTTGCCGGTTCGGCGCTGGCGCTGCTGCTGGCCGGCTGCGAGCGGCGCAGCGGCGGCCCGGTGGAGCTGCGCCTGTGGGCCATGGGGCGCGAGGGCGAGGTGGTCAAGGACCTGCTGGCCGACTTCGAGCGCGCCAACCCCGGCATCCGCATCAAGGTGCAGCAGCTGCCCTGGCTGTCGGCGCAGGAAAAGCTGCTCACTGCCTTCGCGGGCGACGTCACGCCCGACCTGTGCCAGTTGGGGAACACGTGGATACCGCAGTTCGCGGCACTGGGCGCGATCGAGCCGCTGGGCGACCGGATCGACCGGCCCGACGGCGTGGCCAGCGCCGACTATTTTCCCGGCATCTGGGCTTCCAATCAGATCGACGCCCAGTTATTCGGCGTGCCCTGGTATGTGGACACGCGCCTGATCTACTACCGCAAGGACTTGCTGGCTGATGCCGGCTTCGCCAAGGCGCCCGTCAGCTGGGCCGAATGGACCGAAGCGATGCGGGCGGTGAAGCAGCGCAGCCCGCAAAACTACGGTGTGCTGCTGCCGCTCAATGAATACGAGCAGCTGCTTTCACTGGCGCTGCAGCAGGAGGCGCCGCTGCTGCGCGAAGGAGGGCGCTTCGGCGACTTTCGCCATGCCGATTTTCGCGCAACGCTGCAGTTCTACCTCGACCTGTTCATGAATGGCCTGGCGCCGCGCCTGTCGGCCACGGCGATTTCGAACGTATGGGACGAATTCGCAAAGGGCTTCTTCTCGTTCTATATCTCAGGACCGTGGAATATCGGCGAGTTCAAACGCCGCCTGCCGCCTGAGAAGCAGCACACATGGATGACGGCGCCGTTGCCGGGACCGCGCGGCGCCGGTGCGTCGGTGGCTGGGGGCGCCAGCCTGGTGGTGTTCAAGGCGTCGCAGCACAAGGAAGAGGCGTGGAAGGTGGTCGAATACCTGTCGCAGCCCGCCGTGCAGCGCCGTTTTTACCAGATGACCGGCAACCTGCCGCCGCGCCGCAGTGCGTGGAATGATCCGGCATTGCAGGACGACCCGTATTCGGCCGCGTTCCGCGAGCAGCTCGAACGCGCCAAGTCGCCGCCCAAGGTGCCGGAATGGGAGCGCATCGGCACCGAAATGCGCATCGTGACCGAAGCGCTGGTGGCAGGGCGCATGACGATCGAGCAGGCCGTGACGGAACTCGACGCCCGCACCGACCGCATACTGGAAAAACGCCGCTGGATGCTCGATCAGCGGGGTAGGGCATGAAGACCGGCCGCGCTGCGTGGTGGATGGTGGGGCCGCCGCTGCTGGTGATCGGCGTGTTTTTCTTCGTTCCGGTGCTGGCCGCGCTGGCGATGAGCATGACCGACTTCGACCTGTACGCGCTGGCGGACCTCAAGAACCTGCGCTTCATCGGCCTGGCCAACTATGCGGAGCTGCTGCAAACGCCGCTGTTCTGGAAAGCGCTGGGTAACACGCTGTTCTTCGTGGTGGTCGGCGTGCCGCTCTCGATCGCCGCCTCGCTCGGCGCGGCGCTGCTGCTCAATTCGCAGCTGGCGTGGTTCAAGCCACTGTTTCGCACCGCGTTCTTCGCGCCGGTGGTGACGTCGATGGTCGCCGTCGCCGTCATCTGGCGCTACCTGTACCACTCGCGCTATGGCTTCATCAATTACGGGCTCGATCTGGTGGGGCTGGCCCCGGTCGACTGGCTGGGCGATCCGCGCTTCGCGATGCCCTCGATTATCCTGTTCGCGGTCTGGAAGAACTTCGGCTACAACATGATCATCTTCCTGGCCGGCCTGCAAAGCATACCGGGCGACCTGTACGAGGCGGCCGAACTCGATGGCGCGCGCAGCGTTGCCATGCTGCGCCATATCACCTTGCCGGCGCTGGCGCCGACCATGTTCATGGTCAGCATCCTGACCATGGCCGGCTACTTCCAGCTGTTTGCGGAACCGTACATGATGACCGAAGGCGGGCCGCTGCAAAGCACAGTCAGCGTGTTGTACTTCATGTACGAGCAGGGCTTCAAGTGGTGGAACCTGGGCAGTGCCACGGCGGTTGCCTTCATCCTGTTCCTGCTGATGTTCGGCGTGACCATGCTGCAGATGCGCGTGGCCGGGCGCGGGCTGGAAGAATGAGCGCGCGCACCGGTACCGCGCCTCGGCGCGTGTTCGTGAACGCCATGCTGGTACTGTGCGCACTGGTGGCCATGTTCCCGCTGCTGTGGATGACGTCCGTGTCGTTCATGGCGCCCGGCGAGGCGAGCCACTTTCCGCCGCCGCTCTTGCCGCGCCAGGCGACGCTGGCCAACTACATGGAGCTGTTTTCTCAGGCCGGCATCGGGCGCTATTTCCTCAACAGCCTGATGCTGGCACTGGCCGCGACCATGCTGTCGCTGGCGTTCAACGTGGGCGCGGGCTATGCGTTCGCCAAGCTGCGCTTCGCGGGGCGCGAGCGCATCTTCAAGCTGCTGCTGGGGGCACTGGTGATTCCGGGGCAGGTGGCGATGCTGCCGCTGTTTTTGATCATGAAGCAGATGGGGCTCGTGAATACCTACATCGGGGTGCTGGTGCCGGCGGCGGCCAGCATCTTCGGCATCTTTTTGGTGCGCCAGTACGCGCTGACCATTCCAGATGCGCTGCTGGAGGCGGCGCGGCTCGATGGCGCCAGCGAATTTCGCATCTTCCGCTCGATCGTGCTGCCGCTGCTGGCGCCGATTCTGGTGACGCTGGCGATCTTCAGTTTCCTGGGCAGCTGGAACGACTTCATGTGGCCGCTGATCGTCCTCACCGACAAGGACCTCTACACGCTGCCGGTGGCGCTGGCGTCCCTCTCGCGCGAGCATGTGCAGGATAACGAGATGATGATGGCCGGGTCGGTGCTCACCATCCTGCCGGTGCTGCTGCTGTTCTTGGTGTTGCAGCGTTATTACATTCAAGGCCTGCTGGTTGGGAGCGTAAAGGGATGAAACTCTGGCCGCTGCTGGTGTGCACGATGATGAACGCCCACGCGCAGGAGCGCATCCTGGACGACTTCGAGCAGCCGCTCGCGTGGAAGACCGTAGTGTCGGACGGCGTCAGCGCGGCGACATCGACCGCGCCCGGTGTGCAGGGGCAGGGCATGCGTTTCGATTTCGACTTCGGCAGCGCCGCCGGCTACGCCGCCGCGCGGCGCGCGCTGCCGCTGGACTTCGACGGCGACTACGCGATCTCGTTTTGGATACGCGCCGATGCGCCGGTCAACAACTTCGAGCTGAAACTGGTCGACGCCAGCGGCGACAACGTGTGGTGGGCCAACCGGCCGAACTTTGCCATGTCGCGCGAATGGCAGAAGGTCACCTTCAAAAAACGCCATATCGATTTCGCCTGGGGTCCCATCAAGGACCACACGCTGCGCCGCGCGGAACAGATGGAACTGGTGGTCAGCGCCGGACGCGATGGCGGGCGCGGATCGGTCTACATCGACGACCTGCGCATGCGCGCCATCGCTCCCGCTGGTCCGCCGCCGGAACCCGTCATCACCACCACGCCAGATGCGGTGACGGTGGACTATGGCGTGCCGCGCGAATTCGGCGCCATGGTGCTGCACTGGGCAGACGGGCTGCACGCCGCACGCTACGACGTGGCGTTCTCAAACGACGGTGACACATGGCGGACAGTGCGCAAGGTGGTCGATGGCACGGGCGGCGCCGACCCGCTGCTGCTGGGCGAGTCGGAGACACGGTACGTGCGCGTGACGATGCACGAAGCGGCGGCGCACCGGCATCGGCTGGAGCGGATCGAACTGAAGGACCTGGCGTACGGCGCGTCAGCCAACAGCTTCTTCCAGGCGCTGGCGAAGGATGCACCGCGCGGCCATTACCCGCGCGGTATGTCGGGGCAACAGAATTACTGGACCGTGCTCGGTGTCGATGGTGGCCGTGAAACAGGGCTGATCTCGGAAGATGGCGCCATTGAAGCGGCGCGCGCCGGATTCACGATCGAGCCTTTTGTGGTCGACGATGGAAAGCTTGCCACCTGGGCCGATGTAACGGTGTCGCAGTCCCTGCAGGATGGCTTTCTGCCGATACCGTCGGTCACCTGGACGGCGCCACGCTGGCAGCTGCGCACGACCGCTTTTGCGCTAGGAACGCCTGCCAGTTCGCAGCTCATTGCACGCTACGACCTGGCCAATACGTCGCCGGCGGCGATCTCGATGCGGCTGGTACTTGCGCTGCGCCCGTTCCAGGTCAATCCGCCGATGCAGTTTTTGAATACGCCGCCCGGGGTGAGCCCGATCGGCACGCTCGCGTGGCATGGCGACAGCTTTGCCGTCGATGGCGCCACCCGCGTGTGGAGCCTTTCCGCGCCCGCACTGGCCGGCGTGTCCTCGTTCGACAATGCCGCGATTCCGGCTCGCCTGGCCGGCGATGGCTGGAGCGCGGTGCGGCAGGTAAACGACCAGGCCGGCTTCGCCTCCGGAGCGCTGGCCTATGACGTAACGCTGGCGCCGGGAGCGAAGGCGGTGTTTGGCCTTGCGTTGCCGCTCAATGGCCAGCCGGGCGCGCCCCGACTGGCCGGCGTCATGCCGGAGCAGTGGCTGGCGGCGATGCAGGAGGAAGTCGCCGGCCAGTGGCGCGCGCGCCTTAATCGCGTTTCGATCAGCGTTCCGCCCCCGGCGCAGCCGCTGGTGGACACCTTGCGCTCGTCGCTGGCGCACATGCTGATGACACGCGACGGCGCGGCACTGATGCCGGGCACGCGTTCGTATGCGCGTTCCTGGATCCGCGACGGCGCCATGATGTCGGAAGCGCTGCTGCGGCTCGGGAACGACAGCGTCGCGCGCGACTACGCGAACTGGTTCGCCCCGTACCAGTTCGCGAACGGGAAAATTCCCTGCTGCGTTGACCGGCGAGGGTCCGATCCGGTGCCCGAGAACGACAGCCAGGGCGAGTTCATTTTTCTGGTGGCGCAGTTGTGGCGCTACACGCATGACCGCACCCTGGTGGAACGGCTCTGGCCGCGCGTGAAGGCTGCGGCGGCCTACATGGAACAGCAGCGCCAGTCGGAACGCGGCGCGGCCAATCTGGCGCCGGCACGCCGCATGCTGTATGGTTTGCTGCCGGCGTCGATCAGCCACGAAGGGTATTCGGCCAAGCCGATGCATTCGAACTGGGATAATTTCTGGGGCTTGCGCGGCTATCGCGATGCATCCATGCTGGCGGCGGTGCTGGGCAAACCCGCCGACGCCGCGGCCTTGCGCGCACAGGGCGACCAGTTCGAGCGCGATCTGCTGGCGTCCCTGCGCCTGACCGCCAGCACGCACGGCATCGGCTACCTTGCCGGCGCGGCGGAACTGGGCGACTTCGATCCCACGTCGACCACCATCGCGCTCTCGCCGGGCGGGTTGCAACAGCGCCTGCCGCAAGACCTGATGCACGGGACCTTTGAGCGCTACTGGCTTGAGGCGGTGGCACGGCGCGACGGGTCGCGCGAGTGGAAGGACTACACGCCGTACGAGCTGCGCAACGTGGCCGCCTTTGTGCGCCTGGGATGGCGCGATCGCGCGCACGAACTGCTCGACTTTTTCATGCGCGACCGCCGCCCGGCCGCGTGGAACCAGTGGGCCGAAGTGGTCGGGCGCGACGCGCGCGAGCCGCGCTTTGTGGGCGACATGCCGCATGGCTGGATTTCGTCGGACTTCATCCGTTCCGCGCTCGACCTGTTTGCCTATGAACGCGAATCTGACCAGTCGCTGATCGTCGCTGACGGTATCCCGGCGGCGTGGCTCGATGGCGCCGGCGTGCACGTGCGCGGACTGCGCACCGCCTACGGCCCGCTCGACTACACCATGAAGGCGCAAGCGGGCGGCGTCACCATGACGATGGCAGGTAGCATGCAGGTGCCGCCCGGCGGCGTGATTCTGCGTGCGCCGGATGCGCGCTGGCGTGCGGCGCACACCACCATCAACGGCAAGGCCGCGCGCTGGCGCGGGGGCGAACTGCGCGTTGCCGCGCTACCGGCCACCATTTTCATCGCAGTCAAGACCACCAAGGGAAAACCATGACGAACGCAATTCAATTTCCCAAGCACTTCCTGTGGGGCGCATCGACGTCGGCCTACCAGATCGAAGGTTCGCCGCTGGCCGATGGCGCGGGGCCGAGCATCTGGCAGCGCTTTGCGCATTCGCCGGGCAATATCCGCGATGGCGACACGGGCGACGTGGCCTGCGACCATTACCGCCGCTCCGCGCAGGATGTGGCGCTGATGCGCGAGATCGGCCTGCAGGCTTACCGCTTCAGCGTCTCGTGGAGCCGCGTCATGCCGTCCGGGCGCGGCGCGGTTAACCCCATCGGGATCGGTTTCTACGACGAACTGGTGGACCGCTTGCTGGGGCAGGGCATCAAGCCGATGGTCACGCTGTTCCATTGGGACCTGCCGGAAGCGCTGGATAACCAGGGTGGCTGGCTCAATCGCGACATCGCCGACTGGTTCGCGGACTATGCGCGCGTGATGTTCGACCGGCTCGACGACCGCGTGACGTCGTGGGCCACGCTGAACGAACCCTGGGTGGTGTCCGACGGCGGCTACCTGAACGGCACCCTGGCGCCGGGGCACCACAACCGCTTTGAGGCGCCCATCGCGGCGCACAACCTGATGCGCGCGCATGGTGCTGCGGTCAAGGTCTACCGCGAGGTGGGCAAGCACGAGATCGGGCTGGTGGTCAATCTCGAACCCAAGTACCCGGCCAGCGACAGCGCGGCCGACCAGGAAGCGGCCGCGCGCGGCCACGCCTACATGAACGGGCAATTCCTCGATCCGGTGTTCTTCGGGCGTTATCCCGAGAAGATGAAGGACGTGTACGGCGACGCCTGGCCCGAGTGGCCGGCCGAAGATTTCGATTTGATCCGCCAGCGGCTCGACTTCATCGGCGTCAATTACTACACGCGCAGCGTCACGCGCGACGACGCGACAGCGTATCCGCTCAGGGCGGTGGCGGTGCGCCAGCCGCAGGCCACCTATACGGAAACCGGCTGGGAGGTGTACGCCAAGGGCCTGAGCGACACGCTCGAATGGGTCGCTGCGCGTTACGGCAATCCGCCGCTGTACGTCACCGAGAACGGCGCCGCGTTCTTCGATCCGCCGGTGGCCGAAGGAGGGCGGGTGCACGACCCGCTGCGCGTCGACTATTATCAGAAGCATCTGCGTGCGATTCACGAGGTGATTCAGAAGGGCGTGGACGTGCGTGGCTACTGCGCCTGGTCGCTGCTCGACAATCTGGAATGGGCGCACGGCTTCTCCAAGCGCTTCGGCATCGTGCATGTGAACTTTGCGACCCAGGAGCGCACGCTCAAGGACAGCGCCTATTTCTATCGCGAGGTGATCGCCACCAACGGCGCCGTGCTCGATGGCGTGCCGGCGCGGCCGTCCGCATGGAACGGGGCGGCCATGTGGACCGAGTGACCGGCTGCGCCGGCAAACCTTGTTGCCAAACCGGCCGGTGACGATTAGGCGGCAGGGGTCCATTTGGCAAATCCCACGTTATTTACTTCGCTGAAGCACAACCTTGGCAAAGGCCGAGGTGTACTCCCATGGGTGGTCCATGGCCGGGATTGCACTGGTTTGCCTCTCGCCCGCCGCCTGGAAAGATGAGTTTCTCGGCGAAGTCGCCACAATCACTGGCAGTTACAAAATTGTGTTGTATTTATGCTGTAAAAAAAGAAAGGCGGAAGTAAGAAAAGAAGTGCCCATTTGCAATCATAATTACCTATGCAGGTAGCATTTTTGCACCATATGGTGCTCTCGTGCATGGAGGGTAAATTTTGACTAATATCAAAAATCGGCGTGATATTGTCATTAAACAATTTCTTGAATGCACGTACATCTGCTAAACTGCTCGACTCGTTAAGATTTGTGCAATATATCAGGCCACGTAGATGGGCTGTTGCCGCCCGCCATGCTTCTCACTCAAAACAAAAAATCGCCTTGCTTCTCTCCTCGCCGCAGCAGCTTGGGTTCCCTCGTGCGCACCGCACTGTTGCTCATGACCACATCGGCCGCGTCGGCGCAACAGGTTCCGGTGCAGGGCGCTGTCGCGCTCAATCCGCTCGACGTTGCGCAGGAAGGCATCCGGCGCCAGGAGGAACGCACCCGCGAACAGCAGCAGCAATTGCAGACCAAGGCCGACCTGTTGCAACCGGCGCAAGCGGCCAGCGACATGAGCAGGTTGCCAGTCGAGAAACCCTGTTTCGTCATCAGAACCATTACTGTCGGTAACAAGCAGGAGCTCGGCTCGATGGCGTCAACCGTGGCGCCTTTCGTCGGTCAGTGCGTTGGCGTGCAAGGCGTGCGCCAGATCGCCGCCGTGCTCGACGCCAGGCTGATCGCGCTGGGTTACGTCACCACACGGGTCAGCCTGCCGCAGCAAAACCTGAGCGAAGGCAATCTGGTGTTCGCGCTGCACATCGGCCGTGTCGCCGGCGTCAAGATGGTCAAGGCCGGCGTGCCGGGCGACGTGGCGGACAATGACTGGGGCACATGGAAAAACGCGTTCCCCCTGTCCGCCGGCGACATGCTCAACATCCGCGACCTGGAGCAGGGCGTCGAGCAGATGAAGCGCTTGCCGAGCCAGACTGTCACTACCCGCATCGAGCCGGGCATGGATGCCGACACCAGCGTCGTGCTGGTCGAGCGCACTGCCGCTACCTTGCTGGAGCGCACGCGCGCCTCCGTGACGTTGGACAACTCCGGCTCGGAAGCCTTGGGCCGTGCGCAGTTGTCGGGTTCGCTGTCGCTCGATAACGCCGCCGGCCTGAACGATATCCTCAGCCTGAGCAGCAACATCAATGCCCAGCAGCCCAAGCGTGACCATCGCAGCTACAGCCTGTCGGCCAACTACAGCATTCCCTGGGACTACCATACCTTCAGCGCGTCGCACAGCAGCAGCCGTTTCGCCCAGTTCGTGCAAGGAACGACAGCGCGTTTTCTGTCCAGTGGCAGCAGCAAGACGGCCGAGGCCAGGTGGAACTATCTGGCGTGGCGCACGGCGTCGGCCAAGGCCGGCGTGTATGCCGCGATCTCGACCCGGCGCGCGCAGAGTTTTCTCGATGACGTCGAACTGGTCGTGCAGCGCCGCCGCACCACCAGCGCCCAAGGCGGTGTGACCCTGAAGCAGTACCTCGGCCAGGGCATGCTCGACCTCGACCTGGGGTATCGCAGTGGCGTCGGCCTGGGCAGTGCGGAAGACGATTATCCGAGCGCGGCCGAGGGCGGCCTGACCCTGCGCCCGCGCATCTTCAGCTTTAACGCATCGTACAGCCAGCCATTCAAACTGGCCGAACGTACGCTGCATTACAGCGCCAGCCTGCGCCTCCAGAAAACCAGCGACATGACCCTGTCGGCCGACCAGATCAGCATTGGCGGGCGCTACAGCGTGCGCGGCTTCGACGGCGACAGCGTGCTGCTGGCCGAAAGCGGCGCGATCCTGCGTAACGACCTGTCGACCGGCTTGCCATCGATCGCCGGGATCGACAGCAGCGTCTTTATTGCACTCGACGTCGGCAAGGTGTCGGGACCAAGCGCCGCTGGCCTGGTCGGCCACACCCTGGCCGGCCTGGCCGCCGGCGTGCGCGGCAGGTGGAAAGCGCTGGTGTTCGATGTCAGCCTGGCCACCCCGGTCAGCAAGCCGGAGCGCTTCAAAACGCGCTCGCTCACCCCTTATGTATCGATCACGTATTCGCGCTGATCGACGCAGTTCCAATCAGTTAGTCCCCGCAGCACACCGTTTGACGCCGTTCAGGCACCCAAGGACCCCAGCATGAAATCATCAATCCGCCATCTGTTGAAAAGCAAACAATCCACCCTGACCGCGGCCGACCGCCTGGTCCAGGCGCAGCTGGATGAGCCAATGGAGGCCGCGGGCCGCACCGGCCGGCCATGGACACGGACCGTGGCCAGGATGATGATCGTGCTGCAAATCCTGCAGACGGCCCTGGTGGCGGGGCCGGCATACGCGCAGGTGGTGGCTGCGGGCAACGCGCCGGCCGGGCAAAAGCCGCTGGTCGATGCCGCCGCCAACGGCGTGCCGATCGTGCTGATCGCGCCGCCGAGTGCGGCGGGCGTGTCGCACAACCGCTACGACCAGTTCAATGTGGGCAAGCAGGGCTTGATCCTGAACAACAGCCGGGACACTACCAGCACCCAGCTGGGTGGCATCATCACCGGCAACATGCAGCTCGGCACCACAACCGCGCGCATCATCCTGAACGAGGTCACGTCCGGCAATCCATCGCGCCTGAACGGCTACATCGAAGTTGCAGGGCAGCGCGCCGACCTGGTGATTGCCAACCCCAACGGGATCAGTTGCGACGGCTGCGGCTTTCTCAATACCGCCGGCCGCGCCACACTCACCACGGGTACGCCGCAGTACAACAGCGCCGGCCAGCTGGATAGCCTGAACGTGCAGCGCGGCGTGATTACCATCGGCGCTGGCGGTTTGAACGCAAGCAATGTCGAGCAGCTCGACCTGCTGGCGCGCGGCATCGTCATCGAAGGCGAAATCTCGACCAAAAATCTGCAGGCCGTCCTGGGCGCCAACAAGGTCTTGTACGGCACGCTCAAGGCCACCCAGCAAGATGGTACCGGCAACGCGCCCAAATTCGCGATTGATATCGCCGACCTGGGCGGCATGTATGCCAACCAGATCTACCTGGTCGCCACGGAAAAGGGTTTGGGGGTCAACAGCGCCGGCCGGGTTGCATCGCTGACGGAAAACCTGACCCTGAGCGCGCAGGGCGACCTGACCCTGAAAGACAATTACAGCAAGAAGGATGTCGACCTGTCCAGCAGCGGCAAGGTGACCCTGCTTGGCCAGACCAACGCCGACCGGGACGTGCGCATTGCCGCAGCCGAGCGGGTTGCCATCAACAGTGGAGCCATGCTGCGCGCCGAGCAGGGCGTATTGCTCAACACCCGTCACATCGACAACAGCGGCAGCCTGATTCAAAAGTCCGCCAGCGAAACGCTGGTGCTGGCCGCCGAGCGCATCAACAGCAGCGGCAGCATCTATTCAGCTACCGGCCTGACCTTGCAGGCCAATAGCATCGACGGCAAGGGCGGCGTGCTGCAGGCTGAGCGCACCTTGAGCGTGTCCGCCGACAGCATCGCTGCCGACCAGCAGCAGTGGGCTGCCAACGACGCGGTCACGGTCAAGGCCGGCGAGATTCGCGTGTCGGACAGCGTGCTGGCGGCCGCGACCGATCTGACCATGAACGCCGGCGGCGCCCTGAACCTGCAGGGTAGTCATTTGACTGGCAAGAAGGCAATCGATCTGCGCGGCGCGGGCGTGAACACCGGCGCTGCGACCGTGTCGGCGGCATCGATCGTGGTGGATGCCGGCAAGGGCAAGCTGGACAATACAGCTGGCGTGATCTACGCGACCGGCAACATCGATGTACGCGCTGCCGGCATCGACAATACGCGCGGCAAGATCGTGGCGACCGACAAGCTGGCCTTGCATGCCGGTGGCGGCGCGCTCGACAACACGGGCGGCACGGTGGCATCCAAGGCTGCCGTGTTCACCGATGTCGGCGGCATCCGCAACCGCGAGGGCACCCTGTCCACCACCAGCGACCTGGTGCTGGACGGCGCCTTCGACAACAACAAAGGCAAGCTGATCACCGCCGGCGCGCTGACGTTCGCCGGCAGGTCGCTCGATAACGCCGGTGGCGCCATTCAAGCCGGCCAGGCCGTCAAGCTCACTGCCAGCGGCCTGATCGACAGCGCCGCCGGCATCATTCAGAGCACGGGCTCAGGCGTCACGATCAAGGCAGACCGCTTCGACAATACAAAAGGCGCAATTGCCGCGGCCACGGACATTGGCATCGATGCCCAGCGTCTGCTGGCGCGCGATGGCGAAGTGAGCGCCGGCGGCAAGCTCGCCGTCACGGGCGCCACGCTCGACCTGGGTGGCGCCAGCCTCGCCAGCAACGGCACGCTCGATCTTGCGGCAAGCGACATCGTAGCCACCGCAGCCAAATTGGAAGCGGGCCAGGCACTGACGCTCAAGGCAAGCAGCTTGTCCGCCGCCGGCGCCTCCCTGGCTTCCGTTAACAATGTGGACGTGGCCGTCACCGGCGACGCCTGGCTGGACAAGGCAGCGATTGCCGCCAACGGCAACATCGACCTCAACAGCCGCAACCTGCACGCCCAGCAACTGCGGGTGGAAAGCGGCGCCGGCGTCGCCATCAAGGCCAATGGCGTGAACCTGCAGGACGCCAGCCTGTCCGGCGCGCGCGGCCTCACCCTGGACGCCGGCAACTTGCTGATGCAGGGCGGCAGCGCCATTTCCGGCGGCAAGCTGACAATCACCGGCCAAAGCCAGCAGGGTGGCAAGCTGTCCGCCGCAGGCGATGTCGATATCCGCATGGAAAAGCGGTTTGAGCTGACCGGCGGCGCCATCCTCGCCGGCGGCGATATTGCCGTGCGTGCCGAAGGCATTGTCACCGACAAGGCGCAGGTGGGCGGCAAGCACATCGTGCTCGACGCCGGCCTGGAAAGCATGAGCAACGTCCAGGGCACGGTCGTGGCCGAGTCCGGCGGCGGCACAGGCACGCCAGCGCTCGTGGTGCGCGGCAACGGCATCGATAACAACCGCGGCGTATTGTCGTCCGACGCGCATGCCGTGTTCGACGCTAAAAGCCAGGTATTCGATAATAACGGCGGCAATGTCGTCGTGGCTGGTGACATGGCATTGTCGGCGGGCACGCTGAAAAACCGTTTCGGCAGCGTGGCCACGGGCAGCAGCATCGTCATGCGCGGCAATGATGTCGACAATACCGACGGCCAGCTGCGCTCCGGCAAGGATGTCGTCATCGAATCGAACGGGCAGCGCCTCGGCAACGACCGCGGCCTGATCGAAGCGCAAGGCGCCATGACCCTCGCAGCAGCCGAACTGACCAATATCGGCGGCAAGCTCGCGGCCAACCAGACCCTCAGCCTGACGGCGGGCGCACTGAACAACAGCGGGGGCACCGTGGCGGCCGGCAAGGACTTGACCCTGAGCGTGGGCGGTGTCATCAACAGCGCCAACGGCAGCTTGCGCGCGGGCGGCCCGATCAGCATCAGCGCCCAGCGTCTCGACGCGGCCGGTGCGCAGATTTCGTCGCAAGCGCAGATCGTGATCGCCGCCGGCCAGGGCATTGACCTGGACAAGGGCGACATCAAGGCCGGCGGCAGCGTCGATCTGTCCGCCGACAGGGTGCAAGCCAGCGGCGCGACCATCATCAGCAACGGTGCCATCGCCGTCACCGGGCGCGACAGCGTCAGCCTTGCCGGCGCCGACATCAACGCCAACGGCGCGGTGGCGGTCAAGGCCGGCAAAGGCGCGAGCCTGCAGGGCACGCAGATTGCCACCAATGCTGAGTTGCAAATCAATGCCGCGAGCATCGATGCCGGCGCCAGCCGCCTGTCGAGCGCTGGCGACCTGACCTTGCATGCGAGCACTGGCGCTATTGTGCTCGATGGCGGCCACCTCGCCAGCGGCGCGCGCCTGCAGATCGACGGCAAAGGCATCGACGCCGCCAACGCGACCCTGGCAGCGAAGAGCGATATCGCACTCGATACCCGCGGCGCGGACTACACAGCGGACGGCAGCGTGCATCGCAGCGAGGCTGGCGGCATCACGGTCAAGGCCAACAACATCCATGCCGGCGGCAGTGCCGGCCAGGCGGCCAATAGCGGCTTCATCGCCAAGGGCGCGATTGCGCTCGATGCAAGCGGGCTGATCGACGCCGCCAACAGCAGCGTGTCTTCCGGCAGCAATGTGGTGCTGAACGCCGGCAAGGGCATCCGCACCGCGGGTGGCGCGGTATCGGCCATTGGCAGCGCGACGCTGTCCGGCGCCACCATCGACAATGCCGGTGGCGCGATCGCCGCCAACGGCGCGGTCAAGCTGGTCGCCCGCGACGGCGGCATCGACAATGGCGGCGGCAGCATTCTGTCGCGCGACCAACTGACATTGCAGACCCGTACTGGCCTCGACCGCATCGCGGGCAAGCCGGTGGCGGCTGGCGGTGCCACCGACCTGAACAACAAGGGCGGCTCGATCGTGGGCGTGGGTGGCGCCGTCATCAACAGCGGCAGCATCGATAATAGCGGCGGCAAAATTGCCAGTGGCGACAACCTTTTGCTTGACCTCGGCAACAGCGACTTCAAGGGTGCCAAAGGCAGCGTGCTGAGCGAGAAAGGCCTGACCCTCACGGCGCGCCAGATCGACCTCAGCGGCGGTCAGCTGCGCGCAGGCAAGGGCGTGACCATGTCCGGCGATTCGATCATGGCGAAAGGCACGGTCATCAGCGCCGCCGCCGGCGACCTGCTGATCGACAGCAAGGGCAGCGATGTCGGCGCCAGCGGTTCCGACATGCTGGCCTCGGGCCTGCTGAGCCTGAAGACAGGCGCGGCCAACCTGGCGCAGGCCAATCTGGCCAGCGGCGCCAACACCAGCATTGCCAGCGCGGCGCTCGACGCGCGCCAGGCCAGGATCCAGGCTGGGGGCGATATCGCCATCGCCAGCAGCGCGGCTATCAACGCACAGGACGCGGCAATCAACGCCGGGGGCAAGCTGGGCGTGGCCGCGACCTCGCTCAAGGGCGGCCAGTATTCGGCATTCAAAGACCTGACGGTCGTCACTACCGGCGGCATCGACCTGGGCAAGAGCACGTTGCCGGGTGCGCAGGGCGGCGCTTTCCTCACCGACGCCGCGTTGTCGGTCAAAGCGCAGGGCGTCATTCTCGATGACGGCCGTGCCATCGGCAAGAACGTCACGCTCGACGTCGGCAACGGCGTGCTGAGCAATCGCGGCGGCACCATTCTCGCCACCGATGCCGCCGCCAATGCGCCGGCGTTGAAGCTCACCAGCAATGGCCTGGACAGCACGGGCGGCAGCATCGTCAGCAATGGCGACCTGATCATCAACAGCGGCAGCGGCACCCTCGAAAACAGCAAGGGCACGATTGGCGCCCTGCGCAAGCTCGACATCGTGGCCGGCAATGTCGGTAACGCGGGCGGCAGCGTGGTGGCCAACACGGCGCTCGCAATGCAAGTACAGGTGATCGACAACCAGGCCGGCAAGATCCAGGCCGGCACCAGCCTGAACATCAAGGCAGGCGACATCGACAACCGCGCCGGCACGCTGGTCGGCAGCACCGGCATCGAACTGACGGCCGGCAAGGTCGACAGCGGCGCCATGGCGCTGATCGGCAGTAACGGCAACGTCACCTTGAACACCAAGGGACTCGACAACAGCGGCAGCCAGGTCACGGCCGGCGGCAAGCTGGCCATCGATACCGGCACGGGGGGCGCCATCACGAACGTCAAGGGCAAGTTGACCAGCGACGGCAGCATGACCCTGGCAAGCGCGGGCGACCTGGATAACAGCGGCGGCACCATCGCGGCGGGCGAGGGCCTGGACGCGCAGATCCAGGGCGCGCTGGTCAACAAGGCCGGCAACATCGTTGCCAGCAAGCAGATCGGCCTGACCGTCAATGGTCCGGTCGCCAATCAGGGCGGTTCGATCCAGGCCGGCACCGATATTCTGCTGGGCGCGACCAAAGGCATCGACAACGATGCCGGCAAGCTGATCGCCAACGGCGCGCTCGGCATCGATGCCGCGTCGCTCACCAGCAAGAAAGGCTTGATTAGCGCAGGCAAGGACTTGGAGGTCGACGTCAAGACCCTCGGCGGCGCGCTCGACAACCAGGGCGGCCAGATCCAGGCCAGCGGCAAGGCCAGCATTGCGGCCACGGGCCTGGGCAATGTGGATGGCATCATCATCGCCAACCAGGATCTGGTGCTCGACGCCGGCAAGGCGCTGCTGGATAACCGTGGCGGCATTGTGCAGAGCGCCAAGGCATCGGTCGTGATCGACGCCGGCGACATCGCGAGCCAGGGCGCGGACAGCGCCATCGTGGCGGCGGGTGACCTGACGATTGCCGGTGGCAATATCGACAGCAGCAAGGGCCTGATCAGCGCAGGCAAGGACCTGTCGCTCGTCGCGCAGGGAGCGCTCAGCAATGCGCAGGGCCGCATCACGGCCGGCGCGAACGCGACCGTGCAGGGCAAGGGCATCGACAACAGCGGCGCGCTGCTTAGCGCCGGCAAGAGCATGACCGTGCAGGCCGGCAGCGGCAGCCTGGTCAACAGCGGCGGCAACATGCTGGCGGGCGACGCGCTCACGTTGGGCGCGAGCAGCATACAGAACGTGGGCGGCACGCTCGCATCGAACGGCGACCTGAACCTGGTAGCCGATACCGGCGGCACGGTCGACAACAGCGCCGGTACCATCCGCAGCGCGCAGGGCAGCGTCAGCCTGACGGGCGGGCAGTTGCGCAACGGTGCCGTTGGCACCGCTACGCCTGCTGCCGGCGGCATGATCGCGGCCGGGAAGGACGTGACGATTGTCGCCAATGGCGCGCTGGGCAACCGCGACGGCAGCATCGTGGCGGCGAACAAACTGAGCATCCAGGCGATCGGTGCGCTCGATAATAACAACGGCAAACTGACCGGCGCCAACGCGCTGGCCGTCAGCGCCAATGGCATCACATCGGTCAACGGTTCGATGCTCAGCAACGGTCAACTGAGCGCCAACGCGGGCAAGGGCGCGTTCGACAACCGCAAGGGCGTCATTTCCGGCGGCGGTACTACCACGCTGAATTCGGCCGGCCGGTTCGACAATACCGACGGCAAGATCACGACCGGCGCCAATCTGGTGGCCTCGACCGGCGCGTTCGACAATGTGCGCGGCCTGGTCAGCGCGCAGGGCGGCGCCAGCCTCACCACCGCGGCCTTCGATGGCCGCAAGGGCGAGGTCATCGGCCAGCAATCGCTGTCGATCAACACCCAGGGTGCGCGTTTCGATGGTTCGGCCGGCCGCTTTGCCAGCAATGGCGGCGTGACCCTCGCCACCGGCGACGCTGTTTTGACCGGCAGCACCATTGCCGCCGGCGACAGCTTCGGCATCCAGTCGTCCGGCCCAAATTCGCACCTGGACGCCGACGGCATCCAGATTGCCGTCACCAAGAACATCACCATGACGGGCGCGGACGTGGCCCTGAACGGCAGCAATCTGCAGGCCGGCAATACGATTTCCGTCGCCGGCACCAAGGTAGGTTTGAACAACGCGGCGCTGGCGGCCAACACCGCCGTCAACGTCAGCGGCACCGATGTGCAGGCTGCCGGCATCAACATCAGCACGCAGGGCGATATTTCGCTGCAGTCATCCAATACGCTCGACTATCGCAACGCGCAGTTTGCGGCTGGCAATAACGCCGCTATTTACGGTGGCGGCCTGGTGGCCACCTCCGGCGCCAAGCTTGCGGCCGGCAAGCGCTTGTCGTTTGGCATGGGCCAGCAGGCTGTCGATTTCAGCGCGCTCGACTTTACGTATCAGTTCGGTACCGACTTGCTGGTGCAAGCCATGGGCATTCGCACCGGCGGCGTGGCGATCAGCGGCGACAACCTGTTCTTCGACGCCGGCACCGGCGTACTCGACAACACCTACGGCACCCTGTCCGCCACCGGCGTAGTCGAATTCAAGGGTCGCGGCATGATCAACACCGGCGGCCTGATCGCGGCGGACCATCTGGTCTCGCTCGACTCGGGCACGGGCGCCATGATCAACGATGGCGGCACCATCGCCAGCGCTGCCGGCAAGATCGGCATCGCCGGCAGCGACCTGCTTAATAAAGGCGGCAACATCAGCGCCGCCGACACGGTCGATGTGTCGACGATCGGCCTGGCCGACAATGCTGACGGCAATATCGTGGCTGGTGGCGAAGTCAGCCTCTACAGCGGCACCTTGGGCAACGTCAAGGGCCAGGTGGTCAGCAACAAGGACAAGGTCACCATCAACGCCGGCACCTTCGACAACAATGGCGGCGTGGTCAGTGCCAAGACGGCGCTCGATGTCACGACCAAACTTGAAGTGAGCAACAAGGGCGGCAGCCTGGTCGCCGGCACCGACGCGACCATCATCGGCAAGAATGGCGTCAACAACACAGGCGGCCTGATCGGCGCCGCGCAGAAGGTGGTGCTCAGCAGCAGCGCCGGCATCCTCATCAACCAGGATGGCACGATCCAGAGCGACAAGTCGACAGTCGAGATCGACGCGGCCAAGGGCATCTGGAATCAGAAGGGCGATATCTATGGCGTGACGAGCGTGCAGGCCAAGACCGACGCCGACCTGCTGAACATGCAGGGCGGCCGGATCGCCAGCCAGGGCGAAGTCAAGCTCGGCAGCCTCAAGGGCAAGCTGGACAATGCAGACGGCGTGATCAGCTCGGGTACCGATCTGATCGTCGCGGCCAAGGACGTGAACAATGCCGGCGGCGTGCTGTCGGGCTTGAAATCGGCCAAGGTCGATGCCGACAGCGTCAACAACAATGCCGGCGTGATCGAGTCGGGCGTGGGCGGCATCGCCATCACCGCCAAGACGCTCAGCAACGATCACAGCGGCACCGAGCGCGGGATCGTCAGCCACGGCGATATCGCAATCACCGGCGGCAGCGTGAAGCAGAACGGCGGCTACATCGGCGCCGACGGCAAGCTGACCATCGACGGCACCAGCATCGACAATACCGGCGGCTCGACCATGCTGGCCTTGAAATCGCTGAGCCTGATCGGGTCTAGCGGCATTAATAACCAGGGCGGCAATATCAAGTCGGCGGTCGATACGACGCTTAAGGCGCCGGTACTGAATAACATCGGCGGTACGGTATTTGCGCACAACAACCTGGTGGTTGACGTGGCGGCGATCGATAACAGCAATACCAACAACGGCGCGTTCGACCAGGGCTTGCTGGCATCGAACACGGTGACCGTGAATGCGGCCACGGTGGGCAACGTGAATGGCGCGATTGTGGCGCTGAAGAACCTCAAGGTGACTGGCACGACCAGCATCAACAACAGCGGCGGCCAGCTGAGCGGCGAAGAAGTCATCATCGACACGGCTGACTTCATCAATACCAGCGGCCGTACCGATGCGACCACCAAGCTGACGGCGAACATGAAGAAATTCAGCGCCGACGGTGTGATGGCGTCCACCGGCACCTTGCGCCTGGCCATGGATGGCGATTTCACCAACATTGGCACGGTGGCGGCCGAGAACAATCTGGAGATTGTTCTCAATAACGGCAAGTACACCAACGCCAATAACGGCACGATCAGCGCGGCCAAGGACCTGAGCCTGTCGGCCACGGAGCTGAATAACTACGGCACGATCAGCGCGACCAATACCACGCTCGATGTCGGCACGTTTACCAATGCCGACACCGGCGTGGTCAATTCGATCGGTACCACGACGGTCAAGGGCGGCAACACTTTCAATACAGGGCGCATTTACGGCGGCAACGTGGTGATGGGCGGCGCGGTGACGAATGAGGCCAAGGCCACCATCGGAGCGCGCGACATGCTCACCGTGAACGGTCTCCTGATCAATAAGCCGGGCGCGAATGTGATCAGCCTTGGCAATATGAAGCTGGGCAGCGTGGTCAATGCCGGTGCGCGGATCGAAGCGGGCGGTAATCTCGAGCTTGGCATGCTGAAGAATCTGAACTGCGTGAGCGGTGGCGCCGGCAATGGCCATGGCGCTTCAGACTGCGGTTCATATGGATTGGAGGGCGGGATTGGATTCCAGGATCAAACCACCGTCCACGCAGTGAATCGCGTGACGATTACCCCAAAAAATACCAATAACGAGTACACGCTCGACCAGTTGTCTTATTACACGGATGATAAGCACTACTATATCCATCCTGACGCACTGCACGACAAGATCGAGGACTACACCAAGAAGACAACCGATACCCGGACCACGATCGAGTCGGTGATGACAAAATCGAATGCCGGTGTCGTTACTGCCGCGGGCAATATTTCGGCGGCGAGTGCCATCAACATCGACAGCCAGATTATTGCTGGCGGAAGTATTGGTATCGGCGGTGGGGCCGAAGTTGGTAACGGCGTGGTCAAGACGCCAGGCGACACTGTCAATATTTCGACCCAGGGAACCAGGCAGGTTACCGACTCGGGAGTGAAGTACTCAACAGAGGTTGTGTCGTCCGGCTTTAGTGGCCACAAGCGGACGTATGGCCCTGAGCAGGCATTCCAGGATGTCGGCCCAACGACTTCCATCGATCTCGCTGGCGTTCTTTACGATAGTAGTGGCGCGGCACCTGCGCCTGTAGCTCCGGCGAATACGGTCATTACGCCTGCCGAACCGGCAAAGGTCGTCGGTGCCCTTGGCGCCGGCGTAGCTGGCAATCTCACCCCAAGCAGCGGCAACACGGCGGCGGGCGACGCGGCAGCACCCAAGACGGGCAAGGTCGCCACCTACACGACCGGCAGCACGACCGTCGGCATCAACGTCGGCGCGATCAAGGCCGATACCGCAGTGCAGGGCGTCGCAGCTCAAGGCGTTATCGCCGGCGGCGCGCCATCGGTTGACACATCCGTCGCCGCTGGCGGCACCAAAATCGGCGCGCAAGCGGCCGGTCCTGCCGGCGGGGCGGGCCCGGTCTCGACCGACGCCCAGCAACAAGGCAGCGGCGGCGCGGCGGACGTTACGGTTGGCACGAGCGCGCAGCCAGTGGTCAAGGGCCAGGTGGCAGGAAATGCCTTGCCTGGCAGCGTTATTGCGGGCAACGCCCGCGCGGCGCAGCAGACCGCCATCGGCGACCTGACGACCTCGTTCGCCAAGTTCGCCGCCGCCCGTCCTGTGACAGTGGCGGACAAGAACGTGGATGCCGGTGTATTCGGCCCCAACGCCAAGGATGTCAACGGCCGCGCCACCGATCCGAACGTTCCGAACGTCACGCTGACCAGCAACGCCGACTGGAAAGCGCCAACCGGCAATCTGTTCTCGTTGAAACCGGGCGAGGGCGCCGGCTATCTGGTCGAAACCGACCCGCTGTTCACCGACAAAAACAAGTGGACCGGCAGCGATTACTTCCTGGACCAGCTTGACCTCGATCCACAGCGCACCCTCAAGCGCTACGGCGATGGTTTCGTGGAACAGCGCGCGTTCGCCGACCAACTGATCAACATTACCGGCCGCAACAAGCTGTCCGGCTACGAGAACAACGAACAGGCGTTCAAGGCGCTGATGGATTCCGGCGTGGCCTACGCCAAACAGTTCCAGCTGACTCCGGGCGTGGCACTATCCGAGCAGCAGATGGCCCAGCTGACGACCGACATCGTGTGGCTGCAGGAAGAAACCGTCACCTTGCCAGACGGCAGCACCACCAAGGTGCTGGTGCCCCAGGTCTACCTGCGCCGTCCGCAACAGGGTGACCTGTCGACCGGCGGCGCGCTGATTGCCGGCGACAACGTCACCATCCGCAACCAGAACGGCAGCATCAGCAACAGCGGCACCATCCTGGCCGGCTATGCCAATGCGAAGCCGACCGACATGCAGGGCGCTGTCAACCTCGACGCCCAAAATGTCACCAATCGCGGCACCGTCGCCGGTGATGCGATCGACATCAAGGCGGCGAACGATATCGCCAACGTCGGCGGGCGCATTGCAGGCCTGTCCAACAAAGGCGTCGATGGCAGCGCCACCGACGACAGCCGCGTCACGCTCAATGCCGGCCGCGACATTCTCGTCGCCAGCACCATGCAGGCGCGCAGCGTTGACACTGTTGGCAACAACGGCACCAGCACATCGAGCCGCACCAACATCGACCGCGTCGCCACCATTGCCGGCGGCAACGTGTTCATCGATGCCAAAGGCAATTTCACGGCGCGCGGGGCCCAGGTCGACGCGGCCGCGAACTTGACTGTGTTGGCGGGCAAGAACATCGACATCGCCGGCGTGGAAGAAAAGCACGCGCTGTTCGTGCCGCTCGGCGGCAACACGATGGGCCGCACCGGCTACACCAGCGGGGCGAGCGTATCGAACGTCGGCAGCAATCTGACTGCCGGCAATAACGCCACCATCAGGGCGGCCGGCGACGCCACGCTGAGCGGCAGCCGTGTCGCTGCGGCCAACGACGTGAGCATTACTGGTGCCAACGTCACCATCTCGGCGGTCAAGGACCGCTCCCTCGTCGACGTGCAAACGGTGGGCCGCAAGCAGTACGACCGTGCCATGAACGATGACGAAAGCCTCAGTGGCGGCGTCGTCAGCGCCGGCAACAACGTCACCATCAGCGCGACCGGCGTTGCGACCGGGCAGAAAGACAAGGATGGCAAGGCGATTGCCCACGTGGGCACGGGCAACCTCGTCCTCAACGCGGCCAACGTGACCGCCCTGAAAGGGACGGCCGGGCTGCTGGCCAACAACGATGTGTCGATCCAGACCGTCGCCACCCGGCACGACAGCCTGAACGACAGCTACAGCAAGAGCGGCAACCTGGTCAAGAGCACGACCACGACGACCTCCACTGCATCGAGCACCCAGCAGGCCGAGGGCAGCAGCATCGCCGGCAACAGCGTTGCCATTTCCGCCGGCAACGGCAAGGACCTGGTCGGCAACGTCAATGTGATCGGCTCGTCGGTGCTTGCCGACACCAACCTGACTGTGACGGCGGGCGCGGACATCAATGTCCTGGCCGCAACCAGCAACGGGACGTACAGCCAGGCGACATCGGTCAGGCAGTCCGGCCTGTCGGGCGCCAAGAACGGCATCGGCTTGAGCGCCGGGTCGTCGACCGTGAAAACCCGCGACGACGGCACCTTTGCCACCCAGAGCGAAACGGGCAGTGTGCTTGGTTCCACAGGCGGCAACGTGACCCTGAACGCAGGCAAGAACGCAACCATTGCCGGCAGCGAGCTGATCGCGGGACGCCTGGAGACCGATACCACCGTGCTGAACGGGAACATCGCTATCTCGGCGCAGAACATTGACATCATTCCCGGGCAGGACCAGCGCCACGAAACGCGCTCGCTCGACACCACGTCGAAGAGCCTCACCGTGGCCGTGGCCGGCACGCCGGTCGATACCCTGCGCAACCTGAAGGAGATCAAGAAGGACAAGAGCAAGTTCGGCCGCGTCAATGGCACGCTCTCCGAACTGGCTGACAGCAGCCTGACCGCGCCGCAAGTGGCGGTCACGTTCGGCAAGAGCCAGACCAGCAGCAGCACGGTGCACGATGGCGAGACGCAGTCCGGCAGCAGCATCACCGCGGCCGGCGACATCCGCCTCACGGCGCGTGGCAATGGTGTGACGGGGGCGGACGGCAAGCCGCTTGACGGCGACATCACCGTGCGCGGTTCGACAATCGACGGCGGCGGCTTGGTAAAGCTGAGCGCCGAACGCAACATCACGGTGGAAGCATCCACCGACCGCAGCAGCGACAGCAGCGCGGCGACGGCCAGCGGGTCGACCTTCAGCACGGCGGGCACGAGCCTGGGCGACATCACGCGCTCCATCAACGGCGGGCCGAACAATGGCGGCGTGACCCTGTCGCCATACAACCAGAAGCGCGGCAGCGACAGCGGCAGCGAAACGAGCACCAGGCAGACGGCCAGCCTGATCAACGGCAATACGGTCGAACTGGTCAGCAACAAGGGCGACATCCTTGTGCAGGGCAGCGGCATCAAGGCCAAGGGCGATATTGCGCTGACTGCAAAGGACGGCAAGATCGACATCGTCAGCGGCCAGGACGGTACGGTGCTCAAGGAAACCCACAACATCATGCAGTTGGGCGACCTGGGCGGCAATGGCACTGCCAACACGGTGGGTATCAAGCGCGGCAGCGACACGCTCGATACGCGCAAGGATCAGGAGAACACCATCCGCAGCGGCATATCCGCCGGCGGCGACCTGGCCATCACAGCGAAAGACAACGTCGTGGTGCGCGGCAGTGACTTGCGCGCCGACGGCAATATTGACATCACGGGCAAGAACGTCCTGCTCGACCCGGGCGTGGATGAGGTCAGCACCAGGGCAACCAGCCAGAGTAGCCAGTTTGGCGTGACCGTGGCGCTGTCCGGCTATGCGGTGGACGCGGCGAATGCGGTCAAGCAGGCCGCCGTGGCGCACGAGCAGAAGGACGACGACAAGCTGGCCGGCATTTACGCGGTCAAGGCGGCGATCACGGTGGCCAACGGCACCGGCGTCGGCGGCGGAACGCCTGCGGCCAACAACACGCAGGCGCCGGCATCAAGCCAGGCGTCCATCAAGGCGACGGTCAGCATCGGCGGCAACAGCAACGACAGCACAACCGATAACAGCGCGTTGCAGAACAAGGGCAGCACGGTCAACGCGGGCAAGAGCCTGACCATCGTTGCCACTGGCGACGGCGGCAAGGATGCGGACGGCAAGGCGCTGAATGGTGACATCACGGCGCGTGGCGCGGTACTGAGCGGCAAGGATGTGACCCTGGACGCCGCCCGCGATATCACGCTAGGCAGCGCGCGGGACACCAGTGCCAACGACAGCAGGAACAGTAGTCAGAACGCATCGGTGGGTGTGGGTTTCGGCCTGGGCGGCACGCAGAACGGCTTTACGCTGGAACTGGCTGCCGGGCAGTCGCGTGGCAACGCCAATGGCGATGCCACGACCAACCAGAACACCAGTGTTACGGCCAGCAATGTCCTGACGATCAAGAGCGGCAACGACACCACCCTGGCCGGTGCGCAGGTCAGGGGCGACAAGGTGGTGGCCAACATTGGCGGCGACCTGAATATTGTGAGTCTGCAGGACACCGACAATTACACGAGCCGGGAAAAGAGCAGCGGGGGGAGCGTGAGCATTTGCGTGCCGCCGTTCTGCTATGGCTCCAGCTCGGGCAGCGTGAACGCGGCCAAGGCGAATACCGACAGCGTGTTTGCGGGCGTGAACCAGCAGTCCGGCATCTATGCGGGGGCGCAGGGCTTCGATGTCACCGTCAAGAATAATACCGATCTGATTGGCGGCGTGATTGCCAGTGCCGCCGGTGCCGACAAGAACAGGCTGACGACGGGGACGCTGACGCACATCGACGTGAAGAACGCCGCCAGCTATGACAGCGACAGCAGCAGCGTCAATTTGTCGTACAGCAGCGGCGCCAGTGCGATCCAGACCATTGGCAGCAATGCGGCCGGGAATATGGCCGGCAATGTCACGCCAGCGCAAAGCGGCAATGCGGCCAGCACGACGAAGAGCGCGATCAGCGTCGGCACGCTCGTCATTACCGATGCCGAGGGACAGATTGCGGCGACGGGGAGAACAGCGGAGGAGACCGTTGCTGCGACCAATCGCGATACGGCCAACAGCGCCGGGGCCATTGCCAAGATTTTTGACCTGCAGAAGCTCCAGGATGAAAAAGAATATGCGAACGCCGTTTCCGGCTTGGTCCAACAGGTTTCCCCGTTAATCGAAACCAAACTTGGCGACGTACTGGTCGGCACCGACACCACCACCAAGGTTGCCGTCCATGCTTTGGTCGATGGCGTTCTCAGCAAGCTTGCAGGCGGTGACTTCAAGTCTGGCGCTGCCGCGTCTGCTGCCACGACGGCGTTGCTCGAAATCTTCGGCGATGACATCAAGAAAATCCCCGGCTTGAATGCCGGGGATGCAAATGCGGTAACGACGATGCTTGCTGGTGTTGTGGGCAATGTCGTCGCGAGTGCCACAGGCGCTTCGCCGAGCGGCGCTAACGCAGCCGGATTCATATCCAACGTGGCGGCAACGAACAATTACCTGAAGCATGGCGACGCTGCGCTGTTCAAGCAAAAATTGGATAGCTGTGAGGCTCAAAAGGGCGGGTGCCCGGAGGATATGCGTCGAAAGATTATTTATGAGTTTAAGGTAATTTCTGATCAGAATGACGCGGCAATGCAGACGTGCATTCTTCACGCCGACAAGTCGTGCCTGGACCGTTTGAGCAAAGACATTGCGGCCTCAAGCGAGCTGCCACGCACACTCATGCAGCCAGAATTTCTAGTCTTTAACGGTAGTGATAATCGCGCAACTAATCAAATTACGCTGGCACAGATACATATCAAAGAGCTGGTCAAGGGTAGGCAGACTTTGTGCGGCAGCATCAGCGAAGCCGCTTGTGACGCAAAGTTCTCTCGGCTGAAAGGTGAGAGTACGGTTAAGGCGGTGACCCTCCTGATGCTCGCGCTTGGAGGAGGCGTGGTGCCGGAGGCTGTCATAGCCATTCGAAGCGGTATGACGGCCTTGGTGAATGCTGGCCGGATGGGGGCTATTGAGGCCAATGAGCTGAGGATATTAGGAGCAGTCTCCTACTGCCAGCTCAAACCGGACAAGTGTTTGGCTGCGGCGGAAGCGGTGGGCACTATTGCGTCGGGCGCCCCACTCTCCGGCGTGTTGCTGCCGAATCCGGGAACTTTGGGCGGAAAGGGAGTAGCTGCCGTGCCAGAGTTGGGGGCGGGCGTAAAAACCATCGGGGGCGGTGTCCCGGGAACCGCGGCCCACGCTGTCGACGACCTGCTGCCGGGTGTGGCGTCGGGGACTAAGAACGCGGGCATTGCGCCAATCATCGGAACAGAAGTCAATGCCGTTCGCATGACTGAGTTAGAGGTAATCAAGCAAAAAATCGCACCCTGCTGTTTTGCTCCGGGTACCTTGGTCGCAACGCCAACGGGTTACATCGTCATCGAGGCGCTGAAGCAGGGTGACCAGGTATGGACTCGGCTTGACGACAATACCGGCGAGGTGTTTGCCTCGACGGTGACCGCAACACACATCCGCGACGATCAGCCGATCTATCGGCTCACATTGAAGCAGGATGATGCTGGCGGCCAAACCCGGCAGGAAGCACTCCTGGTCACGCCCGGACATCCGTTCTACATTGCAGGGAGAGGATTTGTCTCTGCGATTGATCTGAAAGCGGGCGATCGGCTGACTGCGCGGGACCAGTCGAAGAATGGCGCGACGGTAACAACACTCGAACTTGTTCAGCAACAGGGGCGTACCCACAACCTTACGGTAGATCTGGGTCATACCTTTTTTGTCGGAGCGTTCGAGACTTGGGTGCACAATGTGGGGCCCTGTGCCAAGTGCATTAATGGGATGTGTTCGATCCATACGGCGGGAGAGACGAAGGTCGGGCAAATTAATGTAAACGAACCGAACTTGTTGGTTGGGAAAAATGCAGTTTCAGGTCTAGGTACCGGATCGCTTTCTGGACCTCCGACGAAAATTCCACCACTTTCAAACGCCGAAACAACGCGTTCATTGATTCGAGAGAATGAGAGTGCTGTCACTTTGTCTGGCAAGGGATATCATGTCGAGCAAAATCCTGTCGTTGAGGGAATAAAAAATCCGGACTATCGTATAAATGGTGTAATTTATGATAATTATGCCCCTGCAACAAGTAACACTCGGAGTATTTGGACGACCGTGGATGGCAAGGTACAATCCGGTCAAGCGAATAATATTGTGGTGAATTTGGCTGATAGTAAAGTGAATATGAAAGCATTGGAAGAGCAATTTGCCACCTATCCAATTCAAGGGCTGCAGGAAGTAATAGTGATAGATGCAGCCGGCCACATTACAATTATTAAAGGGAGATAATATGGCTATTGATTTGTTTTGTTATTCGTCTAATTCAAAGGAAGAGTTGGGGCTAGTCATTAAAGGTCTTTCAACTCAAGTCGAAGAGTTTTATTCCAATAAATTTATTGTGTCACTGGCAAGGGAAGCAAACCAAATTCATCATGAAATTGCAATGGAGCATGGGTTGAATGCGCGCTCTCTTTTCTTGATACGGGTTAATGAAAAAAATGCCGTCGAGGAGCTGCCGGAATTGGTGTCGATGGTTAAAAATATTGTCGGAGGAAATAAAGTTATCGTTTTGTTGGAAAATGAAAAATTATTGTAAGGTGAACTTCTCGCGCAACTAACCATTGACATCGTGTGACTGCAGGAGGAAACCGTGACGATGCCGGACGGCAGCACGACCGAGGTCCTGATGCCCCGTAGTCGTTCACACCCCGACCGGAATCGCCTGCAGCGTTGGCACCGTCAGACCGCGCCGGGCTGGGGCAATGACGCTGGCAATGTAGGGCCAGGAGGATGCCGATCGTTTTCTGCACGTCTCGATGACGCCGGCCAGAAGCGCGAACGCGCGCGTGCCGGCTTCGCTGCGGGTGCCCATGCTTATACGGCGCGCGATTACCCAATGACGCAGGGCTTGCTCGGCGGCATTATTCCGACTTCCGAATTATGTCGCGCTCGCAGTCAATTTTGCTGCGGCGCGACGGATGCTTGGTTTCGCCCCGTCCAGACAGTCGGCATTATAAGAGTTGGGCAGTGCTTCGACTGAGGAATGGTGCCAAGGAATGGTGCCATACAGGAATAGGGCCAGGTCTGACATTTAGACACGACCTCGTCGGTGGAGCCGTTACGCGACTGCCTCCACCGTCGGCGGAATCAATGTCGGCGCGGTCGTCGAACCGGCACCGTACAGGGCGCGGCGACGCAGGGCGTGGTCGTTAATGGCCACCGGCAGTCGGTACTACGGCTGCGGCCGATGCCCAGCAAAAGGGCAGTGGCGGCGCAACGGACGTGCCGAACGTCATCCTGACCAGCAACACGGACTGGAAAGCGCCGGGCGGCAATCTGTTCTCCCTGAAACCGGGCGAGGGCGCCGGCTATCTGGTCGAAACCGACCCGCTGTTCACCGACAAAAACAAGTGGACCGGCAGCGATTACTTCCTGGACCAGCTTGACCTCGATCCACAGCGCACCCTCAAGCGCTACGGCGATGGTTTCGTGGAACAGCGCGCGTTCGCCGACCAACTGATCAACATTACCGGCCGCAACAAGCTGTCCGGCTACGAGAACAACGAACAGGCGTTCAAGGCGCTGATGGATTCCGGCGTGGCCTACGCCAAACAGTTCCAGCTGACTCCGGGCGTGGCACTATCCGAGCAGCAGATGGCCCAGCTGACGACCGACATCGTGTGGCTGCAGGAAGAAACCGTCACCTTGCCAGACGGCAGCACCACCAAGGTGCTGGTGCCCCAGGTCTACCTGCGCCGTCCGCAACAGGGTGACCTGTCGACCGGCGGCGCGCTGATTGCCGGCGACAACGTCACCATCCGCAACCAGAACGGCAGCATCAGCAACAGCGGCACCATCCTGGCCGGCTATGCCAATGCGAAGCCGACCGACATGCAGGGCGCTGTCAACCTCGACGCCCAAAATGTCACCAATCGCGGCACCGTCGCCGGTGATGCGATCGACATCAAGGCGGCGAACGATATCGCCAACGTCGGCGGGCGCATTGCAGGCCTGTCCAACAAAGGCGTCGATGGCAGCGCCACCGACGACAGCCGCGTCACGCTCAATGCCGGCCGCGACATTCTCGTCGCCAGCACCATGCAGGCGCGCAGCGTTGACACTGTTGGCAACAACGGCACCAGCACATCGAGCCGCACCAACATCGACCGCGTCGCCACCATTGCCGGCGGCAACGTGTTCATCGATGCCAAAGGCAATTTCACGGCGCGCGCGGCCCAGGTCGACGCGGCCGCGAACTTGACTGTGTTGGCGGGCAAGAACATCGACATCGCCGGCGTGGAAGAGAAGCACGCGCTGTTCGTGCCGCTGGGCGGCAACACGATGGGCCGCACCGGCTACACCAGCGAGGCGAGCGTATCGAACGTCGGCAGCAATCTGACTGCCGGCAATAACGCCACCATCAGGGCGGCCGGCGACGCCACGCTGAGCGGCAGCCGTGTCGCCGCGGCCAATGACGTGGTCATTGGCGGCGCCAACGTCACCATCTCCGCGGTCAAGGACCGCACCCTCGTCGACGTGCAAACGGCGGGCCGCAAGCAGTACAACCGTGCCATGAACGATGACGAAAGCCTCAGTGGCGGCGTCGTCAGCGCCGGCAACAACGTCTCCATCAGCGCGACCGGCGTTGCAACCGGGCAGAAAGACAAGGACGGCAAGGCGATTGCCCAGGTGGGCACGGGCAACCTCGTCCTCAACGCGGGCACGATCGTGGCCCAAACCGGCGTAGCGAAGCTGCTGGCGAACAACGACCTGACGGTCCAGGCCATCACAACCGAGCACGACAGCCTGCGCGAGAGCTACAGCAAGAGCCGCACGCCTGGCGGCAGCAGGATGTCGAGCAGCACCAGCACGGAAAGTTTGCAGCAGGTGACGGGCAGCAGGGTCGTTGGCGACAGCGTGCTGGCCGAGGCGGGCAAGGACTTGACGGTCAGCGGCAGCTTGATTGCAGGCGTGAACGACGTATCGCTGAAAGCGGTCGCAGGCAACGTCACGATCAAGTCGGCCGAGGAAATCTACAAGGAGCGCAATAGCGCTGTCCAGAAGCAGTCCGGTTTCACGGCCGGTTATGCCGGCGGCGCGGCCAGCGTGGGCTACAACAAGTCGAGCGGCTCCAGCCAGTCGAGCCTTGATCTGGTCAGCCAGGTCGGATCGACCATCAAATCCACCAACGGCAAGGTCGGCATCACTGCCGGCGAAGGCATCAAGGTGATCGCGTCGGAACTCGACGCCAAAACCGACCTCAGTTTGAGCGGCAAGACGGTCGACTTGCTAGCGGCGCAGAACACCAGCGACGAGCACAGCGCATATAAGACGGCATCGAAAGGCTTTTCGGTTGGGGTGACGCTCGATCCGAAGGCGGCGTTCAGTAAGGCGCGTAAAGAAAGCGAGAAGGGCAACAGCGCCGACAGCGGCGTGGGCAAGATCACCAAGCGCGCGGACGGGGTGGGGGAAGGCCTGCTGGCGGCAATTGGCGGCGTGGTGGTGCAAGGCAGTTCGCGCAGTGCGGCCGGGACCAGGGATCACGTCAGCAGCACCGCCCAGGTCAGCATGCTCAAGGCGGGCGGCAACCTGAGCATTGACGCCACGGGCGGCAGCATCACCAGCGAAGGCGCGACCCTGAAGGCCGAAGGCAACGCCTCGCTCACGGCCAAGGACAGCATCATCCTCGATGTTGCACATAGCACCGAGAGCGAAGGGCAGGACAACAAGGCCAAGGGCTGGAGCATCGATTCGCGCGGCAGCCTGCCGGTCGGCATGTTCAACAACAAGGACAACGGCAAAGGCAGTGCCGACACGATTACCGGCACCACCTTGTCGGTCGGCGGCAACGCCACGCTCAAGAGCACGGATGGCGACATTGTTCTCACGGCCGCTTCGGTGGTCGCCGACAAGAATGTCGACATCGCCGCTGGCAGGAACCTGACCATTCAAAGCGGCCAGGATACCGTCTCGAACGATAACCACAGCAACAACAAGGCCATCGGCAAGGTGGTCGTGTCGGACACCGAGCGTTTTGCCGGATATAACAACATCAAGAAGAACGGCAGCAATGACGCGGTTACCCAGGTGCAGTCGGGCGTGGCCAGCATCAACGGCAATATCACCCTGACGGCAGGGGAGAAATACACCCAGACTAGCAGCAATGTCCTGGCGAAAAACGATGTCAGCGTGACTGCCAAGTCGATCGAGATTGGCACGGCGCTCAATACGAGCAATAGCGCGCAGGACAGTTCGGACCTGAAGATCGGCGGCTTTGCGCGTATCAGCTCGCCGTTGATCGACCTGGCCAACAACCGCAAGGCGGCCAAGGAATCGGACGGACGCCTTTCGACCATGCAGAACATGGCTGCGGCTGCGAACGCGTATCAAGCGGTTGCTGCGGGGATTGGTGGCAGCGGCACCTTGTTCAAGGCCGAGGCTGGCATTGGCATTGCCACCGCCAAGAGCCGCGACCAGAGCAGTGGCAGCGTGGCAATCGCCACCACGCTCACGGGCACCAACGGTAATGTGGCGCTGACCACGACCGAAGGCGATATCAAGGCCACCGGCGCTGGCATAACCGCCGGCAAGGAACTGAAACTCGACTCGGCGCGCGACATCGTGCTGCAATCGGCCACCAGCCAGATGAGCAGCGAGGGCAGCAATAATAACGCCGGCGTCGAGGTGGGCGTGGGCGTTCAGGTCGGTGCGCAGACCGGCACCTATGTGTACGCCACCGCCAACGTGGGCAAGGGCGAATACGACAACAACGCCACGGTTAATACCAATACCAGGCTGACCGGGGCTACGGTCAATATTGCCTCTAAAGGCGACACTACGCTCAAGGGCGCGGTCGTCAAGGGCGACAGCGTTACCGCCAATGTGGGCGGCAAGCTGGCGATCGAGTCCGTGCAGGACACGAACAAGCAGCACAACGAGCAAACCAACGTAGGTGCTCGGGTGCAGCTGTCGTTCGGCACCGCGTGGGAAGCGTCGGGCAACATCGGCCATACGTCGGCCGATGGCAGCAGCAAGGTCGTGCTGGAGCAGTCGGGCCTGTTTGCGGGCGACGGCGGCTACCATGTCAAGGCCGACACGATTGCGCTGAAGGGCGGTGCAATTGCCAGTACCAACGCGGCTAATTCCGACCTGACTACGAAGGCCATCACGTTCGAGAATCTGGATAACCAGATGAACTACAAGGCCCAGTCGGTCAGCCTGTCAGGCGGATTCACCACCGGTGCGGTCAAGGGCGCCGCGCCGGAAACGCAGACCAGTACCGGCGCACGCAACCCGAACGTCACGCCCGGCCTGCCGATGCAGGACAAGGGTAAAGACAGTTCGACTACCTATGCAACGCTGACGAATGGCAAGATCAATATCGGCGGCAAGGAGATGAGCAGTGCGGCAGAGCTCGGTGCGCACACCGACCTGGCGACCGCGAATAAGGCAGTCGATCCGCTGAAAGACATGAAGGCCGTGATGGCTGACCAGAAGGCGATGGGCGCGGCGGCAGGCACCTTGATTGCGACCGGCCAGCAGATCAATGGTGACATTGCGCGCGGGGCGACGGATCGACTGAATCTGGCTGAAGCGGACGTCAAGTCTTCTCAAACGGAGATCGAGCGGGCTCGGGCAGTATTGAACGATTCTGCCAGTACGCCGGAACAGCGCGCGCTTGCAAATTCGGATATTGCCACAGCGAACCGGAACCTGGCTGTGGCAACGACTGCGCAAGACGTCGCCAACACCGACGTCAAGAACTGGGGACCGAAGGGTGACTATTCACGCGCGCTGACCGTTGCGACAGGCTTGCTGGTTGGCGGCTTGTCGGGACAGGGCACCGGACAATTAGCCGCCGGAGCCAGCGCGCCGTATGTGTACAAGGCCATTGGGGATCTTGCACAGACGATGACCAAGCCGTACACCGACGCCCAGTTGCTGAAGATTGCGACAGAAGGACGACTCGCCGCCGAGACGGATCCGGCGAAGCGTGCAACCTTGGAGCAAACCCTGGCGCAAGCCGACGCCATCATGCTCCAGTTCCAGGGGCAATATGACGATTGGAAAGACGGCAGCCTTTACAAGGCTGGCCTGCACGGGGCCGCGACCTCGATTCTGAGCCAGGTGGGCGGTGGCGATGCGCTGAAGGGTTTCGTGGCGGGAAGCTTGAATGAAGCGAAGAGTCCGTTGATCGATGAGTTGACGAAAGGGCTTGGGCCAACCGAGACGAAATTCGTTGCCGATCTGGCCAGTGTGGTGGTCGGCGCGAGCATCGGTAATGCCCAGACGGCTGGTTTGACGTTGGCGGCAGAGCTTAACAATCGGCAGTTGCACCCAGACGAGTCCAATTGGATTAAGAAAAACGCGAAGAAGTTCGCGGCAATGACGCTCGTAAATGGACAACCAATTTCGGAGGCGCAGGCGACCGCAATCCTGACACAGCAAGCGTTGAAGGATATCGACCTGCTTTGGCGCGGTGTCTTGACTGATGGGGAAAACAAGGACGCACAAGAATTTCTTAAAGGTGCAAACGCAACCAGCTTTACGAACAGCGACGGCAAGCCGCAAGGGCTATTCACGGTCGAGGGTGGCCAGTTCACGGCGCCGCAAAACGGTTTGTATGACACCGACCGCAACTTCATAAACAAGTACGCTAAGCCTGATGCGAACCGGCTGGCGATTGCTGGGGTGAAATATGAAATTAAGCAGCTCGGAGGCGATGCTCTCGACGCCGTGTTAGCCAATCCGGTCGACGTCGCAAAGAAAATTGCGGGCGGAATGGCCAATTCGGCCTGGGAAGCCGTTAAGCATCCGTTTGATACAGTTGAGAAAGCAATTGACGATGTCGGTTCGCGCGCGAAAAGTTTCGGCGAGGGCTTTGCAGCTTCTACAAATACAGACATACAACAGCAGCTCAATGCCCTGTATGGCCAGGACATCACGAGTGCGGTTCGCATCGCTACCGCTGCACAGGGTATTACATTGCTGGCTGAAGCGACCGGCGCAGGCAAGGTTGCCGGCAAGGGGGCAGGGCTGGTCGGCGATCAGCTTACGAACGCAATCGGTCGGGTGCCGGGTATCAAGGGCATCAAATCTACAACCGAGCTGCCGCCTTCCGGCACAAAACCGGCCGTCGCGCAAGTCGATGAGCCGCCGGCGAAGGTGAAAGATCCGGCTCCGGAAATCAAGGATGAGTTAGCTGATGCCGGAGCGCCGGCGCCTGCAAAGCAGAGGCTGGACAAAGATGGTCGTCCATGTTGTTTCGCTCCCGGTACCTTGGTTGCCACACCCGCGGGCTACATCGCGATCGAAACCCTGAAGCAGGGCGATCAGGTATGGACCCGCCGCGATGACAATACCGGGGATGTGTTTGCTTCGACGGTAACGGCTACGCATATCCGGGACGATCAGCCGATTTACCGGCTCACGTTGACTCGCCAGGGGGCTGATGGCGATAGTGGGCAAGAAGCCTTGCTGGTTACGCCTGGACATACGTTTTTCATTGGTGGTCGTGGGTTCGTTGCAGCGATCGATCTGAAGGCTGGGGACCAGTTGACTGCCCGCGAGCGTTCGGTGCATGGCGCTACGGTTGCATCGCTTGAACGGGTTCAAGATCAAGGACGCACGCACAATCTGACGGTTGACATAGGTCATACCTTCTACGTCGGGGCGTTTGAAACATGGGTGCATAATACTGGCGGATGCGATTGCGAAGGTAGCTCATGCTCGAGCCCGCCTGCGAATGAAACACCCGAGGGTTCGAACGGCGAGGCGCCGGCGAAGAATCCAGCGACGGCTGCGGATACGCCCGAAGCGAACCGGGCAAATACCCCTCAGCCCCCTAACGCTGTCGTCGGCTTACCGAATTTCAAGGTTTTTGGTCTCGACGAAACGGCTCATCCTGCACTGAACATAAATGCCATACGGGACAAGCTTGAAAACTATGTGTCATCCGGCAATACTCAGGATATCTCGATTGCCACAGCCGTCATTACAACCGATAGCGGAAAGATTATTCATTTACTTAGTGTTAGTGGAAAATCCTGGAGGGGCGATGCGGCTGACAATGTTACAATTAATGGAATTGATTACAAAGTCATCCGAGGCGATAGCGGTACTTTGGGCAGCGCGCCGGTTGGCAACGGGCAGTTAAATGCCAGACACGCGGAAATGAAGCTTGGAAGTTACATCAACGATAATTTTTCGTCGTCCAAAGCGACTATCGACATGGCAGTCCAGAACACCTCGACAAAGGCGCCAGGTATGTGCGCTGGCTGTGTTCAGACGATTCCAAATTTAGCGATTAATAATCCCGATCTAACAATTAACGTATATCAGGGAACTACAGGAGTAAAGCCGTGACGAAATTATTCTTTGATAAGATTGAGCACCTGGTTCCCGAAGCAGGTGAAAGAATGGTGGGGTATCATGAGTTCGAATTGCGAAGAATTGAGCGGCTTTACGGAATTAATATCGGAGGCGATTTCTCTGAATTTTTATTAAAGGCGGGTCGATGCGATGGAGGGGTAATTGGAGATGATCCTTTGATTATTTATCGGCCCACTTGGTCAGTAAGAACGCACCTGTTGTTCCAAGTTAACTTTTTCAACGGTTTGCAGGAGATTGGTGCATTTGAATTTATAAATAAGCCGTTTGTTTTTTCGCTCGAGGCAGAGACGCAATATTATTTTCTGCAAACCAGAAATCCTGATGATATGCAAGTCTATCATTACGATGAAAACGCGGAATCGGTTCAGGGCACTGGATTGACGTTAGAAAATTATTTGATCGATATTCTGCAAAGATATCCAATAGGCGGTGTTGTTTGTAAAGGTGAGCTCTTGGATTTTTAGCCTTGTCGCCTGCACGGTATCGCGCGTGCTAATCTGATGGGATCCTAACGGGGTCTACCATTTCAGGTCCTCACGAGACTGACGCGTTTCTGGAGTCGGCTGATTACTGGGGCAAATTGCTCAGCCATAGTTGCGAATACAGCAGATTCGATTACACCATTCTTCGGATGGTCTTTCAAAAGCGTTTCCTAGTACGGTCATGAACGGGCGCGGACAGTCTGGAGACATTATCATTGACGCTCGCGGCCAAGTTGGGATGACTGTGCAAATTGCGCAACGTGGTGTCGGCCGTGCGTTTGGCGCCGATGCTGAAACCGGATCGAAAATTCAAAGCATTACCGTTATTACATCAGAGGGCACGATTTTTGTTCCACGGAAACCATTATGATTAACGGCTATCCAACAGAAGAAGAGTTGCGTAATCGGATCATCAATCAACTCGGTTGGCGTGGTCCGACTGAGAAAGTTGCCCTAGTCTGGCATGGTTACCTTACTGCCTTGCTGGAATGGGGGTTAATTGAGGTTCAGGTATTTGATCGGCTTTCCGTATTGCTGCCCCACGTAGGCGATAAAGAGCTATATGAGTTATGTACGGACGAACCGCTCAGTCCCGAACGCGAGCGAGGGATAGATGAATTTCTGAGCAAGAAAAAGAAGTAGCCACTTCTTTTATTCTGAAAAATCCGCTCCCAACTTCGGAAGAAAGAAATTCTGGAAGTATTTTCTTCTTCTCTTTTTTGACATAAAAAGCCGTTCCCAACCCACTGTTTTTCGCGCGTGTTCGGGGTGCGACTTTTTTTTAGCGGCTAAAAAGAGAGCTAGGGAAGCACTTATATGGACGCCCCTTGGATTGCAAGTGTTGGCAGTACAATGCATTAACGGAGGTTGCAGTCTTATATGCGGCCTGTCTGCGCAGGCGTTGTATCCTGCTGGCCCGGATGGCATTCACGGGCGAGGCTCCTATCTGATCTTCGGACTGAACGGCCCTTTCCCTGTCGGAGTGTCCTTGCCCGGTATGACCTGTTGACCCATCACTTTGCTGTTGCTTGCTCTCCCTTAAACTCTCTTTGTAAGGCCGCATTGAGCGGATTTTGCGTATTGTTCAGGTCGCCGGCTCAAGAGAGGAATCGGCAAGTTACAAAGAGGAAAATGCTAACGATGAGGACGAGACACTATTTGTGAATAGACAGCTAGTTTGAATATGAAAGCGAATAATGCAAGAGATCTGCGATATCTATCTGATTGAAAAACTGAGCGGCTCGTCAAAGCTGTTGCAGCAATTGCGCATTTTTGATCCTACTATTGCCTTTGACGAAAATCAGTTGTATTTGGGATTTCTGGGACTGAACTTGAAACGATTAACAAACGTTGCGATTCTTATGAATTTCAAGAGCAACGGTATTAGGTGCTTTAATATTCCGGTCCGGTACAGGTCAGCACTAATATCTCAAGATGAGGCGCGAATATATGCCGAAATATATATGGATAGTGTCGGTGGGACGGTTATTTGCCACAGAACGCGGCCCGGCGTATCGAATCCGATGTTTTGGTATTTTCTCGTCCATGACCCGCGCGAGAATTCTGTTGAGCCGAGGGAGGGAGGCGGAAATTTAACTGTCGATTCATTCGATGGCCATATCTGGACGTGCGACGAGGCGGCGGAATACCACTACGATTACAATAATTCGATATAGCGAACGCCGTACAGATGCGAACGAGAAATGTTTTTGATGAGCTCCTGGGCTTCATTCGCCTTCCTTCATGGCGGTGTACCGTTTTTTCAAACGCTTTGGCATTGCGCACGTGAACTACGCGACCAGGAGCGCGCGCTCAAGGACACAACCTCTCTTAATCGCGAGGTGATCGCCACCAATGGCGGCGTGCTCGATGGTGTGCCGCCGCGCCCGTGCGCATGGAGTGGAGCGGCCATGTGTCGCGAGTGAAAAACGGGCAGCCCGCCCGGATTATTCTGCGACCTGAATCAGGTACTCTTTCTGGCAGAACGATTTGGTTTGCAGAAACTCGGGAAACGGGATGAGGTTCTTGCAATCCATCCAAAACCGGACGACGTATTATTCAGATTAAAATCGCACCGTTCGTCGTGGTTTTTCATCGCTCTCTTTGCTACCGTCGATCAGGGTGTGGGCCATTTCCTCATCCAGGCGGATCAACTCCTTATTGCTGGATGCGCCGCTGATGATTTTCGCAACAGGAAAGTTTTTGCCTGAAGAGCGATCTGGCCGACACCGACTTGCCGGTCGCGTGCGAAAACACCGGCGCTTCTTTTTCGATATCCGGCGTTCTAACGCACACGGTCGATTTGGCAAAAACGACGCTCACATATTTCTCGGGGAGCTGGTTTTTTTCGAAGTCGAGCTGGGAGTTCCATGGATGTCTCTGGGAGGCGGCCCCGCATTGCTTTGCTTCCCGGGCGAAGGTGCGGGACGCGGCCGTTAGTCCAGCCTGGACGTTCCTGACAGCTTTCTTGTTCATGCCACCAATGGCGTTGACCGCCACGGTTTGAACCGCCACGCGTTCAGCCTGCTTCTTGTCACTGGGCTTCGACGCAAAGGTGAAAAGCCTGGTCGAGCTGATGCATGGTTCGACGTCGAGTGTTGAGGTAGGCCGTTTTTGCACGATGAGTGTTTAGAAAGCCACTGTATTGAACGCGCAATTGTTTTTTGACTAGCCATTCATGGCATCGTCGGCTGCGGCGATGACGTGTTGCCGCGGGCGATACAACGCGCCCGACGGCTGTACTGAAATCATTCGCGCCAGCGCGTGGGGTTAGAAGCCCTCGACCGCGCTAGTGGTATGGAACACGCGCGGCGGCGCGCTGTAATAGCCGCCCACCAGACGGCGCCATTCCCGAAAATCCTCGCTCTCGCGAAAATGCACCATGTGGTCCTCGATGGATTCCCACTCGACGAACAGCATGTAGCTGCCCGGTTCTTCGACCGACCGCTCCATGCGCATGCCATGGCATCCTTTGGCGCGCTTGAACAGTGGTATGGCTTGCTGCACGCCTGCTTCAAACAGCTGCTCCGTTCCCGCAGCGACCTTGAGCTCCGCAACTTCCCTGAACATGTTTTCTCCTATCGATACCGACGCTTGTCGGCGTGCCGATATTGTAGCCAGTCGCACGCATTTGTGCCGGCTGCGCTAAGATCGACCATCGGAGGAATCATGACACAGCAGATCGATTACGCAGACCAGGAAGCATGGCTCAAGGCGTGGCGCTACGCCGCTCAGGTGCACGCCCAACAAAAATTCCCGGGCACCGACATGCCCTATCTGGTCCATCTGGGGATGGTGAGCATGGAGCTTCTCGGCGCCCATGCGCAGGAGCGGATCGACGGCATCGGCACGGCCATGCAATGCGCCATCCTGCACGATGCGATGGAAGATCAGGGCGTCTCGCACGATACGCTGGTCGCCGAATTCGGACTGGCCGTGGCCGACGGCGTGGCTGCATTATCGAAGTCGCCCGGCCTCCCGAAGGCGGATGCCATGGCCGACAGCTTGACAAGAATCCGGCTCCAGCCAAAGGCCATCTGGTGCGTCAAACTGGCCGATCGCATCAGCAACCTGCAAGCGCCACCATCGTACTGGCCGCAAGAAAAAATCAGCGCCTACGGCCAGGAGGGCAGTGTCATTCTCGCTGCGCTGGGTGAAGCCAATGGCTACCTTGCGCAGCGGCTCGCCGCCAAGATCGCCGCTTATCCGTCCTGACGTCCACGCGCCAGGTTATCGGCCAGCATATTGCAGAACAGCGCACCCTGTTCGATGGCGTCGTCCAGCGCCACATGCGAATGGGGCAGGGGATCGAACCAGTGTTTGGGCATATTGCGCTTGGTACTGTCGCGGTAATCGCGCTTCATGACGGCCATCGCGTACGATTTGATATCGAGCGCGGAATGGCTGAACGGGCTTTCGCCGGTAAAGCGGATCAGGTACCAGTACACGAACAGAAAATCGAAGCCGGCAGGGTAAGCTACGAACACCGGCTTGCCCGGCAGCGACTTGACCCATGCCAGATAGCGCTGCGTGGCCGCCAGTGGCGTCTCCAGGTCCGCGCGGCAGGCGGCCCACGCCTCGGGCTGGGTCAGCCACCACGCGGCGGTGGCGGGATGCGCCGCGGCGTCGGGCAGGCATTCCAGGTTCGCGCTGAAGGTCGCGATGCACGTCTTGTCGGCCAGGTAGGCTGCCGATCCGATGCTGAGCATCGAATGCGGCCCGGGAATCGGACCGTCGGTTTCGACGTCGGTGCTGATGTAGATTTCCTGTTTCATGAATCCTCCAACCGGCTTCGCTGGCTGCTGCCTGCGCCGCAAACGGAACGCTCATCGCCACCACGGTCGGCCCGGCGATGCGTGATGATCGCCCAAGCCGGCGCCGGACACGCTCAGGGAGCGATCCGGCCGGCGCCTGCCATCAAGGCAGCGTGATGGTCAGGTTGGCCGCGCGCGGCGCCAGCTTGACGACATCGTTGTAACCCGCCATGCGTTCCTCGGTGGTCTTGCTGAGCGACGCGCGCAGGCCGATGTAGCCGAGGATGCAGATCAAACCGAACACCGAGCACAGGACCCACAGCGGCAGGTCGCTGCGCAGCTTGTGCACGATCTGGTCGGGCCGGTCGGCGTGCGGCGCAAAGCCCCCGCGCTTGCCCTTCATGTTGGCGATTTCGTCGCCCAGGCGCGCGGTCAGGTAGTTGAGCTTTTCCGAGCCTTCCAGGATGTAGCGGCCCTGGAAGCCCAGCAGCAGGCACATATGGAACACTTCCAGCGCCTGAAGATGCGTGCTGCCGCGCGTGCGCAGCGATTCGAGGCGGTGATAGAAATTCTCGCCGGCCAGCTGGTCGCCGAACAGCACCAGTTGCAGCGGGCGCCGTTCCCATTCGTCGCGGATCGAAAACGTCGAGCGCAGGATGATTTCGTCGACCGCCGCGCAGAAGGCATATTTGGCGGCGTCGATGTCGTCGGCCGAGGCGCCCTGTTTCTTGGCGCCGCGCGTGAACTCTTCGAGAAACTGCGTGGTCTTGTGCTGGAAGTCGGCATTGTTCTGCGGGCCGTTGCCGTTCTTGAGCATGAACAGCGCGTAAAAGCCGTCGTACATCAGGTCCAGCAGCGTTTGCGGAGTGGCTCCCGCGGCGGCGGCAACCGGGCCGCCGGCCATCAGGGAGGGTGCAGTGGTAGTCATCTGGGCAAATCCTTGGGTCAGGAGGTTACGGCGATCAGTTCCAGGGTCAGCTCGCGCAAGCCTTCAGGAACATAGATGGAAATCGACTGCGCCTGCATCATGCGTTCGTACATCTGGCCCTTGGCCTCGATCGTGAAGTAGACGGTGTCCGGGCGCACCGGAACGGCCGGCGGCACCTGCGGCGCGTGCTGCAGGCGCACGCCCGGCATGGCCGAAAGCACGAATTTCTCGACGTCGTCCGGCGCGCCGATCTTGAAGCGCAGCGGCACCACGTCCACCAGCTCGATGGCTGGCAAATTGGCCGACACGGCCAGGTAAAACGCGGTCTTGTCGTCGATCTTGCCCGACTCCAGCGATCCCAGATAGTAGGACGGCTTGATTAGATCGAGCGCAATGGCGAAGTACTTTGACGAGATTACAGTGTCCAGCAGGTCGCGGATGATCATGTTCAGTTTCGCGAACGCGGGCCCGGGATCGGCGTGCTGGTAGGGCGGCAGGTCGGCCAGGGTCCAGCTCTTGGAAAACGTCATCAGCGCGCCCGCCACGCCCAGCAGCGCTTCGTACAGGCGTTCCGGATGCAGGCCCGGGTGGTGAAAGTAGTGCGTCAGCGAGGCATACGCGGTGCTGGCCGTGTGCAGCAGCCAGAACGAGGACATGTCGCCGGAACGGAACTCGATCACATTCTTGCTCGGCTCGCGATGGTGGCCGTACAGCGCGCTCACCTTCGCTTGCAGCGCGTCGATCAGGCGGCGCAGCTGCAGGAACAGGATCGGGGCGCTGCGCACCGACATGCTCGGCGGCACGAACGCCGGGTCCATCTCGAAGCCGCCGGTGGCCACGCGGCGCAGGCGCAGCAGCGGGAAGTGGGTGTAGGAATCGCGCGGCTCGAACTCGGAAATGAGGCGCACGCTTTTCTTCAGGTACGTCAGCTGGGCTTGCGCGGCCTGGGTGTACAGGTCGGGCGTGTCGGCATTGGCCTGTACGAAGCGGGCCGCGTTGGCGGTCTGGCCGAGCGGCGCAAAGTTGCCGCCGAACGGCTTGAAGGCGGGCAGGGCGGCGTAAAAGGTGACGCTCTGTTGCGACTGCAGCAGCTGGCTCAGGTCCACCGTCTCGGGCAGCGCGTCGGCGCCCGGCGCGTCGACCAGTTCGCCGTCCTGGAAGCGCAGCGACAGTTCCAGCACGCGCAGCGCATTGTTGGCCAGCGCGTCGCGGTCCACCTGCAACTGGTTCACTCCCCACGCATAGGGATGGACCGCCTTCACGCTCTCGTGCAGGCGGTGCTCGTGGTACTGGTCCTGCTGCTGGAAGTGCTGGGGCCGGAGGAACAATCCTTCGCCCCAGAGGACTTTACTAGACATGCTGTGGGCACCTTTGGCAATTTTTACATCAATTTGAAAAACTAATTAGCGGAACAATAACATTTATGAGAAGATTTGTCTCCGTGCTAATGTAACGTGCGCGCTTACTACAAAGTGAAAATGTGTGATTTTCAATTGCGCGATGTAAAATTTCAATCTCTGCTAACGTTGCTCGTGTAATAAGTGTTACAATATACACATTAATTTTCTGTCAATGCTTTCGAGGATACCGCATGACCACTTTTTCCGATCTGAAGCACCTGTTCGGCGTCATGGCTTGCGCCGCGGCTCTCTCCGCCTGTGACTCGGCGCCGAAGGTCCCGCCCCGGGCCCCGCTGGCCGATCTGCTGAACCAGGCGAGCCAGGCCGCCGGTTCCGGGCAGAAGGAGCAGGCCGTCACCGTGTGGAAACAAGCCGCTGCCGCCTATCCGGCCGACAAGGCGCCGTGGGCCAGCATCGCCCAGACCCGCTACGACGCCGGCCAGTATGGCGAAGCGATCGTCAGCGCCCAGGAAGTGTTGTTGCGTGATCCCAACGACAAAGCGGCCAACAGCATCATCGCCATCGCCGGCCTGCGCCTGTCGACCCGTGCCTTGGGCGACCTGAACCGCCAGAATGGCATGACCCCGGCGCTGCGCACCGAGTCCCAGGACCTGGCCAAGCTGCTGCGCGAAAACCTGGGCGATAACACCGCCGCTACCCCGACGCGCCGCACCGAGCCGACCCGGCGCAAGCCAGCAGAGAAGACGTCCAAGACCGACAAGGACGACGGCAATAAATCCGACCCATTCGACTTGCTCAAGTAAGCCGGCGATTCACGCTCCAACCATGTAGAAGGAACCACCATGTCCAAGAAAGAAAGTGTCCAAAAGCGTCTGCAAAAAGTGCGTCCGCCGCGCGTGCAGATGACCTATGACGTCGAAATCGGCGATGCGATCGAAAGCAAGGAGCTGCCGTTCGTGATGGGCGTCGTCGGCGATTTCGGCGGCAGTTCCGAAGTCGAGAAGAAACGCCTGAAAGACCGCAATTTCGTCGGCATCGACCGCGACAATTTCGATGAAGTCATGAAGGGCGTCGAGCCGCGCGCCGCTTACCGCGTGAATAACACCCTGACCGGCGAGGGCGGCAAGTTCGCCGTCGACCTCAAGTTCAAGTCGATGGAAGATTTCCGTCCCGAGGCGGTGGTCCAGCAGGTTGAGCCGCTGCGCAAGCTGCTCGAAGCGCGCACCAAGCTGGCCGACCTGCGCAACAAGCTGGCCGGCAACGACAAACTCGAAGACATCCTCAACGATGTGCTCAGCAACACCGAGAAATTGGCCGAACTCGGCCAGCAAGCCAACGCCAAGAAAGACTGATCATGTCCGCTCAACTGACCCCTGCCTCCGGCGCCGCCGCGACGACCCATGAAACGGCCTTGCTCGACCAGATCGTCGAACAGAGCAAGGTGGCCAAATCGAGCGTCGAGCACGCACGCGCCAAGGACCTGATTTCGGAACTGGTGCACCAGGTGATGGACGGCACGGTGATCGTGTCGGACAACCTGTCGGCCACCATCGACGCCCGCGTCGCCGAACTGGACCGCATGATTTCGGACCAGCTCTCGGCCGTGATGCACGCGCCCGAATTCCAGAAGCTCGAAAGCAGCTGGACCGGCCTGAACTACCTGGTGAAGAACACCTCGACCGGCACCAACCTCAAGATCAAGATGCTCAACGCGACCAAGCGCGAGCTGGTCAAGGACTTCCAGAGCGCGCTCGAGTTCGACCAGAGCACGATGTTCAAGAAGGTCTACGAGGAAGAATTCGGCACTTTCGGTGGCGCGCCGTTCGGCTCGCTCCTGGGCGACTTCGAAATCACCCGCCAGCCGGAAGACATGTATTTCGTCGAGCAGATGTCGCACATCGCCGCCGCCGCCCACGCGCCCTTCATCACCTCGGCCTCGCCCGAGCTGTTCGGCCTGGAAAGCTACAGCGAACTGGGCAAACCGCGCGACCTGGCCAAGATCTTCGACACGGTCGAATACGCCAAATGGAAGTCGTTCCGCGAATCCGAAGATTCGCGCTACGTCGGCATCACCTTGCCGCGCTTCCTCGGCCGCCTGCCGTTCCATCCGGCCGATGGCGCCACCACCGAAGGCTTCAATTTCGTGGAAGACGTGGACGGCACCGACCACCACAAATACCTGTGGTGCAACGCGGCCTACGCCTTTGCGACCAAATTGACCGGCGCGTTCGACGACTTCGGCTGGTGCGCGGCGATCCGCGGCGTCGAAGGTGGCGGCCTGGTCGAAGACTTGCCGACCCACACCTTCAAGACCGACGAAGGCGAAGTCGCGCTCAAGTGTCCGGCCGAGATCGCGATCACCGACCGCCGTGAAAAAGAGCTGTCGGACCTCGGTTTCATCTCCCTGGTGCACTGCAAGAACACCGACTACGCGGCCTTCTTCGGCGCCCAATCGGCCCAGAAAGCCAAGAAATACAATACCGACTCGGCCAACGCCAACGCGGTGCTGTCGGCCCAGCTGCAGTACATCTTCGCCGTCTCGCGCATTGCCCACTACATGAAGGCAATGATGCGCGACAAGATCGGCAGCTTCGCCGCCGCATCGAACGTCGAAGACCACCTGAACCGCTGGCTGACGCAGTACGTGCTGCTCGACGATAACGCAAGCCAGGAACAGAAAGCCCAGTTCCCGTTGCGCGAAGCGTCGGTGCAAGTGTCGGAAGTGCCGGGCCGTCCGGGCGTGTACCGCGCCGTGTCGTTCCTGCGTCCGCACTTCCAGCTCGATGAGCTTTCCGTTTCACTCCGTCTGGTCGCGGAGCTACCACCATCGACCAAATCGTAGCACCCCGTAGTACCTATAAACCACTGAAAGGAACACAATGGCAATCGACGTCTACCTCCAAATCGACGGCATCAAAGGCGAGTCGTCCGACTCCGCCCACAAAGACTGGATCGAATGCCAGTCCGTCAGCTGGGAAGTGCTGCAGCCTAAATCGGCTACCGCATCGACCGGCGGCGGCCATACCGCCGAGCGTACCGAGCACCGCGATATCGTTATCGCCAAACTGGCCGACCTGGCAACCCCTCTGCTGCTGCAGAACTGCTCGTCGGGCAAAACCCTGCCGAAGGCAAAGCTGGAATTCCTGCGCGCCGACGGTCAGGGCGAGCGTATCAAGTACTTCGAAATCGAACTGGAAAACGTGCTGATCTCCAGCGTCGCTCCAGCAGTTTCGGCGGGCGACATCCTCACCGAAAACCTGTCGCTGAAGTACTCGAAAGTCAAATGGAAATACACGCAGCAGAAAGTTGGCGGCGGTTCGGGCGGTAACACTTCCGGCGGCTGGGATCTGTCGACCAACAAAACCGCGTAACAGCAGTAACGCATCGGGGTGCCAATGAAGGGTTTTACGCCAGGCTTGTTCGACCGGTTGATGGATGTGCCGGTCAATGGCTCCTCCAGCGGCACAGTCACCCGGATGTCGGTCGAGGACTTGAAGGACTCGGTCGCACGCGATCTCGAGGCGCTGCTCAACACGCGCACCGTGATTCCGGAAGACTTGCTGAAACGGTACCCCGAATGCGGTCGCTCGATCGTGACCTTCGGCCTGAACGATTTTGCGGGCCGGTCGCTGTCGAGCCCCGACGACAGGGCTTACATCTGCCTTTGTCTCGAAAAAGCCATCGCGCGCCACGAGCCGCGCCTGCGCAACGTCAAGGCGTCGCTGGAAATCCGCGAAGACTCGGTCAACCGCCTCAATTTCGCCATCACGGCGCTGCTGGTCGTGAGCAGTTCCCAGGAACCCGTCAACTTCGACGCCATCTTGCAGCCATCGAGCCTGCACTACACCATCAGCAAGGCGCGCCGCCCTGCGTCCGCGGGAGCCTGAGTTTGGAAGATCTGTTACCGTACTACGAACGCGAACTGGGATTTTTGCGCCGCTATTCGCGCGAATTTTCAGAGCGCTACCCCAAGATCGCCGGGCGCCTCCTGATCGCCGGCGAGGTGTGCGAAGACCCGCACATCGAACGCATGATCGAATCGTTCGCGCTGCTCAATTCGCGCATCGCCAAGCGGCTCGACGACGACTATCCCGAATTTACCGAAGCACTGTTCGAAGTGCTGTACCCGCATTATCTGCGCCCGTTCCCTTCGTGCTCGATCGCGCACATGGATTTTTCGGGCGCGGCCGCGCAGCTGACCACCGCCACCGCGATCCCGCGCGGCACCCAGCTGACCACGCGCCCGGTGCGCGGCGCTTCCTGCACCTTCCGCACCGCCTATCCGGTGACGGTGGCGCCGCTGGCGCTGACCGGCGCCTCGTTCGCGCCGATCATCGACACCCCCGAAGCGATCCGGCCTCCGGTCGGCGCCACCTCGAGCGTGAGCCTGACCATCAGCAGCACCTCGGACCAGGTGTCGCTGGCCCAACTCGGCCTGGCAAAACTGCGCGTGTTCATCGATGGCGAACCCTCGTTCTGCGCGGCGCTGCGCGATGCGCTCTTCATGCGCACCGTGGCTGCCTACGCCGAAGGCGACAGCAGCGGGCGCTGGATGGCCCTGCCGGCCATCCCGGTGCACGCGGCCGGCTTTGGCGAAGACGAATCGCTGATCGACTTCGCGGCGCGCTCGCACACGGCCTACCGCCTGCTGACCGAGTATTTCTGCTTCCCCGAAAAATTCAACTTCTTCGACATCGACCTGGCCGCGCTGACGGCGGTGCTGCCCATGGGCTGCCGCTCGATCACCTTGCACCTGGCGCTGTCGGGCATGCGCACCGACTCGAACGCGGCGCGCATGCTGGGCACTCTTTCCACCAACAACGTGCTGCTCGGCTGCACCCCGGTGGTGAACCTGTTCCGCCAGCGCGGCGAGCCGATTCGCCTGACTCACACCACCGCCAGCTACCCGGTGCTGGCCGATGCGCGCCGCGCGTTCGCCTACGAAGTGCAGTCGATCGATTCGGTCAAACTGGTGCGCCAGACCCCGCAGGGCGAATCGATCGTCGACTTCCGTCCGTTCTACTCGCTCAAGCACGGGCAGATGCCGGAAAAGAAGGGCCACTACTGGGTCATGCGGCGCGACGAAACCATCGCCGACAAGAGCCCCGGCTTCGAGACCGAGATTTCGATCGTCGACATCGATTTCGACCCGGCCGAAGTCGAAACCGACACCCTCAGCCTGGAACTGACCTGCACCAACCGCGACCTGCCGGCATCGCTCACCTACGGCCTGCGCGGCGGCGACCTGTTTTTGGAGGGCGGCTCCACCGTGCGCCAGATCAGCTTCCTGCGCAAACCGACCACCTCGCACCGCTTCGAGCGTGGCCGCGGCGCCCACTGGCGCCTCATTTCGCACCTGTCGCTCAACCACCTGTCGCTGGCCGACGGCGGCCTGGATGCCTTCCGCGAAATGCTCACGCTGTACGACCTGCCGCGTTCACCTTCCTCGCAGCGCCAGATCGGCGGCATCGCCTCGGTGGCGTACAAGGCGGCCAACACCTGGCTGCCGGGGAACCCGTTCGCCTGCCTGGTGCGCGGCATGGAAGTGCGCCTGACGATCGACGAGGAAGCCTTTGTCGGTAGCGGCATCCACGCCTTTGCCCACATCATCGACCGCTTCCTCGGCCTGTACGTGCACGCCAACAGCTTCACCCAACTGGTGATCGTATCGAATAAAAATGGAGAAGAGCTATTGAAATGCTTGCCACGAAGCGGCGATTTGAGCCTGCTGTAATCGAACGCCTGTTCGAGGAACCGTACCGCTTCCAGTTCTTCCAGGCGGTGCGGATGCTCGAGCTATGGCTCAAGCGCCACGGTTCGCCGCAGCAGGGCGCGATCGCCAACTTCCTGCGCTTCCAGAATTCGACCTCGCTCGCTTTTCCGCCCAGCCAGCTCGAAACCATCGAGACGGTGCCGCGCGACGTGCCGCACCAGGCCAGGTCGCTCGGCGAAGCCCTGCAATCGAACACGCTCAAGTACATCCGCATCACGCCGGCCTTCATGGGCCTTCTGGGCGGGAACGGCGCGCTGCCGGCCCATTACACCGACCGCATCTCGGCCCACATCATCTACAACAAGGATGAGGGCCCGCGCGCGTTCCTCGACACCTTCTCGAACCGCTCGCTGGCGCTGTTTTTCGAAGCCTGGCGCAAGTACCGGCTCGAACTCAAATACGCGGTCGACGGCAAGGACAGTTTCCTGCCGCTGCTGCTGTCGCTGGCCGGCGTGGGCAACGAGTCGCTGCGCCACCGCCTCAAGGACGACATGGGTGGCGGCGTGCTCGATGAATCGCTCGGCTACTTTGCGTCGGCCATGCGCCATCGCCCCCCGTCGGCGGTGCAGATGTCGCGCGTGCTGTCGGAGTATTTTAATCAGCGTATCCGCGCCGAGCAGTTCATCGGCTGCTGGTATGCGGTGCCTTCCAGCCAGCAGACCATGCTGGGCGCGGCCAATTCGATGCTGGGCGGCGGCGCCATGGCCGGCGAGCGCGTATGGCAGCGCGACCTGCGCCTGCGCCTGGTCATCGGCCCGCTCGACCATGCCGGCTTCGACTCCTTCCTGCCGGGCGGGAAGGCGGCGCGCGCGCTCAAGAGCATGATCACCATGTTTACCGGCGTGACGCTCGAATACGAAGTGCAGCTGGTGCTGCGCGGCTCCGACGTGCATGGCGTGTGCATGGACGAACCGCGCACCGGCGGACGCCTGGGCTGGGACAGTTTTCTGGTGACCGGCTCGCGTCAGGAAGACCGAAGCGATGTCCGGTACGATATCCACGCGCTGTGATTGACAACACGACACAACAAAAAAAGGAACCTGCATGAGCATCAACCTGAAAACGCTGATCGGCAAACTCAATGAGACCAGCCGCACCGCCGCCACCCGCGCGGCCGGCATTTGCGTGTCCCTCGGCCAGTACGAAGTCGACATCGAACACCTGTTCCTGGCCCTGCTGGAGCAGCCCAAGAGCGACTTTGCGCTGATCGCGCGCCAGTGCGGCATCAGCGCCGGCATGCTCGAAGCGGACTTGCAGGCCGAAGTCGCCCGCCTCAAGGCCGGCAACTCGCGCACCCCGGTGTTTTCGGTACGCCTGCCCAAATTGTTCGAGAACGCCTGGCTGATCGCCTCACTCGATATCCAGGCCGGCCGCACCGCCGAAATCCGCAGCGGCCATTTGCTGCAAGCCTTGCTGACCGATCCGGAACTGGCGCAGCTGGCCTTCCGCGGCTCCAAATTGTTCGGCAAGTTCGACGTCGAGCAGATCAAGCATAACCTCGACAAGCTGGCCGCCGGCTCGCAGGAAGCCGCGGCAACGCAGGCCGCCGGCGACGCCGACGATGGCGAGGGCAACGACCCGGTCGGCGACATGGCCGCCAAGGCCGCCTCCAGGACGCCATCGCTCGACCAGTTCACCACCAACCTGACCGAGCGCGCGCGCGACGGCAAGGTCGACCCGGTGATCGGCCGCGATACCGAAATCCGCCAGGCCATCGACATCCTGATGCGGCGCCGCCAGAACAACCCGATCCTGACCGGCGAAGCCGGCGTCGGCAAGACCGCCGTGGTCGAAGGCCTGGCGCTGCGCATCGCCGCCAACGACGTGCCCGATGTGCTCAAGGGCGTCGAGATCCACACGCTCGACATGGGCTTGCTGCAGGCCGGCGCCAGCGTCAAGGGCGAGTTCGAGAACCGCCTGAAAAACGTCATCGACGAAGTCAAAAAGAGCCCGCACGCGATCATCCTCTTCATCGACGAAGCGCACACCATGATCGGCGCGGGCGGCACCGCCGGCCAGAACGACGCGGCCAACCTGTTGAAACCCGCATTGGCGCGCGGCGAACTGCGCACCATCGCCGCCACCACCTGGGGCGAGTACAAAAAATACTTCGAGAAGGACGCCGCGCTGGCGCGCCGCTTCCAGGTGATCAAGGTCGAAGAGCCGAGCGAGGAACTGGCCTGCGCCATGTTGCGCGGCATGGCGCCGCTGATGGAAAAACACTTCGGCGTGCGCGTCTACGACGAAGCGATCACCGAGGCGGTGCGCCTGTCGCACCGCTACATCATGGGCCGCCAGCTCCCGGACAAGGCCATCAGCGTGCTCGATACCGCCTGCGCCAAGGTCGCCCTGGGCCAGAACGCCACCCCGGCGCTGATCGAAAACCTGGCGCGCAAGCTGGAACGGATCGACATCGAAGCCGGCGCCCTGGAACGCGAACAGAGCGCCGGCGGCTCGCACGCGGCGCGCCTGAAAGACCTGGCAGCGCAGCGCAGCGCCGCCGCCGAACAGCACACCGCGCTGGCGGCGCGCTGGGAGCAGGAAAAGCAGCTGACCGAAAAAATCATGGACGGACGCCGCAGCCTGGAAGACGCCGAACAGAAAGACGCCAGCAAGGGCAAGGATATCCAGGCCATGATGGCCGAACTGCGCACCCTGCAGGGCGAAACGCCGATGGTGCCGGTGCAGGTCGACGGCCACGTGGTCGCCGAAATCGTGGCCGGCTGGACCGGCATCCCGCTCGGCAAAATGGTCAAGGATGAAATCAAGACGGTCTTGAAACTGAAGGACTTGCTGGAAGAGCGCGTGCTGGGCCAGTCGTACGCGATCGAAGCGGTGGCGCAGCGCGTGCGCACCTCGCGCGCCAACCTGGACGATCCGAACAAGCCGAAAGGCGTGTTCCTGTTCGTCGGCCCGTCCGGCATCGGCAAGACCGAAACCGCGCTGGCGCTGGCCGATGTGCTGTACGGCGGCGAGCGCAAGCTGATCACCATCAACATGAGCGAATACCAGGAAGCGCACAGCGTCTCCGGCCTGAAAGGCTCGCCGCCGGGCTACGTGGGCTATGGCGAAGGCGGGGTGCTGACCGAGGCCGTGCGCCGCAATCCGTACAGCGTGGTGCTGCTCGATGAAGTCGAGAAGGCGCACCCGGACGTGATGGAGCTGTTCTTCCAGGTCTTCGACAAGGGCGTGATGGACGACGCCGAAGGGCGCGAGATCGACTTCAAGAACACCATCATCATCCTGACGTCGAACGTGGCGTCGAGCGCGATGATGCAGGCGTGCCTGAACAAGACGCCGGAAGAAATGCCGACCCCGGAAACGCTGGAAGAGATGATTCGTCCGCACCTGATGAAGCAGTTTAAACCGGCCTTCCTCGGCCGCCTTAAGGTGATTCCGTACTACCCGCTGGGCGACGATGCGCTGGTCAAGATCATCGAACTGAAAATGCGCAAGATCCAGCAGCGCATCGCGACCAACCACAAGGCCGAATTCTCGTACGACGAAGCGCTGGTCGAAGCGGTACTGGCGCGCTGCACCGAAGTCGATTCGGGCGCGCGCAATGTCGACAATATCCTCAACGGCACCTTGCTGCCGGAGATCGCCGAATCGGTGCTGGCCAAGATGGCCGAAGGCGCCGCGATCGCCAAGATCAAGGTCAGCGCCGACAAGAAGGGCCAGTTCAAGTACACCATCAAGTAAGCGCGGTGTGTGGCACGGAAACGTTTATTTTTTGATATTGCAATATAATTAAGTGCGACAGGCCCCGAATGGGGTCTGTCGCGTCCCGTCACGCGGTACTGCGAGCACCGCGTTCATCGAGAAAATCTGAGGAGGAAGTGGGAATGGCATCAAGAACATGGCCGTGCGGCGAGGACGGACCGAAGACAGTGCCGGAATTGCGCAAGAAAATGATTGAGCTGGTAAAAAACAAGTCCAGTTCGCAACTGATCGACATTAAATTTACACGCGATCACATCTTCGCCGGGCACAAGGGCAGCGTCGAAAAGCTGGCGCAGATGCTGGCACAGCAGCGCGAGCTGCCCCTGAGCACCTTGCTGATCACGTCGATGCAAGCCACGGCCAAGGCTGAAGTACTGAACTGGATCGCGCACATTCCCGATGCGATGCTGACCTATCAACGCGGTGTGTGGACGGTCAATACCCAAGGCAGCACCGTTCCGGCGGTCTGCAGCTACAAGTGGGTGACGGTCAATCTGGACGAGTTGAAAAGGATGATGAGGAAGCAACCCGGCGACATCGTCACCAAGAAACGCGAGTGGATGACGGAGTCGCTCAATTCGCCGGACATCGCTTGCCAGTTCGCCGGCGACGGCACCCCGGTCATTTACCACCTCGACTATTAACAAACGGCGTGCGCGCCCTGGCCCTTATCCGGGCCGGGGCGGCGCGCGCGTCAATCGTCCTGCGGCGGTTTCACGCCCAGCAGCTCTTCGATGTGGGCCATGGCGCCCGAATCCTTGACCACGGAACGCAGCCAGACATGCAGGTCGGTGTTGGCCGCGTCGGCCGCCTTGTCGGCGAAATACGAGGCTGGGCTGTGCGGCTCGGTGCGGCGGAAAAATTCGGCCACGTTGCGCAGCTGCGTGACGGCATGCTCGCGGGTGCGGATCACGCCCGGCGGGCCGGCTGGCTGGGGCGTGCCTGGCGGACCCTGGTCGTTTTCCGGTTCGGCGTAATAAAAGTCGCCCGGCGCGGCCACCGCTTCGGCCGGCGCGGCGCTCGGCGCCGGCATCAGGGTCACCATGTCCTGCACCGCTTCGCGCGCGTTCGAGAAGCCCGGGCTGTCGTGGCCCAGGCGCGCGTCGGCCGCCTGTTCGAACTGGCGCAGCGCATCCAGGCAGTACTGGGCGTCGGCGGTGAAGGTTTCGCGGAACCTGGCCGAATTGGCGCTGCGCGCTTTTTCCAGGTCGGCCAGTTTCAGGCCGGCCGGCGCGCCCGGGCTGTTGTTATAGCTGCTGTTGCCGCTGCTGGCGTTGGCCAGCTTGCGCGCGACCTCGAAGTCGACCAGCGTATAGCCGCGCGTGCCTTCGGTAATGCGCATCTCGCGCAGCAGGGCAGGGGTGCGGCCCAGGATCCAGGACAGGTTGCCGATGCGCTGGTCGTGGTCGTCGTCTTCGGCTTCCGGATACAGGCCGCGGTCCCAGTACTGCTCGATCAGGCCGGCCAGCACGCGAAAGCTCTCGCCCAGGCCGCGCAGCTGGTGCTTCTTGGCGGCCGCCTCGGCCAGCCACACGCCCAGGCGCAGGTCCTTGCTCTTTTGTTCGAGCAGGGCGGCGCAGCGGGTCACCACGAAATCCCAGTCGGCTTCCTTGATGTCGGTGACCCACTCGCCCTGGTCGAGCGAGGGGTCGTCGAATTTGCGCGCCAGCGTGATGGCGTCGAGTTCAGGCGAAAAGGCCAGGTCCTCGCCGGCCGGCTGGTCGTCGCTGATCGGGGTTAAGAGCTGTTCTGCTGCAAACATGATGTCCTCGTGGTGGGGAGGCGCTTATTGCGCCATCCGGAATTCGATGCGGCGGTTGCGCGCGCGCCCGTCGGCGCTGTCGTTGCTGGCCACCGGGCGGTCGGCGCCCTGGCCGGAAGCGCTGAGCAGTTCGGCCTTGATGCCGGAACTGGTCAGGTAAGTCTTGACCGCTTCCGCGCGCGCCTGGCTCAGGTTCTGGTTAGTGGCCTTGTTGCCCTGGCTGTCGGTGTGGCCGATGATGTCGACCTTGCGGTCCTTGAGCTTGATCATCGCCGCCGCCATCTCGTCGAGAATGGCGCGTCCGGCCGGGGTCAGCGTGGCCTTGCCGCTTTCGAATTCGACGATGCGGTTGGCCAGCGTGGTATCGAGCACGTTCTGGTCGGCGGCCGACACGCGCAGGCTGTTGTTGACAGTGTAGGTCGGGTTCAGGCTGGCCGTGACGTTGCCGGCGATTTTCTGGCGCGTCTCTTCGCTGGCCACTTCGCCCTTGATGCTGACGGTGCTGCCATCGATTTTCAGCTGGCCGCGCGAGATCGATTTGAGGTCCGGCGTGATCAGTTTTTGCACGTAGCCGTTCCAGTTGGCCGGCGTGGCAACCTGGCCGACGGTGATCTGGTCGACCACCATGTCGGCGCCGTACACTTCGCGCAGGCGGGCCAGTACGGCGGCCTTGCTCGCTTCATCGGGCACGGTGCCGGACACCAGCACCTGGCCCGGCTGGGGGGCGGCGGTTTGTGCGCCGGCATTGACTGCGCCGGCAAGCAGGATTAACAGGGCGACGAGGTGGCGCATGATCAGTTTCCGATAAACGCCGCGCGCAACGATTCCAGCGCGGATTTGAGTGACAAATTGGCTTGCGCCAGATAGGTGGACAGTTTCTGGACGGCGTAGTCCGTGTCGGTCTGCTCGTCGACCCAGTCGAGATGGTCGAACGTGATGTGGCGTTCCAGCGCCGCGGCCGGGTCCATGATCGCCTGCAGCGTTTGCGGGGAGGCGCCGGAAAAGCCTATCACCAGCGCCGGGCGCTCGTTGATGCGGGCTACGAACAGGGACAGTTCGAAGTCGGCGCGCGCCAGGAACGGGGTAATCAGGTGCATCCAGAACGCCGCCACCAGGTTGCGGTAGATGGGGTCGACCGGCAGCGGCAGCACCAGGCTCTTTTCGAGCCGGCTCGAACTGCTGGCCATCACCGGCTGCATCAGCATGCCGAGCGCCAGCAGCACCTGGCGCGCCGAGCAGGCGTAGCCGGCCTGGTTCAGCAGGCCATCGAGCGCGCCCACGGTCTGCATATCGAGGAAGTCCTCGAACGCCGCTTCGTAAGCCGAGGCGCGCAGGTCGACGTCGATCGTATGGCTGGCGGCCGCCTGCAGCGGGGCGGCCGCGTCGGCCGCGCCGATCACGCCGGCGCTGAGCGTCTCGAGCCGGTTCCACAGGCGCGAGAGCACCAGCGGCGCGTCCGGCACGAAGGTGGCCGGATCGGGCACTTCCATCGCGCTCATCATCAGGAACGGGAAGCGCCGGTTCGACTGGTCGCTGCTGGCCACGATATGGCCGGCGATGGCATTCCTGCGGCGCGGGCCGATAAAGGCGAAGTGCAGCGGCGCGACCGCGTCGTAGCTCAGTTTCCAGCGCGCGTCGGCGCTCATCAAGTCCATGGCCTGGGCCAGCCAGTCGTCCAGCACCTTGATCAGGCCTGGGTTGTCGCTACCCTTGACGAAGTCGCCCCGGCTGGGGATCTTGCCGAAATAGCCGACCGGAATCGGCGTGACGGCGCGGTTCATGGACGCACTCCCGCACCGGCCGTGACAGCGGCCGGCGCTGCCGCAGCTGGCGCGGCCGCTGGCACGGCCGTTGGCGTGCTCGAACTAATGATCGTGTCTGGCAGGCGCATGCGCTTGAAGCCGCTGCCCGGCTGTGGGGCCGCCGCGGCCGGCTTGGCGCCGGCCGGGATGATCTTCAGGTTGGAAGTGACCTTCACGCCGCTGTTCTCCCAGCTCAGCTCGAATACGCCGCCATCCTTGCGCTTGCGCTGGGCCGATTCGACCATCTTGCGCAGGCCGAAGTGACCCGGTTCGTTGAGCAGCACCACCGTCTGGCCCTGTGGCGTGATGGCGGTGATGCGCGAGCCCGGCGTACCTTGCGGGTTCGGCCAGACCATGTGCACCCACGGCTGCGGCTGGCCTTTCCAGCGCAAGGTCTGGCCATCGATCTCGATGGTGAATTCGGTGGCGCCGGTCGCGCCCAGCGCCTGCAGGTCGAACTGGGTCTGCGCTTCGCCGCTGGCGCTGCTGGCCGCGGCGGCGGCCACACCGCCGGCCGACAGCGGCGCGATCCAGCCGGGGAAGCTCGACACCGCCGATGGCGACAGGCCGATACCCATATTGGCCCAGGTGCGGGCCGCCACCACATCGCCGCGGCGCACGACCAGCGGGCCGATGGTGGTGTCGAAGAACTTGGCGATTGCGCCCGAAGGCCCGAACACCAGGCCGATTTCCTCGTTGGTCGCTTCCGAGCGCGAGTCGGCCGCGAACGGATACTTGGTGGCCAGGTTCTGGCGGAACGGCTGCAGCACCTGGGCCGCCCAGACCTTGTCGATCTCCGCTTCGGTCGGACGCACGATCACCGAGAAGGTCTGCATCAGCGGACGCACCAGGATCGGACGGATGGCCTGCTTCTGGATGTCGCTCATCCCGGTCAGCATCTGTTCATCGACGTACTTGAGCGCTTCGGCCAGTTCGGAACCGCTGCCATCCAAGGTTTGCTGCATCAGCTGCTTGGCGCCCGGACCCGGGTCGCCCTGGTTCTTGATGGTGTTGAAGCGGCTGCGCAGTTTCGACAGGTGCTCCATGTAGCCGCGCATGAGCGAGGCATCCTTGTCCTTGGCGACCACCAGCCGCGCCACGCCGGAAAATTCGCGTCCGACGGGGCCCAGCGGCAGCGGCGCGATACTGCTGCCGCTCTGCGTTGGGGGCAGGTCGACGGTGACGTGCGACGGTTTGCGGCGCAGGATCACTTCGCGGAACCAGCCCATCATGTCGCGCTTGGCGCTGGCCATGCCCTTGTCCACCAAGGACGGGTTGTCCCACGAGGTCTGTTCGTAGACGGTGGTGATCAGCTTCTGGATGGGCGAAGTTTGCGGGTCGCCCAGGCGGTTCATGGCCGCTGCCGCCGCTTCGAAGCCATTGAGGTCGCGGATGGTCACGCCCTGCACGAACTTTTGCCACTCTTTGGCGTAGTCGTTCTTGTACATCTCGACCAGCGCCTTCTGGATCTGTTCCGGGCTGCCTTCGAGTGTCAGGTCGTCCTTGGAGGCGGTTTTGAGCACCCAGTCGGCGCTTTGCAGTTCCTTGTTGGCGGCGTCCTTGAAGGCGCCCTGCACGAAGCCTTCCCAGGCTTCGCGCGTGAAGCTGCCCGGTACGGCGTAGCTGCCCAGGACCAGTTCCTTGTCCTGGTCGCCGACGATGCGGCCCACCGTCATCGACGGGAAGCGGGTGGCGGCGCGCGCCTTGACGTCGGCGTACACGCGTTCGCGCGCCGGCATGCCGCGCACCACCAGGCGCAGGGTGTCGCGGGTCTGGTCGACCAGGGCCAGCTTGCTGTCGATCTGCGGCCAGGACACGTCTTCCACCTGCGCCAGGTAGAACGAAATGGTGCGTTCGGCGCTGCGGATCATCTGCTCGCGCGGCATGGCGCCGCGGTTGGCGTCGAGCCACACGCGCCAGAAGCGGGTCAGCTGGTCGTTCAGGTGGCCGCCTTCGAAGCGCGATTTATCGCCCAGCATCAGGTAAGTCTTGAGGGCGTTGTAGGCGTCTTCGGTGCTCGTCGGCGAAGCATCCTTGAACTGGGTCGCGGCCGGCGCGGCGGCTGCCACAGCCACGGCCGGGGCGGCGGCTGGCGTGGCCGGTGTGCCCGCGGCAGCCGTGGTGGCGTCGGCGGCGGCCGGCTTGACGCCGCCCTGCAGCGCGCTGGCGTTGCTGTTGACTTCCGTGAGGAAGGTTTCGAGCGAACCGGCCACCGGTTTGAGCATGATTTCGCGCACGCCGCTGAAGTATTCCTCGCGCAGCTTGCGTTCGAGCAGTTCGCCCTGGTACAGGCCGAGGGAGAGCGAGAGCGGACGGCTGTCGCGGTATTTTTCCAGCTGTTCGATGCGGTCCTGCAGGATCTGCAGCGCTTCGAAGCGCGATTGCAGGTCGATCTTGTTGGTCTGGATCTTGACGACCTGGTCCAGGTCGGCCTGGACGTTTTCAACCAGCTTGCGGTTGCTCATGTACGACCAGCTCCAGCCGCCCAGGGTCAGGCCGACCATGGCCGTGGCCAGGAAGAAGGCGGCGTAGCGCATGCGCGTCTTGCTCGGGCTGGCGTACTGGGCGACCAGGTCCTTGTCGGCGAAGATCACGTTGCGGAACAGGTTGAGCAGGAAGAAGCCGCTCTGGTTCTGGGTTTCGGCGTGGTGCTGCGGCTGCAGCTTGATGTCGAAGCGCTGCGCCACTTTCTGCGACGAGGCCGAGATCGATTCGCCTTCCTGCAGCGCGCTGGTGAAGTAGAAGCCGCGGAACACCGGCTTGAACTGGAATGGGTTTTCCTCGAACAGGGTGGCGATGAAGGTGCGCAGCGGCGCCTTGATGGTCGAAAATTCGAGCGGGAAGGTGAATACGCCCGGCGGCATGCGCTCGCGCCACTGGAGCGCCATATTGGCCGCGCTCATGTCTTTCAGGCCGTCGTACAGCTCGTCGAAGCGGGCGTCGAACTGGGTCAGCACCTGTTCGCTGCCGGTGGCGTGGCTGTAGGGCAGGGTGGCGCCCCAGACACGGTCGCGTTCGGCGCGTTCGGTGTCCTGGAAGAATTCGTTGAAGCCGGCGATCAGGTCGGCCTTGGTGAAGACCACATACACCGGCGCGTGCACTTCAAGCCGTTCGGTCAGTTCCTGCACGCGCTGGCGCAAATTCTTGGCCAGGTTGATGGCGAACTCCGGACGGTTGCCGGTCAGTTCGGCCACGCTGACGGCGATGATGATGCCGTTGATCGGGGCTTTTTTGCGGTATTTTTTCAGCAGCGACAAAAAGCCGAACCACTCGGTGCGGTCTTCGTCGACCACCGAATAGCGCCCGGCGGTATCGAGCAGGATGCCGTCGGTGGTGAAGAACCAGTCGCAGTTGCGGGTGCCGCCCACGCCCTGGACGATCTTGCTGTCGGCGAAGGGGAATTGCAGGCCCGAACTGGCAATGGCGGTGCTCTTGCCGGCCGCCGGGTTGCCGATGATCATGTACCACGGCAATTCGTACAGGGCGGCGTCACCGGAGAGCTCGCCCAGCTTGGAGCCCTTGATGGTGGCGATCGCATCGAGCATGCGTTTCTTGATGGTCTCGTGTTCCTGGCGCTGGGCGGGATCGGCACGCACCGGCGTGTGATTGACCTGCTGTTCGAGCATCTCGCCCAGGTTGCTGGCGGCGCGCTGGCGCTTGTGGCGGCGCCACAGCCAGACCAGCAAGCCGAAGAACAGCGCCACGCCGAGCACGGCGAACGCGTACTCGGCCGGGAGGTCCAGCACCGCCGCCCCGATCAGCAAGACGGCGGCAAACGCCACCCACCCGACGACGATCAGGGTGCGACGGCTTGTCAGAAACTGCCAGATTGATTGCATCATTATCAGAAACTCAGTTTAAAAAACATTTACGACGGGACCGAAGCTGGCCGAATCAGGGCGGCGCAGCGACGGAAGGGGTCTTCCTTGTTCAGGCAACAGCGCGCGACATGCACAGTTGCTGCCGGGTGCGCATCAGCGGCGCTTCATCACGCCGGGCAGGCGCAACTCGGTATGTCCGAAATCCATCATTTTCCAGCGTCCGCCCCAGGTCAGCCCGAGCGATTCGGCGACTTCGCCGTACAGCTCGTAACCGCGCATGGCCCAGGGATCTTTTTCCGAAATTACAATTTTACCGTTACGCACGAAAGCGCAATCGGCCGCCAGTCCGTACTGGTGCCAGCTCTGGAACGCGGCCGCATTGGTCACCGACGAGCCCATCGCGGCGAGCTTGTTTTGGCGTTCCGGGCTGCGGTAGCCTTCCAGGATAGCCATATCGTAACCATGACGTTCTTTCATTATTTTAAACGCTTGGAGCAGGCGCTGGGTGTACGCCGGATTCATCAGTGACCAGTCGCGGCTGGCCGAGACGATCATCGGGCGTTCCTGCTCCACTTCCACGGTGGCGAACAGCATCGGCGGCAGGGGCGCGGGCGGCACCAGATTCTCGCCTTCGAGCAAGCCGGCGACCTGGGTATCCATTTCGCGCGTCGACTCCTCGAAGCCGCCGAGCGCCGTGCCGCCGCTGAACAGGGCCAGCAGCGGCGGCACCGACACCAGCACCAGCCCGCCGATCACCAGCAGGTAATGGCGGCGTAAAAATTGACTGGTGCCGCGCGCGGAGGCGCTGCCGGACTGTCGTATTGCCGCAACACTCTGTCCTTTGACGCGCGCCGCCTCTCCGAACCAGCCGCGCAGGCGCACGCCCGCACGTGCCAGCATCCCCAGCACGAACGCGCGGCCGGCCGGAAACAGCACCAGAAAGCTGATCGCGCACGCCAGCAGAAAGTACAGGGCTACTGCAAGGAACAGCACAGGGACCTCATCAAGACATTCAAAACAAAAAGTGCGATACTGACATAAAGGATTGCTTGGAAGTATATCTTACTGTTATAGCAATCCGACAGGTGATTCCACACTCTTTTGTGAGGGGCGCCGGGCTGTTGACATGGTAAAAAAGCTTCACGTTTTTTTTGAATAGCGTAAAGTTATGTAGAAATCAACAAGGAGCACCCTTTGCAACATGACGATCAGCCGCCGCCAGCCTACAGGCGGCCCAGTTTACTTTCCACAGAGCAACAAGAAGAAGCGGCGCGCGCGAGCGCCGACGCACGCCAGGCGTCGCAAGCGGCCTACAAGTCCACGCCCGACGCGGGCAAGGCCGGGCGCGGCAAGAAAGGCTGGCTGGCCGGCGGCGCCGTGCTGGTGGCCCTGTGCGCGGGCGCCGGCGTGTGGATGGCGCTCGACGCCGACAAGATGCCAGCCGTTGTGGCAGCCGGCCCGGCCGAACCGGTGCTTGCCGGTGCGGTGATGCCGGCGAGCGCGCCGGCGGCCGTGTCGGCTACCGCGCCGACGGCCGTGTCCAACCCGGCCGAGCCCGAGGTGTCCGCCGCCACCATCCTGGAGCAGGGCGCGCCCGCGCCCGCCGCGCCGCCGAAAGATCCTTCGCTCAAGGACATGCTCAACGCGCCGTCCGCGCCCAAGCCCAAATCCCCGGAAGAAGAATTGACCAAGCTGCTGGCCAGTTCGCCGGCCGAACCCAAAAAGGCCGCGCCCAAGGCCATTCCCAAGACGCCTGGCCCTGTGGCCAAACCGGCGGTGGCGGCGAAGGCGGGCGAGAAAAAGCCGGAGCCGCCGGCCAAGGGCGCAACCAAGGCGCCAGCCAAGCCCACCGACGACGCCAGCCTGCTGGCGGCGCTGGTTGCCCATTCGAAGGAGCAAAAAGGCGAGCAGCGCACGGCCGCCAACGCCGCCGCCGCGCCCACCTCGCTCAAGCAGTGCAAGCAGCTCAATGCGGCCCAGGCCGAGCAATGCCTGGTGCGCCTGTGCGCCGGCAGCGCCAAGGATGATCCGCAGTGCAAGTCGCGGCGCGCACCCCGGCCGGCGGAGGACTGAGCTTGGCGCCCGCGGCCTCCCGGCACGGCCCCGGCGGGCCGAGTGCAACAATCCTCGTCGGCAGCGTGATTTTCCTTCACAATAACGGCTTCACTTTCTGCAGGAGCATGACATGCTGAACAAGACCGTTTCCCGCCGCACGCTGCTGGCTGGCGCCACGCTGTGGCTGCTGGGAACATCGGCCACCATGGCCCAGACCGACAAGGTGCTCGATGTCGTGGTCTTCAATTATTCGAACCGCACCTTGCTCGACGTGACCGTCGGCGGCGTGCGCGTGGGCGGCGCCGGTCCGTATCCGTACAGCGGCCGGCGCAGCAAGATCGGCGCGCGCTTCAGCAACGGCCCGCACAAGGTCACCTGGCGCGTCGCCGCTACCCAGGGCGAGGAGGCGAGCGAGGTCGTGAACTCGTCCAACACACCCAATATGGGTGAGATTCCATCGGATGCGCGCTATGTGTCGGTGCACATCTATCCGGACGCCACGGTCGAGTTCATGTTCTCGCGCCGCGTGCCGGTTTTGAGCCGGCGCGGCGAAGGCATCGACGCCGATTACCGGCGCCGCAAGGCGGCCGAGCAATCGGAATCATGACCGGCCCCGTCGTTACGGCCGTCGTCAGCGGCCACACCCAGGGCATTGGCGCCGCCGTGGCGGCCGAGCTGATGACGCGCGGGATCGCCGTGCTGGGACTGGCGCGCGGAACGGCGCCCGAGCTGGCGGCGCGCTTCGGCCCGCTGCTGCGCGAGCACCAGGCCGACCTGGCCGACAGCGCCGCGCTGGCCGCCTGGCTGGCTACGCCGGCCTTGCGCGACTTTGTGGGCGCGAGCCCCCAGGTTTTGCTGATCAATAACGCCGGCACGGTGGAACCGGTCGGCGCGCTGCACGACCAGGACCCGCTGGCGGTCGCGCAGGCGGTGGCGCTGAACGTGGCAGCGCCGATGATGCTGGCCGCCGCCGTGGCCACCGCGGCCCGGCAAGCCGACTGCCGCATCCTGCACGTGTCGAGCGGCGCCGCGCGCAATGCCTATACCGGCTGGAGCGTGTACGGCGCCACCAAGGCCGCGCTCGACCACCATGCGCGCGCCGTGGCGCTCGATTATCCGCTCGAGCCGCAGGCACGGGATGCCGGTGCCGGCGTACGCATCTGCAGCCTGGCGCCCGGCGTCATCGATACCGCCATGCAGGCGCGCATCCGGGCCACGCCCGAGAGCCGGTTTCCCCAGCGCGAGCGCTTCATTGCCTTCCAGCGCGATGGTGCGCTCGGCTCGCCCGAGCAGTGCGCCGCCGGGATTGTCGATTACATGCTGGCAGCCGGGTTCGGCCACGCTGTCGTGGACGACCTGCGCGCCGCCGGCTCCCGCTGACGACCTTCCAAAAGCCTGCGTCATGGCAATGCGCGATGACGCCTTGACGTTGCATCGCTCATTGCGCCTGGCGCGCGTCGCGCCGAAACACCCCGCAGGACGTGTTCCCGGGCCAGATTGGCAGCCGGGAAAGATGAACCGGTACCGGGCGTTCAATCGGCGTTAAAAGCAGAACCGTCAATGATGTGCCGAAGCGCCGCGTCGATCAATCCTTATCCTTACGTCTGGAGATACAGTATTCCGGATGGCCGATGATTTAATTGGCTTATCTGAAAAATGTGACGTCGTGCAATTTCATTCACTGCGGAAGGATAAATCATGCGTGCACGTAATAATATGGAGCGCCACAGTCCGATCATATCGCGCCGGATGTGGAATCTGGTCATACGGTGTTCCGGTATGATGTTCGCGCTTGTGGCTGGCGTAAGTCACGGAAATGCCATCGCGCAAACCTTCCCCTCATCCAACGATAAAATTCCCGCCGGCTGGAAAGGTCCCGTATTCAAGCTCAGCCAGGATTATCCGGTAGCGCTCCCCCAGGAGGCACTGCCCTGGCAAGCGATCGATCCCACCAATGAGCCGGAGCAGTACGCAAAGACGGTGTACTCGTATGTCCTTGAAGGCAACATTCAGGCGGACTGGGATGTAGGGAATAACAAGGTACGCAAATGGTATCACGCGCCCTGGATGCATTATGGCGATACCGGTCGGGAATTCATTCGAGGCTTGACCCGGGAAAGGACCACGCCCGCTCCGGCCACGGCGGGGAGGGGTGAATTGGCGCCGACGCAGACGAGGTGCTTTCAAAACTGGGCGGTGGGATTCTATAATCCACCGGGAGGATATCAGGTCGGCAGAGTATGGGCCAAACCTGGCAGTCCGGACGCGGCATTGTCGCAATTTCCCAATGGAACGGTGATTGCAAAATTATTATTTACGACGGCGCCCGATGCCGAGGTTTCCTATCTCAAGGATACGATGGAATGGCGTGCCAATATCCACGTGTTTTCCGGTGCGACCTGTCCCAGCGGAGCGCTGGCCCGGCGGCCGCAAACTGTCCGCTTGATGCAAGTGGACATTGCCGTCAAAGATGCGCGCGCGCTCGAGACGGGATGGGTGTTTGCGACCTTGTCGTACAACGGCAACGCTGCCGGGGCCACGCCTTGGGAAAGAATGGAATTGGTTGGCGTGATGTGGGGTAACGATCTCGCCAAAAATCAGCAATGGATCAACAAGATGATCGGAACGCCGCAGCACCTGGGCGCGGATGGAAGACTCAACGGTCCAGTGGATAATCCCAGGTCATCGTGCATATCTTGCCATGCGACGGCACAAACCCCATCGAGGTCTCCCATGATTGCTCCCTCGCAAGCCGAGTCGGCGCGCTGGTTTGCCAACTACCTGGGGAGCCAGCCGTTTGATGCGGGCTCAACTCCGACAGATTATTCTCTGCAAATCGCCATGGGCATTCAAAACCTGAACCGCTCGAGAACGCCGGTAAGAAGCATGTCCGCCAAGGACCCCAAGCCGATGCTCATTCCCGCCGAAGACATCAAGCTCATGAACCGGGCGTTTGATTCCGGCAGGGATATACCGCTGCCGATTGTCATCGACAAGACCTTGGAATATCCGTTCGGACGCTGATCGAGCCCGTGCCTGCCGGTCGTGCCGCGCCAGAGGCTTGGCACGGCAGGGCGGGCAGGCAACGCGCCCGCCTCTGCGCTGTTGCTTTTTTAACTCCGCACAAAGTATCGTTGACATTGAAAAACATTGAGTGATATATTTTGCTCATCGATTGGGAGCGTTTCCAATCAGTGTGGAGGTGCCGGAACAGCCGATCATGGATGAGCTGCCCGAGGCGGCGGCAGGGTGTAGTGGAGTGCAGACGCGGCGCCGTCCCGGCCGCGGACTAAAAACGATAATCAAAAAAATCAACGAGGAGACGCAATGTTGTATCCGAAGACAAGAAGGACCCTGGTCAGCCTGGCCGTTGCCAGCGCGTGCGGGCTGATCGGTATGTCCGCCCATGCCCAGGCTCCGGAGCCGGCCCCGGCCAGCGAAAGCGAAAAGGAAGTCATTCCCGAAGTGAAGGTCACCGCCACCCGCTACTCGACCTCGTTGCTGAAAACCCCGCTGGCGGTCACCGCCTACAGCCAGGATAACCTGAACCGCATGGGCATCACCAGCGCCAAGGACCTGGCCAACGAAATTCCCAACGTAACGTTCCAGGCCACCGGCGACTCGGCGGTGCAGATCACCATCCGCGGCGTGACCTCCTCGAACACCACCGAAATCGGCGACCCCGCCGTCGGCTTTCACATCGACGGCCTGTACTCGCCCCGTCCGCAGGGCGCCCAGGCGCTCATGTTCGACGTCGACCAGGTCGAAGTGCTGCGCGGCCCGCAGGGCACCCTGTTCGGCCGCAACTCCACCGGCGGCAGCGTCAACGTCATTTCGGCCAAGCCTGATTTCTCGGGCAACTACGGCAAGGCCGAGGTCGACATCGGCAACTACCGCAAGAAGCAGGTCAACCTGATCCAGAACATCGCCGTCAACGACAAGCTGGCGCTGCGCGGCTCGTTCACCAAGGTCACGCGCAACGGCTGGGCCAACCAGATGTCGGACACGCGCGAAGCGAACGTGCCATTCAAGGGCTGGATTCCGGATGGCATTCCCGATGTCGACCAGCGCTACAACCACCCGGTGAGCGCCAAGGATTTCTACACCAACCAGGATGAGTACGCAGCGCGCCTGGCGGCCAAGTTCAAGATCACCCCGGACCTGACCCTCAACGCCGCCTACGAGCTGTTCCAGGACAATGGCGCCGGCAACACCAGTTTCCGCGACTGCGACCAGGCAGCCGGCACGCGCTACGCCTGCACCGGCGGCCAGTGGGACCTGCTGATCAACGTGCCCGGCAAGACTGACATGACCATCAAGTCGCTGCGCGCCGGAGTCAGCTGGAACGTCAACAAGAACACCAGCATCGACTACAGCTTCATGCTGGCCAACCAGCAGCGCTCGCAGCTGTACGACGCCGACAAGGGCTTGACCGCCGCGCTGCCGTTCCAGGTGACGGCCGACTACCCGAACCGTCCGGACGCGGCCAACTGGAGCACCTGGCCGCTGGACGACCGCTACCAGGCTACCTGGGACTCGAAATACAAGTCCTCGGTGCAGGAACTCCAGCTCAAGCAGCAGTTCGACACCCTGCAATACGTGGCCGGCCTGTTCTGGATGCATGAGAAAAACCAGATCAACTACGAAGTCGTCGATTTCTTCCGCAAGCCGCACGGCATCGCATCCGGCGCGTTTTACTCGCAGCCGGACCGCCAGGTCGACGCCAAGGCGGTATTCGCCCAGGCCGACTGGAAATTCATCCCGACCTGGACCGCCACCGCCGGCGCGCGCTACAGCGTCGACACCAAGGAAGACAAGAATGGCCTGAACCTGGGCGGCTGGGCCGGCGAGACGGCGTTCTACCGCGGCCAGTACAACGGCGGCATTCCGAACACGCCCGGCTACCGTTTTCCGCAAGCAAATGACCTGAAACCGGGCATGGGCGGCAGCGTCGAGGCGTATTCCGGCTACGGCCGGCCGTCGCCGAACGACCACAAGGAAGAATGGAAGAAAGTCACCTGGCGCCTCGGCCTGCAGAAACAGGTCACCGACAACCAGATGGCCTACACGGCGCTGTCGACCGGCTACAAGGCCGGCGGCTTCGGCGACAAGGTCGACAGTTGCGGCGGCCACACCTGCGTCGATGGCAAAAAGGGCGTGGAAACCTTCCTGCCTTACAAGCCGGAACTGGTCACCAATCTGGAATTCGGCTACAAGGGCAAGTTCCTGGAAAACCGCCTGAGCGTGTCGGCCGTCGCCTTCATGATGCGCTACAAGGACCAGCAGCTGACCAACACCTATTTCGTCTCGAAATACCGTCCGGACGACGGCAAGCCGTGCGCCAGCGACCAGCCCAAGTGCGATGTGTACGAAACCTGGCGCACCATTAACGTCGGCAACAACCGCATCTCGGGTATCGAAGTCGAGTGGGATTACAAGCCATGGAAGGGCGCCAAGGTCGGCGGCGCGTTCTCTAACCTGAACACCTCGATCCGCGACTACGGTTCCTACAGCGATGACTACCTGTGCGACGAGCGCATCGAATTCAACCAGGAGCGCTGCCCGGCGCCGTACGCCGGCGCCGGTCCGGACAACGGCAAGCGCCTGTACGACGTGACCAACAACCGCTTGCCGAACGCGCCGAAGTACACCTTCATGCTGCACGCCTCGCAAGCGTTCGTGCTCGACGGCGGCTACAAGCTGACGCCGTACTTCAAGGTCAACTGGCGCGACAAGGTCTACTTCGACGTGCGCAACGACGAGTTCGAGCACATCGGCCGCTTCCAGAAGGCCAATGCGGTCGGCGACGCCTCGTTCCGGGTCGACGCGCCGAATGGCAACTGGCATGCGGAACTGTATGTGCGCAACGTGACGGACAAGAAGGTGAAAACGTCCGGCAACAGCGGCCTGGGCGGGCAGATGATCGCCAGCTACAACGAACCACGCATGTTCGGACTGCGCGCCGGATTCAGCTACTGATGCGCTACTGACATTAACCGTTTGGCGAGCCCCGCGTGCCGCAAGGCGCGCGGTGGGCCGGTGTGTCCTGTCCCCCAGGCCACACCGGTTTTTTTGCATGCGCACTTATTTTAGTCGCACCCTTTGTCACAGCATCGACCGGAGAACCAGATGACAGACCAGCGCATCAAGCAGATCGTGATCGTCGGTGGCGGCACCGCCGGCTGGATGAGCGCCGCGGCGCTGTCGCAGCTGCTGCCCGTGGGCCACCACTACCGGCTGATCGAGTCGGACCAGATTTCCACCATCGGGGTGGGGGAGGCGACCATCCCCAGCATCCGCAATTTCAACCTGCACCTGGGCATCGATGAGAACGACTTCATCCGCGCCACCCAGGGCACCTTCAAGCTCGGTATCGAATTCGTCAACTGGGGGCAGCAGGGCAGCAACTACATCCACGGCTTCGGCTCGGTCGGGCGCGACCAGCCGACCGCCAATTTCTTCCACTACTGGCTGAAAATGCACCAGGCCGGACAGGCCGACAGCCTGGAGCCGTACTCGATCAACACCATGGCCGCGCGCCTGGGCAAGTTCAGCCGCGGGCGTCCGGACCTGCCCAATTCGCCGCTGGCGGACCTGTCCTACGCCTTCCATTTCGACGCCGGCCTGTATGCGCGCTACCTGCGCAGCTACAGCGAAGCGCGCGGCGTGCAGCGCACCGAAGGCCGCATCGTCGAGACCGTGCTGCATCCGGACGGATCGATCGCGGCGCTGATGATGGAAAATGGCGAACGCATCGCCGGCGATTTTTTCATCGATTGTTCCGGCATGGTGGGTTTGCTGATCGAGCAGGCCCTGCACACCGGCTATGAAGACTGGAGCCACTGGCTGCCGTGCGACCGCGCCATTGCCGTGCCTTGCGAATCGCACGGCCCCATGGCGGCGCTGACGCGCTCGACCGCGCACACAGCGGGCTGGCAGTGGCGCATTCCGCTGCAGCACCGCACCGGCAACGGCCATGTGTTTTCGAGCAAGTTCATGAGCGCCGACGAAGCCCAGGCCATCCTCATGAACAATCTCGACGGCCAGCCGCTGGCCGAACCGCGCCTGCTCAAGTTCACCACCGGCAAGCGCAAGCGCGCCTGGAACAAGAACTGCGTGGCGATCGGCCTGTCGGGCGGCTTCATGGAGCCGCTCGAGTCGACCAGCATCCACATGGTCAAGACGGCGCTGATGCGCCTGATCAGTTTTTTCCCCGACCGCGGCTTCGACCAGGTCGACATCGACACCTTCAACCGCCTGTGCGACAAGGAGTACGAGCAAATCCGCGACTTCCTGATCCTGCACTATAAAGTGAGCACGCGCGACGATTCGCCCTTCTGGCGCTATTGCCGCGACATGGAGGTGCCGGCCAGCCTGCGCCGCAGGCTCGACCTGTACGCCAGCCACGGGCGCATCTTGCGCGAGAACGAGGAGCTGTTTCCCGAGGATAGCTGGCTGCAGGTGATGCACGGGCAGGGCTTGCGCGCGCGCGGCTACAACCCGGTGGTCGACCAGCGCGCACCGGACGAGATCGCCGACTTCCTGCAGGGGACGCAGGCGGTGATCCGCAAGTGCGTGGACGCCATGACCAGCCACGAGGCATTCATCAAGGCCAACTGCCAAGCGGCGGCGCTGCGCCGCGCGGCCTGACGTCCCGGCCTGTCGGCGCGGCGCCGAGGGACGTAAAAAAACCGGCACGCAGCCGGTTTTTTTGTGGAGCTGGCAGCTTAGAACGAGAAACGCATGCCGGTCGACAGGATCGTCGCTTTCAGCGAACCATTTTTGCCTTTTGCGACGGCGCCGTAGTTTTCATATTCGACGAACGCGGCGATGGTCTTGGTCACGGCGTAGGTTGCGCCAACGCCCAGCAGCGCATCGGTCTTTTTCTGCTTGTCGTCGCCTTCGCCGACCAGCAGCTGCATGGTGCGGTTCTTGGCGATACCCAGCTTGCCGGTAATGGCGAACTTCTCGCCCAGCGGCAGGGTGAGGGTGCCGGCGGCGAAGTACGAACGCGCGCGCGAACCGCTGCGCTTGCCGCCGGTTTCGGCGGTGCCGAAGTGGGTGAAGCCGGCTTCGACGCCGAAATTCTTGTCGAATTTGTAACCGGTGAATACCTTGGCTGCAAGGTCGTGGTCCTTGTAGGTGCCTTCGGTGATGCTCAGAACTTGCTCTGCGGCACCAATGCCAACACCAACGTAGGAGCTTTCGGCCTGCGCTGCCATAGGAGCGGTGGCGGCGGCCAGCATGGCGATAGCGAGTTTGTTTTTCACGTGAAATCCTGTAATGGGTTTGTAAACATAGATCGCCAAATGTCGCCATTCGGCAAAAACAGCCGAAATTATATATCGACCAACCTTATAAGATGCTTTTGGGTATCGTTATGGGCCTCAGTTTGGCTCAAATTTGCTGTAAAACAACGCGGCAATGGCTTGTCATGCCCGCCGATGGCGGCTCAGGCGCTGCGTTTGCGGAAGCGAAAGAAGCCATTCATGGTGAGCCGGCCGCGCGCCGGGTCGCTGTGGAGCAGGGCGGGCGCCGCGATCTGGGCCGCGTGGAAGATCTCGCCATCGTAGAAAATAGCCCGGTTGAAGCGCGCGGGAATGGTGCAGATTTGCTCGAAGTGCGCGTTCGAGGCGATCAGGTAGCCGGCGCCGCCGGCGTCTGCGGGGGTGCCGGCATGGGCTGCGCGCAAGAGGCGCGCCGTGGCTTCGGGGGCCTGGGTGGGGCGGTAAAAGCTGGTGCCGCCCATGCGCGCGTCGTCGAACAGGTACACCACGGCCGCCGCCGCACCCACGCCCGGCGCCAGGTCGGCGCAATCGCGGTGGCACAGGCGCTGCAGGGGATGGAGCCGGTCCGGGGGCAGGGTGGCCAGTGCCAGGCGCGCCGCCACGCTGACGGTGCGCTGGGCGCCCAGCGCGCGCCGCACGTGCTGGATGAAGAATTCGTCGAGGCGGAAGGCCGTCTCCTGGCCCAGGTCCAGTTCCGGGCCGGGATAGTAGTTGTCCGGGTCGACGGCAAAGCGGGCCTGCGCGGCGACGGCCTGCGCGACCAGCGCGCGCGGATCGAGCAGGAAATCGTCCACTACGACGCACGGCGCCTGTCCGGCGATGGCGATAAAACGGACTTGCGGGCGCGGATTGAACACGGAAGCTCGATGCGAAGAGGGATGAAAACAAAGAGGATGAAAACGCTATCGCGACGCGCCATGATAGCCTTGCGCGTTGACACTGAAATTCTTTGAATGATATAGTCAACCGACAAGATTGGAAAGCCTTCCAATTCAAGACGGGCACAGACCTGCTTTCACCGGAGACCATGTTGAAACAACGAATTCTGGCTGCCGCGCTGGCGCTGGCAAGCGCCGGTGCCGCCTTTGGCGCCGACCCCAAACCGGAAGTGATCCACTGGTGGACTTCCAGCAGCGAAGCGGCCGCGGTGCGCACCATCGCCGACGCCTACCGCGCCGCCGGCGGCGCCTGGACCGATACCGCGATCGCCGGCGCCGACCAGGCGCGCGCGGTGGCGATCAACCGCATCGTCGGCGGCAATGCGCCGATGGCGGCCCAGTTCAACACGACCAAGCAGTTCACCGACCTGGTCGAGCAGGGCATGCTCAATAACGTCGACGACGTCGCGCTCAGGGAAGGCTGGGACAAGTTCCTGCCCGAGCCGGTGCTTAACGTCATCCGCGTCAAGGGCCATTACTACGCGGTCCCGGTCAACATCCACATGCAAGCCTGGATCTGGTATTCCAAGGCGGCCTTCCAGAAGGCCGGCATCGCCAAGGAGCCGGCCAGCGTCGAGGAACTGTTCGCCGCGCTCGACAAGCTCAAGGCGGCCGGATTGATCGCGCTCGCGCACGGCGGCCAGCCGTGGCAGGAAAACATCCTGTTCCTGTCGATGCTGGCCCACATGGGCGGCACCGACCTGTATCTGAAGGTGCTGCGCGAGCGCGATCCGGCGGCCATCAATTCCGAGGCCTTCCGCCGCGTTCTGCTCAATTTCAAGCGCCTGCAATCGTACGTCGACGCCGGCGCGCCGGGCCGCAACTGGAACGATGCCACCGCCCTGGTCATCTCCGGCAAGGCCGGCATCCAGGTGATGGGCGACTGGGCCAAGGGCGAATTTGGCGCGGCGCGCCAGAGCGCCGGCAAGGAATACGGCTGCATCCCCGGCTTCGGCCCGCGCTCGCCCTATCTGATCCAGGGCGACGCCTTCGTCTTCCCCAAGACCGGCAATGCGCAGCAGATCAAGTACCAGAAGCTGCTGGCCAGCGTGATCGTCGCGCCGCGCACCCAGATCGCTTTCAACAAGCTCAAAGGCTCGATTCCGATCCGGGGCGACGTCGATGCGTCAGGCATGGACCCGTGCGCCAAGGCCGGCATGGCGATCATGAAGGACCGCACGCGCCACGTCGGCATCGGCGAGGTGTATCTGACGCCGGACCAGAATGGCGCCATGCAGGATGTATTGACATCGTTCTGGAATACCAAGATGCCGGCCGAGAAAGCGCAAAAGCTGATCGCCGCCGCCCTCAGGAACGAGCAGTGACGGGGATCGGGCTGCGCGCGCTTGTGAGAGAGCGCCCGAATGCAGTATGCTGCGATTTTTGCAGTCCCCATTTTTGAACGGAAGAACCGCGCGTGGCAACTCTCAAAGACGTAGCACTGCGGGCCGGCGTCGGCCTCGGAACCGCATCGCGTGTCGTTAGCGGCAAGGGGGCGGTGTCGCCCAAGACGCTGGCGCGGGTCCAGAAGGCGATCGAGGAACTCGAATTCCATCCCTCGTACGCGGCCCGCTCGCTGATGCTGGGCAGCTCGCAGATGATCGGCGTGTACATTCCCTACCTGAGCGGCACCTTCTACACGCCGATTCTCAAGCTGATTTATTCGGAATTGCGCGCCGCGGGGTTGAATATGGTGGTCGGATTCGGCATCGGCAGCGATGACGAGCGCACCCAGGCCGTGCAGGGGATCGATTTTCTCAAGGAGCGCGGCTGCGATGGCGTGCTGGTCATGAGTAACGTGCTGCGCGACGAAGACATCGAGGCGCTCGGGCCCCGCAAGTCGCGCCTGGTGCTGCTCAATCACAGCGTGCCATCGATCGCCAGCCAGAGTTTCACCATCGACCATCTGCACGGCGGCCGGCTGGCGGCGCAAGCCCTGTTGCGCGAGGGGCACCGCGATATCGCCGTCATCGCCGGGCCGCGCGGCGCGCCCGACAACGTCGAGCGCATCGACGGTTTTCTGGGCGAGCTGGCGCATGCCGGCATCGACACCGACGGCATGTGGGTGGCCGAAAGCGATTTCGCGCCGAAGGGCGGGTGGGAAGCGGCCAGGGAACTGGCCGAATCGGGCTATCCGTTTACCGCCGTGTTTTGCGCCAATGACGACATGGCGGTGGGCGCGCTGTCGTATTTTCAGCAGGCTGGCGTTGCGGTGCCGGAGCAGGTATCGGTGCTCGGGTACGACGACACCAACAGCGCCGAGTACACGGCCCCGCGCCTGACCACGGTGCACATGCCGTGGACCGAGATGACGCTCAATGGCTTGAACTGCCTGCTCAATCGCTGCTATGACATGGACCGGCCGGTGACGCATGCATATCCGGTGACGATTGCGTTGCGGGCGTCGTTGGGGAAGGCGAAGGATATTTAGAGCCGCCGGCCGGCGGCGCTGCGCGTAGCCTTACTGTCGTCAAGCGTCAAGCGTCAAGCGTCAAGCGTCAAGCGTCAAGCGTCGAGCCATCAAGCCGTCAATCCGTCGTCCCCGCCTGCGCGGGGACGACGGATATTGGATCAGCGCCCAATGGTCAAAGCAGCGCAACTCAACGATCAAATAATCCCCCATCGCCCTTGCCGTCGCTTTTTTTTGTGGTAAAGTGGAAGCGATTCCAATTTTTCATCGAGCAACTTTAATACTGACCGATCTCCCTATGACCAACCAGAAAAACGACCCGCACCAGCCTCTCGCACGCGCCAGTTTCGGCGACGACTTCCTGTGGGGCTGTTCCACCTCGGCCTTCCAGATCGAAGGGGCGGGCAGCGCCGACGCTCGCGTGGCGTCGATCTGGGATACTTTCTGCGCCACCCCCGGCAAGATCCGCGACGGCTCCAACGGCGCCGTGGCGTGCGACCACTACCACCGCTGGCCGGAAGACTTCGACATCGGCCAGTCGCTCGGCCTGAACGCCTACCGCTTCTCGATCGCGTGGCCGCGCATCTTCAGCGGCAGCGGCGCCGCCCCCAACGAAGCGGGCCTCGACTTCTACGAGCGCCTGGTCGACGGCATGCTCGAACGCGGCCTGCAGCCGTGGGCCACCCTGTACCACTGGGACCTGCCGCAATCCATCCAGGACCAGGGCGGCTGGGCCAACCGCGATACCGTGGCCGCCTTTGTCGACTATGCCGACGTGGTTACGCGCCGCCTGGGCGACCGCGTTCGCCACTGGATCACCCACAACGAGCCGTGGTGCACCGCCATGCACGGCAACCTCGATGGCATGCACGCACCGGGCCTGCGCGACGCGCCGACCGCGCTGCAGGTGTGCCACCATGTGCTGCTCTCGCACGGCCTGGCCACGCCGGTCATCCGCGCCAACGTGCCCCACGCGCGGGTCGGCATCGCGCTCAGCCTGCACCCGATCCGCGCCGCCTCGGACAGCGAAGCGGACCTGCAGGCCTTGCAGCGCCACGATGGCTTTCGCAACCGCTGGTTCCTCGATCCGCTGTACGGCCGCGGCTACCCGCAAGAGACGCTGGCGCTGCTGGGCGAGGCTGCGCCCGTGGTGCTGGAGGGCGACATGCAGGCCATCGCGGTGCCGACCGATTTCGTCGGCCTGAACTATTATTTCCCCGAGATCGTGCGCGACGCGCCCGCCGCCGGCTTCCTGCGCACCGAGGTCGTCCCGCCGCAGGACCGCGAGCGCACCGCCTTCGGCTGGGAAGTCGCGCCCGACGGGCTGACCGAGTTGCTGCTGCGCATCGCCAACGAATACCAGCCAGCTGAAGTCTATGTAACCGAAAACGGGTCTTCCTACGACGACGTGGTGCAGGCCGACGGCAGCGTCGACGACGAGGCGCGCCGCCACTACCTGGTGCGCCACCTGGCGGCCATGCGCGCGGCCCAGGAGCAGGGCGTGCCCGTGAAAGGCTATTTTGCCTGGAGCCTGCTCGACAATTTCGAATGGTCGGAAGGTTACCTGCGCCGCTTCGGCATTGTCCACGTCGACTTCGAGACCCAGCAGCGCACCCTGAAAAGCAGCGGACGCTGGTACCGCGAGTTTCTGCACGGATGCAATGAGCGCTAGGCTTGCGTGAGTGCAGGGTGGCGCGTGCAGTTGGCCGACACGAAAATGAGGCGGCGTCCTACGCGGGCGGAAGGTGGCTGTCTTTAAGATAAGGGCACGACTTTTCAGGAGAAAGAATCATGTTTTCTTTGAATAAATTGAGCCCTTCCGTGACCGATATGATCCGCTTCGATCATTCGCATGTGCTGGTCACCTTCCACCAGTACACCACCGCCGCGCGTCCCAGCGTCAAGAAGGCGCTGGCCGAAACCATTTGCGACGCGCTGGAAATCCATGCGACACTGGAAGAGGAAGTGTTCTATCCGGTGCTGCGCCGTTTGAACGGGACCGAGCCGGTGATCCAGAAAAGCCAGCCGGAGCATGATGAAATGCGCCGCCTGATCGCGGAGCTGCGCGCAACCGGTCCCACCGACCGACGTCACGACCAGCTGCTGCACGAACTGATGCGCGACGTGATGCACCATGTGGCCGACGAGGAAACCATGCTGCTGCCCGAAGCTGAGCGCATGCTGGACAAGAACCGCTTGAACGAGCTGGGCGCGCAAATGACCAGGCGCCGGCTGGAATTGCTCAAACCTAAGGTTGGCAAGATCGCCGCCGACACGGCAGTGGGTTTTTCCGGCAGCACCACGGCGATCGTGGTGGGGCTGGCCAGTGCACTGGTCGCCGCGCGATTCGTAACGAAAAAAGCCACGGCCTGAGGGAATCGTTCCGGCGTCGTGGTCCAACCGGGGAGACCATGACGCCATTCGCCAACGCTGCCGTGCAGCGCACCTTCGACACCTATCCCGCCCCGGTGCGGGGCAAACTGATGGCGCTGCGTGAATTGATTTTTGCGACAGCGGCGTCGACCGGGGGAGTTGGTCCGCTCGAAGAAACGTTGAAATGGGGTGAGCCGGCCTATCTTACTAGCGAAAGCAAAAGCGGCAGCACGATCCGCATCGCCTGGAAAAAAGCGGCGCCGTCACGCTACGCCATCTACTTCAACTGCAAGACGACCCTGGTCGACACCTTCCGCAGCCTGTTTCCGCATGACTTTGAGTTTGAAGGCAACCGCGCGCTGGTGTTCGACGAAGCTGCCCCCGTGCCCGCCGATGCGCTGGCGTTCTGCATCGCCAGCGCGCTCACCTATCACCGCGCGTAGGCGCTCACAGCATCAGCTGGTGCTTGCGCAGGATGGCGCCGATCTGTTCGCGGTCGCGGGCGACGATGTCGTACAGTTTTTTGTAGTGATCGCTGCTCCAGAACGTGAGCAGGCGGTCGTGTTCGGCCTTGCCCAGTACCCTTTCCACGCCGTCGAGCTCGAGGAAGATCACCAGCAAATGCTCTTGCGACGCGGCCAGGCTGTCGGCGCCGTCCGGATAGCCGACCGGCAGGGCAGGGTAGCGCTTCCTGATCTCGCGCAGCGCCTGGCGCGTCTGACGCGGATGCTTCGACAGCCACCAGTGCATCTGCTCGTGGATGAAGGTCGACACGAGCGCGCCATCGTCGTTGAAGTGCCTGGTGTGGAGGGTCAGCACCGGATGGCTGTGCGGAATCGTCTTCTCGTCGACGACGATCTTGTCGGTCTGGATCCACGTGCTCAGGTCATGGGCGGCGGTCAGGCGCTCGAGCTGTTTCTGTAAGTCCTGCTCGTGCGCGCTGCCATGCTTGAGGGAGATGTTCAAGCCGGCGGCGGAGGCGGGCAGGGCCAGCGCCGTGGCGATCAGGAGGGCGACGATGCTGCGTACGGGTGAAGTCGACATAAGGCTCCGCAAAAGTTAGCCCCGCCGCGAACCGGCAGGAAGACGCGCGATCGCGCGCCTTCGCATCCTGCCATACCCTTGCAAATTTGCAAAGCTTTCCTGCGCTTAGAACTCTTCCCAGACATCCTCGCCGCTGGTGGCCGGTGCGGGCTGCCTGGCCGGGGCGCGCTGGGCCGCCGGCAAGGCCTGGCGCGGCGCCGCCGGACGCACCGATGGTGGCGGGGCGGATGGTCGGGCGACGGGGGCGTGGCGCACCATGGCGGCGCCATCGAGTTTGAACACGCTGACCACCTCGGCCAGCTGCACGGCCTGGTCCTGCATCGAGGCCGACGCTGCCGCTGCCTGCTCGACCAGCGCCGCGTTCTGCTGGGTCGCCTCGTCCATCTGGGTAATCGCTTGGTTGACCTGTTCGATGCCGGCGCGCTGTTCTTCGCTGGCATTGGCGATCTCGCTGATGATGCTGGTGACGCGGCGTACGCTGCCGACCACCTCGTCCATCGTCAGCCCGGCCTGGTCGACCAGGCGCGTTCCCATGTCGACTTTTTCCACCGAGGTATCGATCAGGGCCTTGATTTCCTTGGCCGCGCCGGCCGAGCGCTGGGCCAGGTTGCGCACCTCGGAGGCTACCACCGCGAAGCCACGGCCCTGTTCGCCGGCGCGGGCCGCTTCCACCGCGGCATTCAGGGCCAGGATGTTGGTCTGGAATGCAATGCCGTCGATCACGCCGATGATGTCGACAATTTTCTTGGCCGAATCGTTGATCGCGCCCATGGTCTGGACCACCTGCGACACGGCCGTGCCACCGCGCACCGCCACTTCCGACGCCGTCGCGGCCAGTTCGTTGGCCTGGCGCGCGTTGTCGGCATTTTGCTTGACGGTGGCGGTCAATTCTTCCATGGACGAGGCGGTCTCCTCGATCGACCCGGCCTGCTGTTCGGTGCGCGACGACAGGTCGAAGTTGCCGGATGAAATTTCGGCCGAGGCGGTCGATATCGTGTCCGTGCCGACCCGCACCTCGCCCACGATACGGGCCAGCGAGGCGTTCATGGCCTTGAGCGCACGGAGCAGCTCGCCGATTTCATCGCGCGAACCGGCATCGACGCGGGCGGTCAGGTCGCCCTGGGCCACTTGCTGGGCGAACGCTACGGCGCGCCGCAGTGGCACGGTGATATTGCGGGCAAGCCATACCGCGATGATGCCGGCCATGGCCGCCGCCAGCACGCCGCCCCCGACCAGCGCGGTGACGGTCAGCGTATCGAGGGCCTTGGCATCCTTGGCGCGCTGCGCCAGCAAGACTTCTTCCGCCGCGACGATCTCGGCAATCAGGCCGCGCATGGCATCCATGCCTTTCTTGCCCTTGCCTTCCCTGACAGCGGCGACCACGGCCGCCATGTCGCCGTCGGCCGCGCCTTTGCGCAGGGCGATGGTCGGCTCGATCGCCGCCGCCATCCATGCCTCCTGCTCGCGTTGCAGACGCTGCAGGCGCTCCTGCTGGCGCGGATTGTCCGCTGTCAGCGAGGTGGCCCGAGCCACGCGCTTGAGAAAGTCGGCCTTGCCGCTATTGTAGGGTTCGAGGGAGGTGGGATTGCCGGTCAGCAGAAAGCCGCGCTGGCCGGTCTCAATGTTGATCAGCTGCTCCAAGGCCCCGTGGACCTCGGCGGTCACTTGATACGTGTGCACATTGATATCGTTAGCCGCGCTGAGCTTGGTGAAGTTGGCATACGCCACCGTCACGAGTACCGCCAGCAACAGCACAACGGCGGCGAATCCAAGATACAGGCGCGTGCCGATTTTCATGTCAGTCAGTGTCATCAAAGTTCCCTTGTAAAAGTGAAACATCGCTATCGCTGGGGCCATGGCTGTGCGTTTCAGCTCGCCATCGCGGCAACCATTATGCGTTTTGCGCAGCCGCCACACGGCGAAAATTCACATTTGGTCGTGTATACGCCACACTTGAATCGCTCGCTTGCGTAAGGCCCTGCAGGTCCGTTTTGCCCGAGCTCATCTTGTGCGTCGTATATAATCGGATATAGCGCTGTGTGCGGCGCGTTTGCCCCTTACCGGAGTTTTTGCATGAAACGATTTGCCAGCGTGTGGCTTGCATTGATGGTGGCCGGCATGGCCCGCGCCGAGGACGTGCACGTGGCCGTAGCCGCCAATTTCAGCGCCCCGATGAAAGACATCAGCGCCCGCTTCGAGCGCGACACCGGCCACAAAGTGCTCGCGACCATCGGCGCGACCGGCAAGTTTTACGCCCAGATCAAGAACGGCGCCCCGTTCGAGGTGCTGCTCGCGGCCGACGACGAAACCCCGGCCCGCCTCGACCAGGAGGGCAGCGCTGTCGCCGAGACCCGCTTTACCTACGCCATCGGCAAGCTGGTGCTGTGGAGCGCGCAAGCCGGCCTGGTCGATCCGCAGGGACAGGTGCTCGCGCAAGGCCAGTTCGCCCATCTGGCCATCGCCAACCCCAAGCTGGCGCCGTATGGCGCGGCCGCCATGCAAACCCTGGGCAAGCTCGGCTTGCAGGAGCGCCTGGTGCCGCGCCTGGTGCAGGGCGACAGCATCGGCCAGGCCCATCAATTCGTCGTGTCGGGCGCCGCCACGCTCGGTTTTGTCGCCATGTCGCAGGTGTACAGCGGCGGCAAGCTGCAATCGGGATCGGCGTGGGTCGTGCCGGCCAGCATGTACACGCCGATCCGGCAAGATGCCGTGCTGCTGGAGCGGGGCAAGGGCAACCCGGCCGCGCTCGCCTTTCTGCGCTATCTCAAGAGCGAGCCGGCGCGCGCGGTGATTCGTTCCTACGGTTACGATTTGTAGGGCCGCATGCTGAGCGCGGACGACTGGGGCGCCGTCTGGCTGACCCTGAAACTGGCGACCACGGTCACCGTGCTGCTGCTGTTGCTGGGCACGCCCGTCGCATGGTGGCTGGCGCGGACGCGCTCGCGCGCCAGGAGCGTGGTCGGCGCCGTGGTTGCGCTGCCGCTGGTGCTGCCGCCATCCGTGCTCGGTTTTTACTTGCTGATCGCGATGGGGCCGGACGGCCCGCTCGGACACCTGACGCAGTGGCTCGGGCTGGGTTTGTTGCCGTTCACGTTTTCCGGGCTTGTGATCGGCTCGCTGCTGTACTCGATGCCGTTCGTGATCCAGCCGCTGCAAAATGCCTTCGAGGCCATCGGTCCGCGTCCGCTGGAAGTGGCCGCCACCTTGCGCGCCAGTCCGCTCGACACCTTTTTTTCAGTGGTGCTGCCGCTGGCCCGGCCCGGCTTCATCACCGCCGCCACGCTCGGCTTCGCCCACACGGTCGGGGAATTCGGGGTCGTGATGATGATTGGCGGAAACATACCGCAGCAGACGCGGGTGGTGGCGGTCCAGATTTACGGCCATGTCGAAGCGATTGAATATGCCCAGGCGCACTGGTTGTCCGGGGGGATGCTGGTGATCAGCTTCGTCGCCTTGTTCCTGCTGTACCGCTTCAATCCGACGCGGAGGGCATTATGACGGCCGCTTCCACGATCCGCATGCGTTTCGACATCCGGCGCAGCGGCTTCGCCATGCAGGTCCAGCTCGACTTGCCGGGGCGTGGCGTGAGCGCCTTGTTCGGGCATTCCGGCTCCGGCAAGACCACCTTGCTGCGCGCGATTGCCGGGCTGGAGCGCCATGCGGGCGGCTACCTCGAAGTCAACGGCCAGCTGTGGCAGGATGATGCGGCCGGCGTGTTCGTGCCCACGCACCAGCGCGCGCTCGGCTATGTATTCCAGGAAGCGAGCCTGTTCGCGCATTTGTCGGTCCAGGGCAATCTTGATTTCGCCCGCCAGCGGGCCCGCGCCGCCGGTGGCGACAAGGTGATGGCGCACGCGGTGGCGCTGCTTGGCATCGGCCATCTGCTGGAGCGGCGTCCGGATGGCCTGTCCGGCGGCGAGCGCCAGCGCGTGGCGATCGCGCGCGCCATGCTCACGGCCCCGCAGCTGCTGCTGATGGACGAACCGCTGGCCTCGCTCGATGGGCGGCGCAAGGACGAAGTGCTGCCCTACCTGGAACGGGTGCAGGCCGAGCTGGCCATCCCCATGCTGTACGTGAGCCACTCGACCCGGGAAGTGGCGCGCCTGGCCGACCACATCGTGCTGCTCGACGGCGGCCGGGTGGTGGCCAGCGGGCCGGTGGCCGACACCCTGGTCCGGCCCGAGGTGACGCGCGCCATGCAGGACGATGCCGGGGCGCTGGTGGACGCCGTGGTCGAGTCCGTCGATGCCGTCTACGGCCTGCTGTGCCTGAGGGCGGCGGGCGGTGCCATGTACATCGCGCACACGGCGCTGGCGCCCGGCACGCGGCTGCGGCTGCGGGTGCTGGCACGCGACGTCAGCGTGACCCTGCTGGCGCAGGCGGGGAGTTCGATCCTCAACCAGCTGCGGGCGACGGTGGTCCAGATGACCCCCGGCAACGACCCAGCCCATGTGATGGTGCTGCTCGATGCGGGCGGCACGCAGCTGCTGGCGCGCATCACGCGGCGCTCGCGCGATCAGCTGGGGCTGGAAGTGGGGATGCCAGTGTGGGCCCAGGTCAAGGCAGCGGCGCTGCTCTCGGGCGGCTGAGGCGCGATGAACGATCGGAACGACGACAGGGCGGGGCGGATGGGCGCGGGCATCGACGTCAAGGTGCGGCTGTTGCAGGGCGGCGAGATTGCGATGGGACCGGGCAAGGCCGACCTGCTCGACGCGATTGAGCGGACTGGATCGATCAGTGCGGCGGCGCGGGCGATGGGCATGTCGTACCGGCGCGCGTGGCTGCTGGTGGACGTCATGAACCGCAGCTTTGGCGCGCCGCTGGTGCGCAGCGCGGCCGGCGGCAGCCAGGGCGGCGGCGCCAGCGTGACCGAGACGGGCCTGGAAGTGTTGACCCACTACCGCGCCATGCAAGCGGCCGCGAGCGTCGCCGCTGGCCAGTACGCCGCCGCCCTCACCAAACTCCTGCGCCCCGACGATTAGTCCCACAACCGGGGTCAGAGCTCTGACTCGAAATATTTCAAGTCAGAGCTCTGACCCCGGTCGTGTCGCCACATGCCCGATGGCAACGAACACGGCTTTCTGCTATGGCGCCGCCTGCTGACGTGTCTTACATGCATGATGGCGAATCCAAATTGTTGCGTGAACGAGCGCAGTTTCTGCGTTCAATCGCATAAATGTTTCAAGTCAGAGCTCTGACCCCGGTTGTGTCGCCACATGCCCGATGGCAAACAACACGGCTTTCTCCTATGGCGCTGGCTGCTGCCGTGTCTTACATCCACGTTGGCGAAGCTAAATTGTTGCTTGATCGAGTGCAGTTTGTGCGTTTAACCGCATAAATGTTTCAAGTCAGAGCTCTGACCCCGGTTAGGAAACAGATGTGCTGATGCAGGCATTGGAACTACGCAACAGGCGCAGACGCGATATAGTTGACGTTCATCGCCTATACAATTTGACCCGTACCAATGACAGCATCCTTAACTCAGCAATTGCCTCCTTCCACCACCGACGACAGCGACGACGATGCCCTCATCGCCGAACTGGGCTTCGACCATCAGCAGGTGCGCCTGGTGAAGATGGAGGGGCGGGTGTTCCTGCAATTTTCCGGCGAGGTCGATGAAGGCGGCCTGAATGTGCCTTACCACCTCGTGCCTGCCCAGGGCGTGCTGGCCAAGCCGAGCAAGTGGCGCAAGATGGATCCGGACGCCAAGCGCGCCCTGCTGCGCGAACGGGTCACTCCGCGCGCCATCGATGACCTGCACCAGAGCGTGCGTGTGTTCGTGCGCGATATGTCCGGCGAGTGCGAGGACCAGAACCTCGATGCCGCTACCTTCCTCGGCCCGCTGTTCGAGGTCGATACGTCCGAGCCGGCCAGCTATCTGTTCGAGCGCATCGAGCAGCGCGTCGCCCACGCCGTCGAGCGCGCCCAGGAGGAGCGTCACGCCGAGCGCACCCGCGCCAGCATCAACCTGGCCGAGTATCCCGATTCCTTCGAGGTGGCGCGCCGCTTGCCGCGCAAGTTCATCGCCTTGCTCGGCCCGACCAATTCCGGCAAGACGCACCGCGCGATGGAAGCCTTGGCCAAGGCCAAGAGCGGGGTCTATCTGGCGCCGCTGCGCCTGCTGGCGCTGGAAAACTTCGAGCGCCTGCAAAGCGCGCGCCCGCACGGCAAGCCGCTGGCGGTCAGCCTGGTCACGGGCGAGGAGCGCCGCATTGCGGACGATGCCACCCACGTGGCCAGCACGGTCGAAATGCTCGATACCCGCACGCCGGTCGAGGTCGCCATCATCGATGAAATCCAGATGCTGGCCGACCGCGACCGCGGCTCGGCCTGGACCGCTGCCGTGTGCGGCGCCCCGGCCTCGGTGGTCTACCTGGTCGGCGCCCCGGAAGCGCGGCGCGCGATCGAGGCGCTGGCCGAGCGCCTCGAATGCCCGCTGGAGGTGCACATGCTCAAGCGCATGGCGCCGCTGTCGATGGAGCCCGGCGCGGTGCGCAAGTTGCGCAACCTCAAGCGCGGCGATGCGGTGATCTGCTTTTCGCGGCGCGAGGTGCTGATGTGGCGCGACATGATCACGGAAATGGGCTTGTCGGTGGCGACCGTGTACGGCAACCTGGCGCCCGAGGTGCGGCGCGCCCAGGCCGAACGCTTCCGCGAGGGCAAGGCCGATATCGTGGTCGGCACCGATGCGCTGGCCATGGGCCTGAACATGCCGATCGAGCGCATCGTGATGACCACCAGCGTCAAGTACAACGGCGTGGAGGAAGAGGAAATTTCAGCCTCGCTGGCACGCCAGATCGCCGGCCGCGCCGGACGCTACGGCGTGCACGAGGAGGGCAAGGTGGCCGGTTACGATGACGAGACGCACGAGGTCATGCGCGCGCTGCTCAAGGAAAAGCTGGCACCGCTCAACGCCACCGGCTTTTCGGTCGCGCCATCGGTCGAGCATCTGCACCGCATCGCGGCCGTGACCGGTGAAACGTCGCTGGTGCGCCTGCTCAGGCGCTTCGTCCACAATATCGATGTGCCGGACGGTTTTTTCTATCCGCGCATTACCGAGGAGCAGGCCGAGCGCGCCGTGTGGCTCGATACCTTGCCGCTGTCGGTGGCCGAGAAATTCATGCTGTCGCTGGTGCCGGTGTCGACCAAGGTGCCGTCGCTGCAGCGCGCATGGGAAATGTGGGCGCAGTCGCTGGCGAAGAAAAAAATCTGCAAGCTGCACGAGGATACGGGCCAGCAGGCCTGGCAGAACCTGCAGGAGGTGGAGGATAGCTGCCGCCTGTATTCGGCGTACGCCTGGCTGGCTTACCGCGCGCCGGATTTCTTTCCGAGTGTCGCGCTGGCGCAGGAGCTGGCACGCAGCGCGTCGGAACGGGTCGATTCGATCCTGCAGTCGCAAAAGGCGGCGGCTCGCAAGCGTCACGACAAGAAGTTCCGATAAACGCCGGCGGCGCCATTGTTGCGCGTCCGCGTCGCCAGCGCCAGTTTCCGTCGCCGCAATGAACGGCAGAATGACGATAGCCTGCACGAGGCAGGCTATCGTCTTGCATTACCCCGCGTGAACGGGGCAGGGTGCGGCTAGCTTATTTGGAGCCCTTGCTTCCCGAGCCTGAGCCTGAACCGGAACCCGATTTCGAACCGCCCGAGCTGGCATTGTTGGAGCCGCCCGATTTGCCGCCTGAAGACGAATCGTCGTCCGAGGAGCCGCTTTGCTTGTTGCCGCCGCGCGAGGTGCCGCTGTCGGAATCGCTCTTGTTACTGGCCGATGAGCCACGCGAGGAACCGCTGTCCGAATCGCTCTTGTTGCTGGCCGACGAGCCACGCGACGAACCACTATCCGAATCGCTCTGCTTGTTGCTGCCGGAGCCGCTTTGCTGGTTGCCGCCGCCGCTGTGGCTCAGCTTGCCTGCTTCGCGGGCTTCTTCCGAGGTGAACTCATGGGCATTGCCCGAAGCGTGGGCTGCGCGGCCGCCTTCGGCTGCGATTTCGCGCTGCTGCTCAGGATCCATCGAGGCAAAGCCGCGGTTGCTGGTATCGCTCTGGTTGTTACCCTGGCCGCCCTTGCTGCCGCTTTGCGAACCGCTGTCCGACTGGTTGTTACCTTTGTTGCTACCTTGATTGTTGCCGCCTTGGTTGTTGTTCGATGCCATGATGATTTCTCCTAATGTTTTAATTAAAGAAACTGCAAGAACTACCTTGTGTTCGCCGTCGGACTTGTTGTTCGTCAGCGAGTAGAGACATCTTAGGTCAGCGGGCCGAGCATTAGAGTAGGAGCACTCGCAACTGGCGTGTAGGACTAAAGTAAGCTGAGTCCGCCGGGTTGGCTGACCAAATTTGTCGCCGGAAAGTCATCTGTACGCGCACAAACTTTCCCCGGAGCCCAGCCATGCTGGCGCCACTTCAAGCGAAGTTTCCCTATAGCTTTTTATATTTACGTTGACGCCGCATGGCGAAGTCCATACTATCGACTGCACGGGATGGGAACGTTTCCATTTCGGGTGATGTGATCCTTGTCTTCCCCGGCGGCACGGCCTGGAACCGGGCTGCTTCTTATAACAACAGGAGACTTTCCATGGAACCTACCCTTCACAGGGACTTGAGCATCGGGCTGCCGCGATTGGCCTGTGCCGTGGCCGGCGCCTTGTTCAGCGCGGCGTGCGCTGCACAGACAGCCTTGCCCGGCAAACTCGAAGCGGAGAGCTTCGCGTCGATGCAGGGCGTGGCCACCGAAGCGACGTCGGACGCGGGTGGCGGCGCCAACGTGGGCTGGATCGAGACCAACGACTGGATGAATTATTCGGTCAATCCGGCCACCAGCGGCTGGTACACGGTGCAGTACCGGGTGGCCTCGGGTGGCAGCAGCGGCCAGCTGGTGCTCAGCCAGAATGCCAAGGACATCAGCGAGGCGGTGGGCGTGCCCAACACCGGCGGCTGGCAGACCTGGTCGACCATCAGCTCGCGCGTGTTCCTCAATGCCGGGCCGCAGAACCTGGCCGTGTTCGCCAAGGGAGGCGGATTCAACCTGAACTGGATCAACTTCACTGCCGAGAACGCCCCGGCCGCCCTGCCGGCGATCCGCCAGAACGGACGCTACTGGGTCGACAGCAGCGGCAAGCGCGTCAATCTGCGTGGCGTCAACCTGGGCAACTGGCTGCAGATGGAGTTCTGGATGCTGAACAACAGCATGTCGACCAGCAACGGACCGGTCAACGACCAGTGCACGCTCGAAGGCACGCTGGCGGGGCGCTTCGGTAATGCGGAGAAGGAACGCCTGATGGGCGTGTACCGCGACAGCTGGATCACCACGCGCGACTTCGACCTGATCAAGGGCATGGGCATGAACGTGATCCGCGTGCCGTTCTACTTCAGTCTGGTGGAAAACGAATACAGCCCTTACAACCTGCGCGCGGACGCCTGGAAGCATCTCGATTTCGCCATCAACGAGGCGGAAAAACGCGGCATGTACGTGATCCTCGACCTGCACGGCACCGTCGGCGGCCAGGCGGGGGAGAAGGAGCAGCACGATGGCTGCGTCGGGCCGGCGCAGCTGTGGTCGAACGCGGGCTACCGCGACCGCACCAAGTGGCTGTGGGACAAGATCGCCGAGCGCTACAGGGGCCGCAACGCCGTGGCCGCCTACGACTTGCTCAACGAGCCGTGGGGGACGGACGCGACCACCCTGGCCAATTACGCGTACGAACTGTTCAACGTGGTGCGCGCGAAAGACCCGAACCACGTGATTCTGCTGCCGGGCCACAACAGCGGCATCGATGCCTACGGCAATCCGAACACGCGCGGGCTGACCAATGTGGCGTTCTGGATGCACTTCTATCCCGGCCTGTGGGGCTGGAACGAAGTGCAGGGCGCCGCCAACCAGGCCAACATGCACGCCAACTGGCTGCACTGCAATCCCAACGGCACGGGTGAGAGCTGCGACTGGAACGCCAAGCTCACCGGCTTGAACACGCCCTTCCTGATCGGCGAATTCCAGCCCTGGACTTTGCTGGGCAGCTACGGCGGACAGATTACCCGCAAGACCTACGATGCCTACAATATGTACGGCTGGGCGGCGACCAACTGGGCGTACAAGAACGTGACCTACGGCGGCTCGAATGGCGATACCAATGCCTGGGGCTGGGGCATGGTGACCAACAGCAGCAATGGCGGCGCGATGGGAAGCCTGAACGTCAGCACGGCGTCGAGCGCGCAGATCGAGAGCTATTTCCGCGCTTTCGCCACGCAGCCGCTGGTACGCAATGAAAGCATTGCGTACTGGATGAACTGGAAACCGGAAGTAGGTGCGCGCATCGAGGCGGAAATGTTTACCACGCACAGCGGCATGCGCATGGAAACGACGACCGACGCGGGCGGCGGATTCAATGTGAGCAATATCGATAACAATGACTGGATGAGCTATCCGATCAATGTGCCCAAGGCCGGGTGGTACAAGCTGCAATTCCGGGTTGCCAGCATCTACAACGGTGGGCAATTCGCATTGAGCAAGAACGGCAGCGACCTGGCGACGGTGACCGTGCCCAATACCGGTGGATGGCAGAACTGGCAGACGGTGACTGGGCGGGCGTATCTGGAAGCCGGTCAGCAGGACCTGGCGATTTACGCGCGCGTTGGCGGCTGGAACATGAACTGGCTGCAGATGAACGCGGAGTAGGGTGGTTTGAGGCGCGCCGGAGAACGATCCGGCGCGCTTTTTTTCTGTGCCTCTGCAATGCCGTTGGCGCGCAGGCGGCACTAAGCACGAAGGGCTACAACGCAAACGATTCCCCGACAACCCGCGCTTGCGCCAGCGGGCTATGGAGGAACCGTGTGCTAACCCGCCTCAGCGGGGTGAATCCGACTTACACCGTGATCTGCGCCTTGCGCTCGGCAATCTGCTGCCCCAGCGCTTCCAGATCCAGGCCGGCATCGCGTGCCTTCGGAAACATTTCGTTTTCTTCTTCCTCGACGTGATGCTCGATCATCTCGGACAGCACTTTCACTTTGGCATCGAACAGCTCTTCGGTCGCTTCCATTTCCATGATCTGCGCGATCAAGTCTTTCGCTGATGCGTGCTCGACAGTTGCTTCGTCCACCAGATCTTCATTCTTCTTGGTGGCGGCGCGCACTGCTGGGTAGAAAATTTCTTCTTCGGCCGTCGCGTGCTTGGTCAACTCGGTACAGATCTGCATGGCCAATTTTTTCTTGGTTGCATGAGCACGGTCGCCCAGGCCTTCAAACTGTTCGAACATCTGCTTGACGTTCTCGTGGTCTTCAATCAGCAGCGCAATCGCATCCTGGGCTTCCTGGCCGCCTGGGACTGCCTTTGGCGTAGTACGGGTGGTCGACGATGAGGTTCTCATAATAGTGCTCCTGATATTTTCTATGGTAACTAATGCGCTACCGGGTGGCTGGGATATTTCCTGGCTGCCTGTCTTGTAGCAGAAAGGTCATGATAGGCGGCCTCAGTCGTGCGGGGAGTAGGCGCACTGGCAACCTTCGCGTAGGACAAAACCACCTCGGCCTATCAGGAACCATGCTCGTGCATGTCGGACCCTCCGATCGACGCGTGCGGCCCCGTCCCCTCGGATATACTGTCAGGCAAGTTAATGACTATTAAGCAAGGAAATAACAGTGGGTGAAGAACGCAATCTGGCAGGACGGCTGCAGCAGGGCCTGCGCGCCGCTGGCGAGCAACTTGGCCGCGGCCGCGCGTATCTGATGGCGCAGCCGGTGTATAAACGCATCGGACTGACGCTGCTGTGGTGTATTGCCGCACCCGTGGCGCTGCTGCTGGTGTGGGTGCTGATCCTGATCCCTTTCACCCCCGGCGTGGCCGACCTGAAGCAGGCGCGTGCAGCCAAGGCGTCAATCCTGGTCTCGGCCGACGGCAAGGAGCTGGCCAGCTTTGAAGAGGGTTTGCAGGAACGCGTGACCCTGGCGCAGATTTCACCCCACATGATCGCCGCGCTGATCGCCACCGAAGACCACCGCTTCAAGGACCACCACGGTATCGATTACAAGCGCACCCTGGCCTCGGTTGTTTACACGCTCGGCGGCGACCCGCAGGGCGGCTCGACCATTACCCAGCAGCTGGCGCGCAATATGTTCCCGGAAGAGATAGGCCGCTCGCGCAACCTCAACCGCAAGCTCAAGGAAATGATTACGGCAGTCAAGATCGAATCGGCCTACAGCAAGGACGAGATCCTGGAAGCCTATCTGAACACGGTGCCTTTCCTGTACAACACCTTCGGCATCGAAATGGCAGCGCGTACGTATTTCGATACCACGGCCTCCAAACTCGATATTCTGGAAAGCGCCACCCTGGTGGGCATGCTCAAGGGCACCAACTACTACAATCCCGTGAGCAATCCCCAGCGCTCGGTGCAGCGCCGCAACGTGGTGCTGGCCCAGATGCGCAAGCACGGCATGCTCGACGAGAAGCGCTACGAGAGCCTGCGCAAAAAGCCGCTGCGCGTATCCTTCTCGCGCCAGGCCGAGCGCAGCCCGACCGACACCCATTTCACCGCCTACGTGCGCAAGTGGCTGATCGAATGGGCCGACAAGAACGACTACAACGTGCAGAGCGACGGCCTGGTGGTGCACACCACGCTCGACTACGCCATGCAGGAAGCGGCCATGAAGGCGGTCGAGCGCCAGGGCAATGCCTTGCAGATCATTGCCGACGTCGAATGGTCGCAGCCCGACAGCGGCGGTTCCGGCTCGGCCGGCGCCTACGCGGGCATGCACGGATCGATCACGCCGTTCGAGTATTTCTGGCGTTCCAAAGGGACGCTGGTCAACGCCTTCATCCGCGAAACGCCCGAGTACAAAAAAGCCATCGAAAACGGCGACACCGGACTGGTGGCGCTCAAGCGGCTCAAGTCGGACCGCGCGTTTATTGCCCGCTTACGCGCCGCCAAGACGCGCCTGGAGACCGGCTTTGTGGCGATGGACCCGGACAGCGGCCACATCAAGGCATGGATCGGCAGCCGCGACTTTCATAAAGAACAGTACGACCACGTGGTGCAGGCCGCGCGCCAGCCCGGCTCGACCTTCAAGCCGATCGTCTATGGCGCCGCGCTGGAAAAAGGCTTCGCGCCCAACCGTCCGTATCGCGACGCGGTGATGAACATCAAGGCGGGCGACGGCACCATCTGGCGCCCGACCGACATGAGCGGTTCGAGCGGCAACCAGATGACCATGCACGATGGCCTGGTGTTTTCCAAAAATACCATTACCGCCCAGGTGATGCAGGATGTCGGGCTGCCCGGCATCATCAAGCTGGCGCGCGACCTCGGCATCCGCGAGAGCAAGCTGGAAAAGGTACCCTCGCTGGCCCTGGGCACAAGTCCCGTGACCCTGCTGGAAATGGTCAATGCCTACAGCAGCATCGCGGCCCAGGGGCAGTACCGCAAACCTGTGTTCGTCACCAAAATCACGGACCGGGCGGGCAAGGTGGTGGCGCATTTCGGCGAACCGGTGTCGGAGCAGGCGATGACGGCGGAGAACGCGGCCAGCCTGATCGACATGATGCGCGGCGTGATCAACCGCGGTACGGGCACGGCCATCCGCTATCGCTTCGGCATCAATGGCGACGTTGCCGGCAAGACGGGCACCACCCAGAATAATGCCGATGGCTGGTTCATCATGATGCATCCCAAGCTGGTGGCAGGCGCCTGGGTCGGCTTCAACGACAACCGCGTCACCATGCGCAGCAATTACTGGGGGCAGGGCGGCCACAATGCGATCCTGGTGGTGGGCGACTTCTTCAAGGCGGCGATTGCTGATGGGAAAGTTGATGCCGCCGCCGTGTTCCCGGGCGGACGTCGCCCGGCGCCGGTGGTGCAGGAAGAAGATCCGGGCGATATCAGCGAAGAAGCGGGCGAAATGCAGCAGGAAGGCGTGCCGCCACCGCCGCCGCCGCCGACCGATCCGGACGACATGGAAGCGGAAGGAGAAGAGCCGATGACGGGCGATCGCGCCGATCCTTCGTCCGGTCAGCTGCCCTTGCCGCTACCAATGCCGCCGTCCGCGCCGCCACCTGAATCCGATTCCGGCGCGCCGCCGCTCCAGCGCGAATAAGAAAATGGCCAGCGGGCAAATGATGCCCGCTGTGTCGCGGCGGCGACGAAGAAAAAGCAATATTTCCTCGTGGCTATGATAAGGAGTGATATTTACGCTATCATCGACGTTTCCGTCGGAGACGCTGCACATGAAACGAACGCTGTACACCATTCTGGGTGTCGATCCCCTCGCCACTTCTGAAGAGATTGCTGCCGCGTACGCGCGCTTGCATGCGGCGTTCCAGAGCGGTTCGTACGACCGCAACGACTGGGTCCTGGTGCGCGAAGCCTATGCCGTGCTGTCGAACACCGACAAGCGCGCGATGTACGACCGCAGCCAGATCGCACCGCCGCTGACGCGCAGCGTCGAGCAGGCGCCCGCGCAGCAAGGTTTCAGCCTCGACTGGCGCTATGGCCTGGCCGCAGGCCTGCTCGTGGCCGGGCTGGTGTATTTTGCCAAGGGCCGCCCGCCGGCACCGGCGCCGGTTATTGCGACCCAGGGCGCCACCCAGAACGCCACCCCGGTGCTGATGCAGGACAGCGGTACGCGCGCCGATCCATTCGCGGGCCAGTCCCAGGGCGCGCAAGCACCCGCTGGCGGCAGCTCGTCCGGCGCGCTGGGCATGGAAGACCTGTTCGCCAAACTGTCGCCGTATGTGGCGCGTATTAATATGTACAGGGGCGGCATCCAGACCGGCACCGGCAGCGGCGTGGCACTCGGCGGCGACGCGATCATTACCAACTGCCATGTGGCGCTGGCGGGCACGCGCCTGCAGGTCAAGCTCGGGCAGGACAGCTACGAAGCGACCGTCGCCGTGGCCGACGAAGAACGCGACCTGTGCAAGCTGTCGGTCAAGGGCCTTAATGCCCCGGCCGTGGTGATCGGCGCGTCGAGCGACGTGCGCACCGGCCAGCGCGTGATTGCCATTGGCGCTCCGCACGGGCTCGATTTGACGATCAGCGACGGCATCGTGTCGTCGCTGCGTCCGCTCGACGGCGGCACGCTGATCCAGACCACGGCGCCGGTCTCGCCCGGATCGAGCGGTGGCGGGCTGTTCGACAGTGCGGGCCGGCTGGTCGGGATCGTCACCTTCCAGATGCGCACGGGACAGAATCTGAATTTCGCCGCGCCGGCCGAATGGATCGGCAGCATGCGTTCGCGCAGCGGCAGCGGACTCATCGGCAAGATGAGCGCGGAACGCGCCCAGAGTGACCCGGCCCAGAGCGCGCGCAATGGCGATATGGTGGTGGGCCAGTGGCATTGCCACGATACGATCGGCGGTACCTCGGTGCTGATTTCCTTCCATGACGACCGCACGCTGGAAATGCGCTATGAGAACCGGGTGTCGCCAGGCCGCTGGATGTACCGCGACGGCCAGCTGGGAATTCAGTTCGCGAACGTGGCCGATACCATGCGGATGGAAGAGCTGTCGCGCGACAAGATGATCCTCAAGTTCAACGTGGGTCAGCGGCTGGTCTGCGCGCGGCGTTAAGATTCGTCGCGGCGGTCCCCTTCACGCTGTTGTTCCGTGCAGGGGTGGCCCGGTCGCCATGCGGAACCGTGTGGCCGCGCGACGCTCCCAGCGCCGCGCGAAGCCGGTTCCCCCCCATGGCTGAAACGACGGCGCTGGAGGCAATAGTCGTCATCGCCCCCATCAACGCAGCAAAAAATTCCCTTTCCCTGCCGTAATCACGCCCTGATCCGCAACCGTATCATCCTTGAGCAACACTCCAGACATTCCGCGCTGGCGCGCCTGCGTCAGCAGGTGATGCAACCGGTACGCCGCCTCGTCGTAACCGAGCCCGGCCGGCCGCACATTGGAAATGCAGTTGCGGTCGGCATCGGTCAAGCCGACGCGCGGCGCCCAGCTCATGTAAATGCCCATGCTGTCCGGTGAACTGAGGCCGGGCCGCTCGCCGATCAGCACGGCCACCGCGCGGGCATTCAGCAATTGCCCGATCTCGTCGCCGATGGCCACGCGCGCCTGGCGGGCAATGACAATCGGTCCCACACTCCATTGCTCCTGTTGCAAGCGCTCCAGCACCAGCGCCAGGAACGGCTGCGCGTTCTGTTCGATCGCCAGCGCCGACAAGCCGTCGCCAATGACCAGTGCCAGGTCGCACGAAGCCGGCGCCGCGGCCATCAAGGCGGCACGCGACGGCGCATCGAGCACGCGGCCCAGGTCCGGACGCTGCAGGTAAGTGGCGCGGTCCGGGCAAGCGCTGTGCACGGCGACGCAGGCGTGCCCGTTCCCGGACAATGCCGCCGCCAGCGCACCGGCATCGAGCGCCATGTGCACCGCGTCGCGCGCACGCGCATGCGCCAGCTGGAAATCGAGCTGCGCCGAAGTCGGCACGCTCACGCCGCTACGCCCGAGCGCGATGCGCGCCTGGGTCAGTCCGCGCAAGGCCTGCCAGGGGTTGGACAGCACATGTTTGGGTTGGTTCATAAGCGGAGCAAGGCTTGCTGAAAGGCCGGCGCCAGGGCGTCCGGCAGTTGCGCGGCGCCATCGCCGCAAAAGATCTGCATGCGGTGCAGCCAGGCTTCGAATTCGGGTGCGGCGCGCAAGCCCAGCACACGGCGCGTGTACAAGGCGTCGTGAAAGGAGGTGCTCTGGTAGTTGAGCATGATGTCGTCCGACCCCGGCACGCCCATCACGAAATTGCAGCCGGCCGCGCCGAGCATGGTCAGCAGCACGTCCATGTCGTCCTGGTCGGCTTCGGCATGGTTGGTGTAGCAAACGTCGCAGCCCATCGGCAAGCCGAGCAGCTTGGCGCAGAAGTGGTCTTCCAGCCCGGCACGGATGATCTGCTTGCCGTCGTACAGGTATTCGGGGCCGATGAAACCAACCACCGAGTTCACCAGCAGCGGCTTGAACGCGCGCGCCACCGCGTAGGCGCGCGCTTCGCAGCTTTGCTGGTCGACCCCGTGGTGGGCATTGGCCGACAGCGCGCTGCCCTGGCCGGTTTCAAAATACATGACGTTGTCGCCCACCGTGCCGCGCCCCAGCGACAGGGCGGCGCCGCGCGCTTCGGCCAGCAGCGCCAGGTCGATGCCGAAGCCGCGGTTGGCGGCCTCGGTTCCGGCCACCGACTGGAACACCAGGTCGACCGGGGCGCCGCGGTTGATCGCCTCGATGGTGTTGGTGACGTGGGTCAGCACGCACGACTGGGTGGGGATCCGGTAGCGGGCGATGACGGCGTCGAGCATGCCAACCAGCGTGACGACCTGGGCCACGTTGTCGGTGGCCGGGTTGATGCCGATCACGGCGTCGCCGCTGCCGTACATGAGGCCGTCGAGCATGCTGGCCGCGATGCCGGTGGCGTCGTCGGTCGGGTGGTTCGGCTGCAGGCGCGTGGCCATGCGGCCTTCCAGGCCGAGCGTGTTGCGAAAGGCCGTGACCACGCGGCATTTGCGCGCCACCAGCACCAGGTCCTGGATGCGCATGATTTTTGATACGGCGGCCGCCATTTCCGGCGTGATGCCGGGCGCGACGGCGGCCAGGGTGGGGCTGTCGGCCGCGTCGCTCAGCAGCCAGTTGCGCAGGTCGCCGACGGTCAGATGCGCGATGGGCGCGAACGCGGCGGCATCGTGGCTGTCGACGATCAGGCGCGTGACTTCATCGTCTTCGTAGGGAATCAGGGGATTGTCGAGGATGGTGCGCAGCGGCAGGTCGGCCAGCGCCATCTGGGCGGCCACCCGTTCTTCGGCGCTGGCAGCGGCCACGCCCGCCAGCAGGTCGCCCGCGCGGGCCGGCGAGCTGCGGGCCATCAAGTCCTTGAGGTCGCGAAACGCGTAGGTGCGCGGCCCGACCATGTGCGAAAACCGCTGTGTTGTCACGAGATGTCCGGCGGTGGTTAGCTTGGAAACAGCATAGCACGGTCCCGCGCTACAGCAGATCCGCGCGCGGATAGTCCCACGCCGGCACGCCCGTGGGGCAGGGCTGGCCGTTTGCCTGGTCGAGCGGAAAGGTGGTGAAATTGCCCGCCGGAGTGTTGCTGAAGCGGGCGTCGGACGCATTATCCGGACCCAGCGCGGGCATGCGCGCGAAGCGCAGCCAGGCATCGAAGCGGCAGTTGCTGGTCTGAAGTTTGCGCAAGCGGGCCAGCGGCGCTTCCTCGCTCCAGTTGACGACGAGCTGCGCTTTCAGCGGCCGTATGCCTTCGGCGAGGGCCGTGGGACAGGCATCGAGCGCGAGCACGCTTGGTGCCACGCTGACCATGCCGCGCCGCAGCCGGTAGGTGCCGGCGACGGCATCCCGTTCGGCCGACACGAAAATCCAGCATGCCGGGTTGGTGGGGAATGCCGTCATGGCGGTATCGAGCAGGGTGCTGGCCGGATCGAGCTGGCGCAGGTGGTCGGCCACGATGGTTTTGCCGCGCTGCATCGCCGCACCCTGCATAGCCACGAAGCCGACGCCGCCCAGCAGCGCGGCGCACAAGGCCAGCTTGCCACTCTTGCCGACGCGCTGCTGCAGCATGGTCAGCACGGCACCGAACGCCAGCAGGGCCGTGAGCGAACCCCAGTGCAGATACCCGCGCATGGTGAAATAGCCGAGCACGGCGGCCAACCCGCCCAGCAGCAGCCCGCGCCAGACGCGGCTGCCCAGCGTCATCGCCAGCGGCACGGCGCCGGCCACCCAGAACACCGGTTCGAGGATGAAGACCGCGTCGCCGTAGAACCAGCGCGCATCGAACGGATAAAACGGATGCACGCCGTACGAGTTCAGCGCATCCATTCCCAGATGCAGCAGGAAGCCGGCGCCGACGGCCGCGAGCAGGCCGGCGCGGGCCGGTTTGCTGGCGCGCAGCAGGGCGCGCGCGCCGGGCCACAGCATCCACAGCAGCGCGATCAGCAGCAGCGCCTGCGGCACTTCGTACAGCAGCGTGTGGGTGTGGCCGCGGTGATGCAGCAGGTAGCCCAGCGGCTGGGGCAAGAGCCCGGTGAGCACGAGGTCGAGGTCGGGAAAATTGCTGGCGGCCCAGCACGACACGAGCATCAGGCGGCGCCGGGTGCGCTGGTGGGCCGGATCGGCTTCCGCAGGCAAAGTACGGTGAACCAGTTCGCCAACGGCCAGTCCAACCAACGAGTGACTTAAATTATCCATGCCGGCGATCTTACCGTGCCTGCATCGTTCATGCAGATGAGTTTGATGCCGGTGGAGCCGTCATGGCGGGAGAAACGCAGCATCAACCGGGGAAACAGATAATGAAACTATCCATCTCATTTGCAGCAGCCGCCGTGCTTGGTTCGCTAAGCGGCTGGGCATGTGCGCAGTCGTCCGTGACCATGTACGGCGTTGTCGACGCCGGCCTCGTGCGCGAGCAGGGCGGCGCCGGCGGCAACCTCACGCGGGTCAGCAGTGGTGTCGGCTCGGCGTCGCGCATCGGGTTCCGCGGATCGGAAGACCTGGGGTATGGCTGGAGCGCCAACTTCCTGCTGGAAGCGGGTGCGCGTATCGACACCGGCCAGCAGGAGGAAGCCGGGGCGCTGTTCCACCGCCAGGCTTACGTGGGGGCGCGTCATCGGGAGTATGGCGGGCTGACCCTGGGGCGCCAGTACACGCCTTACTATAATGCGCTGACCGGCGTGGCGGACCCGTTCGGCGGCGGCTACGCGGGCACTGCCAAGAACCTGTTCCCGGCCGGCGGCCAGAATACGCGCACCAGCAACGCCATCGTGTATTCGATGCCGGAAATCATGGGCGTGACGGGGGAGGTGTCCTACGCGCTTGGCGAGCAGCCCGGCGGCAGCACGGCCGGACGCCAGTTCGGATTGTCCCTCGGTTACAGCCGGGGTGGACTCAATGCGCGCCTGGCCTACAACCACCGCAACAATGACGTCACCACGGCTGCCGGCGCGGCTTCGGTGCCGCCGCTGCCTGCCGCCGAGCGCGAGATCGGGCGCAATACGCTGCTGGCAGCCAATTACGACTTTGGCGTTGCCCGCGCTTACGCGGCATATGGGGTGGACAAGGGGACCAACAGCGCGCTGCTGCCCAACAGCGGCAATCCGTATGGGGGCGTGCGGCCCACCGCCTCGACGGACAGCCGCGACATGCTGCTGGGAGCCTCGGTCCCGTTCGGCATGACCACGCTGATGGCATCGTATATCCGCAAGAACGACCGGACAGCCTACAACCAGGATGCGCATCAGTGGGGCGTGGGGGTGAGCCATGTGCTGTCGCGGCGCACCAGCCTGTACACGGCGTATGCGCGCATCAAGAACAAGCGCGGCGCTGGCTACACCGTCGGCAACAACACGGAACCAGGCAGCGGCGACAGCGCCTTCAACCTGGGTGTGCGGCATGTGTTCTGACGGCCCATGGCATGTTATGCGGACCCGGATAAGTTCCATTTAATCGGGCGAACGCGTTTGACATCGCGCAAATTGAGGCGAGCGCACAAGGCTAGTCTGGTTTGTGCGGTGCATGCCCGGCGCTGCGGGAGTTCATCTGTTCGAGACGTGGCCCACGCTCGGTACTCTTGCGGGAATTGCAGCGTGCCCGGTGATGCGCTGCCTGTCGGGCGCGACCGGTCGCAACGGAGTCAAAAAGGAGGCCAACATGGAGTACAAAACGATCGTGGTGCATGTCGACGAGTCGCCCCAGGCCGCTGTGCGTATTGACGCCGCGGCCCGACTGGCCATCGAGCACAATGCGCATCTGATCGGCAGCGCGCTGACCAACCTGCCGCCGCGCCTGCTCGCGCTGAGCGGGCTCGATCCCAGCCTGCCGCCGGTGCAGGCTCCGCTGGCCGAGTTGCGCCGCCTGGCCGACAGCGCGCTCGATGCCTTTGAGCAGCGGGCTAACGCGCTGGGCGTGCTGTCGTTCGAACGGCGCCGGCTGGAGGAAGAAATCGGGCTGGGCATGAGTCTGCAGGCGCGCTATTGCGATCTGCTCGTGATCGGGCAGCACGATGCCGCGCATCCCTTGCCGGGCATGCGCGCCGATTTTCCCGAGTACGTCCTGCTCAACTCCGCCAAACCGGTGCTGGTGGTGCCCGCGGGGGCGCGGGGCGCCTCCATTGGGGCGCCGCTGGGGCAGCGGATCGTGGTCGGCTGGAACGGCAGCGCCCCGGCCAGCCGTGCGATCGCCAGTGCTATTCCGCTGATGCAACGCGCGCGCCAGGTGGACATTGTGGTAGCCGATGCGCGGGCCCAGGGCGATCTGCACGGTGCCACGCCGGGCGCCGACCTCGCCTTGTACCTGGCACGGCACGCGATCCGGGTCAACGTGCGCGACGTCGACAGTCATGCGGACGCCGGCCGGGCGCTGCTGGCGGCGGCGGGTGAGGCGGGCGCCGACCTGATCGTGATGGGCGCTTACGGCCGCTCGCGCTTTCGCGAAGTCTTGCTGGGCGGCGCGACCAGGACCTTGCTCCGCTCATCGACATTGCCGCTCTGGATGGCCCACTAGACGCGGGCGGCAGGAAACAGGAGCACGGCCTCGAACCTTGTGAATAGCGGTGGCTGGGGCACTCAGCGCGGAAGGCCTGGAGCCAGACCTTGCGCATGGCGGTGGCTGGGGCACTCAACGCGGATGGGATGGAGCCGGGCCACGCCGTCCCGGGCTTGCCAATAGCGCTGGCGGTGGGGCAGGGCGTGCCGCACTGCCGAGGCGCGGGAGAGGGGCGCACCCGTGTTGCCGCTGGCGCGCACCGATTTGCTGCACGGGCATGCGCACTGGCGGCCTCGCAAGAGAATCAGGCACGCCTGCGCGAGGATTTGATCTTGGCGCGCAGGCGTTTTGCGCCTTACACTGGCGGCTGACGAACCCGCCACAGAGGAGCCGATGCCAACGCCGCCGAGCAGACAAGACCGCATGATCGCCTTGCTGGGCAGGCTGGCGCCGTCCGAGGGCTATACTGCGTCCGCGCTCGACGACGTGCGCTTCATGCGCGCGAACCGGGCCGTGGCACGCGTGCCTGTGCTGTACGAGCCATGCATCGTGATCGTCTGCCAGGGCCGCAAGCGGGGGTATCTGGGCGAGCAAAGCTTCATTTACGATGCCCAGCAGTTTCTGGTGCTGTCGGTGCCTTTGCCTTTCGAGAGCGAGACCGACGCCAGCGAAGCCGAGCCGCTGCTGGCGCTCAAGATGCACATCGACCTCGCAGTCGCTGCCGAGCTCGCGCTGGCGCTCGGCCCCGCGCCGTCAGCCCACACCACGCCCGTCAGCATGTGCTCGACGGCGATGGACGAGGCCATGGGTGACGCCGTGCTGCGCCTGCTCGAAGTGCTGTTGTGCCCGGTGGAAGCGCGCGTACTGGGACCGGGCATCCTGCGCGAAATTCTGTATCGGGTCCTGACCGGCGAACAGGGCGGCTCTGTGCGTGCGGCCTTGGCCCAGCACAGCCAGTTCGGCAAGATCGGCAAGGCGCTGCGCCGCATCCATGCGGGTTTCAGCGGCGAGCTGGACGTGCCGATCTTGGCGCATGAGGCAGGCATGAGCGTGGCGGCTTTCCACGCCAACTTCAAGGCGGTGACGCAAACCTCGCCGATCCAGTATCTCAAGAGCACGCGCCTGCACAAGGCAAGGCTGTTGATGGTGCAGGAGGGCATGAGCGCCTCGTCTGCCTCGAACCGGGTCGGCTATGAAAGCAGTTCGCAGTTCAGCCGCGAATTCAAGCGCTTTTTCGGCCGCAGTCCGGTGCAGGAGGCGGCGATGATGAAAACGCTCCTGAGCCAGGCGCCGAGCGAGCCGCCCGGCTACGTGAGCGCGCATTAGCCGGAACGGCTGAAGAAGCTGGCAATCCCGCTCAAGCTCTCAGACTGCTCAAGTACTGGCAAATAAGCGGGTTGGTGGCGCAGGTACCGGTGCAAGGCGCATCCCGCTGGCTGTCGCAGCCAAGCGACGTTGAAAGCGCCAACCGGGACGCGCGGTCATGCTCGTATCCGCTAACGGCAGCGTCGTACAATTCGTCAAGGCGCCACGGTATGCAGCAATACCGTCGTCACGCTGCCATCCTTGTCGACGATGAGCTGATATAGCCGGTCGAATTCATCATCCCCGATGTCGCTACCAGGTTTGCCGCCGAACAAGCGCACCAGTTCGGGCACGGTATTGGAATGGCCCACCACCAAGGCCGTACCGCCCGCCGCCTTGACCTGCGCGACCAGGTTGGCGCTTTGCGCGGGATCGTACACCTGCACCTGTAATCCCAAGTCGGTGGCGAGCGGCTGGGCGGTCTGGCGTGTACGCTGCGCCGTGCTGCTGTACACATGCGCGATGCCGGTCGACTTGAGAATGGCGGCGATATTGCGTGCGCGCGCCTTGCCCTGGGCGGTCAGATCAGGATCTTTCTCGACCGCTGCCTTTTCGCCATGCCGCACCAGATAGATGATGGTTGGGTCGGCTACAGCCAGACCGGGCGCCAGCAAGGCGGAAGCCAGGAACAGGCCGCCAAGAAGGGAAGAGCGCATGCGCATGGTCGGCTTTCAGATATAAAAACAGCAATGTATCCCAGCCTGGCGAGGAAGCGCAACTGTTCCCGCTGCGCCATTCCGTTCGAGCCGCCCTTGGAGCAGCAGATCGTGCTGGCGCATATCTTGCTTGTATTGTAAGGATATGGCCTCACTCTCAACCAATAACATGTCCAAAACCCCCGCGCATCCCCCACGCAAGCTGCGCATTGTCGTCGTCAATACGATCGTTCCGGAAGGCGGCGAGCACGATGCCGCCCTGGCGGTCCAGGTCATGCGCGGTAACGCGCTGCGCATCGGCCTGCTCGAATCGGGCTACGACATCGTCGCTTCGCTACCCGCCGATATCTATTTGCCCGAAAGGATCGCTCAACTTCAACCCGACATGATTATCATCGATGCCGAATCGGACGCCCGCGACGTGCTCGAACACATCGTCATCGCCACCCGCGACGAGCGCCGCCCGATTGTGCTGTTCACCGAGGACGACACCACCAGCAGCATGGACGCGGCGATGGCCGCAGGCGTGTCGGCCTACATCGTGGCGGGCTTGCAGTCCGAGCGCATCAAACCGGTGCTGAACGTGGCGCTGGCGCGCTTTCGCCAGGAGCAGAAGCTGCTTGCCGAGCTGAGCGAGACTCGCCACAAGCTGGCCGAACGCAAGGTGATCGACCGCGCCAAAGGCATCCTGATGACCCATCACCGGCTGACCGAAGACCAGGCGTACCAGAAACTGCGCAGCATGGCGATGAACAAGAATTTGAAGCTGGCGGAGATTGCCCAGCGCATTCTCGATGTCGAGGATCTGCTCGGTTGAGTCGCCGCGTAGCTACAGGAAAGCAAGGAGTTGTATGGCAGAGATAAATGTAAAGCAATTGCGTACGGTCAGGATCGGCTTCATGCCGCTGACCGACTGCGCCTCGCTGGTGATGGCGGCCGAGTGCGGGTTCGACCGCCAATATGGCATCAGGATCGTGCTCAGCCGCGAAACCTCGTGGGCGAACGTGCGCGACAAGCTGGGCTCGGGCGCGCTCGACGCCGCCCATGTGTTGTACGGGCTGATGTACGGGGTGCAGTTGGGCATCGGCTGCCAGCAGCAGGCGATGGCCGTGCTGATGAACCTGAGCCGCAACGGCCAGGCCGTGACGCTGTCGCGCGCGCTGGCGGAGCAGGGCGCCGTGGATGGGCCGAGCCTGGCGCGGCACATGCGGAATGCGCCGCGCGGCTATGCCTTCGCCCACACTTTCCCGACCGGCAATCACGCAATGCTGCTGTATTACTGGCTGGCGGCGCACGGGATCGACCCGCTGCGCCACGCGCGCGCGCTGACGGTGCCGCCGGCCCAGATGGTGGGCAGCCTGCGCGCCGGGATGATCGATGGTTTCTGCGCCGGCGAGCCGTGGGGCCAGCGCGCCATCGACGACGGTGTCGGGGTGACGGCGGTGACCAGCCAGCAGATCTGGCCCGATCATCCGGGCAAGGTGCTGGGAACGACGGCGGCGTTTGCCGGGAGCGATCCGGGCACTTGCCGCGCGATGATTGCGGCGGTGCTCGACGCCAGCCGCTGGATCGAGGCCTCGAAGGCCAACAAGGAGCAGACGGCGACGGTGCTGGCCGGGTCGGCGTATCTGAATACGGGCCGGGAAGCCATCGCGCGGCGCCTGGTGGGGCAGTATGACAACGGTGTGGGCGGCCAGTGGACCGATGAAAAGGCGCTGCGTTTTCATGGCGATGGCGAGGTGAATTTCCCGTATCTGTCGGATGGGATGTGGTTCATGACGCAGCAGCGGCGCTGGGGGTTGCTCAGGGACGAACCGGATTATCTGGGGCAGGCGCAGGCGGTAAACCGGATCGATCTGTACCGCGGCGCAGCGGAAATGACAGGGACTTCGGTGCCATCGTCGCCGATGCGCAGTTCCACGCTGATCGACGGCCTCGAGTGGGATGGCAGCGATCCGCGGGGGTATGCGCAGTCGTTTCGGATTCACCTGGGGTAGGGCTTATTCCCCGTCCCGGCGTGACGACAAAGCAGGAAGAAGGCGCCGCACCCTCCCACGCATCATTTTCGGGCATTTGTGCACCGCAATGTAGCGTTCGCTTCTTTTTCCTGCCTCAGACCTCCGATCCCGCCCCGCACCCACCCTGGCACGGCGTTTGCTAAACAGTACCTATCGGATCAATGGCGATCCCCTGAACAACTTGCGCTGATCTAACGACGGATCGGCAGGACAACGGCGTCCGTCCAACCTGGTTTTTGACAACCGGGTCTGGCCGGACGCCTTTTTGTTTTTAACGGGATAAACAATGGCCACCAAAGCAAACACCATCGAACTCTTTAGTATCAGCACACCGCAGATGCGCGCCTTCCACCTGACCTGGATGGCCTTCTTCGTCTGCTTCTTCGCCTGGTTCGCCTGCGCGCCGCTGATGCCCATCATCAAAGGCGAATTCGGCCTGACCCTCGCGCAGGTCGCCAACATCAACATCGCCGCCGTCGCCATCACGATCCTGGTCCGTCTGATCGTCGGCCCCATGTGCGACCGCTTCGGGCCACGCAAGGCCTACACCGGCCTGCTGCTGCTCGGCGCCATCCCGGTCCTCGGCGTGGCGGCGTCGCAAAGCTATGAAAGCTTCCTGTTTTTCCGCCTCGGCATCGGCGCCGTCGGCGCGAGCTTCGTCATCACCCAGTACCACACCTCCGTCATGTTCGGCCCCAAGGTCGTCGGCACCGCCAACGCGGCCGCAGCCGGCTGGGGCAATGCCGGCGGCGGCGCAGCGCAGGCGCTGATGCCACTGCTGGTCGGCGCACTGCTGATGCTGGGCGTGCGCGAAGCCCTCGGCTGGCGCGTGGCCCTGCTGGTGCCGGGCGTGCTGATGGTCGTCATGGCTGGCTTGTACTGGAAATTCACCCAGGATTGCCCGCAAGGTAATTACGACGACATGCGCGCGGCTGGCATCGCCATCGAAGGCGGCAAGGCGGGGCATGCCCCCGCCGGCGGCTGGGAGAGCTTCAAGGCCGCCAGCGCCAACCACCGCGTGTGGCTGCTGTTCGTCACCTACGGCGCCTGCTTCGGCATCGAGATATTCATCCACAACATCGCCGCCGTCTACTACGTCGACCATTTCAAACTGAGCCTGAAGGAAGCCGGCATGGCCGCCGGCAGCTTCGGTCTGCTGGCGCTGTTCGCCCGTGCCCTCGGCGGCTGGGTATCGGACAAGCTGGCGATGCGCGGCACCATTAACAGCCGCGTCACGCTGCTGTTCGTGCTGATGATCGGCGAAGGCGCCGGCCTGCTGTGGTTCGCCAAGGCCGACGGCGTTGTCTTCGCGGTGATCGCCATGCTGGTGTTCGGCCTGTTCACCCACATGGCTTGCGGCGCCACCTACGCGCTGGTGCCCTTCATCGACAGCAAGGCGCTGGGCGGCGTGGCCGGCATCATCGGCGCCGGCGGCAACGTGGGCGCGGTCGCGGCGGGCTTTCTCATGAAAGGCACCGGCGACATCGCCCAAACCCTCACCATCCTCAGCGGCCTGGTGCTGCTGTCGGCGCTGTGCGCCATCGCGGTCAGGCTCACCGCCGCCGTGGACGACCGTCCGGTCGCCGTCAACAACGCTGTCGCGTAAGGAGAATCAGCATGAAGATCATCGTCATCGGCCACGGCATGGTGGGCCACAAATTCCTCGAGTCGCTCGGCGCCACCGCCGCGCCAGGGTTGGAGGTGACGGTCCTGTGCGAAGAACCGCGCGCCGCCTACGACCGCGTGCACCTGTCGGAATTTTTCTCCGGTAAATCGGCCGACGACCTGTCGCTGGTGCCGGCCGGCTTCTTCGAGGGTGGCAATATGCTGCTCAAGCTGAACGCGAAAGCCGTCGCCGTCGACCGCGCAGCCAAAACCGTCACCGTCGGCAGCGGCGAAGTGCTGGCCTACGACAAACTGGTGTTCGCCACTGGCTCGTACCCGTTCGTGCCGCCGCTGGCCGGCAAGGACCGCAAGGACTGCTTCGTCTACCGCACCATCGAAGATTTGGAGGCGATGCTCGAATGCGGCAAGCGCTCCAAAACCGGCGTGGTGATCGGCGGCGGCCTGCTCGGCCTGGAGTGCGCCAAGGCCCTGCGCGACATGCAGCTGCAGACCCACGTGGTGGAATTCGCGCCGCGCCTGATGGCGGTGCAGGTCGATGATGGCGGCGCGCGCGTGCTGCGCGCAAAAATCGAAGACCTGGGCGTGACCGTCCACACCCAAAAGAACACGCTTGAAATCGTCGACGGCGAAGAGGGCACGCACCGCATGCGCTTTGCCGACGGCAGCCATCTGGACACCGACATGATCGTGTTCTCGGCCGGGATTCGGCCGCGCGACGACCTGGCGCGCCTGTGCGGCCTGACGATCGGCGCGCGCGGCGGCATCGCCATCGACAACAGCTGCCTGACCTCAGACCCGGATGTCTACGCCATCGGCGAGTGCGCGCTGTGGAACGGCCAGCTGTTCGGCCTCGTGGCGCCGGGCTACGACATGGCCCGCGTGGCCGCGCGCCATCTGCTGGGCGAGCAGGCCGCCGCCTTTACCGGCGCCGACATGAGCACCAAGCTCAAACTGATGGGCGTGGACGTTGCCAGCATCGGCGATCCGCACGCGGTCAGTCCGGGCAGCCGCTCCTATCAGTTCACCGACGAACGCAAACAGGTGTACAAGAAGATCGTCGTTTCCGACTGCGGCAAATTCCTGCTCGGCGGCGTGATGGTGGGCGACGCGAGCGAATACGGCACCCTGCTGCAGATGATGTTGAATAAAATCGAGCTGCCCGAGTCGCCGGAATTTCTCATCCTGCCGCAAAGCGACGGCAAGGCGCGCCCGGGCCTGGGCGTGGACGCCTTGCCCGACACGGCCCAGATATGCTCCTGCAACGACGTCTCCAAGGGCGACCTGTGCGCCGCCGTTTGCGGCGGCGCCACCACCATCGGCGCGCTGAAAAGCTGCACCAAGGCCGGTTCCACCTGCGGCGGCTGCGTGGCGCTGGTCACGCAGGTGATGAAGGCGGAAATGAAAAAGCAGGGCATGGCCGTCAACAACCACGTCTGCGAACACTTCCCGTACTCGCGCCAGGAAATCTACCATCTGGTCAAGGTCGGCAAGATCACGTCCTTCGAGGACCTGCTGGCGCAGCACGGCACGGGCCGCGGCTGCGACGTCTGCAAGCCAGTGGCCGCCAACGTACTGGCGTCGACCTGGAACGACTTCGTGCTGAAACCCGAACACGCCAGCCTGCAGGATTCGAACGACTACTTCCTCGGTAACATCCAGAAGGATGGCACCTACTCGGTGGTGCCGCGCATGCCGGGCGGGGAAGTGACGGCCGATGGCCTGATCGCGGTCGGCATGGTGGCCAAAAAATATGGCTTGTACACCAAGATCACCGGCGGCCAGCGGGTCGACCTGTTCGGCGCGCGCGTCGAGCAGCTGCCGCTGATCTGGGAAGAGCTGATTGAAGCCGGTTTCGAGTCGGGCCATGCGTACGGCAAGTCGCTGCGCACCGTCAAATCGTGCGTCGGTTCGACCTGGTGCCGCTACGGCGTGGCCGACAGCGTCGGTTTCGCGATCGAGCTGGAAAACCGCTACAAGGGCTTGCGTACGCCGCACAAAATCAAGTTCGGCGTATCCGGCTGCACCCGCGAATGCGCCGAAGCGCAGGGCAAGGACGTGGGCCTGATCGCCACCGAAAAAGGCTGGAACCTTTACGTGTGCGGGAACGGCGGCATGAAGCCGCGCCACGCGGAACTGATTGCCTCGGACCTGGATCAGGAAACCGTGGTGCGCTACATCGACCGCTTTTTGATGTTTTATGTACGTACGGCCGACCGCCTGCAGCGCACCAGCGTCTGGCGCGACAACCTCGAAGGCGGCCTCGATTACCTGAAATCGGTCGTCATCGACGACAAGCTGCACCTGGCCGCCGAACTGGAAGCGGACATGCAGCACGTGGTCGACACCTACGCCTGCGAGTGGAAGAACGCCGTGAACGATCCGGCCACGCGCCAGCGCTTCCGCCATTTCGTCAACAGCGACCAGGCCGACCAGAACGTGGTCTTCATGCCCGAGCGCGGCCAGATTCGTCCGGCCACGATCGAAGAACGCAAGCGCGTCATTCCACTCATCGTCAAAACCGCCTAAGGAGAAGCTCATGCACCGCGATATCGAACTGACCAACTGGACTGCCGTCTGCTCGCTCGACGAGATCGTCCCCAACACCGGCGTGTGCGCGCTCCTGAAAGGCGAGCAGGTCGCCGTATTCCACGTGCTTGACAGCGAAGAGCGCGTGTTCGCGATCGGGAACTACGATCCGAACAGCGGCGTCTCGGTACTCTCGCGCGGGCTGGTGGGCAGCCTGGGCGACCGCATCGTGGTGGCGTCGCCCATCTACAAACAGCACTTCGACCTGTTCACCGGCGAATGCCTGGAAGCGCCGGAACACTCGGTGCCCAGCTACCGCGCGCGGGTCGAGGACGGCAAGGTATGGGTCTGCGCATGACAAAGGTCACGACAGCGCCCGTCGCCAGGCAATCGCTGGTCGTTATCGGCAATGGCATGGCCGGCATGCGCACGGTCGAGGAAATGCTCAAGCTGGCGCCGGAGCTGTACGACATCACGGTGTTCGGCGCCGAGCCGCATGGTAATTACAACCGCATCCTGCTTTCCCCGCTTCTGGCCGGCGAAAAGAACATCGACGACATCATGCTGCACACGCGCGAATGGTATGCCGCCAACGGCATCACCCTGCATGCGGGCGATCCGGTGGTGCATATCGACCGCCGCAAGCGCATGGTGCGTTCGCAATCGGGCCGCGAGGTCTGGTACGACCGGCTGCTGCTGGCCACCGGCTCGAAGCCGTTCATCGTGCCGGTGCCCGGCCACAAACTGGCGGGTGTGATCGGCTTTCGCGACATCCAGGATGTCGATACGATGCTCGAAGCGGCCCGCAGCGGCGGCCATGCGGTCGTCATCGGCGGCGGCCTGCTCGGACTGGAGGCGGCCAACGGCCTGCTGCGGCGCGGGATGCAGGTCACCGTGGTGCACGTGATGGACAGCCTGATGAACCAGCAGCTCGACAAGCCGGCCGCGCTGCTGCTCAAGTCCGCGCTGGAACTGAAAGGCCTGCGCTTCCTGCTTGAAGCGCACACCAGCGAGATCGTGGGCGACCTTCGCGTCAAGGCAGTGCGCTTCAAGGATGGCAACGAAATCCCCGCCGATCTGGTGGTGATGGCCGCCGGCGTGCGCCCGAATATCGAACTGGCCAAATCGGCCGGCCTGCACTGTGAGCGCGCCATTGTCGTCGATGACACCTTGCAGACGTACGATCCGCGCGTCTATGCCGTGGGCGAATGCGTGCAGCACCGCAGCGCCACGTTTGGCCTGGTGGCCCCGATCTGGGACCAGGCCAAGGTGTGCGGCGCGCACCTGGCGCGCAACGGCCACCGCCGCTACGTGCAGCAGGCCACACCCACCAAGCTGAAAGTGACCGGCGTCGACCTGTATTCGGTGGGCGATTTTATCGGCGGCGAGGGCAGCGAAGACCTGGTGCTGCGCGATCCGCGCCGCGGCATCTACAAACGCTTGGTGCTGGCCGGGAACCGCATCGCCGGTGCGGTCCTGTACGGCGACGTGCAGGATGGACCGTGGTACTTTGGTCTGATCCAGAACCGCACCGACATATCGGCCATGCGCAGTCGCCTGCTGTTCGGCGAAGCCTTGTGCGCCCAAGCCGCCTGACACGGAGCCTGAATTGAACCTTTCACCTATACCACTCGCGGTGCGCAGCACCTGTCCTTATTGCGGCGTGGGCTGCGGCGTGACTGCCACGCCCTTGCCCGACGGCGCCATCGCCATCGCGGGCGACGCCAGCCATCCGGCCAACCGGGGCCGCCTGTGCGTGAAGGGGGCGGCGCTGGGCGAAACCATCGGTCTTGAAGGCCGCCTGCTGCATCCGGCTGTGCGCGAAGACGGCGTGCTGCGCCAGGCATCGTGGGACGAAGCGCTGGAGCGCGTCGCCGGCGGCCTGCGCGCCATCATCGACGAACACGGACCCGATGCGGTGGCGCTGTACGTGTCCGGTCAGCTGCTGACCGAAGACTACTACGTGGCCAACAAGCTGATGAAAGGGTATATCGGCAGCGCCAACATCGACACCAATTCGCGCCTGTGCATGTCGTCGGCCGTGGCGGGCCACAAGCGGGCCTTCGGAGCCGACCTGGTGCCGGGCTGCTACGAAGACTTCGACCTGGCCGACATGGTGGTGCTGGTCGGCTCGAACACGGCATGGTGTCATCCGATCCTGTTTCAGCGCATCGCGCGTCTCAAGGAAGCGCGCCCGGAAGTGCGGATCGTCGTTATCGATCCGCGCCGCACCGCCACCTGCGAGCTGGCCGACCTGCACCTGCCGGTCAAACCCGGCACCGATGTGTGGCTGTTCAACGGCTTGCTCAGCTATCTGGCGCGCACCGGCGTGCAGGACGCCGCCTTTATCGAGGCCCACACCAACGGCCTGCAACAGGCGCTCGATGCGGCGCAGGTCGATTGCGCCGATCCACTGGCGGTGGCGCGCCACTGCCGCATCGATCCCGACGACCTGATGGCCTTTTATGGCGGCTTCGCGGCGACCACGAAAGTCATCACGGCATTCTCGCAAGGCGTGAACCAGTCGTCGGCGGGCACCGATAAAGTCAACAGCATCATCAACTGCCACCTGCTCACGGGCCGCATCGGCCAGCCGGGCATGGGGCCGTTTTCGATCACCGGCCAGCCGAATGCGATGGGCGGGCGCGAAGTGGGCGGCCTGGCCAACATGCTGGCCGCGCACATGGACCTGGACAATCCGCAGCACCGCGACACGGTGCAAACCTTCTGGTCGTCGCCGCGCATCGCGGCCAAGGGCGGCCTCAAGGCGGTCGACCTGTTCAAGGCGATCGAAGCGGGCACCGTCAAGGCGGTGTGGGTCATCGCCACCAATCCGATGGTGAGCATGCCGGACGCGAACCAGGTGCAGCGCGCGCTGGAAAAATGCGAGCTGGTGGTGGTGTCCGACATTATCGCCAGCACCGACACGAATGCCTTTGCCGACGTGCTGCTGCCGGCACTGGGCTGGGGCGAGAAAGATGGCACGGTCACCAATTCGGAGCGCCTGATTTCGCGCCAGCGCGCGTTCCTGCCGGCGCCGGGCGAAGCGCGTGCCGACTGGCGCATCCTGGCGGACGTGGCGCGGCGGCTGGGCTTCGACGGTTTCGATTTCGCCAGCGCCCACGAGGTATTCGACGAACATGCGCGCCTGACCGTGTTCCGCAACGAAGGCGCGCAGCGGCGCGTGTTCAATCTGTCCGGCCTGTGCGGCCTGCAGGCGCCGGAATACGACAAGCTCGAATCGGTGCAGTGGCCGGTGCGGCGCGGCGCCGAGGGCGCCCTGGAAGGCAGTGCGCGCCTGTTCGCGGACCGCCGCTTTGCGCACGCCGACGGCAAGGCGCGCTTCATCGCCACGGCGCCGCGCGCACCGGCCAACCCGGTCGATCCCGAGTATCCGCTGGTGCTCAATACGGGGCGCGTGCGCGACCAGTGGCACACCATGAGCCGCACCGGCCGCGCCCCGCGCCTGGCCGATCACACGGCCGAAGCTTTCATCGACATGCATCCGCAAGACGCGCTGCTGTACGGCGTGCGCGAAGGAGAGCTGGCGCGCGTATCGAGCCAATGGGGCGCCATGGTGGCGCGCGTGCAGCACGGCGGCGGCATCGCGCGCGGGTCGGTGTTCGTGCCGATTCACTGGAACGGCCAGACGGCGTCCGACGCGCGCGTTGGCACCGTGGTCAATCCGGTGGTCGATCCGGTGTCGGGCGAGCCGGAATTCAAGCACACGCCGGTGCAGGTGGAGCGCTTCGGGGTGGCGTGGCATGCGTTTGTCCTCAGCCGCAGCGAACTGGCGCTCGATCAGGTCGCGCACTGGACGCGGGTGCAGGGACGCGGCTTTGCGCGCTACGAGATGGCGGGGCGCGGCCAGTTGCGCGACCGTGCCGCATGGGCCCGTGCGCTGCTCGGCGTCACCGATGACGCAGACTGGCTCGACTACGAGGACGCCAGCGATGGGGTGTACCGCGCCGTGCACGTGGTGGGAGAGCGCATCGAACAGTGCATCTTCCTGTCGCCGCGTACCGACCTGCCGGCGCGCGCCTGGCTGGCCAGCCTGTTCGCCAGCGAGTCCCTGACGCAGCTCGACCGCGCCGGCCTGCTGGCCGGGCAGGCGCTGGGCATGCGCGCCGACACCGGGCCGACCGTCTGTTCCTGCTTCGGGGTGGGCCGCAACACAATTTGCGATGCCATCGTCACTCACGACCTGAAGACGGTGCCGGAAGTGACGGCCTGCCTGAAAGCCGGCGGCAACTGCGGTTCCTGTGTGCCGGAAATCAAAGTGTTGCTAATACAGACCCGGGCACGCGAAGCTGCCTGAAATTGTTGTCCGACGCTATGATGAGAATGATATTATTGCCCGCATAAAACAATCTTATCTGCGGGAACACAACGATGGCGATGGAACTGGAAGCGGCGGGGGGATTGGCCGCAGCGCCGTTGGTGGCGCGCGAGGTCGATGGCGTGCACATGCCCGCGCACGGTGCTCACGAACACGCGACGAGCTGCGCCAATTGCAACGCGACGTTGGCGGGCGCGTTTTGCCATCAGTGCGGGCAGCACGCGCACGTTCACAAGTCGCTGCTGCACCTGGGTGAAGAGGTGCTGCACGGCATCCTGCATTTCGACGCCAAGGGCTGGCGCACCCTTCCGATGCTGGTCGCCCGGCCGGGCCAGCTCACGCGGCGCTACATCGATGGCCAGCGCACCCGGTTTGTGTCGCCGCTGGCCTTGTTCCTTTTCCTCGTGTTTTTTCTGTTCTTCGTTGCGTCGCTGACAGGTGGCAAGTCGGGTGTGAACCGGTCCGGCTCGCCGGAAGCGACCGCACAAACGCGCGCCGGGTTGGTGCGCGATGTGGAGACATCGCAGGTGACGCTGCGTACTGCAGAGGCCAACCGGCCGGACAAGGAGGCGCTGGCGGAAGCCAAGGCCGAGCTGTTTGTTGCCGAGAATGTGCTGAAGGAATTCGATAAAACCGGCGTCATCGCCAGTAAAGGCGGCATTACGCTCGGGTCGAACAAGTTGTCGGTGGAAACCGGCTGGCCGGCGGTCAATGCCGCCGTCAAGCATGCGGCCGACAATCCCGAATTGACTTTGTATAAACTCAAGAGCAGCGGCGCCAAGTTTTCCTTCTTGCTGGTGCCGATCTCGCTGCCCTTCCTGTGGCTGCTGTTTTTCTGGCGGCGCGGCGTGACAATGTATGACCACGCGGTATTTTCCCTGTACTCACTGTCGTTCATGTCGCTCATGTTCGCGCTGGTGTTCGCGATCGGCCATGCCGGCTTCGGCACGCTGGCCGGGGCGGTGGTGGTGTGCCTGCCGCCGGTGCATATGTTTCTGCAACTGCGCGGCGCCTATGCGCTCAGCCGCGGCGAAGCTTTCTGGCGCACCCTGGCGCTGTTGTGCATCGCGGGCGTGGTATTCCTGCTGTATATCGGCTTGATCCTGATGCTGAGCGTCGCATGAACAAGGTCGCCATCATGGAATGGTCCGGTTATCTGATCAGTATCGCCGGCCTGCTCATCGTGCTGATGACGTTCGACCGTCCTGGATGGATGTGGCAAGCGGGCGGCGCGGTGCTGATAACGAGCGGCATCCTGTTGATTTACCGCTGCAATCGCCGCCGACGTAGCGACTGCGGATATTATGATTGCCTCGGCTACCGCATCGATGACGATATCGCCGATGTCATGAACGGGGATTAACAGCGGTGCATTTCGAGCTCTAACCCGGATATTTCATGAGTCTGCCAATCTGAGGGCCGGGGTGCGCCGAACATGGCTGCGGCATGTTGATTGCTCGCTTCCTGGTGTCGGTTCTGCCGCGCGGCCTGATTGCAGACGTAACTCCCCCTACCCCCGTTGCTTTATAGCGTGCCGGGGACAGCACTTGGCGGGCTTATGGTGCCAGCGCGCGGGCGGCAGTGAGGAAGACGTGCTTGAGTGGATGTTGGGATGCGAGCATGACGCGCACGCGCCGCGTGTTGCGCACGACGGCCGCGCCGATCTTGAGCAGTTTGATGCGGATCGTCGCCGTGCAGGCGCGTGCCAGTTCCGTGCCAACCAAAGCCAGGCGGCGCAAATTGATCATCAGGGTATAGGCGAACGCTGCCAGTAGCAGCCGCAGTTGGTTGGCCTGGAATTTATGGCAGCTCGCACGGCGTCCGAACAAATCGAGCTGCGCCTCCTTGATACGGTTCTCTGCTTCGCCACGGGCGCAATACACGCGTTCGTACAGTGCCTTGGGACCCCCAGTCAGGTTGGTGACGATGAAACGCGGGTTGGCGCCGCGCGCATCGTGTTCCAGCCGCGCGATGACGCGCCGTTGCCGATCCCACGTCCCCGCCGCATAAGTGAATTCTCCAATCATGCGCTGCTTGGAACCGGCCTTCTGATACATCTCGGCCAGTGCCAGTTCGGCCAACTCTACTCGTTGCAGCAACGCTGAGTTCTTTTGCAAGCCGACGATATAGTGCAGCCCCCATTTCTCGAAGCGGCGCAGAGCTTGATGACGGCAGAACCCGGAATCGCCGCGCACGATGATGCGGATGCGTGGCCAAGCCTGGCGCAAGCGCCGGGAGATCAATTTGATTAATGCGCTGAGGATACCGGCCGGATCGCGGCTGCTGGGCCGCAAGACGCAGGCGAGGATATCCTGGCCACAGAAGACGTACAGCGGCAAGTAACAGTAATTGTCGTAGTAGCGGTGGAAGTGGGACTTCTCTTGCTCTCCATGCAGCGGCATGTGGGTGGCATCGATGTCGAGCACCAGTTCCTTGGGCCGCTTAGCTTTGCTGGCGATGAACTGATCGAGCAGAACGCCATGCAGGGCGGCCGCCTGCGCGCGCGTGGAGGACGTTTCAAGCCGGCTCAGCGTCGGCGCCGAGGCCAAGTCATCGGCCCGGCCCACTGCCGTTTGCATGGCCAAGTCGCGGCGCAGCACATTGTGGTCACAGACGTCCTCCCAGCCACAGCACAGGCCGTACACGCGCTGCGCGAGCAAGTCGCGCATGCTGTGCGAAACGCTGGCACGACGGCGTCGATCCTCGAATACGCGCGCAATCGCTTTGCTTAAGCCGATGCGCTGATCCACTTGGCGCAGCAGCAGAACCCCGCCGTCGCTGACGATGTCGCCGCCGTCGAATGACGCCTCAACGACGCGCCGTCCAACCCTCCCCAACTTGATCGGTTCATTGGTACAATTTGGCATCGGCGGTCCCCGGTTGTGATTGGCGTCAGATACCAGTAACAACGCGCTTCGGCACGGGATCGCCGACCTCTACTCACGAAATATCCGGGCTAAGCCCGCTTTTGCCAAGTTTTTCTTTTTGCTGGCGCTGATCTCGCTGCCCCGTTCCTGCTACTGTTTTTCTGAAAGCGCGACGTGACAATGTGGGCGAGGTGTTCCTGCCGTATATCTTTGTTTTGAATGATGAGCGCCGCATGAGTAAAGATGATTTTCTGGGCTGGACCGGGCTCCTGAGCGTTATCGCAGGCCTGATGATGTTGCTGATGACCTTCGACCGGCCGGGGTGGGAGTGGCAAGCTGGCGGTGCGCTGCTGGTTCTGATCGGCATCTTGCTGATCTGGTACGGAAGGCGGCGCCGCAGCGACGAATATGGCGATGATCGCGATCTCGCCGGTCTCGATGATGTCAGCAACCTCGACGGCGACTAGACAATCCCCGATGCCGCCATGTCCGCCAACCTGACAGGGCGGCGGTTTGACATTGCTTCGTCTGGCGCTTGCCGGCACTATACTTTCTTGACGAACTCCGACTTCAGGCTCATGGCGCCGAAACCGTCGATCTTGCAGTCGATGTCGTGGTCGCTGTCGACCAGGCGGATATTCTTGACCTTGGTGCCCATCTTGACGGTGCCGCCTGATCCCTTGAGCTTCAAATCCTTGATCACGGTGACCGTGTCGCCGTCCTGCAACACATTTCCCGCCGCATCCCGATAAACCTTGGGGCCGTCATCGGCCGCCGTTGCACCTTCCTGAGCGCTCCATTCGTGGGCACACTCCGGGCACACCAGATTGCTGCCATCTTCGTAAGTAAATTCTGAATTGCATTTAGGGCAGGGTGGAAGTGCGCTCATAGGAAACGTCCTGTTTTGGCTTGAAAGGGCCAGAGTATACAGGGCGTCGGGCTTGAACGACCAGTTGCATGTTGATTTGAGGCAATGCTTCTCGTAAACAGTGATGTAAAGATGGCTCTTCTTCCAGCTTTGAATCCGATGATAACTCTGATAATTGCCTTAGAGAATCAATCGATTCCCACAAGAATGAGGAGCACGACCATGGCCAATATCGTTTTCAACAATACCCGTCAGCCGGCAGCCAATCCAGTCTTCAGCCGCGCCGGGGTAGGTGCCCCGGTCGCCATCGAATTGCTGCCCTTTACCGTGCGGCCGGTACGCACCGAGGCCGACCTGCGCAAGGCCGTGGCCGTGCGTCACGCTGCCTACGCCCGCCACCTGCCGGATTTCGCGCGCTCGCTGGAACAGCCCGAAGCGGCCGACTACGATGGCGACACCGTGATCCTGCTGGCCGAATCGAAGGCCGATGGCAGCGCGCTCGGCAGCACGCGCATCCAGACCAACTTTCGCCAGCCGCTGCATCTGGAAACGTCCGTCGATCTGCCGCTGTGGCTGGCCACCCAGCGCCTGGCCGAGGTGACCCGGCTCGGCATCGTGGAAGGACGCATCGGACGCCAGGTCAAGCTGGCCCTGATCAAGGCGTGCTTCGAGCATTGCGAACAGAGCGGGGTGGACACGGCCGTGGTCAGCGGCCGCGCGCCGGTCGACCGCCAGTACGAGCAACTGCTGTTCACCGATGTGTTTGCCAGCCGCGACCCAGTGACCCTGCGCCATGTGGGCAACCTGCCGCATCGCATCATGTACTTCGACATCGCCAGCGGCCAGGAACGCTGGGAAGCGGCGCGCCATCCCTTGCTCGATTTCTTTTGCAACACGCGCCATCCGGATATCGATCTCGGCCGCCAGGCGCCTGCTGCTTGGAAACATGGCTTGCCGCGCGGTCAGCAGGCGTCGGGCGCTGTTGTTGTTGGGCTCGCCGCGTAGGAAATCAAGCGGGACGGCGTGACAGTTACGATGTATGCTTTGACATGATTGCCGCCTAACAGCAACGAATGGCGGCGCCCAGTTGTGTAGCCGGATGCCGCTCATGTCAACGTCGACTTTTTCGTCCCGCATGCTGCCCGACAGCGTTCAGCACGCTCTCGAAGCGTTGTTACGCCTGCTCTCCTTTTATCTCGTTCCGCTGGGCATTGCGCTGCTCTCGATCGTGGCGCTCGCGTTCTGGAGCAACCAATACCGGGCAACCGCCGGCCAGCCGCTGGCGTTCCAGGTCATGTCGCACGACGGGAGTGAGGTCACGCCCGCACAGATGCGCACGCAACTGGCCGGACTGCCGGAAGTTGTCTACCGCGAAACGCGCATGTCGCCCGATCCGCTCTGGTTCAGCATGGCGCCCGCTGCGCAGGCCGGTACCGTGATCGAATTTCCTTCGCGTCATATGGTCGAGATTGCTTGTTGGGACAGCGACACTTTGCTCCCGCTGGGAAGTTCCACCCGCGCTGTCTCGACAGGTGCGATGGCGCCGCTGATGGCGGGGTTTGCGCTGACCCTGGCGCCGCCGCCCGCGCAAGGACAGGCACTTCCACAGACACAGCCGGGGCCATCGCAGGCGGACGTGCCGGCGCGCCTGCTGTGCCGCAGCGTGCTCATCGGCCCGGCACGCCTGTCGGCCACGCAATGGCAGGCTGGCGAACTCGCCGTGGCGGTGCAGCAGTACCACCGCAAGTCCGGCCTGCTCGACGGCGGCATGATCGTACTGACCTTGTTCGTGCTGACCACGGCCCTGATCAACCGCCAGGCCCTGTACGTGCTGCTGGCCGGCTGGCTGATCCTGAACCTGCGCATGGGGGCGCTCTCGGCCGGCTGGGATATCCAGTGGCTGGGCCAGATCGTGCCGGAGCGCTGGCTGCTGCCGTCGCGGGCGCTGACGATTGCCCTGTATGCAGTCTCGACCCTGACCTTGTACCAGACCCTGTTCCGCGAACGTCTGGCGGCCACGCGCTACCGTGCGCCGCTGCGTTTCGCCGAATGGTGCTGCCTGCCGCTGCTGGCGCTATCGGTGCTCTTGCCGTACCACATATTCCTGCCGGTGATGTGGGGCTTTGTTGCCTACGGACTGGTGTTGATGACGCTCGGGCTGGCCAGCCTGATGTCGCAATCGCCATCGCAGTCCCGGTCGCACACGCGGGTGGCGTTCTGGTTCGCCGCGTCGTTCGCGGTCACGATGATGGCCGGGCTGGTGGAAGTCATCGCGGCCGCGCTCGGTATTCGCGACCTGGCCGGCATGGTCAACAGTGTCACGGCCGCGCTCGCATCCAGCCTGCTGGCGGCGCTGGCGGTGGCCGAACAGATGCGCCAGGAAACCGAGCAGCGCATCGCGGCGCAGGCCGAACTGCAGCACGCCTATGAGGCGATGCCGGTCGGACTGTTCACCCTGGACCTGGAGGGGAAGTTTCTCAGCGCCAACCCGGCCTTGCAGCGGATGGTCGGCGCGGACGGCCCCGTCACTGGCGGCATGAATTTCCAGCATTTTTTCGCCGATGGCGTCTGGGGCACCTTGTTCGCACTGGTGCAGGATCAGGCCGATGCCGAACTGCGCATCGAAAACCGCGACGGCTCGCATTGCTTCGTGGTCCGCGCGACCCTGGCGCGCGGCAAGATCGAAGGCGTGTTGCAGGATACGACCGAGCAGCACAAGGCCACCGAGCAATTGCGCTTCATGGCCAATAACGATGCGCTGACCAAGGTCTTCAACCGGCGCGGCATCGAGCGCGTGTTCGAGAAAGCGTCGATGAAACCGCTGACCTTGGCCTATCTCGACCTGGACCGTTTCAAGCTGATCAACGACCTGTTCGGCCACAGTGCCGGCGATGAAGTCCTCAAGCAAGTGTGCGAACGGATTGGCGCCGTACTCAGCGGGGAACAGCAGATCGGCCGCGTGGGCGGCGACGAATTCGTGATCATCATGCCGGAAACGTCGATCCGGGTGGCGGCGCTGATTTGCCGCTGCCTGGTCGGGCGCATCGGCAACACCCCATACCGCGTCGGCGACAAGGCGTTCCACGTGCGCGGCTCGATCGGGCTGATCGAAGTGCAGCCCGGCATGCAGATGAAGGATGCCGTGTCGACCGCCGACCGCGCCTGCCGCGAAGCCAAGACCGGGCACCGCGATGGGCTGGTCGTGTACGAGCGCGATTCCACCGCCTTTAACGAACGCACGGCCGAGCTGGACCTGGTCGAGCGCCTCTCGGCCAACGATGTGACGGCCTGCATGGTGCTCGAAATGCAGCCGATCATGTCGCTGAAAATGCCGTACGACTCGATGAACTTCGAGGTCTTGCTGCGCATGCGCGAAGCGGACGGCAGCCTGCTGGCCGCCGGGCCGATCATCGCAGCGGCCGAAAAGAGCGGGCGCATGGGCGTGATCGACCGCTGGGTGCTCTCGACCACGCTGAGCTGGATCGAGCGCCACGCCGACATGCTGGTCAATACCCAGTTCGTGTGCATGAACCTGTCCGGCGCCTCGCTTAACGACGAACGCTTCATCCAGGACACCATCGACATTCTGCGCCGTCACCGCGACGCGGCCAGCCGGCTGTGCATGGAGATCACCGAAAGCGTCGCCTTGCACGACCTGAACAACACGCGACGCTTCATCGACCAGGTGCGCAACTTCGGCGTCAAGGTGGCGCTCGACGATTTCGGCGCGGGCTATACTTCCTTCTCTTACCTCAAGGAATTGCCGGCGGACATACTCAAGATCGACGGCAATTTTATCGTCAACATGAATGCGCATCCGGCCGACGTGGCTATTGTCGAAGCCATCGTGAAGCTGGCGGTTAACCTGGGCATGAAGACGATTGCCGAATGGGCCGAGGACGGCGCCACCGTGCAAACGCTGGCCGATATCGGGGTGGATTATGTGCAAGGGTTTGTGATTGCGTCGTCGATGGCGCCCGATATTCTGCTGACGGTCTCGTCGGCCGCCGGCTTTATCGTTGACGAGGAACTCAATCTGCTGGTTGGCTCGCTGGGCGGCGCCGCCAGCGTGCCGGGGCCGGTGGCGGCGAGGGCTGAAGCGCCGGTGGCGGGCCTGCACTGAACTGTTCGGCCCCGCGCCGGTCGAATTCTTCCGATGAACAGCCAAGCGAAGGGGAGCGGAATGATCAATCATGCGGTATTGGGAGTGTTTGATGAGTTCGAGAAGGCGGAGCAGGCACGCGCTGCCTTGCTCGCCGACGGCTTCGGTTCGGATGCACTTGAGCTCAAGGTGCATAACGACGAAGCGGGGCCGGTTGAAGGCAATTTTTTGGTGGGAAATACGGCGATCGAAAGCGAGGAGCATGTCTACGAGCGCAACTATGCAACGCCCGTGCAACGTGGGCAATGCATGCTGATGGTCGCCGCCGCCGACCCCGCAACAGCGGCGCGCGCATCGGCCATCCTGGCCGGGTTTGGCGCGCGCGATCCTGATCAATTGTCGGGTGCGCAGCGTTAAACGATCAAGGCTGGTTTTTCCCGGGAATGGCGCTGCATTCCGGGCGCCGTTGTCCTCTTTCATCTGTTCTTGCCCTTTTGCGCCTCGCGCTTCGATGTTGAACGTCGGTCACGATGCAGCCCCTCACCGCAGCCGGACGTGAACGCGCAAGCGGTACCTGCCGACGGTGGTGTGGCACACCGGTAGGCCGCCACTCGCGTGAATGGAAAAGTTTCGCCGCTAACCGCACTGATAGATCGGCTGCCACCCGCGTTAGCGGAATACCTCAGCCGCTATCCGCCTTGGTGGAGTAGTTCAGCCGTCTCCCGCACTATTGAAACATCTTGTTTTCGCTCGTTTGTTCGCCCTTCTGGGGCGGCGCGCCCTCAAGCAGGTTTTTCATGCGCACGAGGTCTTCCTCAAGTTCGTGTTTCGGGTCGGCGCCGAACAGTGTCGCTACCGCTTCGCCCACAACGCCGGCCGGAGGGCGGTAGGACAGCTTGACCGTGGCCAGCGTGCCGCCATGCGACGGTTCAAAGCGCACCGATCCCGATTGCTCGACTTCCGCCCCCGGTTCGCTGCGCCACGCCAGCCGGCGCGGGCGGACCTGCTCGGTCAACACGGCATCGAAGCTGAATTCGCTGCCAGCCGGTCCCTTGACGACCCAGTGCGAGCGGCGGTTGCCGAGGTCGCGCACCTCGATCACGTTAGCCATGAAGCGCGGGAAGTTCTCGTAGTTGACCCACAGGTCGTACACCTGCTCGGGCGCGGCGTCAATGCGGATGGTTTTTTCGATCTCCGTGGTGTCGCCCCGGCCCTGGTGCCGGGCCAGCCCGGGCAGGGCGCCGTTGTTGACGGAGCGCATCAGCAATGCCACGCCAGCGACGCCCATGAGCGCGGCGAGCGGCATGCGCCGGGTCATCATGCTGGCCAGGCCAAGGGTGCCGCCGCCCATCATGGCGGCACTGCGTGGCGATGAAGACCACAGCGACCGTAGCGGCGATGAGCGACGCTCCGCGACGTCCGCCGCCTGCCGGCCAGCGGACGCCAGCAGGTCTGAAGCGGATGCGTTGGCGCCGATGCGCTCGCCCACGTCGTGCACGACTTTTCCGAGCATGTCGCTGCTCTGGTGGCCCAGCTCGCGCAGCCGTTCGCCGGACCGGGCGCGTCGCAAGCCGCCCCGATCCGGGTCCATCATGTACATGGCGAGCGCGCCGAGCGCAGCCCCGCCCAGCCATTTACCGAGGTGAAGATCGTGTTTGGGCATGTGTTTCATGATTGTCTCCGTTCGCTTGCATTGGTGGATGAATGGTATGCGCGCGCCTGATCGCGCCAGGCGATGGCCAGCAGGTCCTGCACTTCCTCGTCACCGGTTTGCTCGAATTCCCGGTACCACCGGCCGACCGCGCCGAAGTTCGCCGGCTGGCTCAGGCAGACCAGTTCGTCAACCTGCGGGGCAAGCGCGGCGCAGCTGTCCGGCGCGCCAACCGGTACCGCGACAACGATGCGCGCGGCCCCGCGCTCGCGTGCCGCGCGCACGGCCGCGCACATGGTCGAGCCGGTGGCCAGGCCGTCATCGACGAGGATGGCGCTGCGGCCCGCGAGCTCGGGCTCGGCGCGCCCGCCCCGGTACTGGCGCTCGCGCCGCACAATCTCGCGCGCTTCGCGCGCGCATGCGTCATCGATCTGTTCGCGGCCGATGCGGTGTTCGCGGATGGCTTCCATGTTGAGCACGCGCACGCCGCCGCTGGCGATCGCGCCCATGGCGAATTCTTCGTAGCCGGGCAGGCCGAGCTTGCGAACGAGCAGCACGTCGAGCGCAAGCCCGACCGACCTGGCGATGACGAAACCGACCGGAACGCCGCCGCGCGGCAAGGCAAGCACCAGCGCATCCGGGCGGCAGGCATACGGCGCCAGTGCCAGCGCCAGAAGCTTGCCTGCATGCACGCGGTTCTTGAGTTGTCGGTGGATAGCCATGTAGCTTCGACAGGCGAAGCGCACTTCGGTTGCACATTTTTTGTCAAATACTGATGGCACACGCATAAGCGGAGCGGATCGCGCACGGCGCATGCCGCCGCAGCGCATTTGCGCAGTCTTTATGACGCACGATTGATCTATCACAGGCCTGGCGTGTGCGCGCCGATCAAAACCGGGCGGCCGCTGTCTGATTCAGCAGGGAGGAAAGATGCCATGAACGAAACGCTTCTGCGGAACTGGTGGCTGCTTGCCGCGCGCGGCGCCATCGCCATTGTGTTCGGCGTGCTTGCCATTGCCTGGCCCGCCGTCACGCTGCTCACTCTTGCGGCCTTGTTCGCCGTGTTTGCGCTGCTCGGCGGGGCGGTCTGGATATGCGGGGCCGTCAAGAACCGCAGGGACGATCCGCACTGGTGGATGCTGATGCTGTTCGGCGTGGTCAGCCTGGCCGTCGGCGTGCTCGCCACGTTCAATCCAGCGATCACCCTGCTGACCTTGATCCTCCTGATGGGGGCCAATGCCCTCGTCAGCGGCGTGCTCGATATCGTCATCGCCATCCGCGTACGCAAGTTCATCCGCGGCGAGTGGCTGTTGCTGCTCAGCGGCGTGGCGTCGATCGTGTTCGGCCTGATCGCATTGCTGTTTCCGCTCGGAGCCGGCGCGGTCATGCTGGCCACGTTCATCGGCGTGTATGCGCTCATTAGCGGTGTGTTGCTGTTGTGCCTGTCGGTACGCGTGCGCTCCTGGTCGCGCATCAACGCCGCACGCAGCAGCCCGGCGGCGGGCACGATCTGATCACGATCGCGCGGCCGCGCGCCGGCTGTAATGGCCTTTAGCCCAGCTGCGCCCGATGAAAGCGCAGATGGTCGTCCATGAAGGTGGAAATGAAGTAATAGCCGTGGTCGTATCCGGCATGGCGGCGCAGTTCGAGCGGCTGGCGCGTTTTGGCGCAAGCCGCTTCAAAGGCTTCCGGGTACAGCTGCTGTTCCAGGAACTTGTCGGCCAGACCCTGGTCGATCAGGATGCCGCCGGGGAAGGGCGCTTGCATGGTCAGCATCAGTTCGCTTGCGTCGTATTGCTTCCAGGTCTCGCGGTCTGTGCCTAGGTAACCGCTGAACGCTTTTTCGCCCCACGGGCAGCGGGTAGGCGCGGCAATCGGGGCAAAGGCTGATACCGAACGGAACAGGTCGGGGCGTTTCAGGGCCGCGACCAGGGCGCCGTGGCCGCCCATCGAGTGTCCGAAAATGCCGACCTTGGCGGCGTTGACGGGCAGTTCGGCGAGCACCAGCGCATGCAGTTCGAGCAGGTAGCTGAACATGCGGTAATGCTTGCTCCATGGCGCTTCGGTTGCGTCCAGATAAAAGCCGGCACCGGCGCCGAAGTCCCAGGCATCGGTTTCGCCGTCAATATTGGCGCCGCGCGGGCTCGTGTCCGGAGCGATCAGGATCAGGCCTTCGCGCGCCGCCGTGCGCTGGGCGCCGGCCTTGGTCGGAAAAGTCTCTTCGGTGCAGGTCAGGCCGGCCAGGTAAAACAGCGCCGGCAGGGTCTGGCCGGAGGGCACGGCCGGGATGAAGGCGGAAAAGCGCATCGGCAGGCCGGTTGCCGTCGAGGCATGGCGATAAAAACGTTGCACGCCGCCGAAACAGGCGTGTTCTGATAAAAGTTCGAGCATCGGTCGGTCCACGTAGTGAGTGATGGCGCAAGTATGCCTTGTCGCGCAATACTAAACCAGTTGCAGCCAGCCGAGCATGGCGCCGCCGGCCAGTATCCACAGCAAATGCAGTTTGGTACGCCAGATCACCAGGCCGCTCGCCACCGTCAGCAGCCATAGCGGCCAGTCGGTGGCCAGGTGCTGGCTGGCGCTGCCCAGGATCCAGCTGGTCGACAGCAGCAGGGCGATGACGACCGGCGCCATGCCTTGCTTGAAGGCGCGCACGGCCCGCAAATCGCGGTTGCGATGACCCCATTGTGCGGCGAAATAGGTCAGCACGGTCGAGGGAATCAAAATGCCGAGCATGGTCACCGTCACGCCCAGGAATGCGGCGCCGGTGCTGCCGGCGTTCATGCCGACCTGCCAGCCCATCAGCGCGACGAACAGCACGTTCGGCCCCGGTGCGGCCTGGGCCAGCGCAATGGCGTTATTGAACTGCGCCTGGGTCAGCCAATGATGCTGCTCCACCAGATAGCGATGCATTTCGGAAGTGGTGGAGATCGCGCCGCCGACCGACATCAGCGACAGCATCAGGTAGTGTCCGAACAGGCTGAACCAGTCGCTCCAGCTCAACACGATCTGCGGCGCGCTCATGGCCGCAGGCGCCGGTAGGTGAGAAAGCAGGCCAGTCCGCCCACGCCGAACAGGACGTACGCCAGCGGCACCCGGAGCAGCGCCACCAGCACGAAGCCGGTGCCGCACAGGGCCCAGCACCACAGCTGCGGCATCGGGTTCCTGGACAGCGCCAGCGACAGCTTCAGGCCGGTGGCGCCGATCATGCCGGCCGACACCGCCGCCATGCCGCGCAGTGCGCCTGCCACGCCCGGATGATCGACAAAGCGCGCATGGACCAGAGCCAGCAGCAGCACCAGCACCAGCGGCACGGCCAGCATGCCGGCCAGCGCCGAGAGCGCACCGGCCAGGCCGAAATAGCGCCCGCCGATCATCATCGACAGATTGACCACGTTCGGCCCCGGCATGATCTGGGCGACGGCCCAGTCTTCCAGGAATTCCTCATGCGTCAGCCATTGCTTGCGCTCAACGATTTCGCGCTGCACGACCGCGAGCACCCCGCCGAAGCCCTGCAGCGCCAGCAAGGTAAAGGAAACAAACAGGTCGGTCAGCGATTGCGGGCGCGGGCGGGCGGGGAGGGACGGGTCGGTCATGCTGCATTATCGCGCCGGCCCGCCCGCCTGTCCATGCGGGCTCAACCGCCACCAATGCCGCGCATCACGCGGCCCGTGCCGCCGCATTCGGTGCAGGCGCTGCCGTTGGCCAGCTTGCCCTTGCCGCTGCAGGCGTCGCAGATATCCTCGGCCGCGCCTAGCGTACCTGGTTCGGCTTCGTCACCCGGGTTGAGCGTGGGTTCCGTCGTAATCTTTTCAGTTGGAATTGTCATGATGTCCTCGGTCGGCATGGTGAAATGCGCACGCGCGCGTGGCATACGTGCGTGCCGCATTGTATGCCGCGTTGTCATGGGCCGGCGCTGTGTTGCCTCTTTAAAAATGGCACCGAAAAACTATGCCTCAAGCATATTTTTTGCCGTTTCGATGGAACCTTGACATTGACTTTGATCTTTATTGAGGGATACTCCCTAGGCAGTACTGGGTTCCCTTTGCAACGTTTCTGAATGCCTGTAAGGAATCACAAAATGAATCGACAGCAACGTCCCGACAGCGGCGGTCTCGCCCTGGCTGAACCGCCTTACCAACGCCACGACGTGCGCCAGCGCGACATCGTCAACCATGCCATTTCGGTCCAGGAGACCAGCAATACGATGTCTGCCATCGAGTATCTCAAAGCGCAGGATATTGCCCCCGATGTGATCGAACGGGTCTTGCTGGAACCGCAGCGCCGGCGTGGGCCGCTCGCCCATTAAGTGGTGCCGGGTGGTGATGCAGGGCCGGCGCAGTGCGCGCGAGCGATGCTGCAGGCATATCAGAATGTTATCGAACCACCCCTCTCGCGCTGCGTGCAAAACCGGCGGTTATGCACAAAAAAATCTTGTAGGAAATTTCTTAATATTTTTTACCGCCTTCTCCATTGAATTTGTAAGTGCTTGATTTATATGGGTATAATTTCTGCCTCACGAATGAGCATTTTGTTGAAACCCGCATCGTTACACGCTTGCGGACTGTCAAGAGGGGATTATCCACAAAGTTATCCACAGCGATTGTGGATATCCCAAAAAGTACTTTAGAAACGGCTACTTAGCGCGCATAAGGCGATTTTTGACCGCCGCTTTCATGGCTGGCATGAATCGGGGAGCGGTGGCGTGGCGGGAAACCGCCAAGTTTTTTACTTGCGCAATAATACTGGATAAATGTACAGTCATGTCAACCTCAGTTTGATTGCCCGATATGACCGCAGTTCCCCATGCCGCTTCCTCCGACGATCCCTTTGCCAGCCTCAATCCCGCGCAGCGTGCTGCCGTCGAGCATGACATTGGCGTGGCCGCGGGCAGCGCGCGGCCCCTGCTGGTGATCGCCGGCGCCGGTTCCGGCAAGACCAATACGCTGGCGCACCGCGTGGCGCGCCTGATCATGAGCGGCGCCGATCCCCAGCGCATCCTGCTGCTCACGTTTTCGCGCCGCGCCGCCAACGAGATGACGCAGCGCGCCAGCAACGTGCTGCACCGGATCATGGGTGCGCGCGGCGGCCAGCCACCGGCCAGCCTGCCTTGGGCGGGCACCGTCCACAGCATCGGTGCGCGCCTGCTGCGCGATTACGCCGGCCGCATCGGCCTCGAGGAATCGTTCACCATCCACGACCGGGGCGATTCCGAAGATTTGATGGGCATGGTGCGCCACGACATCGGCCTGACCCAGACCGAAAAACGCTTTCCCCTCAAGGGAACCTGCCTGGCCATCTATTCGCGCGTGGTCAACAGCCGTGACACCTTGGCGCTGGTGCTCCAGAGTACCTTTCCCTGGTGCAGTGAATGGGAAGCCCAGCTCAAGACCCTGTTCGGGGCCTATGTCGACGCCAAGCAGGAGCAGAACGTGCTCGATTACGACGATCTTTTACTGTTTTGGGCCGAGATGGCGGCCGATCCCGACCTCGGCGCCCACATCGGCGGCCTGTTCGACCATGTCCTTGTCGATGAGTACCAGGACACCAACCGCCTGCAGGCCGCGATCCTGATGGGCATGAAGCCGGGCGGCGAGGGTGTGATGGTGGTCGGCGACGATGCGCAGTCGATCTATTCTTTCCGCGGCGCCACGGTGCGCAATATTCTCGATTTCCCGAAACAGTTCGCGCAGGAAGCCTGCATCGTCACCCTGGACCGCAACTACCGTTCGACCCAGCCGATCCTGGATGCGTCCAACGCCGTGATCGGCGCCGCGCTCGAGCGCCACGCCAAGACCTTGTGGACCGACAAGGTGTCTACCGTCCGGCCGCAACTGGTGCTCATTCCCGACGAGGCCGAGCAGGCGCGCTGGGTCTGCAACCGTATCCTGGAGCACCGCGAAACGGGCATGGCGCTCAAGGCGCAGGCGGTGCTGTTCCGCGCGGCCAGCCACAGCGCCGCGCTGGAGTTGGAACTGATGCGCCGTAATATTCCCTTCGTCAAATTCGGCGGCCTGAAGTTCCTGGAAGCATCCCACATCAAGGATGTACTGGCGGTGCTGCGCTTTGCCCAGAATCCAAGCGGCCGGGTGGCCGGTTTCCGCGTGGTGCAACTGGTGCCGGGCATCGGCGCCGCCACCGCCACCCGGCTGCTGGACGCGGTCGGCGAGGCGGCCGAGCCGCTGCGCGCGGTCGAGCAATTTGCCGCGCCCGCCAGGAGCGGCGGCGACTGGGAGCAGTTTGTCGCGCTGTTTCGCGCCCTGCGCGCGCCAGGGCTGCGCTGGCCGGCCGATATCGAGCTGGTCAAGAACTGGTACCTGCCGCACCTCGAACGCATGTATGACGACGCCCAGGTGCGCGTGGCCGATGTGGAACAGCTGGCGCGCCTGGCGGGCGGTCATGGCTCGCGCGAAACGTTTCTGGCTGAGATCACGCTCGACCCGCCCGAAGCGACCAGCGACCGCGCCGGACCGCCCCTTCTGGACGAGGATTACCTGATTCTCTCGACCATCCATTCATCCAAGGGACAGGAATGGAAATCGGTGCATGTATTGAACGTGGTGGACGGTTGCATCCCGTCCGACATGAGTACCGGCAATGCCGCCGATATCGAGGAGGAGCGCCGCCTGCTGTACGTGGCCATGACACGCGCCAAGGAGCATCTTCACCTGGTGGTGCCGAACCGGTTTTTCATCAAGCAGCAGGCGCAGATGGGCGACCGCCACGTGTACGCGGCGCGCACGCGCTTCATCAGCCCGGCCATGCTCAAGCATTTCGAGGAAACGGTGTGGATGACGGCCGACACCCAGCAGAGTCGCACACCGATGCCCGACAGCGTGCGCATGCTGGTGCGCGAGCGGGCGCGCAATGCGTGGAAGTAGTTAAGCGCCAGCGAACCTGAGCACCTAAAGCTTGGGAGCCTGAAAGCCGTCGCTCGGCCGTTCGCGGCCGGACCCGTTATCACGCGCCTGGCGTGGGGGAGGGCTCGAACAGCGTCGCCACTGCCAGGTACTCGTAAGGCGCCCCGCCCGGTTCGCTCAGCGCCAGCAGGGCGCAGCGCAAGTGCAGGGCGCTGCCGTCGGTCGCCCGGGTCTGGATATCGCCCGACCACGCACCATCGCGCGCCAGGGACAGCTTGATGTCGTCCACCAGCGCCTCGGGGAACGTTCCGGTATGCAAAGCGTGCAGGTCGCGCCCGATGAGTGTGTCGCGGCGCCTGCCGGTCAGTTCGCACAGGCGGTCGCTGGCCTCGATGATGTGCCCTTTGGGGTCGAGCTTGAGCACCAGCGCCTGCTGGCCGAGCAGCGCCTGCACCTGGCGCGCTTTGTCGAGTTCGGCAGCCATCGCTGCGCGCTCGGCCGCTGCCGCCTGCAGGCTGGCATACGCGCGCAGCGAGGCAATGACCGTGGTGAACAGCTTGCGCGTGGTCAGGTCGGCCTTGCACCAGAAATCGTTGATGTCATAATCGCAAATGATGCTGTGTTCGAGTGCCTGGCCCGGCTGCCCGGTGCGCAGGACGATGCGTACGAGCTCGTTGTGCAGGGCTTCGCGGATCTGGCGCGCCACCCGCAGGCCGGCATCTTCCGTTTCCATGATGACGTCGAGCAGCACCAGTGCGATGTCTTGCGTGGCGCGCAGCGTCTCGATCGCTTCCTTGCCGCTGTAGGCGTGCAGGAAGCTCAGGCGCCGTCCCTGGAATTGGGCATTGCTGAGGGCGAACTTGGTCACCACGTGCACGTCGACATCGTCATCGACGATCAGGATGCGCCAGGGAGTAAGTTCGTGCGTCGGCGATGCGGATACGTCGGACGGGTCGTCGTCCTCGATGATCAGGTCGCCATTCGGGATGTTGTCGGTGGAGGAAGCGGACATGGCTCCACACTAAGCCAGCCGGCGCACTTTGTCAAAGACCACACGAGTTATCCCCCGTTTTGCCTGCTTGTAGGAATTTGCCACATGGACAGTTTGTATGCGCGGCATGGGGTGTTTTAAGTCCCTGATTTCATTCAACTTATTTTTTGCCTGCGGAACGGGCATTTTGTTGAAACCCGCTTAAACCCGGGCGTTAAGCGGCGCCCGCAGGGGCTTATCCACAATGTTATCCACACTTCTTGTGGATATCCTCAAAAACCCTGTGAAATCCGTGGCTTAGGCAAGGCGAGGCACGAGGCGAGCCGGCCGCTGGCGTTCAGACGCTGGCCTTGAGCCGGTTCAGCTCATCGAGAAAGCGCGCGCAGGCCAGCTCGGGCGCCCAGGGTTCCCACGGCGTACCGCCGTAAATGGGGAACAGGGGGTCGTCGATCTGGGGCTTGGCGGAAATTTTGAGGGTATTTTTCACCTCATCCCTGGTCCAGCCGGCCACATGCACCGCTTCGCTGGCGGCGGCGAGGCGGTCGGCGCGCTTGTGGGAAGCATGTTCCGTCATGGTCCAGCTGGGCAGGCCGTAACGCAGGAAGATGGCTTGTTCCAGGCGCAGGGTCAGGCTGCGGAAGGCATCGCCGAGAAAGGGCTTGATGACCGAAATGGCGTCAAATCCCAGCAAGCCTTCCTCGGCATCGTGCAGCAGCTCGCGCAGCTCGGTGAGCGGATCGAGCGGCCCGCGCGCTGCATTTTTTCTCAACTGCATGACGGCAATCGAATGCTGGGCGACCGACAGCGGCAGCGGCCACACCGAATGCCCGCCCCAGCGGTAGGTGCGCGCCAGTCCGATGGCCAGATCGGCGTCATCCCAGTCGAACGGCGTGGGGTTGAGCAGGTCGAGACGGCGGCCCGATGGCATGCGCACCCAGGCACGTGTTTCCCGCATCATTGACAAAGTCGCTCCTTCCATTGGTCGATCAGATCATGCGTCTCCTCCACATGGTGATGGCGTTATCTTACACATTGCCGCCGGCGTCCCGGCGCGAGATTGGCGGGCATGCCATGGCCGGCGCCAGCATGATCGCCGCGCCACCAACCAGGGCGCCTGGGCCGTGCCGCCACGATCACATAGTTGCCCGACCCTAACGCTGTTGACGGTTGTCACCGAATGCGGCCATTTGACTGGTACTTGCGGGTGCCTTGATTTACTGTGATTACGGCAACTTACTTGTCGAACTACTCACTTCGGAGAATCAGCATGGAATCACAAGACCTGGCCTTAACGATGTTTCTCATGTGCATGTGCGGGCTGTACATGATGTATCTGAAGCAGGACGAACAGTTCAGAAGGCTCAAGCGGCTTGAGCGCATGCTCAGTTCAATTCCGGGCGCCGGGTCCGGTGATGACGACCTCCATCCGAAAGTCTTGGCCAAGATTGCCGCCGGCGAGATCAGCACCGCCATCCTCCTCCAGCGCACCATCGAAGCGACCTCATTCGGTGAAGCGGAGGCCGCTGTCAGAAGCTACATCGCGCGGCAGAATTAATCCGACGGCGTGCCACCCGCCACGAGCAGGCCGACGAATTCGTCGGCCGGCACCGGGCGGCTGAAAAAATACCCCTGCACCTCATCGCAGCCCGCGCCGTCGAGATAATCGAGCTGTTCGCGCGTTTCCACTCCCTCCGCCACCACCGTGATCCCAAGGCCATGCGCTAGCCCGGATATTTCGTGAGTAGAGGTCGGCGATCCCGTGCCGAAGCGCGTTGTTACTGGTATCTGACGCCAATCACAACCGGGGACCGCCGATGCCAAATTGTACCAATGAACCGATCAAGTTGGGGAGGGTTGGACGGCGCGTCGTTGAGGCGTCATTCGACGGCGGCGACATCGTCAGCGACGGCGGGGTTCTGCTGCTGCGCCAAGTGGATCAGCGCATCGGCTTAAGCAAAGCGATTGCGCGCGTATTCGAGGATCGACGCCGTCGTGCCAGCGTTTCGCACAGCATGCGCGACTTGCTCGCGCAGCGCGTGTACGGCCTGTGCTGTGGCTGGGAGGACGTCTGTGACCACAATGTGCTGCGCCGCGACTTGGCCATGCAAACGGCAGTGGGCCGGGCCGATGACTTGGCCTCGGCGCCGACGCTGAGCCGGCTTGAAACGTCCTCCACGCGCGCGCAGGCGGCCGCCCTGCATGGCGTTCTGCTCGATCAGTTCATCGCCAGCAAAGCTAAGCGGCCCAAGGAACTGGTGCTCGACATCGATGCCACCCACATGCCGCTGCATGGAGAGCAAGAGAAGTCCCACTTCCACCGCTACTACGACAATTACTGTTACTTGCCGCTGTACGTCTTTTGTGGCCAGGATATCCTCGCCTGCGTCTTGCGGCCCAGCAGCCGCGATCCGGCCGGTATCCTCAGCGCATTAATCAAATTGATCTCCCGGCGCTTGCGCCAGGCTTGGCCACGCATCCGCATCATCGTGCGCGGCGATTCCGGGTTCTGCCGTCATCAAGCTCTGCGCCGCTTCGAGAAATGGGGGCTGCACTATATCGTCGGCTTGCAAAAGAACTCAGCGTTGCTGCAACGAGTAGAGTTGGCCGAACTGGCACTGGCCGAGATGTATCAGAAGGCCGGTTCCAAGCAGCGCATGATTGGAGAATTCACTTATGCGGCGGGGACGTGGGATCGGCAACGGCGCGTCATCGCGCGGCTGGAACACGATGCGCGCGGCGCCAACCCGCGTTTCATCGTCACCAACCTGACTGGGGGTCCCAAGGCACTGTACGAACGCGTGTATTGCGCCCGTGGCGAAGCAGAGAACCGTATCAAGGAGGCGCAGCTCGATTTGTTCGGACGCCGTGCGAGCTGCCATAAATTCCAGGCCAACCAACTGCGGCTGCTACTGGCAGCGTTCGCCTATACCCTGATGATCAATTTGCGCCGCCTGGCTTTGGTTGGCACGGAACTGGCACGCGCCTGCACGGCGACGATCCGCATCAAACTGCTCAAGATCGGCGCGGCCGTCGTGCGCAACACGCGGCGCGTGCGCGTCATGCTCGCATCCCAACATCCACTCAAGCACGTCTTCCTCACTGCCGCCCGCGCGCTGGCACCATAAGCCCGCCAAGTGCTGTCCCCGGCACGCTATAAAGCAACGGGGGTAGGGGGAGTTACGTCTGCAATCAGGCCGCGCGGCAGAACCGACACCAGGAAGCGAGCAATCAACATGCCGCAGCCATGTTCGGCGCACCCCGGCCCTCAGATTGGCAGACTCATGAAATATCCGGGCTAGCGCAATCGTGGCCTTGGCGATCGCCGCGCTCTTGGCGTCATCGGTAATATTGCGCACGAAACTCTGGTCGATTTTCAGTTTGTCCAGCGCAAAGCGGCTCAGGTAGCTGAGCGAAGAAAACCCGGTGCCGAAATCATCCAGCGCCACCGCCACGCCCATCCCGCGCAGCTCGGCGATCTGCGCCATCGCCAGCTCCGCCTCTTGCATCAGCACGCTTTCGGTCAGTTCGATGGCCAAGAAGCGCGCCTCCATGCCGCTGTCGAGCAGGGCGCTTTTCACGATCGCGGGCAAGGTGCCGGCTGTGATCTGGTGCGCCGACACATTCACCGCCACCGGCAGCGCGCGCAGGCCGGCATCCTGCCACGCCTTGTTCTGCATGCAGGCGGTGCGGATGACCCATGCGCCGATCTCGATGATCAGGCCCGAGTCTTCCGCCAGGGGAATGAATTCGGCCGGCGAAATCATGCCCAGCTCGGCGCTGCGCCAGCGGATCAGCGCTTCCGCGCCACACATCTGCTTGTCGGCAAGCCGTACCTGCGGCTGATAGAACAGCGAAAATTCCGCGCGGCCCAGCGCGTTGCGCAAACGGTGCTCCAGCGCCATCCAGTGCAGCGCGCGCGTGTTCATTTCTGATGTGAAATAGCGGAAGCTGTTGCGGCCGCTGTTCTTGACGTGCGACAGGGCCGTGTCCGCATTCCTGATCAGGTCGCCCGCGGTGATGCCATCGAGCGGAAACAGCGCGATCCCCACGCTGCCGGTGACCACCACCTCGTGCCCCAGCAACTGGCAGGGCGCGGCCACCGTGTCGAGCATCTGCTGGGCAGCGGCGTTGACGTCGTCGTTGTCGTCCACGTGCGAGAGCACCAGCACGAATTCGTCGCTGCCGATGCGCGCCAGGGTGTCGCCCGGATGCAGGCGCAGCAGCAGGCGCTGGGCCATTTCGCGCAGCAGCAGGTCACCGGCATCATGGCCGATGCTGTCGTTGACGCGCTGCAAGCGGTCGATATTGAGCAGCAGCACGGCAATCGCGCGCTGCCCCTGGTGCGCCGTCTCGATCGCCTGCTCCAGCCGGTCGTTCAGCAGCGAGCGGTTCGGCAGGCGCGTGAGCGGATCGTGGTTGCCCATGAATTGCAGCTGTTCGTTGGCTTCGGTAATGTCGCTCAGGTCGGTGAACACGCCGACATAGCCGGCCGTGCCGTGCTCCGGGCTCGACACCGCGCTCACCGTCAGCCACTCGGGAAACACTTCGCCATTCTTGCGCCGGTTCCAGATTTCTCCGCGCCAATGGCCGTCGCGCGCGATCGTGTCCCATAGTTGCCGGTAGAAATCGATATCGTGCACGTTCGAGCGCAGCACGCGAATATTGCGTCCTAGCACGTCGGCCTCGCTGTATTGGGTGATGCGCTCGAACGCCGCGTTCACCGCCACGATGGTGCTGGCGGCGTCGGTGACCACGATGCCATCGCGCGTGCAGGCGAACACGCGCGCGGCCAGCTCCAGCTTTTCGTCGGCCTGGCGCCGCTCGGTGACGTCCTGCAGGGTGCCCATCAGCGCCGTCACGTTGCCGGTGGCGTCATGCACGCCCGTGCTGCGCGAATGAAAATAGCGTTGCGGCCCGAGCGCCGGATTGCTGCGCAGTTCGCCCGACCAGTTCATGCCATGCCGCACGGCGGATTCGACCAGATGGCGGTCGTCCGGATGAATTCGTTGCAAGAAAACATCGAGCGGGGGCGGCTGGTCCGCCAGCGGCAGCCCGAGCAGCCGGTACATCTGCTGCGACCACTGGCCACTGCGCGCCACCAGGTCGAGCCGCCAGCTGCCGATCAGCGCCAGTTGCTGCGCCGCCTTGAGCGCATCTTCGCTGTTGTGCAGCGCCTGGTTCAAGCCATGGCGCTTGTGCAGTTCGCGCAGGGCCAGGTAGCTCAGCCCCCCCAGCAGCATCAAAAACCCCAGCGAGACGGCGATGTAGGCGCGCGCCATACTGTACCAGTCAGCCAGCAATTCCTTTTCGCCAAGACCGACCACCACCACCAGCGGGCGGCCGCTGACGCGCTGGTAGAAATACAGGCGGCGGATCTGGTCGATGCTGCTGTCGGCCGTATAACTGCCGGCGTCGGGCGGCGGCGGGATCGCCTCGAAATTGGGGAAGAACGTGAACCGCTTGCCTTCAACCATGTTGGCAGCGGGCATGCGCAGCATCAGCACGCCGTCGGTGCGCACCAGGGCGACCATGCCATCCTTGCCGACCTTGACCGAGTCGTAAAAGCGGCGCAGGTATTTCGGTTCGAGCGCGGCCACGATAACCCCGCCAAAACTGCCGTCGCGCCGGTTGATGCGGCGGCTGAAACTGATGAACGGCACCCCCAGCTTGCTGATGATCGGCCCCTCGATGTGCATGCCATGGCCGGGATGATCGCGATGCATCTTGAAATACGCGCGGTCCGACAGGTTGTAGGCTCCCGGCAATTTCTGGCTGTCGTGAATCATATTGCCGTCGGCATCGAGCATCCAGATGGCGCGGATGAATGGCAGGTTGTCGATGCTGCTGTCGAGCAGTTCATTGACCAGGCGCTCGCTGTCGGCCGGGCCGCGCGGCACCATCTGCACCGCCTTGATGGTGGTCTGCATGGCCAGGTCGACCGCGAACACGCTGTCGACGGCCTGCTCTTCGAGCACCTTGACGAGCACGCGGGCGCTGTTGCTTTTCTGGGTGATGACGTGATCGCGCGCCAACACCAGCTCGAACACGAGATTGGCGATGATGCCGACGAAAAGCAGCCCGGCAAAGCTCAGCACCAGCAAGGTGATGCCGCGCTCGTCGCGATTGGCAAGAAGAGGGTTCATCGAACTGCACCTTGAAAAATTGAGCGGGACTGTGCGGCTCCCGCCGTGGCATTCTGGACCCTGCTGCATGTCTGTTATAGCAGATCATGTATGAGTAATAAAGCACGAATTGCTGGGTTCGAAGCATGTGTGGCCGGGCTGTTTTGGCTTGCCGCCGCGGCGACCCTTTAAAATAGCGGGTTTGCTCCCTGAAGAGTCCGCCGTGAATGCCCGCCAGCCCACCTGCCAACCCATCGCCGCCGTCCGCACAGGTTTGGTGCGCGCGCGCCAGCTGCTTGCGCCCGGCGAGCTGGCGCTGCTTGCGCGGGACGGCGCCGTGCGCCTGCTGGAAGTAGGCTGCGCGGGCGCCGCTGCATTCGAGGCGGCCCACATCGGCGGCGCCGCCTGGCTCGACACGCGGGTTCTGGAAGCGCCGCCCCTGTTCAATAAGGTCGACGATGCCATCCTGCTGCAGGTCCTGCTGGAGCACGGCATCGGCCACGACACCACCGTCATCGTCTATGGGCGCAACGCGCTGGCGGCGGCGCGCGCGGCGCACCTGATGCTGTACGCGGGCGTGCTGGACGTGCGCATGCTCGACGGCGGCTTTGCCGGCTGGTGCGCGGCCGGCCTGCCGTCCGTCGCCGGCCCGGGCCGGGTCCCCGTGGCCGCGCACAGCTTCGGCGCGCCGTTCCCCGGCCGTCCCGACTACCTCACCGATATGGCCCAGGCCCGCCAGCTATTGACGCAGCCTGACGCGACCCTGGTCAGCATCCGTACCTGGAGCGAATTTACGGGCGCGACGTCGGGCTACAGCTACATCGAGGCGCGCGGCGAGATCGCCGGTGCGCTGTGGGGAAGGGCGGGGCGCGAAGGCGACGTGAACAGCATGAGCCATTTCCAGCACGCGGACGGACGTATGCTCGATGCCGGCACCATCGCCGCCCAGTGGCGTCTGGGCGGCATCCATCCCGGCCGCCACAACGCCTTCTACTGCGGCACCGGCTGGCGCGCCTCGCTGGCGTTCTTTTATGCGTGGCTGATGGGCTGGGAGCGCATCAGCGTCTACGACGGCGGCTGGTACGAGTGGAGCGCCGACCCGGCCAACCCGGTCGTTCTTAACGAGGCAGCGGCGTCGCCACGATCCGAAACGCCAGTTCCATCGGATCCCGCACCGTCAGGGCGCCGCCCATCACCGACATCGGCGTGATGCCGAAGTCGCTCTGGAGCAGCGTCAGCGTGCCGCTCGCGGTGACGCCATCGTTGCTGCGTTCAATCGTGGTCGGCACCTCCACCGTGCGCGACTCGCCATGCAGGTTGACGGTCAGGCGCAGCGTGTCGCCTTTGCCGGCGGCGCGTTCGGCATGCATGGTCACCAGCGGAAAGCGCTCGGCTTCCAGTACGCGCGTGAGCATGTTGGTACGGGTGCCGGCGATGGCGTCGTCGTCGGGCTGGGTGGTCAGGCCCGCCTTGGTGCGCAATGCCGTTTCGTCCACGGTCATCTGGTCCAGCCGGAAGCGAAAGTCGGCGCGGCCGGCGTCCGGCGCGACGAAACCTTCGATACTGCGGCTGGCGATGACGTGGTCGTGCCCCATGCGCGCAAACGTGCCCCCGCGCCGCACCGTCACGGTAATGAGCGACCTGGCCGTATCGATGCGCAGCACCTGCTGCGTGCGCGCCGCCTCCTGGTACCAGCTGAACGTGGCATCGGCGGGTGTGGGCACCGGCGGTGGCGTGGGCGCGGTGGCGCAGCCGGCGACGAGGACCAGCAGTGTCAGGTAAGTTCGGATTGGTTTCATAGGTTCGATTGTGGCACGGAACAGCGCAGGGTGCGGTTCAGGATGGCACTACCGTGCTCACCGAACTGCCCAGGATCGCCACCGCCATCCACAGCGCCACGAGCGCGTAGAACACGCGCGGCAGCCAGGCCATCATATCGAGCTGGAAGCGGTTGATCGACTCGCTCTCGCCGGCGGCATGCCGGCGCAGCATGGCGGGCAGGGTGCCGCTTTGTTCGCCCGTCAGCACCAGCGCGTGCAGCTGGCCGGTGTCGGGCAGGCGCAGGGCGGCGATAGCCTGCGCCAGCGTGGCCCCCGACTTGAGCGCCGGCTCCATGGCCGCCAGGTCGGCGCGCACGATGCGGTTCTCGACCGTGGCCAGGGCCTCGGGCAGGGCATCGAACAGCGGCAGGCCGGCCTCGAGCAGCAGTGCGAGGCTGTCGACAAAGTCGCGCATATTGCGGCGCAAGTGCATCGGGCCGAACACCGGGAGCGCCAGCAGGGCGTCTTCGATGCCGGCGCGCGCGCTCGTCTCGCTGCCGGAGCCGAACCAGGCGAAGGCGCGTGCCGCCAGCAGCGCCGCGCCGCCCAGCACCAGCAGCGGCGCAAGCACGCGCCACAGGTAGCCGCCGGCCGACAGCGCGCCGCTCACCAGCGCCGGCAGCGGCTGCACGAACAGGGCGATGGCCATGATCGCGACCGGCAGCACCATGCGCGAGCGCAGCGTGGCCAGTTGCTGCGCCCTGGTGGCGTGAAAATCGGCCAGCCTTTGAAACGTCGCCAGCGGGCTGCCGGCGGCCAGCGCGGCGCGCACCAGGCGCGCCTCGAAGACGGTGAACAGGCCGCTGGCCAGGCCCGCGGCGGCGGGGTCGTTGCGGCGTGCCGCCAGTTTGCGAAATGCGGCCACGCGTTCGCGTCCCGCCGCGCCGAGATCGAGCAGCGCGTACGCCCGGTCGGGCGGCAGGCCGGCCTTTTCCATCGCCGCCAGATGGTGATAAAGCTGGGCGCGCAGCAGGGCGGGAAGAGGGCGGTGGCGGGTCATCCGGCGATTGTGGCACAGCGCGTGCGGGCACGCCAGATTGACGCTATGATGCGCCTTGCTCTTTCGTCATCCAACCGGAAAGGAATGCCATGATCGACCTCTATTCGGCGCCCACGCCGAACGGCCACAAAGTCTCCATCGCGCTCGAAGAACTGGCCTTGCCGTACACCCTGCACACGCTCGACCTGCACCAGAACCAGCAAAAGGAAGACTGGTTCCTCGCGATCAATCCGAACGGGCGCATTCCGGCGATTGTCGACCGCGCCGAAGACAACTTCGCGGTGTTCGAGTCGGGCGCCATCCTGGTGTACCTGGCGGAAAAGACGGGCCAGCTCATGCCCCTTGACGCCAAGGGCCGCTCGCAGGTGATGCAGTGGCTGATGTTTCAGATGGGCGGCATCGGTCCGATGATGGGGCAGGCGAACGTGTTTTACCGCTACTTCCCCGAAAAGATCCAGCCCGCGATCGACCGCTACCAGGGCGAGAGCCGGCGCCTGTTCCGCGTGCTCGACGGCCGTCTGCGCGATCATGAATTTTTGGCCGGCGACTACTCGATTGCCGATATCGCCAACTGGGCCTGGGTGCGCACGCACAAGTGGTCGGGCGTGTCGATCGAGGAATTGCCGCACCTGAAACGCTGGATCGACGCCATCCGCGCCCGGCCGGCGGTGGAAAAGGGCTTGCAGATGCCGCCATCGCCGCGCGACCTGACCAGCGCGAGCGACGAGGAAGCGGCCAGATTCTCGGCCGCCGCGCGCACCATGCTCGAAACCGGCCAGTCGCGCAACAACTAACTTCCTGCAAGGATGTCATGAAACTCTACATCAGCAATTTCGCACCCAATCCGCGCCGCGTGACCATGTTCATCGCCGAAAAAGGCATCACGGGCATCGAGCCGGTGATGATCGACCTGGGCACGAATGAACACAAGAGCGAGAGCTTCGTCGCCAAGAATCCGCTGGCGCGGGTGCCCGCGCTGGAACTCGACGACGGCCGCGTGCTGACCGAAACGCGCGCCATCTGCACCTATCTGGAAGGCCTGCATGCCGCGCCGAACCTGATGGGCGAAGGCTTCGAGGAGCGCGCCTTTATCGAGATGGCCGACCGCCGGGTGGAACTCCATCTGTTACTGGGCATCGCCAACTGCGTGCGCCATACGCACCCCGGGCTGGCCATGCTGGAGCAGCCGCAGTTTCCCGATTTTGGCGCCTCGCAGGGCGAGAAAATGCGCGAGCATGCGCGCTGGCTCGACGGCGAACTGGCCAACCGCCCGTTCGTGGCCGGCGGGCGCTTCACGGTGGCCGACATCACCGCCTGGTGCGCACTTGAATTCGCGCGCGGGCTGATGAAGTTCAAGCCGGGCGCCGAAGGCATGGCCAATCTGCAGGCCTGGCGCGACCGCATCGCCGAACGCCCGTCGGCGGCGCGTTAGATCGAAGGTCCGGCGCACGTTTGGCCCTGTCGCGCACACTCGGTACGGCAGCGTACGGACTGATTCGTCCGATACCGTTATAGTCTTCCCAGAGCTAACTCTCCCGCGCTGCGGTTTGATGTCCCGTTCCATTCATGGGACGGCGCATCCACGTAACACATGCTTGAAGGGCCACCTGTGCGCACCATGAAAGCAGCGGTTTTTATCCGCCCCGGTCGAATCGCGCTTGAAGACAAGCCGATTCCCACCGCGGGACCGGGCCAAGCGGTGATCAGGATCACCACCACCACGATTTGCGGTACCGACGTTCACATCCTGAAGGGGGAATTCCCGGTGCAGCCCGGGCGCACCATCGGTCACGAGCCCGTTGGCGTGATTGCCGAACTGGGTGCCGGTGTGACTGGCTACGCCCTTGGTCAACGCGTCATCGTCGGTGCGATCACTCCCTGCGGCCAATGTTATCCCTGCCTCGACGGCCACCAGTCCCAGTGCGGCGGCAAGGCCGCGGGCGGATGGCGATTCGGCAACACGATCGATGGTTGTCAGGCCGAGTATCTGCTGGTACCCCATGCAATGTCCAATCTGGAAGCCATTCCGGATGGACTGACGGATGAGCAAGTGCTGATGTGTCCCGACATTATGAGCACCGGTTTTGGCGGTGCCGAGAGCGGCGGCATCAAGATCGGCGATACCGTGGTGATTTTTGCCCAGGGTCCTATCGGCCTGTGCGCGACGGCCGGCGCGAAGCTGCGGGGCGCAAGCATGATCATCGCCGTCGATGGGGTGGCAGCGCGGCTCGAGACGGCCAGAAAACTCGGCGCCGATGTCACCATCGATTACACCAAGACCGATCCGCTGACCGAGATCATGCGCCTGACCGGTGGACGTGGTGTCGATGTAGCCATTGAAGCGCTCGGAACTCAGCAAACGTTCGAAAGCTGCTTGCGTGCACTCAAGCCGGGCGGCACGCTGTCCAGCCTGGGTGTCTACTCCGGAAAACTGAGCTTGCCGCTGGATGCCTTTGCGGCCGGATTGGGAGACCACAGAATCATCACCACCTTATGCCCGGGCGGCAAGGAGCGCATGCGCCGGTTGATGAATGTGGTCGCCTCGGGCCGGGTCGATCTGCAGCCGATGGTCACGCACCGCTTCAAGCTCGATCAGATCGAGGACGCCTATGATTTGTTCATGCACCAGCGCGATGGCGTCCTGAAGGTGGCGATCACGCCGTAATTGCTCCGAAAGCAGATCATGAGCGAGCACAATGCACCGGTCCGGCCGGGGCCGGAGCCGGCCTATCGTCAGTCGGTCGAGGCGGTCGCCGCCGCACAGCATACCGACCCGCGGCGCGGGCTTGACGAGGATCAAGCGCAACAGCGGCTCGCAAGCGGCGGGCGCAACGAACTGGCGGCGCCACCCGTGTTGCCGGCCTGGCGCAAATTGCTGGCCCAGTTCACGAATGTGCTGGTCCTGCTGCTCCTGGGCGCCGGCGCGGTTTCCACAGTGCTGTGGTTGCTAGAACGCGAGTCCGCACTACCGTATGAAGCGTTGGCAATTCTTGCCATCGTGCTGCTCAATGCCGTGATGGGATACGTGCAGGAGTCCCGGGCGGAATCGGCGATGGCGGCATTGAACAAGATGTCGGCCAACGAAGCGGTGGTGATACGTGGCGGGGAGCAACGGAAAGTTCCTGCTGCCGAGCTCGTATGCGGCGATCTCATTGTCGTTGAAGAAGGCAGCACGGTGCCGGCCGACGCGCGCCTGATTCAAACGAGCGCGCTGCGGACCGCCGAGGCGCCCTTGACCGGGGAAAGCTTGCCGGCCATAAAGGGCATCGAGCCGCTGGCCGGCGAGGCCGGGCCGGGCGACCGCGCCTGCATGGTCTTCAGCGGCACGGCGGTCAGTTGCGGGCGGGGCAAGGCGATCGTGACGGCGACCGGCATGCAAACCGAGATCGGCCGCGTCGCCGGCATGCTCAATGACGCTGGCGACGACGTCACGCCCTTGCAGAAGGAACTCGACCGGGTCGGCAAGACACTCGGCCTGGTGGTCGTGGGCATCGCCGTGGTGATGATCGGGACCATCATCCTGGTCCAGGACGTGCGCGGCTGGAAGGCATTGCTCGATGTGCTTATCCTCGGCGTTGCCCTGGCTGTGGCCGCGGTGCCGGAAGGCCTGGCGGCGGTGGTGACGGTCGCCCTGGCGCTGGGTGTGCAGCGCATGGCCCGCCGGCATGCCATCGTGCGCCATCTCGCGGCGGTCGAAACGCTGGGTTCGGCCAATGTCATCGCGTCGGACAAGACCGGTACGCTGACCCGTAACGAAATGACCGTGAGTACGGTGCTTACCGCAAGCGGACGCATCAGCATTGACGGCACCGGCTATGAGCCGCGCGGTAAAATTTGCATGGAAGGGGGCGCCGAAGCGGCCGGCGCTCCCGGTGTCGAGCTCGCGCGCGCGCTGGCTGCCGCTTGCCACGTCAACAATGCGGTCCTGCAAGAACATGACGGTTGCTGGACGGTACTTGGCGATCCCACCGAAGGCGCGCTCATCGTTGCCGCCCGAAAAGCCGGTGTGGACGATGACACCCGGCACGCGCGCTTCGAGCGCGTCGCGGAGGTTCCGTTTTCGTCCGAGCGAAAGCTGATGTCGACCTTGCATCGCGACGCCGCGCAAGCTGGACGCCTGATGCTGTTTACAAAGGGCGCTCCTGACGTACTGCTCGAGCGCTGCTCGCATGAGCTGGTCGGCGACCAGCCGCAGCTGTTGACCGATGCGCGACGCGCCCACATTCTGGAAGTGAACGCATCGCTTGCGGGCCAGGCACTGCGCACATTGGGCGTCGCCGAGCGCGAGCTGGACGCGCACGCGGTGGAACCTGCCACGGTCGACGCCAGCGTCGAGCAGGCACTGACCTTCCTGGGTCTGATCGGCATGATCGACCCGCCGCGCGAGGAAGCCAGGCTGGCTGTCGAGCACGCAAAGAGCGCCGGGATTCGCCCGATGATGATTACCGGCGACCACCCTGCCACTGCCTGCGTCATCGCTGCCCAATTGGGTATTGCCACGGACGGGCGCGCCGTCACCGGTGCCGAGATCGAGCACATGAAGGACGCCGAGCTGGCGCGCGTCGTGTGCGAGGTGTCGGTGTATGCGCGCGTCAATCCCGAGCACAAGCTGCGCATCATCAATGCATTGCAGGGCGGTGGCGCCACGGTGGCGATGACCGGCGACGGCGTCAACGACGCTCCCGCACTCAAGAGTGCGGACATTGGCGTAGCGATGGGCATCACCGGCACCGATGTGTCGAAGCAAGCCGCGGACATAATCCTTGCCGACGACAATTTCGCCACCATCGTGGCAGCGGTCGAGGAAGGACGGGCCATCTTCGCCAACATTCGCAAGGTATTGCGCTACCTGCTTTCTTCGAATATTGGGGAGGTGATGACCATGCTGTTCGGCGTGTTGCTGGCGCGGCAGATCGGCCTGCATGGCGAGGCAGGTGCGCTGGCACTGCCGTTATTGGCCACGCAAATCCTGTGGATCAATCTGGTGACCGATGGCGCGCCCGCGCTCGCGCTGGCCGTCGACCGGCCCGCGCCCGGCCTGATGCTGGTCCCGCCACGGCCGCGCAGTGAAGGGGTGCTCACCGGTCGCATGTGGCTGGGCATTTTTTCTGTCGGTGCGGTGATGGCGGCCGGAACCTTGCTGGTACTCGATGCCGCCTTGCCCGGTGGGCTGGTGGAAGGGGATGGGAGCATGCGCCACGGTCAAACCATGGCGTTCACCACCCTGGTGATGTTTCAGCTTTTCAACGTGTTCAATGCGCGCTCCGATGAGCACAGTGCGTTTTGCCGACTATTCCAGAACCCGTGGATATGGGCGGCCGTTGGCTTGTCCCTGGCGCTGCACGCGGCCGTCCTCACGGTACCGCTTCTGCAAAATGCCTTTTCGACAGTAAGCCTGAGCGGCAGCGACTGGCTGCAATGCGCGGCCGTCGCCAGCTCGGTGTTGTGGGTGCGAGAACTGGGCAAGTTGCTGGCGCGGCATCGCCGGCGTTAGCGCAATGCTGATTGGCGTCAAGGCGTGAGCTGGCTGCTCGTCGCCATCGACCTTCCGTGGCAACATCGACCGTTCGGCCACGGCACGTGATTGCGTCAAGGAATTTGCCGAGGAATATGCGCCGGCATGACGCGTCGTTCCCGCACCAGAAAAAACGCTACGCAGAGTGCCGCGATAATAATGATTGCGTAACTGATCGAGCCGTCCGCCACTTCATAACCATGGCGGCCTCCGGGAAAGGCGGATCGCGCCGTGGTGCCGACGGCGTGCGCGAGTATCACTGCAAATAACGAACAACCCGCATTATTGTAGAGCCACACGGTGATCACCCGGAATGCAATCGTCCCCAATAATCCCCAGACGATGAGTTGCGAGGATTGGCCCATCTTGATCATGGATGGCAGATGCCACATCGCCCACGGCACACCGATCATCAGCGCCGTGGCGAGGGGCGAGAACCGCTTTTGCAATGCATCCGTGGCGTAGGCGGAGTAACCGATTTCCTCCATCGCGGCTCCTGCCGAAAACATGGCAAACGCGATAAGCAAGGAAGCTGACAGGTCGAGATGCGCCGCAACCGGAATGCCTGCAATTCGCAACGCCGCATAGGTGATGACGTAAAGGGCCGGCATGAGCAGCAGGCTGAGGATCAGCGCCCCTCTCTTTTTTATTCGGCGGTGGTCGAACAGGCGCTTGAGCAATTCCAGCACGCCCTGCCGGCCATTTTCGAGGTAAATCAGGATGCATGCGGCAATGGCCGGGCTGAGGGTCGCGCCGATGTCGGTCAGGGGAATGTTGTCCGGCAGCGGACTCTTATCCAGAAAGCCGCTCAGTATCCACATGGGGGCGCTGATGGCGATGACGAGAAAGAAGAACGCCGTGGGATGATTTTTTTTCGGTTCTCGTGTAATCATGGGGCGCACATGCTCCGGGTCGAGGGACAGGCTGTGACTTAACTTGATCGGCGTCACCCGCGACAATCTCAACCGGCTAATCTGGCAGGTCATCGTCAAGCAGCTCGCCGACAGTAACATACTCGTGGTTCCGGCACCGCCTTCTGGCAGGGCGGTTTACATATAGAATGGCGCATCCCGGTAGCCCCGACAGCACGCAGAACGGACAATGAAAAAAAACCTCGCCGCCCTGACCGGATTGCTGCGCAAAGCGGGAGTTCAGTTGCGCAAGAAAGACTACGCCGCCAGCCTTGCGTTTGCCGATGCGGCCCTGCCCATACTCGAAGAACTGTCCGACGATGATGCGCTGGACGACGATGACGCCACCTGGAGCGGCTATTTCCAGCTTCGACTCGCCTGCCTCGACAAGCTCGACATGCCCGACGAACTGGCTGTAACCTGCGAGGCCGTGCTGGAGCGTTTTCCCGTCGATGAGGATGACCTGGACGATGAAGAACTCATCACGCTTGCCAATGTGCGCACGGCCTTGACCGGTCTCGCCGTGCTCGCGGCCGCGCGCGGCGATGTCGATGCCGCAGTGGAGTCGATCGAGCGCTGCTTCCGGCTGGTGGCGAGCGACGCCGAGCACGACGATCCATTCCTGGACAAATACCAGCAGCGCGCCATCGTTTATCTGGCCGCATACCGGAGCGCGCCGGATCGCTACCGCGATGGCTTCTTCGCCAGCTTGCACCACCTTCAGTACAAAGCCCGCAAAATCCACGGAGTGAACGTCGACGACGCCGCGCTGGCCGCGTATCTCACGGACCCTGTCTACCTGGCCTTCAAGGCGTCGCATCCCGTCGAACGGCTGCGCACCGCTGCGCCCGGCGAAACCTGGCAGGCGGCGCTGGGGCGATTTCGCGCGATGGCGCACGAGCTGCGCGTGGTGCGGGAGAGTCCCTTGTGGGAGGGGAATTTCACCCTCGAATCCGCGCCGGTCACGGCGGAAGATCTGGCCGCGCGCCAGAAAAAGTGGGGCTGCAAGCTGCCTGCCGCCTTGCGTGGGCTGTATCTTGAACAGGGTAGCGTCGAGGTACAGAATCCGGAGCAGTCAGGCTCGCTGCGGCTCTACCCTGCGAACCACCGGAGCATGATCCTGTTCGGCGGCTTGGTTGACATGATTGTCAACCTGTGGGGCGACCGCCGGGAGTTCGTCGAATATTTCACGGACGCCGAAATTGATTTTCTCGACGCGAATTTTTTCATCTTCGGCCATGTAAAGAATAGCGAAAACAGTTATACGCATCTGTTTTTCGATCGCGAAGGGCGCTTCGGACACATTACGTACGACCAGAACAACTGGAACAAGATGGCGCCTCACGTGAAGGCCATGCTCAAGGGGAAACTGACGGGCACCTTGAGCCTCGATGCGCTGATGTCGGAACAAATCGATGTGGTGATTGACCGCCTGATCGACCGCGACGACGAAGCGCGCCTGAATATCGACCAAGCGACGCGCTAGGCGACGCGCTACGCGACGCGCTTGTACCACGGCTGGTGCGCAAGCACCGGCCGGTAGCTCGACGCCAGCGTGTCGCCGGGCGCCAGCTCACGGTCGATCCCCAGCACCCCGAACAGCGCCAGGCTGTCGTGGAACAGGCGCAGGGTGCGCTGGCGCAGCACGGGGCCAAAATCGGCCAGCGCGCGCCGGCATAAAATCAGCTGGAACTCGTTGAACGACGCATCCGTCACCAGATTGTACTGTGCCCACGTGATGCGGCTGCGCAGCGCCGGCAGCAGCACCGCGCGCTTGCCGCGCACCTCGAAATAATCGGCCAGGTTGGCCGTCCCGCCGCTTTTCAGGTAGTTCTCCTGATACTGCTCCATGCGCTCCATCGGGATGCTGGCCTCGCGCGCTTCGGCCAGCAATTCCTCGTTGGCGACGGTGGCGAAAATCTCGGTCCGATGATCCATCTGCTGCTCGGCCAATAAAATCGCCAGCGACCACGCCTCCTCCGCATGCGCGCACTCGGCCAGCCACACTTTCGGCAGCGCCGACGCGCGCAGGCAGGCGCCAAGCACCTCGCGCGTCTGGCGCACCTGTTCCGGATCGTCGAACAGGTGCGCCGGCTGCACGCTCAGCGCGCGCAGCAGCGCCGCCGCGGCAGCCCCATCGTGCAGCACGCGGTCCTGCAGCAGCGACACCGTGGCCAGATCGCGCTCTTCCATCAACGCCAGCAGCCGGCGCTTCAGGCCCGGACGGTCGTAGGCGCGGAAGTCGAAGCCATAGCGCTGGAAAACGCCCTCCAGCAGCAGGTCGACTTCCAGCTCCTCGGTTGCCGGCATGCCGGCCTGCCTGATTGGGCCGTTCAATGCAGCCACACCCGCATCAGCGACAGCAGCTGGGCCACATCGACCGGCTTGGTGATGTAGTCCGACGCACCGGCGGCGATACACTTGTCGCGGTCGCCCTTCATCGCCTTGGCGGTCAGGGTGATGATCGGCAGCGACTTGAACTTCGGTATGCGGCGGATGGCGCGCATGGTGTCGTAGCCGTCCATCTCCGGCATCATGATGTCCATCAGGACGATCTCGATGGTCGGGTCTTTTTCCAGCACCTCGATGCCGTCGCGGCCGTTTTCGGCGAACGACACCTGCATCTGCTGGCGCTCCAGCAGCGACGACAGGGCGAAGATGTTGCGCAGGTCATCGTCGACGATCAGTACCTTGCGTCCGGACAGGCCGCCATCGGCCGCGTGGATCTCTTCCAGCATGCGGCGCTGCAGTTCCGGCAGCGAGGCGTGCGAGCGGTGCAGGAACAGGGCCGTTTCGTCGAGCAGCCGTTCGGGCGAACGCGCATCCTTGATGACGATGGTCTTGGCATAGCGTTTCAGCTTGGTCACTTCCTTGCGGCTCAATTCCTTGGCGGTGTAGATCACGATCGGCAGGTCGCGCAGGGAAGGGTCCTTGCCGATCACGTCGAGCAGGTCGAAGCCGCTGATGTCGGGCAGGGTCAGGTCCAGCACCATGCAGTCGAAGTGCGAGCCGCGCAGCGCCTCCAGCGCGGCCGCGCCGGTTTCCACGGCGACGATGCGCAGGTCGGCGTCGCCGATCAGCGAGACGATCGAGTCGCGCTGCATCTTTTCGTCATCGACCACCAGCAGGCTGCGTTTGCCGCCCAGCAGGAACTTCTGGATGCGCGTGAATTCTTCCTGCAGCGCTTCGCGTTCGACCGGCTTGCTGATGTACGAAATGGCGCCCTGGCGCAGCGCCCGTTCGCGCTCGCGCAGGCTGGACATCACGTGCACAGGAATATGGCGCGTGCTCGGATCGCGTTTCAGGCGGTCCAGCACCGTGAAGCCATCGATGTCGGGCAGGTCGAGGTCGAGCATGATCGCCGAGGGCAGGTAATCGCGCGCCAGCGACAGCGCCGAATCGCCCTGGTGCGTGACGATCGCCTTGAAGTTCTTCTCGCGCGCAAACTCCATGACGTCCTTGGCGAAGCGCTCGTCGTCTTCGATGATCAGTACCGACGGGTCGCCCGGGGCGATCAGGCCGCGGTCGTCCAGCACCGACGCGTATTCGACCAGCTGCGCTTGCGACGCGGCCGGATCGGCGTGCATGGTGCTGCTGTCGTACGGCGTGACCGTGCTGGCATACACCACGGTCGATGGGGGCGGCGCCAGGCGCGCAGGCTGCGGCTGGCGCGCCTGGTCGTAGTTGATGAAGCCGGCCCGGTTGTAAGGCAGGAACAGGGTAAAGGTGGAACCGGCGTTGACCACCGATTCGACCCGGATTTCGCCGCCCAGCAGGCGCGCCAGTTCGCGCGAAATCGACAGGCCAAGGCCGGTGCCGCCGTACTTGCGGGCGGTGGAGCCGTCGGCCTGCTGGAACGCTTCGAAAATGAGCTGCAGCTTGTCGGCCGCGATACCCACGCCGGTGTCGCGCACCGAGAACGCCAGCACCGCATCGGCATGCACCAGGTTCGGATGGTCGCTGGTCCAGCCGCTCGTCACCAGCGAGATTTCGAGGGCGACTTCGCCATGGCTGGTGAACTTGAAGGCGTTCGACAGCAGGTTTTTGAGCACCTGCTGCAAGCGCGTGGTGTCGGTCATCACGGCGGTCGGCAGGGCGTCCGCCAGCAGCACCGTGAAGCCCAGGTGCTTCGCTTCGGCCATGTGGCGGAAGGTGCGGTCGACGTAGTTGCGCAGGTTCGAGAAGCGGTATTCCGACACATCGAGTGTCACGGTTCCGGATTCGATCTTGGACAGGTCGAGAATGTCATTAATCAGAGTCAGCAAGTCCGATCCGGAACCGTGGATCGTCTTTGCGAACTCTACTTGCTTTCCCGAGAGGTTGCCCTCAGGGTTATCCGACAGCTGCTGCGCCAGAATGAGCAGGGAGTTGAGCGGGGTGCGCAGCTCGTGCGACATATTCGCGAGGAACTCGGATTTGTACTTGGACGACAGCGCCAGCTGGGTCGCTTTTTCTTCCAGTGCCAGCTTGGCCTGTTCCACCTCGCGGTTTTTGCGTTCCACCTCGATGTTCTGTTCGGACAGCAGGCGCGCCTTTTCGGCCAGTTCCTGGTTGGTTTGCTGCAGTTCCTGCGCCAGCGACTGGGACTGGGTCAGCAGCGATTCGGTACGGCTGTTCGCTTCGATCGTGTTGAGCACCACCCCGATCGATTCCATCAGCTGGTCGAGGAAGGAGAGGTGGGTTTCGGTGAAGCGGTCGAGCGAGGCGATTTCGATCACGGCCTTGACCTGCTGCTCGAACAGGATCGGCAGCACCACGATATTGGTCGGCGGCGCCGCGCCCAGGCCCGACGAGACCACGATGTAATCGCGCGGCACGTCGGTCAGCCAGATGCGGCTTTTCTCCAGCGCGCACTGGCCGACCAGCCCTTCGCCCGGCAGGAAGGAGGTGGCCAGCTTGCGGCTGGAACGGTAGCCGTAGCTGGCGATCATGCGCAGGCGCGCGTCGAGCTCCTGCGAATCCATCATGTAGAACACGCCGTGGTGGGCCGATACCAGCGGCGCCAGTTCGGACAGGATCAGTTTTGTCACCGCCTGCAAATCGCGCTGGCCTTGCAGCAGGCGCGTAAAGCGCGCCAGGTTGGTCTTGAGCCAATCCTGCTGCGCGTTTTTCTGCGTGGTTTCTTTCAGGTTGCGGATCATCTCGTTGATGTTGTCCTTCAGGTAGGACACCTCGCCGCGCGCTTCCACCTGAATGGAACGCGACAAGTCGCCGCGCGTCACGGCGGTCGCCACCTCGGCAATCGCGCGCACCTGGTTGGTGAGGTTTGCCGCCAGCTGGTTGACGTTCTCGGTCAAATCCTTCCACGTACCGGCCACGCCGGACACATTGGCCTGGCCGCCCAGCTTGCCTTCGGTTCCCACTTCGCGCGCCACGCGCGTCACTTCCGATGCGAACGAGGACAATTGATCCACCATCACGTTGATGGTGTCTTTCAGTTCCAGGATCTCGCCCTTGACGTCCACCGTGATCTTCTTGGACAGGTCGCCGCGCGCCACGGCGGTGGTCACCGCCGCGATGTTACGCACCTGGCCCGTCAGGTTCGACGCCATGAAGTTCACGTTGTCGGTCAAGTCCTTCCAGGTGCCTCCCACGCCCGGCACGTACGCCTGGCCGCCCAGCTTACCTTCGGTACCCACCTCGCGCGCCACGCGCGTGACTTCCGATGCGAAGGAAGACAATTGGTCCACCATCACGTTAATCGTGTTTTTCAGCTCCAGGATTTCGCCCTTCACGTCCACCGTGATCTTCTTGGACAGGTCGCCGTTGGCCACCGCGGTAGTCACGTCGGCGATGTTGCGCACCTGGCCGGTGAGGTTACCCGCCATCGAGTTCACGCCGTCGGTCAAGTCTTTCCACGTTCCCGCCACGCCGGGCACGTTGGCCTGGCCGCCCAGCTTGCCTTCGGTACCCACCTCGCGCGCCACGCGCGTCACTTCCGACGCGAAGGAGTTCAACTGGTCGACCATCACGTTGATGGTGTTTTTCAGTTCCAGGATCTCGCCCTTGACGTCCACCGTGATCTTCTTGGACAAGTCCCCGTTCGCCACCGCGGTCGTCACGTCGGCGATGTTACGCACCTGGCCGGTGAGGTTGCCCGCCATCGAGTTGACCGAATCGGTCAAGTCCTTCCAGGTGCCGGCCACGCCTTTCACCTGCGCCTGGCCGCCCAGCTTTCCTTCGGTACCCACTTCGCGCGCCACGCGCGTCACTTCCGAGGCGAAGGAGGACAACTGGTCCACCATCACGTTAATCGTGTTTTTGAGTTCGAGAATCTCGCCCTTCACGTCCACCGTGATCTTCTTGGACAAGTCGCCGTTCGCCACCGCGGTCGTCACCGCCGCGATGTTCCTCACCTGGCCGGTCAGATTGGACGCCATGAAGTTCACGTTATCGGTCAAGTCCTTCCAGGTGCCGCCCACCCCCGGCACGTAGGCCTGGCCGCCCAGTTTTCCTTCGGTACCCACCTCGCGCGCCACGCGTGTCACTTCCGACGCGAAGGAGCGCAGCTGGTCCACCATGACGTTGATGGTGTCCTTCAGTTGCAAAATCTCGCCGCGCACGTCCACCGTGATTTTCTTGGACAAGTCGCCGTTGGCCACCGCGGTGGTCACCTCGGCGATGTTGCGCACCTGCGAGGTGAGGTTACCCGCCATCGAGTTGACCGAGTCGGTCAAGTCCTTCCAGGTGCCGGCCACGCCTTTCACCTGCGCCTGGCCGCCGAGCTTACCCTCGGTGCCCACTTCGCGCGCCACGCGCGTGACTTCCGACGAAAACGAGGACAGCTGCTCGACCATGGTGTTGGCGGTGGTGGCCGCGCGCAGGTACTGGCCCTTGAGCGGATGGCCGTCCACTTCCAGCGCCATGGTCTGCGACAGGTCGCCCTTGGCCACCGCGCCGATGACGCGCGCCATTTCGGTGGTCGGGCGCACCAGGTCGTCGATCAGGGTGTTGACGGAGCTGATGATGGTGGCCCAGCCGCCCACCACGTTGGGGACCGAGGCGCGCTGGGTCAGGCGGCCTTCACGGCCCACCACGCGCGAGACGTCGGTTACCGCCTGCACCATCTTTTCCTTGGTCTCGATGATCTCGTTCAAGGTGTCGGCGATCTTGCCCGACATGCCGCTCCAGTCGGATGGCATGCGCGCCGTGAAGTCGCCCTTCTTGAGCGCCATCAGGGTCGATAGCAGGAGCTTGATGTCCAGTTCCTCGGCCAGGTCGGTCATGTTGTTCATCGGCTTAGTCCTCGTTTTTTGGGAGTTGAAGGAGAGGCCCGATTCGGATTCGGGCTCGTTGTCTGGTCGTTCTTGGATTGGTCCCGCAGCAGCGCCAGCATGGCCGGCGCGTGCAGGGGAGGGCTCAGCAGTTCGCCCTGGAATTCGTCGCAGCCGAGCGATTGCAGGACGGCCAGCTGTTCTTCGGTGTGCACGCCCTGTGCCAGCACGCGCAGGCCGAGCGCGCGGCCCAGGTGGACGATGGCGGCGGCCATGTCGGTGCCGCCGTCGATGCCGATGGCGCGCACAAAGGCGCGGTCGATTTTCATGGCGTCGAGCGGCAGTTCGCGCAGCATGGCCAGGGCCGCGCCGGCGCTGCCGAAGTCGTCGACCGTCAGGCGCACGCCGGCCGCTTTCAACTGGCGCAGCACGGCGACGTTGTCGCGCGTGTTGAGCAGCAGGTGCTCGGGAATTTCCAGCTCCAGCCAGCCCGGCGGCAGCTTGCAGGTGCGCAGGTGCGCCAGCACGCGCGCGGCCAGTTCGGGATGGATTTGCAGCAGTGCCAGGTCGACCGCCATCACCACCTCCGGCGCCGGCTGCGCGCGCCAGGCGGCGGCCTGGCTGCAGGCGGCGCCCAGCATCCATTCGCACACCTGTTCGAGCAGCAGGCGGTCGGCCACGTCGGGCAGGAAGCTTGACGCGGCAATCAGCCCGTGGCGCGGATGGCGCCAGTACAGCAGCGCTTCGACCGCGCACACGGCGCCGTCGGCCACGGCGGCGCGCGGCTGGAACAGCAGCTCGAACTCCTTGCGTTCGAGCGCCGCGTGCAGCTCGGCCACCCACTGGGCGCGTTCGCGCTCGCGCGTGTTGAGCTCTTCGCGGAAAAATTCGATGCTGCCGCGCCGGTGCTGCTTGGCGTGGTACATGGCCGTGTCGGCGTTTTTCATCAGCTGCGCCGCGCTGTTGGCATCCTGCGGATACAGGCCGATGCCGATGCTGGTCGAGGTGGCGATGCGCTGGCCGTTGATGTCGAACGGGCGGCTGTGCGCCTGCTCGATCTTGCGCGCCACCCGGGCCGCATTGGCGGGCGCGCCGCGGCCTTCGAGCAGCACCACGAATTCGTCGCCGCCCAGGCGCGCCACCACGTCCGACACGCGCACCGCCGCCAGCAGGCGCGCCGCCACCTGGCGCAGCAATTCGTCGCCCACCTCGTGGCCGAGCGAATCGTTGATCTGCTTGAAGCGGTCCAGGTCGAGGAACAGCAGGGCGAATTCGCCCTGGTGGCGGTCGGCCGCGGCCACCGCATGTTCGAGTTGGGCGATCAGCGAGCGGCGGTTGACCAGGTTGGTCAGCGGGTCGCGGATCGACAGCGCCTGCGCGCGCTCTTCGGCCACCTTGCGCTCGGCCACTTCCTGTTCCAGGGCGCGGTTGATGCGTTCGAGGTCCTGCACGCGCTGCACGCGCAGGTCCTGGTTGAGCAGCGACAGTTCGCGCGTCTTGGCCTGCAGTTCGAGGTTCTTGCGGGTCAGGTCGACGAATACCGCCACCTTGGTTTGCAGTACCTGCGGGATCACCGGCGTAAACAGATAGTCGGCCGCGCCCTTGCTGTAGGCTTCCAGCCGATGGCGCTCGTCGCCGTAATGGGCGGTGATGAAAATGATCGGCACCGCGCTGGTGCGCGGGTGCGAATGGATGGCCTCCGCAGTCTCGAACCCATCCATGCCGGGCATGTTGGCGTCGAGCAAGATCACCGCAAAATCGTGGGTCAGCACCATGCGCAGCGCATCATGGCCGGACGTGGCGGTGAGCAGTTCGTAATGCTGCGCGCGCGCCGCCCCGGTCAGCAGGCTTTCGAGCGCGAGCAGGCTGGCTGCATCATCGTTGACGAGTAAAACTTTCGGAATGATCTGCACGGTGCGGTGGGTCTGGTTGGGAATGGCTGCCGATCATATTGTTTACTACGGAACAGCAACTGTATACCAGTGCGCCCGCCAGTCAAGCACCGGCGCCGCGCGCGGCCCAGGGCGAGAAAAACGTGCAGCTTACCCGTTTTGCATGGCCCCGTAACAGAAAGTGGCCAGAGACTACCCGAGAATAAATTTCCATGACGCACAATTCATTGTGCTCAGGGCCCATGTTGCGATTGCGCTACGGGTTTTGCTGCACCGCGCAAGTCAACCCGACGTAACTATTAGTTTCATTTCTGAAGGGAATTGTCCGTACAACTTGTCCAACATAAGCGTGCGGAAAAGCCTAAAATACTAACAAATAGTTACTTTTCCAGGACTTTTAATTTACGCGAGCATCCCTGCTAGTGTCAGTACGGGATATTTGTGTAAAATAGGCAACTAAAGGGAGTGACGGCAATGGTGAAAATGGGACAACTGATGACGCTGTTAAAAAGCGACCAGGAGAATGGCTGGAGTTCCGCCCTGTTTTCGCTGGCCCACGACCAGGGATTCGACCAGGTACTGTATGGCGCGGTCGGCTCCAAGCATGTGAAGCTGGAGACGGCTTTCCTGCACAGCAATTACGCGCCCGCATGGCGCAGCCGCTACGACGCCGACAAGCTCCACTACGTCGACCCGACGGTCGCCCATTGCATGACCAGCTCGCTTCCCATCGTGTGGGAACCGGATACCTTCCACGCCCCCGGCCAGCGCGAGATGTACGAGGAAGCCTGCGGCTACGGCATCCGTTCCGGCATCACCTTCCCCATCCACGGGCCGAGCGGGGAGTTCGGCGTGGTCAGTTTCGCCTCCGATGCGCCGCCCAACGGCGAGTTCGACAGCACCATCAGCCAACTGATGCCGTCGCTATCGCTGATCCGCGACTATGCCTTCGAGTCCTCGCTCAAATTCGTCGCGCCCAAGCCGGGCGCCGAACCGATTCCCCGCCTGACCAAGCGCGAACTCGAAGTGCTCAACTGGGTCATGGTTGGCAAATCGTCGTGGGAAATCTCCAAGATCGTGCTCTGCTCCGAGGCGACCGTGAATTTTCACATCGGTAACATCCGCGTGAAATTCAATGTCAACACCCGGCAGCAGGCACTGGTCAAGGCCATCAGCCTGGGTATCATCAGCCCGGAAGATCCCCATCGCTGAGCTTGCCCTTGACATACAGCTTGACCAAAATCGCCACCGGCGCCGGGATGCCCAGGCCGGTTTCAAAGCGGCTGCCGCTGGACTGGGTGACGCCGAAGCGTCCCCAGAACTTTTCCTGGCTCTCGCGCTTGCTGATCCTGAAGCGTTTTAATTCGCTGTGGGGCGTGCTGGCCGTGCTGCCTGCCTGTTGGACGCCGCTATCGTGATCGACCTCACCGCGCTGTTCTGCCACGGCCGTCGTCTGGTAATTGAAATCCTGAGCCATACCGTTTCCTCGCAAACAAAAGGGCAGTATTCCATTCACTGTGCTTACGGGCCACCTAGCAACTCTACTAGTTATGTTAATGACTTTTTTGCATGATTCTTCATGCAAGTTGCATAACTTTTTATAAAGCGAGGTACCTAAGATGGCTCTGCATATTCGAATCGCCGCACGGCGCGAATTTAAATCGCGTGACCTGTGGGAGATGCATACACTGCGCGCCAAGGTCTTCAAAGACCGGCTCGGCTGGGAAGTGCCGATCATGAGCGGCATGGAGATCGATGGCTACGATGCCCTCGAACCGCTCTACATGATGATCCGTGAACCGGGGGGAGGGGCCCTGCGCGGCTGCTGGCGCCTCTTGCCGACCGAAGGCCCGTACATGCTCAAGGATTCATTTGCGCAGCTCCTGCACGGCCAGGATGCCCCTCAGAACGCACGCATTTGGGAATTGTCGCGTTTCGCCATTGAAACTGACGGCAACCAGAATTTCGGTTTTTCCGACATTACGATGGAATCGATCGGCGAAATCATCAGCCACGGCCATCACGCCGGGCTGGACCAGTACGTGACCGTCACCACCACCGCCATCGAGCGCCTGCTGCGCCGTGCCGGGGTGCTTACCACGCGCTTCGGCGACCCGGTGCAGATCGGGGTCGAGCGCGCCGTGGCCCTGTATATCGACATCGCCGGCACCTACGAAGCGATGTTCGAGTCGCGCCTGGCCTCCTGAGCGGCGAGCGCCGGCTCAGTCGGCCGGGGCCTGGGGAAAGGTGGCGATGCGCGCCGCCAGGGTGCGCCAGGCGGGCAGGGCGGCTTGCAGCTGGGCATGGGCCTGGCCGCTGACGCCGGGGCCGGCCAGCAGCACGTTTTTCAGTTCATCGAGCTCCGCGCGCAGGGCCCGCGTGCCGGCCGCCACGGTGCGGATGCCGGCGCCGATCCGGTCCATGCCGCTCAGATAGGCGGACAGGGTCGGCAGCAAGCCCTGCAGATAGGTCGCCTCGGCCATCATGGCGCTTTGCCCGTTCCGGATATGGTCGAGCTGGCGCGTCACGCTGTCGAGCGCGCCGTTGTGCCGGCCGATATCGTTGCGCGCTTCCTCGGCCTCCGGCCCGAGCAGCCAGTGGCTGTGGCGGCGCGCGCGCGCCTCCGCCAGTTTTCCCTGCAATGTATTGACCTGCTGCGCCAGGATGAAGGCGTGCACATGGTCGGCCTGCAGGCGCTGGGTGACCAGCACCGTATCCGTTTCCAGGTCGGCCGAGGCGCGTGCCATTTGCGCCAGGTAACTGCCGACATCCTGGTCGATTGTGTCCAGCGCCTGGCTGGGAGCGGCCAGGCGCCGCACCAGGCCGTCGATCAGGCGGACCGCGCCCGCGCCGCCGTCCGAGGGGCGGCCGTGGAACATGTTCAGCAGCGCCGCGGACAGCGGCGCGGCGTCCTGCGCCAGCAAGCTCTCGCCCAGGTAGCGCAGGCCGTCGAGCGCGGCGTGCAGGCCCGGCCGGCTGCGCGTGGCCCAGGCGGCGGCCAGGGTTTTGACCATGAACAGGTAATGGGTGACCATCGGCCGCACGGCGCCGGCGCGTTCGGGCAGTTGGGCGATGCGCTGCGAGAGGCTGTCGATGTCGGCGGACAGTTCAAGGATGATGCCCGCGCCGAGGCCGATGCCGGGACTCCAGAACCTGCCGCCGCCGATGATACGCGGGGTGCTCTCTCGCAACACTGCCGGCTGGGCGGGGGAAACCTGGGGGGGTAGTGAGACGAGGTGTTCCATGGTGATGTTTCCAGTCATGGTTCGGGTTGATCGGCAGGTAGATGAGTTCGTTTGACGAACTATTACAATCCGGACGACCGGAGCGGGGTAGCTGGCAGAAATAGCAGGTCGGGGAACGGGGAAATGGGGGCGGAAAGGGCGTGGCGCGGCGCCGGGAATGGCGACGGGAGGGGAACTATATTAAGAAAGTTTGCGCTAATCGATATTCGAAGCGAGTGTGTTTGGTGTGAATGAGACAGAACCCGTTGGTACCCGCCCTCCGTGGTGTCGACCACCTATCCGATGTTCCCGTCACCTACCCGTCGTTCCGGCCACCTACCCGTCGTTCCCGCCACCTACCCGTCGTTCCCGCCTTCGCGGGAACGACGGTGGTGGTGAAACGGGAACGCCGGTCGGAGGCTTGCCCTTAACGCAATTGCTCCAGCAAAAACGTATAGGTCAGCGCCCACATCTGCGCCTGCTGGTCGTTATTGGCCGCGCCGGCGTGTCCCCCCTCCAGGTTTTCCCAGTACAGCACGTCATGTCCCTGCGCTTCCATCAGGGCCACCATCTTGCGTGCGTGCCCCGGGTGCACCCGGTCATCCCGGGTCGAGGTAGTCAGCAGCACGCGCGGATAGCGCTTGTCGCTAAATACATTGTGATACGGCGAGTAGCGCCGGATATACTCCCACTCGCCGGCCACCTCCGGGTCGCCGTACTCGCCCATCCACGAGGCCCCGGCCAGCAGCTTGTGATAGCGCCGCATGTCCAGCAGCGGCACCTGGCACACGACCGCGTTGAACAAATCCGGCCGCTGCGTCATCGCCGCCCCCACCAGCAAGCCCCCATTGCTGCCGCCCATGATGCCCAAATGCGCCGGACTGCTGACCTTGCGCTCAATTAAATCTTGCGCAACGGCGATAAAATCATCGAACGCGCGCTGGCGCTGGTCCTTGAGCGCCGCCTGGTGCCAGCGCGGCCCGAATTCGCCGCCGCCGCGGATATTGGCCAGCACGTACACGCCGCCGCGCGCCAGCCACGCTTCCCCGGTCACGCCGCTGTAAAACGGCTTCATCGAAATCTCGAAGCCGCCGTATCCGTACAGCACGGTCGGATTCCTGCCATCCATGCGCGTCTTGCGGTCCATGACCACAAAGTAGGGCACGCGCGTGCCATCTTTCGACACCGCTTCGAACTGCCTGACGATATACGGCTTGGCCGAGAAAAAGACCGGCATCGCCTTGAGCTCCTGGCGCCGGTCGCTGCCCACCTGGCAAAGATACAGGCTGGTCGGCGTCAAAAAATCGCTCACGGTCAGGAAATACTGGTCCGACCCCGCCGGATCGAGCGCGCTCACCTCGAGCGCGCCGAATTCCGGCGCCGTCACCTCGCGCCGCTGCCACTGGCCGCGCACATGGCGCAGTTCGACGATGCGGTTTTTCACCTTGTCCAGTTCCGTGAGCAGCAGGGCGCTGGCCGTCATGGCCACGCCGTCGAGCGAACTGGTGGCGCTCGGGGTGAACAACACGGCGAACTCGCGCTCCCCCTGCATGAAACGGGCAAAATCGGCCGCCACCAGCGCTCCTTGCGGATACGTGCGCCCGCCCACTTGCCAGTCGGAACGCAGTTCGATGACGAGCTGGTCGCGCACCGTGTAGGCATTGGCGTCGTCCGGCTTATCGATGCGCGCGAGCGCCGCGCCGCTGCGCAGAAACAGCTCGCTGCTGTAAAAACCGATCTGGCGCTCCACGAACTCGTGCTCGAAGCCGGGCGTGAACACCTTGTACGCCGACACGCTCAGGTCATCGGCGCGCGCCTCGAACAGCGTGCTGGCCTCGGCCAGGGGCGTGCCGCGCCGCCACTCCTTGACGATGCGTGGATAGCCCGACGCCGTCATGCTGCCGGGGCCGAAGTCGGTGGCCACCGCCAACCGATCGGCATCGAGCCAGCGCACGCTGCATTTCGCTTCGGGCAGGGCGAAGCCATCGGCCACGAAGGTCAGGGCGTCGAGGTCGAATTCGCGCACCACATGGGCGTCGCCGCCGCCGCGCGAGAGGAACACCAGGCAGCGCGCGCCGGCCGGGCGCAGGAAGGAGGCGCCGGCCCAGACCCAGTTCTCCTGCTCGGCGTGGGCCAGCAGGTCGAGGTCGAGCACCGTATGCCAGTCGGGTGCTTCGGCGCGGTAATCGGCCAGGGTGGTGCGCCGCCACAAGCCGCGCACATGGGTGGCGTCGCGCCAGAAGTTGTAAACATGGCCAGCATGCTCGCTGATCCAGGGAATGCGCGCCTTGTCGTTGAGGATGGTCCCGAGCCGCTCGCGCAGGGCGGCAAAATCCGCCTTGCCTTCGAGCTCGCGCTCGCACACGGCGTTGCGCGCGCGTACCCAGTCCAGCGCGGCGGCCGAGGTGACTTCTTCCAGCCACAGATGCGGATCGTCCGCGCCGTCAGCCGCGTGCGCCGGTTTCACCGTTTCCGATATGCTTTCGCCAATCAAATGTCGCATTCCTGCTCCTGTTTCCTGTACTGCTTTCGCGGCCGCACTATGGCGCCGGCGCGACAGTAAAATTTATCAATTGCATGTTCTCTTGCTGCAAAGTACCCTTGAGGGGGTGAGTCGGTCGGCGGGTCCGCGCGCGCCTTCCATTTCATTAATAGTATGCTGCCTGCACGGTGGTTTCCAAGTGCGGCCGAGCGAAAATAACGGGGTTGGACGATGACGCAAGCGATCAAGCGCACCATGGCAGGCACCGTCGGCGGCCGTTCCGGAGCGCGCCTGGCATGGTGGGCTGCGGGGCTGTCGTTGTCGGCGCTGGTGGCGTCCTTGCTGCACATGGGCGCGACCAGGACGGTCGACAGCGATGCGCGCCAGCGCTTCGACGCCTTTGCGCGCGGCGCGCAATCGAGCCTGTCGACCCGCATCAAGTCCTATTCCGACCTCGCGCGCGGCATGTCGGCCCTGTTCCAGAGCGCCGAGGCGCCCAGCCGCCTGCAGTTTCACCGCTACGTGCAGGCGCTCGGCATGGGCACGCATTACCCGGCCATCGAAGGGGTCAGCTTCGCGCGCTACGTCACGGCGGCCGAGCGCGAGGACTTCATCGCCTCGGTGCGCGCCGACCGCAGCGTGGACGCGGGCGGCTATCCCGACTTCAGCATCCGTCCCGAGGGCGAGCGCGCCGGCTACACGGTGCTCACGTATATCGAACCGCAGGCGGCGCGCGCCGGCAGCCGCATGGGCCTCGACATCGGCGCCAGTGCGACCGCCCTGGCGCACCTGGACGAGGCGCGCGACAGCGGCAGGATCAGCGCCTCCGGCATGCCGATCATCGTCAACGAACCGCGTCCGCACGTGGCGCTGGGCATGCGCATGCCGGTGTACCGCAGCGGCGCGCTGCTCTACACCGCGCAGGCGCGCCGCGCCGCCTACATCGGCAGCGTGGGGATCGGCTTTTCGGTGCCGGCGCTGGTCGGCAGCGCACTCGAGGAAATGCCGCAGCGCCGTCTCAGGCTGGCCCTGTATTCCGACGGCGGCCCCGATCCCGAGCAGCGCACCCTGGCCCTGGGCAAGCTCGACCGGCTGCTGTACAACGATCACGACCCGGTGGCCGCCGGCGGCCATGACCCCGATACCTATTTCGACACCGTGCTGCCGGTCGACTACAACGGCAATCTGTGGAAGGCGCATTTCCGGGTCGCCCGCGCGGACCTGTACAGTGCATTCGACGTGCTGCTGCCGCCGATCACGTTCGGCGCCGGCTTTTTGGTCACGCTGCTGGCCTACGCCTACTTCTATACCCTGTACCGCTCGCGCCGCGCCGCCATCGAACAGCGCGTGCTGCTCGATTCGGTCCTGAACAGCATCGACGCGCACGTGTACATGAAGGACAGCGAGCGCCGCTACATCTACATCAACGCGCGCACCGCCGAAGCGATGGGCCAGCCGGCCGAAGCGATCATCGGCAAGCTCGATCGCGAAGTGATGACGCCCGAGATGGCCGATTTTTACTGGAACCAGGACAGCAAGATCTTCACCGACGGCGCGCGCCACGCCAGCCAGGTTGAATTCACCGAGCCCGATGGCACCGTGCGCCAGCTGTGGACCGTCAAGGTGCCGGTGCTGCTCGACGGCGAGGTGAGCGCCGTGATCGGCCTGTCGACCGACGTGACCGAACTGCACCAGCTCAAGGCGCAGGCCGACGCCGCGAATCAGGCCAAGAGCAACTTCCTGTCCAATATGAGCCACGAGATCCGCACGCCGATGAACAGCATCATCGGCATGTCGCACCTGGCGCTCAAGACGGTGGCCAATCCGAAGCAGCGCGACTACCTCGAAAAAATCTATCATTCGAGCCAGCACCTGCTCGGCATCATCAACGACATCCTCGATTTTTCCAAGATCGAAGCGGGCAAGCTCGAACTCGAAGTGCTCGATTTCGGCCTGCGCGCGCTGATGCAGAACATCGCCAACCAGCTTGGCGACGCGGCCGCCAACAAACACCTCCATCTCGACTTCGAGATCGACCCGCATCTGGCGCTGCAGTTGCGCGGCGACCCGCTGCGGCTGGAGCAGGTGCTGCTCAACTTCACCTCGAACGCAATCAAGTTCTCGGAAAACGGCAGCATCCGCGTGCGCGCGCTGGCGGCCGAGGAAGGCGAGAACGACTTCGTGGTGCGCTTCGAGGTCATCGACGCCGGGATCGGCATGAACGAGGCCGAAATCGCCGACCTGTTCAAGTCCTTCCACCAGGCCGACCCGTCGACCACGCGCAAATACGGCGGCACCGGCCTGGGTCTGGTGATCAGCAAGCAGCTTGCGGAACTGATGGGCGGCACGGTCGGCGTCGACAGCACCCCGGGCCAGGGCAGCACCTTCTGGTTCACGGCGCGCCTGGGCAAGGCCCTCAACTTCCTGCCGGGCGACCGCAGCGCCGTCGATCCGGCGGTGCTCGAGCAGCTGCGCGGCGCCTACATCCTTCTGGTGGAAGACAATATCTTCAGCCAGCAGGTGGGGCAGGAACTGCTCGAAGAAGCCCAGGCCACGGTGGTGGTGGCCAACAACGGCAAGGAAGCGATCGACCTGATGCTCAAGGAGCGCTTCGACTGCGTGCTGATGGACGTGCAGATGCCGGTGATGGACGGTTTCGAAGCGACCCGCATGATCCGCTCCGACCCGCGTCTGCGCGACGCGCTGGTGATCGCCATGACCGCCAACGCCGGCAAGGACGACCAGGCGCGCTGCCTGGAAGCGGGCATGAACGAATTTGTCACCAAGCCGATTGCGCCCAAGCTGCTGTTCGAGGTGATCGCCAGGTGGCTGGCCACGCGGCCGGCGCGCAACGGACGGCGGCGCGTGGCGGCGGTGGCCGACCAGGCCCCGACCCGCATGTCGGCCGCGCCGGTGGCTTCGAGCGACGCCGGCATGCTCGATATGACGGCGCTGTCGCTGACCTTCGGCGCCAATCCGGTCAAGATGCGCAAGTACGCATTCATGTTCCTCGACTCGGCGCGCGACGGCCTGGCCGACGTGAGCGAAGCGCTCGACCGCGCCGACCTCGATCGCATGGCCGACCTGGGGCACCGCATCAAGGCATCGGCCAAGGCCGTGGGCGCGATGCGTTTCGCCGACCTGTGCCAGGACCTGGAACGCCTGCGCGAGGGTGCCACGGTGGACCAGGCGCGCACGCTGGTGGCCAGCATGTACACGCTGCTCGACCAGTTGAACGAGCACATCGCGCAGGAACTGACCGAATCCGCTAGCTGAGAGCGCTTGTCGATAATGCATGCTTGCAGTATTCGTACCTCCGTCCGTTCCGTATCCCCGATTGCTAAAGATGAGCCCGCTTTGAACCGTTGACCGCACGTATCACCCTACCGCGCCCAGCCCAAAGCTAGTATGCTGTGCGCCATGTCTTCTCCCGTCACGCCCGGCCTCCTTATTCTTCATGGCAACCAGATGGAGCAACTGCGTGCCGCGCTCTTCGCCTGGCTGCGCAGCCACCCGCTCGACCCGCTCGAAACCGAAATCATTCTGGTGCAATCGAACGGCGTGGCCGAGTGGCTCAAGATCGCGCTGGCCGAAGAAATGGGCGTGTGCGCGGCCACGCGCGTGGCGCTGCCCGCGCGCTTTTTGTGGGAAGCCTACCGCGGCATGCTGGGACGTGAACGGGTCCCGACCCGCTCCCCGTACGACAAGGGCCCGCTCACCTGGCGCCTGATGCGCCTCCTGCCGCACCTGCTGGCCGACGACGCCTTCGCCCCCCTGCGCCATTTCCTGGGCGACGGCGACCCGGAACGGCGCCTGCAACTGGCCGAGCGCCTGGCCGACCTGTACGACCAGTACCAGGTGTACCGCGCCGACTGGCTCGACGACTGGAGCGCGGGGCGCGACCGCCTGCGCACGGCGCGCGGCGAGGTGATCCCGCTCACGCCCGACCAGCGCTGGCAGGCGTGCCTGTGGCGCGCCGTGAACGACAGCCTGCCGCCCCAGTTGCGCGACTCGGGCCGCGCCACCATCCACCAGCAGTTCGTACGCGCCAGCGAGAGCGGCGAGGCGCCGGCCGGCCGCCTGCCGCGCCGGGTGGTGCTGTTCGGGATGTCGGCGCTGCCTTACCAGACCTTGCAGGCCATCGCCTCGCTCTCGCACCACACCCAGGTGCTGCTGGCCGTGCCGAACCCGTGCCAGTTTTATTGGGGCGACATCATCGAAGGGCGCGAACTGCTCAAGGCCGCCCACAAGCGCCAGCGCCAGCGCGGCGGCATTGACCTGTCAGGCGTGCCGCTCGAAGAACTGCACGCGCACAGCCATCCGCTGCTGGCCAGCTGGGGCAGGCAAGGGCGCGATTTCATCCGCATGCTCGACGAATTCGACACCGAGTCGGGCGAGCGCGCCGACAAGCTGCGCATCGACCTCTTTAGCGACGGCGAGGGCGAGACCCTGCTGGCGCAGGTGCAGGCGGCGGTGCGCGACATGCTGCCGCTGCGCGAGCATCCCTGCGCCAGGGGCCTGGCGGAACCCGGCGCGGTTGCCAACCCTGCGCCACGCGACCGCTCCATCGAATTTCACCTCGCCCACAGCGTGCAGCGCGAAGTCGAGGTACTGCACGACCAGCTGCTGTCGTGGTTCGGCGCGCCCGGCGCCAGGCTGCGCCCGCGCGACGTGGTGGTCATGGTGCCCGACATCGACACCTTTTCGGCCGCGATCCACGCCGTGTTCGACCAGCACAAGCGCAGCGACCCGCGCTTCATCCCGTTCGAGATCGGCGATGTGAAGGACCGCAGCGTCAATCCGCTGCTCGTGTCGCTCGAATGGCTGCTTCGCCTGCCGCAGCAGCGCTGCCGCCAGAGCGAAGTGCGCGACCTGCTCGACGTGCCCGCGCTGGCCGCGCGCTTCGGCCTGTCGGAAGATGAATTGCCCATCCTCGGCAACTGGATCGAAGGCGCCAGCGTGCGCTGGGGCCTGGATCAGCAGCACCGCGACGGCCTCGGACTCGGTTCGGCCGGCGAGCAGAATGCCTGGATTTTCGGTGTGCGCCGCATGCTGCTCGGTTACGCCAGCGGCGCCGGCGGCAGCTTCCGCCAGATCGAGCCGTACGCCGAGGTGGGCGGACTCGATGCCGCGCTGGCCGGCTCGCTGGCGCAACTGATCGAAACCCTGCTGGCCTGGCGCGCCGCGCTGGCCGAGTCGCGCACGCCGGCGCAGTGGGGCGAGCAGGCGCGCGCGCTGCTGGCGGCGTTTTTCGCCGCCTCCGAGGAAGGCGACCGCCTGACCCTCGCGCAACTGCACGACGCCCTGCAAAGCTGGCTGGAGACCTGCGACAGCGCCGGTTTTGAGGAAGAGGTGCCGCTGGCGGTGCTGCGCGAAGCGTGGCTGGGCACCCTCGACGAGCCGACCCTGAATCACCAGTTCGTGTCCGGCGGGGTGACCTTTTGCACCCTGATGCCGATGCGCGCGGTGCCGTTTCGCGTGGTGTGCCTCCTCGGCATGAACGATGGCGATTTTCCGCGCCGCACGCGGCAGGCCGACTTCGACCTGCTGGCGCTGCCCGGCATGGCGCGTCCGGGCGACCGTTCGCGCCGCGACGACGACCGTTATCTGATGCTAGAAGCCGTGCTGGCGGCGCGCGAGAAGCTGTATGTGAGCTGGGTCGGGCGCAATGTGCGCGACAACAGCGAGCAGCCGGCCTCGGTGCTGGTGTCGCAACTGCGCGACTACCTGGCCGAGGGCTGGGACCTGGACCTGGCCACGATGACGACCGAACACGCGCTGCAGCCGTTCAGCCGGCGCTATTTCGAGCAGGGCGGCATGCTGACCTACGCGGCCGAATGGCGCGCCGCGCATGGAGCGGGCGACGCCCTGGATGACGCGATGCTGCCGCCGTTCGAGCTCGAACCCGAATACCGCCTCAAACTGGGCGAGCTGGCGAACTTTTTGCGCCAGCCGGCGCGCTATTTTTTCCGGCGCCGCCTCGGCGTGGCGTTCGGCGACGCCCAGGCTGTCGGGGAGGACGAGGAACCGTTCTCGCTCGACGCGCTGGAGCGCTATTTTTTAGAGGACAGCCTGCTCGACGACGCCAGCACGCCCGAGGAGCTGCACGAAGTGCGCGACAGCTTGAGTGCGCGCGCCGAGCGCCTCAAGCGCGAAGGCGTGCTGCCGATTGGCCTGGTCGGCAAACAGTGGCAGGAGCAGCTGGTCGAGGGCCTGGTGCCGGTGCGCACCGCCTGGCTGACCCTGGGCGCGCGCTTCGATGAGGTGGCGCCCAAGCTGGCCGTGAGCCTCGATCTGGGTGGCGTGCACCTGGAAGACTGGGTCGACAAATTGCGCAGCAACGCCAGCGAAACGGCCTGGCTGCTGCAAATCTCGTCGAAGGTGCTCGATAAAAAAGGTGCACCGCGCGGCGACAAATTGATCGCGCCGTGGCTGCGCCAGTTGGCCGCGGCTGCGGTCGGCCAGCCGGTCACCGGCTACCTGGTCGCGCGCGACGCCATCGTCATGCTGGCGCCGCTCGAACGCGAGGAGTCCTACGCGCAGTTGGCCGAGCTGGTGGCGCTGTGGCGCCGCAACATGGATCAGCCGCTGCCGGTGGCCTGCAAGACGGCGCTGGCCTTATTGCAGCAGGGCGAACCGCGCAGCACCTACGACGGCGGCTTCGAGCTGTCGGGCGAAGTGCTGGACCAGTGCCTGGCGCGCCTGTGGCCCGATTTTTCGGCCCTTAACGCCAGCGGCGAGTTTCCGGCCGTCGCCGAAGCGCTTTATGGCCCATTGGCGCGCTGGCTCGGCCAGCACATCGAGATCGCCGCCATGGACAGGGACGTCGCATGAGCCAACTGCTCGACCCCCTGCATTTCCCGCTGTCCGGCACGCGCCTGATCGAGGCCAGCGCCGGCACCGGCAAGACCTGGACCATCGCCGCCCTGTACCTGCGCCTGGTGCTCGGCCACGGCGGCGAGAACGGCTTCGCGCGCGCGCTGCTGCCGTCCGAAATCCTGGTGATGACCTTCACCCGCGCCGCCACGCGCGAACTGTCGAACCGGGTGCGCGAGCGCCTGGTCGAAGCGGCCGGCTTTTTCCGGGGCGAGCTGGAACTGGACGACCCGTATCTGCACCAGCTGGCCGACGCCTGCGGCAGCGAAGGCGAACGGATGGTCGCCGCGCACCGCCTGATGCTGGCCGCCGACACCATGGACGAAGCGGCCATCTTCACCATCGACGCCTGGTGCCAGCGCATGCTGCGCGAGCACGCCTTCGACAGCGGCAGCCTGTTCGACGAAGAACTGGTCAGCGACGAACATGCGCTGTTCGAGGACGCGGCGCACGATTACTGGCGCCAGAATGTGTACCCGCTCGACAGCGGTGCGCTCGGCGCGCTGCTGGCTTGCTGGCCGGACGTGCGCGCGCTTAAAAATACAGTGCGTGAACTGGTGCGCCGGGTTGCGGTGCTGGGCGATCCGCCCGACGAATCGCTGGAAGAAGCCATCGACCGGGTCGAACGCACGCAGGCGGCCGAACTGGCGAAGCTGAAGGCCGGTTGGGCCGAGCGCGCCGACGCCATGGAACAGTGGATCGCCGCCCAGCGCGAGATGGCCCCCAAGTGCTTCAACGGGAACAAGCTGCGCGCCGATTCGCTGCTCAAGTGGTTCGAGGCGCTGCGCGTCTGGGCGCGCGCGCCCGCCATGCTGATGCCCGCGCTGACCGATACGGCCTGGCACCGCCTGACGCCGGACGGCATCACGGATGCGTTCAGCAAGGGCTTCAGCGTTGACATTCCACCGTGCTTTGACGCGACCACCGACCTGTGGGAAGCGCTCAAGGCGATCGACCCGCTGGCGCACGCGCTGTACCGCCACGCCGCCTTTCATATCGCGCGGCGCATGATGGAACTGAAACGGCGCAAGCGCCAGTTCGGCTTTGCCGACATGCTCGAGCGCCTGAAAAGCGCGCTCGAAGGCGCCAACGGCGAAGCCCTGCGCCAACGCATCGTCGACCAGTTCCCGGTCGCGATGGTCGACGAATTCCAGGACACCTCGCCCGACCAGTATGCGATCTTCAACCTGCTGTACCGGGTGGCCGACAATGACCCGTCACGCGGCCTGTTCTTGATCGGCGACCCGAAACAGTCGATCTACGGCTTTCGCGGCGCCGACATTCACAGCTACCTGGATGCGCGCCGCGCCACCGAAGGCCGCCACTACCAGCTTGGCACCAACTACCGCTCGACGGCGGCGCTGGTGGAAGCGGTCAACCAGCTGTTCCTGCACGCCGAAGGGCGCGACGGCCATCCTGGCTTTGCTGCCGGGGCCTTTCGCTTTCGCAAGGGCGGCGTCAATCCGCTGCCGTTCGACGCGGTCGCCGCCAAGGGCCGCGCGCAGCAACTGGTCGGCGTGGACGGGCCGTACCAGGCGCTGGCCATCTGCAGCACCAACCGCGACGACCTCAAGGCCGACGATTACCGCGAATTTTTCGCCCACCACAGCGCCGAGCATATCGTCAGCCTGCTGAACGACCCGCATGCGGGTTTCAGCGAAAACGGCACGTTCACGCGGCTGGTGCCGGCCGATATCGCCATCTTGGTGCGCGACCGGCGCGAGGCGACCGCGATCCGGCGCGCGCTGGCGCAGCGCAAGGTGCCCAGCGTGTACCTGTCCGACAAGGATTCGGTAATCGAAAGCGAGGAGGCTGCCGACGTGCTGCGCTGGCTGCAGGCGGTGGCCAATCCGCTCGACGGGGCGCTCGCGCGCGCGGCCTTTGCCACCCGCACGTCCGGCCTTTCCTTGGGCGAACTGGCGCGCCTGTCGTCGGACGAACTGGCGTGGGAAGTGCGGGTTGAACAGTTGAAGGGTTTGCACATCGTGTGGCAGCGCCAGGGCGTGCTGGCCATGCTGCGCCGCTTCATCCACGACATGCGCCTGCCGTCCGCACTGCTGCGCCAGGCCGGCGGCGAGCGGCGCCTGACCAACCTGCTGCACCTGGCCGAGCTGCTGCAAAGCGCCAGCAGTCAGCTCGAAGGCGAGCAAGCCCTGATCCGCTGGTTCGCCGAACAGCTGGCCGGGGTGGGCGAGGGCGGCGACGAGCGGGTGCTGCGGCTGGAAAGCGACGCGGAGCTGGTCAAGGTCGTCACGGTGCATAAATCCAAGGGGCTTGAATACCCGCTGGTGTACCTGCCGTTTGCCGTGACGGCGCGCACCACCGACCGTCGCAACCGCAGCTTCTTCGAATTCGTCGGGCGCGATGGCGTGCGCCGCATCGACCTGGCGCTGTCGGACGAAGCGTTGACTGCCGTGGACCGCGCGCGCATCGAGGAAGACTTGCGACTGCTGTACGTGGCGTTGACGCGCGCGCGCCATTTTTTGTGGCTGGGCGTGGCCGCGGTGACGGCGCGCAAGGCGGGCGACAACAAGCTGCACGAGTCGGCGCTCGGCTACCTGCTCACCGGCGGGCAGCCGATCGGCGCGGCCGATATCCAGCCGTACTGGGAAAAGCTGCGCGGCGGCTCGCAAACGATCGACCTGCGCTCGCTCGATACGCCGCAGGGCATCACCATGCTGGCGCGCGACGAGGCCAGGCCGGCGCTGGTCGACGCTGCGCCCTTTGGCGGCAGTTTCGAGCGCAACTGGGCGGTCGGTTCCTTTACCTCGCTCACGCGCCAGACCAGTGCGGCGCCGATGCGCGCGCAGGAAGAGACCTTGTTCGACGAGGAACAGCAACAACAAGCGCCGCGTACCGAGGACGCACCGTGGCACCGCTTCCCGCGCGGCTCCGTGCCGGGAAATTTTTTGCACGAACAGCTTGAGTGGATGGGACAGGAGGGCTTTGCCATCGCCGACGACGGGCAGTTCGCCGCACGCCTGGGCCAGCGCTGCGAGCGCGCCGGCTGGGGCCATCGCCAGGATGATGCTGTGACGTGGCTGCGCGCGGTGGCGACCACGCCGCTGCCGCAACTGGGCGCGCCGCTGGCCGCCATCGGGCACGTCATTCCCGAAATGGAGTTCTGGTTCCCCAGCGAGCAGTTGAACAGCGCGGCGCTCGACCGCCTGTGCAGCACGCACCTGCTGGGGAAAACGCCGCGTCCGTCGCTGCCCGAGCGCTACCTGCACGGCATGCTCAAGGGCTTCGCCGACCTGGTGTTCGAGCATGAGGGCCGCTACTGGGTGATCGATTACAAATCGAATGCGCTGGGCACCGGTGACGCCGCCTACGGCAAGGCCGCGATGGCGGCCGGGATGGCGGTGCACCGCTACGATATCCAGGGTGCGATCTACATGCTGGCATTGCATCGCCTGCTCAAGAGCCGCCTGGGCGATGCGTACGACCCGTCGCGCCAGCTGGGCGGCGCGATTTTCCTGTTCCTGCGCGGGATCGCCAATGCCAGCACGCGCGGCTGCTATCTGCTCGAACCGGACATGGTGCTGCTCGATGGCCTCGACGCGCTGCTCGGCGTTTCTCCGTCGCGGGAGGATGCATGAAGAGTGCTCCTGCGCTCGACGCCCTGTGGGTGCAGGTCGCCATGCTCACTGAAGATGGCCAGCTGCGGCGCCTGTCCGGCACCTTTGCGCGCTTTGTCGGCTCGCTCGGCACCGCCACGCCGGCGCTGATGCTGGCCTGCGTGCTGCTGTCGGAACTGGAAGGGCGCGGCCACAGCTGCCTGATGATCGACCAGCTGGCGCTCGATCCGGCCACGCTGATGGCCTGGGACAAGGAGCAGTGGGATGCGCTGGCCCGCTCGGCCGGCACGCTGCCCAGGAACCGCAAGGGCTGGATCGACCAGTTGACGGCGTCGGACCAGGTGTGGCATGTGGGCGATTTCGATTTCGACCAGCCGCTGGTGCTTGACGGCGAGCGCCTGTACCTGCGCCGCTACTGGCGCGACGAAACCCTGGTCGCGCACACGATCCGCGCGCGCGCCGGGCTGGTGCGCGAGGTCGATGCGCCGTCGGTGCGGATCTGGCTCGACATCCTGTTCGCCTCGGAGCGCCGCACCAAGGGACCGGACTGGCAAAAGCTGGCCTGCGCGATCGCGCTGCGCGGCTCGATTGCGATCATCACCGGTGGCCCGGGGACCGGAAAGACCTACACGGTGGCGCGCCTGCTTGCACTGCTGTTCGCGGTGGCGCCGGACGCGGGACGGCAGCGCATCGCGCTGGCCGCGCCGACCGGCAAGGCGGCGGCGCGCCTGAAGCAATCGATCGACAAGGCGCTGACCGAACTGGCCGACAAGGTCGGCACCACGCTGCCGCTGCGCGACCTGACGGCGCGCATGGGAGCGGCGCGCACATTGCATAGTTTGCTGGGCGCGCGTCCAGACACCCGCACCTTTGCCCATAACAAGGGCAATCCGCTCGACATCGACGTGCTCATTGTCGATGAAGCGTCGATGGTGCACCTGGAGATGATGGCCTCCCTGCTCGATGCGCTGCCGGTGGGCGCGACCCTGATCCTGCTGGGCGACAAGGACCAGCTGGCGTCGGTGGAGGCGGGGGCGGTGCTCGGTGATCTGTGCCGCGATGCGCAGGCGGGCGGGTATTCGGCGGCCACGATGGCGTATGCGCTGGCGGCCAGCGGCGAGACCATTCCCGCTGAATATGGCGGCGCCGGCGGAGCGCTGGCGCAGCAGACCGTGATGCTGCGCAGCAGCCGCCGTTTCAGTGGCCCGATCGGACAACTGGCGCTGGCGGTGAACGCCGGGGACGTCGCCCGCGCCGAGGAAGTGCTGCGCGCTGGCGACGGCACGGTGCGCTGGATCGAGCATGGGCACCAGCAGCATGTGGTGCAGCTGGCGTTCGACGGCTACGCGCCGTATCTGTCGCTGTTGGGCGAGGGCGATGGCGGGCAGGCGCACGAAACCTGGGTGCGCGCGGTGCTGCATCGCTTCGAGGCGTTTCGCGTGCTGTGCGCGGTGCGCGAGGGCGAGTGGGGCGTGGGCGGCTTGAATGACGCGATCGAGCAGCGGCTTGACGGGGCGGGCCTGATCCGGCGCCGCGGCGAGTGGTATGTGGGGCGGCCGGTGATGATCACCCGAAACGACTACGGCACGGGCGTATTCAATGGCGATATCGGCTTGACCTTGGGCGATCCGGCCCGTCCGGGGTCATTGCGCGTGTATTTTCTGGAGGGCGACAAGGTGCGCAGCGTGCTGGCCACGCGTTTGCGGCATGTGGAGACGGCATTTGCGATGACGGTGCACAAATCGCAGGGATCGGAGTTTGCCCACACGGTGCTGGTGCTGCCGCGCGAACGCGGGGCGATGATCGCGCGCGAGCTGATTTATACGGGCATTACGCGGGCCAGCGCGCAGTTCACGCTGGTGTCGCCGCTGGCGGCGATCCTGGGCGAATCGATTGCGCAGCGCACCCAGAGGGCGAGCGGATTGCGGGAGATGATTTCGGGGTGAGGCAAACTGTCGCTTCCGCCAGTGGCGGAAGCGACGGGGCCGCATTGTTACGCGCGGCGGTGGCGGTGGATGACCGGTTTGTTCTGCTTTAACTTCACGCGGCTGTGCAGCCCCGCTTTGACCACCGGACCACGGGCGACGGTGACGATCACCGGCTGGTTACGTCCACGGCTACGCAAGCTGGCCTTGATCACCGGCGCGCGCGCCGCCGACGCCATGATCACCGGACGCGCGCGCTGGCGGGTCGGTGCACGGGCGATCACAGGCGCTTCATCGCCGGCAATGAAGCGGCGGATGCTGAGCGCATCCACGATCCGGGTCGAACTGGCTTTGGCGTTGAGCAGCACCAGGGTTGCATTCTTGCCAGCCGATTTGATCTTCATGATCAGGCAACGGCCCGCTTCTTCCGTATACCCGGTCTTCGAGAGGCCGATTTCCCAGCCCTTGGCGCCGACCAGGCGGTTGGTGTTGCGGTACTCGACCTCGCGGCCGCTGATATTGATCGTTTCGCGCGACTCGGTCGTCATGCGCGCAATTTCCGGATAAGCCGACGCTGCCTTGGCCATCTTGACCAGGTCCAGGGCGGTCGACTTGTTGTTGGGCGACAGGCCGGTCGGCTCTTCGATCACGGTCTGGGTCATGCCCAGCGCCGCCACCTTGGCGCGCACGGCCGACTTGAACGCGACCACGCCGCCCGGATAGGTGCGGCCCAGGGACGCCGCGGCGCGGTTGTCGGAGCTCATCAACGCCAGCGAGAGCACATCGCCGCGGCTGATCACCGCGCCCACCGGCACGCGCGAGGTGCTGTGCTTGAGGATGTCGACGTCGCGCTGGTCGATGGCGATCAGTTCGTTCATGTCTTGCTTGGCATCGAGCACGACCATGGCGGTCATCAGCTTGGTCAGCGATGCGATCGAGACGACCTGGTTGGCGTTCTTTTCGAGGAGGATCTTGCCGGTGTCGTCCTCGATCACCAGCACTGAATGCGATCCGAACGGCACGGCAACAGCGGCCGCGGCGGACAGCGACATCAATAGGGTGACAAGCAATTTCTTGATCATGTGGTTGGTCTTTGCAGTAGGGCTGGGTCAATGGCGGCGCGGGGAGCGCGGCAGCTGCTGATGTGGTAATTCTATACGGCAACTACTTAATAAGGGGCACGATAGCATCAAAGGCGCGGCTATGTCTAGCGTGCGCGAAGCAAAACGAGCTCAAGCGCAATAAACACCTTAATAAAGTCACGTAAGTACCTGAATTATTTCAGGAAAGCAAAGTTTCTCGTATGCTACGCGGGTGGCGGAAATGCTATTGGGCGATGCCGTGGGGGTAGGAAAAGGAAGGAGGGCGACGGGCGGAATGGCCGCTTGCGCGCCGGTGGCGCAAGCGGCGGGGAAGGCTTATTTGACCTGGTAGATTTTGTCGAATTCACCACCGTCGTCGAAGTGTTTTTTCTGCGCCTGTTTCCAGCCGCCGAAGACCTCGTCGACCGTGAACAGCGCGATCGGCTTGTAGTTGGCGGCAAACTTCTTGGCCACCGCTTCCGAGCGCGGGCGCAGGAAGTGCTTGGCGCCGATGGTCTGGCCGACCTCGGAGTACAGGAAGTTCAGGTAGGCGGTGGCCTGCTTGCGCACGCCGCGCTTGTCGACCACCTTGTCGACGACCGCCACCGGCGACTCGGCGAGGATCGATACGGCCGGGTAGACGACCTCGAAATTGTCGCCGAATTCTGTGCGCACCATCTGCACTTCGCTCTCGAAGGTCACCAGGACGTCGCCGATGTCGCGCTGGGTGAAGGTGGTGGTGGCCGCGCGGCCGCCGCCGTCGAGCACCGGCACGTTCTTGAAGATGCGCGTGACCAGGTCGCGCGCCTGGACTTCAGTGCCGCCTTTCTTGATCACGGAGCCCCACGCGGCCAGGTAGGTGTAACGGCCATTGCCGGCAGTTTTCGGGTTGGGGATGACCACCTTGGTGCCGGGCTTGGCCAGGTCGTCCCAGGTCTTGATCTGTTTAGGATTGCCTTTGCGCACCAGAAAAATCATCGTGGAATAGAAGGGCGCCGCATTGTGGGGAAACTTCTTGGCCCAGTCGGCCGCCACCACGCCGCGGTCGGCCAGCATGTCGATATCGTTGGCCTGGTTCATGGTCACCACCGACGCCTCCAGACCGTCCGCGACCGAGCGTGCCTGCTTGCTGGAACCGCCGTGCGACTGGTTGATGGTGACGGTTTCGCCCGTGGTTTTCTTCCATTCTGCAATAAATGCCGGATTGATTTCCTTGTACAGCTCGCGCGCCACGTCGTACGAGACGTTGAGCAGCTGCACATCGGCGGCGCTGGCGCTGAGCGGCAGGATGGCCATGCCGGCGGCCAGGGAAAGAATCGCCCGACGGGTACGCATATTGCATGTTGTTTTCATGGTGTTCTCTTGGGCTTTCTATTGTAGTAACTGAGACGCATGGTCTAAAATCCGCAGCCAAAACGGAAGGATTGTTTTGTCATATGCTTAGATGGGGCGTGCTGGTAGTGTCGCATAAGCTTCCTTGATTTTCTTCGTTGGCACGGGCTGCCGGGCGGCGTAGGCTGGTCGGGTTGGGCAAATTCGCAACAGGCGTGTGCACCTGTTCTTGGTATAGTTGCGTTGCACTTGGACTGCGGCAACACCTTTTACTCTTTTGTTATTGGTTATCGTGATTACACATGGGTATTGAGATTCGCATTGCTGTGCCAGAAGACGCGTTCGCCGCGTGTGACGTCTTGCGCCGCTCGATTACCGAGTGCTGCGTGGCCGATCACCAGCACAATCCGGACGCGCTCACGGCGTGGCTGGGCAACAAGACACCGCAGAATGTGGCGAGCTGGTTCGTCTCGCCCGCCAACCATGCCCTGGTGGCGGAGCGCGACGGCGCCGTGGTGGGCGTGGCCTTGTTGACCCAGGCCGGCAAGTTGTCGCTGTGCTATGTGTTGCCCGAAGCGCTGTACAGCGGCGTCGGCAAGGCTCTCCTGCAGGGCGTGGAAGCGCAGGCGCGCGCATGGGGCGTGAGCGTGTTGCGCCTGAATAGCACTATCACCGCCAGCAAGTTTTATGAACGTAACGGCTACATCCTCGCGGGCAAGGAAAAGAGCTGCTACGGGCTGGAGTGCGACTTTTTCTGGAAGAAATTGAACGCCTGCGAGACGACGGATCCCAGTCCGCGCAAGCGTTTTTGCAACTGTACCGGGCAATAATGCGCGTGCGCCCTGTGCGCACGGCAAGCTTGCGCTATAGTGTGCGCCTTGTTTACTGAGTATTCGTCATGGCCACGCGCAGAGATTTTCTACATCAAGGCTTATGCCTGTCCACCATGGGCATTATTTCGGTTCCGCTGATCGGTTGCGGCAGTGCGAGCGCGGCGCCGGCGGACAAGGCCAAGCGGCCGGTCCAGGTCACCAAAGCAGGCAAGCCGGCGCCGGTAGCCCGTGCGGCGGCCCCATCCGCGCCGGTCCCGGAAACCGAACTGGCGCCCCCACCTGATATTTTCGATGCGCAAGCGCTGGACCTGGATTTCTGGCTCAAGCCGCGCGTGTTGACGCTGACGCGTCCGCAAAGCGGGGAAAAAGCCAAGGTGCTGTACTGGAAGGATGGCCAGGTCATCGATTCGGCCTATCAGGAACTGTGCCACTTGATGCGTGACGTCAACGGCAAGGAAACGGCGCCGATCGATCCCAAGCTGTTCGAAACGCTGTGGGGCACGCAGGCCTTCATCGCCCGCTACGGTATCGAGGAACCGCTGGAAATCCTGTCGGGCTTTCGGACGTCCAAATCGAACGATAAACTCAGGGAAGCGGGCGTGCCGGCGGCGCGCCAGTCGCTGCATATCGAAGGCAAGGCGGCCGATATCCGGATCGCCAATTTGAATGCCGATGTGCTCGGCGGGCTGGTGCGCAGCTTCCGCCAGGGCGGGGTAGGGTATTACTATCGTTCGGGACCGCGCGGCGGCTGGATTCATGCCGATACCGGGCTCAAGCGGACCTGGAAAGGCTGATCGCCGCACGGTATGTCCACGCGCTCGCGTTGATGCCGCTGCCCGGCGTGCGGGTGCATGAGGAATTGCGAGTGAGGGGGCGCGCGTCGGCTCACTTACTCACGGTAATAGTCCTTCATGACCTCATGACTCCAGGCTGGCTGCCTTATTTCCCCGATCGGCCCGAATTCCGCCAAGTACGGTTTGATATCGAGCACCGGGCTCCCATCCACAGCGTCGAGCCCGCGTACGCGCAATGTACGACCATCGACGGACAATAGCTGACAACGAGCCAAGCCAATCAGGTTCGGGCGCGCCTTGGCGCGTTGCGCCAGTATCCCGACGTTTGGCCAGTCGGCGCGCCCGCGCGGATGGCGGGCGCCTCTTTCTATTTCTTCCAGCGGAACGCGGTGAAGGTGATATATCACTTCGATGTGGCTGAATGTATCCAACCCCAGAAGCGCCTCATGCAACAGTTCGGGGGAGTCGATCGTAATAACGGATTCGACCGACCCCCAATTGTCGTCGCTTAAATCGTCTCGCTGCGACGAGACCACGCCGATGGGAACCATGGTGATTGGGTGAGCAGACACTGAATACCTCCTCGTCATCCAGGCGGATAACTTGAATAAACACCGTTAACGTTCCGCAGCCGAGCGCCGCAGCAAGGGGCGACCGCATTGGGGCCGATGCTTCGCATTCTCTCGCGGAAGTGGCTGTGACGACAAATTATATTTTCTTATTCATACGTACTCCACTTGGATCGTTATGCCCTAATCATTACTTTGTCTGGCACGAATTTCTATCCTATTAAAACGAACTAAGTGGTATCTGGTCCGGATCAAAATAATCGCGCGAATTTTTACGATCGTACGATATCGGCGACGCCTGATATGCCAGGTGATGGCATTTTGGTTGCAAATCCTGTCGCAATTTCGTACTTTTTGAAGCGGAAAGCCTCAGCGCCTGGCGCGGATGGCTGGTCAGCAATTTGACCAAGCCACCGCAGCGGGCTGTAGCGCTATGCATGAAATGGTGATGTCAAAGTGCGTGATGGCGTTTGGCACTTCAAACAACGTCCACTCGGCATGGGGAGTGCAAGCTTTCAGCAAGGTACCCACCGCCGAAATTTACCGGGGTAACCGTAGATTTTCCAACTTATCGAGCCGCTGGTACCGTAGGGTACTCGTATGCATGGGCTATCTTTGCCACGCTGGATATCCACACGAATATGATCCGGTCCGGAGCCGCCGGAGCAATTGTAGTACGTACCGCTCCAGTAAAAAGACAGTGTGAAGGGAGTCCTGTGATATATGGAGGCCGTGCCCCCGTCGTTTCGCTTGCTGCACACATTCGGTTCTGCAGAAACATTTGGCGATAATAATGCGAGCATGGCAGCGCTTATCACAGGGATCAGAACAGCACAATAAAGACAGGACGTGAATGTCGGTCTCATGATTTTCTTCCGGAAAGGTTAAGCCGCGTCTGAAGGACGCGAAATTTCATGCTACGCGCGTAGATACCGAGGCAATTGACTGTCCTCACGATGAAAATACAGGCAATGACAAGGATCGGCGGACCGGGGCCAACAACCACAGAGGGATTTGACTGGCTGATTTGAGCTGGGTGGAGAGGAGGCGAAAGGGCCGTGTAGTCCGGCAACTGATAACAGCTGGAAGGGCAGGGCAACGGAACGTCGAGCGCTTCGAGGCGTTTGTAATGCTGGCGGCGCCGCCATCATTTCCAACTCGTCATGTGACCACGTTGAAAAGTTCCAGCGAGCTCGAATGCAGTGCGTGGTCCAGGAATCGAACCTGGTTATCAGTCATTCGGTCTGAGACACTCCTGACTGGGCTTTACCAAATAAGCGAACCCCGCATCTACATCTTACTGAAAAAATTCTAAATTGCAATAATTATTTTCAACGACCAATGACTGGACCTAGTCGTACACGTATGGCTTGACCCGCAACTCGTTCTCGCGCTGCTTGTCAAGCTCATCGAGATCGACGCGGTGATCCCACCAGATGTTCCAGCCGCGCCGTCGGTCCTCTTCCACCTCCGGATGCCGCGCCAGAAAACCATGCATGAATTCTTCGAATTCGGACACATACCCGCCGCCCGGCCGGTGATCTTTCCCGGTATGCTTCATCATCCATCCTCCCGTTAACGCTACTATGACCACCTGCGCGCGCACTGGTTCCATGTACGCGCGGCCGAAAATACCGTACGATACGCGCCGTTAAACGCTCACTCTCAGGACGCAATGAACTCAGAACCACCCGAGCCAGCGCCGGCGCCGCGCTTTCGCCCGCGCCCCTGGACCGCACTCGAAACCCCGCAAGACGTCGAACTGTGGATCGACGAGCACAATCAAAGCCTGACCGAACACATCGCCCCGCACGAAACCGGCTACGGCGTCTGCTTCACCCTGGCCGAGGGCGGCAATATCTATATGCAGACCAGCGCCGACGCCGTCATTCTCGACGTCGACGACGATGCCGCCTGGATCGCGCCCCTGATCATGGCCGCCACCGGCGTCGAGGCGCCGCAGGGCCAATTGTGGGTGCTGCCGGACGATAAACTGGTGCAGCTCATCATTGGACTGTCGACCCTGGTCGCCAGCACGACCCTGGTGGTCGGCCACAATTTTGGCGGACGCCACCGTAAGGCCAGCTATTCGCGCTAAACTGCATTTCTTTTCCATAATATTGCCGCCTTCATGCCTATTCATTTCCGTCGCCGCAGCCTGACCCTGACCTTGACCTTTGGATTGATCGGCGCCGCCCTGGCCATGCCGGCCGCCGCCGCCGACCTGCTCACCGGCGCCAAGGCGCGCGGCACGCTGAAAATCGCCATGGAAGGCACCTATCCGCCGTTCAATTTCAAGGACTTGAAAACCAACCAGCTGGCCGGCTACGACGTCGACGTCGCCACCTTGCTGACGGCGCGCCTGGGCCTGAAGCCCGAGTTCATCACCACCGAGTGGAGCGCGATCCTGGCCGGCCTGGCCGCCGGCAAGTTCGATGTGGCGGTCAGCCAGGTGGGCATCAATCCCAAGCGCGAGCAAACTTTCGATTTTTCCGAGCCGTACACCTATTCGAACCCGCAACTGATCGTGCGCAAGAACGAGAAGGCGACCTACGCCTCCCTGGCCGATCTCAAGGGCAAGAAACTGGGCGTGGGGCAGGGCAGCGTCTATGAGCAGCAAGCCAAGGCCGTGCCCGGCATCGAGGTGCGCAGCTATCCGGCCGCGCCGGAAACCTTGCAGGACCTGGCGTTCGGCCGCATCGACGCCGCCCTCAACGACAGCCTGATGGTCGCTTACCTGCTCAAACATTCCAAGCTCCCGATCCAGGCCGGCGCGCGCGTCGGCAACGTCGAGCGCATGGGCATTCCTGTCCGCAAGGGCAATCCTCTGCTCAAGGCCGCGCTGAACCGCGCACTGGCCGAGGCCCAGGCCGACGGCAGCCTCGCGAAACTCTCGCTCAAGTGGTTCGGCAGCGACGTCAGCCGCCCGGCCGCGCAGCCCTGATCGGGGCCGGTGTTGATGGATTGGGCCGCGCTGGCCGAGCTCTTGCGCGACGCCGCGCCCTCGATGCTCAAGGGCACCGGCTACACGGTGATCTTTGCGCTGGCCTCGATGGTTGGCGGGCTGGCGCTGGGCTTTCCCACGGCGCTGATGCGCCTGTCGCGCTGGAAGCTGGTGCGCGCGCCGGCCGAACTGTATGTGAGCGCAATGCGCGGCACGCCCCTGCTGGTGCAGTTGTACGTGATCTATTACTGGCTGCCCAGCATCGGCATCGACTTCCCGCCGGTGGTGGCCGGCGTGCTGGCGCTCTCGCTCAATGCCGGCGCCTTCCTGTCGGAGAGCCTGCGCGGCGCCGTGCTCGGCGTGAGCCAGGGCCAGTGGCGCGCCAGCTTCAGCCTGGGCCTGGGCTACTGGGCCACCCTGTACCACGTGGTGCTGCCGCAAGCGCTGCGCGTGGCCGTGCCGTCGATGAGCAATACCCTTATCAGCCTGATCAAGGATACCTCGCTGGTCTCGGTCGTCACCATTAGCGAGCTCATGCTAGCGACCAAGGAAGCGGTCGCCGGCAGCGCCAATCCCTTGCCGCTGTATATGACCGCGGCCCTGATTTACTGGTGCCTGAGCCTGCTGTTCGAGGCGCTGCAGCGCTATCTCGAACGGCGCCTGAACCGCGCGCACCGCTAGGATCGTCCGCCGCCTTCGCCTTCGACTCCGCGAATCTGCGGCGCGATCGGTGGTGGCGCTCGACATGGCGCCCACGCCCATGCTAGTCTAGTCCACAGTGCTTCCACGATCCGTTTTGCCGGTGCGTGGCAGGTGTCCGCTGGCGTGTGCAATGTGTGCGAGGTGAGATGGACAACGATCACGATCCGGCAACGCAGGGGGGCTCCGCGCAGGCGCGTGCCCGCCGCGCCGACCGCGCCTTGCCCGGCAGCGCCTTCGCCTACGACCCCGGCGAGCCCGCAGCCTTGCCCGTCCTGGCGCGCGGCGCGCCGCAGGCGCCTCCCACCGATAGCAGCGGCGTCACCATCGAACGCCTGCGCCACGAAGAAGACCTGGCGCGCTCGGGCGACCTGTATCTGCTCGCTCCCGTCGGCTACTGCCTGCTGGCCTTCGACACCACCGTGCTGAAGGTGAACCTGGTTGGGGCCACCATGCTGGGCGTGGCGCGCGCCAATCCAGGACTGCACCATTTCCGCGCCTTCGTGGTTCCCGCCTTCCTGCCCGATTTCGACGGCTTTTTCGCCCGCGCCCTCAACAGCCACACCGGCGAAACCTGCCGCGTGCGGCTGCGAACGCCGAACGACGGCGGCGTCGACGTCACCTTGCACGGCAGCGCCGACGGCAGCGGCCAGGCCTGCCGCCTGATTGTCGAGCGCGCCGAAGGCAGGCTGGCGGCGCTCGAACGCAGCGAGGAGCGCTTGCGCCGCATCGTCCACTGCGCCGGCGAAGGCATCTGGGAAATCGACGCCGCCGCCCATACCACCTTCGTCAACCCGCGCATGGCGCACATCCTCGGCTACAGCATCGAAGACATGCTGGCCCGCCCGCTGATCTCGTTCATGGATGACGAGGGCATCGCCATGCTCGAACACTGCATCGCCGAGCACACCCCGGGCCTGCCCGCCCCGCGCGAATACCGCTTCATCGGCAAGGATGGCAGGGTGGTCTGGACTTCCATGTCGACCAGCCCCATCCTCGACGCCGACGGCGCCTGCCTCGGCGCGCTGGCGCTGGTGACCGACATCACCGTGCAAAAGCAGTCAACCGAGCTGATCTGGCACCAGGCCAACTACGACACGCTTACCGGGCTGCCCAACCGCCATATGTTCATGGACCGCCTGCGCCACGAGACACGCAAGGCCGACCGCGGCGCCGATTTCCTGGCGCTGCTGTTCATCGACCTCGACCACTTCAAGGAGGTCAACGACCGCCTCGGCCATGCACGCGGCGACCTGGTGCTGGTCGAAGCGAGCCGCCGCATCGCCAACTGCGTGCGCTCGAGCGACACCCTGGCGCGCCAGGGCGGCGACGAGTTCACGGTCATCCTGTCGGGGCTCGACCATATCGGCAGCGTCGAGCGCATTGCCCACGCCATGATCGCGGCGCTGGCCCTGCCGTTCGAGTTGGGCGGCGAGAAAGCTTTTGTGTCGGCCAGCATCGGCATTGCCCTGTACCCGCCGGACGCGCGCGATATCGACCAGCTGGTCGAGCGCGCCGACCGCGCCATGTACGCCGCCAAGAACGCGGGCGGCCACCAGTTCAGCTATTTCACGCCCGGCCTGCAGCACGCCGCCCAGGCGCGCCAGAGCATTGCCGACGACTTGCGCGCGGCCATTGCGCTGCGCCAGTTCGAAATCGTCTACCAGCCCATCGTGTCGCTGCAGACGGGCGCCGTGCACAAGGCCGAGGCGCTGCTGCGCTGGCGCCATCCGACCCGCGGGCTGCTGGGACCGGCCGAATTCATTCCGTTCGCCGAGTCGAACGGGCTCATTGTCGAGATCGGTGACTGGGTGTTTCGCGAAGTGGCGCAGCAGGTGCAGCGCTGGCAGCACAGCCTCGATCCATCGTTCCAGATCAGTGTCAACAAGTCGCCGGTCCAGTTCCGGCGCGATGCCGATCTGTACCTGAGCTGGCTGGACTACCTGAACGAGCTGGGCCTGCCGGCGCACAGCATCGTCATCGAAATTACCGAGGGGGTGCTGTTCGAAGGGGCGAACCAGGTCATCGAACGCCTGCGCCAGTTCCGCGCGATGGGGCTGCAGGTGGCGCTGGACGACTTCGGCACGGGCTATTCCTCGCTGTCGCACCTCAAGCGCTTCGACATCGATTACGTGAAGATCGACCAATCCTTCGTGGCCACCCTGGAAAACGATGTGGGCGACCTGGCGCTGTGCGAAGCCATCATTGTCATGGCGCACAAGCTGGGGCTGAAAGTGGTGGCGGAAGGGGTGGAGACCAAGGTGCAGCGCGCGCTGCTGGTCGATGCCGGGTGCGATTTTGCGCAGGGCTATGTGTTTGCGCGGCCGATGCCGGCGGAGGAATTTGAAACGATGGCCGCTGCGGGGATACCGCGTTTGCCGCATTGAAGGCAGTCCGTCGTTCCCGGCAGTGCCAGGAACGACGGAGCTGATGCAGTCGCCCGGGCTTACATCCCCGGGTAATTCGGCCCGCCGCCGCCTTCCGGCGTCACCCACACGATATTCTGGGTCGGGTCCTTGATATCGCAGGTCTTGCAGTGCACGCAGTTCTGCGCATTGATCTGCAGGCGGTCCTTGCCTTCGTCGGTTTTCACGTACTCGTACACGCCCGCCGGGCAGTAGCGCGACTCCGGACCGGCATACTGCGCCAGATTCACCGACACCGGAATGCTGTCATTCTTGAGCGTCAGGTGAATCGGCTGGTCTTCGGCATGGTTGGTGTTCGAAATGAACACCGACGAGAGCCGGTCGAAGGTCAGCTTGCCATCCGGCTTCGGATAGGCGATCGGCGCATAGTTTGCCGCCGGTTTCAGGCATTCATGGTCGCCGTAATCGCGGTGCAGAGTCCATGGCGCCTTGCCACGCAAAATCAGCTGGTCGATGCCGGTCATGATCGAGCCCAGGTACAGGCCTTTCGACAGCCACGGCTTGACGTTGCGCGCCACGTGCAATTCCTCGTGCAGCCAGGATTGCTCGAACGCGGTCGGGAAGGTCGACAGCTCGTCGTGCTGGCGCTGCTCGCCCAGCGCCGCGAAGGCCGATTCGGCCGCCAGCATGCCGGTCTTGATCGCCGCATGGCTGCCCTTGATGCGGCTCATGTTCAGGAAACCCGCTTCGCAGCCGATCAGCGCGCCGCCCGGGAACACCAGCTTCGGCAAGGCTTGCAGGCCGCCGGCCGTGATCGCGCGCGCGCCGTACGAAATGCGTTTGCCGCCTTCGAAGAAGGTGCGGATTTCCGGGTGCGTCTTGTAGCGCTGGAATTCTTCATACGGCGACAGATACGGATTCTCGTACGACAGGCCGATCACATAGCCGACCATGACCTGGTTGTTTTCCATGTGGTACAGGAAAGAACCGCCATAGGTATCCGACTTGAGCGGCCAGCCGGTGGTGTGGATGACCAGGCCCGGCTTGTGCTTGGCGGGATCGATTTCCCACAATTCCTTGATGCCGATGCTGTACGACTGCGGGTCCTTGCCCTTGTTCAGGTCGTACTTGACCATCAGCTGCTTGCCGAGGTGACCGCGCGAACCTTCGGCGAACAAGGTGTACTTGGCATGGAGTTCCATGCCGAGCTGAAAGGCCGATGTCGGCTTGCCGTGGCGGTCCACGCCCATATTGCCGGTCGCTACGCCCTTGACCGAGCCATTCTCGTTGTACAGAATTTCCGCGGCAGCGAAGCCCGGGAAGATTTCCACGCCGAGCGCTTCGGCCTGCTGGCCCATCCAGCGCACCACATTGCCCAGCGAAATCACGTAATTGCCGTGGTTTTCAAAGCAGGCCGGGGTCATGAAGCCGGGCGCCTGGTAGGCCTTGTTTTCGGTCAGGAACAGGATGCGGTCTTCGGTCACGGCCGTATTGAGCGGTGCGCCGAGTTCCTTCCAGTTCGGAATCAGTTCAGTCAGTGCGCGCGGGTCCATCACGGCACCGGACAGGATATGTGCGCCAATTTCGCCGCCTTTTTCCAGCACGCAAACGGACACTTCCTGGCCCTTTTCGGCCGCCATTTGTTTCAGGCGGATGGCGGCGGACAGGCCGGCAGGGCCCCCGCCGACGACGACAACGTCGTACTCCATTGCTTCGCGCGGACCGTATTGTTCGAGGATGTTGATAGGCTCTGTCATGGTCTCATCATGGGATAGAAAAATTTAAGCACGAGTGTGCGGCTTTTTGTCGAGGATTGCAACTTTGGCGCCATTTTACGGACAATATTAGACGCTGCCATCTAATACTGGCAATTTGTGACATCATTATGCTTTCGCAAGACCACCGCACAGGAGCCGATCGTGGGTATTGAAGTAAATTTCGAAGGAAAAATCGCACTGATCACCGGCGCATCGAGCGGCCTGGGCGCGCGCTTCGCCAAGGCCCTCGCTGGCGCAGGTGCCCAGGTCGTGCTGGCTTCGCGCCGCACCGACCGCCTCAAGGAGCTGCGTGCCGAAATCGAAGCCGACGGCGGCGCCGCGCACGTGGTCTCGCTCGACGTGACCGATCTGGCGAGCATCAAGTCGGCCATTGCGCACGCCGAAACCGAAGCCGGCCCGATCGACATCCTGGTTAACAACTCGGGTGTCTCGACCACCCAGCGCCTGATCGACGTGACGCCGGAAGATTACTCCTATGTTATGGACACCAATTTGCGCGGCGCCTTTTTCGTGGCCCAGCAAGCGGCCAAGCGCATGATCCAGCGCGCCAAGGGCGACCCGAAAAAACAGCATCGTATTATCAACATTGCCTCCGTGGCCGGCCTGCGCGTACTGCCGCAAATTGGCGTGTATTGCATGAGCAAGGCTGGTGTGGTGCAAATGACCAAGGCAATGGCGGTGGAGTGGGGTAAATATGGCATTAACGTCAACGCGATTTGTCCTGGTTATATATCCACTGAAATCAACGAAGAATATTTCGCCACCGAACAAGGCCAGAAACTGATCGACATGCTTCCGCGCAAGCGCCCGGGCAAGCCGGAAGACCTGGACGGCTTGCTGCTCTTGCTGGCGGCCGAGGAAAGCCACTTCATCAACGGTGCGATCATCACCGCCGATGATGGTATGACAGCGCAGTAAAGTAAAAGTTCGTCGCGGCGCAACGCCGCGCACGTGGATCGCTTGTCCAGCCTGGGCCCTGCCTCCATAAACAAACAAATGCAAAACCGGGAACAAAGCCCGGGTTTGCATTTAAAGCCAGATTTCCGGTATTATTCGCGCCTCTCCGTTTGTTCCCAACTCGCAGTCCTGCAGTTTCGCGCTATCGGCGCACCAGCCGGCATCGCGTTTATTGCTCCCCAATCCCCTCTAATGCGCCTCTTCTGTTGTTTATCAGATATTTATTTGCATAAAATCCCGTAACAGTGGGACAATTCGGACCTTCTGTTGCTTGCTGCTACTTTAGTTTCTCGAATGGAAGTATTCCTCTAGGAGCCAGCATTACCGGCAGTTTATAATTTAGGCTGTACGTACCTTAGAGAAATAAGTAACAAAATGCGAGTAGACGGCCTCAAGTTTTCCATTGCTGCGCATTCTGCGTGGGCGCCTGGACTGGCAACGGCCGAGGCCTGGGCCGGATGGGCACAGGCGCCGGTCAGAATCGGTGAAGGTCCCGATCCGGCCGTGTCCGCGATGCCTGCCATGCTGCGCCGGCGCGCCGGCTTCCTCGGCAAGATGGCGCTCGAGGTGGCCTACCGCTGCCTGGACGGCCGCACCGATATTGCGGCGGTTTTCTGCTCGCGTCATGGCGAAGTGTCGCGCGCGGTGGACCTGCTGGGCGAGCTGTCGCAGGGCGAGCCGATGTCACCGACCGGCTTCGGCCTGGCCGTGCATAACGCCAGCGCCGGCCTGTTCTCGATCGCACGCACCGACCGCGCCAATCACATGGCCCTGTCGGCCGGCGCGGCGACCGTCGAACATGGCGTGGTCGAAGCCTGCGGCCTGCTGGCCGACGGCGCGCCCATGGTCCTGCTGGTGGTGTACGACTGCGCACTGCCGGCGGCCCTCGCGCATTTCGAGGATTGCGACGAGCAGCCGCACGCGTGGGCATGGCTGATGACCGCGCCGGGCGCCCACGCCATCGGCCTTGCCTGCGACGCCGCCGACGGCACGGCGCCGGCGTCGACCCAGCCCGGTGGCCTGGATGTGCTGCACTTCCAGTTGAGCGGTGCCGCGAGCCTGGTGCGCCAGGCGGGCGGGCAGCGCTGGACCTGGACGCGCGATGTTTGACCGGATCGGCCGCTACTGGCGCGTACTCGCCACCGGCATCAGTTTTCTCGCCTTCGGTATCGGCGGCCTGCTGCTGCGCATCGCGGTCTTTCCGCTGCTGCAGGTGGTGGTATGGGAGCGCGCCGCGCGCGTCACCGCGGCACGCGCCATCCTGCGCCTGACGTTTCGCGGGTTTGTGGGCCTGATGCGCGGCCTGGGTGTGCTGCGCTATGAATTCATCGGGCTCGAAAAGCTCGAACGGGGTGGCCTGCTGATTCTCGCGAACCACCCATCGCTGATCGATACCGTGTTCCTGATGGCGTTCGTCAAGCGCGCCGACTGCATCGTCAAGAGTCACCTGTGGAACAACCCGTTCACCCGTGGTCCGGTGCGCGCCGCCGGCTACATCAGCAACGACAGCGGCGAGCAGCTGGTCGAGGCGTGCATCGCCTCCCTGCGTGCCGGGAACAACCTGATTATCTTCCCGGAAGGGACGCGCACCCCGGCCGGCGGCGCGATCAGCCTAAAACGCGGCGCCGCCAACATCGCCGTGCGCGGCGCGCGCGCCGTGACCCCGGTGCTGATCGACTGCCAGCCGCCGACGCTCGGCAAGGGCGACAAGTGGTGGCGCGTGCCGGAGCGCTTTGTGCAGTTCCGGCTTGAAGTGAAAGACGATATCGAGGTCGGCACCTTTCTTGGCGCCGGCGTGAGCGAAGTAATGGCGGTGCGTCATCTGACGGACCACCTGCAACAATTTTTTACTGGAGAGTACCAAGGCCATGCTTGAAACAGAAGTCAAACAACTGATCATCGACGTCCTGCAACTGGAAGATATTAGCGTCGACGATATCGATAGCGCCGCGCCGCTGTTCGTCGAAGGCCTCGGCCTGGACTCGATCGATGCGCTGGAACTGGGCGTCGCGCTGCAGAAGCGTTACGGCATTTCGCTGTCGGCCGATTCGGAAGACACCCGCAGCCATTTCGCGTCGGTGCGCGCGCTGGCGGCCCTGATTGAAACCCACCGCAAAAAGTAAGGAGTTTGTATGGTAGACGTAAACAATATGAGCCGTGACGAGCTGTATGCGTGGGTTGTCGATCTGCTGGCCGACATGTTCGAGCTCGATAAATCCTCGCTGACGGCCGACTCGAACCTGTACGCCGATCTCGATATCGACAGCATCGACGCGGTCGACCTGGCGGTCAAGCTCAAGCAGCTGACCGGCAAGCGCCTGCAGCCGGAAGTGTTCAAGACCATCCGCACCATCGGCGACGTGGTCAACGCGCTTGACGATCTGGTCGAGGAGCAGGCGTTATAAGCATGCGCCTGTTGACAGGGCTGCTGGCCGCGATGTCGGTCGTGCTCACCCTGTGTTATCCGCTGGCCGTCTGGTACGGGCAGGGGAGGGTGGAGCCGCGCTGGCTGGCGCTGCTGCTGGTGCTGGCCGCCCTGGCGCGCCTGCCTGCCATGAAGGTCAGCCTGGCTGCACGCTGGTCGGTTGCCGGCGCCCTGGCGCTGGCCGCCGTCACGGTGATGGGTAATGCCATGCTGCCCTTGAAACTGTACCCGGTGCTGGTCAATGCCGCCCTGTTGGGAGCATTTGCCTACACACTTACCACGCCGGTGTCGATGGTCGAACGCTTCGCGCGCATGCGCGAGCCGGACCTGCCGCCCGCGGCGGTGGCGTACACGCGCACGGTGACCAAGGTATGGTGCGTGTTTTTCGTGGTGAACGGCGCCATTGCGCTGGGCACCGCGCTGTGGGCCACGCAAGAGGTCTGGTCGTTGTACAACGGCGTTATTGCGTACGGTCTGATGGGCGTACTGTTCGCCGCTGAATTTTTGGTACGTCTGCGCTTTAAGCGATTGCATCATGGTTGATCTGTTTTCTGTTCTCGGTTCACGCGATGGCGCCGCCATCGCCGGCTGGCGTGAGGTGGCTGGCGTCCGCGCGCCCGTCACCATCGGCGCGCTGCGCGAGCGCGTGGGAGCGTGGCGCGCGCTGGCCCTGCGCACCTCCGGCACCAACGCCGCCCTGTACATCGAGGACAGCCTTGAATTCGCCGCCGCGCTGCTGGGCGCATGGCAGGCCGGTAAAACCGTGTGGCTCACCGCCGACACGCTCGACGCCAGCTGCATCGCGCTGGCGCGCTCGGTCGACTGTTTTCTGGGCGAGTTCGCGCCGCGCTGGAAAGCGCTGCGGCCGGCGCTTGACGACGCCTGCGCGCTGCCATGGAGCGGTCCCGATGGCGCTTTTCCGGCGCTGATGGTGCATACCTCCGGCAGCACCGGTGCGCCGCAGGCGATCCCGAAACAACTCTCGCAGCTCACCAGCGAAGTGGCCACGCTCGAGGCACTGTTCGGTCCCGCCATCGGCGAGGCCGACATTTTCTCGACCGTCTCGCACCAGCATATTTACGGCCTGCTGTTCAAGGTCTTGTGGCCGCTGGCCGCCGGCCGCGCGATTCACGCGGCCAGCCTGGCCTATCCCGAGCAGCTCGCGCAGATGCTCGGACAGCGCCCCTGCGTGCTGGTGGCCAGCCCGGCCCACTTGAAACGCTTGCCGGCTCACCTGGACTGGAGCGCGGCGGCAGCCTGCCTGCGCGCGGTGTTTTCGTCCGGCGGCCCGCTTGCGCCCGACGCATCGGTGGCGGCCGCCCACCTGCTCGGCCAGATCCCGACCGAAATCTATGGCAGCTCGGAAACTGGCGGCGTGGCATGGCGCCGCCACCACGCCGGCTCGCCCGGCGCATGGGAAGCGCTGCCCGGCGTCGCCTGGCGCATCGCGCCCGACAGCGGCCGCCTCGAAGTGCAGTCGCCCCACCTGGGCGACGATGCCTGGCTGGCGCTGGAAGACCGGGTCAACCCCGCGCCGGATGGGCGTTTCCTGCTGCTCGGCCGTGGCGACCGCCTGGTCAAGATCGAAGAAAAACGCATCTCGCTCGACGCCATCGAAGCCGCTCTGGTGGCATCGGGCCTGGCCAGCGAAGCGCGCGTGATCGTCTGCCCCGAGCGGGCCGGCGAGCGCCAGGTGCTGGCCGGGTTCGTGATTCCGTCGGCCAGCGGCCGCGCGCTGCTCGACGCCGAAGGCAAGCAGGCCCTCAACGCGCTGCTGCGCGCCCACCTGGGACGCGTGGTGGAAGCGGTCGCGCTGCCGCGCCGCTGGCGCTACCTCGATCAATTGCCGCTCAACGCCCAGGGCAAGACCACGCACGCACAGCTGCTTGCGCTGCTCGGCGTGGGCGACGCCCGTCCGCGCGTGCCGCAGGTGCGCCTGCTGGAGCAGGACGCGCAGCGCACCCTGCTCGAAATGGTCGTGCCGTCGACCTTGTTCTACTTCGACGGCCACTTCACCCAAGCCGCCGTGCTGCCGGGCGTGGTGCAGGTCGACTGGGCCATCCGCTACGGCCGCCAGCACTTTGCGATGGCGCCAATGTTCCGTGCCATCCATGCGCTCAAGTTCCAGCAGGTGGTCAGGCCCGACACCCCGTTCCACCTTGAGCTCAAGTACGACAGCGCCGCCGACGGCGCCAGCGGCACCCTGCATTTCCGTTATTTCTCCGACGCCGGGCAGCACGCCGGCGGTCGCATCCTGTTTGGTACTTAACCTAAAGCGTCGTATGTTAGATAAAAAATTCTCCCCTGATCGCCAGACTGCCTTTGAAGCCCGTTTTGAAGCGCAAAAAATCGCCTTCGGCCCGGTCGTATTCCAGTGCGTGCGCTACGCGTGGAAGCGCGGGATGCTGCAAACGCTGGCCGACGCCGGCGAAACGGGGCTGTCCATCGCCGATATGGCGGGCACCGGCCGCTGGACCGAATACGCGCTCAAGGTGGTGCTGGAAACCTGCCTGTCGGCCGGCGTGGTGTTCGTGCACGATGGCCGCTATGCGCTCGACAAGGCTGGCTTTTGCGTCCTTACCGACAGCATCACCCAGATCAACATCGACTTCAATCACGATGTCTGCTACCAGGGCTTGTTCAAGCTGGACGAGTCGCTCGACGCCGAAAAGCCGATTGGCCTGAAAGCGCTGGGCGAGTGGCCCACGCTGTACCAGGGCCTGTCGGAACTGTCGGAGCCGGCCAAGACCAGCTGGTTCGCGTTCGACCACTATTATTCGGACACCTCCTTCCCCTCGATCATGCCGGACGTGTTTGCGACCGCGCCGCGCAAGGTGATGGACGTGGGCGCCAATACGGGCAAATTCAGCTGCGCCGCGCTGGCCTATAACGCCGACGTCGAGCTGCATCTGGTCGACTTGCCGCGCCAGTTGTCGGTCGCTTCGACCACGCTCGAAACGGCCGGCGTGCGTGCGCGCGCGCAGCTGCACCCGACCGACCTGCTCGACGCCGCGCTGGCGCTGCCGGCGGGGATGGACGTGATCTGGATGAGCCAATTTTTGAGCTGCTTCTCCGAGCCGGCGATCGCCACCATCCTCCAGCGCGCCGCCGCGGCACTGGCGCCGCAGGGCCAGCTGCTGGTGATGGACACCTTCTGGGACCGCCAGCGCTACGACATCGCTTCCTACTGCCTGATCAACACCTCGCCGTACTTCACGGCCATGGCCAGCGGGAACAGCAAGATCTACGAGAGCGGCGACTACGTGCGCCTGGCTGAAGCGGCCGGCCTCAAGCTGCTCACCGCGCGCGACGGCATCGGCTACTGCCATTCGCTGCTGCGCTTCGGGCGGTCGGAGTAAATCATGTTCAAGCCCTGCGTGATGATCCCGGTGTACGACCACGAACACGCCATCGGCGACGTGGTCGACGCGGTGCTCGCTCACGGCCTGCCGTGCATGCTGGTGGACGACGGCAGCAAGCCGTCGTGCGCGCGCGTGCTCGACCAGCTGGCGGCGGCGCATCCCGGCACGGTCGTGCTGGTGCGCCACGCCGTCAACCAGGGCAAGGGCGCGGCCGTGCTGACCGGTTTTCACAGCGCCGCGCAGGCGGGCTACACGCATTTGCTGCAGGTTGACGCCGACGGTCAGCACAACACCGGCGACATTCCGCGTTTCGTGGCGCTCGCGCGCCTGCATCCGCACGCCGTCATCGCCGGCTGCCCGGTGTACGACCAATCGGTACCGAAGCTGCGCCTGTACGCGCGCTACCTGACCCACGTCTGGATCTGGATTAACACCTTGTCGTTCGCGATCCGCGATTCGATGTGCGGCTTCCGTGTCTATCCGGTGGCGCCGGTGGTGGCGCTGGCGTCGCGCTGCTCGCTGGGCAAGCGCATGAACTTCGACTCCGAAGTTCTGGTGCGCCTGTTCTGGGACGAAGTGCAGGTGGTGAACCTGCCCACGCGCGTGACTTACCCGAGCGACGGCGTGTCGCACTTCATGGCCTTTCGCGACAACGTGCTCATTTCGCGCATGCATACGGTGCTGTTCTTCGGCATGCTGATCCGCCTGCCCAAGCTGCTGGCGCGCAAATGGCGGGCCGCATGACCAAGCTGCACGCCAGCCACTGGGCCGCGATCTCGGAATCGAGTTTCGTGGGCGGCATGCGCCTGCTGTTCTGGGTGTGCCGCGTGTTCGGCCGCTGGCCGTTCCGGGTGGTGCTCTATCCCGTGCTGGCCTGGTACGTGCTGACCAAGCCGGCCGCGCGCCGCGCGTCGACGAATTATCTCGACCGCGTGCGCGCCTTTGCGCCGGTGCCGGGCGGCTGGTACGGCGTGCTGCGCCACTTCGGCAGCTTTGCCGAAGCCATTCTCGACAAGATGCTGCTGTGGGGCGGCCTGTTCGACAAGAACCTGGTCAGCCACCTGGGCATGGAGCCGATGCGGCGCCTGCTGGACGAAAAGCGCGGCGCGGTGCTGGTCTGCACGCACCTGGGCAATGCCGACTTGTGCCGCGTGCTGTCGAACGACGTGCCGGGCCTGACGCTGACGGTGCTGGTGCATACGCGCCACGCCCAAGCGTTTAATAATATGCTTGCCTCGCTCGACCCACGCAGCCAGACCAATCTGCTGCAGGTGACGGAGATGAATCCGGCCACCGCGATGATGCTGTCGGAGCGGGTAGGGCGGGGCGAGTTCGTCGTCATCGCAGGCGACCGCGTGCCGGTCTCGCCCGACCCGCGCGTGGCGCTGGCGCCGTTCCTGGGCGTCGATGCGCCTTTTCCGGTCGGGCCGTACGTACTGGCCTCGATCCTGCAATGCCCGCTCTACATGATGTTCTCGAACCGCGTCGGACGCGGCTACCAAGTGAACTTCGAACTGCTGCGCGAATCGGTGCGCCTGCCGCGCAAGGGCCGCGAAGAAGTGCTGGCCCAGGTGGCCGGCGACTTCGCGGCGCGCCTGCAGCACCACTGCATCCGTTCCCCGCTCGAGTGGTTCAACTTTTACGATTTTTGGCATTTACCCCATCTGGACAAGAATGATGCATCCTGACCTGACCACTACCCGCCGCGCCGTCCAATTCGACCGCGAACGTCTGACGATCGAAGATATCGTCGATATCGCGCGCGGCACCGCCAGCGCCGTGCTCTCGCCCGACCCGGTGTTCCGCGCGGCGATCGCGCGCGGCGCCGACTTCCTCGACCGCCTGCTGCGCGAGGACGGGACCATTTACGGCGTCACCACCGGTTACGGCGACTCGTGCACGGTATCGATTCCGCCCGACCTGGTGGCCGAACTGCCGCATCACCTGTACACCTACCACGGCTGCGGCCTGGGCGAGTACCTCACGCCCGCGCAAACGCGCGCGGTGATGGCCACGCGCCTGGCGTCGCTGTCCAAGGGCTTTTCGGGCGTGAGCGTCGAACTGCTGGAACAGATCGCGCGCCTGCTCGACGCCGGCCTGTTGCCGCTGATCCCGAGCGAAGGCTCGGTCGGCGCCAGCGGCGACCTGACCCCGCTGTCCTACCTGGCGGCGGTACTGTGCGGCGAGCGTGAAGTGTGGCGCGACGGCGTGCAGGTCCCGGCCGCCCAGGCCTTGAAGGAAGCCGGCATCACGCCGCTGCGCCTGCGCCCGAAAGAAGGGCTGGCGATCATGAACGGCACCGCCGTCATGACCGCGCTGGCCTGCCTGGCATACGACCGCGCCGAGTATCTGACGCGCATGTGCACCCGCATCACCGCCATGGCCTCGTTTGCGCTGGACGGCAATGCCCATCATTTCGACGAAACCCTGTTTTCGGTCAAGCCGCACGCCGGCATGCAGGGCGTGGCCGCCTGGCTGCGCCAGGACCTGCACGTCGGCGAGGCGGAACGCAACGGCAAGCGCCTGCAGGACCGCTATTCGATCCGCTGCGCGCCGCACGTCATCGGCGTGCTGGCCGACGCGCTGCCGTTCTTCCGCCAGTCGATCGAAAATGAACTCAACAGCGCCAACGACAATCCGATCATCGATGCCGAAGGCGAACGCGTGCTGCACGGCGGGCATTTCTACGGCGGCCATATCGCCTTTGCGATGGACGGCATGAAGAATGCGGTGGCCAACCTGGCCGACCTGCTGGACCGCCAGATGGCGCTGCTGGTCGACAGCCGCTACAACCACGGCCTGCCGGCCAACCTGTCGGGCGCGGAAGGGCCGCGCGCGGCCATCAACCACGGCCTGAAAGCCTTGCAGATCAGTTCCTCGGCGTGGACCGCGGAAGCGCTGAAACTGACCATGCCGGCCTCGGTGTTCTCGCGTTCGACCGAGTGCCACAACCAGGACAAGGTCAGCATGGGCACCATCGCCGCGCGCGACTGCCTGCGCGTGCTGGAACTGACCGAGCAGGTTGTCGCCGCGCTCTTGATCACGGTGCGCCAGGGTGTGTGGCTGCGCCTGCGCGTCAATCCGGAAAACCCGGCGCCGCAAGCGCTGCGGGACATGATGGACAAGCTGGGCGAAGACGTGGCCCCGGTGGCAGAAGACCGCCGCCTGGAACCCGAGCTGCGCGTGCTGATCGCGCGCCTGCGCGAGCAAGCCTGGAGCCTGTATGCGTAGGGGCGCGCTGCCGAGCCGCTGGTTCGCCGAGACCGAGATGCAGGTCCAGTTCTTCGACCTGGACCCGATGCAGATCGTCTGGCACGGCAACTACGTCAAATACCTCGAAGTGGCGCGCTGTACGCTGCTCGACAAGATCGACTACAACTACGAACAGATGAAGGCGTCCGGCTTCGCCTGGCCGGTGATCGACATGAACCTGCGCTATATCGGGCCGGCCGTGTTCGGCCAGCGCCTGATCCTGCGCGCTGAAATCGTCGAATACGAAAACCGCCTGAAAATCGATTACCTGATCAGCGATGCGGCCAGCGGCAAGCGCCTGAACCGCGCCAGCACCACCCAGGTGGCCGTCGATATCGCCAGCGGCGAGATGTGTTTCATGTCGCCGCCCGTGCTGTTTGAAAAATTAGGAGTAAGCCCCGCATGAAACGTTTGATCTTCGCCCTCGCCATCGGCGCCGCCTGCGCTGTTGCCGGCGCTAGCGCGCCGATCGCCAAAATCCAGGCATTGCTGGCCAAGCCGACGGTCTTGTGCGGCCGCTTCGACCAGACCAAGCACCTGGCCGGCATGAAAAAACCGCTCGCCTCGAACGGCCGCTTTTGCGTCGTGGCGGGCAAGGGCGTGTTGTGGCGTACCCTGAAACCGTTCCCGAACACCCTGCGCCTGACGCGCGACGAAATCGTCAGCTTCCAGGGCGAGCGCGTGGCGATGCGCCTCGAAGCGAAGCAGGAACCGACGGTGCGCATGATTAACAGCGTGCTGTTCTCGCTGCTGTCGGGCGACCTGGGCCAGCTCGAAACCCTGTTCGAAGTCGACGGCGGTGTCGAGGGCAGCACCTGGAACGTCGCGCTCAAGGCGCGCCAGCCGGCGCTGGCCAAGGCCATCGGCGCCATTTCGCTCGACGGCGGCGCGTACGTGAAGAATATCCAGATCGTCGAAGCGAGCGGTGACAAGACCTTCATTGTCTTCTCCGAGATCAAGACAGGCGAGGGCGCGATTACCCTTGAGGAGGCGGCGCTGCTGTGAATCCTGAAGTAAAGCGGCACAAGTGGCTGGCCTGGCTCTGGGCGCTGGTGGTATGCGCCCTGCTGGGGCATAACGCCTATCTGTGGGTGGTCCAGCGCATTGTGCCGGACACCGATATCCTGGCCTTGCTGCCGGTGCAGGAGCGCGACCGCGTTCTGCAGGAGTCGTTCACCCACATGGTCGACGCCGCGCAGCAGCGCGTGATCGTGCTGGTCGGCGCCGCCGAGTGGAATGACGCCAAGCGCGCCGCCGACGCCTACAATGCGGTGCTGGCCACCCAGCCCGGCGTGCTCGAAGCGGTCAAGCTGTCCGACGAAACCCAGGGCGACTGGCTGGCGCCATTCCAGAAGCACAGCGTGGCTTTGCTCACCGCGCAGCAGGAAGCGCAATTGCGTAGCGCGAGCCCGCAATTCTGGACCGACGCCGCCCTGGCCAAGCTGTACTCCGCATTCTCCGGTCCGAAACTGGGCGCCTTCCGCGACGATCCGTTCGGCCTGTTTTCCGGCTGGGTCCAGGAACGCGCGCAGGAAACCCCGGTGCGTCCGCGCGACGACAAGCTGTTCGTGGCCGACGGCGAGCGCCAGTACGTGCTCATGCCGCTGACCATGCGCGCGCCGGCGTTCTCGATGACGGCCCAGCAAACCGTGGTGCCGCTGCTCGAACGGGCCAAACAGGCCGCGCTCAAGGCCGCCCCGCAGGCGAAGGTGATCACCGCCGGCGTGGTGCTGCATGCGTCCGCCGCCAGCAGCCAGGCCGAAGGCGAAATGTCCACCATCGGCCTTGGTTCGCTGGCCGGTATCGTGCTGCTGACATGGTTCACTTTCCGCTCGCTGCGGCCGATCGCGCTGGTGCTGCTGTCGATCGGGATCGGCTTTCTCGGTTCGCTGTCGGTGTGCTGGCTGCTGTTCGGCCGCATCCACCTGCTCACGCTCGTCTTCGGGGCAAGCCTGATCGGCGTGGCCCAGGATTACGGCATCTACTTCCTGTGCAACCGCCTGAGCGCCGATCCGGCCGAGGGTTCGGTGCGCCTGCTTAAACGCCTGCTGCCGGGACTGTGCCTGACGCTGCTGGCGGCGGTAATCGGCTACATGGGCCTCGGCTTCACGCCGTTCCCCGGCCTGCGCCACATGGCCGTGTTCTCCGCCGTCGGACTGGTGTTCGCCTGGCTGACGGTCGTTTGCTGGTTCCCGCTGCTCGTTTCCGGCGGCACTTTGACAACCGGTGCACTGGCCCACCGCTACGGCGCCACGCTGGCGCACTGGCCGCAAGCGCGCCTGAATGCCCGCACGCTCGTCATTGCCGCCTTGTTCGTGGCGGTGGCCGGTTTCGGCTGGTCGCGCCTGGGCGTCAACGATGACATCCGCTCGCTGCAAAACCCGCCCAAGCATCTGATCGACGACCAGATCAAATTGAGCAAGCTGCTCGATGCCCCGACGCCCGTCCAGTATTTCCTGGTGCGCGGCGCCAGCGCCGAAATCGTGCTGCAGCGTGAAGAAGAACTCAAGCGCCGTCTCGACCCGCTGATCGCCGCCAAACGCATCGGCGGCTACCAGGCCATGTCGAACTGGGTACCGTCGGTGCGCACCCAGCTCGAACGGCGCGCCCTGATCGACAGCAAGCTGCTGGCGCCGGGCGGCCCGCTCGATGCGGTGGCCAAGGCGATTGAAGAAGACAGTGCCTGGAGCGCCGCCACGCGCGCGCACCTGATGGCGCCGCGCGCGCCGCTCACGCCTGCGGAATTCCTGAAAACCCCGCCGAGCGAGCCTTGGCGCCACCTGTGGCTGGGCGACATCGACGGCGTTCACGCGAGTATCGTCGCGCTGCGCGGCATGAGCATGGCCGCGCTGCCGGAGCTGCGCCGCGCAGGCGAGGGTATGGAAGGTGTGCAGTGGGTCGACAAGGTGGCCGAGATTTCATCGGTACTGGGCCGCTACCGCCAGTACATGGGCTGGGTCGTCCTGGGGGCGTACGCGGTGGTGTTCGCGCTGCTCTATCCGCGCTACCGCGGCAACGCCTGGCGTGTGCTGGCGCCAAGCGCGGTCGCGAGCATCGCCACCCTGGCGGTGCTCGGCCTCACCGGCCAGGCGCTGCAACTGTTCCACGTGCTGGCACTGATGCTGCTCCTCGGCGTCGTGGTCGACTACGGCATCTTCATGCAGGAGCACCCGGGCCGGCGCAATACCACGCCATGGCTGGCGGTCGGCCTGTCGGCGGCCAATACCCTGCTCGCTTTCGGCTTGCTTGGCCTGAGCCGCACCCCCGCACTGCAGGCGTTCGGGCTGACGATGCTGATCGGGACCACGCTGGCGTGGCTGCTGGTCCCTTATTTTGCGAATACCAAGGAAAATGAACATGCGTGATTCCCGCCTCCACCTGGCTGCGCCGCTGCTGGCTGCCGTGCTGCTGGGCGCCTGCAGCACGCCGCCGGCGCCCATCGCGCGGCTCGGCATCAAGCTGGCGCCGCAAGCGCTGGAGTCGACCATCAGCGTGCAGCAGCACCTCAAGGTCGAACGCAAGGGCCGCATCGACGAACTCGATGCCGCGGTCGAAGTCGACCCGCAGCAGGTGCAGATGGTCGGCCTGGCTTTCGGCCAGCGCGTCCTGAGCCTGAGCTATGATGGCAAGGAACTGACGTCGTGGCGCCACATGATGCTGCCCAAGCAGGTGCGCGCCGAGGACGTGCTCGAAGACATGCAGCTCACCTTGTGGCCGGCCGAGGCGATTGCGCGCAGCCTGCCGCAGGGCTGGCGCATCGAAGACGCCGGCCTGCGCCGCACCCTGACCCTCGATGGCGCGGTGGTGGCCACGATTACCTACACGCAGATGCCGCGCTGGACTGGCACTGTGATCCTCGACAACCTGCGTTATGATTACCGCCTGACCATCGAGTCGGCGCCCTGATGATGAAGCTGTATTTAAACAAATGCGGGATCGTCTGCGCGCTGGGCGACTCGCACGAACAAGTCAAACGCGCCCTGTTCGCCGGCGAGAGCGGCATCGCGCCGACCGACGCCTGGTCGCCCGGCCGCGTGCTGCCCCTTGGGCGGGTGCTTACCGCGCTGCCCGACGGCGGCGTGCTCCCGCTCGGCCAGCGCAGCCGCAACAACCAGCTAGCCCTGGCCGCGCTGGCGCAGATTCGCGCCGCGGTCGACGCGGCCGTGCTGCGCTACGGGTCGAACCGGATCGGCATCGTGATCGGCACCAGCACCTCGGGCATCGCCGAAACCGAAGCGGCCCTGCAGGCACATTTCACGGGTGGGGCGCTGCCGGCCGAATTCCATTATGCGCAGCAGGAGATGGGTTCGCCCGCCGCCATGCTGGCCCATGAATTGAAAGTCACCGGCCCGGCCTATGCCCATTCGAGCGCCTGCGCATCCGGCGCCAAGGCCCTGGCCAGCGCCGCGCGCCTGATTCGCATGGGCCTGTGCGACGCCGTCGTTACCGGCGGCGTGGACACCCTGTGCGGGTTTACGGTTGCGGGTTTTTCGGCACTCGAATCGGTCAGCGCGGCGCGCTGCAATCCATTGAGCGCCAATCGCGAGGGTATCAACATCGGCGAGGGTGCGGCGCTGTTCCTGATGACGCGCGAGCCGGCTGCCGTCGCCCTGTGCGGCTGGGGCGAGGCGTCCGACGGGCACCACATGTCGGCGCCCGATCCGGCCGGCAGCGGCGCGCGCCTGGCGATTACCGAAGCGCTCGCGCGCGCCGGTATTGACGCGGCGCAGATAGACTATATCAACCTGCACGGCACGGCGACCATCCAGAACGATGCGATGGAGTCGCGCGTGGTGCATGACCTGTTCGGTCCAGCGGTGCCGGTCAGCTCGACCAAGGGCTTTACCGGCCATGCGCTGGGCGCGGCGGCGGCGCTGGAGGCGGCGTTGATCTGGCTGGCCATGCAGGACGATAATCCGGAAGGGCTGCTGCCCCCGCACCTGTGGGATGGCGTGCCCGATCCGGCGCTGCCGGCGCTGAACGTGGCCGCGCCGGGTGCGCGCCTCGGGCGTCCGCTCGACTGGGCGTTGAGTAACTCGTTTGCGTTCGGCGGCTCGAACGCCACCCTGGTGTTGGGACGGACCCGATGAACAGTGACAGCTACCCCGATATCCGCGCGCTGGTCCCGCACGAAGGCGAGATGGTGTTTCTCGACCGTGTGCTCACGGCCGGCACCAGCACCCTGTGCGCGGAAGTGACGATCGGCCAGCGCAGCGTGTTTTTCGATGGCGCCGGCGTCGGTTCCTGGGTCGGCATCGAGTACATGGCGCAGGCAATCGCCGCCCACGCCGGTTTTCTGGCGCGCCTGCGCGGCGACGCGGTGCGCGTGGGCTTTCTGCTCGGTGCGCGGCGCTACCAGACCAGCGTGCCCCTGTTCGCGCTGGGCAGCGTGCTGCATGTGCACGTGCAGCACGTTCTGCAGGGCGAGAATGGCCTGGGCGCGTTCGACTGCCGCATCGACGATGGCGCCAGCGGGGCCAATCTGGCCAATGCCACCATCACGGTCTTCCAGCCCGATAACGTTAACGAATTTTTGCAGCGGAGTTTTTAAATGAGTAGCCAGAGCAGTATCAACGAGACAGTATTGGTGACGGGTTCGTCGCGCGGCATCGGCAAGGCGGTTGCGCTGCGCCTGGCGCGCGACGGCTACGATATCGTCGTTCATTGCCGTAGCCAGCGTGCCGAGGCCGACGCGGTCGCCCACGAAATCGAGGCGATGGGCCGCCGCGCGCGCGTGCTGCAGTTCGACATCGGCGAGCGCGATGTCGCGGCCGCGGCCCTGCTGGCCGACATCGAGCAGCATGGCTGCTATTACGGCGTGGTGTGCAACGCCGGCGTGGCGCGCGACAATGCGTTTCCGGCCATGAGCGGCGAGGACTGGGATATCGTCCTCAAGACCAATCTCGATGGTTTTTATAACGTGCTCAATCCCCTCGTGATGCCGATGGTCCAGCGCCGCAAGGCCGGACGCATCGTCACCATGGCCTCGGTGTCGGGCCTGGCGGGCAACCGCGGGCAGGTCAACTACAGCGCCGCCAAGGCCGGCATCATCGGCGCCACCAAGGCGCTGGCGATCGAACTGGCCAAACGCGCCATCACCGTCAATTGCGTCGCGCCGGGTCTGATCGAAACCGACATGATCAGCGACGTGCCGATGGAAGAAGCGCTCAAGATGATTCCGGCCAAGCGGATCGGCAAACCCGAGGAGGTGGCCGCCGCGGTCAGCTTCCTGATCGGCGCCGATGCCTCGTACATCACGCGCCAGGTTATTTCTGTCAACGGAGGCATGGTATGAAGCACCGCGTCGTCGTCACCGGCATGGCCGGCATCAGCCCCCTGGGCAACGACTGGGCCGCGATTCGCACGCGCCTGGGCGAGTACCGCAACGCCATCGTGCCGATGCAGGACTGGGCCGACTATGAAGGCCTGAACACCAAATTGGGCGCCCCGGCCGCGCCCTTCGAGCTGGGCGAGCGCTTTCACCGCAAGGCCATCCGCAGCATGGGACGGGTGGCGCTGATGGCCACGCGCGCCAGCGAAATGGCGCTGGCCCATGCCGGCCTGCTGGAGCATCCGCTGCTCAAAAGCGGGCGCATGGGCGTGTCCTTCGGTTCGTCCGCCGGCACGCCGAGCGCCATCGGCGACTTTGGCCGCATGATGGAAGAGCGCAGCACGCGCGGCATCAACGCCACCACCTACATCAAGATGATGGCGCACACCGCGCCGGTGAACATCGGCGTGTTCTTCGGCCTGACCGGGCGCGTGATCACGACGTCGTCGGCCTGCACCTCGGGCAGCCAGGGCATCGGCTACGCGTACGAAGCGATCCGCAACGGCCAGCAGACCGCCATGGTCGCCGGCGGCGCCGAGGAGCTGTGCGCGACCGAGGCGGCGGTGTTCGACACCCTGTTCGCCACCAGCACGCGCAACGACACGCCGGCCATCACGCCACGTCCGTTCGACAGCGCGCGTGACGGCCTGGTGATCGGGGAGGGTGCCGGTTGCCTGATCCTCGAAGAGCTCGAGCACGCGATTGCGCGCGGCGCCACCATCCACGCCGAGCTGGTGGGCTTCGGCACCAACAGCGACGGCTGCCACGTCACGCAGCCCAACGCGGCGACGATGAAGATTGCGATGGAGCTGGCCCTGGCCGACGCCGAGCTGGCGCCCGACGCCATCGGCTATGTGAATGCGCACGGCACCGCCACCGAGCAGGGCGACATCGCCGAAACGCAGGCCACGGCCGCGATGTTCGGCGCGCGCGTGCCGATCAGTTCACTGAAAAGCTATATGGGCCACACCCTGGGCGCGTGCGGCGCGCTGGAAGCGTGGATCAGCATCGAAATGATGCGCGAAGGCTGGTTCGCGCCGACCATCAACCTGGAACAGGTCGACCCGCGCTGCGCGCCGCTCGACTACATCCACACCGAGGGCCGGCGTATCGATACCGACTACATCATGACCAACAATTTTGCGTTCGGCGGCATTAACACGTCGCTGATTTTTAAGAAGTATGGCTAAACCTGGAGATATACACGAATGAAAAAAATCCTCTCGACGATGGCAGTTCTGGCAGTTATCGGTAGCGCAGTTCCGGCCCACGCGGCCGACAAGAAATTGGTGTTGCCGTTCGCCGGCGCACTGGCGGACAACGGCGCCAAAGAACGCCTGGGCGACTCGATCGCTTTCTATTATGGTGCGCAGAAGACGCCGAAGGTACTGGAAAAGCGCGGCTCCGACCAGACCAGCCAGAAGACCAACGCTTTCAGCAAGACCGACACGGCAGTGTGCCATTGGGCCTTCCTGTCGGCCATGCTGGCATTGCAGAAGCGTGCCCAGGAAGTCGGCGCGAACGCGGTCATCAATATCACCAGCAACTACAAGAACGTCACGTATTCGAGCGAGACCGACTTTGAATGCCACGTCGGTAATATCGTTGGCGGCGTCGCCCTGAAAGGCGACTTCGTGCGCCTGGCCGACGGCAAGAAGTAAGCCGTCAAGCCCTCAAGCGCGGCCCGATCGCGGCCGCGCTTTTCTTCACGATCCGGCCAGGCGCGGGAACAGCTGGTCGACCAGCTCCGTGATTTTCTTCTCTGCGCCGATGAATTTGCCCATGTTGCCCCCGCCCCTGGAGGCATCGTAGGTCGCCTTGCCGGCCGGCTTGGCGTTCTTGTAGACCACGATGTCGGCGTACGCCATGTACATGGCAAGGTCCCAGCGCCAGGTCGCGGTATAGGTCGAGGTGACCGGGCACTCCACCAGCGACGTCCCCGAAGCCAGCTTCTTCACTTCATATCCCTTGTTGGTCAACGCGCGCTCGTAGGCGTCGAAGAAGGTCGCCCTGACGGCGGGATTGTCGACGATGCACACCACTTTGCTGTCGAAACGCTCGACCGGCTTGACGTTTTGGTGAATCGCGCAGCCGGAAAGAGCGAACAGCGCGACGGAGATGCAGGCCAGTCTGGAGATCATATGATTTCTTTGCGGAAATTTTGGAGAGTCTGAACTATACCATTGCATTTCAGGGTAAACACATTAATTGCATTGACCGCTTTCCAAGTGGCGTTCGTGCAACGCCGCCCACGGGGCGTCCTGCGCGCAATCCATGTAGACCGAAAAGTTCAGCGGCTGACCCCGACCAGCTTGTGCACCAGCTCGGACGAGGTCGACGCCGAAAATTTGCGCATCAGTTTGGCTCTATGCATTTCCACCGTGCGCGGACTGAGGTCGGTTTCGCGCGCGATCACTTTGCTGGTCTTGCCTTCGACCAGCAGGGCCGCGATCTCGCGCTCGCGCGGCGTCAGTTCGGCCGTGACCGGCCGCTTTTCGCTGACATCCTCGAACGTCCACACGCCCGCGCCGAGCGGCTCGCGCGCATCGAGGGCGCGCCCGCTCACGTGGCACCAGAACAGTTCGCCCCCGGCGCGGCGCATGATGCGCTCGTCGGAATAGACGCCGCGCGCGTTCATCACCGGAATGATGCGGTCGCCCGTACGCAGGAATTCATCCATGGTCGGATACAGCACCTGGAAGGACTTGCCATCGAGTTCGCCGTGGCCGTAGCCGAACATCGAACTGAGCGCATCGTTGCAGGCCTGGATCACGCGGTCGACCGAAATGCACATGCCGACCGGCGCGTGGCGGAAAATCGTTTCGTAATCGATGGCGTATGATGCGGTCATTGGATGCTGTGCAGTGATTCGGAAGCGGTGGAAAACATCGGAAACAACCGGTAGTTCTACGGTATTGTGCTTTTGGCCCGCGTATTTTATGCTGAGAATCCACTGTGCAGTGCAGTATGGACGAATTTAGCTTAACTATAAAAAGGGACAGGGAATGAACAAAGTTTATCCTGACGCGGCATCGGCGCTGGCCGGCATCGTGAGCGATGGCCAGACCATCGCAGTCGGCGGTTTCGGCCTGTGCGGCATACCGGAAGCGCTGATCCTGGCCTTGCGCAAGTCGGCTGTCACCAACCTGACGGTGATCTCCAACAATGCCGGCGTGGACGACTTCGGCCTCGGCCAGCTGCTCACCACGCGCCAGATCAAGAAAATGATTTCGTCCTACGTGGGTGAAAACAAGGAGTTCGCGCGCCAGTACCTGGCCGGCGAACTCGAACTCGAATTCACGCCGCAGGGCACGCTGGCCGAGAAGCTGCGCGCCGGCGGCTCGGGCATCCCCGCCTTCTTCACCAAGACCGGCGTGGGCACCATCGTGGCCGAGGGTAAGGAAGTGCGCGAGTTTGACGGAGAACAATACGTGATGGAGCGCAGTCTGGTAGCGGACGTGTCGCTGGTCAAAGCCTACATGGCCGACCGCGCCGGCAACCTGGTGTACCGCAAGACCGCGCGCAACTTCAACCCGAACGTGGCGATGGCCGGCAAGATCACCATCGTCGAAGTCGAGAAACTGGTGGAAGTGGGCGAGATCGAACCCGACCAGGTGCATACGCCGAGCATTTTCGTGCACCGCATCGTCGTCAACGCCACGCCGGAAAAGCGCATCGAACAGCGCACCGTGCGCACCAACTAAGACCACAGGAGAAGAAGATGGCATGGACTCGTGATGAAATGGCCGCGCGCGCGGCAAAAGAATTGCAGGATGGTTTTTACGTGAACCTGGGCATCGGTTTGCCGACCCTGGTGGCGAACTACGTTCCGGCCGACATGGAAGTGTTCCTGCAGTCGGAAAACGGCTTGCTCGGCATCGGTCCGTTTCCGACCGAGGATGAAGTCGACGCCGACCTGATCAACGCCGGCAAGCAGACCGTGACGGCGCTGCCGGGCGCAGCCTACTTCAGCTCGGCCGATTCCTTCGGCATGATCCGTGGCGGCAAGATCAACCTGGCGATTCTTGGGGCGATGCAAGTATCGGCCCAGGGCGACCTGGCCAACTGGATGATTCCAGGCAAAATGGTCAAGGGCATGGGCGGCGCGATGGACCTGGTGGCCGGCGTCAAGCGCGTGGTGGTGGTGATGGAACACGTCGCCACGGCCAAGGATGGCTCGACCTCGCACAAGATCTTGCCCAAGTGTGATCTGCCGCTGACGGGCGTGGGCGTGGTCGACCTGATCATTACCGACCTCGGCGTGATCGAGGTCACCGCGGCCGGCCTGAAGCTGGTTGAACTGGCACCGGGCGTGAACAAGGAACTAGTGGTGGCCGCGACAGGCGCCGAACTGGACGTCAGCGGGCTCTAGCATATCGCGCCCGCGCGGCGCAAGTCTCGTCAGACGAAACAGCACCGGGTCGAACACCGGCGCGGCGCAGCGGATCGCGGGGCCCGGTCGATGAGCTGGTTCGCTCGGTGGCCAAGTGTGCCGGGCTGAATGGTACCGGCATCATCAATGACCGCGTGGGCGACGACGGCCTGCTGGAAATCCGCACCGCCGGCGCGCGCAGGATGAGGCGAGCTGCGTGGTGGACGGCATGCCCACGGATGCGGTCAAGCGCGGCGCCGTGCAGCACACGGTGGCGCTGGACGCAATCGCGCGCTCGATCACGCGATTTAGTCGTCGCCGCCTTTGAGCATCCACACATACTTCATGTTCATCCAGGCCGCCACCGGCTTGCCGTTCTCCGTGCCAGGCTTGAACTGGCACTTCATGATCCCGGCGCGCGCCGCTTCGTCGAGCAGCGCATGTCCGCTCGAGGCGGCGATGCGCGAGGCGGTGACACGTCCGGTATCGCCGACCTTGAAGGCGAGTGTGACTGTGCCGGTGTGTTCGGCCTTGAACGACGCTGCCGGCCAGACTGGCTTGGCGCAGCTGGCAAAGTCGACGACTGGCGCAACCTTGGCCAGCGCGGGCGTCACGGCCGCCCGGTCGTTGGCGGCGTGTGCGTAAAGGCTGAAGCAGGCGGCAGCCAGTCCCAGTGCCGGCAAGGATGCTTTCCAGTCGAGCGCCTGGCGGCCGGGCTTGACCAGCCGCCGCACGCGCGTCACCAGCTCACCGCCATTGGCCGCGATTGCCAGGTGGTGCGAGGAAAACTGCAAGCGCTCCAGCTCCGACAAGGCGTGCGCCAGCCGGCGCGGTTCGCCCAGATGGCGTGCCGCCAGGTCGTCGGCGATCTGTTCGCGTTCGGTGCGGATGCGGCCCGAAATCCACCACACGGCGGGGTGATAGAAGAGCAGGATCTCGACCACATTCTGGCCCAGGTTGACCAGGTAGTCGAAGCGCCGCACGTGCGCCATTTCGTGCGCCAGCAGCGCTTCGAGCAGCTCGGGCGGCATGCCGGTCATCAGCGAGGCCGGCACCAGCACCACGGGACGCAGCCAGCCGATCGTCAGCGGGCTGTCCAGGTTCTCGACAACGCGCACGCGCACGGCACGTGTGATGCCGAAGGCGCTTGCCATGCGCCCGGCGCGCGCCTGCCATTCGGCGCCGGCCAGCGGTGCCTGGCTGGCGTGGCGTATCCATGCCAGTCCGGCCGCCATGCGCAGCGCCAGCAGTGCCGCGCACACCGACCAGAAGCCGACGATCCACAGCAACTGCTCCTGCAGCCAGCCGGCGAGGCTGGCGTCATCGGCGCGCGCGCCGGCCATCATCTGGTCGGCAAAGCGCAGGTGCGCCGCGCTGGCGTTTGCGTCCTGCAGGCGCAGCGTCAATTCGGCGGCGGGCCACAGCACGCAGGCCAGCAGCGCCACGCAGGCCACGTTGTAGCGGTATTCGGGCCGGGTGTTGCGCATCAGGGCCAGTACGGCGGCGCTGGTGCAGCCGATCAGCAAGCCTTGCCAGGTGAAGTGGAGCAGGGTCCAGCCGATGCTGTCGATGAGGGACGCCGTCATTTGTCTTCTTCCTTGAGCATGTTTTCGATCTCTTCGCGCTCTTTTTTGCTGATGCCGCTGCGCAGGGCCGCCATGACCAGCGCCTTGGCCGAGCCGGAGAAGGCTTTCTGGATCAGGTCCTTGAGCAGGTTCGTTTGCAGCGAATCCTGGGCTTGCGCGGGCGCATAGACGTGCGAGCGTTCGCTTTCGTCGCGGATCAGCAAACCCTTGGTATGCATGATCTGCATCAGGCGCAGCACCGTCGCATAGGTCACGTCGGGGCGCTCCATCAGGATCGCCTGGTGCACTTGCTTGGCGGTCGCCGCGCCGAGTGGCCACAGGGTTTGCAGCAGATCGAGTTCGGCCGCTGTCGGCTTGGGCGGGGCAGGGAGTTTGGACATGGTGCGCCGTTTGTGTAAGGGTAGATGCTAGGTTAGCGCATCTAGACTTTCGTGTCTAACGAAAAAACCCGGAGCTTTAAGGAATAGGGGGCGCCCAGTTGCGCATGTGGGATAAAAATAGACATCATTGTCTATTTTAGGGGCGTCATGGATATCTGGATGGCTGGATCATCGCCATCGCCGGCCTGACCTATGGGCTGGCGATTCTCGTCACGCGAGGTACTTTTGCGGGATGGACCGGCGGCTGCGGCGATTTCGGCATGCGCTGCGTGAGTCAGGGCGTGATCGTGCTGGGCGTCGGATGCCTGGCGGGCGCGATACTCGCGGGGAGCCTGGCCGCTGTGATTACAGCTTCCACACGTAATCGATGCCGGCCCAGCTTTCGACCGGCTTGCCCTTGGCGCTGGCGGCGGTGAACTTGCACAGTTTGATCGCATTCCGGGCGGCGTCGTCGAGCGCGACGTGGCCGCTCGATTTTTTCACCTTGCTGTCGACAACATCTCCGCTGGCGCCGATCAGGTAAGCCAGTTTCACCGTGCCGGCATGTTTGGCGGCGCGCGCCTCGGCCGGGTAGACCGGTTTGGTGCAGGAAGTCAGGTCGGCGACGGCGTGGGCTTTCTCGCCCTTGGCCGGCGTGGCGTGCGCAGCGCCGGCAACGCAGCCGGCGGCGAGGGCAAACAGGGCCAGGCAGCGTGTCAGGCGGGCCGAAATGACCGGGGTCGAAGTTGGGGATGGGGTCATGCAATCTCCTTGGTTGGCGTCGTGCGCCATGGTTTGGGCGGGTGCCTGATTTATAGATTAATCTGTCTAGACAGAGTTGTCTATAACTTTTTTCGCCCTGTTTTAAATGCATAATTGTTGTAGACAGTACTGTCTACATTGTCTATTCTGGCGTTTTCAACATCAGATTAACGTCCGGAGAAACCATGCTCAAAACGATTGCCGCCGTTGGCGCACTGACCTTGCTGCCCGTGGCCGCGCAGGCTGCCGGCTTGCCCGACTATCCATTCATCCATGTCAGCGGCATGGGTACCACGACTGCGATGCCCGACCTGGGGCAGATCGATTTCGAGATCAGCGCCTTCGACGCCGACCCTGCCGTGGCTGTGGGTGTGGTGCAGACGCGCGCCACCGAAATCCGCGCGGCGATGGAGCAGGCGGGCGTGCCGCTGGAGGATGTGGAGGTGCGCGATGTGCGCAAGGACTTCCGCAAGCCGGACCCGAATGCGGCGCCAGGACCGGTGCAGTACGATATCCGCGCCGGGGTGCGCATCAACGTGCGCGACCTGACCAAATGGCGCGGCGCTGCGGCGCCGTTGCTGAACATGCCGAACCTGGACGGCTTCATGACGGTGTTCGATACCACCCAGCGCGAAAAGATCGAGATGGAACTGGCTACCGATGCGATCAAGATCGCGCGGCGCAAGGCGGAGGGGATTGCGGTGGGGCTGGGACGCAAGCTGGGGCCCGCGAGTGCGGTCAGTACGGGAGATCTGAAGAACCTGACGCGGGCGATGGGGCTGGCCCCGAACGAGACGAATTACCGCTCGTCGCCGCAGACCGGCATGGACAAGGCCGATGTGCTGACCGTGATGGCGCTCAAGTTCGCGCAGCCGGTCGATGTGATTTATCGCTTCAAATAAGCAAAATTCCCGCAGGGGTCGTGAGCCACCGCGGGAAGGGGGGTGAAGTCAGTGACGGTCAGGCGGCTTTGCGGACCGGGTACATTTCGCGATCATCGTCGATGTGGGTTGGATTGGCCAGTTCGCTCTTGAGGCGGTCGTGATCGAGTTCTTTTTCCCAGTGCGATACCACCACCGTCGCTACGCCGTTGCCGACGAAGTTGGTCAGTGCGCGGCACTCGCTCATGAAACGGTCGATGCCCAGGATGAGGGCCATGCCGGCCACCGGTACCGACGGCACCACGGCCAGGGTGGCCGCCAAGGTAATGAAGCCCGCGCCGGTGATGCCCGACGCGCCCTTGGAGGTCAGCATCGCCACGCCCAGGATCGTCAACTGCTGGCTGAAGGTCAGGTCGGTATTGGTGGCCTGCGCCACGAACAGGGCCGCCATCGTCATGTAGATGTTGGTGCCGTCCAGGTTGAACGAGTAACCGGTCGGCACCACCAGGCCCACGACCGATTTCGAGCAGCCGAGTTTTTCAAGCTTGCGCATCAGGGCGGGCAGGGCGCTTTCCGAGGAGCTGGTACCGAGCACGATCAGCAGTTCTTCCTTGATGTACGAGATGAAGCGGAAGATCGAAAAACCGGTCATGCGGGCGATCAGGCCAAGCACGACGAACACGAACACGGCGCAGGTCAGGTAGAAGGAACCCATCAGCTTGGCCAGTGGCAGCAGCGAGGCCAGGCCGAATTTACCGATGGTGAAGGCCATCGCGCCAAAGGCGCCGATCGGTGCGACTTTCATCACGATGCCGACCACGCCGAAGATCACATGCGACATGTCGTCGATCAGCTTGGTGATTGGACGGCCACGCTCGCCCAGCATCGACAGCGCGAAGCCGAACAGGATCGCGAACAGCAGCACTTGCAGGATGTCGCCCTTGGCGAAGGCATCGACCACGGTGTTCGGGATGATGTTCATCACGAAGTCGATGGTGCTCTGGGATTTGGCCTTGGAGGTGTATTCGGCAATCGCCTTGGTGTCAAGCGTGGCGGGATCGGCATTGAAGCCGTCGCCCGGGCGCACCACGTTGGCGACCACCAGGCCGATGGCCAGCGCGAAGGTCGACACCACTTCAAAGTACAGCAGCGCCTTGCCGCCGACGCGGCCAATCTTTTTCATGTCCTGCATGCCGGCGATACCAGCGACCACGGTACAGAAAATGACGGGGGCGATGATCATCTTGATCAGCTTGATGAAGCCGTCGCCCAGCGGTTTCATGTCGACCCCGAGTTTTGGGTAGAACACGCCGAGCAGGACGCCGCACACGATGGCGAACAGAACCTGCACATACAGGATCTGGTAGAAGGGCTTTTTCATGACGGTGTCTCCGTTCGATATTGGAATGAATGTATCTTTATCCAAATCGGGAACCTCATCTATTGTGGATATCCGCAGTGCGTGATTTTCCAGCGCGACTGTGATCGGCATGGCGGCAGGACAATGATTGATTGAAAGGTTGCATCTTTGTTAGCATGCTTGTTTTCGTATGAAGAAAGCGATTATGTTGATACGGGCATCGTTAGCAGCCTGCCTGATGTGGGCCAACCTGGTGCTGGCCTCGGCGCCGCCAGGCGGGGTGGATGGGCCGTTCGCCCTGATCGATGCGGGCAAGCACCGCGAGGCACTGGTGCTGCTCGAAAAGGCCAGGGAAACCGCACCCACGCCCGAGGTGTTGTGGGGCATCGGCCTGGCTGCATTCGAACTGGGCGAGTACGAGAAGTCGCTCGACGCGCGCCTGGCGTTTGCGCGAGTCAATAGCGACTGGCGCGGCATGGTGAAACTGGTGCAGACCTACCAGGCGCTGGGCCGGCTGGAGGAGCGCGACAAGCAACGGACCGCGCTGGTGGACTTGTGGACGAGCGGCGCCAACCCCGAACTGAGCAGGGAAGAGTCGTACCGGCGCGAGCAGTTTCGCCATGAAGGCAGGAATATTTCCGCGTTCGAGCATTACCGGCCCGCCGGCACCCATCGGGTGGTGTATGCCTTCGAGGTGGCTGCGGACGGCGACAAGCCCGGCTACCGCATCAGCCTGGGCAGCTATGACACGACCAATACGATCGCCCAGGAGTTAGGCGACGTACCGAAGGGGAAGAGGATGTATCATCTCGACCAGTATGGCGCGGGCTATCACGAGACGCTCGGCTTTTATATCGGCCAGCCGTCGTACGACGTCGTGCGTGCGGCCGTGCTGGCCAAGGTGTCGGGCACGAGCAAGCCGATGTCGCGCTCCACGTACAAGGAAAACAATGCAAAGAGCCCTATTCATCTGCAGCCAAAACCGGCTGCGCAGCCCGACGGCGGAGCAGGTCTTCGCTAGCTGGCCCGGGGTCGAGACCGACTCGGCCGGCCTGGGCGGCGACGCCTCGGTGCCGCTGTCGCCCGAGCAGATTGCCTGGGCCACCATCGTGTTCGTCATGGAAAAGGCGCACCGGCGGCGCCTCGGCGAGCGCTTTCGCGCCCATCTGAACGGCAAGAAGGTCATCTGCCTCGATATTCCCGACAATTACGCCTACATGCAGCCGGAACTGGTCAGCATTCTGGAAGCGAAGGCCGGGAAATTTCTGCGTTAAACGGCGCGCCGCGTATAATTGCAGTACGGAAACTTGACCATCCTCAGGACGGACGCAACGCTTGCGTCGTCCATCCCACCTCCCCACCAATGAAAAATTTGCTTTTGCGCGGCGCCGCCTGCGCACTGTTTGTGCCCGACAGCGCCGACCTCAAGCGGTGGGACGCGATGATCCAGGACCTTGAGCGCACGATGCGCAATATTGCCACCATGGCCAGCATTCCGGCGTCTTAATTGTTCATGTGACCACGCCGCAAGCGGTATAGTCATGCTTTCGACCTTGAGTCGGTCACCTCGGGAACCCGCCATGAGAACAATCCGTCATTTACTGCTGGCTTTCGCGATCGCACCAGCCCTGCTGCACGCAGCGCCCAAACCGTCGCCCAAGCCGGTGGCATCGTTCTTTCCCCAGCTTGAACTGGGCCGCTTCCTCGCCGATAACTTCGACCTGGCCTCGGTACGCAGCTCGCTCGGCTCGCGCCGCACGCCGGAACTGCGCACCTTTACCGATTTCGGCATGGTGCCCACCCGCAGCGGCGACGACGTGGTCGCCTTCGATGGCGAACGCTGGTTCTACCAGCTGCGCGTGGTGCGCCGCGCCGATATCAATAACGACGGCATCGAAGACCTGGAAGTGTGCTTCACCGACCGCGCCAAGGGCGCCTCGGTCGATACCTCCCAAAGCTTGCTGATCAGCCGCTTTTCCGACGAAACCTACGCGGTCGCTCTGCACTACGCGTCGGACGCCTGCGGCCCGGCCGCCAAAAACACCGGCGCGCGCGCACGCACCATCGAGGTCAAGTAAGCTGCCGCGCCGATGCTGGCATCGGACTGCGCGCCTTACTGCGCGGCCCAGCCGCCATCCATGTTCCAGGCCACGCCGCGCACCTGATTGCCGGCGGGGCTGCACAGGAACACAGCCAGCGCGCCCAGTTCTTCCGGCGTGACGAATTCGCCGGACGGCTGCTTTTCGCTCAGCAGGGCCTTCTTGGCCTCTTCCATGCTGATGCCATCTTTCGCCGCGCGGTCGTCCACCTGTTTTTGCACCAAGGGCGTGAGGACCCAGCCCGGGCAGATGGCGTTGCAGGTAACGCCGGTGCCGGCCGTTTCCAGCGCGGTGACCTTGGTGAAGCCGACCAGCCCGTGCTTGGCCGCCACGTAGGCCGATTTCTGCGCCGATCCCACCAGCCCGTGCACCGACGCCAGGTTGATGATGCGGCCCCAGTTCTTTTGCTTCATGCCCGGCAGTGCCAGGCGCGAGGTGTGGAAGGCGGAGGTGAGGTTGATGGCGATGATGGCATCCCATTTCTCGGCCGGAAAATCCTCGATATTGGCCACATGCTGGATGCCGGCGTTATTGACCAGCACATCGACCCCGCCGAATTTGTCGGATGCGAACTGCATCATCGCCTCGATGTCGGCCGGTTTCGACATGTCGGCGTTATGGTAAGCCGTCTGTACGCCGAATTCGCGCGCCAGGTCGGTGTGCAGTTGTTCGATGTGCTGGGCGTCGCCGAAGCCGTTGAACACGATGTTGGCGCCTTCCTGGGCCAGCGAACGCGCGATTCCCAGGCCGATACCCGAGGTCGAGCCGGTGACCAGAGCGGTTTTACCGCTCAACATACTTGATTTCATTGTGTCCTCTAGAGAAAGAGTTTGGGGTTGATGATGTAGAATTCTAAACGCAGTGAAGATTGAAGCACATATTTAAAAGTGGCGACGGATGACGCCCAACGAGGAGCCGGCATGATCAAAGCAAGAATCAAATCCGTCCAGTGCATCTCGCCCGCCGGCTTGCACCAGATGTCCTACAAGGAGTGGGGCGACGAGTCCAATCCGCGCGTGCTTATTTGCGCCCATGGCGTCACGCGCGTGGGCGACGATTTCGACAATCTGGCGCGCGCGCTGGCCGGCCACTACCGCGTGGTGGCCCCCGACGTGGTGGGGCGCGGCCGCTCCGGACGCCTGCGCAACCCCCAGTTCTACCGCGTGCCGCAGTACGTGAGCGACATGGTGACCCTGATCGCGCGCGTCACCGCCAGCGGTGGTGGCAATGGCGCCGGCGGCGTCGACTGGTTCGGCACCTCGATGGGTGGCCTGATCGGTATCGCGCTCGCCTCGCTGCCGGACACCCCGGTGCGCAAACTCGTCCTCAACGACATCGGCCCGACGCTCGACCCGGCGGCGCTGCTGCGCATCGGCGACTACATCGGCCAGGACCTGCGCTTCCCGACGTTTGACGCTGCCGCGGGCTTCGTGCGCGACGTGTCGCAGTCGTTCGGCGAGCACTCCGAAGACGAATGGCACAAGCTGGCCAGCGACGTGCTGCGCCAGGAGCCCGACGGCCAGTGGGTGCGGCATTACGACATGGGCCTGGCGCTGCCGTTTCGCTCGGCCACGCCGGAAAGCGCGCAGGCCGACGAAGCCATGCTGTGGGCCGCCTACGATGCGATCCGCTGCCCGACCCTGCTGGTGCGCGGCGAACATTCGGACCTGCTCTCGCGCGAGACGGCCGCCATCATGGCCGGGCGCGGCCCGTGCGCCAGCCTGGTCGAGATTCCGAACGTGGGCCATGCCCCGACCTTCATCCACGACGACCAGATCGCCATTGCACGACAATTTTTGATTGGTACTTGAAAGACATTATGGAAATTACACGACTGCACGTAGGAAAACGCCTGTCCGAAGTGGCCATCCACAACGGCACGGTCTACCTGGCCGGCCAGATTGCCGACGACACGCTCGCCGATATCGTCGGCCAGACCCGCGAGGTGCTGGGCCACGTCGACCGCCTGCTCGCTGAAGCGGGCAGCGACAAGAGCTGCATCCTGATGGCCCAGATCTTCATCGCCGACATGGCCGATTTCGAGGGCATGAACACGGTGTGGGACGAATGGGTCGCCGCCGGCCACACGCCGCCGCGCGCTACCGTCGAATCGAAGCTGGCCAACCCCGCATGCCTGGTTGAAATCGTCGTTACCGCAGCCCTGCGCTAAGCCGCATGGTCTCGATCGCAGCACTCGGCAGCACAACGGCCGAACTGGTACAGGGACTGAGCCCTGACGACTGCGCGCGCGTGGAGTCGGCACTCGCGTATGCGAGCGACGCCTACAAGGACCTGGCGTGCAGCTCGGGCCAGAACGCGTTCGATTTCGCCGTCGGCGTGGCCAGCACCCTGGCGTATTTAAGAAGCGATGCCGAAACCCGCATCGCCGGGTTGATGTTCGAGCTGACGGTGCTCGATCCGCAGGCCGTGGCGGGCCTGGAAGCGCGGGTCGGGCGCGAGGCGACCGACCTGGTGACCGGCGTGCGCCAGCTGATCCGGCTGCGCGACATGACGGTCGGTCACCAGACGGTCGGGCGCGGCAAGAACGCGGCCCAGCAAGCCGTGGCCCAGGTCGAGACGCTGCGCAAGATGCTGCTGGCCATGGCTACCGACATGCGCGTGGTGCTGGTGCGCCTGGCCTCGTGCATAACGACCTTGCGCTATTTTGCTGACATCAAGCGCTTCGACGAACTGACCTGCGCCTACGGACGCGAAACGCTCGACCTGTACGCGCCGCTGGCCAACCGGCTCGGCATCTGGCAGCTCAAGTGGGAGCTGGAAGACCTGTCGTTCCGCTTCATCGAGCCCGATACCTACAAGCGCATCGCCAAGATGCTCGAAGAAAAACGCATGATGCGCGAAGGCTTCGTGCAGTCGGCCATCCTGCGCCTGCAAAACGAGCTGGCGGCGGCCGGCATCACGGCCGAAGTGTTCGGCCGGCCCAAGCATATCTACAGCATCTGGAGCAAGATGCGCGGCAAGGAGCTCGATTTCACCGAGCTCTATGACGTGCGCGCCTTCCGCGTGATCGTCGCCGACGACAAGACCTGCTACACGGTGCTGGGCGTGGTGCACAATATCTGGACCCCGATTCCGAAGGAGTTCGACGATTACATCTCGCGCCCCAAGGCGAACGGCTACCAGTCGCTGCACACGGTGGTGACGGCCGACGATGGCCGCCCGCTGGAAGTGCAGATCCGCACCCAGGAAATGCACAACTTCGCCGAGTACGGCATCGCCGCGCACTGGCGCTACAAGGAAGAGGGCGGGTCCAACTTCAGGGGCCAGGCCTACGACGAAAAGATCGCCTGGCTGCGCCAACTGCTGGCCTGGAAGACCGACGTGGCCGACGCCGTCGTCGGGCAGGAGGAAATCCAGCGCGAGTGGGTGGAAAAACTCAAGTCGACCACGCTGGACGACCGCATTTTCGTGCTCACGCCGCAGGCGCGCGTGCTGGAACTGCCGGTCGGCGCCACGCCGATCGACTTTGCGTATCACCTGCACAGCGAAGTCGGACACCGCTGCCGCGGCGCGCGCGTGGACGGCATCATGGTGCCGCTCAATACGGCGCTCAAGAACGGCCAGACCTGCGAGATCATCACCGCCAAGGGCGCGCCCGGCACGGCCGGCCCGTCGCGCGACTGGCTCAATGTGGATTACACCGTCAGCACGCGCACGCGCGCCAAGGTGCGCGCGTGGTTCCACGCCATCGATTTAGAGGAAACGCTGGCGCACGGGCGCGCCATGGTCGAAAAATCGCTCCAGCGCGAAGGAAAGACCGCCGTCAACCTGGAACAGCTGGCGCATAAGCTGGGCTTTGCCAAGGTCGACGACCTGTTCATCTCGGTCGGCAAGGAAGAATTTAGCCTGCGCCATGTGGAACAGGCGCTGCACGATACCGGCGAAGTGGTGGTGCCGGAAGACGCGGTGGTGCTCAATAAAAGCCGCGCGTCGAGCGTGGAGCAGGGCGCCAAGTCGGGCGTGCTGGTGGTCGGCACCGAAGGCTTGATGACGGCGCTGGCCAAATGCTGCAAACCGGCGCCGCCGGACGGCATCGTCGGTTTTGTCACGCGCGGCAAGGGCGTGTCGATTCACCGCGCCACCTGCAAGAACTTCGCCGAAATGCGCACCAAGGCGCCCGAGCGCGTGATCCATACCGATTGGGGCCGGGCCGGGCAGGACACGGTCTATCCGGTCGACCTGTTCATCCTCGCCGGCGACCGCCAGGGCCTGTTGCGCGATATCTCCGAGGTGTTCTCGCGCGAGAAAATCAACGTCATCGGCGTCAATACCCAGAGTGCCAAGGGCCAGGCGCGCATGACCTTCACCGCCGAAATCGGCTCGACCGCGCAGCTGCAAAAGGCGCTGGGGGCGATCATGGAGGTAGGCGGCGTACAAGAAGCGCGGCGGCAGTAAGTGAAGATGCTGCCGAAGTCATTCCTGTACTCCAAGCCGCGCGACTGGGGCCGGCACGCCTTTCGTTTCGTGTTCAGCTGGTGGTACATGGTGTACCTGGGGGCGATCGCGCTGGTGATGGCGTTTTCGCCCTCGACCTACAACCGCGATAACCGGCTGACCACCTCGCGCTATATCTACACCAGCACCTGGCAGGTGCTGCCGTGGTTCACGGTGCTCGCCGCGCTGGTCAGCCTGGTGCTGATCCGGGTCGTGGTGGTCACGTCGCAAAGCTATGGCTTGTCGCGCTATGCGCTCGAAATGGTGGTGCGGGTGCTGGTGCTCGAACTCATTCCCCTTACCGCCGCCATGTTCGTGGCGCTGCGCGCGGGGCTGGCCTTCAACGCCGGCGACGCGCTGGCGCTGGCCGCCGCCGCCACGCCGGACCGTTCGCGCCAGGCCCAGAACCGCCTGCGCCGGGACCTGGTGCCGCAGGTGATCGCCAACGCCTTTGCGGTCCTGAGCCTGGCCATGGTCAGCAGCGTGATCGTGCTGGTGCTGGCGTATATGAGCGTGTATGGCCTGTCGCCGTGGGGCGTGGGCGACTACACGCGCACCGTGGGCCGCATTTTCAATCCGGCGGTGACCATCGGCTTCGTGCTCAAGACCGTGTTCTTCGGGCTGTCGGTGGCGGTCATTCCGACTGCCGCCATCCTGGAATCGCACCGCTACGGGCGCACCTCGTCGTCGACGGTGCAGCCGGGCGCGGTGCGCCTGCTGTTCGTGCTGCTGCTGATCGAAGCCGGCTCGCTGGCCGTCAAATACATTTAAATGGAATCGAACATGAGCCAACCCAACACCAATCCGGCGGACGATGCGCCGGCCGAAGCGGTCGCCCACGTCGAAGTCAAGGCGGTCGTGCTGCTGGTGCTGATGAGCGCCCTGATCGTCACTTTTTTGCTGTACGTGATGTACGCGCGCGGCGTGTTCGAAAGCACGCAGCGCCTGGTGCTGCTGTCCGAGGATTCGGACGGCGTCATTCCCGGCATGGACATGACCTTTTCCGGCTTTCCGGTGGGGCGCGTGCAGCGCGTGGAACTGGCGCCGGACGGCAAGGTGCGCATCCTGGTCGACGTGCCGCGCAAGGACGCCAAGTGGCTCAAGACGTCGAGCGTGTTTACCATCGAGCGCGGGCTGGTGGGCGACACGCGCATCAAGGCGTTTACCGGCATCCTGACCGATCCGGTGCTGCCGCCCGATTCGGTGCGCACGGTGCTGCGCGGCGACACCGCCGCCGAGATTCCGCGCCTGGTCGCGAGCGCGCGCGCCTTGCTGGAAAACCTGGACAACATGACGCGCAGCGATTCGGCCATCAATACCAGCCTGACGAATATCCAGGCCGCGACCGGGCGCCTGTCGGGCAAATATGGTTTGCTCGGCACGGCGCTGGGCAGCGACACCGAGGCCAGGAAGCTGCTGCAAACGCTGGAGCACGTCGATGCTCTGCTGCTCAAGGCCGACAAGCGCGTGTTCGGCAAGCAGGGCGTGATGGACGAGGCGCAGCTGGCCATCGTGCAGTTGCAGGTGGTGCTCAAGGATGCCAGCAACAGCCTCAAAAAGGTCGACGCGGTGCTGGTCGAAGCGCAGGCCGTGGGCGCGAACGCCAAGGTGGCGACCAAGGATTTGGGCGCGCTGCGCGCCGAAGTGGACGCCAGCCTGCGCAAGGTGACGCGCCTGATCGATGAAATCAACCGCAAGTGGCCATTTGCACGCGAGACGGAGCTGAAACTGCCATGAAAACCATTTGCCTCGCCGCGCTGCTCTGCGCGGCCTTCGCCGGCTGCACCAGCAACCCGCCGCCGCCCGCCTGGAAGGGTAACGCAGGCAGCGCGCTGGCCGCGTTCAGCGATGCTTACCTGCGCGGCGACAGCCATATCGCCGATGCGGAATTCGCGCGTGCGCGTGGCGAAATGGCCAGCACCGGCCGCCCGGACCTGGTGGCGCACGCGGAACTGGTGCGCTGCGCCACGCGCGTGGCGAGCCTGGAATACGACGCCTGTCCGGCCTTCGAGGCGCTGGCGCAGGACGCCACGCCGGCCGAACGCGCGTATGCCGCCTATCTGGCCGGCCGCTGGGACGGACTCGATGCGGCGCTGCTGCCCGAGCAGCACCGCGCGGTGGTGGCGGCGCGCGCGGCCAACGGCAAGAGCGTGCTGGCGGCAATCAGCGACCCGCTGTCGCGTCTTGTCGCCGCAGGGGGCCTGATGCGCCAGGCACGCATTGCGCCGGCCGACATCATCGTGGCCACCGGCACCGCCTCGGAGCAGGGCTGGCGCCGGCCGCTGCTGATGTGGCTGGGCGTGTCGCTCAAGCGCGCCCAGGCCGCCGGCGACACGGTGGAGGCGGCGCGCCTGCAGCGCCGCATCGACCTGGCGGGCGCCGCAACGGTTCCGGTACCCTGATTTTTTCCAACCCTGAAGGCTTTATGAACCACCCCGTCCACACCATGGCCAAATGGAGCATGCTCGCCGTGTTGTTATCGACTGCCGGTTGCCAGGCCAAGGAAATGCCCGACGCGCGGCGCGACTACCTGCTGGCGCACGACCATGGCTGGATCGACCTGACCGTCAAGGCGCCAACCGGCGCGCCGGGCTTCAAGGCCGGCGAAGCTTGCCAGGTTGCCTTGCTGGTCAATGGCGAAACGCTGCTGCTGGAGAGCGCCAACCTGGCCGAGGCCGACGGTGCCGGCATCCCGGTCGGCTACCGTTTCGTGGCGCCGGCCGGCAAACTGCAGGCCGAGCTGCATATCGGCGCGTGCGTCAAGGAGGCACTGGTGGTGAAGATCCCGCTGCAGCTGGACAAGGACCACCTGCTCGCGCTGGCGTTCGACGGCGCCGCCGCCAAGGCGGGCCCCGCGACAGTGTTCGAGCCGGCCTCGCTCGAATGGGTGCGCGCCGAAATGCTCAGGATGCAAGCCAACGGCCGGGCCAATGACGCGGCGACGGACAAGCTGACCCGGCTCGCCATCTACAGTGCCGTCCTGAATGCGATCGGGGTGCTGGCCCTGCTGGGCTTTATCGTAAACCGTCGCCGCCGCTAATGCGTCCTTAATGGTCTGATCGCCACTTCCAGGTCGACGCACGAATAAAGCTCGCGCGCGCCGACCGGTTCCAGGCGAAGCGGCACGCCCGCGATTTCGATCTGCCGGGTGCGCGGCGCTGCCAGCTTGTAGTCGCCGCGCTTGAGGATATCGACGAAGAGCGGGCACTGCGCCATGCCGTGCAATCTGGCGCTGAGTCTCCATTTGCCCGCGGGCGTTTCGGAAAACACCACGGGTGCGGAAAAGGCGCCGGTGGCGGTCATGAGGATTTCATCCTTGCCGTCCGCATCGAAATCGATCAGGAACACATCGCAGCGTCCTTGCCCCTGGGTCAGGCATGGCGGCACGCCGGTGTTGCGCTCCCAGTCCGATAGCGGAAAGCTGGCCGGCAGGTTGGCCGATGCGGGCCACATTGCCAATTGCCCGGGTTTGACGGTGTGCTGTTCAAATCCAACGTAATCATCGGACTCGGCCAGAGTACGCGTGGCGTGCCCGGCGGCGAGCTTAGCTTGCGGGCCGGTTTTGCCTTCCTTGAGCTTGAGCAGGGCGGCGGTGCCGTAGCGCTTGGACTGCGTCTTGAGGAATTTGTAATCGAACTCCGCAGCGCTGACGGCGCCGCTTTCAAGCCGGGCGATCTGGCTGTTGACGGCGATCCGGTCCGGGTCGGCCAGCGGGGAAAGCAGCGCCAGCAGGACGGCGATGGCGGCATACGCCGCCGCCAGGTTGACCGGCGCCACGCGGCGCAGCCAGCCACCCCGGTCGATGGCCGCGTACAAATAGCCGAGTGCGTAAAAGCTGGCCACCAGCAGCGCGGCGGCCGCGAAAATGCGGTCCGAGGTCCAGCCGTGGTCGGCAACGCGCAGGCCCAGCGCATAGATGGCGATGGCGGTCAGCGGCAGCAGCAGCACGCAGGCGATGCGCGCGGAGAAGCGCACCACACGCGCCACGGAGTCGCCCATGTCGCCATTCTGCCAAGCGGCGTTGATCAGCACCACCAGCAGCGCGACCGCCGCCAGCAGGGCCACGGTGGCATGGCGGGTGGCCCACAGCGCATCGAGACCGGTGAACGGCAGGCACAGCACGAAGCCGCCGATCAGCAGGGTGGCGACCGGCAGCAGCCACGACATCAGCACCAGCAGCAGGCCGCGGATGCCGTGCACGATGGCCGGGCGCACGTCGGTCAGGTGCAGGGCGCAGGCAAAGGCGCAGGACAGGAGCGGGCTCAGGAACGCGGACGACTTCATCAGCTCCGTCAGGAAGCGGATCTTGACCAGATCGAACAGGGACGCTCCCAGCAACATGGCGAGATACAGCGCGCCGGTAAAGAACACCGAAAACGCCAGCTGGATGAAGAGTTTCCAGGCGATATCGAAATGGGTGGCATAGCTTGCCAGGCGGCGCCGGTCCTGGGCCGCGGCAAGCACCAGCGAGTGCGCGATGAAGAGGATGATCAGGCTGAAAGCGCACACCAGCGGCAGCATCGTGGGCCATTTCGGGATGGTCGCCGGGTCCTCGAGCAGCCGCATTTCGCGCCAGGCGGCATGGGTGCCGATCATGGTCACCGCGGTCGCGGTGACGGCGCTCCACAGGCCAAGCATGGCCGGGCGCAGGTTGCCGAGGCCGGAAATGGCGACGACGGGTGCCAGCGCGCAGGCCAGCAGCGCCGCGCTATGAATGAGAGGGTTGGTGAAGACTTTATCCGAGAACAGCAGGTAGAGCAGCAAGCCCTGCACCAGACCGATGGCGGCACGCGCCAGGCCGATGTGTTTCGGAGTTTCCGGGGCGGTGACAACGGGGTCAGTGGGCATGGTGGTGTGGTTGTGCTCGCTTATTGATCGAGAGCGGGCGGCGCCCACCCGGTGCGGCAGCCGCGTCGCCCCCTGATGGCGCGACGCGGTCATTCCTGCTTACTTGTGCTTGAGCGCCCAGTTGCCTGGCGCGGCGGCGCCGGCCAATGGACCGCTCATGTCGAACAGCGCTGCCTGGCCGACGTTGGTTTCGGTGGCACCGCCAGCCACGCTCATGGCCAGTTTTACCACGCCTGCCTTGTCGACGCTACCGGTCACTGAGGTAGTGCGGGTGGCCGCCTTGCATGCGCCGGTAATCAAGCCCGTGAACGTGATGTTGACGTCGCAGGTGCCGTAGTAGGCGCCGAAGCTGCCCGTCCATGGGCCGGCGAAGCGGATCGGATCGAGGAATTCGCGCTTGGTCGCCGCTTGCGAGAAGCTGACCAGTTCGCTGACGCTGGAATAGCTCATGCCGCCGGTACCTTTGGAGTCGGTCGACGTGTTGCAGGCAATGATCAGGCCGGTGACTGTGTCGCGCCAGCAGGTTTTTTCGACCCAATAGTTTGCCGAGGCGCCGATGGTGCGCAGGTCGAAGTTGGTTTCGCTCGAAACGATTTTGAGGGCGGTGAACGTGCCCGCAGGAACGGTCTTGCTTTCGATGGCAACGACCTTGCCCTTGCTGGTGAGCGCGCGCGAGGATTCTTCCTTGGAGCAAGGAATCGACATCGTGCTGGCGTACTCGAAGGTGGCGCCGACGGTCGCGCTAGGCGGGGCTTGCAGGGCAGCCGGCGCATAGGTGACGCTGCAGCCGTAGCCGGACGAGTTGGTGGACAGCATGCCGCCCTGCTTGTCGAAGACTTCGATCGTTTGCGCGCCTTTTTCCTGGCTCACCGAATCGGCGTTTTCCCAGCTGCCATTGGCATCGACCTTGGTGATGCGCTGGGTAACCGACACTTTCCAGCCCATCGTCACGTCCGTATAGGTGGCGAAGTCGCCGACCGTGCGCGCGGGGAGGGTGTACGGGCCGGTTGACGGCGTGGGGGGGACGGTCGGTTCGGTGACCGGTGGCGTGACCGGTGGCGTGACAGGTACCGGTGGCAAGACGGTTACTGGTGGTACCGTTGGCCATCCCGGGGACGTCACTGGCGTGCCCGGAGTCGGCTCGGTCGGGGTTGGCGGCACGACTGGAACTGGCGGATTTGGCTCGGCCGGCGTGGACGGCGCGGGCGGAACCACCGGTGGCGGCGTGACAGGTACGGCGGGTGCAACCGGGATGGCCGGTGTCGGGGCCGGTGTCGTATCGCTGCCGCCGCCGCATGCAGTCAGGGCCGTCGCCGAAATCAGTCCAAGTAAACGCATCCGCATCGCTGTCATTCCTTTTCAGTAAAGTGTAAGGTGCTACATATGTATATCCATACAACTATAAAAGTTAATATTGAATAAACAGCACCGAAGGGCGCGATTATACACGTGGCATAGCGTCGAAATTATCAGAGATTTAATTTTGTTGGAAAAAGACTACTGGTGGTTTCGGTGACGTAAACATTAAATCGGCTGCACCAAGGGAAGACCGCAGCGGATAAACTGCTGTCCGGGTTTTCGCCTTTCACCGAATTAACAATTTACGGACGAGTATGTATATCAGCGAATTAGGTCGGCGCACCAATGCCACTCCAAAAGCGATCCGGCTGTATGAATCACTGGGATTACTGGGCGAGGTCGGCCGCAAGGGAACGTACCGTATTTACTCGGAACAGAATGTGTATCAGGTTCAATTGATCCGCCAGGTGCAGGCGCTGGGATTCCGGCTGGCCGACATGGGGCCGCTGCTGCTGTCCGGCGAGGGCGCACCGGATTGGGGCCGGCTGGTGGCGCTGCTGGAGGCGCGCCGCGTGGCATTGCGCGTCGAGGTGGCGCGCTTGCACCAGCTCGACAGTAAACTTGGCGAGGTGTGTGCCGAGATCCGCGTCTGCCTGGATGGGCCGGTGCCGCCCATGCTGGCCGATTGCATCGACAAGCCGCTTGACTCTGCCCCGAGGGACAAGCTGCATACTTCCTGAAACTTTTTTCAGGAGAATACGATGGGTAATAAAACAGGATCGCGACGCGTGTTGGTCATTGCGGCGCATTCGTCGCAACAGACCTTCGGCAGCGCGCTGGCGGCGGCCTATGCGGCGGCGGCGACGGCTGCGGGTCATGAGGCGCGGCTGCTGGAACTGGACCGGCTGGCATTCGATCCGATCCTGCACCACGGTTACAAGGTGGTCCAGGAACTGGAACCTGACCTGAAAACTGCGCAGGAGCTCATTACGTGGGCCGATCACCTGGTCTTCGCGTATCCCGTCTGGTGGGGCAGCATTCCCGCGCTGCTCAAAGGTTTTCTCGACCGGATCATGTTGCCCGGCTTCGCTTTTAAATACCGCAAGGGCAAGGCCTTTCCGGACAAGCTGCTGGCGGGGCGCAGCGCGCATTTGCTGGTGACGATGGATACGCCGCCGTGGTATTTCCGGCTGGCTTATCGCGCGCCCGCCATTCATCAGATGAAAAAGACCACGCTGGAGTTTTGCGGCGTAACGCCAGTGAAAACGCTGCTGTGCGGGCCGGTGCTCGATTCGACGCCGGAGCAGCGCAGCAAGTGGCTGGCCCAGGTCCACGACATGGCCGGGCGAATTTAAGCGCGCGCCTTGCCCTTCTTGCCTTGTTTTTTCTGTTTTCCCTGTTTTCCGCGCGCGAAATGCAGCGCGAGGCCGGCCAGCGCGGCCGGCAGCCATATCCAGAGCAGTTCGGAGAGCATCACGACCACGCCCCGGGGGCCCAGGAAGGTTTTCAGGGACAGCGGACTGACCCGGATCACGCGAACCGGAAAGAACAGGCGCGCATCGGACACCGGCCAGGCCAGCGCCACGCCCAGCCCGCCGGTGGTGAACATGTCGAGCAAGCCGTGCGATACGGTGCACACCGTAATGAACAGGAAGGCCGCCATGCGCGAGGCGCGCAGGCGGCTCGCGCATGCCGCCGCCAGCAGTCCCAGCACGATGGCGAACGCCAGCGAATGGGACGCGCCCCGGTGGCCCAGTTCGTTCGCATACGGAATTCCCAGACGCAGGCCGATGACATCGAAGTCCGGCAGGATCGACGCCACCACGCCGGCTGCCAGCAAGCGGCGGGGGATGATCCGGGAACCCAACGCCAGACCGATGGCGAGGGGAACGGCGGGGTGGGACAGGATGGTTGGCATGGGAATCGGCGGATTGTGCGGTCGGTATTGACGGGCGATATCATAGCGTTTCGCCGCGGCTTATTGCTATCGCCGCTCATCTATATTTCACACCGGTAGAGGGTAGAACCGGCGCAAGCGAGTATGGATGCCGCGGTGAAGTCCGCTATTCATGTTTCCTTTCTGTGGGGTGTCCACTCTTAAACATCAATGGGATCAGCTAGCAATCAATAAAGTCTGCTGAGCCAGTCAGCATCGCCGCGGTGACATAATGGTTTATCGCACATGGCGGGCGAGCCAGACGAAAATGCTGACCTTGAGTTCGCAGAGTCAGGCTCGACCGCATCTTGCCTAGATGGTACTAAAATAGTCGGCGAGCGTAGTCGAGCCGCGGATCACTTCGCCCAACGCGGGCCATACGCCTTGCGTGGTCGCCCTAGCCATACAGGCGTAGGACTCCGCTGCCGCCTGCGAGAATCCCGCTTTCTGGAACCATCCGTTAAGATCGGGGCCGGCGACAACACGCACCTCTACCGGCCTTCCTAAACGCTGCGCAAACACATCTGCAACGTGTCGGGGCGAGTAGCGTTCAGGCCCTTCCACAAAGGCCAAGCTACTTCCAACGTCGCCGCGCATGAGTTTGGCGCATTCTGCCCCAATATCTTCGGGCGCCGCCATCGGGAAAACCAGGTCAACGGGAAGCACTGATTCTATGAAACCGTGGTCCTTGGCTGTCTCGATTCCAGCGCACCAGTTCGCGTAATGATAGGCTGCTCTGATGATACGACATGGAATTGGCTGGGCAGACAATCCCTGCTCAAGCTCATACAGTACGTTGAGATCCCCGCATGGAGCCCCAGGACGGGCTCCGTAGGTGGACTGTGCCACGATCAGCTCTAGTCCACTGCCTGTGACTGCCGCGAGCAAGTCCGCGACGGACTGGCGCTCAACGGCATCTGTATCTGCTGAAGGATCAGCAGGCGGGTTAAGTAGAAAGGCGCGACTGCCGCTCTTGAATACTCGGCGCAGGCCTTCGATGTCGCGTACATTGACTTCAGCGAGCAGTGCGCCACGATCGCCCCACCCGGCCGCTGTCGCTGCGTCGCGAGTCACAATAGTTACCTTCTCCCCGGCGTCGAGTAATGCCCGCGATACAGCGCCGCCGACGTGCCCGGTTCCACCAACAATAATGTTCATAAAATGGCCTCCATGTGATGATTAATTCTAACGACGATGTGCGACACGTTTTGTCAGTCATCGACGTGGCACCTCAGGCTCTTGGACGTAGACCGGTCCCGCTTACGTCTTCATGCGCAGACCGTAGGCGGACAGGACTGAAGCTTGGAAAATGGTCTGATGAGTGATTAAACCAGGTAGATCCAGGGGCAGTAGCGGCCATTCATGAGCGCTCCGTATGAGCTCCCCACACGATACGCCGTCCCGGATCATGTGCGCCCGCGATGACCTGAAGGCCGCGCTTGAGACAAGCTCTGCATATCTGCCTCGTGGTTCCTGGCCTGATCGTCTTTAAGCATGGCTTAGCTGACTCCTTTCGGGCGACCGTAGCCAGCAGCCAGTTGACTGCGAGCCACCGGCCCAGTGGTGGACGCCGCCGCTGCAGCTCCAGGCAAGTTGCTTGAATATGCAAACCGTGCCAGTGCGGCCGGTATGCGGAGTTACCGTGTCAGCGTATGTCAGTCATGGGTAATCCGATTTTCTCGCTGCCACTCGGCCAGCAGAACTCGCCGGGGCTTGGGCAGCCGCTGCTCTGTCACTGTGACGGCAACCATTCGGCTAATTCGAAAATGGCGAAAAGCGTTTCGAAGTTCGCAGTGTGCGGCCAGCATTTGGCAGTCTTGAAACATACCGACGACTATGGGCCACAATATCCTTACCGTACTATTGCCCAGCGCGTCGCGATATGTAACTTCAACTCGCAGCTCGCGCGTCATGGCGTCGTGGAGCACGTCGATGATTTGCGCGTGACCGGAATCGGGCGCGACAGTAAACGATGCGTGTCGGCTTGCCATTTCCATGGCATGGGAACTATCGACCATTTTCCGATGAGCTGAGCGTGCTGCTTCCCGTAATGGTGTGCTGCCACGTTCTTCAATCAAACGAAGTCCAAGATGGACGGCCTCAGCCTCCAAAGCAGAGAACGGGGCTGGCCGTAGGAAGCCTTGCGGATCGAGCAAATATCCTGCTTGCGGAATAGCGCGTATTGGCAAACCTTCGGCCTGCAGCGCGACAATGTTGCGATAAACTGTTCTGACCGATACCTGTAGCTCATCGGCGAGAACCTGCGCGGGTGTCGGCATCCGGCGGCCGCGCAGCAGCTCCAGCAAGCGTAGCGTCCGACCTATACGTGCCATTCATGTCTCCTGTATTCCCGCCCCATCGGCCTGCGCATAAGGCGCTGCGGATGGACGGTTGAATTCAACATCTGCGTTCAGTAATCCCAGGCAACGAGCACACTAACGGTTCCAACTTTTAGAAGCCAGCAACACGGCTTGCCCGGGTGCCTCGACAGATCGGTACGGGAATTGACCCATGCTGGTCGTGCGTAAGCGATCACGCCCGCAAAGGTCATGCAAGTCCGAGCGTAGCGGATTGTCGGCAAACATTTCTCATAAATTAATGTCCATGTCGGCAGTAAGTCGTCTCAATGAAATAAGCCCTATGGCTGCCGATAATATGCGTTGCCATTCCAGTGAATCTTAAAGCAATTTGCTGTGCGATCTATTTGATACTGCCGTATGGAATCAAGGCGATTTCGGGCAAGGTGGCAGAGGCCGGGCTGGACGGCTCAAGCAGCCGGCGTCGTTGAAGAACGCCGGCCAGGCTGGAGCTGAACATCGTGCGCATGGCGACCTGCGCGTACGCCTTGGGCCATCAAGGCTTGGCTGACACGGAGGTGCTCGCTGCGACATGGTGGCTTCCATATGAGGACGCCGCCGGCTTGCCTACCTTATCTGATGATTTTCTTCATATCCAGTTCAATCCAGGTCGGCGCATGGTCGCTCGGCTTTACGCGTCCGCGTACGTCGCGGTCGACATTGGCGGCAGTCAGCCCGCCGGCCAGCATGGGACTGAGCAGCAGGTGATCGATGCGCAGGCCGGCATCGCGCCCGTACGCATCGCGGAAATAATCCCAGAAGGTGAAAATGTGTTCGTCCGGATGCATGGTGCGCAGCGCGTCGGTCCAGCCCTGTGCCATCAGGCGGTGGAAGGCTTCGCGCGTTTCGGGCCGGAACAGGGCATCGGTCACCCAGCGCTCGGGCTTGTAGACATCGAGTTCGGTCGGGATGGCGTTGAAATCGCCCGCCAGCACCACCGGCGCACCGCTGGCCAGCAAGCCTTCGGCATGGGTAATCAGGCGCGCGAACCAGGCCAGCTTGTAGTCGAACTTGGGTCCGGGAGACGGATTGCCGTTGGGCAGGTACAGGCAGGCGACCAGCACACCGTCGATGGCCGCTTCCAGGTAGCGGCTTTGCTCATCGGCATCGTCGCCCGGCAAGCCGCGCCGCACTTCGACCGGCGTGGTGCCGCGCGCCAGGATCGCTACGCCGTTCCAGCTCTTCTGGCCGATCCAGAGCGCCTGGTAGCCAGCCTCGTTGATGGCCGCGTCCGGGAACTTTTCCTGGGGCGCCTTGAGTTCCTGCAGGCAGGCGACGTCCGGCTGGGTTTCTTCCAGCCATTGCAGCAGGGCGGGAAGCCGGCTGCCGATGCCGTTGATATTGAAGGTGGCGATGCGCATGGGGTCTCCGCGTGAAGTATCAGTGATGCTATTTTGAACGCAGATGCGTATCGGCTGCCGCACATTAGTACCGCAAGTGCGCGTCCGTGAAGTCGCGGAAATGACGATGGCGCAATATTAAACGAGAGTGACGCATTAACAACTTCCCCGCTAGAGATTGCTTTTAGGAATTGATAGTTTCGGATAGAATTGCTTTTCCTGGCGTACTTACGCGCGCATTCCCGAGGTACGCTGTTGTTCACTTTTCCATGACCCTACGCTGGCACAGCACGCCCCTGGCGCGCACGGCCGTGGTCTGCCTGGTGGTTGGTGCAACCTGCCTGCGTCTGGACTGGCTCGCCACGCAGTCCTTCCACGCGCGCGAGCGGGCGCGGGTCGCCGAACAGGTCGCGGCGCTGCGCTCGATGCTGGAACAGCGGCTGCACCTGCACCTGGCCCCGCTTGCGGCGAGCGCGGCCGTGGTCCAGCTGAAGCCGGACCTGACGACGCTGCAATTCCAGCGACTGGGCCAGAGCCTGCTCAAGGAGGCGCAGGCGGTACGCACCCTGGCGCTGTCGCCGCATGCCGTGGTGCGCCACGTGTTTCCTCCCGAGCAAGCCCGCGAGTTGCACGTGATGCCGGGCGAGAGCGCCCTTGGCGTGGAGCAAAGCGCGCGCGACGGTACCGTGCGGCTGGCCGGGCCGATGCAGCTCAGCGATGGCGCGATCGGCATGCTGGCGCGCCGCCCGGTCTACCTGGACCCGGAGAGCCGCCTGCAGTTTTGGGGCTTTGTCAGCGCGGTGATCGATTACGAGCGCTTCATTCTGCCCGTCCGGCCACTGCTGGCCGGGGCGGACATCGACGTCGCGCTGCGCCATGTCAGTCCGACTGGCGCGCCCGGGACCGCTTTTCACGGTGCGCCCGCCACCTTCGCTGGATCGCCGGAAACAGCGCTGATTGCCACACCCGACGGTTTCTGGGAGATCGGCGCACGTCTGCGCGGCGGCTGGGACCAGCCGCGTCCGTATTCGCTGGCGCTGCGCCTGCTGATGCTGGCCGTATTGCTGGTCGTCGGCGCGGCCACATGGCTGCTGCGCGCGCGCGGATTGCGCAACAAGATGCTGCTGCGCAAACTGGAGTCGGGCGAGGCGGCCCGGGTGCAGTGGGTGGCCGATACCTCGCACGAGTTGCGCACGCCGATTACCATCCTGGCCACCCATCTCGACGCCATGCAGGACGGCATCATCGCGCCCACACCGGCCAATCTGGCGGTGCTGTCCGACACGGTCAAGGAGATGGAAAGGCTGGTGTCCGACCTGCACGTGCTGGCGCGCGCCGACGCGGGCGCCCAGGCGCTGCAGTGCCAGGCGGTCGATCTGGCCGAGCTGTGCGCCGAGGTGGCGGCCGCCTTCGCGCCGCGCCTGGCCAGCCATCCTCTGCGCTACAGCCTGGTCGACACCTTGCCGCCCGGCTGCGTGGCCCAGGGCGACCGCCAGCGCCTCGGCCAGGTGCTGTCCAATCTGCTTGGCAATTCGCTGCGCTACACCGATGCCGGTGGGCAATTACAGATTGGGCTGGCGCTGGACGGCCAGCAGATCGTCGTCAGCGTCGAGGATTCCGCCCCCGGCGTGCCGGATGCCGCGCTGCCGCGCCTGTTCGAGCGTTTTTACCGCGTCGACGAGTCGCGCAGCCGGGCCAGCGGCGGTTCCGGGCTGGGCCTGGCGATCTGCGACGCCATCATCGCCGGGCACGGCGGGCGCATGCAGGCCAGCCATTCGCCGCTGGGCGGCTTGCGCATCGACATCCTGCTGCCGGCCCACGCGCCGCTCGCCCACCACGGAGATTGCCCATGACATTACCCCTCGTTTTGCTGGTCGAGGATGAACCGCGGATTGCCGAGATCCAGCTTGCTTACCTGCAGCAGGCAGGCATGCGCACCCATCACTTGCTGCGCGGCGACGAGGTGGTTGACTGGGTGCGCGCCGAAGCGCCCGACCTGATCTTGCTCGACCTGATGCTGCCGGGCCTGGACGGCACCGCCGTGTGCAGCCAGCTGCGCGCCTTTACCGACGTGCCGGTGATCATGGTGACCGCGCGGGTGGAGGAAATCGACCGCCTGCTCGGCTTCGACATGGGTGCCGATGATTATCTATGCAAGCCGTTCAGCCCGCGGGAACTGGTGGCGCGCGCGCAAGTGTGCTTGCGGCGGCGCGGCAAGGCGGCGGCCGGGCCGCGCACACCCACCAGCGCGCTGTCGATCGACGAGGAGCGCCAGTGCGCCACCTGGAATGGGGCGCGGCTGGAATTGACGGCCCAGCAATTTCGCCTGCTGAGTGTGATGGCGCGCCAGCCGGGCCGCATCTTTTCGCGCGCGCAACTGCTGGACCTCGCGTTCGAAGCCGGCAGCGAACGTTTCGACCGCGCCATCGATAGCCAGATCAAGAATCTGCGCAAAAAGCTGTCCCAGCAAGTTTCCGACCAAGAACTGATTCATTCGGTGTACGGCGTCGGCTACCGGTTTGAATGCCAGTCGGCCTGATTAATATTGCCCTGACACCATATCTTATTGCCCCTCCGCCACAATTGCGCCACATTTGCTCGTCAATATACAAGCTCGGCAAACGGCGATGCGACACGACACCAAGGTCCATCCGTTGCCATTCATGTACTAGGGAGAGAAAATGGGTATCGGAAAATGGGTCAAGAAAACGGTCAAGAAGGTCGGCAAGTCGTTTAACGACGTCGTCAACGACACGGTCAAGGATATCGGCGGCGGCATCGACGACATCGGCAACAGCTTCGAAGGCCTGGGCGACGTGGCGCGCGATATCGCCGAGGACATTGCGGAACTGGGCTATACGAAGAAGAATTTCGGCAACGGTAACGACAATTTCACGTCCAGCTCGGCTGGCGGCAACTTTTTGTACGGCGGCGGCGGCAACGATACCCTGCGCGTCACGGCCGGAGCCTACAACGTGCTCAAGGGCGAAGACGGCGACGATACGCTCAGCGTGCAGGTCGGCGGCTACAACAAGCTCGACGGCGGCAACGGCAACGATAATCTGTCCGTCAGCGCTGGCGCCGATAACGTCCTGATCGGTGGCGAAGGCGACGATTCCATTTCGATCGGCGCCGGCGCGAGCGCCGAGATCGATGGCGGTGGCGGCAACGACCGCATCAACGTGGCCGCTGGCGGCGCGGTCAAGGTGACCGACTGGCACGGCAACAATACCATCAGCTACAACGCCTTGTCGGGTTCGGTCAACACCGGCGGCGGCAACGATACCGTCACCGGCAACGGCGCCAAGAACAACATCAACACCAATGACGGCGACGACAAGGTCGACATGACCGGCGCCAGCAACAACGTGAACGTTGGCAACGGCAGCAATACGGTCAACCTGAGCGGCGGCAGCAATGTGGTCAACGCCGGCAACGGCAACGACCGCATCACGGTCGGCGGCGGCAAGAATGTGGTCAACGCCGGCAACGGCGCGAATGTGATCAAGGCCGACGGTATCGCCAACAAGATTACGACCGGCAATGGCGCCGACAAGGTGACCGTGGGCGCCGTCTCGAACGAGATCAGTACCGGCCAGGGCGACGATGAAGTCGTCGCCAACAGCGCCAGCAATATCATCGATAGCGGCGACGGCAACGATACGGTCAAGGTCGATGGCGCCTCGAACGTTGTTCGCACCGGCAACAACGACGACAGCGTCACCGCGAAGGGCGGCTCGAACGTGCTGGAACTGGGCAGCGGCAACAACAACGCCAACGCGGCGGGTTTGTCGAACGTGATCAAGGCGGGCGACGGGAATGATACCGTGGTTGCCATGGGCGGCATCAATACCGTTTCAATTGGCCACGGCGACAACAATGTCACCGTGGGCGGCGGCGCCAACATCGTGACGACCGGCAATGGCCACGACAAGATCAACGCTTACGGCGGCACCAATACCCTGAACATCGGCAACGGCAACGACAAGCTGGTGGTGCTGGGCGGTGTCAACGTGGTGGTCGCGGCCGACGGCAACGACAACATCATCGCCGGTGGTGGCGGCAACGTGATCGGCAGTGCCGGCGGCAGCAACAGCATCCTCGCGGGTGGCTTGCTGAACGTGGTCTACACCGGTGGCGGCAGCAGCAAGATCGGCGCGCTGGGCAATACCAACGCACTGGCAAGCAATGGCGGGTCGAACCTGATGGCGGCGGTCGGCAATACCAACGTGGTGCTGACTAACGGCGGCAATAACACCGTGCTGGCCGCTGGCATGGGCAACCTGGTGGCCAGCACCGTGGGCGGCAACACGATCGCGGCGGTCGGTGGCGCCAACGTCATCCTGACCGAAGTGGGCGGCATGCTCGATGCCGCCAGCGGCGGCCTGGGCAAGGTGCTGGCCGGCGCGGTGCCGGACAAGACCATCTCCACGGCGATCAACAGCGCCACCGGCAAGCTGACCGGCGCCATCCAGAGCGGCAGCGGCAAGGATGTGGTGATCGCGGTCGGCGGCACCAACGTGATCTACACCGGTGCCCAGAACGATGTGGTTGCGGCTATCGGCGGCAATAACGTGGTGCTGGCCAACGGCGGCAATAATGTCACCACGGCCATCGGCGCGAACAACCTGGTGATCAATACGGCTGGCAACAACGTGGTCACCACGCTGGGCAACGCGAACGTGGTACTGACCGGCGTGGGCGAAGGCATCACGGATCTGGCCAAAAAGCTGGACAAGGCAACTGCCGGCAGCGCCACCAGCGCGATCTCCAAATTCCTCGGCAATACCCTGGCCAAGGGCGACGGCAACGATATCGTCACCGCGATCGGCTCGGCCAACGTGGTCTACACCGGCACCGGCAACGACGTGATCACGACCTTGGGTTCGACCAACGTGGTGTGGGCAGGTGCGGGCAACGACGTGATCACCACGGCTGGCTCGAACAACATCGTGTGGACGGACGGCGGCATCGATGTCGTCACCGCGGCCGGCAACAATAACCTGATCGTGACCGGCAATTACGCCGAAGTGGCGGCCACCGCCGTCGGCCTGGTCGATTCGATCGCCGCCGGCGTGGCGGCTATCGATCTGGTCGGCAAGGCTGGCCTGGCCGCTGCGGCCACCAGCCAGGGCGGCACCGAAGTGGTGACCGTGATGGGCAAGAGCAATGTGGTGGTCGGCGGCAGCAGCGCGACCGTCATTACCGCACTGGGCAGCAATAATTTGCTGGCGACCGGCGCCGGTAACGACGTCATCAGCGCGGCGGGCAGCAAGACCGGCATCGTGTCCGGTGCCGGCAACGATGTGGTGACCGCGCTCGGTTCGTACAACGTGGTCGTGGCGGGCGAGGGCAACAACGTCGTCACCACCGTCGGCAAGGGTAACCTGATCAGCGGCGGCAGCGGCAACGATGTGCTCACCGCAATTGCGGTCGGCTCGGCCGGCAGCACCAAATTGAACCTGAACGTGGTGCTCGGCGGCGACGGCAACAATGTCATGACGGTGGTCGGCAAGGACAATATCGCGATCAGCGGTGGCGGCAAGGATGTGCTGGTCATGGCAACGTACGGCTCGCAAAAGAAAACGACCGAAAGCGGCGAAGAGGGCTCCGATACCACGACCACCAGCACCACCAAGTTCGACACCCAGGCGAACGTGGCGTGGACCGGCGGCGGCGACGATACCGCCCTGGTGTACGGCACCCACAATGTGCTCGTCACCGACAGCGGCAACGATACCGTGATCGTGGTCAATGCCGGCAGCAAGCTCGATTACAAGAGCGAAACGACCAACGGCGCCGGCGAAGTCGTGTCGTCGACCAAGGTCAACGTCGATACGGGCTTCAATTTCGTGCACACTGGCAGCGGTAACGACAGCTTGATCCTCGCCGGCACCACCACCGTCGGCATGGGCGGCGAAGGCAATGACCTGATCGTCACCGCTGCGCAAAACAATATCGCCATCGGCGGTGTTGGCAACGACGTCATCATCGGCCTGGCTGAAGCGACGGTGTTCAATGCCGTTGAAAGCCTGGTCGAGAACGACTACGAAAACGCCGGCGACTGGATCGGCGCCGCCATGAACCACAATTTCGTCTCTTCCCAGATCAAGGCATTGACGAGCGGCAATTTGAGCAGTCTCAACCTCGTCGGCAACGTGTTGCTGGGCGGCGAAGGCAACGATACCGTGTTCGCCACCAACGCCGGCACCTACATCAGCGGCGGCAATGGCGACGACGTGATGATGGGCATGGGTTGGGGCGTCATTACCCAGTTGCTGGGCAAGGATGGCAGCAATCTGAACGGTGCCTGGACAGCGATGAGCGGCGGCTTTGCCGACGTCAGCAAGTATGTGGGCGATACCATGCTCAAGGACTTGTCGACCGGCTGGGACCAGATGGGCGCGGGCATCAAGGCCAAGCTGGCGGCGGCAACGACCAGCGCCGGCAGCCTGGGCACGAGCCTCGACGGCGTGAGCGGCAAGGCGCTCGACGCGGTGTCGAACGTGAGCGGGCTGGAACTGAGCGACTTCAGCGTCGCCGGCGGCCTGAAAACCGCGGTCAATGGCGTCTCGAGCGGCGTGAACAGCGCAGTGGCGGGCATCGGTAAGGGCTTCAGCTACGTGGCCGACGCCGATGTGTCGGGCGCGCTTGCGGACAGCGCCAGCTTCCTCGGCAGCAAGGTTGCCGCAGGCAGCGAGGCAACCTTCGACGGGCTGGAGTGGCTGACCGACAAGCTGGGCCTCGACATGAACTTCGGCAATTTCGACGGCGCCGAAGGCCTGGTCAGCGGCTTCCTCGCTTACATGATCGGCTACAAGTATGCTGGCGACAACGATCTGACTGGCGGCGCAGGCAACGACACCTTGTACAGCGGCATGGGCAACGACGACTTGCGCGGTGGCAGCGGCACCGACACCTACGTCATGTCGATGGGCGATGGCGAGGACACGATCTACGAAAGCGCGGGCGGCAACGACATCATCAAGTTCGCGGCCAACAGCATTTTCTCCGGCGTGACGATGGATGCGGCCGGCGTGAAGGCCAATGTCAGCGGCAAGGACCTGGTCATCAATTACGTCAACGACAAGGTCTCGTTCGCGAAAGTGACGATCGCCGACTATGCCAGCGTCAACATGAAGGAAGTGCAGTTGATCGACCAGTACGGCAAATTGGTGTCTACTATCAGTATGAATAGCCTGATCGCCGGCGCTGGCGACAGCGACCCGTACGAGATGACCTCGGTGTGGACCGCCAACCACCTCGATGCCTTCGCCGAGCTGATTCTCGTCGGCACGCAGCAGATGGCATAAACCGGTCTGCTCAGCACAGAAAACGCAGCGCGCGCAAGCGGCTGCGTTTTTTTGTTGTTGGGCCCGTTGCTGCATGTAGGCAAGACGGAAATATTTCGATCGCCATGGTAAAATTTCAAGATTGCCAGGGCGATTGGCGCCATCGGCTTCTCCTTTTTTCGGACGCACAACATGGCGATTTCTGAGAGCACAGTTACCTTTTTCAACAAGACGGTCACCGAGTACGATGCCGAAGAGCCGGTCGTGTTGTCCGACGATACCGTCTATCGTTTGGCAATCGATTACGACGAAGAGGGCACGATGACGGAGCTGATCGAAGAGTTCCTCGGCCGCGTCGACAAATCCAAGCTCGACGCGCTGATCATCGGCAAGTGGAGCGATGACTGCGATGAGAGTTCGGAGTCCATCGTCAGCACCCTGGTTGCCCACGCCGCCGAATTGCCTGCGCTGCGCGCCCTGTTCATTGGCGACATGACGTACGAAGAGTGCGAAATTTCCTGGATCATGCAGAGCGACGTGACCCCGCTGCTCAACGCGTTTCCGCTGCTGGAAGAATTCCGCGTGCGCGGCGCCAACCAGCTCGAGCTCCAGCCGTTTATCCATGCCAACCTGCGCACGTTCGCCATCGAAAGCGGCGGCCTGCCGGCCGAATTGGTCGAAGCCTTGATTGCATCGACCATGCCGGCGCTGACCCATCTGGAGCTGTGGCTGGGTACCGACGACTATGGTTTCTCGGGCGACGTGGCGCTGTACGAGCGTCTGGTGGCCAAGCTGCGCACCCCGACCCTGGAATACCTGGGTTTGCGCGACTCCTACCTCGCCGACGAGCTTGCTGTGTGGCTGGCCGGAGAGGAATTCGTCGCTTGCCTGGAAACGCTCGACCTGTCGCTCGGCACCATCGGCGATGTCGGGGCCGAAGCCTTGTTCAACAGCCCGTACGTGGCCAAACTGCAAACCCTGGACCTGGAGCACCACTACATTTCCGAAGAATGGCAGGAAAAGCTCAAGACCCTGCCGATTACGGTTGACCTGTCCGATCCGCAAGAGATCGAGGACGAGGAAGACGGACGCTACGTCGCTGTCTCCGAGTAAGATGCCGCGAGTGAGCAAAGCCGGTTGCCGCGCATGCTAGACGGTGCCGGCGGCGAGCGCATGCCGGACGGCCAGCCGAACGGCAAGCCGAACGGCGAGCCGAACAGCGAGCCTTTGGTCTTGTTGGGGGTGCGTCGCGGCAAGCGGGAAAAACTGATGCAGGCAGCACGCCAGGCGCTCGGCCTGCCTGCGGCGGTGGTCGTCGACTGGGCCGAGTGGCTGGATCAGCCGGCGCTGCTGACAGCCAGCCTGGCCGAGCGGCCTTGCGTATTCAAGATCGACTCGCCGGGTGACGACGCACGCCTTCACGGCATGCTGATCCGCCAGGGCTGCGAGGCGCTCGGCATCGGCATGTCGCGCTTGCCGGATCGCGGGGAAATTTCCGTCTCCGGCGAATGGTTCGCCGGTTTCACACTAGCCCTGCAGCGCGTGGCGGCGGAACTGTCGGCGCTGTCCCATGTCAAAGTAATGAACGCGCCGCATGAATTGCTGCTGATGATGGACAAGCTGGCTTGCCAGCAGCACTTTACTGCGCGCGGCATTCCGATTCCCCGTTTGCTCGGTCCCATCGAAGGTTACGCGCACTTGCGCGCCGTTCTCGATGAGCATCATCTCAACCAGGTTTTCCTGAAAACGCGCTACGGATCGAGCGCGTCCGGCGTGGTGGCTTACCGCCGCAACAGCCGTGGGGCCGAGCAGGCCACCAGTTCCGCCGACCTCGTGCAAGGGGAGGGCGGGCCGCGTCTCTACAACGTCAAGCGCTTGCGCAGCTACAATGCGCAGCCCGATATTGTGCATTTGATCGACTTGCTGGCGGGGCAGCAAACCTATGCCGAAGCGTGGATTCCCAAGCCGCGCCACGGCAATGGCCATTACGACGTGCGCGTGGTGACCCTTGGCGGCCAGCCGGCGCACCGGGTGGCGCGGGTCGGCACGCGCATGATGACCAATCTGCACCTCGACAACCAGCGCGCCGATGTGGCGAGCTTGCTGGGCGAAAAGGATCATGCAGCGTTGGAACAGACCGCGCGCGCGGCGGCTGCCACTTTTCCGCAAAGTCACGTCATCGGCCTCGATATGGTCGTGCGCAAGGGGCACGCGCATGTGCTCGAAGCGAACGCCTTCGGCGACCTGCTGCCCAAGCTGCTGTGGCAGGGACACGATACCTATGCCGCCCAGTTGCGAACCTTTTCATCCCATGAAGCCTGATCCACGCTCGATTCCCGACATGAATCAGGTGGTCGGCAGTCACGACATTGTATTCATCACGCTCGATACCCTGCGCTACGACGTGGCCCAGCGCCTGTACGAGGCGGGCGGGCTGCCGGTCCTCGGGCCTCGCCTGCCGCCCGGCGGCTGGGAGTGCCGGCACAGCCCGGCCAGCTTTACCTACGCGGCCCATCACGCGTTTTTTGCCGGATTTTTGCCCACGCCCGACCGCCCGGGACGCCATCCGCGCCTGTTCGCGACGGCCTTTCGCGGTAGCGAGACGACCTCGGCCCACACCCACGAGTTTGCGCAGGAAAGCGTGCCAGCCGGTCTGGCTGGCGCTGGCTACCGCACCATTTGTATCGGCGGAGTAGGCTTTTTCAACAAGGAAACGGCGCTCGGTTGCGTGTTGCCGGGCATGTTCCAGGAGAGCCACTGGAAGCGCTCGCTCGGCGTGGACAGCCGCAACTCGACCGAGCGCCAGGTGGCGCTGGCGATTGCGCGTTTGAACGAGCTGGGCCAGCAGCGAGTATTCTTGTTCATCAACGTCGCGGCCATTCATTCGCCGAACCGTGGCTATCTGCCGGGCAGCACCAGCGACACGATCGAGAGTCACGCCGCGGCGCTGCGCTATGTGGACGGGGCGCTGGCGCCCCTGTTTACCGTCTGTGCTGCGCGCGCGCCCACGTTTGCCATCGTCTGCTCGGACCACGGCAGCGCCTACGGCGAAGATGGCTTTCGCGGCCATCGTATCGCCCACGAAACCGTATGGAACGTTCCATACGCCCATTTCTTTATCGATTTTAACGGAACGACGCCATGAACCATCCCGCCACTCCCGGCACGCTCGCCCAGCGCATGCGTCACACGCCGTATCAGGCGTATTCCTATTCCTATCCGCACAAGGCGGCCTACCGGGCGCTGGCGGTGCCGGCATCGCTGAAGGACCTGTGGGCCGGGCAGGACCGTTCGGCCCTGTTCGCCTACATCCACATCCCGTTCTGCGAAATGCGCTGCGGTTTCTGTAATTTGTTTGCGATGGCGCGTCCGCAACCGGATATGGTGGAACGTTATGTGGCGCAGGTGGTCCAACAGATGCGCGTGCTCGACAAGGTGTTGGGTGAGCGCCGGTTTGCGCGTTTTGCGCTCGGTGGCGGCACGCCGACATTTTTGTCGGCGGCGCAGTTGCAAACGCTGCTCGATGGCGCGCGCGATATTCTGGGCATTGATTTGCAGACCACGCCGGCCGGCATTGAAGCCTCGCCCGAAACCGTGACGCCGGAGCGCATGGCGGTGTGCCGCAGCATGGGCATCGACCGTGTCAGCCTCGGCATTCAGAGCTTTGCGGCGGGCGAGATGCGTTCGCTGGCGCGGCCGCAGCAAAACGAGGTGGTGACGCGGGCGATCGGATATATCCGCGATGCGGGTTTCCCCACGCTCAACCTCGACCTGATTTACGGCATCGGTGGGCAGACGGTGGAGAGCTTGCTGGCGTCCATCGACAGTGCCCTGGCCTTCAGGCCGGAGGAGTTGTATTTGTATCCCTTGTACGTGCGCCAGCATACGGGGCTGGGCAAGATTGCGAACAGAAAGGGGGCCGCGTCATTCGATCCGATTGTGCTCAACCAGGAAGGCGACAGCCGCATGCAGCTGTACGAGGCGGCGCGCGATCATTTACGCGCGCGCGGCTACGTGCAGGTGTCGATGCGCATGTTCCGCGCGCCCCATGCGCCTGACGACACGGGGCCGTCCTACTGCTGCCAGAACGATGGCATGGTGGGCCTCGGTACCGGCGCGCGCTCGTACACGCGGGACCTGCATTATTCGACCGATTATGCGGTTGGGCGGGCGGACACGATCGGCATCATCGACAGTTACCTGGCGCTGGACGCCGACAGTTTTACCCACGCGCACCACGGCTTTGCGCTGGGGCAAGATGAGCAGCGGCGGCGCTACGTAATCCAGTCACTGCTGACCGATCCGGGGCTCGACCCGGCGGCCTACACGCAGCGTTTCGGGGGCGATTGCATGCATGACTTGCCGCAGCTGCATGAACTGGGCGAACTGGGCTTGCTGGAAGAGGGCAGTGCCATCTTGCGCCTGAACGACCGTGGCTATGGTTATGCCGACACCATCGGCCCGTGGCTGGCGTCGGAAGACGTGCGCCTGCTGATGGCCGACGGCGGCACGACATGCTGACCATGCTGCCGGCTGCTGCGCTCGATCAGGCGCAGCAGTCCGGACAAACGGCGCGGCAGTCCGGGCAAACGGCGGAGCAGGCGGTACTGTCGCTGCTATACCGCGGCACCCTGTCGGGATGCAATTACGATTGCGCGTACTGTCCCTTCGCCAAGCGTCGCGACAGCCGGGCCAAGCTGGCGCGGGACGCCGCCGAGGTGGCGCGCTTCGTCGCCTGGGTTGGTGCGCAGGAGCGGCCCATCAGCGTGCTGTTCACGCCCTGGGGCGAGGGCATGATCCGGCGCCATTATCGCGATGCGATGACGGCCCTGTCGGGCATGGCCCATGTGCGCCAGGTGGCGATCCAGACCAATCTGTCCGGACCGCTGGCTTGGCTGGAGCAGGCCGACAAGCGCAAGGTGGGGCTGTGGTGCACTTACCATCCGAGCCAGGTGCGGATGGATCGCTTTATTGACCGTTGCGAACGTCTGGAGCGGATGGGCGTCCATTTTTCGGTGGGCATCGTGGCGATGCGCGAGCATTTCGACGATATCCGCGCCTTGCGCGCCGCGCTGCCGCGGCAGCATTATCTCTGGCTCAACGCCTATGACCGGCGCGGGCCGGGTTACTATCGGCCGGAGGACCTGGCGTGGCTCGACGCTATGGACCCGTGGTTCAGCTACAGCCGCAATCCCGAGATGTCGCGCGGGAAGGCCTGCCGGGCCGGGTCGGAAGCGCTGTCGATTGACGGTGATGGGGAAGTGCAGCGATGCCATTTTGTGACCGAGCGGCTGGGCAATCTGTACGAGGATGCGCTGGATAACATGCTCGTTGAAAAACCGTGCAGCCGCCTGAGGAAATGCGATTGTTATATTGGTTATGCGCACCGGCAGGAGCTGCCGTTTTATGATGACTTCGGCGCTGGCGTGCTGGCGCGCATTCCAGTGCGGCTGGCGCCCGTGCAGGGGTAACCGCGACCTTGGAGCGCTGGGGGCTGATGAAGCGATCGTCACGTTTTCCAGAGGCACCGGCAAAGACCATGCTCGTGGGATGGCCGCCGCGCGGGTGTTACCCAACGATCGGTCTTCTATGGAAGAGGATCGGTGCTGGCCATGTTGGAGTGCAGCATCGCTTTGATCCGCCGAATATGGATGTTCGATTGCTCCACCCGCTCGACATAGGATGGGCTGGCAGTGCCGTCCGCGCCCATTCGGACGAGCAGATTCTTGTTCTCTTCGAACATGCGCAGGGCGACCCAAAGGGTTTCCTCCATCTTCGCCGTCTGTTCCGCGAGCAGCGTTGCCGCCGTATAGGCGTGACCGGTATGGCAACGGAAGCGCAGATGGTTTCCAATCTTCATTTGCCACAACACGCCGCCGCAGCCCGGACAGTTGAACGGCACCTGCGTACCAAGGAACTCGACCGATTCCAGGTCGCTCAACACGCGCTGGGCGATCTTGGCCTCGACGGCGACATCGTCAGGGACACGGATGCTTGCTCCCCGGTCGTGAAGCGCGAGCCGTGTGAGCAGGCTACCCATCTCCGCCAGCGGTACGCAGTGATCGACCTTGACATGATTGAGCACGTTTTGCGGCATATCCGGATACGCGGCGTCGGCCGGATCCTGGACGACGCAGATTCCGCCGCAGCGCCGGATCACCTCCATGCCCGACGTGCCATCGTCGAGATAGCCGGTGAGGACGACTCCAATGACCCGATTCCCGAATTCAATGGCGGCGGAACGGAACAGGGGATCGATCGCGGGCCGCGCCCGATTTTCGCGCGCGCCCTTGGTCACCAAGGTTTTGGCTTCCGAGATCATCAGATGATGATCCGGCTGCGCCAGATAAATACAGCCGCTCTTGATAACGCCATGCTGCACAGCTTGTTTGCAGGGTAAATTCCCTTTGTCGGCAAGCACGCGCAACATGGCATCGTTTGAACCGGTCGCCGCCATGTGATGAACGACGAGAATCGCGGCGGGAAAATCGGCCGGCAGTTGCGCAACGAGAGCGCCCAGCGCACTTTGTCCGCCGGCGGAGGTGCCGATCACGATGATCGGGAAGTCGCTTCGTTTCGCCGCAGAATCCGCGTTCGCCGCCTTTTTCGTGGATGCCGCCGTCATAAAATTCCTATGAATTGCCAATGGGTGCCGTCAGGAATAATGCCATACAAGACGCGCCGGCAGCGCGCAAGAGCGCGGTGATGAGGATTTCGATAGGGCGGTGGGCGGACCGCCGCCACCACGGGCGTATGGCCCGATTCGTGCCTCGGGTGTCCCGGTGGCGCCCCGCTGACTATCTGGCGGAGCGCCACCGGACGCTATTTACTCCATCACAGGCGTGCTGCCCTGGCGCACCGGCTGCCGCACGGGCTCAGGAACGGCACGTACGGCAACCAGCCGAGCACGCCGTTTGCGCACCCAGATGATGACCCCGGTGACGCTCAGCATTGCCACCACCACACCCAGGAACGACAGGACGATGCGGCCGGCCAAGCCGGCAATCCGGCCGGAGTGCAGGGGGAACTGGAGTTGCAGGAAAATATCGCCTGCGCTGCCGGTGCCGGGCACGCGCTCGGAGACCAGTTTGCCATCGTTGCCGTCGAAATACAGCCAGGAGTTGCCCAGGCCGACGTCGCCGTGGTCGTTGCCCGGCTCAAAGAAGCCGACGCCGTACAGCCCGAACGCGGATGCGTAAAAAACGCCGCCGACCGGCGCCGTCCAGCCGCGTTTGGTTCCTTCGGCACGGGCCAGCGCCATCACTTCGTCGCGGCTGATAAGCGCCGGAATCGGTTTCTCCGGCGGATTCATGGTGCGGCTGGCGAAGGCGTCCGGGCTGAGAGTGGAGACGGTGGACAACAGCGGCCGCACCACGCGGTCGTTCAGGTTCATCGAGACCGAGGTGATCGCCAGCACCAGCAGCAACAGCCAGACCCACACGCCGCCAGAGCGGTGCAGGTCGAAGTTGAGCTTGGGCCCGCCAGCTTTCCAGCGGAAGGCGAACGACTTGCGCCAGCTGCGCCAGTTGGGAAACGACAAATACAGCGCGATGAAGCAATCGAGCACCCACACGATGGCGATGATGCCCATGAACCAGATGCCCAGTTCGATCCCTTTGACTTCCGGAATATGCATCGAGTAGTGCAGCTTGTACAGGAACGGCAGCAGGTTTTCGCGCGAGAGCGAAATGTCGCCCCACTGACGTTTGGCCTGCACCTTGCCGGTCACCGGATCGACGCCGATCTGGTTAAAGCCCAGCTCGTACGGCTTGCCGGTGGCCGGGTCGATCTTGCCCTCGACCGACATCATCGAGGTGTGTCCCGGCTCGACCTCGGTCAGGACGTAACCGATGCGCAGGCGCGGATCGGCCGCTTCGATGGCGCGCGCCAGTTCGGTGCCGGGAATCTGGCGCTGGGCCGTCTCGCCGCTGTGGGCGTGAAACAGGTCCGGATTGAGGGCGGCGTCCAGTTCGTGGTCGAAGGAAATCAGGGCGCCCGTTGCACCGGAGATGAACAGGAAGATCGCCACGCCCAGGCCGAACCAGCGGTGGAGCAAAACCAGTGCAGGGCGCATATCAGTATTTCCAGTTGAGGGTGGCGCTGGCGTTGCGCGGCGCCGCGTAATAGGCCTGGCTCCAGTACAGCGAGGTCAGGTACTTTTTATCCGTGACGTTGTTCAGGTTCACGGCCAGCGTCATGTTGCGGTTGATCTCGTAGCGCGCCATCAAGCCCAGCACGGCGTAGCTGTCCTGGCGCGTGACGATGCCCTGTTCCTGTTCCTGCTCGCGCTCGATATCGCTCTGCCAGTTCAGGTTGGCGCCGACCTTGAGCTGCGGCACGGCAGGCAGACGATAGGTGGTGGACATGCGCAGCAGGCGGCGCGGCACGTAGGTCTTGGCTGCCTTGCCCTGGCTGTCTTCCACCTTCAGGCGGGTGAAGCCGGCACTGGCCAGCCAGCCTTTGGTCAGCTCGCCCGTCACTTCCAGTTCGGCGCCGGTCGACTCGGCATTGATGCCGCGGTAGTACGCCTTGCCGCCGTTCATGTCGACCTGCTCAGCCGTATTGTTCTGGCGCGCGCGGAAGATGGCGCCGGAGAAGCTGGCCTTGCCACCCAAGAGATCGCTCTTGAAACCAGCCTCGGCGCTGCTGCCCATGATCGGATCGAGCGCGACGCCGTTGATATCCTGCTCGCTTTGCGGGCTGAAAATTTCAGTGTAGCTGGTGTACAGGCTGACCTGCGGCGCCACGTCGTAGACCAGGCCCACGTAGGGCGAGGTCTTGCTGGCCGATTTTTGCTTGCTGCTGCCGTAGGACAGGCCGGTGGAATCGGCCTTGGTCGAGTTAAAGCCGGTCAGCAGCTTGACTTTGTCGGCCAGCGCAAAGCGTGCGGCCGCGTAGACGGTCTTGCGCACCTCTTCGTAGCTGCTGCCATCGAAGCGGTCGTCGAATTCCGGCTGCGGATAGCCGCCGGTAAAGTCGGTCGCTGCGGTGAGCGGGGTGCCGATGCCGCGGCCGTAGCCGGACAGATCGTCCAGGCGCGAGCGCGACCAGCTGGCGCCGAAGGCCAGGTCGTGCTGGCGGCCGGCCAGGTTGAACTGTCCGCTTGCGCCGATGTCGAACAAGGTCTGGCTGTGGTCGGAGCGGTAGGCGGACGGGTAGGAAAACAAGCCTTCGCCTGTCGCTTTGTCCGGCGTGCCGTACACGTAGAACAATTTCGAGCGGGACGCTTCCTTGTTATGGCTCAGGGTCGACTTGAGCGCCCAGCCCTGGCCCAGTTGGTGATTCAGTTCGGCAAAGCTGCCGTTGGTCTTGTTATCCCAGTGCGACCAGTCGGCCGAGGTGTTGGTGCCGGCCGGGTAGTTGGTCGGGCTGCCGTCGGTGTAGTACAGGGGCAGGGCGCCCCACATGCCGCCGCTGGACTTGTTGTCTTGCCAGGCGTGCCCGATGCTGAGCAGGGTGTCGCTGCCCAGTTTGGCTTCGACGATGCCGTAGACAACGTTTTTCTTGGTCGCGTAGCGGTCCAGGTAGGAATCGCCCTGCTGGCTGACCACCACCACGCGGCCCTTGACGCTGCCGCTCGCGTTGAGCGGGCTCGACACGTCGGCATCGAGACGGCGCGTATCCCACGAGCCGAGGGTGAGGCCGGCGCTGGCGGCCAGGGTAGGACCTGGACGCTTGCGGATGAAGTTGACCGTGGCGGACGGGTTGCCGGTGGAGGCGGTCAGGCCGTTGGCACCACGCACGATATCGACCCTGTCGAACAGCGCGGTGTCGAGGTTGCCCATCATGTTGCCGAACACCAGCGGCATGCCGACACCGTCGACCTGGAAATTGATGATATCGAAGCCGCGCGCGACGTAATAGGTGCGGTCGGTTTCGACTTTTTCGACGGTGACGCCGGTAGTGTTGGCGAGCACATCGTTGACGTTGTCGAGACGGAAATCGTCCATGCGCGCGCGCGTGACGACCGAGACCGACTGCGGCGTTTCGCGCAGGGTCAGGCTCAGCTTGCTGGCACTGTCGCTGTCGCGCGCCTGATAGCCGTTGTGGTCATTCGTGCCGGTGATCGTAATGACTGGCAGGACGGCCGCTTCGGGCGCCTCGTCGGCGGCGCTGGCGGCACCGGCATGGCCGAGCGCGAGCGACAGAGCGAGCACCAGCGGACGCAGACGGGGATGGGAAGACGACGGGACGGACGTGTTGATACGGCGGGGCATGCAAAAACTCCTGGTGTGAGAAAGATCGTCACTGGCTTGGAGATTGCAACCTGGCTTGTCAACGATGGGGTGCCCTGTCGTAAAGACAGATGCGAATGATTCTCATTATACCAAAAATGGAAAGGTTTCGCAACCGACCCCGGCAAGACCATCGCGAGAATGAGCTGTTGCAATGCATGGATTTCTGCAAAGTTGTGTTGGGCGGAAGGGCGGTGGAAGGTTATGCTCATCGGATACGCACTTGGTGAGCTGGTGCGCCTGGGAGGGTACTGCCGTGAAAGTGGAAACAAAGTAAAACAGCATTGAAGGGCACCGTATGCGTTTTTTTGGATTGATTATTCCTGCCTTGCTGGCATGTCCGGCTACGGTAGCGGCATGCGACATTCCGTCCCAAACGATTGCCGACTACCTCAATGGTCAAGCTAACGGCCGCGTCGTGTTCGTTGGGAATGTGGTGGCGTCGACAGCGCGAAAAACCGACGGGTTGGTGATCGAAGACCTGACAGTGAGCGTGAGCAAGTCATTTGGAGTGGCTACACTTCCTCGAACCTTACCGGTGCTAAGCCGAATCACCGGCGGCAGTAATCCATGCGGCCATGCTGATTTTTCTGCCAGGGCGGGAGAGCAATGGTTGATCTTCGGACAACGTGATGCAGAGCGCGTCTGGCCGGATCTTTATCTGAGCCGCAAACTCGTCAATGGGCGCATCGACGCGGCACTCTTTCGACAGCTCAGCCCAGCAGCGTCATTGAAGATGCGGGAATGACGGAGCTAAGTTTCAGGGCAGCAATGGCATTCCCGCCTGACACCGGCAAGCGCCGGCGAACGTGCAAGGCTGGTCAGCTTGGCTGGCGGTCGCAATACTAAAAACCGTTCAATAGTCGCAGCGGTAAAAATGCCCCATGATCGGCACCACGCGTCCGGCGCATTCGGAGAAAGGGAACAGCTCGCTGCTAGACCACGCCACGTGGCCCTTGGGCTCGGCAATGCGGCCGCTGGCATCGTAGATAACGTAGGTCGTATCGGTCCCGACGGTGCTCCAGTCATAGGCCAGCACGGGGCGGTTGCCTGGCGGGTGGGTCTGCATTTTTTTATCGAAGCTCTGGCCTTCCGACATCACGTGCACCACGTTGGAAGCGCGGCCTACAGTGGCCTGCAATAGTTCCGGCACTGAAAACAGCGCCCCCAGCACGACGATATACGTTGCCATCGAGGCTGCGCGGCGCCAGTGGTGGTGGTGCAGGGCGCGCACCAGTCCGAACACCGAACACAGGCCGCCAAGCAGCGCGACGGGGAGGATCAGCATCCCCGCGACGCCCGAAAACGGGACCACCAGCACGAACGTGAGCAAGGATGCGCTCAGGAGCCAGATGGGCCAGCTGAAGTAGGCATCGCCACGCTGTGCGTGGGATGCGTGTTTGCTGCCGTGGGCGATTGTTGCCATGATCGTAAGCTTTCGCAAGTTGACTGGCGGCTTTATTTTGTCCTACTCGGCCAGTGGCGTGGCCTATATTGTCACTACCTTGCCGTTAGCGCAATTTGTTTTTACTGTCGTGCGGCGCTCCCTCTATGCGGAGTGCTTGCGAAAGTGATAAGGCAAGGCATTATGAATGCGGGTTGCCGCCACCGCAGCTTGCCCTGCGGCTACACTAATCTGGTTCAATCCCTGGGCCACGTCGCCGATGGCGTACAGGCCTTCCACGGTCGTCGACTGATGGTCGTCGACCTTCAGTTCCATGCAGGCCGAGGTTTGCGCGCCGAGCGAGACCGCCAGGTCGGAGCGCGCCGTTTCGCCCAGCATGGGGTAGAGTACATCGCTCTCGTAGGACTCGCCATCTTCCGTATGCATGACCGGTGTCATGCGCCCGCTCATGGTCACGCCCCGCAGCGGCGAGGTAACGTAGCGGATGCCGGCATCGTGCAGGCGCTGGCGGTCGGCCGGGTCGACCAAGGCCTCCCTGGTGCGCTCGAACAGCGTGACGTCGGTGGAAAAGGTGCGCATGAACAGTGCATGGCCGACCGGGTTGGTGTCGGATGTGACGACCGCGATTTTCTGGTCGAGGACGTCGTAGCCATCGCATACCGGACACAGCCGGACCGCGCCGCACGCCACGGCCTCAAGAAAATTCTCGATCGGCATGCCGGTGTCGGCGATGCCGGTTGCCAGCAGCACGGTGCGGGCACGAATTTCGCCGCCTTCGTGCGCGGCCACGAAGCAGCCGTCTTCGCGCACCAGCCGGGTCACTTCGCCCTGGATCACCTCGCCGCCGTAGCGTTGGAGCTGGTGGCGCAATTTGTCGAGCAATTCCTTGCCGTGGATGCCATCTGGAAAGCCCGGATAGTTATGCGTGACCGGGATCCAGCCGAGCCGGCTGCTGCCTTTGTCGACCAGGATGATATCGCGCCGGAAACGGCGCAGGTAAATCGCCGCCGTCAGCCCGCCGGGGCCGCCGCCGATGATCAGGGTGTCGTGGATGGTGGGGGAGGGGGTGTACGGAATCATGATGCATTATCGGTAATGCGCGTTGGGCGGGGCATCGGTGCGCCCGCCGCTGCCGGGTAAGACAGGGCTTACAGCATCGTTCGGCGCCGCACTAGTCGTGCGGCTCGGGCTGCAGGGTCACATGGTCGATGCCGTGGCGGGTCAACAGCATGTCCTTGACCGTGGCCAGCACCTGCGGCCAGTCGCGCAGGTTGCCGATGCGCAGGTGGCCGATCAGGGCCGGTTGTCCCGGCGACATATCCCACACATGCAGGTCGTGCACCGACAGCACGCCCGGTATGGCGGCCAGGTCGGCGCCGACCTGCAGATAATCGATCTGGTGCGGCACGCCTTCCATCAGCGCGTGGTAGGAGTCGCGCAGGATGCCGACGGTCGAGCGCAGGATCAGCACGGAGACGAAGAGCGACAGCAGCGGGTCGATCGGCATCCAGCCGGTGAAGTAAATCACGGCGCCGGCGGCGATCGCCGCGATCGAGCCGAGGATGTCGCCCATCACGTGCACCAGCGCGGCGCGGGTGTTGATGCTTTCCTGGTCGCGCGAGAGCAGCCAGGCCACCAGCAGATTGATCGCCAGGCCGATGAGGGCAACCACGAACACGGTGCCGCCCTGCACCTGCTGCGGCGCGCTGAAGCGGTGCACGGCTTCAAAGACGATCCAGCCGACCACGGCCAGCATGGCCAGTGCGTTGACAAAGGCGGCCAGCGCTTCTGCGCGGCCGAAGCCGAACGAGTGGCGCGCCGAGGGCGGGCGCTTGGCGATCAGTTGCGCCAGCAGCGCCAGGCCCAGCGCGGCGGCGTCGGTGACCATGTGGCCGGCGTCGGAAATGAGGGCCAGCGAATTGGAGAGGAAGCCGGTCAGCACTTCGATCACGGCAAATACCAGGGTCAGGCTCAGGGCAAAGGCCAGCGCGCCCTGGCTGCGGCCGACGGTGACGTGGGTGTGTTTGGCGTCGCCCTTGTGGTGGGCGTGCAGGTGGGCGGAGGAGGGGGTCGGTTTGGCGTGCATGGGCAAAGTGTAATGGAAAAAGGCGCTTGATCTCCCTGCCGCCAGCCAGGGTACTTCCTGGCGCCTGAACATCGTGTTTAAAAAGCGCTTGTCATCCCGGGGATGCCTCTCTATAATGCTGGTCTTCGGGCGGTTAGTTCAGCTGGTTAGAATACTTGGTCGACATCCAAGGGGTCGGGGATTCGAATTCCTCACCGCCCACCAGTTTTAGCAGTAAAAAGCAGTAAAGTGCAGTAAGGCAGAGTTGTTCCAGCAACGCTCATGCTATATCAGGGCGGTTAGTTCAGCTGGTTAGAATACTTGGTCGACATCCAAGGGGTCGGGGATTCGAATTCCTCACCGCCCACCAGAACATGCAGTACCCAGTAAGAGAGAGAAAGGCACCATGGTTATGACGCCGCGAACTACGACGGAGTTGTTCCAGCGACGCTAGTCGAGGTGCTTCCTTTTGCTTACTCAAAATGAAAAACGCGGCTAGTCCGCGTTTTTTTTCGTCCGCATTTTTGTTTGCACTTTTGTTTGTACTTTTGTTTGTACTTAAATATCAGTTTTGTTCAGGAGAACAGCATGGTTTCAGTCCGCCTTCCCGATGGTTCCGAGCGCCAGTTTGATGGCCCAGTCACCGTAGCCCAGGTCGCAGCCAGCATCGGTACAGGCCTGGCCAAAGCGGCGCTGGCCGGCAAAGTCGACGGCAAAGTCGTCGATACCTCCTTCCTGATCGAGCAAAATGCCGATCTGGCCATCATCACCGATAAAGATCCGGAAGGCCTGGACGTGATTCGTCACTCCACCGCCCACTTGCTGGCCTACGCCGTCAAGGAGCTGTATCCGGAAGCGCAGGTCACCATCGGTCCGGTGATCGAGAATGGCTTCTTCTACGATTTCTCGTACAAGCGCCCGTTTACGCCGGAAGATCTGGCGGCGATCGAAAAGAAAATGACCGAACTGGTCAAGAAAGACGAGAAAGTCACGCGCACCGTGCTGCCGCGCGACGAAGCGGTGGCGTACTTCAAGTCCATCGGCGAAGACTACAAGGCGGAAATCATTTCCTCGATTCCTGCCGGTGAAGACGTGTCGCTGTACGCCGAGGGCGGTTTTACCGACCTGTGCCGCGGCCCGCACGTGCCCAACACCGGCAAGCTGAAAGTGTTCAAGCTGATGAAAGTGGCGGGCGCCTACTGGCGCGGCGACTCCAAGAACGAGATGCTGCAGCGTATCTACGGCACCGCCTGGCTCAAGAAGGAAGATCAGGAACTCTACCTGCACAATCTGGAAGAGGCGGAAAAGCGCGACCACCGCAAGCTGGGCAAGGCGCTCGACTTCTTCCACTTCCAGGATGAAGCGCCGGGCTTGATCTTCTGGCATCCGAAGGGCTGGTCGATCTGGCAACAGGTTGAGCAATACATGCGCAATGTGTACCAGGTCAATGGCTACCAGGAAGTGAAAGCGCCGCAAATCCTGGACCGCGGCCTGTGGGAAAAGACCGGTCACTGGGATAACTATCGCGACAATATGTTCGTCACCGAGTCGGAAAACCGCTCGTATGCGCTGAAGCCGATGAATTGCCCTGGCCACATCCAGATTTTCAATTCCGGCATGAAGAGCTACCGCGACTTGCCGCTGCGCTACGGCGAGTTCGGCCAGTGCCACCGCAACGAGCCGTCCGGCGCGCTGCACGGCATGATGCGCGTACGCGGCTTTACCCAGGATGACGGTCACATTTTCTGTACCGATGAGCAGATTCCGGGCGAAGTGGCGGCCTTCCACGCGCAGGCGATGGAAGTCTACACCGCGTTCGGCTTTGACAATATCGATGTCAAGCTGGCCCTGCGTCCGGACAGCCGCATCGGCAGCGAGGAAAGCTGGGATATCGCCGAAGAGTCGCTGCGCAGCGCGCTGCGTGCCTGCGGCGTCTCCTGGACCGAGTTGCCGGGCGAGGGCGCGTTCTACGGTCCGAAGATCGAATACCACCTGAAAGACAGCCTGGGCCGCGCATGGCAGGTCGGCACGGTGCAGATCGACCCGTCGATGCCGGGCCGCCTGGGCGCCGAGTACACGGCTCCCGACAACACCAAGAAGGTGCCGGTCATGCTGCACCGCGCGATCGTCGGTTCGCTGGAGCGTTTCATCGGCATCCTGATCGAAAACTACGCCGGCGCGATGCCGCTGTGGCTGGCGCCGGTGCAGGTGGCGGTGCTCAATATTTCGGACGCGCAGGCCGACTACACCCAGGAAATCGCAACGAAGTTGCGCAAGCTGGGGTACCGCGTTCACGCTGATTTGCGCAACGAGAAAATTACGTTTAAAATACGTGAACATTCCGTCCAAAAACTGCCGTACATCCTCGTGATTGGCGACAAGGAACGGGATGCCAACACTGTGGCCGTGCGAGCTCGTGGCAATGTCGATTTGGGCGTAATGTCCATCGATGCCCTGGTGGAGCGCCTCAAACACGAGGTCGATTCCAAAGCTTGACGAGTTAATTCTCGACGCGGCTAATTCATCAGATTTTAAAAGGAAACAACATAGCTACTGACAAGTCGCATCGCATCAATGGCGAAATCACCGCCCCCGAAATGCGTTTATCCGGGGTGGAAAACGAGCCGCTTGGCATTGTGAGCCTGGCTGAGGCTTTTCGTCTGGCCGAAGAAGCGAACGTAGATCTGGTGGAAATTGCGCCAACCGCGCAACCACCGGTATGCCGTCTGATGGACTACGGCAAGTTCAAATATTCGGAACAGAAGAAGGCGCACGAAGCCAAATTGAAGCAAAAGATCATTCTCGTGAAGGAAGTTAAATTCCGTCCGGGTACTGATGATGGCGATTACAATATCAAGCTGAAAAACCTGATGAAGTTCCTCGATGAGGGTGACAAAACCAAGATCACGCTGCGTTTCCGCGGCCGTGAGATGGCGCACCAGGACATCGGCTTCCGCATGCTGGAACGTTTGAAGGCCGATCTCGAGCCGTATGGCCAGGTCGAGCAGTTCCCGAAGATGGAAGGTCGTCAGATGATCATGATCCTCTCGCCGAAGAAGAAGAAATAAGCAAAGAACGGGTTGCCCAGGCAGCTTGTGCAAAGAAGCGCCCCGCCACGCAAGTGCCAGGGGCGCTTTGTTTTGTGGGTGTTCGCAGTTGACTCCGGATGCAACCGCCACCCTTAAAGCCGTCATCCCCGCGCAGGCGGGGATCCAAGCCTGTTCCGTAGCCGATGGCTATGCCGCGAACTTGGATCCCCGCCTGCGCGGGGATGACGGTTCTGCGGGAATGGGGGGGGCAGAGACAGCCGGTACGCGAATTTATACCCCAAAGAAACTTTGCCCCCTACAAGCTTGCATTTGCAGGCAGTTTCTGTGTTATGATCTCCGGCTTCCTCCTTCACTGGCGGAAGACAATGTGAAAGCAGGCATCTAAGTGCAGCACAGCGTTGCCACCTGCAATCCTATAATGGAGCTGTCCGGAAGGACAGAACTGCTATGCCTAAAATGAAGACCAAAAGCTCCGCGAAGAAGCGTTTTCGCGTGCGTCCAGGTGGAACCGTTAAATCGGGTCACGCTTTCAAACGTCACATCCTGACCAAGAAAACCACCAAGAGCAAGCGCCAACTGCGCGGAATCACGAACGTCGATGCAGCGGATGTCAAGTCCGTCATGCGTATGATGCCGTCGGCTTAATCTCACCACTCAATTTAAGGAGTTACTATGCCTAGAGTAAAACGTGGGGTTACAGCTCGTGCCCGTCATAAGAAAATTCTTGTACAAGCTAAAGGCTACCGTGGTCGCCGCAGCCGTGTATACCGTGTTGCCAAGCAAGCAGTCATGCGCGCTGGCCAATACGCTTACCGCGATCGCCGCAACAAGAAACGCGTATTCCGCCGCCTGTGGATCGCCCGTATCAACGCCGCTTCCCGTGAGCATGGCGTGACGTACAGCGTATTCATGAACGGCCTGAAAAAAGCATCTATCGAACTGGACCGTAAAGTCCTGGCCGATATGGCTGTGATGGACAAGCCGGCGTTCGCCGCGATTGTCGCAGCAGTGAAAGCCAAGATCGCTGCGTAAGCAATGATCGATGCAAGCGTCGCCCCCGGGTGGCGCGAAAAGAGCGGGGCAGAGGTTCAAACCTGTGCCCCGTTTTTGATTGTGGCGCGTGCGCCAGTCCCGCTCAACAGGAAAAAAACATCGCATGAACTCCCTGGAAGAACTCGTCGTCTCGGCACAGGCTGACTTTATCGCCGCCGAAGATGCTGCCGCACTGGAAAACGCCAAAGCCAAGTACCTTGGCAAGACTGGCCAGATCACCGAGCAAATGAAGGGCCTGGGCAAGCTCGACCCGGAACAGAAAAAGGCCCAGGGCGCGCTGATCAACGCCGCCAAGGTCCAGATCGAAAACGCCCTGACCGCACGGCGCGATGCGCTGGCCAATGCCCAGCTCGAAGAGCGTCTGAACGCCGAAGCGATCGACATCACCCTGCCGGGCCGCGGCCGCTCGGGCGGCGGTATCCACCCGGTGATGCGTACCTGGGAACGAGTTGAGGAAATCTTCCGCTCGATCGGTTTCGATGTGGCCGACGGCCCCGAAATCGAGACCGACTGGACCAATTTCACGGCGCTCAACAGCCCGGAAAACCACCCGGCCCGCTCGATGCAGGACACCTTCTACATCGAAGGCAACGACAGCACCGGCAAACCGCTGCTGCTGCGCACCCACACCAGCCCGATGCAGGTGCGCTACGCGCGCACCCATACGCCGCCGATCAAGGTGATCGCGCCCGGCCGCACCTACCGCGTCGACAGCGATGCGACCCACTCGCCGATGTTCCACCAGGTCGAAGGCCTGTGGATCGCCGAAGACATTTCGTTCGCCGACCTGAAGGGCGTGTACCTGAACTTCGTCAAGGCCTTCTTCGAGACCGACGACCTGCAGGTGCGCTTCCGTCCGTCGTACTTCCCGTTTACCGAACCGTCGGCCGAGATCGACATTGCCTTCGGCAGCGGTCCGCTCAAGGGCCGCTGGCTGGAAGTATCGGGCGCCGGCCAGGTGCACCCGACCGTGGTGCGCAACTTCGGGCTCGACCCTGAAAAATTCATCGGCTTCGCGTTCGGCTCCGGCCTCGAGCGCCTGACGATGCTGCGTTACGGGATCAACGACCTGCGCCTGTTCTACGAAGGCGACCTGCGCTTCCTGAAGCAATTTAACTAATTCAAGGTTCACTGATTATGCAATTTTCCGAAAATTGGCTCCGTACCATGGTCGATCCGAAGATGACTTCGGATGAACTGGCTCACCTGCTGACCATGTCCGGCCTGGAAGTGGAAGAAGTCGAAGCGGTCGCGCCGCCATTCTCGAACGTGGTCGTGGCCGAAGTGCTGGAAGTGGCCAAGCACCCGAACGCGGACCGCCTGAACGTGTGCAAGGTCAACGTCGGCACCGGCACCTTGCTCAACATCGTGTGCGGCGCGCCCAACGTGCGCGCCGGCATGAAGGCCATCTGCGCCATGGCCGGCGCGATCCTGCCGCCGGGCGCGGACGGCAAGCCGTTCGCGATCAAGGTCGGCGAGCTGCGCGGCGTGGAATCGCAGGGCATGATGTGCTCGGCCAAGGAATTGAAACTGTCCGAGGAAAGCAGCGGCCTGATGGAGCTGCCGGAAGATGCGCCGGTCGGCCAGAACATCCGCGACTACCTCGCCCTGAACGACCTCAAGTTCACCATCAAGCTCACCCCGAACAAGGCGGACTGCCTGTCGGTGCTGGGCGTGGCGCGCGAAGTGTCGGCCCTGACCGGCACCCCATTGACCTTGCCGCAGACCCGCTCGGTGCCGGTCAACGGCAGCGAAATCCTGCCGGTGAAGATCAGCGCGCCGGACCTGTGCGGCCGCTTTTCGGGCCGCGTCATCCGCGGCCTGAACGCCAGGGCAGCCACGCCGGACTGGATCAAGCAGCGCCTCGAGCGCAGCGGCCAGCGTCCGCTGTCGGCCCTGGTCGATATTTCCAATTACGTCATGCTGGAACTGGGCCGTCCCTCGCACGTGTTCGACATGGACAAGATCCATGGGGCGCTGGATGTGCGCTGGGGTAAGAAGGGCGAGTCCCTCAAGCTCCTCAACGGCAATACCGTGGACGTGGACGACTGGGTCGGCGTGATCGCCGACGACAAGGAACTCGAATCGCTGGCCGGCATCATGGGCGGCGATTCTACCTCGGTCACCTTAGAGACCACCAATATCTACCTGGAAGCGGCGTTCTGGTGGCCGAACGCCATCCAGGGCCGCGCGCGCCGGTTCAATTTTTCGACCGATGCGGCGCACCGCTTCGAGCGCGGCGTCGATTTCGCCACGACCGTCGAGCACATCGAGCGCATCACCGCGCTGATCGTCGAAATCTGCGGCACTGTGGACACCGTGGTCAGCCCGATCGACGACCAGATCGTCAACGTGCCGTTGCCGAAAGCGGTCACCCTGCGCACCGCGCGCGCGCAACAGGTGATCGGCGTGCCGATCACCGACGCCATGGTGGCCGACATTTTCACGCGCCTGGGCCTGCCGTTCACGCAGGAACCCGGCCTGTTCGCCGTGACCGCGCCGACCTACCGTTTCGACATCGAAATCGAGGAAGACCTGATCGAGGAAGTGGCGCGCGTGTACGGCTTCGAGAACATCCCGGCCTTGCCGCCGGTGGCCGCCAGCCAGATGATCATCGCGCCGGAAAACACCCGGTCCCTGTTCGCCGTGCGCCACCAGCTGGCCGACCTCGGTTACCAGGAAGTGGTGAACATGAGTTTCGTCGATTCCGCATGGGAAACCGACTTCTCGGACAATACCGACCAGATCAAGCTGGTCAATCCGATCGCCAGCCAGATGAACGTGATGCGTTCCTCGCTGATCGGCTCGCTGGTGGCCAATGTGCGCTATAACCTGAACCGCAAGGCGGGCAGGGTGCGCGCATTTGAAGTGGGCGCGATCTTCCGCCGCAATGCGCAAGCGCTTGATGGTCCGCTGTCGGTGGCCGGTTTCGACCAGCCCAAGCGCGTGGCCGGCATCGCCTACGGTCCGGCGCTGGACGAACAATGGTCGCTCAAGTCGGCACCAGTCGATTATTTCGATGTCAAAGCCGATGTGGAAGCCCTGTTCGCGCCGCGCACCCTGCGTTTCGTGAAGACGGCCCATCCGGCCCTGCATCCGGGACGCTCGGCTGTCATCGAGCTCGACGGCAAGGAAATCGGCTTTATCGGCGAACTGCACCCGCGCTGGCTGCAAAAGTACGATTTGCCGCAGGCGCCGGTCTTGTTCGAGCTGGATGCGATTGCGTTGCAGCAACGATCCGTGCCAAAATATGAAGAGATCTCGAAATTCCCGGGCGCCACGCGCGACCTGGCTTTCGTGGTCAAAAACACGGTGGCGGCGCAGGACCTGCTCGATGCTTTTGCCGCGAAGCTGCAGGTAAATCCAGCTGGAAAGATTGTGCAAGCCATTGTTTTGTTTGATGAATATCGCGGAAAAGGGATCGAGCCCGACGAAAAAAGCCTTGCTTTCCGCTTTGGCTTGCAAGATACTCAAACCACCCTGCAGGACGATGTGGTCGAAGGCGTCATGAAGGCGCTGGCGGCGTCGGCCCAGCAGAAACATGACGCGAAGCTGCGTTCATAACCGATCCCACGAGCAGTAACGATACGAGGCAGGGCTGTAAAATTAATAACAACGACGTTGATTCCGCCGTACTCCAGTCGGCGCTGGCAGCCGACCTGCACCGTGCGATGCAGGTCGCCAGGGTTCGCCAGGACGCTGAGAAGAATCTCCCGACCCTGACCAAGGCCGAGCTGGCCGAACTGCTGTTCGAGCAGGTCGGCCTGAACAAGCGCGAAGCCAAGGACATGGTCGAGACCTTCTTCGACGAGATCAGGAATGCCCTCGAGCGTGGCGAAGCGGTGAAGTTGTCCGGCTTCGGCAACTTCCAGCTGCGCGACAAGCCGCAGCGGCCCGGCCGCAATCCCAAGACCGGTGAAGAAATCCCGATCACGGCGCGCCGCGTCGTGACCTTCCACGCCAGCCAGAAGCTCAAGGGCATGGTCGAAGAAACCAGCCCGATGGCGCGCGCCGCCTAAAGTGAACCGATGAACGATCGTGCGAGCAAGGCTGATCTGATCGTGCTGCCGGCCATCCCGGCCAAGCGCTATTTCACGATCGGGGAAGTGAGCGAGTTGTGCGGCGTCAAACCGCACGTACTTCGTTACTGGGAGCAGGAATTTACCCAGCTTAAACCGGTCAAACGACGTGGAAACCGCCGCTATTACCAGCACCACGAGGTGTTGTTGATCCGTCGTATCCGCGAACTGTTGTACGAACAAGGCTTTACGATCAGTGGTGCGCGCAATAAACTCGATAGCCGCATTGGCGGACTGCTTGCGCCACCGTGTGACGACGACGCCGACGCGGCGGCGCTTGACGCCGTGGCGGCGCCGCCCGAGCTCGACCGGGCCGTGATCCGCAGCGAACTGGTCGCCATTCTAGCCCTGCTCAAAGGCCCGGGCTAGAACGGCGGCCGTGTCCCGTCGCCGATCGCGGGGGCCTTGTGCCCCTTTGCTGTTTTTGAAGGCCGGTGTGAGCACGCGGCGCCAGTGCGCTGTCATACGTGTTTGTACTGAACAGCCAGAGTGCTAGAATACTAACGCATGCGCAGTGCCGGGCGCGTGGTTTGCCTCGGCTCTTTCCTATGCAAGGATAATTTAAGGGAAGACAATGATACGCGTTGCCATATGTGACGATCACCAGATAGTACGTGCAGGTTTTAAACAGATTTTTTCTTCGTCACCCGACTTCGATGTCGTGGCCGAAGGGGCAACCGGGCGCGAAGCGCTGGACATTGCACGCCGTGAAATTTGCGACGTGCTGCTGCTCGATATCGCCATGCCGGACCAGAGCGGCATCGACATTCTGCGCACCATCCGCCAGGGGCAGCCGAACCTGCCGGTGCTGATTCTGTCCGGCTATCCGGCCCAGCAATATG